>JAOSJT010000001.1 GCA_027493955.1 Bacteroidia bacterium | reverse complement strand
GGGCGGTCCGTTCGAGGTAGCGAATGACTGGGGCGTGTTCAAGGATATTTACTGCGCCGGTAAGGACGAGACCTTCCGCTTTCTGGAGGATGTGCTGACGGAGGTCATCGCGCTCTTCCCCTCGGAATACATACATATCGGCGGCGATGAGGCGCCGAAATACCGTTGGGAACACTGCGCCGATTGTCGGCGGCGCATACGGGAAGAAGGCCTCGCAGACGAGCATGAACTGCAATCCTGGTTTATCGGACGCATCGGTACGTTTCTTCGCGAACGCGGGCGCAAGCTCATCGGCTGGGACGAGATTCTCGAAGGTGGTCTGCCGGAAGGCGCAACCGTGCAATCCTGGCGCGGTTTCGAAGGCGCAGCCGCGGCGGCGCGGGCAAAGCATTATGCCATCGTCTCCCCCACCAGTCATGCCTATTTCGATTATGACGTCGCCACCACGGATCTCGCGAAGGTGTACTCTTTCGATCCTATTCCGCCAGATCTGAAGCCGTCCGAAGCGGCGTATATCCTGGGTGGTGAATGCAATATGTGGACGGAACACGCTCCGCAGCATCTCGTGGAATCGAAGGTCTTTCCCCGCATTCTCGCCATGGCTGAAGTGCTGTGGTCGCCCGCGCAGGCGCGCGACTGGCTACACTTTCACGATCGCGTCCAGCGCTTCTATCCCCGAATGGACACCCTGTCCATCGGCTACGGGTACGAAGCGCCGCCCGTGCGATTCCATAGCGTCAGCGACACCGCTGCGGGAGGCTTGCGCATGACTTTGAAAGCTGGTCAGCCGGGACTCTCGCTGCGCTATGCGCACGGTCCGGACACCACAGCTTCCGAGAAATTCAGGCGTCCTTTTCTCCTTCACGGCGAGGGCATGCTCTCGGCGTATGCGGTAGGCCCGGGCACGCGTGTCAGTCCCGCCAGACAACTGCGTTACGACATTCACATGGGGTTTTCCGCCGCAGTCACGTTAGCGCAGCCACCGTCCAGGAGCTACAGTGCGGGCGGACCCGCTGCGCTCACCGACGGCATACGCGGCTCCGCGTCCTTTCGGGACGGGAACTGGCAGGGGCATGAAGGTCGGGATGTCGAAGCGGTGATCGATCTCGGTGCGGAGCGAAGTCTGCGCGAGTTGCGGGTCGGCTTTTTACACTACCAGCAAGCGTGGATATTCCTGCCGCGCGCCGTGACCCTGTCCACCTCGCGTGATGGCATTACCTTCACCGAGGCGGGCACCGTTACGCCGCCGGAGCGGGACCGCGCAGAGCAGTCGTTCACATACGACGCTGTCGTGCCGGTGGACATCCCGCGCGCGCGATACGTCCGCATGCAGGCGCGCGCGATGCCCGCGTGTCCCCCGTGGCACGCAGGCGCGGGCGGCAAGACATGGATTTTCCTTGACGAAATTGTCGTGCGGTAGCGCATGGCGTAACACCACGAGAGCAATATGACAGAACAG
The DNA here is from genome assembly GCA_027493955.1 of Bacteroidia bacterium. Taxonomy (NCBI): domain Bacteria; kingdom Pseudomonadati; phylum Bacteroidota; class Bacteroidia; species Bacteroidia bacterium. The sequence goes on along the minus strand of JAOSJT010000001.1, from coordinate 5,236,483 downwards.
GCGGCACCGCAGACAGAGGAACAGACCTACCGTTTACCCTTCATGGTCGTGACCGGCCTGTTTTTCCTCTGGGGCTTCATCACCTGCATGAACGACATCCTCATTCCGTATCTGAAGGATGTTTTTTCCCTGAATCACACGCAGGCGATGTTTGTGCAGTTCTCATTTTTCGGCGCGTACTTCGTCGGCTCCCTGGCGTACTTCCTCGTTTCGATGAAGCGCGGTGATCCGATCGGGCGCATGGGCTATAAAAATGGCATTATCATCGGACTGCTGCTGTCGGCGCTGGGCACGGCGCTTTTCTACCCCGCCGCGGAACTGGTGTCGTACGGGTTTTTCCTCTCCGCCCTGTTCATACTCGGCCTGGGATTCACTCTCCTGCAGATTGCGGCCAACCCCTATGTCGCGATACTGGGCGCCGAGAGAACGGCATCGAGCCGTTTGAACCTCGCACAGGGATTCAATTCCTTCGGCACGACTATTGCTCCCGTCATCGGCGGCTTTCTCATTTTCACCTACTTCGCCGGGCACAGCGGTGCGGGTTCGGTCAAAATTCCGTATCTCATCTTCGCGGGGATGTTCGTTTTGATGGCCGTCGTCATGCGCATTGCGCATCTGCCGGAGTTCACGGGCGGGCACAGTGTTGAGCGCGGCGCGGGGGCTTTACGGCACCGGCACACGGTATTCGGCATGATAGCGATTTTCATGTACGTCGGCGCGGAAGTCAGTATTGGCAGCATCATGATCAGCTACCTCGGGCTGCAGGAAATCGCCGGGCTCGCTCCCGCGCAGGCCAGCACCTATGTCGCCTTTTACTGGGGCGGCTTAATGATCGGGCGTTTTCTCGGTGCCATCTCCCTGAGCGGGGTACGCAGCGAGTGGAAGTACGCGGTCATGGTGGCGATTCCGTTTGCGGCGTTTTTCATCATCGCCGCTCTGAAGGGGTGGGGTATCGCGTCGGTGTACAGCATTTTCCTCGTCACCGGGCTTATCGGCTTTTTCGTCGGGCAAGGCCGTCCCGCGCACACGCTCATGCTCTTCGCCCTCATCGCGGTCGTGCTGCTCGCAATCACCCTGCTGAGCACCGGCAGCGTTGCAATGTGGACGGTAATCGGGGTCGGTCTGTTCAACTCCATCATGTGGTCGAACATCTTCACACTCGCCATCGCGAAACTCGGGAAGGATACCAGTCAGGCCTCCTCCCTGCTGGTCATGGCCATTGTCGGCGGAGCGATTCTTCCGGTTTTGCAAGGCGTCGCTGCGGACACCTTCGGCGTACACGCATCCTTTGTTGTTCCCATGGCCGCCTATGGCTACATCGCGTGGTATGGATGGAGAGGATATCGAGTTACGACGTACGATTGACGATTGCCTGCCCGCCGAAGCATCGTAGGTGAATGGCACAACCATCGGTGACAGAGAGCGAAGGCGGGACGACTTACGATTTCCGAGTTACGAGTCACGAGTTACCCTTACGATTTCCGAGTTACGAAACACCGGCACAACATAGGATGAACTCCTCAATTTTATATTTCAAACCGTTCTGCGTTTACAGCATCACGTTTTCTTCACTCTTCACTCACCTCAATGCGCACATAACGAAAATCAACGGAGGCATGTAATGGATGTTGTAGCAGGTGTGGACATAGGCGGGACGAACACCGAAGTCGGGCTCGTTACGCGCGAGGGGGAGATCCTTGCGGAGCGGCGTATCGACACGACCGCCTATCCGGATGTCGATATCTTTTGCGATGCCATTGCTGCGAATGTCGCGGCCCTGTCGGATCAGCTGGACGACTGCCAACTGCGCGGCATCGGCGTCGGAGCGCCGAATGGGAACTACTACAGCGGCACCATCGAAGAGGCGCCCAATCTCGTCTGGAAAGGCATCATTCCCTTCGCGGATCTGCTTGGCGCTGCCTCGCGGCTTCCGGTGTCGCTGACCAACGACGCCAATGCCGCGGCGATCGGCGAGATGATGTACGGCGCGGCCAGGCACATGCGGGATTTCGTGTTGGTGACGCTGGGAACCGGGCTCGGTAGCGGATTTGTCACCGGCGGGGAGCTGCTGTACGGCTCCACCGGTTTCGCGGGAGAACTCGGTCACATGATCGTGATACAGGACGGGCGCCGATGCGGGTGCGGACGCCGCGGCTGTCTGGAAACCTACGTTTCCGCTCCGGGCATCGTTCGCACAGTAGGCGAGCTGCTGGCGGAGCAAGGCTGGCGCAGTGATCTCGCTTCCATTCCTCTTCGCGACATGAGCTCGAGGGATGTCGCCGAGGCGGCGGCACAGGGCGATGCGCTCGCGCGCGAGGCGTTCGAGCGGACCGGCGTGCTGCTGGGCCGGACACTCGCCAATGTCGCGGTCATAAGCAGCCCCGAGGCATTTATCCTTTTCGGCGGCCTCGCGCAATCGGGCCGCCTGATCCTCGATCCCGCGCAGCGCGAAATGGAAATGAACCTCCTCCCCGTGCTTAAGGGCAGCGTGCGTCTGCTGCTGTCGAAACTCATGGACAGCAACGCGGCCGTGCTTGGCGCCGCCGCATTGGCCTGGACCGATCTGGATAAAGGGATAGTATGAAACGGACACTACTCGCGATCGCTGCTCTGCAGCTCATTGTCATTTCCGACATCATTTTCGCGCAATCGTTCTTTCCTGACGAGGCTTCTCGCAGCATGCTCGTACAGCAGGTAGCGAAACGTCAGGCCATCCTTGGTGCCGGCTACGCAGAACTGGTCACCCAGCTCGATCATCTGCGGATTCAGGAAGAAAAAGACGCCCTGCTTTTCCTGCTCGCGAACATGACGCTCGCCGATGTACTCGATCAGGAGCCGGCGTATCATATCCGCTCTGTGCGTGAAGCGCTGCTCGCGAGGGAAAGCATGCCCTGGGGCAAACAGGTGCCGCCGGATCTGTTTCTCCATTTCGTCCTGCCGCCCCGCACCGGCAATGAAGTGCTGGACAGCGCACGCAGCGTGATGCAAAGAGAATTGTTCCCGCGCATTCAATCTATGGGCATGCGTGAAGCCGTTCTCGAGATCAATCACTGGTGCCACGAATACGTCACCTATCAACCAAGCGATGCGCGAACCTCCTCGCCGCTGGCCAGCATGCGCACCGGCCACGGACGCTGCGGCGAGGAATCGGTGCTGACCACGGCAGCCCTGCGCGCGTTGGGGATTCCCGCGCGACAGTGCTACACGCCGCGCTGGGCACACAGCGACGACAATCACGCGTGGGTCGAGGCCTGGGTGGACGGCGAGTGGCATTTCCTCGGTGCTTGCGAACCCGCTCCCGATCTGGATCAGGCCTGGTTCACCGGACCCGCGCGGCGTGCCATGCTCACGGCGACGACCGTGCATGGTCGTTATACGGATCGCGAGGAAGTGATTTTCGCCGGCCCGTACAGCACCCGCATTAACACCCTCCCCTGGTATGCGCCCACGCGACGCATCCCGGTGAAGATCACTGATGCGCAGGGGAAGCCTCTGCAGGATTGCACCGTGGATTTCCGCGTCTTCAATTATGCCGAGTTCTATCCGCTCGCCGCTGTGAGCACAGACAGCAGCGGTCGATGCTCCTTTCTGACAGGTTACGGCGATGTGCTCGTCTGGGCCAGACACGGGGAGAATTTCGCCTGGGCCTACTGTACCGCTCAAAGCAACGACACGGTGCGGCTTACTCCGAAAAGTGTTCATCAGGTCGGCCACATGGAGTTCGAATACCTCCCACCGCCGCCCACGCAGTCTCCGGAGCGGACAGGCGGCGACGACGAGATTTGTGCTCTGCGGCTACGCGCGAACGACAGCATTCGCGGTGCCTACATTCGGACATTCATTGACTCCGTCCGGGTTGCAGATGTTGCCCGCACTTCCGGGCTCGCTCCGGACAGCACCTGGGATGTACTGAAACGCAGTGCCGGCAACTGGCGGGAGATTCTCGCATTTCTGCGCACAGCGAAGACCGAAGACTTCGCGCTCGCTTTTCCCCTCCTTACCGCGATCTCGGAAAAAGATCTCCGCGACGCAAACGCGACGACACTGCTCCACCATCTGCGGCACGCGGCACCGGCGCGGGAGGGAGCCCGGGACTGCGACGAAATCTATGTACGGTATGTGCTCAATCCGCGCATCCGTCACGAGGAACTCCGCGCCTGGCGCGGCGAAGCCGCCGATGCCCTGGCGTCGGTGGGCGCGAGCTTCGGACGCATAAGTGCCGCCACCATAGAGCGCTGGATACGCGACAGCATACGCCTTGCCAACGCGGAAAACTGGGCCGGGGTGGCTATCACTCCCGGGGGCTCGATGCGCGGCAGGATAACCGATGCACCTTCCCGCAATATGCTTTTCGTGGCCCTCTGCCGCACAGCAGGCATACCCGCACGAATCGATGCGATACGAAGTGTACCGCAGTATCTGGAAAAGGATACCTGGCGGGATGTGAACTTCGATGCCGTCGCAACACCTGTTCCCGCATCTGCGCGTCTGCGGCTACTTCCATCCGATACCGCCACCGCTGAGGCCCCGAGGTACTCCTTGCAGTACACCCTCGCACGTTTCGAGGACGGTCGCTATAAAGCGCTGGACTACGAAAACAACGAAAAAGTGCGGACGCTCCCGGCATTGCTTGACGTACAGCCCGGCGAGTACATGCTCGTCACCGGCATTCGCAGAAGCGACGGATCCGTACCGGGTATGGTCGCATTCTTTCGCGTCCCGGACGATGAAACGACGGCTGTCGTCATCCGCTTCCGGGATGCGACCCATCAGTTCTCATCGCTTGGACGCATTCAACCTGACCTCCTCCCGCACCCTGCGAACGATGGATGTGTGCTTCTCTGGCTGCAACCGGGGAGTGAGCCGAATACACACGTCGTCAACAGCATCGCGGAAATACGCGACGCACTGGCGGCGGCGTCCGTTCCTTTTCTGTTCACGGGTACGAACGGCCAGCTCAACACGTCGGTGCGAGAGATTTACGCATCGCGGCTCCCGGCCGGCAATCGCTTTTTCAGCGATGAAAACATGCACGTCCTTCGTCCACTGCTGGACGCGGTCGGTCAGCACGGGCGCATCGATTTCCCCGTAGTCGCATTTGTTGCGGGAAACGGCAATGTGCATTTTTTTGAAAACGGATACTCCATCGGCATCGGAGCACGCCTGCTGAGCGCGCTGTCCGCCCTGCGGAAGAAGGAGTAAGTCGGCACCCCGGTCTTGAAATCACTTTCCACGGAGCGCAACATGTCGCCATCGGTATCACGAAGGGATTTTCTGAAAAGCGGCGCTACAGCGGCGGCATTGCTCGCGACAGGTCCAACGTCGCTCCAGTCCTGGTCGCGTCCGGACGAGCCGCGACGCATCCGGGTTGCGCTCTTCCTCGACACTACCTTTCCTTCCATCGACGTCGAAGCGCCCGACGGTGAAGCCCTCCGCTCGGCTCTGTCTCCGTTCGACCTGCGCGTCATCACCAGCGTGGATCCCTCAGCGCTGCCCGATCCCGGTGACATCGATGTGCTGGTCACTCCCTACGGCAGCGCCTTTCCCGAAGAAGCGGCGGAACTGCTTCTCGGTTATCTGTATCAGGGCGGCTGCTGGGTCAATCTCGGTGGTACACCGCTCGCCGTGCCCGTTCGTTGGGACGGGAAGAAATGGCAGCCGGCGCAGCGGCGCACTGTATGGCACAGACGCCTGGGCATTACGCAAAGCATGGAGGTACCCGCAAACACGGTGGACCGTCTCCAGGGTAATCCCGCTTTCGATGGCATGGACGCGGTGGCCGGCGCGATGCGTCCCGCATTGTCGCGTTCGTTCTCCCTTCGTCTGACAGCAACAAAGCATTTTTCCAACGAAGACGGCAGCGACGGAACCCGCGATGCCGAAGTACATCCGCTGGTCACCGGTTTCGACGGCAACATGATCCCGGTATCGGCACCCGTCGTGCTGATTGACCGACTTCATGGCGCCATGGCAGGCAGCAGACAGATTTTCTTCACCGGCAATACCGCCCTGCCGGGTGAAGCCGTACGCGAGCTCGTGTCCGTCGCCGCCTGCGGCGCCGCGCGTCTTTCGGTACACCCTGTTCACGCGCGCATCGATACGGGAGAGCGCATCGAAGCGCTGCTGCGTCTCCGCCGTCCCCTCCGTGCGGGCAGCGCTCCGTGCACGGTGGAACTGCTGCAAGACGGCACCCCTCTTGAACGGGTGGACGTGGATCTCCGCGTGTCGCCCGCTCTGCCCGATGCGCAGCAGCGCGTTGTGTTCCGGCATGCCGGCGCAAAACAGGGCTTGTTCGAGATGCGCGCGACCTGGTCGTTTCCCTGCGCCGGCGGAGCGCTCGCCACCACGAGCGCTCACACGGGCGTCGTCGTTGCCGATCCGAAGGATTTCGTCGTCGGGAAGCGCATCGCTGCAAATGGCAACGAGTTGACGCTGGACGGCAAACCCTTTACTGCGGCAGGCACCTCGTACATGGCGGGCGACGTACAGCGAAGCTTCCTGCTCGAACCGAATCCCCTGCAATGGGACGAGGACCTGCGCGCGATGAAAGATGCGGGCGTCAACATCATCCGCACCGGCATTTGGACCGGCTGGAAGCGCATGATGCTGCAGCCGGGCATGGTGGACGAGTCCGTACTTCGCGCGGCGGAGGCCTTTCTGCTCACCGCCGCGCGACATGATATTCCGGTGATCTTTACCTTTTTTGCTTTCCTCCCCGAGGCATGGGGCGGACTGAATCCCTATCTCGATCCGCGCGCGGTGGACGCGCAGCGGGCTTTCATTGCCGCCTTCGTCGGGCGTTGCAATTCGATGCCCGGCGTGATTTGGGATTTGATCAACGAGCCGTCGTTCTGCTCCCCCGCGCAGCTATGGAAATGCAGACCGAATTACGACGACTTCGAGAAACAGGCGTGGCAGGAATGGCTGCATGCACGCTACGGCGACGGCAGCGGTGCGGAGTATCAGCGCAAGCTCGGCGATCTCTGGCGCAGCGACACGTCCGAATACGGTGCCCTGCCTCCGCTCAGCGCTTTCGACGACGCGCATCTGTTCCACGAACGCGGACAATTGAAGGTGCTCGATTATCGGCTTTTCGCGCAGGACGCGTTCAACGGCTGGGTGCGGCGTATGCGCGACGCTATTCGCGAAGCGGGAGGCGCCGCACAACTCGTGACGGTCGGTCAGGACGAGGGTGGAACGATGGACCGGCCCAATCCGCAGTTTCACGTCGGCGAGGTGGACCTCAGCAGCGTCCACTCGTGGTGGTTCAATGACGATCTGCTCTGGGATTCCGTCGTGACACGAGCGCCGGGCAAGCCCCACCTCGTGCAGGAAACCGGCGTGATGATGTACGAGCAGGAAGACGGCTCCGCGTGGCGCAGCGAAACCGACGCCGCGGCGCTGCTGAGGCGCAAGCTCGTGATCGCGCTCACGGCGGGCAGCGTGGGCTATGTGCAATGGCTCTGGCACAGCAATCCCTGGATGGCCTCAGATAACGAGGCGGCTATCGGCGCGCTGCGCAGCGACGGGAGCGCGAAGCCGGAGTATTTCGAGCTTCGCGAAATCGGTCATTTTGTGAAGCGACACCAATCCCTGTTCACAAGGCGAAAGGAGGAAGACGTTGTGCTCATCCTCCCTCATTCGCAGCAGTTCTCGGCGCGGTCTTTCGCCGTGGAAGCCACACGCGCGTGCGTCCGCGCCATGGCGTACGGATGCCGCATGCCGCTGCGGGCGGTAAGCGAGTACACTTTGAATGAAACCGCTCTGGCCGGGGCGGAGCTGCTCGTGCTTCCTTCCGCCGGGAAGCTCAACGAAGTCGCCTGGCAGAAGGTGCTGACGGCGGTTCGCGCGGGCGCCACCCTGCTGGTCACCGGCGTGATAGACCGCGACGAGCATCAGCGCGAGCAGCTACGCAGTGCGCAGTGGAAGCTCTCGGCGAGGCAGCGCCCGGTGCATCAGAGTGAAATTCTGGAAATTGACGGAGATCCTGTCCCCGTCGCTTTCCGCGGAGAAAAAATTCAGCGCATCCTTACCGCGGAAGTCGAAGGCGAACGGTACGCTGTGCTGCATCGAAGCAAACTGGGGAAGGGTGAGCTCTTGTGGTGTCCCCTCCCGGTGGAGATCGGCGACACTCCCGTGGCCGTGACAGCGCTCTACCGTGAAGCGCTGCGTCTCGCCCGTCTTCGCCCTCCGGTGCAGCTCGATCCCGATACGCCGGACGTCCTGGTCACCGTATCCGAATACGCCAACGCCACACTCCTGGGCGTGATCAACGAGGGCTCCGACATGAAGGAATTCGAACTGCGCTTCCGCGGCGGCTCCGCCATCGACGTGGAAATCGCCGCCGGACAGTCGCAGTTACTGCTGCTGGATGGGAGGGGAAGGCGAGTCGAGATGGAATGAGAAGTGATGTGCGAAGGGTGAAACGGTGATAGGATAGTGTGATGGTGAAAAGGTGAAAAGGGAAAAAGGTGAAAAGGTAAGAGACTGTACGACTTTACCATATCTTGTATCGGGAGAAAAATAAATCGTATCGGGATGATATTCCCCTTTTTTCCTTTTTCACCTTTTCGCCTCCCCCACCTTTTTACCTTTTTTCCTTTTCACTTTTTTACCATCCTTCAATTTTTCACCTTTTCACGATCCTAGACTCCAACCTCCCACGGCACCGACAGCCCCAGACGACGCAGTTTTTCCTCCAGTTCCTCCCGTTCCATGTTGCGCTTGATTTCCTCGCCGCGCGGGGGGAGGAGTTCCTCGGCTATGGCGAGATCGATGGCGCGTTCGCTGTCCCCTGCTGAGATGGCCGCGATGATGTCGTTGTCGATGCGTGTGAGTTCCAGCGCGTTGACGCGATAGTCGAGAAAGGCCTCCCAAGCCAGCGGACACCATTTACTCACAATTTCATGCCCGATGATGCGCGAGTATTCGCGGATCTCGAATTGCGCATGCGCATCCATACGGAGATGCAGGAAATGCAGCAGGTTGTGCAAATCCACTTTCCAGTACGCTTCAGTGTAGGTGGCGAGCGGAAGATCCTTGCGCGCCTGTTCGCGGGCGATGCCGGCCTCGATGCGCTGATTGTAGATGTTCCGCGCAAGGTCGTGCAGTTCGCTTTCCTGCCGGGTGAATTCACCGCCAAGCGCTTCGTCGGCAAAGCCCTCGCTCCCCTGCCGGTTACTTACCGCCTGCAAGCGCCACTCGTCAGCACGCGTGCGCTGCGCCGCGTCGATGGCGATGGAGTAGCGCGTGGAGTACTCGTTCACATTGGCCGTGCGGTGACGGATCCACTGCCGCCAGGTGTCCATCGGCACGCGCACATGCAGTTTGATTTCGCACATCTCGAAGGGCGTGGTGTGGTGATGCCGCAGAAGATAGCGGATAAGCCCGCGATCCTGCCGCACCTGCCGCGTGCCCTTGCCATAGGACACCCGCGCCGCCTGCACGATGGAGGAATCCGTGCCCATATAGTCCACGACCCGCACAAAGCCGTCGTCGAGTACTTTGAAGGGTTGGCCGAGAATGGCGTCGAGTTCGGGCACGCCGGGCCGGTCGAGAAGTTCGAACTGTTCAGTCATGTGTATGAAGTGATGTCGTGATACACGGAAACTCTTAAGATACGGAAGGCCTGCGGATAGTGAAAACCGCCCGCGAGTTTCGGCGGTCCCTGAGCGAAGTCGAAGGGGCACCTTTGCGTTTCATTCTTCCTGCGCCACAGGGGGAAATCAACGCAGCGACGCCAAGGCGCCAGGACGCATAGATGTCTTTCTTCACAACCCTCCGCAGACCCGACGGCCTCGCAGCACTTCGCCGTTCGAAACGCAAATTACTCCGCGCCATCAGCCCTTTAATATTCTCCTCTGCGCCTCTGCGTCACTCCTCCCCCACCACTCCTCTGCGTCTCTGCATCTTTGCGCCTTTGCGTTTCATTCTTCCTGCGCCAAAGGGGAATGAAACGCAAAGACGCCAAGGCGCCAAGACGCAAAGAACACACTCGTCGCCAATATCATCGCGGTTTCGGGAAGAGGTCGCTAAGCGCTCTGCGCTCTGCGCCCCGCCGCCCTTACGCCCGGAAATCGCGGGTTGGGAGCCCCGGCGCTTGAACCACAGCAGCGGGGTCGCTGGTTTGCGTCTCATAAAACACTGGAGATTGACGAAAAACATGACGCACTGAATACAAGTGACGTGCAATGCAATGCGGCAACTATCGCACATACAGCGCCCCGGCGTTCACACCGGGGCGCTCGACTATTCGACACTCAAGCGCACTATCGCTACCGAACGAGCAGCATGCTTCGCGATTGCGTCGTGCCTTCGAAAACGAGGCGACAGATGTACGTCCCGGAGGGAAGATTTGCCGCATCGAAATACTCACCGTACCGCCCTGAAGATCGCACTTCGTTGACCAGAAGTGCGACTTCACGCCCCAGCACGTCATGCACGCTCATACGAACGTGTCCGTCGTGACCCAGGGAGAACGGGATCACGGTTCCGGGATTGAAAGGGTTAGGATGATTACGATGCAGTGTGAAATCGCCGGGTAACTGAGATGGAGCAGACTCGCCCGAAGCCAACTTCGGAATATATTGATCTTCCATCCACACTTTCGCATTGGACACTTCCGCCCCCGCCGGCAATGCACCATCAATGCCGAGCGAAATATACACCGGGATTGCGGGAATCTGAGGAAGCGGGCGCGACCAGTTGGTCCACATCGCTGTATCCGCAGGAAGGTTACGCAACGGTATTGAGAAGCTGTGCAGCAGTGACCGATCGGAAGCCCTGCGAAGCTGCACAGCGATAGAAACGCCTGAGGGCATGGCCTGCGCATTGCTGCAGTAGACGATACTGTGATAGTCAATTCTGCTGCCGTTCGAGACGGTAAACGGCTCGGTGTACAGGATTTCGTGCGCATCGCCATCAACACCGATCACCAGTGAATCCGGCAGAGCATGCCAACCGATGGTCTGAGTGACGTTGTTGCCCTGCCGCAAGTTCAGATCGGTCACACCCAACAGCGCCATTTCATCGCCAAAGCGCACGCGAAGATCTCGAATCAATCGGAGATTCGGGGTCGCTTGTTTGCTCAGATGCGTGTTCGATGTGCGCAGCGCGTGCATAAATGGTCCGGTTTGGAACGGTGCGCTGAACGTCTCTCGAAGCATGCCGTTCGGCGCATACGGCACAACACTCGGGAAGCACTCTCCACTGGTGAATTGATCGTGCTCGCTATACTGGCAATCAATGACGCCGATGCGTATTCCGCCACCCCAATTCCGGTGAAAGGCGAGTCGCAGACCGGGTTCGGGTGCCTGGCCACAGTGGGTGTTCGTTTCGTGCGCGCCGAGCGATGGAGAAATGGGTTCCCCATATCCCGTCATCGCGAAATACGGTATTTGATGCAAGGTGGTGTTCCAAGTCCCGGACGTATTATCATAGGTCCGAATGTTGACCCACCTGTCGGAATAGATGATTCCAGGAACTTTCACTTCATAAGCGACAACCGCCTTCATTTCATGATTGTGTGTGATCGACGGCGCAAACACCACGGAATCGGTTGCGAAGCTTGCATCCGGTAACAACGTGGTATTGGTGTACGAGTAGAATTTGTTTCTATCGCAGGTGCCACCGCCAACATGGATCTCCGCGCATTTGAGCACAGTACCTTCGCGCCAGCACGCGGTAAATTCCGTTTGCATGTCGTCACAGGTTACCGATGGCGAGACAGGAGGAGCGCTCCCCGTCTGGGGCAGTTCGCTTTCGACCTGATCATCCTTCCATAGCGCCTGATATCGGAAGTGCATGACGCAGTATCGGATGCGATCATGATCATCCCAAAGGGTTACCACGATATCGCCTTCTCCGCTGTAGCATGTGCCGCCACTCGCGATGACCGGTGTTGTCGTCGCGCCGTTGTTCATGTATTCAGCATGGAAGAAGTACTCCGTCCACACTCCGTTGTATTTACGCTTCAGCTTGACGTTATCGCCCTCCATGTAGGTGATGTAGATACTGCTGTCGGAAACCGCGATCGACGGGTTCGATGCGTTGTGGGTGTAGGCGCTGATCAATTCTTCCCGCGTCGACCAGGTGACACCGTCTTCCGACTGCACGTACCAAATTTCTCCGGCGCTCTCGTACACAAGATGATACCCTCCGCGGGGGTCAATGTCGATCTTGCGTTGATTGGCGGATCGTGTTGGTTGCGACTCCTTATCGGAAAGCATGTGTGCTTTGTAGACGCCGTAGAAGTCCATGGTGTTGTCTTCATCTTTGTACTCCAGCCGATATTCTCGGAACGGATCATCACCGGGCGCGGGATTGTGTACTTCGATTCCGCCCGCCGGTGTTACGTGCGATCCCTTCCCGGTGAGGATTTCATCCATGCTGATCAGATCGCCCTCCTCGAGTGCCGCGTCGTTTTTCCGACTGTAACTGTCACTTCCCGGGTCGTACTCGTAGTATCGCCAGTACTGACTGCCGTAACATCTTGAATCGGCATGTCCGATGTTGAGAAACACCCCCCAGGACTGATCGTCGGTCCAGGGTGCATACGGTGTGACCTGATCCAGATACGTGTCAAGAATCGTTTGAGCGGCGGGGACGCCCGCGTTCAAGGTCTGCGCGACTCTCCATGCATCCCTGAACGCGATGGACAGCCCGTCGTAGTCATGGTGGATCTCGCGTCTTGCTTTGTGGCGGGCGGGATACGTCTCTTTGGCCATCGCCTTAAAATCCCGTTGGACGGCGTCATACGGAGGTGTTTGATATATCACCTTGGATCTATCCGGCACGTTGTCCCAAGTCTGAAACTTGAATCTGCGCGGGAGGGAGGGATCTTCAAATTTGGAGTGCCAGGTTTCGGCGATATGCTCGTAATTGACCCTCCAGTTGCGGGTGACGTACGGGGGCTCAAAGGAGGGAAGTGCCGAGTAGAGAGCGACAGAGCCACTGAAGATGTTGATATCTCCGCGTACCAGACTGCCTGCCTCCAGATCGTAGTCCTCAATGTTGTTCACGACGTTTGTGATCTTTACGGTGAACGAGTCCTGGTAATGTATCGTGAGCTGTATCGCGACGCTGTCGAAATTGAAGAAGTGGTCATGGAGGACTTCCTCGTGGGGGAGAGCGAAGGCCAGGGTCAGATGCCCGTCCACGACGGCGTCACTCACGTAATCCCGAAAATTGCCGGTGAAGTCGGTATATTCGACAAGTCCGGCACTGCCGTCGACACTCAGCAGCGGAGGTCCTGTCATCCCGCTTAACACGGCATTGCGATCCAGGAGATGCGACAGGGTGGAAAAACCCCAGATGTCCATTGAAAGATCGGGCAGGTTGTTGCCGAAGTACTCCATCCTGAGCGTCGCCCCAACCACATCGTTGGGATACATCGTTGAATCATGCGGAATAAGCCAGTCCACGATGAAGCGTGCCTCTATGTGGGTCCCGCCCCCGGCGTCGTCTATCAGGAGAGAGAAAGGCGCGTACGGTGGTCCGGACCCTTTCCGCTTAACCCAGAATTCGCAGCCTCCGTCAATAAGAATTTGCCAGCCGTGGTTGATAATGTGTGGTCCGTAAGTGACCTTTTGAGCGTGTGAAGAAGAAGGTGCGGTCAGCGCAAGGAGCGCCAATAGCAACAAGAGTTTGCGTTTCATGATCATTCTCCTTTCAGGTGCAAAATTAAAGGGTGTTTCAAGGTGATTTGTTCGTCATCGTCCCATGTTCTACCTTTAGCGGTAGACAAAGGAACACCGGCCAGGCAATATGCCCGGTAATTTCACGTTGTGCTTTTGTTGTTGAGTATCCGCGAGTTGCCCCTCGCGGATACGTTTTTCAGCCTGGTTTCATGCTATTACCCTCAGGTTCTGGTACAAATATTTCTTTCTTATAACTTGTCTCCTGTCAAGCGCTAACGATGCGCAGAGGACTCATCGCTTTCCATGCAGAATGATGGCGGTCCCTCCCTCGGCGCTGTGTCCGCAAATCCATACTTCGTTTACCGTCCTCGTAACACCGACTAATACGGCATTACCCGTACCTGGAATTCTCGACCAACTCCTCCAGGTCTTGCCATTGTAATGTCGTATCGTCGTGAAGTAACCGCAGCTCATTATGTCAAACCGGCTGACCCCTGCCATATCGAATCCGTAGCCTCCGGATCCGGGAGCCCGAAGATTGTTCCATTTCTCTCCATTCCAGTGATACACACGCCCTCCGTCGGTGTAGACATTGTTCAGATGATCGAACCAGACAGCCTGCACGCCCTGGGGAACAGAATCCTGACGCCAGAAACGCACGGTCTCGCCGATGACGTGATAAAACGCTGTCCAACCTGTACTGCCATACTGTGTCGCGGCAAGCAGCAGGGTATCCCCGTTCCCGTGCATGCCGCAGATATCCCACTCGTCGGGGATATCGTTTTTGATGCGTTTCCAGCGCTTCCCGTCATAACGCACGAGTTCACCGTCTGTGCCGCCCATCCAGATATTGTCCGGACCATCCGACCAGCACTCCATGAGAAAACAATTCATCTGATACATTAGACTTGCATCCGTGGTAAATCTGCGGCCATCCCAGTGGATAAAAATGGAACCCGTGTTGAACCATACATTATCCGGGCGGTCACCGTACACGGTTGTCAGCTCATGTGGACTTGGCTGTCCCGTGCTTCCCGGGATTGAATCGAGAACCTGCTCCATACGCCATTCCACTCCATCCCATCGGATGGCGTTGTACAGCAGCCGCTCACCCTGCGGCCCGCGGCGTATGAACCATCCGACCGCCCAGATACATGTGTCATTGATATAGCAAATATCGTGCAAGATTCCGTTGTTATTGTCCGATGGGATCAATGTATAATCCCAGACAAAATCATGCGATGTGGTGTCGGGCCGGACCGGGGGCACATCAACGATATCGTCCTCGCAGGACCCGGCGCAAAAGAAGAGGGCTCCGCTAATGACAAGTACGTATGCAAGTCTCATGTCTCACTCCGTCGTATTTCGATATTCTACTATCTTGATGTTCATGCCGGGATCAGGATTGCCACTGAGCGTGCGTCTTTTACGACGAACTCATCGCTTGCCATGTATCATGATCGCCTTTCCACCATTGGCGCCGCTTCCGCATATCCAGGCTTCGTTCTCTGTCCTGGTAATAGCGTACAGGTAGGGTGTACCGATACCCGGAAATTTCCACCAGCTTCTCCAGGTCTTGCCGTTAAAGTGGCGTATTGTACCTGATCCCCCACAACTAAGAATGTCAAAGCGACTTCTCGCAGCTATGTCGAATCCATAGCCCCCCCACGGAGCGTGAAGATTGATCCATTTCTCTCCATTCCAGTGATACACACGCCCTCCGTCGGTGTAGACATTGTTCAAATGATCGAACCAGACGGCCTGGACGCCCTGGGGAACAGAATCCTGACGCCAGAAACGCACGGTCTCGCCGATGACGTGATAAAACGCTGTCCAACCTGTACTGCCATACTGTGTCGCAGCAAGCAGCAGGGTATCCCCGTTCCCGTGCATGCCGCAAATATCCCACTCGTCGGGGATATCGTTTTTGATGCGCTTCCAACGCTTTCCGTCATAACGCACGAGTTCACCGTCTGTGCCGCCCATCCAGATATTGTCCGGACCATCAGCCCAACACTCGGTGAGAAAACAATCCAACTCATACATAAGACCAGCATCCGTGGTAAATCTGCGGCCATCCCAGTGGATAAAAATGGAACCCGTGTTGAACCATACATTGTCCGGACGATCACCGTACACCGTTGACAGCTCACTGAGACTTTGCTCTGCAGATGAGCCCGGGATTGAATCGAGAACCTGCTCCATGCGCCATTCCACTCCATCCCATCGGATGGCGTTGTACAGCAGCCGCTCACCCTGCGGGCCGCGGCAGATAAACCATCCCACCGCCCAGATACACGTATCATTGATATAGCAGATATCTTTCAATCTACCGGTCTCGGCTGCTTCGAAGATGATCAAGTCCCAGGTGAAATCATGCGATGTGGTGTCGGGCCGGACCGGGGCACATCAACGATATCGTCCTCGCAGGACCCGGCGCAAAAGAAGAGTGCTCCGCTAATGACAAGTACGTATGCAAGTCTCATGTCTCACTCCGTCGTATTTCGATTTTCTACTATCTTGAAGTTCTTGCCTGGATCAGGATTGCCACTGCATGTGCGTCTTTTACGACGAACTCATCGTTTTCCATGTATCATGATCGCCTTTCCGCCATTGGCGCCGCTTCCTCATATCCAGGCTTCGTTCTCTGTCCTGGCAATTGCGACCAGGCGTGGTGTTCCGGTTCCCGGAAATTTCCACCAGCTCCGCCAGGTCTTGCCGTTAAAGTGGTGTATCGACGGAAAGGCACTGCGCTTCAGAATGTCGCAATAATACATCGCGTACATATCGCATCCGAAGTTGCTTGATGCCTGATCGCGGAGAGTGCTCGCCTCTCGTATTGCTTCCAGGGTAATACAGTCCTCTGTGGGTATCGATTTGATCCGAACGCGAAATCCTCTCTCCATTCCCCGATGGCGGCGGCGGTACCTGCGCGAACACCGTCGAAGCTGTGGATGCGAGCAGCATAAAGATGAGCGTGAAGATCAGAAATGCGGAGTGAAAATCGAAGCGGGATAGTCCGCCACGAGACGTCGCGGCGGGAGCAGCGTCAGGCGTGCTGCACGGTGGATTCAGGCAGGGCTCCGATGCAAAAATCATGCCAGCCCTTGCGGCCTTGCGGCCTTGCGACCTGCGTTACCTCGGGTTCGTTGAACGTCATAAGGTTCTCCTCAGGTGAGTGGTACTGAAATTGGTTTGAAAGGAGAAATGTGAATCCCGTCTCCGCCATGAAGCGACGGAATACCAGGAAGAGGTAACGGGTGAGAAGGGAAAAGCCGCAGAGGCGTCGCGTCGATGATGGCGCGGGATCTCTGGCACGAAGGAAAGGAGAGCACACACGGGCGAATGATCTGATACCCTGGCGTAAGGAGGCACAATGCGGATTGGAGGCGAGACGCAACCCGGACGTTTATCGGACAATGCAATCCCTTTGCGTATTCTCCCCGCCCGACATCGATTTCCAAAGAAGCGCTCGAAACCACTCATTCCACTATCCGAGAGAAGGTGGTACATCCTCACCGCGGCAAAGTACCAAGGCTGCACAATAATATGCAATATAAATCGGTATTTTCTTTCTGTAGTGTTTGCGTACACCTCGCACGCCTCTCTGTTTCCCCTCCGGGGCACAGGGAATGCCATCGCCAAGACGTAAAGACACCCGTCGCCGACATCATCGCGGCTTCGAGAAACTGTTACAATCCCCCTCTGCGCCTTTGCTATTCATTCTTCCTGCGCCTCAGGGGAAATCAACGCAAAGACGCCAAGGCGCCAGGACGCAAAGAACACACTCGTCGCCAATATCATCGCGGTTTCGGGAAGAGGTCGCTAAGCGCTCTGCGCTCTGCGCTCTGCGCCCCGCCGTCCTTACGCCCGGAAATCGCGGGTTGGGAGCCCCGGCGCTTGAACCACAGCAGCGGGGTCGCTACCTTGCCTTTCACGGAAACATTTCGCGATGTACGAGTTACGAATTACGAATTACGATTGCACCAGAACAGATAAAACGCACGCTTTTCACCTTTTCCCCTTTTCACCTTTTCACCTTTTCACCTTTTCACCCTTTCACCCTTTCACCTTTTCCCCTTTTCACCTTTTTTTTTTACGACTCTTTACTCTTTACTCTTCACTCTTTACTCTCCCTCGCAACCATGCCCCCTCCCCTCTCGAAAGTCCTCGTCATACGTCTCAGCTCCATCGGCGACATTGTTCTGACTTCGCCGTTTCTGCGCGTGTTCAAGGCGCGGTATCCGGAGACGGAGCTGCATTTCGTCGTGCGGAAAGAATATGCGGATCTCGTGCGGTGGAATCCGAACATCGACAAGCTGATCACGGTGGATGTGGCGCACGGCAGAAAAGCGCTGGAAACACTCAACCTGGCTCTCGGCGCCGAGGGCTATGACGCAGTGTTCGACTTGCATCACCATCTGCGGACGCGCATCATCCGGAACGGTGTGAGCAGGAATATTCACCACGTGGACAAGCGGGCTCTGCGGCGCCTGCTGCTGGTGAGCACGCACCTGAATTGGTACGGTGCGGTCATGCCCGTGCCTGAACGCTATATCGAAACGGCCTCGCGCTACGGCGTCGCGCCGGATGAGCGGGGCTGCGAGCTGTTCTATCCGGACGAGCTTCGGGAGGACACGCTCGTCCGGCTGTGCGCCCGGGGGTGGGACGCTCAGACCCGGATCATCGGACTGTGCCCCGGCTCCCGCCATTTCACCAAGCGCTGGCCTCTGGCGAAGTACCTGCGCCTCACCACACTGCTGCTCGAACGTGGTTTCGCGGTTGCGGTTCTCGGATCTGCCGAGGACGCGGAAGCCGGTCAGGCGCTGCAAGCGGTTGATCCTTCCCGCGTCTTCTCGTTTTGCGGTACCACAACGCTGATAGAGACGGCGGCGCTGCTTGAACGTTGCGCCGTTGTCGCAGCAAACGACAGCGGACTGATGCACATGGCGACGGCAGTGCGGCGGCCGGTAACGGCGATATTTGGAAGCACTGTTCGGGAGTTTGGTTTTTATCCCTATAACAGCCGCGCTTCGGTAATCGAGGTTGCCGGATTGTCGTGCCGGCCGTGTACGTTCATCGGACGGCGTTCCTGTCCGAAGGGACACTTCCGCTGCATGGAGAATATTTCCGTGGAGAGGGTGCTGGAAGCGGTGATGGAGATGGCTGAGTGAATGGACGAGAGCCGGATTGCGGGGGGATGTGATCGGTATCCGGGAGGGAGGGCGGAGGTGTGGCGTCTGGGAAGGAGATTTTGGGCGGGAATGGCCGGGGCGGGAGTTCCGGGGCAACTTCTTTCGATTCATGAATCGAAATTTTATACTCAATAAACCAGACCACCCACTCCGATATGTCCTCCGAGCTGTATTCGCCCTCCCCGGACCCTCCCCGCCAGTCAATCTCACCCTCAGCTACACAAAAAACGACCCTTCAGCACTCAGATAATAACGCTCCGCATCCCCGCACAGGCCTGCCCGCCCCGGTGATATCTCCCTTCCGCGCCCGTCGGCGCGCATAAAATGCACTCAGCAGTCAGTCGGCACGGGAAAAACGATGCGCCCCGGCCCGATCCCGATGATCAACGGCTCCGGAGTGCGACCTCCATGCGCACCCGTCACTTCATTCCGTCCGTCGCCCGACAACGCAGCATGAGCGGACTCCGGCCGCAGAAGCGAACTGTTCAAAAACAGCGCCCTTCCCAACAACATGGTATCGAACGGCAATCCGGGTGCTTCAAGCGTCGCAGCTACTGTCGGTCCGCCACTGTACAGTGCCCCGAAAGCCGCATCCACGGAGTTTCCAAGTGCCGAGATCACAGCGCTACAAAGTGTTCTGGCGCGCTTGCCGTCGGCAGCGGGATTCCGTGAACACCGCACCAGAGTGAAACCCGCTCGTAAACGCGCGATGGTATCGTTGATCTCGGCTTTGTCCTTCAAAACACGATCCTTGAAACCCAGGGCCCAGAAATGCGTCCCGCTCCTCTTGCGCCTTCTGTTGATGCCGCGTCCACTGTTCATCTTCAGATACCCGGCGAACGACGATATCGTCATCGTGCGACGATAATGCCAGCGCTCGTCTTTCGAAGCGAAGCACTTCATTAACGGCTTCCGCCATTTCAAAATGCTTACCACCAACTCAATACTTGTCGGTCGAATGTCCATGGCGTCGAGACGCAGGCAGGAAAAAATCTGCAATGCGAGGCCGAGAACACTCAGGAAAATCTCTCCGTACGCATTGAGTGTCATTACCCCCTTCTTCATGCTGCCAAAGGTCGACGCGTGAGCACCGACTTCGAAAACCAGGTGATAGGTCCCGGGCCGAGAGTAATCGTGACCGGGAAGTCGTTTTTCATTGAATTGTCCTGTGTCGTTCATGCTTTGCTCCCATTATGAACATGATCAGGAATATGGAAACAACAATGTACCCTTCGCGCAAACCGGGGGAAAGGCAGATTTTCAGTTCCTTTCACTTTCAGCTGAGACCTACCGCCCTCCGTCCCGCTCTACCCGACAGCAAGCGCTCGGAAGGGATGCCCGAACGCGATTGCGCAGTGACATCGCTGCAACAGCTCGCTGTACCGTGAGGTCGCACTACCCACCCACGATCAAAACGGTTTTCCTGCTGCGTTCGTCTGAAGATGTTCAGCAACGTGCCGGGCAGGGACGAGTGCGCATACGGTCAACCCGCTTCTCAGGCGTCGGGTGCGTCCGAACGAACATGGGTCACCAGCGCTGGAGAGCATAAGGAGTAAAATCGTGTACTTGCATACGGCGTCCGATTTTCACCCCTGCCGGTTTTTTACTACCTTGCCTTTCCATAGTGTTCGTTGCAGAATCCGACATCGTCCGAGCATAGACGATAGAGCACCTCAATTCACTGTTACTGGAGAGAGTTCATGAAAATCAGCAAGGAAGATGCGCTCGAATATCACAGCATGGGGCGCAAGGGAAAGATCGAGGTCGTCACCACAAAACCATGCGTGACGCAACGCGATCTTTCGCTGGCCTACACGCCCGGCGTGGCCGAACCCTGCCGTGAAATCGAGAAAGATGAATCCAAAGTATTCGAGTACACCGCGAAAGGGAATCTCGTCGCCGTGATTTCCAACGGCACGGCCGTCCTCGGTCTCGGCGACATCGGCGCCGCCGCCGGCAAGCCGGTAATGGAGGGGAAAGGTGTGCTCTTTAAAACCTTCGCCGATATCGATGTTTTCGACATCGAACTGAACAGCAAGGACATCAACGAGGTCATTCGTGTCTGTCAGGTTCTCGAACCGACCTTCGGCGGCATCAACCTCGAAGACATCAAGGGCCCGGACTGCTTCTACATCGAAGAGGAGTTGAAGCGCACAATGAAAATACCCGTCTTCCACGATGATCAGCACGGAACCGCCATTATCAGCGGCGCCGCGCTCATCAACGCGTGCGAGCTCGTCGGTAAAAAACTGGAAGACATCAAGGTGGTCTATAACGGCGCCGGCGCCTCCGGCATCGCCTGCGCGAAATTCCATATCAGTCTCGGCGTGAAAAAGGAAAACGTCATTATGTGCGATACCGCCGGTGTGATCTACAAAGGCCGTACGGAGCATATGAATGAATTCAAGGAGGACATGGCCGCCGATACCTCCGCGCGAACGCTCGAGGATGCCTTTGTCGGTGCCGACGTCTTCCTCGGCCTCTCCAAGGGCGGCGTCGTGAATCAGGATATGGTACGCAGCATGGCCCCGAATCCCGTCATCTTCGCAATGGCAAATCCCGATCCGGAAATCACGTATGAGGATGCCACCGCAGCGCGGGGCGACGTAATCATGGCCACCGGACGTTCGGACTATCCGAATCAGGTCAATAATGTCCTGGGCTTCCCCTTCATTTTCCGCGGCGCTTTGGACGTGCAGGCAACGGCGATCAACGAAGCCATGAAACAGGCGGCCTCCTACGCTCTGGCGGCTCTCGCCAAAGAGGAAGTGCCTGACGCCGTGAAACGGGCCTATGGTGTGAAGGAAATGTCCTTCGGCCCCACCTACATCATCCCCAAACCCTTCGACCCCCGCGTACTGACCTGGGTGGCGCCCGCCGTAGCGAAAGCCGCGATGGAAACCGGGGTGGCGACAAAGCCGATCGCGAATTTCGAGGAGTACAAACTCAACCTCGACATACGCATGGGACGGACCCAGGCGATCATGGCGCCCATGTACAGGAAGGCGGCCGCGACGCCGAAGCGCATCGTCCTCGCTGAAGGCGAAGAAGCACGAGTCATCAAAGCCGCACAAATCGCGGTCGAAGAAGGCATCGCTCTGCCGGTATTGCTTGGCCGGGAAGAACGGATCCGCGCCGTGGCAGAAGAACACAGCATCGATCTCGAAGGAGTCGAGATGATCAATCCGCAATCCTGCGAAAAAACCGATTTCTATATCCAGGAATATCATCGTCTCCGTCACCGCAAGGGCATCACCGCGTACTATGCCCGTCAGCGCATCAAGTACCTGAACAATTATTTCGCCGCGATGATGGTGTATCAGGGTGATGCCGATGGCATGATTTCCGGCTATACTTCCCATTATCCGGACACCATCCGTCCCGCACTCGAAATCATCGGGCGCGACAAGCGCTACAATAAGGTTTCTGGCCTGTATATCATGGCCATGAAAAACCAGACCTATTTCCTCGCCGATACCACGGTCAATATCAATCCCAATGCCGAAGAACTTGCCGACATCACTCTCCAGGCGGCGGAACTCGCAAAGAAGTTCGACGTCGCTCCGCGCGTGGCGATGCTCTCCTACAGCAACTTCGGCAGCAACGCCGAGGAAGACTCACCCCGTAAGGTTCGGCGGGCGCTGGAAATCGTGCAGGAACGTGCACCTGATCTGATGGTGGATGGCGAGATGCAGGCCGACACCGCCGTCGTGCCCGATATCATCAATGATATTTTCCCCTTCAGCAAACTGAAAGGCGGAGCCAATGTGCTGATATTCCCGGATCTCAACTCCGGTAACATCGCATACAAGCTGCTCGCACGTATCGGCGGTGGACATCCGATCGGACCGATCCTCAATGGCATGTGCAAATCGGTGCAC
Organism: Bacteroidia bacterium; assembly: GCA_027493955.1. Taxonomy (NCBI): domain Bacteria; kingdom Pseudomonadati; phylum Bacteroidota; class Bacteroidia; species Bacteroidia bacterium. Next base: position 5,213,770 of record JAOSJT010000001.1, on the reverse strand, counting down.
GTCCTCCAGCGCGGTTCCGACGTCAAGGAAATAGTGGACATGATCGCTATCGCCGTGGTGGACGCCGCGAGCAACAGGACCGCAGAATGCTGATCACAACCATCTGCGCTTGAAAACCTACGCCCCGGCTCTCGCCGGGGTTTTTTTATCAAGTCAGAATGATTGACGAAACACCTTCGACAAAACATGCTCACTCTTTCTGGCCGATGGGCCGTTCGTTCCAAGAAAAAACAAAAAGGAGAATTATAACGTTATTCCCTCTTCCCTCTTCACGCCTCACTCCTCACCCTTCACCCTTCACTCTTCACCCTTCACCCTTCACCCTTCATCCCCCCACTTCATGAATCACGACGATTTGCGTATTTTATTCGAATCGTATACGTAATCATTCGGTCTTACACGGAATATGAACAACAACATTTTCGGCTACACTCTGGCGGAACTCGAAGAGGCCAGTACCCAAGCCGGACTGCCGCGCTATCGCGCGGAGCAACTCTTTTATTGGCTCTACAACCGCAGGGTCGATGATTTCTCCGAATTCCACAATGTTCCCAGACTGATACGAGAAAGCCTTTCCGAGAAGTACATCATCCGCAAGCCGCTTGTCCGAAAGGAACAGACAAGTGCGGACGGTACGCAAAAATTCCTGTTCGGCCTTGAAGACGGTCGCGCTGTCGAGACCGTTCTCATCCCTGCCGAAAGCGATGATCGGGATCAGCCGCGCCGCCTCACCATCTGCGTTTCGACACAGGTGGGTTGTCCGCTCGATTGCCGTTTCTGCGCTACGGCATCCATGAAGCTCAAACGCAATCTGACGACCGGCGAAATCGTCGGTCAATACATGGCGGTACAGAAACGCACGGATGCACGCATCACCAATCTGGTTTTTATGGGTATGGGCGAACCGATGCTGAACATGGATAACGTCATGCGTGCGGTCGGCATCATCACCCATGAAAAAACCGGCGGAATCGCCGCAAGTCGTATCACCCTCTCCACGGCAGGGATGGTGGAAGGCATACGACGCATGGCCGATGAAGGCTGGAAAATTAAACTCGCTCTTTCCCTCCACGCCACCACGGATGATCTGCGTCTGCAACTGATGCCGATAAACAAGAAATACCCGCTCGCGGTGGTGATGGACGCGATAGAGTATTACTATCGCAAAACCCGCATGCGTGTCACCTATGAGTATATCCTCTTCAACGGACTGAATGACGGTGTGGAAGATGCCCGTCGTCTGGTGAAAATTGCCCGGAGGGTTCCTCCAAAGGTGAACATCATACCATTCCACCCCGCCGACGTCTCATCGGATACCGACGCCGCTACAACTCTCGAAGCGACGCCACGCTGGCGCATCGAGGAATTCGCGGATGCATTACGCGCCTCGAATATCACCGTGATGCTTCGATCCAGCTCGGGATTGGACATCGATGCCGCCTGCGGACAACTTGCCCTGCGTGAGCCTGCGTCTCTGCAACATCCCTCGTGAAAGCGTATCTGCTCATGCCCGAAGTTCGCATTCAGCCGACAGACGAGACTCAATCAGCAAAGCAACGGCATCGCGTCCAGTGAGATCAGTGTCCGCTTTCTCCGGTCCGCAGTGCGGGATTCGGCTTCTTTTTCCTGCATCAGCCCTGTTTGCGCGGACAAAGATTGGTTCGTCCTGAAAAAATCTTTACATTCCCGATACGCATACTCCGTTTTGCTCAATCAACAGCCGCCGTGCTACTATCCACCCAACTGAGGACTTTATGCGTTTGCTGATCTTTGGTCCCCCGGGAGCCGGGAAAGGGACCCAGGCGCAGTTCATTTCAGAGCGATATCATATTCCGCACATTTCCACCGGAGACCTGTTCCGCGAACACATTCGTGGAGGTACGCCTCTCGGTATTGCCGCCAAACAGGCATCGGAATCGGGCGAACTCGTATCGGATGCCGTCACCAATGCCATGGTGCGGGAACGTCTGTTTCAACCGGACACAGCCGGCGGCTTCCTGCTCGATGGCTTTCCACGTACACCCGATCAGGCCGAGGCTCTTGAGGAGATGCTCATCGAACATGGAGGACCCATCATCGCCGTCCTGCGTCTGAAGGTGCCCGACGATGAAATCATCGGCCGCCTCATGTACCGCGGCCGCAGCGACGATTCCGAAGACACGGTGCGAAAGCGCCTTCGAATTTACCACGAAACGACCGAACCTATTGCGGGATACTACCGCGCAAAAGGGCTGCTGGTGGACATCGTGGGTGTCGGCTCCATCGAGGAAATCACGAATCGTATCGCCGCTGAGATTGAAGCCAGAAAGAAAGGCTGAAATGCGACACATTTCCATCGGTTTTTGCCTGTGCGTATTCGTAACGTTGACCTCAACCTCTGTCCAGGCACAATCTCTGCCGAGCCTCGTCGAACAATTGGGCATCAAGGAACTCGCCCGCGACTACTTGCGCCCGGCTGTTGATGCGGTCGGCTACACTATCAATAGCGCGCTCTCGCACACGGCGAAAATCGACAGCGGACTGACCCTGCGGCTCGGCGGAAGCTTCATCAACACATACATACCGGAGGAACAGCGCGAGTTCATGGCCAAATTGCCAGCCGAACTTACGCAGCTCGGCTTCCCGGGTACCATTACCACTGCGACTATCGCGGGCGGCAAAGGCGCGGTGCTCCGCTCCTCCGATCCAAACGTCCCGCAGGAAATCGTGCTTCCGGACGGTGCGGATTTCTCCAATGTCTTCTTTGTCATGCCCCAACTCAGCATCGGCTCCGTACTCGGAACCGAGTTGCTCTTTCGCGGGCTACCACCTGTTACCTACACGACCGAGCTAGGAAAGGTGAGCTTTTACGGAATCGGGATAAAACATGCACCGACCTACTTCGCGGAACTGCCTTTCGACCTGGCCTTTATCGCGGCCTACCATCAGTTCCAACTGGGTGACATGGTTGACGGCACCTCCATGGCGGGTATGGCACAGATCAGCGTCGATGCCGAAGCCGTGACCATCTACGGTGGGCTCGGTTACGAAGCGTATCAAATCAACGTCGGCTACGAATATGTGTCCACCGATCCTCTCGTACCCTCCGGACGCATCGATCTTGATTTCCGACGGAGAAACCTTCGCTTCAGCCTCGGTGCGGCCATGACGCTGTTCGATTTCGTCCTGGTTGCCGCCGACTACAGCTTCGGTGAACAGGATAATCTCAGTCTTACCGCCGCACTCCAATTCTAGAAAAAGGTATAGCATGCGACGCAGTGTGATTTTCGCCGCCATGTTCAGTATACTCCTGCCCGCTCTCGCATCGGGACAGGTACAGATCGATACGAAGGCTCTCCTCGAGGATTACTCACGGGAACTCTTCGGAGCCAACGCCACAGGATTCATGAGTCCGCTTGTCATCGTGTCCAATGTCGGTGCCAACGACGCCTTCTACAACCGCGCATACGTGCCGAGGGAAAACAAACTGTACATTGATGTCTCCGTCAGGAGTATGCTGGCGTTCGTACTCGAGTCGGAGCGTACCTTTACCGCCGTATTGCCGCTGGACGAGAAGCCGAATCCGCACCCCATTCTTTCTCCGGAATGGATGCGGGTGTTTCAGCTCAACTATTTCAAGGAACAGCTCCGCGGGGCCGTCGCGGCGGGCGAGCTCGAAACGCGCGTTACGACAGCGACGGTATTCGGCGGCGCCGGAAGTGGATTTACCATTCCCAAGGATTATATCCGTGAAAACGTTGCCGGCATCGACAGCGCCACGCTCGCCCGTCTGCCAAGCCAGCTTGCGTTGACGCCGGGCACGAACCAGGATATGGTCGTCGCAGCCGTCCCGCAAATCACGATCGGAGCATTGTTCAACAGCGAGATGCTCGTCCGTTACATCCCGCCTGTGGTCTTCGACGCGAACATCGGGAAATTTTCGTTCTTCGGGATTGCGCTGAAGCATGCGTTCACCAACTGGTACGAGAATCCCTGGTGCGACGCTGCCGTACAAATCGGCTTCCAGCATAGCACGATCACGAATGAAGTGGGAATCACCAGGGCTAAGCTCGAAGCCGCGACGGATTTGTTTGCGCTCAATGTCCACGCCAGCAAGCGCTTCGCATGGATCGAGCCCTACGTCGGCTTTTCGTTCGAAACGCTCAGCTCCGAAGGCAGCTACACCTTCACGCTCCCGGCAAATATCAAGGAAGAAATCGGTTACGATATCGATCCGCAGACAGTGCCGGTGTCCCTCAGCGACCAGGCAATCAAAGGGACGCTCGGCATCACCGCACATCTCGGACCGATGCAGGCCTTCGCCGGTATGGGAATCGCCAAGCATCTCATCTTCAGCGGCGGCATCGCCTGGAGATGGGACAGCGGAATAACCATTTACGATTGACGACGTACGATTTTACGATTTACGACGTATCCGCCTCCGGAGGAACGATTTACGATTGACGATCCGCCTCTTTGGAGGGACAGCGAAGATTCGTGCTGCCGGTTCCCGGCATTCCCGACCCCGGACGACCGATGCCATCTGTCTGCTACTATCCAGCTATTTCGCTACACTCCATCCGATTCCCGCTTCTCTCCGCCGCAGGTGGATAAATCGTAAATCGAAAGTCGTCAATCCGATCATTCCGGTCCCGAAAATACTGCCTTGATCTTCGCCGTACTGCGTTGTACTTTTTTATTCTATGCAATTTCAACTCATAAGAATCGCAGTATTCAATGTCTGAAAACAAAGGCGTCATCCTCTGGGTGGACGACGAGGTTGAACTCCTCCGTCCGCATATCATGCACCTCGAAAGCAAGGGATATACCCTCCACAGCGTCACCAATGGGGAGGACGCCATTGATTTCGTGCGAGGCAATACCGTGCACCTTGTCCTTCTCGACGAATCCATGCCCGGCATGGGCGGCCTGGAGACGCTCTCACGTATCAAGGAGTTGCGTCCCTCCCTGCCTGTCGTGATGGTCACAAAAAACGAGGAGGAAGCCCTTATGGAGGAGGCCATCGGTGAAAAAATCAGCGACTACCTCACCAAGCCGGTCAATCCAAGCCAGATTCTTCTCGTAGCGAAAAAAATGCTGCAAGGCAGCAGCATCGTGCGGAATAAAACCTCGCAGGATTATATCCAGGAGTTCAACGCCGTATCCCTCAAGCTCTTAGGCCCCCTCGACATGGAGGACTGGATCGACGTCTATCGCAAACTCGTCGAATGGGAATTGGAACTCGATCAGCATCCGGAACTGGGCTTGCATGAAACCATGGCCAATCAACGAAAAGAATGCAATCAGGAGTTCTGCAAGTTTGTCGAGAAGAACTATACGCGCTGGATCGAAAGTGGTGACGTGACGCTCTCGCCGGGGGTTGTGGACAAATTTCTGCTACCCCGGCTCAACAGCAAGGGACCGGTGTTTTTCTTTGTGATCGATTGCATGCGCTACGACCAATGGCTGGTCATGGAAAAGCACTTGCAGGATCTGTTCAGCATCGAAAAGGATTTTTACCTGAGCATTCTCCCCACCGCGACGCCCTACGCGCGGAACGCCATTTTCAGCGGCTACTACCCGAGCGAGATCGAGCGCGTCTTTCCCGACCTCTGGTCTACCGGCGACGACGACGATTACTCCATGAACAAGTACGAAAAGGAATTTCTGGAGAAGCTGCTCGAACGCAGGCGCATCAAGCTCCGTAACGACCTCAAGTACATTAAAATCATCGACCCCGAATACGGGAAGCAGATGGTGAGCAACATCTCCTCTTTCGTCAAGAATCATCTGACGGCCATCGTCGTGAACTTTGTGGATATGCTCGCGCACAGCCGTTCCGACTACCCGATTCTGAAGGAAATCGCGCCTGATGAGAGCGCCTACCGCTCGCTCACCAATACCTGGTTCACCCATTCGTCGCTCTATGCCATGTTCCGGCAGATCGCCCGTACACCCAACGCGACCATCGTCGTGACAACCGATCACGGGAGTGTCCGCTGTCTGCGCGGCAGCAAGGTGCTTGGCGACCGTGAAACCTCGACGAATTTGCGCTACAAATACGGACGCAACGTCAAGGCCGATCCCAAACACGCCTTGCACATCACCAACGCGGACCTGTATCGATTGCCGAAACGCGGCATGCTCATCAATTACGTGATCGCCAAGGAAGACTATTACTTCGTCTACCCCACGGATTACAACAAATACCTGACCTACTACAGGGACAGCTTCCAGCATGGGGGTATGTCGCTGGAGGAACTCATTCTCCCCGTCATCACCATGACTTCCCGCGCATGAGCATATTCCCGTGGGATATCGTCACGGAAAGCGAAGCCGCTACGCGTATTGTGGGAGCGCAGCTCGCCGCTGCGGTGAGCGGGAGCGCTCTCGTGACGATTTCCGGCGACCTTGGCAGCGGAAAAACAGCACTGGTGCGCGGCATGTGTGAACATGAGCAGTGCGCTGAGCAGGTGAGCAGTCCCACTTTCACCATCATCAATGAGTACGAAGGGATCCGCAGGGTCTATCACATCGATCTGTACCGATTATCCTCGATGCAGGAGATGCTCGACATCGGCCTCGACGAGGTGTTTCGTGCCGATGGACTCGTGATCGTGGAATGGGCTGAGCGCGCGTTGCCCATCCTCCCGGCGCAGCGTATCGAGATTGCCGCGCGTCATGGTGCTTCAGAACACCTCCGTGTGTTCAATATGCGTGAATACCGTGAGGGGCTCGACAGCATTTTATCCCCTCCGGTCGAATTATTCACGAGGCAGACATGATACTCGGCCTGGAAACAGCAACCTCCGTTTTGGGCATAGCGCTTACTTCGGAAGGACGTATCCTCGCTTCGGTCATGATGGCGCGAAAGCATGTACACGACGATTTGCTTGTCCCGCTGTGCGCCGAGATCGTGGAACATGCGGGCCTGACGATGCAAAACCTGCGCGCCGTGGCGGTCAGTGCCGGCCCGGGGTCGTATACCGGGCTGCGCATCGGGATGGGCGCGGCGAAAGGTCTGTGTCTGGCACTCAATATTCCCTTGATCAGCGTCCCGACCTGCGATGCCGCGGCGGAATCGCTTGCCCGCTATCTCGCATCTGACAGTATTCGAATAGCGGTTTGTCTCGACGCAAAAAATGACGAAGTGTACTTCTCGACGTATGTGACCCGCGATGGCGAGGCATGCAATCAGCATCCTGTGACCATTCTGCCTGCCGCCCGGGCCGCCGAGCTGCTCGAAGCAGATACCCGCGTCATAGGGGACGGAGCTGACCTCGTCGCCAGACATTGCCGCGAATCCCTCGGTGTCATCACAGACCCCGCGCTTGTCTTTCGCGGCGAGAGTATCGCGCTTTTGGGTGAGAAAATGGCCGCTTTGGAAAAATTCTCTGACATCGCGACCTGCGAACCCTTATATTTACGGGAATTCATCGCGAAACTCCCGCGTAATCCGCTGGCGACATAGCACGCTTCCACCATTCACATCCAAGTAACCCTCTGCCATGGCCTGGTTCAAACGTAGCACGAGCAATATCGATTCCCAATCAAAGCGCGATATCCCCGACGGATCGTGGGTGAAATGCGAAAGCTGCTCACAAATGATGCATATCACGCAACTCGCTGCAGCACTGCATACCTGTGTCCACTGCGGTGCATCCTTCCGCGTGTCCAGTGACCAGTACATCGCTATCCTCCTTGACGAGGGAAGTTTCAAGGAGCATGACCGCAAACTTCGCGCCACGGATCCGCTCGAGTTCGTGGATACGAAGGCCTACAAGAGCAGAATCGATGACACAATTAAAAAATCGGGCATCAGCGACGCAATGCGATGCGGTATGGGAAGCATCGGCGGGCATGAGGTGTCCGTGGCGGTAATGGATTTCACCTTCATCGGCGGCAGCATGGGTTCCGTCGTGGGTGAAAAAATCGCGCGATCCATCGATCGCGCGCTGAAGAACCGCTGCCCGCTGATCATCGTGTCGGCAAGCGGAGGAGCCCGTATGATGGAAGGCGCCTACTCGCTGATGCAAATGGCGAAAACCAGCGCGCGATTGACGCAACTGCATGACGAAGGCCTTCCCTTCATCTCCATCATGCTCGATCCCACCACCGGAGGCGTCACCGCGAGCTTCGCGATGCTGGGGGATGTGAACATCGCGGAACCGGGGGCCTTGATCGGCTTCGCCGGTCCCCGCGTTATCAAACAGACCATAGGACGCGACCTGCCCGAGGGATTTCAGCGGGCGGAATTCCTGCTCGACAAAGGCTTCCTTGATCTGGTCGTACCCCGCAAGGAAATGCGCGCGACGGTGGCAAAGCTCCTCACCCATCTGAAACGGAGCTGAACACGTGCTCCTCATCGACAGCATCCCGCAGATGCAACGTACAGCAGATGAGCTGCGCATCAACGGGAAACGCATCGGCTTCGTCCCGACCATGGGCGCCCTGCACCAGGGACATCTGGATTTGATCCGTACCGCCGCGCAAACCTGCGATACGGTCGTCGTCTCCGTTTTTGTCAATCCCTCGCAGTTCGGGAAAGGCGAGGATTTGAGCAGATATCCCCGCAATCTCGAGCGTGATCAGGGCCTGGCGGCCGATGCAGGTTGCGATATTCTCTTCGTTCCCGACGCGGATGCGATCTATCCCGAAGGTTTCTGCACCTGGGTGCAGGTGGAAGGCCTCGGCGGCCTCCTGGAAGGGGCTTTTCGGCCTACACATTTCCGCGGGGTGACCACAGTTGTCACCGCCTTGTTCAACATCGTGAAACCTCATCTCGCAGTCTTCGGCCAGAAAGACGCCCAACAGGCCCTCATCATTCGACGCATGGTGCGCGATCTGCACATGGACATCGAATTGCATATCGCCCCGACCAGGAGAGAAAGCGATGGACTGGCAATGAGTTCCAGAAACACGTATCTTTCCGATTCGGAGCGTGAGAGAGCTTTGGCACTTTCGCGCGCCCTCACTCTCGCTGAAGCCGCTTTCCGCGGCGGAGAACGCGATGCGCGAATTCTCCGCGAGTCTGTACAGAACGAACTGCGTTCCGGCGGCGTTGACACAGTGGACTACGTGGCACTGGTTGATGCGGAGAACCTCGAGGAACTCGAATGGATAGAGCAGCGTGCGGCGCTGCTCGCAATTGCCGCCCGCGTCGGTACGACCCGTTTGATTGATAACACGATATTGAAAGTGACCGAATAGAAATCATGAAGCGCATAATGTTCAAGTCCAAAATCCACCGTGCACGAGTGACGCAGGCGGAATTGTACTATGAAGGCAGCATCACCATTGATCAGGACTTGATGAAGCTGGCTGACATCTTCGAGTACGAAAAGGTGCAGGTGGTGAATGTCAACAACGGCAATCGCTTCGAGACCTATGCGCTCAAGGGTGAACCGGGGAGCGGCGTCATTTGCCTCAACGGCGCGGCAGCGCGTCTCGGGCATGTGGGCGACGAAGTGATTATCATCACTTACGCCGAGTACGCCGATACCGAACTCGAAGGCCATAAACCCACGATTATTCTCGTCAACGAACATAACGCCGTCAAGACTGTATTGTGACGACTCCGCGACACACCGTTTCCCCCGCCCCGACGCCGATGTTCCCAACAGACATCAACGGCACACCATGAGCGACCGCCCTCTCGCCGCTGTCATTATGGCCGCAGGCCAGGGAAAACGGATGAACAATCCGGATCTGGCCAAGGTGATGAATACGCTCGGAGGCATCCCTCTCGTGCAACACGTGATACGTCTCGCGCGAACCGCTGGCGCCGACCCGATTATCGTCGTTGTGGGACATCGACGCGAGCATGTAATCGCCTTTCTGAGCGAGCAGGAGCCGGACGTCACCATCGCCGTCCAGGCGGAACAGCTGGGTACCGGACACGCAGTGCAGCAGGCTATCCCTGCTCTCAACGACTTCGATGGCGATGTTCTCATCCTCTCCGGAGATGCGCCTCTGACAAGACCGGAGACCCTGCGCGACGCACTGGCAGTTCACCGCGAAAGTCGGGCGAGCGTCACCGTGCTCACCGCGGTCCTCCCTGATCCAACGGGCTACGGCAGGGTGATCCGGGGAGACGACCAGCGCATCATGCGCATCGTCGAGCATAAGGACGCGACCGACGAAGAGCGTGCGGTGCATGAAATCAATAGCGGCATTTACGTGTTCGAAATGAATCCGCTGGTGGATGCGCTCGGCCGTATCACCAATCAGAACGCACAGGGCGAGTACTATCTCCCGGATGTGTTCGAACTGTTTTATCGTGATACCCGCGTGATGGTGCCGTTCGAAGTTGCGTCATTCGACGAACTGCGCGGTGTCAACACGGTGGCCCAACTCCAGGAACTCGAAGAAATCTATGCAGCGCGCCAAAAGCGCGCGGAGTGAATCCGACTGTTTCCCGTTCACAGACGTTCAGTGCGATGGCAACACGCGTTACTATTCACCCCGAAAATCCCCAGTCCCGCCTCATCGACATGGTTGTCGAGAAGCTGCAGCGCGGCGGCGTCATGCTGTACCCCACGGACACGGTATACGCCATTGGCTGTGATATCAACAGCAAGGCCGGACAGACACGCATACGCAAACTCAGAAATCTGCCGGACGACAAACCGCTGACCTTCGTCGCCGCCTCCATTTCGCAGATATCCGATTATGCAAAAATCTCGGACAACGCCTATCAGGTAATCCGCCAGCTCGTCCCGGGGCCGTATACCTTCCTGCTTCCGGCGACAAAGCTCGTGCCGAGCCTGGTGCTGAATCCGAAACGGAAAACCACCGGCATTCGTGTGCCGGATCATTTCCTCTGCCAGACCATTATCGCGGAGCTGGGCAATCCGGTCATTTCCATGTCCGCAAAACTCCCTGGCTGGGAAGAACCGAGCAGCAACGATGAACTGTTCGACCTCTTCGATCCCCTCGTGGACATCATCATCGAATTCGACGCGGAATATCGTTCACCCGACGGCGACCATCTCTCGACGATGATCGATTTCACCGGCGATTTGCCCGAGATAATTCGTGAAGGCCTTGGAATCGAATTGGCAAGCCAGGTGGTGGTGTAGCCGGGCAAGAGTGAAACGTGAAAGGATGGGTTCAACTCTTCACTTTTCACCCATCTTGCCGCAGTGTCGGCAGCAGTGTATCGCCCGCAGTGACAGTTTTTCGGAATTGTAAACAAACACGCATGTTCGCACCCAACGGTTGTTGGGGTCGGAGACCGCAGGCAGGAGATCGAAGATTCGCCGTCGCAAACTCCCTGCGGCGAGATAAGATGAAGTCTCGCCCTTCGGACCTTCCCGTCGTTACACGTTTAACGTTTCACGTTTAACGTTTAACTCCCCCTTTCACTTTTCACCAATTCATCCCTACGCCGCGCTCTCTTCCCCTGTGTCGCGACGCTTCCAGAAATACGTGCCGTACAGAATCGCTTCGAAAAATGTGACGAGCAGAAGCGATACGGTATCCGGATCGAGCACCGTGCCGAATCCCTCCTCCGGATAAATGAAATTGACGATGAAGCCGGCCATGGTCCACCCCACGGAAAAAATCACTCCCACGAAAGCGAGCGACATGAAGGCATCGGCGAGCTTATGGTCGAAGTAGCCCTTGCTGAAGGCGTACACCGCACCGATGATGTGCAGATAAAAAATGATGATGGCGATCATGGGTCAGTATGCGTCCTTACCGAAAAAAATGGCGTACAGCGTTTTTGCGATGATGCGGAGATCGAGCCCGAAGGACCAATTCTCGATGTAATATAAATCGTATTTCGTTCGCTCCGCTATGGGCACTTCGCCGCGCAATCCATTGACCTGCGCCCAGCCGGTGAGCCCCGTTTTCAGCCTGTGCCGCTCCAGGTACTTCGGGACGTAGTTACGAAACTGCGAGACAAATTCCGGCCGCTCGGGCCGCGGACCGACTACACTCATCTCTCCGCGAAGAACGTTGAGAAATTGCGGCATCTCGTCGATGCTGAGGCGACGCAGGACACGTCCTATCCGTGTCACACGCGGATCCCCGCGCTTGGTCCATGTGGGACCGGTCGCGCTCTCCGCATTGACACGCATGGTGCGGAATTTCAGAAGTTCGAATTCTTCACCCTCGAGCCCTACCCTGATCTGCCGGTAAAACACCGGACGCCCTGATTCCAAACGTATCACGATGGCGATGAGGGCTGCGAAGGGCGCGAACAACGCCAGCACCAGAATGCTGAAAACAATATCGAAACTCCGCTTCGCAATACGGCTCCAGGTGCTCATCGGCATTTCTTTTACCGCCAGTAAGTGCGTGCGAAACATTTCGCGCACCCGCAAACGCGAGGGCGTAATCCCGATGACGTCGGGTTGGATGAGAATTTCCACGCTGCGCCCTTCGAGCCTGTGAAAAAGCTCGTTGAGCAGATCATGTTCACCGGAAGAAAAACACGCGATTACGCATTCAATGCGCTTTTCTTCCACAGCGGCGGGCAGCGCATCCAGCCATCCCACATTCTCCGCATCAACGCTGTCTATGCGTTCGCCGTCCTGCGCTACGTATCCGCACAGACGATACCCCAAACCCGGCTGCATGGTCATCTGAACGGCCAGTTTCTGTGCCACGGCATTGCTGCCGGCAATCAGGACGTTGCGCAACTCCCGCCCCCGGCGATACAAATACGTCTCATAACGCAGCACCAGCACCCTGCCGGCAAAAATCAGCACTATGGCAAGTACCCAGACGAATCCGAAGACAATACGGGAATAGGAAAATGCGCGGAAAAAAAATGTCAGACTGAACACGATCAGCATACCGAAGCTCACCTGCTTCCCGATCTGGAAGAACTCCATGCTCAAGTCCACATCCCGGCGCGCACGATACACACCGCGGCGGCTGAACATGGCCAGCCAGACGGGTGTGACGAAGAGAGCCCCCAGAAGGTAAAATTCGAGAGGTGGATACCCTTTTGTTACGGGAATGAGCTGCGTGAGCGGACTGTCGAAGCGCAGGATGTACGACAACACGAAGGACAGGACAATTGCCACCGCATCCGCGAGTACGGCAAGGAAAGGAATCAGGACATCATTGCGGCGCTGTCTCGCCATGGTTGCTTCGCGTGTTTGTCACGTGTAGTAGTACCTGCCGTTGACGATTGTACAAACGGCGGGCGTCAATTCCTGGAGACGAGAGCGACTGATCGTACGGATTCGCGCATACCTGTTCGCCGCCATCCCGCTTCAGGCAGCTCTCGGCGATGCTGCGGCTGCAGCCGCAGCCGCAGAGAAATCCGTGGGCTATAAACGCGGGCTCCCGACCGATGGCGGCCTAGAATTCCACGCGCACATTCACCGTCGGCAATATCGGGAGCATGTCAATGCGCTCTCCGGTGGTCCGGTCGAAGTAGAACATGTTCTTTCGATCATAGACGTTCAGGACGCTCGCTTCGAGAATCAGCTTCACGGTCTCGAACTGAAATGCTTTTGAAGCGCTGACGTCAAGCCGGTGATACGACGGTAAACGGCCGCTGTTCTTCGGACCGAGCATGGTGTAGGGCTCGCCGGGATCGGTGGCGTATCCTCTTCCATCGAACAATCCGCCAAACTGCAGTCGGTCATAGAAGCCGATGATCTGGGAGAACGGCAAGCCGGTACCGAACTCCCAGCGCACGTTGAAATCCCAGCCATCGAAGGGCTTCCAACCGGCGATGAGATTCAGATTGTGCCGACGGTCATACCGCGGGCTGTAGGTGAAATTGCCGACCGTGCGTTCGGTGAAACTCAGCGTGTACGACACCATGCCGTAGTAGCGCGGGAGGCGTTCTTCCAGAAATACTTCCAACCCGTACGATGCACCGTCCGCGCGTATAAAATCCGGATCGGAGGAATCCACCTTATCGCGGTTGTATTCCAGAAGATTCGAAAGATCTTTGTAGTATCCCTGAAGATTGAAGGTGAATCCGGGGATGAATCCCGCGCTCCCTTCTATTCCGAGGATGTAATGATCCGCTTGCTGCGAGGGTTCGTCACTGCTGATGGGTATCCAGGTTTCGAACAGCGACACAACATCATCTTCGTTGGTGATGGTCACCACGCGCTGGTGAACGCGGGCGTACGAGGCCTTGAGCGCCATCGCCGAGCTGAGATCGTAGCTCAAACCGAGCCGCGGCTCGAACGCGTCGCTGCTGTGCGCGGAGAGAAGACTGAAAATATCGGACCGCACGCCCAACTCGACCGAGAATGGCCGGAATTGCTTGAGCTTGTACTTGAACCATACACCGGTCTCGCTGCTCTTGCGGAATTCATCCCGGCTGTAATTCGCCGCATTGACAAAGCTGTACCGGTATTCAGGCAGTCGGAACATAAATCCGGCGCCGTACATATCCCCGGTCTCCTGAAAATACGTCACACCGCCGTTGAAGTAGACGTCATTCACCTCCGAGGTGCGTGGCGTGATCTGCGCATTGTTGCGTGGACGTAACTCACCTTTGAAATTGCTGAAGCTGAATGTCGTCTCGATCAGATACTTGTTCTCGAGCACCTGAAACCAGCTCAGACCGTATGCCCCGTTGTTCCAGCGATACTCCGGGTCAAAACCGGATGAGGGCTGAATGATGTCGCCGCTGAAAAGGGTGTGCAAAGACAACCGGCCGCTCTCGCCCGTCGCGACATTGGCGCGGGCGATGACGTCGAAGAAGTTGAACGGCGTCTCCTGACGTACGAATTTTTGCAATACATCATCGAGAAAACTCTTGCGTACCGACAGCATCCAGGATCCTTCCCAGGGTGTCGGCCCCTCCAGCAAAGCCTTCCCGGCCACCTGACTGATATTGATTTTCCCCGCGAAGCGGTTCTTGTTCCCTTCACGGGTACGGATGTTGATCACCGACGAAAGCCGGTTGCCCCAGTGCGCCGGGAAACCGCCCTTGAGAATTTCCGCCTCCTTGATAGCGTCCGCGTCGAAAATCGAAAAAATTCCCAGTGCATGGAACGGGTTGTAAATCGTCATGCCGTCGAGAATGATCAGGTTCTGATCTCCTCCGCCGCCACGCACGTAAAACTGGCTGCTGACGTCGCTGGTGGCCACCACACCGGGCAGCACCGCGATCGTGCGAAAAAGATCCGCCTCCACCGCTTTCGGCACGATGGAAATTTCCGCCGCCGAAATGGGCATGGTGCTGATCTCCGTATCGTAGCGCACCCTCCGCTCCGCCGTGGTCTCGATTACATCCATTTCCAGCACGGTCGGCGCGAGACGCATATTGAGCGTGACAATGCTGCCGGCAACAATCGTCACCTCCAGCTCCTGCGTCCCATACCCGATCAGTGTTGCGCGCAGTTTGTGCTTGCCTGCCGAAATATTGCCGATGAAGTACAAGCCGTTGGCATCTGTCGCGGCACCGGCGCTGACGGAAGGAATGTAAATGTTGACAAGCGACAGCCGCTCACCGGTAAGCGAATCGGTGACGATACCCCGCACACCGCCCGTTTGCTTCTGTGCATGGAGCGGGGCGGCAAACAACACGGTCAGGGAAAGGACGAGACAGCAGACTATGGCGCGAACCTTCATGGAGTCACTCTTTGTGGACAAGTGTCGGGTGGTACCCCCGGTCATCCGGAGGAAAAACCGTACTTTGAGGTGAACAACAGGAAAGAACAGACAATCCCATGGCTTTTCGATTTACACCGGAGCACCTGAGCTTCCTCTCGTCCGAAGCGGCGGCTCTCGTGGATGAAGCGCTTCGAGAGCAAACTGAAAAATACTCCGATTCACTCAGAATACAAACAGCGTTGCGTAAACGCTTTCCCGGTATGGAGCCGCACTACCTGCGCGCCTGTCTGGAATTGTGGCAACTCCGTCCGCGTCTGCAGCATAAATGCGGCATGCATCCCGCATCCTGGTGCAGCAGAGATACCCTTGAAATGGCTTCATCACAGGCAACCGCGCGGCTTCACGCCAACATGCTTCCCGCGGGAGGACGCATTCTGGACTGCTGTTCCGGCATCGGCAGCGACGCTGTCCATCTTGCACGTCACAACGAAGTACTCTGCATCGAAGCCGATCCCGTCACCGCGCGCATGTGCAGGCACAATCTCCGCCTCGTCCATGCCCGGGCCGCGGTGCTCGCGGGAACAGCCGAGTACTGGGCTCCGGCGCTGCAACGCGGCGCCTTCGACGCCGTGTTTGTCGATCCCGCGCGCAGGGACGACACACGCCGCGTCTATGATGCGGAGCACGCCAGTCCCCCGCTGTCCTTCGTGCAGCGCTCCTTCCCGCTCCTGCCTCTGCTGGTGAAAACCGCTCCGGCCGCCGCCCTGTCCGACACGTCCTGGGGACGTCTATGGGTGGCGCATCAGCGTGAATGCAAAGAGCAGTTGCTGCACAGGGGGCTCGACTTGCCCCTGCGCGGCGTGATCGATGCGACGAGCGGCGTCACCTGGTCGCCGGCCGGGGTTGCCCCGCCTCCACCCCGGGAAGCACAGTGGTTGATCGAACCAGGCAGCGCGGTCATTCTTTCCGGCATGGTCGCCGAATACCTCCACGAACAAGAAGCCTGGCCCATCGATCCGCACATCGCCTATGGACTCAGCGCCGCGCGTCCGACCAACGCACCGCTCCATCAGAGCTTCCGGATTCTTCGCATGGAGCCGTATCATGAAGGTCGCCTGCGACAGGCTGTGCGGGACCTCGATCTCGGTCCCGGCACGGAAATAAAGAAGCGCGGCTTCCCCCGCACGCCGGACCAGATCCGCGCGGGATTGAAACTTTCCGGCAGGAACAACGGCGTCATCCTCATTGCCAGAAAAGGGGATGGACATGTCATGATTTTTGGAGAAAGAGATCGTGCCCCGATGGACGAGAGTGCGTAACGAAACGCCGGTCAAAGGACCGGCGTTTCTTTTTTTTCATCGGCATCCGCCACTCCGGCGGTTGCGAACGTTCCTGCGGGTCAGCTCTTGACTTTCGCGTATTCCTCGAGGAAAGCCGAACTTGTAAGCAAGCCGTTCTTGAACTGCGAAATATCGAATTTCTCGTTTGGCGCGTGGAGATTGTCGTCGGGAAGTCCGAAGCCCAAAAGTATCGCTTCCACGCCAAGCAAATGCTGAAAATCCGCGACGACAGGAATCGAACCGCCTTCGCGCGTGAAATACGGATCCTTCTTGTACACGGATTTGATCGCTGCGGACGCGGCCTTCATGCCGGCAGAGTCCAGCGGGGTCAATGCCGCGTAGCCGTTGTTCTTGTACAGGTGCACATCCACCTTGACGGTATCCGGCGCGACGGAAAGTACGTATTCTTTGAACAGCTTTGCGATTTTGTCGGGATCCTGATTGGCCACGAGACGCATAGAAACCTTTGCGCTCGCCTTGGCGGGCAGTACCGTTTTGACACCGGGGCCGGTGTGTCCGCCGAATATCCCGTTGATCTCGAACGTGGGACGTGCGCCCGTGCGTTCGGCCGTGCTGAAGCCCGCTTCGCCGAACGTCTTCACCGCGCCGAGCGACTTGGCATACTTGGCGTCATCATGCGGGACTTTCGCGAGTTCCGCCCTGTCCTGCTTCGTGAGCTTCACGACATCGTCGTAGAAGCCGGGAATCTTCACCTTGCCGGTTTTCGGATCCTTGCACTGCACGAGAATTTCGGCCAGCACCTGGATCGGATTGGCGACGGAGCCGCCGAATGTGCCGCTATGCTGGTCACCGTTCATGGACGTGACCGTGAGTTCGAGATAGGTCAATCCGCGCAGACCGTAGGTGATGCTCGGCATTGTCGGTGCCAACATGTGCGTGTCGGAAATGAGAATGCTGTCGCAGGCGAGCAGCTTCTTGTTCTTCTTCACAAAGTCCGCAAGATGTGTGCTGCCGATTTCCTCTTCACCTTCGACGATCACTTTCACATTCACCGGCAACTCGCCGACGGTTTTCAGCCAGGCCTCGAGCACTTTGAAATGGATGAAAACCTGCCCCTTGTCGTCCGCCGATCCGCGCGCGAAAATTTTCCCGCCCTTGATTTCCGCCTTGAAGGGGTCGGTTTTCCACAACTCGAGGGGTTCCACCGGCTGCACATCGTAGTGACCGTAAATCAGGACTGTCGGTTTTCCCTTGGCGCCGAGCCATTCGCCATACACCACCGGAAAACCCTTGGTCGGATACTGTTTCACATTGCTGAGTCCGGCACTCTTGAGCTGTTGCTCAACGAAATTCGCCGTCGCCAGCATGTCGGGTTTGTTTTCCTCATTGGTCGAGATGCTGGGTATGGCCAGAAAATCGATCATCTCCTGCATGAAGCGGTCATGGTTGGCTTTGAAATACTCGGCTACCTGTTTCATGGGGCACTCCTGATGGTGAAATGAAATCGTGACAGTTCAAAACACAGTAATGTACGAATATTTTCCATGCCGCATAGAAAAACACATTACGCGCAAGACCACGCTCAAGGCCATGTGCGGGCAAGGCCACGTGTCGGCCTTGCGTAGCTCTGCCCTGGTTATCTCCATGACACGGAACGATGTGCCCCGCAGCGACGCATCACACCCGTGCTGTCGGAGGAAAAAAAACGGAATCCTGGAGCGACGAATATGCGCGGAGTTCTCCGGCGGAAGAAACCGGCGTTTCGGTTTCAACGGTACCTGAGGAATTAGAGTACCTTCGGAAGCGCTACGGCCGGCATCGCCTCCTCATCGACGGCGGCGAGAAGAATCGTCACCTCCGTCCCTTCACCCTTGCTGCTCTGTATTTCGATGCTTCCGCCGCACATTTCGATATACCGGCTCGTGAGCGCCAGACCGAGACCGAGCCCTTCATAGGGCCGGGCATAGCCCCCGACTTCCTGGGAAAACGGCTCGAACACATGCGATCGGTACTCCTGCGAGATACCGATACCGGAGTCCTGTACGACTATCCGGGCGACACCGCCTCGGTGTTCGGTCCGTACCCGTATGAATCCCGCTTTTGTATATTTGATGGCATTATCGAGCACGTTCGCGAGGGATTGCTCGACACAGAATCTGTCCACGCGGGCGACGACCGCTTCATCCGGTGCCGTGAATTCGAGTTGCAACGTTTTTTTCTCCGCGAGGGTCCGGTACTCGGAAACGAGTGATCCAATCAATGGCACGAGATCCATTGCCTCGATATTCGGACGGAAAGCACCCGTTCTCAGGCTGGACAGTTGCAGCAGATGCTCCACCGTGCGCATCAATCGCCCGCTGGCCTGATGGATGTTGTGCAGATACTCCGCGCGTTCGTCGGGTGTCGTTTGTGCGTCTGCATGCACAAGCGCCACATAGCCGAGGATGATATGCAGCGGGGTACGAATTTCGTGTGATATGGATGCGATAAACGCATCTTTCATCCGGTCGGATTCCTCTGCGCGTGCGAGGGCGACGGTCAGTTCTTCGCTGATCCGGGTGCGGTGCTCTACTTCGTTCTGCAAATCTTCATTGGCTTTTCGCAATTCGCTGGTGCGATGTTCCACCAGATTTTTCAAAATCTCTCTGTTCCGGACGAAGAGCAGAAGCAGCACTGCGAGTAAGAGTGCGATAACGCCGCTATATACGCGAACATCTCTCATTTTCTGTTGTACGACGGCATCCCAACCTGCCAGCGGGGCGGCATAGTACGTCCACTCGCCACCGATGAGCATGACGCGTTCCCGCTCGGCCTCCTCCGCAGGGAGTGTCGGCGATCCGAAGAATACCGACGCGTCTCCCGAGCGAAGCGCATAGCGGTTCACAGCGTCTTCCGGAGAAATTCCCGCCTCGACGAGAAGATCGGGAATATCGATCACAATGGCGGCAAGTCCCCACACGTTTCCATCGGGCCCCAGCAGGCGCAGGCGGCCCACCATCCCCAGTCCGCCCTGCAGCAATTCGATGGGACCGTTGAGAACAACGCGATCCGTCCGCATCGCTTCGGCGACAGTGCGTCGAACGGGTTCCCGTGCGTCGGTAAGTAAATTGTGTCCGAGGACATTCTGATTCCTCGTCACGGGCCAACTGTAGGTAATCCGTCCGTCCTGTACTATTTGAACGGCCCGAATGCAGGTAGCCCGTCCGACGATAGAGCGGGCGATGCGTTCGAATTCGCGGTCAAGCCGGGAAACGGATGGATCGGCTTCGACAAAACTCTTGATGCCGTACAGGAAGGAGATTTTGCTGTTCACCGCCGCGGAGAGCACAGTGGCTCTGTCGGAGAGACGGTCCTTGACGTCCGATGCAAGCTGGCGCCTGACACCATGCACATACATTGCATCCACCGCATACCAGAGACCGAGCAGCGGCAGAAACAGGACAAGAAACCACAGAAATTCGCGTGCGTGGACCTTCATAGGTGCGGACTGTGCGGTTCAGATTCAATGGGTTGTGGAAATGCACATCACAAATGTACGGAGAAATATTCAGTACGTGTAACTTTTTCTTATCGGGCGGTGTCATTTTTTATTATCACGTCCTGAAGTAAAGGAGGCAAAGCCATGATTCGTGTTGTACCGCTCAGCATCCTTCTTATCATAGCGCTCTGCTGCACCTCGGCGGCGCAGAACAACCGTTATGCCCTGGAGATCAGTCCTCTGGGCACGGCCTCAAACCCGGTAATCGTACAGACCGGCACGACGCTGAATTTTACCGCGCGCTTGTTTGAATTCACACCCGCAGGCAAAATCGAAGTGCCGAATATCGCCGTACACTGGTCCGTGGATCCCGCCTCGTTCGGCACTATCTCATCGACGGGACAACTCCTCCCCGGGCCGGTAAATTCCACCACGGCATCCGCCCATGTGATCGCCACAGTCGCGACAGCGGGGATGACCCTGCAAGCGTCCTCACGGGTAGCGCACAGCAACAGCAATACCGGACATTACACCTTTACCGGTGTAGTCACGACGGCGGCGAACCTCCCGATCCACAACGCCAGAGTGTCCGTGATGAGCCGCAGCGCGACGCCGTTTCTTCTGACCGGACTCACCAACTCGAACGGGCGATATGCCATTCAGGTCCCGGCCGGCAGTTACAGTGTGTACGCCGAAGCCTCCGGGTACATAGCGGAGTATTTCGACAATGTCGCCACGATCAACCTTGCGACAGTATTCACGACGGATCCCGCGAAGCCGACCTACGACAATATAGATTTCGTGCTCGGAACAGGCGGCAGTATTTCAGGAACCGTCACGGACGCGTCGAGTGGGCATCCCCTCCCCGGCATACACGTCGCCATTGAAATCGCATCGAATACCCGGCCTCCGACCTCTTCTGCATGGACCGTGCAAACGGGGAACGATGGGAAATACACCATCAGCGGCCTCGCCGATGGGCAGTACACCGTGTTTGCTCAAGGGAAAGATTTCATCACCGAATGGTTCAACGACCAGAAAGACAGAAACAACGCCAACCCGGTGCTTATCGCCGGCGCCTCCCAGGTCACCGGCATTGATTTCGCGCTTGATCAGCGTCCGCCGGATCCTGTGTACTCGATCAGTGGACAGGTGTTGGACGCAAGCAGCCAGCCGATCGCACATGCCACAGTCATGGCTTCGGGAAATCCGTCGTCCAATCGGCCGATCATCACCGCCGTGACCGATCAGAACGGCGAGTACACACTGACTGTTCACGAGGGCAGCTGGATCGTCTGGGCGACGGCACAGGGCTTTGTTCCCGAATGGTTCGACAACGCCGCCGGTCCAGGCGCGGCCACACCCGTCGTACTCACCTTCTCGTCACCCGTTCGGAGCGGAGTGGATTTCTCGCTCGGCACTGGAGGAGCAATAGAGGGTTACGTCGTCAATGGCGCGACCAACACGCCGCTTGCCGGCGCGACGGTCGCCGTGCTATCGGGTCCGAACAGCTCAACTCCGGCCGGAGGGATAAGCAGCCACGCAGTGACGGATCAAAACGGATTTTACCGCATTTCCGGACTAGCGGCCGGCGATCATTACGTCATGGCGCAGGCGCAGGGATTTACGCCGCAATATTTCGATATGGCGGCAACACTCACACTTGCGACAAAGGTTGCGGTTGTTGACGGCCAGACCACCACGGGAATAGACTTCGCCCTTTCGCGCATGCCGGGCATTTCCGGCATGGTCACGAATGAAGCGACCTCCCAACCCATCGTCGGCGCACATGTCATTCTGGATGGCGTGAACACCCGCGCGGTGGCCATTACCGATGTAAACGGGAACTACCATCTCACCGCCGCTCCAGGTACGTACAAGGTACGCGCCTACGCGCCGGGCTATGCGGAAGAATGGTACAATGAGAAAGCCGACTACCAGTCCGCGGATGATGTGCTCGTGCCGCAGAACGGCGATGTGACCGGCATTGACTTCACCCTGACACGCCATGGCGGATCCATTGCCGGAATAGTACTCGATGAGAACAGCAATCCCGTGCCTGGTGCGCAGGTAACCGTTTGGATCAATACCAGCGCACCGAGTAACAGCACGGTTACCGGTTATGGAAAGGCTACGACCGATGCGCACGGCGCGTACAGTATAGACGCGCTTCCCGCCGGCAATTATCTTGTGCGCGCTCAGGCAGCGGGCTTCATTCCGGAATTCTACGACAACGCGACCTCGCCGCAGACCGCCACTCTGGTGCAGCTGACTGCGAATCAGGCCGCCACGGGCATAGACTTCGAACTGACGGCCGGCGGCGGCATCAGCGGCACCATCACCGACGCCTCCACCGCTGCGCCCATAGCGCATGCCTACGTGCATGTACGCGGGGCCCTGCGCGGTGTCGAATTCGGCACCCGCACCGATGCGCAGGGGCAGTATCGCATCGAGGGGCTTCCGAGCGGGAACTACACGGTGTTTTTCGCCGCTTCCCGCTATATCGGTGAATACTACGACGACACCCGGGATCCCGCTCAGGCCACGCTTGTCACAGTCACCGCGCCGGCCATCGTCACCGGTATCAACGCCGCGCTGACCCCGGGCAACAACGGTCCGCGCAAGTATAACGGCAGTGTCACCACCGACAATCCCGCGATGTCGTGCTTCGTGTTGGTTGAAGCCATCAATCCCGATAATGGTCTCAGCATCATGACCACCACCGACCTCCGCGGCGGGTTCAGCCTCGATGCCTGGGACAACGCCATTATCCGGGCGCGCGCCATCGGCCACGTCGGAGCCTACGCGGGCAACACCTACAACTGGAAGGAAAGCACGACGAACGGCTTCACGGGCGAGATCAACTTCCAGCTTTCCGCAATCACCGAAAGCGGTCTGGCGGAACTGACCGGAACGGTGCGTGACGCCTCTACCAACAGCCCTCTGGCCGGTGCGTGGGTGTACGCCTTCGACGCGTCAGGAGCACCCTATTTCGCTGTCACCGGCCCCGATGGCTCGTACAGTATTCCGAACACGGCAAACGGCGATCTGAATGTGATGGTGTCCGAAGTGCGTTACGAACCGACCCATGAAACGGGCGGTGTGAGCGATGCGCATGGCAACGCGGACATTTCGGCGCGACGCACGGGGCTCACCTCGGTAGATCGCAAGCCGGCAGCGCCGTCTGCGTACGCACTCAAACAGAATTATCCGAATCCCTTCAATCCATCCACCGCGATCGCGTTTACGCTGCCGAAGCAGACAAGAGCCATGCTGCGTGTTTTCAATCTGCTCGGTCAGGAAATCGCCGTCATCGCCAACGGGACTTTCAATGCCGGTACGCACGCCGTCACCTGGAACGCTGATGGCGTACCATCCGGAATCTACCTCTACAGGCTGGAGGCGGACGGCAAGGTTCTCACGCGACGGATGATGCTGACCAAATAATTTCTCCCATAACACGACGCAGTGCGGCCGGTCTCGCTATGAGGCCGGCCGTACTGTTTTACAGCGAAATTCCGCGCAGCAATCCGTACACGGATTACGCGGATGGGAACGGATTTGCGCGGAGGAAAGGTTGCGGGGGTGGAACGAATGATTTTCGGACAGCTCCCCTCGACAATATCATCCGCGTGTATCCGCCTCGATCCGTGTGATCCGCGCACCGATCCGTGTGATCCGCGCAGCTATGCCTCCGTATCACGTGCACGAATCATTCCAGACCGAGTTTCTTCAGTTTCGGGCGAATGACCACCTGACAATAGGGCGCGTTACGGTTGTTGCGGTAATAGTCCTGATGATAATTCTCCGCAGGGAAATACTCGGGCAGCGGAGAAATTTCAGTAACGATGGGATCATCGAATCCCGCCTGGGCCTGTTTCATCGAAGCAATCGCCTGTTCACGCTGCGTTTCGCCGATGTAAAAAATCACCGACCGATACTGCGTTCCGACGTCGGCGCCTTGCCGGTTCAGTGTCGTCGGGTCATGCGATTGCCAGAACATTTCCAGCAATGCGTCGAAACGGATAACGGCGGGATCGAAGACGATGCGCGCAACCTCGGCGTGTCCGGTCTCGCCTGTACAGACGTCCTCGTATGTCGGATTCGGTGTATGTCCACCGGCGTACCCGGCATCGACGGAAATCACTCCGTCGAGCTGTTCAAACACCGCTTCGACGCACCAGAAACAACCGGCGCCGAATACCGCGGTGTCGGTCTGCTCAGGAGAAACTGTCTGCTTCGCGCGCTGTGGCTCGGTCATTGATGTACCTCCGGCTACGGGTTGTTTGATTCCGCTGTCCTGGCGCTCGACCTGGCCGCAGGAAACGGTTAGCAGAAGCGGAAAGAGAGCGGCTATAATGAATGTGTTCATGGTGTATCCTTTTCAGTGCACTCCGCAATAACACGGAATACCCCCGCGGCATTCCCACAATGCGGAAGCAGGCCGGAGAAAACCGAAAACGGCAAGTCCCCGCGCTACAATGGATCAGAACCAGGAATGTGCGGTCGTGCCCACAAAAAAAGAGGAGCGTAAAAACGCCCCTCTGAAGTTCGGAAACAGGCAGGATCAGCCGTTGGCTTTGCGCAGGCCTTCCTGAAGAAAACGGATAAATTCTTCCGGCTTACGAGTCATCCCCGGAAAAGACGTCAGCGTCTCGTCCTCTCCCGACATGGCGACATACAACGGAAGCGCGACGGTGCCGAAGCGCTCTTCCTGGAACAGGCGATTGTTCTCGTACACCTTGCCCTGTCCGTCAGTGTAGAGCTTTACAAGCACGTATTCGCTGAGCAGGGACTTGACTTCGGCCCGCGTAAAAATATTGCTCTCCATCCATCGGCAATTCGTGCACGCGAAGCCCGTGAAGTCAATGAAAATGGGTCGCGAGCTTTCCTTTGCCACCTTCAGCGCTTCTTCATAGCTGGAATACCATTTTTCCTTGTCCGCGCTCTCCGGTCCGGTGTCGAGCGCAGCCGCAGCTGAGGATCCCATGCCCGCCGCCTGAATTGTTTCCTGGTAATTCATCGGTGGGAGAAAGGCGTCCAACTCTCCCAGGGGCTTATCCCCGAGACCGGTGTAGATGTACACCGAGATGCCGAGGAAGAAGACGCTCCACATCATGCGGATAACGCCTACCTTTTCCAGCTTTGTGTCGTGCGGGAGAAGGAAAAAGCCGAGCAGGTAGCCGGTGATGAGTACGCCGATGCCGACCCAGAAACTCAGGAAGAGATCGCGGCTCAGTATTCCCATGCTCCAGATCAGATCCACGTTGGAGAGGAATTTCATGGCTGCGGCGAGTTCGAGAAAACCCATCACGACTTTCACCGAGTTCAGCCAACCACCACTCTTGGGCATGGATTTGAGCCAGGACGGAAACAGCGCCAGCAGGAAAAACGGCAATGCAAACACCGTCGAGAATGCCAGCATGCCTACGATAGACCACCATATCTCGCCCTTGGCCGCGGCCACCATCACCGTCCCGACGAAGGGCACCGTGCACGTGAAGCTCGTGAGCGTAAAGGTCAGTCCCATGAGCAGCAAGCTCGCGATGCCCTGTCCGCTACCGGAGGCCACCGTCAGTTTCGTAAGAATGCCCGATGGTACGACGATCTCGAACAGGCCGAACAGATTCAGCGCGAACACGATGAACACCAGCGCTATGAGGATGTTCATCCATGGATTTGCGGCGAATTGATTGATCCCCGATGCGCCGAAAATCAGCGCGAGGAGGATGCCCAAACCGGTGAAGGTGAAAATGATGCCGAAGGAATAAATCAGCGCATCGCGTACGGAGTGCCAGCGCGTGGCCGCTTCCCGCTTCGTAAAAAACGACACGGTAATCGGAATCATCGGAAAAACGCAGGGCGTGAGCAGCGCCAGCGCGCCGACGGACATCGCCAGCAAAATGTACGACCAGAGTCCCTCCTCGCGTGCGCGTTCCACGTCGCGTTCGTCGCCGTAGCCGGTGGGACCGTCGGTGTTGTCGGCATCGCCGGGAGCGTCCTGCGGGGTGATCGCGGCAGCGGTGTCCGCAGCGGGCGTTTCCGCGCTTTGGCTTTCCTCCGCAACAGCAGCCGTTTCGGCGGCTTCAATGGTAAGATCGACGGGAACTTCCACCGTTTTCGGCGGCAGACACATGCGGTCGTTGCAGGCCATGAACGTCACTTCCACGATGGCCTTCTGCTTGCCGTTTTTCGCGTTTTCTTTGACCATCGCCGGGACGGTAAATGTCACGTCCTTGTCGTAGTATTCCGTGTTGACACCGAAGTTTTCGTCGAACTTAACGATGGGTTTTGGTTGGCGGATCTTACCCGCCATTTTCAGCGGAGCGGTGTCGGCGAAGGCGATTTCCGTGGGTACCGGCCCCTCCTCGACGGGAGTGGTGGAATACACATGCCAGCCTTCGTTGAGTTTGGCGCTCACTTTAATGTCTATCTTGTCACCGGGTTTTACCGCCGCCGAAGGTGCGGTCGCAGACCAGCGCGCTGCTTCCTGGGCCCTGCCATTGACAAAAATGATGAGAGAAAGGAGTGCTGTGCTGAGGATAATGCGAGAAGTCATGATGTACCGTTCGTTTCGGTCGATCGAAGTGTAATTAATAAACTTACGAAAATCGCGGGCGGGCGGCAATGACCGTGAAAATGCCCTGCCGGACAATTACCCTGCCCGAACAAGTTCGATGTTCCACGGTCAAAAAAAGATTCGGAGAGTGTAAACACCGGGCATGACGATACCGGACGCGCGGTCTCCAGGTGTTACCCGGACAATGGGCAGTATGCGGTACACGTTCCTGCCGATACGGGCGCTCCGGTGCGTATCGGGGTGCCGGGTGCCGGAAGCACAGTGCTTTGCGACAATCGCGGGGAGGGTTATTGTTGCATTCTGGCGTATATGAACGCGACGACGGCCTCCACGGCTCGCGGATTGTCGCCGCCGCGGGGTACGACAAGGTCCGCGAATTGCCGGCTGGGTGCAACGAACTGTTCGTGCATGGGACGCACCGTTGCGCAGTATTGCTCCCGCACGGAGGTGAGGGTTCTGCCGCGCTCGGACACATCGCGTTCCGCACGACGGAGTATGCGCAGATCGGCGTCGGCATCGACAAAAATGCGCAGGTCCATCTGATCGCGAAGGGCCGCATCGGCAAGCACGAGTATACCCTCCACCAGGATGACGGGCTTGGCCGGCACATGAAGGCGTTCTTCCCGCCGCGAATGCGTGCTGAAATCATACACGGGCTGCTCGATCGCTTTCCCCTGACGCAAGAGCGCAAGATGACCTGCGCAAAGTGCTGTATCCAGAGCGTCAGGATGATCGAAGTTGATCGCTGCACGATCGGCTTCGGGCATGGCCGCAAAGTCGAAGTAATAGGCGTCGTGCTGGAAAAGCGTCACGTTCTCCTCCCCCAGCAGGCCAATGACGTTGCGGGCGAATGTGGTCTTCCCCGATCCGCTTCCACCTGCGATACCTATGACTGTACTTTCCATGCTTTGTCCTGCAGCTGCCATACGAAAGACAATATTAGGGAATCCTCAGCATGATGAAAAATCGCGGGCGCATGATCAGTCCGTTCCACCGCACTTTCTCCGCCATCGACTTCCATTTTCCTTCCGGGCGGCAGATGCCGGGATCAACACGTGAGGTATGCGGACACGAAATCATACATCTCCAGCTTGAATGGCAGACTCCACCAGCTTTCACACACAAATCCTCCAAAAAACAAAAAGCCCCGTACCGAGGTAGGGGCTTGTGCCTGGAACAGGAGTCGAACCTGCACGTCCGTCCGGACACTACATCCTGAATGTAGCGCGTCTGCCAGTTCCGCCATCCAGGCGACGGAGATTTGTAATATACACAGGTTTTTTGCGGAAACAAAATCGATTTACAATGGGGGTTAAACGTTAAACGTTAAAGGTTAAACGAAATACACCTCAGCATGAGGGTCACGACAACGGGAGAGGTGAAGAGTGAAATGGTGAAGGGTGAAGGGTGAAGAGCCCGAAGGGCGACACTTCCTCTAGCCCCCAGCTTCAGCTGAGGGGCCACGCGCACATCACGGCCTCAAGCAAACTCAGCATGAGGGTGACGACAACGGGAGAGGTGAAGAGCCCGAAGGGCGACGGATCTTGTAACCCGGGGAACAATCAACGCAGCTCAGCGGTGAAAAGAGATTGACAAGTTGACAATCCTCGTGACGTGCGGTATATTGTTTATGCTTGGAACGAGGGCACTATTCACCCGAAGTACGACAGGATTAGACGATGGCCATCGAAAAAATCGGAAACGCTGACATCAGGTCGAAAACCCGACGCTGGTTCGAGATGTCGCTTATCGTTTCCCTGCTTCTCATCACAGCCGCCTTTAAATTTTTCCCGCAGCTCGAGCGGGAGCAGGTCGTGATCAAAGCGTCAGAAGAAATCGTGAAAGTCCAGGACGTGGACAATACGCGTCAGGAAAACCGTCCTCCGCCTCCTCCCCGCCCGCCCATACCCATCGAGGCGCCGAATGCCGACGTGATGGACGATATTGATATCACCTCGGAAATCGATCTCGATACGCAGATGGAAGCCCCGAAACCACCTCCGGCAAAGAAGGTCGAAGAGGAGGAAGAAGTCTATTTTGAAGTGGTCGAAGATCCGCCTGAGATCATCGGTGGTCTCGAAGCCGTGAAAAAGCATCTGGTGTATCCGGATCTCGCGGTGCGCGCAGGCGTGGAAGGCACGGTTATCGTGCTCGCCTATGTCAACAGGGACGGTGCGGTGACGCAGACCAGTGTCGTGCGCGGCATCGGCGGCGGTTGCGACGAAGCGGCCATGGAAGCAGTGAAGAAAGTCCGCTTCAAACCCGGCATGCAGCGCGGAAAGCCGGTGAACGTGAAAGTGAGCGTTCCCGTGCGCTTCCGCCTCAACTAATCTTTCAAAAGACAGGTGAGTGATTCATGAAAGCACGTCTCCTCCCGATCATCGCCCTGCTGCCGATTGCGGTCCTCTTCAGTGCCTGCACGGCGGACGCGGTCACGGATTCGCTGTTCATCAACTACGGCCCGATTAGCATTTCCACGGAAAAGGCCGGCGGACAGACCACGCTCAACGGCAGCATCACCATCCGGCTTGTCAACAGAACCGAGAAGCAAATGAATGTGGGCTTCCTCGAGTCGGAACTTCTGGATGCGAACACCGGTGAGGCGCTCGTGCGATTCAGGCCGATCATTCCCGACTCCTACGGCTCCATTTCCACCGCACGCCTGTTACCGAAGGAAACGCGTGACATCCCCGTGGTCATGCCGCTCGGTTTGACGGCTTTCGACGTTTCGAAACATCCGATGGTCATCGTCGGCATGTCCTTCCAGACCACAGACGGATACCGCAGCGATGCAAAGAGTCTGCCGGTTGTCGTCACCGCGAAGTAAGGCAATCCTGTTGAGCATGGCGCTCGCCCTCGTGGCGGGCGCCTGTTCTGTTTCAGGCCCGCCCGATCACTCCGGAATTCTCGACGTACGGGAAATCGAAGCCCAGGTATGGAACGACGCCATGCCGGGATCGAAGCCTCGCTGCAACGTCTCCTTGCACCTTATGGTGACCAATGTCACGCGTGATACCATCGGTTTCCGCGACGCCGAGGCACAGTTGTTCGACAGTCGCAGCGGGCAGCCCCTCCGGCGCTTCCCTCCGGCCCTGCTGGTCAACGACCAACCCCGACGCGCCTTCGTTCTGGCACCCGGCGACAGCGCCGCTCTCCTCTTCCGATCCCCCTCGTGGGGTGTGGAACCTGTGAACATCGGTGAGCACCCAAGCGTGCGCGTCAGCGTTCGGATGTGGACAAGTGCCGAACGTCCCCTTCTCCACACCAGCGAAGCGACAACCATTTTCGAAACACAGTAGCATCGTCATGCGCCTCCCCTTGCTCTGCATTCTCTTGTTGGGACTGGCAGCCGGCGTCGCGCGGGCACAAGACCTCCTCGTCGAGGAGTACCGCTTCGGCGATTTTACGTCCGCCCATGCAATTGTCATGGATCAGTTCGGCGATGTGTACGTGAGCGATGCCGGTTCGTCCATGCTCAGAAAATTCAGCATCAAAGGCGCATTGCTAGCCGAGATCGGTGGGCATGGCTGGGACGTGACGCAGTTCGATCAGCTCCGCGGCATTGACGCCTCGCTGGGGGTGGCCGTGTACGCCGCCGACCGCGGCAACAGGCGCATCGTGCGGCTGGACCGCAATCTGAATGTGGTTGCTTCTCTGGGCACAGAGGATGCCGCGCTCGATGTCGGATACCCGATCGATGTCGCCGCTTCCAGTTTCGAGACCCTGTTTATCCTTGACGGTGAGAATGCGCGCGTCCTTGCGGTCAATGGTTTCAGCAGTGTGGCGCGCAGTTTTGGCGGCATCGAGGCAGGCGAAGGCCGCTTGCGCAATCCGGTAGCGCTGGCCCAGGCGGGCAGCGAACGGCTGTACGTCCTGGAAGCGGAGCGCGTCGTCGTGTTCGATCTCTTCGGGTCCTACCGCTTTCAATTCGGCAGCGGACAGTTGCGCGATGCTCGCGGAATAGCCGTATCGGACGATCGCGTCGCGGTGGTGCTGCCGGACGCACTTCTGCTCTACTCCCATGAGGGGAGCTTGCTGGCGAAATTCGACACCACCCGCCTGGCGCTCGCCTCGGCAGGGCAAGAATTTCGGGACATCGCGTTTGGACGAGATTTTCTCTTGATTCTCACCGAACGAACCTGTATACTGATACCCGTCAATTAACTTTTTTAGGGAACATTGTAAGGAGTTTTTCTCATGGCGTACGGTCTGAATAAGGTGCAGCTCATCGGTCACCTGGGTGGTGATCCCGAGCTCAAGTACACCGAAAGCAACATTCCGGTGGCGAATTTCAACGTTGCGACCAATGAATCCTACAAGGATCAGAACGGCAATCTCGTAGAGCGGACCGAGTGGCATCGGTGCGTCGTCTGGCGCAAGCCGGCCGAGATCCTCCACGAGTACCTCAAGAAGGGGTCCAAGGTGTACATCGAGGGTAAGCTGCAGACCCGCAGTTGGGACGACAAAGACGGCAACAAGCGCTACACCACCGAGGTAGTCGTCAACGAATGGGTGTTTCTGGACAGCAAGGGCGGAAATGGCGGCGACCGTGGTCAGGCGCCTCCTCCGGGTGAACCGCCCGCAGGTCCCTCGAGTGCGACGGATGCAGGCGACAAGGACGACCTCCCGTTCTGAGCCCCGCGAGCTGTGAAAACACGAGCACTCCCCTTCCCGGGGAGTGTTTTTTTTTTTTCGGTGCACACCGTACGTAGTCTGGGATGGATGAGAGTCTCCGCAGCAGCGTAGCGGAAGCGATTCATTCGAGTCTGTGCACACGGCTAT
This sequence comes from Bacteroidia bacterium, assembly GCA_027493955.1. Classification (NCBI taxonomy): domain Bacteria; kingdom Pseudomonadati; phylum Bacteroidota; class Bacteroidia; species Bacteroidia bacterium. Next base: position 5,182,107 of record JAOSJT010000001.1, on the reverse strand, counting down.
GAAAAGAGTTATGCAGATTGACTCCTCGAGGTGTAACTTTACGGTCCTTCATGTGTTACTCACAGAATGGAGGTTACATGAGACATCGTTCGCACCTTTTCCTGCTCCAGCATCATGTGATGGCAGCTGTATTGGTTCTATGCGCCGTGTTGCCCGGCTGGTACGAGGCTGAAGCCCAACCCGTCCTCTCCTTCAAGCGGGTGACGGTGAACTGGCCGACGATGGAACTACACATCGCTTACGGTTGCGATGGTTTCCAACGGTACGACGCGGAGAAGAGGAATTTCCGCATTTTTGAGAACGGGGAGGAAATCACGGATTTTACCTTTTGGTGCCCGCCGCCGATGGGGTGGCGGGTTCCCGCCTCACTGGCGCTCGTGATGGACGTTTCCGGCAGTATGCGAGGCCGTGCGATGACCGTGGCCAAACAAAGTGCGCAAGCGATTGTTGATCTCTGCGATGGCAGGAACGATGAGCTGATGCTGCTCGAGGCCGGTGCGCAAGCGCTCGTCAGTGTCCCTTTTACTTCCAACAAGGCGCAGCTCCACGCCCCGATTGCTTCCTGTTCACCTGGAGGCCCGACTGCGTTGTACGATGGCATCTACGCGGGGCTTCAAGAGATGGTTGCCGGTGGTGTGAATCCCAGCCGTGCGGTGCTCGTGTTCACTGATGGGGGAGACAACGGTTCCGTGCGGACCGTGCAGGAATTGATAGCCCTGGCAAACCGAAACCGCATCCGCATCTACACCATCGGTTACGACGATTATGGACCCAAGCCGGAGATGGAACTCATCGCGCAGCTCACAGGGGGAAAATATTATAAGGATCCGAATGCGGGGCAGATGGCGGGTATCTATCAGGAAATCACTTCAGGAATGATCGGCCTGCAGGAGTGCCTTCTCACGTATGATCGGGATTGCGCGGACGGGACGCTGCGAACCGTGGAAGTGCAACTGGTGGATTTCTGCGAAGGCTCGGATTACAAGACAAAAACCTATCGCGCTCCCCTCGACAGTACAAGCTTCCGTCCGATCTCTGTCGAGATCCCCAAAACCCTGCTGCCCGGTTTGCAATCGGTTTCTATCCCGATCATGCTCGACGGACCGGACGCTCTGCTCCAGCCCTTTGAACTCACGCTGCACTACGATTCCACAGTGCTCCTGACCGGTACCGACGTGCAGCCCGAAGCGTTGCTGCATGGCGTGGCGCATCAGATCGATCAGCAGCCGGGGCGCCTCATCGTGCGCAGCACGGAGCCTCTGCGACTCAATGGACGCGCAACACTGCTCGAGGTCGGCTTCCGCGCCGCGAGAGCTGCGGATTCACTGCACACTGGCGTTGCCATCGAATCGATGGCAATTCCGACAGGTTGCCTGCTTCCGCGCATCACGAACCATCCCGTCGTCATCGTACCGCGGCTGCTGCCGTTCATCACAGCGAAAAAAACCATTTTTTGTGCAGGCGACAGCGTAACGCTTGAGGCGAATGCCGGCTTTGCACGTTACTATTGGTCGAACGGAGAGACCACACGCATGATACGCGTGGGCGAGGGAGGGAATTACGGCCTCATCGTTGTAGACGCAAATGGTGATAGTTTGCACGCCCCCCCGGTCACGATTACACGGATGGATCCACCGCGCGTCCGAATCGTGGCCGATGGACAGTTGGAGTTCTGTCGCGGGAAGAGCGTGCGGCTCATATGCTCCGGCGACATCGACGGTGCGACCATTCGATGGTCCGATGGGAGGGAGGGCGTATGGCAATTCTTCAGCAGTCCCGGCATGTATTGGGCTGATATTACCAGTGCCGCCGGTTGCACCGCACGCAGCGATACGGTGTACACAATCGTGACGGAGTTTACGACACGCGTCCTGCCGGGGCAGGATATTCAACTCTGTCCGGGAGACAGCGTGACCCTGTCCGTAGAAGGGAAATGGAGCAACGTCAATTGGTGGGGCGAGAATCGGGAGACATTGACTGTTGGATGGAAGGAGAACGGTTCATTCTCGCTGCGCGCCGAAGTCACCGACAACAGCGGCTGCAAGGGGTTTTCGGATTCCGTGCGCATCACCATGCTCCCGGAGTTCTCTCCTCAAATAACTCCATCGGGAACAATCGAATTGTGCCTTGGCGGCAGTCTCACGCTGTCAGCGGAGGCAGGCTACACCGAATATCACTGGTCTACCGGCGAGCGCGCGCAGAGCATCAACGTCAACCAGGCAGGCGACTATTCGGCGCGTGTCGTGAACCACAACGGCTGTTCGGCCAGAACCGACACCGTTCATGTTGTATCGGTGGATGCGCCCCGCCCCCGCATCACGATGATGAGGGAGCCCGTGTACTGCGGCGGAACTGAAATCGAACTGGACGGCGGAGCGAATTACGTTTCGTGGAAGTGGAACACCGGCGCGACTACCCGCACCCTGGCCGTTGCCGACAGCGGATCGTACTGGGTTGAAGTGACGGCATACGGCGGCTGTACCGGATTATCGGACACAGTGATCGTCAGATCGGAAGAGCTGCTGGATGACTTTCTGCCGACGGTCCGCGGCTCTCTTCCCCTCTGCCCCGGCGACACGCTTTGGCTGGACGGTCCGGAAGGCATGCGCGATTGGCTATGGAATACCGGTCATCATTCGCGCAGTTTGCCGGTGACCAAAGCGGGACGTTACGCGGTCACCGTGCTGACGGAGGGCGGCTGCGAGGCCCGCTCCGGTTACGTTGACGTGAGCGTGACGGCGTCCACCGCACCCGTTATCGCACGTGTGCGCGATGTGCTGTCCACGGCCGATGCCAGGTCCTGGCAATGGAAGCTGAACGGCATGCCCATCCCGGGTGCGACGCAGCAATCCCTCACGCTGCGCTCTATCGGCAGCTACACAGTCACCGTTGTGGATAGCAATGGCTGCACGATGACGTCCGCGCCGTTCAACGTAAACATTCTGGGCATCAGCGAGACGGGGATACCGGATGATCTACTCCTCTACCCCGAACCCGCGTCGGATTGGCTGCACGTCGTCTTCCCCGGACCTTCGCGCGATGCCCGGGTCACGCTGGTTTCCTTGCTCGGGCAGGTGCTCGCAAGGCGGGAGACACAAGGCCCGGGCGACAATCGCACGATGCGCATCGATCTTTCAGACCTCCCTGCCGGCATCTATCTGTTGCAGGCGAATTCGGGCGAGAGGTGGTGGGTGAGGAAGGTGGTGAAGAGGTAAAGAGTGAAGAGTAAAGAGTAAAGAGTAAAGAGTAAATGGTCTTGTAAAGGTGTAAAGACTGGAATTGGTCGCAATGGTGATACTGTAAAAAGGCGAAAAGTATGGAGTCAAAGTATGCACGTATTGATGAGCGTCTAGCCCTTTTTTCCTTTTTTCCTTTTTTCCTTTTTTCCTTTTCACCTTCTCACGATAAACGGTCCGACGCCGTTCGTACGAGGAGCTAAGCCACTGATGAGTACATTGACGGACATATCCCGAATCTCACGCCGGTGCATCATCATGTTCCTGCTGCTGTGGATTATGCCGCTCGTGAAGCTCGACGCCCAACCCTCGCTCACCTTCAAGCGGGTGACGGTGAACTGGCCGAGTATCGAGCTGTACTTCACCGTTGACTGCGACGGGAAGCCGTACGTGAACCTGACGAAGGAGAATTTCAGCATCTCGGAAAACGGCGTCGAAGTTGGTCCGTTCACGCTGTGGTGTCCTGATCTGAGCAGCGTCTACTGCGGCGCGTCTCTGGCGCTGGTACTCGACGCCTCCGGGAGCATGCGTGGTGAAGCCGCGCGAGAGAGCATGCGCATCGCCGAATCCCTCCTCATCGAGCTGTTGCAGTGGTATGAAGAGGCCGCGGTGATACTCGCGGGGGGCGATACGCGGGTCACTGCCCCAATGACGACGGAGAAGGGTCGGCTGCGCGATGGCCTGGCTGCCTATGCCCCTTCGGGCGCGTCGGCCTTATACGACGGCATACACGCGGGTCTGTCGGAGATGATCGCCCATGGCGTGAATCAATGCCGGGCGGTGATTGTCATTTCCGACGGCGAGGACAATTCCTCCCTCCACACGATGGCAGAGGTTGTTGCGCTCGCCAACCGGCATCGCATACGCGTATTCACCATCGGAAGCGGACCCATCGTGCAGGAGGATTCGCTTGCCCTGCTGTCCCGGCTCACCGGAGGGTACTATCTCAACAATCCCGGTTATCAGAAAACGAAAGAAGTCTACGATTATATCACGCGGAGTATGATCGGTGGTTGGGGACACGGGAACGAGTGCATCATCACCTATGATCGTGACTGCGCCGACGGCTCGCTGCGGTCGGTGGACCTGCGATTGCGCGATGTGTGCGGCGGCTCGGATGTGAAGAGCAAGCAGTACCGTGCGCCGTTCGATTCGAGCACGCTGCGACGATTCGACATTATTCTTCCCCATGCCCGCGTGCGTACTGCTTATCCGTTTTCTATCGGAATCGAAATCGATACTCGAGGCGACACCGTTCCGCTGCCGCCGTTCGAGCTGGAGTTGCGCATCGATGAGGCGCTTCGGTACAGGTCGCTTTCGATACCGACCGGGAGTACTCTCGATGGCGTTCCGCTGCGAATCGATACAAGCAGGGGCTCCATAATTATTCGCAGCATGCAGCCCTCCATAGTGACGGCATCCGGTCGTCTGCTCGATCTCGAACTGGCTGCGATAGAAACGCCTCACTTTGTCGGCAGTCTGGTCGCCATCAAGGAAATGCGAGTGGGAAGCGGCTGTTATCTCCCGAGCATCATCAACCATTCCGTCCAAGTGCAGCCGCGGATCATCATATCGCAGCCCTTATGCGAAGGAGGCAATGCGCTGCTGGAGGGAACGCCGGGATTTCTTCGCTATCTCTGGTCCACCGGCGATACGACGCGCAGTATACAGGTCGCAGCCGCCGGCGGTTACAGTCTACGCGTCGTGGATGAGCGCGGTGACACTCTCATCGCGGAAGCGGTCGATGTCGCTACGAACCCACTGCCACAATTGCGGGTGGGTTACAATGGCGCTCCACAGATCTGTCCCGGAGGCTCTCTAACGTTGCTCCTGGATGGAGATGTGACCGGCGCGAAGATTCGCTGGTCCAACGGCCAGGAAGGCCCAGAGTTGCTTGTACGCGAGGCCGGGAGATACTGGGCGAGCGCAACAAACCAATATGGCTGCATCGGGTATTCGGATACCCTGACCGTGAGCAAAAGACTTACCTCTGTGCGAATCATCCCTTCCGGCGCGCTCACCCTCTGCCCCGGAGACAGCGTCGAGCTCTCGCTGGCCGGGACATTCAGCGATGTTCGATGGAATTGGAATACGTTTTCGTCGTCGCTCGTCGTCAGATGGCAGCAGCCCGATCCCCAGGCGGAGCGGATCATTTCGGTGCGCGCAACCGACAGCAGCGGCTGTTATGGCTACGACACTGTGGTCGTGCACATGCTCCTCCCCCAACCGCTACGGATAACACCAGGACCGAAGGTAGCGCTATGCGATTGCGAAGCGGTTACGCTCTATGCCGACACAGGACGCAACCAGTACCTCTGGTCGACAGGCGACACCACAGCGGCGATTGAAGTACGTCAGCCGGGCATCTACATTGTCACTGTTGACGATACGACAGGCTGCCTTGTCGCAGATACGGTCATGGTCACTTCGATCGCAAAGCCGCGCCCCGTCATTTCCATGGACGGCATCGGTCTGCTCTGCGGCGACGAGAGAGTACGGCTTAGCGCGGGTCCGGGATGGGAGAGCTACCGATGGAGTACCGGAGCACGGACAGAGTACATCGAAACGGATAGTTCGGGATCGTATTGGGTGGAAGTCACGGGGTATGGCGGCTGCCCTGGAAGTTCCGACACGGTTCTGGTCATACGCGAGGTTGAGCCCGTTGATTTTCTCCCGACCATTCGCGGTTCTCAACCCCTGTGTCCCGGCGACACACTGTGGCTCGACGGTCCGGAGGACATGGTGCTCTGGCATTGGAACACCGGTCATCGTCAGCGAAGTCTGCCGGTGACGCGGGCGGGTCGGTACGCGGTAACCGTTGTGACGCACGGCGGTTGCGAGCAGCGCTCCGCTTTCCTGGATGTCGGCATGACACAATCCATCCCTCCTGAGATCACTCGCGATGGAGATGTGCTGCGCTGCGGCGCCGCGCAATCGTGGCAATGGCACCGCAACGGCCAGCCCATACCGGGCGCTGTGCAGCAGTCCGTCATCGCGCGTGAAACCGGCAGCTACACTGTGACCATTGTCGACGAATACGGCTGCACGATGACCTCCTCACCCTTCCCTGTCACCATTCTTGGCGGCGTCGGCGCCATGGCTATACCGGATGATCTGCTCCTCTACCCCGAACCCGCGTCGGATTGGCTGCACGTCGTCTTCCCCGGACCTTCGCGCGATGCACGCGTCACGCTGGTTTCGTTGCTCGGGCAGGTGCTCATGCATCGCGAAGCATCCGGCGACAGCGGCGCGCGCAGCATGCGCATCGATCTTTCAGACCTCCCTGCCGGCATCTATCTGTTGCAGGCGAATTCGGGCGAGAGGTGGTGGGTGAGGAAGGTGGTTGTGAGGAGGTAAAGAGTAAAGGGTCGTGAAAAGGTGAAAAGGAAAAAAGGTGAAAAGGCAGGGGTGAATAGCAAAAAGTGAAAAGGTTGAAGTTACAACCTCTTCACTCTTTACTCTTTACTCTTTACTCACTCAACCGCACCGCGACCTCCTTGCCGCGAGCACTTTCATGGCCAAGCGTCCCGACGGTGGTGATGTAGTAAAAGACCGGTGATGTGCCGCCGGGTTTGTCGTCGAGGAAGACGCGGGTATCCAATGGCAGTGAGGCGAGCATGCGCGGTTGTGCACCCCGGGTGTAGCGATACACGCGGAATTCCTTCGCACCCGCTTGCGCGATTTCATCCCATTGCAGAACGACAGCCGCTCCTTCGCGGAATGCCTTGAGATTGGATGGCGGATACACTTCGGGCAATGGGATAGCTGCTGTGGCGATGGCGCTGAGCGCGCTGCTGTCGCCGCGAATGCTGTACACCCGTACCGCGTAGTCGTAGCGACCGCCGGGCTTCGTCTTTTCGTCCAGCATGAAATTTTGGTCGGCATCCTGAAGAGTGTCCGCAACGGGTTTCCAGCTTCCGCCGGCCTCGCGTCTATACACGCGATAGCCCGACGTGGCCGCGTGTATGTCGTTCTGTGCCTTCCACGTGAGATACACCCTTCCCTGGTCAACGCGCGCCGTGATGCCCTGAGGTGCCGGTACCGGGATGGGGATACCGGGCGTTGCGTACACCGTATCGGACATGGCGCTGCGGATGTGGCTGGTGTTTTCGGCGACAATAGTGTACATGTAGGTCACATCGCCCCGTAACGCGGCTGTGGTGTCGAGCCAGGAGCCGGGGGCAGGCGGCAGACACGCGGAGACCTGACGGAACTCCATACCATACCCTTCCGCCCGATGAACGTAGTACCCCTGGATGAACTGCAGCGAATCCGCATCCCAATCCAGTTGCACGCCACCCTGCACAGTCGTGGCACGAACATTTTGCGGCGGTGTCGGCGTGTCACTGCTTTTCCATATCCCGATCACCACGGCACTGGCCGGTGAACGAAGCCCTCCGGGCCCAACAAGTCGCAATTGGTAATAGTAGCGCGTCATCGGCTGCACGGTCACGTCAAGAAAGCTGCTGTCCGTCGGCGCGGCGGTGAAGAGTTCCACGAAGCCCGAATCGATCTTCGGTCCACGCTCGATGACCACACCGTGAATCGCGGATGTCTCACGCAAATCCCAACGCAATTCGAGCCCTGCCGTGTCAATGGATCGAATCTTCATGCGTTCCGGTAGCGGTACATGCGCCATGCGGAAGGTGACCACCGTGGCGGTGTCACTGGCGCGGCCTTCGTTGCGGAAGTAATCCTGGGGCACGGCGTAATACTGATAGACCTGTCCGCGCTGCACGGTTTTATCATGCACCGTGGCGAGCAGCGTATCGCCTCTGGCGAACAACCCTTTCGCAACAATGCAGCAGCTGTCAACCACGTTGGACGAAAGCTCGGTGAACGGCCCGGCCAGGCCTGCGCGCCGGAAAACACGGAACGCGGTCGGTTGTGTGCCCTGAAGAATACGCCATTCAACGGCCGCCGCGGTAGGCTCGCCAGAGCTGTGTTCCGTGCGCAGGCCCGCGACATCGGCAAAGCCCGGCCATGCCACCGGTGGCGTGACGAAGGCCTCGCGAGCCGATCCGTCGGCAGCGACGTGGGAGATGCGGTACTCGTACGCCACTGCCCGGTCCGCGCTTGCATCGAGCCAGCGAACACCCAAAGCAAGCTGAACAGGGAGCAGGCGCGTGGCGACACCGATGGTTTTCAGATCGCGTGCGGTCTGAAGACGTTGCCACAGCGCGGGTGCGTTGATTGTGACACCGGCAATTTCGCTGAAGCGGCTCTGCAGAGTCAGAAATGCCGTCTCGAGTTCGGTTTGCGTCGCAGGTCCCGCGACATCGGCGACGGCCGTCCACTGCCGGGCGTTGGATTGGCGTCGCTCGATGCGGTAGGCGCTGACGCTCCGGCCGTCGATGGAAGCGGGGAGGACGTAATTTCCGAGATCGACATAAATCCCGTCGGGGCCCGCATGCGCGAGACCCTGTTGCGCCTCCGCCCTGCCGCCTCCCGCGAAAATGGCGGCGAGGAGACATAAGGCGGAGATCAGATGAAGTGCTTCGCGTCGCATGTCCGTTCCTCCGCTACTTGAAATAGAATTTGAAGTACTTGTCGTCCGAACCAACATACCCCTTCATGCCGAGGGTGATGCTGGCGCTCGCGGAGGACTTGTCGCACAGTGCGCCGTCGCATTCGCTGTCGCAGATGCCCCAGCCCGCATATGTGGTACCGTAGAGGGTAATGGGGAAATCCCCGAGCACGTACCACGTGCCGTCGGATTGATACATGCCCTCGATATTGGGCTCGATCAGTATTCCGGCCGACACCCCGGCGCAGGCGATCACGACCGACATGCCCACGCCGGCTTCCAGTTTGCCTATACCGCGGATGGCGATGAAATACGTATCCACCGGTCCGAAATTCATGCCGAAGCGCGCGTTGGCGCCCACCTGGCAAATCATGTACGCCGATACGAGACCGAAATCGAAATCGAAATTCGGACAGAATACCGGCGGCGGTATCATCACGGTACCTTCAAAGAAGAAACCGTTGAAGTTGTGGAACTGCGGCGGCAGCCCCTTGTTCTGATACGAGTACTCTGCGAATTGATCGAGCTGCTTCTGCGTCAGTTTGAAATGTCCGACGGCGAAGGCCGCCGTGCCGTCCACCTTGGGTTGCGGCAGTTCGAACGTCGCACCACAGAAGAAGTACCAGCCCTTGCCCGCGCCGCTGATGAGCAGCGTTGCATCACCTACGATCTTTGTGCCGTCGAGATCCTGCTCCACATGCAGGGTCCCTTCGAGCTGCGCCTCCTGGAAATTGTAAATGAGAGAGATATCGCCGAACGGTGTTTCGATTTTATCCACGCCGATCTGCTGATTGTTCGCGACGATGTCCCCCATGACCGTGAATTTGAGCCGTCCGCCCTGATCTTTGTTCTGCAGGTCGCCTTCGAACCAGAACAGCTGCCACGCGTTGCTCGCCACTTCCATCGCTCCCACAACGTCGGTCATTTTAACCTCGGTGCCGACCTGGACCTCTTCACCTTCGTTCACCACGATGTGGGTTTTCGTCGGTGTACGATGCAGTATCGAATGCAAAGCGAAAGCGCCGTCCTCCGACACAATGACTCCCGCATGCAAACCATTGTTGTCGTAATTCTGCTGCCCTTTCGCAGTGTTGAACTTGATTTTGACACCATTGACGGCGATGGTCTCGTTGATGGGATCCAGACCAAGCACGATGTCTCCATCCTCTTCGCCAACGGTAGCGATCTGGTTGATGATGGGGAGATTGGGAATGCCCAGATCGAGCGAACCCGCGATCTGGACGAAGGTCTCTTTCGGAATGAACTGGTTGATGACCCACGAGCCGACTCTGCCAAGCGTGACGTGATTGCCGGTCGCCATCTGGAAGCCCTTGGAGCCGCTCGCCTGCACATAGAAGTTCTGGAACATAATCCTGTCCGTGGGAGCCATCGGCGAGAGCGGCAGCATCCATCCGCAGGTTTCCTCGCCGGGCTTGGGACCGACAGCCAGAGACCAGTGCTGCGTGCCGGGATCGAAGCCGAAGTCCGCCTTGCCGGTGACGTTGATGGTCGCGACCCCCGACATCAGCAGTTTATCCAGACTGAAATCTCCGAAGGCAATGGCGTCCGGAAAAATCTTCAGACCCTTGAACGGGACGCCGATGTACCCGGCGCGTACCGTGCCGCTGTCCAGCGTGAGACCGTTATTGTCCAGCGTCCAGGCCTTGCTGGCAATTTTCCAGTCGCCTTCGAGTGTGATGTCGAGTGCCTGCGGCGAAACGATGGGCTCCACCGCATTGTGATGGACGCGGATCGCACCGATGTCGAGCTCCAGATCGGATTTCTCGATGTTGCTGATATTCGTGTGCAGCGTCGTTGCGAGCGATACCGTATCCATGTGGAAGTAACTTCGTGCGGAGTCCGTCACTGCGTCGAAGTCGTAGAGACTGAAGCGTAACGCCGATCCATCCTCTGCCACAGCGTGATAGCCACGCGGGCCGTCATGCGGCAGACCGGCATCGGATGTCAACGCGGGAATGACCAGTCCCTCGGACGTACCGACGGAGCGTGCGAGGGCAATGTGTGTGACACCCAACTCCACAGAACCGCCCGGGAAGGTGAAGGAGGAAGGTTTGATGCGCACCGCACCGCGAATTTCACCACGCCCGTCCCCGCGGTCCACCCGCAAGCCCTGCACATTGTCGTGTTGCTCGGCCTTGTACACATCGAAGGCAGTGATATCCCAGGAGTTCACCGGCGTGACGAGCGGCAGCGTCGCGGGCTCCGCGTAGGGAATGCCGTTCGGGTTGGCGGCGGACGATGGCTGCACCGCAACGTCCGTGAATGGCAGGCCGTTGCTGCTGTCCTCCGGAGAAAAATGCGCGTTGGCCGGTAGTTCGACGAAGCTTCCGGACAGGCGGACTTGGCCGGAACTGGAATCGAGTCCCGACACCTCGATGGGGAAGCCGAGCAGCGTGGTGATATCCATGTCGTTGTAGGTACTCAGCTCGAAATCGAGAGTTGCCTCCTTTCCGGCGACGATATCGGCCGAAGCCGTATCACCGATGAACTGACTCTTGGATTTCGCAGCGAGGAATAGGTGATTTCCGGGAGCGATGCCGCGCAACGTGTAGGTGCCGGCGGCGTCGGTGTAGGTTTGCAGCGGTTCCGTTTCCGCCGGATTGTCGAACAATCGCACACGCGCGCCCTGAACCGCGACAGTGCCCACGGATACCTTCCCGCTGATGCGACCGCCCATGAGCAGCGGGACGCTCATCTCCAGCCAATGAATGCTCTCGTCTCCTACCGTTGCCTGCACCGTTTTTTCCATGTAATCGCTGTCGGGCGGACCTTTGACCTGGATCTCGGCATCGTCGCCGGGGGAGAACCACACGAAATACGACACACCATCGGCATCCACCGAGTCGGGTTCCATGCCGTTGACGGTGATGACGGCGTCTTTGATCACCCAGGTATATTGCGGGATAATCGTCAGGAACTGATTCACCGCCAGCATCGCGGGTGGGGTCTGTGCGGCTTGTATCATATTCACCCGGGCCTGCGCCTGAGCGATGGACGGTCCGACCTGCCCCTGTTTTTTCGTCTGCTTGCCCGCCTTCTTCGCACCCTGGATCTTTAACCCGGGCGGGCTCTGCGTGCTGGGCGGAGTGGTCACGGCCCGGACGGCAAGCCGGTGCGCTTTGACATACACCGTAAAGTCGCCGAGGTCCTCCGCACCCTCGGGCAGGAACAGCATCAGCGTGTCCGGGTGGTACAGCTCGATATTATCCGGCATGATGTACATGTATTGAAGACCGGTCGGCGCGGGTGTGGTGAATTCTTCATCGAAGGTCACCTTCGGCATGTTCAGCTTCGCCAGTTTCGGCCGCGGTCGGTACTTCAGCCTGCTCGCAACCGAGGAAGACTGCACCATCGGGTTTTGTTGAACGAGTGAGGCAATAAGCTGCGTACTGCTTTGCTGGGCTGGAAGGATTTTCATTTTCTTGATGGTGTGCACGTCGTTGCCCGTACCGATGCGAATCGTGGCCGCGACGGGTCTGCCGAATTCATCGACGATTTTTCCATGCACGACCAGTTTCGGCGTCAGAGGGATTTGCGCGAAGGTGCGTTGCCGGCCTTTCGGCAGTTTGATGGGATCCGTCGAGAGATTCACCGGTTCGATTCGTGTCTTGTACCCGTAGCGCTCGATTTTCATGAAGTAGTAGCTGCTGCCACTGGTCGGAATGAGATTATCGAACACAAAGCCGCCGGAATCGTTGGTCACGGTCTCACGGTCCTTGGTGAGTATCCCGCTGAATCTGTACAGGGAGACTTTCGCGTTCTTCAGCGGTTGGATCAGATTGTCCGCACGGTACACCTTGCCTTTGATTCTCGGGTTCTTCGGCGTCATGGCGAGTTTAACCGTCGCCTTCATGATATCGGGGTCGTAGTCCTGATTGTAGGTCGCCATGTCCCAGGTGAGGGTATTCCCCTCTTCATCTTTTTCATTCAGGAGAAAGCCGAACTTGAACGTGCGTACCGTCGACGCGTACCAGTACACGCTTTCTTCGGGATTCGCAACCATGATGTCGTAATAATCCGATCCACCGACGTTTTTCACCATATCGCGGATCGTGAGGATACCGTCTTTGTCCGTCTCACCTCGTGCGATTATCTCGCCGGAAAGCGGAAACGGTCTTGGTTCGGGCGGATCGAGCGTGCCTTCGTTTTCCGGCACATCATTGGGCCTGTTCCTGCGTATCACGGCCACGCGCATGCCGGAGAGACTCACGTCCGGCACCTCCTTGTCCACGACATGGATTTTCGCGGCGTACGAGCGAACCAGCGAGTACAGATCGCCGGCGTCCTCGTTCCCGAGGGGCTGCACGGCGAATTCGTCCTCCGGACTGCAGAGATGCGGGTCGTTTACTTCCACGGTATAGTACCGATAGAGATCGCCTTTGAGAGTGTTGACGAATTCACCGCCGCCGCAATGGATATCCACGTTTTTGAAGATCCGGCCCGTGGAGTCTTTGGCGAAGAAGACAAATTCGAAACTGCCGTCCTCAGTCGTTGTCGTTGTCGCTACCAGCACTTTGTCCGGGTAGTACGTCCCATTCACACGGAAGGGCCAGTACCCGCATACGGGCACGGAACGTGTGTGCAGGTACAGACTCAGATGAATACCGCCCATCGGGAGGCTTTTTTTCCCGAAGAGCGAGATGACATTCGGCAGTTGCGATACCTTTAGTGTTTGCGCGGCCTGAGCCGACGGCGTCTTCTGTCCTGTCTGTACAGCGGGTTTTACGGTCCCTTGTTGCGCTTTACTCTCGTTCACCGGAGACTTTCCCTTCCCTGCCGGCTTCACCGGTGCATCGCTGATTGTCAATGATCGGGGCTTGGGGACGGAGGAAGGATTGAAGGTGCTCAGCAGCCGCCCCCGCAACCGGGCCATTGCCGTGGAGACGAGATGGGGTGTGGTATTCAATTGGCTGAACGCGGAGGATGACGGCGGAGAGACCTTTCCTTTGACCTGCGCCTTGGTGGTCTTATCGGTAAAACCGGGTGGAACGGGAGGATTGTACGTGAAGGACCAGATTTCACTCACGCCGTCGTTTGCGAAGGTGAAGCGCTCGTTCACATCGTAGGCACGCACTTGCCATGCGTAGCGATGCTTCTCCTCGAATTTCGGATCGGAAGGCATCACCTGATACACGGGTACGCGCAGATCGCTCCGCTGCATCAACGGAATATTGGTTTTCATCGCCTGGGCGACGTTCGTTTGACCAGGGTCGAGCTCGATCACGGTGAGTTCGTACTTCGCCATCTCCCCGATAGCGAGCGGAACACCGGACCATTGAAACGTCGGTGCCGCGGTCACGTCGGACGCGTTCACCGGAGCGATCAGCGTCGGAGGAAACAGCAGGCGGATATCGAAACGCGTGCAGGCCTCGGGGGAAAGAGCGGTCCAGGGAGGATCATAGGCGCGGAGTTCCACACACAACCGAAAGTTATCCTCCGGCAGACGACCACTGCGGCGACTTTCTTCGCGCGTGGGACCGGAATACGCTACGGCACCGTCTTCGAGCATGTTGGCATCCACGGCATTGAGCATGCTCGTTCCGGGGCGAATGGTCACCGGAGGGATCGGGGCGTCGATATTGCTTTCCGCGACGCGGCCGCGGGTGTCGCCTTCGATATATCCATAAAAACGGACTTGCACATCCGCGTTGGTGGGGTTTGTGACGATGAAACGAATCGTATTGGGATTCGAGCGCCAATCCGAGATGTAGGGAGAGGGACGCGGATCCATTTGTATCGCGAGACTGAGCTGCGCGTGCACCTCCGCCGCGCAGATGAACAGCAGTCCGCACAATGCCGTCAAGAGAGTTTTCATGGTCCGTTCCTGTATCAGTGCATGAATTTCTAATCAATGGTCGGGGAAACGGTCGACGCGGGGTATCATGTGCCGAACGCGAAACTCCGGGAATACTGCAACCGGGTGATGGTGCCGCTGTATGACCGCCTGGACGGATCCACGGCGTGGTAGTCGTTGTATTGGAAACGAAAATCGAGCGCATCTTCGCGCGTGAATTTGTAGCGCGTACTGAGCGTCACGAGTTGTTGGGTGTCCGTTGCGCTCTCGACACTGGCTCTGGTGAAATTCATCGTGAAGGAGAGACTCACATTCAGTTGATTGTCGAAAAAACCATTGCTGACTTCTATGGTTGCGCCGCGTATGATATTGGTGAGAAAGGCCGTCGTGATTTCGGTAAATTGCACGGCACCCGAAAATCCGAAGCCGGACATCAGCATCCCGTTATAGCTGAGTACCGCCGTGAGCACGTCGTTGTCCGAATTACGACCGGTGAGAAGGTTTTCGTCGGTATAGCTCTGTTTCGTGAGAAAAAGCATGAGGAAGTGCTGCATGGACATGCCCGTGAGCGCCAGACGCGGCGACAGCGACCAGGATTCCGACACATTGTCGAGTCGGGTGCTGTCGTTTACCTGCAGCGCGCCGTTGCTGTTGGACATGCTGTAATTGGAGTAATTGGCGTCGAGGTTGAACAGCGGCCCCGGCAGCCAATTGAGCGAACCGGAGCCGATGATACGACTGGTCGTGTACAGACGGTCATCGAAAAGGTTGTCCGAGCGGCGTCCGACGGAGCCATTGATACGCAACGAACCGTCGGGCAGACGGAACGACGGTTTGACGGTGATATCCTGGTAGTCGTTCTGCGTATAGATCGCCCCCATGGTCTCATACTCGGGTTCGACGCGCGCGTATTCCAGACGCAGCGACCAGAGTTCGTCGTTCCAGGTGATTCCGCTTCTGGAAGCGAGATTGAAGCGCGAGGAGATGCGCGTCTGAATCAAGCCGGTTTCCGGCACACTGTTATCCGTGAACAGCGGCAGCCGCAGATCGCGGGAGAACACACTGCCCGCGAGTTCTCCATCCACCACGAGCCGGCCTCCGAGCATCGGGAGACGGCCGTTCAGACCGGCGACCACATTTTCCGACGGATACACCGCACCGAAGGAAGGGAGCCGGGAGAGCGACGAGCTGTCGTCCCAGGCCTTGAGCACGTTCAGATCTATAAAGCGCTGCTCGTCTCCGATGCCGGCGCCGAATGCCCAGCCGACACGCCGGTACACCGCCCGAATGGACGAGGAAGTGTCCTCATCCACCGCCCTGCGCAAGCGCCCGTACATCGCGCGCAGCTTGAACCAGTCCTCACGGAACTCCGCGCCACCGCCAAGGAAAACCGCATCGCTCAAGGTGAAATCCGAGTAGCGGAGGGAGCGATAGCCTGCATGCACGGTGAGTGATTTATACACCGGGCTGACGCCGAATTGGTTGAAGGGCTGGTTGTAGGAGCGTTCATGGGTGGACAGAAGAAAGCTGAACGGCAGTTGCAGCCCGTAAACGTTCAGAGTGGGATTGAAGTACAATCGTGCGGACTTTTCCGGTCGTTGCGTCTCCAGCCCCGGTATGGAGTACAGTTCCCCGGCGGTGATCAGACTGCCGGTCAGCGTAAAAGGTGGCGTGTCGTCCCGGGATAAATCCTGCGCCGATATCCTGCCGCCGATAAGGATCAGCAGTATGAGTCCGGCGCACAGTATTCCCCCAAGTCTGGTGTTCCGTGCACTCGGCCTGGTAGTTTCAAAAACAACCATGCGGTTTCGCTCCTGTAGGCGCACACATGTGAATCTGTGTTTCACGAAACCTACAACAATCCACAGCGAGAATCCAGAGTCCGGTAAAATTGCCGCGGAGATCCGCCTCGACCGCATTCCTTGCCTCCAACGCTCCTATCCCTCGATCAGATCGGATGTCAGATATTGCCCACACACGGACGCGCGTGCATATTGAGCGTGTGGCGGCAGATCCATGGCTGATAAAAATCGCACGATGGCATGGGAGCAGACGAGCCAATGGTTCCACGGATGCTAAATAAGAGAAAACGGTTGCTTTTCACGGCATCGGATGATACATTGCACTATCAATCCATATTGTCCTCTATCAACCGGACGGGCTCCTTTCTCGAGATATTCGACGGAAGAACATGCATGCGAGTTCAGAGTTCAGCAGCGTACATACTTGAGCCACTCCGTTCTGCGTTGAAAGCGATCGCCAGGGGTGCTTCAGATACTCCTGAGCTGTTCAGGACCGCTTGTTGCTACGAAAGCGAATCCGTCCGAGAAGCGAGCGGAGAGCGCATCCCCGACCTGCACATCGTGGAAGCCGCGGTAAATTTTTTGGCGCGAGGGCTCCCGACACGCGCTTCACGACTGGTGAGCGAGCGCTGTATCGCGGCGTTCCCGGAATACGTCCGTGAATTGGGGAAAAAACGGCCCGACAGAGACGCGTTGCTTGCACAATGGTCCGCCGCGCTGCTTCCTTTCGATCCTCGCATCACCGGCCAGGATTCCATCCGGCGGTTTCAGGGTGTCGTGTCGGCGGAATTTCTCAAACAATTGCTCCCGGTACTGCAAAAATCTCTGGGTCTCGCCGCGGTACAACTGCTGCAAACTCAGGGAAACAAGCTACTGCTTCCGCTTCCGGCCGGGGCGGGTACGCTGAGCGGACTGCAGTTTCTGCCTGAGGGTGTGGAGGACGAAACTTCGACACAGGAGAATTGGATCACAATCGAGGTTGGAGCAGATACCGCTTCACTCCGGTCCCGTCTCACCGCACTCATTTCGGAGTATCCGGGGCAGATGCGGGCATTACTCACGGCCGGAAGCGCACCACTGTTGAGTACGCAGGAGGGCAAACAGCTCCTACAGGTACTGCACACACCACTCGGTGTGGCTCGCATTCAGAAGGTGGTGCTTGAGAACCTGCTCTCGGGCCAGTTGAGCCTTGCCGCACAGGAATGGGATATCACCGTTATCGAGCGTGACATACCCTGCGCAGCTCTCGCGGTGGAAGACCTGACCCGGCTGCTCGATCGGTTGTTCATCCTCGAAGGTGCGGGACGACGTCTGCCGGCCATCAATCTGAAAGTGTACTGCACGGCGGACTTCGCCGATTCACCGCTGCATGCCGTCAGCGGCTGTCGACCGACCGTGCTCGCATCCGGACAAGCGATAGCGCCGTGCACGCTCGTGCTGGATGTATCGATGCTGCATACCGCTGACATCCCCGATGAAGAGATACCGCTTCCTGACGCACCCTCTATCCGTATCCGTTCCGTGATGTCCGGAAAGGAACGGGAGAAATTCAGAAGCGCATCTGCTGTGGTGTACAAAGGCGCCGGTCGGGGAGCATCGGCAGACTTCGAAATCACGGCTGAGGCCGAAGCGGCACTGCGCGGCCTGCAGGATGACGTATTCGGATGTTCCGCGTTCAGACAGGGACAGCTGGAATTTCTCTCCCGCATGCTCCGGGCTGAGCAGGTCATCGCCGCCATGCCGCCTGCGGCAGGAAAAACAATGCCTGTCCTTTTGGCATCGGTGTTGCAAAGCGCGCCGACAGTCATCGTCGCACCTTCCTCCGATATGCTCACCGACACGGCGGCGGCCCTCGATGAGGCCGGCATCGACGCATACGTCCTCCTTCGGGAGGAAGCGCGTCGCGAAGAGCGTCTCGCTGCGCTCGGTGCACTCTCAAAAGGAAACGCTCTGATCGGCCTGATACCGGCGAATCTTTTCGACAGCGAGGATGTACGAAACGCCCTGATGGATGCACGCCGTGAGGGCGTTGTTTTTGCGCGGGCGGTAATCGACGAAGCGCAGAGTTGCAGCGAATGGAGTCACGACGCGCGCTACGCCATGCAGCACATCGCCGGACGAATTTGCGCGGCGGCGACGACCGCACCGTTTCGTCACGTGCCGCTCGCAATGCTCACGGCCTCGATGTCGCCCCGCGTGCACAGCCATCTGCTTCGACAACTTGCTACCGCACAGCAGCACGCCCGTGCGGAGGGAGCGTGGTTGCTGCTGCTGCCCGGAGCGTTACCTCCTGATGTCAGACTCGTTCCCGTTGTCACATCCTCCACCGGCTCTCAAGAGCAGGCAACGGAGATTCGACAGCTGCTCGAAGCTTTGCCAAAGGCGTTGCAGGCCGGCGCATCAGACAACTCTACTGAGACTCCATCATCCGATAACGGGCTCGATCAGCTGTTCTCCACGCACGGAGAAGGCGCCGCAGTGGTATTTGTCCCTGCCGCAGCCAACGTATCCGCGCGCTATGGGGCGGAACGGCAAGGTCTCGCGGAGATCCTTGATGCATCGCCCTTCCGGACGGCCCGCTATACCGGTCAGGATTGCGAAGGTGTCCATGTCGGGCGCCAGATCCTTCGCGACGCTGCCGGTGAGCGGAAACGATTTTCGCGGGGAGAGGCGAATCTGCTCGTAAGCACGCGCGCCTGGGGCATCGGGTCGCACCGACCGGGTGTGCGCGCCACCATACATGTACAGCCCTCTCCTTCCATCGCACGCCTGCTTCAGGAATGCGGCAGAGCCGGGCATGATGGAGGGCCAGCCCTGTGCTATGTGTGCATCCCCAAGAGCGTGTTGAAGCGCAACGCCGCGGAGAGCCGGAAGCGCGAGGAGTCCGCTCTGCATCACGGCTTCAGCACCTCGGCCAGGGAGAAGCAAATCCTGAGTGATTTGCTGAAAGAAATCACCTATCCGGAGGATACCAACACCTCTCGTATTGCCAACCTCCTGAGCGATGAATTCGGCACGGGAATTCTTACCGCTTACTGGCAGCGCAATCTGGATGAACGGCTGTACTTGCAGACCCGACGCGGGGAAGTGCTGGGCTACATAGATCTCGTCGCATTGACTGTGGTCCGTGATACGAATTACTCCGACCAGACCTTCGCCCGTGAAGCGCTCGAGTTCGCCTTCAGGCAAAGCATCGCAGAGGCGGGGTCGGGGCCCAGTCTCAGCGCATGGGTATCCGCAACATTCCCTTCCGATGCTGATGATGGGATACTCCGGCAGATGAAGGATTTCGATATCGGAGCGAGCTTCACGCTTCGCATCGGCTTCGAGAACGACAAAGAGCCGATATTGACACAGATCCACAGCTTGCTCTGGCGACGCGCGGAGATTGAGATACAAAGAAAAATTCTATCCGAGATCTCGGCTGATACCTGGGAGTCTTTCGTCGCGCAAATCGAGGATCGCACACAGCAGCAGGGTGTTTTCTCGCGTCTTGACCAGGATCTTGGGCTGGCATTGCGGCAGATGTTCCTGAAAATCCGCAGTCGTGCCGATACGGAGCGCGCCATACTGCGCATGATGGCGCTTGGCGCCGTTACCGACGTGGTAGCAAATCCCGCGTCCAGACGTTTTGCGCTGACCATCAACGTCAGGCGCGACGCGGAGTACCGCGAAGCGCTTCAACACTACGTACGCATGCTCATGCCGGAAAAGGACGCGGAGCGCGTGCTGCAAGTCCTTCCGACATACACCGGCGATTCCGTGTTGGAGCAGTGTCTGTTCTTCCTCATTGACCATCTGTATCGCTGGATCGGTGAGTATCACGACCGCGAGGCGACTGATCTGGATGTGCTTCTCCACACAGTGATGCGTGAGGACGGCCCGCAACGCTTTCACACCACGGCAGTGCACACCTCTACTTCGCGGTATGCACGGCCCGACGAGCTCCCGCGGGTACTGACGCTGGAAGGGCAGGAACAGCTTCGGGAGTTATTGCTCATCGCCGAGGGGCTCGAGGCGGACGGACCGGGCGGGGTGCTGGAGCATGTCCGTCATCTGCGCCGTTCCTGCGAAATACTTTCACCATTCCACGCACATTCAGCACTGCTCGAAGCGCTCGCGGCTCTGGCGGACACGGTTGATCCCCCCGATGACGAAACCGAGAAGAGCGCACCATCGCGTTTTGCGGAAGCCGTACTGTTCTGTCTCGCACTCAGCCGGGGCAAGCAAAAGGATTGCGATGCGTCACTGCATCGCCTGGGTGTGATTCTCCGGAGGCATCTGTCCGAGGAGTGCATCAGTGCGATAGAGCGGAAAGTACGTGACGGTCTCCCGGACCTCGAACGCCTCCGCAGCGAACGGGAGGAACTCATCCGAAAGGCGGAGGACAGTCTGCCTCCGGTCACGAGCGCACCCTCCGTCGCATCCGGTCGAAGCGCTCTGCCCGCGCAGGCGCCGGTAGCGGACTTCGAAGCGAAGGGGGCCGCAACCGAAACAGCGCAGGGGACCGTCACCCCGCCCCGACCAGCAAAGCCATCGCAAGCGCCGGAAGCACAAACGCCAGAGGTGCAAGCGCCAGCGGAACCGCCGGCGCCCGGCAGAGCTGCAGCCCCGGAGAGTTTGCAGCCCGCTGCAGTCGATATCGACAGCTTCGCACGGTTGCTGAACGTCCGGACTGCGGAATCTTCCGGCGAGTCCGCCAAGCCCGAAGCAACTCCGACGCCTTCGGGGCCGAAAGAAAAATCCGTTACTCCCGGAGCTCCGCAGCAAGACCCGCAACCCATAGAACCGCCATCCAAAGCGGATCGCAACGCGCAGGTGGAAGTTCGCGGCGTCACTCCCCAGCCCCGCGTTCAGCAGAAATCGTCCACACCCGCTCCTGAGCGGGCGCCAAAACCACAAGCAGCCCCGATCACCCCGGATCCCGAATTGGTCTCGCATCTTCAATGGCTCCGAACATTCAACAACAGCTTTCTGAAAGGTTATGAAGCAGGAAACGACTGAAGCCCTCCAATCGCTCGAAAAGGAACTCGGGCGCCTCCGCGCGGCGGTAGATCACATCGAGCAAGCAAAAAGCGTCGCTCAGAAAGTACTTGTCGCCGTCGCCGGTGTCCAGAAAAAGTACTCCGAACATCTCGACGCGTTATTGGGGCTGCATAAGGGAGCACTCGAGCAGGTGGGGACCGATTCTCAGGCTCGTTTCGATGAGCTCGGTACTGCCGCCAGACGCCACATACTTGAAACAGCGGCTCGCGCGAAGAAGCAATTCGAGGAACACCATGCGGAGGTACTCCGAACGTTGGAGGGTACGAGCCAGCGATCAGCCGATACACTCTCCCAACTCTCCGTCCGCGCCGAGCAACTGTTCGATCAGTCCACGGACGCGATGAAGCAGCTCGTGCGCGACTCCGCAACGATGGCTGACGGGCAGTTGGCGGTAATGACCGAAAAGGTGAAGAAGCTCGCCGCAGAGCTGGATGGCAGTTTCCATCGTGTCGTCGAAGACAGCGCACAGTTGCTTCACGAGCAGATACGCAAAGGCGGTGACGCATCCGTCCGCCACATCGAGGATTTTACCGGCAGCGCGCGTTCACAGGTGCTGGAACTCGGTGCGCGTGCACACAAGCACATAGAGGAGCTCGGAGGTAAAGCAACGTCGCGTCTTGAGGAATTGCAGGATCTCGTGCATCATGGTATGCAGACCGCGATCGAGGACGCGAAACGATCGCTGGAGGAGGCCAATGCGCAATCCATCAAGATCTTTGCGGCGATCAAGAAAACGTACGATCAGCAGGCGCTGGATTTCGAGAAACTTTCTGCGGGCACGGACGCCATTATCGCGTCGTCGGGTAAACTGTCGCGCTCCATCGAAGCCGTGGATTTCCCGGAGAAATTGAAATCCATCATGGCCGACATTCGATCCCTGCATTTCAACCTCAATTCCGCCATGAACCGCGTGGATGCGCTGGACAAGTCCCTGGAGAGCTCGCTACGCGAGTTTGCGGACGACGTGGTCGGAAAGCTGAGCCGACTCGAGATGTTCATTGAGAAAGGCCTGCGCACCTTCGAGGAAGCGACGGAGAAGGAATTCAGCCTTCAGCGCGAAAGTATCGGACGAAACAGGACGTTCCTCGCGGTGATCCTCGCCCTGAACGTGCTGCTCCTGATGGGCGTCTATGTCATCTGGTCCGGTTCGGACAAGCCCTCCACGACGCGACAACCGATAATTCAGCGGCAAGTCGTACACGACACCGTATACCTTCCTCAAGAGGAGCCGAAAAAACCAAGGGGACGGCGGTAGGGTCTCACCTTCTGCCTGTACTTCCTTCTCGGCGTTCTACCGGAGAACGCTGAGGCGAGAATGCGCCTGTTCGGGAGACGCAGGGTTGAGGACTTGCCTGAAACCCACCGGACTGCGTAATTTTTTCCGACATGTCTTGTTCAACAAATCTGGAGATCGCAATCATGGCAACACTACGAGGCCTTCTGCTCGCAGCGCTTGTCTTTTCCTTCATCGCATGTTCCGGCACGGCTCCGCGTCCCGTGATCACGGACAAGAATTCGGACGCGGATTTTCGTATGTATAAAACTTATCGCTGGTTCGACGGACCCTACTTCGAAGGCAACCATGCCACGGCACAGGAAGCCCTCTATCACGCGCTGCGTGATTCGGTCAACGTCATGCTCGGTGCTGCCGGACTGGTATGGAAACAATTCGAACCCGTGGAAATGACCGTGCATATGCATGCGGGGATGAACACACCTCCGCCTATCGAGCAATGGACGGCATACAACTGGTACAAACCGTGGTGGGGCGCCTTTGCGCCGCTGACCCCTGTGTCCATGTATGATCCCGGGACATTGGTTGTTGATGTCATTGACGCGAAGCGTGCCGAGCTTCTCTGGCGCGCCCTGATACCGGACTGTTTTGCTTCCGACGGCAACGTGACAGATATGGCGCACTTCGGAAGAAATCTGCGCGAAGCCTTCGTCGCCTTCCCGATACGGCGACCCGCATCATAGCGCTCCGCGGTCCGGACACCGATCGGCCGACGGAAGTGACAATACCCGCGGCGCGACCGGCTCGACGCAGCGGCCGTATGCCTGCACTGCACGGGGCCCCGGCGCCCCGTGCATATTCATACATCACCGACGGCGTGTGGCGGCACACCGCTATCCTTCACTTCACAGCAAACGAAAGGACGTCCCAGATGGCAGAGTCATTCCAATTCGGTGGGGATATCGTGTGGCGCCCGACCTACGACGACATCGCAGGCAGCACGGTGCACGCCTTCATGCAGGAAGAGGGCGTCGCCGATTTCCAGGAGTTGCTCAAGCGTTCGACCGACGACGTTGCATGGTTCACGGATGCGGTGCTCCGTTTTCTGGACATACGCTTCAACCGGCCATATACCTCGGTGCTCGACCTGCGTGACGGCATCGCCTTCCCGCGCTGGTGCGTTGACGGGAAATTGAACATCACCGAGAGCTGTCTCGACCGCTGGGCGGCGGATCCCCGCATGCGCGACACGACGGCACTCCTCTGGGAGGGCGAAGAAGGCGCGGTGGTGTCGATGACGTATGGTCAGCTGCTGTCGGAGGTGAACCGCTGTGCCAACGCTTTGCGAGAACTGGGTATAGGTCGCGGCGATGCGGTCGGGTTGTTCATGCCGATGACCCCCGAGATCGCCGTTGCCTTCTTTGCCATTGCGCGCATCGGCGGCATCATCCTTCCGCTGTTCTCGGGCTTCGGAGAACATGCCGTCGCCTCCCGCCTGAACGACGCCGGCGCGAAAGCGCTGTTCACCGCCGATGGTTCCCTGCGAAGAGGCGCCGTGGTGGACATGAAGAGCATCGCCGATCTGGCGGCCGCGGAAGTACCCGACTTGCGGCATATGATCGTCCTACGGCGCACCGGACATGACATTGCGATGGTGGAAGGACGGGATCACTGGTGGCACGAACTCATCCCGAAGCAGTCCGATTACGCCGGAAGTGCAATCATGGACGCCGAGGATGTGCTCATGATCATCTACACCTCGGGTACGACGGGCAAACCCAAGGGCGCCGTGCACACGCACTGCGGCTTTCCCGTCAAAGCGGCGCAGGACATGGCCTTCGGGACGGATGTGCAGCGCGGCGACCTGATTTACTGGATGACGGACATGGGATGGATGATGGGGCCATGGTTGTTGTTCGGCGCCACCATACTCGGCGGCACGTTTTTCCTCTTCGACGGCGCACCGGATTACCCTGCGCCTGACCGCCTCTGGGCCCTCGTGGAGCGGCATGGCATTCAGGTGCTGGGTGTGTCTCCGACACTGATCCGCGCCTTGATGAAATTTGGCCTCGACCCTGTCCGCGCGCATGATATCGCTTCAGTCCGCTGCTTCGCCTCGACCAGCGAGCCGTGGAACCCCGATCCCTGGTTGTGGCTGTTCCGTGATGTGGGTGAGGAGCGCAGACCGATCATCAATTATTCCGGCGGCACCGAAATCAGCGGCGGCATCGTCATGGGCTCGCCGCTGCTGCCGCTGAAGCCCACGGCCTTCTCCGCTCCCTGCCCGGGCATCGCGGCGGACGTCGTGGACGAGCACGGGAACCCGATTCGCAACGCCGTGGGAGAACTGGTTATCCGCGCCCCATGGATAGGCATGACCCGCGGTTTTTGGCGGGATCGGCAGCGCTATCTCGACACCTATTGGTCGCGTTGGGAAAACGTCTGGGTGCATGGAGATTTTGCGGCTGTGGACGACGACGGTCTCTGGTACATACTCGGGCGCTCGGACGACACAATCAAGATAGCCGGCAAGCGTGTCGGACCCGCCGAGATCGAATCCGTGCTCGTCGCACATGCGGCGGTGAACGAAGCCGCCGCGATCGGCATTCCGCACGACGTGAAAGGCAACGAAATCATTTGCGTGTGCGTGCTGAATCCGGGATATGCTATGACCGACGGCCTGCTGCGCGAGTTGCACGACGCTCTTGTGCATGATATGGGGAAAGCGCTGGCCCCGAAACACATCGTCACCGTCCCCGACCTTCCGAAAACCCGAAACGGCAAGGTGATGCGCCGCATGGTGCGCAGCGCCTGGCTCGGACTGGATCCCGGCGACACGAGCAGTCTCGTAAATCCCGAGACCATCCCGGCAATCGCTGCATACGCGGACGACATGAAGGCATAAGCTCTTCACATGGGTGCAGGCATGTTTTGTGCAGACATAGAGGTGCGCACGTAATATCCTTGCTGCTCGCGCGGAGCGGGCGCGTGTGCGGAGTGGGCGCCACAAAATTATGCCGGAGTTGCTTTTTTCCCTGCCGTACTCCATCTTACTGCATACTCGACTACTTGCGAAACAGCTTCCAGTAAAAACATACCACACCCGGACGGTGATCCGCAGACGGATGGGACACGACGACGGGTGTGTTTCCTCAAACCAGCCAGAGGTATCACATGAATTCTCGATTCGGAGGATTTTTCCTGAGCATTCTGCTTCTGCTCCTGCTTACCGCGGGGAGCGTTGTCGCGCAGAGAGAAGACCGCGGCAAGACTCCGCCACGCTTCAACCGCGCCGCAATTGAAAAACGCGCTGCAGAATTGCGTATACCCATCCACATGAACAACGAAACGACAAAGGCGACACTGGTCGGCTTCAAGGCGAACGGTGCCCCTCTGTACTATACGACAACGAATTCCGTGTCCGCCGCGTCCATTTCCACCGACAAGCTGTATCCCGGAGGTACGGCCGGGCTGTCCCTGACCGGAGCCGGCGTTCTTCTCGGCGAATGGGACGGTGGCGGTGTACTCACGACCCATCAGGAGCTGACGGGCCGCGTGACGCAGATGGATACGCCGGCCTCGTTGAGCGATCATGCGACACACGTTGCCGGAACGCTCGTCGCCTCCGGCGTGGACGCTGCCGCCCGCGGTATGGCCTACGCGGCAACGCTGCACGCCTATGACTGGGACGACGATACGACGGAGATGAAAACCGCAGCCGGCAACGGTCTTCTGGTTTCCAACCATTCGTATGGCTTCATCACCGGCTGGTATTTCTTTTCCGGCAGTTGGTATTGGTTCGGGGATGTCAACATCAGCACCACAGAGGATGCTAATTTCGGCTACTATTCCGAAGGCACCTGGAGCTGGGATAACATCGCAAAAACCTATCCCAATTATCTCATCGTCAAATCGGCCGGCAACGACCGTATGCAGGGACCGGCACCGGGCACCGGACACTATTACTGGGACACCGGAACGAACAGCTGGGTGTGGTCCACGGCGACGCGCAACCTCGACGGCGGCCCGCTCGGCTACGACTGCCTCACCGACAGAGGAAATGCAAAGAACATCCTCACCATCGGTGCCGTCAACGATATCCCCGGTGCGTACGTCAATCCCGCAAGTGTGGTGATGTCCTCGTTCAGCGCCTGGGGACCGACGGATGACGGACGCATCAAGCCGGATATCGTGACGAACGGTGTCGGGCTCTATTCTTCTTTCATTCCGAACAACAACAGCTATGGAATATTCAGCGGCACCTCCATGGCCAGTCCGAGCGCGGCGGGTTCCATCGGTTTGTTGCTCGAGCATCAGGAAGACCTGCACCCGAGTGTGACCTTGAAGTCTTCCACCATGAAAGCCCTGGTGATTCACACCGCCGATGAGGCCGGGTCGACTACCGGACCGGATTACGCCTTTGGCTGGGGATTGATGAACACCACGAAGGCAGCACAGGTCATGACCGCCGATGCGGCACCGGGCAGCCCCGGGCACATCCACGAACACATTCTGGCCAACAGCACGACGTACACCAGAACCGTCGAAAGCGACGGTTCACCGCTGCGTATCACCGCCGCATGGACGGATCCGGCAGTGCAGCCGCTCGCCGCCGCACTCAATAACCGGACTCCGCGACTGGTCAACGATCTCGACGTGCGAGTCATCGGACCCGGCCCCGTCACCTATTTCCCCTACCGCCTCGATCCGGACAATCCCGCAAATGCCGCCACCACGGGCGACAATATTCGCGACAACGTCGAGATGATTCACATCCCCGCGCCGACCAACGGTGCACAATATATCGTGCAGGTGACGCACAAGGGGACGCTTGTGGGTGGATCGCAGCTGGCCTCGATCATCGTCACTGGCAACGTTCCGCTTGCCAATTCGCTGCCCACGGCTGATGCGGGCACCGATCAGACCATCAATTGCGTGCCGTCCACGGGCATCAACGTCACGCTGAACGGCAGCGGCTCCAGCGATCCGGACAATGACCCGCTCACGTACACCTGGAGCATCGGCGCCACCGTCATCGCCGGACCGACCACGAGTTCCTCTTCTGTCGTCCTCCTGCAGCCCGGTGTCCATGTCGTCACCCTCACGGTAGACGACGGAGTAAGCGGCACCGACACGGACAACGTCACCATCACGCTGATTCCTGACGTTACGCCGCCTACCATCACGGCTCCCCTTGACGTCGTACTGCCGAACGATCCAGGCCTTTGTTCGCGTGCCCTCGCGAATGTGACGTTGGGCACTCCGACAACCGCAGACAATTGTGCGGTGACATCGGTCACCAATAATGCGCCGGCCACCTTCCCGGTTGGCACGACGATTGTCGTCTGGACGGCGATGGATGCGGCGGGCAACAGCGCCACCGCGAATCAGCGTGTCACGATTCAGGACACGCAGAATCCGACCATCACCGCGCCTGCAAACGTCACACAGCCCAACGATCTCAACATTTGCGGACGGAGCCGTACCAACACCGTTCTCGGTACCCCGACGACGGCTGACAATTGCGGCGTGGCAAGCGTCATCAATAATGCGCCTTCGACCTTCCCGGTGGGCGCCACCACGGTTACATGGACGGTCACTGACGTTAATGGCAATTCCGCCACCGCCACGCAGACTGTCACCATTCAGGACACTCAGCAGCCGAATATCACCGCTCCTGCGGCGCTCGTGCTGAGCAATGATCCCGGACTGTGCGGAAAAAATCGCAGCAGTTTCTCGCTGGGTACTCCGACCGTGTCCGACAATTGTCCCGGCGTCACATACAGCAACAACGCCCCGACGTTCTTCCCGCGCGGCCTGACGGTCGTAACCTGGACGGCGCTGGATGCATACGGGAATACCCGTACGGCAACACAAAACGTGACCATCAACGACACGCAGCCGCCGACCATTTCCACGCTCGCTCCGGTGACGGCGAACAATGATCCCAACATCTGCGGTCGCGCCCGCGCGAACACGGCTCTTGGCCTGCCTTCGGCGTCGGACAACTGCGTCACCGTCACCATCACCAATAACGCGCCTGTGACTTTCCCCGTCGGCATCACCACCGTCACCTGGACGGCTACCGACGGTTCGGGCAACACCGCGACTTCAACGCAGCTCGTCACCATCATTGACGCTCAGCCGCCGACCATTACCGCGCCCGCGGCTGTCAATCTCACGAACGATCCCGGCCAGTGCGGTCGTGCAAAGACCAACGTCGCCATGGGTAATCCGGTGACCTCGGACAATTGCGCTGTGACCTCCGTAACCAACAACGCGCCGAATTTCTTCCCTGTCGGCACGACTGTTGTAACCTGGACCGCTTCTGATGCCCGCGGCAACACCGCGACAGCGACACAGAACATCGTCATTCGCGACACCGAGAAACCGACGATTTTTGCGCCTCCGGCTGTCACCGTGGATGCCAACGCGACGCTCTGCGGACGCAGTTCGGCTTTCTCCCTCGGCACGGCAACCGCGTCTGACAATTGCGTCATCGTAACCATCACCAACAACGCGCCGTCGTTCTATCCCGTCGGCGTCACGACTGTGACCTGGACAGCTACCGATCAGTACGGCAATTTCAACACTGCCACACAGCAGGTAACGGTCCGCGACGTCACACCGCCGGTTATCACACCGGTGCTCTTCCCGCAGTATCTCTTCCCGGTGGATCGCACAATGCGCACCATCATGGCGAGTGTCAACCTCAACGACAACTGCCCGGGTAGTTCCTTCGTGCTCAGCTCGGTCACGAGCAACGAGCCCGATGCGGGTACGGGCCCCGGAGACCTGCCCGGTGACATCGCCGCCGCCATCGGTCAACCCGCGACGCAGTTCGCGCTGCGCGCGGAACGCGCACCTATGGGCTTCGGACGCACCTACACCGTGCGTTACACCGCGAAGGACGCGAGCAACAACTCCTCCATCGCCACGCGCTACGTGTATGTGGCATGGAATTTCCTGAAAGAAGACGAGGTGGTGTTCTCCGACGAAGCGGTGATTCCCGAATCGCCGACTCTCGAACAGAACTATCCCAACCCGTTCTCGGGCAACACCAGTCTGGTGTTCCGTCTTCCCGAGGAGCAGTCCATCACACTGACGGTGTATGACGCTCTCGGCCGCGAGGTCGCGCGTCTCGCCGACGGCTTCTTCAATCCCGGCTCACACGCCGTGATCTTCGAGGCCAACGATCTGCCCGACGGCGTGTATTACGCACGACTGGTCTACGGAACGCAGATGCTGCAAACGAAGATGCTGCTGGTTCGCAACTGATCCGCAGCCTTCGAATCGAAGGAAAACTTGACCCAAAGGAAACGGCAGCCGCGAGGCTGCCGTTTCTGATTTGATGAATGTGTCTGTTCAGATGGATGCGTGGATCGCCATGCGCTTCGCAGCTGCGGCCATGCCTCCGGATTCCGGATAGAGCACAATCGGCGACCTCGTATTCACACCGAATGCCTCATTCCACGATAAAGCGGTCAAGCACAACCGACCCGGCCGTAGTCAGACGAAGGAAATACAGACCCGGTGAGAGTTGCCCCGATGGAATCCTGATGGTGTAGCGCCCGGCATCCCGGAACGAGCGATCGAGCATGGACAGCTCGCGTCCCAGCATATCGTGCAGGGTAACGCGAACGACACCGGCACCCGGTACTGCGAAATGGACCAGAGCTTCGCCGTGCGTCGGATTCGGATAGATCGCCTCTATCGACGGCGCTTCCGGTCGCGGACCTTCGATGCGCTCAACATTGACGACAACCCGATCCGGTGTATACCAGAAGCCGAAAAATCCCGCGTGCGTATTATCGCGCGCTGTGCCGATGATGGGCTGGCCCAGCGTGGCCGACATCGAGAAGCCCCCGCCTGAAGCGGAAACAGCTCCCTGCGCCATCACGCTGCGTTGGAGCACAAGCTGAGCCGTGGCAGCTCCGCAAAGCGGCACCACCGCGCCGATCAGGGCGAAGGTGAGCATGAGCTTCGTTGTTCTGATGAGAGTAATCATGATGCGTTCCTCTCAGCGCCTCTCTGAGCCGGTGTCGTCTTTGCCGCGACGTTCCGCTTCCGTGGCGAGCCGTTCACGTATCCGTTCGTTTTCCTCGTAACCGATGCCGCGGGATTCCGGTTGATCCCAAGCTTCGGGATGGAGATACGAGCCGCGCTCAGAGGCCGGTTTATCCATGACGGGAATCAGAGGATTCTTCCTGGCCCAGGCATCCTGACGGACCCCGGAGAGCTGCCAGGAAACTTCGAGACCGGGAGTACCCCCGGCGATACGGAAGCGGTTGTTCCGGACCTTTTCGGCGATATACACCTGTGCCCAGCCGCCAATGCAGGTGAGCTGATAGCGAATATCGGTGTTGATATCCTCGAAGTATTCCGGCAATTGCACCGTTGCTTCCCCCTGGGCGTCGAGCATCACGTTGCCGGAATACAACGTCAGCATCTCCTCACCCTCGATGGCCACGTGTTTGAGATATTGCTCCGTCGGATTACGGGGATGGTCGATGAGGAAGGACTTGCTGGCTCCGACGATGGAGCCCGTCACGTCGAGATTCCCCTGAACACGAACGTTACCGACGAAGGAGCCCGCGTGGGTGCTTGTCACGAGACTGGCCAGCGTGCTTGTTCCGGTACGCGCGGCACGTACCCCGGCATCACTGACGCCGAGCAGACCAGCGTATGCGCCGAAACGGCCGTATGCTCCGTACGGTCCTCCGATATATCCCCAAGATCCGGAACCATCGTTTTCACCATACACGGCGGCTTTGACATCCGTTTTCGCTCTGCCGTATATGGCATCGGAGGAATTGGAATAACCATACACACCATTGCTCGACATACTGCTGCCGGCCACACCGTATACCGTGTGCGCCCGGCCCTGAACACCGGCACTGAGAATGAGCGGCGGATTCGTGCCGGATCCCGGGACGGTACCCTCGACGCCGACTTCCCCGTATCCGAGCACGCCGACTTTCCCGCTCGGCGAACCGGCTGTCCACGGCACTGCACCGACTACCCCGCGATCAGCGCCCTGCCCATACACTCCGCATGGCGTCCCTATCAATTCCGCGGCGGAACCCTGCAAACCAAATACGCCCTTGTTCGCGGTAGACTGGCCGTACACACCTGATTTTTCTGTGCCGAGCCGGCCATTCGACTGTGCCTGATTATTATGACCGTACACACCGAAGCCTGTAAGGACGGATGTGGATCCGTACACACCAGCCTTGCCGCTTGCAAGCGTGATTCCGAACACGCCATCGCTCTGCGTACTCGTACCGCTGATCGCCCGTCCACCGACAGAGCTGCCGGACACTCCGAAGCCATCCTGACTGCTTGCCATTATCGCGGTGCCATCGGTTGTCGTACAGGAAATTCCCGCTTTCTTGCCGGAGGATATCCCCCGATACTGCCACTCGCTGGTCGCGAGATCGACCATGGTGCCGCCGGACAGATTCCGGACGCCGATAGCGGGTCCGCTTCCCTGATTCTCAAGAAAAAACGCAATCGTGGGATCCGCCAGATTTCCGTTCCATGCGAAGGGTATCGTCAGGCCCCCGCCGCCGCCACCCGCGGAAGTCCACTGTAATCCGCTGCTGTACCAGGTGAGCATCTTTCCATCCGACCCTGCGGGGGCCGCAATCTTTTCCTTTGTCACGGAACCGTCGGCGAGTTTTGCGCTGGTGATTCCGGCATCCGCAACCTGTATTCCGACGTCACCCGTGTTTCCTCCGCCTGACAAGCCCTGTCCGGCAATGATCCCGGTAATGCCACCCGAAGGCGACTGCCAGCTCATACTGCTCCCATTGTATCCCAATACGGTCCCCGGCATGGGTGTATTGCCCGTTGCGAGTTTGTCGGGAGTCACTCCACCGCTGCGCAGCGCGATTGTCACATCACCCGCAGTACCGCCGCCTTCGAGCCCTTCGCCCGCATTCACGGCGGTGATGTCGCCGCCGCCGCCACCCGGGGTCGCGGATATCTGAATGGCGTTGCCGGTGGTGGAGATGTTGACATTGCTTCCCGCCGTAAGCGTAACGGCATCGTGCAAGCCGTTCAGACTTTTCACCACCTCGCCGCTTTTCAGTTTATCGGCGCCAATGGAAGCGGCTTTGAGCTGCGGATCGGGGTAGGTACCGCTCAGGTCGCCTCCCGCCGGTATCCCGTTGATACTCAACGCCCTGAAGGCGTATGGTGCGACGGCAAGAGCGGTTCGCGGTGTGAGTTCCACTCCCTGCACCTTGATGCCGAGCCAATACTGCCTGTCAAAAGGCAGCGTGAGCGGATTAACCTTGCCGATGAGCACATTGAACACACCGCTCACCGTGTTGACTGTCTGCTGTTCCGTCCAGAGATGCGACTGCGCCGTCAGTGCGTCGTACAGCGACAACTGCAGCTGATGACTTCCGTCCGCCACAGCGCCGCCGGACACGTCGGTCAGCACGCCCTGAAAACTGATGACTCTGTCCTGCGCACTGAGGTCGGTCGTGACGAGCAGCAGGATTGATGCGACCAGCGCAAGGCCTGCGCAGGTTCTTTGAAAGGTTCGTAGCATGGGATTCCTCCGAATAGGTGCTGGATCGGTTGACTGAGGTACATGCGCCGGGTACAGCAACGCACATGCTATTCGCCGGAATTTTCACTCCGGATAATAGACTCACGAGTTCGGATAATGAGATAAATGTAGGCGTACGAAGGATACAATGCAAGTATTTCGGACATTTGGCGTCCCTTTTTGTCGTACTCCGGGCGACGTCAGTCTCTGCGGAGTGCTTCCCTTCTTTTCTTCTCCTCCGATAAAAAAAGATGGTCGCACCAATCAGCGGACGGTGCGGACGCATGATCGGCGACTGTACGGAGTCCTACCTCCCTCCGCGAATCTCCACGGCCACGGTAAATTTTCGTTTCAGCGGGTCATTGACCGGACCCCGTGTGCTGCCGGTCTTGCCGTAGCCGATGTTCCCGCCGTCCGCTTCCAGACGCAGACGGCCCATACTGCGCAGCAGGGTATAGCGCGGGGAGCGGCGTTCCATTTCCCTGTCTATCATTTCCCTGGCAAAATACGCGCGCAAGTGCGACAATTTGGCGTTGCCTTCCTCGCCCTGCATCACCGCGCCGGGACGAATCAGCGAGCTCACCGTGCGGACTTCGATGTTTTCGTCATACCGGCCCCATGCGAGGCCACGGGGATCCACATAGCCAAGCACACGAATCACGAGGGTATCGGCGCCGGTGTAGCAACTATCCATCATGGGGACCAGCATGCGCTCAATGGATTCGTAGAGTTGGCCGAACCATGCATCCACGCGCTCCGCGGCCCAGTCGTACTCGTAATCCGATGTGTCCACGAATTTTGCGTTCGGCAGGTCCCCAATGCTGGTGAGCCGGTCGCGGAGGCGCCCGAGTTCCGCGGTGGTATTCGGATACCAGTATCCGGTAACGAAAAACGGGATCGAATCGCTGACGACGTGGAACTCCGGCAGTGCGAGCCGACGCAGATCGAGCTGCATGAACACGGTGTCCGAAAACGCTTCCGGGACCGGCGTCGTAAACGCTATACCTTCAGACGAGACATAGCAGCTTCGCGCTCCGGGACGCAGCAGATAGCGCTTCCCGGCCTTGAGACAGACCGTACTTGCATAGACTCCCCGGTCATCGGTGCGTCCCGCTTCGACGAGCGCATTGCTTTCCGCGTCCAGCACCTCCATCGCAACGCTGACCGCCGGATGGGT
This sequence comes from Bacteroidia bacterium, assembly GCA_027493955.1. Lineage (NCBI taxonomy): Bacteria > Pseudomonadati > Bacteroidota > Bacteroidia > Bacteroidia bacterium. The sequence continues at coordinate 5,147,709 of JAOSJT010000001.1, read as the reverse complement.
GAAAGCGCTGCCGACAGGATCCGCATCCAGCAGGCGTACATCGGCGACAAGCGCGAGGCAGTACGGCATTTCCGCGCCCCAGATGTCGTAGCCGCCCGCGCCTCCGGTACGATTCGATGCGAACAGCAACTGCTTTCGATCAGGTGTGATAAAAGGGAAAAGGTCGTCCGCCTCGGAATTTACGGGTTCGGGCAAGCGCTCCGGCTGCTCCCATATTCCGTTGCGCTGCCGTGTACGGACAATGTCGTAGCCCGCGTCGCTCCAACGCGAGGTGGCGAAATACAGAGAGCCATCGCCGCCGAAAAACGGCGACACTTCCGCGGCGTCTGAATTGACCGGCTGCGGCAGCAGTTCGGGACGCGACCATGCGCCTCCTTCACGCACGGACATCCACAAATGCGGCGACCGGCTGCCGGAATCACTCACGGTGGGTTGCGATCCGATACGCTCGCTCGAAAACACGAGTAAGGACCCGTCGGGACTGACCGCCGGATGCGCGTCCCACCAGGGCGAATTGACGTTCTCCAGCCGGGTAAAGCCGGATGTGACACCAGGGAATGGCACGGTGTAAATATCTGCTCCCCCTTCGCCGAGCTGCACATACGTGCCGCTGACGTACATCACCTCGCGCCCCGCATCAACGGTCACCGCGCCGGTGTTCACCTTGTCGAGCACCCCTGCGTGGTACAGCTCCGGCGCATTCCACATGGCCGTATTGTTCAGTTGCAGCTCCGGCGTATCCACGTCGCGCACCGCGTGATACACCGCCTCGCCATACAGGAATTGCGGCGAGAGCTTGCGCGCACCCGCGTCGCGACGTCTGCTCGACGTAAAGAGCACGGTTCTGCCATCCTCCAGCAGCAGCGGCGCGAATTCATCCTCGGCCGTGTTCAGGACGCCGCAGTTGTACACGCTCGTTCTCGAAACCGTGCCCGCGGTGACGGGCCCCGGAGTCTGATGCACCGAGGCAGCGCAGCCAGCGAGTAGCATGGCAAGGACGAGAAACAGAGAATATCTCCATTGCGGACGGCGCATCGCATCACTCCTTGATCATCGGGAAGAGAACGTCGAGACACAGTTTGAATTTCCCGTCCGGATCCACGCTCAGTTCGCGAACGCGCACACAGGCGTAATACACAACCCCGCCCCGCTCGATGCGCACAGAGTACACGCTGCGGAATGCGAGAACGGCTGAACGCCCCGTGTTGAAACTACCGGAAGTGATGCTCTCGTATTCCGCGCGCGTCCAGCCGTTGAGTCCGGCGGACATGTCCGCGAAGTTGAACTGCGCTTCGCTCACGCCGCTCTTGATGAACTTCCAGCCGCTGCGCAACAGCACGTCCGCATCCACTCCGGGACGCACGGAAAGTACGACGAGATCGGTAATCTGCTGCGTGATAGCCTGCGGGTCGAAGCGGTCCTCCCCCTTCCCTTCAATGGGTGTGAAATTGTAGCCGAAGTTCTCATTCTGATCCCATTGATAAATGCAGCGGGAGAACTGCGCGGGCAAGGTATCCACGATGACCCGGACATCCACAGTTTTCAATGGTCCGCAATTGCTGATGTCCAGACGGAGATCGTGATCGATGTCCGCGGGACGGCCATGTCCCTGCGGCCAGACGACACCGTCCTCAGCGTCGAAGCGCACGGTAAAGCAGCCGCTTTCACCGGGCTCGATGGTCAGTGTGCGGGGTGTGACGCTAAAGCCCGGACGGTCGGGAGCGGAGAGGTTCAGCGTGACCGAGCCGCACAGTCCCGGATTCTCGAAACATACACGCTCTACGCCGCTCTGATACGCGCGCACCCTGTTCAAAGGAAGCTGATACGTGTCGGTGCCTGTCTGAACGAGATTGTCCGCAATGATGCGGCAGGCGGGGCCACAGCCCTGTCCGCGAAGAATGACCATGGTGGTGCAGCGTTTTTGCTCGGCCGGAATGAAATGCTCCACGAATACCGTATCGCTGTAGCGCAGCGTGTCCGGCGGAACAAAGGACAAGTGCAGGCGGGATGCGTCGCCGGGACCAAGCTGCACATTGTCCACGGGAGACACACCGAATATGGTCGGCTTGGACGCTCCTTTGACGAGATTGTCAATCCGTAAAAAATTGCAGAGATTCGGCGGCAACTCGACGGAGCGCGTTCCCCGCTGCGTGGTGGGTTTCGCCTGCACCACCCCGAAATCCACGACGATCACCGTATCGGGACAGTCGCAGATATTGCAATTCACCGCATCCACCTCCACGGTGATGCGCACGGTGGCTGTGGCCTGATTGGGGCCCGTGCCGTTCAGCACGACATTCCATCGTTTGAGTCCGCTGTCCAGCGGTGATGCGACGGCACGGAAGGTGAATTGCCCGCGCGCGGGTATCGTGAAGGGGAAACCCGGGATCTGCCTGCCGGAGGCCTCGAGCAGCCGGTACTGCATGTCCGCGCCGCTCGGGTCGCCGGAAAACGTGAACGTGAGCGGTACGTCACAACCGGAGATGAAGCGTACCTCGACGGAATCGGTAAAACGCTCCCCCGTCTTCAGAGGCGCACAAATGTTGCTGATGCGCAGGGTGTGCGACACGTCCCCACCGCACGGCACATCCTCGAACAACAGACGGACGACGATCACCGTGTCGCGGCACAGAAGATTCGCGTCCACAGCGACGCGTCCCAAGCGGTCGTCGCCTGCCAGTATGCGGAAGCCCTTGCCGGTGGTCGGGATGTCCACGGCGAAGCGCACAGTGCCATCGCGGTCCGTGAGCGCGCTGTTGACCGGATCACTGCCCGTTTCGGCTTCCGGCAGCGGGTACAAGGCGACGGGTACGCTCTCCACGCCGCTTCCGTCGGCATTCTGCACATGCACGGTCACAGAGCGCAACGTCGACGGCGGGGTCTCCGACGGCGATTGACAGGCCGCTGCGGCCATCACCGCAAGTATGGCCATGTACAGGCACAGGCGACAGAGTGCTGATCTCATGGGTTTCCTTTCGCCTTCGACTTTTCCGTCACGACACTGTTCCACTGTTCATCGTTCTCCATCCGTTACAACGTCACGCCCACGCGCAGCAGTACACCGTGGCTTTCATTGAAGTACACCGCTTCGAGAAGCGGATCCTGATCCGAGCAGTCGCAGGGCACCTTTGTCGGCAGTTGCAAGTAGCGATACCCGATATCCGCGGAGAGATCCAGCCACGGCGCCACCGGCAGGTCAACGCCGATGCCGATGCCGAGGATTTTCGGAGCGGGCGAAAACGTATTATTCACCTCGAAACCGACATCGGATTGATCGTCGAACACCGTGCCCAATTGCGCATAGAGAAAGGGCGCGAAACACTTCGCAGACAATTGCCAGCGTGCGTGCAGGAACACAGGGATGCGCGCGATATCCCGCGCGCGGAAATACGATACGCCGAGTCCGACGCCGAGAGGATGCGCGCGCCAGCCGATAGCGATTTCGGGGCCGAACGTCCATTGTTCCAGACCGATGGCATTCACGGATTCGTCCGCTCCCGTGGCCATCACCCAGCCACGCAGCTCGGCGAAATACCATTGCAATTCGCGCTGTCTGTCGTCGCAGGGATACACGATGTCAATGGGATGATAGCGCGGGGGGAATAGCGTCCGCGCATGCGTCTCAATCACCAGAATCTCGGAAGGAAGCTTCGTCACGATCGCGCCGTCGCGCCGTTTGATGATGTAGCGCTCGTATTCGCCCTTCTCCTTTTCATGCGTCACTTCCACGTCCCGCAGCACACTTCCGTCCCTGAGCCGCACCACTTTGTCGTACCACGGTTGTGTGGACGCATCATCTCCTGATTGCGCGTGCAACACCGGTGAGAGGAATAAGAAGAATAGACTCGCGCTTACGATAGCTTTCATCGTCCACCATGCCATGCAATGTTCAAACCTACTGAGATTGTTTCTCGATGTCAAGCTGCCTGACGGAGACGACGAACACACCGCAGTGGCGAGGAGGTGCAGCGCAGGCTGTCCGTCAGCTTCTGCGCTCCCTTTTTCATGGACAAGGAGAATCCTGTCAGGTGTACACCTCTGTCTGCCACGAAGGAGAGGTACATTCAAGATTTTTTTAACCTGTGTGTAACTTTTACCGTCTTCATGTGTTATTCCACTGTGTGGGCTGCGTTGCAGCAATGCCACATGCCACTCGCGAAGCGGGCGGTGAGCGCACACAGAGCCGAAATCGGGTGGATTAGTACTTCCGCTTCGGCAGCCGGGAGAGCAGACCTGCTTCGCTTGGGGTCCCTCCCGCGGTCATCACACCAATCCTTGTCTGATAGCGTCGCAAAAGAGCATGAACAATTCTCTTATCCCGGCCGGGAGAGCGTGCATTACGTTTTTCCTCGCCATCATCACCGGCAGCGTCGAAGGAGCTTACGCGCAGGACACGGTGTTGACCTCTTCGAATCTTCCCATCATCATTATCCAGACGGACGGACAACCCATTCCGGATGAGCCGAAGGTGGCAGCGTCCATGCGCGTCTTACGACGCCATGAAGGAAGAAACACGATCTGCGATACTCCGTCGGACTTTGACGGGAGGATCGGCATCGAACTGCGCGGAAACAGTTCGTTGCAGTATGAACAGAAACAGTATCTGATCGAAACGCGGGACACACTCAATCAGGAGTGCAACGTCTCACTCTGCGAGTTCCCTCAGGAGCACGATTGGATTCTCTATGCGCCCTATGTGGACAAATCACTGATACGCAATGTGCTTGTCTATCAGATCGCGAGAGATATGGGGTGGTACGCGAGCCGTACCCGCTTCTGCGAGTTGGTGCTCAACGACCGTTATCAGGGTGTGTACGTACTGCTTGAGCGGATAAAACGCGATAAGAACCGCGTGGACATTGCGAAACTCGACTCCTCGGTCGAATCCGGAAGCGCTCTGACAGGAGGGTACATCATCGCGATTGATGGAAACGGGAAAGATTCCCAGCTCGGTTTCCCGGGGGCCTATGACTCCTCGGGTTACTATGTGTACTGGCATATCTACCCCACGTCGAACAACATCAACCTGTATCAACGTTGGTACATCCAGGACTACATCAAAGCGTTCGAAGACATGATGCGATCATCCTCGTTCGCCGATTGCCATACCGGCTATCCCGCCTGGCTCAACGTACCCTCTTTCGTGGATTACATACTCATCAATGAAGTCGCCAATAATGTTGACGGCTTTGTTGCGAGTCTCTACCTCCATAAGAACAGAGATTCCAAGGATGGACGGCTTGTCGCCGGTCCGGTGTGGGATTTCAACATCGCTTTCGGAAACGCAAATTATGCGGATGCCGAGCTCGTATCCGGATGGCGTTCCCATTACGGCAGGGTACCATTCTGGTGGAGAAGACTGTTGCAGGATTCGGTGTTTGTCGACGCGCTCGTTGCACGCTGGCGCACACTGCGCAACTCCATACTCTCGTCACTGGTCACAGACCGGCGTATTGATTCTCTCACCGCGTTGCTTGGTGAGGCGCAGCAACGGCATTTTCAACGCTGGGCCTTGCTGGGTCAGGCGATATGGCCGAATTATTTTGTCGGGAACACCTGGGAGGAGGAAATCTCCTACCTCCGGAATTGGATCTCGAGCCGAATGTCGTGGATGGATACGCATATCGCATCCATCGCTCTGCCCGACGACGCTCCCACAAACGATATCCCTCCATCAGAGGCGACACCAACAGCGTTCTCCCTCACTGTGCATCCGCAACCTTCCGTTGACGTGACGCACATCGACGTGCAGTCACCCGGTCCTGCAGCCGCCGAAGTACGCATACGCGACATCCTCGGCCGCGAAGTGCGGAACAGCACAATCTGGATAGGAGATGACGGTCGCGGCGCCTGCAGCATTGAAACGGCTTCGCTTCCGAGAGGTTGGTACGGCGTCTTCCTCTCTGTGAACGGCGTGCCGCGAGCCGTTGCGACTCTTCTGCTCACTGCAGGCGGATAGTCACATCCGTCCGCAGTGGAAATCATCGGTGACAGGCGACGCGACGACAGCCTCTACCGGATGGTACAGGCTCCGCGCCTCCCTTTGCCGCGTTCAGGCACAAATCGTGGAAGTGATTACATGGAACGGGAATGTGCATTGTGTCACAGAGAATACCGTCGTATTTTCCACAGATATGGACGTGGGGTTTTTCCGGTTTGAAACTTTTCAACGGCAGGGGTTGTCATTCTCCCCGAGCCACACATCGCTCATTCCACATCCTCGCATCACATACCCATGAGTTGATCATGAACCGGATCACACGTATCAGCATGCTCGCCGTATTCGCAATCGCGCTGCTCCTTCCCGCCTGCGATTCCGATGACGGTACCACCACCCCCGATCCACAGCCGAATACGATAGAACGCAGCGGGTCGCTTGTGCGCATCACGGCAAAAGGAAAGAATTTCTCCATGGGCTCCGTCAGCGGAAACGCAGACGAGAGGCCGGTACACACCGTCAGTTTCACCCGCGATTTCTGGATGGACAGCACGGAAGTGACACAGGGCGAATACGAGCGCATCATGAAGGCACGCTATCCGGCGTACCTCACACCGGCATGGAGCGCAGTGTACGGACTCGGCACCGCGTACCCGGCCTATCTGACGGAATGGGGCGATGCGGTGTTGTTCTGCAATGCCCGCAGTCTCGAGGCGGGACTGGATCCGGTCTATACCTATACCGCCATTCTCGGTACGCCGGGCAATGGCTGCACGCTCGAAGGCGTTACCGCCGACCTGAGCCGCAATGGCTTCCGTCTCCCGACCGAGGCGGAATGGGAATACGCCTGCCGCGGAGGCAACGCGTCCGATTTCTCGTGGGGAAGGAATCTCGCATCCTATCCCGCCTCCCCGGCGGACAGCACGGAGTTCGGCTCCTATTCCGTCTGGGCGGGGAATTCCTGGAATCTCAGCTCCGACTCACCTGATTTCGGTACGCGACGCGTCGCGTCGAGAAAGGCCAATGCCTACGGCCTGCACGACATGCACGGCAATCTCTGGGAATGGTGCCACGACTGGTACGACGAAACCTATTATGCAGGGAGTCCGGGGACGGATCCCTCCGGTCCGACGGCAGGCAACTGGCACGCATTGCGTGGGGGCAGCTGGGGTAACGACGCCGCATACCTCCGCGCGTCGAACCGAAGCTTCAGCACGCCGGATTATCTGTTCAATTTCATCGGCTTCCGTACCGTGCGCAACGCGCAGTAAATCCGGCGTACGTAAAACGAGTCATTCATGAAAGCTCTTCTCCACCTTCTTGTCATCGGCCTCACCGCATCCGTTGCCTGCGCGCAGGAAGCGGATTCCTCGGCGATGCTCTTCGACGACACGGTGGTGCACGAATTCAACATTCATTTCTATACGGAGCATTGGCAGGACAGTCTGCTGTACTACTACAATCAGGACGAAGAGTACATCCCCGCCCGAGTGGAGTACCACGGCATGGTGTTCGACAGCGTGGGTGTGCGCTACAAGGGCAACTCGTCGTTCGTGCAGTCGCGCAGCACGCCCAAGAAACCGTTCAAGCTCAAGTTCGACGAATACCGCAGCAAACAGAGCTGCTTCGGCATCACGCGCCTGAATTTCTCCAACGGGGTGAAGGATCCCAGCTTCATGCGCGAGAAACTCGCCTACGACATTCTCCGCACCATTCTCCCCTCGCCCCGCGCCGCTTTCGCGACACTTTCGGTGGATGGCGCCCTGCTTGGTCTGTACACGCAGGTTGAGCAGGTGGACAAGAAATTTCTGTCCCGACATTTCGAGGATAACGACTTCAATCTCTACAAAGCGGCGGATAACGGCGCCACGCTGGAGTACCGCGGCGACGGCGGCGAGCAGTACGAGCGCGAATTCGAACTCAAGACGAATGAAAGCACCAACGACTGGTCGCGCCTTGTGGCCATGATTGACGTCGTCAACCATACCGCCGGCGCGCATTTCGTCGAGCGCGCCGGCGCCCTGCTCGATCTCGGGAACTGCATCCGCATGAACGCCTTCAACATGGCTGCGTCGCATTTCGACAGCTATACCGGATCGGGACGCAACTTCTATCTCTACGACGATGAGAGCACGGGACGCTTCGTGTTCATTCCCTGGGATGCGAACGAAGCCTTCGGCGCGTACAGCAACAACTGGAATGTCATCACGCAAGACATTCTCTCCATTCCCTCTCTCGAAAAACGTCCCGCCTTCGCGCGCATTCTGGAAAACGATTCTCTGCGTTCCGAGTACCTGCGCTACATTCGGGCGCTTGCGCAGGGCCCGCTGTCCCTCGATTCCATGACCACGCGGGTACTGCACTGGAAGACCTTTCTCGATCCTCTGGTACAAGCGGATCCCCACAAACTGTACAGCTATCAGCAGTTCCTGGACAATATAGAAAAAGATGTTGTGGTCGGCATCAACATGACTATTCCGGGACTGCTGCGCTTCGCAAAGCTCCGCAGTGAGCGCGTCATCGCCCAGGCGGACGCGTATCTCGCCGGCGGCTCCGGCGCGGTGCTCCCGAACAATCCGATACTGCTCTTCGACGTCTATCCCAATCCCGCCACGGATGCGGGCATGCTGCGTTTCCAATTACTGTACGGCGGCGCCGTGTCGCTGCTCGCCGTGGACATGGCCGGCAGGATAGTGTTCGACCACGCTCTGGGCTGGTTCACACCCGGATTGCATGAGACCGCTGCTCCCGCTGCTACGCTCCCGTCGGGCAGCTTCATCTGGAAATTACGCGTTTCGGGAGGCGGCGATGCTTCCTTTTTCAGCAGCGGCACCAAGGTGCTCAAACTCCGTTGACATGATCGCACATTTGAACGCAACCCCGCCACAATCACACCGTATCACGAGGATTCGCCGATGAGTACGATTTTCCTCCGTCACATGTCTCGCATCTCGATCTTCACATATATTTCCGTACTTTTTCTTGCAGTCTGCATCCCGGCGCAGGGCCAGATCAGCGCGTGGGAAGGTTACACGCTCTACAATCCGAACAACAGCAGGACGACGTACCTGATCAATATGAAGAATGAGGTCGTGCATACCTGGCAGAACGCGCGCAGCGGCGGCTATTGCGCCTACCTTCTGGAAAACGGCAACCTTTTGCGTCCCGCCACAGTGCCGAACGCGCAATTGCAGGCACCGGCGTACTCCGGACTGATACAGGAAATTACCTGGACTGGCAATGTCGTGTGGGAATTCACCTATTCCAGCGCAACGTATATCGCGCATCACGACATCGAGCCCCTGCCCAACGGCAACATTCTGCTGATCGCGTATGAAGTGAAATCCGCGGCCGAAGCCGTGGCAAAGGGACGCACAACGAACGCGGCGCTGTGGCCGGATCACATCGTGGAAGTCCGTCCCATCCGACCGAGCGGCGGGGAGATCGTGTGGAAATGGCATGCCTGGGACCATCTCGTGCAGGACAGAGATCCCGCCAAACCGAATTACGGAGTGATATCCGAGCATCCCGGCCGTCTGAACGTCAATCTGCCGAGTCTCGGTTTCGGTCCGTCGGCGGCGGATTGGCTGCACGTCAACGGCATCAGCTACAATCCGGATCGGGACGAAATCGTCATCACTTCACATAATCAGAGTGAACTGTGGGTCATTGACCACAGCACGACGACGGAGGAAGCGGCCGGCAACACAGGGGGACGACGCGGCAAGGGCGGCGACATCCTCTACCGCTGGGGCAGGCCCGCGAACTACGGCAGAAGCGGCAGCGCCGTGTTCGATGTGGTGCACTGCCCGTGGTGGGTCCCGAAGGGACTGCCGGGAGAAGGAAACATTCTCGCTTTCAACAACAACGCACGAGCGAGGGCTTCCATCATCACCGAACTGACACCGCCGCGTGATGCGCAGGGGAATTACGTTCTTGAAAGCGGCGCCGCGTTCGGACCCGCCACACCCGCGTGGACGTATTCGAACAGCACCGCGTTTTTCTCCAATCATCTCGGAGGCAATCAGCGCCTGCCCAACGGCAACACGCTGATCTCCGAAGCCACGAAAGGACGCTTCCTGGAAGTGACGCCCTCCGGAGAGGTCGTCTGGTCCTACAACACCGGCCGCGAAACCGCCCGCGTGCTGCGCTATGCACCCGATTATCCCGGCCTCAAGGCGCTGCACACCACGAGCGCGGATGGCGGTGAAACGCAAATCGCTGACTTCAGCATCCGGAATTATCCGAATCCCTTCTCGGGACACACCGTGCTGACCTACACTGTGGCGAAAGCCGGTCCCGTGCGCATCAGCATTCATGACGTCACAGGACGCGAAGTCGCCCGCTTCGACCGCGAAGCGAACGGCCCCGGCACGTGGGAAGCGGCATGGGACGGGACGGATACACAGGGCGCAAAAGTCCCGGGCGGCATGTACCTGTGTCGTCTGTACAGCGCAGCCGGTATGCGCACACACAAACTCGTCGTCATGGGCGAATAAGAGCCGAAGCACCGCGGGCATCGCACAGGCGCGCCCGCTCACAGACAGTACCATCATGCTCCAGATCAGCCGAAGAACATATTCCATCATCGCGGCAATTGTCCTGCTCATCGTCGTCGTGCTCCTGCTGCCGGTGGATATCCCCCGCTCGCTCAGCGTGCGCGGCAGTGTCGCGTCCGCCCGGGAATGGGTATTGCTGCGCACGGACAACGGACAGATCGTTTCGCTGCTGCGCGACAATCGCAGCGGCGCGGTGGAGCACTGCACCATGACGCAGGTGGACCGCGGAGACGCCATGAGTTTCGTGCTCTCCGAGCGCCTGCGCGGAGGCGAAGTGCTGCGCGGCGACACGGTGGGATGGATAGTGTCGTACGCGCTGATGCAGCAGATTTCCGCATTGGAAGGCGCTTTGTCCGTCGCCGAGGCGACCGTCGCCTCCGCGCGCAGCGGAGAGAAGGCGTCGCTGATCGAGGAGGCCCGGCAGCGGCTCGCCTTCGCGAAGGCCGCGCGCGACGAGCAGGAAAAAATTCACGCCCGGCAGACCGAGCTGCACAGTAAAAACACGATTTCCGATGAACTGTTCGAGATATCGGCGGATCGGCTCCGGCAACTCCGCATCAATGTGGAACTGGCGGAAGCGGGACTGCGCACCGCAAGCACCGGCCTGAAACCCGAAGACGTGCGCGCCGCGGAAGCCAACGCGCTCTCCCTGCGGGACCAGCTGGAGAAACTCCGCGGTCTCATGCGTCAGAACACCTTCATTACGCCGGTGAGCGGCGTGCAGCGCTCGTCCTGGGCAGTGGACACACTGCTCGTCATATCGGACATCACGGAGCAATTGCTCGTCGTGCCCATCGAGCTCCCCGATCTCGGGCTGATCGCGCCCGGTGAGCCGATTGATTTTACCATACCCCGGACGGGCCTGGGCGGCAGCGCGCGCGTGGAGCGGATTGACCGCAATGTTCACTACATTGGAAGACGTCCCGTGTGCACCGTGATCGCGCGCATCGAACACTGCGATGCCGGCGTGAGCGGCGGCATGTTGGCGCGATGCAGTCTTACCGCTCCGCCTGTGCGTCCCGCCGCCTGGGCAATGGAAACCTTGCGAAAGATGTTTGAGTAGCGATGCCTTACCCCAAGCTCGAATACAAATATCTGTTGCCGCTGGAAGCACTGGAGGCCGTGCGGCACGAGCTGTTACCGCTCACCGATCTCGATCCCTGGGCGGACAAGACGGGACGTGGATCCTATACCGTGCGTTCCATTTATTTTGATGATGCCGCATATTCCGCATACCGCGAAAAAATCGGCGGCGAGCGGCAGCGCCGGAAATTCCGCGTCCGTGCATACAACGAGCGCAAGCCGGGGGACCTGGCCTATCTGGAAATCAAGCGCAAGGAAGCGGGCCTGCTGACCAAGTACCGTGCCGCGCTGGCGGCGGAGAACGTCGAAGCGCTGTTCGCAGGGCAGGACATAGAGAAATACATACTCCCGTACAAAGGCGACGCCATCAATAAAAGCAACGCGGAGCGCTTTTTCTATCATTACCGCAAGGATACGCTCCGGCCGGTGATACTCATCGTGTATGAGCGCGAGCCCTTCGTCGGACGGTTTTCCTCCGATTTGCGAGTCACCATCGACCGCAATCTGCGCAGCGTGTTCATGCCCGGGTTGGACGGCTTGTATGACGGAAAGCGCAGCATCGCGGCCATGCAACGGCATTGCATACTGGAGGTGAAGTTCACCACCGGCGTTCCGCTGGCGCTGCGGCAGATCATACAGCGACACGAGCTGAAGCGCATGGCGCTGTCCAAATACACCATTTGCCTGGATTCGCATCGCGATTTCAGTATTTCACGACAGCGCGAACGCATCGTCAACCTCACGGCTTCCCGCGGACAAGCATCTGCGGCGAAGATTTTTCCGGCACACTGAAGCACCTTTGCAGCATGTTTCCCGATCTGCAACAACTCGATCTCTTTCCCCTCTCCGTCGGCGAGATACTCGTCAATTTCCTCACCGCGTTCATTTGCGGCGTGGTGATATCGTGGCTGTATCGCAAGACGTACAAGGGACCCGGCTATTCGCCCTCCTTCGTCAGTTCCATGATACTGCTGACGCTGATCACGACCATGGTGATCATGATCATCGGCAACAATCTCGCGCGGGCGTTCGGTCTGGTGGGCGCCATGTCCATCATCCGATTCCGCACGGCGGTGAAGGACACCATAGACATCGTGTTCATCTTCTTCGCGTTGGGAGTCGGCCTTGCCGCCGGATCCGGCGCGCTGGCCATCGCTTACATCGGTACGACGCTTATCGGCGGCATCATACTCGTGCTCGCCCGCGTACCCATATTCGGAGCGCAGCGCCGCGAGTACCTGCTGCAATTCTCGTATCACACCAACGGCGGCGAGCAGCCCCCCTATCTCGACGTACTGCATCGTTACTGCAAGCGACAGCGCATGGTCAACATCACCGCACCCGGCGAGGCCGAGCGCATAGACATCGCCTACTACGTACAGCTCCGCGACGGCGATCAGAACCAGCGTTTCCTCCGCGATCTCCAGGCCGTCCCCGGCGTCAGCCAGGTAAGCATGTACTTCGACGACGAACAATTTTGATTTGCGAATTGCAGTTTAACGTTAAAGGTTAAACGTTAAACGAAGATACCGTATGGGATACCAGATACGTTTGGAAATCGCTCCGTCCGAGGCAGATCAATCGTCAATCGTAGTCGTCAATCGATAGATTCGTCAGCCTCAAGGTAAGCTCCCCATCGTTTACCTTTTAGCGGTTAACGTTAATCGATAATCGTTAAACGTTAAACGTTAAACGAAGATACCGTACGGGATACCAGATACGTTTGGAAATCGCTCCGTCCGAGGCAAATCCATCGTCAATCGTAGTCGTCAATCGATAGGGTCGTCAGCCTCAAGGTAGGCTCCCCATCGTTTAACTTTTAACGGTTAACGTTAATCGTTAAACGTTAAACGAAGATACCGTATGGGATACCAGATACGTTTGGAAATCGCTCCGTCCGAGGCAGATCAATCGTCAATCGTAGTCGTCAATCGATAGAATCGTCAGCCTCAAGGTAAGCTCCCCATCGTTTAACGTTTAACGTTTAACGTTTAACTTCAAATGTAACTCGTTTGTCTTTCTCGCAACTTCCGTGCATTTTGTAAGTCTATTCAGATATTTTTCTTTTTCCGCTTTGAAAATTCCGCGTGCCGCCGTAATTTGGTTGTGCACGCGTAGCTCAGCTGGTAGAGCAGCTGACTCTTAATCAGCGGGTCAGGGGTTCGAGTCCCCTCGCGTGTACGAGCACATAAGTGCCCAAACCCAATGCAGATGCCGTAAAATTAACGTTTTACGGCATTTTTTTGTGTCCAATGGGATTTTCACGCGGTACGACCGACAGACCGAAATCGACAACTTTGACCTAGTCACGTAACAATTTACGTAACAATTCACGTAACAATCCTTCCTTACAACCACCCACTCTCCGCGAAGCTGATGTACGACTCGCCGCAGACGATGACGTGGTCCTGTACGGGTATGTCCATCATCTTGCCGGCGCTGACGAGTTGCTTGGTGATGTGATGGTCTTCCTTGCTGGCCTCGCGTATTCCGGAAGGATGGTTGTGCACGAGGATGACGCTTGCGGCGGATAGCAGGACCGCCCGCTTGTAGACTTCGCGCGGATGGATGAGCGACGCGTTCAGGATGCCCTTCGACACCGTGAAGTCCTCGATGATGCGTCCGCTGTTCGAGAGCATGACGACGTGAAATTCCTCGTGGTCAAGCGGCCGCAGCTTAGGGATAAATATGCGCGCCACGTCTTCCGGCGAGTTGATGGTCTCCCCCGCCGTTTTGCATTGGCTGAGGTAGCGGTAGCCGAGTTCGAACGCCGCCTTGATGCGTTTGGCGGACTGCATCGTGACTCCGCTTTTATGAAGGTCCGTAATCGGCGTGATGGCGACATCCTTCAGGGTTCGCCCGTCGAGCCTGATGGACGGCGCAATGATGGCCAGAAGTTCGTCGTTGGTCAGTTGCGATAATTCGGTCATCGGTACCACTCCAGAATGTATGCGAAGGTGAGCCAGCGGAAGACGAGCTGGTTGGTAATGAGGATGTTCCAGGGATCTTCGAGTGACCCCTTCTGCTTGTAATGAAGACGGGGGACAAGCCTGAGCCTGACCCCCGTCACGACGGTTGTATGCGCCATGGGTTATTCCTTTTTCTTGTAGACGTACAGGCCCCAATTCAAGAGGTGGAGTATCTGTGCGCCGTTGAAATTGATCACGACGGCCGCGGGCTTCGGCTTCGAAAGGTAGCCGCCTTCGGTAAAGACCGACCGTCGTTGGATGCGGAGACCTTCGAGGTCATGCAACGACTCGACCCTGCGTTCAGCGCGTTCGGGCAGTCCTTCCGTTGTCATATCGCCGCCCTCGTCCGAATGCGTCCGACGTTGCGGACGGGTCCGGTATAGTCGATGTCGACGGCCGACTTATCCCGCAGCAGCACCATCCCGAGTATGGTGACGGTGTGGTCCGGATGGACGCCCCGAAGGTCGTAGCGGATCGCCCGCTTCATCAGTGCGACGCGCGTGCGTGCTGTGATTGGCTTACGTTTCATGCCTAAAATCCGTCGTTGATGATGGTTGGTTTCGGTGCCGGTGTGGCCGCTGGTGGTGCCACCGGTAAGTTCATTTCGTCCGGATGGGATTCGATGTATTGGATGACGAGGTCGCTTTCGCCGGTGGTCATCGGGATCTCAAGGAAGAGCTGGAAACCCTTGCTTTCGGCGTATTGCAGGATGCGCGTCCTCGTGGTTTCGTCCAGCAGGGCGGCGTCCTTGAGGCGTACGACGCGCAGCCGTTGGTCCTTGTTGAGCATGACGAGTTGCAGGGCCAGTTCAGTCATGAGCGCGGTATTGACCTGTTCGCCGTCGAGTTCGAAACCGTTGTAGGTGAATTCCTCGCGCACGTCGTCCCACTCGAGCGGTATGTCGATTGATCCAAGCGCCGTGTTGATGGCGGCCATGCGGTCGCTGGCAAGGTCCTCGATGGCCCTCATGACGGACTGGTATTCGCGGCGGGCCTGAACGAGCTGTTGCAGCTTCTCTTCGAGGTCGTACGCCCGCGGTTTGAGTGACCTGAGTCTCACGTACTTGTCTCGTTCCGCCCGTTGGCCTTCGATGTGCGCCTCGATTGCGAGCCTCTTGCCGTCGTCGTCCGATTCGATGGTCCGGCGGTCTTCTGCGACGGTGCTCTCCCACCCGGTGATCATCCGTTCGATATGCTGTTTGCGTTCGATGTCGGCCACGATGTTGCTCTGGGCCCGTTTGTAGTCATCTTCCTTCTCGCGGATGCGGCGCTCAAGGACCTCGATCTGCTCGCGCATCGACGTGATGTCATTCTGGATGGAGACCTGAGACTGGCCCGCCACCTCGATAATCGTCTGCGTCTTGGCCAGTTCGTTGTCGAGGGTTTGTTTGCGTTCGACGTACCGGCGTTCGAGGTCCGCGAGACGGTCGGCCTTGGACGGCAGGGTTTCGAGCTTGACCGATTCGGTAAGGATGACCTTATCGAGGGCATCGATCATGTCGTCGTACGGCAGCATGAGGAGCGACGAAAGGCGGATGTCGGGTTCGATTGTCGCCCGCAGTTCGCGTATGGCGGGTTCGGCTTCAAGTTCGCCCGCGACACGCGTGGTTTCCGCTTCAAGCGTCTTGATTCTCACATCATCCTTGCGGCGGTCTTCGGAAAGCTGCTTCATGCGTCCGGCGTAGTGACGCTCGCTTTCCTCCAGCCCCAGGGCCTGCGCGATGACGGTCATCTTCTTTGCCTTGTCGCCGTCGAAGAGGCCTTCAACGTCGGTTGCGAAGTTGCCGAGGTAGTCGTTAAGCCACGTGCGCGGGCTGTCGCGAATGACGTTGCCTTTTTCGTCGACGATGGAGAGCGAACGATTGAGGCCGCGCTTGCCTTCCCTCAGACCCAGGCTCACGGTCACGGCCTTCAACGGGTCGTCGCCCACTTTGACCTTGATGGTGCATTCGCTTTCGCCGCGCGTGATGGCCTCGATGGGGATTTCCTTGCCGGTGAGCGCCGCGTAGACCGCCTGGACGAACGACGATTTGCCGGACTGATTCGGTCCGACCAGATACATGCTGGCGCCGTTGGGCGTCGCTTTCTTGCTCGTGATATTCTTGAAGTTTTCGACTTCTATTTCGATGATTTTCATTGGCGGCCCGGGGTTGTTATTAAATCGGCGGTGTGCGGCCCGCCGCCGACGTACGGTGATTGAATGCCCGCCCGCACGCGGGGTGTGAATGTCAGTTATCCGGCGGGGCGTCCTCGTCGCCCGGGGGCGGCGGATTGTCGTCGGTCAGAAGTCCGGCCACCTTCGGCCATTCCTCAATGGGAGGAAGCGGCATGTCGATGTACGGCGCGGTGGATATCAGCTGAACGGTGTCGATAAGCATGGCGGCCTCAAAAGCTGACGGCGATGGTGCCGTGCGGGTTGACGAACTTGAGCGCCGAACCGTCGATTTCCGCGATCTTCTTCGCGTTGTCGATCTTCTGCTTCATGACCGCCACCTCCTTTTCCATTTCGGCGATGTGCGGCGGGTACTCATAGCGCGTCTGCCCTTTGATCGACACGGTGACGCCGTTGATGTCGTGCGTCTTGACGCCGGGAAAGCTGTTTATGAATTCGTCCTTGGCCAGATCCTTGAGCATCGACACCATGCCCTCGTCCTTTTCGGCGATCACCTTTTCGATGAACTTGACGAGGATATACGCCCGCAGCGGATTAAGCCGTCCGGTCAGCTGCTCAAGCAGGTCGGCCCGGTAGGACCTGATTTCCTGCTTCTTCGGAAATTCCGCCGGCATCTCGTACGGGACGATCTGCAGGTCGACGATGCTCACGGGGTGCTCGTCGTCGTCGAATGCGAAGTCTCTCATGTGGATTCCTTTCCGGTGGTTTGTGGTTCGTTGTGTTCCGCCCTTCCCGATCGCTTGCGCAAAAGCGTCATGTCGATTTCACGCACGATCGAAACGAGCATCTGACTTGCGAGCGCCTTTCGCACCTCGCGGTATTTCCGCCACAGGTGGACGTAGGCAAGAGCGAGAATCGCGATGGCGGCGGCCTGGATGATGGCGAGTGCAAGGTCCATATCAGTTCACCCCCATTGCCGGTGCGAAGACCGTTTCCGCGATGACCTCGCTTGCGACCGTGATGGCCTCGCGCTTGATGCGCGCGCCTTCGCCGAAGACGGCGTAGTCGGCGATGCGGTCGTTGTCCACGCCCTTGAGGTGGTCGACCCATTCGGTGAGCGCGTTGTATGCGTCCCACAGCGTCTCGCCCCTGTTGCCGCGTCCGTACATGAAGGACTCGCCGATGACATCGAACGCCCGCTTCCAGGCCTTCGAGTCGTCGTGCCGCTTCTTGAGGGCCGGGATGACCTTCTCGAAATACCGGACGGCCGTCATCGGCTCGATGCGCGTGTCTGCCATGATCTGCCAGACATCGACGGCCTTGCGGAAGTTCACGTCAGACCACGCCAGCGCGTCCTCGGCCTGACGAAGCTTGAGGTCGATGTCGCCCGTATGGCGGATGCTGAATCCGTCGTCCTCGCCGCGGCCGAGCGCCAGCGTCAACGTGTTGTTGCAGACGACCCGCACGCCCGTCGGCAGAAGACGCAGGTTCGCCGTGCCGTCGTGCGAGGTGACCATGAGGACGTATTTGTCAAGGTGATCGTCCCCCACGCTCGCGCCTTCGGGAGCCTTGGCCAGGATCCAGACCTTCTTGCCGTTTTTGATCGCGCCGGCGGTCTCGTACGAGTAACCGTGCTCGCTCATGATGCGGTCGAAGACGGCGAACGCGCGCACGTTCTGCACGGGCGTGTAGCGGTCGGTGACCGTACCCAGGACGATGGGCCCGTCGTCGGACGTGCGGAATACCGACATGGACGGCGCTTCGACGAACTCGTCGCCCACCCGCAGGTAGTTCTGCGCCTTGCGGACTTCCCAGTCCAGCTTGGCCGCCAGAATCGCTTCCTCGGTGGTCGGAGCGTCCCGAAGGACGGTCCCCTGCCGGTGCCACGGCGTGAGGCGGACGGAGAACATCATGTTGTTGATTATTTCATGTGCCATTATTGCGTGCTCTTGAACTGTGAGACAAGTGTGTTCATGTTGAATGTTTCCTCGTCGCTGGGCGTGAGGACCTTCTGCTTGGCGCCGTCGATGATCCAGTTCATGCGGCGGGCGCTGTCGGTATGCCGCACCTTTCCCATGACGCCGTAGAGGTAGCGTTTCGGATAGTCGAAGTACGTCCCGGGGTGATACAGCAGCAGGATGTACGCGGCGAGGTTCTTGTTTTCCGACGACCAGATGATGTGCGAGCGGTTCGGAAACATCTTCACCGGCTTCGACGATTTGTAATCGATATTCCAGCCGTCCTTGAACTGCGAGATGATGATGCCGAAGGACTGCGTCTGCAGCGCGATGTTCTTGAGGACTTCGAGGCCGGCGGTGTAGTAGCTGTTGAAATGCTCCGGACGCCCACCGAAGTCCAGGCGGGTGATGTAATCGACCACCCACATGACGCGTTTGTATTTCGATGCGTAATGACGCAGCTGATTGGCAACGTCGCCCGGGCGCGAGAAGTCGTTCTGGTCGACGACGTGAAAGCGCTGCAGGACGCCCAAGGCTTCGTCTGTGAGGCTGCGGCGCACGTCTCTTACGAGTTCGGCGTTGCGGGCGTTCATCTGACTCTGGATGCGCGTGTAGCTGTACGGCGACCAGTACGTGAATGCCTTGTACCAGACCTCGTGGAAGGGCTGCTCTTTCATGAAGTAAATCACGTGCAGCTCGGGATCGGCGGTGAGCGCGGCCATGTTCAGGTTCACGGCGGCCGTGGTCTTGAAGGTGCCGGTGTCGCCGGCGAGTATCATCAGATTGCCCATCTGCCAGCTGTCGATGCCGATGTCCTTGAGTTCGCGCATTCCTGTCGGTATCGATGTCCCTTCGAGCGTTTCCATCACGGTGAAGACTTCTTCGAGGGACTTGAGCTCCTTGGCGTCGTGAACGGTCGACAGGCGCGACATGAGTTCTTCGGCGACGATCAGGCGGTTTTGTCCTTCCCCGATTTGTTCGGCGGCCCAGTCGACCGATTCCTTGATGCGATAGTTCATCCATGCTTTCGCCAGCGCGGCGATGTAGCTGTCGATGCCGTAGTCGTCGGGGCGGTTGTCCATGAGCAGCCGGTACGCCTCGTCGGCGTTGACCGGGTCCATCGCGACGGACATGGCCTCGCGGATAACGGGCATGGAGAGTTCCATCTGCTCACAGGCGATGTTGTAGACGGTGCGGGCAAGGCCGGTGAAGTACGACTGATTGAGCGAGGCCAGTCCCGCACGATCACCTGTGTCGATAAAGTGCCGAAGCACCGTCCATTTCGGGTCGTTGAGTTTTACCATGCTTCGCTGTAGTTGGTTGTGGACTGCGTGTCGCCCGCGACGTACTTGGCCAGATACGCCTTGAAGTACCGCAGTCCCAGTGTGTTTTTCGCCGGGTCCGATGAGAACGCCGCGAAGGCGTCGGTGATCTGCGCCTCGGTGTAGCCCAAGTCCATACAATTGGCGAAGAACCATATGAGCGCTTTCTTTTCCGCGCTGATGGCCGCCTGGCTTGCGCGCATAATGGCGTACTCAAGGTCCCGGCTGTAGAGATGCGGCTTTATTCGTGATTGGCGTGGTGGCATGCGTTACCTGCTGTTTATGCGCCGGCGACCCCAAGGCCGAAGCCCCAGGGCCGCCCGCGGAAATGATTTCAGAAACCGGCTTCCTCGTCGAAGGACCGCACGCCGCCGCCGTTGCCGTGACCGTTTCCGGACTGCTGGCGGCCGACGTTCGCGCCGAAGTTGAACGAGGCCGGATCGTTGCGCTGGTACTCGTCCTCGATGAGCATGGCCAGCTTGCGCAGGACGGGCACATCGATGGACCCGAGTTCGGTCGGACATGCGTCGTGCCAGTCGCCCGCGCCGTCCTTGTAGACCTTCTTCACGTCCGAATACCATTTGCCCGTGGACTCGGACTTCGACCGCGTGAAGTAGCCGTAGAACGTCGAGCCTTCCTGCAGCGAGCCGATGGGAAAGCCGTAGCGGCCGCCCAGCATGCCGAGCCAGTAGGCATACCGTTCTTCCGGCCGCATGGCGTCCCAGTTCGGCGGCAGGTCGTAGACGAGCTTGCGCTTTTCGCGGCTGTACTGGCGGGCCCACCCGCGTTCGACCTCGCCGAGGTCCAGCTTGCACCACTGCGACATGTACTTGCCGTTGTAGCTCAGCGCGACGTTGCCGTTCGGGTCGCACGTATACAGCTCGCGGATGATGCTGCGGCCGTCTTCGAGGACGACGCGGCTTTTGAGAGCGATCGCACGCAGGATGATGCCGGCGCGCCACGGGACGAGCTTGCGGATGTCGACCGCTTCTTGGCCCTCCCCGAGGGCTTCGATTTCGGTCTTGAGCGGCATGATTTCGAGGACGCCCCATTTGACCTGATGGCCGTGGGCGAGCGTGTAGTCCTCCTTCGTGATCGGGATGGTGGGCGGCATGATGGTATTAAAATCCTGGGACATGGTGGTTCCTTCTTGTGTGTGCTTTGGTGTGATATCGTTGGTAGACGCCGGTGGTGACGACGTCGAGTTCGTGTTGCGATAGCGGTTGCCTGTGCTGGCGGTTCCAGAGTTTCATGATCTCTCGGATCATCGGCAGGTCGTCCATGGCCTTGACGAGGACGCCGGCGAGCTGCGTTGCGCGGACGTTGCGTTCGCCAGGCGCGGCGATGTCGAACATGGCGGCAAGCGACGCCCTGGGTGCGGGTTCATGCGAGGCCTCAAGCGTCTCGCTCGTCTGCAGCAGCAGCTCGTAGAGCGAGGGCGACGGCACTGGTGTGTTGAACACCACAGGGTCCGCCCATTGGCTCACGCTCGCGTACTCGCGTATGTCGTCCGGCGTCATGTCGCGAAGCTGCGCGAAGTCCAGGGGCGTCTTGTAGAGTCCCGATCCCGGGTGGACGGCGTACGGCAAGCGGAAAAGCCTGCGGGCGTCGAACACCGACTGGTCGAGCGTCTTGAAGCCGGTCGCGATCTGCAGGGCGAAGTTGCGGATGATCTGCGGACGCACGCCCCAGAGTCCGTCCGCCTGGTCGTTCATGTCGACGATGGACGCGATCGGCAGGACGATGTGAAAGCCCTTCTGACCGCTGAAGTACATGCCGATGGTCCCGCAGTCCACGTCGTGGATTTCGGCGAGATAGGTGACGAAGTTGCGGGCGTCTTCCTGCGCGTACTCAAGGCCGAGGCTGGAATCGAAGTCCCATATGATCTCATGGATGATCGGCATGGCGAAATTGGGGTCTTCGCCCTTCGCCGGGATCTCCCACGAGTACAGCGAGCCGTACACCGGCATGAAGCCGAGTCCTTTCGGGACCGTCCAGATGCGCTGAGACGGCTGATACTCCGTCGCTCCGAAGCGCCGCTTCCAGATGCCCACCGGCGCGAATTCCTTGAGATGCAGCATTTATCCCTCGATGATCTGGTTTCTGATGGCCATGACGGCCTCCTCGAAGTCGGCGATGGGAAACGCCATGGTGGTCTGCAGGACCTCGCCCACGGCGCCGCCGGTCTTCTGTAAGTCCCGGTCGACGATCGTGACTTCGACAAGTTCGCTCGCGAGCATCGACGTTATGACGCCTCCTGAGACCTCAAGCATGAGCTTCGCCTTCGGTAGCGGGATGTTGTCCGAAGGGGAGTTCATCTGCTGCGATGTCGACATAGCTGGCCTCTTGCGGTTGTTGCGGTGGTGGTGGAATGGAAATGCCGTGGATCTTCGCCACGTCGACGAGGAAGGACGTAAAGTCTTCGCTCGAGATGTCGGGGTTGCGGGCGTTTTCGCGGACGCGTTCGGCCACGTTGGGCGCGACGCGCGGGTAGATCGATTTGGCGGCTTCGCGCTGCCAGTCGTTGCGGTCGGGTTTGGGCTCGCCGTCGGCCTGCGTCGGTATCTCGACGGTCACGACATCGCCGTCCTCGTTGACGATGGCGCCGAGTTCTTCGGGCACGTACACGGGACCTAAGAAGATGTCGCTGCAGTACCACCGTGCGCCGTTCGAAAGCGCGCGGGAGAAGGCCATGTTGCGGAACCACTTCTTCCACACCTCCTTGCCCAAAAGCTGCGCCACTTGCGCGTCCGCGCGCGAGAACGTCGACGGCGGTCCGCACGCGGTCCATTCCTGCATGTCGTTGCGTTCGTAGAACGAAATGGTGCAGCCCGAGTCGTCCAGCTGCGTTACGCGGTACTTGTAGCGTCCGTCGCGGAGTATGAGTCCGCCCATGAGCGCGGCCGCCATTGCGACCTTGCCTTCGATGATGTACAGCGAGTTCATCGCCTGCACCGGCGGGACGCCCAGCTCGCGTCCTGCGGGTATTTTCACCTTCGCCTGGTGGACGCTTTTGAGGTCTTTGAACATGCCCGACAGGTACATCGATTCGGCCAGTTCGGCCAGCGGCAGGTCGTACGAGGGCCTGCGCGCGAGGGCCAACGGAGCGTCCACGGCCTTCGTCATCGCTACATTCGGCAGCGTTTGAAGGGCGGCCGCGGGCTCCTGGACTGTTGCGGGTTCGTTATTCATTCCGGAAAATCTCCTTGAGTTCTTCGTAGATGGATGGGTCAAGAAACTCCCACAGGGCATCCCGCAGACGTTTTGCGGACGTATCGCGGCGGACTCTGCGGTCGGTCGTATGGATCCTCAGGGCGTCGCCGTGGGGTCCGTGGATGATGATGCGTCGTCCGGATCGATGTCCCTTGGCGATGGACTCGATGAGGCGACATTCGTCGAACGGTTCTTCCATGATCGGGCCTCAAGTTTGACTACGCTCTCGTCGCACAAGGGACACGTCTCGGCGAACACCAGCTTGTCGCCCTCGTAGCCGGCGATATGCAGCACGGCGGTCAGCCGGTCGCAGCGCATGCAGTACACGCCGTATGCGTGGTCGCTCTCAAGCAGAAACGCATGCTGCGAACACAGGCTCATCGGCGGACCGTCTTCGAGTACCGATCGCCTTGCGCCGACTTCGACCAGTCCGCAGACGATGCATTTGTTCAGGTACACGCCCGTTTCAGACATGCGTCCTTCCTCCATCAATTCCACCCTTGTGCGGGCTTGTGATGTTCAATCGGGACATTCGTCCTCCATGTTTTAGGGTGTCCAAGATAGGCGCGGGGCGTACTCCCCGCTGACAAACTGATACACTTGTTTTGAGTCCCCACTTGAGGCCGGGCCGGTAAGCGGTTATGCCGCAAGGAATAACGGCGGTTTCAACTTTTTTTACCGGGAGCCGAAAAAACAGGCCTGAAAGCAGACACCACACGCACCCACCACCACACACACGCCAGTGACCATCACCACGCCCGTCGCGCATGACGATGCGAGTGCATCGGTAGGACGACGACGAGTCGGCATACCGATGCACCACGTCACCATAGGTCATCATGGCATGCAGCTTATCCGCCCTTGTCCGCATAAGGCAAGCAGATGGCCGGTGATTTTCAGAAATACCATGCAGTGGGAGAGAGGTACCCCCTAGTGCGGACGGGGCGGGGGTCGACTTTGAGGGCGGGGGGTCGATTCGTACACGTAACGGTGGCGCTGTCGCACCACAAAGGACGCGTAAAGCGATACGCGTACGTGTACCCACGCAGTCACCTTGAGCGCCCTTGTGCCGCCCTCTCCTGCGCGTCTTGTGACGCCTTCAGGCTTGCGTCTTCAGTGCGGCAAGTGACCGCGCACGCAACCACCAATGGAGTACGCATGAACGCATCGCACATGGAATGTGGGGTAAAAACCCCCTCCCGACAGCAGCTCACCGTCAGTCACGATGGTCTGGTAACGGCCGTCCGCGAGCCTATCGCCAATGAATACAGGGCCATCCGTGAGCCATATCCCTTCAGTCTCTTCCCCGCCGCCCGTCTTGACGAAAATCTGCTTCAGCGAGGCGCAGTAAAGTAACAGCCCTTGGTCCGCCCCTCGTAGGCAAGCCTGAGTGCCCCGTTGTGGGGTTTTCAGGCTTGTTTTTTTGGTCCTTTGGGAATGACCCGAAGCTTGGACCGTTCATTGCAAGTTTGGAGGCTATCATGGCACAGTTCACCGTCATCATCAACGGCAAAGAGATGCAGGCGACCGGCAGCATGCTGTCGGAAGTCTCGACCACGGGCAAGACCTACAGCGTCGTCCTCATCGACAGTCTTCTGCTTTCGGGCAAGGATTACAAGTCCTTCCTCAAGCCGCGTGACGCCCAGCTTCGCGCCGACGAGCTGAAGGGCAAGCAGGACAAGCTGGATGCCGCATGGCAGGACTCACTCGCCAAATACAAGGCCGAGAATCCGGACGCCGATGCGGCAGCCATCGAGGCGTACAAGGCCTACTGGCTGACGCTGCCCGCGACCCGCCAGTTCACGTCGAACCTCACGAGCGGACTCACGGCGACCATCGTCGATGCGGACGGCATACCGCACAGCGCGTACTTCATGCGCGAGGCGTCGGCAGAGGCGCCACGCTTCCGGACCTACGTGCCGAAAGAGCGCGTCGTCCTCGAAGACTGCCCGTTCTGATACCACTACGGGTTTCCGCTACGGAACACCACTGCGGACCTTGGCGAGGGAGGCCAGGGTCCGCCCCTTTGCGTATCGTCTATGTCCGTGTTTCCATCATGTTCAGGAGGTCATAATGCCTACGACCGAAGAGACGGCCATGCTGCATGATATGTCCGTGCTGAGGACCGAAATGCGCCGCGGACCGCTGCGGCTGGACCATGTGAGCTCGTCGTCGTATCACCTGGCGGATCACTTGCGACAGGCCCGTGCGTTCGTATGGTCCGGAGACTTCCTCGCATGTTCGAATGCCTTGAGCCAGCTGATAGCCGGCATCGAGCTCGCCATGCTGCAGGAAGCCCATGACTGCGCGCCACGATGACCCATATTGCCCCTTGGAAAGACCAAGGGGTCTTTTTACATTGACTCATACATTCAAGAGGAAGTCGTCATGTATGTTCCTGTTCCAATCTTCGTCATTCTGTCGACAGCTGTCATGATCGGGCTCGTAGCCGTGTTCCTTGGACTCATGGCCTTTGGCGAGGATCTGGTCAAGTTTGTAAACGTGAGGCGCATTTTCCGAAATATTTGAGCAACCTGGAGAGGAGGTCGTGATGTTTGATTCCGAACCGCTATTCCTAATGGCGCTAATCTGCGCGGTTATATTCGCACTCACTACCCTTTTGGTTGCCATCCTCATTCGTGGCACGGCGGTCAAACGATTCCATGAACGGCAGGCGAAGTTTCTTGAGGATTTCAATAACGACTCGAAGTAAGACGCTCTCACCCGTACGCATACAGTCCCCTCATGGGGACTTTTTTTATCCTCAAAGTGCCTTAATGAGGACTTATTTAGACATCAATGTGACTGGGTAGGACGAAGGATTATGTGTAAGGATGGCAGGTATGCGCCAAGCACTCGGGCTACGCCCGGTGTGCGCTGCATCGTGCGAATACGCACGAATATTTTTTTTTTGCGAGTGGGTGTACGGGGTATGAGGAAGGCGCGTTTGGCGTCAAAATGACGTCCATGGGGTATAAAAGAGCCAGGTCGTAAGACTCCCTGGCAGGATAAGGATTGGGACCTATTCAAGTCAAGTGGGGTCCGGATTATTGGTCATTGCATGGAATGGGAAAGCCCCGATGCCAGGGCTCTCCAAAAAGCAACTGACGTTAGTATGAACCGCGATCCAAATGTCACGATCAGAAATGGTAAGCGAATTTCACGCCAATCTGTCTGTCTATTGAGGTAATATCAAATCCAAGTGTACCTGGTCCCACCTCTTTCTCATAAAGATAACCGTATCTGCGCTTCTTGGCGTCATTATTTATTGCTGAAGCCGACACTGGAGCGTCAATCAATGACCAAAGCGTGCAACCTAACCAGACGATTAAACCGGGCTCCGGGTCTCTGGGATTTGATGCCATCATTGCAAATCCTGCAATAGCTCCACCCATCATGAGCACACCTTTGCCAACTTGTTCATTGTAGAACTGTCCAACACCTGTAATCATAAATGATAGTACAAAGGCTAATAATGGCGATTTCTCGGATACTTCCTCTTGCTCAAACGGGTCTACGTCCTTTCCTAACCGAGTAATTTTGGTATACTCATAGGTAAAGATACTGCCATCGCGAGTTTGGATACGAAGTAGCTGATTTGGAATCTGTTCAATAATGACTCCTTTTATTACCGAACCATCATTAAGATATACTACATCAATCAAATTCTTGCCATAAGTATTGCCTGGAATTGATACAGGCTGCTGTTGTTGGGTTTTCAATTGTCTCTCGTACAAATCTTGGTCCACGCCAGTCTGGGTCGAAGGCAAGGTCGATACTGCAAGATATGTCAAGGTTACGTCCCTATCATTCAGAACATCATAAACTGAACGGATGATGTCTTTTTGCAAGGTCAGATCATTGTATTTGTCTAGGGTTTTAGAATAAACCTTTAAAACTAAAACACTGCCGGAATATTCTTTGACGTCACCGTCGACGATCTTGCCGTCCTTCATCGTGACGATATACTGTGCAGATAAAAAATTCGTGTTTAGCACGAGAATCGCAACTAAACCGCATACATACGACATCGAATGTGAGGTCATGATTTCTCCACGAGTTAGTCATTCTATAAGTAAGTTACAAGCTGTAATATCACCTCAATACCGCTCATATCATAAAATACCGAAGAGG
Organism: Bacteroidia bacterium; assembly: GCA_027493955.1. Classification (NCBI taxonomy): domain Bacteria; kingdom Pseudomonadati; phylum Bacteroidota; class Bacteroidia; species Bacteroidia bacterium. The sequence continues at coordinate 5,120,421 of JAOSJT010000001.1, read as the reverse complement.
ATCCGGACGGAGGGACAAGATCATCAGCATCGCCATTTTTGTAGGATGTCTTATCCGCCGTAAATTTGTTCCAATCCTTCTTTGGCGTATGCCTGTAATTAGCACCTACATTGATCGATATCGGGGACAGAGCAGCTCGGACACCAAACCCGCCATTGATTGAAACTCCATACGCATGATATCTCTCAAGCCAATATTCAGACATATATGGATAACCGGAATATACCATCTCCACAGAGCGATCCGTTGCCATATACGCACCGGCTCCACCCACGCGTAAATATAGCGCTAGGTTGCTTTTTGCATCTACAAAATACACGCGCAACCCCATTCGTCCTTCGATATGGTGTACTTCAATCTCATCGGAAACCCTTGTGTAGACATCGCTTTGCAAAACTGTATGATAAATAAAACCACTCGCATGTATATTTGATCCGCCAAAGAGATAGAAACCATCGAGCTCTACTTCAAAAGAATTTCCGAAAATATAGCGCAATCCCGCTGTAACAGGAAAGCCATTATTCATTTCTTGAAATTCAGTAGACATATTAATCGATTCATAGAACCTATTTGGGGTGGTTATAAAATCACTATTCCAGTCATCTTGAGATATGGTACTATAACCTCCACCAATCATAAAACCAAGTGTATTTCTCGGGTGAATTATCTTTGAAACGCCAATTGATTCTTCACGTGCGCTATTTATACTCGAATCCTTTGTAACGTTTCTCGATTGATATGGCGCTATTTCAACACGTGGTGCGATTGTTTGATCTTTCTTCGAAGAATTTCCGTCTAATTTGTTGCTGTTTTCGTAAACGTTTTCGTTGATGCTGTCAGGTACATATTGCTTACCTAGAATTAATAATGTGACATCTTTGTCGCTTAAAATGTCAAAAACTTTTGCTACTTCAGTTTTATCTAGGTTAAACTCAATGTACTTCTGCGTTTGCTGAGAGTACCGCTTCATTACAATAACATTTTCGGTGAAGCGTACAATTTCACCTGAAACTTCCTTTCCGTTTTTCAACGTGACAACGACCTGAGCTTCCGTACTCGACACCGAAACGACCATTATAGCCATTGTAATCATAATTGCGCAATACACTGTAGATCTCTTCGTATCGGCAATATTACTTTTTCCTATTATGCACATTTCATACCTCGTTTTAAGAATAAATTCGCATGTACTTTTATTTTTTCTTTAAAATCCATTTATTTTTGCGGAGTATTCATTTTTTCAATAATTTTGTCAATTCTTCGCTTTGTCGCATCAAGTACCACCTTATGTTTCTTCCGTAGAGCCTTCCTGTCCTCCTTGATATGGGCCTTTACTAGGGCCGTCTCCTTGTCTTCCGCTTAGAGGAAGTAACGCTTGCCTCTATTTTTGTAACCCTTGTACTGCTTGTCACGAATGATGATCTCGATGCCAAGGTTGTCCTCAACGTTCTGTATGATGTGAGGGTGGAACCGGGCGGTCTGACGGTAATTTGCCATGTTGACTGTGAGCGCGCCGCATTCTGCCTCGTCTGGTACAATATTTAACGCCATGTTCCTCTCCATGAAAACATCGCGAGTAAATCGCGGCCCTCTTGACCTATCATGAGTAAGAAGCATCAGCAATGCCAGCGGTGCTGATTTAGAATTACAGCTGGATAGCGATACCGTAGTGATCGAGTAACAGAAATAGCATCAATACCCCCTTTCGGTGCGTTTGTCCATGAGAGGAACTGGTCATCAAGATGCAGGCTTTTTGCCGCACCCCTGTTCGGGGGCCCGAAACGTAATGCATTTGCCATTTTTGCTTCCATACCGGAGCAGACAATAAAACCGACTGCGATTCCTCCTTAACTCTCCGTGAAGGCGTCAGGCTGTTGGTCTTCATCTCTCTTTGCATTTCGTTTTGTTGAGCTTTTCTGGCGGTCCATCCAGGCAATCTCGTATTCATCCGCCGTATTGCCGACTGCTTCTATATGCATCTGAAGTTCGGCAGAATCCATTGTTGACAGAAGCTGGTGAACCAGCACCTCAACATTACCGGTACCCGGTTGAACTGCGAAGCGACACAGAGCGGACGGATTGTAGTTTCGTTCAAGAAGATCTGTCGCCTCTTCTCGCTTTGTAATTCTGACCGGTTTCCCATTCCTCATGAGGCAAGACGTTCGGACCCTGATCGTGATGTCTGGGTGGTTGGTCGGCGGCCCCTCCTCGATGATGATCTGTCGAATGGTGTTCTGTTCTGACTGGTAGTTATAGACAAGGGCATTGAATTCAGGTCTGAATTCGGACGAAAACCCCACCGATTTAGCTTCGTAATATACGCGCATCATGGCGTCACTCGGTTTGATTGTCCGCTCGAGCATTATGCTCTGGTCAACGGTGGCTGCAACTATCGCCGTCGTTTGATCTTTGTGGCGAATAGTTACACCAAAATCATTGGTTGTTGACTGACCAACTGTGCCCGACCACCAGTGAACTGCCAATTTGGAAAGCAGATCTAAATGACAGGCCCTTGACTTGATGGACCTGTCCAAGCGGCTGTATCCATGGAATAAACCTGAAAGCATCCCGGCAATCGCAGCGACCTGCGGGCCCGGATTTAATGGAGTGTCGCAGGCGCGTAGAATGCGCTCAGGATCACAACGCAGTAGCAGCAGCATGAGACCTCTGCGGACGACAGAACCAGAGTCGTCGAGAGTTGGAGCTGATTTTTCTGCCCTGGCTACGGCAATCACGTGCTCTCTCCACTTATTGATTTCAGCTGTCAACGCTGGCTCCGCATCGGATGCAGCCTGCAATGCAATTGCATCTGCAATTTTCTCCTCGAGCCACCCCTCCTGCGGGTGAAGGGATCTAAGCACGTGAATGGCGGCCAACATGAGCCTCTCATCCACACTGGAGACTTCAAGCATTCCGCGATCCGGTAGCATGATATGCTTGATAGAAGACGCCAGCCATGCCGGCGTATGTGATGGTTTGGGTTTAATCGGACGCAGAAATGATACTGCAGCAGTAAAATCCTCTATCCAGGAGTATACTGGTGGTAGCTGGATGGACAGAAGAGCCGCTGCGCCCATGGCAGCATCAAGGTGTCTAAAGTGTTCTGCACTCGCTGGTGAATGAGTGATGGTACTGAGGCAGTCTCTGAACTGATCCGGATCGGGTCCACTGTCGAGCAATAATGTTTCGCTCACTCCTGTTTGTGGCGATGCGAGGACATTGGGAAAATCCCTGGCTTCAAAATCCTCCAGATCATCTTGTTTAACAAACCAGAGCTGCACAACAGCGGCAATGGGTATTGGAGCTTCAACGATTTCAACGAGTATGTCCCCACTTACTTGAGTATTCCCTTCAAAAATGCAAAGATTATTCCCTATTTGCATTCGTTTGCCGGCAGCTGACAATTGTGTGGAATCTATCTCAATAAGAACCGGGAAAATCCCTCGCTCACGATCTGATACCATCTGCAAGAGAGATTTCGGAAAACCACCATGAAAGAGAGGCACACTACCTGGAAAAAGCTCAAGCAGATCCGGATAGTATTTCCCATACGCCTCTCTCGGTCGGATTAGGCCGGTAGACAGAACCTGAATCAGATTCATGCGATTGGTGACGAAAAAGAGTCTGTTTCCGCTCTCGAACAGAGGTGTGTCGGGGGTAGCAGCGCGTTTAGCCATTTATCCACTCCATTATATCTGAATCAGGGCGAGGGAAATGATCAAGTATGGGAATCTGATCGCCATTCTTGCTTGTATACTGGAAGAAAAGGAACTGTCGGGCTCGTGAGGTGAGGACATAGAACTGCATACGAAACTGATCGATGGCGACAGGGTCCCATCTCCTTGCCTGGATTTCTGGCACAAACACCACATCGAACTCTAGACCTTTGCTGCTTTGATCACACAGCACCGTGACAACACCATGGGTATCGAACTGAAGACGATTTGCATCTCCGTGCTCATGATCATTATTGGTATATCTCTGCACGTTCACGCCTGCAACATCCCTGAGCCGGCGTTTCAATTCGTTGTAGTATTTGATCTGCAGCGCCTGAGTGGGCAAGAAGACTCCGATTTCAAGATCGCTCTGATTGACTACAAAGCGTCTGATCAAATCCACGGATGCATCAAGATTCTCAGTGCGAGTGATGCGTGGCTTTTGACCGCGCCTGTTTACCGGCAGCTTTGGAATACCATCCGGCAGGCCAACATAAAAATGGGCTGCAGCGCGAGCAATCTCGTACGTGTTCCTGTAATTCCTTGTCAAGTGATAGTGCCTCTCCTGCTTAACTGCCAGCGCTTGTTTTATCTCTTTAATACTGGAATTTTTTCCGGCCTGAAGTCGCTGATTTTCATCAGCGAGGACCGTAAGGGAGACTTTTTTGACGTTTGAGCTTTCAGCAATATTCAATACGAGCCGTGCAAGATGATAAAAGTCGCAAGGGAAATCCTGTCCTTCGTCAACGATCAAATGACCCCATTCACGGAATGCTCGCAGCTGCCTCTGTGGGTCTGTGACAAGCTGGACCGTGCTCTTCAGCATCGGCTCCCAATCTGGGATATACGGGCCTTTCTGTGGATAATATTGACCAAATACAACCTTCCACCATCGCCCGAACCAGCTGAACCATGTTTTTACCCCTTCTCTTACGGCCGGCAGATTTGACGCGTTGTGTGAGTATCTGCATAGTACCGCATTGTACATGACGAGAACTGGGGTACACCCTTTTCCTGATACAGCCTCAGCGCGGTAAAACGCAACAACTGTTTTACCGGTACCTGGTGGCCCCGAAACGAGAATGACTTCGTCCAAAGGTGCAAGCACACAAATCTCATCCTGCTCCTCACTCAAGTCGTCGAACGGTGGTATTTTCATTGAATCATCTCCTTCGACGAAAAATCGTCCATCGCTCGACATACTGAGTCAAAGAACCCAGGCATACCTGCATCATCTCCTATCAGGATGGAACGATCGAGCATTACATTTGAACATATGCAACTTGTTTCGCTCACCAGCGCACAGGCATGGCAAGCTGCCCTGTTCAACCCCTGTAAACCTTGGGCTTCAAGCTCTCGACAGATCGGATCAGCAGAACACCATCTGGCAGTCTGCAGTGCCGTCAGGAGAGTAGGAAACAACCGTTCAGGCAGACCTTCACGTACAAGTCCCCCCAAGGAACCTTCGGAGTCACCTTCTGCCGTGTATATCAGAACGCCGGCCATTCCATCCGCTCCATCAAGCGGCTCCGCCGAATATATGCGCTCACGGAGCGAGGAGGATGCGTAGCCACATTCAAAGCTGAGTTGACGTATGAGTATATGAGCGAGGGTGTGAATCAGCACAAAACGGGCGGAAAAACTCGGCAGGAAGGCTAACGTTGAGCGCTTTCGACTGCTCTCCATCGATCCAAGCCGGGTCTCGATTGTGTGCCTGTTGTCCGCCTCCCACGCGCGAAGTCGCTCCTCGTTCAGTGTCAGGAATATACCCTCACCGAATACCTCTATCCCCGGCAACCAGCCGAGCCTTCGATCAATTGCAGGGTTGACCATTGTCGTGCCCGGTTCCTGGCGTTCGAAGCCCTGAAGAACTCGAACCTCACGCAACCGTTTTGCGAGCACAATACGATCAATGTGGGAGTGGAGCATACGAAAAGGATGGTCATAGGATATTTCCATCAGCCATGAATCGAGATCTGCCTTCTCTGCGATGAAGCTCGCTCGCTGATCATCAATTGGCTCTGCCTGGATGAATGCTTCCCACTCTTCACGCAAGAGCTTCTCAATACTATTCTCAGGGACAACAATTATTGGCTTCATCTCCCCCTTAAGTACCTTCAGCACCTCATCCGGCACAGTGAGAAGATCGTCGGCAATTATCTTTGCCACTAAAGAAACCCCCGGATCAGTATCAGGCGTTGCTGTCGCCTCAAACATTTGTGTCAGGATTCGATAGTGGCTGTGTCCTTGTATGTTTGCTTTCAGCGGATTGACTCCTTCAATCGAGGTTTCCGGAATATCAATCGCCGTCTGGACCTTCGGGAAATACAGATTTGTCGCACCACGCTGCATGACCTGCGGGAAATGTGTGCATGGTTGCTGCTGCTGTTCCGGGTCTGCCCACTCCCATGGCTGTCGATTCTCGCAGTTTCCGATGACACCTTTGAGGCTATCCTTGCGTGCGATACCATACAGTGAGCGCGACGCGTGACAGGAATCACAGACTACAACAAGTGACCCCAAACCTCCACCACTGCCGCGGTGTGTCTCAAATTTCAGATGATCGCTATCCTGACATTGCTTTTGCCTTGGTTCAGTTGCTTTACTGTGAGCCCATCTCCACCACGGCAAGTCAAACAGATGACCACCCTTGCAGCCAACGACAAATCTCATGGGCACAAGCTTTGAATGTTTTGCACATTGCATACATTTTGGAGGTTCACCTTGTCTTTCCATTTTATAGCTCCAACGGATCATCTTTCTGCATGATGGGCAGAACATCCACTGGGGAAATCGGAAGTACGGGATTTTACTGGTATGAGGATTATTGCGGTCGCGTACAACAGGTGCCATGAGAAAATGATCTACACCCAGTGCCCTCTCGAGTCTGTGCAGGTGAAGCCATTCTCCTCGATTATTCCAATGGTATGTATCCATCGCGACCAAGGATTCATCACCGAAATCGTAAATCGCACCAACACCAAAAGGCGCGACAGTAGCAGACCGTCTTATTGTTCTCATTTAAATCCTCTCGCAGGATAATAGATCAAATAGTTTCGCCTTTTACCCAAATCGGAGTCTCGAGGTCAACATGACGCATTGAATTCAGCGTGGGCCATGCCGGTGGACTCTGATTCTCGTAAGTGCAGAGAAGGGCCTCAAACTGATTCCCAACGGCACCATTATAACGCAACGGGCTTGTCCTCCGGTCACGCGCGTCTAGCGCACGCTTTGCCCACTGATCCACAAGACGACGGATATGCCGTTCAGTTGCGAAAGCCTCTGCGGGTTCGGCTCTGGATGTGCGTGCGATGAGCCATTCTATCAGTGATTTCATCGGATCGACTTCTGGATCAAAACGTTCCGCTGCTGCGTTTTCACTCAGACCTGCAAGATGTCTTGCCAGAATCACCAGAGCTGCATGTAACGCCCGTTCCCTTGAAGGAAGGGCAAAAGGTGTTACGCTCGTCGGCTCTACCCACCGATATAAAGCATCGTGATACGAATTGAAGCTCTCGTAATGTGAGCGATCACGCGGTTTTGTCGGAGAGAACATTGTGATAACCAGCCCGGGGACGACATCGCGTCCGACTCGGCTCGTGGCCTGAATGTACTCTGCTGTGGTTTTCGGTTGCCCCACAACCACCATTAGTCCGAGGCGCTTTACATCCACACCTACGGAAACCATGTTGGTGCATGGGAGAATATCAATTGCATCGTCACCAAGCGACCTCCCTAGCTGCGCAAGTACCTCCGGGATGCGCCTGCCGCTTATGTTTGCCGATAATTCTTCGACATTTTCGATCACCCTAAGATTCGACTCATCAGCAGCAATCACGTGAATACGCGCGGGGATGTCGTCTCTTGCCAAAGCCATGGTTTTTCCAAGTTCGCGCTTGCTGTTATGGTAAACCAGAACGGTCCAGTATCCGTCCTTTGTTTCTTCACTGAGTGCGGGGAGTTCCATCGGTGCCTGGCTCACGGCTGCAACAGAACGGACTAGCGATGTAACAGAAGTATGGCCCTGTCCCATTATTCCGACATATAACCGACCCGGCTTTGAGTCATCGATTCTGGCGAAGTAAGAGTCCTCCGCGTTCAACCCGGAAGGAGGAAAGATCGCTACATCGCGTGCGTACAGGCGCTGTGCCTGGTCCTGTGCACGACGAATGGTTGCCGTAGCGGCAATGATTTTGGGCCGATGGCCATTTGCCGTCAGCAGACCGTCAATAGCCGCTTCGTAAATTCCAGCAATTGTACCCAAGGGTCCAGAAATCAGGTGCAGTTCATCCTGTATCACAAGACCAGGGGGAAGAAACCGGCCACCAAAAAATGCTTTGGATCGCTCGTCCCACGCCATTCGCGCAAATTTATCAATTGTACCAATCAGCATACTGGGCGGACGCAGGTACAACTCATCATCAACCACAGCAATGGGAAGACGTTCATTGAACGGGCAGGATACAGTCGGGCAGAAAAAATCGAACCGCGTGTTGCTTGCCCGCACCCCGTAAAAAGCACGATCAGCTTCCTGAAGTTCGGGAATGATACGCGTACCACACCATGGGCAACGTTGCAGTTGAAAGGGGTTCTCAGGCTCAATCTGATCGAGAAGATTCTCATATTGTCGGGTGGCTTCCTGGTGCGAATTGGCAGTTGATTGACCACCGATCCAGAGTCCGAGTGAAAAGTTTATCGACCCCAGGTTGTTTTCAGATTGCCGGATTCTTTCGCATGCACAGATAAGTGATGCGGCTCGCTGAAATTGCTGTGAGGTCAGCAGTCTCAGTGTATACCGTTTAATCACCGCAGTTCCTGCCCCCATGTCGCCATGACGCAGCCTTCGAAGGAACAATTCCAGAGCGGCGACCCAGAGATACGCTTCCGTCTTTCCACCACCGGTCGGGAACCAGATCAGATCGACGATCTCACGTTCCTTTACAGAGGGGTCGACAACTGATTCCATTGTCAGCAGCATAAAGGCAAGCTGGAAGGGGTACCATCGATATTGTCTGACTGACTCCCCTTGATATGCTGGCTCAGCAAAAACCTTTTCGTTACACTTCCGCATCGTGCCACCATATTCACTCCCACTGTGCACCATCTGCATAAGCATTGCTCGTGTAGCTAACCGAAACGCCCGTAAAACCAGATCATCGCTCTCGAGGCATCTGATACTGCGCTCCATTCTGTCCACTGCACAGTTTATGCGCTCAACAATGCGTTCAGCAGCCTGTTTATGCAGTGAAGGGACAGCTTTTGCTTCGGCTGCGATGCCTTGTATCCATCTCTGGTAGCGACGGACGAACGCGCGCAGCTCCGCGCACAGACGTGCATGCGGGACCCGATGGTCAGCGAGGTATTGCAGGGACAGAAGCTCCATCGAAAACTCTTCGTCTCGTTCCTGCGTCATTTCGGCAAGATCACGTGTCACAGGGAACGTCTCATGTACAGGCATAACAGCCGTGCTTACCGTGAGCCCCTGGCCTTCGCCATGCCACATTGCAGCACAGCCATGCCCCACCGCGAATACGCGCCGTCCCCGATAGAGAAGAGCAAGTTCCTCCTCTTCAGGATCATAACGAGTTGCTGAAAGTATGGGATAATCGGAAATGCTTCCACCGTCACCAGTGCAGGACAATCCAATCTGAAAAAGACATTTGTCCGTGCTTGGTCGCCCTTCGCCAGCAGTGTATTGATTTAAAAGTGTCACAGTTACGAGAAAACCGTTACCGAGGGGTCGCCATAGAGAATGAAGCGATGCCCGGTTCTGAAGAACAGGTCGTCTTTCTGTTGCGCTCCCGGGCAAAGGACAGATAATGGTGTACGTTTCAGGATCTTCCGGTTCGGCGATGGAGACACGTGCCCAGGTTTCATTTGCTTTCTCCTTCTTGACGAGGCGGTAGCAGCTGCCCTGTACTCTGCAAGTGAGATGATCAGTACCCTGGACATAAAAACTCAGACCCAGCGAAGCCGGTAACCGTTCAAATGCCATACTGATGGGATTGTCGAGCTCGATCTCCTCATCAGAGGCTGTCGTGTCCACACTGTCCTCCTCTTGTATCATCTCGATCGCGGGTGCGCTTCGGGGATACAGTATACCAAGCAGGTAGCGATCCAGTGGATCGCCAACGAATGATTCCTCCCGGCCGTTCAATGGGCCGATGAGCTGTCGGCCCAGATATTCGACCATCATCTCGCGCTCGCATCGGAAATCGATGGGATTTTCTGTGTTCATGAACGGCCTCCTTGTTCCAGCAAACGAACAGTATGCTCGCGGATCAGATTATTCAGAATTGGACGTTTGTCCTTGGGTACGCTCAGCCAGAGACCGGCATGCGCACGAGTCATCGCAACATATAGCTGTGCAATGTCAATCCCTGTAATGGCAGACGGGTCGAGATCAATAATTGCGATGCAGCGGTTTTCGAGTCCTTTGAAATCAAGAATTGTTGAAAACGTCATTGATACTGATGGCCAGCGACATGCAATGTCGGCATCGACCGTCAAGATCTTTGATCTGAATCGCGCTGGCAGCAAGCAGGCTGATGAATCGGTAAATGCGTTCGGTGAGAGAATCGTGATATGGCCCGGATGTACCCCATCATCCAGCCAGCTTTCGATTCGTCTATCCAAGGCGGTGGCAGCGTCTTCCCGATCATTCACATCATTGATCTCAATCGGTGGTCCTGACCCTTCGATCACGGCGATCCCAATATCCGCTCCGGTCAACAGCTGCGTCTCAAGCACAATCTGCTCGGTGTTGCGGCAGTTACGCTTCAGGTTGTACTGAAAGGCCAACTTCTGCAGCATTCGCAGAACATCCGGTTCAGGCGCTTCATGCAGCCCACTCTGATTGTTAGGATCCAGAAACATTCGCCAGCTACCGGATTCCAGTCCCCCTGCGACTACGGCATCAAGCACGGAAATTCCATAGTCGGAAAGGAAATCTTGAGCTTCATCGACAATCATCATGTCGAAACGATCCTGAGAGGCAGCAATGCTTTCGAGTGAATCCAGATGCGCGACGGTGACGCTGTCATTTTGGATACGCCCACGTAAAAACCCCGCAAAGATTGGACTTCGGCATAGCAAGATGGTCCGCTTCCCTTTTACCGCCTCGCGACGTGCAGCCTCAAGTGCAAGGAAACTTTTACCAGTTCCGGCTCCGCCGATACAAAGGATACGGTCATTGTCATCGATGGCATCCAGAACCTGGATCTGCTCATCCGTCAATCGGACTATAATCTCAAATGCCTGATCGATGGATGTTCCGATGGACTTCACCTTATCGAAATCGGGCCGCAAAGCCTGTCGGATTGCAGCAAGTTCGTGCGCGGAGGCAAGAGCACGATGCCCCCTCCCACGCGCACGCCACCACTTGGCAAGATTATTAAGATACCTGCCAAGATCACTGTGCTTGACCAAGTCCCGGCGATCTGCGATGAGCGTCGTGGACCAGGAGACTGAGGATACGTCAAATTCGATGTCTGGAAAAACTACTCCCCAGCCCCAACAGAAACTGCCAAGAGCTGGTCGGTCGGCGTGTGCTGCAAGTATCTCGCGCAGCGCCTCGTGTCCAGTTTTGGCCTGTTCGAAGGGTCCTTCAGATTTGCGTGAAGTCTCATCAAAACGGTTGGTGAAGGACCAGATCCCCTCCTGGCAGGAGACCCGCCCACCTTTTATCTCAAGGGCATAAATACCATCTTCCCATACAACCACAAAATCCAGTTCAGCCCACCGCTTATATTCATGCTTTGACAGGTTCAGTGAGTGAAGGGCAAACGCGTTTGGGCCCAGGTCAGTCGCAAGGAGCATATCGTACACTTTCCGCTCTGCGTTGCTTCTGAATTCATGAACGACACTTGGAAATATTTTCATGCGGGAACCTGCATTTCTGCTGGTGGTCTTATCTTCACGAGATTTGTCGTGCGGTATATCATGATTCCAGAAATCTGATCAGTCTGGACTGAAGCTGTGTATGGTCACCTACACGTGTTTCGCACTCCCAGACGATGAGGACAGTCCAGCCGTTCAGCCGCAGTTGCTGTAGGGCTGCTGCATCTCTCGCAACATTGGTGCGAAATTTCTCAAGCCAGAATTCTGTCCGCGTGGCAGGGACCACTGTGCCGTTTGAGCAGCTGTGACGATGCCAGAAGCATCCGTGAACGAAAATCGCCTTCTTCAGAGAACTGAATGTCAGATCCGGTCGACCGGGAAGGTCGCGGTGGTGCAATCGGTATCGGTATCCTGCACGATGGATGAGTCGTCGGACTATCAGCTCGGGAGTTGTGTCTTCTGAGCGGATTCGTGACATATTCCGGCTCCGCACCTCTTTCGTCACTTTATCCATCAGGTCTTGACTCCTGCCTGTTTCAAAATGTCCAGAACAATATCCGCAATCTGTTTCGCAAGCAGTGGCGGAACGGCGTTTCCGACCTGTGTGTATTGCGCTGTTGTTGGACCGCAGAAAAGATAATTGTCAGGGAACGTCTGCAAGCGGGCGGCTTCACGAACCGTGAAACTGCGGCATTGCAGCGGATCTGGATGGATGTAATAGTGGCCGTCCCTGCTGATATGCGAAACGATTGTTGTGCTGGGTCGATCTGCAACCTGCACGCGGAAGCGATCAGCGTAGTTGCCTCCATTCTCGACAGCCGCATCCACATTCACATGCGCGGGCAGCAGATCCGTCGGAAAATGCCTTAATGATGGTGATTTTCCGTATTGACGGGCATAGCATGCAGCATAAAAATAGCGGAAGAGATCGGAATCCATGTGGCTGCGTGAATGATGATTGCAGACGCCGCCAAGCCTCTCATCAACATACCAGGCTGGTGCATGCGCAGGTATAAACGAACCGGGAATGAAGTTATTCCCGCGATTCGCGGCAGGCATACGCACCGCAAGCAGCGAGCGACGGATAAGATCGCTGAGTGATTGTCCGCCGATTCGTTTCGCCCCGGCATTAACCCATCGTCGCTCGAGCTGGTCATGCAGACATTGTTTCCATTTCTCGGCTGAATCGGTCTGTCGTGACAAACCACTGCGCAGTGGTGGCAGAGATGCAATCACAGAGGCCACACTGACTCTGGGCTGACTGAGAAGCTGCTTCGGCGTCACCCCGCTGCAATCGTCCCGGATCCCAAGAAGAATCACCCGATGACGTGCCTGTGGAATGCCATATTCCTCAGAACGTATAAGTGCACCTGCTGGACCTCGTTCGTCCAAACTCATCGGCAAGACCAGGGAAAACAGTCGATAACCACCTCGCTTCCCGCCAACCATGTCCCGACCATCTCGAGCGAGCGCCAACCCCGGATTCTGGAGGTCTTCTCTAATCCTCTCGAACATCCTGACATTCCCAAGTGTCGCCGAGAGGAGCCCCTTGACGTTTTCCATGATGAATACTGTTGGGCGGTGGTCAGCGAGAATCTGCAGGTATTCGATATAAAGGCGTTGTCGTCCATCCAGCTCCGGCTGGTAACCTGGAATTCCACGATTACGTGATCGTCCTGCAAGCGAGTAGGCCTGACATGGTGGTCCACCGATTAATACCCAGTGTTCCTCATGACCGACCACCGCATCGATTCGTTGCCGTACCATATCCGTCGATACACCGTTGGGTCCAAGTCGTGCCTGCCAGCAACGTGACGCTGCCTCTGCTGCTTCTTGCGGGAAAGAATCGTACAAAGCTTTGCGGGAGAGCGCACCCCGAAGATGTTGGAAGTATTCCTCAGGTGCGCCCGTAGGGAACTGTCGAAAAAACGTACGGAGTTTCAGTGTCTCATTGGCAAAGTTTTCCATTTCCACTGACAGAATCACATCGAACACAGATCGGTCGAATTCGTCCCTTGCAGCCGAGAAACCTTCTCCAAGTCCCCCTGGACCCGCAAAGATGTCAACAACTCTAATCATGTGTCTGTACCCTGGTCCAGTTTGTGGAAAAGAGACGATCACGAAGTACAAAGATATTATTTCTTCCTGAAGAATAGTTCTCAAACATCGGACAGCGGCACCTCCTGAATTGCTCCTTGCACTGTGACTCATGTATCAGGGGTTGGACTTCCCTCGCCTCAAACCACTGGGCATGCTTGTCTGGCCCAAATTTGTAAAGTTCTAGTTCGGACGGAACCATCTCGGGATGCTCATGCAGCACTCTCACGAACTCCTTCGTGATGTGGGATTTTTGGCTGAGCGTAGAGAAACGCACATCAGGTGCAAGCCAGCCGAAGCGTGGAAGCAGACGTTGATCCGACATAAAGTCAAGTTCATTCATGATGTTCAGTTTCATCAAAGCTGGCCTCGTTGGCCTTGAGTTCATCAAGTAATCTGGCCAGCCCCAGAATATTTTCGACCGACTCACGAGCTTCTTCGCGAGTAAGCCGCCGCCCGGTCCGGCCCTCCCAGTAGCGTACAGTTACATCGATCGCTGCTTCGCTCACATGGGCAATGCAGTTGTGGTCGGACTCGTATGGCTTCATAGCTCTCTTTGGTTGTGATGGCACTATTGCATTTTATCATCATTTTTGTTCTAACTTCTTCAGAAGTTCAGCTCTTGCCATTGCCTGCAATTGGCTCACGTCCAGGTCACGTTCAATACCCCCACTCCTCGTGCCCGAGCGGCGCGTGATTGAGTTCTGCTCGGGAGAGCTGCCATTGCGGCAGGTGCTGGTCCATGAGGGCGAGGAAGCGGTCGTTGTGATGACGCTCGATCAGGTGCACCAGTTCATGCACGACTATGTATTCCAGACACTGGGGCGGTTTCTTGGCGAGTTCAAGGTTCACCCAGATGCGTTGGGCTGCCGGACTGCAGGTGCCCCACTTGGTCTTCATCCGTTTTATGCCCCATTCCAAGGTCTGAACATTCAGCACGGGCTCCCACTTCTCGAGTAATGGCGGGATCAGCGCTCTGAGTTGCTGACGGTACCAGTCGTTCAGGATTTGCTCTCGCTTGGGTGTAGCGGCGCCGGGACGGACGTACATATCCATCGTGGTCTTGCTGCGCAGCTCCACTCGGGCGGATCCATCGTGCTCAATGACGTTGAGTCGGTAGCGGCGGCCCAGATAGTAATGACTCTCGCCGGTGACCATCTCGCGGCGGGACTGCCGGGATTGTCCTTCGAATTTCGACTGCTGACGTTTGATCCATCCCAGTTTGCCGATGACGGCGAGACGTACGGCTTCATCGCTGACCGTTAACGGTGCTGCGACGCGTACACGGCCGTGCGGAGGGTACACACCCAGATGCAGATTCTTGATGGCTTTGCGTACGATTTCGACGCTGATGCCGCTCACTGTGATATAATGACGATCAGTATTCAATCTGATTCTTCACCAAGTCGAGTGTCTTGTCGGTCAGTTCTTCGTCGTTCAGTACAGCACCGATGGCGTACTTCACTTTCAAGAGCTTGAAGCGGTTGTTCCTCCAATCATCCTGCCGGCTTTCCATGACTGCAGTATCAACGTCGAGAGTGAGCTTTTCGTCCTTACCAAGATTGTAGAACAGTGCACGCTTCGCTGACGTGTTGATGGTCGCCGGATAGCTCTCTCCGGTCGCAGGATTCTTTGCCTGCCTGGTCAACTCCACGATCTTCGCGAGGTATTCCTGATAGTCGATCGCCTCCTGCTTGCGCTGCAGAATGAGCGCATCCAGCAATTCCGACATCCTGTCGTAGTACTTCGGATTGATCGGATGTTCATCGATGATGAGCTTGCGTACGTTGTTCTCGATGGTCTCGGCTGTGGCGGTTTCATTTTTCCGCAATCCATCGGGCAGCACGTTCACGACCTCGGGACCCCGCTGCACGATCAATTCGACGAGCGACATATCGTCAAAGGCCGAGACTTTCTCACTCTCCTCTGCACGGATATAGGTGTCGATCAAATGGCGCATCGCCGGTTCATACATTTTCATGTCGATGTAGTCGCCACTCGCGAGCTTTACTTCGTCGCGCACTTTTTCGTAGAATGCCACTTCGGCCTTCAGGGTCTCAATCTCAGCTTTGCCATACCCGGCCTCTTTCATCTCGTTGGCAATATTCGCGTATGCACGAATCAGCGCCGCGGTGAGTTTGTACAACGACAAGCGTTTTGGTTCATTCTCCTTGAGCTGCTCGGCGTTGCCGGAGTCTCTGGTGCAGAAGTAGTGCTGGAAAGCCAGCTGGTCTCTGGGAGCCTCCACAGGCTCGCACAGAGCCCTGACGGCCTCAAGCGCCTCCTCCAGATCCTGCCTTGCGGCCGCAAGTCTATCGATCAGGAGTCCCGCCACATCGTCCTTGTCGTAGCCATCGAGTGCGCCGCTGGTGTACTCCTGCACCGCGGACTCGAGCGAACGGAAAAGGTCTTTGTAATCGACGATGTAGCCGTATTCCTTGTCCTCGCCGTCGAGCCGGTTCACGCGGCAGATGGCCTGGAATAGTCCATGATCGCGCATCTGCTTGTCGATGTACAGATAGGTCGCGGGAGGTGCATCGAAACCGGTGAGCAGTTTGTCCACGACGATGAGAAGCTTCATCTGTCCTGGTTCGTCGATGAATTTCTTCTTGACCACACGCTCAAATTCCACCACCCGATTCACAGCTTTTTCAGGCTGATCGTTGAACCAATCGGACAGCATTTTCTGATAGATGGCGTACTGATTCAATTTCTCCGTTTCGCCCTCGCCCGACTCTTCGCCTTTGATACTTGCGATGCTCGGTACGTAGGAAGTGATGATAGCGCATTTGCCATGGAGGTCGGTCTTGTCGAAGAGTTCGAACAGCTTGCACGCCTGATAGATGCTGCCGGCCACCAATATGGCATTGCCGCGCCCGCTCTTGAGCCGGTTACGTGTTTCCATATCCATCATGATGTCGTCGGCGATTTTCTTGAGCCGGTCCTGCGAACTCAACACCGCCTGCATCGTACCCCAACGCTGCTTCAGCTGCGCTTTCGCGAGATCTGTAAGGCCGCTGGTTTTCGCTTCAAACCACTGATCAATTTTTTCCTGCGACGTGATGTTCTGATCGATCTCGCGTGCTTCGTACCGCAAATCCAGAACCACACCATCCTGCACGGCCTCGTTGAACTTGTAGGTATGGATGTAACCGCCGAATATCTCGATGCTGCGCTTCTTGTCCGCTTGCAGAAGAGGCGTACCCGTGAAGCCTATCATCACGGCACCCGGAAGTATCGCCTTCATCGCTTTGTGGAGCTCGCCACTTTGTGTGCGATGACACTCGTCGACGAACACAAACAGATCGCCCTTGGGTGAGAATCCGGGAGGCAGCGATTTGCGCACATCTTCGATGTACTTCTCGATGTCGCCGACCTCAACCCCCTCTTCCTTGTTCCCGAATTTATGAATGAGCGAGCAAATCAACCATGGAGTGGTTGCGTTCAGGCGGGAAATGAGGTCGTCACCGCTTTTCGTGCGGTGGATATGTTCTTTGACACCCTCGAATACACTTTCGATCTGCTCGTCAAGCTCGGTGCGGTCCGTAATGATCAGTACGCGCGCTCCGGTGATATTCTCACTCAACCATTTGGCCAGCCATACCATGATGAGACTTTTGCCCGAGCCCTGCGTGTTCCAGATGATGCCGCCCTCGCGCTTCCGCACATATTCCTGTGCAGACCGAACGGCGAAGTACTGGTTGTGACGGCAGAGTTTTTTCGTCCCGGCGTCGAAGAGCAGGTAATCATGTATCAGTTCGAGGAATCGCTCTTTCGTACAAAGTTGGATGAGATGTCTGTCAAGCAGGTTAGCAACCGGGCTTTCCTCTTTCCATGTCTGGTAATATTTCTCCGGAGTCTCGATCGTCCCGTAACGAAGTCCCTCGGTGTCGTTGCCCGCCATGACAAGCTGCATGGTCGAGAAAAAGTGCTGGATGAATATTTTCTTCTGATTGTCGAGGTTCTGCCGAATGCCTGCGGCGACCGATACAGTCGACCGCTTCAGCTCCAGAACTCCCATTGCTATACCGTTGATGTAAAGCACGATATCCGGCCGCTTGCTGTGGGCCTTCTCGTCCTTCGCTTCGACGGTCACTTCTTCCGCGATTGCGAAATGATTGTTCTCCGGGATCTTCCAGTCGATAAGCCATACGTCGATGGTATGTTCACCGACGGCGGGCTTCACCTTCACGCCGTAGCGCAGAAGGTCGTAGACAGCGTGGTTGCGGTCATACAGGCTTTTACTTGTATCACCGGCTTCCTTTGTGACGGAGTAGAGCGCCCGCTTAATCAGGTTTTCGTCATACCCGGACTTCAGGAGAAACGCCTGCAGGTACTCCGCCTCGATGTTGCTATTGCCTTCCCGATCGGTCCAGTCGCCCAAATACTCATATCCGAGTGTGTCGCGGAATAACGTGACAACCCGCTGCTGCGTTTTTTTCTCTCTCTGCCCTACTGCATCCATGCTAACCCTTCACCAGTTTGAAGCTCACCTGATAGCGATAGAAATCGATGTTCCGTGTGACCGCAAGCGCACGGCGAATACGCTTATCGTCTTCAAGAGCAATAATGGCACCGCGGACAGACTGCCCGGTCTCCGCGAGTTCTTCCTGCACGAATCCCATATAGCGAAGGACCTGCCCCACAACGACATCGCTGGCGCGGCCTTTCTTGAGCTCGACTACCAGAAGTTCGGACTTGTCCTTCCTGATGGCAAGGATGTCAAGCGGACCAGTATCAGTTGGGTACTGCTGACCAACCAGGGCCCCATCCTGTTCGAAAATGTTGTAATCTCTCCCAAGTTCCGTCTGGGCCCAATTCTGTACGAGGAAGTCTTCCAGATGCCGTTCCATCGCAAACGCCGCAGGGTCCAGAACGGTCTCGTCATTTATTGATAAGGTTGGCGCACTGAGTCCTGCAAGCAGCCTCTCAATCTCATCCTGATGTTGCGTGATGTCACAGATAGTGCCGGGGAAACTGACGGGCTTACGGAGAGCCTCGCTCATGTCATCCTTGGTGATGGCCTGACCAATCCACTGAACCCGCCGCCGGTGCGGAAGGACTGCATCGGCGACGTACTCATACGAGCCCGTCACTTCAGCGAATTGGTAGTTGCCCTCCCAGTCATTGCACAGGACAATGTTACCTTCATGAATCCCCTTTCCCAGCGTCCAAATCGCCCCGCATGCAAGCCCTGCACCTACCTTGGTATGGTCGGGGTGGGATGCAAGAAATACAGGGCGATACTTCTCATTGAAGCCGTACCAGTCATCTGACAGATCGGCCGACACATTCTGCCGTATACCCATATCGATGCCAATAAAGTCCTCGGCGAAGCATTCTGCTGCGTGGGTGTGCTGCTTGCCGAGTTTCAGGAAGTAGTACTTCTTCATAACGACCTCATATGAGTCTGGTTTTTCCGATGAGCAATTCCTGTGTCAAGGCCTGCTTGGGGACGTGGGTCTCATTACCCTTATGGTATCCAGGATGGCAATTCGAATGAGCATTTGCCGCAAACATGGCGGTGTCGCGGTTCTGCGTGGCGCATTCGCGTTGGCCTACCGGGATCACGCAATCAACTCCTCCATTAAAACCTCTGTCTGCACGTAGAGTTTGAAATCCGCAACGGTAATGAAACAGCGGAACCTGGCCTGATTCGCGATTGCGAGCGTCTCGGAGCCTTCATTCAACAGCACAGCGACTGGTTCAGTGAGTTCCTCTTGGATTCCGTTAGGCCACGCCAAATCAAATATCGCTTTCTGCTCGCCCGTGTCGGGATCTGCATAGTCGTACGCCATAAAGCCAGGCGGCAGGCCTCTGTCTTCCATCCAGATGTTCAGCTCTCCGAGCTGCGCCTCCTCTTCCTCGCTGCTGATACCACCAATAACGTCCACCACCGATTGAACCGGGACAGCAGGACCTTCAAGCCAGCGTTTGTCACCATGCAACAGTTCTTCCATACGCATGTTGACTTCAGCTGCAAGCAACGATTTCCGGGCTTCGAGGAAGTCTCGAAAATTCGTGATTTTCCATAACACAGGGTCAATTGGGATCCACTGCGACGCAAGTGCGCCGGGGTGAGCCTCCTCTATCTTCGGGAAGTAATCCTCCGGAAGTCTATCACTGATATTGAGATTGGTGTCTTTGGTCAGGAAACAGAAATTACCCAATGCATTGACCTCCGGACGCTTGTAGCCGTGTTTATAAAGTCCAGCCTTGGGAAAGATATGATGTACTTCCAGCTTGCTCATCTTTCCGAGCAGACTGGCCTTAAGCGTCAAGCCTGTGCCCCAATCGCGGGCCTGCCCCATACGCGTCAGCATATACAGCACTGGATAGAAACGCGCGCCGAGGCTCCAACCGGTGAAATGCCCAGGTTCCACCCTCAGTCCACCGTGCCAAAGTCTAAGCTGATCCAGCAACTTGTCCAACCCGCCATCTGGACCTTCAAGCGTCGCAAGATCCTGATCAATAAACGACTCGGTGGAACCCGAGAAACGACCCCACATACCCGCCTGCACGAACCAGAACAACAGCTTGTCCCGCTCATTCTCGCCCATTGGTCCGTTTCGTTTGTCGAGGTAGCGGACCATAACCGGCACACCGAAGCGCCCAAAAAACACCTGATCATGATCAAGTCCCAACCGTCCACCGATCAGGTTCAAATTCGTGTCGATATGCTTGATTGCTCGTTTTAGACCATCCTGAATCTCATGAGCGCTCCTGCCGTGCAGATACTGGAACTTTGCCTCACCAGTCAGCACCGTATTCACCGAACGCAAGAGCCAGTCAAGATTGAAATGGTAATCGACCTGGGCCCACTCTTTGAGTTTAACCTTCATGGTATCGCGCGCCTCCGGCCAATCAGCGCAAATTTTCGCCAACGCAAGATCACCCTTGGAGAGCTTGGTTCCGCCGCTGTTTACCCGGTTAAAAATATCAACCACCACATCCAATGTTTTATCAGCTCCGGTCACTTCTTCAACATGCAGCTCGATGTCGGTCACCCCGAGCAAACGGCTGAGTCGTGCTACGTAACCACCCACCTTTGGAGAAAGGTCCGGCAGCATATTGAGGCGCGTTACATACTCCCCAAGTCCGATCATCCCTTTTTTCATCAGATGTGTGACATCGATCCAAAGAGGATCGTCCTGCATTTTCACGGGTTGATAAAAAGCGAACGTTTCCGTTTCAAGATGGAATCGGAGCCCGGTGAACGCCTGCGAGTTGCCATCAAAAAATTTCGGTGCCGTCCCTCTGACGACGCCATATAGCGAGGTCATCCTTTGTTGGCCGTCAAGCAGCAACTTCACAACACCGGGAGCCAAGGGTCCATCGCCGCGATGCGTGGCAGTCATGGATTCTGTTGCCCACACGAGCAATCCACCCACGGGATGGCGGCGATAGAGTGAGTCGAACAGGCTTCTCACCTGATCCCGGTTCCAGACGTACCCGCGCTGAAACTCTGGCAAAGCCATGTGTCCATTATCAATGTGGTCGAGTATTGTAGAAATCTTCATGCGTGATGTATCCTTACTGTGAGTGATTCGTGCATCATGACTTGCTTGAGAGCACGTATCGTATTCCGCTGTTGGTCCAATCCCGCCAGCTCCGTGTGCATATCCGTAAGTACCAGGGAGTTGGCGTGGTTTTGTGGCTTGCGTTCGGAGCTGAGGATTCCAGGCATGGTATCACCAGTATATTGGGTGGCCACGGTGGTGAGGGTGCCGATTCGGCATTGACCTCAACGTCTCAATCGCTCATTCGGCTGCGATGTAGTTCACGCTGCGAAAATACTGAACTATGATTCCTTTCAATTTTTGCTTCAGATCCGCCGGCTTCTCATAATCAAGTCGGCGGTTGTGCTCGAAATCGAACGGCACTCGGTCGTCTTTAAGCTCTTTCTTGCGTCCCTTCTTCACCAGGACGATCTGGGCAGGATTTTTGTGGGCTAAGGCGTAACTCAGTTCAAAGACCACATTCGGGTTCGGGTAGCATTTGGCTTCATCCTTTGGCTTATCAGCATCTCCCTTCACCTCCGGTTTACGTACCACCTGTGCGATGTTGGTAATGTCAAAGACGGCAAGCATACACTTATTCAGATTATCTTGAATGGCGTCCACGATGTCCTTCGCGCCGTCTTCTGGTCGAGTGGCAGAAACTATCTCAAGTTCCTGACGAGGGTTTAATGTTTTATTGATTTCATTAATGGCCTCTTTAATGGCTTCGTCAATTGCTGACCTCGATGAGTTGTAATCTGATTGCCAACTGTAGAACACCCAAGGCTTGTGACCGATAGGGATGTTTAGTCGTTCGAAGTATAATTCGCTTTCCGTCAGATCGCAGTTGACCAACCGATACACACCGCTGCCATCGATGTAGAATCTGACTTCATTACCCAATAAAAAATCAGGGTACCAAGCCTGTTTCTCAATGGCTTCCCTTTCGTTTATCGCGAATGCGCGATATCCAAGTTTCAGGATGCTCTTTTTTATGAGCAGGAGTGATGGTTCCTTCACAGTAATAATCTTTGGATCGGTAACGGCATCCGTAAGGCTCCAGCATTTGATGGTTGCATATTTTGACATTGAAGTATTCCTCTACTTTCCTGTTAATATTTATTTTAATATCCTTTTTCTGGCGACAGACCTCGTCCTTCCGGCGAGAAATTCCTGCATCATCCCCCGTTTGTCGGTATGTGTCTCCCCCCGCCACTTCACCAACAATGCGGTTCCAAAATCTCTCATTGATGGCCCTGCCAATATTCTTCGATTTTCCAAAGTGGCTCACCGGCGGGCAATGAGTGCCGCAGCAGATCAATCACATCCTGGTATGTGTCGGAGTCAAACTTTGACCAACGCTTACTGCGTAAGATACGCCACTGCTTTGCCTGACCGCCAAAATCCTTGTCAGCTAATGCTTTTAGTACCAGATCATCAATTGGTGGATGCAGACACATTACGCGCTTGTGTTCGTGATGGCCACCACAGACGAAACGGGTATTCAGGTAACAATTGATGAGCTTGGCCGCCACACCATGGGTAAAACCCTCCACGCCGATATCGCAAGCCGCAGCAACTGCGGTCTCCCGCCACTTCCTGTGAGTCTTATCGATATTCACGTCGGCAGGCAATTGGTCCGGACTCGCAAACCTGCTATCGAAGCCGCACGCGTCAAGAATGGCGATGCCTTTCTCAACACTGAAGCGACAAAGCTTGCTGGCTCTGGCTGCCGTGGAAGCTGCCCATGCGGCGTGACGGTGCTTATGCTGTTCTATTGTAAAAGGTTTGGTATTCATTACTATCACAACATGTAAAGATCCCGGTACCATTGGGCCCAGGTTATAAGGCTGGCATCGCCGTGTTCTTCTGCGGACCTGATAACCGACTCGGAAGTAAAGTTGGAGAATTTTGGATTGTCGGCGATCAGGTGCTTGTAGGCATTCAGCGACTGGTCGAGAGCTTTGTTCTTTGGGTGGCGCACAACGGAGAAATGGGCGTGCCTGAAATCGGTCCCTTCGTTTTCAATCGCGAGTCCCAGAAGCTGATTGCGCCATAACTGGTTCATGCCACCTTTGAAGGGGCACTTGTCATCGCCCGGGGGATTCGCGAAGAATGCCGCATTCCTCTCAGTAATGTTCCAATATGCGTACCCGCACATGTCGTGATAGTAACAGCTGCTCTTGTTTCCCAGAAGATATGTGAACCCACGTTTGCAGTCGTGCCGCACCTTATCTGACCGCCCCTCGCTTGTAGATCCTCCGCAGGTGGTAAACTCAAGTTCGGTCAGTTTATGCTCTATCAACCAGAAACACAGCTCGCCCTGCGTATTGAGATAGCCAATGGCGATATCCGAATCGGTTCCAGCCCTGGGTGACTTGTCTCCCAGTGGTCCCTTGTCCTTCTTGTTCTTTCCGAAATTTCCGCCCCAGAACTCGAGGCAATAACCATGGTCGAGTGCATCAGTGGCCAGCGTCACGAAGTCTGGCGGGGCGCCGTTGATACCCGCGAGGATGGCACTGGCATTGGGATGGTGCAGAATCGGCAGGAAGAGGTTGATGTTCGCCGCCTGCGAGCTGGCCATGTGATAGAAATGCTCGTGAATCCGAAAATCGTTGACCTCTCGATGCGACGCAAGCTGCGCCCGGGCCGGTTCGTATACGTGCTGCATGTTTTCATCGCGCTCATAGTCTTCCGGAAGTATCGCGTCGTAGGCAAACTTCATGCCCTTTCTTTCGTAATAGCCGGGATCATCCGTGATGTATGCCCGCTTCCAGTCGATCAGATGCACGAACATCTTCGTCTGAAAATCGCTGAGTGCATTGGGCAGCCTGTATGTCTTTCCGCCAACGATGTGGGTCTTCATACGAGCCTCGTCCTACCAGTGAGTAACTCCTGCATCATTGCCTGCTTGAGGGCGCGGGTCTTCTCCCGTCGCTCCTCCAACCCCGTCAGCTCCGCATCCATGTCCGACAGAACTTCGGCGATGGCGGTTTGTTCGGTGAGGGAGGGAAATGAAAGCGTCAGCTTGGGGATGTTGCTTTTACTGATCCCCGTGACCTTCGTGCCCACGGAGTAAAAAAGAAATTGCTGCTGGATCACAAGCGTTCGAAAACAATAGCGCCGATACTCATGGGCCAACTCGTCTGTCTTGCTCTTCGCGACAATGGTGTGAAGACCAGAGATGAAAGGCTTCTTGGCCTTGTTCATGACGACGACGTGTTTGCTCGTGCCTGAATCATCTTCTGAGGCGTCAACGAAGACAACATCGCCATCATTTAGTAGTGATGTGGACGACACGCGCTTCAGTGGGATATCGAGCTTCGGAATGTCCTGAAAGTCGGCATCGGTATCAATGTACGTCTTCGTTGAACCGTGGATGTCGCCGTAGTGCAAGTAACAATGGCCTTCCGTTGATAACTGGTCACGGGAGGCTGGATAGCCACCGCTGAAGTTGAACAAGTCCCCCAGCCGCTTCACCTCCCACTCGCCCTTGAAGCCAGGGAGGCGGGTTTGTCCGGTGAGGAGTTGCTGCATAGCAGCTTGTTTGAGGTCACGCTTCTTGGCGATGAGACGGTCCAGCCCGTTCAGCAGCTCATCGACATCGCTCAACGCCGTAGCGATGGCGCGTTGTTCGGGAAGGGGAGGAAGTGCCGTTTGGATTTTCCGCACCGTCAGCAGACTCATCCCAGCTTTTGCGCCCGTATCCGTTGAGGCTCGGAAAAGATTCTGCGGCTTTTCCGATGCCAGAAAGTAGCTCACAAACTTCCCGCTCGTTTTTGAGGAATCAAAACGCACGAGGGCGATGTGTTGATTGATGTAAGCTGGAGAGGGCACGCTTGCGTTGACGTATCCCACGATTCCGATGTCGGCGGTGATGGAAATCAGAACGTCGTTCTCGATTAGTTGTGTGCGAACACCTTCTCTCGCTTCCGGTGGCAGTCTTACAAATTTGCATTCGGTGAGGTCAAGGTAGATGCTCGTGCGAGAAAGATTCGTGATCCGGACGAACAGGTCGCCTCGTTCGGAATAATAGGAGGCCCAACCGCGTGAACCACTCGTGACGAACGGCTTCAAGTCGCCAAGGTGGGCTACCTCCCAATCCTCCGGAATGACGCCCACCTCGGTTTGTTTATAGCCGGGCGGGATCAATGGAGAATGGACAGTGGAGAATTGAGAATTATTGTTGACTTTCATTCTCCATTCTCCATTTTCAACTCTCCATTCTCCACACTCTCCGCGTCACCGCGTGAGCCGTGTTCAAGCTCCTCCGTGATCCTTTTCAAGCGGGCTTTCAGTTCCTCTTTGGACGGCAGGTAAAGCTGGTATTTGGAGGCGAAGATATTGGCGTCTTTAGGCAGAGTGAGTTCCACGAGGGCGTCGTTTTTCCGGTGGCATAGGGCGATGCCGATGGTGGGGAGTTCCTCCGGCAGCTTCACGTGGCGGTCGAAATAATTCACATAGATCTGCATCTGGCCGAGATACTGATGGGTGAGTTCGCGGACGCTCCACTGGTTGGTGTCGGCTTCGATCTCGTAGAAACGACGTTCGGCGGTGTCGTTGATCGTGAGCAATTCGACATAATGGGACCAGCCGAGGGTGAAACTGCGCGGAAGCGTCTCCAGAAGCGCCGACAGATTTATTGGCCAACTGGTCGAGCCTGTGAATTCAACCGACAGCGGCGGTTGAATCCGGGAAGGGGTGTCCAGCTTGGCTCCCATCTTCTTGACGTGTCCGTCGACGCGTGATGCGAGCGTCGCCACTTTGTCGGTGAGCTGCGGCAGCGGGGTGGCGGTACAATGTGCGCTCATTTCATCCCCTTTCCGGGCGCATCAAGCTGCCGTGCCGCGGCGCTGGTGGTGAGCAAGCTGTTCCGTCCTGCTTCATTTCTAATTCCCTCGAATTCGAGGGAATTAAAATCCGGGTTGTGAATCTGTTCCCAGACCCCAAGGAAGATGATGGTGTCCTTGTTCTTGAGCCATCGTTCGATGAGTGCGCTACCGCCATCGAAATTACGCACCATGTCGGTGAGCGAGATGTAGTCGCCGTGCTCCCTGGACAGGATGGTGATAGCCGTGCCCTGGACGTCGATGGCGGTCTTTTTTGCCTTGCTCATGTTTTCGCCCCCATCTTCTTGAGGTGTCCGTCCACCTTTGCGGCGAGAGCGGCCACTTCATCCACGAGCTGCGGCAGCGGTGTGGCGTAGCGTTCGGCGAGCTGGCGGATGCGGCCGGTGAGGGTTTGCGATACGCGGTCCAGTTCAGACTGTGCAGCAATTGCGAGTGCAGCCAGCCATTTATCGTCCACGACCAGCGTCCTGATCTCATCAGCATCCAGTTTCGCGTACTTTGCGGCGACTTTGGCATTCAGCGCGTTCATCGCATCCTTCACCTGTTTACGAGCATCGGTTTCCGCGTCGATGAGTGCGAGGCAAGCATCCAGAAGCTTCTGTTCGTCTCCGGAATCCTTGTCTGTTTTGATGTCGGTCATCCGTGCTTTCACGCTCAGTCTCGTCAGTTTCCCCTTGTCGTTTTTCGCATCAGCAAGCAGGCCATCCTCGCCCCCATGCTCTTCGTCCAGTTCCTCCAACTGCCGGGCGAGGTCCTCACGTTGGGATTCGAGCTGTTCAATCGCCTCTTCCTCCAGTAAGAAATACCTGTTGATGATGAGTTCCGCAGGAATGAGCTCGGTATTGGGCTTGCCGTCCAGTATGGCCTTCCACCCTTCCTGCACGATGATGTACACATCGTCCTGCATCGTGCCGGCCCAGTACTCCATCAGATGCTGATATACGTCGTAGGCATCGAGCAACGGCGCATTCGCGAACGTCGCCAGCATCTTTTCGGAAATTTCCTCAATCAGTGTTTTTGGCCGATCGCCAATAGAGAGGTTTTTCAGTCGTGGTGTATACGTCTTCTTCCATCGCGCAAAGAGAGCGGTAACAGTTTGATTGAAGGCGGTAAATTCCTCATGGTCGAAGATCGTACTCTTGATCTCTGTCGCGGGAACCCGAAGCAGACTGTATCCCGGGCGATCAGCGCGTTTGAACAATGCCTTCCTCACGGCCGGGAACACCCGCCAGTATGGATGGAGAGCATCGATGTCGCGATTTGGTATGCCTCCGCGCAGATGTCCATCAATATCCTGCAGATCCTCCGGCTCCGTGCTGTCGATATAGCGCGGGATGTTCAGATTAAAATCATTTGCCTCTACTTCCGCGAGCGGCACCAGGCGGGAATACCGATCAATCTCCAGTTGCCGGGTGAATGCATCGACGATCTTGTGAATGTCCTGCGCCCGCAGTCGGTTCTTGTTGCCGTCCTTCTCGAAGTACTTGCTGGCATCGATCATAAAGATGCCTTTTCGGCCAACAGCATGCTCCTTGTCCAGCACAATAATGCAGGCGGGGATGCCTGTGCCGTAGAACAGATTCGCGGGCAGTCCAATGATCCCCTTGATATAGCCCCGACTCACAACTTGCCTGCGGATCTGCCCTTCCGCGCCACCGCGAAATAACACACCGTGCGGCAGAATCACCGCACCCTTACCCGCGCTTTTAAGCGATGCGAGAATATGCAGAAGAAACGCATAGTCGCCATTCTTCATGGGCGGGATACCATAGTGGAAGCGGCCGTACACATCGTTCTCAGGGTCGAAGCCATTGCTCCAAGCCTTCGTCGAGAACGGAGGATTTGCAACCGCAAAGTCGAAGGTTTTAAGCGCACCAGTCGGCTCAGTGAAATGCGGCGTGGAAAGCGTATTGTCACGCCAAACCTCAGCTGACGGACAGTCGTGCAGAATCATGTTCATGCGCGCCAACGCGGCGGTAGCGACATCCATCTCCTGGCCGTAAATGGTGATGTCAATTCCCGTGTTACCCTTCGCTTCGTCGTGCGCCTTGAGCAGCAGCGATCCGGAGCCGCAGGTAGGATCGTATATCGTCTGAGTGGAGCTCTTCACAGTCCTCAGGCCTATCACCTTGGCCATGATACGGGAGACCTCCGCCGGAGTGTAGAACTGCCCCTTGCTCTTCCCGGACTCCGTCGCGAAGTGACGCATGAGGTACTCGTACGCGTCACCAAGCAGATCATCACCCTCCGCACGATTGGAACGGAAATCCAGTCCAGGCGCATCAAAGATGGCGACAAGGTTCGAGAGGCGGTCTACCATCTCTTTTCCCTTGCCCAGCTTGTCCGCATCATTGAAATCCGCTACATCGATCACACCTTTCAGGTCGTTCGCTTCAGCGAGCCGCCCGATGATCTTGTTGATCTTGTCGCCAATTTCCTTGTCGCCTCTGAGGGTCACCATGTCCGCGAACCCGCCGCCCTTCGGCACCTGAATCAGGGAATCCTTTTTCCCCGCATAGCGATCAGAGACATACTTGACGAACAGCAGCACCAGCACATAGTCCTTGTACTGCGATGCATCCATTCCGCCGCGCAGTTCATCGCAGCTTTTCCAGAGTGAGGAGTAAAGTTCGGATTTTTTAAGGGGCATGTTGGTATTTTCCCAGTTCTGTATCAGTTGGCGCCTCACCAATCAGCACCAGCATCAGATTTTGAGTTGCCATGAATATTTTTGCTGCTCGCGAGAGCAAGTTGCGGGCAGAATCAGCCTCACCAAACTTCATAAGTGCCAAATCCCCCTCAATCCTGATCTACGGCACGCAACCTCCCGTCTAGAATGCTCCGCAACGAATCGGCATAGGGCTTCATCATTCGGAAAGGTAGCACCGTGTGGAAGAATTTCGGCAAGAAGAATACGTGGGATCGAAATCAGCATTTATCCCATCCATTCAAGCGTACTTGAATGCCTCCCCATGGTTTTACAAACTGCTGATTCAGCACCACGACCTCGCATGTGTTGGCTGGAATCTGTACGGAGAATGTACGGTTCTCCGATGAAAGATAAAAGGGTGGTTCATCGAGGATAGGGTCGCACGAGGATAGGGTCGCAATATGCGGGTAATTGGCATTGGGTTGACCAACCCTTCTGGGGTTCATCGCTATCTATAGCCATTACTCGCGAAGGGCTGTACTCGAGAGGTTTGCCCGTCACCAATAGCCCATCATCAACACCATTATCTGCATAAAGCGAAATTATCTATATTGGATTTGAATTGATCGTTGAGACTCCTTCTCAACTCACAACAAGCTCAATCGTTTGTCCAACCATTGGTGTAATCCTTTCAGTTTTTTCCGGCTGCAGAGCCCTTGTCACCATAATTCAATTTCTTTTGAAGGAGGTCACTATGGAACTCGTCGTTGCAGTAATGGCTCTTGGGGCAGCTCTAGCGGGGCGACCGAACTTACGGTTCTGTCACTTGTAGTCAGATATAACTGAACGCTGCATGAATGCGAAGGGCGCTAAACGATGAGGACTAGAGCAGGGGGTGAAATTCCCCCGCCCCACCCTCGACCAGTCTAATTCATGGATCCTTGCGCGTCTGCGTTCGAATTCAATGCGGGCTTGTGATGCATCAGCATCGCCAATACTTGTCGGCAGGGTCGTGCGATTGCCGTCCCAACTAATATCATTTTTGCGTGCTGGAGTCATCTAGAGGGAAGATTCTCGCGCTGCCATTTTTTCCATTCGATTAGTCTGTCCGTGAACATCGTTGGGGCGAAACCCGCGTAAGGTCTCTTAGCCGCCCTGTCATCGTATATCAACATTTTTTTCTTTTTTGTTGATAATGGATAAAATCACGATACTTACTCCTTGCGTGGCAAAACGAGTCTCTCACATCAAATCGGATCGAAATGGCAAAGAAAACAGTTCCGAACATTGCAGAAAAAGTCCGCTTTTGGGAAGAACAGGACAAAATAAATCTGGCACTTATCCCTCGGGTAATCGAGCTACACGAATCTGTTTGTGAGCTTCATAAACGAACGGCGGACATCACTGGACAGATTGCTGCAGCGGAGGCTCGAGTGCTCAAAACCGTGGGCGAGAAATACCAGAAAAAGATGGTGCTCCCATCAGAACATCTCAAACTTGTCGCCTACGCAGCTCTTGTGCTGTCGTTCATTTCGTGCGCGCTCTCAATCTTTCAGCTGGTTCGGTAGAAATGCACTCCTACGCAAAGCTTCCTGAACTGGAGCGTATTCCGCTTCGCAATAAGCACCGCCGATACTCGTGGTCAGAAACGATCAAACAGTCCAATCGGATGAGAAACGATCTGTTTGCGATAGAAATCGGAGCAGGTCTTGAGGTTGGACTGCGTGGAATCTTCGATGCTCATAATGTGACAGATGACCTCTTCGAGGCCTATCAGCGGGCTGCTCCAGACATCGCCACAAAATTTTCTCTTTATGATCGGTATTTGGAAATGGTTGAGCGTGGTCCGGATAGTGCTGTAGGATTCATAAGTAACGTCAAAGGCAAACTGGCAGAGATTCGGATGCCGGAGCATCTTGCACAAGAATATCCTGGATTTTCCTTCTCGCTTGCTTCCAGTCAAAATCAAGCAGGATGGGACATCTTTGGCACGAACGTTGAGGGCACCGATGTTTTCTTCCAGGTCAAAGTGGGTGGCTCGGGCTACGCCAACAACGTAATGTCAAGCATGGAAGCTAATCCCGATACCCTCTTCGTGGTCAGTAATGAGATCAGGGATGCAATTGTCACGCATCATCCGGAAATGGCGGGACAGCTTCTCCACGTGAACCTCTCCAATTATGAGCTCACCTCCGAAGTTCAAGAAAACATGAATCTTCTGGCAGACAACTTTGGCATCGATGTCCCTGACGCCGTTGGGGACTTTCTTCCATACGTCAGTGAGATTGTACTCGGGATCAGGTTGATCTACGATATAGTGAAGGTGGAGCGTGACTTCGGGTCCGTGAACATTGATGACCGTGGGCGCATGCATGCAATGAAAGCTCTCGTTTTGTTCCAGCGATTCGGAGTTTCTACCGTGTGCACAATAGTTGGTGGTTCAGCGGGAACCGCAGTGTTGCCTGGATTTGGCACCTTCGGAGGTGCGGTTTCAGGAGCGGTTGCTGCAGCTTACCTCAACCGAAAAATCCGCCCACACACCATGGACCTTGCGATGTGCCTCTTTCAGGTAACGGAGGACGACATATTTTATTTTCGGAATAAACCTGCCATCGACAACGTAGGCGCCTCACTATCACTATCAGCATCTTCGATTCAAAATCACCCCGCTTTTGGCTCACTACAGTCTTGAACCAAAGTGAATGACCACCGCCTAAAGGCGTGGCTACGGTGTGCCGCTGGTCAACGAGTCTTTTCGTCTTCGCTATCCTCGCGAACAGGCATTCGCGCCAATTGTTCCAACGCCAACATGAGACGGTCGACTTTGTCGTACGGAATGGTGTCGTAGTAGTTCGAACCAACCTGAATAAACGGGACGAGGCTCTGGATGCCCTCTCTAGACGGGTCAACGACCCAATTGAGTGTAGGTTTCCCAGGCTGATACCTAAGCTTGATCAAACTGTCAAGCGGAATATCGTATTTGCAGATGATGTCGCAGTGCGTATAAAAATATTGGTCTGATGCGTTTTTATAGACCGCAAAGTAATACACTCGGGAAGAATTCTTCTTCATATTTAGCCGAAGCATACAGTTTACGATATGTTCGCCCTTGTCAGCAGGTACGATCTCGTCTAAGTTCAATTCGAGTGTATCGATTTTTTCCGTCCACTTCCCAGCTATAAGAGCATCGTATGGATGAAACTTGGTGTCGAGATCTACCGATCCGGCAACCTCAAATAGAAGGACCGCCGGTTCGTCCGGTGACTCATTTACCAGCCTGAAGGTGATGGGGACGACACATTCGACAATCTCGGCTTCGCTAAACCACTTGATATTGGGGATGGGAGAATGGTTCATACCACGCGCCTTATTTTCCCACCTCGCTGAATCGAAACGGTTCTGCCACTTTTCCATCGCAATAGTCAGCGCTATCGTATGTGTAGCGGTGCCTTCAACTCTCGCGGTATCCTTAGACAGCAGTTTTGGGAAATGAGCCAATTGTTTCTCAACATATTGATCTTCAGGAGACTGTGGTTTGCTGATATAAAAGATGAGCAAAGGGATGCATGCACCAATAATAAAAGTTATTGCATGACCAATCCATTGATTACGTGAAGATGATCCATCCTCGCGATTTTCCTTCTGCCTTTCCGCATCCATCGTGAAGTGACTCGCTGGTTCTGGCACAATTTTAGGTCATAGTACGCAAGAATTATGCCCGATACAAACCGGGCTTTTTTATTCCTATTTCCGGAACTTACCCACCTCATCACCACCCACTTCACTCCAGGGTAGAGACCATACATAGAGAATCCAGCGATCAGAAATGCGTATGCGGCGATACATATCGTCGCGTGATGGTGCCCCCCCTCCACCCTCGACCTTCTTCATAACACAGTTGAAGCAAGGTGATGTATCGGCATAAAAAACTATGTTTGCACCTCATGACTACAACTTCGTCACCCGCTGACTCAGCACCATGTCGCGTATGAAGACGATTACGTAGTACACACCCTTGCTCCGCTCCCGAAGCGGCACAACCAAGTCCAAACCAGGGGGCGTACCCGCACCGTCATGGAGGACGTCATACCGCCCCGACAGGTCGCTGATGATAACGCGCATCGACCCCGCTTCTGCAGAACGAATCGCGACATGAAGGACGTTATCCGCTGGTTCGGGGTAGACGTGCAGTTCGGCGGCGGCTGACGGCGATGGAATGGCCTCGATTCCAGTGACGGTAACGTCGAACGGGTCCGACATGGCTGTGCATCCTGCGATGTTCGAAATACGGACCTGGTATATCCCAGGTTCCGTTACAATGTGGAATTGGTTGACGGCGGAGGGTATCGGGATGCCGTTCCTATACCATTGGTAACTGGATGCAAGGCCAGTCGTTAGGAGGTCGACAGTGCGTTGAATAATTGGTTTTGCAGGTGAAGGAAGCGTGCTCGCATCGATGGTATCAGAATGTCCTATGCACGCATGAATGTCATGAACCGTCACGAAATATTTTCCAGCATTTCGTACTACCTTCATCGACGATGTCGTACCATCGTTCCATTGATAGCTGGAGTAGCCTGGACCCGCATCCAGCAAGACGGAGTCGCCCTCACAGATCATGATCGGCCCCGTTGGGGAGATTTTGGGTTCGGGTGCTTGGTATTTCTCCACCGAGAGCAGATCTGATATTCCGACGCAACCCTTATCATCGGTCACCGTCACCGCAAACACACCTGAATTCGATGCCATGATTTTTTGCGTCGTTGCCCCGTTAGACCAGCGATACGTCGCATATCCGGCACCCGCATCGAGCACAACACTGCCGCCATCGCAAAACGAAGTGGGACCCTCCGGTCGAATGACGGGCTGCAGTGAATCCCCAATGCTAATGATGACGGGCGCAGAGGTACCGGAACATCCGTAGCTCGAAGTAACCGTCACAGCGTAAACACCCGCCGTGCTGACGGAAATCCTCCGCTGTTGTTTCCCATTATTCCATTGATACGACGTATACCCACCGCCTGCGTCCAATTCTACCGAACCGCCCTTGCATAAACGGATCGTGCCCGATGGCATGATAACAGGAGCTGGTGCAGGCTGGACGAACACTTGTACGCTTCCCGAGGTCGCCTGAACTCCCTGTTGATCGACAGTTCGTACCCAGAATGTACCACTATGGCGGACGGTAATGTTTTGTGATGTTTGTCCGGTTGACCAAAGATATGACCAAAATCCGCCCGAGGCGCTGAGTACAACGCTGTCGCCCTCACAAAATGACTGTGGTCCGTCCGCCGTTATAATTGGGATGTTAAGATTTATGATGCGAACTGCACTCGGCTCGATGCTTGGGCGGAAGCAACCGTTCGCTAACATGACGTTTGTGGCTCGAATCTGACATTGAACCGAATCGACTGGTGCGGAAGCATGTAAAGTTAGTTCCATGAGCAAACCGGTTCCGTCAATATTTTTCTCATCATTAACGGAAATACTAACGCCACCGGGAACCTGCATCACTGAAAGAGGCATCCCCGACAAAAGCGTACTCGATGCAGTCGATGCGGTCACGAACTTCACACACGATGTATCCACTGACAAAGTGAATGAGAATGGGGAGATCGATTTATTTTGAATCGGAGTTATCAAGTTCAAAGGAACAACGAAATCGTTGCCACCCCCGGCGTTGACGTCCCCAAGCTTCAAATGGATACTGCTAAAAGTTGACGAGTCAAGTGGTGCTGTATATGAAGTTACAACTGTATCCGAACCGCCACAGAAATTATTCACACCGAGTTGCACCGAGCGTACACCACCGTCGGCGCAATCACGTTCGTAGGTTATTACGGGTGGAAAGCCTAAATAGCTAGAGATGAGAGAGTACAACTCGGCGCTGATCGCCCCCGACTGGCTACCGTTGGGTGCATGGAAGTACTCACCGCCTGTCAGCTGCGCGATCGAGTCCAGAGCCGCGCCATTGGCTACGGAACCCAAACCTACCGAGAACACGCGGATGCGATGCCTGATCGCGAGGTCGAGGACCTCCGACATTTGACGAGTCGAGCCATAAGAGTAGCCGTTTGTGACGAGAATCATGGCCCGACATTGGTTTACACCATTGTTGATAAGTTCTATTAAACCGGCATACGCCCCGTCCCATAATGCTGATCCTCCGCTAGCCGGCAACGCGTCCACGGCCGAATGCAGCATCGGTTTGTTTGTTGACATTTGTTGGAATACTGACACCACGGACGTAAACCACAGGATCGTCGCCTCGTCGATCAAACCATCCATGAGATCAATGAAGCCATGCCCCACCTGCTTGGCGGTTGCTTGCCCCGAACCACTCATGGACCCGGATGCGCTGAAGACCAGCGACACGGAAAATGCGCAACGTATTGTCGGGTCCGGACACCAAAACGTAAAGTCCTTGATCTCTACGCCATTCTCGAAGACGCGGAAATCCTGCTTCGTCATGTTATATGCCGGATTACCGTCACATCCAACCGTAAAGTACAGTGCGACCGTCGGCCAGTTCAACGTCACTCGCTTAAAGGTCAAATCTGGTTGCGCCTCGGCTGTCGAACAGAGGACGGCCATAATGATGAGTGCAGTGGTAAATGGACGCAATGTTGATCGAAATTCATTCTCAAACTGCACGTGTTGCCTCTACTTTAATCGTGAAATCAAGTCTTCGCTTTTCTTATTGCTGTTGATAGCCGTCGGGCGGTTCGAGGCGTGCTTGGACTGGTGTACCAATGGAGCAACGAAGTCTGACCGCCGTGATCCGATGAACCGACGAGAGCCCGCGCATGTGGCTTGATACCTGGAAGTTGGTCTCGCGCGAAAGTAACATTCCTCGCGAATCCACCATCCCGCTTCCACTGATATTGCGATCTCTCCGCATGAAGGTGAAATTTTCTGACGTAACGGAACGAATATAACAGCCCGCACGAACCGATGCTCGGCATGCAGTATGGATCACGATTCAGGCACGGAGGCACCTCACGTTAGGCGATGGATGGAGAAAGATACGAAGCAGATGCGAATGTGCAAAATGCTGCCAAATCGCGGACCTTCGGTCTTACCGGGAGCAAGGGATCAATTTCCCTATTGGCGAGTGATCTATAACTGTGTGCCCCCTATGCCGGTGCGAGGATCCGGATGTTCGTCTGACGGCCCGTACGTCTACGAAAGCGTCAAACCCTATTATTAATGTTACCCGCTGGAGTAACAATCCAGTGCCATCTGATGCTAGCTGTCACGAGACGTCACGGTCATGGGCACGCTTGGCGCTTCGTGCTACCGGTGTGTTATGGAAATGATCAGAATGCCGTTGATGATCGACGGATCAGATGCATGGACCTACACCGAACCATTTGACTGTGCTTTCACTTCACGCTCACCCAGAAGCGTTGCGTTCGCTGTCGTTTTGAGCGCGGTGACCAGTTCGGTCGTCGTACGAATCCCCTGGGCGGCCTTCAGTACGGCAGGACTCACATGTCACGGACGATTGCGGGTGCTAATTGATCAGCGTATCGCCGAGATGCTGGTCTGAAACATAGTGCGACCAGTCACCCCACTTGGAGAAACACGCCATAGAAGGAGTGCAAAAAACACGATGCCGACGGAGCGCTGTCGCCTGATTGCCAAAACTGGCAGCGACGGCTCCGCCGGCGAGCCGGATGGTGCGGCGATCAAAACCCGATATTGGGATCATCCATCAGTTTGTGAATGCTGACAGAGGAGCTCATCGCACTGGTATCGCATTGCGACGCTCGCAAACCATACAGTTCATCGCACTTGGCGTTAATCTTTTGGAGAAGGCTCAAATCGACCGCGCCCAGGATTACTGGACAGTCGGAATGCCAATGACCAGATTCGTCCTGATAGCTCATTTTGGCGTCCTGGTACCATTTGCCGGTCGTTTTAGATTTGTTGCGGGTGAAGAAGGCGCTGAATGTCCGTCCTGGCGCCAAACCGCCGCGTTGGAAACCGAACCTGCCACCTAGCATGGTTATCCAGTAATCCCGCCTTCTTGCGGGCTCCATCTCGTTCCAGCCCTGTGGAAATTCGTATCGAAGAATGCGGCCTTCCTCACTGTACTCGCGCGCCCACCCGCTTTCCACCTCGCGTTTTTCCAGCTTGGTCCGGATGGAAAGATAGTTTGGCCAGAACGGCAGCGTCACACCGCCATCCCCTGTTTCCGAATACATGCTTCGAACAATACCTCGATGATCTATCGTTTGTAACGCAATGAGGTCCATGACGACCCCTGCATGCCAAGGCACGGCTTCGTCAATGGAAGTCGCCGGGTTCTGGATCTCAACTTTCTGTGCTTCTTTCCAATGCGGACGAATCGCCAGTACGCCCCACTGCACGATATGCCCTTGCGTGATGGTATACTGTTCTTTCACAATTGGCGTATGAACGTCAAACGGGGAATCGAACATGCGGTCAAAATCGGTTCTCATGGTTGCTCCTTTAAGCTGAAGAGTACGTTTGATTTAAGTTTGGGTGCAGTTTTATCGGGAGGAGACCATGTCCGGTGCCAAACAACCATTCGAGTCAAAGGGACATCGGTCAGTTGGGAATTTCACGTCTGTAAGCAATCCTTCGTAGCAGTGTATACGCCGTGATAGCGAGGTGCCTGCGGGTTATGCGCTGTCGTGCACGATACCGTTTCAGATGCGTCAATCCACGTTTTCTGGCTACCGGGACGTACTGCCGATAGAATGCGTCCGGATCTTGCCGGAACAGCGTCAGCACGGCCATGGCGTCCTTGTAATCCTGCGTCTCGACGAGCGTCTTGACTTCCTGAAGCTACGCGAGCTGGGCCTTGAGGCCTTCCAGCGTCTCGCCCTGGGGCGTCTGTTGCGTCGACTGTTGTGCGGCCGTCGGTGCCGTTTGTTGTGTCTGCGTCGTAGACTGCGTCTGCTGGGCAGACTGGTCCGTCTGGAATTGCCGCGTTTGCTGCTGCTGGTCCCGTTCGGGCCGCGGT
This sequence comes from Bacteroidia bacterium, assembly GCA_027493955.1. Taxonomy (NCBI): domain Bacteria; kingdom Pseudomonadati; phylum Bacteroidota; class Bacteroidia; species Bacteroidia bacterium. The sequence goes on along the minus strand of JAOSJT010000001.1, from coordinate 5,082,775 downwards.
ATGGCAAACGGCTCCTCCGATGACGGATGAAGTCCGGTATCCTGATTCGGATGCGTCGAGTCATTCAAAAATGCGAGCAAGGGATCGTTCGGAAGCCAGTCCACCGACGTGTTTTCCAGCGCGCGTTCGCGGCCGCCCGGCTGTTCGTACTGCGCATCAGACAGGTTGATGTCCTGCGGACGCAGCCCGCCCAGGGGCGCCTGTTGTTCGGTCGTCGTCGCGGTGTCGGTGGCTGTGGTGCTCATTACATTTCCTCGATCTGTTGTTGTGCCTGCTCGCCAACGTCGCCCTGTTCGACCTTCGCCAAGGCGACCTGCATTTTGGCCTTCGTTTCGGCCTTCATGGCCTTCACGTCGCCGTCAAGCTTCGCGACCGCCACCTGCTGCTTGCCGACGATCACTTCGGTCGACAGACGGTCGATGAGCTTGTCGCGTTCTTCCAGTTGTTCCTGTAGCTGCTGAATCTGGCCGTTCATTTCCTCGAACATGTCCAGTTTTTTGCGGATGCGTTCGGCGGCCGGCGAATCCGACATCTCGATGTTTTCGAGGAACAGGAATTTCTGCCAGCCGGGATCGGCCGTCTGCTGCAGCGCCAGGCGAATGTCGTTGCGCATCTCCACCCGGTCGGTCGGAAGGGACGACTTGGTGCTCATAACCACGTCGTGCTCGATGAGGTTGTTGTCGTCGAGTATGTCCGCAAGCGGTATGTCGACGATCTCGTCGCGGTCATCGATGTAGCGGACGATCTCCTCGCGGTTGCCGTAGTAGTTGATATATTCGACCGCCGCCTTGTACATCATCGCCGTGGCGGTCTCGCAGCGCGAACGGATGTCACGAGGGCGAAGGTCTGCGAAGGATGCGATTTGGCTCGATGCCGTGGCAGTGTTCGGCGACTGCGACGGGTCCCCTTGCGTGAATGCCGGACGGCCAGCGGAATACTCCATGGCGTCCTTCATGAAATTCCCCAGCTGAAACCATGCGGCCGCTAACGGCGCGGGGTACAGCGGTGTCGGCGCGCCGTTATTCGGCAGGTTGGGGTCTGGCTTGTATTCGATAAGGCCGCCGGCGGCAGCGCCGTTCTTGACGACGGCGTCACGGTTGATGATCGAACCCTGGGCGGCGATGAGGCGAATGTGCGAACCGACGTTGGCGTTGAGGATGGTCGTCTGGATGAACTTGTTCATCGCCTTCTGCATCTCGCGCAGAAATTCGACGGGCGACTTGCCGAAGGGATTGTCGAAATCGTCGGGCGTATAGACGGCCATGGGGTACACCGTGAGGGGAAGCATCTTCTCCTCGATCATGTCCTCATAACCGACGATCGTGCGGCGGCGCATGTAGACGTTTTCGGTATAGCGTACGAGCTTCGCCTGATACTTCTTGCGGAAGGCGTCAAGCTCGGCTTCGGATGCGAACACCCGCCGGGTGACGTAATGCGATTCTGCCTCGGGGTTCGTGACGTTCAGGAGGCAGTATATGCCGTAGACCTTCTCGTAGGCGTTGCGTATCAGGACGTTCTCGTTGTCCTGTTCTTCGGCCGTGGCGTTCCACTCGGTCTTGATGAAGTTCCCCCGGTCTTCCGGCACGAAACCGTAGATGTTCCGCACTTTGCGCTTCGGCATGACCTTCGCGACGTAAATGCATTCGGCGTCCTCGAAACACAGGCCGCTGCGTTTGGCCGACGGGTCGATGTAGAGGTCCTGCCAGCTGACGTGATCGAATGTGAGGTTGAACTTTCCCCTGCGGTAGAATGTCTGAGGCTCGACGATCATGCAGCCGATGTAGGTAATCAGCATGTCCTTGATCGCCTTCTTGTAGTGCGCGTCGCCGTAGGACCGCTGCCACATGGCTCCCAGGAGGGCGTCGTAGAGCTTCGCCACCCGCTTGTCGTACTCGCCGTACGACGGCATCACCCGCCCGGTGGGTCTGTCGGCCGTGAGGACCGCCTTCTGGTTCTGGATGATGGGCATGATCATGTTCATGCTCACCACGGGCGACTTCAGGTGTTCAAGCGCCTCGATCTGCTTTTTGGTGTACTGCGTGTTGGTGCCGTCGCGGTCGTTGTGATAGAGCTCCCATGACTCGATCGCCCGCTTGTCAAGATGGCCGCCCCGCTCGGACTGGTAGAATTCGAAACGTTGTTTCTCGAACTCCGCTTCCTTGCGGGACAGTTTTTTCGGCCGTGTTCTCTGCAGCTCCATGCGGCAAATATGACTTTACCGCAGGGGCGATAGGAACATCGGTTATGCTGTCACAAAAAAAAGCCCCTCCGGATGGAAGGGCGATGATTGACTAGGATTAATACTTTTTAAGAATAACCTTTGCAAAATTTGGGCCAATCGGCAGAACAGCTTTTACCCAACCTTCATTCGGCAAGTACAGCATTGAAAGCTCGCCCGTACTCGGTGTTAATGAAACCTTGCCCATTGCTTCATCGGTTGAGAAATTAACTTGAGATAGTACTAAACGACCGGATGTAGTTCCCCCCATGTTCTTTGCAGAAGGAACCACAACCTCGTAAGACCACCTACATATACCCTCTTTATTGGGCACCGATACATTTATTTCCACGTACACCTTTCCGTACTGAGGATGTGTACCATCACCAATCCACTTCCCAATGAAGTACGAGCCACCTTTTTTAACAGCCTCATTCCATGATTTACCCAAATTTGCCATGGGTGACTCAATGCGCTTACCTTCTTTCCAATATACAGTACTTGTGATCGCTCCTGAGTAAGGATTGAACTCCCTACAAGCTCCATCCATAACACCATTCTTCCATTCTGCTTCGCTCACGAGCCGGCCATCCTTGTATTCAACTCTAATTCCATGTTGTATGTCATTTTTCCAATCGGTTTCGGACTGGATATTGCCATTATAAGCCCAATCGGTGAATCTTCCATTAGCCAATCCAGCGCTATAGGTGCCTTTCGATTCCTTCACCCCATTGTCGTACCACCAGATCCACGTTCCTTCTCTTTTTCCGTCAATTCGCTGACCTTTGCATTTCACCGCCCCATTCGTATGGAATTCTGTGAACACAATATTGTTGCCTTTGTATCTATTCCAAGTTTTATAACTCCCTACGGAATCGCGCACCACCTGTGTACTATCCCACTGTCCTACGGTACCGTCAAATTCCAACAATGCCTCGAAGGCGTCTTTGAAGCCTAGACGTACAAAGGTGAACTGCATCTCTTTGACATCTTTGACACCGGGTATCTCATCGCGGATTGGCACTAGACCGTTACAAAGAGTCAACACATAGTTCGGCTTTATATCCCATATCGCGGCTCCCAATAATCTCATGTCCTGAACAGATGGCAGGCGGTTCGCCATCAGCCATGCTGGATCAGTTAGGTCTGGATCCAGTTCCTCCGTCTTGTTCTCCCGAGGTTCATTATAATCGTTGGAGATGTCCGAGTACAACGCTCGATATGATTCCAAATTTGAACCAATAATATATAATATCTGAATTAATCTATCATCTATAAAACCGAATTGGACCAGTTCAGGAACGGTCGACCTGTATTTTTTAACCTTCGCGTACTGCAACTTGGTTGCATCCTCAGATCGAAGCTTGTAATAGTCTTTCAGCTGTTCTTTCACTTGTTGCTTTGTCCAGCCGAATTCAGCCCCATAAAGGACTTTCATTTCTGTAGACTGTGGTAAACACTGACTCGAAAGCATGCACACCAGTGCAAAGGTAGTTACGACTGATATTCTCATGTTTGTCTCCAAGTGTTAATTTTATCGATAGAGGACTTTGTTTCCTCTGTACAATTACGACCAGTCAGCCGAGTTGGTGAAAATTGCATCTGAATGTCGGACGCAATTGTGAATAAAATGGCCGACAAAGTGCCGGCCATTGGATCACAACTTCAATCGGCTCACCACATCATGCATCGTTTCCGGCTGCAGATGGGCGTAAATCTCGGTCGTCTTGGAGTCCGAATGTCCAAGCAGGCGTCCCACCTGAAACAGCGATACGCCGTCCTGTACGAGCCATGAAGCGAACGTGTGACGAAGGGAGTGGAAGTGGATGGCCTCGGGGAGTTCCGCACGGCGTACGGCGCGTTTGAAGAGGTGCCTGAGACTGTCCGCCCGTATTGGTCGCCCCTTGTAGGTGAACACGAGATCCCACTTCCTCGATCGTCCTTCCAAGGTCTTGACGGCCAAGTCATTAAGCGGCACTATTCGTCCCCTTCCGGTCTTGGTCTTGAAACTTTCGGTATTGGTCACATGAACGACACGGCGTTCGAGATCGACCTGTCGCCATTGAAGGTTTAGTATCTCGCCTTGCCGCATGCCCGTACAGACCGCGAACACGATGATATCCTGCATCCAATGTCCATCAATCGTGACCCTCAGCTTGCTGAACTGGTCGCGAGTCAGAAAGACCGGTACCCGTTCAGGAAGGCGAATCATCTTGACGTTGGTGAACGGATTTGACTGCATGAGTTCCCATCGTACGCCCAGATTGAAGATTGCTCGAAGACTTCGTAGTTGTATGTTCACCGTGATCGATGAGATTTCGGACATACGTGCAATCTTGAACTTGTCTACATCCGCGCGGGTGACGTCTTCAAGCATCTTATCACCGATGATTCGAATGAAGCTCCTCAACGCCAGATCGTACGACAGGAAAGTTCTATATGCCTGATTCGCTTTGACATACTCGCATACACGGTCGGCGAATGTGACGAGTCGAACCGGTACCAGCTTCTTCTGCGGTTCCGCGTGCGCCTGGACAAACGCCATCGCCTCGCGTTTTGTCCTCTTGCCTGTGGACCGCCATTTTTCACTTCCATCGGGTAGTTGATAGCGAGCATAGTAATACCCATTGGCTCGCTTTTGCAGCCAAACTTTGCTTTTCATGGACCCTCATTGTCTATGGACGTAACACACAACGTAACAATGGGGTCAAAATTGGCGATTCCGAGCCCGTTTCGAGCGATTTCAACGCACTCTTAATCAGCGGGTCAGGGGTTCTCCGCCTGAGGCGGACCTCGCGTGTACGAGCACAAACGTGCCCAAACCCAATGCAGAACGGCCTTTTTCGTAAGAGAAGGGCCGTTTTTTTCTTGGGGTTGCAGCAGCAGGATTTGTTGAGAATTGCCTGATCGTGACGGGGTGTGACGGGGGTGGGTAGGAAAAAAGCAGGAAGAAGATCACTCGTCCAGAACCCCGAATGTCGCGGGATAGGGGGATGCGGGCGATTCGATGTGTACTCCTGCGAAAGCGACCTGTACTTCCTGCGCAAACGTACCAGCAGATCGGAGCGCAGTGACGATGGTGTTGCTGACATGAGAGGTGGTCGCTTTACTTCAAATTGAGGGTCACGGCGAGCCGCTTTCTCATTGAATCTCCTTTCAGCGTCATGGTGTACGCATTGTGAATCAGACGGTCCGTGATCGCATCGCCGAGGCTCGCTTCACCAATCCATTTGTGCCAATGTTCGATCGGAAGTTGATTTCTGATCATCGTCGATTTTTTGCCATACCTCTCATTGCTTTCTCGCAGTTGAATACAGCCAGAATCCGCACCCAATTTCCATTGTTTCCTTGCCATTCGGAGAATGAGCACGTATTTTTCCTTGCAGTAGCCGTTTGGAATCCTGATATACGTCACCGAACGGTTTGTATGCACGGAAATTCCGTGCTCAATCCACAGTCGCAACGGGCAATCGCATGAAACTCCGTGAGATCCATATCAAAGGCTTCAAGTCTATCGTAGATCAGCAAGTCGAATTAGGGCGCGTGAACTGCTTTATCGGCGGCAATGGAGTTGGAAAAAGCAACATTCTCGAGGCTTTGGGTGTCCTCAGTGCAGCCGCGGCCGGTAGAGTCGACGACGAGGCTATCATCCGCCGTGGTGTTCGGGCTGGTCTGCCCCGCTTGTTTAAAAGTTCGTTTGCTGGTATGAGGATTCCACCAGACATCATGCTGGAAGCGCGGAGTGCATCCGATACAATCTTCCGTGTGTCTCTGCTTAATCCGCTCGATAAACCTGAGCCGGCCTGGTCGTTCAAGACCGAGTATCTCTCCTCAGGCGGCAAGGAAATCGTGAGTCGCGGAGTGCGGGACAAAGTGCAGGACGAGAAGAATTTTGATAAAACGGCGGGGCTATCGGCCCTGAAACTCGTGAATCTTCAAACCGACGATCCGGCTTCCGTTCTGATGAAGACGCTGCAGGGTTATGCGATTTACACTCCGAATACACCGGCATTACGAGCGACGGTCCCTGATTCGCAAACACGGTTGCCCGTGGGGCTCGCAGGAGGCGGTCTCGCCGAGGGATTTGATTCTTTGAAGCGGGAGATGAGAGAAGAGGAAATCGCGGATGTTTTGGCACTTATCGACTGGGTGAGCGACGTGGCTGCAACCGATTCCGCTGGCGCACTGCTTTCGCCTGCAATTCCCCGGGCAAAACGGGTTTTGAAATTCACGGATCGATTCATGGCTGAGTCCCGAAATTCGCTCACAGCGTATGACGCAAGCGAAGGAGCACTCTACGTCCTTTTCGCCGCCATTCTGTGTCTGTCATCTTCATCACCTGCGGTGTTCGCGATCGACAATCTCGATTCCGCACTGAACCCACGACTCGTGACGCGACTGGTTGAACGTCTGGGTGAATGGCTTCGATCAAGTGATCCAAATCGACAGCTTCTTTTTACGGCTCATAATCCAACCGTGTTAGATGGACTCGATCTCGAAGACGATGAGATCCGTCTATTCGCTGTGGAACGTAACAGCGCCGGATATACGACGATTCGACGCATCACTGTCTCTGCGGAGTTACTCAGGTTGAATGAGGAGTATCCGCTCTCACGCCTTTGGGCTATGGGCAATCTCGGAGCCGTTCCCAATGTCTGAGTTACGCATAGCTCTTGTCGTCGAGGGGGATACGGATACGGTCATCATTGAATCCGCCCTGCGAGCGATCATCCCCACAACGTTCACACTAAGTCAACTTCAACCCGAAAAAACCCGCCCGAAACTGGGTGCCGGATGGGGTGGCGTGCTCCGCTGGTGCCTTGATTTTACGGAGCGCGGGTATCCCAGTCTTGAGACCGATCCGACGCTCCCAGACTTTGACCTTTTCATCCTTCATGTGGACGCGGACGTTGCAGACGACAGGTATGAGGACGTGAGTCAGAAAATCTCCGAAGAAGCAAATAACCGGCGATGGCCGATATTGCCCTGCGTGCTTCCATGTCCGCCGCCGCAAGGAAGTGTGGACGCGATGCGAAGTCGCTTGCTCGCGTGGGCGGGACTCACAGCACCGGGACCCAGAACTATACTGTGTGTACCTTCCAAGGCATCAGAGGCCTGGCTCGTTGCTGCGGTATTCGGTCGAGGTCACTCACTTGCGAGTAATCTTGAATGCAACACAAATCTCGCAACGCAACTTCGAGTTCTACCCGTAGCCGAGCGGGTACAGAAAAATGCTCTTGAATACAGGAATCACAGCAAGAGAATCGAGGACGCGTGGGCTAGCGTACGCGAACAGTGTTCGCAAGCGGAGCGCTTTTCACTGGATGTACTCTCGAAGTTACCATGATGCAATACGTTTACTTGGCGGGTCAGTATGACGACATTGGGGTACTTTTATGCATATCCATGTCAATAATGGCAGTCCTTGCTGACTCTTCATCAGCGGTTCAGGGATTCTCCGCCTGAGGCGGACCTCGCGTGTACGAGCACATAAGTGCCCAAACCCAATGCAGACGGCCTGAAATGAACATTTCGGGCCGTTTTTTATTGCGGGTCAGGGGTTCTCCGACGCGGCGGCGTTACCACAGAGTCAGCCCGTATCGTCAAGCATGTCCTACGATGAGGCGAAATCGGAGGGTCGGGCGCGGGGAGGGATGGTTTCTGCGACTCCGCTTCGCTCCGCGCAGAATGACCGCCGTCTATCACCCTGAGGGCGCCCGCCAGTCCGCCTGGGCTGACAGAACACTCTGAAAGAAATTTCAGGGCACTTTTTGTCTTCACGAGGGAAATGGGATTGATATCCGGGCGGAGTGTGCAGGCTCCGGTGCGGTATGGCACTATTGATAATCAATCGAGATGCCGATGTTCACGGACATTGAGAGTTTTCCAATAGAGCAACGGCTGATTCTGAATGCGGGTCTGGACGTCGGCGTCATCGGTTAACAGCGCGGCATCGATTTCTCCATACTCGAGGAGTTTGTCGAGGAACGCGCGTTCATTGCCGGTGAATGGAAGCAATCGAGCGAGGAGTTTTTTGCATGTAGCTACCAGACCAGCCCCATACTCCTCTGCTGGCAGCGTGAATTCCTCGCTCTCCACGCGCAGTAAGGGGATGAGCTGTCGGCCCAGTTCCACCGGGTCAACATCGACATCATCAACGCTCACGGTGCGCCAGTCCTTCCGGTTCATCGCGCCGTAGACGACGAACGCCGTACGCAACGACGCAAACTCAATATCCGGATGCTCAAGTATTTTTACAGCGTCAAAGATATCCCTTGCGACGCCTCGTGCGAGCAGCGCAGCGAGCTTCCCTGCCGCAAGTTCGTGAAGATCGAGGATGGGAATTTCCGATGCCTGCCAGGCCCCCAGTCGATGAGAATCAGATTTCTTTATGGGCCAAAGCGGTACGCGAAACATATAGTTCAGATCCACTTCCAGATTCCCGTACATCCCCGATGCATCAGTATATCTCAACAACCATTTGCCTCCCGCATGCTCGGAGGGTACGCGGCGGACGGTGTAGTCTTCGCGGGCAAATACGGCCTGAAGTGCCGCTTCCAGCTTCGGGCGTTGATCGAGCATTTGATCTCGTCCAACCGCGCCAATGTAGTTCAAATCAATATCGACCGAAAGCCGCGGCACGTCAAACACAAAGAGGTTGAGTGCCGTCCCGCCTTTTAACACCAGCTTCCCGTTGGAATACGGATGCTGCTGCATTGCGTGAAGCAGCCCGAGCAGACGTGCGACCTTTTCAAGCATGTCCGCTCTGAAACCGGTGGAGGCTGCCTCGGCGAATAGTTTCTCCCGCGATATCTTCATGCAATTTCTCCCCAGCGCGCATGATAGATATCTTCCGGTACTACCAGATTCCACTTCGCTACAAATTTGCCTGAAACTCTGCTTCCGCGATCAAGATAATGGGCTTGCCGGGGTCGCAACGCGCGAAGCTGCCCGAGGTGCTGCTCCTCTACCATCAAGATCTCCCGATGTTGTTCGAGATAAAATCCGACTTTCGCAGCGGTGGTCGCGTTACCAAGCAAGGACGTGTACGTGATGACCGAATCAATCGAGAAAAATTCGATGCTCTCGAGAGAACGCCAGATTTCCTCCCAGCTCCCGGACAGGCGTGGACGATCAAGCACATCCACGAGAGTGCGTTCCAGACTGGTGACGCGCAGAGTGACACCCTGTCGCTCTGCAAGCAAGACTCCGATGTCCGTTGAATCGGTCTTCGTCAGCCCGATGGGAAAACGGCTGCCGCGAAAGCGCTGCGCGCGAAAGGTGAACGATGAGGCGGGACGGACGGAGGAGTAGAAAAATTCGTTACGCATCGAGTATGAACGTCCGTGGAACGCCAATGCCGTGTGGTACGACAGCACTGCATCGGGCGTGACCTTTCCGGTGATAAGAAATGGGTCGACTGGCCATGTGTTGCCAATTTCACCGGCCGGAATAACTGCATACAAACCTCGTTTTATCTGAACGAGCTTCCCCGTCCGCCGATGATACGCGAGCAGCGCCTCCTGTGCGCGTGCGCCATAACCGCCGCGCGAATTCAGATATTCGGCGAATTCCCCTCCGGAAAACACCGGATGTCTCCTGAAAAACTCTTCGTGCTTCATTCCATTCACCGGACATGGCATCGCATAACACACAACAATGTATGTGTTTCCATGAATAACGTCAAATCTTTTACCCGGTATTTGATATTTTTACTAATATCACATATTATTTTTGTGTGTTGTTTTTAATTTTTTCAAAAACCTCAAGCTTCTTCGGTTACCTGCCCTCAGCTTCCTGCATTCAGCGGGTCAGGGGTTCTCGGACGCGGCGGCGTTACCACAGAGTCACCCCGTATCGTCAAGCATGTCAGACGAAGAGGCGAAATCGGAGGGTCGGGCGCGGGGAGGGATGGATTCTGCGACTCCGCTTCGCTCCGCGCAGAATGACCGTTCGTCTGTGACCTTGCGCGAAGTCGAAAGGCGCGTCCTGAGCGAAATCGGAGGGTCGGGCGCGGGGAGGGATGGATTCTGCGACTCCGCTTCGCTCCGCGCAGAATGACCGTTCGTCTGTCACCCTGCGTGAAGTCGAAAGGCGCGTCCTGAGCGAAATCGAAGGGGCAGACGCGGGGAGGGATGGTTACTGCGACTCCGCTTCGCTCCGCGCAGAATGACCGTTCGTCTGTGACCTTGCGCGAAGTCGAAAGGCGCGTACTGAGCGAAATCGGAGGGTCGGGCGCGGGGAGGGATGGTTACTGCGACTCCGCTTCGCTCCGCGCAGAATGACCGTTCGTCTGTGACCTTGCGTGAAGTCGAAAGGCGCGTCCTGAGCGAAATCGGAGGGTCGGGCGCGGGGAGGGATGGATTCTGCGACTCCGCTTCGCTCCGCGCAGAATGACCGTTCGTCTATGACCTTGCGCGAAGTCGAAAGGCGCGTCCTGAGCGAAATCGGAGGGTCGGGCGCGGGGAGAGATGGATTCTGCGACTCCGCTTCGCTCCGCGCAGAATGACCGTTCGTCTGTGACCTTGCGCGAAGTCGAAAGGCGCGTCCTGAGCGAAATCGGAGGGTCAGGCGCGGGGAGAGATGGATTCTGCGACTCCGCTTCGCTCCGCGCAGAATGACCGCCCGTCTGTGACCTTGCGCGAAATCGAAAGGCGCGTCCTGAGCGAAATCGAAGGGTCGGGCGCGGGGAGGGATGGATTCTGCGACTCCGCTTCGCTCCGCGCAGAATGACCGTTCGTCTGTGACCTTGCGCGAAGTCGAAAGGCGCGTACTGAGCGAAATCGGAGGGTCGGGCGCGGGGAGAGATGGATTCTGCGACTCCGCTTCGCTCCGCGCAGAATGACCGTTCGTCTGTGACCTTGCGCGAAGTCGAAAGGCGCGTCCTGAGCGAAATCGGAGGGTCGGGCGCGGGGAGGGATGGTTTCTGCGACTCCGCTTCGCTCCTCGCAGAATGACCGTTCGTCTATCACCCTGCGTGTGGGCACCGGTCCGCCTGGGCTGACAGAACACTCTGAAAGAAATTTCAGGGCGCTTTTTTTCGCGGGTCAGAAGATGTGGTCGAGAGCAGTTTTCATCGGGGATTCGTGAACACGCGCAGTTCGTCGCTGTGCAGCGCTACGTCGCGGAGCTTCTCGATCACGCCGGTGTCGGTCATGAGATACAACGGATTGTTCTCACGGGCCTCTGGTTTTATTGCTGCGTCCACCAGAAGCCCGAATCCGAGTCCGGCGGCCGCCCCGAGGACGATTGGCGGCCCCGGTCCGAAATCCAGAGTCATGAAGCCACCCCCTCCGGATGGTTTCTCATAGGACAGCAGGCCGAGCAATCCGCCCGCAAGTAGGCCTGCCACTGCGGCGCCACCGCCACTGCCGGCAGAACCGCGACCAATCACGTAGCGGATATCACCGAGCGGAAGGACACGCACATTGCATATCCGTACGACGGCGTCCCGGTACAGGGATTTGTTCACCGCATCAACATAGAGTGCGGAGTCCGTCGCTAACAACAGAATCGCGTGCATCACGGTGTCGGACTGCAGGACGAAGGTCATCCGCTGTCCCTTCTGGGCCGACGCACTGTGTATTGCCAGAACGCTGCCGAGGGAGATGACAACAATGACAAGGAAACGGCTACTCATGACATGCTCCGGGACGGTGAAATGGTTCGACTTCTGCACAAATCTCGCGGAAATCCGGCGATGGGATGTCACCAAAATGTCAGTTGTTGTAAGCGACACACCGGTTTCGAACGGGCAGCGATACGCACCTGCATGCCGATATCTGTGATGCCGTTTCAGTTCTGACGCTGGGTGAGAAATATCGGAGTGCGCACGGAGTGGTTAGGCCTGTTGATTATCGCGAGAGCGAGGCTGGAGTTGTTGAGGGTCGAGGAACTCCCACTGAGACGGACTCTCCGCCGAGGTAGAAGAAGCACATAGTGCCGAAGCTTCAGCCCGAGAGTGACAGACGGCACGAAATCAACATTTCAGGCCATTTTTTGTGTTGAGCTTCGGGAGCAGAATTTGCTGCAACTCGCCAAATCGTGAACGAATGTGATGGAAGTGGGCAGAAAAACGGGTGGAAAATCATCACTCATGGGTGGCAGATCGAGTTGATCATCGACAACGTTCATAGCTACTCCACGGCAGGGATGCTGAGTGATGAAGGCGCTGGATATCAGTTGCCCACCCTAGCATGAAGCGACACCGGCGAGCCTCGCGTACTCACTGCTGCGCGGTGGCTCGTACAGGTTCCTTGACGGGAGCCACATTAGTCGAGGGGTTGAAATACGGTCAGATGAGAGCGTGAGTGCGAACTTCCTGTGCGGTGCTCACCAAGGTAAGAGAAACGGGCGTCGTATATCCGCTCAAACAACGCGGTTGTAAACAGGTGCAATATTTTATAGTATTGCGTGAAAATTCTTATCCAGGAATGGTTACTGGAGGTCACATGAATCGTTGCATGATGATTACGCTCGCCTCGATTTTCATCACTTTCGCTTGCGGCGAAGATCAAGCGCACAGTCCCGATGTTCCAAAACTAACTGGCACATTCAGTGTGTCACTCGGTATTGGAAGTTATTCCACCTCGATGATGGTCATCGTTGAGAACAGTGGTTCTTTGAACGGAACTTTTCAGCTGTTCGGTATCGGCGCAACAAGACCTATCGCTGGAACAGTTTCGACAAATGGCGCCATCGCGATTAACACGGTAAGTGGCGATGATATGTGGAGCTTTACTGGATATGCAAGTTCAGATAGAAGAAGTTTAACTGGGCTTTATCAACACAAAGAAGGAAATATTCTTAAACACGGAACTTTCACTGCAAAAAAGCAATAGGGATGACTGAATCGGCGGCAGCTCGCCGAGATCGTAAAACGTGTACCGAATTCCATCGTGTTTCTGATTTCCGCCCACAGCTTTCATCACATCACAACACAAATTCCCCATGAAATATGGCTTGCCATTCCGAGAGGCATCTGGCGTCCGCTGATCGGATATCCTCACCTGAACCTCACGTATGTTTGCGGTGCTGCGTTTTCCTTCGGCGTTGAGGAGCACAATGTGAATGGTGTGACCGTCCGTGTGTATAGTCCAGCCAAGACTGTCGCGGATTGCTTCAAGCACCGGAGTAAGGTCGGTCTTGATGTCGCCATCGAAGCACTTCGAGAGGTTTGGCGATCCCGCAAAGCCAGTGTCGACGAACTGATCAACGCCGCCGAGGTAAATCGGGTAGCCAGAATCAAGCGGCCCTACCTCGAGGCGACGGTATGATCAGCCCTCCTGCCTGAGGTGGATGCGCATCTGTCCATCTTGGGGCTGACGTCATTATGTGGTGTTTTTAGGGATCCCGGGCGTGCCTCGGGAGCGGTGCCTGAGCGGTTTTCCGCAGCCCCCGACGGATGTCGGCGGCCCCTGTGCGGTTTTCGGCGGTCCCGGAGCGAAGCCGAAGGGACGCGGAGAGAACGGCGGTTACCCCAGCCGTGGCGCAGCTGCCGGACACGGGGACCGGAGGCCTTCCTGTGCGTCAATCGTCTGCTGCTTCCTCTTGCCCTTCCCGGCCGCCGGGCATTTGCCTGATGTAGAGGTCGCGCTGCGGGAAGGGAATCTCGATACCATTGCGCTTGAACTGCTTCCAGATTTCGTAGTACAGAATACTTTTCAATACGCCGGGCCGGTCGGTGTACTCGCTCGTCCAAACGCGCAGATCGAAATTGATGGAGCTGTCGCCGTATTCCTTGAACAACACATCGGGCTTGGGTTCGCGCAATACGCCGTCGGTGGCGAGGGCGACGTCGAGCAGGATGCGGCGGATCTGCTCCGGATCTTCTTTGTATGCGACGCCAACGGGGAAACTGAATCGCACGTTGCGGCTGGTGTGACTCCAGTTGATCACCGTTCCGGAAATGAACTCGGAATTCGGGACGATGATGGAGATGTTGTCGTTCGTGATTATCGTGGTAGCGCGCATGGAGATATCCACCACGTTGCCGGCAATACCGGAGACCTCGATTCTGTCGCCGACCTTGATAGGACGCTCGAAAAGGATAATGAGTCCGCTGACGAAGTTGTTCGTGATGTTCTGCAAGCCGAAGCCGATACCTACACCCAGGGCGCCGAGCAGGATGGTAAGACTGCTGAGATTGATTCCGGCGGTTTGCAGTATGACGATGAAGCCGATGGTCAGCAGGGTGTAGCGAAGTATGGAGCCCACGGCCACGCGCGTCCCGAGCTCGATTCTGCTGTTCGCCAACAGCTTGTACACGATGACCTTGGTCAACTTGGAGGTAATCCAATACAGCAGTACGAGGAGAATGAGAAGGTAAACGATGGTCCATAACGTAAGCGTGACATTGCCGACGGTGAACAGCGGCACATTCAGCCATGTGCGGAGGGAATCAAATGCGCGTGTAAGGTCTTCCATGGGGCCTCCTTAAAACGGGAAGAGCAGTGGAATCAGCAATGTAGCCAATATCCAGAAAATCAGATTGAGAGGAGTGCCGACTTTCAGAAAATCCGCAAACCGGTACTGTCCGACGCCGTAAATCATGGTGTTGGTCTGATATCCGACAGGTGTGATAAAACTCGACGATGCGGCGAAGGTTACCGCAACGAGGAAAGGTCGTGGATTCACACCCATGCTCGCGGCGGCGGCGATGGCGATCGGCGCCAGCAGAACCGCGGTGGCGTTGTTGGACATGATGCCGGTGAGCAGCGAGGTGATGAAAAACAGCGCGGCAACGATGGCGACGGGGCCAAAATCGCCAAAAAGCGAAATCATGGTATCGGACAGCAGCAGCGCCGCTCCGGTTTTTTCGAGTGCTACACCGAGCGAGATGATTCCGCCGAGCAGGAAAATCACCTTCCAGTCCACCGCCTCATACGACTCCTCCAGCGTGATGCAACCGGTGGCGATGAGCAGCACCACACCCGCGATGGCCGAAACCATGATGGGTAAGACATTGAACGTGGCAGTTAAAATGATGCCGAGAATAATGATTAGCGCGGGAATGATTTTCCGCTTCCTGTAGGTCGGCAGCTCGATATCCGATACAATGACGAAATTGCTGTCCCGGCGGAGCGTATCGTAGTCTTCCTTGCGTACCTGAATCAGCAGCGCATCGCCGGATTTCAATCGCGTCTCGCTGAAGCCCTTTCTCAGCAGGGCGCCCCTGTGCCGAAGCGCGAGCGCATTTGCCTGAAACGTATTCCTGAAACGAACCCCTTTGATCGTCCTTCCTTCGAGCATGGAGTTCGGCGCAATGATCGCTTCGACCAGCAGGAGGTCTTCATCGTCGAAATCATCCTCGCGCAGGGTATGCTCCGCTTTCAGCACCACTCCCATCCTGTCTTTCAGCTCGCGTATCGTTGCGACATCGCAGCGTACTCTGAGCACATCCCCTGCCTCCAACATGATCGAAGGAAGAGGGCGCTTCAGACGGCGGCCATCACGGAGTACTTCGAGTACATCGATTTCCAGCTCCCTGATCAACGGCGAATCCGTAACATGATGCCCCACGGATTGCGCTGTCGGAAGCAGCACGACATCTATGAGATAGTCGTTCATGCTGTAGCGCTGAGTGAGGTCCTGATCGAGTTTCCGGTCCGGAATGAGTCTGATGCCAACCACGACCATATACACCATGCCGGCGACGAACAGAAGCGCACCGCCGATACTGAACTCGAACATACCGAAGGGTTCCAGTCCATGCTCCACCGCGATGGCGCTGACAAGAATATTGGTGGACGTCCCTATCAGCGTGCACAGCCCACCGAACATGGACGCAAACGACACGGGCATAAGAAGCCGGGACGCACTGATAGAGTTGTCCATCGACACGGTGAGCAGTATTGGTATGAACACCGCCACCACCGGCGTATTATTGATGAACGCGGAACTGACGCCGACCACGAGCATGGTCCCGATGATGCCGAGCCAGTAGCTCCGTTTAAAAATTCTCGACGTCAGCATACCGAGCGAATTGACCGCGCCTGTTTTCTGCAGCGCGGCGCTTACGATAAACATCGCCGCCACCGTCACCGTCGCCGTATTGCTGAAGCCCGACACCCCCTCTTCCGGCGTGATGATTCCGCTGAGCAACAGAATTCCCATCACGATGACCGCGGTCAGGTCGACGCGTATTTTCTCCGTGGCGAAGAGAATCACCGCGAGCAGAATCACTGCGAGAACGATAATCATGTCAAAAGTCATGAGCGATTTGGATCGATGTGGAGCAGTCGTGAAACACCGGCGGTTGCCTGGAGGATCAGGCGGTTCGCACCATAATTGCGGTAAAGATTCTGTGTATGGAATAAAGGAAGTAATGCACAAGGATGCAACTGAGGTTAAACGGTCGGAAGTGTTGATGGAGCGTCCCTATTTCAAGGACGGGTCCACGGTTTAATGCGCGTACCGCAGGAATTCCTGTACGGATTTCGCGGATAAGCGAGGAAACACACTGATTTTCGCTGACAGCGTTATTGAGGGCGTGACGCGAGACCGTACGGTATGGGGCTTCGCATAGCAACATCCGCAACGTGCCGGTCGTATTCCCGGGTTATACTATCACCGATTCCGGTTATTAGCGGCCAACACAGTGACTCCTGCTACAACGAAGATTGCGATGACCTATTGACTAGCCGCGATCGGTGAAAAATCAAAAAAAATTGATGATCGACCTGTCAGAGCATCCACCCTTAGCCATGAGTCGTGACACATGTGAGCAGAAATACTGACCGGTTACTCTTTTGCATTTGCTAAAATTGTCCTATTTTTTGAATACATCAGAATGAGAGTACGAATGCACCGGAATAGTATGCATCACCTCGGCGTCCACGCATTGAAGCCTGATATCCAAGGCATGGCAAACGACGCGGTATGTACTGAGAACAGGTGGTGACCTTTCGTTGAACACTGAAGGGGTGCCGGTATGTGTCGCCACTGCGTGCTTGTCATAGAGATCTTGTTAGTCCTGATTCGATAAATTGTACCCCCTTAGCCGAGGTAGTGATTGGGAAAACGAACATACAGCAGCGGTAAAGCGAATACAGCTTCCGCGAATCCTGGTTTCGAGGCCAGGCTCTGGCTTCATGTGCAGCGATTGCTTCGCTGGGCCTGCAACAGGGATGAAATTCTACTGTTTGGAATCAATCTCACCATTCTGACAACACTTTAGTCCCAACAGTACTCTGTCATCAGCATACTTTCGCCCCAATACTATGACCTCACCCAGCAATACTTCCGGTCTGCGCGACAATCACACGAGGGGGACGGTTGCCGACTTCCTGCGGGAAAAGTGCCATTCCGGCTCAAAGTTGTCCATCGTGTCGGCCTACTTTACCATCTATGCCTACGACGCGCTGAAGGAAGAACTTGATCGCATCGAACATCTCGACTTCCTCTTCGGTGAACCGTCGTTTGTGAACAGGCTTGATCCGAGTAAGACCGAGAAAAAAGCTTTTTTCATCGACGCCGAGGGATTGGAACTCTCTAACAAGCTTCAGCAAAAGCGTGTCGCCAGAGAGTGTGCCGATTGGATTGAGCGCAAGGTGGACATCAAAACCATCAAGCAATCCAGTCTCCTTCACGGGAAGATGTATCACGTGGACAACGCGAGGGTGGAACACGCCATTCTCGGCAGTTCCAACTTCACGGTGCGGGGTCTCGGCCTCGGCAATGCGGGCAACAATATCGAGCTGAACCTCATCGTGGACAGTGAGCGCGATCGGACGGAAATCAAGCGATGGTTCGAAGAGCTATGGGGAAATGAAGAACTGGTGAAGGACGTGAAGCAGGATGTTTTGAATTACCTCAGGCAACTGTACGAGAACAACTCGCCCGAATTTATTTACTACAAAACGCTGTACCACATTTTCGAAAAGTTCCTGGGCGATACAGGCAAAACCGATGCGGACCTGGGAAGGACCAGCCTTTTCGAGACGGAGATATGGAAGGCGCTGTACGGATTTCAGAAGGACGGTGCGAAAGGAGCGATCAACAAAATCCTCCTGCACAATGGCTGCATCATAGCCGACAGCGTCGGCTTGGGCAAGACCTACGAGGCGCTCGCCGTTATCAAATACTTCGAACTGAAGAACGAACGTGTGCTCGTTCTCTGCCCGAAAAAACTGCGTGACAACTGGACGGTGTACACCAGCAACAGCCTCCTCAATCCCTTCGACTCCGACCGTTTCCGCTATGACGTGCTTTCTCATACCGACCTGAGCCGTGAGACGGGTCACTCGGGCGACATCAATCTCGCGACGTTGAATTGGGGCAATTACGACCTCATCGTCATCGACGAATCGCATAACTTCCGGAACAACACGCCCGGGAAGAGAGACGAGGATGGGCACGTCATCCGCAAGAGCCGTTACCAGCGGTTGATGGATGACATCATCAAAGCGGGTATCCGCAGTAAAGTTCTTCTGCTTTCGGCTACGCCGGTCAATAACGATCTCAAGGATCTGCGCAACCAATTGTACTTCTTCACCGAAAACCGCGACGACGCTTTTGCAGAATCCATGGGCGTCGACAGTCTCAAGGAAACTCTCTCCAGCGCACAGAAGGTGTTCACGACCTGGGCAAAGAAGCACACGCATGAACGCAACACGCGCGAACTGCTGGAAAAGCTCAATGCCGCCTTTTTCAAACTCCTCGACGAACTCACCATAGCCCGCTCGCGGCAACACATTCTGAAGTACTACAAGGACGCCATCGCCCAGCTTGGCGGTTTCCCGAAGCGCGAAAAGCCGCTATCCATATACTCAGAAATCGATATTCGCGGGCGCTTCCACTCCTACGACAAACTCAACGACGAAATCGTCGGCTATACTCTTGCGCTCTTCAATCCGTCCCGTTTTGTACGGCCCGAGCATAAGGCCGAGTACGAAACGAAAGGCCCACTACCATTCACACAGGGTGAACGCGAGACCTTTCTCATTGGCATGATGAAGGTGAACTTCCTCAAGCGCCTTGAAAGCTCGGTGAAGTCCTTCGGGACCACGATGGAGCGGACTATAGCAAAGATCGAAGATCTGGAGAAGAAGATTAAAAACTACCTGGCTCTGCCCGGGCAGAATCCCGAATCCGAAGAACTGGAATTGGAACTCGACGATCCCGGTCGTGACGAGGAACTGGAAGCCGCCATGCATGTCGGCGGTAAATTGAAATTCCGCTTGAACCATCTCCTGCTCGAAGGCCCGGACGGCTGGCTCAAAGCCCTCGCACATGACAAGGATCAGCTTCTTACTCTTTACAATGCCGCGAAAGCCGTTACGCCCGAGAACGATGCCAAGCTCGCCGCTCTGAAAAAGCTCATCGCGGAAAAAATGACAAAGCCGAGCACGAATAAACTCGGCGAAGCAAATCGGAAAGTGCTCGTCTTCACCGCCTTCGCCGACACCGCCGCCTACCTCTATACGTCACTTCTTGACTGGGGCCGCAAGGAACTCGGCATTCACATGGCCCTGGTTTGCGGCGGCGGCGACACCCGTACCTCTTTTGGCGGAGCGGCATACGATCATATTCTCACCAACTTTTCACCACGAGCCAAGCAGCGCGCGAAAATTCCATCCATGCCGCAACAAGGCGAGATTGACCTGCTCATCGCCACGGACTGCATCAGCGAGGGACAAAACCTGCAGGACTGCGATTATCTCATCAACTACGACATACACTGGAATCCCGTCCGCATCATCCAGCGCTTTGGTCGTATCGACCGTATCGGCAGTGTCAACACGTCCGTCAGTCTCGTGAACTTCTGGCCGACTGAAGATCTCAATAAATACATCAACCTCAAAAACCGTGTCGAAGCCCGCATGGCCCTCGTGGACATTTCCGCCACTTTCGAGGACAATGTGCTCAGGAACGAGGAAATCGAAGAGATCATTTCCGGCGACCTCCGCTATCGCGACAAGCAGCTCCTCCGACTCAAGGAGGAGGTTCTCGACCTCGAAGACCTCGGCGACAGCGTTTCGCTCACCGAGTTCACGCTCGACGACTTCCGTCTCGATCTGCTGAAATACATCGAAGCCAACAAGACCGCCCTCGAGGACGCCCCCTTTGGTCTCTACACCTGCGTACCGCCGCATGCCGACTACAAGGTGATAGGCCCGGGTGTTATCTTCTGTTTTAGGCATGAGGGCAAACGCGATTCAGTCGGCGAAGCCAAGCCCGCGCCGAGCGAAGCCATCAACCCTCTCCATCCCTACTTCCTCGTGTATGTTCTGGACGATGGCAACGTGCGCTTCGGCTTTGCGCAACCAAAGCAGATTCTCGACATTTACCGCATCCTCTGTGCGGGCAAAGCGGATGTGTACGACCGGCTCTGCAACCTCTTTGACCAGGAGACCGCGCACGGCAGCGACATGAAGGCGTACGACACGCTTCTGCATAAGGCAGTCGCTTCGCTCGCCGCCACTTTCCGTAAGCGCGCCGCCTCCGGACTGCAATCCGGCCGAGGTTTCGTCCTGCCGGATGTCGGTCAGCAATTCCACGAAAGTACCGAGCTGGAGCTTGTGACCTGGCTCGTTATCAAGGAGGATGAGGCGTGAGCGACGAGGATCTCACCACCGATAGCGGCTACCAGCATTTGCTGCAAAAAATTTCCGAGGTGTACTCCACTGGTCAGATACGGGCGACACAGGCCGTTAATGTCCAAATTACCGAAACATACTGGCAGGTTGGCCGTGACATCGTGGAGTATGAACAGGGTGGCAGCACCCGCGCCGAATATGGCAAGCGGCTGGTAGCCAATCTTGCAAGAGACCTCACCTTGCGGCATGGCAAGGGTTTTAGCCGCAGCAACGTGATGATGATGAGGGCATTTTACCTGGCCTTCCCAAAAGTCCAGACGCTGTCTGGACAATTGAGCTGGTCGCACTATGTCGAACTGCTCTCGATTGCCGACGAACTGGAACGCAGCTTTTACGAGAAGCAAGCCATCGCCGAGAAGTGGAGTGTGAAAGAGCTGCAACGGCAGAAACGCACATTTCTCTTCCTCCGTCTAGCTGCAGGAAAAGACCGGGAAGGTATTCTTGCACTCTCTCGTGTGGGGCAAATCGTGATGCAGCCGGCGGAACTGGTCCGTGACCCCTACGTCTTTGAGTTCCTCAAAATTCCGGAATCCAGCCATCTCACCGAGACGGAGCTTGAAAGCCTCCTCTGCGATCAACTCCAGCCCTTCCTTCTGGAGCTGGGAAAAGGCTTCACCTTCGTCGGCAGGCAATACCGCATCACGCTCAACAACACTCACTTCCACGTCGATCTCGTTTTCTACCACCGCATTCTGCGCTGTTTTGTCCTCCTCGACCTGAAGATGGACAAGGTGGAGCACCACGACATCGGCCAAATGAACATGTATCTCGGCTACTTCGCAACGGAAGAGAACACCGAGGGCGACAACCCGCCCATTGGCATCATTCTCTCCAGACACAAAGACGAACTGCTTGTCGAGTACGCCACCTACAAGATGAACAGCCAGCTCTTCGTTCAGAAATACCAACTCTACCTGCCCGACCGCGAAGAACTACGCCGGGAACTGGAACGTACCCTTAAGCTTTCAGACGACAACGACGAGAAACCATGATAACAGCACTCGCCAATTTCCGGACACTCCCGCTCAAAGACGCTTCCCGCCAACTTCTCGACGAACTCGGCTACAGGAGCGACAAGTTCATTGCGGGCGCAGGCTCTTCGCCGCAAGACTTACTGGATCTCTTCGCAGGCGACGGCCACGCATTTGACCCGGTGAAGGCGCTCGTTACGGAGTGGCAGTCAGCCGACCTCATCTTCCAGCTCACCGACGAGGAGCTCAGCCGCGAATCCAGCCTCTTTACCGACGACTCCGTCAAGCGCGGCCTGCTCAAATCCTACGTCTTTATCGCAATCGAGCTGAAGGGCAGCGAGTATGCACGCGGCAAATTCTCTGCCATAGCCCGGCAGATCAATCGCCTCTTCCCCATGCCCGTCATGGTGCTGTTCAAACACGGCGAACGGCTCACTATCGCCGTGATCAACCGGCGGCGGAACAAGCTCGACGAAAGCAAAGACGTGCTCGAAAAGGCCACGCTGATTCGGGACATTTCCCTCGCGCAACCTCACCGCGGCCATCTCGACATACTCGCATCGCTGGCGCTGTCCGAGCTCCGGCACCCGAAGAAGCTGCCCATCGAGGACTTCGACACCCTGCATGCCGCGTGGGAGCAAATATTCAACATTGAGTTGCTCAACGAGCGCTTCTACCGCGAGCTGGCCAACTGGTATTTCTGGGCGCTGCCGCAGGTCGAGTTTCCGTCGGATCTGGAGCCCGACGATGAAAAACGCCGTGCCATGGGCCTTATTCGCCTGCTCACGCGCCTCATTTTTTGCTGGTTTCTCAAGGAAAAGGGCCTCATCCCAGAGAAGCTCTTCCATCCCGTCGATCTCGCAAAGCTGCTCAAGGGTTTCGATCCCGAGAGCGAAACCAGCTCCGTGTACTATCAGGCCATATTGCAGAATCTCTTTTTCGCCACGCTTAACCAGCGCATGGGCAAGGACAGCAAGGGCAATCCCTACCGCGTGTTCGCCACCGATGAGGGATTTCAGAAAAACAAGGCCACCTACGACGTCAACAACCTCTTCCGCTACGAGAAGTTGTTCGCCGTATCGCAGGAAGAAGCCCTCGCACATTTCGCAGACATTCCCTTTCTCAATGGCGGTCTCTTCGAATGCCTCGACCGCACCGAGGATGGCACGGACAAAAAACTCTATCTCGACGGCTTCTCGCGCAGGAAGGCGAAGCGCCCCCACATCCCCGACCGCCTCTTCTTCGATTCCGGAGAAACCGCCGACCTCTCCGACGTCTATGGCGATAAAAAGCGAAAATCCGAGAAGGTCACCGGCCTCATCACCATACTGAACCGCTATAAGTTCACCATCGTCGAGAATACGCCGATCGATCAGGAAATCGCGCTCGATCCCGAGCTGCTCGGCAAAGTGTTCGAAAACCTCCTCGCCTCCTACAACGAGGAGACCAAGACCACCGCGCGCAAGCAAACCGGCTCTTTTTACACCCCGCGTCCCATTGTGGAGTATATGGTGGACGAATCGCTCAAGGCCCACCTCACCCGCATACTCACGGAAAAGACCGGCATAAAGGAAGACGATGCCAAGGCCGGACTCGACCTGCTCTTTACCTACACGGAAAAAGCGCACCCGTTTTCGGATACCGAAGTCGCCACACTCATCACCGCCATCGACGAAGTGAAGGTCCTCGATCCCGCTTGCGGCTCAGGCGCCTTCCCCATGGGGGTCCTGCACAAGCTGGTGTACCTCCTCAGCAAGGTCGATCCGGAGAATGTGGCATGGGAGAGAATCCAACTCGCCAAGGCGCAAGAAATAACGGACACGGAAGAGCGGCGCAAGAAGCTTGCCGAGATCGTGAGCAACTTCGCCGAAAACAACGACGACTACGGCCGCAAGCTCTACCTTATCGAGAACTGTCTCTACGGCGTGGACATACAGCCCATCGCCATACAGATCACCAAGCTCCGCTTTTTCATCTCTCTCGTTTGCGACCAGCAGACCAACAACGACAAAGCAAAGAATCGCGGCATACGCCCATTGCCGAATCTGGAGACGAAGTTTGTGGCGGCGAATAGTCTCATTGGACTGCCCATTCCCGAGCCCGATCTCTTCGTCAATGCGCTGATTGAACCTATAGAAAAGGAAATTGAAGCTGCGTACCACAGCCATTTCGCCATACAGCGACGCGATCAGAAGTTGGCCCTCCAACAGAAAATCAAGACACTACGTCAGAAGCTCGCACATACACTCGTCAATGAAGTTGGTACAAAGCAGGATTCCGAGCTGCTAAAAAAAGCGCAGCAGGTAGCGGCATGGGATCCCTTTGATCCGCAAGCAAGCGCGGACTTTTTTGATCCGCATTGGATGTTTGGGCGTTCGCTTGCCAAAGGGTTCGATATTGTGATCGGTAATCCACCTTATATTTCCGTCGAGCGCTTCGCAGGCACCGCGATTCAAAAACTCTGGCAAGAGCGATTTAAAACCTACGCTGCACGCGGCGATGTTTACTGTTTTTTTTACGAGCGTGGCATCGAGATGCTACGAAATGATGGCACGCTCATCTATATCACCTCGAACAAGTGGATGCGTGCAGGCTACGGTAAAAACCTCCGCGAGTTATTTCTTAGAAAAGTAAGAATCAATGAAATCCTCGATTTTGGTGGAGTGCTAGTTTTCAACTCGGCGACGGTGGACACATGCACGCTCCGACTGTCACGCAGCACACCGCATTTGACCTTTCCTTCCAGCTACATGCGCTCGACATTCACCTTCGACCGGCCCTTGGCAGCGTTTGCCGAGGCCAACGCAAGCACCTTCAAGCTTCCGACCGACGGTTCACATTCTTGGGCGGTGCTTTCATACGCTCGGCAAAGCATTCGTGAACAAGTTAGTTCTCAGGGCATTAAACTTGGAGAATGGAATATTCAAATCTCACGCGGCATCATTACTGGCCTGAACGAAGCATTCTATCTTACCGCCGAACAAAGGGACATGCTTATTGGGGAGGACGCGGCATCGACCGACTTGATTGTCAAACTAATACGTGGTAGGGAAATCGATGCCTACAAGGTAGATTGGGAGAACACTTATCAGCTCATCATCAAGTTTGGTGCCCACATGTATTTGGAGGAGCGCTATCCAGCACTTTATCGCCATCTCTGCGCATTCGAGCCCCGATTACATGCGCGTGCGCAGTGCCAATATTCGCGTTCACGGAGCGCTTCAACTGAAGGCTCCTTCGCCGGTCAGCACCATTGGCTTGAACTCGATAATAACCCGACGGACGACTACCTAGATCTTTTCGGCGAACCCAAGATCATCTATCCAGAAATCACAAAATGGTTGGGGTTCTATTTTGACCGTGAAAATCACTACTTCCCAAACAATAAGGCTTTCATTATAAACAGTCGTGGCGACTCGCTCGAATACTTGACGGCCTTCTTCAATTCGACACTGTTCCGATGCAGCTTTATGGACGAGTTTCCCACACAAGGGGAGGATCGGCGTGAACTACGAAAGATATTCTTTGACAAGATCCCAGTGAAGAAACCCACTTCCGAAGAGGTGAACCTATTTGAACGATTAGTTCCGCTCATCCAGTCTGCTAAGGCACATGGCCAAGCCGTTGCAGCCGCCTTCCTCGAAGACCTCATCGACGCCTGCGTGATGGAGTGTTACTTCCGCGAGCACATGACGGAGCGAGACTTGCTCTTCCACGACACTGTGGTCCCGCACCTCGCCGCCTATGATCCCAGCGCAAGCGAAGTGCAGCAGCGCGAGTTCCTCGACCGCCTGCACCGCACGCTCAACGCTCCCAGCCACCCCGTGCGCAACCGCCTCCTACGCCTCACTGCCGACAGCCCGGACCTCCTCGCCATCATCAAACAGGAGGGCCGCGTATGAAATGCCGACTTCACAAGATAGAGATCACCAATTTCAAAGCCTTCCGCGAGTTTACCCTTAATCTTGAGGGTCGCCACCTCCTCGTTTACGGCGAAAACGGATCCGGAAAATCCTCCCTTTATTGGGCGCTCTACACCTTCCTCCAAAGCGCTCGAAAGCCGAAGAACTCCATCGCCAAATACTTCGAACCCGCTGGACCAGAGAACCTCCTCAACCTTCACGAGCAGGCGGATGCGGCACCCAAGCTTGGAGAAATCGCACTGACTCTTCGCGATGTCGCCACGAAGAACGACACCACCTACCGCATCAGCCAGGTAGACCACGGAACCTTCAAGCAGCCATTGATTGAGAAGGGCGATCTTGCAAGTGATTTCATCACCTACCGCTTTTTTTTCGGCTTTTCCCACTTCCGCAACTCCGAGAAGTTCAACCTCTGGCCTATCTTCGAGAAGGAAATCCTACCGTTTTGCGTGAGCACTAGTGGCGTTGTCCCACAGGACATGTGGTTTCGGATTCGCAAAGGCGATCCAAATCCAACCGGAAGTCGGGGTTTAGGCGGCACCTATTCCTACGACGAGTTCAGACATAACACGGATGTCTTTGCGAGGACGCTCTCCAGCATCGTTGATTCCATAAGTAACGAAGCTCAGAACTTCTACAACAAACACTTTGCTGCCGGTGATGTCGCTCCCATTATCCTTAAGCTCAAAGTCACCGTCCCACCATCATTCATTGGAACGAGCCAGAAGAATAGACAGTTTCAGATTCCAGTCATTGAGTTAGGGATACAGATTGGTGGGAGAATCGTAAATCGTCCTCAGGTGTTTCTGAACGAGGCAAAGCTCACTCAACTCGCCCTTTCAGTCCGCTTCGCTGCATCACTAGTCAATCTACACGACTCCGATTTCAAGCTTCTCGTGCTAGACGATTTGTTAGTCAGCCTTGACATGAGCAACCGAATGAAGGTAGTCGAAATCCTTCTGACTGATGCGGCCTTAGCTGATTACCAAAAGATCATTCTCACTCACGATCTAGGTTTTTTCCGTGAATTTCACCGTACGATTGGTCAATGTCACCCGGATTGGAGCTTCATCAGTTTGGTGGGTAACCCAGCAGCCAACATCACCTGCAAGGAGGAGAAAACCGGTCTAAAAAAAGCCGAAGAGTACCTGCACGGCCACAACCTCGATGAAGCCGCCGTCTGCCTCCGCAAAGCCGCTGAGGACATGGCCAAACGCTACCGCGAATGGGCCGAACAGAAAAAACTCCCTCCAGGCGAGTTTTTCACGCTCACGGAAAACCTTCGCGCCGCAAAAAAGAAGCTGCAGGAAAAAATACCAACTCAACTCTACGACCGCGTGCTCAATATCACACCCCCGACGCACCGGGAGCACCTCATCCCCGCAGGCGATGACGATGTGGACGTTCTACCCGGCCTCGACATCGCCGACCGAGGTAAGCTCAAGAATTCCCGCAAGCACCTTCGTTCTCTTCTCAAGGACGAAAACTGGAAGGTGATGGAAAACATCAAACTTATTGACGAAGTCCTCAAGACCACCGAACGCGTCCTGAACCCCAGCGCCCACGGTGGTGATACTCCGCTCTACGAACATGAGGTCCAAAAAGCCCTCGACCTCATTGCCAAGCTCGAGAAGTGCCTTGCATGACACCCGCCCTCACAAATATTTCGAAATCGTTGTGCAGTATTGCTGTAACGTTGTCGGTATTACATTTGCAGCCATCCACTTACTTGAACAACCAATCAATACGTACGTAATGGCGTGCTACTTCCGCGAACATAGGGCCGAGCGTGGATGGAACTTCAGGTGCCGCTGTACCGCAATTTGGTTTTTATGTACACCTTTTGTACGAGAGCGAATCAATAGTTCCACAGAAGGCACGCAGTGAGGAGATATGTGGTGCAGCGATCTGGAGAATCTCCGCACAACGCACCGCAAAATAATTGAAATATTAATCTCCATAATCCGAGACTGATCATGTCAGAGAACGTTGACACAGAAGCGAAAGCACCATCGATCACCTTTTCATCAGGCTTCATTCATACAGAAACCGCTACCGTCGTAGGAATATCCGCCGCGATCGAATTCTGCACACGAGAGTACGATTTTTGGGAAAGCATTAGAGCAGATAAACCACGGGATCCGGTTGGGATTATTGCCAATCGGCATGCGATACACTACAACCACCAAAGACAACGATTATCTGCATTCATCGATCCCAAGTCTCCGAGTAGTATCACGATCGAGGAGATACAGAAGGGCCTGAACACTAAAGTACTGCACGGATCGAAGGTTCTCATCTTGTTCTCTGATTCTCCGATTACAAGTCGTCTTATCGATTACCTACAGCGTAAAGGTGCATTTGCCGAAGGAGTAATGTCTTATCTCGGACATGCCAACATTGGTGAACAATTGTTCTCTGGCAATAGTCGCCCGGAGTCCGCTGAGCTCTTACGAGGATTTTTATCCGCGCACCGTCTTCGGGAAATGCATACTCAGACGGGCGAACTGGGTACAGATCCCTCGCTCAGTGCACTCAACTCAATCCTGCAGACAGCAAGAGATACGTACACTGTTGCATTTTCAGAGTTGGGCGAAACGAGGGACAAACTTGAGACAAATACTACGAAGTTCACATCAGACATGGAATCTCTGATTAGTCAGGCGAACACCCAGTGGGAGGAAGAGAGAGTTGAACGAGAAAAAGCCGCACATCAGGTGGACGTAGAATTCGACAATCTGAAGAATCGATTTCAAGAGCAACTTCGATTGCGGGGGCCATCCAAACAGTGGGAGGCTGCGGCGACGGAGCACAGGAACTGGGGATTAAAATGGGCCGCGCTGCTGATCGCAACAATCGTATGTTCAACCATACTCGTGGTGCATCTTCTTTATAATCCCCCGGAGGTTTTCGGCGTATCAATTTCGGAATGGACAAAGCCAGAGACCATCAAGGGATTGTTGTTGTTTGCAGCTTTGCTTTCGTTACTTGCCTTTCTGGTGAGAACGTTCTCAAAATTGGCAATCAGTTCATTTCACCTACAGCGCGATGCGTCTGAGCGCCTCGTGCTGACCAGCTATTTCTTGGCCTTGATCGAAGAGGGCGCCATACAGCCGGAGGATCGGGAGATTGTGCTGAAATCGTTATTCAGCCGCGCAGATACCGGCTTGCTCAGTGGGGATAGCGGCCCAACAATGCCAACGAGTGGGACGATCTTTGAAACTTTCGCATCAAAGAAGCAGAATTGAATTCTTTTCGTAAATTGCATTGAATGTATCGTTGAGACATAATCTCAACTCGCAACAAGCTCAATCGTTTGTCCAACAATTGGTGTAATCGTTTCAGTTTTTTCAGGCTGCAGAGCCCTCGTCATCATAATTCAAATCGTTTTGAAGGAGGTTACTATGGAACTCGTATTTGCAGTAATGGCTCTTGGGGCGGCTCTAGCGGGGCGACCTAACTTACGGTTTTGTCACTTGTAGCCAGAAGCAACTGAGCACTACATTCATGAAGTGGGCGCTAAACGCGTGAGGACTAGAGCAAGGGGGGTGTAATTCCCCCGCCCCTCCCAAGAAGTCTATCCACTCAATATCTCACACGCCAACGGTTCTGCGAGTCGACGTGCTGGATACGTTCATCGAGCGCCATAGAATTTATCTTCAGTCCGAATGCTCGTAATCGATTAGATTAGGTGACCGAATATTTTGAGTTTCAGCAGCAAACGCGCAACGCCTTAACCACTCCGTATGAAACCGCCTGATCCGCCTCACCGCCGTCAACGAGTGAGCACCTCACCATTTTCTTCGCCGAAGCTCCATTGACCGGACGTCACTTGTGTCTTTGAACCAATCCAACCGTTGGGCCATGTTAAAATTGTCTTCCCGGATGTAGCTGAGAGCTGCCATGTCATGAAACATGTACTCAGGTTTCATGATCCCTTTGTATGACCAAAAATACGAACAGCGCAAATAATCATGAAGATCGAGAAACTCCGGAGGAAGGGTGATTCCTTTCATCTGCTCGATTTTCATGCTTTGCAATGCTCGAGCGCTGAAGTCAGGGTCAGAACCGATCTTGGTGGGAATGTAGTCGACGACAAGTCGCACAAATGAGGTCGGAAAAACACGTTTAAAGGAGACATAGACAGTTTCAGAAGTGGTTTTACCACCATGTCCCGTGAGAAGGCGGGCGTACAACGTGTCCAAATCAGCTTTATCTCGGTATCTGAATGAGTATCCTGTCATTATTCCAGGTATATCAAATTTCAAATACAGCGCATCAATCGAGGTCCCTTCTTCGTTGATAGATTCGATATCAATGACCACCGAGTTCTTTGATTGCGAAGCGTCAAGGCGGAGCACAGGTTTCACCAAGGACATCTCTTTGATCTCAGAGTCGCTGAGATACTTCAGTAATCCTTTATTAATGACTTCAATCGATTTACCATAAAAATCACTTTCGCGAGCATCCCTCCCGTCATCGCTGAATTCTTCGGTTCTCCATACAGACACTGAACTCGTGTCGCCGCGAAAACCTGAGTCTAACTTCGCAATGATTTCCATGTTACTGGAGAGGATCTGCTTGCTCACTCTAAGATTTTCAGTATCCTCGCTTGAAGTTGCGTAGATGCTAAACACCATCCCAAGGAAAAGAATAATGTTGCCGAACCATCGGGTCTTTTTTGTACCGGCTGATTGGGAATTTAATATAATCCCGCTGGTAGTGATTGCTCCAATACTAAGCACATGCCAAATCGATTCGGTGAAGACATAGGCCACTGTAGCGAGTGTACTGAGAACAAGAATAATGAGGGCGATATTCACGTACCGGTTCTTCCCCAAATTATTGAATCTAATCCTATCAGAATTTGTTGCCAAAGCAATTGCCAGTTGTTTTCCGGGCTGATAGATCAGTTCTGTAAACAGAATCGAACGAGTACCGACAGGACGACCTCGACGAGGCTTGGGGCGAACCTGTGACGGAGGGATACACAACGGATAAGCACGAGGGCATCAAAGCAAGTCCCCTTTACAACTGATGTTCAATGTTTGCTTCCTCAGTAGATGCGGTTTCTTCCTCCTGACGCCTATTTTTCTCCTTCATGATAGAGGCGACATCCACCAGAGGCAGCAAATATCTTCCATTCCTGGATTTCGACGTCACATCGTCGAGAATTACCCGTGCGAGCGAGTACGCCGCCATGAAACAGTTTTGGACGATCTCCGGCGGTGAAAATTTAACGGCATCCGGGTTGATATCCGGATCATGTTTAAAAAAAGCTGTGAGTTTTATT
The DNA here is from genome assembly GCA_027493955.1 of Bacteroidia bacterium. NCBI lineage: Bacteria > Pseudomonadati > Bacteroidota > Bacteroidia > Bacteroidia bacterium. Next base: position 5,051,771 of record JAOSJT010000001.1, on the reverse strand, counting down.
TCCAGAGAGTACGGTATAATTTCAGTGAGTTCAGACCCGGCATTCACCGCAATCGAAACAGGCATCATGAAGCGTTCCTCATCTTCTTTCTTGAAGAAATCGAAATCGCAGTCCAGATGATCGTTGAACTCCGCGTACTTCCCGGGCTCAAAGGCGTCGTTTGCCTGAATGTTCAAAGAATCCAGGGAGTAGTATTCGAGTTGTAGATTGCAGTAGGGATACATATTACACTCCTGCCGTTTGACGTGCGCGTTGCGCCAAAAGTGAAAATGGCACACGGTACTCCTCTTCATTCGGCTGCGCAAGCGTTGGGATATGTGTCGTCACCGGCCAGACCATGGTGCGCTGCGGTTGAAGCAGGTGTTGCAGAAAAGCTTCCGTCGCTTCAGGTTGTCTCTGCTCAGTATACAGGAGTTCCGTATCCAAAGCTTCTTCAAGGCGGGCGATGGCTCGTAGCGTGAGATTCGCCTCACCTTTGAGTATGTAGCTTATGCGTGCCTCAGACAGGTTCATCTTGTCCGCCAGATCCCGCTGCAACCATTTCTTTTCCTCTAACGCGCTCTGAATTCGCAGCGCTATCGTATGCTTGAACTCAACCTCACGCTTCTCACTTCTCGTAACGGTCTGCAGAAAGCGCTCTAGGATAGACATTTGTACACCTTTCAAAATATTTCCTGGATCTCAAAATGGTCCGGTAAGCCGGAAAAGTCAGATTTACCATCAATCAGCCGATAGCCCGGCCAGGCTCGTATCGCGGCTTGTATCGCCGCCAATTCGTCTCTCGCACGTTTCAACTCGGAGTTGTACTCGGTTCTCGCGTGTTCCTCGTCCTTCGGTTTGACCCCCCCGTTGCCGACGATAAAAAGATTATCGCTGAACCTGGCACCGAAAAGCCTGAGATGGTGCTCATTTTTCCTACCCTTCTCACGAAGCTTGTATGTTCGATGTTCAGAATCTCCGTCATCTGTAAGAAGCACTCGCAGGAATCCTGTTGTGAACAACAGCTCTGTTAAACGTACGATTATGTGTCGATGCGCAGAATGCTGCTTAAGTTGCTCGTTCTCAAGAAATTTTTCGAACTCGGTAAGACGCTCATCGTCTTTGGTGTAGCTGTAGAGGGTCCGTCGCTGACTACGCTGGCGCGAATCGAGGTACGTTGCTTGTTGGATTCGGACGAGTGTAATCTTCACTTCACATTTAAGTTAAGTTGGAGTACCAATATAGGCAAGGCAGTAATACAGTTGCAAGTGTACGGAGTGATTTCGCGATTTTTTTCGTGTTTTTTTTATCATTTCGGCACTTTCACCCGTCAATAGACAGGTCCAGGCCACCGATAACGGTATCTGCGTCATCAAGGATTTGCATTTCCTCTTCACCAATGAATACTTGAAGAGGTTATGCAGGGGCAATCGTCGATGGGTAACAGAGAACAACTCCTGTTAATGACATCTTGGAGTCGGTGCTTGCGAAAGTCGTAGAAACCGGACGCAGGCCCTTCTCCGCCTGAGGCGGACGCACCCGTAAACGAGAGTACCTCAAACCAAGATTTTGCTGCGGGTGCTACGCTCAGGGTGACGGTACTTGTGAATGCGCGAAAAAGCTGATGTCATCCACGAAATGGGCCGGTATCCGCCCAGGCGGACTGGTGGGCACACGGTTAATGACATCTTGGAGTCGGTGCTTGCGAAAGTCGTAGAAACCGGACGCAGGCCCTTCTCCGCCTGAGGCGGACGCACCCGTAAACGAGAGTACCTCAAACCAAGATTTTGCCGCGGGTGCTACGCTCAGGGTGACGGTACTTGTGAATGCGCGAAAAAGCTGATGTCATCCACGAAATGGGCCGGTATCCGCCCAGGCGGACTGGTGGGCACACGGTTAATGACATCTTGGAGTCGGTGCTTGCGAAAGTCGTAGAAACCGGACGCAGGCCCTTCTCCGCCTGAGGCGGACGCACCCGTAAACGAGAGTACCTCAAACCAAGATTTTGCTGCGGGTGCTACGCTCAGGGTGACGGTACTTGTGAATGCGCGAAAAAGCTGATGTCACCCACGAAATGGGCCGGTGTCCGCCTGAGGCGGACTGCTGGGCACACAGTTTATGACATCTTGGAGTCGGTGCTTGCGAAAGTCGTAGAAACCGGACGCAGGCCCTTCTCCGCCTGAGGCGGACGCACCCGTAAACGAGAGTACCTCAAACCATGATTCTGCCGCAGGTGCTACGCTCAGGGTGACGGTACTTGTGAATGCGCGAAAAAGCTGATGTCATTCACGAAATGGGCCACGTATTGCCGCAGCGTGGCACCTCCCGATCACAGCACTTTCTCTTCCTTCCGGAATTCCTTCCGCAACCCCTCCATCACATCGTGGAGGCGCAGTGCGCTGTCGTCGCGGGCGAAGGCGCGAAGGGCCGCGTATTGCATGACGTTGACAATGCCGGCGCCGGAGATCTCATGCTGCGAGGCGAGTGCGGACCAGTCGATGCTCTCCTCCGGCGTCAGAAGCTCCGGGATGCTGCCGGTCCAGATGCGGAGGCGTTCGGAGGCGCCGGGCATGGGAAAATGGATGATGGAGTGAAAGCGGCGCAAAAATGCTTCGTCGATGTTGTTCTTGAAATTGGACGCGAGGATAAGCAGACCGTCGTATTCCTCGATGCGCTGAAGGAGATAGGCCACCTCCTGATTGGCGTATTTGTCATGCGCGCTCTGCACGGTGGTGCGCTTGCCGAACAAGGCGTCGGCTTCGTCGAAGAACAAGATCCAGTTTTTCCGTGCCGCGCGGGAAAAAACCCATTCGATATGTTTTTCCGTTTCTCCGATGTACTTCGACACCACCTGCGAGAGATCGATGCGGTACACCGGCAGCTGGTATTCCTTGCCGAGCAAGGTGGCGGTGAGGGTCTTTCCCGTGCCGGCCGGACCGTAAAACAATACGCGGTAGCCGGGTTTCACTTTTTTCGCCAGTACCGCGTCGCGCAGCAGCTTCGCGCCGTGTTCGGTCCAGAGTCGTATATCCTCCACCTGCTCCATGGTCTGCGGATGCAGCACCAGATCGCTCCACTCCATCTTCGTTCCGATGCGCCGGGCCGGAAACTCGCCGCTGTAGACGGGCGACGCGTCCGAGCCGATGAGCACTTTCTCCAGCCAGTCCTCGTCCGGCTGCAGGCGACCACTCATCGCGGGCTCGCCTTCCTTGACGTATTCGAGCTGCAGCAGCGCGTGCTTCGCCAGCGCCGCGTCGTCGCTGAAGAGCCGCTGCGCGCGCAGGCGGCCCGCGATGTCCAGGCCCGCGAGCACGAACAGCGCCGTCTCGCCCGTCGGCAGCATGGCGCGATGCTGCTGCCCTTTCACACCGCCGAATTCGGGGAATTCCCCTCCTTCAGGCAACACCTCCGCGATTACACGTTCGTAAAAACCCGGCTGCAATTGCGGTGCCAATGCGAGCAGAAGAATGATTTTCTCCTCCATCGCCAGCGAATCCGCCACGCCGATGCAGGTATCCACGGCGGACCAGCGCGCATCATCGTCGAACTCGTCGAGACCGAAACCGGTGCCGTGTACATGCGCAGCGATGCGCCTCTGAAGGATATCCTTCAGCAGCGCCAGCGCCGTGGTGAAATGAGATGAAATGCTATGTGGTGTCATGGAGTTCAAGATACGATGTAGAGGGGAAAGGGCGAAGAGCGAAGAGCAATTCGCAGAGAGCATAGCGCACGCATAACGCCTGCGTTGTGCGTTGCGCCTAGCGCAGACATCTCGAATGAATACCGCACAGGACCAGCGAGATTCCCGCGCAGCGCTCTCGGCTCTCTGCGCTCCGCTCTCTGCTCTCTGCTCACTTGTCTTCGCAGTCGAGGTCTATGGGAACGACGTAGGGGTCGAGGGCGTCGCTTTTGGCCTGCGCGGCGGCTTCGCGGGCAACGGCGTGGTCGTCGTGCATTTTCTGTACATGCGCCTCGAGTCCGTCCTTGCAGCCGGTGTAGCTGATCGGCAGCGTGACGGTGCCGTTGTAGGTGTTGAAGGCCGCCACATGCTCCTGCTCGTGCGGGGCGATTTTGCCGTCAATGACTTCGCGGACGCGCTGTTGCTGGCATTTCGTGAGACCGTCGGGGACGTCGGGGAGAGTGACGGTGGTGGTGACGCTGTACGTGAGGACAAGCGAGCCGGTGATGGACCAGCAGTCGTCGCAGCCGGCGCAGTTCTTTGCGGGCGACCCTTTCAGATTTTTCGTTGTTCCGCTGCCCCCGTCGAATGTGCGGTCGGTTCTTCCGGTAACGGTGATGCTCTTGCCGAATACCGTTCGTACGCTGGGCTTGCCGTACGTGCTGAAGTCGGGCAGACTCTCCGGCTGCATCATGCGCTCTTCTTCTTTCTCCGCTTCCTGTTCCTTGCGGTCGCTCATCGCATCGTTCGCCGGAACGGCATCCTCTTCCGCTTTCATGAGGACGAGACCACTGTCCCGGTGCCGCGCTGCATGCAGAAGTTCATGTCCGAGCAGGCGCTGCCCGGCATCGGGTCCCGCGGTGAGCCAATCGGGATTCACGACGACGTGGTTTTTCCAGGTAAACGCTTTCGCGCCGATGTCCCTGGACGCGCGCCGGGCCTCGTGATCGTCGTGCACACGGATGCCGTCGAGGGAGACGCCGAGTTTGCGTTCGAAGAAATCGCGCTTCCCGGCTTCAAGGGGCTTGCCGCGGGACGCGAGCTTCATGACATAATTCTCGAAGAACGGCGTTTCGCTGCCGACGGCAACACGGGGAGTCCGTTGCGCGTCGTGCGTACTCTCCCCTTCGCCGCGTTTCTGCCTTCCCTGGAAAAATGGCGTCGGCATGGCGGCAGTGTGTCGCCGAGCGCCGGCTGCCATACGTCTACGGAAACGCGCTCGATATTTGATGGCAGGTTTCATAGTCTTTCTCCTATGGTATTGGTATTGGTGTTCTCAGTGTGATAGGAGTGCATCATGCGGCCTCCCCCGCTCCGACACGATACAGCTTGATCCGCGCGTTGTTCTTCACCGCCTCGAGTCGTGTCCGCGCCTCCTTGCGCACCTTCGCCTCTTCCTCCGCTTCCTTCTTCCGGGCCTCGTCAAGGTTGGCCGGAATGGGCTCGTCACCGCCGAACGCGGCGTTGGCGAGTGCTTCCCAGGATACGAAGCGCGTCTTCTTCGCTTTGTAGGCATCCACGATTGCCTGGGCGGTCACGGCATCCACTTCGCCCAGATTGAGCACGATGGAGGGATCCTTGAGCGCGTCTTCCAGATACACCACGGGCGGCTTCTGTCCGCCGGCGAGGTCGTAATCCTTGACGGTGCGGCTGATGGGATTGGGGACGTCTTTTTCCGCAATAGGCTGTTTTCGGACGAACTCGTTGCCTTTTTTCTCCAGGATATACGATGCGCACAGCATGGAGTGGGGGACGGAATCCTCGGCGTCGATGATGGCTTTCTTGGTCGCGGCGTCGGGGTCGTTCGCCGCATCGATATCCTTTTTCAGGGAGGCGGCGTCGGGACGCGCGGCGTATTGCGGCGCAATGGTGTACTCGACAATCGCACCGGAATCAACGGCGGCCTTGGTGAGAGACTCCACCTGTTCCTCGTGCTTGTGATTCCCGTCGCGGGAGAGCGGCGTCAGATTATTCCAGACGCCCTTCCCGCCGAGATGTTCGTTGAGCAAATGCCCGCGCACGTAATAGCTTGCTCCACCCGCCATTCTGCGCTGATCGAGCACATCGTAGATGTTGTGCTTCGCAGCGGTGGGCGTGGAGCCCTGCTCGAACTTGCCTTTCGCGAGCTTGTATCCGCGCGCAAAGGTCCCGAAGGTCGTGGGGCCGGCACTGTCCGGTGTGTGCTTGATTTCGGACTTGTCCACCTCTGCGGTGGAACCGAAAAGGGTGACCGTGATGGGGGCGAGCTGTTCGAGGAGTTTTTCCACCTCTTCAATTTTTTTCTTCTTGCTCTCCTCCTTTTTCTCGTCGGTATCACCCTCCAGCTTTTCACGACGTTTTTTGTCGATTGCTGCGGCGATGGCAAGCGCCTCCTTCTTCGCGGTCGCCTTCTCTTTTTCCTTCTTCTCATCCACTTTCACACTTTCGATGAAGGAGCTGTAGGGCGTGGGATTGCTTGCGACGGTGAGTACGGCGTTTTCCTCTGACCCGGTGAAATACAGACGATGCTGTTCGCCATTCGCCGCAAAGCGCTTTTCAAGGCCCAGCCATTTCCTGAATGCGGCAACGACTTTCTGGCCCGCGGTTTTGAGCATTTCCAACAGTTTACCACCGGCGGCAATGGCTTTGTCGATGAGCCAATCCACGGCGGCGTCCACCTTCTCGCGTATGGCGCCGATGATTTCGGCGATCTTCTGTCCGATTTTCCCGAGCCCGACCTGATTGGCCAGGAAGCCGATGATGATGGGAATGGCGCGCGCCATGGTGCGTTCGAGGAAATCCGCGGCCACTTTGATATTGCCGGTGGCGATTTCGGCCACCCCCTGCACGAAGGAGTTCAGGATGTTCAACATCTCCCGAATGTACTCGATAAACGACTGTATGGCGCGGTAGATCGCGATGACGCTGTTGATCACGGCCATGATGCCGGTGGGATCGAGCATGCTCAGAAGCTTGGTGACGACGGCTTCGATGATCTTGGTCATTATCCAGTTTTTCGCGGCGTCGAGCACAATGGTCCAGAGGTTGCTGAGCTTCTCCTGTATGTATTCCCAGATGGCGATGGGGCCGCGCTCCATCACATCGCGGATGAATTTCCATACCCCTTCGAGCTTGTCTATCATGCCTTTGATCCGGTCCACCTTGTCCTGGCCGATTTTCTCCGCGAGCTTTTTCCAGACCTTGTCCATGATCTGGCGCAGGGAGATGCCGAGAATCTGCATGATGAGGTTGAGTATGCTCTTGAAGCTCAGATCCGGTGGTTTCTGTATGCCGAGATCGCCGAGCTGATGGAAAAACCAGTCCGCGAGTCCGCTGAGGAGATGTTTGAGGATATTGTCGAAGAACTGTATGAAGCCCTGTTTGATGGCCTTGAGCAGATTCTTGAGGAAACCGATCGGGTCGCGCTTGATGCTGTCGAACACCGTGAGCACGCGGGCGATGAGCTGATTGACGACATCGATCGGGAAACTCATGACGACGAGCAGCACCTCGACCACGATCTTGACGATCTCGATGATAAAGGCCACGAGGCGCCGGACGGGCTGCGCGAAGGTGGCAACGATGCGCGCGAAGGCGGCCAGCGGATTGAGGAAGGCCGTCCAATCCAGGGAATTCCACAATTCGGTGAACAATCCGGTGATATAGGCCCAGGTGAAATTCAATCGCTTGATGGCCGCCATGATTTTCTGTGTTGTGCGATCTATGGCGCCGCTCTCCTTGAGCTGGCGGAATTGCTCCTCGCCGCCATCCATCAGACTCATGAAACCGCGGATGAGATTCTCCGCGTTGCGCGGCACCGTCTTGCCGGTGAACACATCCTTACCGAGAATCACGCAAATGAGGAAATAGCCGCGGGTTTCACTGGCGAATTTCGACAGCTTGTCGAGCAGCACTTCCTTGAGAATCTTCAGCAATTCGAGCATCGCATCGGTGATGAAATCCACGACACGCGTTACCGGACGTTCGAACTTGCCCGCGATCATGAGGAAGGTGTCGATGGGATGGAAGAGCGACTCGAAGCTCAGCTCGTCCCATATCTCCGTGAAGGCGTTGCCGATGTCGGAAACGGTGTCCGTTACGACGGAAATCGCCCGGTCAATCCATGCCGCGCAACGTTGGAAGATGCCGTTCTCCAGCATCTGTCCTTTGATCTGCGCACCGCGCTCGCCCAGCACGGCAAGTCCCGCATTGAGGATGTTTGCGCCGGTGAGCGGCACGGTTTCGCCGGTGATGGGATTCTCGCCCAGCACCACGCAGAGCAATTCGAAGGCGTTGGGGAAGTGATTGCGGACGAAGGACGTGACGTTCACGATGGCGATGTCTTTGACCATGGTGAGGAAGGTCTCGCCGCAGTCCACCGCGAAATCCACCACATCGGTCACCACGCCCTTGAACAGATCCGCGATGCGTGTGATCACGCCGTCGGGATCGCCGACATCGTCTATGCTCAGACCGTCCCAGAAGCGCTCGAAGCGACCCGCCACGCTTTCGATGAGAGTGACGAGCGAGACGATGCTTCCCAGCAGCCAGGTGGAGACGGGCACGGTGGCGTTGAAATAGTCCAGCACGCTGCGCACGAGTTCGCCTCCCACGGGCAGGAGGTCCAGCACGGCGGAGAGCACAGTGTCGCCGGTGCGCGTGACGCGCTCGCCGGTGATGGGATCGTATTCGAGGATGATACGGAGCAGCGTATAACCGGGAATACCGATCACGAAATCCCGGACTTTTTCGAGCAACCACTCCTTTGCGGCGTCAATACCCTGTTCGATGAATTCGGCGGCCTCGCTCACGACGTTGCTGACGGCATCCCAGGCATCCCCCAGCCACGATGCCTGCACTGCGCGGCCGGCGGTGGGCGTCAGTGAAGAACGTTGGAGCGGAAGCGCAACTGCATCGGGTGCGTTGGCGGGCGCATGATCGTCCTCCTCGGCGTCGGAGGCGAAGGCGTTCTCGTGCACGCTCGCTCCCGCGAAGCGCTGCATTTCCTCATCTTCTTCTTTCTTCTCGCTTTCACCGCTGTCACGTGTGCGCTGCAGGTCCCCCGATTCGGTGACACTCCAGACGCTCAGGTCGTGCTTCGCATCGACGTCCGGCCCATTCTCTTCGATCTGCTCCTCGTCGCTGTGCTTTCTCTGGGCCCCGAATTTTTCCTTGCGCAATTCGCGCAGTGAGCGCGGCTCGGTGTCGGCATCGCCATGCGCGGGATCGCGGAGATTTCCTTCCATCACGGCGAGGGGATTGAAGAACCCGTCCCACTGATCCGGACTGTGCGTCTGTTCCTGCACTTCACCGCCGAGGTTGTCGGTCCCGGCGGTATTGCCGTTGACCGATGTGATCATGCCGCCTTCGCTTTTCACGACGATGCCGTAATGCGAGCGCTTCTGTCTGTACGCGATGTCGCCCGGCTTGGGCAGATACCCCGGAGGGTAGGCGGATTCCGGCGGGAACATGGGTTCGCCCAGACGCCACTTGGGCATGGGCACGCCGGATTTGTTCAGACTCCAGAACACGAAGATGCCGCACCAGCTCGGCATGGCGTCGCGGAGTTCCTTTTCATTGGGGTCCGACTGATTGGGAATTTGTCCCATCACTTCGGATTTCTTTTTTATATGCTGCTCCCACACTGTGCCGCGCACACCGCTGGCATTGCTTACGATTTTATCCTCGCCAAAGGTGGTTTTGAAATACTCGAGCAGGCGTTCCCAGCCGACACGATAGCCGTCGGGTCCTTCCTTGTTCGCGATCACCTTCCCCTGCTCACCCTGTGCAAGAGTGACGGCGTGATCGAGTTGCGGCACGACGGCCTGGCGGTGTACGAGTGTTGCTCCCCGCACCGGCGTATAGCGTTGCACGGAAGACGGATACGCGGGACTGGCGCCCTGTTGTATTGTGTGCGTCAGTTCGTGCGCGAGAAGCGTTTTCCCGGCATGGCTTTCGGTGTCGTAGCGGCCGCTGTTGAAATAGATATGGTTGCCCCACGTAAACGCATGGGCATGAATATCCCTGTTCATTTCCTGGGCACGCGTGTCGGTATGCACACGGACACCCGAAAAATCGGCTCCGAAGCGCTGCTCCATGAAACTGCGTGTATGATCGGGAAGCGCATCCCCGCTCGCGGAGGTTCCGTGCAGCGTGTGTTCAAATGTGTCCCGCACGCGCGGAGGGCCACGGCCGCTCCGCAGGATGATATCCGAAGCGTGCATCCCCCGGTTGATGCCCGGGCGATAGGGCTGCACGCCGATATTGGACCCTTCCTTCTCTTTTTCATCCATTACCTCCGGCCCACTGCGCTTGAGCACATCGCAGCGTTTGGCCTGCACCTCCTCCTCTTCTTCCTGTTCTCCCTGCCGCTGCAGGGCTGTGCTATGCTTTGCCTGAACAGGTTCTTCTTCTTCTTCCTTGCCGGTCTCACGCTGGACGAGATTGCTCCGCTTTGTCTGGAGCGGTTCTTCCTCTTCCCTGTCCTGCAGGCGCTGCACCACCGGAAGCGGATACGCTGTGTCGTGATCATCGTCATGATCCTGCGCTGCGCGGTCGATACCGGGTGCTTCAACCGACGCATGGCCGGACAGCGGCGCTGCCCGCTGAGGCGGGGCGGGCATGCGCATCACGCTGTCGGCCATGGCGTCGGCTTCACGTTCGTGTGTATCGCCGGGCGTGCTGACGGTGAGTTTGGGCTGCACCGCTGTCGGTGCGAAAAACGATCCGCTTGCTGTGACCTGCTCCCCCGCTTTCGCCGCGAAAAACGGTGCGCTGTCCTGACGGCGCTGCAGCTGTGCCGCGGGTTTGAGCGTTTTTTCGGCGGAGGCGAACATACCGTGTACCGATCGGGAAGCGCGTTACCAGTCCACCAACAGTATGCCGTTCATCCACGGCAGTCGGACGGTGTGAAACGGCCAGGGTACAAACTGGAGGAGTATATCCACTGCCTCCTCATGCACGCGGAGACGCCAATGCGGAGATTGCGGCGACAGTGTGCCCGGACGCTGCAGAAAGGTCTCACGCAGGCCTGCGATGCTGGTCCCCTGTAGTTTATCCCACAAGCCGATGACGGAATGCAGCAGATCGCTCGTGAGCAGTACCTCCTCCTCGCTGATCAACAATTCGGTGTCGCACAGAGCGTTCGTATCGAGACCCGCGAGGATCTTGTGCACGGTGAGTTGCCATTCCTCGGCGACGCGCTCCCCCGTCGCGAGATAATGCAGGAATATCGGGAGACGCTCCGGAGCGCGGAGATTACCTCGGTGGTCGAGCCCGTCCACCGAAGCAAGAAACGTCTGCAGAAAGGGAGCGAGCAGAACGATGCCGGCGTTTTCTATCAACAAAGGTGATGGCGGCAGGTCGCCGGGTCGCGGCGCGATCTCGTCGTCAGGCGACGAAACCTCCGCGGGTGAGAGAGAGAACAGCACCGCGACGGTTTCGCTATCCGCGGCCAGGCCGGCGGCCGAAAGCGCCTCCGCCATGTCCGCCATCACCTCGTACGAAACAACGGGGACATACTTCCCCGCGTCGCGGCGGTCGGAACGCAGCATCGCCAGTACGCGTCGGAGAATTTCTTGCATGCCCGCTGTCTGCGGGGTTTCCATACCCGAGAGAACAGCAAAGATATATCGGAGGATTTCATCATGTTCCGCCATCCGAAAAACCGACGGATGTTTCCGTAGTACCGGCGGCAATGCCCGCACGACGAGGCGCCATAGCTCGGGTGAGCCGCCGCTGTACAGATGGAGCAATTCGTACAGGGGAGCGTTCCCGATGTGACGCAAGAAGCGCGTGTAGGCATCCGGTTGCCGGAGCACCTCAATAACGCTCGCGTGTTGCCCTTGATCCATCGCGCTCAGATGTTCGATGAAAAAGTTCAGCGCCGTGTGCAAACGTGTCCCTCGCCTCGCGGCACTCAGGGTGCCGGTCGCGAGATACTCCAGCACGATGGCGCTGTAGTACACGATCTCGGATCGCCCTCCCGCGCTGTCCAGCTGTTCGAGCAGCCGCGTGCGCAGCGCATCGCGCAGAAGCATGCGCAATGATGGCGCATCCCGCAGGAAGTCCTCTCCGTGTATATCGATCACAACGGAAAACGTCGGAAGGACATACCACTGGTCGGGAGGACAGAGATCTGTCGCGGCAACATCCAGTTCCTCGAGCAACACCTGTATGGTCCAGCGCCGAAGCGCCTCGCTGTCCACATCCTGCACAACGTCGTTCAGGTGAACGCTGACGTTTGCCGAGTCGATTCTATGTGTGTTTCGTGCTGCCGTCATCCGATACCCGCCGCGGTGGCACGGAGTTTGTCGAGCATGCCGATATAGCGCCGTTTCGTCGGCTGTTCGCCGCTGATGCGTGTGTGCTCGTCGGCATAGTCCTCGGCGAGGCGCTTGATCGCGGCCCTATCCTGAGCACGCAACGCCGGCTGCACATTGGGCCAGGCGGTGATCGCCTCCAGGATGAATTCGAAGGCGTTCTGCGTCGGCACAGGATCCTGATGCATGTCACCCTTTTGCACGCAGGCGTAGAACATGAGCACCCCGTTCAGTATGCGGAACAGCTCGAGCGCGAGATGACGCGTGCTTGCGGTCGCCGTGCCCGTGATCATGCCCTGAAGCAAGCGCAACCATTCCATGATTTTCTGTACGGGCAGGGCCGCAACGAGTTTTTGCAGTTGGACGTCGGGCGTGTCCGTGAGTATCGTCGGCATAAATTCCAGGAAAATCCGCCGCACATCCGGATACGGTTGGAAGGCCGCGCGGAACGTGGTCATGAGCCGGTCATTCTGTGCGTCGAAGGTCGCAAACGCCTTCTGCCATTCGGCGAGGAGGCGGCATCGCAGCTGCGGCTGCTGCGGCTGAACGGTTACCGTGGCCGTCGCTGTTTGCGTGCAGGGGCCGTTGACCAGCGTCAATGTGACCGCAAAGGTGCCCGGCTGCTGATACACATGAACGGGCTTCTCTTCTGTGGAGGTCGTCCCATCACCGAAATTCCATTGCAGGGACTGCGCGAAGGAGGCATTCGCGGCAAAGGCGAAGGCGTTCACCGCGGTGGGCACCGCGGTCACAGTGATGTCCGCCGTCGGCATGTTGAACACGATGACGGTGACAGAGGCGTTGACGCCATCGAGCGTGTAGGTAAGCGTCACATTGCGCGAAGCGGCGTTGTTCATCAGCACATTCGCGGGGATGAAGTCGAAACTCCCGGCCTCCACGCCTCCCGCGTCGCTGACCAGCGTCCCTCCTTCCGGAGTGACGTGCACGCGGATCGGTTGCGTCTGCGCCGAGCAGAGTTCCTTGGCATCGATAGCGATGGTAACTTCCGGCGTCGGCTCGGAGGTATCCTTCGGCGGAATCACGATGAAATTCATCGGCGGACAATCCGAGGAGCACATACCGGGGATGAAGAAGTCCGCTATCACCGCGCCATCGGGGATCTCGGCGATGAGTTCTTCCAGCGGAATCTCTTTCACATCGGTCTCATCGCGGACATTGAGGAAGAAATCGGAAATGAAGCGCTCACCTATGCCTTTGATGGATGCCACGTCGCTGAGCTTAGCCGACACAGATCGCAGGTCGGTGCGAATCGCTTCCGTTGCTCGTGCGCTATCGTCAAACGCTTCCCTGGCGCGGACCGTGGCCGTCGCCGTCGCTGTCGTGCGTGAGGCGACGCTACTCGCAGGTCTTTCCGCGACGATTTCCCGTCCGGGGAGACGCGCACTTTGCGCCGCCGCGTCGTGGTACACGAGGATGAAGGTTCCGCCAACAGGGACGCCCGCCTTGTGCTGTATCCCGCTGCGCATAGCCGCGTACAAGGCGAAGCTCTGGCTCTGCAAGTACTGCCGGAAACGCGCGAGGAGATTGCGGAACAGCTCCCGGAACACAGCAGCGGAGCAAACACGCAAAACGATTTCCAGATGTCTGCGAATATTCGTGTTCTGCGGCGTGTCCGCGGTTCCGCTCTGCAGCGCCTGATACAGTTGCGTCGCCACACCGATAGCGCCGTCAATACGGGTCTGAACATCCGCAATAGAGAGATCGACGAGTCCGGCGGGCAGCGCTTCGTGGATTTTTTCCAGCCAGTACATGAGGATGAGCGGCGTTGCCACCTGCAGCCCCGCGGCGATGCTGGCGCGTGAGAAAAACTCAGGCGTCGCTGCTGCCGTCCCTGCGGGAAGCTGCGGATACCATTGCTCGAACAGTGCGCCCAGCGAGTCCGAACGCACGATGTGACCCGGCGAGCAGGTGAGCAACAGGCGGGAGGCCTTAGCCGTCGTGTTCGGCGGGACCTGCGTGCCCTTGTGATCGAAATCGTAGAAAAACCGCATCACGGCGCACAAGGCGCAGCGCAGTTCGGCGGCATGCGTATCGTACAGTGCCTCCAGATCGCTGAACAGGCAAAGAAGCCGTTTCCACTGCTCGGGATGCTCTCCCAGCGCTTTGCGCAAATCGGCGGAGGCCTCGCGGAGGAACGCAAGTATGGACCGGAAGTCCCCATTGAGGGCGATGACATCGAACGGCAGGCGGTGCGAATCCCGAAGGTCGGTGATCGTCGCCAGGGCGTTCTGCCAGGGCATGCCGATATGGCCTTCGATACGGAAGAAATTGTATCGTTCGATGTCGAAGCGCAACGGTGTTCGCACCCACGCATCGGTGCTGTTGTATGCCTCGGCGTGATAGGAGAGATTCGTTCGCGCTTTGCCCTGTCGGGTTTTCTCGAAGCTCCATGCCTCGAACAGCGGTGGTGCGGCCTGCATGACATTGTAGTAATACGGGATGGCCCGTTCCGACAACGGCTGTGCACCAAGCAGACTCGGTGTGATGCGCACTGGGACGCCGCCGCGTTTCAGCGCATTCAGGGTCACCGGGATATTGACCGTCGCAAGCATGCGGGCGATTCGCAGCAGCAGCGAGCGCAGCTCCTCCACGCTGTTCGCACCACAACAGACCGCGGGCGACGGAATGAACTTCTGCCGCCAGTCGCGGTTCTGTGCGGTGATGCTTCCGAGCAGGAGGTGACGCGGAAACAGCGATTCGTCCGGACAGCACACAGCGAGAACGCGGTTGCACACCGTGCGCAATTCTTCGTATGCCAGGAGCACATCGGAGAACACATCCATGAAATACTGCGCGTGCATGAGTCGCTGCGTTCCTATGGCGGAGCTGAAGAGGAAGTCGAACTTCTGTCGAAGACCGGAAAAGGGATTGACGACGATTGCGCCATCAAGCAGCGGTTTCATCACCGCGTGCGCCGCGCTCAGGGTCTGTTCCAGCGTCGGAAGCAGCGGGTCGCGAATGACGTCGAGAAATCCCTTGAGGATATGCGCGCTCGTTGGCAAGGTCGTGGCGGGGACGTTGTAGCGGGGCAGACGCAATTCGGGCCAGTCGCTGCATTTGTGACGTACGTCAGAGAAACCCGGCGCCTCGTCCTTCGCGAGCAGGGATTCGGCATCGTTCACGCTCAGCAACAGCGGACGAAATGTGACGGTAACGGTGATGCCCTTGTCGTCGCAGGAATCCGGATCGCAATTCTTGTTGGCCTCTTCGAGCAATTCTACGAAGATCAGGACCACCTTATCCTTCAGGAAAGCCGCGCTCAAGGGCTTCTTCGCCTGGGGAGCGCCGGCCTCCGCCAGCTCGAAGAGCGGAAAACGCTGCTTCTTCGTGTCCAGATCAACGAAACGGTCATAGTACTGCTCCTGCTCCGCGGTGAACTCGTCGTTGTACTGTGTGTACGTGGTGGTCGGGAGCGTCACGAGATAGCCGGACGATGTAACGCCCGTCCCCTTCGTGATCGTGACGGACGTGCCGTCCGCCGCGACGCGGACCTCGAGACCGCAGACGATGCCGATGCCGATGAGATTGGTACGCGTCATGCGCACCTGTTCATCGAGATAGCCGAACATTTCGTTGAGATTGCTCGCCGTCAGCACCTGGTCAGAGACGAACTCCGGATAACGGGATGGATGTGATGGTTGCATGATATCTCGATGTCTAAATGATCGTTCTGTTCAGGTAAATGCGATTTTCATCGTCGCCGTCCACGCAGTCGTGCAATGTCGCGCGAGGATACACGCTTTTAAGGCGCACAAATTCTTCAAGTACGCGTTCCAGTCGTTCGTGCAGGAGTGCGGCGTCCGGTGCCTCCTCCGCAAGGGCGGAGAGCCAGGCGCAGTAGCGCGCGCTGAATTCCGTGAGTTGCGCGGAAGATACCCAGCAGATCTTCACACCGAGATGCGCGGGGACCTCCTGACGTATGCTGCGCTCGGCGAATCGGCGGAATTCGATGCCATGATTCGCCAGGCCCTCTTCTCCATTGAGCACGACGGTGAGACGGAAGGAATACGGGTCTTCTTCTCCGCAGGCGCTGCAATCCGACGGCAGACACACAGGGAGTACGGGGTCCCCTGCGGGGAAGTCCGCTGACGGTGCATTCTTCGGACGAAGGAGAATATGCTCGACCACATGAATGGTCTCTGCAATCTCCATGCCGGCGAGAAACGCCTGGATATCCGCGATCAATGTCTCCGCATCGGCTTTCTTGCTGAACTCCTGCGGATGCGCACCGAGGACGGTGTCGTCGCCCGCATGCAGCTCCACGGTGTTATGTCCGCGTTTCGCATGCAGTTTCAGGCCCGCCGCTTCTTGCAGCGCATCCGCCGCGGTTTCGATGTGCGCGGCGAGCAGACGGGCTGTTTCGGTGCGGCTGGCTGCGCGCTGTTCCACACCGCGCAGCAATACTGTTGCGCCATTCGAAATCTCCCACAACCCCGTCCAGCTTCCTGAAACCGCATCATACCCGATGACGGGCGTGAACGCCCCGGCAAGGCCATTCATCCCCAACAGTGTTCGGATGCGCTGTTCCAGACCGGAGATGTTCAGGGGGCTGCACACCGCTGAGGGATCCCTGTAATTGAACGCCTTTCCCCTGTCACGCGTCATGACGGGAAGAGCTTTTAAAAAGGAGATTTTATCCTCTATCAATTCTTCGGCCGCGAGTTGCCGCGAGGCGCTCGCCGAATACAGCATGAGCGCATAGTCGCTGAAGCTCTCCGCAAAGCGGGCCAGCATGTGATCCAGCATGAGATTGCGGCGTGCCGTCCACGACGCGGGGGTCTCCAGGAGCGCCAGCAGCTCCGGCTCCGTCACCGCGTCATAGAGTGCACTCACACCGCGCAACTGCGTCTCCGTCAGCATACCCGGGAAATAACTTTGCGATATCGAAGCGTCAATGCTCAGGAGATCACGAAAATGCCGCAACTGGCCGAGGTACACGCTGAGGAGCTGCTCGAATACCAGCAAGTAACCGGCGAGCTGTTTCGCCTGCCCCTTTCTCGCGGTGCCGACAGATTCCGGCAAACCGTGCGGACTGAGACCGTAGGTGTCCGGCAGCGAATACTGCAGCGGATACGACGATGTATTGTCCACATAACTGCCCGAGGGCACCGGAAAATCATTTCGCGTCTGCACGCTTTTATTCTTCGCTTCGAGACCGCGGTGCAGTTGCAGCGCGTCATGCAGTTCGTCCGGGTCGGGGAGGAAAGGCAGTTCGTTCTTGAAGACGAGAACCTTGGACCCGTGGATGTACAGCCGCGGCAGGGAGCCCTCCGTCACCTGCAATTCCCATGGCTGCGATTCGACGAGCTTCCCGTTCTCATCATAGCGCGCCAGCGTCAGATTGCTCACGCGTTCGATACCATCGATATCCATGAGAATGTTGATGACGTCGGAAGCGTACAACACCGTTTTCATCTCCGATGCGTCCAGATCCGCATCTCTGATGAATCCATGATCGAGCGCCGGACCGTTGAAAATGCTCTCGCTCACGAAGCCTTCGTCCAGCATTTCGAACAATGATCGAAATTGCACCGACGGATTGAAGTACTGGCTGATACGCCAGTACGCCTCACCGAGGACGCGTTCGATGTCAGCATCCGCCCGCATACCAATATCGGCACACACGGCGATATCCTCCATCGGTACCGTGCCGATCGTGCAGAAATCCTCTGCAAGATTGCGATGTGCATGCAATACGGCTTCGACATCCGCCGTCGTCGCGGCCGCCCGTCTGAGCATGCGCAGATATCGCGCCATCCCCCCTCCTGCCGAGACGTCGGCGAGTACCTCGCGGAGCATGGCCAGTGTGATCGCTTTGCGGTCCGCATCCTCTCTGTACCACACACGGATGGGCAGGTCGCTGAGCGTGATCGTGGCTTCGGCTGCCGCAGGGTTCTCCCGGAAGGTCAGGCGCATCGTGACGAACAACGGCCGGTGCAGCGCGGGATACAATTGCTGCGCCGGCACATCTACCGGCTGTCCGCGCCTGCCGGAGATAGCGTCCACAGTAATGGACTGCAGAATGCAGTCCTCCTGCAGGAGTGCGTGCAATTGCGGAATGCGCTCCGCCGCGACATGCGGCTGGGGAAAGCGCATTTCAAGCGTGGCACGATGTGCGCCGCCGGATGCGGGAACGGGAAAAACAGTCAACACCTTGCCGCTGCCGATATCGCCGTCCGCGGGATGCTCGTCCAGCTCGATGCGCACATCGTAAAATCCCCGTATCCGCACCGGATGCTCCGTTTTTTTGTATCCGAGCGTGCTGCTCTTGCAGTCCGCATACAAGGTGATGCCGCAAGCGCAGTCCTTGCAGCGCAGCCAGGCGTTGCGTACTCCCAAGACATCGATGAGCAGTTTGCGATAATCTCGCGCCGTCCAGGGATTGACGGTAAGAATGTTCCTCGCGGTATAGAAGCCCTGCGCTTCATACAAGGCCTGCAGTTCCGTACTGCTCAGCCTGCCCGGATACGGGGCGATCAGGTCCTGAACGCGGAATCCGGCTTTATAACCGATTTCCGTCTCGGCATAGCAGAGCAATTCAAGCAGTGTGATGCCCGGATCATGGATGTTGTAATCCGTCCACAGCGCGCTGCCCAATTGTTTCAGGTACTCGATGCCCTGACGGCGCAGTTCGGTGTAGTCCTCGCAGACTGCAAGCCGCGGCTGCTTTGGTATGTTGACGACGTCACTCATCGCAATGCTCGGGTATAGCGGAAACGGTGGAGGGGAGCTCGACGGTTATGGCATGCTTCGACGCATGCGCGGACACGAGAATGCTTCGCGCCGTGGAAGCAATGACCTCGTCGAGGTCGCCGGATTCGACGGCATTTTCGCCCGCCTTATGGAACAACTGCACCTCGGAGATGAAGTCCACGTACGGAAGCTCTTCGATGAAATCGATAATCACAGACTTGTGTAAACTGCCTCCGAAATCGAGTGTCGCGGAGGTGTCGAAGGCCCAGGGACTGAGAAACGCTGTGAGGTCGTGTTGCAGCTGTGCCGTATAAAACACAGTATCGTCATACCCCTTGAGCAGGACCATGCGGCACTGTACGCGCACTTCCTCGAATTGCGGCTGCGCTGTTCCGAGACGCACGTGACAGGAGATACGCTCCCCGAGGTATGCGGCGATGCTCTCGAGTGTCGCCGCCTTCGTGTAAGGTCGGAGAGGATCGGCGTCGTTTCTGTTCTGCAATTGCGGTATCGTGATAACGGTAACGTAGCCGGGTGCGACTTCGTTGTACACGAGAGTGCCATCGTCGGCGCTGCCGCTGATGCGCGTGTGGTGCAGGCATTTCACGCGGTAGATTTCCGGGAACGCCTGCAAGACCAAGCGCTCGTAGTCCCAGATGGTGATCGCGCGGTCCTTGTGCCGCAGTCGCTCGGACACGCGCTGCCGGTAATCGGCGGGAGTTTCCGTCGCCGATCCGCCGAAGCTGGGATAGGGTTGAGTCACGCGACGCACCTCCGGTTCGGGAGTGCGCAGTTTCCCGATCGTGCCCGCAGGGATGAAGGGCGTTGTTCCCGATTGCACCTGCGATGCCGAGCGCTGCACCTCGATCGCGTTCGGATGGACGCCGATAATTTTGCACACAGCATCGGCGGCTTCGGTGACTTTCAGCTTCAACCAGAGCATTCCCGACGGAAGGAGCGTATTCGTCGTGCTCGCGTCTTTCGGTATGGCGATGGTCACGATGCCGGAGCGGATGAGCTGCGTCGTACCGTCGCTGACTTCATCCGTCAGTTCGCGCCAGGTATCCGACGCCAGGTACCACCAGGAGACGTGTTCATCGGGTTTTTCGCGAAGCGGATTCTCGCTGCCTTCCAGCAATTGAAACAGGAGCGACAGTGATGCGCCCGCTTGCGCATTCTCGAAGCCCAGGTACAACTCGCCTTGCGTTTCAGCCACCGGAGCCGACAGCTGTGCGAGATCGGGCAACAGTCTCGCACCCTCCGAGTTCGACTCCCGGTACAGGGGTGCCTCACCGAAGGGACCGACCGCAAATAAACGGATCGCCACATCCTCTGCATCCGCACTCCGCAATTGCGTGGAAGCGGACGCGCGCGCACGATAGCTCACATGCAGGGCCTGCAGGACCGGTTGATAGGGTTCCACGGGCGCCGGCACGGTTTTGGCACCGTCGATCAGATACTTGATATGCGCCGCGCGATAGACCTTGAACCCGAAATCCTTCCTGAGTTGTATGCGGAAAAATCCCTTGGTCGCCGCGGGAGAGTAGGGCTGGAACTCTTCCTTTTCATCGAGGAAAAAAGCGGCGTCCAGCGCTTCGGAGACGGCGCAGGCGACATCGGCCTTTGGTTGCAGCGAAGCCGTGAGGCCGAACACATGCTCGCTGCTTCCGACGTTTTTCCACGCGCCGCCATCGAGCGAGTGTATGTCCACCAGCGGATAGTAGTCGGGGATCTGCACTTTCCCGATCAGCGGCGACGGAAGCATGGGCTGCACGCCCGGGGCTTCGATGAGCGTGCCGATGTCCTCGAAAGAGCTGATGTCGCCGATAAGGAAGCCCGTGCTGATAGTGCCCGTCGTGCCGCCATCATAGCGGATATCCGCGGCGTTCAGCGGCAGATCTTTCCAGGAAAAATTGAACTGCACCTCGGCACCCGGTTTGCGCGCGATCTCTTCACAACCCACGATGAGCGCATTCCCTGTCGTCGGCTCCACTCCCGAGGGCATGAAGGGTTTGGCCGGATTCACACGCCCGGCGTCGTTATGCGCCTCGACATTTCGCAGTCCCGCATTGTCGTACTCGCCGACCTTCTCACCCGCGCGCACTTCGATTTCGACCGCTTCGATACGCAAGGCATGGAGCGCCGCCAGGCGGTCGGGAATGCTTCCCTCTGGCGGAAAAAGTAACAGGAGTACCGGATCCTCTGTCCCGAAAACATGGCCATGCACTGCGCCGTCGTAGCCGGTGATGGGCGGGAGGTCCCCGGCGATATTCATGGTGAGCACGGCGGCGGGCTGCGCGGATGCGTGCATGGTCCCCGGCGCAATGGAGGCGGCGACATCGAGCCAGCCTTTCGGGTGTGTAAGTTTCACTCCGATACTTCCGAGATCAGTGAGTGCGGAGAGATCCGCTCCCACATCGAGTCGCAAGGTGATGCCCCTGCTGCCTTCGGCAAGCAACAGATAGCGCGAGGCGATCGCCAGCCCGGGTGCGGCGTCGGGCATGAGAATGCTGGTGACGCCTTCGGACGTCCCTGTCGCCGCGAAGGGGTGCCATTCCTTCAGTTCGGTCTCCGGTTCGGCGCCCGCTCCGTCTGCGCTGTTCGCGACAGGCGAGGCGTACATGCGCACTCGCGGGAGTGCGGCACCGATGTCCTCCGCCGTCGTGTACACCGATTTCATCTGCGCCAGCTTCGCATGGCCGAGCACGGTCTCCCGCGTCGAAGAAAACGTGACGGGATTGCCGTCCGCATCCTTGCCCGCATTGAACAGCGTTCCGGCTTTCAGCGCGTAGCTCGGAAACGCCTTGTTCAGCTCCACTGTGGGGAATGCGGTGTCGGCGGTGCCGGGAGCCGGACGCAGACGCAGAACGTCACCGTAATAAAAATCCAGATGCTTTCCGACGAGCCCGTTCACCGCGCCGCGCGCTTCCTCCATCAGCTTGAGCCAGGCGAGAAACAGCGCATACTGCGGTTGGTGATGCGGCCATTCGCCGAGCACATCGCTCAGGCTCCGTTGTGCGAGAGACATGATGAACACCGACGAAGTACTCACTTCGTCCAGCAATCCGGTGAAAAAGTGATGCCGTGCCGCACGTTGTATGGCGGCCTCGTCTGTTGCCGCCGGTACGTGAATCAGGTCGAGGGGAGTGAGATTGTCATACCAGTCCCGCAGGGGTTTTTTCTCGCTCCCCCAGACGTCGGAGAGCCCTGCGTCTATCACTGCCGGTCGGGCCGTCATTGCGGAATGGAAAATGGTCAGATCGGGCGTCCCCTGCTCGGCGAGCAATCCCTTGGCCACCGCGTCTTTTTCATACGCCGCTGCCGCTTCGAACATCGGTCGGAGACGCTTCGCGATGTGCTCCTCAAGTTGCGCACAGAACTCCTCGACGGGAGCGCGCAGTTTCGTCTCCGTCTCGGCGTCTGTGCGGCGCAGCAGCGCATCGCGCTCGCGCAGCGCCATGCGATATTGCCGGTCAACGATATGCACATACGAAAACACCAGGTCGTAAAGCGCTGTGTACGATGCACGCAGCGCCGCGAGCAGCGCCGACGTGTCATGGAGCACGGTCAGCTGCTCACGCGAAAAAAGCGTCACCGTATCGGCGGGATGCGTCGTGATCGTGGCGAGACGTGCCGCGAAATCGACACCGAACAGCGGTTCGAAACTGCCCGAGGGCTGGTGTTCCTCGTCGTAAAAACGGACGCGGGAGGAGAATCTCGCTGCCCAGACTATCCAGTCTTCCGGCTTCTTGTCGATAAGCTCCACGGATTCCGGGCGCAAGGAAGCGATGGCCCGCTGTCCGCGCGCTGTGCCCTGCCGCTGCAGGGGTGATCGTTGTTCGCTGCAATCTGCCATGTGCTATCCGGCCAGCGGATGATTGGTGGTCAACATGTCAAGCTCCGATGCCTCATTGAGGAAGTACGGAAACACGAAATTGAAACGGGAATTGGTGGAGCTCACGATGTAGTCTATGCGCACGAGGATCACACCTTCGTTCTGCCGCGTATCGTCGAGTTCGATACGCTCGATTTCGATGCGGGATTCGAAGTACAGGATCGCGGTCTGAATTCTGTCTTTCATCAGGGTTTTTGTGCCCGTGTTGAGATTTTCGAACAACAGATCCTCCATGTTGCAGCCATACTTGGGCTGCATGACGCGTTCGCCCGGACGGGTGCCGAGCAGGATTTCCAGACTTGCGCGTATGTCGTCGAAGCCACCGGTCATTTCCACGGCGCCCGCCGCCTGATTGAAACGCGGCGGGAAGCTCCATCCCGTTCCGAGAAACATATCTTTTGTGTCCGCCATCCGGAACTCCTGTATCCTGTGTTATCCAATCATGACTGTCGGGGCGCCCGCGACAATGCTGCCGCCGTGCGCCGTGCTGTCGCCCATGCGCGCAGCGGGCATGCCGCCGATCATCACCGTGGATGAGCCCGCAATGATGGTGTCGGGCGGACCGGCGCAGGCGCACATGTCACCGACCCGCGCCGCGGGCATGCCGGCGATGAGCACGGCAGGAGTCCCCGCGATGACCGGCCCGCCGACATGCGGTGGAGGTACCACGATCGGACAGACGTGCATATCACCTATTCGTGCCGCGGGTTGCCCCATGTCGCATCCTCGTTAATTGATCTGTACCATTGCACCGCGCACGGTGGTGTTTCCACCGGCGGAGAGTTCCGCACCCGCGCCGCCTTCGACCTTGGCGCTGGCGCCTGCCGTGAATTCCGCATTCGCTCCGGCCTCTGCCTTGACATCCACGGCGGCGGTCAACTTCATATCGCGTACGCTCTCGATCTCGATACCGTCTCTGTTCATGACGATTTTATTGCCGTTGCTGTCCTCAAGGCGCACGACGGCCTCGTCGTCGTCGAGAACCAGGGAATGCCCTCCGGGCGTCGATAATGTCACGATGGTTTTGTCGTCGTCGAAATGCAGCCGTATGCCGCTCCGGGACACATAGCCCTTTTCGTGATTGTCGTTGCTGCCCGTGAGCGGCGCCGCATGCGCGCTGCTGTGCAGCATACCCAATACCACGCCGTGCCGCGGGTCGTTGTTGATGAAACCGACGATCACCTCGTCTTCGATTTCGGGCCGGAACACCATGCCCCGGCCGCTGCCCGCGTCGGGACTTGCCATGCGCATCCAGGCACCCTCGTCGGCCGCATCCACCAGGGGCAGGCGCACCTGAATGCGATCTTCTCCCAAAGGATCCTCGAGCGAGGTGACGATGCCGATCTGCAGACCGTGCACCGGTGGCAGCAGCGCAGAGGCGGCGGGTTGATGCACGCGAAAGCGTTCGGCAAAGCGCTCTGGTGACTCACCGAATTGAATCGTCGTCTCCCAGTTGCCCTTGCCGATTTGGTGACGTACGCCCGTCATCATGTGCGTGCCTTCGAAGCGCTCACCGGCGCCGTTGATCACGACGGGATTGCCGGGAAGCGCCAGCGCCGTGCCATCGGTACGAAGTGTACCGCGAATTTTTCCAAGCCGTCGTTTACGCATCGCGCCGTCCGCCCAGGCCTGCATCTCGCTCTCGCCGACGCCGGCGTGGCGATAGTCCAGCGCGTCGTTACCCGTCGCAACGGCAAGTGCCGATCCGGCAATATTGCCCGCCGCCGGTGCGCCCGGGTCCGCTGCCTCCGCCGGAGATATCAACGCCTGGCTCGCCGGATCCCAGCCGTTCGCGCGCAGTGTCTCGAACTGCACACGCGCGTCCATTTCCGCGTCGAGATCATGGATGGTCGCACCGTACTGCAGGGTGAGTTCCGCGCTGCGGCTGAAATCGGGAGGACCGACGGTGATGCTGTCATCGCCCGCGATCACCCACCATCCGTTGGCTTCGGCGCGGCAGAGCATGAAGTCCCAGTCCGTGCTGTCGTATTGCACGAGTTGGGCGTGCGAGACGGCGCTGCCCGAGGTGCTGACGCTCAAGCCGTGGGCCGCGAACAACGTGTCCGCAACATCCTGGTCCGTCACGTCATGGAAGTACGCGCACAGCGGTCGTGTGCTCATGCGCACCGCGCTGTGGCGACATTCCACCACGAGCAACGAGACATTTTTCCGCACTTTCACGGCCTGACTGATCACGATGCCGCTGAATATCCGTTCCTCGTTGCTTCTGTAACCGGCCTGAATCTCGATGCGCTTGCCCGGCGCAAATTCTTCGCCGTTGCTCACGGCAAACGACTGCTCCGCGGCCGCTCCGTCCTGAATGGTGATGGTCGCTGAAGGGATGCGATTCACCTCGCGCTCGACGAGCACCGACAGCACCTGCATGCTGCCCGGTACTTTCACACCGTCGCTGAGTATGGAAAACGTGGCAACCGATTTCGGTGCATCGCTCGCTATGACGCGTTCATCACTCATGACACCGGGGTATTTTTCTCCAGTGGCGGAAAAAAGAGACGCTCGCCCGGAACCAGGGCGCGGAACTGCGGCAGACGGTTCACGCGCGCGACGAGCGGGTAGTATTTCGAATGACCATACACCTCGTAGCACAGCTTCGGCAGGGTGTCGCCCTGCTTCACCAGGCGTGAATGCGTCAGATCGGGGGATTGATTGCGTTCCTCGGCCGTACGCAGATTGTCCTCCACGCTGCCTTTGAAACTCGCTTTGCAGAGAGCGCGTATCGGCTTGCCGTCGGGATTGAACAGCTTCATCGTAATAGTCAGGCCGGTGCAGCGGCCTTTGAACAGCAGACTGCCCCAGAGCACCACGAAATGCTTCGGCTCGTGAATCTCGCCCTCGTATTTCAGGAGAAGATCGCGCAGCTTGTTGATGTCCTCTTCGATGGAGTCCCGCGGATTTCCGTCCGTCACACCGGTGGAATCCAGCAGCAGCTCGAAAGCGATTTCCTCGGGTTTTTTTACGGTAAATCGCTGCTGTGCGGCGCTGGTGCCCTGCCCCTGCCCGTCCTGATACTCCACCTTGTAGTCGAGCGTATAGGCCTCGGGGTTGAGCATGGCTTCGAAGGTGTTCGCTTCGGTGACCTCGTCGCTGTAATCCGCGGTGAGGTGCGCGATGATACGCAGTTTTTCCAACTGGCCAGTCGTCGGCATCAGCGTTCTCCCGCCTTTTTCAGAATGCGCAAGGTCTGCTCCACGGCGTCCGCAAGCAGTTTGTCGTCCGACGTTCCCGCTTTCGCGGGCGGCGTGCTGCTGCCCTCTCCGCCGGCCGGCGCGGGTTGATTCACCGTCACTTTGATATGCAGCTCGTTGATTTCAATGGGCATGCTCAAATCTCCACTTCGAAATAGGAGTAGCAGATGTCTATGGTCTCCACGACGATGGCATTCTCCGTCGCGTTGAAGTCGCTCACGCTCCATTTGCGCGGCCAGGCGTTGTGCACCTTCCACGTCATCACCGGCTGATGCTCTTCGTTGAGCAGACTGACGCGGAGAATCGCCGGCTTGATGTCGTGCGCCTGTAATGCATCGGTACACCAGCGAATCACATCGGAATCACGCAGTATGCCGCGTTTGAGCGACAGATCCGGATACTTGCTGCGTCCGGGCAGTTTGTGCTCATAACGGTTTTCGCCTCCTTCCTTGATGGTCTCCACGTCGTACTCCACGTTGAGACCGCCCACACTCTGGAAGCGGGAATCGTTGTCGTTGCCGTACCCGAGCACTTCCACCTTGAAGTGGAAACCCACAAGGGGATAGTACCCGCCGGCGGCCGGTGAGGACGTTTTCGCCATGCGATGCCGTGCTCCGTTTATTCGACGATGGCCATGCCTTCGTGGGCGAGTTCGAGCGTCTCCACCGCGACTTCATTGCCGTCGGATTTCATATCGCTCGCCTGTACTTTCACAGGAAAGGCGTTGCGGACCTTCCACGTGACCACCGGTTCGTGCGCTTCGTTGAGCAGACTGATGGTCACGTCACGACGCTCCACGGTGTTCAAACTCACGGTTTTTATCCAGGCGTAGAATTCCTTGTCTCCGCTGAAGGTGCCGCGCTTGAGCGTGATGTTGCTGAACTTCTGCAGGCCGGGCATTTTGATTTTCGAATACTCGGGCGAGCTTCCCTCGCGGTACTCGATGGCCTCCACCTGCATGTCGAGACCGGTGACTTCCGTGAAACCGATTTTGCTTCCGCCCCATTCGACGCGGAAGTGAAATTTCGGGAGTGGATATGCTGTTGCCATGATATGTATGTTCCGTTGCTGTAGTGAATGATCTCATGCGAAACTGCTGACCGCCGCAGGGCGCATCAGGACTCGGCCATCTTGTGCGAGAACTGCAGAATGATGAATTCCGCCGGACGCACCACCGCCATGCCGATTTCCACGATCATGCGGCCTTCGAGAATGTCCACGGCGGTCATCGTCTTGCCGAGCCCCACGGCCACATAAAACGCGTGTTCGGGCTTCGCACCCTGCAACGCGCCTTGCCGCCAGAGCAGCGTCAGGAAGTTCTCGATCATGGCCTGCACCTTGATCCAGGTGTTGGCGTCGTTCGGTTCGAACACGAACGGTTCGGTCGCTTTTTTGCAGCTCTCTTCCACCATATTGAAGAAGCGCCGGACGCTCACATACCGCCATTCGTTGTCGTTGCCCGCAAGCGTACGCGCGCCCCAGACGAGCGTCCCCTTGCCGGTGAATGTCCGAATCGCATTGATGGATTTTCCCGCCACCGCGTCCACGTTCAGGCGCTCCTGCTCTTCATGGCTGATGTTGACGGAGGGGCCGCTCACGGAGACCAGACTCTCGTTTGCCGGCGCCTTCCACACGCCGCGGGAGTTGTCCACGCGTGCGTACACGCCCGCGATCGCGCCGCTGGGCGGGACGGTACTCAGTTCCTTTTTGATAGCCCGCACCATATTACCGATAATCGGGTGTTTCTCGTACAGTGCTTCCTGCGCGCCTTTCTTGTAGGTTTTCGCAGCGTTGAGCAGGGCATCCGCGAAGGCGACGAGGATGTTGAATGCCGCCTGTGCATCGAGTGCCACCATGCGGCCAATCCCGGGGATGAGCGCATCGTTGCCCGTATCTCCGTAGTCCTTGGTATTGACGGCCACAAGCGAGGGCGTCGCGACTCCGAGCCACGTGGCGTCGATACCCGGATACGCACCATTGATGTCGCCATCCGCACCTCCAAGACCGGTGAGATTGCGGACGTCGGCATTGCGCTCGAGCGCAATTTGCGTCGTTGCCGCCCCGCGCCAGTATGTGGTGGATGCAGCGTATGCATTCAGATCATTCAGAAGGTTGGTAGTCGTGAGCGCGGTTTTGAGGGTTTGAAATTCGAGCAATGCCGCCCGCAGAAACGTGAACAACAGGAGAGAGGCGCTCCGGGCTTCCACTTCATCCGTCGCCGCGTCCACCGCTTGTTTGAATTTCCGGAACATGTCCTTCATCGTCGGCTCGGCGGTGAGCGCGACGTTCAGCGCGCCGGTCGTGGTACTGGCTTTCCGTATCCGTTCGATCACCGCTTCGACGAGAGCGCTTTCAGTTGCCGCCGCGACTGCTGTCGCGACAAGATCATTCAACGTACTGTCGGACGACAGCGTCCCGAGATCAACGGGATTGCTGCCCGTATCCACCACCGTCGTGCGGAAGGCGGTGAAATCAATATCGCGCGGATAGGTCGTGTGCACCCACGGCGTGTACGCGGCGCCGTATTTCAGGTCGTTGATCCCGATGGCATTTCGGAAATTGTCCACCGCCGTTTCCTGCCCGCCGCTGATGTTTTCCTTGAGGTCGAACACTCCCACGCGATCCTGCAGCTTCGCGCATTGCGACAGGATGAGCTGCTGGAGCGAGAAAAGCTCGGAGTCCGAGTTTAGCTGTACGGCATCGGGTATCAGAATTATGGTCGGTTCGTCGAATTTTTCGAGCGCTTTTATCCCTCCCCGCAAACCACTGCTGTCCGTTCCGACCGCCGGTGCGCCGCCATACCCACCGACGGACACGATATAGCAGTCCCCACCGCCATTGTCGAAAAACAGACGAAGCGCGTCGTACATCATGTAGCGCTGCGTCGTCGGCGCGGTGACGGCGGTCACGGCATTGTTGTTGCCCGT
Source organism: Bacteroidia bacterium (assembly GCA_027493955.1). Classification (NCBI taxonomy): domain Bacteria; kingdom Pseudomonadati; phylum Bacteroidota; class Bacteroidia; species Bacteroidia bacterium. Next base: position 5,023,071 of record JAOSJT010000001.1, on the reverse strand, counting down.
GTCAATGGTCACATTGATGGTCGTCGGAACGCTCGCGCCCCCGTACAGCGACTCGAATTCGAGCAGCGAGCTGATACGTGTTGGTTTGTTTGTCAGATTCTCTCCGCTCCTCTCGGCCTGTTTCGTGTAGCCGACAAAAGCGGGAATGGCCGTCTCCACCTGTGCGACGGAAGGCGGGAGTTTCGGTATCTCTTCGACGTAGACGCCGGGAGTCTTATAGGTTGTTGCCATGGCACCACACCGTTGTTAATAGTTTAAAATGACGTGATTCACTACGTATGTCGTACCGCTCTGCTCTACCAGCGCACTGTTTCCCGGGCCGGGTACGGAGGCCAGCGGGATGTCGATTTTCTTGGCGGGATCCAGCGGATTGCTGTCGTTGTACTCCACCGTAATGCCCGTATATGCCTGTTCGCGCAAACGCTGCGGCAGCGTACTGCGGAATACGCGCGCTTCGACGGGGCTGAACTCTATCGTCGCCGAAGCGTCGAACACCCGCCGAACGCGGTCTGTCCGCGCGTTGTACTGCCACAGCACGCTCGCAGGGGCTATGCGGATGGCAAACACCGGACTCAGGAAGCTGCCGTCCGCGTGCAGCACGCGATGCGTCGCCGCTTCACCGCCGTCGATGTATACCCGCACGATGCCGAAGGCCTGCTGCCAGTCCGCTGCGCTTCGGTGATACAGCGTGTGTCCTGTGTCGTTCACCGTCACGCGGAACAACTCATCCGGCAGAGCGGCAAGCGATACGCTCTGACTTGCCACCGGCACGCTGTAGGGAAATACTTCCGCGCGCTTTTCGATATCGTATTGTCCGTTCGCGGCGTTGAAGCCGAGCACCCGCACAGAGACGACGTCTGAAGGCGGATCCACAGGCAGGACCATCGTATCACCCGCCACACGCACGCGTTGCGCGTCGTCGGCGTAGGCGAGCTGTCCGAGCTTTCTCCATTGCTGCGCATTATTGAGCGAACTCCCCGGCGCGAGATCCGCGAGAGCTTCATGGCAGTCGCCGGCACCGTCGCGGACGAAGCGCCCCAGACTGTATGCCTTGGTATTGTCGAAAAGTTCGTTGCGTGGCTGCAAGTACAGCCGTCCGTCTACGACGCCCGCATCGCGATTGGAAAACAGAAAGCGCTCCCCCGCCGCGGCGTTGAAGCGGAGTTGGCTCAGGGAAAAGAGGGACGCGTCCTCCGCATGGAGAAAAAACGTAAGCGCAGACCCTGCCGCGGGTGCGACACGCGGCGAGGTCCCGTCGTCAGTGCGCGCGATCACGAAGAGGCGGTTGCCGCTTTGTTTCGCGAGCGTACCGCAACCCGCAAGTACGGTGCGGGTTGCGCGATCGGGGACAATTGCGATGCGCCTCGCAGCGCCATCGGCGAAATAGTCATGCAGCAATTCGATGGTGAACAACTCGCGATACCGCATCCGGTCAGCCCTCCCCCCGGTTCATCGCACCGTCGTTCACGACAATTTCGCGCACGAGACCGCCACCCGCGAAGCGATCGCTGTCCACGATGCCCACCATGCGCACGCGGTACAGCACGGACGGAAAATATTTCCCGCCAAGGGTGCTCCAGAGATGATTGATCTGTTCGAAATTCAGCGTGAACAGATCCAGTATCAGGCGGTCAATGGACGCATCGAGGCGCGGATTCGTGGCGCTCGCAAACACGTTGCAGCCCTGAAAGCACTGCATGATCATCGCGACCGTCTGCAGCGAGAGTGTGTACGAGTTACTTGTGGCGGTGAAGAGAACGTAGAGATTGAGAGGAATTTCCGGATTCTGGTAGCGCACACCCTGGACGGTACGGAAGCTGTGTTCCGGACTTTTCGCGACACGGTCTTCCTCGATATTCACCAGCGTCATGAGCGCCCGGGCACTGCTGTCGTCGTTGCCGCCGCCTTCGCTGTCCGCGAAACGGGCAATATTACCCAGTGTCACCCACTTTTGGGTGGCCGGGCCGAAGCGCGCGTCGAAATACGCGTTCACTTCCCGCTCGATAAACTGCAGCGCTTTATCAATCACCCGCACCTCGTGAAAACACCTTGTTCGCGGATGCGGGGACATCCGTCGCGTACATGGCAATCCTTGTTTCGTGGCAATTCACTCGGGAAGATGCTGCAAATACGGTGCCAGTTTACGACGTGCTCCATTTACCCCGATTTGAGCAGGTATTGATGCCGGTTCCGGCGCACACGAAGCGATACCGGGGTGTTTCCCCCCGTTTCGCAGCAGAAAAATCCAATTTTGATTTTATTTTCAAAGTTCAGGTCGGGGCGTTTTCCCCCACCTGCCGCTCGCGATTCCCCGGTAAACGCCGCATCATGCGTAGTCTGAAATGAAAAACCCCGGCGTGAGGCCCGGGGTTCTCCGATGTTCGCAGATTCGCGATGTACGCGCGGCCGCTCATTTCCGAAACAGCGCCGCATCGAGGCCGCATTTGTTCAGCAGACTACGCAAGCTTTTCCTGTCCATACCCGCGATAGACGCCGCGGCGGTGAGATTACCACGCGTCTCGGCAAGGACGTCCCGGAGATAGCGGTATTCGGCATCGGCGCGGATTTCGCGCAGGGATTTCCGTGGCTGCGCTCCCGGCGCCGCGCTGCTCCGTCGCAGCCGCGAGGTCGCGAGAAACTCCTGCACCCGATTCTCCAGTTCGCGGACGTTCCCCGGCCAGGACTCGGCTTCCCAGTCACGAAGGACGCTCGCGTCTACCGTGTCGGTGTTGAGCGGCTCATGCTGGTGTTTCGCGAGGAAATACCGGACGAGCTGCGGGATGTCCGAGGCGCGCTCACGCAACGGCGGGACCATGATCGGTACGACACTGAGGCGATAGTAGAGATCTTCCCGAAATTGCCGTTGTCGCACGAGGTCGCGAAGGTCCACATTGCTCGCGGCGATGATACGAACATCCACCGTCTGAGATTTTGCCTGCCCCAGCGGTTTGATCTCACGTTCCTGCAGCAGACGGAGAAACTTTGCTTGCAGCGCGAGAGGGAGACATTCCACTTCATCCAGGAACAACGTGCCGCCATCCGCTTCCTGCACCAGGCCGTTACTGTGGCGTCCGCCATCCGTATAGGCGCCGCGGGCGTGTCCGAACAATTCGTTCTCGGCCAGAGATTCCGACAAGGCGGCACAATCCACGGTCACAAACGGACGTTGCGCACGGGGTCCGAGAGAGTGAATCGCCCGTGCAACCAATTCCTTCCCCGTACCTGTCTCCCCGAGAATAAGTACGGTGGATGCGGCGCCGGCCACATCCGGCAGTAATTCGACAAGTTCCTGCATTACCTTGCTTTTCCCGACCAACTGCCGTGCGCCCATCTCACCCAGCAGGCGGCGCTGGATTTCCGTGTATTCCTGGTTCGCCACGTACTCCCGCCAGAGTTCGTTCAGTGTTGATCGAAGCTCGATGCGACCGGCGGGTCTCGAGATGGTGCGGTCGGCCGGTACCAGAGCAGCGTGTCTGTTGGAAGCGTTCACAACCTGAACGAGCGAAACCGAAGGGGATGCACCGACCATGCGCACAAGGCGATACGCGGATTGCGCGGGAACCGTTTCCGTGTCGAGCACCAATACATCGGGTGGCGCATCCGCTTTGGCGCTCCAGTGTGTTTGCGCCTGTCCGGCGGTAAATATCTCACAGCCCGAACCACCACAGTGGTTGTAAAAGGGATCAACATCCCCTTCATCCCCCGCGACTATCCACATTCCGCTCATTCCATACTCACTTCCTCTATATGAAAAACCGTCCGGAAGGCACAGGCGTTGATCACGCGAACGATCACGCGATCCGAAAAAGGGACACACCGCCCTTCTTCCTGAAACGGTATCAGATTCACCATTTACGTGTTGAAGTACGGAGCATTCTACATAAATATTTTGTGGAAGTCAAGTGCAAATGAATTTTTAACGAAATAAAGCATTATTCATAAGGATTTTACGCCTCTTTCTATCGTGCACCACCTCGTACCTGCAAAAACGCGGATTGAATGCGGATTCGTGCGCAAATAGTTCGGAACCCCATCACTGCAGCTTTCCCGTGCTATCCCGATAATTCCTTCCTCCGCGAGGATCCGTGCTGCTGCGTGTTATCCGCATAGCGATTCCACACTACCAGGTAGAATGGCTGCCTCACGAAGACCTGCCTGTTCAGGCCACGCATCGGAAAAGTGATTTGGCCGGACTTCAGTACCAATATTGCCCAACCATCGCGATGGATTGCGCGAGAAATGTCAATACCGTCACTTCGAAACGCTGCGAAAGCTGATTCGTACATAACGCGGATGTTCATTTATTGTTCGTGTTCATTTTATTTGGACAACTGAGAGAATGCCCCCCTTGACATTCGTTCAATAAAATACTATGTTCAAATAAACTGAATGTTCATAATAATTGAACAGATCCACCGAACGGTGCAGCGATGACAGACAACAGAGAGACAATTGAAACCGCAGTGCAGGAAGCCACCGCAATTACGGGGATGGATCTTGCCGTGGCGGATGATGAGGCTGTCGACGGTACGACAACGACGGATACCGGGCTTCTGTTGAGGCACGGGGGCCGGAGGTACATGTACGTTGCCGAGACGAAGCGACTTGTGAATAAAAGCAATGCGCATTACATCGCCAGGGAAGTAAACGAGAACGCGCGGCGGAAAAAAACCGGAGTGCTGTTGATAACGGAATACCTGACCGACGACGTCGGCGCTATTCTGCGCGAGATGGATGTGCAGTACCTCGATACAGCCGGTAACGCATTCATCAAGGCAGGCGGCGTACATGTGCTGATCGAAGGGAAACGACGAAAGAAGCGGGAGCCGGATGACGAGGGGCCGCAGCCCTTTGGCTGGGCTGCTCTCAAGGTGCTGTTTGCATTGCTTTGCGCGAAGGAGCTTCGGAATGCTCCCTATCGCGACATCGCGAAAGCCGCGGGCGTGGCTCTCGGTACTGTGGCCGGCGTCATGACCAATCTTGAGAAGCAACAGTACCTTATCACCATCGGAGGCGATACACGCTTGCGGGATGAGCACGAACTCGTCAAGCTCTGGATCGCGGGCTACATCGAGAAACTGAGGCCCAAGCTCCTGCTTGGGCGCTACGACATCATCACACCTCTCAACCTCGAGGCCTTGCCGCAGGATACTCTGGCGGGTGCGGAAACCGCGGCGGCCCTTCTTCAGCGTTACCTCGTAGCCGGGAGGGAAACCCTCTATATCACCGGCGGGCAGAAGCCCCTGATTCAGCAACTCCATCTACGAAAAACTCCCGGGGGCAAGCTGGAATTGAGACAACGCTTCTGGAATTTCCATTATCCGGAACAAGAACTCGGAGTGACGCCTCCTCTCCTCATCTATGCCGATCTGGTCGCAGTCGGGGATCCCCGAACCATCGATGCCGCGGAAATGCTGTATGACAAATATCTCACACACTATTTCGGGAAAACTTGACGCCGGCGTCGTTGAATTGATCTCCGCTATCTTTTGACGCATTACGATGCGGGCAATATTGATCGCCTCTACTCTGAACAAGAGAAGCTCTTTTCGGACGAAGCAGCGGTATATCCCGAGGCTGTCGCACGACTACTCGGCAGGGATGCCGGTCGTCTGGCGAACGCCGACACGATGAACGTGGTGCTCGCAATACTGGAGAAAGAACTTGCAATTGACGGGGACCTGCACCTGCTCGGTGATATGCTGAGCGGATCTACGGAGCGCGCCGAGCACATGCTGTTTTTGATCGAAAATTTCCGTCAGGGACTTCTTGATACCCTGCGCGAAAACACGAATCCGCAAGCGTCGGAGAAAACCGCCGAAAATTGAGGCGCGGATACGCCGGACCGACAGCGAATCTGCACGGAGAATGTTTCGATGGGGTAAAGCAAATCGTTGTCGGTGAACTGCCCGGCGACCTTCCTTCCGCGAAAATCCGTACGAATCCGTGTGATCCGTGTACCGGTCCACGAAGATTGCTGCGTGGATACGCCGGATTGACAGCAGCTCTGCGCAGTGGATGTTTCGATGGTGGAAAACGCAACCTTGTCGGTGACTCCCGGCGACCTTCCTTCCGCGAAAATCCGTACGAATCCGTGTGATCCGTGTACCAGTCCACGAAGATTGCTGCGTGGATACGCCGGATTGACAGCAGCTCTGCGCAGTGGATGTTTCAATGGTGGAAAACGCAACCTTGTCGGTGACTCCCGGCGACCTTCCTTCTACGAAAATCCGTGCCAATCCGTGTGATCCGTGTACCGATGCCTTGCCCCGATTCATTTCCAAGGGATTTCCCATTTTCCCCAAAAAATGCTATTATTAAAGCTTTGAGTTATCCGAAACTTCAGTAAGACAGATATGACGAAAAAACCTGTAAATCAGTGGGCCCTGATCCTCGGCGTTTCCTCCGGCTTCGGCGCGGCGACGGCACGGGAGCTCGCGCGGCATGGGTACAACATCCTCGGCGTCCATCTCGACAGACAAGCCACCATGCCGGCGGTGAACCGCCTGCTGACCGATCTCCGCAATTTCGGCGTGCTGGCGGAATTCTACAACGTCAACGCCGCTGACGAGCACAAGCGCCACGAGGTGCTCGACGACTTCATTGACAAATACGCCGGCAGCGCGCGCGTGGAAATGAAGGTGCTGTTTCACTCCCTTGCCTTCGGCACCTTGCGTCCGCTCGTCGGCCGCGACGAAAGCGAGATGATAAAGAAAGCGCAGCTCGAGATGACCATTGACGTCATGGCCAACTCCCTGATTTACTGGACGCAGGACACGCTGCGGCGCAAGCTCCTCGGCCGCGGATCGCGCATTTTCACCATGACCAGCGACGGCGCGAATCTCAACCTCCCTTACTACGGCGCGGTTTCCGCAGCCAAGGCCGCACTGGAATCGTACATTCGTCAGCTCGCTCTCGAACTGGGTCCCTACGGCATCACCTGCAACGCGCTGCTTGCCGGCGTGACGGAAACGCCGGCGCTGGCGAAAATTCCCGGCGCAAAGAACATGCTCTATGCGGCCAGGGCCAAGAATCCCTTCGGTCGGGCGACACTGCCCGAGGATGTGGCAAAGGCCGTCATCGCCTTACTCGAACCCGGTACCAAGTTCATCAACGGCAACACCATCGGCGTGGACGGCGGCGAAAGCAAGATCAGCTATATCGGCCAGGTCACTCCCTATGAATACGCCGATCTTTCCTTGCTCGATGCAAGCGCCGAAGATCCGAAGGACCTGATTTAACAGCCGCATACCACCGTTTCGCTGGAGAAGCACACTCTGATTTTCAATACATAGAATTGTTCAACTCACACATCGGACACTTATGAACCTTTTCCAGTTTACCGAAGAGCAGAACATGCTGCGCGAAATGGTGCGCGAGTTCGTCAACGCCGAAATCAAACCCATCGCGGCCGCGATTGATGAGAACGAGGAAATTCCGCGCGACCTTATCACCAAAATCGGCGAACTCGGTCTGCTCGGCACCGTCTTCCCGGAAGAATACGGCGGCGGCGGTTTCGGCGAGGTCGGATACTGCATCGCCCAGGAGGAAGTCGGACGCGGCTGCCTTTCCACCGCCACGCTCATCGGAGCGCACATGTCCATCGGCACCAACGCCATTTATCTTGGCGGCACCGACGAGCTGAAGCAGAAGTATCTGCCGAAGCTCTGCTCCGGCGAGTGGATCGGCGCCTTCGGCCTCACTGAAGCCATGGCGGGTTCGGACAGTTTTAACGTGCGCACGCGCGCCGTGGACATGGGCGACCATTATCTGCTGAACGGTGAAAAACTGTGGATCACCAACGGCGGCATCGCGGACGTCATCTCCGTTTTCGCCCGCACCGAGCGCGGCGTGACGGCGCTCGCCGTCGAGACGGCCTGGGAGGGCTTCAGCGCGGGGCCGAAAGAAAAGAAAATGGGCATCCGCGGCAGTATGACCAATCCCATCAGTTTCAAAGATGTGCGCGTACCCAAGGAAAACCTCATCGGCCAGGACGGACGCGGTTTCCTCATCGCCATGAAAACGCTGGATGCCGGGCGCCTTGGTTTAGGCGCGTGCTGCGTGGGCGCGGCCAAGGAAATGATCGAGCTTTCCTCCAAGTACGCCAAGGAGCGCAAGCAGTTCGACGCACCGATCGCCAATTTCGAAGGAGTGCAGTTCATGCTCGCCGAAATGTGGACGCTGGTGTATGCCATGGAAAGCGTCGTCTATCGCACCGCAGCCGATTACGACGCCGGGAAGAAAATTTCCACACAGTCCGCCGCCGTCAAGTTGTTTTGCAGCGAAGGACTCGACAAGGTTGTGGATCTCGCCGTGCAAATCCATGGCGGCATGGGCTACTCGCGCGAATTGCCCGTGGAGCGTTTTTACCGCGACAGCCGCATCAACCGTATTTTCGAGGGAACGAGCGAAATTCAGAAACTCGTCATCTCGCACGACGTGCTGCGCCGCAACGGCATGTGGGCGCTGTAAGACCTTCGGTGCTGGAATCTTCAGACCGGGCCTGAGCGCCCGGTCTTTTTTTGTACTGAAGGGAGACGGCGGGCGCCGGTGCAACGCTATGGCATATAGCGATTTCGGTTCTGCTTTCTGATCGCCATTTTTTCCCGGCGGAAGTGCAATCCTGGCGTCGTGCGTGTGTATATTTGAGAATTCCATCGGCTCCGATACACACAAGAGAGCACAGAGCGCCCCCCGACCATGATAGCACAAAACACGATTATCGCCCTGCAGGACAGCTATACCACGCCCGTTGACCGCAAGCGCTCAATGCTTCCGCCGACAATGGCATTCTACACCCGTATGCTTGGCGTGGTGTTTAAAAGCGCGCACAGGGCCAAGCGCGGACGGTACGGCGACGCGGAGTGGGTCAATTCGAGCATTGACATCTTCAACGGACTGGAGGCGGCGGGGTGCAACTTCGATATCCGCGGGATGGGCGTGTTGTCGCGCCTGGCTGGTCCGGTGGTGTTCGTCGCAAATCACATGAGCACACTCGAGACCTTCGTACTCCCCTCGCTCATCAATCCGGTCTGCCCCTGCACCTTCGTCATCAAGCCGAGTCTGATGGACTATCCGGTGTTTGGCCATGTGATGCGTTCGAGGCATCCCATCGTGGTGTCGCGCGACAATCCGCGGCAGGATCTGGTAATGGTCATGGAGCAGGGCGCCGAGCGCATCAAAAACGGGACATCCGTCATCCTCTTTCCACAGACCACGCGCACACAACACTTCGATCACACGACCTTCAATTCCCTGGGTGTCAAGCTCGCGCGCTCCGCGGGCGTGCCGGTATTACCCATCGCCTTGAAAACCGATGCGTGGGACAACGGCAGACTGTTCAAGGACTTCGGACGCATTCGACCGCATCGGCGCGTGCATATACATTTCGGCGAGCAGCTGTCTGTGGAGGGCAACGGACGCGAGCAGCACGAGCGCGTCGTCGCCTTCGTGCAGCACCTGCTCGAACAGTGGCAAATGGAGACTTCGTGATGACGGATACGGGGGTGCATTGCTATCGGTGCCGATGCTGCCTACCTTGAAGTTTTGCCCGACAAACCAAGAAATCCACAGTGCGCGTTTCCTTCAGTATCACGGCATGTGCGCTTTACCTGCTCATCTGCGCCCCATCGACGCGGGCACAGGACGAAGCCCGGCTCTGGCGTGTCTACAGCGATACGCTTTCGCCCGGTCCCGGTGACACCCTGCGACTCGGCCGGGGTTTTATCCGACAGGAAGGATTCGAACTGACGATTGTTCCCGCACTGGCATACGACAGCGCGGCGGACATACGCCTGTATGCGACGGAGGGATTTCTTTTGCTCACGCCCGCGCTGCGTGAAAAGCTTGCTCTGGGTGATCACAGAATCGCTGTGCGGTACCGTGCGCTGCCTTTCCGCTTCGAACCGGTGTACCGCCGTCGCACCCTGTCAATGCGCGGAGCGGTGGCCGGTGACAGTGTGCGTATCGCGACACCCTCTCAGCCGTTGAGCATCGAGAGCATTTTCGGAACGGAGCTGAATAAAAGCGGCTACATAGGACGGGGATTCACTGTGGGCAGCGACCGCGATCTGAACATCAACAGCGGCTTCCGTCTTCAGCTTTCCGGGAAGCTGTCCGACGACATCACCGTGGTGGGCGCCCTGACCGACGAAAACACCCCGATCCAACCCGAGGGCAACACGCGCACGATACAGGAACTCGACAAGGTTTTCATCAAAATCAGCAGCCGCGATCTGGCCGCGACGCTGGGCGATTTCAACATCGGATACAGCGATACGGAATTCGGCCGCTACAATCGCAAGCTCGCCGGCGTGCTCGGGGAAGGGGCCTGGCGCGACGGCAACGCTTCCGCATCGTACGCATCGCTGAAAGGCAATTTCCACAGCCTGCAATTCAACGGCGTCGATGGCGTGCAGGGACCATACCGCCTGACCGCGGCGAACGGCAAGCAGCCGGTGCTCGTGCTCGCGGGAACCGAACGCGTGTACGTGGACGGCGTGGCCATGGTGCGCGGCGAGACCAATGATTACGTGATCGAGTACGCCAGCGGCGAGATCACGTTTACGCCGAAGCGTCTGATCACAAGCTACTCGCGCATTACCGTGGATTACGAATATGCCGAGCGCGAATACACGCGCTCCATGGTCACCGCATCGGCCGGAAGCAGCTTCTTCAACTCCCTCTTCAGCGTTGGTGCGCGTTTCATTCAGGAGAGCGACGATCCGGAGAATCCGGTGGATCAACCGCTGGACGATGCCGACCGCGCGATGATTGCCGCGGCGGGTGATGACGCAGCTCTCGCGACACGCGGTGGCGCGGTATGGGTGGGCTACGATTCCGCGCGCGGCATCGGACGAGGGCAGTACATCGCGCGCGATACGTTGATCGAAAGCGAGCTTCGCACCGTGTTCCGCTATGCACCCGGCGCGGACAGCGCCACCTGGGCGGTCACTTTCTCGTTCGTCGGGGCAGGCAGCGGCGACTATCGCCGCAGGGCTATCGGAGTGTTCGATTACGCCGGTCCAGGCGCGGGCGATTACACGCCCGGACGTCGCCTGCCGCTTCCGCGGCGGCACAGCCTGCTCAGCGTGCAGTCTCGTGTTTCACCGATGCGGGATATGAGCATTTCCGGAGAATTCGCTTCTTCATCGCTTGACCTCAACCGCTTGTCGGGTCTCGACGGCGATGACGACGGCGGCAGCGCCATGAATCTCGCCGCATCGTGGAAAGCAGCCAAAACACCGCTGGGACTGCTGGATGTGCGCGGACGCTACCGCGGCACAGGAGCGACTTTCGCTCCCATAGACCGCATCAACGACATCGAGTACAATCGAAAATGGGATATCAGCGCACAAGAACCTGCGCGCGAGGATTTGGGTGAAGCCGCCGCGGAACTGGCCGTGCTGGAGGGCGTTACCATCCGCGGTGGCTGGGGTATGCTGAAACAAGGATTGTTCCGCAGCCGCCGATTGGAAGGAGGTCTGCTCGTGACCGACGCGCGGAGAGACAGCTCGCGACCCGAGATCAACTATCGCATCGAGCACATCAGCAGCGACGACGGGACGGCGGGGACGCGGGGAAATTGGCTGCGACAGCTCGGAGAAGCGCGGTACACGGCAGGTTTCGCCACGCCGCGGTTGCGTGTGGAGAGTGAGCAACGCACGGTGAGCAGCGGATCTTCGGATTCCCTCCTGGGTCTGAGTCAATCGTTTTTGGACGTACGGCCCGGCGTGCTGTACACCGGAATCGCAGGTATGACGCTCAGCGCGGATGTCGGACTGCGCGTGGAGGACGTGCCGCTCGATGGCTCGCTGCAGCGTCGTTCAACCGATATCCTCCAGCAATACGGCTGGACCTTACAAAACTGGAACGATTTGTCCGCAAACGTGGCACTGACTATTCGCGACCGCATGTTCAGCGACGCCTTCGCACAGAGGGGTGAGCAGGACGTGCAGACCGTCCTCACCCGGGCGCAGTTGCGGTACGCGCCGTTCGGTGGCGGTATCACGACCGACGTGCTCTATGAAGTGGGCACGGAGCGGACCTCGCGACTCGAACGTGTCTATCTCAAGGTTCCGCTCGGTCAGGGTAATTACGTATATGCGGGAGATTTGAACGGAAACGGCATCGAGGATGAAAACGAATTCGAGCCGACGCGCTACGACGGCGAATACATTCTTGTGAACGTCCCGACCGATGAACTCTTCCCCGTCATAGACCTCAAGAGCAGCCTGCGCCTGCGTATACAACCCGAGCGCTTCATTGAAGCCGGCGGCGGATTACTCACCTCCACACTCCGCGCGCTTTCGGGCGAAACGCTGCTGCGTCTGGATGAAAAGAGCGAGGAAGAGAACACCTCCGATATCTACCTCTTACGCCTGTCGCACTTCCTCAACGACAGCAGTACGGTCCGCGGTTTTCAGAATATTCGTCAGGATCTCTTTCTTTTCGAGCGCTCCGCGGATTTCTCGCTGCGGCTGCGCTTCGACGAACGTCGCGGCTTCAGCAAGTACGCGCTCGCGAACGAGCGGAGTTACCGGCGGGAACGGGCCCTGCGCGTGAAAACGCAGCCGCTGCGGGAAATCGGCCTGCAAGCGGACATGACCTTGCTCAACGACGCGGTGCTTGCTTCGGAAGGCGGCAGCCGCGCGAGGGATATCACCTCTTCCGAACTGAGTGCGGACTTCAGTTATCGCCCCTGGGCGGATGTGGAAATCGGCTTCGTGCTCAGTACACGCAACGCGGCAGACAAGCTCCCTGTCGTGCCGGTTGACGCATCCATTCTTTCGCAAACGCTGCGCGGGATAGTCGCCTTCGAGGGACCAGGCCGTCTGCGCGTCGAGCTCGAACGCAACAGCGTGGAGTTTTCAACGGAGGTGGATCGCTTCCCGTACGAACTGACCGACGGACGGGCGGAGGGTGAGAGTTGGGTTCTGCGCGTGAATTTCGATTATCGCATCACCAGTTTCATGCAGGCGACGATGTCCTACATCGGTCGCAGTGAGGCCGAGCGCGACGCTATCCACTCTGCGCGGGCAGAGGTGAAGGCGTTTTTCTAGACCATTCCCTTCAAGTCTCTTGTTCTAACGCCGCGGCTTTGTCACAACTCCGCCGCCCATGGCGCGGCTTCCTGACGTACCAGCGCCTCAAGCGCATACTTCGGGCACACATAATCCTGCATGAAGCCAATCAGTGCGGCCGCAAGTCCCCGCAGCGCTTTCTCCGTAGCCGCGTCGGTGATGCGTCCTTCCACATCGAAAGCGCCGCGGACTCCGGCGACGGACACGGCGCCGGGTATCACGATGGCACCGGTATGGGCGCACACGCCACGGAGTTGCTCGATGGTTTTTATGGCGCCGATGCGTCCGGCGGCCACGCCGAGCAATGCGACAGGCTTCCCCGCCATAACCGAGGGGTAGCCGAGGTTCTCGATGATCAGTTTGGTCATGGCGCTGAAGCTGCCGTGATACTCGGGACTCGCGAGTACAACCGCGCCGGCTTCGGCGACGCGTTCACGCAGATGGCGCGCATCGGCGGTGTCGGGCTGTCCCGGGAAAGGCAGCGTGAGCTTGCGTGCGTCGATGTCGATGGTCTCTGCACCGAGCGCGCGGAGTTCGTCGGCGGTTACGGCCAAAGCGCGTGCGGTGTAATTGTCGGGTCTGCTTGATCCGGAAATACAGACAATGCTTTTCATACGGTCATTCTTCCTTGTTGTGCTGCAAGAAAGAACAAGTACGCGAAGCGCAGGGTTTCACCAGCCGACGAGAGTTTCGTCAGGAAGCGGCGATATGCTGACGGAGCAATTCCCGCGTCAATCTGTCGGGGTGGCCTGTCCAGCGTATCACGCCATCAGGACCGATAATGAAGGTTCGTGGGATGACGCGAACCCCGAAGTGGATGTGAGTGAGCGAATTCTCCGTGTCCACAAACACCGATGCCTTCATCGGCGTCTTCTCGAGGAAGCGTTTTGCCGTTATCGCTCTCTCGTTGGACACCGCGGCGAAAACCACCTTCTCATTCGCGAATTCCTCGGCGAGCGCGTTCAGATGCGGGATGGCTTTGATGCAGGGACCGCACCAGGTGGACCAGAACTCGAGAATGACCGTTTTGCCCTCGAACGGCTTTTCCCCCGCGAGAGAATCCTGCACCCAGGAGCCTATAGCGATCATTCGTACGGTGTCACCCGCAAGCAGCGTTTTCTGACTGAAAGACTGCTGCGGGAGGGTGCACAGAATCAGTACCGTCATGAGGAGCAGTATTCGGAAATTGCGCATGCTTCGATCAAACTGGTGAAATCACTTCGGTGGAGGCACAGGGCTCGGCCGCAATGCCGGAAACGCGGAATCCGTTTCATCATAATAATATGGCGCTTTCCAATCTCTTTCGCACGGCAGTTCCGCGTCCCCGTATCCCGCACGGAATTTCGACGCAATCCGGTGAGACGCGATACATCGGGATAAGATGATGGTGCACATTTCAGAAACGCAAGGAGCGGACGAGTGAGATCCATCAACACGCACCAGGAGAAAATGATTTTTTTTTCGAATGAAGGAATTTTTTGCAGTTTGAAGTGTCATCCCTGTGTAACGCGGATGCCGCGGATCTCCGGATGCTCTCTCCGCTCATCAGCGCGATAGTACGCCGTGATTCCATCGCCTGCGTCCGTTTCACTTCGCACTTGCAGCACTGAAGGACCAATCATGCGCTCAGCAGCAGTACTTCTCGCCTTCATCCTCCTCGGAACGATTTCGCACGCCCAGACCTTCGACCTGCTTGACAGTTTCAGCAGCGATAATACGTTCCTCTATACCAGGACGGGCATACCCTCGACCTTCATGGGTGGCGACACCAGCTCACAATTCACGGAATTCGACGGCCTTATCACGATAAACGGCGACGCACGGGAGGCGCCCGACGGAAAGGCGATTGTGCATGCTCTGACGATCACAAGGCGCGGCCTCGAAACAGTGCGAACATCGAGGCGCATCGTTTCGCAGCAATCCGTGACCGTCATCGAAGCCGACACGCTGTACGAATTCCTGGACGGAAGCGAAGGTTGCGGGTCGCGCCCTCTGCGCGGCTGGCTGTTTCCGGACACCACCTGGAATTCGCCACCCTGTCCCAATTTGCCCGACACGCTCCGGCTGTATCCGTACGGACGGTACTATCGCAGCTACACCCCGGGGCCGAGTGATTCTCTCGATATTGTGAATGGCGTGCTGCGCCTGCGGTCGCTACGGACAGATTGTCTGGATTACGCGCAACAACTGGAGTTCCGCATCGAGACTCATGGATTGGCGGAAATTCTCCGCTCCGAATTCAATTTTTTCGACTGGAGCAGCGAAGAACGATGGAGACGCACCGTAACGCCACGTGTGGAGGATGCGCCTCAGCACCCGTCTTCGATAACGCTCACTGTACATCCGAATCCCGCCCGGGAGCATCTTACGATTCGCATCGCGGCCGACCAGGGAGGTCCGTTTACCGTGCTGCTGCACGATATTCATGGACGAGCGCTGGCAACATTCCATGACAGCATGCACGAGATTATGGCGCCGGATGTCACCTTCAACCTGCGTTCTTTCAACAGCGGGATGTATTTCTGCACGGTGCGCACAGCCGCGGGCGCGAAAACAGTGCCTTTTGTGGTAATTTCCGGGCGGTAGTCGCCACGTCCCGGATTCCGTTACCGATCCGGTGACCTGGGATCCCGGCTGTTCCGAAAAGAAGCTGCGCCGTAGCACGACGCAGCACCTTTCGCCCGAGGTGGTTTTCTGCCCACCGTATTCCGATTTTCCTGCACCACCCCTCCCCGGGGCTCGCTTTGAGTCCCCACCGCACCGGTTTTCCCTGACAAAATTGTAAGCGGCGATTAAGTCTGCTGTAAGAATGGTGGGATAACTTGCATTGTGCATCCTGGGAATCCAATCGGACACCAGGCTGATCAACAGAGTGTGGTACGCTTTAAGGAACAATGAAGAATTTCTACGGCATATTCTGCCTCGTCGCAAGTCTCGTCTGCCTCACAAGGCCTGCCCTTTCGCAGGACGGCTCCGCATCCTCGTTCGAGACACCCGCATCGCTCAGGTCCGGCAGACCTCAGCAGGTGACAACCGCGATCGACTACATTTCGACCGACGAACTTGCGCGCACCCTGTATCGTACTCTGTTTACCACTGCCGGATCTGAGCCCACCTCCCCTACTGAAGCATCCCGCGTGGCCAAGGCCTGCGGTTTCGTGCTTCTGACCGGACTTGACACGACTCTCTCTCCGCTGACAGCGACGCAACAATCCTTGTTATCCACGCGCCTGCGTGATCTCCTGCTTGCCATCAATACGGAGGTCACGCCGGTCGTGGAGGATTTCCAATGGCGTGCTGTCGAGCTCATGCAATACAGCGCGGCATACGACTACTACCGGAGCATTCACGGTCCCGACCGCCTGATCGAGGCGCGGATCGCAGATTTTGCCGGCAATGCGTATACCCGCCTCGATCAACCGATTATCGTCAGAAATAACCTCTCCATCAAACTCGCTGCCGCACTCGGATACGCGGCGCTCGTGTTGCACGGTACCGATGAAGTACCGGATCCGATTGTCGAGACTCACTTTGGTCTCGCGTTCAATTGCATTGAAGAAACGATGTGGGGGTATCAGAGCGACAGCACCGGCATGTATGGCTACAGCGAAGGTCCCTACTACTTCCGCTATGCCATGATGAGCGCGCTGCCCTTTCTTCTCGCCCTCGACGCAGCAGCCGGCGAACAGGACCTGCGCCTTGGAGAGAGGATATACCCCAGTCTGCTGCGGCTCGAGCGTTGGCAGCGTCTGTTCGAGTGGATAGCGGCCATACGTATGCCCGACGGGACGCTCCCCGTGTTCGAAGACACCTATGCGGGGACCTGGTTTCCGGAGTTGCATATCCTGCCTGATTTGCGCGCGGGAAGCGCGCTTGCCGGCTGGTCAGAGTTCGATCGCACGGGGAGGCCTTTGCAACCTTCATCGCTTGCGGCGGAATTGACCCGGACATTTGATTTCAGGCCTGAATATCTGCTGAATATCAGCATGGCGAAAACGCGGTCCGCCACCGGGCTGCCTTCGGTGATCCTGCCTGATGCGGGATATGCCGCATTTCGCAGCGGCTGGGAAGCCCGCGACGTGTACTTTGGCCTGATCGGCAAACACGGTCGCGCGCGCACCCATCGTTCGCCCATGGGCAGCGGACACAAGCACGCAAATGAAACCGCCTTTCTGCTCAGCGCCAACGGCGAGCATCTTGCCATCGAGCCTGCCTATCACAGCAGCGCCATGCGCGACAGTCTCGTCTATGCGAAAAACCACAACGTGATACTGGTGGATGGCAGGGGTGCGGACAGCGTTTCCTACGGAAGTTTCCTGTTCGGCAGCGATGCGTACATCACCGACACCCTGAGCTGTCCGAGCGGCGGAATGCTTCGCATTTCGACAGCGTATCAGAATGCCTCGATCGAGCGCAGTGCGTACATGCTTGACGGACGTTTCGTGGTGCTGCGTGATGCGGCAGCGTCTCCATTGCAGCGCACGTACACGCATCAACTGCATGGCAACGGTCTGCGTGAGGACGGACGGTACACCTACGACGCGACGACGCGCACGGCACAATGGACAAGCGGTGCCATGCGCCTCAGCGCACGAGTCGAAGCCGTGAATGCGCTGCCGGTACAGCAGGACGCTTCCGAGCTTCATGCGCCCGGCTATAAATCCTTTGCGCGACACTCGGTGCTGCGCAGTTCGGTCGGCGCAGATCAGGCGGTATTTCACACCATTCTCCTGCCCCATCCCGTAAGCCAGGATGTACGCACCACCGAGATCAAGGCGGATCGCCATGCCAGTGTGCTTACCGCATCGGTGGACGGATGGGAATTACTGAGTGTCGTCGCTTCGACCGCGCAGATGTCGCGTGTGGCGCATCCGACGCTCGGACCTGTGTATGGCAACGGACGTGCATGGCAGTGCATCCTCGACCCCGCTGGCAGGCCGGCGTTTTGGATGCTTGACGAGGGCAGTGTGATCCAGCTCGCAAGCGGGCGGATCATGCTGTCCTCGCCCATGCCGCTTTCCGCATGTATTGCGACAGCGGACGATCACATGGCACTTTCGGTGCGGAATGTCACCGCGCGTGAACTTCGTGTCCGCGTCCCTTTCGTGCCACGGAGTGTCGAGGGCAGCGGTGTGGCGTCCTGGAGTGTGAACGGACCGCTTCTCCACCTCTATCTCAACGACGATGACAGCGATGTGCGCATTGCATTCAGCAGCAGCCCCACCGCCGTCGAGGCAGCATCGTCTTCCGTGCTTCCGTGCTTGTCTGCACCCTGGCCGAATCCTGCGAATGCACGGAAGGGCGGCGCCGTCACGGTACAGCTCGGCCTTGCCGCGAGCGGACAAGCACTCCTTACACTTGTTGACCGACTCGGGCGGACGGTACGAAGTATCCCCGTGGACAATTCGGGCCCCGCTTTACAGGATGTGCGCATTGAGATTGCCGGCATGAGCGCCGGTCTGTATTTCCTCCGACTGGAAACGTCCGTCGGTGTATTTCATCAACGATTACTTGTGCAATAAGATCAGATCTGCGATGTCGAGGCTACGCAGAATGGAGGCCCTATGATACATCATGCGATACATCAGCACAGCCGCGGAGGGAGGCCGCCCGTGGCGCTCGCGCTCGCGTTTACCGCGCTTGTTCTTGCGGCTGTCCTGATCGGTGGATGCTCCGAACCCCTTGCGCCCATGCTTCCCGAGTGGGATGTTGACGCCAATCTGCCACTGATCAATCAGACCTACACCATGTCCGATTTGCTCAGCGATGACGAGATGCTGCGCATCACCCAGAACGGCGATAACGTGCTTGTGGTGACGCAGCGGCATCCTCTGCGCGCGTTCAGTCTCGCAGATCATCTGCGCATCGACGACAGGCAGTTCCGCAGGGCCGAGCACCTCGATGTGCTTCGCTTCGACATTCCGGACTATATGGATCAGGCGCTGGACATATTCACATTGTTCCCGAATCTGCCGCGGGGTATGCAGAGCGTTCCTTCCATGCGTAACGAACTCGGCCTCGGCGTGGACATAGACGCGCGAAGTTACTTTGAGGAGATGACGTTCTCGAAAGGTAATCTGGCGCTTGTTTTCGCAAACAAGTCCCCGGTTCCTCTGCGTCTCGAACAAATCCGCTTGCTTAACGCACAGGGCGGCAGTATCGCAAGCAGTTCCTACAGCGGACTTGTTCAGCCTGGCGCCACGGTCAGTCTCCCCGCCATTTCCCTGGCCGGACTGACGCTCACGAGCCGCATGCGGCTCGGTTTCGATGTGTCCACACCCGGCAGCGGCGGCGCTCAAGTGGATGTGAACAGTTCCCAATATCTCGGAATCAAAGGTGCGATCACCGACTCCGACATCCTTTCCGTCAAGGGCTATGTGCCCTCGCAGGAAGTGCTGCTCTCGGAGCAGATCGATATCGCGGGTAGTACCGGCATGCGTGTCAAAAGCGGGACGGTGCGTGGTGGAGCCGTAAGTTT
Organism: Bacteroidia bacterium; assembly: GCA_027493955.1. Classification (NCBI taxonomy): domain Bacteria; kingdom Pseudomonadati; phylum Bacteroidota; class Bacteroidia; species Bacteroidia bacterium. The sequence goes on along the minus strand of JAOSJT010000001.1, from coordinate 5,003,511 downwards.
TACCATCAGTAATCACTTCAATCTTGCCGCGGACATCGCGGTGACGCTGCAGGGTGCGAGCAAAGACGGTCGGCCGCTCAGCGCAACGTCCTCCGTCGCCGCCAAGGGCAGCGCGACGATCACAATTGATCTCACCGACGCTCTGTTGACACCGCTCAACGAAACCACATTGACCTATGACGCGCGTGTGCTCACCGAGGATGCCAGCGCAAAAGCGGTGCTGGTGAAACGGAACGACAGCGTATCCGTCACCGCAGCGGTGAAAAATGTGACCTTCGCCGAAATGACCGGCCGCCTCTCACCGAAAACGCTGCATATACGGAAAATGCAGCGCTCCGATTTCGGTGTGGACAAGAGCATCGCCGGGGCGATAACCCTGTCCGAAGCACGCATGTGGGCGACGCTGCAGAACCAGGCGCAACTCCCTGTTGGTATCGACAGGGCCAATGTGCTCGGGAAACGCATCGGCGGCAAGAGCTCGCTCCTCGAGGTGAACGCCGTCGGCATTGCGCCGCACTCGCAGACACTCGTACGATTCGACGATGGTCAGGTGGTTACGTTCCTGAATTCCTTCTCACCTGAACTCCCCGACAGCCTCGGCTTGGAGGGAACGTTCACCCTCAATCCCGACGGACAGTACGGTAGCGCCTCCGCTGCGGACTCCGTCACCGGTGATTTGTTCGTTGAGTTTCCACTGCGTTTCACGCAGGTGAGCGGAAGCGTCACCGACACAGTGGAAATGTTCATCGACGAGGACAGTCGGAAAAAACTCGCAGAGGTGAACGAGGGGCTCTTGATGTTCGACGTCGAGAATCACCTCCCGACCAGCGTCACCATCGAGCCCGAATTTCTGGACAGCCGCTACAAACTGTTGCTCGCTCCGGTGAGCACCGACGGCTCCGCGCTCATGGCGAAAGCCGCAGTTATCGGCGCGGACGGTTTCGCCTCGAAAGCCGTGGTCGAGAAGGTACAAATGCGTTTTACGGGAGAGGATTTCACGACCATCGCGAAGGCGGCATTCATCCGTTTCAAAATATCCTTCAACGCCGATCAGAGCGGCGCCTCCGCATTCCGCAGCAGCGACTATGTACGTGTGCGGGGATATGCGCGTCTGAATATCAGCACCGCAATCACCGGCAAGTAGAATCAGACACGGATGGAACGCATGACAGCAACACGACACATCTTTTTCTGCATTCTCGGCACTGCGCTGCTGCTGATGCTGGCCTGGACCAGCGTGGGGCAGACCATCGGCACAAGTGCGCGCATCACGGGTATGGGCAACAGCAGCGCGGCCTTGGTTCGTGGCCTCGATGCCCTGAACGTCAATCCCGCGCAGATCGTCCCGAGCGATGGCGTCACCGTCTCCTTCGGTGTGCTGCCCTTCGCGGCACAAGCGAGCATGGATTTCATGTCGTATGAACTGTACAACAAGTACTTCACCGGCACGGAAATCGGTTACCGGAAGCGAACGCCGACGTATCTCACCACAGAGGATAAAAACACCATCCTTTCCTCCTTTCAGGGGGACGTGGGGAATTTCACCCATGACATCCGTTATACCATCTTCAACGCCATGGTCTCGACGCCGCTGTTCACCGTCGCGTTCGGTGTGACCGAGCGCACAGGCAGCAATGTCGCACTCCCGAAGGATTACGCGGAATTCATGTTCTTCGGCAATCCTCCCGGTAAGACCTTCGATTTCGGCGAAACCCGGGTATCGTCGGCGTGGACGCGCGATTACAGTCTGACCGTCGGTCGGGAACTGCTGAACATTCGCGGAATGCAGCTTCTGGGCGGAGTGAGCGTGAAAATGGTGCAAGGCCTCGCGTACTTCGAAGTGGAGCGCTTCAATTCGCATTTCACCACCGATCCGGACAATTACGAAGTGCGCGGTCATGCGGACATGGTGGCGCGATACACCGGCAGCAAGGACTGGTTCACCCAGAACAACGGTTTCCATTACGAGCTCATGCCGACCCCTGTCGGTAGCGGCTTCGGTATAGACATCGGCGCGCATCTGAAGCTCAACCGCCTCTTCCGCGCATCGCTGAGTCTGACGGATCTTGGGTCCGTGAGCTGGAACAGCGGAGCGAAAGAAATCGTGGCCAGCGAAGATTTCGCGATCTCCGATCTGAGCACGAATGAGCAAATCGAGGAAATCAAGCAACGTCTCAATGGAACGGAAAAAGAGATTTCAGCTTTTTCATCCCCTCTCCCGGCGGCCATGATTCTCGCCGGTGTTGTCACCATCCCCAATGTACCGAAGAAGAACAGCGATTGGCACTTCACCTTCGCGTACAGGCAGGGCTTCAATGATGTCGCGGGCAACTCCACCAGCCCGCAATTCGGTCTCGGTACGGAGATCGAACTTCTCTACAACGTCGCATTCCGTTTCGGTGTCAACGCGGGCGGCATCCGTCCCTTCACCTTCGGTGCCGGTGTCGGTTTCATCGCCGACAATTTCAAACTGGATATCGGAACGTTGGACATTACTCCGCATTTGACGGAACGGTTTTCGGCGGCCGCAGTGGGCATCAGTTCCCACTGGGACATATAGGAATTCCGCGTCCCGCGGAATATCAACCTCCTTCCCTTCCTCGACTTCCGGAGCATGACCGCTACATGTTTCGGGACGCACATGCAAACCTCACGGTTTGCATGTTGCGTTTTGGCATGCCTATGCGGATGGACACGGGTGTTCAACGGTATGCTTCGTAACTGCAGCGCACAACAACTCGTGTTCCGGTGACAGCGTCGCGATAGCGCGAAGGACCTCCCTGACGTGCGCTACTTCATTTCAATTGCAATTGTGTTCGTATGTATGCAACGATTTCGGACATCGCCTCAGTAGCTTCAGGAAACATCGGCGCCAGGAGTGGATAGCAATGGATCATGCCTTCGCCCGCGGTAAACTGTACATCAACCCCTGCATCCTTCGCCTTTCTGGAAAATTTCTCGGCGTCCTCGAACAACTCGTCATCAACGGCTGCATTAATCAGGATGGGTGGCAAACCGTGTAAATCACCGAACAAGGGTGATATGAAGGGATTGCGGGCATCATTTTCACCGATGTAGTGGCTGCTGAATACCGTCCAGGACTCCGTCGGTGCCGGAGAGACCCTTCCCTTCGTTTTATAGGAATCACTGGAGCAGGTGAGGTCCGTCCATGGCGAGATTGCTACAGCCGCAACGGGTAAAGGCTGATTGTTCTGCTTCAGCGCCAGCAAGGTTGCCAGGCACAGTCCGCCGCCCGCGGATTCGCCTGCGAACAGTATGTTGCCTGCCGGGTATCCATTCGACAGAAGCCATGCATACAGCGATAGTGCGTCTTCCATCGCCGCCGGATAGGGATTCTCGGGGGCCAGTCTGTAATCAAACAGCAGCACCGGTACTCCGCAGTACTTCGCAAATTTCGATACTATTCCTCTGTGGTCAGCACATGAACCGGAAACGTACCCTCCCCCGTGAAAATAGAGAATAACCTTTTCAGCCGGGGAATGTTGTGGAATAAGCCATTCGGCACGTATCTCCTGAATGGTTCGCGCCTGTATTATCACGCCCTTTGCGGGGCCACCGAATCGTTTTGCCCCTTTCTCGCACCGATCCCGAAAGGCAGGGATGGATGTGTTGAAATCAAAGATCTCCTTCCGAAGTTTCCCCCGAAAAAAGTGTCCGTTTCGTATTACGAAATTGAACAGTGTGCTCCTGATGCTCATGACAATCGCATGTACGATATTCGATGGATATTGTGGCCTGGTTTATCTCCGCTCCATGTGCTCCAGCATCTTTCCCTCGCGTCCATTCCGTTCTGCCGGCATTGATTCCGAGTAGTGAAAAACTGAGACAGCTCCGTGAGCAAGCCCCTCCAGGAAGGACCGTCGACCTCGCCGCTGGCGCTGGTCGTTTTGCTGAACCTCATGTCCGCATGCGCACGCAGCGCAGCTGAGTCACCACCCTTCCACCACCGTTGCCATGAGCGTCAGGCGACCGGTGATGGTGTCGAGCTCGCGAACGCGCATGAAATCCTCATTCACGTAGTCGGTAAAGGTGTGTCTCCAGCCAAGGTCCACTACGAAGCTAAACCAGGGATTCGCTCGTGTTTCAAGTCCGATGGTCACAGACATTGCGTGTACGGTGCTGCTCGTCCGCGCGGCCTCGACGTCCGAGATGACGGATATATCCCCGCCTTTTGTGAGGTATCTGACAGCGTAGCCATCGCCATCCAGCATCGCGAGGCAGTATTCCGCGCGAATGAACGGAGTGAGCGCATTACCCGACAGACGGTAACGAAGGGACAACGGTATCTCCACGCCCTCCGAAATCGCAAACGCTGTCTGATAGTGCGGTGCTTGTGCATGTTGCGTATTCCACCAGCCGATATGCCTGCCGTCCGTATCGAACTGCAACGTGAACGAGCGTCCCGCACGCGGCTGTATGCCCATGCCCAGGGTGAGAACGGGAGTGATGTCCGCTTCCGCCAGCAGCGTTATCGTAAAATCATCAGCAGTCGAGACTGCCATTCCGGATCCGAGTCCCTGAACCCGGAGTACGTAGGGCACAGGCATGGCGCCGACGCCCAATCGAAGGCTCTGCGCGAGGGTATGATTGTACGACAGCATCGTCAGGATTGTGAGAATACTGAGTGCGAACCGTTTCATCGCATATCTCCGGCCAGAGGCATGGTGAAGCCGAACCGCCATATTCCACGCAGCGGCGCCTCCCAGGTGACGAGCTCGCTCTGTATCGGATCATTGAGATGCTTCGTCAGCGACCAGTCAAACCACAGCGAGTACCCCCGCCACACATCCGCACTGATACCCAATCCTGCCTGCACGGCGGTATGGAATTGCCGCACCGGCTCGGTGTACACAACGTCCAGTTGGCGGTCCGGGCCTGAGGAATAGTCTTGTTGGATGAAGTGGGCGTCGTCCCTGAACGCATAGCCTAGGGTGACTCCGACGGCGACATAGGGCCGGAAACCCAGATACTCCGTGCCGGCACGGATGCTCACCGGCAGCTCCATCGCATGCAGCGGCGGAGTGGAAGCCTCGATGTACCCTTGTCGCGGTTTGGGTAAGCCCGACATAACATGTGCGTAACCACTGTAGATTTCGCTGTATTGCGGTGTGACGGCGAGAGTGAGATGCGGCAAGAGATCCATGGTAAAGACCGCGCCGAGGCAGATCCCCGTTCCGCGTACCGTCGAATCCTTGAGACCATGCCAGATCACATGCCGCTCCGGCTCGGCGCGGCCGACAAAGAGACCGGCCGACATTCCCCGTTGTGCGTACAGCGCTCCTGCATGGGTGAGCGGGAGGAGAAGAGAAAGCAGCGCGATGTGTGCGAATTTCCGTAAGCTGGATACGACAGCCATGACATTCATGAAATCTCTCAACTGTGAAAACATGATGATATGAATCTCTTGCTCAACGTGTTATCCGGGTACTATGAGTGTTGTTACGTGGACTCCGGCTTCGTTGTCATTCGTTCTTCGACTGCTCTCAACCCTACCGCACAACCACCAGCCTCTCAGCGGACATGAAGCCACTCCTCACCCGCAGCACATACGCACCCGGCGGGAGATCCCGCGTGGAGACATGCAGCAGTCCGCCGTCCGTAGCGCGATGATTCGCCGCATAGCGCTCGCGGCCGAGAAGATCGTGCAGCGACAAGGTGACCTCCACGGCCGATGTGTTGCGGTACTCCACTGCGAGCATCGCGCCGACGGTCGCGGGATTCGGATACACCGCTCCTATGAGAAGCGATGTGGGGAGCGCTCCGGCATCGACACCCAGCGGTGTGCGTATGCTGTAGATCACTTGCACATCGCCGGTGCTGATTGGGGTCTCGGACAGCACGATGCGGTCGGCGTGCTCGCCGAGAGGCAGCGCCGTGGTGTTGGGCACCGCCGTCATCACGGTATGACCCGCGCCGAACAGCGGCGATACGTCCAGCCACAGCGGCACGGAGGTCGCGGTCCACGACGGAGTGAGTCCACCGCCCGTCCACACCTGCACGTGACGCAAAGCGGGCAGCGGTCCGTCCCGCTCGGCTTCAAAGCGCAGCAGCCAGGGCGTGAGTACGACGCCCTCGGGTGCGCGTTCCCGCAGGAATACGCTGTGCTCACACTGCGGCGGCTGTACGCCATCCGCGCATTGCGTTACCCAGCGAATGGGCCAGGAACCGGGGGTGATCTTGTCCATGGCGATGCGCAGCAGCCATTCCGCGGAAAAGGCGTCGCCGGGCTGCAATACCGGCACGCTGCGAATGCTGTCCTCCCTCGCTTCGAGCAGCAACGCGGGCGGCGGCAGTATCGCCAGTTCGCAGGCCGGTGTCGGAATATTCCCCGTGTTGCGCAGCGTGTACTGTACCTGCACGGGATCGGGAATAAGCGATTCGTAGAAGCTGTCGGTCCACACCGTATCATGCCCCGCCGTCGCGCAGGCCATGGCGGCGACCCGCGGCGCACCACCGATGATGCTGCTTGCTTCACAGAAGGTGGAGGCGTTGGACGGTGTGTATTCGAAGCGGACGCGGAAGAGCTGACGTTCGGCCCGTGGTCCCCATAGTGCTTCGAATTCCCAGTCCGGCCGCCAGGTAAATCCAGGCGACAACGATGGGAGATGCTTTATGGCGGAGGCCGGGTCAGACAACCTCACGCGGTACAGTTGCGTGCTGTCGAGTACAGCAGTCAGATTTGTGAGTGTTGTGTCTGTTGCATTATGGAAAACCGCCTGAAGTTTGAACTGTTCCGGTGTGAAAACATCCTTCTCAGCGTCGTAGTGCACACTGTCCGGGATCAACAGACTACACCGGAGTTCCAGCGCAGGCGCGAACAGAAGACTCGTACAATCCGTGATCGGAGTGCCCGCTGCGTTGTATGCAACGGCTGTACAACGAAAGTTCCGGCTCAAACGGTGTGCCGGGATTCGGATGTACCAGCGCACTATTGCGGATCCACCGCCCGGGATATTGCCAAGCGGTTGCGAGACACCGTTGAGATACTCGATCTCTCCGCCGGGCTCAATGAAGATCTGAGCGCGATCCAACTGTTGCGACAAGCTGCCCGTGTTGGAGAAAAGTGCCGTAATCTCAACACTGTCTTCGGCAAAGCCGTCTCCGGAGTGATTCAGATGCAGGGAATCCTGCATTGCGAGGACGCAATCTAGCTCGGGACGTGCAACAAAGATGCGCACCTTCACCTCACATGCGGTTTCAAGCTCCGCACCATTCGCACGGTACAACGCACGCACCGTCAGAATCTCATCGCGCACGGGAGCAGGCGACACCAGCAATCTCCAGCGAAAGGTCCCGATCGAATCCGGTCCGAGAATGAAGTCCGGTCGCGTGAGCGTTTCACCGACCTCGGGTTTGAGATAGTGCGCCCGCGACAGATCGAGACGCAGATCGCGATACCAGCGTGATGAATCGGATACGTTGCGGATGGACAGATCTATCAGAATGGGGCTGGGAGTATGTGTCGCTTCATTCGCGTCGTACCAGACTGGTTCTGTCGCGGACATCCCGCAGATCGAACCCGCAGTGCCGGGAATGGTTTCTCCTATGGCACACTGCGCCACGACAATGTCGAACACATCGAATAATACCGCACGTATCGGCAGTGATCGCGAGAACGGCCAGGACTGCACGTAGATCTTCCACTGGAGTTCGAAGGACGCTCCGGGTGGTATGACCGGTGGATACGCGACTGGGTCGTGCGGCTCGAGCAGACTGACGCCGGCGTCAGAGGGGATATGCAGTACCACCTTCTTCAACTGGAGTGGCTTCGTAGAGTTGTTGCTGATCGTGACACGGATCGTGAGTGTGTCATCCTGAAGACGTGTACGATCCGGTGTGAGCGTTGGACGGGGATTCAGCGTAATTCCGCATGAGACTTCTACATCGCTTATATCCTGAACGAGCACGTTCGCAACGGACTGCATGCTTCGAGGTTCCGGGCAATCGCCATTGCTTGAATAGTGCAGCACGGCCTCGATAGAGGAGAGATTCACAAGCGTGTCGGAAAGCGGCAACAGGAACCACAGGATATCAATACTGTCGAGCGGCGCCAAGGGCGCATGGACCTGTCGCAGCGGTGGAGAAAAGGCGGAGAGTCGCATACCCGGCGGCAACCGGAGCTCCACAGCAACGGAATCCGTTGGATACACACTCGAGGTATTCTTAATCCGGCAACGCGCGATCAGGGAATCCGGCGTACAGATGCGACGACGCGGATCAACACGCACGGTATCGAGAGGGAACATTTCTGCTGTAACACTCCCATACCGCGGGATCAGATCGTAATACACCGGCCTGCTGCAGAGATCCGGCAATTCGATTTTTGTGAATTGAATTTCCGACCAACGCGACACATCTCCGGCGGGGAAACCCGCTGTCGCCGGCAGAGATTCATCAGTGAGAACACTCGACGAACCGTAGTACAGCGTCGTCCCGTGCAGACGTACGTGTTGATCGTCGTCATCCCCGTGAATCCCTCCCCAGTCGCTATTACCGAGTTTTGTACAGAACAGGACTTCTGGTATTTGTGGATCAATCACCACAAGCGTCGACCGCCCTTTATCATGCACGGGATGAAGCAGCGGAATCGGTTCGACGCTGTCGATACCTGTCAGTATCATATTACCGCAGGCATCGACTTCGAGCTCGCGATCCGATCCATAGAAATTCCCCCCGTTATGATGGTTGAATATCGAGAGATACGACGAGAATACCAGCTGTCCCGCTTGATTGAATTTCCCGATGGCACTGACCCATGCGCGACTCATGAGCGCATTCACGAGCGGGAAATCCGGGGACGTAGTCGCTGCTTGAAAGTAGAGATTCCCGTCGGGATCGAAACGGATAGATATCGCATCGTCGTCAACAGATGAAAGCCAGCCATCGTAACCGGAACCGCCGAGATAGGTCGAGTATATCAATGTCCTTCCGTCCGGCGAGATCACGGTAAAAACCAGGTCGCTACCCCATACCTTCTGTGGCTGAACTGCGGATACAGCCGGATAATCATCCGAATAGGAGTAGCCGGCCACAGCCACCGCGCCACAGCCATCCACGGTGATAGCGGATATCCAGTCATTGCTCGATCCGCCCAGGCAGCTGGCATACGATAAATGGTACGTATCAGCGTCAAATTTCATGATGAGAGCGTCCAGCCCGCCTTGATGTGTTCGCATCACCGCGTCCGGGGTAATGAAATCCGGCGTCCGTGTCGTATGAGTCAGTGCGTACAGTGTGCCCGTGGCGTCGCATGTCATATCAATCAGAGATATTCGTCCGCTGTCCGGTGTCGCTGTGCCATACCGCAGCACACCGGAACTGTCGAACACCAGAGTGCCGTTGACGAGCGTATGCCTCCCGCTTGGCTGAAACTCCGCGTCGGGTGTCAGGAACGCACTGATTGTTGATCGACTGATTCCGAGTATGAGATTGTCATTCTTCCCGATCACTGCAAGGTCAGACCATGAGGAAGAATTCGTCAACTGGTCGTATACCAGTGAGTAAATGAGCGATCCGTCGGTTGGATCGAATTTCTGAAGGAAACTTCTCAATTTCACCGGCTCCTTGGGATCCAGTTTTGGGAGAAGGGGGAAATCCCAACTGTACGTGCTGCCATACGCGATCAGATTCCCGGCACGATCAACCAGATAATCGTGGAGTAAATCTTCATGGCTTCCCCCCCAATAATAATTATACACCAGCGTCACCCGGAAATCCCTGAGCACCTTCACATCACCCAGCGTTACCTCCACTCCATCATCCACCTCTTCCAGCTTCGGCTTCAGACCGAGAACTCCGTCAGCGCCGGAAAGTGACAAATGCGCCGCTTCGGCATTGTCGAAGCGCAAACGGACAGCCGACAAATCCGCGCCGGCCTTCACGTCGAAGTCGTGCCGCATGCCCGACGCGTCGCGGCTGACATGCACATCGATCCCGGACCACGCATGCTCGAAAGCGATGCTGCGGTATTGCGTCAGTTCGTATGGCACGAAACGCTCTTCAACCTCCTTGTGATATTTCGCTTTCGGCCCGGATTCGTCCTTTGGCACAACCGCGCAACGCGGCGAAGGAGCGATCAAGCGCATTCCCGGCCAGGAGGACGCAGCCACGTCGCCGCTGTGCAGCGAAGCACCCCGCTCGATTCCCACGCTGTACCCTTCCCTCCCGAACGACACCGTCGGTCCCAACCCCATGCTTGACGCGGTGATGCGTTCATCCCATTGCCCTTCGTTCATCACGAACAGACGCGGTATGTCGATGGTGGAGATTTTCGCGGTGCTGGCGGGAAGCGTCTGTCCCGCCGCGCCGTTGAAATACAGCGCGAGACACATGCACAGGATTACAGCTTTCATGACCCGATCTCCTTTTCAACCTTCATTCACTCGCATTACGCACGGCATTGCGCAAGCTTTCGCCGTCAATTCGTAACGCGCCGTATCACGGCAGCACCATCACCAGTTTCTCCGCAACTTTCGCCCCCACCCGCAGCCGCAACACATACGCGCCGGCCGGCAATCCCTGCGTCGGCACACTCAGGAGTCCGTCCGCAAAACCGCGTTGCGTGACGGCGAGGCGCTCGCGGCCCAGCATGTCATGGAGAGACAACGCGATTTCGCTGGGGGCTGCGTTGCGGTACTCCACGACCAGCGTCGCTCCGGAGCTCACGGGATTCGGATACACTGATCCGATGTGAAGAGACAACGGCCGCGCTGTTTCGTCGACGCTTAGCGGCGTGCGGATGCTGTACACCACCTGCACATCACCGGTACTGACCGGTGTTTCGGACAGCACGATGCGGTCGGCGTGCTCGCCAAGGGGCAACGCCGTGGTGTTGGGACCCACCGTCAGAACGCTGTGACCCGCGCCGAACAGCGGCGATACGTCCAGCCACGCGGGGACCGAAGTCACGCTCCACGACGGAGCAAGTCCACCTCCCGTCCAGACCTGTACCTGCCGTGAGGCAGGCAACGGACCATTCCGCTCGGCCTCGAAACGCAGCAGCCAGGGTGTAAGCACGACGCCCTCGGGTGCGCGTTCCTGCAGGAAAACACTGTGCTCGCACTGCGGCGGCTGTACGCCATCCGCGCATCGCGTTACCCAGCGAATGGGCCAGGAACCGGGGGTGATCTTGTCCATGGCGATGCGCAGCAGCCATTCCGCGGAAAAGGCGTCGCCGGGCTGCAATACCGGCACGCTGCGGATGCTGTCCTCCCCCGCTTCGAGCAGCAACGCGGGCGGCGGCAGTATCGCCAGTTCGCAGGCCGGTGTCGGAATATTCCCCGTGTTGCGCAGCGTGTACTGTACCTGCACGGGATCGGGAATAAGCGATTCGTAGAAGCTGTCGGTCCACACCGTATCATGCCCCGCCGTCGCGCAGGCCATGGCGGCGACCCGCGGCGCACCACCGATGATGCTGCTTGCTTCACAGAAGGTGGAGGCGTTGGACGGTGTGTATTCGAAGCGGACGCGGAAGAGCTGCACCGCATCGCGATCAACCCACACGGGTTCGAGCTCCCAACGTGGTGTCCAGGTTTCGCCGGGGAGAAGTTCCGCGATGCTCTGCACCGCGTGTTGACCGTCCGTCAAACGCACGCGGCGAAGCTGCGTGCTGTCGAGAATTGCCCGAAGATTCGCAAGAGTAGTGTCGGACGCGTTGTGAAACGTTGCCGAAACCTCGAAGCGCTCCGGGGTGTAGCGGTCTCGTGACACATCGTAGTGCACCGAATCCACGGTCGAGATACCGCACTGCAATCTGATGGCCGGCACAAACAAGGTCGTCTTGCAATTCGTGACAGCCCTTCCGGCGGAATCATAGGCCGTGACTGTCAAGGTGATGGTACGATCGAAGGTGTAGCGCGGCACGCGCACGCTCCATCGTAGCGTGGACGACACGCCCACATCCAGATTGCTCAGCGCTTGCTCCTCTCCGTTGCGTATCTCCGTCGGCCACGCGCCTGAACTGAGACGTGCGGATGAAAATTTCTGCTGCTGAGTGCCGCTGTTATGGAATTCCGCGACGATCTCGACGCTGTCTTCTACAAAGCGGTCTCCTGATGGATGCAGATGCAGGGAATCCTGCCCCCGCAACGCGCAGCTCGGACGCGGACCGGAAACCCGTATGCGAATCGGCACACTGCACACGCGCTCGCTCGTGTCCGCTTCCACGTGGTAGCGGGCGAACACCGTTTGCGTCATTTCCTGCGTCGGAAGCGGCCAGAGTCGCAACCGCCACATGAAGTATGCGACGGAGTCTTCCTCTATCATAAAATCCGGGCGGCGCAGCTGCTCATCCCCCTCGATTTTCAACCACGGTGCGGCGCCAAGGTCCAGGTGGAGGTCGTGATAATAGCGATTCGTGTCGGATTCGTTGTATATGCGGAGTTCCGCAAGAATGGGTTTCGGCTCATAGCTGGCGTCGTTGGTATTTACCACGACAGGATCATTCGCCAACATTCCGCAATTGGATCCGGCGGATCCCGGAATGGATTCCCGTACCTCGCATGACGCCACCTCCAGCTGGAACCTGTCGAACAACACCGCCCGAAGCGGCAGCGGACGTGCGAAAGGCCAGGACAGGACGAGGACCTTCCAGGTCAGCTGTATGGAGCTGTTCGGCGGTATCTCCGGCGGCTGCGCCTCGGGGCTGCCCGGCTCGAGCAACACGACGCCCGCGTCCGGGGGAAACTCCAGCCGCACGCGGCTGAGCTGTGCCGGAATATTCGACGGATTGTCTATCCGTACGTGTATGTACGCCGTGTCCTGTGTCAGACGCGTCCGGTCGAGTTTCAGCGCAAAGGGTGGATGGACGAATACAGCACAGCGAACAGGAACCTCTATCAACTCGGTAAACTCGACGTGCAGAGGGATTTCGCGCGCATCGAGAGAGGGGCATTCGCCACCGGAGGAATACAGCAGCTCACCCATCAGCGTGACGGACGCGCGAATGCTGTCCACCTCCGGAAGCAGCAGCCAGGTGACCTCCGTGCTGTCCCCGGGCAACAGCGGCGGCAACACCAGACGCAGCGGCGGAGAGCCCGGTGCAAGCGTCGTACGACCGGGCAGACGCAGCAAGAGCACGAGAGAGTCGGAACTGTACCAGGAAGAGCTATTCCGCAGGCGGGCGTGCACCCGCAATGTCGTCGGCGCATGAGTCCCGCGGCGCTCGTCAATCCGCAATGAGTCATCGTGGAAGAACTCGAGCGAGACGTACGCATTGTCGGTCGCCTTGTCGTGAAACACCGGACGACTGCACAAATCGGGCAAATCTATCCGTGTGATCTGAATATCCGTGGAATCCGTCGTATGGGCCGCAGGATAGCCGGGAGTGGCGGGCACCTCCGGGTCATGGATACCCGATTTCGTGAGATAGACGGATGTACCATTCAACACGCCGGTGGTAGAATACCAGGTGACAGAACTCCCATGACCGACACTCCAACCCAATTTCGTACAGAACAGAATTTCGGGAATATGTGTATCAACAACGGCGCAAAAGGCGTTCCCGATGGTGTATACAGGCTTGACAAGAGGAATGTCCTGGAAACTGCTCCCCGAAACGATCAGGTTGCCGCAAGAATCCACATCGATGGATGCATGCCAATACGCATGCCAGCCATAGATCCAGGACGAAAACCGCAACTCGCCCATCGGTGAAAATTTCCCTATCACGGCATTATACCCGTGGGTCTGCGGTGGCAGAGGAAGCGGGTTGCGGAGGGGAAAATCAGACCCGTACGCTCCGAGATAGAAGTACAAATCGCTGTTCGGTGCGTAGCGTAAACTGCGGTTCCCGTACATTCCGGACCAGGTCCACGCCTCCTCTGCACTGCCGCCGAGATATGTGGAGAAGACCAGTCTTTTGCCATCGGCGGTGAATCGTGTAAACACGTAATCCGCCCTGCCGTTCATACTGTTCTGCACAGCGTTCCGCAATGGGTAGTCCGCGCTCCAGGTCCATCCCGAAATGGCAACGGACCCGCAGCCGTCCACGGCAATCGCGCTTATAAATTCATCGGCGCTGCCACCGATGCAGGTCGCGTACGTCAGTTTATATGTATCGGGATGGAATTTCATGATGACGCCGTCCCACCCTCCCTGATTCACCGGCATGAAGGCGTCAGGGGTAATGTAGCGCGGGGTACCATTGGTGTGGGTAGCCAGGTAAATGACCCCATCCGCGTCGGTCGTGAAGGTGGTGAAGCCCCCGGCGCTGTCCGGTATCGCGGTCGCATACACGATGCCGCCGCTGCTGTCGAACACCGCGAGGCATTCCCCTTGTGTTCGGGTGGTCGGGAACTCGGCGTCCGGTGTGACAATTTTATCCAGCGTGCTGGTATAAAACGTCACGATAAGACGGTCGTGCTTTCCGATTTCGGCCTGAATGCCGTAAGAAGCCCATTGGCCGACATTGTACGATACGCTGTACCGGACCGGTATACCCGATTCGGGGATTTTCACAAGGTACATGGCAAAGGGACCCGACCCGCCTCCCGGACTTCCGGCGGGGTGTATAGGGAAATCCCCGCTTAAGGAGTGCCCGAGCAGCGTTACGTCGCCCTTTCTGTCCACCGCGCACGTCGCGCCCCATTCCAGATGAGAGCCGCCCCAGTAAAAGTTGTATCGCAACGTGACGCGGAAATCCCGCAGCGCCCGGGAAGCGCCGACGGAGAAATCCGTTCCCTGCGCTGTTTCGCTCAGACGAGGTGTCGCCGCGTCTTGTCCGTCAGCAGCGTGCAAGACGAGCTGTCCGGCGGCAATATTCCCGAAATGCAGACGCAATCGCGACAGATCCGCCCCGGCCTTCACATCAATATCGTGTTCCAGCCCAGCTGCGACACGTCGCACGGTAATATCCACTCCCGGCCACGCCTGACGATACACTATCGCCTTGTACTGCGGCACCGTGTACGGATGAAAGCCGCTGTCGGCCGCCGCGTACACCGTCGCCTCGCTGCCATCGGCATGCGCGGGCTCCACTCGACAGTCCGGCGAAGGATGCGCGAGCAGCATCCCCGGCCAGTTGCGGACAGCCCCTTCGGTCGCGCGCATGGGACCGACGGTTTCTATGCCAACGCTATACCCATCGCTGCCGAAAGAAACTGTGGGGCCGGGTCCCATTGTGGAGGCCAGAACACGCTCATCCCACTGCCCTTCGTTCATCACGAAAAGGCGTGGAACATCAATGGTGGATATGGTTGATGCAGACCGGGAAGGCGTCTGTCCATTGGCGGTGAATGCACAGAACACGACAAGCAACGGCAGGAACAAGACCTTCATATCATCCTCCTCGATGATCAGGCGAAGGAATAGGTTCACGGACTTCGTCTGCCGCCCGGGAATCCCACCGGAGCGGGAAAAGGCAACAACCGGGGGAATCCGGTGTTAACAGACCATTCAGTCCTATTTCATAGATGCAATTTACACAGCACGACAACAATATCCAAGATCGCGGATGAAATTCTATGAATTTGGCCCCAGCATGCTTGTGGTGACGCGACATGCCGCATCTCAACATGCATCTTCCCGAAATGTGTTACATTAGTACAGTACCGGGTGCATGAAACCACCCTGACCCGATTCGTGTTTCCCTGATAGTCCCTTTTGTTTCACGCTTCTTCGTTTCCATGAAATATATCCCCGCTGTTTCGCTGTCTTTCGTCACCCTGTTGTTCTTTTCATCGTTTTCGGCATTGGCACAAGGCCCCGCAGCCCGGTCCGGAGGAGGTCTTACCGCCCGTATACTCGACGCGGAAACCGGCGTGCCTGTGGAGTACGCCAGTGTCGTCCTGTATCGCTCGCTGGACAGTTCGATGGCACAGGGTACCATCACCAATCGCGACGGACGCCTGCAGCTTGGCGGACTCGATGCCGGTCGGTATTACATGAAAGTGCATTTCATGGGCTATGAAGAGCTCACCGTGGACGACATCCGCACATGGGAGTTCAACGAACGTCTGGACATCGGTGAGCTGCGCCTGCGTCCCGTGGCCATTGAACTGGACGAAGTGGAAGTCGCCGCTGAACGCGCTCCCGTGGAATACGCGATCGACAAAAAGGTGATCAATGTGGACCGCCAACTGACGGCGGCTTCCGGGACCGCCGTGGACGCGCTGCAGAATGTGCCCTCGGTCACCGTCGAGCTCGACGGTACGGTAAAACTGCGCGGCAGCGGCAGCTTCACCGTGCTCATCGACGGCAAGCCCACACCGCTGGATCCGTCGGACGCCCTGGCGCAGATTCCGGCAAGTTCCATTGAGAATATCGAAATCATCACCAACCCCTCCGCGCGCTACGATCCGGAAGGGATGTCCGGCATCATCAACGTGATTATGAAAAAGGAAGGACGCTCCGGTTACAGCGGCATCATGAATCTGAACGCCGGCCTCGGAGACAAGTACGGCACCGACGCGTTGTTTACTGTCACCGAACCGGGATGGTCCTTCTACCTTGGGGGCGATTACGGCAAACGACATTCGACCGGAGAAGAACGCGAGCGGCGCAGCTTCCTGGAAGCGGGAAATACGCTGTTCAACAGTACGATTGGGGATACCTACCGGCAGCGTGATTCCTGGGGCCTTCGCGGAGGGGGTTCGCTCGCCTTCAGCGACAAAGATAATCTGGGCCTGAACCTGCGCCTCGGGCGGCGCAGTGGCGACGCCGGTTCCGACGCCGATTTTCTGGAATGGTCGGACAATGCGCCTGAGCCGCTACGGCAATTCATCAGGACGAGCTCGGGCAGGAGTGGACGATTCTTTTCCTCCGATCTCGACTATCGCCACAGCTTCGAGGGCAAGGGGCATGAACTGACAGCCCAACTTTCTTTCATGCAACGTCGTGGCGAAGAAAGCTCGCGTGACGAGTTGTTCGATCAGGCGCGGGCCATCACCAGCGGACGCATCACCACCGAGGACGGGCCTATGCAGCGCATGCAGGCAAAGCTGGACTATACGCTGCCTCTGAATTCCCTGTCGAAGCTGGAAAGCGGCTATCAATATTACCTCTTCGACATGGAAGACGAAACGTCGTTGTCGGACTACGACACCGCCCTCGGACGATACGTCCTTCTTCCGGAATACAGCCGTACAACCGAGTATAAGCGCGGTGTACACGCGCTGTACGCGATGTATGCCGGTTCTCTCGGTCCGCTTGGCTTCCAGGCGGGTTTGCGGGGAGAGCACACGGATCAGAGCGTCGGGCTCACCGGTGGTGCCCAATACGAGTACCAACTGTTCGACCTTTTCCCCACCCTGCACGCGTCGTATAGCATAACACCATTACAGCAATTGATGGCCAGCTACACCAGGCGCATCGAGCGTCCGCGCGGCTGGTATCTCGAGCCCTTCGAAAGTTGGACGGATGCGTTCAATGTCCGGCGCGGCAACCCGGAAATCACCCCGGAATACATCGACTCCTACGAGTTGGGTGTGCAGACGCATATCGGAACGAGCCTCCTTTCCGCAGAGCTGTACCACCGTGTCACCCATGACAAAATAGAATTTGTGCGCAGCGTGTACCGCGACAACATCACCCTGCGCACGGTGCAAAACATCGGACAGGAGATTGCCACCGGCCTCGAACTCATGCTCAACGTGGATGTATTCACATTCTGGGACGTGTATCTGCTCGGGAACCTGTACAACAACCGTATCGAGGGTGCGTTAAACGGCGAAGACTTCTCGCGTGAACGCTTCACCTGGAACACGCGGCTCAACAACACCTTCACGCTCGCGCCGGGTACACTCCTCCAGGCCAACGTCAGCTACAACAGTCCTTCCGTGTCCGCGCAGGGTCGCACCGAGGGATATGTCGTGACCAACATCGCTCTGCGGCAGGAATTTTTAGGAGGGCGCCTGTTCGCGACTCTGGACGTGAGCGACGTGCTCCGCACCGCCGAACGCGAGAGCAGCGCGTCGGGACCCGATTTCACCGCCTACTCCTATGAACTCGAAGAAGCGCCCGTCGCTATGCTCACACTCCGCTACGTCATCGGCTCCAACGGCAAAGAACGCAAACGCGAAAACCGCCAACGCGACGACAACGGAATGGAAGAGTTTTAATTTACGAGTTGCCTGCCCGCCGAAGCATTCTAACTCTGCAGCACGGATATTGTTGGATGAGGGCGAAGGCGGGCCTGCCCGCCGAAGCATTGTAACTCTGCAGCACGGATATTGTTGGATGAGGGCGAAGGCGGGCCTGTTGACGACTTACTATGCCAGCCCGAAGGGCGCCACCGTGGAGTGTCCCGAAGAAATTGCACAGAGAGTTCCCCCCGGTTACCTTTTCAAAAATCACCGGAGACTCTGTCATGGTAAAACGAACCCACAAGAAATATGATGCTGCATTCAAACGATCCGTGATCGAGTTGGCTGACAGCACCGATCGACCCGACTCCGCGCTTGAGGAGGAGTTCGACCTCTATGATGGTGCGATACGCACCTGGCGCCGTCAGCTTCTGACACAGAAGTCAGAGGCCTTTCCCGGCAACGGAAATCTTCCCGCCAGTGATTCTGAACTGCATCGTCTTCGTCGAGAGAACGAGATTCTCCGTCAGGAGCGCGAAATATTAAAAAAGCAGTGGCCATCTTCTCGCTACCCACGAAGCCCGGTTCCGGTTTATGAACGCATATCGGAACGAGTTTAGCATCGAAAGGATGGCCAGCGTGCTCAACGTATCGTGCTCAGGCTATTATGCATGGCGTCGTCGTGGCGAGCATGCACGCGCCGAGCGCACCGCAGCCTTCGATATGGCGGTCCGGGAGGAATTCCTGCGCAGGAAATCCAGCTACGGCGTACGTCGTCTCGTCAAAGCATTACGCAAGCGCGGTTTCGCGTGCGGGCGGAGCCGCGTGGCGGCCAGCATGCGTCGGCAGGGATTGAAGGTCAAGCATCGTCGCCGTTTCATTACCACGACAGATTCGAAGCATTCGTATACTGTCTCGCCAAATATGCTCGAACGCCAGTTTTCGGTCGATGCACCTGATACGGTGTGGGTGAGTGATATCACGTATTTGCGCAGCACCTCCGGATGGTTGTACTTGTGCGTGTTTATCGACCTGTTTTCCCGGAAGATCGTCGGCTGGGAGGTCAGCACATCGTTGCGCCATACAATGGTTGTGACCGCGTTCAAACGCGCGGCTTGGACGCGAAGCATACGTGCGGGGCTTATCGTGCATTCTGATCGCGGTGTGCAATACTGCTGCGAGGGATTCCGCAGTGCCCTGCGCCCTTACGGCAGCATTCAGAGCATGAGCAGGAAGGGTGATTGCTGGGATAACGCCGTCGCCGAGTCATTTTTTGCCACGTTGAAGAAGGAAATGCCGGAAGGACTTCTCTTCGCGTCGGTGACGGATGCCCGGCGATACCTCTTCGAGTACATTGAACTTGAATACAATAATCAGCGTCTGCACAGCACGCTGGGCTATCATACGCCGCAGGAACACGAGAATCTGTATTGGTCGAAGAAACGTCTCGGCAATGACATGGAGCAGGCGGCATGAAACGATATGAGCGAGAGCAAGGCGCGCAGCGAACCGCGCTGGCAGTCGGGGCGACTGGAGCCCCCAAGAGAGCTCAGGGCCGCCCCGGCGCCACCCCGCGGTTCCTCTGCGCGACTGCGAACGCGACCACTACAAGCACACTGTCATTTCAATCCGGGGGGAACTCACTGTCCATTTTTTGCGGTACACTCCACCTCCTCTATCCCCGGGCTTCAGCCCGGGGCCGAACGCGCTCGCCAGAGAGACGCCAGCCCGAAGGGCGCCACTTCCGCTATCCCCGGGCTTCAGCCCGGGGTCGAACGCGCTCGCCAGAGAGACGCCAGCCCGAAGGGCGCCACTTGCTCTATCCCCGGGGCTTCAGCCCGGGGCCGAACGCGCTCGCCAGAGAGACGCCAGCCCGAAGGGCGCCACTTCCTCTATCCCCGGGCTTCAGCCCGGGGCCGAACGCGCTCGCCAGAGAGACGCCAGCCCGAAGGGCGACACCTCCTCTGTCCCCGGGCTTCAGCCCGGGGCCGAACGCGCTCGCCAGAGAGACGCCAGCCCGAAGGGCGCCACCTCCTCTATCCCCGGGCTTCAGCCAGAGGTCGAACGCGCTCGCCAGAGAGACGCCAGCCCGAAGGGCGCCACCTCCTCTATCCCCGGGCTTCAGCCAGAGGTCGAACGCGCTCGCCAGAGAGACGCCAGCCCGCAGGGCGCCACCTACTCTATCCCCGGGCTTCAGCCCGGGGTCGAACGCGCTCGCCAGAGAGACGCCAGCCCGAAGGGCGACACCTCCTCTATCCCCGGGCTTCAGCCAGAGGTCGAACGCGCTCGCCAGAGAGACGCCAGCCCGAAGGGCGCCACTTCCTCTATCCCCGGGCTTCAGCCAGAGGTCGAACGCGCTCGCCAGAGAGACGCCAGCCCGAAGGGCGACACTTCCTCCATCCCCATACGTAAGTGTGGGGACACGCACGCCCGCACAAACTCCTCAGTCCGCAGGACGACACTTCTTCAAACCTCGCCGCGGCGAGTCTCCGGCCTGCGGCCTCCGACCCATACGTAAGTGGGGGGCTTCTACAGGGCGACTCCTCCTCCATCCCCGACATGAGTGTGGGAACGCACATCCTGCCGCTTTGCGAATACGCAGTCGGACAGCCCTAACCCTTTACTATATAATGCATTGCGGAGCACCACCGGAAAGGCGATAACGCTGCCTGTAGTGAAAGACTCCAAACATCATCGCAAACCGCGATTCATCGCAACAAGAAAGAATTCCCCGATGTAAGGGAGAGATCACCCCAATTTCTCAATACCAGGTTCTGCTACACAGGCACAAAATCGACCTCAACGGCGTTGCGATGTTGAGCATTTCACGACACGTCGGCAAGTCCAATCCCCTTCTCGCTACGCCGCAGGTATATACGAGCCCCCCAGCATGTACCCGTTCTCCTCAAGCCATGCCGTAATCAACTCCCTCGCGTCGCGGCTGCCCACGTAGGGGAGCACGAAGCATCTGTCCGGCGACGGAAGCTGCGTGGGCAGGATCACCGGTACGCCTTGTATGGTCTGCCCTGTTTTATGCGTGTCGATGTCCACCCACGCGGTGATGCGCGCGCCGTATTGCTCGAGCAGGGCCGCGCGCTTGCGTGTGGCACGACCGGCGCCCCATACAATCACCTCGGGCCAGGTGCGCGCATGCCGCTCCAGCCAGCGGGCGAGATAGCGCGCTTTGATGGCGTAAAACGCCTCCGAGGAGTAGCGGCTGTCCGTGCGGGATAACCGAGTCGGGGAGTCATTCCACAATAAGACCGGTGCATCCACCTTGCCGAAGCGCACTCCGGCATCCATCCAGCTCAACCACAGTTCGTAGTCTTCCGGGTATTCGCCCTTCGTGTAACCACCATGCGTTTCCACCAACCTGCGACGAAACATGACAGAGGGATGCGCCACCGGTGCCTCGATGAAACGTGAGAGTGAAATATCTTCCGGTGTGTGTAAGGCGTTGAGCCAATCCACATGCAGTGCATATCCACGCGAGGCCTCGGTATCGCCACCGAAACGGACCTGCCCGCTGACAACGCCGATCTCGGGATGCGCATCGAGGTAATCCTTCTGCCACAACAGTCGGCCGGGCAGACTTACGTCGTCGGCATCCATGCGCGCGATGTAAGAACCACGCGCGGCCCCGAGCCCGACATGCAGCGCATGCACCAGTCCCTGATGCGATGTGTGCTCTACCCGCATCCACGGCCGCGCGGCAGCCGCTTCATCCAGCAGCTCCGCAGTCCCATCCGTGGACCCATCGTCAACGACGAGCACCTCGGTGCTGTCGCCCGGGCGTACGTCCAGACTGTCAACGGCCGAAAGCACTGTGGCTTCGGCATTGAATACCGGGAGAACGACAGTTATGTCTATCGTATCATGCACGACACACGGAATTATGAGAGGAACAGCAACGCGGTGACGGCGAGGGCGAGTGCAATGTAGTTTCGTACGGCGAGTTTCTCTTTCCACAAAAGCACGCCGACCACCGTTGACAATAAGATAACGCCTATACCGTTTGCAGGAAACACCACAACACCCGGGAGTACCGCGATGGCGCTCATGAAGAAATACGCCGCGAACATGTTCAGAATTCCCAGGAGCACGCCGCTGAGCAGCACCGGCGCGGAGATTTTCTCTTTCCGGACGAGCATCGTGACGGTTCCGATGACGAAGGCCGTACCGAAAATGACGACAAGAACTTCGTAGAGATTGCCGACCGGGAAATGCTCCTTTTGCAACTTGAACATGAAATCCGTCAACCCGTAGGAAAAGAACAGCACCAGTCCCCAACCAAAACCACTGCCGAACAGGGTCTGTATATCGTCCTTCGTCACCGGGCCTCTCGCCGCGAGAGGCAGCGCGATAAAGGCCAATGCAATGCCGATGATTTGCATGAGCATCGGCGCCTCGCCGAACAGCACGATGGAAGCCAGCGTGGGAATGACGGCCGAAATGCGCATCAGCGTGACGGGCAGAACCATGCCGAGCTTTTTCACTGCCATCATCAATATCCAGAAACACCAGATGAACAGTCCGCCGAGAAATACCGTCAGCAGCAGCAGCGGCGGATCGCTGAACGGCGCCACCTTCCCTCCCGATCCGATCAGCGCACCGATGGTCGCGACGAGGTAATTCGTCGCAAAAAGCACGAAGGACGGATAGCCCTTGATACCCGCATACTTGATGATGGTCGCGATGCCTACGGAACACAGTACGGCAAGAGCGAGATACTCCATGTCATTCCTTTCCCGCCTCGAAGCGCTCGCGAAAACGCGCGGGCACTCGTTGCGGCTTCTTTTTCACGTAATCGAAAAACACGATGCCGGTTTTTACCAGCGCTATTTCCTTGCCGTCGGCCTCCCTTGTGACGCGGTACAGCAGGTCGAAGCCGCTGCCCGAAAAGTTTCCGGCTCCCACGCCGATTTCCAGCTCGTCGCCATAATGCGCCTCGCCGCGATACACGACCGCCGCATCGCTCATGATGATGGAAACGCCTTCGATGTCATGCTCCGTGTATCCCATCGAGGCAAGAAAACGCACCCTCGCTTCGTGTGCGATGGACAGCACCGCGTCATTGCCAAGGTGGCCACCATAGTTGACGTCTCCGATGCGCACCGCCATCGTGGTGAAAAACGGAAGATGCGCGGGGATGTCGATGTTGATACGGGGCATTATGGGTTTACGATTTTTAATTTGCGAATTACGATTTAGGGAAGTACGATTGTGGCTTGTGGCTTGATGATTATCAACGCCGTCACCCTGAGCGGAGTGCCCGCCGCAGAATGTGCGCTTCATGCACGTACCTGGACGGGCACGGAGTCGAAGGGCGGCGTTCGGATTTCTCGGTGTTCATAGCTTCGGAGCATCACATTTCATGAGTATCGCCGCGCGACGATCACGACATCTTTTAGTATCGGCTTGAGTCCGACGTGTTTCATAAACCCACCAGTTTGCCGTAGCCATAGCGCGGTCTCGATCAACGCACCTCGCCGCGGCGAGTCTACGACCTACGATCTGCGACCCCTCGCCCCCTCTTTTGGAAGAGAGGGGGGAGGAGGAGGTTTTATTCAGTATCTTTTTCAAACATGATGATTCAGGCACGTCAAGTTGCATGAAACCTGAATCATACCATCCATGCAATGGATCGGTGCGCCTTCGATTTCGCTTAGGGAACGGCATAGCCCTATTCCGAGACAGCGGAATGCCGAGTAGCGCATTTGCCCTTTGATCCGAGCCTTTCCTGCGCCGTTGCGCCGCTCATGACATGGTGTGTTCCCGACCAACGACCACGGAGTGGGACGAACACCGCCCTTCGACTGCGCACCCGTGGAAGTGCATACCTCACACCCCACACTCTGCTGCGGGTGCTGCGCTCAGGGTGACGGTGTCTGTTGGCATCTCTATTCTCCGCATTGCACTCTTCACCTTTTCACCTTTTCTCCTTTTCACCTTTTCACGACCCCTTCACTCTTCACTCTTCACTCCTCACTTCTCCCCCCCCACCCGCAGCAGCAGCGTCGTGTGCTTCGGATCGCGCCAGGCGCTGAGCAACGCTTTGAGATCTTCGAATTGTGCGGGAGCGACGCGATCGGTGTTGAAGGTGATGCGACGGGCGATTTCGATGTCGTGGCTATCGCCTTTGATGACGCTCGAGACAGTGCCGACGGTGTTCTGAAGTTCGATCTTGCCGCCGCCGCCGAGCAAGGTCACGCCCTTTGGCAGATGCAGGGTCATGCGACATTCCTCCGTCATCGCGGCGGGAAGCTGCACAGGGGTAGACCGCTTCGGATCCGCAGGAATGTATGCGAAATCCGTGATGCCGCCCGGTGCCACCGGTACAGCGAAGCGAACGATGCCGTTCACGGCGCTCAGGGCGGTTTCTCCGCTGACCTCCGCATCACAGGATGTCGTGAAATCGGAGCCGGATTTCGCTTCGGAGGGGGTTACGGTAAGGCCTTGCGCGGCGGAGGCCAGTGCCTTTTTCACCGCATTCTGCATTCCTGTGGGGTCGAAGACATGGCTTCGCAGCCCAGCCGCTTCCACCAGACTTCTGCCTTGTACCTTCATGTCCTTGTCCAGCGTCCAGTCCGATGTAACGCTGACCCGCGTTGCTATGGCGGCGCGGGACATCAGCACCGGCTCACCACCCTTTGCGGATACCGGCAGATACGCGGCCAAACCCGCCATGGTCGCGGCTGGTCCCGACGGAGCTCTGGACGGATCGAGTAACATGATACCCTGAACCAGCGACGCATCCCGGATGATGACCAGGGCGCGCGGTAATGCGTACGCCGAAGGCACGGCGACGAACGCATCGGTCGAACCCAGAACAACATCCGCATCGAGTTTCGCCGCGCGGCACAGCGCGGCGAGGAGTACGGCGCGATCGAGATCGGAACCGACGCGCTTGTCGAAGGTCGTCGCGGCGCTCAGCGGACGCGCGCCGATGTCGGCCAGCGGAGCGGCCATGCGGGCGACATGGTCCGCAACCCAACTGCGCAGCGCCAGTGCTTTTTCGCTCGGTGTAGAGGACTTTTCCGTCTGCTTCACCACGAGAGCGTTCATTGCGACGGATGCGTGCAGCATCTTGCCATCCGATACGATGTGGTTGGTCAGGTCGTTGAACGATGCCGACGAGAAATGAAGAAGGGGCAGCACCTCATCCATGGGAGGCTGAGACGCTTCTACATCGAAGAGCGGGAGATTTGATGTTTTCCATGTGTACACGTCCTTCCCCGCCTCGCTTTTCTTTTCCGGCGCGATATCGGTACGGAGCATCGCGTGCCTGAGCTGCGTGCCGGAGGGAACAATCACATTGACGGTGAGGGAACGTATCGGACTACGGGCTCCGAAAAGCACCTTGCCGGACAGTCCGGGTATGAAACCCTTCTTCGTGGCAAGGGTATAGCTGAAATCCACCGTACAGCCCGCCTCGAGTCCGGCATGAGTCACCACCATCTCCCGCAAATGCAGATACGGCGCGGCGTTGGCGGCGTACGCAGGAAGAACTTCGTTGTAGGCGTTGAAGGGTGAGGACACCTTCTTGCCGTCGCGCATGGTGGTCTCGGATTTGGTGACCGTAAGTTTCTGCCATGCGGGATCATAGATGATGAAGGACTCACCGTACGCGCGGGTAAAGGCGTAATTGGTATGATACTTCTGGGAATGGCTGTAGCTGTATACCGTGCTTCCGTCCTCGAGCAATTCATAGCTGTGCTCCATGGAGAGATACTCGGCGTCGGCATTGTCCTGCGCGAGCACAGGACGCACATACACGATGAGTGCGAATGCGGTCAGAGCGGCGATGGTGATGCTTGTCTGTTTCATGGTCGCTCCTCCTATCGCGTAAGGGTGATGGATGTATTCGCGAGATCCTTGCGCGCGAGCAGCGCGGCGCGGAAATCGGGCCAGTCGGCGGCTTCGTAGACGCGTTTTTCAAGACGATGCGTCGCCTTCATTCGAATGGAATTGCCTTCCTTGGAAAACACCGAGGAGAACGACGCCGGTGCTCCACCCTTCTCCACCGTCTGGGGCAGCGTTTCTGTACTGTACCCCGATGGCAGCGTTATCACTTCGTGCAGCTGCACGAGCTTCGAACAACGCGCGCGGAAACCGTACTTACGCGTCTCCAGGGAGGTGTTGATGGACAGCTCGCCGGCGTTGAAGCCGTCGTCGAAAGGGCTGTCGGCGAGGAGCGGCGTGAGCAGAAGGCGTTTGCCATCAACAATTGCGTAGCCGGGAATGCGGTAGTTCATGCGGATAGCGAAGGGTTTGGACAAATCCTCCACAGTGGTCATTTCGGTGACCTTCGCCTCGGCGGTCGGAAATTTTTTCAGGAACTGCGAGACGAAATTATCTTCCCAGGATGAGCGATAGCTGCGGCTGAACGCCCGACGCAGCATGGCGTCGCTCTGCCCTTCCGCTTCGATGACGATGGTGCCTTCGAGCGTGCCATCGGCGAGCAAGGTGGCCGTATTGGTAGCGTTCCAGTAGTGATTGTCCGCCGGTGAGACCGGTGTGGACATGACGTCCGCACCGCCGGGTATGCCGAGCAGATATTCCTGCTGTTGTTCGGCGCTGGACCACATCTCGCGCGCGCCCGGGATCCAGGTCGGATCGAGCAGCATCCATTCGCCGGTACTGAGTTTCACCGTCGTGACGCTGTGATTGAACTGATCGGCGGGTATGCGGTCGATGCGCGAGCCCGCCATGGTCATTGCCGGATAGGATTCGAAGCCGGCTGCACGCAACATGGTCACGAGCATTCCGGCCTTGTCCTTGCACACGCCGCAGCGGTCGGAAAAGGTCATTTCGCCGGTGTGCAGCGTGTAGCCCTCCCCTTCGCCCATGGAGATGCCGGAGTAACGGATTTCCTCTGCAACCCAATGATTCAGAATGGAGATCTTTTCATGCTCGTTGGTCACGCCCTTTAGCAAATTATCCGTCATTTTCTGCACCTCGGGGGTGACAGCAAAACTGCCGAAATCCTCGTTCACCCCGTGGAACCAGACGGCTTTGGCGTACCAGTCCGGCGACGTGGAGAGCAACAGTTTGGGAGCGACATCCGACGCCGCAACCATGTCGGGCTCGGTTTTCAGCGGCAGGATATGCCGCTTGTACCAGCCATAGGTGATTTTCCCCGGTTTCGTGACCATTCCGGCAGTCGGATGCAACGCATCTTCCGTCGTCGCCGCTTGCTTCCCGGCGGGATTCACCGCCACTTTGACGCGATGCGTATGCTGCGGATGAAAATGCACATACGAAGTGAGTTCGCCGTTATACACTTCATACTGCAACGGTTTGTCCGCAGGAGTGAAAATGCGATACACTTTTTCCGTCACTGGCACTGATGACCAAAACTCCACGATGTCATAGTAATGACCTTTCATCGGCGGGATGAAACGGCTGTCATCGTCGGAGCCATCACCCAGAAGCGCGTAGGTGAATCCCTTGCGAAACGCGACGGTCTCCACCGCGTCACCGGGTTCGAGCCGTCCGACATCCACCAATTTCTGCCGGGCACCCCAGTAAATGGCGCGTGCCGGCGCGGGGTAGTCGTGCACACGATCTTTCCCGACGGTTTCGACGCTGCCATCCGCACGGTAGATTCTCACCAGACGCACCTCCACATCGGCCGAGAGCGGATCATAATCATAGATCACGTTGCGCAGCGAGAGCGCTCCTTTGGCTGTGAGCACACGCACGAGTTTGTGCATGGTAACGTAGCTCAAACCGCTTTCCTGTACGTCCACCGACATGCTGTCGTACACGACAAGCATATCGGCCTTTCCGTACCAGTCCCCTTCAGAGGCGCGGAGGCGGTCTTTGTTCGGATCATTCTGTGCCGCAAGCATCCCGGGAAGCAGCAGCGCGAGCAAAATAAAGAGTGCGATTCTGAAACAATGTGTCATACAGGTACCATCGTGCTGTGTCATTGCGTGGTCTAATAGGCCCATCTTATAGTATACGAATTTTGCCGGAAATTCAGGGGAGGGGAAATTAACGCAATGAACGCAAGAAAGTAACGCGGAGAGGCCCCTTCGACTATGCTCAGGAGGCGGTAGAGACGCAGATGGAATATGAAAGGTTTGCGCCTTCTTTCTGCGTGTTCTGTCTTTTCTGCGTATTCTGCGTTCTGTGTTCTAAAATACGCCGCGATCGCTGCCGCGTTTTTCGAGCTTGATATCCTGCAGCATAGGGGCTTTCAGGCGCAGGACGAAATAGAAACTTCTGTAGTACCCGGCCGGACGCCAATTGAAGCTCATTTCCCAGCAATGCAAATCCTTACGCACATTGATTTCCGGCGTCCCGAGTTCCTTGTTCACCACATCGTAGAACGTATTCATGGACACATGCCAGCTCGGTGTAAAGCTGAAGGACAATCCCGCGCGAAGTCCCGCTCTCCGAAAAACATTGTCGGGATCGAACATGTCGATGTTATAATCCACACCAAGGGAGAGATTCCAGGGTATGCTGAAGCTGTAGACATCATCATCCTTTTTTCTCGTCGAATCCTCCGCGGCCGCATTGGCATCTTTGAACATTTCGTTGGACAGCGTCGTGGACAAATTCAGCGAAAAATTCGTAAGCCGTACGAGTCCTCCATCCTCATCGATGAGAAAGCGATTCACTTTCCTGCCCGGAATGATGGTCTCCCTTCCTTCGCCATCGAATTCCGTCCGTCTGCGCTCAAAGACATAGGGTGAAAGTGTCGCGCCTCCGTACAGATCGAGCACATTCTGAATGCTGGTTCTGAACGACAAGTTGATGTCCGAAAGTTTGAGACTGTCCGCCACCCAATTGTACCGCGTATCGGCATTCAGTGTGAAGAGCTGGAATTTCCGGGGGGTCTGCGTGGTATCGTCGGCGCGCGGTTGCAGTTTCATCTCGAAAATATTGCTCAGACTCATGCCGACGGACTGCGATTCTCCCCCGCCGACTCCGCCGAAGACCTCGCCGGGCCGGTAATCATAGCCGGAGTAGGGATCGTAAAACACTTCACGTCCCGTGCTGTCCCTGTACACCTGATGATATCCCCACCAACTGCTGGAGAAATCCGGATTGTACTGATAGCTCACCGAGGGCTGCAACGTATGCCGTATACCGAGGATGCCGAACATATTCGGCTCGAACATCCCGTACAATTTGGTACTGGCCGACACACTGGCCGAGAACGTGCGCAACGCAAAGAAACCCTCCACATCGCGGCCGCGGACCAATGAATCACCGGGTGTGTAACTTCGTTCGGTGCGGTGGTCGTACCATCGTTCCTGATAGCGAAAATTCGGTGAGAGCGTCACATACCCGAACTTCGGTGACGCGATCAGAGAGACGCTATGATCCACGCCACGGCGATCGAACCTGCCGCGAATCGTATCTCTATCCACCGTGTAGTCCTTGATCTCGATGCGATTCACCGCCCGGCCTGTGTAATTAAAGCCTATGAGTTCATACCACTCCTGGCCGCTTCCCTCCTCCGAACGGAACGGATATACCTGGGACTGATTAAAGGTGATGTCCGGAAGCGTCATGGTGGACGTTCCGGTAGTGGTATTCTGGTCGCGCTGCATGCCTATGGACAGGCTGCGATTCGTTCCCTCCCAGGAGGTGGAATACTGCGCGGAAGAATACACCGATTGCGTCAGAAGTTCGTTGAGATCGTTGCTGTATCGATCGAAATATCCCTGGGTTCGGAGATTGAGATTCATCGAAAGGCGCGAGAGCGGCGAAATGTCCTGATTATGATTGAGCAGAAGACTCCAGTCCGTACCGGGTTCGTCGTCGGGGACGAACACATTGCCGATGTTGAAGGTCTGCCGACCATAGCTCGCGCTCACCGACCCCGTGAAATTATAGCGCAAAGCGTAGCGCACATCCGCCTTGAGCAAATACCCGCCCTTGGAATACCAGTCTCCGGTAAGCGCGAGATCCCAGTAATCGCTGATGGAGAGATAATAGCCGCCTTTCGTCAGATAGCGCCCACGCCGTCCGTCCTCTCCGAAGGCGGGCACGAGAATACCGGAAGTACGGCCTTTGGTGTTGGGGATGACAGCGAAGGGGAACCAGAACAGGGGAATATCTTCGATAAACAGCGTGATGGGACGCGCGACCACGACATCGTCCGGGATGACTTTCATCTGCTGCGAGCCGAAATAATAATGGCGATGGGAGGGATTATCACAGGTTGTGTAACGCCCCATGCCTACGAAGTACTCGTTGTCCGGTGAGCGTTTGATGCGCTCACCGAGATAGAATCCGTCCTCGATCGCGGTTTCGCCCTTCAGAATCAACCCCTGTTTCGAGCGGAAATTGTAGGTCATTTCCTCGCCGTTGTACGTTTCTCCCCCTTCCTTCAGTATCGGAGCACCCTTGATTTCCTGCGTTGCGCTGTCGCTGATTCCGGTAGCATGAATGGTGGACTTGTCCCAACTGATGCGGATACGCGCGGCGGAGATTGCGGTACTGCCGTAGTTGATGTCGGCCTCCGCGTACATATCCATGAGTTTGTCATCGAGTATGTACACCACCGAATCGCGCGCCTTGTAGGAGACGATGGTATCCGCCGCGTCCTTTGTGGGAAAAACGTACACCGAATCGTCGGTGCGGAAAAGCGAGTCGACTGGAGCTGCGGCGGGTACGACAGTGGAGTCTGCCGGCGGTGCGGGTTCATCCGTTTGCGCGTTCATCCGTGAGGCTGCGGACAGGAGCAGGAGGAGCGCAAAGATAAGGTGGAGTCGTTGTTTCACAGCAGCATGAGAATCGTACGGAGGTGCGCGGTGTATCCGCCGGTCCGGTATACGGCAATGAAGCAAAGTACGAAAATGCGCTGCGCGGGAAAATGGGTCAGGAAGTGCCTTGAAGCGCACGAGCAGTACCGATGGGCCGTACACGTGCAACCGTGAAGGTACAATCATTTCTCTCGATTTCCCGGATTGACGCCGGCCTTCCCTCTGCGTACCGCTAATCCGCCCGCCGCGCGCGCATGCACATGAATTTTCGTACTTTGTTGAATATCATCGACCCAAACCTATCATGCATCCACTCTACCATATCTCGCCATTGTACACCGCAGCGGACACGGAACGTCCGGGTGGCGACCATCATAAAGCCGGCGACCATCGCGATCCGTTTGAACGCGACCGAGCCCGCATCATCCACAGTTTCTCCTTCCGTCGCCTGCAATCGAAGACGCAGATCTTTTCGCTCAATGAATCCGCTTTTCTCCGCACGCGTCTCACGCACTCGCTCGAGGTCGCAAATATCGGGCGCGGGCTCACCGCTGTGCTCAATCGACAGATATGGCCGGGTTTCCCGCTGGCAAGTGTGAAGCCGGAGTTTGAGGAACTTGGCGGCGTTATTGACACCAGTCTCATAGAAGCCGCATGCCTCGCGCACGATCTCGGTCACCCACCCTTCGGTCACCGCGGTGAAGAAGCTCTGAATTATTGTGTGTGGACACGGCTCGGGGATAATGGCTTCGAAGGAAACGGACAAACGCTTCGCTTACTCAACAGCGATGACCTTGAAGTCCATGGCGAACACCATGGTTTGAACCTCACCCGAACGGTTCTTCAGGCCATTCTGAAGTATCCGCGCATCTATGCCGATCTCGTCAATCCCCTCGCCTATCCGGACAATGCGGCCTGTCCGCCATTCAAGCCCTGGGCACCGCCAAAATGTATTCATAACGAGGAACAGGAGTTGCTGGATTGGATACTGTCTCCGTTTTCATCAGGTGACCGTGAGCGCCTTTCCGAAATAGAGTATCGCGAAGCACGTCACGCCCGCACACGCAACAGTACGCTCGAAGCAAGTGTCGTCGAACTCGCCGATGATATCGCCTATGGCACACACGACGTGGAGGACGCTTTCTTTTCCCGCCTGATCGAACCGGAAGCGATTCTTTCCTACTTGCCGAAAGAGAAGTTTCAGGATCCCGAGATGCAGAAATCCTACGCCTCGCTCATCATTGCGATGGGACGTGGCGGCGGCGCATCCCGACGAGACGCAGTGCATGAGAAAAAGCAGGCGGCATCGGCACTGATCGGCCGGCTCATCGGTGCGGCAGAGTTGACCCACGATACGCGCTTCGAACATCCCCGCCTGCGGTGGAGGGCGACCCTGCCGCACGACCATCGCCTCGCTCTCGAAGCCCTCAAGCGCTCGGTCTATGATCTTGTCATCAACGGACCCGCGGTCCAGAGTCTTGAGTATCGCGGCGGCATCATCATCCGGAAAATGTTCGATGCCTTTATTGATTCACCCGAGTTGCTCTCCGGCAAGCATGGGTATCTTTTACGCGAAGCGGACACGGAAGCGCAGCGCGTCCGTGTATTGGCGGACTTCATTTCCGGGATGACCGACAATTATGCGGAGCGAATGTACAACCGTCTTTTCCAGCCCGGCAGCGGATCGGTGTTCGACAGACTGTGACGCTGTTGTTTCCCCGAAGCTTCTGATCATCCAGAGCGGGAAGCGCGTGCTGAAGCATTCGACGGCCCGTCTCCGCGAATTGATCGTTCAGGTGATGTGAAACGTGTGTTCATGACGCATTGACAGCCGGTGTAAAAGTCACTCCAACCTCGATGGAATACCGCTCCCGCTGCATCACCCGCCGCGGCTGCGTTCGGTATTTGTCTGATATAGACGTCCGAATGTAGATTGTTTACGCGGACTGCCCGCGCAACACACCGGGCCATTTTTTCATCATCCAAAAGTATAACCGACGTATGAATCCTCTGCGCATATCCATTCTCGCGATACTGTTGCTCACGTCCGTTACCTGGGCGCGAAACAACGATTCCACGACTTCCGGCTATCAATTCACCATGGTGAAGGAACTGGGCGCCACCCCGGTAAAAAACCAGAACCGCACGTCCACGTGCTGGAGTTTTTCCGCACTGTCTCTGCTCGAATCGGAGCTGCTGCGCATGGGCAAAGGCCCGGTCGACCTGTCGGAGATGTTTATTGTCCGCAATATCTACCAGCGGAAAGCGGAAAAATTCGTGCGTATGCACGGCAATCTGGCGTTTGCACCGGGCGGCGCGTTCAACGATGTGGCGGATGTCATCAGAGATATCGGCATAGTCCCCGACCAGGTCTACCCCGGACTTTCCTACGGTGAAGCGCTGCACGTCCATAATGAATTGGATGCTGTCCTGCGGGCCGTCGTGGATGCCTTGATCAAAGCCCCGAACGGGAAACTTACACCCGCATGGAAACGATCTGTCGCCGGCATACTCGACGGCTATCTGGGACCCGAACCGAAGGAATTCGAGTGGCAGGGCAAGCGCTGGACTCCGCGAAACTACGCCGATCAGGCGTTGGGCATAAAAACAGAGGATTACATCCTGCTTTCCTCATTCACTCACCATCCCTTCTATACGCAATTCGCGCTGGAGGTCCCCGACAACTGGTCGTATGGGCTGGTGTACAACATCCCGCTGGACGACATGCTGCGCACCATGACCCATGCCATCGAGCACGGCTTCACCATCGCCTGGGCGAGCGATGTCAGCGAAAAAGGATTCAATCACAAAAAAGGCATGGCGATTGTACCGGATAAAGCGTGGGAAGACATGAGCAAAGGCGAAACCGACAGCGTCTTTATCGCGCCGGTGAAAGAAAAAGTCATCACGCAACAGTTCCGTCAGGAGGGCTTCGACAATTACACTACGCAGGATGATCACGGCATGCACATCATCGGCTTGTCCCGCGATGTCAATGGCGGGCGGTATTTCTATGTGAAGAATTCCTGGGGTGAAAAGAATAATCCCTATGGTGGATACTTCCACGCATCCGAGGCCTATGTGCGTTACAAAACCACCTCCATCATGCTGCACAAAGACGCTATTCCCGCCGATATCAGAGCGAAACTGAAGCTATAGACAACGGTGGTCTGCGCGGACTATTCCGGAGCAGGCGATGCAGAGCAGATCTTCGTCCCTCGCTGGTCTCATGTGATCGGGCGTCGGGATTCACCAAAGCGCGGTGACAGGTTTTTCGGATAATAGGCGCAGCGTCTTCCCGTATACAGGCAACCGCCCCGAGCATGTAAGCATACCCGGGGCGGTTGAAGCAGAGTCGTGTTTTGTGTTCCGCGAGCTCTCTTACGGCTTATTGATGATCAGCGACGGCGGATTGGGATTGTTCGCCGCGCTGTCATACGTAAAGCCCGTCCCTGAGAGATTGGTCACCGACATCGTGACTGATGAGACATTATTTTTGTTGCGTCCGGTGGTGATGGTCGCCTGACCCGAGCTGTTCGTGACCGCGCTGCCGGAGCCATTGCCCCAGCTCACGCTCACCGTCACGCCCTGCGTGGGGACGCCGTTGGCATTCTTGACCGTCACTGTGAGAGACGCGTTCCATCCGCCTTTATTGCTTGATGTTGAGCCACTCAGCCCGTCAACATGCACCGCGACAGTCGGCGCCGAAGCTGTGGTACCGCTGGCGGTATTGCTCGCGGCTGACGTGCCATTGGCGTTGAAGGCGAATACCCGATACCAGTACGTAGTAGAGGATGCCAGACCGGTATTCTGATAATTCGTCACATTCTGACCGACATTGGCGACGAAGCTCCATGGCCCGTTGCTGCTCGAAGCGCGTTCGATGCGGAAGCCGCTTTCATCGCCGGAATTGTCAGACCAATTAAGTGTCAGGGAACTGCTCGTCGGACTGACCACCACCAGGTTTGACGGTGGGTTGGGTGGCGGCGGAGGGGAAGCGGTGGTGCCGCTCGCCGTGTTGCTGGCGCTCGAATTGCCATTGGCGTTGAACGCAAACACGCGATACCAGTAGGTGGTCGAGGATGCCAGGCCGGTGTTCTGATAGCTGGTTTGATTCTGGCCAACATTTGCGACAAAGCTCCATGGCCCGTTGCTGCTCGAAGCGCGTTCGATGCGGAAGCCGGTTTCGTCGGACGAGTTGTCCGACCAGTTGAGTGTGAGTGAACTGGTCGTTGGACTACCCACTGTCAGGTTGCTCGGCGCGTTGGGGACGGGACCGGCCGGAGCTGCGATCAAACTGTAGAGCAGTGAATTGGGCGAGCCCGACCCGATGCTGCTGAGCACGCCCGTAGTGGCGTTGGATTTAATCGCCGTTTCCACCTGGGCCGGTGTCGCGGTCGGATGAGCACTCAGATACAGCGCGGCGACTCCGGCCACATGCGGCGAAGCCATGGACGTACCGCTCGAGGACTGATAACTGCTCGTGCTCGTCATAGTGGAGGAATAAATCGAGGAGCCGGGGGCGAAAATGTCCACGCAGCTTCCGTAATTCGAAAATGATGATCGCACATCGCCGCTTGTCGTGGAACCTATCGTGAGGGCCGCAGGGGTGCTGGCGGGTGAATAATTGCAGGCGTTCGCATTGCTGTTGCCTGCCGAGACGGCGTACACAACGCCGGCGGCGATGGAATTCGCCACAGCGGTGTTGATGGGAGCGTAATAACCGCCACCAAGCGACATATTTGCCACCGCGGGCTTGATATGATTTGCCGTGACCCAATCGATACCGGCGATCACTTGTCCCCAGCTACCGGAGCCATTGCAATCGAGCACGCGCACCGCGATCAGCGTAACACCCTTCGCGACTCCGACGGACGTACCACCTACGGTGCCGGCGACGTGTGTGCCATGGCCGTCGCAATCCGACGCGTCGGGATCGTTCTGAATGAAATCCCAGCCGGAAAACGCGCGTCCGTTGTATTCCTGGTGATTGAAGCGGATACCGGTGTCGAGGATGTACACACGGACGCCGCTACCGTTGTTCTGATAGTTGTAAGTCTGATTGAGCGGGAGATTGCGCTGATCGATGCGGTCGAGACCCCAGCTCGGGGGGTTGCTCTGCTGCGTCTTTCGTGCAATACCGTCGGGCTCGATATAATCCACATTCGGATTTTTCTTCAATGCCTCCACGGCTTGCGGAGGGATGGTCGCATTGAAACCCTTCAGAGCATGACGATAACGGAAATGCACCGTAGCGCCGTTTCCGCGCGTCATTTCGTCCACAGCGCGATCCACGTCGCGCACGGATTCCTTGAACACAACCACGTAGCGATCACGCACGTCGATCGTGGATTCGTTGTCGTCGAGCACAGCACTCCTCTGAGATGGGGCTTCCGCTTCAGAAATGGGTGTCGAGGGCTCGTCTCCACAGGCAGTCAACACAAGCAAGGCTGCCAGCAGTATGTATTGCCGTACATTCATGGTTCCTCCGGGACTTGGATGGTAAATGAATGTACTAATGTCAGAGTTTTGCGAATGAAATGCAATAAAAAAATAACCCGAAAATTATTTTATTCCACCTGATGTCCCCATTCAATCAAAATCCTCCTGGCCGAAATCTCCGTTCTTCCGGGGTCGGAACATCCACAGCAGCGGACGGGCGTCGAACAAGTCCTCCAAATCGTCCCCTGTGTAGGTGACGAGTTCCGGACGTTTGGACAGCGCCTTTGTCACGACGCATATGGCGTAATGGCTCTCTTCCTCGGCTGCGATGTACTGCAATTCACGGAACGTGAACACCATCTCGCTGCCCTCGACACCGATGACCGCAAGAAACAGATCATGCCCGTCCTGGGAGCAGTGCAAATCGTAGACACGTGGGCCCGGCCTATCATTCACCCGTACCTGCCAGCCGGAAGCTTCGAACTGCTTCACCGCTACACGGACGGCGGCTGCGTGAAGCTCTTCCCGCTTTGCGGCGTCCGGCAGCCCGGCTTCGAGTATTTTCAAATCGTCGTCATCTATTTCCTCGCTTTCCATTTCACCAATATTGCCGGGAAGATCCTCGAACGGTTCCGCCAACGCTTCATCCAACAGCGCTGCGGAGGCCGGCGTCAGCTCACGTACACCGGTG
Source organism: Bacteroidia bacterium (assembly GCA_027493955.1). NCBI lineage: Bacteria > Pseudomonadati > Bacteroidota > Bacteroidia > Bacteroidia bacterium. The sequence continues at coordinate 4,966,609 of JAOSJT010000001.1, read as the reverse complement.
AGTGCGGAAGCGTCCGCTTCTTCATGGTCGGCAAGTTTGAGCGGTTTCGTGCGTCCGTCCAGGCCGATGAATCGCAATTCCCCGACAGTTTCCCACGCAATCTGTCTCGTGAACTGCAGCGGCGTTGACGAGGCTTCGGCGGCGATGACATACTCGCGCGCGTCTTCGATCTCCGGCCCCAGATCCAGGATCGCCTCCTCCCGCGAAGTGATGACACGCCCCACGGTCATTTTCCCGAGCAGGAGGAACTGACCGTCATACACGCTGATCAGGTATATCTCGTCACCGGTAGTCACTTCCTTTCGCAGGAAACCGCTTCCGGCAGTGAATTCGACGGGGACGCCGCTGAGGCCTTCGCGATAATGCGCGCCGCAGAGTTCATCGGACCAGAAATGTGTGAAATAACGTGGCATGGTGCTGCTCCGGAAAATGTACTTCGGATAAAATACATGTTCGGGGAACGGCGCCCAAAGGATGACGGTTTCAAACCTCCCCGGAAACGTATTCAGCATCACCCACCCGTCGTCGCCTCTTTCGCAGCAGGAACGACCGAGCGTGGCGGATTACAGCTTCCTGAACCGGCGCACAATCTGCCCACCCTCACCGCGCAGCAGCAGCATGTACACCCCGGGTGGCACGTGTGCAACGGGAAGACACAAGGTGTGGCGATCCTGCGACATCACGACATCCGAAAGTACCGTTGAGCGGCCGAGCAAATCAACCAGGGACACCGACACATGATCGCCGATTTCTGCAACGATGTGCACTTCCAGCTGCGCATCGACGGGATCGGGGTACAGATTCATTTCAAGCCTTGGGGCAGAGGCCGCATTGTCCGTGGCGAGGACGGAGACATCGAATTCATTCGAAGTAGCGGTGCATTTTCCGCCATTCGAAGCAACGACGGAGTATCTTCCCGCGGAACGCGCTACGTGAAATGGCTTCCCCGAGGATATCTTGTTACCATTTCGGTACCAGTCGTGGTTCAGCGCAACCACCTCTGTGTACAGCGTGTCGAAGCTCCGGGAAATGATTGGAAGTTCCGGATAGGGAGCGAAGGTCATGGCGCGCGAAGCGGTAGCAGTGCATCCGTCCCTGGTGAGCATGATGACATCATACGTGGCCGAAGCCGTCACAAATATGCTTTGCGTCGTGTCGCCGGTACTCCAAAGATAGGACGTCATTGGCCAGGAAGTGTACAGCCGTACGGTGTCTCCGACACAAGGTGTGTAGTTCGTTGCATAGACGTTCACCGTTGGAAGATATGCCTCGGAGATGAACAGGACGTCACTTTTCCGTCGCGTGCCGGCATTATCCACCGCCTCGACGTGGTACTGCCCCGCCTGCGACACGGTTAAAATAGGCCCCGTACGACTGTTGCTCCAGACATACTCCGAAAAACCGGGTTCCGCCACCAGCGTCGCGCTGTCTCCCGGGCAGAGTAATGTCCTGCCCTGTATGTCTACGCCGATCACCCGATTCGTATCGAGCGGGGGAACTGCGATACTCGCACTGCAATAACCCGGCTCCTGCCCCGCGTCGAGCAGACGAACGGCGACAGACGAAACCTCCCCTTCCTTCGAAGCCGGCAATTGTAACCTCCAGGCGGCGTGTCCCTCGGCACCCGGGGCAAGCACGGCCGGTGTCAGCAATCTGCGTGACGTCTGAGCGGGATCTTCCCGTTCCAGTTGCAGCCCTCCCGACAATTCGATCTCGGCATAGATGCTGTCGCTTGCCGCGCCGCCGTGGTTGTGCACTGTGAGCGTGACCGGAAGCGTTTCGAATCGCCTCCGTACGGAATCCATCAGCACATCGGGAATTCCAAGCGAGCATTCAAGGTTCGCAAGTGAGGAATGGATGATGATTTTCGACTCTGCTACCGCCACGGCATGGTTCGCAAACGCCGCGACCATACCAAGGCGTATCGTGTCCGTGCGTGCACGGCGTGCTGGTTCCACCAACCAGCTGACGGATTGCGCTCTCCCTGCCTCAATACGCGTCTCGGAACCCGGCTGCATGCTCGATACCGGATTGAGCAGGAGCAAAGCGGTCTCGTAGCCATAGAGCGTGTACTCTGGTTGCTCCGCAGCGGCGAGTCCATGGTTCTCTGCCAGGTATCGCAGTTCCACGGTCGGTGGTTCATAGCGCTGCGCACTCTGATCCCAAACACATTCCGGAACATCCCGCGCATTGAGCACTACCGAGGGTCCTTCGGGCAGAATGTTGTAGGCCGCAGAGTCGCAGGTAAAACGCGCACAACCGCTGCCGGAGGACGTTGCGTGAAGATACAAGCGACCCGACACCGTATCCGATGCTTCCGTCGTCTCATACAGTACGTGGAGTAACGGCCCCGTACCCATAACGCGCAACGGCCCATCGAAGTGTAATACCACACTATCGGGATAGACAGTACTGACGAGACTGCCGCTCTCGAAGGGCGAACCGGATGGCACCCACACGCTATCGAAGCGCAGGCCCGGCTCACCGGTCGGGAGTACAAATCTTGGATGCAGCGGGATGAGCGGGTCAAACAGACCATCAGTCCTGAGGCTTACCAGCAAGCTGTGTCCACCTTGGACGTCACCAGCGCGCAGGTGTAACGGCATGACACGAGCAGTGGAGGGATCCAGCGGTGCGCGATAGGATTTCGTTTTACGCAGGCTGTCGCCGCGTTCAGCAATCATCGTGAGATCCACCCTCCGCAGCGTCCCGTCCATGCAGCTCGCGTTGTAGGTGATCATCCTCTCACCGAAACCCTTGTCTTTGATGATGGTCGCAATGCTATCGTATATCGCAGGAAGAGCCGATGGATGCGAAGTATGAAAAAACCTTCCACCAGTAAGCATTGCAATTAATTCAAGCTCGGTGGTATTGATGCTGCTTCCAAGTCCGATCGTAAAGACTCTGATATGTTCCCGATTGGCAAATGGAATGATATCGCCTGGATAATGCGACGACGAACCATCCCCGCCGTCGGTCAACGCCACCACCGCCCGACAATCATTGACTCCGGATTGTACGACCTGCTCAATGCCCATCCAGATACCATCCCAAATAGTTGTGCCTCCCCAAGCCGGGAGGGTGTTGATCGAGTCTACGAGCTGCGCAGTATCGCTTGTCATTCCGAGTTTCAAGCGTGGATTGGTCGAGAATTCTACGAGGGCCGCCTCGTCACGAGTACCATCCATGCGACGGACAAAGGCCTTGGCGCCGGCCTTCGCGCCTTCGTTTCCGGCGCCCTGCATCGAACCACTCGCATCCAGCACAAGAGCCACGGACATGGGACAGGGTGTGGGATGCGGAGGATGCAACGTGAGCTCCGGTACCTCGAAGTCGTTTTCGGTGACACGCAACTGCTCCCGCAGAGGATGCACAACCTTCCCGTCGGAGGACCGAAGCGAGAAATACAATTCCACCGTCGGCCAGAGGAGATTGATGCGTTTGAAATCGAGGGAAATCTGCGCCTCACAGACGTGGCACTGCAGAAACAGCCCGATACAACAGAATATCAGGATGAGGGACCTGTGACAATTTTGCATGGACATCGGTGGTGAGATGAAAGGTGCGTGAGTCGAAGTACCACTCAGAAGAACACATCAGCGGGGGAAAAGTTACAGCAACAGACAATATATGCGGATAAATCTTTTCGTGACAATACACTGTTTCATGACATACATCCGGCGGCTCGACAACGCTCCTCCTGGATGCAGAGAGATTCGACAGTTCAGCGACGAGGCCGCTGCGATGCGAATCGCCGCATCATCCTAACCCGAGGGCTCGTATCACTACGCGCCACAATGGAGGGTTGAAAAGGCACCCCGGGGATAAGTCCGTGATCTGCCGAACCCGACAGTTGCCGAAGTCCTGAAGCGACAGGAAGCAGACGTGCTCACCCATTATAAACCAAACCTTCAGGGATGTATCCAGCGACAATACGCGTCCCTTTCTATCCGTTTGGAGGGCGTCATGCAGCCCATGGCCTGATCAGTTCTGATAGTTACAGCCAGTCAGCAACAACTGCTACAACTCGCTCCTGCCGTCGTATCCCGACGAATCTTTGACATAGTCCTGACAATTGCGGGCACGCTTCGGTGTACCATGTAGCAGAGCGAAATGGAAAAGGATAGGTTATCATGAAAACGAAACTCATCTCTATCGCGCTGCTTGTCGCAGGCTTGATGTACTGTTCACCTTGTTTCGCACAGATGGACAGCGCTCCCGAAACATCCACGAGTGCCGGCACAGCGGAACTCACAGCAGGGATCGCCGCGAGCACGCGTGGAGCCGGTCCGACGTTCGGACTGTCACTCGGCTCAGGCATGCATGCTGCGATGGCGGAATACCGCCATCTCGCAAAAGCGCCCGGAATTCCGTATCAGGTCAGCCTTGAAAAGGAAACGTACACGGAATTCGCCCTGCTGTACCGTATCCGGTTGGGTGATGAAAACACTCATTTTCACGCAGCCGCCGGCGCCGCGATCATCCTGGAGAAGCGGCTGGGGAAATTCATCCGCAGCAGCATGCGCACGGAATCGAGCTCACACCAATTCCTGTGGTGGAGATATTCCTCAAGCAAATCGATCCGCGAGGACTACTATGAGGTCGCATCCTACAAAAGCTTTGGCGCAGCCCTCGATCTCGGCGTTACCATGCGCATGCGGCACTGGTGTTGCCTTGGCGTTTCGCTACATGGCACCAGAACGAAGGATCGCGGCGCGCTTTCAGGGAATCTGACAGTGATTCTCGGTGATTTCCGCTGAACGAGTTGTCACTCTCGCATGCCCCGGTGCACCTACGTCATTTCGCAGCCACTGGCCCCCCGAGGATGAGCGGAATGTGCAGTCTCTGAAATGACTTTCTACTCTCCGAAGAGAGCACTCACATTTCATACAGCGTATCGTCCACTTTCGGAGGAGGTTTATTCCCGGAGACGGACTTTTTTGCGCGAATAAAGTCCATGATGTCACCGTCCTCGCCCATTTCACCCATTTCAGCTTCGAGAGCATCCGGATCCTCGCCCTGTTCCAGGCGGCGCAGCATGTCTTCCATTTTCTCGCCATATTCCATGCCTGCAGCCGAGCTGAATTTGCGCATGAGCTGTGCGAGCGCCCGGGGATCGGACTCATCGATGCGCCCCATATCGCCCTCCAGAGCGGACATGGCCCGCATCAGTTGATTCTCGTCGAGCGGAAGATCGTCGAGCCCGGCGCCCTCTTCCCCCCCCTGTGTGCCGCCCGAGACCACGGCGAAACGCGACACGCGCCGCGACAGCGTATCGCGATCACATCGCGGGCACGTGGGTGTGCTTGAGGTATTCACGCGGCGCGAGAAAAAGTTAAAAATGGTATTGCAATCGGCGCAGAAAAATTCATATATCGGCATGATGCTGTCCACATGGTTCTGAGAAAAAATATACGTCCGGCTGCCATCGTGCAAGAGCCGGAAGTGCGCAAATCACAGGCAGGGTTTTTAGGAAAGGACAAGAGCGTGTATGTGTCACAGGGGGAGGGGTTGTGGCTGAATTGGGGGATACGTGCATCACCCACACTGGCTCGGCCGGGATCGAACTGGGCGATTCATGTATCGCCGCAGTAGCGCGACGGGGACCATAATTGGGCGATTCATGTATCGCCACGAGGGTGCGGCCGAAAGCGGATTTGGGCGATTCATGTATCGCCCACTCACCCGCCAAAACCAGGGGAGCACCCCTACAGAACCGCTCCAATCCATTTAGCTTACCATAAACCGGTTAACCCCACACCCATCCGTCCCTCCACGCTCCTCCAGGAAGCCCCATTTCCGGATAAAAACGAATATCTTACCCTCTTCGCGTGACGTTTATCGCTCCGAAGTGTCCTCCGCCCAATTTCGTAATGGAAACCCGCTCCTTCGATCCGGACTATTCGGAAAGAAATATCCGGGCAGGACCCAGACTCCGGACTACCGATCCCTGTCCGGCCGCCATCCCGCCGGCGCCTCCTCCTCGCGCGACGCCCTTCTTCGACGCAGTGCGTACCGCCTCATCCTTCCGCGCGCCCGTCAGCAACAGCACGCGCCCGAGAAGCATTGCCCCGGCGAGCTGACCCGATACCGCGCGCCCTTTGCGGCCATGTACGGACAGCGCGCCCGCACCGCCAAATTCCGATGCCAGAACCTCGGTGAAGGTGCAGAACCGTTTCTCCTTGGTTTTCAGCTGCGGAGGGTCCACCACCACGCGGCTCCACTCCTCCTGCAACTCCGCGTGCACGCGTGCCAATTCGTCCTCGTCCTCCAGAACGCACGATGCGTAGCGCCGAGCCCATACCTCGCCACCTTTCTTGCCGAACAGTGTGTTTATGCGATGACCGCTGTTCATCTTCAAATACCCCATGAACATCGGAAGCGTCATCACGCGACGAAAATACACCCACTCATCACTACCTTCCGGAGGCGCTTCCCGGAGCATCCGGATTTCGGTGATCTCCAGCGATAGTTCCACTTCGGAGGGACGAACGGTCATGCCGTGAATACGGATGCACGGAAAATTCTGCAGCGCTTGACCGAGCACATCCAGAAAGGCGCGTCCGGCGTCGCTGAGCGTGGTGATTCCGTCTTTCGTCGTTCCGAGAATCTCGGCATTCTTCCTGGTCTTGAACACAACGAGATGCTTCGACAGCTTCGAATAGTCGTATTCCCGCACGCGGCGGGTACTGAGTTCTTTGAGTCGTTTCACTTGATGCTCCCTAAGCGGTGAAAAACACGAATGATAAGATATGCAGCCCCCCGGTCCGGATTCAAGGCGGAAATTCGTCACTCAATCCTTCACCGCGTAGGAACAGACACTGTCCTCCCTGCTGCCCGCCGACCTCCTGCTGAATTGTACAAAAAACCACCTGCCTCTCGCTGGCAACCGATTGCATCGATCCGCATGTCGTACACGTAATGGTAGGAAATCCCTGTAAAACGCAATGCATATAACGCCGGAATCTGGGGGCCGACAAAACGAAGCCGTCGATTGCCGTGCCGTTGCCTTGCCGTTCCCTTTTCAGCCGCCTTTCTTTTTCCCCTTCTTCTCGAGCAGCGAACGTGCGACGGCCTTACCCTCTTCGAACCAGGCCTTCGCTCGTTGCTCGATGAAATCCTTCCCCACCTGCACACCACCGATTTCGTATAGGAGCAATGCCTCGCCAATCGCACTGGTGAAGGCAAATGCCACGCCGCCCTTTATGGCTGGTCCCGCCACAGGCGCCTTGCCGATGAGCTGCGTGGCCGTCATCTCCGCCAACTTGGCAAGCCCGAGAATGATTCCGAGCTCCGGAACGCATTGCAGCGGCTGCACTCGGCGACCGTTCAGCGCCACCAATTCAAACATCATCTTGATTTCATTGACTGTCATGACAAAAAAATCTGAAACGGCCTCCGCGGGCACGGTAAACACTTGGCCCGGATTCGGAAAAAGATTCGGCGCGGCCGTGAACAGCGCCCATGAGGCATTCTGTATCGCGGTCGCGCGGATCTCAATACGCGCATGGCCGGGCCGCATCACGGGGAAGGTGTAGCTCAATGCGAAACGATGTTCCGGCAGGGTCTCGAGTATTTCATGCGCAATTTCCGAACCGTCGCCATCAGAGTAGAGAAACATCCGCGTGCAGTGCGGGGCAAGCAATTGCTTCCTGCGCGCGGTGGTGATACACAACAGCGCATCGCGGAGCATCGCCGCATCACCAACGGGCATCGTGGCAAGGACGCCTTCGTCGGCCAACACGATCTCACGGATACGACGGTCCATGCGTCGATGATCTGCACGGGCTTTCAGAATGTCTCCCCCCGACCATGTGTTCAGCAGCGGGTAGTCCATCGAAGACAGCCATTCCCGTATGGTCGCCAGCTCCTCCCGCGTCCCCGCCAGACAGATGCTGAACGCGGCAGCGGTTTTCGCATTGAGCTGCTGATAATTGATGTGCTTCAGTTCCTCCCAGATACGGGAGAGCACACTCTGACGAATATTTGGTATTCCTGCCATGTATTCAAACCGTTATCTTTGAAAGTACGACTTCAGCGCTTCGATATCTATCCGGTAATTCCTGTTCGATGCGACGATGAATAAACAATTCTCCACAGGCATCACCTGTGCGACATTCCGAACGTAGACGATGCTACGCGTTCAGGAAACGCATGCCATCGTCCTCTGTGCATAGTACCTATTGTCCTCGAACGCGCTGCGGTTTCAACATTTTGTGATTTCCTTCCGTGGAGATGTTCCTGTTGGTTTTATATGTTATCCGTGCGGTATATTTCGAACGCTGCTCCTGAGAACGTGTCCTCTGTTTCGTGCACCAACATTTGCGATATCCTGGGTATCGTGACCTCCATACAGGATCATATTCATTCCACAATACACGAGGCCGGCATGATTGACCTCCGTACCCTCGAACTCCGTTGCATGAGCGACAGCAGGATAGTTGAGTCTCTGCTCGACAATTTTTTGCTACGCTACAGCGACGAGCGGGATCGCCTCTCCCGCGGCATCGCGTACGCATTGCGGCCATACCGTCATATCCTCGAAGAAATGCCCGAGGGCTGGGGGAATTATCTCACCGCGCAACTCATGGCGCACACGTTGTTCGGAGAAAACGCTCTCGCGAGAAAATATCGCGCGCATGCCGCCGTGCGTGGACGCAGCCGCACCGAGTTGGACTTCTTTGAGTATCAACTCCAACACCCCTGGCGGTGGCGCTTCATGCGCCTGATAGAAGGAGTGGGCGACCACTTCTATCGCATGGTCGATGCATGTTCCGAAGAGGTGTTCCTTGTGCGATCCTCGTCGCTGACGACGATTATCCGGGAACACCGTCGACCGAGCATGATAATACTGTTGACCTTCCATTCCGGCGATTGCTTACAAACCTACGGCCCGATGCTGTCCTTCGGTGGCATGCTGTACAGTGACATCCTGCCTCTCGCCCGGATGATTGACAAGAAGGTTCGCACCATGGAGGACGTCCCTGCGTCAATGGACGCCGATCCCATTCCGTACCTCATGCTCTGGCGTTTTGGCAATGTTCCGATCCTTGTCCACGGGAAAGACGTATTCATATCGCATTATTACGAAGTCTCGGACATGGTGTTTTCCGTCGAGGAGCATCGCAAGCATTTTCATATCGAGCATATCGACAATGTTTTTCACCTGAGGCTGAAACGTTGGCATGGACACCCACATTTCAGTGAGCTGTACTACGACGCCACAAAACGCTTACTCGTCGTGCAGTCACTCACAGATCGCGGCTGGCGGAAGCTGACGGAAACGCTTGCAGCGCATGGTACGCACGTGGACGACAGCGGTGTGCTGCGTCTTTCGATGTTCGGCAGAAGAATCGCGGAAGAGCACTTCAATACAACCTACGCCTCCACTGCCTACGCAGAGCTTTTCGTCCCGAAAATGTCGCAAGCTCAACAGGACGATCTCGATGCGATTAATCGTTTCCTGGCTATCTACATGGAAAATGAAAATGCCGGCCGCGTCACCGATATACGACAGGCCGCGGCCGCAGCCGGTATCAGCCTCGACACCGCTCGGGAGATAACGCAAATAGTCATGGAGAAACAGGCGCAGATAAGGGATAAACGTCGCTAACTGCGGGAAATGACGTGCCGGCTGCGCTATCAAATCCACTCTGCGATCTCATTCGCGGCTGCTTGCTGCATCCGCACAAACCGTTACAGTTAACACGAAGTCCTTCAAGCACAGATGCTCAGCAAAATAAAAAAAGCCGTCCGGACAATCCGGACGGCTTTCTCAGAATGCTGAGCTGATTACTTCATCAGCTGCATTGATTTGCTGACCTTCACAGCACCTGACTCGAGCGTGTACATATAGACACCACTGACGAGTCCGGAAGCATCGAAGGAAACACTGTGCGAACCGGCGCTCAGATGTCCGTCAACCAGCACTGCAATCCTGCGTCCGTACATGTCAAACACCGTCAGCATGACCGGAGCGTCCTGCGGTATCGAGAAGGTGATTGTTGTGGAGGGATTGAAGGGATTGGGATAGTTCTGCTCGAGCGCATAGCCCGCGGGGATGCCGGTTCTGCCGCCATCTTCCTTCGGAGCTGCGACACACGAAGAAAGCACAGTGTATCCATTGCCGGCGCCATCGTCAACCACGGCCGGGAATTCGATATCCACAGGGACGTTGACCTTGAAGGAAGACGCCGTTTCGTTTCCGTCGTCATCGGTCACCGTGAAATTGACGGTGTACACGCGGCCATTCCAGCCGCCAGCGCGCTCTTTACGCAGATTTACAGAATTACAATTTAGAACGATCAGAATATCACTCAGTGTCGCACCATCGCCGTTTCCAATAGCATCCTCGGGCTCATCGCTGCTCACTGAGGTAATCACGACGTCGGAGAGGTCAAGAGAGGAGCAATTATCCGAGATGGACGCAACCATTTCAGCGGCGGTGATGGTCCGGTACGAATGGTTCGGAGGCCACATCGTGATAGCAGGATTCAGAACCACAACCGGAGCTTCGTCATCATTCACGGTGACTGTGAAGCTGCACTGCACTTCCCCGCAACCGTTCGATGCGATCACGACGACGCTGGTGGTGCCTTTCTCGAAGGTCGAGCCGCTGCCGGTGCCCGCTCCGCCTCCGTTCGTCGCTCCAAAGAATTCGTAAGAATAACTCACGGGACTTGCGCTTGTTGCGAGCACCTCGTATTCGACGACCGCGGTGCACACGCCGGCATCGGTGGACACAACAATATCCGTGGGACAACTCGTGAGAGTGAGCGGACCAAAACCCTCGAGGGTGATGCAGGCATCGTCAAGGTAGTTGATACCATCGACAGCACCGAACGGTCCATCATATGCGTTGCTGTTCGGATTGAAACGGCCGATTTGCTCGAAAAACGCACCGTTGCACATGCCGACTGTCGCCGGCGTACCGCTGAATCCATCCGAGCTGCTGGAACCCCATTGCATGTCGCCGTAGGCGAATTTCACATTCTTCCCCGCGCCGATGACGGGATCGCTGCAGGTCCCGATCATGATCTGGAACGTATTCTGCAGGCTACAGTCATTCGAAAAACGACCGACATTTTCCCACAGCACCACGAGACGTGTCGCTTCAAGCTTGTACCAGATTTGTCCGCAGGCGGTATTGCGCGTATCGATATCGGCCCAGAAACCGGCGACCATCGGAATCGCCACCGGCATGTTCGCAGGGACGAAGCTGCCTACCGGTCCGGTGAAGGTCAGGTTGCCGTTGGTGTTGATCCAGACGGAGGTATATCCCGTGCCGTACAGATTGAACGTAAAGGGAAGAGCGATCGGACCGAGGGAGCCGTCGTCATTGCGCGGAACGGCCGTCCAGGAAGCGTCGCGCGGGATGAGACAGTTCGTGAAGGTAATCTCCTGCGGTGTGACGACCGAATTGCTCCGCTGCACGTCGTCGCTGCTGAACACGCCCGCGTTCTCCGCAGTCATTTCCTGCATGATCGCGCGCTTCCGGGCATCATAATTCCGGAGTTCCTGCTCGTACACCTCTTGATTTCGCTGCGCATCGCCGCTTGTCGAAAGCACCGGATAGGCGAGGTCGGTGGACTTGTACTCTCTCTGCTGCGTCAAATTCTGGCCTGCAGCAGGCAGGGCCAGCGCCGTGAGGAGCACAAGGGCAAAAACGGTCTGCTTGTATAGCTTCATGATGGATTTCCTCTGATGAAATGAACGAGTGTGCGGGCGGATAGATCCCGCGTGTGATACGTGTCGTGCATGACCGTAGGGTCGAAGGCGTACAAGCAGCCTCCGAAATCGGGAGGGGTGCGGACATGCGTGCCCGGACCTCAGATGATTACGTACGGCGTGTGCTTCGATGATGGACTTCTGCCGGACGCGGGATACAGTGTATCCTTCTATTGCGTCGTGCAGGAATGAGGATAATTGACTGACACAATATACTCGGAGAAAAAAAGGAAGTCAAGGCTTTTTCCTGATTCCGTACATTTTTTCCGAATGTCGCTTCCATGCGCATGCCTCCGGGTACCGAACCGCCGGGTATGCCCCCTGCAATCCGGGGCATTGCTCTTTACGGGATAATGGTGTATGTTTCCGGCATATACTTGCCTGTCGCCCGCACTCGCGGCAAACCACGGGACGAGCACGTCCGAAGGATGGAACATCGCAACGAGCATCCATCCCCGTGCAGTTGCTTCCGGGGACGCGCCAGACGGGCGGTTACGGCACCTGAAACCGAATTCCATTCCCGAACCTCCATGGCCAGAAACATTCTCCTTGCCTTCCTGACAGCTGTGTTTGCTCTGATGGTGGTCTTGTCCTGCACGACGCATCATTTCCGCTCGAACTTTCATGATGTGAACAGCCTCCTGGACCACACGGACAGTGCGTTCACGAAACCCGCGCTGAAAGCCCATCTCAAAAATGGCGAGCTCTGCATCCTCCAATATGGCTGGCGCGCAGATACAATCGCGCATACGGTCTATGGCGAGGGAATACGGTACAATGCGAACAGAGCTGTTGAATTCGAAGGCGCTCTCATCATTCCGATGGACAGCGTGGCGATTTTCGAAACGAACCGTAAGCTGGAAACGTCCGAGTCGGGGAGAGTACTGGCGCTGACCATTATGACAGGCGTCGAAGTCATCGTGGGAATTATCTGCCTGACCAATCCCAAAGCGTGCTTCGGTTCCTGTCCGACATTTTATCTCAATGCTGACGACAATTTCCATTACGCCGACGCGGAGGGATTTACCAACGCCATAGCACCGTCACTCGAATACACGGATATCGACGCTCTGAACACCACCGTGCATACCCAATCGTCCTTCTCCATCACCATGAAAAACGAGGCGCTTGAAACGCACTGTGTCCGCGAAGTGAAACTCCTCGCGTATCCACTCGGCCCGGGAGAGCGCGTGTATCAGTCGCCCGGACAGGAATTCTACCTCTGCGATCGTACGCGGCCGATTCGAAGCGCGACAGGAGAGGAAGGCGACCTCACTCCGCTGCTTCGGCACTGCGATATGCGGGAACGCTTCAGCCCCGCCGACAGCACCAATCTGAGCGCGAAGGAGGAGATTGAGCTGACCTTCGATGCACCCGACTCCGAAAAGCAGGAGGGACTGCTCCTGAGTTTCCGTCAGACCCTGATGACCACCTATCTCATGTATAGCGCCATGGGGTACATGGGTGACGCGGTTTCGGAAGTGTTCGCGAAAATCGAAACCGGTGCGAACACGATGGACAAACTCCACGGCGGAATAAAGAAGGAACTGGGAAACATCGATGTATACTCATGGAATCCGCGGACGCGTGCGTGGGACTTCCAGCACGCTTTTTCGGAGACAGGGCCGATAGCGCGAAACCTGCAGTTCGTTCCCCTGCGAAATCTGTCCGCGGGCTCTCCCTGCCGGCTGAAGCTCGTCCTGAACAAAGGACTCTGGCGCATTGATTATGCTGCTCTTGCCACCATCAGAAAAAAAGTGCATCCCGTGGATCTGGCTCCCGTCAGCGTCGAGAACAAGGGCCGAGTCGACGGTAAAGCGCTTGCCGACCTCCGAGATCCCAACACACACCTTATCTCCATGCCCGGCGACGAGTTCAGATTCCATTTCACTCTGCCTGACCCCGCCGCGGAATACGAGCTGTTCCTTTGCTCGAAGGGTTATTATCTCGAATGGATGCGCAGGGAGTGGTTAAAAGACAAGGACCTGCTGAAATTTGCACAGATGATCGAATTCCCAAAGCACTACCTGCGGGGAGAAGCACGGAATTTCAAGCGCTACGAAGCCGTCATGGAACAGGAATTCTGGAACTCACGAGTCGACACAAAAACGTTTACCTACCATGAAAACTAACATTCTCCTTTCGGGATTGCTCGCGATCGTCCTCAGTGCGTGTCAGTATCCTGCGTATCTGCCTCCACCGGAAATGGTAGACGTCCATCCGTATGGATCACATATAGCGATTCATCACAAGCCGAATCGGAGTATGGAAGGCGAGTTGATCGCGCTTGACAGCAGCCGGATGATCATTCTGGATGATGCATCCAATCGCTGCCTGTCAGTACCGATGGAGGATATTTATAGCTTCAAAATCTGGTATGCGACTTCCTCCGGGTATGAGTGGACCATTCCCTTTTTCATTGTCCTTCCGTTCATCAATGGTTGGTATTCCATTCTCACCATGCCGATGCACCTTATCACGACCATCGCAGTGTCCGTCGACGCCCGGCACGCATTTGTGTACCACGACAGGGACATGGATTTCGTGAAATACCGGATGTTCGCCAGGTTCCCGCAAGGAGTGCCTGATAAACTGGATTTGGCCGATATTCATCGCTGAAAAGAACTTGCGTGAGTATTCGTCCTTCACGTACGTCGCTTTCGCAGCTTCGATAGCGTTGCGCGACACAAACGGCGGCGAAGCTCCGCGCGTATGTCGGCAGGCAGAATGACCGGAAAGCGGGTTCCCTGTGTCGCATGTCTCCGGCATCATCATGACAGCGGCCAACGGACGGATTCCCGGATATACAGAAGTCGTGACCTCCATGCTTCCCGATGCGAACGAATCGTGCAGCGCAGGTGAAGAGCACCTGCTTCCCTGGTTACTGCTCCCCGTCCTCCTCGCACCCTATCCATGCGTAGAGCTTTTTGAGCCAGGGCTTGAAGCCGAAACGCCGGGCCTCGCCCTAAGCGTCACAGGGCATGACACCCTCCACCTCCATGCGGTATTTCACAACGACGGCGCCCCTACGGTCGGCGCCGTGCGCAATGGAGGTACACTCCACCGCGAGAGAGAAGGTCGTGTATTTTTTCCCGGTTTGCCGCAGATGGTGGTGCGTCGCCGAGATACACGGATACATATTCGATGCCCGGTTTGCCGGATCAATCGATTTCGCTCGGTCCCTTCTTCGGAAGGGCGTCCTTGGCCAGGTTAATGATCGTGCGGATTCCGTAGACGCGCCGCATCGAGTCGAGTTACGCAAATGAGGTGATACGCGCACCGCGATAATTGTTGTCCTGGATGTCGTTGCCTGGCCGCAGTGATCTCATATTCGCAAATACAAAAACGACTGAAATCACTTTCGGAAGTGATTCATCTCTCACGCAGGAAAAAGCACACGAAGGCTCTGCCAGGCAGTCGTCGTCGCAGCATGACTCGTGAAAGCTCTATGAATCCAGAGATCGCACATTATCCTTTTACATGCAGTATCACTTTTCCTCGTGCGTGTCCTCCGCGTACATATCGCACTGCATCAGCGGTGTTGTCGAGCGTGTAGCGCCTGTCGATCACCGGCGTGATACTGGCGTTCTCCAGGAGCGCAAACAGAAATGCAAGATCTTCCCGCTTTGGCTTCGACACCAGCGTACGCAATTTCTTCGAGCCCAGCGACAGCAGCCATCCGAAAGCAAGGGATTTCATGATCTGCGACAAGGCGCCACCCGCCACGACAAGTATCCCCCTCGGTTTCAGGCTGTGCATGATGCCTGAGAGCGAACGATTTCCGTTGATAGCCACAATGCAGTCGTAACGCTGGCTGCCGCGCGTAAAGTCCTCCACAGTATAATCGATGACATTATCCGCCCCGAGGGAGTGCATCAGTTCCACATTCCGCGGACCGCAGACGGCCGTCACTTCTGTGCCGAAATGTTTTGCGAGCTGTACCGCAAACGTCCCTACTCCCCCACCGCTTCCCGCGATCAGTACCGACTGCCCCTCTTGAATTCCGGCTTCATCCCGCAATGCCTGCAAAGCTGCGGTGCCCGCCATCGGTATCGCTGCTGCTGCTTCAAAGGCAACCCCCGACGGTATTCGAAGCAGCGCGTTCTCCGGGGCCGTGGTGTATTCGGCGAAACCGCCAAAGCCGCAGGCGGACAGATCTCCCGCTACCTCGTCGCCGGGTTTGAGGTGCCGGACACCCTTTCCGATAGATTCTACTGTGCCTGCAATATCAGCTCCGAATATCCTTCGCTTTGGAATACTCCCCATATTCATTGAGCGGTAATCCCCCGCATTCACTGATGCGGCTGCAATTTTTACAAGGACTTCATTATCGCCTGGTATCGGCGTATCAACCTCACGAAGTATCAGTCTCTCAGGGTGGCCTTTTTTGTCATACACGACCGCTTTCATCTTTTCCATGGGATCCGCAATTATTGTACTGACTACTGTGAACATATCTGTGACGATCATTTCGCCGCAATGTTTCAATCCATGGACCATTCACATCGTAACCTGACGCTCATCCGGCAGGTGCTGAACGCGGCCCGGACAGGCGACTCGAGCGGAGGGGGAACCCGACACTGCGTGGCTCGCACAACTGCACGAGGTCAAGCCCTGGTGGAGCAAGCCAGCTTCACTGGACGTGAAGCCGCTATTCCTTTACACCGTCAGCACGTAAGGCCACTCGTTGGTGGAAATCTCTGCGAGCCATTGAAGCACACCGATTGAGAGAATACTTCGCAAAGCGAAAGCCATGAACGTACACGTGCTTCCCTGTTTCTCATTGATATGTATCGCTTAACAGGGCGTGTTGTCTGCGATAATACGGCATCCCCCCGTCCCTCCAGGCGGAGTCCCCAAAATCCGCAAGCCGGCAGCCGAGGTAACGATGGAATCCTTTGGAAATTGATAGCAGCGGGTACCCAGCCTGACGGGATGGAATTCGACTGCTTCATCAGCGGCCACGCACCTGTCAGGCGACGGCCGATTCCGTTGCAATACGCATTTCCTTACGCTTCTCCTTGCGCGCACCCCGAGACCGATAGATACAGTAACATGGCGAGGGTCATTATGACACAATTCAGAAGCCTGTTCCACGATAGAGACAGCAGCCTGTTCACCGTTCAGTAGTCTCCTCGCCATCTTCGCACCCTATCCATGCGCGGAGTTTTGCAAGCCAGGGCTTGAAGCCGAAACGCTTCGCTTCGCCGTAAGCGTCACAGGGCTTGACACCCTCCACCTCCACGCGGTATTTCGCGACGACGGCGCCCGTGCGGTCGGCGCCGTGAGCGCAATGGAGGTACACTCCACCGCGAGAGAGAAGGTCGCGTATTTTTTCCCAGTTTTCCGCAGATGGTGGTGCATCCCCGAGGTACACGGATACATATTCGATGCCCAGTTTGCCGGACCAATCGATTTCGCTCGGTCCCTTCTTCGGAAGCGCGTCCTTGGCCAGGTTAATGATCGTGCGGATTCCGTAGACGCGTCGCATCGAGTCCAGTTGCGCAAACGAGGTGATACGCGCACCGCGATAATTGTTGGCGACAGTTGTATCGAAATTCTTGGGAAGCCAGGGAAACGGCGAGCGCACCTGGGCTTGCAGCGGAGGCGAGGAAAGCGCGCAGAGCAGGCAGACAAGGAACAGCCCGATTCGGACATTCGAGGTAAACAGCTTCATTAATTCCTCAGTCAATGTGACACAAAGCCCTTCCCGGGCACACAGCAATATACAGAAACGCTTCGGCGACTGTGTCGGAGATGTACAGTTTTCTGAGTAAACGGGCAAATTGATCGTTGGCAGCGCGCAACGTCGCGTCGCCCGAGCGGCTGCGCGGCGACGGATGCAAGCCCGCATCGAACAGCCCATATACGTTGCGTAGCGCCCCTCTGCTCTCCCTTATTTCCGTCTGTTACCGCGGCGCGCCTTTTTCTGGGCCTTGCGCTTGTTCTGCTTCGTCGTTTTCACCTTTGCGGTGCCGGAACGAAGTTGGACTTCCAGTGGATGCACACGAGCATTCTCCCGGAAACATGCCCACCATCCTAGGCGGCCATGCACACCATTCTTTTCCCGTCTAACCACATTTTGTTGCAACTAAGCACGTCGTTCAGCCGGGAAGCGTGCACATTCATCGAGATAGCGGTCATTGAGGAAAAGTGGATCAATTGCGCCATACGCATACGTTGCTCTAACCTTTTCCACAACAGCGACAGGATCCAGAGAGAGCATGGCGCTGGCAATGAATTTATAACAGGCTCTGAAATCCTCTTCATCCCTCCACTTTTCGAACACACTGACGAGGACTGACGAAACCTGCTCGAGCGAGGCGCTGCCGTCCGCTTCCTGCTTTCCATCGCCGCCGGGGCCGTCGCTTCGCCTTGTATCGCGTTCTTTGCGCCGCGACTCATCCACCCCGTCCGTCTGAACACCAACACTTGGAGCTATGGTCCGCGCGGATGTTGCCTTTGTGCTGCGCGGCGTAACTCGATTTCACTCTTCAAGCGCGTGCAACAGCTCCCGGCGCCAGGCAGCCTTTGACTCCTCGGAACTGTAACCGACATCCACCGAAACAATGCGTCCATCCCTGCCGATGATCATCGTCGTCGGGAAACCCGTCACTTTGTACGCATAGTCCGTCGCCCTTTCGGACAACAGTATCGGATAGCGCACTCGGTTCGTGTCGAGCAGCCAGCCCAGCACCTTGTCCCCGCTGGAATCCGTTGAATTCACTCCCAAGAAAACGACATCCCTGTCCCTGAACTCTTCGTGCAAAGCCACGATGTCCGGTATGGCCCGTCTGCACGGAGCACAGGTGGCGTAGAAAAAATCCAGAAAAACCACCTGTCCCCGGAAATCGGACAACCGCAAGGAATCACCATCCCAGGTTCGCGCCGCTATCTCCGGCGCCTCCTCGCCAGGTTGCAATGTGGGCAAACTCCGGTGCAGTGTTGTATCCGCGTCCGTGATTTCCAGATCCTTCGGCAATGTTGCGCCGGAAAACAGCCCCGGCTCCACCGGACTGTCGAGCATCAGGTAATCGGCGCGGATATCGGTGTATTGCCGGCCCATACCGCGTACATCCACAAGCGTGATGATGCGCATCGGCACGAAATCCACCGCACGCAAGCTGATCACATGATGTAGCGCCGCGATTTCGCTGTTGCCTCCTCGTTGGACTGCTATCAAAATCACGGAATCCTTTCCATCGACCCCAAATCGAGGTGCGTCGTATCGCGTTGTCGAGTCGTTCAGAACTTTGAGGCAGAACGACTCCGCTCGCGGCAAGGGAAGAGTTTCCCAGCCGATGAAGGAGCTGTAGAGCAAACTCCCCGGTATACGGCCCCGTCGATACCTCGTCATCCTCCCGACGTCCGGATAGCCAACCAGCATCTGATCGCCATCGTAGAGCAAAAATTCATCCCTGGAAGTGACGCCATACAGACGACAACCGAGACGGAGACTATCGCAGCGTTCGGCGACAAGATAGTAATGCGACTCCAGTGTATCGACCGAGCCAGCCGTCGTCAAACGGACATCCACCGAGGCCTTCATTGTCTTCGCAACCCCAATCTTCGCCGCCGCGGCACGCAGAAGGTCCTCGGCCGAGCCCGCTACCGACTGCGCGAAACTCTCGCTCCCCGCCAACGCCATGAGCAGCGCTGCGAACACCACGCCCGCACCTTGTACCGAGATACGCGCTGGCCGGAATAACGATTGAGACACACGCTGCAAGTGACGACGCATACATTCCTCCATCGGTGTTGGGGCACAGAACGGACCATTGCCGACGCCAGCCCTGAAGCCGCCTGTGCATTATTCGCAAGGTGCCGGCAGTACAAAGATAATCTCATCCACTGTAAATACATGAACGGGTCAACGCGGAACGACACTGATCGGCGCGCTGCATGCACACGGGGGTACGGACGAAAAACGTCTCGATCCGGTAGGGTTGATTGTGACAATCCATCCGGCCGTTATCACATACCGGACGCACCGACAACATCGCAAAACAGGGCTAATGCGCACGCCGCTTCCATACCGAGGCGTCGCATGCGACTGTTCCGAACCATTTGCATTCGCCGGGGCATGTTGACACCATCCCGATGCGCGGGTGGAGCGTTCCAGGCCGCTCCATTTTTAACGTCTGTTTTTCTTGCGTGACTGTTTTTGTGCCTTGCGTTTCTGCTGCTTGGCTTTATTGACCTTCGCTGGTTTCCTGGGTGAATCGTCCCGCTCAGAATATACACGAGCATTCTCCCGGAAACATGCCCACCATCCTAGGCGACCATGCACACCTCGCTCCTCGCGTCTCAGAATATCGTGTTGCAGGTAGCTGAAGCGGATATTCGGGAAGTTTACACTTTCCTCTATAGTCCGTTCATTCAGGTATAACCCGTCTATCATACCGTGTTCATACGCCTCCCGGACTTTCTCCGCAACCGCTACCGGCTGCAGAGCGAGCATGCGCAAAGCAATGAATTGATAACAGTCTCTGAATTCTTCCTCCTCTTTCCACCCATCGAAAACGCCGATGAGTATGGTCATGACCATCTCCCGCGAAGCGACACCTTCCACGACCGCATACGCCAGAGCGTCGGCCGCGGCGCCGCGGGCATAATCATCCGCTTCCTTGTTCCGAAGCAGGCTCTCGATCAGACCAAGATCTCCTCCGCAAGTCTCAAGGAGCATGTGACCAAAATCTTCGGTCACCATATCGCCGAACATATCGAACAGCACATCATGCGGAAGCGAGGCAATGTTAACAAGCAGTTGATGTGCTCTCGATTCCCTGAAATAGGCGAGGATCATCAAAGCATAAATATGATCAAATCGGTCCGGATCATCGGAGTATCGCTCAGGTGCTCGCACGACGTCTTCCAATATCGCGAGCAGATACGGCGTTATCTCCTCCTGCCTTTCGACAGCCGCATCCACCTCGTGGCGACGATAGCTGCTGTCGAAATTTTTGAATGCTGAAAGGAGGTCGGCGATTAAATCAGGGGATCGGTCTTGCTGTTCTGACATGTTTCTGCCTGTGACTTCATTGAATCGGTTAGGGGTGACGAAGTAGAAGGAACACCCTCGAGGAAGCTATTATACGAAATCAGGAATGTGCCTCCATTGACTCAGCTACTTCACGAACTTCCTATTCGCCCTTATTGTCAAATCAATACCTATAACGGTGATCGCTTGGATGTTGGGGGATCGAGGCGATATTTTCCACCAACGGCTCTGTAGCGACTGTATCAATTTCTCAAATTCTGACGCTGAGCCATGCCATTTACCCTTGCTCGGTTGAATTCTATCACCGAATCGAAAAAGCAGATAAACCCCATACTCCGAACTCCGCATGTAGTCATTGAGTAGTTGCCCTTCCATTCTCTCACGTAACTTCCTTTCTGACCACCTCTCAGCGATTTTAATTTCCACCGGAACTGTAGCGGTGGTCGCTGTACCTCTGAACTTGAGATCGGGCTTCTTACCATCAGCGAGTTCTTCCTCCTGTACAATGGTGTAACGGCCTTGTGCTTGCAACTTCAAGTAGTTGCCGATGTTATTCCGTAGCTCCGTCTCCAATTCACATCGACGGAGCGTCTCAGCAGTGCTATCGTCCGCACGCTCAAGCTCGTCCTTTAAGTCCAACAGACGACTTATCGCAAGCTCTGAGAGCTGCTTTTGAGAAGTTGGAGTTCGTTCGTAATTTTGATGGAATTCTCTTACCTGCGTTTCCGTCCATTTTTCGAAATCGCCGTCTTGCATTGCTTTATTTCTCGCAAGCGACATAATCCATGACCGGGCCGCCGTTTGTGGATGCTTTTTCGAAATTTCAATGAGAGCATGGTACGCCTCTTTACCTGAGCGCTGATTCAGAACTCTTAGAAGCTTATCACGTGCCTCTTGAGCCGCATCGCGTAGTGCGGGCGAGTAAATACCTGAATCCAAGCGGTTCAAATCATGCTCAACTCGTATATATGTGTGCATGAGCAAATAAAGTCTTTTCAGGTGATCAGGTGATTGGTATGCGTGCCGGGCCATACTGCCTTCTTCGAATCGGTCTCCTATCAAATTTGTGATAAATATCATGGAAAACCGCACTCGATACTCGATGTCAGCAATAACCCGAATATGGTCTTCAAGATTAGTAATAGCGGGGTCAGGCTCGACACCTACCCAAACCGCAAACCAGCGAGCCAAGTGCTCTGGATTTCTCAGTCTACGGCATTTTCTTGCTGCGAGATTCGCAATCACTTGATCCGGTTGATTTGATCCTTGGACTATGTGCAACATGTGTTCGAGATTTGATAAACTCATTGGTTCAACTTGTAGCATATCGAGGATCTCTGGGGCGATCAAATCCCACGACCATTGTCCAGACCAACAGATATCATACAACATGTAGGTGGTTGCTTTTTCGTCCTTCTTTAATGACAATTCGAATCGTATTTCCTGAAGGATAAATTTGCCGACCTGCCCTGGATATTTCTTGAACAGTCCACCGAACCAACTGGGAAAACCATTTAATTCGAAAGCTGCATGGCGACAGGCGTGATCAATTTCAGAGGCCGACAAGTTTAGAGGCCAATCCAATATTTCCTCCGATTCAATCTGAAGTCCTGCAAGACCAAGGATTGTAACAAGAAGAGCACCGTTCATGGACGCCCCTTCTGATCGCAATTTTGGTTTACATTCCCGCCATAATGCTACCACGCCATCATGATAGAACTTAGCAATAGAAGCTCCTTGAGTCTGGTGTAGCCCCTCCCATCTGTAGTCGGACCATTGCCCAGATGAAATATTGCCATTCTGCAAAATATTATAAAGATATTGAAGTGCACGAAGTTTTGCGGGTTCGGTTGATGGAACTGTGTTGAAATGTAAAAGATTCGCATTTATGTGCTCTATCCATTCATCATGGTTTTTCCGTTCCGCAAGCCTCTGCTGCTTTACCTGTTTCTCGAATTCTTTGTGCTGCTTCTCTAACTTTCGAATC
Source organism: Bacteroidia bacterium (assembly GCA_027493955.1). Classification (NCBI taxonomy): domain Bacteria; kingdom Pseudomonadati; phylum Bacteroidota; class Bacteroidia; species Bacteroidia bacterium. The sequence goes on along the minus strand of JAOSJT010000001.1, from coordinate 4,943,894 downwards.
GTTGGACTTTTAACAGGTGGCTTGAGTAATCGTCTCAGCTCCTCCGTAAGTTCAGGACTCACGGATACAGAAAGCTCAAGCTGACTTCTCAAATTCACTGGAGAATGCTCTTGCCTGTAGATATCAAATGCTAAGGATAAGGCTACCAGACTATCATCGGAGGTCGCGTATTTGGATATTTGCTCTAGGATGTACCCGAAATCATTTGCCTCGAATCTCCAAAATTCCCTTCCTATCGAAGCTCGCCGATAATAAGTTAGTCTCTCTCCAGCTTGCTTCTCTATTTGGTTTCTCCGCGTCCTTATCTGATGCCAGAACAGTGCTCTGTTTAATTCCGTCCATTCCGGAACGATCTGTGCGAGCTCTTGTTTTAGCTCAGCCCATTCCCCGCTTTCATGTGGACACAGCCCAGATCCCGCATGCAGCACAGACAGAGCGTCAAAAGTTAGTGCGTTAGAATTACGCTCAAGTATCAATCGCTTCACGCACTTCATCGCAGGGACGATAATCCAGTGATAGCGTGCTGAAATCTTGCAATATGGAGCGTTAATCAACGGTGGTATATTCAGCAACCTGCTACAACCTGCCACCAAAGACGGCAGTGAATCTATATCTGCTCGGCTAATTAGCTCTTCAAGCGTCGTAGAAAGATGATCAACTTGATAGAGTGGCTTGGCGGGGCATTTTTCCAGACATGCGATCAACCATTCCACAGCTTCGATTGTCAGAGACACGCCTTTAAGAAGCTCTGAAAGCAGTTCCCTATTTAATTTGTTCGACTCCCTAAGAAACGACTTCTTGACCTCATCCTTCACCGCCTCAGATGCAATAGCATTTACTGCCCTGATCGCAACACTACGCGTATACACTTTCTCTGATGAGTCCTCAGCGATTCTCCGTACCTCAGGCAGCGCCTCACTTAGACGACCGATCCAGACCATGCGGACGAGGAATGGCTTCACTTCATTGTCGGTCGAGTATATACCAAGCAATTCGCGGATGATTTCCGTCAAATCTTTGCTTGCGAAGCGCTGGACTGCAGCATAGTCCCTTTGAATATCGTTTGTGGCCATTGTCGCCATCTTTTTGCAAAGATTACGAAGTATTTCCGATCTGATTTCCCTTGGCAGCTGTACAGGATCACCACCTTCGAGTAATATCTCAGGCGCAAGATTCTGGACTCGCGTCAGCATCCTTTGATCCTTCAGAATAAGCCATGGGAGGATTGCACGAAGCGTTGGTACCACGATATCTTGATCGTATTGCCTTTTAAAAAACAAATCTTCGATATTTCTGCTAGAGGCTGACCTGTCGAGGAGTTCCTTTATCCATAGCGCAGTTAGGTACTCACGGACCGTCCTGTGATGGAAACGGACGCTTCCATAAATCTCCTCGTCAAAAATTGGACGAGACAACAACAAACGCTGCTGTTTTTGATCGAAATCGGGTAGAATTTCTTGTATTGAGAGGCCATGTCCTGCATACGCACCGTCCGGAGTGCCAATATTTTGGTTCTTTCCCAGCGTAGTTGCTGCAGCGAGGCACATGACTGCCCTGAGTGCATCTTTTTCCACAAGTGGTTCAATCTCCGCACGATTCTGGTCACGTTCTCGCAGGCGTCGTGCTATGCTATGCTTAATCATCTCTGAGCGTGTACCAAAGCGACCCTTCTGTGTCCACATGCAAATAAGTTCTTCTAGGTCTTGTGGCCTGGATGCAAAGGGCCAAGACTCAGTACGGTCCAATGCATCCAGGAAATCTTGAAAATCATTGACACCGCGAGATTTGAGAAAACAGGCTATTTGCTCTTTTGTGAGATTTTTAAGCGCAACAACAGTTACTCCCTGCTTTTCCGAATTTGCTGTATAGCTTCCTACGCTTATATCCTGATCGCTTGAATCTTCAATCGGTAAGGGTACCATCGCCACTCTCTGCAATGAAGCGCCGAAGTACTGCCGAACAAGGTTAAGATCCGTCTTTGAACGCCATGCCGAGTGTCTGCTCGTGATGATTATACTTACGTAACCCAACACCGCATTGAGCTTCCCAGCCAGTTTTTTAATTGCGCGCTCAAAATCGCGTGGATCCTTCAGCCGTGCTTCATCCACAGAGTCCAGAAACACCCAACCTCTAGTGGGTTTTTCTAGCCAATCATCTAATTCTGTTTGTGTACCGACCTCAAAAGCCGAATCATAATTTGCGCACACGTCTTCCAAGCGAAGGAAAAAAGCAACTTTAGACTCTCTTCTAAGCCTTAGTGCTATTTCCCTGACTTCCGTCGTCTTGCCCGCTCCCGCCTCCGCAAGAATTACGACCACACTCTTCTCAAGAAGGTCGGACCAAGCAAGGCGTCCATCACGACCCAAGAGGTCCTGATAATCGAAATCGTAATCTTCGATACATGTATCCGATATCTCGCGAAAGGTTCTTTTTAGTTCGATATAATCGGTTCCTGTCGAGCTCATTGCCGCTTCCTCTCCATGATGAGCAATACGGTCATGTATTACGTGGCTGATCTGAAATGACATCAGCTATACCGATTCCATACTTTACGTCAGATTCGACAAGCCGCCCTCTCATCCCTCCTCCTTATACCCTGCAAACCCCTTCATCACCTCTTCAAAATTTTTCGGGGCGTATTTCTCAAACCCAACCTCGTCGACAAAGACGAAATCATACACGGTACTAGTTTGAGCGGCGTTGACGTCTTCGCACCACTGGCGGAGGCGATGCATCTTGTGGGGGACGTCGAGATCCTGCAGGCCTTTGGTTTCGGCGATGACGATGCGGCCGTCGGTGAGCTTGATGATGAAATCGGGGTAGTAATTGGAGATGTCGCCCGCGGCGTTGATGTAGTCGAGCTTGAAGTGTACGGCGAGAAAGTTCTTTGCGTAGGAGACAACATCGGGGCACTGGTCAAGAAATGAGGCGAACTCCAACTCGAATTTGCTGTCGCCGATGACGCGATTGAACACCGATTTTTTCGGGAGCATGTACTGCTGGTCTTGCACGATAAATGGGCGTGTTTCCCGCAGTTTGATGGTGTCGCAAATCACGGCGTCCCCCTTGTCGCGGACGGTGAGATTGTTTATCGCCTGCTTGAAGGTCTCGATCACGGTCTTCGTGGGGACCAGCTCGGAGAGATTGCGCAGGGTGTTGGGAGATTCCAAATCAACCGATGCGGCAAACAGCAGGTCACGTACAAAGGGCTTCAATTTGCCGTACAGTACGTCGTAGCCGCAGACGAGGCGCAACTCTTTCATGATGGTCTGCGCGAAATAGCCGAGTACGCTGTGGTAATCCGCAATGCCGGCGCCGTCGAGCATCGTGCTATGTGTTATTTCTCCGGTGGTGATGTCCTTGAATACAATCTCGCGCTGCTCCTCTTCGCTGAACTGCAAGTACTCAACAGTCTGGAATGTCATGCTGTTGATGTCCAAATCAGCGAGGTTCTTGTACTCGCGATACACCCGCGCGCTGAGTACGGGAATTTCGATATCCAATGCCTCTATATCTTTCTTCGCATTGCCGGTATCCACTTCCACGATCAGTGGGGTCTTGGGCTTGCTTCCTTCGCCCATGGCGCTGCGCACAAGCTCAACACCCTCGGCCTGTATGGATTCGACGAATTCCATGAAGGCATCCGTACCGATCACGCTCACATATTCTTCCTGGCTGCCGGGATACATCTTGCGCAGGCCGCGTCCCAGCGTCTGCTCGGGCAGTATGTTGCTGGCCGCGGCATACGCGCGCAAACCGACGATGGTGGTGACGTTGCGCACATCCCAGCCTTCCTTGAGCATTAGCACCGAAACGATAGCCTTGTACGGACTGGCGTTGGAATCGATTTCGTTGGACTGCTTCCGCAAGAGTTCCAGCTCTTCCTTTGCCTTTCCGGATGCAGCTTCGGAAATCTCGCCGTTGTTCTTTGTGTGAATGGTCAACACGGCGTCCTTGAGCTCGGCGTAATGCGTTTCCAGATACTCCGCCACTTCGTCGCAATTGCGGGTGTCATCCGTCATGACGAACAATATGGCCTTCTTCCCCAACTTCTGATGCTCGTCATACGCCTTGCGCCATTCCACAACGCCGAGATTGAGGTAGTCGGCATACTTCTCGGTGAATTTGGCGCTCTGCCTCTCGTGCATTTTCGCGCGGCTGGGGGCGTCGGGAAGCACCGGGTGCTTGACCACGTTCTGCGAAATCGCTTCCACCAGTGGATAGTCCGAAATGGTCTGCACGAATATCGCGCCGTTGTCGTGTCGTGGAGTGGCTGTGACGTCCACCTGCAGGCTGAGGTTCGCCCCCTTCTGCAACAGACGATTGTGTATGTCTTCGATGGATTTGAACCACGCCAGCTTCTTGTTGTGTATGTGATGCGCCTCGTCGTTGATGACCATCAACTCGCTGATGTCGCGCACGATCATACCAAGATCGACTTTGGAATCCGTGGTGGCTCCCGACGGACGCTTCCCGAAAAAGTAGTCCATGGTGTTTTCATCATCGGGCGACGGCGGGATGTCGTCGCCAGCGTATACGCGATGAATATTGGTCAGGAAAATGTTCCCCGTCTTGCGCGTAACGTTCACTTCGTCCTGCTTGTGCAGGGTGAGCTGGAAATCGTTGCGCCAATTGCGGCCGTGGAAGCCGTTGTCGGGCAATACGGGATCTTCGAAGAAAATCCGCAGTCCCTGGAAATCGTGATAAATCCTGTCCAGCACGATGATGTTTGGTGCGATAACCAGGAAATTCCGCGATAGCTCCGAATCGGTTTCGTAGAGCTTGTGGTAATAACTCCACGCCAGAACGAGGCTCATCACCTTGGTCTTGCCGCTGCCCGTGGCCATTTTTATCACAAAGCGTCGCCAGCTTTCATCGAACATACTCGCCGAAACAAGACCGCTGCTGTCGAAGCGCATCAGGTCGAATCTGTCTTTCACCCTCAGGACGTCGCAGAGGTACACAACGGTTTCGATGGCTTCGCGCTGCGCGAAATAATACTCAAAGCTGCCCATGATGGTATCCTTGCCGGGCAGCAAATGCGGCTCCAGAAACCACCAGGTGAGCAGGCTGCGGGAGGTTTCTCTGGCCTCGGCATACCCGCTGTCGCGAAAGTCCTTCACTCTGCGCCGCATTTCAGCCACAAGCGGCGGCATGAGCTTGTCCATGGTGCTTTCGCGCAGAGCTTCGTCCGCGGGAAACCAGCGCAGCTCGGGATCGATCACCGCGTGCGGCGAAGCGGGGAAATCGGGATGCAAGGCCATCAGTCCTTTCCTCCTTCAAGTTGCCGTACGCCCCGGTCAGCGCTCAGTATAGTCATCTGCTCGATGGCGATATGGTTGAGTTTCCGCAAGCGCCATTCCTGCGACCGGCCTTCTTTGATAAACAGCGCGTTCAGATTTTCAAGATTCGCCAGACACACAAGCTGTGCCGCAGTCGCCTGATCGCGGACGGTTCCTTTCTCGCCGGGATGCGGATCGCGCCAGTTCTTTGCCGTCATACCGAACAGTGCCATGTTCAGCACATCCGCCTCTGCCGCATACACAAAGCGCACCTGATCGGCGCTCAACTCCGGAGGAATGAGGTTTGATTTGACCGCTTCGGTGTGTATGCGGTAATTGATTCGCGCCAGATTGCGCTTGATGTCCCAACCAAGCTGCTGTTGCTCGGCTTCCTTGAGCCGCTGGAATTCCATGATCAGGTAAAGCTTGAACTCCACCGACACCCAGGAGGCGAACTCGAATGCGATATCCTTGTGTGCGAAGGTGCCACCGTGGCGACCGGATTTGGATATCAAACCGATTGCGTGTGTCGACTCTATCCATTTCTGGGGAGACAACACGAAGGCATTGGTCCCCGACTCGAATCTAAACTGGTCGAATTCGACCAGTTTGAAATTCGGGTTGTTCAGCTTCTCCCACAGACCAAGCAGCTCGATAGTACTGCGACTGCGCAGCCAGTTCTTGATCAAATCAGCAGGTGTATCCGGATTCCTGTGCTTCGCGATGTCGGTGAGCGAGATGAAGTCCGACTCGTTGAACGTCCGTACATGAACAGTTTCGTTCAACACGGTCATTGTTTTACTCCCAGCCATGCAAACCTCCACTCAGAAAACTAGCACGAGAGCAGTGTGTTGCGCCCATCCACCTGCAACATCTGTGCTTGCGTTGAGACTTATCGGTGCATGCCGTCGCGATACCGGTTCCGCTCATATCCCCACCTCCACAATGGTCATGGTGTCGTTGCCGAAAATGTCCACCACTTTCACCGCAATTTTGCGCCGACCCGTGGGCACCTCGACAGCGATGCTCTTCAATTCCAGATTGCGGTCTTTTTTAGTGCGGAAGCTCTGCCATTCGTTCTCGAAAATGTAATCGCCCGTCCACTTCTCGCTGACCTCTCCGGTGGCGGGATCCTGTACCCGGATGATTTCGCGCTTGCTCTGGAAATCGAAATCTACGCTCCAGTAATCGATCCAGTCTGTCCAGTGCTGCGTGAGTTGCTCGCGCTTCATAACCCCCCTCTTGTCCTTCACCAGCTTAACGATCTGGCCCTTTTCAACCACGATTTTACTCCCGGCTTTGTCCGATTTACCCAGACTTTCCTCCGCTTGCGCTATGCTGTCCTGCGAGTAGAACACGGAGAAATCCGTCAGCTCCACCGCTACGGTCCCAGGCTTGTTTTTCTTCGCACTCGTGACGTGCGGTTTGACCTCGATAAATGACACATCGTGAAACACCACCTGGTTTTTCTCCACCGCGCGCTTGTCGAACACCTCGGCGGGGATGTACTTCGGCGCGATGTCTATGCCCTTGCCGCGCGCTTCGTCCAGCACATTCGGGAAGAGACCCATTTCGAACTCGAAGCCGAGTATGTCCACCTTGGTGATATGCTTGCGGCGGCATTCCAGAATAATTTCCTCCGCGAAGAGGCGTGTTACCGGAAGATTCACCGGACCGATGGATACAAGACGACCAGCGCGCTTGCCGTGGAAACTTTCAAATTGCTCCACCTTCTCCGCCCGGTAAGCCTTGAGAATAAGTTCGATAAACGCAGCCTCCTTTTGTGCGAGCTGTTGCCGTTGTTCCTCCTCGCGCAGGTTCGGGTTGATGCCCACAAAATGCTGTCGCTCATACTTGCCGAGATTCAGGATTTCGAAGGCGCGATACCCTTTCCCTTCCGCCTTGAGCTGCCGCTGTACACCCAGCATGCGCTTGCGCGTGGTATGAATGGCGAATTTGCCCAAATCCGTCGCTATCCACTTTCGCCCCAGTTTTTCGGCCACGGCTGCCGTCGTTCCGGAGCCGCAGAAGAAGTCGGCAATGAGGTCGCCTTCGTTGGAGGAGGCTTTGATGATTCGTTCGAGAAGGGCTTCGGGTTTTTGGGTGGGGTAATCAACACGTTCTCCCGCCATCGGATTCGCCGAATTAACGTCAACCCAAATATCCTCGATCTGCTTTCCTTTGGATTCATGCAAGTACTGTTTGTAAGATGGATAAGCGCCGGGTCTGATCGGATCAATCCATCTATTCTCCTTTTTCAAACGTACTTCAGTCTCAGCTGAGTACGTTTTTAGCAAGGTTTTCCTGTATAAACCAATATCATCTTGGTATTTGAAGCGCTCCTTATACTCCTCAGAGTAATCAATATATTGTTGATGAAACGTGTAATCTTCCGCAGTCCGTGAATATAGATATATCGTATCTTGATTGATCGGATATTTATTTGCTCTTGCCTTACTGCTCCCAGCGAATGGTGTTCTCTTCCAGCATATTTGATTCAGGTGGTTATCTGAATTAAATATTTCATCAAGTGCAAGACGTAGGAATCCATTCACCCTCCAATCACAATGCACATAGATACTCCCATCCTCTGCCAACAAATCCCGCATTAAAATCAGCCGCTCGTAAATCATCGCGATAAAAGAGTCGGCGCCTTTACCCCAGGTGTCGCGGTACGCGATTTCTTCGAGGATGTTGGGCTTTTTGGTAAAAGTATCTCCACCGATTTCAATATCCATCGAGAAATCCGCGCCCACATCAAAGGGCGGATCAATGTAAATCAGCTTCAGTCCGCCCTGCGCTTCGATTTCGTCACGCATCGGGCCATTCTTGAGCGAGGAGAGAATGAGCTTATTGTCGCCCCATATCAGCTTGTTGGTCCAGCCCTTGAGCTGCCGTCCCCGCGCGTCCGTGGAAAACAGATCAAACTGCGAATCCGAAGCCGAGGGCTGCTCCGTGCGCGGCTCATCCACCTGCTCGATGGTCTGGAACGGCAGCACGATATTGCACACCTCGTTGGTCTTGCCGTTCCACACCAGCTCCACTTCGCGCTTGTCCTCAAACAACAGGAATCGGTACTTTTCAGGCAGTTCGCGATTCGCTTCTATGTAGCGTATGATATCCTGTTTTTCCTGGTCGGTGAGTTTGAGCATAGGGGTGTGGGTGATTGATAATGTCAGGGTTTGAAATTGGGGAGAGTGAGTTTCAACGTTTTGGCGCTTGGCGCAGTGGCGGAATGCGGGCTTTGTAACTCCACACCGTTAAAAACCTTGATGCTGGTAAGAACGTGTCAATTTACCACTCCCTCCGTCATTGGCAGAATTTCGCATTGGCGTTTCACTTTTTTTTTCCCGAACTTCGGCTTTCACTTTCTCCCATTCCCTTTTCAGTAATGTCTGGGTTTTTTCCACTAATAACTTCAAATTAAGGTCAAATTCTTTCATATTTTTTGAATAGTCAGAAAAGAAGTCTACGATATTGTCTAAATCTTTAATTATCTCAATATCGTCCCCGGGATTCAGTTTTAATTTTATCAACAAGGCATAACTTGCAATTTCACTACGTGATAGCGTTTTTGATATTGCCTGCCCAACATTCATAATATCATGATTCAGTCTTGAATATTCTTGCAAATCCTCATCTGTATTTTCTCTATATGGTCCACATGATTGTTCTGTAAGGTCTTGTCTAATTTTTTCATTCTCCAGATTATTCAGATAATCAGTATTTTTCCAATGAATTAATATCGATGATATCAACCGATTGAAATCATCTCTGACCACTTGAATCCATTTTATTCGCTCACTTGTAACGGTTTCAATATATTTAGAGGTTCTCATGATTTTCCATGTAACCCAAGCGGTCATGCCAGAAGCTGCAAAGCCACCCAGTACGGAAGATATAAACAATTCTAGTATTCTATCCATTTTTAGTGAATTATTTATTTGTAGTTAAATGATTGGGAGCTCTGAACCTAGGCCGCAACTAGCATCTTCGATGATAAGACCGAACCGGACTCGAACACCCTGTTGGATACGCATTCTTGGATGTTGATGTGTCTGTCTTTTGCCCTTCACAATTTTCTTTCATCATCAATAGGCCATTTGTAGACCGCAGGTCGCAGTTGCATAGTGTAGCCGCATGTACAAAGATGACCACTCAACACTCACTTTGGCTCCATCCTTTCTTGTACTTCTCGCTTGTAGACAATCTCTGGCACACCGATAGCACGAGGGTCCGACTGATTTTTAGAAGTCCAAGCCGTGCATTGTGATCACCGACGCGCATCTTCAACAATCCTCGTTTTACTCGCCAACCACCTCCGTTTGATGGATCTTTCGCTTCAAGCGAGCATAATAGTACTTATTGCGACAACGTACAAGAGCTGGTGATTGGAGCCGTTGCTGCCGCTTCTTGCACCGGTACACTGGACCCTACGCACAGCTTTGCCGTTAGCGTAGGGACTGGCCAATCTGCTCTTAAGAAATCCGTTCCCACATCAAATGGATGATCGATGTAGATCAGTTTCGGGCCGCCCTGAGCCTTGATGGTCTCACGGACCTGTCCATTCTTGAGCTACTTCGGTGCGCTAACGTTTCTTTGACAAGTCTCGCAACCTGATCCCCCTTTTCCTATATTGCCCCAGAACAGATTTCAGGAACGAGGTCCATCCATGCTGCAAAGACTCTACGTACACAACTTTCGCTGCCTTGAGAATTTCGAATTAGTTACGGGAGACGCGACATCCCTACTGCTCATCGGTAGAAACGGCATGGGAAAGTCCACCGTACGCGATGTGCTGATCATCTTCCAGAGTATCGCCCGGGGCACAAATCGCGTCAGCACTCTCATTACAGAGCTTGACAGCGCGCACGGCCGAACATCCATCCCGATGCGATTCAGCATCGAACTAAAACTTGAGCAGAAGCTTTATTCGTATGAAATCGCTCTTGAGCTGCCCTCCGGATTTCAGGAATACCGGGTACTCGAAGAGAAACTGACGGCCGGCAACATCGTGGTATTTCACAGAAACCACGCATCGGTTGTTCTCCCACGCACCGCAACAGATCAGCCCGAGCGATCATCCCAGTTCGCCATCGACTGGCATCTGTTTGCTTTACCATTGATCCACACAAAGTCGGCGGATGATCCGGTTGCCATTGTAAAGTCATGGTTGTCCCGAATGGTGTTACTCGCCCCCATTCCGCCGTTCATGACGGGTCTAAGTAGCGGCGAAACCATGGAACCGGCACTGGATGGTTCCAACATCGCCGACTGGTTCAATGGGGTAATGAGTCCCAGGCTCTCGATCTATAGCACCTTCGAGTCCAACCTCAAGCTCCTGATTCCCGATTTTGTGGACGTGATCAACGAGACTGTCGGTATCGAAATCAAGCGGCTCTCCCTGCGATTCAATCGCGGTGCCGACACTCTGATGGTACATTTCGACCGCCTCTCCGACGGCGAACGCTGCCTGTTCCTTATCGCGCTGATCATCACCGCCAACAAGGCCCATGGCCCCTTGTTCTGTTTCTGGGATGTGCCCGACAATTACCTCTCACTCACCGACATCGGTCAACTGATGCTTGAATTGCGCAGGGAATTCGTGCATGCAGGACAGATTCTTGTCACCTCGCATCATCCCGAAACGATCAGAATGTTCACGGATGAAAGCACCCTGTTTCTCGACAGACGCAGTCACCTTGAGCCGACACAGATCCGCTTGCTGAGCGACATGCCTCAAAGTGGAGATCTGATCAATGCCATTATCACCGGGGATATCTACGATGGGGATCAATAAATTCACGCAACACCTCCTCATTCTTTCCGAGGATGATGCCGTTCGTCAGGTTGTTCTCGGGTTTCTTTTGGATGATCGTGTCGCTATCCGCCGCGTTCAATCGTTGCCCGTATCGGGTGGATGTACAAAGGTAAGGGATGCATTTTTGAACGATTATGCAGCCTCGATGTTGGACTTTCCTCTCCGACACATCCTGCTCGTGTTCGATTGTGACGGTGATGTTGACCGCATCCCACAGCTTCAACAGCAGATCCCTGCGGACATCCGTGATCGCGTGTTTCTGCTCGGTTCCCTGCACGATCCAGAAGCACTGTCCCGTGCATGCGGGAAGAAAAAGGAGGCAATCGGTAAGCATCTGGCTACGGAGTGTGCAGAGGGATCGGATGCGTTGTGGTCACATGAATATCTGGCGCACAATCAGACCGAAGCAGCGCGTCTATCGGATATAGTGGTGCCTTTTATGTTCAAGTGACCTCCCCCACTCAGCGAAAACTTAGTTTCTGTCATTCTATTCCTCAGGAAATTGAAGCACAGAGAATCAGGGCTTGCGTACGGAGGGATGCGCCTCAGGCGCAGAACTCTCGGTACAGTGTAACCCGTACGACGGTTTAGTCCGCCTAGGCGGATTGGTTTCAGCCACATTGGGTTTGAAGAAAAAGCGCTCAACATAAGTCGAGCGCTTCGGAAGCGGAGAGGGATGCGCCTCAGGCGCAGAACTCTCGGTACAGTTTAACCCGTACGACGGTTTAGTCCGCCTAGGCGGATTGGTTTCAGCCACATTGGGTTTGAAGAAAAAGCGCTCAACATAAGTCGAGCGCTTCGGAAGCGGAGAGGATGCGCCTCAGGCGCAGAACTCTCGGTACAGTTTAACCCGTACGACGGTTTAGTCCGCCTAGGCGGATTGGTTTCAGCCACATTGGGTTTGAAGAAGAAGCGCTCAACATAAGTCGAGCGCTTCGGAAGCGGAGAGGGATGCGCCTCAGGCGCAGAACTCTCGGTACAGTGTAACCCGTACGACGGTTTAGTCCGCCTAGGCGGATTGGTTTCAGCCACATTGGGTTTGAAGAAAAAGCGCTCAACATAAGTCGAGCGCTTCGGAAGCGGAGAGGATGCGCCTCAGGCGCAGAACTCTCGGTACAGTGTAACCCGTACGACGGTTTAGTCCGCCTAGGCGGATTGGTTTCAGCCACATTGGGTTTGAAGAAAAAGCGCTCAACATAAGTCGAGCGCTTCGGAAGCGGAGAGGGATGCGCCTCAGGCGCAGAACTCTCGGTACAGTGTAACCCGTACGACGGTTTAGTCCGCCTAGGCGGATTGGTTTCAGCCACATTGGGTTTGAAGAAAAAGCGCTCAACATAAGTCGAGCGCTTCGGAAGCGGAGAGGGATGCGCCTCAGGCGCAGAACTCTCGGTACAGTTTAACCCGTACGACGGTTTAGTCCGCCTAGGCGGATTGGTTTCAGCCACATTGGGTTTGAAGAAAAAGCGCTCAACATAAGTCGAGCGCTTCGGAAGCGGAGAGGGATGCGCCTCAGGCGCAGAACTCTCGGTACAGTTTAACCCGTACGACGGTTTAGTCCGCCTGGGCGGATTGGTTTCAGCCACATTGGGTTTGAAGAAAAAGCGCTCAACATAAGTCGAGCGCTTCGGAAGCGGAGAGGGATGCGCCTCAGGCGCAGAACTCTCGGTACAGTTTAACCCGTACGACGGTTTAGTCCGCCTAGGCGGATTGGTTTCAGCCACATTGGGTTTGAAGAAAAAGCGCTCAACATAAGTCGAGCGCTTCGGAAGCGGAGAGGGATGCGCCTCAGGCGCAGAACTCTCGGTACAGTGTAACCCGTACGACGGTTTAGTCCGCCTAGGCGGATTGGTTTCAGCCACATTGGGTTTGAAGAAAAAGCGCTCAACATAAGTCGAGCGCTTCGGAAGCGGAGAGGGATGCGCCTCAGGCGCAGAACTCTCGGTACAGTGTAACCCGTACGACGGTTTAGTCCGCCTAGGCGGATTGGTTTCAGCCACATTGGGTTTGAAGAAAAAGCGCTCAACATAAGTCGAGCGCTTCGGAAGCGGAGAGGGGATGCGCCTCAGGCGCAGAACTCTCGGTACAGTTTAACCCGTACGACGGTTTAGTCCGCCTAGGCGGATTGGTTTCAGCCACATTGGGTTTGAAGAAAAAGCGCTCAACATAAGTCGAGCGCTTCGGAAGCGGAGAGGGATGCGCCTCAGGCGCAGAACTCTCGGTACAGTTTAACCCGTACGACGGTTTAGTCCGCCTAGGCGGATTGGTTTCAGCCACATTGGGTTTGAAGAAAAAGCGCTCAACATAAGTCGAGCGCTTCGGAAGCGGAGAGGGATGCGCCTCAGGCGCAGAACTCTCGGTACAGTGTAACCCGTACGACGGTTTAGTCCGCCTAGGCGGATTGGTTTCAGCCACATTGGGTTTGAAGAAAAAGCGCTCAACATAAGTCGAGCGCTTCGGAAGCGGAGAGGGATGCGCCTCAGGCGCAGAACTCTCGGTACAGTGTAACCCGTACGACGGTTTAGTCCGCCTAGGCGGATTGGTTTCAGCCACATTGGGTTTGAAGAAAAAGCGCTCAACATAAGTCGAGCGCTTCGGAAGCGGAGAGGGATGCGCCTCAGGCGCAGAACTCTCGGTACAGTGTAACCCGTACGACGGTTTAGTCCGCCTAGGCGGATTGGTTTCAGCCACATTGGTTTTGAAGAAAAAGCGCTCAACATAAGTCGAGCGCTTCGGAAGCGGAGAGGGATGCGCCTCAGGCGCAGAACTCTCGGTACAGTGTAACCCGTACGACGGTTTAGTCCGCCTAGGCGGATTGGTTTCAGCCACATTGGGTTTGAAGAAAAAGCGCTCAACATAAGTCGAGCGCTTCGGAAGCGGAGAGGGAGAGATTCGAACTCTCGGTACAGTTTAACCCGTACGACGGTTTAGCAAACCGTTGGTTTCAGCCACTCACCCACCTCTCCGGGGGAGCTGTTTCAAGCTGATTTTCAAGTTACAAAGGCGGAATCTGAAAAGCAAGAGTCATTTCATCCCTATCGCGCGATCGCTGAAAATAGACGGATATATCGTTTCACAGAGATTCTCCCCGGCACTTCCTTCATGCAGCATCCTGCATCCTGTTCGCGAAATCCTTGCCGGAGGTTGCAGGAGGCAGCGTGCGGCCTTCACTATGATAGAGCGCGATCGTTTCCTCGACGATAACGCAGAGTTCCTCAAAGACCGCTTTTTCATCGTCTCCGTGGCAACCGCCAAAGAGCAAGCCGGGAGCGCTGCCGATGTAGCATCCGTCCTCGGGCGACCACTCGACAATCTTCGCATATTTTGTGCTTTCCTTCATTTCTTTGACTCCTCGATTACCTTTTGTACGGCCCGTACCTGATAATGTAATGCATCGTCGCCTGGATTTTCGGCGATGGTGATGGGTTTCGAAACGTTCGGGTGAACGAAATTTCTGTGACCACCGCGCCCGCCTCTGTCATTGAAACCGACTTTTTCAAGCGAACGAACACGTTCACGAAGCTTTGGTGGCAATGTTCAACTATGATTCCAGGATAATGACTTCATATTCTCCACGCGAGAATATTTCGAGAGAAGTATACCGAGCTTGTCTCTTAAGCGCAAGACGGAGGACGAGTGAATCGTATTTTCGGAACGTGTCATTCTGAGACTCCCCATCATTTGCAACGTGTCCAAAACCCATGGTCGGATCGGCAGCGCACATCCTGCGTATGCCATTGAAAAAAGCGGCCACAATGGGCCGCCTTTTTAAACAGAACAGGAGCGTTCGCTTACAGCAACCCGGCCTTCTGCAGGGTGACCATGGCGCCGTTCTTGTTGATGGTCTTGATCGCGCGCGCGGAAACGCGGACGGTGATGAAGCGCTTGAGCTCGGGAACGTAAATGCGCTTCTTCTGCAGGTTGGGAAGCTGACGACGCTTCGTGCGGTTGTGCGCGTGCGAGACGTTGTTCCCGACCAGCGGTCCCTTACCCGTTATCTGACATTTGCGTGACATGGCTATGGTATCCTTCTCTAAATCGTTCTCTTATTTCAGACCTTCGCCGACGTAGGGAAGATAGGCCATGAAGCGCGCGCGCTTGATGGCTTCGGTGATGCGGCGCTGATTCTTCGCGCTCAGACCGGTCAGACGGCGGGGAAGAATTTTTCCCTGATCGTTGGTGAAACGCTCGAGAAATTTGTGTTCCTTGAAATCAACGTATACGGCGTCTTTACCGCGGAACGGATCCGGACGGCGCTTCGCGACGTTCGACGAGCGACGGCGCGGCCTTCTCTGTACAGGCCTCATGGTTCTTATGACTCCTTCTTCTGTGCTTCGTTGAACTTGGCGTAGCGGCGATTGAACTTCTCGACGCGACCCGCGGAATCAATGATTTTCTGCTTGCCCGTAAAGAACGGGTGACACTCGGAGCAGATTTCTACCTTGATCGTCGGCCTCGTCGAACGGGTGTTGAATGTGGCCCCGCAACTGCAGGACACGGCACAATTCTGGTATCGGGGATGCAGATTTTCTTTCATCGTCATTCGCCTGTTAAAAGGTCATGTCCTGGAGCTCGGCGATGGCCTTTACCTTCACCATCTTCTCACGGAACTTCCACGACTCGGTGTTCTTGTCGTACTGCGACACGATGCACTTGACAAATGTGAATTCGGACCGCGATTTGTTCTTGCTCTTGTCCGCAAATGATTGTTGTTTGGCCACTTCTATTCTCCTGAGCGCTTCTGGACTTTTTTCGCTTTGGTCAAAGCAGAAAGAAATGTACGAAAGAATCACTTTCGTGTCAAGCCTGTATAAAAAATTCAACAAGAAATGGGAGCGGATTCTTGCGTCGACGTCAATAGCGCCTTCGTGCGCAGAGAACGTATCAATACGGATTATCGCGGGTGGATTCTTCAAGTTCTGTGCCTGCAATCATCCGGGGAACGCCCCTTACCCCTGTTCCTTCGCGATTATCCGCGCCGATCCGCGTCATCTCTGCACAAGTTCTACACCAATACGCGCACCGTCCCGCTCGCGCACCCGTGAATCGTATTCGCATATTGGAACAAGACCGCGTGATCACGATATTGGCGGTATATTTTTCGCGGAGAACGCCATGAGCATCAGAAGCACCTTGTTCGGTCCGAAATCCAAGTACGATCCCGGAATCCCCTATACCTACGTCGCGCGCATGCCGGCCATCGAGGGCGACGACACAGTGCACAACGATTATTTCGCCGATACGATCTGCGGCCTGATCCAATACCTGGACGAAAACGACGTCCATCCCGACGAAGTACAGCTCTTCGGCCTCTATCTCAAGCAGGAAATTCCGCTCGACGTACAGTATTGCCTGGCACCCGACGGCAGCTGGCTCAAGCCTCCCGAACTCTGCCACTCCCTGGAGCAACACTACCTCGAGACCATGGAGCTCGCGTACAAAGGTCACGTCGAACGCGGACATTGCTCCTATGAGGACCGGGACACGCAAGGCAGCGGCCCCTACTGAACCTCATCCTTGATCCGTGCGATCCGTGCACCTGCCCCGCCGCACGAGTCGCTGATGCCACGGACGGACGCGGATTCTCACTGATGGCCTTTTCCTCGGGCTCGATCCGATAATAGTCCGAGAGTATCCCTCATAACCTGTCCTCCGCGATAATCCGTAGCAATCCGCGCAATCCGCGCATCGATCCGTCCGTAAGATTTGCGTACCCACCGTGGGTATCCAACCTGCACTCCACCCACCTCGGCTCTCGTGTACTTCTCCCAAGCGTTGTGTATTTTCCGTATCGATGCTTTCGTTTCCACAACGTCCGGGAGTGTGCATGAATCGATATATGATCGCGGGTGCGGCGGCGGGAAGCGCAGCCGGGATGTGGCTGGCCGTACACAGCTATATGTTCCCGGCCTATCCGTGGGGAACCCTGCCGCTGCTACTGGCCCTGCTCCCTTTCGCCGTATTTCTCCTTCTCGGCCGCCCATTGCTTCTGCGTATCGCAAATACTTCGCGCACACGATGGATTCCGCCAGCCGCCGCGTTGTTGTTGCCGGTCCTGTTCTGGTTGAAATATGATGCCACGAGCGCCTTCGCCTTCATAGGCGGAAGCTATGATCTGTTCTCTCTGCTCCCGCTCTTGTTGCTGTACGCCCTGTTCACAGGCGTAACAGTGGATTCCGTGGCCTTGAGATTGCAGCGGCGTCCGCCCGCCGCGCAGATATTCATCGGAGCCGCTGTGGGCTTTGTTGTGCAGCTGCTGGCGACGGATTTCCTGCCTCTGCCGCTGCTCTGGCTTTTGCAGACGCTCCCCTTCTTTTTTCTTGAATGGAAAACTGCGGCCGACGATGCCGCGGAACCTGTGCGAAGCGCAGCCGCGAAAGGGAAGCGCGCCCGCACCCGGCGTTTGCCCGATATATCCGTATTTACTCTTCCGGTATTGATTGCCGCGGGCACCTTCGCCATAAGCGTACTGCTGCGCACGTATGCGGAAATGCCGTTCATCTCCCCTAATGCGGTCGCGCTGCATCTCGGCTTTCTCTTTCTTGCCGCCGGCCTGGGCCTGTTGCTCGGGAAGCGCCTGCCGCTGCGCAACGACAGCGCCATGGATGGCCTGCTCCCCTCCGCGGCGGCGGCGGTGCTGCTCCTGGCGTCGTGGTCCTTCGCAGATGGGGGCTTCGCCTCCATGTATATGGCCTATTACGAAGGCCTCGATTCCTCACTTTGGAGCGTGCTTTTCCCTCTCTTTTTCCTGCACATCCCCGTTCTGCTCGTGGCGGCAGCCATCGCATCCATGCATCCCGCTCCGGCGGACAGTGACGGGAAAGCACTCCCCGTGCTGATCAATGCGGCGGCGGTGCTCGTGGGTTTGGTCGTGTATGCATTCATTCCGGATGTGCTGCGCTGGCAGGAAACGGTCCGCGGCATGGGTGTGCTGCTTGCGCTCTTCGCCGCCTGGCAACTTGCACGCGGTTTTGTACCTGTCAGTGCAACTTGGGTATCCGCCGGCGTCACGGCCGCCGCTCTTGCCACCGCGATTCTGCAGCCAACCCTCGGTTTCTACAGCTTCCTGAATCCTTCGCAGTTCAGAGTCACCGCCGAACGACCGACCTTTGCCGGTACACTCACGCTGCTGCAGTCCCGCGACTATGACGACCCTTTCCACGCCTTGCTCTGGCGCTCGACGGAATCGCTCACGCAGTCCTCGCGCCTGGTGCACAGCGCCCTGTACCGCATGGGACACATTCCGATGCTTCTGGCACCGGAAAAGCCGCGTGTGCTCATGCTGGGACTCGCTTCCACCATCCCTCTGCAAGGTGTGTTGATGCATGCTCCGCAGCGGGTGGACTGTGTCGAACCCTTCGGACCGACGATCGCCATAGCGCGCGAGACCAAACGCGACAAGCGGCCGCGTCCCTGGCTGAAAAACATCACCTTTCATGCCGAGCGCATCGAGAGCTACGTTCGCCGCTCCGATCAGACCTTCGACGTTATCATCTCGGCGGAACCGTTCGCGATTCCCGGTTCCGTGAATGAAGCTCTCACGCCCGCGACCATGCGGCGTATCGCCGGGCGCCTGTCGGAGGACGGCGTCTTCGCGCAGTGGCTGCCGCTGTCCCGGGTCGGCGTGGACGGTCTGCGCGCCATCGCCTCCGCGGTGGGTGAGGCCTTCCCGCATATCGCGTTGTGGATCAGCGGACCCGATCCCGAAAACGCCATGGCCGGAATTCTCGCATTCAGGAAAAAACCAGCATCCGCAGTTCCGTCCGTGCAACGTCTCGCAACGCTGCTCGCCTCGCCGGAAATCATGTTCCATTTCCGTCAGATCGAGGTAGCCGGCTGGTCCGACCTCGCAGCGGCATGGAGCATGGACGACGCCACGCTCCGCGCTTTCGCCTCCGGCGCGGACACGCCAAGCTTGTTCACCCCCCTGCCCGTACGTTTAGCCGACAGCGATCCCGCGAAGACCTGGACAGAAACCCGCTCGCTTTTCACCCGCCGTTCCGCACCCGCAGCGATGGGCGCCGACGTACCGGACTCGCTGCGCGTCCTGACGGAGAAGGTGTTCAACGAACGTACCGGCATTTTCGACGCGCGCGTACTCTCTCTTCAGGGGAATGATCAGGAAGCGGCCAAATTACTGTCCGGGATCCTGCGTGATTCACCACGTAACACCGAAGCCCGTGCCGCCCTTGCGAGTATTTTTCTCCGGCAGGCAGCGGGCTTTGTCGGTGAAAAGCAGTATCCTAATGCGCTGCAGTTGCTGAACTCCGCCATGGCCCTGGTGCCTCTCAACACCTATCTGCTTCGCCTGCTCATGATCTCCGCGTTTCAGACGGGCGACCGTGAGGCGGCGGCCCTCAGTATTGACGGTCTCAAGAAGCTCGATCCGCTGCACGCGGGGTATCGCGACAATCAGGCGACCATACGCGCACAAGAGGGCGCGACAAACGATGCATTGCTCCTGTATGAAAACGCCATCACGCTCGATCCTTCGAACGAGGAGTTCTACTGCAACATGGCGTCCTTCCATTTCAGCCAGCAGCGCGTGTGGGAAGCCGTTCGCGTTTTGGATCAGGCAAAGGAGAAGGCCTACTATCCCGCCAAGGCCTTGTACCTGCAAGGACTGTTTTATTCCGAGCAGGGACGCTACGATTTTGCGCGCGAGAGCTATGAGGGCTATCTGCGCGTCGCCACGCCGATGGATCCCATGCTGACCGACGTCGAACAGCGGCTGGAAAAACTGCCTGAACAACGCTGATATCAAGGAGCATCACCATGACAGGCACCGTGGACGTTCTCGCCTTTTCCCCGCACCCGGACGATGCGGAGCTCTACTGCTCCGGCACCCTGCTGCTGCTCAAGGACAAGGGTTTCCGCACCGCCATCGCGGATCTCACGCTCGGCGAGTTGAGCACACGCGGCACGCTGGAGAGCCGCGCCGCCGAAACCGCGGAGGCCACCCGTCTTCTGCAACTCGACGCCCGCGTCAATCTCCGCTTACCCGATGGCGCAATCGCCAATACCGAAGAGCAGCGCATTGAAATCATTCGCGTTCTGCGCACGCTGCGGCCCCGGACTGTCTTTCTGCCCTATCCCGAAGACCGGCATCCCGACCACGTGCACGCTTCCGCGCTGGTCAAGGACGCGCTGTTTCTTTCAGGACTGGTGAAATTGCGGACACAGGACGTTGAAGGAAACGAGCAGACCGCCTGGCGTCCCCCCGCCGCATACTACTACATGCTCACACGTGATTTCGAGCCCACCATCATCGTGGATGTGAGTGCCGCGCAGGAGCGCAAGCTCGCGGCCATACGCGCCTACGCCACGCAGTTTTTTACAGGCGCGGGCGACGACGGGACGCAGACCTACATCAGTACGCCGGAATTCCTGCACGGTTTGCTCGGCCGTTCGCAGCGTCTCGGTTTTCTTGTCGGGGGGCAATACGGCGAGGGCTTCCTGCCGCTGCAGCCGCGGCGCTTCGAGGCCGAGTGGCTGCTCAGCTAAGATCCAGCTTGAACCACTGCTGCTCGAGATCGTCGGCCACGGCGGCGAGTTCCTGGAGCATGGGAGCGCATTCGTTGATGGAGGTGCGCACCAGGTCGAACATCGCGATGAGAATGATGTCGTGCCGCTCCAGTACTGCGATGCGCGTATGGCGCAATGACGCATTCATCGAAAGCAACTCCACGGGGTCGATATCATCGGCCAGCGTCCCCACCCTGGTGTAAAGCACACCGACATTCTCCCTGCCGATGCGCTGCACATGTCCGTACAACACCTGCGTTCTGTTTCCCGGGGTGCGAATGTCAATGCGGCTGATGTTTTTCTCCCGGTGATAGACGCCGGAGGAGAGCAGCGCCACCTGCTGCATCATGTCATGAATGGTCATGTCAATGCACCACGGTGATGTCCACCAGCGCGTTCGGCGGGGCCATGGCTCCGGCGTCGGGGTTCTGCCCGATCACGGTATTGGGCAGCAGCGACTTGCTCTGTTTGTATTGGATCGCGCCGGGACGCAAACCGTTGTCCAACAGCTTGCGCTGCGCGTCGTCGAGACTGAGTCCTATGATGTACGGGACCTCGATTTCGACATTCTCTCCTCCGCTCACGGTGATCTCGATAATGGTATTCTTCCGTATGGGACGGCCGGCTGGAGTACTTTGCCGCACGACGGTTTCGGGCGGCATGTCGGATGCTTCGTATGAAATCATTCCTATCCGAAGCTCGAGGCGTTCCAGGGCGATGCGCGCGTCGCGCAACGACCGGCCCATGAGGTCGGGCATCTTTATCCTTTCCTCGCCGCCGCTCACGGTCAGAAACACATTCCTGCCCTCGCGCACCACGTTTCCGGCCACGGGGTTCATGTACACGACATGATCAACCTCGATTTTCGGATGCGGCAGGGTGTCGACAATGATAGGAGTGAGTGACGCCTCCTCGAGCATACGCACCGCCTCGTCCGCGCGCTTGCCGCGCACATCGGGGATGGAGATTTCGGAGCGTGAATGCACGAGCGCCGGCATGAGCCAGGCATCGAACATGAACAGCACGATGAACACGCTGGATCCGATGATGTACAGCTTGATCGCGAGTTGTGAGGTGAGTCGTTCTTTCAGTGACATGTCCGTTGTCCTGGCGCGCCGCACTCTTGCCGCCGGAGCGACACGACGCAGTCCGCCACACGTTGTATTATTTCCTTTTCACCAGGCCGGTGAATTCCACCTGCCGTGTCTCATCCGCAGCATAAAATACCGCACTCCCCATAACCTTCCCGCCGAAGGATGGCGTAAAGCGTACGGTGATGTCCCGCGAAGCTCCGGCTGCGAGTTCGAATTCCTTCGGTTCGATGGTCACACCGTCCAGCGGCCGTACCTCCGGCGGTCCGTCTCCATCCAGACCGCGATACTCGATGGCCAGTGCGCTTTGCACCGCCATAATACTCTGGGTTTGATCGGAACGATTCTTCAACCGGAACGTTGCCGTGACGGCTTTTCCAATTGCGGAGCTGCCCACATCCACCAGAGCCGGCTCGGCCTCGAACGCGGAGAGAACGTCTGCTTCGATGCGCAGCACGTACACAGGCCGCCCCGCACCCTCTGCATAGACGGACACGCTCTTGCTCACATGACCATTGGTGGTGCGCGGGGGAGTGAACTGCACGGATACAGTGGCGCTTCCCCCGGGGGCTACGGTGCTGCCCGACACCATCACCGCGGTACAGCCGCAGGCGGCCTTCACATCGGTGATGCGAATGGTATCCGCGCCTTTGTTGCGAAGAACGAAATTGTGCTCCAGTCTGTCCTTATGCGTCACGGTTCCGAAATGCTTCGTGGAACCGCCCTCGATGTCGAGTACGTCACCCGCCGGTTTCTGCGCTTCGCAGGAGGTACCGAGTAAAAGGATGGCAAGGAGAATAAGATTCGAGCTGCGTTTCATACACGTCCACGTTGGATTAATGACAGCAAATCATTGTAATGTTGGGAAAATCCGGTAAATGGGCAACCCGGCGCGCGCTATCTCGATTTGCGCAATAGTCCTGCCGCATTGCAAAGGCCCCGGGATACGATCGGTCGGCGTCGTTCGACTTTGGCTCCGTTGCCCATCCCTGAGGATCTGCGCGCATCCGCGTCAGCAGCGCAGGTATTCGACGCACAGCGTTCACGGCAGAATACGTACACGGATTGCACGGATCGGCACGGATATGCGAGGAGAGCAATGCCGGGGCAGCAACACGCATGATTGTCGCATTGATACCCGGCAAAAGGTCATCCGCGAGCATCCGTGTCATCCGCGCACCGATGCTGAAGCTACAATGATACAATACCGGCATACGATTAGATGTACGTCAGAGCACAGCATCCCGATACGGATTCGGGCACGGCGTTTCGACCTTTCCCCCTCGCTCAATTTTTCTTATACTATATGATTGTGCCGCGTTGTTATTCGCAAACCATACAGGAGATCCCACGTGTCGACTACCTTGCCCGAACTCGAACCCACCATTCTCTGGAAACACTTTCACGGTCTGACCACCGTCCCGCGACCTTCGAAAAAAGAAGAGAAAATCCTCGCGTACCTCAAGCAGCTCATCGCCGACCTCGGTTATACCTACGAGCAGGACGACACCGGAAACCTCGTTGTGCGCAAGCCGGCCACGCCGGGCTACGAAAACGCTCCGGTCACGCTCATTCAGGGCCATGTGGACATGGTCTGCGAAAAGAACAAGGGCACCGAGCACGATTTCGACAACGATCCCATACACGCCTATGTGGACGGCGACTGGGTGCGCGCCAAAGGAACCACGCTCGGCGCGGACAACGGCATCGGTGTCGCTGCGGGCCTCGCTGTGCTCGAAGCGACGGACCTTATCCATCCCCCCATGGAATTCCTTTTCACCGTGGACGAGGAAACCGGCCTCACCGGCGCCAAGGGCCTGAAACCCGGCTTCCTGAACGCGAGCATGATGCTCAACCTCGACTCCGAAGAAGACGGCGCGCTGTACGTCGGCTGCTCCGGCGGCATGGACACGGCGGGCATACTGCGCTTCAACAGCGGGGCCGCTCCCGCCGCGCATACGGCTGTGGAAATCATGATCAGCGGTCTCAAGGGCGGACACTCCGGCCTCGATATTCATACCGGACGCGGGAACGCCATCAAATTCCTCACGCGCGTACTCGCGTCTCTCGCGGCGCTGTTTCCCACGATGCAGCTTTCCACCATTTCCGGCGGCAGCAAGCGCAACGCTATCCCGCGCGAAGCGGAATGTATCGTTTATGTGCCTGCCGACGCCGTAGAGGAAGCGCTCGCCTTGGCCGCGCAGTTCACGAGCACCTTCCTCAAGGAAATCCGCACCGTCGAACCGGACCTCGCCGTGACCATGAAAACCGTTGACGGCAACGGCAGTGTCATAGACCGCGCACAGTTCGAGCGTCTGCTCGACGTGCTGTTCGCGCTGCCGCATGGCGTGCAGAAAATGAGCGCCGACATCCCGGGCCTTGTGGAAACCTCCACCAACCTCGCCACGCTTGTCATGGATGACGCCTCCATCACCATCGGCACCAGCCAGCGCAGTTCCGTCGAGTCCGAAAAATTCGACATCGTGACCTCCGTCGCCTCGGTGTTCAGACTGGCCGATTTCGACATCGTGCAGGGCGACGGCTATCCCGGCTGGCAGCCCAACATGGAATCGAAGGCCCTGAAATTCGTGCGCCAGAGCCACAAGGAGCTCTTCGGCACCGATCCCGAAATCAAGGCCATTCACGCCGGGCTCGAATGCGGACTCATCGGCGAAGTGTATCCTGCCATGGATATGATTTCCTTCGGACCCACCATCATGGGCGCGCACAGCCCCGACGAATGCCTCAACATCCCCACCACGGCGAAGTTCTGGCAGCTCGTGACCCGCACCCTCGAGAACGTCGCCAAAAGCGCAGCACCGGTCGCGTAATATCTGCAACATCTTTCTCCAATCCCCGCGCACTCACGCGCGGGGATTTTTTATATACGATGTACGATTCTCTCCGCCCAGGCGGACCGATTAACGATTCCCGATTAACGATTCTCCTCAGAAAACCCAACTCCCCGTGAGTGCACCTTGCAGCTCTCAGGCGAATGGGTTTCAATGTTCGTCTGCTTGCTTCTTTACACATATCGGTGTAATATTCGGGTATGAAACGACAAGACCTTGAAGCGGAGTTACGGCATCTCGGTTGGACCTTGTTGAGGAACGGAAGAAGACATGATGTGTGGAGCAATGGGCAACGCGAAATCGCAATTCCCCGCCACCGGGAAATCAATGAGTATACCGCAAAAGCAATTTTGAAGGAAGCGAAAGGATAAAGCGTTATGAGATTCAGCGGTCGTGTGTTCAAGGTGAAGAATTTTTGGGCTATCGAAGTGCCGATGCTGGGAATTACGACCCAGGGACGTACGAAAAGAGATGCATTCAACATGGTAAAAGACGCCGTCGAATCCCTCGTTGACCGGGAAGGATTCTCGGTTTCGGTTCATCCCGGGCAAAAGGAGTATTTCGAGATTGGGTCGAACGATCTTGCGACATTCGTAGCCTTCATGCTTAAGCGGATGCGGCAAAAGTATGGCTTGTCCCTGCAGGAAGTAGCTGAAAGAATGGGTTCGAAATCACCCAATGCCTACGCGCGATACGAACAGGGAAAAACCGTCCCCACTATCGAAACGTTGGGGAAATTGCTATCGGCAGTCGCCGTTGGTGAGGATTTCACCATATCCCTGAACCGCGTACCGTAGCACCCCCACCTCCCCAAATTTGAGGAGATTGTCGAAGCTGGAGAGAAGAAAGCGCATCGGGTTGCGCCGCTGCATATCGAGATCAATGGAATCCTCTTCATCGTCGTAGCGTTGATCAAAACCACACCAAGCCGCTCCGTCACTATAGGGAAACCATCGGCAAAGACGGGGCCTATCAATCCTCCTCAATTCGTAAGTCGTAAGCCGTCCCGCCTTCGCCCTTTACCACCAACGGTCGTACCAAACTCCCACGATGCTTCGGCGGGCATTCTATCGTCAATCAGCACACCCGATGCTCCGCCCCCCTGCCCTGTAGTTCGTCAATGAGATTCTGCGCGGCCATGACGGCCATGCGGTCGCGGGTGGCGATGGAGGCGCTGCCGATATGGGGCAGAAGCACGGTGTTTGGGAGTCGGATAAGTTCATCCGGTATCACTGGCTCCTCTTCATACACGTCCAGTCCGGCGGCGAAAATGCGCCGCTCGCGTAATGCGTCGATCAACGCGGCTTCGTCAATGACGGGACCGCGTGCGGTGTTGATGAGTATGGCATGCGGCTGCATGAGCGACAGCGCGCGCGCGGAAATCATGTGCCGGGTTTCGGCCGTGAGCGGCACGTGAATGGAGATGACGTCGGACTCGGTGAGCAGCGTATCGAGAGCCGTGAAGCGTGCGCCGAGTTGTGATTCGAAATTCTCGTTGCGGGAGCGGTTGTGATAGAGCACATTCATGTGATACGCCCCCACCGCCTTGCGCGCCAGCGCCTGGCCGATGCGTCCCGCGCCGATAATGCCGAGGGTTCGGCCGCCGAGATCGTGGCCGAGGAATAGCATCGGCTCCCATCCGGTGAAGCGACCCTCGCGCAGCCAGGCATCGCTTTCGACGATGCGCCTGGCGCATGCTATCATCAGGGCGAAGGCAATATCCGCCGTGGCTTCGGTAAGCACGCCCGGCGTGTTGGTGACCGCTATGCCCCGCTCCTTGGCTGCCGCGACGTCGATGTTGTTGTAGCCCACAGCGTAGGTGCTGACGCAGCGGAGTTTGCCGCCGGCCGCGATCACATCCGCATCGATGGGATCGCTGAGCAAACAGAGCAAGCCGTCATACTCAGGCAGTAATCGCATCAACTCATCCTTTTCGATCTGACGGTCATGCTCAAACACGGTGACCTCCGCCGCGTCGCGTAGCAGCGACAGGCCGGCTTCAGGAATGGTTCTGGTGACAAACACGCGGGGTTTCATGGTCATCTCGTTGCTGATCCTGCTAAAAATAAGGCGGAGACGTGAAGCAATGCGAGCAGCTCCGCGTCTCCGCCTGAAAACTGAATACTGTTACTTGTTCGCCGCCATGAAGTCTTCCATGAACTTCGCCAGGGCTTCGACGCTCTCGGTCGGGCAGGCGTTGTAAATGGACGCGCGGCAGCCGCCGACGGAGCGATGGCCCTTGAGGCCGAACATGCGCAGCTTCTTGGCTTCGCCGATGAATTTCTCTTCCAGTTCCTCGCTCGGGAGGCGGAAGGTGACGTTCATGAGCGAACGGTCCTCAGGATGCACGACCGTACCCTTGTAGAACTCGGGATACGCATCGAAGAGATTGTACAGCAGGGCGGCTTTCTTCTCATTCATTTCCTGCACCGCTTCGAGACCGCCGAGACCCTTGATCCATTTCAGCGTCTGACCGACGACGAAAATCGGAAATACCGGCGGCGTGTTGTACAGCGATTCCTTGCTGACATGAATCTTGTACTTGAGCATGGTGGGGATGCCGTCCTTGGCTTTTTCCTCGACCCAGGCCCTTTTCACGACCACAACCACCACACCTGCGGGACCGAGATTCTTCTGCGCGCCGGCGTAGATGAGACTGAATTTCGAGAAATCCATGGCGCGGCCCAGAATATCGGACGACATGTCGCACACAAGGGGCACATTACCCGTGTCGGGGATGTGCTTGTATTCCGTGCCGTAAATCGTGTTGTTCGACGTGTAATGCACGTAATCCGCCGTGCCGGAGAATTGCACATTCTTCGGGATATGATTGAAATTTTCCGCTTCCGACGACGCGACGACGGAAACTTCGCCGAAGAGTTTCGCTTCCTTGATCGCCTTTGTGGCCCATTCGCCGGTATTGATGTACTCGGCGCGCGTGTGGAGGAAGTTCATCGGCAGCATAGCGAACTGCGTGCTCGCGCCTCCGCCCACGAACAGAACCGAATACTCATCCGCCGACAGTCCCATGAGCTCCAGCATGTCCCGCTGGGCATCCTGAATCACTGCGTCAAATTCCTTGGACCGGTGGCTGATCTCCATAATCGACATGCCGAGCCCGGCAAAATCGAATGCCGCATCCCGGGCAGCCTCCACGACGGGCAGGGGAAGTACAGCGGGACCGGCGAAGAAATTGTGTGCGCGCGTAGCCATGAGTCACTCCTGTGTAATGATGCGATACGATCTTGACAAGGGCCGCTGACACAGCCCTGTCCCGAAACTTACGGAGAATTTCCGATATCGCCATACGGTTGTCTGATCCGGCGCTTGCCCCTGCCGCCGCTTTTTAATACCTTTGTATATCAAATGGGAACGAGCCCTGCCGGGAGGCATCCGGCAGGGCTCGTGTCGCGCGCGCAGTATTCTTTCATCAGTTACCGGAGTCGTTATGAAAATCCTCATCACCGACGGCATCTCCCCTGACGGAGCTGCCATGCTCCGCAACGCCGGCCATGACGTCGTCGAGCAAAAACTTACTCCCGAAGAACTCCTTCAGCAGATTCCCGCGTATGACGCGCTGCTCGTGCGCTCCGCTTCGAAGGTCCCTGCCGCCGTCATCGACGCCGGCACGAATCTGAAAGTCATCGGCCGCGGCGGCGTGGGACTCGACAACATCGACGTCGCCTATGCGAAGAGCAAAGGCATCGCCGTCCTGAACACCCCCGGCGCCTCGTCCGTCTCCGTCGCCGAGCTGGCCATCGCGCATATGTTCGCCTGCTGCCGTTTTATCGCGCAGAGCAACGTGGTCATGCGCAAGGGCGAGTGGCCGAAGAAGGAATTCAGCAAAGGTATCGAACTCACCGGCAAAACGCTCGGCCTCTTCGGTCTCGGCAATATCGGCCGCGAAACCGCAAAGCGCGCCCTCGGCCTCGGCATGAACGTCATCGCGCATGATCCGTTCATCACTTCTACCGACTTGAACGTCGCGCTCGTCGACAAAGAAGCTCTGATCGGTCAGGCCGATTTTATCAGTCTGCACATACCGCTCGACAAGCAGGCCGGACCCGCCATCGGCGCCGCCGAGCTCGATAAAATGAAGAACGGCGTCGTGATCGTGAACTGCGCCCGCGGCGGCGTGGTGGACGAAGCGGCCCTGCTCGACGCGCTCAACAGCGGCAAGGTACGCGCGGCCGGCATCGACGTATTCGTCAACGAGCCCGTCACCGAAGCGCAGACCGCGCTGATCAACCATCCCAATGTGTCCGTCACGCCGCATATCGGTGCCTCCACCGTCGAAGGACAGGACCGCGTCGGCGCCGAAATCGCGCAGCGTGTCATTGACGCGTTCAACGCCTGAGCCGAAAGGAGAATTCAAACCGACATGGCAACCTTTCGTCCTTTCCGCGCTTACAGACCCAAACCCGAATTCGCGGCCGAAGTGGCCGCAAAACCCTATGACGTGCTCAATTCCGACGAAGCGCGCGAGGAAGTGAAAGGGCATCCCCTCTCCTTTCTGCACGTCGGCAAACCCGAAGTGGATCTCGATCCCTCCATCGACATTCACGACGCGGTGGTGTACGAACAGGGCAAGACAAATCTCTGGAAACTCATCAACGACGGCGTTCTTTTTCAGGATGAACAGCCCTGCGTATACCTCTATGCACAGACCATGGGCGAGCACACGCAGTACGGACTCGTCGGCTGCGCGGCTGTAGAGGAGTACTGGAATGACACGATCAAAAAGCACGAGCACACGCGCAAAGACAAGGAAGAAGACCGCTGCAATCACGTGCGCATCACCAACGCGCATAGCGGACCCATATTCCTGACCTATCCCGACAATGCCGGCATCGACGCCATTGTTGACAACGTGAAAGCCGCTCCTCCCGTTACCGATCATGTCGCTCCCGACGGCATCCGCCACCAGACCTGGGTGATCGCGGACCAGCCGACAGTGCAACGTCTCCAGGAGTTGTTCGCAGCCATTCCTTCGCTGTATGTGGCCGACGGACACCACCGTTCCGCCGCAGCCGCCATCGTTGGTCGCGAGCGCGCCGCCGCCAATCCCGAGCACAAGGGCGACGAAGAGTACAACTTCTTCCTCGCCGTGTACTTCCCCGCCGGTCAGCTTCGCATCATGGATTACAACCGCGTGGTGAAGGATCTCAACGGACTGAGCAAGGAGGAGTTTTTCGCGAAGCTCGGTGAGCATTTCACATTGACAAAAGCGGACGCGCAGGTCCGTCCCGCGCAGAAAGGCGAGTTTGGCTTGTACATCGACGGTGAATGGTACAGCATGCGGGCCGGTGCCGCACTGCTGGACAATCCCGATCCCGTGGCCCGTCTCGACGTCGCAATACTGCAGCATCAGGTGCTGAGCCCCATACTTGGCATTGCCGATCCCCGCACCGACAAGCGCATCGATTTCGTGGGCGGCATCCGCGGGCTGGGCGAGCTTGAGCGCCGCGTACACTCGGGCGAGATGGTGCTGGCCTTCAGCATGCATCCCACGTCCATCACCGAACTCATGGCCATCGCCGACGCCGGCGAGATCATGCCGCCCAAATCCACCTGGTTCGAGCCGAAACTGCGCGACGGCCTCTTCGTGCATTTCCTCGACTGATTCAGAACCATCCCCCGATCATGTAAAAGGCCCCGTCACAGCGGGGCCTTTGTCGTTATCGGGCAGAAAAAGATAACTGAAATATATTCAGAACACTCACATCCAGTCCGCCGCAGCAGCAAATCCCCAGGCGGACCTATTCACGATTAACGATTCCCGATTCCCTTTTTCTCCTTACTCCTTACTCCTTACTCTTTACTCTTCACTCTTCACTCTTTACTCTTTACTCTTTACTCTTTACCAATTCACCGATTTACCTCCTCAACGTATACCGCACCTCGGCCGGCTCGATTTTCAGCAGCTGCAACCCGGCGGGGAGAATGATGGTGGGTATGAAGCTACCGCTGGTGTCGGCCACGAGGTCCTCGAAATCGACCTGCACACGGAAGTCGTCCTGCGAAAGATTGGCGAGCACATTGACGCCGCCGCGCACGAGAATGGAAATGGATTTTTGCGCGAGCAGCACCTCGCCATGTTCCGGTTTCTCACGTATGACGATGGGAATATCCTCGAACAGCATTTCCGCGAGCTGCTCGGTTGGAATGTACACCGTAGCCCGGTCCACAGAGAAACGCAGCACACCCCGCAGCGAATCGAGCAGCGGTACTTCTTCGGCGACGGGCATGGCGAGGTCCGGATACGAACGTGCCTCGAGCGGCCAGGAATCTATGCCGTCCAATACACTCTCGGCGCCCTTTAGCACCACGGAATCCGGCTGCACATCGATAGTCCGCACCAGACCGAAGCCCTCTTTAAAACTCATGCTGATCGCCGTTGCCCGCAGCGGCACTTTTTTCTCGGTGAACCTGTCAACGGAAACAAACAGCGTATCCGGATACGCCCGTATGGCCTGAATACCCGCCGGCATTTTCATCATTTCCGCGAGGACCCGGTTGGTGAGTATCACGCCTCGGCGTAACGCCTCTCCGGGGATCTCGAATGTGATCGGTTTGCCCGCATTCAGAAAAAGCAACTGCCAGCCGCTCGCCTCCACCAGCACGCTGATGGTCGCGGGCAGGGGACGGGCAAGCGCAACGTCACGCGGCATGTTCACGACCGCCAGAGGGACCTCGATCTGCGCGCGATAGAAATTTCCCATCGTCACGGAAAACCACAGCGAAGCCGCGACCAGAAATGATCCGATCAAAATGTGATAGCGCCGTGTGTTCTTCAGAATCGACATGGTACTCCCAAATTACAACCTGCCTGCCTGAATGTCCAGTACGGCGGAAGAAGCAGCGAGCGCCCGCCGCCCGAAGCCATTGCACAGATTCAGCACATATCGATGATCCGTCGTGGCGTAGGAGGGGGAGAGCATAGAGCGGAGAGCTTAGAGCACGTATGTGCGAAAAACGCAATCTGGAATAAGAAACGAGCAGCGGGTAGTATGCACTGCTCGTACGCCCGGCTTGTACGGACGTGCTCTCTCCTCTTCCCTCTCGCCTATCGGCGAATCCGGATGCAATACATATACAGCGTAAACTCCTACGATATATTATGTTCCTTGACATTGAGAGTTGCAATGTGTAAGTTACCCGAGAATATGTTTCCGAGTTTTACATCCGGATGACAATTATTGCTACACGCAAGCAAACCCAAACGTTTAGCGGGCTGAATCGATCCGGAGGAGCAACGTAACGGAAACCGCGAGGAAACCCCGGGTGCTCAGGCCCGCAGCCTCGCCGCCTACGAACGACCGGATACACGACGTGCTGGAGACGAGGACCGCATCCCGCGTTGCTGAGAGACCTGATCGTATGAGCAATGTGACGGTTTAGACACGATGGAACAGGAGGTGCCAACACTCAAAGACTACGCGACGAGAATTGCGCTCCGCGAAGCGCACGCGACAGCAACCGGAGTACGGCCCATACCGTACCATTCGCCTATACACCCTCGATACGACGAATGACATGATGAAGTACCTCCGTTCGACGCTTCGTGCCACGGGGACCGGCACGAATACGACGGAGTTGAAGCCGAACTGACAAACGGTTTTATTTCATGTCTCTACAGGTGATGAATATGGATACAGTACCTTGTACGTGTCAATCTTCGGGTCAATATATTGGCACGATAGTTGACACACACACACACACACACACACACAAACAAAGGATTGACTGGTCCGGTTAGCGCGCTGCGCTATTCGGCAAGTCCGTTCTTGTCCTCTCTTTCCTCCTGTTTCTCATGACCTCCGCGCTCGACACCGCCTTCGCGCAATTTCCCTCAAAATTCTATATCGGCGCATTCTGGGTAGGCGGAGATTCGCAACAGAGTTGGTCCGAAAATCCGGGGGCGATCAAATTCCTCTCACCGTACATCAACAGCTCCGGGAATCCGGAAACCATCTCACTGTATGGTCTGGAGAAACCCTGCGAGATCATGCCGCAGGCGAGGTTGCGACAAATGGATTCGCTTGGATTGAATCTTGGTGGATTTCATTTTAACGATCCAAACGTCACGGTCGCTTCGGGAAGAAACGCCATCGTCGAAAACCTGAACCGCACTCTGGAAGTCGCCATGACCTCGTCCGACGCAAGCAAGAACATAGATATCTGCGCCTTCACCTGGACGACGGAGTACGAAGGGAAAGGCGACAGAATCATGCTGCACCCGGAAGACACTTTGGATTTCAAAGTGAAGACGGGAATCGAAGACATTGACTATAGCTTCGAGCAGTATAATAACTTCGACAATCTCAGCATGACAGGATTAAACCTCTCCCGCTGCATCGAAAGGGGTGGAAGTGGTGACAATTGCGTGCGGATTTCCGGTCCATGTTCTTTCAGCGGCGTACCGCTCAAGCGCAAGAGGGAACTCTCGGCCTTCCACTCGGCGATGCCGAGTCCGAGTGATACGGAATTGAATTCCGGGCTGTATCATGTGTCGGTGGTCCTGCGAGCAGACGATGGCGCTCCACCACCCGACGATGACACTGTGCTACTGACCGTCCGGGTCACGGGGGCGGACGGCGCGGCGACGGTCAACAACAATGCCATAACGACGCAGGTACTGCAAATGGTGGTCCGAGGCAGCGATTTCTACGACGGAGGCGCCCTGCGTACCGACCCTTTTGAAGTGCATATCGGACGAATCGAGCTACAGGTGGACAGGTACACGAATAATGCGAAGACTCCTCCGGCTCTGGATTCGGTGCTTACCATTACCGATGGGCCCTTGTCCAACCGGTGGCTCAGGACAGGTTCATTTCTTACCAACAGGTTGGATTATTGGAATGAGCTCCACCCGCACCGTGCGGACCGGAATATCGTGAAGGAGTTTGACATTGAACTGGCGGCGACAACGGATCACGCCTTCTATGTCGATGCGGTGTGCTTGACCTCACCGCATTCCTACGGTTTATTCGCTCCCGGCGATGGCAACGTCCTCGCGGCACACAGCACCGCCCGTGCGACACTCGATGATTTCATGCAACGCTTAACGCAGTACAACAACGGTAATCGTCTTTCGCGTGTTTCGCTCATTACCGTGCCGGAACAGGATCCCTATGCCGGCTACTGGAGGAACACGCGCCTGCTCCAGACAATGATCCGGAATTACACCAAGGATGCAATGGGCGGCACGACATGCATGGCCTATTCGGCAAAAGGATGCATCATCGATACGGCCGACATGCCCGGATTGGTAGAGTTACACCGTGACATGGCCTCGGGCTACTACGCGTACGCGTACGACATTGAGTATCCGCGCTGGGCGCATGAAACCGAACCCAACGATTATTATTCGTGGAGCATCTTCGGCCATCCCGGGGTTCAGCCGAGAGCAGGTCGAATTTGGGAAAATGTGTACTACTATCGGCGGTACGCGAAGGAACGCAAGAGGCAGAACATAACAGCGCCGTGGATTCCCTTTGTCCAGAATCACAGCAATCACTCGATTTCGAACTTCGACTACGATACTCTTCGGCAACCAAACGCGGCCGAGCTTAAACTGATGTGCAACCTCGGACTCGCGCATGGTGCGAAGGGCCTTATGTTCTATCAGTTCAATACGCATGGCACCGATCCCGCCGAGGCGGCTCGTGACAGTTTGTCGCTTCGTCCCTTGTGGCCACAGACCTGGGAAGAGTACAAAGCCGATTCCACATGCAATCTCAACGATCCGTTCGGCTCAATCGGCTTCCTTGCCGGCGGCGAGAGGCCGGACACGGTCGATGTCCATGGCGAGAACAAGTGGGATTCGACGCGGAAATTGATCAATGATTTCCTGCGGCCCGTGGGCGAGCGCTTGCTGCCCATGACCTGGGAAATGAGCAGATCCTGGTACGCCGCCGGCGGCGGCGGAGAGCGGGGCGAGAGCAAGTTCGTGTCGGGAATCACGACGTCGCGCATGGGCACGTCGGCCTATACGTGGGTGGATCATCAGGACACAACCCTGGTTGAAACCGCGGAGTTCAAAGGAGTCGGCGACACGACCTTCGTCTTCGTGGTAAACCTGCGTACGCACAAGGAGGGGCAGCGCCATGTTTGCGTCAAACTCAGCTCCCAGGGCGGTACGCAGTATAAGGTGACGGATATACGAAACGGGGATGTCCACATCGTCCTTGCTTCCGATAACCCCGATCAGCAATCGATTTCCGACGGACTCCGATTGTACCTCGATCGCGGAGAGGCGACGCTTCTAAAACTCGAGCCGATGGGCGATACCACGAGCACGTTCGATCCCTGTTTGCCGTCGAATCTGTACGTCTGGCGCGGCGCTACATTGAGCACGACGAACAATCAGGAACTCTCCTTCAACAGCGGGTGCGGGATATTCGCGGAGGGGACGTTCCGCACGGCTCCGGGTACGCGTCTGCAGCCCTGTATCGAGCCATGGCTTGGCGTATTCTCGCGTAACGGCGGATACGTCGAACTCAACACCACCACGGTGGTGCAGGGAAGTTTGAATGTCGGTCCGCTGTCGGACGCGCTGCTCACGGACAACTGCGAATTCGTGGAATGCGACATCGCTCTGAATAACCTGGGCGGCAATCTCGTATCGCAATCCACCATAGCGACATCCTGCAGGGAGTATCTGTACCAAGCCGATGGAGAGACCATTCTCAATGGCGACAGCGTCAATACCTGGAATATGTTGCTCAGCCAAGATTATGCGGTGCACGTACTGGGCGGAAATCTCTATTTCAAGAGACTTCGCCTACTCAATCAACACCGTGGCATCTATACTGCCGGAAACGCGGTGGTGTACGCCGGGATACCCGGTGATTTTACTTCACCGAGGAACAAGATCATCTGCGACAATCTGGCATTGCATGCGGAAGAACAGTCCTATATTGTCGCGGGCATTGAATCGGGCGGCACCTGGTACTACACCGACAATATGTTCCAGATACTGTGGAGTCCCCAAACCTGGTGGCCCTCGTCGCAAAGATTTCATGCCCTGTCCAATTCGTATATAGCCGCGCAGCAAAATTTCTGGATCCATCCGGGTGCGCCTCCGGCAATACTTCCCGACGCACTCACCTCGGGATATGTCGATTGGATACCGAACCTCATGGTCAATCCCGTACCGTTCACGGGAGATCACCAGATTAACAAGCTGTCAAAAGGTTCGTCAGGTTCCATGAGCACCGCATCGACGGTGAATGATCTGGTAAAGCAGGTCCTCGTGCGGATTGCCGCGAACGATTCCGTTGGCGCCAGAAACGCCCTCGCTTCGATGATCTCGTCGAATGCGTTGAGCAATGCGCAGCCCCATCAGCTCAATGCGCTGGTGCGCTTCACGCGACGGCACAGCCGCGGACAACTGCAGAGTTTGGTCACCGTGCTCGACAACAGAAACGAGTTGTCCTGCAAACTGATACTTTCCGATCTGTTTCGCGGCGAGGGGCTCTACGACGACGCGTTGCGGACCTTGTACTCCCACGGCTTCGGCGGCGTCTCCGCGCAGGCGCGGCATGCGCATGCGCTGAAGGCGATGACCTGTGCCATGGACAGGCGATATGGCTACGGAATGGGTGTCATGGCGCTGGATTCATTGCGGGCGCAGCTTGCGAGCGACTCCGTGTACCTGCGTTTTGTGGAACTCTACCCCTACCTGTATTCCGGTCTCGATGCCGCGAACTCGGCCCGCGCACCGAAGTTGACCGAAAGCGCCCTTGTGTACGACAAGCCGACGGACTGCCAACTTCTGCCGCCGTATCCGAATCCCGCGAAAAACGAGACCTACGTCACGATACGACTTGACGACAGCAGAAGCGGCCGCCTCGTGGTATACAACATGCACGGTGCCGTCATGACGGAGCGGGAGATACGGGACTGCTCCCGCGGCACGCATACCTTCCGGCTCAACACCGCGCTGTGGACGTCGGGATTGTATGTTGTCAAACTTATACTCGGCGCGGAAGTACTGACGCAAAAACTGTTGTTGACTCACTAGACAGGCCATGGAGCGCACTATGCATACATACAGACAATTCACACTCTCCGCGGCACTGGCATACTTCGTCGTAGTCGCCGCGATCTACCTTCTCATTCCCACCCCGCTGCCCGCCCAGGAGGCGGGCGGCGGCGGGCAGCCGCCGGAGATTATGTGGAGTGTTATGAAGGAAATCGCCCGAGTGCGACCGCAAAATCATCCCATGACGGGTTGGCTTTCCGCCGAGTTGGGGGATATCAACGGCGACGGTTATGCCGACTTCGCCGTGAGCACGTACAGCGACACGACTTTCGTGTATATGGGCGGCGACAGCATCTCTGTCTGGCAGGAGCCGCTGACGTATGTGCTGGGGGGGCACTCCGGCCTCCGCGCGGTGGATGTCGACGGAGACGGGCGTATCGATCTCGTGACTTCCAAGAATACCAGTAGCAAAACCGATCCGGACCCGAAGCTTACGGGCCGGATTCGCGTGTATCTGAATAACGGTGGAGGTACGTACTTTTCCGACCCTCCGGACATGGTGCTGGCGGGAGATACGAGCAAAACCACAACCGGATTGTGGGGCGCGCTGAACAGCGGCGTCTATCACGGCATCGAGCTTATCGATTTCAATGGCGACAGTCACATCGATTTGCTCATCACCACCAGGGATTGGAAAACGAACGATACGCATTACGGACTTTTTCTTGGTCCTTACCCCTGGCGCCGGCAACCGGATCACTGGTTAAGCAGAGCGGCGTATGGTGAGTACTGGAAAATGCAAGGGGCCCATCTTGTTGGCGACATCAACGGCGACGGCAGGACGGACGTGCTCCTTCGATGCGTATACCGCACAGACTCCCTGATGACATGGACGAGTGCCTGGGGGGTGTTTCTCGGCCGCGAGCACATCGAGCAGGAACCGCTTGCGGATTTCACGCTCCGCAAGGACATCGGGTGGTATTTCGACAAGTATTACCCCGCGATCGCGGATCTGAACAACGATGGCTGCGACGAGATTTTCGCGAATGCATTCGAAAGGCCGTATGGTGATTTGATTTTCTCCTACGGGCGTCCCGTCATTACCTCAATAGCGGCGGATGATACGCTTTCAAATCCGTATGACTATCAGACTGTGGTGTCCGTCAACGCGGTGGGCGATCTCAACGGCGACGGTACGCGCGACATCATGGTGGGCTATACCGGCGAACCTTTTCTTAACTCGACCGCGTTCCATTGTTATCCGAACAAGCGCGGTACGGGTTTTAAACAATCAGCCGGGGGCTTCGGTGTCCAATGGGACTGGCATGGTATCGACAATTCCCGAGCTTTCCCCGCGGGCGACGTCAATGGCGACGGTTACGACGACGTGCTGCTCCTCAGCCGTATGACAAGACCCGACCATATTCCGGGTGATGGGGGCTTTCTCATATACGGAGGCAGTAAAAAACTGCTGGGCATTACCGCTCCGCCGGCCTTGCCGCCCGGTCCGGAACTGGAGGTCTATCCCAATCCCGTGCTTGCGGGTCGCGGCGAGCTGCACATACGCCTCACAGCCGAAGCAGCGGAACAGAGCACACTCGAGATCCACGACATCACCGGCCGCCGCGTGTACAGCAGGCAGCACGCGCTCGTACCCGGCGTGCAGCAGATCACAATACAGGATGTTACGCTGCAGCCCGGTTATTACACCATCGTACTCACGGGCAGCACGCGCAGCGCGGCGGGGGTGGTGTGTCAGTGATGAACACAGAATGCGATGAAAAAACAGAACACGCAGAAAGAGCACAGGATAAACGCATGCGGAGAACGGGAAGTGGAGGGCGCCCGCCCCCGAAGCCATTGCACAGATTCAGCACATATCGATGATCCGTCGTGGCGTAGGAGGGGGAGAGAGCATAGAGCGGAGAGCTTAGAGCACGTATGTGCGAAAAAGCGCAATCTGGAATAAGAAACGAGCAGCGGGTAGTATGCACTGCTCGTACGCCCGGCTTGTACGGACGTGCTCTCTGCTCTCTGCTCTCTGCTCTCTGCTCTCTGCTCTCTGCTCTCTGCTCTCTGCTCTCCGCTCTCTGCTCCCCGCTCTCTGCTCTCCGCTCCCCTCGCTCCGCTTACACCAACGCCTGCGCCACCAGGCCGCCGATGGTCATCGCAAGCACGAGACTGCCCACCCAGATGATCATGCCTTCGCGCAGTCCGCGCTCCTTGAGCATGACCATGAGCGAGGCCACACATGGAACGAAGAGCGTGATCGTCACCAGAGCGGCAACGGTCTGATAGGGCGACAGGGCGAGATCATAGAGACCGGCGGCGCCGAAGTCGCGGCGGACAAGGCCCATCACGAAAGCGGTGGCGGCCTCGCGCGGCAGCTTCAGCCAGCCCGAGACCAGCGGCTCAAGCGCGTTCATGATATGCACCAGCGCCCCGGTGACCTGCAATATGCTCACAGCCAGCGCGCCGATGAAAAACCACGGGCTCGCTTCTTTCATGAAAAACCAGGTCTTGTAGGCGGTCTTCATCAGCACATTGCTCATCTGCGGGAAGCGCATGGCCGGCAGATCGATGAGCAACGGTGAAATCTCGCCGGGGAGACTGCGGTTCATCACTGTCCCCACCAGCACGAGGAAAGTAAAAATCACGCCTGTGTAGACGAGCGTCGCTTCCGGTCCCGCCGTGGCCAGCAGTGCGGCGATGACGCCCAACTGCGCGGAACACGGAATCGCGAGCTGGAGAATGGTCGTGGCAATCGTTTTCTCGCGCTGCGTGCCCAGCAGTCGCGTGGTGATCGTTGCCATGGTGACGCAACCGAAACCGAGGATAATCGGAATCACCGCCCGCCCGTTCAGTCCGATCACGCGGAGCGCACGGTCCACAAGCGTGGCGAGCCGCGGCAGATATCCGCTGTCCTCGAGGAC
Source organism: Bacteroidia bacterium (assembly GCA_027493955.1). Lineage (NCBI taxonomy): Bacteria > Pseudomonadati > Bacteroidota > Bacteroidia > Bacteroidia bacterium. Next base: position 4,904,404 of record JAOSJT010000001.1, on the reverse strand, counting down.
GGAAAGCGCGAAGTAAAAGCCCAGCACCAGCGGGAGTAACAGGAAAATAAGATAGGTGAACGTCATCGTCACGGCGCCGAATTCACCGAAAAAGAGTACAATCCAGGGATTCCCGAATTCGAAGCTGAACTCGGCATCGCGCGCACCGACCCACCCCTTCACCTCCTGCCAACGCGCGGGATCGACTTTGAGTCCGTCGGGAAAGCTCTCCTCCCGCTCTTCCACCGCTTCGCCTTCGGCATCCAGTATGGAGGCGGTGACCGTGACGGCGGCATTGCCCGCGACGAACTGCTTGATGTGGAATTCCACGATGCGGTTCCCTATCTCACCTTCCGTGACACCCACGACATCCTGCGCGACGAACACGCCCACGAACAGGTAAATCGCATACAACACCACGGCGAGTATCGGGAAACCCAGCCAGGGACTGACCGAAGCCCGGCCGAGCACGGCGCCCAGGCGCGTCCCGGCATGCGCGTCCCGCACTACACGATAGAGCAGCTTGTTCACGCGGTTGCGGCGGTCGATGTACAGCTCCTCGCGCTGATCCGGCGCGGCCGGAGCGATACCATGACGTTCCGCGATGACGGCATCACCCTCCAGCACCATCAGCGCCTCGGCCTGCGAGCCGACGGAGGAAAGCATGCTGTGCAGTCGCTGATGTAATTCCTTTTTCTGTTTGCCTTCCCGGGCATGGACCACAAGCTCGTGGAGTTGTTCAAGTCCCTGTTTCTTTATCGCCACCGCTCCGACGGCTGGTACGCCCAGCTCTTCTTCGAGCGCGGCGAGATCGATGCCTATTTTTCTTTTGCGCGCCTCGTCCATCATATTCACCACTACGCCGACGCGCTTGCCCATATCAATGAGCTGCTGCGTGAGGAAGAGATCGCGCTCGAGATGCACGGCATCCACGATATTGATGATGATGTCCGCGTTGAGGATGATGTCCCGCGCGACACGCTCTTCGTCGTTGAATGAGGAAACACCGTAAATCCCCGGCGTGTCGTAGACTTCGTAATGGAGGTACGACGCCTTGGAGACTTCCACCGTCGTGCCGGGGAAGTTGGATACGTCCACGTACAGACCGCTGAGATAATTGAACACCACGGATTTGCCCACATTGGGATTTCCGACGAGAACGATTTTCGGCTTGAGCGGATCGGCGGGAAGAACCTCGGTCATGAGGTGGCGGTGCGGATTGTGGTCTACGGCAGGTGCGGCCATGGTGCGAGTCTTTCGTGTTGATATGCTGTGTCAGGCGACGCTGATCGTAATGGAGGCGGCGAGATCGCCACTGAGGGCGATTTCCTGTCGGCTGAATTCCAGCACGATGGTTCCGCCCGGAAGGCGATCAATGCAGCGAATCGTGGCTCCCTCTACAATGCCGAGGCGGATGAACTGCGAACGGATTTCTCCTTCGGGGAGACCCTGGATGCGGGCCTTCGCGCCTTTTTTCAGTGTTCCGAGCGTCATAGTACCGCCTTTCCGTCGCGCACGCATTCCCTGCAAAAGCCGTAAATATGCAGCACGGCATCCTGAAAATCGAAATGCATCATACGCGCCGCATCGCGCGCGAAGCGATCCACCCGCTTGTCGATGAATTCTTCGATGCGTCCGCAGGATCTGCAGATGATATGATGATGATGTTCGTTGCCGTACATCAGCTCGTAGCGTGCCAGTCGTTCCCCGAAGCGGTAGCGCGAAATGATGCCGCACAGGGTGAGCTTTTCCAGCGTATTGTACACTGTCGCGCGCGACACTTTGCTGCCGCTGCTCTTCATTTTCAGGTACAGATCGTCCGCGTCGAAATGTCCCCCGCAGGCCATGACGGCATCGAGGATTTCAAAGCGCTCCGGCGTGACGCGCAAATTGTTGTTGCGCAGGTACTGAGTGAAATAGGTTTTGGGATCGGCAATTTTCATAACAAGCACAATTTAGATAAAATCTAAATAGAACATACACAAAAGCATAGCACGGAGCAAGATTGACGATGTACGATGTGAAGTCCGCTGCTTCCACGGGTGGGGCTGGAGTTCGTTGTGATCAGGGCGGAGAGAATCGGGAATCGGGAATCGGGAATCGGGAATCGGGAATCGGGAATCGTTAAACGTTAAACGTTAAAGGTTAAACGTTAAACGAGGATACAGTATGAAATACTGATTACGATGAGAGATAACCCTCAGCTTCGGTGACAACGTTTTGCGACAAATCGTAAATCGTCCCGCCTGCGCTCTCATGTACCGATGTTTGTGCTATGGACCTGTGATGCTACGGCGGGCGGGCCCGCTTGCGCTCGCATGTAGCGATGTTTGTGCTATGGACCTGTGATGCTCCGGCGGACAGACAATCGTACGCTGTACATCGTCAATCCTTTGTTCTCGTCCAGAGCTGCGTGCGGCCGATGAGGGAAATGCCGATGTAGCCGCGGACGTCGAGGGTATTGCGGTCTTTGCTCAGGGTCATAGTGCAGGAGTAGGTTTTCCCGTTTTTGGGATCGTAGATTTCGCCATCGTCCCATTCGAAATCCTCGTCGTAGACAAAATCACGCAGCATTTCCAGACCGAGTATGGGTTTGGAGCGCAGCGCCTTGTCGGGATTCTCCTTGTCCGTCTTCGCCTTGCCGCTCTCATCGTTGGGCTCCTTGAGCCAGATGATCTTTCCGAAATACTTCTCTCCCCGTTTAAAGATTTCCACCTTGGCCTTTTTGTCCTGCACCAGCCAGGTGCCCACGATGGCATCGGCCTCGGAGGACTGTGCAAAACAAGCGGTGAGCGGCAGAAAGATGCAGGCGAAAAGAATAAGGGCGATGCTGCGCTTCATCGAAATTCTCCGGAGTCCGTGAATAGATGACACAAATATAGAAATTTTCGGGAAGCTGTAAAGCCCTGGGCACGACCAAAGCGGCATCGTTGTAAAGCAGCGGGGCGCAATGCATATTAGAAGATGAACGGAACCGGAAATATCTACGACGCCGTGAAGGGTAAAGCGCTGCTCGCTCCCATGCTTGCGACGACCGATATTCCGTTCCGGACGATATGCCGCGAGCAGGGAGCGGCAATGACATTCACGGAGATGGTGAGTGCGGCGGGCATCGTACGCTCGCTGTCACGGTCTTTCCGCAACGCGATGTTCACGGACGCTGAACGGCCCGTGAGTGTGCAATTGGTGGCGGCAAAACGCGACGACGTCTCGCTCGCCGTACGCGAACTCTCCCGCCTGCACCCCGACGCCTTCGATCTCAACTGCGGCTGTCCGAACGAACGTATCTGTGAAGCCGGGGCGGGCGCGAATCTTCTGGACGACCTCCCGCGGCTCGGTGCCGTCGTGGAGGCGGCCGTGAAAGCATCACCCGTGCCGGTCAGCGTGAAGGTGCGCATGCGCGGAAGCAGCAAACACCGGCAGGTGACGGACATCGTGCGCGTCGCCGAGCAGAGCGGTGCCGCCTGTGTCATAGTGCATTCGCGCGCCAAAAATACGCCGTACGAGACTCCCGCCGATTGGGAAGCGCTCGCAACTGCGGTCGCCGCCGTACGCATTCCGGTGATCGGCAACGGCGATGTGCTTTCGCCGGCCGATGCGCTGCGCATGATGCGCGACACCGGTTGTCACGCCGTGATGATCGCCCGCGGCTGTTTGGGCTCGCCCTGGATATTTGCCGGTGTGGAGGCGGGCACGGATGTCGGTATTCTTGAATGCCTGCCGGAGCGGGAAGCGCACAGCGCGCTGATCAACCGCCATCTGCGCATGCTGCTGCAGGAATTCGGAGACGTGCGCGCAACACCCAGAATCAGAAAGCATGCAATGTGGTATGCACGGTTTTTCGAGGAATGGGATGTGCTCCGCCGGCGCATTTTTTCCGTGGAGGATGTCGAACTGATTCTGGAAACCGTCGCCGCGTTTTTCCATGCCACTCCCCGGCTCCTGGACCCCGCCTCGGAGCAGGCGCGGCGCATAGAGACGGCCTTCCGCAAGCGCGTGCTGTTCTGGACGACGGAAAGCGTGCAGACAGAGGGCTGATCACCGCAACTCAGGCATCGTCCTGCCGTATCCATTATTCTGTACCACGGGAAACGAGTCATCGCCAGCATGCTTGTCGTATCGAAGCTCCGAAAACAATTCTCCACCGTCCTCGCCGTAGACGATGTATCCTTCGCGGTGTCTCCGGGACAGATCTTCGGCCTCATCGGACCGAATGGTGCCGGAAAGACGACGACGATACGGATGATCATGGATATTATCCAGCCCGATGCCGGAAGCGTCACCATACAGGGACAGGCGATGAGCGCACGCGCCATGCATCTTGTGGGCTATCTGCCCGAGGAGCGCGGGTTATACCGAAAAAACAAGCTCCTGAACGTGATCACCTACTTCGGCATGCTGAAAGGGATGAGCGCCCGCGACGTGCGCGTCGCTGCCATGCCGCTGCTCGAACGCTTTTCCCTGCTGCCGTATCTGAAGCGGAACGTGGAGGAGCTCTCCAAAGGAAACCAGCAAAAGGTGCAGTTCATCATTTCCATTTTGCACAAGCCCTCGCTGCTCGTGCTCGATGAGCTGTTCTCCGGGCTCGATCCGGTAAATCAGGTGCTCATGAAGGAGGCACTCATCGAACTACGGAAGGATGGACGCGCCATCATTTTTTCCACGCATCAGATGGAACAAGCCGAGAAGCTCTGCGACGAACTGCTCATGATCAACCACGGACAGACGGTCCTGCATGGTGCGCCGACCTCGATCAAAGCCGCCTACGGCCGCAACGCGCTGCAGGTGGAATTTCAGGGCGACGGCACCTGCCTTCGCGATATCCCCGGCGTGCTTCGCGCAGATATCGCACAGCGCTTCGCAGAGCTGGAACTCGCGCCCGACACGCGCACCAATGATGTGATCGCGGCCATGCTTCCGCTGCTCGACGTCTCCTCCGTCTCACGGGTCGAACCGTCGCTGCAGTCGATCTTCATCGACATCGCGGGTCAACCGCCACCCGAAGCGGAGACCGCTCCGGCGCATGCCGAGGTCATGGTGCGGACAGCGGTGCTCAAGGACAGGACCGCCCGCAAACATTTTTTTACCGCGCTGGCATCGTTCGCTGCTATGCTTGTGTTCGCGGCAATCGCCGCGAGCGGCGAAAACCTGTGGCAGGCCGCACTGGCGCTGCTGTTCGCCGTCCGCGGAGCATGGGGATTGCTGCAATTGCACAAGAGAAAAAAAGCGCTTCTCGATGATATTGAGACGAAGGAGGCGCAGGCATGATACTCACGAACAAAACCCTGACCGTGGCCTGGTGGGAGTTCATCGAGAGGGTCAAGACGAAAAGTTTTATAATCGGCCTCTTTCTCCTGCCGCTGATCATGGCCGCTTTTTCGGCCGGGCCGGCGCTGCTCAGCGATTCCCTGGAGGAAAGCGAAGCCCTCGTCGTCGTGGTGAGCGATGAGACGGGGGTGGTGTTCGACAGCCTGCGCGCGGCATACGAAACGGCGCCGACGCTGGCCAACGGCACACCAAAATACGACATCCGTCGTCACGCGAACATGGGTCAGCAGGCGGCGATGCTGCGCGCGTCACTCGACAGCCTGCTGCTCGACGGCACGGTGAGCGCAACGATATATATTCCCGCCGAGGCAATCGACTCCCACAGCGTGGAGTACCGCGCACTCAACGTTTCGGACATCGAAGGCATCAGTGGCTTCGAGAATACCATCTCCGATATCATCACGCGGCATCGCATGACGCGGGCCGGGCTCGATCCCGATGTGATAGATCAACTCGACCGTTCGACCGAGATGCGTACGGTACGCGTAACGGAAAAGGGTGAAACGGAAACCGGTTTCCTGGAGAGTTTCGGATTGTCGTACGTGTTCATCATTCTGACCATGATCATGGTGCTCACATCGGGGCAGATGCTGGTGCGCAGCATGGTGGAGGAAAAAAGCAATCGCATCGTGGAGGTGCTGGTTTCTTCCTGTTCCCCGATGGATCTCATGTTCGGGAAAATCCTGGGTATGGGCATGCTGGCCTTCGCTCCCATCATCGTCTGGGCCCTGATGGGTGTGACACTGCTCCTGCTCGCGGATATCGGGAATTTGCCGCTGGAAAATCTGTGGCTGATGCTGGTGTATTTCGTACTCGGCTTCCTGCTCTATTCGGCCTTGTTCGTGGCCTTCGGCTGTCTGACCTCCACCGAGCAGGAGGCACAGCAGATGACCGGTTACCTCTCGATGGTGATCATGCTGCCCATCGTCATCGCATTCATCGCGTCCCAGAGTCCGAACAATCCGATACTCGTATTTCTGACGATGATTCCTTTCCTCACGCCCCAAATGATGTTCATACGCCTCCCCATCATGACCCCGCCCGCGTGGGAAATTGCGTTGAGTCTGGGAATTCTCGTTCTTTCGATTATTGCCATCACCTGGGCTGCGGCGAAGATCTTCCGCGTGGGCATTCTCCTCACCGGAAAGCGCCCCGGCCTGGACGAAATACTGCGCTGGCTTCGCAACTGACACAGGAGCGTTCCATGAAACATGTACTCTTCATTCTCGGGCTGCTGATCGCCGCCTTCATTGCGCTGAAAGTGTTCTTCTGGGCACTTGGCAAGATCGTGTTGTTCGCGCTGATCGCCGGAGCAATCTACATCGGTGCGCGCATGCTCATCGGCAAAAAGAGCGACAACGGTTAAGGATAAAGAAAGCGGCAACGGTTGAGGGTCATGACAGAAGAAGAGTGTCGTAGTACGCAAGCAATCTGCCACGCTCTTCACTCTTCACCCTTCACCCTTTACCCTTTACTTACCCTGAACTCCCCATATTCATCGCGTCGCCCCTTCACACAGCGCCATGAAATTCATCCCGTCGCAATTGATGTATTTTCTTCAAACCGGTACGGCACGAAGGAATATACGCACGCTGTCGCGCTTCATCGGCACCCTGCTGCTGATGGTGGTTGCGTACAGTGTGTTGTTTCATTACATCATGGCGGCGGAGGGACATGAGCACAGTTGGATCACGGGATTGTACTGGACGCTCACCGTCATGACGACACTTGGTTTCGGAGACATCACTTTTCACAGCGATCTCGGCCGGGTGTTTTCAATTATGGTCTTATTTTCAGGTGTGGTTTTCCTGCTGATACTGCTTCCGTTTACCTTCATACAGTTTTTCTATGCTCCGTGGCTCGAGGCGCAATCGAAAGCACGGGCGCCGAGAGAACTGCCCGCGTCGCTCAGGGGACATGTGCTGCTCACCACGTTCGATCCGGTGAGTGTGAGTTTGATCCAGAAGCTCACGCAGTACGCCACGCCCTACGTACTGCTGGTCGAGGACTTGCAACGCGCACTCGATCTCAACGATCAGGGAATACGCGTGGTACTGGGTGAACGCGACGATCCGGAGACCTACAAGCGACTGCGCGTGGCACAGGCAGCACTGGTCGTTGCGAACGGCAAGGATGAACACAACACGAATATCGTATACACCGTCCGTGAGCTCAGTCCTACCGTGCCCATCATTTCAACGGCGGACTCTCCCGATTCGGTGGATATACTTACGCTCGCGGGCAGTTCGCAGGTGTTGCAGCTCGCGGACATGCTCGGCAAGGCCCTGGCGCGGCGCACCGTCGGCGGCGATGCGCGCTCGAACATCATCGGTCGTTTCGACGAACTGGTGATCGCCGAGGCACCGGTGAACGGCACCCCCCTCGTCGGACAGACACTCAGCGAGTGCAAACTTCGGCAGAACATCGGCATCACCGTCGCAGGTGTCTGGGAACGGGGTCTGTTCCAGATTGCCGGTCCGGATACGCTCATCAACAATTCCACCGTTCTCGTGCTGGCCGGATCTGAAGAGCAACTCGCCCGCTATGACGAGTTCATGTGTATTTACAATCCGCACGACGCCTTCGTTCTCATTTTCGGTGGCGGCCGAGTCGGGCGTGCGGTTGCGGAGGGTGTACGCGACCGCGGACTGGAATTCCGCATCGTCGAGCGCGATCCGGCTGTTGTGCGTAATGCCGAGGAGTATGTCGTGGGTTCCGCGGCCGACCTGGAGACGCTCCGAAAGGCCGGCATCGAACGCGCGTCCACTGTGGTCATCACGACACAAAACGACGATACCAACATTTACCTCACCATTTACTGCCGACGGTTGCGTCCCGACGTACACATCATCAGCCGTGCGACACTGGAGAGAAACATCTCCACGCTCCATCGCGCGGGGGCGGATCTCGTCATTTCGTATGCATCGCTCGGGTCCAACACCATTCTCAACTTCCTGCAGAACAGCCGCGTGATGATGCTGGCGGAAGGGCTCGACATTATTCGTGTACCCGTCCCACATTCTCTCGCCGGCAGTTCCTTGCGATCCTCTGGCATACGTCAGCGCACCGGCTGCAGCGTCATAGCGATCAGGGACAATGACCAAACGCGCACGAATCCAGATCCTGATACGGTGCTGCGTGATGGTATGGAAATGATACTCATCGGAACCGTAGATGCCGAGCGATCCTTCCTCGAGAAATTCGAGATCGGCCTCAATGGGGATTGACGCGTTGGGATCTATGTTCTACGATTGACGAATGCCAAGAGGTGGTTGCGGGTTCAGAGCGGAATCTGTGTGAGGAGAGCGGGGCGATGTATTTTCAGCGCTGCTCGGATTCAGTTGTATATCCCCAATACATACTATTCATCGGATTAATTTTCGCTCCGTTCAAATCGGAGCCAGAGCCTGCGAGATACGCTCCAAAAGCGCTCCCTGCTCCCAGTACCGGGATTCCGCACGGAACAGTGCAACGCACGCATTCTTTCAGTCACGAGAGCCGTACGTCATAACGCGTAAATCGGTATTTTATGTGTTGGACATATTTTCACTTCTCCGGATCGTGACCATGCTTTCCAATACCGACATCAGCAATGCAATGACCATCAAGCTGCCGGCCGACCTGCCGGAGAAAAAAGCGTTTCAGCCCGGCATACGCCGTGCGCCCAATCGCGGGTTGCCCCTGTCGAAGCACGAAATCCGCACCGCACTGAAAAACGCCCTGCGCTACGTGCCCGAAGAGCTGCACGAAACGCTGGCGCCGGAATTCCTCGAAGAGCTGAAAACCATGGGCCGCATCTACGGCTACCGCTTCCGCCCCGAAGGCAACATCACCGGGAAACCCGTGGACGAATACAAGGGCATTCTCGCCGCCCGCGCCCTGCAGGTCAACATCGACAACAACCTGGACTTCGCCATCGCGCTGTATCCCTACGAGCTGGTCACCTACGGCGAAACCGGACAGGTGTGCCAGAACTGGATGCAGTATCAGCTCATCAAGCGCTATCTCGAAGAAATGACCGAGGAGCAGACGCTGGTCGTGAGTTCCGGCCATCCGCTTGGCCTGTTCCCGTCCAAACCCGATGCGCCCCGCGTGATTTCCACCAACGGCCTGCTCATCGGTCAATGGGACAACACGGAGCAGTTCCGCCGTCTCGCCGCCATGGGCGTGACGAATTACGGACAAATGACCGCGGGCGGCTGGATGTATATCGGACCCCAGGGTATTGTTCATGGCACCTTCATCACGCTGCTCAACGCGGGACGCAAATATCTCGGCATCCCCGCGGACGGCGACCTGAAAGGCGTGTATTTCGTGACGTCGGGTCTCGGCGGCATGTCGGGCGCACAGCCCAAGGCGGTGGAAATCGCGGGCGGCATCGGCGTGATAGCGGAGGTGGACTTCAGCCGCATCGAAACGCGCCGCAGCCAGGGCTGGGTCAGCCTGGTGTCGGACGATCTCGATCAGATCGCCGCGTGGATGCGTGAATACAAGGAGAAGGGCGAGTCCGTTTCCATCGCCTATCACGGCAACGTGGTGGATCTTCTGGAATACCTCGACGCACAGGACATTCACGTGGAGTTGATTTCCGATCAGACCTCCTGCCACGTGGTGTACGAAGGCGGCTACACTCCCGCCGGTGTCAGCTTCGACGAAGGACGCGAGATCATGAAAAACGATCCCGCGCGCTTCAGGCAAATAGTGGACGAATCCCTGCGCCGCCACTTCCATGTGATCAGACGAATGACGAAGAAGGGTTCGAAATTCTGGGATTACGGCAACAGTTTCATGGCTTCGATTTTCGATGCCGGTGAAAAATCAATAGCGAAAAACGGACGCGATACCACCGAGGGTTTCATCTGGCCATCGTATGTGGAGGACATCATGGGCCCCATGTGTTTCGACTACGGCTTTGGCCCCTTCCGCTGGGTGTGCCTGAGCGGCAAGGACGAAGATTTGCGCAAAACCGATCAGGCCGCCATGGCGTGCATCGATCCCACACGCAGCTCCATGGACCGCGACAACCATCACTGGATTGCCACGGCGGAGCAGAACAAACTCGTGGTCGGCACCAAGGCGCGCATCCTGTACTCGGATGAGGAAGGCCGCGTGCGCATCGCGCTGAGGTTCAACGAGATGGTGCGTAACGGAGAGATCGGTCCGGTATTCCTGGGCCGCGATCATCACGATGTGAGCGGTACGGATTCGCCCTTCCGCGAAACCGCCAACATTTACGACGGCTCCAGCGTCACCGCCGACATGAGCGTGCAGTGCTTCGCGGGCAATGTGGCGCGCGGCATGACGCTGGTTGTGCTCTCCAACGGCGGCGGTGTGGGCATCGGCCGCTCCAGCAATGGCGGCAACGGCATCGTGCTCGACGGCTCCACCCGCATGGACGACATCGTGCGCTCCGCCCTGAGCTGGGATGTGATGGGCGGCGTAGCCCGTCGCAACTGGGCCCGCAACGACAACGCCCTCGCCACCGTTAAGGAGTGGAACGACAAGCACCGCGGCGCCGGCCACATCACACTGCCCTACCTCGCGGATACTGAGCTGGTGGACAAGGTGGTGGAGGATGCGTTTGGGGGTGGTGCGTAATACGCGGTAGCTCTCTCACCACTCAGGGATCAGCGATGTACATCATCGCTTCCGCTTGCCATGAGCAGGAGCGGGATTTCGCATCGCCGCGAAAAGCGTCGGAGTGGTGCGTTATGTTTCGATCCGTCTGTAGAAAGGAGCGACAACGATGGAATCCGCGATACATCTCAGCAAAATGACGACCGGGCAGAAGCTCCAATTGATGTAGGAGATCTGGAACGATCTTTTGCGAAACGAAGATGAGATCCCTTCCCCGGGCTGGCATGGTGAAGTACTCAGCACACGATTGGCTCAGGTTCGCGAAGGGTCCGCTGGGTTCACCAAGTGGGAAAGCGCACAAGAAGCTCAGGTATGGACTTGATTGAGCATTGAGAAGACTGGACACCTCCAGCGCCTTCAGCGTCGCGTCGCGCTGTTCAAAACGTCATAGGTCCGGGTTTGTGAACACCGTCCGTCAGAATTAATGGTGGATTCATCCGCGTTTCATTTCTTTTACAGCGTCTCTGCACCTCCGCACCTCTGTTTTCCCATCGTCTCCACCCCGATGCTCATCCTTGCTGAAAGGTCGGGAAGATCGTATCACAGACCCGGTATAATGCTGAGTGAAGCAGGCTTTGCGTGGCCTATCACATTATCCTCCTCGCCCAGCACTTCGAACAGTGCGATCACATCCTTCACTGGGCAGTTACACCACATAGCTCGGATGCGGACGGATTCAAAAGGGTGAGATCGAGGCCACCAGTGCAGGCTTTCAATCAGCACCCGTCCGTAGTCGTGATATTTTCTGGCAGACGGCATGTCTTCAATCCTACCCCTAAGACCTGAATTTTTCGTATGTTACAGCGAAGCACTATTACAGCTATCCGAACGTAGTTATGCTGAACAAGAAACAGATACTGGACCTGCTTCGGTCAAATAAAGAAGAGTTCGCGCGACGTTTTTCCGTCCGTCAAATCGGTCTCTTCGGCTCGGTCACCCGCGGCGAGGAACATGCCGGAAGCGATATCGATATCCTGGTGGATTTCGAGCTTTCGACGTTCGACAATTATATGGATTTGAAATTTCATCTTGAGCAGGTCCTTGGAAGCGATGTGGATCTGGTGTTGATGAATAGTGTCAAACCGCGACTCAAGCCGATTATCTCCCGCGAGGTCGTGTTTGCGTGAAATCCGCCTTTACCTCGACGACATGCTCGAATCAATTTCGCGGATCCGGGATTTTGTCTTGGGCATGACGTTCGATGAGTTCGTGGCCGATCTCAAAACACAGGATGCTGTGTTGCGCAACCTGGAAATCATTGGAGAGGCGGCCGGGAAACTCCCAGAAGAGATTGTGAAGGATACAACACAGATCGAATGGCGTAAGATCAAGGGTCTCCGAAACCTCCTTGCTCACGAGTACTTTGGAGTGGATGTCGTTATTATCTGGGATATTGTGGAGAATAAGCTGGCTGCTCTGGAGCTTGCTTGCCAAAAATTACTTTCGAGCAGCTACGGGCAGGACAGCGCCGAGAGTTGACACCCACCCGCCATATCACATGAACTCCTCTGCATGGAGTGTTGCCACACGGTAATCAGCATCGCTCATATTCACATTACCTCGTACCCCATCTCCGCAACGAGAGTGATCGTCACGATCAAGGTAGCGCGTAACGCGAAAATCGATGCCCGATTCTCCGAACGCCACATCGCAGGCGGCACCTCCTATCAGGACATACTGCTCGTTAAACGATCTGAAATGCTCAGTGAACAGCTCGGGGCCTCTTGCCACCCGATACCTCCAAGGAGTTCATCAAGGGCCAGCTCAACCCGCTCATCGATGTGAAATCCAGCTGCATGGTCTGCCCTGGATGGTGCACCTGCGGAAAATTAACCTCGCGTTCCGGTCCCCGCAATGCACGACAGGTGTGGATACGCCGTTGCAAGGTTCGAAGCTGCCCTTCCTGGAGCATCCCTTCATGCTCCCGACACAGCCAGTCGAATACCGTCTTTGCCTCCAGTTCTGGAGCGGCATCCAACTTCTCCTCAACCGCACCCCAGACCTCAGCGAATGGATCCGAACGCGTTTGCCAGTCATGGGGCGTCTTCATATCCGAAGGTATTTTACCCGCCTTCAGAAATTTTGATACTGTTTAGCGACATATACCTGCCTTTGCTGCCGCTCTCTCGATGTGAGGGTCTTTCTCCATTGCTTTCATCAGCAACCTCATCTGCTCGTTGGTGATCGACATCGGCAGCTCCATTGTTGGGGGACTGCCTGTAACTTCGTGCATTCCGGTCGACAGATGTTAATTTTTAATTGTCGCTGATGTTAAAATATAGTTGTCGTCAGACACTCCACCGAACAACATTAGAGCATCGATTTGAGTTCGTAGCACTGCGGCTCCTCTTATAACATCGGTGCTCAGGTCACCTCACACCTCTCGCCTCCGTCCTCAACACTCGATGCACCATCCCGGAGGGATTCAACATTACAACCCGGGATAGAGCAGCCGGGATACCGATCATTCGACATCTAACCATCTCAATCCCGGCTGCGGCATCCCGGGGTCCCTGAAGCCGAACCTCAACGCCAGCGGCAGTTCCCACACCGCACGCGGATCGCAACCGCGCACGCTGCAAGACTATGCCGAACTGCTTACGCTGCCACGGCTTATGACATGTTCAGGTCGGTACTTGGGAACGGTGTAATAGCCTTGACGTAGCCCTTTCGACGGTGGTTGAGCGGCCCTTCGACTTCGCTCAGGTACCGCTTCTGGTAATTGAGCGTAGCCGAAACTCGCTGCTCATGACATGCCGGGATCGGGACTTTTAAAAACCGTGAAAATCTGAATTTGGGCCCTGCGACTCCGTGTCCGTTTAACACTGTACCTCGTCGTGGTGATCTTACTGCGGACACTACGCGCAGGGTGACAGTGTTTATTAAAATCGCCTCAGATGTCACCCTCGATATAAACCGGTGTCCGTCTGGGCGGACTGGTGGGCACACTCCGGTCGAAAACCGGACTCGCCGCGGCGGGGTGACGTTCTTGGCTACGCGCTATTAAACCCTCATATCATCCTCGATTGTCCGTGTGCGTATTCCAAGACGGCGACAGGGATTGCTCACAACTTGACGAACATGCGCGTCGATATGCTCTTACCCGTCGAGACGGTGATACGATACGAGCCTGCCGCGAAACGCGAGAGATCGATCTGCATCGAATATCCGTTCGAGAAATCGTCGACAACGCGATGCTCGACGATCCGGCCAAGAGCGTCCGCAACGGATATCGAGGCGGTGCCGGCACCCGCTGCAAGGCGGAGTTCCGCATGCGTCCACGCCGGATTCGGGAACACATCGAAGCCGATTTCGTCGCGTTGTACGGATTCCACTCCCGTCGCGAGCAGCGGCATGACGAGCGTACTGATGGATCGTGCCTTCACGGTGAGAAAGGTCGTCACGTCGCCGGGCATCGGTTCGGGAGCGTCCGCGTGGTTTTCGGCGGCCGAGGTCCGGTAATGCCGCGCGCTTCCGGTGTTCTGGGGGAAACGGAATCCGGTGCTGATGTCGGTGTCGCTGCGATTGAATGCAACGACGATCAGATTACCACCATGCACGAATGCCGCGACATACAGTTCGGGATTGTCGCAGTCCGCCTTCACTCGCACCGAGCCCGGCGGGATGTGTTTCATCCACTGCATGAGCGCGTAATAGCGCGGGAACACACCGATGCTCGCATTGTCGGGATTCAGCGAAATAATGCCCGGAGAAGATCCCTCTTCGGCAGGCTGATGGAACTGCCAGTAATGCCACGCTGTGACATTCCCCTGCGTAATCGCCGTCCAGACGAGAAGTGCGGCCCGAAGCGCTTCGTCAATGTCTCTCGTCGCCATGCCCGGTCCGCCGATAAACATCTCCGTTTCCCACACCCGTTTTCCGTGCAGCGCGGCGAGATCCCGCAGCCCGTTCCAATCATCCGCCGGTCCCGTTCCATACAGCAGCCGCTGATCGCCGTACTGATGCGTAGTGATGCGTGACAAGGCCGTGGCCGCGTCGGGATCGTTCAGAATCGCATTGTAGTAGCTCCACCCTTCGGAAATTTTTCCGGCCTCGGGTCCGATCAAGTCCACATCATCCAGCGTGTCTCGTTTGAACGTCGCCGAGACGACTTTCAGGATGTCGCGGTATTCTTCCGGCGTGGTGCTGGTGCTCTCGTATGCGGGAGCGAATCCCGGCTCGTTGAACATGCTCACCGCGTTGATGCGCACCCCGTAATTGCTGCGCATGTGGCGTATGTAATACGACAGATAGTCCGCATAATCCTGATAGTGCTCGGGCTTCACGTGTCCGCCATTCCTCTCGCTGCCATTGTCCTTCATCCAGCCCGGCGGCGACGACACCTTGAGCCAAATCGTGTTGATTTTTCCGCGCGACAACGCCTCGTTCAGTATCATGCGCTGCGCCGACATCACTCCCCAGTTGTACGGACCACCCTTCGACGTCTGGAACCCCGAATACAGTCGTATGCACATGATGTTCGCGCCAAGGTCGCGATACACCTTGTCGAACAGCTCCGTACGGACGGTGGCGTTGAAACGCACGAGATTCTCTTCATAAAAATTCGAGGACGCTCCCCAGCCCTCTATGGTTTGATACTGCACGGTTGTATCTACCTCGACACTCGCGGTTGACACTCGATTTCGCGGATCGGTGCCGATTGCACTCCCGCTCCCCGCACTGTCCTGCGCGATGGTGGACTGAAGCGACATGACAGCGATCAACACCGCGATGGAGAAGAAACAGGCGTTTGGTTTCATGGGCGGAAGTGGTTAGCGTAGAAGAATACTGGAACCGACACCAGGCCGCGGCGACAAACGATTGTTGAGCACGTGCAAGTTACGAAAAACGCCTGTTCATCACCTCAAGTGGAAAAAGGCATGGACAAAGAAATCGGGATGAGAAGGCGAATGTTTGAAAAGGAGCGATGATGTGCTCCGGGGGAAATGCATCGTCAGCAGAAACTCAGCGTCCTGCTCGATTCCTCCACATATCCATCACAAGGCAGCCGCTCGTGCTACCTTCCCACCGCGTCATCATCCGTCTCCGTAACCTCACGCCCACATACTGTCCCAGAAAAAACGCGCCGATAAGCACGGGATAGGAATGGAGCTGAAAGCCCAGGCCGGAATAATACCGGAGTGCGATAACTATGGGCACCGGCAGGTGGATCGCCAGCACCGAGGGCAGCGAAAATTTCCGCGTTCCCTCCCGCCAATATCCGAAAGGGATATTGAGGGCGAAGACCGCAATCGCCAGCAATAGCATTTTGGTGAGAGGCGCGGTCATGGTGAATTGATAATGGATAATGGATAATGGGGGCCATGGACATCACGACGTTGTCACTACGTTCTGCTCTCTGCTCTCTGCTTAAAAAAAAAGAGCTCACTGCGAAGCAATGAGCTCTAAAAAATAAGTCCTGGCGACTACCTACTCTCCCGGGAGGTCACCCTCCGAGTACCATCGGCGTAAAGGGGCTTAACTGCTCTGTTCGGAATGGGAAGAGGTGGGACACCCTTGCTATCGTCGCCATGGACAAGATCAGCAGAAGAAGATTGATTGATCAATCGTCATGATTTTAACAAGTTCACTGACACACTGTGCAAGAATAAAATTAATGGGAAGTCGCACGACTTATTAGTACAGCTCGGCTAAACACATTGCTGTGCGTACACCTGCTGCCTATCACCTGGTCATCTTCCAGGAGTCTTTAGTCCGCCAAAGGCGGAGGGATGAATCATCTTGAAGTGGGCTTCGTGCTTAGATGCTTTCAGCGCTTATCCCTTCCGAACGTAGCTACCCAGCCATGCCGCTGGCGCGACAACTGGTACACTAGAGGTTCGTTCACTCCGGTCCTCTCGTACTAAGAGCAAATCTTCTCAATCATCCTGCGCCCGCATAGGATAGGGACCGAACTGTCTCACGACGTTCTGAACCCAGCTCACGTACCGCTTTAATTGGCGAACAGCCAAACCCTTGGGACCTTCTTCAGCCCCAGGATGCGATGAGCCGACATCGAGGTGCCAAACCTCCCCGTCGATGTGAACTCTTGGGGGAGATCAGCCTGTTATCCCCGGCGTACCTTTTATCCTTTGAGCGACGGCAATTCCACTCTCAACCGTCGGATCACTTACTCCTGCTTTCGCACCTGCTCGACCTGTCAGTCTCGCAGTCAAGCACCCTTTTGCGTATGCACTCAACGCATGATTACCAACCATGCTGAGGGTACCTTTGAGAGCCTCCGTTACATTTTAGGAGGCGACCGCCCCAGTCAAACTACCCGCCTAACACTGTCCCCCCACCGGATTCACGGCGGTGGGTTAGAATTCAGATAAAATAAGGGTGGTATTTCAAGGTTGACTCCACCGACGCTAGCGCGCCAGCTTCGCAGTCTCCCACCTATCCTACACATACTTTACCCAAACCCAATGCTAGGGTGCAGTAAAGGTGCACGGGGTCTTTCCGTCCATATGCGGGTAACCGGTGTCTTCACCGGTACCTCAAGTTCACCGAGCCCGTGGTTGAGACAGCGCCCAGATCGTTACACCATTCGTGCAGGTCGGAACTTACCCGACAAGGAATTTCGCTACCTTAGGACCGTTATAGTTACGGCCGCCGTTTACCGGGGCTTCGATTCAAAGCTTCTCCCGAAGGATAACCTCTCCTCTTAACCTTCCGGCACCGGGCAGGTGTCAGACTATATACTTCCTCTCAATTGAGTTTGCATAGTCATGTGTTTTTGTTAAACAGTCGCCTGGGCCGATTCTCTGCGACCCCATTCAGCTTCACTTGTCATGTCACCTACTAGGGGCACTCCTTATCCCGAAGTTACGGAGTCATTTTGCCGAGTTCCTTAACCACGGCTCACTCGAGCACCTTAGGATACTCTCCTCACCTACCTGTGTCGGTTTACGGTACGGTCCGCAAGCATTCTCCCGTACGAGGATTTTCTCGGCAGCCTGCTTAGGGTCGGTTGTGGCCCATACGGGCGCCCTATTCACATCTCGGTTTGACAGCGCGGATTTGCCTACGCCGCCGACCTACATGCTTAAACCAGCTATTCCGACAGCTGGCCGACCTTTCACTTCTGCGTCCCCCCTTACGGTCAGACGAATACTTACGGGTACAGGAATATTCAACCTGTTTCCCATCACCTACGCCTTTCGGCCTCGGCTTAGGGGCCGACTAACCCTGAGTCGATTAACGTTGCTCAGGAACCCTTAGGTTTTCGGTGACACTGTTTTTCACAGTGTTTATCGTTACTTATGCCTACATTTTCTTTTCTGTACGCTCCAGCACGCCTTACGACGCACCTTCAATGCCTACAGAATGCTCCCCTACCATCCCGACAAGTCGGGATCCATAGCTTCGGTAGTATGTTTAGTCCCGCAAATTATCGACGCCTGATCGCTTGACTAGTGAGCTATTACGCACTCTTTAAATGAATGGCTGCTTCTAAGCCAACATCCTAGTTGTCGGAGCAATCTGACATCCTTTGTCTGTTAACATACCCTTAGGGACCTTAGCTGATGGTCTGGGTTGTTTCCCTCTCGGCAACGGGGCTTATCCCTCGCCGCCTCACTCCCGTGAAACATGTATCCGGAATTCGGAGTTTGTCTGGGTTTGGTACCCTTGTGAGGGCCCTAGCCCAATCAGTGCTCTACCTCCGGTACACTATACACGAGGCTGTTCCTAAAAACATTTCGGGGAGTACGAGCTATTTCCGAGTTTGATTGGCCTTTCACTCCTACCGACAGGTCATCCAAGCGGTTTTCAACCCACACTGGTTCGGACCTCCATGAGATTTTACTCCCACTTCATCCTGCCCATCGGTAGATCACACGGGTTCGCGTCTACCGCATGATACTTCTCGCCCATTTCAGACTTGCTTTCGCTACGGCTGCGGACCTGAGGTCCTTAACCTTGCATCATACGAGTAACTCGTAGGCTCATTAAGCAAAAGGCACGCAGTCAGTCGTAGCAGTCCGAAGACTACTACTTCCTCCTACCGTTTGTAAGCATACGGTTTCAGATTCTTTTCACTCCCTTCTAAAGGGTTCTTTTCACCTTTCCCTCACGGTACTTGTGCACTATCGGTCACCATAGAGTATTTAGCCTTACCAGATGGTTCTGGCAGATTCCCACAGAATTCCACTTACTCCGTGGTACTTGGGATCGCAGCAAGAGATGCAGAACATTTCGCCTACAGGGCTTTCACCTTCTATGGCGCGTCTTTCCAAACGCTTTGACTATGTTTGCATTTTGTAACTCTTTGGCCGCAAAACGAATTGGCCAGCTGATCCCGCAACACCGGCAACACAACGGTCGTCTCCTTACATGTTGCTCGGTTTAGGCTCTTCCCGTTTCGCTCGCCACTACTCAGGGAATCACTATTGTTTTCTCTTCCTGGGGGTACTTAGATGTTTCAGTTCCCCCCGTTTGCCTTGCATACCTATTTTATTCAGTATGCAATTCCAAGGCATGACCCTTGGAGGGTTTTCCCATTCGGAAATCTTCGGGTCTCAGGTTGTTTTCCACCTCTCCGAAGCTTATCGCAGGTATCCACGTCCTTCATCGCCTTATGGTGCCAAGGCATCCACCGTATGCCCTTAGTAACTTCACCGAATTAATTTTATTCTCACACAGGTGTGTGATCAGTGAACTTGTTAAAAACATAAGGATTGATCAATCACTGAGTATTACTTCAGTCAATCTTCTTCTACATCAAAGAACGAATATCGCAGTTTCGCGATTCTTGCGGTTGGTATGGACTCGAACCATGCGAGACCCTTCCAGCGTCACCTATCATGTTCCCGCTGAAACGTCTTGAACCTTTGTGGACCTGACCGGGATCGAACCGACGACCTCCTGAATGCAAATCAGGCGCTCTCCCAGCTGAGCTACAGGCCCCTGTGTGGGACCAGAGTGGGCCCGGGTAGAGTTGAACTACCGACCTCACGCTTATCAGGCGTGCGCTCTAACCACCTGAGCTACGAGCCCGACAGGCGACAAAAAAATAATTGAAAAGAGACGTGCATAGGAGATTCTTTGAGGAGTCGTTGCGGCTTGCGCCACAAACTCTTTAGAAAGGAGGTGATCCAGCCACACCTTCCGGTACGGCTACCTTGTTACGACTTAGCCCCAGTCACCAGTTTCGCCTTAGGCAGCTGCCTCCCTTGCGGGTTGGCACACTGACGTCGGGCGCCCCCAGCTTCCATGGCTTGACGGGCGGTGTGTACAAGGCCCGGGAACGTATTCACCGCAGCATGCTGATCTGCGATTACTAGCAATTCCAGCTTCACGAAGTCGAGTTGCAGACTTCGATCCGGACTGAGACGACATTTTTGGGATTTGCTCCACCTCGCGGTATTGCATCCCTTTGTTGTCGCCATTGTAGCACGTGTGTAGCCCTGGGCGTAAGGGCCATGAGGACTTGACGTCATCCCCACCTTCCTCACTACTTGCGTAGGCAGTCTCCTTAGAGTTCCCAGCTTTACCTGATGGCAACTAAGGACAAGGGTTGCGCTCGTTGCGGGACTTAACCCAACACCTCACGGCACGAGCTGACGACAGCCATGCAGCACCTGTCTGGATTGCCGAAGCGCCTCCGACTTTCACCGAAGGATAATCCAGTCTTTCGAGCCCAGGTAAGGTTCTTCGCGTTGCATCGAATTAAACCACATGCTCCACTGCTTGTGCGGGCCCCCGTCAATTCCTTTGAGTTTCAACCTTGCGATCGTACTTCCCAGGTGGGATACTTACTGCGTTAGCTTAGGCACCGACCCATACGGGCCGACACCGAGTATCCATCGTTTACGGCGTGGACTACCAGGGTATCTAATCCTGTTTGATCCCCACGCTTTCGTCCCTGAGCGTCAATAACGGGCCAGGCAACAGCCTTCGCGACCGGTGTTCTTCCAGATATCTAAGCATTTCACCGCTACACCTGGAATTCCGTCACCCTCTCCCGTATTCAAGACGACCAGTATCGGAGGCAGTTCTACAGTTAAGCTGTAGGATTTCACCACCGACTTAGTCGCCCGCCTGCGGACCCTTTACACCCAGTAAATCCGGACAACGCTTGCCTCCTACGTATTACCGCGGCTGCTGGCACGTAGTTAGCCGAGGCTTACTTTCAGGGTACCATCAATCCGTCCGAGACGGAAATTTTTTCCCTGCTACAGCGGTTTACGACCCAAAGGGCCTTCATCCCGCACGCGGCGTTGCTGCGTCAGAGTTTCCTCCATTGCGCAATATTCCTCACTGCTGCCTCCCGTAGGAGTCTGGGCCGTGTCTCAGTCCCAGTGTGGCTGATCATCCTCTCAGACCAGCTACCCATCGCGGGCTTGGTGAGCCGTTACCTCACCAACTACCTAATGGGACGCATGCTCATCCCAGGTCATCGAAACTTTAACAACTGTCACCATGCGGTGCCGCTGCATCATCGGGTATTAGCACCTCGTTGGAAGTGTTATCCCCGGACCTGGGGTAGATTGCATACGCGTTACTCACCCGTGCGCCAGTATCCGTTCCACCGAAGCAGAACTTCTCCTTGACTTGCATGTGTTAAGCACGCCGCCAGCGTTCGTCCTGAGCCAGGATCAAACTCTCCGTTGTAATTATTTTCATAATTCAATGTCGAGTTGGGTTGTTTGACTCTCAAAGTCACTGACTATGCACGCTCTTTTCAAAGAACTTGCCGCTTTCGCGACAACCGTTTCTAAAACGGTCTTTCAATTTAACTCTTTTCTAACCCTTTGTCAAGTCCCTGCTGCACTTTTTTTTTCAGTACCCGTTTCCGGTAAAAGCAGGCCCTCATCGAAGGGGGAAAGTAATATACTACTCCCCCCGCACGAAAAGCAAGTAAAAAATGATTCCGCGTAAAAGAATATTTGCATCGCACGCCGTATGCTCCACCCCGCCCTCCGCCAGCAGCGCCGCGTCGCCCCCCGTCAGCACTACCGGAGTATGAAGTCCTGTTTGCCTTTTCATGGCATGCAGCATGCCCGCCACTCCGTGACGATACAGATGCAGGACGCCCGAACGCATGCTCTCCTCCGTGTCGCCGCCTACCAGCGGCGCATCCGCCACGTCCAGCATCGGCAGCTGCGCCGTGCCCTCGTGCATCACGCGAAACGCCGTCCCTATCCCGGGCGCAATCGAACCACCCGCAAAATACCCTTCCGTATCCACCACGTTGATGGTCAACGCCGTACCGCAATCCACCACGAGCACCGGCGCGCCGAACATCGCCCGCGCCGCCACCGCCACACAATATCGGTCCGCTCCCAACGTCCCGGGTGTGCGATAGCGCAACGGGAGGGGGCCACGCAAAACGTCCACAATCTCCGTGTCGGCGCCAAGCGCGGCGAGCGCCTCCGCGATGCGGGCGGCCAGCAGCGGCACAACGCTGCATACGCCCACCAGACTTCCGGCCTGTACGCCGGCATCCGCGAGTGCGACGCGCACGGCATCCGCAGCCTCGAGTTCCGCATGCGGCCACTGCCTCTGCGCCTGCAACGACTGCCCGTCGAACACACCGAGCTTCACCGTACTGTTGCCCACCGCGAGCGCGAAGCGTCTCACTTCTTCTTCCCTCCCCGACGCTTTCCGCCGCTGCCGCGCGTCCCCCGACGGGGAGCATCCTCCGCTGCCTTTTGTTTGCGGATGGTATTGTCCTTTTCGTGGGTCCCGGAGCTTCGCCGCACGGGCGCATCATTCAGAATCACAAAATCTATTTGCCGCTCAACGCTGTCCACACGCGCAACCTGCACGCGCACGGTGTCGCCCAGGCGGTAGCGCCTGCCGTGACGCTCACCGATGAGCTGCCGGCCCCGCTTGTCGTAGCGATAGTAATCATCGCCGAGGCTGCGCACGTGCACCAGCCCCTCCACCAAGGTGTCCTCCAGCTCGACGAACAGTCCGTACGAGGTCACTCCGTCGATGACGGCGGTGAATTCATCCCCTTCGTGCCGCTTCATGTACTCCACCTGCTTGATGCGTATGGATTCGCGCTCGGCTTCGACGGCCAGCCTCTCGCGCATGGAACTCTGCTTCGCCATATCCGCAAGACGCTGAAGCGTCGGGACGCGCTGCGGCTCTTCCGTCTCACCAAAGTATGCTGCGCAGAGACGATGCACCAGCAGATCGGGGTAGCGCCGAATGGGCGAGGTGAAATGCGTGTAGTAGCGGAAGCCCAGTCCGAAATGCCCGATGTTGCGTTCGCTGTACACCGCCTTGGCCATGGAGCGAATGGTGACGTCCTGCACAACATTCTCCTCGGGACGGCCGCGTATCTGTTCGAGCATGGTCTGAAAGGAGCGCGAAGAGGAAGCGTCGAGCTGTGTTCTTATCCCGAGGTGACGCATGAATTCGATAAGCTCGGCCACCTTTTCCGGATCGGGCAGATCGTGCACGCGATAGACGAAATTCCTCACGGGCTTGTGCTGCGCCACGCTCTGCGCCACGGTGCGATTCGCGAGCAGCATGAATTCCTCTATCATGCGCATGCTCATAAGGCGGGGCTTGGGGACGATTTCGAGCGGATACCCGCTTTCGTCGAGTTTAAACGCCACCTCGGGAAGCGCGAAATCCACCGAGCCTTCGCGGAAGCGTTTTTTCATGAGCGTTGCGGCAAGACGCTCCATGGCGCGCAGTGTGCGCACATGCTGTCCCTCGCCAGCGTCCAGTATGCGCTGAACTTCTTCATAGGTAAAGCGCTTCTGCGACCGGATGATTGATTTTCGCACGTCGAAGCCCTGTACCGCACCGCGCGTCGTCAGACGGATGATCACGGAGTAGGTGAGTCTGTCCTTGCCTTCCTGTAAACTGCAGATGTGATTGGAGAGCCGTTCTGGCAGCATGGGAAACACACCATCCACCAGATACACGCTCGTGCCGCGGCGCAGCGCCTCGCGGTCCATGGGGCTTCCCTCGGTCACGTAATGGCTGACGTCGGCAATGTGCACACCCAGTTCATACCCGTCCTCGGTTTCCTTCAGCGAAACCGCGTCGTCGAAATCCTTCGCATTTTCCGGATCGATGGTAAAACACTCGATATCCCGCAGGTCGAGCCGCTTCGCAATTTCCGCGCGTGGGATGGCGGCGGGGATGCGCATAGCGTGTTCGTTGACATCGTCGGGAAATTCGAGAGACAGACCATGCCGTCGCGCCAGAGCAAGCAATTCCACATCCGCCCGACCGCGTCGTCCGAGAATTTCCACGACCTCGCCTTCAGGCAACTCATGCTTGCGCGCGGGCGGCAGCAGACGCACCACGACTTTGTCTCCGTCTTTGGCGCCGTTGAGATTGCGTGTACGGATGGCGACGTCCTCGCGGTATTCCCTGTCGTCGGATTCCAGGAAGAAGGTGTGGCGCACTTCCTTGACCGATCCCACGATGAGACGCTCGCTGTGTTCAGGCTCCTCCTCCCCCGTGTCGGGCCGGGCCAGCGCCCAGCGGCTGCCGGAACGACGCTCGATGGCGCCCTGATCCTGCAAATCCCGCAGCAACGCCTTGAGTTGCACGTACAGCGGTCCCTGCTTCGGGATCTGCGCGGCCTTGGCCAGTTCCTTGGTTTTCCAGGCCCTGCCGGGATCGTTCCCGAGAACGGCCAAAATTGCATCCTTCATGATGCTCCTTGCTAGAATGAGAAGCGCTGGAGAATTTTCAGTTCGAAAATGGAATATTCCTGAATCTGCGTCGCGCTCTCCGCAGTCTGATCGATCGTCCGGCGTGCGACCTGCACGACAAAATTACCCCAAGGTAAACCGAGTATTCGGCTGAGGGGGAAATCCACCGTCACATTGGAGCTGCCGAGATTGCTCATCTTTCCGTCGTAGGTAATGAGAGCGCGGCCAATGGAACTGGTGAACTTCACACGGGAATCCTGTGTGCCCAGATCGGCAAAATCGAGGCGGTTGATGACATCCTGCAGACCCGCGTCGGCGAGAAATTGCGTGGCGGCTGTGGACGCGAGCGCGGAACCGACCTTGCTCGCGAGATCCGGTGCCATATCGATTGCCGCGCTGCGGGCCTGTCCCGATTCCGTGAGGTCTTTGGCGAACACACCAAAAAGGACGAAGGAAAACGCGTCTGACTCGATATCGCCGCCCTGCGACACCGGTGTGCCGTCGGGCTCATCCCAGCGCATATCGTACTTCAGTTCGGGTTTCTCCTTGGTGCCCGTGATAAACACTTTGACGAAAATCTGGCGGCGGACATCCGTGGCAGGATTGGTGTAATAGTCCGAATACACCGCCGTCAGATCGAGGTCGGGATTCTGCGGGTCGCGCGTGAAGCGCAGGGATCCGGACGCGGTCATACGCTTGCCGAGGAAGAGCACGTCCGATTCCTGTGCGAGCTGCACCTCGCCTACAAAACTTCCCTCGCGTCCGCCGAAATTGCTCACCTTCAGATTGTCGAAGTTCAGTATGGCGTTCAGTTCCGCCTGCATCATGGTGATGGGAATCTCCACTTTGAGGCGTCCGCTCGTAGCGATTTTCATATCGTAGGACAGCCCGTCCAGCACCGATCTCTCAGGCACCTGCGGCGCTTCCCCGTTCTGGCCATTGTCCGCCTGGAGCATTCCGCGCCCTCCCATGCGGCCTCCCGAAAGCGAGGTGGTGAGTTGCGTGGTGGTATCATCCACAATGACGTAGGTGAAATCGGAGTATTTCGCCACCGGGCCGCCTTTTTGCTCATAGGGAAAAACGAGCGCTCCTTCTTCGATGATGATGTCGCCGATGAGCAAGGAGCGATCCAGGCGTCCGCGGTAGGTGAGGTCACGCCCTCCGGTCGAGATGAAGAGATCGCCGTACAGCGAGCGCGTCGCAGCGCGGGATGCGGGCCGCAGTACCTTGAGGCGACCCCGCATCGCGAGATCGAAGTTGGATATGGCGAAGGACTCCGTGGAAATCGTTCCTTCCGCGGTGATGGCGCCTTCGGACCAGTCGGACGGGACGTTTCGTATGGCGGCCTGTGCGATGCGAATGTCCTGCTTTTCCGCCTCGATGCGCAGCGTCAGTGCGTAGTCCATGTTATTGAAGAGGAAGCGTCCCTTGCCGTCGTCCACGGTGATGGTTCCGGTGAAGGACGGCGCCTCCGCTGTTCCGGTGATGGTCAGATCTCCGTTCGCGTGGCCCTCCAGCGGCGAGAACAACCCAACGAACTCCTCGATGAGCGCGAGCGGGAATTGTTTCATCTGCGCCCGCAGATTGGCCTGGGAAGTGCTGCTTTCTTTCTGCTCACCGAAGGTGATGACTATGGGAATCATGCCTGAGAGAAAGAACACTTTTTCCGACGCACCTTTGCCGTCGCTGTAATCGAGTTCGGAGTACAATTCGAGGTTGCGATCCGCGTAGCGGGCCTCCATGTTGAGTTCGCCGAAGAGCGATCCGCGATAACCCAGACTGTCCACATACACAGCGGCGGCGAACTGCGGTTCGTCATCCGAGCCGGAGAGGTTCGCTTCGATGAAGCCGATGCCCGAGAAGCTCTCACCCCGGCGTGCCGCTCCGTTGCCGCTGACGGCATACTCCAGCAGACCGACGTCGAGACTGTCGACATAGAGGGAAAAGGCATTGTTCCCTGCCGCGTCGCGCTTGCCTTTGAGAGAAAAACTGATTCTGTCATGAAGCAGATCGAAGCGCTCGATACCAATGCCGGAGGAATCGATACGCACAAGCGCGGGACCGTCGTTCACGAACTGCTCACCCAGCCAGGAGAGTTTGACGACAGGGAATTCGAAATCAAGCACTCCCCCACCGAAGCGTCCCTTGCAGTCAATGTCGGCGTCGAGCAAGGTGTCGAGACTGCCGCGCAGCCGCATACGCGGCTCGCCATCGGTGTAGCTCAGCGTGGCCTCGCAGCGGTTGAGCCGCAGTCCGTTGAAATTCGCGTCGCTCGCGGACAGAAGAGCCCGCACCGTGACCTGCTCCAGAGGACGCTCAAGGCGCAGATTGCGCACGTCATAATTGAAGCGCACGCCGGCGGCCAGCCAGGTGCGTGCGCTGTCCACAAAATAGAAGTCGCTCACCCGCGCCTGTCCCTGAATGTCGAAGCCGTTATAGCCCCCGGCGATACGCCCGGTGTAATTGCCGCGCACAATAAAGGTGGAAGCGTCGAAGTACCGCGCTATGCGCTCGGGCCGCTTGAGCGTCAAGGCATACTCCGCATCCATGAAACGGGCAGTGTCGGGCGGAGGCGGGAGCGGCGCTCTGGCGGCGGCACGTGTCTTCCGGGGCGCAGTGACGACCGGAGGTTCCGGCGCAAGCGTGTCGGGAAGTACCGCCCATGCACGCAACGCGGCGTTGAGAGAGTCGGACTGCACGGAAAGGTACTCCACGAAGCGCGGAAAATCGAAGAGGCCGTCCACGCGCAGATCGGCGTACTGCGTCTCGATCAGCAGATGCTCCGGCGCTCCGGCGTGCTGCCGCAGCTGCACGCGGAAGGTGTCGCGATCTATGGTCACACTGCCGAAGCGCGAGGGCTCCAGCGCTACTTCCATGTCGGCTGACATGGTGGAAAGATCGATGCCGTCGCCGTGCGCCCGAAGCTGGAATGTCAAATCGCTGTCGAGGTCTTCCTTCTCGAGGAGCGGCTGCAGATCCAGCGAACGCCCCTTCGAGGTGAAGCGAAATCCGGTGACACTGTCCGGCAAAAATCCCATTGCGCCATCTATGGCGAGCTGCCCCGCAGGACTGTCGAAGTCGAGATCGAGTTCCAGACTGTCGGGACGCACGTTCACATCCATAACCAGGCGACGAACGCCAAGGCCGCGATAGCGCGAGGAATCCAGACGTACGCTGAGCTGCGCCTGCATCACGCCGATGGAATTGCCGCGGCCCTGAATGCGCGTTTCGCCGGTGACGGACGTGGAGAGGTCCGGTTTGTTCAACAGCTTCGAGAGGTCCGCGCCGCGCGTGCGAAGCACTCCATCGTAACTCATTTCCTCGCCCGAAAAATCGAAGGCCACCTTGCCCGCCGCCTCTCCGGCATCGGTGATCATGTCTACCTCGCCCGTGAAGGTCAGCGGCTGGCCGGTGTAGCGCAGCGTGCGGAACTCGGCCGTACCCGCGCCGCTCAGATCGAGTATGGGAATGCCCGGCAGCATGCGCGGATAGTCCGCTCCGTTGATGCGCACGTCTTTACCGGACACGTCCATCCACATTTCCGAGCCCTTGAGGATGTCGCGCAGCACGCCGCTGAATTCCACGCGGCTGTCGAAGGCCTCCAGCATCACTTTGCGCACCTCGAGCTGTCGCAAACTCCCCCGCGCGCGCACTTCCAGCGCGGCCGTGCCGGCGAGGAAGTCCAGTGCTGGCAGGAAGTACTGCAAGTCGCGGACGTCGAACTGCGGCGCGCGGGCATGCACGGCCATGGGATAGTCCTGCATGGCGTCCGTGTCGAAGCCGCCCAGGACATCCACGCTGTCAATGGCGGCGGAGACAATGATGGCCGAGCGATCCGTCTGCAGCGACAGTCCCTGCACATCCGCACCGGTGGGACGCACGACGATATCCCCGGCGATATTGCGCACGCTTACGTCTCCGAGCGCATTCAGAAAAGAAAATTGGTTGATGGAAATTTTCTTCAGGGAGGGTCTGTACTCGGCACTCATCGCCAGGGTGAGATCGCGCAATTCGAGGCGGTCGTAGTCCATGCGGTTTCGTGGGACGTCGCCGGCGATGGTGGAGTCATAGATAAGAACGTGACCACCCACGATACGCAGGTTCTGCAGCACGATACTCCAGTCGAACGGTGTGCTTGTCGTATCGTCGTCGTCGCTCGGCTTGAACAGCGTATTGATATTCCAGTCCCGCCCGTCGCCTTTCGTGATGGCGATATCCGGATGATCCAGGGTGATTTCCCGAATGGTGATGCGCTTCCACAGCACACCGAGGAGGTCGTAACGGAGAATGATATTGTCGATGGAGGCAATGGGCCCGTTGTCGTCGCGCAATCGCACGCCCTGCAGCGACCAGCCGGAGATCAGATTGCCGTCGATGTTCTCAATGCTGAGGCGCGCGTTGAGCGACGAGTCGGCGGCCTCCACGATGACATCGCGGAGGAAGGTTTTGAATGTGGAGGTTTCGGTGAAGCCCGCGAGGAGCAGAATGAACACAATGAAGCCCAGACCCAGGTACACTGCGGCACGGATGAGCCGCGCGGGCAGCGAACGCCGGCGCGGAGTGAGTCCGGTGTCAGGTGCTGTGTTCGCAGTATCGTTCAAGTATCGTCGCGATGATGTTCGTGGAAGACCGGCCCTCGGTGAGCGGGATGGTCAGCACCCTGCCCCCGGCGGCTTCGACTTCCCCGCGACCGACGATGTCGTCGAGGGCGTAATCGCCTCCTTTGACCAGCACATCGGGCAGCAGGGTTGCTATCAATCGTTGCGGTGTGTCCTCTTCGAAGAGCACCACATAATCAACGCAGGCCAGTGAGGCCAGCACTGCGGCGCGGTCCGCCTCGGGAACGATCGGCTTTTTCTCGCCTTTGATACGCCGCACGCTCGCGTCGCTGTTCAGGCCCACGATCATAGCGTCGCCGAGCGACCGGGCGTCCGCGAGGTAGTCGCAATGGCCTCGATGCAGTATGTCGAACACACCGTTTGTAAACACCAGCGCCTGCCCTTCTCCGCGAAGGCGCCCACGCTCGAGGCGCATTTCTTCCAGGGACAGTACGCGCCCCATCAGTCCAGCACTCCGAGTCTGCCGCAGGCGGCGTCGGTCAGGGCATCGCGGTCCACGGGGACTATACCGACCTCCTCGCACACGAGTCCGCCGGCGAAATTCGCTATAAGCGCGGCTTCGGTCATCGAGGCGCCGCCCGCGACGGCCACGGCCATGGTGGCGATAACGGTATCGCCGGCGCCGGACACATCGGCCACCTTGCGCGCCTTGGTCGGTATGCGCGTCACGCTGCCGTCCGCCTGCAGGAGCAGCATACCGAGCTCGCCGAGTGTGAGCAGCACATGCTCGCATTCGAGCCGTTGCTGCAGATCCCTTGCCGCCGCTTCGAAACTGGCCTCGTCGCTCAGACGAAGCTTCAGTGCATCCTCGCTTTCCTTGCGGTTGGGTTTGAATACGGTGACGTTCTTGTACTCGAAAAAGTTGGAATACTTCGGATCCACGAGCACCGGGATGTCGCGGGAACGCGCCAGTTCGATGGCAGAGCGGATGAGTTCCGGTCCGATCACGCCTTTGTTGTAATCCTGCAGGATGATGGATTGAATCGAACCCAGATGCCCTTCGAGGCGGTCCAGCAAACGCTGCGCGGTGGTCTCGCTGATCAATTGTCTGTCTTCGTAATCAATGCGCACCACGTGCTGACTCCCGGCAATGACCCGGGTTTTCACCGTGGTGGGACGGTCGGGGTCCTCGATAAGGAAGTCGGTGATGACATTCGTATCGTGGAAAATGCTCCGGAGTTCGGTCGCGTTGGTGTCGCGTCCCACGACGCCGAAGAGCACGGGCACCGCTCCAAGGCTTTTGATATTGAGCGCGACGTTGGACGCGCCGCCGAGGTGATTGCTGCGGCGCAGCACGTCCACCACCGGCACCGGGGCTTCGGGTGAAATGCGCGTGACCTTGCCCCAGATATAGCGGTCGAGCATCACGTCGCCGATGACGGCGACGAATTTGTTGTGAATATTCGAGAAAATGTCGAGAAGTCTGCTTTCCTGAAGAAACATGTGTACTGTTCTCTGAAAAAGATGTTTGACACGCGCTCACAGCCGGCGGTTGAAGAAACGGATGAGTTCTTTCCAGGCCGCCTTCATCGCAGGGACGCTGTACTGTTCGTGTTCGGGATTGAAAAAGAATCGTTTGGTGTCTTTGTAATGCTGCACTTCCAGCCGGCGTCCCTGGTCTATGAACACCTCGCGCACGACACCCACATCGTTGATGGAGCATTCGATGTCGTCGTAGGCGATGCAGAGCAGAATCGGGGTCGGTGAAAAGGGCAGACGCGCGAGTGTGGCGGTACCGCCGGAGGGATAGAACAACACCGCCGCTTTGAAAAAGGGCAGACGCGCCAAGGTCTCCGCTGCGACGGCCGCGCCCACATCGAAGCCCAGCAGACCGATTCTGCCGGTGCATTCTTCCTCATTGAGCAGTTCCACCGCGGCCTGCGCGACGCGGCTGATGTCGGCGCTGTCGAGCGCGGCGGGTGGCGTCCCTAGTATCGGACGTTCCTGGGCGGACAACAACGGAAGCGCGAAGGCCCGGTAGCCCACGGTGGCGAGCACACGCAGCACCGATTGCACATGCGTATGCATGCCGAAGCGGTCGTGCAGCACGAGCACCGCGGGCCGCTTCCCGACGGAATCGGGTACGGCGTAATGCACAAGCACGGAGTCCCTGCCCAGGCGCAGCGTGCGCGTGCCCGTGCGGGGGTCGCGCGCATCTGCGGCATGCTGGGCGAGCAGGCATAGCACGACCATGGCCGGCGCGAGAGTCGATATGAAGCGCGTTACCGGTTTCATTGCAATGAAATCGCCACGGTATTGCCGTGGCGATGCAAGTTACGAAAATTCAGGGTTTTATCGGAGGGCTGTTGAGGTATGATGACGCTCTCCCGCAACCCCGAGGGGAGTGTAACGCAAAGACGCCAAGGCGCTAAGACGCAAACTGGGCTCCCCAGACTCCTCCCCGCGTGCGAGCGAATCCCCGTGGATCGCCGGAAGCTCACGCACTCCGGTTCAATGCGAATTGCATTCCGAGGAAACAGACCACAAAAATCCGTGTGCGCCTTTGCGTCGGCCACTGAGCGAAGCCGAAGGGCTGCCTTACCTTCCCCCTGCGTCTCTCATTTGCGCCTCTGCGTCTCCTGAGCGTAGTCGAAGGGGCGTCTTTGCGGTACTATCCCCCCTGCGCCTCCCCTCGAATTCACCGCACGATTCTCACCCACTGCACTTCGCAGTGAGCACCCGCACGACAGATGAGCTCGTAACACCCGGCGGACAGGCTCTCCGTGTCGATGCGCACTGTGTTGCCGCCCGATGACCGTAGCGCCGACGACGGTATCCGAAGCACTTCCCTGCCGCTCATGTCGGAGAGTGTGATATGCACTTCGCTTTCCTCGGGGAGGGTGTAGCGCAGGAAAATCTGATCCGAAGCGGGATTGGGCCAGACCGGAGCGAAGACGGGAAGCGTCGGTGCCGGGCTCAACTCTACGAGCGCCTCCGGCGAATAATCCCGCGTGCCGTCGTAATCCACTTGCACCAGACGGTACCGCACCACGCCGCCCGCGATGATATCCCGTAACGGATCGGTGAATACATAGCGGCTTTCAGCGCTGGTGCTGCCGGAGCCCGGCACAGAACCGATGCAACGCCAGTGCGTCTCGCTGTCCTTCCGCTCGATCTCGAACAAGGCGTTGTTGAGCTCCGCCGCCGTGATCCAGCGCAGCGTCACGACGCCCTTGTAATACGCGGCGTGCACGGAGGTCCATTGCACCGGTACGACGGGACCCGGAAGCTGCGCGAATTCTGAGCTGTTACCCGCGCCATCCACGACGGTGGCGGTGACGTTGTCTCCGGGAATGAGTCCCGTAACGAGGCAGCTCCACGCGCCTCCCGGGCCGGGCGTGGCCGATCCGAGGTACACCGCGCCTTCTCCATAGCCGGTGGGATCGACGACGGCTTTGAACACCTCAACCGTGGCGACCATGGGTCCGGGTCCGAGATCAACCGTACCCGACACCGTCGTCACTCCCGCAGCCCAATTCGCGATATTGATGACGGGGAAATTCACATCTTCGTTCGCGCCCAGGTCCGGATCGGAGGGGTCGTTCGGGGTCACGCCGTCATCGTCCAGGTCAATGCCGAGACCGCCGTTCGCGTAGATGGCGTTCTGTGTGATCCTGTTCCTGTCGGCGTTGGCGTTGTTGGAAAGATGTTCGAGTACCATCACGCCGCTGCGGCCGTTGTAGGCGATGGTATCGTTGACCACGACATTCTCCCGCGCATGGCCCAGCCGCCAGACCATGCCGTAGCGCCCGATGCTCACGCCGTACCAGCCGTTGGGCAGGGGCGATGTGCGGTTCGCCGCGAGTCCGATGACGTTGCGCCCGATGATGTTGCGGTCGGTAAACCATTGCGTGGTAGCGTCCACATAGCCGATGATGCACACGCCGTTAGTATCGTTGCCCGAGATCAGATTGTCCCACACCTGATTGTCATGCGCGGCCTCGCCGATGTACACGCCGTTGCATCTGTTTCCGAGAGCGGCCATACCGGATATTGTGGTACCGATATAGTTGCTGTCCACGCGGTTGAAATAGCAGTCGCCCGGCGGACAGCTCGAGATGCTCACACCCTCGCTGTAATTGGACGAGATCAGGCAGCAGCGGACTGTGTTGTTGAACACGGTGCCGAGCATTTGCGGATTGACAAGGATGTTGACACCGCCCCAGGGAGCGGACATGCTCTTACCATTGCCCCTTGCGATGGTGCCGCCCACATCCACGCCGATGATGTTGCCGAAGATCAGGTTCGAATGCGTGCCGGGGAGCGTGGCCTGAATGCGTATGCCATCCTGTTGGAAATTCTGCACGACCAGGCCCCGGATGGTGTTATGCGGTGAAACTATCCAGAAGCCGTGCGCGGCGCCGGCATTGCTGCCGTCAATGATGATGCGCAAGCTGAGCGTGGACGGCGGGGAGATTCCGGGGATGCTGCCCGGTTGCGAGAAGCCGTCTATGAGAACACCCGCAGGATCGGTGAGCTGCGGGAGTTGCGAGAGTATAAAGATGGTGTGTGTACCGATGCCGGGAAGCGCGAACAGTATCGTATCGGGTCCCGGATTGAGATTCGCGGCGAGTATCGCTGCGCGGAGCGTAGGTGCCGTGGTGGCGTCGGCGTTACTGTTGACGAGAAAGGCCGCGCCTGACAAGGGTGAGGCGCCATACGCGGCGATGAAAAGAGAAAAGAGTACTGTGAGCGCCACCCGTATTCTGTTTCCATGGCTGCGCAAAGAAACACAGGGACGCTCAGGGAACTGCACCTGCCGGGATTGCATGGCACACCTCTGCGACTGATTGTATCGTAAACCCGCGCGTTCTTGGCGCGGGACGGATTATCCTGCAAGAGGTCGCTCGATCCTTACGACGGCGATGGCCGCCGGCGGGAGGGAGTATGGACGTGTATCTGGCGGCAAGATTGGATTTTTTTTGGAAAAGCGCAAACGCAGAACACACAGAATAAACAGAATTCGCAGAAAGGGAGAAGGAGTGAACCCCGCCGCATCAGACCGAAAAAGTTTCCTCTGCGTCTTTGCGCCTTGGCGCCTTTGCGTTGAATTCCCCTCCCCCCTGCGTCGGCCCCTGAGCGAAGCCGAAGGGTTGCGTTAATTTCCCCTGCCCAGCGGAATACGCACACCGAGAGGCACGACAGCGGAAAGCGCAAACGCAGAACACACAGAAAAAGCAGAATTCGCAGAAAGGGAGAGGGAGTGAACCCCGCCGCATCAGACCGAAAAATTTTCCTCTGCGTCTTTGCGCCTTGGCGCCTTTGCGTTGAATTCCCCTCCCCCCTGCGTCGGCCCCTGAGCGAAGCCGAAGGGTTGCGTTAATTTCCCCTGCCCAGCGGAATACGCACACCGAGAGGCACGACAGCGGGAAGCGCAAGCGCAAACGCAGAACACGCAGAAAAAGCAGAATTCGCAGAAAGGGAGAAGGAGTGAACCCCGCCGCATCAGACCGAAAAAGTTTCCTCTGCGTCTTTGCGCCTCGGCGCCTTTGCGTTGAATTCCCTTCCCCCCTGCGTTGGCCCCTGAGCGAAGCCGAAGGGCTGCGTTAATTTCCCCTGCCCAGCGGAATTCGCACACCGAGAGGCACGACAGCGGAAAGCGCAAACGCAGAACACGCAGAAAAAGCAGAATTCGCAGAAAGGGAGAAGGAGTGAACCCCGCCGCATCAGACCGAAAATATTTCCTCTGCGTCTCTGCACCTTTGCGTCGGCCCCTGAGCGAAGTCGAAGGGCTGCGTTAATTTCCCCTGCCCAGCGGAATACGCACACCGAGAGGCACGACAGCGGGAAGCGCAAGCGCAAACGCAGAACATGCAGAAAAAACAGAACACGCAGAAAGGGAGAGGAATGAAACTCGCCGCTTGCCGCATCAGACCGAAAAATTTCCTCTACGTCTTTGCGCCTCGGCGCCTTTGCGTTCAATTCCCCTCCCCCCTGCGTCGGCCCCTGAGCGAAGCCGAAGGGTTGCGTTAATTTCCCCTGCCCAGCGGAATTCGCACACCGAGAGGCACGACAGCGGGAAGCGCAAGCGCAAACGCAGAACACGCAGAAAAAACAGAACACGCAGAAAGGGAGAAGGAATGAACCCCGCCGCATCAGACCGAAAAATTTTCCTCTGCGTCTTTGCGCCTCGGCGCCTTTGCGTTGAATTCCCTTCCCCCCTGCGTCGGCCCCTGAGCGAAGCTCGGTTCAAGAATGCCGTAGTAGACGACCCAGGAGAGGATACTGAAGAGCGCCGTCGCCAGGAGATCCCATACATCGACCGGATGATTCGCGGATGCGCTCAACAACTCATACCCGATCAGGCCCGCAAACGTCATCAGCATCAGTTGATACGGTTTCACCTTACCCGTATTCGACAGGGTGATGATCATGAAAATGGCAGTGACGGTCCCGGCGGAGTTTCCGATGGTATCGGCAATGTGAAAGTCGTTGATACCGTTCGCATAGATGAACGGTCGATAAAAACTCCGGGCAGTCTCCGTCAAGAAGTACGCCGAGATGCCGATGGAGAATGTCCACCTCTTGAGAGGGACCCAGTCGTTTCTCCGGCGGAGATAGTGTCTGACTCCCCACCCTATGAAGGGGATCAGCAAAAACGGCACGAAATCAGACAATGATACGGTCATGGGCAAGGCGGGAATACTCTCCATGAGATGGGTGAGCATACCTTCCTGTATTCAAGCTTCCTGGATTGTAACGAACTCGGAAAATCGCAGGACGGAATATTCCTTTTTCCCGTCCTTCCTTCTTATTTACGCATGAATGGTTGGCATTTCCGTCTCTCCTTTCTCTGTACGATTCGCTCCGATGCCTGATGTGTTCGATGATGAACGGCTCATCGTCAAGATCGAAACAGACCAGTGTGGTGTGAACGAATCAGGACCTGCGCACCAGCACCTCCAACAGTACTATTCTTCGTCATATCGTACAACAGAGAGGACGCCGCGAACACTCTTCGCGCATCACGCGCGCACGTAGCGCAGGTGGGTCGCGGCGGGTGAATCGAGCACTCTGTCGATACGGAAGGCGGGGGCGGGTTCGCGCAGGTTCTCGAAGAGGCGCCGGCCGCCGCCGAGGAGTACGGGCGCGAGGGCGATTTCCAGCTCGTCTACGACGCCGAGATTGAGGTATTGCTGTATCACTTCCGCACCGCCGGAGATGCGGATGTCTTTGTCGCCGGCGGCCTCACGGGCCAGCGCGAGGGCACGCGCCGGACCGTCGTTGATGAAATGGAAAGTCGTGCCGCCGGGACGCTCCCAGGGTTCGCGCTTCTCGTGGGTAAGGACGTAGACAGGTGTGTGAAACGGCGCCTCTTCCGGCCAACTGATCTCGCCCTGGTCAAACATGCGCTTGCCCATGATGTTGGCGCCGCTACGCTCCGCCGTAAAACGGAACAGATCATTGACCGGACCGGTGTCTCCTCCGGGTCCGAATTTCAGGAGCTCGCGAAAGTACTGCAGTTGTAACGCCCAGCCCATAAGCGCACCCCATTTCCCGCCCCAGTTTTTATAACCGGGCTCGGGCCAATGCTCCACACTCATTCCTTCCGGCGCCATAGAGCCGTCGAGGCTGAGTCCGATGTTGACGAATACGCTGCTCATCGCTTTCCTTTCGTGAGATTACTGTCAGTCCGGCCAGCGTTGAAACGATGTGGCAAGGTTCGCTCGCCACCCTCGTTAAGATTCGGCCAGCTTGAGTTTTCCTATCCGTTTCAGATTGATATGCTTCCTTGCAACCCATAGATCATAGGCATTCTGCATGGCGAGCCAACTTTCGGGAGTACGGCCAAGTGCCTTGGATAGACGGAGGGCCATTTCAGGCGTAACACGGCTGGTACACTTGAGGATGCGACTGAGCGTGGATGCCGCTACGTCCAGCTTCTCCGCCAACTCGCGACCGCTAATCCCATTGGGCGCGAGGTAGATCTCTGTGATGAATTCCCCGGGATGGGGAGGGTTATGCATAGCCATTAGTGATAATCCTCATAGTCCACGATATAGGCGTCTCCATTCTGAAACTCGAACGTGATCCGCCAATTGCTGCTGACCGTGATCGACCACCGACCGTGCAATTCACCTTTGAGGGGATGCAGGCGAAAGCCGGGGATATCCATGTCGTCAATGGTACGGGCGGTATCCAAGGCAGCCATCTGTAAACGGAGCCGCTTGACATGTGTGGTCTGAACGCCCGAAGTGTCGCCCGTTTCAAAGAAACGGCGTAGACCTTTGTGTCGAAACGACTTGATCATTGGATAATATACAATGTTGCGCATCACGCAACAAACAAACTGACACGTAATATCATCGGTGGTACACGTTGCAGTCATAGACGCCGGATTTGATTCCTTCCGCGAGCTTCGCGTAAACGCCGTGTATCACAAGTAGACACAGGATTGATGGAAATGTACAGCATTGTCTTCCGGGAGAAAACGCCCTTCCAGGCGTCCTCACCGCAGTCACCTGTTTAGTCCGAATCGGATGCTCCACCTGATGCTGACTCAAACAGGTGATGCCAAACGAGTGATCGAGTAACGATCCGGGCACCGAAATGTTCACGGCAGCATAGTTCCTGTTCTGCGAAGAAAAAGCGTGCGCATCCTGTCGCCTCTTGTACCGAATATTGTAAATTCGCCGTGCTGCAATGGCGTTGCTGTCAGATTCCCGGCATACTCTCGTATGACCTGTCTGTGCGATACATCGTCGTGCATACGGTGCCCGCAACACATTCTTCGGTAAGATGATCGAATGGATCGTCCTGGGCTCACCCCCGCCTCGCCGCTTCGATGGTTGCGATGTCTATTTTGCGCATGGTCAGCATGGCGTCGAACGCGCGCTTCGCGGCGGCGGGATCGGGATCGGCAATCGCTTCGGTCAGCGCGGTGGGTGTGATCTGCCAGGAAAGGCCCCATTTGTCCTTGCACCAGCCGCAAGCGCTCTCCTCGCCGCCGTTGCCGACGATTGCGTTCCAATAACGATCCGTTTCGGCCTGATCGTCGGTGGCGACCTGAAAGGAAAAAGCCTCGTTATGTCTGAAAATCGGTCCGCCGTTGAGTCCGAGACAGGGAATACCGAGTACGGTGAACTGCACCGTCAGTACATCCCCCTGCTTTCCGGACGGGTAGTCTCCCGGCGCGCGATAGACGGCGTCCACGGAGGAGTCCGGGAAGGTCGCCGCGTAAAAGCTTGCCGCCTCTTCGGCATCTCCGTCATACCAGAGACACACTGTATTTTTTGCGATGGTTGCCATCGTATTCTCCATACTATTGTGCGGTGAGGAACACCCCGTAGGGGAGTGCGGCAGGTGCTGCGATGCGTGGCGGTACGGGAGGCACGGCGCTCACGCCGATGTGGGGAGCGACGGGAAAGCTGCGTGGAAATAATATACGAAAGTACAGCGTTTATAGCTCGGTTTCAATACACCAACCAGACAATACGCTTCCGCCACGGGGATGTTCCGGAAAATGGGCCCGGCTCTACAACGTGCTACCGGTGGATGTTCTGCTGCGCCGTCTGAAAGAGCGCGGCAATGTGCTGTTGGGTCAGCCAGACGGTTTCAAGTTCCAAACGCAACTCGATCTTCACCCGCCCGTCTTCGGCGCGATACGGGAGGAACGGGCCCGCTGCGGGTGATGCGGAATCATCGCCACACTCGTCCCGATGGTGTGTTCCCTCCGCCGCGCCCGGGTGCTTTGCACACATCTGCTCATGATGCATCCTCCGGGCCCAGGCGTTCCGGATTTTTCAGCGACTTCTTTTCCTCGGACGCGAGGCGTCGTTCGACTTTTTCACGTCTTCGTCGGCGGGCAGCGACTCGGGACGGATACCGCGTTCGAGCAAGGTGTTGCGCACGGCCTGGTTGTTCGTAACATGTTCCCGCGAGATGGCCGACTCGCTGTTCATGCCGTGTTGGCGGGCATGGTGATCTCGGTGGCGAAATCCTCCGCCTTGAGGATGATCGTGGGCGCGAAGTCCGCCAGAGGCCGATTGTCCGGAACCTTCGACTGCGCCTTCATTGCCTGCGTGCTTTTGTTGAACAGCGCCTGATCGCCCTTACTGCGGATGAGCGCGAAATCCTGATTGCCGCCAGTCTGTTCGAATATGACGGCGAAAAGCTCTTTCTCGGTAGCGCCGAGTTTCTTGCGCGCAGAGACCCGCTCGGCCTCAAGCAGCCGCTGTTCTATCAGCTCCGCACGCCGGGTTTGCACAGCGAAGTACGTTTGAGCAAAGGCGATCTCAGATTTGCGCGGGTCACCGTTCTGGGCAATCAGGTAGCAGGCATAGCGGGTGAGCATCAGGTCCGGAACGTCCTTTTCCGCACCCTTGGGCATTTGAATCGTTTTGTTGACGTCAACAAAATGATCCGATGCCGAATGCCCGGAGACCTCGCAGGCCGTTTTTGCCTTGATAATCGCCGTGTTATGAAAGTTCCGCCACTCCGAATATCCCAGCAAATGCTGAAGATCCCGCGCCAGCCAGTATTCCACACCGCTTTCCGTTTGCTGCGCGTGTCCCTCGAATGTTGCGGTCACTGTGCGGACGAGTTCCGTTTCCATGTTTGCAAAATCTCCGCCACGTTGTTGGCAATCGTCTGCTTCAGTTCCCGCGCCTGGGTGTTCAGATAGCAGGCATAGCGGGCGAGCATGATGTCTTCGATTTCCCGCTGGCTGCCGGAACCGAGAGCCACCATTTTGTCGACGCCAACAAAATGGTCCGGGACAGGATGCCCCGAGACTTCGCAAGCCGTTCTCGCCTTCGAAATTGCACTGCTACTGAAGTTTCGCCACTCCGAATATCCCGGCAAGTGCTGAAGATCCCGCGCCAGCCAGTATTCCACACCGCTTTCCGTTTGCTGCGCGTGTCCCTCGAATGTTGCGGTCACTGTGTGGACGAGTTCCGTTTCCATGTTTGCAAAATCTCCGCCACGTTGTTGGCAATCGTCTGCTTCAGTTCCCGCGCCTGGGTGTTCAGATAGCAGGCATAGCGGGCGAGCATGATGTCTTCGATTTCCCGCTGGCTGCCGGAACCGAGAGCCACCATTTTGTCGACGCCAACAAAATGGTCCGGGACAGGATGCCCCGAGACTTCGCAAGCCGTTCTCGCCTTCGAAATTGCACTGCTACTGAAGTTTCGCCACTCCGAATATCCCGGCAAGTGCTGGAGGTCGCGTGGGAGCCAGTATTCAATTCCGTTTTCGGCTTGCTGGGCGTGAGCCTCAAAGGTGGAGGTTAAGGTTTCGATGAGTTCCTTTTCACGTCTCTAACCCCCCCGTGACCGTATTAGCGATGGTTTGCCCCCCAACTACTCCGGCAACGGATGGTTCTCATGGAACAACTGCAGCCGTGCGCGCAATTCCGGTATCTGCTCTTCCGATACCAGCGACACGCAGGCGCGAATGCCTTCGAGGCGTTTGCTGCCGGTGTTGGACAGCGAAATGGCGCTGATGCCGTAGGGCATGAGCGCGGCGATGAGTTCCTCGCCGGAGAGATTGGGATAGGCCACGGTGAAGTAAAATCCGTCGGCGATGGGATTGTCTTCGTCCTTGTCGTACACGATGGAGAAGCCGTTGTCGAGGAAGTCCTTTTTCATGATCTTCGCGCGCTCGCCGTAAATCTTCACTTCGTCGATAAAGCGGTACAGGCCGTCGTTGGTGGCCTTGAGCAAGGCGGCGAGGCCGTACTGCGCGGAATGCGTCACGCCCGCGGACACGGCATATGCGGCGCCGTAAATCATGGCGAGGCCGAATTTGCTCTGCGTGTAATAACGGTTGAGCGTGGGGATCTCGCGCTCGAACAGCGCGTCGGAAATGGCGATCATGCCCACGCGCTGCCCGGCGTAACTGAAGGCCTTGGAGCTGGAGATGAGCAGAATGTAATTGTCCGTGTACTTGCCCACCGAGGGCTGAAAGGGCGGCTGTCCGGGAATGGAGTAATCCTTGCGGAAATCCATGGTGAAATACGCCAGATCCTCCATCACCACCACGTCGTACTTCGTGGCCAGTTCGCCGATGATGCGCAGTTCGGTATCGGTGAAACAGATCCAACTCGGGTTGTTGGGATTGGAATAGAGAATGCTGGAGACGTTGCCTTCGCGCAGCAGGGCTTCGAGCGGCTCGCGCAGCTTCTCTCCGCGATACTCGTACACGTCGAGACTTTTGTGCTTTATGCCCAGCACGTTGAGCTGCTGCTTGTGCACCGGGAAGCCGGGATCGAGAAAGAGCACCGTATCCTTGTCCGGATTCATGCGTCCCGCGACGAGGAAGGACACGAAGCTGCCGCTGGTGGAGCCTGTGCAGGGGATGCAGCCGCGGGGTGAAAGGTCGAGATCGACGAACAGTTTGACAAATCTCGATATCTCGACTTTCAGCTCGGGGATGCCCTCGATGCTCGGATAAAAGGATGCGCAGCCGCCGTCCAGCGCGGCTTTCTCCGCATCGATGCCGATTTTCGCGGCGGGCAGTCCGGGAATGCCCATTTCCATGCGGATGAATTTCGTACCGCTCGCCTGCTCGATCTCGTTGATCAGCGTACGGATTTCACGGATGGATGCGCGGCCTACATTTTTCAGACCACTCTGTGCGATTTTTTCCTCGACGATGGACGTGGCGATCGGGGTGGGTTTCATACGGCGCCTGTGTAACTATTGCGGGAAGATTGGCAGATCCCTGAAGACCTTTCGTAAACTACGCAATCCGGCGGAGAGAAGAAAAATTTGGGATTGACTATGTATGAGCGACGACTTGCGCCTCTCCTCTCACTGCTCTCGCTCTCCACTCTGCGCTACGCGCTACGCGTTCCTCGAACCTCCGCGGCATTGCCATTGCTCGTGCATTGCGGTAGATTTCGGGGAATGGTGTGCTATGAACTTTTCTACCCGGAGCAGCGATGGATCGACCGACGATCAGTTATGAAGAAGCAGAGGCGCGACGGCGCGCGGATGATGCGAAGACCTGGGGCATGCTCTGTCATCTGGCGGTGTTCGCCGGATTTCTCGTCCCTTTCGGAAATATTTTCGGTCCGCTCACGGTGTGGCTGATGAAACGTGACAGCATTCCCGAGGTCATGGAGCACGGCAAGGAATCGCTGAATTTCCAGATCAGCATAACGCTGTACTCCATTGTCGGAGTTGTCGTGGTCATCGCGGCACTGCTCGGTTCGGCGGCGCAATCGGTGACGGGCGATCCCGATGTGGAGGTGCTGCTGTTCACCGGTGCCTGGATTCTCGGCTTCCTGCTCATTGCGGTACTGGAGCTGATTTTCGTCATTGTCGCGACGGTGCGGGCCTCACGCAGGGAATCATACCGCTACCCGTTGAGCATTCGTTTCATTAGCTGAGGATACCGCGGGAGGAAGCGGAGCGGTTACCATACGCAGGGTGACAGACAGCGGTCATTCTGCGCGGAGTGAAGCGCCTCCATTGTCATTCTGCGCGGAGTGAAGCGCCTCCGTTGTCATTCTGCGCGGAGTGAAGAACCTCCATTGTCATTCTGCGCAGAGCGAAGCGGAGTCGCAGAATCCATTCATACACACGCCTGACCCTTCGACGGTGGTTGAGCGTAGCCGAAACCTCGCGCAGGATGACAGACAACGGTCATCCTACAAGGAGCGGAGTCTTTTTGCTTCGATCTCAGGACACAACGCAGCGTTCCGCTGTTAATGACATCTGATGGAAGTGGGGCTCTGATTACGTTACGGAGAGAATCATGCTTTTCCGCAGTAGCGGAACTGCTCTGCTGACATCGGATTTCTAAGCAACATCCGTGCTGTCGCAGCCCTCAGCATGACGAGGTTTGCTGGCGCAGCGATGTCACCCGCGAAATGGACCGGTGGCCGGCGCTGGTGGATACGCTCTGGCTGATGATACCTGTAAAAATTCGTGCTTACGCATCAATCTCCGCCGGCAGTTTGTGATTTCAGCGAAGGGATGTATCTTTCCGCTTGAAACCATTTGGTATTGTTCCACAAGACGGGAAGCCCTGCTCCCACGTCGCCATACTCAGGGCCTGCGTTGCTGTACATTCCCAATTATATTGACGGCCAACTTCGTGAACCGCTCACCGGCTCATGGATGCCGGTGTACGAACCCGCGACAGGCGATGTCGTCGCCATGCTTGCCGATTCGGCGGGCGCCGATGTGGACGATGCCGTCCACGCCGCGCGTGCCGCGTTTCCGCACTGGTCCGCCACACCGGCGGAGGAGCGTTCGCGTTTGCTGCTGCGCATCGCCTCGCTCATAGACGAACATCTCGACGAACTCGCCGCGCTCGAATCGCGCGACAACGGCAAGCCCCTGCGCCTTGCGCGCAGCGTGGACATTCCCCGCGCATCGAAGAATTTCCGTTTCTTCGCCACCGCCATTCTGCACAGCAGCAGCGAAGCGCATCAAAGCGACGGTGCGGCGTTGAACTTCACGCTGCGGCAGCCCATAGGTGTCGCGGGATGCATCTCGCCATGGAATCTGCCGCTGTATTTGTTCACCTGGAAAATCGCTCCCGCGCTCGCAGCCGGCAATTGCGTCGTCGCCAAACCCAGCGAAATCACCCCCATGACGGCGGGTCGTCTGGCCGAACTCTGCATCGAAGCGGGTCTGCCGCGTGGCGTGCTGAATATCGTGCACGGAACGGGACCCCAGGTCGGCGCCGCCATCACAGCGCATCCGGATATCGTGGCCATCTCCTTTACCGGCGGAACGAAAACCGGCGCGGACATCGCGCGCGTTGCCGCTCCGATGTTCAAAAAACTGTCGCTGGAACTGGGCGGAAAAAATCCCACCATCATTTTCGAGGACGCGGATCTGACCGACGCCATGCCCACCATCGTGCGGTCGGCATTTTCGAATCAGGGCGAGATCTGCCTCTGCGGTTCGCGTATTTTCATTCAGCGCGCCGTGTACGATGATTTCGTACAGGACTTCGTCGCGCGCGTCGCCGCGCTGCGAGTAGGCGACCCGATGAACGACGACACCGAGCAGGGTGCGCTGGTGTCGGCGCAGCATCTCGGGAAAGTGCTGTCCTACATCGCGCTGGCCCGCGAGGAGGGCGGCACCGTGCTCTGCGGCGGCAACCGCGTGCGTCCTGAAGGACGCTGCGCCGAAGGCTACTTCCTCGAACCGACGATCATCGCCGATCTCCCCTTCTCCTGCCGCACGAATCAGGAAGAAATTTTCGGTCCCGTGGTCACCGTCATCCCCTTCGATACCGAAGAGCAAGTGCTTGCAATGGCCAACAGCACGCCGTACGGCTTGGCCGCATCGGTATGGACACGCGATCTCACGCGCGCGCATCGCGTGGCCGCGAAGCTGGAGAGCGGCATCGTGTGGGTGAACTGCTGGATGCTGCGCGATTTGCGCACGCCCTTCGGCGGCGTCAAGCACAGCGGTGTGGGGCGCGAGGGCGGGTGGGACGCGCTGCGCTTTTTCACCGAAGCGAAAAACGTATGTATCAATCTCGAGAGTCAATCATGAGCGACGTGTCCGACGCCTTCCACTCCACCAGAGCACCGGAGCCCGTGGGCCTGTATCCGCATGCGCGCCGCGTCGGGAATCTGCTTTTTCTTT
This sequence comes from Bacteroidia bacterium, assembly GCA_027493955.1. Taxonomy (NCBI): domain Bacteria; kingdom Pseudomonadati; phylum Bacteroidota; class Bacteroidia; species Bacteroidia bacterium. The sequence continues at coordinate 4,859,656 of JAOSJT010000001.1, read as the reverse complement.
CGGGCATCGGACCGCGCGAGCGCGGGAGCAGGGACATCCCGGGTGTGACGCTGGCGGAAGACGGCAGCGTCGCCGCGTATGATTTCGAGGCGCAGTGCCACAGCGTGTTTCGCAACGTGCGCGCGGTGCTGGAAGAAGCGGGGTCGGACTGGAGCAAGCTCGTGGATGTGACCGTGTTTCTCACGAATATGAAGCGCGATTTCGCCGTGTACAATACGCTGTATGCGGAGTATTTCCGGGACAATCAGCCGTGCAGAACCACGGTGGAGATATCCTCGCTCCCGACGCCTATCGCCATCGAACTCAAATGCATCGCCACGTTATAAAGAACAGTCATGTATACATTGCACGGTATCAATTTCAAGCAGTGGATTGACGAGCATCGTCATCTGCTCAAGCCGCCCGTCGGCAATCAGCAGGTGTTCGAAAACGCCGAGTTCATCATCATGGTGGTGGGCGGACCGAACGCGCGGAAGGATTACCATTACAACGAGGGAGAGGAATTTTTCTATCAGCTCGAGGGCGACATCACCGTCAAAATCATGGACAACGGCATACCCCGCGATATACCCCTGCGCGAAGGGGAAATCTTTCTTCTCCCCGCGCGCGTCCCGCATTCGCCGCAACGCCCGGCGGGGACGGTGGGTCTCGTGGTGGAGCGCAAGCGCCATGCCGGCGAGTTGGACGGCTTTCTCTGGTTCTGCGAGCAATGCGGCGGGAAATTGTACGAAGAGTACATCCCTCTGGAAAACATCGTCTCGCAGCTTCCGCCGCTCATGCAGCGATTCTATACTTCCGAAGAACACCGGACCTGCACCTCCTGTGGCGCGGTGATGCACCCCCCCGTGCCGGCTCAATAACACAAGGCGCTCATGCTGAAAGTTGACGTCCACACGCACATTCTCCCGCCATCCTGGCCGGACCTGGAAAAACGCTACGGCTACACCGGCTTCCCCGTGATGAAAGCGCGGGAGGACGGAGCGGGCGACATGTTCATTGACTGCCGGCATTTCCGCACCTTTCAACCCAACAGCTGGGACGCGCACAGCCGCATCAGGGATTGCGACGGCACCGGGGTGCATGTGCAGGTGCTGTCAACGGTACCGGTGATGTTCAGCTACTGGGCCAAGCCCGCGGATTGCCTCGATCTTTCGCGCTACCTCAACGATCACATCGCTGAAACCGCCGCTGCGCATCCTTCGCGCTTCGTCGGGCTCGCGACGGTTCCGATGCAGGCGCCGGAACTCGCCATTCGGGAGATGGAGCGTGCGGTGAAGGAGTTGGGACTGCCCGGCGTAGAAATCGGAACGCATGTCAACGACTGGAATCTCAACGAACCGGCACTGTTCCCGTTCTTTCAGGCGGCGGAAGAGCTCGGTGCGGCCGTCTTCGTGCATCCCTGGGACATGATGGGCCGCGACCGCATGCAGCGCTACTGGCTGCCCTGGCTGGTGGCCATGCCCGCGGAAACGTCGCTGGCGATTTGTTCGATGATTTTCGGCGGTGTGCTGGAGCGCCTGCCGCGGCTGCGCGTGAACTTCGCGCATGGCGGGGGTTCCTTTCCCGCCACCATCGGACGCATCGAGCACGGATTCAACGTGCGTCCGGATCTGGTTGCGGTAGACAACGCGGTACACCCCCGCGCATATCTCGGACGCTTTTATCTTGATTCTCTCGTACACGACCGTGTCATGCTCAACTACATCGTGGATCTCGTGGGCGAGGACATGGTGACGCTCGGATCGGACTATCCCTTCCCACTCGGCGAAACGGTTCCCGGAGCGTTAATAGAATCCATGGACGAATTTCCCGATACCGTAAAAAGGAAGCTCCTCGGCGACAACGCATTAACCTGGCTCGGAATACAGCGGGAGAGATTTGAACGATGATTTGCACAGTCACAATCGGTACGGCGCGCTATGACGTGGATCTCGACTCCGGGTTGAGCATCGCGATTCCCCTGGATTTCTACGGTCCCCAACCCACCGCATATGGTATTCCTGCCGCTTCCGCCGCAGCTTTCGAGGGTGGCGGATTCATCGGCGACACGCGGCGGGGCGGCAGCTGCAATTTCGAGACTGTCACGCTGAATGCGCATTGCAATGGTACACATACGGAGTGCATCGGGCATTTGACGAAGGAGCGGATCAGCGTTCAACGCCTGCTCCCGGGCGGCCTGCTCCCGGCCACCCTGCTCTCCGTTCCCGTCATACCGGGTGAAACGGTGACCGAGCGCTACAGTTGTCCGTTTCACGCGAACGACGCCGTGATCACCCGGACCGCATTGCTGCAGTGTCTGCGGGCGTGCTCTCCGGGATTTCTGGAAGCCCTCATCATCCGAACGCTCCCGAATTCCGTCGACAAACTCACGCAACAGTACGCGGATCGCCCCGGCGCCTTTTTCACGCTCGACGCGATGGAAGAAATCGTGGCTCTGGGTGTACGCCACCTCCTCGTTGACATACCCTCGCTCGATCGTGCGGACGACGAAGGTTTGCTGGCGTCGCATCGTGTGTTCTGGCAGCTGCCGGAAGGCGGAACCGACATCACCGAGGATTCCGCCGTCTTTAGTACCGTGACGGAAATGATTTTCGTACCCGATCATATTCACGACGGGCATTACCTGTTGAGTCTGCAGATCGCGCCCTTCGTTTCCGACGCCGCGCCAAGCCGGCCCATTCTCTTTCCTGTTTCACCACGCCCCTGACGCACCTGCGAGGCCCATCCGTGCTTTCCGACATCACCTCCCGACACACGACCATCCCCGATTCCCGCGACTCGCTCGCACATTTCCGTGAGCGTTTTCACATCCCGCGCGCAAAGGACGGGAACGACATCGCGTATTTTTGCGGCAACTCGCTCGGACTGCAGCCGATAGCCGCACGCGAAGCCATTGAAATCGAACTCGCCTCGTGGGCGGAACTGGCGGTGGACGGCCATTTCAGCGGCGCGCATCCGTGGATGACGTATCACGAGGAGCTTGCGGAGCCTCTGGCGCGCATTGTCGGCGCGAGACCTGACGAAGTCGTCGCCATGAACACCCTGTCGGTGAATCTGCATCTGCTGATGGTGTCCTTCTACCGTCCACAGGGGAAGAAGCGCAAGATCGTGATCGAGGAAAAAGCCTTTCCGTCCGATCAGTACGCAGTGGCATCTCAACTGCGCTTTCACGGCGCGGATCCCGCGCGCGATCTCGTGGAAATCCCGCTTGGCGCGGATGGTCTGTTCGACACCGATACTGCCACGGAATTGCTGCATTCGCTGCGCGACGAGGCGGCACTGCTGCTCCTGGGCGGCGTGAATTACTACAACGGCCAGTACTTCGACATCCCGCGTCTTACCCAAGCGGCGCATGCCGCGGGGATGCAGGTCGGCGTGGATCTTGCGCATGCGGCCGGCAATGTGCCGCTGCGGTTGCATGACTGGGATGTGGATTTCGCGGCGTGGTGTTCCTACAAATACATGAATGCCGGCCCAGGCAGCACCGCCGGCGCTTTTGTGCACAAGCGTCATGCGAGCAATGCCGACCTTCCGCGTTTCGCCGGATGGTGGGGCCACGACAAATCCACGCGTTTCGCCATGCCGCATGATTTCGTAGCGTCGCCGGGAGCGGACGGCTGGCAGCTCAGCAATCCGTCCATTCTCCCCATGGCAGCGCTGCGGGCCTCGCTGCAGCTCTTCGACCAAGCGGGCATGGAGGCGCTTCGAGAAAAAAGCGTCCGTCTCACCGCGTATCTCGAGCATCTGCTGCTCGCACAGGCAAGCGAGGAATGGCGCATCATCACGCCGTCGTCGCCGGAAGCCCGCGGCTGCCAACTGTCCGTCCGTTTTCGGGAGCACGGACGCGGGATGTTCCAGTGGCTGCATGCGCACGGCATTGTCTGCGACTGGCGGGAGCCGGATGTGATTCGCATGGCGCCGGTTCCGTTGTACAACACCTTCGCCGACGTCGAGCGCCTTGCAGAATGTTTCCATGCGTATCCGGGAGATGGACATCACGGGCGACGACACGACGCTCTTTCACCAGCCGGGGATCAGATTTCATGAAAAAGGACGAACGACTCATTATTGTCGGTGCGGGACTCGCAGGCTCGTTGCTGGCAGCGACACTGGCCCGTAAGGGGTATGCGGTGGATGTGTACGAGCGTCGCGCCGACATGCGACGAATGGACATGAGCGCCGGCCGTTCCATCAATCTCGCGCTCTCGGTACGAGGGATCAACGCGCTGCGGCAGGTGGGCATGGACGACACCATACTCTCGCTGGCCTTGCCGATGCGCGGACGCATGATGCACGCGTTGGACGGGACGACGACGTTCCAGCGTTACGGATCGCAGCCGCATGATGTGATACATTCCGTGTCGCGCGGCGAGTTGAACAAACGGCTGATGGATGCCGCGGAAGCGCAGGAGAACGTCCGCATCCATTTTTCCCATCGCTGTACGGACATGGACCTTGCCACGGGCGAAGCCACCTTTGTGGACGACGCTTCCGGTGCGCGGATCACGGACAGCGCGACGGCACTGATCGCCACGGACGGCGCCGGTTCCGCCGTGCGGGAGGCCATGGAGCGACAGCCCGGCTTTGCTATGACGCAGGATTTCCTCGAGCACGGCTACAAGGAACTGCTGATCCCTCCCACGAACGATGGAGATTTTCGGCTCGATCCCGACGCGCTGCATATCTGGCCGCGTCATTCGTACATGATGATCGCGCTGCCGAATCCTGACAGGACGTTCACCTGCACGCTCTTCCTTCAGCACGAGGGCGACCCTTCCTTCGCTGTTCTTGACACGCCCGGGCGCGTACTCGCGTTTTTCCGCGAACAATTTCCCGACGCACTCCCGCTAATGCCGACGCTGCTCGACGACTTCTTCGCGAATCCGACGGGCGCGTTGGGCACGGTGCGCTGTGCACCGTGGAACAGCGGGGGCACCGCATTGCTGCTCGGAGACGCCGCACACGCGATCGTGCCGTTCTTCGGTCAGGGGATGAACTGTGCCTTTGAGGACGTGGTGGAACTCGATCGCTGCATTGACGCGTGCGGCGGCGATTGGGCCGCCACGTTTGCCCTTTGCGCCGAACGCCGCAAGCCCAATGCGGACGCTATCGCCGACATGGCGTTGGAGAATTTTATCGAGATGCGCGACCGGGTTGCGGATCCGGTATTCCTGTTCATGAAGGAAGCCGGACTCGCTCTGGAGAAACGCTTCCCCGATTACTTCATCCCGAAGTACTCCATGGTATCCTTCACCCTGCTCCCCTATGCCGTCGCGCAACGACGGGGCGCGCTTCAACAGCAGATACTCGAGACACTGACCCGCGGCGTGTCGCGCATCGAAGACATCGATATGGACCACGCCGAACGCCTCATCACTTCCGCACTGCGGCCTTGGGCCGAGGATGCGACCACCTGAAGAAAAGGACCGTCTGATGGATAAGCCCTACCCTCCCGTGTACTATTCCGACTACCTGCAGTTGGACCGCATTCTTCAGAGCCAGGACCGCATGAGTGAGAAGCACGGCATGCCCGCGCATGACGAGATGCTTTTCATCATCGTGCATCAGGCCTATGAACTCTGGTTCAAGCAGATTCTGTTCGAACTGGATTCCGTCATTTCCATACTGTCCGCCGAGCGCGTGGAGGAGACGAGTGTCGGCGTGTGTGTCGCACGCGTGCAGCGCGTGATCGAGATACAGAAAGTGCTGATAGACCAGCTCCGCATTCTCGAAACCATGACACCGCTGGATTTTCTGGATTTCCGGGATTTCCTTTTCCCCGCCTCGGGCTTTCAGAGCATTCAATTCCGTCTTGTGGAAATCCGCCTGGGCCTGCAATCCGATGCGCGGCTCCGCTATAATCAGACAGCGTATCACCACCGCGTATCGCCGGAGCATCAGGAACTCCTGCTCCAGGCGGAAGGGCAACCCAACCTCCACGATGCACTGGAAAGCTGGCTCGAACGCATACCGTTTCTCGAAAGCGAGGACTTCACGTTCTGGCGCGCGTATCGCACTGCCGTGATCAGCATGCTGGAGAAAGACAGGACGGTCATCGAAGCGAATCCCACGCTGAGCGAAAACGAGAAAATTCAGCAACTGACCGAACTCGACAGCACGCTGCATCACTTCGAAAGCGTTTTCGACGAAAAGCATCTTTCGGTACTGCGCGAAGAGGGGAAATGGCGTCTGTCGTACCGGGCCACGCAGGCGGCGCTGTTCATTTCGCTGTACCGCGACCAGCCCATTCTTGCCATGCCGTACCGCCTCATCGCGGGGCTGGTGGACATGGACGAATTGCTCACCACCTGGCGGTATCGCCACGCGTTGATGGTGCATCGCATGATTGGCACGAAAATCGGCACCGGCGGCTCCTCTGGCTACCATTATCTGAAGGCCACCGCCGACAAGCACAAAGTGTTTGCCGATCTGACGAATCTCTCTACCTTTCTTATTCCGCGTCATGCGCTGCCGGAACTTCCGGGGAGCCTGCGCGACCGTCTGGGCTTCGTCCATAACATCTGAGACTCGTGTCCGCTTCACTTCTTTCGCCGCCGCAATTGCTTCGCCATGCGGCCGAACTCGTCCGGCTTCTCCTGAAATCCCCGCAACCTCCGCGGCTGCTCACCTCGCAGTACCTGCACGACAAAAAGAAACTGACGCCGGATGCGAAGGCGGCCATTTCGTCACTCGCCTTCCACACACTGCGGCATCTCCGGCTCGCGCGCTATCTGGCGGATGGAGGTACCGGCGAGATACGATCACTGGACACCCGCACAGCGAGCGCCTGCACCGCCGCCGCGCTGTACCTGGATGTTGTGCGGGCGGTGTATGACGGAGCCGCCCTCGACGATGCGCTGCATGGGATTGCAGAAGCAGTAGTACAAGAGGCCGGACTCGACATCACGGATCTGCGAACGCGCATGGAAGAGCTTGCGACGCTGCATCCGGGGAGAGACGGCCTGCATTGGGCGCTGTTCCGTTCCGTGCCCGGATGGATCATGGAAATGTGGCTGCGTGAACAACGCGTACGCACGACCTATCCCCGTCCCGAAGCGCTCGCTTCCGGGCTGCTTCATCCGGCGCCGCTGACGTTACGGGTCAACACCGCACGCGCGAGAAGCGAGGAGGTGCTTACATCGCTTCTCGACGCCGGAATACAGGCACGGGCGCACCCGCTACTCCCGCACGCACTCGTTCTCGACCGGCGGGAACAGTTGCTGGGCAGCGAGTGGGAGGCGAAAGGACTGATAGAAATTCAGGATGCCGGAAGTCAGCTCATAGGACACGCGCTGGCACCGCTTCGGGGCTGGGATGTGCTCGATGCCTGCGCCGGTGCGGGCGGCAAAACGCTGCAGCTTACGGACGCGCTCAGCGGCAGCGGAAGTATCACAGCGGCGGATGTGGAGAGGATGCGACTGACCGCGCTGCGTTTACGCGCGGAACGGCTGGGACAGAAGGACCTGGAGATCCGTGCCGTCCCGCCGAAGGGTGATCTGGCGGAGATATTTCAGAGGAGACAATTCGACGCCGTGGTGGTGGACGCGCCGTGTTCGGGATTCGGCACCGCGCGACGCAATCCTCTTGTCAAGTGGAAGCTGCAGCCTAAATCCCTGAACAAACTTGCGGAGAAGCAATTCGACATTCTGCTCCGTAATGCAGCGCTGGTCAAACCCGGTGGTGTGCTGCTGTATGCGACCTGCTCGCTGCTTCCGACGGAGAACGAGCACGTCGTCGAACGCTTCCTCCGTCATGCGGATGATTTCACCCCCGCACCACTCGCGGAAGCGCTCACCGGGATGCTGCAGAAATCCGTACTTTCCGATCCGGATCAGAGCATGCTCACGCTCGATCCCGCGCTGCTGGATTCCGACGGCTTCTTCATCGCGCGTCTGCGCCGCCGCAGATAAGCGCCTCACCTTTCCCTTCGTAATTTCCTGCATGCCGCCGTCACTTCTTCGGTGGTGATACCGTTCATGCTCCCATCCCGCGACTGAATCGCGACGCAATGCGCGTGCAATGGTGCCCACTCCCAGGCGGGCGTAGGACCGAACAGCGACACCACGCGCGCACCACCGAAGGCAGCGACATGCATCGTGCCGGTATCATTCGAAAGAAACACATCCGTCTGCGCCGCAGCGCTCGCGAGCACGGGGATATCCGCATCCCGAAGAATGGCGAAAGGGATGCGCTCCGCTTCGAGTTGTGCGCCGAAACGCGAGACTACATCCGCGTCAGGCGTCCCGGCTGTCACCAGTACCGACACATTCCCTTCCGTTCGCATGGCTCTGATGACCTCCGTGAATTGTTCGGCCGGCCACACGTTTTCCCTTTTTCCCGCACCGGGATGCACGCCGATACGCAGAGCATCCGATGGCAGCCCATCGAACGCCGACCTCGCAAGCCCACGTTCCGGCTCCGTTATTGCGATACGCAATGCGCTTTCCGGATCGATGGCGGTGCTGCAGCCGACAGCGGCCGCAATCTGGAGATTGCGATGCACCTGATGCACACGATCGCTCTCCCAACGCACGTCTATGGCCTGCGTCAACCATTTCGCGTGCTCGTTCTTCTTGCCGTCAATACTCCGCACGCCTGTGCGCACCGGCGCAGCAGTCAATCGCGCCGTGATGTGCGATGTCGCCGACAGCCGTATTGTCGAAGGCACGAGCACGAGATCATATCGCCGCCGCCGCAGATGGAGCAACAGTCGCAGCACGGTAAATACACTCCGTTTATCGAAGTAGAGCAATTCGTCTATGAAGGGATTGATACGCCGGAGAGGTACCTGGTAGCTGGTCGGAGCGGCGAGGAGCGTGATCGCGCACTCTGGCCATCGCTGCTTCACGGCCGCGTACAGCGGCAGGGAGCACAGCATGTCGCCGAGATGGTTGTGTTTTCGTATGACGAGGATGCGTTTCATCGTGTCGCGGAACGTGTTTTCAGCATATGCGCCATGCGGCATCGCATAGCATGTATATAAGAAGAAATCATCCGAAAAAAAAACATCCGTGGCGCGAGGTCCTGACCCGTTCATACATTTTTTCGTGCCGCGGGAACTCCGCGCCGCACGAAGCATGTTGTAACACTGTCTGACAAACGAACCCAACGGACTCGCAGCACGCAGCATCCCCCGCTGCCAGAGTCCTCACCATACAGAGTAAATCTTCCTGCGGGCGACACGCATGCCCGCACGGGTAAACTTCACCACAAGGTGTAAAGGAATACTTATGCGTAAAAATATATTCGTTTGGATTTTCGCCGCACTGGTCACCGCCGGTCTCCCGGTCGGTTCCGTGTGGGCACAACTCACCGCACGACTGCAAGTGATTCACAATGCCGCCGATCCGGCAGCCGCTTCGGTGGACATCTACGTCAACGGCAGTCTCCTGCTCGACGATTTCGCTTTCCGCGCCGCCACGCCGTTCATTGACGTGCCCGCGGGCGTACTGCTCAATGTGGCCGTCGCTCCCGGCAGCAGCAGCTCCGTCGGCGACGCGATCGCCACCTTCCCGCTCACACTCGATGCAGGTAAAACATACATTGCGGCAGCGAACGGCGTCCTCGATCCGTCCGCCTTCGCCTCCAATCCCGACATGAAGTCTACGGGCTTCACGCTGTTCGTCACCGACATGGGCCGTGAAAGCGCCATGAATCCCGGCGAAGTGGACATCAAAGTGCTGCACGGCGCCACCGACGCTCCCACCGTGGATGTGATCGCCCGCGGCGTTGCCACCCTTGTTGATGACGCCGCCTATGGCGATCAGACGCCGTATCTTGGCGTACCCGCCGGCTCCTACACGCTCGACATCACGCCGGGCAATGACAACACCACAGTGGTGGCTTCTTTCACCGCTGATCTCAGTGCGCTCGGCGGCGGCGCCGCCATGGTCTTCGCTTCCGGCTTCCTCACACCGTCCGCGAATCAGAACGGCGAGGCCTTCGGTCTCTTCGCCGCCCTGCCCGACGGCACGGTTATCGCGCTTCCCGCCGCAGCGGAAGCCACCGCACGACTGCAAGTGATTCACAATGCCGCCGATCCGGCAGCCGCTTCGGTGGACATCTACGTCAACGGCAGTCTCCTGCTCGACGATTTCGCTTTCCGCGCCGCCACGCCGTTCATTGACGTGCCCGCGGGCGTGCTGCTCAATGTGGCCGTCGCTCCCGGCAGCAGCAGTTCCGTCGGCGACGCGCTCGCATCCTTCCCCGTCACCTTCGACGAAGGGAAGACCTACATCGTCACCGCGAACGGCGTCCTCGATCCTTCCGCCTTCGCCGCCAATCCCGACATGAAGTCCACGGGCTTCACGCTGTTCGTCACCGACATGGGCCGTGAAAGCGCCATGAATCCCGGCGAAGTGGACATCAAAGTGCTGCACGGCGCCACCGACGCTCCCACCGTGGATGTGATCGCCCGCGGCGTTGCCACCCTTGTTGATGACGCCGCCTATGGCGATCAGACGCCGTATCTTGGCGTGCCCGCCGGCTCCTACACGCTCGACATCACGCCGGGCAATGACAACACCACAGTGGTCGCTTCTTTCACCGCTGATCTCAGTGCGCTCGGCGGCGGCGCCGCCATGGTCTTCGCTTCCGGCTTCCTCACACCGTCCGCGAATCAGAACGGCGAGGCCTTCGGTCTCTTCGCCGCCCTGCCCGACGGTCGTGTGATTCCCCTTTCCAGCGTGACTTCCGTCGAGCGATTGACGGATGCTCAACCGTCAACCTTCCTCGCTGCATATCCGAATCCGGTAAGGGATCAAGCAACGGTATCTTTCTCTCTCGAACGCAGCGACTATGCTGTGCTCAAGATTTTCGACATCACCGGTCGTCAGGTCCTCAGCATGCAGCAGCAGGACTATCAGGCCGGCACGCACAACATTGCACTCAATGCCGCGAATCTGCTTCCCGGGATGTACAGGGTGGTTCTATTCACCTCGCGTGGAGCGACGGTTTCCTCTCTCGCCGTCGTGCGCTAGTCTCATCCGCGAGTTGAAGCACACCGCGCGCCCCTCCCAAAGGGGCGCGTTTTTTTATGACCGTCCCGGATTTCGGAAAAGGCGCGGGAAAAACATCGGAACATCGCGCTGGTATTGCCGGTAGGCGTCGCCGAACGCCTTGATGAGTTTCCGTTCTTCGAGCACTGTGCCGGCATACAGATACGCTATACCCACCGTGCGCATGATCAGCATTGCAGAATCTCCCTGGCCCCAGAACAGCAGGACGAGGATGCCCGCGGTGTAATACGGGTGGCGGATATGCGCGAGTATTCCCTTGCTGAAAAACACTCCACTGCCCAGCGCCGGCTCGAGCCGCTGCTCGCGCAGTTGCCGAAATCCAAAAAAGAGGGAATGGTCGTATACACGTGCCGCAGACGCGAACAGCAGCGCTGCAGTGATAAGCCCGAGCCATTGCAGAACCGACCATGGCCATCGCCATTCCCACAACATGACCGCATCCATCCGCCACTGAAAAAGCAGTATGGAAACAAGCGTCACCACACTGATCATGACGTACAGCAGCCGATGCCACGATGCGACGGACGCGGGCAGTCTGCGCATCATACGCATGCATGCTTCCGAGATGAGCAGACTGTGGATAACGCACCAGGAAATCCAGAGTACCAGCAGCAGCACGTGGTCGGAGAGCGTCGCATGTGTCATGACGATCGCCTCCCAGGAGCTGGGTGCGCGGACCGGCGTTTCCCTCCGTCACACGCCTCCGCTCTGTCCGCTCTCTTCACGACCACACAGGCACCGTCAGAGAGGCGTTCCGCAGGACGCAGATGTCCAAGGTCAGATCATTCATCGGAGTAAGCAATTCGAGCGCATCCGCGAGCGTGGCCGCATACTCCATGCCCATCGCGGCAACAACATCCGCATCCAATGCGGTCACGAGGATGACGCGCAGCCGCGACGTCTTTTCCTTCAGTGCAAGGGCGGTATGCGCGTTCATAGTGTAGCGATGGAGCAGCGCCTGCCTGAAGTCCTCCGCGTTTGCGTAGCGGAACCATTCGAGAAAGCTGCTGTTGCCGATGCCGTCCGGGCATTCCGCAAGGCAAATCAGCGCTCCGCCATCCTCGACGGTGTAGGCCGCGTGATGCAGCGCCTTGTGGGCCTGGATGAGATTCACATCCTTCGGATACCCTCCGGCAGATGCGATGCATAGCGGATAGCGCCGGTGAAGCGATACGGAGTACAGATCGTGCACAGAAGCGCATGCGGAAGCATGCGCCTGCATAAGATCCCCACAGACAGCGGCAGCGACGTGTTCATGCTCATCGAGTATCGCCGCGAAATACCAGCTGGGCGGGAAAAAGCGTACGGCATCTGCGATATCTTCGGCAACCGGGTTGCCGACGAGATTTCCGTCGCGGCAGGCAGGATGAAACGTACCCTGCTCCGTTATCGTTCGGCGATGATTGGCGACGGCGCTCTCATAGGCAGCGACGCCGGGGAGAAACATTTTCGGTCCCCCGCCGAAGCCGGCGAAGTAGTGGTGCACGACCGTGCCGGCGATGAGCACCAGATCGGCCTCCACGACGAGACGATTGAGGAGGATGGGAGTACCGTACTTCGTACGTCCCACATACACGGACGCTTCGGTATCCCGGGAATCGTGTTCGACGACGCGGTAGCGCCGCATGATCCCCTCCCCAAGTAGCGCGGCGCGTTCCTCCGGCGATTGACCGGCATGCGTGCCTGTGGCAAAAAGAATGGATACCTGCTCGTCGCGAACGCCAGCGGCGGTAAGTTCATCGAGCAGCAGAGGAAGCACGAGATCGCTGGCCGCACGACGGGTTTTGTCGGGCACGAGAACGACGATATTCCCACCACGAATCACGTTCCGTAGCGGAGGAGCTCCGATCGGTTCTCGCAAGGCCTCCTGAATAATGTCATGCCCGGATCGCCGCGCCGGAGGCGCGGCATTTCCGGGCATGAACATGTTCCAGTGATGTGGAAGCAGCGCCTCCTGCACGCCGGCTCCGAAGCGGAGGGAGAGGTTCCGGCTGCGGGAGTCCGTCATATCAATTGATGCGCAAGGTCGGGCGAATGGTGAGTACACCCTTCTTGAAGCCGAGAATGCGATCCAGATCCGCTACGTACAACATGTCGCCGCGCAGCAGCACCGCGCGTGGAGAAATGAATCCGCGAATGGTGATGGGATCGATGCGCTCGATAAAGTTGCCTTTGCCGTCGAAATGGAACACGGCGACGGCACCCGGATCGGCGACGTAGATTTCACCGCTTTTGCCGTCAACAGTCACACCCCACGGCTTCACGAGATCGTCTTTAAGAATCAGATCAACCGAAAAATCCGAGGCGGTGAGGACCTGCACCTGACCGTTCCCGAAATCGGCGACGTAAATTTTTCCGCCAACGGCACAGATGCCCTTGGGATCTTTGAACAGCCCCCCCGCCTTGCGCCCTTGTGCGGTAAGGGACTTGGCGTCGAACACCGCTATCCCACCTTTGTCGAGCACGTAAATTTTTCCGTTGTCATACGCGACATCGCGGGGATCATCGAGGCCCTGTGTAATGACGCGTTCCGCAGCGTCTTTGCTGTCATACACGCGGAGAGCGTTGTTGCCGGCATCAACGACGAAAGTGCGATTCGCTTCATCCGTGGTGACACCGCGGAGTCGGACATTCTCCTCATTCACCTGAATTTCGCTGACATACGTGCCCACGCTGGTTATGCGCTGGACAATATTCAGCAGCGGGTTCACGATGAGCAAGCCATCTTCCTTCACCGTCATGTAGGAAAGGTCATCCAACTGACGCTTATTCGATTTCACGAAATATTGCGGGAGATCGAAAATCCCGCTACCCGATACGTTGAAAGCACCAAAACGCACGCCGCTGCCCGTTGCGTACGGACCGGCGAATCCCGAGTTGAAGCGCATTTCCTCGAGTGCGACGTTTCTGTCGTCAAGCACCACGGAGTAATTGCTCTTTCCCGGGTCGGTGTAGATGGACATCGTGACAGGCGGTTTGATGTCCTGCAGGTTCACGATGCGGGTTTCGAAATACGTCCCGGTGTAATCAAAATAGCCCAGCGCCAATCCGCCCTGCAGCAGTTTGACAACCTGGCTGTTATTGATGGAATTCGGATGCTCGGCATTGAAAATCATACCCCCGCCGAAGGACTGCACGGTGAGTGTCAGAATGGCCTGCTTTCTCGACATGATATACGTGCTGTGCAACATCGCGAGATGCTCGGCGCCTCCGCGACCGGTGAGCGTCCCGGCTTCCGCGCTCCAGGTGCCCGCAACCTGCGTCCAACCTGGCTGCAGCCCCTGCTGGAAATCATCCTGAAGCCAGACGGTAAGCGCGGTGTTTTCCTGTGCAATCGCAGACGCGGCGCAGAACAGACCGATCAAGAGTGGAGTAATGAAACGCATTTTCTCTCCTGGTAATGTGTAGGCTTCTTAAAATAGTGCAATCATGGGCATTTGCACAAAAAATTCATCGGCTTATGCAGATAAAGTGCTTTCGATGAGTGTCCGATACAAAGCGACGATTCGTGCTGTGTTCTTTCCGGAGTCGAATTCCTCAAGGGCGAAATGCCTGCCGGCATCACCGAGACGCTCCCGATACCCGGGATCGGACAGGATCTGAACCAGGGCAGCGGCGAGCGCGTGCACATCCCTGGCCGGAACAAGCACACCCGTTTCACCGTCGCGCACCAACTCGCGCGGGCCTCCGAGATCCGAGGCCACCACCGCGACACCCATCGCCGACGCTTCAATGACGGGCCGGGCGAAATGCGGTACGGTTGAGGGGAAGCAGAGTACATCGGAACTTGCCAGTAGTTCGGGGATGTCGTTTCGGATACCCAAGAAACGGATCCGGTTTTCGAATCGCTGCGGAATTATCGAACGCACACGTTCCCCGTATACTGCGCGTCCGCTGATTGTGTTTCTGAAACCGCCGCCGTCCTGCGGGCCGGCAATGAGAAACACCGCATCCGGCACCGCCTCGAGTACGCGCACGGCAGCGGAAACAAATTCCAGCGTTCCTTTGACCGGGTTCACTCCGCCAAGCATGAGCGCCACGGGCGCGGTCTCTTCGATGTCCAGCTCCGCGCGCACAGCCGCTCCGCTGATGGAGTGATCAAAGCGGGTAAAATCGACGAAATTATACACGACGTGTATGCGGTCGGTCGGTAGCAGCTGATCGGCGTCGTAGTGACAGATCGGGATGATGATGCTCGCGCAGCGGTGAATGATTCGTCGTATCAGCGCACGTCGGAGTCCGAAATAGCCCGCGTGCAACGGCTCGCGGATATGCCAGACAACAGGGAGATCTTCGTGATGTGCGGCAAGGCCAAAAGCGGTAAGCGTGGATGTATTGAGGTGGAGCAGATCGAAGCGGTGCGTCGCGAAAAAGCGACGCGCGCGCAGATACGTCCAGGGAAACTGGAGCAGGCGCAGCAGCGTCTTCGGGAACTGCCACCAAGGGTACCAGAGCACATTCGTATGGCTGAAATCATGCAGACGCTGGTCCACAATGGTTTCAATACCGTTATCCCGGAAAAGCTGCGCGGCTTCACTTTCGTGCAGGCACAGTACGGTAGGCATGAATTCCGTCCGATCCAGTCCCCGGATCAGGTACAGCAGACTCAGCGGCGCCCCGCCGATTCCCTTGCCGTGATGCACGTACAGAATTCTTGTCATCTTGCTTCGTGCCGCTGCTGCAATGAAAAAGCCCATGCCGCGGGCACACCGGATCCCGCGTCAACAGAACACGACTGCCGGTGGTCACTCCCGGCAGCCGCGGTCCGCAGAATGTTCAACCATCAAGGAAAGCCCGCGCCATGGCGGGGATACTCCAACCGAGCTATCGCCTCTACGCGTCCACGTATTCAAAGCGGGCGGTGAAGTGCCGAAGCATCGGCGCTTCATACGTCAGCCGCAGTCCTTTCAGTTCGTTTCGGCGGGCAAACACATGCGCCACAACCTCGATGACGTAGTCGATATGACTTTGCGTGTACACACGACGGGGAATCGCGAGACGGACAAGTTCCATCGGAGGGGCGACAAATGCACCATTTTCCGTACGGCCGAACATGACACTGCCGATTTCCACCGCCCGTATGCCGCCGTCCTCGTACAGTGCGCAGGTCACGCTCTGCGCGGGGAAGCGTTCGGCGGGGATGTGCGGACAGAAACGCGTGCCATCGAGGTAAATCGCATGACCACCGGGCGGCAACAGAATTGGCACGCCGAGTTCGGTCAGTTTTTTACCGAGATACTCCGTGCTCTTGATACGGTAATTCAGATAATCTTCATCAAGGATTTCCTCAAGACCCTGTGCGATCGCTTCCAGATCGCGCCCCGCAAGACCGCCATATGTCGGAAATCCTTCCGTGACAATCAGCAGATTCCTGCACTTCACGGCCAGTGCGTCGTCGTTGATGGCAAGGAAGCCGCCGATGTTGACAAGCGCGTCCTTCTTGGCCGACATGGTAGCGCCGTCCACGTAGGAGAACATTTCCTGGGCAATTTCGATCGGCGTTTTATCCGCGTAGCCGGGTTCACGCATTTTAATGAAGAACGCGTTTTCCGCGAACCTGCACGCATCCATGAACAGCGGAAAGCCATACTTGTCGCACACTGCCCGCGTATCGCGGATGTTCTGCATGGATACCGGTTGACCGCCTCCGGAGTTATTGGTGACGGTGATCATGACCAGCGGAATATTCTCGACACCATAGGTCTGTATCGTCTCTTCGAGCTTTGCGATATCCATATTGCCTTTGAAGTCCGCGACGATCTCAGGGTGCTTCCCGATCTCGTTGAGGCAGTCCACGGCGAGAGCGCCGCTATATTCCACATTGGCGCGCGTCGTGTCGAAATGCGTGTTGTTGGGTATGACCTTGCCTTTTCCCCCGACGACGGTAAACAGGATCTTCTCCGCAGCGCGGCCCTGATGCGTCGGGATGATGTTCTTCAGTCCGGTGATCTTTCGGACGATGCTTTCCATGCGATAGAAGCTGCGTGATCCCGCATAGGATTCGTCGCCATCGAGCATGCCCGCCCATTGTTTCGAACTCATCGCAGACGTACCACTGTCCGTCAACAGATCGATCAGGACGTCTTCCGCGTCAATGAGAAAGGTATTGAAGCCCGCCTTCCCGAGGATGCGGACGCGCTCTTCGTAGCTCGTGAATTTGATCGGTTCGACCGTTTTGATTTTGAACGGTTCGATCACCGTTTTGATGTAGCTGTCTCTGATCATGCGGATGCTATGTGCTGTGTGATGGATATTGAATGCGAACGACTGCTGCCCGGTATCGGACAGACACAATCTGTAAAATAGCCCCGAACGGTCTGAAATTCAAATGTCGCGTCGTGACGGATCGGCGCTCCGGAGGGTGCGGGACGGACGCCAGGGGAGATGTGCCGGCGGTAGCGGCACTGCTGCTGCATCAGGATGCGCGCATTGCTGCGTATGCTTCCCGAGGCGGAAGGGACATGTTACGCTTGCCCGGTACCGTTGCTCTTGCCGTTTTGCGGTACGACGGCTTCGGCGTCCTGCTTCGTGGATTTCTTCTTCAGGGAACGGCGTTTTTTCTTCTCACCGTCAACGGAATAGTAATAATAATTCTGGTAGTAGTAACGATAATAGGAGTAATACACCTTGTTGGCGTTGAAACGATTGACAACAACCCCGACGAGGTTTGCGTTGTTCGCTTCCAGCATTTCGCGCGCTTTTTCCAGTCCCAGGGATTTGGTTTGATCGGCGGAAACAATGATGACTACACCATCAGTGTATTTGGCGAGGACGAGGGTATCCGCCATGGCGATGATCGGCGGCGCATCAAAGAGCACAAGATCGTAGTACTGATGCACCAGGCGGACGAATTTCTCCATTTTGCTCGAACCGAGGAGTTCCGCCGGGTGACTGGGGATGTTGCCACAGGGAATGATATGCAATCCCTGCACCATCGTTTTCTTGATCGCCTGATTGATCGGCACCTCTCCGACAAGCGCATTCGACAGGCCCGGTTCGCGCTCCACCTGGAAAATCTGGTGCTGCACCGGGCGGCGGAGGTCGGCATCCACCAGCAGGACCTTCCGGCCGCTGTTCGCGGCACTTACGGCGAGGTTCGCGATCGCGGTGGATTTCCCTTCCTTGGGAGCCGGACTGGAGAAAAGCACCGCCAGAGATTTTCCGCGGTCGCGCAGAGAGTTCTCTATGGCCGTCCGCATTGTGCGATAGCTCTCGCTGGGCGGCGACTGCGGTGCGGTAATGGTGACCAGGGTTTGATCGCGATCGAGATCGGAGCCGACCGAACCGAATTCCGGGATAAAGGCGAGAACCGGCATTCCCAGTTTTTCGACATCCTCCGGACTCCGAATGGTTGTGTCCAGATAACGAAGCAATATGGCGATACCGAAACCGAGACCGAGACCGATAAGGATACCGAGGATGAGATTCATCGGACGGTTCGGTTTGATGGGCGTTCCGGGCACTCCGGCTCGATCAACTATTTCCACATTCCCCATGGTGGTCTGTTCGTTGATCAGGGCTTCCTGATACTTTTCATCCAGGAGAGCAAAGAGCTTGTCATAGCTCTGTCTGCGCCTCTCGAGACGCGCAAAGGAAATGGACTGCGATGGAATGCCGTCGAATTGCCGACTGAATTGCGCTATCGTTTCGTCGAGGCTTTTGATTTTCGCTTTCGTGGCTTCTATCTCGACTTCCTGATCGATCAAACGCTGCCGTAGTTCGCGTCCATACTCGATGGGTGTTCCCGTCACACCGCCGACTTTCTGCAGGTTGACGCCTGCAGCCTCGATTTGATTGAGAATCTCCTGATACTCACGCTTCAAACGGGAAATTTCCTTATCCGCGAAAGGTTCGAGCTCCGGACGATTCCGCAGGCCGTACTTGCGGTTGAACTCCGCCTTCTGGATCTGATCTTCCTTCTGCGCCTTTTGCGCAAGCAGCTGTCTGAGTTGCGGATCTACACCCTCCTTGAGCTGTTGCGTGAGCGTCGGTTCGACTTTCTGAATCTGTGCAAGCAACTCGCTCCGGATCCGCTCCGCACTCTGGAGCGTGATTTTCGCCTGCTCGCGCTGCGCTTCGAAGGTACTGAGCTGTGCGATGAGATTTTGAGTCTCGGCATCGAGGCTGATAATACCCTGCGACTGCTGGAAACCACGGACAAGGTTCTCCACCGCGGTGAGAGAATCCTTCTTCGAGTCGAGTTGCTCCTCCAGAAAACTGCGCGCTGTCGTCACATTCTCTCTGGCGGACTCGAGATTCCGCAATTGATAGGCGTCCGCAATCAGATTGGCGATGGTGGCAGCTTCGAACGGAGAAATACTTTGCACATTGATTTGAATGAAATCCACACCGCGGATGGGTTCCGCACTCATCTGCCCTCTGATGCGCCCTGCGATCGCGGGGATTTCCGCGATACGTGTGGAGGTATCCAGACGCGCCATGCCCATCTCGGTAAGAAAATCCTCGACCCCAAGCGTTCTCGCCATTTTGCGCATGGTGGAAGGGCGCTGCTTCATACGGATGATCGGAAGACCAGCGGCGAGTTCCGGATTGTCGTCCACCTGACGCATCAGCATGGTCGCGACGCGCGTTGCCATGTCGGCACTCTGGATGATCAGAATTTCATTCGCGAGGATGCGCTCCCCGCCCCAGCCGAGATCCTCGAATCCCTGCCCAGGTCCCTGGCCGCTGAGGATATCCTTGGCGCGCTTGAGGCGCACGCTGGAACTCGACTGGTAGATATCATCCTGTTGCATCGTATACAGCCAGGTTGCCGACACCACGACGACAAAGATCGCGAGTATCACCCACTTGCCTTCGAAGGCGATACGGAGATACTCCTGCACCTGCTTATTGAAATCGTCTCTGGCGGTCATGTCATCCTGATCGTATGATAAATGTTTGCGGTCGCCCTGTCCCGTCCGCTGCGCAAGCGCGTTACTTGGTCAAATTGATAACGGCGATGGTGCTGGTAATGATGGACGTAATGGCCACCACGATCTGCGCGATGCGGAGAATGGTGTCGCCACGAGATTCTTTTCCGTCAACGATGATCAGATCACCCGGGTAAAGATCCAACTCCTTCGTAGACATCGGAAAATCCTTCAACTGCAGATATTTGTCTACGTCGACCTCAAACACCCGGGCGATCTCATTTTCATTGTCCACACCACCGCGGCGAACAATTTTGATGCGGTACAGAAAAGATTCCGCGCCGCGATCGAGTGGTCCACCGCAAAAGGACAACAGATCGATCAAGTTGGTCTCACACGGTACGCGATAGCGTCCCGGATTGCTGACATACCCCCACACACTGACTTTCAGGTCGCAGCCGGTTCCCCCGGTAAAGTTGTAGTAGGAACCGCCTTGATTGGCGAAGGTTGCGGGGGCACCGCTATTGCCGTCATCCAGGATTTGCGCCGCGGAACGCGGCGCAAATCCGAAGATGAGGCATGACAGTATGAAAGCGAGAACTGTACGCAATCAGGCTTCCTCTTCGCGTGCGGCTTTTGCCTCTTCGACGATCTTTTGCTGTACTTCGAAGGGCACTTCCTCGTAGTGCGAGAAACTGCGTTTGAAAATACCGCGTCCCTGCGTCATGGAGCGCAGGCGCGTCGCATACTGGTACAATTCGGCGAGCGGAACCTTGGCACGAATAACCTGAAAGGGTCCTTCGGCATCCATACCTTGAATTTTTCCGCGATGGCTGGAGATGTCGCCCATCACGTCGCCCATGAATTCGTCGGGGACTTTGACTTCGAGAATATAGATCGGCTCGAGGAGGATGGGGTCGGCATCGGCGACGGCTTTCTTGAACGCCATCTGCGAGGCGGTTTTGAAGGCCATTTCGTTTGAGTCGACGGTGTGCTGGCTTCCGTCGTACAGCGTAATTTTAACGTCCACCATCTTGTAACCGGCAACAACGCCGCGTGCCATCTGTTCCTGAATACCTTTGTCCACAGCCGGGACGAAGCGTCCGGAAATCACGCCGCCGACAATAGCGTCCACAAATTCGTAACCGGTGCCACGGGGTTGAGGATCCACCTTGATGTATACTTCGGCGTACTGTCCGGCGCCGCCGGTCTGTTTCTTGTGCTTGTAGGATACATCGGCATGCTTGCGTATCGTCTCACGGAAGGGGATACGCGGCGCCTTGAGATCCACGTCCACGCCGAAGCGCTGCTTGAGGCGCTTGACCATGACATCGATATGGATTTCGCCCTGACCGAGGATGATGGTTTCGCCGGTTTCCTGATCGATTTTGATCTGGAAGCTCGGATCCTCCTCGTGCATGGTGTTGAGTCCCATGCCGATTTTTTCCTCGTCGCCCTTGTTTCGCGCTTTTACAGCGGCGGACATCACGGGATCGGGGAAGGCAATGGACGGGATAATCAGTGCGGAGCCCTTGGTAGCCAGGGTGTCATTGGTGTGCGTGTCTTTCAGCTTCACCACCGCGCCGATATCTCCGACAGGGATCTTGGGCACATCGGTGCGCTCGCGGCCGCGCATGGTGAAAATCTGATTGAGGCGCTCGTTCTTGCCATTGCTCTGGTTGACCAAATCAATGCCAGGTGTGACCGTCCCGCTGTACACGCGGAACAGCGACAATTCACCGACATGCGCTTCAGAGATCGTTTTGAAAACGAAGGCGGTGACTTCACCCGAGGCATTCGGCGTGAGGGTCGCTTCATCTCCATTCGTCTTTTTCACCGTGTAGGTGCGTCCGGTAACAGGATCGGGGCAATAGTTAATGAAAAATTCCATCACTCTGCCGACACCGATGTTGCTGAGCGCCGCCATGCAGAACACCGGAAAGATTTTCCTTTCCCGGATGGCGATCTTGAGGCCACTGGCCAGCTGCTCGTCGGTGAGCGTTCCGTTTTCAAAAAACTCGTTCAGAAGATCTTCGGAGGACTCGGCCACCTTCTCAAGCAACGCCTGATGCAGTTCCTCCAGTTTGTCCTTATGTTCCTCGGGCACATCCTTCTCCTCGTACTTCCCGCTGCCATCGGTGCTGAATACCATCAGCTTACGTCGAACGATGTCGAGACACGTGTTGAATGCAGGCCCCTTGTTGATCGGGTATTGCGCGACGACGACATCGGAACTCAAACGGGCACGGGCTTGCTCGAGCACATTGTCGAAATCCGCGTGTTCGTTATCCATCTTGTTGATGGCGAGGATGACAGGCGTCGCCGCATTCGCGGCATAATTCCAGACGAGTTCCGTGCCTACTTCAACGCCCTCGACGGCTTTGAGCACCAACAGTGCGGTATCCACAATGCGCAGGCTCGAGATCACATCTCCCTGAAAATCGGAGTAGCCGGGAGTATCAATAATGTTGATTTTGTGGCCACGATACTCCATGGCGATGAGCGTGCTGTTGATGGAAATCTGACGCTCGATCTCATCGTTATGATAGTCTGACGTGGTGCTCCCATCCTCGATGCGCCCTATGCGCGTTGTGGCTCCGGAGGTGAGCAGCATGGCGTCCGCGAGGATGGTTTTTCCGGAGCTTCCGTGGCCGATGATGGCCACATTTCTGATGGTTTCAGGGGTGTAGTCTTTCAAAAGAGGCCTCCTTGGACAAAGGCGTGGAATGAACGTCAACGCTGGAGATACCAGTACATTCACGTAATGTAGCCCCGGCCGCGAAAAGTTGCAAACGGCTTGATTTTCTTGGACTTATACATTGTTTTTCCACCCTTCGGGCCCTATATTTCTTCGAATGTGGCGAGCCGTATGAACGCTGAACTCATTTCTATCGGTGACGAACTCCTTATCGGCCAGGTGGTCAACAGCAACGCATCCTGGTTGGGCGAGCATTTGAGTATGGCGGGTCTGCATGTACGACGCGTCACCGTCGTCGGCGATGATCTGGACGGTATTGTGGCGGCGTACCGGAGGGCCTGGGAGGAGAACGATATCGTCGTGAGTACGGGAGGTCTTGGACCCACCCATGACGACAGGACCCGCGAAGCGCTGCTCGCGTTTTTCGAAACATCACTTATCGTGAACGGCGATGTTCTGGCGGACATCAAACGTTTTCTCCATGACCGCGGAAGGACCGTGTCGGAGCGCAATCGCGATCAGGCGATGGTGCCCGCTTCGGCGCGGGTAATCCGGAATTATCACGGGACAGCCCCGGGGTATCATTTCACCGAGGGCGAAAAACACCTTTTCGTGCTGCCGGGCGTCCCGTACGAAATGAAAGCCATGGTGGAACAAGACATCCTCCCCTTCCTCGCTTCTCTGCAAGCAAAACGGCGGGCGGTGCGCACCATCCTGACAACCGGCATACCCGAATCCACGCTCGCGGATGTCCTTGCCGGTATCGATACGCTTCGGTCCGATACCTCGGTCGCATTTCTTCCGTCGCCTCTCGGCGTGCGTATCCGCCTCACATGCGTCGCAGAAAGCGACACGGACGCCACCACCGCGGTTGACGAACTCGAGACCATGGTCCGGGACCGTGCCGGAGAGTGGATATTCGGAACAGACAATGAGACACTCGAAGCGCACCTGGGTACGATACTTGTTCGCGATTCGAAGACGCTCTCCGTGGCTGAATCCTGCACGGGCGGACTGATCACCGACCGCGTCACAAACATACCCGGCAGTTCCCGGTGGTTCGACAGGGGCGCTGTCGTGTACAGCAATCAATCAAAGACGGACATGCTTGGAGTGGACCCGCACGTCATCGAGCGCTTCGGCGCGGTGAGCCGGGAGGTGTGCCTCGCCATGGCGGCGGGCATTCGGCGTTTGGCCAACAGCGATTACGGTCTTTCCACCACAGGTATCGCGGGGCCGGATGGCGGCACGGCCGAAAAGCCCGTTGGTCTGGTTTGGATCGGATTGAGCACGCCCGACGGCAGTTTCGCGCATGCCTTCCGCTTTGGCAACGACCGGCTGCGCACCAAGCAGCGAGCGGCGCAGAGCGCCCTCGACACACTGCGCCGCCATCTTCTTTCTCTTCCACCCGTTTCTTCACTGTAAAGACATACCACATGACCATCCTCCATCACATCATCGACGAAAGCGGTTTCGAGCGTATGATTTCCCGCCTTGCGCACGAAATACTCGAGCGCAACCTCGGTGTCGGCAACCTCGTCATCATCGGGCTCCGGACGCGCGGTGAATTCGTGGCGCAGCGGCTCACCGCAAAAATTGCTTCCATCGAAGGCACCGCGCCTCCCCTCGGGGTTCTCGACGTGACGCTGTACCGCGACGACCTGCGCAATCATTTACGACAGCCTGAAATCAAGGCTACGGATATCATGTTCGACATCAGTGATCGCGACGTGATCCTGGTAGATGATGTGTTGTTCACCGGCAGGACCGTCCGCTCGGCGCTCGGCGCGTTGATGGACCTTGGCCGTGCCCGATCGATACAGCTTGTCGTACTCGTGGACCGGGGGCACAGAGAATTGCCCATCCGCGCCGATTTCATCGGGAAAAACATTACCACCTCCCGCGGCGAGGAAGTACGCGTGCGACTCCGGGAAGTGGATGGTCGTGACGGCATCGACCTCGTCTCCATAGAAGCGTAATTTATCACACAATAGACCGGAAATTTATGTCATCGTTATCGATTCAGCATCTTCTCGGCCTCGACGGAGTACCGCGGGAAGATATTCAGCTGCTGCTCGATTCGGCCGACACCTTTCTCGAGGTTCTCGACCGGCCGATCAAAAAGGTGCCTACGCTGCAAGGCAAAACCGTTGTAAATCTGTTCTTTGAAAACAGCACGCGAACGCGCATCTCCTTCGAGCTCGCCGAGCGGCGTCTCTCCGCGGATGTGGTGAATTTCTCGGCCTCCACAAGCAGTGTCAGCAAAGGTGAAACGCTGCTCGATACGGCGCGTAATATCGAAGCCATGAAAGTGGACATCGTCGTCATGCGCCACGCCGCAGCGGGTGCGGGACATTTCCTCAGCACGCGCTGTACGAGCAAATTCATCAATGCCGGCGACGGCACGCACGAGCATCCCACACAGGCACTGCTGGACATGTATTCCATACGGCAGAAGCATGGTTCGCTCGAAGGGCTCCGCGTCTGCATCATCGGCGACATCGCGCACTCCCGTGTGTCGCTTTCGAATATCTACGGACTCAAGACCATGGGAGCGGAGGTGGCCGTGTGTGGTCCGGCCAGCATGATTCCCTGGCAACTCGAGAAACTCGGTGTGCGCGTATTCACGAACGTTGACGAAGCGCTGCGTTTCAGCGATGTGATCAACGTGCTGCGCATACAGCTCGAACGTGACGCAGGAGCTGATTTCCCAAGTCTGCGCGAGTATCATAACAGCTTCGGAATCACACGCAAGCGTCTGGAAGCCGCAGGAAAGGACATCACGGTTCTGCATCCGGGCCCCATCAATCGCGGCGTGGAAATCGAATCGGAGGTAGCGGACGGGCCGTATTCTGTGATTCTTCCCGAGGTCACAAACGGCGTCGCGATCCGCATGGCTGTGCTGTATCACATCGGAACCAAGGCGGAGTAACCCATGGCATCGTATTTTTTCAAAAACGCACGCGTCGTTGATCCCGTCACCGGTCTCGATGGAGATCGCGACGTACTGGTGGTGAATGGCATCATCGATCGCATCGGTGAAAATCTCAGCGCTTCGGATGCACAGACACTCGATTTCACGGGGAAGACGATAGCTCCGGGATTTTGCGATATGCATGTCCATTTTCGTGAGCCGGGACAGGAATACAAAGAAGACATTCTCAGCGGCGCAGCATCGGCCGCGGCCGGCGGTTTCACCGCGGTCGCCTGCATGCCCAACACCGATCCGCCCATAGACAACGCGGCGGTGGCCACGCTGATCCTCAAACGTGCAGAAGGCCTCGCCGTGGACGTCTATCCCATCGGCGCCGTCACCAAGGGACGCAAAGGCGAATCCATCGCACCGATGATCGAGCTCCGCGAAAGCGGGTGTGTGGCGTTTTCCGACGATGGTTCGCCGGTATACAACACGAAGGTTCTCCGCACGGCGCTCGAATACGCGTCCATGCTCGATGTTCCCGTCATTCAGCATGCCGAGGATCCGCATCTTTTCAAGGGCGGCGCCATGAATGAGAGCCTTGTCTCTACGCAAATCGGCCTGCCTCCGATCTCGCGCCTTTCCGAGGACACGGTGGTGGTCCGTGACATTGCCTTCACCGCCTACGTGGACGGACGCTATCATCTGGCGCATATGAGTACAGCGGGTGCGGCAGAAGCCGTCCGTGATGCAAAACAGCGCGGCCTCAAGGTAACGAGCGAGGTGGCCCCGCATCACTTCTCACTCACAGACGAGGCACTGCGCAGCTACGACTCGAATTACAAAATGAATCCACCGCTGCGCACCGCCGAGGATGTGCTCGCCATGAAGGAAGCCCTTCGGGACGGCACCGCCGACGCCATCGCCACCGATCACGCACCGCATGCAATTCATGAAAAGGAAGTGGAGTTCGTCTACGCGCCGTTCGGCATCATCGGACTCGAAACAGCCTTCGGACTGTCCGTTACCGAGCTATTGCTCGACGGCTGGCTGACGCTTCCCCAGCTGATCGAGAAGCTGTCCACCAATCCCAGACGCATTCTGGGGTTGCCTGTGATCCGTATAGAAGAGGGGCAGCCCGCGAACTTCAGTTTACTCGATCTTGCTGCACAATGGACCGTGGATGTCAATGATTTCCGGTCGAAATCGCGCAACAGTCCGTTCCACGGCCGGGTGCTCACCGGGAAACCGCTGGGTATATTTAACAACGGACAGTTGATATTGAACAATTGAATCCGGAGCATATGAGTTCCACTCGCGGAGGGCGCCGAGCCCTCCGTTTTTTTTCACATGATCCTGAGCCAGATCAAAATAGTGTTTTCAGACTTCAACAACCTCAATTACCGTCTTTTTTCGCCGTTAGGGAGTCACACTATTGGCGTTTTTTATCGGATCCCTATCCTTCCGCGCTGCGGCGTCTGTGCGCCTTTGAGAATACGTTCTGCTTTTTCCATCGTCGGTTTTGGGCAGCGAAGCCGAATCGGAGGCTGACAAGCGCGCATTGCGGGGATAGCAGATCAGCTGCGTGCGCGGTGTTGGTTGACGCGCTCATTTTCAATCGACCACGACCAGAAGCGGAAGTGGGCGATTCATGTATCGCCGCAGCACCACGACCAGAAGCGGAAGTGGGCGATTCATGTATCGCCGCAGCACCAGGGCCAGAAGAGGAAGTGGGCGATTCATGTATCGCCGCAGCACCACCGCCAGAAGCAGAAGTGGGCGATTCATGTATCGCCGCAGCTTCATCCAGGCAAACTGGACTGCGCCCCGACGGAGCAGTACCCGCGCCCGCATTTCACCAAAACCCAACCACCTTCCCACCCTTCCACACCCACATACCTCACCCGGCAACACGAAATCCAAGGTACAACGCATACCTTACCCTCCCCGCAAGACGCTTCCCGTCCCGGAGTGTCCCCTACCATCAGCCGCAAGGAAATTCCGCGCGTCCGATCCAGATTACTCGCTCAGAAAAATCCGATCCGGTCCCACATCCCGGATCACCGTATTGCGCACTCGTGCTTTACCGCCTGAACCTCCTCCGCGGGTAACGCCCTTTTGCGTCGATGTATTCACAGCCGCATCCCGCCGCGCACCCGTCAGCAGCAGCACGCGACCAAGAAACATGGCCTCGCCAAGCTGTGACGACTTCCCGCGCCGGGAGCTTCTGCGAACACCAGCCGCTCCCGCGCCACCGAATTCCTTGGCCAGCACATCATCAAACGAGAATACACGCTTCTCTTTCTTCGTCCGTGGCGTCACGGCGACCACCACACGGCTCCATTCCTCTTCCAGCTCCGCGCATACACGATCGAAAACCACTTCGTCATTGAGTATGCACGTCGCGTAGCGCCGCGCCCACACCTCGCCGCCTCCCTTGCCGAACAGTGTGTTGATGCGATGAGCGCTGTTCATCTTTAAATACCCCATGAACATCGGCAGCGTCATAACGCGACGAAAATACACCCACTCGTCGCTGTCTTCCGGAGGCATTTCCCGCAGCATCCGTATGTCGGTGATCTCCAGCGCCAGTTCCACTTCGGATGGACGAATGGTCAACCCGTGGATACGGATGCACGGAAAATTCTGCAGCGCCTGTCCAAGCACATCGAGAAACACCCGCCCTGCGTCGCTGAGCGTGGTGATGCCGTTTTCCGTGCTTCCAAGAATCTCGGCTTCGCCTTTGGTTTTGAAGACGATCAGATGCTTCCCGGGTTCGGAATAATCGTGCTCCCGCACGCGGCGGGTACTGAGTTCCTTGAGTCGTTTCACTAATTGCTCCCTAAGCTGTGAAAAACACGAATTTTAAAATATGCAGCCGGCTGATCCGGATTCAAGGCAGAAAGCAGTATCTCACGCGCATCGCAGCTTCGGGGGAGGGCTTCCAACGCGCCGAATTCTTACATACTGCGTCTGTTGAAGTGCTTGGTTCCCTCTCTCGCGGCACGGCCGCAGTCTCAAGGTGCGCATGGCGCGCGTTCCCTCCGCCACGATCATCAATGCGTCACGCAGACCTTGTCAAGGACTTCGTTGCGGTTGTGTGCCGTCTGACGCTGGCTCCCGGACGCCGGCTGCTGCGTGTATTGAATGTGTGGCAAATGCTTTATAACTTGCGTCGTGACATCACGCATATGATTTTCAGACAGACACGTTCACCGCTCCTGACGGCTGGCGTTTCCGTTCCATTATCGACACAGTACACTCACAACATATCAGAGGTGGCGTTCATGAAGAGCACGTTTATTATTCTCTTTTCCGCCGTGCTTCTCACCGCATGCGGAAGCAGGCAGGAAGGCGCGGACGGTACGCAGACCGCGCAGAGTGAAATGACCTCACACGGAGCGCAGACAGGCACATCCGCGGGTACCGTTTCCGCTGAAGTCATCGGCAGCGACATGGGCTATATCGTCGAAAACGCACGCATTTCCGGGGACCAATCTTCGGCCGTGTACAGCATAAAGGACGCGCTGCGCATCTCGAAAGGAACGAGCACCGTGCTTCTCGTGCGCACGCAAACCGGTGACGGTGCGACGGAGTTACTTGCGATGGAATTTCCGCGCTTCGCGGAGGGTACGAGCATCGAATACGCTGCGGGAGAAATGAATGCCGCATTCTGGATTTTCGGCATGAAAGGCAAGACGGAGGTAATGAAGCAGACTGGGGCCGTGGAAGGGACCCTGCGCCTGTTAAAGACCGCGGCATCTACCACCAATCTCGGTATGCAACGCAAGCTGACCGACGGCGTGGGTGAAATGGAGGTTGTGGTCATCGGCATAGACAACGAGGGACTGGATATACCGAATGAGAAAAAGTACGCCGCCCGCTTCACCCTGCCGATGATCACCCTGGATGAACTGGTGAAACTCAACCAACCGATTTAACCGACGATCTTTCTTATATTTGCAAGGGCAGGCAGGCGTCCTGCCCTTCTTTATTCGGCACCTGGAGATCTGCTGATCGTGACGGCTACGCGTCCGGACATTTCTATCATCATCGTGAGCTACAACGTGCGTGACCTGCTGGAGAATTGCCTCCACTCGGTCTATTCGGCACTTGCGGGGCTGCATGGCGAAATCTTTGTCGTGGACAACGATTCCGACGACGCTTCCGTGGACATGGTGCGCCAGCGCTTTCCTTCCGTCAAACTCATGGCGAATACCGCGAATGTCGGTTTTGCCAAAGCCAACAACCTTGCGCTGCAACACGCGCAGGGACGCTATCTGCTGCTCCTGAATCCCGACACCCTGGTGCAGGAAGACACACTGCAGATCATGCTCCGGTTTTTTGAAGAGAACGACGATGTCGGCATGGCCGGCTGCAGAATCATCAGACCCGACGGTTCGTTCGAACCCGCCTGCCGCCGCAGCTTTCCCTCTCCATGGGCGTCGTTTACCAAACTCACAGGCCTGAGTACTCTCTTCCCCCGCTCTCCCCTCTTCGCGCGCTACAATCTTACCTATCTCAGCGAGGACGAGAGCTACGAAGTGGATGCCATTTCCGGCTCGTTCATGATGCTGAAACGGGAGGTGTACGACACTATCGGAGGACTCGACGAATCCTATTTCATGTACGGAGAGGATCTGGATTGGTGTTTTCGTACGCAAAAGGCCGGATGGAAGCTGTTTTATGTGCACAGCACGCGCATCATTCACTACGGTGGAGAAAGCACCAAGCGAAGCAGCATCGATGCGACGGCGGAGTTCTACCGCGCCATGCAGGTCTTCGCCCGCAAAAACCTGAAACTGTCCCGCTTCTCGCTCGGGACGATTTCCCTCGGCATCACCCTGCGTCTCGCACTGTCACGCTCGCGGTATCTCCTCCATACTCTTAAAGATCCGGCAGCCGATGCCGCCACAATGACCGCTGCGCTCGTTGGCGCGGAGCTGTTGCGCTTCGGCGGCTTTTTCCAACTGCCCGCCTACGCTTATCCGACAGTGTACATCGTTGCGGTAACCATGCTCGTGCTTAGCGTCTGGGCGTCCGGAAGCTACACAAAGAACAGCTACGGTATCGTTCGATCCGCTCTGGGTGTGCTGCTGAGCTTCTTTGTCATTTCCA
This sequence comes from Bacteroidia bacterium, assembly GCA_027493955.1. Lineage (NCBI taxonomy): Bacteria > Pseudomonadati > Bacteroidota > Bacteroidia > Bacteroidia bacterium. The sequence continues at coordinate 4,829,032 of JAOSJT010000001.1, read as the reverse complement.
CGCTGACGTTTTTCTTCAAGGACTGGGGATTCAGCCGCGCAATCAATCTGATTTCCACCGCCCTGGCCCTCCTGCTCATCCCCGGACGCCGCACGTTGCACGCGCTCATGAATCCGCAGGAACGCATCAATCCCGTCACCGGCAGACGGACCTTGCTGGTGGGACTCAACGAGCAAAGTCTCGACGTATTGGAACGGCTTCGAAAGAGCGAAGAGCGAAGCTACGACGTGCAGGGGTTGATTGATCTGAACCGCAGAAGAATCGGAGAAGTCCTGCAGGGCGTCCCGATTGTGGGTACCGTGGAAAACATCGGAAAAATCATACAGGAAAAACGTATCACGGATATCATTCTCGGTCCCGATGTGCTCAGTTATGGTGAAATCCTGTCGATGATCGGCCGCACACGCGGAATGGACGTGCACTACCGCATTGTTCCCCGGACTATGGAGTTCATTGTCGGCAAAAGCAGCGTGGATAAACTCAGTGCTGTTCCCCTTCTGGATGTCGAGTACGCTCTGATGCGACCGGGCAATCGCTTTCTGAAACGGCTCCTGGACGTCCTTGTATCGTTACCGATGAGTGTGCTACTTTACCCTTTCCTCTCGCTGTTCACGAAGACGGAAAATGACGGCCCCATCAGGCAGTTGCTGCGCGGCATGCCTTCGGTGCTTGCGGGCCGCAGGAGTCTGGTCGGACATGACGAGAGTAGCGCGACGATCCTGCCTGCAGCCTGGCCGGGCAAACCCGGACTCACCGGTCTGGCGCAGCTGAGGGGCGGCGACAGCCTTTCGCAGGAGCAAACACTCGGAGCACTGCTGCAATACGTGAGAAACTATTCCGTGTTTCTGGACATCGAACTTCTCGTACGCACCGTCCTGCGCGCAATGATGAACAAACAAGCAAGGAAATAGACATGGCCAAGACCGTCCTGGAATTTGAAAAACCGATCATCGAGCTGGAGAAGAAGATCAGCGAGATGCGCGAGGTGGTACAGGATCTGACCTTCAACGACGAAATCGACGCTTTGGAACGGCGCGTGGAGGACTTACGGCGCTCGGTATACGGTAGTCTCACACGTTGGCAGAAGGTGCAATTGGCCCGCCATCCGGACCGTCCCTACACGCTCGACTACATTAAACTCATGACAACGGATTTCATCGAATTGCATGGAGATCGCAGATTCGGTGACGATCACGCCATCGTCGGAGGTTTCTGTAAAGTAGATGATGAAACCGTCATGCTTATCGGTCATCAGAAAGGTCGCGACACCAAGAGCAATCTCTTCCGCAATTTCGGTATGGCGAATCCCGAGGGCTACCGTAAGGCGCTGCGGTTGATGGAATTGGCCGCCAAATTCAACAAGCCGGTGGTAACGCTCATTGACACTCCGGGAGCATACCCGGGCATCGAAGCTGAGGAGCGCGGACAGGCAGAAGCCATCGCCCGCAATCTCTTCGAAATGAGCCGTCTCCCCGTACCCATTGTCGTGGTGATTATCGGCGAGGGAGCGTCAGGGGGCGCACTCGGCATAGGTATCGGCGACCGCATTCTCATGCTTGAAAACACCTGGTACAACGTGATCGCACCCGAATCCTGTTCGAGCATCCTGTGGAGGAGTTGGGAGTACAAGGAGCAGGCCGCAGAGGCCCTGCGCCTCACCGCGCCCGATCTTCTTCAACAAGGCATTATCGACCGCATCATTCCCGAACCCCTCGGCGGCGCGCATCGCAATCACTCCGAAGCCGCACTCCTCCTGAAAACCGCCCTCATCGAGGAACTCAAGCGGCTCAAAACCATCAAACCAGACACTCTCAAAAAGAACCGCATCAAAAAATTCTCGCAAATGGGTGAGTATTCGGGGTAACGGACGATTGACGAGTTACGAGTTACGACTTACGGTTCTCTGGTGATGAAACATCCGCATCGACGCAGGATTCATCGAAGGGGAGCGGAGTACCCACATGCGAAGGAACGCATGGGTCAAGTCGGGTCGCAGCCTGTCCCACACTGTACTCCTTCCGCCGCACGAAGGATCTTTACTAAACAACCACACATCGTACCACCCAAATCGTAAATCGTCAATCGTTCCGCCTGAGACAGATTAATCGTATATCAGTCATGCCACCTCTCGCCTCCTTCCGCCACGATATTCGCGTCCGCTACGCCGACACGGACCAGATGCAGATCGTCTATAACGGAAAATATTTCGAGTATTTCGAAGTCGGCCGCACCGAGCTTATCCGCTCACTGGGTTTACCCTACGCCGAAATGGAACGTCGCGGAACGCGCCTGCCCCTCATTGAGGCGCAGTGTCGTTTTCATTTGCCTGCGCGCTATGACGACCTGATCACTATCGAGAGTTCCGTACTCGAAATCCCCCGCTCTACCCTCCGTATCGACTATAGCATTTTTCGCAAGGAAAGCGGAGAATTGCTCGCACGCGGCTACACCGTGCATGCCTTCCTGGACATCGCGTCGCAACGGCCCGTGCGCCCCCCTGCGGATTTTCTTGCAGCCATGGGTATCCTCTGATTCGATTCCGCTCCCCGCATCCATGAACAGATGTGCGGTCGTCGGGTGACGATCCGTGCGTCAATATAGCTCCCTCTCGGTGGTTGCACCGCGTTACTGCTTCCGGAAAACGGTTATTGTGGGTGTGACATACTGGGGGACATACCCGCCGACGTCGAGTATCCCGGACGCACAATGCTCCTCGTGCGTTGCATTCTCGACGACGATGAAGTGCGCCGCGTCCGGTACGTCGGGTGCAGCGCAATTGACAATCCAACCGTGTTTTCCCAAGACATACAGGAGTACAGGATTTCCATCGGTAATAATGGCAATTCTGGACGGGCCCGCCAGTTCCGACCGCAGATATTGGGCGTCGTTAATGTATTGCGTATTGCGCTCTCCCTGCAGAAGTGCTGCATAACGAAACCCCGACAGCGCCAGCACGAGACAGCCCGCTGCAATAAGAACAGCACGCAGGAGTTTCGCTCTCGCGACGCGGGTGAGCAGATCGTCAATCCCGACGGCGGCGATGAGTACCGCCGGCTGCGTGAACGGAAGCTGATAGTACTCATGCACCTGATTGCCTTTACGCACAACGAAGAAGAAAACGATGACAGCCAGCATCCAGAAAAGCGTGATGTGGTTTCGCTTTTCACGCAACAACCGATACAGGCCGTAAAGCATGAGCAGGAACACCGGATAGGTCAAATGGCGTTCGGCAATGCTTTTGAAAAAAATGTCATTGTAGTATTTGAGCGAGAGGAGCGAGGAGAGCTCGCCCCACTTGTTCGTCTCACCGGTCCAGATTCCGAAGGTGTTACCGGTCTCCAGAAATATGCCGTGCGCGTGCCAGTACCATGCCGCAACCGGCAGCAACACGGCCACAGCGAAAAGTACCTGAGCAGGACGCAGCACAGAGCCCATGCCTCCGCGCGCAATGATCAGGACAAGCAACGGAAGTCCTATCCACAGCGTGGGCAGCTTCAGCAGTACCGCAACGCTGACACTCAAATACGCAAGCACAGCGTCGGACCACTTCTTCGTCTCCAGCCACCGGTCGAAATACAGCAGCCCATACACGATGCAGCACAGCATCATCGCTTCCGGCATAACGGCGCGGCCGTAAAACAGATTGAGCGGCAACAGCGCATAGAGAGACGCGGCCATCACTCCGACGCGTTCGTTGTACCATCTGCCACCAAGGCGGAATATCCCCCATGCGGCCGCCAGCATGAAAACTGACGGAAGTAATCGAGCGATGACGATGCTTTCGCCAAGGATCCGGTACAGCAGTGCTATCAAATACGGAAACAGCTGGAATTCGGCCTCCACCGGAAGCCCCCCGCCCCAGTCCGCGCGTGGTTGCAGAATGTTCATGGATACCTGATGGAAGTTCCGGGCTATCGCGGCGGTGTCGGACTGACGCCACGAATGCCAGCCGATGACGGTGGAGTCGATCAGGTAGAATCGCAGCAGGAAGGATACGGCAAGCGCCACGAATAACAAGATGCCATACGTGCTGTACCCTCTCCGCTCAACGATTCCGAACATTACACCCTCGCAGCTCTTAATACAATGAAACAGACGGTGATCGCAGTATCCCTCCAACAGGTGCGATTTTGTAAGGTAGACATTTTCCTGGCGCTCTGAAACGCATGTAACATGCCTTTTCCTGCGCGCGCCGGCGGCGTGCGCTGTGTCTGCGACGTCCCAATCCGCCGCTACGGTTCGGCGGAGCTTGCGCTCGATGGCCGGCCGCACCCCCAACGATGATCTCGCCGCGGTACCGCCTCCCATCCCCGCGAGCACTCAAAACAACTTGGAGAACGAAACGCCGGCATATCCGCGAACAATGCCCGCTGTGCGCCCTCCGTTTCTACGGACGCGCAGCCGAATGCAGGGCTTTCGCCATTTCCACCAGACGAAGGAACTCCGCGCGCGCACCGTCGGCATCCACCCCTTTTGCTCTCGAAGCACGGTCAATGACCTGGTCGAAAGAGGCGTTCGCCTTGTAGGGCGAATTACGAAGCAACATGGCGAATTCCGCCACAGCGGAAGCGTGGAGAAAGTTCGGCGTCGGAGGTCGGTCCGCTTCGTCGGAGATGACACATTCGATTTCCCGTACCACACCGCTTTCCGGATGTTTGTAGCGTGTGCTGATCGTCAGCATCTCGCCACTCTCCATCGCCTCCGGGCGTACCCGGTTCTCGGTGTACTTGTATGGATCGGTACTTCGCAGATCAAGCGGCGCATCGAGCGGGACGATTTCGTACAAGGCCGTAACCGAATGACCGGCACCCATCTCACCTGCATCTTTCGTGTCGTCGCGAAAATCCGCATCGGCGAGCAACCGGTTTTCGTAGCCAATCAGGCGATACTCACGGACCAGAGACGGATTGAACTCGACACGGATTTTCACATCCTTCGCAATGGTTATCAGCGTTCCGGTGAGCTGCGAACCGAACATTCGAAGCGCTTCCTGAAAAGTGTCGATATACCCGTACATCCCGTTGCCCTTATCGGCCAGTTTTTCCAGCTTTTCATCCTTCAAATTTCCGTACCCAAACCCCAGAATGGACAAGTACACGCCCCCCTCGCGCTGCTTCTCGATAAGCGCAACCAGGTCGTCCGTCCCCGAAACGCCGACGTTGAAATCTCCGTCCGTAGCAAGAATAATCCTGTTATTGCCCTTCTCGATGAAGTTCTCCTTCGCGGTGGCGTATGCCAACAATATGCCCGCACCACCTGCGGTCGAACCTCCCGCCGTGAGTCCGCTGATGACATCCCTGATCAGATGCATGCTATCACAGCTCGTGGATGGCAGCAATACCTGCGCCTCGCCGGCATAGGTGACAATGGCGACTCTGTCCTGGGGGCGCAGTTGGCGGAGAAACACGAGAAAGGCTTCCCGAAGCAGCGGCAGTTTGTTGTCCGGCGACATCGATCCCGAAACATCGAGCAGGAACACAAGATTTTGCGGCGGCAATGCGGACATGTCAAGTTCCTTCCCCTGCAGTCCGATGTGCAGGAGTCGATGCGATGGTTGCCAAGGACATCGGCCCAGTTCGGCCGTCAGCGTGTAGGGATGTTCGCCAGCAGGTTTCGGGTAGTCATAGCGAAAATAATTCAGCATTTCCTCGGTGCGTACCGCGCTCGCGGGAGGCATGCCGCCGCTGTTGAGAACGCGTCTGACATTTGTGTACGATGCCACATCCACGTCGATGCCGAACGTGGATCTGGGCGATAAAAGCGCATTCCGGAAATCATTCTCCACGAACGAAGCATATTCCTCGTCAGTCCCAAACGCTGATGCGCCGCCCGCCGTGCTCCCGCTGCCTGTTCTGTTCTGGTTGGCGGCGACGCTATGGGCGACAATTAACACCTCACTTGTGCTGTAGGACTCGGAAGCGAGCTGTACATTCATGGTGATAACGGAATCCGCGTGTATTTCGATCTTGCCGCTGTTCCATTTTTTGTACCCAATGTAGGAGACGACGATTTCGTAGATGCCCGGCGGAATTTTCACGACTTCGTACCGGCCGTCGACGTTGGTGGCGGCCCCCTTGTTCAGATCGACGAAGATCACATTCGCACCGATAAGGGGTTCGCCGGTTTCACCATCGGTAATTCGGCCTCTGACCGAACCATATTGCGCAAGCGCCTGCATCGCGCACAGCACGAAAACAGCAGGGACGATGACGTAACGCATGGGACCCTCGCAAGAATATTTTTACACGAAATGGACGGGCAGTATCGACGAATGCTGAATCTCCAGGCTGATCGTGGGACACATCGTTATGGCTGCGTTCGTCGATTTTCGCAGCAATGTACGTAATACCGCAATAAAGGGCAAGTATAGAGATATTTAATCTGTTTCTGCTTTTATCGTGCCCGCTGCTCGTCTTCGGTCTTCCGGCAACCGCCACCCCGGCCTGCGCTTCGCCACCGACGTCCGTAGGTCGCCGCGCTTCTCCTGCTCGACCCAATCTCGTACTATCTCCACAAATACACCGCGCGCGAACCGAACTCCTCTGGCAGACCACCGGGACAGCCATCGTATGCCTGGCTGTTTCATGCCCGGCTGCTTCATTCCAGATTTTTCCGATTCCGCCACTTCCTCCGTATATTTATTCGATGTAGATTTTTTTCATCCTTTTCGGCGATCCTAATGACACAACCTGCTGTCCTTGTCCTGCGGGACGGAACAGTGTACCACGGCACGGCCTTCGGGCACGTAGGCGAGACCTCGGGCGAGGTCTGCTTCAACACCGGGATGACCGGGTATCAGGAAATTCTCACCGATCCCTCATACAGCGGCCAAATCGTCACGATGACGTATCCGCATATCGGGAACTACGGCGTGAACGATGAGGACGTGGAAAGTGCGCGCATACAGGCGGCCGGACTCATCGTGCGCGAGGGATGCGAAATCCCTTCCAACCATCGCGCAACGCTCTCCTTGGCGGAATGGATGAAACGCAATGGCGTGGTCGGTATTCAGGATATAGACACGCGTGCGCTGACCCGCCGTCTCCGCACCTTCGGCGCCATGAACGGCATCATCAGTACCGGGACCCGACGGGTGGAGGAGCTGATCGAGCAGGCGCGCGCCCTGCCTCCGATGAACGGACAGGACCTCACCGGCGCGGTGACCTGCTCAGCGCCGTACCATTGGCCCTCCAACGACGCCGCGAAGGTCTACCGCGTGGCCGCACTGGATTTCGGCATCAAGCGTAACATTCTCCGCTTGCTCGCGGCGCACGGCTGCGACGTAACGGTGTATCCCGCGCGCACCACCGCCGAGGAAATCCTGGGCACCTCGCCGGACGGCGTGTTTCTCTCCAACGGCCCCGGCGACCCGGAGGCGGTGGACTACGCTATCGAGACGGTACGAGCGCTCCTTGGCAGGGTGCCGGTGTTCGGCATCTGCCTGGGTCACCAATTGTTGGCGCTTGCTCTCGGCGCAAAGACCTACAAACTCGGATTCGGACACAGAGGATCCAATCATCCCGTACGGAATCTGCTCACCGGGGCGGTGGAAATCACCAGCCAGAATCATGGATTCGCGGTGGAGGCCGAATCACTCCCGACTTCCGTGACAGCGACGCACTGGAACCTCAACGACAACACGCTCGAAGGATTCCGCTGCGACGACATTCCCGCATTCTCCGTACAGTATCATCCTGAAGCGGCCCCCGGCCCGCATGACTCCCGCTACCTCTTCCGAGAGTTCATATCCCTTATGGAACAGCATGCCAAAGCGTAACGACATATCCAGCATTCTCATTATCGGGGCCGGTCCTATCGTTATCGGACAGGCCTGTGAGTTCGACTATTCCGGCACGCAGGCCTGTCGCGCCCTGCGCGCGGAGGGCTACCGCGTCATTCTGGTCAATTCCAATCCCGCGACCATCATGACCGACCGCAGCATCGCCGATGCGACCTATCTCGAGCCAGTGACGCCGGACATCGTGGCATCCATCATCGAGAAGGAGCGACCGGACGCGCTGCTTCCCACGGTGGGTGGACAAACGGCACTCGATACCGCCATGGCTCTGCACACACGCGGTGTGCTGGAAAAATTCAACGTGCAATTGATCGGCGCGGACATCAATGCCATCCGCCTCGCCGAGGACCGCAGTCTCTTCAAGGCGGCAATGGACGGAGTGGGTATCGACACGGCACGGGGCGGCTTCGCGCGCAATCACGAACAGGCCATGGAACTCATCGAGCACACTGGTTTCCCTGCCATTATTCGTCCATCCTTCACCCTGGGGGGCACCGGCGGCTCCATCGCTTACAATGTGGATGAGTACAGCGAGCTTGTGAAAGCCGGCATGGACGCCAGTCCTATCCACGAGGTGCTCGTGGAGGAATCGCTTCTCGGCTGGAAGGAATTTGAAATGGAAGTCGTGCGCGACCGCGCGGATAACGCGATCATCGTGTGCGCCATAGAAAATGTGGATCCTATGGGCGTGCATACGGGTGATTCCATCACTGTCGCGCCGGCGCAAACACTGACGGATAAAGAATATCAGAAGATGCGCGACTGGTCCATGACCTGTCTGCGGACGGTGGGTGTGGACACCGGCGGTTCCAACGTACAGTTCGCCGTGCATCCCGACACGGGGCGCATGGTGATTATCGAGATGAACCCCCGCGTCAGTCGCAGTTCGGCTCTGGCGTCAAAAGCGACGGGTTTTCCGATAGCGAAAGTGGCCGCGCGCCTCGCCGTGGGCTACACGCTGGACGAGCTGACCAACGATATCACCGGTACGACGGTGGCGGCGTTCGAGCCCAGTATCGATTACGTGGTGACAAAAATCCCGCGCTTCGATTTCGAGAAATTCCCTACGTCCGAAGGTGTGCTCGGCGTACAGATGCAGAGCGTCGGCGAGGTCATGGCCATCGGCCGCACGTTCCGGGAAAGCATTCAGAAAGCATTCCGATCCCTTGAGGTCGGGCTGCACGGGCTCGAGCCCAAACCCGGCGAAGGGCGTCAGTTGGACATGCGAAAAATGCGCTACCCGACCGCGTTTCGCCTGCTCAAGGTCTGGAAATCTTTCGAGCAGGGTTCCACTGTGGAGGAGCTCTTCGACATCACCCGCATCGATCCCTGGTTCCTCGAGCATATCCGTTCGCTGGCACTGGAGCGGCATGGGGTTCTGAACGACGATGCAGTGCGCCGCTTCAAGCGCGAGGGCTTCAGCGACGCACAGATTGCGCAACGTTTCGGCCTGACAGAAGCGGAGGTCCATGACCAGCGAACGCGGGCAGGGATTCTTCCGGTGTTCAAGGAGGTGGACACCTGCGCGGCGGAGTTCGAAGCGAAAACCGCTTACTGTTACAGCACCTACGAGCTGGAGCACGATATTACTCCGCTGGTCGGGAAAAAGGTGATGATTCTCGGTGGCGGGCCCAACCGTATCGGGCAGGGTATCGAATTTGATTACTGTTGCGTGCAGGCGGTGCTGGGTCTCGGCGATCTTGGGTACCGGACCATCATGGTGAACTGCAACCCCGAAACCGTTTCCACGGATTTTGACATCTCCGACCGCCTGTATTTCGAGCCGCTCACCTTCGAGCATGTCATGGCCATCGTGCATTTCGAGAAACCCGACGGCGTCCTCGTGCAATTCGGAGGGCAAACTCCGCTGAATATCGCCATGCGCCTCAAACAGGCCGGAGTCCCCATTATCGGCACCTCGCCCGAGGCCATCGACCTGTCGGAAAACCGCGAGAAATTTGGCCGCATTCTCGACACCCTCGCCATACCGCGGCCGGATTACGGCACCGCATTCAGCGAGGACGAAGCCGCCGCCATCGCCGAGCGTATCGGTTATCCGGTCCTCGTGCGTCCTTCGTACGTGCTGGGCGGACGCGGTATGGAGATCGTGTACACCAGCGACGCGTTGAGAAGCTATGTTCGCCAGGCCGCCATCATCTCCGAAGACCAGCCCATACTCATTGACGCGTTTCTCGAAGATGCCTTTGAATTCGATGTGGACGCCTTATGCGATGGCGAGGATGTTTTCATCGGCGGTATCATGCAGCATATCGAGGAAGCCGGCATACACTCCGGGGATTCGGCCTGTGCCATTCCTCCCTATCACTTGCTTCCCGAAGCACGAGAAAAGATCGAGACCTACACGCGGCAGCTCGCCGTAGAGCTGCAGACTGTCGGATTGATCAACATTCAGTTCGCCATGAAAGGCGGCGTGGTATACGTGCTGGAGGTCAATCCGCGCGCGAGCCGCACGGTACCGTTTGTGAGCAAGGTCATAGATCTTCCGCTCGCGCGTTACGCCGCCCAGCTCGCCGCTGGTAAAAAGCTGCGCGACCTGCAGCTCGACGCAAATCGCAGCGACGGACTCATCGCCGTCAAGAAACCGGTGTTCCCGTTCAACAAATTTCCGCGACAGAGCGTGTTTCTGTCCCCGGAAATGAAATCCACCGGGGAAGTCATCGGCCTCGATACCGGCTGGGGTGCAGCCTTCGCGAAAGCGGAGGCGGGCGCGGGAAACAAACTCCCGACCTCGGGCAACGTCTTCGTTTCTGTCAACGACCACGACAAGGAGGCCCTGCTGGCCATCGCACGCGATCTGACGGAGTTACCCTTCCATCTGTTCGCTACCAGAGGTACCGCCGCGGTACTGCGGCAGAACGGCATTGCGGTACATGATATCAACAAAGTTGTTGAGGGTCGTCCCCATGTGGTGGATGCGATAAAGAACGGCAATATCCATCTGGTGATCAATACGCCATTGGGTGCGACGGCGCGCGAGGACGAGTACGAAATCGGCCGCGCGGCCATACGTCACCGCGTACCTGTCGTTACCACTCTGTCCGGCGCCCGTGCCGCCGTGCGCGGCATCCGCCGGCTGCTCATGGGGCCACTCGACGTGCGAAGCCTGCAGGAGATTTTCGCGGCACACGAGGAGCGGGGCGCGTAGCGCAGGGCGCAGAGTGCGGGGCGCGTAGCGCGGGGCGCAGGGCGCTTACATCTCGAATGTTACGAACCCACAAACGGCTTTCTGAAGAGCAGGCGCTCGGCACTACGCGCTGTGCTGCCAGCAGGTCGAATACAATCTCAAGCACCACACCTTCGCACAGCCGAAAAGCCGGCGCAACGCGCTGTGCTCTCGGCTGGTTTTGCGATTGCCGCGCGAAACTCATAGCTTGAAAGCTGGCAAGCTGTGACTTTATGAGCATCGCATACACACTCAAGGAAAGTTTCGCCGGATTCCGGAGAAACAGATCGGCGACGCTGATCACGGTGTTTACCGTCAGCATCGCCCTTCTGCTGCTTGGTGTATTCACGCTCATCACATCGAACGTCACCACCTTTGTTGACAGCATCCGATCCCGTGTCGATGTCGAGGTTTTTCTCTCGGCGGAGATCAATCAGCGGCAGCAGGAGGAAATGGAGGCCATCCTGCGTGGTCTTCCTGGTGTTTCCGATGTCACGTTCGTATCCAAGGATGATGCCGCCGAGATCTTCAAGCAGGACTTCGGCGAGAGTTTTGCGGACATCCTCGACGAGAACCCTCTCCCGCAATCCTTCCGTCTCAGTATCAGCGACGGCTATAACAACAGCGACAGCGTTGCGCTCCTCGCCGGGAAAATCGAAAAACTGCGCCTCGTCGACAACGTGTACTATCGCAAATCTCTGCTCCAGCTTCTCGACAGGCGTGCACGGGCTTTCGGTGTCGCCGCGTTTTTCATAGGCATCATGCTCGCCGCTTCAGCAGTCATCCTTGTCGCCAACACCATTCGCCTCACGATTTACGCGAAGCGCCATCTCATACGGACGATGAAGCTGGTGGGCGCAACGACGCTGTTCATCCGCGCGCCATTCCTGATCGAAGGTGTGTTTCACGGCGTCGTCGGCGGTGTCATCGCGTCGGTACTCATTGACATCGTCGTCACTTTTTTCCTGCAACCCCTTTCCGAAGACCTCCTGCTGCAGATCGGCGTCGGCTTCGGTTTCTACCTCCTGCTCATTATTTCGGGAGGCGTTCTGGGCTTTCTCGGCAGTCTCATCTCCATCGGGCGCTTTCTCAAAGAAGCGCTGGTACAAGCCTGACCGGGTATACGTACTCCAACATCCATCACCCACATCGCCATGGCGTATTCGCAATCGGAACTCTACCCTGTTCATCTCACACCCGGCGGACCTCCTCTCAGCCGCGACTTGCTGCTCCAATGTCCCCCGGAACTCCTGCGACGCGAGGATGCGCAACTGCTGCTTGTGGGCTGTCGCTTCGGAGAGCATCTCATCACGCTCCCCTACCATTTTGCCGGACGAATCACCGGTATTGAGGAAGACTCTGAAGCCGTTCTGTACGGCAAAATGGCTATAGCGCAGGCGGGAATGGCGGAACGCGTCAGCATCATGATGATGTCGCCGCTCGCCACGCGTTTTCAGCCCGGACAGTTTGATGTGATTATACTCGAAGGCGCGTTTTCAAGCTATCCGGCGGGGAAAGTGCTCAAAGAGGCCAAGCGCCTGCTTTCGGATACGGGGATGCTGCTGTTCTCCGATTCCTGCTGGCTTGAACCAGACGTGCCGGTGTTTGCCCGCCAGGTGTGGGAATCACGGGAACATAAAATCCTCCATTTCGACGAAACCGTCGCACTGTTTCGCGACCGCGGTTTCGACATCATCGCCACAGTGGATCAATCCCGGGTGCTGGGCGGCTTCTACGCGCAGTTTCGCGACGCCGCGCAGAGCATCGCGCGGGAGAAGTTTGAAGGGTTGAAACATCTCAAGGCGCTGGTCAAGCATTACAAGCACGAAATCGACGTGTATCACAAACACGGCGGAAAGCGGTACATGGGGTACATGAGCATCGTTGCAAAGCACGCGGGCTGAGCGCGGGCTTCTCCTGCCGATGCGGGGACTTTCGCAGGAGAGTGCGAAGGGAACCAGGGAATAACGAACTGCTTCCGGGGAGCACCGCGGGCATGTCCTATGCCTGCTTTTCCGCGTACAGCGTAATCAGAAAAATCTTATTGACATTTTTTGATTAATCCTGTATCTTCTCTGTACAACATCCACAAACAACGCGAAAGCGCAATACCTCGGACCCACGCGTCCGCATGAATGTTTTTCCATTGCCAAGGTGCACCCCGCGTCCTGTGCGACGTCTCCGTCCTTCGGACTGCGTGGTCGGTGCTGGATCTCCCACGGCGTGTGCATTGGTACTGGTCAGCGAAAAACGAATCCGTCCTCGGATACGTTCACTCGCGCTCATCCACCGCCATTTCCGGAGAACCCCGGAGATCGTCCTGCTTGGCACGAGTTGAGGCCCATGTTGCACGAGTCGCCTGCTCTCGCACGAGGAGAACGGAATGGGATTCTCCCGCCTGACACGGAGCGACGACCGTACCGATGGCTGCAACGTTTACGCATCGCCTTCTCACCACTACCATGTACCATTTTTTCTGGAGATACCATGCACACAATACACACGATTCTTCGCAGCGCCGGCATCGTCACACTGACGATTTGTCTGGCCTGCGTGCTCACCTTGCACGTCTCGGCGCAGTCCAACAGCAGGAGCGCCGAGCTGACACAAAAACCCTCGGGAGAGAGCGGGAAATCCAACAACGGCAAGGACCAGGAACTTGCTCCGCGAAAGCTCGCCGATAAATCACAGCGCAATCGGGTTACGAAGGGCTCCGACAGGTCCCGCATCGAAGTGAAGTTCGTGGATGGACTACGCTTTTCGGTGAATCCCCGGGGTATGCTTCTCGAACGTCCTCAGCGCGGACTTCGCAGCGAAGGTGCCCGTGAACTGCTCTCCGCCATCGCGCGCGACGGCGGCGTGTGGCATCGCATGATCACCGTCGAGGAGGAAAAGATGGATGAAATGCGCGGAAACGCGCAGCGCAAACTCGGCAAGGAAGTGGCGGATATGAACAGCTATTTCATCCTGACCGTGCCTGAAAACGTGGACACGGAGCTCTGGCTGGATTTGCTCAACGAACTGGAGGATGTAGAAATCGCCCAGCCGGTACCGCTTCCCGCCCCGCAGCCCCTGCCGGATGACTTCCAGCCTCTGCAAGGGTACCTCGAGGAGGCCACCGGCGGTATCGATGCCAGCAGCTACGCCTGGGCCATCGCCGGAGGAACAGGCGCAAACGTCCGAATCGTCGACCTCGAGTACTCCTGGAACCTCAACCATCAGGATCTGCCCTCGGGTATCACCACGCTTATCCCGGGTGGTCGCACCGCCGTCGATCCCTTTAATGACACGGACCATGGCACCGCGGTGCTCGGTGAGCTCGTGAGCCTGAATAACGGCTGGGGGACGACCGGTATCGCGCATGACGCGGAGATCTTTGTGGCGCCTGTGAGCTGGGATAACGGCTACAATCTTGCTGCCGCGCTCACCAACGCAGCCGCCTCCCTTTCGGCGGGTGACATCCTGCTTATCGAGCAGCAGACACAAGGACCGAACTATATCGACAACACCAGCCAGTTCGGTCTCGTCCCGTCCGAATGGCAGGAGTCGGTGTACAATGCCATCGTCACCGCAGTTGGTAACGGGATTCACGTTGTCGAGGCAGCCGGAAACGGCAGCCAGGACCTCGATGGAGCGGAGTACAGCGCCGGGAACGGTGGACACTACCCCTTCAATGGATCCAAAAATTCGGGCGCCATCATCGTCGGCGCCGGTGCGCGACCCGGCGGCTCCACCACAGACCGTTCCCGACTGGGCTTCTCCTGCTTCGGTGCGCGGGTCAACGTTCAGGGCTGGGGTGAAGGCGTGATGACCACGGGGTATGGAACGTACTATTCCGAAGGTCCGAACAACAATCTCGATTACCGCAGTACTTTCGGTGGCACGTCGAGCGCCTCTCCGATCGTCACCGGCGCCGTCGCCCTCATCGGAAGCATGCAGGAGGAAATCAACAACAACGTCATGACGCCCGCCGCCATGCGCAGTTTGCTTATCGCCACTGGTTCGCCACAACAGGCCGGGGCCAATCCGCTTTCCGAAAACATCGGGCCGCGCCCGAGCATTCGCGCCGCGATTCAGTCTACCGATCCGTGCGTCCTGACCTGCCCGTCCAACATCTCCGTATCCAATGATCCGGACATGTGCGGCGCCGTGGTGAATTATCCTGCTCCAACAACGAGCGCAACGTGCGGTACCGTGACCAGCACTCCGGCATCGGGGAGCTTTTTCCCTGTGGGTGTGACCGTTGTCAACGTGATGACGACATCGGAAGAAAATTGCAGCTTTACCATCACCGTGAACGACACACAACCGCCTTCGGTCACTTGCCCGGAGAATATCACGGTCAACAACGATCCCGGTATGTGTTCAGCTGTCGTTACCTACGCGGCCAGCGCCTCCGATAATTGTCCGGGCGTCACCATCGACTACGACATTCCCTCCGGTACGGCATTCCCCGTGGGCGTCACCACGGTAACCGTCACTGCCACGGACGCGCACAACAACAGCACCCAGTGCTCCTTCACCGTCACAGTGATCGACAACGAGCCACCGACAATCTCGGTGTCGGTGAATCCGACCTCGCTCTGGCCGCCGAATCACACTATGCGCAACATCACCGCCACTGTGGTTGCGGCGGATAATTGTCCCGGCGTGACCTACGCTCTCACCTCCATCGTGAGCAATGAGGCGGACAACGGCCTGGGTGACGGAGATACACCGAATGACGTTCAGAATGCCGATTACAACACCCCCGATCTCATGTTCCGTGTGCGGTCGGAGCGTTCGGGTCTGGGCACGGGACGCATCTACACCGCCACGTATACGGCGACCGATGCGCACAGTAATACCGCGACAGCTTCGGCGACCGTGACCGTGCCGTTCAGCATGGAGAAGGCCGGTGCCCTGGGCGATGTGCTCCCGAGTCATTTCGGTCTCGATCAGAACCATCCCAATCCCTTCAACCCGTCAACGACAATCAGCTACAGTCTCCCTGTCGCTTCCATTGTGACGTTGCGGGTATTCGATCTTCTTGGTCGTGAAGTGGGGACACTGGTACCTGGTAAACACCATGACGCCGGTCGTTTCGAGGTGACCTTCGACGGCTCACGTATCGGATCGGGTATGTACACGTACACGATGACGGCGTTCTCCGTCGAGACCGGTGAGGAATTCACCGCTGTCAAGCAGATGATGTTGATGAAATAACACGAGATCCGAGAGGATCAGATTGCGCGGGGTGGATGCTACTGTCCACCCCGCATTTTTTTTAACGGTATCAGCGAGATCGTGATGAATACGGTAGCGCGCTCTGTGCAGTGCGGACACAGAACAGCGCACCGGGCCGGGTGGTACAGGAAAACCATCATTGGGAGGTGAGGGTATGATATTTCACGGCAGCCGGACGAGAGGTCCCCGTACCGGAGATCGGCGCAGCCGCATAAGCGTGGCGTGATTCGACGGATGCTCTAAAAGAGCCCCGCCCCACCTGCATCGAAAGACCTACACACAGCAGCGAATCGCGAGACCGTCACTCCCTCTTATCCGGACACCCATCGCTGTCCTGAAAGCCGTTGAATGCTTCTGGCAGCCTGGGGCATTTGTCCACATCGTCACGGAAACCATCTCCGTCGGTGTCCTGGCTCAACGGGTTCGTGAAGATCACCCGCAACTCATGGAAATCGTTCAAGGTGTCGCCATCGGTGTCGGCTTTCAGCGGATTTGTCCGTTCTATCATCACTTCTTCGAAATCCGTAAGCCCATCCGCGTCCGTATCGGCCTTCAGCGCATCGGTTTGCGCTGTGAACAACTCGTAATCATCCGATAGCCCGTCACCATCCGTATCCGGCAGCAACGGGCTTGTACCGTATTCGATTTCCTTCCCGTCCGGAATCCCGTCGCCATCGGTATCAACCATATTCGGATTTGTACCCAGAAGAATCTCCTCACCATCCGGCAGGCCGTCGTGGTCGGTATCGGACATGAGCGGATTCGTGAAGAACGTCTGCACTTCATTGGCATCGCTCAGATTATCACGATCGGTGTCCAGCGTGTCGGAGCGCGTGTGGTATTTGACCACCTCTTCATAATCTGTCAGACCGTCGTTGTCCGTATCGATGAGAAAGGGACTGCTCTTGAGCTGCGTGAGCTCATACCAGTCACTGAGCCCGTCCCCGTCGGTATCCTGGTCGTAGGGATTGGTGTTGTGCCGGGCTTCTTCATCATTCGTCAACCCGTCGCCATCAATATCGGTATCCGGAAAAAGATAGATACGCAGACCGGCGGTCAGGGAGAAATGGAAATCGTTTGCGGTTTCCGCCGCATTCGGATTTCTTGGAGCGCCCGTGCGTACGGCATAGGTATCGCGCACTTCGTCGGATGGGAAGGCGTCGAGATCTCCTGTCAGGGAAAGATTGGTACGCACTTCGGCGGCAAAGGCAAGGCGACGACTGATAGACGCTTCGAAGCCCAGGCCTGCAGGGAAGATCCATGTCTGTTGCTCGGCTTCCTCGGGCATCAGATACAGCCCCCCCACTTTATAATCTTCAGGAGTGTACCACATTCGTCCGGCGCCACCGAGAAAATACACATTGAAATATCGCGCGGGGAGTAAATCGAGATAGAAAAGCCCGGAGAAGGACTGAAACTCGGTACTGCGATCCACCTGATTTCCGTCGTGGCCGAATTGTACCTCAAACGCCGACTGCGTATTTCTACGCCAGCGCCTGTTATAGGAAAGCAGACCCTTTTCCGCCTGCAAACCGAAACGGAGATACGGCCCTATTGTCCACGATGCGGAGGCCCAGTAATTCGCGTCCACCTTTCCGTCAGAGAACTCACCGTTGTATTTGGCGATGCCTCCGCCCGCCGTGATGGCAAGTTGTCCCTCCGAGTAACGCGGGCGGCCGGGATAGATGATGTCCTGTGCAAGCACTTCGACGGAAGCGGTGAGCAGAGTGATCGTAACGAGGAAAATGGACGTGATCCCGGATTCCGGCATCATGAACTGATGGAGACGCGTTCGAATCATTGGCCTATCCTGCTCCCGAGTTTCAGAATATGCATTTCGACACGGCGGTTTATCGCCTTGCCGATTTCACTCTCATTATCGGTCAATGGACGACTTTTACCGAAGCCCTTTGCCTCGAGCCGACGTGACGCGACCCCCTGGCGAACAAAGAAGTTCTTCACCGCCAGCGCTCTGCGCATCGACAAATTGTTGTTGTATTCCTCCGTCCCTTCGTTGTCCGTGTGTCCGCGGATCTCCACCACGAGGTCCGGGTACGTCTTGAAGATTTGCACTTTCGACATGAGCTCGGCAAGGTATTCCTTCGGAAGCACATCGCGGTCGAATTCGAAATGGATGTCTCCGAGCATGAACGTCTTGCCGTCTTCCAGTCCATCCATGGAGAATTCGGGCAGTGGTTTTGGAATCACAAACGTGCTGAAGTCGTACTGGGTTGCCGCACTACTCCAACTCGTGTCTATAGATGAGTATGGTACGATGTGCTGCACATAACGCGGGTCGTAATCATAGTAGCGAGCGAGCAGAGGACGTGGTTGTGGACCGTAGACGGTGCTTCGATTTCTGTTCCACACACCGCCTTCACCGGTGCCGACCTCCGTGCCACGACCCGTATCACCCTCTCCCGGTTTCGGACTGCGTCGTCTG
This sequence comes from Bacteroidia bacterium, assembly GCA_027493955.1. Classification (NCBI taxonomy): domain Bacteria; kingdom Pseudomonadati; phylum Bacteroidota; class Bacteroidia; species Bacteroidia bacterium. The sequence continues at coordinate 4,810,381 of JAOSJT010000001.1, read as the reverse complement.
TCCCCAGTGCCATAGCCGCTCCCTGGCGCAGTTCCAGCTCCGCCGTCACCGCCTTCGCCTGTACCGGGCGCTGCTCCTTCGCCGGAATCACCACCCGTGCCTGTCCCCGGCTTGGCACCCTCACCCCCTTCACCTGTTCCGGGTCCTGTGCCTGCGCCGCGATCACCGCCTGTTCCGGTGCCGGGGCCCGTGCCTGCACCGCCTTCACCCGTTCCGGGACCCGTGCCTGCACCACGATCACCGCCCGTTCCCGTTCCGGGTCCTGTGCCTGCACCCCCTTCACCCGTTCCGGGACCCGTGCCTGCGCCACGATCACCGCCCGTTCCGGTGCCCGGACCGGTACCCTGACCGGAATCGTCCCGCGAAGCGATCGGTGGTGCAGGGAAGCCGATGCCGTCAGGGCAGCCGTCGCTGTCCGCAATACCGTTGTAATTTTCCGGTACGAGCGGACACTGGTCCACGCCGTCCCATATGCCATCGCCGTCCGTATCGCGATCAATGGGATTCGTTCGCGTGACTTCGATCTCATGATCATCGCGCAGCCCGTCGCCATCCGTATCGGCCTTCACGGGATTGGTTCGATGGAACGCAATTTCCTCATAATCCGTCAATCCATCGCCGTCCGTATCATCCTTGAGCGGATTGGTTCCGTAGGTCATGACCTCATTGTAATCGAAAACGCCATCTCCGTCGCTGTCCGGTTTCAGCGGATTCGTACGATAAATCCGAACCTCGTCCGCATCCGTCAGGCCATCGAGATCGGTGTCGATATGTGTGGGATAGGTCCCTACTTCAAGTTCCTCCCGATCGCTCAATCCATCTCCGTCCGTATCGGCCATCAGGGGATTGGTGCCGTGACGGTAGATCTCGTCGAAATCAAACAATCCGTCGCCATCGGTATCGCGAACGATGGGATTCGTTCTGAACACCGTAACCTCTTCATAATCAGTGAGACCGTCACTGTCGCTGTCGCGTGACAACGGTTTGGTCTTGTGAATATGCACTTCCTGATAGTCGGACAAACCATCTCCATCGCTGTCGATATCGTACGGGTCACTTCCCAGTACTTCCTCGTCGCGATTGCGGATCAGGTCCCCGTCGTAATCTTCGTTCTGAAAAAGAAAAAGCTTCAGCCCGATACTCATGGAAAACAGATTGTCGTTGACCTGTTCCGGATTGTACGGACGTCGGCCACCCGCTTTGATATACTCGATGTTGATGAGTTTTTCATCGTACGAATCAAAGTCCCCGATAAAGAATAATTTATACTGGACTTCGGCGCTGAACGCGATACTTTCGGTGATATGCACATCGAAGCCGGCTCCGAGGGGTACGGAAATCGTACCCGGCATGTCTGCTTTTGGTCGTACACGGGCGAAATCACTACCGTGATCTTCCGCATCGTACACGGCAACTCCCGCCCCGATAAAGCCGTACAGATCAAACACCGACCACTGTATCGGGGTGACCTGCAGGGCGAGATGGAAGGCGGAAAACTCTGTGGAGCGCTCGCTCTCCTCGAGACCAAACTGGAATTCGTATAATTCCGGATCCACCATCGTGATCGCACGACGATACGACGCCATGCCATAATCCACACGCAAACCGGCGGAAAGAAAAGGCCGGATGGAGTACATTGCGCTCAGCGACATTAAGCGCGCATCGTCCACAGGCGTGAATTCACCGATGTATCTGTTAATCCCTCCTCCGAAACGGATCGCCAGCAGGCCTTCGGAATATCGTGAGCGGAAGACATGGTCGAGCATGCCGTCCTGCGCCGTGGACCGGGAAGACAGGAAGAGAATTGCCAGCACCATGAGCAGCATGCCACGGCGTAGCAGTGTAATCGTTGGGATGGTGACCAGCACGGCCGCGCTGGTGCGAAGGATCGTAGGAAACACCTGTTCCTGCGTGTTGTGAAATGTGCGTTTCGTAGGAGAAAAATACGGAATTCCGGATTATTACCCTAGTCCGTCAACGACCATCCGGCCACATGAAACGCATACAGTAAAATCGTTGCCGACATGGCCAGATTCAGGGATTCCGCCGCTCCGCTGCCGGGGATGGTCACCGCATTGTGCGCACTATCGAGCAACGGCGCCGGAAGGCCATGTGCTTCGGAACCCAACACCAGTAATGGTCGTGGCGGCACGTGCAAACGCGGCAAGGCCTGCCCTCCCTCCGCGACGGCGGCAAGGAGTGTTCGCCCGGCAGTGTGTGCGATGCGCAGCAATTCCTCCTCCGTATCGTAGTGGCATATTCGGACTCGGAACATCGATCCCATCGCCGAGCGCACAACCTTCGGGTTCCAGGGCTCGACACTACCCGAGGACAAGAGCAGAAGCGGGATCCCAAACCAATCCATCGCGCGAATGATGGTACCGAGATTTCCCGGATCCGCTATGCCATGAAGCGCGACGACGGGGACTTCCGAGCTGAGCGCCGCATCGTCCACACCGGCTGGCGAAGGGATCGGTGCCACAGCCGCGATACCCTGTGGCTGCCGGGTGTCCGTAAGCTTCAGAAATTGCTTCGCGGTGCTGACATACACCTGAATGTTTGCCTCTTCGCAAGCTGTGATCAGCGAATTATAATGGTAGAGACGCGCATCGCTGACGATGAGGTGGCTGATCGAAATGTGCTCCTCCAGCGCATCCCGGACGAGTCGTTCTCCCTCGAGCAGAAACAACCCTTCTGCATCCCTGTTTTTTTTAAGCTTGAGACGTGACGCGTGCGCGATAAGTCGGGCGGTTGCGTGCTGTATAATCATGCTCAATTATGCTTCGCACCCTCGTTTATCCAGGTCCTGATGCCGTTGAGCTGATTCTGGTTGATGATCACCGGAACCTCTATGGGATGCGGCAGTCGTCCGTCAAGCTTCTGCATGAGATAACTGGCGTCGCTGTTACCGGCGATCACAATGCCAGGACGCTCCGTGAGTGCGACGTACGACGTGAGACTCAGGTTGCCGGCACGCGTTTGATCTTCATGACAGCCGTAGTTCGCGCAGCGCAGGGTGAAGAACGGCTGCACGTGCGCGGCATAACTGACATCCTTCTCCGGAAACACGATTTCGTCGCCGGGGCGGACACCATCGTCGCTACACGCGACCAGGTAGAAGCCGGTCAGTACGGGAAGGAACAGCAGAGTGATGGTGATGCTGAAACGCTTCATTTGCCTTTTCCGATAATGGTGATTCTTCCTTCAATGTCTCCGGTGATGCGGCCCTGTCGGCGCGCATACTCGATAAAGACATCCCTGCCCACCGCAGCCGGCAGTGCCGGACTGAGCACAATATCACGTTCGGGAAGTCCGAACACGTCATAGAGGTGGCCTCCGACATAGCTGTTCGTTACGATGCGGTAGGTTGCTGCCGCATCGACGGGGCGCCCGGCGACGTCTGCCCGAAGTGCCTCCTCCGGAACTGCGGTGAAATCGTAGACGTAGCGTACCCCACTGACCTGGCAGAATTCCTTCGAACTCCGGGCCTGATGACGCAGCATGTCCAGAAGTTGCGCGCCGCTAACCGTGAAGGTAACGAATTCATTGTCGAACGGACTGATTTCCCACATATCCCGGAGAGTCAGCGGTCCCGCCGGCATGTCCTTCCGTATGCCGCCGATATTCTGGAATGCGACATCCGCGTTTGCGAAATCGCGCATCACGTCCGCCTGCCAGTTGCCGATAGTGCATTCACCGTCAAATACCCGTATCCAGTCCTTCTCCAATACGGCGATCTGCTCACCCAGACCCTCGGCGACCTGTGCCTCCAGTTCGGCAACTTTTGCCGCGATGATGGAATTCGGTGTCACAGCATCCGTGCGCGTCGGTATCAGCCGCCCGTGATAGGATCGGATGATGCCGGAGTTTGTTTCGACCGTGGCGTCGATGCGCCCGAGCCACTTCCCGCGTTCGCCGGCTTGCGCTATGATGGCACCATTGACGCGCCGGGGAATTTCGAGAGCGGTGTGGGAATGTCCTCCAATGATCACATCAATGCCACCAACCTGCTCGGCGAGCAATGAATCCGCCTCAAATCCCATGTGACTGAGAACGATGACGCACGTTACGTTGTGATTCCGTTCCAACTCGCCCATCGTCTGCCGAACGGCAGCGACGGGATCGAGGACGTCGAGATCGCGTACGTTTTCGCGCATGGTCAGCACCGGAAGATCCGGTGGTGCGAGCCCAATGACGCCGACGGACAGACCCCGAAGCCGGAGTATGCGGTAGCGCGGGACGAACGGCGCACCACGAACTTTATCCCAAAGATTCGCCGAGATGATGGGGAAGCTTACCGTCGTCAGTAATTGACGGAGATTGTCGGTACCATGGTCGAACTCATGATTCCCCAGCGTCATCGCGTCCGGCTGTATTAACTCCAGCAACTCGAACTGAGACCGACCATTGGTGAGCGAGGAGATCGGTGTGCCCTGTACATCATCTCCGGCATGGAGCAAAATGACGTTTTCGTTCTCCGCCCGAATACCGTCCACGTAGGCCTTCAGGGTAGCGGAGCCACCCACCTGCACCTTCGTCTTTCCGCCCTCCCCGTCATCAATCATCATCGTGACCGGGACGTTCTGCGCGTGAAAATCATTATAGTGAACAATGGTGAGACCCGCCGTCTGCTGCGCAGCGGAAGGGAGAACGGTCACCAGACCGAGCAGAATAACAAGAAGCAGTCTATGCATCACGGGCAATAGTAACCTCGGCATCTGACAGGTTGTATCTCGTGCTGTCGACACATGCAAGCGATGCTGCGTCCCGCGTCGGGACGATGCAGCGCTTGGGCGGTCGGAACAGGAGTGAAATCTACAAGCCACAACAATAAGAAAAAACCCGGATCGGTGTCCGGGTTTGCAAGTAGCGCGTACGGGAATCGAACCCGTGTTTTGGCCTTGAGAGGGCCACGTCCTAGCCGCTAGACGAACGCGCCGAAGCGGAACATATAATATAGGGTTTTCATGGGTTACTCGCAAACGAATTACGACGTACGCGATTGACGACCTCCGATTCACGATTCACGATTCACGTTTCACGTTTCACTCCGCCACCGGCGGACCGATTCCTGCTTCCCGCCATCACGCAATGTGCGGCGGGTGCTGTACGTTCAGTGATCACAACCGCACGCGAGTACTCCTGTCCGTGCCTTGGTGAGGGCTTCACGCCCTTCCCGCCAGGCAAAGTAAGCGATACCCAGCGAACCCAGAACATCAAACCATCCCCACCCGAACATCTCGTAGGATGCGCTGGACGCAAGGAGTATCATGGAGAGATAAAAGCAGGTTTTCGTGCAGTTCGCATCGGCGATGATGGCATCGGAACGAAGCTGTCGGCCCACGCGCAACTTGGCGCGAAACAGAAGGTACATCGTCGCCAGCGACACCGCCGAAATGACTATCCCGGGTAATGTCGTTTCCGGAACGGTTCCGACGACGACATTGATGACCGCACCGGCCGTAAGTCCCACGGCAAGCAGGTAAAAGGCGATGCCGGTGATGCGCAATGCCGTACGTTCGAAATTGTCCCGCTTCTCTTCGCCCTGACTCCGCAATCGCCGGATCATGTGCGCTATGCCAATACCGGAAAGCACTTCCACAAAACTGTCCACACCGAAGCCGAACAACGCGAGCGTCTCGTCGCTCTGGCCGAAATACACGGAGATGACTCCTTCGGCCACATTGTAGGCAATCGTAATGACACTAAGGAAAAAAGCGTTACGAAGGAGTTGCTCGCGCGTGATTGTATCGCGGGAGTTGAAGGCGGAACGCGAGGTTTGGAAAATATGGCGCATACAGACGTAACCCCGGACTGTAGAATGATGGTTCCCGACCCGCTTATTGATCTGTTACGGTGAAATTCCTGTAACGGTGAAATTCCGTGAGCCTCACTTGGAGTACGTGTCCGGCCGTCCTATCTTTCCGGATTACTTTCAGGGTGAACTATGACAATCATACATGCGGACAAGCTCACCAAAGTGTACGAGGGGAAGCGCAAAGGCGCCGTGACGGCGCTGGACTGCTTGTCACTCGATGTGCATGACGGAGAGATCTTTGGGCTGTTGGGGCCGAACGGCGCAGGAAAAACCACATTCATCAAGGTGCTTCTCGAAATCGTCTTCCCCACCTCCGGGAGTGCGACGTTGCTCGGTAAGCCCATAGGACATACCGATGCGAAGTCCGAGGTGGGCTACCTGCCCGAGAATCATCGCTATCCCGACTTCCTGACGGGCGAACAGGTGCTTTCCTATTTCGGGAAACTCAGCGGTCTCGCAGCAGAGACGCTGGGGAAGCGTATCGACGAGGTCCTTGCGCTTGTGGACATGACGCAGTGGAGAAAAACCAAAATCCGGAAGTATTCGAAGGGCATGCTCCAGCGCATCGGCCTTGCCCAGGCGCTCATCAACAATCCCCGCCTGGTCATACTCGACGAGCCCACGGACGGCGTCGATCCCATCGGCAGAAAAGCCATACGGGACGTGCTCGTGCGTTTGCGGAACGAGGGGAAATCCGTTTTCGTCAACTCCCATCTCCTCAGCGAGGTGGAACTGATCTGCGACAGAGTCGCAATTCTTGACAAAGGGAAGCTGGTCCGTCTCGGATCCGTCGAAGAACTCACGACCAGGCAGGAAAGTTACAGCATTGGTATTCACGGCACACTCCCCGACAATCTGCTCGTGCACTGGGAGGCGACACGCATGGACGCCCGGCTCCAGGATGGCGAACTGCACCTCCGCTGCGACGATGTCACGCGGCTCAACAGCGTGATAGATCAACTCCGGGAAGCGAACGTTCTAATCACCTCGTTGCGACAGCAACGACAGAGTCTGGAAGATATGTTCATCGAAGTCATTTCAGGGGAGAAGGCGGAATGAAACTGCGGGCGATCATAGGATACACGTTTCGCGAAGGATTGGCGCGTAAAACCATCATCGCGTTCGCGACAATTTCAACACTGGCCCTGCTCGCGCAGGTGCTTCTCGCCCTGCTCATGCCGGACACCATCAATGTCGGAGGCGAGGGAGCATCGCAGCAGGTGAACATCTCCGGCTCACAGGAGGTGATCGGCCAGATACAGGCCGTGGCCCTGGGCCTTATCACCTTCGTCGCAACCATACTCGCGGTATTCGCCACGGCGAGCATACTGCCGCGCGTCATGGAAAAAGGAGCCATAGATCTTCTGCTCTCCAAGCCCGTCAGCAGAGGCAACATTCTCCTTGGCACCACGCTCGGCGCCGTGCTCATCGTGTTCGCCAATGTGGGGTATTACATCGGCGGATCATGGATTATCGTGGGGCTGTGGTCCGGGTACTGGAATTGGGGCTTCCTCGGCGCAGTGCTGCCCATTACATACATGTTTCTCGTGCTGTATTCCGCGATGATGGTGCTCAGCATCGCCACGCGCAGCTCCGCTTTGAGCATGATCGTCATTTACGCGCATGTCTTTCTCGTCGATCCCGTACTCGAGAACCGCCGGACACTCGCGGAGCTCACCGGCAACGACACCGTCAAGACCGTGATGGATTTTTTCTACTATCCTCTCCCCAAGCCCGACGCCATCTCCAAAGTCTCGACGTCCATGGTGCTGCATCTCGACATCCCCTGGGAGCCGCTGTGGACGAGCGGGCTGTTCGCCTGCGCGATGTTCGCGCTCGCCTGGTGGATGTTCAGTAAAAAGGATTTCTGAGAGCGTCTTTCGTCTTGCCGCAACGTCTCACCGCGCGTATCCGCGACTGCGGGCTGTTTGCGGTACTGCGACGTCCTTCCTTCGCGCACGGAGCAGGGTGAAACCAAAGATTCCCTATCCTGCTGGGGTGTGAAACACCACCGTGCTGAGTAATCAGGACCGCTGTATCCCTTACCAATCCTGTGTGCCGGGGACCTCACAAAGGATTGCCGTCTGTGTACGCTTCGTCGGCCCTCCTCCTTCGTTGACGGCTGTGTACACAAACCATTGGACCGAGTATCGTGACACGATAGATCGAGTTTTTCTTTCCCGAACACCTGAAAGTACTTGCGTCAAGTCATTTCGCGGGTTATTTTAGGTCAAAAATCCGTCCCCATCAGGAGATCATCCCAGCCCGCTTCGTAACGCGCGGATCACATTGCGCCGCATGCGTCTTCAAAAGGCGCCGCACGTGTGTGCCCGTGGATTTCTGTCAGTCCAACCACCGTTTGTACAAGGAGGCCGCATGGAACAGGGTGTCGTCAAGTGGTTCAACAACGCCAAGGGATTCGGTTTCATAAAACCGGAAGATGGCGGAGATGTGTTCGTCCACTATAAAGTCATCGAAGGGGAGGGCTACAAGAAGCTCAAAGGCGGCGAGCTTGTGGATTATGAGGCCCAGGAAGGTCCTAAAGGTATGCAGGCAGTCGTCGTCCGCAGGCATGCCCCGGAGGATGCGTCCTGACTCCGTCGCGAATTATGTGCCTCTCCTCATCGGGAGAGGTTTTTTTTTCGCCGTAAATATGGCATTTTCCGACGTACGGTATCCACTTTTTCCTTGCGGCGACATTATCACCCTTCACTGCTTTCATGCCCTCGACGCTTCCAAATACTCTGACATTCGCCCGCCTGCTGCTCTCGCCGGTGTTCTTTCTTCTGATCATCGCGAATGATCCGGTACAAAAGCAAGTTTCCATCCTCGTGTTCATGGTGGCCGCGCTGACGGACTGGTATGACGGTGAAATCGCCCGCCGCTATGGCTCGGTTACCAATCTCGGCAAATTCCTCGATCCGCTTGCGGACAAGTTCCTCACCTCCGCGGCCTTCGCCGGTTTCGCGGTGCTGGGTTACGTCCACTGGTGGATGGTGGTGGTGATCATTGTGCGCGACATACTCGTCACCGTACTGCGCTCACTGGCGGAAATCCGCAACGAGCATATCGTCACGAGCAAAACAGCACAGTGGAAAACCTTTATTCAGATGGCCGTCCTGTACTACCTGTTGCTGCTCATTGTGGGACGGGACGTCGGTTGGGTTCGGGACGTACTTGGCGCCCTCATCCCCTCCCTCCTCGATACGGGCGTCGTCTATATGATGATGCTGGCGGTGACACTGCTCACTCTCTATACAGGCGTACAGTATCTTGTCGACAACCGACGCTTTATCGCTCGTCTGCTGAGTGGTGCGAGGCAGGTGGTATGAAGCAAAGCAATGCGGCAGCCGCACTCCCCGAAACCCGCGGCGCTCTGCTCTGGGCAGCGCGCGTGTGGGGGAGCTTCTTTTTTACGGGGTACGCACCCGTCGCTTCCGGTACTGTCGGTTCTCTTGCGGCAGCGCTGGTGTACTGGTTCCTGCCGTTCAGCGGCAATGGCGTCATACTTTTTCTTCTCGCCTGCGCGGTATTGCTCACAGGCGTCCCGGCAGCCACGCTGCTGGAAAAGCATCATGGCGACGATCCCTCCCTCGTCGTGATTGACGAGGTGGCCGGCATGTGGCTGGCACTCGTCTTCCTGCCGAAGACCTGGGTGGCGCTCCTCGCGGCATTCCTCTTCTTCCGCCTTTTCGACATTATCAAACCAGCGCCGGCGCGTCAGCTCGACCGCATGCGCGGCGGAGCGGGTATCATGCTCGACGACGTGATCGCCGGCATATACGCGAATATCGCCACACAGCTCCTGCTTCTCTTCCTGTGACATTGTTGTTTGCTTCACGCGGATTTCCTCGCCATTTTTTCCCACAGGTTGAAATCATCAAGGGTGCATACATGAAATACGGACTCTCGCTGCTGCTGTTCTCGCTTCTATTGACGTCCTCGCTCACCGCACAAGAGGAGTATGACGACGACGACTACCGTCCGAGCAAACGCGACAGACGCGGCGGTATCATCGGCGGCGGTGGCGGCATAGCACCCACATGGAATTTTCTGAATATGACGAAGCTGAACGGAGCGCTACAGGAAAAAGGACTGCCGCAACTCAACGAGGACGGCATGTTCATGTTCGGCGGTCACGGCTATGCGTACGTCGTATTCATCCCGAATCTCCGCATCGGAGGGATGGGATACGGTGGGTCGCTGGAAACACGGCGCGATCTTGACGGACGGTATCAGAGTTCCCGGCTCGATGTCAGTACCGGCGGCGTGACACTGGAGTACGTGCTGGCTTTCGGCCGGCTGCACTTTGCCGTCGGCGGCCTCCTCGGCGGCGGATCCTATACCTTGACGCTTACCGAAAGCGACAATGTTTCGAAGACCTGGGGCTCCCTCTTCCCCTCCTCGCCGACTTCGGCGGCGGACAGCCGGCATGAGCTTGTCAACAGCTTCTTTGCCTTTCAGCCCACGTTGACCGTGGAGTACGAGTTGCATCCCTTCATTGTCGCGGGGGTGACAGCCGGATATTTCGGCACCGCGGGTGACGAGTGGAAGCTCGACGACAATTTTACGATGCTGAATATGCCGGCCTTCGAAATGAGCGGAATGTTCATTCGCGCTAGTCTCACCTTCGGATTATTTCTGGGAGAATAGCGATCCGTGGAAGTCCGCGCCTACGCAAAGATCAACCTCGGCCTGCAAATACTGGACAGACGGGCAGATGGCTACCGCAATCTGGTGACGGTGTTTCACCATATTGACCTGTACGATGTATTGACGTTCCACCACGCGAACAGTGGCGCCGCGATGGAATGCAATCACCCGGATGTGCCCTGCGACGAGAGCAATCTCTGTATTCGGGCAGCGAACGCCGTCCTCCGTCATGCGCGATCCGGTGGTGTGTATATGACGCTGGAGAAAAACATTCCGATGGGTGCGGGTCTGGGCGGCGGGAGTTCCAACGCCGGTGCCGTGCTCCGTTTCCTCCCTGCGTTGCTCGGAGTGCACATCCCCGAAGAAGAGCTGCGGCACATGGCGCTGGAGTTGGGATCGGATGTCCCATTCTTTCTGATGGATGGTTGCGCCGAAGGGCGTGGGCGCGGAGAAGTACTCACACCGCTGCCATTTCGTAATCCGTGGTGGATACTCACAGCCACACCGGACGTCCATGTATCTACCTCCTGGGCCTATGCCTCGCTCGGCGTGCAGCACAGACATAGCGCAGTGCACGCAGCGGACGCGCTGCTCCGCGCGGGTTCGGATCAGGCGTTGCTCAGGGACGTTTTGCATAACGATTTCCAGCATATCGTCACCACGGCATACCCGGCCATCCACGAGCTGCTGTACAGCATGGAGACCACGGGAGCGCTTGCGGCGGCCATGAGCGGAAGCGGGTCGTCCGTATTCGGATTGTATGCCCGCCAGGATGAAGCGATCGCGGCGCGGGAGGCTCTGCCGGGCCAAACCGTGTGTTCACTCACTGCGCCGAATTTTTCCCCTGTTCCGATTCCGGCATCCCTGTAACTTTTCGACACAAATTGTGTTTTTCTTTAGATGGAAGAAAAAATCAAACCGGCTGTTTCGCAGAGGCAATCTTCACGTTTCCTCTTCCTGTTGCGCACTGGCGCCGTGAACGGCTTTCTTGTTGTCGCTCTGGGCGCTTTCGGTGCGCATACTCTGCGCGATCTCCTGAGCGATACAGCCGTAAAAACCTACCAAACCGCAGTCCTCTATCATGCGATCCATTCCCTGGCGGTACTCGGTTGTGCCGTCCTTCTTCAGCATGCGCGTCCTGCCCGGGTACACCTTGCCGCATGGTTCTTCCTGATCGGTATCGTTTTGTTCTGCGGCAGTTTGTATCTGCTTTCGGCGACGGGTATTCGCTGGCTCGGGGCGGTGACGCCTTTCGGCGGAGTTGCTTTCCTCAGCGGTTGGGCATTGCTTGTTTTCTCTGTACCTTATCCCTCTTCATCGCCTCACGTCTCTTGACGGATTGATTATGAAAGTTCCGACGTCACGCATCCTTCCGCTTCTTTCCATTGCCATCACCCTGGTGTTTTCCGCATGCTCGGATGACGACTCGGATTTGATCGAACATCATTTTAATCCGCAATGGTCGCCCGATGGTTCGACGGTTGTCGCCGCGTATGTACGTGGAACCGCTATGGCCGGAGGAGAGGTGACCGGCCCCGGTTCACCCGCGCATCCCGGTACGGAACTTGCGATACTGACTGTCAATACGCGCAGCAAACGCATCATCGATCTGGCACCGTTGCGTACGCAGCACGCTCTGTACGAGTTTGATCCTTCCGGCACGGTCCTCCTCCTTGCACAAGATGGCCGCCTCTCCCTGGTGGACCTCAACGGTACGCTTCGCGGGAGCTATAATGTGCCGGGTGCTCCGCAGCACGTCTTCGCTCGTTTCGTGGAGGGTGCCGGTAATGTCGTTCTGTGCGCCAGCGGCACCACGCAACTGGAGGTGCGCCGATTGCTCTTCGACCCGACAACCTGGAGCGTGATTGACGACTCGTTACTGATGAGCGCTCCTGCACCTGCTCCGTTGGTCGCCCTCACGCCTATTGGTCGCGATGGACTCGCGCTACGCTTCGAAAATGGCGTTGTACGTGCGTACTCTTTCGACGGCACGCTGCTGCATTCGTTCACGACCGACTCGTACACGACAATCAATGCCTGGCATCAGCGGATGGTGTATTTCCAGCGGCAGTTCGGCAGTCCGCTCCTGTATGTCATGGAGAAAGACGCTCTTTCGACTCTGGACCTTTCTTCCGGTGCGAAATCGGTTCTTGTCACGGGCCAGGTGATTGACATGGATGTATCGGACGAAAGAAATGCTCTGGTGTATGAGACCAAAACCGGGGACGTGTGGCTGTCGTCGGTCGCAGGCCTTCCGCTCAGCCGCATCGCTCCGCAGAACCTGATGCCCAGATTCAGCGCCGACGGTGCCGGCATTGCCACAGTGGAACGACTCAATACCCGGACGGATTCGCTCCGCATCCTGCGCTTCTTCTGAATCCCGCTGCATCGGGCATGTCCCGAACCGCATCCGGGATATCCCAGTCCTCCTCGATGGATGTCTGCGCAGAGGACGGCCTTCGGCGGATACCATCGCTTCGGCGCTTCCGGACGCATGGACCGTTGCACAAGTCAGCCGCGGGAGCTGACCTGCATGCGAAGTGCGGTTTTTCCATGATTGTGCGCTCTCTCGTCACCGTGGGTCATTGACCTGACCGCCTTTCCAGACACACCGCTCAATCCATACTTGCAGCTCTTTTTTATCATTCTTACGGCGCTGCGCAAGTTCGAAGCAGTGTTGTGCGTCGGCGATGTTGCCGCGGCGATACTGCAGCCGACCGAGCAGCGCGTGCTGCTCAGCACTTCTCGCCGATTCGGGAATAGCGCTCAGTCTGTCGAATACCTCGTCCCGAAATTGCTTTTCCATCCCGGCACGCTGCATGGTCTCGTCGAACAGGGCTGGACGGTCCGGTCGCTTGCGTTGAAGCGCAAGCAAGGTACGCGCTATGTGCTCGCGTGCGCTGTCGGCATTGGCGGATATGCGGAGAGACCCAAGCATCAGGACTCTGACGCTGTCGTCCCGATAATTTTCGCGCAGGAGACGGAGAAAGCGACCTGCGCGATCCGTCGTCCAGCCGGGGAGGTCTATCGAGACAAGACGCGAAAAGGCGGTGTCTGCCCGCACCGAATCCCCGAGCGCCCAGAAGGACGCACCCTGCCAGAGCAACAGGGGGAGAACGGAGTATGCGCGGGTGCTGTCGTTCAGAAGAAGGATTGTCTCTTCCTGGACCTCTTTCATGCGTTCGTCTTGATACAGCGACTGGACGATTCCAAAAGCGGATGATGCCGACGGCGCCATGCGCTCGAGAGCGCGGTACTCGCCGAGAGCACGATCCGAAGCTCCCTGCCGCAGGAGTTCCGAGGCTCGACGACTGCGGTCACCAACTGTGCGCGGACACATTGCGGTGAACAGGGACGGGCGCCTGAATAGATACGCAATCGCGAGACTGTCCACAGAAGAACCCGGCGTGGAACGAAGAAAGCGATGCCAGGCGCGTTCGAGATCATCATACGAACGGACGTACACGCCCTCGATGTCATCAGCGGCGTAGGCTTGTTTCATGCGATCGAGCCCGTACGTGTCAATCAACCAGCGTGTGAATGAGCCCCCGGCCACGTATCCGACCGACGACGAGCCGGACATGAATCCGGATGTGGACATGACGCGCCGGACCGGGGGAAGGATGCCATAACGCAACATGCCTGCAGCATAGTCATGCAAACTGCGATTACCGAAGTCCCACTCTATCGCCATTGCCAGCCCCTCCGTCAGTCCGAGTACACGGATGAACGGCACTCCGATGAAATTCGGTCCGAACTCCCTGCCCAGGACATGCACGAGCTCGTGCTTCAGCGACTGCGACCACCCTTCCATGGACAGGTGGATTTCATTCTTCCAGGGGCGCGCAACTTCGGAAGAAAAGGTGCCCAGCAAACACCCCCGCGTTTGTCTGTCGGGATAGAGAACGGAAATCAATCCCCGCGGCACCTCTACGCCTAACTCGGTGCACACTTGATGCAAACGAAATTCGTGCTCTTCCCCTATAAATTCGACATCCTCTTCGTCTACCGCAGCGGTATCATACAGCAGGGTGAAATGTGCGCTGTGGTATTCCCCGTGCAGATGCTGCCGAATGTTCGCGAAAGAATTGGAATATCCGAATGCGTCACTCCGCGCAGTCAGAAATACAGCCGCCGCCATCGAAGGTAAAAAGATCGCTGCGATAGCCATGCGCTGTCCCGCTGTCAATCGTCCCTCGCGCCGGATCGCCCGAAGCGCCGCGGCTGCGGACAGCATCATGAGTGCAAATGCGACTGTCAGTATGCGATACACCGCGAGTGTTGCGAGCGGGGGCGCATGCTGGTCCCACGACAATCCGATGAACATGCCGAAAACGTGATTGTACGAGTACAATTGCGGGCGTGTGAGAATCTCGAGGAGCGGCTGGACGAGCAGTACAAGCAGCACGATCAGGAGTGCGAGCCATGCTCTTCGTGAAAACAGCGCGCGAAGTAGTATCGCCAGCGACGTACTGAATAAGACGGTCATCCCCGGAATCAGCAGGTACAGCAGCATCCCCTCGAATGGCGCACAGTTACGCACGAACAACGCGTTGAAAACCATGACCGCGGCGGGCGGCAAAAGAAGAAGCAGAAACGCGGATGAAAGCAGCAGCCCGTCGCGCAGCACCGACGCAAGCGCCGTCCTCCCCCGCAGGCGCTCAAGTTTCCGTAACACGAGCAGGGATACGCCTGCGGAAGACCAGCCGGCTACAAGCCCAATACACAGCGCATACTCATACCCCAAAACCTGAAGCAAAGGAATCTGTGTGCATACGAGGGCCAGGAGCAGCCAGACGGCTCCGGTTCCGAGCATCACAGGCATGCGGATAATCCGCAGCAGCCCTTGAACACACATCCCGGGGAAGTGCGCGGCCTCTCCTGTTTCTGCCTGAAGCGATGCTCTTTCTCGTATCATCAGCTCTGCTTCCCTCCGTTACGATTTAGCGTGCCTCTTTCGCCGGCGAAGCACCCGTGGAACGCGCCACCAGGTATCCCTGCGTGCGCAGTACAATGCGGAAATCCCGCGGGAGCACATCGCCGGGTTCGCGATGCGCATCATGCACGCCATCATCGAGTTCCACCACGGCGAGGAGGGAATAGCGCTCCGCCAGCGCGTGCAGACGACTCTGCACAGCCTCGATGCCGCGATGCCGGGGCTCGAGTCGTTCGGTGCGTGGTGCATCGGTGTGCCAGCCAATGTCCGCACCATCGAGATACCACGTGAGTTGAGGATTTTCTCCATTACCGATGAGGGCCAGCGCCGTCGGTTGGGATTCCCGAATGAATCCGGATACCGCATCGGCGCCGTCAAGCATATTTTTCGGTTCAGCGTGGTAGTAGCGATATGCGCTGACAGCGAAAATCACAACAACCAGTGCCCAGAGCGAACTGCTGCTGAAAAGACTCGCCGCAGGAATGTTCGCTGCGCAGATCAAAGCGAGAATCACCGCACAAAGTGTGACGACAGTGAATATCAACGCGATAAGCAGTGTGTCACCGGTGACCCCCGCGGAAGATGCGATGCCAATGACACTCTTGACGGCAATGCGCCAATCCAGCGAGAGCGACCAAACGAAGCATAACGCGGAGGTGGTCAGCAGAAATTTTCTTACCGGCAGCGCGGTTCTGCGCGCAAGCTGCACCCCGCGCATCGCGAACAGCGCCAGCGGAGCGAACATAGGAAGCAGATAGACCTCGAAACTGCTCCCGGTTGCCAGCAGTGCCGTGAACTGAAGAACAAACCAGACGACGAGCACGAGAAATCCCACGGACCGCCTGCTGCGCAACGTGCGGTACATGGCGAAAAGGGCGAAAGGCAGTATGGCGGAGACGTGGACGCTAAGCTGATTGAAGTAGTACAGCAGACCGGTTTCCTTCATCGTCCCCTCCTGACCTCCGAGC
Organism: Bacteroidia bacterium; assembly: GCA_027493955.1. Lineage (NCBI taxonomy): Bacteria > Pseudomonadati > Bacteroidota > Bacteroidia > Bacteroidia bacterium. The sequence goes on along the minus strand of JAOSJT010000001.1, from coordinate 4,794,006 downwards.
GTCGCGCCGAGAGGTACTGCGGAGGAAAAAATGTACAGCAGATTTCCGTCGCCGTGCCGAAGCGAAAAGGAAAGCAACCAGGGAAGCCAGAGGGGTAATGACAGTGCTGTTGCGGTTATGGCGAACGTTAGCGCACGACGACGCTCCGCGCCATTGAGCAGCAAGCCGGCGCAGAATATGCCCGCCGGCACGGAAAGCGCGAAGAGCATTTTCGTCATCAACGCCGCACCGAGAAACAACGCACCTGCCAGCAGATGACGCTTCCGCTCTTCACGTACATAGACGATCCCGGCCCAAAGCGCCGCCAGCATCAACAACGCGAGCAGCGCGTCCAATTGCCCGAGTCGTGAATACCGGACAAGCAATGGCGCGAACCCCACAAACAACGCGGCCAGAGTTGCCAGCGTGCGCGGTACCATTCTTCGTCCGATACGGTACGTCAGCAGTACCAGTCCGGCACCTGCCAGAGCCGATGTCAGCCGATGCGTCCACACCGCTTCACCGAGCAGCAGCGACCAGAAGGTGGAAAACCAGACATACAACGGTGGATGGGCGCTGTAATAACTCCCGGCAAGCATGTTCACACTCTGGTCCCATACTTCTCCGAAGCGCAGTATCACCTGCACGCGCAGCGCATAGATCGCCTCATCCCATTGCTGCATTTCACCCAGCGCGAGACCGGGAAAACGCCAGAGCGCAGCGAAGGCAATCATCCAGGGAGCAGACGCACGAAGCCGGGCGTCCACGGTACGGCGCCAATTCCCACTGTACGTGCGGCGGTACTTGTCGGTATTGATATACGTGAGTCGCGTCATGACAGCAGTATGCAACATCAGCGAAATCACGCACAGAAGCAACCGTCGGGCATGCGGACGCGTTCGGCGGGAGCCGGCATGCAGGTCCGCTCCGCGCACGACGGGCGTTGCCGGGAGAGCTCCCGGCGGCGACGCGGTAAAAAAACGTATGGCGATGAATTATTACGTTGATTTTGACGTACGGGGAGGATAATTTGTTATGATTATGTGAACATTGGAATGAGTTTCCATGTACCTCCTCAGCCTCATCATCATCCTCAGCTACATCGTTGGTTCCATCCCCACGGGATTGCTCGTATCGCGCCATTTCAAAGGTATTGATATTCGCAAGCATGGCAGCGGAAATATCGGCAGCACCAACGTGATGCGCATGCTCGGCTGGAAGCTCGGTTTGCTCGTGCAGGCCGGTGATGTGCTCAAGGGGCTGTTCGCGGTACTGGTAATCGCCCGCCTCCATTACGGAGATTTCCCATTCAACAACCGTACACCGTTCGACGACATCACCATCGTGCAGATCATCGCGGGATTGGCCGCGGTACTTGGTCACATTTTCAGCGTCTTCCTCAATTTCAAGGGCGGCAAGGGCATCAACACCGCCGCAGGCATGCTCGTCGGCATAGCGCCGATCGACATCTCGATCGCGCTCATCGTGTTCGCGCTGGTGCTGTTCACCACCGGGTATGTTTCGCTTGGATCGTTGAGCGCCGCAACAGCCTTCCCTTCGACACTGTTCATTCGCTACAATATTTTCCACGTCGATATCCCGAGCTATCACACGCTGATCCTCTTCAGCATCGCCACGACGTTGTTACTGTTTTACGCACATCGGTCAAACATCAAACGCTTGCTGGCCGGACAGGAGAATCGCTTCAACAAATTCCGGATTCTCGGCAGGAACCTCGGTTCCACGATGAAAACGTTCCTCTTCTGAAGCCGTAGCGGCTTCGGGGCCCGGCGCACCGGGGCTTTTCACTACGATCGTACAGGGCAGGTATGAAAATCGGCGTCCTTGGGGCGGGGAGCTGGGGTACCACGCTCGCCGTCCTTCTCTCGAATAACAACCACAACGTGACGCTCTGGTCCTGGTCCGCAGAGGATGCGGAGACCATGCGCGCATCCGGCCGTAACACGGTGTATCTGCCCGACTTGCCGCTCCCTGCCGCACTCCGGATCAGCTGTGATATCACGCAAACGTGTACTGACGCCGACCTCCTCGTCGTCTCTACACCCACGCAACATATTCGCGCCGTACTCACGGGAATCCCTGTTGATCTGTTGCGTGACCCCATCCTTGTCAATGTGGCGAAGGGCATCGAAAAGGACAGCCTTCTGCGCGTCTCACAAGTCATCGCCGATGTTGTCCCCGGTTTCGATCCGCATCGCTATGCCATTCTGTCCGGGCCCAGCCATGCGGAGGAAGTCGCCCAGCAGCGACCCACCACCGTCGTAGCCGCGTCGATAAACCCACGGACAACCGCACTGACCGCACAGGTGTTCATGACCGACACATTCCGCGTCTATGGCAGCGACGACGTGGTCGGCGTGGAGCTTGGCGGAGCGCTGAAAAACGTGATCGCGATCGGTGCAGGTATATGTGACGGTTCTAATTTCGGCGACAACACCAAGGCCGCGCTCATCACCCGCGGCATCGCCGAGATCCGCCGCCTCGGGGTGCACCTTGGGTCGGATCCGCATACGTTTGCAGGTCTCTCCGGTCTTGGCGATCTTATCGTCACAACAATGAGCCGTCACAGCAGGAACCGCTACGTGGGTGAACAGATCGGCAAAGGGCGGAAACTTCCCGACATTCTGCAGGAGATGCGAATGATCGCCGAAGGCGTGGACACAGCGCGCTCCGCGCACGATCTCGCTGTACGTCACGGTGTGGAAATGCCCATAGTGGCGCAGATGTATGAAATCCTCTTCAACGGCAAAGATCCCATTCTCGCCACGCAGGAATTGATGACGCGACAGGCGAAAAACGAAGTGTGGTCGTAATGGTTCCTGTGGAGGATGCACACCCCGTTATTCCCGGGTACTCGGTACTCGCCCGCGTCGGCACCGGCGGAAACGGGACGGTGTATCGCGTCGCGCGAACGCAGGACGGCGTGGAATTCGCCCTGAAAATCCTCAACACCGTCAACGCGGAACAGCTAACGCATCTGCAATCGGAATTTCGCATACTCAGTACGCTCGACCATCCGAGTCTTGTGCGCGTCCACGAATTCGGGTATTTCGACGACGGTCGTGCATGGTTCATCATGGACTGGGTAGAGGGAGCGACGCTCGCACCGGCGCATGTGCGAGGCGCCGATGGAGGCTTCGATGCCGTTCTCTTTGCGGAGCTCACCGCCGACCTTTCCGCAGCGCTTGCCTACATCCATTCACAGCATATTTTCCATGGTGACCTGAAACCGGAAAACATCACGGTAACGGAAGAGCGTGGCAGGCGTGTCGTGCGTCTGATGGATTTTGGTCTGAGCGGAGTACGGAACGGATCCGGTATCAGCGGAACACTGGAGTACATGGCGCCGGAAATCATTCGCGGCGAAGCCCCCAACGCCGGTACCGACCTGTATGCCCTCGGCTGCTTGCTCTTTACCGTCGCGACCGGCCGTGTTCCGTATGAAGCCGATGCACCGGCGACTCTGCTCCGGAAACATTTGTATGAGGCAATACCCGCGCTTCCGGATGATATTCCCGCCGCCCTGGCAGCCTGGATTCGGACGCTCATGGACAAAGAAGCACGGTTGCGCTATCGGAGCGCTTTTCAACTCCATAAGGCTGTGTCGGAGTTTCTTGGGCGCGCGCCCGGCATTGCGGCGTCGGGGGACTTGCGGCGCATTCGGCTACCGGAAATCGAAAGAGAGCAGGAACACGCGCGACTCACCGAGCTGCGAAACGAGGCCTTGTTGCGTCCGGTCGTGCTGTGCGTTGTCGGTCCTGAAGGTGCCGGCACGTCGCGTATGCTCCGATCGCTCGCCGCCGATCTTCAACTGGACGGCGTCCGTGTCCATCGCGCCAGCGGCGGTCTCGACATGGGAGTATTTTCTCCGATACTACGTATCATAGCCGCCCTCGCGCCGGGTGCGGACGAAGGCGACAGACGCTTTGCCACCCTTGCCGCGACCTTTCCGGGTGCGCTGCCCGGTGTGCGACCCGCGGAACTCCCCGCGTTGAGCGGTGACGGAGAGCAGCTCCGTGTGTTTCATGCAGCAGCGGAAATTCTGACGCCCGGAGAAGAGAGCTGCGCCCTGATATTCGACAACGCAGACAAAGCGGATACGTTTACACGTGATTTCCTGGCCTTTTTCGCTTCCTATCTGGAGGCCTCCGGAACATCCGCATTCCTGTTGGCGCTCGGAAGCACCGATACGGATCTTGCCGCGCTCGCCGATGTCAGCGCCTCGCCACTCTGGCAGCTCATGGTACTCGAAGCGCTGCCGCGAAGCACAACCGCCCATGCCCTCCGCGAATTGCTGGGTGAGGTCTCACCCTCCTTTATCGACGTCATGCACCGGCAGAGCGGAGGCGTTCCGGGAAAACTCGAGGAACTGCTGAACTTCTGCGAGGGCGAGGGGATCCTCGTTGCCACCGAGCACGGCTGGCTCGTCCACGAACGCGATAATCTTGGCGCTGTGTTTCCCGCGACACTCGTTCAGCGCTACGAACGCATACTGAAGCGCCTCAGCGACGAGGAACGCGGCATCCTTTCCGCGGTCGTCGCAGCCGCACTCCCGTTATCTCCGGACGCGTTGCAGTACGCGACGGAACTGCCCGCTGAAACCATCCGAAAGGGACTCGCAGTACTCGTTCAGGAACATCTGCTCGACGCAGCGGACAATGGGTTCTATCCGGCACATGCGGCCGTGCGCGAAGCGATGGATACACCGGCGACGAGCATCCACCGTGCGCTGTATTCCTTCTTCCTCTCCCATCCTCCCCTGTTCGACCGTGAAGCCGTGCTGGCGCATCACGCCCTGGCTGCGGATTTGCGCGACGAGGCTCGTCCTTTGCTGCTCTCCGCCGCGAGAGAACGGGAACTGCGCTTCGATTACGCCGGAGCCGCTGCGCTTTTGCGTAATGCTCTCACTCTGGCGCAGCACGACGCCGCACTGCGTTTCGACATTCTCGACAGGCTCACCCGGCTCAGTAACATTCTCGGGAAACGCGAAGACGAACAGGAATTCATCGAGGAAATGTTGCTGCTCGCGGCCCAGTCACAATCTCCCGATAAACTTGCGAGCGTGTACAGAAATCAGACCGAGTATTATCTCGCGACCGGAGAGTATGACCGCGCCCGGCGGAGCGCCGAAAAGGCGCTCGGATATTGCACCGAAGCTGATGACATTTTAGGGCAGGCGTTCTGCCATCAGAAACTCGGCGTGATCGAATACCGCACCCAGCCGGGAGAAACGGTACTGCGGCGTTACGAACGCGCTCGTGACCTGTACGCAACAGCCGGCGCAGCCGTGGACGAAGGAAATATTCTCGTGGACATTGGCCTGGTGTACAGTTCCATGCTCGAGGATGCCGAAAGGGCCTTCGAACATTTTCGTCTCGCAGAGGCCATCTTCGAGGCCTGCGCCAATCCCAGGGGACTCACGCGCGTCTTCGGAAACATGGGGACGCAATTCTATGCGCTCGGAAACTATGAGGAAGCGCTGCGCTGTCATTCGCGCGCAAACGAATTGGCCAAACAGTCCGGCGATCGACGCCTGATCGCCATTTCCTGCGGATCCATGGGGCAGTGCGAAATCGCTCTTTGCCGCTACTCCCCCGCCCTGCTGCACCTGCAGGAGGAATTGCGCATCGCCGGTGAACTCGACGACAGTTACCTCAAGGGGAAATGCCTCGAGAATCTTGGCAACGTCTACATGACGCTCGGCGCTTACGACCGAGCGGTCGCCTCGTTACAGGAGGCCTTGTCGCTTGCGGAGGCATCGGGCGACGTCGTCTCCGCGGCGAGCTGCCATATCGATATCGCGGGCTGCCTTATCGAGCGCAGGGATTTCGACGGCGCACAGAAGTTGCTTGCGAAAGCAGAAGCACTGCTCTCGAACGTCGAGTATTTCAACGTCACCGCCATGCTCCACTACCGGTATGGCATACTCCATATCGCACGCTCCGCTGATGGGGACATGGAAAAGGCCCTGGAGGCCTTTAATCACCTGGCAGACATCGCCGACCGTCAGGGCTTCGATTCCTATTCGATTCTCTCCCGCTCCTACGCAGGGCTGGTGAATCTCCGTCTCGGCCGTGCATCCGTCGCCCTGGATCTCTCCGGTGACGCCATGCAGATGCTCGACGAGCGGGGGCCACTTTACGGCGGCGCGCACGATATTCTTTTTAACCACGCTCTTATACTGCGGGCGAACAGAGCGCAAAGCGAGTCGATGGAACTGATCGAGCGCGCATACACCGAGCTGATGCGCAGCGCCGACAGCATTTCCGACCCGCAGATGTACCGAAGTTTTCTGGACGACGTGCGTACCAACGCTGCGATCATCCGGGAACAGGCGCTGCGACACAGAAGCGACTCGCCCGGATCGCTCACCGCTGTTCGCGAGCAAAACCTTCGCACACTGTATGAGGTGGCGAAGAAAATCAATTCCGTGCTCGACCTCGACACGCTCCTTGACAGCATCATGGACAGCGCGTTGGAGGCAATGAACGGCGAACGGGGAATGATATTCCTCATCGAAGACGAGCAGCTCACGCTGAAAGCCTCACGGAATGTGGAGAAGGAAACCATTCGCGATGCAACCGAGATCAGTCTGAGCATCCTCCGCGACGTGCTGCACGGAGGCAAACCGATCATCGTATCCAACACATCGCTGGACGAATCTTTCAGCCGGCGGGATTCGGTGGTGAATTTCAACATTCACTCCCTGATTTGTGTCCCCATGCGGTCGAAGGATACGATTACAGGCACGGTATACGTGGATTCGCGTTCGGATGCCGTGTCGGCGATGTCGTTTTCCGAAATCGATGCCGAATTTCTCGAGGCCTTCGCCAATCTCGCGACCATCGCCATCGAGAACGCGCGGTTGCATCGGTCACTCCAACAGGAAAATCTGTACCTGCGACGCGAAGTACAGCAACGCTTCGGATTCGAGAGCATCATCGGGTCCAGCGGCCCAATGCAAAAACTCTTTTCCGAGACGCAAGTCGCCATCAACAGCGAAGGCAGCGTACTCATTTACGGTGAGAGCGGCACGGGCAAGGAACTGATCGCAAAGGCGATCCATTACAATGGCCCCCGCAAGGAGAAGCATTTCGTCGCGGTGGATTGCGGCGCGCTTCCCGACACATTGCTCGAGAGCGAGTTGTTCGGATACAAACGGGGAGCCTTCACGGGCGCGGTGGCGGATAAGGCTGGTCTCTTCGAGGAAGCCCATAACGGCACCTTGTTCCTGGACGAGATTTCGAATACCTCGCTCGCATTTCAGGCGAAATTATTACGCGTATTGCAGGAAGGCGAGTTCAGGCGCGTGGGCGATCCCAATACACGAATGGTAAATGTGCGCGTCATCTGCGCCACCAACACCAACCTGCAGGATGCCATCGCGAACAACGCATTCCGGCAGGATTTGTTCTACCGGCTCAACGTCATTCCCATCACCGTCCCCCCTTTGCGCGAACGTCTCGCCGACATTCCGGAGCTGGTGCAACACTTTATCGTGAAGTACAACGCCCTGCATCCGAGCGCTGTCACCGGCGCATCGGCCGAGTTGATTGCACAGTTGCAACAGCAGCAGTGGAAAGGCAACGTCCGCGAACTGGAGAATCTCATCAACCGCATGATCGCGCAGGCATCCGAAGCTTTGCTCACGACGAAAATGATGCCGCAAGAGTACGGTACGATGAGCCGCGGCCCGGACAGCGACACAAAATCGGAATTATCGGTCTCGTTACGTGCCCCGAAACGCCTGACCACACTTGTCGACGTCGAGAAAGAACACATCACCTTCGTTCTGAAACATTGCGATGGGAACAAGACGGAAGCCGCAAAAATCCTCGGGCTGAAGCGCACGACGCTTGTGGAAAAAATGAAAAAACTCGGGATGATGTAGCGTCGGGATGCTGTCGTCTCCTCTCAATTTGGCGTCAACATTCCGTCACCTCTCGTGAAATAGCCCGCATTTACCCTGCTTCAACGGGTATTTTTTGGCACAACTTTGGCATACAACATTAATGTAACTTTAATCTTGACATCGTTGCATTCCATCGTTGTGAGGCGTATTTTTATTCAAGCCATAGTAGAGAGCCATTTGTGAAAACCCTGTCGTCATACTTTCTCGTCGTCTTGCTGCTCCTCGCCGTTTCGGCGCAGGCGCAGAATGGCGCACCCGAGAACCTGACGGCATCGGTGAATTCAGACGGCCATGTGGTGTTGCAGTGGCAGACGCCGGCTGGGTTCATTCCTTCGGAGTACCAGATCTGGCGTGGGTACATCGTTCCGGACATGGTCCTCGCGCAGATTCACGGACCAACAGAGCTGTTTACAGACTATCGCGTCAAGCCGGGTGACACCTACAAATACGCGGTTGTGGCTGTGTACTCCAAGGATAATTATGCGCCGGCATATACGTCCATTAAGGTCGTGCCGCCCCCCAGTTATCTGCGCTTCGTTTCCGTTCCCCGTGCGACAGCGGTCGTAGGCAAGGATTATTTTTACATCACCGAGACAAATGTTCCTGACCGCCGCGATATCAGCATTATGCTCGTTGGCGCGGTACCTGACGGTATGCGTGCCGAGCGGCTGTTCGACGGAACGAGTTGGATACATTGGGTTCCGAACAAAGTCGGCCAATACAATATCACGGTGCAGGCCACCGACCAGGCCACCGGCGCTCAGGCCTATCAGGAATTCACCATAACCGTCGCCGACAAACCCGGCACGGTGCAGGGCTGGGTCAAGAACACCATCGGCGATCCGCTTCCGAATTCCACTGTCCGCGTCTGGAGCACAAGCCCCGGGTATTATCTCAAGTATGAGACCACCACGGATGACGACGGCAACTTCCTCCTGGAAGATGTGCAGCAGGGGCAACTCATTGCGTTCGCGTCGGAGCCAACCGGGGCATACGCCGCACGATTTTATATCAACGCGAACACGATCAATGACGCCATGCAGCGACCGCTCAAGGCGGGTGAAACGCTGGATTATCCCTTCTACCTCCTTGCCAAGGATGGCACGCCGGCACCGGTGAGTGGCCGCGTGGTTGATCTGAATGATGAAGCGGTTGCCGGAGCGAAAGTGTCCTTTATCCGTAAAGAGCATTTTATTCAAATCGGCGATACGACGCAGGTCAATTCCTGGCAGGGAACGGCTCTGAACTGGCGTGAATCTATTGTTGATACGGCCCTCACGACGGGCCTCGACGGGAGATTTGTCGCACATCTCCCCGTTGGTCAGGATTACTACACGGTAGTGGAAAAGGAAGGGCATCTCCGTTCTTTCCTCGGTGAGCAGACGAACGCCATGGAAGCCCGCGCGATTCGCGTTGAGAACAATCTCTCGTTGAGCTATACGATTCCGGCCGTCAATACGACCAGTAACAAACTGATCGGCAAGGTTCTCAGCCAGGTAACCGGTGTCAGCAAACAGGCGACGGTCGTGCTGATAGACAGCGAGCTGAAGCGCGGCGCCGGCGGCACGCACACCTATCGCAAGTATCGCTCCGTTGTTACGGACACCAACGGCGTGTTCATTCTCGACAATCTGCCCGATTCACCGCCATCAGCGTTGCTGGCAATCCCCATGGATGCCCGCCTCGCTCCGCAGTACTATCATTCTTCGGGCGGACGCATGAACTTCCGTGAAAGCGAGGAACTCACCCCGCTCGGCACGGTTCAGAATATCGATTTCGAGCTGAAGAGCACCACGCGCAGCGGTCTGGGTTCCTGTTTCGGAAAGGTGGAAGTGGATAGCGGACAAAGCCGCACACCGCTCTCCGGTACGCTGGTCATTGCCGAGCGCGAACGGGACGGCAGTATCGCAGGATACTCCATCACCGACAGCACCGGCTGGTACTCCATCACCGGGCTGGATCCGGATAATTATCTCGTGTACGCCGACCATCCCGAGTACTCCTACGCTGCGCGCTACACGGCCGCCATACCGAGCAGAACGATGCCCGTCCCCGTAACCTACATATCGGCGGACGACCGTAACCGTATCCTGGATGTCGACTTCCTGATAACCGATCTGCAGACGACGGATGTCGAGGCACCGGTTACTCCGTCGAGCATCGTCCTGCATCAGAACTACCCGAACCCGTTCAATCCTACGACGGAAATCCGCTTCTCCCTCCCGCAGCGCGCTCATGTCACACTTCGCGTCATCAACACGCTCGGTGAGGTCGTCGCCGTTCTTCATGAAGGAGTTGCCGACGCGGGATCGCACGCTGTGACCTTCAGTGCGGGAAACAATCCCAGCGGTGTGTATTTCTATCAGCTCCTTTCCGACGGTAAGACGCTTGGACGCAGCATGATGCTGACCAAGTGATCCGGGCATCAGGACATGTATGTGAGTCGCCAATGGCGGCTCTTTTTTTTTGTGCATGCAACACAATGAGCCGACGCGGAGCTTCGGACCGTCATTCATGGGGGAAAAGGCGAGTGCCTCCGCGCGCGGACAATGGAAGTGGGCGATACAGGTATCGCCCATTTTCCGAAGGACAGCTGTAAGGATCTTCACGGATTGATGACGATACTTCCCGCCTCTGCGTACCGGTTCGGCCAATATTCGAACCTGCCCGAAAGCAAAAATGGGCGATTCATGTATCGCCCACTTTGCGGGAGAGCGGCGCGACAGAGGCGGATCAATGCGGATCACCCGCATTTTTCTAAACTGTTTCGAGGAAAAATTGCGGGCGCTCACGGCCAACAAAAAAATGGGCGATTCATGTATCGCCCACTACTGTTACCAAGATGAGGAAGGTCTATGGGGTTGACGGGGTTTGAGGACGATTATCTCCTCGGAACACTTCACCCGCACGACTCATGTGTCAGGAGGACCTCAGGAACGACAAGACAGCTCATTCCTTTTTCCGACGACGAAACGCAAATATCGCAATCAAGAGCACAACGACGCCGATCACCGCAAGGACGTATACCGTGCTGCTCCCCGCAGTCGCCGAAATACGCGCGCTGATGACATGATCGGCGTTGAGTTCGGAAAGCTGAAACTTCCAGAAAGCGGTTCGTCCTGATGTACTGTCGGCATTGCTCTCCAGAATATCACCCGGAAATTCGTAGCTATACCGTACCGAGAACGCGTCGAGCGAGGCATCACCGGATGAACTCGCCGCGCCGAGGGTGTGCGTCAGTCGAAATTGATCCCCTTCCCGCAACCAGCGAAACTGCATATCCTTGAAACCACGAAGATCCGAAAGTTTCTCGATGTTGTCGAACTCCAGCTCCACGCGTACGTGCCGTGACGAGTCCTTCGCTTCGGTAGTGACACTGAGAACGTGTATGTCCACACCCTCCCCGCTGTACTGCTCCCGCACCTTGTCTTCGGTGAACGCGAGATTGCCGTCCTCCAACCAGCTCATCACATTTTCAGCGATCGAGTAATGAATAGTGAGCTTCCCGGATCCGTCCTCCGACAAGACGGTGTGCTGCTCATAATTGAGACAGCCTGGCAGAAGCAGAACAAACAAAGCAGCCCAACCGATACAACGCGCCATTGTCACACTCACTTGATGGTTTCAACAAGAATTTGAACAGTACGGCAGTAAAAACGCCCTTCCGGCAGGTCGTTATCATACAGCAACGACGTTTCACCGACTCCTTCAGCGCGAATCGAACGGCCCTGGAGCCTGGGAGACAGCGCATCGCGTACCGCAGACGACCGTCGTTGCGAGAGTGCGAGGTTGTAGTCGTCCGCACCCATACGGTCTGTGTACCCCCGTATCAGGACCGACGATCGTTCCGTCAAACGCTCGGCGGCGAGATCGAGAAGCTGGAGATTTTGCGAACCGAGATCCGAACGATCAAAATCGAATAGTATGAGGCTGATTTTCTCAATTGTTCTGTCGGGGAGTTGTTCGAGTTGCTTGCGCTCCAGCGTCACCAGGGAAACCGGTATTTCCTGCGGCGCTGTCGTCACCTCAGAGCCGTCCGTATCCCGGGCGTACAATGTAAAGCGCAAAGGCGATTCAACAACCGGTAAAGCACCGTCCAATCCCCGCCAGTTCCAGGTGATCGAATCAGGATAGCTGCTCAGCCCCTCGTTCTCGCGGAGAATGGTGTTGCCATGGCGTACTTCGAAGCGCCAGCGGTTCAGACCTGCAGTCGCGGTAATTGAGGGATGGAATCGCACAAAGGGCGGTTTGAGTACCTGCTGAACCTCTTCGATCTGCAGTGGTGCCAATAATGCCGGATTGTTGGAGGTGATTTCCACACGACGGTTCTCTTCCCGTCCCTCAGGGGTTTTGGAACCGGACGGTTTCTCGGGCAGACCGCGGGATTGAACCGCGATGCGATCCGCTCCGATGCCCCAGACTTCCGTCAGGTAACGCGCTACCGCTTCGGCACGCTGTCGGGCGACTGCCGACGCCTCACTGCCATCAGTGGTGCCTGTAAGTGTCATGCGGAAGGAAGACTCAAGCCGCATGCGATACCCGTATATGTTCAGCAGATGATGATAACGGTCAAGGGTTGCATCGGGGAGGGAGGAAACAGAAAACGTTGCGGCTTGTTCCGGCGTAAGCATCGCGTATCGAGCCGGAATCTCTGCACTGTTTTCAGGGAAAAACACGTAATTCAGCAGCGGGAGCGTTTCCCGTCGGGTTTCCTCCTCGATGGTAAGTCCGCCCGTCGAGGATGCGCCATGAAGAAGCGAGAAATCCAGCACGTCCGCAGTGACGGAAGCTTCGAGCCGAGGCAACGGTTCGTCCTTACGAAGCAGAAAATCGTGTGTGACTTCGTCGTACACCGTGTGATTGAGAAAATCGAAGCGCTCGCTTGCCGGCAAGTACGGATCGCCTCCATCGGCTGCGACATCGTACACCGCGCCCGCGGGTAATACGATGACGTACTCGCCGGTGTAGGCATTGCTCTGTTGCACACTGTATTCCCTCCCGGAAGCGCTCTCGGTAACGCGCAGCGTGGCTTCCAGCGGCGCTCGTGTGCGCGCATCCCGGACGGTACCTGAAAGGACAATGACAGCGCCGGGGGGAAAAGGATTCGGCTCCGCGCGATACACATCGTAGCTGCCAAAGCCACCGTCGCGGCGCGAGGAAAAGAAGACGACCATGCCCTCTGCGGACAGACTGAAAAATTCGTCGTTCCCTTCGGAATTCAATGGCCGTCCGACATTCGTCGGTTGTGACCAGGAACCGCGGATGTGGCGGCTGACAAACATGTCGGTTCCTCCGAGGCCCGGATGACCGTCGGAAGCGAAATAGAGTGTGCTGCCGTCTTTTGCGATGAAGGGGGACACCTCATCCCGCGGCGTATTGATCGGTGCTCCTGGATTCACCGGGACTTTCCATTTTCCATCCTGATCCTGAGAAGTCATCCAGATATCGAGCCCACCCATGCCGCCCGGCCGATCGGACACGAAATACACCGTCCGACCGTCCGCGCTGGCTGAAGGCTGCGATTCCCAATGCTCCGTGTTCACCGGAAACCCCATGTTGCCTGCTTCCGCCCATTCGCGTCCATCGAGCTGTGAAAGGTACAGGTCGGATTTCCCGAGACCGTCGGGCCTGTCGGCGGCGGCAAAGAACAGAATCTGGCCATCAGCGGAAAGTGACGGCGATCCCTCGTTGGTTTCGCGATTGATGCGGTCTGAGAGTCGCGCAGCGCTTGTCCAGAAATCCCCGTCCAGGGTGCTCTGCCAGAAATCGCGCTCGAACGGCGCGGTGGGATTTCCCCTGGTAAACATGAGCCGTCTGCCGTTCGCCGTGATGGTGGGAGAGAATTCATCCAGCGCCGAATTCACCGCGGCACCGAGATTGGAAATCTCTACCGGGTACGTCCGGATTTCCTCCGCGGGAGGAGAGGAGGAGCATGCCGCGAGGCACAGAGCGAAAGGTATAATGGCAAAAAATATTCGGCTCATGGAAGCTCTCGAATAAAAACGGTGGACATGCGCATGTCCACCGAATATACGACAGGAAGGCCGTGTAGCGAAACCCTTACGCTTCGGCGGAGGGTTTCTGCTTGCGTTCGAGCACGGAATCAATGATACCGTACTCCACAGCCTCGGCTGCGGTCATGTACTTGTCGCGGTCCGAGTCCTGGGTGATCTGCTCCACGCTCTTTCCGGTATGCGTGGAAATGATGCGATACAGCTCGTCGCGGGTACGTATCATCTCGCGCGTGTAAATTTCGATGTCGGTGGCCTGGCCCTGCGTTCCGCCCATGGGCTGATGGATCATGATACGGGAATGCGGCAGCGCGATGCGCTTTTTGGCCGCGCCACCGGCCAGCAGAATAGCGCCCATGCTCGCGGCCATACCGACGCAAATCGTGGATACGTCCGCGCGTATGTATTGCATGGTGTCGTATATGGCCAGTCCCGCAGAGACACTGCCGCCTGGACTGTTTATGTAGAGAAAAATGTCCTTTTCAGGATCTTCTGATTCCAGAAAGAGCAGCTGCGCAACGATGAGGCTGGCGATGTGATCGTCGATCGCCGTCCCGAGAAACACGATGCGCTCCCGGAGCAGCCGCGAAAAGATGTCCCAACTGCGTTCGCCGCGTCCGGTGGTTTCCACCACGATGGGTACGAGCTGATCCGTCGGCGCTGTGGCCTGGCTGGAGAATTGCATGGCAAATGGATGCATGGTATATCCTTCTGTTCTTACTTCGTTTCTTCCGGGGCGGCGGTGCTTTCCGCGTCACCGGTGGAGGCCGGTGCGTGATCGTGGTCGTGATCGTGGTCGTGATCGTGATCGTGATCGTGATCGTGGTCGTGATCATGCCCCGCGAGGCCACTCAAATCCAGCGGCGCAAGGCCCGTTTTGGAGATGTCGTTGTCGTCGACCTCCTTGATATCACAGAACGTAAAGAGACGGTCCATGAGTTTCGCGACGAGCAAATCCTGCGTGTACTGCGGAAGTTTTTTGTAGAATTCCAGCAGCCGCTCCTTGTCCATCCCGAACTGCGCACTGTCGGTTTCGGCCTTTGCTTCCAGATCCTCGTCGGTGACGGTGATGCCCTCGGCTTCGATAATGGCGTCACGGACGAACATCCACTTCGCGGTGAATTCCGCCTGCGGAGTTCTGAGCTTTCGGAATTCCTCCTCATTGAAATCGGCCGGCACGGTCTTGTCCGGCATACGCTGCTTCAAATCCTTGAGCATATCGTCAAGAATCGAATTGACGACGCTCGTCGGTACGGCGATCGGATTGCGTTTGACCAGCTCCGAAACGAGGTCTTCTTCCAACTGCCGCTTGTAGCGATCGGTCCAGAGTTCCTCGAGCCGTGCACGGATGAACGCATACATCTCCGCCACCGTTTTCGCCTGCTCGTGGGAGACCGTAGCGGCGAACTCGTCCGTCAGTTCCGGCAGCGAAACGGCCTCGACGGTTTTCACGAGTATGCGGGCACGTTCCACATGTTCATGATCTTCGTGCTCGTGCGAGAATTCCACGTCTTTTTCCTCGCCGGCCTTCATGTTGTAGAGTTCCGAGATCAGATCGCGGTTCATCTGCTCGTCATCCATGTCCACCTTCATGTTCTCATTGCGGCGATCGGGGATCGGCTCACCGTTGGCGTCGAGCATTTGAATGTCTATGGTGACGAGGAAGTTTTCATCCGTCGGCATCTCGGCGGGCGTGAGGATGCGCTGCGATTTGCGCAGCCGCAGCACTTCCTCCTCGACTTCCTCATCGGTGATCACATGCTGCAGTTTCTCGAGTTGAATGCCCTGGTAATCCCCCACCGTCACATCGGGGTAGGTTTCGTAGTCAACCTTGATGGTGAGCGTACCACCGGGTTCGTAATCCAGCGTGTGCAACACCGGCTGCCCGATGGGATGGATGTCGCGCTCCTCCAACGCCTCGCGAAAATAGGTATTGGACAGCTTTTCGATAATCTGATACTCGATGGCTTGTCCGAAGCGCTTCTTGATCATCTGCAGAGGTGCCTTGCCGCGACGGAAGCCCGGGACAGTAATGTCCTTCGCTTCATCCCTGTAGGCCTTCTCGAACAGCGGGCGCAATTCCTCATACGGAACGATGATTTCGATTTCGTGATTGACGTCGGTTTTCGAATTGATGAGAACTTCCAAAGCGGCTCCTCGGGGGTGTACGTGAAACTCCGGTTGTGCGAATGGGGGGACTCGAACCCCCACGGGTTGCCCCACCAGATCCTAAGTCTGGCGCGTATGCCAATTTCGCCACATTCGCGGCGTACGATCCTGTTGAACATTCGATGCAACAGGTCAATCCTAGCTAAGCAAAATACGGGATTTTCACGACTAGACAAAGGAATCCGGCGATTTCGGAACGCATCTGATCCGATTCCCGGATGGGTCTTTATTTGCAAGCCACTGAGTGCGACATTTAGTCGAACTCAGTGACATTCTGTTTTCGCACATTGCGGAAATGCTTGCGTTTTTATCATTCTTGTAGTATATTTACAACAATATGAAGCAGCGCCCTGTCGGACCCATCGCCGCCGCGTGGCGGAAGCGAAAGTACTCCGCCCTCAAAATCCTCGACATCCCGGATACCGCGTTGCCCGGATCCCTGTCGATGAGCCACACGCGATGCGGCAACCCCAACTGTCATTGCGCTCACGACCAGGGGCATCCCGCCTGGTCCCTGACCTTCATGTCCGACGGCGTCAAACGCGTTATCCGCATCCCCAACGAATGGGTCGAGGAAATCCAGCGTCGGGTCGACACCGGACGCCGTCTCCAGGATGCCCTCCGTGAGGTGCTCACCGCCAACGCGGAACTCCTCGCCCTCGAACGCGCTCAACGGCCCCGTCGCGCCAAACCCAAACAACAATGACCCATGCCACCCTCGGTGGAATCAAGCACTACATGCGCCGGTCTCTCGGGCTCGGCGCGTGGCTCGACTCCCCGGGGGATGGACGCGTGGCGATGGAGATCACCGCGCGCGATCTGATCTGGGCCTTGCTGGCCAGCACCCTTCTGCGCATCGGCAGCGCCCTGGGTGCGGCGCGCACCCTGACGAATGCCTCGCAGCGGAGCACCGGACTCGTACACACCTTTGGCGATGATACGCTGCACTACTTCACCGAACGCCTGAGCGTCGATGCCCTGCGACGGACACTCTATGGGCTGGCGCGGCGCATCAAACGCATGAAGGTCTTAGAGAACACTGCCCACATCGGATTGGCGATCGACGGAACCGGAGTCGGAAAACTGACCAAGTGCTGCTGTCCGTGGTGCCTGCCCGTGCGCAACAGCGCGGGCACGGTCCTCGGATACACCCATAAACTGACGGCTTTGAGCATTGCCGGGGTCGGTCTTCCGCTTTTGCTCGATATGGAGCCCTACGGTCCGGCCGACAGCGAGTACGGAGCCGCGCAGCGCTTGCTGCGACGGGCCAACGATCTTCTCGGCCGCGGCTTCGCCGATTATCTGGTGGTGGACGGGGGCTTTCCCACCGCTCCGTTCCTGCATGCGGCCACGGCACTGCACATGCCGATCATCGCACGATTGAAAGGGAATCTCCCCTCCATTCTCCAGCAGGCCGAACAGCGCTTTCACCTCGATCCTCCGTGTGATCGCTACAAGGAGGGGGAGGACACCTTCGAACTTTGGGATGAACGCTTCCCTCCATGGGACGCCCTCGATTGGACATCGGTGCGCGTGTTGCGCTACCGGCAAACCAAGCCCGACGGGACGGTGATCGAAGCGATGTGGCTGACCAATATTGCCAAGCGCACCATGGGCAGCCGCAATCTGGTACGGGCGGCAAAGGCACGCTGGGAGATCGAGAACGAAGGCTTCAACGTCACCAAGAATCAGTACCACTTCGCGGTCAATCGACATCATCAGGGAAACAGCATGATGGTGCAGTGGTTGCTGACGTTCCTGGCCATCAACATCGAGCGACTCTACCGCATCCGCTATCTCCATCGCGGGACGCATCCCATCATGGAGAGCATCACGTTGTGGAATGCCTTGTGGGCGTCCCTGGAGCCACGCCACTGGTATTGGGGCAGGGCGCCTGGATAACAAGGGGAACGGTCCGCAACGACCCACCTGAACTGTATCTTGCCGACGGACACACCGCCATCCGATCCCGATCTGATGGGAGGGAGGCAATTCTCGCTGCGCTCGAAAACCTCCCACATGCTATGCTGGCATCGGCCTCCGACACCTCGACAACAGCGACTTGCGTGAATACAACGCGCAAACAGGGCCGCAACTCCTTGTGGGATCGGCGTTTCCCCATGGCTGCCGAAATCGCTGGTCGTTGTGACTTGCATTGAAAGTGGATTCGTGATAGATTAGCTTCATGTACTCAAAGGTAATCCTTCTTGTCATACTGATTTCTTTCTCAAGTTCGATGACCATCCCGTGCAGCGAGATGCTATTCGGCATATCCGGCCAGACAAGGTCTGAAACCACGTACAATCAAACGACAGGGAGTACAGGTGAATTACACCCCGAGCGTACTCGTGAGCGTCACACAGACATATGCACATGTCCATGTCACATACCCTTTCTGACAGGTGAATACCTCGCATTGCGTGGTACGGCTATCGTTGCACCAACCCACATCTACGCTAGTCTCAACGCCTGCCCAGGCACCCTCCCAGATATCTTTCATCCTCCTGTTCTGATCTGAAGTCGCGCCTGAACGCGCAATTCCGCGCCGATCAGGACGTTACGCTGCACTGAAGCAGTGCCGTACGGTTCCAGCGTCTGCTCAACGCTTTCCGTACGGATTCGCCGCTGCGCTGATTCGGCAACAGTCTCCATTCACAGCCCGTGCCTGGAACACATGCATGGCACCAGGAGGATCCTCCATATGATCGAAGGTATCATTCGTTTTTCAATACGCAACAAGCTCATGGTGAGCCTGTTCACTCTTGCCCTCCTGACGGGTGGCATTTTCGCGATGCTCGGACTTCCGATCGACGCTGTTCCCGACATCACCAACAATCAGGTCCAGATCATATCACGCGCTCCCTCGCTCGCGGTACAGGAAGTGGAAAATTTCATAACGGCGCCTATCGAATTTTCCGTCACGAATATCCCGCGCGTGATTGAGCTGCGGTCGATCTCACGACTCGGACTCTCGGTCGTAACGGTCGTTTTCGAGGAAGGAGCAGACATCTACTGGGCACGCCAGCAGATCGGCGAGCGGCTGCGTGAAGCCGAAGCACACATCCCCACCGGACTCGCGGAAATCGAACTCGCTCCGGTCTCCACCGGACTTGGCGAGATTTTTCAGTACACCCTCGAGATAGATCCGGCGCAACGCGGCAAGTATTCGCTTGAGGATCTGCGCACGATGCAGGACTGGATCGTCCGTCGCCAGTTGCTGGGCACAAAAGGTGTCGCCGATGTCAACAGTTATGGTGGCTTCGTCAAACAGTACGAGGTTGCAGTGAACCCTGAAAGGCTTCGGGCACTGGGCATCTCAATGACCGATATCTTCGATGCTCTCGAGAAGAACAATCAGAATACCGGCAGCGCCTACATCGATCGCAAACCGTCGGCCTACTTCATCCGCGGTGTTGGCCTCGTGCGCACGCTTGAAGACATCGAAAATGTTCCCATCGCTCGAGTGAACAATCTACCTGTGTTAATCCGAGATGTCGCCTCGGTCCGGTACGGGCACGCGACGAGATACGGGGCGCTCATCTCCGATACCTCGGAAACAGTCGGCGGCGTGGTGATGATGCTCAAGGGAGAGAACGCCAATCTCGTGATCGCTAATGTCAAAGAGCGGTTGGAGGCTATCCAGAAATCGTTGCCCGCAGACGTGCGCATTACACCATTTCTCGACCGTTCGGACCTTGTCGGACGAGCTATCAGCACAGTATCGCGCAACCTCATCGAAGGCGCGCTGATCGTGATCCTGGTGCTCGTACTGCTGCTCGGCAATCTTAGGGCTGGTCTGATCGTCGCGTCGGTCATACCGTTGTCGATGCTGTTTGCGATTATCATGATGCGTCTATTCGGCGTGACTGGCAATCTGATGAGTCTCGGTGCGATCGATTTCGGCCTCATCGTCGACGGGGCCGTGATCATCGTCGAGAGCATTGTACACCGATTCGTAAAGCATCCTGACATCTTCACACAAGGGCAGGAGCGCATCGATCAAGAGGTGTTCGCTGCATCAAGTCGAATCCGCAAAGCTGCCGCGTTTGGAGAAATCATCATCGTTATTGTGTATCTCCCGATTCTTGCTCTCGTTGGGATCGAGGGTAAAATGTTTCGTCCCATGGCCCAGGTGGTTGGTTTCGCGATTCTCGGAGCCTTCCTGTTGTCGCTGACATGGGTCCCAATGATCTCGGCTGTCATCTTTCGCGTGCGTCACTCAGGGCGGCAGAATGTTTCCGATAAAATAATGGATGCGCTCCATCGGGCGTTTGAGCCCGTGATAGGATTTGCCCTCCGGAGAAAGCGTATCGTGGTTGGTTGTGCTTTAGCACTGCTGCTCGTCGGCGCGCTGTTATTCGGACGCTTGGGCGGGGAGTTCATTCCTGAACTCGAGGAGGGTGACCTCGCCGCACTGGTGATCACTCTGCAGGGAAGTTCGCCCTCGCATACGGTTGAGGTGGTGCGCACCGCCAATGAGATCCTGCGGAAGAACTTCCCCGAGGTGAAGCACTTAATATGCAAGATCGGACCGGGCGAGATCCCGACCGATCCCACACCGATGGAGACAGGCGACTATATCATCACGCTGAAGGACAAGAGTGAATGGTCGAGTGCGAAATCGCGCGAGGAACTCGTCGAATTAATGGAGGAGAAGCTCGCAGTGATTCCGGGTGTGAAGTTCGAATTCCAGCAACCGATCCAGCTTCGCTTCAATGAGCTGATGACGGGGTCGCGGCAGGATGTCGCGGTGAAGCTGTTTGGTGACAATCTCGACACACTGGCTGAGCGTGCGGAAGCAATCAACGAGCTCATCGGCGGCATTCCCGGCGTGGAGGATCGAAACATCGAACGTGTGACAGGGCTTGCACAGATCGTGGTCGAGTACGATCGTGCACGACTCGCTCAGTTCGGGATTCCGATCGAAGAGGCAAACCGGGTGCTGAGGGCAGGTTTCGCCGGCACGGAGACTGGTGTCGTCTTCGAGGAGGGTCGGCGCTTCGATATGGTTGTCCGGTTGGATCCTCACTTCCGCACCGATATCGACGACATCGCCTCGTTGCCATTGACACTTCACGATGGAACGCAGATTCCACTTGAGCAGGTAGCGCGCATTGGCATTCAGTCAGGACCGGCGCAAGTGTCACGTGAGAAAGCGGCCCGCCGGCTGACCGTGGGTTTCAATGTCCGCGGTCGTGACATCCAGTCCGTGGTAGAAGATGTACAACGTGTACTCGGTGCGAAGCTGCGTCTTCCTGCCGGGTATTACCTCGCCTATGGCGGGGAGTTCGAAAATCTGACCGCTGCGCGAAACCGGCTGGCCATAACAGTTCCCGTAGCCCTGCTCCTGATCGTGCTGCTTTTGTACTTCACGTTCCATTCGATGAAGCAGACGTTGCTCATCTTCTCGGCAGTACCGCTGGCAGCGGTCGGCGGTGTGTTAGCGCTCCTCGTACGCTCGATGCACTTCTCGATCTCGGCGGGGGTGGGATTCATCGCGTTGTTCGGCGTCGCAGTGCTCAACGGTATCGTGCTCATCTCCGAATTCAACGCGCTCGAGCGCGACGGCGTGACAGATATCGAGGAACGCGTGCGGAGGGGCCTGAAAACACGCTTGCGCCCTGTAGTCATGACCGCCGCTGTAGCATCGCTCGGCTTCCTTCCGATGGCTATCTCGACGTCAGCGGGTGCGGAGGTACAGCGCCCTCTTGCCACCGTGGTCATAGGCGGTATCCTGACTTCGACGATTCTGACACTGGTTGTGCTTCCTGTTCTGTATGTACTCGTGACGCGTGGAGGGTGGTTCCGGCGTGGATGGTTCCGCCTCCGGGGGCACCGTACCGCCGTGACCGCCGCTATTGCACTCTTCCTGTGCTCGGCTGCTCCCACCCAGGCGCAAGAGGCGATTCCGACCGGACTCACGCTGGACCAAGCTATCTCGCGTGCGATCCGCACCAACCTCGAAGTGACCGCCGCGGAGAGGGAGTATGAGGCGGCGGACGCCGCACGCGGTGCCGCGTGGGATGTGGGCAAGACCAGCATCGACTTCGAGTATGGGCAACTAAACTCGCCAATGAACGACAACGCCTTGACCCTCGCACAGACCTTCTCCTTCCCAACACTGTATCTTTCGCAGCGCCGCCTGGCGGGGGCGGTTGCTGATCGCGCAGGTGTGCTGCGATCGGGCACACGGCTTGAAATCGCAACACAGGTCAAGCGGTTGTACTGGCAAATCGTGTATCAGAGCGCGATGCGCCAACTGCTGTCATCTCAGGACAGCCTCTACAGCGGCTTCCTGCATGCAGCTGAACTTCGCGCGAAGGTCGGTGAAACGACAAAGCTCGAGGCGATGACGGCACGATCGCATCAAATGGAAGTGCGGAACCAACTTCGCGAAATAGAGATCGACCAAGCGACTGCGGGACGCACTCTGCAAGTGCTTCTTAACGTCGAGCAAGCAGTCCGGCCCCTCGATACCACGCTGCCCGCAGCCACGGAAGTTTCTTCCATCAAGGACGGAGCGACCGGTAGTCCCCATCGCCTACTCCCTATTTTAGATAGCGAGATAGCGGAGAAGGAGGCCACAGTAGAGCTGCACCGCATGCTTCCCGACATCAGTCTTGGGCTGACCACACAGACGATGAACGGAGTGGCGGATCCGAACAGTGGACGCCTCTATCCCTCCGGCCAGCGCTTCACGGGCGTGCGAATAGGCGTCGCTGTTCCGATTTGGTTCCTCCCCCAAGTCGCGAAAGTGGAGGCCGCCGGCATCCGGGCCGAGGCCGCACGCGCGCGCTCGGAGTACCGCTTACGCTCGCTTGACGTCCAAATCAGGAATCTGCGCGATGACGTCACGAAATACCGGAATAGCCGGATGTACTACGAAGAGCAGGCGCTTCCCGAGGCACAGCAGATCGAGCAACAGGCCGTGAAGGGGTACAGTTCCGGTGCGATGGACTATCTCGAGTACGTACAGTCCATCACCCGTGTAAACGAGATCCGTCGTAGTGCCTTGCGAGCGTCGCTTGATCATCTTATGTCAGTCATCACCCTAGAATATCTTGAAGGAATAGAGTAATGAATCGATTAATGGAATCCGCGAAGACATTTTTCGCCTGCATGACCGTAGTTCTCGTCGCGTCAGGTTGCGGCGAACGGAGCGGGTCAGACAATGCGCACAACAATCCGGCAGAAATGAAGACTTCGGCTCCCACCTCTGGACTCTCCGAACATCCTGTTACTACTGATGTGGAGGAGCATGAAGAACTCGCTGAGAACATCGTTGAACTTTCGCAGGATCAGATCGCACTTGCAGGCATCTCGTATGGTACAGCTGAAAAGCGTACCATTGGCGACGCTCTGCGGGTCACAGGAACCGTACGGTCGACACCTCAGGGTACCGCGTCTGTGAGCATGCCCTTCGGCGGCTTCATCAAGTCGACATCGCTACTGCCCGGTACGTCCGTGCGCAAGGGCCAGGTGCTTGCAACCATAGTGAACACTGAGTTTGTCGACCTTCAGCAGAACTATCTGGATGTCAGGCACCGCCTCGGATATGCCGAAGGCGAATTTAAGCGGCATCAGGAGTTATTCAAGGAGGACGTCTACTCACAGAAAAGTGTACAGCAGACAGCTTCGGAATATCAATCGCTGAAAGCACAACTGCGAGGGCTCGAGCAGAAACTCGCCGTGCTCGGGATCAATCCGGCAACGCTGAATGAAGACAACATCACGGCCGTGTTGCCCGTTCGATCACCTATCAGCGGCCACGTTTCGGGCGTGAACGTCAACCTCGGTAAGTACGTCTCGCCGACCGACGTACTCTTCACGATTGTCGGTTCGGAGCAGCTCATCCTTGAGCTCACCCTGTTCGAAAATGACGCGCGTACAATCGCGTCTGGGTCGTCTGTGCATTTCACTGTCAACAACGAGAAGCATGAACACTCCGCTACTGTGTATCAGGTCGGCAGTTCAATCACCGCATCCCGAACCTATTTGGTCTATGCTACGGTGCGCCCCCCATGTCCAAACCTCCTCCCCGGCATGTATGTGAATGCGCGAATCGAGCGCGGTGACCGCCAGGCCTACGTCGTACCAAAGGAAAGCGTCGTCTCTTTCAACGACGTTTCGTACGTACTGGTATTCGAACGGCAGAAAAGTGAGAATGGAAAACCGTTCACAGAATACCGGTTCATCAAAATCCGTGCAGGCGCCTCCCGCGAAGGTATGATTGAGATATCTCCGCTTGAAGAGGTCGATCTCCAACAAGCGAAACTTGTCATCAAGGGCGCATACGCACTCCTGTCCGCGAAAAGGAATGCGGGCGAAATGACATGCGGATGAGGTAGCGAATGACAACGAAATTGAGCGATAGGATCACATGGCGCGTTGCCAATCTCGACTGCGAGAATGAGGCGCGTACCATTGAGAAGAGGCTCTCTGCATTTCCCGGACTCTCTGAACTATTGGTGTATCCACAAACGGCCAAGGTCTCGTTCATCCTGGGCACTGGCGCCCCCGAACTTGAATCGATCAAGGAAACACTATCAGAGCTGGGCTTTCCGATTCTGCATGAGGGAGCGGCGCCTGTGTCCCCTCCCGTGTGGCGAAACAACAAGGTGATTGTCTCGGCCGGTTCAGGTGTGCTTTTGGGTGTTACCTACCTCCTTGAGTCGATTGTACTGCCCCCATCACTGCTCTCTACGGTTCTTTACGGCAGTGGCATGCTGCTCGGTGGTTGGTATTTCTTTCGCCAGGCAATCACCGACTTTGTCCGTGAGAGAATTGTCGGGATAGAGATGCTTATGATGGTGGCCGCCATCGGGGCATTTTTGCTGGGACAGCATGTTCAAGCATTGATTTTGGTGTTCCTGTACTCAATTTCGGAGGCTCTTGAGGGTTACACAGTCGACAAAACACGAAATGCCGTTCGTGCATTGATGAACCTGGCGCCAGGCATGGCAACCGTGCTACGGGATTCTGTCGAGGTTGACATCCCTGTCGAGCAATTGGCAGTTGGTGATGTTTTTCTACTACGATCCGGCCAATCGATTCCGACCGACGGTGTGATAGTTGATGGAACCTCGCATGTGAATGAAGCCACACTCACTGGAGAGTCTCGGCCTGTATTAAAAACTATCGGTGATCCTGTTTTTGCAGGCACGAACAATGTCGAGGGCATGCTTTCGATCAAGGCGACTCGTACGACAAGCGACAATACCCTGAGTAGAATCATCAAGCTGGTCGAGGATGCTCAGGAAAAAAAGGCGAATTCAGAACTGATGATTCGCCGATTCGGGCGTTGGTATAGTCCGGGTGTTCTCCTCGCCGGATTACTTCTCGCTGCCATTCCGGGACTGTTAACTGGGGACTGGAGTGAATGGACCGCAAGAGCAATGGTGTTTATCGTTTCAGCCTCACCCTGCGCTTTGATCATTTCGATTCCAATCACGATGGTGGCGGCGATTGGTACTGGGGCGCGGATGGGAATATTATTGAAGGGCGGGAACGTTCTCGAACAGCTTGCGGGAGTGCGTGCACTCGCTTTCGACAAAACCGGCACTCTCACAGTCGGCAAACCGAAAGTCACCCGCGTCATTTCCGTTGACGGCACCTCTGAAGATCTCTTGATAGAAATTGCTGCCTCGGTCGAGCGTTTTTCAAAACATCCGCTCGCAGAGGCAATTGTCAATGAAGGGCAACTCCGTGGGATCATTCCAGGGACTGTGCGAGATGCGACGTCAATCACCGGGAACGGGATTTTCGCGCGATACCGTGATTTGGAAGTGTTCATCGGAAAGAAGGAATGGGTGGCTGCATCATGTGAAACGAGCATTGATGCGATATCTAGTTCTGTGTCGCAACCGGGTCATGAGGAGGATTCAGTAGTCTACATTGCCACGAGGGCTGCCCTGCTGGGAGCGATTCTCATTGGAGACGAAGTTCGACCGAATGCCGCTGAGACAATCAAGAACCTCAATCGCTGCGGCATCACGCATACTGCTCTGCTTACTGGAGATCATTTTGATGCTGCCAGTGCTATTGCTCATGTGACTGGGATTCGAGAATTCCATGCTAATCTGTCCCCTGAAGGTAAAATGGCGGTGATTGCTAACCTGCAAAGGACCTACGGCGCCACTGCTATGATCGGTGATGGTGTGAATGACGCGCCAGCGCTGGCGAGTGCGACCGTCGGCATAGCTATGGGGGCGGCTGGCAGCGATGTCGCTTTGGAAACCGCGGATGTTGCGCTTCTGGCTGATGATCTGTCGAAGATTTCTCAGTCTCTTCTGCTGGCAAGAAAGGCCCGCCGTGTTGTTCGTCAGAATCTGGTGCTCTCAATGGCAGTGATTACAGCGTTGATCACAGCCTCTTTCTTCGGGGCGACCCTGCCGATCGCAGTGGTCGCGCATGAAGCGAGTGAATTCATCGTCATCCTCAATGGACTTCGCTTGCTACGCGGATGATAATAGCTGTGCATCCTTCACGGCTTCTTCTTGAACAGAGAGGACTTCAACGTGTCTGGTTTCTAGCGCTGATGCACGGCTCGGATACAGCAATATCCTTTCCGCAAACAGTATTTTTGTCCTCCTCACAGTCAATGTTGGGTTTGCGTGCAAGTCAGGTCATCCCGCACCTCATGAGGTTCACCTCACCCTTCACCCAAGCAGGATGCGACATCCACATTTCCGAATGACCATAACCTCGGCAGAATTGTGAACACATGCGCGTCCATCCTAATCGTGCCAGAATTGTATCTATACTCATCACACGTAGAAGGCTTTGTACATTAGAAGGGCTCAGTTGAGTTTCGTGCGCTCCAAATATGGCACCGGCTCCATATTCTGTCACTTGACACGATGATCCGCCACGGAGATAGTTACAGAGGTGCCTTCAACCGCATATGGTGGTAACATGAACACCACAGGAAATGCACTCACAATCAGCAGGATCGCCGGCGAGAAGGAGCTGATCCATCTTGCTGCCGCAGTTGACGCCCTCGATAATCTTCAGATGATGTTCTACGCTTCCGTCGCATTATCGGCGCAAGATCGAGACCTCACTGAATACATCTAGCGGGCCGTTGAGCACCTAGAGTTCTTACGAAGATCGATTGAGTCTAGAGACACCCTCACAATCTCGCTCATTCGATTACGGAATCCGCGATTCGTCAAAGGATCTCATAGGTGCTCCGATCCAGCGTGAAGCAAGAAGTTGGGTCATACCCATTTAGATTAAAGGAACGCCATTCAGAGCTGGAACGCCTACGATGCACGGCGCGGCTTCAGTTCAGAGTGCAATTGGGACTTCCGCATCCTGGAACTCCTCGGCGAGATCCCTCTTTGGATTCGTACGCGCCTCAATTACCTGTGTCATCTGAGGAGCTACGCGTGCGCGGATGGATTTCCCGAGCGCTTCTTGCTTCTTCTCGTTGGAATAGAAGGCCTCGATTCGATACAGTTCAGTGCCAGCAAGAATCTGGCCGTATAGTGTGACTCCTTCGTTGTCAGACTCCCAATAGTCGATAAGCGAGTCTTCATATTTCGCTGAAAGCTCAAGAAGGTCGTAATTGATATGGCGGTCTCGAGGTGAGAACACATCCAAGACGACGGCTTCCGTCTCGCGATATCGTATTCTGGCACGACAGCACATTCCATCACTGAATCTTGGCTTCAACACCCTATATGACTGTTTCTGGCTATAATCAGGTTTTCATGCGTCATCTCACACTCTTCCTCCATCATATTCGACAGATGGCCTCCCTCCTCCGCGGCACTGACTTGATATTCAGTCGTAAATATATCTAGGAGTAGATTGCCAACCCCGTCTTGATTTCCTTGAATAGCCACAACGACTTTTGTGAAACTCATATGTCATCTACCTTCTGTAGATTGATCTTTCCGTTGCTTCTCTTTCATGTTCGCGCTTGACGACCGGGATGATTTTTTTTACGATGATCGTACATCCATGTTTTGGAACGTCTGAGTTCGCTTTCCTCGCAACTCGTTTGCTTCTCAGTTCACCTCGCATATTGATAACTCATTCATCTGTATTTCATCACCTGTGAGCAGACGAAGGCCGAATTGCCGTAGAATGGTCCTCAGCTTTTTCCTCATTTGCTGCCAATTCCCCTCACTGCACATATTCTCAAAGATCAAGTCGCGACGGTTGTAATTCTCACCGCATTACGTTCTACCAGGTTGCAGGTAGTAAGCTTGAATACCGTATTTGCTGCCTATGACCACAGTCGATTCCCCGGCAATATCTGCGGAAACAAAATCGGAACATCGTAATCCGTTTGCGCTGGTATGCTGACACCCGTGAGTGCATATATAAACTCAGCGATATTCTGCGGAGTATTGCTTGCGTCTGGACTAGGATATACTCTCAGAAAGACATCCGTTAGTTCGCGGTCTGAAGGAGCGCGAAGCCTCTACGCCAGTCCGTGCTGCGTCTTGTCAAAAGTTGATTTTGTGACTCGTGTCAAGCAGAACGCCTTGACAAGATTCATAAAGTAGTAGTAGGGGGCCAACGGCCACGCAGCGATTCCATGTGCATCAATTGCACTCTCGTAGAAGTCATGTGCCTGGGCAACACAGGCTACATCCTCACGTCTGGCAGTAGTTAGACATGATGTCTTGATTGCTCGACCAATGATCACCCAAGGGTCAAAAGAAAACAAGAGCGTTTGATGTCTTGTATTTCCCTTTCTACTAACTTTCGTCGGCCAGAAACTGTAGGGAATCAGTTTTCTATTTACTCTGAGACGTTCACCAACGCGTGTTTCTGGAAGTTTCATCAGTGATCTCGAATTGAACTAATTTAGTCACGCGATAGCAACGACGTGAAAAGCTGCCCAATGATTATAGGATTGAAGCGCACAAAACGCGAATTGTTTCGTCTCTGCCATTTTGAAGCGCCTTCATATACGTCATGAACAGCAGGGCAACACAGTGTGACCGAGAGCATCTACGCTAATCAGTCTAGGTTGGTCGGCATGGCATAAGGATCAGTATAAAACACCTCTCACAAAGCAATCATGTGACCTCGCCACGCAGCGAGCGACAACATTTGCAACGGACGTAGCTTCACCATCTTTGAAAAATGGTGCACCACTGTCGATCGTTTCATGGAAGCACCTCACCGGTTCTGAGACATTCCGATTCGTTGCTGTAAAACTATCGATACGATTCGAGGATACGAATTATTCTGCGTGGGAAGGATCGACGGTGTTGCACTTCAGCAGAAATTTCAGCGTAGGAGCTCGATAGAAATGTCGGTAATTCCTCCATCTTGAGTCCATCGTGGAGATGATCTACCTCGATCCTACCCACGACCGTATCACCTTACAGAACGAACGGACCTGGTGACACGAATCACCGCCATGCCTGGCCTCAAGAGAAGTCACGGTCTCAGCTCGTCAGCCCGATGCGCACCTGCGATGCCAGCGTCCTGAGTGATTGCCTCACCCCATTTCGGTCGCCTGCAACTCCACGCTCGATCGGAGAGTTCTCCTCTCCCTCAGCCCCCAATTGGCGCCAGAAAAACGAATTGAGGTGGTACCAAGGGGGTTCGAAAAATGGTACCACTTTGGTACCATTCAAACAGAAAACCGCAATTCAAATAGAAATTAGTTCATTTCTGCACTTTCCTAAGTCTGGCGCGTATGCCAATTTCGCCACATTCGCAGGGCATGGCCAATCCCGAATGCAGGATTGGGCGAATCAAAGTAAAATACGGGATTTTCGGGTGCAGACAAAGAACCTCGAGGTCCACCACCATCAAGCCAAAGAAGGAAGTCACGTCGGCTACCAGTAACCAGAAATAACAGTCGAATGAAACCGACTTGCAGCGGCTAATCGAAATGATTGTGTGTGGCGATTGCGGTGGTCGTGCGGATGGCAGTATGGACCGACGCTGCGATTGATTCCGCGTTTTGCCTATCAGAAGTGCACGGACCCTGTCTCACGGCTAATCTTCAGAAGCGGGGACTATAAATCGTCAACGTAGCTTCGTGAATCTTCTGATCATGCTGCGACTCATGGATTCATAGTGTACCCAATACGTTCCTGTGGGAAGACTGTTGAGATTGAGTCTGACAGAGTATTCACCGGGCATGAATGTCCGGGACGCAATCTCCTGTACGACGGCACCGAGCCCATCGAACATACGCAGGGTTACGTGCCGTCCGGTCCCTGTCACGTCGATAAATAATTGATCGTGAGCGGGATTCGGGTAGATGTGGAAATCGCCGAGAATTGCCTCTTTTTGCTGCTCTACATCGACAGAGCTGATGCAGCTCTCGCGAATGATTGGCAATGCGGCGTAGCCCGACAACAACAGGCTCGAGACTTCTGCCACGCTCGCACCAAGCCAGTGATGCAGAAGTGTTCCGAACATATTCCGGAAATCATATTGCATCGGCACGCCGTCTTCAATGCCTACCTGCCTGTCGATCACCGGCGCGTCGCCGAGAATTTGTTTTTTTGCGCAGGAGCCGAAAAGGAAATGCGGAGCCGCGGTACCATGGTCACTGCCGAGTCCGGCATTGGAGCGTATGCGACGACCGAACTCAGAGTATGTCAATCCCATGACTCGCCCACTGATGCCTAACAGCTCGACATCGTCCTGGAAGGCAGCGATTGCATCCGAGAGTTCCTTGAGCAGCTCGGCATGCTTCCCGGTCTCTGGCGCGCCGCTGACCACCTGGTTGTCGTGCGTGTCGAATCCCCCGAGCTGAACAATATAGAGTCGTGTTTTCAGCCCCCCCGAAATCAACCGTGCCACATGCTTGAGCGCAGTCCCGAGGGGAGTATTACCGGCCTCCTCGTACTTCGTGGAGAGATTGTTCCCCGCCTCCGCAGCCTTCCGGATAGCCTCCGCATAGGCGTTGGTCTGCGTGACGGTGCTGTTGACATATGTTAACACATCACCGTAACAGTCCGCGGGGATATCGCCTAGCGCACCAACCAGCGCCGTGCCCGGCTTGAATGGATCCTCCATTGCCAGCGAGTAGTTGGCCGTCACACCCTGGCAGGTCTCCGAGACGCTTTTTCCAATAGTAAGCGCAAATGGATGCGGGTACTGGAGTGTGGGATAGCCGGTCGGATAGCCGGCAAAATCCAGGTCGTAATATCGACCCATCCAACCAGTCTCAAGATATTCATCCGCAGGAGAACCGCTGTTCCAGATATCGGTGGAGCGGAAATGCGAGCGGTTTTGATCGGGGTACCCGACGTTTTGAATCACGCCGAGAGTGCCACGTTCCCACATCTCCTTCATTCCGGCCATTGACGGATGAAATCCAAAGCTATCATGATTGAGATTGAGCACACTTGGCTCCGGTATGAGCAGGTTTCCGCGTACACTCTGCAAAGCGTCATACTGGTTCAGGTCGATGAGGGTGTTGAGTCCGTCGTTGCCCCCCTGAAGCTGCACAAGCACGAGCACCCTGTCACTCTCCGCCAGTCCTCTCGAAATGAGTGGCGCGGCATGAGCGGACAATGGAAAGCGACCAAGAACCAACGGTACAGAGGCGATGGTGGTCAGACGAAGGAAATCCCTGCGGGAGATAGAAAATTTGTTCTTCATGATCACATCACCTGAAATTCTGACATGCCCATCATTACGGAAAGCAGTCTGCGGAGATTGTTTTCCACTGGAACGCGGAGCGCATCATTACCCGGATCCGCAACATACTCACCGTACTCGACCGTCCATTCGTAATCAGGTAACCCCTGCAGCACGATGTTCTTCAGTGCGGTCAGCTGCCCGCTCGAGATCGAATAATTGAACATCCGTTCCGCCAGCCCCATCACAAGGGCACTGATATCGCCGGCATTCGGGACTCCCGCTGCCAGGTCGAGCACGGGTACCATCGGAGCAATTCTGTAATTGTCACCGTCGATTGTAATCGTCCCACCTTCGACGATGGCCCTGCAAAGCTCGTGGCGCTTTGGAAGCAGCAGATTGTTCAACCAGTTCCGGTCCAGGCCTGGCTCCTGATAATAGGCTTTCCAACCGGCGACATCGGGATGATTGAACATCGCCTGCTCCAGTTCAGCGGCCATAGCATACAGATTAAAGGCATATTCATATTCCTCCTGCACCCCGGACTTTGGTGGTTTTGCTCCCAACGCCCGCGATGCGGAGAACAGAAGGTCAATCGGACTCTTGATCATGCATGCCGTCGATCGAAAAAAATGGTCAGATGCGAAAAGCGTTTTCAAAGCCGGAGCAATGTCGTAATCGTCGGTACGCATCTGCAGTGCAAGCGGTTCGATGACCTGTTGTTCAACCTCGGGTGTGATATTCGAATGAACGAACCAGCGGTATAGCTTTCGCATGATGAACCGCGAGCAAACCTCCTGCTGAAAAATCACATCGACAAGGTCCTCGTATTCATCCTCACCGTTCTCACCGATGACAGCACCCCCGAAATGCTTCGAGAGCTGTTTGACGCCGGTTGAATGCCGCCGGCTGTCGAACGATGCAGTGAGCGTAGCGGGATCCGAAACATGTGACACGCTCCAGCCCGTGAGTACTTTCGCCATCTCGATGACATCTCGCTCGGTATAGTTCGAATAGTCACCCGGTCCGATGAGTGGTCCCTTTCCAACCGTGAAAAGCTCCAGCAATTCGCGTGAGTAATTCTCATTCGGTGCCGCACTCGTATTCTCCGCACCACTCAGGTACTGCAGCATACTGGTATCGATCGTGATATCCTTGGTAAGCTGTCGGAAATTCCCCAGCGAATGTGAACGCAGCAGCATGTGATAGATGTACTCGCGATGTGGTACAATGGATGTTGTCACAAAATGATTGTGCCAGAAGAGCGTGAGCTTCTCACGAATAGACATATCCGAATAGTGCATCTGCAGGATGGTCCAGGCATAGAGAGACTTGCTGCGCGCGCGGATGACGCGATTGCGCAGCATGGGTGGATTGACACTGGGGAAAGGATCGGCATGAATCCAGGTTTCGCCCTGCTTCGCGCCGGGATCATTGAGCGCATTCGATCCCGATCCGTCCGGGAGATACTTTACTGGCGGATCAGGGTTATTAACTGCCGCGAAAAGCGCATCGAGTGTACCGTCGAGTCCAAGTTGCACGGCGCTTACCACATCCGCCTGCAACGGACCGAACGTCGTTCTGCGCAGCAAATGCCTGGCTTGGGCAGAATTCCAATCCCCAGTGAATTTTTCCAGATACGACATGGCTCGATAAACTCCGTGGAAGCACAAAGAATGGAATGACAGCGCAAATGCTGCGTGGGTTACACGCTACCTGCTGTCGTGAATGGTCCTGCAGCAGCGACTGGGGCTACGCCCTTGCATAGAGCCCAACGTGTCCTGGAAAAGCTGATCATACACGCCTCCACGGAGCCGAACACGTATCATGATGTTTCCGAATGCGTGACTCGATCAATCGAAGGTACGTTTCCATCGCGTGTGCGGCACAGATGGATGCGGGCGAATAAATGTCACGGCACATGAATTCAACAATCGCATGTTGACCAACCTGCTCCCCTTTCGTCAAGTTCATTGTGAATCACGCCGATTCCCGAGACGGAATCCAGTGCAAGTGCTTGAAAATATTCAATAATAGCATAAAAGCGGGTTATTTCCCAAGTCTGGCGCGTATGCCAATTTCGCCACATTCGCAGGGCATGGCCAATCCCGAATGCAGGATTGGGCAAATTAAGGTAAAATACGGGATTTTCTGGTGGGGACAAATATGACCGCATCGCTAACAAGGACCGCATCGCTAACAAGGACCGCATCGCTAACAAGGACCGCATCGCATACGATCAGCCGATGTAGAACTATCTTATGTTGAATCGTCTGACAGCTGTTGGATTGCTATTACCGCGTATCCACGGTATCTTCTCGGTGAGGATATTCTTCCGGACAAGTCGTGTTATTTCACCTCTTGGGGGGTACTATCATGAGTTTCCGCCGTTGGCTGTTCATTCAGGTGTTGATGACTGTTCTGTTACCGACAGCTCTCGTTGCACAGTGGCAACAGACTTCGGGGCCCGGAGGTGGCTCGATCACCACGATGGCGGTTGTCGAATCAGAAGAAGCGGGGACCACCGTTCTCATTGGCAACGCCATTCAGATATACTCGTCAAAAGACTACGGTGTGCATTGGGATCTTTCCCATCCCGGTTACCCGAATCACATGGTCCGACATGTGTGCGCGAACGGAGTAATGGTATTCGCCTGGATGTCCACCAACTTTTGGCGGAGTACGAACGGTGGTGATGACTGGCAGGAAATGGCGGGAAGCCTGGAATACGGAACAGTCTACGCCACCGCATTCAGTCATTACGACAACGGGTACATCTACCTCGGCACGCATGAGAAGGGGGTGTACCGATCATCGGACAACGGGGTGCATTGGGAGGCCGTGAATGAGGGATTGGAGGATTTGCATCTCTCCACGATCGCAACAGCACCGGATACGAGTCGATATGTTTTCGCAGGAACGACAGAAGGGATTTATCATTCCACCAACGAGGGGGATGCATGGACCAGACTGGATGGATTGCAGTGCACATCACGGTATCCAAGCATCACGCTCATCCCAGATCCGGCGGCTGTTGGCAATGCTCGTGTGTATGTCGGCGATATCGGTGTGCTGCATGTTTCTACCGATCTCGGTTTTACCTGGTCCCCCGTGAATGTCGGTTCGACACTGAATATTCTTCGATCTGTCATCCGCTCCTCACGCACTGGCCGAGATACGTTGATGTTGAATTCGTCCGAGGGCGTATTTCGATCAGTTGATGATGGCGCTTCCTGGCATCTCGCGAGCAACGGGATACAAAATCCCGACGTCACACATATCGTCAGCAGCAAACAACGCGTGTTCGCTGTGACAGCCGTCGGTTGCTACGCCAGCACCGACAACGGGAGCAGTTGGACGGAATCCTCTTCGGGGATGTATAATGTCTGGTCCAATACTAGAGCGATGACGGTGCTCCCCGCGCAGGATGGTGTTCCAGAGTTGCTCCTGACGGCGTCGATCGATATCGGTGTCAGCCGCACAACGGATTACGGCGATACATGGCATCACTCCAACTTTGGCTATACAACGAAGGATGCACTGGCTTTGTATTCATCCGTAATCGCGACGCCACCCCATCCACTGCTGCTGTTTGCAGGATCGGCGGACCGGGGTGTCTTCCGTTCCGAAGACAGCGGTCTGTCATGGCAGAATACAAGTGCCGGAATGGGGCATCGGCCCGTGCTGACCATGCTATTAAAACCAAGAAATGACAAGCTGGGTGAATATCTGTTTGCCGGCCTCTATGGGGAGGTGGCATTCGTTTCACCAAACTACGGAGACAACTGGCGAGACCTCGGAGCTTCGGCACCGGTCCGCCATACGAACGCTTTCGCCTACATCGGAGACACGCTGTACGCCGGCGGTGCCTTCGACTTTCTCTGGTCCATCGACGATGGGGAAAGCTGGACTAAAGCCTCACCTCCCGGTAATTACCCTGTCCTTTCCTTGGCTGTTACCAATATTCAGGGTCGTTCATACATCTTCGCGGGCACAGGACGTGGTGGAGTCGGGGTCACGACCGATGGCGGAACCACCTGGCGCAGCAGTAACGTGGGTTTGACCGATAAAGACGTGTATGCAGTACTGATCCGTGAACTTGACGGGCGTGTGCAGGTCTTTGCCGCAACACAGCGAAAAGGAGTATTCGTATCTCATGACCTCGGAGAAACATGGAATAGTATTTCCGAAGGGTTGGCAGCTGAGGCGGTCGAGTCACTTGCGATCGCAGGGCCGTATCTATTCGCAGGCACCCGTTCATCTGGTGTATGGCGGCGTCCGCTCTCGGACATAACCGCTGTGGAAGCAGACGCTACGGCAACTTCTTCCGATCCTTCTCTTCTGCAGACCTATCCGAATCCCGTTCACACGCAAACCGCCGTTCAATTTCACATCCCTGTGCGGGCGTTCGTCTCGCTCACCATCCATAACATTGTCGGGGAAAAAGTCGCAACCCTCGTTCGTTCCAGTCTGGATCCCGGCACTCATGTGACACGCTGGAATGCGACCGGTCTGCCCAATGGTCTGTATTTCTGCCGGTTGATGGTGAACAATACTGTGCTGACCAGAAAACTGACCTTGATGAAATAACCACTGTCCGTTTTCCGTTCCAGGTCGAAATTGTCTCGACTAACCTGCGCCTTCGTAGTCAAGTTCTCAGGGACTCACACTGAAGCCCGAGCCGGATTGTGACATTCGCGCCTGTAATTACTCTATAAAAGCATAATATGGGCTATTTCCCAAATCTGGCGTATATGCCAATTTCGCCACATTCGCGCGGGGTCTGCCCAAACCTGCTTGCGGGATTGGGCGAATCAAAGTAAAGAACGGGATTCTCATGTGTGAGACAAAGGAAGCGAAATCGGCACGAAATCGGCAACGGATGAAATCTATATGCGATGGAACGGCGGTGCACGGGTATCTCACGTGTCTGTGCTCATGTCGGCGCCCGATCCATTTGCTGCCTGATCTACACATCGTGTCTCCTCGACTCCTTGTCCCGTCCATATCTACGACGATCACCTCCACCTGACGCGAATGTTATCCACGAATGACATAATCGAACAGCAGCGAGGCGATTCTTATGAAAGCCGTGTGTGTATCGATCAGGTGTTCAGCTGCCTGACGCAGGAACATATCTCGTTGTGTTCAGGCTGGCAAAACTACTCTTTCCGCCATATCACGTGTTTCCGGACAGAGCCTGTGGTGGAGGGAAACGGGAGAAGCAACCTCCGGCTGAGAATCTGGCACCCCGTTGTTCCTCCTCAGTATGTGGTTGAGCATAGTGGTACAGGACCGACGCATCC
Organism: Bacteroidia bacterium; assembly: GCA_027493955.1. Lineage (NCBI taxonomy): Bacteria > Pseudomonadati > Bacteroidota > Bacteroidia > Bacteroidia bacterium. Next base: position 4,757,038 of record JAOSJT010000001.1, on the reverse strand, counting down.
TTGTTTAACGGACGCTTCACCTCCGGACCTGCTCAACGGGGAATGCCGTTTGACCTCCTGCATCCTGACGCGCGACTGCTCAAATTGTCCACAGATAAAACGGCGGCTCCCGTCGGGGAGCCGCCATCGTGATCGAGCGCGTCGAGGGTGAGAAATGCATTCGGGGAGAGCGCAATGATCAACGGGTGATAACGAGCATACGCGAGAGAACCTGCTCGCCGGCCTTCAGGCGGTAGATGTAACTGCCGGGCTGAAGTGACACACCGTTATCTCCAATGCCATTCCAGCTCGCACTGTACGAACCGGCAGCACGCACGCCATTGAACACCGACGCAACCCGCTGACCGAGAGCATTGAAAATCTCCAGCGTCACATAGGATTCCTCAGGCAACGAGTATTGGAACGTCGTGCCGGACACAACCGGGTTCGGCGCGTTCTGCGCGAGGCTGACATCGAGTTCGCTCATGCCACCATCCGCTTTCGGATTGCCGGCGCCGAGGATGCGCAGCACATCCGTACCAACGAACGGCGTACCGTCGTTGAGCTGTCCCGTCACGGTAACAACGACGCAGGCATTATTGCTCACCATGCCGAGCGTCGAACGGATGCTCTGACGATCGAAAAGAAACGTCCAGTCGGTCATGCCGTCCGCAGAGCCGGAATAGCAGTCGCCACAGTTTGCAGGGACGCCCGGAAACGGAGCGGTCACATTACCCGGCGACGGATTTCCGTTCGGAGCGACGCCGTTGAGACGCACCGTGGATGCATCCACGCTCGTGACGTTGAACCACGAACTTCCGGCCAGGGCTACGGGCAGGGCTCCGCGCGCGCGCAGGTTGAAGGGGTTCGGGCAGCCGCCAGGAAGAATATCCAGCGGAGCATTGACGGGAAGTTGGATGACCGTGCCGTTGGCAAGTGCGGCGAAAAGACCGAAACGCGGACCATTCTGATTGGAGGCCGGAGCAAGGAAACCGCTGGCAAACACAACGGCCGCGCCGCCGCCAAGCGAAGAAACATCGGCGACGTAGGACGCCACAATAACGCTGCTATTCGAACCCGGCGTGATATCGAGCACGTAGCGACCGGCGGGCACGGACAGGTAACCGGTGAAATCACCATACGCGGCGTTGTTCACGATTGTCCCGACACCACGGGCAATGACGTCTACCGTCGGTGCATCGGTCGAACCGTGCAGTACGTTGAGGTCGACGCTTGAGAGACTATTGCCGGCTTCGCGGCCCATGTCGGTGACGAAGAGTGTGAACGCTGTGCTGCGGCTGTCGGGATTGAAAGCGAAGGAAGGCGGCGCAAGTACACCGTTCGCAACGGCGACATAGGTTTTCGCGGCACCGAGCGTCACAGGAATACTCGCGATAATGTCGCCCGGGCCGGTGCTGTTGCCGGGAGCCACTCCGATGGAAAGCTGCACACCCGCCGGTACGGTCACGAACGGCGTCGCTGCACGGAAGGCGAAATTATCCAGAAATAAGGATCCATTAACGTAAATGTCGACAAGCGACGCGGCAGGATCGGCCGCGTTATGAATGACCTGCAAGCGCGCAGTCGGTGCGGCTGCTTGCGGGAGAGCGATCACCGTGCCATTGGGCAAAGCGGCATAGAGACCGAAGGCAGCGCCGTTCTGATTCGTGGAGGGCGTCAGGAAGCCGGACGCGAACACCACCGCGGCACCACCGCCCAGCGTGGAGAGATCGGCCTGGTAATAGGCCACGATGGTGTTGTTGTCATTGCCGGGAGTGACATCGAGCGTGTAATTCGCTGCGGGCACGGATAGGTAGCCGGTCATGTCACCGTACGCCGCATTGTTGACAAGCACTCCGTTACCGCGTACCATCACATCCACCGTGGGAGCGTCGGTCGCGCCATGCAGAACGTTGATATCGACATTTGTGGGACTGCTGCCGGTCTCGCGACCCATGTCCGTCACGAACAGGGTGAACGCCGTACTGCGGCTGTCAGGATTGGCCGCGAAGGAAGGTGGTGAAAGCACACCGTTCGCGACGGCAACATAGGTTTTGTTCGCATCGAAGGTCGGAGTGAAAGTTGCGATGGCGTCGAGCACGCTGCTGCTGCTGCCCGGCGCGATACCTATGGACAAGGGTACACCGGCCGGCACGTTCACAAACGGCGTCGCGGCGCGAAATGCGAAGTTGTCAAGGAACAGTGCCCCATTGACATAGATGTCGACAACCGACGCCGCGGGGTCGGCGGCATTGTGAATGACCTGCAGGCGTGCCTGCTGCGCAATCAGCGGGGATGCAGTGAAAAGAAGCACTGCTGCTACGAGGGAATGTATGTATCGCATAGGGACCTTTCCTTGGTTATAAGATGGTAACGGAGATCTTGCTATGAGTATCGCTTAATGTCTTGTATATGATCGCTGCGTTGCGTTAGTAAAACCCTGTCTGCTTCCTGGGAGTTCCCGCACCGTTCGATTTTTCCCTGCCCGTGCATGCGGTGTACTTGCACGTACTAACAGCGTATGACCTTTTATTCTCCCATATCTCCCATTATCGCCCCCGGGATTGCGGAGCGCGCGGCAGGGCATGCATCGCTACGGCAGGCAGGAGAAAAGAAGAAGTGTCGCGTGAGCTGTGTGGCAGAGGTACGGGAGGAGCTTCGTCGTCCGATGTGATCTGTAGATCTGCGCCCCGGCGGATCAGCAGGCTATGTCGTACGACCGTACCCTATTGTCCTCGATCAGTTTCACGATGGCCGGTTCAATGCGGTCTGGTGGCGTCACCGGGGCAAAACGGCGCACAGGGTTTCCGTGGACGTCAAGAAGGAACTTCGTGAAATTCCACTTGATGCGTCCTCCGGCAACTCCCGGCAGCGCATTTTGCAAATATTGGAACATCGGATGCGCTTGTTTTCCATTCACCATTGTTTTCTCGAACATCGGAAAACTCACGCCGTAATTCAACAGGCACGTCGCGGCGATGCTGCGTTCGTCCCCCGGTTCCTGACCGCCGAACTGGTTGCAGGGGAAACCGAGAATGACGAGGCCATGGTCGCGGTATTTTCGGTACAGGCGCTCGAGACCTTCATATTGCGGAGTGAATCCGCAGGCACTGGCGGTGTTCACCACAAGCACAATCTTGCCGGCGAATTCCGCCATACGAAGCTCTCGGCCCTGCAAATCCCTCGCGACGAACTCATGGAATACACTTCTCACTGCACACCTCCGCATCGAAAATATCCGTTCACTGTCTCATTTCTGACCATCGTTGCGCTCACTCCAAAGCTCGTATCGTGTAAGGGCTTTACTGTCTGTGCGATATAACAGGAGACGCGGCAACGCAAGTTCCATCCTGAAAAAATACCGTGCCGCGCATGCGATCCCGGGAACTCAGAAGCACCGCGGTCGGGTTCGCACCCGGAATAATGTGAGATCCCGGTCATATCGTTCAACATACCGCTCCGTCATCTATCGTTTCGGTCTCCCTTTGTAGCTTCCGCGATGTTCGGATAGCACCGATGCTGTACCCCTCCCGGAACAGCGCGTGATCAGGATTTGCGTAATGCTCTCCGATGGGGTAGCACCTCGTTAACGTATTCCCGGAAACAGATCCCCTGCATTCAAACCGAGGAGTGCACAACGCAGGCCTGTATCACTCTGATGCAGCTTCGGTGTCTTGACGAGGCGATTCATTTTATCGCTGTGCAGGGCGGCAATTCATCGAGCGGAAAAATCCGCGACAGCAGTGTCGTGTACTCGCGTATGGCGGTCGACTGAGCTGAAATGGCGCGGCGATCTCCGACATATTCACCAGACGGGCGGACCGTCGCGGGCGTCCTCGTGCACATGGCGATGACGGGCTTTCTTTCGGATGCGGCGATCATGAAGGCGAGAGCTGCGATATGGCGCATTTGCGCGAATACGAACAGGTGCGACAGACTACATTGAGAAGAACGGTGCGATCGGCTCTGCTTGATACTTGGTGGCGTTCTCGCATTATTTCCATGTATTCTTTCCGACTGCCAAGGGTCATAGTGTGCCTCCAATTGGGTAAGGTCCAATTTTGAGGCAACGAATGCTATGATGAAACCCTTCGGTAAGATTATTTATGAGTCAACGCGCCGTGTCGAAGGAATCGAGGGCTGATGCTCGGAGCGAAACATGTGCAGCCGGCAAGAGTCTCCCGGTGAAGAGTCACAGCGTTGCCGGCGGTCTCCTCCATTCGCGCGAGGACGTGCCCCAGGCCGTCGGCGTACTGATTGATGTCGGACCTGAGAGGATACAGCATGTATCCGCTGCGTAGCCTGACTCCCGTAAGGACGTGGGAAGGACACAGCGAAGCCTCACCGGCGTTCGAATTCCTTCGAAGTTCGCGTGCACTCGTAGCGCTCTCCATGCTCGGTGCGGAGGGTGTGCCGGACGTGCGGAATGCTCTCCCAAAAAAATGCCATGCCACCGCGCACGCCGGCAACTACCGTGCGGACAGCCCGAAGATCATTCCGTAAAGCTCACACGTACCGACACCACAACGCGGGGCTTGCGACCCGCTTTCTGCTTCACATAATGCTTCACATACAATTTGCGCTCCCACGATGCGCTTTTCTGTTTGAAGAAAACGTGGTCGCGGTGATCGGACCGAATAGCACCATCCGGTTGCAACAGCTCGCTGAAACGATCGAGTAACGCGTTATAATAGGTCAGGCACGCGGCATCGGAAGAAAACTCCTTTGTCGCGGAAACGACATAGTCGGGCTGCTGACCGGCGATTCGCGACACTCGCGCATCTTCTTTGTCGAACTCGGGTATATCATAATTCAATGTGTTCTTTTTCACACCCTTTTTCGAAACGGTGTACCGCGAGCCCGTATCCCAGGATTTCTCAGAGACAAGCGGCGCGTACTTCTTCGGAGCAAGCTTCCATAAACGCACCACCGCAGCAAGCATATCCTGCCCGGGCTCGGAGAGAAGCGCACGCGCGTGCAATTCCACGCCGGTTGTTACGATCATCATGCCGCAGAGCAGCATTCCTGTGTATAGTGTGAGCGATCTTGCCATGTTAGCTCCTGTTCTGTTCCGTTACCGAAATACCGGGATTTTACCGGTCAGACGGGACCCATCGTTGCTTTCAAGAGAGTACAGATAGATTCCGGCGGGGACGGGATATCCACGGGCATCACGTCCGTCCCAGAATGTCTCGTACCGGGCGCCCGCATGATGCCAGGTCGGCGGCACAAGTTCGACGACGACGCGCTGCAAAATATCGTACACGACAAGTCGGGCGGACGTGGGATTCCTGAACGTGTAGTGCATACGCACGGGTTGCCTGGCGTCCCAGGGTGACGGCCAAAATCCCATCTCCGCGATGGGCATGGTGTGAGCGTCCACGGATGTCGCAAGGTAATCACGCAGGAGACGCTCTTCGTCCATCTGTCCGTCACCGTTGCTGTCGACCCGGAGGGCGATACGCGTCGTCGCGAGACTGTCGTTGTTTCCCGTGACGAGTTGCACCGTCGCGCCGGTCTCAAGAGTGATGTCGGGAAAGCGTCCGCTGCGGGTAAAGACGTCCCCGAAGCGCAGCAGCTCCAGAGTCACGGTTTTCTCTGTACCGGGATTCGTAATGACTGCATAGGTTTCGCCGGCACCGACATGACAGTGCAATGAATCAGCCGCTGCGAACTCCTTTGCAATCAATCGGATCGCTTCATCCGTGTTGCCCGCAGTGCGGGCGAGGAAGAGCACGATATCACGCATGGCTCCATCCGTCGCTATCGCCAGAGTCCCGGCGTCCGTCTGAAATTGTGCACGCAGCGACGTGCCCGGATCGGCCTCAAAGTCCATATCGAAGCTATACCCGTCGCGTAATACGGTAATGGACTCCTTCCCTGCGGCTTCAAGGTCCAGTATCAGACGATCCGCCAACGTATTCGCGACGAAACAGCCGGGGATAAACGGCACGGTACCGGTTTTTATCTGCAAGTTGAAAAAATCGGGAGAGGCCTCGTAGTCAATGGCGTGAATATCCGCCGGACCGCGTTCACCCGCGACAAGCTGCGCTGTCCCGTCGCCCCGGTGATACACTTCCGTCCAATCTCCGCCCATCAGTGCGGGATAGCTCGCGACTCCGGATTTCGGCATGGTGGGATAGGGATTGGTGTACACGTCCGCTTGCGCATCGGGATAGAAACCGCGCGAAAGTTCGCTACCCGAGCCGATGATGCGATTCTGCGTTTCATTGACTGTGACCGTGCGGTGTTTCGTCGGCTCGTAATTGTCCCAGACATCAATTTCGCTCATGATGTCGCTGCCGTCGCCCTGTACGCAGCGTCGAATACGCATGGGCACCATGGAATGCGCGTTACCGGCAATGAACACTGCGAGACCGCGATTCCGTCTGCCATCCTCTCGAAAATTGGCGATCAATTTTTCTATCAGCTGGCGTGGCCGCGTATTCCGTTCCGCGGCGTCGGCGAGTGCGCCCTCCCGGCTGATCTGATACAGATGTTTGGAAATGATCTCATCACGGACGGCATCGTCAATCGTCAGTCCCGCGATCGGCCGCGGAAACACATTCCGCAGTCCGGTGTAATGCAGCAGACTCGAGTAGACGAAGCCATAACAGGCGCCGCGAAATGTGTCCATGGCAATATGCTTCCATCGAAGGAGGGCGGCGGGATTGAATACTCTGGGCACGTTGCTGCGCAGCACTTGCGCTTCACCGAAGGCGCGTTCGAAGCTGTACCAATCCGGATATCGGGACCTCGGCGGATTTCCTGTCAGCTCACGGAAAATCTCGTCCTCGAGTTCATAGCGAAAGGTTGTCCAATAGCTTTCCGGCCATACGATGGCTTCCTCGTTGGCAAAGGCGTATGCATCGTACGGCATCTCAAAGCCGGTGCTGTATTCGAGACAGGGCAACAATTCATATGTCGCCACTTCCCGGATCTCCGCGCCACTGGTGTCAACGGCGGTATGGTCGAGTACTTTTCTGATGCGGAATTTTTCATCCTCGATGCCGGTGATCTGCCAACCTTCCACGACGAGATCGCGAATGGGCCAACCGTGCGGGGCTGCGGGATCCTCACCGAGGTCTCCGCGGACAACAAACCATCCGGCGGCCCAGTACGGCACGGGATCGAAGCGAAAGGTGCGTGGTCCGTTGGATGTCTGGCATTCGATAATTGCACCCTCACCTGCCATGGTGCTGACATCATCTCCGCGCATGCGCAGAAACAAGCGGACCGTCGGAGCAGCATCGTGGTATTCCTCGACCTCGACACGCACATAGAATCGGTCGCTGCGATAGAGTGGTTCCTTGATCTCGCAGTCAGGTGAGAGACTGAGTTCAAACAACGTATGTTCGAGATCACCCTCTCCGAGATACGCATCCTCCGCTTCGTCGTAATGCAGTGCAATATCCCGCAGACGCACGCCGATGCGGGATTCCGAATCCTGATCCGATATGGTGATTTCGGATTGCATAGTGAACATGAACGAATGGAAATGCTTTTCGTACGAGCCCTGAGCGGAGAGGGTCACGCTGAGGCCGCTCATGAGGCAAACGAACACACCGACGAACGCGCGCGCACGGCGTCCTTTCGTGAAGAGCTTCCGTACGCAGTATCCCCATTGCTGTTGCGCGTTGTGATGAAGTCGCATGGCAACCTCCGTTCTTTGTTGAGAAGAGTGGCCCTGTACGTTGGTGTCGTGACCGATATTTAGGATATGTTATATCTGATATTAGCACGCCGGGGGATATGATGCAAGAAAAATGTCGCGTTCGGCCGAGACCGCATTACCGCATGCACACGTCACCACGCACGCCTGGTACAGACATCCGGTGGAACCTCAAGAAAAGACAGACAACGGCGTCAGCCGAGTGTATCCATCATCCGCCAAGGCGAACACCGGTCGATTTCGCAGGCGACATCGCGTCATCCTGGAAGAACCGAAACCCGTCACAATGATCAGCCTCTTGCTGCTCAGCCTGCCGCCAGCATCCGCTTTTTCGTTTTCTCATGGCAATTATCCATTTTCCAAGAGGCCATATCACTCATTGCTCCTGACATGCTCCGTCTCCTCCATACCGCTTCAACGTTCATGAACCTCGATTACCGACTGTCGCGTGCCACGGTGGGCGAGGCATTGCATGAACTTCTCGAACAGATAGACGTCGCGAATGAACCACAGTGGTGCCCTCCGGATTCGATGGAACGATCCCGAAAGAGTCTTGCCGGCCCCGCGCAATATTTTTTCTATCAACCGCACACCTTCCCCGAAATGGATCCTCTGTTGGAGCGGGCGCATCAGCTGCAGCATGCGCTGCTCCCGAAACACGCACCACGATCGGAGCATTTCCGAGTGACCGCGGTGCTGGAATCCTTTTGTCATTTGAGTGGGGATCTTTTTGGGTGGGAAGATTCGGACGACGGGGGTATGCACCTGTGGCTGATGGATATGTCCGGTCACGGACTGCATGCAGGTCTGCTCGCGGCGCTGCTCAGCGTTATAATGACGGAGCTGAGGGATGAGAAGGACATTTCCCGCCGCTTTTCCGAGCTGAACCGCCTGCTCTGCGGCATATTGCAATCGCGCGAGGACGTGCTCTACGCGACCGGAGTACTGCTGGATTTCGGACCTGAGGGGGTGCAGTATGTCTCCGCCGCGCATCCGGCACTGCTGCATCGACGAGGTGATGGCCACATCACTGCCGCCCCGGCGGCGGGACGTCCCCTGGGCGTGTTCACGCATTCGACGTATCAGGCGTCCCGCCTCGATTTCAGGCAAGAGGATGTGCTGCTCCTCTGTACGGACGGAATCATTGAGGCCGGGAATGCGGACGGCAACGAGTATGGGCTCGGACGGTTGAGCGCGTCCTTCGCTGCTGCGCGGGGTTCGGCGCAGGACATCGCCGGACAGCTCTATCAGGCGGTGGCATCCTTCCAGGACATGCGCCTCATTGATGACGATGTCACATTTCTCGTTGTGGAGCGTCAATGACACCGACGCCTCCACAACGCCCCGGTTGCCGCAGATCAGCCGGGAAGCACTGAACGATTCTCCTTTCTATCCCTCCTCACCATGCGCTCGCACGATTCAACGGTACAGATACCAACGCCACGGCGGATTCTGACCTTCTGGCTGCCTCTGCTCGCCACCTGGCAGATGATGTCCGTCGAGGGCCCCTTCCTTGCGGCCGTAATCGCGCGCATGGCCGAGGCCAAGTACAATCTTGCGGCCTATGGCGTGGCGTTCAGTCTCGCTCTCATCATCGAGTCTCCCATCATCATGATGATGACGGCGTCGACAGCCCTGGTCAAAGGGAAGCTCTCCTATGTGCGGTTGCGCAATTTCACCGCCGTGCTGAACATCGGCATCACGGTGCTCATGGTGGTGCTGGTACTTCCGCCGGTGTTCCGTGTCGTGACGGAAGATCTGATGAAGCTGCCGACGGAAGTGGCGCGCATTACGCACACCGCCACGGCATTATTGCTGCCCTGGCCCGCAGCCATTGGATTTCGTCGCTTCTATCAGGGCTTGCTGATCCGCTCCAACTTAACGCGGCGCGTGGCCTGGGGCACGATGATCCGCCTCGTGGCGATGAGCGCGACGGCGCTTCTTCTCGCGCTCTCAACGTCGCTCCCCGGCGCGGTGGTCGCCACAGCCGCACTTTCCGTGGGAGTGGTGTTTGAAGCGGTCGCCTCACGCTTCATGGTTCACGGAACGATCAGGATGTTGCGTGACAGTGATGAGGATACATCCGATGTGCCGGAGTATCCCGGCATTGTGCGTTTTTATTATCCCCTGGCACTGACATCCATCCTTGCGCTGGGGGTGCATCCCATGGTGGCGTTCTTCCTCGGCCAGAGCCGCATGCCGCTGGAATCACTCGCCGTCATGCCCGTCATCAATTCCCTGGTATTCATTTTTCGCAGCTTCGGTCTCTCGTATCAGGAAGTGGCGGTGTCACAACTCGGATCGAAGCTTCGACACTACTTGCCTGTACGGAATTTTGCTCTCGGGTTGAGTCTGGCCGCGGCTGCGGGACTGGCATTGGTTGCCTTCACACCCGTGGCGCATCTGTGGTTTCGTCAGCTTTCCGGTTTGAACGAGGATCTTGCGCTCTTCGCCCTGCTGCCGACGCAGTTGCTCGTGATTATGCCCGCAACATCGGTACTGCTCTCATTCCAGCGTGCGATACTCGTCGTGAGCAAGCGTACCGGCACTATGACGACAGCGACCATTGTCGAGGTCGTCCTGATTCTGATCGTGCTTTATACCGCCATTGTGCACTTCGATGCAATCGGGGCGATTGCGGCCTCCATTGCGCTGCTCACGGGACGCATGGGTGCGAATCTTTTTCTGCTGGGGCCGGTAAACCGTGCGCGCATTGCCGCAGCCGCACAAAATGAACAGACCGCCAGAACTCCGGAGGCGGCATGAACACACCCGCCTCCGCGGAAAAAGGTCTCCGCATCGGTCTCGAAATACACGCGCGTCTGCGCACCCGCAGCAAGGCATTCTGCACCTGTGCAAATGATGTGACCGTAGCATCGAATACCAACGTCTGTCCTGTCTGTCTGGGGCTGCCCGGCACACTCCCGGTGGTGAATCGTCGTATGATCGAAGTGGCCCTGCTCGCGGGCATGGCGCTCGATGCCGATGTACACCGCAGCGTAGCGTTTTCCCGCAAGCTCTACTCCTATCCGGATCTTCCCAAAGGGTACCAGATTACGCAGTTTGAACACCCTCTTTTCACAGGGGGGGTATTGCGTTTCAGAGTCGCGCACGGCGCTGTGCGTGAACTCCGACTCTGGAGGCTCCATGTCGAAGAGGATGCGGCGAAGCTCACCCATCGCGACGGCGAGGCCATCGTGGATTACAACCGCTGCGGTATCCCGCTGCTGGAAATCGTTACCGCACCGGACCTGAAATGCGCGGACGATGCCGTGGCCGCAGCACGCGAATTGCGACGTATTCTGCTTTTTCTGGGCGTCTGCGACGGTAAAATGGAAGCCGGTTCGTTTCGCTGCGATGTGAACGTGTCATACGGAGTAGATACAGACACGGGACGAAGCGAGATAAAAAATCTCAATTCTTTCGCGGCGATCCGTGACGCCATCAATTGGGAGGGACATCGGCTTGCGAACGCCATGCGGATGGATCCTCGCGCTGCCCGAACCATACATTGGGATGAAGGGAGCGCCTCCGGTACGATCATGCGCACGAAGGAACGGGAGTACGAGTACCGCTATGCGCCTGAACCGGACCTCCCCCCCATTACCATCACTGAAGAGATGCTGGCGCATTGTCGTGACGGGCTGTGCGAACTCCCTCTGGATCTCGAAACGCGATTCCGGCAACAGTACGCACTTCCACCAGGGCAGGCGGCATTTCTCTGCGCCGAGCCGGATGCGGCGGAGTACTTTGAGGAAACCCTCGCGGCGTTTGACGCCGCGTCCCCGGAGCGGGCGGCGCTGACGGCCCGATGGATGCAGGGCGAATTGACAACGAAACGTGATGCGTACGGAGGCGGCTGGCAGACCTTCGCATTACGGCCGGCAGCCTTCGCCGATCTCCTGCTCCTGATTCTCCACGAGCGGCTCAGTGATACTGCGGCAAAACGGGTTGTCCACGAAATGCTGACCACAGGCGCGCCCGCCGAAGTGGCGGCAACACGACTCGGTGCGATGCAGATATCAGATGAAAATTTTGTGGACCGCTGTATCCTCGAAGGGATGAGACAGCACGACACTCTGGTGACGGCCTGGCGCGCAGGCCGCACGAAGGTGTTTACCGCGCTCATGGGTGAGATTATGCGCCTGGGCGAGGGACGACTCAACCCCCGTCTCACGGCGCAGCGTCTCACGCTGTACCTCCACGCGGCCGACGATACGGAATCAAAGGACGGCATGCGCTCATGACAACATTGATCGTCCTCTTTGTCTGTTTGCTGCTTCTTTCCTCACTGAGTTTTGCCCTCGTGTCCAATGGGTGGTTCCGCGCATTGCGTGTCATGCTGCCGTCGGCTGAAGCGGAAGATGTCACAATCATTATCGCGGCGCATAATGAGCGATCGAATATCGTCCGTGTTCTCGACGCTATCCGCGCACAGGATTACCCGGCGGATCGTATACGCGTCATCATCGCCGACGATCGCAGCAGCGACGGCACGGCGGAGATCGCCCGCGCCCACGCCGGCGATCTTCGGTTGGATATTCTGCGCATCGACAGCACGCCGGAAGGCCTGTCACCAAAAAAACATGCCCTGCATCTCGCCATTCATGCGGCGCACACGGATATCTTGCTGTTCACCGATGCGGACTGCCGTCCCGAACCCGGTTGGATTGCCGGCTTGCACCGCGTATTTGCGGCAGGTGCCGAGGTCGTGGTCGCACCCGCACCCCTGGAAGGCGGTAAAGGTTTCACGGAGCGCTATTCCGCCTATGAAGCATGCCGCACCGCCGCCTTCATGATAGCCGCCACGGCACACGGCGTTCCGTACATGGCCAGCGGTCGTAACTGGGGTTACAGAAAATCGCTGTACACCCGCTGCGATGGCCTGCCCGCTGTGGGAAGATGGCTTGGTGGGGACGACGACCTTCTGCTCCAGCAATTCGCCGCTTCGGGAGCGCGGATTGCCGCATGCACGGAGGCGAATGCTTTCGTGCGCTCCGATGCGCCGGGTGAATTCTCGAGTCTTGTCCGACAAAAAATGCGGCATTATCGCGTGTCGGGCGCGTACAGCGGCAAGGCCGCCCTCTTGCTTGGCATCATTGTGGCATCACAGGTGTCGGTCTTTCCTCTGGCAATCATCCTGACCATACTCTTCCTGCTGCACGGGCAATTCATGGCGGCGGCGCTCCCACAAATCGGCCTCCTGTGGATGCTGCATTACAACGCAGGATTCATGATGCCGGTCACACGCTTGCTGGGAATGGAAGCACGCCGAACGTCACTTGCTGGCCTCGAATGCTTTCATGTCGTATTTTCGGCTCTTGCCGGTATTGCCTCATTCTTCAGGCCTCAACGCTGGTAACCGTTCATGAACGAAGCAATCATCACCATACAAAAACACGACGCGCATCCTTCGGACGCACAGCGCTGGGGGCGCGCAAGAGAAAGGGCCGTACTCCGCGGACGCATGATCTGCGATCTGCTGTCCCCCGAGGTCAATTTCTCCGAAGCAGTCGCACTCGATGCCGGCTGCGGATACGGCGGCACCAGCATCGCGCTCTGCGAGCGCGGTGCGGACGTCATTGCGGTGGATCGCGATCCAGCACGGCTGGGAGAACTTTCCGCCACCTGTCCCTCCCTGGAAATCGAACACGCCGACATAGCGTCGCTGCCCTATCCCGATAAGTCCTTTCACCTGATCATACTGCAGGACGTGATCGAGCATGTCACCGATGCCCTCGGGGTATTGCGCGAAATGCATCGTGTTCTGTGCGACGACGGGCTGCTGTACATGAGCACGCCGAACAGGGATTCGGTGCTGAATCTCGTCGCCGATCCGCATTTCGGGTTGCCGTTTGCGGCGACGAAAAAGCGCGCCGAGCTCCGTACACTCCTGCGCGCAAAGCGCCCCTCGGAGGCGGAGCGCGACGATTTGGCGGAGCTCTTCTCGCTCGCTGCGTTCTCGGATGCGCTGCAGCACAGTGGATTTTCGTTCCGCTTCATCAATACGCGCGTTGCGAAGGCCCTCTTCGAGCAGCCGGACGCACTGGTCTGGAGTACCTGGCATGTGCGGGCTGTGGCATTTCTCCGTCGCAGCGGGATGTACCGCGCGGCTCTCGGCATGGTGAACGACGAGCCCGGTTTCTTCAACCGCCGGATCAATCCCACCTGGTATCTCCTTTGCAGAAAGCTCCCGTCATGACGCTGCGCACGGCAAGGAATCTCTTGCGCTGCGTCACGGCAAGACGCGTCTGGAATCTTCTCAGGATTTTCGTCTCGTTTCGTCTGTCTGCATGGACGTCCCGCAGCATCGTGTGGGGCCTGCCGTACACCTTGACCATAGAGCCGACCAACCGCTGCAATCTGAAATGTCCGGAATGTCCCTCCGGCAATGGCGCCATGACGCGTCCGCAGGGCTTACTGAGCATGGATCGCTTTTCGGCAATCGTGGAAGAGGTTGCGGGTGAGGTGTTTTATCTCCAACTGTTTTTCCAGGGAGAGCCCTTCATCAACAATCGTCTCGCCGATATGCTGCGGCATGCGCACGAAAGACGCATGTACACGGCGGTGAGTACAAATGCGCACTATCTGCGTCCTGAAGTCATCGGGCAACTTCTCGATGCCGGCCTCGACCGGCTCATCGTCTCCATTGACGGGATGACGCAGGAGGTGTACGAGGAGTACCGCGTGGGAGGATCACTCGAGCGCGCGCTCGATGCGGTGCGCAGCGTCGATGCGGAGCGGAGGAAACGCGGTCGCGCCTGCCACACCGAACTTGTTTTGCAGATGCTGGTGACAAAGCAGAGCGAAGCGCATATCCCGCGCCTGAAGGATTTCGCGCGCTCCGTGCATGCCGAGACCGAGTTGAAGACGATGCAGGTATACGGCATCGACGGAGCGGAGCGCTTTCTTCCCGATGCTGCCAAGTGGCGCAGATACGATATCGTAAACGGAGCGTTGCGCATACGGGGAAAAATGCACAACCGCTGTGTACGGCTGTGGGAGCGCAGCGTCATCACCTGGGACGGAACGGTCGTGCCCTGTTGCTTCGACAAGGATGCGGAGTATCCGCTCGGCTCGTTGGACGATATGTCCTTCAAAGAGATTTGGCAGTCCGGGCCCTATCACGATTTTCGCCATCGCATTCTCCGCGGACGTCGGAACGTGGAGATGTGCAGAAACTGCACCGAAGGACTCCGGATTTACCGATAAGCTCCGTATTTTTCGACAGCGGTTTCAAGCGCTCGCGCTCTTTCCCCTGCGCGCGGATTATGCTACATTTCCCTATGCTCACTTTTGGAATCGACAGACTCGGCCGGCGCACCATCTCCTTCCTCTCGGAAATTGGGGAAATTGCGCGTCTGCTCGCAAGAATCATGCGCAGCACGCATCGATTGTACCGCGACAGACACCTCCTGATCGAACAGATGGCGCATATCGGTGTGGGCTCGCTGCCTCTCGTGCTCATCATCGGGCTCTTCACGGGTATGGTTTCCTCGTGGCAGGCGGCGTATCAATTCAAGGGCATGATCAGTTTTTCCCTTATCGGCGGCGCAGTCAGTCGCGCAATTTTTATCGAGCTCGGACCGGTACTCACAGCCATCGTCATCGCCGGGCGCGTCGGGGCCTCTATCGCCGCCGAGATCGGGACCATGAAAGTGACCGAACAGATCGACGCGCTCGAGAGCATGGCCATCAATCCCGTCCGTTACCTCGCCATGCCACGCTTCCTCGGCGCCGTCGCAATGATGCCCATTCTGGTGATTTTCGCCAATGCCATCGCGCTCGGCGGAGCATTTCTCGTAGCCAATTTTTTTCTCGATCTCACGCCACAAGTGTTCTTCGGGAGTGTCGAACGCTTTTTTGAAACGAAGGACATCGTATCCGGACTCGTGAAATCTGTGGCTTTCGGCGGTGTGACGGCGTTGCTGGGTTGCCATATCGGTTTCCGTACCGCCGGAGGAGCCGAGGGGGTGGGGAAAGCAACGATTCGCGCCTTCGTGCTGAGCTCGGCCATGATCCTCATTCTCGACTACGCACTCTGGACCATTATTTTCTGAGTCTGATGCACCGCGCTCCCGTCAACGGGCTTCCCGTCAACGGGCATTGCGAAGCACCTTGTTCGAGGGGAACCCTCACTGTATCTTAAATGGTTGTAACTGATGTGTCCCCGGGCGTGTCTATGCAACACATGGCCTGAAACTCAACTCAATCCTCACACGCGTAAAAGCGACGGAAATACAATGGAAGGCAACTTTTCAAACAGAGTCCAGGAGGTCATTCGGCTGAGCCGTGAAGAAGCTCTCCGTCTCGGCCATGACTACATCGGCACCGAGCATCTGTTGCTCGGTATCATTCGCGAGGGTGAGGGCATCGCTGTCAAAATCCTCCGTAACCTGGGCTGCGATCTGTATCAGCTCAAGAAGAGCATCGAGGATACGGTGCGCTCGTCCGGCGGCACGATCACGATCGGCAATATTCCGCTGACCAAGCAGGCCGAGAAAGTATTGAAAATCACCTACCTCGAAGCCAAGCTCTATAAATCGGAAGTGATCGGTACCGAGCACCTGCTCCTTTCCCTCCTGCGCGACGATGACAATATCGCCGCCCAGATCCTGAATCAGTTCAACGTGCAGTACGATGTCGTCCGTAACGAATTGGACAATATCATCAGCGGACGGCCCTCCTCTCCCTCGTCAGGCGATCCGAAGCCCGGTGCCGAACGGAACGAGCCCGGTCAGGGCGAAAAACGGCAAGAGCGTGTCAAGACTCCGGTGCTCGATAATTTCGGCCGGGACCTCACCAAAATGGCTATCGAGGATAAGCTCGATCCGATTATCGGCCGCGACAAGGAAATCGAACGCGTCGCGCAGGTGCTCTCCCGCCGGAAGAAAAACAACCCCGTACTCATCGGCGAACCCGGAGTAGGAAAAACCGCCATCGCCGAGGGTCTCGCATTGCGCATCATCGAGAAAAAGGTCTCCCGCGTGCTGCATAACAAGCGCGTGGTAACACTTGACCTCGCAGCACTCGTGGCCGGCACCAAATACCGCGGCCAGTTCGAAGAGCGCATGAAAGCCGTCATGAACGAGCTTGAAAAGGCGCGCGACATCATTCTCTTCATTGACGAGTTGCACACCATCGTGGGCGCAGGCGGCGCTTCGGGTTCACTCGACGCGTCCAATATGTTCAAGCCCGCCCTCGCCCGCGGAGACATTCAGTGCATCGGCGCCACGACGCTCGACGAGTACCGGCAGAACATCGAGAAGGACGGAGCTCTCGACCGCCGCTTCCAGAAAATCATGGTCGATCCCACCTCGGTCGAAGAGACCATGCAGATTCTCGACAACATCAAGCACAAGTACGAAGAGCATCACAACGTGCGCTTCACGCCGAAAGCCATACAGGAATGTGTGCGGCTCAGCGACCGATATATCACCGACCGCTTCCTTCCGGACAAAGCCATCGACGTCATGGATGAAGCCGGCGCGCGCGTCCATCTGCAGAACATCGTCGTTCCGAAAAACATCGTCGCGATGGAGGAAGAGATCGAAAAGATCAAATCCGAAAAGAATTCCGTCGTGCGCAATCAGAACTTCGAAGAAGCCGCACGCCTGCGCGATATCGAAAAGCGCCTCCTGCACGATCTCGACGAAGCCAAGCGCGAATGGGAGGTCGAATCCCAGGCTATCATTCACGAAGTGGACGACTCCGTCATCGCCGATGTCGTATCCATGATGACGGGTATCCCCGTGAATCGCATCGCCCAGTCCGAATCGCAAAAACTGTTGCGTATGGCCGAAGAACTCAAGCAGGAGATCGTCGGACAGGACGAAGCCATCGACAGTCTCGCCAAGGCCATCCGCCGTACCCGCGCCGGTCTCAAAGATCCCTCGCGCCCGATCGGCAGTTTCATCTTCCTGGGCCCCACCGGCGTCGGCAAGACGGAACTCGCAAAGGTGCTCGCGCGCTATCTCTTCGACAGCGAGGATGCGCTGGTACGCATTGACATGAGCGAGTACATGGAGAAATTCTCCGTCTCCCGCCTCGTCGGCGCGCCTCCGGGCTACGTCGGCTACGAGGAAGGTGGTCAGCTCACCGAGAAAATCCGTCGCAAGCCCTACTCCGTGGTGCTGCTGGATGAAATAGAAAAAGCACATCCGGACGTGTTCAACATCCTGCTGCAGGTGCTCGACGACGGCATCATCACCGACGGACTCGGCCGCCGTGTGGATTTCAAGAACACGATACTCATCATGACGTCGAATATCGGCGCGCGTGAAATCCGCAAGGACGGGCATTTCGGCTTCGGTGAAGAGCCGATGGAGAAAAACGCCTATCGCGACATGAAGAAAATTCTGGAAGACTCGATGAAGAAGCTCTTCAATCCGGAATTCCTGAACCGCATCGACGAGAGCATCGTCTTCCATTCCCTCACCAAGGAGCATATCAAGCAGATTATCGATATCTCCACGCGGAAGCTGTTCGATCGCCTCGGACACATGGGCTTGTCGCTGACTTTCACGACCGAGGCCAAGGACTTCCTCGCGGACAAGGGCTTCGACGCCAATTACGGTGCACGTCCGCTGCGCCGTGCCCTGCAGAATTACGTGGAGGATCCCCTCGCGGAGGAAATTCTCAAGGGACGTTTCCAGAACGGCAGTGCGGTGCTCGTGGAATTGAACGAGGAGAAGACGGGGTTCAGCTTCGAACCCGGCTCCATCGGCGACGCCCCCGCCGACGTCAAGGACTCACCCGAGGAAGAACATCCCATCGTAGAGGATAACGGCGTATCGCCCCGTCAGGATTGAACATGTCACAACGAAAAGAAAAAAGCGGCTCATGCCGCTTTTTTCTTTTTAGAAGAGTTCGATATCCTGTTGCAGGTGCGCACTACGCTGCGTCACCGCGTCCTGCGAGCGCACTACAGCACACGGCGGGACGTCCCTGAATGACCGTAATGACGATGGAGCTTCAGCCGCTGCCCGAACCCATGCCCCTGATGCGGGTCAATTCGTCCTGGCACGAAGAAAGAATCGGGGGATCTCCACCTCGAAGGTGGACCCATCCTCTCGCTGCATGGTGTACTCCCCTTCCATCTCGCCTTCAAAGGATTTCAGCACACAGAAACTGTTGTACTGATACGTCGCTCCCGGAGCGATGATCGGCTGCTCGCCAACAACGCCATCGCCGGCAACTTCATAGTCCGTACCGGCGGGATCGTGAATGAACCAGCGTCGTCGCAACAGTTGCACCGGCTGCTCCCCGTTGTTTGTGATGCTGATGAAATACACGAAAAAAAATGTCTGTTGGAGAATATTCGACCGCTCCTCCAGAAACTGGTTCTGGACGGAGATGGTCACTCCACTTGTCGTTTTTGTATAGAGCAGCATGTGACGTCCTTGCGTGCGGGCAATGCGATGGAAAATGTGCTGCATGGATAACACCCTCGTTCGTCGAAGAGTTCACAGTGCCGGGTGCCGGGTTGGTGTGCTCTCAGTAGCGGTCGAGCTTGAAGCTTTCACCGAGATAGATTTTTCTCGCCTCGGCGTCGTTCGCGAGCATTTCGGAATCGCCCTCCATCAGTATGCTGCCGTCGAAAAGCAGATAGGCGCGGTCCACGATGGACAGCGTTTCATGCACGTTGTGATCGGTGATGAGCACGCCAATATTCCGGGCCTTGAGCGCTTTCACGATGCGCATGATGTCTTCGACGGCAATGGGATCGACGCCGGCGAAGGGCTCGTCAAGCAGGATGAAGCTGGGATTGGTGGTGAGCGCGCGCGCAATTTCCGTGCGGCGTCGCTCACCGCCGGAGAGCATGTATCCCTTGCTTTTACGGATATGCTCGATATTGAAATCCCGGAGCAACTCTTCCGCCCGTTCCGCCCGTTGCTTTCTGTTGTAGCCCATAACTTCCAGGGTCGCGAGAAGATTTTCTTCCACGCTGAGCTGCCGGAAAATGGACGCTTCCTGCGGCAGGTAGCCAACCCCGAGTCGGGCGCGGCGGTACATGGGCAGACGGGTAATGTCGGTGCCGTCAATAAACACTCGCCCTTCCGTCGGTCGTATCATTCCGGTGATCATATAGAATGTCGTGGTTTTCCCCGCGCCGTTGGGGCCCAGGAGTCCCACGATCTCGCCCTGTCGCACCGACACTGTCGCTCCTTTTACGACAAAGCGTTTTTTGTAGCGTTTCTTCAGACCTTCTGATCTGAGGACGCGGTTGCCCTCGCGAATGTCGGATGGCGATGCTGCCGCTGTGCTGAGCTGCGAGGATTCAATGGTCACGGGTGGCTCCCCTTGTGTCGAGGCGAAACAGGCGCTCCGCGTTGGTGGTGGTGATGGTCGCGATATGCTGCACGGTTTGATGCCGCATCCAGGCAAAATACTCCGCGATTTGAGGAATATACGACGGCTCGTTTCTTTTACCCCGCAATTTGCCTGGCGCCATGAACGGTGCGTCGGTTTCCATAAGTAATCTGTTGTCCGGAATCAGGGAGAGCACGGGATCCAATGTGGATTTTTTGTACGTCACATTGCCCGTGAAGGATATGTGGAAACCCGTGTCGAGCACGCGTGTTGCGTACGCCGCGCTGGAGCTGAAGCAGTGAAACTGTCCGCGGAGCGTCCCGTTCTGATGTTCTTTCACGATGGCGATAAGATCTTCATCCGAATCGCGATTGTGAATGATGACGGGGAGATCGAGTTCTTTGGCCAGTTCGAGCTCCGCGTGCAATAGCTGCTGCTGCACCTGCGGCGTTGCAAAGTCATAGTAATAATCCAGACCTATTTCGCCGATGGCGACGACCTTGGGATGCCTGGCGGCTTGCCTCAGGTGCTCGATGATGTCGTCGCCGACATTGGCGGCATCGTGCGGATGCACGCCCGCGGTGATCCAGACATCCGGCTCCGTCGCGGCTATCTCCGCCGCGGCTTCGAAGGTGTTCAGGTCCGTGGCAGGAATGATGAAGCGACGCACACCCGCGGCGCGCGCACGCTGGAATACATCGGGAAGATCATTCGAAAAATCAGCCCAGTAGAGATGACAATGCGTATCGATAAAATCCAAAGCGTCCCGCCTTTCTGTTCGTTCGTTCTCACGCGTACGCGATCATTTCGCATAGAAGGCCATGCTCGCGAATGACACCGCCGATGCGCGTTCCTCTTCGTGCCATTGCCGATACCCGAGCAGCGCACCGCGCCGTGGTGTTGCAAGATCGAAAAATGTGGTGATGCAGGAAAATCCATCGATACGCGTGGCGTTGGCACCCGCACGGAGGAGTTCGCGAAATTCCCCGTACGCGCACCGCTCGAGCGCTTCGAGCTGCTGTATGTCCGATACGCGCACCGCATCGAGTACTTCGGCGGCATCCACACCGTCCCCGAATTTCCGGCCGACATGCGACCAGTCCACGCTCAGTACGAACACCACCTTGCGGCCCAATGCTTCTACCGTCTCATGAAATGCCCGAATGAAAGCGGCATAGCGCTCGTCCTCGGAAATCTCGCGCCCTTCAACGAGATATTCCTCGAAGGATGTCACGAGTATCGGCACGATGCGCGGACCTTCGTTGCCGAACAAATGCTGCAGAAACAGCACGGGGAACTCGATGCTGTGTTCCATGCGATGCGCCAGATCCGACGTCGTGAATATTCCCCCGCTTTTCTCGCGCAGCACGGCGACGAATTCCTGATCGGTGGGGAGAACGCCCAGCGGAGTCTCGTAGTGCTTGGAGGTGAGGATGAATACATCCTCGTCGGAATAATGGCTCGTGCCCAGCACGACAATGGTGTCCGCATCGGTGGAGCACAGCGCTTCGAAGGCGGGGACGTACACATCAGGTCCTATTTGCAGATCGATATGCGGCGCGAGCACGCCGACGACACGCCCTGCGTCCTGCGCCGGCGCCTGCTCTTTGAACAGCGCCGTGAGAAACGCGCGCAGCTCCTCCGCGTCTTCGGGATACGAGGCGCCCGCATGCACTGCGGGCCGCAGTCCGGCTTTCCGGTACTGTTCATCGCTTTGTGCTTTCGCCTCCGCAAAGCGCTCGTTGTCAAGAAAGAGATAGGTGTCCAGCGCCCGGACGATACCGATGAGCTGCTCCGCATCCACATGGGTTTTCGTCGCTTCAAATATTTCCTGCTGCAAGGAATGCACACTGCGTACACCATCGAACAGCGACAACAGAGCCCAGGCCTGCGGTTTGAACACGAGCATTTCCCCGGAATATCCTGCGGGGTCCCGCAACAGCAGCATTTCTTCGCCATTGTCCCGAATGAGCTGAATATCCAAATCTCCGCGGAGTGCGGCTACAGGGGCGTCAGGTGATGCGTAGGGCTCCATCAGGCAATATCCTCAACAGGACGTGGTACAACGGGTCGGACATCATCCTCGGGCCAGGAAGCATCGTAGAGCAGACAACTCACCGCGTGTCCCGGAGTTGACGCACGAAGTTCGGGCGTGACGGTGCGGCAATGCTCCATGGCCTGCGGGCAACGCGTGTGGAAACTGCACCCGGAAGGCAGATGCAGGGGATTCGGCATTTCACGCCGCAATTCCGGCGGCTTCCGCAGGACGGCCGGGTCAGCAACAGGGATGGAGGCCAACAGGATTTGCGTATACGGATGCAGCGGACGATTGATGATGTCCTCCGAAGGACCGATTTCCACGATGCGACCAAGATACATGATGGCGATGCGATCCGACACATGCTGCACGACGGTTAGATCATGCGAAATGAACAGATAGGTCAGATGCAGCTGCGAGCGCAGATCGGTCAGAAGATTCAGTATCTGCGCCTGTATGGAGACGTCGAGAGCGGACACGGGTTCGTCGCACACGAGAAACGACGGTCCAAGCGCCAGTGCGCGGGCTATTCCTATGCGTTGGCGCTGCCCGCTGCTGAACTCATGCGGGTAGCGCCGGGCATGGAATTCATTCAGTCCTACCATGCGCAGCAAGGCCCCCACGCGCTCGTTCACCTCGGCTTTCGGGACGATGTCATGCACCAGCAACACCTCACGCAACGCGGAGCCCACTGTGAGGCGTGGATTAAGCGACGAGTAGGGATCCTGAAACACCAGCTGTGCGCGCTGGCGGAAACGCTTGAGATCCTGGCGCGGGGTTCTCGTGACATCGACGCCATCCATGTAAACGACACCATCCGTCGGTGTCTGCAAGTGGAGGATCAGATGCCCGAGCGTACTCTTGCCGCAGCCGGACTCGCCGACAAGCCCGAGCACCTCACCGCGGGCGATGCTGAACGTCACACCGTCCACCGCGCGAATAAAACCCAAGGAGCGCGAGAATAACCCGCGCCGTACCGGGAACCACTTCTTCAGGTCCCGCACATCGACGATCGGTGTTGTTGCAAGCGGTGGATTCGTAATCTCTGCCATTCATGAAAAATAGCGAGAAGCGCGGCAAAGGACAATGAGCGATGTACGAATTACGAATTACGATTTACGATTTATAAATTACGATTTACGATTTGAAGATTTAAAGCTTGCCCCCCGGAGCATTCCCCTGTGGCAGCTCATCCGTCGGTGCTGACTTTTCTGCGTGTTCTGTTTTTTCTGCGAATTCTGCGTTCACGATTCCCTGCCCGCCGAAGCATTATGGGACCATGGCACAATCGATGTACGATTTGACGCACATGCTCCGGGTGTTATCGAGCATCAGGTCATCCGTTTCTCAATCACCTCTATCCGAATGACTCGATGCACGATGAACCTTTAATGTGGTTCACGTTTAACGTTGAACGATTAACGATTCCCGATTCACTACGTCCGGGCGGACCGATTCGCCTCTGTGTACTCTGTCCCCCCCGTGGCGTATATTATGCAACTGATTGCTTGACAATCCGTATACTCTGGTCTTTGCCGCCGGAGCACTCACTTGTCATCAGCGGCGCTTTACGGAATGAGACTGTATCGCAACATGTATCTGACCGCAGCCTTACTGGCCGCCACGGCGGATTTTTTCTACCTCGCGATGCTTCGCTCCCTGAACGGCAGCGGGGTGCCCGGGGGCGACATACCGCATACACTGCTTGTTCTTATTACAACGGTGGCGACCTTTCTCGCCATCTGGCGTACTCTGCGGGAAGATGAGGAACTGAAGCCCATGCAGGCGGTCTGGCGCGTCATGATGACGGCAACGTTCTGCCTCCTGCTCGTCGGCTTGCTGCAGGTTACCGGCTTGCTGAACTTCGGAGTACGTGAAGGAGTGGTGTCCGCCACGTCCTACGCGTCGCTGGTGACTTCCACGTTGCTCGCCATGGTCATGCTGGCGGCTTCCGCTTTCATCTTTCTCGGCATTTCACGACTCCTGTTTGTCAAGCGCAGACGGACGACGAAGAGGAACTTCATCGTGATGTGCGTTCTGTCCTCCCTCTTTGTGCTGTTCGGCTGGCTCGCCAGTCCCAACGGTGCGGGCATGACTTCGCTGGACACCGTAGCATCCATTGCTTACGCGCTGGCTATCGCGGCGGTCGTGGTGAATGCCTTCCGCTTCTCCTGGATTCTGCTCCTCAGTCGGCGTGAAAAATTCCTCCACCTCATTGTAACTTTATTCGGCTTTCTGTTCTTCCTCATTCTCACCATTTATTCCGGCGACAACGACAATCTCGCCCTTTCGCTGGAGCTGTATCATCCGCTCGTTGAGAACTTCGTTTCACTGACCTTCCTGTTCGGAACCGTTTACACCGGCGTCGGCTTCACCAGTACGCTCCTGCATTTGCCGACCGCGAAGGAATTCGACAGAAAAAAGACGGAAATCTCATCGCTGCAAAACCTGAGCCGACTCACCACACAGGTGTTCGATTTCGACGAGCTGGTGGCGACCACCTCACAACTCGCGCTCGAAGTGAGCGAGAGCGACAGCGCATGGCTGGAACTTGCGGACGTGCATGGCACGACGCCGGGAAAAGGACGATCAAATCAGTCGACAACGCGTATCGTCGACAACAGTCTTCGCAACATCACCAGCGCACAGGTGGAAAGCCTGCACCTGTCCGACGGGAGCAGGCTGCAGCATCTGGCTATCGAAACCGAGAAACCGGTTCTGATTCAGGACCTCGAAAGCGACCGCCGCGTACATGCATCCACCCGTGGCACCGCACATCTTGGTACGCTGGCCATGCTCCCTCTGATCAGTCGGGGCGATATTATCGGACTTCTGTGCGTCGGGAAACGCACACCGTACGAATACGACCGCGACGTCCTGAATGTACTGTACGCGTTTGCCGATATCGCATCGGTGGCGATAGAAAACAGCCGCCTCATTCGCGAATCCTTCGTGAAGGAACGCATGGAGCAGGAACTGCTCGTCGCCAAGCAGATGCAGCAAAGTCTGCTCCCGCAAACGCTTCCCGCGTTGCCGTCATTCGAAATCGCCGCGCGCTCGGTCCCCGCATACGAAGTCGGCGGAGACTACTACGATGTGCGTCAACTGGACGAAGGCAAGATCGGAATCACCGTCGGCGACGTTAGCGGCAAGGGCGTTTCGGCGGCCTTGTATATGGCGCAGCTCAAGGGCGCATCGCAATCCATCGGGCAGAATGACCTCGGTCCACGTGATTTTCTGCTGCGGCTGAATACGGCTCTCTGGAGAAGCATGGAGCGTAAATCGTTCATCAGCCTGCTGTACTGTATCGTGGATCATACGCGCGGCAGTGCGACGTTCGCGCGGGCGGGACATTGTCCCCTCCTGTTTCTCCGCGGGCAGGAGTGCCGGTACTTGCAGCCCGGAGGCATGGCCTTGGGATTGGAGGGATCGGAGCGTTTCGCGGACGTGCTGGAAGAATCCGAGCTGCATCTCCAACCGGGAGATGTGTTGATGATGTTTACCGACGGCGTCACGGAAGCACATGACGCGGACGGGACGGAATTCGAATACGAACGACTCGCGGACGTGCTGCGGACCCACGGTGAACGCGATGCGCAGAGCATACTCGATGCGGTGTTCAACGTGGTGCGCAATCATCGCGGGACCGCGCATGCGGAGGATGACATGACAGGCGTGGTTCTGCGTTGGCGCGGCGTTTGATACAGGACGCGTTTCGAAGTAAATTATCCAGTCAGTTTTTATTCTGGTTGTGAGGATTATTCCATGAGTGAATTTTCGGTAGGTATCAGACAGAGAGAACAGGTTGCGGTCTTCGACCTCAAGGGATACCTCGATGCCCATACCGCCCCGGAACTCGAACGCGCCTTCCAGAAGCAACTGGAGGATCGCTGCTACAGTATCGTGGTGAACTTCCGGGATCTGGCGTACATCAGCAGCGCCGGTCTGGGCGTGCTGATGCAGTTCATCGAGGACGTCAGAAAAAACGAAGGCGACATCAAGCTGAGCAACATGTCGCCACGAGTGTTCAACGTCTTTGATCTGCTCGGTTTTCCCATGCTTTACGAAATTTTTCCGGAAGAAGACGACGCTGTGGGAAAATTTCTGAACAAATCCGCAAATCTTTCGTAACAGAGAGAGCTGAAACCCGCCACCGGGAACAAACAACAAGCAGACGTGGCAGCATCAACCGACCATACGACCAGATCGCTCCGCATTCAGAGCAGAACGGAGCTCCTGTCCGAGATCCGCAGTTTCGTCTCGGATGCCGCGAGGGTGTTTGGTTTCGATGAAACGGATGTAGGGAAAATAGAACTTGCCATTGATGAAGCCTGTACCAACATCATCAAACATGCCTACCGCTACAATCCCGACGGTATCATAGAAATCAGCATCAGCAGCCGTCGCGACGCGAACGCCTCCCCGCAGTTCGTCATTGAAATCGCAGACAGCGGGATCTCTTTCGACAGCAGCAAGTACAGCACACCCGACATGAAGGAGTATTTTCGCAAACTGCGTCACGGCGGACTCGGCATAGTACTTATGAAAAAACTGATGGACGAGGTCGAGTACAAACAAACCCCCGGCCATCGAAACACGATACGACTCGTGAAATATCTCCCGGCATAAGCGATGTACGATTGCCTGCCCGCCGATGCATCGTAGGACCATTGCACAACCGTCAGTACAGGAGAGCGCGGGCGGGACGATTTCAGATTTCAGATTTACGATTTCGCGAACGACGAAGCACGCATAGAGACGTACGATTTTCTGATTACGATGGGGGATCCGTTAAGCGCTCGCGCAGTATGGCGTGCGGTTTCGCAATGACAACAGGCGATGGATGCGTTTTTTCGCAGCGCAGAAGCCCGCCCTAACGGTCAAATCGTAAGTCGTAGTCGTAAGTCGTACATCGTAAGTCGTCAAAGGAAGTTCTGTTGCCCGAATCTCCCATGGATACCACCGCACGCGACATCATCTCGGACAGCGGCGCATTGCTGGAACTGAGCAATGTGCTCAATGCCTCGACGGACCTGGATTTCATCCTCGGCAATGTGCTGCTCTCGTCCATGGGGAAATTGCTGGTGACGCGGAGCGCCGTGTTCGTGGAAAGCGGGGAGCGCAGCTACCGCCTGCGCGAGACCAAAGGCATCCATGGCTTCGACGCGGACAAGCAATTCGACATTCCCGTACAGTGGGAGCACCTGCGCTCCGTCGCATCCTTGCTTGAAGACGACAATCAGCAGGTGCGCGATTTCGCCCGGTGCTGCGCGGACTGCGCACTCGAAATCGTCATCCCGATGCGACTCGAGGAGCGCATGGTGGGCATACTCGCCTTCAGCGGAAAGATCACCGGCAAGCCCTTCGAATCTTCGGATATCACGTTCCTGGAGTCCGTCGCGGCCGTGGCGGCCACCGCGGTGCGCAGCGCCGTCACCATCGAGGAACTGCGTCTGGTCAATCGCCGGCTCGACAAGAAGGTGCAGGAAATGAACACCCTGTTCGAGCTGAGCCGCGAGATGAACACCACCTTCGACATGAGCACCATTCTCCGCATTCTCGGCTACGCGCTGATGGGCCAGCTGCGTGTGCTGCGCTACGTGGTGTATTGCTGGGACGGCACACGTCTCCGGCCTGTCAGCGTCCGCATGCCGGATTTCGCGGACCGCGACGACATGGGTGAGGCAATGATGTCGCTCCGTGAAACCATCCAGTTCTCTGCGCGACGCCCCGCGGAGGTTCCGGTCGAACAATGGCTGCAGGCGCAGGGCGTGCATTGCATCGTGCCCATGCTCTCGCAAAACGAACTTCGCGGGGTGCTGTGCCTGGGCGACCGCGTCGGAGGCGAGAGTTTCGATCGCAGCGAACTCGAGTACCTCAGCGCTCTCGCGAAAATGACCATTTCCGAAATCGAGAATGCGCGGCTGTTCGGTGAGATGCTGGAAAAGCAGCGTATCGAAAAAGAGCTCAGTCTTGCGAAATCCATTCAGCAGGGTCTGCTCCCGAAGCGTATCCCCGCGATACCTTTTTACGACATCGGCGCGATCAACGAGAGTTCGCAGCAGGTGGGCGGCGATTACTACGACATCATTACCCTGTCCGAGCACGAGTATGTGCTCGCCATAGGCGATGTGGCGGGCAAGGGCATACCCGCAGCGCTGCTGATGGCCAATGTGCAGGCGGCGTTACGCACCATCGCGCCGCTGCGCCTGCCGCTGCCCGAAGCCACCGCGCGCATTAACAGTCTGATTTACAGCAATACCGATATAGACAAGTTCATCACGTTTTTCTGGGGCGTGCTCGACACGCGCGCGCATACCTTCGAGTACGTCAATGCCGGTCACAATCCTCCCTATGTACTCCGCGGCGATGGCATAGTGGAAAAACTGAGCGACGGTGGCCTCATACTCGGCATCCTGGAAACGCCGCCGCCGTACAGCGCCGGCAGCATACAGCTGCATCCCGGCGACGTGCTCATAGGTTACACCGACGGCGTCAATGAAGCGATGTCCGCGGACATGGTGGAGTTCGGCGACGAGCGCTTTCTCGACCTTGTACATCAATGCCGCAGCCAGGGAGCCGACGGCGCCATTTCCAAAATCCGCGACGAAATAGTAGCCTACACCCGCGGCGCCCCCCAAAGTGACGACATCACCATGCTCGTTGCCAAAAGGGTGGAGTGAGGGCGGAGTGATCAATAAATCCTGTCATTTTCGTTGAGCAGGGTTTGGTCCCGTTCGTCGCGGTCTGGCTCGGGGGTATGACCACGCCGACATCCTCCCACGCCGTCGCCACGGCGGGGACGCCACCGGATATCACCAGCGCGGAGACGGACGGATGGCATTGTTCGGGGTCGGTCACGGCGATGCGGTCGATCTCCGTCCAGGAGAGCGACGACCACGATTCCCGTTTCTTCAGCACCACCTCGCTGTTGTCCACGTCCACATACACGAGATACAGCAGCCCGGGGGCCTCGTCATAATCGGCGATGGCGAGCGAGGGACGCTTGCAGGTCGCGGAGGGATCGGTGACAAGCGCCTCGGCGGACCAACTGCTTCCGGCGTCTTCGCTCATGATGAGGTAGATACGCCCATCGCTTTCGTAGACTGCGTAATGCCGGTCCGACTGTTGCAGCGAGGCGTCGAGCTTGTCGAACACGATACGCCGTTGCGAGTTGCCGGCGCTGGGCCTTTCGTTGTTCACCGAGCAGCGATGCGCCTTGTACTCTGCGCGCACTTCGGCATTGTCCTGATTAACCTGCACGATGCGGGTCAGCGTCGGAGCGAAGCGTGTGGAGACGAGGTCGGGATACTCCGCGCTTTCCAGCACCTCGGCCGCGTTCGCGTCGCTGCTGTACATACCGGTGCACACCCAGTCCCCCACGTCGAGAGGCAATTGCTTCGCGTCGAGATTCCCGTCGAGATATCTGTTGGCTTGGTAGAGGTATTTCGGAAAGTCGGGATTATTGAGGTGCTCAAACACCCCTCCCGTTTGCTCGGCCCTTGCGCCCGTCGGGCTGTGGGGAGCGGCGAAGGACAGGAAGCTCACCGGCTGCGAGCCGTCCGTTTCCATGAACCATGGATCTTTGAAGAGGATGTTCGGCGCCAACGTCCCTCCGTCGCTCTCGACGGTGAGTGTGAGGGGGGACATGGGACGGAACCACGCCTGTTCATCCCATACAGTTTGGCTCATCGGAATCGACAGCGTTTTCTTCAGTTTGAATGTTCCGAAGTCCTCATTCCAGGATTGGTGTTTTTCATACACCGAAGCCTGAGACAACAGACGCTCCGAGAGAGTATGCGCGCTGTATGAAATGCAGGCAGGCAGGTCAATTTCGAACGGCGACGTACCGGTGTGGAACGCGTTGTCGTATGTATCATAGATCCGAATGTCGCCCGAAGCATGCTCCTGCCCTCCGACGATATTCGCGAAGCGGACCCTTTGTCCGGCAATAGTCTGAAATATCAGAAACTGGTCATTCGCGATATACGACCGCATCAGAGCAACCTGACCGGCAGAGAAGTGTGTGTAGCAATCGTGAATATTCGTGTAGCTCATGTAGTTGTGCGTATCCGGCGTGTAGTATTCGTCATTCGCATCCTTGAATGTGCCAGTGTACTCGCAACTCATATTTACATAGGTGCGGATACCGCCATCATTGTTCCAGGGTTCGGCCGGTGTATCGCAGAGCATATCCCCGGCCGTGGCGCAATTCGCTCCGGGACCGCGGGTGACGAGCTCATCGTGACTCGAGGGATCGCCGTGGGTGTGCCTCAGCCCGAAGCAATGACCCATTTCGTGAATCATCGGATAGAGCGTCTGGTATCCCGTACGAATAAACATATCGGCGGCGGATCTGCTCGTGGTGAATCCCAGCCACCCTTCATTGCTGGCTCCATCGACATAGTAAATGTTGATAGCGTTGGCCTCCCGATACCATCCCGACACTGTCAGGCCGGCGTACTCGGGAAGAGGCCAATACGAGTAGTTTGGCAGATTGTGTACACGCACCGGATTTTGATCGTCCAGATGCACGAAAGTGATGTTGTACGCCGAAAATACGTCGTTGAGGTACTCGAACGATGCGAGCGCCTCGTTGGTGGTGATTCCTCCCTCTCCCTGCGGACCCCGAAGGATGTGAAGGACGACGTTCAGCCCGACGAGGCAGCCGGGATCAATTGACAGCGGACCACCGCCGGGGTATTGGACATACGAACCTTCCAATGGGCCACCGTGGTATTCCTGCGCGTGACTGTCGGGCGGAAGTCCCATCGCGCACAACAGCGCGATGGCGACGAATGCAAATTTTGACATAAGACATCTCCAATGAGAATAATAGAATAATTGGTGCATGATGATCTGGTTGTGGTAAACGGGTTGAAGAACAATGTGTTGCCAGAATCGAGCGTGAACCTCCGTTGATCATTATACAGGATTAATGCCTTCTTTTCCCAATAACTGCGATTGCGCGTGTCTGGTCGTCGTAACCGCATAAATAGACGTGGTCCCGGGTCAGACTCACCTGATAGAATCGACCTCCGTCGAATTCAGCGGTAAGTTCGGGGTATGAGCGCAGGCTCTTCCCGTTATAATGTACCACGGTGCAAAAACTCCCAGCCAAAAATACATCGTTGTCCGCGAGACCCGCTATGCACACCTTGGCTCCCCTGGTTGGATCAGCTTCCGCGATGCGGAGATAACGATAATGCGTGGTATCATACAACGACTGAATGTACAGGTACCCCGCTACACTGGCGTATAGTGAGTCGTGGCTTATCCACAAGGCCAGTGCCCCGCCGAACTCCCACTTTTTATCAATACGCTCCCGCTTTCGGATATCCCTTACCGTCCCATCCGGCGTGCGCCAGACGAAACTGCCCTTCCCCGTGTTGTAATCATACCCCCCCGCCCACAGATTCCCCTTCCCGTCGCCGGCAAGGGAAGTGACCGGGGAGTAGGGGAAGGTGGAAATACGCGAATACCTCCCGTTTGTATATTTGGTAATTTCGCCAATTCCCAACAAATCACCGGCAAAATACACTTCATTCTCCGAGTAATGCAGTATGTCTTTACAGGCGGCCCCCCATGAAAGGGAGGAATCAGCCATGATACAGGCAGGATAGAAGTTCACTCCATCCCATCTTGCACCTTCTCCCGCACTAGAACCCAGCCATAAATCATTAGCATTACCCGCTATTGCTTCAAACGGCGAGAAAAACGTGTTCTGCGAGGTACAACGTTGCATCGGCACCTTGAATTTCTTCCACTCCCTGCCGTTCCAGTGCAGCACGGTGTAGGGTTTTTTCCCCAGCGCTCCCGTATCCGGCGTGTCGGGGTACACACCACCCACCGCCCAGACGTTGGTATCGCTGAATGCGATTATATCCCGCAACGAGCTGGAAGGTATGCCGGGCCCGAAGCGGTACACCGTCCATTCTATCTCGTGGCTGGTGGTGTCCTGCTGTACATGCGGCGGCGGCGGCACGGGCTCCACCGGCTCGTCGCAGGAGGCGAGCGCGAGCAGCAGCGCGGGCAGCAGCGGCAAAACCAGCGCCTGGCGCCGCAGCCAGCGTCCGCTGCGCAGACTATTTCGCGAGTGGGGTACATGGGTTGTCATGGGGCTATCTCCAGGGTGTGTGTGTAACCATTATGTGTCCGCGCATCGGGGCGCATCGGGCCGGCCGCGGCCGTTCGCGATCAACAGGCAACTCCATCGTCGGGGAGTCCCGCGCGGTTCGGTTTGAGTCGCTTCCGGTGCCGGTTGAAACCACGGCCCGGCGCAGGCAAGCGCTTCGCGCAGTTGCGATTGCGAGGAGCAGACGACGAGCAACGCGCTTGTCGCGGCTTCGCAACCGATCTGCCGGAAAGTGCCCGACAGCCACTCCTCTTCTCCGTCTTCATGAAAGAACAGGCAGCCTCCGATGTTGCAGATCAGATGGCCGATCACGGGGCGGAGGAACTCGTCCCGCACAATACCTTCGTGCATCCGCCGGAAGGTCGCATACAGCGCAATGCCGTTGTGCGCGCCGTTGGACACGACGGCGCGGCAATCCGCCCGCACAACGCGGCGCAAACAATCGTGGGAAAAGGCATCGCAGCGCAGCAGGGCCCTGTGAAGCACATCACCGACATACAGTACTCCGATGCTGTTACTCATCGCCACCTCGCCGATATGCGTGGCGGTTGCGTGATTCGTCGCCTCTGTTCAGGTGCGCGATCCCGGGAGTCGAGAATGGGGCGGAGGCGCATTCCGGGCCGCACGGCACTGAATTCCGTAATAGTTTTACGTATCCGTTTATCCTTTTTACGGGCTGGGCTGGGCTGGGCTGGGCTGGGCTGGGCTGGGCTGGGACATGTCCTTCCTCCTGATACTATCACGGCTTTGAATCGGCAAAGTAACGTTTTCCGGCATACGTGTCAAGTACTCCGGAATATTTATCATATTTTTTTATCGTTTTTTTTGCGTGCCATCCTGGTTCGAAGCACAACCGCCTATCGACCATGGTACTGTACAACACCGCGGGGTCTCCGCTCCCGTTATCGCGGTGTCGTGGCGGCGTCGCGTCATCCCGGCCGCGCCCGGGTGTGCCCGTCCGCTTCGGCGACGCACGCTGGAGGCCGATCCACGCCCGCCGCCTGCCTCCCCCGTCACCCATGCTCGTCGCCAAAAGGGTGGAGTGAGAGCGCACTCGGATCGCGGCGACGGAGCAAACGCATAACACCGCGCCGCTGAACAGACAGGGGGACTGTCCATTCAGCGGCGCGTTTATGAAGGTTGCTGTTCGCGCGGGGCCGAAACCGCTGCGGCTATTTCACATTCGGGGCTTCCAGGCCGTACTGTTTCTTTTTGTCTTCGGCTTTGAGCAGGAAGCCGAAAACCAGAGCCAGCACACCCAGGGAGGCGAATACGAGCATGGGCACCGTGTAGTCATAGCGCGCGCTCGTGTCGCCACCGGCAAGAGCCTCGGCCACGCCGGGATTCACCGCGGTCAGGATGATGCCGATAAACGCGGGAATAAGTCC
The DNA here is from genome assembly GCA_027493955.1 of Bacteroidia bacterium. Taxonomy (NCBI): domain Bacteria; kingdom Pseudomonadati; phylum Bacteroidota; class Bacteroidia; species Bacteroidia bacterium. The sequence goes on along the minus strand of JAOSJT010000001.1, from coordinate 4,723,514 downwards.
GAGCCCCCAGTTCTGTATCAGGAACACGACAGCGTACGCCGAACCGAGATAGCGCTCCTCCACCACCTTGGGCACCGACGGCCAGAGCGACGCGGGCACCAGCGAGAAGGCCACACCGAGCAACAGTATCGCGAATATATACAGCGGCATACTCGGAGGCGCCACGGCGAAAATGAGATGCGAGATGAATAGCAGTGTGGCGCCGAGCATCATCGTGGACGCCGCCTTGCCCTTTTTGTCGATGTAATTGCCGATGATGGGCGTGAGCAAAATGGTGCCTACAGGCAGCAAGCCGGAAATCAATCCGCCCGTCTCGGCCGCGACGTCAAGCTTGTTCTGCATCATGTTCACGGCGTATTTCAGGAAGGGAAACACGGCCGAGTAAAACAACACGCACAGCAGGGAAATGTACCAGAACGCCTTGTTGGTGACGATTTTGCCGAGATCGCTGAGTTTGAACTCGTCCTCTCCCCCGCCGCTCTTCTCTATGCCCATCTCCTTGTCGAATTTCTTGTCCAGCGTGATCACATAGGTGAGGAAGGTGAGCATGCCGATGAACAGCAGCGCACAGCCGACCACCACGGAACGGCTGGGCTCGTTGCCCGCAATCATCGCCGAAAAGAAGAACGCGCCCGAGGCGCCCATGCGCGCCGTCGCCATTTCCATGCCCATGGCCAGCGCCAGTTCCTTACCCTTGAACCATTTCACAATGGTCTTGGACGCGGTGATACCGCACATCTCCACGCCGATGCCGAAAACAGCGTAGCCGACGGAGGCGAGTTTGGCCGATGCGGGCATCCACGTCATAAACGAGTTGAAGAAATCATACCCGAAACCGCCGGCGTTGAAATAATCCGTGAGGGCGTAGAGCTTGAGCAGACCGCCGCCCAGCATGAGGAAGGTCGAAAGCACGCCGGTGAAGCGGATGCCGAGCTTGTCGAGAATAATGCCCGAAATCAGCAAAAAGCCGAACATGTTGAGGTAGTACTCCGAACCGGAAAAGGTGCCGTACACCTCGGGATTCCATTTGTAGCTTACTTCCAGCAACTGCTGCAAGGGTGCCAGCATGTCCACGAAAAAATAGGCCGCAAGCATCGAGAAGGCGATGAGAAAGAGCGCCGTCCACCGTGCGGCTTTCGATTCGTTGAGCGCGGTCTTGATGTGTTCCATAAGGACTTGGTGTTAGAGGTTTCTCAAAAAAAGATTATCTGTCGCGGAATACTGCCGTGTTACACCTGCGTCCCGTCCGGTTTGTGCAGGGAGATAAAACCGCGACGCAGCAGGGAGTGCAGAAACACCGAAAGCCGGTCATGCAGCGGATGCATCGCCTCCCCGAAGCGTTCGTCGGCAAGCGCGGCGATGGCGGCGACGGTGCGCTGACCATCGATATTCAACCATACCTGGCTGCCGATGGCGTCGAGACGGGTAAGGATGTTCGGATTCTTCCATTTCGGCAGGAAGCGCGTCGCCATCCACTGGTACTTGAATCGCGGTACGCGGACGGTGACTATCCCTTCGTCGTCCACATCGTAGTCGCGCAGGCGCCGGGGCACGAGCTCGAGCAGATTATGCGTGACTTTGGCTTTTTTTGCGAACATGGAAGGTCCGATGGTGACTGTATGGGACGATGCCGGGCGAGGGACTGCCTCACAACAAGGAATCTCCCGCGGCTGCGAGAGATTCCTTGCTGCAAGAACATATTCCGATCAGTGCGCCGCTTTCGGTGGTGCGGGTTCGTCGGGATTTCCGGCGTTGGAAATCGGAAGACGTACGAGCACCCAACCGATGATACCCATGACGACGAGACTGACGAGGAAGGACGGCGACGAGAATACCGCGCCCGGGAACATCTCGAAGGCCGCGAAGCCCGCGAAGATGAGTCCCACCAGCGCCTCGCCGGCAATGAGGCCCGAAGCGAGCAACACCCCGGTATTTTCGACGCGGGCGTCCTGCGCCTCGTTGAGCTTGCGCTTCGCCTTGACCATGTCAACCAGACCCTTCATGAGGCCGCCGACGAAAATGGCGAAGGTTGTTTCAAGCGGGAGGTACATACCGACGCTGACGAGCATCGGGCTCTTGACCTGCATGAGAATGAAGGCCGCGCCCATTAGCATGCCAACGATGATCAGCGGCCAGGCCATGTGCTGCTCGACGATGCCGCGCGAAAGAATGGCCATGAGACTGGCTTGTGGTGCGGGGAGCTCGCGGCTGCCGAAGCCGCCGGTGTACCCTTCCCTCATGCCGTTCGCGATGTCGCCGTTGTTGAGAAAGACCAGCACGCCGAACATCACGATGCCGGCAAGCACGACGCCGATGATATCACCGACCTGCATCTTCCACGGCGTACCACCGAGGATGTGACCGGCCTTGAGATCCTGCAGCATCTCGCCCGCAACCGCGGCCGAGACGCAGACAATCGCCGCAACGCCGAGCACCGCGGCCACACCATGCGCCTCTTCGACGCCGAGCACCACCATGATCAGTGCCGTCACCACCAGCGCGGTGAGTGTCAAACCGCTGATCGGGTTGTTCGACGAACCCATGATGCCGACGAGATAACCGGACACGGCTGCGAAGAAGAACGCGAGGATGATCATGACCGTCGCTGCAACGAAGGCCACGAGGAAGGTCGTCGCGAAGAGGAAATACGTGATGAGGAAGGTCGCAACCGCCACACCGAAAATACCGATCAGCGTCCAGGTAAAGGGAATGTCCTTTTCCGTGCGCGGGATATCGCTCGCGTGACCGGAAGCGGCCTTCTTCACGTCACCGATGGAGCGGGCGATGCCGGCAGCCAGACTCTTACGCATTCTGAACAACGTGTAGCTGGCGCCCACGAGCATACCGCCGATGGCGATGGGACGCACGATGAACTTCCACACGGAATAGGCCGAATCGATCCAGGCCTTTTCCGTTGCCGCGCTCTGCGACATACCCGGGTCGGCGGCGAGAATCGCTGCGACCATTCCGTCGATATTCAGATAGGGCGCGATGAAGTACAGAATAATCGGCGTCAACAATCCCCAGGCCATGATGCCGCCGGAGAAGTTGAGCGACGCGAGCTTCGGTCCAATGATGTAGCCGACGCCGACGTAGGCCGGGCTGATCTTGAATGAGGTCAGCACCATGCCGCCCGTGCCGGCAACGCCCGTACCACCGGAGGCGAGGGGCACTTTGTCGAGACCGGTGATGCCGGTTTTACTGAACGCGACGAATTTTTCCCACAACGGGAGGAAGAGCTTGAATTCGCCGAGGGCTTTGACGAGCGCGCCGCCGATCATCGCTCCGAAGAGGAATTTCGATCCGCCGCCGCTACCGCGTCCGGCCTTGTGGATTTCCGCCGCCGCAACGGATTCGGGATACGGCAGGTCTGGATCCTCGACCATCACCCGACGCAGAAGCGCCACGAACATGATGCCAAGCACACCACCGGAGATCAGAATCAACGTGGAGGTGATGTAATTCGACGTGGTGAAGAAATCCGGCCAGATACCGGCAACGAAGAACGCAGGCAGCGTGAATATCGCGCCGGCCGCCACGGATTCTCCGATGGAGCCAACGGTACGAGCCATGTTCTCCTCGAGAATCGTTCCTTTCACGGCCTTGAGCAAGGCCATGCCGATGACCGCCGCCGGGTAGGTTGCCGCGATCGTCATACCGGCCTTTAGACCCAGATATGCGTTCGCCGCGCCCAGCACGACGGCAAGAACGAGACCAATGAGCAGGGCACGGAGAGTGAACTCCTTCATATCCGTGTCCGCGGGGACGAACGGAATATGTTTCGTCTCAGCCATACAAGTCTCCTAAATGAAAAGAGAATATGAAAATGGATTCATGCGCGATGTTTGCATCGGGTGCCGGTCCATGCCGGAGATGATGCCGCCTGCGGCTCCGCCGATTCCGCGGCGAATACCGCCGGTGGTGGCTTTGCGTCAGATGGATTGCGTGCAGCGGCCCAATTGCACGATCCGATTATCCGGATCCTGCGGAACACATGAAATTACACAGGACTGCGGTGAAACACAAGGAAAACAGGCGGGAAGGGCAAATTGTCATTCTTCACGGAGCGAAGCGCCTCCATTGTCATTCTGCGCGGAGCGAAGCGCCTCCATTGTCATTCTGCGCGGAGCGAAGCGCCTCCATTGTCATTCTGCGCGGAGCGAAGCGCCTTCATTGTCATTCTTCGCGGAGCGAAGCGCCTCCATTGTCATTCTGCGCGGAGCGAAGCGCCTCCATTGTCATTCTGCGCGGAGCGAAGCGCCTCCATTGTCATTCTGCGCGGAGCGAAGCGCCTCCATTGTCATTCTGCGCGGAGCGAAGCGGAGTCGCAGAATCCATCCATCCACGCGCCGGACCCTTCGACGGTGGTTGAGCGTAGCCGAAACCTCACTCAGGACAGGCCCTTCGACTTCGCGCGGGGTGACAGACAACGGTCATTCTGCGCGGAGCGAAGCGCCTCCATTGTCATTCTTCGCGGAGCGAAGCGCCTCCATTGTCATTCTGCGCGGAGCGAAGCGCCTCCATTGTCATTCTGCGCGGAGCGAAGCGGAGTCGCAGAATCCATCCACCCACGCGCCGGACCCTTCGACGGTGGTTGAGCGTAGCCGAAACCTCACTCAGGAAAGGCCCTTCGACTTCGCGCGGGGTGACAGACAACGGTCATTCTGCGCGGAGCGAAGCGCCTCCATTGTCATTCTGCGCGGAGCGAAGCGCCTCCATTGTCATTCTGCGCGGAGCGAAGCGCCTCCATTGTCATTCTGCGCGGAGCGAAGCGCCTCCATTGTCATTCTGCGCGGAGCGAAGCGGAGTCGCAGAATCCATCCATCCACGCGCCGGACCCTTCGACGGTGGTTGAGCGTAGCCGAAACCTCACTCAGGACAGGCCCTTCGACTTCGCGCGGGGTGACATGCTGAATGTGCCTGCCAGCGCCATACATCGGCGTCCGTCTGGACGGAAATGCCACGCATCGGGAGCTGGCGCATCCCTCCGGTCTCCTCTTTGCTCATCCCCTGTCTGTCCGAACTTCCGCAGCACTCGTGTCTGTCCCATCCGCCCGTGCTTCCCTCACCGCAGCACACTGAATCTGCCTACGTGTTCGGAGGCAGCGCCCTGCTGCGTGACGCTGAGCTTGTAGAAATACACACCGTTGGCGATGGCGTCACCGTCCTGATCGCGGCCATCCCATGCGATGCGGTTGAAGCCGATACGCAGATCGCCGGACTCGGCTTCGATGCGGCGAATGAGGCGACCCGCCACCGTGTAAATGCGCACCTCGGCGGCTTCGGGTGCGTCAGTGCCGGCGCAACGGTAGGTGAAATCCACCGGCCCGCGTGTAGGGCTGGGCCAGGGCAGCACCTGATCGATACGCGCGGTGCTGGATACGTAAAAACGTACCTGGTACGGAATCGTGTCCGCCGCGTTGCCCGTGGCGTCCTTTCCCGACACGGCGAGGAAATGCAAGCCGTCTTTCAGCTCCGGGGTGTACAGCACCTGCACCTTTTCCTCTCCGTTGGTCGGAGCCGTGTAACGCACGGCGGGATCGCTCAACAGCCAGACGCGACGGCCATCGAGAAACACCTGCATGGCCGTGGTGTCCGTGACCGGCAACGGCGAAGCGTCGCGTAACACGATGCTGATTTCCGGCCGAGGACGCACATAGTCATTGTTGACGATGGGCGCGCCGTCGAAGAGCACGTCGAGCACAGGCGATTTGCCGTCGCGGCCGGAAACGAAGGTCCCGGAATACGCGTTATTGGCGCGGTAATATTCCGTAACGGCATTCCCCGCATCCACCGTCAGTTCATAGCTGTGCCGCCCGCGCAATCCCGTGGTCGGCAACTGCAGTTCCACATCGGCTGCTCCGCCGGGCGCGATCGCCGCCACCCGCACAGGTACCGCCGCCGCTCCTCCCGCTGCGCGCAAACCGACGTCGAAGGGACCGGCCGACGCGCGTCCCGAATTGCGCACGCGCACATCCACCGCGATGCTGCCCCCTTCCAGCACGGAATCCGCGTCCAGACGCACCACCTGCGAGGTTACCCCGATTTCCGGAAACTCCGAAACGTAGCGTACTTCCAGTCCGCGAAACACCGGACTCCCCGCTCCGTTGAGATCCTGCATACGGCCCTCGACGCGCAGGAAGGGAGCGGCGGTGCAATCCAGTACTCCCAGATCCAGCGGTGTTCCCGGCTGTACGTTTTTCAAGGCCGCGAAGACGGTGTCCCTGCCGTCGGAGGAGCGGCCCAGCAACGTCAGGTCCACGCGGGCGCTGTCGTGCGGCAACTCCCCGCGCCAGCCAAGTGCGGTAGCGATATTCGCCGGTCCGATGCGCTGTGTCGTGAAACGTCCCTCACGCGCCTGTACCACGAGCGTGTCCGCAAACAAGACGGTCCCCAGCACGAAGTGCATTTCCCGGGCTTCCGACGGACGCGCGCGGCTGCCGATGAATCCGTAGGAATCCCGGTAGCTCACGCTGTCTATGAGCGACGCGCCGAAGCGCTTCAACTCGGCTTTGAGTTCGGGCAGAATGTTGCTGCCGTTCGGTGACACAGGCGGCCAACCGTTGGCGTCGTCCAGCACCGCGATCATCAGAATGTGATCGTCGGGCACGGTGCGCACAAAGTCGATCATGCGCTGCGTTTCACCGGTATTCAGATACGTATCGAAGTTTTCGGCTGCGATCACATCGCCGAAGCGCGGCTCCACCACCGCGCAGTTGAAGCCGCGCTGGTTGGGGCTGTGATCCACGTCGTCCACGCGGAGTATGGCGAAACGGAAGGGTCCGTTGAAACCACCGGAAGTGACCTCCAACTGCACGGGACGACTGCCGAGCTGATAGCTTCCATCACCGTCACGCCGCAGCGCGTCCACCGCATTGGTAGCCAACTGCGCCGGTGCGTCCTGCCTCCAGGTTTCGGGTGCCGGGGGCGTCTCGAGGCGGAAGCTGCGCGTGGCGGACCAGACATCCGCAGCGCCCGCGGTGCTCATGCGTGCGCGCCAGTAGAGCACACGATCAGCACTCAGCCCGGAGGCATTGAGCGAAGTGTACACTTCGTCCACGGGAGTGGAGAAGCGCCGCATATCCGTCGAGAAATCCGATGAGGAGGATATTTCCAGCTCCACAGCCGGATCCCCCGCTGTCGGCACATACGACGGATTCGCCAGCATAAAGGTCACGTCCGTTCCGGGGGCGAGCACCGCATTGTCCAGCGGAAAGATTTGCGCGATACCGCGGGGTAACACGGATTTTTTCAGCGTGGCGGTATTGTTGTCCTCGCGAAGCTCCGCTATCTCGTTGTCGGCGTCCACCGTCACTTCAATGCTCACCTCGCCGTCCACGCCGGCGAAGTCATATTCCCAATCCAGCACGGCGCTCACGGCGAAGGCCTCGATGCGCCGGGTCGCGGAGTGCTGCTCCTGTCCGCCCGCTATGACGCGCAGACGCACAGTGACGCTGTCCGCCATGCACATGCCCGCGTTGCGGACGGTGGTGGTGATGCGCGTGCGCTGCTGCTCGGTGATAATCTCCGGGTCGGTCAGGATGTCCGAGGTCTGAACGAGAAGCTCAGGTCCCCGGGCGAGCGGGACGCGGGTGGCCGGATCGCCCAGCAGGCAGTGCTGATCCGCGCTGTGAATGGTGTTGATGTCGCCGGGGCCGTAGTGTGCGATGAGGCCGAGTTTTCCCTTGTGCACAAGCTCGCCGAAGGTGCGTACGCCGCTGTCCGTCATCGCGCGGAACATCGCCCTGCTCATGATATAGCCGTAGTTGATGATGCCCAGCCCCGCTGTTCCGAAGGAGGCAATGGAGCCGTGCTCTTTCGCAAGCACGAAACGCTCGTTGAGACCGGTTTCAAAGGGCTCGGCGAAATGCGCCGTATTGCAGGAAATAGTCGCGAAGAACGGGTACTTCCCCTTGTTCGAGAAAATGTCCGGCCGTTCGATGCCGACGTCAATGACGCGCGTGCCGCCGTGGCCCGCGAAGAGAAACCACGTCACACCCTGATTCACTTCGTGAATGAGCGTATCAAGATCATCGTAGCTCACCGTGGTCAGGGTGCGCTTGTAGATGCGGCGCGGCTCGAGGCAGAAGGGCTCGACGTAATTCAGGATGAGCGCTTCCGCAATGGGTTTGAGCTGCAGGTCCTGCTCGAAGGCGCTTTCCCCGCCGACAGAGAACAGATAGCGGTTGTCATGCGGTTGCGGCGGCAGGGCCTCGTACTCGATGATTTTGTCTATCACCGCATCGGCATCGGAGGGCGTTTCCGCGGGGATGCGTCCGATAGGGATGAACGGCGTCGGATCGAAGCTCCGGTCTGCGAAGCGGACAAAGTAATTATCACTTGCCGGATTACCGTACGTGGGGATGTAATCGGCCCTGGTGGAGCTTGCTTTGCGGAACTTCGCGTCCCAGCTTGCATCACCCATGAGCAAAACGAAGCGCGGACGCGGCTCGCTCCAGGCGTCGTACGCGTTGCGCAGGAAGGCCTTGATCGCCGAAGGATGCTTGTGCCCGTCATTGAACTCCGCGTAAATGTCGTTCACGTCCGCCACGATAGTGCTGTAGCCGTCGCTTTGCGCGCGGTAGTCGGCGAGGCGCCGCGCCTGTGCGGCAAAGGCTGGATGTGTGATCACGATATAGTCCGCCTGCCGGAGCGGATCGGCAAGATCTTTGTACTCACGCAGTTCCAGCTGCGGAGTGTTCGCTTCGCCGGTGAAGAGATGATATCGCGATTCTCCGCTTATCGCCATCGCGGCGACCCCCGCGGAAACGTCTATGCCGTTCAGTTCGTCGCCCGTATCGATGTTGACGCCGCGGAGTGATGCCGCCCGTACACGGAGCAATGCGCGCACGGGCAGCGCCGGTCCCGTACCGAGAGATGCGTCGACATCCAGAACGCCGTCCAGCGGGGTGACCGAACGCTGATAGCGCAGTTCGGCCCAATCCACATAGATGCGTTCGATGGAACAGGCGGGATTTTCCGGCGGGCAATCCACCAGTCCGACGTTCAGAAACACGAGGGTGTTCGCGCCGTCGCGCAACACGCCACCGGGAAGTGAAACGCGCTGGCGTGTCGTATCATAGCTCCCCAGCGTGTCTTCAAAAACGACGACGTCATTCAGAAGCAGGCGCAGCAGCGAGGGATCGCGCGAGGCGCCTTTTACGCGAAACTCGAGCGCGGCGTTGTCCGCACCGGGTTGCTGCAGAGAAAAGGGAATACGGAGACTATCCTTTTTCAGTAAATACGTCCACATCCAGGTCTCGCCCGGAACCCGATCACTGTACTGCATGTCGGTGTACTCGAAATCGCCGCGGTGATACTCCCGGTCCTCTTCCAACCGCAGTATCGCGGGGAGCGCGTCTATGAGCTGAGCCTGCGGCCATGTGGCGGGGGCAACATCCTCGCTTCCGCCGCGCAGTCCGCGCACATCTCCCCATTCCAGAAGGAAGACATTGTCGTCGGACCATTCATCGAAGTATTCTCCTTCGTCTCCCTGCTTGCGTGCGGCATAAAACTCCAGGGCATCGCCGCCGTCGAAGCTGCCGTCTTCCTCCCCGCGCACGCGCACGGGAATTTCGACACCGCGTGAAAGCAGCCGGAAGTTCCGCGGATCGATAGCGGATACACCGACTCCGAGAGCCGTCAGATCGGCCGCGGTGATGCGGTACATACCTTGCGCGGGCGTTCGCAGCACCACATAGCGTTCTCCGGCGCGCTTCGCGGAAAAGGGCGTGACGGTGGCGACGGAACGTGCGGCGGCGATGCGCCACCCTCCCGCGTCGTCCGCATTCACAAAGGATCGATCCGCTGACCGCGCGGTAGCAGCAAGAGCGCTTTCCGCCCCGTCGATACGTATCTCCAGCGTAATGCTGCGCGCCCAGCGTAAACCACCGGCAACAACACGCACCGGCGAAAAACGTATGCCCCCGTTTCGATACTCATTCCGTTCGGTGACAGGAACAGTCTCCACCCATTCCGTCTGCGGGCGGGAGGCGTATTCCATTCCGCCAAAGGGAGCGAGCGACGTGGTCAACTGCTCCTCCTGCACCGACAGCACCTTGACCGCAAGTGCGCCATCCGGCGGCAGGGCGAAGGACAGAAAAGCCACCGGCAGGGCGGGCAATCCTGGCAGGACGCGTTGCTCGTAACCCGGCATGAGCACGGCGGAATATGCCGGCTCTCCCGGCATGCGCACGATACGCGGGCCCTCGTGCTGCGCGGTGACGCGCCAGAGCGAGGCGGAAACGCGCTCGATACGGAAGGGCGACCCGGAGATGTGCTGCGCGTGCAGCCGTGCCGACGCGACAAGTACGAAAACAAGCAGCAGAGTTGTTGTCGAGGTACAGCGTTTCATGGCATCGAGGCGATAATGTCGAGATAGTTTCGCGCTAATTGATCAAGATCGTACTGTTTGCGTACATGGAGAAAGGCATTTTTTCCGCACTGTGCGGCGAAGGCGGGATCGTCGCGCAGACGGAGTACCGCGTCGGCGAGCTGGCGCGCATTTTCCGGTTCAATCGCGATTCCCGCTCCCGCCTCGTGAAGGATATCGCACGCCTGTCCGCGAACGCCGAGAATCATCGGCACCCCCGTGCCCATGATTTCGAACATCTTCGAAGGGATGACGGTGGCGAAAAGCGGAGTATCGCGGAGCAACACCAGAGCGACATCGATCTCACCGAGTAGTACGGCGATCTCGCTGCGCGGCAACTGGTCGAGAAACGTGATATTCTGTGCGTCGCCGGCGTACTCCTTGAGCGCCGCTTTTCGCGCGCCTTCACCGGCGAAGAGGAAATGAATATCCGATTGATCCTGCAGCAGTGTGGCGGCATCGACCGCGGTTTCCAGCGCATGGGCAAGTCCGTGCGTCCCGATGTAGGCGACGATGAAACGTCCGTCGAGATCGTGAAGCACCCGACGATCCCCGCGCTGCGCCGGCGCGAAGAGGGCGGTATTCACGCCATTCGGCACGACACGGATGCTCTCCGGCGGAATATTCGTCCCCTCGATGTGTGCGCGAAATGCGGGGCTCACCACGACGATGCGGTCCGCGCTGCGATACATGAAGCGCTCGACGCGCCGCAGAAGGGAAATCACCACTCCCCCCTTGTGCACCTGCACCGCCTCGATGGAGTCCGGCCAGAGGTCGCGCACCTCGAGCAGCAGCGGAAGGCGCTTGAGCGTGCGCAGGACGGTGCCCGCGAGGCCGGCGAAGAATTGCGGTGTGCTGGCGATGCAGACATCCACATGGCGCAGACGCAAAGCGCCGAGAACGGCCGTCACACCGAAGGACAGATAGTTGAGACTGCGTTTGAGTGTACCGCTGTTCGGGGTGACATACACCCACATGCGATGCACTTCCACCCCGTCGATGATTTCTTTTTTCCGCCACTGCCGACGGTACCCCGGCTGCACAACGCCTGTGGGATGATTGGGTATCCCGCAGATTACCGTCACGCGGTGCCCGGCCTTGACCCAGCGCGTGCTGAACTCATACGCCCGCGCGGCGGGAGCCCCCATTTCGGGAGGGAAATACTGGCAGATGTAGAGGATATGCAACGGTGGTAAACCCATGATCACAATATAGTCAAGGGACACATGGGCTCAAGCGATGTTACACGGGGCCCTTGGGCTGGACATCATGAAAGCGTGAACATGATGACCCCGCATGAGGAAGTCTTGTCAGCCAAAGTGATGCACACCCTCGCCTCAGTCGATTATTGCCTATGAAGCAGAGCGTTTTGGAGTGTGACTCAACGGCAATTCATCCCGTCATCATCGGTGGAGAACAGATTTCACCGTCAATGGACCGATACGCAGTTCACCTGTCGCGGATTCCGGGAAGGTGAGGACCGGGACATCCTCGCCAAAAGAGAGCATGAATCCTGTCAGCATCGGGAAATCACCAGCCCCCTCCAGGACAATACTGTTTCGGGCCGCTCTCTCCCCGAACGCCGGATACATGTCTGTTTCTTCCACGCGCAAAGCAGTGTTGCCGAATGTCGTGACGCATGCGGTGGTTTCGCCATTCCGAAGGCGCAGTCCCGCTTCCGCTGCCGAGGCTTCCACTCCCGGATGCAGATGCACACGGCTGCTCCATCGGTGACAGCCCGATCCGTGCAGCCAGTCGGCGACGAGTATCCAGTCCGTGCCGACAACTACGGCACGCTCGTGCAGCAGCCCTTTTCCATAGCGCGTATAGCCGTCGTGCATCCCGCGCAGGATGATCAACCCATCCTGCACAGTCCTGCTCATGTGACGGATCTTCGCGCGGCGACCGACACGGAAGCTTTTCCAGACCTCGGACTGCTCCCGCCCGTCTATCTCGATGGTGGAATGCGCGGCGGTACTGCGGGAGTAGGTCCGCTCGGGCGACTCTTTATAATGAAAGACGCCGGTATCCGATATGAATCTCCGACCGTCCACCGACAGCTCGAAACTCAGGGTATCGCAATGCGCATGCCCCGGCTGATAATCAGGACCGACGAGTCCGGCATCGAAAACCAGCCAGAGGCGCGGGGTCTCGGCGATAAGCAGACCGGAGATGCGCCGCGGATCGCTGTCGGATGCCGCAGGACGCGGGGCTTCCACTTCAAGCTCCGCACACAGCGCCGTTCCGCGCGCAAGCACTTCATCGGTGCGGAGAAAGAAACTGCGGGTCGAATCGTTGAACATCGGTATCTCGCCGTCGGGATGCCGCATGCGCCGCAGGAAGTCCGTCATGCGCAGAATTGCGGACGCCAGCGACTCCGGCACGGTGCTTCCGGAGAGCAGCATGGCCTCGGCCATGTCGAGCACATCGTTCAACATGGATACATGATACATCGGGCTGCGCTCGAAATGGCAGCCGTCGTCAAGGATTTGCTCGCGCAGCTCGCGTTCGAGCAGTCTCATGCCGATGCGCCGCGCGGAAGCACCCGTGTCGGTGTCGAGAAAGAGACCTGCGAAGACCAACGCCTTGATGTTGCGCAGCAGATGATTCGCCATGGTTCCCTTCTCGAGGTTGCGAAGGAGCACAGCGGTCATCTGCTCCACCCCGCCGGGGAGGGCCGACAAGCGCGCGTCGTCCCCGGACCAGCCGTGTGCAATCACAATACCATGCAGACGCACCCAGCTCTCGGTGCGTATGGACAGCACGTAAGGATGCCAGGCGCTGCGCCGCGCTCCGGGGAGATGCAGAGCGAACGCTTCATCCCAGTCCAGTGCGAAGCGTATCGCCGTGTCAAGTATTGCGTCGTCGGCATCGTCGCGCGAGAGCAGCGCGAGCAGATAATCGTGATAGCCGAAATGGAATTGCCAGAGCAGGGGCTTGGTTTCCGCAGCCGCTCGCCACGTGGTAGGGTCTGCCGGAAGCGTGAGCTCGTCGTTCAGGAAACTGACGTTGCGGGCTGCGAGATCGATTTTTTCGCAATGATAGCGGCCACTGAGTACAGGAAACGAGGAGCAATCGATACGGCCTTCCGCTCTACGGAAGAATCGTTCCGCCAAACCTGCTCGTTCGACAATGCGGATGATTGCGCCCTTGATCGTTCTGTACACGCGCCAGAAAATCATGGACGGTTTGAGATACCAGAGCGACCAGGCTGTTATGAAGACTTGATGAAGCATATTCAAAAGTTACGGTGAAAAACAGTAGCCTCAAGGTTCGGGTAAAGTCAGCTCAATCGTTTCCAATCCTCCATCCAGTAGCCGCTTCGGCCTCCGGAAAAGAGCAATTGCAACACGCGCAGAACATAAGCCGGCAAGAGTATGGCGATGCCGTCGAAACAGATGTTCGCGAGATACAGATGCTTGATCAGGTCGCGCTGCCCATCGCCGAAAATCTGCATCCACATGTCCAGCGGTGCGGCGAGAGCGAGCAGGACTCCGACAAGGGCGATAGTGAGCAGCACTCGGTCGCGGCTCCGCAGTCCCGCGGCGAAGAGCAGCAGTGCGAGAGCGAATACGGCAAGTAGTGTAGCTCCTGTGGGAAAGACTGCGAGCTTCAGCCGTGTCCACGCATTCAGTGGCGTATCAATGGCTGCGGTCGCCGGCAGCCAACGCGACCAGTGCTTTGCGGCTCCGGGCGTGTTGTACAGCACATGCTTGCTCAGATGTGTCAGTTCCGCTTGCTGCATGCTGTCCGCCGCAAAAAGCAGCATACGCCAGGCGATCACCGGCTCGTGCGCGATCATCTCCGCGACTGCCGCGTGGCTGAGTTTATCACTGTACAGGTCCAGACATTCACGGCCTTCAACTCCGTAGGCGTGATGCCCGATGTACTTTGTGGCGGGCCGCATATCATGCCGCGACAAGTGCTGCCAGGGAGCATCGCTGAACAGCAGCGTTCCGCAAAAAATGCTCTGATATGCGTTCACCTTCCGCGTACCGTACAGACTCGCCTGTGCAATGGGAAGCGCCGCGGGGAGGATCAGAACCAGCATCAGATACAGCGCCAGGCGGCGGGGTTTGCGCAGCAATGCGCTCCAGGGTATGAGCACCAGGGCGCCGACGAAAGCCCAATGCACATTGCTGATCTTGGCTCCCGTCAGGAAAAGCAACGCGGCACCGGCTATCCATGGACGCCAGGGTGAATCACCGCGTCCCGCAAATCGCGCAAGTGTCAGGACCACGAGAATGACACCGATCAGCGATGCGGGTTCCTGATACATGCTCGTGAAATATGCCACATAATCGGTATTGAAACCGAAGAACACCAGGGGCACGCCCAGAAGCACCGAGTACAGCGCGGCAGCAGATGCCGTTTCGCGCCGCAGCCAGCGCAGAACAAGCCATACGAACAGTAACAGAATGACGCGCGGCGCAAAGGAAAGCAGCGGCAGATACAACGTGTCCGTGGAAAACAACAACGTATTGAGCAGGGCGCCCGGCAGCCAGACCAGCAGTATGGAGCTCACCCAGCGTGACGTCAGCGGCATATCGAGTTTCCAAAAGGCGATCACGTTGTTGTAGAAACGCTCGTGGTATTGCGTACTTGCTTCCGCGGGCCAGTTCTCGGTGTATCCTTCCGGCATGGAGGTCAGCCATGGCGAGAGCCGCGAGAAATCACCGTTGTCCGCCAGTCCCACATGCAGCTGCGCCACGCTTCCGATGAGCAGGAGCGAAAGGAGCAGAATGGTCAGGAAGCGCTGCAGCAGTTCTGTGGCGGACCCGGAGGTGGCATTGTCATTCATGGGTTTCGTTCCTCGTAGGTTGCTGTATCACGGGGAGTAGCTTCGGATCTACGGGCGGCGTCCAGTCTTGCCGCTGCGCGACCGACCGGAGCCAGACCTCAAACGTGAGTATGGCCCAGAGTTGCAGGGAATGATCGCGTTTGCCGGTACGGTTCTCCTCCATTATCCGGCGGAGTTCCGCGGGCTGGAAAAGGTCCTTGCTGCACGCATCCTCTGAGCACAGCATGTCTTCGGTGAATTCCCGAAGACTGTCGCGCATCCAACCGCGCACGGGCGGACTATAGCCGGTTTTAGGACGACGCAGAATGGCATCGGGGATCGCATTCGCGAATGCCCGGCGTAAAATGGCCTTTCTCTCGCCCTTCGCGCCGAGCTTATCACTGTCCGGCAGCGTCATGGCAAATTCCACCAGGCGGTGGTCGAGGAAGGGCACGCGCATTTCCACAGCATGCGCCATGCTGGTTTTATCCATATTCTCGAGATTCAGCTTCGGAAGGAAGGTCATCAGATCCGTCGCCAGCATACGGGAGAGCGGACTGAGTTTCGCGCTCTTGCGGAGCAGTTCCCTGTGCTGATCGAACACGATACCGCATTCTCCCGGATGTCGCGCTTGCGCGGAAAGCAGCGACCGCAACGTGTCGGAAGTCGCGTAGGACGAATAGCCGATATATCGCTCCTCAAATGGCTTGTCCAACTGATCGAGCAGCTGCATGGGACGCCGCGCCTGTTCCAAAGGCACGACACCTTTGTCCACGAGCCAGCGGACCGCGCGCGCGGCAAAACGCGTCATTCCCGGTGGCACGGTGCGGAGCATCTCGCCGAGCATGGTGGCGGCATAACGGGGATAGCCCGCAAAGATTTCGTCCGCGCCCATCCCCGTCAGCAGAACCGTATGTGTGGCTTTCGCCTGCCGGGTAAGGATGAAGTTCGTGATCACGGTCGGATCGGCGAGGGGTTCGTCGAGCTGCCACAACACCTCCGGTAACAGCGAAACGACATCGGCGTCAATCAGGGCTTCGCGCAGATCCGCGCCGAACGCCCCTGCGGCCGAACGCGCATACGGCAGATCGTCATCGAACACGTCGCGTGCCCGACTTTCGGACGAGTACGTTGCCGTGATCGCCTCGGGAGTACGCCCACGCCCGGCCATGGCGGACAGCAGTATGGTGGAATCCAATCCGCCGCTCAACAGCAGTCCGAGCGGCACATCGCTGACGAGCTGCGACTGTACGGCCTCGCCCAGCAGTACGCGGAGCTGTTCGTCGCGCTCCGCTTCCGTTGCCGTGCTCTGCTCCGCACCCAGCCACGTCTCTACGGGATTCCAGTAACTACGGACGGTCCACCGCCCCGCGCGCTCGATGAGCATGCTGCCGGGTGACAATTTTCGCACATCGCGGAACAGCGTATCCTCCCCGGGTACCCAGAGAAAAGTCAGGTACTTCGGAAAATGTCTCCAATCGGGTTCGCGCGTCCCGGGCAGCACCGCCAGTATCGCCTTCGCCTCGGAAGCAAAATACAGCGTATCACCGTTCTCGGCGTAGTACAATGGCTTGACACCGAGGTGGTCGCGCACCAGCATGCGCAGTCCGGACCCGGCATCCGCATAGGCGAAGGCGAACTGCCCGACGAGGTGTTCCACGACGCGTTGTCCCCAGTGCATGCATGCCGCGAGCAGTACCTCGCTGTCGCTTTCCGTACGGAAGGCATACCCGAGCCCACGCAACTGTGTACGCAGTTCCCGGTAATTGAAAATCTCGCCATTGAACGTGAGCGCGCAGCGGCCATCCGCCGACAGCATCGGTTGTGCCGCCGCTTCGCTGAGGTCTATTATTTTCAGACGCCGGTGCCCGAATCCCACGTCGTCGCCAAACCACACCGCTCCACCGTCGGGTCCGCGATGCCGCAGCATTTGCGTCATCACACGCAACTGCCGTTCGTCGCTACGTCCGAACATGCCCGCAATGCCGCACATCAGCGCCTCCCTCCCATGGTACTCAGAATCGACGCGACACGCCCGGCCGAAGCTTCCCAGGTCTCGCCGGCCACCAGCGCGCGGCGGCGCATTCGCTCCGCGGGGGTGTCGCTCTGCAGTGCCAGGCGAATCTGTTCTGCAAACGCCTCCGCCGTAGAGGCGATGCGCCCTTCTCCTCCATAGGCGCGCTCCACCTCGATAATAGGCGGCGCGACCACCGGGAGGCCCATCGCAAGATACTCACGGAACTTGATGGGACAGGAAAAACGGATCCATTCCGTCTGTACGAAACTCATGAAGCCGACATCGAAATGCACACCGTAGCATGGTACTTCCTCAAGGGGCACGGGCCCCGGATAGTGGACATTCGGCAGTGCCGCGACGGCAGCGACATCGGCCATCACACGGCCGATAAACACAAAGGACCACTCCGGATGCGCGGACGCAAGCTCGTACACAAGATCGAGGTCCTGCAACGCCTCGAGCGATCCCCAGTACCCGATGATCGGATGCGGTATATCCCTGATCAACGCCGGAGCTTCGGTGGAGGGCGCAAGCGGTGCCCCGAGAAACGCGGGATGTACGCCGTGCGGAATGTAATGCACAGTGCTTCGTTCCGCGGCAATGCGCTCATAGAGTCCGATTGAGGCGCAGATCACCGCGTCGGCTTCGCGCAGCAAAGTGTCGTGGTCTTCCTCAATGCGGGTAAAATGCATCGCGTCGTAGTACGCGGGATAGTTGTCCTGCACATAGTACACCGACGCCGTGTGTGTGATGTGGCGAAGCAACAACGCCGCCGTGGGTATGCCTGCCCAGAACAATGCCGCGCTCATTCCGCTCCGCTTCATGGCCCAGCGGACCTGCATGGTGAGCAAGAACACATTAAAGGAGCGCGCCGGTGCGAAGGACCACAACGGCAACAGCACGGGAGTGAGAACCCAGACCCCTTCATCTTTTTTCAAAAAGCGCAGCATGCTCCGCAGCTTCCGCAGCAGGCGCCGCATCACCCGTGGCGATTCTGCCGAGGGCATACCCACGCCGATGCTGTTGATGAAGAGCACCGTCCATCCACGCCTGGCGAGCGCGCGCATCCAATGTTTTTCCGTCATCGGGTTGTGCACCCACCAGTCGTTGCCGGCAAAACAGACGATTCCGTCAGCCTGCATGGCGCGCCTCCAGCAGTTCAGCGTAGATACTTCTGAGCACTGCGGCCTCATCCGTCCAGCGAAAGCGCTGGCGCGCCGCCGAAGCGATGCTCTCGCCAGCCGGGATGGTGGATGCCTCAAGAATCGCGCGCGCGATGTCACCCGGATCGTCCGGATTGGCGCACACACCGAAGCCGCTGCCTTCAATGATGGCCTGCAGCCCGGGAAATGCGCTCGATACGAGAGGCAGCCCGGCGAAGAGATATTCGTAGAGTTTGTTGGGCGCCGCGAAATAGTTGTTCCGTCCGTTGTTGCGGTACAGCAGCACGCCGACGTCCGCCGATGCGGTGAAGGCGCGCAGCTCGTCCGGCGGCATCCAGGGAAGAAGCCGCAGCCTGCCGCGTGTGTCCGCGGCGATGTCTTCGAGGTCGGACCGAAGCCGCGTGTCGCCTTCGCCGACGATGACGATGTGAACGTGCGGCGGCAGCGAGGCAAGGGATTGGGCAAGCTCACGCAGGCAGCGCGTGTCGGACACGAGACCCTGATACAGCACGATGACGGCGTCAGCGGAGATACCGAGCAGATCGCGCAACAGGGATCCCCGGGGTACGTCAACGACCTCCTCGGGGATGTTGCGCACGACGGCAGGCGCGGCTTTCGATCCGTACTCTTCAAAAATGATACGCGCGCGGTTTTCTTCCGGCACGATCACCAGACCCGCGCGGCGAACGATCCAGCGTTCGAGCATGCGCCACAACGGACGCGCGGGCGCGTTGTCTTCTGCCGCTTCCGTCCACAGTTCATGTGCGGCGAAAACGACGCTGCGTGGTGAAAACAGCACATACGGCAGCAGCGGCAGCATGCCCGGCATATCGTGCCCGACGTACAGATCGCTACGTCCGGTGACGAGCGTCCACCATGCCTTCACGGTGAATTCGAGGAAGCGCAGAAGTTTGAGTGGTGCCGTTTGCCTCGCGGACCATTCGCGGGAGAGCAGTCGCACGAAGCGCACACGCACACCGTCAAGCAATGCTTCGAGTTCCGCCGGACGTTGATCGTAGGACGGGACGACGAGTTCGATGTCCATCTCGTTGCGTAACGAACGCAGCTCGGCAATCAGCACCGGGAGCTTGAGCGCCTGATTGAAGGCGACATGCGCTATGCGTGGCCGTGTGGTCATGTTCGGAGACGCTTCGGTGAAAAGACGCGGCCCGCGATATAGCCCGCAAACATCGCCGCCTCTTTCAGCAGCACGAACAGGAACCCCCCGGCGGCACGTAGCGGCGAAAGTCTCTTCCATCGGAACACGCGGTATAAATGCGCCGCATACGCGGCAACACCGAGTGCGGCGGGCACGAGCAGCCAGGGCAGCAGCGGTGAACACAGCAAGAGGAGGAGCATCGCACCCCATTTCAGGGCGATGCGCCGGTAACGCCAACCCAGAGACCGCGCCTCGCCGTCACCCAGTCCGTACAGATAGTACTGCCACAAGAAAGACTTCAGCGTGCGGCGTGTTTCCCAGTGTACCACGGCATCCCAACGGGTGACGAAACGCATTCCCAGCGCGCGCATGCGCAGGCACAGCGCGGTGTCTTCGCCGGCGAACGTCAGCTCTTCGGGATAACCGCCCGCCCGCAGGAACGCGTCCCTCCGCACCGCGAAAGACCGCGACGACGGCAGGAAATTCTCCGGGTCCTGCGCTTCCAACGGCAGTGTCGCCGCTTCTGTGCAGCGCTGCACCCAGGTCTCGCCCTCGAGCGCATACCCGCCGCCGACGGCATCAATTGATACATCGTTCAACAACGGCTCTGTGAGAAGCTCCAGCCACAAGGGCTCGATGCGGCACCCGGCATCGGTGATGGCAAGGATGTCCTGTGTCGCCCGCGCCACGGCGGCGTTACGTCCGCGTGCAATGTTCGCTCCCGCTTCGATCACCAAGGTCACCGGCAGCATACCCGCTTCATGACGGATGGCCTCGACAGTAGCGTCTGTGGATCCGCCATCACAGATGACAATGTCCGCGGGCAACACGGTGGATGCGCGCACGCCCTGAAAAAAGAGCGGGATACCCGCTTCTTCATTCAGCGTCGTCAGTATGAGCGTTACCGGTATTGTGCGTCTGGCCCGCATGCGTCGCGCCGTGGTTGATGGAAAATGCCGCCGCACCCGCGAGGGCGAAGCCCAGCAGATACTTCAGACGAATAAAATAGAGAAAATTCGGAATGACAATCACCAGCAGCAGCAGCAACGCCATCAGCGTCCAGCGCTCTGCCGGTGACTCGATACGCCGGTATTGGCGCAGCGATGCTGTCCAGAAGCGAAGCATGGTGGCGTAGATGATCAGTGCACCGAATATGCCCACCTTGAGCATGATGGTGATTGCGTCAATATGCGTCTGCACATGCACACCGCTGTATTGCTCCTCCACCGCAAACGCGCCGCCGTCGAATGGCATATGTACGGCGATTTCGCTCCACGGCGCACCCCAGCCGAGTCCCCACAGTACGGCGCTTTCCCGCTGCAGCACCGCCCATACATTGATGATTTCCAGAAGACGCGTACCGAAGGACAGATCACCGTAGAGCTTCAGCGCGTCCACCCAGTTGAATGCGCTGCTCAATGCGTAGGAAACGGTTTCGCGTACACCGGGCGGCAGAAGTACCATGTACACCAACAGCGACGCCGCTCCCGCAGTGAGAACGACTTTGCCGACGCTCTTCATGCTGATTTCCCCCCGGTGAAGCAGGAAAATCATCAGCAGCGAATATGTCGCCTGCAGATACGTGAGCTTACCCAGTCCCGCTATCAGCATCACAGTGAAATAGATGGAAAAGGCGAGCGCCGCAGGACGCTTCCAACCGGTTTCGTGTCTGTAAATGAAGTACGCGGCGACGCTCAGACAGAGGAACACCGCCGTGAGGGGCAGGTCGCTGCCAAGCAGGACGCGCCGAATGCCCCCCATGTCCAAACCCGTGCCTGCGACGTAGCGCCAGAGAAACACGCTTTGCTTCAGCACGAACACCACCGCCCCGAGCACTATAGCCGCTGTGTAGTCCCTTCGCTCGGTGAAGGTGCGAGAGTAGATGTAGTAAAACACCAGCACATGCCCGAGCATGCGGAGGTCCCAGGTATAGGCGCTGAACGACATCATGGAAAACCATCCCGTCATCATGCCGAACACCCACACCAGTATCAATGGCAGCAGCCACGTGTCCGCGCGGAGAATACGCACCCGTCCGTGGGCAACGGACCATCGCCATTCACGAAGGAGAACAGGGATAAGCAGCAGCAGCGACAGCACGTCCATCAACGCGAAGCCGAGTACCTTCACGGCCAGCACGGTGTTGCTGATGTTCTCCTCGACGAACGCCTCCTGACTGACGAGATTGAATTCCTCATAGGCGAACAGAAACGCCGTGAACAACAGCAAAGCGAGCCGATAGTTCGCTATCGCGAGCACTGCCGCGGCCGCCGCCACCAGTAATCCCGCGAAGTGCGCAGGCGAGGACAGCAAGGTCTCACCCATACCGGTGAGGATGATGACAGTCAGCACGACGACAAAAGCGTACTGCGTCCCCTCTTTGCGAAACAGCGGCAACTGCAGCAACCGTTGCATCACGAGACCCTCCGGAAGCCCGCCAGGGCAGCCACATGCTTCACATCGGTACGAGTCAGCACGCGCGTTGCGAACAACAGCAGCATGCACGCCGCGATACCCGCCCCTGCCTGCAGCCACCCCGTCTCCCCGCCCGCGAGCGAGAGCAACATCGGCGGAAGCGCACAGGACAGTGCCGCGGCTGCGAGCTTCCTCCACGGCAGGGCGAATCCGAGCTGCCTGCGCGTGTAACCGATGTACAGGACTGCGGCGACTGCTTCCGCGATGAGAACGGCATAGGCCGCACCCTGTATCTCGTAGAGGGCGATCAGGTATGGAGATGCGGCGGCTCCGGCCAGCAGCCCTATCACGCTCGCGTATACGGCGTGCCTTACGGCGTCACTGACCATCAGCACATTGCTGGCGGCAAGCCCGAGAGAGAACAACGGAATAAACAACCCCAGTATCTGCAATATGCGGGCGGATTCCGCGAAAGCCTCTCCGTACAGTATCGCCGTGATGTGCGGAGCAAGCTGCCAGAACAGCAGGCCCGTCACGCCGCCGGCGATGGTGAGATACACCGTGCTCCGGGCATACAATTCCGCCGCCCGTTCACGATGCTCCTGCAACGCCTTGCTGAACTGGGGATACAGCATCGCGCCGACACTGGAGACCAGAAACAACGAGGCGAAGATCAAACGGGACGCCGCGGCATACATGCCGACGCGGTCTTCGCTCACCGTCCACGACAAGAAGAGTACGTCCATCCGCTGTATGGCGAAATGCGCTCCGTTGATCAGCAGAAACGGGAGTCCCGCAGTCATCATGCCGCGGATGAGCTCCGCATCCCATCTCCTGCGTACACGCATGCCGAAACGCCGCGCCCACATCGCGCCCAACGCGTATTTCACAAGCGACACCACCGAAGTCACTGCTACCAGCTCCAGCAGCGCTCCTCCCAGGAGCACCACAAGCACATTCCCGGCAAGGAAGACAAGCATGCACACGATTTCGATGACGGCGAAGGGATAGAACAACTGCTGCGCGTTCATCAGGCCCTGATACGCGTTCGAGAGTCCGCTGAACAGCGGTCCGAAACTTCCGATGAACAGCGCAATGATGAGAAGTTCGCTGTAGCCCGAAATCCAGCCCGTTCCGAGAATAAGGAAAACCAGCGCCACACCCACGAGCAGCTGCAGACCGAAAAAATTGTCGAGGTAATCGGCGGAAAGCGAGGTATCCCTGCTCACGTCCCGTATCACGAGATTGGTCACCCCAAGATCGGCGAAGGCGAGATATAACGTGAGCACATTCAGTACCGTTGCGTATTCCCCCAGCACCGCCGCGCCCAATGAACGCGCGAGGTACATCGCCACGCCGACACTCACGGCACGATACAGAATTCTCGAGACGGTGAGCGTCCAGAAATTCAGGGCAAAACGCTGAACGGTTGGCGCCGCCATGCTCTGCGCCCGCTCAGGAGCGTCTCGAATCCGATGGATGCGCCGGCACAGCTCCGCGACGTGCGTCGAGGAATGCGCGTACCATGATGAAACCGACCGATCCCACAAAAGCGAGAAATACCGTCATCAACATCCATGCGGCACGCTTCGGCGACGTGCGCTGTATCGCCGGCACCGCCGCATCCAGCACCTGCACCGTGGGCGTGTCGCGCGCTTCCTGCACGCGATCCTCATAATACTGCTGACTCAAATACAGGATCACCTGCTCGAGAATCTTTACATCGCGCATCAGACCCGCCATGTCGCGGGCGACTTCGGGAACACGCTGGAAGGGCACCGCATAGTCCTCCCCGCCGGCGCCCGAACTCATGGACTGATACTGGCGTGACAATTCATCGATCTGCGACTGCAATTGCGCGATCACACGGCTGTGCTCCGCGAAATCACGCTTCCGCACGCCCAGTTCCACCCGCGCCTGCATCAATTTCTCCCTGATGTCCGTTGCGCCGCTCAACGCGGCTTCCATTTGCTTGTCCAGAAACACGGACTTATTGGCACGCTGAAAACTGACCAGCTTGGCGTAGGCGCTGTCAAGTTCATCCTGCGTCCGTTGCAGTTCCTGCTCGATGAACTGCCGGGAATTCCGCGCGCTCGAGATCAGCTTGTCGCGGTTGATGCGGTCCAGCCACAGCACATAATCGTTCGCGACGTTGGCGGCGAGCGCCTTGATCGAGTCAATCTCGGAAGACGAAGGAAAGAATCCGGTACCGAGCGTAACGGATACGCGGATCAGCCCGTTCTTGTTGATTTCGATCTCGCTGGCTTCACGCAGCGGCTCTATGGCGTGCCGGTGCGATTTCCCGGCGGGCACACCGAAATACGCGTCGAGCCTGTGTCCGACGATGAGACTCTCCGCCACGGATTGACTTTTGAGTATCTCGCCGAAAATGTCGCTCGGCCTGCCACCGAAGCCGAGGGAGGAGCCGATATCGAACATGGGCAAGGACGAGGCACCCTGCAGTAACGAGCCGAGCCCCATCGCATTGCTTTCCTTCTGTGGAGGTAACAGCGTCACCGTGGATGTGAACTTCTGCGGCATGATGAGCACATAGACGAGCATCACGGCCGTGATCGCTCCCATCATGCCCAGTACAGCCTTCCACTTCGCGCGGACGCTCCGGTACAGGGAGAGCCAGCCGTCTAAATCGCTGTTCGATGCTGCTTCGCGCATGGGCGTCAACTCACTTGTTGATCTGTGAAATTGCGATGACGATACCGACAATACCGGCAATCTGCGAAATGACGCCGAGCGCTTCGAAGGCGATTTCCCAGAATTTCACCTCCGGTACTTCCGGCACCCAGATTGTGTCGCCGGGCTCGAGTTCGTAATCGCTATAATTCTCCGCATCCACCAGCTCGCCAGTGCGCGCCTTCACGACGCGGACGTCGCCGTCATCCGCCCGCCAGCCGAAGCCTCCGACCGCGTTCAGATAGTTCATGTACGTCCAATCGGGATTGAAAATGACGTTGCCGGGATTGTTCACGCGGCCGATGATGCGGATGTAATTCTTCAGTTTCGGCACTTCGATGACGTCGCCCTCGCGGAGGAGGATGTCCTGGGACAAATCTCCCTGCAGAAACAGCTTCTTGAAATCCACGACCATCATACCGATTTTTTCGCGCGAACGAGCCTTGAAATATTCGTACTCGTCTTCACGCATATCCGCGGCGGGAATTTTCTGCAAACGCTCGAATTCGATGTCTTTCTCCGACTCCGGCGGTTTGCGGATCAACACGGCCTCTTCGAGTGACGCGTTGGGGGTGAATCCGCCCGCCTGCGTGATAATGTCGCGCAGTGTACTCTCTCCCTGAATGATGCTGTAACTGCCCTCGTAGCGCACCTCGCCGGTAACCAGCACGAGCTGATGCATGCGATAGCGCGGCATGGCGCGCACGAGTATCAGATCACCCGCCTCCAGTGCGATATTTTTACTCTCATCGTGCGGATATCCTCGCAGATCGAGGAAAAAACGCTTCGTGCTCCGGTGATCGGCTTCGAAACGCACGACCTCTATACTGTCAAGAAACGCCGGCGCACGAAAACTTTGACAGGCCTCGACAAGATCGAACAGCCGTTCGCCCTCCACATAATCCACGCGTCCTTCGATCCCCACCGCGCCGTAGACGCTGACGATTCTGTCCTTCGGCGGGAAGTATATCCTGTCTCCGCCGCTGACAAAGGGATTGGCGTCGAGGTCCCCGATACGGAAATAGCGAAGGAGATCGGCTCTCACGATAGCTCCGTCACCACGGCGCACGATAATGTTGCGCAATGCTGTCGTGTCCTTGATGCCGCCGCCGGACATCTCGAGGGCTTCTGAAACCCGCGCGGTGGCGGGCAGGACAACGATACCCGGCCGCTGGACAGCACCTGCCACGGTCACTTTCACCTGTCGCGCCCTTCCGAGACTCACGACGATCTCCGCGCGCCGGATCTCGTCGCGCAGCAGCATGCGGACCTTCTCGCGGACGTCGAGCAGCGACGCGTTGCGCACAAACACGCGTCCGAGTTCGGGTATGATCAGCGATCCGTCACTGTTGACGACTGACTTGAGCGAATAGAACTGCGTTCCGAAAATGTTGATGCTCAGCTCGTCGCCCGGACCGACGATGTACGTCGTGTCATTGACCGGTACTTCGACGGTCGGAAGGGCCTGTTGCTGCTGCATTTCCCGTGCGGAGATCTTCTCATCCTCCTTTTTCCTGTCGGGAACAGTCCCGAGTTGCTGTGCGGCAAGCGGAATGACGGGAGACGTGAGAAGAAGAACCGCGAGGATGGAGAACAGGAGCGCCGGGCACGCGCGTGCGGTGTGAGCCATGGGCTGTCGCCTTGGTTTATGGAAACCTGCTTCAGAGATACTGTACCGAGGGCGGGACTCGAACCCGCACGGACCTTTCGGATCCAAAGGATTTTAAGTCCTTCGCGTCTACCAATTCCGCCACCCCGGCAGGGGAACATTCAGCTTTTCAACTTCGATGTGCGCATAGCATGTTCGGGATGCAGAGTGCGGAATTATCCATGCCCGCGAGTGACCCGTGGCCCGGAGACCGCCGCTCTGTGCGCCAGGTTTACATCGGAAATATCGAAAAAACCTGATTATTAATGTACCGACACCCCATTTGAGAATCAAGGAAGCTGAAGCAGCACCCTCCGCACAGCATCAGCCGCAAAACACTATCACACTGCGGAAAGCAATATCTTCACCGGGATAATCCGTACCCATATTGACAAGTTATCAACGATTCGTATCAATCAAATGTAATTCTACCCCGGATGGGCTAATGCCCACTGGCCCCCATCGGGTTACGACTCGATGGGATTTTTTTCGGATGCCTGAGTGATTACGGCAAGTGTCTCCCCTCGCATGCCTGTCCCGTGAACCTGGGAAATCGCCTGGGAATCTATAAGCGATGACACTGACGGTGAGCAGCCTCACCCCGGCCGTTTCATCACCACAGCGTAATGATACGGGCAGCAATCTGCGACGTCGAAGATTTCCGGATCGCTGAACCCGGCCGCTTCTGCCCACGCGATGCACTGCGTCACCGAGGGTCTGATATGCAGGGACGGACCGCGCGGCGTCGGTATATCGCTCCGCCAGTGTATGATGGATACAGCGGCGCCGGGCTTGAGCACGCGTAAGGCCTCGGCCAGCAGTCGGACGGGATCCTCGATGTGGAGAATATTATACACCATCGCATGATCGACACTCCTCACCTGAAGTCCCGTGCCCTCCGTCATGAAATCCCGCCGCACGACCTTCGCATTCGTGAGACCGGCAGCCGCACAGCGCCCGTTCACCAGGGCGACCAGTTCCGGCTCGATCTCGAAACCGAAAACGGCTCCCGACGTACGCCTTGCAGCGCTCAGGAAAAAGGTCCCGTACCCGGAGCCGAACTCAACGACAGCACCGTCATCCGGCAATGCCGCGAACAATCTGCCCGTGAGACAATCCGCATCGAAGAAGGTATTCCAGTACTCCTCCTCCGGCATCCCGCTTTCCCTGCCTTTCATAGGGTAAACTTCAAAAGGTGGAGAATCGTGAAAGGGTGAAAAGGTGAAAGGGTGAAAAGGTGAAAAGGTGAAAAGGTGAAAAGGCAGGAGAGCTTCTCGCGTAGCATCTTACCTTTTCACC
This sequence comes from Bacteroidia bacterium, assembly GCA_027493955.1. Taxonomy (NCBI): domain Bacteria; kingdom Pseudomonadati; phylum Bacteroidota; class Bacteroidia; species Bacteroidia bacterium. Next base: position 4,695,970 of record JAOSJT010000001.1, on the reverse strand, counting down.
ATTTTACCTTTTTTCCTTTTCACCTTTTCACCATGGTATTCCATCAAGATAAATCCGAAATCCGGACTCTGCAATCCGCAATGTGAAATCCGAAAATCCGACGTCATTCCTTCATCCACCCCGCCATGCGCGACACCTCCAGGGTACCTTTGCGCAACGCACGCTCTTTCATCCAGGAGAAAAGTACGGGAGTGATGACGAGCACGTGTATGGCGGAGGTGATCAGGCCGCCGATCATGGGTGCGGCGAGAGGTCGCATGACGTCGGTGCCGACGCCGCTGCTCCACATGATGGGCAGAAGAGCGATGAGCGTTGTGCCCACGGTCATGATTTTCGGTCTGAGACGCAGCACGGAACCTTCGTGCGTCGCTTCGCGGATATCCTCAACGGTGATTGGTCCGCGCTCCCCGCGTCGATGCGCGAGCAGTCTTCGATCGAGCGCCTCATGGAGATACACCACCATGACGACTCCGGTCTCCACGGCGAGCCCGAACAACGCGATGAAACCTACCCAGACGGCGACGGAGAAGTTGTAACCCAGGAACCATATCAAATACACGCCCCCGACAAGTGCGAACGGCACGGAGAACATCACCACCAGCGACTCCTTCGCGTCCTTGGTCGCAAGGTACAGCATGACGAATATGATCATCACCACCACAGGCAGAAGTATCTGCAGCCGTGCCCGGGCCCTGAGCTGGTTCTCGTATTGTCCGCTCCATTTCAGAGAATACCCCTGCGGCAGGGTCAACCCCTTTTCCAGCACAGACTTGGCCTCCTCCACGAAGCCGCCCATGTCGCGACCCCGCACATTGAGAAATACAATGGAACGAAGCTGCGCGTCTTCGCTGGCGATCATAGGAGGACCGGGTACGAGTTCGATGCGGGCCAATTCTCCAAGCGGTACATACGCCCCCGAAGAAAGACTCATGCGACGATCACCTCCGGATGACACCACCGGGGCCGTCGTCGCCTGCTCGCTTCCGCCGGTGCCGCTCATGCCGCTCATGCCTGGCATCGAGTTGTCAGCAGACGACGCCGAAACAGTGCTTGCCATGCTCTCTCCCCCCGACGTAGGTGTGACGTTGACCGGAACCGGAAGACGGCGCAGCTTCTCGATGTCGTCGCGGCTCTCGCGGTCGAAGCGCACGCGAATCGGGAAACGCTGCCGTCCCTCTATTATCGTCCCGAGATTCTCACCGCCGATCGCAATTTCGATGACGTCCTGAACGTCGCCGAGACTCACCCCGTAGCGGGCCACAGCGGCCCGGTCGATGGTGATGTCCAGGAACAGACCACCCTGCGTACGCTCGGCGTACAGATCCGCGGCACCATCCACACCGCGCAGCAATTGCTCCGCTTCGATGGCGAGCCGCTCCAGCGTGTCGAGATCTGGTCCGAAAATTTTCACGCCGAGATCGGTGCGCACACCGGTCGCGAGCATGTTGATGCGGTTGATGATGGGCTGTGTCCACCCGTTGCGCACACCGGGTATCTGGAGCTTTGCGTCCAGTTCGGAGATAATGTCGTTCTGGGTGACGCCCGGTCGCCATTGCTCCCGCGGTATGAGCAGAATGATGCTCTCGATCATGCTCACCGGCGCGGGATCGGTGGCCGTTTCGGCCCGTCCGGCTTTACCGAGTACCGTTTCCACCTCGGGGACCGAGCGGATGATGGCGTCCTGCACCTGCATGATACGGTTCACCTCTGTCATGGATGCCGACGGCAGCGTGACGGGCATGAACAGCAGACTACCTTCGTCCAGCGACGGCATGAACTCGGAGCCGCTGTCCATCACCATCGGCACCGCCAGCAGCAGCGCCACGATGTTCAGGACCATGGCGGTTTTCCTGAAGCGCAACGCGTAGCGTATTACCGGCTCGTACAGAAAATTGAGGAAACGGGTGACGGGATTCGCGCTCTCGTTCCTGAATTTCCCGCGTGTCAGCATCGTCATGAGCACCGGTACCAGCGTGATGGCGATGAAGGCCGAACCGATCATGACAAAGGTCTTGGTGAATGCCAGAGGACGGAACAGCTTCCCCTCCTGTCCTTCAAGGAAAAACACAGGGAGAAAGGATATCACCATGATGGCCACAGAGTAAAATATCGCCGGCCCCACCTGCCGCGCCGAAGCGATGGAAATCTCGACGTAATCCCGTTTCTCCAACCGCCCCTTTTGCTCCGTCGCCAATGCAACGTTGCGATAGGCGTTCTCTACCATCACGATGCTGGCGTCCACAATAACCCCGATGGCGATGGCGATGCCGCCCAACGACATGATGTTGGACGTGATGCCGAACAGCTTCATCAGTATGAATGCGATCAGTACCGCCACGGGCAGCTCGATGATGACGCGCAGTACGCTGCGCACATGCAGCAGAAACAGCAGTACGATGAGACTGACCACAATGGATTCCTTGATCAGCGTATCTCTGAGCGAATCAATTGCTGAACCGATGAGATCGGTACGGTCGTAAGCGGTGTGGATTTCCACACCGGCCGGCAGACCGGGACGAAGCTCCTCGAGCCGCTCCTTGACGCGCTCGATCACATCCATGGCATTCTCGTTCTGCCGCATGACGACAACGCCGCCAACCACCTGACCTTTCCCATCCTTCTCCAGCGAGCCGCGGCGTATGTCTCCACCCATCTGCACGACCGCCACATCGCTGATGCGCACAGGAGTACCGCCGGCGCCTGTCGACACGGCGATGGACTCGATATCCTCCGCGGAACGAATATAGCCCTGGCCACGGATGATGGATTCGGCTCCGGCCACTTCAAGCAGCTTGCCTCCCACATCACTGTTGGAACGGATCACTGCATTCCGCAGCTGCGGGATGGTCACATTGAAGGCCCGCATCTTCGCGGGATCGATGTCGATCTGATACTGCCGGACATAGCCGCCGATAGAGGCGACCTCGGCCACTCCCTCGACGCCCTGCAGGTTCAGCTTCACATACCAATCCTGAATCGCGCGAAGCTCGCCCAGATCCTGCGGTCCTTCGAGCGTGTACCAATACACATGGCCTACGCCCGTCCCGTCGGGACCGAGTTGCACCTTCGCACCGCCAGGCAGGGAAGACTGCACGGTGGAGAGCTTCTCCAGCACACGGCTGCGTGCCCAGTACAGGTCGGTGCGTTCGTCGAATATGATATAGATGAATGACATGCCGAACATGGACTGTGCGCGTACCGCCTCGACATCGGGTACGCCCTGCAAGGCGGTCACCAGTGGAAAAGTGACCTGATCCTCGACGAGCTGCGGCGAGCGGCCCATCCATTCGACAAAAACGATGACCTGATTTTCCGACAGGTCGGGTATCGCGTCCACCGGCGTCGTCCACACCGCCCACACACCCGCGCCGATGACGAGAGCGTAGGTCAGGAGAACGAGAAAACGGTTCCGCGCGCTGAATGTGATGATGCGTTCTATCATGATGTCATTTCCTTCTTCGCGATGATGCGGAGCCGAGTTATTCGACGATGAGTTTGCCGTGCAGCATGTCCATGCCGCAGCTGTAAGTGAAGGTGCCTTTCTTCTTCGGGGTGAATTCCACCACCGTCGTTTTGAACGCCGGCAGCTTCTTTCGTATGTCGAAGTCGGGGAAAACGACCTCGTCCGTGCAGCGGGAATCCTCCACGCGATGGAACAGCAGCCGCACCTTCTCGCCCGCTTTGACGCGGACAACTTCGGGGGAGTAGCCGAAGTCCACCGTGATCTTGATCTCCCGTGGTCCGGCTTTGCTTTCCGCACCCGTCATCTCCCCGACACCGGCGCTTTCCGTCACTTCGGCGGAGGATTCCTTCACGCGGTCGGGATGGAGCAGCGTGCTCTCGGAGTCCAGAAGATAACCGCCGCTCTCGGCGACCATGCTGCCTTCATCAATGCCACTCAGCACTTCGTAAAAAGCACCGGCTTTCGCGCCAAGCCGTACCGTGCGGGGTTCGAAGCGGTTTTCTTCCGCTTCCACCCACACCACGTCCCTGCGGCCCGTGCGAATCACCGACGATACGGGAACAGCCAGAATCTCCGCACCCTTTAGCGCGATGCCGCCACTGACGTACATGCCGGGCTTGAGTTTCCCTCCCGGATTGGCGGTCTCGACGCGCACGCGGACCGTACGCGTCTGCGCGTTCATCACCGGATCAATGAAGGTAACCCGTCCGCTGAATTCCTCACCCGGCCAGGCGGCGCTCGTCAATCGCACCGTCTGTCCGTTGCGGATGTAACGGATATCCTGCTCCGGGACTTCGATGTACACCCACACACGGGAGAAATCCGCGATTTCGTATACGGCGGTGCCGTCGTCCACGTAGCCGCCCTCCCGCACATTTTTCACCGTCACCGTGCCCGAACGCGGCGATGGATACGTGACGGTGTGCACGGCTTTCCCTGCCCGTTCGAGCTGTTCGATTTTCTCTTCGGGCAATCCGTAGTGCATAAGCAGTCTGCCGCGTATCGCTTCGATCATGCCGGACTGTATTTCCGCGGCCGCCGCGTTGCCGGCTTCCACCGCCTTGCGGCGCGCGTTGAAGGCGATCAGGTAGTCCTGCTGCGCCGTGATCAGTTCGGGGCTGTAGAGATCGAACAACGCCTGTCCTTTCCGCACCGAAGCTCCTGTGAAGTTGATATGCAGTTTCTCGACGCGTCCGCGAAAGCGCGCGCTGACCACGGACTGCAGCGGCTCGGCAAAATCCACCACACCCACCGCCGTGATGCTGCGCTCGATACGCTGCTTCAATACGGGAACCGTGGTCACATTTGCGAGAATGCGCTGCGCCGGCGAGAGACTCACCGATTGCAGCATCGCCTCGTCTTCGGCGGACATATCGGCGGACTCGGCTTTTTTTACGAGATCCATGTGGCACACCGGACAGGCCCCGGGCCGGTCGGAAATCACGGAAGGATGCATCGGGCAGGTCCAGGTTTCGGCCGCGGCCTCGTGGGCATGGTCGGTATCGCCACCGCCGCAGGCGGGGAGCATGCTGATAACGAGCACGGCGGTGAGCAGCGGGAGTAATCTATTCTTGAATCGCATGACAGTCTCCGTTATTCTGATTTTCATCGTTCTAGATTCCAAGGTCCGTTCCGACTGCGCGTTCGAGCCGCGCGAGGGCAACGTGATAGTCGCCCTCCAGCATTTCCGCATCCATGCGGAACATCGCCAACATGCGCGCCGCGTCCAGCAGTGTCGCGAAATCGCCTCCGCCTGTGGCGTAGGAAGTCATGGCTGCCTGCAGTGCTTGTTCGGCGTGCGGAATGATGCTCTCGCGGAAACGCGTCAGGCGCTCCCACAGACCATTCGCGACAGCCCAGGCGTCGCGCACTTCGTATTCCGCCATGCGACGCATGTCTTCGAGCTGTTCCTGAGCCGCACGCGCGTCGGCTTCGGCTTCCTCCACCGCTCCCGCGTAACCGCCGCTGGACCACGGTGCAATCGGCACGCTGACGCCGAACATCAGCGACCAGTGATCCGGCATACCCATGGTCATTTCCTTGTACATGGCGCGCACCATGAGGTCCGGCAGCCACTGCCTCCGGGCCAGGCGCGCCCGCGCATCCTGCATTTCGATGTCCTGGCGCATTGCGCGAAGATCGGGACGCGCCGTGACAGCGGCGTCCGCCAGCGAATCGGCGTTCCAACGCAGCGGCGAGAGGGCGATCACTTCGGTCTCCCCGATCACGCGATGCACGGCTTCTCCCGTCAGCGCGGCGAGCATTGCCAGTGCGCGCTGCTCTTCAGCCAGGATGGCGTCGCCTTCATTGCGGAGTAGTCCCAGTTCCGAGCGGAGGCGCTGAATATCGGCATTGCCGCCACGGCCAACGGCGTAGGCGGCTTCGCTGCTCGTGGCGATCTGCTCCAGCAGCGTAATGTTGTCGCGATTGACGTTCCGTCTGTTTCGCGCAGCCGTCAGCATGGCGTAGGCGGACTTCACCTCGGCGATAATCGCACGCTTCGCCGTCTCCACATTCTCGCGGCGCATGCGAATACCGGCATCGGCCATGTCTTCCATGCGTCCGATTTTGCCGGGAAACATGATCATCTGCTGAATGGAGTAATCGTTTTCGAGCCCGTCGCGGAGAGGATTGAGCGAGGTGACGGGTGTAGCGTAAAATTCAAAGGCAACTGTCGGCGCCTCCCAGGCGGAAGCCCGCCTGCGTGATGCTTCAGCGGATCGCACCCGGGCGGATGCGGCACGGAGCGCGGCGCTGTTGTTCAATGCGGCATCGATGAAGTCCTGTCTGCTGCGCGTGGTCTGTGCGGAGCTGTGTTCAGCACACAGCAACAGCATTGCGAACAGCGAAAGGCGTATGACGTGGGTACTCATATTGCTTTTCCTGAAATGATCCGGTATCGATTTGAAAAACATCGCGATGAGGTACAACGCGATAACCCGCGGCGGTAAGCGCCGGGGGTTCTCAATACACGCGGGCAATCACCCGCGAAAGATTATCTCAGGACAGGAAGGAGCCGGTAAGCAGCCAGGAGGGAGGCGGATCGCCCGGTGGTATCTCGCGGGCGAAGGAAGTAAAGCTACGGAAAAGATCCGCCGCGCCGTCGTCAGCAACATCAACGGGGAGTATCGCAAGATCGGCAGTGGGGACAAATATCGGGACGGTGTACTCGTCGGAAAGCTGTACCGTCTTGTCGAATTCGACGCAGCAGGCCGTGCGCGCTACCGATGGCCTTTCGTCGGCCGCAGTGCCGTTGCAGCACGCTGTAGCTTTCGCGGCATGCATATCGCAGTCCGACGATACCGTCACCGTACCGCTCATCGAGCAGAGATGCCAACTCATCGGTACGCCCGTCGTCGCCACAACCAGCAGCGGCAATACCAGCAAGCGGACTGCGATATGTCTGATGCGCTTCATCTGGATAAGATATGTCTGAAGTCAAGACCAGTCAAGGCACGATTGGCTGCCCGCCGAATCGCCCGCCGGCCGAAGTATCACAGGTCTATGGCACAACCGTCGGTGCATGAGAGCGAAGGCGGGACGAGGCACTATTGACGTTTTCAGTCCGAAAGGCGACACTGGAAAGGTAAAGGGTGAAAAGTAAAGCGAAAAGAGACAGGAAATCCGGAGCACAGCTCAGCCTAGGGCTGACGACACCTCCATTTGTCCGGCACAACATCTCCGCATGATACATCGACACTGCAGAGCACATCTCGTTTAACGTTTCACGTTTAACGTTTAACTCCTCAAAAAAAAGGCCGCACAGTATGCGGCCGCTTCGAGGCGACGATCGGATTCGAACCGATGAATAACGCTTTTGCAGAGCGTCCCCTTAATCCACTTGGGTACGTCGCCAATGGAATGTTTAAGATAGCACCGGCGTGGAGAAAATGCAATCGTGAATCGCGAATCGCGAATCGCGAATCGTGAATCGCGAATCGTGAATCGCGAATCGTGAATCGTGAATCGTGAATCGTGAATCGTAAATCGTGAATCGTGAATCGTGAATCGTAAAGAGTAAAAAGTGAAGAGTGAAGAGTGAAGAGCCCGAAGGGCGACACTTCCTCTAACCCCCAACGTCAGTTGGGGGACGACACGCGCCTAGCCACGACCTCCCCCAGCTCAGCCGGGGGCTGACGACACTTCCTCCGACCCCAACGTAAGTTGGGGGTCGCACGCGTGACTCGTCATAGCAAAAGAGCCCGAAGGGCGACACTTCCTCTAACCCCCAACGTAAGTTGGGGGTCGCACGCGTGACTCGTCATAGCAAAAGAGCCCGAAGGGCGACACTTCCTCTAACCCCCAACGTAAGTTGGGGGACGACACGCGCCCAGCCACGACCTCCAGCTCAGCCGGAGGCTGACGACACTTCCTCTAACCCCCAACGTCAGTTGGGGGACGACACGCGCCTAGCCACGACCTCCCCCAGCTCAGCCGGGGGCTGACGACACTTCCTCCGACCCCAACGTAAGCTGGGGGTCGCACGCGTGACTCGTCATAGCAAAAGAGCTCGAAGGGCGACACTTCCTCTAACCCCCAACGTCAGTTGGGGGTCGCACGCGTGACTCGTCATAGCAGAAGAGCCCGAAGGGCGACACTTCCTCTAACTCCCACACGTAAGTTGGGGGACGACACGCGCCTAGCCACGACCTCCCCCAGCTCAGCCTGAGGCTGACGACACTTCCTCTAACCCCCAACGTAAGTTGGGGGACGACACGCGTGACTCGTCATAGCAAAAGAGCCCGAAGGGCGACACTTCCTCTAACCCCCAACGTCAGTTGGGGGTCGCACGCGTGACTCGTCATAGCAGAAGAGCCCGAAGGGCGACACTTCCTCTAACCCCCAACGTAAGTTGGGGGTCGCACGCGTGACTCGTCATAGCAAAAGAGCCCGAAGGGCGACACTTCCTCTAACCCCCAACGTAAGTTGGGGGACGACACGCGTGACTCGTCATAGCAAAAGAGCCCGAAGGGCGACATTTCCTCTAACCCCCAACGTAAGTTGGGGGACGACACGCGCCCAGCCACGACCTCCAGCTCAGCCGGAGGCTGACGACACTTCCTCTAACCCCCAACGTCAGTTGGGGGACGACACGCGCCTAGCCACGACCTCCAGCTCAGCCGGAGGCTGACGACACTTCCTCTAACCCCCAACGTAAGTTGGGGGACGACACGCGTGACTCGTCATAGCAAAAGAGCCCGCAGGGCGACACTTCCTCTAACCCCCAACGTCAGTTGGGGGTCGCACGCGTGACTCGTCATAGCAGAAGAGCCCGAAGGGCGACACTTCCTCTAACCCCCAACGTAAGTTGGGGGTCGCACGCGTGACTCGTCATAGCAAAAGAGCCCGAAGGGCGACACTTCCTCTAACCTCCAACGTAAGTTGGGGGACGACACGCGTGACTCGTCATAGCAAAAGAGCCCGAAGGGCGACACTTCCTCTAACCCCCAACGTAAGTTGGGGGACGACACGCGTGACTCGTCATAGCAAAAGAGCCCGAAGGGCGACACTTCCTCTAACCCCCAACGTAAGTTGGGGGTCGCACGCGTGACTCGTCATAGCAAAAGAGCCCGAAGGGCGACACCTGAGGAGGTAAAGGGTGAAGAGTAAAGGGTAAAGAGGTTCGGGAGTGACAGCGACGTGATGGTGAAACTGAATGTGAAGGTTGAAGGGTGTAGATATCGAGCGATGAACGATGCCCGCCGCCTCGGACCGATTCCCGATTCTCGATTCCCGATTAACGATTCTCGAGTTGCTTCACCTTTACCGTTACGTTCGTATCTTATTGTTTTTCCAGTTCACGACAACAGTTCATGCCACACCGCCTCTCCATCATCATTCCCTGCTTCAACGAAGAAGGCACCCTCGTCGAACTGCTGCGGCGCGTGGAAACGGCTGATATCGGCGCAGTGGAAAAACAGATCGTCATCGTGGATGATGGCTCCACCGACGGCACGCGCGAGCTCCTGCGCGTGCATGCCGCGGAGCACACTGTCATCCTCTCGGAACGCAACGAGGGCAAGGGCGCGGCCATCCGCAAGGGACTCGCAGCGGCTACCGGCGACATCATCATCATTCAGGACGCCGATCTGGAATACAATCCGGACAATTACGCCGATCTGATCGCCCCGATTCTCGACGGCAGGGCACGGGTCGTGTACGGCTCACGCGAACGCAACAGCAATAATCGCACGCACTCCGGTGTCGCATATTACGCCGGTGGCAAGTTCCTCTCTTCGCTGACCAATCTGCTCTACGGCTCGGCCATCACCGATGAACCCACCTGCTACAAGGTGTTCGATGCTTCGCTGCTGAAGAGCATTCCGCTCGTCTGCACACGTTTCGAATTCTGTCCCGAAGTCACCGCCAAGGTGCTGCGCCGCGGCATCCCAATAATCGAAGTGCCTATCGATTACTTCCCGAGGAAAAAGCATGAAGGAAAGAAAATCCGCTGGCGCGATGGCGTAGAAGCCATCTGGACGCTGATCAGATATCGTTTTTCCTCACGCGTATGAAACATCCAACTGCTGCGATTTTGCGCGAAAAACTCTTCGATGTGATAGACCGCTTCCCGGCTGTCCGCATCATAACCGTGGCCGTGGTATTGCGCCTCCTCTTCGGCATCGGCTGGGCACTGTTCGTCAACGCGCCGCCCGAGAATGTGCCCGTCGCAGGCGAAACCTGGTATGAGGCGGGCGCGGACGGCTACATTCAAATCGCCCGCACGCTGCTGATTTCCGGCGAATACGCGTTTCATCCCGGTGCTCCGCCCGTGCATAACCGTCCCCCCGCACAGGCGCTGCTGCTGCTGCTGTTCGGTGCCTGGCTGCCTTCGCATTGGTACATGGTATGGATGTTCGGCTCGGCGCTGCTCTCATTGCTCATGCTGTTGGGCGTGCGCACCTTGGGCCGTGAGCTGGGGCTCTCGCGGCGCGCGGAGCGCATCGCCCTGCTGCTGGCGGGCTTCCATCCCTATCTGATCTTCATCAGTAAAACGACGACCTTCATCAATCTGGCCGCGCTGCTGCTCGTGGCCGTCGCGCTTGCCGCGTTGCGCATACGTCGCCGGCCTATCGCGCAGGCATCACTGACGGGACTGCTCTGCGGCGTCGGAGCGCTGACGCACGGCATTTTTTTGCTGCTGCCGCTGCTCATCGCGCCGCTTACCGCGTCCTTCCGCACGTTGCGGCTCCGTACACGGCTGCTCGCCATCCTGCTGCTCGTAGTCATAACCGCCACTGTCGTCGCTCCGTGGACGCTGCGCAACATGCGGACCTTCGACATGGCCATACCCGTCGTCACCGGCAACGGCTATCATTACTGGAAGGGCGAGGCCGTATATTTCGGAGGCGACTATCCGATGGCGGACGTCTACCGCCGCGCGACCGGCAAGGAATTCGAGGAGATGTATTACGGCGCGGTGGATCCCCGTGCCGATGCGGTGCTGTGGGAAGAGGCGAAGAAGGACATGCTCGCGCGTCCCTGGCGCATCCCTCAGCGCCTTGCCATCGGTTCATTGGCCTTCTTTGCGCCCTGGGACAGCTCATATTCCAAAGCCGTTGTGTCCGGAATTCTGAACCTTCCATTGCTCCTCGTTCTAACGCTGTTCTCTTTTCAGGCTATCAAGCGCCGCAGCATCACCCGTGAGCACATGGCGCTCATCGTCCTGCTCGCCTACATCGTCGCGGCCTTCGCCTTCTTCGTCGCCTGGGGATCGTACTTCACCATGATTCTTCCCGTAGCGCTGACGCTCGCGGTGTCGCTGTGGGAGCGGAACGCAGAACACACAGAATAAACAGAATACGCAGTAAGGATATTTTCGCGACCGTTTCCGGTTCAATTCCCGCTGCGGGCCCCTACGATGTGATGCAGAAATCCAGTATAGGCGAAACGAGGGCGGAGTTTTCAGGCTCCACCCTCTTTATTAATTTTCTCCGCCAAACAAGAAGCCCGGAACCTCTTTACTCTTCGGTTCTACCTTTTTACCTTTTTTCCTTTTCACCTTTTTACGATCCTACCCTTTCACCCCTATCCCCTACCCCAGCTTCCTCCTGAAATACTCCGCAGTTCGCGTCAATCCCTCGCGACGCGCAACCACCGGCTCCCAGCCGAGCAAGGTGCGCGCAAGCGTGATGTCCGGCTGACGAACTTTGGGGTCGTCCTCGGGAAGTTCGCGATGCACAATATTGACGGGGCTGCCGAGGATTTCGATGACCTCTTTCGCGAGATCCAGCATGGTCAGTTCGTCGGGATTGCCGATGTTGACTGGATCGGAATAATCGGACATGAGGAGGCGGTATATCCCCTCCACAAGATCCGACACGTAGCATACGCTGCGTGTCTGCATACCGTCGCCGAACACGGTGACATCCTCGCCGCGGATGGCCTGTGACATGAAGGCGGGAATCGCCCGGCCGTCGTTGACGCGCATGCGCTCGCCGTAGGTATTGAAAATGCGGACGATACGCGTCTCCACTCCATGATAGCGGTGATAAGCCATGGTCATCGCCTCGGCAAAGCGCTTGGCCTCGTCGTACACGCCGCGTGGTCCCACAGGGTTGACGTTGCCCCAGTAGGACTCCACCTGCGGATGAATTTCGGGATCGCCGTAAACCTCGGAGGTGGAGGCCAGCAGGAAACGCGCGTTCTTGGCCTTCGCAAGTCCGAGCGCCTTGTGCGTCCCCAACGAGCCGACCTTCAGCGTCTGTATCGGAAGCTTTAGATAGTCGATCGGACTGGCGGGCGATGCGAAGTGGAGAATGTAATCCAGGCCACCCTCCACGTACACGAATTCCGTCACATCGTACTTGACGAAGCGGAATCCGGGGTTGCCGAAGAGATGATCAATATTCGCCAGATCCCCGGTGATGAGATTGTCCATGCAAAGTACTTCATGTCCCTCCGCCAGCATGCGCTCGCAAAGGTGACTCCCCAAAAAGCCGGCTCCGCCGGTAATCAGTGTGCGTGGCATGTTCAGCCCCTTGTGATAATCAACTCACTCAATTACGCGGAGAGGGAACACAGAGAACACAAAGATCTTCTCTGTGTTCTCTGTACCCCTCTGTGATCTCTGTGATCCTACGGCTGTATCGCGACGGTGGTATCCGCTTGTCGCCTGCGGCCACCGTTGGCTTTCAACTCCTCGAACATCCGGATGTACTGCTCGAGGCTGGGGTCGTTCATGTGCTTCTGCGTCTCGCGCAGGAAGTCTATGCCCTTCTGATACTGCCCGCCGTACTCATACAGATCGAGCAGGAAGCGATGCGGCGAACGCGGCAATCCCTGACCGGTCGGATTGTCCTTGAGCAGATTCAGATAGTATTCCTCGAGCGGCGCGGCGTTGCGGAGGTAGCCCGCGGTGTCCTGCATGAGCAGGTACATGTTCGAAAGGTCGGTACGCAGACTGGCTTCGAACTCATGATATTTCTCGGGAATCACCTCGTCCATCTTCGCGAGCACTTCTTTCGCGCCGGCATTGTCGCGATGATCCTGAATGAGCACCTGTCCCAACGCCATGAACAGTACGCGGAACGAGTAGGTCATCTTCGTGCTGGCCTCGTCGAGGTTGATATGCGGATTGTTGAGTTCGCGGAACATGAAGCCGATGGCGCGCGTGGCGACGGGCTCTGTGCGGATCTCGGTGAGATGGCGCTTCACCAGCGGTGCATTCATCGCGCTGTAATAGCGGTCCTGCCGGTACGGGAACTTGAAGGGCACGACGCGACGGGCCAGGCCCTCCACGACGAGATGCTCTTCCAAACCGATCTGATCACTGCCGCCAACACTGGTGGCGAAATAAATCGGGCGCTCGTTGATGTTGTTGTTCAGGATGTCGAGGATAAGCATGTCCTGATTACGCAACCCCTTTGCGCCGCGCGGGTCGGTATACGTGGGTTGCACGAAGAAGCTCATGCTCGTCGGGATTTCCACTCCTTGCGCGACGAAGGGGATCTCTTTGAGCGACTCGATGTTGATGCGCTGCGGATCGATAGGCACCGTCATCTGGCGGCCGTCCCATTGCACCGGCATCATCGCTTCCAGCTCCTGGTCGGAGTAGCTGATGTTCACCGTCTTCGCGCCGTATGGTCGTTCGTTCTTGAGCTGTTTGCTGTACCAGGCGGTGTTGAGCAGGCTGAGATTCACCACACGGACATCGCGGCGGATACCGGCAGTGTACTGCAGATACCACACCGGGAAGGTATCGTTGTCGCCGCCGGTGAAGAGGATGGCGTCCTGATCGCAACTCTGCAGCAGATTGTACGCGTAGTCGAACGCCACATAGTTCAGACTGCGGTCATGCGTCTGATAATTGTTCGCCAGCATGTTCACCGGCGCGGCCACCAGCAGCAGCACCGCGACCGCGAGCCCGACGGCTTCGCTGCGTGTCGCTTTTTCCCGTATGAACTCCACGATACTGTACACCCCCAGCCCCGCCCAGAGCGCGAACACCTGGAAGGACCCCACGAAGAAGTAATCGCGCTCGCGCACCTGTGGTTCGGACATGTTGAAGTAGAGCACGAGACCGATACCCATGACGAAGAACAGCGTCCCCATCGCGATGCCGGTGCGCAGGTCCTTGCGGAAATGATAATACAATCCGAGCAGGCCAAGGATGAAGGGGATGGCGTAGTACTTGTTGGGATACCCGGGACTTTCCGACCAATCCCCCTGGTCGCTGAACCAGATGACCGGCGCCTCCTGAATATCTCCCGCGCGGCCAACGAAATTCCAGAGGAAGTACCGAATGTAAATGTGCCCGAGCTGGAATTTCAGGAAGTACTCAAAATCCGAACTGTAGTTGGCGTAGCGTGAAACAGACTCGGGGTTCCAGCGGCGCGGAAGAAACTTTTTCTGATCGGTATTGATGCTGCGCAAACGGTCGTCATAGTTGAAGCCGCTCATCAACGGATACGATCCGTACTGCTCGCGATTGAGATAGCTGTACAGACCTTGCAGCGTTTCAGGCGCGTTCTCGTTCAGTGCGGGTTGCTGGCCTGCGCGTATCGGAACGATGGTGTACGTGGAATATCCCAGCGTGACCAGCAGCGCACCCAGCGCAACCATGCGCAGCTGCGGATGCAGTTTCTTCGCCGCGACGATGAAAATCAATGCGGCGACGAGGAGAAGGAAGAGATAGCGGGCGAAATCGTCACCCAGCATGGCCGGAATGTACTTTACGATGCCGGGATACATGACGGCGAAGCCGCCGACCGCGGCCAGCATCGCCAAACCGATGCTGCGGGCGGTTATATCGTCGCTGTGCCTGTCGCGGAAGAAAATCAGGACGAAAACGTAGAATACCGCCAGCAGGGACAAAAGGTGCACACCGATGCTCAAACCCAGCAGATAGGCGATGAGCAGCAGTGACCGCTCGGAGTCGAACACGCCGGCCTTGAAATACCACTCGGTCGCGATCCACACCACCGCGGTGATGAAGAACATGCCGATGCCGTACACTTCCGCTTCCGAAGCATTGAACCAGAACGTATCGCTCCAGGAAAGGATGAGGGCGCCGATGGCCGCCGACAACATCATTGTGACCGCCGAAATCGCCGTCGCGGGCTCGCCTTTCCACTGACGCAGCAGGCGGATCGACACCAGATAGGTGAAGAGCACCGAGAGCGAGCTCGAAAACACCGACAGCAGATTTACGCGGAACCCCATATCATCCGAAAACGGAAGCAGGGAGAACATGCGGCCGACAAGCTGGAAAAACGGAGCGCCGGGAGGGTGCGGCACGCCCATGGTGACGGCCGCCGTGATGAACTCGCCGCAATCCCAGAAGGAAATCGTCGGGGCGACCGTCATTAAAAACACGATGGTCGACGCCAGAAACACGATGCCGGCGAAGACGCGATTCCACAAATTGAAATTCATATTGTTTCGATTGCTGATGAAGAATGCTTCGTGGGATTCCTGGGCGCCCGGTCAGGCCGCCGTTTCGTCGGTCGGTCGGCTCTTCTGCTTGTAAATGATGCCAAGCGGAATGATAATGCAATAGCCGATGAAGAGAATGACCGGCGCCACGGTGACGGCGCTCGCGCTGAGGGCGTCTCCCGACATCATGATCAGTATGCCGAGAATGTTGATCCCGATGCCGGCGATCAGGATGATGTAATTGATGCGCTGCGGAAGCTCTGCCTCGGACACGCTCTTCCGCTGTGCCGCCTTGCGCTTCCTCTGCTGTACTTTGGCCATGCGATGCACTCGACTTATTGTTGTTGGTACAAAGAATCAAACATGAATATTACGAAAATCAGGACATATCGCGCTACACGTCCCGGAACAATGGTACAACAAGAAATTTCTCGCAGGAAATGACCCTTGCGAGTCATCCTGTCGCGTTTCGTCTGCACGTACCGATTCTTGGGGTTGTCCGGAAGGGCGGCGCAATTGTGGTGAATACGAGTAACTCTGGTTTCAGACCCTTCCAAAGCAATCGATGAGCTTGTTGGACACGCTCGTCGATACCAACGTCCCGCATGGCGTTGTGCTTGCCGATGCGGGTTGTGGTGACGATAGCATGCTCCAACATCAACTCAGCGCCTTGGGCATGCCAAACGTAGTCGGCACTGAATCTTCGACAGTGGTTCGTCTGCGCGGCGAGTAAGGAGAAACGATGGGAGTGATGCGTGAGACGTCTTCTCCGTTCTGGGACGGGCGAGGGCGTGGGAGAAAACTCATTCGAGGGAGTACGCTGGCAAGAAGGTAGTTGCGCGATATTGTGGTCGCGCTTGTGGTCGATATGATTCGTCGGCGCACAGCGGGATCCCGCGACACGCGTGAGAGAACCGGAATAATGCTCCATGGACGCCGATTGTGGATAATCCTCCCGCTCGAAGAAACCCGACGGAGTTTATTCCAGGCACCTTTCCAACCCGAAAGCTACGGGCAACGGAGATCCTCCCGTACTGTGTGAGCCACACGTTGATTCGTTAACAGCAGCCCTGAGGGGCAGACTCATAGCTGTGCCGGTTAATTCTACTGCGTTATAAACATCATGGTCCATGCACATGAGAGTCAACGGCGTGGCGATCTTTTCTTCGCTTGCACACCGGACAGCATGGGAGCCGCTGCACAAGCACCGCGATAATCCTTGCCCGCATTGTCGCGATGGAAGATTCAACGTGTCGCTACCACTGTACGGGCGGCTCCCCGTGGTCGGTAATTTGCGGGTAGGACAGGTGCCCGGAACGGATTCCATCGGGATTCTTCTTCTGGGGGGAAAAGGCCGCGTTCAGCGACCAGAAACGCGTATGCCGCGATGCACATGGTCGCGTGATGGTGGAACCCCCGCCACCCCCTCCCTTCGAAATGGTTGAGTCCGATCTCGCTTTTCAACTCCTCATAATCCCGTTCGATACGCCATCGCATCATCACAATATGGACCAATTGCCGCAAGGTGCTGCCCTCGGGAAGCGTCGCCAACCAGAATTTCGTCGGCTCGACGGCGCCGTCCGGCCATTCGACAAGGAGCCATTCCTCCGCTGCCGGCCCTCCGCGCTCTGGAACGTGGTGCGCACTGACGACGCGTACCGCCCAGAACCGCGATGTCAGCACGGCCGAACTGCCTTCACGCCAGCGTACTTCCTCAAAAGCACGTTCCCCGACGGAAACCGCCAGATCCAGAACCGATACAACCACGTCTCGCATGCCTTGCCAGAGGTCGTTCGCTGTACCGCGCACCGATACCGTCGTCGTCGACTGAACGCCCACCGCGTAGCGCAGACCCAATGCACTGAGTTGATAGCGAAACAGACTATCGTTTCCGTAGCCGGCGTCGGCGAGCAGCACGCCGCGCGGGATGTCGGTATCGACAAGTTTTTCAAGCAAACTCATCGCGATCGTCGGTTTCGTCTGAAACCAAAGCTGTTCCGGGACGCCGCACTTGAGTCGTCGCTCAGGATCACTCGCTCAGGACTCCGGCAAATACAGACGAAACGCGACAGGAAGGCTCGCTTGCGAGTGCGCGACGGACACGGCTACCAGGACCTGACAGTTGTCCTGCTTGCCAAGCCGCCCGCAGTACTGGCGGGCGACATCTACCGAGTACTTCCCTTTTTTCGGCAGCCCGGTGTCGTCGACGATCCATGCCTGAATCGGCTCCATCGTCTCGATGGCTGGAAGAGTATAGTCTCGGACCGCCTCCATGACGGCGTCATCGCTCCATGGGGCGTCGGCGATAAAATGGTGCATCGACTGGTGTTGGTGGGGTACATGTTCCGGATCGATACGGGCTGCCATCGGCTCGACGCTCTTGCGTTCGCCGGGCAAGACCAATCCGCTGCAATAATTTCGCAACGGAATCGCTCGATCCGCATGTCCGATAACTCCTGTGAGCAGGTTCATGTACGCATCAAAGCGTTGTTCGGGCGTCGAAGGTGAAGGCATCGGAGCTCCGTGAGTATTCTCGATGCCGCAATATACGAAATATTTTTATAACACAGTAGAATTAGATGGGTGTTGCTAAAACATCAATTGTACCGCCCTTGGAGACATACCCCTTGACATTCTCGTTGTTTATTTCCTTTCTTGTTTTTGCATCTACAAGAGTGTAATTCAGCGATTTCAGCGGCTCAACAAGTGCATTGAAATCTATATTTCGACGTTCAAGTTCGTAGAGCGACAGTTCGAAAATAATGACTGGACGATTTTCCTTTATTGTATTTAACGCTCCTCTGATAACCTCATACTCATAACCGTCGGTATCGATTTTGATTAGGCGAGTATTAGTTACTAAGTTATCTGAACAATATTTGTCTATCGAGGTATAATCATCTGTAGCCTCAGACGATTGCCCCATATGTATGGGATGTCGATTCCCACCCAATCTATCAACTGGCCAGCTAGCATAACTGATAAAACCGGAGTCATTTTGTTGATTTTCCCCAACGAAAGCCTTGATAACTACGATGCGGTTCGACAGCGATGGATTTAATTCCAAGTTCCTCGAAAATTTTTGCAGTGCGTACGTCGATGGTTCAAAAGAATATATACGTGCATTATTATATTCGTTGGCGTAGTACAAACTAACTGTTCCGGAATTAGCCCCAATGTCAATTATCGATGTCGGCTCTTCATCTCTCTCAAGTGAATTTATCAACACATGTTTCTGGAAAGCACCAAAAAGGAATATCGATAAATCAATCCCTTCAGCCAAATCCAGACTGTATCTTACACCATTGACTGCTTTAATTCTATGTCTTTTGACCCCAAACAATCTCAGAATCTTATATACGCAATATGCAATATAAATTTTTTTTCTTGTCGATAATTTAAACATAATTTATTACCTATTCTTTGTCGTTTATTTCAGGTTTCCTTTTAGAAACGCCGCAAACAGTGATATTCGGCTTCATTTCGGACCATTCAGTGCAGTTTGCACAGTCAATAATCTCTTTACCGTTAGTAATTTCTCCGCCACTGCTTATGCAATACAACGTTTTTATTACCTTTCCCGTTGAGATAGAAGTAGATTTAATCCATCCACATCTAGTAGCTGCTGCGGAATATTGTTGGGCTCTTCTCCAAAATACGTCACAAATCAGCTTCCTATATGCACTGCAATTGTCGTGCAATACGTTGGCATTATAAACTCCATCTGCGAATTCATCAAGCAATCCCCAAGGTGTCATTTTCAATTTTTGGAGGCAAACTAGAATTTCAGGTAAATACTTACTTATCTCAGGATCGGGGAACGATCCAATTGGCCTAGGTAGAAACATGCTTCTAATCTGGTGCGCAATCTCTACGTCAATATCATAAGCCCCAAACAACATAACGTTGTCCAAACCTATTTTACGTGCCTCACAGAGCAAGGTATCAAAATAATCCTTGTTACAAGGCGTATGCCATGTATAGTGATCTGGGTGACAAGCGACATTAATCCATCCTGTTAGATTCTTATCTTTGAAATCCGCCCTCCATTGATACCAATCATGAATCTGGAGACATGCCTTTGGATTCGAATAGCAAAAGCGATACAATAATGTACCAGGAAGGCTCAATGGATTAATCAATAATCTAGCAAAGTCCGACGTCAGTTCCTCGGATCCCCAATTTCTGGTATATCTAGAATATGCAAGGCCATCTGAAAAGCTGGAAAGATCATCAAAATTAGTGGGATCAGATCCGATACCTAGATAAAAATCGCTCGTAATAAATTTCTCACCGAGCTTATATACTTCATTTGCGAATGCTCGCACTGCTACAATATCTAGGTTACATTGGTTTTTATTTCGCAATGGTTCATCAATATAGATACTATCAAAATGTCGACCAGGTGGTAGAATATTTACGGCACCTTTTACTTTCCAAATTTCGCGTATATCGTGCGAACCACAATGAGTGTGAAGCTGTAGATTCTCGGTCTCATACCCAGCCTTTTCTAATGCTTTACCCAGACTCGTTACGGTGTTTCGATTATAATCATAATATTCTTCTAATCCCAAGCCTACGTATGAGAATCCTAAGCTTTTCAAACGTTTAATGTTTAGAATAACTTCCTCCTCAGAGGCATCACCATCGATTCCTTTTAAACAGTATATGGGCGGATAAACACCAAATTTCCGCTTAGGATCCGTCAACACTGTAGCGAATTCAGTTTCATATATCCACTTTGTACATTCACGTTCTGTACCTATCTTATAGCACTTTATAGCTGCCATTTTGCTCGCTCTGAGTATTTATTTAATCATACTATGCAAGAATTCTCATCCTCCATGTCATTATGCATATTGATGCATCAAGGCATAACAATAATTTTCAACTCGAAGATAGAATGATTCGTTCCATCGTATGTCCATATTCCTATATCAAATTGTCCAAAGGTTCTGAAGACAAGATCAATTGTATGTTCATCCGTTAGACTTAGGCCCGCCCAGCTAATCACTGGTGTAGTCCCTTGTCGATCTCCCCTTGTCGCGGCATTCGTGATTAGCGACAATTGGACAGCTGTGATAGGCGTACCTCCGAAATCGATATACAAACGATTCCGCCACTCATGCACTCCTCTCAGGAAGAGTATTTTTCGCAAAGGAATTGCAAGCGCGGAGCTTGAATTCCATCGTTTATGATTAAACATCCACATATTCGCATCGGCGACCTTAAGTTGATTGTCCGATTCCAGTGCTGTAACTAAAGGCTCATTCGAGATGGTGAGTGGGGTTGGCGTCCATGTACCTGGTTCGATATAAGTTGTACTGAATTCGAACTGCCCCACAGTCGAATCCAAAATGGCATTTTCAAGAATCCCCAATGGATCAACGGGACTCATTTTTTGCAAATCGTACCAACTTGTGATTATGCTTGGACCACAGCAGTTGGGATTTTCTAAATCGTTCATACCATCACCTTCAGAGTTGTATCACGAAAATTGATCAATTTCATTTAGTTTGAAGGATAACTTCAGCGACTCAACACGCTGGTACTGACGTTCATAAAAGCCCATAATAGCAATTTTCCGGCTCTCTTTCAATAGGATAACCGCAGACTGAAACATTTTATTTCAATCTCTTATTCCTACTATGTTACATACATCATGGTCCATGTACATGAGAGCCATCGGCGTGGCGATCTTTTCTTCGCTTGCACACCGGACAGCATGGGAGCCGCTGCACAAGCACCGCGATAATCCTTGCCCGCATTGTCGCGATGGAAGATTCAACGTGTCGCTACCACTGTACGGGCGGCTCCCCGTGGTCGGTAATTTGCGGGTAGGACAGGCGCCCGGAACGGATTCCATCGGGATTCTTCTTCTGGGGGGAAAAGGCCGCGTTCAGCGACCAGAAACGCGTATGCCGCGATACACATGGTCGCGTGATGGTGGAACCCCCGCCACCCCCTCCCTTCGAAATGGTTGAGTCCGATCTCGCTTTTCAATTCCTCATAATCCCGTTCGATACGCCATCGCATCATCACAATATGGACCAATTGCCGCAAGGTGCTGCCCTCGGGAAGCGTCGCCAACCAGAATTTCGTCGGCTCGACGGCGCCGTCCGGCCATTCGACAAGGAGCCATTCCTCCGCTGCCGGCCCTCCGCGCTCTAGAACGTGGTGCGCGCTGACGACGCGTACCGCCCAGAACCGCGATGCGAGCACGGCCGAACTGCCTTCACGCCAACGTACTTCCTCAAAAGCGCTTTCCCCGACGGAAACCGCCAGATCCAGAACCGATACAACCACGTCTCGCATGCCTTGCCCGAGGTCGTTGGCCGTACCGCGCACCGATACCGTCGTCGACGACTGAACGCCCACCGCGTAGCGCAGACCCAACGCACTGAGCTGATAACGAAACAGACTATCGTTTCCGTAGCCGGCGTCGGCGAGCAGCACGCCGCGCGGAATGTCGGTATCGACAAGTTTTTCAAGCAAACTCATCGCGATCGTCGGTTTCGTCTGAAACCAAAGCTCTTCCGGGACGCCGCACTTGAGTCGTCGCTCAGGATCACTCGCCCAGGAATCCGGCAAATACAGACGAAACGCGACCGGAAGGCTCGCTTGCGAGTGCGCGACGGACACGGTTACCAAGACCTGACAGTTGTCCTGCTTGCCAAGCCGCCCGCAGTACTGTCTGGCGACACCCACCGAGTACTTGCCTTTTTTCGACAGTCCGGTGTCGTCGACGATCCATGCCTGAATCGGCTCCATCGTCTCGATGGCTGGAAGAGTATAGTCTCGGACCGCCTCCATGACGGCGTCATCGCTCCATGGGGCTTCGGCGATAAAATGGTGCATCGACTGGTGTTGGTGGGGTACATGTTCCGGATCAATGCGCGCTGCCATCGGCTCGACGCTCTTGCGTTCGCCGGGCAAGAGCAACCCGCTGCAATAATTTCGCAACGGAATCGCTCGATCCGCATGTCCGATGACTCCGGTGAGCAGGTTCATGTACGCATCAAAGCGTTGTTCGGGTGTCGAAGGTGAAGGCATCGGAGCACCGTGAGTATTCTCGATGCCGCAATATACGAAATATTTTTATAACACAGTAGAATTATGCTATGCTCGTGTTGTGCCCAGATCCACGCAATCGAAAAGAAGATGTTTTCTCAATCATGCCTCATAATTATGGTTGTGAGTCGTACATCACAGTAAATCTAAAAAGAAACCACCGCATTTGGGAAGGATAGCCGGATTCTGTCTCTCGACGAGGGCGGGATTGGATTTCCGACAAGTCCAAGATGTACTAATTTTGGAAGGGCGCTTGCGGTTACACGGAAGTCTGTAAGGTTGTTGTAGTGAAGGGATAAGTATTTCAGTTCTGACAGCGATCCGGATGCGACATTAAACTCCTCCAACTCATTATTTCCAAGATCCAAGGAATACAATGACTTGAAGCTGTTCGATGCAGTTTCGAATGCCCTAAGTTGATTGTACTGTAGACTCAATTGAGAAAGGTCGTTATAAGAAAATTCATCCACATTGAAGTTTTTAATATTGTTCGAGCTTAACCCCAATTTATGGAGTTGCTCCCAATGCATCATCCAAGCGGGAATCGAATCAATATTGCAATCATGAAGAGCTAACCAGGTAATACTGGAACTTTCCAGGCTATCCGGAATAAAGGAAATCCCGCACGAATCTATGTACAAATTGAGTATATTTTTATTCCTCCAAATTTGAGGTGGAAAACTTTCCAGTTGGGTGTTATGCATCTCAAAATGGGTTAACGAGTTCATCATGCTGATCGCTTCCGGCAAAAACCGAATCGGACTATCTCGAATTTCAAGATACCAGAGCTTTTGCAATCGCCCGATCTCGGGTGAAAGAGAGTCGCCGATTGCACTTAGCTTAAGCTCTTGTGCTGATGAGGCGTTCTCCAGTGCAGACTCCAAAGTTGTATACCCCCCGTAGTAAGGTTCAAATGCCGAAGGGTGATGTTCGCAACCAGAAGCAAAAATCAAAGTCAGGAGAATACTCAACAAACGTGCATACATCATGAATCACCTCCAGAATGTTGCCACCTTTCCGGCCAGTTCTGGAAATACTGCGCTCTTGGTGAAAACGCTGGCAAAATGGACGGCAAGGAACACTCGATGCAGCAAAAGTAGTTCGTTCTTTCTCGATTGTCAAATGTCAAGCTGCTACAGCCGCCCTCACAACAACCGCCCCTCATGCAACCGCCACGTCGCGTCGGCCCTGGCGGCCAGTCCGCTGTCGTGCGTCACGATAACAAAGGTCTGACCCTGCTCGCGGGCCAGCGTCCACAGCAATTCATGCAGCATGTCGGCGTTTTCCTCGTCGAGATTGCCGGATGGTTCGTCCGCGAGAATCACGCGCGGCTTGTTGGCAAGCGCCCGGGCCACCGCCACGCGCTGCTGCTCGCCTCCGGAAAGCTCCGAGGGCCGCGCCTCCTTGCGATGCGCAACATGCACGGTTTCCAGCAGTTCGTCCGCGCGTTTGAGAGCGGCGGATTGAGCCATACCGGCGATCATGCAGGGAATGGCGATATTTTCGCGTGCGCTGAACTCGGGCAGCAGATGATGAAACTGAAACACGAAGCCCATGCTCCTGTTGCGGAACGCGGCGAGCGACGCATCGTCAAGCGCGAACATGTTCTCTCCGTCGAGCAGCACTCCGCCGCTTGAAGGCCTGTCCAGAGCTCCGATGATGTGCAGCAGCGTGCTCTTGCCGGCACCCGAAGCGCCGACAATGGCCGCGACGCTTCCTTCGGGGACGTTGAGCGATGCACCGCGCAGTACATGATGCGTCGTGCTGCCGGAAGCGTAGGATTTGTGCACGTCCTGAACGATGACGATATCGCTGCTCATAGTCCGTCCCCTTCTGTTGCGGCGCGGCGCGGTTCCGGAGAACCGACGCCAAGAATTGTGTTTTGACGAAATGTTTGCATGAATGTTCCTACTTTATTCCCACCGCACCGCGTCGATGATCTCCACCCTGCCCGCGCGTCGGGCGGGAAACCACGCCGCAAGCAAGGTCAGTCCGAAAGTCGCCACGGCAATCAGTACGATGTCCGACAGCTTCAGTTCGACGGGAATGGCCGGAATAATGAACGCGGCATCCAGCGCAACGAGACCGAACTCCGCCTGCAGCCAGGTCAGCAGCAATCCGATGAACATGCCCGCCAGCACGCCGATGAGGCCCGTCCACACGCCCTGCAGCAGGAATATCCGCTGAATGCGACGCGAGGACAAACCCATCGTGCGCATGATGCCGATGTCGCGCTTTTTTTCCAGCACCAGCATGGTCAGCGATGCGAGAATGTTGAACACCGCCACCGCGATGATGATGGCGAGCAGAATGAACGCGCTCCATCGCTCGATGGTCATGACCGAGTACAGGTCGCGGTGCAGATCGTACCACGTGAGCACATTCCAGCCCTCGCCGATGGAGGCGCGCAGCTCGTCTCGCACATCCTCGCTGTCGCCGATGTCGTCTAGTCGCAGCTCATAGCCGCTGATGCCGCCGGACATGCGGAACAAACGCCGCGCATCGTCCAACGCCAGAAAGGCGTATGCGCCATCGTACAATTTGTTCTGCGATTCGTAAATGCCGGTCACGCGGCAACGCAGCACCGTGGGCGTCACGTACTGCGTGAGCATGCTCTCCATGCCTGCAGGACTGTACAGCACAACCGTGTCTCCAACCATCGCGCGCATTTTATCCGCCAGAGCAATGCCGAGTACGATGCCGTTGCGCTCGCGCAGGGTAAAATCGCCGAGCACGATTTTTTGATCCACGCGTGAAGTACTCCGCACGCTGTCCGGCGCCACTCCTTTCACCCACACGAAGTTTGCGGCGCCCCTGCTCATGACCATGGCCTTGCGCTGTATGAAAGGAGACAATCCCGTGACATCATCGCGCGACGCAAGTATCGTGCGAACATCGCCGTCGCCCTTGCCCTCGCTCCGCGGGATGCGTTCCACTTTCAAATGCGGATCGAAATCCTGCAGTATCGAGGTCACGAGACCATTGAAACCGTTGAACACGGACATCACCACGATCAGACTGGCCACGCCGAACATAATGCCCATGGTGGCCAGCAGGGAAATAATGTTGATGAAGCTGAATCGCTTCCTGCCGAACAGGTACCGCCGCGCTATGTAGCGTTCGATGCTCATGCTCAATGGAATCTGATGGACCGCACAGGATCGAGCCGCGACGCAAGCCAGGCCGGGATGAACGAAGAAAAGAAAGCGAGGCATATGCCTGTAAGCATCACCGCGCCGAAGATCTCGGGGCGCATGTGTATCGGCACCGTCGTCATGAAGTACACGTCCTGCGGCAAGCTGAAAAAGCGAAACTCCTGCTGCGCGAAACAGAAAGCGAAGGCCAGCACCGCGCCCGCCGCCGATCCGACCACACCTATGAGCAGACCTTGCAGCATGAAAATCCTCCGTATGCGCTTGCGCGATGCCCCCAATGCCTGCAATATGCCGATGTACTGCGTTTTCTCGATCACGAACAGCAGCAGTGTGGCGATGACGTTGAACACGGATATCACGATCAGTGAACCGACCACAACGGGGATAAGTTGCTGCTGCAAATCAATCCACACGAACAGATGCCGGTACAGCGAGAAAACGGACCGCGGATCGTAGGGATACCCCAGGCGGGCCTGAATGTTGTCCACTGTCGCATCTACCGCGTCCACATCTTCGCACAACACATCGAAGCCGCTGATTCTGTCGTCGAGGTTGAATACACGCTGCGCCGTTTCGAGACCAGTGAACACGTACACGTCGTCCAGATACTCGGCCATGCCCGTTTCATACAAACCGCGTATCGTGCATTGCAGCTTGGGTGCGTTGTACACATCGCTGAAATCGGTGACACCCAGCAACAGCATGCGGTCGCCCACATTCAGGTTCAGTTTGTCCGCAAGCCGCTTGCCTATGAGAATGGAATGCCGCCCGTCCACCGGCAACAGGTTGAAACTCCCGGCGACGATTTTTTCGCGTATGCGCGACAGATCCCGCAGCGAGTCTATCCCCTTCACGCGTATCCCTTCGATATCGTCGCGCGTAAGCGCTATGGCCTCTCGCGACAGAAAGGGTCCGGCCGCGTCCACATTCGCCATGCCGGACAGCGTGGCAAGCGCCTGCTCGTCGAAACGGACAACATCGTCGCGAAACACGGACACCTGTATATGCGCCGAGAAGCCGATCAGATTGCTGCGCAGTTCCCTCTCGAAACCGTCGAGTATGGTGTAGGTGATGATGAGCGCGGCGGTGCCAACGGCCACGCTGCCCGCCGCCACCGCCGTCATGAACGACAGAAAGCGCGACAGGTTGCGCGTGCGCAAATAGCGGAAAGCGATAAAGCGCTCGAAAGACATGCGCGCCCGGAATTGCCGTTACGTGGGCATCGCCGCGACGGCGTTGCCGAATTGGAGAAGATAGGCCTGCGCGAATCCTTCGAGATTGCCGTCCATCACGGATTGCACATCGTAGTTCTCGTGTCCGGTCCGGTGATCCTTCACCAGCGTATACGGCTGGAACGTGTAGGAACGGATCTGGCTGCCCCATTCGATTTTTTTCTTGCTGTCCTCGATGGATGAAAGCCGCGCCGCTTCCTTCTCGCGCTCGATCTGGTACAGACGCGACTGCAGCAGCTTGAGAGCGGTCTGCCTGTTCTGTAACTGCGAACGCTCCTGCTGGCAGGCCACGACCACACCGCTGGGTATATGCGTGATGCGCACGGCCGTCTCCACCTTGTTCACGTTCTGGCCGCCCTTGCCGCCGCTGCGGAAGGTATCGACTTTCAGGTCGGAGGGATTGATCTCAATCTCGATGTCGTCGTCGATTTCGGGATACACGAACACCGAGGCGAAGCTGGTGTGACGGCGCTTTGCCGCGTCGAACGGCGAAATACGCACGAGACGATGGACACCGATTTCACTTTTCAGGTAGCCGAAGGCAAAGGGTCCGGTGATTTCCAGCGTCACGCTTTTGATGCCCGCGCCTTCGCCCTCGAGTTCGTCCACCAGCGCGACGGAGAAGCCCATGCGATCGCAGTAGCGCAGGTACATGCGGTACAGCATTTCCGCCCAGTCCTGCGACTCGGTACCGCCCGCGCCGGAGTGAATGGTGAGAATGGCGTTGCGCTTGTCGTCTTCACCGGAAAGCATGTTCTTGAATTCCAGTTCGCCGAGCAGCTTTTCGAGCGTCGCGAGTTCCGCGTCCAGCTCGCCTTCCATTTCAGCGTCGGCGCTCTCTTCCGCGAGTTCGATGAGAACAATGAAATCTCCGGTCTTCGCGTGCACCTGTTCCCAGAGTTCGACCCACTCCTTGCGCATGGCGATTTCCTGCATCACCTTTTGCGCCTGGATGTTGTCGTTCCAGAACTCCGGCTGATGCGTGCGCGCTTCGAGTTCGGCTATTTCCTGTTTCTTCCTGTCTACGTCAAAGAAACCCCCGAAGATCGTCGACGCGTCGGCGGATGTCCTGTGCCTTGGAAAGATGGTCTTCAAACATACTGATATCCTTGGTAACTGAATGTTGTATTCTCAATCGGAAGCGCCGGCGATTTGTACCGCCTGCCGCGGAAGCGTCCGTATCTCGTCCCTCTGCGCACGGGCATCACGTACTCCACCACCGCGCGGGTCTGCCGCGCCGCGGGCGTGATATGCACCGGATCGAAGGAGAGCATGATCACGAGAAAAAAGACGAACAGGGTTTTTCTCAGCATCGTCGCCACGGGCACTCCGGCATCACTGATCACCGTGATAGCGCTCGTATGCGTCGATAATGTCCTTCACCAGCCGGTGCCGCACCACGTCGCGCTTGTCGAAATACACGAAGGACACCCCGTCCACACCGGACAGCACATCCTGAATTTCCACCAGACCGCTTTGCCCGCGCGTGGCGAGATCGATTTGCGTTATATCGCCGGTGACGATGGCGCGCGCGTTGGCGCCGAGGCGCGTGAGAAACATTTTCATCTGCATCGTCGTGGCGTTCTGCGCCTCGTCGAGAATGATGAAGGCGTTGTTCAGCGTGCGGCCGCGCATGTAGGCCAGCGGAACGATTTCTATGGTCCTGCGCTCGAGATACGCCTTGAGCTTTTCAGCGGGCAGCATGTCATCCAGGGCGTCGTACAACGGCCGCAGATAGGGATCCACCTTTTCCCGCAAATCACCGGGGAGAAAACCCAGACTTTCTCCCGCTTCCACCGCGGGACGCGCAAGCACGATGCGCAGCACGTCGTGGCGGTTCAGCGCGGCGACGGCTGCGGCAACGGCCATGTAGGTTTTTCCTGTACCGGCCGGTCCGATGGCGAAAACGATATCATTCTGCCGAATAGCGCGCAGGTAATTGATCTGGCCGGGCGTCCGCGCCTTGATGTAATCCTTTTTCGCGTAGAGGATGATGTTATCCACTTCCTCGGGTGCGATCTCCGGCGCCTGCCCGCTGGCGAGCACGTCGAGCACGGTGTTCACGTCGCGCTCGGTGAGCGAATCCGTTTTGTTGACGATGAACATCAGCTCTTTGAGCACCTTTTCGACCATGTCCACGACGGTATCCTCGCCGCGAATGAGTACGCTGTCGCCGCGGGCGATAATGGCCGCGTCGAAACGCTCTTCGATGATGCGAATATTCGCGTCATTGAAGCCGAAGAGGATGACGGGATTGGTGCCGTTGATACGTATGCGTCGTTCTATTTGCATGCATTGCGTGTCCGCCTGCCGGCAGGGGGACTATCCTTCATTTGTGAAAAAAGGAAAAACCCTTACATCAACAAATGTAAGGGTTTTTCGGGAGATCTTCAGGTCACTGTTTCA
The DNA here is from genome assembly GCA_027493955.1 of Bacteroidia bacterium. Lineage (NCBI taxonomy): Bacteria > Pseudomonadati > Bacteroidota > Bacteroidia > Bacteroidia bacterium. Next base: position 4,666,766 of record JAOSJT010000001.1, on the reverse strand, counting down.
TGCCGCGCGGGTTGCGCGGCGCGGTCTCCGTTACTTGTTAACGTTTTCCGGAGAAGTACCTGTGGGAGCCGCCAGTTCGGCTTCGCGCTTCTGGCGGTAGTATTTCCGCGCGGCGCTTTCCTCTTCAGGAGTGAGAGGAGCGGGAGCCGGAATCTTCAGGACCTGGCCCGGGTAAATCAGATCGGGATTCTTGATCTGATCGCGGTTCTTCTGCCAGATTTTCGGCCATTTGAAGGCGTCGCCGTAAATATCGGGCTTCTTGGCGATGTTCCAGAGACAGTCGCGGTCTTTCGCCCAGGTGCCGACGGTGTAGGATTTCTCAGCACGGGAGAGAGTCTCACGCAGAGTGCGGATGTTTTCGGCGACTCGCTGCACGCGATCATAGAACGCGGGGAGGAGACTGATCTTGTTGCCGGCGAGATTGTTGTACTCGGCTTCCGCTTCGTCTACTTCCGCCTTGCGGGCAAGCAGATCCATCGGCGAAAGACGCAGCAAATCGCTGATTTTGTTCTCGAGGCGCTTCAGGCGCGCTTCGTAGGCATCCACGTCCTGACGGGTGGCACCCACGAGGGCGTAGAGTTCATCGATACATTTCTCGTAATCGTCCTGCTTGCTCTTGAGCACGCGGTTCTTCTCGGTCAATTGTTGATCCAGCGACGACTGCTGGCGTTTGAGGTCGGAGACGCGCTTTTCCAGGTTCTGGATTTTTTGCGCAGCTTCTTCCTCTGTCATCTTGTCCTGTGCGAAGGCGTTGTTCCCGGTAACGAAGAACAATCCCAGCGCGACGGTCAGAATGGCTATGCTATTCCATTTCATGATTCTTTTCCTCGCTTTTCGAATTGAATTCTTGTGCACCGGTGAATTACTGACCCTTCCAGTTCGCCAGACGCTGCTTGACCAGCTCCTTGTCCTTGGCGCACTGTTCGAGTTTGGCTTCCTGAGCCGAGATCTGGCGGTCCAGCGTACCGATCTGGGACTGCTTGCTCTGAATCGCTGATTCCAGGGCGCTGATTTCACGCTCAAGTTCGGAAATGCGGGCCAACTGCTCCGGTGTTGCGTACGATGTGCATCCGGAAATCATAGCTCCGCCACCGAGAATCGCAGCAGCGCAAATAAGCACCACAGACTTACGGAGTTTTCTCATATGCTTCTCCTTGGTGTGGTTAGTTAAAGTAACAGGTTAGACTCAAAACCTAAATTCAACTATTTCAATAATAAAGAAAATGACGCAAGATGTCAAGGTAATGGAAAACTGATCTCCGAAATTCATGATTTTCTTGCGATTGTTGTGAGCCACAATCAATTAACACCGCAGGTCCGCGTAAAAAGTTCCCGGTTCGGCGACAAATTCTCCGATTTCTTCAAAAAATAACAGACTGTGCAGCACGTCTTCCACTTCGGCAAGTGTGACCGGTTTCATGAGAATGTTGCGCATCTGTCTGCTGTTGGGCACGTATTTGAGATACGCGATGTAATGCTTGCGCATTTCGAGCACCGCAGTGCGTTCGCCTTTGACCTGCACGGCCATGCGAAGATGCCTGAGCGCGGTGTCTATGCGCTCGGCGAAGCTCGGGGGCGCGGGGATTTCTCCTGTGGCTAAAAAATGCTTTGCTTCGCGAAAAATCCACGGATTCGCAATGGCGCCGCGCGCTATCATGACGCCGTCGCAGCCGGTTTCCGAAAATGCGCGTCGCACGTCCTCCGGTGTGTTGACTCCACCGTTCAGAATGACAGGAATGTTCACGGCCGCCTTAATTCGCGGTATCCAGCTCCAGTCCGGGTCGCCGCTGTGCCCCTGCTGCCGTGTACGACAGTGTACCGTCAGTGCCTGAATCCCCACATCCTCCAGCATGCGGGCAAGTTCCACGATCTGTATCGAGTCGTGATCCCAACCGAGACGTGTCTTGAGCGTGACTGGCCGCTTCACTCTGTTGACGATGGCTTTCGCCATCTCGACCATGTATGGAAGATCTTTGAGCAGGCCGGCGCCCGCGCCGCGTCCGGCGACTTTTTTCACCCAGCATCCGGCGTTGATGTCCACGATGTCCGGCTCCTCCTGCTCGACTATCGAGGCCGCTTCGAGCATGGTGTCGAGATTGCCGCCGTAGATCTGTATGCCGACGGGACGCTCTTCCTCGCGGATAAGCATTTTTCTGCGCGATTTCGTGGGCTTCTTGCTGCGGACCAGGCCATCGGCGTTGACGAACTCGGTGTAGACGATATCCGCGCCGAATTCCTTGCAGATCTGGCGGAAGGACATGTCGGTGACGTCCTCCATCGGGGCGAGGAGAAGGCCGTTTGATACTCCGAGTTGTTCCAGCAGATGCGCGTTCATTCTTGTGTGTGCACCTTCGCGGCGCGTTTGTATGCCTCGATAGTCAATGCGGCGGTGATAGTCCACGAAAATCCTTCCTGCCGCTGAATGCCGCTCCGGATGAGCTTATCTCTCAAGCTAGCGTTTCCGCATATTTCGCGCAATGCCGAAGCAAATGCACCACTTTCCTCCGGATCGAAGAGCAAGGCGGCGTCGCCCGTCACCTCCGGGAGCGATGTACGGTTGCTGCAAAGCACGGGCACGCCGTGACGCATGGCGTCCAGCGGCGGCAGCCCGAAGCCCTCGTACAGCGATGGAAACACGAAGGCCAGCGCATTCGCATACAGCGGCGAAAGCTGCTCTTCGCTCACATAGTCGAGAAATACGACACGGTCGCCGAGTCCCAGCGCAGCCACCTTGTCCGCGTAGCCGTAGCGATTGTCCAGCGCACCGGCAATGGCGAGCGTCACTCCATCGAGTGCGGGATCTCCCGACACGGCAGCGAAGGCGTCGAGCAAAAAACCGAGTCCCTTGTACGGATCGTGGCGCCCGACGTAGAGCAGATAGCGTCCCCGCTGCAGCCGTCCCGCGAGAGACTGCGGCCAGGCGGCGTTGCTCACTTCCACTGTCGGCGCGAGCGGGGTGACGTCGATGCGCGCTGCGTCGATGCCGAGCATGCGCACGATATCGCGGCGGCTGTGCTCGGAGATGGTCAGCACACGCGCGGCGCGGCGGGTCGAGCGACGCACGATGGTGCGGTACAGCGGCAGCAGACGCACCTTCAGCGAGCGCGCGATGTACTCCGGCTTTGCCAGAGGAATCAGATCGTAGATGGTGCAGACGAAGGGTACGGGAAGAAGCAGTGGAGCCAGAAAATCGGGCATGTGGAAGAGGTCGCAGCGCTCACGACGCAGCAGCAGCGGCAATTCCCACTGATGCCTCAGGGCGTACAGCGAGCCGTCGGGAATGCCTTCGGTAATCGCGGGAATTTCATCTGCGCTGCGCAAGGGTGTGATGCGGCCGTTCGCGTACAGCGACAATTCTATGCCTGAATCGGGCGTTTCGCACATCGCGGCGAGCAGCTTCGCGCTGTATTCGCCGATGCCCGAGCGCCGCGGAGTGATCGCATGCGCATCGAACACGACGCGCAAGGGAGTGTCAGCCACGTCCACCGCCGAGAAGTATGTCCGCTATTCTTCTGCTCGCTTCGCCGTCGCCGTAGGGATTGATGCCCGTAGCCATGGCCTCGTACTGCGCCTTGTCGGTCAGCAGACTGCGCACGGTATCGACGATGCGGGCGCGATCGGTACCCACGAGACGCGACACGCCGGCATCAATGCCTTCGGGGCGTTCGGTCACCTCGCGCATGACGAGCACGGGTTTGCGCAGCGAGGGACCCTCTTCCTGAATTCCTCCTGAGTCCGTCAGCAGCAGTGTACTGTGATCCATGAGGAAGAGCAGTTGTTCGTAGCGCAGCGGATCAAGCAGGTGAATGCGCGCGTTGCCGCTGAGCAGGCGCTCCACCGGCTCGCGCACATTCGGATTGCGGTGCACGGGGTAGACGATTTCCACATCGCCGTGCCCGGCAACGATTTCGAGCATGGCCTGCAGCATCTGCTCGAAAGGCTCACCGAAGCTTTCGCGCCGATGCGCGGTGACGGTAATGAAGCGGGACACGCCGCTCAGCAGTCTGTCCGTGGCATCTTCGCGCAAACCCGCCTCGAGCAGCAGTCCCCTGCGCTGCGCGGGCTCCCAGCGCTCGAGCAGCGACTTGCCCAGCAGCAGCGCATCCACCACCGTGTTGCCCGTGATGTGAATGCCCGCCTCCGCGCGACCTTCCCTGCGCAGGTTGTCCGCAGCCGTCGTAGTCGGCGCGAAGTGATACTCGGCGATGGAGGCCGTGAGGGTGCGGTTGATTTCTTCGGGGAAGGGACTGTATTTGTTGAAGGTGCGCAGACCGGCTTCCACATGTCCCACGGGAATTTTCGCATAAAACGCCGCAAGCGACGAGGCGAACACCGTCGTCGTATCGCCCTGCACAAGCAGAACGTCTGGGCGCAGCTCTTCGAGCACGCCGCGCATGTTCAGCAGCACCGCCGAGGTGATATGCTCCAGCGTCTGATTCGGCAGCATGATATCCAGGTCCACATCCTCGCGAATACTGAAGAAGTCCGTCACCTGCCGCAGCATTTCCTTGTGCTGCGAGGTCAGGCAAACGGACACGCGGAATTCCTCCGGCCTCCCCAGCATATGCGTGATAACGGGCGCCAGTTTGATGGCTTCCGGCCGTGTGCCGAAGGTGAACAGTACATGAAGCATGTGCAGTACTCGTGTTGTTCGTGTCGTCCTGCCGCGCAGAATCCTCACCGCGCGTAACCTTTAATATCGTCATGTTTCGTGAACAGTGAAAGGATTGCGGATTGCGGATTGCGGATTGCGGATTGCGGATTGCGGAGAGCAGAGAGCAGAGAGCAGAGAGCGGAGAGCAGAGAGCAGAGAGCAGAGAGCCTAGCGTGTGCGTCCCGGGAATGAATCGGGAATCGATTATCGGGAATCGATTATCGGGAATCGGAAATCGCGGTAGGGGCACGGCGGGCCGTGCCCGCGTTGCGAACGTACATCGATATTCGAAATCGATAATCGGGAATCGGGAATCGGGAATCGGGAATCGGGAATCGGGAGGCGCGGCGGGCCGTGGAGTGTCCCGAAGAAATTGCACAGAGAGTTCCCCCCGGTTACCTTTTCAAAAATCACCGGAGACTCTGTCATGGTAAAACGAACCCACAAGAAATATGATGCTGCATTCAAACGATCCGTGATCGAGTTGGCTGACAGCACCGATCGACCCGACTCCGCGCTTGAGGAGGAGTTCGACCTCTATGATGGTGCGATACGCACCTGGCGCCGTCAGCTTCTGACACAGAAGTCAGAGGCCTTTCCCGGCAACGGAAATCTTCCCGCCAGTGATTCTGAACTGCATCGTCTTCGTCGAGAGAACGAGATTCTCCGTCAGGAGCGCGAAATATTAAAAAAAGCAGTGGCCATCTTCTCGCTACCCACGAAGCCCGGTTCCGGTTTATGAACGCATATCGGAACGAGTTTAGCATCGAAAGGATGGCCAGCGTGCTCAACGTATCGTGCTCAGGCTATTATGCATGGCGTCGTCGTGGCGAGCATGCACGCGCCGAGCGCACCGCAGCCTTCGATATGGCGGTCCGGGAGGAATTCCTGCGCAGGAAATCCAGCTACGGCGTACGTCGTCTCGTCAAAGCATTACGCAAGCGCGGTTTCGCGTGCGGGCGGAGCCGCGTGGCGGCCAGCATGCGTCGGCAGGGATTGAAGGTCAAGCATCGTCGCCGTTTCATTACCACGACAGATTCGAAGCATTCGTATACTGTCTCGCCAAATATGCTCGAACGCCAGTTTTCGGTCGATGCACCTGATACGGTGTGGGTGAGTGATATCACGTATTTGCGCAGCACCTCCGGATGGTTGTACTTGTGCGTGTTTATCGACCTGTTTTCCCGGAAGATCGTCGGCTGGGAGGTCAGCACATCGTTGCGCCATACAATGGTTGTGACCGCGTTCAAACGCGCGGCTTGGACGCGAAGCATACGTGCGGGGCTTATCGTGCATTCTGATCGCGGTGTGCAATACTGCTGCGAGGGATTCCGCAGTGCCCTGCGCCCTTACGGCAGCATTCAGAGCATGAGCAGGAAGGTGATTGCTGGGATAACGCCGTCGCCGAGTCATTTTTTGCCACGTTGAAGAAGGAAATGCCGGAAGGACTTCTCTTCGCGTCGGTGACGGATGCCCGGCGATACCTCTTCGAGTACATTGAACTTGAATACAATAATCAGCGTCTGCACAGCACGCTGGGCTATCATACGCCGCAGGAACACGAGAATCTGTATTGGTCGAAGAAACGTCTCGGCAATGACATGGAGCAGGCGGCATGAAACGATATGAGCGAGAGCAAGGCGCGCAGCGAACCGCGCTGGCAGTCGGGGCGACTGGAGCCCCCAAGAGAGCTCAGGGCCGCCCCGGCGCCACCCCGCGGTTCCTCTGCGCGACTGCGAACGCGACCACTACAAGCACACTGTCATTTCAATCCGGGGGGAACTCACTGTCCATTTTTTGCGGTACACTCCACCGTGCCTGCGTTTCTACCGCCAAATGAAAACTGAACGCGTCCCAAGCCTGAAGGGCGATAGTTCCTCTAACCCCGGGCTTCAGCCCGGGGTCGCTCGCGCACACAGCACAGGCTGGACCAAGCTCAGCCTGAGGCTGACGACACTTCCTCTGACCCCCAACGTCAGTTGGGAGTCGCACGCGCCCAGCCACGACGTCCTGAGCTCAGCCTGAGGCTGACGACACTTCCTCTAACCTCGCCGCGGCGAGTCTCCGACCCACACGTGAGTGTGGGGGCACGCATGATCGCAACAAAGAAGACAAGCCCGAAGGGCGACACTTCCTCTAATCCCACACGTGAGTGTGGGGGCACACACGACCACAGCACAGGCGGAATAAGCCCGAAGGGCGACACTTCGCCTTGAGATGCGAAAAATGAAATGTGAAAGGAAGGTGCAGCGCAGAGAACGTAGCGCTTAGCGCAGGCATCCTGCATGAATACCGCGCATAGCCGGCGACATGCACGCGCTAAGCTCTCCGCTCTCCGCTCTCCGCCCTCCACTCTCCGCTCCCCGCCCTCCGCTCCCCGCTCTCGCTCCCCCGCTCTCCGCTCCCCGCTCCCCTAATACAGCTTCCCCGCCTCCGAAGCGGAATCTACCGACAACACCGAGGTGATGGAGCTTCGCAGGGTCTCCGCCTCGCCGGCGTAATGTTCGCGCTCGTTTTCATGGCAGTTCCGGCTCTGATGTTTGCGGAAGGCGAGGCGCGTGGCGAGCTGTACGTATTCCTTGCGGTTCACCACCGGCGACAGCCAACCGAGCAGTTTGCGCTTGCTCGTGTACGGGAGGTATTGCAAATGCAGCGCTGGGATGAGCCCCTGCTCGGCTTCCTCGGACAGCTCGCGGATGATGAGGCGGTTTTCGGCAAGCAGGGAGAGCTGCATCACGACGATGATAACCACGAGACTCAGTACGATGAAAATGAGGCCCAGTCCGGCCGCCGCGGGATTGTTGATCGAGACGGAGAAATTCCAGAAAAAATGCATGAAGATAGCGAGAAACAAGCCAAGCAATCGGAGCGGCACCTTTACGCCGGGACGCCCGAACTTCGTGTAACCGATGAAGGCCCCGAATATCCCCGTCGCCATGGCGTGCATCACGGTGGTGAACAGCGTGCGTATCACAACCATACCCACCCACTCTCCCGCGGTCGACGCTCCGAGGAAATAGAGAAAATTCTCCGTCATTCCGAATCCCAGCCCGATGGCCATGCCGTAGACCACGCCGTCGGTAATGTTGTCGAAACGCCGGTCGCGCACCGTCCAGAAGAGAAAGACGCCCTTCGTGATCTCCTCGGTGATGGGTGCGACGAATATCGCGTCGTGAAAGGCCGATGACGCGAGAGCCGCCGATGCGATAACGCTGAACAGAATGCCGAAAATGATCGCACCCAATGCTCCCCAGGCGAAATTGAGAAAGAGAAGTCCGATGGGCTCGCGATCATAACGATCCATGACCCATATCGCCCACAGGTACATGCCCATGGGTACTATGGCGAATATCAGTGACGCCAATGCCAGCATAGCGCTATCCTTATCCTGATCGGAAGAGACCTGCTTCAACCGATGCAAGATACGCAGAGCGGGTCAAATATCGGAAGCGTTGCTCTCGTCACCGCGCGTTTCGTCGGTGCGCGTTTCGTCGGTGCGCGAGATCCGCACGCGTTTGACGCGCCGCTCCTCCGCTTCGATCACGTCGATGGTGATGCTTTCGTGGGTAATGCTCTCTCCCGACTCGGGAATGCGTCCGAACAGCATGGTCACGAATCCGCCGATGGTGTCGTAATCCTCGCTCTCGGGAATGTGCAACACGTCATAGCCGTTGAAGTCGGTGATGTTGATCACCGCCTCGACCTCGATGGAGCCGTCCGGCAATTTCGTGTAGGGACTTTCCTCCTCGTCGTATTCATCGCGGATATCTCCGACGATTTCCTCGAGAATATCCTCCATCGTGATAATGCCTTCGGTGCCGCCGAATTCATCCACCACGATGGCCATGTGCAGACTTCTGAGCTGAAATTCCCGGAGCAGTTGGGAAATGGACTTCGTTTCCGGAACGATGAACGCGGGCCGTATGATGTCCTGCAGGATAATCAAATCCTTGTGCTGCACGAGGCTGATCACATCCTTGGCGTACACCACACCCACGATATTGTCGAGGGATTCAACGTACACCGGCATGCGCGTGAAACCCTCCTCGAGAAATTTCTCCAGAATCGTATCGGCGCTCATTCCCATTTCCACGGCGACGATGTCCGTGCGGGGAATCATCACCTCCCGTGCGGTGGTATCGGTGAACTGAAGGATGCTTTCAATCAGCTCGTGCTCCGTGCGGTCGAGCAGGCCGGTTTTCGCTCCGTCCTCGAGAATATCTTTGAGATTCTCTTCAGAGGTGACGGCGATGTGAAAGGAGGGCGTGATGCGCAGCGGACGGAACAGTCCGGCGGAAATCGCCGTGAGCATACGCCGCGGCAGCGATAGCAGTCGCGAGAGTCCGTACATCCAGCCCGCCAGGGCCAGCACGAGACTTTCGGCGAAGCGTACACCGATGGCCCTGCCGGAGAGTGTGGCCAGCACGAGAAAGACGCTGGAGATGAGAATGGCAAACAACGCGACGCCGGTCGGAATAAGCAGTTTGTCCAGCCATGCCTGCTGCGAGTAACGGGCAAGGCCGTGTGCCCACTGCCCGATGTACGGCGAAACAAACATACTTGCGGCGGTCAACAGGAAAAATGTCGCTAAAAGAACGGTGCCCTTGCGTTCCTCGTCGCTGTCCTTGAGCCGCAACGCAGCGTGGGCGGATGAAAGGCCCTTGTCGGCTAAATCATCGAGTCGGCTGCGAGACGCGGAGGTGATGGCGGTATCCGCAATGGCGAGCACCATCGCGGCGAGGAGGGCGAAAAAGAATAATGCGATATCAAGCGCGGGTATTTCGGTCATCGGAGTCGCGCTCCTGCTGACCGGTACGGGCGTGAAGGCGGGGTGGTACTCGGAGGCTCCATAATGTGCTCACTGCCTGCGAAACAGGCATGCCGAGCATGCCTGGATTCATGCGCAACCACGCGGAAGCGCCGCAGAAGAGCGAATTATCCCAGCTTCTGAATGAAACGGGCGAGCTTGGATTTCTTGTTCGCCGCGAAGTTCTTGTGGACAATTCCTCTGGTGGAAAGACGATCCAGCAAGGCGGAAACCTTCTTGTACTTCGTCTCGGCAACTACTTTGTCCGTGGACGCGCGCAAATCCTTGATCGCGGTTTTCATCATGGACTTGTTCATCCGGTTGTACAAACGGCGGCGCGCCGACGTACGGACTCTCTTGGCTGCGGACTTATGTTGAGGCATGACACTCCTTGTTCAAAATGCACGAACTCAAATATATGCACGTCCAGCATAAATGGCAAGTGGGGATTGGAATCATGGAATCGTAGCAGCAGCCGGCATCGTCACGGTGATCATCAGTCTACCCGCGGTTGATCCCGCTCCCATGTGCACGGCGTTCGATGCTCAGGGATGGCGCACCGTCCACCCGGCGTGCAGGCGGGAAGCGAAGACCCAGGCGTAGTCGGAGGTCCCCCGCGCCGCCAGACGCACCGTATCGCTGCGAGCCCTGTACACTTCTGTGGCCGCTGTGCCTATTTGTCGTGCAGCACGCGCAGCAGGATCCAATGTCGACGCTCCTGTTGTTGGAATACCACGATGTAGGAGCCGGACGCGAGCTGCGTGCAGTCGAGCAGCAGGGTGTTCCATCCGCTTTGGAGAGATCTTCCGCTCTGCACCCGGCGCCTCTTTCCGGAGATGTCGTAGAGAGAAATATCCACCACGCAATCATGCTCGACGCGCACGCTCAGATGGGCTGTTCCCGATACAGGTTCCGGCCATGGACCTTCAACGGAAAGCCATTGGGGTGAAGCGCCGCCGCCAACATCGAATTGTTCGTCCGTATCTCTGCTGTTCTTGGCGAACGCAGCCCAATCGGTACTGTCGGGTGGGATGCGAAGCAGGATTTTCGCGTAGGTGTTCTCGCGACTGCCCGGATAGGCACCGTTCAGAGTATTGTAGAAATCGTACGCCCGTGAATGATCCAGCCTGACACAGGCATGCATGTACACGAGTCGGAGCAGCATTCCTCGCGTGTGCGCAGCCGATGCGGATCGCAGCATCGCGTTGTTCATCGTCTGCTCGGCCGCCACAGTGTCGCGGTTCCGGATTTGCTCAATCGACAGCACATCGGTCGCTATCCATCGCTTCCATGCGCTGTCGCTATACATGGCCATGCTTTCGAGAGTGTTGTGGAACACGGTCCAGAAGGGGCCTCTGTTCCCGGGTTGCGCTCCAATCGTGTCTGTTACGGTCATCGCAACCATTTCCTGCCATGCGAGAATGCCTTGCAGAAACTCCGGGATACTGACAGCTTCGGTTACCGCAAGCGCATAATCGCTTTGCGCCGCCGAATACAGTCCCGACCTGGTGAAGCGTTCCGCTCTGTCGAGAGCGGCCCTGAAGAGATTCGGCCCCTGGGTTTTCAGCAGCACAGGATCGCTGCCGGGAGTCGGAATGGAATCTGTAGGATCATCCCATTGGAAAATGCCGTGATTCGAAACCGAAAAGGAGAGCGTATCGGCTGAGACGCCGGGTATGCTGTCGGGATAATTTCCCCAGCCGATCACTCGGGCGTACGGTCCCACACCGAGGTCAACAAGGCCCGGGCCAAGCAAGGAAGTTTTATACACGCTGTTGTCACAGTGAAATTCCGCAGTGTTGTATTCACGCACAATCACACCATTGCTCCAGTTGAAACGGAATCCGTTCCCGCGCGAGGTGTCGCACATTGACGGGGCAAATATCCCGTTCCATTTGTTGAAATAGATCTTGGAGTACTCGGTAGCTTCGGCACCGATCCGGTTGCTGTCGATTCTGTTGTCATACCAGGTTTCGTTGCACGCATACGTGCGAAGCCCGATATAATCATTGTGCGAAATCCTGTTGCTCTCGATTGCGGTCGATGTATGGTTCTGTACATCCAACCCGATGTATTGATTGTTGTTAATGTGATTGCGGCGAAAGACGGGTCGCCCCTCGGTGATTCTGCATCCCACATCATTATACGAGATTTCGCAATCTTCAACCGTCGGATTGCCTCTGTATATCCATATACCGGGATCGCCGTGATGGATGAACATATTTCTGAGTTGCGAGCCGCGCCAATTTCCGTGGAGCAGCAGACCGTACCACGCATCAGCAGGTTGACAGCGCTGGTTTGTCGCGTAGTACATGGACTGTATGCGCGCCCAGGATGAACCGCCCTCACCGCTCACCGGCGTCTCGACTATCCCATGACAGACGATGCTCCCCTCGCGCTGCATGCGAACAACACTGGAGTCGCTGAATTTCAGTCGGGAAGCGCCATCCGCTATCAGCATGTGTTTCAGGCCGCTAACCTCGGCCGCTGTATCGAAGGTAATGCGTCCCGAATCCCTCGCGATGAAGCGGCAGCCGTCGGTGACGGTACACGATTCCAGAGTGAGATCGCCCTCGACAAGAAAATGGGAGGAGTCCAGGAGCTGCAGGATAGTGCCGTCCCTGACGATGAGACGGCCTCCATCGGCGACGTGAACATTGAGTCTGCCGGAAATCACCTTTTCCATGCCGCCGAGGTAAATGACGCCGCCCGGAGCGCAGTACAAGGTGTTTCGCGGCACCGCGTACTGCGATGTGTCGAAGAAAACCGCGCCGACGCTCAGTTCACCGCGTACAACCAACGAATCCGCCGTAGCCCAGGAAAAGCTGGTGTTGTCGACAAACTCGACCTTCGCCGAGTCGTCTATCACCGCGCCACCGGGGCCTATGGTAAAGTGCAGCGGCTTCCCCGCCTCCACTGTGCCGATGCGAATACTCTCCTGAAATGGAATATGCCGAAGCGTGTCGGTCAGGGTGCTGTCATAGTAGCGGAAAATCCACATCCCATTGTACAAATCGCTGCCGTAGACGATGCCGGGCCTGTTCGTGTCGGGCACAAGGCGGTATATGCCCTTTGCGTACATGATGATGTCCGGGCGATTGTAAAAATTGGCGCTGCCCGGATCATTGCTCAGAAAGGATTCGGTGCGGCAATAGGCGCGGACGGCAATGCTATCTCCGTTCAAGTGCAAGATTCTGGGGCCGGTGTTGTAACCCGCAAGGTAAAGTGTGTTCCCAACAAGATACGGTTCGTGGAGACCGGTAGGGACATCTGCCACTTCCGGGATATTCGCGAGACCGATATAGCCTTCAGGGTGCGTATCACTCTCCTGCACGTCGTATGCGTTGAGCAGGAGACTACGTTGATTTACCTGGAGGGTATTATTTCCGAGGCTGTCTCTGTCCCAGATTCTCAGGAATGCTCCCTGAATTCGCATTGGATCGACACCGCGATGCTTGGGGTGGTTTCGGTGGTTGAAGTTCAAACGAAGCGTATCGACTTCAAGGAAACCGCTCCATCCCATCCTGTACTGCGGCGAACCATCCTCCCAATACAGCGGCATTCCGTTGTAATAGGCATAGTAAAGCTGCTCCGTAGTTGTGTCGACAGCGTTTGGTTCGAAAAAATCTATGCCTTCCCAAATCTCTGGGATCCAGGCTCCATTTTCGTTCTGTGCGGCATCGCTCTTGGTAAATTCATCGACAGTGAGTACGTAATTCCTCCCATTGTGATCATACGGCAGCACGCTGTGGCACACGCGATGGTCCCATTTGTTGTTGCGTACATCTGTTACCGGCTGATGCACGGTAGAGTCGAAGAGTATTTTGTTGGGATTGATAATCGTACTTGGTAAAAGCGTACGGTCATGGTCATAGTACTGCGCAACAGTGCTATCGAGAGTCCAGCTCTGATCGAACGTGAGCAATCTCATACCGCTTCGTACGGCGCCAACCCCTACGACTCTGTCTCCGTTTGCCCTCGTAAACGCTTTAACTTCGTGGTTTTTGACCCGATTGTGCAATGTACCCGTTGTGTCCGGAAATAAACTGATGTCAGATTCAGCGATCCAGGTGCTTGGCGTAGAAACATCAAAGTAACGCAGAAAATCCAAGTTTGTAGCGAAAAACAACCTGCCATCGTGGTAATAAATCATCTCGTGAATATTTCCGGTAGGGATGTCGTGGCGAACAGTGATCCAAGATGTATAATAATCGAGCGAGTCTATACCATCCGGGTCATTCTTTAATGCGGCGATCAATGTGGGAGATATTCGCACGTCCAGGAAGAGATTCATTGCAACGGTTGTGTTCTTTCGTGGCGCGTATAAAAACAACCTTATTGTGTCATTATAGTTCACGACTTCCATGTCATTAGGAGCGTAATTAGGAAGAAGATTGATTCTACCCATTCTGATCGGATGCGATGGATCGGTGGCATTATAGAACACAAAACCTGAAGTATCGCTATTTATTATCTCCTTGACCACAAGAATGTTCATGTTGTCAAATGAGAAGTATTCGAATCGATCCGTAAATGTATTTACGGAAACGCGATCGAGAATGGCCAAATTTTTCGAGTCCTGGTACACCGGTGGTACTTGACTTTGAAAATTCAGGGATGGTAGTAGCTCCGAGGGTGGCGGAGTTTGAGCTACCGCATTGCCGAAACAGAAGACGGCACAAAGCAGTAACATCCCGGTATACACATGCACTGTTCTCATGGAAAATTTCATCGTGTACCTCTGGATAACAAGTTCTATATTTCAGTATAATACCAGGGCCTTCTCGATTATTGCGTCTACGCCGCTCTGCAATTTCACGAAATACAATCCGGGAGGAATTCTGGCGCCGTCGGGCGTGGCTAAAGACCAGTATGCAACACCGGTTCGTTGCGCGATAGTGGATCTCCAGACTATTCGACCAAGAACATCAAATACGATCAACGAACTCGGATTTTGTTCGCCCACATCGTAATAATGTATGCGAATTTCGTTGCTCGAAGGATTAGGGTAGATTCGCAGTCGAGGATTCCGTTGATGAATATTACCTGGTTCTATCCGATCCGTCATCGAAGCATATTTGATGCGATACAAGCCAAAAATCGGTCTCAGAACATAGATGTACATGTCGGTTTTATCGACATGAATGGTCCATCCTCTACTCAAATTGTGCATCTCCGTCGTCCATATCGAATTCCCCTCCTGATCGCGCAATAATCGCCAACGGTCATTATGAAAAATGTACATCCCCGTATCTGTTTCAAGTATGACTTCTCCGTGAGACTGGAAGTTTTGTATGTGCTGAACGTGATCACTGAACCCAGATGGCATCCTCTTCCATGAACAACCATAGTCGGTGGAGCAGGAATCCCCCGTGTAGCTGAGGAAATAACGATCCGTCCGCGTTGTGTACAGATTGTACGTTTGATTATTATTGCTCTCGTTACTGCTGATACAAGAAAACGAAAATCCTCCATCGGGTGTATAGAAAAAACCTCCGTAGTCGTCTTGCATTGGGTCGTATTCCATCGCAACGATTAAAATTCTCAGGGGATCGAGTTGCGACGGCCATGGCGTTACCGCGGAGACACTGGCCGGAATGCCAAACCATTGCCATGTAGCTCCAAAATTCGAAGACCATCCGATTGTCGAGGTGTGTTTGGATACATAGATCCATCCCGGGAAGCGCTCGGAAGGGATACATCTGAATGTGCGCGTACCGACATCGGCGGGGTGAGGTCGAGGAATGGATGTTGTGATCAGAAGCGTATCCGGTACATGTTGACCCGCTACCCCCGATATCAATGTATAGCGTCCATCAGGTAGTTGAGCATGAAGATAATATCGCGATGGCCTGCCGGCGTCCACAAAGAGTTCATAGACCGCTCGGGAGGTAAAAAGGCTATCCCATGTCATTCCGCCATCGTTGCTCTCCAGTAAGGCGTAGTTGCTTTGCAGTCTTCCTCCGTCCGAAATAAGTACGAACATTGTATCGTCTTGGGCATGCGCGAATTCAATGCTTCCGAAATTAAAGAACACAGGGGGGGCAGCCACCTCGGACCAGGTATCCCCATAATCCGTGGATCGAAGAACCCCACGGATCGGGATCGTTACGATAAGAACCGTATCCACAAGAACGGCATCCAGAACAAGAAAGCTTGTGAGTTGCTGAAAGGTTTTTCCCGAATCCGTAGACCGCAACAACGATTTGCAGGGCTGGATAATATCCACTGAATTACTGACATGAAAGTGCTTTCCATTACCGAACGGCGTGCTACAACTGCCACCCACAATACGTACCGTTTGTCGAGTCCACTGTTGCCAAGTTTTACCGGTATCGCATGATTCGAATACCTCCAGACTATCGATACCAGTCGACAAACGAAATACCAGTACGCCGCCCTGTCTGATCGAATGAATAGAAGAACGCACCGATCCCGGGATGGGATAGGGGATCCACTCTGTTCCACCATTGTTTGTCACGACGATGGAATCCTCTTTCAAAACCAAAATAAGTTTACTGTCGTTAGCATCAACGTAGAAATCATAGTGGAAATCGTCATCCTTGGGTCCTACTTCCCGCCATGTGTTGCCATCATCCGTTGACGTGTACAAGGACTCGGTGTCGCTGTCCCAGGTGAAGATCGATCCATCCTCCGTCACCTTCGTTTGGCTCACTCCGAAATAGTGGTCGCTCCCCGGCACGGGCAGAGAGTCCCATACGACACCGTCAGCATCTGATCGCCATAATCCATTCAACGAGGTCGCGTATATGCGCCCTTGCGGATCAAACGTAAAATTCACAAAGCTTTGATCGAAGCGGAAGGTCTCGTTCCGCATGCGAGTCCAGCTATTTCCTCCGTCCTTTGATCGGAAGAAATTCCCTTGTCGGTTATACCCGATGATGTCCTTTTCGTTGTAAGGATTCTGGACCAATTTATCGAATTGCCCCCCATTCAACGGCAAGCGCTCCCATTGCTGCGCGGCAAGGGGTTGGCACAACAGGCAAAGCAACACCAGGATGAAATATCTCATGGTACGTTCACAGTCTGGCTTTGCTCGGAGAGGGAGTTCGGGCGAATGAACCGCGGAGCAGCGCTGTATCGGATGCCACATGCGTAAATACCTCCAAGCCGGTATAAATATCTTAAAGAAAAGATACGGAATTGTCTTGACAAGGCCAAGAGACGTTGCGTGCTTAGCGCACAATAAACATTCGCGACGACGTGGACTTGTTCGATTTCGTTCGTACGAGATACACACCCGGTGGTACACGCGTATGCCCGAGGTCCTTCAGATTCCACGTTGCCATGTTGAGTCCCGTCATCGGTTGGTATTGCCATACCATCCTGCCAAGAAGATCGTACACGTGCAATACGCCCGGGACTGATGAAGCATCCCGCCATCGGAAGCTAACATTGTCCCTCGCCGGATTGGGATATACGCCGAGAACGAAGTCGCGTGTGACGGGATGCTCATCACTTCCTATTCCCGTCGTTTGATCAATCTCGCAGCGGTAGAGGCCATGGACGGGGATGAGCACGTACAGATGCCGTCCATCGAGATCCACATATATCTTTTTTGATGTTGTCATCTCATGCATCTCCCTGTTCCAAACGGATGCGCCACTCGGATCGCGAAGAAGGCGCCAGCGCTCGCCGTCGACGATATACATACCCACATCGGTTTCCGCCAGGACGTTGCCATGCGTCTGGAATTTCTGCATCGTCGTTGGCGGATCAAGAAATCCATCCCTGAACGCCGACCAACTGCGTCCGTAATCCGTTGAGCTGGTATCGGGAGGATAGCGATGAAAGATGCGGTCCGTCTCTGTGACGAACAACTGCCGGTGGCAATACGCACCCAACGCTTCATCGGCGTTCACGTATTGGAATGTTGCGCCGCCATCCTCCGTGAGATAGAGTCCCGCGTACCCGACGGTGAGCGGGTCCGCTTCCTTGGCCGCAATCAGGATGCGCTGCGGATCGATTTGCGACGGCCAGGGAGCGACGCCGGAGATGCTGATCGGCAACGACCGCCACTGCCAGGTGACGCCGCGATCGGACGACCACCCGAAGGACGACGTATGCTTCGATGCATAGATCCAACCTGGAAAGCGCTCAGAGGGGATGCAACGGAAGGTTCTGGGAGGAAAAAGGTCCGTTGGTCGAGGTACCGATCTCGTCAGGAGCAGTGTATCCGGCGCTGTCTGGCCAGCCACGCCCGAAATCAGGGCGTACGTACCGTCCGTCGTCTGCGCATGCAGGTAGTATCGCGCGGGACTGCCGGCATCGACCTGCAAATCGTACGCGGATTCCGTTTCGAACAATGTGTACCATGTATATCCGCCGTCGTCGCTTTCCAAAACATAGCTCGTTCTGTCGCTTTCACCCAACCTGTCCGACACCAGCGCGAACATCGTATCGCCTCTGGCATGAGCATATTCGATATCGCCGAAACGCAACAGATCCGGTTGACCGGGCACAGGCATCCACGTGTCGCCATAATCCAACGACCGCTGAACACCGTGCATCGGATGCAGAGCGACGAGTTCCTCTCCCACTTGCACGATATCGATAAACTGTATTTCCGAAAGCTGAATAAACGTCTTCCCGGTATCCGTGGATCGCAGAGGGACGTAACACGGCTGCATGAAGATAATTGAATCCCGGAAGCAGAAAATTTTCCCTTCGATGCCGAATCTCTCGCAATCGTAGCCGTGAACCTTGACCGTATCGATGGTAACAGCGTGCCATGTCCGCGCTGTGTCCGTACTCTCGTAGAGAAGCACGTTCTCTCTTCCAGTGAAGATGCGAAACAACAGTTTGTCGTCTCTAATGGAGGATATATATGATGACCGACTTGCCGCCGGAACGTCAAATTCGGACCAGGTTTTACCCCCGTCAAGTGACCGAACCGTGGAATTCAGCTTTTGAAGTAAAATAATCTCAGGATTGGTGCTATGGAGATACAATGTGTATACATACGATTTACCTGGAGGACGAATATCCTGCCATGAGGTGCCGTCGTCTCTGGAAACGAGGAGTGAGTAATTGATCGTATTCGAGATCACGATCGTGCCATCCATACTGATTCTCACCCGACTACTGGGAAAATATCTGTTTCCATTTGGAGCATCGAGGAGGCTCCAACTCCTCCCCTGATCGGCCGATCGCCAGACTCCATTCTTCGTGATTACGTAGATCCTAGACAGCCGATCGAAAGTGATATCATTAAAATCAATGTCGAAAGGCAGATTCTCATGTTTTATGGCTTTCCAAGTCAAGCCGCCATCGTGTGAGAGATACATATGATACCATCTTGCATACGCCAGTATCTCCTTTTCGTTATATGGATTTTGAGCAAAGCCATCGAGTTGCCCGCCATTCAGCAGCAAGCGCTCCCATTGCTGGGCGTCAAGCGGTTGGCACAACAGGCACAGCAACACCAGGATGAAATATCTCATGCTGCGCTCAGAATCTGGCTTTGCTCGGTGGGGAAGTTCAGGGGAATGAACCGCGGAGCAGCGCTGTATCGGATGCCACATGCGTAAATACCTCCAAAGCGGTATAAATATCTTAAAGGGAAGGTACGGAATCAGCTTATCAGACGCAACAGACGATGATTGCAACGTCGCTAACATGCAACGTCGCTACACGCTTTGACACGCACAGTCAGGAACTTGTTTCCGGCCCGAGCGGTGTCCGGCTTACCCATTTTGTGTCCCACGCTTCCCCGTGACCGCGCCCTCAATAATGATACCGCAACTGTGCGATCAGCACGGTATCCTCGCGCACGGTATACACGATGCGGTGTTCTTCGGTGATGCGGCGGGACCAGTATCCGCTCAGGGCATGCCGGAGTCGCTCGGGTTTGCCCAGGCCTGTGAACGGCGTCCGCTGTATATCGCGAATGAGATCATTGATACGGCGGAGGATGGCGTCGTCATGTTTCTGCCAATGCAGGTAATCCTCCCAGGCCTGCTCGGCAAAGATACGCTTCACTCCGACAGCTCCCGCGACACACCACGGCCCTCTTCGAGTTCGAGCATTGCTTCTAGCAATCGCCGCGCGTTTTTCGGCGAACGAAGCAGATGCGCGGTTTCCTCGAGCGCTTCGTATTCCTCAAGCGAAAGAACAACCACACTCGGATTGTTCGTCCGCGTAACGATGACCGGCTGCTTGTCGCCGCACACGCCCTCCATCACTTTCGCGAGGTTTTGCCTTGCGGCGGTATATGATATGGCTTTCATGACGATATCCTGTACATGTACAGCATAATGTACGGCATCGACCGACGGTAATCAACTGACGATTTACGACGTACGATTTACGATCGCGTGAATTCCGATAGATCCATCCTCTTTCATTCTTCTCTGCGTTCTCTACGGTCAAATCTGATAACGTGAACGTTCGATGTGAATTACGGCTAGCGGATTGCGGAAATTACGGTATATCCATCCCCTGCCCTGCTTCTCTGCTCTTTGTGCGTTCTCTGCGGTAAAAGACCTATTTCACAATGGAGAGGCCGCGGCTGAGCATATGCGCACCGGAGGTGAGGACGCAGCGGTAGTAACCCGCGGGCAACGCGCGCACATCGAAGCGGTATTCGTGGCGACCGGCCGGGAGTATTCCTTCAACAACGACGCCCGCTTCCCTGCCGTTGGCGTCGTAGAGCTTCAGTGTGGTCTGTGCTTCGGTGTCGAGATTAAACGGCAGCAGCACCGAACTCGAAGCGGGATTCGGTGCGCTCTGCCCCAGCCAGAAACCCGCCCGCTCGCGAACGAGTCTGCGTCCTTCGTCGAGACAGTAGCCGTCGAGTGTGAAACCGCCTATGCCGATATCCCTCGCCTGCAACACGGGATGCGCGAAATCCACCGAACGTGGCTCCAGCGGCGTCTGTATATCATTGCCGATGAGCACAAGGCAGCGCACGATAATCAGGATGTTACCTGCGGACGCGGACGGTGCGCCGGTTGCATGCATGGACACCACGCCCTCGCCGCGCTGCCAGTCGAAGCTCGTCGTCATCGTGGAGGATATCGTGCCAGTGGTCACAAGATCCAGAGGATAGAGCATGCTGGGATTGAAGCCGATGCCCGCCGTCCAATCTCCCACCGGGAAACCGCTGATGTCGCGATCCATGACCAGGGCAATAGCAACGGTGTCGCCCGGCGCGCCGCTGTACGTACCGATGCTGAAGCGCAGCGGCAGTACGTCGCCCGTTCCCTCACTGCGGACGATGATGGTATCCAGCGCAGCGCATGGCTCGATGTAGCGCAAAATCAAAGTGTCGTACAGCACGCCCGGCATATCGGGGTATGCGCGGAGCTGAAGCACGATACTGTCGCCGGGCTGCGCGGTAACGGCAAGCGCGCCGTCTATGCGCAAACGCGCAGTCGCATGGGCGATACCGTCGAAGCGATGCGGCCAGGCGGTGTTGTTGCGCAGAACGAGGGCCTGTGGCAGGGTGGCGTCACCAAGCGGCGCAGCGCCGGCATCCACGACGTTTGGTGCATCGAGTGTCGAGGACAGAATCTCGGCTTGCACTGTGGAAGCGAATTGCACGCCCGCGCCTTCCACCTCCGCGTGCACTTCCAGGGTCGCGAAAATGCCGCCGCGGTCGTCCGCAAGCGGGGTACAGCGCAGGGTGAGCTGCTGCTCCGACGCAGGCGCCAGCCACAGCGGCAGCGCGGGAGCGGAAAGAATGCTGAAACGGGAGGCATGCGACCCGGTGATACGCAGTGAATCGATGCGTGCCGGCGCACCGCTGTTGTTGCGCAGCGTCACCAGGCCCTCGGCACTGCGGCAGAAAGGCAACGTACCCAGATGCAGGTCGGTGACGATAAAACGCTGCACGGCGTTGCCGGTGACAATCACTTCGTACACGCCGCCGCAGGGCCCGAGCAACAGCCGAATGGTGTCGCGCATGCTCCCGCCCTGCTGGGGAACGATGCGAAGGTCCACAGCGCCGTTCTGCCCCGCCGGGATCAGGTACGGTACAGCGGTGCTCAGACTCCACCCCGCCGGGCCGGCCGCACCACCGATACGCACCGTCGCAGACCCCGTGTTGCCAACGGTCACCGTGCGTGTGATCGCCGCGCCTTGTATCACCTGGCCGAGGTCGAGAGAAACGGACCCGGACGTCATCTGCGTCCGGCGCTCACCGCTCAGGCGCAATTCGGTAACCGGCTGCAGCGGCGCGTCGCTGGCGATGAACAAGGTCGCTTCCACAGTGCCGTCGGCTTCGGAAGCCGGCGCAAAGCGGATGCGGAATTCGCGCGCCAATCCCGGCTGGAGAATTTCATCGGATGAAATGGGATTGAGCACACTGTATGCGCCCGCGCCCGGTCCGGCGATATTGCTGCTGCGCAGGGTGATGGGTACCGTGCCGGTATTGCTCATTCTGGCGATGGTGGTGTCGCTCTGACATTGCAGCAATGTGTCGAAACCCATGCTCAGGGGATCGAAGCGCAGCACGCCTTCAACGGAGGTCCCCTCCAGATGCACGCAAAGCGTGTCGGGACAGGGTCGGTCGAAGATGAGACAGAGCGTGGCGAATGCGTTGCCCAGAGCGATCGGCGCGAAAGTCACAGGCAGCGACACACTGCCGGCGCTGTCCACGTTGCGCGGCAGCGACATGCTTACGGTGAACCTGTCGTTGTTGCTGCGTATATCCCGCAGACGCAAGCCGCCCATATTCAGATTCAGCAATTGCAGCTGTCGTGTCTGCTGCGTACCGAGGTTGACGTTGGCGAAAACCAGGGATGTCGGCACCGTCTCGAGGTAGGCGCTGCCATGCCGGCCACGCAGCTGTACCACCTGTTCGCGCACGCAGGTTCTGCTCCGCACCGTCAGACGCAGCGTGGCGGCATCGGCTTCCCCTCTGCGTACAGGTGTAAAGCGCAGGCGAAGCTCGCGGCTCGCGCCGGGAAGCACCGTCACCGGCAGCGGCGTGAGCAAGGTCCAGGTCCCAGCGGAAACGGCTGCCGCGCTGATGCTAATCGAGAGCAGCCCGGGATTGGCAACACTGAGTTCAACAACGCGCGTCGTCTCACAGTACGGGATATTTCCTCCATCCAGCGTGTCGCTGAGCGCAAGTGTGCCGGCGTCGCGCACCGCGTTGAGCGGCACCGTAGCATAGCCCTCACTGGCATCCAGCGCAAGTAAACCGCTCGCCAGATCCACCCCTTCGAGACGCGCGCAGACGCTCAACGCGACGGATGCTCCCGGGAGCAATGTGAATTCCTCCATGCCGACCGGAATCGAAAATACATCCACCGGCGAAACCGAAGCCTTGACCCGTTGCGGTACCGTCAGGGGATTGTGTACGATGATGGTATCACAACGAACCGTATCGCAATGTGCGAGAACGCACTGCAGCGGCGAAGGTGAAAGCAGCAGGGATCCGGGCCGGAACTCCGCGGTGACGGCCGCGCACACAGTATCGGCGCAAGGCGCGCTCAGTATCGCGCAAAGCGACGCGAGCACGCGGCCGGTGTCTTTCACGCTGTTGAGTTCCACGGATACCTGGAACGATGAGTCCGCTGCGAGGAGGAAGGGGTAACTCACGCTGTGACGGAGTGACATGCTCGCGTTCGGGACGTTCAGCTGCACGGCTGAGATGAGCATCGCGACGGTATCGTCGTTGTGGAAGGTTACCGGCAAGGCACTCGCATCGAGCTGCGACCGTATACCAAACGCTACCGGGTCGGGATCGATGCGCAGACGCGGTGTCCACACGCCCGCTTTCAGCGTCAGTGTCCGCTGTTCAAAACAGGGGTCGGTGGTAATGCGCAACACAACGTCGTACAAATCCTTGTTTGCTGCCGCGGCGCGGATTTCCACAATTACGGAGTCATAGGGTTCGATGGAACGCGGTACCGGAGGATGCGACAGCGTAGCGGCCGGCGATCCGGCAAGCTGCTCGATGCGCAGGAGCTGCAGTGCGTCCGAGTTCAGGTTCTTCAACACCAATCGCCGCACCGGTACGGTACCGACGCAACCGGTAACGGGAGACAGCGTGTCCCCTTCCACCGTCAGGGTCTGGACTTTCCGACGAGCGTTGAGTTGGACGACGCTCTCCCTGCCCTTACTGATGTCGTTGTGTCCGATACGCAGCAGCGCGCTCGCCACCGTATTCCTGTCCGCCTTGTAGGAAAGATAGATGTACGCATGTCCGCCTGGCGGGATAATCAATGGCAATGGCGGACCAACAACACGGAAATCCGCAGGGTTGCTGCCGGCCAGATCCAGCCGATCGATACGCAACGGCTGATGCCCTTCGTTCCCCACCCGCAGGGAATCGAGCACCGCGTCGTCGCAGGTTTGTGTCGGGAAGATCAGCGCGTCCTGCACGACAATCAGCGGCATTTCATCGCTCACGAGTTCCAGGAGCAGTGTGAGTGTGTCCGGACACGGTTGCGCGGTGATGATGCGAATGCGGGCGAGCAGTGAATCGGAGGAGGTCGGCGTCCAGGTGACCGGTACGGACAACTTCCCGAGTGACGCGATTTCGAGCGGGAAAGAGGGCAGCGACAGCGACAGGCCCGGGACAGGCGGGACGACCGTAATCGAGGTCACCTCGGCATCCATTGCGGCGAGATTCTCCAGGAGGAACGATGTCGACGCCGGTTTGCCCAGCGGCACGACGCCGATACGCAGCAGCGAGTCTGGTTGCATGCGCACCACGGTGGATACGCCGCGCGCGCGCACTATCACCTCTGCGGTATCGAGGCAAGGACCCGAAATCACGCGAAATACGGTGCTGATGATTGCGGTATCCGGCTGCGACGGGGTGAAGCGCACCGGCGCGACGATTTGACCGCCGACGATTGCCGTAAGCCCGCTGTCGGCCGACAGCGTGATGTCTGTACTTCCGGAGACCCTCTCGACGGAAACGATATGCGCCTTCTCCGTTCCGACGTTTTCCAATCCCACATGCTGCGTGACGCTCGCACCCACGCAGACATCCCCGATGACGAGGACGGAAGGTTGCGGTTTCAATTCGCTGGAAACGGCCTGACCGCTGAAGGAGAGATTCGTTTTTTCCGGACAGGTCGCGAAGCCGCTTTCAATGGTGATCCCTCCGCTGAACGCCCCGCTTTTCGTGCTCCTGTAGTGAAACACCAGAGAATCGGGGCTGCGCAGCGTATCGCCTATCGCGTGATTGACGAGCACGAGTTCTCCTCTATCCGAATAGACCTGTAAGTCGCGTATCACGGACGGGAAATTGCCGTTCGTGCTGGTCTTGAGTACGGCAACACTCAGATCGCCCGTGCAGGATCGCGGGAAGGTCAGTGCGAAAGGATGCACAAGATGCGAAACGCGGCGAAGGCCATTGAGTTTGATGCGCCACGGGGAGTGCGGATCGTCGTTCGAGCGAAGCTGTAATTCCGCGCCGGCGGGCGTCGGACCGAAATATCCCGGCACCGGCTGCCAACGGATGGTGATGCTTTTCGACATCCCGGGAGGGATGATCAACGGCAATGTCGGCTGCACGACGCTGAACTCCGGGTGACTCAACGTCGCCCCGGCCGGTGGTATGGTAAGCGTACCGGAACCGGAGTTGATAATCGGTATTTCCAGATCGACAAAATCCCCGCAGGACAGTGTATCAAAAAACACATCCGCCGCTGTGGTGGAGATGTCGGGATACATCGTGCCTTCCCATTTGAAGATCCAGCCGTCGGACACACTGAGATAGCCGGAGGTACGCTGCACTCCGCCGACAGCCCATCCCACCGCTTCATTCAGAAAAATCATCTTGTTGACCGGGCGGTAGGTCTTCCCGCCGAGCAATTGGGGAGGATACATCGTCCACGAATAGCCGCCGTCCGCAGTGTACGCGAACTCATTGTGGTTACTCGCAGCCCAACCCTTGGCCCTGTCGAAGAAATATATTCCTTTGTGTCCTTCCGCATTCGTTCCGAACGGCGGCTGCTGGGGAATGGGGTGCCAGCTTCGTCCTCCGTCGGTCGTGCCGAGAATGTGATTCGAGGATTTGTTGTTATATCCCGACGCGTACGCGTGGTCGTCGTCGATAAAGGTGAATTTGAGATGCGTCGGAAAAAATTCCTGCGCATTCTTGAATGAAAAATCGAACCACTTGTCGCTGATGACGTTGTAGCGGAAATATGTGTTCTCGCCGCCGATCACGTTCCAATATGTGCCGGAAAATTTTACGTCCGTGAATGGCTCGTTCGAGGCGATGGAGTGATTGGTCCAGACAATGCCGCCATCGAGCGTGCGATGCGCCCTGCCGGGTCCCTCGCCGACGATCATACCTTCGCGGTTATCCCGGAAGGAGATGGCGAATCGTGTACCGTACAGTATCGGATTGAGCGGGGAGACGTTGAACCAGGACTGACCGTAATTGACTGTCTTGTAAATCAGACTGCGGTAGTCGTCACGCCAGGAAATGAAGGCCACACCGGAGTTCGGAATCGCGTACACGTCCTGCGCCCAGGAAGTGAGCGCAATATTGAGAGGGGGAGAAAACGCGGAGGGGGGGATAGGGCGCCACAGTGGATCGCCCGCGCGCTTGCGAAGTACACCGGTGCGTCCGAAAATCACGTCCACGTCGCCCACGGCGTACCCGTTTCCGGTATCCGCCATCGCAATACCCATGAGCCCGCGTACCGGGACCTCCGTCTCCTGCTCCACCCATTTGCCGACATTCTGTATCCGCGGCGTCGTGCCCGGGCCGCCGGACGTCGTACCGGAACCTGTGGTCCCGGTGTTCTGTGCGCTCGCAATGTACACCATCGACATTACAGCGACGAAGGGTATGAGCAACGTCCTTATCAAATTGCGATACGCTACATCCGGTTTTGCTTCAGATTCAACTAAAATGATAGCGGATTTCGAGCTCAAAGGCAAATGTGAAAAATCGACCGACAGCGGGTCCGGATCATCGGAGAGATCACTGACCCACGCCGAGAAATGATGGAGCGAGGGCATGTGGAACGTGCAGCGGAAAGAGAAAGCGAGCGAACACCGGCGCTATCCCAGTGCGAGCCGCTTGCTGCAATCTTTTTCTGCACCCGGGGACGTCATGCCGTGGCCTGTACGACGGCGGCAGAGCAGCGCATCGCCTGACCTCAACGAGCCATCAGGAAGCGCTGCGGGTACGATTGCGAGCCTATTTATTCTCGGGCCCGGGAGGGACCAATTGCTCCTCCTCATTGTACAGCTTCATCTGGAAGAGCAGCGAACGAAGCATGTCGCGGTATTCGGCCACGTCCGGCGCGAGACGCACCGTTTCGCTGTATTCGTTGAAGGCATCGGTATACAGACCTTTCTGTTCGAAATAGATGCCACGGATGAGATGCAGCGTCACGTCGTCGGCATTCATGCCGCGGAGTTCGGTATCGAGACGTTCGAGTTCCTTGCGAATGGCATCGATGGTGTCGCGGGGGAGGATGCGAAACGATTCCACACCGCTCTCCAGTCCGTCCGTCATTCTGCGAACCCGCCAATGGTACTCGCGGTCATTCTCGAGCAGGATGGCCGTTTCCGCCAGATACTGCAGCGACTGATGTTCGGTTTGCATGCGGGCGATAACAGTAAAGGAATCGTCGAGCAGGACAAGCTCGTATTTCCCGTGCTGTGCGGGATCAACCCAGCGAAACAGTGGTTTGGTGGTCATCAGGTGCTGCTTCGGAAATGCGGCACTCACCACGTCCATGTCGCCACGCACGGCGCCGAACACATTTTCCTGTTTATTGTCGCGCGACTTCCGCATCTGCGCCGCGGCATACTGCAGCAACTTGCCGGACGCACCTGCGGCTGGGGTAGCGCCCTTCTGCACGAACTCCTTCAGCTTCATGCTGCTGTTTTCGTCAATACTCACGAGGCGTTTCTGATCCATCATCAGTTTGGCGTAACTGGCGAAAGAGGTACGAAGCACATCCTCTCCGGTGAGCTGGTCACCGATGCTCACCGCTTTCCACGCGGCTTTCTTCTTCCCTCCCATCTTGACCTCCACCTTGCCCTTGAGACTCATCACCGTAAAACTCTGCGCCGTCAACACAGCAGGCAACAGCAAGAGGCAGGTTGCCAGAACAATAGCTCGTATGTGTGTCATGATCGATCTCTGTCAGTTGTGTGTAAATGTAATCGCTGTTCCAGTTCTCTCAGTTTCACCATCGTCGGTTCCGCAAGGACAGGTTCGCATGCAGGGCCGAAGCCGTAATACACCGGCAAGGTCGCGAGCATCCGCTGCCGCGGTACCAGAGCGGCGAAGATAAAGAGTTCCGCCTTCCGATGCACTTTGCACTCGGTCCATTCGCACAACGGCGACAATGAAATGAAGGATGCTGCGTCCGACTGCATCGTACAATACAGTCCTTCCGGAAGTTCCCGAATTTTGCCCTGTTCACTTTCCGGAATCTTCCGGCCCTGCACGTGAAGCACGCCCTGTGCTGTTACAGCGTACAGCGGCTGTTGCAGCACCTCGTGTAATTGGACGAGCATCAACCGCCGCGCGTGGGGGAGGAGCAATTCCCATTCCTCGAACGCGAGAAAGGGATTGAATGTGGAAAGCTCCGTGGTGAAAAACAGCTGCTTGACATAGCTCTCCCGAAGATACTCTTCCTTCTTTCCGGCCAGATATCGGAAGAAATACTGTCGCGACAGCGACCGCGAATCTCTCCCGGTAAACACGCTACGGACTGCGGGAATCGCCTCGCGCCACGCTTCGAGCCCGGGGAGCATGGTCGCCGGTGCTGTTCCATCCGCCTGAATACGCCGCAAGTTTTCGCATGCCCAGGCAAACTGTACACCACACAGACAGGCATGCAGCAGGCGGATGTTGGACACAAACGGCTCGTCGTCGGCGAAGGCCTCGCGAAGCACGGCGGGCATTCCCTCCTTCCCGATACCAATACTGCGCGCAAACCTGCGCCGCTCCAGATGGTACTGCATCTTCGTCACCGCGGCGCCGGCGGGGATGAACAACAGTGCGCCCGTCGCCATCAGGTTGTAACTGATCTTCAAATCGAAATAGAAAAATGCGATCAACGGCAGGAAAAACACCATGACTGCCTCTGTCAGCAGCATCGTGCTGATGAGCAGCCCGACATGAAATCTGTTCCGCGCCTTTGTGCGCAACACTCTGTAGAGAGCGAGACTGAGGTATGACAGGACGAATACCAACAACCAATCCACCCATTCCGGAACGGGGACGATGAAGCGGTCGCGCAACAGCATGTTGATTACATTCGCATGGATGAGCACACCGGGCATGTCCGGCCCCTCCACCTCAATCTTTTTCCCCATCGGCGTCTTGTGTGTGTCGCCGAGATAGAACAATCCTCCTTCGTTCACAAAACCGATAAGAACGATCGCGTCCCGGAAATACTCGTCATCGTACATCGTGCCAAACACGACATCATCAATGGGGACGGACTCGAACTGGTGATACGTCCCTGTGTAGTAAATGATCTGTGGTTCCGCGGGTAAACGCAGCAGCTTGCTGACGAGTCCGCTGTCATACAACTGCAGCATGCGTACCGGCAGTCCATACCATTCCTCTCCAGCCACCGTCGCGCGGGGGAGGAAGCGGCGCACCACACCGTCGGCATCGGGCCACAGATTTGCGAATCCCTGCGCGGGATCGGCCTCCAGCACGAGAGGATGCAATTCAATCTCAGGCTCCATGCTCTCCTTGTCGAAACCGGATACCACAACGACGTTGGGAACATCCCGCAGGGCCTGGACCAGCGCATCGAACTCCGACAGGCGCTCCTCCGGAAAGCGCTCCACGTGCAGCGCATCGAGAAACACATCGAGACCGATAACTCTGGCCCCGCTGGCGTGCAGTTTATACAACAGCATGGCGATTTTGCCATCGGGCGTAGGAGCTACTTCCCCCAGGTTCACCACCTTTATCCTCGGATCGGGAAACTCGGCGTCGCGGACGGCGAATACGGCGTCCAGACTGACGTCGGCGATGTTCAGAAAATCGATACGGTCAAAGATGGGATTGAGGAAGGACGTATCGTCCGTCTCGGGAAGATTGTCCGAAATGACGATCATACACCACACCAGCACCAGCACGAGTGCCGAGGCAAGGACGTATTCAAGACGGAAAAGATACCTGAGCAGACTGGTGCGCATGCGTCAGCATCAAGCTATGGTTGTGTCGAAACAGCGACGAAGTATAGAATTTCACCGCTGGAAAAACAAATGGCGCGTCGGAACCGACAGCGCCATGCAGCTTTGGGGAAAATGCTCTTGTCTGCGCGTTGCGCTAAAATCCGTCGCTCAGATCGAAGCCGAAAAGCATACCGAAATACCAGCGCCACTCTTTGCCGTAGGTCACATCGGTGAACTGAAACGTCCGGGTGAACTCATCCAATCCGTACGCGCCGCTGAAGAATATCCGGGTCGGATACATGGAAAAGGAGAATGTCTCCAGCCGTAATTCGAAACCCACGTTCTTCTTCAAATTCCCTACCGTGAACTGCTCCGGATCCATCACAGCGTCGCCGATGTCCATGAACACGCCCCCGTAGAGCTTGTCGAACAGTACATGTCCGAGGCGGAAATCCATGCTGGAAATGATCGGGAAACGATACGTGATCTGTGCCGCGGCGAGTTCATTGCCTCCGAGCGAGTAATACGTGTACCCCTGCATGCCGGTGATGCCGCCCGCATAGAAATTGAAAAAATCGTCCACGGGCTCGCCAAGGATTGTCGCGCCGCGCAAGCGCACGCTCAGAGCATGCTCGAGCCACGGCAACCGCGCACCGATGCTGAGATGCGCATCAAATCGGTGGAAATTGAAATCCCGGTACAGGGGAATGAGCAGACCGCTGTTGCGGTCAATTTCAAAATCGCCGTCGGGATTGTAATTGTTGAATTCATGATCATACCGGAGGGTGAAGCGCGTACCGATCGGACTGATTTCATGATCGCGGGTCGGGACGATGTTCCTGTACCGGAATACCACACTGAGGTCATTGCCGACGAGATACAGGTTGTCCCGCGCGGGTATCAGCATATCATTGTCCGGATTTCGGAAACTCCCGAGCGTCGACGTGTACCGGCTGTGGGAATACCCCACCTCCAGACGCATGTGATCGTTGGCGATGTTATGCCCCAGACGCACGGCGAATTCCAGCAGATTGAAATCCACATCCACTCCCACCGTATCGAGCGGCAGCGGTATGCTGGTCGAAGTGCCGCGGGTCACATTGAACACCTCGAGGGACAGGTCGGGAAACAGGCCGAGACTACTGAAAATAGGCAGCTTGTCGCGATACGTCACATTCAGATACAGATCGCGCTCGGCCTTGATGTTGATCGACGCGCTGGCCAGGAACTCCAGGCGCGACAGCATATCGGACGAGTACATCATCAAACCGGGTTTGAGCAGCTCGAGACCGCTGTTGTCGGGATTGAAGCCGTCAACGCGTATCGTCGGGAAATACATCATGCTCATGAACAGGCGTTCGTACACGGACGGTGTGCTCTCCTCGATACGTGTGTCATCGAAATTGTTCAACGCGTCCCAATCCCATTCCGCATCCGCCGAAGCGATGGGCGAGGAATATTGCACGGGAGGCAGGTAATCGTACATCCCGGGCTCAACCGTCCCGCCGGTGGCGAGCCGCGCAATTTTATATCCGCCCGCAGTGTATGCGGCATAGACGAGATTCCCGGCTGCATCCTGATCAGGCATGAAAGCACCACCCAAAACGTTGGTGAGCTGCGTCCGTGTACCGGATCCGGGATCGAGACGATAGATATTGAAAATGCCCGTCCGATCGCTGGAATAGAGGAGATGTTTTCCGTCGGAAGTGTAGCGCGGATCGCGACAATCATTCGCGGGCTCATGGAGAATGGTCTCGAACCCGCTGCCGTCGGGCCGGATGCGCGCCAGCCCACGATGCGTGCGCGGAGCAAAGGCGAACGCAATCCAGGCACCATCGGGAGACCAGGTTGGGGTGAACACCTGCTCACCATGCGCATACTTGGTGAGCTGTACCCGGTTCCCTCCCTGTGCGTCCACAGTGGAAAGATTGATCGTTCCGTCCGCGCCGTGCACGAACGCGATGCGTGATCCGTCGGGAGACCAGGCGGGATTGAACGCGCGTAATCCGCGGGTCAGACGCTTCTCCTCTTCTTTTTCCACATCATACACGTACAGATCGTAGTAGATATGGCCCTGCACGGTCGGTGTGTTGTACTTCGAGTACACGATTTTCTTGCCGTCCGGTGACCAGGAAATGGCGGAACGCACACCGGGAACGGCCATGCGCTCTGCGGTGCTGTCCGCCCGCCGAATGTACAGCGCGGATTGCCCCATGTAATCGGAGGTCTTGTTCGAGACATAGGCGATCCATTTTCCGTCCGGTGAATAGCGCGGATAGAAATTGGCGAAACCGACACCCGCGATAATATCACCCTCGATGCGATTTTTTCGTATGGGCGCGGTGCGTGCCGCATACTCGTCCTTGAGGGCTGAGGCCCATTCTGCGTACAGGGCACGGCCGCTGATGCCGAGTACATCTTTGACGGCGGCGTCAATCGTGAATGTGAACGGCTTGCTCAAAGCGCGGGTGATATCCGCCAGCTTGTCCTCGCCGTACTTCCGCGCGATATAGCGCGTGAGATTGTAGCCGGAATTGTACACGCTCTCGTTGCCGAGGCTGGTTTTTCCGAACGCGCTCATCTCACCCCAACTGAGCATGGAATCGGCAAGCACGTAACTACGCAATATCATGTCCCGATGCGCATCCCAGTTCTCATACCCGAGTCTGTCGCGTTGGAACTGCGCCGTGCCTTCGGCGAACCAGGGCGGTACCACCACGCCGGGAAAGGGATACGACACCAGTGTGTTGGGATATCCGTACAACACGTCGCGGCGGCGTTCCTTTTCATACCCGAACCACTGAAATGTCAGCGCGGGAATGCCACGTCCGAATTTCATCGCGGCCTGGATCTGAATCACGTGCGTGAACTCATGCGTGATCACATTACGCAGCCAGTTGTGCGTTCCGCGCAGTTCGAAATCCAGAGGCGAGGCCCAAATCTCGATCTTGTTGTTGAAAAAATACGCCGCGCCGTTCGCGTAGTCCGAGATGTCCTTGATCACAAAACTGATGCGCTGATCGGGCTCGTGATCGTACAGCGAGGTGATCGGACCGTACACATCTTCGGCGATCTTTGCCACCACACGCGCTGTACGCTCCGCGCCTTCATGATAATGCACGTGAAAATGCTTCGTGGTAATGGTAAACCAATCCTTCTCCGGAGCGGAATAGCTGTCCGGCTGCGCATGAAGAACAGATCCAAACACGAAAAGCAGAAGGAGCGCCGGTATGGCACGCATCGTCATCATCATGATACGATTTTCCGATAGAGTGAGATGAAAGAATGCTCGTCGCTTATGACAGAATTCCTGATGCCTCGGGGATCGCAGAACGGTGCCCGGGTGCATCTTTTGTGTTCCCTGATCCATCAGTGAACAAACGGCTTCGACCGCGCCTGCTTTCCGCAACACGCCGCCCCTAGCGCACCACGGCGATTTTTATGATTTTCTCGCCTTTTTTACCCGGAGCGATTGCCTCGACCTTCGCGAGGTACACATCACTCTGAATGCCGCTGACATCCCAGACGATCTCGTTGTCCACACCGCCGCGTGCACGCGTACTGAGCTCATCCACCTTGTCGCCGGCCAGGTCGTAAATCTTCACCGTCACATCCGCATCGTCGGACACGAAAAAGCGAATGCGGGTGACTCCGTCATAAGCGGGATTCGGCCAGTTATAACAGAGCTGCTGCGGGAAAAACTCGGTACCCGGGCTCACATTCTGCGTCGGCAAGGGTGTCTGTCCGCTGTTGCGACTGTCCGCGTTCGCGGTTGACCACAGCAGATCTCCGATAGCGATATTCACAGCATGCTCGAAGACGAACAGCGCACGATCCGATACAGCGGCAATGCCAAGCCGGCCGCGGTCGGTGCGCAACAACGCCTGGTCGTTGACGGTCGGGAAAGCGACCGGAAATCCTTCCCGCGTACCTGCCTTGTCCTGAAGAAAGCGCAGCGTTTCGAACCCCGAAGAGACGACCACGTCTCCCGTTGCATCGCCGCGATACGAGCGCAGTTTTTTCGCACGGGCATACACGGGATAGTTATCCACGGGGGCAAGCGTGTGGTTATATGCCATGAGCAGACCGTCGCCGCTCCGCAACAGAATTTCCGCACGTCCGTCTCCGTCCACGTCCGCACACGCCACCGCACCGGAAGTGATCACCGGATCCCCCGGCAGCCGCTCCGCGATAGGCCGTACGTCCGCATCGGTCCCCTCTCCCAGCGCGTAAGAAGCGACCAGGATCTGCGAGGTCCCGGAAGAAGTCGCGTCGACGCGGGAGACTATCAGCTCCCGCTTTCCATCGCCGTCAACGTCGGCGGAGGCGGACAAAGCAGCCGTACCGTCAGAAATGGGAGCTGTGACGATTGATGTAAAATGGAGCGGCTGTACCATGCCGGAGAGCGAAAAAGCGAGGCCGCTCTGCGGGGTATGCGCGTAGACCATCCCCGCTTCGTCCAGAGGCAGGAAGCGCACATCGGCGTATGGCTCAAAGCCCGGCGTTCCTACAGAAAAACTCCGCACGGTGCTGCCGACTGCAATGATGCTGTCGGCGGCGGAGCCGCGTACGTACAGCAGCAACGCACCATGAATAATCTGCGGCAGCGTGCTTGCGAGGGCAGGATAGCCGCCCGATCCCTCGAAGCGCTGCCGGTACAGTACGTCCAGCATTCCATCGGCATCGCTGTCGGCTGCACGGAGGACGTATACCTCACGTGCAGTCCCTTGCTCAAGGATAACCGCCGTCTCAGCCTTGCCATCGCCATCCACGTCGCCGACAGCCGGTGCGTCCGACAGTTCCCAATTCTCCGCTCCTGCGACGTAGCCTGTCGGAAGATACGGTGTTCCATCGAGACGGCTGACGAGCAGGCGAAAACCGTGCTGCACTCCGCTTGCGGCCGCCAGCAACTCGTCCACACCGTCGCCATCCAAATCCGCGGAGCGGATGTAGCGCAACGTCTGTCCGCTTTGCAGCTGTTCGCCGAAGTCCACCGGGAAACCCGCAAGCGGTGCATAGCCATCATCGCCCACGGCAATATCCAATGTCATGATCGGTCCGCTGACGGAAAAATTCTTCATCGCCACACGCGCGTCGGCGCCCGAATTGGCTCTGCTGTTCGGAGAACTGCGCAGATCGAACATATTGGTGTACACAGGCGAGATGTTGTCCTTTGTCCAGTAATCGATGGCGGATCCGCTCCCTGTCTGCGTGCCGAAAACTGTCTGAATATCCACGCCAATGTCCTGCGGCCCACCAGCCTGCTCCAGATCCACTGCACGGGACACCCCCGGCATGGTTACGTTGACGGTGTTGAGCGCGATGCGCTCCGTCAGTGCTGTTTCATCAATATGCCAGATGAGAATACCGCCATTGATGCGGGTTTCCTTGTCGTCTACGAGCACGCGTCCGCCCGGCAGGCTCCAGTCGATATCCTCCACGTCGATCACCACGCCCTTGAGCTGCGATACATTGCCGTTGTCGAAACCCAGGGTGTCCTTCGGGAAGCGCAACTGCTGTACTTGTCCGCCGGAGACGAAGGTGACGAGCTGACCGTTGCCGCCGAGATCGCGCTGACGATTCTCCACCAGCCAATATTCGATGTCGGTGATCGGCACACGTATCACATCCGCGGTGGAGAGTGAGTCGCCAGCGGTGATGAGATAATTCCGCGTACCGGAAGCGGCAATGCGCGGGCTCGTCCAGCCAAGCCGCTGTTTCTCCCATGCGGATGGCGCGGGCGGACATATTCCGCCGTAGGCGAAAATGCCTTCACCATCCATCAGGCCGAAGCGCCCGATTCCGGTTTTTCCGGTCCTGGTATCGAACAGATCTGGCAGACCCGCCCAGGTACCGAAGCTGGCGGCGAGCAAACCATTGATGGTCAACTCCAGGAGACTCCGTGATCCGTCGATGTTGGAAATCTCGCGATTGTTGGTGGTGGGCAATACGGCGCAATTGGTGATCCGAAATCCGCCGCCCGCATCGACGCCCTGAAAATCGTTTCCGAGCAGTCGGCGAAACGCTGTATGGGTGAATGATAACGACGGAAGGTCAAATGGAGTGGGATCGAAGCCCTGTATGCTCACCAAATCAATGTCGCGCCCGCGTCCCGCATGAAAGACAACAAACATGTGGTAACGCGAAAAATCCACTGTACTGAACTGTTGGACCGCTTTCTCCCACGCTTCCACGGCCAGCTTCGCCACCGGCGCTTCGGACTCGTTTTTCCTGAAAGAATAATCACTGATCGGCCCGTCCACCGTTACGATTCCGTCGAGCACCTCGCCCTTGAGGATGGTCCTTCGTCCCGACACCTTCCGGACATAGTTCTCGAGAAATTGCAGATGTTGCTGAAAATGCGCGCGGTTATGGGGCATGGGATCGAGTATCTCGGTGCCGTAATCATACTCATAGATGGATCCGAACTTCCCCGTGCCGCTGGTACGGTTATCCGTGTCCTCGGGGAAATCCACCATCACCGCGAGCAGCCGCACGGTATCCGGCAGAGCACGCACGGCATCATCTCCGGCATGCGGAGCAAACGCATGTGAGAGTTTGGGGAGTAATGCCCCGGAACGTGACGGCGTCTGTGCCTGAAGACAGGTTGTGGTCAGTAGTACCAGTATCGCGAGAATCCCTGCGCGCTGCATGTGGGCCGCTCCGTGCTGAAAATTAAGAAGGACATGGTCAGGTGTTCACCACCGTGCTTCGTTCGGCGCGTAGTCCCGTAGCTGCAGGCCACCGGGCTGCACCGAAACGGGTCCCGCAGGGGATCGCCCTGCGGGACATGATTTCCGTAATCGTTTTCCGTATCGCGCCGTGGTAGCGGAGAAACTGCGCTGTCCGCAGATCCACCGATACGCATCAATTCGCGGCGTCGTCCGCGGGGATGCGTGTGCCGTCGTCGGCCGGACCGGAGCCGCGGTCCCAGTTGACCGTCAAGGTAAAGCGCAAGGTCTCGGACAGCGGGCTGACCGTGTCGTCGTCGGAAATGGCTGTGCTGATGTAGCTGAAATCGAAGCCGTAAATGTCGTAACGCACGCCCGCACCGAAGGTCAGGAAGCGGCGGTTGCCCTGGCTCGGATCCTCGTGGAAGAAACCGAAACGCAGCGCCACGAGCTGCGAATACCAGTATTCGATGCCAGTGCCGAGCGTGAAGGTATTGAATACGTTGCCGGGTGTATCCCAACTCTTGAATACCGCCTCGTAGAAGGGGTCGGCTTTCTTGTCGGTACGACTGACGAGCAGCTTCGTGACGTCGGTGGTCCAGGTCAGGGTGTTGTACTTCTCGCGCACCAGGTCGTAGCGGTAGCCAAGGCGCAAGGCCGTCGGCAACGGATCCGCCTGATCCTCATCGATGTAGCTGATGGATGGACCGATGTTGGTGATGGACGCGCCGATGGCGAAGCGATTGCCAATGTCCGTATTGGTAAACGGAATGACGAATTTCGACGGGCGATAGAGAATACCGACGTCACCCGCAACCGCCGTCGCCGTGCCCGAACCCTGCTCACGCGCCGTGCCGACCTGAGACAAGCTGCTGTGAATGATGCGCAATCCCAGACCCACACCGAGGTCTTCGTCGAGTTGCGTACCGTAACTTCCGGTGAAGGCGATTTCGAAGCTCTTGAAAGTGCCGAGCGAATTGTTTCCTTCGTCGCGACGCTCGAATTCACCAAGATTCAGAAAAGTGAGCGCGGTACCGATGGTTCCTCCGATGGAGGGGATATCCATACGATATCCGGCATATTCGAAAAACAGATCACTCTGCTGAAACTGCGGCAGCCAGTTGGAGTGATTCAGGCTCAGCTCCATGCCCTTCTGAAACCCGAGACCGGCAGGATTCCAGAAAATCGCGGACACGTCATCGGCGATGGCAACGCCGGATTCGCCCATCGCGCTGTTGCGCGAACTCGGCGATATCAGCAAAAACGGAACCGCCGTGCTGGTCTGCGCCGCGACATCCTGCGCCTGGCCGATCAGAAGCACCGCGATTGCGATCGCGCTGACGACG
This sequence comes from Bacteroidia bacterium, assembly GCA_027493955.1. NCBI lineage: Bacteria > Pseudomonadati > Bacteroidota > Bacteroidia > Bacteroidia bacterium. The sequence goes on along the minus strand of JAOSJT010000001.1, from coordinate 4,629,191 downwards.
TGAGTGCTTTTCCAATTCATTGAATTTCCTCGTATGAACAGTGACAGAACAGTAAGTTATTGTAATCGTTTTGTTTTCGCAACCATTTCAGCGAAGGAGAGACAGACGCCCGAGCACTTCGCTGCCCATGCCGCCGTCCACCGTTCGACAGATGACTTTGTACAAATACACCCCGTTTGCGAGTTTATCGCCATCCTCGTCCGTCCCGTCCCAAGGTACCATCACAAAACGCTCGGCGACATGCATCGCCGAAATGGTACGTACCTGTCGTCCGCTCAAGGTGTACACCTTGATGTCCACATTCACCGGATCGCCCAGATTGTGTCGGAAGGTAAAAGCTGTCTGCTCCTTCATGGGATTGGGGTAATTGTACACGTCCTGTAACGTGAGTTGCGAACTGCCGGCGACGGTGAAATACGTCTCGGCAGTGCTGGAGTTGTTGAATATGTCATACGCGCGCAATCGCAGCGTATGTGTGCCGGGCTGTAAACCGCGGAATCGGTATTCGACTGTGCCCTTTTGATAGGAATCAACATCTCCGGTGTAGAATTCGTTCAGAATGATGCTTGTGCCGGAACCGTCCAGCCACGCCTCTATGTCATGTCCGATGCCGAGGCCCGTGGTGTTGATTCCGCTTTCATCGAATAAATCCGCGATGAGCAAAGCGTCGCTGTTGACGAGATCTCCCGGCTGGAAGTTGCGCGTATCCATGTACAACGCGATGACGGGCCCCTTGTCGTCAGGTACAGCGGCGCTGTCCGATCCGCCGATACGCAGACTGGTGAAATATCCCGCACCGTCCACCGCGTTGTTGTCGAAGTACAGCGAGATGCGGCCGGTGGCGTTTTCGTAGGAAATATCCTTGGGGATGATAAAGTTGACCGCGAAACGCCCGCCGCTGATCGTCGCCTTCCCGCGATACAGCAATCCCCCGTCGAGTGGATAGGTAAAGTTGTTCCATCCCGCCTCGTCGACAACTACTGCGCGCTGCGCGTCGAAAAGACTGACCTGTGTCACACCGTTGAAATCCTCCCACACGCTGCCGTCGGATTTCCGCACACTTCCCTCGAGAGTGACTTTGCTCAACGCGCGGAGTTGCACGGTGTCGGCGGAGGCCTGCTGTCCATTGATTTGTACCCGTTCCAGGGCGGCTGTGTAGCGCGGCAGGGCGATGCGCAGCGCGGGATCGCCGAAGAGATGGAATTTCTCATAGCCGGGAGAATTGTTATACCGCTGCTTGGCGGTGTACAGGGCTTCGCCTATGCGTTTTGCGCGTCCGTCGCTTTCGCGGCCTTTCAACAGCAACTGATCCAGAAATTCCCGATTGAAAGCACTGTTCTCATGGGAAAAGACCACGCGCGGGGCGGACAGTCCGCCGATACTGCCGCCGTCGGGTTTGAGCAGAAGCTGCTCGGTTCCGCTGCGTACCCCGGGGGCATCGTATAGTCCGAAGGTACACGTCGCCGCACTGATGAACGGAAGGCGATGTGCATTCCGAAGCAGGGGTATGGTCACATCATTGATGAAGATGCGCTCGTGCGCCCATACGTCGTGAGAACCGTGACCGGTATAATTCACCAGCAACGTCCCTCTGTTTATCTGATCGATGATGTCGCTGGCCGCTTCCGGTTTGCGTCGCCCCGAAGCGGTATTCTCTGTCCGGTACGAGACGATGTAGATTTTCTTCTGTTCCATCTCCGGCGGAAGCACCCCCGCCATGCGTTCGGACTGCCAGGTATGTTCGATGAAATCGGTGTCCTTGAACGACGTCCACCCGTCATCGGCGACGAGCGTAATACGGTTTTTCCAGGGATCGAAGGTCGCAGCTGTCTCATAACCGATTATTTTATCCACAACAGCGTTTGCTTCCTCAAGCGTCTGTACCGGGATGCGTCCGCTTGCGACATCCACGCGCTCGTCGTTCCTGCCTATACCACGAAGCTTGACGTAGTAGTCGTCGGAAACATAGGAATCTATTTTGTTGATGGAGTTCTCGGACTGGGCCACCGGTACGAGTATGGTTTCGTTCGTGGTGATGTTTCGATAGTCGAAATGACCATCTCCGAGAAAGAGCACGTATCGGGGCGGTGTTTGCCAATTCGCGAGCGACCAGGCAAGAAAGTCCCGTATGGCTGTATGGTCGGGCAGGGTACTCGCGAATTCATTGAAGATTTCGCTCGTGCGCACCACCATGCTGCTGATCTGGTCCTCGCCCGCTCGCTCCCTGTGCGCCTTAAGCCGTTGCGCCGCAGAAGCCAGATCGTCGTGCGTTATGATGAGATATTCCGCTCCGGTCGACGCGATGAGACCGGAATTCGGCAGTGTGCGAACCTGACCCGGAGCTTTCATCGCCGGACTTGCCACGGCGAGGAACTGTCGCGGCCGACCTGCGTCGTTTCGCGCCTGAAATCGCACGGTACCGCCGCTCACGGTCACTCCGTCCATCTTGAGGACATTGGTATGGTCCGTCACATCATAGACGTGAATATCACTCATGGTGAAGCCATTCAGAACGAACTCCACCACCGCGTTGGTGTCCGGCGCGGAGAACAATAATTCGTCGTTCAACGGCTCGAAACGCCGTGCGTACTGCCACTCCACCCAGTCCACATAGCCGCCGCGTGTGCGGTCCGCATTTGCCGACGAGTAGGTGAGGGTTATCGTGGAACGATCATCGGCGAGCTGTGCGGTTCCGGTGAATTCCCGGGCTCCGGATATTTTTCCCACATCGTCCGTATCGGAATTGAAATTGACGATACCGAGAGAGATGGTACCTATTTCGCGTTCGCTGTCCCGCACTTTAAAGCCATGATCAACCTCCGAGCTTCCGGCAACCTGTATGCGGTACAACACCGGCTCCGTCTTCACCAGACCGTGCAGTTTCCGCGTAAAGGTGATGGCAGCCGCGCTTCCGGCGTTCGCGACCAGCCGTTTCCCGAACCACATCAGGCCCGAGTTGAGCATACTGTTGACTTCCTCCTCCTCAAACTCACGTCCGCGAAACCACGCCGGACGGAAGGCGTCCGGTTCCGAAAGGGAGGCCTCGCGCGCCATGCGCTTCCCCGCACTTCCTCCGAAGGTCAGGAGATAGGCGTTCTCGGAAGTATAGCGATTGATGTAATGTGAGTACGTCTTCGAAGCGGGATTGTAGGTAAAGCCGGAGGTACCCATCCCGTGAAACTGCACATAATCCCCTTCGTCAAAACGGCCGTCTTCTCCGCCCACAACCTCGATGGCGATTTCCATCAACGGCTGCGCCCGTGCGACATCCACATCACGGGGCAACTCGCGGCCACCACCACCATACATTTTGATCGTGCGAGGATCCAGCGTCGTGACGTCTATACCCGCGGAGGCGAACCAGGACCGTGTCAAGCGATACATACCAGTTTGCGGTACGGCGAGACGATACCAATTCCCGCTCTCCATTGTCGCGCCGGTGGCTTTATTCAAGCGCGTCGGACGTGCGAGCACCCACTTCTGTGCCTGTTCCGCGTTGAGAAGCGCATTCGCCGTCGCATCGCCGGCACCCGGATCGAATCGTTGCGTTGCGCCGCCGTAATCAATGCGCACGCGCATCCGTGTAACGATGCGTGCAACGTGTGTGGCCGGATTCCACTGCACGGGTACGAGCAGCAGATCTCCGAGAATGCGGTCCCGTGCGACGCCGATATTGCGCAGCATGGCGCTTTCCGCCGGCAGAAAACCGTTCTCGGAATAGAGCACGCTGCGCTCGGGCTGCCATTGATCGTCGCTTTCACGTCCTTCCCGCACCATGGCTAATCGGATACCGCTCTCGTCGCGATAATCCATTTCGAGCACCGTCACGGCATTCCCCGTCGTCGAGGGAAGTCCGAGCAATTCTGTCCGGACAAACAGATGAGGCGCTCCGATGGAATAGAAGCTGACACCTCGCTCGATTTCGAAGCGTGACTCGCCGTTCCCGACGTAGACTTTCTGAACGGCCGGTGTGTACTCGACCACACAACCGCCCGCATCCGATGACAGCACGCGAAGTTCCTGCGCAGCCGCGAAGGGCGCGCACATGAGAATCAGCAGCAAAATCGCCGGAATTAATGGACGCATGTTTCGGATCTCCGGGAAAACGACAAATACAACGTGTAAACTTGTGAGACGCCGTGTCGAAAACAATTCAATTTCTGGTGCACCATGGGTTTCACAGACCGGTTGCCTCCGGGTTGACCACCTTTCGATAAAACCACAGATTCATTCCGATATTGACCGCATACGTCGTAATGAACGCCAAAGCGGCTCCGGTCATCCCAATCAGCGGGATCAGCGTGATATTCAGAACCACGTTGAGGCATGATGTTGTGATGGACATGATGCGGATTGCTCTCCCCTGCCGCCGCGCCGCAAGGAACGCGTGAAAGGGATGGTTGGCACCGAGCAGTATACCGCCCAGAGCGAGCAGCGGAAGTACCGACAGCGCCTCCGCATAAGAATCGGTGAAGAATAGCGGGACAAGCACAAAACCGCCAAGACCGATACACAAACCGATGAAGGCGCTCCAGCCAAAACTCACCATCAGAATACGGGACGGAATGCGTTGTTCGCTTGCGAAATCCTTGTATGCGCTGTGCGACACTGCCTTGCTGCCCATGGCAATCGGCGTGCTCATCGTCATCGCGATGGAATAGTATGCGGTGATGCTCATGCCGTGGAACAGGCTCAGCAACATTTTATCCAATCCCACTGTTAGTCCGTCCACGAGCCGCCCGGCATAGATATCACGTCCGTACTCTCTGACCTCCTGCAGCACCGCGGCGATGGAAGCGCGAAGGTCCGAAAAACCCGGCCGCAGCAACATGATGGCGAACGCGGTGGACAGCATCATACCGAGCAACGTGAGAAACACCGCTCCCGTAAGCGTCATTGCAGCTCCGGTAAACAGAAGCAGCACCACGGCGAGCAGTATGCGGGGCATCACGGTGGCCGCAGAGAGCAGCGCCATGCGGCTCTCCCCCTGCGCGACAGAGAATACCATTTCCTGTAATGGATACACCGCGGCCAGCGGCGCCATGATCAGCAAGACCTGTCCTGCACCGGGATGAACGAAGCGCTCCACGACAAATGATCCAACAACGACGGCCAGCATATACAACAGTCCCAAACCGGAAGAGAGAACAAATAATGCACCGCGTGTGGACGCTCGCTCCGTGTCGTCTTTCGTAGTCGCCATCAGGCGCATCCCGGCGGGAGCGATACCGAAATCAAAGAACATGCCGGTAAACAGAAAAAAAGCGATCACGAAGGAGTACGTACCGAAATCCTCGACCGGAAGCCTCCGCGTGAGCACACTGTACACGAAGACGCCCAGCAGCGCATTCGTTGCCATCGCGGTGGAATACAACACCGTCTTGCGTGCAAGTGGAGACGACCAGGCCGCACGCAAAGCGGACAGAGGGGGAGATGCCGTCATTTCCGGAGACATACCTGAAACAGGCTGGAATGCCGGGAAGCAGCGGTTACCTTGTCGCGGAAACAGCGAGGAAATTCTGCGCGGGGATGACATCTGATACGGGGATTCCGGGAATTTGGAAATTCAGTCAGTATCGAGATATCTATACACCGCTCCGGGTTGTGTGGGATATGAAAATTCAATGTAATGATTCCATGGTCGCCTGTCAAGACGGAAAAAGCCGCCCATCCCACTTCACGATGTGCTCCGCGATGAGCTCCGCAGCACGCTGAAACAACTTCTCCTCCGCTAAACCGAAGCGGTTATGAACCGGACTGTCCACATCGAGTACCCCCCGGACCACGCCATGCACGAGCAACGGTATGACCAATTCGGAGCGCGACGCGGCATCGCAGGCAATGTGCCCCGGGAAGCTCTCTACATCCGGAACATTGAGCATGCTGCTTTTCTCGACCGCGGTGCCGCACACGCCGCGTCCGCGCGCGATTTCGGAACACGCGGGTTTGCCGTGGAAGGGACCAAGACGCAGCGTATCGCCGTCGAGCAGATAAAATCCAATCCAATTGATTCCGTCCAGCGACCAGTACAAGAGCGAAGCGACGTTCGCCATGACCGTGAGCGGCGGATCGCTTTCGTCCAACAGGGCGTGCAGTTGAGGAATAATATCCTCGGGCGTCGCATCGGGTCGTATGGTCACATCACTCATGATCTGTCCTTCCTGGGAGTTGCCGATTCAGAGAAAAATACCTAGCTTGACGCATACGAACAACATTGAGGGCACAATTATGCGAGCATTCGGAATCTTGGCATTGACACTGATGCTGACGCTTTGCGTTGTTTCTCCGGCGCAGGCGCAGTTGACGGAACATGACGATTATTATCTCACGAAATCCCATTGGGGCGTCGGTCTTCAGGCTGGCCTGTTAAGCGGAATGGGCGTGAGCGTGCGCTTTCATCCGCACACCCGCTACGGCTTCGAACTGAACGCCGGTGCCTGGAAGGGCGGCGACAATCTGCTCGCATCCTTCGGTGCCGAAGCGCAGTACGATTTTGACTGGTCGGGGCGAAACCGCTTCTATGGCTTTGTCGGTCTTGGCTTTTATCAGAACGGCAAGGATGACCCGGACGAGCTGAAAGGACCATTCCGTGCGGGCTTCGGCGCGGGCTATGATTGGGATATCTCGAAAACGGTTATCTTTTCCGCCGAGCTGGGTGTAACCTGGTTTACGGACGGCATCATCCTTCCTCTTCCGCAGGTCGGAATCAGTTACCTGTTCAACTAACGGGGGACGTGGCGGCTCTGCCGGCGATTCCGAGAATGTCTTCGAAGGCGCTCACCATATATTCAGGGTTGAGCGCCTTCAATGTTTCCGCGTCCTGAAAACCCCACGTCACGGCGCAGGCATGACAGCCCGCGGCGTGGGCGGCCGCCAGATCATACACGGAATCGCCCACCATGAGCACACGGTCGACAGCGACACCAAGCTCCATCGCGATACGCAATAACGGAAGCGGCGAGGGTTTGAGCTCCGGGTAACTGTCTCCTCCCGCAATACGGACAAAATAGTCTTCCACACCCAAGCCGCGAAGGATGGCGCGGCAGGCGTGCTCCGGCTTGTTGCTTACTACCGCCAGCGGCACGGGCGCGAAAGCCGGGAGCGTGGCGGACACGCCGGCATATAACTCGGTGCGCCCAAGGCAATTTCGCTGATATATCTCCCCGTAAGTCGACAAACAGTCCTCGAGATCACATGCGGTGAGACCGGCGGCCGCGAGGCAGCTGCGCACAAGATGTCTCACACCTCGTCCGATACCGTCGCGAACGGTGCATTCCGGAAGTTCTCTCCCGCCGCACTCCCGAAGCAGTTCGTTTATCGAGGAATGAATATCCGCAAACGAATCGACGAGCGTCCCGTCGAGATCGAACACAAGCAAATCATAGCGCATACAGTCGGACGTCAGGGGAACAAGTTTTTCCACTTGCAAGTTACTGTATGATGTGCTCTCGGTGAAGGTGCGCGAAAAAAAATAACGAAGTGTGATCGGCCGCACTTGCACCGGGACAAAAAAATACCTAGCTTTAAAGACCACTTTTTGTGGGGGGCTGTAGCTCAGTGGTAGAGCATCTGCCTTTTAAGCAGAGGGTCGATGGTTCGAACCCATCCAGCCTCACCAAAAAAAGTCCCTGCGGAAGTGGTGAAATTGGCAGACACACCATCTTGAGGGGGTGGCGCTCGAAAGGGCATGCGGGTTCAAGTCCCGCCTTCCGCACCAGAAAGCCCCGCGTTTTCACGCCGATCACAATTCTTCACTGTTCCACCGACACCCACGGTGCAAGGAGAACTATGATGTTCAAGAACCTGTCCCTCCTCCTGCTGCTCTCCTTCGTTGTCAGCACATCTGTCCTCAACGCGCAAAGCAACAACGAAGCCAAGAAGCTCTACAACGAAGGCAACGCCTTGCTGAAATCGGGCGATTATGACGGCGCGATCGGCAAATATAATGCTGCACTGAAGCTGGAAAAGCATGAATTCTATTTTTACCAGCGGGGTCTGGCCGAACGTCGGGCCCGCAAGGTGGATGAATCCATAACCTCGTTCGACGAAGCGTTGAAGATCAATCCGAAATTCGCCGCGGGGTATGTCGCGCTCGCAGGCTCCTGGTTCAGCAAGAATGAGTATCAGAAAGCGATAGACAATTACGAGAAAGCAATCAAGGAAACGCCTACGCTTGGCCCCGCGAAGAAGGGACTCGCCGCCGCGCTGGTTGCTCGTGCAGCGGAACTCGTCAATAACGGTGAAACCGAAGGTGCGCTCGGGTTGACGAAAAGAGCTCTGGAGAACGATCCCAATTTCGACAAAGCGCATATCATCATGGCGCAGGCCTATAACAAGGACGGCAAGTACAATGAGGCCATCTCCGCAGCCACCGAAGCCCTGAAGCATATCAAGGGTCCGAAAGGAGCCGCGTATTTCGAAATGGGCCTTGCGTACAGGAACCTCGGCAACACGGCGAAAGCGAAGGACGCTTTCACCAACGCCAAGAAGGATCCGACCTACGCCCGCAATGCGGACTATGAACTCAAGATGCTCAAGTAATTCCTCTCGCTCCCGGAACTGAATCCCGCTTCGCGCGGGATTTTTTTTATCATGCAGACGTGCATTGAAGCTCCAAGCACGCGCGCCGCATCACCCCTCTCATTCAATCGTAACGCCATGCGCACTCTCATTTTCGTCTGCATACTGTTTTCCGCGACTTCCCTCCGCGCTCAGCAACGCTTTCTGAATGCCTCCGCAGCGGATTCATCGGCGAGTCTTCGCGGCTTCACACCACTGCGACTCTCGGTGCTTCCTGAACGGGAATCCTGGCCTGGCGCGTCGTTTTCCGGACGAGGGCTGTTCGGTCTGCACGCCTATGCGGTGAGCGGCGCGGGCCCAACCCGCGACAGAGCAAACGAAGCCGTGGCCTTGGGCTGGAATCCCCTCGGGCGCCTCCTGCCTTCGCAGCCGGGTTTCTGGTGGCAGTATGAGTGGTCGTATGGACAGGACGGTCTGCCGCTGTTCGAGCTGAACCTCGATCTCCTCGACAGCATTTCGCTGTCTCCCCGGCGTGCGGTCAGTTACAAGCTCAATCGCAATACCGGAACGGGGCTCTCGGCGGATTTTTCGTTCAATACCGTCACCTTTGTTGACGGTTCGTCGAATGCGGGCGACGCTCTTGATGGCGCCTGGCTGTACATCGCACCGGGAGCCGACCGATTTCGGGCGAATCTTCGCACCGAGTTCCGTAAACTCGTACAGCACACCGTACACTCCCATTCATCACACGACGCGCTCCTCAGGCTTCCATTGGAACGTGGCGCCATGTTCTCGGCGCGACTGTTCGACTCGACCACGGTCACCGCCGACAGTACCACGATACTGCTCAACAGCATGGAAGCCGGATGCACGTATACGGTAAAGCTTCGCAACGACAGAAGGAGGAGTACGAAGCTCGCGTGGGAGGCGAATTTCGCACGCAAACTCCATTGGGACATGCATGAAGGTACCGTTCACAGTATCGCTCCCGGTGAAACCCTGATCGTCATCATCGTTACCGATGCGGACAGAAATGCGTACGCATCCGTTCACGGTCGTTTCAGAGAATAGCCGTCCGATGTCCCTTTCTCAGGTATTGGCGCTTCTGCACTCCGGCAGCACCGCTGGATCCGAACCTGGAGATACCAACGGATTCCGACGGTAACTGAAAAGGCCCCGCTGTTGCGGGGCCCTTTCGACAATGCCGTCGGTCAGTCTCAGAATCCGAGATTGACGGTGAATACATGATTGCCGTCGAACTGCTGCATGGTTCGGTAGGCATAGTCCACGCCGATGGCAAGATCACCGGTATCGAAGTTCACACCGGCACCGAAGGCCGGGCCGTACTCGAACACCCCTTCGTCGAAGTTGTTGTTCGGCTCGTCGCCTGCCAGGTTGAAGGATCCGCGAAGGAAGAAGAAATTCCGGAAGGAATATTCCAATCCAATGCGGTACTGATCGAGCTGGAAGTTGTTGTTCTCGAAAGCGCCCGCGACAGTGACGTTATGCAGGTCTGTCAACGTGTGGGTGTAGGCCATCGAGAGTTCCAGGGAGGTAGGAAGACCGAAACCGGCAGCTTCGATACGCAGCAGCTGCGGATCGCGCTTGCCGTCAACTTCGTCCACCAGACGCGTGAGACCCGCTCCGGTGTACTGCATGTTACCGCCGAGATGGCGCAGCGTTACACCCAACGCGAGACCGCGAAGCCCCGCAAGACCCTGGTACTGCACGCCGATGTCAAAAGCGACATTGGAAGCGGAGGTCCTGTCGATCGTCTCACTGAGCAACTGCACCGTGACGCCGGCGCGGATGCGGTCCGTGAGCGCACGCGAGTAGGTCAGACCCAGCGCGACGAAATTTGGTGAGTACGTCGCACCCGTACCGTCGGGATTGCGTTCGGTGGTTTTTTCAATATCGCCGAAGGACAGCGATTTCAGCGTAAAGGCCAGATGGCCGAAGCCGCCGAATTGCGCGCCGACCGCGGCGTAATCCACACCGACGTCGCCGAAGCTGGACATGTGCGAGAACATTGCCTCGGCACTGGCCCGGCTGGCCGACAGACCGGCGGGATTGTAGTAGATGGCATTGAGCCCGGTGATACCGGCGCTGTATGAGCTTCCCAGCGCTATGCCGCGTGCGCCCACGGGGATGAGGAGCTGGTCTCCGGCATTGGTGCCGGTCCGGCCGCCGCCTCCCGCTGTCGCCGTGGCACTGATCAGCGCGAGCGCCGTCAGAATCGCCAGGAACGATGAAAGCGTAGTACGCATGGTGTATCTCCTTGATGATGTATCTGATTCACAACAAAACGGTTTTGCATCGATCCGTCGCACATGCTAGATGCGGTCGAGATACTGCGCTTCGGTGACGACACCGAGTTTCAGCACTTTCTCGACACCGAGGTCGGGCATGTCGATGTGGATGAGGTACATGCCGCTGGCAACGGGCAAGCCGTTGTCATTCTGGAGATCCCAGGTAGCGAGCTGCGTCGCATCGTTCTTCTCGAACGAACGCACGAGAGTTCCGGACACAGTGTAGATCCGGAATTTTGCACGCTCGGGGAGATGGTTGATTGTGACGAAGCGCTGGTACTTGTTTAACTCCAGTGCGCTGGCGCCAAGGTACGGATTGGGGAACACCTGGATATCGTTGATATCCTCGCGTGCCGCCTCCACCGTAAACTTCGGTGCTGCTGTCGTGAACGTGTACACATCGTTCTGGTCGAACGGTATGTTCGGAACCCAAACCAGTTTGTCTCCATCCTGCCAGGGGAACTTGCCCGGTCCTGCTGTGGCAGTCTTTATCGGCCACCAGGCATAGAGAATGGGCATCTCACCCGCCTGATTAAGGAGGGAGAAGGTCGGATCCGTCCATGTCGGATTGGGCGTGTCGCTGTACGGATGATCGAGAATGAACAGATACTCGCGATCCGACTGCGCCGCTGTCGGTGTGAACTGGAAGTCCTGGGCCGGACCGTTCACCTGCTCGACAAGCGTCCAGGAAAGCTGCCGCGGATTGGCCTTGTCCGTCACATCCCAGATGCTGATCGGGGATTCGTGATATCCCTGACACTGGTAATTGGGTGTGGAACCGCGGAAAAAGACGTAACCCTTTGATGGTTTCGTCTTGTCGAAGCGCACTTCGACAGTCTTTTTCACATCGTAGGATTTGATCGTGCTTCCAAAGAAATCGTAACCGGGGATGAAATACACATCCGCGTAGGAACCGTACTGCTGCGGTCCGCCTTCCCAGCGCACTTCCAGCAATTCGTGTCCGACTTCGTAATGGCCCTGTCCGACCATACCGATCTGGAAACCGTCGGCAAGATAGCCGGTAGAAGATCCGTCCGCGACACCACCATACTCGAGCGCGTCAGCAACGAGTGTGGTGTTCTTCGTGACGTTCTTCAGCGTCCATGCGTAACTGTCGAGTTCGAGTAATTCCTCTCCGTGGAAATCGACTTCAACCTTGCCGACGGAGCGGAAGGTCACCTCGTAGGAATCACCTGTGAGAAGCACCGGGTCAATGGTCTTCACGACAGGGTACCCTGTCGAGCTGCCACGGGTATGCATGACCTGCATCAGCTCGTCGTAGTCCGCGCCGAAGCGATATCCCGGATTCACCGTCTGAGGATACACTTCAAGGACTTGCGGAGCGGATTCAAGCTGACGCGGTGCCGCTTCCGGATCGTCGTTGTAGGCATACGCGGTAACGGCGAAGTAATAGGGTTGATTATTCACCAGCGGACGATCCGTGATGGCGTCATTGGTGATGGTGATCAGTCGCTGAATTCCCGTGTCACCGCCGAACTGCACAGGCAGCACGACGACGGCACCGGTTTTCTCATCGACAACTTCGTCGAAAATCGTCGCAACATTGTTGATGACATCATACGTCGCGAGTCTCTTGGCATCCTGCAGGGAAGAACTCCGCGTCGGGAACTGGTACACGTTATATCCTTCAAACACGTAACCAGCGTCCTCGTGCATTTCCGTGGCTTTCACGCCGGCCTGCTCGCCCCAGCTCAGCATCACCGTGTTCGGCTTGATGGAGACCGTCACCTTCGGTGCGGGAGGAGCGTCGGGCAGATCGAAGTTATTGTCAAATGCAAGCTGTGCGTAGCGGTCGTAGTACTTGAGCACCTGCAAACTGGAGATGCGGTCGGAACCGCGTCCCACGATGCGCGCGACCACGACTTCCTGACGGTTGATCTTGCCGTTGGGAATGTCATTGTCCTTGTTGAGCGTGAAAGGACCTGTGACCATCATCATGCGGCGGTCATCCGGCGCATTCACGATACCGTCTATCCAGCCGGTTTTGGTGATGGGATCACCGGCAAGGGCGACTTTCACCTCGAGGTTGGTGGTGGGATCGATGAACGGTCCGCCGTCATACAAGCGGGATTGCAGATAGTTGTACATCTGCTCGCCGCCTGCCGGAGTACCGAGATCGGGGTCCTGATACACGGCATCGCTGTTGATGTAGTAGGCAAAGCCAGAAACACCGAGGTTTTTCCAACCCTGCAACAAACCGAAATTGTAGTGCGCTACATCTTCCGGTGCGCCGGGTACAACCGGGCCCTGGAAGAAGTCGTAGCCCGCGGCGGGGGGGACGCCGTACACGCCGTCCACCGCCAGACCGTTGTAGCAAAATCCGAGCACGAGGTTCGTGTCAATGCCGACAAAATCGTCAGCCGCGTCGCCAAGATCCGGATCGGACCACTGGGCGAAGTACGCGTCCTCGAGATCGTCCGTGCCCTTGTTGATTACGGTGTATTTCGCGAACACCATGTTGCCCAGAGGTCCGGTCTGATTGTATCCCCAAACCAGTGTGTGCACTTCCACACCGATGGGAGGTGAACCGTAGAGGTTGCTCGTGCGTGAGGGATCGAGATCGTTGGATACGAACCAAAGCACCTCGTCGCCGATGAACCAGGGCGTGTCGACCGCTCCGCCGTCGAGCCACGCTTCAAAATCCACGTTATACTGACCGTTGTTATCGGCATCGGTGTACGGGGCACCGAATTCATCGGGCCATTCCTCAAAGTCCTTTTTCAGACGCGCCTGATCCGTTGCGGCCATCAGGTTGTATTGCGTACGCGTTACCTTACGCACCTTGAAAATGCGATGGATAGGATCGGCAGCGTTTGCCGCAGAGCCGTCGGGATTGATGTTTCCCGCTTGCAGACCCTGCCTGTAGGTGGAACCGCCGATGCGGATTTCACCGCCGACTTTACCACCCCAGACGAGACCGTCCTGGAAAATGGCGTACTTGCCGCTGCCTTGCGGCCATTCGAGCCCCGAGGCCTTGGTAAACGGATTGTATGATGTGGACCCGTTATTGGAAATCCACATCAGGATCTGGTTGATAGAGATGAAATCGTAGAGGTCGTTACTCGACGTCTTTTGTATGCTGCTCTTGTCCTTATCACCCTTGACATGCCCGCCTGCCTGAACGGCGGTGGTGGGGCACAGCAGAGCGAATAACAGGAGCAATGTTCCGATCAGCTTCATGCTCAGTCTCCTTGTATTGCTTCTATCTTCGTTCATGAATCCTGCCTCCACCAGCTCAGAAATCCAGACGCAAACCGAGACGCACCTGACGGGGCGGCCCGAAGAAGTTGGCGTTCTGAATGTTGTACTGGTAGTAGAAATCGCGGTACAGATCCTCATACACCTTCCCGTATGCGGAATAGGTGAGGAGCTCCTGCCGGCCCTGATCGGTCGAGAGGTAGCCGTTATCGGAGGCGCTGCCTGTCTGAATGAAGACGTCCTCGACATTTCTCGTGTCGAGCAGGTTGATGACCCAGATGTAGAAGTTGACGTTGAGACCGGCGATGTTCACCGTCTTGTCGAGACGCGCGTCTACCTGGAAAATCCATGGTGTACGCGATTCGTTCAGCACTTCCACCGGCTGGCGGCGATTGTCGTAGGAATTGTCGTCAACAAGGGTGAACGGATGGCCGCTGTTGAAGGTGAACAGCATGTTCAGCCCGAGATTCTCCAGCGGATGCACTCCGCCGAATTCGGGACCGTCGTCCGCGCTGAAACGGTAATCGATGTTCACTGCGCCGCGATGCGTCTGGTCAAACGCGAGCGGGGTGGTGTATTTCGGAAGATACGGCGTTTCCGTCGGCGACAGCCAGATGGTACGGAAAGCGGTCGAGGGAGACGAGCCGGTTCCGCGTGCATCGGAATACGTGTAGTCGATTGATGCCTGGATGCGTTCGACACGGCGGAGATCGATTTTCATCGACACACCGGTGGTTGTCGCGAAATCGCCGTTCACCCACGCATCGTAGGCCTGATGCTGCGCACCCGGCGTGGCGACGATCTGACGCACCTGGATCTGATCGCGGATATCCTTGTAAAAGGCACCGATATCGAAGGCCAGGAAGTCACCGATCTGCTGGCGGAAACCGAAGTCATACTGAATCGTCGTTTCCGGCTTGAGACCGAAACCGACGGGATTCTCGATGGCGTAGCCGCCGCGAATATTGCTCGCGGACATCGCATAGCCCAGGTAGACATCGCGCAGACGAGACTGCTGCACGAATTTGCCGTACTGAGCATAGAACACGGTCTGATCCGTTACCGGGAAGGAAAAACCGAGTCGCGGGCTGAATGCGGAAGTGGGATCCACTTCTTCGAGATTGCTCGGATCGTCCAGAATCATGCCGTTGTCGTCGAATTTCACATTCGAAGGATCGACGAATTTTTTCGAATCGGTGTCAATGTAATCCCAGCGCAGACCGACGTTGATCACGAGGTCTTCGAGCTCGATTTTATCAAGAGCGTAGGCCGAAGCGAAGACGGGAGATTTCGGACCAGTGAGAGCATCATCCGATTCCACACCCCACATATCGTATCCGATATAATTCGTGCGTGAATTCACCGCCTGCTGTGTCGGGTTCGCGTCGGGGTTGTTCCGCAGGAAGCTCTTCAGCGCGTACGGAATCACGTCGTACTGACGGATGCTGTACATCGCTGCCTCGGCACCGACCTTCACCTCATGCGTGCGGCCGATCTGGTGCACGAAATTGATCTTTCCGTTGACGGAGCTGTAGCGGTCCTTCTGATACGCGTAACCCTCTTCCGGGAAGCCAAAGGGCTGGAAGCGCTGTCCAAACACCACTAAAGGATCAGGACCGTTTCCGTCGCCATCGAACATGTACCCGAACGCCGCATTGGCTGCGGAATCTCCGTACGCGAACAAGTCATGCTGATGGTCATTATCCATCTGCAGATTGTAGTAGCCCGTGTAACCCAGGAACACTTCATAGAAAGTGTTCTGATTGAGGAGATGGGTCATTTTCAGATTCAGGCCATAGTTCTCGTTTTGATTCAGCAATGCACGATTCTGATTGGCGAAACTGACGTTCCCCTCGTTGAGGGTATAGACGTCGTTCTCAAGCGATGCCGTGCGACCTGTCTGATAGGCGGAAAGAATGCCTGCGCCATTGCGACCGGAATTATACCCGTAGCTACCGCCTACGCGGACATTGATCGGGTTGAGATCGAAGGTCAGATTTCCCTGAAGGACGTATCCTTCCGTCGCATTGTTGTGAATAAAGCCCGCCGGATAGGTGAAGTCCACCTTCTTGGCATCGGGGCCGAGACGCGGATCGAAAATACCGACCTTGGCCTGTTCCGCGGGAGAGAGGAGCGCATGCGCCTCGGTCTGCCGCAGCAGCCTGTCATACGCATTCGCAAGGTCGTATCCTTCACGATAGCGGATCGGTGTGCGCAGGAAGGTATTCTGGCCTGCGACGAAGAACTTGACGGGACCGAAAAGTGGTCCGCCGGCGGTCAGAGCGTACAAGCTGTTTCCATAATTATAGGATCCAAGGAAGTTTTCTTCCCCGACTCCCGACCAGCTGTCGGTATACGCTTCAAAGCCCACCTGGATTTTCCGGCCACCGGTACGGGTGGTCGTCGCGATAAGTCCGCCGCTCGCGCCACCGAACTCCGCCGAGTAGCCGCCGGCCTGGAAGCTCACCTCGGCAATGGCATTGTTGATGACGGAAATGTTGCGGCCGCCATAGACGGGGTCGTTTGCCGCTACACCATCAACCACATAGCCAGTGGCGTCGCCACGGCTGCCGCGTACGTATATCGTACCGCCCTGCTGAACGATACCGGCCTGCAGAGCGACGATGCTCTCCACGCCGCGCACCGGCAGGTTTTCTATTTCTTCCTGTGTGACCGTGGATTTCGCGTTGGTCACGTTTTTGTCAACGAGGGGTTTCTCCGCCACAATCTCAACCTCGCCGACTTTGAATGCATCGCTGGGGAGCTGGAAATCCACCGTTGCGGTCTCGTTGCTTCGCACGAGCACGTCGCGAATGGTGATCGCCTGATAGCCGATGTAGCTCGATACGACAGTGATTTTGCCGATCGGTACGTTAAGGATGACGTATTCGCCGTTGATATTGGTGGCCGCACCGCGGTCGGTGCCGTCAATAACAACATTGGCTCCGATCAAAGGCTCTCCTGTCTCGCGATCTGTTACCTTTCCGGCCAGCTTGCCCGTCTGGGCATGCGCCAGCACCGGAAACAGCATACAGAGCACTGTAATCAGGATCCGTTTATGCATAATATCCTCCGTCAGAACGTGAAAGGCCGTGAATTAACTCAGGACCGGAACTGTAGGATGAGCGTAGGTTCACACGGGAATGCGGGGGCGAATTCTTCCACCAATCCTGCCCCGCTCACCGTCGGTTATTTTTGATACGGCTCGTCCTGCAGTACCAATGCCTCACGGGAAAGTGATGTACCGATAAAGAGCACACTGTAACGGTATCCCGGCTTCTTGAATTCGAAGGGGATGGTCACGACACGCTGGTTATTGGCGTTGATGAGGTAGTACTCGTTGCTTTCGGACAGAACACGGCGGTATGAGGAGAGCGATGCCATATTCACCGACGGGATGATATCCCGCGCGCCGGTTTCGCCTTCTTTCACCGCCAGTTTTACGGCGTCACCGCCGCTGTTGATGTTGATGAGCTTGACGTCGCAGCTGTCAACCAGCTTGCTGGTCTCATCTGCATACGTAAAACGCTCCTGCGTTGCGAGCAACTGCACATCGGTCGCAGAACCGTGGAACGCCATGGTGATTTTGGTGAACGAGCGGACACTCACCTGACGGCGGAATACGGCCTGAGACGTATCGCCTCCCGCGGGGACGAGCCGCAGAAACCTGTTGCCGGATTTGACCTCGAGATAATTCGAGAATCCTTTGTACCCGACGCTCGAAACGACTTTAATCTCATCGACATACACGTCAACGCTCGGAGCGTCGGGGGATGCGTGGATAAAGCGGATTTCCGAGGTGATACGATCCAGCACAGGCGGGTTCGGTTCGTCGATGCATCCCGTGAGCACGAAGCCCGTGGTCAGCAGAACGACGGCAAGCAACCCGGCTTGTCTTAGCAGCTTTTGGTGCATAGGTCCTCCTGTGAAGGTTGATGGTATAGGAATGATGGAATAGTTAAAGAGTGTCTTTCTGGAAATGATCTCTGCGATTGGAAAAAAAATCCATCCACCGCCGGGGGCGGAGGGGAGAAGAGCAACCGGTCTCAGTAAATCTCGAGCCCACGATCATGTGAATCACGCGGTCAATCAGTACCGCTGAACATAACACTGCAATGTATAAAATGCAACCATTGACAAAATAAAAGTAAGCGCTTCCACGGGGGGGGGTGCCCCGGTTGATCGTGCAAGTAGGAAGCACTCCGTCAAATATACGATAATTCAATCTCAATCCCCGCCCTGAGAGCCCCCAACCGTGACTTTTTTTCTCTCCCTGGTCCGGGCTCCATCAACGTTTTTTCTCCGACAGAAGGTGAAAAATCCTTGACAATTACAGGAGACTGATCGTATATTGGTTATCTAAATATTCCTCGGTAGCTCAATGGTAGAGCATGCGGCTGTTAACCGCAGGGTTGCAAGTTCGAGTCTTGCCCGGGGAGCGAAAAACAAGGCCGCGAGAGCGGCCTTTTTTTTTGCGCCTCGTCTCTGCTGCCTCATTTCAGATGTTGCCTCCCTCAAAAACCCTCCCGATAAATGAATTGCCCGTCAAAATCACCTCGAACCGACCGGAAACAATGCAGAGCGCGGGGATGGATGATGATGAAATTCCCTTCCCAGTAACGCTCGAGCTCCGGATGCCAGCGTGGGTAAAGCTCGATATGCTTCGGGGTTACCTTCCCGATCTGGTATAGCGTGGGCTCCAGCAGATCGAACACGTCTTTCAGGTACGTTCTCGAATACACCCACCTGATGTTGTACTCAAATTGAAGCGCCATGATGCACTCGCGGGCAAACAGCCCGGCGGCACCGCGGATTACAGTCAAATCGTGACCTTCCGTATCGCATTTGATAAAATGTACAACAGAAAGACCAGCTTCCGAGACGTAGCGTTCAAGAGTCGTCGCCGTAATCTGGATGCGCTGCTGGTCACTCATGAACGCATCTCGATGAATCGAGTTCGTCCCCGCAGCCCCTTCGGAAATGAACATTTCAATCTGCCCGGGTGTGTCCGAGATCGCCTGCGGAACCAGATGCGCACATTGGCAGTGATCATGTCCGCCTACTCGCCTTGAAAGCACTTCGAAGGTTGGCGGCACCGGTTCGAAGCTGTGTACGTCCATGCGCTGTCGCAGCTCCGCTGTTGCATGATCAAGCAGAAACATGGTCCAATCGCCGACATTCGCCCCGACATCGAAGGCGACGAGTCGTTCGCCATTTCGTGAAAACTCGTGGAGCAACTGACGCTGAAGTTCCTCCTCCCCGTTGACCGACGCTTCGTTGATAACATCCCTGCGCGCGTGCAGGTACATCGATTTCCCGATAAGCCACATGAGCCGTCGACCGAGTATCATCTCGATGAAGCGCTTGACCGTGTGTTTCATTCAGACCTCATTAACTACGTCGCAGTACATGATGATGAAAAGCCGCACAATGCCGGGTTCGGGTATTTCTCGTATGGGGGATAGATTTCGGACGCTTCTTCCAGAATTGAGGTAGTCCGGGAAAGTGTCGGAAGAACCCCGGCGCTGACAACTGTTCACCCGCCTGTTGTCCCGACCCCCGAGAACAACTTAGCGGTTCGGGGTGGATTTTTCATGCATTCCTGAGCCTCCGTCCTTTCCTGCTCCCACCTCGACGGAAAATTTCATTCCTACTTCCAGTTTTCTTCACGCTGCGATTCAGATCGGAACTGACGGAGCGCGATCCGGCGACACGCTGAACACCGACTGAATTTTGCACTGAACCTGACCCGAAGACGGAAAGATCCTCATTCGGTGAGTGACAGGCGAACTGTGTTCCAGAAAGGTCCGGACAGCGATCAGCGCAACCGTCACGAAGTGTGAATCACTCTGACTTCTGAACATTCGGTCTGTCATACTCCATCCACTCATCCGCAGCCCAACGCGCGGCCTCAGCACCCAGGAGCCGTGCAACGATGTGCAGTGCGCCGTCAATGCCGGCAGTAACTCCCGCTGTGGTGATGATCTTTCCGTTATCCACGAAGCGGACTCCCTCGACCACCGTGCAACCGGGAGCCGCGGTTTTCAGCCGTTCCAGTCCCCAGCTGTGCGTGGTCGCCCTCACCCCATCCAGCAAGTCCGCCCGCGCGAGCAGAAAGGCCCCCATGCAGACGGAGAGCAAAATCTCGGCGTCGTGCGATGCTGATCTGATCCATGCAATCCCGTCGTCGCCGACATTGCGCATGTCCCCGCCGGGCAGTACGAGGATGTCTGCCTCTGGACAGCTCTGATAGTCGTAATCGGGTGTGATCGTCACCCCACCCATGGTCTTGATCGGTGCCGTCGAGGCTGCCACAGTTATGACACGGAAGGCCTTTCCCTCCTTGGCGATAATGAAGACTTCTGCAGGTCCGGCGACATCGAGAAGCTCAACGCCTTCAAAAATCAGCACGGCCACCGTTCTCATTTCTCCATCCTTCGTGTTTTGCTGCGCCGTGTTCTGCGCCACACCCGGCAGCACTGCGGCGAGGAGCAGGAGTACGGTCAATTGCATTTTTTTCATCATAGTGGAAAAATCTCCAGGAACTGTATGTCGGTGAGGAGAGGGCGAGACGGTAAAGATTTCCACACCGTCGCTTCCTGCCTGGTATTCAGATCGCCTCCAATGTGTTTCGTTTGCGGTCATCGTCGGCATCACCGGTATTCACCGTGCCGACGGGCTCGAACAGAAGCACCGCCACCTCGTTCTCTGCCACGGGACGATGTTCCACTCCCCGGGGTACGATCAGGAATTCTCCCTCGCGCACGACAGTGCTGCTGTCTCTGAATTCCATAATGAAGCTGCCGCGGATCACCAGAAACAGTTCATCTTCCGCCTCATGACGATGCCAGACAAACTCGCCCCGGAACTTGGCGAGTTTGACTTGCTGACCATTGAGCTCTCCTACTATACGCGGATTCCAGTGATCGGAGAAGAGAGCGAGTTTTTCAAGGAGATTCACAACGTGCATAATCGTACCTGTCAAATAGCGCAACTTGCGAAATGATAATACGCACACCCGCGGTAGTCATCAAGCGACCGTAAGGGTGTGAATCTCCAGACTGGTCGCCATGCTCCCCGGTGCCACCAGTTGCTTCCGATGAACCTGTTCGCCGTGTCTGCGGCCGCACCCGGATCAGCATGACTGGACTTCGGGAGTCCGTTTGCCTTCCCGGGATTATCCGTCGCCCCCCGCCTGCGCTCCGCGTGGTGATCCCTCTCCGTACGGAGCGGGATCGAATGTCCAGGCAATTGTATGCGGAGTGGAAATTGCATTTTCCCTTCACCGGACCTATTCTTGTCTACAACAGTATTGGTTCCGTCATGATGAACATACGAGCATTGGAAGCGGGCCCGTTTCAGACGATGGGCTACATAGCAAGCGACAGCGCAGGCAACGCGTTTATCGTGGATGTGCCATTGGATTCCAGGGAGCGCATGCTCGGCTTGATCCGCGAGTATGCGCTGTCGGTTCAAATGATCCTGCTTACCCATGGTCATTTCGACCACGTCGGGGAAGTTCGGGCGCTCTCGGAAACTCTCGGCGTCCCGGTGCTCATACACAGTCACGATGCCGCGCTGCTCGAGCGCCCCATGGCGATGTTTGCTTCACTTGATGTCGTTGTTGACGGGCTGCGTGCGACCCGATTTCTTTCTGATGAGGAGAATGTCCCATGCGGGTCTCTCAACCTGCGCGTTCTCCATGTACCCGGGCACACACCCGGGCATGTCGCGCTGTATGAGCAAACCGAGGGCGTTCTCTTCTCGGGAGACGTTTTGTTTCACAGCAGTATTGGACGGACAGATCTGCCGGGTGGTGACTACGAAGCACTGATGCGCTCGATCACGGAGCGTCTGCTCACCTTACCGGACGAAACAGTGGTGTATCCCGGGCACGGTCCCCACACCACCATCGGTTTCGAACGTGCACATAATCCGTTCATTCTGGACTACCTCGATCACTTCTGACGCACATCGCATGCAGTCCCCTTCGTACAGAGACAGGAGATGCGAAGACGGTTTGCATCGATATTCGGGTTGAGCCCGTACCTGGCTTTTTGGGGTTTGGTCCTGACCGGGAGAGGTACTATATTATCGTTTGCATCTTTATGGGTGCATTGTGCGCCTGTAGCTCAATCGGATAGAGCGTTGGCCTCCGGAGCCAAAGGTTGCGGGTTCGAATCCCTCCAGGCGCGCGAAGAAGACTCATAACATCGAAAACCGGAGATATCTGTGTTAACCGCGAAAAAAAAGATTTCCGTCCGCGAGGCGGTGCCAAAATCCGCCTCCGCGAATTTTTTTTATGATGCGCAGGAGTGGCTGAAGCAAAACGGCAAAATCGTCGGAGGCGTTGTCATCGGTCTCGTCGCTATCATCGTCGTCTGGTATTTCTACTCCAGCGGCAAAGCTGCAGATGATGTGGAAGCCAACCGCATGCTCCGCCAAGTCATGCCACTGTACGGACAACAGCAGTATAAGCTGGCAATCACCGGCGATCCCAACCAGAATATCCCCGGGCTCAAAACCATCGTCGAGAAATACGGCGGCACCCCGACCGGTCAGGCCGCAACAATTTATCTCGCCAACGCCTACCTGTACACCGACGAGTTGGACAAGGCATACGAAACGTTCGACGACGCCTCACCGGATTCTGATATCCTGAATGCCGCCGCGCTTGCCGGCAAGGCCGCAGTCTACGAAGCGAAGAAGAATTACAAAGATGCAGCCCCGCTATTCGAAAAGGCCGCCAATGCGGTTGAGAATGACCTGCTCCGCAGCGGGCATCAGCTTTCCGCGGGTCGTGCCTACGGTCTGTCCGGCGATAAGGAGATGGCGAAAAAGATGCTGGAACTCGTTAAGGAAGCGAAATCCACCCGTTATCATCAAGAAGCGGACAAGCTGCTCGCCCAGTTCGAGCTCATCGGCGAGTAAGCCGCTTGCGAATCTCTGCGAAAGCCCGCCTTCCGGCGGGCTTTTTCGTTATAGAGAATCGTCCATCGCGCCCGGCCCCTTGCGATGCTTGCCTCTTGACTGGGAACCGCCTGTTCATATCACACGCATTCATTCATCACACAGTGATCAGAACAACACCCGGGCCGTCGTGAAATGCGGCGGTCGGGCAATCACCACTGACCGTTTCACTACTGATTCGTTCAGATCAGCCTGCCGCAGCTCTGCCCGCTTCATCCGCAGAATCATCAAACGGGGACGTCCAATCAAGACAACACCTGTTGCTGAAAAGTGACAACAATTCAGGGAAAAGGCCCTCCATGGCCCCGTTTTTGACCAACCGCAAATTTGGCACAGGGTTTGATGTACACCTGGAGAAACAGCAAGGATACTGCCATGACACACCGTTACTTTCTCCTCTTCTTCGCGGCCGCGCTCCTCACCATTGCCTGCGACGACAACCACGACCGTGTTCTGTACGACGATGTTGTCGCACCTCTTCCTCCAGTCGGCATAATTTCCATCTCGCTCGACAATGCCGTTGAACTGGTGTGGATTGAGAATCAGGAACGCGACCTCGACGGGTACAACATCTACGTGAGTGATCGCTATGATGGCCGCTACTCGTATATCGGGAACAGCAGAAGTTCCCGGTTCATCGATTACGGTGCAGTGAACGGCAGGACCTACTACTATGCTGTGTCCGCGTATGATTTCACGGGAAACGAGAGCGAACTCAGCAAGGATGTCGTGTACGATACACCGAGACCCGAGGGACGGGACGTGCAGTTGCTCGACCGATTCATTGCGCCCGACAGAGCCGGCTATGATTTTTCACGTTTCCGCAGCGTGCATTATGACACAGACGAGACGGATTTCTTTTTCGAGATTTCGGATAGTGGAGTCCCCTGGCTTGTGGTCTGGGACGACAGCGATATTCAGGACATGGGTTTCACGAAAAATCTCGATGAGATCTCGCGGGCACCGATCGAAGGATGGAATCCCACAGGCGATGCGCTGGCGGTTCGCGGGCATACCTATGTAATCAAAACCTTTGACAATCACTTCGCCAAACTACGAATCATCGACGTCACCCCGAATGCCGTCGTGTTTGATTGGGCGTACCAGATCGACCGCGGCAATCCCGAACTGATCGTCGCACGCGACTCGTCCATGAAGAAACGTGTTCGCGCGGGTTCGCGGCACAGCGGCTCAACACGATAAGAAATCAGACTCTCGAAGCACTGAGTACCAGCACTCCAGGAGGTGCATCATGAAACGCATCATCATCACACTCGCAACAGCTCTCGCATTGCTCCCAACACTTTTCGCGGGTGCGGCTATCGGTTCCGTCAGCAGCATCGGTCCTCTCCGCGCGGGAGACTACGGCATCGCCGTGGATTTGTGGACGGACCGGGGGCAGAATGAGGTCTATTACCCCGGTGATCCCATCGCCGTGTATTTTCGGGCAAGCGACGACTGTTTCATCACGATTTACTCCATCGGCACCGAGGGTGATGTCAGCATCATCTTCCCGGAGTTTCCCGATGATGGTTTCGTCTACGGCGGGGTGACGTACAAACTGCCGGAATATTACAGCGGGATGCGTTTGCGCATTGCTGGTCCCCGGGGTGTCGAGTATCTGCACGCGGTGGCGACGCGCGATCCGGGCGCGTTTCTCTACACCTCACATCGGGGCAGATGGCGTACGGGAATCTCACCTGTCGTGGGCGACCCCTTCCTCGCCATCAACGCGATAAACGGACGTCTCATTAGCGTACAGCACATTGCGGCTACCGCCACGGTATCGTATTTCGTCGGAGGCCGCGTTTGGTATCCTCGCTATGCCTGCTACGACTGCCACGCCCGGTCGCCGCGCTTCGATCCCTACGATCTTTCCTGCAGCCGGTACACCGTGAGCATCGCGACACATTATGATTACTGGTGGGCATACAACTATCACCCAGTGCGTACGCATTTCGTGTTCGGCGGGCCGTTCTGGAAATTCACCATTCGAACGCATCCGCCACACAGAAGACCGCATTACCGCTATGTGGACTTCGCGTATGGTCACTGGAACTACATTCCGCTGCGGCCCATTCACCGTCCGCATCATAGAGTGGTGTATCGGCCCGGGCGCATCAGCACCTACAAATCCTGGGAGCGCAGTTACACGCGCGTTCGATCGAACGACACCTGGGACAGGCGGACGCGGGATCCGCGCATGGAGTATCGCAGCCGTGACTACACTGTGTCAAGGAGCGACGGAACCGCCATACGCGGAATATCCTCTTCGGGAGGACGCAGCAGAGTAGACAGTGAGCGGGATAGAATCGGCACTGATCGCGGGAACACCAGATCGAGAGACGCAGCGAGCGACATCCGCGATCGCGGCAGAACCACCGACACTCCGTCGAGCGGTGTCAACTCCTCCGCAGCATCCGGCGTATCGCGTGAACGCAACAGAGAGACCAGCCGCGACGTGTTCCCGGATGTGAAACCGACGACCGATACGCGTCGGGATCGCGAACGCACATCGCCCGATCGCCTCACCCCGCCGATACAGAACCGTGAGAGCGAAGCGGAACACAACCGTTCCACCACGTCAACGCGAGAACGCGCTGTCCAGAGCACACGGCCTGCAAATGAGGTTCGTGACGACGGTCGCTTATCCCCCCCGGTGCAGGAACGCGACGCACAGATACGGCAGACGCAGAATGCCGAGACAGCACAGAGACGCGCAGCTGAGGAACTGCGGCAACGCGAAGCCGAAGCCAGCCAGCGACGCGAGGCGGAAACTGCGCGGCAGCGCGCGGCCGAGGCCAGTCAGCGACGTGAAGCAGACGCTGCGCGGCAACGCGAAGCCGAAGCCAGCCAGCGACGCGAGGCGGAAGCTGCGCGGCAGCGCGCAGCTGAAGCCAGCCAGCGACGTGAAGCAGACGCTGCGCGGCAACGCGAAGCCGAAGCCAGCCAGCGACGCGAGGCGGAAGCTGCGCGGCAGCGCGAAGCCGAAGCCAGCCAGCGACGCGAGGCGGAAACTGCGCGGCAGCGCGCGGCCGAGGCCAGCCAGCGACGCGAGGCGGAAGCTGCGCGGCAACGCGAAGCCGAAGCCAGCCAGCGACGCGAGGCGGAAGCTGCGCGGCAACGCAGAGCCGAAGCCAGCCAGCGACGCGAAGCAGACGCTGCGCGGCAACGCGAAGCCGAAGCCAGTCAGCGACGCGAAGCGGACGCTGCCCGGCAGCGCGAAGCCGAAGCCAGCCAGCGACGTGAAGCGGAAGCTGCGCGGCAACGCGAAGCCGAAGCCAGCCAGCGACGTGAAGCGGACGCTGCGCGGCAGCGCGAGACCGAAGCCAGCCAGCGACGCGAGGCGGAGGCCGCCCGCATGCGTTACACGGCTCCCGTCCAGGACCGTGCGAACGGAGCCGCAACACCGACAATGACTATGCGGGGCAGGGAGCAATTGTTGGATGATGGGAACGCAGGGATGAGGAGCCGATCGACCGACGCATCTCGGTCCAGTAATCCGTCGGTTGATCGGAGTAGCGGGAGGTCGGAGAGGTCTCAGGGAAACGCCGCCATCCCCGGTCGCGCTCCTTCATCGCCACGCCGTTCCGATGATGGACGCAGTCGCGCGCGGTAGCGTGCATGACAGCGCCGCAGCAAGCGACGCCAGGCAACCGCCTCACGGCGGCTCTTTCTGACTGATACACGCATTTCGGCGCCCGGTTGATTTCCGGGCGCCCTTCCTGTATGTTGGGCATCATGCGCACACTTATCTTTTTTCTGATTCTGCTTCTTCACACCGGAACCGCAACTCTTCACGCGGCGCCGCTGCCTCCGCTCGGTCATGAACGCGGTACAGGACGAGAGGAAGAAGCCCGTGCCATTCTCATGGGGGCAAAAGACGCATTGTCTTCGGGAAACGTCGGGTATCTTCGTACGCATCTGGCCACCAGGGTATACCTGAATCTCCTCAACGGTACCAACGGCTACTACAGTCGGGAGCAAGCGTACATCATTCTTGTCTCATTTTTCGAATCATGGAGGCCTATCAGTTTTTCTTTCAGCAGCAGGAATTTTTCCATCGCCAATCCCTATGGCTTCGGACCGTTGAATTTCGAAAGACGCGGGCGCCGGGGCATGGCCGAACTTTTTCTTTCACTCACTCGCGCGGGTGATCGCTGGTCCATCAGTCAGATCACCGTTTCCGCTCGCTGACATACGCAAGCAATGCCGGAGACGAAAAGCACCATGATCGTTGAACGACGCTGGCTGTACGTGACACTGATCACCGCGCTTCTGCTATTTGTAACGTTGGCAGTTCGCGGCTTTTTCCTTCATCACATCACCACACACTGGGATGAACGAAAGACAGCGGTGGACAGCACGGAAGCTGCAGTAATCGGACAGCGGCTCGACGACGCCGCACGATCGCTGCTGCAACTCGCCGATGCCGGCGCGAAAGCCGCCGCTACACTGGCGAACGGAATGGAACATCACGGTATCGGCATCGTTGAGCATCTGCATGGGAGCACCGAGCAGCGTATTTCCTTCGAGCTTCGAGACAGCCAGGGGGTCCTGCTGCGATATTCCGGCCATGCATTACCTCCTTTCGAGCAGCCACAAGACGGCGGATTGTCTCTGATCGATGCGACACCATTCGCCATGCTTGTGCACGAGCGCGCACTTCACGATGCATCCGGCTCATTGATCGGATCATTACGACTCGGCCTGCCGTTCAGGGTTACCGTGCCAGTGAATCGACGGTTTCTTAATGCGGAGGGACTTGTCGAAACTCTTGCGCAGGAATTTGAGCTTGATCTGCGTCCGGAACCTCTTCCTCTCACGCGTCGTCCTTCGGAGCGGGTGTACGTGGCATTTTCACCGGGAGGCAGGACGCTTGCAGTATTGTCATTCGAAGGTGCGATTTCAAGCGTCTATACCGCCGAAGTGGCTGCATGGTTTAACCGTACGGCGGTGTTCCTGCTGCTTGTCTTGCTGCTTACGATCTCCGTTCCTCTCTTCAGATTGGAGTTGCGCATCCCCTGGGCTCCACTCTCCATGCTTGCCGCGACCATCCACTGCTGGGGACTTCGATACGTTCTGCAGGTGGCCGACGCACCCGCGCTGCTGCTGCCAAGCATCGCCTTGGATCCGTCCGCATTCGCCTCCTCTTTCGGATTCGGCATTGCCGCATCGGCGGGCGATGTACTTTTCTCCGCCTTCGCGCTCCTTGCGAACACGACGTTTTTCTACGTGCGATCATTACGGGACAACGAACGTCCCATAGGCATTCTCGCTTCGTTTGCTTGGTTCATCGCTGTCGCCGCATCGTTTCCGGTTGTTTTGCGCGCAGCCGCCGCAGTCCTGCGTAGTTTCGTCATCGACTCCTCATTCAATTTCGACGACGTCGGTGCGCTGTTCGATGATCCCTTGCATGTGCTGATGATATGTCACGCGTGGTTGCTGACACTGTCCTGGGCATTTCTCTTCCTCGCCATGTCCCTCTGGATGCGAAGGGCATTGCGGCCGTTGACAGGAGCCATCCGGCATATTTTTCTTATCGTTCCGCTGGCAACCTCGATCGTCGTCTTCCTGCTGGTCAGCGGCGATATGATATTTCCCTGGTGGGTTTTCGTCTTCTGTGCGGTGGTCTTTCTCCTCTTCGGGTACATCCCTTTGACACAGCGTCGGGTGTTGCTGTCCTCCCTTTCCGCACCCTTTATCCTTGCCGCCATGTTCGGATCGATGCTCACCGTGGTCGCATTTCGCGATGCGATGGAGGCGAAGCGCTCCGCAGAAATCGAGGCGATAGCAAGCGATTTGTCCCGCCCGGTAGATGCCTGGTCGCACGTTTTATTGGAGCAAACACTTCAGGAAATCGGTCATATTCACGTGCAACGCACCACCTTCGGTGACGTCCGGCCCGCATATGAAACAGCGTTCCGCGTATGGTCCGCTTCGCCCTTGAGCCGCTTGCAGAACAATTCAGCATTGTTGCTCATAGATTCCAGCGGACAGCCGGTGTCGCGTTTCGCCGTGGGGAACGATCCCTTCCTCCTTTCCATGCACACCCTGTCCACCACGATAGAGAAAACCGAGGGCATCGTTCAATCCGCATATCGCCGTTTTGACGACCGTGAGAAACGCTACTACAAGGGCTATACAGATGTGCCATCGGATAGTGGCCGCTTCCAGGCCGTGGTGGTGCTGGAAGCACTCGATCCGATGCAAATCTCGCACAATGCTGTAGATCTCCTCCGGAACACAACATCCGCGAGAAGTCTCGCGCCCGAGGATCATTTCGTAGTCAGCCGGTTCTCAGCGAATCGTCTGGTACAGACCACGGATCCGCTGATGCGGCGCGGTATGCCTCTTCCACGCGAAATTGCAGAAAATCTTACGCTTCATCAGCAAGGCCAATGGGGTGTTCTCCAGAGTGGATCAACCCTGCTGCATACCTTTTTCATCCCGCTTCCCGACGAGGATGCTGTACTCAGCATTTCACGAGGCAGCCCTGACATTCTGCTGTCTCTGTATCGCTGGCTGCGTATCGGCTTTTTCTTCGCCATACTGAGCTTCGGAGCAGTGACACTGCTGATGCTGACAGCACGGAGATCAGTGCCTCACACGCGTGGCACGTTCGCGCGGAAGTTGCAGCTCTCGTTGCTCGCCGTCGCCGCTATCCCCCTGTTATTGATCTGGATTGCGGGAAGAGGTTTTGTCCTCGACACAACCACGCGTGATATGGAGCAGCAGGTGACGGAGAATCTTGAGATCCTGCGCTCGAACATCCTTCAGCACCTTCCCGACAGTATCAAGCGGGACAACGTTCCCGATCTGCTCACTGATCAGCTTTGTCAGGATATCCGTCTGCGCACGGGGAAGGACATCAATGTCTTCCGCGGTGCCACACTGGTCGGCACAAGCAAACCCGAACTCTACCATACAGGGCTGCTGAACAACAGATTGAATCCGGAAGCCTGGGAAGCCCTTGTCATCGGGAACAGAGACCTTCATCTCACACGCGAACAGATAGGTGAGTTTCCGTACAACGTCGGGTATCGGGCCTTACGCGACAGCCGCGGTGCGTTGTCCGCGATAATTTCGACACCCACATTGTTCGAACGCAACAGAGCCGAGGAGGTCTACGTGCGCGCTTCAGCCGCGGTGCTGTTATGGATAACGCTGATGGGTGTGATTGTCCTATTGGTCAGTACAGCCATGTCCCGTCAGATATCCCGCCCACTGGACGAGTTCCTTCATGCAACCCGGGACATCACGGCCGGCAATCTCGCGCGCAAGGTGCGGGTGAGTGGCTCGGCGGAGTTCGTGGATTTGATGACGGCGTTCAATACGATGACGGACAGACTACGTCAAAGCAAGGAGGAGCTTGCGGCTGCGGAGCGCGAACTCGCATGGAAGGAAATGGCACGACAAGTGGCACATGAAATCCGCAATCCACTGACCCCGATGAAACTTTCCGCCCAGCACCTGCAGCGTGCATGGCGTGACAAAGCGCCGCAAATCGGGAGTATCATCGAGAAGGTAACACGAACACTCATCGATCAAATTGACAGTCTATCACGTATCAGCGACGAGTTCTCCCGGTTCGGCCGTATGCCTCGTCGGACGATGGGTGAAGTGGATATCTCCCGCCTGCTTGAGGAAGCCGTTGGCTTATTCCGTACACATGAAAACATTCATTTCGATCTGAACATCGCACCCGCGCTGCCGATCGTGCTTGGAGACCGCGAAGAACTCGCACGCGCGGTGACCAACCTGCTGCGAAATGCCGTCCAGGCCATCGCTTCGGAAGGGGAGATCAGGATTCATGTCAGCATCGCGGACGATCTCGTTCGTATTGTCATTGAGGACGATGGTTGTGGCATTCCTCCGGATCTCCTCCCGCGGATTTTCGAGCCGAACTTCAGCACGAAAACAGAAGGGATGGGCCTTGGTCTGGCTATCGTCAAGAAAATTCTTGATGATACGGGAGGGTCCATACACATTCAAAGCGAACCCGGTCATGGTACCCGTGTCGTTGTTGATCTTCCGCCTGCACCCGAAGTGCCGGATACGACTAGCGGGATTCGGGAAGCGCAATGACACTGCTGCACCGCCATACGCACTTGTGTTACGCAACGGTGCAACAGGCAATGCTCCTTCTGGACACCACCGATGCGTGGTTCATTTCACAGCTAGGTCAGGGTCAGGATAGAGATCTCGGGCGGACAGTTGATGCGTACCGGGATCCCGACCATGCCAATACCGCGCGTGATGTACATCTGCGTGGCGTCCAGCTGGTACAGTCCCTCGATATACCCTGAAATCAGCGCGGCAGGAGTCACGACGGTATTAAAGACACGCGCGAGAACAATTTGTCCTCCATGCGTATGGCCGCTTACCATGAGATCCAGTCCCAGTTCCGCCGCTTCGTCCAGATAATACGGTTTGTGACAGAGCAGGATATTGGGTATGGAAGGATCGAGACCGCGGGAGGCTTGTCGGAACAACGAATGGAACGGAAAGCCGGAGCGTATATCATCAAGTCCGATAAGGGCGAGGTTTTCTCCATTTGGATCGATTATACGGTGTTCATTGCGCAGCATCTGCACACCAGCGAGCTGTAATTCCTTCGATACGTGATCCGCATCCGCAAAATAATCATGGTTGCCGGTGCTTCCGTACACTCCGAAAGGGGCACGCAAATGCCTGAACGTATCACAAACGACCTCGATCTCCTCATCCCTGTTCTGAATGAAATCACCCGGGAGCAGAATAACATCGGGCTTCAGCGCATTGATACGCTTTACGTATGGTTCAATATCTTCTTTCGCCATGAATGGACCGGAATGAATATCCGAAATCAACGCGATGCGAAATCCCTTCAGTTTTTCGGGCAGATTGCGAATAGAGACGGATTTGTACACAACTTCGAATTCGTCGTCGCGCGTTACGTTACCGATCGGATTCGTGAACACCAGGATGGTGAAACCTGCCGCTCCGCCCTTAAGCATCGCCCGGCGCCCTGTATCGACGGGTACAACATCAGTAACAGCAGGCGTACTCCCCGGATTTGACCGCGCCTTGAAGCTGAGAGTAGAGAGGAGCAGGATAAGCAATCCGCTATTCCAGATCAGGAAAGCCCACGCAAGAAGATTCACCACCCACCCTGGCAATGGGAGTGTTCCGAAGAGGGCAATATGCAACGAAGGGATTACCATGAGGAGGCCAACTCCCGCCGCCAGACGGTGACGCGTTGTTCCGCGCTGTAAAAACCTCTCGCGTATGCGCAACCAGACGACATATTGGAAAGCACTCACCAGTACCAGCAACGAGACTCGAACAAGAAGGAATATGCTTGACTCACTCATGGGCTTCCGACAGGTAATAATGAAAAGCGGGCATGAGAACATGCCCGCTTTTACAACAGAAAAATCCGCTCCAGAGTTCGCCAATTACAAGCGGACAGATACGCCAAGCATACCGAGCAGCATGTCGGTGGCGGATTTGTCCGCATAGCGCTCATCGAGCACCAAAGCACCATTGATCTCACGAATGGAATCCTTGGTGAAGTATTTGGCTTCCCCACCGTAGAGGTAACGCAGCCGGAAATCAATAAACACCTCGACACCTTTCCCCGGTTGGTCGGTTTGACCTCTGTACACACGATACATGATGCCACCGCCCGCTCCATAACTGAAAGCGACATCGCCGAGATTGGTCGAGCCCGCGATTTCCTTGTCCGTATAGCGTTCATCCTTGACAGTGGATTCGGTCCAGAGATAATTCAGGCCGAGCAATCCCTCGAAGTACGGTCTGAATGCACCCACCTGCGGTTGAAAGCGCAGGAAGAGATGTCCAAAAGCGATGTTGTTTGACGTGTTCATCTCGACGAACACTGTCTGAATCTGAGAGTTGAACGGTACTCTGTAGGTACGGTCGCCATAGGTCGCGACACCGCCCGTCAGTCCCGCGACGACGGGCAGGTTGGGGAAAACGTAGCCGAGATCAGCATTAATTCCGAAGCCGACCTGATCGACGTTTTCATCGAACTCACCCTGCGGAAATCCTAGCATGAAATTCAATCCTCCCTGGAATTGCCCGATGGTGTACTCTTCCTGCGCAACGGCGGTGGAAAGACAGACCGCAAACACGAAACCAAGTGCGGTGATACGGACACGTAAACGAGTCATTGCATTCTCCGATTGATGTACTCTGTTATAACAAATTTGTAACGGTTCCATTCATTGTGCAAAAGGGCACGCCGAGGGACGGGTCAGTGCGAATGGCATTGTTTCACGCGTCAGGATTTCGGAACTTGTGATACTATCCCGTCATGTGCGGGTACTGTCTGACGCACCGCTTTCGTTCCGGAGAGAACTCATGCACCTTTTGCACCGCGTTCCCGCATTCAGCCTGACACTATTGTTCACCACTCTGGTGATCGTTTTGTTTACGGTCAATCCCCGTCCGGGTTTCATGGCGCCGCCGACAGGACCGCCCATTCAGGAATCAAAACCATATCGAAAAGCCGCCGCGATGCTGGAGTACTACTACCTCCAACGCAGTTCAGGCAATGCGGGAATAAACGTCGACAGGAAACTGTGGGAAGCACACGCATCTGTCGCATCCTCGCCACAGAGCGCAATGTATAAGCCCTTCGCGGCATCGAACACCTGGGTACTGGAAGGCCCCATCAACGTCGGAGGGAGGATGCGCGCTGTCGCGGTACATCCGACGGAAACGAACACGCTCATTGCCGGCGGGGCCTCGGGAGGTGTGTGGAGAAGTGGCGACCTGGGCCGAACCTGGATGCCACTCTCGGACAATCAACCACGGCTGTCCGTTGGCGCGATCGCTATTGACAAGAACAATCCTGATGTCCTGTATGCCGGAACCGGTGAACCGATTTCCGTCAGCTTTGGACGATCCAACGGCTCGCCCTTCTATGATGGTGTCGGGGTCATCCGCAGTGGCGACGGTGGTCAATCCTGGACACTTCTGCCCTGGCCATCATCGTCGAGCGCCGTGCATCGCATCGCGTTGAATCCCGTTTCATCCGACACAATTCTTGTCGCCACGATAGACCGTCTGTTTAAAAGTACGAACGGCGGTCAGAACTGGGTAAACGTTCTCTCCGGTGTTATCACCGATGTCCAATACAAGCCCGGTGATCCATCCACGGTCTATGCAGCCGTGGGAAGCAATAACGGCGGAAGCGCTAACGGAATTTACGTGTCAACCAGCGGAGGGGACCGTTTTTCCTGGAGAAAGCTTGACGTAAACTTCGCTCCGGGAGACTCCTGCGGACGTATTGTCCTTGCTGTGACCGAAGCGGATCCGAATCGAATCTATGCTGCGGTTGCACTCAACCGTGCGCTGTTGGCATCAGGCGACGCCGATTTCAAAGGCGTTTTCGTCTCGACAAACAGCGGTGATAGCTGGCTGCGCAAAGGCTCCGCTGTTCCCAACAACTTCACCCGCGGACAGGCCTATTACGATCTTTGTATTGCCGCATCCCCTGCTAATGCCAACGACGTACTGCTTGGCGGCATCGACATGTACCGCAGCAGTAACGGTGGTGATGGTTTCGCGAAAGTATCGCGATGGGAATTACGAACAAGCGACGGAAGTAATCCGGCGTATGTGCACGCCGACCAGCATCATATCACTTTCAAACCAGATGAACCAAATGTCGTCATTGTCGGGAACGACGGCGGCGTATTCATCAGCAGCGACGGAGGAAATAACTGGACAGAGCGTACAGGTAATCTGGCTACGACGCAATTCTACAGCATCACCTATGCGCCCTCCAATCCACGCCTTCTCTACGGAGGGACGCAGGACAACAGCAATTTGCGACAATCTCTTCCCGGTCAAAAGGAATGGCTCTTCGTCGGCGGCGGTGACGGTGGTCGCATTGCGGTGGATCCGTCACGTTCGGACTATTTCTACTTCAACATGAACAGTACGCCCTTCAGGACTTTCGACGGCGGGACGACCTACGAGTACATCGGTGAGGGACTGCAAAATCAGCGTTTTAACTGGATCCGACCGATGGCGCTCTCAGCCGACGGCAAGCGCCTCTACACCGCCTCGAATCAAATCAATTATCTGACCGACCCTGAAACCGGGAGGACCTGGCGCAAGATTGACGGCGTACTCGCCTCCAATAACGGCATTATCACGGACATCGAGATCGTGCCCGGACAGGTCAGAAAATTGTATACTGCATCAAGCACGGGCGATGTATACACGACGGACAATCTGATCGCGCTCGATGTGGAGTGGGTGAATATCAGCGGAAACCTCCCGAAACGTTGGATCACAGACCTCCACCTGGACTGGACCGACAGCCAGACGCTCTATGTTTGCTTCTCAGGCTATGGAGTCGGTCACGCGTGGCGAACGACGAATCTCGGCGCCAGTTGGGAAAATATCAGCGGTGATCTGCCCGACATCCCTGCCAACGCAATCATCCCGTCCAGAACTGAAGCCAACACCATTTTCCTGGCCACCGATCTTGGTGTATGGTATACCACAAACGGCGGCACCAACTGGAAGCAGTTTGGCAACGGTCTGCCGAACGTGGTGTGCTATGACATGAAGCTTACGCCACTCAACACCCTTGTCGTGGGCACCTTCGGACGTGGCATTTGGTCTACCGACGTCACTGTCACGTCCGTGCGTCCCCCCGCTTCCGCCATAAGCGCTTTCGCAACGCTTGACATCGCACCAAAT
This sequence comes from Bacteroidia bacterium, assembly GCA_027493955.1. Classification (NCBI taxonomy): domain Bacteria; kingdom Pseudomonadati; phylum Bacteroidota; class Bacteroidia; species Bacteroidia bacterium. Next base: position 4,593,447 of record JAOSJT010000001.1, on the reverse strand, counting down.
CCCGTGCTTGAGGGTTCTACGCAGTTCAATTTTGATCTGGCCGTTCCGGGTACTGTACGCATCAGCATATACGATGCTGCGGGGCGCCTCGTCTCCACTGCAGCCGACAATCGTTATCCGTCAGGTCGGCACTCGATGCGATTCAGCACTGGCGCACTTCGCGCGGGTAGCTATTTTGCCGTGCTCGAGAGCGGTGGAGAGCGAATGACGAAGAAGTTCGCGGTGTTGAAATAGCTCCCGGAACGAAAGAGATACACGAGCAGCATTTGAGGGGTATCGGGGCCCAGACGGAGAGATCCGAGCATACATTCGCGCCTGCGCACGGAAATTGTCGAAGCGCGCAGCAGTGCACGCTCATTGAAAGCTGCTCGTACACATATACACAGGAAAAACAGGAAGTGCGATACGCATAGCTCTTGAAATTATCCGGTTGCAGCCCGCAACCAGCTTTTTCCATCACCTGACCATGTTCAATCTGGGAGCCTTACATGGACAGCACAGGACAAATCAATCAGAAGCGTCTATCGGATCACGATTACTCGGAGCCGGGGACGTATCATTTGCGCTTCGACGTTGGCAAACATGGCGCAACGCTCGGCACGATGTGCGGCGGAGTAATGACGCTCAACGTTTTGGGTGAGATGCTGCTCGGCGTGCTCGGTGTGGCACTGCAGGTTTTCACCTGTCTGCGCATCGATGCGATGGACATTCGTCCGCGCTGCGTCGAATTTGTCGTTACCATCACATCATTAAGGAAGCCGTTCATTTCGTGTTTCACCAAAGTTTTTGACCGGTGGCTTTATCGTCGACAGATGACGATATCCGCGTTCGCGGGATATGTGAAAATGAACAGCGGCCGGCGCATCAACACCGCGCGTAATGCGAGTGGAAAACATTTCTGGACACTTGGGTACAAGGATCGCGTACTCACAGATCAGCGGGAAATCGAGCGTGTATGCGCGCGTCTGGATGTACGGTTCAGACGCGTGCGCTTCTCGCTGCGATCCGAGGTCGGTTCGGAATCGATGGCGCCGGTGCAAAGCTTTTCATCGGCCATGAAGGGCGGGTTGCGGTCGGTGTTCGGCGCGCTGTTCGGCGGCGAGGTGGTGGTGCCGATGTCGGCATCTGTGGAGTTGCCATGCGACACGATGTTGATGGGCAAAGTGCTGTTTCTGAACAATTCGTTACTGCGTCCTCTGACCGGAATATTCGGAAGCGGAGAGAGTGCGCCGGGAGGTCGCACGCGTGTACCTCTGATATGGTCGGTGGGTCCCGGTCGGATATTTCCGCGGGATTCGGACGCATATTGACGGGGAGCCTTGTTTTTTTTCCCGTGATGGTTGGTAAGAGCGGAGTGTACTCCGGGGCCGGCGAGGTCTGAGCGGAGAGGCGGAGCGTGGTGAGAGGGGGACTTCGATGTGGAGTGTCGGGAGAGAGTGGGGGTTTGGGAGGTAGATTTTGGTCTGGGGTGGGTGAGAAGCGAAGTTTTTCGGGATGTGGAAGCCTGGATTTCGATTCATGAATCGATTTCCATGTTCCCGGGATCAAGCAAGCGCTCCGGCTTACAGCCGATGCACATCACCTCGACCCGAATTTCGCCTTCAAATCATCCAGCGAATACGACGGCTCGGCTTTTTTCTGCTGTGGTCGTGACGCACCTGCTTCCTTCTTCATGCTCAACGCAATCCGTTTGAGCTGAACATTGACCTCAACGACGCGCACGTGAACGATCTGCCCTACTTTCACGACTTTGCGCGGATCGTCCACGAAGCGATCGGCAAGCTGGGAAATGTGCACGAGACCGTCCTGATGCACGCCGATGTCGACGAAGGCGCCGAAGTTGGCGACGTTGGTTACCACACCTTCGAGCTCCATGCCAGGCGTGAGATCCGTGATTTCGTTTATGCCGTCGCGGAATTTCGCGTAGCTGAAACTCTCACGGGGATCGCGTCCGGGCTTCTCGAGTTCGCGCAGGATGTCGCGCAGCGTCGGTTCGCCGATGGAATCCGTGACGTAGCGACGGATGTCGAGTTCCTTCACGCGCGCCGAGATTTCGGCGATGCGATCGGCGGAGAGCTGCAAGTCGCCGGCGATGGTCTCCACCACATGATAGCTTTCGGGATGGACGCCGGTATTGTCGAGGGGATTCTCACCCGCGCGGATGCGGAGAAAGCCGGCGCATTGTTCGAAGGCCTTGGGTCCGAAGCGCGGTACCTTGAGCAACTCCTTCCTGCTGCGAAACGCTCCGTTCTCGTTGCGGTACTGTATGATGTTACGCGCTAGCGACGGTGTGAGTCCGGACACATAGCTGAGGAGTTCCTTCGATGCGAGGTTCAGATCCACGCCCACGTAATTCACGCAGCTTTCTACCGTCTCGTCGAGCTTCTTCTTCAGCAGCCGCTGATCCACATCGTGCTGATACTGTCCGACACCGATGGATTTGGGATCGATTTTCACAAGTTCGGCGAGTGGATCCTGCAATCGGCGGCCGATGGAAATGGCGCCGCGGACGGTTAGGTCAAGATCGGGAAATTCCTCGATGGCCACCTCACTGGCGGAGTAAATCGATGCGCCGGATTCGTTGACCATAACTTTCGCGGGCCGGATATCCGTGCCCGCAAGCGCTTCCGTCACGAAAGCATCGGTTTCACGCCCTGCGGTACCGTTTCCGATGGCGATGAGTTCGATGGAATGCCGGTGCAGCATGTCGAGCAGGTGTTTCGCCGCTTCGGCGCGTCCGCCCGCCCCGGTATGAGGGAATAGTGTCCGGTATTCCAGAAACTTGCCCGTCCTGTCGATGGCCACCACCTTGCAGCCCGTACGGAAGCCCGGATCGATGCCCAGCGTCGGGGTCATACCCGCGGGAGAGGCGAGGAGCAACTCACGGAGATTGTCGCCGAAGGTGCGGATGGATGCGAGATCGGCTTCATTTTTCTTTTCGTAGCGCACTTCGCCGATGAGGGTGTGCTTCATCAGGCGGTCGAAGGCGTCCTTGCACATCGGGCGCCAGAAGCTGCGCACGCTCTCGGCGCCGCTGAACATCGTCTTCTGCTCGATATGCGTGAGCACAGGTGTTTCTTCGTACAGCAGATCGAAGGACAGCACGCCCTCGGTCTCGCCGCGGCGCATGGCGAGCATGTTGTGCGGGGCAATGTCGCGGACGTTGGCCGTGTAGTCGCGGTACATTTCGTACTTGGTGCTGCCTTCCGGAAATTCGGGCTTGATTTTCGATCGAAACATCCCCGTTTCGGTGAAATGCTTACGCACCCAGGCACGCAGGTCGGCATTCTCTGCTACCTGCTCAGCGAGGATGTCAGATGCGCCCGCGAGGGCTTCCTCGGCTGTCGCGACGCCCAATTCCTCGTTGATGAAGGCGCGGGCGGCTTCCAGCAGATCCGCGTCGTGCGTTTCGGGGGAGTTCCAGCCGGTGATAAGGTCGGCGAGGGGTTCGAGGCCCTTCTCGCGCGCGATGGTGGCGCGTGTGCGCTTGCGGGGTTTGAACGGCAGATACAGATCCTCAAGCTCCGTCTTCTGCATGCAGGCCTCGATGCGCATGCGGAGTTCGTCGGTGAGCTTGCCCTGCTCCTCGATGGATTGCAGTATGGCGACTTTGCGCTCTTCCAGTTCCGTGAGGTAGGCGAAGCGTTCAAACAGATCGCGAAGCTGGATTTCGTTCAGCTCTCCCGTTCTTTCCTTGCGGTAGCGTGCGATAAACGGCACGGTGGCGCCTTCGGCCTGCAGAGCAAGCGTGTTCTGCACCTGCCAGGGTTGAAGCGAAAATTCGGCTATAAGAGTTGCGGTGATGTCGAGCATGGGGGTTCCCGTGTGAAATATCCGTACAGCCTTAAAATATACATGCCCGTTCGCTGCGGGGCAATTTGCATTTCACGATTGTCGCTGAAGGACAGACGTTGAATGAATCGTATGCGACGACGTTTTCCATCGCTTTGGTCAACGAAGGATGTACCAGCTTCCAGCGGGATATTCGAATAGCCGTTCAATCGGGGCAGCGATGTGACACGTCGGTGTGGGTTCTCCCAACAGACCGTCCCTGTGCCAGCCCGGGACGCTTTTGCAAGCGGTTTCGAGCTGATCGCACCGACGGTGTTCGCAGATGCGAATTGGTGTGATGAGGGAAGTGATTGTCCGTACCCGATTTCCTACAATCCCAGGACGGTCACATACGAAAACTCCTGCCGGAGCCGTTTCTTGAGCGAATCCGGAAGCGGGTTGAACGACAACGAAAGATACGTCAGCACCGGAAAATCTTCTTTTGTATAATCGAACGTAGTAAGCAGGTTCGATTCAAGAGAAAGCGTACTGAGGCCCCGCGTCTGTACGCGACCTCTCGGGAACTCCTTCAATCTGTTCGCCCGCAAAGAGAACACCCAAAGATTTTGCAGCGAAGCTAATTCAGGAGGAATACTTTCAATATTGCACATGGTAATGCTTAGTGAACGTAGATTCTTAAGTCCGAATAATTGCTTTGGAATACTTTCGAACCCGCAATCGCGGATATACAAGGCATTCAATCGGACGAGATTCACGAAGCTGTCCGGCAGGTATTTGACACTGCTATGTTCGATCAATAGAGACTCCAGGTTCACAAGTTTTCCTATCTCCGGGGAAAGACTGTCGCCGATGTCTTTCAGACTGAGTTTCTTAACCTGGGACGGTTCCTTTAGTGCTTCATCAAGTGATTCGTATAATTTCAGAGGCACGATGGGCGTGGAGGTATGGCCTTCACTGCAGCCAAATATGCAGCAGGTACATACCATGGCAAGCACAAACAAGTACATTCTCATCATGAATACTCACTGATATATGCGAACAGAACTCTCGTGTAGAATGGCGACAACCTATTGTCATGAGAGCGAAGCCTTTGTTCCATCCTTAACTCTCTCCCCATTCATCCAGCGCCTTCAGCTTCTGCTCGGATTGCAGCAGACGCAGCCGCGATACACCGACCTGTGCGCGGGCGATATCCCGGCGTTTGATCCGGAGCACGAGCACCCCGCTCTCCGCACCGGGAAAGTCCGCAAAGCTCGTGATGCTGTTCGAGCGAATAGTAATCCGTTTTCGGAACCATCCATTGTGGAGCTCAATATCCTCGATATCGATCAACGGAATCCGCAGCTCGCGCACGCGCCCGCGCAGCAAACCGAACACCGCATCCTTCGCCATGTATTCGATCACGAGGTTGCCATGGCCAAGGCGCAAGCGGCCGTGAATCTCTCCCAGCCCTTCATAGATTTCGTTGTGAAACGGTATGCTGATGTCGTCTATTGGATCTGTCATGTTCAAAAATACGCAATGACACGGTGAAAAGCCGCGTAGCGCGTAGGGCTGGGCGCTTGGCGAGTGCAGCACGGAAATGAGCCAGCAAGCGGGAACCGCAGAGCGCATTGCAGCCTGCCTCCTGCGCGTGAGTGACGCTTGGAAATTCCGGCCCGGATGTTCTACATTGAATGCTGGCAGCTATGTCACTCAGTTGCGGTACGTTCATGCAAATATTGACCACCCTACTCGAAAATCCCATACTCGCAATGATCGCCGTGGCACTTGTAGTGTCGCTCATCATCGCGATCGTGAAAAAGCTGCTGAAGTTCGCCGTGAGCATCGCCATCGTCATCATCGCGCTGGCCATCGTGCTGCACTATCTGGGAGAGGACACACTGCCGCCCGTCGGCAAGGACGCGCTGCACAAAATCGAGAAGCAGTTCGAGTAGGAGAGCGGAGAGCAGAGAGCGGAGAGCAGAGCAAGTGCATTTCGAAAATTATTCGGGAATCGTTAATCTGATTTAATGCTCCTACGTCAGCATACCGGAAGCGCTACGCACTACGCTCTCGGCTCTTCGCTCTCTGCTCTCCGCTCTCCGCTCTCCGCTCTTCGCTCCCCGCCTGTTTACCTTTCAAATTCTTCGTCGTATCATTGGCAACCGAAGCACGCACGCAATACAGAGCCAATGCCAGAACCGACGGATCTTCACCACCTTATCGAGCGCAGCAAACTGGGAGACAGCACCGCATTTGCCGGGCTGATCCGCATGCATCAGCAATATGCGCAGACGCTTGCGCTCCGGTTGCTGCTTGACGAGGAGGAAGCGCGCGAGGCAACACAGGAGGCCTTCGTCCGCGTGTGGCAGCATCTTCCGCGCTTCGACGAAGGCGTGAAATTCACCACCTGGCTGTACACGATTGTCACGAACATTTGTCTCGATACCTTGCGAGCCCGCAAACGCAGTCGTGCGCTGTTTGTCCCGTACCCCGTAGATGAGCTTCCTGATTCGCTGGATATCGAAGCACGTCACGATAATGAGCAATTGCTCAACCTGATCAGATCTCTGTCGAGCCGACTCACCGAGGCCCAGCGCCTGGTATTTACCCTTCGCGACCTGCAGGATCTTTCGGTCGAGGAGGTACGGGAGATAAGCGGAATGAATGCGAATACGATCAAGACACATCTCTGCAACGCGCGCCGCAACATCCGTGCGCTCCTGCAGGCGATGCATGAAAAGGAAAGGAAGTAACATGCGCTGCAACACCGCTCAACAATTGCTGCATCTGCACAGAAATGGCGAACGCACCGATCGACAGGAGCGCCGTCTCGCCCGCCATTTGCGCGGTTGCCCTTCCTGCCGTGAGAGCGCCACAGGAGGGATGTCGGAGTATGATTCGCTGTTGAATACCGTTCGCCAGGCGCTGCCAAATGCGGACTCGGAGGATGCTATTGTACGCTCGGTTCTGGCGCGCATCACTCAGCAGGAGCAACGCAGAGCCCGCGAGCGCACGCACTATTCAACAGCACAATCCATGTTTCTGCCCTACGCTGCCGCTATGCTCCTCGTGCTCATCGCTGGAGGATTTCTGTTGCAGTTCATCACTGTTCACAACAGGGTGGAGGTGTTGGCACGCTCGCTCGCAGACGCGGCCATGCCGCCTGTCACTGTGGACATCAGCTACGAACTCCATCCGACGACAGCCCAACTCGCCTCGCTGGACAGTCTGTGCCTCCCGTCCGGTACAGCAACGATGCTCGATCAACGCCGGCAGATCTCACGGGTGGAAGCCGAATCGCTGCTCCGCTTCGCCGCAATGCATCCGCGATGCCGCCGACAGATCGAAGACGTGATTTTTGATCGTGTATCCTCCGACGTCGATATCACTCCGATGCTCACGCTACGCATTCAACACCAAGGAGCATAAACCATGCTACACCGCCTCTTCGCCATTGCATTATGCCTTGGCTGTACCGCACTGTTCAGTGGCTGCCTGGAAGTCACCACTTCAACCATCGCGTATGAAGATGGATCGCTTGTCCGTGCAATCAGCATGACCGGAGACTCTACGAAAGTGAGGACTGGTCCGTTCCCTTTCCATTTCGATGAGAGTTGGAAAATCAGCAGGAAAGCGCTTGGGGACGGGCGCGAGCGAGTACGCGCCGAAAAGCGCTTCGCAAACGCCGATGCCATGAATAAGAAACTGCGCGGGCGTGGAAACAGGCTGGAAGTCCATGCACGTTACGAAAATCGTTTTGACTGGTTCTATACCATTCACAGCTATGAAGAGACGTGGAAGCGCTTCGATCCGTTCAATGCCGTTCCCCTTAGCGACTTCCTGACTCCGGAGGAAATCGACGCGTTGCAACGCACCGATACCGACGATGATGCCAAGCACGGTCGAAGTGACAGTCTCATGTTGGAAAATGCGGAGAATCACTTCGAATTATGGCGGCAACGCAATCTCTTCGAGAGCTTCTATCTCATATTGGAGAAAGGTATTCGCCGTGTGACATATCCGGAGCTAACGATCGAGCGATTGCGCGCAATGAAAGAAACGCTTTTCGTGCAATGCATCGACGCCTTGGAAGAAAGCCAGTCAGCCACTCTGCCGGACAACGTCGGCGGCCTGCTCGCCACGCCCGCGGCGAGAGCCGCGCTGGCCGCGAATGAGGATGAACTCCGCAAGTTTGACGAAAAGAAGTTTTACCTCAAAAGTATCATGGAGCATTCGTATACAACGCGGCTGCGCATGCCCGGGATGCTGCAATCAACGAACTCCCGCATCGTGAAAGGCTCGATGTGCGAATGGAAGGATTTTATCGGCTCCATCATGATCGGCGATTACTCCATGCGCGCGGAATCACGCAGCCTGAACTGGAGTTTCGTGATTCTGTGCGCTTTGCTCGCCCTCGCCGCTCTCGGCGTACTGCTGCGTTACGCGCTGCGGAGGAGAGCGTAGAGCGGAGAGCGAATAGCGGAGAGCCGAGAGCGGTGTGCGTAGTGAGCGGAATTACGGTCGTTAATTGGGAAGCGGGAAGCAAGGAACGTAAATCGAAGCTACGCGGCGGGTATACGTCAGAATAGAAGAGGGATGAGCTTAACAACTCATCCCTCTCAAGTTTCAATCTGCCGGAGTCAGCGTCGGTAAGCGACTCTTCGCTCTAAGCTCTTTGCTCTAAGCTCTTCGCTCAGAGCAACCCTGCCGCATGACGCGCGGAAAGTTTCTCGAGCATGTCCTTGGTCATGCTGTCGAGATCGTACGAGGGGTTCCAGCCCCAGTCCTCGCGGGCGGCCGTGTCGTCCACCGCATCGGGCCACGAGTCGGCGATGTCCTGACGGAAATCGGGCGCGTAGTCCACGGTGAAGTCGGGGATGATTTTCTTGATGGAATCGGCAAGTTCCTTCACGGTGAAGCTCATCGAACCGACGTTGTAGTCGTTGTAGCGCTTCAGGTTTGCGAAGGGGGCTTCCATCAGGTCCATGGTGGCCTTGATGCAGTCGGGCATGTACATCATGGGCAGACGCGTATCCTCGCGCACGAAGCAGGTGTAATGCTTGTTCTTGACGGCTTCATAATAGATCGCCACGGCGTAATCGGTGGTGCCGCCGCCGGGAAGGGTCTCCGAGGAGATGATGCCCGGGTAACGGAGGCCGCGGCTGTCGAGGCCTTTCTTGCGCACGTAATAATCGGCCAGCACTTCGCCGCATACCTTGGTGACGCCGTACATGGTCGTGGGATGCAGGGCGATTTCCTGCGGAGCGATCGCGGGCGTGCCGGGTCCCCACACAGCGATGGAGCTGGGGATGATGACCCGCGCCATGTCGTACTTGAGGCCGAGGTTGAGGATGTTGAGTGTGCCGTTCATGTTCACGTCCCAGCACAGCGTGGGATTCTTTTCGCCGACGGCGGAGAGGATCGCGGCCATGTGCACGACGGTGTCGATGGAGTATTTCTCGATGATCTCTTCCACGCTCTCGACGCTGTTGACGTCGATGTAGTGGAAAGGACCCGACTCCTCGAGCTCCTTGCTGGGAGGTGTCTTGCGTCCTGTAGCGATGACGTTTTCCGCGCCGTACTTGTCGCGCAGTGCGAGGGTAAGTTCCGAACCGATCTGACCGACAGCGCCGGTGACCAGGATTTTTTTGATCTCTTTCATGTAGCTTCCTGAAATGTGCTCGATGGCGTTGTGTGTGTGTGAGGAAATGGAAGACGTTCCGGACCGTTTTGATCCGGAACGCCTCGCACGTTATCAGATCATGTTCAGTTCTTTACCGACCTTGGTGAAGGCGGCGATGGCGCGGTCCACATGCTCGGTGGAATGCGCTGCGCTGAGCTGAACGCGGATGCGGTCCTTGCCCCGCGGCACGACCGGGAAGCTGAACGCAATGACGTAAATGCCTTCGGCCAACAGACGATCGGCGAATTCCACCGCGAGAGCGGAGCAGTTCTCGTACTTGCCGAACATGATCGGAACGATCGGGTGGTCACCGGGGATGATGTCGAAGCCCGCGGCAGTCATTTCCGTGCGGAATTTCTTCGTGTTGGCTTCAAGCTTGTCGCGCAGTTCGGTGGAGGCGGTCAGCAGTTCGAGCGCTTTCAGCGTTGCACCGACGACGCCGGGAGGAACCGTGTTGGAGAACAAATACGGGCGACCCTTGTTCCGCAGCCATTCGATGATCTCTTTCTTTCCGGAAACGCAACCGCCGGACGCGCCGCCCAGGGCTTTGCCGAAGGTGGTGGTGATGATGTCGGTTCGACCCATCACGCCGCAGTATTCATGCGTGCCGCGGCCGGTTTTGCCGAGGAAGCCCGAGCAATGGCTTTCATCGTGAAGGACGAGGGCGTCATATTTTTCGGCCAGATCGCAGATGAGATCCAGCTTGGCGATCTCTCCGTCCATCGAGAACGCGCCGTCGGTAACGATAACTTTGAAGCGGCAGTCCTTTGCTTCAATCAGGCAGCGCTCGAGACCTTTCGCCATTTTGCCCGTGCCCGGATCTTCAGTTTCGGTATCGCCGAGGTGTCCGTGATTATAAATCCAACGCTGGGCTTTGCTCAGGCGGATACCGTCGATGATGGAGGCATGGTTGAGCGAATCGGTAATGATGGCATCCTGCTCGCCGAACAGCGGTTCGAACACGGCGCCGTTGGCGTCGAAGCACGAAGAGAAGAGAATCGTGTCTTCGGTACCGAGAAATTCGGAGACTTTCTTTTCGAGTTCCTTGTGAATGTCCTGCGTGCCGCAGATGAAACGCACGGACGACAGGCCGAAACCGCGTGCGTCGATGCTCTCATGCGCCGCCTTGATGAGGTCGGGATGCGAGGAAAGGCCAAGGTAGTTGTTCGCGCAGAAGTTCAGCACTTTCTGCCCGCGGACGAGGATTTCGGCTCCCTGCTCGCTTTCGATGATGCGTTCGTTTTTGTAAAGTTTCTGATCTCTCAGCGACTGAAGCTCCCCGGCGAGGAACTCCTTCATTTTCCCGTACATATGTCTGCTCCTTTATGAAAATTTGGTACGTGGAGACGCGGTATGGAGACTGAGCAGCAAGCGTTTTTCTCTCTCCTTCTTTCTCAACGCATGCCAGCGAGGGAAAAACGGACAATGCCAGAATCTAATATATGCGCTGCAAGGTGAATTTCCGATACAATTCGATAAAAAATTCACGCATGACCGCCTCCAATCGTTTTTTATCGATTTTCGCAGGCATGATGGGACCGAAGCTTGCCGAGAAAAGCATCGCGGTCCACGAATTGCTCCGGGGACCGCGGTGTGTGTACTCACGTTCGTAATGTTTCAGATGTTCGGGGGCTGGGTGCTGACCGTTACCGATCCCGCGATATCAGAATACCTGTGACGGGAAGAATATTGCGGTGCGGGAGGAGAAGATCGCGACAGATCGGCATGAGAACATCCGCAACACCTCTGCTTCTCCGATCCACCCTGCAGGCGAGCATTTCACTTTAAAACGAATACGGCGACTTTTTGTACTTCTTCGCAAGATCGCGCGAGCCGTTGAACTCGGGCAGTTTGAGCACTTTGTCGTATTGCTTCACCGCGTAGTTGCGCTCGTTCATCACGTCATGCAGCATGCCCATGCGCAGGTTGGCCATGATCATGAAGCCGGAGGGATCCTCATCGATGCCGCGGGACATTTTGTCGCATTCGACGAGATGCTTCATCGCTGTTCCATACTCCTTGCGCAACATGGCGCCATAGCCGAGATAATACTGCGCTTCGCGATGCATAGCTTTGGTGTAGCCGCGCTTGCCGCTGCGTGCCGAGGTTGCGATGTCGGTGAATATTTTCGTCGCACCTTCCCAATTCCCCATCTTGACGCTGATGCGTCCGAGATAGCGGTGGAACACGGGATTGGCCGGAAACTCCTCGTGGAGCTCGCGCGCATAGGTCAGCGCAGTGGAGGGTTTGTTTTCGATGCTGTACCAGGTCTGCATGAGGAAGTACTTTGCCTCCCAATTCGCATAGCGTCCCTTGTCCGCAGCCAATTTGAGTTCCTTCAGACCGCGTGATCGGTTTCCCTCGGGAAGAAACATCATGAGAGGCTTCAGAACGGAATATTTCTCGGGCAACACGGCGGCGTAGTAATCGTAAATGCCGGTTCCGAAGGCGAGGTCCGCATTGTCAGGCGCCACCTCGGCGGCATCCATAACAACCGGCAAGGCCTGCTTACCAGTCGTGGCCGCCTTGACCCAGCTCTTGCGGTTTGCGAGCAAGCGCCCCTTGAATCCGATAGACCCGCCCTTGAAGAACAGACCCGCCAGATCCTTTTCATTTTTCTTCAGGCGCGTATCACACAAGTCTATGACGTCGTCCAGCATATCATAGAATCTGTCGTCGCGCGACTCATTCTCGATGTCGATAAGAATACGCCACCACTCGACCATGGCAAGAAGGAAATGTCCGGTGGGATGATCCGGATGGGCTTTCACGACTTTCGTGAAGGCGGCATCGGCCTCCTCGAAGCGAAGATTGTAGGTGTCGCGTATGCCCTGATTCACCAGTTCGTTTATTTCCGCATCCTCGATCCACTGAGCGTGCACCGTGCCGGATACGAGCACAAGCAGAAAGGCGTATGCAAGCGTGTATGTTTTCATGATGATTCCTCTGGTGATCTTTGCTCTGTCTCCATGCTCTGCGCGAAAGCGTAGCGTCCTCGCAACGCCGGATGCAGCAGCGCCACTGTGCCGGCAAGGAGTATGCCGGTGACTAGCACGCCGCCTTCCGGCCCGAAATACGCGCCTGTGATCCATGAAGGGCCGAAGGCTTCCGTCTTCATAACGCCTTCACCCACGATCCCGCTCACCGGAAAGCCCAGAATACTGCCCATGACGAGGTTCCATGAGAGATGCATGCCGATAGGCAGCCACAGCCCGCCGGAGAGCACGCGCGCAACTCCAAGCCATACGCCCGCCAGGAAAATATTGACGAGTGCGAAGATGCTTACGGAGGGATTTGTCGCGTGCATGATGCTGAACACGAGTGATGTGAGAATAATGGCTGTGAGATCGTTGAACCTGCGTTGCAGGGCGTAAAAGGGATAACCGCGTGTCAATACTTCTTCGCCCACCGCCACGAAACCAAACTGCACAAACCCGAACGCCACGATGTGTAATGCTTTGTCGATTTCGAGGCACAGAAGCATGGTACGCGCCAAACCGGTGGAGAGTTCCGCCGCGAAAACCAGCAGTATCATTCCGGCAGCCAAACCGTTGCCAATCCAGAACGCCCGGTGCGCCGGGGCCCGGAACCACAAACCGATATCAACAACGGAGCGTTTTTCTATCAGCAGCATGCAGAATACCGTAGCCGCAAACGCAGCGAGGGTGAGTGCTATGCTGTATACGAGGGTCGTGGATTGATGAAGCAGCAAAGAAACGAGCAGGAGCAGGAAGCTGAAAAAGAGGAACACCCCGACATAGGCCGAGAGCTTCCACACAATGCGGACCTCTCCATCGTATATCCAGAGATTTCGCTCCGGAATCAATGATTCCTCAGCCGCCGGCCTTTCCATGTAAATGCTCCTGTACTGCCAATAATCGACGCAATCACAAGATAGAATGGATGCAGAAGCTCCGCAATGATAATATCGGGTATCCGTACCGGCATGCGCAGCAGCGCGGCGGAAGGCAGCAGCACGCTCGTATCCAGCGCAAGCTTCGCGACCGCGATCACCACCGCAAGCGGCACCGTGTACGGGGCATACAGCACAGCCAGTGGCATCAACGAGAGCAGAACAAAATAGACAAACAGCAGCACCAGAAAGGAGACAAAGCGGGAATCACTGCCATGTCTGCTTTTCGACACCCAGCGAATGCGCTGCCGCATGAAACTCAGGAAATCCGGTGCGGGCTGCGCAGTGACAACGGAATCGGGAGAAATCGTGAATCGCGCACCGCCGCCCTGACGATACACGATGTCCTGCAAGAGAAATTCGTCATCCCCGCTGTGAATGCCCCGGTTGCCCGCATACCCGCCTGCACGCAGAAAGGCCTCACGACGGTAGGCGAAATTTGCCCCGTTGCAGATGCGCGGGTAGCCGATGCCGAAAAATCCCGCACCGACACCCACCAAGCCCAGAAATTCAAGCGCCTGCAAACGCTTGAACAAACTTCCGCGATCCGCATACACCACGGGGCCCGCAACGACATCCACGCCAGGCGTAAACGTGTCGCTCATGGCAGCCAGCCAGCCCGGCGGATGCGTGCAATCCGCATCCGTCGTGAGTATGACCTCGCCCTTCGCATGCTGCACACCAAATGCTATCGCGTCCTTCTTTCCCATCATTCCATCAGGTACGCTCAGAACGCGATACGAGGGTTGGCCATGAGTGATACGACGCAGTTCCTCCGCGCTGCCATCCTCCGAATGATCATCGACGAGCAGTACCTCATGCGTCCCCGATGGATAGTGCTGACCACTGAGAGAGCGCAATAACTCGGGCAGCGCCGCAAGCTCGTTACGCAGCGGCACCACAATGCTGACGGAGAGTGTGGATGGTACGTCGCGCGTCTCCTCCTCTGCAAGATTGCGCAATCCCGACCGGAGGCGTAGCAAAAGCAGGGCGTAGACGCCGGTCAGCAGAAAAAGAAAGGAATAGAATGCGAAAAGCATCAAGAGGAGCGTTGTGCGGTCCGCCGGGTGCGCACAAGCAGCGGCACACCGATTAGTGCGGGTATGAGAAGATTGACCACGAACAACAGCAGCGACGCGTTGAAAGCGGCTGCGGCCAGTACACCGATGGGTGCAAGTACAAGCACCGCGGTGCCCTCGCGTATGCCGAGTTCGCCCAGAGTGATGGGAGGAACGATGGTTTTGATGAGCATGATCGTGCTTATTCCGGCAAGGGCGGAGAACAGGCTCACCGGACCAAACGCTGAGAGCAGCAGAAAAAACTGCGCGAGAAAAGTGAGATAGAACAGGACAGACAGCCACAGCATGATCCTGACCGTGGATGCATCCAATGCCTGCACCACCATTGTTATGCGCCGGTAGGTCCGGCCGACCCAGTGCTCCGCATTCCGGATCCTGCCGCGCAGTTGTACCAGGATGCCGATGACAAGAAGCCCCATCGCGACTGTACCGGAGAACACGGCAAGCAGCAGCACCCTGTCCATGAAGGGGTACAGCAAGCCGTACAACAGTACACCCGGCAACCCGACACCCACCGTCACCGCCATCGTCGACAGCTTGTCCGCTGCCGTCAAACCCATAAGAACCGACGGTTTGGCGCCACGTACCGCAACAGCACGACCGCCGAACTCGCCGATGCGCGCCGGTGTAACGAGACCGAAGGTGAAGCCGATGAGCAGCGAACCCCGAACGTCGCCAACGGGAATATCGGGATAGACCCGGCGCAGCATCACTGCCCACTTCCGATACTGCAACCACAAATTCAGCGGAAGCAGCAGTAGCGCGGCAGCGATATACCAGGGGTTTGCGCCCGACCAGGCACGTGCAATAGCGGCTGCGTCAACATTGTGTATCAGCAGATACAACAACAGTGAGGCGAGAACACATTTTCCCGCCCATAGCAGCAAGTGACGCCCGCGCTCTCCCATCGCGGTTGTTACGCCGGCCCGGAGGATGCGGACCCGGGCTTGAAAGTGGAGATCATGACGTCCAGGTCCTGTATAAGCTTCTTCTTCTCGTATTTCGGAGCGAAGGCAGCGCCATCGATGAAGTAGATGCGTTTCTGCGTCTCTTCATAAAAGAGGTAACTCGTGAAAGGTCCGCCCATGGAATAATCGTTCATCCGCCACAGACCCTTCATCCGTATGGCAAAACGACCCTGAAAATTCACTTCGTCGAACTGCAGATAATTCGCACTGTCGATGACGACCCAGGCGGAATCGTTGTAGGTACGGTAGAGTATTTCCGTCAGACGATTTCTCGTTGCGAAGGCGAAATCATTCGTCAGAAGCGCGGTGTTGTCGGTATCTATCCAGTGCACAAGCAGCCAGCGTTCGGTATCCACAGGAGACTGCCGCCGGAGCAACACGCAGCCGATGTCGCTGCTGTCTTTCGCGACAAACCAGTCCTGAATAACGGCAAGGGAGAACGCATGCTCTTCAAGAAGCTGCTCCTCGATCGTCTCCTCGCGCGACAACCCCAACATGCGCTTGCGCTCGAAATCGTCCCAGGCGGATTTGAAATAGTACTCGAGACGGCTGGCATTGGCGGCCATGAAATCCCGCAGTTCCGTCATCGTGCGCGCGGTGAGATGCATGACGGTTTGACCGCGGTACCATAAATCTTTCTGGACGAAGACGTTTTCCTTCCCCTCTTTGACCAGACCGCGCACCGCGGAGTCGAGTGCGCTGCGCATGTAATCCCCGGTGGAATTCTTTGCGTCCATCGGCGCAATGATCACGATGTTGCGCTCCCGTTTGCGGTCCAGCAGATCACCCAAATCGAGCCGCTGCAAGCGGAACCAGCGCTCCGGCTGCGGGGTGAATATCGGCGACGCGAAAGCGTTTTCTATCACGTCTTCCAGCTCGTTGTAATCGGCACTGTCGCAGACGATGGTGATCACGTCATACTCACCCAGCGCTGTGTCTTTACTCTCGAGACCGCAGGCGGAGAGCAAAATGGCAACGCCGAGTGTCGTTGCGAGAAGCGAATATTTCATGTCAGCCGTCCAGAGAATAGACGTTCAGTTCAGGGAATACCACAAGGTACAACAGCCAAAGCGCCGAACCAATGGCGACGGGAATGGCGAAGTTATCATCAATGATGTCGAAGGAAAACACCTCGGCGATGGCGCCGATGACAGCGGAGACGATCGCTATGGCATATTCACCGGGCGAGTGCGTCAGTTTGGGCGTGAAAAGAATGACGATGATGGCCGAAAGCACGAACGCCGACGAGCCTTCCAATGTTTTCCCGCGGTATTTTTTCGTCCCGAAACGCCGGCCTATGAGTGCGGCGACGGTATCCGAAATGATCAGAATGGCGAACGCCGTAATGGTAATCAGCTTGGGGAAGACGAGCACACAGAAGGTCGCTGAAATGAGTACCCATGTGGCGCCGTTGAGCGTCTTTTTTTCCTGTGTTTTTTCATGCGCCCGCAGCATGTGCCCGAAAATACGCTCATAGAGCCGGAAGCTCGGTGCATGAAAGGTCCGGAGGACGTCCGCGATGAGAAAGGCCGCCGTCATCGGAATGAGTATCAGCAGCGCGAGGTCTTTGCTGATCATCGCATAGGCCACCGGGATGGACAGCGAGGTCATGTGAATACTCTTGCGGAGCAGCTCCGACCGAAAAGACACGGATTCGCCGCCGGATACACCGCTTGCGGACGAATCCGCCGTCATTCCTTACCTTCCCGTGTCTGGCCCTCGCTCTGCTGCGGTGGATTCTGGACCGATTCCTGTCGCTGAATTTCTTCTACGGCCTTGCGAATTTTCTCCGCGCGTTCCTGATCGATTTTCAGCATATCTTCGCCCGTTTTTTTCACCGGGTCCTGTATGCCGTTGTCGGAGATTTTCTTTGGTGGCAGAGGTTCATTGCGGAGGATCAGATCGATTTCGTCGCTGTCTAATATTTCGCGTTCGAGCAGCGCCATGGCAAGACGATCAAGCACTTCCTTGTGCTCATTCAGCAGCGACGAAGCAAGGTCCATACCTTTTGTGACGATCATCCGCACTTCCTCGTCGATAGCCATTGCCGTTTTTTCGCTGTAATCGCGGTGCTGCGATATTTCGCGTCCGAGGAAGATTTCTTCCTGCTTCGACCCGAACGTCAGCGGCCCCAGATTGCTCATGCCCCACTCGCACACCATCTTCCTCGCAAGTGTCGTGGCCCGCTCGATATCGTTTCCGGCGCCGGTAGTAAATTGGTTGAAGATCAGTAGTTCTGCGGCGCGGCCACCCATGGCGTACGCGATCATGGCTTCGAGATATTGCTTCGAATAGGTGTGTTTTTCGTCAATGGGAAGATACGTTGTCACACCGAGTGCACGCCCGCGAGGAATGATGGTGACTTTGTGCACCGGGTCCGCCTCGGGTATCATTTTCGCGACAAGTACATGGCCTGCTTCATGATAGGCGGTCATCCGCTTTTCGTCCTCGGATATGATGAGGCTCTTGCGTTCGAGGCCCATCATAACCTTATCTTTGGCTTCCTCGAAATCGAGCATGGTAACGGATTTCTTGTTCCGTCGGGCGGCGTAGAGCGCGGCTTCGTTGACCAGGTTGGCCAGCTCCGCACCGGCGAGGCCCGGCGTCCCCTTCGCGAGCGTTTCGAGATCCACGTCGGGATCGAGCGGAATATTCCGCACATGCACTTTCAGGATTCCGAGACGGCCTTTGACGTCCGGGCGATCCACCACGATCTGGCGGTCGAAGCGTCCGGGACGCAGCAAGGCGGGATCGAGCACGTCGGGCCGGTTCGTTGCGGCGATAATGATGACAGTGCTCCCCTGCTCGAAGCCATCCATTTCCACAAGAAGCTGGTTCAGCGTCTGTTCGCGCTCGTCGTGTCCGCCGCCGAGACCTGCGCCGCGCTGACGCCCGACAGCGTCAATTTCGTCGATGAAGACGATGCAGGGGGAGTTCTTTTTTGCGTTCTCGAACAAATCGCGTACGCGGCTGGCTCCGACGCCGACAAACATCTCGACAAATTCCGCGCCCGAAATGGAGAAGAAGGGAACCCCCGCTTCTCCCGCGACGGCGCGCGCAAGCAGCGTTTTTCCGGTTCCCGGAGGGCCGAGGAGCAAAACACCCCTGGGGATTTTTCCTCCGAGACGCTGAAATTTTCCCGGTTCCTTGAGAAACTCGATTACTTCCTGCAATTCCACCTTGGCCTCGTCAGCTCCGGCGACATCGGAAAAATTGATGCGGATCGAATTTTCATTGATCATCTTGGCGCGGCTCTTCCCGAAGGAGAACAGCCCCTTGGGCCCTCCCGCTGCACCCGCCTGCATGCGCCTCATGAAAAACAGCCACACACCAATGATGAGCACCCACGGGAGCAGGGTGATCAGCGTGTTCGTCCAGATATTGTCCTTTTCCTTAAAGGTCACATCGATCCCCTGACTGATCCAGACCTGCTGCGCCTCGGAATCAACCGCGCCGAGATTGACGGAAAACGTGGAGGCGTCCACGGTGCGTCCGTCCTCTGTTTTCAAAGGTATGGTCTGATTGAGCGCACCTTCCATCACATAATCGTTCAGGCCGGATTTGTACACCGTGGCTTTGACGATTTTGACCATGGAGTCGTCGAGATTCTTGATCTCGCCGTTCAGGATACGCTGGTATTGCGAATAGGTAATCGAAGGCGCCTCCGGTTTGGAGTCGAGGAAGGTCATCACGACGAATGCGATAAGAATCACCGCAAGCCAGGTGAGAACGACCTTGGAATAGCGCGCCCAGGGATTCTCGTCCGGATTTTTTCCGGATTGCGGTCCATCGCGACGTGCGGGAGGTCGGTTTCCCTGATCGTCAGGTGCGGCCATGTGCCAGGAGGGGGAAAATGGGTTACGCATGTATCTGCTTTGTTGTCACTGAGTAACTAAATGTGTTTTTTCTCGTCATCGAGAACGTAGATCGCAGGAAGATTGCGCCCCTGCTGCGCATAATCCAGACCATAGCCCACGACAAAGCGTGGCTGAATCTCGAAACCGACATAATCAAGCGCGACATTGAAACGCGTGCTGGCCGGCTTATGCAGTAAGGTAACAATTTTCACTGACGCAGGGTTCTTTTTCTCCAGGTGACGCAACATAAAATCGATGGAAGCACCGGTATCAACGATATCCTCGACTATAAACACCCTTCGACCATGGATTTCGCAGTTTATGTCCTTGATAAGACGGACGTTTCCGGATGAAATCCTGCTCTCACCGTAACTCGACAGTTTGATGAAGTCCACCTCGCAGTCGATTCCCAGATGCCGGACCAGATCGGAGAAAAACATGAATGCGCCATTGAGCACACAGATGAACACCCCGCCTTCGCCGTTCAACTCAACGGAAATTTCCTCCGCCAGTTCTCTGATCCGGTTCTGTATCACCTGCGCGGGGATCAACGGGACAAAGGTCTCGTCCCGAATGATTACGCTGTCGGCGGTGTGTTCCTGGAGAAAGTTCATTGCAGAAGTTCCGGAAAGTACTCAACAATTGCTGTGGTGGATGTGTGGGGAGTCAGCGCTGCATGCGCGTCAAGTCGCACCCCGCAAATCCAGATAATGCCATTGGCGCCGCGTAACACGGGGATGCGGCGGCGTTCCCGGAGGGAGTATCCCGCGGATGCGAGAAAATCGCTCACGCGTCTGCTTTCTGCTGTTCCGAAGGGAGTGAATGTATCTTCATCCCTCCAGGGGCCTAGTTGCCACTCTCGCCCCGTACGATCGAGATCGATGACCTCGCGTGATGTCTCCGCCGACAGAGCGGGCGGGTAAGCGTGCGTCTGTGACGACAGGATAAAAGGTCCATATCGTACGCGTTGGCCCGGGACGACTGCAATGGCAGCGGGGAGCGACGTCTTACGGGAAAACACCACGCTGTCGCTTTCACGAATGATCCTGCATTCCTTCCCGAGGTCCACAAACCGACCCGCGGTGGCCTTCAGAACATTCTCCACGGCGCGTACCTCGTCGAAGGAGGGCTCGCTTCCGCGCATTTCTGCAATCAGCACCCGAAAAAGCAGCATACGCTCAAATTCAAAATACCCTTTCAGTACTGGAACCGCAAGGGAAACGTCTCCGTACGCGTCCGTCGTCACGGATCGTCGGTGCAGTGCCTCCGCCTGTGCATGTAGGTAAGCATCCAATGCAGAAAAAACGTGGGCTGTATCTCCCAGAGTATGACGGAGGCCGGGATTGACGTGCTGCTCGATTTGCGGAATCACATGGTGGCGGATGGCATTACGCCGGTACGTGTCCTTGGCGTTGGATGCATCATCCATCCATGTCAGCTCATGCTCCCGCGCATAGGCCAGTACATCGCCGCGGGCAGCCCCGAGCAGAGGGCGCGCCACGGTGCCGAGGAGCGGTCTGATGCCCACGAGTCCGCGGACGCCGCTGCCCCGCAGAAAATGCGCCAACAGAGTTTCGGCCTGATCATCCGCATGATGTGCCGTCAGCACAGCGATTGCACCGATATCGGAACGGATTTTCTCGAGTGCGTCGTAGCGAAGCCGGCGAGCGACATCCTGCAGAGACGCGCCCGATTGCTCCATTTCACGCCGCACATCAATGTGCGCGCAGCGGAATTCCGCATCCATGCGTTCGGCTAATTGACGGACGAAATCCGCCTCCCCATCGGCCTCGGTGCGCAGACCGTGATGAATGTAGGCGAAGCAGAGGCGGAGCTTCCATCGGCGTGCGGCTTGCCGCATGATATGACAGAGCACTGTCGAGTCCATCCCGCCGCTGGCGGCGACGACGAAGGAAGCACCGCGCTTGAGTACGCCCTGGGAACCCAGTGCGCGTACACACATCGAGAGGAGCGTGTTCGTGCTCACGGGATCTGCTGCGTCATATCGAGTTCCCAATTTTTCAGGAGTTCCAGATCGCGCGCCAGCGACATCAACTGCCGCAGTCCATCGGGTGTCACGGCAAGATGCCGCGAAGTGATGTTCGTGCGAAGCTCTTCGGGCGCCTCGGAAATAAAGGAGTCGAGCATCACATGAAACTCACGAATCGACACGGAAAACTCTTCCTGCAACTTCGTGTGCAATTCCGTCTCCGGCGTATGGCGCGACAGTGTATCGAACACCCTGCTCACATGCTTGGCGCGGAAGCACAGTGCGCCGAGGTCCCCGGCCAGGCCGGCGTCGCCTGCGTGCTGCAGAATCATGGAAAGCACCGCTACATCCGCGGGACGCTTTCCGCTGTGCGTGTGCAGCATTTCAACGATGTTCCGGACGGCGTCACTTATGATCATGGTGCTTCGTGAGGATTCGTACAGAGGTGTGCAACGCGGGAACCGGGACGTATCCGCGCCTGCTGTGGAACAAAGAACAACACAAATAAATATACGCAAAGTTCATCGCAGTCCCGGAAAGCGTTCGATACTGGAGACGGCCCTCGCGGTGACGATACACGTGACGGTACAGAATTTCAGCGAATTCCCGGATAATCAGAACGCCGGCACGAAATCCCGGTGACATCGGCTGCGATTTTGTTGCATTTCTGGCGTTCTTAAAGTAGTTTGAAGTCTATTGATGGTATGCCATCTCGCACAATCCGACATAAGAAGTCCGTACTCACCATAGTTTCGCGGAGTGTTATGAGACGCAGATCCCTCCCTCTGCTATTTGCCTTCCTGCTGTTCCCCCTTCTTGTCATCGCTCAGCCGACAAAATCTCCCGATGGGGTCACATTCACCTACAAGAACGATGGCGCAAAGACCGTGTCACTTGTCGGTGATTTCAATGGCTGGTCAACGACGTCCAACCCGATGAGCAAATCGGCAGGCGGCGAGTGGACCGTAACGGTGGACCTGCTCCCCGGCACCTACCAGTACGCGTTTTCCATTGATGGTACCCGTATCGAACATGATCCGGCCAATCCCCTCACCTTCGAGTCACTCGACGGCAAGCGTCTGAATACGCTGGTCTCGCTCGGAGACGACGGAAAGCTGCTCGTGCAGGGCTATCCCGTGCGCCGCAATCTCGACGACAGTTACAGCAAAACAGGCGGAACGGTGTATCTGAATCTGGTATTCAAGCATCATGTTCCCCTTTTCTACAATCCCGCATCCGATCAGATTGAAGCACCCTTTGTGCGTCAGCACGCATGCCGCGATTATTTCGAGCTGGCTGATGTGATCCAGCGTTACCCGAACGTTCATGCTACAGCGGTGTTATCACCGACGCTGCTGTGGCAGATTCAGGAAGTGTACGTCAAGCGGCTCGAGCCCTTCGTCAAGCCCTTCCGTCCCAGTGCAAGGACAAAACCGGCGGAGATGGATGCAGCGGGTTTTCTCGCCCGGATGAAAGGGAAGACCGATCCATGGATAGACATCTGCCTGACGCCGGCCGAACGCCTGACCGAGCAGGACAAAGCCTATCTCTACAAGAACGAGTGGAACGCCTTTACCATGAGCCCGGTGCGTCTGCGTCGCTTCCCCGAAATGATGGAGTTGTATGACAAATGGCAGGACGCCAACGGCAATCCGAACTACACGGTGGACGAACTGCGACTGCTGAAGTTTTTCGCCATTTTTGCAAACTTTGATACCGAATTTTACGAGCGCCGCGTGCCCCTGATTCAGACGGGTACGCGCATCTACCGTTCCCTCGACCTGCGTGATCTTGTCTCCTTCCGCAGCGACGGGAAATATTATCTGAAGCGTGCGATTACCGAAGAGGACTGCGCACGCGCCGTCGCGTCTTCGTGGTACATCATGGCCAGTATCCTGCCTGCGTTCGAAAAGGCTCGCTACAATCCCACCGCCATGATCGGACAGCTCGAAATGGCCGCGACGTCCTACTCCGATGCCGTGCTGCCGCTGCTGATCAACTCCGACGTAGCAAAAGAGGCCGATCCGAATATCACGCTGCCCGCTGCCTATCAGCATCCCGGTGATGTTGACGCACAGCTCAAAATGGCCATTGAGGCCTACAAGCGTTACATGAATATCACGCCCACCGGCTACGTCCCGCCGTATGGCGCCATGTCTCCGGCGGTGATCCCGCTTCTCAAGGATAATGGTTTCGAGTGGTTCACTTCCGACGAACAGGTACTGCGCCGCAGCGAACCGAAAAACCTTCCGAGCACTATACCCTACTCTGTGACCGTTGACGGGAAAACCGTATTCGGGGCGTTCACGAACACGCTTTTGAGCAACCGCGTAAACTGGATGTATCGTCACTATTACGCGGAGAACTCGGCGGACGATTTCATCCGCACCGTGCTCTCCATGGCACCGAACAACGACAAGAAAGAAGCGCTCGTCACCGTGGTTATTGACGGGGATGATGCGTGGATGCACTACGAGCGCGACATCGACGGCAAGGGCATTATCAACGGCATCTATCGCAAGCTGAACAAACTGTTCGAGAATCGCACTCTCGTATCCGTAACCATGTCCGAGTACATCCACGGCAATCGTCTGCGCGGTGTGCCCGCACACAAAGCCGCGGATTTCGAGAAGCTGAACACGCTCGCCGCTGGTTCACGTTTCGAAGGCAAGCTCAGCACATGGATCGGCAGCGACGAAATGAACGCCGCGTGGGATGCTCTGCGCAATACACGATCCGCTCTTACCGGCGCGACACCGGATGTGTCACCGAATTACCTGGAGAATTTCAAGGGTGCCGCGTTCAACTTCTTCTACGGCGCGACCAGCCCGCAATGGTTTGAGGCCTTCAATAAGCAGTCGTTGTTGAAGATGAATCCCAAGCCCTTCGAGCAGGCTTTCACAGCGAATCTCTCACATGCCGGGCAGATCGCCGGCGCCAGTGTACCCCAGGTCGCTTCCTTCGTCAATCCGGCGGATTTCTCACCCGAGTGGTCCACCCCCCGCAAACGCGTTCAGGTGACCTTCCTGTGTAAGCTTGTGGATCGCGAGGCCATTACCTCTGTGAACATCGCGGGCAACCGCAAGGAACTCGCGAATCTCGAGCCCAATACGGTACGCATGTGGGATAACGGCGAAAACGGCGACAAGCAGTTCGGCGACAACGTCTGGACGCTGATCACCGAGATCGACGAAGGCGAGCTGTTGTACAAGTTCTCCAACAGCGGAGGCCAGGGCACCTGGGAGGGATCCGAAACCTTCCCCGATGATTGGCGCCGCATTACCATTACGGGCGACAAAATGGTGATCGAAGACGTCTTCGCCCGGATGAAAAAATACTGATTCCCCAAAGGTACAACGGGGCACCGCGACGCGGTGTCCCGTTTTTTTTACTGTATTGCGAATGCAGGAAGCATTACCACACTATAACCAAACCCAGTACACCCGCGAGGAGTTGATAGAGGACGTCAGTACCCGCGTGGATCCCGTGGAGCTGACTACCATTCTCGGCGCGTTCGAAATGGCCACGCATGTGCATGCTTTTCAGGTGCGTAACGACGGTGCGCACTATTTCTGGCATTTGTCACGCGTCGCCCGTATCATCATCCGTGAGCTCGAGTATATCAATGCCGATGTCATCTCCGCCGCGCTGCTGCACGATGTACTCGAAGATTCGGACATCATCACTGCAGAAGTACTCAAATTCAATTTCAGCCCGTACATTTCCTACATCGTGGAAGTACTGACGAAAAACCTTCGCCTCACCGGTGCGCAACGGGAAGAGGAGGACACACGGTATATAGAACGACTGCGTTTCAGCAGTCTCGACTGTAAAATTATCAAATTCGCCGAACGCCTGGACAACTATCGCTGCCTGGAATTCGGCGTCAAGCGCAATCCCTTCCGTTACATCGAGGAAACCGAACAGTACTACTATCCCATGGCACAACAGGAGCAAAATCTGCTTCTCCTGCGCATCGTCACGGAGATGGATATGATTAAACGAAAGTTGTTTTCGTGAATCGGGAATCGTGAATCGTGAAAAGGAAAAAAGGTGAAACGGTGAAAAGTCGAAGACTCGCCGTGGCGGGGTAAGACGCCCTTACCTTTCGATTCGTGCCGAACCGATGAGTTGATAAAAATACAACGTCATAATATCCTACCATCTTACCTTTTTTCCTTTTCACCTTTTTACCTTTTCACGATCCTCCTCTTCACCCCTTTACCCTTCACCCTCTACCAGCAAAAAAAAATGCGCCTCCTCATACAACGCGTATCGCAAGCGAAAGTAACGGTTGACGGCCGGATCACAGGGTCAATCGGCAGAGGACTGCTCGTGCTGGCGGGGGTAAGGCATGGAGACGGAGAGGCCGAGGCTGCGTACCTGGCGTCGCGGACGGCGCAACTGCGCATTTTCAATGACGGCGAAGGAAAGATGAATCTCTCGGTGCAGGACATCGGCGGGGAGATTCTTGTCGTGTCGCAGTTCACGCTGCACGCGGACACGCGCAAGGGCAACCGGCCGAGCTACGGGCATGCGGCCGAGCCCATCCTAGCGGAGCGCCTGTACGATCATTACGTCCATGAACTGCGGCGGCTTCTCGGCGTGGAAAGAATAGGGACCGGGGAATTCGCCGCAATGATGGATGTGGAGTTGGTCAACGATGGTCCCGTCACCGTCATGCTGAAAAGCAAGAACGAGTATCATGACGCGGCCGGCGACGATTGACACATCGCCCCGCGTTCTGCTGATATTCTTAGACGGTGTCGGCATCGGGGTGCGCGACGCTTCGCGCAATCCGCTCTTCGCTTCTCCTCCCCTATTTCTCCAGGAGCTGCTTGACGGCAATCTGCCTTCGCTGCGCAGCAGGGATTATGAAGGAAGCGACGCGCTTTACCTGCCGCTGAACGCCCGACTCGGTGTAAAGGGATTGCCTCAAAGCGGAACCGGTCAATCGGCCCTGTACACGGGACTGAACACAGCCCGCATGATCGGGCAGCATTTTGGTCCCTACATCTACTCGACCCTGAAACCGGTGGTCGCGCAGCACAGCATCTTTGCGCGACTGCGCAACGCGATGCCGCAGCGACCGGCCGCGCTTGCGAACGCTTTTCCGCAGCGCTTTTTCGATTATCTCGAGGGGCCCCGCAAGCGCATGGTGGCCGGGATGTACGCGGCGCTCACTTCGGATATTCCCTTCCGCGATATCCGCTCGCTCAAAGCGGGCACCTCCGTCTCCACGGACATCACTGCCGAACGCTGGCCTCATATTGGTCACCCCGATGCGCCGGTAATTACTCCACGCGAGGCGGGCGCCGTACTTGCGCGCGTGGCCGACGAGCACGCGTTTACGCTGTTCGAATATTTCATGACGGACAAGGCCGGGCATGAGCAGAGCTTCGAACGCGCGAAGCACTGTCTCGAACAATTCGACGGACTGCTGCGGGGCGTGTACGAGACAGTGGACCTCCGTCGCACGCTTGTGCTCGTCACCAGCGACCACGGCAATATGGAAGAGCTGAGCATCAAGACGCACACGCGCAATCCTGTACCGCTGTTCGCTTTCGGCAATCGGAAGGGTTTCGATTTCGCTGCCATGCAATCGCTGACGGATCTCGTGCCGGAGATATGCAGATACGTGCAGTGTTGAGGGAACGCATCTGGATCGGACCTGATCAGGGGAATGAAATTGGTAAGGGATCAGGCGGGTGGGACTGATTTCAGATGTAGGACTTTAAGGTGTCCATGACGGGAACGCACTCGATTCTTGATTTTCAACAACTTTCTGACTAGGTTCTCCAAATACGCGGTACTTCTCGTGATGCTTGTGTTTTGAGGTGATTTCTTTTATCGGATTTAGTCATGCTATTTCAATAATTATACACGAAGCATTCGAATGCGTTCATCCAGACTCCTCATCGTAATTCTCCTTTCCACGATGTGTCTCGCTTGTGTTGTAGAAGGGCAACCATGTTACCGAAAAACCGACGAACACGTCTGGGGAAATTTTTTTGTCAAACCAATGACGGATTCGACATGTTTCGGACAGTGGTTCGACACGCTACTCTATTACAATTACAGAACGGGTGATACTCTTTTCAGTTTCAACACCGAGGCGCTTCTTCCCTACCCTGATAATGTTATCGCCTCAGTTTCGGAGGTTCTCATGCTTGATTCTCTGTTCGTCGTGAGCTGGGACGAGGGCGCAATGTATCGTGTACTCAAAATGGACTATCTTGATGTTGTATCCGAGATACCCTCCGCATTGGATCAGATCCCGATGCTCAAGAACTCCGGAAATCCTTTCGGTGGTCCGTATTATAAATTATCTGCCGTGAATGACAGCGTTTTTCTGATTAGCGGAAGAGGAGGGAGAATCTATAGTTTCCTCCACAGTTTTGATTCTGTTGTTTGCGTAGACTCAATGGCAATTCAAGGATCGTGGTCGGCTCTGGATTTGTATCGAGATACCATCGTCGTGGTATCATCTGAGTCTCATGATGCCCGTTTCTATTATGTCGACGGGGTAGGGAGGATTTCCCAATCTGCAACGATCGAAATCGATAGAGCTGTATCATCTGTTTATGATGTATTCTTGCGTCACGGTAACCTTTATTGGACCGATGGAGCATTTTGGTATGTTCTACTGAGAACTCCCGAAAGGTTCAAACTCGCACCCGGCATTGCCGAGGATTGGACCTTACGGGAGACGAAACCGCTGTTCGGGAAAAATCTGGTAATCATAGTCGGTTGCGTAAATGATGAGTTTTGGGTTTATGATCAGGAATTGAACCTGCTCTGCAACCAAAGCCCGGTTGTCTCACCAGGTGCTCTGGCGAGCGGTATTTTTGGCGACAAGGTGTTCACAGCCAACTCGGGAGGCATTTCGACATGGATACGTGACACGACCACCACATCCATTGCCTCGCCTTCTCTCTCAACTCGCCGCTCTTGGATAGAAGTATGGCCCAATCCCTCGTCCAGCGGTATGATCACAGTACGCAGCGATCAGACCACCACAGCCCTCGACCTTTATGATGAGACTGGACGCATCGTCTTTCGAGCATGGCAAGCAGGTACCGGCGTAACTATTATCCCCACCGCCTTCCTGCCGCCAGGCATCTATTTCATCAACGCACATACGGAAGAAGGTACGATCACGGAACGGGTGGTGTTGCTAGGCACTAAGTGAGTTGCGGATATTTCAGTTGAGCCCTTTTTAATACGGATGCGTCATTTTCTCAAAATACTCATCGCACGGAGATAGCAATGCCCTCTCTCAGGTACAATTGCCGCAAACGAACTTCGACGGAAACTCGGCATCGCGCGTGTCGGCACGAGATGATGGTGGAGAATGCTGTCAGGAAAAAGACGGGTCTTAGAGCGGGCACCGACATTTCGTGTACTACCCGCTGTCTTGCGCTACTATTCGTCTCCGTCATTTTTGCGCATTTGACAATAGCGACAGATGTTGTGGCCCAGACGTGTTATTATCGCACGAGCGATCACGGCCCTGGAAACGGCTTCGTGAAACCAACCTCGGACAGTACCTGCCTCTCCCAATGGTTCAGCTACATGTATCACTTTAATTTCAGGACCGGAGAAATCCTGTTTGGATTCCGTAGTGATCCATTCTTTCTCAACCCGCACATCGCGAATGCACACATTACCGACGCCCTCCTGCTCGATTCACTCATTGTCGTCAGTTGGTATTGCGGCGAGACCATTCGCTTCCTGAAACTCGATTTTACCGGGACGGTCTCCGAGCGTCAGACTGTTCTGGACAGCATACCACTGTTGAAATACAGCGACATACGTTGGGCATGCGAGACACACCGGATCGGACAGGTCAATGACAGTGTTTTTATCATCAGTAACGGTGCAGCGATATACAGTTTCAAGCATGTGTATGATGATGTAGTACTCGTTGACTCTCTCAACTTGATCGAGTCCTGGAACAGAGGTGTCGGTCCTGTTGATTGCTACGGCGATACCATTGTCGTTGGGTCAAGAATCGCTAATGAATTGCAGTTTTATCACATCGAGGCATCCGGCAAGATAAGGTTCGTGAGTACCGTTCCCATCGCTGCTGATTTTCGTCCTGAGCGCCTTCGTTCAGTGCATTACCGCTTTGGTAATATATATTTCGAAAATAGTACCTGGTATGTATTGCTTAGAACACCCCGTGGATTCGAGCCATCCTTGAACAAGACGCATCCGCTAACGACCGGTCAACCTCCGGCATTTGGTGTTTCGTCGGTGATCTTTTCCGCCCTCTGGGATAATTTTCTGATCTATAACCCAGATTTGACGCTGCGCTGTCAAAAGCCAACTTCCTCAAACGTCGCAGTCGTATCATATGCTACTCTCGGCGACAAGATATTTATTGGTCGAGACGAAGGCCTTTCGTCCTATATTCCGGATAGCAACACGACCTCGCTGCAGGCGAGCTACGATCCGCCGGAAAGTCCTCGACTGCGCGTCTGGCCCAATCCCTCCGGTACCAGCAATATCACGGTGGATTGCGATGTGCGCGACGCCCACATCGATATGACCGATGTGCTTGGAAAGGTGGTATTTCACGGCGCACAATCCATGAATGGACCAATTGCCATCTCCACGGCAATGCTGCCGCCAGGCGTCTATTTCATCAACGCACATACGGCAGCAGGTACGATCACGGAACGCGTGGTGTTGCTGGGCACAAAGTGAGTTGCGGATATTTCAGTGGCATATTTCATTCTTGACGTATTGTTTCTGCTCCACGTCGGACCGTGGTAAAACTGATCTTCCGGATGAGTGGACCTCAGCCGAGGCTCTCGAAAGAGGATCGGCAAATTGGTGGGAGCTTCATTCCGGTTCAGATAGTTCCTCACCTCGCAGGTCATGATTTTTGCTCTCGCATCGGTATCGTTTGATGCGTACTTTCCGTAGATGTTTTTGCCACCGACCGCAGGGAGTCCGGTCATGCTTCTTTCGCCTCGCATCATTGCGGGATATCCCGCGGTAAGATTTTTCGCCGCGCTGGCGCTCGGCATAGTATTCATCCATCAACAGCCGGTACCCTCGGTGCTGCTGCTGCCGCCCGCGGCGGGTGTGCTCTTCGCCGCTGTGCTGCTCTGGGCCGCGGCGCTGCGCTACCTGTCCCTTGCGCCGCTGCGCGATCTCGCGCTCGGGATGCTGCTGATTGTGAGCGGTATGTGCCTTGCGTCCACACGCCTGGAATCACTGCCGCGCGGCATGCTCGAGGCGGCGGACAAACGCCCCAAGGTCGCTGTCGCCGGCGTGGTGCTTGCTTCGCCGCGGAGCACGCCGTCCGGTCAGTCCTTCCGTTTCCGCTGCGATACGTTGATAACGGATACCGGTATTCTGTCTCCCGGTGAGGCGGTCATGCTGTATTACACGCGGAGCAGCTTAGTCGCCGGCGATACGCTGCTGCCCCTGCGTCCCGGAGACCGCATACGAGCGGAAGGCAAGCTGCGGAGCCCGCGTCCGGCACGCAATCCGTGGGCCTTCAATGCGCGGGATATGCTGCTGCAGGAAGGGATGACAGCGACCTTTGGAGTATCGAAGGGCAGCGATCTTTCGGTGACGGCCTACGAAACTCCGGGGTTCGTACAGGAAACTCTGCACGGGCTTCGGAACTGGATCAACGAGCAGCTCGAAATTCTATTCGCCGACAAGCATCTGGCTCTGATGCGGGGCCTGCTGCTCGGGGACAGGGGCGACATCGAGCGCGATGTACTGGATGATTTCCGGGCGTCGGGCATTATGCACATTCTCGCCGTATCGGGACTGCACGCCGGCATCATCGTGACCATGGTGCTGATCCCGCTCGAGAGGCTGCGCTTCGGCATACGCGGAGTGCTCGCCATAGCGGCGGTGTGGATATTCGCCGGAATGACGGGCTTCGCGCCGCCAGTGCAGCGGGCCGCGATGATGAGCAGTCTCTTCGTCGTGGGCCGCATCGTGCAGCGGGGCAATACGACCATCAACTCCCTGGCGGTAGCCGGTACGATGATACTGCTCATAGATCCGTTCGCCTTGTTCGGGCTGAGCTTTCAGCTTTCGTTCGGTGCGGTGTTCGGGATTCTGTTGTTTCAGGAGCGCATAAAGCGGTCCGTGTTGAAACTGCTCCCGAAGCGCTGGAGAAAGGGCGCGGTCGAGACGACGGTTTCGCTGCTCGCACTCACGGCCTCGGCACAGGTGTGTACGGTGCCGCTCACGCTGCCGCTGTTCGGGGAGTTCAGTATTGTGGGTTTCGCGGTGAATCTCGTCGCCGTGCCTCTGGTCTTTGTGGTCGTCTGCTGCGGCATGCTCGCCGCCATGCTCGCCTCGCTATGGCCGTGGATCGCCTCGATGCTTTCGCACACGGCGGCCGGTTGCCTCGATGTGATTCTGCTCGTTTCAAAATGGAGCGCGGAGCAACCCTGGGCGGTGCTTCGCGCGGGGACGCTGCCATGGTGGTTTCTCCTCGTGTACGCCTCGTCCGTCGTCTGGCTTGCGCATCGGGAGGGCAGGCTGCGGCAGAAGCTCGCGCTGCTGCTTCTGTGTCTGCTCGGCATACTTTTCCTGAACAATGCGCTTCGCCCGCCTGAGAAGGACGTCGCCGTCATCACCTTTCTCGACGTCGGACAGGGAGACGCTACTCTTGTGCAACTCCCCGGCGATGTCACCATCCTCATCGACACCGGTCCCTCATCGCAATCGTCGAACAGCGGCACAACCGTCATCGTCCCGTATCTTCGGCGGCTCGGTATCGACACCATCGATGTGATGGTGCTCACGCATCCCGACAACGATCATATCGGCGGAGCCGCGGCGGTGCTGGAGGCCGTGGCGGTGAAACAGGTGCTGATCACCTGCGCCTGGCCGGAGCGCGACGAGGCGCAGGATTTGCTGCGAGCAATTCGCAAAGAGCGGGCGTTACTGCGGGACGCGCGCGAGGGCGATGTGATCGAGCTCGGCGGCGCAGCGCGGCTGTACGTACTCTCGCCAGCTGACAGCGTTGCCTGCGAGGCGGGGAATCACACTTCGATCGTCGCCATGCTGCAATACGGCCGGACACGGTGGCTGTTCACCGGCGACGCCGACGTCGAAGCGGAGAGCCGCATGCTTCAGCGCTACGACACCTTGCTTCGGGCGGACGTGCTCAAGGTCGGACATCACGGCAGCACCACGAGCACATCGCAGGAATTGGTGCGCGTCGTGCGCCCGAGGCATGCAATCATCTGCGCCGGGCGGCTCAATCACTTCAAGCATCCGAAATACGACGTGCTGAAGCGTTTACAGGATGCGGGTATCCGGATTCACAGAACCGACATCGAGGGAGCGGTGATATTCGAAAGCGACGGTCGGAAGATATGGAAACGACGCTGGTGATACGCCTGCACCGACTCACGAATCTGATTCGGTGTCCGGTGCGTCCGACCCGCGAAGCTCGTTCATCACGGCGGTCACGAGCGCGCGTTCCCCCGCATCATAACGTACCTCCCGCAGCACCAGCCCTTGCGCGGGCGCGAGCATGGGTGCCAGCGTACGGTCGCGAGCGGCGAGGAGATGCGCGAGGTCTTCGGGGGAACATTTCCCTCTTCCGATGCGGGCGAGTTCGCCGACGATACAGCGCACCATACCATGGAGAAAACGGTTTGCGGTGATATGGAAAAGAGATCGCAATCCGTCGCTTTCCCATCGCGCGTCGAATATATAACAGTAGTGATGCTTCTGCTCCGGGGCGTATTTCGAAAACGTGGTGAAGTCATGCGCGCCCAGCAGGAGCGGAATCGCAGCACGCACGGCATCGTGATCGAAACCCGCATACAGCATCCATTGCCTGCGACGGTCGATGGAGATACGTCTGTGTGCAATCGCGTAGGTGTACGAGCGCGAGGAAGCGGAATGTCGGGCATGAAAATCCGCTGCTGCGATGGATACGTCGTGAACGGTGACGTCTTCAGCGAGTTCGGCATTGAGCGCGTTTCGCAGTTGTACGGGTGAAAGACGCGTGGCGAGATCCACATGTGCCATCTGTCCTTCCGCGTGGACGCCGGTATCGGTTCTTCCCGAACCATGCACGCGGGGATTTCCACCACAGATTTGTTCGAGAGCCCGTTCAAGTTCGCCCTGCACCGAGCGCCCGTTGTTCTGAATCTGCCAGCCGACGAAGTCCGTACCGTCGTACTCGATACGCATAGCGAAGCGTTGTCCTTCCGTGTCGCCCATGTGCTAGCTACTCCGATTGTTCCGACTGCTTTTCCAAACGTGACTGAAGAGCCATTCTGATACGATGATAATCCTCCCGGATTTCCCGCATTACTGTCTTCAACCAATCGAGATGCTGCCTCCAATGCGGGAACGACTGGGCAGAAGCGAGAAGGGCGCGATGCGTCTCATCGGACGGGTAGAGGTTCGACGGCGTTTCAACAAGAAGGCGCAGGCGCAACTGCAGCACACGAAGATCGTGGTAACGCGGGAGCATGCGATCGAAAGGCGCACGAAGGTCGTGTGGCATCCCTTCCGGATTGATCGTTGCGGCCCGTGCTTTCAGGCGGTCCGCAACGGCAAGCGTGAGACAGTACATCTGCCAGGCGAACTCCACATCAACCAAGCCACCTGGTGAGCGCTTGATGTCGATGAAATCCTCCCGCCGAAAGCGATTCTCGGGTTCCATTTTCCTGCGCATGGCGTCGATCGCCTCCAGATCACCGCGCGTACAGCGGAACGAGCCGAGGACGTTGTCTATGCGTTCGTTCACCTGCTTCCGAAGCACGGGCGGCCCCAGGACGCGAGCCCGCAACAGAGACTGCTTTTCCCAGAGTGAGGCACGCCTGTGCATATAGTCCACCCAGGCAGCGAGGGAAACAGAGAGCGGCGCACTGGCGCCTTCAGGGCGCAACCTCGCGTCCACCGTATATCCGGCCTGCTGCATCCGGTGAATGATGGAGCGGACCGACGATTGTGCTTCTTCCGTCCCGACAGACTCGTGGTCGTGCACGAAAACGACATCCAGGTCGGAGCCGGGTATGAGCTCGCGGCTGCCATATTTCCCCAACGCGATCACACACACTGATTGACGGGCGGAAGTGCTAGTGATACAATCGCCAAGAATGTGATCCACCACCTGCGTCAATTTCTCACCGCAGTGCGCGATGTCGGTTTCGTCCATAAGTAAATGAGCGATTGCCGCAGTCTCACTGACGCGCTTCAGCCGCTCGTGTCCGAGATCGGTGCTCCAGCCGCTGAACATGAGTTCCAGCAGGAAGGGATCATTTTCGAACATGCGCAAAAGGACCGGAGCGAGGGAGGCAAGGCGAAGCAGGATACTCCGAGCGTGGTGTTGTTCCAGCAGAGTGATAATCTCGCCCGGATAGGTGCTTCTGTGCATCAGGTTCTCCAGCGCCGTGAGACAGGTCAGCGGAAGGCGCTCGGAAGTAATTTCCTGACGCAACTGCGGAAGAAGCGCATGCAGGCGATCACGATGGATAGAATCCCTTCCCTTTTCGCTGCGTCCGTCCGTCAAATCGCGAAGCAAGGGTCCCGGCAGGACACAGGACGAAGAGGAAGCTCCGTCACTCCGCTCAGCGGCGTGGCCTTGCTGCTCGCGCACCATCATGAGATCGGAGCAAATACGGTCAACATCATTCCGCACTTCCTGGAGTTGCCTGTCCAGCTCCTCGCCATGCTCGAATCCCAACAGCCAGGCGATGCGGTTCCGCTGGTCTTCGCCCTCCTCAAGTTCATGCGTCTGCTCGAAGCGATCGACCATGATGGCGTGCTCTACCCTGCGGAGAAACAGATACGCACGGCGCAGCAGTGCATGCTCTTCGAAGGTCAGATATCCGCGTTCGGACAAGGCGTCGAGCGAAGCAAGGGTGGATGGTGTGAGCACCGTGCCATCGTTGGCACCGTGAACGCGCTGCAAGGCCTGGAGCGTGAATTCTATGTGGCGAATGCCGCCGCGCATGTGTTTGACGTTGTCCTCATTCGCCCAGCGCTCGGCGAGCCGCGCCATGGTCTCTGAAAAAATTTCCGACGGCAGACGACGAAAGGTGCGCGGGAAAATGAACGGATAGAGCTCGCGGAGGAAGGAACGGCCCAGATCCGCATCACCGGCGCATACGCGGGCGCGCAGCAACATCTGCCGTTCCCAGTCGGCTCCCCGTTGTTCATAGTAATTCAATGCGGCCTGCCGCGAAATTGCCAGCGGACCCGCGGCGCCATCCGGTCTGAGACGGAGATCGGTACGATACAGCTGTCCTTCCGCCGTTTGTTCAGAGAGCAATCGGACCATCTCCGCCACAGCTGCGGTGATCACATCATGCATGACTATCGCATCGGGATGCCCGGCTGCGTCGTACACGATCATAAGGTCAACGTCGGAGCTGTAATTCAGCTCTCCCCCGCCGAGTTTACCGAGCGCAAGAATCACGACGGGAACAGCGATGTGGATCTGGTGCCACTGTTCAACGGTTGCCGCGGCCATCATCCATGCTCTTCCGACGATGGTATCGGCGAGCGCGGAAAGCTCCCGCAGTACTGATGTCATTTCACGCATACCGAGGACATCGGAGGAGACGATACGCAGAAGCTCGCGTCGCTGGAAACGACGCAGCGCACGCAGTTGACCTGCAACGGTGTTGAATCGACCGGCGATGACGACAGCCTCGGTATTCATGGCCGCGATGCTTCGTTCCTCGTTTCCGGCTTCGAGAAGAAGCCAGCGCAGCAGTTCGGCGTCGCGCACCAGAGTATCGGCAATCCATTCCGAGGCCGCGAGCAGACGCAGCAACGCCCCGAAGATGCGCGGATGCGTCGTGAGCATCTCAACGACAGAGGCAACATTGAACGCTGCGTCTACGACGCGCTCGAGGTGCAGGAGTGCGCGCTCGGGATCCGGAATGGCATACAAACCCTCGTCGAGCAGTTTCGCGAAAATCGTCGCTCCATTCTCACGCGCCAGTGTCGCGCGAACGAGCAACGACCGATACAATGCCGTCCCATGCGCGGCATCCGCACAGCGACGAAGCACGGCATCCGGCGGCGCTGCCTGTGCAAGTGCCGAAAGTACGCGCTTTTCCGTATGACTTCTCGGAATCACAAGAGCAAGTTACGCGCTTTTACCTGAGATTGGGCTATGGCTGGTACGAAACAACCGGCAATACAACACGCAGCTCACCAGATTCAAAGACTGTGTGCGCGGCTTCGCCATCGAGTTTATCCAGTTCCACACCGAGCACATGCACACCGGCATCCGCGTAGCCGTCGTACAGCAACGCAAGCTCCGCAGAGTCTTCATCCAAAAGACGCAATCGCACATGCGCGGGACGCGGAAGTTCGTAGCCAAGCAGCATCAGGTCGTCGGCGACGAATACCGCCCGAGCCGCTCGCGCCTCGGGCGAACGTCCGTGCGCAACCGGCTTCGTCGTGGCAACCAGCGTTTCTTCGTCATCCCTGCTCAGATTCCTGGCGCGGTCCACTGCGAGTATGCGTATCTCCGCCGTTGCCTCGCCTGCAACGAAATGCGTCGTATGTGCGGGTAGAAGTTCACGCAACACCCTCCTGCCGCCGTCTCTGCGCTCCATGACCGCATACCACCGCGCGGATTCCCCATCCGGGGCGGCGAGAGGTGCGTCCCAGCTCCATCGCGTGCCATGTTCATCGGGACTTCGGCGAAGGTTGCGCACGGGATTGGGTGGAATCGCGTCCTTCCATGTCAGTGGCGGAGGCAGCATTTTTCTGTCGAACCGTCCGGAAAATCCCGCATCGCGAATATGCTCATAACGGAAAAACACCACTCCGCTGGCTCCCTGCGCGCGTGCCGCATCCACATGTTCAGCCAGATGCGGATGGATATCCTCCTTGTAGGCAGCCACACCGGCGTGGACATGACGTCCGGACGCATTCCGGCTCCAATCGGCGACAAGGGCCTCGAAATCGATGCGGCTTCCGTTTCGCGACAGGCCCCAATACATTTGCGGAACCACATAGTCGTGATACCCGCCGGCGAGCCATGCGCGTGAGTCTTGAGAAATTGCGTTGCGTCCTTCCCAGCCGCGGGCGGTAGGTAAATTCTGGTATATGCCGATGGGGGCAGAACCGACGATCAGGGAGGGCCGTATCGCGCTGAGACGCTTGTAGGCGGCTTCCACCAGTGCGTTGACATTGTTTCGCCGCCAGTCGTCTTTCGTCATCCCGTTTTCTCCGTAACGACGCCAGGTGGCTTCATCGTCGAAGCCC
Source organism: Bacteroidia bacterium (assembly GCA_027493955.1). NCBI lineage: Bacteria > Pseudomonadati > Bacteroidota > Bacteroidia > Bacteroidia bacterium. Next base: position 4,555,944 of record JAOSJT010000001.1, on the reverse strand, counting down.
CGGTCCGCATAACGGCAATAGTCCAGGTGAATGCCGTCGATATCGTAGTTGCGGACAAGCTCTTCCATGACACGCAACGTATACTCACGCGCTTCCGGGATGCCGGGATCCATCCAGAGATCATCACCGAAACGGCGTACCCACGAGGGATACGCAAGAGCCAGATGGGGCGGGCTGCTTTGTGGCGGCGCACCTGCGCTCCAGACACGGAAGACGTTGAACCATGCGTGCAGCTCAAGACCGCGCTCCCGCGCTTCCGTGATCGCGAACGCCAGTGGATCCCAGCCGGGATCTTTGCCCAGCGTACCGGTCAGTTCGGAACACCAGGGTTCCAGCGTGGAACGGTACAGCGCGTTGCCGCGAGAACGCACCTGAAAAAACACGGTGTTAAAATTTTTGCGACGCACATCATCGAGTATGGTGCGCAGTGCTTTTTTCTGCGCCTCGATGTTGCCGCGTAGCGACGCTTGCGGCCAGTCGAGACCAAGCAGCGTTGTAAGCCACACGCCTCGTAACTCGCGCTGATCCGTTCCCCCATACTGTTGCGCCATGCCTCTCCCGGCAAAAGGAATAGCGAGCAGGAGCAGAAGCGGAAGCAGCAGCCGTATCATGTCGGATTACTGCGTGATGGTAAAGGTGTAAATACCTTTGGCTGCCAGCGAATCCTCGCGTTGCGCTCGCAGAGCGTTGCGCCAGGACGCGCGCGCGCGTACCGACGATGGATTGAGCAGGTGCGCTTTTTCGAGTATGGGGATACCGGCCCAGTAGTCTTTTCGTGCGACGAGGATATCACCAAGCGGTACCATCGCGGGTGCATAGTCGGGATCGAGACGCACCGCCTCACGCAGGTACTTCTCCGCCTCCACGGTATCCTTCAGTTCGAGGAGAACCAATCCCAGCAACGTATTGGTACGCGATGAGTGGGGATCCTCATCATAGGATTTCTTCAACAGGTCCCGCGCTTCCTCGTGCCGGGCATCCTGCATGAGTGCGGCAGCTTGCGCATTCCAGGAACTCGCCCGCTGCGACATGATGCGCGTCGTACCGACGAGGTATGGATGAATTTCCATGACAGGCGGAGCGTTACGGTTCGATGTCCAGAACGGCGTGACATTCACCACTTCGAAATGATCTCTCTGGGCGGCAATCATTTCCACGCGTTCGCGTTCCAGTATCTCCTTCAAGGCCGGCAAATTTCCTATGGCCGGAATGATTTCCGGTGACACGACACCGGTCATATCCACAATCCGACACTCGGTGTGATACCCCATCACGCCCGGGAAGTGCGTCGCGATCGCGTCCTCCGCAGATGTATTATGCGCAATCCAGTTCGCGGCGGCGACGGGCCGCTCCAATTGTTCACGCACCATGCGCACATGTACCTGCCGCATATCCTCCCAATCGGCGATGGAAAGAATCAGCGCAACGACGATCGCGATGGATCCGATGATGATGGGGACTGCGGATGATGTCAGTCGGACAATTCCGCCGTCTCCCGTCCAGGGAGATCGCATGCCCCATACGCTCAGGAGCAGGAAAAATGGGAGTGTCGCGATGAGGCTGTGCATGGACAGGATGAAGGGAAAAATCAACCAGGAAGCGACAATGGTTCCGGCAATGAATGCAGCGGACATCAACAGCGATTGCTGACGTCTGTGCAGAACATTCCAGAGCATGGTGAGAACACCGAGCCCCGCGAAGACGATGAGCGCAATATGCGCCGAGCTCGAGTAGAAGCGCAGTACGTCACCCCAGAAATCGCTGGAGGCGGCGGAGTAGTACTTGAGCTTCGCGGACACAAAGTTCGGGAAAACGCCCTCGCCAAGGGTCAGATTGAACAACGCATAACCGGCGATGAGCAGCACCGCTACGCCCGCGCCGATGGCCGTTTCGCGTCTCGACGCCGGTGCGGGGGCATTCCCTGCACGTTGCGAAGCTCTCGCTATGGCGTGATTATACAGCAGATGCAGCAGGGCGGCTATGATGAAAATGAGACCTTCGGGGCGGACCCAGACCGATAGCCCAGCGAAAACAAAGAACCATAACGGTTTGCGCTTCAAATAGAACAACGCCGAAAACAGAATGAACGCGGTAAACAGCATGCTCGGCAGTCCCGACAGCGCGGCACTCACGGAAAGCGGTGATGCGACAAAAAGCAATCCCACTGCGGGCGCGAAGCGTTGATCGTCCTCGAAGAGAAGCAATGCTAAGCGGAACAGGACATAACCGGAAAGGGCGAAAGAGATGAGACCAAGAATGAATGTGGCCGTGACACCGGTGCCGAAAGGGATTCCCAGCAACGCGAGCAACAGCACCTGCAACGGTGCCGCCGCGCCTGAGGTTACCATGCCAGCGGAGTGATAGGCGTAACTGCCGTGCGCAAGCAGGTTCTTCGCGAATGTCAGCGGAATCCAACTTTCGTCAAAGGGCAGGCCGGTTTGTCCCAGCGTATCCCGCATCAGATACCAGTACAGCGATCCTGAAATCAATGCGAGCAAGGGGATGGCTGCGCCGAAGAGTTTCACCAAACCCACAGACAGCAGAATGCGCTTCTGTGGGGGATGCTCAGGTGTTTCCGCGATCCGGGATTTGTTCTTGTGCTTCTTCATTCGTCGACCATGGTGTGCTTTACAACTTTCCAATCAAAAAATATAGCAAATCCATAGCAACCGAGCATACGGTCTTTGTTCGCCGCGTCACTTCCGGAAAGTGTATGCTGATCGTGTGGAGATTTTTGTTGAAGTTCTGGGTCGGAGATAGCGCGCTTTCCTCCCCGGTACATTTCCTCCATGAAATTCCGGGCGTGTTCGTGAAAATCCGCGTACGTATTCCGCCCTCCGATTTGTACGCGAATGTGCCTTGCTCATGGATGCGCTGCTGAGTAACTTTGATTTTCGTCACGGGGAACGAAATCCATTGTCTACCACGCAACCATCCATACTCGACACACTTTCGGTAACCTCTCTGCCCGGCGTCGGCTCGCATCGTGCGCGTGCGCTGGAGACTATCGGCATCCGCACGGTCGCCGATCTGCTCTACCATTTTCCGCGCCGCTATCTGGACCGCTCCACCATCGTCCGCATTTCAGAGTTGTACAAATATGTGGGTGAGGTGGTAACTGTGGTTGGTGTGGTGGCGCGCGCGGCGACGCTGACGAGCAAGCGCAAACGCTTCGTCGTCACGATTGCCGACGGCAGAAAAAACATGGAAGCGGTTTTTTTTCAGGGACTGAATTACTGGCAGACAGCGTTCACCGAGGGTGAGACTCTTGCCGTTTCAGGTACCATTCAGTTGTTCGGGCGCAACGCCAGCATGGTACATCCGGACATCGACCGGCTGCAGGATGAGGAGTCCCTGGACTTCATCAACACCGGCGGTATCGTGCCCGTGTACCCGTCCGGAGCGGACCTGGAAAAAGTCGGACTGAACAGACACGGGGGCTTCCGCAAACTCCTGCATACAGCCCTGCAGCGTCATCTGGACGACGTACGGGATTGGGCTCCGGTGTCTCTGCTGCAGAGCGAACAACTCCAACCTCTGCGTAGCGCCCTCGAAAACATCCACCGACCGCAGAATATGCAGACCCTGAACAAGGCGAGGGAGCGGCTGATCTACGACGAGTTCTTCTTGCTTTCGATGCAGCTCGCTCTGCGCAGGCGCATGCAATCCACCTCCGCACCGGGTATCGCCTTTTCGGGTGAAAGTCCTTCGGCGCGTCGTCTGGTGCAGCGGCTCCCATTTGAACTCACAAGAGCCCAGCGCCGCGTGTTACGCGAAATCGTGTCCGATATGCGCAATCCGCATCCCATGAACCGCCTGCTTCAAGGCGACGTCGGTTCCGGAAAAACCGTCGTTGCGCTGCTTGCTATGCTGGTAGCGGTGGACAGTGGTCATCAGTGTGCACTAATGGTACCCACGGAAATTCTCGCGGAACAGCACTACAGGACTATCACCTCCATGGTGGATGACCTCAACATCCGCATCCGTTTATTAACGGGCCAGCAATCCATGCGTGAACGCAGTGAAATCTTTGGACTCATCGCCGGAGGCGGGGTGGACATCGTGGTGGGCACACATGCGCTGATTCAGGACGGAGTGGAATTCAACGCATTGGGTCTCGTGGTGATTGATGAGCAGCACCGCTTCGGCGTGGCACAGCGGGCGTCGCTGCGCATGAAAGGCGCCACGCCGGATGCGTTGGTGATGACCGCCACACCGATTCCCCGCACACTTTCCATGACCTTGTACGGCGATCTGGATGTGTCAGTCATCGATGAACTGCCGGCCCATCGCAAGCCGGTGCGCACGGCGATACGCTTCGAAAATGACCGCGACACGGTCGAGCAATTCATACGCGAAGAGGTCGGGCGAGGGAATCAGGCCTATATCGTCTTCCCGCTCGTGAGTGAATCCGAGAAGTTGGACCTTAAAGCGGCGAATGAGGAATACGAACGTCTGCGCGGAGGTGTGTTCGCGGATCTGCGGCTCGGTCTGCTCCATGGCCAGATGAAAACCGATGAAAAGGACGACGTGATGATGTGCTTCAAACGCCGTGAGCTGGACATACTCGTCTCCACCACGGTTATCGAGGTGGGTGTGGACGTCCCCGATGCGACGGTCATGCTCATCGAGCATGCGGAGCGCTTCGGTCTCGCGCAATTGCACCAGCTCCGGGGTCGCGTCGGCAGAAGCGAAAAACAGGCATATTGCATATTGATGACGGACAAGCGCAGCTATTTTGCGGGTACCACCCTCAACGGCGATACACGGCAGGTTTCGGACGTGCGGAGACGCCTCGACACCATGCAACAGACGACGGATGGTTTCCGCATTGCGGAGGTGGACATGGAAATTCGCGGTCCCGGTGATCTCTGGGGCACACAGCAGAGCGGTTTCCCCGTATTCCGCCTCGCGAACCTGCTTGAACACGGAAGCATTTTGCAGCGCGCCCGTGCGGCCGCATTCGATATCGTCGAGCGCGATCCGCAACTCCGACTGGACGAACACACAACCTTGCGCACGCAACTCGGTCCGAAACTCCGTACTTCCATCACCATGCTGACGGTATCCTGATACCACGAAACACAAGGAGCGCTTATGTACATATACGGACGGAACCCTGTCATTGAAGCCCTGCGTTCCGATACGACAGTGGCCAAGATATTCATCCGCTTCGGAACGCATGGCAACGCCGTGGAGGAGGTCAAGCGGCACGCGCGTGAGCACGGCGTGCAAGTCGTCGAACTGCCGCGACAGAAATTCGACCGCCTCGGAAACACGACTGACTCACAGGGTATCGTTGCACTTATCGAGGAGGCGCGGCTCGTTACTCTCCGGGATTTGCTTGCCGATGTCCGGGAACAGGATCCGCCCTTTTTCGTCGCCGTGGATGGCGTCACGGATCCACGTAATCTCGGTGCGATTCTCCGTTCTGCCGAGTGCGCCGGCGCTCACGGAATACTGCTTCCGCAACGCGACTCCTCCCCCATCACCGATACCGTCGTGAAAACATCCGCCGGGGCCGTTGCGCATATGGCTATCGCACGCGTCGGGAATCTGCATCAGGCGTTGGAGCAACTTAAAGAGGAAGGTATCTGGCTCGCCGGCCTCGATGCGGAAGGCGAGACGGATCTGCTCGACCTCGACGGTTTCCGTCCGCTGTGTCTCGTTGTAGGCAGCGAGGGCCACGGATTGCGTCACCTCACAAAGAGAACCTGTGATACGCTTGTGCGCATCCCCATGTGGGGGCACATTGACTCGCTCAATGCCTCTGTTGCCGCAGCGCTGGCGATGTATGAAATCCGGAGAAAGCGGATTTGAGGGCGAAGCGTCGGCGGGTCCGGAGTAACCCGTGAGAGTTACGCGTTACAAGGGGAGAATCGGGAATCGGCGGCTATGGGCCTCACGAGATAAGTTCGCGCCCGGTGGCGAATTCCACATTGGTCGAGTTAGAATCTGTTTCGAAGCGCACTGAACAGGGCACAGAACTTCGTCAGAAATCCCCGGACAGTGTGCGGAGCGCGGCGATGAGATCGGCTTTCTCCCATACGCCGATGTTCCGAAGGCGCTCGTTACCGTCGGTATCGAAGACGAGTTGCGCCGGCACCGCACCGACGTTGAAGCGCTTGAAGGCCTCCGGATGCTCTTCCCAGTACACACAGGCAACGCGCAACTCGGGGTGCGCGGCGGTGTATGATGCGAGAATGCCGCGCATGCTCTTGCACGGACCGCAATGCTTTCCGCCGAACTCTATGAGCGAGATACCGCCGGCGGTGACGAAACTGTCGATAGCGGAGGCAGTGATCACGGGCAATCCCTCCGGTGTGACCGACGCATCGCGCTTCTCCCCGCAGCCCGTTGCGAGGAGAAGTGCCGAAGCGAAAAGAGTCATGGTCAGCGATGCTATCGTTCTCATTACATTGCACCAAAAATCAAACCGCTGAGCGTGGCCATCACAATCACGAGGGAGACGAAGACAACGGTTTTTTGCGTTCCCATCACACTGCGGATGACCAGCATGTTTGGAAGAGAAAGTGCCGGACCGGCAAGGAGGAGCGCAAGAGCCGGACCCTTGCCCATGCCGCTGGCGAGCAGTCCCTGGAGAATGGGAACTTCGGTAAGCGTGGCGAAATACATGAACGCACCGAACACGGAGGCGAAGAGATTCGCGCCGAGAGAATTACCGCCGACGAGCATTGATATCCAGTCGTTGGGAATAAGCCCCTCGCCTCCGGCATTACCGAGCAGCAAGCCGGCAACAAGCACACCGGCACCAAGCAGGGGCATGATCTGCTTCGCAAAGCCCCAACTCGATTCCAGCCATTCGCGCGGTTCGCCGGGTGTGAAGCCCGTGAGCAGCGTCAGACCGATGGTGCCCGCGACGAATGAGATCAGCGGTTGCTCCGGAAAGACGAAAGCGAGCACGATCACCGGCGCCATGACGGCGAGTACCCACGCGGGTCGTATCCCGACAATGCGATACAGAGACCATGCGGAAACGAGCGCAAATGCGCCGGTGATCCACCACTTCCATGCATACATCAGTGTAAAAAAGCCCGCTTCGCCCCCGGGATTGCCCCAGTTGGCAAAAACCAGTACACCGACGAGCGCAAAGAAATGGATTGATGTCTGCCACAGCGGTCGCAACCCGGCCGGAGTTTCGATATGCATTTGTGCCTGGGCTTTTTCACGCTCTTCTTTCCGGTACATAACAGCCATCAGGAGGCCGATCACGATACTGAACAGCACCGCACCGATAACGCGGGCGAGTCCGAGTTCCCAGCCCAGTATGCGCGCCGTGAGAATGATAGCGAGGATGTTGATAGCCGGACCCGAATAGAGAAAAGCGATGGCCGGACCGAGACCCGCACCGCGCTTGTGTATGCTCGAGAACAGCGGCAATATCGTGCAACTGCACACCGCCAGCACGGTGCCCGAGACGGAAGAGATCAAATATGCTTTCCACTTGACCGCGTTCGCACCAAAGTACCGTATCACCGAAGCCTGACTCACAAACACCGAGATCACGCCCGCGATGAAGAAAGCCGGTACCAGACAGAGCAGCACATGTTCCTGTGCGTACCAGCGAAGCAATTCCAGCGCTTCATACACGGCATTATCGAAGCGCGTTTGCCCGACAGGCAGGAAGTACGCGGCGAGAAAGGCACCCAACATCCAGGCCAGGGCTTTCCACTCCTGTTTCATTGACATGAGAGTCTCTTTTCCTTTTTCTATCTCACGTGATCCCGTTACGGATCGGCGCGCAGCGCAGGAGAACGTCTCCGGCCCGTCGCGGCCCGCGCGCCCACCATACGGTTACAGAAACTGCACGATGAAATACACGCCGGCGGCTATAAAGAGCACGGCAACGACGCGACGGAACCAGTATTCGAACATTTTTACTTTCTGGTAGAAACCGGCGATGCCGCGCACGGTAAACGCGAGCAGCCATGCGGCGATGATCACCGGAAGACCGGTTCCCGCAGCGTACACCGCCGGCAGGTACAATCCATCCGCACCCGCCACCGTCATCGGAATCAACATGACGAAGTACAGCACACCACTGTAGGGACAGAATGCGAGGGCGAACAGCGCACCGAGGAGAAAGACGCCCGCGAATCCCTTCAGTTTTTCTCCGACACGCTCTGTCAGTGTGCCGCCGCCAGGGAGTCGCAACGGCAGAATATCGAGCATGACGACACCCACGAGTATAAGCATCGGTCCGAGCAGACGCTCGCCCCAACCCTGAAAGAGGCGGGAAATGTCAAATGTGCTCGCTCCAAAAAATATGACAATCCCGAGGGCGGTGTAGGAAAACGCGCGGCCCAGCGTGTACACCAGTCCGTTGAGGAACACACGCTTCCGATCCTCAATATCGCGGCTGATGTATCCCATCGCCGTGATGTTGGTGGCGAGAGGACAAGGACTGATGGCGGTCATCAGCCCGAGCAGCAACGCGGAGAGGAACGGGACCTGGGTCGAATCAAGCAGGTTCTGGAGGTATTCCATGCGTGGCTATTTCAGATATCCGTCCACGGTTGAAATCACCAGAGACTGCAGTTTGCCGGGGTCATTTCTCGCGTACTGGAAGCATTCCGAAGTAAGGTCCTTGAACGCTTTCCCCGTTCCCTGGATGATCAACGAGGAGCCGGCGATCTGGTATTTCTCGACGAGTGCGGCGTTCTTCTTGTCTTCATGATTCAGAGTACGAAACACAACGCGCGCATCGCCGGCATACCGATCCTTGACGGTGTTCTTCGCTACTTTCTCGATGGCCTTGCATGTGCTGCAGCGGCGCGCACCGTGAAAATAGAGAATCTGAACAGCTTTTACTTCGGCTTTTTCTGCGCTCTTCTGTACGGTTTGCGCAACGGTGTCGGGTGAAAGCATGATGAAACAGAGCAGCAGGGAGAGAATTGCAGTGTTCATGGCTGGTGTACCTCAGCGTGTAAGGAGGGATGTCAGTTCGTCTTCATTCGGCAGGCGTCCCTTGAGTACCACTGTACCGTCTATCACCAGAGCCGGCGTCATCATCACGCCGTAATTCATGATGTCGACAATGTCTTCGACCTTGGAGACGGTGGCGTCCAGATGATGTTTTTCAACTACGCTTCGTACGGACTGTTCGAGCGTGCGGCATTTCGGACAGCCGGTACCGAGAATTTTCACATCCATGAGGTTCTCCGGAGTATGTATGAACAGAAGGTTTGATTTACAGTGTAATGAGGTCGCCGAAGAGTGCCTTTGCCTCATCCCACGCCTCGCGGTTGATACAGTATTTGATTCTCGGTGGATTGATTTCACCCTGAATCAGACCAGCGCTCTTGAGCTCGCTCAAATGCTGCGAAAGCGTGCTGCGGGCGATGGGCAGAAGCTCGGCGAGATCGCCGCTGTAGCAACAGTTCCGTCGCAGGCAGAACTCCACGATGAAAATCCGGATGGGATGTCCGAGCGCCTTGGCATAGCGTGCGAATCGTACGTGCTTTTCCCCGATTTCATGCTGTACGATGGGAAGTACCTCAATCATGGTTGCTCTCGCTCTGCATACGGCCACATTGTTTAGTATTTCGTAGAAATACGAAATATAAAATAGGGAGCTCACGTGCGAATGTCAAGAGCGTGTGAATGGGATGGCACAGCCTGTGATATGGGTGCTTTCGAACAATGGTCGAGAAGCATTTGCGCAGAACCTCCGCATGCTCCCGGATGACGTTCATCACATTCCGGTCAGGAAATTGCGCTTCCGTCCACAGTCTGCCGGTGATTCCGTGCGAGAAATTCTCCCGTGCTTCCGGGAAACGCAATGGAGAGTTACGGTTACAGCGTTGTGCAGCCGTTACCCACGATCGTGAAACGGCTTCACGTTGTGTCGCCACGATTCACAGGGACAGAAATCGCCCCATCCATAAACATACGGTTTTGCCCAAATCAGAGGGTGAAAACCGTTTGGCACGGTTTTCACATGTACAGGACCGTGCGGAGAAAGGTGCCGCAGAATACACACCATGATATGCAGGAGATGCAACGATGAGACGGACAATTATTCTCGCAGCCGCGATACTCATTTCCACCGGTTCGAGCATGACCGCACAGAATCTTCCAGAGGGAGTTACCTTGAAATGTGCGACACCCGACGGCCTCGTCACGATCACGGATCAGGGATTCAGTGTTGCGGATCATGATTTCCGTTGTACCGATATTCCCAAGGACGGCATTGCCCTGTTCGCCGATCCATCCACCGGAGCCCTTGCCACGCTCGATGCCCGCTCAGATGAAGGCCTCTACATCGAGGTCAAAGAGGGAGGGAGCACGATGCTGCTGGTTGTGGACAGGAACAAGATCACCTACGGGTTCGATCGTTCCGCTTCCTTGCCAACGTCTCCGGCGTTTTCCTTGAATTTCTTCCGTCTCCCCGATAATAAGTGATTTCGCGTGCCGGCCCGGTAACAAACATTCCTCCGTGCAACGACACCCGTCCCGATGAAACTTTCGCGGGACGGGTGTTTTTTCGTCCGTCATGATTTCCCTACTACCGTATAAAAAAACCGCCCCGCGAAACGCGGGGCGGCTTTTCAACGTCAGTCTCTTCGTTTAGCGGGAGAGAATCATCTTCTTCGCCATCACGAACGGAGCGGAACCATCGACGGGCGAGGCTTCCAGGCGGTACATGTAGATACCGCTGGCCATGACCTGACCGTAGGAGTTGGTGGCGTTCCAGCTGGTGATGTACTTGCCGGCGGTATGGAAACCGGCGGCGAGCGTCGACACTTCACGACCAAGCATGTCATACACACGCACAGTCACGTTGGCATCGCTGGGCACGTTGTACGCAATGTTGGTGGTGGGGTTGAAGGGATTCGGGTAGTTCTGCGTGATTTCGAACTGCGCGGCGTTGGCGATCGCTTCGATCTGACGCGCGGGCTTGGAATCCTTTACGAGCAGTTGCACAATGGCGAGGTCGCCCATGCGGACAGCTTCGACGCGCGTGTCGCCGGAATTGGCGTACACGATATTGCTGGCGCTGCGACGGCTGATTTCAAGCTCGTTGGCGTTCTTCACACTCGCGAAGTAGGATGCGATGCGGCTGTCGGAGTCCTCGATGCGCTTACCGATAACCATGCGTTCGGCATCGTTGTCGGCCATCATGCTGATGAAGTTACGGGCATCGTCGTTGCGCATGTTGACGCTGGAGGGCAGCGCGAGGGCGCGATTCATGGACTCGACTTCCTTCTGCGTGGCGACGGCCTTGAAGGTTTCCGTCAACGGATTGCCGGCGTTGAGATCGGGAAGGACGGCGAAATCGCCACCCTGCATCACGAATTCACGCGCCTGGGCGGCGGCGGACTTATCAAGATTACCGACCCAGAGGATCTTGCCTTCGACCGGGAATTCGAAGCCCAGATTGCGGTCAACGAATTCGAGCTGGATACCCTGCTGCGCGTACGTGGAGATGATCTGGTTCTTCAGCTCGCCGGCAATGGCGCCGGGGGTGCTGACGATCATCGGAGCGAACGGAATGTTGATGGTACGCTCGTACACGTTGTTGATCAGGTTCTCGTCGTCCGGACGGACGATTTCGGCGCGGATCGTGTAGTTGCCGCTGGTCAACGTCGGGAAGTTGAAGTTCTGCGTGTCAACGTACGGGGTCGACTGCAGATACACGCGCTTCTCGGCATAACCGACGGTCTGGCCCAGGCCATTGAGGATGGTCACCTTGCCGAAGGTCATCTGATTCGGAAGCCAGCTGTAGTGGGCGTAGGCACCGAAAGTGACACTGACGCTCATGCCGCCGGGACCGTTGTTGTGGTTGATGGCGATAACGCCGACGTCGGACTGCTGCACGAAGTTCGGGCGAATCATGGTCGTGCTGAACGCGCGGAAGTTTTCGGGATTCCACGTGCTGCCACCATCGAAGGAGACCCACTGCAGACCGAGACTCGCATAGCGGCCGAAGCTGCCGAGCGGTTCGAAGGGGCTGCCGGCCCAGTCCATACCAATACCAGCGCCGAAGGAGCCCGGATCGAGTGCGTTGAGGCACACGCCGACACGGTAGGCACCAGCGGGCAATGCTACCGGCGGGGTGAAGGGATAGCTCACCCACTTCTGACCCTGCGGCGGGAAGGCCACGGGACCGGTGGTAGCGACGAGCGCGTTGGTGTTCTGATCCCACACGTTGATGGTCATCTGCGAGGTCGAGGGATTCGGTTCGAGCTCGACAACGCTGCCCTGCCACACATCAACACTGGTGATGGTTTGCGGCGAGTAAATCGAATAGGTGAGAGCGTCGCACTCGTTGACCCACTGGATCAGCGTGTTCTGGGCGACACCATTGTCAAACGCGAGCGAACCGGGAGTCACATCCAAAGGAACCTTGACGTTGTTGTCGCTGCGGCTCATCCAGAGGTCCGTACGCATCATCAGATCGAGCATCGCTTCGTGCGTACCCTTGCTGTTGTTCAGCGCGAAATTGACGGCGGGTGCGTAGGCGCCGACGGCGGGGATGGAGAGATCCGCTTCCACAACATTGCTCGTGGGGCCGCCGGGATATTTGTGATCGATCGTCGCATTCAGCACACCGGGGACCTGGCTGAGCTGGAATACTGCAACGGCGGTCACGATGTTGTTCAACGGACGGTAGCCCTGCACAGTGTAGGGCGGGATGGTCGTCACGTCATCAACGAGGCCGAAGGAGTTAAGGGTTGTGACGCCCATGTTGTTGAGATCCATACCCCAACGGATATCACGATAGTTGTCGTAGCGATTGAAAATCAATCCCCATTTCACGAGCGTACCGTTGTCGCCGAGAAGGTTATCCGCAACGCTCAGCGTCCAGGTACCGGCTGCGCTGCCGGTGGTCGGGAGACTGCTTTCCGGGATGTAAATACCACGGAAGTACGCGGTGACATTGCCCGGTGAATTGATGGGCACGCCAGGTATGGCGCCTGTGGGATTGCTGTCGAAAATGGTGTTCTCGTAGTTTGCACCAGCCATACCGTTCTGTGTGGACAGTGTGTAGGTGCCGGTAGGACCGGACAGCGTGATCACGAGATCGCTTGCCGCAGCATGATCAATATCCACCATCACGGCAAGCGTGCTGATTGTGAAATTGTCTGGAACGGTGATTGCTGAGGTCGTGGTGCTGAAATCCACGATGGCGGCGTTCGGGTCTGTGAAGTATTCGAACTCACGGACCTGAGCGTTCGTGGTCAAAGATCCCAGGAACGCGAGAGCCACCAGCATGAATGATAGCCTAGCAACTTTCATTGATTCCTCCGATGGGGTTATGAATGATGATATGGTTGATTGTCTTTATTGAATGGACGATTAGTGTGCAAACTACCAATTGCCCTGCGTAAATGCAAGCGCCGCTGTCGGTTCCTTCCTTAACGGGAAGCGGTTGGGACGCTGTTCGGGTCGTGCTCAGTAAAGGGTGGCAGTGATGTTCCCGGTGACTCCGGTACGCAGGGGTACATTTTGCTTCCTCAAGAATAGCACTATCCCGCCAGAATGTCAATAGAAATTCAGACAAAAGAATTTTGAGTCCTTCACCGCGACGTGACGGGTGTGGACCATTTTTTCGCTCGCCGAACCGCCGCCGAACCGTTTTCGAGGCGGTATTGCAAATCCTCCGTGTGTTCGGCATCTTGTAGTGCTATGTCCAGCGACACCGTGCTCATATCCCCCGTGTACTTCATTTCGGATCTTCACCTCGGCGTCGGAAGCGCGGAGGCGGAGCGCGTCAAGCGCCGCCGCTTCGTGGAGTTGACCAACACTGTACAGCAGGGGCGCGGTTCTCTCGTCATTGTCGGGGATTTATTTGATTTCTGGTACGAATACCGGTATGTGGTTCCCCGCGGTTCGCACGAGGTGCTCACGGCGTTGGGACAACTGACCGAAGCAAAATGCCCGGTGGTCTATCTCGCCGGTAATCACGATTTCGCCATCGGTTCGGTTTTTTCCGACGACCTCGGTGTGACTGTCGTGCGCGACGACCTGCATTTCAGCAGCGACGGAAAGCGCTTCTATGTGTTCCACGGAGACGGGCTCGCACCGAAGGACGGCGGCTACCGATTGCTGAAAAAATTGCTGCGTGCGCGTTGGGCGCAGATCGCTTTCCGCGTGCTGCACCCCGATCTCGGATTTGCGATTGCACGGCGTTTTTCTCACGGCAGCCGCGACTACACTTCCGGCAAATTCTACGGCGAGACCGACGGCATGCGCCTTGAAGCACAGAACCGTATCGCAGCTGGTGCGGACTACGTCGTCATGGGACATCGGCATCTTCCCGCGTTTGAGCGTATCGGAAACGGCGCCTATATCAACCTGGGCGACTGGCTACGCCACTTTTCTTATGCAGTGTTCGAGCACGGCGACATTTCTCTGCGTACCTTGGAGAACGACATGCCCATAACAGAGACGGCGGCATCGTGAGCATCACACCGCGACAATTCTGGTCCATCGCTCTTCCTCTCATTATCGTTGTCGGTGGTGGATGGTGGTTTTACTCCGCGATCGCGGAGGGACTGCCCAGTTTCGAGGAACTTGAGAATCCGAAACCGCCGTTCGCGACACGTGTCTATTCTGCGGACGGGCTGATTATCGATCGATTTTTCGAGGAGAACCGTTCCCGTCTCGTCTCGCTCGACAGTATTCCCCGACCGTTTATCCAGGCCTTGCTGGCTACGGAAGACAAGCGCTTCTACAGTCACTGGGGTGTGGACCTTCGTGCCGTGTTCCGCGTCATCCTTCAACGCATTACCTCTCTCACCATCCGCGGCCCCGGCGGAAGCACGCTCACGCAACAGCTCGCACGTATTCTGTATCTCACGCGCGAAGTCAGCGTCCTCCGTAAAGTACGCGAGATGGTCACCGCCGTACAGATCGAGCGCCGGTACACCAAGGACGAGATTCTCATCATGTATCTGAACGTCGCGCCGTTCGGCCGGGGCGCGTACGGGTTGCAATCCGCCGCCGCAGTATACTTCGGGAAACGTCCTGCCGACCTCACCGTCCCGGAATGCGCCTTTCTCGTCGGGGCTCTCGCCAATCCCACGCATTACGACCCGCGACGCAAGTATCAGGCCGCTGTTGCCCGTCGCAACACAGTCCTTGAGAACATGCTCGAGGAAGATTATCTGACCGAAGGAGAAGTCTCCGCGTTCAGGCAGGATTCCATTGTCACGCGCAGTCGTGAGCAATCGGCGGGTATTGCTCCGCATTTTGTGGAATACGTGCGCCAGCAACTCCGTGAGAGAGCGGAGAAGTACGGTTTCAACCTGTACCGCGACGGTCTGTCGGTGTACACCACAATTGACAGCCGCTTGCAGGAGCACGCGAATCGCGCCGTACTCGAGCATCTCATCCCATTCCAGGAGCAGTTCGAAGCCCGGTGGAGCTGGGACACACCGGGGAACCGCGCCATTTTCGGAACCGCGCTGCGGCTGGCGATTCGGCAGACCCCGGAGTTCAAAGCTGCCCGGACCGAGGACCAACGCGATATCGTCACCATCCGCATGCGACGAAATGCGCGCTTCGTGGATTCTGTGCGTCGATCACTTACCCGCATCCAGGTGGGATTTGCGGCAATCGATCCGCGATCAGGTGAGATCCGCGCCATGGTCGGTAATGCGGAGTTGAATTTCCGCTACGGGCTCAATCATGTAACACAGATCACGCGACAGCCGGGTTCCACGTTCAAGCCATTCATCTACACCGTCGCCATAGACAATGGTTACTCTCCCGCGCAACAGTTGTCCAACGACGCGATCTCCATGCCCGACGGCTCCGGCAAGATGTGGCGCCCGAAGAATTTCGGCGGAGAGACGGGCGGCATGTACACGTTGCGGCGTGGTTTGCAGAATTCCGTCAACCTCGTCGCCATACGCGCCATTCTCGAACTCGCTCCGCCGGATGAGGTGGTGCGCTACGCCAAGCGCATGGGTATCGACACACCGCTGCGTCCTGTGCCATCCCTGGCCATCGGAACTTCCGAGGTGGTTCCCCTGCAGCTCATCGCAGCCTACGGGGCATTCGCGAACGAGGGAATTTATGCCAGGCCCATCGCCATCACACGCATTGAGGATCGTGACGGCCGCGTCATCGAAAACAACACGTCGGAGATCCGCGAAGTGTTGAGCAAGGAAACCGCCTTTATCATGGCAAGCATGCTCCGCAGCGTCGTCACCGGTGGTACCGGTGCCGCCACCCGGCGCTGGTTTACCGGTCCGGCCGGCGGGAAGACGGGTACCACGCAGGATTATGCCGACGCATGGTTTATCGGCTTCACACCCTCGCTGGTCGCCGGTGTCTGGACGGGCTTCGACGACAGACGCGTCACCTTTACGGGTTCCTACGGCCAGGGAAGCGTGGCCGCGGCACCAATCTGGGGACGGTTTATGAAATATGCGTATTCCGACAAACGCGTCAACATCCCTCTCCGGGATTTCGTTCAACCTGAAGGCGTCGTACAGGAGCGGCTGTGTGTGGAATCGCAGAATCTCGCCACTCCTTTCTGTCCTCATGTGGTGACGGATTTCGTGAATAAAAAATACTTCCCCGGTTACTGCACCATGCATTCTTCGCCGTCATCCGGACGAAGCGACGGTCCTTCCGAATTCTGAAAGCGCTTTCGGCTATCGGCCAATAGATAAGGATTCGAAGGCAGGTTTTCCCAATCCGCTTGATGATATGCGTAATCGTCTCGGCATGATGTCATCAATCGCGCCGGACGGGATTCATGACGGGTGATCCGGAAAGAACGGGTGCGTTTCCACAACGCCGGCGTTCATACGGAAACGCGTGCGGACAGGACGCAAAGCGCAGATGGAAACGCGGTTTGCCCCTCATCCGAGAACTGCCTATTTTCAACGGTGATTCACGCACTACTTTTTTCAATACCATTGCATGGAGTCGATCATGCGTGCGATAACCATTCTCACCCTCGTACTGTTCGTTGCCGCACCGCTGGCCTTCACGGGCTGCGGAAAAAGTGATGAACCGAGCACTCTCGATAAACTGTCCGACGCTGCGAAGAACATGCAAACCGCGGCGGAGGAGATGTCCAAAAGCGTATCGGAAGAACGCACACCCGTCCCGCCCGTGAGTTTTCGCGTCCTGCTCAATTATCTTCCCGAGACCGCGGAGGGTTTGCCCCGGGGTGAACCGGAAGGTGAATCAGCCAGTATGGGCGAGTGGCAATATTCACAGGCAAATGCCGAGTACCGGGCCGAAGGCGGACCTCAGCGTGTCAGAATAGAAATTTTTGACTACGCCTTCATCGGCGTCCTGTACACTCCCTATACCATCGCTCTGAAAATGAAATTCAATAAGGAGAGCACCACGGGCTATGAACGCAGTGTGGAAATTGCCGGTTCGCCCGCGTTCGAATCGTGGAATTCCAAGTCGCAGCATGCCGAAGCCAATCTGCTCGTCGGCGATCGGTATATCGTAAAAATCACCACGGACGGCTTACCCGAAGGCTCACCCCGACGTATAGCGTCCGGCATGAATCTTAAAAAACTCGCAACGGAGAAGGCCGAGCCGGCCTCCTGAGAACGGGATTCTTGTTTCGACCTGTTTTCACGGGGCTTATGCCGGAAAACGGGAGCAGAAGTATCCGGAGTTCCCTCACATCCACTTATCTTTCGCGCAAAGGGCGGCCAGATGGCCGCCCTTTGCGTACTCGTGTACTGCCTTCGTCATCGCAACACCGACACGCAGCTGGAACGGCCTCGTGACAACAAAAGCCCTGCCTTGTCTCATCGTTGCGACATGAGCTGTAGTGAATCACTCGCGGGGCAGTGGCTCCAAATACACCCACAATGCCTTGATCCTCGTCCGGAAACAGACAGCCGCAAGGTGCGGAGCGAAGGTAGCCGTCGCCGACACCGGAGGCGTGTTCGGTGAAACACCCAATTTCGGTGCAAATGTGGGTGTTTCATGAATCGCCCACTTTCGGTGCAAATGTGGGTGTTTCATGAATCGCCCACTTTCGGTGCAAATGTGGGTGTTTCATGAATCGCCCACTTTCAACGCAAATGTGGGTGTTTCATGAATCGCCCACTTTCAACGCGGATGTGGGTGTTTCATGAATCGCCCACTTTCAACGCAAATGTGGGTGTTTCATGAATCGCCCACTTTCAACGCAAATGTGGGTGTTTCATGAATCGCCCACTTTCAACGCAAATGTGGGTGTTTCATGCACCGCCCACTTTCAACGCAAATGTGGGTGTTTCATGAATCGCCCACTTTCGATGCAGATGTGGGTGTTCCATGAATGGCCCACCTTCAACGCGGAAGCGGCTGTTTCATGAATCGCCCATCTTCGATACGAAAGTCATCCTACATCCGGAGTTCATCGTTGAACCGGAGAGCCAGGGCGGTCACGAAAATGCCATTTCCCTGCACGGGGGCAGTCGTCACCGATGATCGCTTTCGGTGTGAAGGAACATTTCGTGAAATTCGCGAAGAATATCAAAGAGCCGGGGCCCCGGTCGCATGAGTTTGTCCGCTTCGATGCGGTGCATGGCTTCGCGGCGAAAAGCCGTCAGGCGTTTCCATTCAGGGAATCGTTCCAGCACGGCCTCTGGGTCGGCGCTGAGGTCATCGGATAGCAGGAGAATATCCGGATTGCGCAGCAGCACATCTTCCCTGTCCATGACTGGATAGGAAGCGGTGAGGTCGCCCGCCGCGTTCCGTCCCCCCGCGGATTCAATGAGTTCACCGATAAACGTTCCCGATCCGGCTGCGATCAGTGGTTGAAGAGACAGCAACATGAGCACGGCGGGCTTGTTCACGGGCGGATGTGCAAGCACGCTGTCGCGTACGGCCCGCAACGTGGATGTCAGCTTCTTGCCCGTGTTTGTCCTTCCGGTGATCTCGGCGATGTCGGTGATGGATTTCAGTACCCCGTCGAGATCGCGTGGGTTGGAGACGAACACACGCACCCCGAATTCCTGTAGCCGTGCAAACGTGTGCTGGGAGTTGCCTTCAATGGAAATAAGCACGACATCCGGGTCGAGCGCAAGGATACCCTCGATGTCCGGTGCGAGAAGATCTCCGATGTTCGTTTTGGATTTCGCGGCGGGTGGATAATTGCAGTATCGCGTTACCCCGACGAGCAAACTGTCCGCTCCAAGCGCGTACAACGTTTCGGTAAAACTGGGCGCGAGACTCACGATACGTTGCGGGACGCCGTCGAGGCGCAGCGACCTCCCCAGATCGTCGGTTATACTCCGTGCGTCGCTTGGGGATTCACGCTGGACCCGTCCACACCCGGCGGCTGCAAGAACGACGATCAGCAGCACGGAGACGGCTCGCAGTGTCCCCGCCACGGAATTACTTTCCGAATCCCAGTATGGCCTTCACAATGTGCATGGCCATGGAGGGATTTTCCTTCAGACGGCGCGTCGAGTACGCGTACCACTGGTCACCAAAGGGAACATACACCCGCAAGCGATGTCCCAGGGAAACGATCTGATCGCGGCGTTGGGGACGCACACCGAGCAGCATCTGAAACTCGTACTGCTCACGCTTAAGTCCCAGTCTGTGCACCAGCTCGATACCGTGATCGATCAGAACATCGTCATGGGTCGCAATACCGATATAGACATTGTTCGAAAGTCCGTATTCGTTCAGATCTTTAAAACTGTCCTGCACTTCTTCGCGCTTCTTGAACGCTATCGCTTCCGGCTCGACGTAAATCCCCTTACAGAGACGGATATTCGTCGGTCCGTCGGCCACGAGCTCTACGAGATCGTTCATCGTCCTGCGTAGATACGACTGCAGCACAACACCGACATTGGCGGGATAATCTCGGCGCAGGCGTTTGTACATGGCGATGGTCGAGTCCGTGTACGGATGATCCTCCATGTCTATGCGCACGAAATTCCCGTATTGTCTGGCGATATCAAGCAGTACGCGCAGATTCTCCTCACAGAACGTCTCATCGAAACTCAAACCCATCTGCGTCGGCTTGATGCTGAGGTTGGCGTCGAGCCTGTGTTCCTCGATAGCATGCAGCACCTGCTCGCACTGTTTCCGCATTTCGACGCTCTCCCCGCGGGAGTTGACACTTTCCCCGAGAACGTCCATCGTCGCCATGATACCTTTGGCGTTGAGTTCCTTCACCACACGGATGCCGTCTGCAAGTGATTCGCCTGCTATATACGGCTTGGCAAAAAATCCGACGACGGATTTAGGGATCATGGGGAGGGACGCTGCGATGAGTTTGCTTATGAATGACATGGATGGCTCTGAAGAATGGTGAAAAAGCCGTTTTCAGGAAGATCGTCTTCGTGCGCTAACGCGCTCGGATGAATATCGCAACTGCTGTTCCGGGATCGCGGGAAACGACGACGTATCGCTTAATCGTGATAACGCAGGAGCGAATCGGCGCACCGTCCCAAATTAGTGCAGTTTTTCACGAAAAACAAGCATTGTGCGGGGCAATGTATGTCAGTTGCGTCCTTTCGACTAAAAAATGAACGCATTCAGCAAGAAAAAATTGGAAAATCGATGGGAGAAGAGCTCTGTGTTCAGGTATGCAGCAGCTCGCGATACACTTCGAACGTACGGTCGGCGATGCGCGTGTTGGTGTACAGGTCGAGTACGCGCGCGCGTCCTTTCGCTGCGTATTCCGCGCGAAGGGTTTTCGAGTCAAGATAGCGCTGCAGTTGCGTCAGCATGGCGTCCCAATCCCGTTCGGGGAAGGTGAGTCCTGCATCTCCAATGACACGGGGAATCTCGGCATGGGTGGATCCCAGCACCGGCACTTCGGACGCCATGGCCTGAACGAGAACCTGCCCGAACTGCTCCTTCCAGTGCGGGACGGTGTACGACGGCAGCACGAGTACATCCATGCAGTTGATATGCCGCGGTATCTCGCTGTGCGGGATGGAAAGCACGATGCGTACACGCTCGGCAAGTCCGAGGGCATTCGCGGTGTCGCGCAATTCCTGTTCCAGTGCACCACCGCCGATGAGCAGCAAGGTGTACTCGCCCTGCAGTTTCGCTGCCTGCGTGAGTAATTCGCGTACTCCCTTTTCCGGAACAAATCGTCCGATGAAGCCGATCACGGTGCCCCGAAGCCCGAGTTCCTCGCGCAAGGCCGACGCATCCCGTTTGCTGAACAATTGCGGATCAATTCCCAGGAGCGGCATGACATGCACGGGTTTATCGAAACCCTTGCTCCGCAAGATCTCCCGCGCGTCGGAATTTCCACAGATCGCCGCATCGGAGTGGCGCAGGTTGAAACGCTCGAAAAAGGTAAATGGGAAGCGCAAACGTTTCTCGAAGTTCATCCAGGTGAAAAACAACGTGCGTGCCCGTGGTGCGTACAGCTTGCGATAGAGCAGTGCCTGGAAATACGAAAATGCGTCGGTCCCCTCCTCCACATGCAGGATGTCCGGTGTGAAACCGCGCAGGGCCGGCGACAGCGAGCGGTATACGTGCGCGGCCTCCTTACCCGAGAAGCACACCGGCAGAGCGTGCATGTCGAGCTCGGTCTCCTCGTGGTCTGCATAGTTGAGGGTGAACAGATAGTCCTTCCATTGCGTCGGGACGATGATCCTGAGACGGAGATCATGCCGCCGTACGAGTTCACGCCACTTCTCCCTGCCGACGCGCGTGATATACGTGTGGCTGATGACGAGGACGTTCATGTGTGCGCCTTGTTACCTTCGCGATGACGGATAGCGCGCTCATACACTTCCACGGTGCGACGCGCGATTTCCGGCCAGGCGAAGGTCTCCTCGACACGGCGGCGCGCTCCTTCGCCGAGTGTACGGCGCAGGTGTTCATCCTTCAGCAGTCGGAGATACGCTTCC
This sequence comes from Bacteroidia bacterium, assembly GCA_027493955.1. Lineage (NCBI taxonomy): Bacteria > Pseudomonadati > Bacteroidota > Bacteroidia > Bacteroidia bacterium. The sequence continues at coordinate 4,534,120 of JAOSJT010000001.1, read as the reverse complement.
GCGAGTTGTTCGGGATTACGGGGTTCAACCAGCAGACCACTGATTCGATCTTCGATGATTTCGGGGATGCCGCCCACGTTGGTGCCGACAAGAGGCAGTCCGCTGGCCATGGCCTCGAGTCCGGAGATGCTGGTCGCTTCCATCAGCGACGGCAGCGTGGCAATAGTGGCCAGTGCGTAGAACAACGGCATGGACGTGTTCGGGACGTTGCCGGTAAACACCACGCGATGCGCCTCTCCCGCATCGGCGAGCATTTTCTCGAAACGGCTGCGTTCTTCCGGAAAGCCGCCTCCCACGATAAGGAATTGTACATCCGGAATTTCCTTTCGTACGAGCGGGATGGCGCGGATGAAAAACTCAACACCGTTCTTCGGCTCCAGGCGTCGCGGGCAGATGATCACCGGTCGCGCAGGATCAATACCATAATCCTTGTCGATGACGCCGAAGACGCCACCCGGACGAAACTTCTCGGCATCCACTCCATTGGGAATGTACACATTGCGCTCCGGTGCGATGCCGGTGGCGCGCGATTTTTCGTACAGCTCGCGGCTCGGACTGATGATGGCATCGGCATGACTCAGGAAGAGGCGAATCTTTCTGCGTCCACCCGGGGTCTCGTACATCTCGAGATAATTCGACGTATGGTTCGTCCAGACCAGCGGAAGCCGCGATTTCAGAGTGTAGGTGGTCCAGCAATTGGGTGTGAGATCATGCCAGTGCAACACATCGAAGCGGATGTTGGCATGCAGCGCGAGAATGTAGCGTCGCACCGTCCGTATGTAGAGGAGGTGCTTGACACGGGGTGTATCACTGTTGACGAAGAGTTTGTGTACGGTGAAGCCCTCCATGTCCTCGATGCGCCGCTCTCCCGGTCCGTACACCGGATGCACGAGATGCACATGATGACCGTTGCGCACGTGGGCACGCGCGAGTTCCAGCGCGTGCGTGGCCATGCCGCCAACATTGGGGAGGAAATCGGACGTCAGCAAGAGAATATTCATCGCGGTTCAGTTCCCTGTCAGTGTTCGTACGTCATCCATCACGCGCCGCAGACGGTGTATGGCCTGATGCTCCCGCACAGCCCGTTCGTGGCCCGCAGCGGCGATGGCAAGCCGCTCGTCTTCGTGTTCGGTGTAGTAGCGAATTTTCTCCTTCAGTTCCTCCACCGTTTCGAAGCAGGCGATCTCGCGGCCCTCGATGAAGAGTTCCTCCGCCTGTTCTTTCGAGCGCTGCGTCAGCAGAAAGCCCCCGAAGCCGGGAATTTCCAGTGTGCGCACATTGTGGGAATCCTTGTTCTGCTCGCGGAGAAAATTGAGATGAATTCGCGAAACCGCGAACAGCCGCGAGATTTCTTCACCGTACACGGCATTCCCTTTCCAGCGCGCGCGAAGCGGGTGCGTCTCCGCAACACGCTCCCACATATTTCCCCAGACGGAGAGATCGAATTCCGTGATCTGCGACAGCCACCACTCGCGCATCGGTTCCCAAGTCCCGGCAAATACCACGTCGGTGGCATATTTCCTGACGTCCTCCTCCGTGATCGCGTCCGGTTTGCGGAGCATGTTCGGATCGTAGCAAAAGGGCAGGTACTCGACGCGTTTCGCACCCGCCGCGTACAGCGGAGCGATCAGAGACTTCGCGTAGATGTAGTATATGTCGAAAAGTGGAATGGAAGCGATGCTGTCGCGCGTTGCGTTGCGATTCTCGACGTTGAACGGACCATCGGGATACCACTGCAGAAGCACGGGCCGGTATTTTTCCTTGACCTCCCGCAGCGCCTGTTCCGCTATCCACTCGCCTTTGAGCAAAAACACGACATCGGGACGCAGTTCCGACACGGTGCGGACGAAGTCCGCACTCATCGCACGCCTGTCCAGCCGTCGCGCTATCGGTCCCGGCAGCGGTACCGACCGTTCGCGTTCGGCCTTTTTCCGATAGTCGAAGACGTGCACCGTACAGCCCAGTTCCTGCAGTGCCGGAACGTACGTCCAGCCACCGGTGCCGTACCAGTATTCACAAACGAGGAGGATGGTCATGGGTGTGTGCGCTTCAGGATTCTTCGCCCTTCATGGCGGTGCGGATATAAACCAGATGGTCCTTGATCGAGCGCCGTTCCACCAGCAGCTCAAGTGCAGTAAAGATACCAACGAGATACAGTGCTTCCAAGACAAACTGAAGTACTGCGCCAACCTCCATGTTGGGCAGCGGTGCGACCGTGACCGCCACCCACGCAATTGCTGCAAAGACCAGCGGCAACGCCATTGCTTTCGTCCATACGATATCCACTTCCTTCCGCAGGAGAATGATCGCGCCGGCAACACCGATACAGAAGTTGAGGGTCACGGCGAGCGCGGCACCCGCGATACCCATCCACACCACCAGGAAATACATCAGTGGAACGAACACCGCAAGCTGGACGATGCGTACACGGACGATAGCTCCAGGTTTGCCGCGGGCATAGAGCAATTGCTTCATGTTCTCGAATAGCGGAGAAAGCAGCGCACCGACCGCGAGGATTCTCAGCACGGGCACGGCATCGAGCCACTGTTCTCCAATGATCCGGAGGAAGGATTCTGAGAGCACGCCGAAGACAAGCACGAAGGGCATGAGCGCTCTGACAAGGAAATACACAACCATCGAGAACGCTTTCGATAGTCGCTGGTTGTCATTCTTGACTTTTGAATACGTCGGTAACGCGACGGTGACGACAGCAGGGGCTACCGTTTGCGGCGCAAGTTCCCAATACTTCAATGCACGACCATAACTGCCCTGCAAATTCGTCCCGAGCACGCTCTCGGTCACGAGAGTACCGTAGCGAACGAAAATGACCTCCATACCGCGCGAGAACACCAAGCGCCAGCCCATGGACAGAAACCAGCGTGCGGTTCCGGCATTGAAGCGGAGACCGACGGGATAGCGGCTGACAAAGAGCATCCCCACAAATGATACAACAAAAGAGGAACAATAACCGAATACCATTCCCCAGGCCCCCATGCCGCGTGAAACCAGGATCCAGGATACGAGTGGAAACGCGAGAACGGCCAACAGGTTGATCCGCGCCAAAATGCGGTACTCGAGTTGCTTCTCGAGATACGAAGAAAACAATATCGTGAACAGGTTCAGCGAGCTGAATGCGGCGAGTACGAGAAACGCCTCTACTTTGATTTCAAGCGTTCCCCGTAGCTGTAGTATCCAGGCGGTGAGCAGTGATGCCCCTACCATGACAATCGCGAGGATGAGCGTCAGAACAAACGCTGTGGAATAAAGGTCCTCTTTTTCCTCATCCGCCTGAATAACGCTGATATTGAAGGAAACCGCGGCAATGATAAATAGCAGATCGACCACCGCAACGCCGAACATGTAAATCCCGTTCTCCTCGGGCATGAGAATGCGGTCGCGCAAAATGCCGAATACGAACCCCACCGCCATCGCGATATAATTGAGTCCGCCAGTCCACAGTGTGCTGAGGATAGCCTTTTTTGCTATGCTCATTCCGCCCCACCCCCTCTTTCCGCCAGCACGCTGCGGTACACCTGCATCACCTGTTCGGCATAGCGTGCCCAGGTGAACTGCTGGGCATACGCACGGCCTTGCTGTCCCATGGCGCGGGCCTCCGCGGGGTGATCGTGGGACCATTGCAGTTTTTCCGCGATCGCGTCCGCATCGCGTATGGGAACGACGAAGCCATGCTCCCCGTCCAACGCGATGCTGCCGGTGTTCTCCGATACGAGCAAGGGAAGCCCGCAGGCCATGGCCTCGTACGTGACGAGCGCGGATCCCTCCTGCAACGATGGCAGGACGAACACCGACGCCTGCGCATACTCGCGGTACAGCTCTTCGTGTTTCACATGCCCCCGCAGGGTGATTCGAGAGGCGTGACGCTCGAGCAGAGGCTTCAACTCCTGCTCCACCGTGCCTATAAATACCAGTTCCGCATTGCGTAAACCGAGCTGTTCCCAGGCCTCAAGCAAATAGTGCACGCCCTTCTGCACGCTGATATTCCCGACAAAGAGGACGCGAAACACCTCATCGCGCTTCTCTCCCGGGTGAAAATGCGCAGGATTGAAGCCGTAGGGTATCACGGCAAGCTTCTCGTCGGGAAAACCGTGTTCGACAAAGGTTCGACGCACGAATTCGGAAGGAATGATCACGCGATCCGCAAGCTCTATTTCGCGCAGACCTTTTTCAATAATCTGCGGATGCGCCCGCTCGGCCTCTATTCCGAAGCGCGCATACTCCTCCCGCAGTATGGCGTCCTGATAATACGGATGCGTCGAGCCGCGCTCTATCACCACCACCGCACCGCGCCTTCGCGCATAGGGCATGGAAATCAGCGCATAATTCCCCCACGCGTGAAACACATCACAAGCGGGAATGTACTTTCGCGCGAGAGCGTCGAACAGATTGTCCTTGACATAGGAATACCATCCGCGCCGGCGGAGAAACGGCACGGCGCGCACGAGCATGCCGAGATACTCGGGAGCGGGGATCGCCGTCCATTTCCTGGACGGAAACAACGTCCGTACGTACCAGCTCTTGGTGGTGATGATGCGTTCGAGCCGACCGCGTGCATGCAGCTGCTCCGCAAGCTGAATGGCGTGGAAGCGCCCGCCCACTGAAATGACGACCCTCACTGTGTGAAACTCATGCGATGTCTCGAGCGCGTAGCGCGATTATGCCGTCGCGCCTTTCGCGGACAGCCGTTTCCGTAGCCAAAGTCCGAAATACATCAACAGCACAATCGCCAGTGCGTAATTCGTCGCCGTGGTAACAATGAAACCGGCGGTGTAGGATTGCGGCTCGAAACGCATCTCCAGAGTATGTGTACCAGCGGGGATTACCACGGCGCGCAGTACGTAATCGCTGCGGAGAATGTCTACCGGTTTGCCGTCCAGCGTCGCCGTCCAGCCGCTCGGATAGTACACTTCGCTCAGCTTCAGTATCGCGTCCACCGGCGTGCTGACTTCATAGGTGAAGCCGTTGATGCCGAAGTTCTTCAGCTCAGCCCTGGCTGTCGCGAGTACCGAATCGGAGACCTGCGGCAACGGCGTCGGCAACGGCGCGCTCAAATAGGCCACGCGATCGGGGGTGTAACCGGGCAGCGTTCCCACTTTGTTGAACATCGCCTCGTCGTCGGTGATGACCTCCGAGGCGCCCACGAAAAACGCGCGCGGCAACACGTACTGATTCTCGTACACCGATTCACTGGCGCCCCGGAATACCGGCTTCAGCCAGGGACGGGTGATCTGCCAGTCGTTGGGCACGACGACGTACTTGGTATTGAGCATACTCAGCATCGCCCAATTGATGCTTTCCAGATGTTGCGCATTCTGGAACGTGAACGCCGAAAACATGCTGTTGCGGACGTCGTCGTACAATTTCAGCTTGGCGGGATGGTAGCCCGCCACACTCTGAATCGTATAGGCCACGTACCAGTTGTCGCTCCCGTGATTGGAAGCCGGGAGAATACGATACACCGACTTGTCGTTCTTGAGGAAATCCACGACGTCCGTTCTCTGCATCGCCTGTTCCTGTTGCGTCGGACTCACCATATTCATGGGCTTGTAATCCACGATCCACCAGTCCATCACCAAAATGACAAGCAAACCTGCCTGCAGCAGCGTAAGACCTATCTTCGCCCTGATGAATGCCCAGAGCAACAGCGCCGCCAAAGCCATGAGGAAAAGTCCGAGCAGCGCATCATTGAGCGCTCCTTTGTAAATCGCCGCCTTGGTATACCCCTGATACTCCGCCGGGATTTGCTGCCCCGCTGCGAGCGCCTGTTCCACCTGCTGAATGTATTGCAGTGATTGCGGCTGATATTTTTCCATCATCGAGGTGACAGTGGAGGTGTAGCCGCCCTCGGAGGCAAGAAGAATGAGCACCAGGAGCGCGGCCACGGCGACGGGCACCCACAGCGCCTTCGTGAGCGCGGCGGTGGCCTGCGCATTTTTCTCCTTGATCCGGCGGACGATTTCGGTCAATCCCACACCCGCAAGCATGCCGACACACAGGGCCATGAGAAAGAGAATCATGGACGGGATGCGGAAATTATTGAAGAACGGTACATGGTGGAAAAACAGATCGAATACGAGACTGAAATTCCTTCCCAGCGCCACCAACAGCGACAAGACACCCAGAGCGATCCAGAGATGCACGAACTTGTCCTTCGGCCGGAGGATGATGCCGAGCAGTGCGAAAAAGCTGATCACCACGCCGAGATAAATCGGGGATTCGGTGAACGTCATTGTACCCCAGTACGTGGGTGAGCCGAAACCGACGAAAGAGGGAACAAAGAAGGTCACGATCTCAGGGATGGAAAAGGACCAATTGGTCGCATAGTCGTAATCCAGTCCGCCTGCGGCCGTCCCGTGCCCGCTGCCGCCGGATCCGGCGCCGCGTATGGAAAAGTCTTTGTACTCCCAGGTCGCGAAATACGGCCCGGACAACATAAGGAAGGCGAAGGCCGCGGCACCAACCGCGATGGCCGACACGATGGCCACATTCGCGAAGCGTTCACCGCTGTACCATTTGTAGAGGACGAACATCCCGATGGCGATCAGATTGTAGAAGACCATCTGCACGTGTCCGGAATTGAAGGTGAAATGCAGCGCGGCGATGAGCAGCGCCACGCGGAGCACACTCTTTTTCTCGAACAGCAGGTCTATGAGCAGCAGTACCGCCGGCAGCCAGGCGAACACGGTGATCTTGGTGTTGTGTCCCGCCATGATCCAGTTGAGCGAGTACAGGGAGAACACCACGGAAACCGCCACCAGAAAGGCCGCAAAGGGTTCGAATTTTCGTCGTATGCCGAAAAAGTAGGTGAAGACACCCAGGAGGAAGTAATTGAAAATATCCCAGAACATTGCTGGAAGGGGCAGCACATTTACGATACCCTGCGCCCAGCCATACGCCTGCATGACAATCATCGGCTTCAGGGGATCGAGAAAGGTGTGCAGGTACATGCCATGCCCGGGAGAAGATGATCCCCACGTCGGCATACCTGAAAAGACATAGGGATTCCAGAACGGATTTTCGCCCGCATCGTCCGCTTCCTTCAGATAGCCTTGCTCGATCGCTATGGAAGAGGCATTGTCCGGCACATGAAACACCTTGCCGCTGAAAAATGCCTCGTGAAAGAAGACAATGAGCAGCAGCGCTATGAGGCCGGCGTAGATTTTACTGCCGTGTTTCTGGAGGAATTCGGGCTGCGAGAGATCGGGTACCGCATTTCGTGTCGAACCGCGGGCGGGAGTGCGTCCTTTTGCCATTGAATCGTCTGTAATAATTGGTGTACGAAACGATGAAACTGAAAAATATGGACGATGTCCCCAAGAAACAACGCATTTCCCTGTCCTCCCATTGTTGCTGTTCCGTGTACCCCTCGCAGTGCTGCGGGGGGTACAGGTTCATTTGGTGGGGCTTCACTTGATGAGCAGCATACGCGTAAGGAGCACATGCGTGGCTGTCCTGAGCACACAGGAATACAGTCCGCCCGGCAATTCGGACCCGTCAAAGGTCACCTGATACGCTCCGGGTGAGGCTTGTCCCTCCGCTAGAAGCAGGACTCGTCTTCCGAGCGCATCGAGGACGTACAGCGAGTACTGACCGAGCTCGATGAGTTCATACTTTATCACCGTTTGAGCATTGAAGGGATTTGGGTGATTCTGATACAACCGCAGTCTGCCGCTGGAGGAGAACAACCGCTCTCCGCCCTCTTCGCATATATCAATGCGAAGGGAGCCGTGAACGAGTTGTGTACTGATATCGGAATCCAGCCAGCGGAAGGACTCTATCGTAAGCGGCGTCGAGGAAATGTCGCCCAGCGTGGCGGTCACATCGAGCGATGCCAGCTCGTTACCTCCTGCTTCGTGCGTTCCCGTTACGTCGATCAGCATGTCGCGACCGTCGAATGTTACCGGGGCATCTGATTCGAGGCGAACGAGCATGCGATCCATACGAATGGTGGCATCGAAAGCGCCGGCCTTGACGCCGTCGAGTTGTCCACCATGAATGAGCGTCATCGGGATGCTTACTCTCTCTCCCGGTTTGACGGTTACTTCAGGGAGCATCACGATTACCGAGACACCTTCCACCAGGAATGGATCGGACTCGGCCCGGCATCCAAATACATTCCATGTGCGGACCGTATATGCACCCACGCCCCGTATCAGGCACAGCATTGCATCCGCGCCTGTGATCGCCACTCCCTCATGATACCACTGATAGCGGTCCGCTGCTGTCGATCGAAGCGAGTCGGATTGGCGCGAGATGCGCGGTTTCTCCGGCAATGGATACATCGACACGGTATGCGGGGGTGAAATCCCTGTGCATCCATTGCTGTCAATGACCTCAACCCGATAGACACCGGACGCCCCTGTGATCGTACTGTGGCCGCTCGATCCATCGGACCATCGATAACTACGGTAGCTGCCTGCAACTCGCAGCGTCACCGTGTCACCCGGACACATACCTTCGGGACCAACGATGAGCGGTGCCGGACCCGGATGGAACAGCACTTCGATGGGATCGGAACTCCCTCCGCAGCCAGCGGCGTCGGTGACGCGAACGACATAGCGGCCCGACCGAAATGCCGGAATACTGCGCGTGTTCGTCGTACCGTATGGTGTACTCCACTCGTAACTCGTGTAGCCGGCTCCTGCGTCCAGAAGCAGGGTATCGCCTTCACAGCGCGCGAAAGGACCCTGCGAGCTGAGATCGGGTTTCAAACTGTCGCCCACCACCACCTCGGCGGAGTCGGCCCACTCACATGGATCATCACTGATGATAAGTTTCAGCTTGTGCGTACCGGCCACTGTCCATTGTATCCGCACACACGGACCTTCGAGAGCGCCGACAGGCGTGCCGCCTTCGCACACCCAGCGATAGCGTGAGGTGGGGGTTCGTGTAACACAGTACTCCGCGACGGTGTTCACGCACACCGACCTCGGCCCGGTGAACTCCGTGGCCGGGCGAGCCTTGACATGAATCGAAATCATCGCCGAACTCGCCTCGCAGCCAAGCGAATCCCTGACGGTCACGTAATACAGCCCGCTTTCTCCGACGCGAAGGATCGCGCCGTCGCCGAGCACCGTCCCGTCCGCGCGCCGCCACCGGTATTCAGCGAAACCGGGTTGAGCGAGAAGGTCGGTGGAATCGCCCTCGCAGAGCACGCTATCGGGTTGCGCGACAACCCATGGCTGTGTCGCGCTGCCAATACGGATGTTGATTTCGTCCTCACCCGGGCAAGGGATTGGCTGCCCATCCAGCTCGACGCGCACGCGCAGTGTGCCGCTGCCCGGCAACCGCCAGAATACGCGTACCGTCGAGGCAGTGTCGGAACCGAGAATCTCCCCTCCCGTTGACGTCCATCGCAGTCTGCTCCCGCTGCCGGCAACGGAATACTCCGCAGTGTCCCCGGCGCAAAACACCCTCGGTCCGATGATCGAGACCGCTGGGCGTGAGAGCACGGTTACGTACACCGTGTCGCTGCCGCTGCAGCCATCGGCGGAGGTCACTTGCACGACATACCTGCCGCTGCGGCGGATGAGAGCTTGAGAACTGGTTGCGATCACGCTCCCGGAGCTGTCCAGCCAGGTCCATGATGCGTAAGTGGCAGCCGTCCGCAATACGACGGAATCGCCCTCGCAAATTACGCGGGGTCCACTCGCCGTGATCACCGGCTCAAGTTTGTCCACCACACGGACAAGTACAGTGATGCTGTCCGAGCATCCGCTGGAATCGAGCGTCATGCGCAGTGTGAGACGCTGCAGGCCCAGGGCGTTCCAGTTAATCGTGGTAATGCTTGCCATTCCGGCATCGCGCATATCCCCCGCATCGACGCGCCATCGATAACTGTTGCCGGCCTTCAGAATGGCAACGTAGCGATGCGTACTGTTGATGCACACAAGCAGCGGACCGTCGATAGTGGGCTTGGGCTTTTCCGCCTGTGTGACGAGGATCTCACCGACACCCTCGCAGCCCAGACTGTCGCGGACGCTCACCGTAAATCTGCCGGCATCTCCTACACGAAGCAGCCGTGCATTTCCGAGCGGCACACCGGCAGCATTTTTCCAGCTGTATTGACGATACCCGGGCGGTGCCTCCAGCGTGACGGAATCGCCGGCACAAAGGGGAATGCTTCCATGAACAATAATCTGAATGATAAACGGCAGTGGCCGGGTGACAATGATCTGATTCGATATCCCTTGGCAGCCGTTTGAATCCGTCACTGTGACCCGGTATGTGCCCGCTTCCGAGACGACGCGCTGATTCGATCCGGACACGACCTGTCCCGAGGGCAGCATCCAGCGATACTGTCTGAATCCGGGTGTCGCTGTAAGCCGCACACTGTCGTCCTCGCAAAATCTGGTAGGGCCGTCAGCCGTAAGTACAACCGAAGGAAGCGGCAACAGGTCAACGAATATTGAGTCCTCGTTCCAACACCCGAAGCGATCAGTTACCCGAACACGGTACATCCTGTTCTGTTTCGGACTGGCAATCGGCTGCCGTTCCGTGACGCTGGACAGATCCGTCGGAGGTTCCCACCTGAACGTCAAGGGGTCCGCTGTGCTCAACACATTCAGCGGCAATTGAACACTCGTCCCATTACAAACTCTGACCGTGTCCGGGAGGAGCAGTTCCGGCGCCGCCCCGGCGTGGATGAAGACCGAGTCTTCGACAGTACACCCCGCGCTGTCGCTGATGCTTACGCGAAACCATCCCGTAGCCCTGTTCCGCAATCTCGGTTGGCGGGCACCCGGATCATCAAGTTCCGTTCCCGGCTGCCAGTCGTACTTCAAATCTCCGAGACCACCCGACACTTCAAGCGGTAGACGAATACTGTCGCTGTCGCAAAAACTCAAACTATCCGGCAGCAGCGGTACTGTCTGTGGCGACACGCCCACAGTAACTTCGGCGTCTGCGATGCACACAAGACTGTGCAGCGCATCGGAGACTCTCAGGAAGTAGCGGGTGCTCACTGACGGCGAAGCCAGTGGATTCGCGATGTTCGTGGAACTCAGACCCGCCGCCGGACTCCAGTGATAGGTATAGGGTGCTTTACAACCGATGACTCGGGCGTTGAGTTGCACCGAGTCCCCCGCACAGATAACAGTGTCGCCATCTGCGAATGCCTGAATGGCAGGATACACACGAATGTATACACTGTCCATAGTACTGCAGCCAACAGTGTCCCTGATCTCCACATAATACCAACGAGAGCCTGGAGGGCTGACAATCGGCTGGAGGACTCCGTCGCTGTCCAGATAATCGGATGGCGTCCAGCGATACCGATACGGCGGCATTCCGCCGGTTAGTGATGCAGGAACGACAACTGAATCCCCCTCACAGATTTCAACGGTATCGGGTATCGCTACAACGAGTTCCGGAACGATGCCCACTAGCACCGAATCTTCGCTGATACACCCGTTGGCGTCGGTGACCCGTACGCGGAATATCGTTGAGGCGGTTGGCCTCGCGACGGGCTGCGCAATATCCGACGTATCGAGATTCCCTGCCGGCTCCCACGCATAGCGATACGGTGGCTGACCGGCATACGCCGGTCTCCCGATGCGGACACCATTGATCAAGGAACACAGTATCGTATCGGGTCCGGCATCGGCGACCGGTCCCGGTAACAGGTACACGGTCACGGTATCAACGCCGTAGCATCCATTGGAATCGCGTACGGTCACCTGGTACCGCCCTGGCGCGGCAGCGACCGTTGTACGCGTTGTACTACCGTTGCTCCAGCGATATTCCACAAAGCCTGGAGAGGCGGAAAGCACCACCGACTGTCCATCACACAATCCTGCATTTCTCGGAATGATCGAAACCGGTGCCTCTGTGGTGCACAGGACACAATTGATCCCGAAGGGAAGATCCGGGATAGGAGAAATCGTTGGATTGCCTTGAGGTATTCCGTGATTGCCATTGCCGGACGAATCAGCGTAATTCCCGCAAAAACGCCAATACCCCATGAGCCCGTTACGGTCATTCATCGGTTGAGCAATGTCCTTGGTCGCAACGATCTGTGACTGCGACCGCTCAATATTCCAGTACTTCGCCTCGTCGAAGAACCCGTTCAGATAGGCACCGGTGGAATTCCCGAAATACCCTCCCCATGCCAGCCCGGTCGAGGCGCTGAAATCGCGCGGCGAAAAGGTCTGATAAAGGACCTGTACCCCATTCAGGTACAACCGTGCCCTCCCCGCCGGACCATTGACCACGAGAGCGATATGGTACCAACGATCCGGAAGGAAACTGTTATCGGAGGTAAAAAAATAGGAATCCGGTGGAGAGGTGGCGGTGATGAAAGCCAGACGGTTACGAGCCGCATGATACCATAATTGCCAATCGGACGGCGTACCCGTGGGGTGGTCGCGGGTGACGATCAACCCGCCCGACAGACATTTCACCCAGGCTTCGGCGGTAAACACCGGAAGTGCGATAGTCGGATTATCCGGGATCTCCATCCAGCGGCCTGTGTTGGTCCGCAGTCCCTCGTTGACAACTTGCGCTTGTACCGAAGTGCCGGCATGACACAAAAACACCAGCAACAGTAGCACTGCGGCTGACGCTGCGCTCAATCTCCTCATGGTGCCCTCCTGTACTAGAAACGGCCAGATGGTACTGCTAATCGGATGCGGCTCAGGTGCGACTACGGGTGCTTCGCACAGAATAGCATTGTGGGCGACATGGCAACCATCACGTTTCTAAATATACCATCATCGGGAGAAAAGTTACAGCTATACGGATATTTTTCATTTTTTTTTCACTGTCGAAGCGCATTCCCGACGTGATTCGGCAGAACCGCGTCTCCGCAATCTCCTGATAATTAGAGGAGGCGAGGCCGAAACTATTTCCCGTCATCTTAACGACGCACGAAGGGAACTTCGACCGCATTGCCAACTCCGACAAAAAAACCCCGCCTCGCGGCGGGGTCGGGGGTCCGTGTCGGAACGGAAGTGCTCGGTACTTGGATGCGCGTCAGGCGACCTTTTTCTGGCCCTTCTGCGTCGGCGGACGCGTGGCGCGCACAACGACCTCCACCTTGTCAAGATCCACACTCACCTCGGCATTGCAGTACGGGCAGTATTTTGCCGTCTGAATGTCGAAACTGATGGTGTTTTTACACATGGGACATTCTGTGATGACCATCCCGATCACCTTTCCAGTCTGTTTGACCTTGACGGGTTTCGGCGGCGCTTTCTCTGTTGTTTTCATTATTCACCAAAAAGTTCAGGATTCCGGCAGTATCTTTTTAATTTACGAATTTTTCGCAAGAATTTCAACCGTTTTTTTTCGTCTGCGCGGTTTCGCTCCGGTTTGAAGGGCGATGTCCACGACCTGACGCATCTCGTCCACGAGATGGAAGGTCATCGCGGTACGTACGGATTCCGGAATTTCCTTCAGCGCGTCCTCATTCTTCGATGGCAGCAGTACCTGTGTTATCCCGGCCCGATGCGCGGCCAACACTTTTTCCTTGATGCCACCGACGGGGAGCACCGCGCCGCGAAGCGTGATTTCGCCGGTCATGGCCAGATCGTTGCGCACGACACGGTCGGTGAGCATGGAGGTCAAGGCGGCGAGCATGGTCACACCCGCGCTGGGGCCGTCTTTCGGAATCGCTCCGGCTGGTACGTGCACGTGTATGTCCATGTGTTGCCGGAAATTGGCATCCACTCCCAATTCCTCCGCGTTCGCGGCGATGAAGCTCAAGGCGGCCTGCACGCTTTCCTTCATCACGTCGCGCACCTGTCCGGTGATGATGAGCTGGCCCTTGCCTTTCATGCGCTGGGCTTCGATGAACAGAATGTCACCGCCGACAGGCGTCCATGCCAACCCCGTTGCTATGCCGGGCCGGCAGATGCGCTCAGCCGCCTCGGGATGAAATTTCCGGGAAGTGATGTACTCACCCAGCTGTTCCTTGCCGATAACGACCTTTGCAACGCCGCTTTCGGCGATTTGACGCGCGGCACCGCGGCAGAGATCCGCGAGTTTGCGTTCGAGGTTGCGCACACCTGCTTCACGTGTGTACACGTCAATGACGTCGCGGATGAGCTCGTCGTTCAGCTCCAACTGCTCTTCCGTCAGTCCGTGCTCGCGTAATTGTTTGGGCAAGAGATGACGACGGGCGATGTGCAGCTTCTCTTCGAGTATGTAACTCGGAATCTCGATGATCTCCATTCTGTCCCGAAGAGCGGGCTGAATCGTGTCCATGGTGTTTGCGGTGGCGATGAAGAGCACGCGCGAAAGATCGAACGCCACCTCGAGGTAGTGGTCGCTGAAATTGACGTTTTGTTCGGGATCGAGCACCTCCAGCAGCGCCGAGGTCGGATCGCCCCGGAAATCCATTCCCACCTTGTCAATTTCATCCAGAACCAGCACGGGATTGTTCGTGCCCGCCCGTCGGATGTTCTGAATGATGCGTCCCGGAAGCGCACCGACATACGTGCGGCGATGGCCGCGGATTTCCGCTTCGTCGCGTACGCCGCCGAGAGAAAAGCGCACATACTTGCGCCCCATCGCATCGGCGATCGAGCGGCCGAGTGAAGTCTTGCCGACGCCGGGAGGACCGACGAAGCAGAGTATCGGTCCCCGCATGTCGTTTTTCAGCTTGCGCACCGCGAGATATTCAAGTATGCGTTTTTTTACCGATTCAAGGCCGTAGTGATCCTCCTCGAGTTTTTCCCGAACCGCGGCGATGTCCAGGTTGTCTTCGGTAGAGGCGCCCCAGGGCATCTCCAGCAGCCAGTCGATGTAATTGCGCGTGACGCTGTACTCGGCCGAAGCTGGACTCATCACGGACAGACGGTTGAGCTCTTTTTCGATGGTTTTGCGCACATCGTCGGGCAACGTCATTTCAGAGAGCTTGCTCCGCATTTCATCAATTTCCAGCTGTTCGTTCTCTTCCCCCAATTCTTTTTTGATGGCCCGTAGCTGCTCCCGCAGAAAATATTCCCGCTGACTTTTGTTAATCGAATCCTGCACGTCGGATTGAATTTTGCGACTCAGCTCCTGCCGCTGAATCAGGCCCGTGAGAGAAACGACGAGCTTGTTCAGCATGTCCCTCGTATCGCGGGTTTCCAGAAATTCCTGCTTTTCCGGAACAGGCACATTCAGCAGCGCGGCCACCAGAAACGCAAAGGCGGGCAACTCCTGTGTATTCATGATGAGATTGAGCTGCTCGGGATTCGCCTCGGGCGTCAATTCCTGCATACGGCGTAACTGAGTGCGGAGATTGCCGAGCAATGCTTCGAGTTCCATGTCGCCGCCCGATGACACCGCCGTGTCGCTCCAGGATTCCACGTCCGCGTGGAGATAGGGATCTTCCGCCGAAATGCCAAGCACGCCGGCCCTGCGGAGACCCTGCACGACAACACTTTTCGATCCGTCCGGCATAGTATAGATCTTCATGATCCTGACCACGGTTCCGACGGTGTACAAATCTCCGGCGTGAGGCGCATCGATGTTCGAGTCCTTCTGCGTGAGCACCAACACGGACTGCTGCGTGCGATGCGCATCCTCCACGAGTCGTACGGAACCCGGCCGACCGACAAACAGCGGCATGATCATTCCCGGAAAAAACACCATATTCCGTAATGGCAGAACCGGCATCGTTTCCTTACTTGCCGCGGCGATGTCAGTGCTTTCGAGTGCTACCGCGTGTTCGTGATCAGACATAGCTTCCTCACATTTGTTTGGCTGACCGTCATTCCCTTCGCCCGATTCCAAAGATGGAAGGCCTGACGGGTAAGCATTTTAAACAAACAACGTGCCAGAAACAATATATCAGTGATTCAGGACTCTCACCTGACCGTTTGTCAGCAATCCTTGCGGAACACCTGCCAATATGTCCCGGAAAGACTCAGAACTCAGCCATAACGTCACTAAACCACGATCACATGCCTCAACATCAAAGTCGCTTCGTACAGATTCACATCTACCGCCGTGTTGACGATGTACCAGAGTACCTTCTGCTTCAGCGTGCGCAGGACGAAGATCTCTATCCGGGTTTATGGCAGATGGTAACAGGAGGAATAGAACCGGGGGAGCACGCCGTACAGGCCGCTCGTCGTGAATTGCAGGAAGAAACAGGGATAGCGGGATGTGAGATTTTTCTTGTACCATACGTCGCCACCTTTTACCTTGCGTCAGACGATTCCATCAACTCGGTGCCGGTGTTTGCCGCCGAAGCGCGGCCGGAGCAGAGTATCACACTCTCTCGGGAACATCAGCGTATGGGATGGTACTCTTTCGACACCGCGATGGAGTTGCTCGTGTTTCCCGGACACAAAGAGGGTCTGCGTATTCTGCATCATGGGCTCACCGCCAATGACAGCGCGCACTTCCTCCCTTCGATAGACCGACCAGCAACATGAGGAGAACAACAATGCAGACTCACGCCTTTCGCCCAGCCCTGGCGTTGGTGCTCATCTCCGGTCTGGCGCTCCTTGGCGCCTGCCAATTCAGCACCGCCAACATCGACCGCGCCGTCATGGCCCGCAGTGTCGACAAAGACAACGCACCCATCGAAGAGACCACCACTTTTCACAAATACGAAAATCTCCTGCACTGTTGTGTGGAAATGGCCAACACGCCTGAAGGAACGAAAGTGAAAGCGGTGTGGCGTTTCGACGAGGGCGAGGAACGCGGCGTCATTGATTCAACCGAGGTGGATGTGAACTCCAGCATTTGGGTGGATTTCACCCTCGCATTGTCGGAAAGCGGACTCCCGTATGCGAAGTACGCTGTCGATCTCTATATCAATGGCGAGATTAAGCAAAGTGTCCCTTTCACCGTCGAACCCATGTTCAGTGAATCAGTGATCAAGGAAGCGGTACTTGCGACCGAAATCAATGATAATTATTACCCGGTGACGGTGGTGGAGTCCTTCCCGACGAATATCGCCCGTCTGTTCGCCCCCGTGTTCGTCGAAGGACAGCCGGCAGGTTCGGTATTTACCGCCATCTGGTATCAGCATGACAAAAGCGGTGGTCGTATGCTCATCAGCGAATACGGACTCCCGTTCGACAGCCCCGGTTGGATCGGCTTCTCCCTGTCACTGAACGACGGACTCCCCCCGGGGAAATATTCCGTAGACATACTCCATAACGGCACCGTCGAGCACACCCTCGAATTCACCGCACAATAAAACTTCCGACTTCTGGCAGGCGGGAATGAGGCAGCGTATGCGATCATTCCCGCCGCCTTTTCAGAGACAACTCTCCTGCGCAGCCGAGTTCCGGGCAGAATTTCCCTTTTCGTGACAGTCTCTAAGTTATGCAGGATCAACCGGTTAGCACTCCAGGTCACTGAGTGCTACCTTGCATTCTTCCCCGCCGCATTGTATGTTTTACATTGTGCCCTGCGGAAACGCGGGCTGGAAACAGCGACTCTCGACACGTGAACATGACCAACGAAAGCGAACATACCGAGGCCTTTCCTACCCTGAGCGATCGGGAACGTCAGGTACTGCTGTATGTGATAGAACAGCACGTGTCCACAGCTCAACCTGTGGGATCGCGATCGCTTTCCAAGCTCACCGATTTGCAGCTCAGCCCGGCCTCCATTCGCAATGTGATGGCGGATCTGGAGGAAATCGGTCTTATCGGACACCCGCACACCTCAGCGGGCCGAGTGCCGACCGACCAGGGCTATCGCTATTATGTGGACGCGATGATGCGGGAGTGGGTCCTCTCCTCCGAAGATCGCAGCTTTATCGACAGCCAGTTGAATGAGGCATCCGCTTCCGCGATAGGTGATTTGATCCGCGCGAGTTCGCACATCCTCAGCCGTATATCGAGACAGCTGGCTGTCGTCGCCGCCCCGTCGCTGGCCAGCGGTGTGCTGCAGCGGCTCGAGCTGATTCCTGTCGCAAGCGACAAGGTGATGGTTATCCTCTCCATACGCAGCGGCATTGTGAAGACGATCATCATGAACGTGCACACCGAAGTGCCACGCGATCAGCTCGACAGCATCGGAACGCTGTTGAACGAACGTTTGAGCGGACTGACTCTGCGCGAAATTCGCGAGACCTTTACCGATCGTATGCGGGATTCCGATCAGCACGACCGCGACATCATCCGCCTGTTCATCGATTCGTCGGATAAGCTGTTTTCGGAGCGCATCGACTCGTCTTCTCTCTGCATCGAAGGGATGCAGGGCATTACGCGGCAGCCGGAATTCGAGGATGCCGAACGTATGCGCAACATCATCGAACTCGTTGAAAATCAGGAGATCATCGTCCACGTGCTGGAGGATATCAGCACGGGTCAATCCCTGACGATTCGTATCGGCAAGGAACTTCGACATGAGAAAATGGCGGATTACAGCATCATCAGCAGCCCGTACCGCCTCGGGCAACTCATGGGAGCGGTAAGCATTGTCGGGCCCAAGCGCATGGACTACCCACGTATGGCCGCCATTGTCGATTATCTTGCCAGGGTGATTTCTACCTGAACCATATGTTTCACTAATGTTGACGCAGAGGATTCCATGTCTGAAGAGGACATCACGGAAGTGAACGGCTCAGCCGGACAGAATGAAAATACAGAGACCGATGCCACGGAACGCGCAACGCCGGATGCCGGGCAGAGCAACACACCCGCTGCCGACGATGCCGCCGCTCTTCGCGCAGAACGGGACGCCTTACGGGATCAGCTTCTCCGCCGGGTTGCCGAGTTCGAGAACTTCAAGCGGCGCACGCGGGAAGAAAAGGATGTGCTCATCAAATACGGCAACGAAGGATTGCTCCTGGGATTGCTCCCCGTACTGGACGATTTCGAGCGCTCGCTGGATGCCGGAAAAACACATCCGGACTTCACGAGCTTTTTCGCCGGCGTCGAGATAATTTACGGCAAACTCCTTCGTACGCTCGAACAACGCGGACTCACCGCCATGGATGCGAAGGGCAAGCCGTTCGACGTGGATTTTCACGACGCCTTGCTGCAGGTTCCCACCTCGGATGCAGAACCCGGAACCGTGCTCGACGTCGCCGAGAAGGGATATTTGCTGCATGACAAGGTGATACGCCACGCCAAAGTCACCGTCGCTATTGAGCCGCCGGACACTGGCGCAGGGGAGCAGGCATGAAGCGCGATTATTACGAAGTACTCGGGGTGGAGAAAAACGCGGGCGCGGATGAAATAAAATCAGCGTACCGCAAGCTGGCGATGCAGTACCATCCCGACCGCAATCCCGGGGACAAACAGGCCGAAGAGAACTTCAAGGAAGCTGCCGAGGCCTACGAGGTGCTCAGCAATACGGACAAGCGGCAGAAATACGACCGCTTCGGCCATGACGGGCTGCGTGCCGGAAGCGCCGGACCGGGATTCACGGATATCAACGATATCTTCAGTCATTTCGGGGACATATTCGGCGGCGGTTTTGGCGGCGGCATTTTCGAGGAAGTGTTCGGCGGCGGCCGCTCGCGCTCGCGTCCGCGGCAGGGGCAGCCGGGTTCGGATCTCAAAGTGCAGTTGCATCTGACGCTGGAAGAGATCGCCACCGGGGTGGAGAAAACACTGAAGGTGAAGCGCCAGGTGCCATGTGAAAGCTGCAACGGCAGCGGTGCGAAATCCGGGTCCTCTCTGGAGACCTGCTCCGTCTGCAAAGGCAGCGGTGAGCTTCGTCAGGTGTCGCGCTCGCTTTTCGGGCAGTTCATCAACGTCGTTGCCTGCACCAACTGCGGCGGCGAGGGACGCGTCATCAAGGAACCTTGCCTCGGCTGCCACGGCGACGGTCGCGTGCAGGGTGAACGCACCATCAAAGTGAAGGTGCCGGCCGGTGTCAGCGAGGGCAACTACATCCCGCTGCACGGACAGGGCGACGCCGGCCGTAAGGGCGGCCCCGCAGGAGATCTGATCGTCTACATTCGCGAGAAGGACCATGAACATTTCGACCGGCATGAAGACGATGTGATCTACAACCTCGTGATCAGCTATCCGGAGGCGGTGCTCGGCACGGATACGGAGGTCCCGACGCTGACCGGCAAAGCCCGGCTGAAAATCGAAGCGGGGACGGCTTCGGGGACATTGTTGCGCATGAGGGACAAAGGTATTCCGCATCTCAACAGCAGCGGACGCGGGGATCAACTTGTGCGCGTGCATGTATTTGTACCGAAGAAGCTGTCGCCGCAGGAAAAGGAATTACTGCAACAGATGGGTGAACTCAACGGGTTTTCGCCCGAAGGAAAAGATGAAAAGAAGAGCTTCTTCGGAAAACTCTTCGATTCATTCTCCTGACACCGACGCGGGGCGGCATGGTCCGCCCGCACGACAGAGTAAACACAATACGATGCGGCCGCATGGCCGCCTTCACGTCATTCCGTTTCATACTTGGGAGCCTGAAATGAAACACACGAATTTCGATGACCACCCCGACGGGGCACCACGCTTTCGGGCGTGCTCCGCGCATGCTCTGCGCAGACAGCGGCGGGTCTTCGTAGTCCTGCGCGCTCACCCGCTGAACGCGCGAAGCGCACCCTCCCCCGTACTGCCCTCAACCCGATTGGATCACAGGGTGACACGCACGCAGTTTTATGAGAATTCCCTTCTCCGTATTTTAGAGTCTGTGAACTGACCGCGGGTGAGCATCATGTGGAAATCCCTGATATCTCTCGCACACCGCGCCGGTTTCACACGAAACGAAGCGGCAGTCGCCCTGTTTCTCGGCGCCGCGATACTGTTCGGCATTGCCCTGTCCGCGTTCCGGCAGCCGCCGCAGCCCGGTCCTGATTATCGGGCTGAATTCGCGAAGCATGACTCGTTGTTTGCGCAGCGTGCCTCGTTACCGGAAATGGCCGCCACGGACAGCACAAGAACGCCGCATCGCACAAGCACCACAGTGGCGAACAGCGGCACGAAGCGCACTGGCGGCACTGTGAACATCAACACAGCCGGAGCGGCCGAGCTTCAGTCCCTCCCCGGGGTCGGAGAAGCCACCGCGACGAAAATTGTCACCTGGCGCACAGCGCATGGACGATTCAGCCGACCCGAAGACATCATGAACGTGCCCTCGATCGGTGAAAAGAAGTTCGAAAAAATGCGACATCTGATTACTGTAGAATAACACGCAGGCAGTACTGCACAACTCTGGAGGCATGCATGGCACACAAACAGCCATTTGGAATCGTTGACATCGTCCTCGTCGTCGTAATCGTCGGTCTGACCGCCGCCCTCTGGTGGGTGATCTGGTCCCCCGGTCAGGAACTCCGGTTCAAGGACGACATGAAGTGGGAATCCCGTGCCCGCATGTCAGCGCTTCGTTCGGCTGAAATTGAGTTTTTCAATGCGAAGCAGCGATATACCAACAATATCGACACGCTGATGCACTTTATTCAGAATGATATCTCCGAGGGACGGCGCGACAGTCTCTTCACGAAGCTGTACATTTCGGCCTTCTCCTTCGACTCCCTGCGGCTCTCGCCTCTCAAGCGTCTGCCGTATGAGATTTCCATTGACGACACTTCCGCCATCAAGCGTTATCAGATTGTGGATCCCGACGGTTTCGGAAGCATCAGTTCCATCACCAACCCGGATGACCACAACAAAGCCTCATGGGAGCAGTGAGAACGAGGCGTACGGCAGCGTGGCATGAATGTCGCACACCATATCGGTCTTGAGATCGCCGGAAATTGCTTTCGGCTCGTCGAACTCCAGAAGCAGGACCACCATACGGTGGTCCTGCGTGCTGATGTGTATGAGACGGAAGCGGATTTCGCATCGACCCGCATCTTCGATTTGCCTTTCGACCGGGAGCTGGCGAAGATGTTCATCTCGGATCTCGTCCGGGCTTTGACGGCGAGCAACGTCTACGCGCCGGCGGTGTCGCTTGTGCTCCCATCCGATCTCCCGCTGGTCGCAACACTGCCTCTGGATGTATCTGTCCCGGAAGCGGAGCGAACAGCGCAACTGGAATGGGAATGCCGGACCCTGATGGGCTTCGCCGACGACACCGCGATGAGTGTGTTATCGCACCCCATACGGCGCGAAGGAGCGCACCCATCGGCGCTGGTCGTGGCTCTGCCGCAGTCGCTGGTGCATTTCCTTAACAGTGTATTTTCGCATCTCACCTTCGATATCGCGGCCATCGATATCGATCATTTCGTCATGGAAAATCTCGTCCGTTTGCGCTATCCGAAGTACACATCGGACGGTCTTGCGGTGCTGGGGATGTTCGCGTCATACTGCAGCGCCGGAGTCTATCATGGGTCGGTGTACAATGGTTTCCGTATCGGACCGGTGAGCTACAGGCAGCAGTACGCGGCGCAGGCGCTGCATCTTATCGAGAGCATCGCGGTCGGACCGCTGGACAATGTGTACTGCTTCGGACCGGGTTATTCGGCGCACGTCGGCGACGCCATGGGCGGCTTGCTGCACACGCAGGTATCGCGTTGCGTACCGGTCACCGATCCCGGTGCGGAGGAAATCTTCAGAGCAAATTCACGCTCGGACGATGCGAGCGTATTCGATGTCGCGGCGGCGGCCGCAGTGCTGGGTTTGGCATGAGAATTATCGCCGGCGAGCTGGGCGGGCGCCGGCTTCGCGTACCGGCCAAGGCCACGTTTCGCCCGACGACGGACAGAGTGCGCGAAGCGTTGTTTTCCATGCTGGAAAGCAGACAGGACTGGAGTATGCTACGTGTGTGCGATCTGTTCGCGGGCTCGGGCAGTCTCGGCATCGAAGCGCTGAGCCGCGGGGTGTTACATACCGTGTTTGTTGAACGCGACCGACGCAATACGGATCTCCTGCGGGAAAACCTACAGATGCTGGGTCTCGAGAAATGTACCGAGGTCGTCTGTGCTCCGGCAGAGTCCTGGCTTTCCCGTGCCGTTGCGCGCTTTGATCTTGTGTTCGCCGATCCGCCGTATGATTACAACAAGTATTTTGCCCTCCTTTCGGGCATCTCGCAGCTTCTCTCCGGACCGGCTGCGTTGGCGGTCATCGAACACCGGAGTGATGTTGTGCTGCCGGGAGTTTCCGGACTCACCATGGATACGGCGCGCAATTACGGAAGCACCACCCTCACGTTTCTACGCGCAGATGCAGGAGAAATGGAATGAAAATCGCTGTCTATCCGGGGTCTTTCGATCCCATCACCTTCGGACATTTCGACGTCATCGAGCGGGCGCTGGGCTTGTTCGACCGCGTCATCATCACCGTAGCGGTTAATTCGTCCAAAGCCCCTTTGTTCACCACCGATGAGCGCGTCGCAATGATTCGCGAAGCCGCCGCACATCTCGACGGAGTGGAGGTGGACGTTTTTACCGGTCTCATCGTGGACTATGCGCGCGCTAAGGGTGCCGTTGCACTTGTGCGCGGCTTGCGTGCCGTCTCCGATTTCGAGTATGAGTTCCAGATGGCGTTGATGAACCGCAAGCTTGCGAGCGATCTGGCGACAGTATTTCTCATGCCGCATGAAAAATTCACCTACCTGAATTCCTCGATCGTTCGGGAACTCGCCAGGCACCATACCGATGTTTCAGAATTTGTGCCGGCGGTGGTCGTGCGCGAACTGAAAAGAAAATTCGGTTAACGGCGACGCTTCCGACTTCGCGGCATCAAACAAACCATGCATCACATTCAGCATTTACCCGAGGTTCATATCCATGCCAACGTATGATTACGCCTGCAAAGCTTGCGATCATCGTTTTGAAGCTTTTCAATCCATGCGCGACGACGCGCTCGTGACCTGCCCTTCCTGCGGTGTGGACGCTCTGCAGCGGCTCATCGGTGCGGGTGCCGGACTGGTCTTCAAAGGCAGCGGTTTCTATCTCACTGATTACAAAAAAACCGGATCGAGCACAGCGTCCTCAACCTCCACCGCTTCGGACAGCGCCTCCGCGAGTACCGCGCCACCCGCCGCGTCAAGCACGACCTCTCCGACACCCACCGCCAAGGCTGCGGAGTAGCGGAGCGCGCCTGCCCCCCGAAGCCATTCCACAGCGCTTCGGTATCTCAATAATTTGATTTGGCGCAGGCGGGGAGAGCCAAGAGCAGAGAGCATGTCCGTGCGGTAGTGCGATAATCGTACAAGTGCCTCAGCTCAGTAGGCGGGAGGTCTGGGATACACACAGGAGCCTGGCAGCGGATATAGCATGCTATACGGACGCTCGTACCGTATGAGCATGCTCACTGCTCTCTGCTTTCTGCTCTCTGCTCCCCTACCGCTCGCGGGTGGACCGGAGCAACTCCATCAGCGCTCCGTAAACCTTCTCGACGGAAAGATCTTTCATGCAGGAGAAGTGCCCTTCGGGGCAGCGGATGCTTCCATGAATGCCGCAGGGCTTGCAGGGAAGTCCCTCCAGCTCGACGATGCGGTGAGGTACCGCAAACGGCGTGAAACCGAACGCGGGAGAGGTGGCACCGAATATTTCCACGACGGGAGTGGATACCGCTGAAGCGATGTGCACGGGAGCGCTGTCGTTGCTGACAAGCGCATCCGCCTCGCGGAGCAAGGCGGCGGAGGCCAGATACGACAGTTCACCAGCCAGCGAAATGCAGCGTGCGTCTTCCACGCGGGCGACAATACGGCTACAGAGGACGCGATCATCGGCACCGCCGAGGAGGACGACCGAATGTGTGGAGAGCAACGCCGAGGCGAGATCGGCGAACCCATGTTCGGTCCAGCGCTTCGTGGGCCACACCGAGCCAGGAGCGAGACAGACAACAGGTCGCCCACCGAGACGACCGATGATCTCGCGCACCTGCATCGCGTCATCTTCGGATGGATAGAGTCTTGGCGGGGTGTCCGGATGCGGGGAGATACCGAGCGCGGTAAGCAGGGAGAGATTCCTTCGGACTTCATGCGCTTTTCTGTCGTACACCACGCGATGGGTATGCAGGGGGCCGCCCGCCGACCTGTCAAAACTCACGCGCACCCGGGCGCGGGAGGAGCGTGCAAGTATGGCGCTGCGCATGGATCTGTGCGGTGTGAGACAGATGTCGTAGGAACGCCGCGACAGCATGCGCATCACGGAAGCCATGCGTTCGCCTCCACGTTTATCGTAGGCAATGACCTCGCGAAGCATAGGGTGATTCTTCAACAGCCCTGCGGTAGACGGGATGCACAGCACATCGATCACGGCATCCGGCAGTGTGTCGGCGCAGGCCTGCATTAATGGGGTGGTCAACACGAGGTCGCCGGCGAACGCGGTCTGAATGATTAACACATCCATTACAGCTCCGGCGGATCTTCTATGAGGATACTTCCTTCATGCGGCGTATGCTTCCACCGCTTGTGCTGCCAGAGCCAGTGATCGGGGTGCTCTCGTATCTCGCGCTCAAGCACCCGGACATGACGGCGGGTGAGTTCACGCAGATTCTCCTCGCTTGCACCTTTCAGATCCTGCGTCGGGATCTCCTCGATCATCACTTCATAATGTCCGTCCGCCTGCCGGTAGGCGAATCCCATCATGATCGGTGCGCCGGTTTTCAACGCAAACACAGCGGGTCCTTCGTACGTAGCGGCGTACCTGCCGAACAAGCGTACATAGTATGCACCGCTGGGACCACTCTGGTCCGCGACCATCGCGACGACGCCCCGCTCCCTGAGCGTCCGTACTATCTCACGAATAGCGACCCCCATCGGAACGACGCGATTGCCGTGGATCGTACGCCAATGCTCCACCAATGCGTCCACCGATGGATTGTGGATGGGATGGACGACGACGGTATAGGGATGTCCGAACACACGCGCGGTGCCGGTAGAAAGCCACTCCCAGTTTCCGAAATGCCCCGACATCAGGACCACACCCTGACCCCTTCGCAGAACATGGTCAAAGAGCTCCGCATCACGTACACGCACTTCCCGGGCGATGATATCTTCGGTCAGCCGCGGCGTCCACATCAGCTCGAAAATCGTGGTGATGAGATTCACGTAGCTTCCCCGCGCGATGCTCCGGATTTCCGCCTCGTCTTTTTCCGGAAAAGCCGTGCGCAACTGCATGAGCGTCAAAGCCTTCCTCATGGGAAAGAAACGAAACAAGCCCGCACCCAGCCAGCCCGCGATGGCGCGCACCGCGTGCAACGGAAGCGCTTGCACGAGGCGTGCCACACCCGCGAAAAACAGATACTCCACGGTAGATTTCAAGGAAACAATTCCCGATCAGCGTGTGGACGCGTTGCGCTGCCAATCCTCATTGCTGATCTCATTGCGTTTGGTGGAATGCACGAGCTCGTAATCGTTGAAGCCACCCCGATCGACGAACACGAACTCCACACCCCCTTCAATGTTGTCATACCGCCAGATCTCATGAGGCTTCATGTCCGATTCATTCGACCGTCGCTCCACATAATCGGGCGGTCCGTACAGAATGAAGACGCGTCCGCGGTCGGACTTCCAACCCTTGCGGTACGCGGTACGGAATTGTTCGTTCGCCGCCGCAATGAGTTGCTTGTACACATCGTAGGCCTCGTTGCTCGGTGTGCTGTAGTCGGGATCGCGATCACGCCAGAACTTGGTCAGGAATTTCTTCTTCGGCTCCGCTCCGGAGAGGGATTTCCAGATGTTCCGCTCATCTTTTGAGCAGATGTACGTCGCCATGGCGAACTGATCGTCGAGCTCCGATTCGCTCATAGCGGTAAATTCCGCGGCAATGAGATCGGCGACAGCCACCGCGGCGGCGGTATCGAGCGGAATGTCGGGATTGAACACATAGAACATCTTGCTTTGCGAAAGCTTCATCTGTCCTGTAGTATCACCAAGGGAGAGAATCAACGTGTACACCCCCGACGGAAGCGTACTGGTGTTGAGTGATCCGACCTCGACACGGGACGGATGTTTGCCGCTGCGCTTCTTGGCGGTGCTGATCATGGTCTTGCCGTACGAGCTGACGATTTCACTTTTGACCATGAAATGTTCGAGGTCGCCGTTGTACAATTCCGCATAGTACAGTACGTTCGGCAATTGCTTTCCGTAGAGCAGAGCCGGGTTGGGAATCACTTCGAGCGTGTTCTTGTAGAAAATATTCGCCGCGTCCTCCTCGGCGCGTTCGATGGACGAGGCCAGCTCAATGTCGCTGAACAGCGGATTCTTCGGTCCGAAGCCACGGACTTCATACAACATCGCAACACTGTCCGACAGCGCCGCCTGATGCTCATCCCTGCCGATCACGGTGATATTGTAGCGCCCGGGTTTCAGCAGAAAATTTACGCGTCCGATGAGCGAGCGTTGCTCGAGATTGGCAGTATCCTGCAACTGCACGGGCACCCGCCAGGCCTTGAGTACGGGATCTTCGTCCCTGTCCTGCGAACGCAGTATCGCGTGCATAAGTGCGGCCCCGCGATAGACACCTTCCTCATACGAGAAAGTGAGCGCCGATCGCGGGAAGGCATAGTACAGCTCGACGAAGGAGGTATCCGCGCCGAAGCGGAAGGACGCCAGATCCACGTCCATTCTGAGTTTTTGGTCCTGTTGCGACAAGAGAGTTGCCGGCAGCACTGCTACGGCAAATACTACCGCGATACAGAAGGTTCTGTTCGTGAAATTCAATCGTACTGGCATGGCGGTATCCATAAAGTGCATTACAGCTAAAGTACGATTCCCAGCGAGGAAAGCAAGTCCATTCGCTTTCCGCATCCCTGCACGCGTTCTCGGCGTTGCAGGACTATCCGTCGTCCACAGTGGCGGGTAGCACAACGCGATGCGGGGCGGATGCCAGGATGTCTTACTCTCGCTTTCCCGCGACAGCGGCGGGTACGGAAGGAGGCGCCGTCATTTCTTGTATGACACCAGTTCCGTGAGCGCAACACCACTGATCATGTCGCCGGAGAAGATACTGATTCCATCCTCACTGTACTCTTTTACAAGTCCGATACCGTCGGCGAACCACCAGGTGACCTTCCCTTCGGGTTCCACCGTGAGCTCGTAGCGCAGAGTGTTGTAGGATTTGCCCTGCACGGTTATCGTTTCGCTCACGGCTTCACCCGCCTGGTATCTGTGCCGGAATAGCGCGATAGCTTCCTCGGGAGGATGGTCACCGATGGAGTACACCACGTTACCGCTGTCGAGTACCGCGAACAGTGGCGCCCAATCCGGAAACGCCGGGATGCGCACCCATATCCAGTGATGCACACCCTTTGCCGACGTGAGCGTATCGATTTTCATGTCCAGCGTTGTTTCCGGATAGCCGAAGTCCGCGAGCACGTTGGTTTTGTACGTCCACGTCATGGAACGTGAAAACGGGAAATAATCCGGATCCGCTTTAGGTTGCACGGTGCTCTCGTCTTCCGAGCACGCGCCGAGCATGACGCAGAGCACTATCGCCGCAGCGGCGAGCAGAAATGGTATTGTCCGTTTCATACCTCAGTTCTCCAGTTTGGATAAAAAATTATGCACGGTCGGATGTGAACATGGAAATCTAGTTCGTGTGCGAGGGAGATGCAAACCGAGGCGGTGAAGCACATCGGAACCGAGCAGACGGAGACGAACGCGTCATCTGTGATCCTGGGACGCAGGACATCAGATGACGCAGGTTTCGGTTTCGGGCCCTTCTGTTTCGTGCCGCAAGCTCGGTCATCGTACGACTTCGGGAGTTCAGGGGCGCCCGATGGTGGTGACGAACAGGTCCTTCCCTCGTTCTGTGTGGATGGCATCCCAGCCCTTCCCGCGCACGGCGTCCACCAGCGGTGCGGGATAGAACGGCGTAATCAGATCGAGTACGGCGCCTTGCGGGAGCTGCTGCAGACGCGCGAACACCTCCTGAAGCGGATGTGCGCCTGAAGCGAGCACGGGACGCGCGTCGAACTCAACGCGCTCCGTCGCCCCGCTCAACCAGGCCGGAACGGACTCTGCATCACGCGCCGCGATTGGGCTTTGAGATGCGTCGTCATCCTTTGTCTGCCCCGCAGCGGTTCGCAGAGTATTCACCACCTCATGGACCGGGACGTTGCCGGTGAGCGCGGCCTGTTGCAGGGTTGCCACCCTGGCGATTGTGCGGCGCAGGACGGGATTTTTCAGTTTGCTGAAGGCCGGCGCGATACTAATAAGCGTCTCCTCGAGCTCGGGATACTGATCCAGCAAATCACCGACCTTCATTTGCGGGTTGATGATGTCGCGCTTCATTTGTCCTCCTTCACGGCATAGGACAGCAGGCGCTGCTCGCCCTCCAGCGCGCGCTTGGCGGTGAGATCCTGCGATACTTCAAGTGTCCCGAGGTAGCTGCCGTCTTTGTCGCGCAGGGCGAAATACTCGATATGAATGAACTTGCCGTGAAGCTGAATCCAGAACGGTGCGCTGCTCTCCTTGCCGCTCTTGAAGTCCAGGAGAATCGTATCGACAATGTTGACGCTGGAAGGCGGATGGCAGAGACGCACGTCGCGACCGAGAATAGCACGGTTGCGGTCGAAAATGCGTTCAGTTCCCTGCGTAAAGTATTTTACCTTGTCGTCCTTGTCCACGAAGGTAAGGTCGAAGGGCACGGTGTTGAGAATGGCGGTGAGCTCGGCGGGAGTCAGCTGTCCGCTGGGCAAGCGTACGGCGTCGCCCTCCATCGCCTCAACAGGGGCTTCAACACTGTCCTTCGGACGCCACTCGACCTGGGGATCGTAGAGGCAGAAGCCGATTTCCGGTGTTTGCCGATAAATTTCATACCATTCCAGATCGGTGAGCTGATCGAGGCACATGGGCAGAAGAATGTCTTCCTCCTTCATAATCATGTCATCCACAGACTGCGTAGCGGGCAACAGCAGCAATTCCGCCGTTGCGGCGAATTCTTCCTGTGTCATGCCGCTCTCCACGGCCAGCGCTTCGCGGGCGGCTTTGAGCAGTTCGCGTGTCTGATCGTGCTTACCCCACATAACGGCGGGCGGCCCAGTAATACCCTTCTGTTCGAGAAACGGGAAAAGCAAATTCTCCTTACGGCGATAATGCTTGTCCACATCCCACAAGAGATTGAACAGTCCGCGTATCTTGAGCAACTGCGACGCCACGGCATCGGCGGGTAACTGCGTGGCGGGGGCGCAGAGTTCGCGGATTTCGTGCGTCAATTTCTGTAACTCGCGGTTTTCCTTCGA
The DNA here is from genome assembly GCA_027493955.1 of Bacteroidia bacterium. Classification (NCBI taxonomy): domain Bacteria; kingdom Pseudomonadati; phylum Bacteroidota; class Bacteroidia; species Bacteroidia bacterium. The sequence goes on along the minus strand of JAOSJT010000001.1, from coordinate 4,504,100 downwards.
AAAAGTATCGGCGGGATGGCCCGGCGGTACGAGACGAATATTGCTGTGATCGATCTTGCCGTCGAGTACGCGCGTGTGAATATCGCAGAATGCCAATACTTCTTCCTGCGGGAGACCTTCGGCGATCAGTTCCTGCTCCACTTCCACGACCTCGCCGTAGGGGATGCTTCCGAGAATTTCCTCCAGCCGTGTCCGAACCTGCTCGGGAGCCTCGCCTTTGTGCAACTGGAGAATAAGGTGCTTGAGAAGCTCTTTGCGTTTTTGTGCATTATTGATCAGTTCGCTCATATTGTCCTCAAATCGTTCATTTCATCGACTTTTTTGTCGATGTTCATTATAAACATAGAGTCTTTTATCGATTTTTGCAAGCGGGCGTCGTGCGTCGACAAGCCGTTTCGTCCTTCTTCAACAAATTGTCATGGGAAGCGAATCCGAGCCACCACCCCCATCATGTAGAGACCCATCACGTAGAGACGTTGCATGTAACGTCTCTACGTGCATCGTGGAAGATGTCATAAGCAGATGGCGAGGATTATCCGAAAACTATCCGGCAACGTCGCAGCGATCAATTCCTAATTCCCGATTCCCTCCGCCGGCGGACCGATTTTCGAATCACACGGGAGACGTCGCGGCAGAGACGTTGCGCTGGGATGTCGAGCATCACCCAAAAATTTTCCTGCAACGTCTCTGCTTATGCAACGTCTCTACTCATCGTCGTGCGGATCCTGCGGTATGCGCAGGACGCGGATGAACAGCGTGATTACGGTGACGAGAACAATGCTCCAGGTGACGAGCATGGTGATGAGTCCTGCGCGCGTCATACCACCTCCGTATGCATGTGTTGCTGTTCACGCTTTCTGAATGCCGCCCATACCGCCACGCCGATGGCCGTGAACGTAAAGAGCAATAGTGTGCGCGTCATGTCGAGTATGAAAACCTTCGTCGGTTCGCCCTCGATAAACCAGCGCGTGTCGTTGTTGCCAAGATGCAGCACCATGCCGATCACGCTGTCCGTCTCCAATGGCCAGCCGCCTCCGCTGAACAGCGTACCGAGGGCCGCCGCCCAGTCGCCGCCGACTGGTTTGACCAGCGCGCCCACAAACACGGCGAGCAGGAACACCGGTGTAACATAGCGCATGATGTACTTGAAAATGACGGGGACCTTAAGATCGGCACCTTTGTTGATTTCAGCCCAGCCCTTGTCTATGCCGAAGACCCAGGCGAAGAGTATGATCTCCGCCAGCGCGAATACCACGAGCGCGAAGGTGCCAGCCCAATAGTCGAATTCATTGAAAGCGCCCCCGTTGTACAGGATCACGCAAGGCAGCGAGAGCATCAGCAGGATAATGCCGAAAATGATGACCGCGCGTTTTCGGGGTATCTTGAATTCGTCCTGCATGAAGGCCATGACCGGTTGCCCCATCGCCAGCGAACTCGTTATGCCCGCGAAAAACAGCAGGCCGAACCACGCCACCCCGGCCAGCACCGACAGCACCGATCCCCATTGCTGAAACAGTGTCGGCATGGTGCGGAAGCCCATCTCGAAGCCCACATGCGCGCTGAGCCAGTCCAGACCGAGATACGCCGCCGCGATCGGAACAATGATGGTGCCGCCGAGCACAACCTCCACGGTCTCGTTCATCCACCCGGCGGTGGAGGCGTTGAGCGCGATGTCGTCTTTCTCGCGCAAATACGACGCATAGCAGTGTATGGAGCCCATGCCCACGGACAGTGTGAAAAAGATCTGTCCCGCCGCCGCGAGCCAGACTTTGGGATTGGTCAGCGAATCGAACTGCGGCGTCCAAAGGAAATTCAGACCCATCATCGCGTCGAACACCGCGCCCTGCTCACCGGCGTCCAGTGTCAGCGAGCGTATGGTCAGGAAAATCGCGAACACGATGAGTATGGGCATACCGATCTTGCTCGCGATTTCGACGCCCTTCTGCAAACCACGCGAAAGTATCCACAAATTCAGCATCACGGTGATGAGGAAGAATATCACCGCGGGACCGGAAAAACTCACGATGCCCTGATCGGAACCGAGATACCAACTGAAGAAATCGGATACACCTTGCGGGGATTTGTCCGCGAAAGTGCCGATAAGTGAGTACCAGACATACCCCAGCGTCCAGGATTCGATGTATGCGTAATACGCCGCCACCGTCAGGTTCGTAAAAATGCCGAACACGCCGATATACTTCCAGTACCAGGCCTTCCCCATCGCGTGCATGGCGCCGGGTGTGGAGTGATGCCCGAATCGCCCCCCGTGCCTGCCGATCGCCCACTCGATCCAGAGCAACGGAATACCCATGAGCACAAAAGACACGAGATACGGAATGATGAAAGCGCCGCCGCCATTCTGCACGGCCTGCGCCGGGAAACGGAGGAAGTTCCCGAGGCCTACGGCATTACCCGCGACAGCGAGCACGAGTCCGACGCGCGAACCCCAGTGTTCTTGTTGAGAACTCATCAGCAGACCGCTCCTTGCTGTGATGTAGTTTCGATGGATACACGATCGTCCCGTTCTTTCGCCGTCCTGCCGGCGAAATACCACGATGGCGGAATATGGCACGCGGGCGCGGCGCGATTCCGGGTATTTCTTTCAGGGACTGGTAGGGAAAAAATGCGTGTATGTGCAATGAGAAACAAATCCCCGAAACGGTTTTTTCATCCCGTGCCGGGGTGACGTCCGGTATGGAAAAATATCCGCTTTAGACGGGACGCGCCCGCATCGATCCATACGATACGGGCGCGTGTCAGTACCAGCAGACATCCCGGACAGAACCTATCGCATAATCATCACGGGCTTGCTTACCCTGATACCGCCGGCCTCAAGAACGAGCAAATAACAACCCGGAGGAAGTCCGCGTCCGTCTATCTCCAACGGTGTCACGCCCTGCGTCAACAAACGGTGCGACGCAACGGTTTGGCGCTCGCGACCCAGGAGATCGTATAGCGCTACCGTAGCCCGCTCGTCCACCGGCATAGCGACGCGCACCGAGGCGTACGTATTGACCGGGTGCGGAGAGATGTCGAGCAGCTTCGGGCTCGCAGGAAGATGTGCTACTTCACCAGAGGCGTTCGGACCGGTTTCGAGGAACAGACACAGTCCCCCGGCATCATCTCCGACAATGATATCGAGACGACCGTCGTTGTTGACGTCCGCCACGTACGGGATAGCGCCGGAATAGACGTCAATACCGGCCAGTGTATCGGCGACTTTCACGAATTCCTCCCCATGAAGCTGTGTTTGTCTGAAAAGGGCAAGGACCCCTCCATTGCCGACGAGCATTTCCAGGACACCGTCTCCGTCCAGATCTTCCACGGCAAACCCTCTCCCCCGATTGACGAGATTGCTCCATATTACGTTCTCACGTTTCAGAGCAAACGAGGAGGAACCGGGAGCGTCCTGCTCGAAATGGTCCATCCTCCCGCATGCCACGAGCAGATCCAGCAGCCCGTCGTTGTCAAGATCCCTGAACACCAGCGGTTGAATGTTCCCGTTGGTCTGGATCTGCCCGGCGAGAAAGCTGCCTGGCACCATCTCGAATTCGAACGGCGCATCGGCTTTCTGCTGATACTGGTAAATCGTATCCTGGTTCAAGCGTGCAATAAAGAGATCCAGGCGTCCGTCGCCGTTAAGATCGGTAAAAGAGAGTGAGCCGCTTTGCTGCACACGGATATCGTTGAAATTATTGGAAACCACAGTGACAGTCAGAGCGCCCGGAGCGGTCTGTGTCATGTGCATAAGGGGGTGGCGAAGCATATAGGATTCGCCCATGGGGATGTCGCTACGCAGAATGTCCAGTCGTCCGTCACGGTCCAGATCCGTGACGGCAAAGATGGTTTCCCGCCCGAAATCCCAGGCGTTCAGCACATCATGTTGCAGCACGTTACTGAATTGTGTGGAATTCGCCGCACTCTGTTCCCTGTGCTCCACCGTACCGGCTCCGTATCCGATGAAGCAGTCCAACAGCCCGTCGTTGTCCACGTCAATAAAAAACGGAGCCCCGAGCGTGTTTTTCGGAATACCACTCCAACGCTTTTCCACGAGTAGAAACGAATCCTTGACGGTTTCATGCGCTTCGAAATGCATGACGTCGCCATCCCAACTGCCCATTACTACGTCCAGTGCGCCGTCAGCATCAAAATCCGATACGCCAAGCCGGTTGGAACTGCCGAGATTGGTGTCGAATTTCAAATTGGAGGCCTTGACGAAGTTTGTCGACTGTGGCGCATCCTGCGTGTACCGTTCAATTTTCCCGCTGCTGGAGCCGTAAATGAGATCCAGCAAACCGTCTCCCTCAATGTCTGTGAAAAACGGATTGGGAGAGGCCGGGGTCGTAATAGCACCGAAATAGTTCGTCACCATTTCGAATTCCGCTACTCCCGGTGCGGTTTGTACATAGTGCACCAATCGCCCTCCGCTCTCCCCCACCAGGAGATCGAGCCGTCCGTCGCTGTCGATATCCGCGACGGTGAGCGCCGCTTGACTGGCGTTTCTCAGTTTCATGAAACGCCGGTCGAGCAGGCGAAATTCCTGTCCGTTAACCGCCGTCTGTTCGAAGCGCATGATGACGCCGGATTCCGTACCGACAAGCATGTCCAGTCTGCCGTTGCCGTCGAGATCAATGATGACCGGTGATGGTCGGTTGACACCGATGCCCCAGCCGAAATCCTGCACTTCTCTGTAGTTCTGTGCCATGGCAGTGCGCACGGCGAAAAAACCGAAAAGCAGAGCCGTAACTGCGAACGCCGTACGACCACGCGGGACTGAAACAAGGTTCTTCATACAAGGTCCTCCTATTGAATGAAAGGTGCGTCTCTTCTGCGTCGTTGGGATGGGAAGCGTCTTGATGCAGCCGGGAAGAAGCGCTATGCCCAGACACATGCAGCCCGGCTCCATGCGGAATGCGCGCCCGTGGACTGGCGTACAACAGATGCTTCCACATCGGGAAACCCAAGAATCGAATGCGATAAACTACAAAACGATACGATGCCCCGCAAACAGATTTCAACGGTGTCGTGTGAACCAGGGAAAATCAGGCCGTTCCTATTCGCGCCGGGCGACCCGGCACAAATTGGTTGCATACAAATGAACCGATCTGTCGTACATTACGGTTCTGGAAGGATTCGCACGGGTCTCGACCGGATCGTCCTGCCCCGTCCCGCATCCAACACATTGTTCGGGAGCCGACTAAACCATACAGCCGGCCGCGTGTCAAACACAAGATGTATCATTTTTCAGCTCATCCATGCGTTTCATCGTCACTTCTCTGCTCTTCTTCGCCGTCTCGGGCTCACTTTTTTCGCAAAGCTATTCCATCCGTGGACGCGCTGTTTCCGAAAGCGACAATGTGCCGCTACGCAGCGCAAACGTCGTTCTGTTTCAATTACCCGACTCCAGCAGCCGTGGGATGGTCACGGATGCGAATGGACGCTTCGAATTCAGCGGTGTCAAACCAGGCAGTTATGTCGTGCGTGTGTCGTATATCGGTTTCGCAACCATCAATCGCGAAATCACCGTACGGCGCGAGGATGTAATGCTCGGGCGCATCGCCCTCAAGGAAGACGACATTCGTCTCGGAGAGGTTGAGGTGACGGGCAAAGCGCCGGCTGCCGTGATCAAGGACGACACGTTGGAGTACGACGCGCGCGCATACAAAATCAGCCGCGACGCTTCCGCTGAAAATCTGGTGGAGAAAATGCCGGGCATCACCGTGGAAAGCGGAACGGTCAAGTCGCAGGGCGAGGAGGTGAGAAAGGTCATGGTAGACAACCGTGAATTTTTCGGCGACGACGCCCGCGCCGTGCTGCGCAACATTCCCGCGGAAGTCATCGAGAAGATTCAGGTGTACGACAGGCAAAGCGAGCAATCCCGATTCACCGGTTTCAGCGACGGAAATGAGACGAAAACCATCAACCTCATAACCCGCGAATTTATGCGCAACGCCACGTTCGGAAAGCTGTACGGTGGCGCCGGGGAGAATGAACTGTACCGCGCGGGCGGCATCATGAATTTCTTCAATGGCGATCAACGCATCAGCCTGCTGGCAATGACAAACAACGTGAACGAGCAGAACTTCTCCATCGACGACTTGCTCGGCGTCATGGGCGGTTCGTCCCGCGGCGGGGCCATGCGCACCATGATGAGCCGTTTGGGCGGACTCGCAGGAGGGATGCGTCCACCGGGCGGCTTCGGCGGATTCGGCGGCGGCCTGGGAGACTTCATGGTCACCGCGAGCAACGGAATCGCAACGACGCATGCGTTCGGCATCAACTACATGGATAAATGGAGCGAGAATGTAGAGGCGACGGCGAGCTACTTCTTCAATTACTCGAACAGCGACGCGCGCAACGCAGTGCTCCGGGAGTATGTGCTGACGGGACAAAGCGGTCAACTCTACGATGAGCTGGAAGTGGCCGAAAGCACAAACATGAATCACCGGATGAACCTGCGCGTTGAGTGGAGTATTGATTCGCTGAATTCGCTGCTCTACACGCCGCGCCTGTCCGCGCAGGCGAATGACGGAAACAGCATGACCTCGGCCGCCACGCAGTTTGCCGGCATGGGACTCAACAATGGTTTCTCCTCTTTTTCCTCGGATCTGACCGGCATGAGTGTGCGCAATGAACTCCTGTACCGCAGACGTTTCGAAACGCGGGGACGTACGTTTTCGCTTCGGGTCAGCAATGACCTTTCCAACAATGACGGCAACAACGCACTGCTGTCGCGATACGAAACCTTCGGCCAGGGTGCTTCTCTCGACTCGCTCGATCAGCGCGGCAAACTGGACAAGCGCGGGTTTACCATCGGTGCGGACGCTCAATACACCGAACCCGTCGCCGACAAAATGCAGGTACTCGTCCGCTACGAAAATTCGTGGAACGACAATTTCTCCGACAAGAAAACGTACAATCTCGACACCTTTTCCGGATTGTACGACATTCTGGATCCGTTGATCAGCAACGAATTCGCGAGCAATTACTTCACGCAGCAGGCCGGTGCGGGCTTGCGGTACGAGGACGCGGATTTCCGCATCAACGTGGATGCGGCCTGGCAAACGGCGTCGCTGCGCAGCGAACAGCAATATCCGTACACGTCCACACTCGACCGTACGTTCACCACGATAATGCCCCGCGCGATGATGCGATGGAAACTGTCGAGCAGTTCAGAGTGGCATCTTTTTTACCGTACACGGACAAGTTCTCCCAGTGTTGACCAGCTGCAGGACGTCGTGGACAATTCGAATCCGCTTCAGCTCTCGATCGGAAATCCCGGATTGGATCAGAGTTACACCCATTTCATCGGAACGCGATTCAGCACGACACATGCGGAGAGTGGCGGCTACCTGTTCACATTCTTTTCCGCTTCGGCTACCGATGACTATGTAGGCAGCAGTTCCTTTCTCGCCCGAAGCGACACGACGATTTACGGCGTGCCGATGCTTCGTGGAGCACAGCTCACGCGTCCTGTGAATCTCAGCGGAAATTATTCGGTGCGCAGTTTCATCACGTACGGACGGCCGGTAAGCTGGCTCAAATCGAATCTGAATCTAAACCTGATGGGCAGCTACTCGCGCATGCCGAGCATGATCAACGAGCAGATGAATTACGCGTATCAGCCCATGCTGGGTGTGGGCGTAGTCCTTGCCAGCAACATTTCCGAGGACTTCGACTTCACCTTGTCCTCGCAAACCAACGTGAATTGGGTGGAGAACAGCCTGCGCGCCGACGCCGATCAGCGCTATATCAACCAGACCACACGTTTCCGTTTGAACTGGATCTTCCTCGGTGGGTTAGTGTTTACATCCGATCTGGCGCACAACAAGTACAGCGGTCTCGCCGAAGGGTACAATGATGAGGTGTTGCTCTGGAACCTGAGTTTCGGATACAAATTCCTTGCGGACGATCAGGCCGAACTCAAGCTCACGGTGTTCGATGTGCTCAAGCAGAATCAGAACATCCTCCGCAACGTCACGGAAACCTATATTGAAGACACACGTTCCAACGTGCTTCAACGCTACGCCCTGCTCACGTTCAGCTACACGATACGGAGCTTTGGGCCGAGGCGGTGACGGAGGCCATTCCATGATTGCATGAGGCGTGCAGCTTCAACACGCTCCGCGCCCATCGCAGCGTTCGTCGAAGAGCTTCCCATACGGGGCTTCTCCGTTCCGGAACATTCAGGGATTCACACACCGGACGATAGATTTTCAGTCAGTACTAAGAGCAGGACTGTCTGGTCGCGCCGTAAGCATCTCCAAGGGAGGACCTTGCGCCGCAAGACATCACAGCGATCACCAGGGAGGTATTGCCTTTCTATGCAAGAATGTGTACTATGCGCGAGCGATTCCTTACCATAGACGCTTCCGTCGGCGCTCCCTGTGCCATCACTTCGGAGTGCTGTATTGTTTCTCACGACCGCACACCAACGATAATTCGACGGAGGGTGCAATGCCTGTTCAACGACTCAAGGAATTTCTGGACCGCGAAAGCGTGCGCTATGTCGTCATCTCGCACTCCCCCGCATTCACGGCACAGGAAATTGCCGCAAACGCCCACATCCCGGGGAAGGAGATGGCGAAGACCGTCATGCTGAAGATCGACGGCAAAATTGCGATGGCCGTATTACCCGCATCGCGACATGTGGATTTTGATGAAATGGAGAAGGTAAGCGGAGCGCAACGTATCGAGTTGGCCACGGAAGCCGAATTCCGGGACCTTTTTCCGCAATGCGAATTGGGTGCGATGCCTCCATTCGGCAATCTGTACAACATGCCGGTGTATGTCGCGCTCGCACTGACGGAGGACGAAGATATTGCCTTCAACGCCGGTACGCACAGGGAACTTGTACGCATGAAGTACAAAGACTACGAGCGTTTGGTGCGTCCAAACATTCTCAAGTTCTCGGCGAAGTAAGCGGAAGACCTCTTTCAACGACAAGCGGCGGCTACGTCACAACGTATCCGCCGCTTTCTCATTTACTCGATGCACTATGCTTCGGACCCACGCCAGAAGACCAACTCGTCGCTGCTCACCTCCACGCCCCTGTCGAGGTCCCAGGAATCAAAGCGTACCTCGAGCTCGTCATCTTGCGCGTTGAGTACGCCTTCGATAAGATCCCACAATCCAAGTACCGCGTCGACTGCGGCGGGAAAGACATCGTTCAGGAAATGTGCGCTCGTACCGTCGGGCAGATGCACGTGTTCGTAGTAATCCGCCACAAGGTCAGGACGATCACTGCGCAACTCGTCCGCGGCGACGTACTGAACATTCTGGCCCAGGTCGTTGTTGATGTGGCGCGTCACATGCTGTACCGCCTGTCCCTTCTCTATGAGTTCGATAATTTCGACGAAGGAGGGAATCCAAAGTCGTGGTCCGGTGTCGGGAGCGAGATCTCCGTACACAGTATCGTGAATGCTTTCCCAGAACTCCGCGATGTCACTAATTTCATCCGAATCAAGCGCCATACGCAGGGTGTATGCGTAAGCGCCCGTGCAGATTTCCACATCGTCTGCGTGCACGTCGGAAACGAGAAGGATATCCTGCGCCATTTCGCATTCTCTGTGACGGAGGGGATCCATTTCACTGCCACCAACGGAAACCGTCGCTTGATTGATAGGATGCAGGAAGGTGTCGATCACGAGATGCGAAGCGTAGCCGTACAGCCAAGCTTCCATGGCATCGAGTGCGCCGGTGGTGTACTCCCCGCTCGCCCTTCGGCGCCGAAGCAGCTCCAAAGCAGCCTGAAGGACTCGCCCTGTATCCCGGCGGTGATACATATCCGAGTAGTGTGTATCGAGAGACGCATACGGCATATCGGGCGACAAGGCGCCAACGTACACGTAGCTCGCTTTGACTTGCAGAAGTGCCACCAGCTCCGGGGAAAGTTGTGCGTCCAGCATGGCGCCATGTGCGATGGTAAGATGTGTATAAGGTCCAGCCATAGAAAAAGGAATCCGCGTTGTTGTAAGTATCAGACCAATAATTTCCGCAATTTCAGGCAAATTTCAGAATCCTCCCCATACGCATTCAACCACACGCATTCAATCGCGCTGCCCTGTTGCACCGGAAAGCCGACATGCTGTATATCCGACATGGCAGCGGTGCGATTATGAAATCCGCTGGGTCCGGTGCATCCATGCGGACTGGAACCCTTTCCACACCACACTGCCGTCAACTCCGGCGTTCAACAGAAAGTACGAGGGTGATGCCGTTGACAGTCTTCTCTACCGCCGACACCTTGATCCCGGGGAAACAATGCCTGAGATAGACGCCGACATTCACATCCAGGCCCGTCTCATTTACCGTAAGAAAATGTGAAACTTCGGTGGTGATGATATGGCGGAGGAGCCACTTCATATGCTTCGGCATCACAAGGGGACAGTGCAAAATGCTATCCTCGCGGTATTCCCCGATGCGTAGTGACACCTGTACCGCTGGTGCTATTCTCAGCGGCCGTACGTTGAAAATGAGTACGTCTCCGTCCGGATACACATTTTTTATTCCCGGTGGGAGATTCGGTTGACCCAGGACAAGATCAGCGAGTTCCTGGAAAGAAAGGTGCAGCGTAGCCATAGGTCCTCGTAAGCCGTGACAATGTAAGGTGCGTGGTGGAGGCAGACACTGGACCGGGTGTGCAGGACACAGCACGGTCTTTCGGCGCTACCTTCGCCGTATATATATATGACCACTGATCCCCTTTGGTGAAAAAATGCGTCAAGTCCTCATCTTTTTTTTCACCACGGCCAACCGACAAGACAGTACCTGTATCGGATGAGCATCGGAACCGTCTGCTCCTCTGCTTCGCTGAGCAGTGTGCCAGGGCAACAGGGCCTGCGATTATTCCGTCGTGCACCGTACTCTCCGCGGGAGAATGCAGAAAAACGCACATGTGAGTCGGCACCGCTGGGTGTTCGCCCCCCTCGATCGCGCGCGACGAAGCAGGAAGCTATAATTTCTCTTCGCTGCCAATGAACCGATACACCGCCGCTCCGAGCAAACCACCGATGACAGGAGCAACCCAGAACAGCCACAGCTGTGCGAGGGCCCAGCCGCCGGCGAACAGCGCAACACCAGTACTGCGCGCGGGATTCACGGAAGTATTCGTAACGGGTATGCTGATGAGATGAATCAGTGTCAGGCAGAGCCCGATGGCGATGGGAGCGAAGCCCTGCGGAACTCTCTTATCCGTGGCACCAAGAATGACGATGAGAAACATCATAGTCATCACGATTTCCGTCAGCAGCGCGGCGGGCAGATCGTAGCCGCCGGGTGAATGTTCACCAAAACCATTGGATGCGAAGCCGGCCGTGACATCGAAGCCGGCCTTCCCGTCGGCGATGACAAAGAGAATGCCTCCCGCAGCAATCGCGCCGAGGACTTGCGCAATGATGTACGGTGCCAGGTCACGCGCGGGGAAACGTCCACCGGCCCAAAGCCCGAAAGACACCGCCGGATTCAGGTGACAACCAGAGATATGGCCGATTGCATAGGCCATGGTGAGCACTGTAAGACCGAAAGCCAACGCCACACCATGCAGACCTATACCGACTTCCGGGAAAGCGGCCGCCAGCACGGCGCTTCCGCAGCCGCCGAGGACGAGCCAGAACGTTCCGATAAACTCCGCGCCATACTTTTTCATAGGACCTCCATGGAACAATTGTTCAACGTATCAGGGGAGAGCGGTTCGGAGAAGCAGGCTCTGCAGACCATTCACATATCCGTGCATCGCTTCATCCCACCGAGCCGGAGCAGGTTGCGTGTGTGCGGGACCACTGATATTTCGAAAGCCACGGCATTGAATCTCCTATGAGACATACGGACGCACGCATTTCGGACAAAACGTAATGATCCGGTGACAGCCCGTTCCTGGCGTTTCCTGGAATAGTCAGAAAATACTATGAAACGAGTGTAGAGATATTTTTGAAGTAATGCAAATTGCTCTACAGGAAGGAGAGAACAGGAAGGAGGAAAGAGGTGTTTGCCTGTTTTCATGCACACCGAGGCGGGAATCATGAATTTGCGATTTCGGGCGGGGTGTTTCATGAAACGCCCACTGTCCGCAATGCTGTCGTTGTGGTGGTTTATGTAACACCGCCAGTACTCTCTCTCCCGCTTTCTCTTCTCGTGCGCACCAGCAGGAGGCCTGCAATACCATGCTGAAAAAAAAACAGCGGAAGCAATCTGTCTTCCGCTGTTTCATTCAGGTTCGTGCACAATCATTGATATCGCCTCATCCTTTCCCGTCGTTGTTGGAACATTCGTGAACTAGTATGGTGCTCAGCGTATTGTCGCCACATCCGAGTAGTTGTCTCTCTCTTCGGTGTTTCATCCAATCGCCATGTAGAGCAGTCCGATCAGGACTCCGCTCCAGAAAAACCAGCGGAGCGTCGTGCCGATATGGGCACTGTGTGTTCCGTGGTGCTGCAAGGTGTTCATCTCTGTACCTCCTGTGCTGAAGTGTGAAGAAGCCCTCTGCTTCCGATGCTCGAATGGAACGTCATTACCTGTTCACTGATGATCCTGTTTCTCTCACTGTTCCAGAGCTATCGCTCAATCTTCGAATCGGTCTTCCACCTTCGGCCACTACTGCTGCGAGACTAACCGGCGGTGAAAGCAGCATGGGATTGTGTAGTGTTGCTGGATGCAATTAACAACATCCGGGACGCGGAGTAAATGGGGGGAAGCACCCATTTTGCATAGGTGTTCCCACCTATTTTTCTTTCGTGCAAACTGACCGGAAACGAAACGGATTCCGCTCTGTACGAACGGAATCCGTTAATAACTATACGCTGTATCCGCTTATACGTCGTAATAGAGGCTGAATTCGTAGGGATGCGGACGCAGGGCGATCTGTTTGGCTTCGCTCTTCATTTTCAGATCGATCCAGGTATGGATCACGCTTTCCGTGAACACTCCACCCTTCAACAGAAAATCGTGATCGCGTTCCAGCGCGAGCAGCGCTTCCTCGAGCGTGCCCGGTGTGCTCGGCACGTTGCGCAATTCCTCCGGCGCCAGATCGTAAATATCCTTGTCCAACGGATCTCCGGGATCGATGCGATTGATGATACCGTCGAGACCCGCCATCAGCATGGCGCTGAAAGCCAGATACGGGTTGCCGGAGGGATCGGGGGTGCGGAACTCCACGCGCTTGGCTTTCGGACTGGAGGAATACATGGGGATGCGTATGGAAGCGCTTCTGTTCCGCTGAGAGTATGCGAGATTGACGGGGGCTTCGAAGCCCGGCACGAGCCGCTTGTAGCTGTTGGTGGTCGGATTGGTGATCGCGCACAACGCCGGCGCATGCTTGAGCAGTCCTCCGATAAAGTGCAGCGCCATGTCGCTCAGGCCGGCATAGCGCTCGCCGTAGAACAAAGGCTTGCCTTCACGCCACAAACTCATGTGCACATGCATACCGGAGCCATTGTCGCCGAAAATCGGTTTGGGCATAAAGGTGGCACTTCTGCCGTTGCGGAAGGCGGTGTTTTTTATCACGTACTTGAACAGCAACAATTGATCGGCAGCGCTGACGAGCGGTGCGAAACGCAGATCAATTTCCGACTGTCCGCCCGACGCCACTTCATGATGCTGCGTCTCGACGTCGAGGCCGCATTCCATGAGGACCCGCACCATTTCGTTGCGCAAATCGTTGAAGTGGTCCGTTGGCGGTACCGGGAAGTAGCCCTCTTTGAAGCGCGGTTTGTACCCGAGATTCGGTCCCTCGTCCCGCCCCGAATTCCAGGTACCTTCGATGGAGTCGAGCTGATAGAACGCATGGTTCTCTTTCGACGCGTAGCGCACATCGTCGAAAATGAAAAATTCCGCCTCGGGACCGAAATAGGCGGTATCGGCGATGCCGGTCGAGAGCAGATACTGCTCGGCTTTCTGGGCGATATTGCGCGGACAGCGTTCGTACTTCTCACGCGTGAGCGGTTCGTGAATATCGCAAATCATGCTCAGCGTGGTTTCCTTGATAAACGGATCGATAATCGCCGTCGAGGGATCGGGTATGATCACCATGTCGCTCTCGTGAATGCTCTTGAAGCCGCGGAGACTCGATCCGTCAAAGCCGTATCCCTCGTTGAAGGAATCCGGCTTGAGCTGTGTGATCGGCACGGTGAGGTGCTGCCACTGCCCCGGGAAATCCATGAATTTGAAATCGATCATCTTCACGTTATGTGAGGAGATCATGTCGAAAACGTTGCCGATGGCGTTTTCGCGCGTAGTGCTCATGACGGTGATACCTTTATAATTTGGTGGTGGTGTGATGAACGGAAATTGCCAATGTCTCTTTTCGGGTGGAGAGAACCACACTGGTCCGTGTACTCTGGACCTCCTTCCATGCTTGAATCTCGGAAAGCACGCGCTCCAGTGTGGCGGTATTGTCGGTTCGGATTTTCAGCAGATGGGAGCCGTCGCCCGTAATGGCGTGACATTCGAGAATATCCGGATGCGCCTCGGCGTGATGGAGGAAGTTATCGTAATGCAGCGAGGTGTCGACTGAAACCTGCACGAAAGCGGTAACGTCCTTGCCGAATTTCCTGGCATCGAGAATTGCAGCGTAGCCCGTGATGTAGCCTCGTTCCTCCAGCTTGCGCAATCGCTCGCTCACCGCCGGCAGCGACAGACCGACCAGCTCGGCCATTTCACTGCGCTTGATGCGTCCGTTACGCTGCAAGGTATCGAGAATTCCGAGATCCGCTTCATCCAACGACTGCATTTGCGCCCCTGTGCCTTATTTTCTTAATTCATTTCTCCATTTTACAGAAATTTTTTAGGATTTGCAAGTCACTCCACGATATTACGTCTTTGCATCACGCTGAAGCGGGAAGCGGGAAGCGTGAAGCGGGAAGCGTGAAGCGGGAAGCGTTGGGCGGGAATCGTTAATCGGGAATCGTTAATCGGGAATCGTTAATCGTTTATCGGTCCGCCAGAGGCGGAGAGAATCGTTAATCGGTTCGCTGTGGGATTTGGCCCGGTGTCGGAATGGATAGGTTTCAATCGAGAGCATTTACGCAGGCAGCGGCTCCATCTGTCACGCCACTGTTCCTTGCGTTTCAGCATCCTCGCGCTGGTCCCTGAGCGGGCTTCGGCTTCGCTCAGCCACCGGGCGAAGGGCGGTCCCTGATCGGGCTTCGACTACGCTCAGGGGCCGTGTACCAGAGGCGCAGCGGGAAGGAATTGTACCATTTCGAGTATTGCGGAGCACGCTGATCCTGTTCGTACTCCCGCAGTCGAAATCGGGAATCAGTACAGCATCGCGGAATACTGTACAAACGTGCTCTCTGCTCTCTTCTCTCTGCTCTCTGCTCTCTGCTCTCTGCTCTCTTCTCTCTGCTGTCTGCTCTCTGCTCTCTGCTCTCTTCTCTCTGCTCTCTTCTCTCTGCTCTCTGCTCACCACGTACTGCCGGGCAGGCGCTCGTATTCCTCCCTGGTGTTCACACCGACAAGACAATCCGAATACGCCGCACAATTCAGTACCGTGTGTTTCCCGCGCATGAGGACGGAGAGCACACGGTGTTTTCCTCTGCGCAATGCCTCGGAGAGGGCGGGCTCCATTAACCGCGGCAGTACGCCGCAGAGCAGGGGACGATCCTGTCCCGTACCGATGAGGGTGACTTCATCTTCATGCGCATGTTGCAACACATGACGAAGCACTTCCCCGGATATCATGGGGACGTCGCAGGTCAGAACGAAGAGGAAAGGTGTATTCGTACGGATCATGCAGGCGTGGATTCCGGCGAGAGGGCCTGCATCGGTGACGTCATCCGCTATCACCGGAACACCGAAATCCGCGTACTTCCCAACTTCCTTTGCGCTTATCACTGTGTAAGGAAAGATCGAGGAGGCGAGCGTCAGCAGTCGCTGAATGAAGGTGACACCATGGATCGTGAGAAAAGCCTTGTCGCTTCCCATTCTGCTGCTTCTCCCGCCGGAGAGGATAAGCGCCGTGGTGTCGCTGGTACGGATCATAGTTCATACCCAGAGTTGCGCTATCATTTTCCCGCCCGCGCCGAGCAGCACGACTCCCAGCACGACCTGAAGTCTCCGGACGCGCGTCTGCCTGGCGCCCAGGGAGGAGCCCACGAGTGCGCCGATAAAAACGATGACGGCGAG
Source organism: Bacteroidia bacterium (assembly GCA_027493955.1). Lineage (NCBI taxonomy): Bacteria > Pseudomonadati > Bacteroidota > Bacteroidia > Bacteroidia bacterium. The sequence goes on along the minus strand of JAOSJT010000001.1, from coordinate 4,487,978 downwards.
CAGCCACATCGAGCCGACTTCCACATTCCCCTTGGTGATCTGTCCGAGCAGACCGCTCAGGGAATTCAGCACGATAAAAGCGCTGGACACGGCCGCTGTTTGCCGCGCGTCGGCCCAACCCAGAAACATGATGATGGGGCTCAGGAATACTCCCCCGCCGATGCCCACCATGCCACTGATTATCCCGAGCGTCAACCCGATGCCCACGCTGAGCGCGACGCGGTAGCGTGTGGAGGAAGCCAGTCGAGAGATTGTTACTTGTGGGATGAATGCCATCCGTAATCCGGCTGCGAGCAGGACCACGCCGAGAATCGCCCGGAACGTATCCGCTTCCAAGCGAAGCATCCCCCCGAGAAACGCCGCGGGAATGGAAGCCGCGACGAAAGGTGCCAGCAGCGTCCAGGAAAAATATCCCTTTCGCCGGAAGATATAGAACCCCGTCCCGGCAACGAGCATATTCAAAACCAGAGCCACCGGTACGACGGCGGCGGTTGCGGCGCCCAGAAAGGCGAACAAACCGAGATACCCTGTGGCACCCCCGTGGCCGACGCTGGAGTACAGTACGGCGATGAGGAAAAAGAGTCCGAGAATCCAGGGTGTGAAAAGCGTCTCAGCCATGAAGCCAAAAGAATGTGATATACCGGAGCATTCCGTTTCTTTCACCGCTCCTCATGCAAGACTCCATCGCAGGGATGTGACGGTGACGGATTCACCTTCGTCCAAGCTGCCGGCATCTTTCGGAAAATGGATGAGGCAATCCGCCTGCGCAAGTCCGCTGAGCATGTGGGAATCCTGAGCCAGCACCGGGGTTACCACGTAGGTCCCGTTGCCGTCGGCGTGCAGGACGCCTCGAAGAAACTCGAGGCGTCCCGCTTTTTTCTTGATGCCGCATGTCAGTCGGGCCGAAAATCCGCCTGTGTATCGGTTCGGAAGTCCCATCAATCCGCAGACCGCGGGTTGCACCAGCAAATGCAAGGAAAGCAGCGCGGCTACAGGATTACCGGGCAGTCCGAAAAACAGCACCCGATCCCGTGTGCCGAACATGTTGGGCTTCCCCGGCTTGATGGCAAGTGTCTGATACTTCAACCGCACACCCTCCGCTTCACACGCTTCCCTGATATAATCGAAATCCCCCACGGATGCGCCTCCGGCTGTGACCACGATATCAGCGCGCTGCAGCGCCGTACGCAAGGCACGCCGGATGGACGCAAGGTTATCTTTCACGCGATGGACCCGCACCGAAGACAAGCCCAAGGCGCGCAGCGCGGTGGAGATCGTCACGCCGTTGGAATCGTAGATTTTGCCGGGAGACAGCGGGGTGCCCGGTTCGAGCAGTTCATTTCCCGTAACGATCACCTCGACGCGGGGAAGATCATACACACGCAACTCCGTTTTTCCGAGCGACGCGAGCATGCCCACTACCGGCGGTGTGACGAGCGTACCTTTGGGAAAGACAAGTGCATTTTTCTGAAACTCTTCACCTTTGAGTCGTACGTTCGCTCCGGGGGACACAGATTTCCCGAGCAGAATGGCATCGCCGTCGCGCAGCACATGTTCCTGCATCACCACGCTGTCGGCGCCTTTCGGCATCATCGCTCCTGTGAAGATGCGAAGCGCCGTACCCGGGCGCGCTGTGTGCGAACCTGTCCCCGCGGAAATGGTGTCCGTTACCGTGAGTCGCACCTCTCCCTTTTCACTGGCTGCGGATGTATCCGCCGCCCGAAGGGCGTAGCCATCAACGGCCGAAGCATCGAAGCGCGGCAGTGGCGACGCAGACTTGACGTCCGCGGCGAGCACGCGACCGGCGGCGGACTTGAGCGGGACATCCACGGGAGGCGGGGGCTTGGCAGCGCGAATGATTAATCCAAGTGCGTCGGAGAAGTCGAGCATTATTCGTGCCCTCCTCCGCGAATCATTTTGAAGGAATGCAGCAGCCCGGGAAACAGGGCGTCCAGTGAATCGGCGACGCCTTTCTTCGAGCCGGGCAGATTGACGATCAACGTGTGACCGCGCAATCCCGCCTGTGCGCGGGAGAGCATGGAAAACGGTGTGCGCTCCTGCCCGTAACTACGCGCCGCTTCGGAAATGCCGGGAGCGTGCCGGTCAATCACCTCCGCCATGGCCTCGGGCGTGCAGTCGCGAGCGCTAAAACCCGTACCTCCGGTGGTCATGACCAGATCGAGCTTCGTGTCGTCCGCGTACAAACGTAGCATTCGGACAATCTCATCCTTGTCATCCGGGATGATGCGGTAGTCCTCAACAGACACACCTTCGGCGCCGAGGCGATCCGCGATCATGCGTCCGGAGCTGTCGGACTTGGTCCCCGCGGAGATGGAATCCGACATCACGAGCACGGCCGCTCGGAGAGGTGTGGCGTAGGGAGTACGGAAGTCGTTTTTTCCGCCACGCTTCTTTTCGAGCACGACACTGCCGATGGACATGTCCGCATCGAGCATCTTCATCATGTCGTACAGCGTGAGCACGGCGACTGCGGCGGCGGTCATGGCTTCCATCTCGACTCCGGTACGGTACATGACCTTGACGGAAACGATGGCATCTATCCAGTCATCGCCGAATTCATACTGCACGCCGACGTAATCGATGGGGAGGGGATGACAGTAGGGAATGATGGCGCTGGTCTGCTTGGCGGCCTGCACGGCGGCGACTTTGGCCACCTCCAGGGGATTGCCCTTCGGAATGGTTCCGGCATGCACACGCGCAAGGGTCGCGGGATGGAGATGCAGTCTGGCGCGGGCAGTCGCGGTGCGAAGGGTTCGCGGTTTCGCGGAAACATCGAGCATAAGATCCACCCGTTACTGATTGAGAAGGATGCTGTGCCGCCGCAACCTTTCTGACCAGGATACGATCCGGCGAGAGAGGATGACAGACAGCGGATATTGGACCTGCTCACGAAACGATTTCGGAAAGCCGCCAAAGTCCTCACCGGATAATACAGGAATTCGAGTTCCGTTGCAATGTGGTTTGAACAGTTCCGAACACGGCAGCCATACCGCGGAAGGAGTACGCGGCCTTACGGCGCCTCGCTCTGCCGGACGATACCGAAATTGAACATCGGCGTTTGGAGAGACGCATACAGCCGCACCCACAGGGGAAGCACCATTTCCGTTCCGCGCGCTGTCGTGATATCGCCAAGGTTGATGATGTTCTGCGCTTTCCAGCCGAACGCCTCCTGCAGGAGCGATGCCACCCGCGTCTTTGCTTCCGCATTGTCGCCGCTCATGAATATGACATGATCGGCGGGCAGGGCCGCAGGATTGACCATCAGCGCGGCGGTGAGCGTGTTCAGCGTTTTCACGACCTTGAGTCCGGGAAACGCGCGCTGAATCTGCTCACCGAGAGAGTCGGTATTGCACACGGAGAGGGACGGGGGAAATCCGTTCGAGAAATCCAGCGGGTTGGCAATGTCTATAAGGATTTTCCCTTCGAGTCGTTGCGCACCGGCACTTTCGAGCGCGGGGAGCGACCCCTGACCGGAGGTGGCGTTCACGATAAGCTCCGCACCTTCAGCGGCCCCGGCGAAGGGAACGAGACGCGCATCCGGCTGCGTCTTAAACCACTCCGCGAACGGTGGCGCTCCAAAAGGACCGGCTTCACTGCGGGCCAGCGTTTCCGCAGGATTGCGTGTACCGTACACCACGGTATGCCCTTGCGCTGCGAAAGCGGGGCCAATGGTCTGCGCGACCATTCCCGTACCAAAAACGGCGATGTTCATGAGATTTCTCCTGTGCTGTATGTGATCGGACCGCCGCGGAGGGCGGGCCGGGACATGTGAGTATGACGTGACACATCCCGAACATACGAATTCGTGGCGGGGGTTCCAACCATCGTACCCGGGAGACCGCCGGAGAACCGGGAGGCCGCCTGATGACGCACAGCTCATGGCATGCATCGGAACGGCGGAAGGATGCTCGCGCGCCGCACCCCTTGACATCATCGCGGGAATTGCGTATGTTGTATTCATACTTATCAGTCCTTTTTTTAAGGCGAGACGATGTCTGCGCGGCATTCCCATTTGCATAGCGCATGATTCCATTTCCGCCGTCGCCTGTCGGCGGCGGCAGACGCGTTCATCCGACTCGACACCGCTTCAATCAACCAACTGAGAGGAGCCTCCATGAAACACTGGAAGCACATGCTCGGTGCGGTTCTGTTCTCCGTCCTGCTGCCGCTCTGTGCCTTTGCGCAGGCGCAGCAGCCGGTCTATACCCCGCCCGGCGTCGCGGAATTCGGCCTCGAGGCGCACAATCAGCACCTGGCCGTCATCCAAACAACAGCATCATCCATCGACGAGGCGCTTCTCCTGCGTGACGAGCTCACACGCAAAGGCGCACTCGTGTCCATCATTACCTCACCGCAACGCATGCTGGCATGGGTTCCGCCCACCGCCACGGAGGCTGTACTGAATACCCGCCTGGCCGCGGCGACAGGCAGCATCGGAGTGCTTGCGGTTTCCTACAACAGCGCCGAGTTCCGCAGCAATCAAAGCGGCAATACTATTCAGTCCGCGGAGAATGATGCTGATCGCGCTATCGTCGAGTACCTCGACTTCGTCAAGCGCCCCATTTCAGAGCAGGAAGCAGAGCGCATCCGACTTGCGGGCGAAGAACAGTGGGCGCGTATGCAGGCAATGCCCGAATTGGACTGTGTCCGTGCATACGTTACCGAGGAACCGTCACCGCGCGAGGTGTTTCAGGGCTTGCCCACGATCGGGGGAGGCGATCCGCAAATCCTTCGGCGCTCTGCCCTTCGGGGGCTCGTCGCGCATACGAGTTTCTTCATGGAAAGCAAAACCGGGACAGGGTCGTACAACTGGGATAACACCGTATACAACGACTACCGGAACTACTACATCGCGGGCGTGAACTTCTGGGTCACTTTCGCATCGGCCTATGGAAAGGTCGTCACGATGTTTTGGCGACTGTATACTCCCTACGGTGACTACGCGCTTGTCACCGGCGAGCCGACAGTGGTCGGCGAGGACGTGTTCATCCGCGAAATCGTCAGGCGCTTCTATACTCCGAGTGGTTCCGATAGTCCACCGAGCTGGTCCTGGGCCGGCGACGGTCTCGAGTATTGCTGGTGGTACAACAATAAGATCCGCGCGCTGACCGGGGCGGATGAGTCTGTGACGGGCTTCATCGCTTACAAGCCCTCGGGTGATGCGGCAATCTGGCCCCACGCGTCGAGTGTCTGGTGGAACAGCGGCACGGACAAAGAAGGCGTGTACTGGACCATGGACACGCGCTATGCCGGCTCCACCCCCTTTGATCTCCCGATGCGGAGCGTTGTCGCGCATGAAATCGGGCATCTCTGGGGTTGTCCCGACGAGTACAAGACCGACAATTGCGGATTCTCGTATCGCGGCATCGAGAACGTGAACTGTCAGGCCGATCGCCCGGCCTACAAACAGCCGGGATACACGATGCATGGCTGGGACGGTATCATGAAGTCGAATTACACCGGAGGGACGAGTCTCGCGACACCGGTGTTCACCGCCGTGCAGCTTGCCGCGGATGCCATCCCTTCCCGACTCTTTCTCAGCGTTCCGTCCGGTATTCCCCTGGAATTCAAGAATGAGGATAATCGCGCGAACGTCACGAGAACGACACCTACCGCGATCCCGATGGGCTATTACTATCGGCACAAAGTGGTGGCGCCGGCGTCGCGCACCATCGGAAGTACAACGTACTATTTCGACTACTGGGCTGTGCGCCGTCTTGACGGCTCGACAGTCAATATCGATTACTACGCCAACGAGCTGCCGAGTTACGGTATCAGTTCCACCGAATCCAATCCCGTCGTCCGCGTGACGGCCACCTACACGAGTACGCCTCCGGATATTTTCGCGCTCAATACAACGCTGCGCGCCAATCTCGCACCCGGAGGAACAAGTGCTAGCCCGGCACCCGCGATTGCGCTGCGTTGGCGGAACAAGTACAACATGTCCGACGCGCAAACGAAGATCGAGTACGAAGCATCCTCAGGCAATTGGCGTGAGCTCGGCAGCGGACATATCCCGTTGAGTCCGTTTGTCGTGAGCATCAATCAGTGGACAGGCGTTATCGTATACGCCGTCCCGGGCACGAGCGGGACGGGTGCGAACCCGATTCAGGCCAATCGCGAGTACCGCTTCCGCATCGTGGGGTATTTCAACACGAACCGCGGCACGCCTTCGCAGATCGCCTCTGTGACGACACGTCCCTCCACCCCGGCGGATACCGTGTACTGCCACGATCCAAGCGAACCGAGTACCAGCACGAATCCCCATGTGCTGCCCTCGTCGGGATCCGGCATGCTGCCGTATCGCGTCGACGGCGCGCTGGTGATCACCGGCATTGCGGGTGAGTTCTCGTGGTTCATACCACAGGCTGATATATACCGGCTCACGGCTATCAATCTTTCCAGCGGGTTTTTCGGCGAAGCCGTACGCATTACCCTTCGGGTGAAGTCGCAGTCGGATTTCGTACCCATACTCCGTGCGCAACGCGCGGGTACATCAACCTATATCAATGCTGTGCGCGTCGGAAGCGAGTGGAAACTCACCCTCAACACCGACGGCGAGTACACGATAAAAGTGGAAGCGGATATTTCGCAGTCCATCAGCTACGACCTTGTGGATCGCTGGGGCGGGCATTACGCGTTCGGCGAATACGATCTTGAGGTGGAGCGCATAAGTTCGACTCCGTCTGTACATCTACCGGGTCCGGACCTTGTGCGCGTTTTGCTGGTCCGTCCCTTCCCTGGTGAGATCATTCCTCTGCCTCATCCTCATCCCGACCTGTTCCGCGTGGGTCTGAAACGGCCGAATCTTCAGCCCTTCCAGCTATACTATCAGACTCCCCCCGGATTCACCTTCCACGGTATCGGCGGGGATCTCGGCGACTTGCCGAACAATCCCAGCAACATCCCGCTCGGGCCCAATACGCTTCCGGGCGTGTACCGGATTTATCCGCGAATTCAGCCGATCGACCCCAAGCTGGCCGAGTTGGTGGTCATTTATCCCGAAGGCCCCTCCGGACCGTTTGACCATCGTCAGACCGCGGCGATAGGTTCGACGCTCATCGCACAGGCAACGCCGCCGTCGGATTTCATTTTCGTCGGATGGGGTGGTGACACGGCAACGACGACGAATCCCCTGAATGTCGTCATGTGGCGCAGCAAGAAACTCATCGCCCACTACCGTCCCAAGCCGTGCGTTCCGGAACCAATGAAGGCATGGCGACACAATCTGGCCTTCGTGAATTCCAAAAACAATCAGGTCGCTCTTGAATATGCAATGCAGGCAGGCGCCGGCGACGGCCTCGAAGCCGGACAGATTGACTTGCCGCCAGTACCGCCGCCCACGGCCTTTGACATTCGGTGGATCAACATCACCGGATCTCAGGGCAGTGTTACCGATCACCGCGCGATCAAACCCTCGCATATCTATCAGGGTCGCGTACAGACCGGCTCGGCAAGTCCTGTACAGATGACCTGGCCTGCACCGCCCGTTTCACCAAGCGCCAGCTTCACGCTGAAAGTCCAGGGCATGGCTGGAAGCATCGACATGCGCACGGTATCGAACTACACCTTCGTTGATGAGGGCACGTATATTTTCACCATCGAAGTGAAAGAAAAGACCTGTCCCGAGCCCACAAACCAGAACGACATCGTGGTGACACCGGTCGATATCGATACGAAGGAGTGGCCGTGCGTCCGCCTCGCACTCGAGCTGCGCGACCGCCAAACCGGTGAGCTCCGTCCCTATGCCAACCCGTACAACCTGCGCTTTGAAGAACCGACTCACGGTGGAGGCGGCGAGCCCACCAGACTTTCTGCCTTCGAACAGCTCGACACGCTGCTCATCGTGCGCTTCTGCTTCGATCCGGACAAACCAGGCCGTGATCGCGAGATCCATGTGATCAACGATGACGATGATCCCGACAAGGAGAAGGACACGACACGTCTGCGCATCCCGCTTCCGATTCCCGACGGGAATGAGGATCCCGTACGCTACGCATGGAAAATCCCCGGCGGTTGGCAGATGATATCTCTGCCGGTGGACATGAAGGACGCGGAGGCCTCCGTTGTTTTTGCAGATCCTTCCGCGGTGCTCTACCAGTTCAATACGGCGACCGGTGCATACGAGAGCGTCGGCGGTATGGCGTTCGGCCGCGGCTACTGGCTCAAGAGCGAAGGATACAGCAATATTCTGACCGGGATCAACCGGTATCTGTTTGAATGGAACAGCCTGAACGGTATCGGCGAACCCTACGGCTACGGATGGAACATGATCGGCGCATTGAGCAAGTCCATGGCTGTCTCCGGTATTCAGGTCACTCCCTCAACCGGGATGAAGTCCATCTTCGGCTGGGATCCGAGTGCCGGCTACATTATCCCGACGACAGTGGAAACAGGAAAGGGCTATTGGGTACGCGTTGACCCGGGCACCAAGCTCCGCATGGAGACCTCCGCCGTCAATGGCGGTAATCCGGCTCTGTACAGTAAGATCGTTGACGCGCTCGATATCGCCGCGCTGTTGATAGCGACGCACGACGGTCAGGGCGCACGCGTCCTCTCCGTCAGCGGCACAACGCCTTCTTCGGAAATTCGTGACATACTGACAATACCCGCCAAGCCCCCGGCATCGCTTTTCGACATGCGCACGGCAGAGAACGCGCTGTTCGTCTTCAACGGCGACAATACCGTGTCGCTGCAGGGTGACGGTTCTGTTCGTCTCTCCCTCGCGATGACAGATCGCGTGCGCATCGAGGTACGCGATGAGTCCGGCACGTTGCTCGGTGTACTGCGCGGCACAGCGGGCGAAGAGATCGTTGTACCGGTTGCCGGAAGCAGGAAGCTGTTCCTCACCGTTACGGTACAAGCTCGCGCGACAGAGTTCGCGCTGGGCGGTAATTATCCGAATCCGTTCACTCTGAGCGGACAGACCTGGATACCCTATTCGCTGGCCTTCGAGAGTGACGTGCGTCTCCAGGTGTACGACCTTCTCGGCAGACGGCTGCGCACGCTTGTCGCTTCCAGGCAGGGCGCGGGCAGCAAACTCGCAAGCTGGGATGGACGGGATGAGAGCGGGATTCCCGCTCCGGCCGGCATCTATCTCTATCGGCTCGAAACATCGGCCGGTGTCGTTTCCCGCATACTCACGATAGTCAAGTAAGGAGGACGCCATGAGAACCCTTATCAGTATCACCGTACTGCTGCTGATTGCGGCAATGCAGGCAGGTGCGCAAGGATGGCGTGGCGTGCAGCTCGAACTGACTGTCGCCAACGGACAGGGCAGAAGCCAGGTGCTCGCTGTCGGTGTGTACGAAGGCGCTTCGTCCGCGCTTGATATGCACATGGGCGAAGGCGAACTGCCTCCACAGCCGCCAAATGAGGTATTCGATGCGCGGTGTATAAGCACACCCGGTGCATCGCAACTCGGCGCCGGTTCACTCACGGATTATCGCCCGCCGACTCCGGGGAATAATCTGTTCTCTGTGAAATACACCATCGCGTATCAGGCCGGCATCAACGCGAGTGGCGTCACCATGTCCTGGTTTACGCCGCTCCCGGGACGCATCACGAAACTGAAGATCGACGACGCCGATATGTCCGGGAAAACGGAAATCGTGTCGCAGTTCGCCACGGGGCAGTTTACCGTCGAACTTTCCGTGGACATGTCGCCGTTGGGTTTCGTTGCCATTCCCGACCAACTGACCTTCAACGTCAACAACCGTGATCCCCTGCCTTCCATTAACCTGACCATTCGTCCCGTCGGCGACCCGAGTATTCCATGGATACTCTCTCCCGACATGACCTGGCTGGACTTCGGACAGATGAGCGGAGAAGGTGAACTCGTCATACCTGTCGCGGTCAACACCCGGCTTCTGCCTGCGGGAACGTACTCCGGCAACATCAGGGTTTCGACCATGAATTATCCCGTCTATCTGGATATTCCCGTCAATATGGTCATGGTGGTGGGTACCGGTGAAACGCCTCGCCCGCTTGATCTGCGGTTGGAACAGAACTACCCGAATCCATTCTCCGCGACAACCAGTATCGCTTTTACTCTCCCGAGGAGCATGCACGCAACCATACTTGTCCTCGATGCCTTGGGCCGTACGGTCCGGACCTTCGAAGCCGATTACCCGTCGGGATCGCAGCTCCTCCACGTCGATGCGGCGGAACTGCCTCCCGGGTTCTACGAATACCGTCTTATCGCGGGCGGTGTCGTTTTGACGAAACAGATGCTGCTGCTGCGCTAGCGGCATCACTGCAGCCCAATGGCGGCGGCGAAGATGCCCGCCGCCCCCTATTGAAAGCACAGCGCCCCGATGCATGTCGGGGCGCTGTGGATATTCGAGGGGTAACGAATGTATCCTGAATGCATAACGCCATATCTGTATACCTACGGTCTGCATTTTCTATTCAGAGCAGATACACCATCCTTGTACACCTGAGTCAGCGTACCGACGCGCAGGTTTTCGCGGACGGTGTTTGACAGTAACACTCGCTTGGAATTCCCCGGTGAATTTGACATTTTCGAGATATCGGGATCTCCATAAACGATTCGCTTTTTGGATGTATCGCGCTCCAACTGCTTCCCTCGTATTGCGTGACGTCTCCTCAAATCATTTGAAACTCTGGCAGTGATTATCCTCTCAATTCTCCGAGGCGATACAATGATACAGCGTCGATGTGTTCCCGTTATAAGCCTCCTCCTCTGCTGTACAATGATACTGGCCAGCTGTGCCACGATACCACGTGAATCACAGAGCGAGGTTCTGCGATACCCTTGCAAAGAACGTGATGAGTTACTCGCTGCGATGCCTTCGGAGCAATCGGGAAACGAATTGCGCCGACAGGATCTACATCACAGGGTCGAAGCACTGGAAAGTGCGTGTGTCTCATTCCAACAACGAGTAGACAGCTGTATGCGTGTACACGGGATGTCGCAAGCCGTCGCCGAGCGGACTGCAGCCCGTCAAACAATACCCTATGTTATGAATGAGAATTTCAAAGCACCAGAACGCAGCATTGAGATGCCCTGGGGCTGGATCATCGGCGGGACGATTCTCCTAAGCGCTGTGCTTATTGCGTCCGCACTGTATATAAAAGCAGAACTGGAAACTTTACGGTTGTGATACGCCAATAACCTCCGCTGCGACTTTCCAGGTACATCGACTGTTGGCATCTCTCATGTTCTTGCTCGGCAAAATCTGTCGCGTCGCTCCCATTACATGCCTACCGTCAGTTGCTCCCTGCATACCGTAGGCCGTCCGATGGCGGCAATGAATAGTCTTCCTGGCAATGGATCAGAAGTAAAATAGTGAGGGTGCCCACGCGGCATGGCACTTTTGCTGCACAAACCCCATATACGACACGATGGCCGCCCGGGTTAACCCCGCGCGGCCATCGTCGTGGATGGAGCGAAATGTGCGCTAGCGGACCAGCAGCATCACTCCTCTGTGGATGAGCATTCCTGACTCAAGTCTGTACACATACATGCCCGCAGGCAGGTCGCCACCGGTAAATGGTATTTCATGTTTTCCGGCTCTGCCGTTGGACACATTCTCGATTCGCCTGACTTCCCGTCCTGTCATATCCGTTATGACGAGCGTGACCTCCCGAGGTGTATCGAGAGTAATGACTATCGTGGTTCCATGTGTAAAGGGATTGGGGAAATTTTTCCCGAGAACGACCTGCGAAGGTGGAGACTCCGCTTCAATGCGCAGCACATCGGAATACGATGTGCTTCCGTCGTAATCGATCTGGCGAATGCGATATTCGATGGGACCAGACACACGATGACCTGTATCGTCAAACGAGTAGAACCGTGTAAGCGAAGTCGTTCCCGAACCCGGGACGAATCCGATGTCCATCCACGTTCGGTCATTGTCGCGCCGTTCCACCATCCATCCGTAGTTGTTGGTTTCCGTCGCAGTACTCCAGTGCAGGCGAAGCACATCAGATCTGGGCTCCGCTCTGAAGAACAGAAGCTCGACCGGAATGATACCCGGATGTTCGACGATGTAATAGATCGAGTTGGAAGTGCTGATGTCATTCCACTGGCCAGCGGTTCCGAGCGGCCAGTTGGTAAGCGCCAGGGCGAGGCCGTCCTGGCCGGTGCCGAAATTGTCTGGTTCGTTTCCCCAGTTGGTATAGAGCGAATTCACGGGTCCCCCGCCGTTTGCGGCGGAGAGACCCTGCCAGAACTGCGTTCCACTCCCGGTATTCGCACCATCCCAGATCCAGCTGCCTTCGGTCTGAATGTCATTCCCCCCGAGCCACACGTATGCGGCCCCGCCGCCGTCTGGTGCGATCGTTCTCGAAGTCACAATTGATGCGTTTACGAGCAGTTGGGTGAACAGAGCGTTCTGCTCAGCCGCGCTGTTGATCTCCGCTAACATGCCTCCCCGCTGTACGGCGCAGGCGGCGGCTTGCGCCCAGTTGGCGTTTTCCTTCACCACTTCGTAGGATTTGCTGTCGTAAATGAAGTGATACACTGTGGAAGAGGAGCCGCACTGCGCAGTGACTCGTAACGGCAGAAAGAGCGCGCAGAAAAGAAGTACGGTGAGACAAGGTTTCATATATACTCCGGATGTTTAAACAGGTGCATCAACAGGGTCACCGGTAGCAGGTATTCACGTCGTCGGGCCGCTCTGAAGAGCCGGGATCCTCCGTCGGAGGTATATCACATCATCCGTCTTACCCAATACGGAATCGTTCCACGAAATGGCGAACCGCGTCGCGATAGGTTTTTCCAACCGGAATGACAGCATCGCCCACACGGATTACGTTATTCTCCACTTTTGATACATTGGGGATACTCACGATGTATGATTTGTGGACACGCAGAAAACCCAGTCGGGCAATACGCATTTCAATTTCGCGCAGACTTTCACGAACGAGATACTCCTTGGTCACGGTACGTACTATGGCGTATTCGCTTAACGACTTGATATATAACACATCCCTGCCGGCGATGCGCAGATCACCCTGCTCCGTATGAATGAAGAGCGTATCGCCTCCGTCTATCACCTTGCTGGACGGGGCAAGCAGTACTTCCGCTTTATGCACCGCGTTCAGAAAACGTTCGAAGGAAAATGGTTTCACAAGGTAATCAACAGCATCAACAGTGTAGCTCTCCACCGCGTATTGCTCGAACGCTGTTGTGAAGATTACCAGCGGAGGGCGGTGCAGCGAACGAAGCATCTCCATTCCTGTGATATCCGGAAGCTGTATATCCAGAAACAGAATATCAACGGTTTCCTGCCGTAGCACCGCTAAGGCATCCGTTGCGGTAAGACAGCGTGCCTTGAGCTGAAGCCAGGGAAGGCGTTCGACGTAGGTCTGAACGACATCGAGTGCGAGCACTTCATCATCGACGGCGATGCAGGTGAATTTCACGCCAACCTCAGTTGCAGGACAACAACGTACTTCTGCGGTGTGGAATCAATGTGCAATTCGAATCGACCGGGGTACAGCAATTCCAGGCGTCTCCTGACATTCTGCAGGCCGATGCCGCTCGTACTTTCCCGGCTCCCTTCCGAAGGCGTATTCTCGACAGTGAAGACCAGCCGGTGCTCATCCACGGAGAGGGTGATATTCACCGACGTATCAGGAGAGTACAGATCGCCATGTTTGAACGCATTCTCCGCAAGCGGCAACAACAGCATGGGATGCAGACGTACTCCGCGCACATCCCCGAACACCTCGAAACTGATGCGTTCGTCTTCAGGATACCGCAGGCGCTTGAGATCGATAAAGCTGCAAAGCTGTGTCACCTCGTTTTCCAGATCTACTTCATCCTTTTCGATACTTCTGAGCACCGAGCGCATCAGTTCCGACAAACGCAGCATCGCTGCCGGCGCCTCGGCCGGACGATGAACGGTGAGCGAGTAAATGTTATTCAGTGTGTTGAAAAGGAAGTGCGGGCTAAGCTGTTGTCGAAGCAGGGCGAGTTCGGCCTGCTCCTTTTCCTTTCTGAGTTCCTCGCGCATTTTCTGCATGCGAAACCAGTCCGCCGAAAACCTTGCCCCGGTGCTGATGAGAAGAAAAAACAGGACTTCAAACGCCAGATACGGGATGACGGAAAGACGCTCATTCATGAACATGCTTCCCGTCTCGAGATACCAGTCGAGGAACAGAGCGTGCAGCAGAAAAGCCCCCACCATTGCCATCTGAAGAAGCAGAACCGCAAGAATGAAGAGAACATAGCGCTTCGCCGCCAACAGCTTCGGCGTCAGGAGGAGGTAGTTCGTGTAGAATCCAATCGACATCACCAGGTAAAACGTCGCCGTCTTCACTCCCAGTGCGAACAGCCCGAATTGTGCGACGTACTGCGACGGATAGGTCAGCAGCACGTTGATCACAAAAAACACCCACGCGAAGATATGGAGTGAGATGATTTGGGCACGTTTCATGTGACAATAGTACGTGGTGAGGGAGAAGTCTGCAAGGGAAATGCAGGGAACACAGGATTATCTGCTGTGAATAAGCGATGTGAGAACACGAAAGATACCCCTTGAACCCGGGTTTGCTGCCGAAACGGAATCAGGAAGCCGTTCTTCCGAATAACTTCACGCCCGTATCGCCGCAAGACAGAGTTGCCCTGCCGCAGAGTGTCTGACATCCCAGAGCGCACCATACCTCGTCACGACCTGCTCAAAGCGGCCGGGACGTTTACATCGGATTCCCCGGCGTCGTTCGGCTATCCATTACCCCCGTCGGTGAATTCTTAACAACTCCATGATATTCTCGTGACAGGCGGCCGGACGGCCCTGGGTATTTTTTCTGCGTACTTCCATGCGTACCGACGCAATGCACGTTATCAGCAGAATGGATATCCTCATGACCAGCATCATCACGGTGGAAAGCGATAAGGACCTGCGGCGCTTTACAGACCTGCAATACCAGCTGTACAGCCACCGCTCCCCCGCCCAGCCATTGCCGGGATATGAGCTTCGACGCCTGCTTGACGTACAGCGCAATCCGGCCTTCCAGGGCCGTGCATTGCACCTCCTGCTCGCGCTGCGCGAGGGCGAGGCGGTTGGCCGCTGCTCGCTGCTTCCTTCACGCGAAGCGGGCGGCACCGCAATATTCGGCTTTTTTGAGTGCATCAACGATACAAACACAGCGGCGGCGCTGCTGAGGCGAGCGGAGGAACTGTGTCTGGAGTATGGCGCATCCGCATTGCACGGTCCATTCAGTCCGACGCGTTCCGGTATCACCGGTGTGCAACTCGACCATTTCGGTGAGAAAAATCTGTTGAATGAGGCCTGCTCGCCGCCGTATTACGCCCGGTTGCTGGAAGCGGCGGGTTACCACATCGAACGACGCGGACGGACGTGGCGAAATCTCTCACTGCAACGCAGTGCCGAAACGCTCACGACATCCTTGCCCGACCGCAGCTCACGCTACAATATCCGCCAGGTCGGCCTGCGCGACCTGGCAGCAGGAATCGAAGACCTCGCCGATATTTTCGAGGCGGCCTTCAGTCAGGGCTGGGGCCGGGAGCCCATGTCGCCGGACGAATACTTCTATAACGCGAAGTTTCTGCTCCCGGCGTTCAGGCCGGAGAGCTTCTCCCTTGTCTGCGACGGCCTCCGTCCGGTAGGTGCGCTGCTCTGCTTCCCCGATATCAACCCGGCGCTTCGCCGCTTCGGGCGATGGGGACGTGTGCCGGCGACCGTTGCCGCAGCGCTGTACGCCCGCATATCGCGCACTCTGATTACCTTCGCCATCGGCATCCATCCGGAGTATCAGAACTCCGCGGCCTCCCTCCTGCTGTCGAAGCATCTCGCGCAAACAGCGGGCCGCTACAGGGAAATGTACTCGACATGGATTACCGAGGGAAATACCGCATCGGAGAGAATGGCTCTGCGTTTCGGCCTGTCTCCGTGGAAAAGCTTCGCTGTCTACAGGAAAGACTTGTAACGATATATGGACACCAACAGCCATTCCACACTTCATCGGAGTTTGCTATGAAACGACTATCCATCCTTCTCACAGCGCTGCTGCTCGCCGGATTGCTGGTCCCGCTGCATGCGCAAAATGGCATCGTGCAGGGTACTGTCACCGACGCGGTGACAGGTAACACGCTGCCCGGAGTACACATCCGTCTGTTCGACCCGGGCGACAACAGCTTCGCCGCCGGCGCCTACAGCGCTACCGATGGCAGCTTCCGGATCACTACGCTCGCCGATGGCGAG
This sequence comes from Bacteroidia bacterium, assembly GCA_027493955.1. NCBI lineage: Bacteria > Pseudomonadati > Bacteroidota > Bacteroidia > Bacteroidia bacterium. The sequence continues at coordinate 4,471,761 of JAOSJT010000001.1, read as the reverse complement.
TATTCCATGATCACCTCCTTCCTGGGCAGCCGTAGCGATACACGCACGATACGCGTTCGCGCCGGCCAGCCGACTGACCTCAGCATCGCACTGGAAGAAGAAGTGCTGAACATGGGCGAGGTGATTGTCAGCGCCTCACGACGCAAGGAGAAAATGCTCGATGCTCCGGCATCGGTGGCGGTTATCTCGTCACGCGACATCACAGCACGAAACAGCACATCGCCTATGGATCACGTGGAGGGTGTGCAGGGGGTAGATGTGGCGCAGAAAGGTGTCATGCAGCGTGAGTACATCGCCCGCGGATTGAACAACGTTTTCAACGGCTCCATGCGCACGCTGGTCGACAACAGGATCACCAACCTTCCATCGCTCAGAGCCAATGTCTCCTACCTGCAAAGTCTCAGCGACGCGGACATCGATCGCATCGAAGTCGTGCTCGGTCCCGGCTCGGCGCTCTACGGCCCGAATGTGACCAATGGTGTGATGAACATCATTACAAAGTCGCCGTTTGCATCGCGCGGCACGGAGTTGTCCTTCATGGGCGGAAGCCAATCCCTGATGTCCGCCTCGGGGAGGCATGCCGGCACGCTCGGAAGCGATTTTGGCTACAGGGTATCCGCCGGCTATATGCGCGCCGAGGATTGGCAGTTTACCGACGCTCGCGAGCCCTATCCCGACGACCGCACATCGGAGCGTTACTCCGTCGATGCGCGACTGGATTACAACATCGGCACAGCCAGTACACTTACACTCAACACGGGACACAGCAACGCCGTGCGAGGATTGGATCTCACCGACAACGGCGCCGTCATGGCGCAGAATTTCAGCTATTCGCATGTGCAAAGCCGTTTTACAAGCGGCAACCTCTTCGCGCAGGTGTACCTCAACATGAACGACGCCGGCGACACGTATCTGCTGCGCGGTAATCAGAAAATCGTAGACAACTCGAAAAAAATCGTGGCGGAAGTGCAGCACGCGGGCGTCATCGCCGACTGGCAGCGTTTCACCTATGGTGTCGAGATGTTCCTCACGCGCCCCGAAACCGACGGCACCATCATGGGCAGGAATGAAAACAAGGACGACGTCAACGAGTTCGGGGCCTACGTGCAATCCGACACACGCCTTTCAGGGGATATGCTCACTCTGCTGCTGGCCGGACGCTTCGATTATCACAGCGCACTGGAAGATCCTGTATTCTCACCAAGGGCCGGCCTGCGTTTCTCGCCGACGGAGAACCACAGTTTCCGCGTCACCTACAACCGTGCATTTCTCACACCCGCTATCAGCGATCTCTTCCTGGATATGTCCATTACCGACGATGTATTCGGTCTCGGCTTGCCTCCGCTGATGTATGGCCTTCGTAACGTGGGCGTACCCGAGACGGGGTATACGTTTGCACGGAACGACGGCGACCTCGTGTTTCACTCGAAGCTCAATCCCGATCCGTTGATGGGCCTGGGCGTGGGACAGGCCTCCGCATACTGGGACGCTGTCGTTCAGGCCGTCTCGCTCTCACCGGATATGCCCGAGGAAGCACGCCAATTGTTGCAGATGCTCCCCGCACCGGACGCCTCGCAGGTCGGGGGCGCACTTGCCCTGCTGAACATCGAAACGGAGGGTTTTGATCTGATCAGCCCTTCACAGGTACGGGACATCGCACGGCTCAAGCCCACTATGCTCAGCTCCTGGGAAATCGGCTACAAAGGAATGATCACCGAGAAGCTGCAGGCAGGTGTGGATGTATATCACTCGGCGTACGAGAACTTCGTCACCCCGGCCCGGGTTGCCACGCCCAACGTTTTCCTCGACGGCGAACAGACAGCCGCGTATCTCTTTGCTCAGGCGGCACCGATCGTCGGCGAAGAAGCCGCTCAGCAGTTTGCAGCACTCGTCGCGCAGGGCATGGCCCAGGTTCCGATCGGTACAGTCACGCCCGAGCAGGCGTCGGACAGAACAGAGCTGCTGATGATTCCGATCAACTACGGAAAGATCAACTACTGGGGTACGGACCTGCATTTCAGGGCCGGCCTGCTTCGCAATCTCCAGCTCAGCGGTACATACAGTTTTATCAACACCATCTATTTCGACGATGTGGACGGTATGGGTCCGCTCTCTCTCAACGTCCCGCAGCACAAGGCCTCGCTCTCCGTGCAGTATACCGAACCCTCCAGCGGCATACAGGGTACGGCGCGCTATCGCTTTGTGGACGGCCATCGGATCAAGTCCGGTGTGTATGAAGGAAGGATCAGCCCGTACGGATTGATTGACCTCGGAATGCAGATTCCGCTGCCGCTGCCGCTTCGACCCGATTTCGTGGTTTCGGTGAAAAATCTGCTTGACCACAGGCATGTCGAGTTCATCGGCGGGGCGGAAGTGGGCAGACTGCTCAGCGGACGCGTGCAGCTTCGATTCTGATGTATGAAGGTCCTCCTCCGGCGGCCATGTCGCTGCAGCCACATCATGCTTCCACGCTGTGCTGCGGTGCATGGTCTGCCGGTGGCGGGACCTGGAAACCCACTTCGTGCATGACATCCGGCAAAGGTAAGGAGCGATACGATGAGTGCGGTTAATGCTCTTCGAAGAGGAAGCATCTTTCGACTTGGACGGGAGTCCGTCGGATGGTGTGTGTACGATTTCGGCGCCGCTGTTTTCCCGACATCGGTTGTGACGGTGTTTTTCGGTCCCTTCATCACCGACATCGCCGAGGTGGCGGCGGGTGCCGAGGGAATGCTGCATCCATTCGGTATCGCCGTGCATCCCGGCGCATATTATCCGTATCTGATTTCCATCTCCGTCTTTCTTCAGATTTGCCTGCTGCCGCTGATCGGAGCGATAGCGGACTTCACCCGTCTGAAAAAACCGCTGCTTACAGTGAGCATGCTCGGAGGCGGTGCAAGCGTCATCGCGATGCTTGCCGTCGGCGCGTCCGACTACCTGCTTGGCGGAGCGCTCTTTCTCATCGGCAATATCTGCTTCGGAGCGTCGGATGTGCTGTACAACGCCTTCCTTCCGGACGTGTGCAGGCCGGAGGACAGAAACCGGATATCTTCCGCGGGCTGGGGACTGGGCTATCTCGGTGGCGGGATATTGCTTGTCTTTCAGTACGTCTTCTTCGCCGGCGCCGGAGATATGGGTATCGGCGAAATGGACGCTACGCGCATCGCTCTTGCCAGCTGCGGCATAATGGACGCTACGCGCATCGCTCTTGCCAGCTGCGGCATCTGGTGGCTGCTCTTCGGCGGTGGCGCATTGATGCTGCTCCCATCGCGCAGGACGCAGCGCAGGAGACCCGAGGGAGGGTTATTGCTCACTGCGGGCTTCAGAGAACTGAAAGGCACGCTCCGCAGTTTAGGAAAATACCCTCATACACTCCTCTTTCTTGTCGCTTTTCTCCTGTACAGCGACGGCATACAGACGGTTACGTCCATTTCGACTCAATTCGGACAGCAGGAAGTGGGATTGGGCATGCAGGATCTGGCGGAAATCATACTGATGGTGCAGTTTGTGGGTGTGCTCGGCGCCTGGTTGTTCGAGCGTCTGGCCCGCCGATGGGGAACGAAGCGCAGCATACTGTGTTCATTGATCGTGTACATACTCATCACGCTGTATGCCTACGGACCGCTGCAGAGTAAAGCGGATTTCTACATCATGGCTACCGTTACAGCGCTGGTGCTCGTCGGCAGTCAGGCATTGAGTCGCGCCGCTTTTTCGCGCATGATACCGCCGGGACACGAGGCGGAGTACTTCGGCATTTACGAAATCAGTGAGCGCGGCACGAGCTGGCTGAGTCCTTTGTTCTTCGGGCTCGCACTGCAGTACACCGGCAGCTACCGTCTTGCCGTGTTGTCTCTCTCCGCCTATTTCATCCTCGGTTTCGTGCTGCTGCTTCGCGTGAAGTTCGCACGCGCGGAGGAAGAGGCCCACAGCAACGATGCGGAGCTGGACCAGCTCTCCATCGTCCCTGACGGAAAGGCACTCTAGCTGTTTGGCATTATCGTCAATAAAAGGTCACCGGATCATCGTCCTCGCATTCCAGGGCACCCGCTGTGCGGCGTAGCAGGAAAACCCTATCTTTCCCTTATTCGCAACGATGAGTATGGAACGATGGTACAAAATACGGCACCACAACACTTTGACGGGTCAATTCATCATCGTGTCAAAGGGACGCTGTCGCGGGCTCTGCTTCTCATTTGGCTGTTGTTGCCTCTGTACCCGCCCATCGTACATGCTGAAACACCTTCTGAGGTTGACCGGCATTCGCCCCGCGCAACATTCCGCAGCTATTTGCTGCAAATGATCGAGTATTCCACTTCGGAAGATGAGGAGAGAAGCCTTCAGGCCATCAAAGCAGCCATCATGTGTCTGAATCTTGCCGGCATTCCCGCATCGTTGCGCGAGGGACAGGGAGTAGAGGCCGCGCGCGATCTTAAATTTTTTCTTGATCGCTACGAACTGGTAGACCTTGACGAAATACCGGATTCCTTCGACGACGATTATTTTGTCTGGCGCAAGCCAACGGCCAAAGCTGAAATTTCATTGTTTCGCACCGAGGACAGTCTGTGGCTGTTTTCGCGGCGCACCATTGAATCGCTGCCGCGACTGCTGGACCTCGTCCGCGGTCAGGCTGTGGTCGAGGGCGTTGATGTCAGTATCGACGCGGACGGTCTCGCCGGATGGATTCGCGAACGGGTATCGGCGCCGCTGCTTCGTCGGTCTGTGTATTTCGAAAATTGGCAATGGATTGCCATAATCCTTGTCGTCATTATCGGCTTGCTTGTCGAGCGCATCGTCATCACGGTGCTGAATAACTGGCTGTTGCGGTTGATAAGGCGTGGAGGCGGACAAAAGGATTTCAAGCTGGACAGACAGTTGATTCGGCCGATCGGAATTTTCGCCATGGCCCTGGTCTGGTCGCTGCTCTTGCCACAACTGGACTTGCCGCTGCAGGCAACGACGATACTGTTTTTCGCTACGCAAATGATGATAGCGGGCAGCGGTGTCTGGGCGGCGTATCGTCTCGTCGATCTCGCATCCGCGTATTTTGCCGAGCTGGCCAAGCGCACGGATTCGAAATTCGACGATTTGCTTGTTCCGATGATGCGGCGAGCAATGAAAATCATTGTCATCGCATTCGGCCTCCTGTTCATCGCCGATAATTTCGACATTGACATCACGAGTCTTCTCGCCGGTTTGGGTATTGGCGGTATTGCATTCGCGCTGGCGGCCAAGGATACAGTGGAGAATCTGTTCGGGTCTCTCACCGTCATGTTCGACAAACCGTTCGAGATCGGGGACTGGATCAAGGTGGGCGATCTGGAGGGCACAGTGGAGGATGTGGGATTTCGCTCGACGCGCATTCGCACATTTTACAATTCTCAGATCACCATGCCCAACTCCCGGCTCGTCAGCATCCCTGTGGACAATATGGGACGCAGGCGGTATCGCCGTGTATCGACAAAGCTGGGAGTGCAGTACGACACCCCCCCGGAGACCATTGACGCATTTTGCGAAGGAATACGTGAGATCATCAGGCAGCATCCGTATACACGCAAGGATATGTACATGGTGTACTTCAACGAGTATGCGGATTTTTCCCTGAATATTCTTCTCTATGTTTTTCATGAAACACCGGATTGGCCGACGGAATTGCGCGAGCGGCACAGGTTGTTCACCGACATCCTTCGCCTGGCACAGAGGCTCGGCGTACAATTCGCCTTTCCGACGCAAACCATTCATCTTGCCGGCAACGAACAGTCGCGCACGCTCTCCCGGCATGATTACAGCGAAGACGAATCGTACCCGCGGTCACGATCAGCCGCTGATCGCGCATCGCTGACGGGCGATATGGTAGCCGACGCGGTTCTGTATGGCAGAGAGCAAGCGGAGAAACTGATTCGGGATATTTGGGGGGAGGGACAGCAACATGCGGTTTCCTTTGACGATCCCGGCAGCATGGGGCCGGGCGGCGGTGCCCGGAAAATATGACGCAGAGCGCGAGATTCTGACATCGTTTCCTCCCGTGATCGGGAGAATGAAGTCAGCGTTGGATTCACGGCACCAGTGGCGGTTCTTCCTCGTTCTCTGACACCGCAATCATAGAACGCGCCCTGTGCTTTCGGCGGGCTGTTCCTTGCTTCGGACCGTCCTAATCCCGTGATGTTGGTTCTTGCCGGCAACGTAGGCAGGCCGGTCGCAAGTTCTCTCCCATCTTTAATTCCTTTGTGTCGCTTTTCGGGATGCCGTCCTCTGACGACTGTTCCTCCATGCACACATTCACACAATCCGCATATTTCTGCGATAGATAAGCAGGGCGAGAAAGAGAAGAATCGAACCATACAGGAAACTCATTGCCATGGCGGCCAGCACCGATTCCTGCGTGAAGGCGCCTATCATGCTCGTTTGCGTCGGGAAATACGCAGGCAGTAGACGGATTATTTCCCTGTGTTCCGTCGCTGTGTAGTAGATGGGATTCTGCATCCAGACCGCATCGATATTGGCGATAAGCAGTACCGCCAGCACTCCCTCGATCTCATTGTGAAACAGCACCCCTATCAGCGCACCCAACGCCGCATACACGAAGCCGGCAAGCACAAAACCAGCGATCACCGCAGGCAGTCTGTCGGGCTGAAAAAAGAATAATAGCATCAAACCCACATAGCAGCCGAGCGGAAGCAGGGAAAGCAGCAGCGTCCCGACGCGGGACAACAGCACTTCCGACGTTCCGTAACCGCAGAGTATCAACCTGCGACTGCTGTCGTGATGCCGCTGCGTCAGCTTCAGCGCGATGAAGGCCGCAATGAGCGCAATTGCCCCGGTGCCGAAAAACAACAGCGATTCGTCGCGCTCGTTTACCATATACTCGCGCGCATCGGACACCATCCCGAACAGTACCGGTATATCACGTTCGGCTGATGTGACGTAAATCATCAGGTAGAAAATGAGCGGCATAGCGACCACCAATGCGAGAATATAGCGCGAACGCAGGATTTCCCGCGCCGTCATACGCACCCCTGTCAGTATTCTGTGGAAGAACATGTCAGTGCTCCGTGTGCAAGCGTGCACAGTGTGTTGAATTGCTTGTGATCGAATACGAGATGTGATACGATAAGAATCCCTTTGCCCGCCGCGCTCAACTCACCGGCAATGTCCCAGAAACGCAGGTAGGTTTCCCAGTCGAAACCCGCATACGGCTCGTCGAGAATCAGCAGTTGCGGATCGTGCAGTAACGCCAGGGCAAGATTCAGCTTCTGCTGTGTCCCTCCGCTCAGTGCGCGTACCTGCTGTCCGTTCGCGGGAAAAAGCTGGAGCATGTCCTTCAGCTCATCCGTGCGCCGTTTCAGTTCCGTAGCGGAACGCAACGACCTGCCATTTACGCGCGTGGCGTAGGCACAGGCATAGTAGCGGAAGTGCTCATCAACTGTGAGCTGGTCGAAGAGCTGCACCTGTTGCGGACAGTATCCCGTGCGCACTCCGCAGGATACCGTACCCGTGTCCGGCGGCAGCAGCCCCATGAGAATGCGCAGGAGCGTGGATTTTCCGGCACCGTTTTCCCCGCATATCCCGACGATGCTGCCCGCGCGTACTTCGAGACTGACATCGTGCAGTATGCGTCGCTTTCCGTAGGATTTACTTATGCCGTTTGCGGCAAGTAGAACGGTTCCTGGAGTCATGATACACCTCCGTGTGTCCGGGCCGGAGAGTAGTGGAGATCCTCCGCTTCACCGTCCTTCACCATGCCCATGCGGACTATGTGTTCGTACAGAGTTCGAGGAAGCAGCCGCGCAAGCTCAGCAAGTATAGCCAGCCAACGCGGGAAGGAAATGACGGCCTTTGCCTTCGCAACACCTCGAAGTATGCGTTCCGCCGCCTGCTCGGGTGTAAGCATACCGGGCATGCTGATCGCATTTTTTTCCGTCATCGCCGTGCGCATGAAACCCGGCCGCACGAGCACCACTCTGATTCCGCTCGAGCGCAGCAACACGCGGGCGCTGTCGGCCATTGCGCGCAAGGCGGCCTTGGCCGTCGAGTAACTGGCCGTGCCAGGGTAGCCCCGCGCATCGAGGAGACTGCTGATCAGCACAACGTCGCCACCCCCGCCCGCATGCATCAACGGCAGGCAGTGCTCCATGCAGCGCGCGATGCCGAGGACGTTGACGTTGAGAACCGCTTCCAGCACTTCGGCGCTGAAGCTCCGCTTCCATTCACTGTCGCCGATGGCCGCGCAGCAAATGAGCGCGTCGGGAGCCGGAGCGCTGATCTGCACTGCTTCGAAAGCGCTCCGCACGGATTCGCCGTCCCGCACATCGCACACAACGGGCTGTATACGTCCTCCGGCATTTCGAAGCGCGTCCGATGCCGCGGCAAGCACTTCGGCATTGACATCGAGCATGCTCACGGTCATTCCGGCCCGGGCACAGAGCTCGGACAGCGCTCTGCCGAGACCTTGCGCCGCGCCTGTGATGAGGACGTGGCGCCATGCCGGCATGGGCTGCGTCATTGCTGCTGCACACATACCGCCTCCTTTTGCTTCAATTGCGGGGGAAGAAAATTCCGCTTCCCACACCACTGTTTGAGAAAATGCTGTATCGTTTCAATGCGGATGTTCAGAGTATTCCGCGGTGTGTTTTCGTCGAGATCGAGAAAGGAGAAGAAGGGCTTGCCCGCCGCCTGAAAAATGTCACGGACCACGGAGTACGTCGGCGCGTCATGCCCGCATTTGAAATTGGACAGTTCCACGGCCAGCAGATTCGGATGACGCGCCGCATATTTTGCCGCCCACATTTTCCTGCTGCTGTTTTCACTGTACGGGTTCGGCCACACGTCACGCACCGACTGCTCATGGCCGCCAAACAAGCGCTCGAGTATCTCTTCGTCACGCGGGAGGGTCTCCGCCGTGAACAGCGGGAAGCCCATCCGATGCAGCGCTTCAAGGACCCCGTGGTTAAGACCGTTATCGGCGTGATACGGCCGCCCCAGCAGGACAAGTCCCACCTTCCGTTCCGCCTCCAGCGACTCCAGCGTCGCGCGGGCCCGGCTTCGTATCGTTCGCATCACCTGCTCCTGCAAGGCCCATGCGCGCTCCGCCGCCTGCCGGAAGCTGCCGCGCGAAAATGGGAGCAAGGTCTCGAAGCTGGAAGCCATGGTGGCGCTGAATGCTTTGAGCGACTCCATGGAAAGAAATGGGTGCAGATACCGTGCGCCCCGTCTGGCGAAATCATTTCCTTCGAGCATGTACGCGGCGTTGACCGCTTCTGGCATCACAGCGGTAACCGTGCATGTCATGCTGTCCACAGAATCGGCGATGGCACCTGGTAAACGTAGAATGGCGGGGAAGAATATCCATGATTCACCGCCGCATGCCTCGCCTTCCCGGAGCAGTTCCTCTATGTGGGCAAAGCAGATCTTTGCCGGAAAGCAAGGATCCATTGTCGCACGGGCAGTCCCCGTGCTGCTCATTCTTCGCGTCGTGCTTCTGGAAATGCGAATCTGATCCTCCCGGAATCCCAGCGCGAGAAACCATGCAATGAACAGCGGCGCATAGGAATAAAAATTCAGGACGCGGGGAATACCGATGCAGAGTCCGGGAGGAATGACTCCGTCTTCGGGCGCCGCATCGCTGTTTCCATACATCTGGCGCAATTCCTGCGCTATATACTTTGGCGAAAACACCATCTCCTCCATTTCGCGGGCAAAATTCGGTGCCTGAATGTTTCTCTCTTTTTCCTGCAACAGAATGCGCCTGGCTACCAGGGCATCGTCGGTGCGGCCGCGCTCACAGGGTGCGATGATGAGCGTTTCGCCACCGCACTCCCATCCGGCCTGCGCGGAGTGTACGCGTATGATCGTGCGGGCACAGCGGTTTGCGCAACCGCGGCATCGCGTACGCTCGGACTGCTCGGTTTCACAGTGCAAGGTCCCGAGCGCCTCGAAGCCGACCCAACCGCTGCCGCCGCTTCCCGCTGCCTCCGCCGCTGCAAGCATGGCACAACCAATGGCTCCCGCTTCCGCGGGATGCGGGTGCACATGAACGACCGGCTCCAGACCGCTGTAGCTGAATGCATCCTTGATGTATTGCACCTGCGCACGAACCGCTGCGAGATTGCGCTGCGTGCCACCTTGCAAAACATACACGCGCCCCGCCGACGGCAGATCGTAGATACGCGCGGAATACACCCAGATATTAACCGGAAGCACCTGCGTGACTCCGGCCATGATCTCACCCGCCGTGTACCCGGCGCGCATGAAATTGACGATATCCGACTGGAGAAAAATCGTACACCCCGCGCTGAATTCCGGAGCATATTCGACAGCAAGCGCCTCTTCCGCGAAGCGATAGATGCTGGTGTCAAAGCGGTCCGCGACGGTCTGCAGAAAGTATCCCGTCCCGGCAGAACATTGCGTGTTCAGACGGAAATCCGCCACGCTTCCCTCCCGCAGCAACATTACCTTGATGTCCTGACCGCCGACGTCGCATATCACATCCGCATCCGGGAAATACGCATGCGCTGCTTCCTTGTGCGCAATGGTCTCTACGACGGAAATGTCCGAGTGCAGCACAGCGGCAAGAACGTCTTTGGCGTATCCGGTCGTGCCGACAGACAGAATTTCCAGTCCCGCTCCCTGTTCCTCAACGCTCTCGCGCAACCGGAACAACATGCGCCGGGCATCCTCGATGGGATCGTGTGTCGCAAATGAGAAATCCTTCCGCAGCACCTGCATGCTCTCGTCAAGAAGCACGCCCTTGATGGATGTGGAACCGCAGTCAATTCCGAGATGCACGCGGACAACCGCCTGCCGCGACAGGTCGGGCGCGTGGAACTCTTCGGGTGTGTAGCGTTGCGCGAAGTCGCGGTATTCCTTGTCCGATGCAAATGCAATACGGGATCGCAGCTTTCCGGTATCACGCATACTTGCACGCCGAAGCCGCTCTTCAATACTTTCCGTTTGCTCGTTACACTTGCCGAGCCGTTCCAGCTCCAGCACCGCGCCAATGGCGGGCAGAAAAAGCGCATAAGCCGGCACGAGCACAGCAGATTCGTTTTCGGCTGAGTACTCAATGCCACGTGCCCTCCAGAGGTCGCTTAGTCGGTGCTTCCAGCACTGCACGAGCGCTGGATAGTACAGATGCGGACCGCCGAGCAGCAGAACCTGCGGCAGCGGAGTGCGCCCTCGTGCAAGCGTCGCGAGATTCTGCTGCACGATCGCCTCGAAGAGAGCGCACACGAGTTCCTCGCGGGCAATACCGCTTTTCAGCAATCCGACGACATCGGTTTCGGCGAACACCCCGCATTTCGCGGCAATAGGATGTCGCGCTCCGGGCCGGTACGCAATGCCCGTAGCTTGCTCAGGAGTGAGATCCATACGCGCCATCATGCGATCGATCATGCTTCCCGTACCGGCCGCGCATTTTTCATTCATGACCGGCAGCATTCCGGTTTCGCCGTTGTCCAGAAGATCGATGCTCACCATTTTGGCGTCCTCCCCGCCCAGTTCGATGACGCTGCGTGCTTGCGGATGCAGAGTGCGCACCGCCCGCATCAGTGCGTTCACCTCCTGCACATACGGGAGATCTTCCTGTCCGGCCGCTTGCTGTGCCCCGGAACCGGTGACCGCGACAGGAGTATGCGGCGGTAAACTCAGGGCCGCATGGACATCGGCGAGAAGCTGTACGGCGGTATCGAGCTGCCGTGCGTGATGCCGTCTGTACCCGTTCCACAGCAGCACACGCGAGGCCGTGTCATACGCGACAACCTTTACGGTAATGCTGCCGATGTCTATGCCGATAAATACGGATTGCGCTTTCATCGTGTGGTACTCCTGCCTGATGGCGTTACGTGGCGCAGGGAAGCGAGTTCGCTCGCGGCGCGGCAGGCGTACACTCCCCGAGCCCGAAGGCGGAGCAATGCATGCGCGTCGCGGCTGTAATTATCGATGCGCTCCGACGCACGTGCATGGGATTCGCGCAGTGAGTTTCGTGCGGCGTCATTCTCCCGCTCTGCGCGTTCGCGCGCCGTATTGAGAACCATGAGCATGCGGCTCTGCGCGTTCGTGCTCCCCTCGCCGGATGTTTCAATCGACAGATACAGCGTGTCGGGATGATGCGCCCGCACCAGCGGTTGTACGCCGTCCGACATGCCGCTGGGCAAACATCCGAACGGCTTCAGGGACACAATCATATGCGCCCGTTTGCGCTGCGTGTAGTACAGGGTTTTCCCCACTTCCATGTGGCTTTCGCCGCCCAGCAATGCCGGATTGTAGTATTCCCCGGCGAGCCGGGCGAGTTCGTAGATGTCCGGCAGCGGATCAGGCACACCGCGGAACAGAAGCCGAATCGTATTGTATTTCGCGCGCACCAGCATTTCCGCTATACGCGGGAGCATCGACTTGGTACCCAGCAACAGCATGCGACCGACAAAACGTAAACCCGCCCGTATACCCTCACCGCGATTATGGCGGAGCTGTGTCTTTTGCAATCGAAGCTTCTGATCGGCTTCGAACAACAAATACAGTACCCAGGTCGTGACCGGCTCGACAACGACTTCGGCGCCGTGGCGTTCGAGAAAACTATGCGCGCGGAAGTTACCGTCGCCGAGCGTCGTCTGTGCCCAGAACTCCCCGATCAGTTTTACCGCCGGCCGCACGCGGAAAGGATCGATGCGCACACCGAGGAATTGTCTGCGTGCATGCAGGATCACACCAAAAAATCGGGCGTCCATCACCCAGGAGACGGCGCGTCCGATGATCTCCAACGGTGCCCGCAGCCACGACGGCAATCGTCGTTCCATCCATACGTTCAAGCGCGGCCTGTTACGCAGGCGCTCCTCTGCAAATCGAATGGACTCCTCCCATGCCCTGTCCGTAGCGCCCGGTTCACGCTCAAAGGGACGCGTGCGATTCGCGAGATCATTCAGGATGTCGCCAAGCATCACCGCGCTGAACAGATTGGTATAGAAATGCACATCGAAGGGCAACCCCTCGTCGCTGTTCCCCGTTCGGAGCGATACCGTATCGGAAAACGCGAACACCCTGAGACCGGAATAGCCGGCGTTGCGGAGAATATTGCGGTATTCCTGCTCGTACAGCCCCAGCCGGCACGGACCGCAGGACCGGGACGTCACGTACACGAAACTCCGGCAGATTTCTTCACGCGACAGGCCCTCCCGCTCCTTGTTCCGGAGGTAGGCGATCAAACTTCCGCCGGTGAAGTACAGCGGATTGCAGAATCCGTTATTTGCGTATTGACGACCCGTCTGATAATCCGCCAGCACCGGTGTGGGAAGTACACAGACCCGGAATCCCCTGCTCTCGAGCAATGCCTTGAACAGGCGCTCATGCGCGAACGTCAATCCTCCGAAGAGCAGCGTCACATGGTCCCGCTCGGACCTTGTGAACGGCGTTTGCAGGGGTTGACGATAATGCTCGCTCTTCACTTCCCGATGGCAACGCGCGGACGCCGGATGACTTCCATTCATGCCATCCACGCGTGGGAAGGCCGTGTCGGATCGGTATTCCATTTCCTGTGCTTTCATTGCTGCACCACATACACGAACAGCATGCCGCCGATAGCGGCGAAGGCGATGCCGGCGATTTTCTGAACTCCGAGCAGATGGCGCGGTTGCAGACGGCTTGTGTATTTTTCGACGAGCTTCATTCCGATCTGCATATACAGCGTGTTGCCGATACCGAAGCCGATTGCGTAGAGAACCGCGTCCAACGTATTTCCCGGTCTGACGCCGAATGCGTGCGCCTGCGTTGCCACAATCGCCAGTGCCGCAAGGAAGGTAGGACTGAAAATATTCGAGATATTGAGCCCCACGCCGAGCAGAAAGGGTGCCTTGCCGCGGGTTCGGGTATGCAACCTCCCTGTGTCAAACCCGCCGTTCGCATCGCGTGTGAGCGTCGGGGTCCTGCGAAGGAAAAGATAGAGTCCGTATCCGAGCAGAGCCGTAATGATAACCGCCTGCATGCCGATGACCAGAACGGGAAGGGAAGCCACCACGCTCTTGTAGGCATGAACGACGACACCGGCACCGAGTACCGCAAGCAATGCATACGCGGTATCCACAAGCATGGTCCCCCATGCGTACGGAACCGCGCGGCGAAATCCGCCCTGCATCGCGAGATTCATTCCGACAAGCACTATCCCTCCCGGAGGAAGGGCGAGAATGAATCCGATGAGTATTCCGGCAAAGAGTGACATGCTGCCTCCAGGGATGTATTCGGCCTCGTATCGCAGCGACGCTTTCTGTCGCTGATCTACCGTAAACTTCATCTTTCTCGCGCATCATAATGTCACGAGACTGTCAGAGTTTCGTCATTGAATGGACACCATCCCGGCTGACTGTTTCTGCAACGGCATATCTCCTGCCTGTGAACCACCGCAACAGCGTTGTGACTCCGGCGCACAGTACCGTGGCGAAATCCGTTCATATTGACCGATTATTGCATGGCATGGATTTTGCCTTGAATTCATCGGTACATTCTTGTATCATTTTCAGTATGTGGCGATTTGATCCCTATTGCGGCCACGAAAACAACAGCTAAAAAGGAGTCCCAGCGATGAACACCCTGCCCCGCCTTCTCATTTTCCTCCTTCTTCTGCCCGCCGCCCTCCCGCAGGCGCAGACGCTGATGCGGCGTCTCGAAACGCGGCACGACGCATACTGGACAGAAGCCTTCGGCGACAGCACCTGGAAGCGCGCCGATATCGGTTTCGTCATCATCAAACAGACAAGGATGCTGCACGTTGTCCGTCAGGATGGCAGCGGAGACACCCTCGCCTCTTTCCCCGTCTGCACGATGGGCTTCGAACCGGGCTTCAAGGCGCAGCAAGGCGACGGTATGACGCCGGACGGTATCTATTCTATCGTGCATCTCAATCCCGCCAGCCGCTACCATCTCTCCATGAAAATCAACTACCCCAACGCGGTGGACGACAAACGCCATGCGCGTTACATGCGCCTGACGCGGCAGAGCTGGTCACAGGGCGGCGACATTTTCATACACGGTCGTTGCGTTTCCATCGGCTGCGTCGCAATGACCGACAGCCTCATCGAAAAGCTCTACCTCCTTGCCGCGACGCGTCCGGCCGCCCGCAAGCGCATCCCTGTCCTCATCCTTCCCTTCGACAACGAGGCGCGCTATCAGCAGATGATCTTCGAAGCGGAGGAGGAATTCGGATCCACTGGTGCCGCCTCCCGCCTTCTGCTTCGCGCCCATTACGAGAACATGCGGAATGTATTGCTTCGCTCGCGTGCGACAGAACGCATCCCTTCCTACACGGCAACAGCGGACGGACTCTATAACATCAGACCCCTGCAGGAATAACCCTGCCCCGCGTAGCGACGGTACATGCAACGTCTCTGCGCAACATTTTTTCCCGTGGCGATTTGCTCCCTATTGCGGCCACTATTCATCAACAGCTAAAAAGGAGTGCATCATGTTCGAGCACACATTTCGCCCCAAACCCGACAAAGCCGATATCACCATGCACAACGCAACGACCATGTTTCAGGTCGGAGCGTATCGTGCGAGTCTTCCGCTGTTCGAGGAGCTTCTTCGGCTCGATCCCCTGGATTTTCGTGTGCGGTACTATCTGGCTTTGTCCTACTTCCGCGAAGGATGGTATGACTGTGCTACGGAAGTATACAATTCTCTTGCCGGAATAAACGATCCCGAAGCGCAACTCGCCTGCCAGCTGCTGAGCCGCGCGTTCCTGCTGCGGGAAGGCAATGCGCTGGACGACGTCCGCATGCTCACCATGGAAGAGGCCGTCGCAATTCGTGAGGAAATGAGGCTTTCTCCTTTACTTCCGCAGGCATTCGCGCAGATGGTCTGGTACGGAAGGAATGATCTCGGCGACCCGATCAGCATCGATCCTGCGATTATTCTCGGGCCGGGTAAACAGTTTCTCTGCGCTCTGCCGTGGGAGCAGACGCCCTACGAGCAGGTAGAGCGGTACGATTGGCTGCCGGTGTGGACCTGTTCACAGCAAGCATTCGACCGCCAGGTCGCGATGCACCTGTTTTTCCAGCGCGCTTTGCAATTCATGCGCGACGAATACCACCTCGACTGGCCGCCGGTGTACACGTTCGCGATCTTTCCTTCGCGGCAGCGTATGCTCCTGCTTCGACGGGTGTATCCCGATGCGCCGTTCACGGAGATCTTTGACGAAGTGTGAAAACTGTTATGGCGGAACATGCGTCCTTTCTCTTCGATTCGTGCGTCAGCGCTTCCGTTGGAGGCGCTGACGAAGCGTTGCCTCCACACAGACCGCGCTGACCTTCGCGAGGAGACTTCCTGCCTTTTGTAACAGTTTGGGGACGGCATACTGAGGAGCATGGATCCCGGACGACGGTCTCCTGAGCCGCTCCATCGAGCCACGGTCAATTTCCAGGGCGGAACCTCGTCCGTGAATGAGCCGAGAGCGACTTTGCGCCTTTCCGTTTCCACACAACGATAGTACTTCTGCTCTGTGAGCCGTCTTCCCGCGCCAAACCGTTGCGAAGAATTGCAAGTGTTCGTTGGATGCGAATCCGGAGATCGATTCATATACGATGCAATTCACTTGTCTGAATAAAATATCCTGCGTATTTTTTTTCATGCACAGTGCAAGCTTCAGTTTCAGGATACTCCGCCTTTTGCTCGCAGTCATCGTTCCCGTGATGGGTTTGATGGCGCAGCGGCATCACGCGCATCTGGAAACCGTTCATCACGAGCACGCATCGCATCCGCACGAGCATCCGCACGAGCACTCCGACGAACCCCACAGTCACGATCATCAGCCCGTCGATCTGTTCCTGCAGATGACCGCGACTGCGCTCACTCGTTCATCCGGCACTTCCGAAATACCCGACCATCCCGCGTATTGCGACACCTTTCTCCTGAATCTTCTGGCCGATACGCGCCCGGACCTCGTCCGGCAGATACTTCCCTTCCCGACTACCCCTCCCCAAAGCGCCGTGCGTGAGGAACTTCTACGCCGCGCTGCAAATCTTCCTCCTCCCGCCCTTACCTGATCAACCGGTCTCACCTTCCCACATAATCTACTGTCCGGGATTACACTTCCGGATCATTTCAGTGATGCTATTACGGAGGATTTCCGCAATGAATCAGCATATCCGGCTGTGCGCTTTCATACTACACTTTCTGATCCTGCCGGGGATCGCGACTTCTCAATCGGCCGACATACCGACAGCAATGACAATTCGCGATGCGGTTGACGTTGCGATGCGTGCGTCTTATGAGACGAGCCGCCAGGATGCCCTTCTCGACATAGCCCATGCCGAGCGAGAGCAGGCCGGCCTGTATGCGAATCCGGAAGCCGGCTTTTCCATAGAGCAACTACATCACAAGGGTGCCTCTCTGTCCGAGTGGACCCTGGCCGTAGATTATCCGTTTTTTTCCCTTCTGACCAGAGGGAAGCGCATCGGCGCGGCCGACTTCGCCGTGCGCGCGGCGGCCCATCGCCGTACTCGTAGTCTTGAAGCACTCGCATACAATGTTCGCGACGGTTTCATACGCCTGTGGGAGGCACGGGAAATGCAGAATTCGTTTCGCGAGATGGAGACGGTGTTGCGCTCCCTCGACCGCACGACAGCACGACGCTCCGGGGAGGGTGATATCTCCGCGTATGAGGAGCAGCGGCTCCGCACCGAGCTATCACGGCTGCGCTGGCGGCATACCGAAGCGTCCGCCTCTGTCCGCGAAGCGGAAACCGAACTCGCTCTGCTGATGGCATTACCCCTGAATGCCCTCGAAGCGCGTCGGCTCATGCTTCCGCAGGTCCTCAACGGCGCTCCTGAGCTCGCCGCGTTGCAAGCGACAGCGCTGGAGCGACGTGCTGATCTGCAAGCGTTGCGCGCCGAACAGGAAGAACTGCGCCGGCGAGGTGCGTGGATCGGGACACAGTGGATGGATAAGCTACGACTTGGAGGAGGCTATAAGAGGCAATCGGATGATTTCCGGGGACCGGTGTTTACGGTTTCGCTGCCGCTCGCGGTGTTTCACCGCGATCAGGGCAGCTCGCGAGCTATCGTGGCGGATGAAGCGCGTCTGCTTGCACAAATCCGGGAACTCGAACAGCGTATCGCTCTCGAAATACAGGGCGGTGTCGCGACCATTCGGGAACTACAGGATCAGGCCGCCGAGCTCCGCTTCCCAGACGAAGACGAAGCGGCCCGGTTTGTAACCGCCGCAACCACCGCGTACAGGGAGGGGGAATTTTCCCTTGTCGAATTTCTCGACGCAATACGCGCACATATCGACAACGCGGAACTGCGCTCCGCTGTGCGGGCATCCATGCTTCGCGCCGCCTTCAGGCTCGAATATGCGGCGGGTGGCTCCATTTTTAAGCTTCAGGAAACGAATTGATATGACAACGGAGATTCCCATGTACTTCAGATCGCTTTTTCTTGTTCTGCCGCTGCTGTGTTTCGCGGCATGCACAACACATACACATGATGATGACGATCACCACGCGCACGAAGAGTCGGTGGTCGTTACCCGATGGACGGACAGTCTGGAAATTTTCATCGAGTATCCCGTCCCGCACGGCCCCGCCGACATTGTCTTTCTCACGCATCTGACCAGGATTTCGGACTGGTCTCCGATTTCACAGGGCGAAGTCGCGCTGCTCGTCACCGGACCCGATGGCGGCACTGTCGAAACCGTGGTCTCCCGCGCGCATCGCCCCGGCATCTACTCCATCCGTCATCGCTTTGCCCGCGAGGGAGCGCATACAGTGCAACTCGTGTATCGCGATGCTGCATTCATCGACACCTGCGCACTGCCGGTTGTCCGTATTCAGAAGGAACATGCCCATGGGGAGGGAGAAGAACACCAGGCCGACGCGAGTGCGACGATCACGTTTCTGAAGGAGCAGCAATGGAACGATGACTTCTCCACCGAAGTGGCGGCCATGCATCCGGTAAATCCCTCTGTGTCCGTGAGCGGAGAGCTGCTCGCCCCGACGGGAAAAATGGTCGACATCGCCGCTCCTGTGAACGGCATCCTGCTCGTACGGCCGGGTTCCGAACTTCCCACACACGGAACCTGGGTCAATAAAGGCCGTGTGCTTGCCACGCTCTCACCTGATCCGGGCAATATAAGCGGTCTGGCGCAGGTGCGTGCAGAGTACCTGGATGCGGAAGCCGATTTTGAACGCGCCCAACGTCTGCATGCAGACGGTTCTGTTTCCGTGAAACGCCTCGAGACGGCGCGGCACCGCTACGATGCCGCACGCGCGGGGTATGACTTGTTGAAAAAATCCGCATCATGGGAAGCCGGCAGCGCCGACGCCACACTCCGTATTACTGCGCCCATCAGCGGCATCGTGGAACGGATCAACGTGCGTCCCGGCCAACATATCACTGCGGGACAACAATTATTCGTTCTCGCCGATCCCTCGCGGTTGGTGCTCAGCGCCCGTCTCCCGGCACCGCATGCGTCCGCTGCGGGCAACATTTCGGACGCGTGGTTCGAAGCCGAGGGATTTGATACACCCTATCGAGTCAGTGCTCTGAACGGACGCCTGCTGTCCACGGGCAAGGTCCTTGACCCGGCAACCCGAACCTTGTACGTGGCATTCGAATTCGACAATCCCGGAAAGGCGCTTTCCATTGGTCTGTACGCCGACACCCGCATCGAATTCGGCTCCGCACAGCCTGTACTTGCGGTTCCGCGCTCGGCGATCATCGATGAAGGCGACGGCGTGCATATCGTGTATGTGCAGAAAGAGGGCGAGGCCTTTGAGCGCAGGAGGGTCAAGCCCGGACGCTATGGCGAGGTCTATGTGGAGGTTCTTGACGGCCTTGACGCAGGAGAGCGTATCGTAAACAGAGGCGCTCAGTTGGTACGGCTTGCATCGCTTTCCGGCAGTGTGCCGGAACACGGTCATGCTCACTAGCTCATTCGCTCAAATACAGGTGTGATCATGTTCAGTGCATTGTTGCAATTCTCGCTGCGAAATAAACTGCTCGTTCTACTGACAACCGTCGCGACGATAATCTTCGGATCGATCATCGCGATACGCCTGCCGGTGGATGTGTTCCCGGACCTCACTGCACCGACGGTCACGGTATTGACCGAAGCGCACGGCATGGCCGCGGAGGAAGTGGAACTTCTGATTTCCTTCCCTATCGAAACGGCGCTGAACGGCGCGAACGGTGTCCGCCGCGTCCGCTCGTCGAGCGCGGCCGGCATATCCATCGTGTGGGTGGAATTTGATTGGGACATGGACGTCTTCCTTGCGAGGCAAATCGTGAACGAGAAATTGCAGTTGGTCACGGCTGTACTTCCCGACCGCGCCGATCCTCCCGTGCTCGCTCCGGTCACATCGATCATGGGCGAAATCATGCTTGTCGGTATGCGCCATCGCGGAGGCCGGGCTGATGACAAAGGTGCCGAAATGCGTATTCGCGAAGCCGCCGAGCGTCTGGTGCGTCACCGATTGCTTGCAATTCCCGGTGTTGCGCAGATCATTCCCATGGGCGGCGCACAGAAGGAATATCAGGTCCATGTGTCACCGCAAAAACTCTCCGCCTATGATCTTACACTTGAAGATGTACTCCGCGCCGTCCAGGGCGCGAATGCAACCTCGTCGGGCGGTATATACAATGATCGCGGAACAGAATATCTCATACGCGGGATGGGCCGCATCCACGACATCGGGGAACTCGGCAACTCGGTTGTCGCCACCCGCAACGGCATTCCCATACTTCTGCGTTCGGTCGCCGACGTCGCTATCGGCGAAGCACCCCGCCTCGGCACGGCCTCTATCGACGGCCGTCCCGCCGTACTGCTGATCGTGCAAAAACAGCCGAACGCGAACACGCTCGAACTGACGGAAAAGATCGATGCTGCGGTGGCGGGGCTGACGGACCAATTACCTCCGGACATTACCATCGACACGCATGTATTCCGGCAAGCGGATTTTATCACGCGCGCGATAGACAACGTGATTTCAGCGCTGCGTGACGGAGCGATACTCGTCATTCTCATTCTGCTCCTCTTCCTCGGAAACGTGCGCATCACGATTCTGTCCGTGCTGGCGATACCGCTCTCTCTGCTGGCCACCTTCGTCGTGTTCCAGGCACTGGACATTGCGATCAACACCATGACGCTTGGCGGAATGGCAATCGCCATCGGTGCTCTGGTGGACGACGCGATCGTGTACGTGGAAAACGTCTATCGCCGCCTGCGTCTCAACGCCGCCCTGGAAACGGAACAGCGGGAGCCCGCGTCATCGGTGATCGTACAGGCATCGCTCGAAATCATGTCCCCAATGGTGCATGCCACGTTTATCATCATCATCGTATTCCTGCCGCTCTTCTTCCTAAGCGGTTTGGAGGGTCGCCTGCTCCTGCCCATGGGTATCGCATACGTCACGAGCATACTTGCATCCCTGCTCGTCGCGGTAACCATTACTCCGGTGCTGAGTTCTTACCTGTTGCCTGCATCGGTGAAAGCTACAGACGCGGGAGACAGTCGAGTCGTTCGCATACTGAAACGCATGTACGACCGTACGCTGACGTACACCCTGCCCCGTCACGGCTTGATATTCAGTGCCGCGATCATACTTCTTGTGACGGCGGTGGGCACCGTACCTTTTCTGGGACGGTCTTTTCTCCCGGAGTTCAACGAGGGATCACTCACCATTTCGCTGGTCACCATGCCGGGTACGTCGCTCGATCAATCCGACGCTATTGGTCGCAGAGCCGAACGGGAATTGCTCGCGCTGCCGGAGGTGGAGGGTACAGCCCGACGGACCGGACGCGCCGAACTGGATGAGCATGCCCAGGGCTCCAACGTATCGGAGCTTGACGTCCGTTATACACTAGGTGATCGTTCCAGACAGGATTTTCTGAAAGCGGTGCGCAACGCCCTGGCCTCTCTACCCGGTACGAACGCGACCATCGGTCAGCCGCTCGGACATCGCATCGACCACATGCTCTCCGGATCGCGTGCGAACATTGCTCTCAAATTGTTCGGTCCGGGTCTGACGGAGCTGTCTCATCTCGCAGAAGCGGCCCGTATTGAGATGGAATCCGTCGACGGGATTGTGGATCTCGCCATCGAACAACAGATGAACGTGCCGCAGGTTGCGATTCGCTTCGATCGGTCCGCAATGGCCCGCTACGGAGTGTCCTCCGCGACGCTCGCTGATGTGATCGATGCGGCGTTTGCCGGCGAAGCGGTGTCCAAAATTCTGGAAGGCAACGTCAGCTACGATCTTGTCGTGCGCTACGACGCCCAATCCCGGGGCGACATCGAGGCGATACGCAATGCCCTCGTGGATACACCGCAGGGCGCACGCGTCCAGCTCAGACAACTTGCGGATATTCGCTACGCGTTCGGTCCGCATTCCATCGGTCGTGAAAATGTTCAGCGAAAAATGGTCGTCCAGGCTAATGTGGATGGACGCGACCTGCACTCGACAGTAAGCGAAATACAGGAACGTCTGAAAGCGAATGTGAAATTTCCGCGCGGATATTTTTATGAACTCGGAGGACAGTTCGAAAGCGAAGCAAACGCGACGCGCGTGATCACAGGACTGAGCGTGCTTTCCATTTTCGCGATTTTCATCATTCTGTTCATGGAATTCCGCTCCTTCAAACTCTCCGTTCTCATTATGGCAAACCTGCCGCTGGCGCTGATCGGCGGGATATGGGCGGTGCTCTTCATGGGTGGCGTGATCAACGTGGCCGCGCTGGTGGGCTTCATCACCTTATTCGGAATCGCGACACGGAACGGAATTTTGATGATAGCGCATTATCAGCGATTGCTCGATGAAGGTTGTGCGCTTCGCGATGCGGTGCAACGCGGTTCGCTCGAACGTCTCAGCCCGGTCATCATGACGGCGCTCACCACCGCGCTCGCGCTGCTGCCCCTCGCTTTCGGGATGGATGAACCCGGCAAGGAAATCGAAGCGCCCATGGCCATCGTCATTCTGGGCGGCCTGCTGACCTCCACGGCGTTGAACATGATCGTCATACCGGCGCTGTTCTACCGTTTCGGGATGCGCACCGTCCGCGACACATACTCCGGATAACCTCCCCACAGAGCCAGGATTTCTTGCGGACCGCCTCCTGTAAACAACACCGCCCGCGAATGTGCGGGCGGTGCTCTTGTTCGATGCGACGAAGCGTCACAGTCCCGTCGCGCGGATTTTCACTGTCAGCATGAAGGGGGCATCCGCTTGCACCGTTACATCTGAATCGGGCAATCGGCTCAACTCCTTCCGCACTTCCTCCACGGTGTCGGAGGCACGAATTGATTCGAGCATCGGAAGCCGCAGCGGAAGCCACGTCAGCCATGGAATCCGGCGAAGGTCGCGCAGGAGCATGCTGCCTCCCGGAGCGAGTATGCTGCGAAGCTGCATCACGACGCGGCGCGGGTCTTTCCACTCATGCATGGAAAAACAACTGCAGATAAGATCATAGCGTCCGATATCATTCATCGCGCCCACGGACCCGCGTCCACCTGCACATACTCTACGCGACACTGTAAATCGCGCTGGGCGATATAGTCTCTACCCTACTGCATCATTACGGGTGATACTTTCAGCGCCGTGAAAGCGGCCGAGGGAAAACACATCGCTATGCGCGCGGTGAGCGACCCCGGACCCGCTCCCACATCGAGTATCCGCGCGGGAGACGGAGTCTGTTTCCGATGTCCGAGAAACGCGCCGTACTGTGCCTCCGACCTCTCCGATTCATGCGCGTACCGACGCGCATCACTTTCTATCCATGCATACCTGGTATCACTGACTTTTCTGTCTATCTCGGAACTCTCGTGTTTCAAAGTGTATACCACGCGCACAGAGCCTTATTAAACGATGCCGGATTGTGCAATGTTCCGTGTGATGTTTTCTGCGTATCGAATCCACCTCGGCGGAAGAGGAATGGGGATAGGCAGTATCGCGCGGATATTTCACGCCAAAGTGAGCGATATTCACGGTCTGCAATGTAACTATGCTTTTCAGGCCGGCAATCACATTTATCAAGTTTGGCACAAAATATGCAAGTAACCATATGACATCGCATCCTGCCATAGAAACGGAGCCCGGTTGATTCATCGCGACATATTTCACTGAATTCATCATTGTTTTCCAGCGGAGTATTCCATGAACAACCATCGCATCATCCTCACTGCAATTCTTGTTCTCTTTGCAGGAGGCCTCTCTCACTCTACCTCAACCGCCCGGACACACGATTCCTCCAATGACATACTGATCGTCGTATGGAAATATGACGGCGCAGCGACTTTGATGATTCGGAATCAGTTCGACCGCTACGAAGCGGTGGAATACGGCAAAATCTGGCGGACCTTCCCTGCGGGGAGCAAAACGAGCATCATTGGCGACGGCCGTCTTCCGGAAGGCATATTCCCTCTCCATTTGACGGACAATGAGGGCAGCACACAGCTCGGATTCACCTTCGAGACCATTCCCGGAACATTCGAACGATACACTGTCAAAGGCCGGACACTCGACCGCAACAGCATTTCCCTCGATGATGCATTTTTGCAACGCATTCATCAACAGATAGGCGATCCGACCGCGGTGGAAGTCCCGCGCATAACACTCGTCATTCTTCCCGGCAACATCCCAGTCGAAATGCGCGAACGTCTCAAGGCCAGCAGAAATGTGCAGCCCTGGGCGACCGAAGAGGCACTGGACGACAGCATCCGAAGGCTCAAGCCGCTGGAGGATTATCTGACCATCGTGAAGCGCATCCCGCAACACTACAGCTTTGATGATGACGGCACATGGATTATTCACGACACACCGGCGGCTGAAGTACAGGAAGCACACTTCGCCGGCAAGTGATCCCGACACAGAGTGCAGAGGGAAAGGGACGAGGGCGCACCGCCCGCACTATCCGCGGGCGGTGTGTCTCATTCTGTCCGGAGGGAGACGGTGAGAGGGGATCGATTTTTGCATGTAACTCCGCATCGTCCGTTTTCGTACTTTGCAGAATTCTGACTCATCGGAATTCCATCATGAAATTTCCTTCTTTCGAACAGATCACGCACGAAGCTCTGCGGACACTGCGGCGCTTCCCCTTCGTTCTTCTGGCGGCGTCGACCGGCACCGTGATGGCGCTGCTGCTCGCCAACAGCGAAGCTCAACCCGAACCGCTGTGGGCCTTTCGCGTGCTCCTCGTCGCCGTCCTCGCTGTTCCGTTCCTGACAGGGCTCACGCTGCTTGCGGAGAAACAGCGTTGGAGCCGGGGCACATCGAGCGGAACGCAGATCGGCGCCCTGATCCTGTTGGCTGGTTACGCCCTGACGCTGCCCGACAATCTGCCGATTGCACCGCAATTGCATATCATTCGCTTTTTCATGCTGGCGGTGGCGCTGCATCTCTTCGTTGCCATCGCACCCTGGCTGCGGCGGGGGCAGGTCAATGGGTTCTGGCATTTCAACAAAACACTCTTCCTCCGGCTGCTCACGGCGGGATTGTTCACCGTCGTTCTCTGGGCCGGCCTCGCCATCGCGCTGGCGGCCGTGGAGAATCTGTTCGATGTGACGATACACGGAAAGCGCTATTTCCAGCTGTGGATAATGCTTCTCGGGTTGCTGAACACCTGGTTCTTTCTGGCAGGAGTGCCGGAAGATCTGGATGCGCTGGATCAGTCGGATGACTATCCGAAGGGTCTGAAAATTTTCTCGCAGTACGTGCTGCTCCCGCTGATCGTCATCTATCTCGTTATCCTTGTCGCGTACACCGGGAAAATCATGGTCGGCTGGACCTGGCCGCACGGCTGGATTGCCCGGCTGATTCTCGGTTTCTCCGTCGCGGGCATGTTCGCGTTGCTGCTGCTGCATCCCATTCGTGAACGGGAGGGTTCTCGCTGGATCGCTCTGGCCTCGCGCTGGTTCTACATCGTGCTCGCGCCCTTTGTCGTGGTGTATTTTCTCGCCGTCCTGCGCCGGCTTTCGGACTATGGCATGACGGAAAGCCGCTACATCGCCGTTGTCACCGGTGTGTGGCTCGGGATAATGGTACTCTACTTCGTTTTCAGCAAAGCGAAAAGCATCAAAGCCATACCGCTTACCTTGTGCGCCATCACCCTCCTCGTGTCATTCGGTCCCTGGGGAGCGTTCTCTATCTCCGAGAGCAGCCAGGCACAGCGGTTGAAGCACCTTCTCGAAGCAAACAGCATGCTCGACGACGGCAGCATCCGTAAAGCGACAAAAGGGGTACCGCGGGAGGACGCGCGCGAAATCAGCGCGGTCCTGCAGTACCTGCATGAAATCCACGGTTATACCGCAATAGAATCGTGGTTCGACACATCGCTCAGAGCTGATTCATCCGTGACGTATTCGGAGTGGAAAGACGCATCCACCATCGCCGCCGACCTGGGCATTCAGTACATCGCGGCTCAGCCGGCGCAGTCCGACGACGAACTGCGCTATGAAAGCCGTGAGGGTGAAACGATTGATGTGCAGGGATACGACCGCATGTTTCCCGGGATGTATTACTTCGCACGCACCCCGAAGAATTCCGCGACGTCGGATCACGCCGGCTACAGCGTCAACGGCACGCTCGACACCCTGACCTTTGTGTACACGCCGCCGGATCAGCCCGCCGATACCTTGCGCATAGCGCTGGACCCCGCTTTGGACAGCCTGAAAAAACGATACGAAAACAGGAGTGCTGTGGATGTTCCCCTGGAATACACGGCGGTGCAAGCGAGCGGAAACACGGTCAAGGTCAAGGTCTACACCCCCGTACTGCGACTTGAACGTGAAGACGGCATCTGGAAACGCACGAACATGCGCGTCACGGTGCTGTACGGAGCGATCCGTCACACACCCTGATGATGCATGGAGCGCAGCGCAAAGGAACGGGCGGGGATTTCCCCGCCCGTGTCTTTTTATAACGGCCTTGCTCTGCAACGCCACCCGCAAGATGGCCGGTTCGTTTATCGGAGCAGCATCATACGTTTGCTGATCGAAGCGGATCCGTTTTCGAGACGATAGAAATACAATCCATGCGAAAGCGAAGCGGCATCGAGACGCACACTGTATCGGCCTGCCGCATACAGGCCCTGGGCGAGTACCGATACTTCGCGTCCGAGCACATCGAACACCGAGAGTCGAATACTCTGTTCGGCCGGCAGATCGAAGCTGATCGTCGTGTGCGTACTGCCGCTTGCGCTGCCCGGCCCGAAGGGATTGGGATAGTTCGCATGCAGTGCGAAAGCGCCCGGCTGCGGTGAGAGTTGCTCGACGGCGAGCGTGCGCGGCTTTGACAGGATGTACACGTCGCGCTGGCTTACCGGAACATAGGAACTGAGCGTGTAGGTATCACCATCCTCGAATTCCGGCAGGGAATCCGCGCGCATCGCCCAGACACAGTACAGAAGATCCAGATTTACCGCTTCCGTGTTTATCGGCCGCTGAAATTTTACGTCTGGTTCTGTGGTGTAATCATCCGCGAACACATACAGGATTTCCCGGTCGTTCGGATCCGCCGTCGGCATCCAGGTATTGTTGTTGGATGGACGGGTGCGCTGTTCGCTGAAGCCGAGCATGATCTGACGCGGTTTGGCGGGATCACTGACGTCGTAGGCACGGACAGGAATATCGAAGTATCCCTGATATCCGTAATTCGGACTGCCACCGCGCAAATAGCCCATGGCCTTCTGTCCATTCTGCTTGTCGAAAATGAGCTGCACGGGGAGTATATCATAGGCGTTGAGATTGCTTCCGAAGGTGAAATCCTCGCCAATCAAGAGATTGCCCTCGAAGATGCTGAACCATTCGCGGGTGGGCTCGGAGAAGTCTCCGAAAACAGGAGTCGGACTCCAAAGCTTGAAACCGTCCGACCAGTAGAGAACATCATGACTGGCGGTCCCCATCGTAAGAAGCCAGCCATCGATCAGGGTTCCGCTGTGCGGATAGCGTTCCGGCAGGGCATAGCCTCTGTAGATGGTGGTACCAAGGGTAACGTTTTCGACATGAATGGTTTTCTCGAATTCGTGATCCGCACCCTCGATGCTGACTCTGTAGTCGTACAACGTGAGCGCGGTCGGATCCACGATGCTGTAACCGAGCGATCCCAGGGCACGCCCCTGCACATGTCTGAGCAATCCGTGTGCCAGCGGCAATTCCTGCTCTTCGACTTCGAGGCGCAGTGTATCCTGGAAGAGGCAGTACTGCTCGGATATCATCGTTACCGGAAAGGTCAGCATGCTCCCCGGCACGGCGTTCGACGGAATGGAAAATGCGATGTAGCTTTCGGCGTCATCCGGATCGTAGACCGGCTCCACCGCTCCGGACGCCGGCACTGTGGTATGGAAGCGCATGGTGCCCCTGTCGGCGAGTGCGGCGTTTTCGTCACGAATAAAAAGATGCCACGGTCCCATGTCAACACTGCTGTGATTCTCCAGCCGCAGCCCGATGCGCACATTGTCACCCGGATTGACTTTGCCGTCGAAATTCGGACTGTCGGAGTGCACACCGGTAAAGCGCACACGCGCACGTCCGGGTAAGGCGATTTCGCTCTCCACGAACCACTCCATCGCGTCCGCGCCATCGGTACTGATGAGGAAAAGGTCCGCGCCACGCACCGCGCCGTTCCCCGCGAGAATTCCTCCGTAGATACCATCTCCCGCAGTCTCGTCTCCGGTGGAACCATCATCGGCAAGAGCCGCACGTTGCACTTCAGCGCCGTCGGCACTCCGCAGCACGGCGATCACCTGTGTTGTGCCCGAAGGAAATGGACCACCGCTGACCCGCACTTCATAGCTGTCGGCCGAGGGATGTCGGAGAGACGACTGGAACACCGGTGCCTGCGCGCCCATGGGCAGGTTGCGGAAGATATCGCGCAATTGCCGTGCCGCATTGCGCAGCGCCCGTGTACTCAGCAGATTGTTGCCATCCTGCGCGACAATCCGCGCGAGAAGCACTTTCTGCGTATCACCCGCGGCCATGGTAAACGGCCCGCAACTCGACAGCTGCCGCCTGTCTCCCGCCGGCGCTCCGATGCCATCCACCCAGCCGCTTCCCAACACGGCGTTTCCTGCAAGGGTGAAGGTCGTCGGCAGTTTCGTAATCGGATCGATCATCGGATCACCCGTATGCAAGAGACCGCTCATGTAATTCATCATCTGTATGGCTCCGACGGGGTGCCCCAGATACGGATCCATGTAGACGGCGTCACCATTGATGTAATGCACATAGCCCGAGAGCGGAATATTGGCATAGTCCTGACGCAAACCGAGTCCGTAGTGTGCAGTGGCGCCCGCTTGCGGTGTCACCGGCGTCTGCAGCCAGAGAATACCGCTCGATGGCGGTGTACCGTAGTACGAATCATGGGCATCACCGTTGTATGCGATGGTAAGTCCGAGCGAGGTGTCGACTCCGCAGAAATCGTCCCAGGCCTCGCCGAGATCGGGATCTTCCCACGCACCGATGCGCAGGTCCGTGACCCGCGATTTGCCCTTGTGAATGATGGTGTGCTCACGAAATATCACATTCTCGAGCAGAGGATGTCCCGAGGACGCCCATATCATTGTCTGGAATTCCAGTCCCATCGGAATGGTGCCATAGAGATTGCTGCTTCGGCTTGGATCCAGGTCATTGCTCACGAACCAGAACACTTCGTCGCCCGGCAACAGCGGCGTATCGCTTTGCTGTCCCATTGCCCAGGCGTCCGGATCCGGATCATAGATGCCATTGCCGTTCGCATCCACCCACGGGGCTCCGAGCTGCACCGGCCAGTCGCGCAGGTCGGTAAGAATACGTGTCCTGTCCTGCGGAGACAGCTGATTGAGCCATACCGGGTCATAGCGGTGCGCCCGGTAGATTCTGTTCATCGGAGACGCGGGATTATCCGCAGTGCCGTCGGGACGAATACCCCCTGCCTGCAGACCATACCGGTAGGTCGAACCCGCGATATGCGGTTCGCCGTCGAGCAGTCCACCGATGATGAGTCCCTCGGTAAAAACCACGTGTTTCCCGCTGCCTGCGGGCCATTCGAATCCTGAAGCATCCGTCAGCGGATTACGGGAAAGCGATCCGTTGTTGCTGAACCACATATGCACACGATTGCTGCTGATGAAATCATACGCATCATTCGTGAGCGTTTTATCCGCAGCCGGCACTCCCTTGTTCTGCCCGATGCACAATGCTGAAAAACAGACGAAACAGGAAACAAGCACGATCAGACGCATGGAACCTCCGCTCACGATGTTGGGCTTAATGGACTGTATTATCCTCTGTCCATCAACCTACGATGTTGCGCGGACATTGTCAAGTGCAAATATTTCCCGCAACGGAAAATGCGGACCCGTATAGAGATTTTTTCAAACGTGTGTAACTTTCGGGGGCTTCATGGTTTATTCATGATACGCACGGCCCCCACGGACAGGATACCTTCAGCACCATCCTTCTGTAGCGCGGTGTTGGCAGACGATGTGATGCAACGCGCACGTGCGGTCACACTGCCGTTTTCACCATTGATGCAATCACCTCCCATTATCGCGGAGCGTACGTTGCTGCACAATCTCGTGCATACCGGAGAGAGGATTGAATGACAAGCACAGCACCCAATTTCCGTTTCAAACCCCTCTCGCTTCCTGTATTTCTGTTGCTGTTTCTGGTATCGGGAACGACGGTTCAGGCACAACCACGGTTTACCGTCAGGAACTTAATTGTCAACGGACCGAAGGTTGAGGTCTTCTATCGGCTCACTTGCGATGGCATGCCGGTGTACGACGCAACGTTGCAACAATTTCGCATCACTGAAAACGGGGTACCGATGGTCCCATCCGACCTGTGGTGCCCCGACCCGAACGTACGCTGCGCCGTATCGGTGGCCTTGGTTTTCGACGCATCCGGCTCTATGGCGGGAAGCGGAAACCTCGGTTCGAAACAAGCCGGTCACGCGTTCGTCGATCTTCTGGACGGGAAGGTCGACGAAGCCGCCGTGCTCTGGTTCAATTCCGATGTCACCCTCATGCAATCGATGACCCGCGACAGGACACTTTTACACTCCGCCGTTGACGTGTTGCCCGCCACGGGAAGCACGGCGGCATGGGACGGTGCCTATGGCGGATTGATCGAACTCATCAACAACGCGACGAATCCATGCCGGGCGGTGATCTTGCTGACCGATGGGGGCGATGCCTCGTCCACACGTACACCGGAGGAAGTGGTCGCTCTTGCGCAGCGACACCGAATCCGTGTTTTCACGATCGGTCTCGGAACAGCAATCAATTCCGGTTCCCTGGAGTTCATCGCGGATGCAACGGGTGGCCGATACTATCAGACACCGAATGCAGGCCAGTTGGCCGCCATTTATATGGAAATCTCGACCATCATCTTTCAGGGATTTCAGGAGTGCAGAATTTCCTATACCAGTCCTTGCATGGACGGAGCGCATCGCACCATTGAAGTGCAGGTAAGCGATGTGTGTGGTACTTCACTTTCCGAAACGACGACGTTCAAGGCGTCGATGGATTCTTCGACGTTTTCCATGCTATACATGGCTTTGGAGCATTCGATCCGTGGCGCAGGGATGGAAATGACCGTTCCGTTGCGTCTGCTCGCACCCGCAGACGTGGTGATGTTCTATCCCATGCAGTTCTCCGTCGTCTTCGACACCGCTGTGGTGGAGCTAGACAACGTGACGGCATCCGACACGACCTTGCTGGCCGGGGTACCCGTATCGTGGACGCCCTTGGCTGACGGTGCAACGATACGGACAACCACGCCGAAGCTGCTTACACAGGGGGGTACTCTACTCGATCTCCATTTCAGGACGAAAATTGTTCCGGATACGGCGTGTACGGAGGTGAAAGCCGTAGCCGCCACATTCGAACAGGGTTGCTTCATCCCGGTAATAGCGGACGGTCGTATCTGCATCGCCCCCGGAACGCCGATCATCCATTGTGATATCAGTGCTCCGAGCAGTCTCGACTGGGAAAGAGGAAACCCTGACTACTCGCCGAATCCCTTCACGGTACTCGCGCACTTTTCCAATCGTGGCGACAGCGATGCGAAGCAAGCACGCTACACAATCACCTACGACACTGCAG
The DNA here is from genome assembly GCA_027493955.1 of Bacteroidia bacterium. NCBI lineage: Bacteria > Pseudomonadati > Bacteroidota > Bacteroidia > Bacteroidia bacterium. The sequence goes on along the minus strand of JAOSJT010000001.1, from coordinate 4,439,710 downwards.
ACGTTCGGTTGTATTTCCCGGGTACCGATACAAAACCGGGAAGCACCGGCATCATCGCCGCGAGTTCGTTCGAAAACGTCAACTGGCCCCTGACAGCCATCCCCCGAACAGAAGGTGATACAACGCGGATATGCATCACGGCGCGATTCGACAATCATCCCGATGTCGTTTGTTGCACGAAGGTATATGTCCCGCGAATGGACCCCATCCTTGACTGCCGGCTGTCCGCAACGGAGGTCGCCGCCGACAGTGCGAATGTGCGATATACGCCTATGCCCTTCCCGGTAACCCTCGAGGCAACGAATCTCGGGCCTTCCCGCACGGATTCCGTATGGGCGACAATAGACGTGCCGATGGAACTCGATCTGGCCGGACCTGATGCGCCCGATTCCTACAGAAAACTGCTCTCCCCGCCGACGTTGGGAGCACACGAAACGGCAAAAGTCACATGGCAACTGCGGCATCCGCGCAGCAATACAGACAGAGAATACATCGTATCGGTATTGATACGTACCGCAAATTCCGACTCGAAGCACTGCGCCGTCGCTGTACGCATTCCGGGCCTCCCTGTCGCGACCTTCCCTTTTACGCTCACAGCTCTGGGATCCACGCTATTCTGCGAGGGCGACTCGGTTTTGCTGGATGCAGGAGCGGGCTACGCCACTTACCGCTGGTCCAACGGTGCACGCGATCGACTCCTGACCGTAAAGCGAGGTGGAAATTATTACTGCAACGTGGAGCACAGCGACGGACGCATCGGTATTTCGGACACGGTGAGGGTAACGGCAATTGACGCACCTTCGCCACGCATCGCTGTGCATGGATCGCTTCCGATGTGCGAGAACGATTCCGTGCAACTCGATGCAGGCGGCGGTTACATGAGCTATCTTTGGAGCAACGGAGCGACGGAGCAGATCATCACTGTGCATTCGGCAGGCGCATTTTACGCTACGGTGCGCAGCAGTCATGACTGCGAGGGGTATTCCGATACGGTGATTGTCACCACAAAAACCGTTCCGTCCAAACCCGGAATACGCCGTAATCTCGACTGGCTTATTGCCCAGGGCGACATCGGCGGGTTCTACTGGTATCGCGATGGCGTGCTTCTCCCCGATTCGGGGTACAGCGTGATCAAGATAAAAAATACCGGAAGATATCAGTTGCGTGTGCGCTTTATGAACGGCTGCTCGGCGCTGTCGGACCCGTTCGACGTCACTGTGCTGGACACCGATGATGTCCCGCCGGCTACAACGGGTCCCCTGCTGCACGTCTGGCCGGAACCCGCGACCGATATTCTGCGCATCGAGCTCGCGGATACGGGAAATCAACCCGTCACTGTAGCTCTGTACGACATGCTTGGCCGGTCGGAGTTGATTCACAGCGGTGTGCTGCCCGACGGCGGCGCGAGTTTTACCTGCTCCGTCCAGGGCCGCGTTCCCGGCGTGTATTACCTCGTGGCCCTGCTGCGTGAGACTGTGCTGATGAAACGCGTAACGATTTACGATTGACGACTTACGTTTGACGACTTACGTTTGACGATTGTTGATGTCCCACAAACGCATTGAAGAGAGACCCTTTCTGCCTCTTCTCTTCTTCTGCGTGTTCTGTTTTTTCTGTGTGTTCTGCGTTCTGCGTTCCGTGTTCTGTTTTTTCTGTGTCTTCTGTGGTCTTGACATTGAAGGACATTTTCCCTACAATGTTGTCATAATATCTTCTGATTCGCCAAGGAGAACGTGATGGAGAGGTCCGGCAGTTTCTGTTCTACAGCACGACGGATATCCGTGTGTATGCTTCTCATCGGTTTGTGCGCCCCGCTCGTGACGATGCACGGTCAGCCGGCGCTGAATTTCAAACGCATCGGTGTGAATTGGCCGACCATTGAACTGTACTTCTCGGCGAGTTGCGACAGCACACTTGATTTCACCGTGTCGGCGCAGGACTTTCGCGTGTTCGAGAACAATGTGGAAGTTCCGAATTTTCAGCTCTGGTGCCCTGATCCCACGGTACGATCCTCCTTTTCCGTGGCGCTCGTATTCGATGCGTCCGGTTCGATGATGGGCGCCGGCAACGCGGCCGCAAAGCAAGCCGGGCACGGTTTCATTGACCTCATGGATGGTGTAGTCGACGAGGCATCGATCATCTGGTTCACGCACGTGGTGACAGTGTATCAGCAGATGACGAGCAATAAACCGATGCTGCACTCGGCCGTGGACGCACTGCCGGCGAGTGGTGGGACGGCGGTGTGGGACGGCGGCTATGCTGGTTTGATCGAGCTGATCAACAATGGGCTGAATCCGGTCCGCGCGGTGATACTGATGACGGATGGAGGCGACAATTCATCCTCGCGGCAGCCGGCGGAAATCATCGCGCTGGCAAACCGGCACCGCATCCGTGTGTTTACCATCGGCCTGGGCTCGAGCATCAACAGCGTGGAGCTGGAGCTTATCGCGCTGCTCACCGGGGGCAGATACTATTACGTCCCGACTGCCTCGCAGCTTGTCGGCGCGTATGTAGAGATCGGCACACTGCTCGCGCAACACTTTCAGGAGTGCATGATCACCTATGACGCCCAATGCGCGGATGGCGGCCTGCGCAACGTCGAGCTGCAATTGCGGGATTACTGTAATGGCTCGGATACGAAAACGAAGTCCTTTCGCGCACCGCTGGACAGCACAACATTTTCCCCCCTCCACCTCGATCTGGGCGAGGTTTTCGCCAGACATGGCGACGATTTCACCCTGCCGCTCAATCTCCGCACAAGTATTCACGGCAACAACTTCTATCCGCTGCGTTACACGCTTACATACGATACCTCCATCATTCAATTCAAATCTGTAACCGCTCCGCCTGGATCGCTGCTGGATGGCGTCCCGATAACTGCGACGCCCGTGACCGGAGGTGTCACAATAGAAAGCACGGCCCCTGTTCTGGTGAATGGCTACGGACGCCTGATGAACCTGGCGTTCTCCACGCAACAGCGCAGCGATACGCTGTGCCGGGATATACGCCCCATCAATGCGGGATTCTCGCAGGGTTGCTTCATTCCGATAATGGATACCGGACGTGTATGTCTCTCTCCCACTCTCCCGACCATATCCTGCTCCGTCACGGCTCCACCCCGACTCGACTGGCGACAGGACAGCAAGGAATACCAGCAGAATCCCTTTACCATCACGGGGCGCTTCGATAATACCGGCGACGCTACGGCAGCAAACGCACGTTTCCGCATCCTCTATGATGCAGACGACATCGAGCTGCTTTCGCCGAGTACGGACACACAGACTCCCTCCCCGCCACATATCGATCCGGGGATGTTCGCCACCGTAAGCTGGCAGGTCGCGGCCAAACCCCGGACGTCCGAAGACACCATCGAACTCTGCATACGCGGCAGCTTCGACTATCACCCCGACGTCACCTGCTGCGTTCGCATCGTCGTTTCACAGGCGGGTACGGTTCTTTCATGCGCCGTATCTGTGCCACAGATCGTTGCGGACACCGCCGCCGTACGCTATACACCAATGCCCTTTCCATTGAGCGTGGCGGTGACGAACAACGGTGGCACTCAGAGCGACACCGTGTGGACATCGCTGCAACTGCCTCCGGAATTCGAATTAGCGCCTTCGGAGACGCCCGGAAACTATACAAAGCAGCTCCTGCCCGCGACTCTCGCTCCGCGGCAGAGCGGGGGTGTGAACTGGATGCTTCAGCATCCGATTATCTCATCGGAGAAGTCATACACGCTGACCGCCAGGAGCTGGGCTGCGGGACAGGACACGACCGTCTGCACCGTCAATGTGCGCATACCCGGATTGCCGCCGCCAACCTTCAGCACACGGCTGACAGCATCCGGACCGCTCGAGATCTGCCAGGGTGATTCTGTGATTCTCGATGCCGGCAGCGGGTATCTGACCTACAACTGGTCTCATGGACAACAGACACAGCAGATCGCAGTGAAAAACGCCGGGTCCTATTTCTGTGTTGTCCGACGTTCCGACGGACTTATCGGACGCTCCGACACACTGCACGTGAGCGTGCGTCCCGCTCCCAAGCCCATGATCACTCCCGGCGGCACACTCTGGTTCTGTGTCGGCGATTCGGTCGTGCTCGGTGTGGACGGCAGTTACGAGGAGTACCTCTGGAACATCGGCGCGACCACGGCCGAACTCGTTGTCCGCATCGAAGGCAAATACTTTGTGCGCGTGCGCGACAGTCACGGTTGCTGGGGTCAATCCGATCCGGTGACCGTCATCAGTTTCCTCAAGCCCGACAAGCCGGTGATTCGACGGACGGGCGACGTGTTGAGCGTACCGGAGGGCTACCGATGCCAGTGGTTCCGCAATGGCGTTGAGATACCCGGAGCGACGCAGCCCGCGCTTCTTGTGACACAACCCGGGTCGTATCAGGTTCGGGTGACGAGTTCGCGTGGTTGCTCGGTGGTATCCGACATATACGACGTCACCGTACTCGGCGTCGCCGGCAATCCCCCACTCGCTGGCGCACCGACACTCCACGCCTGGCCCGAGCCGGCAAGCGATGTGCTGCGCATCCGCATCAACGACATCGGCACGCAGCCGTTTACCCTGTATCTCTTCGATGTACTCGGCCGCTCGGAAGTCATTCACGAAGCACGGAGCACCGATGAGCGCGGTGAATTTCAGTATTCCCTCTCCGGACGGAAAGCGGGGGTGTACTATTTCGTCGCCGTACTGCCGGAAACCGTACTGGTAAAGCGCATCACGAAACTGTAACGAGTGACGATTTACGACCTACGATTTCCTGCCCGCCGAAGCATCAAAGGACCATCGCACAAACGGCAGTTCATGAGAGCGCAGGCGGGACGACTTACGACGTACTACGTACGATGTACCACAAACACGACGAGAAGATAGCCTTTCGGCCTCTTCTCTTCTTCTGCGTGTTCTGCTTTTTCTGCGTGTTCTGCGTTCTGTGTTTTGCAAAGGAGTCTGTCATGAAAAGGTTATCTAACGTACCTGCTCACACATGGAGCGCTGTCGCGCTGCTCATCCTTATCTGCCACGTGATGCCAACGGCCGGGCTTCAGGCGCAGCCGAACCTCACCTTCAAACGGGTGACGGTAAACTGGCCGACCATCGAGTTGTATGTGACGGTCGGCTGTGACGGCAATCCGGCGTACAATATGTCGAAGCAGGATTTTCGCATCTATGAGAATGGTGTCGAGGTCAAAGATTTCACGGTGTGGTGTCCCGATCCCACCAAACCCTGTGCAAAATCCGTAGCACTGGTGTTCGACGCATCCGGTTCGATGATAGGTTCCGGTAATGCCGGCGCCAAGCTGGCGGGCCACGCATTTATTGATCTGATGGACGGCGTTATGGACGAGGCGGCGGTAATTTGGTTTACCTCCGTCGTGACGGTACAGCAGCAGATGACGACGAATAAGCAATGGCTGCACGCCGCCGTAGATGCCCTTCCTGCAGGTGGTTTGACGGCAGTCTGGGACGGCGGGTACTTTGGACTGCTCGAACTGATCAACAACGGGGTGAACCAATGTCGCGCTGTTATACTGCTGACAGACGGCGGCGACGGAGGTTCGACGCGCACGCCTGCGGAGATTATTGCACTGGCGAATCGCCACCGTATCAATGTGTTTACTGTCGCTCTCGGCAGCAGTGTCAATGCGGTGGAATTGCAAATGATCGCCTCGCTTACCGGCGGGAAGTATTACCAGACACCGAATGCCGGACAGCTCGCCGCGATCTATCAGGAAATATTCACCATCATACGCCAGAGCTTTCAGGAGTGCATCATCACCTATGAGCGCGAGTGCGCGGATGGCGCTCTACGGACGGTAGATCTGCAGTTGAAGGATTTCTGTGGGGGGAGCGACACCAAGACGAAAACGTATCGCGCTCCCCTGGATTCGTCCACGTTCAAGAATCTGAATTTGGAGATCGGCGATGCAACCGGGAAAAGTGGCGCCGATATCACGCTGCCCCTCAACCTCATTTCACCAATCAACGGCGAGATGTTCTACCCGTTGCAATTCACACTGGAATACGACACTTCCTGCGTACAGCTCAAAGGTGTGAGCACGCCGACGGGCTCCCTGCTCGAGGGTGCTCCGATCATGGTGACGCCTCATCCCGCAGGCGCCCTCATACAGGTTACCGCACGCAAGCTTGTTCATGGCGGTGGTCTGTTGCTGAACATGACGTTCAAAGCTGCGAACCGGTCTGATACCGCATGTTGCGACATCCGTGCTGCGTATCCCCGATTTGAACAGGGCTGTTTCATTCCGGTTATTGAAACCGGGAGTATTTGCATCAATGCAAAGGCACCTCAGGCCTTCTGCGATATCAACGGTACGAAGCGCCTGCAGTGGGATCGGAAGCTGCGCGACTATCAGCCCAACCCGTTTATCGTCACCGGACGCTGCGACAATATCGGCGACACGACGCTGCGCAATGCGCGATGTACCATCATCGTGGATACCCATGACGTGCGACTGGTCTCGCCAGTCAGCACGACACAGCTTGTATCGCCGGCGGACATCGCTCCGGGGATGTTCGCGGAAGTGAACTGGCAGTTGGCGGCCAAAAAGCGGACACAGGGCGATTCCATCGAAATCTGTATTCGCAGCAGCTTCGATAATTATCCCGATGTCATTTGCTGCCATAAAGTGTTTATCCCGCAGGCAGGTCCGATGCTCGAGTGTACTCTCGATGCCCCCGCAATAACCGCGGACACGACGTATCTTCGCTATAATCCCATGCCTTTTCCCGTCACCGTTACCGCTCGGAACACCGGCGGTTCTCGGACGGACACCCTCCGTGCCTCCATCGTACTGCCAACGGAGCTGACCCTGGCGGCACCGGACGCGCCGGACCGATTCACGAAACGTATCCTTCCCTCACTGCTGAATCCCGGGCAGGAAGGCAGCGCCGAATGGATGCTTCAGCATGCGCCGACAACCGGGGAGAAACACTACACTGTGACGGTTTGGTGTTTTGCATCAAATACGGATTCCTCGAAATGCGAGATACCGATTCGCATACCGGGTCTTCCCGAGGCGTCGTTCCGTTTCGAGCTGGCATACGACGACTCCCTGCGTTTTTGTTCGGGCGACTCCGTCACTCTCGACGCCGGAGCCGGCTACGCCAGCTATGCCTGGTCATCCGGAGCGAAGAATCGCATGCTCGTGGTTCGTACGAGCGGGCAGTACTTTTGCACGGTCCGACGCACTGATGGAGCACTCGGGATATCCGATACGGTGCATGTATCGGTACACAATAGTCCACAACCGGTGATTACTCCGGGTGGTCCGGTGGCGATCTGCAAAGGCGAGACCGTCCACTTGTGGACCGACAAGAGCTATCCCGCATACGAGTGGAGTACAGGAGCGAGTACGGAAAGCATCGTGGTGACGGCGGCCGGTCGGTATTCCGTGCGGGTGCGCAACGAACTGGGCTGCTGGGGCGCTTCGGACACCACGGACGTCATTATGAAGCCCGCACCCGCGAAGCCCGTCATACGCCGCCTCGGGGATGCGCTGCGAAGCGACACAGCACATGCCTACCAGTGGTATCTGAACAGCACAGCTATACCAGGCGCCACCGGACCGCTGCACGTTGCAAGACAGACCGGCGTGTATCAGGTTCAGGTCACCAATGCCGAAGGCTGCTCAGCGCTCTCGGATCCCTTCAACGTGACGGTGCTCGACGTGGACGCCACGCCGCCGGTAGCAGAACGCGCATCGCTGCATGTCTGGCCCGAACCGGCGACCGACCTGCTGCGCATCGCACTCACCGGCACCAGGAATCTAACCGTTACACTGGCGCTGTACGATGTACTTGGCCGAGCGGATGTGATTCACACAGGTGTGCTGCCTGATGGCGCTGCGGATTTTACGCACTCTCTCCACGCCCGCGGTGCCGGAGTGTACTATCTCGTGGCGATGTTTGGAGAAACCGTGCTGGTGAAGCGCGTAACCAGGTTGTAGCAAAGAGCGGAGAGCGGAGCGTAAAGAGTGAAGAGTGAAGAGCGCTCTCCGCTCCCTGCTCTCCGCTCTCTGCGAATAATTATCACCCATCAGGAGAAAGGAACATGAAAGCGTATTTCCTCCCGTTACTGATTCTCGCATTCGCGCTGACCGGCAGCCGCTGCCTCGCACAGTCCGAAGTGGACGCCGTGATCCTGAAAAACGGATCGAAAATACTGGGAACCATCATCGAGCAGGTGCCGAACAAGAGCCTGAAAATCAGGACGCGGGACGGGAGCGAATATGTTTACTCTTTCGACGACATCGAGATCATCCGGAAAGAAGCGGTGTGGGTGGACGATCAGATCACCGATCTCCGTGAGGCCGCATACTATGAGCTTGGTGCCAACTTCGGCACACCGGCGGGATTCAACATCGCATTCGGGCGCTGGTTTGGTACGCTCGGACTGCGGCTTTCCGGCGCGCTGTACGGCGATGCGCTCGCCGGTGCCCAGCTCAATATCGGCTTCAAGCTCTCCGACAACAGCAATCGCAGTCACGTGCTGGCGTTGATTGCCGGGAGCTCGCGACTGGAGAAGGACGATGGCTGGTTCACGAGGAACAAATACTGGACGTATCTCGGTGCGGTGTACGAGCTGAATCTCGGCGGTTTCTTCCTGCAAGCCGGGGCATCCGTCGGGGAAGGCGACTATTCCAATCCCCAGCTCATGTTTCAGATCGGCTACATGCACCGGTTCTTAGGGGATTGAGGGGAGTAGCGCGAGTGGGATCCCAGAGCATTTTTCATGATGCTCCCGTTGTAGAAGACTGAACCCACGCTATATCAGGCGAAGGATATCCGATGCAGGATATCCTCATGGATGCAGACCAGCAATCGCGCCGCCACCGTGTACCTTCCCCGGTGCAATCCCGAATCCAGCGGAGCGATTATCCTGCGCTTCGTGCAGAAATCACATTCCCGGCTCTTCCGGGATGGCGCCAGGATTTCTGAGGTGTTGTAAGGTCAATTGCTACAAAACAGTCTCTTGCTCACATACTATTTTCAGGGTGCTTCAATTCAACACCTTCATCGGCATCCTCGCTCTGCACATCATCAGCAGGCTGCGCTACGCTCTTTTCCTTACGCTCTGCAATACGTCTCCTGACAAATGCCGTTGCATAGAGGAGAACAAGAATCGATACAATGACCGCGAGGAATGAAAGTATCAGTATATTCTCGTCTTCTGCGCCGCCTGTCCCTGCAAAGGCACAATGAGATGACAACAGACAGGGGATCAACACGATTTTCTTCATGGCTTGCGTCTCCGCCACTTTGTGAGTATGACCGTCTCGCGCCTATGATCGTCGGTTCTTCTCAGGATAGTTCCGAGTATTTCATGTACAAGAGCATGATGTACTCATTGATGTCCTGAGCGCTCATCGTGAAAGTGTTGAAGACCACGAGTCGCTTCATCTCTCCGACTGAACGGGAGACGACGGTGAAGCAACAATGGCATGTGTCCTCCAACGCCGTCACCCCTCCTGTGGCGATGCCTCACTCGCGCTTCGGTGTATTCTCCTGTATCGGCGCATAGTACAGCGTTATTGCACCACTATGAAAGGTCTTGGTCTTCACAAGTGTAAAGATTGTAGTGTCGCGGATGCTTTCGAATAACGGCATACCGCTGCCGACAATGATTGGGTGGACACAGAGTTGGTATTCATCTATCAAGTTGCGCTTCATGAGCTGGAGGATCAGACTCCGACTGCCGACGAGAATGTCCCGGCCCGCTTGCCGCCTGAGTGCTGCAACTTCTTCTTCCAGGGTCCGGGTTGCCAACGCCGCACTTTCCCATTCGACATGTTTCAAGGTTCGAGAAAAAACCAGTTTCGGGATGGTATCTATCGCCCTGGCAAATTCGTCCATATCATTTTTACCCGAGGGATTCTTCACCAGCGGCTGCCAGTATTTCATAAGTTGAAATGTAATTCTCCCGTAGAGAATGCCATCACCTCCATTCAACAGCTCCGTATAATGGTGATGTAGTTCCTCATCCGGAATACCTGCTGTGTGATCGCAATATCCGTCGATGGTCATATTGATGGCGGCGACTATTCTTCTCATGTTTTTCCTTTGAAATCCATCCGCATTCGTGATTCGCCGTTACCATCGGTGTTCATTCACTGATCCCGCTGACTATTTCATACATGCATCCGCTGTGCGGCTGCAGGAACGATCCGGGATGGCTTCCCGTCGCACGCGTCCTGCACCTTGGGCCATACAGAATATCACGTCAAGAAAAGATAGTACCAATTATTGCAGTATCTCACAAGCGCAAGTGAATACCGCGGTCTGCGCCGCTCCCGCCATTTGTTGATGACATGACTTCGCGAAAACGCACTTGCCTCCCCGGCGCCCTTCCTGCCGACGTACGGTTCACACGAACGCCGGGTATGTGCGCCCTTCGCCGCCCGTCGCACCCTGGAGGATGCGGGCTATCATGTACCTGCTGTTCACTTCGCGTGCGACACGATTTTCAGACCGACGATGGAAAGTATCAGTGTCGAAAGGAAGAGCAGCCGCAAGAAGGTCGTCGGCTCCCGAAACACCACTATCCCCACCAGGGCCGTTCCGACTGCACCGATACCCGTCCATACCGCGTACGCCGTCCCAATGGGCAAGGTTTGCGTTGCTTGAACGAGCAACGTCATGCTCACGGCAAGGGTCACGATGAAGCCGCCATACCACAGGTACATTTCAATACCGGTGCTCTCTCTCGCCTTCCCGAGGCAGAACGCAAATGCTACTTCGAAAAAACCCGCAAGAATCAGGATCAGCCAATCCTTTGTGAGCATGAGTACCTCTGAAGATGTGATCGTTATCAGATTCTTTCAATGTAGCCAATCTGTCGCACTTGCTCGTACTGTTATGAGAGGTTCGCCTCAGGGGCTCGGGATTGATGGAGGTGTGCGTGCCGTCGGCACCTGTAGATCTGAGGTCGAAGCTCACCCTGGCAGGGTCGGGCGAAGTGTCGTCTGCCAAAGGCTGAGCTGGAGAGGTAGTGGCTGGGCGCGTGTGTCCCCCAACTGCCGTTGGGGGATACAGGGAATGTCGCCCTGTGGGCTGATCCCTTTACTCTTTACTTTTTTCTCTTCACCATTCTGTATCACCGTTTCCCCTCCTCACGCTCCTTCCCTCCTCCACCAACGCGTCATAATCATGTCCGCTCCGTGCGACGGCGCGTTTGGCGGGTTCTACGGCGTGGGGATTGTTGATGAAGCGGGAAAGGGGGACGTCCGGGAATTCCACGACCTTCCGCAGAATGTCGTCGCCCGCAGCCCGGACACAATCGTCCAGAAGCTGATACAGGGTCTCCGGATCCTCTTCGAGATGGTTATGCCGTTGCAGAAGACCCATAAGGGCGAAGAGCAATTCAGGCGCCGGCGGCGGGACGAGTAACGCCGCAATGGCGCCATGTTCAAGTCGCAATTGCGCCTCCATGTCGAAGCCGCAGCCGGCGACGGAGCGGAGCAGCGGAAGGACTATTTTTTCCTCGATGCCGATATGCCGTAGCAGACCTCTCCTGAATTCGTCGTACAACACCATGTCAACCTCGGAGGGATCGTGCGCCGCAGCGGCAAGCAGGTTTTCGAGCCGGCGGTGATCTCTCTCAAGATATTCGGAGGGATGATTAGGCTTTGCGTGCAGTGTGTCCATGGGAAGACTTTCGCTGTGTGTAGTGGGGAGTTGCTCTTTGAGGTTGTTTGGGATGCTGCCATGACGGCCCTGCCAATGGCATGTGATGCTCCGGCCCAATGAACATCGAGATAGACGGACGTAGCGCTTCCCCGCAGTAGCGGGGCGCTGACCAACGTTTTAACCTCCACCACCCCCATCATGTAGAGACGTTGCATGCAACGTCTCTACATGATGGGGGTGGGCCTCGGATTCGCTTCCGGGCCTTGGCCGAAGCTCCGTGTGACGATATTTGATAGATTTTTCATCACAAATCGATGTCACACATGATATAAACCGGCGGGTAACGATGATTACCGGATCCAGGTCGAAGATCGCAGATTCGCCGAGGCGGACTCGCCGCGGAGAGGTGACGGAGTTTGTTTGCACCGCTTCAACTTCAATGTCACACTCTCCATAAACCGACGTCCGCCTGGACGGAATCGTTACCGACACAGCGGATACGACCCTTACGCTTCTTCCTCGATAGCCACCGGGGCGCTTGTACGCGCGATGTAGGTGTACAGTGCGGGTATGACAAAGAGTGTAAGAACGAGCGAGAAGAGCAGTCCTCCGATAATGACGACACCCATGGATACGCGGCTGTTGGCGGTGCCGTCGAGCGAGATAGCCAACGGTACGGCACCGAGCACGGTGGCCAGCGTGGTCATGAGGATGGGACGGATGCGATCGATGGCGGCTTCTCTCGCTGCTGCCATGATATCCAATCCCTCCTCCCGTTTCTGATTGGCGAACTCCACGATGAGAATACCGTTTTTGGTCACGATGCCCACCAGGAGAATGATGCCGATTTCACTGAAGATGTTGAGCGTCTGCCCGAACACCCACATGGAGAGCAACGCTCCGGCCAGTGCCAATGGTACGGTTATCATGACAGTCAGGGGATCACGAAAGCTCTCGAACTGCGCGGCGAGCGTCAGGTACACGAGAATGAGAGCAAAAATGAACACCAGCATCAGGTTGGATGTGCTCTCCGAAAAATCCGCCGACGTGCCCGCGAGCGAAGTGAGAAACGTTTCATCCAGCACCTTGTCGGCGATCTCGTCCATAGCTGCGATTCCATCTCCAAGCGTATAGCGCCGCGCAGGCGCGGCGGAGACGGTCGCGGACGAGTATCTGTTGTAGCGCAGCAATTGTGGCGGGAGACTTTCGTGCCGGAGTTGCACCACGCTTCCAAGGGACACCAGTTCCCCCGACGTGGTGCGCAGCTGAATGTTCGTGACATCCTCCGGGGTCCGGCGCTGCTCCGGTATCGCATGTGCGAGAACGAAATACTGCTTCCCGTCGCGGATGAAATACCCAATGCGTTGCTCACTGAAGTAGGTTTGAATCACCTCCGCGACATCGCGCACGCTTATTCCGAGATTGAACGCCTTGTCCCGATCGATATCGATGATCAGTTCCGGGCGGGTGAAACGGAGATCTACATCCACTACCTCGAACGCGGGATGCCGTCGCGCTTCGTCGAGAAAGAGCGGGAGATAGTGTTCGAGCTTGCCGAGATCGGCCGCCTGCAGCACGTACTGCACCGGCAGACCCGCCCTGCCGCCACCCGCTCCGGCGATGGTCGGATCCTGCAGAGCGAAGGTCCGCGCCATACTGAAGCTCCGCAGCTTGCGGTTGAGCTCGGCTACCAGCTCCATTTGTGTCTTATCCCGCTGATCCGGGGGCTTGAGCATGAGTCGGGTGAAGGCGGAGTTGACGGAAGGACTCCCCCCGAAACCCGGCGCGGTTACTGCGACAAGACTCAGCTTTTCCGGAAGTGTATCCACCAGGTGAATCAGTTTCGCGTGGTAATCGCTCATCATGTTGAATGACGTACCCTCGGGCGCTGTGGACATCAGACGCAGTGCGCTCTTGTCGTCTAACGGTGCGAGTTCCGTTTGCAGGGTGAACAACAGAAGACCGATTATCGCTGCCGAGGCAAGCACGATAGGGAGCGCCAACCGCCGGCGTGCCATGAACCAATCGAGCCACGCGGGATACTGTGCGAGAACGTAATCAATCGGCCTGTGAACCTGTTTCAACCACCGGTATTCCCGGTCGTCCCGTTTCAGCATACGAGAGCACATCGTCACCGTGAGGGTGAGCGACACAAACATGGAAATGATGATGGACCCTGCCATGACCATGGCGAACTCCCGGAACAGGCGTCCGGTCAGACCGAGCATGAAAAAGATCGGGAGAAACACACATATCAGCGTGATCGTCGTCGAAATGATCGCAAAGAACACTTGCCGCGAACCCTTGAAAGCGGCCTGGATCGGATTCATGCCTTTTTCGATTTTGGCATAAATATTTTCCATCATCACGATCGCATCGTCAACGACAATTCCTGTGGCGAGAAGCAGACCAAGCAGTGTCAATACATTGATCGAAAAATCCGCGGCCCACAGAAAAATGAAGCCGCCCACGAGCGAGAGCGGGATAGCGATGATGGGGATGAGCGTGGTGCGCAGATTCCGCAGAAAAATAAAAATGATGGCGACGACAAGGATAAACGCCTCCAATATCGTCGATTGTACGTCCCTGATCGACTGCCGGATACTGGTGGTGATATCGAGCCCGGTACCAATGATAATATCCCCCGGAATCTCCTTCTTCAACAGCTCCACGCGCCGGTACACTTCGTCCACGATTTCGATGTAGTTCGATCCCGGCTGCGGCTGCATTGCGACACCGACCATGGGGATGCCGCCATTGCCGCGCATGATGGATTTTTCGTTGAGCGCTCCGAGCTCCGCATGTCCGATATCCCGAAGGCGGACGATGGTACCGTTACGGTCGGCGATCACCAGATTATTGAATTCTTCCTCCGTGTTCAGACGACCGTACGTCTGAATCGTGAGATAGCGGCTGTCGCCTTCCACCTGACCCGACGGGAGCTCGATGTTCTGCGCGGTCAGGGCATTGCGCACGTCGACGGGATTCACACGGTGGGCGATCATGCGGTCCATATCGAGATTGAGACGCATCGCATATTGCTTGCTGCCCCACACGTTCACCTGACTGACGCCGGGAATAGTCTGCAGGCGTTCAGCGAATATATTCTGCGCGATGTCGGTGAGGGCAAGTAAACTTCTCTTCCCGCTCTGCAAGGTTATGGTCACGATGGTCTGGGCATCCGCATCCGCTTTCGAGACGATGGGCGGATCGGTATCGGGAGGCAGGTTGCGCACGGCCTGAGCCACACGGTCGCGGACATCGTTCGCGGCGTTGTCGAGATCCATTCCCAGTTCGAACTCCACCCGGATGATACTGCGCCCCGTAGTGCTGGTGGAGGTAAGCGTCTTGATGCCATCAATTCTGTTGATCTGTATTTCGAGCGGTTCCGTGATCTGCGATTCGATGATCTCGGCATTCGCCCCGGTGTAACTCGTGGAAACCGTGATGATGGGCGGGTCCACGCTCGGATAATCGCGTACGCCGAGATTGAGGAAGGATGAGGCACCGAATATGACGATAGCGATGGCGAACACCATCGTCAGCACCGGTCGCTTGATGCTCAGCTCGGAGAGTGTCATTCCGTCACCGCGGTGTGCAGTTGCTGAAGCGTCACCGGCGCACCGTCCCGCACGTCCATCAATCCCGAAATCAGTACGGTATCCCCGGGCGAGAGTCCGTGGAGGATTTCCACGCGGTCTTCGGTCCGGACGCCGGTTTTCACCACTGTGCGTTTGGCTTTACCGTCCTTGACGATGAACACGGTGTGCTGATTGAGCTCAGGGATTATCGCCTCCGCCGGAACCAGGAGCACATTTTCCTTTTTCTCCAATTCCAGCGATACCTGTACAAAATCCCCCGGAATGAACGTCGGATGTTTGCCGTTGAGCATAGCGCGTATCTGCAGACTTCTTGACGACGAATTGATACGTGCATCGACTGCGTAGACATTCGCTACTGCAGTATCGCCATTGGCTGAGGAGAACACTTTCACCGGGCGTCCGACCGCCACTTTGTGGGCGTACTGCGCGGGGATGGTAAAATGCACCTTCATGCCGTCCGTCTGCACCAGCCGCGCGATTGCGCCACCTTGAGAGAGCCATGCTCCGGGACTGAAATTGCGCATGCCGATACGTCCGCTGAACGGGGCACGCACGGCGGCGAGGTCTATCATGACCTCGAGGCCCTCGATTTGCGCCTTGAGATTGTCGACCTCCGCGCGATTCTTCTCCACTTCTTCCGCACTGATGCCCTCGATACCCAGAAGCTGTGTCTTCCGCCGCAATTCCCCTTCCGCGGCAATCAGACGCGCTTCGAGTCCTTTTTTCTGGGCGACCCAGTTGCGGTCGTCAATGGAAACCAGAAGTGCGCCCTTTCCCACCTGCTGCCCTTCGCGGAAATGTATGGATCGTACATTGCCCGCCACAGGAGCTTTGATCTCGACTTCCTCGAGCGGAAGGAGGTCACCCGTGGCTTTGATGCTGACGGTATGCGATTCAGGCTGTACGACCATCGCCTCCGCCAGCACGGGAGCAGAGTCGTCGATTTTTTTTCTGTTACTGCTCTCTCCGCAGGACGACAGCAGCAACAGGAGAAGCAGGGAAAGCATGCACACGATCAGAATGTGCATACGCTGCATTGGAATGGGTTCTAACATACGGTTCAATTCAAAGTTTGGCAGGATCAGGGCACACTGTAAGGGCCAGAAAGGCCGTCGTTTGAGCCGAGCTGCTCTGTCTCAGCTTCAACGAGCACTTAAAAGATGGTGTTGTGCTCACAAGGATTCGACAGCCCGTTCGCTGGACATGGCTCCGGGTACAATTCATTTAAAGTAGCGAGTTTCGTGCGGTGAGGCAAGGTGCAATAGGCGGCACCGGGCGACTGCTCTCCGCGTGCGTTACAAAACGAATCATGCTTCGAGACGCTACCAGACAACGTCGGAGCTTCACCCGGAGAGTTTACCGCAGTGGTTCCTTCATGAAGCCTGGCTCCATTACCTGATGTCATGCACGAAATGGACCGTTGTGCGGGGTGGCATTATTCGCCAAAGCGTAGGCATGCGCGGTGACGCGATCTGAGCTTTGGGTATCGATGGTGAAAACTGACTGTCCGATGCCTGTTCTACGGGGTTTTCGTGAAATTTCCGACGACGATTGATTTACCGCAGACGGTCAGCACGATTTCGCCACTCTGACTCGCATAGAAAGAGACCGCCGTTCGCGACCAGTTGTCCAGAATCGGTTTGACACCGCCGACGGTCACACCTGTACCGGTCCACAGAGCGCTCTCTCCGAGAAAATTTCCGCTAATTGTAACGAGGGTCTGATCAGGTCCCGAGGCGGGGCCGTACCCGGATATGACGGGCTGGTCCATAGTAAACTGCACGACGTTGCTGCTCTTCGACTCGTCGGACCAGTTCACCATTTGAAGATCGCCCCCGATGCAGGTTTTGGGGAGGATAATCGTGATCAGCGAATCCGTCCAGGAAGGGATTTCGGAAGGATTATTCGGGAAGAGATCATAATTATTGATGACGATTTTACTGCCGGTAAGACCTTTCCCGAAACGCTTGCCCTTTATCGTTATCTGGTCTCCTCCGTATCCATGGTCAGGTGTAACGGATTGGATAATTGCGGGGCCGGGTTTGAAGGTGAATTGCAGGTGCCCGCTGTTGACGCGGTACTCGCTCTCAAGTCCGTTCACTTTGACATACACTTTTCCGCTGATCGCATCATCGGGAACGGTGACGACGATTCTGTTCGTATCCCACGATACAACATTTCTGAGGATCATGTCGCGGGATGTCGTGTACAGATGTACTTCGCCCTTGCTTCGATCATTTCCGAAATTCGAACCGTTGATAGTCAGAACGTCGCCCGCCGTACCCTGGGTGGGACTGATGGTCGCAACGTGTGGAGTGAGCTGATTGTATATCACCGTCAACCACTGATAATCAGCATACACCCAGGAATTATCGACCTTCTGTGCAAAGTACACTCCGAATTCATTAACTCCGGGCTTTAACACGAGAACGCTATCGTACACGAGCCCATACGGCGACTTTGCTCCGGGAACGAGCCGCTCCCCCGATGTCGCATCATACACGGCGAAGGCGGTTTGTGCATTGTGCGCAGTAATGACGAGAGTGTCGCGGTTCGATACATAGTCGGTCGAAGCGGAAATGACCGCATTTTCCGAATTGTCGATGAGACGCACTTGTGGGAAACTGTGTGGAGAGACTGTGCCGATTGTCCCCGCCTGTACCTCCGCATAACGCGCAGTTATGGTGGACCAGTTAATAAGACATGATTTTGCGATATAGGCAATCCATGGATATTGTTCCGATGCCGGCTCATTGGCATTCTGCTTTGTATCGTACGGCGCAAAGTATGGATCCGAGAACAGGATGGATCGCTCCTGACCCGGATAATTCGGGTCGGTTACGAACAGTTTCTTCTCCGTTACCGATATTTTGTGCGCGACAATCGCATGGCCGAAGTATGAACCGTCGGTGTCCCTCGCTCTCAGTGACACATACTGCGGCTCGCCTGTGAGAAGCATGGAATACAAGAAGGCCCGCCACCCGATGGCATGTACAGAGCTATCCCGCAACTGCCTGAGCTGGTCCGCCATCCATCCGTTGAACTTCCCGTACTCTTTTTGAATGATCGAGGCAAATTTGTAGCCCTTCGGATTGTCCATCCACAGGGAATCTCCATTGGTGGATGGAATGAACAGACGGTCGAGCGAGTGAAACAACTGCGATGCTCCATGGAGCTTTTTCTCATAGTAGTACCACATCATTGAAAGCGATTGTCCGGCACAATGGCCGCCCGATGCGATAACCGAACCCCGATTGCTGAACTCCCAGTCATCCTTGCCCGGTGTAAAACCGGTTGTGAGAATCTGCTGTCCCTTCAGCGACGATTCCCTGATAGACGATATGATAATATTCGCGAACGCGTCTGCGGTACGCTTGGATGCGCGCTGAACGTCCGGCGCGAAGGTGGATATCTGAGACGTGGCAAAGTGGCGTGTCGCAACGGTAATGGAGGACGCGTCCGCGGCGAGGATGGGCATTCCTTCCAACGTGCCGGTAAGCTCGTTGTACAAAAACGCCATCGCGAATTCGTCGGACGGAACTTTCACCGGGATCTTGATGATCATCGGTTCGTCGGAGTAACCGCCGCCGTTGCTGATGACAATCATCGGTGAGACGGGATTGAAGTTCGCTCCGTAGCTGTGACTCTGCACCTGGGCATAGGATATGGAGAAGGTGCGGTGCTCGGCGAAAGCGGAATCGGGAACCGTGATCTCCATCCCCTTGATAGGACAGTCCTCTGTGCTCACGTTGACTGTTCCGCCCGTGGTGGGTACATCCATCTCGTATACAGGCACCGTCGCGCCAGTGCTGATACCGCGGCTGGTGAGCGGCAGCAGGGAGAATTCGTAGCTGCGGCCCGCTGCCGGAAGCACCTCCGCGAGTACAGCCGGGAAATATCCGGCAGCATAACCGATGTAGGTATAGAGATCAGCGGCGGCTGTTCTCCTTAGCGGGGCAGCGACTGCCGCACTCCAGTTCCTGTAAACGATTTGCGGGTTTCCACCGGCCGATCGCCCGCTCTTCAGCAGCTTCAGCGTCGATGTCTGCCCATTCAACGACGCCGTCGCGAAATACACACCGTCCGGCAAACCGCCCGCAGCAAAGGCGAACTCATGTTGACCAGGCTGCAGTGACTGCCGGTACTCAGCTACGCGCGTTCCGTTCATGCCAAACACTGCGATGCTTAAAACTCCAACCTCGGATGTGCCGACGGAAAAGGCCGTCGCGTCACCGAAGGAGTTTGGGTAATTCCCGCTGATGGAGAGCCCTCCGGGCCGCGCAATCTCGCCGACCCCGGTTGTCAGCGGCCAGTCGACGGGGAAGGTGGTACCGGTAATTGTGGTGTCGCGCCCACGGCTGAGGTTGAGAATATGGATGCTGTCGAGCGTCATCGATGCCGCGCTGCGCGCATCCGTTGCCGTAAATGTGATGGTGTTCTGTGCCTGACAGACAGTTGCCATGAGGCCGAGTACAGCCGAAAGCAACACAACAATGCGCCGGTTTTGCATGCTCGATTTCCCTCTAAGGGTGTGATGGGGTGATGGTGACCAGAAAGACGGATAGCAGAACGAAAAATAATAAACGGTTTAGCAATCTCATAATCGCTTTCATAACTCCGAATCCGCACAGCACCACCGGCCTGCGCTGCGCCGAGGAAGGATATTACAGCACACCACCTTCCTTGGTCGCGCAGGCATGAAAAAAATGAATAATCGCATCAGCAAAGCTTGAACGCATCGCGTGCGGTGAATAGCGCCCCCCCTCGGTGACTACCGCTCACTCCCGCATCTTCGCGTGCTGGGTACAATATCCGTCTGCGGTTTTCGCCTTTCGCGAGCATTGCGTCCCCTTTTTCGTGATGGCCTTGCAGCGATCCCCGGCGGGGACCGTTTCATGCTGCCAGCAATACTCCTTGCCTTCCTTCGCATCCCGCTTGCATTGCGTGCCCTTTTGCGTGACGGCCTTGCAGCGCTTCCTCTCCTGTTGCGTATCCTGCTTCGCCACATCATTCACAACATCATCGGCGATGATCATCGGCGAAAGCCGCGTACCATCACAGTTGCTGACCTCCGATCTCTGGAATAGGGGCGAAGGCCTGGTTGCAGGGGCAGCGAACGCACTGACGCCGACAAGCAGCAGCAAGAGCAGTACACAAATGTTCGCATTTCGGGAGATCACATCGGAGAGCTTCATTGGACAGTACCACACATCGTGAATGGTGAGACGGGTGGACATCACGATGGAAGTTGGCCATTATTTCGGAAACGGGCAAGGGGGACCATAACGAGATTGTCAATGAACGATAGTGTCAATCCGGATTGCCGACGGGTGTAGGCACACGTGCGATCACGCTGTCCCGGTTTTGCATATCATCCTACGATGGGTAGTGTTCCTGTGACCAATTCAGCTGCCTCCGGTAGCATGGGCGCCTCCCGGCGCGAACAAGGTTTCCAGCGCAAGATTTTTTGTAACGACAGAGTTACAGAGAGATACTTTCATTGACCGCAGCGCCTGCGCCGAATGGGCCACGTCGATCCTTGATGGCAACGGGAGCTTTGCGTACATACCCTGCCAAAGCCGGCGCTGTCCGAGGTCTGCTTGCGTGATCAGCCCACAGCGATCATGCTATGCTATGCCAAAGTCGGCCTGCATTCATTCATTCCATGACGAAGAACCATCGTTTGCCTGTGCACAGCGACCCGGGGCTGATAGCAGGCTCCTCATATCTCTGTCGGGTAACAGTCGTGGCGTTGCTATCCGGATGTGTGGAAATATTACCGTTCAGGTTTCATCATCGAACAACGCGGAATGTGCGCACCGCAATCGATTGCCGCGATTCCGACGCACAGACATAGATCCCTGCCGGAAGGGAAGACACATCCAGTATATGGTGTTGCACGCCTGGCCGGGGTACGGAAAATGCTGTTCTACGCAGTTCGGTACCGGTCATGTCAAAGATCCGCACCGTGACAGGATCCGCGTCAGACGTGAGAAAAGACATCTGCACCTGCATGGACGCCGGCTGGGGATACATATCGCGGATTTCCAGTTGATCGGGAACTGACAGCGTAATGACCTCTGAGTAACTGACAAGTTCCCCGCCGCCTTCCGTTCGGACGGACAAGCGGTACTGCATGATCCCCTTCATCCCGGTTGTGGTACTGCGATCGGGAAAAGAATACGGCACGGCTTCGAACAGATTGCACATCCCGGGTTCCATCCCGATTTCGATCCAGCGCGTGTCGGAGGTAAAGCTGTACGTCTCCGATAGTCTGCGTTCGATGATAAAGGACATACAGCTCAGTGCCGGCGGTACAAGCCAATGCAGGACATACCGTTCTCCGTCGTTCAACACGGTGAGCGCGAGGGAGTCCCTTCGGACGGATGCAGGCATGAACGTTTCAGCTCCAGCATCTTGTGACGAAACCACGGCTTGCATCCCGAAGGCGCTGCTGCGCACTCTCGTCTCGCTTCGCAGCCCGACAAATGACAGAGCCGCACCGACAACGGTCAGCACGGCGATAGTCGTAAATCTATACTTCCATCTCGGCATCGTTACAACTCCGCAGCTTCAGGTCCTTCACCGCCGGGACGTTTATTTTCGCGACAGCAACGTCCTTTTTTACATTCACGAAACGCGTTGCTCAGCAATTCCTGAAATATCCGCAATCTCCGTAATACCATTCAATCCACAAATTACTGACCGGATTCCGTACACCCGGAGAAGCACACCGCCCGCCCCATGAGGAGAGGGCGGGCGGCGCTGCTTGAGGAGGTAAAGAAAGAGTGAGAGAGAATCAGTCCATAATCTTCCGCAAAAATGCCGGACGGTCGGGATTGCTTTTCTCGATGCGCTGGCCCGAGGCGTCGTCGTCGTCGCTGGTGGTCAGGGAGAGACCCTTGCGCACGAAGGCGGGCTCGTCGTACTCACGAATTTCGGTGATGCCCGTGGGAATGCGCATCGCGGTCTGCTGCTGGGGTTGACGCGAAGCGGACTGCGGCATGGCCGGGCGACGCGCACCGACGTTGCGCTTATTAAAGCCGGTGGCGATGACGGTGACCATGAGCTTGTCTTCGAGCGCTTCGTCAATCACCGAACCGAAGATGACGTTGGCGTCCTCGCCGGCCGCTTCGGTGATGATGGATACGGCTTCGTCAATTTCGACCAGCGACGTGTTGGCACCGCCGGTGATGTTGACCAGGACGCCTTGCGCTCCGCCGATACTGACGCCGTCGAGCAGCGGACTGGAAATGGCGTTGTGCGCGGCTTCCACGGCGCGGTTCTCGCCGGAGGCGATGCCGCTGCCCATAAGCGCATCGCCCATGTCGCGCATGATGGTGCGGACGTCCGCAAAGTCCACATTGACCAAACCGGGTACGGCGATAATTTCGGCGATGCCGCGTGTGGCATTGTAGAGCACCTCATTGGCGAGCTGGAAGGCTTCGGATACCGGCGTGTTTTTATCCACGAGGGAAAGCAACTTCTGATTCGGTATGACAATAAGTGTGTCGACGTGCTTGCGCAGTTCCTCGATCCCTTCTTCCGCCTGTGCCATGCGGCGCTTGCCCTCGAAGTGGAAGGGCTTGGTCACGATACCGACGACAAGTGCCCCGGTGCCTTTGGAGATATTCGCCACCACCGGCGCTCCGCCCGTACCGGTTCCGCCGCCCATGCCGGCGGTCACAAATACCATGTCGGATCCGCTCAGTGCCGCGGCTATTTCCTCTTTGTCCTCCTCCACCGCGCGATACCCGACTGAGGGATCCGCTCCGGCGCCAAGGCCGCGCGTCAGATTACGGCCGGCCTGAATTTTAAACGAGGATCCGTTGCGGTCCAGCGCTTGCGCGTCGGTATTCACCGCAATGAACTCCACGTTTTCGATACCGCGCTGAATCATGTCGTCTATGGCGTTACCGCCGCCACCGCCGACGCCGACGACCCGGATCTTCGCCCGGGTATCCATCGAGTTGTCATACAGAATAGCCATGGGGTCTCCTCAGATGATGGTGTTACAGAATTGCATTCACTTGAAAAATCTGTTTGTATATGTTTCTCATATTATCGGTTGTCGTTGGTACCGGATTGTGGTAAAGAGTAAAGGGTAAAGGGTGAAGGGGCCTGGAGCCGCCAATCTTTGCTGAATTGCCGAGGTGCTATTTTGCCGCTTATGATTCATTCTTCACTCTTTACTCTTTACTCTTTACTCTTCACTCTTCACTCTTTACTCTTCACTCTTTACTCTTTACTCTTCACTCTTTACTCTTCACTCTTCACTCTTCACTCTTCACCATCTACAGCTCATTAAACCAATCCATGATCCTGCGCAGCACATTCGGACGGCCGGCGTCGGCGCTGGTGCTGAAGCTTTCGGGACCGATGCTTCTCATGCCGTGCATGACGAGGCCGACACAGGTGCTGTAGATGGGATTCTCCACCTCGGCGACGAAGCCGCCGGAGAAGCCGCTGGGTATGCCGATCTTCACCGGCATGCCGAGCACCTCGCGGGCCAACGCCGCTGTACCCTTGATGAGGGATCCGCCGCCTGTGAGAATGATGCCGGAGTGAAGGTGCTTGGAGTACCCGGAACGCTTGATTTCGAGACCGACGATTTCGAGAATTTCTTCCATGCGCGGCTGTATGATCTGACAGAGCAGATCGCGGGATATTTCCGTCGCATCGCGTCCGCCGATCGGACGAAGCGGGATGCGCACGTTTTCCACGATTTCCGGCAGATAGGCGTAGCCGTGCTCGCGTTTGAGCCGCTCGGCTTCATCATTCAGTATGCCCAGTCCCTTGCGGATGTCCTCGGTCACTTTCTTGCCCGCAATGGCCAGCACGGCGGTATGTCGGATGGTGCGATCCTCGAAGATGGCGATGTCGGTGGTGCCGCCGCCGATATCCACAAGCACTATTCCGACTTCTTTTTCTTCTTCACTCATCACCGAGTACGCGGAGGCCAGTGGTTCGAGGACGAGATCGTTGACTTCGAGTCCGGCGCGCTCAATGCATTTGTAGATATTCTGCACCGGGGTGATACCGCCGGTGATGATATGCACATTGGCTTCCATACGCACTCCCGCCATGCCGACCGGATCGTAGATGCCGTCCTGCCCGTCCACGATGAATTCCTGGGGGATGACGTGGATGATGCGGCGGTCGGACGGAAGCGCGACACGTTTGGTGTCCTGCAGCAGACGCTCCACGTCTTTGCGTCCGATCTCGTTCTCCGGATTGCTGATGGCAATGACGCCGCGACTCTGGAAACTTTGTATATGATCGCCGGCGATGCCCACATTGACGGCGCGCACTTTGATGCCGCTTTGGCGTTCGGCCTGTTGCACGGCCTCCTGAATCGCCCGGACCGTCTTATCAATGTTTGTGACCGTACCGCGGGCCATTCCCTCGTTCTCCGCCTTGCCGATGCCGAACACATTGATGCGGCCGTCGGCATCCTTGCCCGCGATAAGGACGCAAATCTTGGTCGTCCCGATATCGAGTCCAACGACGATATTATCTGCTGCATGGGATGATTGTCTGCTTTTCATATCGGTACCGTCGTTGTTTCATTCCTTGATGAAGAGTGTGTCGCGCACGGCGAGCGTATCGCTCTGTTCCGCCTGCGCGGGTGCGTCCGTCGTTCCGCGCCAGCGTGTCACGACCTGATTGCTCCAGCGCAGATCCACATATTCTAGCGCGGCGGGATCGTATTTCATCGCCACGTTTTCCCAGAACGTATTGAACGCTCTCAGCTTGTTCTCGATATGCACCACCGGCCCGAGAATCACCGGAACGCCCGCCTCGATGGTGTAGAGCACGAGGTCGCGCTTGGGAGCGACGTGTACTTCAGAAAACTGGTGGAAGATGCCGCCGCCCATGCCGCGAGCCGTCCGCAGCACCTGCAACGCTTTCTGCACTTTCTTGCTCACAATGCGCACGCCCGGTTTGAGTACCCGCAAATCGCCCGCACCTGTGATGACCGGCACATCGTACACCTCGGGGGCATGCACAGCGGGAAGCACATAGCCGTCTTCGTCAACAAGCCAGTCGGCGGCCTGTACGTTGATCAGCATTGCGATGGGCTTTCTTTCGGTGACGTTCACGACCAGGGTACGCGGCGGATCGCGCATCAGGTCCACGTCGCGTATGTACGGATTTGCGAGAATGCGCCGCTTCACCTCGAGAAGATCAATCGTGGTGAGACTGGAAGAATCGTTCAGCGCCACGGCGTCTGCGATCACCGCCTTGGAGGTGATGCTCACACCGCGAACGTCCAGGACCACACCCGTCACACTCTCGCGCCATTCCGCGGCCGCAAGAGCGATAGCCGCGATAGCGGACACGACGAAAAACATCGCGATGCCCACGGTGCGGTGTCGGGTTGGTTTTACTGTGCGTTTGCGTCTCATGCCTGTACCTGCCTGTTCAGGGGTAACGGATCCAGGGGATCGGCGGAAAAGCCAATGAACTGGATCTCCGGCTCGAGCACCACACCGGTGGTCTCGAATACGATGCGGCGTACACGGTTGATGAGGGCCACCACATCGTTCGCGGTGGCACCGCTGTCGTTTACGATGAAGTTCGCGTGCAGCTCCGATACGACTGCACCACCGAAACGCTGTCCTTTCAGTCCGCTGCTCTCGATCAACCGCGCCGCAAAATCGCCTTCGGGATTTTTAAAAATGCTTCCGGCATTGGGAAACTTCACCGGCTGCGCGGCATTGCGCTTGAGCAGCAATTCCTTTCGCCTGCGACGAAGCTCCTGAGCATCTCCCCGGGGAAAGCGGAAGCGCGCGGAGAGCACGATATCCTCTTTCAGATCGGAGTTCCGGTACCGGAAATTGCATGCGTCCCTGGAGAGTGTGCGTACGTCCGTACCGCGAAGCACGGTAACATCCAGGAGATGGTCCGAAATCTCTCCTCCGTAGGCTCCGGCGTTCATGATCACGCCGCCACCGAGCGTCCCGGGAATACCGGCCAGCATTTCCACGCCGGCGAAATTATGCGTGATGGCAAAATCCACAAAGGTGCTCAGACGGATTCCGGCGCCCGCGGTGATGGTATCGCCGTCGAGCGTGACAGACGAGAAGCCCTTCTCGATGCTCAGCGCAGCCCCTCGGTAGCCCTCGTCGCTGATCAGAATATTGCTTCCATTCCCGAGCAGAATGTACGACACTTCCTGGACGCGAAAATAACGGACAAGCGCGACCAGTTCATCCGTAGTGGATGGCTCGAGATAGATATCGGCCGGCCCTCCGATGCGGAAGGACGTAAGCGGTGCGAGCGGTTCGCTGATGCTGATGCCGCCGGTGCAGAGCTGCCGTATGTGCTCGAGATTCAGCACGTCACTTGCGGTCCTTGAGCTTTTCAATAAAGCGTGAACAGTGCATATAGATATCGCCCGCACCCATGGTGATCACGATGTCGCCTTCTTTCACCACCGCTTCCAGCACCTCGGCCAGTTGCGTCTTGTCGGCAATGTACTGCACATTTCTGTGTCCGAAATTTTTCGCCGCTTCGGCGATGATTTCACCGGTGATGCCCTGTATTGCGCGTTCGCGAGCCGCGTAGACGTCCGTGACAATGAGCAGATCGGCGTTCATGAAAGAGCGGCCGAAATCTTTATAGAAATCGCGGGTGCGCGTGTAGGTATGCGGCTGAAATACGCAGATGACACGCCGACGCCAGCCCGCCTTGATTCCTTTGAGCGTGACCTTGACCTCGGTCGGATGGTGCGCGTAGTCGTCCACAACCAGCACCCCGCCAACATCGGCTTTGAGTTCGAAGCGTCGGAAGGCACCGGCGAAAGCATCGAGCGCCCGTTTTATTTGCTCGAACGGGATACCGAGTTCGAGACTGACCGCCACGGCGGCAAGGGCGTTTTGCACGTTGTGTTCCCCCGGAACACCCAGCGTAATCATGCCGAGTTCGTGTCCCCTGGCGACGACGGTAAAGCTGCTGCGCTGCTCCTTCTGCACGAGATCCACCGCCTGTACGTCCGCTTGCGAGGAGAAGCCGTAGGTCACCACTTTCCGCTGAATCTCCGGGAGGATTTCCTGCAGCGTGGGTTCGTCGAGGCAGAGAGCGACGAAACCGTAGAACGGCACCTTGTTGGC
Organism: Bacteroidia bacterium; assembly: GCA_027493955.1. Taxonomy (NCBI): domain Bacteria; kingdom Pseudomonadati; phylum Bacteroidota; class Bacteroidia; species Bacteroidia bacterium. The sequence goes on along the minus strand of JAOSJT010000001.1, from coordinate 4,412,332 downwards.
GAATTCGATGAAGGCGGTTTTCAAATCCTCCAGACTGCCATAGATGTCGAGATGTTCCTCTTCGAGTGTCGTCAGGATGGCGATGGAGGGATTGAGCTTGAGGAAGGAGCGGTCGTACTCATCCGCTTCCACCACCATGAACTCACCGCTGCCAAGGCGCGCGTTGGTTCCGCCAAAGGCATGCAGCTTGCCCCCGACGATGACGGTGGGATCTTTCTGCCCTTCGATGAGCACCATGCCAAGCATGGAAGTGGTGGTGGTTTTTCCATGCGTTCCCGCAACGGCGATGCCGTGATGCAGGCGCATGACTTCGGCGAGCATTTCCGCGCGACGAATCACAGGGATTTTCCGCTCGATGGCCGCGATGACTTCAGGGTTGTCCTGCGAAACAGCCGACGAATAGACGAGCACATCCACGTCATGCAGATTTTCCGGATTGTGCCCTTCGTATACCGTCGCACCCACCTCAGCGAGGTGACGTGTCACCTCGGTTATGGTGAGGTCCGAGCCTGAAACACGAAAGCCCTGATTCAGCAGAATCTCGGCGATGCCGCTCATCCCGATGCCGCCGATGCCGACGAAGTAGATGTGGTTGATATTCGCGAATTTCATGCGCTGCTCTTCACTATGGTTGATCCGTTTTCAGGATAGGGTGTGCTGTTCAAATTCGGACGTTTGGCATCGCTGCATGATTTCATGGATCATGTCGCACTCGTGCCGCCGGGTCATTCTTCCCCGGCTGGGTAAGCGCTTTCAGGAGCTGATACAACTCTTTTTCACGCTCATAATTCGCAAAACGCAGTCGCATCAGACGGCGTCGGCCGGATAGACGCAGCTTGAGGACGGCGAACGTCCCGTCGTTGGGTTTGTAGCGATCGCGCGCGAAGGTGACTCGTTCGATGTCGCTGAACCGTATGGTCCGCTCATAAAATCGCGAGCGAAGAATGATGCTCGTGTCCGTGATTTCCAATCGCTGATTCCGTACCATGCTGATCACCAGCATGACGAGCGCGTAAACGATAAAGGCCGCGATGATATAGACGACGGGGTCACGGAAGCCGAACTGCACCGTATCATCGGTCACAGTACCGGTGATGAAGATGTACAGCACGAAAAACGCCACGTACACCAGTAAGGTGAGATAGTAGAAGTCGTGCTTGCGCTTGAATACCCGATTCACCGTTTCCATGTCACGCTCCTTTTCCGGTTTCCGCGAGGCGTATGGCCGCCTGCGCAAGATCGAATGCGGCTTGTGGCCGCCCCAGAGCCGAAGAGGCGGCAGCCATCGCACCCAACGTCGCATCGTCATCGAGCAGGCGGAACAGCTGGCCTTCGAGCATATGCAAATCGGTATCACGAAGGACGAGCGCCGCGCCGGCATCGGCCATTGCCTTTGCATTATGGTACTGATGATCAGCCGCAGCGAACGGATAGGGCACCAGGATGGCAGGCAGGCCGAGCACGCTGAGCTCGGCGAGAGACGTTGCACCAGCCCGGCAAAGCACCAGATCCGCCGCGGAATAGGCTTTGTCCATATCGTCGATAAACGCCCTGACAACGACCTGGCCGGCGTACAATGCGCCGATCGCTGCGAGTTCCGCAATATCCCGCGCCCCTGTCTGCCAGATGAGTTGATATCCCTCACGTACGAGACGCGGCACGAGCTGCCGCACCGCCTTGTTGATGGACGACGATCCCAGACTGCCGCCGAATGCGAACACTGTTCTTCGTTCGGGCATCAATCCGAAAAACTCCTTCGCGTCATCCGCTGAGGAGCGTGACAAACCAGGCCGTACCGGATTCCCGGAGATGAACAGCTTTTCCGCAGCAGGAAGTCGTGTTGCGCTCGATTCGTAGGTGACATAGACTTCGTCCACCATCGAAGACAACATGCGCGTCGTTGCGCCGGGATACTCGTTCTGTTCATGTATCATCGTGCGCCGACCGGTCTTCGCCGCCATGTACAGCATCGGACCGGACGCATAACCGCCTGTCCCGACCACCAGGGCCGGCTTGCGTCTGCGCAGGATGTTCCACGACTGCGCCAGCGATACAAGGATTTTCAGCGGCAGCAGCAGGGCATCCACGCTGATACGGCGTTTGAATCCGGAAATCCATAATGCGTCGAAGTCATAGCCGAGCTTGGGTACGACCCGTGCTTCAAGGCGATTGCCGGACCCGACAAAGCTGACGCTCCAATCCGGCTTGAGTTGCTGCACCGCTTGCGCAATGGCGACTCCGGGGAAGAGATGTCCGCCCGTGCCGCCTCCGGCAAAAATGATATGCATGCGCGGGCTCATTGGTACAGCTCCCCGACCCGTGGTCCCGACGGCGCCTCCTGAGGCACAATCTCGCGCGGGCGAATGCGCGTGAACATGGAAATGTTGAGCAATATCCCGAGAGCGTATGCCGTAAAGAGAATGCTCGTTCCCCCGTAACTGAGCAGGGGCAGGGGTAGTCCCGTGGTGGGAAGCAGGCCCGTGGTCACCATGGTGTTGATTACAGCATACACGGTGATGGTGACGGTGATGCCGGTCGCGAGAAAACGTCCCAGGTCATCGGTGGCACGTTTTGCGATTTTCATCCCTCGCACCATGATCACCAGGAAAAGCGCGAGAACGAGAAGTGCCCCGATGAATCCGTACTCTTCACCGACTATGGCAAAGATGAAATCGGTGTAGGACTCCGGGAGAAACAGCTCACGCTGCTTGCTCATGCCCATACCGACACCGAAAACACCGCCGCTGCCGAGCCCGATCACCGCTTGCTCAATCTGATAGGTGCCGGCGGATCCACCGGCGCTCTCGCCCCCGAAATGCGCCATGATGCGGTTCCAACGGTAATCCGCCGAAACAGCATAGACCAGGACGACAGGCAGCGCCGCAAGTGCGACACCGGCGATATGCTTCAGCTGCACACGGCCGACAAAGAGAACCATGAAACTGATGCCGAGGATGATGGCTCCCGTGCTGAAATTCGGCTGCAGAAAAACCAGCCCGACCACCGAGAATATCCATATCATCAACGGGAGGAAGCCGTTGCGGAAATCGTGTATGTATCGTTGCTTGGTCGAGAGCAGCACCGCGAGATGGATGACCAGTGCGAATTTCGCAAATTCGGATGGCTGAAAACGCAAGGGTCCAAAGGATATCCAGCGCTGCGCTCCCTTCACCACCGCCCCGCCGACAAGCGTGTACGCGAGCATGGCGAGCGCGATGATCAGCAGTATTTTGCTGACGTTCTTGTACGAATGATAATTGACGAACATACCGAGGAACAACGCGCCAACGCCCATCACCACACGAACGGCGTGTGTGCGGAACAGATAATCCGAATCGCCGCCGTGCCGTATTCCGGAAATGGAAACGCTGGCGCTGTACACGACACCCACGCTGAACATCATCAGCGCGAGGACGCTAAGAAAGACGTACAGGTCTATATGTCCGGTTTTTGGTTTCACGCTACCATCGGTTCCCGACAAAAGGTACGCACGCATTCCTTGAATACGCGGCCGCGGTGTTCGAAATTGTCGTACATGTCAAAGCTCGCGCAACCGGGCGAGAGCATCGCCACATCCCCCGGACGCGCCGCCGCTCTGGCGATATTCACCGCTTCCTGCATGTCGCGTGCGCGGGTCACCCTGGTTACGCGCGAGAATGCCGCTTCCATGCGGTCGCCGGCCTCGCCGATCAGCACCATCGTATGCACTTTTTCCTTCACCAATTCCATCATCGGATCATAGGATGTGCCTTTGTCGCGTCCGCCCGCGATCAATACCACGGGCTGTTTGTAGCTCTGCAGTGCAGTGACGACGGAGTCCACATTCGTGGCTTTCGAGTCGTTGACCCAGGCGACACCGTCGAGCTCGATGACGAATTCCAGCCGATGCTCGACGCCACGGAAGGAGATCACCGCCTGGCGTATCACGTCCATGGGAATCCCTTCGAGGCGGGCCGCGAGCGACGCCATCAGCACGTTCATATGATTATGCGCTCCGCGGATCTGCAGGTCTTCGACGCGTGCGAGCAACTCCCCACCATACCCTGCGTCGAGCATGAGATGGCCGTTCTCACGCCAGCCGCCGAATTTCAAACGCTGCGTCACGCTCACCGGGAACAGCTGTGACGCTGCGGGCTTTACCGCTGCTTCGACCACCGGATTATCCACACTGTAAATAAGCCGGTCCCCGGAATTCTGATTCATGAAGATGCGCTGTTTGGAGGCAACGTACTCTTCGAAGGATCCGTGATAGCGGTTCAGGTGATCGGGGGTGATGGTTGTGATGACGGCTGTGGTCGGATGAAACGTCACACAGGTATCGAGCTGGAAGCTGCTGATCTCGAGCACACTGATGTCTATATCTCCGTCGTTCTCGCGCAAGGCGTCGGTGAACGCAAAACCGATGTTCCCCGCAAGCAGGGTCCGGCGTCCGGAGGCGGCGCAGATCTCGCCGGTAAGCGTCGTCGTCGTCGTTTTTCCATTCGTGCCGGTGACGGCGATAATGGGGCCGTCAACGAACATGGTACCGATCTCGATTTCACTGATGACGGGCATGCCGCGCCGTTCGGCTTCAAGCAGCACGGGTGCATCGGACGGGACGCCCGGACTCACGACAATGAGATCAGCCGCATAGAGGCGCTCGCTGTGTTCGCCGAATTCGTGTTCGATGTTTTCTTCCGCGAGCAGGCGTGCGGCCTCGGGATAGCGACCGGCCTCCGACAGCTCGCTCAGAAACACACTGACCCCTTTGCTGCGCAGCAGGCGGGCTGCGGCGAGTCCACTCCGTGCGGCGCCGATGACGGTAACTTTCAGACTAGCGATATCGAATGCGCGCTGCATATCATCGTACCTTGAATGTTGCCAGACTCAGAATGGTGAGGATGATCGCCACGATATAGAACCGCGTCACGATCTTGGGTTCAGGCCAGCCGAGCAATTCGAAATGGTGATGGATGGGTGCCATGCGGAATATTCGCTTGCCCTGTCCATATTTCTTTTTCGTGTACTTGAAATAGGCCTTCTGTATCAGCACTGATACCGTTTCGGCAAAAAAGATGCCGCCGAGGATAGGCAGAAGCAGCTCTTTCTTGATCATGACCATCAGCACACCCATGGCACCGCCCAGGGCGAGCGATCCGGTGTCGCCCATGAATACCTGCGCCGGATAGGCATTGTACCAGAGGAAACCCAGCCCCGCACCGATAACCGCGGCGCTGAACACGGCAAGTTCACCGCTCCTCGGGAGATAGACGATGTTCAGGTAATTCGAGAAATCCACACGACCGCTCGCATAGCTGATGATCGCGATGGCGATAAAGGCGATGGAGATGGTACCGATGGCGAGGCCATCCAGGCCATCCGTCAGATTCACCGCGTTCGATGTCGCGACGATGACGAGGATGATCATCGGGATGTAGAACCAGGTGTAGTCAAGCAACAGATTTTTGAAAAACGGCACGTTCGTAGCCGATCTGCCTGCCTCAAATTCCGGGGAGAAATACAACACGGCACCGACGATAAGTCCCACGACAATCTGTCCGACGATTTTGTACTCGCCAATAAGACCTTTTGGGTACTTTTTTACCACTTTGAGGTAATCGTCGATGAAGCCGACGCCTCCGAGCAGCACGGTTGCGACCAGAATCAGCCACACATAGGTGTTGTGCAGCTGGCCCCACAACAGCACAGGCATGATGATAGATCCGAGCACGATGAGTCCGCCCATCGTGGGCGTCCCGGCCTTGACGCGATGTGTTTCCGGAGCTTCGAGCTTGGCCGCTTCTCCGATCTGCCGGCGCTTGAGCAGCCGAATGATTCGTGGGCCGAGAAACCAGCTGATGAGCAACGCGGTGATTGCGGCGGCGGCGGCACGGAAGGTGATGAAGCGGAACACGTCGAAGCCCGGCGGGCTGAAGTGCGTGTTGATGTAATCGAAGAGGTAGTACATCATGCTGTTTGTGCCTCATCGCTGGTGAATTCGCGAACGATGACTTCCACTATTTCTTCCATGCGCATGCCGCGCGATCCCTTGACGAGTACCGCGTCTCCGTCGGTGAGCAACGCGCTGAGGTTGCCGGCCAATTCCGCCTTATCGGTGAAATGCAGAGCCAACACAGGGAAGCCCGTTTCCATTGCTTTCTGTAGTGCACCGCGCTGTATACCGCGCGCGAGTTTCCCGAAGGTGAGCACATACGGAATGCGGGCTTCCACCACTGCCGCTCCTATGCGCTCATGCTCCGTGCGCGCGTCGGCGCCGAGCTCCAGCATGTCGCCGAGAACCGCGCAGCGGCGGCCCGCGATGCGTATACCGCGCAGGACGTCCAGTGCCGCGAGTACGGAATCAGGATTCGCGTTGTAGCTGTCATTGATCACCAGCACCCCTCCGACGCGGTGCGTCTGCAGGCGTTTGTCCACCGGTGCCACGCTCTCAAGAGCCATCTTCATCTTCGATACGGGGCAGCCGAAGGCGAAGCCCACTGCGACGGCCGCAGCGGCGTTGAGCGCGGAATGCCTGCCCACGGATTGCAGACGCAGAGTAAGCGGCTTCGACATAAAGCGCGGTGCAACGATGCGGGCGATCGCGCGTCCGTCCGCGTCGAGTCGTACATTCTCGAGTCGCACATCCGCCTTGCGACGCGTGCCGAAGCTGATACGCGGCACACGCCGGGGCACAGCGGCGCTGAGCAGATCTTCATCCGCATTGAGAATGGCGGTGCCACTGGAAGGAAGCGCAGCGAACAGTGCGCTTTTTTCCGCGGCGATGCCTTCGCGTGAGAGCAGTTTTTCGATATGCGCGCGGCCGATATTCGTGATCACGCCATGTGTCGGGCGGGCGATGTCGCACAACCAGGCGATGTCTCCCGGTTGATTTGTCCCCATTTCCGTCACCACCACCTGATGCTCCGCTGTCAGGCGCAGTAACGTTGCCGGCAGGCCGATATGATTGTTGAGATTTCCCTCGGTGTGCAGGACGCGGTAACGTGTGCGCAGCACCGCCGCAACCATTTCCTTGCTCCCGGTTTTCCCGTTGCTTCCGGTGATGCCCACCACTGGTACATCGAAGGATGCGCGATGCATCTTCGCGATACCGCCGTAGGCTTTCATGGTATCCGCCACGACAATGAGCGGCAGGTCGCGCACCGAATCCCTGTGCTTGCGCCACCACCGGTTCTCCACAACACAGGCCAGCGCGCCCCGACGCAACACATCGGGCACAAAGTCATGCGCGTCGGTACGGCTGCCACGGAACGCGACAAAAACGACTTCCGGGCCTGCCTCGCGCGAATCCGTCACGACACGCGTCGGAACGTGCTCAGCAATAGCGTCGCAGTTGCGCAGCACGGCAGTCGGGAGCGCGGCAAAATCGCCGATGCGAAGCGTCATTGCACACCTCCGCGTCGGGCTTCGAAATAGGCGCGAACCACTTCACTGTCATCGAAATGCCGCTTCGTGGTCCCGATGATCTGATAATTTTCATGGCCTTTACCCGCCACGAGCACGATGTCTCCGGGGCGTGCGAGCTTGAGCGCCTGATGGATCGCGGCTTTTCGCCCGCTGCGTACCATCACTTCGCGGCCTGGCTGCACACCGGCGTACACCGCTGCGATAATCGCCGCGGGATCTTCGGTGCGCGGGTTGTCGGACGTGATGATCGCCAGATCGCTCATGGACGATGCCACAGCCCCCATATACGGTCGCTTCCCCTTGTCGCGGTCGCCGCCGCAGCCGAACACCGTAATCACGCGGCCAGCGCCGACCAATGCGCGGGCCGTCTGCAGGGCTTTCGCGAGTGAATCCGGTGTATGGGAATAGTCCACAATCGCGGCGACGCCGTCAGCGGACAGGATACGCTCGAAGCGACCGGGTACACGTTTTACCGATTGAATTCCGCGGCGGGCAATTTCCGGATCAATACCCAGTAACACCGCCGCGGCGAAGGCTGCGGTAAGATTGTAGGCGTTGAACGCACCCACTAACGAGGAGCGCAATTTCCACGATGCACCCGCATGCTCGATGGTGAGGGAAGTTCCCTTCGCTGTCACCTCGATGTCGCGCATACGAAACGCTGGCTTCCCATGCTGACCGTACAGCTTGCCCCTCCTGCCCAGCGGGGCGCGCAGATGCGACGAAACGGGATCGTCGGCATTCAGGAGGCCGACACCGCGCGTATGGGCGCTGAACAGCAAGCCCTTTGCATCGCGATAGGCATCCATATCGCCGTGGAAATCCAGATGGTCCTGGGTGAGATTGGTAAAAACGGAGACATCAAACGAAATGCCGTGTACGCGCTTGAGAGCCAGTGCATGCGAGGACACTTCCATCACTGCGGATTTGCATCCGGCCTTGCGCATGTCACGAAACATGCGGTGCAGGTCTTCCGCAGGCGGTGTGGTGTAGGTCGCCGGCAGAACGGTATCCCCTATGCGGTATTCGACCGTCCCGATCATTCCGGGAGAAAGTTTGGCAGCTCTGAGGGCGCCTTGCAAAAGCCAGGAGATGGTGGTCTTCCCGTTGGTGCCGGTGATACCGATGAGCTTCAGATCCCGTGATGGTGAATCGTAGTAGCGATCCGCCAGCACCGCCACCGCTTCGCGCGTATCGTGCACAATCGCTACCGTACTCCCGTTGTGCTGGCAGTACGCCGGCGTAAGCAGATCTTTCAGCCCTTCTTCGTACTGGCGCAATTGCACGACAACGCACACCGCCCCGGCCTCGATCGCGCGCTGCACGAAGCGATGTCCATCCACATGTTCCCCTTCCACCGCGGCAAATACTGATCCGCGGGACACCCTACGCGAGTCCGTGGTGATATTCGCCACGGCGGCATCCTGGGGACCATAGATCTGCACCGCAGCGATATCGCTGACGATGTCCGACAGGCGGCAGCCCGTGGCAAAAGCGTGCAGATTTGTTGCGACCTGATTGAACACGGCGTTCTCAGTACAGATTGGCGGAAATGACTTCTGCGTCCGCATTGATGGTACAGCGGGACCCGGATGGGACCATCTCTCCGGGTTCGGGATACTGGGCACGGACAATGCCGCTGCCCATGGGACTCGGCGTGAGCTGCATGCTCTTCATGTAGGCCATGGCCTGGCGCAGCGACATACCGATAACGTTCGGAACACGCACCATGGCGCCGGCCTGCTCCTGCTTGGCAGGCCGCATGTGCAGCGTGACGATACTGCGGCGACGCACCATACGGTCGTCTGACGGACTCTGGGATGCGACGCGCTCGCCCTTACCTGTGAGGTGCATATTCAGTCCGTGTGCTTTGAGCAGAGCTTCCGCCACGTCGCGGTTCATCCCGCGCACGTTCGGTACGCGTACCTGATCGTTGCCTTTGAACGAGGCATAGAGCGGTTCGGGCCGCTTTGCAAATTCGCTGGACGAATTGATGATGCGCATGGCGATGTTGCGGAATATCGGTCCCGCCGTCGTTCCCCCGTAGTAACCGCGCGAGGGAGCATCGAGAATGACGAGGATCAGCACCTTGGGATCTTCGACGGGGAAAAATCCCACGAAGGAGGCCACATGGGACTTGTTCGAGTAGGACCCGTTCACCAGACGCTGCGACGTTCCGGTTTTTCCACCGATACTTACGCCCTCGATGCTGGCCAGACGCGCGGTGCCGCTGTCCACCACGCCCTTCATGAAGCTTCGCATGATGTGCGAGGTTTCGGGCGAAACGACACGGCGTACCACTTGCGGTGTATTTTCTTCCACGATATTACGATTCTCATCGAGCAGCCATTTACGAATAAAGGGCCGCATCAGCACGCCGTCATTGGCGATCGCCGCGTACGCGCAGGCGATCTGCAAGGAGGTGACGGCAAGACCGTAGCCGAACGCCAGAAGGTTGAGCGTTGTGCCGTCCCAGTTCAGCGGTTTCTTTAAATCGCCGGAAATTTCGCCGGGGAGTTCAATGCCAGTTTTGACGCCGAAGCCGTAATTTCGCGCATACTTGTAGAAGCGTTCGTCGCCCAGTTTGTTAGCCAGTTTTGCACTGACGATGTTGGAGCTGTGCTCAAAGGCGCCGCGAAGGGTGAGTTGTGCGTACGGATGATCGTCAACAATCGGCTTGAGCTTCGGGTTGTACACCCATCGTCCGTTTTCCGCGTTGATGACATCGTCCGGCTCGTACAACCCTTCGTTCAGCGCGGCGCTCATGGCAACGATTTTGAAAGTGGAGCCCGGTTCGTAAAGATCCGTCACGGCACGATTGCGGGCTTTCTCCGGCGTGTACTCCTGAAGTTTGTTGGGATCGATACTCGGATAGTTTGCCATGGCGAGAATTTCGCCTGTTCTGGGTTGCAACACGATGCATCGGCCCGATTCGGCGGCGTAGAGTTCCACTCCTTTCGACAGCTCTTCTTCGGCGATGGACTGGTACACCTGCGAGATGGTGAGCACCACACTGCGTCCGTTCACCGGTTCCACTTTCGGATAATCCACTTCAGGCCTGCGCGACCCGCGGGCATCGCGTTGATACACGATAAAACCTTCATGGCCCGAGAGCTCTCTGTCCATTTCGAGTTCTATACCGCTTTGCCCTTTGTTATCCACATTGGTGTAGCCGATCAGCGGCCCGGCGAGTGCCTGGAAGTTGTAGCGACGTCTGGGTGAAGGGCGGAGTTTCACGCCATAGTAATCCCACCCCTTGAGTGTTGCGGCGGCTTCTTCCGGAAGTCGTTTCTGCACGACCACATAGCGCCGTGTGGTATCCGACAACAGGGAGCGAATCTCCCTGAGCGGCCGGTTGAGAGCAGCGGAGATGACGCGGGCCACGGAATCGCGATCCTCTATCACTGCGGGATCGACCGCCAGCAGATACTCGGTCACATTGGATGCGAGTATGGAGAGATTGCGGTCGAGAATGAGGCCGCGCATGGGCTTGATACTCTCCCTGCTCTCGTACTGTATGCGTGCAAGCTCCTGCAGTTTTTCGGAATCCCGCACCTGGATGACGAAGAGCTTCATAGCGACGGCAATGAATCCGGCAATGAACAACACCATCAGCATATACATACGTACCGAACTCTGCTGGCGCTGCAGCAGACGGTATTCTTCATTCTTGCTGGTGTTGTAATTGAACGGTTCCAACGTCACCTGTGCGCGTTACCTGGATTGCTGGTTCTGTATCCCGTACACCGTGAGGGAGTACGGTTGTTGATTCGCGTGAACGAGGCCGAGACGCTCGACAGCGATGTGCTGTACGCGGTTGTAGCTTGAGAGCATATTGATCTCTGCCCGCAGATTCTCGCGTTCCTGCAGCAGAAGTTGCTCGGTTTTTTCCACGTCGATTTGCTGCATCATGAGTCCGTCAACTGCGACGACGTTTGATATATACAGCGTGATCAGGACGGCGAAGCCGACAAGCATCATGACCAGCGTGAACGTGGTGAGTCCACGACTGCGCCTGCGACGCGGCGCCGCTTGCTCATATTCCAAAGGCACGTCCTGCACCGCCGTGGCGAAAACAGGATTCATGCGTTTACGCGTGAATCTTTTCGCCTGCGCGAAGACGGGCGCTTCTGGCTCGTTGATTTCTACGTATCTCATCTTCGTCTGCCTCTTTCTGCTTCGTCGTCAGTATTCGTACTCTTGCGGTTTTGCCGCACACACACACCGGCAGTCCGGGCGGGCAGATACAGCTCGCGGCTTCTGCCCGTAAAAAGTGCTTCACTCTGCGATCTTCGAGCGAATGATAGGAAATGATCACCAAGCGCCCGCCGATCGTGAGCATGTCCAAGGCATCGCGCAGAGTATGCTCGAGCACCCGGAGCTCGTCGTTCACCGCTATACGCAAGGCCTGAAACACTCGCGCGAGAGTTTTTGTGACATGTGCCGGAGAAACCGCCTTCATGATGATATCGCGCAACTCCGCCGTATTTTCTATGCGTCGTACCGCTGCCTCGCGGATGATCGCTCTGGCGATGCGTCTGCTGTGACGCTCTTCGCCCCAGGAGAACAAAATCTCAGCCAGTTCCTCTTCTGTGGACGATGCGATGATGTCGGCTGCGGTTGTACGCATATCCTGATTCATTCTCATGTCCAGGGGGCCGTCCGCGCGAAAGCTGAACCCCCTGCGGGCTTCGTCTATCTGATGCGACGACACTCCGAGATCGAGCAGAAGACCGTCAATGGACGCGACGCCGCGCTGAGCAAGCTCTTGCTTTAGATGGACCACATTGCTGTGGATGAGCGTCATGCGGGGGTCCTGGTGGAACCGTAACCGCGAGTGTTCAAGTGCTTCGAGATCCTGGTCAAAACCGTACACGGTAGCCGTGGGTCCGAGCCGCCTCAATACTTCGCTACTGTGACCTCCTCCGCCGAGCGTGCCATCAACGTATACGCCGGTGGGATTTCCGATGAGGAGATCAACCGCCGGATGAAGCAACACCGGTATGTGATATCCGGTCTCTCCATCTGGCTCACTCACGCGCCCCCCATCACGCGGGCGGCAACGGCCTCGTAGGTCTGCTCCGCGTGCCGGTCATAGTAGGCCTTGAAGTTCTCGGGGCTCCAGAGTTCGATTTTATCAAGTGCGCCGATGATGATCACATTGCCGCTGATTCCGGCGAATTCCATGAGATCCTGCGGAATGGTGATGCGGGACTGCTTGTCCAGACTGGTTTCCTGCGCCCACATCATGACGGTACGGACGTACAGGCGGTGATCGTCCTCGTGTCTGTTCGTTTTGTTGCGAAGTTGCTGTTCGAATTCATTCCACATGTCCAACGGGAATAAATCGAGACTGATGTCATACCCCCGCGTGATAACAAAGGAATCCTGTGCCTCGGGCGACAGATTTTTCCGTAGCTTGGCAGGGAGGTTCACACGACCCTTGTCGTCTACGGCGTATTCATATTTTCCTTTGAAACCAGCCATATATCTGAGACATAATAGTTTACCACTATTCCCCACTCCAACCCACTTTACCCCAAAATTGTGAATTTGCTGATCAGAATCAAGCGCTTTTCTCCCACAGCACGAAAAAAAATTCAGTGCCTCCCTCTTTCTTCGAAATTAATCTGTTTTGAAGGATTTTCACGATAGTTTCGTGTGTGTTATCCGCTCCTTCGCGGTCAGATACTTCCCGTTTTTCTCGCTTCTTTATCTCCCACAATCCCCCACGCCGGATTTCGCTCCGACGCGTTGACTGGCCCCGTCTTGCAGGCCGCGAAGGGGTGGGAAGTACCGCGCCGCGACGCCCGTCAATGCCGCGCTCGTTTTCGCCGCCGCCGCCATGAGACGGATTGCCCGTATCCCGTCTATCGGTACACATTTTTTCCGACGCTGAAAATTCCCATTTTATTCGGGGACGGAGGCTGTAACGCCTCGATATTGTTCACAGCCCCAAACTACTCGTGCACGAAATCCTGCATGTCGCCATAATCACGCTTTCCATACTCGCGCTCTGGCAGGGCGCGGTCTGGACCGTCACCTCGGCTGCGCGTCTGGCACGACGCTTCGGCGTGTCCGAACTCGTTATCGGACTGACCGTGGTGGCCATCGGAACGTCCGCACCCGAATTTGCGGTGAGTATCGGAGCGGCAGTGAAAGGACACCCCGACCTGGCTATCGCCAATGTTGTCGGGTCGAATATTTTCAATCTCGGATTCATCCTTGGTATCGTACTCCTCGTGCGCACAGTGCCGACAACGCGAACGATGGTGTTCCGCGACGGCATCATGCTGAGCGGTACCGGAACCCTGCTCCTGGTATTTCTCTCGGATCACCAGCTTGGCTCGTTCGAGGGTGCGATTCTCCTCGCACTGCTGCTGGGATACATCCTGCTGCTGTATCTGAAAAGGGATGTGGCTCGTGAAGAACTTCCCGCCGGCGATTTCCACTGGTGGGACGTACCGATGGTACTTCTCGGCATCACATGCATTGTGCTCGGCGCGCATTTTCTCGTTGCTTCCTCAACCGTGTTGGCGCGGGCTGCCGGTATATCGGAATGGACGATCGGCATTTCCATCGTGGCGGTGGGGACTTCTATGCCGGAATTCGTGACCTCTTTTGTCGCAATACTGCGCAAGCGTCAGGGCATTTCCATCGGCAATCTGATCGGGAGCGACGTGTTCAATCTGCTCGGCGTCCTGGGTGTGGCCGCGGTGCTCCGTCCCCTGAACGCGAGCGATGACGCGCTTCTGCACGTCGCCGTGCTCGCGGCCTTCATGCTCGTGATTCTCATGATGATGCGTACCGGCTGGAAGCTCAGCCGCGTGGAGGGGGCTCTGCTGCTGACGATTACGGTGTTCCGCTGGCTGCTTCATCTCCGCTGACGCAGAGGTCAGACGCGATCATGAATTTCACTGTGGGAATGCGGCAACAACAATTTGTTGTACTTGGAAAAGTACTCGAGAAGCGTATCCACCAGGCCGGCGGATGACTCGCGCAGGGGATCCACGGCCAACAAGCCGGTACGCTCCTGCGTCCCGGTGACGGCGAGCCGATAGTCTTCCTTGTTCATGTCCATCGAATTAAGCCCGATGCCCACAACATTGGCATGTTTGAAGACGCCGAGCATGGTTTCGTGCAGAGCGATGACGCGTTCCAGTTCCGGAAGCGGCAGGCCGTAACCGTCTGTCTCCCGCGAGGGCTGGTGACAAAGGACCATCGCATCCGGCATGGCGCCGACGAGCAAGCCGTGCGCGATCGGGCTGTTTCCGCAGTTGGTGAGAGCTCCCTGTCCTTCGACAATCGCGTACTCGTAGCCCTCGTTCGCCGCCTTGTCAATCTCGAATTCCACCGCGCCGGTGAGGAAATCACTGGAAATGTCCTCCACCGACACACCGCGTCCGCTGATCAGAATACCTGTCGGTCCGGTACCAATCATGGCGGCGCGCAGACCGCGTTTCAGCATCTCACGGTAGATCATCAGCGCGGTTGTCATTTTCCCGGTGTTGGAATCGGTCCCGATGGTCAGTATCGTGTTAATAGTACGCCGACGCCAGCTTCCCTGCGCCCGGATGAGATGACTCATGGACACATGATGCAGGTCATGAATGCGCACCGAGTGCTCGTGAGACAAGGCGCCGAATTCGGCGTCGTGGGCCAGGCGCTGGCGCAGACCGCTCACCACATGGAGGCCGGCGGAAAGTCCCTCGCGGATGATGGCGCGCCAGGAATCCGGCAGTTGGCCGCCGATGGGAGTGATGCCGATAAGCATGGAATCCGGCGAAAACGCCATCGCCTCTTCCAGCGAATGGACGATCGGCGTGTCTCCGCCGAAACCAATGACTTCCTGCGTGCTGGAGCGCTCCTTGGTACTGTCTATCACCGCGACGATTCGTTCCGGAATATACAGAAGCGCGGCGATGACCATGCGGAGCCCGATGGAACTCAACCGCCCTTCGGCGAGCAGAACCATCCTCTCAGTATGCGGATCGAGCATCACCATGCGGGGGTACCGGTCGGGAAGAGAATCTGCGACCGCTCGGGACCGACGGAGACGCATGCGATACGTGCACCGATGCGCTCCTGCAGCGCGTCTATGTACGTGCGTGTCGCAGCCGGGAGATCTGCGAAAGAACGCACCGCGGAAATATCTTCTTCCCATCCTTCGAAAGTTTCGTACACGGGTCGCATGCGCTCCAGAGTTTTGAGATTCGTCTGAAATCGTGTCGTGGTTTTCCCGTCGTATTCGTAGGCGACGCAGACCTTCACCTCCGGGAGGCCGCTCAGCACATCCAGCTTGGTCATGGCAACCGCATCGATGCCGTTGAGCATGATCGAATATTTCATCGCTACGGCGTCGAACCAGCCGCAGCGCCTGCGACGTCCGGTAGTCGAACCGTACTCATGTCCTTTGACCAGCAAATGCTCGCCCGCTGCGTCATCCAGTTCGGTGGGATAGGGCCCGTGCCCGACGCGCGTCGTGTACGCCTTCATCACGCCGATGACGGAGTCGATGGCAGTCGGCGGGATACCGAGACCAATGGTTGCGCCGCCGCTGACAGGGCTCGAAGATGTGACGAAGGGATACGTGCCATGGTCGATATCGAGCAAAGCACCCTGCGCACCCTCGCAGAGAACGCTTTTCCCCTGGCGAATGGCGTCGTTGAGGAAGAAAGCCGTATCCGTTACGTACTCGTCAATAAGAGAGTCGAAGCGCTGATATTCTTCGAGGATATGCTCGACATCGAGTTCCTCCGCGTCGTAAATTTTTCTGATGATCTGATTTTTTTCCTCGATGTTGCGCCTGATGCGCTCCTCGAGAATCTCGTGATCGAGCAGATCCACGATACGTATACCGACACGCGCGGCTTTGTCGTAATACGCGGGGCCGATACCGCGTCCGGTGGTCCCGATGGGCACCTGCCCTTTTTCGTACAGCTGATCGAGAATCTTGTGATAGGGCATGATCATGTGCGCGTTATGGCTGATCTTGAGCCGGCCCTTGAGCGAAACACCTGCGGCTTCGAGCAGCGCGATTTCGGTCATGAGCGCAACGGGATCGATGACCACACCGTTGCCGATAACGGTGGTCACGTGTTCATGAAAGATTCCCGAAGGGATGAGGTGCAGTACATGCTTCCTGTCGCCGATTTCAATAGTATGGCCGGCATTGGCTCCGCCCTGGTAACGTGCGACGATGTCAATATCCTTGCTGAGAATATCGACGAGTTTTCCCTTGCCTTCATCGCCCCACTGGGCACCGACAACGACGCGGACGGACATAGCGTTGCTCCTGCTTACGTAAAAAGTATGCGGCCCCCCGGTGTCTCCCGGGAGGCCGAAAAGAAGTATCGCTGCATTCTGCCGGGATCAGGACGCGAAGCTTGCGACAGCGTCGTCCACACTCGCAAAAGGCGAGAACACAGTATGCAGTTTGGTGATCTCGATGAGCTTGCGGACGTTCTCGTTCACGGCCGCCAGTTTGAGTTCACCGCCATTATTGGCCATCGTGGTATAGCCGCCGATGAGCATCCCCAAGCCCGAACTGTTCATGAGCGTCACATTGCCCAGATCCAGAACGACGTTTTTCTTTCCGTTGTCGATCAGGCGGTGCAGCGTCTCGTTGAGAGCGCTGGCTTCCGGCCCGCCAAGTATGGCGCCCTGAAGCGCCAGGACAACGACGTTGCCGAATTCGGTTGTCGGGATGTTCATACTCCGTCTTCCTTAGAAGGTTATTTTTGCGTTCCGTGCCTTGGCCCAATCCAGCGTCAGCGCACTTGCGACGAAAATGCTGGAATAGGAGCCGGTGATAATACCGATGACCATGGTGAAGGCGAAGCCGCGTGTCGGCTCTCCGCCAAGGAAGAGCAGCGCGAGCATGGTGACCATGGTGGTCGCGCTGGTAAGGATCGTTCGCGCCATGGTGGTGTTGATGCTCTTGTTCATCAACGGCTCAAGGGGAGACGTCTTGAACAGCTTCAGATTCTCACGCACACGGTCGAACACGATAACGGTATCGTTGATGGAATACCCCACGAGGGTAAGAAACGCGGCCACCATCGCCTGGTCAAACTCCAGATTCAATCCCGGTATCAAACCGGTACAGATGGACACAATGCCCAGCGTCAGCAACACGTCATGGAACAGTGCGGCCACGGCGCCCACTGCAAAGATGAATTTGAAGCGGAAGCCGATGTACACCAGAATTCCGATGAGCGCCACGAAAATGGCGATAACGGCATCCCGACGTATCTCGGCACCGATTTTTGCTTCGACACGGTTTTCCTGCAGTACCTCGATCTGCTCCGTGAAGGCCTTATCGAGTGTGACCTTGATCTGGTCGCTGATCTTCGAGCCCTCTCCCTTCAATTCGGTGCGGACGATGTAATCCGTCTCGCCGCCGAAGGACTTGATTTCCACGCTGCCGAGATCCGCGTTGCGCATGATACCGCGCAATTCGCCGATCTCTACGGCACGGGGAAAGCGCACGACGACTTCGGTGCCACCTTTGAAATCGAGACCGAATTCCAGCCCCTTGAACACGATCGATGCTATTCCGGCAACGATCACCGCGGCGGATACGAGGTAGAAAAGATTCCTCTTCCCGAGAAAATCGATGTTAAGATCTTTGAAGATTCTCATTGTATGCTTTTTGCTCCTGCGTCAGTAGGATTCTGTGTTTGTTGCCGGTTCAACCGAGCTTGACGAGATTGGGCGACGAATCGAGGGTGAGCTCGAAAATGACGCGCGTCATGATGATGGCGGTGAACAGGGAGCACACGATACCAATCATCAATGTCAGCGCAAAGCCCTGAACGGGACCTGAACCGAACTGATACAGAATGAGACAGGTGAGAAGCGTCGTCAGGTTTGAGTCAATAATTGCCGGAAATGCCCGTGAATAACCGGCTTCCAATGCGGCGCGCATCGTCTTGCCGGCGCCGAATTCCTCGCGGATACGTTCGTTGATGAGCACGTTCGCATCCACGGCCATACCCACCGTGAGCAGGATGCCGGCGATACCGGGTAGTGTCAGCGTTCCGCGGAAGCCCGCGAGAATCGCCAGAATGAAGACCACGTTGAACATCACAGCGATGTCGGCTGGGACACCGCCGAACTGATAGTACACCACCATGAAAACGAGCACGAGGATAAGACCGATCGCAAAGGAATTGACGCCTTTGGAGATCGAATCTTCACCGAGCGACGGACCGACGGTCCGCTCTTCGATGATCTCGACGGGGGCTGGAAGCGCGCCGGCCTTGAGGACGATCTCGAGCAGCCGCGCCTCTTCCATGTTCTCCATACCGTCAATCTGCGAGTTGCCGCCGATGATTTTTTGGCGAACGACGGGGGCGGAAAACACCGCGTTATCAAGCACGATCGCGATCTGCTTGTCGACATTTGCGCCGGTCACCCGCGCCCACTCGCGTGAGCCTTCAGCATCCATCTGCATGGTGACCACGGAGTTGGCACCCAGGCCGCCCTGATCGATCTGCGCACGCGCGTCTGTGATGACTTCGCCTGTCAGTTCAGGACGCGCTTTCAGCGAGTACAGCTGAAAGGCCTGTGTACCGTCGTCGAACGTAATGGGTTTGGCACCCCACGCGAAGGACACGTCCTCGGGAATCACCTTGCGGACATCCTCGCGATTGAGAATGTTGGAGATACGGGTTTTCTGCTCCTCCGTCGCAAAATAGCCGGACTGCGTACCGATAAGCAGGGCCATGAACGGATGTTCCTGGCGGAATTTCTCCACGCGCTGCTCGTCGGTCATTGTCGCGCTGGCGAGCGAATCCTCACGCCGCTTAGCGGCATCGGCGCTGTCGGCGGCAGCCACGGCGGCAGCGCTGTCCACCGCCGCGAGAGTGCTGTCTCCGCCGGCCGCGTCAATGGTCTTTCCGAGTAACACCTTATCTATGTTTTCGAGGACCGAATAGTAGACCTGCGGATCGGTGAGGAGTTTGAACTCGAGCTGCGCGGTTTCCTGAATCAGGCCGCGCACTTCACGCTCATCGCTCACACCGGGGAGCTCGAGGATGATACGACGAGTGCCGGAGCGCGTGATGCTGACTTCCGAGACGCCGTACTGGTCAATACGGTTCCGGATGATTTCCACGGCGCGCTCGACAGCCTTCTCGCTTTCATCCTTCAGATAGGTCATAACGTCGGAGTTCGCATCACGGATGTTTCCGTAATACCGGCTGAGACGCATGTTCCGCTCATCAAACTTCCGGCCAAAAATGTCCAGGACGGACTCGTCGGAGGTCTTGGATTCATTTCGGGTTTCCGCGAGGATCTCCCGCAGAATCTCGTCCTGATTCCTGGCGAGTTTCTCCAGAAGCTGAATAACGTCCACTTCCATAGTGACGTACATACCGCCCTGAAGATCGAGACCAAGTTTCAGCCGTTTTTCGCGATTGTCGCGAATGGATTCTTCATTATCGTCGTAATATTTCGCGCTGTCTGCCCCTGTGAGCGTACTCAGGCTTTTTTGATGCCCCGCATCCATCCAGGTCGGGTACAGCAAGTATCCTGAGAACGCGATGAACGCGAGGATCAGGATTATACGGAACATGTGTTTCTTCACGGTCTTTCAGACCTCCAACAACAATATGATAAATGCTCGAAATTTCATTTCAATCTGGCATAGAGTAACAAATATAGGCCGGAAGTGTAATAAAGTCAATTGGTTGTGGTGAAATCCTTCCCGGGCCGGATTTGTAGCGGGCGGAAGCAAGAGAGCCCCCGCTCGCCGGTGTTCCGCACGGCGATTCGCGACGGAACGCGGAAGCAGGTGCCGCCTGTAGCATCCCTCGATCCCTGCACGCTTCCCACGCCTCATCCGGCGTCTCCTTTCCAGAATCGTCGCTCCGGTTCTGATAAGGATGCAGCTGTAAACGCCCGCTCATGCGCATGCACTTCCTGGTGGCCGACGTCACTGCGAGCCGCCGGTCGCATACAGTTGTCGGATACGATCACGCACGCGCGGGTCAGACTCCGTCGTGAGATGCGCCATCGCCCTGCGCTGTGCTTCCGCGCGTCCGAATACCGCCAGGGCGCTGACCGCATAGAGACGGATCTGATAGCGCGGTTCGGCAAGCATCCCTTCAACCAGCGCCCGGACGCTCTGCGCATCGTCGCCGAGCGAGAGCAGGGTTTCAAACGCTTTGGCGCGCAGCGCGAGAGAATGCCCGGGGCCGGCGAGCGCCCGCACCTCCCGGAGGGCTTCCTGTCCCGGAAAGTGCCGCACCCAATCGAGCGCCGCAAGTGCGAGAATATCCATATGCGAACGGGACCGCAGGCGCTGACGGATAACACTCCATCCATTGGTCGTGTCCCCATCGAGCAGGCAGTTCATGGCCGCCGCCTCGACGTAATAACTCGAATCCCTCATCCCTCCCTCAAACACCTCGCGTAGCGAAACATCGCGCAATTTCCTGAAGCCATGATAGGCGAGCGCGCGTACGCCGGAGTGCACATCCTTCGACACATCCAGAAAGAGCTTTTTCAGGAAGTCGGTCCGTCCACCCGACGGGGACGCAGCGTCCACACAGGCCACCACAGCGGCTTTGCGCACAGCACGGTGAGCGTCCGTACGGGCGCAGTGGGCGAGTGCATCGAAGGCGTCCGTATCCGTTCCGGCATGCGATGCCAACTCCGCAACCATGCGCAGGCGGATGACGACACTGCCGCTCGATTGCAGCGCCCGTATGGCGTCCGTCACACCGTGCTCGATCTGAATGCGTCCGCAGAGAATATTGTCCGGATCCACTTCCACGCGCAAAGGCGCCGCACCGAGGGCGAAGTGGAACACCGTATCCGCTCCCATCACGTCGGCACGCAGGTACGTCAACTGTCCATCCCTGTCAATGGCATGAAACGCCAACGGGAATCGAAAACGGCCGCCCAACGTATCGATTTGCTGCACCTGCCTGACCTGAACCATCAATGCCTGCTTCTGTTCATCCCACCATGATCGTACCGTCAATTCGGGGTAACCGGCGCGGTACAGCCACTGTGAAAAAAACCAGTGCAGGTTCATTCCTGCGACGTCCTCGATCACGCGCTTGAGATCGTTGGTCTCGGCATTGGAATAGGCGTAACGGAGCAAATACTCTTTCATTACCCGGTGGTACTGTTCCTCGCCGAGGATGTCGTTGAGCATATGCAGTACCGCCGCGCCTTTGGAATACGTGTTCGCGGCGGAGGTGCCACGACGGTACACCACCGGCAAACGTCCGGCTTTGTCCGCCCAGTCCATGTAATTGTGGATGCCCTCGTAGCGCTGCACGTCGAAGTCGTCTTTTCCGTGGCGATGCAGCGTCCATCTCTGTTGATAGTACGTGGCAAAGCCCTCATTCAGCCACTCGTTGTTCCAATCGATGTACGTCACGAGATCGCCCCACCACTGATGCGCCAACTCATGCGCAATCAATGGTTCGGGATCATAGTCCACCGCGGCACGCGCATCCACCACGGCCCGGGTGTCCGCCAGCACGGTGGCGGATGTGTTTTCCATTCCTCCATAGAGATAGTGGGCGACGGGTATCTGTGCGTATTTGTCCCAGGGATAGGGCACCCCGATGAAATCGGAAAAGAACTCCAGCATGTCCGCTGATGAAGCGTAGGTGCGCGCCACGTCTTCCTGCCGGTCGGACTGGTAGTGATACGACTGCACGGGAATGCCCCGCGCACTGTCGGTATACACATGGTACTTCCCTGCCGCAAACATGATGAGATAACTGCTGTGCGGCTTGTCCTGCAGCCAGTGCCAGGTCACTCGACCGTCGGGATGCGGCGTTCGGGACAGCAGCCGGCCATTGCTGAGCGTGATCCGTCCGCTGTCCACAGTCGCGCGCAGCTCACTCGTCGCCTTGTCGTTCGGGAAATCGTAGCATGGCAGCCAGTGCCTGTTGTCCTCGCCCTGTCCCTGCGTCCATATCTGCCAGGGATCATTCGGGAAACTGGCGTCGGGCCGGATGAAGTACATTCCCTTGTACGGCGTGCAGGCATAGACGATGCGGAGCGCAATGCTGTCTCCATAGCCGACGGGTCTGTGGAAGCGAACGTCGAGCGACAGAGAGTCATACCGGAAGTCCGTCACGAAACCGTTCATGAATACGCTGTCTATACGCATCCTCACCGCATCGAGCCGGACAGAGTGAAGCGTGTCGCGCAGACTGACCGCGATGATGCGCACGTCACCCTGAACGGATGCCGCGGCATGGTCAGGGACGATGCGAATGTCGTAATGCAGGACGTCCGTCCAGCGCTCGCGCCTGCCAAAATCCTGCGCCTGCGTGCCGCAGGGAAACAGCAGCACCAGCAGCGGAAGCAGGAGAACGGTCGGCAAAGAACGGAGCATGGTCATGCGACAAAATGGTGAGGGGAAGGTCGGGAACTGTGGTGCCAACGGCACTGCACAGACTTCCGGCCTTCCCCTCATCGGTTTCATTACTATCGGATACGCTACTTGATGAGCGTCACCTGATGCGATCGGACACTGCTGCCCGAGTGCAGACGCAGCGTGTACACGCCGCTCGGCAATCCCGCCGCATCGAAATACACGTTGTGGACGCCGCCCTCCCGCACTTCGTCAAGCAGGGTACGGACAACGCGTCCTGTGGCATCCACGACGTCCAGACGCATACGCTGGCGACCCATGGGCAACTTGAACTCCACCGTCGTGCCAGGATTGAAGGGATTGGGATAATTCGCCAGAATGGCAAAGTCGCCTGCCGTCGGCAGCGGCGTTGTACTGAGAGAACTGCGAACAGTGAAATTCCATGTCACGATAGTCGTGTCGCCCTCTCCGCGTACCGCACAAGGATCCAGAATGCGGCACACGACCTCGAACTGACCGTTGATGGAGAATTCCTTCGAGTACGAATTGTCCGGCCGCGAAGGTTCGAAGACGCCGTTCACACCCCATTCGTACAGCAATTGCAGTCCGTCGGGATCTGTCGCATCCACAGTGAATGTTGCCGCGGAACCACGATCCAGCGTGTCGAGCTGCGCCGGTGTGCGACCCGCCACCGTGGGTGCGCCGCTGTTCGCCGACTGCACGAACAGTGAGGTAACGCAGGTGCGCGGCGTGCCGCTTGCACCGAGCAGTGACACCTGTATGTCCACATCCGCATCGGCGCAACGCGTTACGGGGCGAAGCTTCCAGGTCAGCGTCTGCTGTTGTCCCGTTCCGATCCCGCTGAAGTTTTTCTGCGCGTTCTCACCGGGAGCGAGGACGATACCGGCAGGGAGCTGAATCCCGGCCGTGATGGTGGGAATCTCGACGCTGCCGGTATTCTCTACCGTTACCGAGAATTCCGCTTCCGCGGGATTGTACGCACCCGCGCTGGCCGACCAGAGCAATCGTTTGGGTGCGATGTCACAGTTCGACGTCCATTGCTCGCTCATGAGCTCGGGTACGTACATCGTGACATAGGAAGTATCCGCCGCCTTACCGGTCGGCTCCGTGATCACACCGATGATGTACGAAGCGGCGCTGCCGTCTTTAGGATATTGCAACTGCCATACCAGCACAGTGCTGTCGTTGGGCTGCATGGCCGCGAAGCTCTGTGTTTCGCTGCTGCTCACCGTGACGCCGCCGGGGAGATCCAGCTTCACCGTGCCGCCCGGGCTGGTCTGCGTGCCGATGGCGCGAACAGCGGCGGTAAACGTCGCCGGATCGGGCGTGTAATTGCCGGCTTGCACCAGAATTTCATCCACACGGGCAAGCGTGCGGACAGTCGCGTCGGCTGCTTTGATATTGAAGAACAACGTCCCGGTGCGCGTGACCGGGTTGCCGGTAATTTCGATACTCACCTGCGCCGTCCGCTCGGAGGCGACGGGCAGGGCCTGCACGTAGAACACCGCGGTGCCCTTCTGTCCCGGACCGAGGCTGTCAGGTATCACGACGACATCCTGCACGCCGCCATAGGCGATGCGGACGTCCGGAGAATTGCCCAGGCGCGCGCTGAGTGCCGTGACGGGCAGATCACCCACATTACTCACTTCTACTGAAACCACTGCGGGATCGGGATTATAACGACCGCTCCCGCTGTCCCAATTGAACACGACAGGAGAGGAAGAAATCGCCAGAGCCGCGTTCTTCGGTCGCACCGTGATGCGTCCCTCGCCATTCTGCGTGGTGATGCAGCCACGGTCGAACTGTACCGAGGCGATGGTCACTCTGGTATCGGTGTTTGCGGTGACCTCTCCCGCCGTGAAATTCAGCAGCAGGAGATTACCGCTGCCATTGAGCGTGGCAGTGTTGGCCAGCGTGACCGTTGCGCCTGTCGCGGTCGGCGTTACGCTCGCATTCATTCCGGCGCTCATCGTTCCGGCGGTGATCGCCTGATTCAGGGTCAGGAGATTCGTATCGAAATTCAGAGTGATGACACCGGGGTAGAGGCGTTGATTCTGCACGGCGGGTGTCAGCTTGACAGCGACATTCCGCGATGCTCCGGAGGTAATGCTCGCGGTATCCACACCGAGATTCACGCTCACACCCGTCGCGGGATCCGCCGAGAGCTGAAACTGCTGCGCAGTCGTGACACTGTCATTCCCCTGCCGGAAACGCACGTTCAGATCGCGTGCCACGCCGTCGCGACACGTGTTGTTGCTGGTGTAGGAAAGAATGCCATACTGAGGCCGACCTGAAAGCAGGTCAATGATTTCCTGCACCAGCAAGTCCGCGTTGATGTAAAATGTGCCGCCGGTTTGCGCGGCAAGATCCTTCATTTCCTGATCGGAGTTCACCGCATTGACGCCGTAGCAGTACACCTTCATCTGCGCACTCTTCGCGAAATTGATCACGTCGACAACGGAGCGTGTGCCACTGCCGCCGCGTCCGTTGGAGATGAGAATGATCGCGCGGTCGGGATTGGAGCCTTGAGCGACTTCATTGATTGCCGCATAGGTGCCATCCCAGATGGAGACGCCCGATCCTCCGGGCTGCAGTCCGTCAAGCGCACCGATAAGAAAGGGTTTGATATGCGTCAGATCCTGCCGCGGCAGAACGTTTCCATCGTACACGCAGGCCTCGTCCGTGAGGCCGTTCATTCGATCCACGATACGCAGCCCTATGCCTTTTGCGGTCGCGATGTCGCCGGCGGTCATGGTGGATGTAACGGGAATCACTATCCCGAGGGAAAAGCTTTTCTGCGCATCCTCGAAAAACAATGTCAGCGGTGCCTGCTCGTGACCATCTTCCCAGAGACGGAACTGCGAGCTGTCCACCGTTCTGACCAGCGCCTGGTTCTGCCGTAAAGCCACGTGTACATCTATCAGCGGAAAGCGATCGGTCTTGACATCGAGAATGCTTTGTGTCCACTGTGCCGACGCACCGCCGCCGGTCGCAATCAGGAGAATCAGGATAAATGGAATCCGATACAACATATTCATGGAAGGCCCTCGCTCTGTTCTGGTTAATACAGGAAAAACAATAAAATCACAGTCTCAACCGTGAAAAACAAGGCAAAATGATTTACGATTTACGATTTTGCTTTCGCGCTTCCGCTGTGCGAACAGCAATAGCCGAATATCGTCATGTACAATCGGGAGTCGGTCCATTGAGGCCAAGGATCTCGATCATAAGATGATCCTAGCTGTTTCATATAAATCGCAAGTCGTACGTCGTTAATCGCAAAGTTCTTGCTACGTGAGCCGGCAGAGGGTATTTTTCCATGTTTATCACAACGATGGAAGATCATGAAGAAGCCGGAGAATCTGTTTTCGTCGCAGGACAAGGAGCGCATCGCCACGGCGGTGAAAGCCGCAGAGCAACGCACCTCGGGGGAAATCGTCCCGTTTGTCGCGGGTCGCAGCGACAGCTATCCCGAGGCGACATTGCGGGCGGGACTGCTGTTCGCCTTCGTCTCCTTGTTTGCCTTCAGTCTCATTGCCATCGGTACCAGCTGGTGGCTGCCGGTGGGCATTCCTGAAATGACCGTCATCGCTGTGGGAGCGTTCGTGCTCGGCGCCGCGCTGGCGGCGTTCATACCGGATTTCAAGCGGCTCTTCATTCCCGGCGGCGTGCTGCAGCAGCGTGTGGATGAGCACGCCGCTATGGCCTTTCTCGATGAGGAGGTGTTCACCACCCGCGAACGGACCGGTATTCTGCTTTTCATTTCCCTGTTCGAGCGCCGCGTTCGCGTACTCGGAGATTCCGGCATCAACAGCAAGGTGCGGCAGGAGGAATGGGATGAAGTAGTCCGTATTATCATCGAAGCGATGAAAGGCGGACGTCCCGCCGAAGGCCTTCTGAACGCCATCGGACGCTGCGGAGAATTACTCGAACGGCACGGTGTGGAAATCCGCCGCGACGACACCAACGAACTCGACAACACTGTGCGCTTCGGCGGAAGGTAGGGGCGTCATGAAGCTCGACAGACGTCTGCGTATCCTCGCGATCGCTCTCCTTATCCTTGGCGGCGCCACGGCGCTGGCCCTCGAGGTTCCCTACCTTTCCGGTCATATCAATGACACGGCGCACATGCTCAGCCAGGAAACGGTGCTCGAGCTCGAGCGCATGCTCACCGCGTATGAGGACTCCACGAAAAACCAGATCGTGCTCCTTACCATTACCTCGCTTGGGGACGAATCGCTCGAAGACTATTCCCTCCGCGTCGCCGAGACCTGGAAGCTCGGTCAAAAGGGGGTGGACAACGGTATCCTGCTGCTTATCGCAAAGGACGACCGCAAGCTGCGCATCGAGGTGGGCTACGGCCTCGAGGCCTCGGTCACCGACGCCGTCTCTTCGGGCATCATCAACGGAATCATCACGCCGCGCTTCAAGCAGGGCGATTTTGAAGCGGGGATACGCGACGGCCTCGTCGCGCTGATCCAGGCCGCCGACGGCACACTCTCTCTCGATACACTGGAGGCGTCGAGCGACGATGAGTTTCCGCTGCTGTTCTTTCTGCTGTTCTGGTTCAGCATCGTGGGACTGTTCACTGTAATCGGCATTTTCTCTCCGGGCTGCGCGGGTTGGTTCCTGTACGCCTTCCTCGTGCCCTTCTATGCCGCGCCGGCGTTCCTCATTCAGCAGGATACGGGCTCTCCACTGGGCTTCCTGCTGCTGGTCGTCTACCTTGTCGGACTCCCCATCCTTCGGATACTGCTCCCCAAAACCGACTGGGGCAAACGCATGGCCGAAAAAATGAAAACCTCGGGTCGCGTCACCTGGTCTTCCGGCGGTTGGTCTTCGAGCGGAAGCAGCAGCGGTTGGTCCTCCGGCGGCGGCAGCAGTTTCTCCGGCGGCGGCGGCTCCTTCGGCGGCGGCGGCTCGAGCGGATCGTGGTAAACGGACGTACGATTGCCTGCCCGCCGAAGCATCACAGGTTCATGGCACAACCATCGGTACCTGAAAGCGAAGGCGGTACGAGTGACGATTTACGATTTTTTCTTCCGCGTTTACGCTGTGCGAGACGCGGAAATCACGTATTCTCAAAAGCAAATTGAGAATCCATCCGTTGAGTGTTAGAGGAAGTGTCGGCCTTCGGGGGCCCCTGAGGGTCAGAGGAAGTGTCGCCCTTCGGGCTGATGGCGGATGTGCTGTGCGCGTGGCCCGGGCTGACGCCCGGGGTTAGAGGAAGTGTCGCCCTTCGGGCTGATGGCGGATGTGCTGTGCGCGTGGCCCCCGGGCTGACGCCCGGGGTTAGAGGAAGTGTCGCCCTTCGGGCTGATGGCGGATGTGCTGTGCGCGTGGCCCCTCGGGCTGACGCCCGGGGTTAGAGGAAGTGTCGCCCTTCGGGCTGATGGCGGATGTGCTGTGCGCGTGGCCCCTCGGGCTGACGCCCGGGGTTAGAGGAAGTGACGCCCTTCGGGCTTGTCATCATGTGGTGTGTGTATGCGTGCCACCCACACTGACGTGTGGGGTTAGGGGAAGTCTCGCCCTTCGGGCTCTTCACTCTTTACTCTTCACCCTTTACCTCCCCAAGTGTCGCCCTTCGGGCTCTTCACTCTTTACTCTTCACCCTTTACCTCCCCAAGTGTCGCCCTTCGGGCTGATGGCGGATGTGCTGTGCGCGTGGCCCCCCGGGCTGACGCCCGGGGTTAGAGGAAGTGTCGCCCTTCGGGCTGATGGCGGATATGCTGTGCGCGTGGCCCCCCGGGCTGACGCCCGGGGTTAGAGGAAGTGACGCCCTTCGGGCTCTTCACTCTTCACCCTTCACCCTTCACCCTTCACCCTTTACCCTTTACCCTTCACCCTTTCCTCTTCACCCTTTACCTCCCCAAGTGTCGCCCTTCGGGCTCTTCACTCTGTACTCTTGGAGTGTCCCGAAGAAATTGCACAGAGAGTTCCCCCCGGTTACCTTTTCAAAAATCACCGGAGACTCTGTCATGGTAAAACGAACCCACAAGAAATATGATGCTGCATTCAAACGATCCGTGATCGAGTTGGCTGACAGCACCGATCGACCCGACTCCGCGCTTGAGGAGGAGTTCGACCTCTATGATGGTGCGATACGCACCTGGCGCCGTCAGCTTCTGACACAGAAGTCAGAGGCCTTTCCCGGCAACGGAAATCTTCCCGCCAGTGATTCTGAACTGCATCGTCTTCGTCGAGAGAACGAGATTCTCCGTCAGGAGCGCGAAATATTAAAAAAGCAGTGGCCATCTTCTCGCTACCCACGAAGCCCGGTTCCGGTTTATGAACGCATATCGGAACGAGTTTAGCATCGAAAGGATGGCCAGCGTGCTCAACGTATCGTGCTCAGGCTATTATGCATGGCGTCGTCGTGGCGAGCATGCACGCGCCGAGCGCACCGCAGCCTTCGATATGGCGGTCCGGGAGGAATTCCTGCGCAGGAAATCCAGCTACGGCGTACGTCGTCTCGTCAAAGCATTACGCAAGCGCGGTTTCGCGTGCGGGCGGAGCCGCGTGGCGGCCAGCATGCGTCGGCAGGGATTGAAGGTCAAGCATCGTCGCCGTTTCATTACCACGACAGATTCGAAGCATTCGTATACTGTCTCGCCAAATATGCTCGAACGCCAGTTTTCGGTCGATGCACCTGATACGGTGTGGGTGAGTGATATCACGTATTTGCGCAGCACCTCCGGATGGTTGTACTTGTGCGTGTTTATCGACCTGTTTTCCCGGAAGATCGTCGGCTGGGAGGTCAGCACATCGTTGCGCCATACAATGGTTGTGACCGCGTTCAAACGCGCGGCTTGGACGCGAAGCATACGTGCGGGGCTTATCGTGCATTCTGATCGCGGTGTGCAATACTGCTGCGAGGGATTCCGCAGTGCCCTGCGCCCTTACGGCAGCATTCAGAGCATGAGCAGGAAGGGTGATTGCTGGGATAACGCCGTCGCCGAGTCATTTTTTGCCACGTTGAAGAAGGAAATGCCGGAAGGACTTCTCTTCGCGTCGGTGACGGATGCCCGGCGATACCTCTTCGAGTACATTGAACTTGAATACAATAATCAGCGTCTGCACAGCACGCTGGGCTATCATACGCCGCAGGAACACGAGAATCTGTATTGGTCGAAGAAACGTCTCGGCAATGACATGGAGCAGGCGGCATGAAACGATATGAGCGAGAGCAAGGCGCGCAGCGAACCGCGCTGGCAGTCGGGGCGACTGGAGCCCCCAAGAGAGCTCAGGGCCGCCCCGGCGCCACCCCGCGGTTCCTCTGCGCGACTGCGAACGCGACCACTACAAGCACACTGTCATTTCAATCCGGGGGGAACTCACTGTCCATTTTTTGCGGTACACTCCATCTTTACCCTATTATCCGTTTAACCTCACATCGTCAAATTGAAAGGGCGACCCGTTGGGCCGCCCTTTGTAATTGCACACGGGCAATGGATCAATACATTCCGTCCATGCCGCCGCCGCCCGGCATCGGGGGCATCGGATGGTCTTCTTTCTTCTCGACGATGGTGCACTCGGTGGTGATGAGCAGCGACGAAACCGACGCGGCGTTCTCCAGCGCGATGCGGGAAACCTTGGTCGGATCGATGACGCCGGCTTCCACCAGATTCTCGAACACTTCGGAAGCGGCGTTGAAACCGTAATCCGCCGTGCCTTCCTTGATTTTCTGCACGATCACCGAACCCTCGAGACCAGCGTTGGTGACGATCTGGCGGAGCGGTTCTTCGAGCGCGC
This sequence comes from Bacteroidia bacterium, assembly GCA_027493955.1. Lineage (NCBI taxonomy): Bacteria > Pseudomonadati > Bacteroidota > Bacteroidia > Bacteroidia bacterium. The sequence continues at coordinate 4,381,806 of JAOSJT010000001.1, read as the reverse complement.
GACGCACGATTTCAATACCGGTCTGCTGATCCTCGTTCTCGCCCTTCAGTGCGTCGAGCTTGTTCATGGCGCGGATAAAGGCCACACCGCCGCCGGGCACGATGCCTTCTTCGACGGCCGCGCGCGTTGCGTGCAGCGCGTCTTCGACGCGGGCTTTCTTTTCCTTCATTTCGACTTCCGTCGCGGCGCCGATCTTGAGCACGGCAACGCCGCCGGACAACTTGGCGAGACGCTCCTGCAGCTTCTCGCGGTCGTAATCGCTGGTGGTGTTGTCGATCTGCACCTTGATTTCGTTGATGCGCTTCTTGATGTCCTCGGCTTCGCCGGCGCCTTCAACGATGGTGGTGTTGTCCTTGTCGATTTCGACGCGCTTGGCGGTGCCGAGGTAGTTCAGCGAAGCGTTCTCGAGCTTGTAGCCCTTCTCTTCACTGATCACGGTACCGGCGGTGAGCACGGCGATATCTTCGAGCATGGCCTTGCGGCGATCGCCGAAGCCCGGGGCTTTCACGGCCGCAACGCGCAAGGTGCCGCGCAGTTTGTTCACGACCAGCGTGGCAAGCGCTTCGCCTTCGATGTCTTCGGAAATGATGAGAATCGGACGACCCTGCTGGGCGACTTTCTCGAGAATCGGGAGGAGATCCTTCATGCTGCTGATCTTCTTGTCGTGGATCAGGATGAGGGGATTCTCGAGTTCGGTTTTCATCGAATCGGCGTTGGTCACGAAATACGGGCTGAGATAGCCGCGGTCGAACTGCATACCTTCCACCACGTCCAGCACGGTGTCCATACCTTTGGCTTCTTCGACGGTGATCACGCCGTCCTTACCCACTTTCTCCATCGCGTCGCTGATGAGCTGACCGATGGCCATGTCGTTGTTGGCGGAAATGGCGCCGACGTTGGCGATCTTGGCTTTGTTGTCGCCGATTTCCTGGCTCATTTCGCGGAGTCCTTCGATCACCTTGCCGACGGCGAGATCAATACCGCGCTTGAGGTCCATGGGATTCGCACCGGCGACCACGTTCTTGAGACCTTCGCGCACGATGGCCTGGGCCAGCACGGTGGCGGTGGTGGTACCGTCGCCGGCGACGTCGGAGGTCTTGGAGGCGACTTCACGCACCATCTGGGCGCCCATGTTCTCGATGGCGTCCTCGAGTTCGATTTCCTTGGCGACGGTCACGCCGTCTTTGGTCACGGTGGGGGGACCGAATTTCTTATCGATGATCACGTTGCGGCCTTTGGGACCGAGCGTGACCTTCACTGCGTTTGCGAGTTTGTCAACACCGGCCTTGAGCCCGTTGCGGGCTTCGGCATCGTAGTTGATGATTTTCGCTGCCATGTGAACTATCTCCTTGAATTGCTTCTATGTTGAAAAATCGTTTACTCAGCCGATAATCGCGAAAATGTCGTTTTCGCGCATGATGAGGTAGTCTTCGCCGCCGACGTTGACTTCGGTGCCGGAGTATTTGCCGTACAGCACCTTGTCGCCGACTTTCACTTCAGGGGTGATGTTCTTGCCGTCGTCGCCGACGCGGCCCGGACCTACCGCCATCACTTCGCCCTGCATGGGCTTTTCCTTGGCCGTGTCGGGGATAAAGAGCCCGCCCGCGGTCTTTTCTTCCGCCTCGAGGGGACGGACGATGACGCGGTCTGCCAGGGGTTTGAGATTCATCGCCATGGTATTTCCTCCATAACTTTTTAGATGTTGAATATGTGGCTGTTAGCACTCATTACGATAGAGTGCTAACATACGAAGTCCCCACACAAAAGTCAACACCCGCATTGTAAGTTCTTTGTTTACAATCGCTTAGAATGATCGAGCCGCGAAGCGCAGCGGTACAGTCTCAGCAAGAAAGGTGTCCATCGTGAATTTGTGGAATCAGGGAAATTTAGCTGATGGAGATACATTGCATAGTGCGGAGAGCGGGGGCTCGGGCATCGGAGACCACCACTACATCGAAACCGAAATCAGCATACAGATCGTGGCGGGGAATCAATTCACAAAGCGGGTCCGCGACGGGAAAGCCCGGCACGAACGCTGCCCTAAAAAAAAACGGACAGGCCGTATACCTGTCCGCTTCAGAAATCAGCGCTGTATTGCGTGTTCGCTTGTCAGCGGGAGATGTCGATAATGCGGTAGTGCAACTCGCCGGCGGGGACTTTCACCACCACTTCCTCTCCGATTTTCTTTCGCAGCAGTGCCTTGCCGATGGGCGAACTGACCGAAATCTTGTTCTGTTCGAAGTCGGCCTCTTCCTGCGAGACCAGCTTATACGTCACCGTACCGCCGCGCTTGAGATCCTCAAGCGTCACATCCGAGAGAATGTACGCGGCGTCCGTCGGCAGGTCGTTTTTGTCTATCACGCGCGCGCGGGCAAGCATCGCCTCCATTTTGCTGATGCGGAGTTCGAACAGACCTTGCTCCTCCTTGGCGGCATCGTACTCGGCGTTTTCGCTGAGATCACCATGCGAACGGGCCTCGGCGATCTTGTCGGCGATCTCCGCGCGGCCTTTCGATTTCATTTGATGCAATTCCTGCTCGAGTTGCAGCATGCGCTCTTTTGTGAGGTATACTGTGCCTGTTGTTTCCACGGAAGACTCCGCTACTAATGGTTCGGGACGAAAAAATAATAAAAAACATAGCCAGCATTCCGCACAGGAATTCTGGCTATGACAATACAAATGTACGCAACAGGCGTTACAAAGTCAAGCCCGTGTCAGCTCTGCTGGTGCAAAATGAAGTGCCCCATCTTGTCGCGCTTGGTCCGGAGATAGTGCTCGTTCACCTCGTTCGGCATGCTTTCGATGGCGATGCGCTCCACAACTTCGAGCCCATAACTCTTGAGTCCGACGATTTTGCGCGGATTGTTGGTGAGCAGGCGCATTTTCCGCACGCCGAGATCCACGAGTATCTGCGCGCCGATGCCGTAGTCGCGCAAGTCGTCACGGAAACCGAGTTCGATATTCGCCTGCACGGTGTCGAAACCGGCATCCTGCAGATTGTAAGCGCGCAATTTGTTCGCGAGACCGATGCCGCGTCCCTCCTGCCGCATGTACAGCAACACACCGCGATTTTCCCGCTCGATCATCATCATGGCGGCATTGAGCTGATCCTTGCAATCGCAGCGCAGCGACCCGAAGGTGTCGCCCGTCAGGCACTCGGAATGCACGCGCACAAGTACCGGCTCGCCGTCGTCGATGCTTCCGCGTACCAGCGCGAGATGCTCCTTGTTGTCGAGGAGATTCGTGTACAGGTGCAGATTGAAATCGCCGTACCGCGTGGGAAGACGCGTGATGATCTCCCGCTTGACGAGCTGCTCTTTCTGTACCCGGTAGGCGATGAGCTGGTTGACGGCGATGATTTTCAGGGAAAACTTCCTGGCGATCTCCATCAGCTCGGTGGTGCGGGCCATGGTGCCGTCTTCCTTGAGAATTTCGCAGAGGACGCCCACAGGCTGGAGGCCCGCAAAGCGCGTAAGATCCACCAGCGCTTCGGTATGGCCGGCGCGACGGAGCACGCCGCCGGAAACTGCTTTGAGCGGAAAAATGTGTCCGGGCCGCGCGAGATCCGTGGGTTTGGTGGAGGGATCGGCAAGAGCGCGTATGGTGGCGGCACGGTCCGACGCGGATATGCCCGTCGTGGTGCCGTGCACATAGTCCACTGTCACGGTAAAATTCGTGCCGTGCAAAGCGGTGTTGCCGTCCACCATCATCCCGAGCTGCAATTCTTCCATGCGCTCTTCGGTGAGGGGGACGCATACCATACCGCGTCCGTGACTGACCATGAAATTGACGATCTCAGGCGTCACCAGTTCGGCGGCACAAACGAAATCGCCTTCGTTTTCGCGGTCCTCGTCGTCTACGACGATCAGCACTTCACCGGCCCGAATCGCGTCAATCGCTTCTTCGATGGTGTTAAATTGATAGGCCATGACGTTCAGCCCGGATTATTCGGCGCTGCCCTCGCGTGTTATGACATTGATCGCGCTGCGATCGAATTTCAGCTTGATATTGTCGCCCACATCGAGCAGCACTGTCGCATCGTCCACGTTCACCACCTTGCCGTGCATACCGCCGGAGGTGACAACCTTGTCTCCTTTTTTGATGCTGTCGAGCATTTTCTGCCGCTCTTTGGCGCGCTTCTGCTGGGGACGCAGAATCATGAAATAGAAAACCACAAAAATCAGTGCGAAAAAGACCAGCGTGCTGACCATGCTCTGGCCGCCGCCGGCGCCATCCTGCGGGGCCATTGCGAGAATCGTTTCAATCACCGGATTACTCCTGTCGTCAAATGTGTGTAGCGTCCTTGCCTGTTCCGGCGTGGTAGCGACGCACGAATGCGTCTTTCCACTCTCCGAAACAGTCTTGTAAAATAGCATTTCGTGCGTCGCGCGTCAATTGCAAATAGAATGCCAGATTGTGCAGCGAAGCGAGTTGCAGCCCGAGAATCTCGCTGGTCCGGAACAGATTGCTGATATAGGCACGCGTGAACGTCGTGCAGGCATAACAGCCGCAATCGGCCTCGATAGGGCAAAACTCGTGGAGAAAGCGTTCCTTTTTGATGCTCAGCGGTCCATCCTTGGTGAAGACCATGGCGTTGCGTCCGTTGCGCGTGGGCATGACGCAATCGAACATATCCACACCGCGGGCTATGCTTTCCACGATATTCACCGGGGTCCCGACGCCCATCAGATAACGCGGGCGATCCGTCGGCAGCAGCGCCGTGGTCGTTTCGGTAATCGCGTACATCACTTCCGCGGGCTCACCCACGGCAAGTCCGCCGATGGCGTATCCGTCGAAACCGATGTCCATGAGTCCGTGGGCGCTTTCCGCGCGCAGATCTTCGAAGATGTTTCCCTGCACGATGCCGAAGGCAAATTGCCTGTGCCCATACGAGGGCGTGGTGGCGTCCAGATGCGCGCGCGCACGAGCGGCCCAGCGCAGGGTGAGTATGTTGCTGCGCCGCGCATACTCATAGCCGCAGTCCGCCGGCGGACATTCATCGAGTATCATCATGATGTCCGAACCGATGGCCCGCTGAATATCAATCACCCGTTCGGGCGTGAACTTGTGATAGGAACCGTCGATATGTGACTGAAAGGTCACGCCATCGGCATCCAGCTTGCGGAGTTCCGACAGAGAAAACACCTGATAACCGCCGCTGTCCGTCAGTATGGGACGGTCCCAGTTCATGAAGCGATGCAATCCGCCCGCCTCGCGCAGCAGGTCCGTGCCGGGACGCAAAGCGAGGTGATACGTGTTCGCGAGAATGATGCGCGCCTGAATCTCCTTCAGCTCGCGCTGCTCCACGGCCTTGACGGTGCCCTGCGTACCGACAGGCATGAAAATCGGCGTCTCCACCTCGCCGTGATCGGTGCGGAAAACTCCCGCCCGCGCCCTCGTTGAAGTGTCCGTATGCTGGAGAAGGAATTCCATGGAAACAAAAAAAATCCCCGACCCCATGGATCACACGGAGTCAGCCAATGGATGAAGCGGACGTGTCAGCGGCTGCGCTTGGGCTTGGAACCTGCCGGATACGCCATGAACGGGGCGTCCATTTTTTTCATTTTTGCGACGATGTCGGCAAGCGAGATATTCTTCAAATAGTCGACGTAGATTTCCGTCGCCTGGCTGAAGGCATCCAGCACCACGCACTTGGTCTTGATCGGACAGCTGAACATGCCGAGGCAGCAATGCTTGCGGATGATGGGACCGTCCACCGCCTCGATGATATCCACGAGGGTGATATCCTTGGCGTCGCGTGCGAGCATATAGCCGCCGGTGACACCACGATGGCCGACCACGATGCGGGCAGTGGAGAGCTGCTGGAAGATTTTCGCGAGATAGGTTTTGGATACGTCCTGATCTTCCGCGATTTCGGAGATTTGCACCGGTTCTTTCGTGCCGCGGGTGATGAGGTAGCCGAGGCCATGCACGGCGTAACCGGCGGATTTGGAGACTTGCATGGGGATTCCTTTTAAAAAGTGGTCGAGGTAGTTACAGTCCTTTTATTACCCAGCCGCGCCAGCCGCAGGTATGACAGCGATATGGCCGCTTATTGGTAAATTTTTTCCGAAGAAATTCGCCCAGATTTCTGGACCGGGATCTATAGAGATTGAATTCGTTGCAATTGGGACAGCCAAAGGCCTTGTGTCGCGACCGGTGGTGGAAACCAGGCGTGACGGTGGTCGAATACGGCCTGGCTTCGGCATCAGGGAGTTCCGCCCTGGGAAGTACCGTACTGGAGTCGCTTCCCATGGCCGTATGGCCGTTGGACGCGCGTCCCGCGCCATTTTTTCTTTCGGGTGTCCCCTCTTCATCGCCCGGCTGGTCTGATACACCCTGGTCCCGTGAAGGGGGTTGTGGCGCCGTTTCCCGGGATTGGGTATTCCTGCTTCGCGCCCCGGGTACCTGCAGCGGGAAATCGGCGTCCGGACGATTCCGCTCATCCTGTAACAGTATGGACGGAATATCCACCTCTTCGCCGTTCATTGTGGGCACGCTGCCCACCAGAGAAACACTCGGATAGGTGAGACGGGTTTCATCCAGCCAGCCCTCCCAACTGCACACATGGCAGCGGAAGCGCTTTTTTGATGTAAAATTCTTTCTGAATTGATCCGCTGATGACATCGCGTGACTACGGTGCAGGGCTGGTGCCTTGCACTTCGGGCAGATTGCCGGAACGACGGAGGATCGGAGAAACGGATGCGCGGACATGAGGGGCAGGGGATATGCTTTGGTGTTGAAATTTTCCGCCGAAGAAAGCAGATTATTCATATCTCAATTCGGAATATAGTGAAAACTTCCGAAACTTCAATCGAAAAAAGATGTACAAATCATCATCAAAATCCCGTGTTCCCGCTTTTTTTCGCACAGCGCGGCAGCCCGAAGCAACGATATTCCCGTTGTGTCCAACGTGGCTCCGGTGTATATTTCATTGATTGTTCATAGAACCAGGCTGAACCCATGTCTGTCCTCGATCCCGATGTACAGGATGATATCTCAACCGATGAGACGTCACTGACCGAAACCCCCGAAAGTTTGCGTAAGCGCCACCTGGATTTTGAACGGGAAGCGCTGCCGCACATGGACGCACTGTACAATTTTGCGCTCCGCATGACCAGTGATCCCGACGAGGCGGACGATCTCCTGCAGGAGACGTACCTGAAAGCATACCGCTTCTTTGATAAATTCGAGCAGGGAACGAACTGCAAAGCCTGGCTGTTCCGAATCATGAAGAATTCCTTCATCAACATGTACCGTCGCTCCTCCAAGGAGCCGGACAAGGTGGATTATCATGATGTCGAGGAATTCTATCACTCTATTCGCGCGGAGTCGACCGATCCAAACGATCTCGAGGAAAAGATTTTCTCGAACATCCTGGACGACGACGTGACGAGTGCGCTCGAATCGCTGCCAGAGGAATTCCGGACGGTAGTGATCCTTTGCGATATCGAAGGATTCACGTACGAAGAAATCGCCGATTTCGTCGAATGTCCCATAGGCACGGTGCGTTCCCGTCTGCACAGGGGAAGGAAAATGCTTCGCGGCAAGCTTCTGACCTACGCACAGGAACGCGGTTACGAAGACCGCGATCGCACACGCAAACCCCGCGTGAAAGCAGCCCCGGAGGAAGAGCACGACAGCGATGCTCCCGACGGGGATGAGAGTGACGATTACGTCAACATATGATCAGGAATCGATAACCATGAACAGTCACCGATACAACGACATGTCACCCGCAGAACTGCAGGAATACATCAGCGCGCTGGCGGACAGTAACGCTGCCGGCCTGTCCGACGAAGACATCAATATTCTCCAGCATGTTGTGCATGAGAAACCGGAGCTTCTTGGCGAATACCATCTGAACATCGCGACCAAGCTCTGTTTGCTCAAGCACTCCCGAAGCATCCGCTGTCCGGAAACGACGTCGGAATCCATTCGCAGCATTCTCTATCACGTATATAAATCGCGTCAAGCAACGCTCTGATATCGTGTTCGACACTCTTCGCACCATCCTTGTCCCTATCGACTTTTCCCTCGCCGCAGGGACGTCCCTGCATCTCGCCGCCAATCTGGCAAAGCGGTACAACGCCTCACTGCATCTCCTGCATGTGTATCAGGATGTTTTTTCCGTTTTGTCCATGCGCACGTTCGAGCTGACGGAGGACGTTGTGGAGGCCGGCATTCGTCGGGAACTTGAGGCGAAGTTCGATGAACTGCTGCAGTCCGTGCCGGTGACCGTACCGGTAACGCACGAACTCCGGAAAGGCGACGTTGCCGAGGAAATTCTCGATTGCGCCGCCGGAATTCAGGCCGATGCCATCGTGATTGCGACCAACGCCCGAAGCGGACTCGAACATTTATTCATCGGATCGATCGCGCAGAGAATCGTTCGTTCCGCCGCGATACCGGTGATCACCTGCCGCGCCGGAGCCGCGGACTGAACGCTCCTGTCCCACAGTACCATCACAAGGAACAATTATCGTGTGCAGATACATTTGTCTGGCCGCGCTTGCCGTGGCCATGTTCGTCGGATGCGCCAAACAGGATTCCGACAAGCACCAGGATAGCAGCGCGTCGGCTGCGGACTCGCTCCGACTCGATGGCGAGGAACTCATTGCCAACATCCGACAGCTGACGTTCGACGGAGAGAACGCCGAGGCGTACCTTTCCTTCGATGAGAAAATGCTGACCTTCCAGGCCCGTACGGGCGATATGGGCTGCGATCAGATTTTCACCATGGGAATAGACGGCAGCGGCGTGAAAATGCTCAGCTCCGGCAAGGGACGAACCACATGCTCCTACTGGCTGGCCGATGGTGAGCACATCCTTTTCTCCTCGACGGAAGCACACGATCCCGGCTGTCTCTCCGATCCGGACAGAAGCAAAGGGTATGTGTGGAAGCTCTACCCCGAGTTCGACATCTATGTCGTACGTAAGGATGGTACCGGACTCAGGAAACTCTTCGCCTCCGAGGGGTACGACGCCGAAGCGACGGTGTCGCCGAAGGGCGATAAAATCGTCTTTACTTCGACGAAAGACGGCGATCCCGAAATCTACACCATGAATATCGACGGCAGCGACGTCCGCCGCCTCACCAATGCCAAGGGCTACGACGGCGGCCCCTTTTTCTCACCTGACGGAGAGAAAATCGTGTTCCGGGCCAGCCGACCGAAGACAAAGGAGGAGCTTGCCTCGTATCAGGAGCTTGTGTCCGAGCATCTGGTGCGCCCGGGAAATCTGGAGATTTATATAATGAACGCCGACGGCAGCGGGATAACGCAAGTGACCAACAACGGCAAAGCCAACTTCGGACCGTTCATGCATCCCGACGGGAAACGCATCATTTTCAGCTCCAATATGGATGCCGGGAATCCACGGAATTTCGATCTGTACATCATCAATGTCGATGGTACCGGTTTGAAGCGCGTCACCTATTTCGGTGAATTCGATGGTTTCCCGATGTTCACACGCGACGGGAAAAAGCTGATTTTCTGTTCGAACAGAAACAACAAAAAGGCGGGAGATACGAACGTCTTCATTGCCGACTGGATGGACTGATGCCATCACATGCGTATTGCAGCGAGCCGCCTTTCTGGCGGCTCGTTTCGTTTGTATCGTCTCTCACTGGCTGTCCAGATAACCCTGGAGCAGGATCACCGCGGCGATTTCATCCACCTTCCCTTTCTCGCGGCGCTTTTTCCGGCCTACACCCATGTCGCGTATGGCCTGCTCGGCGAGCGAGGAGGTGAAGCGCTCGTCCACCAGTGTCACCGGCAGTGGCAGCAGTGAACGCAGGGCTGCGACAAACGTTTCGACCATTGTGACGGAGGAGCCGCGTTCACCGGAGAGCGTGAGCGGAAGTCCGACGATGATGCGCTGCACGCCGCGTTCCTTCGCCATGGCGGCGAGAGCGGGAAGCGTCTGGTCATCGTTCGGGATTGTGCCGATTCCCGAGGCGATAATGCCCATTTCATCGGACAGCGCCAGCCCGATGCGCCGCTCACCGAAATCAATTGCGAGAGTTCGTCCGTTCATAGCGCTTGCACCGTGATGCTGTGCATGCGCACCGTATACGGGGCGCACTGCGTGACAGGGATGTGTTTCAGGACATTTCCACGTAGCGTTCCGCTGAAGCGATGCCCTTTACTCGTTTGAGCCGTTCGATCAGACGCTCGAGATGGTCGAGACTACGCACGGTGACGAGGATGGATCCGTAGAAGAACGATTTGTCCGTCTCAATGTTGACGCTGCGGATATTGGTGTTCTGATAGCTGGTGACCGCAAGCGCGATCTCGTTCAGAATACCCGGACGATCCTCGCCCGTGACTTTGATGCCGCCGAGATAATGCAGATCCGCGTTCTCGGGCCAACTGATATCGATCAGGCGCTCGCGCATGGGAGACGCGTCATCGGCGTGCATGAGGCGCTGAATGTTCTTGCACGAGCGGCGATGGATTTTGATGCCATGCCCGAGGGTGACGAAACCGATGATGTCGTCGCCCGGCAACGGACTGCAACAGCGAGCGAAATCGAATTCGATATTGGAGATTTCGCCCTGTATCATCACGCCTTGTTCGCTGCGTGCCGCATCGGCAAACTCATCGAACACTTGCTGCTGGTCGCGCACGGGCAGGATAGTTTCGGGTTCTTTTTCTTCCGCCGCGAGGCAGGCCTCGGCTATTTCGTCAACGGTGATTTCATCCTTCGCCAGCGCCACGAGCATGCGCGAAAGACCGGGATATTTCAGAATGCGCGCCGCTTTGAGCAGCGGTGTTTCATCGAGCGGTAGCTTGAGCTTTTTCGCCTTGCGTTCCCATTTCTCCCTGCCTTTTTGCAGCACTTGTTTTGTCTGTTCGTTGACAAAACGGCGGATGGCCACCTTCGCTTTATGCGTCACCACGCTCTGCTCCCAATCCGCGCTGATACACTGCGAGCGGGAGGTTATGACTTCCACCTGATCGCCGCTGTGCAGTTTTCGGCTGAGCGGGACGATACGTCCGTTGACTTTCGCGCCGATGGTATGCAGCCCAACTTCGGAATGGATTTCGAAAGCGAAATCCACCGGTGTGGAGCCGTTGGGAAGCACGATGAGATCACCTTTCGGGGTAAAGACGACAATTTCATCCAAATACAGGTTGCGTTTGAAATTGTCCAGCAGCTGTCGTGCGTCTTCCTCATCTCCTGCCGCAGATTGCGGACTTTCGAGGACTTCCCGCACCCAACGCACCCAATTCTCGAACGGGCTGCCCTTGCTTTGCGTGCTCTCCTTATAGGCCCAGTGCGCCGCGATTCCTTTCTCCGCAATTTCGTGCATGGCGCGTGTACGGATCTGCACTTCCACCATTTTCCCGTCGGGACCGAGGACAGTGGTGTGAATGGACTTGTACCCGTTCTGCTTCGGGAGGGCGATGTAATTCTTATACCGTTCCGGGATGGGCATATACACTTCGCAGACGATGGCGTATGCCATGTAGCAATCCTTATCCTCTTCGGTATCGAGGATGATGCGAACGGCGAAGAGGTCGTAGATCTCGTCGAAGGTTTTATTCCGATCGACCATCTTCTTATAGATGCTGTACATGTGCTTCGGCCGACCACTGATTTCGAAGTTGAGATGCGCTTTCTGCAGTTCCGCCTTGAGTGGTTTGCTGAAGCGGTCGATGTAGTCTTCTCTGTCGCGACGTTTTTCCGCGATCTGATGTTTCAGCCGCCGATACTCCTCGGGATGCAGGTGTTTCAGACCGAGGTCTTCGAGTTCCCATTTGATTCGTCCGAGTCCGAAACGATGTGCGAGCGGCGCATACACCTCGAGCGTTTCACGCGCGATGCGTTCCTGTTTGCTCTCGCTGACGAACTCGAGTGTGCGCATGTTGTGCAGGCGGTCCGCGAATTTGACGAGAATAACGCGAATATCGTTGACCATGGATACCATCAATTTGCGGTAGTTTTCCGCCTTGCTGATTTCCATGCTGACAAGAATTGAGGAGATTTTCGTGACCCCTTCGACGATATCCGCTATGGTTTGGCCGAACTCGTGGAGCAGGTCGGTATAGCTGTACTCCTCGCAATCCTCGAGGACATCATGCAGCAGCGCTGCGGCGACGGAGACATCGTCGAGGGGGATTTCCTGAGCGACAATCATGGCCACCGCGTAGGGGTGGGTCGCGTAGGGCTCTCCGGATTTCCGGCGGTGGTCCTTATGCGCCTGATGCATGAAGTGGAAAGCGCGCGCGATCAACTCCTCGTCTACGGAAGCAAGGTTGCTCCGGCAGATGGTGAGGAGGGCATCGAGTTTTTGTTGTTGCGAAGCGGGCGAGGTCCCGGCCCGGGTCTTTTGAAGGATCCCCAGGATGCTGCGTCGCTTCCCATCATCGGAGATTTTCATTGCGCACCTAATCCTGTAATATAGACGATGGAGTGCAGAAAACAAGGGTAGAAATCCCGTACACGCAGCGCGCGCACGTACCGTACACTTGGACCGAATATTCGATGCAAGTTTGCAGGATTGGAGCGGGGATCAGACGGATTAAAGCGGATTTTCGCGGCGCTTTACTCGAAGGAAACGCCGGGCGCCGCCGCTGCTTCCAGAATAGGGCGATTCATGTATCGCCCAATCTGCGGATGGGGTACGCGGATGTCACGGATTGAGGCGGATTTTCGCGGCGCTTTACTCGAAGGAAACGCCGGGCGCAGCCGCTGTTTCCAGAATTGGGCGATTCATGTATCGCCCAATCTGCAGATGGGGTACGCGGATGTCACGGATTGAGGCGGATTTTCGCGGCGCTTTACTCGAAGGAAACGCCGGGCGCAGCCGCTGCTTCCAAAATGGGCGATTCATGTATCGCCCAATCTGCGGATGGGGTACGCGGATGTCACGGATTGAGGCGGATTTTCGCGGCGCTTTTATCGAAGAAAACGCCGGGCGCCGCCGCTGCTTCCAGAATTGGGCGATTCATGTATCGCCCAATCTGCGGATGGGGTACGCGGATGTCACGGATTGAGGCGGAGTATCTGTCATGCAATGGGTTTCAGGCGCCTGCAATGGTAATTCCCTTGCCTTTACCGGAGCGAATCGGTAACTTTGAGAATGTCCGGAGGAACAGCTCTTCCAAAGATCTACCACATGAGGATACCATGAAGCACCGTTATTCCCCCATGGTCGTATTGTTTGCGATCATCGTAATCGCATTCACCACCATGGGTTTCCAGTGTTCATCACCGAATGTCACCAGCGGCAAGCTGTACTATCAGCAGTATCAATCGAATAAAAGCGAAGAAAAGCTCGATCAGGCCCTTGCGGCATTCCAGAAAGAAGTGACGGAGAAACCGAACAGTGCCGAAGGCTGGTACTGGCTGGGCATCATTCAGGGCGAGAAAAAGCAATACATGGCCCTCCAGCAATCCTGGCAAAAGGCGCGTCAGTTCGGTAAAACCACTGACATTGACCAGAATTCCTACTACTTCTGGGGCCAGGCCTTCAACCACGGCGCAAACTCTCTCAAGCGCGCACAGATACGGAAGGACGAAAAGCTGTATCTCGAAGCGGCTGACGCCTTCAAAGCGGCGACCCTGCTCGAACCGGACAGCTCCGCACGGCACAACGCCTACATTTACCACGCGTTCGCTCTCATGGGCGCGGGAAAAGCCGATGACGCCCTGGCACCCCTCAACGAGCAGATCAAGCGCAATCCGAATGCCGACGCGTACAGCGCCCTTGCACAGCTTCATACCCTCAAAGGCAACGAGCTGAAAAATGCCGGCAACGCCGAAGGCGCGAAAGCCAAGTATAACGAAGTCATCACCCTGCTCAATGACGCCGTCGTCAAATTCCCAGAGAGCAGCGAGCTGAATAACGAGCTCCTCAACGCGTATATCGCCGCAGACCGTGTGACGGAAGCCGTGACGAAGTTCAAAGACTATGCGGAAAAGAATGCGTCTGACGGAAGCGCACAGTATGCCGCCGGAACCGCCATGCTGCAAGTCAGTCAGTATGAAGACGCGACGAAGTTTCTGGGGCGTGCAATTCAGCTTGACGCAAAGAACTCCAGCGCTCTGTACAATATGGTGGTTGCCTACCTTCGCTGGGGTATAAGCGTTCGTGATGCAAATCAGTCCACGGACGTTGAGACAGCATCTGACGAATACAAGGAAATTATCCGCAAGGGTGTGCCCTATCTCCAGCAGCTTCTCACACTGCAACCAGAGGTCGCGGGAAACTGGGATCTCGCAGGGCGCGTTTACGCATCCGTTGGGATGACCAAAGAAGCTGCCGAAGCCTATGAGAAGGCCGACGCACTGCGCAAGGAATAACGGAGCCCACCATGAGCGATCACAACAATCCGGACATGCAGAGCCAGCAAGTCAACATCGAGCTCGGCGCAGCGGAAGCCGAAGGCATCTACTCGAATCTTGCAATCATCACGCACTCCAACGCGGAATTCGTGATTGACTTCACCCGCATCCTTCCCGGCATTCCGAAAGCGAAAGTCCATGCCAGGGTGGTCATGACACCGGTGCATGCGAAGTTGCTTCTCAACGCCCTGCGCGACAACATCGACAAATTCGAACGCAAATTCGGAGAAATCAACATCGCGGCGGACCAGGGTCAGATGTTTACCGGCACCCCTCCGACCGGCGTCATGCATTGATGCCACTACTCACAAGAGAATCATTCGAACGAATCAAAACCCCGCGATGACGCGGGGTTTTTTGTTCCCCCTCAGTACAGAGGCACATGATATGTCCTACGGAACAAAGGATGTGTAAGACCGTAATTCCGATCCCGCTGCGCCTCCGAGTATCCATCCCCCAGACCCGACTTGGCCACGCTTTATGGGAATGCAAATGTGAGTCATTGTTTTCAATGACTTACGAGGATTCCGGTTGTGATTTGGGTGTTGCAATGGCGATATCATGGCGGACCCGCCTACATCACGAAACGACAGGGCTCGTGAGAGTATCCATTTTAGCGACTTTGCACCTTGGCGTCTTTGCGTTACATTCCCTGCTGATTTCAGAAGAATGGAACGCAAGGTCGCAGAGAAGCAGAGACGCAGAGTGACGAGAGGGTACGGTTCTCGTTTCGCGATTCAATGAGCCTTCAGCAGCAAGGAGGAAATGGTGATTCCTTCCCGTGTCATAGGTGCTGCAGTGGTGAAATCAGAAAATGTTCTTCGGGACAGAGGATGTGCAAGACCGTAATTCCGATCCCGCTGCGCCTCCGAGTATCCATCCCACAGAATAGCAGGCCTGGATCGCAGACCCCTGCAACGATACCGGTTGTGACTCCCGGATTCTAGCGTGCAAATATCATGCGTTTCGTCTCGCTGAACCCAGCCGTCTCCAGCTTGTAGAGATACACACCGCTGGGCAGATCCGACGCATCGAGAACGTAGCTATGCGTCCCGGCCGGCTTGTATCCGGAGTCGAGCACGCGCAGCATGCGACCCAACGCGTCATACAGCGTCAGCGAGTACTCGCCCGCTTCGCCGAGGTGATACTCAATCGTCGTCGTCGGATTGAAGGGATTGGGGCGATTTTGTTCCAGACGCGTCGCGGTGGGCAAGGGGACGCTTCCGCTGCCGACCGTCCCCACGCCGGCAATCGGGAGCAGGTCCTCGCAGCGTATTTCATTCCCCTCGTCATCGAGAGCGACCACTGTTATCATCGGCACACGGCGCGTGATACGCTTCTCCACCTTGACCATCCATTCGAACGTCCGCGATTCGTCCCTGTCCAGCTCAAGATTCATCGTCTGGTTCATCGGGTTCGGCGAGCTCGGATCCAGGGACAAACCATCTGTGCTCGGAAAACTGATAAACAGACGTGTGATGCGGCCGACGTTATTCCCCTTGTTCTTTATCGTGAATCTCACGGTAAACGGATTCGGCTCCACATCGGTCCCGGCGGCATTGAGCGCAAGGGAATCCGGCAAGTCGAAGGCATCGCAGACGAAGCTCGGATACACCCCCTTTATAGGGATGGTAGACCTGACCTCGGTTGAATCAATCTGCACACTGCGACAGTCCTTCCCCGTTACCGTGAACCTGATCTGCGGATTCACGTCGTACCGGTTTCGCCTCGTCCACCGCACCGTCCAGAGCAATTCCGGGATCGGGTCGGGTGAAGTGTATTGTTTCATTGTTGACGGGGTGAACAGCTTTCTCACCGGTTGTCCCGGCGGATCAAGCTCCAGACCATCAGGAAGAATAATGCTCCCCTCCACATCGGTCGCGACCTCCACACTCTGGTTCGTGCAGGTCAGTCGCACGGAAAACGGATTTGGTACATAGGTGTTGGCGCTGTCAACGAACACCAGTTCGTTGGGCACGTAATCGCGCGGGAAGAGTCTGGGCGAGAGCAAGGGCGCTGTATAACCTTTACTCGCGGCATCGTCTCCTCCGCAGAAATTCAGTAACGACAACTCCACTGTCCTACTGCTGCTGTCGGCGCACTGCCCCTGATACGTGATAAGACATTCCTGAAACTGCTGAAACAGTATCGTCGAGATTTCAAGGTAGATCGCCGCAAGCTGTCCGACGGTCGGTGTCTCGTAGTACCTGCCACCCGTTTGCAGCGCTATCGTCTGGAGTAGCTGTCTGTTGATATCGTTACCATAACCGATGGCGAACACCTTGATGCGATGACGATTCGCCAGATCGATTATCTCCGCCGCGGTATGCGTCGAAATCCGTTCATAACCATCAGTCAGCGCGATAACGGCACGGCAGGGATTCACTCCCCTGTTTATCACCTCAAGCACTCCCGCATGTATGCCATCCATTGAAGCAGCGATGCCGGAGGCGTACAATGCGTCTACCGCCGAGTGCAGCATCGGTTTGTTCGTCGTCATTTGCTGCCGGACTTCCACTGTTTGATTGAAAAACACGATGGCAGCCTCATCAACGACACCATCCAGCAGGTCTACAAACGCATGACCTGCGGTCTTTACGCTCGGCCTCCACGTTGCACTCATCGAAGCGGATGCATCCATGACCATCGCCACGGACACGGCACAACGATCCGTCGGATCGGGGCACCAGAGCGTAAAGTCCTGTATCTCAGAGCCCTCCTCGTAAACGCGGAAATGCTGCTGCGTCATGGTGTACGCCGGACTTCCGTCGCAGGCGACCGAGAAGTACAGCTCGATCGTCGGCCAGTTCACTATCACGCGTTTGAAATTCAGCGTTGGCTGCGCATACGCTGTCGAACAGATCATAATCGATCCGAGCAAAGCCCGCAACACGAATCGCGACATTCTGATGCTTCCATTTCTGCCTTGCATTGATATCTCCTTTTTTGCGTGCTCAGACTACCGTCATTGGCTTCCAGGTACGCGTAACGTGGGGAAGGGCTCTCATACAATAAACCATGAACCTGGTAAAAGTTACAGGATTATCTTCTTTCCCGGAAGTAAAAACGCCCGGACCCGCGTACGCGGGCCCGGGCTTGCTATGGGTTGAACAGTTTTCGCGTCTTAGCGCGAGAGAATCATGCGCTTGGTGTCGCTGTAGGTCGGTGTGTCGAGGCGGTAGAGGTACACGCCGCTGGTCAGGCCCGTGGCGTCGAGTACGTACGTGTACGTCCCGGCGGCCTTCACGCCCGTCTCCAGCACGCGCACCTTCCGGCCCAGCGCGTCGAACAGCGTCAGAGTGTATTCGCCCGTCTCGCCCAGACGGTACGTGATCACCGTCGTCGGGTTGAACGGATTCGGACGGTTCTGCTCCAGACGCGTCGCCGTCGTCAGCGGCAGCACGCAGTCGCCGCTCACCGTCACCGCGCCGTTGATCAGCACCAGCTTCACATCGCCCTGCTCTTCGTCCTTGACGCTGTTCATCGACGACCACAAATCGCGGTTGTCGTCCGTCAGCGTGTTCGAGACGAACTCCAGTGGCGACTGCGCCACCAGATCGATCTGCTCCGGATTGTGCACCACCTCGAAGCGCAGGAACACCAGCGCCCCCGTGCGGCTCGTCGACAACGGCTGACCCGTCGTACGGTCCTCGATACGCACAAGGTTGCCTTCCGGCGCACCCTGCTCGACAAGAACACGCGCCTGCGGGCCGTTCCAACCGCGAGCCGTCAGGCTGTTCGCGTTCGTCGCGTCCAGGAAGCGGATCTGAGAGGGATTGTAACGGATCGTCAGCTTGTAGGCGAAGATATCGCGGCCCAGCGTCTCACCCACCAGAACCGGTACCGTCACCTTCTCGCCGTAGCTGCCCACCATGTCGTCCGGAAGCGAGAGCGTCACAAGACGCTGCGCCGCCTGAAGCGTCACGTCATGCGTGCACTTCTCCGGCGGATGATTCTCCGACGTCGTCACGATCTCGAACGTCAAAGGCTTGTCCTCGCCCACCGCGAGCGGACGAACCTTCCAGCTCACCGTCGCTATCCCGTTCCCGGGACCGATGTCGTTCGGCGTCACGCTCTTCAGAGCGCTCTCTTCGGCCTCCAGGGCCATGTACTCCGGAAGCAGAAGCGTCGCCCGGACGCGGTTCGCCTGCGCCTCGCCACGATTCTGGATCGTCGCGCTCACCGTGAACACCGTGTAGTCGCCGAACGCCGACTTCTCGCCTTCATAGTCGCCGAGAGACTCGCTGTACGAGATCATCCGATCATCGTTCGGATCCGGCGTCGTCACCGACGTCATGATATCGCACTGAAGATCGGGGCTGCCCACCGCGGGAACGTCGATCCACACCGAACACTCGCGCGTCGGTACCGAGCGGCCCTGCTCGTCCTTGCCCGTGACCAGGAACAACACCTGGATCGGACCGCTCTTCGAGCGCGGAACCACGTTCACCGACCACGACACCGACACCGTCGGTGCGTTGTGGTCCAGACGCGGAGCAACGATCACTGGATTCGGCGACAACGGCGAGATCTTCAGATCCGCGTCCATCGAGATCGCCGTCACTTCCACGTCGAATACCGAACGGCCGCTGTTGTTGCCCACCGTCGCGTGGATATTGAACGTCGATTGCACGTACTCGCCGCGAAGCTTATCCACTTCCAGCTTCACCAGATCCGACGTGCAGCCCAGAAGAAGACCCGGCTCCGGTGCCGCGGGAACGAAGACCATCGTCTCGCACAACGCCGTGTTCCCGAAGCGGTCCGTGTACCGCACCGTCGCCTTCAGGTTCCCGTCCGTCGCACGCGCGATCGGACGTACCGTCCAGCGCACCGGAGCGCTCGTCGCGCTCGGGCTCAGCGTCCCGGAAAGGTCCACGCGCGCCGGCGAGGTCAGATACAGGCCGCTCTCCACCGTCAGCTCCGCGAACAGGCCAAGACCGTCCGCAAGACCCGTGTTCGTCACCGTCGACGTCACCTCGAACGGATCGGGGACATACCCGCCCGTCGTCGGATCGAACGATATCGACTGCGCCGTCACGTCGCACGCATACGTCGCCGCGCGTGCCGGCGGTACATAGATGTCCACACCGCACGGCTCGACCACGATCCGGTTGCCCAGACACCCGATCCGTGCACCTGGAACAGCAGCGTCTCCGTGCCGCCCACGTCGCGACGCCACGGCACCATCTGCCACGTGATCGTGCGCTCTTCATTGACTTCCATGTCGCCCAGGCTGATCGTCGTCACCTGGTCATACGGCATAAAGCGCGGAGGACCGACGAAGATCAACTTGCAGTCTTTCGCCCGCGTGTCGCCCACGTTCTTTACCCGCGTCTCCACGGGGAATGGATTCGGCGTGTAATCGTTGAGCACATCGTCGAAGCGCAACACCGCGCTCGACGTGCACACCAGCTCGAAGCGCGGACGAAGTTCGCGCTCGACATAGATCGGAAGCAGGCACTCGGTCATCGCGCCCTCGGCAACCACCGTCACGCGCACCGTGTCGTACCCGTCAACATCGCGCGGATTGACACGAACCGTGAAGCCGTTCGCGCCCGTCAGATCCGTGCTCGAAAACGCCGCAAGCGTCCCGAGAGCACGCATCGTCGGTGAGACGATCGTAAACCGCGTATCCTGCAGCAGGTACGCCTTCACATCGCGCGCGTCGCCCGTGCCGATGTTCTCGATATGCACATCGATGTCGAACGGCGTCGGCTCGTAACGGTCCACCACGAAGCGCACCGTGTCCGGACCGCCCAGCTGCAGATCAGCTTCGGAGCCACAACCGGTTCGATCGTCACAGGAACCTCGCAGCCTCCGGCGATGAACGGCGTCTCGCGCGAACCGTACTTGATGTTGAACGTCAGCACCTGCGGTACGTCCGTCGTGTTCTTGTTCTTCAGGCGGAAGCCCCACGTGAACGTCTGACCCAGGCTCGGGAACAGCACGCCCCACGTCTTCGGGTTCGTGTTGTCCGCGTAATCCGGATCGAACTCCACCAGATCCTCGGCCGCTCGGATCCGTCCACTCCAGTTCCGCCACGATGTCGTTGAGGTTCGCCCCGCCCGTGTTCGTCAGCGTCGCGCTGATCACGAAACGGTTCGGTTCGTACTCGGTCAGCACCGGAATGTACCGAAGCTCCGGCTCGCTCGTCCGCACGTCGCACATCAGCGCCGTCTTCAGGTTCGCGATCGGCAAATACTGCTCGCAGCGGATCTCGTTGCCTTCGTCATCCAAGGCGATCACCGTGATCAGAGGCAGACGACGCGTGATGCGGTTCTGCACCTTGATGATCCACTCGAACGTCCGGAACTCGTCCTTGTCCAGATCCAGACTCATCGTCTGGTTCATCGGGTTCGGCGAACTCGGATCCAGCGACAGACCGTCCGGCGGGAAGCTGATGAACAGACGCGTGATACGGCCGATCTGCTTGCTCTTGTTCGTGATCGTGTACCGCACCGTGAACGGGTTCGGCTCGACGTCCGTCTCCGACGCGTTGAGCGCAAGCGAATCCGGCATCTCGATCGTGCAGCCGAACAGCGGCATCAGACCGGGGATCGGGATCGCGCAGCGCACTTCCGTCGAGTCCAGACGTACGCCCATGAAGTTCTTGCCCGTCACCGTCCAGCGGATCTGCGGCGTCACGTTGTACCGGTACCGCTTCGTCCAGCGCACCGTCCACGTCAGTTCCGGCGCGGGTGCCGGCGGAACATACTTGAGCATGTTCGACGGCGTGAACATCTTCGTCACCGGCTGCGTCGGTGGATCGAGCACCAGGTCCGGAGGAAGAATGATCGTGCCCTCGACGTCGAACGCCTCCGTGTTGCCGTTGTTCACGCAGGTCAGACGCACCGTGAACGGGTTCGGGACGTACGTGTCGAGGTTTTCGTCGAATACCAGTTCGCTCGGAACGTAGCACCGCGGCGAAAGTATCGGCGAATCCAACGGCGGGATCACGATCGTGATCTCGCACTTCGACGAATCCGCGTTCGCCGTCTTCACCCACACCTCCACGATGTAGCTCTTCTCGACGTCCGTGTTCGGATGTTTGACCATCCACGTCGCGCTGCCGCTCTGATTCGGGAACAGCAGCGACGGAACCACGCGCTTCGTGTGACGGTCCGGGATGTCCGGCGCCGCAAGCTCGAGATCCTTCGGAAGCTTGATCGTCGCCCACACCGAATCCGTACGCATGCCGCCCACGTTCGTTACCGTCACCGTCACCGGGAACGGCATCGGCACGTAGCGCAGGTTGATATTGTCCGCTACGATCGGAGGAGCGTCCAGAGCGCACTCGAGTATCGGCTCCGTCGGCGGAATCTTCACCTTCAGGCAGCAGACCACTTCTTCATGATTGTCGAACAGCGCCGTGATGCAGATCTCCGTCTCCACTTCGTTCGAACGACGCTTGGCCGCAAGCTGCCAGGTCACCTCCGCGAAACCGTTCGACGGGATGTCCTTCGGCGAACCCACCTGAACGTCCGTCAACGGCGTGATCAGCTGAACGTCCGCGCTGTTGTACGTGATCTTGAAGCGCGTATTGAACGCCTCCTTGTCGCCCGTGTTGTAGAAACGAGCGTTGACCGAGAACGGGTTCGGCATGTAGTCCTTGATCGGACGCATCCACACCAGTTCCTTCGGGCCGTCTATGTCGCAGCTCACCACCGGCTTGCGCGGATACACGCAGATCTCGCCGGGGTTGATGATCGGGATGAAACACCCCTGTTCGAATTTCGGGTTCACGCCCCGTATCTCGCAGCACGTCGTATCGGCGGGATCCGACGCCTTGAACGTAAACTCCATCAGCAGACCGCTTCCGTTGACCAGCTTCCGGTCTGTCACCTGTATCAGCGCGCCCGTCGGTACCGGCGTCACCGATATCGGAAGACCTTCGATCAACGAGCCCGGGGGCGTCGTCACGCTCTTGAACTGCACGCACGAGGGATCGAACTCCAGCGTGAACTGGAACGGATAGAACATCTCTTCGTCGATCGGCGTGATCAGCATCAGCGGAACCTTGATGTCCGTGCCGCCCTTGCCCTCGCCCCGGCCCAGCTCCATGTAAAGCGACTTGAACGTCGACGAATCCAGCGGAGCGCGGTACGTCTTCGTCTTCGAGTCCGTTCCGCCGCAGAAGTTCCGCAGCTGCAGCTCCACCGTCCGAAGGCTTCCGTCCGCGCATTCCCGCTCGTACGTGATGATGCACTCCTGGAAGCCCTGGAACATGATCGTCGAAATCTCCGTGTAGATCGCCGCGAGCTGACCCGCGTTCGGCGTCTGGAAGTACTTGCCGCCCGTCAGCTGCGCGATCAGCTCAAGCTCCACGCTGTTGATCGCCGAGCCCAGACCGATAGTGAATATGCGGATGCGGTGGCGGTTCGCCAGCGCGATGATCTCCGCGGGTTGACGCGACGAGGAATTGTCGCCGCCGTCCGTCATCGCGATCACCGCGCGGCACTGGTTGACGCCGTTGTTGATCAGCTCGATCAGACCCGCGTAGATACCGTCCCACACCGCCGTCGCGCCGCTGGCCGGCAACGCGTCCACCGCCGAATGCAACATCGGCTTGTTCGTCGTCATCTGTTGATACACCGTCACCACCGACGTGAACCAGACAATAGTCGCCTCGTCAATGACGCCGTCCATGAGATCCACGAACGCGTGGCCCGCCTGTTTGGCGCCCGCTGTTCCGGAGCCAATCATGGAACCGGACGCGTCGAAGACCAGCGCAACCGAAATCGCGCAGCGTATCGTCGGATCCGGACACCACAGCGTGAAGTCCTTGACTTCCACGCCGTTCTCGTAAATACGGAAATCCTGCTTCGTCATGTTGTAGGCCGGATTACCGTCGCAGCCGACCGAGAAATACAGCTCGACCGTCGGCCAGTTCACCGTCACGCGTTTGAACGTCAGCTGCGGTTGCGCCTCGGCAACCGATCCGAACGCAAACAGCGCGAGCATCGCCCATAGCGCGATACGCGACAGTGTGCGGACTTCGTTCGCAACTTTCATGTTTGGCTCCTGTGTATGTCTGTAGTAAAAAGTTGTATCAATGTTTCATCTAGGCGAAAGATACATAAGAAACAATTTAAAGTGAAATATATTCACACCGAAAACGCAGGTCAATTATTTATGGGCTGGGTGGTATGACCACGTCGGGTGTCCGGGATGCCAAGGCCGAACATGCGAAATTCTTCGGCACTGTAACTTGAATAACACATGAAGTGACTAAAAGTTACAGGGGCAATCGCGTGTTTTTGAGTTTTTTTTTCAACCCGCAACGCTCTCTCCGCGCTGCTTCCATTTTCTCCCGGTATCATGAAAAAGGGGCTCTCACGATGCAATTCGAGATGTTTCATCCGGTGGGACATTCGTACCTCCGGAGTCGTCTCCAAGCAAGCACCGCCATGACGAGCAAAAATGACATGTCGGCGCAGCCCTTGAACGGTGGCCTCCCGGCCACATCACCCGATGTGACAAGAAGGAGCCTGTACACCATGGTTCGAATCGAGGCAGCGAACATGTGGACTTTCGCCCTGAATCGCAACTATCCTGTCGGTCTGCCTGGGAGACCGCTCATCGGCTTTACGCACGAAAACGGGGGCAGATGAACACACGGAGGCATGTGATCTGCGTCAGGCAAGTACATCATTCCCTCTTACCAGCACGGAATTTCTCCATACTCCTCTGCTCCACGGCTTCCCTGATCGATTGCCGGGGAGATGGGTTTTGGGCGGGCTTTTCCCTGACCACGAAAAAAAAAAGTCCGGCCATTGCTGACCGGACTCAAATCACTGTCTCGGGATGTGATTACTTGGAAATCACCATTTTCTTCATTGTGGAGAATGATGGCGTTTCAAGTCGGTAGAAATAGATGCCGCTGGGTAGTCCATCGGCATTGAAGACCAGGGAGTGGTAACCCGCGGTTCTGTAATCATTCACGAGGGTACGAACTTCGCGTCCGAGTGCATCAAAAACAACGATTTTCACATGCTCGTCCACCGGGATATGGTATTCGAACGTGGTGCTCGGATTGAAAGGATTCGGCCGGTTGAATATGATGTAATCCGGCGAAGCTGTGAGAGGACGGAGACAGTCGCCGCTCACCCAAACCTCACCCGGCGTCACGAGCGGGAAAATGGAACCGTCGTTGATCACCACTTCCGACTGAATGACAAGAGGATCGGGCCAGAGGACCGGAGTGCGCTCGATGTCGAGATCGTCGGGACTGCTGCCAAAGGCCGCGCGGAATTTCAGCCAGATGAGGGGTGGAATGAACTCCGGCGCCACATTGTCAGGGTATGCGAGCTGGGAAGTGCTCTGTATCGTGAATTGCAGCACGTCGTTCGAAGCGTTCCGTCCCTGATTCAGGATGTTCCATCCCTCCGTCAGCGAATTGAACTGCACGATTTCGAGGAACTCGACCACATCGAGCGGCCGTCTGTTACGGTTGTCGTCAATGTTGTAGTGCAGCTTGATTTCGATTTTCTTGATGTCCTTGTCCGTCGGATCATCGATGAAAATCGGCACCATGATGAGCTGATTGGTGTAGCCTACGTTGTTGGAAGGTATGGAGAAAGCGGCCGTTTTCGGCAGAGCAGGCACAAAGACATCCGCGCTGCACACCGGACGCTCAACGACGTTCTCTGATGTGACTTCTGCCCGATAAGTTATATTGCTTCCGAAATCCGTGCGTCTCACCGGAACGGTGATCCACTCAATTCTTGCGGAGTCATTCGGTCCGAGATCCTTGGGGTTTGCAAGTTTGGTCCAAGTCTCACCGTCTGCCAACTGTGTCCTAGGTGGAGGGGCTAGTGTTACTGAAACGTTCTTTGCGATCCCTCCACCAATGTTTTTCACGACAGCCCAGTAAATGATGTAGGGTGGGAAATATCCCCCACTGCTTGGATCGAAGTTAACAGTATCCTCAGGTATGGTTCCACAAGTAATATCCAGATTTGGAGCATCAAGTCTCTGGACGATCACGACGATCTCGCACTCCCGCGGCTCGGCATTGAGTGCCTGCGCAGTGAACTTGATGCGCACCGGGGTTGTCACAGCCATAGGCAATGCTTCCAATGTCCACCGGAATGTGTAGCAGCTATCAACTCCGAGCGAGTCTGTACCGGACACAATAGCCTTTTCGATGACATTCGGGAAGCCGGGTATCGGAGTGACATTCGGACTTTGGATGAATATCGTGGCTTTCAGCGAATCCGCGTAATCGCTGCCGATATTGCAGACTGTGAATTCCACGTCGAAGGGATTGTTGAGATACACGCCCGCCTGATTATCAGCCCTGATTGTATCGGGACCAGTGCATGCGACGTCGAAGCGCGCGGTGCGTATTGAGTCTACGATAACACTGTCGCAACAGACCGCGTTGTTGTTGAAAATGTCATAGACGCGGACACAGATGAACAAGGTATCCCGTTCAAACAGTCTCGTGGGCTTCAGTTTCCAGCTCACGTTCACCGTCTGTCCCAAGCCGATGTCGCCGAGATCCTTTTCCTCGCTCTCTCCGCTATTGAGTGTGAAACCCGTAAACTGCAGTTTTGCTTTCACACCTTTGCCTACCGCCGTGCCGACGTTCGTGATTTGCACAGTATAGTCGAAGGGATCCGGATTGTAGCGATGGTCCTTGAACTCTATGAAACTCGGGACGATGTTACAGACAACCTGATACGCGGCCTGCTTCGCAGCGGGGAGGAACATGGAAACGCTGTCGGCTTGGATGTATTTCTTCCGCTTGTAGCCACCGATGCCGTGTGTCTGGAATTTCAGGGTTACGGTGGTGTCGAAGGTCCGCCATGCCGGACGGAAGCAGAAACGCACTGTCCGCTCTTCATTCGGCCGCATGGCGCCGAGGTATTTGATCGAAGAGTCTTGCTCGAACACGGTCACATACCGCACACCGACGAACTGTATATACACGGAATCCGCGACACCTTCACCGGTATTTCGCACCACGACATCGACACAGAACGGATTCGGGATGAAGTCGTTGGTGTTGTCGTCGAACACCAGGCTCGGGAGAGATCCGATGGTGTTCTGCAGTATGGGGAACATTTCACGTTGAACCCAGATGGGGATGGTCGCATCCTTGGCATAGGCATTGTCGGTGAAAACGAGCACACGGACATCATCCGTTCCATCATCGCTTCGTTCGCTGGCCACGACCAACTCGTAGGTAACGGAGGCAGAATCTCCGGGATTCAGGAAATCCGCGACGTGTTTTTCAACCGGCTCTCCCACAGGCACATTAAAACGTGTGTCCGCGATGATGCGCGCGTTGACGTTTCGTGCGATCGCGGTATCTGCACTGATGTTTTTCACCCATGCGGTCACCGTGATGCGATTCGGGACATAATCGTAGTCCACATAGAATAGCTGCGTCGCCGAGCTCTCGAGTCGGACAGAAATGACGGGTAACCCCATAACGGCGTCGTCCCCACCCTGCCCTTGAGCAAACATCAGCGGCGGAAACAGGACTGCGAGGAGCAGGACTGTGTGCAGGATTGTTCTCTTCATCATGGTATCGGCTTCCTGAGAAAATGTACAACTTCCGTCGGGGTTTCGGTAGCGAGGGGAGGCGGTGTCAGCCGCCTCCCGCTCTGATTCTACGGTCGGTTGAAATCCCCGCGCGTCTTAGCGCGAGAGAATCATGCGCTTGGTGTCGCTGTAGGTCGGTGTGTCGAGGCGGTAGAGGTACACGCCGCTGGTCAGGCCCGTGGCGTCGAGTACGTACGTGTACGTCCCGGCGGCCTTCACGCCCGTCTCCAGCACGCGCACCTTCCGGCCCAGCGCGTCGAACAGCGTCAGAGTGTATTCGCCCGTCTCGCCCAGACGGTACGTGATCACCGTCGTCGGGTTGAACGGATTCGGACGGTTCTGCTCCAGACGCGTCGCCGTCGTCAGCGGCAGCACGCAGTCGCCGCTCACCGTCACCGCGCCGTTGATCAGCACCAGCTTCACATCGCCCTGCTCTTCGTCCTTGACGCTGTTCATCGACGACCACAAATCGCGGTTGTCGTCCGTCAGCGTGTTCGAGACGAACTCCAGTGGCGACTGCGCCACCAGATCGATCTGCTCCGGATTGTGCACCACCTCGAAGCGCAGGAACACCAGCGCCCCCGTGCGGCTCGTCGACAACGGCTGACCCGTCGTACGGTCCTCGATACGCACAAGGTTGCCTTCCGGCGCACCCTGCTCGACAAGAACACGCGCCTGCGGGCCGTTCCAACCGCGAGCCGTCAGGCTGTTCGCGTTCGTCGCGTCCAGGAAGCGGATCTGAGAGGGATTGTAACGGATCGTCAGCTTGTAGGCGAAGATATCGCGGCCCAGCGTCTCACCCACCAGAACCGGTACCGTCACCTTCTCGCCGTAGCTGCCCACCATGTCGTCCGGAAGCGAGAGCGTCACAAGACGCTGCGCCGCCTGAAGCGTCACGTCATGCGTGCACTTCTCCGGCGGATGATTCTCCGACGTCGTCACGATCTCGAACGTCAAAGGCTTGTCCTCGCCCACCGCGAGCGGACGAACCTTCCAGCTCACCGTCGCTATCCCGTTCCCGGGACCGATGTCGTTCGGCGTCACGCTCTTCAGAGCGCTCTCTTCGGCCTCCAGGGCCATGTACTCCGGAAGCAGAAGCGTCGCCCGGACGCGGTTCGCCTGCGCCTCGCCACGATTCTGGATCGTCGCGCTCACCGTGAACACCGTGTAGTCGCCGAACGCCGACTTCTCGCCTTCATAGTCGCCGAGAGACTCGCTGTACGAGATCATCCGATCATCGTTCGGATCCGGCGTCGTCACCGACGTCATGATATCGCACTGAAGATCGGGGCTGCCCACCGCGGGAACGTCGATCCACACCGAACACTCGCGCGTCGGTACCGAGCGGCCCTGCTCGTCCTTGCCCGTGACCGGAACAACACTGGATCGGACCGCTCTTCGAGCGCGGAACCACGTTCACCGACCACGACACCGACACCGTCGGTGCGTTGTGGTCCAGACGCGGAGCAACGATCACTGGATTCGGCGACAACGGCGAGATCTTCAGATCCGCGTCCATCGAGATCGCCGTCACTTCCACGTCGAATACCGAACGGCCGCTGTTGTTGCCCACCGTCGCGGATATTGAACGTCGATTGCACGTACTCGCCGCGAAGCTTATCCACTTCCAGCTTCACCAGATCCGACGTGCAGCCCAGAAGAAGACCCGGCTCCGGTGCCGCGGGAACGAAGACCATCGTCTCGCACAACGCCGTGTTCCCGAAGCGGTCCGTGTACCGCACCGTCGCCTTCAGGTTCCCGTCCGTCGCACGCGCGATCGGACGTACCGTCCAGCGCACCGGAGCGCTCGTCGCGCTCGGGCTCAGCGTCCCGGAAAGGTCCACGCGCGCCGGCGAGGTCAGATACAGGCCGCTCTCCACCGTCAGCTCCGCGAACAGGCCAAGACCGTCCGCAAGACCCGTGTTCGTCACCGTCGACGTCACCTCGAACGGATCGGGGACATACCCGCCCGTCGTCGGATCGAACGATATCGACTGCGCCGTCACGTCGCACGCATACGTCGCCGCGCGTGCCGGCGGTACATAGATGTCCACACCGCACGGCTCGACCACGATCCGGTTGCCCAGACCACCCGATCCGTGCACCTGGAACAGCAGCGTCTCCGTGCCGCCCACGTCGCGACGCCACGGCACCATCTGCCACGTGATCGTGCGCTCTTCATTGACTTCCATGTCGCCCAGGCTGATCGTCGTCACCTGGTCATACGGCATAAAGCGCGGAGGACCGACGAAGATCAACTTGCAGTCTTTCGCCCGCGTGTCGCCCACGTTCTTTACCCGCGTCTCCACGGGGAATGGATTCGGCGTGTAATCGTTGAGCACATCGTCGAAGCGCAACACCGCGCTCGACGTGCACACCAGCTCGAAGCGCGGACGAAGTTCGCGCTCGACATAGATCGGAAGCAGGCACTCGGTCATCGCGCCCTCGGCAACCACCGTCACGCGCACCGTGTCGTACCCGTCAACATCGCGCGGATTGACACGAACCGTGAAGCCGTTCGCGCCCGTCAGATCCGTGCTCGAAAACGCCGCAAGCGTCCCGAGAGCACGCATCGTCGGTGAGACGATCGTAAACCGCGTATCCTGCAGCAGGTACGCCTTCACATCGCGCGCGTCGCCCGTGCCGATGTTCTCGATATGCACATCGATGTCGAACGGCGTCGGCTCGTAACGGTCCACCACGAAGCGCACCGTGTCCGGACCGCCCAGGCTGCAGATCAGCTTCGGAGCCACAACCGGTTCGATCGTCACAGGAACCTCGCAGCCTCCGGCGATGAACGGCGTCTCGCGCGAACCGTACTTGATGTTGAACGTCAGCACCTGCGGTACGTCCGTCGTGTTCTTGTTCTTCAGGCGGAAGCCCCACGTGAACGTCTGACCCAGGCTCGGGAACAGCACGCCCCACGTCTTCGGGTTCGTGTTGTCCGCGTAATCCGGATCGAACTCCACCAGATCCTGGCCGCTCGGATCCGTCCACTCCAGTTCCGCCACGATGTCGTTGAGGTTCGCCCCGCCCGTGTTCGTCAGCGTCGCGCTGATCACGAAACGGTTCGGTTCGTACTCGGTCAGCACCGGAATGTACCGAAGCTCCGGCTCGCTCGTCCGCACGTCGCACATCAGCGCCGTCTTCAGGTTCGCGATCGGCAAATACTGCTCGCAGCGGATCTCGTTGCCTTCGTCATCCAAGGCGATCACCGTGATCAGAGGCAGACGACGCGTGATGCGGTTCTGCACCTTGATGATCCACTCGAACGTCCGGAACTCGTCCTTGTCCAGATCCAGACTCATCGTCTGGTTCAT
This sequence comes from Bacteroidia bacterium, assembly GCA_027493955.1. Lineage (NCBI taxonomy): Bacteria > Pseudomonadati > Bacteroidota > Bacteroidia > Bacteroidia bacterium. Next base: position 4,351,579 of record JAOSJT010000001.1, on the reverse strand, counting down.
CGGGTTCGGCGAACTCGGATCCAGCGACAGACCGTCCGGCGGGAAGCTGATGAACAGACGCGTGATACGGCCGATCTGCTTGCTCTTGTTCGTGATCGTGTACCGCACCGTGAACGGGTTCGGCTCGACGTCCGTCTCCGACGCGTTGAGCGCAAGCGAATCCGGCATCTCGATCGTGCAGCCGAACAGCGGCATCAGACCGGGGATCGGGATCGCGCAGCGCACTTCCGTCGAGTCCAGACGTACGCCCCCATGAAGTTCTTGCCCGTCACCGTCCAGCGGATCTGCGGCGTCACGTTGTACCGGTACCGCTTCGTCCAGCGCACCGTCCACGTCAGTTCCGGCGCGGGTGCCGGCGGAACATACTTGAGCATGTTCGACGGCGTGAACATCTTCGTCACCGGCTGCGTCGGTGGATCGAGCACCAGGTCCGGAGGAAGAATGATCGTGCCCTCGACGTCAAACGCCTCCGTGTTGCCGTTGTTCACGCAGGTCAGACGCACCGTGAACGGGTTCGGGACGTACGTGTCGAGGTTTTCGTCGAATACCAGTTCGCTCGGAACGTAGCACCGCGGCGAAAGTATCGGCGAATCCAACGGCGGGATCACGATCGTGATCTCGCACTTCGACGAATCCGCGTTCGCCGTCTTCACCCACACCTCCACGATGTAGCTCTTCTCGACGTCCGTGTTCGGATGTTTGACCATCCACGTCGCGCTGCCGCTCTGATTCGGGAACAGCAGCGACGGAACCACGCGCTTCGTGTGACGGTCCGGGATGTCCGGCGCCGCAAGCTCGAGATCCTTCGGAAGCTTGATCGTCGCCCACACCGAATCCGTACGCATGCCGCCCACGTTCGTTACCGTCACCGTCACCGGGAACGGCATCGGCACGTAGCGCAGGTTGATATTGTCCGCTACGATCGGAGGAGCGTCCAGAGCGCACTCGAGTATCGGCTCCGTCGGCGGAATCTTCACCTTCAGGCAGCAGACCACTTCTTCATGATTGTCGAACAGCGCCGTGATGCAGATCTCCGTCTCCACTTCGTTCGAACGACGCTTGGCCGCAAGCTGCCAGGTCACCTCCGCGAAACCGTTCGACGGGATGTCCTTCGGCGAACCCACCTGAACGTCCGTCAACGGCGTGATCAGCTGAACGTCCGCGCTGTTGTACGTGATCTTGAAGCGCGTATTGAACGCCTCCTTGTCGCCCGTGTTGTAGAAACGAGCGTTGACCGAGAACGGGTTCGGCATGTAGTCCTTGATCGGACGCATCCACACCAGTTCCTTCGGGCCGTCTATGTCGCAGCTCACCACCGGCTTGCGCGGATACACGCAGATCTCGCCGGGGTTGATGATCGGGATGAAACACCCCTGTTCGAATTTCGGGTTCACGCCCCGTATCTCGCAGCACGTCGTATCGGCGGGATCCGACGCCTTGAACGTAAACTCCATCAGCAGACCGCTCCCGTTGACCAGCTTCCGGTCCGTCACCTGTATCAGCGCGCCCGTCGGTACCGGCGTCACCGATATCGGAAGACCTTCGATCAACGAGCCCGGGGGCGTCGTCACGCTCTTGAACTGCACGCACGAGGGATCGAACTCCAGCGTGAACTGGAATGGATAGAACATATCTTCGTCGATCGGCGTGATCAGCATCAGCGGAACCTTGATGTCCGTGCCGCCCTTGCCCTCGCCCTTGCCGAGCTCCATATACAGCGTCTTGAACGTCGACGAATCCAGCGGAGCGCGGTACGTCTTCGTCTTCGAGTCCGTTCCGCCGCAGAAGTTCCGCAGCTGCAGCTCCACCGTCCGAAGGCTTCCGTCCGCGCATTCCCGCTCGTACGTGATGATGCACTCCTGGAAGCCCTGGAACATGATCGTCGAAATCTCCGTGTAGATCGCCGCAAGCTGACCCGCGTTCGGCGTCTGGAAGTACTTGCCGCCCGTCAGCTGCGCGATCAGCTCAAGCTCCACGCTGTTGATGGACGAGCCCAGACCGATGGTGAATATGCGGATGCGGTGACGGTTCGCCAGCGCGATGATCTCCGCGGGTTGGCGCGACGAGGAATTGTCGCCGCCGTCCGTCATCGCGATCACCGCGCGGCACTGGTTGACGCCGTTGTTGATCAGCTCGATCAGACCAGCGTAGATACCGTCCCACACCGCCGTCGCGCCGCTGGCCGGCAACGCGTCCACCGCCGAATGCAGCATCGGCTTGTTCGTCGTCATCTGTTGATACACCGTCACCACCGACGTGAACCAGACCACTGACGCCTCGTCAATCACCCCGTCCATAAGATCCACGAACGCGTGGCCCGCCTGTTTGGCGCCCGCTGTTCCGGAACCACTCATGGAACCGGAGGCGTCGAAGACCAGCGCAACCGAAATCGCGCAGCGTATCGTCGGATCCGGACACCACAGCGTGAAGTCCTTGACTTCCACGCCGTTCTCGTAGATACGGAAATCCTGTTTCGTCATGTTGTAGGCCGGATTGCCGTCGCAACCGACCGAAAAATACAGCTCGACCGTCGGCCAGTTCACCGTCACGCGCTTGAACGTGAGCTGCGGTTGCGCCTCGGCGGACTGCAGGAAAAGGAGCAGTGCCGCAGCCGCGAAGAGCACCCGCATGGTGACTCTGGCAAAAATGGATGAGTACGCACGGTTCATAGTTCTATCTCCGTATCTACCTGAATCAAACTGTTGTCGGGCTAATCGAGATTACTCGATGACAGAGAGTTCCACACGCCTGTTGCGCTGGCGACCCTGCGGTGTTTCGTTATCATCGATCGGCTGCGCTTCGCCGTACCCCTTGGAAACGATGATATCCTCGGGTACACCGCTGCCGATGAGGTATTTCCGTACGGCGGCCGCGCGGCGTTCGCTGAGGTCGAGGTTGTATTCTTCCGTACCGAGAGCATCCGTGTGCGCCGAGATTTCGAAGCGTCTTCCGGGATTCTGGAGAATAAAGCGGATCGCACGTTCGAGTTCCGGCTTGGATTCCGGACGTAATGTGGCTTTATCGAAATCGAACAGCACGGTGAGGTTTGTTTTCGGCGGCACCGTGACGATGGGCGGTATCGGTTCGAGAGCAATGTTCTTCTCGAGGCGACGATACACGGTAAGTTCTGGCACTTCGAAGACATCGGATTTGAACAGATAGCCCTTCTGTTCCGCGCTGATGCGATACTCGCGTCCGGCGGGAACGATGAACTGGAACTGCCCGCTTTCGAGGCTCTGGAATCTGTTCACAATCTCGCCGGTTCCATAATCCTCGATAGTGATCGGGGTGGATGCGAGCGGACGGCTGGTTTCAATGTCGGTGACAACGCCGACGATATTGACGACGGCATCCGGCGGGAATGGCGGATCGAGCAGGAGATACAGATCGAAGCCGCCGTATCCACCCGGACGGTTGGATGCGAAGTAGAGCGTATCGCCGGAAAGGGTAGACGAAATGAAGACGTCATCATTCTTGGAGTTGATCGGATAGCCAAGATTCATGGGACGCGACCAACGGCTCCCCTGCGCGCGCGTGACATAGAGATCCATACCACCTGCCGCTTTTGAATTCTCGCCATCGGGATAGCCATCGGATGCGTAATACAGCGTGCGACCGTCAAACGCGATGGAAGGTGTGCGCTCCTCGCCTTTGGTGTTCACATCCGGACCAAGATTCACCGGACGTCCCCAGCTTCCGTCGAGTTGCTTCTGCGACATCCAGAGATCGGTCCCGCCGTAACCGCCGGGCCTGTCGGACGCGAAGTACAACGTACGGCCATCCGGGGAGATGGACGGCTGCGATTCCCAGTACGTGGTATTGATCTTGTCGAAATTATCGACGATGGTGGTAAGCGTAAGGTCCTTCCCTTCGGGATTGTCGAGATTTCTGGCTTTTGACCATTCGGTGCCGCGCTCGTTCCACTCGGCAATGTAAATGTCACATTTTCCGAAGCCGTCGGGCTGGCGGCAGAGAGCGAGGTACAGCGTACGGCCGTCGGGTGAAATGGAGATCGCACCCTGTGATTCGGGCGTATTGATCACTTCGGAGAGATAGACCGGTTTTTCCCAGTTTCTCTCGATATGGTTGACGCGGTAGACGTCATCCATGAAGTCCTGACGGCGGGGATTGGGCCGACGTGAGGTGAAGAACAGTGTCCCGTTCGCGGTGACCGCCGGGGCGTAATCGTCCCACGCGGAGTTGACGTTCTCACCGAGATTTTCGACGACGCCTCCCGTGACGAGGGCGATATCCGCCGGATCGCTTCCCGCGCAGCCGGCGAGCAAAGCGATGCACACGACGAAACCGACAAGAGTTAGAGTAGCAAATCGTTGCATGGAATCAGTATCCGGTAGGTGGAACGTTCGTGAATTAGAATGCTTCGTACTTCAGACCGATAGAGAGTTGTACCGACATGACTTTCCAGTCATCGATAGGAATACTCTTGTTGCGGTCATTGATCGTGTCGGTGATTTTTGTCAACGGGTAGCCGACCCTGATTTCAGGGTTGACGTACCAGCGCGGGCGAATTATATAATCATACCCGAAACCGACACTCGCCTCGAGACGAAGCGTGCCGTCGAAATCTCCAGTGGACACCTGGCGCTTGGTATCCAGCAATTCACGATACGAGAGATCCGGATCGACGATTTCCTGATTGTGTTGCACCTGCGACGCCACCGCAAGTCCGACAGTGGGCCCGGCGAACACATACCAGCGCGCGAGGCGCGGCTGCCAGCGACCGAACAGTCCGACCGTGAAATACGAGAGACTGACATCTCCAATTTCCTCGTAATTCACACCGTTGACGATGACCTGCTGGCCGGTGGCAATGGGGGTAGAGATCTCGCGCTCATAGGACTCGCGCGTGTGCTTGTTGTCGTAATACACCTTGGCCATAACGGCCCATGACGGCGACCAGGCGTATGTGATGTCGGCACCGATAATGGCCCCGACATTCCCGAGACCGAAGCTGCCCTCGAAAAGACAGTCGCAGTCCGTCTTGAAATCACCCATGTTTGTATTGTGGTTCAACCCCATGAAACCACTGACGAAAACGCGCGAGACGTCAGGGCTGTAGACGGTCTGTGCCAACCCGATTGATGACACGAGCAGCAGGCTTGCGATCAAAACACAAGATCGCAGGACGGTTAATCTCATAAGCACACCTGATAACAATGACCAAAGTAAAGAAACCAGTTTGTCGATATTTTTTCTGTCGGATCCGGGTTCATGCGGGATTTTGTCCCGGAGGAGGAGGCGTCGGCGATGGTAAGGGCCCGGAAGTCGTTGAAAACATTGGAGTTATTGTGAAAATATTTCACAGCGAAATATACGAAAAATCGCTTGAATGTCAATGCATTCCGTCGTATGCGACAAATTTCCATGATAGCTGTGAGCTTCATCCGTGACCTGCCTAGAGTGGTTCGTTCCGGACGACCAATTGCTGTTCCGCCTGCCTCCAGATCTTCTGACACGGAAAAGCATTTGAATATAGCGCATTTTCCATAATAATGGAATCGATTCGCTTGTCTCGAAGTGGATACAGTAGCTTCAGATCCTGGAAACCGCGAACGGAACCGTTCAGCGTAACCGACAAGTTAGCTCGTTCGACGAGGGAAAGCAAACTGTGAATGGGGGGACCAGAAGAAATTTGACGCGCGTCCATGACGATACGTTCGACACCGCAGGCGGCGAGCTGTTCGGCCTGCCGTAGCAGGGCGCTTTCATCCTCCTGCGGCCCCCTGTCCGCCGTCGTCGCCTCGTGCCGGATGCGAAGCGACGGTACGATTTTCCGCGGACCGAAGCGGCCGATCAAATGCGCTACCCGGTCCAAATTCGCGGACAGGTTCTCGTCCAGAACAGCGCGATAGGCGCCGGTCTGCTCAAAAAGGAGCACAAAGTCCATATCGCTCATAAATTGTGCTTCGACCTGAATCGAGATTTCGACTGCGTTGATGATGCGCTGCAGCAACGGCACCTGCTGTTCCAGAGTACACTCCGCGGATTCTTCGGCGATGACATGCAGCATCTTCATGTTCTCGTGGCGCCACAGAACCGCCTGTTCCGCGGGATCCGACGGATAGGCGGCCTCGGTTCCCGGTTCACCGACAGGCACCTGGCAGCAGCGGCCATCCCGAAGCCGGATCGTAGGGATGATGAGCGTCCTGTCCGCGATGCGTTTCATTCCGTGGTACTCCGCTTCGTCAGGGCTGGTAGGGCTCGATGTTGTCTTCGGTTACGGCCTTTTGCGACCACCAATGGTTACGTGCCTGGTCCGGAGCAAGGCGCTTCAGTTCCTCCGGTGGTTCCACGAACATATTGACGAAGACCGAATTCGAGATGCTGCGGCGATGGACACGACCTTTGTCCAGATTGAAGGACGTTCGTCCAACACCGGCGATGTCGAAATCCTTCATTGTTGCCCAGCCCTGTCCCGTGTCGAAGGAAGGATTCCCGGTGTACGTGGAGGTGAGTCGCACGCCGATATGCGCAAGTTTTCCAAGTTCGGCGCCCGTGATGCCATGAAAAGTGTACACCGCGTCGTCACGCAAACTCAGGTAGCCGAGCTTCCGCGCATTGATGATGACCCATGAGGAATCCTGCGCGACCGGCTTGTCATGCAATTTCTGAAACACGAGCTGCAGCACGCTTTTTATCCCCGTTTGGGCGTAATCCTGCGTGATCGCCTTGATCTGATCGGATTTGGTGGTGGCGTAGTCCTCTTTCATATAGTTCCGTATCACCGCATCCAGTTTCTCCACGGCTGCGATGCGGCCATCGGGTGCAACCACAACCTCGAAGGGATGACCTACAGGGGCGTTGAATTCGGACAGCAATCGCTCCGTGTTTGGCGCGTTGTTCTCGCGCGAATCGTATTTCATTTCCCGTTTGCCCGACGGCCCGCTGTACTGGCCGTCATAGAGAACGCGGACGCATTCGGCGAGCAAACGTCCCCCTCCCTGCGAATGCGATTCCAGCACTTTGAAGGTGTACCAGCGGGTGATCGTTACATCATTCTTCTCATCGAGCAGCGAATCCCGGAACATGGACAGACTTTCCTTCTTCCGGATCTGATAAGCGAAGCTCTCGCCTTTCGTAAACCGGTACGTAAGCACCAGCGGATCGTCGAGACGCACCGCCGTCCCCTGTTCATCCTGCGGAAGAACCTCGGACTGTACGACGGTACTATCCGTATTGCCGGGGGCGTCTTCCGCATGGTGACGACAGGAAGAACAGGCAAGCAACAGCATACTGAACAATAAAAGATGCAGTGATCGTCGCATGGGGGTACCAATGGAAATTCAGTGGTAGAGCAGATAGCCGGTACGGCGGTGGAAGAAGTCTCGAATCTCTTCGGTCCAGTCGCATTCATTCGATACGGGAGGGATTCGCACACAGCGGTCCGCAAAATCCGCCACACCAGCAAGACTGTCAAGATACGACGTGAACACCATTCTTTCACCATAGAGATGGTGCAACACGGACAGAATTTTTCTTCCGGTTTCAAAAGGACGGAACAGTTTCCGATCGGTTACATGCAGCCGTATCCCGAAGCATGGCACACCCGCGAATTTTGGTCGCGCGCTTCCGTGGTCTGCCTTAGGAGTAAAGGTCACAGCATGGAAGCGCACCCCGGGAAGTCCCAGGACGGTCAAGGCCTCCGCGACCTCTTCTCCATCGATAAACGGCGCGCCAAACTGCAGGAAGGGCGCATCCGTTCCACGCCCCTCGCTGATTGCGCTGCCCTCCAGCAGACAGGTGCCGGCGTATGCGAGCGCCGCCTCAACCGTCCGGAGATTCGGTGACGGTGGCAGCCAGCGCAGACCCGTTTCTTCGTAATACATGGACCGACTCCAACCGCGCATGGGAATGACGTGCAGCTTCACCCCGGAAGCACGAATCCACCCCTCCGCGATCATCATGGACGCCAACTCACCTGCCGTCATCCCGTGCCTGACGGGAACGGGCAGCATCCCGACGAATGACTGCATACCTTCACGGCGGAGCGGTCCCTCGATCATTTCTCCTCCGAGCGGATTGGGTCTGTCCAGCACCACGAGAGGTATGCCGGCCCCGGCGGCCGCTTCCAGGCACAACGCGAGGGTTGAGATGTAGGTATAGTATCGTGACCCGGCGTCCTGCAGATCATACAGCAGGACATCGAGTCCCTCCAGCATACCTGCCGTCGGCTTGCGTACTGTACCGTACAGTGAATACACCTTCACATCGCCGTCCTTTCCGTCCGCAATAAACGCGCCATCGGGTGCGGAACCGTTCGGGCCGTGCTCCGGACTGAATATTGCCGCAAGCGTCACTCCCTCTTCCCGCCGCAAGCGGTCGATCAACAGCGTGCCGTCTCCCAGCACTCCCGTGTGATTGGTGATGACGCCGACGCGTTTTCCGCGGCACAGATGCAGCGAGTCCCGGATAAGAACATCCGCGCCACAGACAACCGCAGGGTCACCACCACGTGATGGTGCCTGTTGCGCTGCCGCGCTCCCGGCGAAAATCGGCAGCAGCACTGCGACCGTGAGTACCGTGCGAAGAGGACATCCATGGGTCGGTCGTCGTCGTGTCGTCATTCGTCTCCACGAACAAATTGTGCGCCGAACTGCGTGTTCCGGTACAGCGACCAGGCGGCAAGCGACATGCCGTCCCAGAGCTCCCCGGCGGCGATCAGCGCATGAATGTCGGTCTCGGTCAGCACAAGGACTTCGAATTGCTCCGATGGATCGGGTTGTGCTGCAACCGCCGCCAAACCGCTGGCTGCATAGACCCGACAGATTTCATTCGTCACTCCGTTGAATGGGTTGAAACTGCCGATCAGCGTGAGTGTCGTCGCGGTGGTGCCTGCTTCTTCACGCAGTTCCGCCCTTGCGGCGGCATCCCAGCTCTGCCCCGCTTTGACTCCGCCAGCCGGAAATTCGATGCTCTCGCGCTGATTCAGGTGGCGATACTGCCGCACGAGAAGGAACTCACCTTCCGCTGTGCGCGGGATTACCATCACAGAACCCGGTGTCTCGACATAATGATACTCTCCATGGCTGTCATCATGGCGAAGCACCTGGTCACGTTTGTACGTCCACCAGGGATTGGCATGGAGGATTTCTTCTTTCACTTTTTTCCACGGTGTCAGGGGCATGGTCATTCTCTGCGATGCTGGTGTTCGATGTTCTGTTACAAACCGCACATAGACGCTCGGTACCACGTCGCCGCGTAATCGCGTCCCCGCCAGCCCTTCGGATCGAATATCAGACAGAGTGGTACAGAGACGGCGAACATTGGCACCATAAAAATTGTGCATCACCCGGATGAATTCAAAACCCCGTTGTCGAAAACTGCGGAGCATTGTTGCGGGAGAAGTAACCCGATACCCGCGTCAGAATCGCGCTATGGCCCGGTTCCCCGCGGCACACTGCTCCATGCCGAGAAGGGCAGTTTATTCGTCATCCGCCCTGCCGGCCCAGGCGCAGCCTTCGCTGTCGCGAGCCGGAACAACTGCGATAAAGAGCCGCCCCTTACCGGGCAGAATATGAATGATGTACGTCCTCCAAAGAAAGGACGCAAGCCGGCAATCCTCATCCGCAGTCCCTTCTGTCGCGTACCGTTCGATGATACCCGCCTCGAGGGCTTTGAGGGCTTCCACAGAGCGCATGGGCAGCGACACCAAGAGACGTTGCGCCTTTGCGTCGCGTATGTCGTAGCGTGCAATCCATGCGGCGCGTCCCCGAATCAACGGCATCACAGGTTCGAGGCCGGGGAGAAGCAGTTCTCCCCAGGCACGCCCGTCCGGCGGAATATACAATTCGCTGCCGAGAACGCGGTCGTCAATGGGCAGCGGGATATCGCTCGCGTAGCAGTCCGCGCGATTGAACAACGCGCGTTTCAGTCCGAGGATCAGATCCTCCGCTACACGGGCTCCACGTCCCGACGCGCTGATGTACAGGTAAAACGGACCGTAATGAATATGCTGGGCTGCACGTTCCATTGAAAACGCGTCCCCGACGATGCCATGCCGCATCCCCTGCGCCGCAGCCCCAAACAGGCCGAAGGCACGCTCCCGCGTTTCACATTCGGCGAGCAGAACCGTCATCTCCTCCCGTGCACGCCGATATACGCCCCATACGCGTTTGGCGCCAAAGGCGTCGAAGCGCACCGCGTCCATACGCGGCGGATATTTGCCGCTCGCCGCTTCGTTTTCCCGCAATTCCCACGCACCGAGCCGTTGCGGCAGCTGTGCTTGTGCAAACTGCCTGGGGAGCAGGATAGCGCATATCATTCCGATGAGTACAACAGAGTGTTTCATGACCGTTGCCGTCCGACCAAGGTGATACCGAGAAGGATGAGCGCCATACCGACGAATGACGCCAGACCAAGCTCTTCTCCAAGCACGAGCGAATAGATCGTCGAGAGAAAGATAACCAGATAATTCACGATGCTCGCACGTGCCGCCCGCTCCAGCCGCAGTCCTTTGGTAAGCGCTACCTGACCCGTCTGCGTGGTGATACCGACCATCAGCAACGCACCCCACTCCCAGCCGACGGGCATGCGCCAGTGGTCAATGGCGAATGGGGTCCCCAACAACAGCGCGACCAGGGGAAAATACATGACGATGGTAAGCGGATCTTCACCCTTCATGCCAAGCTTTCGAACGATGTTATACGCAACGCCGCTGCAGAACGCCCCGCTCAACCCGATCAGCACCGGAACCGCGGAGGAGAATGACCCGGGACGTGCGATGATCAGGACGCCCGCAAACGCCGTGAGCATGGCCAGCCATTCGTTGCCTTTGTTTTTTTCCTTGAGTATCAGCGGCGCCAGCATCGCGGTGAACAAAGGGCTCGTGTATTGCACGGGTACGGCTTCCGCGAGCGGTAGCTCGTGTATCGAATAAAAATAGGCGCTCAGGGCGATGAAGCCGAACAGTCCACGCAGAAACAGCAATCCCCGATGCTTGCCGATGAGCGACTTCCGTGCGTGTATCAGCAATCCCGCCGAAATCACCAGACTGATACCGGCCCGGAACATGACGATTTCTATGGACGGCAGTTCCCGAAGCATTCGCACAAACAACCCCATCAGACTGAACGACACAGCCGAGACTACCATGTGCTTCATCCCGTCGGTCAGCTCGATGCCGAATGCTCTGCTCATAGCGCAATATAGCACTTCCGATGTACGACGTACGATGTACGATGGAACGCAGCGCAGCACTGACTGAGACTGACGGCACCTGAGGAGGTAAAGGGTGAAGGGTAAAGGGTGAAGGGTAAAGGGTGAAGGGTGAAGGGTAAAGGGTGAAGGGTAAAGGGTGAAGGGTGAAGGGTGAAGGGTGAAGGGTGAAGGGTAAAGGGTAAAGGGTGAAGGGTGAAGAGTGAAGAGCCCGAAGGGCGACACTTCCTCTAACCCCGGGCGTCAGCCTGGGGGGAAGGGCGACACTTGGGGAGGTGAAGGGTGAAGGGTGAAGGGTAAAGGGTGAAGAGCCCGAAGGGCGACACTTCCTCAAACCCCACACGTCAGTGTGGGCGGCACGCACGAACACACCACCTGATGACAAGCCCGAAGGGCGACACTTCCTCTAACCCCGGGCGTCAGCCCGGGGGAAGGGCGACACCTGGGGGAGGTAAAGGGTGAAGGGTAAAGGGTGAAGGGTGAAGAGCCCGAAAGGCGACACTTCCTCTAACCCCGGGCGTCAGCCCGGGGGGCCACGCGCACAGCACATCCGCCATCAGCCCGAAGGGCGACACTTCCTCTAACCCCGGGCGTCAGCCCGGGGGGAAGGGCGACACTTCCTCTAACCCCGGGCGTCAGCCCGGGGGGAAGGGCGACACTTGGGGAGGTAAAGGGTGAAGAGTATAGGGTGAAGGTAATGAGTGACAGCGATTCCCTCCGCCGCGTACCAATTCACGATCCTTCACCATGTTCGGAGGAGCATGACATTCCAGTCAATCCAGTGCCGCTGATAGCGGAGATATACATCCTGTTCGTCACGCATCCATTCGAGAAATTCCTGTGCCTCCGCATCGTGCGGATGTTCGGCGGCGTGCCGCGTAATGGCGTGCCACTGCATGCTCATATAACGGTCCCATTCATCCTTCGTACTGCGCAACAACCAGAGCATCTCGCAATCATGCGCTGCGACTGCACCGAGAATATCGCGCGAGGAACAGATATGCCACTGCATGCGCGCGAGATATTCTTTGTAGCGCAAGGGGACGGAGCGGTCTTGTGTCGGCTCTCCGATGATGAGATGTCCCCCGGGCCGCAACGCCCGGTGCAGAACGCCGAGAGCGGCACGGAAATCACCGTAGATGGGCGTCGTTCCGAGACAAATGACGAGGTCCACATCGCGGTCGTCCAGCACGATGTCAGACGCATCGGCGCAACGCAACTGTACGAGCGCCTCCAGTCCGGCGTCGCTGAAGCGGCGACGCGCTTCGGCGGTCCACTGCGGCGACACGTCGATATGCTCGACACGGCACCCCCATTCGCGGCAGAGCAATAACGCCGCGTGACCGTTTCCCCCTCCGATATCGATGACACGCGAACTCTCCGACAGGCCGCATTGTCGGGCCAGCAGCATGAAGCGCTCGTCCGATATGGGATTCATGATGTCATGATCGCTGTAGGCGATGTGGTAGTACGCCGTCGTTGCCTCGTCCTGCATGTCTGCTCCGCTGCGGTGGTATCGGCAATGTAGAGCAGGGGAGGCGGCAAGACAAATCCATCCCCCGTCACATACCCTGCGCGTCGCAGATGCTGCGTCAGAGCCGCTGCGCGCTACCGCCCAGCGATTCAGCCATGAACAGAGGACTCCTCCGCCTCAACCTTTTCCGCCTTTCTCTTCGGCACCATACGGACGTTTTGTCCCCAGCGAAGCTGCTCCTCCATGCGGCAGCTCCACACCAGCTGATCGTTCCACACCGTGATGTCGGGACAACCATCGCACATGTTGACAGCGCCGTTGGCGAGAATATCCGCCGGCTGAATGATCATGACAGACTGGAAATGGATCCGTTTGAAAAACGCCGCGGGCTGCCGGAACAACGATCCGAGCCAGGACTTCATCACGCCGCGGATGCCTGCATCGAAGGGTGCCAGCAACGAGTACAGTCGTCCCCTGCGCTGCATGGCGGGGCTGCCGTAGGCGAGATACTTGCCGGTGAACAGATGATTGCCGGTCTGGACGATTTCCATGAACTTGGGACCGACGTAACCGAAAATCTGACGGCTGTTGCCCATGCGTCCCGTCATCAGCCATTTGTAGGAGTCAGGGCTCTCGCTGCCATTCAGATACGCGCAGGGTGTGAAATCCGGATACTGTGTTCTGATCACATCGACCACCTCCGGCGAGGAGATGTCCGTGCGGCGGTGGTCGTCCTTTTTCGAGTACATCATATCGTCGAAGCGCACCTGCTGGTCGCCGATATAGAAATCGACATCCTTGCCCATGACCGCCATGCGGTAATTGATGAACACCATCACATGCACACGGTCTATTTTTTCCTGCGCCCACTGCAGCAATGCCGGGACGTAGTGCAGGGTCTCGGGGTACACTGTCGCATTGAAGGAACACGTCATACCGCCGACGTCGTGCAGCATGTCGGCGAGCTTGTTGCGAAGCTCATTCAGTTCTATTTCGTTGCAGCCCTTGTACTGCGGACGCACCTGCCCGCTGTCCACATGAAAAGTAAAACCGTCGGCGCCCGCGCGCTTGAGCTCGCGCAGCAACTCCGGCGTCAGCAGTCCTCCATTGGAATTGATGATGGCCTTCCACCCTTTCCGTTTGACCATGCGGACGATTTCGACGATATCGGGATGTGCGAGCGGTTCGCCACCGGCGATGGAAACTCCGTCGCATTTCCGGTACTTCTCGAAAACATCGAGTTCATGGCCGATGGCGTGCAGTGATTTGTGGGAGTCCTTGCGGTTTTCCCTGTAGCAGCCGTCGCAATACAGATTGCAGGCGCTGGTCGGTTCGAGCCAGGAAATGGCGTTGTCTGTCAGATTCCACGGGAGGCGGTACATGGTAACGGGTGAGAGCTCGGAGTGCATAATAGTCTTCTCTGGATGTAGGTGACAGGACCAGGGCAACATACAGCGCGGGTATTCAGATCGTGTTATCCACGTGTTCGATACTCGTCAGCACAGACTCCATCCCGCCTGTCCGTCGCGCGTCTGGCACAAAGTAATATGTTACGACATGCATTCTCCCGAATCAAGGCTATTCTCGCCCTCTTTGCTCATTTTCCAACGAGCCGCCGGACGGACAGACAGGTTCACCGCAATGCGGGTGGCGGCTCGGCGATAATTTCCGTTTCGCTTTCCGAAGACGGCTCCGGAAAACGGATTTTCCAGGAATGCAGCAGGTAGCCGCAGTCACCGGGCACCGCTTGCCGCCGAACATCGTCCGGAAGCTGCGGGAGACCGCCGATGGTGTACAGGGGATCCCCCGCCAGCGGAAAGCCTGCCGCAGCGAGGTGAATGCGAATCTGATGCGGCCGACCCGTCGGAATTCGGACTTCAATCAGACTGCATCCCGCCGCCGCATCCCTCCTGATAATGCGACAGTGACTGACCGAGGGTTTCCCCTGAGGATTGGCCGCGTACACGGTACCGAGCAATGCATGCGGTACGGGACCAATGGGAACGTCTACGGTAAACGCGTCGTCGGAGGGTAGGCCCGACGCGAGTGCGAGATAGGTTTTCCGAATACGCCGCTCGCGCATTGCCCGGGCAAGCGTCGCGGCGGCGCTGCTGTCGGTCGAAAACAGTATAGCACCTGTTGTGCCGCGTCCCAGCCGATGCACGGGAGCCAGGTTGTCCCCGAAAGCGGCGCGCGCGGTGTGCAGCAGCGTATGTTCGAGAAAACCCGCCCCCGGGAGCACGGGCAGTCCCTCGGGTTTGTGGAACACCATCCACCCTTCGCCCGAGGCGATGACGGTAAGCTCCGCAGGTGCGGCGGGTTCATCCCAGGCCTTGCGGGTGTACTGCAGACGATCGCCCGCCGCCAGGCGCTGGTCCGCCTGCGCGACCCGGGCATCGAGCAGCACACGTCCTTCGCGGATGCGTTCGAGCCATTCCTCCCGCGACGAGTGCCGGTAGCGCTTCGCATAATAATCGAGTACGGTGTCGCCGGCGAATGCGGGGGGAACGATATCCGTGTATGTGTAGCCGCTGTTCATTGAGAAATTCGGGGTAGAATCAACGCCCTTGCGTTATGAGCGAATCTTTCTCTAACTTATGTGTTTGTAGCTGTTTCTCATATGCATATCACATCACCAAGGAGAGTACATCTCATGCGATTTCTTGCAACCCTCACCATGGCCCTGCTCCTGGTCTCCTGCGAAAATAATGCGCAGGTGGTCAAGGAACTGAAGACCCACCAGGACAGCGTCAGCTACGCCATCGGGTTCAATATCGGGCAGAATTTTAAAATGCAGAGCGTGGAAGTGGACGCCAACATTCTCGCCGCGGCAATCAACGACGTATTGACCGAGAAGAAAGCCCTTCTGAACGAGGAGCAGGCCCAGCAGATCATGATGGCCTATCAGACCGAACTGATGGCGAAGCAGGAAGAAAAGCGTAAGGCCGACGGTTCCAAGAATCTCGATGCCGGCAAGAAATTCCTCGCGGAAAACAAGACCAAAGAAGGCGTGCAGACCACCGCGTCCGGACTGCAGTACAAGGTCATCAAAATGGGCGACGGCCCCAAGCCCACCAGCAGCGACCGCGTGAAGTGTCACTACAAAGGCACGCTGATTGACGGCAAGCAATTCGACAGTTCCATCGATCGCGGTGAGCCGGCGGTATTCCCCGTCACCGGCGTCATCGCCGGCTGGACGGAAGTCCTGCAGATGATGCCTGTTGGTTCCAAGTGGCAGGTGTTCATCCCCTCCGAACTCGGCTACGGCGAGCGCGGTGCCGGCGAGGACATCGGTCCCAATGCCACCCTCATCTTCGAAATCGAACTGCTCGGCATCGAAAGCTGATCGAACTTCATCCGACTCTCACAACAACGGCCTCCATCGGGGGCCGTTGTTGATTTACGACTTACGAATTACGACTTACGACTACGATTTACGAGGCACGAGGTACTACAAACGCGACTTGAAGATACCTTTCTGCGTCTTCTCTCCTTCTGCGTGTTCTGTCCTTTCTGCGTGTTCTGTCTTTTCTGCGTGTTCTGCGTTCCGTGTTCTGTCTTTTCTGCGTGTTCTGCGTTCCGTGTTCTGTCTTTTCTGCGTCTTTTCTCTTTCTGCGTATTCTGTCTTTTCTGCGTGTTCTGCGTTCCGTGTTCTGCGTTCAATGAACTCCCGGAATTACGACGGATCGAGCCGCGAAGCGGGGAAGCTAAGAGTAAACTTGGTCCCTTTTCCTTTTTCACTGTACACGCTGATCTCGCCGTTGCACATCTCCACATACCGCCGGGTGAGCGCCATACCGAGACCGAGGCCTTCGAAGGGGCGGGAGTTTCCGGAGTGCTCCTGCGTGAAGCTGTCGAACAGGTAGGGTAAATACTCAGCAGCAATGCCGATACCGGTGTCCTCCACTTCGACGACGACTCGCTCCGGCGCCGCCGTGGTGCTGACCACCACACCGCCCTCCTTCGTGAATTTCAGTGCGTTGTCCAGCAGATTGGACAGTGCCTGCACGAAAACATAGGGGTCCGCGACAATGTAGCTGCTCCCTCCGCCGGGACGGAAATCCAGTGCGAGCCGCCGCTCCGCTGCCTGCGCGGAGAAGTCCTTGACGGTCTGCTGTACGTGATGATCCACAGGCAGAGGTAATGGCGCATGCGGAAAGGTACCGGCCTGAATGCTCGAAATATTCAAAATCTCTTCGACCGTGCGCAGCAGACGCGCGCCGCCGCGTTCGATACTGTCCAGACACAGTTCGATTTCCTCGTCGGTGGTGCTCTCGAGCAGCGCCTTGAGCACACCGGTAAAGCCGAGGATGATGTTCAGGGGCGTGCGGATCTCATGCGACATGTTGGCGATGAAGGCGTCCTTGAGGCGGTCCGATCGCTCCGCGCGGTCCCTCGCCTCGATGAGGTCCTGCTGTATGAGCTTTGTGGCGGTGATGTCTTCCTGCACCGCAACGTAATGCAGTGTTTGGCCGTTGGCATCCCGCACCGGCGAGATGGAAACGAGCGCCCAGTACAGTTCGCCGTTTTTTCTGCGATTGTGCAGTTCGCCACGCCATTCGTCGCCGCGGGCCAGCGTTCTCCAGAGTTCTGTATAGACGTCGTCGGACGTTTCCCCCGATTTCAGAAGTCTTGGTGTCTGACCGATCACCTCCCCGGCGGTATATCCGGTCACGGCGGTGAAGCGCGGATTGACGTATTCGATGCCACCCTCGGCATTGGTGATGACAATCATCGCGGGGCTTTGCTCCACCGCGCGCGACAACGTGCGCAGGTTGGCCTCGACAATACGGCGTGTGCTGACGTCGCGCAGAATGCCGTAGAAGACCGTTCTCTCCGCGAGATCGACCGATACCAGCGTCACGTCCATGTCCGCGAAGCCGCCGTCCCGCCTGCGCAGCATCGCCGAAAAATCCATTCTCCCCGCACTGCGGACGGTCGCGAGAATGCTGTCGAGCGGTTGGTCGTTCTGGACGAAAATTTCCCGAAGACTGCGTCGCGCAAATTCTTCCGCTTCATATCCCAACTGCGCACTGGCCACGGTGTTGAATTCTCGCGGCAGCAGGGAGATGGGATCGAGCACGACAATGCCGTCGGGTGCCTGCTCGAAGAAGGCGCGGTAACGGGTTTCGGCGTCGCGCAGCAGTGTTTCGTGCCTCAGTCGCTCGGAGATGTCGCGAATGGCGGCAAGATGCACACTGCGGCCGTTCCAGACAAAATGCGTCGCGTGTATCTCCACCGGAAATACCGTCCCGTCCTTTTTCCGATGCCAGCGGACAGGGATCTCCGTCACCTCGCTGTGCGTGGCCGCGTGCGTCCGTTCCGGTTCGGCGGAGAGGTCCACGTTGCGGCGGCTGAGCAATTCCGCGCGGTCGAAGCCGTACATCACACAGGCGGTACCGTTCACCTCGAGGATCCGCCCCGTATCCCGTTCGATGAGGAAGAGCGCGTCGGCTTCCATTTCCCAGAGATTGCGGTACAGCATTTCCGACAACAACATCCGGTCCGTGAAATCCCTCTCGTGATGGATCTCGAGAATGAGTCCGGAAATCACTACCTCCTTTTCGTCGTTCGCGTCCACCCAGCGTCCTGCGACGTCCTTGATGCGGCGCTCCCTGCCGTCACGGTCGAAGATTCTGTAGGTTTCATCAAAGGAAGAACGCGCGCCGCTTATCAGCTCCTCGAGGATTTGCAGCATGCGCGGTCTGTCCTCGGGATGCAACAGATCCGGCCAGCGGACCGTCCTTCCGATAAATTCCTTCGCATCATACCCCGTGAGCTCACGCACGGCGCCAAACAGAAGAAGAGAGTCCGGATCTGCGACACGGCGTTGATAGGTGAGCCCCTTGAGCTGTCCGATCATTGACGCGGGCTGCACTTCGCGTTCCTCGGTGCCCGAGGAAGCGGGGAGCGGCTGACAGAGCAGCAGATACTGCCTGGCGCCGGCGACATCCGAGCGCAAGGTGTGCAGTTGCGCGCGCAGGGAGACGAGGGTTCCGTCAGTGCGGCACAGCGTCAGTGTTCCGCTCCAGTAACCGGTCTTCTCCGCGCCGACGATGAGCGAGCTTTCGAGCAGATCCGTCACGTCAGAGAAACGGCGAGGGGCGACCTCTTCCCCGACGCCGATAGTGACGCCGGGTTGGAAAAGCAACTCCGCGGTGGCATTCCACCGCAACAAGGTCCTGTCCTCCGCGAACAACGCGACCGCCTCGACGCGCGACGCCGACACGCCATCCTGTGGCTCCACGATGGTGCCGGGCTCCACAGAGGCAGCGGATGCGGTGCGAAAGCTATCCGAGGTGAGGTGGCGCAGCAGCCGCGCCGGCCGCGAAGCGCTCACGATGTCGTGCACGCTGTGCCCCAGGTGCAGGCAGGCCTCTTCCTCGTCCTGATCTTCCACCAGCGCGATCAGAGGCACCACCGCATCGCGCAGGGCCCGCAAGGTGTCATCGGAAAGCTCCCAACCCGAATCCACCCGCCATGGCACGACAGCGAAGCGCGCTTCTCCGGTATCGTTCATGCCCTCGGGAGAAAACGCGCTCCCTTCGACAACGGATACCGGCACGGCGGCACCGCTGATGGCGCGCAGCAGTTGCTCACGCTGGGGTCCGGGCGATACGTAAAGAATGAGCAGGGGCATGAATAACGCTCTCCGGCGCTAATGGATGGCACGGGCGCTTGCGCATCCGGGTAGAACAGCGAAAGGTACGGTGGTCGCCAGTCGGCGGGAGGTGCGGAGGGTGCGCACATTTTACGCGCGGCGACGGCGGTCGTGACTACGTCCGTCGCCCATTCAGCAATGAAACATACTCGATAATCCTGTGATGGACAAATGCGTTCAGTGGAAGTGCTCACAAACGCGGGATGCATGCCTGGCGACTCTCGTCGCGACAGGGCTGAGCAATTCCCGCCGGAGGGTGGCGGCTGTTTCCAAATGAAGATGCGGGGGACTTTGTCCGATTGACCAAAAAGGATACTTTACAGCGTGACGAAAATTTCCTTGAACTTTTTTCTCCGCCCAGGAAGTGACCCCGTGGGTGTTTCACTGTGAGCATTGCACCACGAAGAGACTGCAGCCATCGCCAATAGGAGATTCAACAATGAAAACCGCTGAACACCTGCAGTGCATTCACTTCCTGCTGACCACGATAGCATTGAGCTTCCTGCAGACCTTCGTGGCACAGCCGCTCACAGCGCAGCCCCTACATTGTACCATAGAAGCTGATAAATACAACTATATTCAGGATGACAGGGCGCTGGTAGTGCTGCGCATCGAAAATCCGACTGAGGAGAAAATGAACCTGCGCTTCGTCCCGGTCAGAGGAAGCGACCGTTTTCTCAGTGTCATGAACAAAGAGAGCGGAGATATTTTCACCCTTCTCGAAACGGGGCAAGGTCCAATGCGCATCGGTTCTAATAGCGTGTATTACATCACGCGCAGAGTAGATCTGCTGCTCTACGACGCCGACACCGGTAACAGTGGCCTGATACCACCCGGTGACTGGTATCTCCGTTTCGACATGATCATCACGACGGACTCCGGCGCAGAGTATGAACTGCCGCTTCGCGCATTGATACATGTGAATGCACTTCCAGAAGGCGGCACAACTGGAAATAAACTTCGTGCTGCCGAACAACTCGTTCGTGAGCGGAGAAGATCCCGTAGCGAAGAATATGAATTACCAGCGGAATTCCAAGATTTGATGAACGGCCAGAATGAGACACCGTATAGAAACGGCGTCATTGGATATTATTACTCGCACATCCTCAGTAGTGTTGGTAGAGAGATTGCAATGAAGCAGGGCAGGTTGTATGAAAATCGCGTCGAATATATCGAGCGCCTGCTGCGACATTTCGCAGCCTGGCCGGATGAAGTTCAATCGGTGTACGTCTGGGATATGACCATCGGTCTTATGGTCAAATCGCCTCCTGACATCTGCGAACGCGCCCTCGCCATCCCCGGTATCGAGAACACCCGTCTGGGACGCTACCTGCGCGAGTATGCGTGCAGGGAGAGCGCTGCGGAGAAGGGCGGGAAATAGCCTGGCGCCGGACTCTTTAGGGCATTCAAGCCCACCCCCCTCATGTAGAGACGTTGCATGCAACGTCTCTACATGAGGGGGGCAATCCGAAAAGGAAATTGCTGCGCTATCCGACCGCTTTCAGAACTCTGTCGTGCAGGAATTGCACGAGATCCTGCGGCGGTACGGGTTTGTCGAGATAATGGTCCGCTTTGATCCACTGCTTTTCTTCTTCGCTCTGCGTGGAGAGACGAATACCGGTGTCGTGTCCGGCGGATGTCATGATGATGACGGGCATGTGCTCGCCTTCGGGAGTGTCCTTGATGCGCTTGCACAGCGCGAAACCGGCGTCGAAATGCTCCATCGCGAGATCGATCACCGCGGCGTCGGGATGGAAGTCCTTGAACAATCGGAAGCCCGCCTGACTGTCATGCGCGTAGCGCACTTCGTAACCGGCCGCCTCGAGTACGGGTTTGTAGGTTTCGATGATGTCCACGTCGTCGTCGACGAGCATGATTTTCTGCATGATGACTACCTGTATTCCTTCAGTTTCAAAATCGTGTGTCGGGGTTTTGCCGTTCCATCCTCCCCCTTCCGGATCAGCCCCCCCGGGGGCGTTGCTTCCCACGGGGTTGCCTTGGAGAGAGGAGGATGTCAATTCTTTGCTAGAAATCGTCGCGCTCCACGTAATGCGTGTGCAGCAGTTCATGGGCCAGGTGGCCGTTGGGTTCGCCGAGAAACTCGGCGTACAGCTTCTGCACGGACTCGTTGCGGTGACTGTTGCGCCGCGGGGATTCGCGATCGATCTGATAAATGCTTTCGGTGCGCTTGAGCAGCTTCTCCGGCGTCGCGGGTTGCGGCTGTCCGCCGCCGTTGACGCAACCGCCCGGGCAGGCCATCACTTCGATGAAATGGAAGGGCGATTTGCCCGCGCGTATGTCGTCGAGAATCGGCTTGATGTTGTGCAAACCGCTCACCGCCGCCACTTTTATGGATACGTCGCCGATGGTCACATCGGCCTGTTTCACACCATCCAGTCCGCGCACGGGTGCGAAGGTCAGCGACTTCATGTCGTTGCCGGTGATATAATAATGCGCTGTCCGTAGGGCCGCTTCCATGACGCCGCCCGCCGCGCCGAAAATGGCGCCCGCGCCCGTGGACTCGCCGAGCGGATCGTCGAAGCCCTCGTTGGGCAGCTTGTGAAAATCGATACCGGCCACGCGTATCATGCGGGCCAGTTCGCGTGTGGTGATGACGGCGTCCACATCGGGATACTCGTTGCCGAGTTCGGGACGCTGTGCCTCGTATTTTTTCGCGGTGCAGGGCATGACCGACACCACGAACATACGCGACGGGTCGACTCCGATTTTTTGAGCATAGTAGGTTTTCAACAGAGCACCCTGCATCTCATGCGGCGATTTGCAGGTAGAGAGGTTGCCGAGCAAATCGGGATAGTAATGTTCGATGAACTTCACCCAGCCGGGGCTGCAGGAGGTCAGCATCGGAGTCGACCCGCCGTTGTTCAGGCGCGACAGCAGTTCCGTCGCTTCTTCTATGATCGTAAGGTCCGCACTGAAATTCGTATCAAAGACGCGTTTGAAGCCGAGCCGTCTCAGGGCCGCGACGGTTTTTCCCGTCACCACCGTGCCCGGCTCCGTGCCGAATTCTTCGCCCAGGGCGACGCGTATGGCCGGCGCCACTTGCACCACAACGTACATGTCGGGATTGTTGATGGCTTCCCAGACGATTTTCTGATGGCTTTTCTCCGTCAGGGCACCCACGGGACAGTTGACCACGCACTGCCCGCAATCCACGCAGGGCACAGTGTTCAGACTGCGCTCGAGCGCGGGAGCGACGGAGCTTTTAAAACCGCGGTGCACGAAGTCTATGGCTCCGACCTGCTGCGTCTCATGGCAGATGCGCACGCAGCGCCCGCAGAGAATGCACTTCTCCGGATCGCGTTCGATGGCCGGGCTGGCGATGTCGATGCGCGCGCGGCGGCGTTCGCCGCTGTAGCGTATGGTGCGCACGCCGTATTCCTGCGTCAGACTCTGCAACTCGCAATTGCCGCTGCGGACGCAGAACAGGCAGTCCTGCGGATGGTTGGCCACGAGCAGTTCGATGAGCGTCTTGCGGGCGCGGCGTACGCGCGGCGAGTTCGTCCGTACCTCCATGTTCTCGCTCACCGGAAAGGCGCAGGCGGGAACCAGCGCTCCGCTGCCCTCGACTTCGACGGTGCAGATGCGGCAGGAACCGGTGGGCGAATACTCGCGGAGGTGACACAGCGTCGGGATGTTGATGCCCTCGCGACGCGACACGTCGAGGATGGTTTCGCCGGGTTTGGCCCAGCAATTGTGTCCGTTTATCGTGATGTTCATGTCGTTCCTCTCTCGGCTCTAGTTCGCGAATATCGCGTCGAAATTGCAGTTGACGCGGCATTGATCACAGCGGATGCATTTATCCTCGATGATGTAATGCGCTTTTTTCTTTTCACCGAGAATCGCATTCTCGGGACATTTTTTTGCGCACAGGCCGCAGCCGTTGCACTTGTCGGTGTCGATATGATAGGTCAGCAGTTCGCGGCAGGCGCCGGCGGGGCAGCTGCGATCGTAGAGATGCGCCTCGTACTCCTCGCGGAAGTAGTGCAAAGTGCTCAGCACGGGATTCGCCGCCGTCTGTCCGAGACCGCACAGCGAAGTATCCTTGATCACTGAGGCCAGACGATCGAGATAGACCATGCCCTGGAAGCGCAGCAGCGACTCTTCCTGCGTTTTTTCGTTGCGATGAGCAATCGTCAGACGTTCGAGGATCTCGAGCAGTCGTTTGGTCCCTTCACGACAGGGAATGCACTTGCCGCAGGACTCGCTCTGAATGAAGGTCATGAAGTATTTCGCCAGATCCACCATGCAGGTGGTTTCGTCCATGACGACCAGCCCGCCGGATCCCATCATGGCGCCGACTTTTTTGAGGTGCTCGTAATCCACCGGTGTGTCTATCACCGCTGTGGGGAGGGCGCCGCCCGAGGGACCGCCGATTTGCACAGCCTTGAACGCTTTGCCATCGGGAACGCCGCCGCCGATATCGAAAATGATTTCGCGGAGGGAAATGCCCATGGGCACTTCGACGAGACCGACATTGGCAACCTTGCCGGAGAGAGCGAAAATTTTTGTGCCCTTGGATGTATCTGTACCGATCCCGGCATACCAGTCCGCACCGTTCTTGAACACTGTCGTGACATTGGCGAAGGTCTCGACGTTGTTGATGACCGTGGGTTTGCCGAAGAGACCCGACACAGCCGGATAGGGCGGTCGGGGGCGGGGCATGCCGCGGCGGCCTTCGATGGAATGGATCAGCGCTGTTTCTTCGCCGCACACAAAGGCGCCGGCGCCTTTCTTGATGCGCATGTCGAAGTTGAAGCCACTGCCCAGAATGTTGTTGCCCAGCAGACCGTACTCGCGGGCAGCCGCGAGCGTCTTTTCGATGCGCTCGATGGCAAGCGGGTATTCGGCCCGGCAGTAAATGTATCCGTAGCTTGCGCCGATGGCGTATGCGGCGATGATCATCCCTTCCACCACGCGATGCGGATCGCCTTCGAGCAGCGCGCGATCCATGAACGCGCCGGGATCTCCTTCATCGGCGTTGCAGATGAGGTACTTCTTGTCGCCTTTCGCGTCGCGGGCAAGCTGCCATTTACGGCCTGTCGGGAAACCGCCGCCGCCGCGTCCGCGCAAACCGGCTTTCAGAATGTCGTCAATTACTTCCTGCGGACCGGAGCCGTTTACCACCTTCGAGAGCGCGGTATATCCTCCCGTGGCGAGATACTGATCAATGCTCTCCGGATCGATGACGCCGCAATTCTCGAGATTGATTTTCATCTGCTTCGCGAAGAAGGGAATCTCATTCAGCAGCGGTAGAGAGGCCCAGGACCCTTCGTCCGGATGCGCGTACATACCGAGCAGCTTTTCCTCGAGAATTTCCCCACCCAGGATGGTGCGTTCCACGATCGGGAGGATATCCCTTTCCTTCACTTCGCAGTAGCTTATCCGGGGACGACCCGGCAATTTCACGTCCACGATCACTTCGCGGGCACAGTAACCGACGCAGCCCACCGGGACCACCGAAGCGCTGACGCCACGCTCGAACAGCTCCGCCTTGATTCCCTCGAGAATCCTGCGCGCGCCGTTCGCCAGTCCGCAGGTCCCCATACCGACCAGGATCACGGGCACGTCGTGCTCGACCATGAGGAGTTGATCCTTGTACTGCGCAAGGGCGCGGTTGCTGTTATCCGTGCAATCGCAGCGCTGTCCGGTATTGACGCACTCCACGAAGTGCGGGCAGGGACGCTCGGCGCTGTGCCAGCACTGTTCGAAGCAATTCTGACTATACGCATTCATGATGTACCTCCTCGGCCGAGACTTTTTTCCTGTATTGCGAGAGCAGCTTGACGAGCGATTTTGTGGTGAGTCCGCCGTGGAATTCCTCATTGACGGCGATCACCGGGGCGATAGAGCATGCTCCGATGCACGCGACCGTTTCGATGGTAAAGCCGAGGTCCTTTGTGGTCTGCCCCGCTTTGATGCCAAGCTCGTTCTCCAGCGTCTGGAGAATGTCCAGCGATCCCTTGACGTGGCAGGCGGTGCCGCGGCAGACTTTGATGACGTATTTGCCCAGCGGCTGAAAGCGGAATTGATTGTAGAAGGTTGCGACGCCGTAGACGCGTGACACGGGGATATCCACATGACGCGCCACTTTTTGCATTTCCATGTCCGGCAAGTAGCCGAAGTGCTCCTGAACATCCTGCAGCATGTCGATAAGGCACGATGGCTGCCCTTTCGGGTACTTCTCGTAGACGTGCTGCGTGTTTTCGTGGGTCTGCATGATACTCTCTTAAAGTTTCCTACATTATTTCGAGAATATTTTCTCGATTGCTCACCATGCAATATAATTCAGGCACATCAAGAAAGCAAATTCGCGTGAAATATTTCTCTATTTTCTTCTGTGGGCTTGAGTCGCTAATTTTTTCACGTATCTGTGGGGGCGTATATCACACGAGTCAGCCGGGGTCGGTTAATCTTGCGTCGACGAACGGTTATGCGCCATTTGGCCCCGGATCGCATCAGCGTGGAAGCTATCGCAGAGGCGCAGCCCTTCGACTCCGCTCAGGGGCCAAGTGACAAAAACCAGGAGGATGGGAAGGTATCGCAGAGGCACGAACAGAGCGCGACGTCTACATGCGTTCGCTTCGTCGGGCTCCGCGCAGGAGTCCCTGCAACGCGTTTCGTTCCTCTTTGGAAAAGAAGCCGCTGACGGCGAGCGTGGAAACATACAGCGCGACAAGAAAGATTTTCCAGAGCAGCATGGGCAGCACTGCGTCCATGGGAACGAGATACCAAAGCAGCGCAGGTACGGCGAGGGCGCCAAAGAGCTTCAGCAGGCGGGCGTTCTCCCAGGTGATGGGATAAATTTTCCTTCCGGCCACCCAGTACACGGCGGCGAGCGTGAAATACGCGGCGAGCGTGGCGAACGCGGCACCGTAGATGCCGAACACCGGAATCAGAAGGAAATTCGCGACGATGTTCACCAGCGCTCCCGACGCCGTCGCGTACAGCACGATCATTGTCCGCTTCTGTATATAGATGCCGGCGCTCAAAATTTGATCCATTCCCGCGAACAGATAGCTGAAGAGAATGATCGGGACTATGCCCAGTCCGCTCCAATACTCCGCCGGAATGAGCGTGCGTCCGCGCGGAAGCGGTATCTGTACGAGCTCGCCGATGAACAGCGAGAGCAGCAGGACGATGACGGATCCTATGAGCACGAAATACGTCATGACGCGGGAGAACAGTGCCTTGGCACCCGGATCGGAAGCGAGCTGCAGATAGAAGGGCTGCCAGGCGTAACGAAAGACGCTCACCACGAGCATCATGAATATCCCGAGCTTGTAATTCGCGCCGTACAATCCGACCGTGGCCGCATCGGTCAACAGCAGCATGATGGGTTTGTCTATGATCTCGATCAGCATGATGGATATGGCACCCGGCATGGTGGGCAAGCCGTACACGAGCAGGCGGCGCAGCAGCGCCCGGTCGACGGAAAAGCGCAAGCGTCCCCGTAGCGTCGGAAGAAGCAGAAGCAGACAGGACGCCGAGGATACCGCGCCGGAAATGAACACGGCAACGACGGACCATTTCCAAACGGCGATGAGCAGGAAATTCAGTCCCACGTTCAGGACGATGGAAAACAACCGTATGCCCGCGAAGCTGCGCGGACGGTTTTCCATGCGCAGCGCCGCGAAAGGTATGGCGCAGACGGCGTCGAGCAGCACCATGGCAAGGGAGAGCGGCAGAATCTCGGCCCACTCCGGGCGAATTCCCAACCAGGGTTGAATGGACGAGGAAAACGACAATATCGGAATCGCCAGCACCGCTCCCGCGACAAGAATGAACCAGAACGCGGCGCTGAACACACGCGATCGGTCCGCGCTCCCCGCTTCGGCCACGAAACGCATATACGCAGGTTCCAGTCCGAAGGTGAAGATGCCGTTCAGAAACGCGATGTACGCGTACACGACGATGACGATGCCGTAATCCCCTTGCGGCAGCATGTGCGTGTAGAACGGGACCAGCAGAAAGGTAATGAACCTCCCGAGGATATTGCTGACCCCGTAAATGGCCGAGTCGGTTGTGAGCTTCTTCAGCAGTGCACGCATTGCGCGTAAAATCGCGAATTACCACGAGATCCGAAAGACGCATACGGAACCTCCCGAAATTTCTCGACAATTTTCTTCCCCACACAGCAGGGCGACCAGTTCACACGAAACCCGGAGCGTACGGGCGCGCGGCTGCCGTGCTGAAAGACGCTGCTGTCGCGATGAGGCAACTCCCTCGGAGGCACGGCATGGCGTAGTTCAACGCACCCGGGGGCGAACGGGAATTGCATTGGATTTGTCGAATATGTCCCCTATTTTTTTTGGATAACACACGGAGGACGTCTTCGAAGAACCTGCGAAACCCGGTACTGCCTTAAGCGGACGCGTACTCGTGTTGAATCAGAGCTACGAACCTGTAAGTATCTGCAGCGTCCAAAAGGCGGTGATCCTGTTGTACCTGGAGAAGGCCGAAATGATAGAGGAAAACCGGCACCGGCGCATTCACAGCGTGTCCGCGACCTGGCCCTTCCCCAGCATCATCCGTCTCGGAAAGTATCACAGAGTTCTGTACAAGAGCATCATGTTGTCGCGCAAGAACATTCTCCGCCGCGACGGACATCGCTGCCAATACTGCGGCAGCAGCAACGCCCAACTCACCGTGGATCATATCACGCCCCGCTCGCGCGGCGGCATGGACTCCTGGGAAAACCTCATAACCGCCTGCGTCGGTTGCAATAACAAGAAAGGCAACCGCCCTCTCGAAAAAACGGGCATGACGCTGCTCAGCAAGCCCCGCCGTCCCTCGCATGTCTCCTTCCTCCTCCAGTCCGTGCATACAATCGAGGATCCCTGGAGACCTTACCTTTTTCAGGCGTAGCACGCGGAACACAGAACGCAGAATTCGCAGAAAAAGCAGAATTCGCAGAAATAGTATTGACTAAACGAGTACGGAGAGCGCCCGCCCCCGAAGCCATTGCACAGATTCAGCACATATCGATGATCGGTTGTGGCGTAGGAGTAGGAGAGCATAGAGCGGAGAGCTTAGAGTACGTATGTGCGAAAAAGCGCAATCTGGAATAAGAAACGAGCAGCGGGTAGTATGCGCTGCTCGTACGCCCGGCTTGTACGGACGTGGTCCTTGCTCTCTGCTCTCTGCTCTCTGCTCTCTGCTCTCTGCTCTCTGCTCTCTGCTCTCTGCTCTCTGCTCTCTGCTCTCTGCTCTCTGCTCTCTGCTCTCTGCTCTCTGCTCTCTGCTCTCTGCTCTCTGCTCTCTGCTCTCTGCTCTCTGCTCTCTGCTCTCTGCTCTCTGCTCTCTGCTCTCTGCTCTCTGCTCTCTGCTCTCTGCTCTCTGCTCTCTGCTCCCTGCTCCCTGCTCCCTCCCCTCCGCCGCGAAGGTGTGGCACAGATTTCCGCCGTGCAAGAACAGACCTTTCTCCGTCCGCTTTCCTCGCATAGCCCCGCGTGCGTATCTTTATAGTCTGTTCAATGCCATACCGGTTATTACGACATGACGGACATACAAAGGAATACGATTCTCAGCGGCATGCGGCCGACGGGAAAGCTGCATCTGGGTCACTGGGCCGGAGCCCTGGAAAATTGGGTCGAGCTGCAGGGGATGTACAACAACTACCACCTGGTGGCGGATTATCACGTACTCACCACGTCCCTGGACACAGACGGCATCGCGCAGGACACGATAGATATGGTCATCGACTGGCTGGCCGGCGGTATCGATCCGTCGCGGAGCCCGATTTTCCGTCAGTCGCAGGTCAAGGAGCATACCGAGCTGCATCTGATTTTCTCGATGCTGATCACGAAAAACCGCCTCGAGCGCAATCCGTCCATCAAAGAGCAGGTGCGTGATCTGGAAATCGAAAATGTGACCTACGGACATCTGGGCTACCCGGTTCTGCAGGCGGCGGACATCCTGCTCTACAGGGCCGATCTCGTGCCCGTCGGCGAGGATCAGCTCTCACATGTGGAAATCACCCGCGAAATCGCCCGAAAATTCAATGCCCAATACGGCGAGGTGTTTCCGGAGCCCAGCCATAAGGTCACCAAATTCAGCCGCCTGCCGGGCCTGGACGGCAAGGACAGGAAGATGTCGAAATCCGCGGGCAACACTTTGCTGCTGCAGGATTCGCCGGAAGAGGTGTGGGAAAAACTGCGCAAAGCCCCCACGGACACGCAGAAGATCCGTCGCAACGATCCCGGCAGACCGGACGTCTGCCTGGTGTTCACGTATCATGAAAAATTCAATCCCGCTGAAGTTCCGGAAATCCGCTCCGGCTGCGAATCGGGCGCCCTGGGCTGTGTGGACTGCAAAAAGCGCTGCGCCGCGCGCATAGACGAGTTTCTCGCACCGCATATCGAACGCCGCAAACCCTATGAATCGGATCCCTCGCTGGTGCTGGACATCCTCCGTGACGGCGAAACGCGCGCACGCGCTGTGGCGTCGGAAACGATGCGCGCCGTACGAGACGCCATGAAGCTGGGCTGACCGTGGCGGAATTCAAAATCAGAATACCGGATTTCGAAGGTCCGCTCGACCTGCTGCTGTTTTTTATCAAGCGCGACGAGCTGGACATCTACAACATCCCCATCGCCTACATCACGCAGGAATTCCTCTCCTATATCCGCGTCATGCAAATGCTGGATCTCGAACTCGCAGGCGAGTTCATCGTCATGGCGGCGACGCTCATGCAGATCAAGGCCCGTATGCTCCTGCCCCGCATCGCGGTCGAGGAGGGCGAGGAGGAAATCGATCCTCGCGCCGAGCTGACGCAGCGCCTCCTGGAATACAAGCGCTATAAAGAAAGCGCCATGGAGCTGCAGAAACTCGAGCTCGAACAGCGCGAACGCTATTTCCGTTCGCTGTTCAAATTCGACGTGAAAAAAGCGCCGGTCAGCGAGGATGAGGACGTCCTGGAAGATGTGACCATGTATCACCTCATCAGGGCCTTCCAGAAGGCCATGACGAGCATCCCGGTCAAAACGGTGCATGAAGTCCGCAATATTCCATGGTCCATCGAGGAGCAGGGTGGCTGGCTCATGAAACGCTTCGGCGAACGCAATCGCTACAACTTCCTCGAAGTCATGCGCGAAATGACAGAGAAGATTCAGGTTGTCGTGACCTTCATCGCCCTGCTCGAACTGATTCGGGCGCGGCGCATTCGCGTGGAAATTCACGCGCAGTTCAACGACATAGAAATATTTTATAACGAGACAGAAGAAGAGACGCAGCAGGTTACTCCCGATGCAGAACAACCCGACAGCCACTCCGATTGAGGAGCGTGACGGCGACGACATGGCGACAGACAGCGAAACGATGAACGAGCAGTCCGGGATGCGCGACGATACCGCTTCCGCTTTGGACCGCCCCGCGGAGAGCGACGAGCGGCCCGAAGCAGGCGACGGTCAGGCCGCTTCCGCCCCCGGCACCGAGGAAGGCGCCCCCGCCGCCTCGGAAGCCCCCGATGAAGATGCGGCCGGCGAGGACGAACCCGTCGATCCGGCGGACGACGACGAGCTGCGCGGCATTCTCGAAGCATTGATATTTGCCTCCGACGAACCGCTGACGTTCAAGCAGATCAAGGAATTGCTGGCGCCCGACCAACAGGACGAAAGCGATGAGGAGGCAGGTCCGGGTAAGCGGCGCCGCGGCATCCGTCTCACCATCACCCGCGTGAAACGATGCATCGACACGCTCAACAGCGAGTTCGAGGAAGCCGGACGCGCGTTCCGCATTATCGAGGTATCCGGCGGCTTCGCGTTTCAAACTACCGGAGAGTACGGCGCCTGGGTCGGACGGCTGTTCGCCGAACGTTCGCGGCGTCGCCTGACGCAATCCGCGCTGGAGACGCTCGCCATTATCGCCTTCAAACAGCCGATCAGCAAGCCGGCCATCGAGGGCATTCGCGGCGTCAACGCCGAATATGTCGTGAAATCCCTGCTCGAACGCAATCTCATTTCCATCGTCGGCCGTGAAGACAGCCCCGGCCGTCCGCTGCTCTACGGCACGACAAAGAATTTTCTCAAGCACTTCGGACTCAGCAGCATCAGCGACCTGCCAAAACCGCGCGAGATCGAAGATCTGCTCTCCGCCGAAGACGAGCTGGCCGTCAATCCCATCGATGAAATGGATCCCGGTCAGGCCATGAATCTGACGAAAATGTCCTCACAGGATCTCGAGCGCCTCTTCGACACGGCCCGGCTGCGCAGTGACACGGAAGAAGGAGGGGACGCCGACGATACTGAATCCTCCGATAACCGGGAAAACGAGGCGTCGAATCTTCGCGTCATGCTCGATGTGGATTCGGACGATGTGCTGCCGACGGATACCGCCTCTTCCGGCCCCGACGACCTCCCCGACGATGTCCGTGAGATCGAACAGGATCTGCCCGTCTGGGTGGAGGAAGAAGAGAGCATCGGACAAGATTTCGCAGCGACCGGACCTGCAGCCGTCGGCGACGAGTCGAATGATGAGGAAAACGAAGACTTCGATGACGAAGCGGATGCAGAGAATCACGCCCCGGACAATGAGTCGGATGAAGAAGACGAAGAGTCGGACGACGAGCAGGACGAAGAGGATGACGACTCGGACGACGAGCAGGACGATGACGAAGAGTTCGTTGACGAGCAGGATGAAGAAGACGAAGACTCGGACGACGAGCAGGACGAAGAGGATGACGACTCGGACGATGAGCCGGACGATGACGAAGAGTTCGTTGACGAGCTGGATGAAGAAGACGAAGACTCGGACGACGAGCAGGACGAAGAGGATGACGACTCGGACGATGAGCCGGACAATGACGAAGAGTTCGTTGACGAGCTGGAAGAGGAAGACGAACACTCGGACGACGAGCAGGACGAAGAGGATGACGACTCGGACGATGAGGAAGATGTTGCCTTCGCTGACGAGCAGGAAGCAGAGGATGAGGAAACCGATGAGGACCTTACGGCGAGCGACGATGAGTCACTCGATGCGGATCCCGTCGGTTTTGCGTCGGAGGACGATTTCCTCAGGGAAATCGAGAGCAATCTTCCGGAATTTGACGAAACAGGGTTCGATGCTTCGGACGAAATTCCGGAGGGCGAATCGCCTGCGGATGAGGACGCCTTCGAGACCTTTGAGGATTTCCCGGACGACGACACGAACGAACGACGCGACGATACAGACGACAGTGATGAAAACCCCTTCGACACCGATATGCCGGACGATGCCGGCGATGAGGCGCCCCGATGAGCGAACACAGAAAGCAATCCTCCGGCGGCCCGAAGCGCCGTCCCGGTACCGCCGGATCACACGGTAAAAAACGGAGCACCGATTCCTCGAAACATGCCTCCGGCGATCGCCGCAAATATCGCGGCGGTCCGGAGCAGTCCGGGCGCAAGGGCAAAGCCGCTCATGGCGACGAGACCTTCCGGCGCGATTCGCACGGCGGGGGCGCCGGACGCGGCGATCACTACGGTCGTGCTTCCGCTGAGCGGGTGCACGGGCGTTACGGTCCCACGCCGTCGCGCCACAGCCGGGAAGACCGGCATCCGGGAGACGCCGGCCGCTCCGACGAAACGCATGCGCGTCGCGGTCACAGCGACGGACATTTCCGATACGAACACGACCACGGCATCCCGGCCAACCGCAAACGATACGCGGGCACCGGGAAACGTTACAATGCCACGGCCCAGGCTGGCGGCTCTCCACGAAAGACCACCGGCCGCTCAGACGACACACAGCAAAAAAGCAAACACTCCGGCGGCGGACGCGGCTACGGGCGCAAAGAAGAAGAAAGCCCGCGCAAGCAGGGTGGCTACGGCGAGCACGGCGCTGCCGAACACGGCGGAGAGCGCCGTCCCTACCGCGACGATGCACGGCCGCGCGGAGAGCGCTCCGGCAGCGGACGCAGCTTCGCCCGCAAGGACGAAGAACGCCCGCGTAAGCAGGGTGGCTACGGCGAGCACGGCGCTGCCGAACGCGGCGGAGAGCGCCGTCCCTACCGCGACGATGCACGGCCGCGCGGAGAGCGCTCCGGCGGCGGACGCGGCTACGGGCGCAAGGACGAAGAACGTCCGCGTAAGCAGGGTGGCTACGGCGAGCACGGCGCTGCCGAACGCGGCGGAGAGCGTCGTCCCTACCGCGACGATACAAGGCCGCGCGGAGAGCGCTCCGGCGGCGGACGCAGCTTCGCCCGCAAGGACGAAGAACGCCCGCGTAAGCAGGGTGGCTACGGCGAACGCGGCGCTTCCGATCACGGCGGAGAGCGTCGTCCCTACCGCGACGATGCACGGCCGCGCGGAGAGCGCTCCGGCGGCGGACGCGGCTACGGGCGCAAGGACGAAGAACGTCCGCGTAAGCAGGGTGGCTACGGCGAACGCGGCGCTTCCGAACGCGGCGGAGAGCGTCGTCCCTACCGCGACGATGCGCGGCAGAGCGGCGAGCGTTCCGGCGGCGGACGCGGCTACGCACGCAAAGAAGAAGAACGTCCGCGTAAGCAGGGTGGCTACGGCGAACGCGGCGCTTCCGAACGCGGCGGAGAGCGTCGTCCCTACCGCGACGATGTGCGGCAAAGCGGCGAGCGTTCCGGCGGCGGACGAGCTCACAGTCCCACAAAGCAGCAGACACCGCGCGGAACGGCTCCGAAACGATCCGCGCATTCCCGTATTTCCGGCTCCAAAACCGGCGGCCTCCGTCGCCGAAGCGGCGAGGTGCGCACCGAAGAAGGCGAGATCCGTCTCAACAAGTTTCTCGCCGAGGCCGGCGTGATGTCCCGACGCAAAGCGGATGAACTCATCCGTTCCGGCGTAGTGCGCGTCAACGGAACCGTCGTGACCGAGCTCGGCGTAAAGGTTGACGCATCGAAGGACAACGTGTCCGTGCGCGGCACGCCTGTGTACATTCAGACGCAGCTCGTGTACATCCTGCTCAACAAGCCCAAAGATTGCATCACCACAACGGATGACGAGAAGGGCCGGCGTACGGTCATGGAACTGGTGCCGCCCGAGCCGCGCGTCTTCCCCGTCGGGCGCCTGGACCGCAACACCACCGGCGCCATTCTCCTGACCAACGACGGCGAGCTGGCCAATCAACTGACCCATCCGTCCTTCCATGCGCCGAAAACCTATCTCGCCGAAGTGGAGCAAAAAATGCAGCCGGGCGATGTGGACCGTCTGCGCCGGGGCGTACGTCTCGACGACGGCATGACCGCTCCCTGCGAGGTGGAATTGCTCGATCCGCCGGCCAACAACCATCTCGGCATCGTGCTGCACGAAGGACGCAACCGGCAAGTACGCCGCATGCTGGAAACACTGGGCTATACCGTAAAAAAGCTCGACCGCATCGCGTTCGGAAACCTGACCCTCGAGGGCTTGCGCCGCGGTGCCTGGCGTTACCTCGAAACGGACGAAGTGCGCGCACTGAAGAAACTCGTACGTTAACACGAAACATGTGCGGCTTGAAGGAGTTTCGCACGACAGTGTCACGTCATCTCCCGGAGGATTCATGCTCCTTCTTGTCTGGTACGAACTGCTGAAAACCTACCGCAAGCTGCGCACGTACATCGGCTTCGGGCTCATCGCCGTCCTCATCCCGCTGGTGTACTGGGGACTCGCTGTCGCGGGCGAGGACATGATAGACGGGATCACGCGCGGCTTGCAGCAGAATTTCCTCTTCGTTGGTTCGCTGTTCAACGGCTGGTTCGTTTCCAACATGGTCATGAACTCCCTGTTCGTCCATGTTCCGTTTCTGATTCTGCTCGTCGCGGGTGATGTGTTCGCCGGCGAAGCCACGAGCGGCACGTACCGCCTCATACTCACACGCCCGCCCTCGCGCAACCGCATCTTCGCGGTGAAGGCGTTAAGTTCGATGGTGTACTCCTATTCGCTCGTCGTCTTCCTCGCGCTGGCCAGCGTGCTGCCCGGGCTGCTGCTCTTCGGCGGCGGCGATATGTTCATGATCCGTGAAGAAGGCATGGCAATTCTCCCCATGTCCGAGTTATGGTGGCGTTTTCTGCTTGCCTATTTCCTCGCCGGCTGGTCCATGTGTGTCGTAGCCGCGCTGGGCATGATGTTTTCGACCTTTGTGGAAAACGCCATCGGTCCCATCGTCGGCTCCTTCGCGGTGATCATTCTGTTGTTCATACTCGGCAATCTGCCGTTCGACTTTTTCGAAGCGCTGCGGCCATGGTTTTTCACCACCTACACCGATGTGTGGCGCCGCGCCTTCGACGACAGCATCGATTGGGCGGCGATCGGCGGCGACGCCGGAAAGCTGTTCCTCTTTTTTGCCGTGTTTCTCAGCTCCGCCTGGATTATTTTCCGGAAGAAAGACGTGCTGTCCTGACGCCCGCACCATGCCGCGACAACGGCTGGTCTCGCGCCACTGCCGAGGAAGCGTTTTCCATTCCACAATCACGAAGCGCCGCATGAGCACAACATATCCCGTTCATTCCGAAAGCACATCCATGACACGCGGCGTTCCTCCGGTATACCGCGCCTGCGCGTTGCTGCTGTTTCTCACGCTCGTTATTCCGGCCGTATTGCATGCGCAGGAATCCGAGGCGTGGACGCTGCTCAAAGGGATACAGAGCGACTACGAGCGCATCAACGATTACGTCGTGGATATACAGGCTTCGATGAAGGTGCCGGGGCTGAGCGTCCCGGAAATGGAGGCGACACTGTATTTCAGAAAACCGGACAAGGTGCATGTCGAAAGCGAGCGCTTCGCCATGCTGCCCCGCGACGCGGTGATGTTTCATCCCTCCATGTTCAAACCCGGGGAGTACGATGCGCTGGCGCAGGGCGACGCCGTCATACGCGGCACAAACTGCCGCAAAATCAAACTGCTCGCGAAGTCCGACACAGTGCGCCTGCAGCGCGTCCAATTGTACGTGGATCCGGTCAAACGGGAGATCCTCCGCATGGAGACGGATCCCGGAGAAGCGGCTTCCGCTACGGCGGACTTCACCTATCTGCGGGCAGGGGGGCACACGATGCCCGCCACCATCACCATCGAAATGAAATCCCCGATGAGCATGCGCCGCGCCGGAGTAAAGCCAAAAAACGACACCGGAGAAAAAGAGAAGCCGGCGAAAATCGCGCTCACCTACTCCAACTATCGCATCAACAAGGGCATACCCGACGCCGTGTTTTCTAAAAAGGCAAAGCAGAAGTAAACGGACGCACCATGCATACACCCCGCCGCATCCCGAAGCGCAGCGCGACGCACATGATTCTCACTGTTGTCCTCCTCGTCGCTTGCACGTCCTTGCCCCTTCGTGCGCAAGGCACAGAGGATATTGACGTTCTGCACTATCGCGCGGAACTGCGCATTACTCCGTTTGCGAAAACCCTGGAGGGCAGCGCCGAGGTCACCGTGCGCAATGCCGGCGCCACCCCGCTCTCCGTCATCCCGCTCGATCTGGTGAATATGAGCGTCACCGGCGTTTCAGTCCATCCGGTAAGTGTGCCCCATGCGTACGACGGAACCGTTCTGAGCGTCGAACTTCCGGACGCGGTACTGCCGGGCGATTCGGTCACGCTGCGGATTAGCTATAACGGCACACCCGGCAACGAGGGCGGATCACAGCCCTGGGGTGGCTGTCACTGGGGCGACATCAGCTATTTCATGGGTGTGGGCTTCCGCGCCGCATCGGTGTCTCTCATGCGCTACTGGCTGCCGTCGAACGATGTGCCGCACGACAAGGCGCGTTTCGATGTGACCTTCACGGTGCCCGAGGGACTGGTCGTCGCTGGCACGGGCGTGCTCGCCGGGCGAAGCGACGACGCGGGCTGGAGCAGCTTCCGCTGGGTCGAGCAACATCCGTGCGCGACCTATCTGTTCACCTACGCCATCAGCGATTACGTCGTGATACGGGATACATGGAATGGCATTCCGATGGAATACTACGTGCGCCGCGCGGATTCCCTCCGCGGCGTGTCGTATTTCACCACTGTCGCCGGTATGATGGAGGCCTTCACCCATCGCTTCGGTCCCTACCCTTTCGACAAGGTCGGCTATTGCCTCACTCCTATCGGCTCGATGGAACATCAGACCATGATCAGTTATGCAGATCAACTGTTCCGCACGGAGAGCGTCGCCGGAAGAACCGCCGCGCATGAGCTCGCGCATATGTGGTGGGGCGACTGGGTGACCTGCCGCGATTTCGGTGACGCCTGGCTCAATGAGGGCTTCGCGGTGTTCAGTGAAATGGTGTATGCCGAGTATTTCGGCGGAGAGAGCAAATACCTCGAAGCGGTGAAAACCGCCTCGGAGTACTATCGTCAGTCCATTGTCTCCTTCGAAGGTATGCTCCCATTGCACGATTTCCCGCGTACGGCACCGTCTTCCAATTATCCCTACACCATATACCAGAAAGGCGGGATGGTGCTGGTGATGCTGCGCGACGTCATGGGCGACGATGCCTTTTTCGAAGGATTGCGCGACTACGGTAGGAGACACGCGTACGGCAGCGCTTCGACCGAGGACTTTCAATCCGTGATGGAAGAACATCACGGCTCTTCGCTGCATTGGTTTTTCGATCAATGGGTGTTCAAAGCGGGTTACCCGGTGTACACGGTGCAGCGCGTGCTCGACCCCAGCGGCGCGCCCTTGCGCATCAATCTTCTGCAGACACAAGACACCCTGAAGTATCCGTTGTTCACCATGCCCATGGACGTTGCCATACTGCTGCAAAGTGGTGATACGCTGCGGCGCCGCATCGAAACGGGTGCGAGCGGATATCAGGAAATCGTTTTTACGGACATAGCGGCCAGAGACGTGCGTCACGCAATTCTGGATCCCCGCGGCGTCGTGCTCAAGCATGTAACCTATCGCACCGTCACTTCTATCGAGAATCCCGTCACACTCCCCGCAGGTATGGCCGTCGATGCCGTCTACCCGAATCCCGCCGACGCGTCGGTCACACTGAAGCTGCGCGCGACGTCGTCCACCGCGGTTGAATTGTTGCTGCACGATACTGCGGGTCGTCTGGTGCATACATGGAGTGGAATGGCGCAGTCCGGTACGCAGTCCCTGTTGCTCGACACCTCGGCGCTCACTCCCGGCGCCTACACACTGACCATACAGTCATCCTCAGGCATGGTATCCACAGGCATCATGGTCGCACACCGGAAGTGATGTACGGGGCGCAGCTCCCCGACCTCCCTTTCAGCCCTCAGCGTACCAGGCCGAACATGCTCTGCAGGCGCAGACGCCAGACCATTGTGACGGCTTCGCGAACGATTTTTTTGGACATTTTGGAAATCCCGGCGCGGCGATCCATGAAGATAATCGGGATCTCGTGTATGCGGAAGCCCTTTTTCCAGGCTTTGAAACTCATTTCGATCTGAAAAGAATAGCCGTTGCTGCGCACGCGGTCGAGGTCTATAGCCTTGAGTACTTCGACGCGGAAGCACTTGAAGCCGCCTGTGGCGTCGCGCACCGGAAGGCCGGTGACGATGCGCGTGTACTGATTCGCGAAATAGCTGAGCAGCAGGCGCTTCATCGGCCAGTTGATAACGTTGACGCCCGAGATGTACCGCGAGCCGAGCACGAGATCGAAGCTTTCGATGGCCTGCAGAAAACGCGGCAGCGTGCCCGGATCATGCGAATAGTCGGCGTCCATTTCGAAAACGAAATCGAAGTCATTGGCGATGGCGTATTTGAAACCGGCGACATAGGCCGTTCCCAGTCCCATTTTTCTTTCGCGTTCGAGAATGTGAATGCGCGCATCGCCGCCCATCATGTTCTTGACGGCCGCGGCGGTTCCGTCGGGTGAGTTGTCGTCCACCACCAGCACATGGAGACGCTCATCCTGCCGCAGAATCTCCGGAATGATGCCCTGGATATTCTCCAGCTCATTGTATGTCGGTATGATAACGAGCGCGCGCTGCATGCGGTGTGAACGAGTCCCGAAATTATCGAAAACGGGTAAAGATTAATATGCGGAGAAATCGGCAAAAGGACAAAAGAGTTTCCGGCAGGCGGGCCGCAGAGGATGGAAAACCAACACAGAGACGCAAAGGCGCAGAGGTACGTTTATTCGTTCCTTACAAGTGAAATTCATGTACAAAAAGCAAAGAAATCTCTATTGATCGCTGCAATCCATTGCCAGAAAATGAGTTGCAGAAACATTTTTTCGAGCCAACATTACAAAATCCTCTGTGGTTCTGGCTCGTCCTGGTTAGGAACTGGGGCTTTTGATATCGATCGAGGCAGCCAGCATAATCAACAGGATCGCAGGGATTGGAATGTAACTCCTCCTGCATCTATCCTCAGCGCCTCCGCACCTTTGCGCTGGTCCCTGAGCGAAGTCGAAGGGCTGCGTTACATTCCCCTCCCCCCGAGCGTCAAAAAGGATTGCGGTCAGTATTCCGGGCATGGCGCCCCATTCTCTGGCCTCGTATATTAAAGCTTTCCATCACTTTGAATGAATCTGATCATGCACTACCGCCGCTACCTTTCCGCCGCCGCACTGTTGCTCCTGCTCTCACCGCTCGCTCTGTCGCAAACCGCTTCCAATGTCGTCATCAGCGAGTTCGCCACGCGCGGCGGCAGCATAGGCAATCAGGCGGGAGAGTTCATCGAGCTCTACAATCCGACAGGCAGCCCCATCAGCATGGCGGGATGGCGGCTGGAATATCAGTCGGCCAGCGGATCGTCCTATTCGGTGATGGCCACAGTGCCGCCGGGAACGGTGATCCGCGCCCGCTCCTTCTTCCTCTGTGCGTCCCCCACCTGGGCGGGGACGCCCGTGGCAGACCTGGCGTGGAGCGGCAGCGGCATGGCCGACAACGGCAATATTCGTCTGGTCAATGCGGGGGGACAGGTGATGGACCGGGTGGGCTATGGCAGCGGCAATAATCCGGAAGGACAAGCCGCACCCAATCACGGCACCGATCCCAACGACCATAGTCTGGAGCGGAAAGCAAACGCGACCTCCACTGCGGCGTCGCTCGCCGCCGGAGGAAGCGACGCGCGCGCGGGCAACGGCTGGGACAGCAACAACAACGCGGCGGATTTCGTGCTGCAGAGCAACGGACGCAATCCGCAGAATTCAACCAGTCCTGCGGAGCCGCCCAGCAGCGAGGGCAGCGGGAGCGCAGCCATCCTTCGCGGCGGTGTGAACGCGGGCGACGTGTTCGACCTGCCAATATCCTTCCGTCCGTCGAAAGAATTCACCATTGAAGCGCTCGCCATTGTCGTGCCGGCGGATTTCCCCTGGTCGCGCGACATTGCCGACGTGACGCTGGACGACAACATGCAGGCCGACGCCGAAATCCGTGGCGATACGCTGCTCTTCGCTCGTGTGCAGTTCGCGGCCGACAGCGCGGTGATTACGTTGCGCAACATGACGGCTCCGGGCACAACAGGCAATTATCTCTTCACCGTGCTCACCGGAATGCCGGGCATGCTCATGCCTGTGGAAAAGTCCCCGGCACTGTTCGTGAAAGGCGGCCCCATCCCTATCGCGGAAGCCCGGGCCAATGATACGCAAGGCGTGCCGCTGAAACTCAATGACATCGTGACCGTCAACGGTATCGTCACCGTGGCGAATCAATTCGGTTCCCCTTCGTACATTCAGGATCACACCGGCGGCATCGCGGTGTATGATTTCAATTTCAGCGGGTCCGTTGCCGTCGGAGATGAAGTGACGGTAACCGGCAAGATTACGCATTTCAATGGCCTGACCGAACTCGTGGAAGTGACCGTGGACGCGCGTCCGTCCACCGGCAATGAACTCACTCCGCTGATTGTGCCGTTGCGCGATGTGCTCAACGACGGACTGAACGGCGTCGAGCTGTACGAAAGCATGCTCGTCCGCATCAACGGCGTCACGGTGAACACGCAGGCCTGGACGGTGACCGGCTCGGGCACGAATTACAAACTGAGCGACGGCAGCGCC
This sequence comes from Bacteroidia bacterium, assembly GCA_027493955.1. Classification (NCBI taxonomy): domain Bacteria; kingdom Pseudomonadati; phylum Bacteroidota; class Bacteroidia; species Bacteroidia bacterium. The sequence continues at coordinate 4,310,359 of JAOSJT010000001.1, read as the reverse complement.
GAACTCGAAGTGCGCATCGACAACGACGTGGCGCTGGCGAATCAACCCGCTCCGGGTGGCAGCTTCGACATCGTCGGCGTGGTGAGTCAGTTCAAACGCGAGGCGCCTTTCGCGGGCGGCTATCAGTTCATGCCGCGCATGTTGTCGGACGTCATTGCCACGGGTCCGCGCATCGTCACACAGCCCGTGGAGACCGACATTCAGCCGGATCGCGTGAGTATCGGATGGAGCACCGGATTGCCGGCGCTCGCTGCTGTGCGCTACGGTCGTACCTCGGCCTACGAACTTGGGGTGGCGCAGGGAGGCAGCACTCCCGCAACCGAGCAGACGGTAACGCTCGCGGGGCTCGAACCCGCCACGATCTATCGTGTGCAGCCGTTTTCCGTCGGCAGCACCGATACCAGTTTTGCCCAGCCGTTTTACATCAGCAGCGCTTCACGGAATTCGTCCGGCGACATCATCGTCTCCTTCAATCAGAGCGCGGACAATACACTCTATCCGCCGCTGCCCGCGAATTCCGGCGTCAATCTGCTCAATCGCCTGCTCAACCGCATCGACGCGGCGCAGCACAGTATCGATCTGTGCCTGTACAGTCTGAGCGGCCCTCCGGGCGAGGATATCGTGGACCGGCTCATCGCCGCGAAAAATCGCGGCGTCCGTATTCGCGCCATCGTGGAAAGCGACAACAGCAACAGCAACGCCATGGGCCGTTTACGCGCCAACGTCCCGACCATTCAGGATAATTTCGACCGCGTGAACGCCGGCGTCGGCTTGCAGCACAACAAATTCGTTGTCCTCGACGCGCGCGACCGCGGCAGCGATACCGACGACTGGGTGTTGACGGGATCGTGGAATCCCACCGAACCCGGCACCTACGACGACGCACAGAACGTGATCGAGATTCAGGATCAGGCACTCGCTAATACCTTCACGAAGGAGTTCGAGGAAATGTGGGGCGGCAGCGGAGAAACGGCGGTCAGCGACGACTCGCGTTTCGGCGCGCGCAAGCTGGACAACACACCGCATCGCTTCGTCATCGGACCGACGCGGATTCCGGTGGAGCTGTATTTTTCTCCCAGCGACAACGTCAGTTCCCGCATCGTACGTGAGGTACAGCGCGCGACCTCGTCCGTGCTGTTTGCGCTGCTTACCTTCACACGCGACGATATCGCACGCGCCATGCTTGGGCGGCACAACGCCGCCGTGGCCGTGCGCGGTGTCATGGACAACAGCACCGATCAGGGCAGCCGCTACGACTATCTGCTCGGGAACGGTATGGATGTGTGGCTGAAGAAGGGACTGCGCGGCATGCTGCATCACAAGTATCTGCTGGTGAACGCCGGCGACAGAACACCGGGCGCCGCATCCGTACTGACGGGTTCGCACAACTGGTCCAATGCGGCCGAGTTCTCCAACAACGAGAACACGCTGATCCTCCGGGATGCGGACATCGCCGTCCAGTATTTGCAGGAATGGTACAAGCGCTATCGCGATGCCGGCGGCGAGGCGGTGATTGTTCTGGATGCGAAGGATATCCCCACAGCGGCAAGGAGCACCGAACTTCACCCCGCCTGGCCGAATCCGGTTCCGTCCGGCGCAATCTTCACTACCTCGCTGCACCTCCCGGCTGGTGCCGGCTATACACTGTCGCTGCATGACGCACTGGGACGTCGCGTCGCTGTGCTGGAGCAGGGCAATTCGACAGGCATGCTGCGATCTCTGACCATCGGCACTGCGGGCCTTCCGGCAGGCATATATTTCCTCCGCCTGCTCTCCGGTGATGCGGCACAGACGGTGAGCGTCGTGCTTCGATGAGCGGAGAGAGAGAGGAAGGAGTGAAGAGGAAAGAGTGAAGAGTGAAGTGACAGGTGTCATCTTGAGTGTGCCCACGGGTCCACCCGGGCGGATCAGCCTAAGGTGACATCATCGCACCAGCGCGTCAGCAAAACTAATCCTGCTGATGGCTGTGACAGCACGGATTTGGATTAACAATCTGTTGTGAGCAGAGCAGTTCCGCTACTGCGGAAAAGCATGATTTTTTCCGTTACGCACGTGGAAACCAGGTACTGTCTGCAGGACGTCCAGTACAGTGTGCCCACCAGCCCGCAAAGGCGGATACGCCTAAGGCTGACCATTTCGTGGGTGACATTAATTCCCGGGGGTTTCGGCTCGGTCCCTGTGCGTAGCCGAAGGGCAGGCACCGAAAATGGGTCTGTGATCACCGGAGTGCCGGAGCCAGTACGCAGTTTCGACGACCCACAAATGCCGCCGAAGGGACCGGCAACCGGCTCTCACAGCGATTATCGGTCCTTATCCATCGATGTCATTAACAGGCGCCTACAGCACGGTACGCAGATAGAGTTCGCTTATGACCTGGTGATTATCCGCGATTACGACGCCTTCACTCTTTACTCTTTACTCTTTACTCTTTACTCTTTACCCTTTACCCTTTACCCTTTACCCTTTACCCTTTACCCTTTACCCTTTACCCTTTACCCTTTACCCTTTACCCTTTACTCTTTACTCTTTACTCTTTACTCTTTACTCTTTACTCTTTACTCTTTACTCTTTACTCTTTACTCTTTACTCTTTACCCTTTACCCTTTACCCTTTACCCTTTACTCATTACTCATTACTCATTCCCCTCCCCCACACTTCCGGAACAAGATACACATATGCCCTGTATAACCCGACCGTTGTCTGCTGATTTTCTCACCCTTCGTAGCACAGGAGTTTCCCATGTCATCCAACATTCGGCTGACGCTGCTGCTCTGTCTGGCCGCGCCGATGATGTTTTTCGCGACGGACGCATTCAATCCCTACGATGATCTCTGGAGCGCCTTTATGCAGGACGAATATGAAGAACAATGGAAGGCCGTGGACAAGGCGCTTGACGAGGGTCTGCCGAAGTCGGCGCTGGAAATGGTCGAGGCCATTTATCTCAAAGCATCGAAGCAGGGCAACCAGCCGCAACTGATCAAGGCCATCGCCTATCGCGTCGCCTTGCGCGCCGAGACCAATGAGGAGGGAGAGGTCATCCTTGTCCGCGATCTGGAGAAGGAGATTGCGGTAGCAAAGGAACCTTCCCGCTCCATCCTCACCTCCATACTCGCGTCTGTGTACTGGAACTATTATGGGGACAACCGCTGGCGCATCTCGCAGCGTACCGTCGTGGAAGACGCGGCGGACGACGATTTCCGCACCTGGGACGCGGCGCGTTTTTTCGATACCACGCGCGCGTTGTTCCTGGCGTCCATACGCGAAGCGGAACTGCTGCAGAGTGTTCCGGCCGCGAGTTACACGGTCGTGCTTGTGTCGTCGCATGACAGCCGGCTGTACCGTCCGACGCTGTTCGACATTCTCGCCCACCGCGCCATCGATTTTCTGAAAAACGACGAGAAAAATCTTCCGAAGCCGCAGCGGACTTTCGAAGTCAACAACCTCGACGCCCTGCTCCCCTTCGATACCTTCATCGACAGAACATTTACCTCCCCCGATGCCGGGGACGCCAATTACAATGTGATCCTCCTGTATCAGCAGCTGCTGCGCTATCACCGGGGTACCAAAGAAGTGGCGGCGCTGGTGGACCTCGACTTGCAGCGACTGGAATTCGGCAAGCGCATTACGTTTCACGAGGACAAGGACACGACCTATTACAAAGCCGTGCAGGCGCTCTACGACGCGCATAGCGGATCGTCCATTTCCACGCTGGCCGGTGCCGCACTGGCGCAATATCACTTTTCGAAGAACGACTACGTCACCGCCCTTGCACGCTGCGACGCCGAAATCGCGCGCTTTCCGGATTCCCGCGGCGCACAGGACTGCCGGTCGTTGAGAGCGAGCATTCTCAACAAGGAAGCCGGCTTGCAGGTTGAGGACACGCAACTGCCCGGTGTACCTTTCCTGATCAGCGCATCGTTTCGCAACCTCACCGAAATGCATTTCCGCATCGTGCGCATTCCGAATGAGGAATACGGCCAGGAAGGATATCGCTATAGATACGACCTGATCAATCAGTGGCTTTCCACCTACATCGAAGCCGATGCGGTGCAGCGCTGGTCGGTGAAGCTGCCGACAGTGTCGGACTACAAGGCGCATCGCGTGGACGTAGCCGGACCCGCGCTCGGGATGGGAACATATATCATGCTGGCCAGTCCCCGTGCGGATTTTTCCTTGAGCGGAAACGCCATCGCCTATGCCTGGCTGCGCGTTACCCGGCTGTCGCTGCAAAGCAAGGAAGTGGACGGCGACCTCACGCTCTGGGTGAACGACGCATCGGACGGGAGACCGCTGAAGGGTGTGAACGCACAGCTGTTCACCCGCCGCTGGGACTCGCAGAGTGGGAAGCATGAACGCCAGGTCCTCGCGACATCGGTGACCGATGAGAGCGGACGCATCATTATCACCGCCGGGAGATTCAGCGACGGCGTATCGGTGCGATTAACGCAGGGCCGCGATACGCTGAATGTGGAACGCGGATATTACACCTGGCGGAGAGGCCGTGGCGACAGGCAGCGCAGGACGCTGTTCTTCACGGATCGCGCCTTGTACCGGCCCGGTCAGACCGTGCACGTCAAAGGCATCATCATTGACGGAACAGATGAAAAAGCGCAGTTCGCGGTCGTGTCCGGTGCGGGCAGCACGGTGACGTTCTACGACGTCAACGGACAGAAAATTGCCGACACCAAGGTCACGACCAACGAGTACGGGTCTTTCAACACCACCTTCACCGCCCCCGCGGGGGTGCTCACCGGCATGATGCGCATCGCCAACGAGAGCGGAGCGACGCAGATCCGCGTCGAGGAATACAAGCGTCCGAAATTCGAGGCGACGTTCAAACCGGTGGAAGGGAGCTATGCGCTGAACCAGCTTGTCCACGCCAAGGGCCAGGCCACGTCCTACTCCGGCGCGAACGTGGACGGCGCCGAGGTTTCCTGGCGCGTGGTGCGCAAGGTACGCTACCCCTACTGGTACTGGTGGTGGCGTCCGATGCCGCGCGGCGCGGCACAGGAAATCGCGCACGGCCGCACGACCACCGATGCCGACGGCACATTTACCGTGAGCTTCACCGCGCTCCCCGACAAAACGGTAGATAAAAAAGAGCTGCCGGTATTTACCTATGAAATCAGTGCGGATGTGACGGACATCAACGGCGAGACGCACAGCGCGAGCACCACGGTCAGCGCGGGCTATACGTCCCTTGTCCTCGGCATCGGCGTCGCGTCGCAGTTGGACGGCAGTGTGGAACAGGACATTGCCATCACGGCGGAGAATCTTTCCGGCAGTCCGCTTCCAGCCGGCGGCACCGTTCTCGTGGAGCGCTTGCGCGCGCCTGAGCGCATGCCGCGCCGCCGTATTCTTCCCCAGCCCGACACCTGGCTGTTGACACGCGAGGAATTCCTGGAGAGCTTCCCGCGCGACGTGTACGGCGACGAAGGCAACGAAGACACCTGGCAGATCGCCGAGCGCGTGCTGTCGCGCGACTTCGCGACGAATGCGAAGGGCGTGGACTCGCTGCGGCTCGGCAAGCTCGCTCCCGGACGTTATCGCATCAGCGTGAAGGGCAAGGATCCCGGAGGTACCGATCTCGAGACCAAACGTTTTGTAGACGTGTACGCCCCCGCCTCGAAAAGCGTCCCGTACAGTGCCGGCAGTCTGCTCATACCCGTGAAGGTCAGTTGTGCTCCCGGCGAGCAGGCCCGCTTCCTCCTTTCCTCCGCCTACAGCGATGTGCACCTGCTGTATCGCCTGGAGCATCGTGGCAGGACAATAGAGGAGAAATGGCTGACGCTGGACCGCGAGCAGCGGAGTTTCAGCATTCCCGTCACGGAGCAGCACCGCGGCGGGCTCGTCGCGCAGGTGTTTTTCGTGATGGAGTACCGTTTGCATTCCTACACCGTGCCCATCAACATTCCGTGGACGAACAAAGATCTCGTTGTCGAAACCGCGAGCTTCCGCGACAAGCTCAAGCCGGGGCAGCAGGAAGAATGGACATTGACGGTGAAGGGCAAGGAGAAGGACCGCGTTGCAGCCGAAATCCTCGCCACGATGTACGATGCGTCACTGGACGCCATTTATGCACAGGGATGGCCCGCCTTCGCATGGCCGACATTTCTCTATAGCAGTAGCATAGACGCGGCCACCTTCGGAGTACTCTCGGCGCGTCTGCACGCGCCGGACTGGAACAGCAGTGTTTCCGGGTTCTATCAGGATTACGACCGGCTGAATCTCTTTCTGCTCGAGTATCACCGGGGCTTGTACGGCCGCGGTGGCTACAGGATGAAGGACGGGATGGTCAATGAGGATATGCAGATGGCGGCTCCGGCCATGGAAATGAAAATGATGTCCTCGGAGACCGCATTAGTTGCAAAAAAAGGCGAGGCGGACGACGCTGCGGTCCGAGAGGAGGAAGGAACCGAAGATGCGCGCAAGCCCGCGACGGAAGCGATGGACATGGTCAAGGCGCGCACGGATTTCAGCGAAACCGCATTCTTCTTCCCGACTCTGTCCACCGACACTCAGGGCAATGTGGTGTTGCGCTTCACCATGCCCGAGGCCTTGACCAAATGGAAGCTCCGTGTGTTTGCGCACACACCCGATCTTATGACCGGGTCGCTGGAAAAATTCACGGTTACGCAGAAGGAAGTGATGGTCGTGCCCAATATGCCGCGTTTCCTGCGCGAGGGGGACCGCATCACCCTGTCCACTAAAATCACCAATCTTTCGGAGACGGCGCTGACGGGCAATGTTTCACTGCAGTTGCTGGACGCTCTCAGCATGCAGCCGGTGAGCGAACGTTTCGAACTGAGAAACGGCACACAGAGCTTCACCGCCGAGAAAGGTCGAAGCACGACGGCCACCTGGGATGTACGCATTCCGGAAGGCATCTCCGCCGTGACCTATCGCGTGATTGCCAAGGCCGGAGATTATTCCGACGGTGAAGAGATGGCGCTTCCCATTCTCCCCAACCGCATGCTCGTTACCGAGTCGCTGCCCGTCTGGGTTCGGGGCGGAACGACGAAAAGCTTCAGTTTCGACAAACTCCGAAGGAATACTTCGAACACATTGCGACACCATCAGTTGTCGCTGGAGATGACGTCGCAGCCAGCCTGGTATGCAGTGCAGGCGCTGCCGTATCTGATGGAATTCCCCTACGAGTGTTCGGAGCAGGTGTTCAACCGGTATTACGCGAACAGCATCGCGTCGCATATCGCCAACGCGAATCCGAAGATCAAGCGCGTGTTCGAGCAGTGGAAAAATACCGACGCGCTCGTATCCAACCTTGAGAAAAATCAGGACCTGAAAGCCCTGCTTCTCGAAGAAACTCCCTGGGTGATGCAAGGTAAGAACGAGAGCGAGCGCAAGAAGCGCATCGCCCTGCTCTTCGACCTCAACACCATGGCGGACAATCTGGAAAGCGCCATGCGCAAACTCGAGAAGGCGCAGGCGTCCAACGGCGGCTGGCCCTGGTTCCCGGGTCTGCCGGAAGACCGCTACATTTCGCAGTACATCGTCGCCGGCTTTGGCCATCTGAAGGAACTGGGCGTGAACCCGCGTGACGAGCGTATCGGCCGCATGATGCGCCGCGCGGTGAATTTCATCGACGCACGTATGCACAGTGATTACGAGAAGCTGAAAAGCATGCCCGGCTTCGATCCGGAGAAGGACCATCTCGGATATCTCGACGTGCACTATCTCTATGCCCGCAGCTATTTCCTCGATCAGAAGCCGGACAAGAAGTACGACGAGTCCGTGAATTTCTGGTTAACGCAATCACGCCGCTGGTGGCCGAGACGCGGCTTCTTCATGCAGGGCATGATCGCGCTCGGCCTGCATCGCCGCGGCGATAACAAGGTGCCTCCCGCCATCGTCAAGTCCCTGCGCGAGCGCTCGCTGCGCAGCGAGGAGATGGGCATGTACTGGAAACTGGAATCCGGCTGGTTCTGGTATCAGGCCCCGATAGAAACGCAGGCGCTTCTGATCGAGGTCTTCGATGAAGTGGCCAACGACATGGATGCCGTCGAGGAAATGAAAATCTGGCTGCTGCGGCAGAAACAAGTTCAGGACTGGAAGACCACCGTCGCTACGGCCGAGGCCTGCTACGCTCTGCTGCGCCGTGGCAGCGATTTGCTCGCGTCGGACAAACTGGTGGAGGTACAACTCGGCGGCACGACCATCGATCCCGTCGCCATGGGCGCAAAGGTTGAAGCCGGAACAGGCTACTACCGTGTTGATTGGCGCGGCTCCGACATCAAACCGGAGATGGGCGCCGTGACCCTGAAAAAATCGGATCAGGGTATCGCCTGGGGTGCGCTGTACTGGCAGTACTTCGAACAGCTCGACCGCATCACGCCGCACAGCACCCCGCTGAAAATCGAAAAAACGCTGTACCGCCAGAACAACACCGAAAAGGGTGTCGTGCTGGAGCCGATCACCGAGTCCTCACCGCTGCGTGTCGGCGACGTGCTCAAGGCCCGCATCACGTTGCGTGTGGACCGCGACATGGAGTATGTACACATGAAGGACATGCGCGGCTCCGGCCTGGAATTGATCGATCAACTCTCCGGCCACCGCTGGCAGCAGGGCCTGATCTACTACGAGGCACCGCGCGACGCGGCGGTGAATTTCTTCTTCCACTGGCTGCGCAAAGGTGTGCATGTGTTCGAATATCCTCTGCGCGTATCCCACGCCGGCCGCTTCTCCAACGGCATCAGCAGCATTCAGAGCATGTATGCGCCGGAGTTCTCGGCGCATACCGCGGGAGTGGTGGTGACGGTGAAACCACAGAAATAAAAGACCACAGAAATAACAGAAAAAACAGAAAGGAGAGTTTTCCAGCTCTCCTTTTCTGCACGTTCATGTATTCGAGGGTAAGACCGCAAGATTGACAGTGAGCGCCCCCGCGGAACGCAGAACACACAGAAATAGCAGAACACGCAGAAAGGAGAGTTTTCCAGCTCTCCTTTTCTGCACGTTCATGTATTCGAGGGTAAGACCGCAAGATTGACAGTGAGCGCCTCCCGCGGAACGCAGAACACACAGAGAACGCAGAACACGGAACGCAGAACACGCAGAAAAGACAGAACACGCAGAAAGGAATAGAATCCCTCTGCGTTCCTGCGTCTCTGCGCCTTTGCGTTAATTTCCCCTCGCCATAAATCTCTGCCACACGGCCCCTGAGCGAGGCTTCGGCTACGCTCAACCGCCGTCGAAGGGTTGCGCCTCTGCGTCTTTGCGATCAGTGCTGTGCGTTGGACTTTGCGCCATCCGATCCATGATCGGCGGTCATGGTGGCGTCGTTCAATGCTCTGAATGCGAAGAGGTGCTGGGCAAGGTAGCCGTCGGGAAAATCGACTTCCTTCAGACCATAGCCGGATGGCTTCGTATGTCCCGGGAGCCAGGCGGTGCCGAACAGCCAATCCCACAGGGCAAGCTTTGTGGCGTAATTGTACGAACCGTCCGATACGACATCGGAATGATGCCAGCGATGCATTTCCGGACCATTGATCACGTACTGCAGCCATCCGCTGCGCACATTGATATTAGAATGAATCCACATTCCCCAGACTGCGGATATGGCACCCTTCAGTACCGCGACCTCCGGAGCGGCGCCGAGGAGCACTATGGGCGCAAACTCGACGGTCTGGTTGATAAGTATCTCGAAAGAGTGGGAACGTGAACCGGAAAGCCAGTCCACATCGCGTGTGGAGTGATGGGCCTCGTGGACGCGCCAGAGACGGACGCTCCTGTGCTGCAGACGATGAAACCAGTAAATGTACAGGTCGTGGGTGACGACGAACAGCAGCACCTGCGACCAGAGCGGCCAACCGGCCAGCAGGCGGTGACGCGACAGCATCAAACCGTTGTCCATCCATTCTATCAGCAATGAGATGACCAGGCCGAGCACATAGCTCTGCACGATGCTGTACATGAGCAGATCGTTCCAGAAACCATCGCGCAAAAAGCGCTGACCGGGTGCGTATGGATATTTGCGCTCGAATGCGATGATAACGGCCGCCGCGCCTACGATGAGAAGGGGAGAAAGAACCGTCAGAGTCATTCAGGGTCGTAGCTTTTTATGCGCTGGTACAGAGGTGTTTGCCCCATCGGTCATGCGCGCAGGCACACACGACCGATGGAGGCGGGGCATCGCGGAAATTGCCGCCTTAACCCAGAACAGGAGTGGTATCGCCCAGGTGGATGCGGCGGAGCTTTTTCTTCGGTGCGATCTCGCTCTCGTACACGCGTTTCACGCCGTCGCCCAGGGAGCGCTCGATGTCGCGGATATTCGAGACGAGCCGGTACAGACCGACAATCTCCACGGAAGCAGCGTGATCCGATCCCCACATGGCGCGGTCGAGCGTGATGTGACGCTCGACGAACGTGGCTCCCCGGGCGACTGCGGCCCACGTCGGGGCGAGCCCGGTTTCATGACCCGAGTATCCGATGGGCGTATCGGGATACAGCGACCTGAGCGTGTCAATCATCCGGAGATTCAGCTCCTGTATTTCGCAAGGGTATGCCGACGTCGAGTGCGCGATCAGGAGATTATCGGTACCGATGGAATCCACCGCATGACGAATCTCCTCCATCGTCGACATACCGGTGGAAATCATCAAAGGCTTTCCTGTCGCCTTCATGTGGCGTAACAGCGCAATGTCCGTGAGCGATGCGGAGGGCGCCTTGTACAACGGCGTATCGAACTGCTCGGTAAAATCCACGGCTTCCTCATCCCATGCCGATACGAACCAATGAATACCCTTTTCGCGACAATAGCGATCTATTTCCACATACTGCTCCGTCGTGAATTCCATCAATCTGCGGTAATCGATGTAGGACATGCGTCCCCAGAGCGTATCGCGCATAACGTCCCATTGATCACGGGGGACGCACAGCTCCGGTGTACGCTTCTGAAATTTGACGGCGTCGCATCCGGCAAGCACGGCACCGTCGATAAGTTTTTTCGCGATGTCAAGCGATCCGTTGTGATTGATGCCTATTTCGGCGATGATGTATACAGGTCGTCCGTCCCCGACCTCGATATTTCCTACACACTGTACTGCCATACGACACCTGACTCCGATAGTTATGTATAGTGACTCGTACAAACTATCGATGCCATGTGAGGACGGGACGAGAATAGTGCTAAAATTGTTTTAAAAATGGGTTTGATGCATGTAAGGAGAAGATTCGCATTGTATGAGAGCCCTTGATGGCTATCCCGAATGTTCCTTCCCTGTCCATGGTTCATTCCCCATGATGTTCCCGGCGGCATCGCTCATTCGCGAAGCACCGTCGAAGACGCGGCGGCGGGATAAAAAACAAAGGGAGAAGCGCGATACTTCTCCCCGGAAACGGCGACCGGAAAAGCGTACATTACGAGCGGTTTGATGCACGCAGTGTGATCAGCGCTTCGGCAAAATCACGGAAGGCCCCGTTACCACCGGTCCAGAGGCAGTTGTAATGCGCGATGGCCGCGATCTGCGGCATGGCGTCGGCGGGAGCAGCGGTTAGTCCTCGTTCACTGACAAGATCCATGATGCGCAGATCGTTGACGTCGTCGCCTATGTACGCAATCTCCTCATACGCGAGGCCGGAAGACCTGCGGAGGGCTTCGAGCGTTGCGACTTTGTCCTTTACGCCCAGATAGAGATGCGTCAGACGGAGCTTTTCGGCGCGACGCTTGAGATTCGGCGATTTTTCACCGGTGATGATGCCCGACTCGATGCCGAGCTGCCGGAGGCGTTCCATTCCCATCCCGTCACGAATACTGTAGCGCTTGACGAGTTCGCCGTCCGCGCCGTAATATACGCCGGTGTCGGTAAGGACGCCATCGTTGTCACTCAGTACAAGGCGAATACGACGAGCACGCCGTATCGCTTCGTTCATGGCGATATGCTGGAAGGTGCCGAGTGGACGGACGAGAACGCTGTTGGGATCGAGAGTATTCATGCATGCAAGGTAGTATCCGCACACATACGCCGCAATCACCAGATGGTCCAGCCGCCGTCGACCACGAGATTCGCTCCGGTGACATAGGCGGATGCGTCCGATGCGAGGAACAGCAGCGCTCCGTGATAATCGGTGGGTTGTGCCATTCTGCCCAGCGGTGTACGCGATGCGTACTTCTCGACAAAGTAGCTGTCCTGTCCGTTCTCCACCCCACCGGGCGAGAGGGCGTTGACCCGCACACCGCGTTCGCCCCAGTACGCCGCCAGGAAACGGGTGAACGAAAGTATGGCGCCTTTGCTCGTGGGGTACACCGGCGACTTGTAGAACGGCTGCACCCCATCCGGTGTTCGATAGAGCCGCTGATCCGGCGCGACGATGCCGTAGGTAGAAGCAATGTTAATGATGGAACCACTCCCCCGCTCCGCCATGTGGCTCCCCAGGAGTTGCGCACAGATAAATGCGCCCGTGACGTTCACATCCAGGCAACGCCGCCAGAGTTCCAGCGGATAGTGCTCGAATTTCGAGAGATCGGCTGCGGACAGGGGATCTTCAACCATGTCGTTGATCGCCGCATTGTTGACCAGGATGTCGATACTGCCGAAGCTCCCGATCGCGGCTTGTTTCAGTGCACGTACATCCGCCTTTTCCGTTATGTCGGCGGCGCAACCTATCGCCGCCACACCGTACGCTTCGCTAAGCGAAGAGGCAAAGGTCGCGCAGGCGGCATGGTCCATATCCGTGACGACGATGTTTGCCCCGCCGGCGGCAAGTGCGCGGCAATGTTCTTTTCCTATCAGACCAAGGGCGCCGGTGACGACAGCGGTTTTGCCACGAAGAGAGAATACTTCAGAGGGATGCATATCAATTATTCCGGATGTTGAGTTCCAGTTCGGCGAATACGGGATAGTGATCCGACAGCATGAACCCGTGCAACGCGCCGTAGTCGTGCACATGCCAATGCCGGCTGAAGAGGATATAGTCCAGCGTACGGTTCGGAAGCCCGGTTGGATAGGAGTAGTACCGCAATGCGTCTTCGTGCCGTACCGTTCCCAAGCCGGTGTCGGAGAGGATGGCGAGCGTGTCATCGTTCTGATAATTATACCGGTCAATATCGCCCGGACCGAAGTCGGCAATGCGACATCCGGAGGCCACGGTGTTCAGATCCCCCATCAGTATGATCGGTGCATCACCGAGTGCGCGGATCACTTGCGCGATGCTGCGCGCCTGCCGCATCCGTGCCGCGGGGCTGTAGGCATGAAGATGGGTATTGCCAATCCAGATGATTGTGTCCTTGAGCAAAAACGGCGCGAGCGTGAATCCGCAGGAGGCCAGAAAAAACACCTTCCCCGGTAAGTGCAGGTGATATGCCGCACGAGAGAGCTTCGGCAACTGACTCAACAGCAGATTCTGATACCGGAATGCCGCGAAACCCACCCCGTGCTCGAGGTAGGACGCGAAACCACTGAGCATGCGGTAGTGATCCCGCTGCCGGTATTTCTGGACGATGCGCTCCCCCACACCCAGAACCCCGTTGAACACCTCCTGCAGAGCCACTACGTCGTAGTTGCTCTTGTGATTGTTCAGCCACTCGGCAATGAAATACGCGTATGCCCGCGTGTCATGCATCAGCTCTATGCGCTGGAGTTCTTCCGGTGAAGCCCCCGCTCGAAGGAGCGATAACTTCGGCCCCTGGCCGCGATGCGTATTGATGCTCAGGCAGCGCAGACGGTATTCGCGGAGCAGCGATACCGGCGTGCTGCCTCGCAACATGGAGGTCCGCATACCGTCCGCTTCGGAAATCAGATGAGAAATCATACTCGTTCAGGATGACTGGAACAGAAGTTCTCCGACACGGCAACTCATCTCATCGGAACCTGCATTCGCTGTCTGCCGGACGTCCCGCACTAACCGCAACAACCGGGAGAGAGCGCAGTCTGCTTCGATGACACGCTGTTCCCGAAGACACAACAGCGAATGTCACATCAAACTTCATTGTGCCTGTGCCGAGGTCTTCGCCCGGGTGTTGAAGTTGCTGGTCTTTCGAAATACGGGTTCCACCGGTGCACCTCGCAGCTGTGAATCAACTTCACCAGTGGCGACGGCATCGTGCAGCAGTGGAAGAACTTCCCGCCAGGCCGCGAGTGTATGCTCGATATCGTCGTCGGTATGAGAATAACTCACCGTGTGAAAGCCCGACCAGAGGATGCCGCGTTTGATCAGTTCCTGCTGCGCCAAGGATTTGAGCATGAGCGGATTTCCCGCGGAAGCATCAAAGGTGACAATACTTCGGGGAGCGTAACCGCGACAATGGATGTAATCGATTTCCAACTCCGAAAGCATGGTGTTCAGTCCGTCCCGCAAGCGCCCGCCGGCTTCGAAGAGACGCTTTTGCACCTGTTTCTCGCGCATCTCAAGAATCGTGGCCTTGGCCGCGGCAAGTGAAAGGGCTTCTCCACCAAAGGTCGTGTAGAAGAACACATCCTTCTCGCACAGCGTCATGATGTCCGCCCTGCCCGCGAGTACGCTGATGGGCATGCCGTTGGCGACGGCTTTCGAGTAGCAGGCGAGGTCCGCACGAACACCGAAGTACTCCTGCGCACCGCCGAGGGCGAGTCGAAATCCCGTCCACATTTCGTCGAATATCAGGAGCACACCGTAGCGATCACAGACGGCGCGAAGCTCTTGCAAAAAGTTGTCGCGTGGCTCTTCAAACACCACCGGTTCGAGAATGACGCAGGCCGTGTCGTCGTCTATGGAGTCTATGACGGACTGTATGTCGTTGTATTGAAAGGTGTACGTGAGGTCTGCCACCTGCGCCGGGATCCCACGATTGCGATCCGTCACGGAGATGTACCAGTCGTGCCAACCGTGGTAACCGCAACAGAGCACCGTGTCGCGTCCCGTAAAGGCACGTGCGAGGCGCACTGCCGCGGAGGTCACGTCGTTGCCCGCCTTGGAGTAGCGGATCATCTCTGCGTGCGGAAGTACGTCGCGCAACAGTTCCGCCACCTCCACTTCCAACGGGTGCACAAGAGAAAAGGTAATGCCGCGTGCGAGTTGCTCGCGGATGGCGTCGTCCACACGATCATAGGCATATCCAAGAGATATAGGTCCGATACCCATGTTGTAATCGATGTACGCGTTGCCGTCGACATCGAACATGTGTGCACCCTTGGCGTGCGCGGCAAACATGGGGGCGACGCCCCGCACGTATTGACCGGGTCCCTTCGCGAGTGTCTGCGTCTGCCCGGGGATGAGGCCCAGCGCGCGGGCGTACCACTGTTCAGACTGGTGTATATCAGGATACTGTTCGTTGAATGCGATGGTGTTGGGCATGATCAGAGGTAGGTTTTGAAGAGATACTCGGATTCCGTCTGCATGGGTGTTGAGTTGCCTTCCAGCTGCCGAAGGATGCGGTGTGCGATATGGACGGCACTGAAGCCTTCGGTATCCAACACGTGTTCCAGTCGTCCAGGGCTGAACCAGTGGGTCAACGCGATGGGAAGCACGTCGGCGCCCATTCCTCTGCCCAGCAACAACTCCGCAAGAATGCTGTACAGCCCCCCGGTTTGGAAATGGTCTTCCAACGTCACGGTGAGGGAGCATTCGAGCACAGCGCTCAACACCGCCTCCGTGTCGAGAGGGACAAGCGTGCGAAGATTGACGAGGCGCACGGAAACACCCTGTCCTTCGAGCAACTCCCGCGCCCGATGCGCTTCCCGCAACATGAACCCGTAGGTGAGAAGCGCAACATCGTACCCCTCGCTCAGGATTTCCGCTTTCCCCGGGACCGGTGCTTCGGTATGCGATACGACGGGCGCAAGCGCGTTGAACCGCACATACCAGGGTGCTTGCGAGTGTATGATGACGGGCAGGAAAGCGTTGAGTTCCTCGGCATCGGCGGGACAGAAAATATGCATGCCCGGAATGCCGCGCATGATGGCAATATCTTCAATCGCCTGATGTGTCGGACCATTACCGTCGGAAAGGAAGCCGGGGACAGCTCCTATCAGCTTCACGGGGAGATGGGCTATACCGACATCGGTACGCGTGAACTCGAAGGCGCGCATGGTCAGGAAAGCCGCCAGTGCGTGAACAACGGGGATACGCCCCCGAAGCGCCAGACCCGCTGCCGCGCCGAGCATGGTCTGTTCACAAATCCCGACGTCAATGAAGCGCTCCCCCAGGACGTCCGGGAGAGCCCGGATTGCGGCGCGATTCTCGGCGGTCATGACGATAACGCGTTCGTCCGTTGCGGCGATGCTGCGCAGTGTGCTTTCGTAAGTCATGGTAACGTGATTCCGAATGAAACATCCATAATCGTATCAGCGAACATGCAGTGCCTCGGACGACAGCTCCGCTCGCTGTATACCGTGCAACTCGTCCAGCAGCATATCCACTTCTTCGGGTTTGAAATTCACAAACCATCTGTCCGCGCGGGCTTCGATGCTGGGCAGCCCCTTCCCGCGCACGGTGTCGGCGATGATGACGCCGGGGCGCCCCGGCTCGAAGGGAACTGTGCCGAATACCTCTTCCATCTCGCTGAAGCAATGTCCATCTATGCGACGGACGGACCAACCGAACGCTTCGAATTTGTCTTCGAGCGGTTCGAGCGGCAGGAGATCCTCCGTGCGCAGGTTTGCCTGAAACGCGTTGCGATCAATGACCACGATGAGATTATCCAGCTTCTGTGCGCCCGCCACCAGCGCCGCTTCCCAGATGCTGCCCTCGTTGAGCTCTCCGTCACCCAGCATCACGAACACTCGATTCGATCCTTTTCGTAAGCGTATATCCAACGCCACGCCGATGCCCACGGACAGAAGATGCCCGAGTGATCCGCTATGAAACTCGATTCCCGGCACTTCGCGATTGGGATGCCAGTACAGCACATCCTGCGGATGCAAATGGTTGGACAGACGGGCGGAATCCATATACCCGAGCTCCGCGAACACCCCGTACAGCGCAGGTACATCATGTCCCTTCGAGAGCAGAAAATAATCTCTGTCCGGATCGACAACACGGTCGGGCGAAATATTCAGCACATGCTTGTACAGATACACGATGAGGTCCGTACAGGAGAGCGATGCGCCTATGAAACAGCCACCGTTGCCGGACATGCGTATGATATGCTCACGCACGCGTGTTGCGGTGTCGGCAAGAGAGCGATGTTCGATATCAGTCACTGGATTCCCTCATGATAGATGGTCGTTGGGTGATTGATCCCGCTGCCGGATGTATCCGCATGCCGGGTTCTGTCAGGTGGAATGGTGCGAAGCTCATGCAAATGGTGCCTGTACCAGTTCACACCGGCGAAGCGATGGTTCAACGCTCCAATCCATGGCTGCCGCTCGAGCAGGTGCAGTATGTCGTCCAGGGAGAAATGGGGCCGCTCTTCCGTGTACAGGGCGTCGTATACCGTGCGGAGGAAGCGATAATCCTCGGGATAGTCTATCGTCCACCGATGGGTCATCGAGTAATCCAGGCCGGCTTCCCACAACACGTTCCCGATGCGGTAACGCTCGGGTTGCTCCCAGATAAACGGGGTCGTGTGTTCGCGCTCCATCGTCCGCGTGGCTTCCTTCCACGCTTCGCGCAGCACGCGCATCCCCATCACCTCCACATCATTGCCGTCGGGCCAGGTGGGCGGATGCAGATTGCTGACGAAATCGTAGCGATCAGCATTACTGATAAAGTACGCCAGGACTTGTTCGATAATACGTGGATCGATGAGCGGACAATCGGATGGTATTTTCACCACGACATCCGCATCGTAGAGCAATGCGGCGCGATAGTGGCGGTCCAGCAGATCGAAGGGATCACCGCTGTAACAGGGTATTCGATGACGCGCGCACAAAATGCGGATATCCGTATCCTCAGGATCCGTCGTTGTGGCAACGAGTGTGCTGACAGGGATGCGGGTTGCGCGGACGCGGTTCACCATGCGCAAGAGCAGCGGCTCCCCCGCGAGAGGGAGCATCACTTTACCCGGCAGACGCGTACTTCCCATACGTGCCTGTATTACCACAACGATTTTCATGCGCCGCTCCCGAAATGCCTGCGTATGCGCGTTGCGAATGCCGGCAGGAACTGTGGCGTACCCGCTTGTCGCGTAACCACCTGTCCTGTACCGCCCAGCGCTTCGCGGACGAGAATCTCGCGACACACGACGGCGATCGCGGCGGCGGAACTGCCTCCGTTCTGTATCGGGACCTTGCCGCGAAGCTCGTGCACGTCGAAATCCGAGTACACTTCCTTCTCCAGCGCCAGACCGATATAGACGACGGAAGAGAATCGCGTCACGAGCACATCGCAGTTCGCGATCATGTGGTTGATGTTTCCGGTGGCATAGACGAGAGCGCCGGGAGCATGCGTCTGAATCTCCTTTGTGGCGCGCTCCGCATGTTCATTAGGATGCAGCTTGAAGATGAGCTGACGACCTTGAGCGATGTCCAGGCAGCGGCGGATGAATCGGACTCTGTTTTCGTACTTGAATGTTTCGCGCATATCGCTCGTTGCGACGAGCACGAAGTTCCGATGGGGAAAATCGTTGTTCCGGTACTCGGCACAATTGTCAAAATTCGGTATGCCGGTCACGCGTAGCGTCCCCGGGCGGACGCCGTTGTGCAGAAACATCTCTCGGTATCCTTCACTCGCCACGCAGAAGGCCCGATACGCATGACTGAGTCCGGTGGTTGATGTACTGGCCATCCACCGGGGCAGCTTCAGATACTTCGCGAGATAGTAAGCAACATTCTTCGGGTCGGTCATCCCCTCCTGCACAAGCACGATCGGCGTGTGCCGGATATTTCGTGGAATGATCAGATCGCTGCAGGTCAGCACCAGGTCGTACGATCGCCCCTGTCCGTGCATGTCAATCCGAAGATCATGCGCGCGTAAATACTCCAGTGCGCGATTGCCGAGTTTCGCACCGAGTATGGAGAACTCCAGGAATCCTCTTTTCGCGCACCAGCCGATGAATCCATGCGAATAGTACGGGGTAAAGTAATGCGCATGACCGGGCAGTTCACGCGCGATGGCGTGCATCTGCGTCGTCTGATTGATGGATCCACAGATGAAAAGGATGTTCTTCACGAGACCGCCTCTCCCGCCATCGCAGTCTGCTGCGCGGGCGTATGCGCATCGGTACCCGGACGAAGGAAGCCCAGCACTCCGAGGCCGGTGATCGCCCAGAACAATTCTTTCCCGCGACGAAGCAGCATGAAGGCGACGGCAACCGTGGCGGCATCGGGAACTCCGAAGGCGAAGAGCATGGCGACGAAGCTCAAATCCTGCGCACCTATCCCGGAGGGAATAAAGAAAAATAGCAGCTTGACGATGGACGCGAGCCCTTCAAATACGATCGCCTGCGATATGCTGACTTCCGCACCGAGCAGGTGCAGCAGGAGCCATGTTTCCGCCGCCATGAGCAGCCAACCCCAGAGAAACAGCAGCAGCGAGGTAATAAAGCGGGCGCGATTGCTGCGCGCGAAATCCCCGATATACCCGTCAATCTCCGCGAGCGCTCTCTCCCCTCTTGACAACTGCTTCCGGAGTGTAGGCACAGGCAATCGATGCAGCAGCTGCAGCAGTTGCGTAAAGCGCGGCCCAGTGTACGGGAGAGACAGCACGGCGAGAACAAGCAGCGTCGCCGGCAGCACGGTCACCCATCCTCCGGCGCTGTCCAGCAACGCGGCGATGCCCTGATGTTGATTGGCATGAAGCAATACGAGCAACAGGCCCAGGAGCACAAACAACATTTGTGCGATAGCGATATTCATCTTTGAAAGAAGTGTGGCGGAGGTCGCGTCGGCGACGGGAAGACGCAGACGACGATGCAGCATCATGATGCGCATCGGTTCGGCTATCGCCACCCCGGCCGGGATGGTGTTCAATAACGCATCGGTGGAGACACGGATGGCGAAAAGGGTGCGCAGTGACAGATAGCGCGGTGTTGTCATGCATTGCCGCCAACCGAGTACGTCAAGCAGGAGCACGAGTCCGTACGGAAGGACGATCAGAGGCAGACGATATCCGAGGGTGCTCACCAGCGCTTGCACATCGTGCAGCGACACACCGCGAAGCTGCTGCCACAGCAACAGGGCACTCCCTGCAATGAGCACTGCGACAAGGAATCGGGTGGCGTTTTTCCGGAGTATCTGCGCTTCTTGCATAGTGCAAGGTAGCAGCCCAGTATTGCCCCGCTGTTATGATATGATGAGATCATTGTGTGAAGTTGCAAACACCATTCTAACAGAATGAGTGCCGCCGTCGTCGCGGACGAGAGTGGGGTCTGGTCGGAACAGCTAATTGGTGTTACGGAGTGCGTTATCCGCTTTATGGCATCGGAGAGATGGAGATCAGCGAAAGCCGGAGCGCCGATTCGTCAAGTCAGTCGTTATTCAGCATCGCGATTACCTCGTCATGCAGGGCGGGATGCGATGCGACGAGACTCCCGGACGCGACCGCATCCCCGCCTTCGTAGCTGCTCACCGCGGCTCCGGCCCCCCGCAGGACGGGCAGTAGCGCCATGATATCCCAGGGTTGCAGTACGGGATCCACCATGATGTCCGCGTATCCGGAAGCGAGCAAGGCATGTCCATAGCAATCCCCCCAGCTTCTGAAGATACCGACGCGCTCCGTGAGACGTTCGAATGCAACACCGTTTTTGTGACGCCTGATATCGGAGGGATCGGTTACCAGCAATGTGGCATCTTCCAGTGCGTGTATCGGCCGCACGCTGATGCGAGAGCCATTGAGCCATGCGTTTCTGTTGTCACCGATCAGCCGTTGATGCAGCACTGGAAAGTTGATACAGCCCAGAAGCGGCTGACCGTATTCGCAGACGGCGATGAGCGTCCCGAACAGCGGCACGCCGCTGATAAAGGATTTCGTGCCGTCGATGGGATCCAGCACCCAGGTCCAGCGCGCTTCGGGACGCAGGCTTCCGTACTCTTCGCCGATGATGCCATGATCCGGATGTGAAGCAAGAATCATCTCCCGCATGATGCGCTCGGCGCCCCGGTCCGCCTCGGTAACGGGGCTACTGTCCGCTTTGCGCTCCGTTGCGAAATCGGTCCGGAAATGGCGCATGATCCAGACTGCGCTTGCATCGGCGAGCGCGTGAAGCAACGGAAGAAAGCCGGGGAGGATAGAAGAATTCGCTGAGGCTTCGATCACGTTCCTGGATGTTGTGGATGTTATCATCGCATATCCTTCATTCTTGATTCTGCACTTGCCTTGCTGATGGTGACTGCCACGCATCCGAGGGAGAGCGCTCGCACGCTAGGGTAATATCGCGCTCCCTCATGAGTGAACGGTAAGTAGGTGATGATGAATGTGTTAGAATTCAAGCGGAGGGCAGGCAGGGAGCGAAGCGCAGAGAGCACGGCTCTGCGGAAGCGCACGGCGCGTGCAAATACTTCATGTACGCATACATGAGCGTACAGAAGCTCACCGGAGCCGATAGCGGATGGAGCTCGTTGTACGTATATCCGGATAGTGCAGACGGGCTCTCTGCTCTCCGTTTTCTGCTCCCCTGTCAGTTTTCCACAGATATGCTCTCTACCCAGAACACTTCGCAGGCGCCGTCGCCGGTGTCGTTGCGGGTGGTGGAGGAAACCCAGCGCCAGTTGCCTTCCTGCGTGGCCTTGATGAGATAGCCCGTCATGTGCACGATGCTGCCGACGTACACATCGTCCAGCGCATCCTCGACGTCCTCGTTCGCCGGAATGATGTGCACATTGGCGCTGGAGCGCTCGATGTCCTTTTGCGGAATGGGCATGAGTTCCTTGACATTCCACTTGTACCAGCGATGTCCCTGGGATATATCCAGCTTGTCGACCACGAACTGGTCGGACATGGGTCCCCAGCCGAGAGCCAGATCCACCGGAGAGAGATCGGACTCCTTTCCACTGCCGTAATTTTTTCTGCTCAACACGCGAGCGCGGATGTCGTAATCCGCCAGCGCGGTGATCATGAAATCGCCGTGCAGCCAGGGGGATGTGCGTGTGGGTTTCGTCTGCCGTGGCTCGTCCGGACAAAGCACGCCCGCTTCGTGTTCGATGACGCGATCAGGCCAGAACTGCCAGATGACAACAGCCAGCAGTGCCGCGACCCCGAACCAGAGAAAAAATCTCCGCACGATTTATTTTTCCTTCTTGAGTGGCTTTTTCGATGTTTCGAGAAACTGCTCGAGTCTCTGCGCGTCCTTCTCGCTCTCGCATACCGCCGGTATCGTTATGACAAGCAGCTTGTCCTCCGCGGGTGGTCCGGGATCGATGACGGGAAAGGTTGCCTGCACTTTTCCGTCCACCACGAGCGCGACCGTTTTGCCGATGCGGCTGCGGGCGAAACGGCGCCAGCGGGCGTCCTCCGCGCCGGTAAGCGTGATGAGCATGTCGTATTGCTCCGGTGAAACCGCTTTGATCTGAAAGCGATTGACCGAACGCCCGTAAATCATGGGATCGCCCAGCCGGTATTTCTCGCCGCCGAGCGACGCGAATTGATGCGCGAGCGGGTCATCTTCCACGATATCCCGGATCTCGAGGAAATCCGAAAATGCCGGTTTATCGGGAGTGCCGGAACAGGAGGCGAACAGCAGCAGCGCCAGAAGCGGAAGAACCTTTCTCATCGATCATACTCCGTGTGATGGACACGCATGTCGGAATTCATGTTACGCAGGAGGAAGGAGAAATACAATGAGAAGGATGTGGACTATGAAAAGCGGGGGAGGTGAAAAAGTCACCAGCCCGCTTTACACTTTACCCTTCCCCCTTTACCACCTCCACACCAAAACATCGAAGGGGCCCGGAAACCAGACCCCTTCACTCTTTACTCTTTACTATTTACTCTTTACTCCGCCATATACTCCTCGATGGGCGGACACGCGCACATGATGTTGCGGTCGCCGTAGGAGTCGTCTATGCGGGCGACGGGCGTCCAGACCTTGGCCTGACGCACGTAGGGCAGCGGGAAGACGGCCCTGGCGCGCGTGTAGGGATGCTCCCACACTTCGTTGGTGGCCTCTGTGGCGGTGTGCGGCGCGTTTTTCAGCACGTTGTCGTGCGCGTCGGCGGTGCCGTCGAGGATTTCCTGAATCTCTTTGCGGATTTCCAGCATGGCCTCGGCAAAGCGGTCCAGCTCGGCCTTGCTCTCGCTTTCGGTGGGCTCGATCATCAGCGTGCCGGCTACGGGGAAGGCCACGGTGGGGGCGTGGAAGCCGTAATCCATGAGGCGCTTCGCGACATCGATGGCTTCGATATGCGCATCCTTGAACGGACGCAGATCAAGAATGAACTCATGCGCCACGCGGCCGTTGGCCCCGGTGTACAGGATGCTGTAGTCCTGTTCCAGACGCGCCTTGAGATAGTTTGCATTCAGGATGGCGAATTTTGTGGACTCCGTCAGTCCGGGACCGCCGAGCATTTTGATGTAGCCGTAAGAAATCGGCAGAATGCTCGCGCTGCCCCAGGGAGCAGCCGATACGGCCGGTATGGCCTTGTCGCCGCCCGTCGCAACCACGGGGTGCCCCGGAAGGAAGGGCGCCAGCGCCGCGGTGACGCAAATGGGGCCCATGCCCGGACCGCCACCGCCGTGCGGAATGGCGAAGGTCTTATGCAGATTCAAATGGCAGACGTCCGCGCCGATGAGACCGGGACTGGTGAGCCCGAGCTGCGCGTTGAGGTTGGCGCCATCCATGTACACCAGGCCGCCGTTATCGTGAATGACGCGGCATACGTCCATGATGCTCTCCTCGAACACTCCGTGTGTGCTGGGATAGGTGACCATGAGCGCGGACAGGCGATCGCGGTACTGCTCCGCCTTTGCGCGCAGATCGGTCACGTCGATATTGCCGCGATCGTCGCAAGCGACGATCACCACCTCGGCGCCGGCCATGACGGCGGACGCGGGATTGGTGCCGTGTGCGGAGGAAGGAATGAGCACCACATTGCGCTGCGCATCGCCCTGCGCCACGTGATACGCGCGGATGACCATCAGGCCCGTGTATTCGCCCTGCGCACCGGAATTGGGCATGAGCGACGTGGCGGCGAAACCGGTGACCTCGGCGAGCTGCTGCTCAAGCTCGGTAATCATTTCACGATAGCCCTCCGCCTGATCGGCCGGGACATAGGGATGTATCGCTCCGAATTCCGGCCAGGTGATCGGATACAACTCCGTCGCCGCGTTGAGTTTCATGGTGCAGGAACCCAGCGGAATCATGGAATGCACCAGCGACACGTCCTTGTTCTCCAGACGCTTGATGTAGCGCATCATTTCCGTTTCGCTGCGGTTCATGTTGAATACCGGATGCGTCAGGAAAGCGCTGCTCCGCGCGACGCCCTCCGCAAAATCTGTAGCGAGTGCGTCGAAAAGATCCGCCCCGCCCTTCCACTCTTTGCCGGCGCATTGCGCGAATACCGTCAGAATGTCGTGAATATCCTTTTCCGTCACCGTCTCGTCCAGAGCGATGCATACATGGTCCGAATCGACATAGCGGAAGTTGATGCCGGCCGCTTCGGCGAAGGGACGGAGTTTCGCCGCATCGGCTTTCACCAGCAGCGTGTCGAAGTACGCTTCGTTCAACTGCTCGTAGCCCAGCGAGCGCAGGCCCTTGTCCAGCGCTACCGCGGCGGTATGGATGCTTCCGGCGATGTTCTTCAATCCTTCCGCGCCATGATAAATCGCGTACATGCCCGCCATCACCGCCAGCAGCGCCTGCGCGGTGCAGATGTTGGACGTGGCCTTTTCGCGGCGGATATGCTGCTCGCGCGTCTGCAGCGTCATGCGATAGGCGCGGTTGCCGTGGCGATCCACCGAAACACCCATGATGCGACCGGGCATCTGGCGAACGTAGCTCTGCTTTGTGGCGAAAAACGCCGCGTGCGGACCGCCGTAGCCCATGGGCACACCGAAGCGCTGAGAATTTCCGACAACGATGTCGGCACCGAACTCGCCCGGTGGTGTGAGCGCGACAAGAGACATGATGTCCGCAGCCACGACCACGACCAGACCCAGCGCATGTGCCTGTTCCACAATCGTGCGGTAATCATGCACCTTGCCATCCTGCGCCGGGTATTGCAGCAGCACGCCGAAGAAGGACTCGTCGAGCTGCGCCGTGCGGAAATCTCCGCGCACAATTTCGTAGCCCAGCGGTTCGGCGCGGAGCGCAAGCACATCCAGTGTTTGCGGATACACCGTGTCGCATACGAAAAATTTCATGCTGCCCTTGCGCGCAGCGCTGCGCGAAACAATACCGCGCGCCATGATCATGGCTTCGGCCGCGGCGGTGCCCTCGTCGAGCAGGGAGGCGTTTGCAATTTCCATGCCCGTCAGGTCCACGATCATCGTCTGATAATTCAGAATCGCTTCAAGGCGTCCCTGCGAAATCTCGGCCTGATACGGCGTGTACGAGGTGTACCAGCCCGGATTTTCCAGAACATTGCGGCGAATGACGCTGGGCGTGTGCGTGTTGTAATAGCCCAGTCCGATGTACGAACGGAACACCTTGTTCTTTCCGGCGAGTGCCTTCAACTCTGCGAGATAGCTGTGCTCGCCCATGCCATCCGGCAAGTCCAGCGGCCTGGGCAAGCGAATCTGCGCCGGGACGGTTTGGTCTATCAAAGCATCGAGTGAGGATACGCCGAGCAGCGCGAGCATTTCCTGCTCTTCGCGGACGCTCGGTCCGATGTGCCGTGTTTCAAAGGAGGTTTCGTACAGTGGGGTGCGTTTCATGATGGGACCGTTCAATTTCAGTTGCGTGATGAAATCGTCGATTAGGGGGAAGCGGCCGCGCGTGATCACGCGGTCGGGACGAAGGGATCAGGAATTTTGCTGTGCGGCTGCCTGATCCTGCGATTGCAGATGACTCAACGCAAAGGACGCGGCGTTCTGTTCCGCCGCCTTCTTGTTGCTGCCTTTGCCGACGCCGAGGGGTACACCGCCCACCTGCACTTCCACGGTGAAAACGGGGCTGTGATCCGGGCCGGACTCGTCTACGGTGACGTATTTGGGCCCGCCAAGACCGCGAGCCTGCGTATACTCGAGCAGTCGGCTCTTATAGTTCTCGTCCTGCGCCATGCGCGTCGTTCCGAAAGCGTTGAGCAAATGCTCCGTCACGAAGGCCTTGGCGGCGAGATAGCCGCCGTCGAGGTAAATCGCGGCGACGAAGGATTCGACGGCGTCCACGATAATGGATTCGCTGCCGTCTTTGATGGACTGATGCGCACTCGGGCTGAGCATGAGGAAATCTTCAAGATGCAAACGACGCGCGCATTCGCCGAGGGCCGCCCGGCTCACGAGGCGGCTGCGCACCTTGGAGAGCTGGCCTTCCTCGGCGTTGGGAAAGGTGAGATAGAGGTATTCGGCGACAATGAGGTTCAGGACGGAATCACCCAGAAACTCCATGCGCTCGTTGGACTGGAAGCGTCCGGGCGGACAGAGTTGCAGAAAGGACCGATGAACGACGGCCTGATGGAAGAATTCTATGGAACGGATGCGGTAGCCGGTGCGGCGGGTGAATTCGGCGCTGTCGAACGTCACGAAGGCCGACAGGGCGAGACGTTCCTCCTCCCGGTGACGACCGGAAGGAGGACGTGAAACATTCGTACGTGAGGTGCTGCGTTTGGAAACGAGTGCCTTGAGAAATCGAAGCATACTCAGAGCTTTTGCATATCAAGCGCCCGAATACTTCCTGAAAAGCAGTGATGCGTTGTGTCCGCCAAAGCCGAAGCTGTTGCTCAGTGCCGCGTCAGCTTCGAAATCGATGGCCGTGTTCGGCACATAGTCGAGATCGCATTCGGGATCAGGCGTGGTGTAATTAATCGTGGGATGCACTTTTCCGGTCGAGAGCATCATGACGGTGGCGATGGCTTCCACAGCACCCGCCGCGCCAAGCAGATGCCCGGTCATGGATTTGAGAGAGTTCACCTTGAGCTTCGCCGCATGCTCGCCGAAAACGGTCTTGATCGCCGCGGATTCGTTTCTGTCGTTGTACGGCGTGGATGTCCCGTGCGCGCTGATGAGGGTGATGTCCTGCGGCTGCAAGCCCGCGTCTGCGATAGCCTGCTTCATGGAGCGCACCGCGCCCTCGCCTCCGGGAGCCGGTTCGGTGATGTGATGCGCATCGGCGGTGAGGCCGAAACCGACGAATTCCGCGTAAATCTTCGCGCCGCGACGCAAGGCATGGCCGAGCTCTTCGAGCACGAGTATGCCGCCGCCGTCGCCCATGACGAAGCCGTCGCGCTCGAGATCGAAGGGACGGCTCGCGGTCTTCGGCGAATCATTGCGTGTCGACAGAGCGCGCGCGGCATTGAAACCGCCGAGCCCCATTGGTGTGATAGCGGATTCGGATCCGCCCGTGATCATGACGTCGGCATCGCCGCGCTGAAGGAGCATGAGCGAATCGGCGAGCGCATGCGCGGATGTCGCGCAAGCGGATGTCGTCGCATAATTCGGACCCTTGAAGCCGTTCATGATGGACACATGCCCCGCCGCGATATCGGAAATGAGCATGGGAACGAAGAAAGGACTTATGCGCCGCGGACTTTTCGCCTCGAAGAACAGATTCTGCTGCTCCCAGTTTGTCCACATGCCGCCGATGCCGGAACCGATGATCACGCCGACACGGTTACCGTCCGCGTTTTCGGGAGTGAGACCCGCGTCCTGAATGGCCATGCTTGCGGCAGCCACCGCGTAGTGGGTGAATTTATCCATGCGCTGCGCGGCTTTGCGGTCGATGTAATTCTGCGCGTCGAAGTTCCAGACTTCCGCACCGAATGTGGTTTTGAACTCCGAGGTGTCGAAGGCCTTGATGTAATCGACGCCGCAAACTCCGGCGAGAGCGTTGTTCCAGAATTCCTGCACCGTCAGTCCTATCGAAGTGACGGCGCCCATGCCGGTAACGACAACTCGTCGTTTATTCATGCGATTCCTCCAAATGGATTCCCGTCCCGCTTACAGGGACGGGATGCGTTATTTTCTGATGTTGGAAAAGCGGACACGTGTCCGTCTCAGCCGTTCACGTGGCTGGTGATGTAGCTGACGGCGTCGCCGACGGTCGTGATCTTCTCTGCATCTTCGTCCGCGATGGTCAGATTGAATTCCTTTTCGAATTCCATGACGAGCTCCACTGTATCGAGAGAGTCGGCACCGAGGTCGTTGGTGAACGACGCGGTATCCGAGATCTGGCTCTCTTCGACGCCGAGACGATTGATGATGATCTGCTTGACTTTTTGGGTAATCTCTTCGGACATGGATTCCTCCATTGTTTAGTGTTTTTGAACTGTAACGTGTATGCGAATAGACATCTACATGATCATGCCGCCATCGACATTGATGACCTGACCTGTAATATAATCAGATTTTTCCGAAGCGAGGAAAACGACCGTATCGGCCACTTCCGCGGGAGAGCAGCCGCGTTTGAGGGGAATGACGGAGAGAAACGCGTTCCGCTGTTCCTCGGAAAGGACATGCGTCATCTCTGTTTCCACATACCCCGGCGCGATAGCGTTCACGTTGATATTTCTTCCGGCAAATTCCTTTGCGGAGGACTTCGTCAGACCGATCATACCCGCCTTGGAGGCGGCGTAATTCGCTTGACCGGCGTTGCCCATCACACCCACCACGGAGCTGATGTTCACGATTTTGCCCTTGCGCGCCCGCATCATGTGACGGAATACCGCGCGCGTCATGAGAAAGGCGCCCTTGAGATTCACGTTCATGACCAGGTCCCAGTCGTCATCGCCCATGCGCAGCATCAGCTTGTCGCGGGTGATGCCGGCGTTGTTGATCAGAATATCGACGCCGCCGAGTTCGGCCGCTGTTTCATCGCAGGCCGCGTCCACGGCGGCGCTGTCGGTGATGTTGACGGATTTTGCGATGATGGTGGAACCCAGAGCACGCATTTCCGCGGCGAAGGTCTCGAAATCCTCAGGGAAGGCCACATCGAACACGGCGACATGCGCACCTTCCTCCACGAATTTGCGGACAATCGAGCGCCCTATGCCGCGTGCTCCGCCGGTGACGATGGCGCGTTTATCCTGCAGCTGTTTCATTCAATCCTCTCTGCGTGTGAATCCGATTCGGAAAACATGTTCATTTCAGGAGAAGCAGTTCGTCATGCGTACCCACAGCGGTGCAGGGCAGCTCGGCATTGATGCGCTTGAGCAGACCCTGAAGCACATTGCCAGGACCTGTTTCATAACACGCCGTCACTCCGTCGCGCAGCATGTTGAGCATGCTTCGCTCCCACATAACCGGACTGGTGACCTGGCGCAGCAGATTCTCGCGGATGGCCTCGGGCTTGGTCACCGGCTCCGCTGTGACATTCGTGTACACGGGGAAGCGTGCCTCGCTGATAGGTGTCGCGGCGAGGACGTCGCCCAGTTCATCCTGGGCGTATTGCATGAGCGGTGAATGAAAGGCTCCACTCACCGGAAGTTTTTTCACGATGCGCACACCGCGGGCCTTGAGCAATTCCATGGCCTTATCCACACCTGCGAGGCTGCCGGAAATCACGACCTGGCCCGGTGAATTGAAATTCGCCGCCTGCACGATACCCGCTTCCGAGGCCTCGGTGCATACTTCGGCGATCAGTACGGTTTCCGCACCGATGACGGCGGCCATGGTGCCGGGCGAACGCGTGCCGGCTTCCTGCATGAGTTCGCCCCGTTTTTTCACGAGTCGCAATCCGTCCTCGAAACTCAGGGCACCGGCGGCCACCAACGCGCTGTACTCGCCGAGCGAGTGGCCCGCGGCGGCATCGGGTGTGATGCCGGTGAGTTCGGCGATGGCGACGCTGTGCACAAAAATCGCGGGCTGCGTGTAGCGCGTCTGCGTCAGTTCCTCGGCGGGACCCTCGAAGCAGATGCGCATGAGGTCCACACCCATGATGTCGTTGGCGCGTTCGAAGAGCTCCTTCGCACGCGCGTGCTGTTCGACGAGATCCTTGCCCATGCCCACATACTGCGAGGCCTGTCCCGGGAAGAGAAATGCGGTTTTCATCTCTGTAATCTCCTTAAATGGCCCAGCGCAGCAGCGCTCCGCCCCAGGTATAGCCCGCGCCGAAGCTGGCGAGCACCACGTTGTCTCCTTTCTTCAGCCGTCCGTCGGCGAAGTACTCGGCCAGGCAGCTCGGGATGGTGGCGGCGGTGGTGTTGCCGTAGCGGTCGATGTTGACCATCACGCGTTCCATGGGCAGGCCCATGCGGTCGGCCGTGGATTGAATGATGCGCAGATTCGCCTGATGCGGCACAAGCCAGGCCACGTCATCCGAGGCGAGGTTGTTGCGCTTCATGATTTCGACGGACACATCCGCCATGCCGACGACGGCGACTTTAAACACGGCCTTGCCATCCTGGTAAATGTAATGCTCCTTGCGCTGCACCGTCTCGAGCGTGGAGGGTTTGGCGCTCCCGCCGGCCTTCATATGCAGAGCTTCCATACCCGATCCGTCCAGGTAATTGACCCAGTCAATCACGCCGTACTGCGGATCATCGGAGGGCTCGAGCAGCACAGCTGCGCCGCCGTCGCCGAAGAGGATCGCGGTATTCCGGTCGCTGAAATCGGTGATGGCGGTCATCTTGTCCGCGCCGATGATCAATACCGCTTTGTGGCGCTCGGCCTGTATGAACTGCACACCCGTCGCGAGCGCATACAGGAAACCGGAACACGCACCGCTGAGATCGAAACCCCAGGCGTTTTTCGCCCCGATCTTGTGCTGCACCAGAGCCGCGGTGCTCGGGAAGAACATATCGGGTGTTACCGTGGCGACAATAATGCAATCCACGTCTTCGGGCGACATACCGCGCATCGCAAGCGTCTTCTTCGCTGCTTCCGCGGCGAGATCCGAAGTGGCTCCCTCTTCCAGCCAGCGGCGCTCACGAATGCCCGTGCGCGTGGTGATCCATTCGTCCGAGGTCTCGAGGTAGGATTCGAAATGACTATTGGGTACGACTTTGTCGGGAGCGTAGTGACCGACAGCGGTGATGACAGCAGTTTTCATAGGAATGGTGTTCTCTTGATCACGATTGAGGATGGATCGAGGCCATCGCCTCCTTGATGGTATCGTTCACGCGGTGGTCCACCATTTCTTTTGCGCGCAATATCATATTGCGTATCGCCGTGGGGGACGAACTCCCGTGACCGATAATGCTGACGCCGTTGACCCCGAGCAGGGGAACGCCGCCGTATTGCTGATAATCCCAGTCCCGGAGCATTCCTTTGAACGTCCCGGCGATCAAACCCACCCAGAGTTTGTGGAAAATACTTTTCGCGGCGTATTCAAGGAATTTGTGCTTGAGCACCGAGGGAAAGGATTCAGCGAATTTCAGAATGATATTGCCGGTAAAACCATCACACACCACCACGTCGGCGGTGCCGCGGAGAATGTCCCGGCCTTCGACATTTCCGATGAAATGGATAGGGGATGCGTTCAGCAGGGGCCAGGCGGCGATGCAGGCGTCGCTCCCCTTCCCTTCCTCCTCGCCCACATTCAGCAGACCGACCTTCGGATTCTCCTTGCGCATCATGAGACGCGTAAAAATGCTGCCCATGATGCCGAACTGCTGTAAATGCGTGGGCTTGCTGTCCACATTCGCGCCTGCGTCTATGAGCAGCACGGGTCCGCCCGTACCGGGCAGAAAGGTACCGATGCAGGGTCGCTCCACGCCGGGGAGCCGTCCGAGTATCATGGTGGAAAGCGCCATCACAGCCGCCGTATTGCCGGCACTGATGAATCCTTGCACTTCGCCTTCGCTCTGCTTCAGCAAAGAGACGTACATGGACGAAGATTTTTTTCCTTTGAGCGCTGTGGAGATGGAGTCGTCCATTTCCACCACTTCATCGGTGTGCAGAATGCTGATCTGCGGCGGGAGAGTGGCCGGAAGGAAGGGACGCATGGCTTCTTCGCGTCCCACCAGCAGTATGGAAAAATCACAGTCGCCACTGGCGACACAGGACAGCGCACCCTCGACCACATTGCGAGGGGCGAAGTCGCCGCCCATAGCGTCAACAGCGATGGTAATCACGACACTAGCCGCTCATACGGTCCGCGCATCGCGCCGGATCACGCTTTGGGAGTGACGATGGAGCGTCCGTTATAGTAGCCGCAGCTGGGGCACACGCGATGCGGAAGCTTGGTCTCGCCGCAGTTCGCGCATTTGGTCGTGGTCGGGGCATCCGCCTTGTAATGCGTGCGGCGTTTGGCGGTACGCGATTTCGAGTGGCGGTGGGTTGGATTGGGCATGAGTTTCTCCGGTGAACGATGATCTATTGATTACAATTTCAGCGATTTCAGCGCGTCCCAGCGGGGATCGGATTTCTCCTGCGCATCCGCGTTGAGATGATCGGGTATCGTGGTTCTGCACAGGGCATTGCCGTGCTCGTCTTCTCCGCAGATTTTCCGCATTGGGATGCAGAGCATCGCGGCGTCGCGTACGTCATCCGCCAGATCAGCGACGGGGTCGTTATGGTCTATCATGCGCACATCGTCCGCATCGATCGCGATGTCGTCCGCGCCGCCGCTGGTGTACACGAGATAGAATCGCGTCTCAACGGGAAGCGGCACAGGATCGAGGCAGCGGTCGCAGGGATACACCGCTTCGCCGCGGACGTCGACACGCAGCACGATCTGGTCGTGCGACACGTCGAGATGCACCAGTACCGTAAGAGGCGCGGAAAATTCTTTCGGAAGCTGGATCTCCGACGGTTCGACGGAAAAGCTGAGCTCTTCGGTGCCTTCCGCTCTGCCGGAAAGTCGGATGGGTATGTATTTCGTCCGCATATTCA
Organism: Bacteroidia bacterium; assembly: GCA_027493955.1. Taxonomy (NCBI): domain Bacteria; kingdom Pseudomonadati; phylum Bacteroidota; class Bacteroidia; species Bacteroidia bacterium. Next base: position 4,277,623 of record JAOSJT010000001.1, on the reverse strand, counting down.
TTTCCGGTCGCCTCAAGTCACTCAAATTAGGAAAAATCCCTGGATCGTGCAAACACGGGTGAGTCCGCCGCATCGGTACACGGAGCCGGTATCCGGAAGCCGGTTTGCGGAACAGGCGTGCGGAATAAGTGGACGAAGTCAGTGTGCGAAATCAGTGCGCGGATTGGCGCGGATGGTGACGGATATGCGCGGAGAGAAGCTTCGGGGCACAACTCGCATGTCCTCGGATCGAGATCCATGAAAGCCATCTGTGAGAATCCGTTCTCATCCGTGTCATCCGTGTACGCATCCATGCGCGGGTGAGGCGGGTGAGATGTTCCCGCCTGCCGCATGAGAGCATGCTTTGATTTCACCGGAGCTTTCGCTAGCTTTTTTCGATATATCGGAGCCTGCTCCCCGTTGAGCCGATCCACATCGTCACCTGCACAGGAGAGTTTATGGAACCCACCTCGCGCAGTCTACCCAAGAACGCGTACACAGTACTGAAACCCGGCGAGGAGTACATTCCCACCGTGCCTGCATCGCAGAGTCCGCGCGAGATCACCGCGTACTCGGTCGGTTGGGGTTTGTTCTTTTCCGTACTGTTCTCCGCGGCGGCGGCATATCTGGGCCTGAAAATCGGCCAGGTGTTCGAAGCCGCGATTCCCATCGCCATCATCGCCGTCGGTATCTCGGCGGCAACGAAGCGCAAGAACGCGCTGTCGGAAAATGTCATTATTCAGTCCATCGGCGCCGCAAGCGGCGTAGTGGTGGCCGGCGCGATTTTCACCATTCCCGCGCTGTACATTCTCGAGCTGCCGACGAATTTCTGGCATGTCTTCCTCGCCTCGATGTTCGGCGGTTTTCTCGGGATTCTGTATCTGATTCCCTTCCGCCGCTACTTCGTCAAGGACATGCACGGGCAGCTTCCCTTCCCCGAAGCGACAGCCACCACCGAGGTGCTGGTCGCGGGCGAAAGCGGCGGCAATCAGGCGAAAACCCTGCTCGTGGCTTCCGCCGTCGGAGGACTGTACGACTTCATGGTCACCACCTTCGGACTGTGGAAGGAGGCGTTTTCGTCCAAAGTCATCCCCGGACTTGACTGGCTGGCGAATGTGTACCGCATCGAATTCCGTATGAACATCCTCGCGGCGGTGACCGGCCTCGGCTATATCATCGGCCTGAAATACGCAGCGATCATCGCCGCCGGATCCTTCCTCTCCTGGTTCCTTCTCGTCCCGCTCATCGGCTACATCGGTCAAGGTCTCACCGAACCCATCGGTACGGGCGTCAGTACGCTGATACGCGACATGGATGCGGGTACCATCTACTGGTACTATGTGCGCCATATCGGCATCGGCGGCATAGCCATGGCCGGCATTATCGGCATCGTCAAATCAAGCAAGATTATCGGCGGTGCGTTTAAACTGGCCGCGGCGGAGCTGTTCACCAAAAAACACGCATCCGAACTCGAAGGACAGCAGCGCACGGACAAGGACATCCCGATGAGTACGGTTGTTTCGCTGATCGTGGTCGTGCTGCTCAGCATTTTCGTGTTCTTCTGGCAGGGCGTCACCGGTAATTTCGGACAGGCGCTGACCGGATTACTGATCGTGGCCGTCATCGCCTTCCTTTTCACCACCGTTGCCGCGCGCGCCATCGCCATCGTGGGCTCCAATCCCGTTTCGGGCATGACGCTGATGACGCTGATCATTTCTTCCTTCATCCTTGTTCAGGTAGGTCTGACGGGTCCGACTGGCATGGTATCCGCCCTGATCATCGGCGGCGTGGTGTGCACCGCCCTGTCCATGGCCGGTGGATTCATCACCGACCTGAAAATCGGCTACTGGCTCGGGAACTCCCCGGTGCATCAGCAGCGCTGGAAATTCCTGGGCACCATACTCGCGGCAGCGAGCGTGGGCGGTGTCATCATTCTGCTCAACGCCACCTATGGCTTTACCGGCGCCACCGCGCTGCCCGCCCCGCAGGCCAACGCCATGGCGGCGGTGATCAAGCCGCTGATGTCCAATCAACCCGCTCCCTGGGTGCTGTACATCGCCGGCGCCCTCTTTGCTCTGACGCTCGAAAGCATCAAGATTCCGCCCCTGGCTTTCGCCCTGGGTATGTATCTGCCGCTGGAGCTGAACACCCCGGTGCTGGCCGGCGGCATCATCGCGCATTTCGTGTCCACACGCTCCAAGGACGAAGCGGTGAACAACGCCCGCCGCGAGCGCGGGACGCTTATCGCTTCCGGTCTTATCGCGGGCGGCGCCATCATGGGCGTGGTCAGCGCGGCGCTCAAGTTCTTCGGCATCAACTATCACGAATTCGGATGGACCTGGGTCGAAACCAGCGGAGCAGAACTGCTCTCGCTCGCCATGTTCGCCCTGATCGCCGGATACATTTACTGGGATTCCATGCGCGCCAAGGCGTAGCGGATTTCGCAAGCAGAAGAAAGGCCGGCGGATACGCTCCGCCGGCCTTTTGCATTTCATGCCCTGTTGAGGGGGATCGATGGCGCCCTATTGCGTCACATCGCGTATGCTGGTGAGGATTTTGGTTTCCCTGTTCATGACGATGTGATGCTCCTCTCCGGTAGCGTCTTCGTACTGATAGATTTTGCTCATCTCCTGCTTCACCAGTTCGGTGAAAAAGCCGAGCTGCGCGTCGTACACGCCATAGCCGCCGGCATGCTGCGCCATGGGGGCACCGGCTTCCTTGAGCACGGGAAGGTTCATGACGTAGGTCACATCATACAATTCTCCGGCACCGTCGCGGCGCACCGCACGCTCCACCACGGGCGTCCCGGTGTTGCGGCCGGTTTCGAGTTTGTACACCGGCGAAAACAGCATGTCGCCGAGATAGCGATGCAGGATGGAACGCGCGAGACTTTGCTCCATGGACTCCGAGGACGAAGCGATACTGACGTTCTCGATGCTTCCGTCTTCATCCGTAAATGTAAACTTCCACTGCACGCGTTCTTCCGTGCTTCCGCCATGCTGCTGCACCGGCGAGTATATCGTCATTTCCACGGGAAAGGCACCGTCGTCCGGAGGGCCGGTCAGGATCTCCACCCGCTGCGTGCTGGCGGATGGGACTATCTCTTTGTATCCATCGGTGCCACTGACATGTACCGCGATGCTCATGGAATAGGCCTTGTTCGGCGCAAAACGCGTGGCGACCTGCGTCTGCTGCTGTGCGCCCGCCACGAATGAAATGGTCAGAATGAGGACAATACCTGTGACAAATCGTGAAATCATCGCTGCGAACTCCTCGCTGTAAAAGGTCTCGAATACAAAGGATACTGAAAGCTGCTCTGAAATGAAAGTCAGAAACGCGGCTTCTCCCTGAATAACACACGAAAGGGACGAAAGTTACAACAGATCCGCGCGATCGAGCGCGAAGGCGAAATCCTCCATCGAAAAATTCCGGCTGAAGCGGCGGTACTCCTTCCCTTCTATCAGCACCAGCACGGTCGGTGCGGCAAACACCATGTGCTGCGCGGCGACGGCGGGGTAGGCCTCGCTGTCGATGTACAGAAAATCTACAGCCGCGCGTTTTGCGATTTCCGCTTCCACTTTGGGACGCAGAACACCGCAGACGGTACAGTGAGGGGTGGAGAAATATACCGCAAGCGCAGCAGCGGTGCGAATTCGTTCGAGAAGTGCGTTTTCCTGTTCCGTCATACCATAACCCATGTGCATACGGCTGCAACATACAACACCGGCGGCAATCCGCACAATGCGGGGGTGCATCACCGGAGGTACGACTCTGCATCCATTCTGTGTGCGCATATGTCGAAATCCTTCCATCGCGTGCCGCCCGGCTGTGAGGCATGGTAAAGTTGCGCTGGATGATGCCCGGTTTCCTCCGTTTACTCCCCCGCCGTATTTTACTAGTGCACAGACCATTCATCCGCAGACAGGCTCTACCATGCCCGAATTCCTACGAATACTGGACGACGGTCCCATACGCACCATCACCCTCCATCGCCCCGAAAAACGCAATTCTCTGCACGCCGGTTTGGTATACGAATTACACGAGGCCCTGCGGAGTGCGGGCAGCGATACGCAGCTCCGCGCGCTCGTGCTTACCGGCGCCGGCGAGGCCTTCTGTGCCGGAGCGGATCTCGCGTACCTCGAAGACATCAGCCGGAACTCGGTCGCCGAGAATCACACGGACTCTCTGCGTCTTATGGACATGATGCTCGCGCTGCGGACGCATCCCCTTCCCGTAATCGCGCGTCTCAACGGGCATGCCATCGCCGGCGGCTGCGGTCTGGCGCTGGCCTGCGATATCGTCGTCGCGGCGGAAGCTGCGCGGCTGGGCTTTCCGGAAGTCCGTATCGGTTTCGTTCCCGCCATCGTCGGGCGCCTGCTGACCGAACGCGTCGGCATCGGGCGGGCGCGCGAACTGCTCATTCGCGGCAACCTGCTGAGCGCCAAGGAGGCACAGGCATGGGGCATGGTCAATCACGTCGTTCCGCCGGAGAGGCTCGACGAAACCGTCTATAGCATCGCCAAAGAGATAGCGACGCAGACCTCGCCGCAGGCGGTGTCCATGACGCGGCAACTGCTGCTCGATATCGCGCCGCGCGATCTCGGGGATGCTATGCGTTACGGCGCGGAGTTCAATGCCCTGAGCCGTTCCACCGCGGACTTCGCGAAAGGCATACGTTCATTTCTGGAAAAAAAACCGCCGTCGTGGGAGTGACGGCGATCGTGAAAAGGTGAGATTCGTGAAAAGGAAAAAAGGAAAAAAGGAAAAAAGGTAATATGCTCTTCGATTGGCACTCCCACCTTTTCACGAATCCTACCTTCACCTTTTCACCCTTTCACCTTTTCACCTTTTCACCTTTTCACCTTTTCACCCTTTCACCCTTTCACCCTTTCACCCTTTCACCTTCTCACCTTTTCACCTTTTCACCATTCCCCGAACACCGCATGTGCACCGCAGCGTTGGTTGTCTGCCGCAATCCGAAATTCCCTAGATCAACCCCGATTGCTTGCGCAGATACCACTCGATTGCGAAGAGCAGCACGGCGGCGGAAAGCAGCCAGATAAGATTCCAGAGCTGTATATCGCTGACGACGGTTTGCTCCGTGGCGGCGTACAGTTCATGCTTCTGAATTGCGGCGGGCAGCCCCGACGCATCACTGATGGTAACATACCGTCCACCCGTGCTTGCGGCAATCTGCCGGAGCAGGGCGTTATTCATGCGCGTATCCTGAAACTCGATGTTGAGCTCTCCCACGCTGAAGCGTCCGTTGTCCTTGCCGAGTTCCTTTCCATCCAGCAACGCCGTTCCCGCGTACTCGTAATCCCCTTCCCTGCCCAGGTCCAGCGTGCCCGCATAGCGCCCGGAGCCGAGACCGGTCAGGACAAGCTCGCGTTCTTCGCCTTCCCTGCGCACGGATACATTCACGACGGCGTTATCCACGGGCTCATAGCTCTCGTTGTACACCTGGGCCATGAATTCGATTTCTTCCCCGCTGTCGAAAAACTCCTTCGCGGGCCGAATGCGCACGCGCTTGTCGTCGTCGCGCGTGGTCAACCAGCGAATGCTGTTGGAGAACAACATCTCAGGGACGCGTCCTCCCAGGACGTCGTGGGACAATTGCCAGCGCCACAATCCATAGGCGGTCCAGGCCAACACCTTGCCGCGGTTGAGGCGCCTCTGCAGCAGCAGCGGTTCGTTGAAGGAGATGTTGTTGAGACTCAGCGTTCCCAGCACCTGCGCGCCGGCTCTCGCTTTGAAGCTCGTTTCGGTCTTGAACAGCGGAGGCAGTTTGCCCCACACTTCGCCCGGGATACCGGTGGTCATAACCGGATTGTTCTGCGCGGCCTGGGACGGTTCGAAAAAAACTTCCGCCTCGTCTTTCCGGGGCTGCACGATATCGTAGGGCAGCAGCGTCTCGAGCACCTGGCGCAGCACGGCGAAATCGGTGGTACGCGACGGAATGTGCATAAGCGGCACGCCTTTTTTCTCCGCCGCATCGGCCGCCTGACGCAGCACCGCGGCATCTTCGCCGCCGGACGGCAGACCGATGAGAATGATGCAGTCCGCAGTGTTCAGATCCTCCTGCGTCGGACGTTTGTCATACCACGCGCCGGAGGCCTTTTGCACGAACAGCGCGGTCTCGATATTGTTGTCCTTGCGCAATTCGCGCTGCACCAGCGACACATCGGGACTCGGCGCCGACGCCAGCAGCACCACCTTCATACGCGATTTGAGCACTTTGATGAACGTGGTGCGGGAGTTGTTCTTGTTCGTCAGTTCGCCGGGAAGAGGGTCCACCCGGAACGTGAGCTTCTTCACTCCTTCACCGGACGGCGTATAGCTGAAGCTCACAGGGTACTCGTGCGTTCCGGGCCTGAGCGCCACCTGCACCGAGCCGAGGGAGCGATTCCCTTCGAGCATGCTCACGCGCGCACTGCCGCCTTCGAAGCCGGCGCTGCGCAACGACACATCCACCGGAATGGAACTCTCCACATAGGCGATGGTATTGGTGAGCACGCGGCCGAGGATGAGGTCCTTTTTCTCGGCCGAATCCCCCACCGCCACCACATGCACCGGCACACCGAGCGACTGCGCCGCGTAGAGCGGATTTTTTCCCGTGGTGAAAACACCGTCGGTTACGAGAACAACCCCGGCGAGATTTTTACGCGCATTATCCTTCCATGCCGCCTCTAAAGCCGCGCTGATGTCCGTTTCGGCGCCATTGAAGCGCAGCGAATCCGCCGTGACATCCTTCATGGGAAACAGCTTGCCGGAGAAAAGATACTCGGCGCGTTCGCCGTCTCCTTCGAGCTTGTCATACACCGACGAAGAAACAAAGTCGCGCATCTGCGCGGAGCGTGCTTGCCCGGCATCCTCCACGAGCAGACTGCGCGAATCGTCCAGCAACACGGCGAGCCGGGGCGGAAGCACATCGCTGCCCTTGAGATTGAGCACCGGCTCGAACAGCAGGAAGAGCAGCAGCGCAAGGGCGAGCGAGCGCAGCGTCACCAGCACCGCCCGGCGACGGGCACTGATTTCCGGCACGGTACTGCGATAGGTCCACACGCTGAACGCTGTCGCCACCGCGATAAGCAGGAGGAGAAGCGCGACGCTCTCGGCGAGAGAGAGAGAAAATGACGCCATTGCCGGAATCGAGTTCATTCTCCCCCGCTCACCGTAAAATCAGCATGCGACGGAAGAGCTGCGTGTCGCCCGCCGATAAGCCGTAATAGTAGATACCGTTCGCGAGACCGGTGGCGTCTACCCGCGCGCTGTGCTGTCCGGCGCCTCTGTCGGCATCCACCAGGGTGCGGACGCGGCGGCCCAGCGCGTCGTAGAGCGTGAGACGGATTCGGGCACCGGGCGACGGTACATCATAGCGAATGGTGACGGACGATGATGTGGCCGCCTCGAAGGGATTGGGGAAGCTCTGATAGAGTTGATAGGATTTCGGGAGCAGATGACCCGCGCCCAGCGTACGCTGTTCACCCGTGGTGAAGCGATGTTGACGGGCGGGAGCGCCATAGGGCGAGGTGCGCGACTCACGCGTATCCGAAGCGGCCACGTGAAAGCGCACTTCCGCATTCATCGGGAGCGGCGGCAATTCGGCTACATAGCGGCCGGAGCCGCGTCCCAGTCCGGCATGCTCTTCCGCGAGCGTCATCGTTATGGTGCCGCTCTGCGTCCCCGACGTGTAATGCAGTTGTACATCGCCGCTGAGGTCGCTCGGAGAAATCACCCAGACCATCACCACGCTCTGCACGCCGCTCCAGAAAATCTTCGGATTGGTGCTGATGACCATGCCGTGGTGCAGCAATGCCTTCCATGCGTCAATGAGACCCCAGCCGCGCCTGTTGTCGGGTGTCGCGGCGTTGTCGGCCGTGCTGCGCAGAGCGTTGCGAAGCTGCACCGGCGTGAGTTCGGGACGGGCGGAACGAATCAGCGCCGCGACGCCCGCCGCGAGCGGTGTCGCGAGGGAGGTGCCGTTCGCGCGTTCGTAGGTCGCGACGCCATTGCGGTTCGCGCAGAACACGCTGACTCCGGGTGCGACGATATCCGGCTTGACGCGCTGATCGCTGGTCGGACCGGATGAACTGAAACCAGCCACAGCTTTCGTGTAGCTCACCGCGCCCACAGCGATGATGCTGTCCGCGTCAGCGGGCGCGATGATACTGCCCGGTGCAGGACCTTCGTTGCCCATGGCCGTGACGAGCACAAGCCCGCGTCGCGCTGCTGCGGCGGCGGCACGCGTCGTTACAGCGGTCTTGCCATCCAGATCACCACGTTCCCAGGAATAGCCGGTCCCGTCGTCCCAGTCCAAATAGCCGAGTGAGGCGCTGACCACGCTTGCCCCGCGCATCTCGAGCCATTCGAGGCCCTCCACCCAGTAATCTTCCTCGATTTGCGTCTCGGAACCCATCACCTCGGTTTTGGCCAGTAAAAATGCCGCGTTGAACGCGGGGCCGATAAGCTGGCCTTCTTTGAAGCCGCCCAGCGTGGAGAAAGTCACCGTGCCGTGACCGTCCTGCCCGGACGGATCGGTGGCGGAATTCTCGGTGAGCGAATCATCATTGATCACATCGTATTCGCCGAACACGTCGGTTGAGGCAAAGGCCTCGTGCACGCGCCAGCGATACCCGTTGTCCAGCATACCCACGATGATGTCCGTTCCGTCAATCCAGATGTCATGCACCTCGGGTACACGGAGCAGTTCCACCTGCTGCAGCGACGTGCCGTAGTCGAGACCGTATGGCGGCTTCACCGGACGGGGCGAGTCTTGTACCCGCGCAAAAGGTGCGGGTGTGATCCCGGGTGTTTTGTAGCGTCGCACCGCTTCGATCGCCGCGACGAAGGGCAGCTGTTTCAAGCGTTCGAGTACGGCGGCATCGGCGGTGATGCTGACGGCGTTGAGCCAGCGCGAACGCGCATGCACTCGGGCACCGGCATCCGTCAGTGCCTGCACATACGCCGGCGCAGGCGGGAGGTCTTCGATGCTTAGCTGTCGGGCGTCCAGGGTCGGTGGATGTGCCCGATCGGTGCGTTTAGACAAACGTTCAGCGGAGTAATCCATCCGATATGCGCGAAGCCGTTCGGCGGCATCGCTCCCTCTGTCGGAAAAGGTCACCCAGTATCGGTGTTGTGCATCGCTCGCCGGAGCGGCGATGAGAAACAGAAGGACCAGCGCCATCAGCGCGATCTGCGGCTTCATGACAGACTCCTGTTCAGTTTTCCTGCAGCAGGCGATCCACGATCTGCACCGTACTCACACCATCGGCCTCGGCATTGAAATTGGCGACGATGCGATGACGCAGTACGGCACGCGCCACCGCCTTGACGTCGTCCACATCGGGCATGGCACGACCGCTGAGAATGGCGCGGGTCTTGGCGCCGAGAATGAGATACTGCGACGCGCGCGGACCGGCGCCCCAGCGCACCCAGTCCTTGATGAACTGCGGCGCGCCGTCCTGCGCGGGACGCGTCCGTCTGGCCAGGCCGACAGCATAGGAAATCACGTGATCGGCCACGGGCACACGGCGTACGAGCTCTTGAAAGTAGATAATGTCCTCCGCTGACATGACCTTGTTCAGCTTCGCCGCGAGCGGGCTGGTCGTGCTTTTTACGATTTGCTCTTCCTCTTCGCGCGAAGGGTATTCCAGCCAAAGGTTGAACATGAAACGGTCCAACTGCGCCTCGGGCAGCGGATAGGTTCCTTCCTGTTCGATGGGATTCTGCGTCGCGAGTACGAAAAAGGGTTCGGAGAGGACGTACTTCGTTCCCGCCGCTGTGACGGCGTGCTCCTGCATGGCTTCCAGCAATGCGGCCTGGGTTTTAGGCGGCGTGCGGTTGATCTCGTCGGCAAGTACGATGTTGGCGAATATGGGCCCCTTCACGAAACGAAAAGCCTTGCTGCCCGTCGTGTGATCGTCTTCGATGATTTCCGTGCCGGTGATGTCGCTCGGCATAAGGTCGGGTGTGAACTGGATACGGCTGTATTTCAGATCCACGACCTCGGCCAGCGTTTTTATGAGCAAGGTCTTCGCCAACCCCGGAACACCGACGAGCATGCAATGCCCCTGCGCAAGCAATGCCGTGATGAGTTGCTCGACGATCTCGTGCTGACCGATGATGATTTTCCCGATCTCACGAGTAAGATTCAGGTAACTTTCGTTGAGTGCGGCAACCGCCTGCACGTCATCACGATATTTCATGTCTGCTGTCATACGTCCTGCGCTATCGGTGATATGTTGGGAATGACCTGTCCGTCCGCATCGAACACCTGAACACGCCCGAAGCGTTCCAGTGTGTTGCGAAGCTGCTTGCCCCGACCCGCCGCGACGATGACGGCATCGTCGGGATTGAGGTACTGTACGGCAACCCGCTGAATGTCTTCGGGCCGCAGTGACAGGACGGTACTGTTGAAATGGTTGTAGTACGTCTTGCTCAGTCCATAGAGTTCGATGGTCACGATGCGCTGCGCTACCTGCGAAGGCGTTTCGATCTGAAGCGGGAAGCTGCCGGTGAGGTAGCTTTGTACCTTTGCAAGCTCGTCCTCCGGTATGACTTCCTCACGCATGCGGCGCATTTCCGTGAGCACTTCCTCGATGGCGAGGTCGGTCACTTCCATGCGCACCTCCGCACCAGCGGCAAAGGGGCCCTGCTGCATCCGCGCATCGAAGCGGGAATGCGCTCCGTAGGTATAACCGCGTGCCTCGCGGAGATTGAGATTCAGTCGCGAACCGAAATACCCGCCGAACAAGGTGTTCATGAGCGACACCGGGATGTAGTCCTCGCTGTTGCGCGCGATTCCCGGATGACCGACCACGATGGAACTTTGCACCGCGGTGGGACGGTCTACCACATGCACCTGACGGCCGGAAAGCGGCGGTATGGGCATGGATCCCGCGTCTTCCGCTGTAGGGACGCTCCAGTCACCAAAATGCTCTTCCGCGAGAGCGACAATTTGCGCGGGCGACGCATCACCGACAACGAGCAGGAAGCACTGTGACGGAGAAAAACGTTCCGCATGGGAGGCGCGGAGCCGCTCGATATCAATCACGGCCAGAGAGGCCTCGGTACCGTCCTGCGGACGTCCGTACGGGTGTTCGCCGTACACCGCACCGCAGAAGCGATGCCAGGCGAGCACGGTCGGATTGGATTTGTCCTGCAGAATATCCGCGAGTCGCTGCTCTTTCAGGCGTTCGATCTCCTCCTCGGCGAACGCCGGATTGCGCACTGTATCCGCAAGCACATCGAAGGCATGCGGGATATGACGACTCAGGATACCAATGCCGACGACGCAGCTGTCCCAGCCCGCACCGCTCCATATCGAGCCGCCGCGCGATTCGATCTCTTCGGCGATATCATGCGAGCTGCGTCGCCTCGTCCCTTTGATCAGCAGTTCGGACGTGATTGCCGCCAGACCGGGTACATCACCGTCGCGCGAGGCGCCGCCACGGGCTACGAGCTGCATGGTCGCGAGAGGAAATCCCGGCTGCTCGTACACCAAAACGCGCAGACCGTTGCTGAGCGCATGCTCGAAATAGTCCGGGAACAGAACATCCTTCGGCGTACCGCACAACGGAGGACGGCTTCTGTCGAATGCGGGATGCAATGGTGTCATTGTGCCGCCTCCGGGGATTGCTTCGGATAGGGGAGATAATGCAGACAAGTCGCGTTCAGCTCCGTCAGATAGCAAGCGGCAACGCGCTGTATGTCCTCGCGCGTCACGGCCCGGATGCTGTCCAAATGCGTGTTGATGAGCCCTGCGTCCCGCGAAAGTACGCGGAAGCTGTTGAGCATGTCGGCGCGTGATTGCAGCGACACGGCGGAATGCACATAGCCGGCCTCGATGCGGTTGCGCGCTTTCTCGAGTTCACGCTCGGTCACACCGTTTCTGCGTACGTCGTCGAGTTCGCGCCAGAGCATGGTTTCCAGCATCTCGGAGGTTTTTCCCTGCTGTGCGATGATGCGGAACAGGAACAAGCCGGGCAGTTCCAGATCGTACGCATAGGAGACAACGGACTGCGCGATACGCGCTTCGTGCACGAAACTGCGGTACATGCGCGAGCTTTCCCCGGACGTGAGAATATTGGACAGGATATCGAGGGGAAGGAAGTCCTTTGAATTCATATCCGGAATGTGCATGCCGACCAGCAATCCCGGCAGGGGTATGCTGTCGTACACGTAGTCGCGCACCTGTGTGGTCTGCGGCGGTTCGTGCATGAACGGACGGTATATCGCCCCGTCATGATCCTCGATGTCGCCGAAATATTTCTCCACCAGGCCCAGGGCCGCGTCCATATCAATGTCGCCGGCAATGCACAGCGACGCGTTACCCGGACGGTAATACATAGAATGAAACGCCCGCACCTGCTCCAGCGTGGCGGCCCGTATGTCGGTAATGGACCCGATGGTCGGCCAGCGGTAGGCCTGCATCTTGTACGCACGGGCGAACAGCTCCATCATCATCGTGCCGTAGGGCTGATTGTCGTAGCGCGACCGCCGCTCTTCGATCACGACGTTGCGCTGTGTTTCGAGGTTTTCCTCGTTCACGGCGAGGCTGCGCATGCGATCCGCCTCCAGCCACAGCCCCAGCTCGAGCTGATGCGCCGGGAGTGTGTTGTAGTAGTTGGTCCGATCGAAGGACGTGGAGGCGTTGAGTGTGCCGCCTGCGCTTTGCACGTGATGAAAATGCATGTTGGCCGGCACGTTCTCCGAGCCCTGAAACATCATGTGCTCGAACAGATGCGCGAAACCGGTCTCGCCCTCGTGTTCGTTCTTCGATCCGACATGATACCAGAGGTTGACGGCGACAATGGGCAATGTGGCGTCACGGTGCAGTATGACGTGCAGGCCGTTCGGCAGGTCATGTTCTTCAAATGCGATGTTCAGAGTACTCACTTTGCTCCGCGCTACACAAATACGTTTCGTACGTCGGTCCGCCAACCGCCTTCCGCGAAGAGTGCTGTACACGTGGCGACCCGTTCATGAGAATACAAAGATCCGTCACGCCGGCGCCGACGCGGCCTTGCGTCGAAGCGGACGATCCATCACTCACATATTGATTTTCCAGTACACGTTATCCTTGATCTTCTCGATCCACTCGGCATACTGCCGGTTCTGCTTGATGATCTTGGCATAATTCGCGATACGCTGATAATCGCGTTCCAGCGTGGCGGCATGCTGCGGTATGCGCTGCACCAGCTCAATGATGGCGTAGGCGTAATCCTTGTCGAGGGTGATTTTCACCGGTTCCGAGATGCTGCCTGCCGAAAGATTCTGCTGCACGGCCTTCATCTCGTCCGTCAATTCGGCCACATCGATAATCCCGAGATTGCCGCCGCGCTTGCGCGTCTCCTCGTCTTCGGAGTAACGACGGGCCATTTCCTCGAACGACGCGCCGTCAAGAATGCGCTGCCGCAGCGCCTTCAGTGAATCTATCACATACTGATCGCTCTCTCCGGTTTTCTCCACCTTGATCAGGATATGGCTGGGACGAATGGCCTCGCCCTTCTTTTCGAGCAGCTTGATGATGTGAAAGCCGAATTGGGTTTCTACCACAGAGGAGAGTTGATCGGGTTCGAGAGCGAACGCCGCTTCTTCGAATTCCTTCACGAACACCCCGCGCCGTGCGAGCCCGAGATTGCCGCCGTTGCGGGCGCTTCCGGCATCGTCGCTGTAGCGCCGCGCCAGATCCTCGAACAGCGCGCCCGCACGGAGAGAATCCAGCAGCGCAAGCGCTTTCGCGCGTGCGGCTTCGCGAAACTGCTCGGTGACTTTGGGGAACAGGGCGATTTGCCGCAACTCCACCTGCTCCGGAACGGGCGGCAGCGTGTCGGCATACACCGCGAAAAAATCCAGCACCTCGCGATGCGTGATTTCCGTGACACCGAATTTCTGCTGCTGAATGGATTCAATCATCAAGCGCTTCCGAATATCCTCGCGGAACTCGCGCTTCATCTGGGCGAGGCTCATGCCCGCCACCTGCTCGAGTCTGCTTTCGGAGCCGAACTGCTGGATGAGACGGCGCAACTGTTCCTCCAGGCGACGCGTGACCTCCTCCTGCGGGATGTTCACGCTGTCAAGCACCGCCTGCGCGAGAATGAGCTTGTCATTCATCATTGCCTGCAGCAGCTGCATACGCCGCTCCTCATCCTTCTTGTCGCCGGCGGGTGATATGCCCCGCTGCAGCAACTGCAGCTGTAGTTCGGATTCGGTGATGATTTCGTCTCCGATCACTGCAACGATGCGATCCAGCACGCGCGTCTCCTGCGCCTGCACAACGGAGGCGAGGAAGAGAAACGAAAGAGCAAGGATGTAGCGCATGAATTTTTTCCAAATAACTATAGAATACGGAAGCGTTGCGTCACGGAACAAGGCGAAAATCAGTTCTCCATTTTCACCGGCGGAAAGGCCGCGTCCAGATTGCCGGGATACTCCACAACCTGATGCCGGGCCCGAAGTTCACGCACCCATTCGGCCCGACGCGCGGCGGCCCGTTCGCTCTTGTACATACCGATCACGGAGGACCGGGCCTCCTCCCACGTCTGCTCACGCGCATCATGCTTGTCGAGCACCTTGATGAGAGAAAAACCGCCTTCGAAGGGAATGGGACCGGCGATCTGCCCGACAGCCATGCCGGCCGCGGTGCGCGCAAGTTCATTCTGATTGTAATCCATGAAATCCCACTCGCCATTATTGCGGAAATACCCGGGTCGCTGCGTATAGCGCGAGGCAAGATAACCGAAGTCGTAGCCGGCGTAGAGACTGTCCCTGAAAATCATGGACATTTTCTCGGTGTGGGTGAATATCTCCGCGATCTTCACACGCGGAGGCAGCGTAAACTCGGACTTCCGTTCGCGCCACCACGCCTGCATTTCCTCCTCGCCCGGCTGTATGGCATTCCAGACCTCCCGCTCTTCAAGCCGCGTGATGAGCGCGGTGGACCGATACTCCTGAAGCAAGCGGCGGAACTCGGGGATGCTGTTCTCGAAATCTCTCGACTCATGCAGCGCGAGACGGCGATCCGCCAGCATCAGCGCGACGGTGTCGAGCACTGCCGCTGTGAAACGGCGCATCTGTACGGTGGGCTCACTTTTGATGAAAGCCACTGCTTCGTCCACCGTTACGGGACCGATATCGGTGCGGAGCAGATACGCGGCGCGGTCCTCACGGGTGAGTGCCTTGTCCCAGCCTGGCGTGGATGTGCTGTGCGACGAGTCTATCCTCCCAAGCAGGCGTTCGACCACATTCGCGTTGATGGCGTAGTTGTACTGTCGCCGGAGCTGCGTCGTGAAATGCAGGAAATCTGTGGCGAAGCGCTCGTTGCGGTAGATGCGTCGCAAATGGTCCTTCTGTTTTTCCAGAGGTTCGGGTGCTTCTTCGGCGAGCATTTTTATCAGATGGAGACCAAAGGGCGTGCGCACAACGCGCGATACTTCACCCACCTGCAGGTTCAAAAGAGCGTCCTCGAAATTGGCCTCGATATTGGTACCGCGCGTCATCCAGCCGAGATCACCGCCGATGGGACCCGACACGGTATCCTGCGAATGCCGCATGGCGAGTTCCTCGAAGGTCGCAAGCCCCTGCTGAATGGAATCCCGCAGCGCGCCGAGAAATGCGACGCCGGCGGTGGTGTCGTTGCGCTGCTCGAGGTCGAGGCGGTAGAGAATCTGTGCGGGACGAAGACGCTGCCGCGCGGGCTTCCGGTCCAGTACTTTGAAGAAGTGATAGCCGAACACGGTGCGCAAAGGGTGCGGTGTGACCTGGCCGGGCTGGAGGTCGTAGATCATATCATCCAGCCAGGGGAAAGTCGTTCCGGCGATAATCCAACCGATGACGCCGCGTGTCCGCGCCTTACCGCCGTCGTCGCTGTACAGTGTGACCAGCGAATCGAACGGAAGTCCGCTGGCCTTGATGATGCTCTCGACAACCCGCGCTTTTTCCCAAGTCATGCTCGTGTCGGCATCGGGGCCTTCGCCCGGTGCCCATTTGACGACGAGCTGCTGAATCTTTATTTCCTCGAGACGACGGTCGTACAGTGTGCGCAACGCGGGCTCGGCGAGACGCTGTTCGTACAAAAAGGATAACGCGAGATTATCGCGGTATTCCTTGACCTCCTGGATGAAGTCCGGATCGTTCTGCAGACCGAGGCGCTCGGCCTCGGCCACTTTCACGCGAAAATCCGTCAGAGTGGTGAGGAATTCCCGTTTCTCCTCGTCGTTATGCGGACGGTTCAGTCGGGTACGAAGGAACATCTCCTCATAGTCGGATACCGACAGCGGCGTACCATCGATGGTGGCAAGCACGTCGCGCGGTACGGACGAACAGCCGGAGAAGACGATGGAAACAAATACAAGAACGAAAATGCATTTACTGAACGACATGCGTTCCCTGTGTTGTGTGACGGAATGCATCAAGGACACGGCAGTGGGACGTTCTGTTACGAACGCCCCTGTGTCAGCGTGCCGAAGGCTTTTTCAAGCACGGCGTTGTTGACGGTGACGCCGTATTTTTTGCGAAGTCCTTCGATCCACTCGCTCTCGAGACGCTTGCTTTCGAATTCCTGGAATTTGCTGGAAACTTCCGACTGCGCCTCTTCGAACGTTTTCTCGCGGGCCTGGTCCTTGCCCGTCTTCTTCACGATGGAATAGCCGTACTGGAATTTGTGCGGACCTTCCACCCAACCGTCCTGCATACCCTGCACACGGCGGGTCAGCTCGTTGGCGTCCACGGGCTGCAAGCCCCAGTCGCCTTGCTTGCTGTTGTAGCCGGCACGCTGCGTATGGCGTTCGGCCAGTTCCTCGAAGGGGACGCCCTTGTCGAGACTGTCGCGCAACACTTTGGACACACTGTCACTGGTGACGAAGATTTCGCTGAAGCGCACGCGATCCGGCCAGGTGTATTCGCTACGGTGCTGTTCCCAAAACGCTTTCAGGCGTTCCTCTTCCACTTTCACCTGATTCCACACGGCATCCTGTTCCGCTTTGAAGAGCAATACGCCTTCCTGGTATTCCTGCATGAGACTGCCGAATTCAGGATAGCGCGTCTCCAGGTTCTCGGTTTCGATACGCAGCACTTCCTTCTGCGCCGCGAGTTCCATGACTTCACGAAGGGAACGTGTATTCAGGGGCTTGGATTGCAAATCCTGATTCTTTTCGATGATACGGATCGCCTCGTCAATCGTCAGACCGCCGCCTTTGAACGTGGCGACTTTCGCTTTCCTGAGTTTCTCGTCAATGTTGTTGTACCAGCCGGGCGCGGAGGTCGTGGCGGTGCTGTCCACAGACGACTTCAACTGCGTCAGCACGTCATCTTTCAGTGTAATGCCGTAACCGTCGTAGATCTGCTGGAGGAAGGCCTTGTTGTCTTCTTCATAGCTGTAGCGGCGGTACAGCTCTTTGAGCTCCTGCTTCGCGTCTTCGAAAGACTTCGGGGGACGCTCGCCGGTAATGGTAATGACATGCCAGCCGAATTGCGTACGCACCGGACGGCTGAGTTCGCCCTCCTTCAGATCGAAGGCCACGAGTTCGAATTCGGGTACGAACTTGCGTCTCGTGACCCAGCCCAGATCACCGCCTTTCGCGGCGGAACCGGGATCCTCGGAATTGCGCGTGGCGAGTTCAGCGAAGCTGTGTCCCTGTTTGATGCTGTCGATAATGGTATTGAGCTTCTGCAGCGCGGTGGTGGTGTCGCCGGGCTCGTCCGGATTGGTACGCACGAGGATATGACTGACCTGCAGCTCCCCGCGGGAGGGACGGCGTTCGATCAGCTTGACGACGTGGTAGCCGAACATGGTCCGCACGGGAGTGGGATACAGTTCGCCCGGTTTGGTCAGAGAATACACGGCTCTGTCGAATGCCGGCAGCGTCATGCCGGCCGTGAAGTACAACAGGTCGCCGCCCTTCTCGGAGGTACCGCGATCATCCGAATGCCGTGCTGCCAGCGTGTCGAAGGGCACGCCTTCGCGCGCCTGGCGCAGAATATCGAGAGCTTTGTTCAGTGCAGCGGTGGTGTCGGGGTTGCCCTCGGAATCATTCACGACACGTACGAGGACGTGGGCAGCGCGGATCTCTTCTTTCTGCAACTCATGCAGTTCGCGGATTTTCGGATCTATCAGCGCCCGTTCGGTGAAATACGGAAGAGCGAGACTGTTGCGATACTCCTGAAGCTCTTTCACGATTTCCGCATCCTTGTCGTAGCCTTTCGCGCGTGCTTCGTGTACTTTCAGCCGGTACTTGATGAGCAGTTCAAGAAACTCCTGCCGCTCTGCGTTCGTGGATCGGGCCGCCGCGGCTTCACCGCCGTTGTTGCGGATGTACTGACGTTCAAATTCCTCGAGAGAAAGGTCGTACTTCCCGATTTTGGCGAGGACGGTCGGTTTCGAAGAACCCTTCGGCGCCTTTCCCTGCTGCGCATGCAGCGCCGGCGTGAACAGGAGCATTCCCAGCAGGGCCATTGCGGCGATACGGGTGCATGTTTCAGGTTTCGCTGACATGATACGCTTCATGAGTCGCTGATTCCATATTTGATTGACAAAAAGAGTCAGATTCTATATTACCACGTTTTCGCGCATAAAAGCAAGGTAAACCGGCGGTTCCACGCCGCCGGACAACAGGCAGGTACTGTGCCGCAACACGATGTTTCCGCAACGCCGGCGGAGAATAGCGTGCGGTGGTCTTCTCATCCCCTGCTATATTATCTTCACAGGAAATGCACTCTGCCATGAACACGATATCAACCCTCATCCTTCTCATGCTCATACTCCCCCTCCTTGCCTGTTCCGATGCGAGGGAGCAGGAAGCTGATCCCTTGAGGAGCTTCGCGAAATCATTCAGGCAGGACTATCCGTTCAGCCAGGCTCAGGATCTGTACAAATCCCTGTATCAGGACGCGTTCGGTCCGGGACATATCATCACGAACTGGGATTTTGCACGGAATCGGCTGGAGAGCGAAATTGCGCATCTCCCGGAATTCGAAGAAACCCGTCTCACAGAGCCCTGCGGCCCTTCGGGCAACATGCTGCGGCTCAACCTGCGTCCGGCGGTGCGAATGGGAATTACCACAGAGACCATCATCGGCCTTATGCAACGGACGATGGAGCGTCTCCGGCCCGATACGGTGGCGTTTCTCGCGCAATGGGACAGAGCCCGCGCACTCGCATCGCAGGGACAATTCCCCTGGACATCCACCGAGATGGAAAACTTCGACGAAACCCTCAGTCCGAGTGGATTGGACGTCATTCACCACAGTCGCGAGTACGCCGCCAATTACCATCCTGCCTATCGCGTCATTCTTGCGGAGGTGTTCCGCGAGTGGGAAAGCCGTAACACCCGGAGTACACGGTAAGGCAGCGGAGAGCGGAGAGCACGTTCGCACGCTCCGAACGTCCGCATAGCAAACTATATCCGCTGCCAGAGGAGCGTAGCGCGTAGCGAGTGCTTCTCGACAACCCCGAGCTTTATCGTTCGAGACGCCCGCCCTCCCCCTCCTAAGCCACACTGATCATCGATATGTGCTAATTCTGTGCAATGGCTTCGGGGGGCAGGCGCGCTTTTTTTTCATCCCAACTTGCTTAAAAAATCAACAAACCGCCCATCCCGGCCCATTTTCGATGGGGGCGAAAAAGTGACCTGTTTTTTTTTAAGATATTTTCAGCAAGGGGACCGATTGGTTCTATTTATAGGATAGAAAGTCATCAACGTTCGCCGCGTGGAGTAAACGGTCGCGAAGCGGACTTCGATGGCGAAAAGGCGACATGCTCCCCACGACGGGCCGTGCCTGTCCGGCGTTGGAGGCAAAAGTGTCGTGGGCGGCACGGAGATAATGCGCTTTGTCTTCAGAGTCGCGTGACGGACAGAGGAGCGACAACAGAATTTTGTGCCTGGATTTTCCGAAGTCTCACGATGACGAAACCCCCGTTTCTGTTGCCTGAAAACACACTGCGGTGATTCGGACCGCGCAAGCGGTTTTGACATACACTCACAGTTGTCGTACTTTTATTACGAGGCAGGAATGAAACACCTAATCCCCGGACAATCAACGGTGACATTCGTCGATTCGTCGATTCGTCGATTCGTCGATTCGTCGATTCGTCGATTCGTTTGATTGTCCCGCATGCCGTCGGATACGGCTCGTCGGCTCGATTCTCTGTGCCGTCTTCCTCCTGATGGCGGCCCAGCCCCCGCAAACCACTGTTGCGCAAACGCAGGACAAAGATCGCTCCCTCTCCATGGCGGTGCTCGATCAATTAAAGCCCTCCATCGCCAGGCCCAGCCGAGTGACCGAGTTTGCCGTGGTTTGGGAAAGCGAGCAAACCGCGGCCACGGGCGCCGACATTTACATCCAGCTTGTGGATGCCAATCTGGGCATACCACAGTGGATAGGGCCGCGTACCGACTATTTTGGCCTTGGCACTCTCGACGTTGTAAAAAACCGCTTCGACGGCATCGAGGTATGCACTGCGGACAATGCCCAGCGCAATCCGCGCGCGGCATACGACAACATGGGCGGAGTGATCATTACCTAGGAAGACTACAGGAATGATCCCGACGAGCTGGTGGCGGATATCTACTGTCAGCGCTTCGAGCTGAGCACGGGCAGGCGCGACCCGGGATGGCCGGTGAACGGTGTGCCGGTGTGCCAAACGGGAACGCACAACGAGCGTCCACGCATCGTGGGCACCGACGACGGCGCATTCATCACCTGGATAGACTATCGCAACGATCCGGGCGTGCAGCCGCGCAACCGCGACGTGTATCTGCAATACATGCAGAGCGCGACGGCCAATCCGGCTCCGGGTTGGGCGCAGAACGGCATCCCGGTCTCGACCATGAGCGATCCCGACCAGATCAATCCGGAACTCGACGTTGACAATATACCGACGCCCGACGGGCAGGGCGTGGTGGTGACGTATCAGGACGCGCGCGACTATGCTCTCGGCGGAGCGATGTGGCGCGTGATGGTCAATCATATCGGCGCGAACACCAATCAGCTGTATCTCAACGGCGATAGGCCCGTCACGCTCAACGCGCCAGGCAATCAGGAATTCCCGCAGATTGTGAACACAGGCAGGAATCCCGCCGTTCAGGACCGCCGGGCCATCATCGTCTGGCAGGACGATGGAACAAACCCGGGCTCCTTCACCCCCGACATCATGGCGCAGGCACTGGATTCGGGTGCCAATCTGCTATTTCCGACGCAGGGTGCCATAGTCTGCGATGCGCAGGACGCTCAACAATTCCCGCAAATCACCTTGTGGGAGCATTTCCCCGATCCGCAAACCTTCATACCGCTGGTGACCGTGGGTTGGGAGGACAGTCGAGACCAGCAAGCCACCGGCGTCGACATTTACGCGGGCTTGCTGGATGCGAGAGGACCCGGGGTGATGGTGAATCCCCTGGGCACGAACGGCGATCCGATTTGCCAACTGCCCTACGACCAGACGCAGCTCGCCATGGACAATCTTCTTGCGAGCAGCGTGATAAACGAAAACACCGTGTTCGCGTGGAAGCATCATACGGGCACGGAAATGGACATCTGGTATCAGGAAGTCAACCTCCCGTCGTGGACGTATCAGCAGCAACTCAACGGCTGGCCGGTGACGGAGGCGCGCGGTGATCAGGTGCTGCCACAGGCAAGCCGCCGGGTATTCACCTGGCAGGACGGGCGCCGCAAGCCCATACCCAACGACAATCAGGACGACGAGAATATCTACTGCCAGACCCCCGGCGAATGCACCGGTGCAACCGGCATGGCCTGGCGCGACGAATTCGCCTACTGGACCTTCGGCGAGGATGCGGAGAATTTCCGCTTCGTGAGCGACAAATTCGACGGCTCCACCTACATCGTGTGGGACGAGATCCGCTACCCCTATGGGCAGCCGGGTACGGAATACCGCATGGTGTTCATACAAAAGCTGGACCGCTACGGCGTTCCCCGCTGGTCCACCAACGGCGTCGTTGTGAATCCATACATCGGCGGCAACGCCGCAAGCCTCAATGCCCGACTGCCGGATGTGTGCATCGACGGACAGGGTGGCGCAAGAGTGGTCTGGGAGCAGGAGGTCACTGGAAGCGCACCTTCAAGATTCAATTGCTGGACAGCAAATGTTTCAGCGTCAGGAGTAGCGACCCTAGTGCCGATTTTGTGGGGCGGAGCTGGCACTGGGTTCGATTATCGCGAACCACGCATTCTCCCTGTGAACTCGCCAGCCATCAATGCTCTTATTGGCTGTCTGAGCAATGATAATCTTTCAGGATTCAGACAGATGAAGCTCGGATTCTGGACTACGGTCCCAGGAGTTGGCCTGTTTGACATGATACCGGGTAGTCCTGGCCATCATGAATCCCTCATCATCGCCTGGGACGGAGCGGATTACCTGTATGGTGTGAGCAATGAACCCACTTCGGGGAACATTGACCTTGCTAATCTCGACTTAGCAATGCCGCAAGCTACTCCGACTACTCCCATTCCATACAGCTCTTTCCAAGGTTACGACCTTGCCGCCGGCACCACCGGTGGTATAATGAGCGGCTCGGCCATACTCGCGTACGCAATTGTCCCTCCGGGCGGACAAACCTCTGATGTGTTTGTGAACACCTATCAGTTTGGAGCTCTCAATACTGCTCTGATGCTGACGAATAACAGCCCTTCAGAATTCTCGAGCCACCCGGCGATCGATGTGGACAGTCTCCGCAATGCGGGTTCGAGCGAGGAAGGGGCGCTGATGGTCTGGAATACCGCATTCACCATCCCAGGTGGCACATACCATCGAGTCGAGTCGAACCGTGTGACCTTCCCGAACGCTTGGCCCGCCCCTGGCGTTCCGGAATATGGCCAGAACCTGCTTCTCGATATAGGCCTCACCGCGCCTTCGTCCCCGGACATCGCTCGCATGATCAATTTCGCACCCGGTCTCGACGGTCCTCGCGGCGTGGCTGTGTGGGAAGGTGGCGGTGAGATGAGTCCGTGCAGTCCCGCGCGTCCGACCGAGATCTACGGACAGCACATACTCTTCGATTCCTCTCTTCCTTCCGGTGGACCGCAGTGGCCGCAGCCGGCAATGATTGGACCCGGACCCGGCAATTACCATCAACGCACACCTATGGTCAAAGCGGCCTACGCGGGCGAAATGGCGGTGTACTGGTACGACAGTCAGAACGGCAACAACGGCCTCATGGGTACCATGCTGACCAACCTCGGCACGACCATACGATGGGTGAAACGTTCCGATGCGGAAGTGGCACAGACGCCTCAACCAAGCATAGCCATCTCTTCCATCTGGCCGCAACCGCAATACGCCAATGCCGATGGTGTGAACATTTCCTGCACGGGACCAGTCGATGCAGGCGTATCTCTCGAGATATACGATATGCTCGGTCGACGCCTACAAACGCTGTTCTCGGGTACCATGCGCGAAAGTGGACTGTTGCTGCGCTTCGATCCGATCAAACTCGGCTTGCAGGCGGGAAGCTACATCGTCCGCATGAGCAGCGGTGCCAGCCAGGTTACCCGCTCCTTCGTCATTCTCCGTTGATATTTCCGAAGCGGATTTCCACTTCACTTTGCAACGGAATCCGCGCAATCCACCCGGAGGGGCAATCCGCCCCTCCGGGCATTTCTTTCCGTAGTATACATTGCACGCTTCAGGAGTCCACCATGCGATACAATCCCGGAATCTTTGCCATCTCGATGCTGATAGTGTTTCAGTCGATCACCGTAACAATGTTTGCCAAAGATCCTCCCGTCACGGCGGAGCGTTTTCGTATACCCCTGCACTTCATTCAAAACGCAGGACAATGGGATGCGGAGGTGAGGTATGGTGTTATCCGAGGCATGGAGAAGGCGGCGTTTACCAACGAAGGAATAGTCCTATGGAGGCCGTTACGTCGGTCGACTGTTCTGCCGACATTGGAAGTGACCGCGAATACCGCGCCTATCCCTGGTGACGGATTGCTGGCGCGACTCGATCTCCGCTTTGTCAATCCATCGAAGGATATGTACATCGAAGGACTGGGCGAGCGGTACGAAGCCACGCAGATATACAGAGGCAATGACAGCTCGATGTGGCGGACGAATATTCCCAGTTTTACGGGAATTCGATATGCAAACGTATGGCCCGGCGTTGATATCGAATACAGCGAGAATGGTGATCGGTTTCAACAATGTATTGTGCTGCACCCTGGCGCGAATCCGGCCGACATACGCTTCGAGGGAGCGGATGTCATACTGGATGATATGATAACGGGGATAAGAGAAGATGGGGATATCTATGTTGAACGCAGTAACGCGACCATGGGAAGTGGCATACGGTACCGTCCATACCGAAATTTTTATGACCGACGCAGAGAAATTGCCACCGAGTTCAATACGTTTTTTGGGGGAAATGGGGTGGATGAGATAGTCGGATTCGACATTGATCAACGTGGGTATATACATCTGTATATGCAGACCGCCTCCTCGGATCTCCCCGTACTCGCAGCGCATCAGGCAAATTTGAGTGGAGACTACGATATGTTTCACGCCTGCCTGAAGGCGGACGCTCAGACGATACATTTTGCGACGTACATTGGAGGGAGCCTGAACGAACTTCGCGGCCTTCTTTCTGGTGGGACGAGGTTGAGCAAATCGATGATGAGCTGTGACAACGACAACAATGCGCATATGATGTGCAACGCGCAATCCCTGGATTTTCCCATCACGGCGAATGCACTGCAGCCGGTACGACCTGCACAACCATCGTGGCATTGGTCTCGTACCTCACAATGGCAACATTTTTCAGTACCTGTCTTGCTCAAGCTAGATAGTGCGGGCCTTCTCATTTCCTCCACATGGCTCGGCGGCCCCGGAGCACTTATGGCTGCAGAGTTGACAGTAGATGCGCAAGGCAACACCATACTGCTCGCGGAGACCGATGGCGTGCAATGGTGCGTCACTCCGGGAACGATTCAGGACACTATCGACACCATTCCAATCTACGATCCGCACGGCCGCAGGTGGTGGCCACGGAGCGCCATCCTCGTAAAAATTAATAACATGCATGACTCGGTTGTTGCCGGTACCTACATCTTCGACGGCGAAGGGGAATTCCTAGCTTTGTCCCATTTGCGGGTTATTTTAGCAACCGATAGAGCAAGTAATATTATTCTGTGCATAGAGGATCATGGTGAATACCCATTGAAACCCCTCCCCAGGATCCGGAACTGGCTTGTTGGTGAGGCGCACAACGCCACATTCCTGTGTAAGATAAGCGGTGACCTCACGAGTTTTATCTACGCCACTCCGATATCATACGTTGATCTTCCGGTTATAGCGGTAGGGGCTGATGGTTCAGTTGTCCTGGTCGGGATGAGTAACTCTGCTACCCTTGTAAGACCACTCGAAACGGAGAATACAGCTAACATTATCATGCGCTATCCGCCAACCGGTGGCGAGCCAGCATTCGTTACATACAATCCTATACCGTTAAGCTTTGCTCCGCAAGTGCGGATCACACCGTGTAATGAAATTCTTGTTTTTGGTCGCACACGCACCACGAATTACCCATTCGTCAATCCGCTCGACACGGTAAATCAGTATGAATCTGAGTATCTGCTTGTTCTGGACTATGACGGCACGGAAATCCGTCATTCCGGCTACTGGCATCCCGACGAGAAGTATATTAAACGAGGACATGTAAAATGGGGCGCCTACCATAATTACTCCCATATCGATGCGGGCAACAATCTTACCGTGTTCAGTGAATTGAAATCCATACACAAGGATAGCGTGACAATGTTCAGCGCTATACAACCTCTGTATGGAAATGATGCGGAGGGCTTCCTCTTCCGCACACGAGTACCCGGCTGCGAGTTGCTATCCTGTGGATTGAACGTAGCCGACACGGTATTTAAATACAACGATCCGGCGCTTATTCATCCGCGTTATCTGGATGTGAGCACGGAGTTGCTCAACATCGATCCGGCCATAGACGCGGGAGGTATCGAATGCCAGATATCTCTGCCAAAGGGTCTGGTGCTCGATCCCGACACGCAACGCGCGCGCATAGCGTTGGGCGATTTGCGTCTGCGGCCGGGAGACAGGCACACCGTGCGCTGGCGCGTGCGTGTGGACGACGCGGCCTTCGATACCTCGGGCGCCTGGATCGACGTGGTCACCTACTACTTCGATGCGGATCGTATGCGCGGCACGCCCTCGGTTATCACCTGCGATGCGTATATCAACTTCGCGCGGCGGGATCGCTTCGTACCTGAGGTGCCCTGCGCCGTCACCGCGCCGGACTCGCTCTTGGTGCTCGGCGACAATTACGATCCGACTCCCTTTCCCGTATCGCTCACCGTCAACAACACCGGCAGCGGCCCTATCACCTTCGCGCGCTTCTCCATGAACTTCGGCGATGGCATGTATCTCTTTCCCGTCCCCGCCGGCGGGAAATATGCTCCCGGCGCAACCGTGCCTCCGGGCGGCAGTCATACCGTCAACTGGCAGGCGCGCGCGCTGCGTCGTCCGGTGGCACGCGATGTGCGCATCTTCTGCATAGGCGAGGACCCCGTCGGCAATCCACTCTCTCTCTGCGACGCCACGGTGCACGTACCCGCAATGCCCGTGCAGTGCATGGCGTTTGGTACGCAAAACATCACCATCAATCCGGAAAGCGGCGCAATCACACCAAATCCCGCCGAGGTCCTGCTCGAACTCCGGAGCGTGATCGACAGCGCGTTGCTCGATATCAACGTGTGGCTGGACCTGAGCGCCTGTCGCCACCTCTCGCTGCCCGCGGCGGACTACGGCCGCGGTCCCCTGCGCATGATACAGAACGATGTCGATACGTTGCGCTGGCAGCTTGGTCTGGCGAGCAATCCCGTCGGCACGGCCACCGACACGCTGTACTTCCGCATTACGGGCGGCGGCGGTCGCTGGAGCACGTTCTGTATGCTGCCGGTGCGCATCACCATGCTGCTCGGCGGCGCCGAATGCGCGCTGTATGGCCCTCCGTCAGTACCGGAGTCACTGGTCATACAGCGGACTCCCGTCGCCATCGATTATAGTTTGCGCAACACCGGCACAGTCGCGCTGGACGCTCGTAGAGTCGATCTGTCTATCCTCGGCGACGCCGGGCTGCTCGCATTGGATCCGCTGTCCCGTACTCTCTCGTCGCTGTCTCCCGGCGACAGTCTCGCGGAGCAATGGAAGCTGCGTATGCTCGCCCTGCGCGCCTCGCGCAATGTCACGCTGGAGGCCTTCACCTGGGGAACGAAACGCGACGGCACGGGCGACTCGCTCCTCGCAATCTGCACGCACGACATGTACATCCCCGGCATCGACGGGCTGCTCTGCGACATCATTACGTTGGACACCGTGCGCTTTTTGCGCGATCCGCTGGGCTACGACCCCGATCCCGTACCGGTAACGTTGGACCTGCGCAACATACTCGACACACCGGAGACGAGCCTCGAGGCAGAGATCGATCTCACTAACGCCCCGCGCTTCGAACCCGCGAACGGCGAGACAGCAATGAAAACTCTCGCCTCCATCGACAGCAACAGCGCCGCGCAACTGCGATGGCTCCTGCATCCCCTCGCCGACACACTCACCGAAGCGCAGCATATCACCGTCCGCTACCGCTCCACCGAACAGGGCGACTGGAAGGATTGCAGCGCCGAGATCATTATCGAATCATGGCCCCAAGTACAGACAACACACTGCGTTGTCTCGGGGCATGACTCGCTCCACGCCGACGCAGCCTACGAAATCCTCATCCCCGAACCCTTCGAAATCTCCTACACCGCCACCAACACAGGCACCGTGGCGCTGCACAATTGCTCCGCTACCATCATGCTGCCGCCGGAATTCGAACTCGTGAGCGACAGCGCCACGCTCAGCTTCGGCGAGTTGCGTCCCGGCGACGGCAACACGCGCTGGTGGACGCTCAAAACCACCAGCGCCCTCGCGGGTTACGGCGCGTTTCAGGTCAACTTCACCTGGCGCAGCGACGAGCAGGGCAGCATCACCGACTGCGACCACACCGTGCACGTTCTGCCGGATGCGCCGACGGGAATTGTCTTTACTCCGCTGCATTTGCATTTCGAAGCCGAACAAAACGATCCCCTCCCCGCCGCGCAATACATACAACTCTGGACCGGCGGCGGCCTCTCCATGCCGTGGACGGCGCAAGGCGGCCAGTGGTGGCTCAACGCAGATCCCGTCTCGGGCGATCACGCCGCCCGCATCGCCGTGCAGCCCAACAGCACCGCGCTGCCCTTCGGCCTGCACGCCACCGCTCTCACAATTGGAGGGCAAGCCCCGAATCTCCCGAGGGATGTGGCGGTGACGTATCGCATCAAGGGACTCGTGGGAGTGGAAACGGGCACGTCCCCTACCACCTACGGCCTCGGCCCCGTCTGGCCGCAACCCGTGCCGCTCAACGGCGAAGCGCGCATCTCGGTGAATGTCCCGGTGGGCGAGTATGTGCGCATCGTGCTGTACGATGCCCTCGGCCGCGAGGTGGTGCTGCTGCGGGATGGTATGATGCAGGAAGCGGATGGTGTATTGCTCATCGTGCCGTCGGCATTGCGTTTGCAGCCCGGGATGTATTTCATTCGCATGATCGGCGCGGGAGGGCAGGCGGTGCGGGCGGTGGTGGTGCGGTAGAGACGCCCGGCGGGCGTCTGTACGGGCGGTGGTGCGGCCGGAGCAGAGAGCCGATAGCAGAGAGCACGGTCGTGCGTTACGGATGTCCGAAAAGCGATCTATATCCGTTACAATGCTCCTGAGTGTATCCGCCGCCTCCCACTTGCGAAACTAATGTGCTTGTACGGTGCAAGCAATCTTGCCCGGCCGTGCTCTCTGCCCTTTGCTCTCTGCCTCCTCCCGAACTGAGGCACTTGTACGGTGCAAGCAATCTTGCACGGCCATGCTCTCTGCCCTTTGCTCTCTGCCTCCTCCCGACGTGGGGCGCTTGTACGATGCGAGCAATCTTGCACGCCCGTGCTCTCTGCTCTTCGCTCTCCCCGCCTGCGCAAACTCAAATTATCGGAATCCAGCAGCGCTGTGCAATGGCTTCGGGGGGCAGGCGCGTTCTGCGCCTTGCGCCCTGCTCACCAGGAGCAGACAGGCTGCGGCTGGACGATATTCATGTCCACGAGTTCCTGGCGCAGCTTCGGGAAGCTGGATGCCAGAGGGAGACCGCCGCGCAGCAACGTGAACACCGCCTCCGAGCCGTCGATCAATGCCAATCCGTAAGGCCGTGTGAAGTAAAAATCCGCCTTCTCGTTGAGGATGAGCGGATTGAGAAAATCTGTCGGATTTTGGAGATTGGGCAGGCGCGCTTCAATGCTGACCGTGATGCGCGCGACATTTTTCAGCGTGCCACGCTGCGTTGCGACGTCTCCGGTTCCGATGTAGCGCCCCTTTACCCGGAAGTATATGGGAAAAATCGGAATTTGATTGAACTCGATGGTCACAATATCCCAGGTGGCTTGAAAGCCCGGATTGAAGGGAATGATGAGAAACTCTTTGGGGATTTCCACACCCGGTCCACCGGGAATCACAGGGAAAGCACCCAGATCCCTCAAACCCGGACTGCTCATCATGATGCCGACACCCGTTTTTCGAATGTATTGCGTGTCCGTCGTGACCTGACCCCCGCGCCTGTCCTCGTTCACCTGCACCGAATAGGTCAGGGAATCCACCACGCGGCTGCCGATGATGCGGGAACGCACCCGGGCAACATCCTTGACGCTTGCCGAATCCAGCTGGTACTCCCACCAGAACCCCTCCCGGTCGGGATAATACTGCTGATCGGCAAACAACTCCGTCCCGGACGTTGTGACGGGAGCCGGATCATCGGTACATGCGGGCAGGACGAGCACGAGAGTCAACAGGAACATGAAATATCGCATACAAACCTCCGTTATTTCGCCAGAAATTCCTTCAATGCCCGCAGCGCGTTGCCTCGGTGGCTGACGGCGTTTTTCTCCTCCGCCGTCAGTTCCGCGAAGCTGCGGGTGAAACCCTCCGCCTGGAATACCGGGTCATACCCGAAACCACCGCTTCCGCGCGGCGTGAGTAAAATGCGTCCCTCCACCCGGCCCTCGAAGTACTCTTCCGTGCCGGGACCGACCAGCGCGATCACACAGCGGAAGCGCGCATCGCGCTTGCGTGCGGGCACCTGCGTCAACTCCTGCAACAGCTTCTTGCAGTTCTCCTCGTATGTCGCATTCTCGCCGGCATAGCGGGCGGAGTACACGCCGGGTTGACCGAGAAGATAGTACACCTCAAGGCCGGTGTCGTCCGCCACGGCGGGGAGACCCGTGCAGCGGTACGCCGCCTCGGCTTTCTTATATGCGTTATCCTCGAGCGTGTCGCCGTCTTCCTCCACGTCGGGACAGCCGGGAAATTCCGACAGATCACGAACGGTGACGGGCAGGCCGGCGAGGAGGGCCTTCATTTCCGCGGCTTTATGCGGGTTGCGTGTGGCAAGGACGATGGTGTCGGGTTTCATGCGCAGTGTGCGTATCTGAGAATGTTCTGTTTCAGCTACTGTTCCGTATGTAACAATACAGAATCCGACTCTGGAATGCCAGTGCCGCCATGCAGAGAATCCGTGTCCGGTCCCGAGCTCTCAGTGGCTCCCATCGGACATGGAGTCGGGATTGTCGATGATGAGGACGTCCAGCACGGCGGCGGCGTTGTTCATGACTTCGCGCGAGATGCGCCTGCCTTCCGCGCAGGCATAGGCAGCATTCATCGCATCCTCGTCGGAGAAATAAACGTCCAGAATCGCCGCAGCCCGGATCTGGCCTGTCGAGCGCGAGGATATCGCTCCATACTCGAGGCGCAGCACTCCGGGCAGTGCTTCGAAGAGCTGGTGGATGCTTTTTGAAACCGGGGGGCCATCGCTTTCCGAGGCGGCAAACAGCCATGTCTGTCGTATCATTTCGAGATTTCCTGCGTGATCTTGTTCTTTCAATGATACCACTTCGGCTGCACCGGAGCAATGTCCCTCATCGCGCATACGCGATACGTACACCGAGGCGCCAGAGGAACATGAATGCACGTAAATCCTGTTACCCACTCCCTTCCCGCAAGCCGCTTGCGACATTCCCCCGAAAGATTCCTCTACACATATACCCGCCGATCCGCATCCATCCGCACGCACGGGTATTCCGCGGCCCCCTCACATACAGACCACGGATTTGTGCATTGTTCGACATGAGCGTACGTACTATTATTGAAGATTGCATCAGGGTGCAGTACATCCCTTCCACCTGGAGAACCTATGAAATTGCTTTACCACCTCTTGCTGCTGCTTCTTGTCGGCGGTACCGCTTTCGCACAACAGAGCGATATGTGCGTCCACCGCGAGAAAGAAATGCGGCGGTACGAACTGCTCGCAAAGCGCAGCGCTTTTGTTCCGGCTTCCATGGCCTCCTACGACGTGACGTATTATCGCCTCACCATTTCCCTGGGAAAAGACGCGACACTCCCGTTCAGCGGCAACGTGCTCATGCACTTCAGAGCGATCAACGGTGACATGAACACTCTTGACGTCCACATGGCGCCGAATGCGTCCATAGATAGTGTTGTGACTCGTGGCCAGCGCATTCCGAAAAGCCAGCTCACGATCAATGGCGATGTGGTGACCATTCCCCTGCCATACACTCTGCGTACGCAGAGGAGCGATGACGTACGCATGTATTACACTGCATCGTACGCGCAGAGCGGCATCAGCATCCGCAGCGTCAACAACGTGGAACTCAACGAGCAGGTGACATCTATCGCCACGCAGTCAGAACCGTATGACGCGCGCACGTGGTGGCCCTGCAAGGATGATCCGTCGGATAAAGCGGACTCGATTGACATCATCGTCACTGTTCCCGATGACCTGTATCCGGTATCCAACGGGCTCGTCGTTTCTGATGTCGTAGGCGGAGATGGCACGCGGACAGTGCACTGGAAAAGCAAATATCCCATCGTCACCTACCTTGTCAGCGTCGCGGCGGCGAAGTACAATTACCGCGAGTTTCAATTCACGCACGGCGGCAGGACCATGCCCGTGGGAAGCTGGTGGTACGGCATGTCCGCGCAGGACATGGCCGCATTCGAGCAGGACATGCTCGAAGGCTTGCAGGTGTATTCGGATCTCTTCATCACCTACCCGTTCATCAACGAGAAGTACGGCATGGCCGAGTATGAATGGGGAGGCGCAATGGAGCATCAGACGGTATCCTCCATGGGCTTTTACAGTACCGGTGTAGTGGTACACGAACTGATGCATCAGTGGTTCGGCGACAAGGTGACCTGCAATTCCTTCCATCACATCTGGCTCAACGAGGGCTGGGCGACCTACGGCGAAGCGCTGTTTTACGAGGCGCGCTGGGGTCTGGACGCGCTCAAGGCCGATATGGCGGGCAAGGCCTACTATGGTCCGGGTACGATATACGTCAGTGATCCGACGGATTTCTCCCGCATCTTCAGCGGCAACCTGAGCTACAACAAGGCCTCCTGGGTGGTACACATGCTGCGGCATGTCATGGGTGATGAAGCGTTTTTCGCCGCCACGCGCAAATATCTGGGTGATGAGATGATGCAGTATTACCGGACCGCCGTCACGAGCGAATTCCAGCAGGTCATGGAAGACGAAAGCGGCATGGATCTCGACTGGTTCTTCCAGCAATGGATTTACGGAGAGTATTATCCCACCTATCAGTACGAATGGGGCGTCACGAATGTCGGCGGCGAGCACCAGCTGGATGTGAGCATCGAGCAGCTCTATCTTTCGACGCGGCAGCTCTTCACCATGCCCATCGATCTGTACGTGCGTTACGACGACGGCAGTGATACGACGCTTGTGGTGTTCAATGATCAGGCGGCGCAGGAATGGAGCTTCATGCTTCCGAAAAAGCCGGAGCTGGTGCAACTCGACCGCGACAACTGGATTCTCAAGCGGGTGATCGAAAAAATCGTCAATCCCACCTTCGACAAGGGCATACTGCTGGTCAACGGCGTGGACTGGAATGAAAGCGCGTACCGGAGCGCCATGGACGCCGCCTTCGCGGATTCGACCTTCACCGGCGGCCAGCCCTATACCTTGTGGGATCTCTTCCCGAACCCCTCGGGCGGCTATCCCGAAGGCGTACCCGCACCCATCGGCAGCGGGGCGATTCCTGCGAACGTGCTGGGTCAATACTGCACCGTGATCTGGCTGGGCAACGCCTACAACGGCGATGAAGCGCATTGGTTCAACACTTCGGCCATGGAGTACGTGCGCGTCGGGGGCAATCTCCTGTTGATGACGCGCTATGGCCAGCAATTCCTCTCCGCGGAGATGCGCCAGTTCCTCGGCATCACCTGGACCGGTCAGTTGGCGACGGTACGCGAGTGCAAAGCGACGCTGCCCTCGCTGACGGACATGGAATTCACCGGCGACCAGAATCTGGTGAATCCGTTCAGTCTCACGCTCGCTCGTCCGGAGAATCTTATCCTCTTTACCGAAACAAGGAACAACACCACCTCCGGCATCGGCGTGTGGGGCAAGCCCGTCAAAACGGGCGAGATGGAAACCGGACACATGATGTTCCTGTCCCTGCGGCCGTATCGCATCGAGCCCGCACAACTGAAAACGAATATCGCGGCGATGCTTGACGAGATGCCCTGCGAACCGGTGCTGAGCACGCGCGAACCCGCATCACCCGCCGCGATGGAGTTACACGCCGTGTATCCGAATCCGGCATCCGCCGCCGTCCTGCGCACTGCACCACTGTCCGTTCGCGGGACGTCCGACATCACCCTGCGTGTGCACGACGTGCTCGGACGCATGGTTCGGGAAGTATATAACGGCACGCTGTCGCAGGGCGAGTACAGTATAAAGGTGGAATTACACGGCCTCCCCGCCGGTGTGTATACGTTGGTGCTGCGGAGTGGGAACGCCACAAGCGCTCGGACGCTGGTTGTTGCCGAGTAAATAGACTATATCATCGCGAGTAGCGCGTGCAACACGAGCGCTGATTCGATACTACATCACTTCGACGAGGATATTGGAGCAGAGAAGAATTTCTCTGCTCCTTTTTTTTCGATGTACTCGCCCATACACAAAGGCGCTTACGCTCTGCCGAATCCAGTGCCGGGGACAAACATGCCGGGAGCGACAGTGCATGAAATGTACGTCGATCCCGACGGACCGAACGGCCATCGCGCCTACGTGGCGTACACGCGCGGCGGGCTGTTCATTGTCGATATCGATACCGCCGATGTCCTCAACAGCAACATCGTGAAGCGACAGATGTATGACAGCGACAAACTGAGCGCTCTTTCGGTTTTCTCCGCTGACACGGCTTTTGACTGGCGGCTCTGTCACAGCGCCTGGCCGACGGAGGATCGGGAGTCTGTGCGGGCGACGGATAAAATCCCTGCGGGCAATTCGGGAGATGCGGCATTATATGACTTGATTCTGAACACATGATTACGTATGCTCAACTACATCAGCAATCCGCGACATACACTGCACTCTTCGAAAAGGACTTCCATCATGAAAGTGATTATTTTCGCATTCGCTCTCGTTCTTTATTCCACCCTCGTAACTGCGCAAAGCGGTTGGCGGTATATCGGACCGGAGGAACATAGCGTTACTCATATGTCCATCTTGGGCGATCTGATCTTTACCTCTGTTTCAATCCCACGCCCGGAAGGTGGGTACAACGCAAGACGCATATATCGCTCAACCGATGCTGGAGATTCCTGGTCTCTCCTCGACACAAATCTCATACACCCTAGCACCGTTGTTACAATTCTCGAGGGCGAACCCACACGATTGTGGGGGGCGACTGCGTCGAAAATATACTTCAGCAACGATTTGGGGGTCTCTTGGGATTCCACGGATCAGCAGGATCCCTCTATCGGCGGACTGATTCAGAAGAAAAACGTTCCCGGTCTGGTATTCGGTTTTCGTTCCATCAATCATCGATTTGAACGCCTGTATCGCTCGACGGATTTCGGTAGAACCTGGCAGTGGCCGTACCCATTCCCATATTCCAGCGACGGTTCCATCATCGCACTAGCCGTCAGTGAAACGTCTCGGGATGTCTATGTCAATGTTGATACCGATATCGGAGGAGCGTATTTCTTCCACAGTGCGGATGACGGGGAGACGTGGCAGTTCGTCGCCGAAAGTCCACTGAACATTGGTTCACTATCGGTTGATCCGGATTTGACCAACCAAATACTCGCTACCCAAGGAAATCAGCTCCTCCTTTCAGAAGACCGCGGCTCATCCTGGACAATCATTTATACAGATAATGACAATAGAGGCTTTCGCTCATTGACCCGAAACTTAAAGAATGCGAACGAACTGTTTCGGTTCAATAGCAATACGGGCGCAATCTCTCACTCTCAGTCGAGAGGTTTCACATGGACTGTTGATTCAAGCTCGCTTGACCTTCCGTACAAATCCTACTGGAATTCAAGAGACGCGAATAGATGGCTTCAACACGACGCAAGCCGTAATCGATTGTATTTCGAGACCAGGAAAGGAATCTACATCCGTGATAATTTGAGCACGAACCTCACGGCTACCGAAATACCTCCAGCCCCTTTGATTCAGGTGTATCCTCAGCCGGCACGCGAGAGCATGACCGTGAACATCGAAATGCCGGCGGCCTCGAGTACCACGCTCCGCTTGTACAACACCCTGGGAACCATGGTGCGTGAACAACGCGTGTCTGCACCCGGCAGTTTTCAGTGGGATCTTCGTGACAGTAACAACAGGGAATTACCGAGCGGAATATACCTTCTGACAATGTTTGCTGGACAGGAGAGACTAACACGTCTAATCTTGATTCAACGATAAACCTCGAAATCCACATTTTGAACACCACTTTATGAGGGCAACAATGAAGCAGCGCTACATACACCTTGTGCTCGTACTATCCGCAATTTGTATTCACGTACACATTGCCGATGCACAATCCAACTACACCTTTCATTCGAAAAATGTTGCTGTGATCGGATATGATAAATTCTCACGTGCAGGTAGCAGTGACGTGTGGGGAATAAAGATCGCCGGTACTCCTGACAAACACTACGCGCTTTCAACGCTGGGTGGTGGATTAAGTATTGCATTGGTCAACGCAACATCACCTGTGTACTACAATGAGATGGCGTACGTTAATCACGTCGACTACGATATCCAAGCTCAAACTCCAATTTCTTATGGTTTCGCCGACATTGAAACCTTCGTGGTGAGCGGTATCACGTTCGCTACCTTGGCAATAGCCAGGAGCAGTGCTAATCCAGTCGTATACATCGTCAATGTGGATTCCGCGATAGCCCTCGGTCAAACGGCACAAGATAACTTTGTGCCCATCAGTTCGGTCCAGACAGCCACTATTCCAAGCCTCGACTCAGGCTCTACCCAAGCCCACACCATCACCATCGCGGACAACCGTCTGTACGTCGCCACGCAGAAGCATGAGATCGATGTATAGGATGTCTCGAATCCCTCCTCGCCTCAGCACAAGGGTTCGTACACACTTCCCGGGGGTTTCGGGTCCACATCGCATACCAGCGAAAGCGTGCATGAAATGTTCGTCGATCCCAATGGGCCGAATGGCCATCGCGCTTATGTCGCGTACACACGCGGAGGGCTGTTCATCATCGATATCAACGCGTCCGATGCGGCGAACAGTAGCATCGTGAAGCGACAAATGTACGACAGCGATAAAAGTGGTGCTATGAACGTGTTTTCGACACTTACTCCGCGCTTCGACTGGCGCACCTGCCACAGCGCCTGGCCTACAGATGATCGGAACTATGTGTTTACAACGGATGTAGAGCCTCCGTGTAATTCAGTGAATTCAACATTTTATGACTTGATTCTGAGCACATGATTACGTATGCTCAACCACATAAGCAATCAGCGACATACACTGCACTCTCCGGAAAGGACTTCCATCATGAAGCTGCTACTCGCCTCATTGGTGTTTATACTGTTTCCCACACTTGCTTCCGCGCAAAGCGGTTGGCGGTATATCGGGCCGGAGGAAAAAGAAATTGTATCAATGTCTCTCTTGGGTGATCTGATATTCGCATCTGTACGGGTACCAGGTTCGGGACGACTCTACCGCTCACTTGATGCCGGAGAGAACTGGGAAAGAGTCGATACAACCACGCTTCCTGTCGGGGCCGCGACATGGATTTTTCCGGGAGATTCGATCAAAGTGCTCGCCGCCTACTATACATTCGATCCTTCAAGGACAAGGCATTTTTTCATCAGCGCAGACTCCGGACGAACTTGGGAAAATCATGAAATGGGTCAACTTACAACCGATATCAGCCGGTTTTACTTCAAGGAGGGCAATCATACCGGAGTACTTTTCGGAATTACTTCCTATGGCCCATTGGACCGCTTATATCGTTCGTCAGATTACGGTAGGACCTGGTCATGGCCATACCCCTTTCCGGCCTCAAGCGATGGATCGCGAATCGGTATCGGCATGAGTCCGACAACACCGGATGTGTATGTGAACGTGGACACGGACATCGGAGGCGCGTATTTTTTTCATAGCTCCGATGATGGAGTGACATGGGAGATTGTTGGTTGGGGTCAAGGACTGCTTTCAATGATGATCATCGATCCTGACGATCCTTTATTGATCTATGCCCCGTTCCAGAGCGATTTTGTACGATCGACAGATGGCGGATTGTCCTGGAGTCCTATATTTCAGGGTTGGAGGGGGATCGGCGTTGTTCACGGCGTCATGTCTGCAAATAATCCCGATCATCTCTTCTTCCTCGCACTGGGTGACTCGCCGGGAGTGTATCATTCTACAGATCGGGGTGCAACATGGGTCTATGACACGCTTTCCGCACTGCTGCCTTATAAGCCAACTTTTGGTGGGCCGTACGAATGGCTCTCGTACGATGCGGGTCGGGATCGCTTGTATCTACAAACGGCTAAGGGCATATACGTCCGGGAGAATGCTCTTACAGACGTAAAGACTACGCCTCAACTATCAGATTTCAGCATGCAAACCTGGCCACAGCCGGCAAGCGAAAGCCTTACGGTGAAAACAGAGTTGCCGACAGATGCAAGCGTTATGTTCGGAGTGTACGATACCCTCGGCAAGTTGCTTCGAGAGTGGCAAATGCTCGGCCCCGGCAGCTTGCATTGGGATCTCCGTGACCGCTACAACCAGAATGTGCCAAACGGCATATATATTCTAACCGCGTTCGCCGGAAAAGAAGTAGTGACGCAGAGAATCGTGATCCAACGATAAATCTGACCAACGTCCATTTTCTCAACATTCATTCGGAGCAAATCATGATACATCGATACAGAACCCGCATACTTGCTATCTCAATAGCCCTCCTGTTCGCACAACTCACCTTGGCGCAGTCAAACTACACGTTTCAATCCAAAAACGTCGCGGTGATCGCTGAGGATAATTTCTCGAAAGGAGGTAGCAGCGATGTCTGGGGTATTAGGATAGCTGGCACTCCCAATCGGCACTACGCGCTCTCGACATTGGGAGGCGGCTTGAGCATCGCATTGGTCAATGGCACGTCACCCGCATACTACAATGAGGTGGCGTACGTCAACGATGATGACTATTATGACCCGTTCAATCCAGTGAATATTGGCGTGGCCGACGTGGAAACCTTCGAGGTGAACAATACAACATACGCGGCTTTGGCGATTGCGAACAAGAATGCTAACCCCGTCGTCTACATTGTAAATGTCGATTCCGCGATAGCCCTTGGGCAAACAGCGCAGGATCATTTCGTACCGGTCAGTTCAGTGCAGACTGCAACTATTCCAAACCTTGACCTCGGTACAGCGCAAGCACACACAATCACCATCGCAGATAATATACTCTACATCGCCACTCAGACCCACGATATCGATGTCTGGTCGCTGTGGAATCCTACCGCACCGATACACAAGGGTTAATACAGCTTGCCCGGCGGCTTCGGCTCTACATCCCATATTACCGAGAGCGTGCATGAGATGTATGTCGATCCTAATGGGCATCGCGCGTATGTCGCGTACACGCGCGGCGGACTGTTCATCCTCGATATGGACACCGCGAATGCGGCGAACAGTAGCATCGTGAAGCGACAAATGTACGACAGCGATAAAAGTGGTGCTATGAACGTGTTTTCGACACTTACTCCGCGCTTCGACTGGCGCACCTGCCACAGCGCCTGGCCTACGGATGATCGGAACTATGTGTTTACAACGGATGAAATATCACCCGGAAGTTCGGGCTTTGCCTATGGCGATTCCCTTCAGGCACCGATACTCAAGGTGTGGAAAACGAGCGACCTCGATTCCGCCTCGACGACTTCACTCAAGGGCAATTACTTCGTACAGAACGGGGAGGCGGCGGGATTGATCAATACATCGATGTTTGATACGACGCGTCCGCCCAATTCCATCCACCAATTGCACACGCGCGACGGATATGCGTATGTGGCTCACTACACGCAGGGCTTTCGCGTACTCGATATCAGCGATCCGGAGAATCTCATCGAGGTGGCGTATTACAATGTCTACGATACGCTCACGACCGGGAATTATTCTGACTCAGGAAACTGGGGCCAGGGCATCTATGGTGTGTTCCCCGATGCCTACCGACAGAAGATCTGCTACGCGGGCGGTGGGACGGACGGCCTGTCCATTTTCAAGCACTATCACGAAACCATCGCTGATACGATATACTCGATCAAGCGCGTGAATCTCGACGGTAGCTTCACCATTACGGGCGACACCTATATCACCGCAGGGACGCTTGTCAATGTCAACAACAATTCCACCCTTCTCTTCGATGCTGGCAGAACGCTGTATGTGGACGGCGAACTTTGGCTCAATACCAACACGTTCGGCGCGAACAGCCGCATTGTCTGTCGGGATGGCGGCAAAATCGTGATCTGTCCGGAGGCACATGTGACCGGCCTGCATACCATGATCATCGACAGCGGCGGCGTACTGGAGGTGAAAACGCAGAGTATCGTGGAGATGCAGCGAGATGGCGTGATAAAAATACGCGGCGTGATGGATGCGGGGCTCAATGGCAGTAACTGGGCCCGTTTTGATAAACTCTCCAGCGTCACCTCATGGACCGGCATCGTCTTCGACAGCATCGACATTGCCCTCTCGGAGCAATCCACGCTCTCGAATCTCTTTGTCCACGGCGCGAAAAGCGGCATCACCACCGATCACGCGCAACCGACCATCACGAATTGCGAACTGTCCGACAATGATATCGGCATCACCGTGTTCAGCGATTCGCCCTTCCTGAGCAGTAACCGTATAGAGCGAAACAAGAACGCCGGCCTGCTCGGCTATTACATGAGCACCGTCGTACACGACAACCGCTTCAACAACAACACGAATTACGGCGCGCTGCTGTATCATTGCGGCAATCTGTGGACGGACAATCGGGTGGATTCGAACGGAACCTATGGAGTCTTCGGCAACGATCTGTATCTGCCGTTCAATCGGTACGATGGCGGGAGTTGCGACACGACGCAGGGCAACAGCATGCGCTGGAACAACGCCGGCGTACATATACAGCACAAATCGGCGCCCACCTTCGAATGCGACAACAGCGTGCATTCCAATATCGCGTATGATTTCATCCTGCGCGACACCTCCACCGTCATCGGCGACGGCAACTATCCCGATGATGTTTCCATGAATGTGGATGTGGACGCGCTGTCGGTATTCAGTTGGTCCAACCCGGCGGGTTCGGAGACAGTGCTCCACAAATCGAACTCCACGCAGACGCCCGTCGTGCAGCGCCAGGCCATTGATCCGAGGTACACGCTTGCGTTCAACCAGGGTGCGGCAAGCAAGCGGCTGCGAGCGTACACAACGGCGGTTGCGAAATATGGTGAAGCGTTGGGGTACGCACAACGACGCTGGGAGGCCGAGCAATGCCTGACGCAATGGCAACAATCCTTCATGGACGCAACGCTCAACAAACCCTCCAACGATGCGATATGCGTCAATCCGGCATCCGCCAAGGCACAGTATGTCAACACCCTGAGCGCCATTCGAAGCTCGACCGCGCAACCGCCGTGGCTGCGCAACACCGCAACGGAGTATCTGGCCGATTATCATGCCGCGAACCGTCACTATCCCGAAGCGGTTGCGCTCTACAACAATCTCGCGGCAATCAGCACGACCGAACCGTTGATCGCGCGCCGCTCGCATCTGGCGCTGGTGATACTCACGCACAGGGGTTTGAAGGATTGGAATGGCGCCTACGCCATCTATGAAGATATCGCGGACCTGTATCCCGGATCGCATGAGGAGGTTCACGCCAAAATCGATCTCGGTCTTCCCCTGACAGAGGCCGATTCGGTCACGATACGCACGCTTCCCGGACCATCAAACGAAAAGGCACGGACGGCGGAGATTGCCGAGCACGAGTACGCGATCGACGATATTTATCCGAACCCATTCAACCCTACGACGAGCATTTCGTTTTCGATGAAGGATGCCGGGCGCGTGCGCCTGTCCGTCCATGACAGCAGAGGTGTTGAACTTCTTGTACTGCTGGACGAGCAACGCACCGCGGGTCGGCATGCCGTTACCTTCGACGCCGCTCATCTGTCTTCCGGAGTCTATCATTGTCGCATGGTGGCGGGTGGTGTGACGATGAGCAGGACGATGACGGTTGTGAAGTAGTGCTCAGTACACATCGTCGAGCCGCAGCGACGCGGGCACGGACAGCGGAGTGGTGATCGGCGGCAAAATACACCTCTACGGCTTTGGATCAGACAGGCATCGATATGCCCAGATCCCGCAATATTATCCGTTGTAATACAGCCCCGCACCAGGCCCGACCGGCAACCCGAGGAGAAACCATACGATAAAGAGAATGGTCCAGATGATGCCGAATACCACGGTGTACGGCAGCATAGTCGCTATGATGGTGCCTATGCCGGCCTTCGCGTCATACTTCGCGACAAAGGCCACGATGAGCGCGAAATACGACATCATCGGGGAAATGATATTGGTGATGCTGTCGCCCACGCGATAGGCGCCCTGCACGAGTTCGGGCGAGTAGCCGAGGAGCATGAACATGGGGATGAACACCGGCGCCATGATGGCCCATTTCGCGGACGCGCTTCCCATAACCAGATTGATGATCGCGGTAATGATGATAAAGGCGATAAGCAGCGGTATGGGTCCCAGACCGGAGGATTTGAGCACCTGCGCCCCCTCGATCGCGACAATAAGCCCGATATGGGTCCAGTTGAAATACGCGACGAATTGCGCGGCGAAAAATACGAGCACGGTGTACACACCCAGGGTTTCGATGGCTTTGCCCATGCCCTTCATCACATCCGCGTCGTTGCGCACCGTGCGTGCTCCGATGCCATAGGCCACGGCCAGCACCACCGCGCCGAGAAAAATGAAAGCCACCACGCCTTTGAGAAAAGGTGAGGTCAGCACGTCTCCGGTTTTGGGATCGAGCAGAAAGCCCACACCGGGAAGAAGACCCAGCACAATCACGGTCACAAAGAGGAGGCCTGCGATGAGGGCATAGCGCAGTCCTCTGCGTTCGTCGCTGTTGAGAGGACGCAGCGCATCCTCATCCGCTGCATCACCGGAGTATTTGCCCAGCCGCGGCTCCACCAGCTTCTCCGTTACCCAGGTACCGGCGATGGAAATGAAAAAGGTGGAGACGGCGAGGAAGTAGTAATTGGCCGCGGCGTTGACCTCGTAGTTCTTGTCGATGATGTGCGCGGCTTCCTGCGACAAGCCCGCGAGCAGCGGATCGATGGTGCCGAGCAGCAGGTTTGCGCTGTAACCACCCGACACGCCCGCGAACGCGGCGGCCATGCCCGCGACGGGATGGCGTCCCACCGCGACGAAAATCACACCGGCCAGCGGCACAAGCAGTACGTAGCCCACCTCGCTCGCCGTGTTGGACATGATGCCCGCGAAGACTATCACAAAGGTCAGCAGCTTGCGCGGCGCGGAAAGCACCAGCATACGCAGCGACGAACCGATGAGCCCACTGCTCTCCGCAATGCCGATGCCGAGCATGGAGACGAATACCGTGCCCAGCGGCGCGAAGCTGGTGAAATTCGTAACCATGGTCAGAAGGATGCGATGTAAACCCTCGATGGAAAGCAGATTCACCGGCCGCACCGTTTCCCCGGTCCCCGGATGCTGCACCGCTATGCCGAACTGACTGAACACCCATGACAGGAGGATGACCACTCCGGCAAGTATCGCGAACAGCGTGGCGGGATGCGGCAGGGCATTGCCCACACGCTCTATCCAGCCGAGCAAACGATTCATTATCCCTTTCGAAAATTTTTTCGCGGTCATCGGCACTCCATAACTGTAGCACACACATCGCACCTGAACGGTGCGTCATTACCCATTCCAATACTTCGGGGAAATAATGACAACAACGACCAGAGCAAAAAAGCTCCCTGGGGAACGAAGAATCGGATTATAGGATCAGCGCGCCTTCACGCCGGGCGCCGCCGATGAAAAATCAATCAAATATCGTCACACGGAGCTTCGGCCAAGGCCCGGAAGCGAATCCGAGGCCCACCCCCATCATGTAGAGACGTTGCATGCAACGTCTCTACTCCGGATTTCCCACCCCTTCACCCTTCACCCTTTACCTCTCCCCTCACACACTCTCCGCCAGATACGGATCATTCACCGCCACAGCGCTGCGCTTGCGGAACTGCCATGCGGTGACGAGAATGAAAAAGCCGCCGAGTCCGAGCAGCGGTGCGAATTCATTCCATCCCAGTACCACGGCGTCGTGATTGTAGTTGGGCATGACCAACCAGTACATGTCGAGAAAATGCGCGGCCAGCAGCAACACCGCACCGCTGAGCAGCACGTTCAGATTGCGCTTGGCATCCTGCGAGAGCAAGAGGATGAAGGGAACGATGAAGTGAAACACAAGCAGCAGAATCGAGACGTACTCCCAGCCGTGATTGGTGCGATACTTGAAGAACACGATCTCTTCCGGAAGATCGGCATACCAGATGAGGA
This sequence comes from Bacteroidia bacterium, assembly GCA_027493955.1. Lineage (NCBI taxonomy): Bacteria > Pseudomonadati > Bacteroidota > Bacteroidia > Bacteroidia bacterium. Next base: position 4,233,609 of record JAOSJT010000001.1, on the reverse strand, counting down.
GATACTGTGAAAACGCAATGTAGGCCCAGAACACATTGAAGGCGAACAGGAATTTGCCGAGATCATGGAAGCGCTCCGGCGTGAGCCACTCCGTCATCAGGCCCGCTTTTTTCAGAAGCACGGCGATGATGGTGATCACCGCAAGCGTCCCGACCAGCGAGCCCGCAAAGTAATACACTCCGAAAATGGTGCTGAACCAGTGCGGATACAGCGACATCAGCATGTCGAAGGCGGCGAAGGTGATTGTCACCCCGAAGAAAATGGTCACCGGCGCGCTGAGCTTCCAGTTCATACGCGTGGGGCCGATGTCCGCTCGCTTGTCCTGACGGAAGGAATTGCCGACGATGAGGAAGTACATCCCGATCCAGATGGCGATGTACACGAACAGTCTCGTCGTAAAAAAGGGCACGTTGAGCCACGCCGCCTTGCCCTGCAGCACCACGTCTCCCGGCTCGGGATGCACCCAGTGATGATACAGCACGCCGACACCGAAAACGATGGGTAATACGAAAATCAGCAGCAGCGGTGTGAATCCACCTATGAGTTCAGGAATGCGGCGGATGGAGACGCTCCACCCCGCGCGCACGAGAAACTGCAGCATGCTGAAGAACACGCCCGTCACCGCAATGCCGGCAAAAAACACGAAGGCGGTGAGATAGCCGAAAAGGAAGCGGTCATAATCCGCAAACGCCGACGCCAGCGACAATGCGACACCGAGCACGGCGGCGGCACCGCCGACCATGGTCATGGTTTTGACGAATTTCGTATCCCCGAGAAGTACCGGTGCTCTGTTCATTGTGCCTGTCCCGTGTTCGCAGTCGTTGGTGTGGCTTTGGCGGAGTCCGCGGCGGCGGGCTTCGGCGCTTCCGCGTATTTCAGCGGAGCTTTTTGCAGCTCGCGCACATAGTTGACGATGGCCCAGCGATCCTCGGGCTTCAGCTTGTCGGCATAGCCGGGCATGATGTTCTGTCCCGCGCTGATCACATGGAACAGACGCGCATCGGAATAATTCTTTGCATTGGGAGCGGCGAGACTCGGCGGCTTGGGCATGCCCTTGCGCACGACCTCGGTGGTATCCTGCCCCGACGGCGAATGACAGGTAGCGCAGAACACGTTGAAACGGTTCTTCCCGCGCTCCAGCAGATCCGTGCGTCCGGCCAGCGGATTACGGAGTTCCGCCTCCGCTTCCTCAAATGTCGCGTACGGGTAGATGTCTCCGTCGCGCGGCACGGTGCCGGGCACGTGTCCGCGCATCGCCAGACGGTCGGCAAAAAATTCGCTGCCCTGCTGTGCGCCGACCTTGCTTTGATAGTACATGTCGTAGCGTATCTGAATCGGCGGCTCCGTCGAGCGGAAGGCCTGGAAATCGTTGCCTGCCCACAGCACCAGAAAAGAGACGGCAGCCGCGGCCACAACCAATGCCGCAATGATGAGGTTCCGTTTATTCTTCAACATAGTCCACCGTACGGATCTGTTCGGCACCCAGTGCGTCAAGCAGCGAGCGGGTGCGTTCGGGATGATAACTCGCGTCCTCCGCATCAATGGTGACCACGAAGGCGTCGTCGGTGCTGCGAAGGAAATGCGGGTCGTTCTGCCATTTCGAGAACCAGCGCGGCAAGCCGTTGAGGGCGAACATACCCACGACGGTCGCGATGGCGCAGAGAAGAATGGTCAGCTCGAAGGCAATGGGAATGGAGGGCTCGAAGGCGAACAGCGGCTTGCCGCCGATCACCAGGGGATAATCCACCGCGCCCGTCCACCACTGCAAATGCAGCGCGATGCCGAGGCCGGCCACACCGGCGCCGAGGGATATCCATGGCAATATCGTACGCTTGATGCCCATGGCGTCGTCCAGCCCGTGCAAGGGATAGGGCGTGTGAAAATCGAATTTGCTGTAGCCGGCGCGGCGAATTTCCGCCGCCGCCTTCAGTACGGCGTCGGGATTCGTGAATACACCGATCATGCCTGCGTTCTTGCTCATGCGTCGCGTTCCTCGTCAGTGATGGTCATGAGACGGTTGCGCACCGGGAAGTATGCCCTTCACCTCCGAAATCGCCAGCACGGGGATGTACTTGGCGAAGAGCAGGAAGAGCGTGAGAAACAACCCGATCGTGCCCGCGAAAATGGAGACGTCCACCCATGTCGGTGTGAAATAGCCCCAACTCGACGGCAGAAAATCCCGGTGCAGCGAGGTGGCGATGATCACGAAGCGCTCGAACCACATGCCGATGTTTACGAAAATCGACACCACCCAGGTGATCAGCAGATTGCGACGGATATTCCGGAACCAGAAGAGCTGCGGGATAAAGACGTTGCAGGTCACCATCGTCCAATACGCCCAACTGTACGGCCCGAAGGCGCGGTTGATGAAAATGAATTTCTCGTACGGATTGCCGCTGTACCAGGCGATGAAAAACTCGACGCCGTAGGCATAGCCCACCATAAGGCCCGTCGCCATCAGAATCTTGTTCATATTCTCGATGTGCTTGAGCGTGATGAACTGCTGCAGGTTCAGCAGGGTGCGCGCGATGATCATCAACGTCAGCACCATGGCGAAGCCGGAGAAAATGGCGCCCGCCACGAAATACGGCGGGAAGATCGTCGTGTGCCAGCCTGGTATCACCGACACCGCAAAGTCGAAACTCACGATGGTGTGCACCGACAGTACCAGCGGTGTGGAAATGCCCGCGAGAATCAGGTAGGCCTTTTCGTAGCGGTGCCAATGACGGTTCGCGCCTGTCCATCCAAGGCTCAGGAAGGTGAACACATACTTCGAAATCCAGTTCTTCGCGCGATTCCGCAGTGTCGCGAAATCCGGCACGAGGCCGACGTACCAGAACATCAGCGATACCGCGAAATACGTGGACACGGCGAACACGTCCCACAACAGCGGCGAGCGGAAATTCACCCACATCTGCATCTGATTCGGCAGCGGCAGCAGCCAGTACACCGCCAGCCATGGACGACCGGTGTGAATGATCGGGAAAATCAATGCGCAGATGACGGCAAATATTGTCATCGCTTCGGCGGCGCGATTGATGGCCGTCCTCCATTTCTGGCGGAAAAGGAATAAAATGGCCGAGATCAGCGTTCCCGCGTGACCGATACCGATCCAGAACACGAAGTTGGTGATGTCCCAGGCCCAGCCCACCGGCTGATTGTTGCCCCAGACGCCAATACCCGTGAACACCGTGTAGAGAATGGTGAGTATGCCCCAGCCGGCAAGCGCACTGGTGAGGGTCACGGCGGCATACCACCCCTTCGTGGGTTTGCCTTCGACGACGGCGGAGACTTTCTCCGTCACGTCGGTGAGCGTGGGTTTCCCCTCGAACAGCGGCTCGCGCAATTCGTGCGGATCCACGGCCAGGGTGCCGGCCCGCTCCACGTCCCAATGATCGTGGCGATGCTTTTCAGTAACAGGGGTCATGCGCGGCCTCCGTCGGTATTCCTGATCTTGGCGAGGTAGGTGATGGACGGCCGCACGTTCAATTCGCGCAGCACGTGATAGCCGCGGTCGCTCGTCATGCTCTTCGACACGGCGCTGTCGGGATTGTTCACGTCGCCGAACACGATGGCGTCGGCAGGACAGGCCTGCTGACAGGCGGTATGCACTTCGCCGTCGTTCAGGCGGTCGCGGCCTTCGTTCTTCGCGTGATGCTTCGCACCGTTGATGCGCTGCACGCAGAACGTGCACTTCTCCATCACGCCGCGCATACGCACAGTGACGTCGGGATTGAACACCAGCGACAGCGGATCGCGGTCCTCCGTGTGATTGTCGAGATAGTTGAAGCGGCGGACTTTGTAGGGACAGTTGTTCGAGCAGTACCGCGTCCCCACACAGCGGTTGTAGGTCATTTCATTGAGACCTTCGGGGCTGTGCGTCGTCGCGGCCACGGGACACACGTTTTCGCACGGGGCCTTTTCGCAGTGCTGGCACAGCATGGGCTGCAACAGTGTGTCGGGATTGTCGTCGTCGCCGCTGTAATAGCGGTCGATGCGTATCCAGTGCATTTCGCGACCGCGTGCCACCTGTTCCTTGCCGACGGCCGGAATGTTGTTCTCCGACACGCAGGCGATCACACAGGCGTTGCAGCCGACGCAGGACGAGGTGTCAATGGTCATTCCCCAGCGGTGGCCGCTGCTGTAGTCGAAGGGCTTGGTCATGCTGATCGGACGGTCGGTGTTGCGCTCTGCGCCATACACCGGCAGGTCCTTCTCGTAAATCACCGAGGCATCCTTGGCGTAGGCCGCGAGCGTGGCCGTCTTCACGATGTCGCTGCGGTCGATATCGAAATGCTCATCGCCGGATAGCGAGTGATGATCCTGCGTGGTCGCGATAGTCATGGTCGCGCCGGTTTTTTCAATTTTTGCGCGCACATAGCCGATGGATTCGGAAACGGAGGACATCACGGCAAAGGCGTTGGCGCCTTTCTCCGCAAGCACGCGTCCGCCTTCGGTGCGTCCGAAGCCGGTGCTTGTGAACACCGCGTCCCCGGAAATCCCCGGCTGAATGAACACCGGCAGCTCGATACTGCCCGATGCCGTTGTGATGCGCACCACATCCTGCTGTTTTACCCCCAGCCGCTGCGCCAGGGATTTGCTCATCATCGCGACGTTGTCCCAGGTCACCTTGGTGACGGGATCGGGCAACTCCATGAGCCAGCCCAGATTGGCCAGGCGTCCGTCGTACAGCGAGTGCGACGGCAGCACGCCGAGCATCAGTCCCTGTTGCTTCTGCGCGGCGGCGCTGCGAAGCAGGCGCGAAGCAGATGTGGTGTCGAAGCCCATCGCCGGACGCTGTGTGCTGCCGGGAATGGATCCGTTCCGCAATGCGTCCGTCCAGAAGGCATCGAAATACGGGCGTCCGCTCGCGGCGAACACTTCGTCGCGCCAGCGCTTGCGCACATACTCGTACCAATTTGCGGTGTCGGCGAAGCTGTTCGCGTCCAGCGCCTTGGCGATGCCCATGAGAGCGTCACCCAATGAGAGCTGGCCTTCGTTCAGAGGCGCGATCAGCGGCTGCACGACGGCCTGTGAACCGTCCATCATCCGGGCGTCTCCCCACGCTTCGAGATAGTGGTTGACCGGAATGAAAATGGAACAGAATTTCGATGTCTCGTCGGCGTATTGCGAAAGCGAGAAGCGGTAGGGAACTTTGGACACAAGGGTCCGGAAACCCGCTCCAGGCAGAGAGTAGGCGGGATTCACATCGGCGAAGATCAGCGCGCCGACGGAACCCTTGTTCAGCTCTCCGCGCAGCGTTTCGATACCGGCTTTCTTCGACGCGCTGTAAGGAAGCGCCTGTGCGGGATCGAACACTTTTCCCTCGCCATACGCGCCAAGAACGCGGTTGAGCAGCACACCCAGCGCATGCGTCTCGACGGGCAGATGCCTGCCGATCAGTACCGCGGATTGTTTCCCGGCCATGTCGTCGGCGATCCGGGCGATCAGGGGGAAGCGCTCGTTGGCCGCCCCGGCCAACATGGCGACGAGCGACGCGTCGAGACCGGGCAGACCGCGCTTGACGCACAGCTCATGCAGCAGTGCCAGCAGAAACTCATTCATCTCGCCGGGCTTGATGCTCACGCGCGTGTCGGCATTCATGCCAGTGAGCGTCATGGCCGCTTCCACCGCGTAGAAGCGGCTCATGGAAAGATCGCTGCGCGAGGGTTTGCGGCGGGACGAGAAGCGGCGGATGTGATACAGCGCGTCGGGATCGGTACCGAGGAAATCCGCTTCCACACCGAGGAGCACATCCGCGCGGGAGAGATCGGGCACCATGATGCCGTCGAAGCCGAGCAGTTGCCGGTTGGCTTCCGCCGCGCCTGTGGCGGTGATAGCGGGCCAGGTCACCACTTTGGTATTGGGCAGCAGTGTCTCGAGCTGCGCATACAGCTTCGCAAGCGAGGGCGACGCGTGCTCGTCCACGACGATGCGGACGCTCTTCCCCTTGGCCGTCACTTCGCGGATCGCGTCGGCGATGCGGCGCATGGCGTTGAGCGGCGTGGAGTCGCTGTCGTTTACCGTGGGCCGCAGGACGCGGTCGGGATCGTACAGCGACAGCAGCGAGGCCTGCGCGAGATGCGACGATTTCCCGCCGCTCACCGGATCGAGATCGTTCCCCTCGATTTTGATCGGGCGTCCCTCGCGGGATTTCACGAGCAAGCCGGCAGCGAAATTCTGATGCGTCCACGCGGTGGCGAAATGGTTGGCCAAACCGGGCACGAGATATTCCGGTTTTTTTACATAGGGCACGATCGTCTGTTCGGGACGCCGGCAACCGGTCGCCGCAAAGGCAGTGGACGCGGCAAGCAGACCGATGAAGGTGCGCCGTGTCATGAACGACGCGCCCGCTGTGGGCTCGTCGTAATCCGGCGGGAACTCGTGCTTGAGTTGCTCCATGACCTCCGGATCGCCCGACAGCTCGCGGAAGCTTTTCCAGTAGGTCTTGTTCTGTGTCGTTGTATCAGCCATGCTGTATGTGTCGTAGTGAATCGTTAGTCTCGGTGAGAAACGTGCCGCGATGCCCGGTCAATGATGGCAGGCGGAACAGTTCTCGGGTCCTTTTTTCAATGCGCTGTTGAGCACCGAAGGGCGCACGTCCACGCCGGAAATGTCACGAGTCCGGATGACGTGTTCCTCCGGCGCGCGGTGACAATCCAGGCACCAACCCATGGTCAGCGGTTTTTTCTGAACCACCACCCCCTGCTTTTCCACCTCGCCGTGACAGGACGCACAATCGATACCAGCGTTCACATGCCGGCTGTGATTGAAAAACGCGTAGTCGGGAAGCCGGTGAATGCGCACCCACTCAATCGGGGTATTGTTCTCATAGCTCGCGCGTACGGCCTCGAGCTTGGGACTGTCGCGCTTGACGGCGTTGTGGCAATTCATGCAGGTGCTCGTCGGCGGCACGGTGGAATGCGCGGAAGTTTCGACGCTGCTGTGGCAATAGACGCAACTGATGCCGAGATCTCCGGCATGGAGCCGGTGGTCAAACGGCACGGGTTGCTGCGGCCGGTATCCGACATCCATAACATCGGGGTGGCGCAAAAAATAGAATGCGAGGGCGCCGACGGCGACCACGGTGAGTCCGCCGAGTATTGCGCGTTTAATCTGCTTGTCTATGGAGGCTGTAAACATAGCTGCCTGAAAAAATGGATTTCGTATTCTCGGAGTCAGGACCGCAACGCGGATTGATCGGTATTCCTGCGGGCCAGCCACAAGCGCAGCACAAAACCGCCGATCACGACAAACGGCATGGCCATCATGAACAGTATGCTCGCTCCGTAACCGGATGCCACGGGCGTTGCGCCATCCGACGCGTATGCTTCCTTGCAATTCGGACACGCCTGGGCAACATCCGGAAACAGGAATGCCGCCGTTAGCAGAATCAGTGTCAATGCGATTGTGCTCTTCATCTCCAACTCACGCATAGAAGTGGTACAGCATCAGATACACGGCCACACCGGTGACGGATACGTACAGCCACAGCGGCAGCGTCCACCGCGCGATGGCGCGGTGACGCTCCACAGACATTTTCAGTCCGCGAAACAATGTGAGTATCGCCATGGGCGGTACGGCGACCGCAAGGATGGAATGCGATATCAGAATGATGAAATACACCGTTCGCGCAATCCCCTCACCCTGGAACCTCGTCACGAGATGCGCGCTGAAGTGATAGGTCAGGTAGGTGGCCAGGAAAAGCGTCGAAGTCGCGAAAGCCGCCAACATCATCGCGCGGTGCCTGCGTACGTCCTTGCGCCTGATGAAATAGAATCCGACGAGCAGAAACGCGGTCGCAAGCGAATTCAGCAGCGCATTCACCGTCGGGAGATCACTGATGCTCATGCGTCCCTCCCGAGCAAAAAGTCAATGGCGCCGCGAAGCTCGCTCATTTTCGTATCGTCCATGCCGTCGTAATATCCCCGGATGGTCCCGCTGCGATCGACAAGAATGAAGCGTGTGCTGTGCAAATCCGGTTCGGACGCGTCACCGACCTTGAAACCCGCGGATGCGACCTCGGACACCTGTTCGATACTGCTGTGCAGCATGTACCAACGGCCCGGCTTCGCCGAGTAGCGGTCCGCATAGCGCGCCAGCCGCAGCACGGTGTCCGTCTCCGGATCCACGCTGAAACCGACGATGCGAAAATCATTGGCCTTGGCGTACGCGGCCTGCAAGACGTTGGCCTTGGAATTCATCACGGGACAGGGACCGGAACAGCTCGTGAAAAAGAAATACGCGATGTACACGGTACCGCGCAGCTCGTCGCTGCTCACCTCGGCGCCGGTAAAGTTACTGCCGGTGAACGCGGGGGCTTTACCCAGTTCCGGCAGCGCTGTCACCGTCGTGGCGCTTCCGTCTCCGCAGGCTGAAACGCCAGCGGCGGCAAGGATAGCGAAGGTAATATGGAGAAAGGTGCGTCTCATCGTTTTGATAGTGTGCGCAATGTTGCGGCGTACACGGCAGCGCCGCTCAGGAGAGCGACGATCGAGGCCATGATGATATCCGGACTACCGGCTACCGTCGTGCCGCTGCCCAGAAAAAACGCCGTTTGGAACAGTGACGTGACATAGTACATGGGATTCAGTCGAATAAGGGCCGCGAGCCAATCGCTTGCACCCGCTACCGGGAACAGCGCTCCGGACAGCACCCACATGGGCATGAGCAGCAGATTCATGATCGCGTGAAATCCCTGCGTGCTCTGCATGTGCCAGGCGATCAGCAAACCCAAACTGGTCAATATCAGCCCGGCTGCCGCGACGAGCAGTGCGCTGGCTCCGGCTGCTTCAAGGCTCACCGGAATTCCCGCGACCGGCAGCAATGCGAACAGCACCGCGGCTTGAATCAGAGAAAGCGTTGAGCCAGCAAGCATCTTGCCCCACAGCAAGGAGCCGCGCGACGCCGGCGAGGCAAGGACGCCCTGCATAAAGCCGCTCTTTTTGTCCTCTATCACGGACATCGTGGAAAACATCGACGTAAAGACGGTGATCAGCAGCAGCACGCCGGGAAAGAAAAACGCGCCGTACGCTACACCACCTGTGTGACTGCCATCCACGCTGCCGGCAAATCCCGCCGCGAGTAACGCCCAGATCACCACCGGCTGTCCGATGGCGCCATAGATACGGCTGCGCCTGCGGACGAAATGCCGCATGTCGCGCAGCCAGAGACTGTATACGGGGAGGACGAAAGCGTTCATGCGGCAATGGCCTCCGTTCTCTCCACAATATGAGCTCCGGTGCGGGTGAGAAAGTAATCGTCGAGCGAGGGCCTGCGCGATTCGATACTGCAGCGCTCCGCATCGTCTCCCAGTGCATCCACGATTCCCCGGAGACTGGCATGCGGCACGAACAGTGTGTCATCGCTCCAACCGAACACCGTGTATCCGGCCGTCTTCAGGCGACGCTCTACGGCGACGCTGTCCGCGCTGCGAACTTCCGCGACTGTTTCTCCGAATTCCACAAGCAGTTTTGCGGGAGCTGCGTCGGCCATCACGCTTCCCTTGTGCAGCATGACGACATGGCCGCATAGTGCGGCAAGGTCCAGTTCATGCGTTATCAACACCACGGTCAAGGCGCGCTGCTGCGCGATATCGCGCAGATGTGCGAAAAACTGCATCCTCGCACGCACATCCAGCCCGGAGAATGGTTCATCGAGCACCAGCAAACGCGGTCCGGTCAGCAGCGCTTTCGCAACCTCCACTCGCCGTTGATAGCCGCCCGACAAGGTATCCACACGGCGGTCCAGCACCTCGTCGAGGTCCAGCGCGTCCAGCACATCCCGCGGAAGCGCGGCGCGTTCAAGGCGTCTCCCGTGCAGCATCATGTGATGCGAAAAATTCTCGAACACGGTCAGCAGGCCGTCAAGGGCGGGCGATTGAAAAACCACACTCATGTCCGCTTTATTCAAAGGCCGGCCGTCAAAGCGCACACTCCCCGCGGTTGCTTGCAACAGACTCGCGATCACGCGGAACAGCGTGGACTTCCCGCTGCCGTTGGGGCCCACCACCGCGGTGATCTCGCCGGACGTAGCGGTAAAGCCCACAGCGTCGAGCGCGCGTACCGCCTCGTGTTTCTTCTGCGTATAGCTGTGCGATATGGAGTCGACGACGAGCATGCGATGGATCAGAGGCCGAGCACCGTCAGTGCGTATACCATGATGACAAAAAACGCGAGCGGAATGTACACGAACAGCCGCAGCCGACGATGATCGAATTTCAGATGCATGAAAATGTATGCCACCAGTCCGGCCTTGAGCAGGGCTATGAGAATGCCCACCACGATGTTGAGCGTGTCACCGAAGTGAATGGTCGTCACCGCCACCGTCAGTGCCGTGAGCACCATCAGGGCGATGAATACCTTGAGATAGCTTTTCTGGATTTCCTTGAAACTGACGCCGTGAGCCATGCCTGTCTCCTTTCTAGAAAATCAGATACAATGTCGGGAAGAGGAAAATCCACACGAGATCGACGAAGTGCCAGTACAAGCCCAGTGTCTCCACGCGATGATGCATGCTCTGCGGATAGCCTTTCGTCAGCGACTTGCCGAGCATCCAGATCATCGGGATGAGTCCGCCGATCACGTGCAGCGCGTGAAAGCCCGTCATGGTGAAGTAACTGGCGAAAAAGGTGTTCGTCCAGGGATAAATGTCATGCGAAAACTTCGTGGCGTACTCGAAGGATTTGATGCCGAGAAAACCGAACGCGCAAACAATCGTGATGGTGAGGAAGAGGCGGAACTTCGCTTCCTCACCGCGTTCCAGCGCCAGATGCGACAGCGCCATAGTGAGACTGCTCGTAATCAGCACGGCGGTGTTTATCGTGGCCACGACTTTGTCTAGCTGATGAGCGCTTGCGGTGAACAGTTCGATGTTCAGATTGCGCAGCACGATAAACGCACCCAGAAAACCCGAGAAAAACATGATTTCGGATGCGAGAAATATCCACATTCCGAGCTTTCCGTGATAGATGCCCGTATTGAAACGCGAATGAGCGGCGAGTGTGGTCATAATGCGTCAGGCCTTGTCGATGAACATCAATGTGAGCAGCGCGAGAAGGTAGAGATACGAGGTCAGCAGCACTGCGCGCGCGCGTGTGTTGCTGCGCGTATGCATGAAACGCAATCCCATGGCGAGGAAGGCGCCCCCGAGCAGCAGTGCCGCGCCGAAATAGAGCAGTCCGGTGTCGCCGTACACCGTCGGCAACAGGCTGAAGAGCAGCAACAGAATGGTGTACGATACGATATGCTTCGCCACCACTATACCGCTTTCATCCAGCGCGGTCAGCATGCGAAATCCGCCACGCTCGTAATCCTTGCGGTACATCCATGCGAGCGAAAAGAAGTGCGGCATCTGCCAGAGAAACAGTATCATGAACAGCACACCGGCCTCGAGCGTAATGCTCCCCGTCACCGTCGCGTATCCGCCCAGCGGCGGCAGCGCGCCGGGTATGCCGCCAACCAGCGTCGACAGCGGGGTCACGCGCTTGAGCGGCGTGTACACTGCGAGATACAGGAACAGCGTCAGCGCGGCAAGTCCGGCGGTCAGCGGCTGCGCAATGACAAGCAGCGCGAGACCCGCGGCGGCGAGCGCAATGCCGAACCACGTCGCCTGCGCAGCGGTGATTTTTCCCGATGGAATGGGACGAAACATCGTGCGTTTCATCTCAAGATCGTAGCGATGCTCCATCACATGGTTCAGGACGCAACTGCCGGCGGAAACCAGCGCGGTCCCCACCACCGTCGCGATGAACAGAAGCAGGTAATCCAGCAGTGCGAAATGCTTCGGCAGCGCAAGCCAGAATCCTGCGGCGGTACTCACGACCACCATCAGCGTGATGCCCGGCTTCGTCAACTCGTAATACGCGGATGCGCTTTCACGGCGCGTGAGTTCCACTGCGGCGGTTGTCGCTGAATAGTTGAGATCGCTCATGCCCGTGCCTCCGAAACCTGTAGCTGTTCATTCGTATCCGCCTCGCGGAATGCATAGTAGCGCCGCGCCCACGCGTAGGTCAGGAACACCGTCGCGAAGGTGATGGCGCCTCCCGCCACATGCAGCGTGTTGGGAATAATCGCTTCGCGCGTCCATATCACCGTCGCGCCCAGCATGAACTGTACGGCGATCATCGCCAGACCCGCCATAGCCGGACGCCGGAGCCGACGAAGCTCGGGACGACGGAAAATCTTCACGCTCTGCACAATGATTAGTGTCGTCAGCACCACGGCACCCACTCGGTGCAGGAACTGAATGAGCACACCGAAACTGACGAATTCGGGTATGATGCGTCCGTTGTTCAACGGGAAATCGGAAATCGCCATGCCGCTGTACGTGTGTCGCGTCAGCGCACCAAGAAAAATCTGTACGAACGTGAACAGCACCGTCGCGAGCAGCAGTTTCTGCAGCCCCGCGTCGGCGTCCACCTGCAATGCGGGCGCGGAATTCGTCCACCCGCGCGACGTGGCCGCCGCCATGAGCATGGTCATTATCATGAAGGCCTGCGCAAGCATGGCGTGTCCGGTGGACACCGCTGTCGGCAAGCGCATGAGCACCGTCAATCCACCGAGCACGCCCTGTACGATCACCGCAAATAACGCCGCGCCGGCGAGCCACTTCAACCAGCGGCGCGTATCGTACGCCCAGATCATCACGGCCACGGCGATCATGATCACGCCGATACCCGAAGCGATGAGCCGGTGTCCGTGCTCGTACACGATGCCGCCGTACCACTTGTCTATGGGATAGGTGAACATGTTCTCGCCGTAGGTTGTCGGCCAGTCAGGTACCGATAATCCCGCGCCGGCGCTGTGCACAAGTCCGCCCTTCGCGATGAGCAGAACCGTGCCCACGGCCAATATCACCGCGAGACGATGCAGCAGGCGCTGCGGAAAATTCCAATAGGTGCTCGTCGTCGTCATCTCTGTCCTCACGCTGTCGTTTCGCTGTGCTGCGCCTGACGTGCGCGGTGATGCTCCCACTGCGCTGCGACGTCGTCGGGCGAAACCGTCTGCGGCAGATAATCCTGTACGCTCTCGGGCGAACTGTATTCGTACGGACCACGATACACGCGAAGCTCCGTATCGAAATTGCCATGCGGCGGTGGTGACGGCGCCTGCCATTCGAGGGTGTTGGCGCGCCAGGGATTGCGCTTCGCCTTGCGGCCATAGAACCAACTGTAGAAGAGATTCGCCACAAGAATGAATTGTGCGAACCCGAGCAATATGGCATTGATCGTGATGAACTCGTTCATCGGCTGAAACGGCTTGAGAAAGTCATACACGGTGGGATCGTAAATGCGGCGCATCATTCCACCCACACCGAGGATATGCATGGGAAAGAAGGTGCCGTTGAAGGTGATGAACGTCGTCCAGAAATGCCACTTCCCCAGACGCTCGCTGTACATGCGTCCGGTCATTTTCGGGAACCAGTAATGCAGCCCGGCAAAGACCGCGAAGAGACTGCCGCCAAACAGCACATAGTGAATGTGTCCGACGATGAAATACGTGTCGTGAATGAACACGTCCACAGGCGTCGAGGCCATGAAAATGCCGCTCAGACCGCCGATCACGAACATGGACACAAAGGCGACGGCGTTCAGCATCGGCGTGGTGAATTCCATTTTCCCGCGCCACATGGTGCCGAGCCAGTTGAAGGTCTTGATCGCCGAAGGTACCGCGATCACCATCGTGCTGACCATGAAGGTCGTGCCGAGCAGCGGATTCATGCCGGACTGGAACATGTGATGTCCCCAGACGATAATGCCGAGAAACGCGATCGCGACGATGGCGAAAATCATCGCCTTGTAGCCGTACAGCGGCTTGCGGGAAAAAGTGCTCAGCACATCGGAGACCACGCCCATACCCGGCAAAATCATGATATACACCGCGGGATGAGAATAGAACCAGAAAAGATGCTGCCACAACAAGGGCTGCCCCCCGCCCGCCGTGCGCGACATGTCACGCGCCGGCACGATGAGGTTCGATGGGGTAAAGAAGCTCGTGTGCAGAAAATTATCCATGAAGAGCATGGACAGCGCTGCGGCAAGCACGGGCGTACCGATGATCACGATAATGGCCGTGATGAACACCGCCCACACGGTCATCGGCAACTGGAACATCTTCAGACCCGGTGCGCGCATGTTCATCACCGTCGTGATATAATTCACCGCGCCGAGAATCGAGGAAAAGCCCGCGAGGAAGAGCCCCACGATCCATAGCGTCTGTCCCGACGAGGCAACCGCGCTGAGCGGCGGATAGGCCGTCCAGCCCGAGGCCGCCATCCCTCCTTCCATGAAAAAACCGCTCATCATCACGACACCGGCAAGTGGATACAGCCAGAACGACACCATGTTGAGAAAGGGAAACGCCATGTCGTCCGCGCCGATCATCAGCGGAATGGCAAAGTTTCCGAACACACCGACCAGCAACGGAATGATCACAGCGAAAATCATGATCGTCCCGTGCATCGTGAGCAACTGTGCGTAAAACTCCGCCGTGATCGCACCATCGGGATTCACCCAGCTCGAAGGCAGCATGGTGCCGATCACAGGAATCGGCTCGCCGGGATAGGCCAATTGCCAGCGGATGAACAGTGCAAACGCTCCGCCGATGAAGAGGAACAGAATCGCGACAATCAGAAACTGCTTCGCGATCATTTTGTGATCGGTGGAGAAAATGTAGGTACGCAGGAAGGACGCGTGATGCGCTCCGGCGTGGGCATGAGGTGCGGTATGAGCAACGGCTTCCATAGGATCTCAACGCATGTTATTCATTCGTAGTGGTCGGAGCGGTCAACGAGGCGAGCACATTGCTGTACTGCTCGTCTATCCAGGTGTCATAGTTGGCTTGCGCATCGACGCGGAGCACTGCGCGCATGAGGTAGTGACCCGAACCGCAGAGCTCCGCGCAGGCTATCTCGTACTCACCGGTTTTTCTGCTGTTGAACCAGACATCCACCCACTGGCCAGGCACGGCGTCCTGCTTGACGCGCATGTTCGGCAGGAAGAAGCTGTGCAATACGTCCACCGACGACAACCGCACGAGGATGTTCTTGTTCACGGGAACGTGCATGGTGTTGATGGTCACAAAGTCGTCCTTGCCGTTCGGATCGTCGGGATCGATGCCGAAGGGATTCGTCGTGCTGATCAGGGCCTGTTCCCTGCGGCCGAATACGCCGTCGGAACCGGGATAACGGAAATGCCAGAGATAGGTCTGTCCCATCACTTCGACGACCAGATCCGGGTTCGGCATTTTCTCACTGTACTTGATATCCTGCCAGATGCCATCGCTGTAAAAGGCGAGGAAAAGGAAAAGCCCGAACGGCAGCGCCGTCCAGGTCAGCTCCAGCATGTTGTTTCCGTGATAGTGATACGCCTTCTCTCCTTTACGCTTTCTGCGATAGCGGATGATGAACGCGACGTAAATCACGTTGACAAGGATGAAAATCGCGAGGGAGATGTAGTAGATGATGTGGAACAGATGATCCACTCCATCACCGAACGCGGATACGTTTTCGGGGAGCCAGTCGAGCATGTCTTGTCTACCTCGGGTGCATCGATTGATGGGGTCAGAGGGAGGATTTCAGATCGCTTTCCGTCCATGCGCCCACTTTGCCCTTGGTGGCATCGCGTTGCGCCTTGACGCTTTCGGCGGTGACGGGGGTGCCTGCATTCCCCCAGCTTGTACGAACGAATGTGAGCACATCCGCAATTTCCTGATCGGTCAGATCGTTTTTCCAGGGCTGCATGACGCCATTGTACTTGGCGCCGTTCCGTTCGATGGGCCCCTGAAAACCGTGCAGTACGATGCGTATGGAAAGGCGCTCATCGCCCGTCGCGATCTCCGATCCGACAAGCGTGGGATAGACTCCGGGGATACCTTTCCCCGTCATCTGATGGCACACCGCGCATTTGGCATTGAACACCGCCGCGCCGGGTCCCCCCGTCGCCGCGGCTATGGCGCCGAGCTGTTCCTTCGCGTCTGCGGGATCCGTCCACTCGGGAGGAGTCTCGTCGTTCACAAACGCGTAACATCCCGCAAGCAGCATCGCCGGCAGGAGGAGGAGGATGACACTCCGCGTATTGAGATTCAGTCCAAATTGATAGGTGCGGTTCGACACGTGTTCGTGTTCCATTGCAGCAAGAGTCCGGGTTCGTCCGTCAATCCGTGATTTGCATTCCTTGAAGCTACTACATGTTTTTCTATATGTCAAGTTTTTAAAAAAATTGTTTGATTTTCGGACATGCCGGTTACATTGTCGTCCATGGAAGCTTGTCCATCCACTCCGACCCGGTTCATAACTCATTTATTGGCAATGATTTACAGAGCCGCTTCTCCGAAGTATCAGCGATTCCACCTTTCAGAAGCGCGGCGCAACACAACCATGCTGACTTCCATAATAGCGCAGATCCTGCTGTAAGGCCTCCGGCACGGGCGCATTATCTTCATTGATAATCGGTTGCGTTACTCGATGTTCCGCCCTTCGTCCACTCATCCGTCTTCGCCATTTTCTACGGATTCCTAAATCCGGTTTATTTTCCCGCGGTGCGACGATATCCTGCGTTGTAGCCGGTGAAAGGTGAAAAGTAAGAATGGTAAAGGGTGAAGAGTGAAGTATGAAAAGTGAAGAGTAAAGAGTAAAGAGTGAATAGTTAAGGGGAAGAGCCCGCAGGGCCACACTTCCTCAAACCCCCAACGGCAGTTGGGGGGCATGCGCAACCCACCCGATCTCTTAGCCCGCAGGACGAAACTTCCTCAAACCCCACACGTGAGTGTGGGGGTCACACGCAAGCACAGCACCAGAAGAAAAAGAGCCCGCAGGGCCACACTTACTCAAACCCCCAACGGCAGTTGGGGGGCATGCGCAACCCACCCGATCTCTTAGCCCGCAGGGCGACACTTCCTAGAACCCCATACGTAAGTGTGGGGCTTCCGCAGGGCGACACTTCCTCTAACCCCATACGTAAGTGTGGGGCTCACGCACGAGCACGACAAAAAAACAAGCCCGCAGGGCGACACTTCCTCTAACCCCATACGTAAGTGTGGGGCTCACGCACGAGCACGACAAAAAATCAAGCCCGCAGGGCGACACTTCCTCTAACCCCATACGTAAGTGTGGGGCTCACGCAGGGCCACACTTCCTGTAACCCCATACGTAAGTGTGGGGCTTCCGCAGGGCGACACTTCCTCTAACCCCACACGTAAGTGTGGGGCTTCCGCAGGACGACACTTCCCTCATCCCCACACGTGAGTGTGGGGGTCACGCACAACCACAAAAAAAACAAGCCCGCAGGGCGACACTTCCTCTAACCCCATACGTAAGTGTGGGGCTTCCGCAGGACGACACTTCCTCTAACCCCATACGCAAGTGTGGGGCTTCCGCAGGACGACACTTCCCTCATCCCCACACGTGAGTGTGGGGTACGCACGCAAGCACAGCACCAGAAGAAAAAGAGTCCGCAGGACGACACTTCCTCACACTACTCATCTTCACTTTCAATCTTCCTCATTATCATCATCCATGAACCAGGAAGTGTGTTCGCCTCGTTCGTCAGGATTGTATCCAGAAAATGCTCGCAGCATCGCTTCACATTCCTCGGTAAAGCTCTTTAACCTGTGATGCTCCTTCTGATTGCTGATATAGTTCATTACCCGACCAACTTGCTTCGGACTCACGGAAATGGCAGCATAGCCCTCACGCCACCTGAAAATCGTGGACGTACGTTCCTCGTCATTAACCCACTTTGACGAGTTGCTTTTAAGAATCTGCGCGGCCTTTGATACAGAAAGTGTTGCCTGCAATGAGACCAGAAGATGAACATGGTTCGAAATCCCACCGATGGCATGACACTTCATATTGTTGTTCCGGCCAATCCCGAACAAATAATTATGCAGCGGTGTCTCGAGTGAGGGTGTGATTGTGTGCTGGTTCTTGTATGTTCCGAACACGATGTGGTGATATTGAATGACGAAGGACATGGTATGACTCCCAATCAGTGACCAAAAATGAAATATCAGGACTCAACGATTCTCTTTAAAGGTGGATATTTATACCGGATAATTTTTGGTACAAATTCTCAGGTGCCGCTTATAAAGGCAAGGTTTATCGTTTCGGTGAGACTTCTGCCTGCTAAGGAAGTGTCGTCAGCCTCAGGCTGAGCTCGGGACCGGTCGTGGTGCACGCAAACCCACACTCACGTATGGGGATGAGGAAGTGTCGTCAGCCTGAGGCTGACAGGCTCAGTACACCTTGCACTCTACCTTAGGCTCACTCTTTTCACATTTCACCTTGCGGTATGCCGGAATCATTCACCGGTCCGTCACTGTTGAGGAAGGATATAACGCAGGACGTCGACTCAGCACCTCATCTTCACCATCATGTCTCACCTCTACCCTGTTTCCATTCTCTGGCTCCGCCGCGACCTGCGGCTCAACGATCATGCCGTGCTCGCGGAGGCGTGCGCGAAGTCGGATCGTGTCATTCCTGTGTTTGTGTTCGATACGAACATACTCGACAGACTTGACAACCCGTCCGACCGTCGTCTCAGCTTCATTCATGCATCCCTCGTGGAGCTGAAAAACGCACTGCGCTTGTTGGGCTCTGATCTGGCGGTACTGCACGGCGATCCGAAATCACTGATTCCGGAATTTGCCGGCCGCATCGGTTCGGCCGCTGTGTTTGCCGGAAAGGATTACGAACCCTACGCGAAAGAGCGAGACCTTCACGTTGCCCGTTCATTGGAGCGTGACGGAAGGATATTCCATGCGGTGAAAGATCAGGTGATATTCGAGAGTCTGGAGGTAATCACTGGCGGCGGGACGGCTTTTCGCGTTTTCACCCCCTACTCGAAGGCCTGGCTTAACCGCTTCGACGCAATCTCCACAGGCTCTGCCTCCCCCGCCGCCGAACAACGCGCCGACCTCTCCAGACTGGCACCCGCCGCTGTCTTCCCTGCCGATTCGGACCTTCCGTCCCTGTCAGACCTCGGCTTCGTCGAGAGTCCTCTGTGGCTGGAGGCCGGAGAGTCGGCTGCGCAGCGGCGGCTCAAGGACTTTCTCCCACTAATGTCCTGCTACGCGGATGATCGCGATTTCCCTTCCGTCGGCGGTACGTCCGGACTCTCTGTCCACCTGCGCTTCGGTACGATTTCGATACGCGAACTGGTACGACGCGCCATGCGGGACACTTCAAAGGGCGCCCGTGTGTGGCTGAATGAATTGATCTGGCGGGAATTCTATCACATGATTCTCGATCAGTTTCCGCATGTGGCCAATGGACCATTCAGGCGCGAATACGATCATCTGCTCTGGCCGGGACGCGAGGATCATTTCCTGGCGTGGTGCGAGGGACGTACCGGCTATCCCATCGTGGATGCGGCCATGCGGCATTTCAACGCGACGGGCTGGATGCACAACCGCCTGCGCATGGTGGTTGCGATGTTCCTGACAAAGGATTTGCTGCTGGACTGGAGATGGGGCGAAGCGTATTTTGCGCGGCATCTGCTGGACTTCGATCTCGCGGCCAACAACGGCGGCTGGCAGTGGTCCGCTTCCACCGGTGTGGACGCCGCACCGTACTTCCGCGTATTCAATCCCGTGCTCCAGTCCCGTCGCTTCGATCCCGACGGTACCTTCATTCGCGAGCAGCTACCCGAACTGCGCGGCTTTTCAGACAAGCTCATCCACTGGCCGCACGACGCGGATATGTTCATGCAGCAGAAAGCCGGATGCATTATCGGCGAACATTACCCGCACCCTATCGTGAATCACGCCACGCAAAAGGTGAAGGCCATTGCTATGTTCAGGGGTGGGGATTCGTGAAAATGCGAAAGGGTAAAAAGGTAACACGCGGCCTCCGGGTGAGTATCGCGCCACTGTTTTATGGTCTGACTTACACGTCAATTTCATCAAGCCGCAACAACCTGTGTCCTTCAAAAAGGGTAAGTATTTCAATACGCTGTTCGGTGAGTCTGTAGACAATACGATATTTTTTGAATATCAGCACT
Organism: Bacteroidia bacterium; assembly: GCA_027493955.1. Taxonomy (NCBI): domain Bacteria; kingdom Pseudomonadati; phylum Bacteroidota; class Bacteroidia; species Bacteroidia bacterium. Next base: position 4,213,610 of record JAOSJT010000001.1, on the reverse strand, counting down.
CGTATGTCGGGATTGACGATTTCAGGTACAACTCTGCCCATGCGCGGACTGTCAGGTATTGCTTCTGCACGTTCGACCATGATATTGATAAAGTCGGCTGCTCTTTCGGGGCTGTCTTTTGAAATATAGTCTTCAATGGCGGTTAATTGTTGAAAAGCTTCATGTGTCCATAGTATTTGCATCAAATTAACCCTTGCCTCTTCTCGCGACTAATGCCGCCCGGATCTCTTCAGTCCGGTACGTCCTTCCGCTCTCGGCATCCGATATTCCTCTGCCAACAGAATCAAGAAAATCTTTTCTATATACCAATTCGTCGTAGTCATTCGTTGACAATAGAACCCCCGCCGGTTTACCATTCTGCGTAATAACCACAGGATGTCCTGTAGTCTGGAGGCTTTTGAACCACTTAGAAATATTTGTCTTGAATTCGGCAATGGGGACAATATCATTTGTGATTGAAATGCTTTTCATGAGATGGCTCCTTATCTTGACTAACTTTATGGTCGTAATATAGGCCAACATATTTAATAAATCAAGTTTTTGATTTTCGGACCTGACGCGGATCGTGAAAGGGTGAAGGGTGAAAAGGCAGGAAGAGATGGCGAAAAGGTGAAAGGGTAAAAAGGTAAAAAGGTAGGACGCTATTTGATAAGCACTCCTACCTTTTCACCTCGCCGCGGCGAGTCTTCGGCCTGCGGCCTTCGACTTTTTTCCTTTTTACCCCGCCGCGGCGAGGTAAGATGGAGGTATATGCGGTTATTTAGTGTATTGCAGTACAGCAATGTCGCCGGTGCTGCCTGCCTGTATGACAAGGAGATAGGGACCTTTCGCAAGCTTTCCTGTCCTGGGCCGCCAATGCCAGATGGATCTTTCCTGCGCGACGATACCGAGATCATCGCGATGTATCAGCTTGCCGGCCAAGTCGTAGACGAATGCAACCGCATGTTCCCCGATGGATGCCGAAAACTCGACCGTAAGGATTTCAGAGAAGGGAGCCGGGTAGGTGTGTATCTCGAGTCCCAATGGTAAATGCCCGTCCGGAAAGGAAACCACGGACAGGACCTTCTCTTCGTCCACGCGAAGAAGCAGCCCCTCGGTCTCGGAGAGGCGTGCGAACGCCATGATCCTGCCGCCGGTACCCTCAGCAGCGAGATACGTAATAGTAGCGCTCGCACCGGTTGACATGGACAACCAGGTAGTACCTGTATCGATGGAGTAGAGAATGGCCCCATTCCATCCAGACGCATAGAGCACCCCGCGCTCCGAACGTGCCAGCGTACGCCCGCTAACAGGCAGAAATATATATGACCAGATTTTCCCGCCATCCTGGGTGCTTAGCAAATGTCCCGGTCCGGCGGCGAATCCGCGGAGTGTATCCAGGAACAAAACGCTGTACAGTATCGGCACTTGATGATCCGGGAGAAGTTCCTGATATGTCCAGCTTTTACCGGCATCGGAGGTCCGTGCTATCATACCGTTATCGGAAGCAAAAGGACTTTCGTCTGAAACCATCCAGCCGATCTCTGGAACAGGAAAACTGATCCCTTGCCTGTACGTCAGGCGAACGAGGGTGTCCGCGAGTTGCCAGTGTCGGCCTCCATCGCTTGTGCGCCGGCATTCCTCGCCGACAGGCGTCAAGGCGATGCCATGGGTACGATCCGCGAAGTGCAGCTGCTGGACGAACACAGGGAAAGGGATTGTATCCCAGGTAGCGCCACTGTTCGTGCTAAAAAAAAGGCTGTCACGTCTGCTGGCCCAGAGAAATGAGGCGTCCATGGCAAAGAATGCTTCGACACCTTCAAGCCTTAACTGCCAGGAATCCCCGGCGTCAGTGCTTATCATCACGTCGCCGACATAGTCGCCACTCTTGAGATATCCGCGGCTGTGCAGCCAACCCGTGTCGGGAGAGCTGAAAAATATCTCGCTACTGCTTCCCAGCAGATGGTTATCTGGGAGACGGAAATCCCGGCGCTCCCACGATTGCGAAGCTGCGTTGCTACCCGAGATCAGGAGTAACGTAAGAAAGAACAGCATGGAGAAATTGATCTGTCGTGTCAAAGGCCCTGTCCCTCTAAATGATTCAGTAACAAGTGATATAGTTGGTTCTTCCCGAATTATTGTGGGTTAGGACCGAGCTTCCCGCAATTTCCGAATCTGCTCGGGGTGTAGCGTTTTCGAGCCAAAACAGTCTCCGTACTACTTCTGAATGTAATCAGTTAAGCTCTACTTATACAGTTTGTGTACCCCCCCAATATCTTTCGTCGCGGAAGCGAAGTTGGCATTTTGGGCATTGATTCGGTCATAACCTGACGGCAATTCCATCTTCATCCGTTGCCACGTCTGCGCCTTCACTTCGGTATTGGCATACACAAGAGAAAACATAAATACAGAAAGTAGGACGAGAATACTTTTATTATTAATGCAAGTATTCGTTCTGTTACTTTCCAGCAAGATGGCCTCGGTCTATCGGGATGTTCTCTGTACTTCGCCTATGGAAGTTACACTCCTGAAGCCACACTTCCAATAATTCTCGGGGAAGCGGGGGAGGGATCGTGAAAGGGTGAAAAGTCGAAGATTCGCCGCGGCGGGGTGAAAAGGCAGGAAGGGATCGTGAAAGGGTAAAAAGGTAAAAAGGTAGGACGCTATTTGATAAGCACTCCTACCTTTTCACCTCGCCGCGGCGAGTCTTCGGCCTGCAGCCTTCGACTTTTTTCCTTTTTACCTTTTCACCTTTTCACGCTCTTTTCTACAAGCTCCTCTTCCAACTCCCCACGGAAACGCTCGATAGTAAAACGCACCGGCCAGGCGGCGGCGTCGCCGAGGGCGCAGACGGTGTTGCCTTCGATGTTGCAGGCGACGCTGTGCAGCAGATCGAGGTCGGCGGAACTACCCTCGCCGTGCTCCAGGCGATGCAGCACCTTGAGCATCCAGCCGGTGCCTTCGCGGCAGGGTGTACATTGTCCGCAGGATTCGACTTTGTAGAAATGTGTGATGCGCGTGAGAATGCGGGTGAGATCGGTGTCTTCGTCCATCACCATGATACCGGCCGTGCCGATGGCGGAGCCGATCGCCTTGAGCGAATCCGCATCCATGCGCACACCTTCGAGCTGATCTCCCCGCAACGGAGGCATGGAGCTTCCGCCGGGAATCACCATCTTGATGCGCTTGTTGCCCGGCACGCCTCCTGCGTAGTCGTAAATCAGCTCGGTCAGCAGCATGCCCGTCGGCAATTCATACACGCCGGGTTTGTTGACATGTCCGGAAATGCCGTAGAGGATTGGTCCGGGATGCTTCTCGGCGCCGATGGCCGCAAACCACTCCGCGCCCTTCTCGATAATGAGCGGCACGTTCGCGATGGTTTCCACATTGTTGATCGTGGTCGGACAACCCCACAGCCCGTTCTGCGCCGGGAATGGCGGCTTGACGCGCGGATAGGGACGCTTGCCTTCGATGGAGTTCATCAGCGACGACTCCTCGCCGCAGATGTACGCGCCCGCGCCGCGGTGCACGTAGATGTCCATTGCGAAATCGGAGCCGAAGGTCTGCTTCATTCCTTCGCCGACGTAACCCTTCGCGTACGCCGAAGCCACGGCTGCTTCCACCATCTGTACCCAGTGTTCATACTCGCCGCGAATGTAAATGTACGCGGCCTTCAGACCCAGCGCCCGCCCGGTGATCAGTATACCCTCGATCATCAGGTGGGGATTGAACTCGAAAATCTGCCTGTCCTTGAAGGACCCCGGTTCGCTTTCGTCGCCGTTCACGCACAGGTATTTGGGTTTCTCCGTTTCCTTCGGCATGAAGGTCCATTTCAACCCCGTCGGGAACGCCGCGCCGCCGCGGCCGCGAAGACCCGATGCCTTGACGACAGCGATGATCTCGTCGGGCGTCATGCCCATGGCCTTGCGTATGCGCTGATACCCGCCGTGCTGCTCGTACACGTCGATGCGGTGCAGGTCCGGGATATTCGGGAGTATGACTGGCTGGTAGTCGATCATGATCCTTGGTGCTCTCCGGGCTCGGGCCTCAGCCCTTCGCCTTCAGCTCGTCAATAATTGCGTTTATTTTCTCGGGATTCAGTTTTTCATGATACGTCTTGTTGACGGACATCATGGGCGCGGTGCCGCAGGAACCGAGACATTCGGCTTCGTGCACGGAGAATAAACCGTCTTCCGTCATTTCTCCGATGCCGATGCCGATCTTGTCCTTTATCGTCTTCTGCACCATGTCGGATCCGCAGAGCAGGCAGGACACATTCGTGCATACCTGCAGCTTGTACTTGCCCGTCGGATGCTGATGGTACATCTCGTAGAAGGATACGACGCCGAGCACATTCTCCTCGGGCACGTCGATCAACTTCGCGATGTAGCTGATGGCCTCGTCGGAAATCATGCCGTACTTGTCCTGCATCATGTGCAGCACGCCCATCACCGCGCCGAGATTCGTCGGATAATGGGAGCGGATTTCCTGTACTTTCTGAAGTTCTTCTTCGCTGAACATCGGTCTGTGCTTCGCTGGTTATTTATCGGCTTCGCCCATCACGGGATCGATGCTTCCGAGCACCGCGAGGATGTCGGAAATCATGTGTCCCTTCAGCAGATGGGGCAAGACCTGAAGATTGCAGAATGACGGAGAACGGATTTTCAGTCTCCATGGATGTCCTTCGCCGCGGCTCACGATATGGAAGCCCAGCTGTCCTTTCGACGATTCGATCGCCTGATACACTTCACCCGCGGGCGGATTGACGCCGAAGTTCACGATCATGAAATCGTGGATCAATTCTTCCATGCGGGTGTACACGCGTTCCTTCCTCGGCAGCACCTTCTTCGGCTCATGCGCATGTATGCTGCCGGAGGGAAGTTTTTCAATGCACTGCCGAACGATTTTCACGCTCTCTTTCATCTCGGCGAGGCGGACGTAATAGCGCGCAAGCGAATCGCCTTCCGTCTCGGTGATGACATCGAAATCGAGGTCGTTGTACACCAGATAGGGTTTGTCGCGGCGCAAGTCCAGAGGCACACCGGATCCGCGGAGGTTCGGTCCGGTAAAACCCCAGGCCAGCGCTTCTTCCGCGGTGATGAGCCCGGTGCCGCGGCAGCGGTCGAAGAAAATGCGGTTGCGGTTCAGCAGACGCTCGCCTTCGTCCAGGCGTTCGGGGAATTGATCCAGAAACGCGCTGATGGCGGCCAGCCCTTCGTGGGTGATGTCCTGTGCCAATCCGCCGATACGCGTGTAGCTGGTCGTGAAACGCGCACCGATCACCAGATCATAAATATCGTGGATTTTCTCGCGCTCGCGGAAGCACCATAGCAGCAGCGTCATGGCCCCGACGTCCATGGCCATCACACCGAAACCCACGAGATGCGAGGAAATGCGCGCAAGCTCTGCGAGCATGGTACGGATGTACTGCGCGCGCGGCGGGGCTTCGATGCCCAGCAATTTCTCTACCGCGAGAATATATCCGACGTTGTTGTGCACCGGCTGGAGGTAGTCCAGACGGTCGGTATGTGTGATGAATTCGTGATAGGTCTCGTTCTCGGCGATTTTCTCGTAGCCGCGGTGCAAATAGCCGAGCTCGGGAATACCGCTGACAATGGTTTCACCATCCAGACGCAGAAGGATTCTCAACACACCGTGCGTGGCGGGATGCGAAGGCCCCATGCTCAGGATCATGTCGTTTTCCAGCGGATCGTCGTAGGTGAGATCCGGATCCATGTCCAGCAGCGCCTGCAGCAACTGCGTGCGCTGTCCCTTGGGTGGGATGCTGGATGTCGCGACGGGGCTCTGATACATGTCGTCGGCGATGATACGATCGGTACTCATGCGCCACCTCGCTTCGGAAGGGGAATGGAACCGGGGATGCCCATAAGCGGGAAATCCTTCCGCAGCGGAAAGTACTCGTAGCTCTCCGGCATGTACATGCGGCGTAAATCGTTGTTGCCGGGAAAGGTGATGCCGTACATGTCGAAGGTCTCACGCTCGTACCAGCCCGCGCCGGGAAACACACCGGTGATGGAGGGTACGGAGGCATCCTGCTCCTCCACCTGCACCTTGAGATGAATTCTCTCCTTTTTTGCGACGGAGAAAAAATGGTAATTCACCTCAAAACGCTGCTTGCGCGTGAACTGGTCGACGCCGAACACGTCCTCGCACAGGGGAAAGGGGCAATCGGCATTGTCGCGAAGAAAGGTCGTCGCCTCCACGATGATATCGCGCGAGACGGTGACGATCACATCATCGCGGAATTCCGTGACGTTCGTTATGCCCGCGCCGAAGCGATCTTTCATCGAGGCGACGAGCTTTTCCAGGGTTTCGTTCATGGTGTAAAGATTGGACCGGGCCCCGGTGGGCTGCCGTTATTGGACAATGATCGGATCTTTGCGGTTCTGATAGTCCAGCACGCTGGATTTGCTGACTTTGTCCTGCAGCTCGATCAGCGCATGGAAGAGATTCTCGGGACGTGGGGGACATCCGGCGGTGAACACATCCACGGGAATGAACTGGTCAATGCCCTGCACCACGGAATAGGAACGGAACATGCCGCCCGACGACGCACAGGCACCCATGGCGATCACCCAGCGGGGTTCGGCCATCTGATCGTAAATCTTGCGGACGACGCTGGCCATTTTGTACGTCACCGTACCGGCGACAATCATCACATCGGACTGCCGCGGTGAAAAACGCATCACTTCCATGCCGAAGCGCGAGATGTCGTGGCGCGGATCGCCGGCGGACATCAGTTCTATCGCACAGCAGGAAAGTCCCATCGGCATCGGCCAGAGCGAACTTTTGCGCGCCCAGCCGATCAGGGCGTCGAGCTTTGTGGTAATGTATCCTTCGCCTATCGCTGATTCTAATCCCATCGTAATGCTCCTTTCTTCAACTCGTAAATGAAGCCGACCACAAGGACGACCACGAATACAAGAATAACAACAAAACCCGGCCATCCGAGTTCCTTGAAGCGTACCGCCCAGGGATACATGAACACCACTTCGATGTCGAAGATGATGAAGGAGAGCGCCACCATGTAGTATTTCACGGAAAAACGGGTGTGAGCGGTCGTCACAGGGTCGATGCCGCTTTCGTACGTGGTCATTTTCTCGCGATACGGCCGCTGCGGCCCCAGGAGCCATGACATGTTCACGGAGACGACGCCGAAGACCATGGCGGCGCCAAGGATCATGAAAATCGGGATGTAGGATTCAATCATGTGCGTGATGAAACTATTGTTTCTGTCAAAAGAATAATGTAGGAAAATCCCCGTCAGCCGCCAAACCGCGTTCAGGTGCGATACATGGACTCGATCAGCTCCTGATAACGTTCCTCCACGGCCTTGCGGCGGATTTTCATGCTGGGCGTCATTTCGCCATTCTCGATGGTAAAGGGCTCTTCGAGCAGACTGAAGCGGCGGACCTTCTCGAAATTCGCGAGGTCCTTCTGGCGTGTCTGTATCGTTTGCTCGATCAGGCGGTGAATGTCCGGATGCTTCAGCAATTCCTTCGAATCGCCGTAGGTGATGCCGTGGGTTTTCGCGTACTGTTTCAGCGCATCCATATCGGGTACGATCAGTGCGGTAAGATACATGCGCTTGTCGCCGATGAGTACGAATTGATCGATGTAATCGCTCCCTGCGAACAGACTCTCGATGGGCTGCGGCGCGATGTTCTTGCCGCCAGAGCTGACGAAGAGATGCTTTTTCCGGTCCGTGATGTACAGATATCCCTTCTCGTCCAGCACGCCGATGTCGCCGGTGTGCAGCCAGCCGTCCTTGTCGATTGCCTCTTCGGTCGCCTTTCTGTTGTTGTAGTAGCCGCGCATGATATGCGGACCACGCGAGAGAATTTCTCCATCCTCGGCGATGCGCACCTCCACTCCCGGCAGGGGGTTTCCCACGGAGCCGAAGCGATGCGACCCGATGCGATTGGCGGCGATTACCGGGGAGCTTTCCGTCAGTCCGTAGCCCTCGATGATGAGCAGGCCCACGGCCTCGAAAAATTCGCCGAGCTCGCGCGGCAGAGCGGCTCCGCCGGAAACGAAATACCTTATGCGTCCGCCTGTCCGCTGCTTGAGCTTGCTAAACACCAGCTTGTCGGCTATGGCATGCTTCGCGCGAAGCATCGCTCCCGGTTTGCCCTGCTTCGCGGCCTGTACGTATTCACGTCCGACCTCGACGGCTTTATAGAAGATCTTGCGTTTCGCGGCGCTGTCCTTTTCCACCATGCGGGCGACACGGTTGTAGATGCGCTCGAAGAGACGCGGTACGGCGACAACAATGGTGGGCGTCACTTCCAGCATGTTTTCCGCCACGGTGTCTATGCTCTCGGCGTAGGCGATGGTGGCGCCGCAGGACATGGCGGTGTAATAGCCGGCCATGCGCTCGAACACATGGCAGAGCGGCAGAAAAGAGAGCAGTGTGTCGTCTTCTCCGATCGGGAGGATTTGCGTGGCGGCGGTGATATTGGCCACGAAATTGCTGTGCGACAGCATCACGCCCTTGGGATTGCCGGTGGTGCCGGAGGTGTAGATGATCGTCGCCAGATCGTCGGGCTTGACGAGTTGCGCGGCCTCCCGAAGCGCATGCGGATGCTGCGCATGATCCGCCGCGCCGGAGGCGATCAGAGCCGACCAGCTGAGCACATCGTCGGGCATGTCGTCCAGATCGTTCATCACGATGACGTGGCGCAGCGATTTCACATCGCTGCGAATGCGCTGGATTTTCGCGAGCTGAAAACGGTTGGAAACGAAAATGGCCGTCGCGCCGGCATCCTGGAGAATGAATTCGACCTGCTTCGCGGTCTGCGACGGGAAAATGGGTACGTCCTGTGCGCCGTGCAGCAAAATCGCCTGATCGGCGATGACCCATTCGGGACGGTTTTCCGACAGCAGTCCGATGCGGTCGCCGGCCTGTATCCCCAACCGTAGCAGAGCATGGTAAAGCAGAGCTGTCTGCTCGCGCACCTCATGATAGCGCAGCGCTTCAAATTTTCCGTCTACCTTTCTCAGCATCAGCGGCCGCTGCTCATGCTCAAAGCGGTCCGTCAGATTGAGGAACAGTTCCGGAATGGTGGAAAAGGTCACAGCAAGACTCATGGGCGCCTCGACATTTTGGGCGTAAGGGAAGTCTGAAAAATACGCCATGAATCGTGATCGCGCAATGTGATTGACGACTAACGATTGCCTGCCCGCCGAAGCATCATAGGACAATGGCACAATCGTCGGTACATGAGAGCGCAGGCGGGACGACTTACGATTTGCAGCAATCTAACATTCGGTCAACGTTATTCAGGCGCAGTCAGCCCTAAGGGTGATACTTCCTGTACCCCCCAACGGCAGTTGGGGGCCTCTCAGCCCAGCACAGCCTGGAGCAAGCTCAGCCTGAGACTGACGACACTTCTTTCCCCTCACACGTGCATACGGGGGCCGCACACGCCCATCCTGGAAAATCTCGCGCGACGTTGAAAGGGAGAAAAAAAGGTGAGAAAGGTACGAGGCTGTTACCCCGCCGCGGCGAATATTCGACTTTTCACCTTTTCACCATTTCACCTTTTCACCTTTTCACCATTTTACCTTTTCACCATTTCACCATTTCACGATACCCGGATATCCGAATATCCTGCATCGTACATTCGTTACTTTCCCGATCTTCCCGGCTTGCGTATCGGTACGCCGTCGCGGCAGAGAGGACAATCGTCGGGTTGATAGGTCACCACATCGAGGGTGAGGAGGGCTTTGGATGGAATGCCGAAGTTCACCTTGCCGCCGCTGCGGTCCACAAGGAAGGCGAGGCCGAGGATCTGCGCCCCTGTAGCTTTGACCGCTTCGATCACTTCGAAAATGCTGCCACCCGTGGTGACGATATCCTCGACGAGGAGCACGCGGTCTTCGGGCGTGAGCTCGAAGCCGCGGCGCAGCACCATGGCGCCGTCGAGACGCTCGGTGAACATGGCCCGCACGCCGAGCTGCTTCGCCGTTTCATGCGCGAGGATGATGCCGCCCGTCGCGGGTCCCAGCACCACCGTCGGATGCTGCTCTCCCCACTCCGCGACGAATTCCGCGCAAAGCTCCGCCGTATGCAGCGGGTGTTCCAGCACGCGGAATTTCTCCACATAATGCGGGCTGTGCAGGCCTGAGGTCAGCACGAAATGGCCTTCGAGAAAGGCACCGGCCTGTTTGAAAATGTCGAGGAATTCTTCGTGCGTCTTTGCCATCGCGGCGCCCTGATAATGGTGAAACATGCTCAAGCTTCAAGTATACGCAATGCGCGGGAGAGCAAAAAAAGGGGAATCGACTTACGATTGACGAAATCTGCTTACTCCGTGCGTCCAATCGGGCGCTCGTAAAAAGGTGAAAAGGAAAAAAGGTGAAAAGGAAAAAAGTCGAAGGCCGCAGGCCGAAGACTCGCCGCGGCGAGGTGAAAAGGTAAGAGGCTGTTACCTTTTCACCATTTCACCATTTCACCTTTTCACGATACGCCGGATCTCGCTTCACAGACGAACGATCAATAATCGTACGTCGTACATCGTCACACTCCCGCTTCTTCCATCTCCATTTCCATTTCGGAGGCGGCGTGGGTGTCGCCCGTGCTTCGCGCGACGCGTATGCCCTCCTCGAATATCGCCCTGGCTGAGATGAAGTCTCCGGTCTTTACGAGCTGCTGCGCGAGCATGTGCCAGCCGGGGACGTAGGAGGGATCGCGCTCGATGGTCTCGCGCAGCAACGCGATACCCGTGCTCTCGTCTCCGCGACCGATGTATTCCAGGGCCAGCGCGTATCGGGTGAAGGAATCGTCCGGATCCTGCTCCAGGAAGCCCTTCAGCGCTTCGAGCCTGTTGCCCGCGCTCATTGCGCAAACGCCTCGTCGATCCGTGCGGCGAGATCGAAATCCTTCTGCGTGATGCCGCCTTCGCTGTGCGTCGACAGCGCGAAGGTGACCTTGTTATAGCGGATGTCGATATCCGGATGATGATCCGCCACATCGGCCAGCATGCCGGCCTGTACCGCCAGCGCCATCGCGCGGTGGAAGCTGGGCGCGGTGAAGGTACGCCGCAGTTGCCCCTCCGCGATGGACCAGCCGGTACATTCACTCAATTTTTTTTCAATTTCCGTCTGTGTCAGTACTGCCATGATTACTCCTGAGAATGATCTCTGTTGATTCATCGTAACATCACAGATTGCGCTAAGGTTCAGACGGCGGGCCAAAAACAACACGGGGGAGACAGGCACGAGAATGGTATTGACTTTCTAAAACTTAATACTCACATTGTCTTGTACAATTGTTCAAGAAGGATGCGCCATGCGAGTACTTGTCGATACATCAGCTGTCATCGCCGTCGTCACGAACGAGCCGCACAAATATGCGATTGCGAAGGCGACACGGGGCGCTGAGCTGCTCGCCCCAACATCGCTGCATTGGGAAATCGGCAACGCGTTCTCGGCAATGATGAAACGACGTCGCTTGTCGCTCGACAGCGCCATCGCCGCGGTCAACGAATTTAAGAAAATTCCAATCCGCCTTATCGACGTCGATCTGGAATCGTCATTGAACATCGCATCCGCAAACGGAATGTATGCTTCCGACGCGTACGTCCTTGCTGCTGCCACAGCCTGGCATGCCCCACTTCTTACGCTTGACGAACCTCTATCATTAGTGGCGAGGAAATTAGGAATCCCAATTCTGGAGTTGCTGCCATGACAACATACACCTATTCCGAGGCCCGACAGAACCTGGCCGAATTACTGGACCGCGCAAGAAAGGAAGGGCGGGTACGTATCCGCAGGCGGGACGGACAGGTATTCCTGCTCATCCCTGTGACGGAGAGCGAGTCGCCTTTCGACATCGAAGGCGTGGACCTCGATCTCTCCATGGATGAAATTGTGAACGCAGTGCGGGAAAGCCGGTCGAGGGATTTATGAAATATGAAGGGCGAATCAAGAGACATTTTTCCGGATCAAAGCACGGATAGCGGGTCTGTGCCCTCGGCGATAAACATCAACGAGGATTTTCTGTGATGGCTGGGGACCTGGATGAGCGGGCGCGGCTTCTACTTCCGTGCCGTCCTGCCCATTGTTTCCAGTCCGACGGTCATCGCGGAGGAGAGAACATCATCGGGCCGGGAATTGATGTATCGCTCCGCCGCTTCAAGATACTTCTCCGCGCGCTCGTGGTCGCCCATGTCCCAGCAGGCAAGACCCCGGATGTACGAAAGGGCCACGGTGTGTTTTTCTTCGTTCCAATCTCCCGTATGAGACCAATGCCTGCCGATCTCCTCTATGATATCCTCGCTTTCCGTGAAGTCGTTCAGTTTCGTAGCGCATTCTACCGCATCCTGCAACACGCGCTGTAGACCCACATTTTCAATAGTGCAATAAAATTCGATGACGAAAATCGGTGTATCCCCTCTCCTTCCTATCGGTCTGAGCATGAGGTAGACGCCTCGATCCGGCTGCGTCTCTCTGAGCATCATCGGCTTTTTGATACGGAGGACCGCCATCCAGAGTGTTGCATCTCCATAGGCGACCTCCACTTCGTTGCGCGACACGTCGAGCAAGTTCTCCATACCGTATATGCTCTTCGTAAGCGACAATGCAGCTCTTGTTTCGTCCGACAGAGGGCGTACCGCCTGGGTGATTTTGGCGAATACCAACGAGTTCGCTCTCTCGACATCATGAAAGCGCTCTCCATCCCGCGATTTGAGCTGCGCTATCGACTGCTTCAGTGTTGTACGTGTCGCGAATGCGCGCTTGTAATTGACAAACTCATCGCCCTGCGCGACGACGTCAAAGACCAAGCCGGAAAGTAATACCAGAACCAACAACAGATTGACACATGTTTTCTTCATGGTGCTACTCGCTACAAACTGGATCAACCGTGAATCTACGACACTTCCAAATTCGAATAACAATATTTCACAATCAACTCTATTCTCTTCAACCAAAGATGGTTCTAAATGGCATTCCAAGCGTCACCTCGGCTGGATTGGGCGTCTCTCTGGAAGAGCACTTTGCTACAATTCCATTTCCAGTCTTTTTGAAGTAAACAAAATGCTTACCGTAGCAATCCCAGCCGTCCTGCGCGTGAACTTCCATCAGTGTGCAATTGGCTAGTGCAAATAACAGGAGCAATAGTATCTTCATATTTATTCTGTTGGGTAATGTCTTTAACAAGCGACCGAAATTATCATCAAATGTGCTCTCTCCATGACCTTACAAACTCTTTGAAGGTCTGCATTTCAATTTCTGTCCCTAGGCCAAAATATCCAAATTCGTCAATAACCATCCCATTAACAACCGGCAGAACCCATGTTCCCAATTCATTGGAATCATAAGTTCCGCTCAGTAAGTACCCTTGCGAATTTACAGTACCTTCCAAATATGTTGGTTCAGCCAACACGAAGACGATATATTCTCGTTCCGGAAGTAGGAATCCCTCGCGAGCATTGTAATATGCAGTACTGTCTACGATGTATATTCCATTGTTCCAGCTTGGGACCTCTCTTCCCCACCAGAGAGTGATCTGCTCAGTTCCTCCATCCTCCATACGACTTGGATCAGGCAGCACCGTTCCTTTTATTTTGTTCAGAACGTCCGCTCTGGCACAGAATTTTCGCATTTTGGTATGTTTATTACTATCCTCTCGCGCAATTTGGGAGCGTACGCGTATATGATAGATATATGAGGTCCAGATCAACAAGTTATCCTTCGGTCCGGCATTTGCTGATTTTTCGTACAAATCAAATAGTGTACTGATGAACGCGGGTACACTGCATGTATAGTTGGGATCTCCTATCGTAGCCAGCGCATATTTGTGGAAGAGAATAGGATCGTAGTCGAGAACGTCGTAGTAATACCGCATCGCAAGCCGAATCGAGTCGTTTGACATGAGGTTCAGTCTCGACTGCACTTCCTGTAAGGTCCCCACCTTGCAAATGCTGTCAAGCACTATATAGGAGTACATTACATTTAACGGCATAAACGTCGACAACGGTGGTTTAATCAGAACGTCGGCATATTCAACTATTCCGCATTCCTGGTCGCTGAAATATATCGGTAGCTGCGCTGTACATTCCTGCCATCTGAACAATATTGCAAGAGCAACCAAGCACCCCAATAACCAGCGAGGGAACAAGCGTGTATGCCCCTCATTCCATTGACATTTTTTTATTCGTAACTTCTCCATCCGAAACTCCTTACAACGTCCGGGTCCTCTATCATCACTTCTCCGAACTCACGCTGGTATCCGCTACGGTACTCCGCGCTTCCCACGCGGTTGCCGTACTGTTGCTGCTGATAAATCGAGACAGGCTTCAGATTTCTCAGGCCATAGTACGGGTTAATTCTCTTATAATCAAGCGTAAACCGCTTTTCATACCTGTGACATCCTAATTAAGATGGCTTAACCTCGATGCCCCCGGCGATGAGCCTCAACGAGGACATGCGTTATCTCAGCGGGGGTCAGATTGTACGGGGCCCCTTCTATCGCAGAGATCGCTGAGGGCGCGGAGGGCACAGAGTGAAATGGAGATGGGGCAGCTCGAAGTCCTAAAAAATTCCTCTGCGTCTCTTCGCCGGCCCCTTAGCGAAGTCGAAGGGCTGCGTTACATTCCCCTCCTCTGCGTCCCTTCGCCGGCCCCTGAGCGAAGTCGAAGGGCTGCGTTACATTCCCCTCCTCTGCGTCCCTGTGCCGGCCCTTGAGCGAAGTCGAAGGGCTGCGTTACATTCCCCTCCTCTGCGTCCCTGCGCCGGCCCCTGAGCGAAGTCGAAGGGCTGCGTTAAAATCTCCCCTGCGTCTTATCAAAACCCGAAACTCGTCTCCGTACCATCGCTCATTTCATCCTCCCCTTCGATATCGGGAAAATTCGCTATCAGCGAGACTCCGTTCAGGCTCGATACGGCCTTCTGCAACGCGATGATACGTCGCGCAAGCTCGTTCTCCTCGTCTGGACCCGATGCCTGTTTTTGCCTCTCCTGCAGGCGCGAGAGTTGTTCCCCGACGCGCGCCTCCAGCACCTCTTTGTAGTAATCGCGCAATACCCGGCGATGGTCCTTGGGATTGACATTCTGCCTTCTGCTCCAGCCGCTACTGACTTCATCCCTCGGCATCAGCAGGTCGGCGAGCAGGGTGTGCATACCGGCATCGTCCTGCACGTAATTCCACAGCGCGTTGCTGTCCACCGCGCCGTCGTGCTCTTCCTGCTCGAACAGAATGTGCAGCAGGTCGCGGATGCGCGCGCTGCGAAAATGCCCGATACGCACAGAGTGCAGGGCCTCGGCCTGAATTTCCGGCGGCGCCTGCAAGAGATGCGAGCAGAACGCGAACTCCTCCTTCGGCACGCTTTCGGAGGCAGCGTCGGCGGGAGGGGGTGCGTGTTCTTCGATGACGGCGGCGCGCTCGCGGCGCTTCGCCCCCTTCATCACCTTCGCCAGTTCCTGGTACAGCAGATTCTCGTAAATGCCGTAGGTCTGCGCGATGTGGTGAATGTAGAACTCTCTGCGCAGCGCGTCGTCCATTTTCGAAAGCATGCCCACGATTTGATGCACGGCCTGTGCGCGTCCCTCGGGCGAGTCGAGCTTGCCGTCGGCCCGCAGTTGCGCGGTAACGAAGTCCACGAAGGACACCGCCTGCTCCATGCGTTCGCGCACGGCTTCGACGCCGTATTTCATGACAAAGGAATCCGGATCCTCGCCCGCGGCAAGCTGTACGATGCGCGCGTCGCAATCCTCGGCGAGTATCACGTCTATGCCGCGCAGCATGGCGCGGAGCCCGGCGGAGTCGGCGTCGTAGAGAAAGAAAATATTGCGCGTGTAGCGGCTGATGGCGTGCACCTGATCAGGCGTCATGGCCGTGCCGCTGGTGGATACCACGTTGCGTATCCCGGCCTGATGCAGCGACAGCACGTCGGCATACCCCTCGACCACAATAATGGACTCGGCCTCGCGTATGGCGTTGGAGGCCTGCGCAAGTCCGTACAGAACCTTGCTCTTGTTGTAAATCGCGGACTCGGGCGAGTTCAGATATTTCGGCTCGTCTTCGGGCGACAGCGCCCTGGCGCCGAAACCCAGCACCTTGCGCGTGACGTGAATGATGGGAAAAATGACGCGATTCCTGAAACGATCATAGGCCCCGCCGCCCTCGCGCAGCTTGATCAGGCCCGCGAGGTCGAGAATGTGCTCGTCGATTCCTTCGGCGCGGGCGTGGTCGAGAAAATTGCTCCAGCCCGCCGGCGCGTAACCGAGGCCGAAGGTTTTCATGGTTTCTTCCGACCATCCGCGACGCCGGAAGTACTCCCGTCCCGCCTCGCCGGAGGCCCCTCTGAGACTGTCGAAGAAAAAGCGCGCGGCGAGCCTCGTGGCGGCGTACAGCGCCTCCATATCTTCCTTGCGCTCGGGACGGATGCCATCATCGTGTTGCAGCGCTATTCCGTACCGCTCGGCCAGTTCTTCCACCGCGTCCATGAAGGACACATGCTCCATATCCATGATGAAGCTGATCACGTCTCCCCCCTTGCCGCAACCGAAGCATTTGTAGATCTGTCGCTCGGGATTGACGTTGAAGGACGGCGTCTTCTCCTTGTGAAACGGACACAGCCCTGTGAAATTGCGGCCTGTTTTGCGTAAACGCACGAAGCCGCCGACAACGTCCACGATGTCGGCGGCTGTGCGAACCTGCTGGATCTGCGATTCCGAAAGTCTCATTTCAGGAGCAGCATGGACCTCGTGAGCATTTGACCGTTCACTGTGAGACGCGCCACATAGACGCCGGCAGGCAAACCGTCGGCGTCGAAGCGCGTGCTGTGCGTCCCCGCATCCATCATGCCGTCTGCGAGCACGGACACCGTGCGTCCCAGCGCGTCATGTACCGTCAGTGTCGCGTGTTGCCGCGAGGAGAGTGTGTACTCCAGCACGGTGGATGGATTGAAGGGATTCGGATAATTCTGCCGCAGCGCGAACGCGGCGGGCTGCGGTGCCCCGGTGGCGTCCGTCAGATCGACGTTGGGGAGATTGGGATTGTACGACACGACGGCGCGCATGAACAGCCCGATATTGGCTGCTTCGGTGGCGAGAGTATTCCGTGACGCAGCGGGGTTTGGTGCGATGAAATACCGACGGTAGCGATCAAATTCCGTGACGCCGGGATTGAACAGCATCGTGAGGCCATTCCACAGACCGTCGCCCACCGCAAGTTTCTGTTTCGCCTCCAACTTCACCCCAACGATGAAATCGCGCCGGGGAGAGAAAATGACGGGTGGATTGAGGTTGACGGCGAGAACATCCCTCGCTCCCGCTTCGAGCGGATTGTTGAAGCGGATGTTCGGGCTCGGGAAGCCGGCATCGCCGAGATTGACCTTGTACGTTTTCACCACGTTGACCAGGTTCGGCGGAACCGCGCTGTTCTCGAATACCTTGACCACCAGCGTATCTTCGCCCGTGAGCGCCTGAAACTTCACGACGCTGAAACCGACGAGTACCGTGGTGAGGGTACATTTTTCAGCGGGGGAGAAACGTGTATTGAAGAACACGTCCAGTTCGCCGGGGAAGCGCGTGACGGCCAGAAGCTTCCCGTCATAGATGTTGGTGATGCCGTCGTATTGCAGCGTGTCCACCTGCGCGTGTACGGTCGTCACCGCACAGCAGGCGAGGAAAAGAGCAGCAAGAAATCGCATGGATCACTCCTCCGATTCTACCGGTGATTCATAATCGGTTCAATGGGCGGCGCGCGCCGATTCTGTGGATGCGTCGGTCTCTTCGGCCGGCAGCGCGGCGCCGGTGCGCAGCAGCTTATACTGAAGAGCCGCCTTGACGAAATTCCTGAACAGCGGGTGGGGATCCACCGCGCGTGATTTGAGTTCGGGATGGAACTGCGAAGCGACGAACCACGGATGGTCCGCGAGCTCGATCATTTCCATGAGTGCTTCATCGGGCGAGGTACCGCTGAATACCAATCCGTGCTGCTCGAGCACCGCGCGGTATTCGTTGTTCACTTCGTAGCGATGGCGGTGCCGCTCGCTGATGAGCTTCTTTCCGTAGGCTTCATAGGCCTTGGTCCCCCGCTTGAGCTGGCAGGGGAAGCCCCCGAGGCGCATGGTCCCGCCCATGGTCTGAATGCTCTTCTGCTCGAGCATGAGGTCGATGACGTTGGATTTTGTCTCGCCGAATTCTGTGCTGTTCGCATCGGCGATGCCGCAGACGTTGCGGGCGAACTCGATGACGGCGCATTGCAGTCCGAGGCAAATCCCGAAAAACGGGATCTTGTTCTCGCGCACGTATTGCACGGCCTTGATTTTTCCTTCAATCCCCCGCTCTCCGAAACCGGGAGCGACGAGCAGTCCGTCAATATCTTTGAGATAACGCGCGGCGCCGTGCTTCTCGATGTCTTCGGAATGAATCCAGGTCAGGCGCACGCGCGCGTTGTTTTCTGCGCCGCCATGCACGAAGGATTCGATGATGCTCTTGTAGGCATCGTGGTACTCGGCGTACTTGCCGCACAGACCGATATCCAGGGTGAATTTCGGTTCCTTGATGCGTTTGAGAATCTTGGTCCAGCGATCGAGGTCGGGTTCCTGCGTGCGGAGACGGAGCAGGCGGATAACCTGCTCGTCGAAGCGCTCCTGCTTGTACTGCATGGGCACTTCGTAAATCGTGTCCACATCCCGCGCTTCTATCACGAGGTCCGGCTCCACATTACAGAACAGACCTATTTTTTCGCGGATGGAGCGGGGAAGCGCTCTGTCGGCACGACAAAGCAGCATGTCGGGTTGAATCCCGAGTTCCAGCAGCATTTTCACGGAATGCTGCGTGGGTTTGGTTTTCAATTCTCCGGCGCTGGGAATGAAGGGGACCAGCGTCAGATGCACGATGATGGCATTTTTTCTGCCGACGGCCATGACGAACTGGCGCATGGCTTCGAGAAAGGGCAGACTCTCGATATCGCCCACAGTCCCACCGATTTCGGTGATAATGACGTCGTACTCGTCGCCCTTGGCGAGCCGGGCGTAGCGCCGCTTGATCTCATCGGTGATATGCGGAATCACCTGCACCGTGGCACCGAGATAATCGCCGCGACGCTCCTTCTGAATGACGTGATTGTAAATCTGGCCCGTGGTGGTGTTGTTATCTCGCGTCATGTCGCGGCTCAGGAAGCGCTCGTAATGACCAAGATCGAGGTCGGTTTCCGCGCCGTCTTCGGTGACGTACACCTCTCCGTGCTGATACGGGCTCATGGTGCCCGGATCGACATTGATATAGGGATCGAATTTCTGAATGGTGACGGTGAGGCCGCGCGATTGCAGCAGCATACCGAGCGAGGACGCCGCGATTCCCTTGCCAAGAGAGGAAACGACACCGCCGGTGATAAAGACGTATTTCGTGGTTTTCATGCTGGTTGGATTCACTGTTTTCCTGTCCGCAACTTATGCGAACACAACGAAATCAAGGTAGAGAAAGACAGCGGGCGAAACAAATATCAAGCTGTCAAAACGGTCGAACACTCCGCCATGGCCGGGTAAAAGCGCCGAGGAATCCTTCACACCGGCGTCGCGTTTGAGAAGCGATTCAGCGAGATCACCAAGCTGTCCGAGCACCCCGATTATGCAGCCGAGGGTAATAGCATCGGCGATGCTCAGGTAATCGAGCACCAGCGCACGGGCCAGGAGCATGCTGCCGACAGCCGCCGCGAAGCCCCATAGCGCTCCTTCCCAGGTCTTGTTGGGACTGACCCGGGGAAAGAGTTTATGTCGGCCCATGGACCGACCGCCGAAATACGCGGCAGTGTCGCACATCCATATTGAGCCCAGCAGTGCTATCACAGTCCATCCGCCCCAGTTCCACAGTTGATCCGCTTGCGCTGCGGACAACTCCGCGGTGCCGAACACGCGTCCGACGGGAAATTCGATGACGCTGAAAATTTCCCGAATGCCGAGCGTGCAGGCCAGAAAGAGTCCGACATACAGCACACCTGCCACCGTTGCTCCGATATTGAGCAACGGCGATGGTCGGTTGCGGAACAATTCCACAAGCAGAACGAGCAGCATGAACAGCAGCAGTATCCACAGCAGCGACTGCCACTGCAGGGGCCAGGTGGTCCCTCCGGTGATGGCTGCAATATCATGTTCGAGCCGTTCGTGCAGAAACACCAGGAGCAGCAGCAGCGATGTCGCGATCATGACGCCCGTTTGCGCTTCCGCGCCCTTGGCGCGCACGAGTGCGGAGAATTCGATGAGAGCTGCGATTTGCACAGCGGCGATAAACAGCAACCAGGCATAGCCGCCAAACCATGCCAGAACGAGAATACCCGGTATCGCGATCAGCGCGACGAGAACGCGCGTCCCGGTATTGCTCACGCGGTCGCTCCGCCTTCTTCTTCGTCGCCCGCCTCGTTCTCGTCCTGCTGTTCGCTCATGAGCGCGCCGATGATTTCCAGAGCGGCCTCGAGCTGCGACGGCGGCACCATGACGTTGACCAGCGCGAGCATGCCCATGGTCGTGAAATACACATGGTCGTGCTGATTGAACACAAGTGCGTGTATGCCGGCGCCTTCCAGGTTCGCCTTGATCATCTCCGCTTCGTAATCGGTGGCTGTGGTGTAGGCCACGACGAAACCGGAATGCACGTTGAGGTGCTCATCCTGCTCGCAGAAAATGCGGCCGTTCTGTTCCGTCGCACAGTCGGCGCATACCGGCTTGCCGCAGATCACGCAGCCGCCGACGGCGGGTTCGTCAGGGTGGTTTTCACATTCCGGAACATCCTCGGCAGGAATGATTTCCTGTAATATCCCGCAGTTATTGCAGAATGTGTCCGCTTCGGTGACAAATTCTTCGCAGTTCGGGCAGAAGCGCGGCGTGCCCTCCACCAGTGGTACGTTGCAATCCGCGCAATCGGTGACGCCGGACTGATATTCCGTGTGGCATTGCGGACAGTATGACATAAGGTCCTCCTGCAGGTTAAGATGAAGGGATATCATGCCGCGGATTGGCGGTCAGCCGCCAGAACCACAGCACGGATAAGAGAAATGCCGCCAGACCCGCCGCGCCGATCAGCAGTGTTGCGGTATCGGGCATGGCGCCGGGATCAAGCTTCGGGACAAAAGAATCCGATTCGAGCATATACAGTGAGAAGACGGCGAGACTATTGTTCATTGCGTGTCCGATCACGGCATACCATATCGAACCGCCCCGCCAGACCACGAAACCCAGCCACGCGCCGAGCAACGTCAAAGGGACGAATGTAAGGGGATTGAGATGAAACATCGCGAAAATCGAACCGGTGAGCAGCAGCACCCAGCGCATGCGCAACACGCGCTCGAAGGAATACTGCACCGTACCGCGGAACAACGCCTCCTCGCACACAGCCGGTGTGAATCCGACGACGAAGAGTACAAACAGCGCCTCCGCCGGCGAGCGCATGATAAGCAGCGACTCGTACAACTCGCTTAACATCTCCTCGAAGCTGTCGAGC
Source organism: Bacteroidia bacterium (assembly GCA_027493955.1). NCBI lineage: Bacteria > Pseudomonadati > Bacteroidota > Bacteroidia > Bacteroidia bacterium. The sequence goes on along the minus strand of JAOSJT010000001.1, from coordinate 4,192,160 downwards.
AGCGGTAACAGTCCGTCTGGCAGCAGATAGCTGCGCAGGACGTGCTGCTGCACGTCGAGATACACCTGCCCGAAAAACTGCGCCCCGATAATCGCAACGGCGACAGGCAGCAACGGTGCCAGGGCTGGCGCGCGCAATCGAAACACCTCCACCGCGTTCCACGGCTGAAGATACAGCAGCGCCACTGCGGGACCTACGAGAAATAATACCTGCGAGACCACCGTTACCACGCGCATGGATTGGACATTCCCGGCAACGTCCACACCGAAAAGAAAATAGGTGATCAGTCCGCCGATCAATTGATACGCCACAAACGCAATGGCCAGCACCGCGATTCCGAAACCGACGGGATGTATCGTCCAATTTGGGATTTGTACAGACGATGCATGTTGTGGAGATGATGCATGCATCGTCTCTCCAACATGCCCCGACGTTTCCGGGGATTCGGTCAATGGCGGGTCGGATTCGGGGGAACTATGTTCGTTGATGTCACGCATCGTCCCTGCCCTCCAATCCCAGCCGCACCATTGCCGCAAGCAGAGGCAGCATGATTTCGTGGTGGCCGGTAAAGGTATACCCCCGACCGGCACCCATCGTCGGGCGGGTTACGACATTCTGATTGGGACGATAATGCTGAATCATGTCGAAGTTGGCCGCGAGAAAGCCCCGTGCCGGATTACCCAGGTTACGCGCAACGGTGAGCGCCTTCAGGAAGACTTCGGGTAGGATCACCGCGGAGCCGACATTCATCACCACGCTGTGCTCATCGAGCCGCGAAACCGAATGCGCCAACACGCGGAAATCGCGGAAACTCATTTCGCCCGTTACGGCTCCGTCCATGCTCGCTTGTTGATGCACGATGTCAGTTCCGATGGCCGCATGCACGCTGACCGGCACGCCGCTGCGCACTCCGGCTGCCATGATGGAGTAATGCAGATGCGGAGCGTTTTGATCGATGAGCCCTCGTCCCAGCGCCTCGGCAAAGCCGCAGGGCTGCGAAAGGTACGCCGTCTTCAATGTGTTGTTGATGAAGTCGCCGGTCTCACGCCACATGCCGAAACTCCCATCCTGTAGATTGGCCGCCACATCTTCGGAGGTGACACCGAAGAGCGCCGACTCCGCGTCGTGTATGGCGCAGGCGCTGTTCATCGCCACATGTGTGAGCACACCCCGCTCCATCAAATCAATCACAATCGGCGCCAGACCGGTCTTGATCACGTGCGCCCCCATGAGAAGGAGGCACTGTCCTCCGTTCCGGTGCGCGTTGACGATGCCTGCGGCGAAATCCTTCAGCTCCGCGGCTTTAAGAATATTCGGGAGCGTATCGAGAAAAGCTCCGAACGAGCTTTTTCCGTCGAACGGCGATGCGCAATCCCCGAGCGTCACCTTGCTGCGGCGCTCCGCGACGGACTGCGTGCGAATATCCGAAAAATCCAGTTGGGGAAACATGCTGCTCTCGACCGGTACGTGATGCGTGCGTTGACCATCATCAGCCGTAAGGTACGAAAATCTGTGGCGCGGTGCACTTGTGTGAGGGGTGGGGATCGTGAAAAGGTGAAAAGGGGTGGATCGTGAAAAGGGAAAAGGGTGAAAAGGAAAAAAGGTAAGAGGGACTGATTTCTTTCGATCCCAAGCTTTTTACCCTTTTTCCTTTACACGATTTCCCGTAGACACGTTGCATGCAACGTCACCACGGGAAATCGCAATTCGTCATTCGTACATCGTACGTTATTTTACCCGCGCCCGCACCGGTCCTTTGATTCCCTTCATTTCGGTGAGTTCGGAGGTGATGGATCCGATGGGTATTTCGGCATCCACCTGAATGGGGATTTTGCGCTCGTCGTCGGTTACCCAGACGAGGATGCGGCCCGAGGCCTTGAACAAGCCGCCTTCCTCCATGATGGGTTCCAGCACGATGGTTCTGAATGTCCCGGCCTTGACCTCTATGGTCTCACGCTTGTGGTACACCACGGTGAGTGTGTAGGTGCTGTCCTTATAGAAATTCTGCAGCGTCACTTTCTGTCCGGGTTTCAGCTTGCTGTAGTCATATGTGCGCATGTAGTAAAAGGCGGAGAGCACATCCTGGGTGAAAGGCGGCAGAGGGTACACGCCTTCCGTGGTATACGCCTTCTTCGCATCATGATCGAAGCGCGCACTGAAATCCCGCTTGTACTTGCCTTCGCGAATTTGCTGAATGAAGCGCCAGGGGAAGAGTCCCTCCACATCGAGATGCGACTCGTAGCGGTCGCGCACACGGTAAAACGAATCGAAAAACGAGGTGGACTTCACCAGGAACTGCAGATTGTAGCATTTGCGTCCCTTCTGCCAGGAGTACGACGGTATGGACATTCTCGCCTCTCCGGCGGTGACGAACCCGTAATTGACGTCGAATGTCAACTCTTCGCCCACATCGAACGCATTGTTCTCCACCGTGCGGTATACCGGCGGCTTCGCTCCGTCCCGCGTCACATCGGCTGTTTTCTGCGCCAGCAGCGAAGGGAAAGCGAGTGTCGAGTAGAGGACTGCGGCGATACTATATGCGAGGATGCGTTTCATTGTGCTTCTCCAGATGGTTCCCGTTATATGCCCTTCCATTGACGCGGGTTCCTTTCGATTGATCGAACATGTATACTCGTCAGTATTCGCGAGAGAAGCAAGGAAGTTGCGCGTGACCGCATTGCCGAAGGGATGATTCATGGCACAAGCCGTTTCATCGCGGCATCCCGTACGTCGCCGACGGAAATCCTCCGCATGTCGTCATGCCGGTCGCAATTCTCCCTCGCACAGTCCTCGCAATCCGATTGCTGCGCGGGCGTGAAAATGTCCGCCTCGCCAAGCGGACCCCAGCGCCTCGGGTGGCATTGATGGAGGAAGGGATACAGGCCGATGACAGGGCGTCCGACCGCCGAAGCGAGATGCAGCGGTCCGGTGGAATTGGCTACTACCAGCGCAGCCCGTTCGAACACGGCGGCGAGGAGGGGCAGAGAAACATCGGCAGGTAAGGCAGCGGCACGCGCACCGGCAATGGAGAGCACGCTGCGCTTCAGCCCGTCTTCGGCTTCCGTGCCGGTCACGAGAACACGCAATCCGTATACATCCCGGAGCAGATGTGCCGCCAATTCGCCGAAGTACTCCGGCGGCCAATCCTTTGCGCTGCCTCCGCTTCCGGGGTGCAGCACGACGAAACGTTCGTCTTCCCGAATACCCGATGCCGCGAGCAGCTCCCGCGCGGTTGAAGAGAGTGCGTCCGTGATCCGCAAGCGCGGAGGCGGAGGCTTGGTGTATTCGAAGCCGAGGGGGTTCAGCAGCGCCAGGTTGTACTCGCTTTCATGCGCCATGCCCGTGCGACGATGTTCCCGGCGTCTGTGCGTAAACATGGGTGAAAACCAGCGGTATGCGGTGCCGACGCGCACGGGTATGCCCGCGCGTAGCGCCGCGAGCGCCAGTCCGGGTCGTGGGTAGGCAAAAAACGTCACATCGATACGTCGGTCCCGCAGTTCGGTGACGAAACCCGGCGCGTACAGAGACACGTCGGTGTCAGAGACGACAATCACCTCATCCACATCGGAACTGAGACGGAGCAAATCGGCCGTATACGCCCGGGCACAGAACAGCACACGCGACGAGGCATCGTGTCGTTTGAGTGCCGCCGCGAGGGGCAGCGTGAGCAGCACGTCGCCGATGCGGTCTGTTCTGAATACGCAGAACGTCATACGATCAGATGCTGCAGCTTACAGCTCCTTCATGAGTTCTTTGGCGCGTTGCGCGTCTTTCGAATCGGGACTTTGCGCGATGAGTTTTTGCCACATGCTTTTCGCCTCGGCTTTGCGCTCGGTTTTGGCATAGATCGCGCCGAGGTTGTACATGGCCGTGGTGTTGTTCGGTTCGATGGAGAGCGCCTTTTTCGTAATGGATTCCGCTTTGTCTATGCTCTGCGTGTCGTAATACGCCAACGCGAGATCGAGCATGACCATGACGTTTTTCGGAGCGGCTTTATGGTAGCGCTCAAGCAAGGGCAGAGCGTTCGCGGCTTGGTGCGCGTCGAGAAGCATGCGTGCAAAGGAGAGCACATCGCTGGTATCGCTTGCGGGCTGTGCGGCGACCTTTTCCTTCAGACGGCGGTACTCGGTCATGAAATCGCCGCGTACATTGGATGCGCTGGGCTGACCGTCGCCCATACCCTGCTCCATACCGTTGATATCCGGATGTCCGGGCGGCATTTGCTCGGCAGCGGGCTGCTCCGGCGTGCCTGAATCTTCGGGGACCAATATAAATACCACCACAGCCGCGACGAGAATGAGACCGATGATGAGGTAGAGACGCTGCGTGTTCATGTGTGCTCCAATATACATTCGTTGTGTGACTGTCAAATCCGACATAAATGATACGAATTTTCAGCGAATTTCGCGGACGGTGTCCGTGTCTGATCACGGCCCTGGAGGGATGGACGCGGACACGCTGGGTTCGTACTTCCATTTCGACCATGCGGAGAAGGTTACAGCGTCACCTACAAGCCTCTATCGCGGCACGTGAAGCACCGTGGGAACGGGAAGCGCCGTGATCATCTCCGGAAATACTTTTCCGCGGACATTCACTTTCATCCGATCGAGTACGCAAGCCACCATGTTATCGATGTGTACCGATCCACTCGGAGATGCGGTCATTTGCGAGGGACTTTCGCCTTTGGTGCGCGTATGCGATATTGGATGTTTCGTGTCGAGTCCACGAACCATCATTACAGGCCCGCGTGCAACCGTCATTTCTCGTCCTCGCATCGGCATCGCCCCGAAGGAAGCATCTGCTCCGGCAGGTCGGTCTGATATTCGACTGCATTCCGAGCGGGGTGGATGAAACGATAACCGAAGCGGTGACGCCGGAAGAGCATGTGACCATACTCGCCGAGCGCAAGGCGCGTGACGTGGCTTTCAGACTACCTGCGGGCATCGTCATCGGGGCGGATACCATCGTTGTGCACGACGACGAGATCATCAACAAGCCGGAATCCGAGGCCGACGCCGTGCGCATCCTGCATCGGCTCAGTGATCAGCGGCATGAAGTGTACACGGGCTATTCGCTGGTGGAAATGCCGGGCCTGCGCACGGTGACGAAATTCGAGCGCACGGAGGTGTGGTTCCGCAAGCTCGGCAACGAGGAAATACTGGACTATGTGCGCTCCGGCAGTCCCATGGACAAGGCGGGCGCGTACGGCATACAGGACGATTTCGGCGCGGTGTTCGTGAGCCGCATCGTCGGGGATTTCTACAACGTGATGGGTCTTCCGTTGTCGAGCTTCTGGTGCGCGTACAAGGAATTCATCAAGCCCCGGGGAGGTGCCGATGACGGGCAGCTGGCGTAGCAAGCTTCTCTTTTCGGTGGCCTTCGGCGCGGTGGTGTTCATCGCGCTGACGATATGGGCGGACTTCGACAAGCTCGTGGCAGCGTTCATGGATTTCAACTGGGCCTGGGCGCCCGTCATTCTTCTTTGCACGCTGTTGAACTACGTATTCCGGTACGCGAAATGGGAGTACTACACGCGCGTACTCGGCATGCATCCGGGGCGCGGCAAGAACCTGATCATCTTCTTTTCCGCGTTTACCATGGCGGTGACCCCGGGGAAACTCGGTGAGGTTCTGAAGTCCTATCTCCTGAAACAGGTCAACGGCACGCCGGTAAGCCGCTCGGCGCCGATAGTCGTGGCGGAGCGCCTGACGGATTTTATCGGACTGGTGTTGCTGCTTATCGTGGGAGCGTACGTGTTCGACATCAGCCGAATGGCGGTGGTGGGCTTCGCAGTGTTTTTCTTTGCGGTGACGCTGCTTCTGGCCTGGCGGAGAGGATCGTTGTACGTCATTGATTTCCTGGGACGAATGCCCGTAATCCGCCGCTTCGCCCAGCATGGGCACAACGCCTACGAAAGCATCCATGCGCTGCTGCGTCCGCGTCCATTGGCCGCAGCGACGGTATTGAGCATCATCGCGTGGTTTTTTGAATGCTTCGGTTTCTGGATCATTCTGCATGTGTTCGAGGCGCCGCCGACAGTGCTGAAAGCAACGTTTATCTACGCCTTTTCCACCGTCATCGGGGCGGCGAGCATGCTGCCTGGCGGACTGGGCACCACCGAAGGCAGTCTGACCGGTTTGAGCATACTGGCCGGTGCGACACGCGACGTGGCCGTGGCCTCGACCTTCATTATCCGGGTCGCCACGCTGTGGTTCGCCGTGGTACTGGGGATTGTTGTGACGTTTGTGTTCCAGCATCGTCTCAACGTCAACATCGACGAAATACCGCTCGACTCCATCACGTCCTGATGGACTACCGGCTGCACGGGAGAGCAGCATGACCATAGAGACTACAGCACGCTCCGCCGTGCACCGATTATAACGTACGCCTGCGCGCAGACGGATTATCCGTTTGTCGAGGGACAAGCACGACTACCATTTTTCATTACAGTCAGGGAGTACTGTCATGTCAGCATGTATCACATTTCGGGCGCACGGTGCGCTCGCCTTCGTGGCTTTTATTCTGTTTCTTGCTCCATCACCCCTCTGCGGACAGGAGAATGGCCGGCGCGGTGCCGCTGTGGAACGGGCGCTCGAACGCCTGCTGGAACGCAGCGACGAGGAGGATGCCTCACTGCTCGTCGAACAAATCGAACGTTTTGCCGAAGATCCGCTATGCCTTCGATCAGCGACACTGGAGGAGCTGGAGTCCATTCCATTGGTTTCTCCGACCCTGGCGCTGGCCATACACGGCGCAATGCGCTCTGACAGCGTTCCGGGCTGGAAGAGCCTCCGACGCCTGCAAGGGATGGATCGGGACGCGTACGCTTTGCTGCGATTCTGCGCGTCACTCGATTGCGAAGAGACAACAGCATTGGCTGATGTCCTGCAATACCGCGGTAGAGTTCAGCAGGAGGACAGGCCGCGTTCCGGATTTCTGGACGGACGTTACCCAGGCGGGCGGGCGCGCATACAACAACGCATCACCGCACAGGGTCTCGGACATGTACGCGCCGGTCTGTTGCAAGAGCGCGATGCGGGAGAGAGCGATTTTGCCGATCATCTGTGTGGCTATGTCAGCGCGGAGGCTTTGGGCATCGTGGATCAGGCGGTGCTCGGAGACTTCACGGTGGCGGCGGGGAACGGGCTCGTGTTCTGGCAGTCCTTCGGTCTGTCCAAAGGTTCGGACGCTCTCGCCGCCGGCCGTCGCGGGACGCGCATGCTCGCACCGTACGCTTCGGCGACGGAGGGCCTGTTCTATCGCGGCGCGGCGGTGCAGTTGGGATTCGGCGCGGTATCGCTGCTCACGTTCGCGAGCCGTAACGCGCTGGATGCCACGATCGATGAAAGTACAGGAACCGCCGGAGCCTTCGGCATAGACGGAATGCATCGCTCCCCAAGCGAAAGCCAAAGGAGACAGAGCGTGCGCGAGGACTTGTATGGCGCTCGCGCGCAATGGGAGAAGGTTGGTACAGCTACTGCCATGCGTGGGGGAGTGTCCGCATGGCATGCGTGGTATTCTGTGCCGTCCGATCCCAACACGCCCTTCGGTTTTCGCGGTGACAGAGCGTGGGTTGTAGGCGGTGACGCGTCTTATAGCTATGGCCGTACGCAGGTGTTCGGCGAAATGGCGCTGTGTCATCTCGACCGCGGAGCGGCGTTGCTGGGTTTACGGGCTCCGTTGCATGCACAGGCCGAGGCAGTGCTTCTATGGCGATCCTACAATGAGCGCTTCGTCAACATTCACGGCTTCGGTTTCGGCGAACGGGGAGGCGAGCTGCAGAACGAACAGGGATTGTACCTCGGATTGCGGGTTCGTCCCGTACCGGAACTCCGCATCGATGCATGGGTGGACGTTTTCGCGTTTCCGAACCGCACATATTTACTGCATTTGCCGACCTCGGGCGGGGAAATGTTGCTCGCTGCAGGTTGGGAGATATCGGAATCTCTCATCCTCAACATGCGATGCACCCACGGGGAGAAAGACAACACCGTTGCCGCCATCGACGCGCAAGGGCGCGACATCCGGCCTCTTGCCCGACGGCAGTCCACTGCCCTGCGCGTCGAACTGATCGCGGAGATGGAGAACGGTGTGCGGCTGCGCTTCCGTGCAGACCGCAGCATGGTGCGCTATGACGCGTGGAAAGAGGGTGACGACGGACTGCTCCTGCTCGCCGACTGTCGTGCAACTCTCACTCCGGAACTCGTTCTCACCGGACGCATCGCTATTATTGAAAGCGGCGGCTACGACGGACGCGTGTATCAATTCGAGCATGATGTTCCGGGCGTGATGCAGAACATTGCGCTGTACGGACGAGGACTGCGGAGCTATCTTGTGGCCGACTGGCGTCCTTGGCCCTGGCTGCGCCTCGGCGTGAAGTACGGCATCAGCATACGCGACGGGGTGCGTTCCATGGGTGACGGTGCGGATGCCGTCGATGGCGACGCTCTGGGGAAAGGGACGCTGCAGGTTGAGGTGATGCTGTGAGGGGGAGCACGGTCGTGCAGGTCGGCCGGTCGTGCAGGAGCGGAGAGCAGAGAGCGGAGAGCACGACCATGCGAGTCGGATGCTGGTGCAGGAGCGGAGAGCAGAGAGCACGGCCATGCGAGTCGAACGCTTGTGCAGGAGCGGAGAGCGGAGAGCAGAGAGCACGGCCATGCGAGTCGAACGCTTGTGCAGGAGCGGAGAGCAGAGAGCACGGCCATGCGAGTCGAACGCTTGTGCAGGAGCGGAGAGCAGAGAGCACGGCCATGCGAGTCGAACGCTTGTGCAGGAGCGGAGAGCAGAGAGCACGGCCATGCGAGTCGAACGCTTGTGCAGGAGCGGAGAGCAGAGAGCACGGCCATACGAGTCGAACGCTTGTGCAGGAGCGGAGAGCGGAGAGCACGGCCATGCGAGTCGAACGCTTGTGCAGGAGCGGAAAGCAGAGAGCACGGCCATGCGAGTCGAACGCTTGTGCAGGAGCGGAGAGCAGAGAGCACGGCCATGCGAGTCGAACGCTTGTGCAGGAGCGGAGAGCAGAGAGCACGGCCATGCGAGTCGAACGCTTGTGCAGGAGCGGAGAGCAGAGAGCACGGCCATGCGAGTCGAACGCTTGTGCAGGAGCGGAGAGCAGAGAGCGGGGAGCATGGTCGTGCAGGTCGGACGGTCGTGCAGGAAGCGGAGTCAGGATCTTGTGCGGATTTCCTGGTCTTCTATGGACGTGCTCTCTGCTCTCTGCTCTCTGCTCTCTGCTCTCTGCTCTCTGCTCTCTTCTATTTGTATCCAGGAAAGATTTACGCATTTCGTTAATACCGCACAGGTATTGATGTTTTTTTTCATTCCACTCACTTTGGGAGTATGACATGTTTCGATTTCAGAATCTCGATATCTGGCAACGGGGGACGGATGTGGTTGTGCGTTCATTCCGCCTTGCTGATTTCCTCGATCAGCAAAGGATGTATCGTTTCGCTGAGCAGGTTCGATCCGCCTCGTTGTCCATCACAAACAACATCGCGGAAGGCTCCGGCAGCTTGTCGAACAATGAGTTCCGCAATTTCCTGAACATCGCACGACGATCAACCTTTGAAACAGCCAACATGTGTCTGACCATTCCAAAGATCGGTCTTACATCACAGGAACGTATGATGCCGCTCGTTGGACAACTCGACGAACTATCACGCATGATTCTGGAGTTTCACAGGCAGATCCCCAGGAATCCGTCACGAAGAAGATAGCGGAGAGCATGGTCGTGCAGGAGCGGAGAGCAGAGAGCACGGCCATACGAGTCGAACGCTTGTGCAGGAGCGGAGAGCGGAGAGCAGAGAGCACGGCCATGCGAGTCGAACGCTTGTGCAGGAGCGGAGAGCAGAGAGCACGGCCATGCGAGTCGAACGCTTGTGCAGGAGCGGAGAGCAGAGAGCACGGCCATGCGAGTCGAACGCTTGTGCAGGAGCGGAGAGCAGAGAGCACGGCCATGCGAGTCGAACGCTTGTGCAGGAGCGGAGAGCAGAGAGCACGGCCATGCGAGTCGAACGCTTGTGCAGGAGCGGAGAGCAGAGAGCGGGGAGCATGGTCGTGCAGGTCGGACGGTCGTGCAGGAAGCGGAGTCAGGATCTTGTGCGGATTTCCTTGTCTTCTATGGACGTGCTCTCCGCTCTCCGCTCTCCGCTCTCCGCTCTCCGCTCTCCGCTCTCCGCTCTCCGCTCTCCGCTCTCCGCTCTCCGCTCTCCGCTCCGCTACGCTTGCTGACTTTCGAGTATCTGGAGGTAGTTGCGATAGCGGAGGGGATGGATTTCTTCGCGGTCTACGGCGTCGCGGACGGCGCAGCCGGGTTCATGTGTGTGGGTGCAATGGGGGAAGCGGCAGTCGCGCGAGAGAGCAACAAACTCCGGGTAGTAGCTGTGCAGCTCTGCGGGGTCAAAATAAAAGAGTCCGAACTCGCGTATGCCGGGCGTGTCGGCGATGGCGCCCCCGCCGGGTAGTGCGTACAGGGTACTGCGCGTGGTGGTGTGCATGCCGCGCTGGCTTTGCTCGCTCAGATCTGCGGTTTTTTCCCGGAGCTCCGGGAGAAGTTCGTTGAGAATACTGGTTTTACCAACACCACTGTGACCGGAAAACGCGCTGAGTTTATCCTTCAGTACGACCCGGAGTTCTTCCATCCCCTCGCCCGTCACGCAGCTCGTCAGTACCGCCTCATACCCGGCGTCGCGGTACATGGCGGCCACTTCCTCCACCCACGCGCGGTCTTCTTCGTCCGGTAAATCAATCTTATTCACGACCACGCAGGTGTCCATCCCGCCCATGGCGGCTGCGATGAGATAACGATCGATGAGGCCGGGACGAAGCAATTCGGCGGTCGCCGCAGTCGTGACCACCACCATGTCGATATTCGCCACGAGCACCTGCGCATACTCGGCATCACGGATAGACTGGCGAAGCAGCCAGGAATTGCGTTCGTACACGTGCGTGATGATGGCTTCATCCGCGCTCGCGGGGCGGTAGCGGACGCGGTCGCCGATGGCGATGAGAGTGCTTTTGCGGTTCTCGCTGGTGGTGGAACGGCGGGGTTTGGCGCGAAGAATGACCGTCCCATCCTGCAGCAGCGTATGCGTCCCTCCCGTTTGCACGACAACGGCTTCGTGCTCACCGTGTGTATCCACAAGGTGATGCCGCCGCGGAGCGCCGAGCACATGCTGAAGACTGTTTTCGTCCGCTTCCGCATCCCCCTCGTAGGACCAGCGCGCCTCACCTTTACGCCACTGTTTCTCTATATCCTTGCGCTTCTGCACACGGCGGTGAATCTTGCCGCCCTTGTCACCGCCGCTCATGTGATGGATGTCGTCATCGGACCCTGTACTCCTTTTCCTGAGTCGCGTCCGCTGCATCGAGCGAAAAAGACGTACACCAGCGGACAAGGTCGTTGATCAATTCCTCCGTGACATGCCCTTCCATGGTGTAATTCCATGGTCCGGGTTTCGCATCGGTTTCGATGAAGGGGTGGTAGCAGTTCCGATAGGTTTTGAACGTCACCTTCGGAATGTCTTTCAGATAGTCCTGCCAGAGCACGTATTCCATCTGCGGCGCCTGATAGTCCTTTTCGCCACGTGCAATGAATATCGGCACACCGAGAGCGCGGGCGTAGGCCTTCTGGTCGCGCTTGTGCATGTCGTAGTAGTAGGACGCGGGCACACCGAGCAGAAGACGGCTCGCGCCCAGCGACTCGTCGGCTATCTGTGCTGCCTTCTGCAGCTCGGTATGGAGTTTCACGGATTCCTGCTCGGTCAATGTATCCTGCTGCGAGGCGATGTAGCGAAGCTGATCGGATATCACCACCTCCAGCGGACGGGCGATGGGCGCAAGCATGACGACGCCCTTGGTTACACCTGACTGCGTCGCGATTTCGGGAGCGAGAGCGGCGCCCAGGCTGTGTCCCAGCAGAATGAGGCGATTGGTATCCGCGGCACTGTGCCCACGCAGAAGACGAAGCCCTTCGACAGCATCGTCGATACTTTCCTCCTGCACGGTGAGCTTCAGCAGATTCATTTTCGGTCCGTGTACCCGTGTACGCTTGTCGTAGCGCAATACCATGATGCCTTTCGAGGCCAGGCCCCAGGCCAGGTCGCGAAACATCTTATTTCCATTCACCGTCTGGTCCCGGTCCTGCGGTCCCGATCCGTGAACGAGCACGACAGCAGGAAACGGTCCCTTGCCCTTAGGCACCGTGATCACACCCGGAAGCGCCTGCTCTCCTCCGAAGCTGATCGTTTCCTCGAAAAACCGCGTACTGTCCGCATAAGGCGGTGGGGCGAAAGCATACACCTTCTGAATCGGCTCAATCCACATTCCGCCGACGAAATTCAGCGAATCCACAACGATGCGGAGACCGATGGAATCCTTTTTGAAATGGAGCCGGTGCACGACGTTGGCATAGCTGCGATTGAATTCACCGCTGTAGAAGCTGTGCCGCTGTAACTTCCCGGCCCGGCTTTCCATATCGTCGAGCAATTTCTCGAGTTGTTCGACGGTCACTTTTTGCTGAAAATCCGGATGGGCGATGGCGCGCAACGCATCCCAGTTACGCGCGGCGAAGGCATCCACGAAGGCGGACGCGGCGGCTTTCTGTGCGGGTGTCTGTGCGGCGAGTGGATCTGTACAAACCGTGGAGGCAAGGAGAAGAAGCAGTGTGGAACAAAGAGAAAGATAATTCATAATGCTTGCAAACCTGTTGGAAATCCGGAGCGATATTCAATCGTATCAAAATACTCACCGCACTCTGAACGCGAAAGGATTTTCGAGACCCTGGACAGGGGCGCACAACGTGCTACGATCGAACGGCAGGTACAGATCACCGAATGATGCGAAGCGGCTGTACCGTAATGCCGTATACACTCTGGCAAAGAATGCTGTAGCTGCCCGATGGCAGAGATGACACCCCCAGGCGCACGGTTGACAGACCTTTTCTCATCTCCATGGTTCTTTCATTCACTGGTTTACCGCCCGCATCCAGCAACTGCAGTCGGATAGATGTATCCCCGAGGACATCGACATCAAGGAGTACCTCGTAATTCGCCGGATTCGGTCGGGGCGGAGATATGGAGAGTCCGCTGAGCATGACGATACCGGGATGACAGGAATCACTCAGAACGATCAGGCCTGCTTCGGACCGGAATTGTGGCGGTGTGCCGAACGCATTGACAACGGAAAGATCGATTGCTACAGGAATATGAAGCGGCGAAGTATACAACGTCGTGATGCCTGCCCGGCCGGCCGGAACAGTCCCATCGGTCGTGAGGCGGTCAAGCCGCATGACAAGTGTACCCGCATCGATGAGGGCCCACGATCCCTGCCAACCTGGCTCGTCCGTCCATGGGGCAGCGGCATTGAATCGGGCATACGCGGTATCGATGCTGACACGGAACACAACATCCTGCACACCTTCAGGCAACCCGGAGTCATATATACGGATAGGCATATCCGCTGTAGCACCGCGCTCGGTGCGCATCGTGTCGAGCGCAATCAACACGGCGCGATTCACCGTCCCGGGCGTGGCGAAGATGCACGACGATGCTTGCGTCTGAAATGTCGGTTGCAGATCGCGCGAGATTGCCGAGGATGCGGTCAGCGTCACGCGAAGGACGGAATAGTCCCCAGCAGTGAGACCGGAGGCCGGAGGCGTGGCATCGAGGTACAGAGTGTCGCCCGACGTTCGTGTCGTTGCCTGCCATTGCACTGGAAGTGCGGAGACAATTCGCATACCCTGCAACGGTAGCGCCAGCGTAAACGACGGCGGCTGCACCCCATTGTTCAGCGACACACCAAGCACAACGACTGCGGTGTCGTTTGCGGTGAGCATCATGCGGGGAGGCGAACTCCACAGCGCGAGCGTGTCGAGTTCTCCGGGCAATAGTGGCGAAACGTAGCTCACCGAGGTCGACAGCGTATCGCCCTGCTCCGTGATATAGCGGCAGAACATGCGGCGTACCGCTCCGTTCGCGCAGAATCGCGATTGCGTTTCGATGTCGCACCAGTGCTCGGGAATGATCGATGCACGCAGCGCGCGGGCAAGGGAATCGAATACTCCGGCATCCGTCACACGGTGGTATATTCCACCGGTCGCTGCGGCGATGGATCGCAACTCCGCAAGCCCGGCGGCGACCTGACGAATGCCGATACTATGTACGCGCACGCCGAGTCCAACAGCGCGGTTGATGACGTCCGCCGCGTCGCGGTTCGAATAGATCGTGTTGTTGACTCCATCCGTCACAAACAGCACGGCTTTGTTCGTTTCCGAAGCCGCTCCTGCTTCCTCAACCGCTCTGTACATGGTCTCGAACAGCATGGTGCCGTTGAAAGGCCACTGCGCTTCGCTCTTTCCGAGAATCAACGATGCAACGCGGCCGCTGTCGTGAGTGAGGGGCAGGTCGTGACCTATAGAGGATGCAAACGTCCATAATGATACTCTGTCGGCGGCATCCGTGCACCGAACGAGCGCAAGCGCCCGCAGCGCGGCATCGCGGGCCTGGGGGAAATAGCTGTCGAGACTCAGTTCCAGACCCAGTGCGAGGGCGAGCGGCGTGGGCGCGGGAGCATCACAGCGCATCGAATACGTCAGCGGAAGATTCTCTTCGAAGAAAACCAGACGTCCCGGATCCGGAAGAATGGTATCGGTGCCGGCCGTCAGGAGGCGAAGTCTGAATTGCAGGGTCGGCCACTGCGATGCGTCGACCCGGTCTACTATTATCGCATCCTGTGCGAACAAGCTCTGCGCCGCAACGAACAACCAAAGCACCATGGCGACGTCCAGCCGCGATGTTCTTATGCTATCGGATATGCTCATGTTGCTCATGTTCGCGAATCCGTTCCTCTGTTCCAAGATCCGTCCAATACGCGTTATGTTCCATCCCCCGTATCATCCGCCCGGACGAGAGTGCGATGCGGTGGCAATCGAACAGATCTGAAAAACCATCCGGAAAAGCGAGATCGAAAAACTCCCGCGATATCACCTGCACACCGCAGTAATTGAAGCGCTGTGCATCGTCCGGAAACTCCATGCCTTCTTCGCGCCACACTTCCTTGCCGAGAAAGCGCATACTTTCATCGAACAGCACGGCACGCTTCGTTTCCCTGCGGTGCACAAGCAGCGTCGCAAGCGGCGCGTGCCGACGGTGCTCCTCCACCAGCGCGGAAAGAATCGCGCCGGTGACGATGTCGGCGTTATGTAAAAGAAAAAAGGGAGCATCTCCGAGCAACGGACGCGCATGCACAATCCCTCCTCCGGTACCGAGAATATCGCTCTCGACGCTCACGCGTATCCGGACTCCGTAATCCGTTTCCCTGAAGTGCGCGACGATCATACCGGCATGATGATGCGCGTTGACGATGATATCGGTACAACCGGCTCGTTTGAGCGCTTCGACCGCTGACGCTATCATGGGTTTCCCGGCGACCGGGAGCAGCGGCTTGGGAATATCGCTCGTCAGCGCACCGAGTCGCGTCCCGAACCCCGCGGCAAGTATCATGCCCTTCATGGCCAATGCTCCCGTTCGTTATGCGTCACGACGACATCATACCCCGCATCGCGCAGGGCCTGTGCCGTCCGTTCGGCGCAGTACACCGAGCGATGCTGACCTCCCGTGCAGCCGAAGCTTACGGACAGCTGCGTAAAATCCCTGCGCCGATGCGCCTCCGCCGTACTCAGACAGAGCGCAAGGCAGTGCGCAAGAAAATCCTCTACCGCCTCCTCAGCCGCAAGAAACAGTTCCACCTCCGCGTCCAATCCCGTCAGCGCCTGAAAGCGCTCTTCGCGTCCGGGATTCGGCAAACCGCGGCAGTCGAACACATACCCGCCGCCATGGCCGGACTCGTCTGCGGGGATACCGGATTTTCTGTATCCGAATGATGCGATGTGAATCAACAGACTCATGGAATTCGTAAAGGGTAAAGAGTAAAGGGTAGAGGGGTTCTGTTACGCATATATTTCTGTAACTTCAGAACGTCTGCTCATGATGGGATGTGAATCTATAAACTCATAGGATTCGTGAAGGGTAAAGAGTAAAGGGTAAAGGGGTTCTGTTACGCATATATTTCTGTAACTTCAGAACGTCTGCCCATGATGGGATGTGAATCTATAAACTCATAGGATTCGTGAAGGGTAAAGAGTAAAGGGTAAAGGGGTTCTGTTACGCATATATTTCTGTAACTTCAAAACGTCTGCTCAGGATGGAATGCGAATCGATAAACTCCTTGGATTCGTGAAGGGTAAAGAGTAAAGGGTAAAGGGGTTCTGTTACGCATATATTTCTGTAACTTCAGAACGTCTGCTCATGATGGGATGTGAATCTATAAACTCATAGGATTCGTGAAGGGTAAAGAGTAAAGAGTAAAGGGGTTCGTTTTCGTATATTCTGCAGTTACAGCGCTAGCTCCTTGGTTGACGCTCTTCACTCTTTACTCTTTACTCTTCACTCTTTACTTCGCTTATCACTCTGAATCACCACCATCACCGCACCGCAGCAACAAACCCCTCAGATACGGGACTTCGTCGAGAATTACCGCTGAGGAAACGACCTCGCGCATTGTGCTCAAACGTGACGGAATGAACTCGAGGTACGTTGGTTTGCCTTTGTTCAGACCGAGGTTGGCGAAAGCGCCGAGTGCCTGCATGAGCCGCAACACGGCGAAACCGGCGAAACGGCGCCGGAAAACGACTTCATCGACATCATACCGCGACCTCAGGCCGGCAATGTACTGATCGATGAGCGTCTCGCGCTGCGCGGTTGTAAGCCCGCCCTTTGAGTCGTACAGCATGGACGCGAGGTCATACTGCGGAGCGCCCTTTCGGCCGGATTGGAAATCTATGAACCAGGGTGTGCCATCGCGCAGCATGACATTGCGGGATTGAAAATCTCGGTAGAGGAAACCGTTGCGCGGCTCCCGGCACAGCATTTCGACCAGCAGGTTGCAATCGGCCATGAAACGCCGCTCGTCCCACGGAACTTCTGCGAGACGTGCAAGGAAGTTGTCGCGGAAATAACGGATGTCGAAAAGCATCGCTTCGGTCGAGAACTCGCGGGTCTGATAACACAGTGAATAATCCACTGCGGAGGCGGCGTCGTGCTGAAAACGCAGCAGCTCTTGCAATACGATGCCGTACAGGGCCATGGCCTCGCCATCCACACCCTCGGCTGTCGTATGTGTCCGTTGCCAGTCGCTGAAAAGCGCGTCTCCGAGATCCTCCTGCAGATACGCCTGCTCGTGTTCCGATACGCGATACACTTCCGGCACATGCAATCCTGCGGCGCGGAAGGAGCGCGCGAAGCCGATGAAGGCGCGGTTCTCCGCCACATTGGGTCCGACGACGCCGATCAGACTTTGCGAAGAATACACAAGCCGGTAAATCCTGCGGTCGGAAGCGTCACCCTTGAGCGCGATCACCGCGTTCGGAGCGGTGCCGGTGAACTCCGTTCCGAGGGCTGCTAGCGCGTCGGTATCGTGCGAAGGTTCCATCAACCTGGTCGGCGTTCCAAATTTTCCCGTTCCGCTGCCGACGGTGCCGATGCGGCATCGGAGGGCAGCTTGAGCAACACGGGCAGATATTTGGGCGAAATGGTGCCGAAGGAAAGCAGGGTATCGTGAAACGCCCGCAGGTCGAAGCGCTCACCCGCCTGCTGTTGATAGCGTGCGCGTATGTCGTTGATTCTCCGGTTGCCGTAATAGTAGGAACTGAGCTGCACCGAGGTGAGACAGGCCCTGCGCCATTTACCCGCCGCCTCGCTCTCCTCCTGAAATCCCTGCTCCATCATCAGCGCCATGCCATCGCGTTCGCTCATGCCCATCGTGTGGACACTCTGGTCGAGAATGGTGTTGATCAACAGACGGAGACGCATCTTGAGTTGCTGCATCTTCATCGCCGCTCCGCCGAAACCGGCGTCAGCCATGAGCTGCTCGCTGTAGGTCGCCCACCCTTCGGCAAACACACCGCTGGGTGTGATCGCACGCAGGAGTGTCGGGGCCTCTGCCTTATGCGATGCGGCTATCTGCAAATAGTGCCCCGGCATCGCTTCGTGCACAACAAGATTCCGCAGCATGTGGTCATTATATTCGCGGTAGAACGACTCCTTGCGTGCATCGGTCCAATATGCCGGAGTGGGAGCGATGGCGAAAAACGTTTTTCCGTTTTTCTCCAGTGCTCCGGGACTGTCGCAGTAAGCCACCGCGACACCACGCTGAAATTCCGGCATCACGATGATCTCCAATGGCTCGGCGGGCACGGTCACCAAGCCCTGTGCCTTTACGAAATCCGTGGCCGCCACGAGGTCACGCCGCGCCTGCTCAACGATGCGATCGTCGTTGGAATGCTGATCGCTGAGCTTGGCGAGTACCGCGCGTATGAGTGCGTCGCGCTCGAGTTTCGCGGCGTCACGACTGTCGAACAGCTCCGCATACAATGGAAGTGCGACCTGATACATGTCCTCTGTGGTACGGGCGAGATCGAGCCAGGCCTCCTGCAACAGATCTTCCGGTTTCATGTCCGTATCGAGTTTATACTGAAACTTCCTGGCGTACAGCGCCGCGCCAAGTCGGAAGTCACGTCGTGAGCGCGGGAGCAAGTCCTCCGACAACCAGGCACCATAGTCCCTGAGTGCCAATAATGCGGAATCGCGAGCTGTGGAGAGCTCGGCGCGCAGCGGACTGTCCACGCTGTCGATACAAGCCTGCACGATGCCGGTCAGCAGTGCAAGGACGCCTTCGTTTTGAATGATCGCGGTCTCGGTGTGAATTGCAGGAGGATTCGTCAAATTCGCGCGGGCCGCGTCGAGCAGAGCGTGTACACCGCGCAGTCTCGCGGCCAAGGCCTTCATTCTTGCGCTGAACGTCGTTCCATTGCGCGCGATCAGGCCGTAGATAGCCTCCCCGGGATTGTATGACAAGGGGTTCCATTCCCACTCGCGCAATTCTTCGAGTGTAAAAAGACTTCCTGTGACACTTTGCAGCATAATGTCGTAATCAATCATGTGTGCTGCCGAAAGATCCTCGACGCGTATTTCCCGCAAAGTGTCGAGATATGCACGATACAGCGCGATGTCGTTCTGTATCCCATTGTGGGAGTAATCATTCAGTCGGTCGTCGAAACGGCGGTCCCCCAGCGCTGTCGCCTGTTCGGGATGGGAAACGAGCCAGGCTTCGATGAAGTGCGCGGCAACCTCCTCGAAGTGACGGTCGGCGGCACTACGATGGTCTGTAGTGCACGTTGTGAGCAGCAGGGGGAGTACGATCGCAGTGGAAAAAATGAGACGTGTCATGGAGCATCCGGTATTGTCAATGCTCCAACATCGGGAAAAGTCCTGGAAGGGAAAAATGTGTCCGCCGGCCCCGCATGCCGGATTATTCAGATACCTTTTTCTGCTTAATCCGAATGACCACCATGGTGATGTCATCGTTTTGCTCGGCGGCACCGCGATGCAAGGCCACCTCCCCTAAGATGCGCCGCTGTATGTCTTCGGCGTCTTCATGACGCACACTGCGGAAAAGGCTGAAAAGACGGTCTTCGCCGAATAGATTCATGCCCCCGTCCATGGCCTCGGTCAGTCCGTCCGAATACAGCAGTACCAGCCCACCGGGTTTCATTGGCCAGGTGACCTCCTGCAGGGAGGTGTCGAACACGGCACCCGGCTCGAGACCGAGCCCCATGCCTTCCATGTGCATATAGTGCAAATCGCCGTTCAGACCGACCAGCGGTTGCGTGTGTCCGGCGCGGCACATGGTCACGGTCCCCTCCCGGAAGTCGAATAAGGCGAGTACCGCGGTAAAGAACGTGTTCCGCTCCATACCTTCATACAAATGGCGGTTGGTGCTGATGAGCATGTCGCGCGGTGTGGCGCACACCGACGCGGCAAAACGGAGAATACCCTGCACCTTGGACATGTACAGCGCGGCGGATATGCCTTTCCCGGATACATCGCCCACGACCACGAGCAGGCGGTCGTCCGGCAGGTGTATGTAGTCATAATAATCACCACCGACCGTCATCGCGGGAATCGACACGCCGGCGATGTCGAGTTGGGATAGTTCGGGACTGCTGCGCGGGAGCAGACTTTTCTGTATGCGCTGTGCGATCTGCAATTGTTCGGTGATCTTCTGTTTCTCCAGTTCCGATGAGTGCAGACGGGCGTTTTCGATGGCTATCGCGGCCTGTCCCGCGACGGTGGAAAGCAGATCAATGTCTTCCTGCGAGTAGACCTTGCCGCTCATCTTGGAACCAACCATGATGGCGCCGATGAGACGATCCTGCAAAAACATCGGCACGACCAACACGATACCGGCCTCACGAATGCGCTGTCTGTCCTCAGGATCCACGATGCGCGGATCCTCGTTGACCAGCGCGACGGAGAGAGGGATACGCATGTCCTTCAGCGCCTGCAACAGCCCGCCATCCACATGTCCGAATTCACAGCAGCGGTCCGGAATATTTTTACTCAGCACATGACAGCCATGCGTATCATCGCACAGCCCCACGGCCACGCGCTCGACATGCATGGTGGATGAAATACGCGACACCATGGAAGAAAGAATTTCCTCCATCTTGATTTGCCGCGGGAGTTCACGGCTGAACTCGAGCAACGCTTTCTGGTAATTGTAGCGTTCCTGATAGAATATACGGTCCACCCACTCCTGCAATCTTCGTTTGAGCGGATCGAAGACCAGCGCGATGACGATGAAGGCGACGAGTATGAGCAGAGTGTTGTCCGTTTCACCCAGCATTACCCCGAGCACACTCCCAAGACCGAACACGAACATGAGGTAAATCGCCGCGATGGTGGCGGTAATCAGCGCATATATGATGCTGCGCTTGACGATAACGGTCACGTCCATGAGGCGATTCTTGAAAATCGCATAGGCAAAGGCAGGAGGAATGCCGATGAACAATAGTGCCGGGAGCAGAAGATAGGGCTGAAGGTAAATCGCAAGAGGATAGGTCGTGCTCACCACTGTCATGTAGATGAAGACCGCGACACCGATGAGGGTGGAGTACAAAATGGGACGCAGTTGCTTGCGTTGCAGTCGGTCCCCGACATGAAAGTAGCTGTGCGCAAAGACCAGGAGCCCGACGAAGAGCAGCGACATGGGCAAAAGATCGGCGAGACGGATCATCCAGAGCGCCGCCCTCCATTCGAGAATATGGAAGGACCAATTAAAGAGCACGAAAGCGGCGAGAGCGCAGAGTCCGTAAAGACCGGTAATGATCCACCAGCGATCCACACGCCGTTTGTGATACGGGAAGTGGAAGAAAAACATCACGAAGGCCGGAGGTGCGATAATACGCGAAAGGAGCGCCAGCGATAGCATGCTGTACACTTTGAAATACGAATCCAGTACCGGACCCACTGCGACGCTCTGCATTCCGAACAGGAATAAGGCGAGGATACCATAGCGCCCGAAACGTCGTTGGATACGACCCTCCGGTTTGGCCATCACGACCACGTACCCGACGACGAAGAAACCCAGGCCAAGGAGAAACAGGCCGAAGTACATGTAATTAAAGGCCTTGAGCACACGAACGTTCAGTGTGCGCAGCTCTCCATCTCTCTCAATGGTAAAGCGGGCGATGCTACCCGCATGATGTCTGTTGAGAAGATTCTGAGCGCCGAGTTGATAGCGGGTACTGACGCTGTCGATACGCAGCAGCAGATCGCCTTCCTGTGCGCCGGCCTGCTCCGTCACCCCTCCGGGAACGATGTTCGTTATGACGAGGGTTTCGACAGGCCTGTCGTACAACTTGAACGGAAGTTCTTTCCACCCGGGATCGCGCACGAGCGGGATGGTCCGCTGCCGCCGGTCCCTGTCAATCAGTACCCGAACCGTATCTCCGCCGGCCGCACGCAGTATGTTCTTTATCGCATCGCTCGCACTGTCGGCACTGATGCCATTGACAGCGAGAACCAGGTCTCCCCGTTCGAAACCGAGCATTGACGCATGCGGCTTGCGCACATCCCAATCCAGATGCACGGCCGCTGTATCGGAAAACACCATTCTCCACTCACATTGATCATTGCTCGGCACGCGCCACACAAGGATGTGCAGGAGATTGTACACGGCGATAGCCAGGACGAGAATGGCAAAAACGGAGTAGAGAATTCGTATCGCACGCGGTGAAAGAGAATCCATCAGTCGGGACATGGCGGCGCCTGAAAGTGAGAAGTACAGAAGAGAGAACTCACGGGACGCGTTGCATCGCTCGGGTTGTTTTCAGTCGCATAATATCGCGATTTTACACGAAGGAATCACACAGTATTCGCGGAATTCGTTCTCAGGCCGCCCTGTCGTGATTCTGTTCGTGAAAGCAACCTTATGCCGAACAATCCGTATACGGACGCCCCATGCAACTGTTGCATCTCGCAGCCGTGGACTGATCCTGTTTTTCCAGCATTTCGGAGACTGCATGTTACAGAGCGAACGCGCTATCACCTGGCTCTGGCTCGCCGGCGGAGTCGCGGGATTGATTCTTCTGCTGTACTTCTATCCCACCGCCCACCCCTGGTCCATGATGCGTCTCACTGTGAACAGCGACAGTATCCGCTTCCGCTCGCAAGCTGTGCTTGCGGATCTGCATCTCGATTCCGTGCGCTTCACCATTCTTCCGAGGCTACGTCAGAGCTCTTCTGAGGAGATGGGCGCGCGCAAGGGGCCGCCCACCGACGCGGTCCCGGCTGCACTCTCCTCTTCGGCATATCACTGGCGCGTCCGCATATTCCGCGCCGACCCCGACGGAGCTACCTCCCTGCGCATTTCGAATTCCGAAGAACGCATCGTGGACCGCATTCTCAAGGGCGACATTCAGATGCGATTCCACACTGACGGATCACTGCTCTACTTGCTCGTTCCCGTACCCGATTCGGTTTCGCTTCCGTCTCTCTCGCCGCACGAGGCGCTCGGTACAGTGGAGCGTCTGATACGGACGCACGCAGACTCGATGTACCGCGGTCCGCTCGGGCTGAATGCCGCTGCACGCACACAGCGCGGTTTCGCACCCGGCGACAGTGTTCGCTGGACGCGGAACGAATCACCTGCGCGAAGAAACTATTCGGCTTCCTGGGCCGCATTTGATGCCCGGACAGGTGACAGCATCGACGTACGCGTGGATCTTGCCGGTGGTACCGTGACCCGCTTCTCCCTTGAACCCAGAGCAACGTCATCAGCGGCCGGGAGTGAGGGCGGATACATGGGAGAGATACTGCAGGTGCTCTTTTACGTTGGCCTCTCGATACTGCTGATTGTGACCGGTATCCGGAGACTGCGGGCGTATGAGATCGGTTTTCGAACGGCCCTTCTTATCAGCGGTGTCACGGCGCTGCTGTTCGGCACGTGGTTTTACCTCCAGCTCCGCGCGGAGGCGGTTTGGGAGCCGGAACTCCTGTTCCCACTCCTGCTCGCTCCGTTGCTCGTCGGCGGCGCAATGTTCGTCGTCTGGGCTGTGGGAGAGTCGGTGGGGCGGGAAACGTGGAAAGAGAAATTCATCACTGTGGATCTGCTTACGCGCGGGCACGTCCTTCATTCGCGTATCGGGCATGCACTGTTACGCGGTCTGTCGGGCGGATTACTCATGACGGGTATTGGCGTGACCGCGCTCGGGTTGTTCGCTCCTGACGGCGGCATTGGTATCGTGCACAAATCGGATAATGCCTTCGACATGTTCAGTTCCGGTATGCCGGCGCTTTTTGTGCTCGGCGATTCATTGAACAGCGGTGTGTTTGCTTTCGCTTTCGCGGTGATGTTCGTTGTGTCCCTGGTCCGTCAACGACTACGCACCCCTTGGTTGCTGCTCCCGATGGGCGCATTGGTGCTTGCTCTGCCGAATCCGCTCGCTCTGCAACCTCTCTGGAGCGGAATAGCGCTTACTCTGCTTCCTGCGCTCGTTGTGATACTGCTGTTTGTATCCGCGGATGTCATGGCCGGCATCAGCGGACTGAGTGCGGGTCTGATTGTCCATAAAGGTGGTTTGCTGCTTCTGCCCTGGAACACCGCGTATCAATCCGAGGGAATGCTGTTGCTGGCTGTGGGTCTGGCGATGCTGCTGTTCGCCGTGCTGGCCCTCGTCACACGCGATACGGTGAGCGATTTCGAAAAGATCGCGCCCCGCTTCCAGCGGCATATTTCGGAGCGGCAGCGTTTGTCGCGCGAGCTGGAGATTGCGCGGGATGTGCAGATGGGCTTTTTGCCGAAGCACGATCCGCATTTCCCCGGCCTGGATATCGCTTCGCGCTGTGCGCCGGCGATGGAGGTGGGCGGGGATTACTACGACTTCATCGACCTGGGACCGGATAAAATCGGCATCGCCATAGGAGACGTATCCGGCAAGGGCACGCAGGCCGCGTTTTACATGACGCTGACCAAAGGATTTCTCAAAGCGCTGGGACGTTTTTCCACCTCGCCCTCGCGCGTGCTCGTGGAAATGAACCGCCTGTTTTACGAGAACGTGGAGCGCGGCAATTTCATCAGCATGATTTACGCCGTGTTCGATCTGAAGACGCACAGCGTCACCATCGCGCGCGCGGGACACACGCCGGTGATGCGCATGGATTCCGATCACCATGTGGATGTGATACAGTCGCGCGGTATGGCGCTGGGTTTCGAGGGCGGTGAGAAATTCGAGCAGACGATCGAGGAAGTGACGCTGCCCATACATCCGGGAGACATATTCGTGCTGTACACAGACGGTTATCCCGAGGCGATGACCACGAAGCGCGAGGAGTTCGGCGAGGAGCGACTGGCCGTCACCCTGCAGCGTCACGCCGGCGACAGCGCCGCGCAAATCCTCGACGGCCTCTACCGCGAAACCCGCCGCTTCGCCGGCAAAGCCGAGCAGCACGACGACATGACGATGGTGGTGGTGAGGGTGAGCTGATTTACGATTGACGATTGACGATTTCGGATCGGGAATCGGGAATCGAGAAACAGGAATCACGGAAACGCGGTAGGGGCACGGCGAGCCGCCTGCATGATTGCGGATTGAGGATTGCGGATCGATACTCGGAAATCGCGGTAGGGGCACGGCGGGCCGTGCCCGCGTCGTCACATCCAAATGAAAATCATACGCGTCCCAAGCCCGAAGGGCGACACTTCCCAAAACCCTACACGTGAGTGTGGGGGGCACGCAGCCAGCAAAGAGCTCCCAAGCCCGAAGGGCGCCACTCCAGGTGAGATGTGAAAAGTGTCAGCCTTCGGTTGAGTAAACGGCTCGCGTAGCGCAAAAGGGCGTAGCGCTTAGCCCAGGCGGATTTCTCCAGGCGTGAAGTCTCACAGGCAGAGCGCATTTTTATATTCGGGGTTATCTGGTCTTTTATCTACTTTTCGACTGCAGACAGGCACCCCTGCACCCTTTACCCTTCACCCCCTCTTCACCCCCTCTCCGCCGACCACATTGTATGTTGCCGACGGATTTCGCAGATTTGCGCATTCCATCATGACGGAGAGAAGGCATGTCCGAAGCATTCTCCAGGCTCGATCTGATCATTGTCGTTGCGTACATTCTGCTGGTCATCGGCATTGGTGTGTACTTTACACGGAGGGGAAAGACGCGGGAGGGATATTTTCTCGCGGGACGCTCGGTGGGTTGGATAGCGATAGGTGCTTCGCTGTTTGCTACGAACATCTCCAGTGAACACCTGCTCGGACTTGCGGGCACGGGTTCGAAGTCGGGACTGGCCGTGGGACATTTCGAATGGCTGGCCTGTCTCATCGTGTTGCTGCTCGGATGGGTGTTCACGCCATTCTATCTGCGCTCGGGCGTGTTTACCATGCCCGAGTTTCTCGAGCGCCGCTACAACAGCGCCACCCGCTGGTATTTGAGCAGCATCTCCATCGTCGCTTATGTGCTGACAAAGATATCCATCTCGCTGTACGCCGGAGGCATACTGCTGCATGCGGTCGTGGGCTGGGACATGTACACATCGGCGGTGGTGATCGTGCTCGTCACCGGCTTGTATACCGTGCTTGGTGGCCTGAGCGCCGTCATCTACACGGACGTCGTGCAGATGGTGATTCTGATCGTCGGATCGCTCGCGCTCACCCTGCTGGGTCTCGAGAAGGCGGGCGGCTGGGATGCCGTGGTGGCCGCCACACCGCCGGATTTCTGGCACATGTTCAGGCCGATGAGCGATCCGGATTTTCCGTGGACAGGGATAGTGTTCGGCGCTCCGATTTTGGGCATCTGGTACTGGTGCACGGACCAGTACATTGTGCAACGGGTGCTGAGTGCGCGTAACCTCGATCATGCACAGGCCGGCACGGTGTTTGCGGGTTTTCTGAAAATCCTCCCGGTGTTCATTCTCGTACTTCCCGGCGTCGTCGGCTACGCGTTGTCCGACGGCACAGTGACGGGCGACCGCAGTTATGCATGGATGGTGACAACGCTGCTGCCGAATGGCATCAAAGGTCTGGTCGTGGCCGGTCTGCTCGCTGCGCTGATGTCCTCGCTGAGCGCCATGTTCAACTCCACGTCCACGCTCTTCACCATTGACATCTATCAGAAGCTGCGCCCGCACGCGGATGAGCGGCAGACGGTTCGCATGGGCCGGTACGTAACCGCGGCGATGGTGCTGCTGGGGCTGCTGTGGATTCCTTTCATCGGGTTGCTGAGCGACGAGCGCATGTACGTCTACCTCCAGAGCGTACAGGGCTACATATCACCGCCTATCGCTGCGGTGTTTCTGTTCGGGATTTTCTGGAGGAGGGTAAACGCGAAGGGCGCTCTTGCCTCGCTGCTCACCGGTCTGGTACTGGGCGCGCTGCGCTTCATTCTTGAAATCATGCACAAGCTCAACCCTTTCGAGAACCCGCTGCTGCTACAGGCCGCAACGGTGAACTTCCTGCACGTGGCGATACTTCTGTTTGTCGTCTGCTCGCTGGTGCTCATCGGTGTGAGTTTCGCCAGCGAATCTCCCGCCACCGGAAGTCTCGTGAATCTCACCTTCTCCGACACAGCGGACCGCCATCAGCCGCGCACCGCCATGCGCGCAGCGAACATCGCGGCATCGATTGTACTGCTGAGTACGCTGACCGTGCTGTGGCGGTGGCTGGGGTAATGCAACCCCGATATGTCCAATTTCCAGGAAGTACATTGTTTTTCTGGAATCTGGAATCTGGAATCTGGAATCGGGAATCGGGAATCGGGAATCGGGAATCGGGAATCGCGGAATCATGAAATCCCGGTAGGGGCACGGCGAGGCGCCTGCGTGATTGCGGATTTCGGATTGCGGATTGCGGATTGCGGCTCGATAATCGGAAATCGTGGTAGGGGCACGGCGAGTCGCCGGCGTGATTGCGGATTTCGGATTGTGGATTGCGGATTGGGGATTGCGGATTTCGGATCATTACATCCGGGCCTGTAGGGGCACAGCGGGCCGCCTGCGTGATTGCGGATTGCGAATTGCGGATTGTGGATCGATAATCGGAAATCTCGGTAGGCCTACGGCGGGCCGTGCCCGCGTTGCTGCGTATTGAAGAGAATTGATTGCGTCCCAAGCTCAGCCTGAGGCTGACGCAACCTCCTCTAACCCCGCCGCGGCGAGTCTTCGACCTACACTTCAGTGTAGGGGATATGCGCCCCCTTTTTGAAGAATAGCCCGGAGGGCGCAACTTCCCGTCGAGATGTGAATAATGAGATGTGAAAGGCTCACGTAGCGCAGAGGGCGTAGCGCCTTGCGAAAGCATCTCGAACCAACAACGCACAACGCCGGCGAGATGCACGCGCTCAGCTCTCTCTGCTCTCTGCTCTCCGCGTTCTGCTGTCAGAATTCAGAACTTTGCGAAAACATGCCTATGGTACGGTGTGGACCGTGTCCGGTCGCGGATGTGGGTCAGTCACTTCCTGGCGAAGAAGCCAACAATTTGCTCCGTGCGTCATCCCATACCCCGAACGGAAATTCCGCGATCTCCCGCCGCAGTCGGTCGCGGATGAGATCGCTGCCGGGATTGCCGATGCTGCCGATATGCGTGTGCTGAAGTCGCAGCGCTGCATCGTAGCTCCCGGAGGCGATGTCGTCGGCGACGGCCTTGTACGCGGCGCGAAAAGGCATGCCCTCCATCACCTTTCCATGCACGGCATCCACGCTGAATACGTCGCGGTAGCGGGCGTCGTCGATGATGTCCCTGCGGACGCGCAAGCCCTCCAATGCATGCGCCGCGATGCGCAAACACGCGAGCATGTCGCCGAATGCGGGAAAAAGCATGTCCTTGAGGATCTGAAGGTCGCGGTGATAGCCCGAGGGTAGATTGGCAGTCACGAGCGTAATATCGTTTGCCAGCGCCTGTACGCGGTTGCACTTCGCCCTGATCAATTCGAACACATCGGGATTTTTCTTGTGCGGCATGATGCTCGAACCGGTGGTGAACGCGGCATCGAGCGAGAGGAAGGCGAAATTTCCGGAGGTGAACTGACACACGTCCATGGCGAAGCGGGCCAGTGTGGCGGCGGTCATGCCGATGGCGTGCGCGGCTGCGCGCTCGGTCTTGCCGCGCGAGAGCTGCGCATGTACGGAGTTCACATGTAGTCCTTCGAAGCCGAGCAGTTCGGTGGTCATCCCGCGGTCGATGGGGAAGGACGAACCGTAGCCCGCAGCCGAGCCGAGGGGATTGCGGTCCGCGAGCCGATACGCGGCGCGCAAGGCTGCGAGATCGTCGGTAAGGCTCTCTGCCCAGGCTCCGAACCACAGCCCGAAGCTGGACGGCATGGCGATCTGCATATGCGTGTAGCCGGGGAGGAACACCTCGCGGTGCAGCTTGCTCAGATCCAGCAGACGCTCCGCAAGCGCTCCCGACGCTTCCACCACAGCGCGGATGCGGTCGCGCAGATACAGCTTCATATCCAGCAGCACCTGGTCGTTACGCGAGCGCGCGGTGTGCAAACGCTCCCCCGCTTCGCCGAAGCTGCGCGTCAGCGACAACTCGACCTGCGAATGCACATCCTCCACATCGTCCTCGATG
Organism: Bacteroidia bacterium; assembly: GCA_027493955.1. Classification (NCBI taxonomy): domain Bacteria; kingdom Pseudomonadati; phylum Bacteroidota; class Bacteroidia; species Bacteroidia bacterium. The sequence continues at coordinate 4,163,198 of JAOSJT010000001.1, read as the reverse complement.
ATGAAGCTGCCCGCCTCGATTTCCGCCATGATCGCGAGCAACCCCTGCCGAAGCTGTGCGTGCTCATCCTCCGAGAGCAGTCCGCACGATGCGAGCATGCGCGCGTGGGCCAGCGAACCGAGCACATCGTAGGGCGCAAGTTCGAGATCGAGCACGCGGTCGTTGCCGACGGTGAAATCCTCGATCTCCTTTTCCAGCGGCAGTCCTTTTTCCCAGAGTTTCATGTCCGCATTTCCTTTGTCAATGCATGCAGCAGATCCAGATAGGTGCGCACGCCATGGCGCACCTCGTCGATGTACACGAATTCGTCGGCGGTGTGCGAACGCTCGGAGCGCCCCGGACCGATTTTTATGGACGGCATAAGCAGCCGCGCCTGATCGGACATCGTGGGAGAGGCGACACAGGGAATGCCCAGCGATGCGGTCGCGCGTCTGAGCACATGGGCCTCGTCGATGGCCGAGGGTCGCAGATTCATCGAGCGCGGCTGCGCATCCGACGCGATGTTCGCGCGAACGAGGTCGAGCACTTCCTCATGCGTGTATGCGTCGGTGACGCGTATGTCGACCACGAAGTCGCAGCGATCCGGCACCACATTGTGCTGCGTGCCCGACTGTATCTGCGTCACGGTCATTTTTACGGGACCGAGCATTGCGGATTCCTTAGGGAAGCGGAAGGAATGAAACCAGGCGATGTCGCGCGCTGCGATGTCGATGGCGTTGACGCCGGTGCTCCGAGCCGCATGCCCGGGCACCCCGCGCGCCGTGCAGTCCAGCACCAGCAGTCCCTTTTCGGCGATCGCGGCTTCGAGTCCCGTGGGCTCGCCTACGATGGCCATATCCACGCCTCCAAGCAATGGCAGCGCGGCGACTATGCCACCGGCGCCGGCGATTTCTTCTTCGGCGGCGGCAACGCAGAGCAGACGGAAGGGCAAGGATTCATTTTTCAGCGCAACGAAGGCGGCAGCCATGGCGCACATCGCAGCGCCCGCGTCGTTGCTGCCGAGTCCGTACAGCTTTCCGTCGCGTTCGATCGCCGTGTAGGGCTCCAGCGTCCAGCTCTGTGTGGGCCGTACCGTGTCGTGATGCGAGAGCAGCATCACGGTGGGTGCCGACGCGTCTGCGGAGGGATGCTCGACCCAGACATTGTTCCCGATCCTCTGCGGTGTGAATCCGCTGGAAGCAAAATAGTTTTCAAGAACTACCGCGCTGTCGTGCTCCTCGCGGCTGTGCGAGGGTGTGGAGATCAACAACCTCAGCAACGCGAGCGCTTCGCTCTCCTCGATTTCGACGGAACGTGTCGGAATAATTTCAAGCTGCCGGACGGATGTTGTGTTGCTCATTCGACGAGTTCCGTTCCGGGTTCGCTTTCATGTGTAACGAAGGACGCGAATGCATCGGCATGCAGCAAACGCACGCTATCCACTCCGGCGGCGAGCGCCGCGAAACCGTTCTCCAGTTTCGGCAGCATACCGCTGGTGATGACGCCCGACGCGCTCAATTCCCTGAACCGTGCCGCGTCGAGCACTGGCAGCACGCTGCTTTCGTCGCCCGGGACCAGACATACGCCCGGCTGGTCGAAGCATAAATGGAGCAGCACGCGATACTCCCGCGCGAACGCGGAGGCAATCGCGGCGGCTACGGTGTCCGCGTTGGTATTCAGCAGTTGGCCTTTTCCATCATGCGTAATGGGAGCAATCACCGGCAGAAGTCCGGAATCGAGGAGGGACTCGAGCAATGCGGCATCCACCGCGGTAATGTCGCCGACGTATCCGTATTTCACCTTCGATTTGGTCCGCTTGCTTGCTGTGATAAGATCTCCATCGGGGCCGGAGAGACCGATCGCAGTGACGCCATGCGCGGCGAAGGCCGCGACGATGCGCTTGTTGATCAGGCCGGCATACACCATCACCGCCACGTCCAGCATCGCGGCGTCGGTGATGCGGCGGCCCTCCACCATGACCGGCTCCAGACCGAGACGGCGTGCGAGCGTCGTCGCCTCGCCTCCCCCGCCGTGGACGAGTATCACCCCTTCCTGCATTTTTGCGATGGCAGCGAGTATGGACGCCAGCGTCGAAGGATTGTCGACGGCGTTTCCTCCGATTTTCACCACATGCAGTACGAAGCGTTCATCCATCACAGCACCTCCAGCATGCGTTTAAGCACGGTTTGCGCGGACCAGACGCGGTTGCCCGCCTGTGGAATGACGATGGATGCGTCGCTGTCGAGCACGGCATCCTCGACGATGACGTTGCGGCGTACCGGGAGACAGTGCATGAACTTTGCGCCGGCCGTCCGCGCCATGTCGCGCTGCGTCACCATCCAGGGGCGGTCCTGTGAGATTACGGCGCCATATTGCTTGTAATTGGACCAGTTTTTCGCATATACAAAATCCGCTCCATCGAAGGCCTTGTCCCTGTCGTACTCGATCAGTTCCGCCGGTACGAAGGCTTCGTCGAGTTCGTAGCCCTCGGGGTGCGTCACGACGAAGTCGACATCCGCGCGGCGCATCCACTCGGCGAAGCTGTTGGGAACGGCCTGCGGCAGCGCACGCGGATGCGGTGCCCAGGTGAGCAACACGCGCGGACGGGGCCGGGTTTTCCATTCCTCGATGGTGATGAGATCGGCGAAGGACTGCAGCGGGTGCCTGGTCGCGGCTTCGAGACTGATAACCGGGATTCCGCTGTACGCGGCCATGCTTGTGAGCACTTCTTCGCGCTGATCGGTCGCCTTATCCTTGAGTCCGGCGAAGGCGCGCACGCCGATGATGTCGCAGTACTCGCCCAGCACCGCGGCCGCTTCGCGGATATGCTCGGCGCTTCCGCCGTCCATGACGGTGCCGTCGGCGAATTCCAGTTGCCATGCGTCCTGGCCAGTGTTGAGCACGATGACGTTCATTCCCAGATTCTGCGCGGCGACCTGCGTGCTCAGACGCGTGCGCAGCGAGGAATTGAAGAACACCATGCCGAGCGTTTTGTTCTTCCCCAGATCCTGAAAGGAGAACGGTGAAGCTTTCAATGCACGGGCCTCGCTCACACCGGACGCGAAATCGGGCAGGTCGTTCGCGGATAAAAACTGTTTCATGCGGTTGCACTCTGAAAGGTTGATGAAAGCACGGAGCCGAACGCGCCGGCGAATTCCATGGCATGCTCTTCCGTGAGCACGAGCGGCGGCAGCAGACGGATGGTATCCGTACGCGTCGCCGAGCCGGTGAAGATGCTGTGGGTTTGCAGCAGCGCCTTTCGCAGCGGCGCTGCGGGTCGGTCGAGAGCGATGCCCAGCATCAAACCGCGACCACGCACTTCGCGCACACCGGGCAAGGAGCCGACGGCACTGCGAAGGATTTCGCCCATGGCGGCGGCCCTTTCGGCAAGATTTTCGTCGCGCAGAACTTCGAGCACGGCGATGGCGGCGGCGCATGCCAGATGGCTGCCGCCGAAGGTCGTTCCCAGCATATTGCGCTTCGCGGCGATATCGGGATGGATCAACACGCCCGCCACCGGAAATCCGTTGCCCATACCCTTCGCGATGGTGATCAGGTCCGGACGTATGCCCGAGCGCTGATGCGCGAAAAAATCGCCGGTGCGGCCGTAGCCCGACTGCACCTCGTCGAGAATGAGCATCGCGGCGAAGCAGTCGCACAGCGCGCGGGCATCGCGGAGAAATTCGTCCCCGGCCTCCACCACACCTTCCACACCCTGAATGCCCTCCACAATCACGGCTGCCGCGGGACGCTCGCGCAGCGCCTGTTCCAGTGCCTCTGCGCTGTTCATATGTATAAAACGGACATCCATATCGTGATTCAGCGGAGCGCGTATCCCCGGATTGTCGGTAATCTGCACGGCCGCGGAGGTTCTGCCGTGAAAGGCGCCGGTAAAAGCGATCACGCCGCTCCTCCCGCCATGGAAGGAGGCGATTTTCAGCGCGTTCTCGTTTGCCTCGGCTCCGGAATTGCAGAGGAACAGGCGATAATCGGCATAGCCGGATTGCTCACCCAGCAAGCGGGCGAGTCGCTCCTGCAAAGGATTTCGCACGGCGTTGGAATAAAACACGAGGCGGTCGAGCTGCTCGCGCAGCGCCTCCAGGTAATGCGGATGCCCGTGTCCGATGGATATCACCGCATGCCCGCCGTAGAAATCCAGGTAGGCACGGCCGAATTCATCCCACACATGCATACCGCTGCCGCGGACGGGAGCGATGTCGTATTGCTGGTAGACGTCGAATAATTCCATGGTCGCTCAGTAGGCGGAGGCCTTGAGGCGAAGCCCTTCGCTCTCGTCACGACCGCACAGAAGGTTCATATTCTGCACCGCCTGCCCGGCGGCGCCTTTGAGAAGATTGTCCAGCACACTGACGGCGAGTACTTGTCCGTCGGCATACGAAAGATGCACGATGCAGCGGTTGGTGTTCACCACCTGCTTGAGGTCCGGCTGCTCATCGGCGATCGAAACGAAAGGATGTCCGCTGTAAAAATCGGCGTACAGTTTTTTTGCACTGTCGGCATCGCCGTCCCAGCGGAAATATGTCGAGGCGATGATGCCGCGCGTGAAGGGTCCACGGTACGGTATGAAGCGGTGCGCGCCGGTGAAGCCGGGTTGCAACTGCACGAGCGACTGCCGCACTTCCGGCAAATGCTGGTGATCGAAGGGTTTGTACACCTGCATGTTGGAGGCGCGCCAGGAAAAATGCAGCGTGTCGCTCATGCCCGCGCCCGCGCCGGTTGATCCCGTCACTGCGCTGCTGTGCAGTTCATCGGGAAGCAATCCGGCTGCCGCCACAGGCAGGATGCCGATTTGCAGCGCCGTAGCGAAGCACCCCGGATTGGCGATGCGCGCTCCGCCGCAGGACGCTCCGCGGATGCGTTCGCGGTTGAGCTCCGGAAGTCCGTAGATCCAGCCCGACGCTCCAGCGAGCCGATGGTCCTGACTCAAATCGATGATGGTTGTTTCGCGTGGCAACTTCAGGCGCTCGAGCACTTCCGCGGAAGCTCCGTGAGCGAGGCAGAGGAATACGACATCAGCATCCGAATCCGGGGAGGCGGAGAAATGCAGCTCCGTCTCGCCGGCGAGATCGGCATGCGAAACCGACACCGGCTGTCCGGCGAGGCGCTCCGACGATACCCAGGCGATTTTGACCGCAGGATGCGCGAGAAGCAGGCGAAGCAGTTCTCCGCCCGCGAAGCCCGATGCGCCCGCTATACCGGCACGTATCATTCGCCCGCTCCGTTGTTCACGACGTGATGCATCATCGTCTGATTGGCATAGATGCGCGAGAAGCCGCGCACGTCGTCGCCGCTCCATGCGCGATTTTCTTCGCCGTATGCTCCGAAACGCGGGGACATAAGGTCGTGCGGAGAATCGACGCCGGTCACCTGAAAGCGGTACGGAGCCAGCGTAACGTACACCGTTCCGGTGACGAATTGCTGCGAACGTTCGAACAGTGCTTCGATGTCCCGCGCGGCGGGATCGAGGAACTGCGCCTCGTGCACCATGCCGCCGTACACCGCGGCGAGCTGCTCCTTCACCAGAAGCTGCTGTTTTGTGAGCGTGTGTTTTTCCAGTGCATGATGCGCCTTGATAATCACCAGCGGTGCGGCGGCGGCGAAGCCCACGCGCCCCTTCATTCCGATGATGGTATCGCCGATGTGTATGTCGCGTCCGATACCGAAGGGCGCCGCCATGCTTTCGAGCAGGCGAATCGCCGCCACGCTGTCCGCGCAGCCTGCGTTGTTAACATCCACCAACTCCCCGCGCACGAAGCGCAGCGATGCGGATTTGGGCTCACTGCTGCTTACCGGCACAGGCCAGGCTTCTTCGGGGAGGGGCGTATCGGACGTCAGTGTTTCCCGGCCGCCGACAGACGTACCCCACAGACCCTGGTTGATCGAATACGGCGCGCGCTCCCAATTCCCTTCCACGCCGTGCTCACGCAAATATGCGATTTCCTCGTCGCGGCTGAGTTTGTTGTCGCGGATGGGAGTGAGTATGCGCACGCCGGGTGCGAGGATGTGGAACACCGTATCGAAGCGCACCTGATCGTTGCCCGCGCCGGTGGATCCATGGACGATATGCGTCGCGTTGATTTCCTTCGCGTAGCGCGCGATGGCTTCGGCCTGGAATACCCGCTCGGCGCTCACCGATAATGGATACAACCCGCCGCGAAGCACGTTGCCGAAGACGAGATGACGGATACAGCGGGAGTAAAACTCCTGTGTCGCGTCAATGGTGCGGTGCACGGCGGCACCGAGCGACAGTGCGCGCATTTCGATGGCGGTGCATTCCGCCGGAGAAAAGCCGCCCGTGTTTACCGTCACTGTATGCAGTTCGCAATCCATGGTGGCGGACAGATGCACGGCGCAGTAGGTGGTGTCGAGTCCGCCGCTGAAGGCGAGGACGACGCGGGTTCCTTCAGACATACTCCGCCTCCTCCCGCAGGGTTCTCCCCGCGGTGTCGCCGGAGCCGGGAGCATGATCGGGATGCGCTGCGTCTGTCACCTCGGCATGCACACGCTCACGCAGGCGTCCATCCACATCCATGGTGGCAACGGGATGCGGCCGTTCGGGATCGAAGAGCATCCCCGTGCAGAGACACATCGTGCGGTTGGTGCGTGTGAGAATATCGTAGTTCGGGCAGCTCCGGCAACCATTCCAAAATTCGTCGTCCGCCGTCAATTCGCTGAAGGGTGCGGGTACATAGCCGAGCACCGTGTTGATTTTCATGACGGCATGGCTGGTGGTGATGCCGAAAATCCGGGCCTTGGGGAAGCGCTCACGAGACAGTTCGAACACCCGCCGCTTGATGCGCAGGGCAAGGCCGGCGTGACGATGCGCGGGGAGAACGATGAGACCGGAGTTGGCGACATAGCGTTTATCGCTCCACGTTTCGATATACACGAAACCCGCCAGCTCTTCGCTGCCGGCTTCGCTGTCCCGTGCGACGGCGATGACGGCTTTTCCTTCGCGCATTTTCTGCTCGATGTAGGCCGGATCGCGCCGGGCGATGCCCGTCCCGCGGGCGGCGGCGGCTTCTTCGATTGCTTTACAGATGCTGCCTGCATATGGAGCGTGCGTATCGCCGGCAACTTCAATAATGTATGTGACCATGGTCTCCAGGGTTTTCCTTGCGGATTGAACGAAAACATGCACGAACAGCGGTTGACCGCCTGAATCGGGCTTGGATCATGAAATATTCAGGGAAATCAGGGCGAGGTATGGAGTATCAGCGGCGCCTGCCGGCGCGGAAACGGATCACGCTGCAGCGGGCTGCCGCATGCTTGCGGAACATCGTATTCAGGGCTACATTGAGCAGAATCGAGCTCATGATCCGAATCACCAGAGTCTTGTGAACAATGAGATTTAATAAAAATACGATTATTCTTTTGTATATGCAACACATTGTATCCGCATTACGCGCCGCACGTTGGCATGCCTGCATTCCTTGGCTTCTGCTGCTCGTGCGCATGACCCTCCCCGCCAACGCGGATCAGTACACCTCTCTCGGCGACTACGTCTCCCACGAACGCGACGCAGCCGGTGTCAGTATTCGGGCGGAGAACAACGTCCTGCGTCTCAGCATCGTCGGAGAGGCCGTTCTGCGCATACAGGTAGGCCGCGACGGCACCTTGCTGAACGACCCCTCCCATGCCGTACGACACGAAGCAATTCCGGCTGTGAACTGGAACCTCGACGATACGGACAGCGCTCTGGTGTTGGTCATGCCAGGCGGAAGAGTAGACATTCTCAAGCGTCCACTGCGGCTGGTGTTCCGCGACGGCGAGGGGCGCGAGATCGCCTCCGACGACCGCGCATTCGGACACGCCTGGGACGGCAAGGAAATTCACGTCTGGAAAACCCTGCATCAGGACGAGCGCTTTTATGGGCTGGGGGAAAAAACCGGCGATGTCAATAAGCGCGGCAGTCAGTGGGTGATGTGGAACTCCGACGTCCCCGGTTATGGAAACGACCGCGATCCCCTGTACGCTTCGATCCCGTTTTTCATTGGTGTGCGCGATGCAGGGGCCTATGGCATCTATTTCGACAACAGCTTCCGCAGTGTTTTCAATATGGGAGCCGCCAGCGACCGCGTGTATTCCTTCGGCGCCGAGGATGGTGAAATGGATTATTACTTCATATTCGGTCCGGCCGTGAGGGACGTTGTGCGACGGTACACTGGTCTCACGGGACGCATGCCCCTCCCGCCTCTGTGGGCGCTCGGTTTTCAGCAATGTCGCTGGAGTTATTATCCGGAGCATGAGGTCCGCGATCTTGCGAAAAATTTCCGTCAGCGCGGCATTCCCGCCGATGTGCTGTATCTCGACATCCGTTATATGGACAACTACAAGGTATTCACGTGGGACAGCGCCGCCTTTCCGAATCCACACATGTTGCTGAGCGACCTGGAAGCGATGGGATTCAAAGTCGTGCCCATCATCGATCCCGGAATCAAGATCGAGCGCGGCTATGACGTGTACGAGCAGGGAATCGCCCGCGATCATTTCCTGAAATACCCGGACGGGACGCTGTACAGCGGGCAGGTCTGGCCTGGCTGGTGTCACTTCCCCGACTTCTCGCGGGCGGACACCCGCCGCTGGTGGGGAGACGCATACGCGCGAATGATGGACATCGGCGTGGACGGCTTCTGGAACGACATGAACGAGCCGGCAGTCTGGGGCCGGGAATTTCCGTATCTCGTACAGTTCGACAACGACGGCGCTCCTGCGACGATCAAACGTATGCACAATGTGTACGGACATCTGATGGCGGAGGCCTCCTTTGATGGCCTGCGGCGAAGTCACCCAGATAAGAGACCGTTCGTGCTCACGCGCGCGGCCTTCGCGGGGACACAGCGCTGGGCGGCTATTTGGACAGGTGACAATACCGCACGTTTCGACGATTTGCGCATGGGTATACGGATGTGCCTCGGATTGAGTTTGTCCGGTATGCCGTTCAACGGTACGGACATCGGCGGATTCATGGATTCGCCATCGCCGGAGCTTTACGTACGGTGGCTGCAGGCGGGAGTTTTCACTCCGTTGATGCGATCGCACACGCATATCAACACCCGCGACCAGGAGCCCTGGTCCTTCGGCGAGGAAACGGAGGAGCTGGCCCGGCGTTTCATTTCGCTGCGCTATGAGTTCCTGCCTTACATCTACAGCGCTTTTCACGAGGCCTCGACAAGCGGCACACCGATGATGCGGCCGCTGCTGCACGACTATCAGAACGATCCCGCGGTATATGACAGCCGCTGGCAACACACATGGATGTTCGGTGATCACATACTCGTCGCTCCGGTGGTACAGGAGGGACAGCGGTTTCAGGAGGTGTACCTGCCGGAGGGCCGGTGGCTGGATCCCTGGACCGGCCAGAGTTACGAGGGCCGTCAACGCGTGATCATCGATGCGCCCGTGAGTCGTTTGCCGTTGTTCTACAAAGCGGGAGCCATCATTCCGCGAAGAAATGCGCCGCAGTTTACCGGTGAAAAACAGCTCGACACACTCGTGCTGGACATCGTTCCACAAGACGGCGGCAGCGGTACGATGTATCTTGACAGCGGCGAGGGGTATGGTTATGAGCGGGGCGATTTCGAAGTACTGCGTTTTTCCCTCGGTGCGGAAGAGCGGGGTTGGCGGTTGACCATTGACGCCGCCGAAAGCGTGCGAACGCGGAATATCAAGGCGATACGTTTACGGCTTTTCGGTTCCGACGCTTCGCCGCGCCGCGTCGCGACCGCCGACCGCATCATTTTCGACACCGACGCCAACACCGTTCCACCCGATGCACGGGTTGATGCCGCCCACCGTCGCTTCGAGATCACTGTACCGTTCGCTCCTGGCGTGAGCACCGTGACGATAGGGTATTGACGAGTGACGATTTACGATTGACGAAGTAGGATGTACGATGCGTCTCTTCGTCACTCGTCGATCGTACATTCCCTTCTGCCTTGCCCAGGCCGATCCGGTTCGATACATTTACTGAATGTGGGCATATCCGTTTTGTTGTCCGGCGGTTTTCCCTTCGCGCTACACAGCACCTGTCCCCGACATCCACGTCGTTGCTGACACCTGAGACGCAGGCCGCAGCCGTGGAGAGCAACACGCACTGCAAACAGGTTCATGAAAAAACATATCTTCCTCCTGCTGCTTCTCTCATTCTTTACGAGTCACAGCCAGGCGCAGAAAGTTTCATTTTCCGGATTCGGAGCGACGGGAGCCGCTTTTTTCGACCGCAATCCCGTCGCAGGATTCAATCAGGAATTTTATTACGAGGGGAAGCTGCAGGCCGATATCGAGCTTTCCAAAAAGATAGAGGGACAGCTGGATTTCCGCGGGCATTCAGAAAGTAAGACCGCAGTCCTGCGCGAGGCGACCGTCACATTCAAGCACATGGACAAGGCGCGCATCAAGATCGGAAACATCAAGAAGCCGTTCAGCCTCGAAGGACTCAGCGATCGGGACGAGTACATTCCCGTAAACGACAGTTACATGCACCGGGTGGTTTCCGATCTGGGGTACGATGGCAGAAACGTCGGCCTGATGGTGTATTACAATTACAAAGAGAAAAATCCGGAATTTCCCTTTTCCTATGCCGCCGGTGTGTTCCGGAATCAATCGTATGTGACGAGCGCCTATCTGCGCGGCACAGCGCATTCATCCGCCGGATATACGGCGTCGCTCGGAGGCGCCCTATTGCAGCGGGGACGCGAGAATGCAATTACCACCTTCGGCGTCTCCGCCGATGCGGGGTACAAGGATTCACTCTTCGAGAGCGGCCTTGAAGCAGTTCTTCTCCAGGATCCGGAGGAAGGCATACGCCGGAGACTGCTCGCGCGTGAGGATCGCGTCTACACGGCGGGACTGAAGTCCATGACAGCAATGCGCTTCGATCTTGGCGGTACATTCCTGAAAGTACTTGAGCCTTATCTCATGCTCGCCTGGTTTGTTCCCGACTTCGAGGAAATGGGAACGCATCGCTTGGAAATAATGACGGGTGCGAATGTGTTTGTAGACGATGACGTCCGTTTGCGCCTCTCGCTCGATGCGCTGCTAACGCGGGACGGCAGATCAGACACCTATTCCACCGAGGGTTCCAGCGTAACAATCGAGACCTTTTTCCGTTATTGAAAGCACTTGCATCCATAGCGCTCCTTTCCATATTCACGTTTTGCGCTTGTGAAACCGCAGACAACTCCACGTATCTCCCCGACACGGGGGAGGTTGCGGTTCTCGACGTGTGGATCCCACAGGAGTATTACAGTTCACTGCTTTCGAACCGGTGGAGCAACGAGAAGGCCCCGGCCCGCATTTTCGTTGGCGAGACATCGTACAGCGGCACTTTCGAGCCGCAGGGCGCCGGTTCACGCTACCACGCGCGCTGGTCGTACAAGCTGCAGCTCGATGCGGGGCAGCAGATCAATGGCATGAACACCTGCAATCTCAGCGCACAGGTGTTCGACCGTACCATGCTGCGAAGCAAGCTCGCGACTATGATATTCGAAGGGCTCGGCTTTCCGTCATTCAATACCGCGCATGTGTTTCTGCGCATCAACGGAACGGACAAAGGACTGCTGCTGCAAGTGGAGCGCGTGGAAGAAGAATTTTTTCGCAAACGTGGTATGATGGTGTATGAACTGATCAAGGCGAGCTTCGGTGCGCGCTTCAGCTTCTCGGAAAACATGCATCTCGACAAATATTTTTCTCTCGACATTCCGGAATCCGGAAATCTGAATTCCCTCGGCGAAATGATCGAAGCTCTCGATACCGCTCCGCCGGACCGCATACCCGAGGTCGTCGGCCGTCATCTGGACATTACGAATTATCTGCGCTATCATGCCGCGGCGTCCATACTAAATCATATAGATGGCTTCGCGAACAACATGCTCTTCTACAAACCCACTCCCATTTCGCCCTATCAGATCATACCGTGGGATTTCGACAAGTTGCTGGCGGAGGACGCAGATGTGGGGCTGACGGGAGACAACGACATCATTCGAGCCTTACTGCGTAACGACAGTTGCGTCGCGATATACAAGCGAGAGGCGAAGAATATGCTGGCCTCCGTCATTGTGCCGGGGCAACTTTTCCCGCAGCTCGAGGTGTACCAGGCGGCCATCGCCGCGGCGTGGGCGCTCGATCCCAAGCTCGGCCTGGCGGGCTTTTCGCTGCAAGCCGAATCCGCCGCACTCCGGCGGCATCTTATAGAGCGGCGAGACTTTTTCCTGCGAAGCATAGACACACTCACGACACGATGAACAGCTGACGATTCGCCGATGAAGACGACACTCCACACCCTCCTGCTGATCTGGCTTCTGGGTCCAGCAATATCCCATGCACAATATCGTGACGAGAACCGCGTCAACCGATTCCTCTCCCATTCGATGAATGCGGCGGGGGACGTATTCGCCTGGTATGACGCACCGGTGTTCTTTTTTTATTTCGTGAACCGTTACGAGGCGCTTCAATCCGCTGGTAAACCCGTCCTGATACACGCGACCGGTTTGGAACGCGAAGTTGCAACAGAATTCGGCGTGCGCGGCTCCGAGTCCTTCGGCAGTCTGGATCCGTTCGCATTGCCGCACGCCATTCTCGGCGCGCGCACGATTCAGATTCTCGCAATCGAGCTGCTGAGCGAAGAGGGTGACGCGGAGGAAGAAATGCGTCACGCCTTCGGCCTCTACCGCAGTGTGATGTACACGCAGGTCGCCACACAGACGGTGAAGTCACTCGTACATCGGATGCGTCCTGACGGGAGTGATGATAAGAGTTTTTTCAGTGGTCACACCTCGGTCGCCTTCGCGACCTGTTCCTGGCTGCAGATGGAATTGGATGATGCGATCATGGCGTCGGAGTCACTTGGGGAGAGGCCTCTCTTGCGTGACGCCCTGCGAGTTGCCGCGGCAGCATCCACCTACGGTTGGGCCAGCTATGTCGGCTATTCACGCATACGCGACAACAAACATTACCTCGGTGACGTCATGACTGGTGCGGCCGTCGGTGTACTCATTTCCCATCTCACCTATGCCGCCATTCACAATGGCGCGCCCACCTTTCTGGATTCATTCGGCGTCGGCATCGCTGACGGCCGACCCGCCGTGAGCTTCGTGTACTCGTTTTGAGCGCGGAGAGCGGAGCGCATGCATCTCGGAATTTCATCGGGAATCGATAATCGGGAATCGGGAATTGGGAATCGGGAATCGATAATCGGGAATCGGGAATCGATAATCGGAAATCGGGAATCGGGAATCGGCTCGTCTGAGGCGGAGGGATTCGATAATCCGGAAACACGGTTGAGACACGTCTGGCCGCCTGCGTGATTGCGGATTGCGGACATATCACCCTGCAGGCTGGCACGACGACGACGACGCGGGGAGCAGTAAACACCCTGTCGGCTTCGCGGTACCCGCCGCTCCGACGCGGTGCGATCAGTGCGTCCTGTTCGAAGGAGAGTATGGCCGGGACAGTGCGGCAACCGATATGTGCACAATGACAGAGGGGGCCCGACGTATCGGACCCCCTCAGGTATTTTCAGCGGCGTGGGCACACGGAGACAGCGCCCGTGGCTCATCACGTCAATACTATTGCACGGGTGTTTCTATGATGACCTGCACCATACGACAGTAGAAACGGCCTTCGGGTGTATCGTTCGGGAAGAGCAGCGGTGTGCTGCCGAGACCCTTGGTCGTCACTTCCACGTTCGCGAGTTTTGCGCCAAACGACGCTTTCACCGCTTCGGCGCGCTGCTGCGACAGACCCATGTTGTATTCCGCATCGCCCAGGGCGTCGGTATAACCATTGATGGCTACACGCGATGTGGGTGTGATACTTTCCGTCACCTCATCAATGATATCGAGATTGCGCTTCGACACCGTAGCTTTGTCATAGTCGAAGAGAATCAGCTTGATACGATTGACGCGGACGTCTCCGATGCGCTCTTCCTGCTTGCGCTCGAGGGTGAGTGTGTTGAGAGCGATATTCACCGGCACATCTTCCTCCTGCGCACGTCGGTCGCGCACGAGGAGCTCCACCTTCAGCGCTTCACCGCTGCGAACGAGTGCTTCACCTTCGAAATCCCAGCGATAGCTTGCCGCCGGCGCGCTGCCTGTGCCACTTTGGGAGAACAACGAGCGCGGACCCTGTGAGACCTGCAGCAGCCAGCGTTCGACGCCATTCGGAGCGTCCACCGAGGGCTTGAGCAGTAAGGCATCGAGGGACGTCGAGTAGGCGATCTCATCTCGCCGGATCGGGGCAATGATTTCCTCGGTAGCGGATGTGATTTCAACGCGACGATTTTCTTCCTGTCCTCTGGGATCGTCCACAGCGGAGGGGTCCACCGGGAGATTGCGTGAGCGAACAGTGATACGTCTGGATTCGATGCCCCAGGTATTCACGAAATAATCGCGGACCGTTTCGGCACGCTGTTTTGAAAGCGTGGTGTTGTTGCGCTCCGCGCCGGCGCCGGAATTGGTACCGGTCAGAGTAATCTTCGCATTTGGGCGCTCAAGCATTCTGCGGCCAATGACATTGAGCATATTGCGATAAATTTCAAGTTCCTGACCTTTGGCATCTTCGATGAAAAAGCTTTTGGCTTCTTCGTTCCCTAATAGGTTTTGACGCAGCGGCGTCTTGCCGTCGCCGTCTGCGAAGAACACATAGGTCAGCAGCGGATAGCGTTCGATGGTGCGCAACTCTTCCACCACAATCGTACTCGCATCCGTTTCTTTCCCATCGGCATCGATTCCGCGTACCACCAAGTCCGCAGCCGGGGGGCGGAATAACCTCGGTGGCGGGGGCGGCGGCGGGGGCGGGAGGCGGCGGCGGCGGTAGCTCCTTCGGCGGGGGAATCATTGCGTAGCGAAGCCCAAGACCACCGGCAAACGCGGCGGCTGTCCAATCGCCGCGACCCGTCACCTTCGTGAGCGGAAGCGAGTAGGCGACCTCGGGCGTGAGCAACAGATTCCGGGTCAAAGGAATGTCGTAGCCGGCGCCAAGCTCGAGAGCGAGCCGAAGACCATTGACTTCCTGAATTTCCTCATCGCGAATGATGTGATCGGTTGTCCCATCCGCAAAGGTTTTATCGGAGGGCGAAACGAGCACTTCGCGCAGCGTGTAATCCTTCGACAGCGGAAACGCGAAACCAAGCCCGAGATTCAGGTGCAGTTCCTGATCGATCGGAAAATACAGGATGCCGGGTGTGACCGTGAGATACGACAGTGCGTTGTCGAAGGTTTGATCCACGATCATGTCCACCGGCGGCCCTGACGGTTGCGCCACAGGACCGACACGATACTTGTCCCGGTCAAATGCACCCGAGAAATCCTGGTATCCGATGCGGCCGCTGAACAGGAACGTACGTGAAAGCGGATACTCGAAGAGTCCTTCGAGCCGGAGGCCGGTTTTTTCACCGTTCTCAAACTCGCAGATACCACATACGGCGTTGTTGTCCAGCGCTTCGTATGTTCCACTATGCATGTTGAACTGCAGCCCACCGAACAGGCCGAAACGAACGACGTCGCGTGGGCCGGGATTGTCGGTTTGTCCCTGAAGCATCATCGGGAGTGTGCAGAGGACGAAGAAGCCGGGGAGGAGTATTTTGCATTTCATAGGCGAGAAAAAGAGATGGAAAAGCCTAATGTAAGGATTATTTTTCATTTACCAAGTGCTCAAACTTCACTGTGCCGATAGCGCGCGAGGATGAAGGCCGTATGCGTCGCACCGATGCATCAGCGAACTATGCCGAAACCCGTGCGTGAATTTCCCGGGACACTTCCTCATCGCGCTCTGATGATGCGGGTAGCGACCGCACGACCATTGTGGCGAAGAACACAGAAATAGGTGCCTGCTCCTATGTCGGGTGTCCTGCGGGTGATGCTGTGCCTGCCCGCTTCCATGCCACGCTCAAGGAGCACTGCGCTTTCCCGACCCGCCGCGTCGTAGAGGCGCAGATCCACCGGCCCGTCGCTGTCGATGTCGAAGGTTATCGTCAGCGCTTCAGTGAAGGGACTGGGTGACGAAGATACGATGCGCAGCCCTGCCCTGTCGCGCACGAGACGCAGACCGTCGGCATCACAAAAATCAACCAGGGTGAATTCGCCGTCGTCGCGTCTCTCCACGCGCGCTCCTCTGCCGAAAGAAAATTCAGGCTCGATGCGTAACGGCGAGGTCGTATCGTCGCCTATCAGCACAAGGCATCGCACGATAGCGATCACTCCGCTGCCGCTCCGCAGCGGTGCGCCGGCGGCGGCGACGCGGATTATCCCGCTCGTCTGATCGTAGCTGAATTGCGCTTGCATATCCGCGCTCAGGGTGCCGGCAAGAGTTACCTCCATCGGATACAGCATGCTCGCATTGAGACTGATCTCGCCGCTCCATTCCGTAACGAGTCCACCGAGATCGCGGTCAATGGAAAGCGGTATTTCCACCACATCATCCGGGGCACCTTCGAGGCTTGCCAGCCGCAGTACCACCGGTCGGCGTGTGTCTATGCCGTCTCCGCGTAGCGGGATGTCCTGTACAAGAGGACAGGGCGATTCATAGGTAAGTGAGAGCTGCCCGGTATAGCTGACCGTTGCAGCGGGAGCGAAGCGCAGTGCGAACTCCACCGTAGCGCCTGGTTGCACTGTCGCTGGCAAGGGCGGTGTCGAGGACAGGAGAGTAAACACAGACCCGGAAGCCGTCGCGCTCGCAATGCGCACAGCAAATGGTGCGTTGTTCGTGAAGAGGAAGTTCCTCGATTCGCCTCCGGCACTGATTTCGACAGAGGCGAAATCCCCGACTGTCGGACCCGATAAACGACCGCTGTGTGCGACGGCCGAAACGGCGGCATTGGCGATGAGATCGGTAGAACCGGTTCGGAACAGCACGGCAAGGTTCGCGCCGTACCCGCGTTCACCCCCGATGGCTGCAAATTCTATCAGCACCTCGATCGAATCTCCGGGCGCAAGCGTGAGCGGCAGCGATAACGGAGCGAGCACGTGAAATGCGGCGGCATCCGATCCGGTGAAGGTCAGCTGTCTGATCTCAGCAGCGACGGTTTGCGTATTCCTGACAAGCACGCTCCCCTGTGCCGGGAGACAGCTTGGCCGCGTCCCCAAATCAAGAGCTCCGGCGGCAAGACCATCGGCAACGTCCGCCGTGAGAAGGAACACCGTGGAGTCGGCGCAGGGTGATGTGGCATCAAGTCGCAAACTCCCCAGGTACTGTCCACTCATGGAAGGTGTGAGTAACAACTCCACCTCCAGAGAATCACCCGGGGCGATGCTGAACGGTGGTTGCGGTACAATGCTCGCTCCCGGGGTTGCATTCAGCGTACTATAGCGAAGAGGCGCAGTGCCGTTGTTCCGCAGAGTGACACGACGGCTTTCGGTAGCCCCGGTGAACAGAGAACCGAAATCGACAGTCCCGCCGGCAGCTGCAATGAGTGTGACACGCTGCGCTGCAAGCGGTATCGCGAAAAGGGTGGGACTTCCGGTGTTCTCGATCACGAGCTGCGCGTCCATACTTCCATCCGCCGCCGCGGCAGGAAGGATGCGAATGGTGAAAATCCGCTCGCCCGACGGCGGCAGGAGTTCTTCCGCAGTGACAGGATCCAGGATTTCGAAAAATGCGGCCCCGCTTCCTTCGATACGAGAACTCAGCAGCCGTATGTCCGCGCTGCTGATGTTCCGTATGGTGTCCTGAAGAATGGTCTGCGCACATTGCGCGACGGTACCGAAATGGAGCACCGCTGGACGGGCAAGAAGTTCTCCGTCGCTGGTGCTCCCCTGCAGCGTAACGCACAAGGTGTCCGCACAGGGCTGATCTATGATGATGCAGGCGGTCGCGGAGTGCTGACCGGCGCTTTGCGGAGCGAACTGAATCGGCAGGGCGATGGTGTCGCCACGGCTCACCGTACGGGGATACGCTCCCGAGGACGCGAAACTTCCCGACGGCTGAATACGCACGTCGGCGACGCGCACCTGTGCGAGATGAACATTGCCGAAGGTGATGTTGCGTATGGAGGATGATCCCACGGGGACATTGCTGAACAGCAGCGGATCCGGCGTGACGCTGATGTTGTCCGCGCGATATTCACCTCGCAGCTCCAGCGCGATGCGTTTCCCGCAGCGGGAGTTGGTGAAGAAGAGTGTGTCGCGAAAAACACCGAAACTCGCGGGCGAGAAGCGCACCGTCACTGTTTTCTGCTGTCCCGGCTGCAGGACTATGGGAAGGGCATCTTCCACAAAGAAGGGTGCGTTGTTTTCCAGTGTATCAATGATTTCCATCATCAGACCGGTGTTGCTCAAAGACAGCGTTCTCGTCATACCGATCTGGCAAGAAGCGATGGCGCCGAAGTCGAAGCTGCGCTCGGAGGTCGCGAATCCTGAAGAATCCCGCACCGCCGTCACGATAACGCGGAGTTCCGGTGTCGTGGCGTCGTTTGTGCCTATCCGGAGAAAGCTGCTCCTCGTTCCGCTGAATCCGGATTGCGCACAGACCACAAACATCAACCGTGAACCGGGCAATACATCCAGAGGAAATGTGGTCGGGAAGGTGAGCTGAAACCAACCCGCATCATCGAAGGCCGCACCGGTGAGGCGCACCGGGGATGATCCGTTGTTGATCACCTCCACTGTGTCGCATTTTTCGAGAAGCGTACATGGATCGAGTGTGTAATCCAGGCGAGTGCGACTCACGCCGAGTCCCGACGACGTACCACGGCCCGAAAGCGTCACACAGATGGTATCCGGGCACGGAGTACTGACGATGATGCAGAGCTCCCCACTGTACGATGCCATCGCTTGTGGTGAAAAACGAAGGTCCAGATCGCGGCTGGCTCCCGAATTCAGCGCGAAGGGCAATGACGGTGGTGGTGAGAGCGTAAAGTGCTCGGATCCGACAGGCATTGGAGGTCGGAATAGTATTTCTGTCACTGTCGCGACGGAAGCGCCGGGATTACTGAGCCGCACAGAACGCATGACGTCGGCACCAACATTGACCGAACCAAAGTCCACAGGCGTCGGCGCGAGCGTAAGCTCGGATTCACTGCCGCTCCCGCGTAGTGTCAACAACATGGTTTCGTTGCACGGTCCGATTACGACTTCGAGGATGCCGCTGAAATTACCCTGCCCCGATGGCGTGAACGTCACCTCGAAAGGGCGCGCAGAGCCCGGGGGGACATCCATGGGGAGGGGATTGCTCGCAATGTGAAAAACCTCTCCGCCACTCAGCATTCTGAGCATTTTGATGGTGCGCGTCCGCAATCCGGTATTGCGAAGGTCGAAGGTCCTGTTCACTCCCACATGCGCGCAGCTTGTCATGACGCTGACGCTGTCTCCTTCCACACGCCATCCGATGAGAATCCGTTCAGAGCGCAGTTGAACGACAGAGGAATTGAAGGTCTTGGGGTCGTCGTGTTCTATCGTGAGCGTTCCTTCACTCACGCCCGGCGCAGGGGCATCGCAGGATATATAGATCGGTGTGGAATCACCCACAGCAACAAACGCCGGGGTCCCCGGAGCGAGCACACGGAAATGCGAAGCATCGCGGCCACCAATGGTGAAACGCGACATGGTGAGCACTCCCGGACCGAGATTTTTGACGTACAGTGTGTCGATGAGCGGATCGGGACAGGCATTCTCCCCCATGTCGAGCGTGGACTGCACAAGGATTGTCGGGGCACTCGCGCTGGAAGCAATCACCGGCAGACGGGCGCTGTCCGAGCAAGGTCCGCTGTAGCGCACCGACAGCTCGCTTACAATCGTTTCGATGCGGTCGGGAGAAAAACGCGCAGTAACAATAATGCTTTGAGAGGGGCCGAGCTGCGCCGGCAATGCAGGAAGTCCTGTGAGCGTCAGGCGCGGGTGCGTCGGCTTGAGAGCAATGGCGTCGATGGAAATACTTCCTGTTCCGCTGTTCGTAATGGTCACCTGTTCGTCGGTCGTCTGTCCGATGGGGACGGGTCCGAGTGCCAGGAGATTCGTCGGGGTAAATGTGATGGCGGGTTTGACGCCGGTGCCGCGCAACACGATAATGACGCTATCGCCGCAGGGATCGATGCGTAACTTGAACGTTCCTTCCACAAGCCCCAAATCGCCGCTGCCGGGTGCGAAACGTACAGTGTATTGTCTGTTCCCGCTGGGTGGGATGGGACCGAAAGGCGAGAAGTGCTGATTCGGGAAAGCATCCGTTCCGCCGATGAGCGTGCGTGACGACACTACGGCGTCCACCGTGCCGGTGTTGGTGAGCGTGATCAGCATGTCCTTGAACTGCCCGATGCAGACTTCACCGAAGTCCACGAGCGACGGAGATGCGGTCAGTGTGGACGAATTTGCTGTACCCTCAAATACGATCACCGCAATTTTCGGACAAAGAGGGTCGCCATAAAGGATTCTGTAGGTGCCGGACCATGTGCCGGGAGAAGCTGCCGCGTAACGGAACGTAAGCGTGGGAGAGCCGCTCAGATTACTCCCAACGGGCGGAGAGACAAGACGCACCCCCGTCGAACCACTGATATGTTCGAAGTTGATAAGCTGCGGCTGGATGTTCCCTGTGAGCGTGGCGTTCACGACAATGTCCACAGAATCATTCACGCAGGCGACCGGTGCGGTGGCTGGGCTCGGAATCGTTACCGTGCCGCTGTTGAAAATGCCGGCGAGATCCACGTCCCACGCAGGATTCACCGGATCGTTGGTCAGAATGGTCATGCGTGCGCCGGAAGGAACTGGCCCCGGCTGTGTGGGCGTCCACCGAACGGAGAATGTCGCTCCGCCGAGGGGAGGAACAGGCGTCGGTAAGGGCGCGAGCAAGGCAAATTCGGGATGCGAAAAATTGATCGCGTTGATATTGAGCGGACCCGCCCCGATGTTGGAAATGGTGAACTGTTTTTCGATGAACGTCCCGCAGGAAAACGTCCCGAAATCCAGCGAGGTGGGGGTGGAAGAGATATCCGGTGCCTGAGCGGGCACGTACTTGAGTATCCAGCCTGTCGAGGAAGTCCCCGGAGCGCCTCCGGAGGCATATCCGGCGTCCGTCCCAACGAAGGTGATGCGAGTGAGCCAGTTGGTGATGTTTTGCGACGGTAACGGAGTGATCGTCGCTTGCGTCCAGCTTGTACCGGTGTTCGAGGTATAGTACAGAGCCGGTGAGGCACTTCCCACCCAGCCTGTGGTCTGATCGAAGAAATGCAAGCCGTTGTACGTGCCGGATGGAAGACTGGCGCCGATGCTGGTGAAACTGGCGCCCGCATTGACGGTCCGGTGTATCGGCGATCCGGTTGCAATGACGCCCGCGATAGTTCCGATGTTATCGTTGTAGAATTGCAAGCCCTCGATGATACCGATATTTGAAGGCACATTCGCACTCAGATCGACCCAGCTTGTCGCCGACGAACGCGGTACGCCTCTGATCAGCGTATGCGTTCCTCCAGTGACGTACCAGTAACCCATGCCGGAGCCGGCGTCGTCCACGCCGTACAGATCGGTATTTCCCGGTACGGTGGCGGGCAGCGTTTGCGGCACCCAGTTTGCGCCGCCGTCGGTGGTGAAGTATATCGTTCCGCTGCTGCCGACGACCATGCCTTCATCGGGCGTACGGAAATGGATATCAAACAGCGTATTCGTGCCTGCGATCCCGTTGGCGGAAGAGAACCAGTTATTGCCGTTGTCTGTGCTTTTGTACAATCGTCCATTGGAACCGCACACCCAGACATGCGTTCCCACCACGGTGACAGCTGACCACAGACTATGGTTTGCCGGGAGCAGCGTGAAGCTGGACGCCGGGAGAACGAACCAGGTGGGATTACCGGGTGTTTTTCGCAACACACCCGAAAAACCGCCTGCCACCGAGGCATAGCCCGCAGCGAATCCCGTACCTGAATCGGCCATGGCTATCCCCCAGAGGCCTCCTATCTGTACATGCGTATTCGGATTGGACTGCAGCGCGGTCGGCACCTGCACCCAGCTGCCCTGGGCAAGCAATCCCGACGCGCCGGCAGTGAACAACACTACTGCGGCCATGGTGCGAAAAACTGCTGTCATGACTCTCTCCTGCGCCAGTGTGAACGAGATGCAACTTGGAAAGATAGCGTAAAAGCCATTGACGGAAAAAGGGAGAGTTTTGCGACCGAGCACGGTCCCTTTGCCTCCAGACAAATACATATCAGAGATGCGCCGACGGGTATTGCCTGCAACAAGGCCAGAGCCGGACTTGTCTTCTAAGTACCCGAGCCGCTCTCTGCATTGAGGGAGAGAGTATTTCGCGAAATAATCCGATGTGTAGGCAGTGATGCATTGAGAGATTGCCACGTTCGAGTGTCAGCACGCGTGGCGTTACATGAATCGCCCACCCTCACGCAATGTGATTCCAATCCTCCCACCCTTCCGTCAGGATGTGCACTTTACCGCACCACCCACACAACATCCGCCCCGGTGGATGTCGCGCTGCGCTCGAAGTGGAATTGATCCGCAGCGCTCCCCGGTGGTACCAAACGCAAATAATGAGTCACGCCGGTGTCCAGCCCGCGTATCCAATAGGTCATGCCGGAGAGGGCGTGGCCGATTTTCTTCCAGGGGCCCTCCTGTGCGGTGGCGTGATACACGTCGTAGCTCGTCGCGACGCGATTGTCTATGGCTACGGCAAACGTTGTGGCGGGTGCCGTTCCTTCGTCGCCGCTGCAGGCGAGCAGGAACAAAGTGATGAGAATGAGAAAGACTTTCATTCGAATTCCCGATGTGTATTCCGAAATGATTGGCCATGCCCCGCTGAACTACGCATCGAACGCGTCCCGGGTGGACCAACGGCGCAATACCTGCTGTGTGGTGCGGAAGTGCAGCTTGGCGTAACGTCCCAACGCTTCCTTCCCTTCGTGGCTCATGATATGTCCTCCCGCAGCGATGATTCCCCGTTCATCCGATGCGCCGAGCGGCAGCCGGCAGCCGGCCCTGTCCTCGAGCTGCTTCATACGCCGCACGAACTCGTCACGTGCGAGTATGGCCGCCGCCGCCACCGCGGGATCGGCCTCGGCACGCACGTGCTGATGGACGGTGATCGTCCTGCCCTGTGTCATCAACGCCCGGCCGACCACCGACGTATCGGCGAATTTGTCGCACACAGCATGGTGCACACCGTGATGTTTTTCGAGAAGGTTTTCAATACAACGCGCATGCATCCAGGCCAGGATGCGCTGTGAATTTTTCCCGAAGCTGTTGCCGCTCATGAAGTCGTTATACCGCTCCGGCAACACGGTCACTATGGTGAAATGCTCCGCGCAAATCTCACGGATCTGTGCCGCCGCCTTGCTGATCACCGCAGCATGAAGCTCCTTGCTGTCGCGCAACATGACAGGCTTCAGGCGAAGCAGACTGTCCGGAGTGACCAACACCGCCGCTGCGACGAGCGGACCAAAGTAGTCTCCCTTCCCGCTCTCATCCACACCAATCCACTGTGCCACATCATCAGGCAAAAATGCGCTGCGCAAAGGCTCGTCGCCGTGCAATTGCAATTCCACAAGCTCCTTCAATGCCGAAGACTTCCCCTGTACCCGCGGCGTCAGCACGCCCTTGGCGTTGAAATAGATCAGCACCTTGACTGTGTCTTTGCCGGAGCGGACATCCGCTTCAACATTCCATGCTTTGGATGTGACTGCATCCGTTTCACAACCGGCGTCACGGCAGCGATCGAGAACGGTGTGCAGGTGTTGGGTGGCTTTTTCGGATGCGTTGTTCACCATGTGCTCCAAGGTACTCCTCTAAATTACGTATCGGGAAAGGGAATATACCAGCGGGACACAACTCCTGTACCGTCCGCGCACGAAACGACGGATGCGCACAGCGCTGAAAACCGGTACTGCCGCACTGTTTGCATTTCACCCGAAACAGCATATTTTGTATCCGTAATCGACATTCAACCGTTTTTCCATTTCCGCCGAACGATGCCCGTACAGGGCGGGAAACGCTGTCATCAGGCAGCACCGACCCCATTTTTCGTTCCGAATCTGGAAAGAGCGGCCATACTGCCACGCCTGTTCACCGTCCGGAGAATCCGCCATGGCCCTCATACAGCGACCGTATTATCCCATTATCTACATCCGCGGCTACGCCATGACGCAGGCCGAAATAGACGCCACCGTCGCGACGCCGTATATGGGCTTCAATCTCGGCTCTACCAAGGTACGGCAGGCCTGGGACGGCCGTGTACTGCGTCACATCTTTGAATCACCCTTGATCCGCCTGATGAAGGATCATGGCTATCAGGACATGTATCGCGGCGGCAGAGAAATAACAGACCAGCTCCCCGCGAGGAGCATTCTCATTTACCGCTACTATGAGGAGGCCGATCAGGATTTCGGCGGCGGTGATCCGCCTTCCATCGTCAAGGCGGCGGAGGGACTGCATGCCCTCATCCTCAAAACCCGCGAGCAGGTGTGCGGCGACGACGCGCAGGCGCTGAAGGATTTTCGTGTATATCTGGTGGCGCATTCGATGGGCGGCTTGATTTGCCGCGCGTTTCTGCAGAATCCCACCATCGGAAGCAAAGAGAGCAAAGCGATGGTGGACAAGGTCTTTACCTTCGCCACACCACACAACGGCATCGAAATGGCGGGTTTCAACGTCCCATCCTTCCTTGGCATCTGGGACATCAATAATTTCAATCGCCCGACCATGGCACAGTATCTGGGCTTGCCCAAAAATAGCGCGCGCGTTGATACGCTGAACGGGAAATTCGATCCGAAGCGGTTTTTCTGCCTCATTGGAACAAACAACAAAGACTACACCGCCGGTGCCGGAGTGGCGCGCAAACTTGCTGGCGAACTCAGTGACGGCCTCGTGAAAATCGAGAACGCCGCGGTGTCCGGTACACCTCGTGCCTTCGTCCACCGCACGCACAGCGGAACCTACGGCATTGTCAACTCCGAAGAAGGGTATCAGAATCTCGTGCGTTTTCTGTTCGGTGACGTGCGCGTCGATGGCACCCTCGAAGTGGAGCACCTTCCGCTGCCGCCCGCCGTGGCCAAAGCCCGTACCGATGGAAAATCTGTTCGTGCTTCGTATTTCTTCGAAGCGGTGGTTTCTCCCCGTGGTGCGTACACATTTACCCTGACGGAGCGCCGCAAGGAAACGCATTCCGCCATTCTCCGGCGCTTCGATGAACTCTTCCCGGATGCGAAGAATGCAGAGAAACAGAGCCCCCGCCATCCGGTACTGTTCTCCGCCTTCCTCGACACACGCAACATCACGGTGAAACGCAGTAGCACCCTCGTATTCAGTGTCGAACTGGCCGTCTCGACTACGGACTACGAAATAGATGGTTTTCTCTTTTTTGATCAGCATGTGCCGGGTGAATACCTTTTCCGCAATACGGTTGTGGTGCGCGCCACGAAGGAAGAAGACGGGTGGAAACTCCGCTACGTGTTTGCTGATGACAACTGGAGCGAAAAAGCCGGCACCCTCGTCGAGCAGGACGCCGCGGGTACCTACATCCCTCTGAAATCCGCGAAGGGTTTTCTGGGCAAGCTGCGCCTCGCCATCGCACGCATGGAGTGAACCCGGCGGGTCGTTCATTCTCTCTCATTCACGGCAATTCTGAACACAATACACAGGAGCGTCTATGCAGTATCCAGGTCGGGTGATCAAAATGGGTGAAAGCGATGGTGCTATCGTCAAGGCGTTGAAAAAGCAACTCAACAAGGCACTGGCAGCCTCGAGCGATACGGTGCTCAAACTGGATCCGGAAAATCCTTCCTTCGGTCCGGGCACACGCGAGGTGGTGAAGTTGTTTCAGGCTCGGAATGTCGATGCCGAGGGACGCCCGCTCAAACAGGACGGGCAGGTCGGCTCTCTGACCTGGGAAGCGTTGTTCGGATCCGACTCGGTGGTCTCGGATAAAAAACCAGACAATGATTTCCTGAAAACCGTGCTCGCCATCGCGGCAGGGGAAGAAAAGAAAAAGGTGCGCGAGCAGCCCAAAAATTCGAATAAGGGTCCCGAGGTGAGTGAATATCTGCGCCGCGCCGGAGTCCGTCCGGGACTCGCCTGGTGCTGCGCCTTTGTGTACTGGTGCTTCGACGAAGCCGCGAAACAACACGGGCGATCGAATCCCATGGTCAAAACCGCGGGCTGCCTTTTCCATTGGAATCACGCGCAGAAAAAAGGCGCCGGGCGTATACTCAAATCGCAGGCGGTGAACAACCCCGCCCTCGTGAAGGCCGGTATGATTTTCATCATTGATCATGGCGGCGGCCTCGGACATACCGGACTTATCGAGAAAGTGGAAGGCGGCCGTATCACCACCATCGAAGGCAACACCGACGCCAGTAAAACCCGTGAAGGCGGCGGCGTCTACCGGTTGCACCGCAAAATCGTGGAAATAAACAAGGGCTTTATCGATTATACTCCCGCCTTGGGATAAGTCACCCGGCGTTTTTCCCGCTTGCATTGCATACGGAAGTTTGACAGCTTTCGCGATGCAACAGCGGAGGTGTCTATGAAGGTTTCATCGACCATTGCGGCGACAGCGCTCGCTCTTGTCCTGCTTGCTGCGTGCGGACGAGAGGAAACGAAGGAACAAAGCGACCGGAGCGACAGCACCAGCACAACGGAAACCCGCGCCCTTCTTGTGACCGCCGAGGGGGTGGGACCATTCCGTCTGTACGACGACATCCCGAAAAAATTCGATGACACACGCCTGAAGCTGACGCGAACCCTGGTCCTGGTCGAAGGCGAAGGCGAGCAGTACGAGGAGCCCTGGTACGTTCTGACGCAGGAAGGAACCGAGGTGCTGCGTATCCTCCCCGCCTACGATCCCGACACCGAGGACTTTTCCACGGACATCGGTGAAATCCGCATCGAGTCCGGTCTCTGTATGACAAAAGACGGAATACGTGTGGGCAATACACTCGAGCAACTCGCGGGAGTGTACAAGTCTCTCACCTTCTGGTACTCATATGTTTCAGATAACTTTGTCGCTGAAGTACCCGAACTTCCCGGAGTGCAGTTTCTCCTCGACGGAAACGGCTTCGTCGGCGCACGCGACGACCTCGAGGACAGCGACATCGTATTTCTTGCCCGGCCGGATTTCCGTCCGAATACCACGATCCGCGTCATACGTGTGCTGGGAGAAATGTAAACCTCCTGTCCGCTGATGCCGGGCGCACGAAGCGTTTGTGCATAGAGTACAGCGGAATCCGAGCACGAATGGTCGTGAATGGTAAAGGCGGTGTCCGTGAAGGATGTGATCGTGCTGGATTCGCGTGCGCTGACCCGATGTTGTGTTGGTTGCGCCACAGGTGACGTGCTGTGGATACGGACACGTCGCCGTACGGCGTCTCGAAGTGACGTGGTGCTTGGAGGCAATTCCGCCGACCAAGCAAGGCGATGCGTCAGGCGCTCATCCCTCCGATGGAAGGGGCTCTACTTCCACTTTATCGAACAACCCATGGATGGATGACGATCTTCCGCTTTGATCTCGCGCCCCGCCAGGGTCGCTTCGATGGCATTGCGTAAATCGTGGCGGCTCGCCCGGCGCGGCTCCTGCCAGTTGTCGTCGATGCGGCCATTGTAGGTCAGCCTGCGGGCGGCATCGAACACGAAAAGGTCCGGCGTACAGGCGGCGTCAAAGGCCCGCGCAACCTCCTGCGTCTCGTCGTGCAGATACGGGAAGGGAAAATCCTTCTCCCTGGCGCGTTGTATCATATAGTCGAAAGAATCATCGGGATAGCGCGCCGCGTCGTTCGGATTGATGAGGACGAAACGCACGCCACTCTCGGAATACTCCTGGTGCAGTGCAATCAGACGGTCTTCGCTCGCGATGGCGTAGGGACAGTGATTGCAGGTAAATACGACCACAAGCACCGCCGCTTCCGCGAAATCGTCCGGCGACCAGGTTCTTCCGTCTGTGCCCTTCAGCGCAAAAGGCGGCATCGGCGTGCCGATAGCCATCCCGTTCGAGTACATCAATGCCATGCTGACCTCCGTAGTTGCGTCAGAGTAAGTTGCACAGGAAATCGCTGTCCGGCAAGTCCGCGATGCATGTGATATCACTGTGTGACGAACTTTGGTGACATGTGCAGAGACGAGCGGAGTAGTTGCACGGAAGCAGCGGAGAAACGATCTTGCACAGCAGTTCTCACACCACGAGTGCGCATGCGTCCAGGAATACTCCGTACCGGCATTATTGCACTGTTCCTTCTGCCCCTGCTCCTGCAGGCGCTTTTTTCGCAGGGGGTGCAGTTCGAAACACCCGATGTCGTGCTGGATGGCGTGGGCTTCACTACGACTATCAGTGTTACCGACGCTTACGGCCGCGTCGACACTTCCGCCAATGGAGAGCTGCGTTTCACCGGCTTTACCGTGGACGGTGCCGCGCGCGCTTTGCTACGCAACGGCGTCTTCAGTACAAAAACTGCGGAGGTGCGGGGAAGCGGCCAGCGCATCCTGCGCGCGGAATTCGCATCCGCCGCCGGGGGAAGCGGCACACGAAGCGTTCGCGTCATCCCCGGTCTGCTCAGCATACTGCCCCCTCTGTTGGCTATCGTACTCGCCTTGCTCATCAGACAAGTGGTTGTGGCCTTGGTGGCGGGGATCTGGCTCGGTGCCACGTTCATCTACGGCTACGATCCCTTCACGGGTTTTCTCCATGTCCTGGATGTCTATATCGTGGGATCGCTGGCGGATACGCAGCATATTTCCATAATCGCATTCTCGATGCTGTTCGGCGGCATGGTTGGGGTGATGTCCAAGAGCGGCGGAACCCTTGGCATTGCCAACACACTGTCACGCATGGCGCACAGTCCGCGACGGGGCCTGCTGGCTACATGGCTGTTGGGCTTTGTGATTTTCTTCGACGACTATGCGAACACCCTGATCGTCGGCAACACGATGCGGCCCATCACCGACCGCCTCCGCATTTCACGCGAAAAGCTTGCCTATCTCGTGGACTCCACAGCGGCGCCTGTGTCCAGTCTGTTGTTCGTGAGCACGTGGATCGGCTACGAGGTGGGTCTCATCGATCAGGCCATGCAGCAGGCAGGCATGCTTGGACGCAACGCCTACGCGGTGTTTCTCGACATGATGCCCTTCTCGTTTTATCCCATTTTCACGTTGGCCTTTGCCCTCATGCTCGTGTTGATGGGGAGGGACTTCGGGCCAATGCGCAAGGCCGAGCTGCGCGCACGCCGCGAAGGCAAGCTCTATCGCGACGGGGCACAGCTCGCCACGGACCTGACGGATTCCTCAAGCGTCCTTCCCGCGGAAGGGGTACTTCCCCGCTGGTGGAATGCCGTGCTGCCCATTCTCACGGTGTTGATTGTCGCATTGGTCAGTCTCTACATCACCGGCAATAACGCAATCTCCTCGTCGGGCTCCACCGATTACAGTCTCGGCAATGTCATCGGTCAGGCGGATTCCTATCGCTCGCTGCTCTGGGCATCGCTGCTTGCCTGCGTCGTCGCAATCGCACTTGCGGTGGGACAGCGAACCCTCGGCATTCTCGAGGCCATGGAGGCCTGGTTCAACGGCCTGAAATCGATGCTGCTCGCCATGCTCATTCTTACGCTGGCGTGGAGCATCGGTCAGATCACGGCGGATCTGCACACCGCGACCTATCTGGTGGATGTGCTTCGGGGCACACTGGACCCGCGCTGGCTGCCGGTGTTCACATTTCTCGTGGCAGCCGCCGTGAGTTTCGCGACGGGCACGAGCTGGGGCACCATGGGAATCATGATGCCGCTGGTACTGCCACTGGCCGTGGTGTTGGGGGCCGATGGCGGATTGGATGCGAGCCACGCCTACACCCTGGTGCTGGGGAGCATCGCTTCCGTGCTGGCCGGGGCGGTGTTCGGAGATCACTGTTCACCTATTTCCGACACCACCATACTCAGCTCCATGGCTTCGGCATGTGATCATATTGACCATGTACGCACACAGCTTCCGTATGCGTTGCTACCGGCTCTGGTATCTCTTCTTGTTGGACTGCTCCCCGCTGGTTTCGATATCCCACCATGGTACACACTTCCGCTCGGGTTTGTGGTCATGGCCGCTGCTATACGCTATCTCGGTAGTCCCACATCTGCAACGCAGTAGGCGAAGCGCAGAGAGAGGAGAGCTGGTCTGTATCGGACCGCGGCCTCGGTGCGTGGCCCGACTCCGGTGGAATGCCGAATACGATTCCGGATCGCAGCAAGTCTTGCACTGAAGAGCGAAACACGTTCACTGCGCAGCTCTCTTCTCTCTGCCCATCCCCCACTCGCTGCGCGCTCAACGAATGACGACCGCGGTTCCGCTGGCGGTGACCATGAGCATGCCGCCGCTGGCACCGAGGTTCTCATAATCGAGGTCCACGCCCACGATAGCGTTCGCGCCCATCGCCTGCGCGCGCTCCTGCATCTCCCGCAGAGCGATATCCTTGGCGCTGCGCAGTTCATTTTCATAGGTCGCTGATCTGCCGCCGACGATGTCCCGTATGCCCGCGAAAATGTCCTTGAAAATATTGGCGCCGAGAATGGCTTCGCCGGTGACAATGCCTTTGTACTCGACGATGCTTTTGCCTTCGATCCCTTGTGTGGTGGTGACGATCATGACGGTACTCCTTGAAATGTATGGTTATAGTTGAATGGGTGTTGTCAGGATTGAGAATGGAACAACGAGAAGACCAGGAGCATCAACAGGGAGATTCCCATGGAAACGGCTGCGGTGATCAGAAGAATTTTCCATGGAGACGTCTGTCTGTTCTGCAATTCGAAGGTATGAAAGAACGTGAGATTCGCGATAGACGCATACAGAAACACCATGGGAAAAACACCATCCATTCCCGAGGGGACGCCGACGACATGAGCCATGAACATCGTTGTCGCAAAAGCGGCGAGTATGCACAACAGCGCCTGGAGCAGCAGAAGCACCGCCCGTTCTACCCTTCCCTTGGATGTGTCGTCCTTCATAATCTCCTGTCTTACAGAAGCACCATTGGTGCTGAAAGTATATGTGTGGCGCTTCGCAGAACCGCGATGTACAATCCCGTCCTGTGTGTCCCGCGATTCCATCGCCACTGATGCGAGCCGGCCCGTGCCGCGCCGGAAAACACCGTTTCCACACATTTTCCGGAGAGATCGTACAGACCGAGTTCGATCTCCGCGTCGTTCGCGAGTACAACATGCAGTGTCGCGACACCGGCGACAGGATTCGGTGATGCGGTAATCTTCCAATCAGGCGACACGGCCCGATGCAGCACCGTTTCCGCCGCGACAGCGGATGTACCGTCATAGTCCACCTGTCTCAAACGGTAGCGCAACGCGTTCAGACCAGCTTCGGGCCGGTCCATGTACTGGTAATCGCGGCGTCCGGGTACATCACCGCCTCCGGCGACGAATCCCAGCGGTTGCCAGACACCGTCATGCCAACGTTCGATGTAGAAGCCAAAATTCTGAACCTCTCCAACCGTGCTCCATTC
Source organism: Bacteroidia bacterium (assembly GCA_027493955.1). Lineage (NCBI taxonomy): Bacteria > Pseudomonadati > Bacteroidota > Bacteroidia > Bacteroidia bacterium. The sequence continues at coordinate 4,131,788 of JAOSJT010000001.1, read as the reverse complement.
CAGTACTACGGCACCTCCATCGATGCTTCGGGCGGAAAAATGCGAAAGCTCCACCGGCACACCGCCATTGGTGGTCTTTTTCGCAAGCCCGTTATCCCCGACGACAACGCCGTTGTTCGCATCGGTGAAGAAGACAGAGTTCAGATCGAGGCCGGTGCCGCTCACCTGCTGCGTCCAGGTCGTTCCGCCATTCGTCGTCCGTAAGATGGTGCCGGACCTGCCGATCACCGTGCCTGTCTGCGCGTCGCTGAAAAACATCCTTCGCAAGTCCACCGTGACACCGGATGAAACCGGAGCCCAGCTCTGTCCTCCATCCGTCGTCGTGAGGAGTTTGCCGTCGTCACCGCATATCCAACCGGATTGGAGGGATGTAAAAAAAACATGATTCAGATCAACTGTCACGCCGCTGGAAACACTGGTCCAGCTGCCGCCTCCGTTGGACGTGAGCAGGATCGTTCCTGCATCCCCGACGATACATCCGAGCAGGGGATCGGTGAAGAACACGCCATTGAGATTCGACGGAGTTGCTGAGGTCATGGGAAACCAATTCGTCCCGGAGTTGGTCGTCCCGATTATCGTGCCCGACGCTCCCACGGCGCAAAAGCTGGTGGCGTTGGCATAATCAATGGCGAAGATGTCGTGCAGATCGGCGGTGGTTCCGCTCGATGCCGCATTCCAGGTGTAGCCGCCGGAAGTGGAAAACAAAAGAGTTCCGGCGTCACCCACCACCCAAAGCACCGGCGTGGAGAATCCTGCCACCACGACCTTGCGTAAACGCTGGCTGCTCCCGCTGGGTGCGGAAATCCAGCTTGCGCCGCCGTTGGTCGTTCCGACGATGCTCCCACTGGCACCGACCGCAATCATCTGGAGCTGGGAAACGGAAAACACGCCCTCAAGATCGCGCGTGGTTCCGGTGTTCATACTGGTCCAACCAATCTGCGCATTGACGGCATCGCAGAAAAGCGGGAGAAGCAGGAAAATGAGGAAGATTCCATGGCGATGTATGTTCATCAAAGTACTCAACGCTGTTGCCGGTAATTGCATCCCATAAAATAGCGTATCGTAACCAGAGTGTCCACCCGCACAATCCATGCGGACCCGGACAGGATTCTTGGCTTCGGGCGCATCACCGCATTGCGACGTCTCGATGCACTTCCGATTGTCTCGCCGGTCTCCCCTGTGTCTTCATCCGCAGCATGTGACCTGCGACAGGTGTGCATTTCCCCTCCAGGCGGAACGGGATGTTCACCCGCCGGCTCAGCAGACAGGCAGCCTCGCTCTTGAGTTCCTCGACCCAAGCCGGTACATTACTGAGTACACAAACCTGGATAGCCATGAAACCCTTCTCTTCTCTCCTCCTATTCGTTGTATTTCCCTTCGCCCTGCACGCACAATCCGTTACGTTCACCGCGCATCCCGTCGCGACAGGGGTATCTGTCGAGCGCGTCGATTCGCTGGGAATGGCGCTGGATGTGAAGATGGACGGCAGCGAGGAAGTACTCATGACGCAAACCAATAAGGAATTCCGTCACTACACCCTCACCGTTCTCGAAGCGGACGAGCGAAGGCTGACCAAGGCCCGTCTCGACGTACACAAGGCATGGGAAGTTGGCATGGCCCTCGGCGGCGCACAGTTCGATCTCGCGATTCAGGGAAAATCCTATCTCTTGACGTACAGCGATACGGGCTTGTTCGTGGAATATGCCGACGGCACTCCGACACCGGATGCAGAGGGCAACCTGGTCCGCAATCTCGCGGGCAATAGGGAAGAAAATGCGTTGCGGCCGATTCTCGAAGGACGGACGATGGAAATCGGCGACACCTTGGCTCTGAGGGACGAACTGCTGCAATCGTTCCTCGCCGTGTTCGGAAACAAAAACATGCACCTGCGTGAAGCGACACTGAAGCTTATCGATATCCGCATGGTGCAGAACATGCGCTGCGCGGTGTTCGAAATGCATTTCATACTTGCCGGCGACCAGTCCGCTGTGGAAATGGAAGTGGACATGACTGCCGAAGGAGTCATCGCGGAGGAATCTCTCTGGCCGGTAAGCCTCGTCATGGACGGCGTCATGCGGGGCTCTGCATCGCAACAGGGTATGCTGTTATTTATCAATGGTACGGTGAAAGGAAAAAAGGAAGAAACGTACAAGAGGCCCTGACGCATATGGAACACCCCGCGCATCCCACCCGCCACTGGCATGCGCTCCCCGACGGGCGCGTGCGATGTGATGTCTGTCCCCGCGCCTGTACCATGGCCGAAGGACAGCGGGGCCTGTGCTTTGTCCGGCAACACAGCGCCGGGACTGTGGTGCTCACGACCTACGGACGTTCCAGCGGCTTCTGCATCGATCCCATCGAAAAAAAACCGCTGAACCATTTTTATCCGGGTTCACCGGTACTGTCGTTCGGCACGGCGGGCTGCAATCTCACGTGCAGCTTTTGTCAAAACTGGCATATCAGCAAATCCCGTGAGACGGACACACTGGCGGATGCCGCCATGCCTGAAGACGTCGCCGAAGCTGCCGAGCGCTATGACTGCCGCAGCGTTGCGTTTACCTACAACGATCCGGTGATTTTTCTGGAATATGCGACGGATACCGCCGCTGCGTGCCGGGAACGCGGCATCGCTTCGGTCGCCGTCACCGCCGGCTATATCTGCGATGCGCCTCGACGAGAATTCTTCGCCGCCATGGATGCCGCGAATGTGGATCTCAAGGGCTTCACCGAATCCTTCTATAAACGGCTATGCTCCGCCGAGCTCGAAGCGGTGAAGGACACGCTGCGCTACCTCCGTCACGAGACCGAGGTGTGGCTCGAAATCACCACACTGCTCATCCCCGGGGAAAACGACAGCGATGCGGAAATCGACACGATGACGCAATGGATAGCCGCGGAGCTTGGAACGGACGTTCCGTTGCATTTCACCGCCTTTCATCCGGATTTCCGACTGCTTTCTCGCGCGCCCACACCGGCGACGACGTTGCGACGTGCGCGCAGTATTGCGTCGGACAACGGTCTGCACTATGTGTACACCGGCAATGTGCGTGACGAGGAAGGGGGCAGCACCCGCTGTCCCTCCTGCGACGCCCTGCTCATCGGTCGCAACGGCTATGACATCACCCACTGGGGCATGGATGCGCAGGGACGTTGCGCCGCATGTTCGTATCCGATTCCGGGGCGCTTCGACAGGCAACCCGGCGGCTGGGGCTCACGGCGCGCACCGGTAACTATCGGCGGCTGATGGTATTGCCCGCCGCGTAAGCAATGTCCTTTCTCCTGACGCATTCGTACACCGGAGCGGGCTTGCGCGGGGTTTCTCTGTAATACATCATGTGCTATCTTCCGCAGTACTGCATGTAATGGAGTCGACATGAAATTTTCCGCACCGCCGCTGCACGTTCAGATTTTACTGGGATTGATTTTCGGAGCAGTGTTCGGTGTGCTGTTCAGCGTGGATACTCATCTGCTGTATCTCGCCACAGGCAGCGGCGATGACGCGCGACAGATCGAGTTGCGCGATTGGGACAGCGCCACATTACGGGCAGGAGACCAGGAACGCACCTTTGGCCCCGATCAGCAAATCGAAATGCTGCAGGGCTTTGGGCGTCTGCGCAAGCAGCATCCGTCGGTCGAAATCGTGGCCCGGGTCAACGGTGACGAGGTCCGTTACTCCCAGGTCACGGCGGTGCAACGGGAGCGCACCATCGCAACGGCGATCAAACCGCTGGGTGATATTTTCATCCGCCTGCTGATGATGATCGCGATTCCATTGGTCTTCGCCTCACTGCTGGTCGGTGTGTCCAGTCTGCATGATATCGGCCGCATGGCGCGCATCGGCGGAAAAACCATAGCGTTCTACATCGGCACCACTGCCATAGCGATCAGCATCGGACTGCTGTTCGGCAATGTCATTCAGCCGGGCGACCGCATGGACAGCGCAGCCCGGGATCGCCTCATGGCCGCCTATCAGGAGGACGCGGCTGCGCGTATTCAGGAAAACCTCAGCATCGATGTTGTCGATTACCTTGTGAATCTTGTCCCGAAAAATCCCATCCGCGCCATGGCCGATGCGGAAATGCTGCAGATCATCGTGTTCGCCTTGCTCATGGGAATTGCACTGCTGTTCATAGAGAAACAAAAGGCGCATCGCATCACCTCCTTTTTTGATGCAGTGAGCGATGCGATGATCGCTTTGGTGGATCTCGTCATGCGCATCGCACCCTATGCCGTGTTCGCGCTCATTGCCGCCACCATCGCGGAATTCGGTTTCGGTATACTGCAGACGTTAATCTGGTATGTGCTCGCGGTGGTCGGAGGACTGGCGGTACAGACCTTCATCGTCTATCCTTTGTTGTTGAAAATCTTCGCCCGTCCGGTGCGTCTGATGGATTTCCTGCGTGGCATACGTCCCGCGCAGCTCGTGGCGTTTACCACCAGCAGCTCCGCCGCCACACTGCCTGTGAACATGGATTGCTGTGAAGATATCGGCGCCCCGAAGTCCATCACCGGTTTCGTACTCCCGCTCGGTGCGACCATCAACATGGACGGTACTGCGCTCTATCAGGGTGTCGCGGCGGTGTTCATCGCTCAGGTGTATGGCATGGATCTCTCGCTCACACAACAACTGACGGTGGTGCTCACCGCCACGCTGGCCTCCATCGGCACCGCGCCGGTGCCCGGGGTGGGCATCGTTATGCTGATCATCGTACTGCGCTCCGTGGGTGTGCCGGAGGCTGGCATCGCATTGATTCTCGGAGTGGACAGACTGCTGGACATGTGCCGGACCATCACCAACATCACCAGCGACGCAACGGTGACGATGGTCGTCGCTTCAACGGAGGGCGTGTTTAAAAAATCCGGCTCCTAGACCACAGACAGTCGCCGACGGTCATTGATGTTTGATCGGGCACCCGATTGCTCTCCCGGGAAAGCTGTGGCCATCGCTCTGCCTTCTGCTCCTGCGGCTTCGCGATCCCGGAGTATGGATGTTTCGGAAAATCTCCTGTAGATTATATCGGTTTTTGTAATCACAATTTCCGCACCATCATGGATTTCGCACTCAACGCTTTGCTCATCTTTTTCCTCCGCATCGGCGACGTGTCCATCGGCACGCTGCGAACTCTTTTTACGGTGCAGGGAAAAAAGAAACTCGCACCGCTGCTCGGTCTTTTCGAGTCGCTGATCTGGGTCATAGCCATCCGGCAGATTTTTTCGCAGCTCGACAACCCCTGGAACATCGCGGGCTATGCCTGCGGCTTCGCCACGGGAACACTCATCGGCATTCTGATCGAAGAGAAACTCGCCATCGGCTTCCATCAAATCTACCTCATTTCGCGCCACCATACGGATCAGATCGCCGATGAGCTGCGAAAGAACCTCTTCGGTGTCACCATCGTCCCCGGGGAAGGCGGCAGCGGAGGGACGGCCATCATCACCTCCATGATCCGCCGCAATCGTCTGAAGGAATTCCAGGGCATCGTCGAGAAAATTGATCCAGGCGTTTTTATCTCCATTCAGAACGCCATGCTGTACCGAGGATTTGTGCACGGCTCCCGCAAATAGACCACAGAAAAAGCAGAAAAGATAGAAGGGGAAGTAACGAAAACGACGTCCTTCCCGTCGGCCGGCAACCGACGGTTACGCTAGCCGTTTCCCACCTCTTCCGGCAGAATGATTCCCTTCAGCCGCGGCGAACCGTATGCCTCCGCGGCGGACCGATTCACGAGGAAGCCCTCCCTCCCATCGTCGCAACGATACCCGACATCTCGGGGAGCTACGAATCACGCAAAAAAATACGTATCTTACCAAGTTTGATTACATTCACTCAATTTTATCCAACAGGAAACACATGGAACGCACACTTGCAATTGTCAAACCCGATGGCGTCGCCGCAGGCGTGATCGGGGAAGTCGTCAAACGCATCGAGCAGGAAGGCCTGCGCATTATCGCTATGCGTATGGAACACCTCACCCGCAGCAAAGCCGAAGGATTCTACTACGTCCATCGCGAACGACCCTTTTTCCAGGGACTCATGGAGTTCATGACGTCCGGCCCCGTGCTGCTCATGGCCCTCGAAGGCGAAAACGCCATCAAGCGCTGGCGCACGCTCATGGGCGCCACAAACCCGGAAAACGCCGATCCCGGCACCATCCGTCGCGACATGGCCACGAATATCGAACGCAATGTGGTCCATGGCTCGGACGCCCCGGACACAGCGTCGTTCGAGGTGAACTACTTCTTCGTCGGTACGGAGTTGATGCAGTAATCAGGAACTGCCGGATTGCAGAGCCGAGGACGTGCGCGGAAAGGCGGATCGCACGTACGCGGACAAATGGACATCGAGCTGCCTCTGCTCGAGGATGGCCGCAAATTCCGCTTTCCCCGCGAATCGTGTGTTGATCACCCAGGCAATGATAGCCTGTACTATCCCTCTGTGGCGGCCGCTGTATGCGGCCGCTTCCCGTAAGCGCAGCAATACTTCTGTGTCGCTCGCGCGATCGAACAACGCCAGCCCCAGCTTCGCGAATGCCGCATAGCTCGGATGCGATTCGCTCTGGGCGGCCGAGCGCAGGGAGTGCAGCGCAAAATCCGAACCACGTCCCGTCATCTCGCCCGTCAATGCGTACAGCAGATGCAGCACGGGATGCACGAACTGCCGTCGCTTCTCCGCGCGGTTGATATGCATTTCCAGCACCACATTCGCCTCGGCCGTGCTGCCCCGACGCAGCATCAACAACACGCGCGCGAGCAACGCCGAAAGCGAATCCCCTTCGCGCTCCTCCTGCGGCACGCTGATCGCCACCTGCTCCTTGTGTGCCATACGTGTTCGTATGGGACTGAGCTGCATGGCGTGCCTGTAGGACTCCAGCAACTGATCGATGGGTATACCGATGGTCGGAGCTAGCATGGCGAGCTGTCGGTGAATCTCCGCCTCATCCAGATCGTCGGGAGTATTCTGGGCCTTCAGCAACAGCGACTGATACTCCAGCTCGGGCTCATGCCCCAGGCGCGAATGCAGCATCAGCGCGGATGCGACCGAATTCTGCACCTCAGGATCAGTACCGTGCATCAATCGCAGGTCGTTCAGGTAATGTGCCGTCATGCGATGCAGCGATTCCTTTTCCTCCGCTGTCAACTCGTTATACAACGCCGTGTGTATGGCGTGCTGCGTGAAGCGGTACACGGTGGATTCCTTGCCGTTTATAAGCTTATAGCCCACCTGCTCCAGGACGCCGTGATTGGACTTGACCCGGCGCAGCGAGCGTATGAGCTCCAGCGTGGGACGCTGTGTGAGATGCATCAATTCGTGCAGGGAAAACTCGTACCCCAGCACCGAAGCGGTCAGCAACAGGTGCAGGTCCTCCTCGTTCAGCGCTTTCATCAACCATGAGTTGACCAGACGTATCTCCGCCGGTAACCCAAGATAGGTTTCCAGATCTCCCTGTACCACGCCGTTCTCGTCAATGATGCCGACGTGCAGCAAGTGCTGAATATACGACGAGAGGAAAAAGGGATTCCCGCCTGTCTTCTGCTCCAGCCACAGGTACAAGTCCGGCTGACGGCCCGCAGCGGGGAAACGCATCGTGTAGTAATCCCGCAGTTGCAGGCTTGTGAACGGTGGCACGACGAGTTCGGTGCAATTGTCGCCCTGCGTGCTCTCCGTGTACAGACTCAGCAACTCGGTAATCCCGTGCAGCTCATCGCGACGCGTGCTCAGGACCACGGTGATGCGCGAAGCACGGTAACGCACCTCGGTGAAAAAGCGGTACAGCGCTTCGATGGTTGGCACATCGGACCATTGCACATCGTCAATGGCGACGATGACCGGCGACTCCTCGGCGATGTGCATCAGATCGTCGAAGTATTCCCGCACGAAGTTGGAGAAATCCACCTCGCGCGTACCGTTCTTGAATTCATTCAGATCGCGCCGGATTTCCTTGACGCCGTAGGCAAATTCCCCGACGATGGGTATCATCGCCAGAACGGTGAGCGAAATGTTCTTGATGAGATTCAGCTTACGACGCATGCTCGCCTGATTGGTGAGCAGGCTTTCGAGTGCGTCCTTCAGCGGCTGATGCGGCTTGAGTATGGTGGTGGACTGACTGCCGATGGGCGAACTGCACTGTGCATACGATACCAGCGCCCTGCTGCGGGCTTGCTCCAGATAATTCTGAAGAAAGAGCGTTTTGCCCTGACCCGTTTCTCCGAACAGCCACACCACCTGCAATCCGGCATGCACACACCGCTCGAAGGCGCGGTCCATCTCCTGTGCCAGATCAGGGCGAGGTATGAAAAATCCTTCACTGTCCATGTCAGGAAGTCCGTTTCTTTTCCGCTTCCTTCAGCATCATGCTCAATATTTCGTCGAGCAGACGTTGTTCCTCGTATTCGGCAATGCTGTCGGTTGTCGTGACCCCGCCCCCGCCTTTCGCGACCGAACCGCTCAGAACATCGTGCAGCGTATCTGTTTGCTGTTTGAGCGCGTCCCGCTGTTCTGCCTCCAGTTCCTTGACCACACGGTCCAACCGCTCTTCTTGTGCCGATCCGGCGAAGGTGATCATGAGAATGATGAGCAGAATGAACTCGATGGACAATGCCATGAGAATGAGCGAGGGCTCCTCGGCGGGGATGAGTTTCAGACCACGGAGTCCGATGACAAAGATGAGGATGGCCGCGCCGCCGGATACCAGCCCCTGAATGAGGTTCCCGTACGATGCGGAAATGCGGTAGCGGAAATAGAACTTCAGCGGGATAAACGGATTGCGCACCTTTTTTTCCACCCAGTCCCTGACGCTGATATAATCCGTCAGCTCAAAAATGACCACTTCGGGGAGGGTGGTGAAGAGTAACAATTCCTCGCGCTTTTGCCGCGGCAGCTGTATCATCTCGAGAAAGTCGACGTTGTGCGCTTCGAATTGCTTGCGGAGCAGTGAATAGATGTGATTGATCTCTCGATAGAGCTTTTTCCGTATCCAGGCGATGTCGCCTTCCACAGGGATGAACATGGAGAGGAGAAATGCGAGCAGGGATGCGACGAAAATATGCAGCGGAAAAAAGGCGATAAACGGATTTATGAAATACAGTGTCTGTTCTGTCTGCATCGCGTGCTCGCGTATGCGCTTTTTGCCGAGCAGAACATTCATGGTCGCATCTGTCGGATTAAGCTCCCCGGCCCGTATCGTGTAGAAGAGGTCGTTGAGATGCTCGCGCTGCTGCGAGGTGTACTCACTCTGGGAGAGATTGCGGCTCATGACCACCCATTCGCCGGGGATCACATTGGTGAAAAACTCGTAATTCGGAAAAAATGTGTCGATCGATCCTTTGATCGCCGATTCCTGCAGACTGACGCTCCCCGCAAGAAACAGGAGAAAAAAGAACGTAAATGCGATGAACCCTGAGCTATTGCGTGTTTCTGACATGCGCTTTGAGATCTGTGTTCCTGCAAAGTAGAGAATTACCCGTTCAGGTAAAACACATCCGCAACCATAGGGCAAATTCTTCGTACCATCTCTGGTGTCAATCTTCGAGAAGCGAGAAAGTTTTTTCCATGATATACAAGATCCTCTTTTCCCTGATTCTGCTCTTCGGAGCAGCCATACCGTCGTACGCGCAGTGGACGCGTGTGGCAGATGTACGCGAGATGGTGTATTCCTTCGCGCAAGCCGGTACCACCCTCTATGTCGGCGGCGATACGCGTGTGTTCCGTTCCCTCGACGCTGGTGACAGCTGGACGGCGTGCTCGCCGTTCCCCCATGACGCGGAGGGTGTACTGGCGATGACCGTCTGGAGAAACATGCTCTTCGCGGGAACCATGGTGCACGGCGTATTCGCCTCCAGCGATCTCGGCGATACCTGGAGCCGCATCGGCGAGGGCGATCCGCGCATGACTGTCACGGCGTTGCTCGTACACAACGATACGCTGTATGCCGGAACGGATGGATCCGGTATTTACGCGGTCGGTCTGGAGCATCCCGGCGCGTGGCGCGAGCGCAATGACGGTCTGTTCTGGTGGACCTCCTACACCATCAACACCCTGTTCGCAACACCCACGCATCTGCTCGCCGGCGCAGGCGCCAATGGGCATATCTTCCGACGCGAAGCCGGTACGGAGTCGTGGTCGGAGCTGCTGGTGGACGAACGCTTCTCCAATGACCTCACCGCCTACGCCTTCCATACGCATGGCGATGCGTTGCTGCTGGGCGGCAACGCGGGCATACATCGCGGCGCTATGGATGGCGCGCAATGGTCCTATGTCGGTGTCTCGTCGCTGCCTCTGCTCGACGTGATCGGCTTCGCGGAACACGACGGAAAGCTGTACGCCGCCGTGCAGCATGGCGGCGAGTATTTTATCGCTCAGAGTCACGATAACGGTAACAATTGGAATGTGACGGATCACGAGTTCGCATTGCTGTTCAGCATCACGACCCACGGCAACATGTTGTACGCCGCGCGGGAAGACGGTTTGTGGAAACGTCCCTTGAACCAACCACAGCAGACCGACAGACCGCGGACGCGCGAAACCGCGCGCATCATCAGTGTGTACCCGCAACCAGCGACCTCGGCCGTCACCGTCAGCTTTTCTATCGAACATCCCGGCAACCATCGGCTGATCCTTACCGATCTGCTTGGCCGCGAAATCGCGTACCTCTCCGAAAACGCCATCGCGACGGGAACGCAACTACGCAGCTTCAATACGGCAGGGCTGCCACCGGGGAGCTATGTGTTGCGGCTCGAAGCCGCGGGTGCCCGGCATCAACGGACCTTCACCGTCGTTCGTTGACTACTACCGTCGTGAACCCCGCGTAACGGGGATCCTGACTCTCACAGCAGACGGACAGCACGAAAAAACAGAAAAGGTGTGCCGGGAAAAGCCGCAGCACACCTTTTCACTAACTATTCTACGCAGAATGACTGCTCCTGCCTTTCGTCCTCCGGCACCGCGACATTGATCGCCGACGTTGCGGAAACGGTGCGGCTGCAGGGATCAGCGCCGTATGCTGAGTCCGAGTATGATGCCGAGGGCAATACTCCATAGCGCCGCCAACCCGATCTGAAATTCGGTTGGGAGCAGAAATGTGACGGTGTGCGCCGGTATCCAGAACCATACCAGAGTTTTCAGCGCCGTTTCGATGCCCGCGAAGGACCAGCGGCGGAGAATGAGATTATCCTCGACGCGATGGAAATACATCATCTGCGGGCCGAAAAAAACATTCGTCACCACCGACACGCTGAACGCCCAGCCAAAGCCGTCGCGGCAGAACTCCGGCAGCATCCCGTGCTCGAGCAGGTTGAGCACCATGCCCTTCATCCCGGTAAAACCGTACTTGATGACGATGCCGAGCAACGCCCAGGCGAGCATTTTCCCGAACATCTCGAGCGGAGTATTGGGGAGTCCGATTTTCTTACTCCGCAGGGTGTGGGAGATGATTTCACCCAGTGTCCCGAGAATTCCGAATTGAATTGCCGCCGACAACATCGGCTGCTCCGTGACCCAGGAAATGTACCAGTTCATGATTCCAGTGACTAATGGAACAATCTACACATACAAGATAGGATAATCCGACGATCCGAGCACCCCCTGCTATGTTACCGCATGCTTCAGCGGCAGCGAGACATAGAAGGTGCTCCCCTTCCCGGGTTCCGACTCGACCCATATTTCTCCACCCATGAGGTGGACGAAACCGCGCGTGATCGAGAGTCCGAGTCCCGTGCCCCCGTAGGGCCGCGTCGAAGAATCATCAACCTGCCGGAAGCGATCAAAAATGAACTGGTACGCGTGCTCCGGAATGCCGATGCCGGTGTCTTCAACAAAAAAGAGCAATCTTTCGTCTTTTATGCCGCGACAGCCGAAGGTGACTGTTCCTTCATGCGTGAACTTGAATGCGTTGGACAGCAGGTTGGACAGAATCTGCTTGAGTCGCCGCGCATCGATGAGCACTGCGTCATCCAGTGCTCCGAGCTGATTGATGACCGCGAGTGTCACGGGGTTCGCGGGATTTTCCTGGTGCACATGCCGGAAAGTGAGATGCAAATCCTCAAGAATCGCGCTGATGTGCGCCGTTTCCTCCACAAGACGCATTTCGCCTGCTTCAATCAGCGATATATCCAGAATGTCGTTGATGATGTAGAGAAGATCGTACGAGCGCTGCCGTATGACTGCCGTATATTGCTCACGCTCCTCCGCTTCCAGGTTTGGATCGATGAGCAATTCGCAGAAGCCGATAATCGTGTTCATGGGCGTGCGCACTTCGTGACTCATATTGGCAAGAAAGGTGGATTTCAGGCGATCGCTTTCCTCGGCTTTTTCCTTGGCAATGACGAGATCGGCCAGGAGTTGCCGCTCCTTGGTCGTATCCTGTTTAATGGCGACGAAGTGGGAAATGCGGTCTTCGTCGGACATTACCGGCGAGATGATAGCGCGCTCCCAATAGAGTTCACCTGTTTTCCGTCGATTATGAAATTCACCGGACCAATCCCCTCCGGCAAGTATCGTTTTCCATAGAGTCGAATAAAATTCGGCACCATGCTCCCCGGATTTCAGAAGTCGTGCATTATGCCCGAGAACCTCATCCTGATCATAGCCGGTGATGGCGGTGAATTCGGGATTGACATATTCGATACTACCATTGGGATCGGTAATCATGATACCGACGGGACTCTGCTCCACCGAACGTCCGAGGAGACGAATACGCCTCTCCGCTTCCTTTTTCTCCGTTACATCGTGAATAACGGAATGGATGAAGGCTCGTCCTTTGATGCTGACGGTTCCCGCGAACACCTCTACGTTACGGATGGCCCCGTCAGAACAGCGGTGCAGAAACTCATAATAGCCCTGTCGGTTTTGTACCGTCTTATCCATTTCCCGGAAGAGCTGGTTGGTGGGTAAGGTGTTGATCTGCGAAATGTTCATGGACTTCAGCACATCCCTTGGCCAGCCATAAAACGATGCGGCTGCGTGGTTGGCATCAACGATGGCACCGGAAGCCGGATCAATGAGCAGTTTGATGGCGCTGTGTTCATCAAACAACGAGCGATAGAGCGTCTCGCTCTCCTGCAATGCGCGCTCCGCCTGCTTTCGCTCGGTGATGTTGAACAGGACGCAGTGGGTGCGCAAAAAACGTCCGTTCGGTGTCCGCTGTACCCGGCCTTGCAGGATCACATCGTAGATTTCTCCATCCTTTCTGACCAGACGCATTTCGTCGAGAATGGAATCATCCGTGAGAAATCGGGCAAAGGAAGCTGAAAATTGATCGCGGAGCTCGAGAGGCACTACACGCACGAAGGGTGTGCCAAGCAATTCCGCGCGGGTATAGCCCAGGAACTCGCATAGTTCGTCATTGACGTCAATAAAGCGTCCTTCTTCATCCAGCGATTGATAGGCGATGGGAGACTGCTCCATCATGGTACGGAAGCGGGATTCGCTTTCGCGGAGAGTCAGTTCGGCAAGTTTCCAGTCGGTGATGTCACGGATGATCGCCACAGAATGCCACTCGTCTCGAATATTTGCGGCCGAGAGCGATAACGCAATGGAAATGACGATGCCATCCTTTCTGCGACCCTGAAGCTCCACGGTTCTACCGATGAGTTTTCCTTCGCCGGTACGTACGAAACGCGCCCATGCTTCGTTGGCGGTGCCTGTATACTCGTCCGGAGCGAGAAACACATGGGGACTCAAACCGAGGACCTCGTCCGCAGAATACCCGAAAATCACTGTCGCCGCGGGATTCCAATACGTGATGCGCGCAGCTGCGTCCATCATCACGATAGCGTCCTGAGCCGACTCCGTTATGGCGCGAAGGCGTTCTTCGCTCTCGCGAACCGCTTCGTTCGCCCGTTTACGTTCGGTGACATCCCGAATATATGCTCCCCGTCCAACGTGGCCGTCGCCGAGATCCACCGGGAACGTCAGTGTTTCGAACACAGAATCATTCAGAGGTGTCTCGTTGATGGTCACTCCGTCGGCGTGCGTGCAGGTCTCAGAACGCTGACCATTGCCGGGACCGCTGTGCTCCACCATCGGAACCGCACGTTGTGTGCCGAGGAATTCCTCTCCGGTCAAATCCAGCCAGCGCAGGAGGGCGGTATTACCGAACAGTTTGGTTCCGTTGTCGTCCTCCAGATACACCATGTCCGTTGTCGAATCGAGAAAAGTATGGAAACGGCGCTCCGAAGCCCGGAGTTTCTCCTCGGCTTCCTTTCGCTCGGTGATATCCGAAATGATGCCGTACCAGAGCGTTCCACCGTCGTCGGTGCGTTCCGGCTTTGCTTCGCACATACGCCAACGCAACCCCTGCACCGGAAGTATAACGCGAAATTCGTATTGGAAAAGCTCGAGTGTGCGTGCGGAATGCTGGATGGCCTCGACAATGCCGTCGTAATCGTCAGGGTGCAATCGTCCGAACACCGGCGTCGCGTCCTCCCGGACCTCATCCGGAGTGCATTCGTAAATATCGTACATGCCGGGACTGGAAAACGGGAATGCCGAACGGCCATCCGGATACAAACGATACTGATACACGACGCCCGGTACCTGCGCCGTGAGTTTATCCAGCATGTTGTAGCTTTCCCGCAGTGCCGCTTCGGCCTTGCGATGCTCCGTGACGTCGGAAAATATGCAGGCGAACTGCCGGGGCGCGGGACGGAACGCGGTGATCTCGAAATGCTTCTGAAGACTGTTCGACCACTCTTCGAAATGCGCCGCTTCACCGGTAAGCGCCACCTTGCCATACACGGGTAACCAGGGACTCCGCTCCGTTGGAAGAATCTCCCTGTAGGTCCGATTCAGAATATCGGTCGCGCGCAATCCCGTCATGCGCTCGAAGGCGGGATTGACAGCGATAAAACGATAATCTACCGGTTGACCGTCTTCGTCGCAGAGGATTTCGTGTACCGCGAACCCCTCGAGCATTTCATGAAACAGGACTTGATAATCCTGTTCGATTTTCTTCTGGCGCGTGATATCCCTGCACAACACAAGTACGGAGGTTATGGATGCCGCGCCATCCAATTCCGGGATCAGGCGTACGTTGAGACAGGTGCGCCCCTCTGCGTGCTGAATTTCATGCTCCGTCTCGAGTATCTGCCGCGATGCCAGCACGTGTTGAAGCGCCGAGGACCAGAACTCCCGTTGTTGCTCGGGAAGTGCAACCTCGGGAAGCACCGTTCCGGTGAGCCGCGCTGCGGAGAGTCCGAACAGCTCCGGAGAATTTTCAGACGCAAAAAGTACGCGTCCCTCGCTGTCGAAACGCAGCACCACGTCCGGAATGGCGAGAAGAAGACCACGATGCAGAGCCTCGCTTGCGCGCAATGCCTCCTCGGCCCTCTTGCGCTGCGTAATGTCGCGTTCGATAAGGATAATTCTTGCGGGCCTTCCGTCGGAATCCTTGAGAATCTCACCCTTGATCTCTATGAAAAATTGTGTCCCGTCCCGCCGCAGCACACAAAGTTCTTCTTCGACGGTCGAAGCGGTGTGGAACAATCTTTCCAGACCTTTCATGGCGCGATCGTGGTGTATTGGATCGACAAACTCCAACAGATGCCGACCGACGATGTGTTCGGCGGTGGAATAACCGAACATCGAGATCGCCATATCGGAAACCTCTTCAATGCGCCCGTCGACCGAAGAAACCACGATTCCGTCGGGCGAAGCCTTGATGATAGTCCGCCAGCGCTCTTCGCGCTCACGGAGATGCTCTTCCGTCTGCTTGCGTACCGTGATGTCCTGCACGATGCCACTCAGCGAGAATGGATGTCCATCAGCATCCAGCACCAACTCTCCCGCTTCGGCCCAGACGGTGCGGATCGAACCATTGGGACGTACGATACGATACTCTATCGGAGTGGGGGTCTGCTGCTCCGTCACCAATCGATTCGACGCGCGTACACGTTCTGCATCCTCCGGATGAATGGCTCGGAGAAGGACGTCCTCCAGATTGCCGGTGAATTTCTCCCGGTCAATATCGAATATCGCGTACATCTGTTCCGACCACTCGAGGCGGTCCGTCTTCATATACCACGTCCAGCTCCCGACATTCGCCACCCGCTGGGCCATGGTCAGATTTGCCTCCGTCAGCCTGCGTGCCTCCACTTCGCGTTGCAGATTTTCGAGCAGATTGAGCGCGGCGTTGCGACTTTCGTGGAGTTGCGTGTTCGCCTCGCGGAGTCGGGTCAGTGTCTCCTGATGATCATTGAGCTCAGAGACAAGTTCGCGGGTACGGATCGCAACAAGTTCGGCCAGGCGCTCCTTCTCGTCAACGAGTAATAGGCGTTCCTGATGCTGCATGTCATGCAAGGATTTAATTTTGCTCATGGCACGGATCTGCACGAGCAACTCTGTCTCGTCCAGGGGCTTGGAGAGAAAACCCTCGGCACCCGCTTCCACCGCCGCTATGCGCAAATCACGTTCCGTCTTGAGCGCGGTCAGGAACACGACGGGTATGTGACGTAATCCTTCCTCGTTCTTCAGCGCCCGGCAGACGGCGAAGCCATCCATCTCCGGCATGACGATATCGAGAAAAATGACATCGGGTCGCGTACGACGTGCGGTCTCGATTCCTTCTTTCCCACTGAGCACACCTTCCACCGTCGCATTTGGAAGAATATCCGCAACAACCGCACGGAAGATGGCAAGATTGTCGGGATTGTCGTCAATTACCAGAATGTCAGGATTGATGTATTCCATGGATAAGGCCCATTATCGTGCGAATGAGATTTGCTCCGTCAACCGGCTTTTCGACACAGGCGGTAAAACCACGCCTGATGATCTGATGCTGATCGTCAATCGTCCCGAGCGCCGTGATCGCGACAACCGGAGTATCGCGCAGATGCGTCTGCTTTCTGATGGCATCGAGCACCTGAAAACCATCGAGCTCCGGAAGAGAAATGTCCAGCAGTATGATTTCCGGCTTCAGCCTGACGGCCATTTCGATGCCCGTGAAACCGTCTCCCGCCTGTTTGACTTCGCATACACCGTGGAGAAGCGCTTCAATGGTCACCATACTATCTGAGTTGTCCTCGATGACCAGTACCGTTGGAAGCGGAGAGAGATGCTGCGGCTCCGTCCGATCATCCGGGACAGCGGGAATGACACTTTCTGATCCTCGTACCAGTCCCGCGACTGCCGCGAGGAGTTCCCGCTTACTGATATCACCCTTCTGAATGAACTGGTGAATATTGTTCCCCTTGAGACTGGCAAGTTCCTCCCGTGTCACCTGCTTGGCGGTAAGAATGAGCACGGGTATGGTACCTCCATATGCTCCTTCACGCAAGAGGCGCAGAAGCTCGAAGCCGTCAATCTCCGGCATCATCAGATCGAGAATGATGCCGTCAGGCATAATCTCCCGGACCTGCCGCAGAGCTTCTGCTCCATTGCCTGCAGTGGAGATCCGATATCCTTGCGGTTCCAGAATCTCCCGAAGCTGCAGCTGAGCGGCTTCATTGTCTTCCACGATGAGTATATGCGCTCCGGAGTGCGAGGCATACTCGAAAACCGTGTTCACGGTACTGCTCTGCGTGCCGTAGCGGTCGGCCGAAACCTCGGACCGCAGGGGCAGCACAAGCGTGAATGAAGATCCCTGGCCGAGTACGCTTTCGACCTCGATCGAGGCATGCATCAGCGTTGCGTAGCGACGCGAGATTGCCAGACCGAGACCTGTCCCATCATGCTTGCGTGCGACACCTTCGTCCGCCTGCCGGAACTCGTCAAAAATGTATTCGAGCTGCTGCGGTGCTATTCCGATTCCGGTATCCGATACCAAAATGCGCATCGTCTCTTCCCGCACACAGGCCGAAACACGCACACTTCCTGCATCGGTAAATTTGATCGCATTGCCGACCAGATTGATGAGAATCTGACGGCATTTTGCGGCATCCGTTACGACGGTCGGAAGGTCCTGCTGCACGGAGCATTCCAGACGGAGATTTTTCGCTTC
The DNA here is from genome assembly GCA_027493955.1 of Bacteroidia bacterium. Lineage (NCBI taxonomy): Bacteria > Pseudomonadati > Bacteroidota > Bacteroidia > Bacteroidia bacterium. The sequence goes on along the minus strand of JAOSJT010000001.1, from coordinate 4,113,855 downwards.
CGCCTGTGGAAGCAGCATGTCGCTCACATCCCGGACGAGATGTGCAATGTTGGTATCGGAATTCTCGATTACTTCACGTCCGGCTTCTATTCGGGAAAGATCGAGAATGTTGTTTATCAGGGACAGGAGATGTTTGCCATTCCGCTCAATGATTTCGATGTAGCTGCATTCCTGTTCGGAGATACTGTCACGCAGTCTCCGCTGGAGAACACCTGAAAGCGCGATAACGGAGTTCAGCGGGGTACGCAACTCGTGGCTCATGTTGGACAGGAAGGTGCTTTTCATTGCGCTGGCCTTGCTCAACTCCTGCTTCTGCAGCGCCAGCTCCACATTCTGCTCGCCGAGTTCCTCCGCCTGCCGGCACAGCTCCCGCGTTTGCGCCTCCAGTTCCTGATTTTGTTTCTCCAGCGTGGAGGCGTATGCTTCGATACGTTCCGCCGTCTGAATATTCGAGAAATACGTGCCGAGAAAGAGGGAGAGCTGATCGAACACACCGAGATCCTGATCGGAGAAACCCGTGGGAGAGGTGATTGCAATAATTGCGTGCGTCCGTCCATCAAAGATGATCGGGATGGACAGTATCTCCTTCGGACGCAGCCTTCCCTCCGGAGTTTTAAGCAGAAACATCGCGTCATCAGTGATATTCGAAATGCGGGTGATTTCCTTCGTTTCCATCGTCAGGCCGAACACATCTTCCCTCTGAAGCGCGGAAAATGAGACCGGTGTGTCGGAAGGCATCCCGATGGATTCGAACAGAGTGTAATTGTCGTTTGCCTCTTGATACAGATACACTGCGCCCGACTTCGCGCTTGTCCGTGTGAGTATGGATCTCAGTAAGGTCTTGCTTGCCGTATGCAACGTATGCTCCTCGACGAGTGCATGCTTGATATGCTGCACCGTATCACGGAGGCGGATCTCACGCTGAATCTTCTCTGCAAGACCGTTGAACGCCGCTGAAAGACAACCCAATTCATTGCGGCCTTTCACGCTGCTTCGGACGTCGTAGTCGCCGTTCGTAAAGCGCGCGGCAGCCGTGGTGAGTTCGGACACGGGCTGCCGTATGGCGCGGAATAGCAGCAACCCCAGGAAACCGGACAGGAAGAGAATCAACAAGACTACGCCGACAAGTCTCTGTGTCAGTGCGCGCTTCTGCTCATTACTCCGCTGACGAAAATAATCCGCCTTGCTCTGAGCCGTGCCCTGTATCGTGCGCAGCAGCCTGTACATATGCTCCGCATGCGCTCCCCCCACGCCGTCTGCCATTGTGCGTTGCACTGCTTCATCACGACGACCTGCGTGCAGCAATCTGACAGTCTGCTGCCGTATCCCCTTCCATAGTTCGAAAGCAATGCGGACACTGTCGATGTCGGAGCGGTGCCCGAGATACCGGTCAAACAGGATGTCGAATTGCTGCTCTGCGTCGATTTCCGCGAGGCCAATGCCCCGCAAAAGCACGTCCTGCCGCGCCGGATCCTCCGTGAGAAGAAGGTCCTTCATATTCCGATGAATGATCAGTATGTCACTTCTCAGATCTCCGATCGCCTCGCGTACCACGAAGGGGTGCCGGTAGAGACCATCGAGGGAGCGCCAGACCACGTCGGTATGATACCATGCGAGAACGCCGAGTACGACGACGAAGAAAAGGACCAGGGCGAAGGCGGCAGAAAGCTGCGCCCCGATTCGTATGTCGCGCATGTGCATGCTATCTCCTGTCGGTATTCGCGGTATAAATGGGTAATCCGGGCATAAACCCTTTAAACAATGCCGATGTGGTGACAATCTCCCGCTCCGATTCGCCTGTCACAAGCACACCATTCCTGGCGAGACATCGTTGTAACTTCTCCAGAACGAATTGCCGTGTACGTTCATTGTAATACAGCAGTACGTTGCTGCAGAGAACGACGTCGAATTCACCGTAAATGCAGGCGGGAGGACACATGGAGTCCGGATCAAAGAGATCATAGAGACTGAATTCGAGATGTGTTCTGAGCGAGTGCGAAACCTCGTACCCATCCGTGTGGGCGGTAAAAAACGTGTCGAGTTGCGCTACGCGCAGTCTGCCAAGCTTTTCCCGTTCGTAGCGTCCCTTGATGGCAATGTCCAAAACGCTCGCATTTCTATCGGTGGCAAATACGCGAAAGGAACAATCGCATTCACGCGCGGCAATAATGTCATGCAGCAGCATCGCGATACCGTAGGCCTCCTGCCCGGACGAGCACGCTGCCGACCAGACACGCACGGAGTTTCGCTCTGATCCGCATCGCCGCTCGACCAAGGCAGGGAGTATGCTGCGTTCGAGCACTGCTGTAGTGACAAGATCCCGGTAAAAATCCGTGTAGGTGTTATGCAGCATGGCGAGGAGTTCGCTACGTTCGATCGGGTGCGAAGGGAGTTCCATGAGATACTGATCAATAGCGTCGTACCCGAGACTCTTCATCCGCCGCGACAGAATGCCGGTCACGAATTCTCTGTCGTACCTCCTGATATCAATGTCGCACGAGGCCAGAAGCGCATCGGCGATCTCTTCAAAGTCTCTACGCATGTGCGCTCCGTCGAATGTTCCCGCATTCTGCATCTGATGCCACCCTTTTCATGCAGGGTCCCCGACGCGCCTCCACGACGTACACCGACCACACTCGACGAGAGTTGGCGACGCGGCTGTGTGCATGCAGTCTGTCAATTTCCGGCAGTGGATGAATGCACCGGCAATGCGCACCGCATCGCTCGCACAGTGGCAGGCGATGCAGGACGCTCATCACTCTCAGGAGAGGACTCATGTGCATACCGTACGGGATCAGACGTTCGTTATTCATTGGGGGCATCGCAATGGTGCGTCATGAAGCAGCAGGCCGCAGCAGGCAACGGCGGATGACCGGACAGGAGAATGCTTGCGTGCTTCACGGGATGTGCCAGGGACAGGTACGTCTCCTGACAGAAAGGTGCATCGGGTCTACTTCAGGCGAAGGAAGGTACAAACCTTCGCAACGTAGCAGAAAGCAATATCCGGTTAAATGCTCCGAAAGTCAAGTCCTCCAAGGCGCGGTGTTGACCTGTCCGCGAAGGATGTATTACGCCACAGCCGGCAAGACCCGCGTGCAGGGCTTCAGTGCAACCGCGCATGCAATCGGGAACGCTGCACTTCCGCGTATCCATCACACGCGCGAAGTAGCTGCGCATTCTCTCACACGCCCGCGCGATCACACGGGTTGCACTGTTTCCGCGGACTGCCTCACAGCGGCTTCTCTCCCGTGATCTCGTCCGTGACAGAGCCCGGGGCAACATACGTCGAACTGCCGCACCCGAAGGTTGACGCGTGCTGATTATGCCCTATGCAGTCGCTACGCACTAACACCGAAATGCGGGAAGCGATGTGGCGTCGCGAAGGATATGACTCACCATACCTTCACCTCCGGACGTCCTCTGTCAAAGGGTGACAACCGGTGGAGCACGAACGAGTCTTTTCCTGGACAAACCGGCAAAGCAACGAACAGGTAGTTGCAGGAATGCGAAGTGTTGGGACGTGGAATGCGATGCGCGCGCATGATATCCCAGTACGACTCACGACGATGCGCAACGGCCACAGCGAGGGACAAAACGTATTCCGCAGTGTGCTTTGGAGCGGACGTCGGTGGACAGCTGCCGTGGTTTCGCGTACTTACGTGAAGGGGTGCGATAACGAGCTGCGCGGACGGAAGGCGGGGCTCTTCTTTCCTGCGGATCCAGCGCTCAACGATCGTGGAACCGCGTTTGCGATCGCCGGCCGAGAAGCACGTAACGGTCTCGGCTGGTCGTATCATGCTGTTTTAAAGGAAAAACGGTACGGACTGTCAATAGCGATCCGAACGCCGCAACCAGTGCCCGCTGTATGGCTTCCGACGCAACGACGGGATCGAGGGGACGGCCCGGTACGATCTGCGCAGTGTCCGATGAGCGGATGAGCAGGTAATCCGGATCCTGCGCGACACAATACGCGACAATGCGACGCATCGCTCCCGTATCGCCGCCGTACCGTATCGCGTCGTACCCCGCAGTACCACGCACGATGTTGGCGACTTCTCTGGTGACGAGACCTTCGTAGTCCACTACTGATCTTTCCGAGTAATAGGACACCGCTCCGACCTCGTAGGCCAGAATGCGGTCACCCGGGCTGCTGTGGCGTTTGAGCCATGTACCGATCGGCGCATACTGTGCTGCATCGAGCGCAGGATTGACCGTCGTATTCCGGTATCGGTGAAACCAGTACGCCGTCATACCCGTGTTGTACACGAACAGCATCGCGGCGACGGCAATGACAATACCGCGTCGCTGTCGGCCGGTGCCGGGCTTCGTGCCGTGAAGCACAGACTGCACACCGATCGCTGCCAGCAGCAGCAGCGGGAACTGATACGGGAGCGCAAAGCGATATCCAGGCATCCAGTCTTCCGCGGCATAGGTGACGAACAGGCCGCCCGTGAGCGCCGCCGCAATCGCGCTACACCGGACCAGGTCCTGTCTCCTTAGTACAGGGAGAATCATAAGCGGAAGAAGAAACACCGCACCCACCAAACCCCCGGGGAAGGCGAGGAACACGTGGCCGAACGCACCAATCAGTGTCGTCATACTCCCTGCGGAAAACGGATCGCGTGTCAGATGGTGAAGGAGCGGTGATGGTTTGGCCATCCAGGTATTGGGGAGGAGACTGCCGTAGTACCAATAGCGCAGCACAAACAGGAGGATGAGGGCGACCCATGCAAGTATAACAAGTATGCGCAAGCGAGATCGCTGTGCACGGATAATCCATACCGCCGACGCAGCCGCGAACAACAGTACTCCTTCGGGTCGGAAAGCTGCGATCAGCAGCAGAAGTGGGGGCAGCAGGAGATTCCGCAGATGTGGGGACGACGTCAATAATGGCAGAGCAATCAACACGGCAATGGACAAGGCGAAGGGCAGTGTTTCCATTCCGGATACGCCATGAATATGCAGGCCGGGGATGGTTGCCAGGACCAGAACGGTGAGAAAACGAATAGGCGGGTCAACGGACATCCGGTGCAGGACGAAATACATCAGCAGACACAACGACAACGAGGCCAGAAGGCCCAACACCTTGGCCGCCGCCAGGGTATCGAATCCCAGACGTGCTATCCCGGCAAGAACGAATACCCAGACAGTACTGGAGTAGCCCTCGGTATAATCTCCGGGATTGAAGACGACCCCGTTCCCCTGGGCCAGATTCCCGGCATAGCGCAGGGTGATGAACGTATCATCGACAGTGTACTGCCACCAGAGAAATCCCCAGGCGAGAATGAGAAGCCCCGCGATAACGGGACTCAGGAAAAATGTGGTCCGGAATGGTTCAGCGGGAGAGGACCGCAATTCAGGCATACACGTCAAGCCTCGCGACTCAATAGTATTCCATAATGGTGAAATACTACGGCACGCGCAATGCCTGCACGCCACATGCGACGGGAGCGGCGGGCCGACGATCCCGGCTGCGGCGTATTCCCGCATGCCCGGATGTGTCACCGCCTGTCGTTTCACTGGCGTATTGCGGGATTTCATTCCTTCTCCACGTCTTTCTATCTTTCGGGAAGGAGCAAAATTCATTGACATAGCGGAGTAGAATTCTCATGGCACAATCTTTTGATGTGGTAGTTATCGGCGGGGGACCCGGAGGATATGTTGCGGCGATACGCGCGGCGCAGCTCGGATTTTCTACAGCCTGCGTGGAGGCAAAGCATCTCGGCGGCATCTGCCTGAATTGGGGCTGCATCCCGACGAAATCCCTGCTTCGAAATGCCGAGATCTGGGAAACGCTGCAACATGCCGGCGATTACGGCATCAGTTTCGACAACCTGTCCTACGATTTTTCGAAAATCATTGCGCGTAGCCGCGGCATCGCCGACAAGATGTCCAAAGGTGTCGCTTTCCTTTTCAAGAAATACAATGTGACGCACATCCCCGCCTGGGGAAAACTGCTCGGGGGCACCAACGTCGGCACCTTTGACAAGGACGGGAACAAACTCGACGAGCTGCATGCCAAACATGTCATTCTGGCCACCGGTGCGCGCCCCCGCAGTATTCCCGGCATCGACATCGACCGGAAAAAGGTGATTTCCTACTTCGAGGCGATGGCGCTGGAGACACGCCCGGAAAAGCTCATCGTCCTCGGTGCGGGTGCCATCGGCGTGGAATTCGCGTACTTCTACAATGCCCTCGGTACGCAGGTGACCATCGTGGAAATGATGGACCATATCCTCCCGATAGAAGATGAAGAAGTATCGAAAGAACTGGAGCGAAACTTCCGGAAGAAAAAAATCGGCCTGAAAACCAAATCGCGCGTCGAAGGAATCGCCACGGATGGCGATGGTGTGAAAGTGAGCGTCGCGACGGACAAGGGCACGGAAGTGCTGGAAGGCGACGTGGCCCTCATGGCTGTTGGTGTGCAGGGAAATGTGGAAGGCGTCGGGCTCGAGGAGGCCGGTGTGCAGCTCGATCGCGGGTACATCAAGGTGGACGAGTATTACCGGACCACTGTGCCGGGCGTGTATGCCATCGGCGACGTTGTGGGACCGCCCTGGCTCGCCCATGTCGCATCCGCCGAGGGTATCACATGCGTGGAGGCGCTTGCGGGACATCATCCCCAGCCCATCAACTACGCAAACATCCCCGGTTGCACCTATTGTCAGCCCCAGGTGGCAAGTGTCGGTCTGACAGAGAAGAAGGCACGCGAACTCGGCCATGAACTGAAGATCGGGAAGTTCCCCTTCAGTGCTTCCGGCAAGGCGGTGGCGGCCGGACACGCGGAAGGCTTCGTGAAGCTGATTTTCGACGCACAGTACGGCGAGTTGCTCGGTGCGCATATCATCGGCGCGGAGGCGACGGAACTCATCGCCGAAGCCGCCCTGGGCCGCACCTTCGAAACCACCGAACTCGAACTGATCAAAACCGTCCATGCCCATCCGACCATGTCCGAGGCATTGATGGAAGCCGCCGCCGTGGCGTTTGGTGAGTCGGTCAATTTCTGAGCAGCGAGCGAAGAGCAGAGAGCGAAGAGCAGAGAGCGAAGAGCAGAGAGTATGCACGTGCCGTACGGCCCTCTGCGCGCAACGATTGTTGTCCGTATTCCTCTTTCAAATGGAGTAAGTGCTTTCTGCTGAGTCAGTGGTCCTGTATGGATGTGCTCTCTGCTCTCTGCTCTCTGCTCTCTGCTCTCTGCTCTCTGCTCTCTGCTCTCTGCTCTCTGCTCTCTGCTCTCCGCTCTTTGCTCTTTGCTCTTTGCTCTTCGTTTCTGTTCCGCGCACTCGTCACTCTGCAATCAGGACCACGATGACCCACGATCTCTCCGCTCTTCGCCTGATCGGTATGATACACCTGCCCGCGCTGCCAGGATCGCCCGGATTTGCCGGATCGCGTGAGGATGTTCTCGCTTATGCGCTCAGGGATGCGGAAGCTCTCGCCGATGCGGACTTCGATGCGCTGCTGCTGGAAAATTTCGGCGATGTTCCGTTCGCGAAAACGGAAGTCGGACCTGAGGTCATCGCGGAAATGTGCGTGATAGCTTACCAGTTGCAATGTCAGTATGGCCTCCCGCTCGGTGTTCAGGTGCTGCGCAACGATGCGCGGGCGTCGCTCGCTATCGCGGCCGCTGTCGGAGCGGCATTCATTCGCGTCAACGTGCATACCGGCGCGATGCTCACCGATCAGGGAATAATCGAAGGCCGGGCACATGAAACACTGCGCTACAGGCAGACGATTGGGGCCGGCGATGTCGCCATTCTGGCCGATGTGCATGTGAAGCACGCGGTACCGCTGGCCGGTGAGGCTTTCGAAGACGCGCTCGCGGATACCGTGCACCGCGGGCTTGCCGATGCAATCATTGTTTCGGGAAAAGGGACTGGACGGAAAACCGATGCGCAGCGCCTCCGAACCGCCGCCGCCATTTCCCCGGTACCGGTGTACGTCGGGAGCGGAGCGGATGCGGATTCGTTGAGTGACTTTTTTCCCGCAGCGCACGGCGTGATTGTCGGTAGTTCGATCAAACAAGAGGGAATAAGCAGCGCGCCGGTGGATCCCGAAAAGGCTCTGCGTTTCGCTGAGGCGTTCCGCGCTATCCCTTTCACGCCTCCCGCTATTTCGTGATAAGCACGATCTCCGCCTTCCTCGCGGTGCGCGCATCCTCACCCGGACGAATCGGCGCAAGGAATCCCTCGCTTTCGCGCGTCCCGAGACGCCAGGAATTCGACTTCCGCCGTACGAGATACTCCACCACACGCTGCGCCCGGCGATGTGCAAGATTCGTGTTCCAGGGCGCGTCACCCTGATCGTTCGCATAGCCGCGCACCTCAATCGAGAGCTCGGGATGCTGATTGAGATGCCTCGCGACATTGTCGAGAATGAGGCGTGCTTCCTCGGTGATCCTGTCGTCATTGAGCGGGAAATACACTTCCGCCAGGATGACACGCAGTCGTGCCGCATCGCGATTGTTCGCGGCCAATCCCCGCAGCCGCAACGCTTCTCCGGCCGAGCGGTCGATGTCCGATGCAATACGTTCCTCCATCGCGGCACTGCCTATCGTCGCTGGGGTAATGCGGAACGCCTCTCTGGAGTTGTCGGTATCGCCCGATACCGCCACTCCGACACGCTGCGGAGGATCGAAGAAGTTCACGAGCAGCGCATCCTCCCCTTCCGCGCTCGCGTCAATGGCTTTCGTGGAAATGATGCTTTTCGCCGTATCCGCAGACGCGCCGAAGATCGGCCGAAGATCAATATTGAGGAATTTCGCCTGACTGATGCTGCTGAGCTCATGGTCCCACGCTACTGTGGAGATACGAACGACATAGTTACCACGGACCAAAGTCTCGTCACCCTGTGTGCGCAGCAGCATTTCCGGGAGATCCACAAATTCATCGGCCGTGAACGTTCGTTCACGACCCGACAATCGCAGCTCGCTGCTGCCCTGATAGATCACGGCGTTGTCGCGCAGAATCTCGATGTAATTGCGCAGTTGCATTGCTTCGCGTCCGTTCTGCCGCGCGGTGAAGGTGAACAGAGAAGGATCTTCTTCAAGATCAGCAAAACGGCGAAGCGGTGTCAGGGCGAGCGACGTTACCAACTGGAGTTTCGCACCCTCTTCGACAGGTATGAGTGCTTCCGCATGTATCGGCGTTTGCTCCAGAGCGACGGCGTCACGGGCGGGCTCGTACGTGCCGTCGTACCAGGCCGGACTGGTGCCAGGCCCCCAGTCGTCGTCTGCCGGCTGCGCAACAGGTGTCTGCGCGGTATCACTCCGCTGCGTCGCGGCCACCGGGCCGGTCGTGGTCGTACGTGGCCTGACCGGCCTGGGTCGCGTAGCTGGGACAGCTTCTCGCTCTCCGGGACGCAGAAGGAAGACCAGGCCGAGAGAAAAAACACTAAGCGCGTCGTTTTTTCCGCCGGAGGCGAGTCCGTCAATCTCGTCCGAATTGCTCAGCGTTAGGTCGAAACCGAACGTCAGCTTGACTTCACGGTTGAGGGAGTACTCTATTCCGCCGCCAAACTGGTAAATAAGCGCGCCCTTCGACAAACGTCGTTCAAAACCACCGGTGCCGATCACCCGCGTATGATGCATCATTGTTCCGAGACGGAAGCGCGTGAACGGCGTGAAATCACCGAAACTGTACACCATCCAATCCCCACCCGCTGAGACGCCGTAATACTTCGTATCGTACTCCGTAATCTGCTGCCGTCCGTAGCCGGGGAAAAGTGCCCGTCCGCTGAATTCGGCGGCCAGTGTGCCGGCATACAGCGACGCGGACAGTGCGATACGATGTACCGGATAATACTGTCCGGTTGCCATACCGTAAGGATGCAATGTGTACTGGGCGTACTTCAGTGTGGCTTCTTCTCCGCCGATGTTGACACCTCCGAGTATCCCCAGACGCGCCGCGCCGCGCGTGTAGTGTTGCGCCATAGCGCAGGAGGTCACAAGAAGAATGAAGGTCAGAATGCGCAGAGCATGAATCATGTACAGCCAGGCCATGATAAAAAAATGCGGAGTCCCGAAGGACTCCGCATAGTATCAATTTTTTTTGTCTTCGGGAAACGTTACTTCACCACCACCATCTGCCGTGTGGCGGTAGTACCGTTGACAGTGAGCACGCAGGTGTATGTACCGGTGGCCACGGTCAGACCGGATTCGGCGGTGCCATCCCAGTTCACGGAATGCGTTCCGGCGGTATTGTACCCGCTCACCAGCGTCCGGACAATGGCTCCGCGGGAGTCGTACACGTGCAGTGTGACATTGCCCGGCGATGCCATGTCGTAGCTTATGCGTGTCGTGCTGTTCGCCGAACGCGAGAACGGATTGGGATAGTTCTGCTGCAACGCGATGGCCTGCGCTGTCGCAAGCTCGTCAACATCCACAGGCTCCGGCTCGAGAATGTTGTGCAGCTTGTTGATTTCCGGATTGATGAGGGAGAAACGCTCGCCATTGGGCAGCACGAATACCGCCGAATCCACGGCTGTCGCCGCGCCGATGCCGACATGCTGCACGAACGGCGCCTGTGATCCGGCACCCTTGCCGATGGTGATCCAGCGCGTGTATTTCTTCCCACCCGCGACAACCTCGATGCGCGATCCGACACCATACACATTGGATGTGCGTGTACGCAGGTTGAATGCAATCCAGTTGAACTGCTTCGGCATGTCGTTGCGATACAATTTGATACCGGTTTCCGCGGCCACGCAGAGATCCAGATCACCGTCGTTGTCGTAATCCACCCACACCGCGCCGAGACTGTTCTCCGCATTGATACCCATCTGATACGTCAGGTTCGCGAAGCTCTGATCCGGCTGCTGATGAAGAAGTGTGGCATTGTAGCAGTTTTCACCGGAGGTGATGAAAACATCGGGGATACCATCATTATCGAAATCGCCCCAGGCCACATCGCCCCACTGCATCTGGAATTCGATCTTGCTGGTCGTGTTGGCCACCTGGCTGAACTGGCTGTTGGGCTTCCCGCTGTTGGACCACACGGAAGTCAGATCACCCGCAAGGAGGCGCCATTGCTCGGCTGCCTCGCCGGTGAAGAGATCCGGATCCCCGTCATTGTCGTAATCAATGAAGTCGCATCCCTTGGTGTTGCCGAACAGGCCGATATAATCGGGATCGGTCTTGACCACACCCTGCAGGCCGTGCTGCATGGCTACATCGCGGAAAAATCCGTTGCCCTGGTTTTCCCACATGTAGTTCGGTTGCAGACGGTCCACCGAAGCGTAAAGATCCATGTCGCCATCGAGATCAATATCCACCCACATGGCGCCGGTGATCGGCCGGTAGCCCTGTACCGTCTGCTGATTGTCGTAGGGATTGCGTCCGAAGGCACCGCTCCGGTACCCGCCGAGTATCATGCCTTTGACATCACGGAATTTGCCGTTGTTGGAGTTTCCGTAGAGAAACGCTTCCCAGGCCGCGCCGCGTACAAGCGCTGAATCACGATTGTTGGCGGGATTCTTCATGTACATGTATTCGCCGTTGGCAACGAACATATCGAGATAATTGTCGTTGTCGTAATCGGCGATGGCCATGGCGGTGGAATTGCGGCCAGGACTAAAGCCCGGTTCGGTGTCTTTGGTGAACTGCCCGCCGTTGTTGACGTAAATCCAGGTCTCGGGAGAACACACGATGTCGAGATCACCGTCATTGTCGATATCGGCAAACATGTTGATAATGCTTCCGCCATCGTAGCCGACCTGGCTGGATATGTCGACGAAACGCCCGCTGCCGTTATTGCGGAGCAGATGCTTTCCATAGAGCAAATCCTGATACCCGTCGCCGTCGAAATCCGCCCACGACATGCGGCGGCCGCTGGGCGGCATGGTGAGACCTGCGAGCAGCGTCGATTCCGTAAAGCCCGTCTGACTCACGGGATTATACTCCACCTTCACGCCCACATACCAGTTGTTCGTGGCCATGCCGTTCGCAAGCCGGCCGTTGAAGGGAATGTACGGCGGTTGAAGATCCTGCCAGTAGGAGCTGGTGTACAGTGTATCGCCGGCACTGGTCGCACAGGTCGGGGTCTGCGTAATGTTGTCCATGCGGACCTTGACGTTGGTGCCGAATATTCTCACACCGACGAAGAAATTTGTGGGTCGTGTAAACGTGGGCTTCTGCTGATCGAAGGTGAAGCGCACGAGGTTGTTGAACTGTCCCGGCACGAAGGCGCGTATTGTGGCCAGCGGACTCAGGAGCAGTGGAAACGCACCGCCGCCTTCCTTGCCGAACAGGTACACGATGACACTGTCGCCGGCCTGTTCCTGATTGTAGAACCACACGTTGATTTCATGCAGAGCCGCCGCGTCCTCAACCTCGAAGCGCGTGATGGCCATGGCGCCTGCGGGAAGTCCGAGCAGGGTAAAGTTCTGTTCCGCCTGATAATGGAACAGATCCACGAGCTGCTGAGCACTGGCGCTGCCGGCCAGGACCGCGGTAAGCAGCAGGATCTGGAGCAGTTTCTTCATAACAACCTCTTGATAGAATGGAAATGGAATCAAATAGTCAGGTACGTTGCCTGCTCGGCTGCGCTACCGTTCAGCCCTGAAATGGCAGTTCGATCTCCGCGAGTATCGCGGCTGCGCGGCTTGCATCGGCATCGTGGAGTTCGATCATGCGTTGTATCGGCCGCAATGCACGCGACCGGATATCTTCCGCCACACGCACCGCAGGAGAACGGCGCAGCATACACTGATGAAGCTTCCGCAGCGTATGCACCTTCATGTAATCGCACACGTTGCACAGACAGCCGTTTTCCGGCGGTGCCGGAATATACTCATTTTCCGGTGCGGCTTTGCGCATCTGATGCAGAATTCCTGCTTCGGTGGCGACGATATAGCTGCGGACCGGCCCTTCCTGCACGTAACGAAGGAGTGCGCTGGTGGAGCCGATGAATCCCGCATGGCGCAACACCGCTGCCTCGCATTCGGGATGCGCGATGAGCTCGGCGTCGGGATGTTCCTCGATGAGCACCGAAATATGCGCTTCGCTGAAGGCCTCATGGACAGTGCACACCCCCTGCCAGAGCAGCATCTCGCGTCCGGTCTTCGCGCGCACATAACCGCCAAGATTTTTATCGGGCGAAAAAAGGATGGGGACATCCGCGGGGATTTTGGCGAGTATGGTCTCGGCGCTGCTCGACGTGCAGATGATGTCACTCAGCGCTTTCACTTCCGCCGAGCAATTGATATACGTCACCGCCAGATGCTGCGGATGCTGCTGTCGGTACATTCTGAAGAGATGCGCCGGGGCGCTCTCCGCGAGGGAGCAACCGGCGTTGAGGTCCGGCATGAGCACGAGCTTCGTCGGATTCAGTATCGCGGCGGTTTCAGCCATGAAATGCACGCCGGCAAACACGATCACGTCGGCGTCGGTTTGTGCGGCACGGCGGGAGAGCTCGAAACTGTCACCTCGGACGTCAGCAATGTCCTGTATGGCTTCGTCCTGATAGTAATGCGCCAGGATGACCGCGTTCATCTCCTCTTTCAGCCGCAGGATGTCACGGGCGAGCTCGGCATCGCTGAGCGTCGTTGTATCTGGCAGGGTACTGGTCATACGCATGGAATCCGGAATCTCGATAATACTACGAACAACTACTCCACGGTAACGCTCTTTGCCAGATTTCGCGGCTGATCGACATTGCAGCCGCGCAGAACGGCGATATAGTAGGCCAGGAGCTGCAGCGGGATGACCGTCAGCAGTGGCGAGAGAAAATCAACAGTTCGCGGAATGCAGATCACATGATCGGCCAGTTCGGTGATGGCTTCGTCTTCATGATTGACGATGGCGATCACCTGTCCCTTGCGGGCTTTTACTTCCTGGATATTGCTGATCACTTTTTCGTGAATTCTGTCCTGTGGCGCGAGAAACACCACGGGCATGTTTTCATCAATAAGTGCGATCGGTCCGTGCTTCATCTCCGCCGCGGGATAGCCCTCCGCATGGATGTACGAAATTTCCTTCAGTTTTAGGGCACCTTCGAGAGCGGTGGGGAAATTGTAGCCCCGACCGAGATACAGTGCATTGGTGGCGGTGAAATACTGTTCGGCGAGTTTGCGTATCGGATCGACGTTCTCCAGAATCTCGCGCACCTTTTCCGGTATGGCCATAAGCTCGCGCGCGAAGGTTTGCCCCTCGTCGAGCGAGATGAATCCGCGGTTGCGGCCGAGCATCAGCGTGATGAGCGACAGCGCGACCAGCTGGGCGGTGAAGGCCTTGGTGGAGGCCACACCTATTTCCGGTCCGGCATGGACGAATACCCCTGCATGTGTTTCGCGCGCTATCGTGCTTCCTACGACATTACATATTCCGAGCACCGTGGCGCCGCGTTTTTTCGCCTCACGCAACGCGGCGAGCGTGTCCGCTGTTTCGCCGCTCTGGCTGATGGCGATCACGACATCATCCTCATGAATGATGGGATCGCGGTAACGGAATTCGGAGGCGTATTCGACTTCGACGGGGATGCGGGCGTAATGCTCGAGCATGTATTCGCCGACAAGCGCCGCATGCCAGGAGGTTCCGCAGGCGGTGATGATAATACGGCGGGCATTGTTGAGCACGGGCAGCACGTCACGCAGACCCCCGAGCTTCGCGGTGCCCTTATCCGTCATGAGCCGTCCGCGCATGGAATCCTGTATCGTCTGCGGCTGCTCATTGATTTCCTTGAGCATGAAATGGTCAAAACCACCTTTTTCTATCTGCTCGATGTCGTAGGTGATGAGCTCGATTTCGTGCTCGATAATTTCATCTCCCAGCGTTTTTACTTCATAGCCATCCCGGGAGATCGTTGCGATGTCGTCGTCTTCGAGGAAGATCACCTGCCGTGTATGGCCCACGATGGCCGAGGCATCCGATGCGATGAAATATTCGTTGTCGTTGATGCCGAGCACCAGCGGACTACCGCGACGGGCGGCGATCAGCTTTTCCGGTTCTCTGTTGGACATGACGACAATGCCGAAGGTACCGTCTATTTCATGAAGGGCGAGCCGAACGGCTTGCTCGAGGTTGTTCGTAATATCGAAAAACGTGGAAATGAGCTGTACCAGCGCTTCGGTGTCCGTGTCGGTGGTAAACGTTATGCCGTCGCGATTGAGCCGGCGCCGAATAGCCAGATGGTTTTCGATGATGCCGTTGTGTACGAGCACGATGCCGCCGGAATGATCGGCATGCGGATGTGCGTTGACGTCGTTGGGCTCGCCATGGGTCGCCCAGCGCGTGTGACCGATGCCGATAGTGGCATTCATGGGGTGGAGCTCGATAAGATTCTCGAGATCGGCCACTTTCCCGGCCTTCTTTTGGATACGGATGCCGTTGTCCGATAAAATGGCCAGTCCCGCCGAATCGTATCCCCGGTATTCAAGTCGCCTGAGCCCGTCAAGGATGATGGGTGTCGCTTCCCTGAAACCGATATATCCAACTATTCCACACATACAGGTTCACATAAAAGGTTATGGCGTTTCTTGGACCAGCGGATGCTCCGCGGAATGGAAAACGCGCGTGCCGTAATCAGAAAACTTATCACTTCAGGCAGAGAGAAACAAGGTGAAAGCGCGTATACCGCGCATGTATCACCCATAGATGGGCTGCAGGGATCGCGCAATCGACGGCATGAACCTGTAGAGGCCTCGGATCGCAAGAATCGGGAAGATCAATACGAAATGGACATCACCCCGATGCACAAGGGAAGCGCGCGAACTGTCAGGACAGTCGTACTCCGCGCTGGTCGCGATTGCGCACCAATGTCCCGATGCATCTGGGCAATTCGGCACTGTGATGCCAGGGCACACAGACGCAGGGATCGGAAAACAGAAGGGGGACAAATTTTTACCCTGCGAATATGATTCAAATTTGAAGGTTTATGCTCTTTACGAGCCGTTTTCAGAACTTTTCAATGCTTTGTGAAAGTTTTTCACAATATATTGCAGATGCAATTTCTTGTTGTAACATATTTTCAAACTTAAAGCTGCACGCACAGGTGCGCTTCAATCTCTCTTTCACGGAGGATATCATGAAGAATAGATTCGCCATTTTCGCAGCCGCGTTGCTGCTGATGGCATCAACAGGCGTTTCCAACGCGCAGGTCTCGGGCTTGCCATTTACACAGTTCATCGGTACCTACACACCCATCGGCAATGCCAATGTCCTGACCACGGGTCTGGTCGGCAGCCTCGACGACGGGTACTGGACGGTGAACTTCGGCTTTCCATTCCCTTTCAACGGCAACACCTATACTTCCTGCTTCGTCGGGACGAACGGCTATGTGACGCTCGGGGCCGGAACAACGAGTATCAGCAATGTCATGAATGTGAATTTCACGGGTCGGGCCGGTGTGCTGTCACCCTTCAATACGGACTCTCGTTCCGATCCGGCGAATCCCATTCGCTGGGAAGTCAGCGGTACGGCGCCCAACCGTGTGCTCACCATTCAGTTCAATGGCATGTCGTACTGGACCAACAGCTTCCCCACCCCGAACACCTACAATTATCAGGTGAAGATGTACGAAACATCCGGAATGATCGAATTTGTCTATGGTGCGTGCACGGATAACGCTGCCCGTACCGTGTATGCGGGAGTGGCCTCAACTACCGCGGATTTCCAGCGTCGTGTTGCGCTACAGACCACGAACACCTGGGCGACCTCGACGGCCAACACCACCTCCACAACCGCGTTCTCGAATTTCAATGCCACCTTCGGCCCTCCGCAGGGCCTGACGTATCGCTTCGGTTGCTTCGTCCCCGCCGGAGTCGTTACCATGACGCTCAGCGACGCTTCCGGGATGTTTCAGGGATACTACGAGACCCCGGGTCCGATCCGGGTGAATTACTCCGTATCCTATCCTCTGAACGAGGCGTACAGCGTACCGATCACGCTGAACTTCTACCGTGTCGGCGATCCGTCCTCCACCCCCGCGTACACTGAATCCTTTGTGGCGCAAAAGCCGGTCGGTGCACTGAACGGCTTCCATATCGTGAATGTGAATCTGCCGCCGGCGTACTATATCGTGGAGGCAGTGTTCTCGGTGTACAACAATTGCCTCTTCTATGAGGATGTCCGCACGAAAGTCTCCTCGCTCTTTATCAAAGCCGGCACGCAGCTCTGTGAAGTCTGGCCCGGCGATGTGAACAACGACGGCATCGTGAACTACGGCGACCGTGCGTCGCTGAATAGATACATCTACGACGCAAATCTTCGGTCGAACTGGCTGAACGGCCCCGCCCGCTTCATATTTGGCGCTGAAAGCAACCCGCTGGCCTATCTCGCCTGGGAGCCGCAAGCGTCCATTCCCTGGTTCACGCCCGAAGGTTGCTACATGGATGCCGACGGCAACGGCGTGGTCAACAACTTCGATTACATTGCAATCAAGCTGAATTGGCTGCGTGACCATGGCGAGGACATGGACAAACGCAATGCGTTCTCCGCTGCGACGTTTGATATGGATCAGAACTATCCGAATCCATTCAATCCTTCCACCACGATACGGTTCAGCGTACCCGAAAGAAGCACTGTCACATTGACGGTCAACGATATGCTCGGCCGTGAAGTGGCAACCCTCGTGAACGGTACGATGGAGAGCGGTGTGCATCAGGTGCTTTTCGATGCCGCCGGGCTCCCGAGCGGCAGTTACGTAGCAACCGTGGTCATGACCGGTCTCGAAAGCGGTCTCAGCTTCACAAAGACCATGCGCATGGCGCTGAACAAATAGCCGCGAGGGATAGCGTCGCGCACGCGTCCGCGTGTACCATACCGTCGCGGCACAGGAATCCGCAGTCATCCACGCGGATACACAAACACACAGGCCCCGCTGCTGCGGGGCCTGTGTGTTTTCATGCTGCGTGTGCCCGCACTTGCCATGCTCTGATCCATTCCTGCATCACATCCGGGACTATGGTTCTCCGACTTCACGATCGCAGCAACCTCACTCATATGAAAATATCCTCAGAGAGAGCATGGAATTTTCATCACTCGCATCGCTGCATCACGAGCAGCAGAATATCGCCGGCGAACTGGGCGATCCATGAACCTCCCATATCCGACGCAAAACTGGGCGATCCATGAACCTCCCACATTCGACGCAAAACTGGGCGATCCATGAACCTCCCACATTCGACGTAAAAGTGGGCGTTTCATGAACCTCCCACATTCGACACAAAACTGGGCGTTTCATGAACCTCCCACATCCGACGCAAAACTGGGCGATCCATAAACCTCCCACATCCGACGTAAAAGTGGGCGTTTCATGAACCTCCCACATCCGACACAAAACTGGGCGTTTCATGAACCTCCCACATCCGACGCAAAACTGGGCGATCCATGAACCTCCCACATCCGACGTAAAAGTGGGCGTTTCATGAACCTCCCACATCCGCCGCAAAAGTGGGCGTTTCATGAAGCTCCCACAATTCTGGAAAGGGATGCTCAACTTCGGCTAAAGGGAGCTCAGCCACCGAAACGGCGCTCGCATGTCCGGGATCATACCAGGATCGGCACTCCATCCGGAGAAACAAGGCGGACTTCCTCCGCGCACCCGCGGCTATTTGCCGAGACTTCGATTCCAGATATAACGAATGCGCACATCGAGCAGCCCGCGCGATTCGACATCCTCTATAAAAGTCATACTCGGTATGTCCCAACCATTGGTCAGGCGCCTGAGGAAGGTGCGGAGCTGATCGAGCCGTTCCCGTGCCTCGGTCATGTCGCGACCCAGAACTTCGATTTCCAGTTCGGATACCTGCTGGCGGGGAGCACTGCGGATCAAATGTAACAGCAGAAGGAAAGACTTGGATGTTTCATCCACCGTCTGACCGGGCAGAAAAACTTCCGACAACGTCCAGTATACACGCTGAACTGGATTGACGCCGGAACTGCCGAGCGGTGATGGATCGTAGCCGTCGAGAATGCCGTCCCCGTCCGTATCGGGAGTGCGTGGGTCGGTCATCAACCCGTAATACTCGGCATAATCGGTTGCGCCGTCGTTGTCTGTGTCGGGTTTCTTCGGGTCTGTGCCAATCTGAATTTCCAGGAAATCGGGAATACCGTCGGCATCGAAATCGCTGTCGTGCGGTCGCAGACTATGGGCGCTCTCGAGCGCGTCGTCCAGACCGTCGCTGTCTGTGTCGCGAAGCAAGGGGCTCGAAACGACTTCGAGACCATCGGGCAAACCGTCGCCGTCGGTGTCCCGGCTCAGCGGATCGGTACCCCGCGCCAGTTCAACAGCATCCGGAAGACCATCGTTGTCCGTGTCCGCTCTGGTCGGCGAACTGCCGAGGCGAATTTCCTCCATGTCAGTGAGTCCGTCACCGTCGGAATCCTTGCGAAGCGGCTCGGTGCCGTACACCCGCACCTCGTCGCCGTCGTTCAATCCGTCTCCATCGGTATCCGCACGTAACGGTGAAGTACCGAGCACAACCTCCTCACCGTCGTTCAGTCCGTCACCGTCAGTGTCGGAATTGTCGGGATTCGTGCGGTACACATGGATCTCGTCGCGGTCCAGCAAGCCATCATAGTCGCGGTCTCTGTCCGCCGGCGGAAAGGAGTAGCTGACCCCGATGCCGAAAACCAATAACGCATCGCTCCATCCACCCTGCGAAAAACCATCCAGGTAATCGGTGAAGCTCTGATGCATCGTGCCGTGCAGATTCAGCGCGAGGTCGTCGGAGAGTAAATACTCGAGTTCGACGCTCAGCGGAATGCCCAGCGTCCATTTACCATATTTCTCCTGCGGCCGCTCTAGTGCGTCGCCGTTGGGATTCATCGGAGAAAAATACAGCGCCTCGAGCCCCGCGCCGAGAAATACCTGGCTGCGCGGCCCGATGGTGCCGCGCCAGTGTGCCGAGAAGGACAGGGGCATGATAAAACTGCGGTTCGTTTCGTGCATTTCCAGACGGGAGGTGTCGAACACCCGATACATATCCGCGCTCGTCTTGAACTGCATATCATAAAAACCCAGTCCCGCCTGCGCATAGAGCAATCCCCTTCTTCCGCCGCTGATATCGAGGAGATGGCGCTTGAGCAAAAATGCCCCGCCGCCGGAAAACCGTGTGTCGGGAAAATCATCGAATCCCTTTGTCGCGCTGCCCTGTAGAGTGAGAATCCATTGACGTGGTACGAGCGGCGAGGTCTGCGGCACGGGGCGTTCCTGTGCGGTCACACCCGCTACGAATGCCAGAAGGAAAAATGCGCAGGAGTAAAAAATGTGCTGCAATCGCGTCATTCGTCGTCCCCGAGGGAAATGGTCGGCGTCGTGTACCTGTCGCGCGTGTTCCACGCATCGATCTCCTTTTCTTGCATGGTCAGGGTTTCAGGCGAATGAAGACGTGTGAGCGCTGTAATATGTTCCGCTGTGCTGCCGCAACATCCTCCGATGAGGCGCGCTCCGGCAGCCAGCCATCCAAGCGAAGCCAAAGCAAAGCCCTCTACGTCCACCTCGCACACGAGATCGCTGGCATTGTCTGCCGTGGGATCCCCGACATTCGCATAACATCCTACCGGAGCATCCAGAGATGAGGTGAGCCGGGTGAGCGGATCGAGCATGGTGCGCGTCGAAACGCAGTTGATCATCACCGCCACAGCGCCGGCATCCAGCACGGAACGCGCCGCCGCGACAACGTCTTCTCCCGAAAGCAGCTTGCCGTCTGCGCCGCACGTGAAGCTGGTCGCGACATCCTTGCCGGTCGATGCAGCCGCGTGCGTGGCGATCACCGCCTCGCGTTCGGTCATCATGGTCTCGACCAGCAGAAAATCCGCACGGAGCATGCTCAACAGTTCGGCCTGCTTCGTGTGCTCCTCCAACAGCTGCGCATCGTCAGGAACCAGATCGGGCCTGTAGCAATCCTCTACCGGAGCCAGCCCCCCCGCGATGAGCACGGGACGCGAGGGGATGTAGCGCTCCCTGGCTTCGAGAGCGAGCTGCATCGCCTTCATGTTGAGTTCCTCCCAACGATGCTCCATCCCCGCCCGCTCGAGGGTTCGAATATTCGTCCTGAAAGTATTTGTGGTGATCATATCCGCGCCGGCGTGCAAATAGGCGAAATGGATGTTGCGTACCACATGCGGTGCGCGTAAAAGCGCCGTCGCGGACCACAGCGGCGGCTCCAGCACGACACCCTGACGCTGCAATTCTGTGCCCATGGCGCCGTCGAGTATGAGAATGCGTTTGTGGGCGAGGAGTTCGGTAAGATGCATGGGTTTCCGGCCGCCTGGACGGCGCTGGTGATCAGGAATCGGAGGCGCTCGGTGTGAATGCAACGGCTCCGGAACGAAAAACGCGTATCTGTACATCCGCATAGCCCAGCCCGATCAACGCATCGCGACAGAGAGCCGGGTCGACGGTGGCTAACGTTTCGGCATCGAATTCCAACATGGCGAGGTCGCCGGGCAGATGGCGTACGCGGAAGTTGCATGCGGGAGAAAGACCATACGTGCTGCGAACGATGCGTTCGGCGCTTTCTACGCGATGAAGGTGTACATCACTGGCCGGAACGCCGCTATGCAGTCTTGATCGAAGACAGGGTGAGGCCGCGTGATTCCAGTTCGGCAGTCCCGCATGCCGCGACAACCGCCGGACATCCTCTTTGCGGAGATAATCGAGAGGGCTGAGAACGCCATGTTCACGGGCGGCGAGCAGTCCCACGCGCGTGGGATCCGACAGGTCATCGGCATTGGTCCCGTTGAACAACCGGACCTCTCCGGCGGGCAACAGTTCGCGTATGGCCTTCATGGCATCGTATATGCCGCTTTTGCATACATAACAACTGAGGCCTTCATTCGCGACATACACGGGATTCTCTGTTTCATACGTTTGCACGAAGCGAAGTGGAATAGCAATGTGTGCCGCAACTGCCTCGGCGGATGCCCGCATCTCGCGGGAGACGGATGGCGACAGCGCCATGACAGCGAGCGCACGTCCGGGAAATACCCGATGCACGCCGTGTGCTACCAGCGCACTGTCCACTCCGCCGGAGAATGCCACATAGTTGTCCCCTTCTGAAGTGCCATCCGCCGCAATACGCGAAAGGAGCGCCTGATACTGTGCCGCAGTGTCGCTCATCGCTGCTTCCCTTCTCCGAGCAGATTGATGCGGTGGGCTGCAGCCGCTGCGCCGATACCGTTGTCGATGTTCACCGTGAGGACGCCAGGGGCGCAGGACCCCAGCATGGAAAGCAGGGCATTCCATCCTCCGGAATTGACGCCATAGCCGGTTGAAACCGGTACGCCAATCACGGGTGCGGAAAGCAAACCGGCGAGTACGCTCGGCAGTGCCGCCTCCATGCCTGCCACACAGACAACGACGCGGGCTCGCTCCAGTTCCGGCACAATATCGAGAAGGCGGTGCAAGCCGGCAACGCCCACATCGGCAAAACTGCGGACGGAACTGCCCGCATAGCGGCAGGCGATCTCTATCTCTTCGGCGATGCCGAGATCGGCGGTGCCGGCGGTGATCAGTGCAATGTCACCCTTCAGTTCCTGCGGCGGATCCGGACGGAACACCGCCATACCGGAACGGTGATGGTATTCGGCATCGGGAAGTATTTTGGCACAGGAAGCGAAGAGGTGCTCCGTGAGACGCGAGACGAGAATGTTGCTTCTGGCCGCGTCGCGAAGGGTTTCAAGAATGCGCAGCACATCATCATCCGCTTTGCCCTCCGCCAGTATGACCTCCGGAAAACCCGTACGCTCCCTGCGTCCGGGATCGAGCCGTGCAATGCCATCCACCGCAAGTGTGTGACTGCGACCCGCTTCGATCGCGCGTACACAATCCTCGGTGCTTATCTCGCCTTGTAAAAGCCTGCGCAGTATTTCCGTTGTCGTGAGCGCACTATCCATTTCGTCAATATACGGAGGTGTGGAGGACAGGACAATGACGGTAAACGGACAGCGTCCGGCGAGCACCGGGATGCTGTCCATGCATGATCCTGCGCCGGACATCGCGAGGCGATACGTACCGGAAATTGTTGGCTGCCCGGTTGCGAAAAGCGATCAGGCCCCCCTGTGGCGCTCTATGCTGTTCGCTTACCGAAATACCGCCAGCGGCAGATCGAGGGCTGCGGAGAAACCGGTATACTGTGCCTTCGGTCCCCCGCTGATCTGCATACCTGAAGCGCCGAATGCATCGGCGTTTGTCCAGTCGTTGGTGGTGAGGGTAAACGCATAGCCCACACGGATACCGATAGGGAAAGGAGATTCGGCGTCGCTGTCGAAACGGAATTCATGCCGGAATCCGAGGCGCAGCAGCAGCGAACTTTGACTGATGGTGTTTCGCTCGGCCGGAAGCCCGTCGAGTACATCCTGGAAGTTCTGCTTCAGTGCGGACGACAGCACGGTCAGTCCCACACCGAGGTCCAGACGGAACAGCAATCGATGAAAACCATCGTTGTACACGGGCAGACCGGAATTGAGGTACCCGGCCATGCTCCGTACCTGGAATTCGCGGGCCGGCTGCAGGGGTTCGGCGCGCTCAAGTTCCTTTGCAAGCGTGAACTCCAGCGAGATGGACTGCATGTGCTTCGGAGCATTGATGAAGGCCCATTCAAACCCTCCCGTCAGATTCGTCGCACTCACCGCGTCAAAGCCGCTGGGTGCGATACCATCGTTGAACTCGGTCAGGGGGGAGTGTTGATAACCGATGGACACCATGAGCACATTACGATAGGAGGCCAGTGTGTCCGGTTCAGCCGCAGAGAGCGAGACTGCGCGCAGGAGAAGGATCAGCAGGGTGGCAATGCGTCTCATCAGAAGGCCTCCTTGTGGACGGTGTTTGGTGCAAGACACGGACAGCGGTCGTCGCGGTGTACCGGAGGAATACGACGTTGAAGCGACCATAGTATAGCACGAATATAGAAGAATAACAAGTCGTTTGTCCCGACCGCCCGTGCCCGGAGCGTATGGGCGGACCGGATCACGCACAGCACTACATGCGATACGGGCCGCTTTCAGCGGCCCGTATACGATTATCCACGTGCTTGCAGTATACCGAGCACACCTATGCACCTCTCCTTTGCGCGTGCGAGTATGGCATCGGCTTCTCCGCGGATGCGCAGAGTGTAGTCCTCATCCTTGATGCTGTCGAGATTGATCATGACATTCTTGTAAGCACCCCAGATACCCGTCTCGAGCGCTTTCGCGCCGACTTCCAAATCCGAGCGCGAGCTCATGTTCCCGTGCTGTGCCATCTCCTCCATGGCATCCCAACAGCGGTCCGCGATGCGCATCGTGCCGAGGGGAACCTCAACCGCCTTTTTCAATCCTGCCTGCATGGCCGCTGTGCGAAGCGCTTTTTCCTCATCGGTGGTTTTCGGCATGCCGAGCGCATCCATGTAATCGTTGAAGGCGTTGGTGTCCGCGTCGATCATGGGGAGCAGATCCTTCATCGCATGATGCAGCGGCGGGATCAGGCGCCGCATGATGGCGTCCTTGTCCTCGAATTTCTTCTTGCCATAGGTCATCCATCCTACCATGGCGCCGAGCGCGGCTCCGGTGGCGGCGATGAGCGCGGAGGCGGATCCACCGCCTGGAGCGGACGTGCGTGCGCCGGTAAGTTCCACGAAGTCGCGAACGCTCATGCTCGCAAGAGGCTCGCTGCCCTCCTCTTCGATCATGTATTCGATGATGCGCTTCTTCGGATCGAAGCGGGAGACAGAGTTCAGTCCCAGACGCTCGATCACGAGACGAATTTTCTGCTGCTCGTCAATGATGAACAGGTTTTCTTTCTCGATGTAGTAATCCGCCGCCAGCAGCATGGCCTGCAGGGGAATCAAACCCACGATTTCGGATCCCGCCGAGGCAAGATTCAGTTCGCGCGCATCCTTGGTACATTCCTCGAAGGCGACATGCGGCGGCGTGATATTGTAGTTGTCGAGATTCATGGACACCTGCGCCATGTTGTACTCGTCCACCCACCACCCGATTCCCTTCACGGCCTTGAGACGTCCGGGTTCGTCCTCGCCTCTTCCCTGCTCGCGGATGTTCAGGGCAATGCGATGCGCCTGCTCTTTGGTGCCGAGAATGTTCACGTTGTAGGCGATGAGAAAGAAACGCGCCCCCGTGGCGGTGGCTCCCCAGGAAGGGAGAAACTCCGCCGGACCGAAATCGGGCTTCCACTCGGGCTGAACGATTTTCTTGGCCATTCCTTCGTACTCGCCGGCACGGATGTGCTTGAGACTTTTTCGGTATTCCAGCGGCTGCGCTTCCTCATAGAGATAGATCGGAAGGCCGAGTTCCTCACCCGCGCGGGCACCGAAGCGCTTCGCGCATTCCACGCATTCCTCCATGGTGACGTTTGCGACGGGCACGAAGGGGCAGACATCCATGGCGCCCATGCGCGGATGTTCACCACTGTGCTTCGTCATGTCAATGAGGCCCTTTGCGGCACGCGCGGCGTTCAGGGCGCCCTCCACCACGGCTTCCGGCGAACCGACAAAGGTGTACACCGTACGGTTGGTGGATTTGCCGGGATCCACATCCAACAGTGTACAGCCGGCCGTGGCACGTATGGCGTCGGCAATGGCATCGATGACGCGCTGGTCGCGGCCTTCGGAGAAATTCGGGACACATTCGACAATCTTTTTCATGAGAATCCGCACGGATGATGGTACAAGCTGTGGTTCGGGTCGCCCCGACATTTTAACATAATACTTCTACGTCGGATATAAAACCAGCCCTGTGTCCCGCGGCGGCCAACGCGCTCTCAGGGCGCTCCCCCTGCCGGTCGCAGAACACGCCTGCGGAGTTGCGACGCAACGGCTCCAGGCACGCGTACGGCGGGGCGCTCTGCCCGCACCCGTCCTTCCGTCTGCCGTACGGACAATCCATTTGTCGGTTAAAAAAATATATTGTACATTTTTTATCCCTACAGGAATACTGCGTCCAGTATTCCGCACGCCGCCTACTCACTGTACCATACGCACAATGCACGAGCACACGCCGGAACGTAAGCAGATTCTCCTCGTGGAGGACGACGAACAGAGCATTCAGTATGTCCAGGTCCTGCTCCGGAACACCTGGGATGTCACGGCAACGGCCTGGGCCGATGAGGCCTGGGATATTCTGAATCACAAGGGCATCGATCTCGTGCTCATGGACCTGTCGCTGCCCGGCGACGAGAATGGACTGGATTTGACGATGAAAATTCGTAAAAGTCCGAACCATGCCGCTCTCCCTATCATTGCCGTAACGGCGCATGCATTTCCGGCAGACCGTGTGCGCTGCATCGAGGCGGGCTGCAATGCCTACCTTTCGAAACCGTTCGAGCGGAAAGATCTCATCGACACGATCAGAGCATTCATCTGAACACCCGCGCCGCCTGCGCGAACGACGATCAGAGCTGATCGGAATACTGCGGCGCCGGCCAGTCGACGAGCCCGTTCTCGTGGCCTGATATATCGAAAATGACGCCGTCGAGCCAAAGCAGCGTACCATCGGATGCGTGAATGCCGATCCCGCGCTCGTGCACAGTACGATATGTCCCGTTTTTGTGTCTGATACGATAGATGATTGTGTACGGGCGCTTTTGTTCCACCCCCTGACTGATCGCATTGACGACCTTGATCACATCCTCAGGATGCACAATGCTTTTATAGCTGCGAGCGCAGTTCTGAATGAAATCCGCCGCGGGATATCCGGACAATTGTTCTATCTGATCGCTCAGATACTCCATGGTCCAGAATGCGTCGTTCGAACAGCGATACACGGCACCGGGAAGATTTGCGACGAGGGAGCGGAAACGCTCCTGATTCCGCTGAATATCGTTCTCCCGCCAGATTGCCTCCGCCAGGCGCTCCTGCAAATCCCTTCTCAATCGAAGTAACTCGACGTCCTTGGCCTGAAGCTGAACCAACAATTCTTCATTGGCCTCCCGCAACCCCGCAATGCGATCCTCCAGGGAAGCGAGCTTTCTGATGTACTCTTCGTTCTCCATAGTATCGTGGCTCGTTGAATCGTCTCTTACACTGCTGTCACGTTGCAATCACTGGCATGTCCGTTGCGTAGCATGGAGGACCTCGCGCCTCCGGTTGTACAGAAGTATTTCAAATCTACGCAATTATTTCAAAAACCGGACATACGGTATCGTGTAATCGAACACCACGGGATGAGAAGCCGATCCGTATCTGCGCCGTCGTTAGTGGACGACCCAGATATTGTCGCGAATGCGCAATTCCGTATCGTCCGTACACACCGCGACACCCGCGCCTCCCGGACGGAAATCCGTGACGATATCAACATGCTGGGCGGATCTGTTGAGTTTTCCCTCCGCGGCGAGTCGCTCCTGGACCTGCGCCCCCGCCTCCTGCCCGTTGTCCGTATAACACTCCGGATAGCTGGCACCGATGGCGATATGAAGCGTACCGCCGATTTTCTCCACAAACAACGGGTGTTTGAGCGCTGTCTGTATTCCCGCGTTCATACCCAGAGCCACCTCACCGAGGCGATGCGACCCCTCATCCGTTTCTATCACCTTCTTCAGTGTCTCGAAACCACCCTTCGCGGTGTAGTCTGTGATACGTCCGTCCTCGAATCGCAGAAAAATTCCTTCGATGGTGCTGCCGCTGTTGTACACGGGGAGGTCCACATAGATTTCGCCTTGAACGGATGAAGCGTCCGGACTCGTGAACACCTCGCCATCGGGGAAATTGCGCTTGCCGGTGCATTTGATTACGCGCTGTCCGCCGATATTCATTCGCAATTCGTGGGTAGAACCCTGCTCGGGATGCCTTGTGACGATGCGAATGACGCTGCTCCGCGACATCACCGCCCAGATTTCCTCCTCGATACGATCCAATTCACGAGGATCCACCGTTGATGCGCTGACGATAATGTTCGTGTATTCCTCCAGCGACATGCCTTCGAGGTCGGCAAAACCCTGGGTGGGGTACAGTGTCAGCAACCAGGGTTTACCGAGGCGTATGCGCTTGTAGGGTTCATCCATGCGCATGAGCGCCATCGCGGTTTCCTCCGGTAATCCCGAAGAGAGAGAGGGATTTTCCGCGCCGAGTATTTCGATGTACTTGGTCATGCTCTCATAGCGAAGTGTGTGCCACTCCGGCACGCGCTCAATTTGCTCCACCGATCCATGGCGGGCAATGGAAGCACCCCAGACCTTTCCGCGATCATTGTCCGGAGCGATAATATTGACATCCGCCACGCCGCCGGCCGCGAATATTTTATCCTGGAGCACGGAGATAAGCGGCCAGGCGATATGCTCGCCCTTGATCATGACAACATCCGTTTTCCCGATGCCTCCGAGGGAGTAATCGAGCAGATACGAGGCCCATGTTTCGAGATTTTCGCGTGAGATCACGGCGTGCTGCATGCTTGCTCCTTTTCGTGTGAAAAGAAAAAAGTACGAAAATGCCTATTGGAAAGGAAAACGGCCAGGCATCGCATGCAATCGAGCGGAAAATTGA
Source organism: Bacteroidia bacterium (assembly GCA_027493955.1). Classification (NCBI taxonomy): domain Bacteria; kingdom Pseudomonadati; phylum Bacteroidota; class Bacteroidia; species Bacteroidia bacterium. The sequence continues at coordinate 4,085,445 of JAOSJT010000001.1, read as the reverse complement.
GAGGATACCTGGAGCGGGGTGTCATCGGACCGAAGCGCGACGCAGGGCAACAATAGCCCTTCTGGGCGTCTGACCATCGTACGTGCTTCGCCCGCGGACGGGAAGCCCGTCCGCCGGTGGACGTTTCGACATGCAGCATTCACCGCCGCGGCGGCTCGTGCGCGCCGTATTCATCGTTCCAGTCGCATCCTGATTGTCCCATTTTATTCGCCTTGCTCGCAAACCGGTCTCATGGTAACTTTTATGTCTATGAAGACAATCGTCGCATACCGCTACACCATATTCCTGGGCTCGATTATCGTTCCGCTCATCGTGCTGCTCCTGCCGTCGGGGGCGCCCGCGCAGACCGTCGAAAAGCATTCCAGTAAATTCGTCATTGCGCGCGTGAAGTACGGCGGAGGCGGTGATTGGTATAACGACCCATCCTCCGAGCTGAATATGCTGCGTTTCCTCAAGCAGCATACACGCATCGATATAGAGGTGAAAACAGAAGAATTCGTCGAGGTGGGCAGCGAGAAACTCTTCGCCTATCCCTTCCTGTTCATGACGGGTCATGGCAGCATCAACCTTTCAGACAGGGAAGCGGCGAATTTGAGGAATTATCTCGAAAACGGCGGCTTCCTGTACGTTGACGACGATTATGGTTTCGATAAGGCGTTCCGACGCGAACTCAGAAAAGTATTTCCCGACAAGCAGCTCATCGAATTACCCTTCGATCATCCGATCTACCGTGCGCATTTCACCTTCTCCAATGGCTTGCCGAAGATTCACGAGCATGATAAAAAGCCGCCGCAGGGCTTCGGCGTGTTCCATGAAGGGCGCCTCGTTCTCTTCTACACGTTCGAGAGCAACCTGGCGGATGGCTGGGCCGATCCGGATGTACACAATAATCCCGAGGATGTGCGGGAAAAAGCGCTGCAGATGGGGCTGAATATCATCGTGTATGCGTTGACGCAGTAGAAAGGCAATGATATGACGGATACATCAAATCTCGTGCAGTACAATCGTATCCTGGGAGCCCTGCGTTCCCTCAGAAACAGCGAGGAACGCAACAGCACGCTCCGCGGTGTGTTGCTCGCCGGATCGGCTCTGATGCTCCTGGGCTTCGTCGTCAGCGCTCTCGAAGCCATACTCTGGTTCGGCATAGAGGCACGCACCATACTCTTCGCCGTATCCGTGCTCTCCGCTGTCGCGGCGATTACGTTTCTTGCCGGACCGGCACTGCGTGATCGCTTCTCACCCTCGCGCCGAAAGAGCGACGACACCGTCGCGCTGCAGGTCGGCTCGCACTTTCCGCATGTGCGCGACCGCTTGCTCGACGCCATGCAGGTGTACAGGAGCATGCACGCCGAAACGCAACCCGCCTTCTCACCCGCACTCGTTGATGCCGGATTCCGTGACGTTGCGGACACCTTCGAGAAGTTGAATCTCGCGTCGGTCCTCGACACCAAACCTCTTCGCACCGCGCTGCGAATGAGCGCGGGAGTGCTGCTTTTCTGTATCGCGTTCGCCCTTCTGTTGCCATCCTCCCTGTTCACGGCCGCAGGTCGCATCCTGCAATTCCGTACGGACTTCGCCCCACCCGCTCCCTTCGAATTCCGTGTGACGCCCGGCGACATGGATGCCGTCAAGGGTGAACGCATCGAGCTTACCGCCACAACAACTTCGCCGAACCGTCAGGAAATCAGCTTCTATCTTCGTCAGGAGGGACAGGAAACCTTCGATCAGGTCGCCGCGCTGCGCGACAGCAGCGGACGCTCCGTCTACGTCATCGAAGGCCTTCGCAGTTCGCTGACCTACTATGCGGAAGCCGCGGGCTACCGAAGCCGCCAATTCTCGATCAATGTGGTGGATCGCCCGTTCGTGCGCTCCCTGCGGGTGAAGCTGACCTTCCCGTCATATACGCGTATCCCGCCGAAATACCTCGATGAAAACGTCGGGGATATCACCGGATTACCCGGAACGAAAGTTTCGGTGGAAATGGCGCTGAACAAGGAAGTGCGCCAGGCCGCCCTGGTGTTCGCAGATAGCAGCGAGGTACCGGTGCGGGCTCAGGGCAGCAGAGCGGCAGGAGAGTTTACGCTGCGTAAGGATAATTCCTGGCACGTGCGGCTCATGGACGAAGGCGGAATCCCCAATGCCAGCCCCATCGAGTACATGATAAAGGTCACCACCGATGCCCCCCCGACTGTCGAGATCCTCGAGCCGGGTGCCAATGTGAACATAGATGAAAGCATGCGCCTTCGTATGGCCATGCGCATCGGTGATGATTACGGCTTCTCGAAACTTGTCCTGAAATACCGACTCGCCGCCTCACGCTACGAACGGCCGCAGGAAGAATACACAAGCATACCGATTCCGCTCCCGTCCGCGAGAGAACTGGATATGCAGGTGCCGTATATCTGGAATCTGACGTCTTTGAGTCTCGTACCGGAAGACGTCGTGAGCTATTATGTGGAAATCTACGACAACGACAATGTCAACGGGCCCAAGGTCGGACGCAGTCAGGTTTACTCTCTGCGGCTGCCCTCGCTGGAGGAAGTCTTTGCGCGTGCCGACAGCGAGCAGAACAAGGCCATCGAAGATTTGCAGGAAACCGCGAAGGCGGCGCAGGAAGTACAGAGCGAAATGGAGAAACTCCAGCAGGAGCTCAAGCAGCAGAACGCGGAAAAACTGAGCTGGCAGCAGCAGAAAAAAGTCGAAGAGCTGATGCAACGCCAGGAACAGATGCTCAAGGAAGTGCAGAAAGTCAATGAGCAAATGAGCGAACTCAAGCAGGATATGCAGAAGCAAAACATCCTCTCCGAAGAGACGCTCAAGAAGTACGAAGAACTCGAACAGCTCATGCGCGAGGTGGACGCTCCGGAACTCCGAGAAAATATGAAACGCATGAACGAGTTGATGAAGCAAATGACCCCGGAGCAAATGCGCGAGGCGATGGAAAAATTCACCTTCAATGAAGAGAATTTCCGCCGCAGCATCGACCGCACTATCGACTTGCTCAAACGTCTGCAGATCGAACAAAAAGTGGATGAACTGACCAAGCGGTCCAAGGATCTCGCCGACAAGCAGGAAGACCTTGCCAACCGTACCGAAAAGGCGGATCCGTCCAATCAGCAGGAGCTCGACAAACTCGCGCAGGAACAGCGCGAGCTGCAGAAGGAAATGGACGCCATGCAGCGCGAGATGGCCGAGCTGCAGAAAAAGATGGAGGAATTCCCGCAGGAAATGCCGCTCAACGAGATGCAGGATGCCCAAAGCGAAATGAATCTGTCGCAGATGCAGCAGCAGATGAGCAATTCCGCAAGCATGTGCCAGGGCGGCAATTGTCAGGGCGCATCCAAACAGCAGAAGCAGACCGCCGAGCAGCTTCGCAAGGTTCAGAAAAAGATGGACCAGGTGAAGAAGAAGATGAACAGCGAAATGCAGAAAATGGTACAGCGCGGCTTCCAGAAGGCGCTCAAGGAAACGCTGGAACTCTCCAAGAAACAGGAGGATCTGAAAAACCGCGTCGCGAACCTCCCGGAAAATTCCCCGCAATACCGCGAAGCGCTGCGCGAACAGTCCCAGCTCATGGAGCAACTCGACCAGACCGGCAATGAACTGATGGAACTTGCGAAAAAAACCTTCGCCGTCAATCAGCAAATGGCCGAACACCTGGGCAAGGCGATGCAGCAAATGAAGCAAGCCATGCAAAGCATGCAGAATCGTGACAAGCGCTCCGGAGGACAGCAGCAGGGCGGCGCCATGGCGGAACTGAACGAAGCCGCACGCCAAATCTCCAAGGGCATGCAGTCGTCGTCGCAATCCGGAAGCTCTCAGGGCGGTTCGATGATGCAGCAACTCCGCCAGGCCGCGCAACAGCAGATGAGCATCAATCAGGGCATGCCCATGCCTCAGCAGGGCGGCATGTCGCAACAGCAAATGCAGCAGATGCAGCGGCTGATGGTGCAACAGCAAGCGGTGCAGAAAACGGTTGAAGAACTGAACAAGGAAGCCAAAAAGAGCGAGGAAGGAAAACGCATTCTTGGCGATCTGGAACGCGTCGCCCAGGAAATGCAGGAAGTTGTGCACGACATGCAGCAGAACAATGTCAACCCCAACACCATACAGAAACAGGAACGCATTCTCTCCCGCCTGCTCGACGCATCGCGCTCGACGCGCGAGCGCGACTGGGAGAAACAGCGTCGTTCGCGGACAGGACAGGATGTGGCACGCCGCGGTCCCGGACAAATCGACCCGTCGCAACTGAATCCGGAAAAAGGATTGCAGCGCGATCTCCAACGCGCCGTCAACGAAGGGTACAGTCGGGACTACGAAACGCTGATACGGAAGTACTTCGAAAAGGTGAGTGCCGAGCAGTGACACGTACAACCGCGTACGCCGCAAATCACTCCGGCCGCACGAATACGATCATCGCCGGAAGCTACGCCTGTACGAGTCAGCACACAGAACATTAAGGAAACGGAACACCATCATGCACGTCATAGCTGATTTTACAGTAGTCCCCATCGGTGTGGGACTCTCCGTCTCAAAGTATATCGCGGAATGCGAACGCATTTTACGCGACGCGGGCCTGACCATTCAGCTCCACGCCTACGGCACCAATATCGAAGGGGAATGGGATGCGGTGTTCGCCGCGATCAAACGATGTCAGGAAGTGGTGCATGAAATGGGAGCGCCGCGCATCTCCTGCATGCTCAAATACGGCACCCGCACCGACCGCGAACAGTCCATGGCGGATAAAGTCAGATCGGTAGAGGAGAAAATCGCCGCGACCTGAATCCGTGTCCGACCATAGAGTCAGCCTTCCCTGGACGAAGACGAAGACGTCGGCTCCCGGCCGCGTTGCGGTGCAGTCTCTGTTGTGTTTTTTCCCGCCCTGACTTTGAAAATCACTCCTCCGTATGAAGTTGACGAACGGGATCGTCATCATTCCTCACTGTGCATCCTGGCACCCATCTGCCGCCACCATTTCGTCATTTCCTGAAAGCGAAGTGCTGCAGCAATGTCTCCCGTCGCAATTACGGCGATTTTTACGGTGTATGATGCCACACGCATCTTTCTTCCCCTTCTGTGACCTGGGTCACAGAGGGATTGCACATTCTGTAGTATGTTCACCCCACTCCCGTACGCAAACAGACACGGCGTGGTCGTGACGACGAAAGTCGGCAACTCCGGGCTTCCAATGCTTGCAACAGGACAGCGGAACAACGAGTCCTTGTGACACCACCCTGGAAATACCAGACGGTGGTGACAGTGCATTCTGTCAAATTCGTTTGGAGGTATAGATATGAAGCGCATCCCTCAACTCATGCTCTCGCTCGCTCTCATGCTGGCGATATCGTCTTGCAGCGACGAACCCGCAGCACCCGAATCACAAGCTGCCCCGGAGAACGGAGGATTGCAGAAGCAGACATCCGTCTTCGTGTCGCACCTGAGTGGTCCAACCAACTCCGCGACGGGGCAGGCCATCTTTCGCGTCAGCGCAGATGGCATGTCCATCAGCTATCAGCTGATTGTCGCAAACATCGTGAATGTCACCCAGGCACATATCCATCTTGCTCCCGCAGGCCTCAATGGGCCCGTTGTTGTATGGCTCTATCCTTCCAGCCCCCCGGCGGCGGCACCCGCCGGGCCGGTGAACGGCATTCTGGCTTCAGGGACTATCACAGCATCCAACCTCGTCGGTCCAATGCTCGGATCCTCGATTGCCAACCTTGTCAGCGCAATGGCCGCAGGTAACACCTATGTCAATGTGCATACGACGGCCAATCCCGCAGGAGAAATCCGGGGACAGATTCAGTAGCAGCTTAAAGAGTTTGGAATGAACACAAAAATCGGGTGAAGATGTACGGCATCTTCACCCGATTGTATTTCCAGTGCCCGTCGCGGGAGTGTTCAGCGTCCCGAGGCGTACCGCGCCCGTGTTCGGGCCTTTTCCAACTGCCGCTCGATGATCAGGTCCGCAAGAGTCGTCGCGATGTCCTGGACCGGCGAGGTCCGGAAAATGCGCTGAACGGCATGTTCGTCAACATCGACGCGATACAGGATGTGCATCAGCCGCTCGAGCTGCGTATCCAGTAACCACTGAATGCGCGCGATCAACGCATCGCGAAAGGCGGACATGTCCTCCGACGACGCATCCATCGCCGTTTCCATACCGAAGCGCTCGGCGATGACTGTCCCGGCTGCCCGTATCAGACTGCGTTCATTTTCCATACCGGAACTTCCTGAATCTCCGGCAAACGCACAAGCCCTCCTCACCGTGCCCGCATGATGGCCGCTTATTCAGTCCTTCCTGTCGTTTAACGTGTAACCTTTAACGTTTAACGTTTCAGTTCTTCAAAAGAAATTCCTCAAAGAACAGTATCGTCGCCCAGGTGAAGTAGTCGCGATTGTTCTTCTTCGAGAAGCCATGCCCTTCGTCCTTGGCGAAGAGACTCCAGACCGGCACGCCATTCGCCTGCACGGCATTGATGATCTGCCGCGCTTCACTGGCGGGAACGCGGGGATCGTTCTCGCCCTGAGCCACGAACAGCGGCGAACGAATCTTTCCGGCATTGGTGGTCGGTGAAATACGGAGCAGAAACTCCCGCATGGCCGGGTCGCGCTCGTCGCCGTACTCCACGCGCCGGAGGTCGCGGCGATAACTCTGCGTGTTTTCGAGGAAGGTGACAAAATTGGAAATGCCCACCACATCCACGCCGCATTTGATGCGGTCGGGATACGTCGTCAGCGCGGCGAGCACCATGTAGCCTCCATACGATCCGCCCAGCACCGCGACTCTGTCCTTGTCCAGCTCCGGTTGCGTTGCGATCCAATCCAGCAGCGCACCGATGTCCTGCACTGAATGCTCGCGGTTGAAACCATTGTCCAGCGCGAGATACGTTTTGCCATAGCCCGTCGAGCCGCGCACATTCGGACTGATCACGACGCAGCCCAGCTCATTGACCCAGTACTGCTCTGTGGTTGAGAAAGAAGGTCGCGACTGCCCTTCGGGACCACCGTGAATATCGATGATCACAGGCATCTTGCCCTTTGCCTCCTTCGGCATGGACACGAAGGCGGGGATCAGCCGGGGCTTCCCGTCCACCTTGTCAAAGGTCGGATAGTGAATCAGCTTCGGGACGACAAAATTCTCCGTATTCAAGCCGCCGACTTCGCTGAAGGTCCAGCGGGTGAGATTGCCTTTGGGAAGAGAAAGTACATACACATCCGTGGGACTGTTCGCCGCGCTGATGCTGAGGGCGAGACGCTTGCTGTCCGGAGAGAAATCGAGTCCGCCAATCAATCCGACAGGTAACGGCGCGGTTTTCACAGCTTTCATCGAGGGAAGACGCACAATGCGCAAGGTACTGATGCCGTCTTCGTTGAGCGTGAATGCCATGTAGGCGCCATCGTCCGAAAGAGAAACTCGTTCAATATTCCATTGCAATTCCGGAAGTACGCAACGGGTGCTGCGCTTCGCAACATCGTACGCATAGAGCGTCTGAAATTCACGTTCGATGTCCGCCGTGAAGTATATCGTTGTACCATTGGGCGCCCAGTTGAAATCACTGTAGGAGACATCGCCGTCATTTTCCCGGAACAACGGGGTCATGTTCTTTGTCGCGAGATCGACGATGTAAGGAAGACTTTTATTCGCCGATACATACTGCGTCACCACGAGCTGCCTGCCGTCGGGCGACCAGGCCGAGGGATACCAGGAGCCCTCACGTTCGGTCAGCACCCAGGTCTTGTCGCGCTCTTCCGGATCCATGATCCACACATCGGTATCCTTGCCGTTACGACGATTGCTGGCGTAACAGAACTTGTCGCCCGCTTTGGTCCAGTACGCACCGGAATTCCTGCTCTTTCCGTCCGTGAGCAGTGCCGCCGTCCCGGTCTGCTGATCGAAATAGTAAATCTGATAGAATTCTCCGCCACCGATGTCACGGGTAAACGTAAAACCCTGCCGACCCTTGCGTCTGTCCACGCTGAGTCCGCCAACCGGCTCCTCGAAAAACGTAATCTGCCTTCGCGCGGCCCCTGGTGCGGCCACATGATGCACCTGCGCGGTATTGCCGAAGCGCGTGCTGATGTACAGGCCTTTGCCCGAGGCGTCCCAGTCGGACACCGATGCGGCGCGGACGTTCTGATATTGAAGCGTCCGCTCAACGAGCGCTTTCGGTATGGGGGGAACACCGCGCACTTCCAGATTGTCGCCAGGTGTGATTTGCGCATGGGAAACGAAGGGGAGCAGAAAGGCAATGATGAAGAGGTATCGGAGCTTCATGGCTTGTCCTCAAGTGCGTGAGACGAGAATGTGGGAAACGAAACCTGGAGTTGGAAAACCGAAAACATGCGAAGGAGGATCGCAATAGTGCTGATACGGCGCGCATCCGCCGATGTTGCGTATACGGCCTCGGCTTCCCTGCGTATCCACGCAAGTGTATCCGGAGACTGTATCGGGGGGAGAGTGCGACACGCCTGAAACCGGAGCGTCAGCCGCGCCGTGATGAAACGGACGCGCCCGCCACAGCTATGCGGCGATCACGGGAGCTGACCTTGTGCGCGGCATTCCAGAGACTGTCCACCTGGCGCATGTGCTCCGAAAACGCGGTCATGCGTTCGGCGGGGAGGCGCTTGAGCGACGGATTCTTCACTTTGCGCGGCGGCACGAACTGACCTCCCACGAGATACTCGAAGTGCAGATGCGGGCCGGTGGAGTATCCGGTGCTCCCGACGGCGCCGATGGTCTGATGCTGACGCACACGCTGGCCGACTTTCACGTTGATGCGCGAGAGATGTCCGTAGCGGGTTTTAACGCCTCCCGCATGCTTCACTTCGATCGTTTTGCCATAGCCGCCTTTCCAGCCGGTAAAGACCACGGTTCCCGAGCCCACCGACCACACCGGCGTGCCGGTCGGAGCTGCGTAATCGATGCCGGTATGCATTTTCCTGCGCCCGGAAATGGGGTGCGTGCGCATACCGAAGCTGCTGGTTACGCGAAGAATACTGAGCGGACTTCGCATGAAGGCCTTCTGGAGGTTCTCGCCATCGGGTGCGAACCAGCCCTCGAGCGTGCTGTCGGCATTGAAATAGTACCCCCGTACCTCCCCTGTTATCTCGCCGTTGTAGCTCGCGGCGAGTATGCGGCCGTAGCCCACGATCTCCCCGTCGAGCAATTCCTTTTCAACGAGTACACTGAAACGGTCACCCACGCGCGGATCGAAAATGAAGTCTATGTCATAGCCCAGCACATCGGCGTAATCCGCGACAAGCTGCGGTTTTTCTCCCATGGAGAGAATGGTGTGATACACGGAGGTATGGATATCGCCTTCTATCGCAACGAGCTGCGTCTCTACAGGAGTTTCCCATCGGCTGGCGGAGAGGGTGCCCGCATTGTCGCGGACAATCCAGTAGCTGAGCAGCTTTCCCACCTCATAGCGAAATGCGCGCAGAGCTCCGGCGGAATCCACCTGAGCCGTGAACGCCTGTCCCGGCATACACTGACGGAAATTGAACGCCGCGCCTTCGAGATGCTTCTGCACCGTGTCGCACAGCGCCCGGTCGAGACCCGCGTCGAGCAGGGCGGTAATGAACGGTTGACCTGTTCCGATTCTCCCGTTGATTTCCGTCAGGCCATGGGCGGCGGGATCCTCCACCAACTGCGGCAGTTCCGGAGCGGCCGCTACCGGAGCAGCCGAAGGGGTAACGGGTTCCTGCTCCCGAAAGAGCGCGTACATCGCTCCTGTAAACAAGAGCAAAGCAACAAAACCTGAAGCCGCAAGAATGAAACCTTTGTATCGAAGCGGCAGGAGATTGGTCAGCTTCTTCATCCAATCAAGATACTCCGCGGTACAAATGCATGTCAAACCAATGAAAAAGGGCGGTCCCTGAGTCAGCTAACCATTCCACCCAGGCGGACACCGGTTAATATCGAATGTGACATGCGTGTGGAGCGGTGCAAGCAGATTCCGTCATCCTGATCAGCCTGAGGCTGACCGCAGCAGGATGTGTGATGTATGTACGGACGTTCACGGGCACGGAGTCGAAGGAGCAACGTTCGTCCTTCACGGAATTCACAGGTCCAGACACCAGTATGTCATGAGCAACCTCCGCCGAAGAGCGTACACCCGACGTGACGAATTATTTTTCCCGATTTTTCTGCGTATCGCCATGCAGTGTGTTGCTGCGCAGTTTCAGCGCGAGTTCCAGCGCACGCTTGATACGGGTTTCGGAACGTTTCGCCGTGTTGACGTACAGTGCGAGCGAGCGCTGCATACCCCGCGTCATGGAATAGAAGCGGGCGGCGGCGGCATCGTCCTGCTCGAGCACCTCTACGAATTCTTCGCATATCTCCACAAAATCCGGATCGGGATCGGGTTCGATGTATACGGAGACGGTATCGCCGCTCACGGCGCCGATGTCCTTGAGCAGCGGCAGGCCGAGCACAAGCATGCGCGAGCCGTCCGCCCTGTTCATGATTGCCCGGCGGCACGCATGGCCATTGAGCGTGGCGATGACCCGCCGCACTCCGGCCGCGCGGTACGCTTCCCCGACGTGATCCGGCAGAGGAAGACAATGATTGATCGTGCCTCCTTCGAGGGGAAGGATAGAAGCCTGGAAAACGAATTCCAGTGATGGCGGGCTTTCATGTGCGGACATAAGCGCTGCGATCTCTCATTGCTAAACAAAGATCCAGATTCTTCGTGAGCCGAGGTTCGGAGTACTTCATCACGGCATATCCGCCGACAATGAGAAAGCATACCTTATGATCTGAAAAAATGCTCAACAGTTCTTTGAATTCTGAACTCGTCAGCATCCTCACCTCTCAGCAAGTAATAATCGCGAATCATATCCATCGCGGCGTTGAAGATCGCTTCACTTCCCTGCGACTGCCAAAATTCGATATCAAACGACCGTGTCGCTGTGGCGAGTTTCTCGAAACGCTCGGAAAATGGATGTTCTTCCATACGGCAAACCACAAAATAGTACGTGGATTCAATGTGCGAAGCGTAGCGATTCAACGCAATGGCATGCGGCTTTCGGTTTCATTCCGTTTTCATTGTGCTGCATGAACACGGAGTCTCATCCTGAGTCAGATCACCCTCATCCTGAGTGTTTCTACAGGCGCGTACACCGGTCCATTTCGTAAGTGACATCTTTGACCAGTGCGTGCCAGCCAAGCTCGTCATCCTGAGTGTGCCCACCTATCCGCCTCAGGCGGATACACCGGTCCATTTCGTGGGTGACATCAGCTTCTTCGTGCATTCACAAGTACCGTCACACTGAGCGAAGCACCGCAGCAAAATTTGGGATCGAAGAACAAGGTCCACGCGGTGCGGAGTCGAAGTGCGGCGTTCGGATTTCTCGGTGTATGTAGGTTGGGTCCTCCAGATGTCATTAACAGGAGCCGCCACGTCTTGATCGTTCGTATTGAACTGCGTTTGCATGGCGGCGTCTCGAAGGATGATTCTTTCCGTAAAGCACGTAGAGAACAGGTACTGTCTTCAATTTGTCATTAACAGTGTGTTCACCAGTCTGCCTCAGGCGCATCAGCCGAAGGCTGACCATTCCTTCACGAAACGACAGGGATCGTGTGAATAGACATTCTTTGCGTCTCTGCACCTTGGCGTCTTTGCGTTGCATTCTCTTCTGACTTCAGAGGAATGGAACGCAAGGTCGCAGAGAAGCAGAGACGCAAAGTGACAAGAGGGTGCCGTTCTCGTTTCGCGATTCAATGAGCCTTCTGCAGCGAGGAGGAAATTGTGCTTCCTTCCCGTGTCTCAGGTCCTGCAATGGCGAAATCAGAAGATAGTTTCAAAACCAGTGTTTCATAACCAGGCATGCGGATCTTGATTTTGTGAATGTATTCTCGCACAATTCGGATGCGAATATAATAAGGAGTTGTCGGTCGCCTACTACGGGTTGGAGGTGTCGGTGCGTTTCGCGGGGGTGGACGACGGCCGTGAATTGATCATGAGGTACTGTACTAAGCAAGAGGGTTGCCATGCGTGTGATGTTGCTATCCGTGTTGTTTGCGATTCTCTGTTCGTGCGTAACGGGATGCGACGAGGACGCCGTCGTGCCGATACCGCCGGAGCCCGACCCGGGGGATACGACGAGCCATTCCTATATCTGGCAAAACGACACGCTCGGAGGCAAACTCTCGAGGGTTAACGACGTGTTCTGCCTCGCGGAGGACGACGCCTGGGCGGTGGGATATTTCTACCACTATGACAGCACGGGGAAAGTGGACTGGAAAAAGACGGCAAATGCCGCACACTGGGACGGGATAAAATGGACGCTGGTGAGGATTAACCCCACATTCCAGGGGGGATTTTCATTCGGGGAGGTTCGTGCCGTCTATTGCCTCGGAATTGACGATGTGTGGGCGGGCTCATTCCACTGGAATGGCGTGGCGTGGGAAGTTTACAATCTCACCCCTCTTGGCCGTGCTGGTGGGACGTATAAAATCTGGGGTGACCGGGCGGACAATGTGTATTCTGTCGGGAACAACGGTTCGATCATCCATTGGGATGGTCAGAAGCATACGCAGATGGGCTTGGAAACGACGGCCTGGAACAGGGACATTTGGGGATGGGGCGGGACGACATACATTGCCGTAACCGATCCCGACCTGCACAGCGGCAGGCGTGGATATCTGATCCGCATGGAGAACGGGAAAATCACCGGGCTGGTGGAGTCCGTTTCCCACGAGCAGATCAGCGTCTGGGGCATGAACGGCACCTGGTATTCGGGCGGTTGCGGTCGGTTGTTCCGTAATTCCGACGGGAAGTGGCTGCCCGTGCTGTCTCCGGAAAACTGCATTACCGGCATCCGTGGCACGGCGCTCAATGATGTTTGTATTTTCGTTCAGCAAGGCGAGGTCATTCATTACAACGGAAGTACTTTCGCAACGGTGTTGGACGAAGAAACACTTGGCTTTTTCACGAGCCGCATTGCGGTAGTAGACCGGATGGTTCTCGCCGTCGGCCATCTGAATCAATATGCCGTGGTCAAGCGCGGCTATCGCCAGCCAGTCCAATAAGGAGGTCGCGGAAGGACAACCGAGAAACTGTACTCACATCAAAAAACCTCTCTTCCGGTGCAACGGAAGAGAGGCACATGCAACAACCCCGTCCGGAAAAGACCGCACCCGAGGGTGCAAGGGCTTTGCTTTGTCAAGCTAGCCCATGACGAATCAACAACCCAACGTCATCCATGATGTCATCTATGATGCGTAATCATCGAGAGCGTACTGTGTGCTACTGATCAGACGCGTCTGCTGCTAAATATTTTTTTGAAATTCCTTATAACCAGGCCTCCAGATCGTGATATTGTAAAAGTATTTTCATACAATACATCTGCGAATAGAATAAGGAGTTGTCGGTCGCCTACTACGGGTTGGAAGTGTCGGTGCGTTTCGCGGGAGTGGACGACGGCCGTGAATTGATCATGAGGTACTGTACTAAGCAAGAGGGTTGCCATGCGTGTGATGTTGCTATCCGTGTTGTTTGCGCTTCTCTGTTCGTGCGTAACGGGGTGCGACGAGGACGCCGTCGTGCCGATACCGCCGGAGCCCGATCCGGGGGATACGAAGAGCCATTCCTACATCTGGCAAAACGACACGCTCGGAGGCAAACTCTCGAGGGTTAACGACGTCTTCTGCCTCGCGGAGGACGATGCCTGGGCGGTGGGATATTTCTACCACTATGACAGCACGGGGAAAGTGGACTGGAAAATGACGGCTAATGCCGCGCACTGGGACGGGAGGAAATGGACGCTGGTCAGGATCGATCCATTTTTCCAGGGCGCAAGCGCGTTTTCCGAGCTTTTCGCGGTATTCTGCCTCGCTCGGGATGATATGTGGGTGAATGCTCGTCATTGGAACGGATCCCAATGGCAGGGCTACAACCTCACTCCTATCGGCCGCGCAGGAGGGGTATATAAAATCTGGGGTGACCGGGCGGACAATGTGTATTCTGTCGGGAACAACGGATCGATCATCCATTGGGATGGTCAGAAGCATACGCAGATGGGCTTGGAAACGACGGCCTGGAACAGGGACATCTGGGGATGGGGCGGGACGACATACATTGCCGTAACCGATCCCGACATGCACAGCGGCAGGCCTGGATATCTGATCCGCATGGAGAACGGGAGAATATCCGAGCTGGTGGAGTCCGTTTCCCACGAACAGATCAGCGTCTGGGGCATGCACGGCACCTGGTATTCGGGCGGTTGCGGACGACTGTTCCGTAATTCCGACGGGAAGTGGCTGCCCGTGCTGTCTCCGGAGAACTGCATAACAGGAATCCGGGGCACGGCCCTCAATGATGTTTGCATTTTCGTTCAGCAAGGCGAGGTAATTCATTTCAACGGAAGTACGTTTGCCTCAGTGCTGCCTCCGGATCCCAACGGAATCTTCACGCATAGTATTGCCACGGCCGGTCATATGGTTCTCGCTTGCGGCCACGTTAACTCCTATGCAATCGTCAAACGCGGCTATCGTCAACAGGTTAAGTAAGGAGGTCGCGGAAGAGTTACCCTGGGACCTGCGTTCACCTCTGGAAACACCATACGGCCATCAGACAGGTAAAATGGTGTTGATGAAATAACCTCCCTGGTAATGACATCTTGTGTAAGTGGCTCTCTGATCGCGTTACGGAGAGGATCATGCTTTTCCGCAGTAGCGGAACTGCTCTGCCGACATTGCATTTTTAAGCAATATCCGTGCTGTCGCATCCTTGTAAATGACATCGATGGATAAGGACTGATAATCCCTGTTTAGGCCGGCCCCTGATCGTAGCCGAAACCACAGATACCTCAATTCATCACACGAAACGGACCAATGTACGGCGTTGGTGGGCACACTGAGGTTGACGACACCGTGTGAAGTGAAGAGTGAAAAGCCCGAAGGGCGACACTTCCTCTAACCCCGGGCTTCAGCCTGGGGTCGGCAAAGAGGCCACAGCCCGAAGGGCGACACTCCCTCTAACCCCGGGCTTCAGCCTGGGGTCGGCAAAGAGGCCACAGCCCGAAGGGCGACACTGGAGTGTCCCGAAGAAATTGCACAGAGAGTTCCCCCCGGTTACCTTTTCAAAAATCACCGGAGACTCTGTCATGGTAAAACGAACCCACAAGAAATATGATGCTGCATTCAAACGATCCGTGATCGAGTTGGCTGACAGCACCGATCGACCCGACTCCGCGCTTGAGGAGGAGTTCGACCTCTATGATGGTGCGATACGCACCTGGCGCCGTCAGCTTCTGACACAGAAGTCAGAGGCCTTTCCCGGCAACGGAAATCTTCCCGCCAGTGATTCTGAACTGCATCGTCTTCGTCGAGAGAACGAGATTCTCCGTCAGGAGCGCGAAATATTAAAAAAAGCAGTGGCCATCTTCTCGCTACCCACGAAGCCCGGTTCCGGTTTATGAACGCATATCGGAACGAGTTTAGCATCGAAAGGATGGCCAGCGTGCTCAACGTATCGTGCTCAGGCTATTATGCATGGCGTCGTCGTGGCGAGCATGCACGCGCCGAGCGCACCGCAGCCTTCGATATGGCGGTCCGGGAGGAATTCCTGCGCAGGAAATCCAGCTACGGCGTACGTCGTCTCGTCAAAGCATTACGCAAGCGCGGTTTCGCGTGCGGGCGGAGCCGCGTGGCGGCCAGCATGCGTCGGCAGGGATTGAAGGTCAAGCATCGTCGCCGTTTCATTACCACGACAGATTCGAAGCATTCGTATACTGTCTCGCCAAATATGCTCGAACGCCAGTTTTCGGTCGATGCACCTGATACGGTGTGGGTGAGTGATATCACGTATTTGCGCAGCACCTCCGGATGGTTGTACTTGTGCGTGTTTATCGACCTGTTTTCCCGGAAGATCGTCGGCTGGGAGGTCAGCACATCGTTGCGCCATACAATGGTTGTGACCGCGTTCAAACGCGCGGCTTGGACGCGAAGCATACGTGCGGGGCTTATCGTGCATTCTGATCGCGGTGTGCAATACTGCTGCGAGGGATTCCGCAGTGCCCTGCGCCCTTACGGCAGCATTCAGAGCATGAGCAGGAAGGGTGATTGCTGGGATAACGCCGTCGCCGAGTCATTTTTTGCCACGTTGAAGAAGGAAATGCCGGAAGGACTTCTCTTCGCGTCGGTGACGGATGCCCGGCGATACCTCTTCGAGTACATTGAACTTGAATACAATAATCAGCGTCTGCACAGCACGCTGGGCTATCATACGCCGCAGGAACACGAGAATCTGTATTGGTCGAAGAAACGTCTCGGCAATGACATGGAGCAGGCGGCATGAAACGATATGAGCGAGAGCAAGGCGCGCAGCGAACCGCGCTGGCAGTCGGGGCGACTGGAGCCCCCAAGAGAGCTCAGGGCCGCCCCGGCGCCACCCCGCGGTTCCTCTGCGCGACTGCGAACGCGACCACTACAAGCACACTGTCATTTCAATCCGGGGGGAACTCACTGTCCATTTTTTGCGGTACACTCCACACTCCCTCTAACCCCGGGCTTCAGCCCGGGGTCGCCGACGCCCAACAGAGAGGCCACAGCCCGAAGGGCGACACTCCCTCTAACCCCGGCTTCAGCCCGGAGTCGCCGACGCCCAACAGAGAGGCCACAGCCCGAAGGGCGACACTCCCTCTAACCCCGGGCTTCAGCCCGGGGTCGCCGACGCCCAACAAAGAGGCCACAGCCCGAAGGGCGACACTCCCTCTAACCCCGGGCTTCAGCCCGGGGTCGCCGACGCCCAACAGAGAGGCCACAGCCCGAAGGGCGACACTTCCTCTAACCCCGGGCTTCAGCCCGGGGTCGCCGACGCCCAACAGAGAGGCCACAGCCCGAAGGGCGACACTTCCTCTAATCCCAATGTCAGCTGGGGGCACGCGCAACCCACCCACTTTCTAGTCCCAAGGACGTCTGGCTGTCAGCTCGGGAAATTTACCCCGGTGCCAGATGAACACGCGACGAACGAAGGTATCGGACGCATGCCCCAACGGGTTTTCACCCCAACCCCAAAATCCCTATCTTTCATTCTTACCTGAATGATGGATTGTACATGAATACAGCGTTTACCGACGCATTGAAATCCCGGGTGCTCGTATTCGACGGGGCCACGGGTACCAACCTGCAGACGCAGAATCTTACGGCCGAGGATTTCGGCGGACCCGAACTCGAGGGCTGCAACGAGTATCTCGTCATCTCCAAACCCTCCGCCGTCGAAGCGGTACACCGGGGATTTTTGGAAGCAGGAGCGGATATCATCGAAACCAATTCCTTCGGCTCCACCGGCATCGTCCTGGCCGAATACAACATCGCGCACCTGGCCTACGAGCTCAATCTCAAGGCCGCCTCCATCGCGCGCCGCATGGCCGACAGTTTCAGCACTCCGGAAAAACCGCGCTTCGTCGCAGGATCCATCGGACCCACCACGAAACTCCCTTCGCTGGGCCATATCTCCTTCGACGAGCTCCGTGACTCCTATCTCGAGCAAATCAGAGGCCTCCTCGACGGCGGAACCGATATTCTCTGTATCGAAACCTGCCAGGATATGCTGCAAGTGAAGGCCGCCCTCGCGGCGGCACGGTCCGAGTTCGAACTGCGCGGAGACACCTGGCCGGTCATCGTTTCCGTGACCGTCGAGGCCATGGGCACCATGCTCATGGGCACCGAGATCTCGGCGGCCCTGACCACGGTCGATCCCTACGACATCGTGACGGTGTTCGGCATGAACTGCGCCACCGGACCAAAGGAAATGGAGGAGAATCTCCGCTATATCTGCCAGAACTCCTCGCGTCCTGTCTTCGTCATGCCCAATGCCGGCATACCGGAAAATATCGGCGGACACACCTGCTACCGGCTGACACCCGACGAGCTGGAGCAGTTCATGCGCCGCTTCGTGGAGGAACTCGGCGTCAATATGATCGGCGGCTGCTGCGGTACGACGCCGGAGCATATCGCACGCCTCGCCGCGCTCGCGGCAACCGCTGTACCGCGGCTTCGCGACATCGACAGCAGCGCCTCCGTTTCTTCACTCTATTCTTCCGTGCCTTTGCACCTCGATCCTCCGCCGCTTCTCATCGGCGAACGCTGCAATGCGAACGGCTCGAAGAAATTCCGCGAACTGCTGCTCGCCGACCGCTACGACGATATGGTGGCCATGGCGAAGGAGCAGATCCGCGAAGGTGCCCACATCCTCGACGTGTGCACTGCGTATGTCGGGCGCGATGAGGTGCGCGACATGACGGAAGTGGTGAAGCGCTTCAACACGCAGGCCGCGATACCGCTCATGATAGACTCGACGGAAATCCCCGTCATCGAAGCTGCCCTGAAGCATTACGCGGGCAAGGCCATCGTCAACTCCATCAATCTCGAAGACGGCGAGGAACGCCTGGCCTCCGTTCTCGCGTTGTGCAAAATGTACGGCGCCGCCGTCGTTGCGCTTACCATCGATGAACAAGGCATGGCGAAAACGGCGCAGCATAAATTCGACATCGCCGCGCGCATACGCGAGCTGGCCGTCGGCACGTTCGGGCTTCGGGACGAAGATCTCATTTTCGATACTCTGACCTTTACGCTCGGCAGCGGCGACGAGGAATTCCGCCGCTCGGCCATGGAAACCGTCGAAGCCATTCGCATGATCAAGCGCGCCTGGCCGCGCTGCTTCACGAGTCTCGGGGTTTCCAACGTGTCCTTCGGACTCAATCCGCACTCGAGGCACGTACTCAATTCGGTGTTCCTGCATTACGCCTGCGAGGCCGGTCTGGACATGGCCATTGTACACGCAAGTAAAATCATGCCGCTGTACCGCATCGATGAAAAGGGCCGCGAGCTTGCCACCGACCTCATACTGGACAACAGACGCTGGGAATAGCGTTCCCGACATCACTTCGCACATCACGATATGGAGATAGACAGAGAATGAAACTCGTAACCTTCGAGCACAACGGCCGCCGCCTGCTGGGCGCACTTGTCGGCGACACCGTCATCGATCTTCAGGCCGCACACACCATGCAGCGCTTCACCATGAAAGACGGCGACGACCTGCTGCCGAACGAAATGAACGCCTTTCTTGCCCTCGGCAGCGAGGCGATCGACATCGCGAAAAAAGTGCAGACCTGGTTTGTCGATCGCGGCAGCCCTGCTGAAGTGGAAAGCGAGCGAATCGCATGGCCGCTCGGCGAAGTGACGCTGCTCGCGCCGGTTCCCAAACCCACGTCCATGCGCGACGGCTATGCCTTTCGTCAGCATGTCGAGGCCGCGCGGCGCAACCGCGGCGTGGAGATGATACCCGAGTTCGACGAAATCCCGATTTTCTATTTCACCAATCACAACGCCGTGACCGGTCCGGGTGAGGTCGAGGTCATGCCGCTGCACTGCGACAAGCTGGACTTCGAGCTCGAATGCGCCATCGTCATCGGCAAGGAAGGCCGCAATATCAGCGCTGCCGAAGCGGATGAGTATATCGCCGGCTACATGGTGATGAACGACTGGAGCGCGCGCGCCCTGCAGATGCATGAGATGAAGCTCAATCTCGGTCCCGCAAAGGGCAAGGACTTCGCTACCTCCATCGGTCCGTGGCTGGTCACGCGCGACGAAATCGCCGACCGCCGCATCCCCGGCGAGCATGGCGAACGTTACGACCTGGTGATGACCACCACCGTCAACGGCACAGAAGTCAGCCGCGGCAACGTCAAGGATATGAGCTGGACCTTCGCGCAGATCATCGAGCGTGTGTCCTATGGCGTGAACCTGTATCCGGGTGACGTGATCGGCTCGGGCACCGTGGGTACAGGCTGCTTCCTAGAACTCAACGGATCGAAGGTGTACGAACCGGCATGGTGGCTCAAGCCCGGCGACGTCGTGGTCTGCGAAATCGAAGCACTCGGCCGCCTCGAAAACACACTGAAGCTCGCGGAGTAATCGCATGCGCCACATCGATCCATCGAAGCATCCTGTTCCCTTTGTCCATCGGCTTCTGCTCGGTGGCGTGGCGCCGAGGCCTATCGCGCTGGTGTCTTCGATGGATGCCGATGGAAACGTCAATCTGTCGCCCTTCAGTTTTTTCAATGCCTTCGGAGCGAATCCCCCGATTATCGTCGTGTCTCCCGCCTATCGCGGCAAGGACGGCACGCCGAAGCATACCTTCGAGAATATCGTGGCGACGAAGGAATTCACCGTCAGCGCCGTAACCTTCGACATGGTGGAAAAAATCAGCCTCGCCTCCTCCGACTATCCACGCGGCGTGAACGAATTCGTAAAGGCGGGCTTCACGCCGCTGGCATCGAACGTAGTGTCGCCTCCCGGCGTCGCCGAATCGCCCTTCGTTATGGAATGCCGTTTGCTGCAGCATATCGATACCGGGGCAAAGCCGGCAAGCGGAAATCTGCTGGTGGCGGAAGTACTGATGTTTCATGTCCGCGAGTCCGTATTCGACGGCGAGCGCATCGATCCCCGCCGCATGGACCTTGTAGCCAGAATGGGCGGCGACTGGTACTGCCGCGCTCACGGCGACGCGCTGTTCGAGCTGCCGAAGCCCTCGCACAACGGCATCGGCATCGACGCATTGCCCGGGCATTTGCGCACAAGCACCGTCCTCACCGGCAACGATCTCGCCAAACTCGCGGGCGTGGCGGCGCTCCCCGACGCGGAGGCGATACGGCTGCGATGGCTGCAGGACATCGAGCGCATCTTTGTGGAGCAGCACAGCGCGGATATGTTCGACGTCGAGCTGCGTGCGGGCAATCCCCGCGGCGCCTTGCTCTGTGTACTCAAGGAATGGAAAGCCGGCCTGCTCGACACGCAACAGCGCAGCTTCCGGCTGCTGCAATGCACGCGTGCCTTCCTTGCAGCCGGAGAACTTGACCAGGCCTGGGAATGTGCGGTGATGAGCACGGGCACGGAATAAAGCTGAAAACCTGGACGGAGCGTCTGTTTTATGCTCGGTCTCAGAAGATGCGCAGGGCGACGATTCTCCATTTCCGATACGACTTGCGCATAGTACATTGCAAATAGTTTTTTTTTAGTGGAGTTTCTTTTTATGGAATCCCCTTCCACACTGCTTCAAGAGATCCTGAATAAATGGTTCGGTATACGCCGCGGGCTCATTCGCGAGCTGAACGTCATTCCGCCGTCGCGGCTGGGATTTCGTCCTACTCTTGAAATGCGCAGCGTCGCGGAAATCATGCATCATGTGCTGGAGTACGCAATTATCACCGTCGAAGAACTCTGCAGAGACGACACGAACCTGCATCGCGTCAGTATGGCGCAACTCGTCAATGTGTATGCACCGAACGTCTCCCGCAGCGATACGCATGAGAAACTGGGCAACCTTCTTGTCGATCAGTACCGCGACGCCGATGCGCGTCTGCGCGAGCTCGGCGATCTGCATATGTTGCAATTTGTCCGCCGTATCGACGGTAGCCGCGATACGCGATTTTCGCTTCTGCAGGAAGCAATTCAGCATGAGATGTACCATCGCGGACAGCTCACCGTCTACACCCGCCTGCTCGGGATAGTACCCGCCGCCACGGCGGATAATCCTCCGGATCTCGGAAGCGCGCTTTCCGGTGGCTCCTATTTGTAGAAACGTCTCCAGCCCCTGTCGCGGCGTGAAAACGCGACTCCGAGGACTGCGCAGCGGTTCTCCTGCCGCATGGATTTTTCCGGATGACACGCGATGCGGATGTCGCACACACATGCCTCGGAAAAGCCCGCCCCGCCCATGAAGCTCCTCCCCTGGCAAACTGATTACAGCGAGACGTCCTGGGACAACGCACTGAATGTACGCCTGGACGCGCTGGAGTTTGACCTGATCATCGAACCCCCGCGCGCCGCGGCGGAAAATCTCGCGCTCGACGAAGCGTTGCTCTTCAGCGTCGCAGACGGCAGTCGCAAGGCGGTGTTCCGCATGTGGGACTGGAGCGAGCGCTCAGTCATTCTCGGTTCCTATCAAAGCGTCGCGGAGGAAATAGACGCGGATGTTGCAGGGCGTCACGGATTCTCCTTCGGACGGCGCATGAGCGGCGGCGGTGCTATGGTCGTGGAGCCGGAAAAAACCATCACCTGGTCGCTCATCGTCCCAGAAGCCGTCGTCGAGGGAATGAGTTTTCGCCAATCGTTCGCCTTTCTCGACATGTGGTGCGTGCGCGCATTGCGCTCGCTCGGCATCCCCGCCACCTATCGTCCCATCAATGACATTGCTTCCCCTTCCGGAAAAATTGCCGGAGCCGCCCAATGCAGGCGACGCCGTACCGTCCTGCATCATACCACCATGGCGTACGAGCTCGACGGGGAGATGATGTGGCAACTCCTCCGTCTGGATACGCCCAGAACGCATGAGAAAAGCGTCGCCAGCGCGGTCAAGCGAGTGTCTCCCCTCCGCGATTTTACCGACCTGCCACACGGCGTGCTGCGCGATACGCTCACCGCCGCCTTCGCAGCACAATACCTCACGTACCCCTCCGTCGCTACACCGACCGAAATTGGCAGTGCCCTCACACTCATTGAAGAAAAATACTCCACGCAAGCCTGGCTCTACCGCTTGCCCTGATCGGTTCTGTTGAGGGGCGGTCCCTGGGCGAGGTTTCGGCTGCGCTCAACCTCCGCCGAAGGGCGCTCATGAGTCGGGTAACAGCGAACTCTGATGTTCGTGTTGCATGACGTTCGCGCCGCATAGCGGACACGTGCATCTTTCATCAGGATGTCGTACATTAGCAAGTACATATTCAGGACTATCCTATCGGTATATCCTCCGCCTTCGCGGCGGCCACATCTTACGGAGTACCTCATGAAACACATCCCAACCGCCGTACTGCTCTGCATGTTCATACTTTTCTCCTCTGCCCGCGTTGCTTCCCAGCAACGCCCGTACGGAGACGCACTGCTCGGGAGCGGCTCGTACGACGACTTCGAACGTCCGAAGGCCTGCGCATCCTGTCATATCGATTTCTCTCGTCAATACGAGCAGGCGATGATGTCACAGGCCTATACCCATAGCTGGGATGAGATAGAGTATTTCAAACTTGCCGTCGCCCACGGCAAAAAGGACCCGAAATTCGATCCGGTGCAGAAGGGCTGCAACGGCTGTCATGCTCCGCTGGCCTTTATCGCGGGCGATGTACCGCCGCCGAAACCCTTCACCGGTTCGCGCGCCGATGAAAGTGTCTCTTGCGACATCTGCCATACCATCACCGGATCGGGCGAGGAGCCGCCGTTCAATTTCAGTTTCACCATCGAACCCGGACGTGTGAAATACGGCAATCGTGAGGGAGTCATTTCCCCGCATCATGAAACCCGCAAAAGCGCCTTCACCATGTCCACCGAGCTGTGCGGCAGCTGTCACAACGAAAAAAATCCCTTCGGCGTCTGGGTAAAGAGCACGCAGCTCGAATGGAAGGAGGGCCCGTACAGTAAGGAAGGCGTGCGTTGCCAGGATTGTCACATGCCGCGCGCTGCGGGACGAGTCTCCAAAGTTTCCGCCGTACAGAGCGACATTCCGCAGCATCTGTTTATGGGCGCGCATACGCCGGCGAAACTTGCGGGCGCCATCGAGCTGAATGCCTGGCCCGATACTCGTGAGATCGTACCCGGCGAACGCATCGTCGTTTCCGTTGCCGCCTTCAACCATAAGGCCGGTCATAAAATCCCCAGCGGATCCGTCGAAGAGCGCCAGCTCTGGCTGACGGTTACGGCCACCGATGCTTCCGGGAAGGTATATCATCTCCCTGTCGATAAAAAAGGCTTCGACGGCGAAGAATTTACCATCTCATCCAACGCGCCCGCATTTCAGGATATCGGCTACATGATGGACGTGCCTGATTTTAAAGGTCTCGCGCGCGACGCCCTCCCGCACGAAGGTGATCGCGTCTTCCGCATGGCGTATTTCGATCCGCAGGACCGCATGACCATCGCGCAGTGGAATACCGCGCGTCTCGGTTACGATTACCGCATCGGTCCCCGCGAAACGAAAATCGAAACCTACACCTGGAAGCTTCCGGATACGCTGCCGCTCGGCAAAGTTCGCGTCGTCGCCGAAATGCGCTACCGTCGCCTTATCAAATCCGTCGGCGACTATCTTGGCGTCCCCGATGAGGAGATGACGCCGGAATTCGTGAGCCGGACGGAGACCTGGTTCGAAGCTGTGGATTTCTGACGTTGCAACGCCTCTGCGAGAGTACCGTCCGAATTCTCCATGTATCGGATCGGATTATACAATACGAACCTTGACCAAGGAGTCACCATGAAACTGCACACGACAACGATCCTCCTTTGCATCATTGGAGTTCTGCTTCTGCTGCCCGATCAATCGTCCGCCATACCCGCCTTTGCCCGAAAATACAATATCAGCTGCAGCACCTGCCACAGTGTCGCTCCGAAGCTGAAGGAATACGGCGAGGATTTCGCGGGCAATGCCTTTAACCTCCCCGATGCCCCTCCTCCCGCGCGCACCTACGTCGATGCCGGCGACGACATGCTCTTGCTCCATCGCTTTTTCCCGATCGCAATCCGTTTCGACGGCTTTCTGCAACTGGCCGACAGAGATCACGGAAAGCTCGACTTCCAATCGCCGTATGGCGTGAAGCTGTTAAGCGGTGGACCGATAAGCGAGCATGTCGGTTACTACATGTATTTCTACATGAACGAGCGCGGCGAGGTCACCGGGCTCGAAGATGCGTACGTACACTTCAACAACATTTTCAACTCGAACCTTGATATCATGGTCGGGCAGTTTCAGGTATGTGATCCGCTGTTCAAGCGCGAATTGCGTCTGACGCTCGAAGATTATGAAGTGTACAAGATGCGTCCTTCCGCATCTCACGCCACTCTCACCTATGACCGCGGCATCATGATGACCTACGGTCTCGATTTCGGTCTCGATTTGTCCGCGCAGGCGCTGAACGGCAGCGGCATCGGCCATGCCGAAAACAAGATCTTCGATGTGGACAACGGCAAGGCGTTTGCGTTCAGAGCGTCGCAAAGTCTCGGGCCTGTACGCATCGGCGGATTCCTGTACACTGCGGATGAGGCCCTGCCGACAGGAAACATCAACGGGGAGACGGTCACGAACGCTGTCACGATCTTCGGTCCGGATCTGACCATCGGCAATGACCACCTGGAATTGAATGCACAATATCTGATGCGCACGGATGACGCGATCCCCGCTCTCGCTTTAAGTGGCCTCACGACGATGAAAACGGAAATGAACGGCATCATGGTCGAACTGCTCTATCTCCCGGACGCCAACAAATCGACCTGGAATCTTGCCGCGCTGTACAACCGCATCGAGCAAAAAGATGGTGCTGTCCTGTATCACACCGCCACCGCCAGCGCCGGCTACCTCCTCGCGCGCAACCTGCGTCTTGTGGGTGAAGTGACCTACGATATCGAACTGGAGAAACCCAAGCTTTCGGTGGGCTTCGTTTCAGCGTTCTGACGCTCGCGCCGGAAACACGTAATCTGTACGCGGATTGAGGCGGATTGGAGCGGACGATCCCATTCGCCACAATCCGCGTCATCCGCGTCAGCCATCAGCGCCGCATAGATCTGGCACAGAGATGCAGTTCCTTCTGTCCACTCTAGTCCTTGCAGTATCTAACCTTCTGTGCCTTCAGTTTTTTTTTGCGTGTTCTGTTTTTTCTGCGAATTCTGCGTTCTGCGTTCTGTGTCTTCTGTTTTTTCTGCGAATTCTGCGTTCTGCGTTTCTGTGTCTTCTGTTTTTTCTGCGAATTCTGCGTTCCGCTGGGGAGGGGAATTAACGCAAAGACGCCAAGGCGCAAAGACGCCAAGGCGCAAAGACGCCAAGGCGCAAAAACGCAGAGGGAAGCTCTTCATTTCTGCGAATTCTGTTTTTTCTGCGTGTTCTGCGTTCCTGCGTTCCTGCGTGTTCTGCGTTCCGCTGGGGAGGGGAATTAACGCAAAGAGGCCAAGGCGCAAAGCCGCAGAGTGAATCTCTTCCTTTCTGCGTATTCTGTTTTTTCTGCGAATTCTGCGTTCCTGCGTGTTCTGCGTTCCGCTGGGGAGGGGAATTAACGCAAAGACGCCAAGGCGCAAAGCCGCAGAGTGAATCTCTTCCTTTCTGCGTATTCTGTTTTTTCTGCGAATTCTGCGTTCCTGCGTATTCTGCGTTCCGCTGGGGAGGGGAATTAACGCAAAGACGCCAAGGCGCAAAGCCGCAGAGGGAATCTCTTCCTTTCTGCGTATTCTGTTTTTTCTGCGAATTCTGCGTTCCGCTGGGGAGGGGAATTAACGCAAAGACGCCATGGCGCAAAGCCGCAGAGTGAATCTCTTCCTTTCTGCGTATTCTGTTTTTTCTGCGAATTCTGCGTTCCTGCGTGTTCTGCGTTCCGCTGGGGAGGGGAATTAACGCAAAGACGCCAAGGCGCAAAGCCGCAGAGTGAATATCTTCCTTTCTGCGTATTCTGTTTTTTCTGCGAATTCTGCGTTCCTGCGTGTTCTGCGTTCCGCTGGGGAGGGGAATTAACGCAAAGAGGCCAAGGCGCAAAGACGCAGAGTGAATCTCTTCCTTTCTGCGAATTCTGTTTTTTCTGCGCGTTCTGCGTTCCTGCGTTCCTGCGTGTTCTGCGTTCCGCTGGGGAGGGGAATTAACGCAAAGACGCCAAGGCGCAAAGACGCAGAGGGAATCTCTTCCTTTCTGCGTATTCTGTTTTTTCTGCGCGTTCTGCGTTCCTGCGTTCCTGCGTGTTCTGTTTTTTCTGTTTTTTCTGTGGTCTTGACAAGCTCCTAAAACTTTCGTAGATTGCTCCTAAACATTTAGGATGCATCATGGCCAGGAAAAAACTCGAACTCTCCGCCGCGGAATGGGACATCATGAATACCGTCTGGATGCACCCCGAAGCGGTGACGGTGCGCGACGTGATGGATGCCGCCTACCCGAACGACGAAAAAGCTTACACCACCGTGCAGACGCTGATGAACATTCTCGTCGAAAAGGGAGTGCTCCGCCGTAAGAAGGCCGGCATGGTGATCAAATACACTCCGGCTGTGCTGCGTGATGCGGTGCTCGACGCATCTATGAATACGGTGGCGCGCCGCATGTTCAGCGGCTCCTTCGGCGCCATGGCCTCGTTTCTGGTCAGTTCCAACAACCTGAGCGACGACGACATCGCCGCGCTCCGTCGCCTGCTCGATGAAAAGGAGCGTGAGCTATGATCGACGCAGCCGCGAGCTTCCTCCAGCAGCATGCCGGAGCTTTCCTCTCCTGGTATCTCCCCATGCAAATTCAGACCGGGATATTCGTCCTGCTTATCCTGGCCATTGACGCACTGCTGCCCAACGCCTCGCCGCGTTTCCGCTACGCGCTGTGGATGACCGCGCTGGTCAAATCCATGCTGCCGCCGGTGATTTCGCTTCCGGTGGGAGATGTGATCGCAACGCAGGTGTTCACTCTCGCGGCCGTTGAGGTTACTCCGACGATGCGGCAGTCCGTAGCCGCGGGCATCAGCATCGACATGCTGCTCACCTTCATCATCATCGGCGCCTCCCTTGTGCTGGCAACCGTCGCCGTCTGGCGCGCGGTGTCCATGCGCCGCATGCTCGCCGATGCGCGGGTGTTCGCGCAGGACGATATTCAAGGATTTCCACCGATTTTCGTAAGCCAAAGCATCCCCACGCCGCTGGCCGCTGGCTTTTTCCATCGACGCATCTACATCACTCCCGACATTGCGGCGGGTCCGCGGGACTCACTTCTCGCCGTGCTGAATCACGAGGCCACGCACTTTCGCCGCGGAGACGCCTTTGTGGTGCTGCTGCAAACAATCGTGCAGATCGTCTACGCTCTCAATCCCCTCGTGTGGCTGCTCAATCTGCGCATATTCCGCTATCGGGAGGAGATCTGCGATGAGGAGGCACTGCGCCGCACAGGGGTTCTTCCGCAGCAATACGGTCGGATTCTGCTCAGCTTCGTCGCCGAGCAGCCCGCGCGACTGTTCCAGACCGGTACCTGCTTCTTCGAAACGCGCAGGGGTTTCGCCCGGCGTATCATGCAGCTTTTCAACAATCCGGAAAAACCCGCGATGAAATGGAAACAGTACCTCCTCGTAGCCGTGCTTTCGCTTGCCATCCTGCCGCTTTCCCTGAAATGCTCGGAAGATTCACCGAAAGAAGCTGACGTGAAATACCCGGTGTACTCTGAGACGTTGTGGGAGAACGGTGGACCTGATTCCGCGGATTATGTTAATGGTAATTACGGGAAAGATGCCGAGATAGTCGGTGGACTCAACACTCTTCGGGACAGGATCACCTATCCCGAAGAGGCACGTGACAAGAAAATCGAAGGACTCGTGCTCGTCGATGTGGATATCACTGCTCAGGGCACGGTGAAGAAGATACAAATCAAGAAATCCGTCCACCCACTTCTCGATGCCGCCGCGCTGGAAGCCGTGGGCGGACTGACATTCAAGCCAGCAGAGTTCAAGGGTGTGACCGCTCCGACAAAAATGACCATCCCCATCAAATTCAAACTTCATTGACAACGGAACTCCCTCAACCAGTAACGACATCATTCACGTTAATTCAAATACCACCATGAAAACGCTCATACTCCCACTGTTTCTGCTCTCCCTTTTCCTCGCGCCATCCCTCATCGCGCAGCAGCTCACCGACGAGCAGAAAGCCACGTACGCCGAGGAACTCACCGAGAATCCCGAAATTGTCGGTGGGCTCAAAGCCCTCGCGAAAGAAGTCGTGTACCCGAAGGAAGCGAAGGAAAAAAACATCACCGGCATGGTATTCGTCACGGCATACATCGGGAAGGACGGCAAGGTTGATGCCGCGGAAACTTTGAAAAGCGACAACAAGCTCCTCGACGACGCCGCCGTCACCGCGGTAAAGCGCGTAACGTTCACTCCGGGCAGGATCAACGGCGCCGCAGTCAAAGCGCGTGTAGTCGTCCCGATCAAGTTTCGGCTCGACTAGACGCCGGGAACTTCATCACGCAAGGAAAGGAAAGGGTGAGAGGCAAAGGGTACAGGTTCGAGTTTCGGAGCGACACCTCCTTGAACCCGACAGCGAGTGTGGGAATACACATTACGCGCTCCCGGCTCCCAAGCTCAGCCTGAAGCTGACGACACTTCCTCTAACCCCGCACGTGAATCTGGCGGGCACGCACCACGCGCCCCAGGATCCCGAGCCCGAAGGGCGACACTTCCTTCAACTCCACACGTGAGTGTAGCGGGCACGCACCACGCGTCCCAGGATCCCAAGCCCGCAGGGCGACACTTCCTCTAACCCCACACGTGAGTGTAGCGGGCACGCACCACGCGCCCCAGGATCCCGAGCCCGCAGGGCGACACTTCCTCCAACTCCACACGTGAATGTAGCGGGCACGCACCACGCGCCCCAGGATCCCGAGCCCGCAGGGCGACACTTCCTGTAACCCCACACGTGAGTGTGGGGCTCCGAAGGGCGACACTTCCTCTAACCCCACACGTGAGTGTAGCGGGCACGCACCACGCGTCCCAGGATCCCAAGCCCGCAGGGCGACACTTCCTCCAACTCCACACGTGAGTGTGGGGCTCCGAAGGGCGACACTTCCTCTAGCTCCACACGTGAATGTAGCGGGCACGCACCACGCGCCCCATGATCCCGAGCCCGCAGGGCGGCACTTCCTGTAACCCCACACATGAGTGTGGGGCTCCGAAGGGCGGCACTTCCTCCAACCCCACACGTGAGTGTGGGGCTCCGCAGGGCGACACTTCCTCCAACTCCACACGTGAGTGTGGGGCTCCGCAGGGCGACACTTCCCCACTAAACTCGCTACGGCAGATCTTCGTCCTGAAGTTGAGTGAAAAAATGAGAAGAGCGTCAATGTTCGCTCATCGACATTCCTTTACCTCTCACCGCACGGAAATGCACCGATAGTTCTAGGCTGTTTCTCCGGCAGTCTTGGGCGCAGCCTTGCGCAGCACGGCATCCACCGAGAGCGGACCCGCTCCGTAGATAAAAAAGAAAACCAGCAGAAACAGCAGCAGCACAACCAGAAACAAATCCGAGCCGAACGGCGCAAAGGAGCCCGTGGTCAGCAGCAGTATCGCCGCACCGAGCACAATAGGGAACTGTGCAGCGATGGCGATGCGCGTAATCAACCCCAGCGCGATCAGGACGCTGTGCGCCATCTGGAAAATGATGACGTAATGCAGCAGCAGCACCGGAATGAACTCGTAATTGTTGTCATGCAACACCTGCATCGTCACGTCCTTGTTCAGAATAAACGACAGCCCCTTGAGAAACAGCACCACCCCCAGTAGCATACGCAGCACGTCCAGCCACTTCGGGTGATGCGCGTCAGCCCATTTCGTAATTGAATCGAACGCCTTCATGGAACCTCCGCATCTGCGGACAGCGAGAGAACCGTCCTGTGTTTGGTAATTCGGATATGGGTCCGTCCTTTTCGGCGAATATACACAGAAGATTTCCCTACCGCAAGGTCTCTTGTTAAAAAATGTGCAGACCCCGGCGCCTCCCTTCCCGCCACGGTCATCCATGATGCAAGGATATCGCCTTCCGAGCCATACACTATGTGCGCGATCCGGGGAATATCAGAACCGCAGCACCTTCATCATCTCCCAGACCAGCGCCGGTTGCTGACGCAGCGCCGTGCCGAACACGCGCCAGATGGTGCGCTTCTCCGGTTTGAGCTTGAGCACATTGACCGCGATGTCGTCCAGTATGTCGTCGCCGAATTTGTACACCGCGCTTTTCATGCGGTGATACGTGCGGTGCTTGCCGCCGATTTCCTTGTCCCAGCGCTTCGGATACTGCTGCAAATGCGAGAGATCATTCCGCGACAGCGCTTCGCCAATCACTTCTCCCGCGATCATGCCGCCTATCATACCGCTGGTGATGCCGCCGCCGGACATGGGATTCACCTGATGCGCTGCGTCGCCGACAAGCACGACATTTTCCTTCACGAGCGTATCGACCGTCACCGCGCAGGGAACTCCGCCCGCTATCGTCGTCAGCGCGCTGGCGCCCGGAAAGCGCCGGGCTACAAACTCGTTGAGATAGCGGATCGCATGCTTTTTCTTCGACGCCATGCCGCTGATGCCCACGCCCACGTTGGCCGTGCCGCGTCCCTTCGGAAATACCCAGAGGTAGCCCATAGGTGCGATATCGTTGCCGAAATAAAATTCGCACACATCGTCTTCGAGATCAACGTTGGTCAGCGTCATCTGTGCGCAGGTCTCCATGTCGCGCAAATGCGTCGTGGTGTCGACGCCCGCCCATTTTCCGACGCGCGACTCCACACCGTCCGCGCCCACGATGATGCGGCCGTACGCCTCCCTCGTCTCGCCCTTCCATTCGTAGGTGACGCCCTCCCAGCCCTGCTCTGCCGGGATCAGCCCGCTGACATAGCATTTCGTCCGCACTTCCGCCCCTGCTTCGGATGCCAGACGCGCGAGGTCGTAATCGAAAATCCGCCGCTCCAGCACGTAGCCATGTCCTCCAAGATCCGGCTCGACGATGTGACCCGACGGTGACACGAGCCGGAAATGGCGTATGGTAGCCGCGATCCACCGGGGATCAATATCCACCACCTTTTCGAGACTCCGGTTGCTCACCGCCTCCCCGCAACGCACGGGCATGCCCACATCGCGATCTTTCTCCAGCATGAGCACGGAAGCGCCCGCTTTAGCCGCATAGCGTGCGAGGGTGCTTCCTGCCGGACCCGCGCCGACGACAATCACATCCCAATGCCTGCTCATGCCGTTGTGCGCTCCTTCGCCGGAGAGTGAAACACGAAAACCTCAAAAGGGCACGCCCATACGCATTTCGCACAGTTCGTGCAGCGTGCTTCGATAATGGCGATGGACGCTTCTTTCAGCTCGATGGCGTCTTCCGGACAGACACCCACACAGCATCCGCAAAAATCGCAGGTGTCCGGAAGTATTTCTATCAGCAGCACGGCAAGCCCTTTCGGATCAGGAGTGAAATGCGATGGTCCACGCGCACGGTCCTGCGACCGCTGACGTGGACCATCGGAATGGTGTCTGCGTCAGACCAATCAGCGCACGATCTGCATGGTCATGTGCCGCACATCGCTTTTCCCGCTTTCGGGGCTGTGTGCCGTGAGCGTGGCGATATACGTGCCTGCGGGAAGTCCGGCAGGATACCAGGTTGCGCTGTAACGACCTGGCTCCCGCACGTCATCCACCAGCGTCGCGACCGTCTGCCCGAGAATATTGCTCACCTGCAAACGCACGGGGCCCGCTTCGGCGATGTCGAACTGCATCCTTGTGACGCCGCCGGTGGAGAGGGAAACGGGGTTGGGGAAATTCTGCCCCAGTCCGAACATCACAGGACGTGCACGGTAGTCGACAACGACCGGGCGGGTGTGTGTTATCGTACCATCGAAATCCTGCTGTCTGAGCCGGTACGCGTAGCGACCGTCGCGAGGCAACGCTTGATCGATGAAGAGATACTGGGATTCCTCGTGCGTATCACCGGCACCTTTCACGAAGTCGAGTTCGGTCCAGCTTTCCACGCCGCTGTCCACATCGCTCCGCTCCACGAAAAAGCCGTAGTTGTTCGTTTCACTGGCGGTTATCCACTGGAGCACGACTGCTTCGCCCTGCTGCGTTGCCGTGAACGAGGAAAGCTCGACCGGGTAGAACACGCCGAAAAGATTGATGACCGGGCTGAAGTTCTGCTGCTGTGAGAAGCCGCCTTCGAAATAGTAGGTCAACGCTCCGGTTGGATTGTTGGCATAGACGATGAAGTCCGCCGAACCCGGTGCGTTCTTCGGGTAAAAATTGAAGTGGCAGAGCACGGGGGGGTTGTTTCGCAACACAGGGTTCGATCCGAAGCTCGGATGATACTCACCGTAAACCACCACGGCGATGGTAGAATCCCAGGGGACCACCGATGCATTCTCCCATCCGACAGATTGGAAATACCGGTTGGAGACGGTGGTCGTGGGGTTGATGTTGAATTTGTTTGGATCGTACATCACCGCCACCGATACGGCTTCCACATTCATGATCGTCGGTACTATGGTCATGACTGCCTTAATCGTGACGACGGTGGAGTTTGCAGTGAGTACCTCCAGCTTCAGTTCCGATGGAGCACTCTGCGCAAACACCGAAGCGGTGAAGCAGCAACTGATACAAGCTGCAAGAAGAAATCGGTAGGCAATTTTCATACGTTCGCCGTAAAAGAGTGGCTGAAACTAGAGTTTCATATTACACAATTCACAATGTGTTTCGCAAGGCACCAACCTGCCCCTGAACTCCTCGTGTCGGATCGGGATTTCGTTCCGTGCGTCGGTGATTCGTCCCGGATCGAGGGATCAGCGTTCTGCCCGCTGTATGCCTCTGCCGCGAAAACGCCGACCGCGGAGAATGCAGCAAAGGCGTCAACCGTCCGAACGAATGGAACACTTCACAACGAGCACGGTCATATCGTCTTCCTGCTCCGTCGTGCAATACCGCGACACGGCGGAAATGATCGCGCACTGTATCTCTTCAGCGCTTCCCGTCGCATTGGCCACGACGCAGTCCATGACCCCCTCGATACCGAAATGCGTACCTTCGGCATTCGCCGCCTCGGTGACCCCGTCACTGACCAGCACGAAAACGTCTCCGGCACGTGAAAAGATGACTTCCTCCGCAAGGATTTCCGGGAAACCGTGCGGATCAAGTCCTATCGCCATCCCCGCAGGCTGGTACAGGGACGCCTCGCGAGCAAGGGCGTTGTAGTGAACCAACGGAAGATGGCCCGCGCGGAGGAAACGGACGTCGCTGCTCAAAAAATCGATTTTCAATGCGGCCAGAGTCACAAAGCTCTTTCGCTCGATGTGATCGAAAATCAGCGTATTGAGCCGCGTGAACAATTCCCACGGCGTAGGTTGAAAGGACTCGATGGTCTTTAATATGCCTTGCAGCCGGGCCAGATACATGGCTGCCGAGGTCCCCTTGCCCGACACATCGCCGACGACAAACATCGCCGAATCGTGCCGCGGCAGCACATCATAAAAATCACCTCCAACTTCGTATGCCGGGATGGACTCCGCCGCGACATCGATGCCGGGGAACTCGGGCAGCACTGTCGGCAAGGACTGCATTTGAATATGCCGGGCTATTTCCAGCTCTTTGCGAAGGCGCTCCTTCTCCCGGGCGCTGTCGTAGAAACGCATCGTCAGCAAGGCGTCGGCAAGGTTGATTGCAAGGTTCTCGAGCAGTTCCACGTCCTCGCGCGAATAATTTGTGTCCGATTCCTTTTCAGACAGGAGAAGCAGGATTTCAAGATGCTGTTCGATCTGTACGCCGACGAGAAATTCCACGCCGAGCTCGTCGAAGCGCTCGCGTATTGAAAGATTGTCTGTGGCAACAACAGGTGATTTCTCGAAGGCTGTCTTGAGAATCTCCATCGTCGCGTCATCAAAATCGAGCGCATCATCCTTCAGTCGTAAGTGATGGGCAACGTGCGCCACGAATCCAGCGCTTGATCGCAACGCGAAGGCCGCTCCGCGGACATGCAACAATTTCACCACTCCGGACACCGCTTCGCGTCCAAGCGCCAGCGTGTCCATATGGCTGTGCGAGAGATTGCTGAACGTCGTCAGAGCGTGCTTATAGTCCAACGAACCGCGGTAGAACCGTTGGTCCAGCACCTTCCTGCCGCTGCGATACAGCCAATACAGCACGGCAAGGAGCAACGCTCCCGCGACAAAGGTGAGACGGCGCTCGAACACCGCGCGCCTGTCCTGAGACAGTGATGAAAGCCGCAACACCTCAACCTGTCCTCCTGTCACATTCAGGACGGGCAGATCGAGTTGCTGTCTGGGGACCAACACAAGCGAAGCGGCAAGCAGAAACGCAGTCACTGCGGAAAGCGCGACATGGAGAACGCTGTACAGCGAACGCCTGCGCAGCACGATGTACAGATCGAAGAGACGCTGCCGTGCGATCACAAGGAATAACCCCGCGGGAATGAGCACGCCTATCATAGAGACGAACTGCCAATACGACGTCAGGGGTACCAGCAACAGGAGAACGATGAACAGCATCGTTACGATGAGCAGGATATGCACCGGGCGCGACCGGGTACGATAATCCGTCGCCTCGAGATTCTTCATTCGTCGGCGGAAAAGGTACTGCAGCACAAACACCGAAGCGATGAGTCCGAACACCGGCAGCAAAATGCTGTACATACCCTTGATCCCGAGCATCGCCGGCAACAGCAACAGAACAATAAAAACAGTGTAGGGAATCACATAGAGCGCGGTCATAAGCTGCAACGGCACAGGCCGCACATAGCGCGCAACCGGAAAATCCAGGAGCAGATGCAGATACAGAGCGACTGCCGTCGGCCAAAGCAACGGATGCATATACATCGCAACAGCAGTCAATGCATCGGGATAATGGTACACGCTGATGCTTCGGTGCACGAGCAGCGCGAATCCAAAGACAAGATTTGCCCATCCGAACAGGCGTGCGACGCGGTGCGATGTGCGACGGACAAACACGAAGGCCGCAAGAGCCAGCAAGAACAGTGCGGTGAGGATGGCAGCGAGATACTGCAATGGAAGGCCGAATTCGGCCACGACGACGGGAAGTTCGCGCGTTTCTCCTTCACGTACGATGGTGTAACGAAGAACATTCCCCCCGCTGCCCTCGATGAGATACCGATTCGCCTCGAATTTGTTACCGACCGGATTGCCATTGATGGCGATGATGGAATCGCCGACCATCAGACCGGCACGATCAGAGGCACCGTCCGGTGTGATCGAAATGATCGTCACCCGCCCGTTGATGTCGTCGTAGAGATTTTCATCCGTGGCGATGGACGCATAACGGTACAGCCACAACGCGCTGTAGGCAAGCACGAGCACAGTGGACGCGAGAAAGACGAATCGTGCAAGCGCCGGGCGATTATCGAAATGTGTCACAGCGTTTCTCCGCCGCTCATGGTCATGATGGATGCAGTATACCGGGCTGGACAGAAATTGTTGCGCTACAGGTCCTGCCGGACGCGTTCAAGATCCTCCTCTTCGGCACGGAGCAATCGCTCGATGGCCGCCCGGTAGCGTGCGCTGTCGGAAATGCGCCGGGCAGTCTCAAAGGCCGCCTTGGCGCCGAAAAAATTACCGGCGTATTGGCGGACAATACCGAGGTTGTACCACAGTTTGTCGCTGCCCTCCTTCTCTCCGACGCGGGTAACCACACTGTCGAGCAACGCCGCGGCGTCCGTCCAACGCCCCAATTCCGCGTGCTCGATGGCACCGGGTATCTCCGGATAATCGTCATCCACGAGGAACGTGACGATCTCGCGATCGCGCAACGGTTGTGTCGCTTCGGCGATACGGAGCGCCGCCTGGTTCACTAAAAGCCACTGCGTATCCTCGAGATTGATGTCCGGCGGGTCGCGGTCCGTGGAATGTGTTTCCCGCGAAACCTCACAGCGTATCGAATCGGCGAAATCCACACGCCCCTCCACCGCGTCTATCAGCAGCATGCCAACAATCAATGAACCACGTGCCATGCGCACACGCTTCTCGCTGTTGTTGGATGCATACGCGGATTGAATCGGGGCCGTGAGTATGGATTCATTGTACCGCGCCTCGAGCAATTGCACCGCGAGGATACAGGAGGCATCATATTCTCTCCTGAGCGTGCGGAGCAACTCTCCAGAAACTTTTCCCGGAGTACTGAGCAACCCCGCGACGGAGATGCTCGTGTCGGAGATGTACTCGGTCTGGCCGGTGGCGGCGAGCGCTGCCGGCAGCGCCTGGTCAATCGAGGTCGCAACTCCCTGGGGAGCGAACCATCGCGCGTCTCTTCCGAGACCGTCGCGTACGCTGTTCGTGCTTCGGAAGTTCGAAATGTCGCAGGGAAGAATCAGTACCCGCTCGCAGCGGTGGACGTCAATAAGCGCCGGGCGTGTTACGGGCACAATAATGCTTCTCGTCCCGCATCCGGTGAGAGCGGCCGCAAGGAGAAGCAGAACCGTCAACCGGAAGCCCATGACATACCTAGCGGTCTGTGGCGAGAAACGCGGCGTAGAGAATGATTGCGGCAAGGCCCAACACGAGGATGACGCCCAGAATGGTCAACATGAACTGCCCCATGGTGCTGGTGCGTCCGGACGATTGCGCGGCCTCGGCGCTGAAGTACGACAATGTGGTGTCGGCCGTGTATTGCGTGCCGTCAGCGGCGGTAACTTCCGCCGTCCCGGCAATGCCGCTCACCGTCAGCTTCCACTGCTTGTCGTGAAAAAACAAGTGGCCGCCCTCGGTCGTGTTCACCATGAGACCGGGTGTACCAAGCATCGAGCCCTGTGGAGCCATGACGGATAATCCGGTCGAGCATCCGGAAAACAGTATCATCGCGCCGGCAATCAGGGTAATTGCAATGGGGAGAGATTTCTTGTGTGTGAACATGCTTCCTTGCTTGCTGATATCAATAAGAAGGTAAAAAATAGCGACAAGGAATGAAAGAAACCCCGGGATCAGAATAATTGCCCTGTTCGCCCAGCAGACCGGCAGTTGCGTCTTACCCTGCGGATAAGTGCCGGAGCGGGATCTTTTCAGGAAGGGATTGAGAAGACTCTCGCAGGGTGCAGGCTCACCTGGCCCGCAGCAGCATCTTCGTTTCGACGCTCCCTCCGGCCTGGAGGCGCGCGAAGAACATTCCTGAAGGAAGGTCCTGCGCCCGGAATACCACGGTATGACGTCCCGCAACTCTCCAGCCCTCCGCCAGCACCGCTACCTCCCGCCCGAGCATATCATGCACACTCAAACGAATCGTCCGTGCATTCCCGAGTTCATAGGTGAGCATGGTCTCCGTCGTAAAAGGATTCGGCCAGGCCGGCGCCAGCATGCTCTGCGGGGACCGGGAAGCCACGTCCGGAACTGTATTGACAGCCGAAATGAAGCGGAGCATATCGTGATTCCCTGGCAAGAAGCCCTCGGCGGAGTGAATGAAGCCGGTCGCGGGCTTACATACGAATCTGTACCAGAATTCACCTTTCAGAGGCACACTGGTCATCGTATTCAGTGTGATGGAATCGCGGTCCAGCGTCATACCCGATTTTTCTACCGGAATAAGCTGGACTCTGGCGGTACCATACACGTTATTCCCATACTCGACGCCGCGCGCAGGCCAGGAGAGCTGGGAGTATCCGAAACCTGCATCGTCGAAAGACCAATGTCGCGCCCGATCAGCATACGACCTGACACGCGCAACGGACGTCTCCGTCGCACCGTTCGCATGACGCACCGTCTTGCGAAGGGGATATTCCGTGATCCCTGGTGACGGATGCTCAACGGGAAGTCTGCCATACACGACAGTCACTATCGTTTCGAGCGTGTCATAGCCGCCGGACGAATTCAGATTCAGCGAAACCCTCCGGTGCTCATATGTCACGGAAGATACACCATCCTCGGGCCCCGGCAGAATGGCGTCAATCAGATCCACATAGTTCCCGCGAAGCGGAGTCAATGAATCGCTGATCGCGGTGTACGCTTCTCCGGTCAGGGTGTGCATGGTGAGACGATACCGATGGTTGTCACTCGCGTCCTCCTGCACTACGTGATACAGAAATTGCACGCTGCTGTCCGGTTGGGGCTCTATACTCGTCCACACGGAGTCCGCCCCGGCGCGTTCCAGAGTATAGCTCCCCACCTGACCGGCACTTCCGGGATCATTCCATTCGAGCAGGACCTCTTTCCGCAGAAGGCTGCTGCGATCAGATGCGTGAAGCAGGAACGGACGTCGTTCGGGAATAGTCAGAAGCTTCAGACCGGTAGCGGCAACCAGTGACCGCGTGCTGTCGAGACGTATCGCGGACTGAGATTGCTCCGTAACCAGCTCCCACCCCCAATGCATACCTCCGTCTTTCGTCATCAGAATATAGAACTGCTGGTGGGTATTTCTCGCAAGTACCCAAACATCATTCGTGTCGAGTGCGGCTACCGCATCGACGGACAAGCTGCCGCCAACTATCTCTGCGCTTTCCGGGAGCGGGATGCGTATCCAACTCTGGAGATGTGTACTACCAATATGTATCGCCGAACCGATACCGATAATCATCCCGTCAGGGTGGAACTCCAGGCGGGATGTGGATTCGGGCATATCGAACAACTGCCAGGTTGCTCCTTCGTCCGTCGTTCGCGCCACTTGTCCATTCACCGGATATGCGAAACCGTTGCCGCTCTGATCCGTGGCGAAATGCAGCGCCCCGTCCGGTTCCTCGCAGCGCTCGAAGCGCATGCCCCCGTCGGTGCTGCGGAAAATC
Source organism: Bacteroidia bacterium (assembly GCA_027493955.1). NCBI lineage: Bacteria > Pseudomonadati > Bacteroidota > Bacteroidia > Bacteroidia bacterium. Next base: position 4,046,183 of record JAOSJT010000001.1, on the reverse strand, counting down.
TGTCTGTCGATACAAAACAGAATAGCCGAATTCCCGACAAGAGAGGCGAACGTCGGTGAGGCGTATTTGTGGACAGGGAACCTGTCCAAAATGCGAAAACTCTGCATATCCCATTGTGCGCCGTCATTCGTTGTGTGGGCGATCGTCGCAGAGCTGCTGTCGCCGTTCTGATGCTCCGTGAAATACGTGAGCAATGCTCGTCCGTCAGGATGCCAATCCCAGAACCAGAGGTGCTCCCCTTGAGGCTGCGAAGGCATCGGTAATCGCTGCCAGGTCACACCCGCGTCCGAGGTTCTCCACAGCGTGTCGAATTTGGAGCAAATCCACGTTTCGGGGCTGTGCACACGGTATGCATGCTGAGGTGGAGCACAGGGTGTCCGCTCCTCCCAGCGCACTTGTGCCTGTGTTGAATAACCGCCTATATGCGTCAGCAGAAAGGCAAAAAATAACACGGAAAAAACAACGGAAATCCGAAATCCAGGCATGACGCTCTCCTCCGAAACGATAGCGAATACGGCACTATAGTACGACTTTTACATCCGATTTTCAATACCAGCGGAGATGCACTCCCGACCCGGGGCAGGAGAGATATCCGGGGAAGACAGCGCGTCCGCCACGGTGCGCGTAATCGGAATTCCTTCCCCGTCCGCTTCGCAGACCGGCACATGCATCACGATTCACAGATACGTGTCGTAGCGGAATTTTAGCCTGACTCCTGCCGGAGACCTTCCCGGCTACGAGACTACTTTGCCCGCACGATTATCCTGGTTTCGACGCTTCCTTCGGTCTGGAGTCGCACGAAGAACATTCCTGAAGGAAGGTCCTGCGCCCGGAATACCACGGTATGACGTCCCGCAACTCTCCAGCCCTCCGCCGGCACCGCGACTTGCCGCCCGAGCATATCATGCACACTCAATCGAATCGTCCGTGCTGTCCCGAGTTCATAAGTGAGCATGGTCTCCGTCGTAAAAGGATTCGGCCAGGCCGGCGCCAGCATGCTCTGCGGGGACCGGGAAGCCATGTCCGGAGCTGTATTGACAGCGGAAATGAAGCGGAGCACAAACCTGCTGTCTCCACCCCAGTATTTGGCGTAATGAATAAAACCGGTTGCGGGTTTGCACACAAACTCACGCCAATCCTCACCCCCGAAGGGCATCCTCATGAATGAGTATAAGGCGATCGTATCAATGTCTGCCCGCCACCCGACATGCTCCGCCGGTACGAGTCGTGTATGCACTCCACGAAGATTACCAGCGCTGTCCATGACGTTTTTTGCCCAGCCAAGCTGAGCGAAACTGATCGGAACATGCCCTAAAGGCGCCCCCTCATACGTCCATTGACGAGCCCTGTCGGCAAATACGGTAAGGTGTTCTAATGTGCTTTCGCTTTCTCCCGTTGGATGACGTACGGTCTTGCGTAATGGATACCGTGTCGTCCAGCGTGAAGGATATTCGGGAGGCAACATGCTGTAGATTACGGTAACAGTCGTATCGGGCGTTCGGTGCTCGTAGGTAAGCTCGGTTACTCCATCCTCGGAACCGGGCAGGATTGCGTCCACCAAATCAATGTAGCTCCCCCGGCGTGGTGTAAGCGAATCGCTTATGGCGGTGTAGGTTTCTCCGGTCAATGACTGCATGGTGAGGCGGTACCGATGGCTGCCTCCGACGCCTTCCTGTAGCACAAGATACAGGTACTGCGTTGCGGTGTCTGGTGCGGGCTCTACCTTGCTCCATAGTGAATCTGCACCGGAGCGCTCCAGAGTGTAACTCCTCACCTGCCCGGCGCTGCCGGGATCATTCCACTCCAGAAACACCTCATTCCGCAACAGACTGCTGCGATCGGACAGCACGAGTTCGAACGGCCGTTTCTCCGGAATGGTCAACAGCAACAATGCTCCTGCTTCGACCAGCGCCCGTGTGTGGTCGAGACGGACCGCGGACATGCTCTGGTAGGGTGAGAGCTCCCAGGACCAGTGCAGTCCACCATCCTCGGTGATCAACACAAAGTGCTGGTAACTGGCGGTGGCGAACACCCAGATATTGTTGCTGTCCAACGCAGCTATTGCGCTTACGGAAAATCCTCCATCTTCGACTTCAGGGCGGGGAGGCAGCGGAATGCACTTCCAGTTGTCTCCCAACGAAGTGGACAGATATATAGCTGCACCTGCTACGGCGAAAATCCGCTCGGGATGGAAGCTGATGTACTCTACAGGCTCCGGTAGATCAAGCATCTGCCAGCTCTCGCCGCTGTCGGTGGTCCTCGCCGCACGACCCTCGACTGGCCAGGCGATTCCGCTGCCCTGTCCGTCTGTGACGATTCGGTCGGCTCCCTTTGGTACATCACAACGCTCGAAACTATCACCCAGGTCGGTGCTTCGAAATATCTGTCTGTCGATGAGCAGTAAAATTGTGGATTTCCCGGAAAGCTCTACCGTTCTCGGATGGGCATTATAGTATACCGGGAAGGTATCCAGCATACGAAAACTCTTTACGTCCCAATGAGCGCCATCATCGGTGGTGTAGGCGAGTGTCATAAGGTTGATTCCGCCTGTGCCGTATGTGGCGACATAGGTGAGCAGGGCGTGTCCGTCACCGCGCCAGTCCCAGTACCACAAACTCCCGCCCTCGGTATGCACGGGCATCGGCATGCGCTGCCACGTTATACCGGCGTCCGTGCTTCGCAACACTGTATCCCGAATGGCGCACATCCAGGTGTCGGGCGTATGCACCTTGTAGGTGGATTGTGGTGTTGCACCCGGATGGCGCTCCTCCCAGGTAATTTGTGCATGCAGATCGTAGCTCCCTATGCACGGCAGCAGAAGTGTGAGGAATAAAAGAGAAAATTGAACGGAAATCCGAAATCCAGGCATGGCACTCTCCTCCGAAACGATAGCGAATACGGCATTATAGTACGACTTTTACATCCGTTTTTCAATACCAGCGGAGATGCACTCCCGACGCGAGACAGTAGTGATATCCGGGGAAGGGAGCGCCTCCGCCACGGTGCGCGAAACAAGACGTGGGAACGTAACTCTCACAGTGCCGGTAGAGAGAGAATGCCCCGATCTACTGGATCATGCAAAAAAAAAAGTCCGCCGAAGCGGACTTTTCATACTCATGTCGTGACTGCTTATCGTGTCAGACTCAGTCGCCTCGAAAAGCTCTGACTGCCTGAGCTCAACTTGTACATGTACACACCGGCGGGGACAATACGTCCGGTATTGTCACGTCCATCCCATACGGCGGTGGAACGACCGGCGGGGCGTGACTCATTCACAATCGTGCGGATTTCCTTCCCGAGCAGATTGTAGATCTTCATGACCGCGTGTCCGGCGTTCGGCAAGGTGTAACCGATCGTGGTCATGGAGGACTTGCTGCTCGAAAACGGGTTCGGGTAATTCTGTGCGAGTGCAAACGAGAAGGAACCTGGTGCGGGACTCGAACTCGACAACGAGGCGGTCGCGGTATAGGTGAGCACCTTAAAATCCGAGAGATTGTTCATGTTGGTTACCGTCACCTGTACGACAGCGGTACCCTGCGTTTCACCCGTCATAAAGGTCAAATCGAGGATATCTGTCTCATTGGGCTGCAGAACGCCTTCCACGCTCTCCACGGCCGGGGGGAAACAGTTGAGGAAGAAGCAAATCTGCGTCTGCCAATCCGTCGGGAGATTCTGCTTTGAAGTGATGGCGACACGAAGGGGAAGATTCTGATTCGTGGTATTCGTCACGCTGATGTAGCCGGAGAGATAGTCGTTCGGTTTACCCGACACGTTCGCCGACTCCGCGGACACGGAAAACGTCTGAGCACCCGCAAGCACGGGCAGAACAGCAAACGCGAGAAACAGGGCAGCTATAGTAGAAAGTTTTTTCATTGGGGTTCCTTTATTCGTATGCATCCATGGAAATGTAGGAAAAAGCAACAGTGTGCGCAAGTGGCTGGAGCAGAAAGATGGGCGTAATACTTGGGGGGATAATTTTCCCCCCGTCTGGAAAATGGAATTTTCCTATATTTCAGAGATTATGCTACTTGAAGAATCCCATACCGATGTTTGACAAGCTTGAAGCCACCGTCGCCCGTTTCGAAGAACTGGGCTTCGAATTGGCCCGTCCTGAAGTTGCCACAGACCAGAATCTTTTCCGACGCCTCGCGAAAGAGCGTCGGCAGTTGGAGCCGCTCGTAGAGTGCTACCTGCGTTACCGCCGTCTCCGCAGCGATGTGGAGGGACATCGCGATATTATTCAGACCGAAAGCGACGAGGAACTGCGCGTCCTTGCCGCTGAGGAACTCGAAGACCTCGAAAAGGAACTCGACGTCTGCGAACAGGAACTGAAGATTCTTCTTATCCCCAAGGATCCGAACGACAGCAGGGACGTCATCGTGGAAATCCGCGCCGGAACAGGCGGCGAGGAAGCTGCGCTGTTTGCCGGCGATCTGTACCGCATGTACACACGCTACGCCGAGACCAGAGGGTTTCGTCAGGAGCTGATTTCCGTGAGCGAAGCCGCAGCGGGAGGTATTAAGGAAGTCACCTTTTCCCTTTCCGGCGACGACGTGTACGGTACCATGAAATTCGAGAGCGGTGTGCATCGCGTGCAGCGCGTGCCGGAGACGGAAGCACAGGGACGCGTCCATACCAGCGCGGCGTCGGTGGCGGTGCTGCCGGAAGTCGAAGATGTGGAGGTGGACATCGACGAGAATGATCTGAAAATCGACATCTACCGGTCAGGCGGCAAGGGCGGTCAGAACGTCAACAAGGTGGAGACAGCGGTACGCATGACGCATCTTCCCACCGGCATCGTCGTCACTTGTCAGGACGAGCGATCGCAATTGAAGAACAGACAGAAAGCCCTCAAGGTACTCCGCGCACGTCTCTACGAACGACGGCTGGGCGAACAAACAGCGGAAATCACCGCCGCGCGCAAATCCATGGTCGGCAGCGGTGACAGGTCGGATAAGATCCGCACCTACAACTTTCCGCAAAACCGCTTTACGGATCACCGCATCGGTTTGACGATGTACAATCTTTCAGACATCATCAATGGCGCCCTGGATGATGTGATCGAGCGTCTTAAAATCGCGGACCGCACCGCCCGCCTCGAAGCGGGAATCGAAGGGAGCGCGAGCAGATGAATCAGGCACACATCGCTTCTATCCCTGCCGGCGGCGGTGCACCGTTGCTTCTCATCGCAGGCCCCTGCGTCGTGGAAGATCGCGAGATGCTGCTGCGCACAGCCGCACATGTCGCGGAGGTTGCCGCGCGCCTCGGCATGCCTGCGGTGTTCAAATCGTCTTTCGAGAAAGCCAATCGCACCAGTATCGATGCCTTCACCGGCCTGGGCCGCGACGAGGCACTGCGCCTGCTCGACGAAGCACGCACCGAGTCGGGGCTCCCCATCGTCACGGATGTTCATACCGAAGAGGATGTGCATGCCGCCGCAGCGGTGGCGGATATGCTGCAGATACCCGCATTCCTGAGCCGGCAGACGCATCTGCTGCTGGTGGCCGGACAAAGCGGCAAGGCGGTGAATATCAAGAAAGGCCAGTTCATGGCTCCCGACGACATGCGACACGCGGCGGATAAAGTGCGTTCCACAGGCAATGAGAACATCCTGCTGTGTGAGCGTGGAACGAGTTTCGGCTATCACGATCTCGTGGTGGATATGCGCGGCCTCGTCATCATGCGTTCGCTCGGCTATCCCGTGGTCATGGACGCCACACATGCGGTACAAATTCCGGCTCAAGGTGGCAGCTCTGCGGGCAGGCCCGAATACATTCTTCCCCTCGCTTCGGCGGCCGCTGCCGTCGGTATCGATGCGCTTTTTCTCGAAGTCCATCCCGATCCCCCCCGCGCGAAAAGTGACGCGGGGAGCCAGTTGCGCATGGATGCGCTGGAGTTGCTGCTCACGCGCGTTCTGGCTATAGACACAGTGCTCCGTTCCTCACCGATCAATATGTAAGCACATGCATTCCTCGCACGCACAGCATCGTATCAATCCGCAGATCGCCGAACGCCTTCTGCGCATCAAGGCCTTCCTTCTCGATGTGGACGGCGTCCTGACCGACAGCGCCATTCGTCTCACACCGGACGGATTACAGCATAAGGTCTTCACCATGATGGATACCGACAGCATCCGCGCCGCACAGGCTGTCGGTGTACACTTCGGCATCATCACGGGCGGGACCTCCGAACTGGTGATACAGCGCGCGAAGGAGTTGAATATTCACGATATCTACCACGGTGTGTACGACAAGGGCGAGTCGTACGAGGATTTCAAACAGCTCTACGAACTCACCGACGAGCAGATAGCCTTCATGGGAGACGGGGTCTTCGACATCCCCGTACTGCGTCAGGTGGGCTTCGCCGCCGCACCGGCAAATGCGCATTCCTCGGCGAAAATGGCCGCGCATTTCGTCTCACGCTTCCGCGGCGGCGAAGGTGCCGTCAGAGAAGTACTGAACATGCTCGTGCACGTGCACAATGAGAAACGAAAAGCGCACGATGCGGGCGCGCAGCTCTGAACGGCGAAAGAATAAGAATTACGGATGTATGCTCGGGTAATCGTCACTGCCCCGCGAAAGCAGCGATCAGCGGGGACCCGCGGTCTGTCCTGCTTTCAGCGTCAGATTCCGGAGGGATGGTTCAGGTTCTGGCTTCGATTGCGGAATGCTTCGTAAGTATCCGTAAATAGCGTGGGATCAGGTTCTCCAGGGTATCGGAGTCCCCGATCGTCCTCATACCATGCAACCGACTGTTGATGAAGAGCCGTTGCGGTGAGAACAGTCTCTCCTTCGAATGCACAAGCGCGAAGCACATCTCGGGATCATAAAACGGTTGAAATTCCCGATATCGTGATTCGAGCAGGAGCGTCTCGACGGGACCAAGTTTCAAGCGCTTCGCAAGAAATGCCGCATCCATCTCGAAACAGGTATAAATCGTGATAGTTTTCTTGTGTCTGTCGCAGAGGAATTTCGGCTGCGCGGAATACCGCTGCATCCCGTCTATGACAAGCTGCAATTCCTCGTCGCTGATCAGTTTCGGGCCGTCTTTTCGCAGTGTGACAGTGCCGTTCGGATCTTCAAAAATCTCGTACCCTTCGGGCATTGCATCCAGATAAGGACCTTTCTTGTTCTTCACCAGATGATAGAGCCTGGTACCCCGTGCATTGAAACTTTGCGTGAGGTGATACACATCGCCTTTGACGGTGATATACTGGAATGGCATGGTGTGCGTCTCCGGATGATGGGGGTTCCCTGTTTTGTATCTTTCCCTTTTCCGTTCGCAGCGTTCTCCCTTTGGCGCGGTTTCCATCGGCAAAAGAGCGACGGATGTTCATTCTGCCAATCTACGCTGTCGTCCCCATCCCTCTCAAGGCAATCCGACATGCCCTTCCACCAAAGACGATGCGCGACCCGTCGCCTGCCGGTCGGTGACGAAAATGCGGCAATCCCATTGCCCATGTTCAGCGGGAGTATATTGTACTTCTGTGATAAAGCAGCATCCCCACGCGGTCAATGTGTTCGATCAGTTCCCTGTTGGAGATTGTGTGATACCGAAGCAAGTCCACTTTCTGCGGTATGGGAAGAGCATCCATCACCGCAGCCAGACTCACCTGATCGGTCAGGGTGAGAGTGGTACCGAAAAGACAGATATCAATATCGGATTCGGGCACGTGTGAGCCCATCGCTCTTGAACCGAACACGACCGCTTTCTCTACACCCGGATGGGAGGAGAGTATCGAACGAATGCTGTCCCGAACCGCATCGGTGAGGCCGTCGTTCATTCGCGTTCCAGCTTTTCGTCCAGCCTCCGCAGCAAGGCCAGCAACATGGGCGCGTACCGATGTTTTATAAGGTCCACAGCTTCTGTCGCCGTTGCCTCATGGTAGCTGTGGCTCAACAAATTCTGCTTTTCGAGTGCATCCAGAGCCGCCGCGGCCTCCGTTTCGTTGAGGTAGCCGGCGGTGAAGGACGTACGTATCGCTTCCCTCGGCGTTCTTGTTTCGAATCCTTCGTAGCTCAGTACATCTTTCAATGTATTCCATGCGAGTTCGAACGAAAATTCGAACGTCTGAACGAGACCGCTGCGCTCAAGCTCGGAATACTCCTCCCGGTCACAGGCATCTGAGAGCCGTACCATTGCTTTTTGGAAGTTTGCGAAGCGCTGCTTCCATCGGATGTCGGATGTACTGCTCATTTTTGTACAATCGTTCGCGGTGGTATGAAAAAATACGATAGCACCGGTAAAAAACACTCCCGACGGCTCCCGATACCGACCGCCGGTCAAAGCCCTATTCGTACCGTGCGTCTTTGATGCGCAGCCGCTCCACCGGATTGCCGTTGACCAGATGCGATTCCACGATTTCCTCCACGTCGTCGAGAGTCACACCGCCGTACCAGACGCCGTCGGGGTACACGACGATGGACGGACCGAATTCGCAGGCGTCGAGGCAGCCGCTTTTATTCGCGCGGTGGGTAGGGAGCATGCCGCGCTTTTTCAGTTCTTCATTGAATTTGAGTCGAAGTTGCTCGGAATTGCCTCGCGCGCAGCTGCCGCGGGGATGTCCCTCGTCGCGGAGATTTTCACAAATGAACAAGTGCCGTGTGTAGCGTGACATGATCTGTCCCGAATGATAAAATGAAAGAAATCAGCCCGGAGGCCAGTGCATGGGTCGTCCGCCGAGCAGGTGAAGATGCAGATGCCAGACGGTCTGACCGCCATCGTCACCGCAATTCATCACGAGGCGATAACCGGAGTCGAGACCCAAGTCGCGGGCGACCTGCTGTGCGGTCAACACCATGTGTCCAACAAGATTTTGGTGGCCGTGGTTCAACGCGGCAATGCTGCTGATTTCCTCGCGAGGGACTATCAGCACATGCACAGGGGCCTGTGGCGCGATGTCATGGAAGGCAACGACGTGCTCGTCCTCATACAAGATATCCGCCGGTATGTCGCGTGCGATGATTCTGCTGAATATGGAAGTGCCCATGTAGTGCTCTCGTATGTGCTTCTTCTTCGGATACCTGCCGCCGCAGGGCTACTCGTTGAAAGAGTGAGGGGATCCATTGCTGCTCCTGCTGGTGGAGGGTCGAATACCTTTCAGCCGCGTCCAAAGCAGGTCCATAGTTCGGCCCACGTCCGGCATGACAAATTCCTCCTGACGCACGGTGTAGCGGTCCGGCGAGCCGGGGGGGGCTTCAGGAAGGCGAAATGTAAAGACATAGTGCAGGTTGACAGGATTACCAAGGCCGAAGCTGTTCTCGGGCTTGGCGGCATCGAACTCCCCGAAGCGCAAATCATGGAAGCGCAGTCCCCGCTCATCCCGCGACACGCTGTACCAGCCATCGGAGAACCATTTCAGTTTTTTCACGGCGCGTTCGTTTTCGAGCCCCGCCAGCAGCTGCTCATTGCGCGGCACGCGCCAGAACTTCACCGCTCCGTCGCCATCGAATACCGAGTAATACCCGATCCAATATCCGCCGGCGTCCTCTGCTACGGCACGCCACAGAAGACAATTGAGAGCGGTCGGTGCGGTAGTGATGCGCGTATAGTTGATGTTCTGCTCTTCCAGCGAGCGGGTGAAGGCGGGCATGGTCCCGAATTTCAGCGCCAGCGTCACGATGATATATCCGCTGCTGATGATGATGCCCGCTGCGTTACGGAACAGCTTTGCCCGCACCTCGCCGGGGAACATCGACGCAATAACGCCTATCAGAAGCGGAAGCGTGTACAGCGGATCGATGATGAAGAGATTGTTCCACGCGAGACGGACATCGGAGAAAGGTTCGAAAACACCGGTGCCGTACACGGTAAAGCAATCCAGCAGCACATGCGTCGACAGGGCGAGAAACACCAGCAGCGCTCCCTTCCCCATACTCACGAGGCCGCCATGTACCTTGTGCATCACCCAACCGAGCAATGGTGTCAGCAGCAGAATCAGAAGAATCCCATGGGAAATCCCCCGATGCCAGGAGAGCTGCGTGACGGGATCGAGCAGCGGAAGAAAGAGCATGTCGAGATCCGGGAGCAGTCCACCGAACGCACCCCAGAGAATCGCTTTGTTACCGATGTCGCGGTGCCCGACGGCCTGTCCGACCGCGGCACCAAGTGTGATTTGTGTGAATGTATCCACTTTCGATTTACGAAGTACGACTTACAATTTGAAGACGCCTGAAGCCTGAAGGGAGCTCATAAAGGGGTGAGAAAGTGAGAAGGATGACATGCGTGATCGTGAGCCCAAGGCTTTCACAATTCCCGCACCATCACCATTTCGCACTTTTCGATGCCCTCCGCCTAGGCGGACCGGTTAACAATTCCCGATTCACGATTCTCGTTTTCTGTCATTTCTGCTCATTCTGTAATTTCTGTGGTTCACGATTCCCGTTTCTCGTTTTCTGTCATTTCTGCTCATTCTGTCATTTCTGTGGTTCACGATTCACGATTCTCGTTTTCTGTCATTTCTGCTCATTCTGTCATTTCTGTGGTTCACGATTCTCGATTCTCGTTTTCTGTCATTTCAGCTCATTCAGTAATTTCTCTGGTTCACGATTCTCGATTCTCGTTTTCTGTCATTTCTGCTCATTCAGTAATTTCTCTGGTTCACGATTCACGATTCTCGTTTTCTGTCATTTCTGCTCATTCTGTAATTTCTCTGGTTCACGATTCTCGTTTCTCATTTTCTGTCATTTCAGCTCATTCTGTAATTTCTCTGGTTCACGATTCTCGTTTCTCATTTTCTGTCATTTCAGCTCATTCTGTAATTTCTCTGGTTCACGATTCTCGATTCTACTTCACAGCATCCGGAAACTTGTGTCGCACGTAGCAATACACGCCGAACGCGCGGACGGCCTGCGATTGCGCGTGTACGGTGCCGACCTCGTCCACGCCGTAGCCGTCTTCACCGCCGTTGGGATTCCAACCGTTGCGTATGCCATGATCGGCTGTGCGATGCAGGGTGACGCGTGCTTTGCCGTGATGATTCGTCCACACGTGCTCGAGCATTTTGCCTATTTTTTCCGGAATGTCCGGGAGCTCGTCCGGCGCGATCATGTACGCATCCAAAACGAAATGCACAAAAGCACCGTTCCCGTCCATCTGTAGCTGGTAAAAATGTTCGGGATCCACCCAGCCCGTGGCGGGGTCCATGATGCGACGTGCGGTGGCTACTGCCGCATCTTTGTACTTCTTGTCCTTGGTTACTTTATACAACGCGGCGCCGATACTGCAGTACGATGCGCCTTCCCAGGGAAGCTGTTTCCCGAAAGCCGCCGGCCCCCGTGCGCCCTCCCAGCGGCCGTTGCCCTTGTAGAGCATTTTCTCGATTCCGGGCGTGCCGCCGTCGCCATTCCAGATTTTCAGTGCATCGTCGAGATACTCACGCTTGCCAGTGGCCTCATACAGCCAGCAGGCGACGGTGACCATCTGATTCATATTGCTGTTGGTGAAAATCTGATCGCGTACGTCGGAGTCGGGCGGCCAGTTGTACCAACTCCAGTACCCCTCGTGCCTGGACATGCGGCCCTGCATACGAGCTTCGACATAGCGGACCTCCGCATTCTCGACAAGGGTTTTGTTTTTTCTGCCGGTGAAATCCCACCAGTACATCTCCGCAAGGGCGGCCCAGGCGCGATCGTCCACCCAAGTCCCGTTGAAAAGATCTTTCATGGGATGCACTTCGTGATGGAAGCGGTAGAGCGCACTGTCGCCCGTGACGGCAAAGAGGTGTGCGTCACCTATAGCTCCGTTGGCACCTTCCCATCCCGCGGTGTATACCTTGTGGAAGAGCGCATCGATGGAATAGGCCCGTTGCAGCCAGGGATCGCTGGGTTTGTAGGTGCTCGCCACCTGGCGCGCTTCGCTATTTCTGCCGTTCCCCGGTGTCGCATCAAACACTCCGGCAACATAGAGCGCTGCCAATGCGGCGACACCGATACCGACGTACAGGACAATGGACCCGGTTCGTGAATTGCTTTCCCTCTGCGTGCTGCGCTGCGGTGCTTTCATGATTAAACCATCTCAAGTGGGACGCATCATGATAATATCTCCAATCCCGTGGAGAAATGCACGTGCAAACGATAAGCTGTATGGAATGCCCGCACGGATTGCGCGGATCGAAGTCGGATCAACGAGGAGGATTCTTTCGAGGTCTGTGACGAAGAAAAATCCACTTCGCTCCTTCAAACCTTTCCGTCATCGAGCATCCGTGACCATATGTGCAATCCGTGTACCTGTATCAGTGCGCATGCGCATTACGATGCGGACACACATTGCGCGGATCGTCTACCGCAGCAGCAGCATCTTTTTCATCTCCACTCCTCGGGCGTGTTCGAGGCGGTAGAAATACATACCCGAGGGCAAATCCGAAGCGTCGAAGGTCAATTCATGGCTGCCGGCATTCCGAAGTTCGTCCACCAGCGTGCGAAGCAGTCTGCCATGAACGTCATACACACCAAGCAGCACATGGCTCGCTTCGGAAAGGCGGTACTCTATCACGGTCGTCGGATTGAAGGGATTCGGCCGGTTCTGTCGAAGCTGCCAGGCGGGATTCAGCGTCAAGGGTTCGAGGCAATCGTCGGTGACATACACGCCGCCGTCGACAGCAGAGAACGATATCCAGCCATGCTCGAGCAAGGAGCGCACGGTGTCCATTTTCAGTCTCGAGTAGCGGAAGCTTCCCGCGCCGTGCTGGCTGTACAATATGCCTTCGACACGGAGGTTCAGCAGCACGCCTTCATCGGCGACGATCGCGGGACCCTGCGCCAGGATGGTGATGGTGCTGTCGCCGAAGCTCAACGGAGATCCCACGCCGCTCACGCTCAACTTCGTGGACCAGCCGTCCGCCGTGAGCGTGCCGGCGGTCTCAATGCCCTTGACGCGCAGCAGACCGGGATCGTACTTGATGTTCAAGTCATACTTCGACAAGTCCAGTCCTTCGGCGCCTTCGATGCGTATCGAAATGATGCTCTCCACCCCATGTCGGAGTATGCTGTTCTCCGGCATCGCCAACAGAACATGGCGGCTGACGGGCTGAAGGTACACCTTATGTTTGCACTTCACCGGAGAGCCGTTTTCCGGAACGACGAGCACCTCAAATTCGATCCATCCCGGATGCCCGATCACTCTCATGGGCTCGACGTTCCAGACCACGCTCCCTGTCTGATCTTTATCCAGATCGGACGGAAGCACATTTTTAATGGCGCTTTCCTTTTCGGCGAGTACCATGAACTCCGGCAGCAACAGCGTGGCCCGTACCCGTCGGGCGGTACCATCCCCCATGTTCAGCACCGATGCTTTCATACGAAGCTCCGATAGCTCGAAGCGGCCTGTTCGTTCATTGTAGCGAAGCGTATCGGACGGCTCGACGCTGCATCGCACATCCAGTTCCGGCAGCGGAAGCGCGGTAAGATGCACACGGGATTGACACTCGATCGTCGGGTGATTTGCGGATGAAACGAGGACGAGGATGTCGGCATCAATAGCAGTTTGCTGAGGAACCGCCATAATCTCCCATAGCACCTCTCTGGAGGTCTGTGGTTCGATTAATCCGATTTCCTTCGAGAGCTGTCCAGCCGCTCGTAGCGCCGGGCTAAGGAGGAGCAACGACGCTTCAACCTCGCTGACTGCCTCGGAACCGGTATTCGTGATTGTCACTTTCATGACGAAGGGACTGCCGAGGTATTGATCGCCGCGCGGATCAACAAAAAGTGTGTCGACGGTCTCGCACGTCACGACGAGAGAAGGAGCCGAGGCGAGCCGGACCCCGGCGTTCAAGCTGACATCATCGGCGAACGCCTGGCTCCGCAACAACGGAGCCAGCATACACACGATACAAACGGCAATGAAGTACTTTTTCATGACACACCTCGGATTTTGGCGATTCCGTCACATACAGGTACTATTACGACTATTATTTCCTTTTTTTACCAGGCAGCTGGATAGCGCCGTAGACCCCACGAGACAGGCATGCGCACGCGCGAATGGACGAATACCCGCGCACAAAGTCCAGATCTGCTCACAGCAACGTGCAAAATATTCACACCAATGTCAAGAGCATGGGTGCTTGAACAAGCACTTTATTTCGCGAAACCCTCTACCGCAGCAGCACCATTTTCTTCATCTCCACGCCACGTGCGTGCTCGAGGCGATAGAAGTACATACCCGAAGGCATATCCGATGCATCCAGGGTGATTTCATGTCTGCCGGCGTCGCGTACTTCATCCACCAGCGTACGCACATCCCGGCCGTGTCGGTCGAACACGCGCAAACGTATGTGCCCTGTCTCAGGCAATGTGTATTCTATGACTGTCGAGGGATTGAAGGGATTGGGCCGGTTCTGCCCGAGTGTGTAACCTTCCGGAGCCATCAGCGGCTCGAGGCAGGCGTCGGTGACGATAACGCGTCCGTCGACGGCCTCGTACGAAATCGCGCCGCGGTTCAGACGCGTGTGTGCCGTGTCGATGCGTATGGCGGTTTCGCCGAAACTGCCCGAGCCCCAATTCCTGTCGAGCATGCCCTCCACCTGCAACAGGAAGAGTACGCCGTCCTCAGTCGCAAGCGGCGCCACCGTGGTGTAATCGTACACCTCCAGCACACCCTCGCCTCGCGAGCGCAGTCCCGCGCCCACCCAGCCCCTGCCGGTGAGCGTGCCCTGCGTGCTGAGACCGTTGACGCGCAGCAGCGCCGGATCGAAGGCAATGCGTATCGTGTATTCGGACAGCTTCGCCACAACCGTGCGGCTGATCATGAGAGGAATGAGTTGCTTCTCACGATAACGTAGTACCGAGTACTCGGGGAAAGCGAGCGTCACCTGCCGCCGCGCGCCCTGCACATAGAGGCGCGTCACGCATTCAACCGACGAGCCGTTCGCGCAGCTCACTACCGCGCGGAACTCGCGCCAACCGGAGCTTTCATTGAATATCGGCCGGAAACGCCAACTGATGCTGTCCGATCCCCCCGGAGCCAGGGAGACCGACGGCAGCGGTTTGATCGCGCTTTCGCCCGGGAGCAGCGTCATCGCTTCCGGAGCGAGCGCGTAGGCGCGAACCTCCGCCGCGCCGGCCGCGCCGTTATTGCGAATGCGCATCGTCAGACGCACCTCCGGGACGGTAAATGTGCCGGTCGTCTCGTCGAAGTACAGCGTGTCCGAAGGTTCGATGCTGCATTGCGCCAGAAGCGCAGGTTCGGGATTGGCCATAAGATGCACCGCGCAGTGCGTGTCGCGCGTTGGCAAAACATTCGCGCCCACCACTTCGATACGCAACGGCATATCCGCACCAATCGGCTGGCGTAGCGCCTGCACGCGCCAACTGTGCGCGACGGGCGCAGTGTCCGCCAAATCGCCGAAGCTGTGCGTCACCGGGTCGAGAACAGCGGCAAGATGCCCCGGCACGATCAGCGTCGCGCGCACGTCCCGCGCCATCTCGCTGCCAGTACTCCGGACAAAGACCTTGACCTCGAAGGGATTGCCGACGTACTCGCCGCGCGCCTCGTCAACGAACAGCGTATCCACAGCCAGGCACTGCACACTCAGGTCGGCGTCGGAGCTGCGCCAGATACGCACCGGGGTGCAGCAACTGCCCGAAGCCCCGACAGCGTCTATGACGCGCACGCACATATCGTAATCCCCGTCGTGCGGACGACGCTCGGCATGCAAATTCCAGGTGAACGCCACCTCCTCATCTGCGCCGAGCGCGGGAAATACGCGGTCAAGAGTCTCACCCGCCGCTGGCAATACGCCAGCCGGCAGTTCCAGACGCACGCGCAGGTTACGCCCCGTGCTGCTGCCGCTGTTGCGAACGCGCGCGGTGAACACAAAAGGATCGGGGATGTAACCGCCGTCGACGAAGTACAGCGTGTCCGGTGCTTCGCAGCTCACAGTGTAGGCGGACTCCCGCGTCGCGGGCACGAATACGGGGAGGCGGCATTCGGCGACGACGATCTGCCGACCGAGACCACCACGGCCCAGCACCTGAAAGGTGAGCGTATCCCAGCCCGCCTGCGCACGCGGCAATACGCGCACACTCCACGTGTCGCGCCGCTCGTCGTTCACCAGCATGGTGCCGATATCGCGCAGGGTGCTGCCGACGGGTGTCAGCAGTGTCTGTCCGACCAGCATGATCTGACAGTCCTCTGCCCAGGTCTCACCCGTGTTCAATGCCGTGGTGCTGAAAGTGAGCGGATTCGGGATGTAGTCGTTACGTGTGGGATCGAATACCGGCCCGTCGCTTTCCATCTCGCAACGGAGATCGAAACGCGGCATGCGCACGCGCTGCACCCATATCGGATGGTAGCACCAGACCGGATCGGTATCGTCGCCCTGAATGTTGACCCACACCGTGTCGTAGCCGTCCGTGTCGCGCGCATGTATGCGTACGCGAAAGTCACCCGAGGCATCCGCGCCCGGCGGTAACACGTCGGCAAGCAGCTGCGATCCTGACGAGAGAATGGTAAAGCGCGTGTCCTGCAACAATTGGGCCCTTACGTCGCGAGTTGCAGCGCTGCCGGTGTTGCGCACACGCACGCCTATGGCAAACTCCTCCGGCTCGTAGTATTGATCGCGGAAGTACACCGTATCCGGCGCGCTGAGCTCGCAGGCGATGCCGGTAGTGAGCGCCGAATCCACCTCGATGCGTCCGAAGCAGTTAATCGGCGCGTGATTGTCCGCTTCCACCATCACACTGATGTTCACAGCCGTCGCCCTTTGTTGCTGCAGCGCTTCCACCGTCCACACTGCCGTGCCGTAACCGCCGCGGGGAATGGATGCTGGCGTCAGCGTCTGCTGCGCCACCGCGGGAGTGAGCAAACGGAGCACGCGCGGATCATAGACCAGCGTGGCGCGCACATTTTCCGCATCGGTGCTGCCCACATTGGGCACGGTCACGGTGATGTCGAAGGGATTGGGTTCGTAGCTCTTGCGCTGTTCGTTCCAGTTGACGGAATCCGGCATGGTGACGGAGCAGCTCAGCAGCGGATACACTCCCGCTTCGATGCGGAGAATGCGCTCGCATTCCACGGTCGGCAGATTGTCGGCTTCGATTTTCATGTGCAGGGTCACGACACGGGGGATATCACTTCCCACGGCTTCCAGCGTCCACTGCGCGCTGCCTTGCCGACCTGGAGGGATGGTGTCGGGCGTCATTGCCTGCGTGGTCTGCGTCGGGGCGACGAGCCGAATGGCGGCGGGATCGGTGGTCAGCGTCACACGCACGTTCTGCGCGGGAATATTCGCGCCATTGTACGCGTTGACGATAACGGGGAAGGGATTGCCCTCATAACGCCGGTCACGCACATTCCACCGCAGCACATCCGGTGCCTGCACATCGCAGTGCATGAAATCGTCGCGCAGCGAATCGAAAGATACCAGCAACTCGCATTCGTCGTACAGCACGTCATTCACCATGATGCGGAAACGGATGGGAAAATTCCGCAAATCCTTGTAACTCGCGATTTCCACTCTCCATGACGCGGAGGCGGAGCCGGAAGGCGGGATGGTGGACGGTGACGCGGACTGTGTGAATTCCACTGGGTTGATGAGCTTGATGCGTCCCGCTTCGGCCATGAGCGTCACGCGCACATCCTCGACTTCCTTGTTGCCGGTGTTGATGACGCTTATGGAGATGTCGAAACTCGTGGGTTCATATCCCCCGGTCTGCGCATTCCAACGCAGGGTGACAGGGCCGGATGTGCTGCAGGACAGAAACACCACGCGCGCACGGATCAGCACGGAACCGTCCCGTGTGACAGGTTCGAGGCAATACTTCTCGAAACTCCAGTGCACGATCTGTACCGGCGTGCGGACGGTGGATGGCGGATCGGCGGTACGAAAGCGAAGATAATAGAGCACACCGCCCGAGGTGTTGAGTTCGACATCCTCCTCAAGACGTATGAAAATCGTACTGTTGCTTTTTTGATAGGAAAACGCTTTGCCGGCCAGAAGAGGCCCTGCCGTGACTTCCAGTAATTCCAGAAGATTCTCGTCATAAAAAATGCTGACATAGGATTTGCCGAACATTCCACTGACCGGCGTATCCAGGTACACCGGCAGCAACACCTCCGAACGTGCCTGCGCTTCAGCGTCGCCGACTCGCAACGTGACTTTCTGGAATTTCTCGGGAAGATACGGCGCTATGTAGCGCACGGTTTGCGAGACCGTGCCGCCGCAGTAATTCTTCAGCTTCAGCTCCACCGTGCGCTCGGTGCCGTCGGGACAGCCGGTTTCGTATTCGAGATAGCACCAGGGGAAGCTCCAGCCGATGATGCCGGTACGGATCGCCGAGTAAATTTCCGCGAGATCTGCTCCGGTGGCGCTCTGATAATGCTTCCCTCCCGTACGGCTGGCGAGAGCGGGAAGATTCTTGTCGGCGGCAGAGCCCAGTCCGATGGTGAAGACGCGAATGGAATCCCGCAGCGCCATCTGTACGACCGAGTTCAGGTTGTGCACCTTGCTCCCGTTATCGCCGCCATCGGAGAGCACGATCACCGCGCGGCAACTATTTTTGGCAGAGCGCAGCAGCTCCTGAATTGCCGCCGCCACACCGTCCCACATGGCCGTTCCCCCTACGGGCACGATATTGTTGATGCCGGCCAGCAGTGCGCCTTTGTCCGAGGTCATAGGCACATCGAGGCGTACATCGTTGGCGAAACTTACAATCGCTGCTTCGTCGCAGGGCTTGCCATCGGGATTCATTTCATTGACGAAGCTGCTTGCACCCGTGCGCATGTTGATGAAGCGCTGCCCGAGCATGCTGCCCGATCGGTCCAGTACCAGCACCGCCGACACACAGCAGTCCGGTTCATCGAAGCAATGCAGCGTCGCCGCCGTCATCAGCTTGCCGTTTTCATACAGCTCGAATTGCTGTTTCTGAAAATCGTTGCGGTTGACGCCGTTGCATCCCACCTTGAAGTACACCCGGACTTTCGGATAATTCACTTCCAGGCTCTTGATTTCCAGCGATGGTTGCGCCACCAATGCTTGCGTCAGCATCAGAAGCGGCAACAGAAAGACGTAGCAGCGATGCATGGGCGTACCTGCGACAAGTACAGAAAATGCGGAACAAGGCAAAAAGCAGAATACGGGAAATATGAATCTTCCGCAACACAAATCCGCGGTGCATCCTCGTTACGCGGTTTCGGAAGAGTCGCATGTCCCAATCAGGAAACGGGAGCACACGCATGCGGCTCAGATTTGCGCGATTTGATCGAAATTGGGTACGGCCTGCCGGAAGATCGAAAGCATTCTCAGGTACATTGCTTGAGTCGAACGGCGTTTCTCTCCACCATATCAGAACAGTATCCCTCCGCCCAGGCCAATGAAGAAATTTCTCCCCTCGCGCGCATGATTCAGGCGCCAGGCCATATCCACGCGGAATATGCTGAGGATGTTGTCAATGCCGAAACCGGCTTCCCAGAATGGCAGTTTCGCTTCGGCGGGTGTCACGGTTTGCAAGACGGCCGTCTCCGCGCGCATGGTCGTCCAACCGCCCGTGGCGAACAGCTCCAGACCAAACCCGCTGTCGCGCAGCAGCGGCACACGCAGCCAGCGGAACAACCAGTCCCGAAAATCATAGCTGAAGCTTCCCACCGCTCGCGTGTCACCGCCGAATTCCCGGAAACCCAGCGTCCGGAATCCCGTGGTCGCGGCCAGATATTGAATACCGCCACGGAGATTGTACAGCAACTGCGTCGGCAGGGCCGCGTTGGCGCGGTCGGCGGCAAGATTGTAGGACAAAACGCCGTACACGCCGAGATCGAACGCGCCGTTCAGACCCGCATACAGCGCTGTGACATCCCAATCGCCGCTGTGCATTTCGATGCGGTGAAAGCCGACGCCGACGGTCGGGATGTGATTCCGTCGTCCGATACGCGAAAGCTCTCCGGCATTGTCCAGCATGTCGCGCATGTCAAGACTCATTCGTCCGCTTACGCTGGTGATACGACCCTCGTTGACGGGCGGATTGTCCCGATAGCTGCGGTCGCGATTGAACAGACTCCATTCGCTGTTCTTCATCGCGTTGTAATACCCGTCCCGCGAAATCGTGATGCGCATGGGGAAGAGCAGGAAAGGGTCATAGCGCAGCCAGGACGCCCAGCCGTCACGATAGAAAAAGTCGCGGTAGTCGTATTTCCCGAACCAGGAGAGCATTGTCATGAGACCCGCCGTATTCGGATCCCCCTCGCTGTCGATATAATCGAGCGCGTAATACCGCGATGCTCCGAAGGTCAGCGCGGGCGATGAAAACACACGGAAGGAAGCCCCGAGGTTGTACTTCAGGCGCTCGTCGGAAAAACCGTAGCCGGCTCCGGCCCGTATGCCGCGAAGCGGGAAGGAGTTGAAGGAGAATCCGAATTCACCGGACAGCGCATGCCCCTCGATGCGATTGAATTGATACAGCGAGACAAGGCCGGGATAGCGGAATTCGACATTCTCCGCGCCGGTGACGCCGCCGCTCAATATCGAACCGAACGTCACCGCGTATTTCGTGGAGTCCAGAGCTATTTTTATGGAATCGGAAACAAGATACGCGCGCTCCTCCTCGTCACTCGTCGGAATTTTCCGGGTCTCCACCCAGTACAACGAATCCCGCTCGTCCGCCTCCTTCAGCACCTTGATACGGGTTCTGTCGAAAAACGCTTCATTGATCTCCTGATTGATGCGGTAATCCTGCAGCACCGAAAAGCCCTCCACCTGGAGTCCGATATTCACGACCGGTATCTGTGCCGATGCCATGACGATCACATCCGCCGGCATCCAGAACTCCCCGTCCACGAAACGAAAATTCTGACGAAACGCCATGGTGTCCAGCAACGTCGGTAAAGCGGCGTCGTTGAGCTGCACATCCACCATGGACAGCATATAGCTCTCATCGGCGATGTATATCGTACCGCGCAGCAAAGGATCGCTGTCGCTCAGCGGCGATATCTCGATCTGATAGATTTTCGTGCTGTCAATAAAGGTCGTACCAGCCAGCCGATAGTAGTAGTGCCGCAATCCCGCCTCGGAGATGGGACCAATCACCGGCGCCTTGTCACTGAGGTTCAGCTCATCTTTTGAAAAATCGATGATGAAAAACGCGCTGACGAGAATGTTGCCCTGCGCCGGAATGAAGGCGCTTTGCTTGCGCGCGGTGACGACCTCTTTGTAGCGATTCGGTGCCGCCCAGTACGCGTCCGTCTGTGTCTCGAGAATAACGGGAAGGCGCGGATCACGCTTTATCGTGGCGCTGCTGTCGGCGCTGTCTGTACTGTCCGGGTCTGCCGTATCGGTGTTCCCGCCGATGGTGACCGTCGTGCTCTCACCCTCACCCGAGGCGCTTGCGCCGCCCAACGCAAAACCGGACACGCGAATGAGCAGCTTGGAATGCGAGGTCAAACTGTAATTACGCAGCTTCGCCTTCTGCACCTCCTTCATTTCAATCGCTTTGCGGATGATACGCAGTGCGGGATTGTCGCCGGGAGTGATGGTGACTTCGGGCAATTCAATGGCGGAGGGCTGCAGGGTGATGTTGATCTCCGTATCTCCGGGTATGCTCACCCGCTGCCTCCGACTTTTGTAACCGATGTAGCTCACCACGAGCACGTGCTGCCCGGGTGCCAGTGGTAAAACGAAGCGGCCGGCTTTATCCGTTGTTGTGCCGCTCTGGATTTGCTCCACCCAAATGTTGGCGAATTGCAGGGCTTCGCCGCTCACTGCATCGCTGACGCGTCCGCTCACGCGATGCTGCGCAAGAAGTTGAGGAGTAACGATGGAGAGCATGAGCACGGCGAGGAGGGAAAAGAAACGAGTGAACATGGGCATCTACCGGAAATAGGAAAACGAGAATGACAGCAAAAAATGTGCCGTATATTTCTTCGGGAAAATCCAGCGCTTCAAGGTATCGCTCCGCGGGAAGCGTCCTCTCCTCCCGACAACCGTCTCCGCAACGCGACAGTCATGCAACATACACAACGCTGCATCCGATACATAACGGGACGAGGGTCGCTCCGACATCATGGCAGGGTAGTGCAGGATCAACGACGAAATTTTGCCTTTCGCAGCGAAGCCGGAAAGTGCAAATTTCTTTTTGTGCCATGAAGGCACTTTTTCTGCAGGCAACAGCGTTTTGTCCATGCAGAGAACGTTCGAAGTCAGGAACGGGAGAAGCGGACGAAATGGACTCAACACAAAACTCATGCTCTCGTCACACTGTTCTCATGTGAAATGCGCATCATTCGCTAATCGGCGGATGAAGCAGTGTCCGTTATCCCGTGGCACCGCTTGATCGGGACAAAGCAACAAGGAGACCAACAGCGTATGTCATCTCACCCTGGACCTCTCACCCGGACCCTGCGATGGTTCCTGCCTGGCCTGTTCATCACCGCCCTTGTCCTTGCCACCGTTCTGCGCGAGCCCGGCAATGCCTCGCGCACCGTGCGCGATGCGCTGAGCGAGCAGCTCGCCCAGGCGGACAACTACTTCGATCAGGGAAAGTACTCCGCGGCTCGACAGATCGTCGAGGACTTGCGAAACGGCAATCCTTCCAACGCCGAGGTTCTCTGGCGCCTCTCCTACTACACGATCAACGACGGCGATGCCGCGACGGACGATGCGGCGAAGGAACGTCTGTACCGAAAATCCATTGACTACGCGGAGGCCGCGGTACGAAACGACAAGCGCAATTCCTTCGCGCGCGCATCGCTCGCGGCGGCCTACGGCAGCATAGGAATGTTTGTCGGCGGCAAGGAGAAAGTGCGCCTTGCCAACCGCATCCGCGACGAATTGGACGAAGCGTTGCGCATCAATCCGCGGAACCAGATGGCAAACACCATCTACGGCACCTGGCATCGCGAGGTGGCCACGGTTGGGTGGGTAGAGCGTCAACTGGCAAATGTGTTTCTCGGCGGCATGCCTGATGGAAGTCTGGACAAATCCATAACGCATTTCCGTGCGGCCATCGCCGAGGGCCCTGGCGTCCTCCGGCATCATTTCGAGCTGGGTCTCACCTACATCGCGGCCGACAGAAAACAGGATGCGGCGGCGGCGTTCCGTACAGCGCTCAAATGCCGCGACGGATGGAAGATTGATCCCCTCCGCCGCAAGTACATGCGCGAGTGGCTCGCCGATCAGTAAGGGCGGCATCATGCGTGGACGTGCCGACCAGCGCGGAGCGTCTCGGCGTCCCGCAAAGACTTCCCGCCGTCTCGTAGTGCCTCCAAGGGAAGGCCGCGAAAATCCCGACGACGTCCTCCGTTTGCAGGCTTCACGCCCGTCGTTGTATCGTGTACACGCTTACCTCGGCGGTGCGTCCATGCAGATTCGGGAAGCGCGACTGGCGCTCGTAGCGGAAACCCCGCGCGGTAAGCGTCTCGAAAAACGGTACGGCGATCAGGCGGTTGGGTTCCGCCAGTAAAACCTGGCCATCGTGCGTCAGCGTCGCGTCAAGAAATGCCGCGAGGGGTTCGACGAAGCGTTTCTCATAGATCACATCCGCAGCCAGAATCAGAGGCCACTGCCGCGACGGCGGTTGGCGAAAGTCCAGTTCGAGAAACTCCGCCTCGACACCCGGCAGATTGCTCCGCAGATTCAGTTCCGCAGCCCACAGAGCGAAGCGATCATAATCCGAGAAGGTGACCTGCGCGCCCCGCTGCGCCGCGACAAGTCCGGGCAATCCGAGACCGCAGCCTATTTCCATCACATGCGCCTTGTCCGGAAGCATCTGCGCTTCGTTCAGGACCGCGGCCAGAGCCACGGCGCTGTGCCAGAGTTCGGCCCAGTAGGGCAGGCGCTCGTCTTTGTTGAATTCATCCGCCGATACGTTGCTGATCAGCGCTTCAATATCCTCTGCGGTGAAAAGGGTGAAAAGTTGCGTACCGGTGTCAACGAAGAGTTCCCGCAGAGGAAACTCTGCCGTCAGGAGCGCCCTGAGTTCTTCGATGCGTCTCCGATTGTGCATACGCGTCACCAATGCCTGAGTAATACGGATATTCTATTCCTGTGTCACCCGCAATGAAGGAGGCGGCACCTTCCCGCCCGCAGGATCCACCCCGCGCGGATTCGTCTGAGTACGGCACGCGGGCACGATCCGTCTGATACCTGCAACACATGGTACGCTGCCGACGCTCCGCCGCAGGACCGAGCGCACGGCGGATCAGCGCTCGATGCGTATCCGCGCATCGACCGCGGTGACACCCTTCGGCGTGCCGAGCAGCGGGTTGAGATCGAGTTCCATGATTTCCGGTGCGGCCTCAAGCAATGCGGAAAGCCGGCTGACCACTTCCGCGAAGGCTGCTTCGTTCACGCCCGCCTGTCCGCGCACGCCCTGCAGGATTCTATAGCCCTTGAGCTGCCGGATCATTCCAAGCGCTTCTTCGGAACTCAATGGCGCGAGACCGGCCTGCACGTCTTTCAATACTTCGATGAAAATTCCGCCAAGTCCGCAGAGGACGAGATGCCCGAAGCCGCCTTCCTTTTTCGCACCGGCGAACAGTTCGATACCACTCAGCATGGGCTGGAGCAGCACTGCGGTGGTATCCGGGATGCGCATCATGCGATCGAATTCGGTGCGAACGCGCGCTTCGTCCTGCACATTGAGTACCACGCCGCCTACGTCGGATTTGTGCACCGGCCCGACGACTTTCATGACCACCGGGTAACCGAGCGTTGAAGCGGCCGCGGCGGCGCCGTCCGCCGTACTTGCCACCGCTTCGCCCGCGCGAGGAATACCCGCCGCATCGAGAAGCCTCTGAATGGCGTCGGGTGCGATGTAGCCGTCGTCGCACGATGCAATGACATCGCGTATCGCTGCGTGATCGACAGCAGGAACGAGTGATTCTTCCGTCGGCTTGCGCGTGGAATACACGCGCGCGAGCGCGTTGCCGAGTGTGACCTCGTCGGGAAAATTCAGGTGACCCTTTGCGAGGAAATCCGCAACTTCTTCGCGCGCGGTAAGTGTGCTCGGGAGGACAGGGAATATCGGCTTGCGACAGCTGCGCATTTTTTCATGCAACACTTCATACACATCGAAGATGCGCGTGAGGCCCGGCGTCCCGAAAATAACCACCATGGCGTCGATCTCGTCGAAGCGTTGATCCACGTAATCGATGATGGTGCCGAGTTGCGCGGCGGTACCCGTGGCGAGGAAGTCGATAGGATTGGCGACGGAAGATCCCGGATACAGTTGCGAGAGCAGCTCGAGCGCGGCGGTACCCTCGATATGCGGGATGTTCAGTCCGCCATTGGACAGCGCGTCCGTGAGCATGACGGCCGGCCCACCCGCATGAGTGATGATGGCGATGTTTTTTCCTCGAAGTTCCGGGTGCATGAACACGGATGCGACGGCGATGAGGTCTTCACGACCGTAGCAACGGACAATGCCCGCCTTGCGGAAAAGCGCGTCCACCGCCACGTCCGGACTGGCAAGCGCGCCGGTGTGGGACGAGGCCGCGCGACTACCGGCTTCGGAGGAGCCCGCCTTGATCGCGGCGATACGGCAGCCTTTGGCAATGAGGGAGCGTGCGTGCCGCAGCAGCTTCTGCGGTTTGGCGATGGTTTCGACGTAGAGCATTTTGACGCGGGAACTGGTCGCGGGATCGAAGCTTTCGTCCAAATACGCGAGAATCTCTTCCACGCCGAGTTGAGCGCTGTTGCCGACGGAGAATACGCTTGCGAACGTCAGTCCTTTCGGGATCCCCGCTTCGAGAATGAAGCATGCAGTGGCGCCGGATCCGGTGATGAAATCCACGCCCTTCGCATCCAGCATCGGGATGGGTTCGGTAAAAATGCTGTGATGCGCGGGAGTAAGAATCCCGACGCAATTGGGACCGATCAGTGAGGCGCCGGCCCTGGTGACGACGTCCACGATGGCGCGTTCGAGCGCACGGCCCTCGTCGCCTTCCTCGCTGAAGCCGGCGGAGAGAATAACAAATGCTTTTGTCCCTTTTTCATTTGCCAAGGTCTCGACCGTGGCGAGTGTGAATTTCGCGGCGATGGCGATAACGGCGAGATCGACCTGCGGCAGATCCCCGGGGTGCTGAAAACTCCTGATGCCTTGAACTTCCGCCTCTTTCGGATTCACCACGTACAGGTTGCCCGCGAAACCTCCGTCGATGATGTTTTTCAGTACCTTCCCGCCGGGTTTGTGAATGTCGTTCGATGCTCCCACGACGACAATGCTGTGCGGTGCAAGGAGCTGGGGAGTAATCATGTCGCTCTCCGAATGTGCTGTGTCTGATACGATGGATGGACGGCATGAAAGCAGACCGGTCCGTCCTGAAAGATAAGAAAGATCCGTGTTTTTCCATCAGCGGGAGGACGCTTCGTGCTTCATGGTCCCGGAGATCGGATGGGGCATGGCGGCAATGAGCCGGGAAGAGAACGGAGGGCGAGACGGCGCCGGAGGCCCGGAATGGGTGCGGTTTGCTCTTTGCCTGTAGCGTCCTTTCGATCCGCTCCGTACGGCAGGGTCCATGGCCGCAACGACGGTAATTATCCCTCCGCGTCACTTTCGCGCCGGCAGCGCGGAAGCGGCGGCGGTGGAATGGAGGAAATACCGCAGACCCGGGTAAAAAACGATGCCCTCCCGAAGCCATAACCGTGTAAAATATGGGTTTTTCCAGCTCAGATGCAACATCCGGTTGATTTCCCTTCTTTTTTTCCGTATTTTGTCGAACGCGGCGGCAAAGCGCAAAAAATGGCGTTTTTTCCGGAAGAATGGTACTCCGGACGACCCGCGCCTGATTATCATACATTTATCCAGGTCTGGATTTTATGAAACTTTCCGATTTCGACTACGCATTTCCCAAGGGACTCATCGCCAAGTACCCCGTCGAGGAACGCGACCAATCGCGACTCATGGTGGTGCATCGCAGCACCGGCGATATTGAGCACCGGCTTTTTTCCGATATTCATGAGTATTTCAAGAAAGGCGACTGCCTCGTTCTCAACGACACGAAAGTATTTCCCGCGCGGCTGATCGGCAGGAAGGAAAAGACCAACGCCAAAATCGAGGTCTTCCTCCTTCGTGAGTTGAGTAAGGATGAGCGCCTCTGGGACGTGATCGTGGACCCTGCCCGTAAGGTGCGCATCGGAAACAAAATCTATTTCTCCGACAAGCTCATGTGCGAGGTCATCGACAACACCACGTCTCGCGGACGCACCGTGCGCTTCAACTATCAGGGCGATTTGTTCAAGCTCATCGATATCGTCGGCCAGACACCGCTGCCTCCGTACATCAAACGGGAGCCGGAAGAAGCCGACAAGGAGCATTATCAGACAGTGTACGCCCGCCAGGTCGGCGCGGTGGCCGCCCCCACGGCCGGACTTCATTTCACGAAGCGGCTGCTCGGAAAAATGAAGAAAAAAGGTGTCTCCATTACCTCTGTCCTGTTGCATATCGGGCACGGCACCTTCCGTCCCGTGGAAGTTGAAGACTTGACGAAGCATAAGATGGACTCCGAGTATTACGAAATTCCGCCTGAAGCCTGCTCCGCGGTAAACAAGGCAAAAGACGCAAAGAAAAGCATCGTCGTTGTCGGCACCAGTACCGTCCGTGCTCTGGAATCGAGTGTTACTACCATGCGGCAGCTTTCACCCGCCCGCGGATGGACGGACAAATTCATTTATCCGCCCTACGATTTCAAGATCACGGATAAACTGATCACCAATTTCCACATGCCGAAGTCCACCTTGCTCATGATGGTCGCCGCCTTTTCGGATTACGACCTCATGATGAAGGCATATAAAAAGGCAGTGAAGGATAAGTATCGACTGTTCAGTTACGGCGATGCGATGATGATCATCTGATATCGCAGTGACGCAGAACATGACAGGCGGAGTCTCGGCTTCGCCTGTGTTATTATGCGCTCCGGCAGTATTGTGCCGTGGCGGCGAGTCGGGAGTGCATACACGCATATCGCTGCGCCATCCTTGACAATCACGACTATCTGCACATTTCACCGACGGAGAGAATTGAATCATGCACCGATTTACTGTCTGTATTCCTGCTGCCGGCAGCGGAAGCAGAATGAAATCCGATGCGCCGAAGCAATACCTGCAAGTTGCAGGGGCCCCCGTTCTGTTTCATACTCTTGTGGCCTTCGACGCGATTGAGGAATGCCGACGCATCATCATCGCAACGGACGACAGAGAAAAGATCCGCGCGGTGCTCGGAAATCGCAGCTGGCGTGCGAACATTGACATCGTACTGGGCGGGGAACGCCGACAGGACTCCGTCGAGAAAGCCCTTTCCGCCGTGGAAAATGACAGGGAAATCGTCCTCGTCCACGATGCTGCCCGTCCCTGTGTGAAGCGAAACCACATCGCAGGTGTTGTTGACGCCGTCGCACGACATGGTGCGGCCGTCCTGGCCATACCTGCGCGGGATACACTAAAGCGCGTCGAAGCTGGTGTGATCAGCGAAACGGTGGACCGCGCGATGATTTGGCAGGCACAGACGCCGCAGGGTGCGCGTGCCGGTGTGTTTCGTGAGGCGTTCACCGCTGCGATCCGCGACGATTTCGCGGCAACGGACGATGTGTCGTTACTCGAACGCATCGGGGTGCAGGTTCACGTCGTAGCGGGTTCCGCGAGTAATCTGAAAATCACCGAACCGGAGGATCTTCTGCTCGCCGAAGCGATACTCATCGAACGTGAGCGCAAGCTGGAGAGGCGATGAGCGGCATCCTTGTGATTGTGGGTACTCCCATCGGGCATGCGGAGGACATTTCTCCCCGCGCTGTGACGGCGCTTCGCGATGCTGATCTCATCGCTTGCGAAGAAGCTCCGGTTGCGCGTCGCCTGTTGTCGCGACACGGAATGTTGAAAGATCTCATCGAAGTCAACGAGCACACCGAGAGAGACGCGGCGGAGGAGGTTTTGGAAGAATTGCGGGGTGGAAAAACAGTCGCCCTCATCTCGGATTGCGGCATGCCGGTGTTCGCTGATCCCGGAAGCAGCCTCGTCTCTGCCGCTCTCGATGCTGGAATAGTCGTGGATGTCGTCCCGGGCCCCGATTCCCTGACAGCGGCTTTGGCTGTTTCCGGCTTCAATGCGCAGCGATTTCTCTTCTATGGTTTCCTCTCCCCCAAAAAATCGCTTCGGAGGGATGAGCTGGCAAAGCTCCGCAGTATGACGATACCGTTGGTGTTTCTGGATGCTCCTTACCGTTTGACACAGGTGCTCGAGGATATGCGGACGCAATTGGGACCCACACGCGAGGCGTGCATCGCTTGTGATCTCACGCTTCCCTCACAACTCGTTGCCCGCGGTACACTTCATGCGCTGTATACGCGATTCGCGGCGGAGGGAAAAAAACGTGAATTCGTCATCATTGTGGGTCCGCGTCCCGAAAGTGAGAACCGTTCTGCTTCACGCCTTTCGCGCAAACACGGGGAGCGTGGTCGCAGGTAAAGAGAACGACCTTGCCGGCAGGAGAAATGGGCGCCCCCCCCCCACTGACGTTGTGGAATAGTGTAATTGTCGTCCGCCTGTATGTACCCAGTGGTGTGTGCTCGTGCCTCCCAGCTGAAGCTGGGGGTAGAGGAAGCTTCGCACTTCGGGCTCTTCACCCTTTACCCTTCACCCTCCACCATAAATCGTACGTCGTACATCACGACAGCGGCCTGGCATCGATGTGATACCAGGCCGCTGGAAATGTCGCGAGAAAGCAGTTTACTCGATCACAACCATGGAACGAACAGCGGTGTGCCGTGCGGTCCGCAGAACGTAGTGGTACACGCCCGGACGCAAATCGCTGACACCAAGGAAGGTCGAATGGGTCCCGGCGGGCATCACCCCGAAGTCCTGCTCTCGAACTTGCCGTCCGATCTGATCATAGATGAACAGGGTCACGCGCTCTTCGCTCGGCAACACGAAGCTGACGCTTGCGCGGCCGTGACCCGTCTGAGACACGGGATTGGGTATGCTTTGCGAGATACGGAATCCCGCCCTGTCGCGGAGCAGCCGTTCGTCGGGCATACAGTAATTGAGCAGTTCGAAGCTTCCGTTCACCCTGCCCGCTACTCTGGCATATCCGCTGGTGAAACTGAAACTCGTCAGCGTCAGAGCAGTGGTCTGCGCATCGCCCACAAGTACACGGCAACGGAGCCAGGCTATCGGTCCCGTCCCGGCTGCCATGAGTGGACCACTGCCTGTCACGCCGAAGCTTACAGTGCTGTTGGCGTAATCCCAGGACAGATTCGGAGTCAGACCGGCGCTCGGCGTGCCTTCGGTGACTAGGGCGAGCGGATACAGCATGCTGCGGTTGAACGTCAACGTTGCGGTCCAGCCGCCCACATCGGCACCGCCCAGTGACTTATCCACGAGCACCGGAACATCTATCACCTGATCCACCTCGCCGGAGATGGCACCGATAGTGATCGTTGCGTCGACGATGGGTTGCGGTATGCCTTCGCCGTTCAGCAAGCCGCTGGCCCTGAAGGCACAGGGAAGCTGCGAAACCACGACAAGGCTGTCAAGGAGTGAACCGGTTACCTGCGGTATGAACTCGATGGTCACCGTCATCTCGCCGTTGGGCTGGAGAGTCGCAGGGGGAGTCGGCGTCTGGGAGCGTACGATGAACGACGGATCCGCAAGGAGAATCTGACTGACGTTCAAAGGAAGCGCACTGGTATTGCGGATTCGTATGGTCTGTGTGCCGCCGGACTGACCCAGCACGGTTGCGGGGAAATTCGCACTTTCCACGCTCAGCGAGGGAACGACAGCTTCCGCAATCAACACCGTCCTGCGCTGCACCGGCTGACCGAACGCGGTGTAATCGGCGACGAACGTCGCGATATACACCTTATTGCGTTGGTCGGGGATCAATTCCACGACGAACTGCTCGGTTCCGCCCGATGTGATATTGCGCGGGAGCGACGACGGTGAGGGACTCACGATGGAGAAGAACGCCGCATCCGCACCCTCGAGACGCATGCCCGTAAGTGAAACGGTTTCAAGATAGCTGCTCCTGGCCGTGAAACTGAACGTTGCATCATCGCACCAGGGGGCCGGGGCGAGACGCACGGTATCTGTCTGAACCAGGGAGCCCTCCTGCGACGTGGCGGAAAGCTGGAATACCGTACTGTCCGCACACGGTGTCGGGATGCGAAGCACTGCCGTACCAGCAAAGCTTCCCGGCGCCGCCGACGTGTAGGTCAGCGTAACGTCTACCGTCCTGCCGGGATCAATGCAAATCGGTAACGAAGGTGAAAGCGTCACTTGCGAGGGCAGCGAGACGGTTTCATAGCAGAGCCGTACAGTGCCGTTGTTTCGCAACGTGATGGTACGCTGTTCGGGCTGACTGACTTCAACAATTCCGAAGTCGACGGCACCGCCTGCGTCAGCGATCTGGGTAACACGTCCGGCTTCAAGAGGTATATCAAACTGCGGCAACACAATATCGTCTGTGCGTATTTGCAGATTCGCATTCACCGCGCCGTCAGCGGGAGCATTCGCGGCATTGTAGCGGATAGAGAAGATGCGCTTCCCTGCGGGAGGCACAACTTCACCCGCGCCGGGTACCGGTGTCAGGTTTGTGAAGGCCGCCTGGCCGGGACCGTTAATGGAAGCGGACAAAATGGTGATCGGTCCGCTGCCGGTATTGATCAGCGTGTCGTCCAGAACTTCCTCCTCGCACTGCGCGAGTGTGTTGAAGGCAAGCAGCGCCGGATGCAACTCGAGCGTTCCTTTCACGGCTTCGCCGTCGAGCCGCACACAAATGGTGTCGGGGCAGGGCGACGTGATGTACACACACACGGTCGCGGTTGCAGGACCTTCGGACGCAGGATTGAAGCGCAGAGAAATGTTCGCTGTGCCTCCCGCGGAGACGCTCGTCGGTGCGGAACCCTGGATGGTGAACGGCCCGGCGGGAGAGATGGTTACTCCGCCGATCGTCGCATCGAAACCGCCATTGTTCTGCAAGGTGAGTTGTCGGGTGGAGACACCACCGACATTCACCGTCGGGAAAACGACAGGATTCGGCGCCGCGAAATAGGTCTGCTCCACGTACTCGCCGCTAAGTGGTATCCGGAACACCGTCTGGCACCGCGTTGTCCGCAGTTCAATGATATCGTTGTGCGTCCCATACGTAGGACGGAGATACACGACGTCGAAGGTATACGACTTACCCGGTTGAATAACCTCGGGACCGGCCATGGAAATGGAGAAGGCCGTCCCTCCGTTGAGAAGTGCCGGAGTAACTGTTTCCGGCAGTGTACCGGTGTTGGTAATGGTCACGCGGCGCGGCGCAACGTTCTGACATACCGCGCTCCGCCCGAAGTCTATGTCGGTTACAGAAACGGTGATGGCTGAAGAATCACGCTTGCTGGTCAAGGCCACGTTGAGCAGAGGATAGGCGGGATCGTTGCTGTGGATCTGCAGCGTCCCGGTTCTCGAGCCGATGGCCTCCGGCGAGGCGCAGATACGCACGGTGCGTTCACCGTTGGGACCGATATTGAATGGCGTGCTTACGGCCGGATCGATGGAAAACACCGTCCCGGACTGCACGATGATCAGTGAACTGACGAGCACCGCTTCCGGCGCCTGATTCTTGAGGACGATGTTTTGACAGGCATTGGTGTAGCTGCAGGGGTCAAGGGTGAAGGCGAGATTCCCTCTGTCGGTGCTGAGACCGTCCGTATCGCCGGAACCCTTAAGACCAAGGGCGATGCTGTATTCACAAGGAGTACCCATGATCAGAACGACACCGTTGAACGGACCGCGTGCGTCCGGTGTGAAAACGACTCTGAACGACATGGTGTCACCCGGGGCCAGCGCAATCGGGAGGGCCCGTGTCGGTTGCGCACTGAACACTGCCGCTTCTTCGACGACGGTGATATCCGTCACCGACATCGGTTGCAGACTGGTGTTGCGAACGATAAAGGTGCGCGACTCTTCGACAAAGAGACGCGTGAAGAATGCGGTGGACGAATCCCCTTCAACCACGAAATGCGCAACGGTACGTTCAGCCGTCACGTCGATGTCGGTACGACCGGCATCAATATCGTTGTGAGTAAAACGAAGTATGGCATTCGAGCGGCCGGGATCGGGGCGGTTGAATTCCACGATAATCGGATAGTCGCTCATCGCTTTCGCCGTGTCATTGATCTTCGGCTGAATGATGGTGAAATGCTGCCTGTCCACCCCCGTCACCGTGGTGCTATAGAACACCAGTGGTCCGTTGCCCTTATTCTTAATCCACACCGTATCACGCAAGGGTTGCGGACAGCGCTGTACCCCGAGATCCGCGTTCTGTGGCGCTTCGATTTCCGGATTTGGTACGCATATCGCATTCACCTCCGCGTCAATCGTGTCAGCGCATCGCGAATCCCAGCGTACCAACAGACGGGTGCGAATTTCACCGAGCTTATTTGGCGCGAAACGGAGGGTGATTCCGAGAGTTTGAGACGGAGTCAACGAGCGCGGTAGCGCAGGCGGGACCATTATCTGCAACGTCGGATCTGTAGTGAGCAGTCGTACTTCCGTTATGCGCGCGTTGGTTGTGCCGACATTGGTAATCGTCACGTCGCGCGTAGTCACGCGATTCACGAAAATGGGTCCGAGCTGTATCGGGCTCTTCGGAGTGATTTCGAGTTTGGTTTCGATACCACGCCCGCGGAACGTCAGATACAACGTGTCCGGACAGGGACCGGAAATTATGCGGTATCGCGCGGTGAAACTGCCTGCCTTGAAGGGCGAGAAATGGAGCCGGAACACTTTCGCGCTATCCTGTTTTAGAAACACTCCCCAGTCGGGAGAACCGAACAGCGGATCTCCGCTGACATGCTCGATCAGACCGCCGGAAACGAAGGTGTTTCCGAAACTCCGCAGAATGATGGATGTGTCCTTCTGTGCGCCCACGCACACCTCGCCGAAATTGATCGTGTCCACTGAAGCACGAAGTATCGTCCGCTGGCCGAAGCCCGTAAGGACTATCTGTGACGTGTCCGGACAGGCGGGGTTTCCGTGAACCACGCTGTACACACCGCGGCGCATGCCGGTGTCACTCGGCGCAAAACGGAAATTCACACCGATCGATGTGGGGACCTGCGTGCCCGGATCCGGGGCGACAATGGCAAAATCATTGTGTCCGCTCACATACTTCCACGAAATGAACGTCGGGGTACGGTTACCGACCGCAGGGATGACCGTCGGGAAGTACACTGTATCTTTCAGACAGGTCCCGTACGACAACTGCATTTCCGGGAGAAAATCGAGTGCACCGTAGTTGCGCTTGACTTTGAGCGTAACAGTCCAGGGATTATGATCGGGATCATTGTGCCAGATCGTCATCGTCGCGGTCGCATTTCCGAACACGTTTCTGCCCATGGTCCAACGCACCCGCAAAATGACTTGCTTTCCGGGTTTTACGACCACAGGGAATGCCGTAGGAGCAGGATTGATGACCTTCAAACCCGGATCGGTGAAGAACACACTGTTCATCGGTAACCAGAGATCACCGGTTCCGGTGTTTCGAATGTATACGTTGGCTTCCACCGAATTTTCACATTCGATAGTCCCGAAATCAACTTCCTTGTCCGAAATCGAAATATTTGCCCTCGGAGGCGACCCACTGAAACGGATCACCCAACCACTGTTGCTGGCTTCGTCACCACCACAGGCCCAACCATTCAGTTCGTCGGTGAAATCTATCGCTGTCATATCGCTCTGCACCGAACTACCCGGAACATTGAACGTTGTCCAGGATGCGCATCCGTCATTGGTCATGCCGGTGTAGTATTGTGCCGCACCCAGCCAACCGTAGCTGGGGTGCAGAAAATCCACCGCGGGAATGCGTCTTACGCCGAAAGCGATGTTGCCCGGAACGATGCTGGAAAAGCGTGAGAGATCCCTGATACTCCTGTAGGCGAGTGGCGTGTTGCTGACATCGTCATAGCCAACGACGAATATTTCGTTCTGGCTGACGGCATCAATGTCGGTATACATGTGCCGGTAAAACGCCGGAGAACTGACGATACTCATTCGCTGATATCCCGTGCCGTTGTCCATCAACAACATGCCGACCTCGCCGGCAATGAACAGCGTTCCGCCGGAATAGGCGCACGCGTTGAGCGCGGCCGATAGATTTTGTGTCTGTTGCAGCGTCGGGGATCTGTCATACCAGATTTTCCCGTCGTCCGTGCGGAAGACCTGATTGGGATGCAACTCCGAATTGATCGGAAGGGTCGTCAGCACGTCGCCGCCCACAATGTACCCGACGCGTTCACTGATCAGTACCACATCGCGCAGCGTCGGGCGAGCGGCAAAATCCGGATTGAAAACCACGGAGTCATTGGTCCAGGAAAATCCGCCATCTTTGGTGCGATACACCAGGCCGCTATCGCCTACGATAACTGCCACCTGTTCATTCAGAATGAACACGGCGCGCCACAGCGCATAATCCGGCAACTCCGGATCGAAGCGCGGGACCATGTTCTCCACCTGTGCCCAATTATTGCCGAAATCAACCGTCATCAACACGCCGGAGTAAAACGCACCGGTGCTCGCGTTGATATCGGATTTGCCGACGGCAAGGCCGAACCCGCTCGGATGCATGTCGATGTCGTACAACATCGGTTGCGTCGGGGGGATGAATTGCGGAGACCAGGAGCCCGTTTGTGAGTGCAGGGATGTCGAAACAGCGAGCAGACAGGCGAAAACAGCGAGGATTCGGTAGAATGTAGCCATAACCTCTTTCACACTAGGTGGTACACGTGCAACACATTATAATAGATAAATATTTTTGGGAATTCAAGAGCAAAAACAGCAATTACGGAGCAAGTGTGAATAAACCGCACCGGATGATAGTGGGCGATTTTTCCTCAGAATTGCAATCCATACTCTGGTTCGGTATGACTACCTGGTCGAAACTCTCCGCTCGGGGAAGAAAAAAAGTCCCCCTGCCCATGCAGGACAGGGGGCTCTGTTCGATGCGGTTCAGAATATTATTCTTCCGTCAGGCTCGCTTTCAGGAAGTCGCGGTTCATCAGCGCGATGCCTGCGACGCTGATGCCTTTCGGACATACGGCTTCGCATTCGTATTGATTGGTACAACCGCCGAAGCCCTCTTTGTCCATCTGCGCGACCATGCGCAGCACGCGACGCTTGCGTTCGGCCTGCCCCTGCGGCAGATAGGCGTATTGCGACACCTTGGCCGCCACGAAAAGCATGGCCGAGGCGTTTTTACACGAAGCCACGCAGGCGCCGCAGCCGATGCAGGCGGCGAAATCCATCGCCTTGTCGGCGTTGAATTTGCTGATGGGTATGGCGTTGGCGTCGGGCACGCCGCCGGTGTTGGCGGAAACGAAACCGCCGGCCGCCATGATGCGGTCGAAGGCGCTGCGATCCACCACGAGATCCTTGATCACGGGAAACGCCCGCGCGCGGAAGGGCTCGATGTAAATCGTATCACCGTCCTTGAAGTGACGCATGTGTAACTGACAGATGGTGGTTTCCTTTTCGGGACCGTGGGGAATGCCGTTCACCGTCAGCGCGCAAGCGCCGCAAATGCCCTCGCGGCAATCGTGATCGAACGCCACGGGCTCTTCATTGTTGGTGATGAGCTGCTCGTTGAGCACGTCGAGCATTTCGAGAAAGGACATATCCTCGACGATGCCACCGACCTGATACGTTACCATGCGGCCTTTATCGCGGGCGTTTTTCTGACGCCAGATATGCAATGTGAGTTTCATTACTTGTAACTCCTTGTCTGAAGCTTCACATTTTCGAATTCCAGCGGTTCCTTGTGCAGAATCGGCGCACTGCCGACACCGGTGAATTCCCAGGCCGCCACGTATGCGTACTCTTCGTCGTTGCGCTTCGCTTCACCGTCTTCGTGCTGATATTCCTCGCGGAAATGTCCGCCGCAGGATTCGTTGCGATGCAAGGCATCGTGACACATCAATTCGGCGAATTCGAGGAAATCGGCCACGCGTCCGGCGCGCTCGAGAGCGTTGTTGAGGTTGTCGCCGTCGCCCACGACTTTGCCGTTCTTCCAGAACTCCTCGCGAAGCTGGGGTATCAGCTCCAGCGCTTTTTTCAAGCCGGCTTCGTTTCTGCCCATGCCGCAGTTGTCCCACATGATCTGTCCGAGCTCGCGATGGATGGAGACCACGGTGCGCGAGCCGTTCAGCGCCAGTAAGCTGCCGATGCGGGCCTTCACGTCTTCCTCGGCCTTCTTGAATTCTGCGTGCTCGGTCGTGACTTTCTGCGTTTTCGCTGTCGCGAAATAATGCCCGATGGTGTAGGGAATGACGAAATAGCCGTCCGCCAGACCCTGCATCAGCGCGCTTGCGCCGAGGCGATTTGCGCCGTGATCGGAGAAATTGGCCTCGCCCAGCACGTGCAGCCCGGGTATGGTGCTCATGAGATTGTAGTCCACCCAGGTCCCGCCCATGGTGTAATGCGCGGCGGGATAAATGCGCATCGGGACCTTGTACGGGTCCTCGTCCGTGATGCGCTGATACATCTCGAACAAGTTGCCGTAGCGCTCCTCGATGACGTCGCGTCCCAGGCGGTTGATGGAATCCGCGAAATCAAGATAGACGCCGTACCCCGTGGCGCCTACCCCTCTGCCGTCGTCGCAGACTTCCTTCGCGCTGCGCGAGCTGATGTCGCGCGGCGAGAGATTACCGAAGCTGGGATACTTGCGCTCGAGGTAGTAATCGCGGTCGCTCTCGGGAATGTCGTTGGGCTGCCGGGTTTCGCCCTTGTTTTTCGGCACCCAGATACGGCCGTCATTGCGCAGAGATTCGGACATCAGCGTCAGTTTTGACTGATGATCGCCGGACTGCGGAATACACGTGGGGTGAATCTGCGTGTAACAGGGATTTGCGAAGGCCGCGCCTTTCTTATAGGCACGGTAGGCCGCCGTCACATTGCAGGCGATGGCGTTGGTGGAGAGGTAAAAGACGTTGGCGTAGCCGCCCGTCGCGAGAATCACGGCATCGGCCGCATGCGACGCGATCTGTCCCGTAACCATGTCGCGCACCACGATACCGCGCGCATGCCCGTCCACGAGCACGATGTCCATCAGCTCATGGCGCGTGTGTAACTGCACATTGCCGAGCCCCACCTGCCGCATCAGCGCCGAGTAGGCGCCCAACAGGAGCTGCTGCCCTGTCTGTCCGCGCGCGTAGAACGTACGCGACACCTGCGCCCCGCCGAAGGAGCGGTTGTCAAGATAGCCGCCGTATTCGCGCGCGAAGGGCACGCCCTGCGCTACGCATTGGTCGATGATGTTGTTGCTGACCTGGGCGAGGCGGTACACATTGGCTTCGCGCGCGCGGAAGTCGCCGCCCTTGACCGTGTCATAGAACAGACGGTACACGCTGTCGCCGTCGTTCTGATAATTTTTTGCGGCGTTGATGCCGCCCTGCGCGGCGATGCTGTGCGCGCGGCGGGCGCTGTCGTTGTAGCAGAAGGCGGTGACCTTGTACCCCAATTCGGCAAGTGTCGCGGCCGCCGATGCACCGGCCAGGCCGGTACCCACGACGAGCACGCTGTACTTGCGCTTGTTCGCGGGGTTGACCAGCTTCATCTCGAAGCGGTGCTTGTCCCATTTCTCGGCGATGGGTCCGGAAGGAATTTTTGAATCGAGTGTCATAGTACTATCACTCCTGCCGGCAATGCGATCCAGCCGAAAAGAACCCCGAGGGGTATGGAAAGGAAGCCGGCGACGATGACAATAGAGACTACCGCGCCGAGCCCGTTGATCATGGGCGTGTACTTCGGATGATTCACCCCCAGCGTCTGAAACATGCTCGCGATGGCATGAAACAGATGAAAGCCGAGAAGAAGCATCGCGACGAAATAGGTCAGGGAAATCAGCACGTTCTGATACCCCAGCACGACCATCGAGAAAACATCATGACGACCCGCGGCGTCCACCAGCTCGCCGTACACGGGATTCGTCGCCTTGATGGTGAAATGCAGGAGGTGATAGGTGACGAAGAAGAAAATCAGCGATCCGGTCCACATCATCGTGCGTGAGGTCAGCGATGCCTTCACGTACTCTTTTTTGGAATACGCGACAGGCCTGGCCGACATGTTCAGCAGTTTGAGTCGGATGGATGTGATGACATGAAGGACGAGACAGAGCAGCAGCACACCGCGGATGAGCCAGAGCAAACCGCCAAGGCCCTGCAAGGTCGCCGCATAGGTGTTCATTTTGTCCTGTCCCAGGTACATCTGAAGATTGCCGATCATGTGGCCGAGAATAAACAGGACCAGAATCAGTCCCGTCGCGGCCATGACGACTTTGCTCAGAATGGTGGATTGCAGGAATCGTACCAGTGCAGACATAGTACCCGTACGTTATGGATGAAAAAATAGTTGGTCCGCTGTTAATGTACCAGCGTGTCGGGGGGAGTGGGTCCCGTTGTGTTTCGGAAAAGTGTTCTCAGAGAAGGCGTATGCCAATTGTCCTGAAAATACGGACTTCGATGTCGCGGATCAACCCCGTGATTCTGCGTCAGTGGAAACCGCAGGCAGAAGCGGCAGTTCCAGATACCAGGAGTAGCTCCAAGATATGTGCGGAATCTGCGCCTCCCAGGGGTCCCCTGTATCGGTATGTACCTTCTATGGAACCAGCTTCTCATTCACAGCTCGGCATCAACACCGAAATGCACGGAAACATGAAAGCAGGCCACTGGCCTGTTAACCGATCACAACCGCAATGGATGCCGGATCCGAAGTTGTGAACAGACCCCTATTGCCGTGGCCTCCGTGCCCCGCATTGTCGAATAACGTTCACCCGGTTGGTCATGGACGGATCGAGCGGACTCGTACCGGAGGTATTCCGCCAAGGGCTCCGTTGAACATCAGTAGTGGGAGCAGGGAGCGAAGCAATTCAGGGTCATCCGTGACCGCCTGGTCCTCAAGCAAAGGCGCCAATTGTGAAGACCTCTGTGCCGAGATCTCACGTAGGGCGGTGCTGAGAAGCAGGTCCGCGCTGCGATACTGGGCATAATCAAGCGAAGACCTGCGCCACAGTCGCCGAATCAAGGGGGTGATTCTGTGCAGTAATCGGTCAAACGCGACCGGCAATAACTGCATGTGGAACTGCGAGACTGGAAGAGTGCGAATATCCGAATAGCTTCTTGCTCGCCACCGCAGCGATGGTGTGAACCGCTTCATAATCGCGCGTTGCGGTATGTTCGCGGAACGTTTTCGCGCCGACAGTTTCGAGAGTTCGTTGATGTACCCGAGTTCGTAGTACGGCGTCATGAAGCGATTGTAGTGCTG
Source organism: Bacteroidia bacterium (assembly GCA_027493955.1). Lineage (NCBI taxonomy): Bacteria > Pseudomonadati > Bacteroidota > Bacteroidia > Bacteroidia bacterium. The sequence goes on along the minus strand of JAOSJT010000001.1, from coordinate 4,005,970 downwards.
CTGAAGACAGACCCCGTCCGTTGCATGATTCGCGATGATTTGCTCAAGATAGAATGTGTCCGCGAGGGCTTCGGGATCGGAAAGGTCGACGCACGCGGGCAGCAGATTGTACAAATCTTCCTTCGCGATCTGGATGACTTTCTCACCGTTTTCGAGCTTCGCTACGGTTCTCTCGCGGTCGCCAATCAGATAGTCCCACACCGCGTTGAAGAACTCGTCCTTCGATGATCCGTCCTTCGCCCTGCGACGCAAGCCGAAATTTCTTTCCAGAAATGTGCTGATCCCATCCACGATCGAATGTGCATACGCCGTATGCGCGGCGTACACAAATGGCAGATGCGCGTTTTCCAGTGACATCATACCATTCGAGCGAAGCACGCATTCCTTCGCGTACAGCGGATACGACTCCGAGAATGCTCCGTCTATCCACAGCATACGATGGTCGAGCCCATGTTCCTTCGCCAGCGATTGCGCTATGCGTGTATCGAAGCCGTCCGCCATGCCATGCGTGACGGAGACGAACGGTTTTTTTCCGGCGAGTAGTACCGCCAGGATTGTTCTCGAATCATACCCGCCGCTCAGGGATACGGCAATGGGTGCCGGAAGCGTTCGCATCACGCTGTCCACACTTGCGGCGAACGCGTCCACTGTGCGGTTGAGCGCAGCCCCGTCACCGTTGGTCTGGATCCGTGGTCGCCAGTATTTCTTTTTCGTGGGATTGTGATCGCTGAAGGCGAAATCTACAAACTCCGCCGCCTGCATTTTGTGAACACCATGATAGAGCGTCCCTCCACCGAGGACCTTGCCCCAGCAGAGATACTGTGCGAGGCTCCGCTCGGAATGCGCGGGCGCGGCAAAAATGTCGATGGCCAACAATGTCGCCAGCGAGGAAGAAAAGGCGAAACAACGCTCATCCCATCGATAGTACAGCGGGGTGCTCGCGAGGGGATCGACGAGAAGTTTCAGACGCTCACCGTTCCACGCCGCGGCCGCGAACATGCCATTCGCTTCATCCGGCAGGGCCAGATCTCTATCCAGCAAGCGATGCGGCTTCGTGTCCAGACGCGAGCCATGGAAACTGCTTCCGTCGATTGCTCCGATCTGCGAGTGATCAGGCGAAGTGGAAATGCATTTCACATACGGATAGCGGCTGGAGCAGATCACGCCCACGATGCCCGTGCAGGCGGTATTCGACTGGGACTCGTAATACTCATCCTCGTCGAGCAAGGCATTGAGCGACCTGCGCAGCTCGTCGTAATCAATCGCCACCGATGATACAATCCCGAAAAGACCCTTTGGCAGCACGGACAGCTCCCTGTTATGGTACGGTCAATATAAGCAGGCTTCGAGTATAGCAAGCACTTCGTTCAGCGTGTCCTTATCCGCACGTTCAAGCAACCTCGCTTTGCGGGCGCGCCAGTCTAGGGATTTCATTTGCTCCGCCATGACGAAGCCCGTAACCTTTCCGCTTGCAGGCAGGGCGACATGAAACGGATAGCCCCGCTGAGTGTTGGTAATGGGACAGGCGAAGATCATCCCTGTGCTTTCATTGAAGAGGTCCTTGCTGACAACCAATGCGGGACGGCGTCCCTGCTGTTCATGTCCGGCTTGCGGATCGAAGGACAGCGATACGATGTCGCCCTGACGAGGCGGACGCGTCATTACCACACCTCCTTGCCGACTGGTGCGCCCCAATCCGTTTCGCGGCTCCTCCGTGATTTCGGCATGCGTGCGATCAGATCCTCGAGTTTATATTTCCCCCGAATCTGCCGCTGCGGTGCGATGAGAATAATTCCCTCGCGAACGCTGATCTCCACAGCATCACCGACTTCCAGCTCCGCTTCCTTCAGCAACTCTTTACCGATGCGGAGTCCCTGACTGTTGCCCCATTTCTGAATAGTGGTTTGCATGCTGCGCCTTCTCCATGTATATCCGTAGTATAGCCACAATCTGTATTCCATGCAAGTCCACATTTGTACCTCGATCTGAGCTTTTCGTGCGGCTGCTCCCTCATATGTCATCTAGTGAGAGCGGCCAGGGCACGGCTGATTTATTGAACTCAACGCACCGCGGCGAGGTGAAGATCAAGGCCAATTATTCGGGGCGGATTCCACCGGCGAAAGAGATTGCTCTCACCACGCATAAGGAGATTCGATACCTCACAGATGTTATGGGACGTCTCAGAGATAAGAGGGGAATTTAACGCAAAGGCGCTAAGGCGCAGAGACGCAAAGAGAGAATTCTAATGGAGTTAGCCAAGATCGCCGACTCATTGTCGCCAGGTGATTGGATTGGGCAACGCATGTGGAGACTACATGCCACCTCGATGTTATAAGGAGGAATCCCGACAGGAAAGGTGCGTTTCGAAGTCCAAATTCAAGCAGAGGGACGCCTGCTAATGACAGAGGTGATGTTGAGGACCCATAAAACCTGTGCAAATCGAGCAAAGGCACTTCGACTCCGCACCGTGCAAACATTTTTCTACGAACTCAATTGCTATCGCGGTGCTTCGCTCAGTGTGACGATGATTTTTTCTGAAATGTCACACGAGATATAAACCTGAGCGCAGCGCTGGTTACATGACTCAGGGTGACGATGTTGGCTAGCCGGGCCAGTCGGACATGTCATACCTGAAAGGGACCGGTGTCAGCCTGAGTGTGCCCACCAGTCCGCCTGGGCGGACACCGGCCCATTTCGTAAGTGACATCATCGCACCAGTACGTGCCAGCAAACCTCGTCATGCTGAGGGCTGCGACAGCACGGATATTCCTTAATAATCCGATGTCAGCAGAGCAGCGTCTCGAAGCATGATTCTTTCCGTAATGTAATCAGAGCCCCACTTCCATGAGATGTCATTAACAGGCTGACAGGTGGGCACGCTCGCGTCGAACGTCGCTACCTTTTCAGTACCATTGGATGGATGTTCTGCTCACCGTTGTCCGTCGTGACAGCAAGTAAATAGTAGCCGTCCGGAATTCCGGAGAGAGAAATATTCTCCTGCCAGGCACCTGGTTCACGCTGCTCCGAGACGGCGACGTTCCTGATTCGCTCGCCTGTGATGTCGTACACCGAGATCGCAACACGACGCTTCTCACGAAGCGTGTAGTCCAGGGTGGCGATATCGCTGGTGACGGGGTTGGGGTAGACGCTGCTCGTCTTCAGCGATTTAGCCACGGCGCTTTCGTCGTGTGCAATTCTGCTATCCATGCCTTTTCTGCGCTCGATTGCCTGACGAACGCGCGGCGGCATGAGATCGAGAAAGGTTTTTGTGGGCTCGTACCAGTAGAGGTAGTAATAATCTTCGGCTCCCGGTGTCAGCGTTGTCTGTTGGAAACGTACCCGGATCGCGACAAGTTCGTCGCCGGAGTAATCGCCCGAGCCAATGGCTGCGACGGTATCCTGATTGCCGGTGGAGACGGCATGGCTGAAGGTGCGACCTCTGGAGTTGGTGATGAGCACTTCGTGAACTGGAACCCGTTCTGCCGGCCGTATGGGTTCGGAGATGCCGGGACCCGAATGCAAGGTCGATTTCTCGATCGCGCGGGCGAGTTTGATGCTGTCGGTTACGCTACGAGGTTTTCCAATGGGAATGCGTATCAGAACTGAACCGTCGCTCATGTCTTCTTTCATACCGATCGTAAAATTTCCGTACGAACGTGAGATTGTGCTATCATCGGACACGATGATGCCGATGCGACTGAGTTCGAGAGAATCAAGATCGTACACCTCGCAACCTCGTATTCTCTCCTTGGTCCACGCTGCAAACAGTTCCAGTCGTCGCGTGGCCGATGTCGGAGCATCCCCGTCATTCCGTGCTTTGCGAGCGGTCTCTTTTAATTTCTCCGAAACGGGGTAAACATCCAGTGCGGCGTCTTTCGTGACGTCCGACTGTCGAGGTGTACCGACTTCCATCTTCGTTTTGTTTACGGATTTCGTGGAATCATCGGCACGCGCGTGTGTTGTGACGCTTTCCGCGCTCCGTTTTGGTGGCGAAGATGAAGGAAGCTGCTGTTGAGGTGCGTACAAGCCGACGATGAGAACAATTGCTGTGATCGCTGTCATAACGCCTCCTGAGATTATAATTCTGCGAATGTTTGCCTTTTTTCTTGATTGAGTGGCGAGAACGCTTGTACCGGAATGTGATGCAAAGAAGCGCTTCGCAGCATGGACTGAGATAAAGGGCGGCGCAGTTCGGGCCTCGTTGAGAAGGTGTTCCAGTTTATTATCGTCTGCTCTCATTGTCCGACCTTTGTATCAGCTATGACGATCTTGGCATCCTCGGATGTACGGGGCTCGGTCTGTCTTTCCCCGAGCATTTCCGCGAGTTTTTTCCTTGCCCGTGCGATCCGGGATTTGACGCCTGAAAGCGATCCGCCCTGCAGTGCGTGAACTTCATTCAGGCTCAATCCGGACAGTTCGAAGAGAACCAGGGCTTCCCGCTGCTTTTGCGGCAGCTTCGCGAGGGCTGCATGGAGGAGTTCGACATCGTGGGCGACTCCCGGCTCCGCTACGCCATCTATCACCAGATCCTCGTGCTTCGTTTCCATGCGCGTAAACAGCCTGCCCCAGCGGCTCATTTTCCAGTACTGCCGCCGCGCGATGGCGATGAGAAAAAACAGAAACGATGCCGGGTCGCGCAGGTTGTGAAAGCTCTCGTATGCCGCCAGCAGCGTCTCGCCCACGACATCCCGCGCCAGCTCGCTGTCCTTCGTCATCGCCCGCACATAGCGCACGAAGGCCGCGTGATGCACGTTCAGCAGGTGCATGAATTCTTCCTGTCGCGTATCCGACGGTGGGTGTGGCGAGGACTTGGTGCTTGGCATCAGATGACGGTGCTACTCCGGACTAACGGCGCATTATGCTGCACATAGTAATAGAGTCGGATGTGGGAAAAAAGTTGCAGCCCTTGACAGAATAATATATCGGACCTGCCTATCGCAAAACAAGCCCCCACGGCGGATGCTCCGTCGACTGGCGTTGCTTCAATTCCCGCACTCAATGTTTTTCGAAGCAGGCGCTGATAAGCACAGTACCTGCTATGATCGTCCCCTTGTATCGCGTTGAAGCAACTTCCCTGCCCCCTGCCGATCCTGTATAAACTGTCTGATTTCCGCCAGCGCCTCCGGCATCCGTTCGCACACCTTCTCGTTTGTGAATCGTCGGAACGGTTAGCCCGAGTTCAATACCAGTGGTTTTTTACCCCACACCTGCAGTTACGAGCAATCCTCATCGCGCAAGCAGCATTCTGCGTGCGGCAATTCCGCTTTGTGTCTCAAGCGTCACGATGTACACACCATCACGCAGAGCCGCGGTAGCCAGGGTCAAGGTGTGACTGCCGCCCGATGCCGCATCCACGGATTGAACGCTCACCACCCTTCCGAGAACGTCGTACACCGCAACCCGCACAGCCGAGGGGGCGCTAATCGTGTACCTGATGTTCACAACTCCACGACCTGGATTTGGGTATATCTCGAATTCCACCCCGCCGGTAGGCGCAGCGCTCTGCGGTGTGACGGAGGTGGTCGAATCAAGAAGATATTCATATGCGCCGCAGGGAGTGCCGACTAAAATGCGGCGGGGATTGCGAAGCGCGAGGACATGCGAAATATTATAGTTGTGCAAGCCGTTGATGGGGAGCTTGCCCCACGTCATACCACTATCCGTGCTTTGCCACACGCCTCCGCCATCTTCGCGCGACTGCGGGATGGGGTCGAGTCTCGACGGAGAGGTGACGCCGAGAAACATTGTCGATGCATTGTCCGGATCGATAGCTACGGATGTGATCTTTCTGCTTCCAAGACCGGGGTCTCGATATTGCCAGGTCACGCCGTCGTCGGTGGTGATATGCACTCCCGTCGGCTCGATCACGAGAATCCTGTTTTCAACAGCATCATCGAAAATGATGTCAATCGGCGTCTCATTCAGGGCGATGGAGGTAATCCGCGCCCAACTAAAACCGTAGTTACCGGTGCGGTGGAGCTGCGAGGTTCTCCCATCGTCCCGATCGAGGCCGGCGAGTAGTATAGCACCTTCCCTATGCTTGTCGAAGGACAGGCATTGAGCAAGCACGGGCGTGCCCGCATATAACTCGCCCATGAGAACAGCGGTGGAATCCGCGCTCAGCACCTCGGAATCGTTCAATCTCCAGAGTCCGTTGCTTCCACCGTGGAAGGTATCCTTGCTGAACGGATCGTAGGTGGGCTTGCAAGGTCCGACAAGTCTGATCCATTTCTCTAACGACTTCTCGTTCTCTATTACCCAGATAATTTGATTCTCCCTGTTGAACTGGTAGATCATATCTTTGCTTCTCTTGGAATGCATCATTTCCATCTTGAAATGACCTACCCCCCGTATTGAGGTTGATTCCCATGTCCGGCCTGCATCGGTACTCTTCAGAGTGGTATGCGGTGTTGAGACCAAAAGCGTATCCCCTTCCGCATTGTACGCGAGCAAACCGTTGACCGGCGCTGCCGAAACGGTGTTGCTCAGTAACGCGACCTCCCCCCGCAGATATTCGTACAGTGAATCATTGACGATGGCGAACATTTTGCCCGATCGTGCATCGTACGAGACATCAGCACTAAGACGGAACGACCGTATCCATCTGTCGTAGGATGAGGACAATGTGGTGATCTGGAAAGTCGGATTGTCGAGATCCCGGCAGAACAATCCGTAAAGCCGGTTTAATGCGTACACGCTATGTTCCTGACTGTTGTATACATACTTGAGGTTGTCATCGCCCCAATAATCGTCGATACCTCCCTCCATAGGGTACGTTCTCCACGTCTCGCCGCAATTCGATGAGTGGTAGCGCCCCGCGTGAATCTGTCCGTCGGGGCAGACAATCATGTCGGCCGCTCCGTAGGAGGACAGCTCCATAGGGATCATCCGCCACGTCGCGCCCGCATCGGTGGATCTGTGAATGATATTCGCATTGAGCAGGAGCATCACATCCGTATTCCACGGATCCACCGCGCCGGGACCAAAACTGCCTGATCCTGGATCGCTGTACCGCAGTTCCCAGCTTGCGCCGTTGTTTGTGGATGCGTAGAATTGCTCATGACAGAGCAGGAGTTCGCCGCGCTTGCCCCGAGAGGTCAAGAGAAAGGGACCACGAGGATTCTTCGACCGCAATCCCTCAGAAGCCGGACGTAGGGTCTCCTCTCCCCGTACGACGGAATACACATCTCCACTCATGGAGATGATCAGCATTGTGTCGTCGGAAGCAAGAAGCATTTGCCGCAGCGGGTAGAAGGTACGATCACGCAGATCGTACGGGAAGGATTGGTAGGTCCAAGACTTCCTGCCCGCATCGCTGTAACAGAGTGTGCCGTTGGTCAGTACCCGGAGCGACCCGTCCGATGCGCAGGCAATCTTGCCATGAACTGCGGGGATGGGAAGCTGTTTCCATTGTGCCGCCGCGTCCGTTGTTAGCATGAGCAGAAGCAGGGCAGAAGTGATTGTTATATATCTGGTGTTCGTCATGATGCGCCCCACGATCAGAGTACTATATGGATCAATTTCCGCACGACGTTTTTGTTCACGCGCAGCACGACGTGATAATAACCTACTTGCATGTTTTCGAGGGTACATGTTACCTGGTGCGTACCGGCATCGAGAGTGCCTGAACGGTACAGGTCTTGAATGAAGTGTCCTGAGATATCGTACAGCGACAGACGCGCTAAAGCGGGTGCCGCAAGAACGAATCGAGACGTGATTTCCTTCCGGGCAGGATTCGGGAAAACCTCGAACTTGAGATCTTCCGATTCTTCAACAGCATCAAGATCGCTCCTCATGCGGACCTCTCCTCTATTGACGACGTCGCTCGATCCGTCAAACCGTGCCTCACAGCGAAAACCGGCACAGCGGGGTATGACGTATGTCGATTATTGGAATCCGGAATACTTTCAGGCGAAAACGAATGAGCAGAACCACCTTCGGGTATCTCGTTATAACCAACACGCAAATTGCAAGCGGCAAGATACCCCACAGCTAAGAGAGTATCAGTGCAAAAATGGATGCACTATTCGGATATACCGGGTCCGCTATCAGTGCCGCATTGACAATCCTGATGTATGAGGACCAGCGGAAGGAATATGCCGGTGTTTCAATACACACGCTACACATTCGAGAAGCACCCTCCCCTCTCTGCGGGGTCCCGGAGGGATGCCCCCGGCAGCATCCCGCCAGGACCGGTAGGAAGAGGGGTTTTGGTCGTCTATATTTTTCTATATGATTTCCTCTTCATCGTTCCCAAAGGAAGAGGGTTTCCGCTTGTGTTACAATTAACACAGTACACATTCGAGAAGCACCCTCCCCTCTCTCCTCCTGAGGCGGAGAGAGGGGGAAGGGGGTGAGGGAGGGTGAGGGTCCTACCGCCAGCGCCAGACTCCCGGCTTGCGGGGGCGCGATACGGGCTCGTCGCTGCGCACAATCACGCGGGGCTCGGGCGGGGCGGGGATGTTGTAACCGCCGGTGGAAGCGTTGGGCGAGCTGCTCCTCCGCACGCTGGTGTCGCCCATGGCGCGGAAGCTGCGCTCGGCCGCGGCGATGATTTCGGGACGCAGGCCTTCCTTCGACACTTCTTCCAGGAAGGCACGGCGACCCTGAATGATGTCCTTGATCAGATGGTCGATCTGTTCGTCGGTGTAGAGTTTGTGCACATCCCATTCGTCCATGCGTCGGCCGTCGGCTTCCACGATGGACATGGTACCAAGCACGCCCTTTTCGTACTTGTTCGTGCCGCGGAGATCGCCGCGCTGAATGGCCGCCATGAGATCGAGTGGCACGCGCTCGGCCTTGCGCACGAGACGCTTTTTCGCCACGCCGCGCTCTTCGTACTCCTCGATCACCTCGCCCATGCCGCCGGTATTGTACAGGCGGAAATTCACCTGGCCGGGATACTTCGTCGTGAGCTTCATGATGATGTCGTAGAAGCGGTTCACCTTTGCGCCGCGGCTGCCGATGATGAAATCGTCGGTGCCGACGATGCGTACGGACTCGCCGGCTTTTTCGGGATTGGCCGCGAAACTCAGCGTGGATTCGCCGAACAGATACGCAAGCACACCCTGCTCCGGCGTGAGCATCTGCGAGAAGGGCATCAGCGTGTTACGGCGGGTGATGAAAGCGAACCACAGTGCGTCGTTCTTTTCCAGACTGGGCAGATTGATGGAATCCGCCGCGATGGAAATGCGCTTGCCGTCGCGCTCGATGTCGAGCTTGTCCATGCGCACCACCGCGCGACCGTTGCCGCAGAGACTCTCGTCGAGAAAGTCGACATCGCCGGCCGCGGTGACCATCACATTTTCGAGCAGGGCGCTTTTGTGCGTGAGTGCGTGGAACATCGCTTCCTGATCGCTCTTGCGCACATCGGTTTTCACATAGAAGTTGTGCTCCGATCCGTAGGCCGATCCGTCGTCTTTGAGGAAGCAAATGTCGTCCTGCGACGCGTACGTCATCTCGCCGCGCTTGGGATCCATCTCGAGCTGATGGCAGCTCCAGGTGGATTTGCCCGTAGCAGTCATACCGAAAAGGATGACGCCATGACGCTTGAGATCGTTGCTCTTGGCGTCGCGCGCGACCACCACTTTGCTTCCCGCGTGCAGACCGAGCATACCGCGTTCATCCGCCAGCCACATGGCCTGGCGAAGGAAGCCCTTTTTCTCCTCGCCGAGATAATCGCTGCCGAGACAGATGTTCAGATTGAACTCCGGCATGGTCAGAATCTGCTGGCGACTCTGATGCTCCTCGGGGATGTGAATCATGGTGATCTCCGGACCGGGCCGACCTCCGGGATCGTCCAGCAAATTGCCCCACATGTAGGCGAGACGCGAGTTGCGCCAGTCGCCCACACTCAGATACAGCGTACAAACCGGATTGAAATCCGGATTGTTGCCCATCTGCCGCGTGAGCTTGATGAAGGGCAGTGTCTTCATCCATTTCAGCACTTTCTCCAGCTCGTCCGGCGCGCCCTTGACCACTTTTTCCTGATACGGGAGCAGATAGGGGAGCCGGACCTTCTCTGTACCGAGATACACGGTCTTGGCGGCCAGACGCGAGCTCTGCACCGAACGCCACACGTGCGAGCCGTGTTTCGTTTTCTGCGCGTATTCCTTTACCCGCGGCTCCAGCCACTTGAGGTCCACTTCCTTGATGTTCGGTCCCTTGAGCAATGGAACGAGCTGCTCGTAGAACTTTTTATAGTATGCATCGTCATAGATGTCTTTCGCCATTGTCTCACCTTCCGCTTACGCCGACGTTTTTCAAAACATGCTGCGCCATTTCCGTCACCGTGGCTGTACCGGCGTTGAGCTGATACACCGCGGCCGAACGGAACAGTTTGCCAAAGAAAGTTTTCTGCAAATCGAAACGATCCTGCCCGCGCAGCAGCAGATGCGGATTGTACCACTGCTCCTGCTTGCCTCCGGACGTACCCGCCGGATAGCCGGCCTCAATCTGATGCAGCGCATCCTCGACATCGAGCTTCTGCACTGCGGCCGACACGGGATCGTTGCGGAGAATGAACACATGCCGTATATCGATGCGCTTGACGTGACGCGACATGCCCCCCAGCCAGTAGGGATCGAGCATGGCATGGCTTTTCTTCGCGCAGGAGTAGCTGTACGGCGCGCCGCTGTTGAGGCGGCAACTGTCGTTCACTTTGTGCTTGTCGTTACGGCAGTCCTCGACACGCGTAGTCACGTTCTCGCATTTGCTCTTGTCGAAAAGCTTTGCCAGGCCGTCCCAGGACTCGACGGTATTGGTGGGCATGTACATCTTGCGCTCGGGATTGTCCGCGGCCGCATAGCCGCCGCCATAGCGCACAAACAGATAGTCGTAGCTGTGCAGTGCGGTTTCATCGCGTTCGGAGAAGAGGCGCCAGAACAGCTCCGTCTTTTTCGTACCGGATGGTCCGATAAACAGCACGCCCTCGCCGTTGATGTCCATGGACAGCGCGCGAATGGCGTGCACGTCGCTATGCCGCTCGGCAACGTCGCTGACGAGTCCGAGAGCGAGCGAGCGCAGCGATCCGTAATGGTCGCAGTTGAACAGGATGCCGGTTTTGGTGTCGCTGTTGTAGAAGGCATGCGATTCGCGCCCCGCCACACCGTCCACAGCGTAAATCACGCCATGCGGTTCGATGTCTGCTTCGAGCTGCGCGGGATACCAGTTTTCCACCCAGAAATCGTACAGATGCCCCACGTTGGTGCGGAGCTGCACGATGAGTCCGTTGATATTGGCATTCCATTCGAAGTAGTTGCTGTAGCTCAGCTCGGCTTCCGCTTCGGCCACGAGGGCGTTGCGCTTGTCGATGCGCACTTCGTCTTCGGACTGCACGATATGCTTCACCACGGTTTCCGTATTCGCGAGCTTGATGAGCTTGCGCTTGGGCGCGGGCTTGAGCTTCGAGAGAGCCTCGGCAATGCGGGCCATGCCGTCCTGCAAGTTGGACATGGATGTTGCATAGCTGATTCGGATGAAGTCGTCCGAACCGAAGGCGTCGCCCGGCACAATGGCCACATTCGCATGCTTGAGCAGGTAATATGCCATGCCGTAGCTGTTGCGGATGGGTACACCTTCGAACTCCTTATCATAAAAGGACTTCACGTTCGGGAAGGCGTAGAACGCGCCGCGGGGCATGGGACAGGAAACGCCGGGGATGGATTGCAGCTTGTACACCACGAAATTGCGGCGCTTCTCGAACTCAGCCGCCATTTTGGAAATTTCGTACTGCGGTCCCTTGTACGCTTCCAGCGCCGCACGTTGCGATATGGACGAGGGATTGGACGTGGCGTGGCTCTGCACCTTGGCCATGGCCGAAACGATGTCCTTCGGTGCGGCGGCCCAGCCGATGCGCCAGCCCGTCATGCTGTAGGCCTTGGACACGCCGTCTATGGTGATGGTGCGTTTCCACACCTCGGGTCCGAGCGATGCAAAGCGGGTGAACTTCAGGCTGTCGTACATCAGCTTGCCGTAAATTTCGTCGGCAATGACGTAGATGTCTTCCTCGACGATGACGTCGGCCAGCGCCTCGAGTTCTTCGCGCGAATAGCCCGAGCCCGTGGGATTGGAAGGATTGTTGAGAAACACCGCGCGCGTACTCGCGTTGATGTGTTCGCGGAGCTGATCCGGCGTCAGGCGGAAGCCGTCTTCCTCGCGGGTCTGTACGATCACCGGCTTGCCGTTGGCGAGCTTCACCATTTCGGGATACGACACCCAGTACGGCGCGGGGATGATGACTTCGTCGCCGTCGTTGACGATGGCCATCATGGCGTTGTAGATGGAGTGCTTCGCGCCGTTGCTGACGATGATTTCCGTCCCGGGATCGTACACGAGATTGCATTCCTCTTTCAGATGCGCGGCGATGGCCTTGCGCAGCGGGAGAATGCCCTCGTTGGCGGTGTACTTGGTGAAGTTTTCGTCGATGGCGCGCTTGGCGGCATCCTTGATATGCGCGGGCGTGCCGAAGTCCGGCTCGCCCACGCTGAAGTCTATGACGTCCACACCCTGCTCTTTCAGCGCCTTGGCTTTCGCGGCGACCTTGAGCGTGGGCGAGGACCCGATCAAATGTATTCTGTCTGCGGTCACTGTGCTACCTCATGCTGTCTATGACTTGAATGCCGCGGCCACCGCGCTGCGTGCGTGGTTCTTGCGGCGGTTTCGTTGAGACATGGGAGTCCGGTTGCCATGCATTACGCATCGCCGCCGAGTTTTTCCCTGAGGTATTTCGCGAGATCGACGCCCGTGAGGGACTTGACGACCTCGGGCACGTTGGCGAGAATGTCCGCCACCTGGCCGGTGATCTGCGAGGTGCCGAGCTTGCCGTCGGCGCCGCTGATCATCGTGATCTTGTCGATACGCGAGAGCGGCTCGGCGATATTTTTCGTGAGCTCGGGCAGGATGTCCAGAATCATCTGATAGTGTGCGGTCTGATTGTACTCGCCGTAGGCCTTGGCTTTTTCGGTCATGGCGTCGGCTTCGGACTTGCCGAGCATTTTGATGCGCTCCGCGTCGAGTTCATTTTCGCGCGCGCGGACAGTGGCTTTCGTTTCCGCTTCACGGAGGGCGCGGAAGCTTTCGGCCTCGGCTTCGGTCTGAATCTGCACTTTGCGGGCTTCGGCCGGCTTGATGACGTTGGCTTCGAGTTCCTTTTCTTTGCGCTTGATTTCCTCGGTCTGCACCTTGGCTTGCTCTTCGGTCTCGATGAACTTGACCTTGTATTCCTCGCGCTTCACTTCCTGCGCAAGTTTGTGGCGTTCGAGCTCGTAGGAAGTATCGGCGGCGGCGCGCACTTTACTGACTTCGATTTGGGATTTTGCCTTGAGTTCTTCGTTACGCCAGTTGCGGCCGGCCACTTCGGCGGCGGCGACAAGCTTGGCGATATCGGCTTCCTTTTTCGCCTGCGCGGCAAAAATTTCCGCGTCGCGGTCGTACTCGGCCTGCTTGACGATGGCGTCGCGCTTGGCGGCCGCGATGCGCGGCTTGCTGAGCGCTTCGAGATAGCCCTGCGTATCGGTGACGTCCTTCAGCGCGAAAGAAATCATGACGAGACCCATGCTGCCGAGATCACGCACCACGGCGTTGTACACGCGGTTGGCGAATTCCTGGCGATTCTGATACAGCTCCTCCACCGTCATGCTGCCGATGCTTTCGCGCACCTTGCCTTCGAGCACCGTCTGGGCCACTTCGCGCACCGCGTCGGTGCCGCCACCCATGAAGTTTTGCGTTGCGAGGAAAATCGAGTACTCGTTGGAATCGATTTTGACCTGTGCGGAAGATTCGGAAAGTATGGGGATGCCGTCCTTGGACAGCACTTCCGGGGTGCGGATGTTGACGCTGACAACCTCGATGGGCAGCGTATCCGCTTGCTCGCTGAAAGGATTGACGAAGGAACCGCCACCGATGCGGAATTTATAGCCAATTTCCTGCTTTGCGCCGTCGGGCGTCGTAATGACGCTGCGCCGGCCGGAGATGACCAGCACCTCGTTGGGACCGGCCTTCCTGTACTGCCGCGTCATCCAGAAGATGAAGCCGGCGACAAGAACGAGAACGACGATGACGATGAGCCAGGTAGCCATGAAAGCCTCCAGAGAAACGTGGATATTGCGTATCGACTTTGTTTTCGGGCAATGGATGCCGGAGCGAAGAAACGCCCTGTATCTTGGGATAGGGAGAATCAGGCGAAGTACTCGCCATTACATACAAACGTACCGGTTCTTTGTCAGACGAACAAATGCGGGACCACAGAACACGGGAACGCAGAAAAAACAGAAGGCGCAGAAAAGAGAGGGGTGGACCGCAGAAAAAACAGAAAGAACAGAGGGATGACACGCCTGGCGGGTCCGATCTCCTGTTCTGCGTTTTCTGCCGGTCTGTGCACTCAACGAGGCGTAGAGCGGTATCGGCGTCTACGGTGGAGGGGCGCTTCCATCACAGTAACACTAGCAAAGCGGGACGTCGTGGCGAACGTCCAGCATGAGGCGCTGGCCTTTACAAATCGCTTTATCGTACGACAAAGCGCCTGCTCACACTCCCCTGTGCACCTTGCATTCGGAGTATATACATGCCCGGAGCCCAGCCGCTCGTTGTGATTGTGCTGCTGTGGCTGCCTGCGGCAGTGGACAGATCGAGATGGCGCCGCAGTCGCCGGCCCAGCATGTCGTACACGTCAAGCGTGATGTGCTGCGGACTGTCCACATCGAAGCGCACTGTTATCCTGTCCGCTGCGGGCTGGGGAAACACGTCCGAAATGGCAAAGTGTGGGATCGCTGCCGGTGCCGACGCCGACGTCACATGGCGCAGTAAAAAATTCAGGAATTCATCACTGTTGACGAGTAATTTATAGACACTCGCTTTCGCGGAGGTGTCCAGCGCGGCCACCGATCCGATAATGATTTGCTGCTCTTCCCCGTCGGCGAGAGATATCGGACCGGTGCTCATCATCATGCGCCTGTCGTCGGGTGGATTCACGATGCCGTCCACCCAGCCGCTGCCCGTCAGGGGATTGCCATTGAGGGTAAATACGCTCGTTTTGTTACTCACAGGATTGACGAACGGCGCGCCGTTCCACGTCAGCCCCTGCATGTTGTTGTAGCACTGTGTAGCGCCGCTTTCATCGCTCAGTTCCGGGTCGCGGTACACCGCGTCGGTGTTTATATAATGCACGAAGCTGCTCAGCGGCAGATTGCGGTAGCCTTGCTTCCAGCCGTAATCATACAGCGCCACCGAGTTTGGATCGCGGACTACCGGACCCTGCAGCAATCTCCAGCCGATAGCCGGTGCAACGCCGTATTCGTTGTCGTGATCCCTGCTGTTGTACGCGTAGGCCATATTGCGGATGGTGTCGACTCCGACGAAATCGTCCAAGGGGTCGCCGACTTCTGGATCCACCCACCAGGACAGGTAGACGTCATTCAGCGTGGCCCCGCTCCGGTTGATGATTTTGATGTCGCGCACGAGTGTATTTGCCGGGACGCCGGCTTCATCCGAACCCCAGATCAGCATGCGGATTTCGACGCCCACGGGATCGGAGCCGTGCAGCTTCGTCGTGCGCGCGCTGTCGAGATCGTTCATGACGAACCACGCCGCTTCCGTTCCCGGAAATTTCGGGCAATCCTGGCCGGGTGTGCCTTCGAGCCAGGCGTCAAAATCCGCTTCGTACATGCCGTCTCTGTTTCCGTCAATCCACGGAGCGCCCAGATGCACCGGCCATTCCTGAAAGTCCAAAATGTACCGCGACTGTTCGACTCTACTCAGGTTTTCGAAGGACGTCCGGTCCATTCTGCGAACCATGTAGATGCGGTGCGCCGGATCGGCGGGATCGCTTGCCTGTCCGTCTGCGAGGATGTTGCCAGGTTGCAAGCCGGAAATGTAATTGGCTCCGCCCACCGACGGCTCCGGATTCCGGCAACCGAAGAGTAATCCCTCGGAAAAGGCCAGGAACTTCCCCGAACCTGTTGGCCACTCCAGTCCCGCAGCAACACGCATCGGATCGAAGGACAGGATGCCGTTGTTGGAAAACCACATGGTGAGATTGCCAGGAGAAATGCGGCCGGACATATCTTCCTTCGGGGTCTTGGGCAGTGAAGGTTGCGCGATCAGACCGGATGAAACGAGGACGAGAAGGAGAAGCAACAAGGTACTACGAAAGTTCATGTCGATATCCTCGGTTTGTGGCACGAATGCGGGATGACGAATGACTATTTGCCCGGCGACGACCAGCGAAACGGCAAAGTACACAGCATCCGACCAGGAATCAAGGTTATTATGCATGCCGATAGCTTTTGTTGTCTCTTCAGCAAAGGGAATGCACGGCCCCTTCGGCCATGTAGAGACGTTGCATGCAACGTCTCTACATGATGGGGGTGGGCCTCGGCCGAAGCACAGAGTGACTATATTTGATAGATTTTTCATCCCAATTCGATGTCACATTCGATAGTCACCGACTTCCGCCCGGCGGAATGGTCACCTGACTCGGGGACCGTCGAAGCCACGCTCAGGGACCGCCCTTCGACCATGCTTTCTTGGCGTTCATTGCATTCTCGTTTGCGGTTGATACTGATCCCATTTCTACTCACACAGCCCACATGCAACCATTCCGACCTGCCTGCGACCCCAATATGGTAGTTGGCTTGACTTTTGTATGCCCTGCGAGTATTTTGCACCGTACTTTTATAAGGATAATCATATGCGTATCACTGTTTTACTCGTGTTGCTTGCCGCCGGCATATCCCAAGCTTCGCACTCCCAGCCGCTGTTTATGAAAAGCGACAGCACCTGCGAGATACTGAATGCGGCGGTAATTACGAACTGGCCAAGTTACTCGATCCAAATGCCGCTCGACATTGTCGCGACGTATATCGTTGCGGATACGCTCTGTAAGCTTTATTCACCGGAGGAGCTGTACAGCTTCGCCAACAGTCTCAGTGAAGATTCCATCGCGCTCGGCATGAGAGCCCTGCTGC
This sequence comes from Bacteroidia bacterium, assembly GCA_027493955.1. Lineage (NCBI taxonomy): Bacteria > Pseudomonadati > Bacteroidota > Bacteroidia > Bacteroidia bacterium. Next base: position 3,989,006 of record JAOSJT010000001.1, on the reverse strand, counting down.
GAGCTCTGGACTACGATTATTTGCGCTTCCGTCACACTGAAAACGAGTCAAATTGGCGACAACCCGCAGCCTACAAATCGACGTATATGGATCTGGGCGGCAGCCTGCAAAATGCATTTTACGACCGCGTATCTCCCAGAAATCTTTATGATACGCTCAGAGACTTCAATATCGGCGGTGTGTATCTTGTGAACGTTGAATCGAGAAGCGTTCATATTGACTCAACGACCAGATATTTTGGTTCGCCGCATCTCAATGAAATCTACTGCGCTGATATATCCATAATCACTTCTATTTTTGGTGGATTGCAGAACAGCGATTTCTGTGGAAATCCGATCGGTGAAGGCAGCGGCAACTGCATCCCCGTTTCTTGGGTCTGCCCGCCGGACAGTATATTCAGATACTATGCCCCGAAGGGTTTTACGTATTACGAATCCGGTCCAGGCAAGATGGAGGTCGGGAAGCAATATATTGTTTTTCTCGATTTATTCGTCGTGAGTACGCAAACAAGCTATACCTCCTATCACTTAAGAGTCAGGGGAGCATTGCCAGTGGTAGGAAATGTGGTCTTCGATAACGATCTCCTTCTCCGCAGTGGTGCGCAGATAAATCTGGAGGACTGCATCAGCACGTTGCGAAATGGTATGCTCAGACTCCAATAGGATTACAGCCATGACTACAAAACGAATCATCATTCTCGTCATTCTGCTCGTTACTCCCGTCAGTGTTACGTACGCGCAAACGGGCTGCGATCCAACCTGGATTCATTCATACTACGTCCGAGGGAAAGAGAAGGTAGAAGACCTTGAGTATTCTGATAATGTTTTCTGGTGTGGCCGCACAACCCCTGTCGCCGGTCCGCTTGTGCTACCCTACCAACATGTCGCCAGAAACATTTGTGTCAGAGAGTGGCAGTTTCTCCCTGAAACCATTAAAGGAATCACTTGTTTAAATTTCGACTTCAAGGCGACTGTGAATTCGGCGCTGCAGGATATTACAAATGAACTTCATGATTGCGTGTGCCCGACAACAGGAGGACTCACGATTTCAAAAAGTTGCGAAAATCTGAACGGAGCGGAGCCGATTGAAATTTTTGGCACCACATTTGCCCAAGCTTTTGATAAGCCTGGTATTGATGGGAGAGAGGTTCCGGGACAAATGGAGGGGAGAAATCCCTCTACTGACGTCCCCTCCGTGTGGTTGAATTTGTCACAAGATCGAAAGCGAAATAATGAGTGGTGCTGGCAACCGGAATGCAACAATCCCTCAATATGAGGTAAACCGTGCGTTTCGATCAAATCAGTCCTGCTGCATGAAATCCTTCACTGCTTAGGGCTCGGCCACATTAATGGATATGGCGTGGGCGAAACAAGTGACCCAAACGATAATCCCGACGCAATTGGGAATCCTTGTGAGAATAGCACAACGTATCCAGACTCGAAAAGCGACCCAATGTATAGAAACATTCTGAAGGCAAATATCCCGCAAGCCACCAAACTTTCTTGTCGCAATATCTGTGCGCTCAGGAAGCTCTATTGTCCGAACGAATTTACCGGCAACAACAGATACAACAAGATTAATTCTCCGTGCTGTACACCGAACCTGGTTGAGAACCCAAAGCAACTTCAATCGCTATCGGTCTACCCAAGCTCGCCAAAAGACTTCGTCAATGTCGAGATTACGTATACAAAGCCCGCGCACATCCAATTATCTATCAGAGATCTGACCGGACGAATATTTCATGCGGAGGAACTTCAGTATTACGATGCTGTTCTGACGCGTAGTGTTCTCGTGTCGACCTTCCCGGTCGGGTATTACATCGCGTGCATCAGTATCAACAACACACTCTCCACCTACCCGTTCACAGTCGTCCGATAGTTCCCCTCCGACTGTGATTGCCATTCGTCAGTAGCTGAGCGTCCCTTCGACGATGGTCGAGCGCAGCCGAGACCTCGCTCAGGGACCATCGTTATAATTCACGTGCTTATTTTCATGCAAACAAAGCGTCAGAACTTTACAGGAATTCAACTCTAATTTCGCAAAACGCAAAACAGGAGAGCCGGACGCTCTCCTGTTTTGCTGTTATGACCGAAAGGCCAGCTATTAACTTCGAATCGGAATGCCTTGCGCAAGACCTCAGCGCAACACCACCGTTTTACACGCCGTGCCATCTTCGCCGAACAACGTGACGAGATAGCGGTTGCGGGGGAGCGTGGAGAGGTCGAGTCGGTACAAACCTTCCTCAACCGTAACCGTACGCAAATCTACCTTCATGACGACTCGTCCGAGCAAGTCTGTGACCCTGCATTGCTCATAACGACGAGCATCTGTCACCCGGAGATTGAGCATACCGCTCGCCGGATTGGGGTATGCGAGCAGTCCGGAATACTCCGGCTGAGGCGGCCCGGCATTGACGGAAATTCTGGGGACCGGGACGCCGTTTCCCGCTGCGGGTGTTAGCGGCGACATCGTTTTGTTGACGGTATCGTTGTTCCGGATCTGCGCCTGGAGAACCTCCATCGGAGAAAGCTCCTTCGAATTTGTCACTGCGGCTTTCAGTGTGATGTAGGAGTGCAATGCCGAGTCGGATATTGAGGAAGCGTAACCCGGCGACATCTGCATGCCGCCGCGCGAGACGAAGGCGGATACTCCGGCATGGCGTACCTGCGCCAACATGCCGCCCTGCCAGGATTGCGACAGTGAGTCGAGTATGGCGAGGTAGCGATCCTTGTGCGAGCCGCTCGCGGCGTAGGTGCCCAGCCAACTGAGTATGCCATGCCGGCATATCGGATCGAGCTCGTACGTCTGCAGGAGTTTCAGAACCGAGGCATCGTCGTGTTTTTCGAACAACATCGGCAAAGTGCCGAGCGTGAATGCACGCTCGTTGGATGCAACGGTTTTAGGCAATATCGTTTGCGTACCACCTCCGGGAGGGACGCATGGTCCGAGCGGCAACACTTCAATGTCCGGCGTCATCGGGAAACCGGGGATGTCGAAATGCGGTGGATTGGCGTAGGGGTCGTACGGATTGTAACTGTTGCACTGCGCGAAGCCCGCCGAATTTACCGATTGTATGTGGTAACTGCCCGGCGCGACAAAGGTATTGCCGTGGCCACGACTGTCGCCGAGCAAACTGAAGTGGAACCCAATGTAGATACCGGTACAATTCTCTATTCGCAGGTGAATATCATTGTCATGCAGCGAATTACCGCCGACAGAGCCGTAGGACAGCGCACCATGAAGTATGGACGCATCGTTGGCCGACACGCCATGCAGATTTCCATACAGCTCGTTGAAGCGCAACAGGCCATTGCTGCCTCGGAGGAATACGCCCGCTCCGCTTTCGTGATCGTGTATGTTGCTGTGCAACAGAGTGACGTTCGAGTTGGCGAAAACGTCTCCGCGCACTTGCTCGCAGCGAATGCCATTCGTCGCGTTCGAGTGTATGTCGCAGTATTCAATGAGAGGAAATGCCTGATCGGCCACAAGTATACCATCGCCGGTGAGCGCCTGGCGGATGGTGGAGTTGCGGATGATGGGGTAGATCGGTATCGGTTGGCCTCCCGCATCGAGACTTCCGTGTGTCATAAACACATTGGTCCAGCCGTTTTCGTGAATGTCGCATTGCTCGAGCAATTGTGCGGCGGGACCGGAATCGTCGGCGTTTTTGATGATGACGCCATGTTGTGAGGCGTAGCGCAATGCGGTGTTGCTCACAACGCCGCCCGGATCGAAGAGCACCAGATTGTTGATTCCGTTCTCGATGATGGCGTAATCGATGTCATGCGTCGCGGAGGGAAAGAGCGACACACCCCACCAACTGCCCGAGGCGCCGCCTCCCGATTGAGGGGCCACACCGGTGAGCGTTACCCTCTCGCAGTCCGGATTGCCGTTGACGACGAACGAGCCCTTCACTTCCAGCTCGCACAAATCGCCGAAAATGATCTGCACGGCGGGATCGAGCACGAGCGTGCCGCCCTCTTCCACCAGGATGTTGAACGGCGCATAGTAAATGCCTTTGGCGAGCGTGCGCGTTTCGCCGCTCAGTATCGTCGGCCAGGGGAAGAGGTCGATTTCGAGCAAGTCATTTCTGCTGTCATAGTAACCGGCATAGGCGGGATAGGTGACGTCGAGGGTTGGGGAGTATTCCGAAAGATTCGTGATGCCCGTTGAGGCGTCTTGCGTACATACACGATACTGATAACTCTGCCCCACCTCGGCAGTGGGATCAAGCAGGAAGGGATACTTGTGGGCTTGCTGGAATGTGGGTATGTCTATGCTCCAGCGCACGGCGGCGGACCAGTCCGCATCGCTTGCGAGTTTGCGATCGATGTGATACCAGCGCAGGCGCGTGCCCGCATGGCGGATGCCGCCCGATGGACCATCAAGATAGCCACAGGGATAATCCGACGGTGGATCCCAGCGGATAAGCAGGTTCGAGACGAGGCCATCATTGCAGGACTACACGGTGAGCGGCTCGGCGCGAAGATTGCGCGGCGTACCGTAGCGCACGGCATAGGCCATCTGTGCGGAGGCTGGTGCGTAATTCCGCAGGTGCATAGGTTTACGGGCGTAGAAATCATTAAGAATTTCCCACACCGTAAAATTGTATTTTGCGAGCAACGGGTAGTCCGTGAGTCCGTAACTGTTTCCTTTGTCAGAAAGTTTGTGCTTTTCATTGGGATGGCGGAACTCGTACAGATCAACCAGGTTCTCCGGAGGATTGGGGAGAACTCTGTTCCACATAGCATTCACGAAATTGTCTGCTATCTTCGACCCGATGTCGCCCATTTCGGGGAAGCCATACTCGTCCGCCATGAACACATGCCGTACCTCGCCCGCATAGTGAGCTGCATCCATAATCCCGTTGTCATACGTTTCCCACCACCCGGCGCCGTCATACCATTGCCAGGTGTCTCTGCCATCGTATTGTTGGGGAACGAAGGCATCGGCAATTTTCGTGTGATAGTAATCGCAATACGCATCGGAGAAATTAGAGTACGCTGGAGTGATGCCGGATAAGCCGCGAGCATGCAGGAACATACTCCCTGTACGGGATTTCGTGTATCGCCAAATATGACCGTCGTTGAGATTGCCGATGCCGAGCAAGCAGTTGCTCTGACTGGCGCCATAAAACAGGTCACTGCTGCCGGTATACAGTTGCGCGGCATTGATCCATTTCGCCAGCAAATTGTCGTTCATGGCCGTGATGTAGGTGCTCGCATTCGTGGCGAAATGCGTACTCAGCTCCGCCGGTGTAGTCGGATCCAGTATATAGCGGCTGAAGCGCAATATCGCTCCCGCCATTTCTCCTTCGTAGTTATGCCCTTCGGAGTAGGCGAGTGAGTCGGGATCAATGCTGAAGGACGCATCCCACGGAGTGCCGCCATAGAACAGCTCTCCGCTGTTTTCTACGAATTGCCCCGCATCATTTTTTTTCTCCTTGCTCTCGCGATGGTGTGTCACCTCCATTCTGTCGGGACGCAGATTTGCGGCGAGATAGCGGTACAAATGCCGGTAGTAATGACCAAAACGCACAAGGGACTGGGCACTGCTATGAAGGGCCACGGATTCATCGCCTTCCGTCACTTCATCCGGGGTTTCAAATACACCACCCTCAACGCCGAGGTCTGGCTCTCTGCCGTCGATGTAGGTATGGAGATCTCCTGTTCGATTCGTGAAATGAAACGCCATGCCCGATTAAGCATAACCGGTGTTGCGCTTGCCGATGCGCAAATCGTATTCGATTTCACAATCCTCCAGATTGAAGCTCGTAAAGTCAACTTCGTCCTTGTACTTCAGATATGCCGAAGCATACACGCCTTCGTTATCCTGCCGATACAGCGCACCCGGCATAGCGATCGGATACCCATTGGCTGCCGTGGTATGAATCACGTATTCACCATTGTCAAGAGTCACAGACCACACGTCGCGGTCGCTGCCGTTTACATCTTCATCGCCGACACGAATCCAGTGTTCATAGAAATCGTTGATATCGGCAGTGTAATCCGCACCATGCACCTGCAAACTGTAGAACGGCGTTCTGCTGCCGCCCGTACCTCTGAACACGGCCAGATTCTTCACGGATATGTTGGAAAAGCAGGACAGTATCGCCACAGTACCTTTCCTGTACCATACGCGCTGCGGTTGCAGCAGTCCGCTGACAGGGTCAATGTGCAGCGATCCGTCGTCTGTGACAGGTAATATCGGAGCATTCTCTTCTGTTCCCTTTTCCAGCCCCCGATACGTCTGCATATAATGCGGCGTACTCGGGAAGGGCGAGCCGCCAGGAGCCAGCCAGATGGTGATTGTTGTGAACATACTCGGCGGCGGACTGTTTTCGCAGCGGATTTTCATGCGATACCACTCGTCCTTGAGTATGCGGGGCATATATCTGGGTAGAGCCACCATGGCATCCATGCTTCGTTTCATGCCCCAGCCCTTATACCCGCCACCGATCATGTCGCCATCATGCCAGAACCCGTCATGATATCTCGTGATCGCCTCATGCGTCGGTCCTTTGTAGCTGATAGCGCCGCAGCCACTGATATCCTCGAAGACCGGAGCGCTCGTCATCGTATCGATCTTACCATTAGCAATTCGCAGATACTACCTGCGCAGCCCATCCGTTGTCGCCGGATCAGCATACTCCGGCGAGCGCACCCAGGTCAGGTGCCCCCAGATGAGACCATGCAAGCCAAAGCGGCCCAAGTGGTACCCTGCGATATTACTGCCGAGATTTACTGAATTAGGATCGGGAGTGTAGCCTGAGAGAATATTCGCCCCGCTTGAGACGAAATTCTGCCAGTAATCGTTTAACTCAGGGGTCTGTGCGATTGCGTTTCCAGTCATCATGACGAAGAGACATGCCGTGAACAGGTACTTCGTATTCTTCATGTCACACCTTTCCTACTTGTTCTTGAGAAACAGTGATTTCGTGTAGAAGCGTTGATTTTGAGTTCGTAATTCGATAAACAGCACCGCGTTAGAGGGTAACTGTGAGAACGATGCTGCTGACATATCCACATGCACATCACTCATGCCAGGCGCGATGTCTCCGATTTCTCTATCATACAACCGCCTACCATTCGAATCGTATACAGCGAGTTCAACCTCTGCATGGCGCTGCTTGCTGTTCAAGCGCAGTGTAAGCACGCCCAAGCTGCTTGAAAACGGTTGTGGATAGCACTCGAAGCCCTCGATGTCGTGCGATGGCGCGGGGAGAGTAACAGCAGAGCCCAAGGTCCGGTAGTCCAGGACCCAGAGCTTTCCCCAATTCAAATGCCACACGCGACCGCCCGGTTGCAGGTAAAACGAGCCGTAATATCCTCCGGGTACGTACAATTTTTGTGCGCGCTCCGGTGGATTTTCCCGGAAGACCATGACGGAATCCGTTATTCTGGCGATGTACGTACCGTCGTGATACAGCAAATCGTATACCGGTTGCTTCCACCCGTTCGGCCATGTATACGGATGCCCATAGTTATACCATGCCTCACGCGTGAGGTGATTGCGGATATCCCGGCTGACAATGCATGGGCCGCCATTTCCGTTGGGATCCCTAAGCCTAATCGATACCGAGGTATCATTGATCATCCGGACTTCCTGAATTTCCGAATTATCAATAAACCACAGATAATGCAACTCGGGGAAACCGGACCAGTTGCGCCTGCCATCGGTTGTGACCCGCGCCTCGGAGCGACTGAAGTCACCGATGTCCCACAAAGTAGTGAAGCGGTAATGCGTCAGCGAGTCCAGCATGACGTAATAGTTAATGAGGTCGCCGCTTCCGGATACGGTGTCGCCTCCGAGTTCACGCCACGTCGCGCCGTAGTCATCGCTGCGAGTTATCACATTGGCTATCACACCGTCGTCGTATTGGCGCGTGTAATACAGGAACAGGGCACGGTTTGCGTCAACACGCAATTGAGAACCGGGAGGATTCATTGTGTTTTCAAACGGAGAATTCATCTTGATCAGATGGTAACTCCAGGTAGCGCCACCGTCCGTTGTATAGAAGAGCAACGAATCCCGCCCGCCATATTTGTTGAATGTCACAACGCCGAAATCCCTGCCTTTGAAATCGGCGTGTCTGAATTCGAACCCGGAACGATAGATAAGTGAATCCGGTCCTGGTGGTAGGAAATCAAGCAACCATCTGGCACCGCCATCGGAGGTTTTTAGTATTACGCCGTGGAAACGCCCGAAGAGATATCCATGGAGCGAGTCTGCCCACACCATACTAGAAAATGAAGTCATATTCGGGGATTTTGGCAATTTCACTTCCGTCCATTGCACCTGCGGGTACGCCTTCGTGGCGCAGAGCAGCAGGAGCAATGCGAGCATGGTCCGCAGGCAATGGAAGCGCTTATGCGGCAGTAGCGCCCGCAGCCGTTTCGGGATTGTTGTTTTGTCGTTCATTGTAGTGTCCTTTTACTCGTGAAACATCGTTCATGTATGATCACAACGGAAACATACCTCCATTCAAACATGCTGCGCCTCCCATAGATATGGGATTTTTTTGAAAAATTTCGTTTATTACATAGTCATATATCTAACTCTGGTCTATACGATCCGCTGCGCGTAGCATCCGTTGTCGAGAGATTGGCGTACTCCGGGCCTTCGGCTACGATCGGGCACCGGAAACACGCTCAGAAACCGCCCTTCACTCGGAGGCTGCCCCTCGACTGCGCTCAGGGACCGCTGAAACTCGCTCAGGGACCGCTGAAACTCGCTCAGGGACCGCCTAAACTCGCTCAGGCGCCGGCCTGCGAATTTCCATCGCCCTCTCATTCTGGGTGGAGTATATGTTGTCAGAACGATATTTCTTCGCATTTTGGGAGTGCGTCATCACACTGATACAACTTCCGGCTCCGCGCTGCATGAATGAATTCGCACTTATCATCCTCGCCACACTGTTCGTCACCAACGCGCTCGACGTGCTTGCGGACGTGCTCAACCTGCGGGCTTTGTCGCCGAGGGTGCCGGAGGAATTCGCGGGCGTGTATGATGCGGAGCGCTATGCACGGGCTCAGGAATACACGCGGGTGCGTACGCGCTTCGGCTTTGTAACCTCGGGTTTCGATATGCTGCTGCTGCCGGGGTTCTGGTTCGCGGGAGGATTTGGCGTGCTGGATGTGTGGGTGCGGTCGTTCGGTCTCCCGGCTATCATCACCGGTTTGTGCTACATCGGCATACTCGCGGCGGGACGCTCGCTGCTGGCGCTGCCGTTCTCCATATACTCCACATTCGTGATCGAGCAGCGCTTCGGCTTCAACCGCACGACGTGGAAGACCTTCGCCGCCGATGTGCTCAAGGGCGCGCTGCTGGCGCTATTGCTGGGCGCTCCGCTGCTGGCGCTCGTGTTGTGGCTGTTCTCCTCGGCGGGACCGATGGCCTGGCTGTACGCGTGGGGAGCGGTGACCGTAATCATGCTCGCCGTGCAGTATGTGGCACCGACGTGGATTATGCCGCTGTTCAACCGCTTCGCCGCGCTGGCCGAGGGACCGCTGCGCGACGAAATCCTGCGCTACGCCGAGGCCGTACGCTTTCCGATGAAGGGCATTTTCGTCATGGACGGCTCGAAACGCAGCACGAGGGCGAATGCGTTTTTCACCGGCTTCGGGAGGCACCGCCGCATCGTGCTGTTCGATACGCTCATCGAGAAGCACACACCCGCCGAGCTCACCGCCGTGCTCGCGCATGAAATCGGCCACTACCGCCGCAAGCACATTCTCATCAGCACCGCTCTCGGCATAGCACAGAGCGGCATGATGCTCTTCCTGCTCTCGCTGTTCGTGGAGAGCGGCGCGCTCTCGCGGGCGTTCTTCGTCGAAGAGCATTCCGTCTACGCCGCGCTGGTGTTTTTCGGCATGCTGTACTCCCCGGTAAGCTTCCTGCTCTCACTCGCCCTGCACGCCCTCAGCCGCAAACACGAATTCGAGGCGGACCGCTACGCCGTGCGCAGTTATCGCAATGCCGAGGCGCTCATCGATGCGCTCAAGAAACTTTCCGTTTCCAATCTCGCCAATCTCACACCGCATCCGCTCTACGTGGCCCTGCATCACTCCCATCCGCCGCTGCTTCAGCGCATCGCCGCCATCCGCAAGGTCGCCGGCGAGAAAATCCCCCGTCGGGGGAAAATGCGGCTGCGATGGCGAGACGTAGTGTAGATTGGCGAAAGACCAGGGATGATATGAAGCGATGAACGATGCGGCGGATGATCTGCGATCACACGGCGCATTCCTTTCCATTGCGGAATGCGATATTTTACCGCATGAACACTGAGCGCGTACGCCCGTTTTCCCTTCGTCGCTACGTCCTCATCATGCTGCTGTGCTATGCGGGATGGGTGACGCTGTACTACACCACGGCTTGGATCGGAGCGTCGCGCGGACCGGTGTTCGATCCCTCCCTCCCGATCGATGCCACCTTCCCCATCGTTCCCTGGACGTTTTTCATTTACCTGCTCGCGTATGTGATTGTGTTGGGGCTCTTCGTCATACGCAGAAACGCGCAATTCCTGAATCTGGCGTTCTCGTCCTTCATAGTCATGAACCTCGGCGCTTTCGCACTCTTCGCGCTGTTTCCGGCGCAGGGACCGGAACGGGATTTCGCCGCGGAGGGTGGCGGTGTCATTGCTCTCGTGCATCTGGTGGATTCACGTTTCAACGCCTTCCCCAGTCTGCACGTCGCAAATCCCTGGCTCGTGGCGTTTCTCTCCCTGAAGGAAAGAGGGTTTTCCGTGCCATCGATGCTGTTTCTCCTCGTCGCACCGGCGATTTCTCTCTCCACCATGCTGGTGCGGCAACATTATCTGCTCGATGTGCTGGGCGGTTTCGCGCTCGCCGTGCTCACCGCCGCAATTGTCTTTCCCCGCAAGATATCCTCCAATCCCTGGTAGACGCGGATCCCGGTTTCAGCAAGAGGTCGAACAGCATGCTTTACCAGAACGAACGCGCGCTCACCACAGTTACGTACGCTGAATTGCGACTCAGGACCTTACGGGAATTCGCACATCGCTTGAGCCGTTGGGACGAAGGGAAAGGGGTACGGTGAGGTTACGCGGAATACTTCATGAAACCTTCGAGAGAAGCGCCTGTTGCATGTTCAAAAACGTATGGTTAGATTCTGATTCCGGCTCACTATCCTCGGGTGCGCAGATGAAAGATTTTTCGATTAAAAAACTCTACTACTCCATCAGCGAGGTGAGTAAAATCACCAACCTCGAGCAATACGTGCTCCGGTATTGGGAATCGGAATTCGACGAGCTCAAGCCCGCGAAGAATCGCGCCGGCAACCGCATCTACACGAACAAAGACATTCAGCTCATTCTCTTCATCAAGAAGCTGCTGCGCGACGAGCGCTATACCATAGAAGGTGCGAAGCAGGTCCTGAAAACCTACACACCCGGAGGCGACGCGGAATTCGGCCGCGATGAGAAGGAAGAGATGGTGGATCCGGCACAGACCGCCTTGATCTTCGAACCCGAAGGGCAACTCCGAAACGATCTCATAAAGGTGAAAGTGTTTCTGGAAGATCTGCGGGAGCGGATCAGAGGATAATCGGGAATCCGGAATCGTGAATCGGTCCGCGCTGGTGGACCGATTGCTGCTTGGACCGATTGCTGCTTCAACGGCATTATGGAAATCCCGAAACATTTGCGTATATTAGTGGTCTCGCTTCACGGCGAGCGGATCGGAACGTAGCGCAGCCCGGTAGCGCACTACTTTGGGGTAGTAGGGGTCGCGGGTTCAAATCCCGCCGTTCCGACATCAACAGCAAACGCTATGCCGCCCCCTCCACGGGGCGGTTTTTTTTTAAGGACGTCCTTCAGTCGCTTCCGTGTTGGGCACACTCCTTCCGAACGAAAGTACTCTCGAGTCGCTGCATCACGGCGCCTTGAGTGGCGCATGCGATGGGGAGGGATTTTTCCCTTGGTGCTGTCACCGAGTCTTCGTAATATAACAGGATACATTGCTCCTTTTGTTGTGCCGTAAAGAGGAGAGCCGCATGTCCCGTCATACTTCCTGCATCTTTCTGTTCTTACTCCTGATCGTGACCGCGGGCGCGCGCGGGCAGACACACGTCATTACGGGCGAGGTGCGCGACGCTTCCACCAGGGAAGGTCTTGCTTTCGCGCATGTCTTTGTGGTGGAAAACGCAAGCGGCGTGGTCACGAACAAGGAAGGTCTGTACCGTCTGCAGCTTCCGCCCGGCTCCTGGACCATCCGTGTGAGCTCCATCGGGTACGAATCGAAGACGCGCCGCTTCACCGTGCAGGGAAACGAGAGCGGGATGGATTTCGCGCTGCGTCCCCGCACCTATACTTTGGACGAGGTCACCGTCACACCGGACGACAGCCTCGCCCGCCTGATCGTGACGCGTGCCCGGCTCGCGCGCGAGCAACGGCAGCGAACGTTGCACTCCTATCACATGCGCGCACATAACAAGGTGTATTCCCGCATCGACAGCACATGGAACATGTCGAAGGAACTGGAAAAGGATTTGAAGGCCTCCTTTCTCGACATAGCGGAAACACAAACAGAGGCGTGGTTTGCGTGCCCGAACAAACGGAAGGAAAAGGTGCACGCACGCCAGCAGTCCGACCTGTTCAAAGAAATGGGAAGAAACATCACCAGCGGTTTCGCGCGCATGGACTGCTCGCAGGAGGAACTCGGTTTTTACAGCGCGAGCATCACGGGTCCCATATCCGAGGCGGGTCTTGACGATGTGTATTACTACAGCGTCGCAGGGGTGTCGGAAGGAGAGCGCCTCCGCATCTGGCGGATCCGCGTCCTGCCCCGTTCGCGCCTGGCCGCGGCGGTCTCGGGATACTATTACATCGAAGATTCCACCTGGTCCATCACGCAGGTCGATCTGCGCTTCACGCCAGAGGCCTGCGCCGTAATACTCCCCATGATGTCGAGCTTCACCTTCCGGCAACAGTTCAGCCTGTACGAGGAGCGCTTCTGGCTTCCCAGCGCGGCAAATCTGCAGGTCCAGGGATATCTGAACCTGATGGGGATGAAGGCGTGGCTCTCGCTGGAGGGAAGCTCGGTGATAGCCGAATATATATGCAACCCGCCGGATATCGCTGCCGTGTTCGACGACTATCAGGTGGAGGTGCTCCCGACAGCCGATTCCTTCACTTCCGATGACTGGGAACTGCGCCGCCTGCAGCCGCGGTCGCTCGTGGATGATACCATCTACATGATTTCCGACAGTGTGGCGCAGGTCCGCGCTGCGAAAATGAAGGATTATAACCTCGGCCATGTCGTGACCGGGAAGGAACTACAACAAGGGGATTTGATCTCGCAAATTCCGGGTCTGGTTGAAGCCGTGCAGTTCAATCGTGTGGAGGGTCTGTCGATAGGCTTCCCGTACGCCTCGACGCATGTGACGGATCGGCTGCGAAGCTGGTCCGCCTCGTTGCGCTACGGTTTTCTGGACAGACGGCCGAAAGGGAGCGGCAACATGCAGCTGTCCCTGGGATCGCGGGACCGCTCGCAACTGACCGTCTCGGCTTTTCACGATCTTGCGATCCTGTATCGCGATGAACCGCTGCTCAACACGTTTTTTGTTACAAGCATGATTCTGCTGGACCGCTTTGACGCCTTCGATTACTACTACCGCAGCGGCGGTCGTCTGCTCTGGGAAACACATCCCCTGCCGTGGCTCAAAGCGGACCTCGGAGTGGAGTATTCCCACGCCGCGTCCGCAAGCAAACACTCGGATTGGAGTCTGGTCGGCGAGGGAACGTATCTGGAAAACCCACCGATCAATGACGGCAGCGCATGGCGGTTGAAGCTCGGATTGCGCGGCGACTTCAGGAACAGGACACTCGAGGCGGACGGTGTGCATCGAGCGGCATTCAAGCCTTCCGATTTGGCGCCGGACCTCTGGCTGGAATATCGGTCCTTTTCCATAGCCGGCGCAGAGTGGGACGTCTTTATTCCCGGGGCGGCGGTAGGAGGCGGATACACACTCGGAACGCTCGGGAGCGGCGCATTCCGCCTTTCCTGGCAGCGATCCACAGCGCAACTGCCGGTACAGGACATGCTCACGCTTCCCGGGAGTGAAACGTGGATGACAGCGCCGTTCCGCTTCAGGACACTCGCTCTCGGAGAATTCGGGGGCGACGAGCAAGCAACGGTGTTTCTGGAGCACAACTTCGGAAAGCTGCCTTTCCTTCTGTTGGGGCTGCCCTCCATGGGGTTGCTTGCCGCAGATGTGTGGGAACTCCGAATTTTCGCAGCAGCGGGCTGGACGCGCATGCGCGAGGCTTCCGCAGTCATGCTCACGCGGGAGATACGCACAGCGACGCGCCCCCTCTTCGAGGCGGGATTATCTCTTGATCGTGTCTTCGGTCTGCTGCGCGTGGATGTGGGGCATCGCCTTACGCAGCTCAATGGAGGGAAACAGTACTTCCTCGGCATCTCGATCAATCCGTGAGGCGATGACAACGGATTTCGCCCGGTCAGCCCTTCCGCGCGCAACCGACGCCCCGCTCAAAAAAACTCCCGCCGATGGGCGGGAGTTTTTCATTATCGCGGGTACGTCGCCGTACCGAAGGGCGCATCAGAGTTTTTGCGTGAACTCGTCGAGAATGGTCTTGAGACTGGGCTCGCCGATTTCCTGCAATTCGTACTGGACGCGCACCGCGGGTTTCTTGAATTTTGCGACGCGCTTGAGATCAATGGGCGTACCCACGACGACGAGGTCGCAGGGCACCTTGTCGATGGTGGTGGTAAGATCCTTGATCTGCTTTTCACCGTAGCCCATGGCGGGGAGCAAGGTACCGATTTCGGGATAGATCTCGAAGGTCTCTTTGATCTTTCCGACGGCCCACTGACGGGGATCGATGAGCTCTGCGGCACCGAATTTCAGCGCGGCCACAGTGCCGGCACCGAACTGCATTTCGCCGTGGGTGAGCGTGGGGCCGTCTTCGACGACCAGCACGCGCTTGCCGAGGATCTGCTCGCCGCGCTCGACGATGAGCGGAGAGGCGGCTTCGACGATGCGCGCCGTCTTGTTGACGCTGCGGATGTTCTCGCGCAGTTCATGCACCTCGGAAGGATCCGCGCTGTCGATCTTGTTGATGATGACCACATCGGCGAGACGAAGGTTGGCCTCGGAGGGATAGTACTCGAGCTCGTTGCCGACGCGCAGAGGATCGGCGACGACGATGTTGAGGTCCGGCTTGTAGAACGGCATGTCGTTGTTGCCGCCATCCCACAGAATGATATCGGCTTCCTTCTCCGCCTGTTCGAGAATGGCCGCGTAGTCGACGCCGGCATAGATAATGGTGCCGTTGACGATATGCGGTTCATACTCTTCCATTTCCTCGATGGTGCAATTGTGCTTCTTGAGATCGGCGATGGAGCCGAAACGCTGTACCTTCTGCTTGGCGAGGTCACCATACGGCATGGGGTGGCGAATAGCCGCAACCTTGAGACCCATGGCCTGGAGAATATTCGCCACTTTGCGCGTGGTCTGGCTCTTTCCGCTGCCGGTGCGTACGGCACAGATCGAGATCACGGGCTTGTTGCTCACGATCATCGTGTCTTTCGCGCTGAGGATTTTGAAATGCGCGCCGGCCGCGGTGGCACGGGAACCGATGCTCATCACATGCTCGTACGTGACGTCGCTGTAGGCGAACACCACTTCCTGCACATTGTGCTTGACGATCAACTTCTCGAGGTCGGCCTCGGCGTGGATGGGAATCCCTTTCGGATAGAGCTTGCCTGCGAGGGAAGCGGGATATTTGCGGCCCGCGATATCCGGGATCTGGGCTGCGGTGAAGGCGACGACATTGTACAGCTCGTTGTCGCGATACACCATGTTGAAGTTATGGAAATCGCGTCCGGCGGCGCCGACGATGAGGGTGTTGATGCGATTGCTTGTTACTGCCATGGATCTCTCCATTGATCGGATAAATGAACGATGAACTTGTATTACACGGTCTTGAGTACGTTTTCGATGCGCTCGAGCGCCCAGTCTATCTCATCCTTCGTGATGACGAGGGGAGGAGCGAAACGGATGATGTTCACATGCGTCTCCTTGCAGAGAATGCCCTCGCGCATGAGTGCTTCGCAGTACGGTCGTGCCTTCGTATCCAGTACGAGGCCGATCCACAATCCACGCGCGCGGACCTTCACGATATGCGGAGAATCCATGGAGCGGAGTTTTCCGGCGAAATATTCGCCGAGTTCGGCGGAACGCTCGATGAGTTTTTCCTCCTCGATAACTTCGAGAGCACGCACGGCGACGGCGGCGGCAAGAGGATTACCTCCGAAGGTTGAACCATGCTCGCCCGGCTTGATCACACCCAGAATATGCTTGTCGGCCAGAATGGCGGATACGGGGTAAAAGCCACCGGAAAGCGCCTTGCCGATAATCACAATGTCTGGCCGAACACCTTCGTAGTAATGCGCGAAGAGCTTACCGCTGCGACCGAGACCCGCCTGAATTTCATCGCAGATGAACAGGAGGTTGTTTTCGCGGCAGATTTGCTCGATACCTTTCAGGTAGCCATCGGGCGGAATCACGATGCCGCCTTCGCCCTGAATCGGTTCGACCATGATGGCCGCAGTGTTCGGCGTGATCTTCGATTTCAGATCGTCGAGATTGCCGTATTCGTGCATCGGGAAGGCTTCGGTGCAATACGGTCCGAAGCCCTTGAACGACGACGGATCATCGGAGAAACCGACGATGGTGGTCGTGCGGCCGTGAAAATTGCCGGAGGCAACGATGATCTCCGCCTTGTTCTCCGGAAGGCCCTTGACGTCATAGGCCCAGCGACGCGCGGTCTTGATGGCTGTTTCCACAGCTTCGGCGCCGGAGTTCATCGGCAGGGACATGTCGTAACCGGTCATCTCATGCAGCTTCTTATACAGCATGGGCAACTGGTCGTTGCGAAAAGCGCGGCTTGTGAGCGTGACGCGCCTCGCTTGATCCACGAAGGCCTCCATGATGCGCGGGTGGCAATGACCCTGATTCACCGCGGAATAGGCGGCCAGACAGTCGAGAAAGCGCTTACCTTCGACGTCGGTGACCCAGGCGCCTTCGGCTTGTGCGACGACAACGTCCAGGGGATGATAGTTGTGAGCGCCGTATTGTTCTTCGAGAGCGATATAATCCTGTGTGTTCATAGTGCTACCTGTGTTGTCGTATCGGTTTATTCTTGTTCGAGAAGCATGGTGAGCAGCGCCATGCGAACGGTGAGACCGTTGCGCGTCTGGCGGAAATACGCCGCGCGCGGATCGTCGTCCACCGCATGGTCAATTTCCACCGAGCGCGGCAGGGGATGCATGATGATGGCGTCCTTTTTCAATTCGCGCAGAACCGTACTGTCGATGTTGTAATGCGACAAATCGATATCGCGCTTGCGCAGACGGTCTTTGTCGATGCGTGTCTGATAAACGACATCCATGCTTTTCAGTATGCCCTTCGTGGTGGAGGCCAATTCATACGCGACGTCGTGCTTGTCGAGATAGTCGAGGATGTCCCGGCCGATCTGCATTTCCTCGGGAGCGATGAAATACAGCTTCGTACGGTCAAACTTCCCGAGCAGATACGCGAGCGAGCGGGCGGTGCGCCCGTGATCGAGGGCACCGATGAGCGCGACGGACAGACCGTCCAGTGTTTTGCATTCGTTGTAAATGGTGTAGAGATCGAGCAACGCCTGTGTGGGGTGCTGCCCGCCCGCACCGTCTCCGGCATTGATGACGGGAATCGTGGACACGCTTGCCGCGCGTGTGGCGCCTCCCTCCTCATGGTGGCGCAACACGATAACATCGCAATAATTGCCGATGATTCGGATGGTATCCTCGATTTTTTCTCCTTCGATTTCGGAGGAGAACTCCATTGCGTGCTCGGTGGAGAGCACACGGCCGCCGAGACGGTGCATGGCGGCTTCGAAGGAGAAACGCGTACGCGTGCTCGGCTTATAGAACAGCGTCCCCATGATGTACTGTGCGTAATCGCGGGTGCCGCCGCGGGCCAGCACCTTTTCCATCATGCGCGTACGGTCGAACAACTCCATCAGCAGAGGCACGGTGAACTGCTGAGATTCGACGAGATGGCGGAGTTTCATGCTCTGTCCTTCCTGTGCCGGTTATGGAACAATGCGCGTGCCGTCGTTGCCGTCGAGCGCGCTGGTGAGATATTCAAATGACGTGATGATGACTTCACGGCCCCCGCTTTCGATGAAGCGGATGGCGGACTCCACTTTCGGTCCCATGCTCCCGGCCGGGAACTGCCCCTCGCCGGCGAGCTGCCGCAGTTCGGATACGTTGGCTGTGTCGAGACCCCGCTGCGTGGGTTTCTTGAAGTCCACAAACACCTGCCGCGCATCAGTGCTGATGATGAAGAGGTCCACACCCAGTTCCGAGGCGAGCAGGGCCGATGCGCGATCCTTGTCTATCACGGCCTCGGAGCCGATCACTTCGTGATTCGCCCGCTCGATGACGGGAATACCGCCACCACCGCAGGCGATGACAATCATGCCGTCGTCGAGCAGTTTACGGATGATGTGCTGTTCGAACACCTCTTTCGGTTCGGGCGAGGGCACGACGCGGCGATAGCCGCGGGCCGAATCCTCGACGATATTCCAGCCGAGACGCCGCTGCCGGTCCTCGGCTTCCTTCTTCGAATAGAAGGGTCCGATAGGCTTGGTGGGATGGGCGAAAGCGGGATCGTGTTCGTCTACGCGCACCTGCGTCAGCACGGTCAGCACCGGTGTGGTGAGGCCCAGCTGCCGAAGCTCGTACTCCAGCGCGCGCTGGAGCAGGTAGCCGATTTCGCTTTGCGTGGTGGCGACGCAGACGTCAAGGGGATGGGTGTAGACTTCACCGGCGGCGCGTTCGGAACGCAGCAGGGCGGCCCCCACCTGGGGACCGTTGCCGTGCGTTATAACGATGCGCCAGCCGCGCTGCACCATTTCGGCAAGACAACGCGCCGTGGCGTGCGCGTTGGCGAGCTGCTCGTCAATGGTGCCGCGCTCACCCGCGCGGATGAGCGAGTTCCCGCCGATGGCAATGAGCGCTGTACGGGACATGGCCGGCCCTTACTTTTTCATCAACTGATACATGATGGCCTTTTGCGCATGAAGGCGATTTTCCGCCTCCTGGAAGACCACCGAATTCGGAGCGTCGATCACGCCGTCTGTCACTTCGTCTCCGCGATGTGCAGGCAGACAATGCATGAAGATGGCGTCGGTCTTCGCCTTGGCCATGAGATCTTCGTTCACCTGGAAGGGCATGAAGATGCGGCGGCGCTCGGCGGCTTCGGCTTCCTGCCCCATCGAGGCCCAGACGTCGGTGTACACAACATCGGCATTCTTCACACCGGCGGCCGGATCGTGTACTACTTCGATTTTCGCGCCCGAAAGTTTGGCATCTTCCGTGGCTTGCTGGAAGGCGATGAGGTTGGGCTCGTAACCAGCGGGGCAGGCCACAGTGACGTCCACACCGAGGATAGCGCCGGCGAACATGAGACTGTGCGCCACGTTGTTGCCGTCGCCCACATAGCACAGCTTGAGGCCTTTCAGCTCGCCCTTCACTTCCTTGACGGTGAGGTAGTCCGCCATCGCCTGGCAGGGGTGCGAGAAGTCGGTGAGTCCGTTGATAATGGGGATGGAAGCGAACTTCGCCATATCAATGACGATCTGATGCGCGAAGGTGCGAATCATGATACCCTGCACCATGCGCTCGAGATTTTTCGCGACATCGTACACGGATTCGCGTTTTCCGAGGCTGATTTCAGCCGGTGAGAGGTAGAGTGAATATCCGCCGAGCTGCTGAATGCCAATATCGAAGGTCGTGCGGGTGCGAAGGGAGGGCTTCTCGAAAATCATCGCCAGCGCCTGACCCTTGAGGGCTTCGGCATATTTCGTGCGGTCGGCTTTCATATCGAGGGCGATGTCGAAGGTGGCCAGGATCTCCTCCTGATTCATGTCGCGGACGGAGAGGAAGTCGGTCGCTTTCACAGTGATACTCCTGAAGGGCACAGCGTGCCCGAAATATGTGGTACAAGGTCGTGATTGTCGTGGGACGGAGCGAAAGCCGTTACGGCGGGGAGGAGCTGGGGTCAAATAGGGGCGTCGGTGCAGTAGTGTTTGAATTGCAGGATCTTCCTGGAGCGCGTCGTGCATGAATGCGAGGGCTTGCGCAGTCTGCGTAAGACCGCCGCCGTCGCCCTGTTCGTATGTACGCCGCAATGCATCATGCACACACTTCCTGTTTCAAACAATGTGCAGTACGCACATTCTTTGTAAGATCGGAATCTCTTGAATCAGAGACAAGGAAAATCGGAATGCCCACAGGAAATTCGGCGAAAGGGATTGTACCGTCTTGAAAAACGTGCGCGGAATGTCCGTTATCAGACAACAGGAGCTACGGGGAGGCGCGCCGGCTCGAGAGCAATGGAACTTCTGAAGCCTGGTCGAATGTGGGTTCTCCTGCTACGAACAGAGTCGCTGCCCGTCTCACACTCTGTCCGGCATGCATGCATCAGGGAGCACCCGACACGCGTTGCCCCGCAAATCGGCGTGCCGTAGTTTACAGGAACGGAGCGAAGCACTGCCCTATGCACTACAACTATCTTTTTGGACCTGTCCCCTCGCGACGTCTTGGCACATCGCTGGGTATTGATCTCACGCCCAATAAAACCTGTACACTCAACTGCCTCTACTGCGAGTGCGGGAAGACGGACGAGTTGACGCTGGAGCGCAGGGAATATGTCCCCACCACCGCCGTCATCGCAGAATTACGCGAATACCTGTCCGCCTCTCCCGAGCTCGATTCGATCACGTTTTCCGGTTCCGGCGAACCCACACTGCACAGCGGCATTGGCAGCATTATTGCCATGCTCAAGGACGAATTCCCCGCATATCGTGTGACCGTTCTCACCAACAGTACTCTTTTGCCGGATGCGGCGGTACGCGCCGAATTACTGCGGGCCGACGTTGTCGTGCCCTCCCTCGATGCCGTTTCCGAAGAGGTGTTCCGCAAGATCAACCGGCCGCGTCCGGGTTTGCGCAGCACGGATCTCATCGAAGGACTCGTCGCGTTCACGCAGGAATTCACCGGTGAAATCTGGCTGGAGATTTTCGTTATTCCCGGGATCAACGACACGGAAGAGGAGATCGCATTGTTCAGACACACTCTGCAGCGTCTGCGCACGACACACATTCAACTCAACGCACTCGACAGACCAGGAGCTGTGGACTGGATACAGCCCATGCCCAGAGAGAATCTTGTCGCTCTCGCACGACAGCTGGGACCCGACGTCGAAGTAGTCGGCAAAGCTCTTCTGCGCCACCGCTGCACCGCCTATAGCGCGGATGTGGAAACCCATATCCTCTCCCTGCTTCGCGTGCGTCCCTGTACGCTGGACGACCTCGCCGACAGTTTGCAATTACACCCGCTCGATGTCGGGAAGTATCTTGACGTCATGATCGGAGAGCAGAAATTGCGCACACGCAGGGAGGATCGCGGTGTCTTCTACCTCCTTGCCTGACGGCTTCATTTTCGCCGCTGCAGTGGCCCGGGTATAACGCACTCTCCGATCGTGGATGGACAGACACAACCACGCCGCGCATCTGAATCGCCGCGGTATCGGGGAATGATCATGATAGATGCTGTTCAATGGGTTGCGGGAAGCGCCGTTGAGATTTGGCTGCCGCGCGCTTGTCGAGCTTCATGAATCGCCCACTTTCTGTGCAAATGTGGGTGGTTCATGAATCGCCCATTTTCTATGCAAATGTGGGTGCTTCATGAATCGCCCACTTGTGACGCAGATGTGGGAGGTTCATGAAACGCCCATTTGTGATGCAAATGTGGGTGGTTCATGAATCGCCCATTTGTGATGCAAATGTGGGAGTTCATGAATCGCCCATTTGTGATGCAAATGTGGGAGGTTCATGAATCGCCCATTTGTGATGCAAATGTGGGTGGTTCATGAATCGCCCATTTGTGATGCAAATGTGGGTGGTTCATGAATCGCCCACTGCCTGTGTAAATGTCGGTGCTTCATGAATCGCCCACTTGTGATCGGTAAAAACTCCTTCACCCCGAACTATGGAGCTGCGGTCATCGAACAAGCTCTCAGTCAGACGACGGTTCTATCGAGGAGAGAGTGACCGTCGGCAATCCGCTGCTCCCAGGACGCGGCGACTCGTAAGAGAAGCATCCAAAGAACTCTCAGGAGCTATTTTCGCGTGACTGTGGGTGCCGCAATGGGGGAATCAGGAAAAAGTGCCCACTGGCAGAGTGGATCGCGGCGTGTTGTACCTTGTTACCCGGGACTTCTTTCTCGTTGCTGCCGCAGCGAAATCTGATCCGCCATCCGTTCGTTAAGCAACAGACGTATCCATGCCGCGCATGGAGCTGCGCCCCATGGCTTGCTTCTCTTCCTTCAACACCGGATTCAAAACGATGAAACCCTTCCCGCTTGTCAGTCCCGGGCCAGCGGTAACCACCCTGGTCGCGACAGCAGCATGCGGTACATGGACGTGGGAATGGTAAGTCGTACATCACCATCCTCCGCCGGGAGGTGTTGACGTATACTCCCCTCCTGTCCGCTCTGAAGCAGACCCACCCACTCGGGTTCCATGAGCAGAATACGCCCCAGCGCGGCGGCCGCGCAGCCGTCGTCGAGCAGGAACTGCGCGTCTGCGGGAGTATACACCGAGCCGACACCGATGACGTCCGTTACGGAAGCAAGTGCATCAACAACCCGCCGTGTTGGCCGCCACGCCGTGTCCGTATCGCGAAGCGATGTTGCCTTGTAGTCCCGGGTGCTGATGTGCAGCCAGTCCAGGGTGCGCCGGCTGAGCGCGTCCACGAGTTCGAGCGTGTCTTCCATGGTGATGCCGGGCTGCTCAGCCTCCTCGGGCGAGAGTCTGTAGCCAACGATAAACGGTTGATCCATGTCCCGGACGGCAGCAAGCACGGCGTCGGTTACGGCGAGGGGATAGAGCAACCGATCCCGCACATCACCGCCCCAGGTATCGTCCCGTCGATTGGAGTGCGGTGAGAAAAATTGCTGGAGGAGGTAGTGATTGGCGCCGTGAATTTCCACTCCATCGTATCCCGCGGTGGCAGCCAGGCGCGTCGCACGAGCGAAGGCCTCGATACTGCTCTGTATCTGTTCCTCCGTCATCGGAGCGGGAAGATCGGCACCGGGCCGCTCGGCGCGCACCGCGCTCGGCGCATGCGGCGGGTGATCGAGCAAGGATTCCGGACACATGCGTCCGCCGTGATGCAATTGCAGCACTGCAAGAGCTCCTCCTTCATGAATCACGTCGGCCGCTGCGGCGAGCGAGGGGCGTTTGTCCGCGCCGTCACATCCCCACTGTCCGGTGAAAGCCTTGCCCGAGCGCTGGACGTAGCACGCGGCGGTGATGACTATACCGACACCTTGGGACCGTCGCCGGAGATACGCACATTCGGCGTCGGATATGCTGCCGTCGTCATGGGATGACCAGGTGGTCATAGGCGCCAGCACGAGACGGTTTCGGGCGACGAAGCCCGATCGCAGCTTCCAGGGATCGAGAATATGTGTTCGGGACATGTGGCGGTGCGGGAAAATGGAAGGTCGTCTTTCAGGCGGCGGAGCGGGCTTTCATCAGCGTTCCCATGCTGATATTACGCGTCAGCAGATAGTAAATTCCGAGAGCTATGGGGACCAGGTAGTTCACAAAATGCGTCAGTGTTGCATAGGCGACGGCGTCGGCCTCGGAGAAACCGGCGAATTTCATCAAAGCGATGCGCGCGGTGGCGTGAAACACCCCGAACGCACCCGGTGTGGGGGCTACCGCATAGCCCAGCGCCGTCACCGCCCAGATTTCCAGCGCGGCGAACATCGTGGTCGTCCCCTGCTCCCCGCTTCCGAAAGCAAAGAACATGATGTACAACGGAAGCAGATAGAGGAAATACAGAAGCACGGTATGAACGGTCACCAGCAGCACCTGCCGCACCGACTTGATGGCCCCGAAACCCAGCTGCAGCTTGCGGAACATGCTCAGCACTCCCTCCCGCAATGCTCTCAGTTTGCCCAATCCCGGCAGACCCGCCGCCCAGAGGAACGGGGTACTGAACGTCTCGGCCATCCATAAACCGACACGGCTCGGCGCAATGATGATGAACACCACGCCGAGCACAATGGCCATGTACAGAATGGGTTGGATCACACCGGCGTCAACACCGATCTCTTCGAAGCCGCTGAAGAGGGTCTGGTCGAAAAAGAGTATCGCCGCAATGACAAGCAGCAATGCCACGGTGTCGATAAAACGTTCCACGATGATGGAACCCAGGAGCGAGCTGAACGTGGTGTCCTTCTCCGTCTGCGCGGTGAACCACGGTCTTACGATCTCGCCGCTCCGCGGGATCAGATTGTTCATGAAATAGCCGATCATCACGCCCGCGAAAAGATTGCCGGTTCTTACCCCGGGATGAATCCGCTCGAGAATGACGTTCCAGCGTAGCGCCCGGACGTAATGCGAAAGAATGATGACGGGAATAATGAGCAGCGCGTACCAGTAATTCGCAGTGGTGAAGCTGCGTCCCAACTCGCGGAAATCCACTTTCCAGACAGAAAAATAAATGGAGAATCCTATGATGAGGACTGTGACGCCGACTTTGATAAAGGTGAGGAGCTGCTCTCGTTTCATGTATTCGGAAATTTGCAGAGAGAAACTGTAAAAAAGAAGCGAAAACAAACTCTCTTCGGCTTCCGCTTGGATTTTTTTTCGAAGCATGCCGCGGAACGGTCGGCTTCAAGCGTAGCCATTCTTTTCTCACCGCCGAGGTGCATCTCCTCCACCTGCCGGCGTTCGCACAACGAGCTTTCGTCCTTCCTCGAAGGCATTCTCGAAAAAGCAAACCCTCTTGTTTTGATATCTCTGGAATACGGTAATTTCGGACGAATCGGCTCATGTTTCTGGTAAATCGACGTGACCACGCAGCGACATGAAAGAAAAACATTGTAACTCACCACTCTAATCGCTAATTTTGTTACAATTGGGGGTTTTGAAGTAAAACTCCTGACTTTTGCGGGGCAAACACGCATCTCTGTACCACTAGACCGTCCAAGGACGAAACATGGCAATCGAAGACAAGATCAAGGAACTCCTGGAAAAGCGCGTTGAAGCGCGAAAAGGAGGCGGTGAAAAACGCATTGAATCGCAGCATGCCAAAGGTAAGCTGACGGCACGCGAACGTTTGGACCTGCTGCTGGACGAAGGCAGCTTCGAAGAATTCGATATGTTCGTCAGCCATAGGTGCATCGATTTCGGGCTGGAAAATGAAGCATATCTTTCGGACGGTGTGGTAACCGGCTACGGTACCATCGACGGTCGGCTGGTGTATGTATTCTCGCAGGATTTCACCGTGTTCGGCGGATCGCTTTCCGAGATGTACGCCAAGAAGATCTGCAAGATTATGGACATGGCCATGAAAGCCGGCGCTCCCGTTATTGGTCTGAACGATAGCGGCGGCGCGCGCATTCAGGAAGGCGTGAAAAGCCTTGGCGGGTATGCGGATATTTTCCAGCGAAACATCATCGCTTCCGGGGTGATTCCGCAGATTTCCGGCGTCTTCGGACCGTGCGCGGGTGGAGCCGTGTACTCCCCGGCCATCACGGACTTCATCCTGATGACCAAGGAAACCAGCTACATGTTTGTTACTGGTCCCAAGGTTGTCAAATCCGTGACCAACGAGGATGTGAGCACCGAAGAGCTCGGTGGTGCGGCGATACACACCGCGAAATCCGGTGTAGCGCATTTCGCCTGTGAGAATGATGAAGAACAGATCATGATCATCAGGAAAATGCTCAGCTACATGCCGCAGAACAACCTTGAAGAACCGCCGAGAATTGACTGCAGCGATCCCATTAACCGCCTGGAAGACAGTCTCAACTACATCATTCCTGAAAATCCCAATAAACCGTACGACGTCAAGGACGTGATTCACGCGGTTGTGGATTGCGGAGAATTCCTCGAAGTGCAGCGCCATTATGCGCCGAACCTCGTGGTTGGTTTCGCTCGGTTCAACGGACAGTCCGTGGGTATCGTCGCCAATCAGCCCAGCTATCTTGCGGGTGTGCTCGACATCAACTGCTCACGGAAGGGCGCGCGCTTCATCCGCTTCTGCGACGCGTTCAACATCCCTATCGTCACCTTTGTCGACGTCCCGGGTTTTCTTCCGGGAACGCAGCAGGAATACGGCGGCATCATTTCCAACGGCGCCAAGCTCCTGTTTGCCTACGGTGAGGCTACCGTTCCCAAAGTGACGGTGGTGCTGCGCAAGGCCTATGGCGGTGCGTATGATGTGATGGGCTCCAAACATCTCAACGGCGATATCAACTATGCCTGGCCCACGGCCGAAATCGCCGTCATGGGTCCGCGCGGCGCAATCGAGGTGCTCTATGGACGCGAGCTGTCACAGAAAGACGCCGAAGCCCGTGCGCAGTTCATCAGCATGATGGAGAGCGAGTATCGCAGCAAATTCGCCACTCCCTACGTCGCGGCGAAGTACGGGTACATTGACGATGTCATCGAACCCCGCAACACGCGCTTCCGCGTCATTCGCGCCCTGCAGAGTCTCGCTACCAAGCGTGACAGTCTCCCGATGAAAAAGCACAGCAATATTCCGTTGTAAGGAGTCAAGAGCATGTTTCAGTATACAGAGGCTCTTGCCCTGAACGATGCGGGCTCCCTCGCCGTGCCCGACAGCATCGCCGCCGCCGCGGCCGATAGTGCCGCAGCGGCCTGGAAACTCAGCGGCTGGGATGCCGTGCAAGCCGGCGACGGAATCATGATCACTATCGTCGGTATCCTCGTGGTCTTTGCCGCGTTGACCACGATCACCTTTCTCATCAAAGCGCTGAAAGTACTCTCCAATCCCGCGACACCAAAAGCCACACACGATGACCCGCAGGTGGCACCGGTTCGCAACGGTATCAGCGGCGAGGTTGTCGCCGCCATCGCGCTCGCCTTGCAGTCGCATCTGTATGAACTGCACGATGAAGAACGAACCGTCCTGACCATTTCCAAGGTGTCGCGGCCGTATTCGCCGTGGAGCTCCAAGCTGTACACCATGACGCCATCACCGACCCATCTCACCATCAAACGCTGACAGAGGACGCATCGTCATGAATTCCGCACGCAAGTTCAATATCAAAATCAACGGCACGGACTACGCCGTCGAGATCAAGAAGGTTGACGAGGGACTCGCCACTGTCGAGGTAAACGGATCGGTCTACGACGTTTCGTTCGAGGCGGAGAAGAAAATTTCCAAAACCCCGACACTGGTCCGCACACCCGCGTACACGACCGAAAGCGAACGCCCGAAAACCACGGCCAAACCGGAAGAGAATAAGGGCAAAATCATCAAGGCACCGCTGCCGGGAGTCATTCTGGACATGCACGTCCGCGAAGGAGACACGGTCAAGGCGGGGCAAGTGCTGCTTGTCATGGAAGCGATGAAAATGGAAAACAATATTGTCGCCCCCAATGACGGCACCGTGACAGCGCTTCGTATTTCCAAAGGCGACAACGTCCTGGAAGGCGATGTGCTCGTCGAGATCGGAGGTTGATCGCGATGGAAGGCCTTCTGCATTTTTTTGATTTCTCCGGTTTCGCGAATGTGACGCTCGGTCACATGATCATGATCGCTGCCGGCTTGTTTTTCATCTACATCGCCATTACCAAGGACTACGAGCCCTTGCTGCTCGTGCCCATCGGTTTTGGCATCATTCTCGGCAACATTCCCTTTCTCGAAAATGTCGGCATGCAGATCGGCATTTACGAAGAGGGGAGCGTGCTCAACTATCTGTACTACGGTGTGGTGAAAGGTATTTATCCACCGTTGATTTTCCTCGGCATCGGCGCGATGACGGACTTCTCCGCCATGCTCTCCAACCCCAAACTCGTCCTGCTCGGAGCGGCAGCTCAGGTCGGAATTTTCATTACGCTCATTGGAGCACTGTATCTCGGATTCAGCCCCGACGAGGCAGCGGCCATTGGTATTATCGGCGGCGCCGACGGTCCGACGGCCATTTTCATTGCATCGAAGCTTGCCCCGCATCTCATCGGTGCTATCGCCATCGCGGCCTATTCCTACATGGGTTTGGTGCCCATCATTCAGCCGCCCATCATGAAGCTGCTGACCACCAAAAAGGAGCGACTCATTCGCATGAAACCCGCCCGCGCTGTGTCGAAAAAGGAGAAAATTCTCTTCCCCATCATCGGCTTTCTGGTGACCGGTTTCATCTCTCCCGGCGCGCTGCCGCTGCTCGGCATGCTCTTTTTCGGCAATGTGCTCAAGGAAAGCGGTGTAACGAAGCGCCTGATGGAAACCGCGCGTAATCCGCTCATCGACATCGTTACCATTCTGCTCGGTGTCACGGTGGGTGCATCAACGCAGGCGACAACGTTTCTGACACCGCAATCCATACTGATTTTCGTTCTCGGAGCGGTTTCCTTCGGGGTGGCAACCGCCGGAGGTGTACTGTTCGCGAAGCTCATGAATCTCTTCCTCTCCACGGAGAACAAAATCAATCCCCTTGTCGGCGCGGCGGGAGTCTCCGCAGTACCGGATTCGGCCCGTGTAGTCCACAACATCGGCATCACGGAGGATCCGAATAACTATCTGCTCATGCATGCTATGGGACCGAACGTCGCGGGCGTGATCGGTTCGGCGGTTGCGGCAGGTATCCTGATTTCCTTCCTGCTGTGATCTTGGAGCGCTACGTTTCGGGAACCCTGTTCGTACGAAGGTAAAGGTGAAAAGGCTCGTCCTTTTCACCTTTTTCCGTTTCAGCTCGCCGGCGTGATGTTCCTCCGGCGTTTTTTTATCTTTTCATTTTTTTCCCATTCCCACAGCCGGCTCGCAGTGCACCGGTCCGTGTTTGTGGATGTCCGCGTAATCCTCGCAATCCACTTGTAGCATATCCCCGTCCTGTTGCGACATTGCATGTGAAGGTAATCCGGCATGGTATTACCGTCTGCCCGGTCCCCACTTCTCCATCACCGCATACAGCACAGCCGCAACCGCCACTCCCAGCAGCACATCGATCACATAATGCGCCTGTGTGTACATGGTTGCGATGATGATGCCTATGCCCGGTAAGAGAAATATCCGGAAATACATGGGCTGAAAGCGCCGCGCGTACGCGAACGTGAGCGGTGTGATGGGTGTCTGGCAATTACGGGAGGGAAGTCAGGGCAGGGGGTTTGGACAACGAGCGATCTGAGAGTGCGACCGGACATTTTCTGCGCTTTACACGCCAACGTTGACCGATGCATAAGGACTTACAGGTTCATTGCATCCTCAAATTCCCTTCGCGACACCCCGGCCTGCTTCAGAATACCGCTGAGGGTTCCTGTCTTGAGCTGCTGATGGAGTGGTACGACACATCCTGAAGAACCGCGCCTCAAGATCACATGGCTCTCGCGTTGCCGCATGATCAGGAATCCTAATCTCTCGAGCACCTGAATGACAGTCTTGCCCGAAAGGATGGGTGTCTTAGCCATGTGCGGTTACATGAAACGTTGTCAATAAGGGTCTGCTGGTTTCGCGAAGAGGGAACTCCTCCAAATACAGCTCAGTCGCTTCACGCAAATTCGTCAGCGCGTCCTCGACGGTTTCACCCTGGCTTGTTGTTCCGGTTTCAGGATTGTATGCGACATACCCTCCATCGGGGTCTGCCGTAAGAATGGCGGTCAGTTCCATGATTCCTCCAAATGCAACCTGGCTTGGTGCGTCATGCTTATTCACATTGAAGATAGACGACGGCTGGATATGCCGCAATGCAGATTCGAAAGCAACATATAGCTCCGTCAAGTATGGATGGCGTTACACCGAACCCGCACTCCGTTTCCATTTCTCCATCACCCCATACAACACAGCCGCAACCGCCACTCCCAGCAGCACATCGATCACATAATGCGCCTGTGTGTACATGGTTGCGATGATGATGCCTATGCCCGGCAGCAGAAATATGCGGAAGTACATCGGTTGAAAGCGCCGCGCATACGCGAGCGTGAGCAAGGTGATGGCGGTATGCATGCTGGGTACGCAGTCGCGCACGACGGGCGTGAGGTTGGCGTCGAGAAAGGCCTGTATCCACTGCGTCGTTGGCAACAGCCCGGTGAGCACAGGCAGTTCGTCGGCTATCCAGCGGCAGGGACCCAGAGCAGGGAACAGCGCATACGAGAGCAGCGCTCCATACCATCCGGCAACCATGACGGACTGCACCTGAAAGAAATCTCGTGCGCGATTTCCGCGGAACATCAGCACGAGCAACACGGGCATTCCGAAGTAGTAGGAAAAGTAGCAGAGGTAGAGCAGGTCTGTGAGAAGCGGGTGTCCGTGCGCGCCCATCCACACGACAGGATTCACACCGAACATCCATTCATCTATCCGCAGCAGTGCGGCATCGACGAGATGCGCATCCGACGGACGCGCGCCTGTCATCACGGCGTGGATAAAGCCGTAGATGAGCCCGTACATCAGTATCGGTGCGAAGGCGCGGATGGAATTCGAGCTGCGCGGGTAGCGATGGCGGAGTTTCCACGAAACGCTGTACAGTGCGGTGAACGCCGACGTCACTGCGGTGACTTCCGCAATCCCTTCGGTGCTGCCGTGCAGAAGAGCATCGGCCACAAGCAGCGTGATGACGGAGAGGGCAAAGAGCGGAGCGAACAGTCGCGAATCTTTGAGCGAAAACCGGACATCGGACGCATCGTGCAGCGCACTGTCTGCCGCGGGGACTAAGGTGAAGCGCGTGCTGCTCATGGTGCTTCCGGTGCGGAGTTATCGTCAGTCGACAGCAAAACGGCGAACGGATTTGAGGCGTTTCGCCAGCGTCGCTTCGGCGGATTTAAGATCGTAGCTGCTCTGTAAATTCAGCCAGTACCCGGGGGTTTGCACGAATGCCTTACCGAGCAGCAAGGCCATTTCGGCTGTGACCGGTCGCCCGCAATTCACTATGTGCGAGATGCGCATAGGCGAGACTCCGAGTATGCGGGCCAGGGCAGCCCGGGAAATGCGGAGTTCTTCAAGGAGTTCTGCAAGATACTCGCCGGGGTGAATGGGGAGGAAGCCGCTGTGCATGTTCATCGTGCGTGAGTCGAATCGTTGTGCCATGACCGTAATCTATTCGCCCTGCGCTGCCCAGCTCCGCAGCAGTTCTTTGTCCGCAGTGCTCAGCTCCGCGTCGCCGTGCAGCAGCAGGTAGGATTTGAGCGGCATTTCTCCGGATTCGAGCACTTCGAGAATTTCAGAGGACGCATGCATCTGTTTTGCGGCATCCATGGTCGTCCAGTCGGAGAAGTTCAGATGCTCACGCCCTTCCTGGACGTGATTTGCGACCAGGATGGAAACGGGTGAGAGGTAACTGTACCATGGCCAACGCGTTTCGTTGCTGTGGCAGTCGTAGCAGGCACGCTTCAGTACAGCCATCACTTCGGGGGGCGCCTCGAGCGGCGCAGTGACTTCCGGATTGCTGCGATCAGGTTGCACGGTCTGTAACAATGCAGCGACAACCATGATGCCGAGCAGCGAGGCTTTGAGTTTCGTCTTCATCATCCCTCCAGAACAGTGTTGTCAGAAATAGTTCGCGGCCCTCCTGCATCTGCGGCGAGGTATACATCACCTCGCAATGTGACATCGCGACCAAAACGGACGTCGCCATCGATGCGCAGAGAAGCGCAATTGAGTAATGAAGGTGCTCCGTACGGAAAATGTTCGTCCAGTTGACCCACGAAATGGTAGTGCTTCGGATCAAGGGACACGTGCAGCGGCGGCAGAGTTCTGGCGGGATTCGGCACGATGCGGAATTGCTCGTCGAGCATCATGGCATCGGAGCGCACGGCCAGCAGATCGTCGGTGGTTTTCACAGGCGCAAAGCGTGTCCGCGATACCCGCAGTGCCGACGCACGATCAAACAGGGATATGGCTGCGCCCATGGCCGTTTCGAGTTGATACACTATAGGTGAGGCAGGATCGCGCGGGTCCAGATTCTTCCGGTTGCGGATCAACGGCAAGGGCAGAATGCCGGCGTACCGGTCGATAAGCGCCCGAAGGGCGGGCAGATGCAGCCAGATGCTGTTCGTGTTGAAATAGCGGTACAGGGTGATGTTCTGAAACTCTTCTGCTTCATTCTCGGGACACTGTGCGAGTTCCCGCAGAGTAAGACGGCCATCTTTCAACTTCGCCAAATGGCCGCCTTTGCGATCCGCCGGTGTTCGATCGGCCACTTCCATGAGGAAGTCGATTTTTTCTTCCGCGAAATAGCCAAGAATGGAGGTGTCCATGACGGCGCCAAGATTGTCGGCATTGCTCACGAAGGCGTAGCGGTAGCCGCGCGAGAGCAATTCGTCGAGCAGGCCGGAGGTTTCGAGAGCGAGGTACAGATCGCCATGACCCGGGGGACACCATTCGAGCGCGGGCTGTTCCGGCCATTCCGCCGGCGCGAGCGACGAGGCCACGACTTTCGGTACGCGATGCTGCAGGAGACTTGCGGGAAGATCATCCCTCTGTATCGCCCATTCTGCGAGAGCGGCGACACTGTCGGCCTGCGTCGTCGCGCTGTCCAGCAGCAGCAGCGGGATGGCAGAGTTCGCGCGCTCGCGCAGCTTCAGTACCTGCCTCGCGATGATGTCAATGAAGCGCAGGCCGTCCCGCACCCGGATCAGGCTCTTCGCCTTGTCCAGCCCCATGCTCGTGCCGAGTCCGCCGTTGAGCTTGATCAGCACGGTATGCTTCAGCGCCTCGGCACCGGTGGCGGCATAGCCGTTGAGCGTGTCCGCGTCGGGGACGTCTGCGAGTTCGGCGAGTTGCTCACGACCGAGCGTGACGGATGCGCCCGAGACAAGCTGAACCAAATTTCGCCGGAATGCTTCGATCAGCAGCGTCGGCATGCCGGCTGCTTCCATCTTCGTTTGGAAGGGGAGGAAGGTTGTATCGAAGTCTCCCGGAAGTTGAGGCATCGCGGATATCCTGTTTCGTATATGGATCTTCAGGAAAATAGCGCGGAACGGGCAGAAAGCGAAGCAAAAGCAGCGGCAATCCGCCAGAATCACTCCGCACATCGAGGCTCTGCTAATCCGGAAAATATTTTCAGCGTCGATGAAAAATCACATATCTATGGGAGGCGCGGGAGATGGGCAGTGTCGAAATTACTGACAGACCTCTGTTCCGGGTGGATACAGGGCGTCGCGGATCGCCCCGTCTTTCTCTGAGAAATGATGGCGCGAAATTGCTCCAGTACTGAACAGTGGCCATAGGAGGGCGCAATGAATGAGATGACACAAAAGGGACGCACTGACTCGAAGCTGCGTACCGGACTGCTCATGTTGCTCGCGTTGCAGAGCATGCTGCTTACACCCTGCATCGCCCAGCTGCGCATCGATACCTTACTGAATGCGCAGCGAGTGAGTTCGCTCGTCCGGTTGAAGTCAGGCGATCTGTTCCTGAAAACCAATGATGCCGTGCTCCATTCCAGGGACGATGGTCAAAGCTGGGAGCCTCTGCCGCTGCCGGATCAGATGCGAGATGTTGGAAAAATCGCGATGGTGTGGCGGGACAATGCTTCCGGACTGTTACACGCTGCTTCATCCACGATTGCCGGAGGCTATGTATTCGCGTGGACGGAGGACTGCGGCGCGCATTGGACTGTTGACGAATTCATCCCGAGCGAGCGCTTTGGATTCTCCAAAACGTACGGTGCCTTCTCGCCAATACAACTCACCGGAGATTCAAGCTTCTTCACCATTGTCGATGCACGATTGTACGGGACAAAGGACAGAGGCAGGACCTATTATCATATCGAAAAACCGGGGTATGTGAACAATTTGCATTTCGACGGTCAATTCGGATGGATGCAGATTGTCAGGCATATCAGGGAAAACGACACAGAGCTTCATGTAACGACGGATGGCGGTGCTACCTGGTCACAACCTGAGCTGCCGGTGATCGTCAGGAAATTCGAATTGCATCCCAGCGGGCGAGGGATACTTCAAGGTGGCCCAGTCGCGCGGGATGTGTATGCAACAGCACCACACGAGATTACTCTGGAACCGACCGGGGTTCCTTCGGGTTGGGAACTCGCCTATTCGGAACACAGCGAGTACATCTATATCGACTCACTGCATCGAGGGTTTTACAGCACAATCGGGCTTCCTTCATATCCCGGACGTAGTCACAGTAAGGGCTACATTTATTTCAGCAGTGATGGCGGGGAGCGCTGGTTCAGGACCCAAGCTCCGGATGCGCTGCACACAGCCATCGGTATTGCACCGGGGGTGGTACTTTTCAGAACACGGGAAGACAGACTGCTGCGGGTAACGCTCACCGATGAGAGGTCATTCATTCTCACAGCAAAGAACACGAGCAGCTTCGATGCTCCGCGGATTACCCTCACGTGGAGCGATCCGAGCTGTGGTAGCTACAAGAGTGCTGCCGTTGAGCGATCATATGCGGGATCAGAGTGGGTACACGTCGGTTCTGTGCTACCGCCGGATCAGTACTTCATCGATGAGATGCTCACTCCTGGTTACTCGGTCCGCTATCGCGTGACGCTGATTACGCCCGAAGGTTCGATACGGCAAATCTCTGATACACTCACAGCGCTGCCGGATGTGTATGTGAATTTTCTGTCCTATATCCTTCAACCCAGAGATGAGCCAATCAAATTCAGATATCCAGTTGCTGCTGGTGGTGGAGGACCTGCAGCCAACATCCTGACTTGTACATATCGTGGTTACGTCGACTCGTCAAGGTGGGAGCGGGTGCATACGTTTGAAGTTACAGTGATCTCTCCTAAAGGCGACACACTGCAGGCACGGGACTGCCTTCATGAATATCGCGGTCCGGAACCGAGTTTTGCACAGCCCTGTGGATTTCCATCCTTCGGTATTCTCGGCTTTGAAAGACTGACGCCGCTGGAAATCGAGAATGATTCCACTATGCTCTACCAATCCTCCGGACCATTTCTATGCCATTATCCCTCATCCGTGTTTGCCGATACGGACAGTATGCAGTTCACCATCGGTCTCCGGATGTGGGCGTATCCCCTGATAACATTTACCGCAGCCAGAGGTAAGGGAATTATTCGCAAGCATTACAGTTGGTACGAAATTGATGAAATGGGGCAGGAGCACAGCGCGGATGTCAGATGGGAACGTATGGATGCAGTTAACACCATCGGAGCGCGGGACGTCGCCAATGCCTCGACACCGGTGTTCGTCTATCCCAATCCTGTGTCCGCATCTGCGACGATCGAGTATAACGTACGCTCGCATGGATCTGTTCGCATCAGTGTTCACGATATGCTCGGCAGGGAGGTCGTCGTGGTGCTGGATGCGAGGCGGAGTCCGGGCGTGTATTTTGCGGTCTTCGATGCGTCGATTTTGCCGGCTGGAATGTACATCTGCCGTGTGGTAACGGGAGGAGGAAGCAGCAGCGCATTGTTGCAGCGCTTTCGCTGACAATCCGCAATTGATCCGAACAACAACCCTGAATCAAACTCTTTTATGCGCTGTCTGCAGCACCATTCTCGTTAGAGCAGGATGCCTCACGCGAATTGCAGCTGATCCGATTATTCCTGATATTTGACTCATACTATCCCATTTGAATTGTCGTACCCCGGCCAGGTTACATGATTCAGTACTGCACTATCTGCATCACACACTTGTCGACTGCATGCGTCAGGCTGGAAGGTCGCGCTTCCTCGTGTTATTGAGTCCCGGAGCGGTCGGGGGAATGTCGCCGCAGGAAACGTTGCGATCAGAAATATTCCATCAGTACCGTATTACACATTCAAGGAGTACCTGTCATGCGTCTATCGTCTCCACTCATGGTTGCTTGCATTATTGCTGTCGGAGCATTTCAAACGGTTTCCGCGCAGTGGTCGCCCTCTGCGGGACCCGAAGGAGGCAGCATATTCTGTCTTGCTTCGAGCGGTAATTCGCTCTTCCTGGGAGCCCAGGGAGCGGGCGTGTACCGCTCCACAGACGGCGGACAGAGCTGGTCCGCGGCGAGCGAGGGCATGGGACCAATGACGGTTTGGGTGCTGGCAGCGAACGGATCGCTGCTCGTTGCCGGTACAGAGAAAGGAGGCGTGTACTTCTCGACAGATGATGGCGCATCCTGGACGAGGCGAAGCGGCAGCACAATCACAAATGATGTGCGGTGCATGGCGGTGGATGGCAGCACAGTGTTTATCGGTACGAGCGGCGGCATCTTCAAGTCGGCTGATGCCGGAAACAGCTGGTCTGCCGTAAACACCACTGGCATGGCGAGTCAGCAAATATACACTCTTGTACAGACGGGAGGCTCGCTGCTTGCAGGGACGTTTGGAGACAAGGTCTATCGTTCCACCGATTCCGGCGAAAGCTGGGAAGCAGCACACACAGGTCTTTCGAATCCATACATACGCTGCATGCTGGTCACTCCTGAAGGTATATATGCTGGTACAGATGGTGACGGTGTGTTCAAATCCATCGATGATGGATTGACCTGGGCATCTGTGAGCAACGGGATGGCTGGTGAATATGTTCATTCTCTG
The DNA here is from genome assembly GCA_027493955.1 of Bacteroidia bacterium. Classification (NCBI taxonomy): domain Bacteria; kingdom Pseudomonadati; phylum Bacteroidota; class Bacteroidia; species Bacteroidia bacterium. Next base: position 3,952,430 of record JAOSJT010000001.1, on the reverse strand, counting down.
TATTCTGCCGGCACGAAGCTCTTCGCCGGTACAGCGAACAACGGGCTGTATGTATCGTCTGACCAGGGATCCAACTGGTCAAAGATGAACACTGGTCTAACGCTCAGTGGGGCAAACTGTCTGGCATCTCACAATGGCAGATTGTATATCGGCACCTACGGGGCCGGCCTGTTCGCAAGCTCGAATGAGGGCGCGCTTTGGGAGTTGGTAGCAACAGGAATCCGGAAGAACACTGTGTTCGCACTGCATGCTACCGCGACGGAACTGTTTGCCGGCAGCGGCGCCGGGGGGGTGTTCGTCTCAAAAAATAATGGCAGTGAATGGGTGCCGACGAACGCTGGCATCGGTGTAGCGGATGTGCGATGTGTTAATAGCAAGGGGAACATGCTTTTTGCCGGCACACGAGGCGGAGGAGTGTACGTCTCAATCGATGGCGGAAGGACATGGGACCAACGCAATAGTGGCCTGACAAACTTGAGAATCAACGCGCTCGTCAACCACGGACAGTTTTTGATCTGTGGAACAGACGCAAACGGTGTGTTCAGGTCATTGGACAATGGGCTGGATTGGATGCCTGCAAACACCGGCTTGCAGAGCAGTCGGATCTACTCCTTCGTGGAATCGAATGGTATGCTCTACGCAGGGACGGGCGGCGATGGTGTATTCCGCTCAACCGACGGCGGAGGGAGTTGGACGGCCGCACACGGCGGCATGATCTATGCACAGGTGCGTTCGCTCGTGGCGTCTTCATCGCAGGTAATCGCGGGGACGAACGAGGGGATTTACGTATCACAGGACCAGGGTACGACGTGGGCCGCAGCGAACAACGGTTTGAGTAGCACCAACGTTCATTCACTCGCATTATATGGAAGCACGGTATTGGCCGGAACCGCTGGAGGAGTGTTTCTCTCCACAGATGCCGGGGGGACGTGGGCAATGGCAAGTGAAGGTATGGAGAACAGCGACATCCGCGCTCTTACGCTCACTACGACCCATGTTGTCGCAGGTGGGGTTGGTGGTATCTGGACCCGTCCAATCGCAGAACTGGTACTGGTAGTACGACAGCCAATGAACCGTCTGTCGTCGGAACTTCTATTGCTGGAGAACTACCCCAATCCGTTTTCCAATGCTACCACGATCTCGTTTACCGCGGCGAGCAACGCAGCGTTACGTATCAGTGTTCATGATATGCTGGGTCGTGAGGTGGCACTGCTTGCGGAGAGACCTTTCGAGGCAGGGCGACACAGCCTGGAATTTCGTTCCGGATCGCTGTCGGCTGGTCTGTATTTTTGCCGAGTACGTCATGGTTTGCACATCTGGCAGAACGCTTTATTGCTGGAGCGCTAACGTATCAATCCAGGCCCGATCTGAGCATGGTATTGAAGCATGTCGAAAGTGTACAATAAAGTACCTTTCAATTGGTGATACTGATTCCCTCAGATGGACCGTGGTCATCCAGACATACGGAGACCTCATCGGGCCGATGAGAGCAAAGAGGGAGGTGCGAGCCGATGAGTACATCGGTAGCACCCATCCGGTCACATGATGTTGGCGGTATGGCGATCCCACGTACTGGTAGGGTCATTCGGGGTGCTGCTCATCAGCAACTGATGTAGCAAACCGAACGCTGAGTACCCGCTCCACGGATACCAGCACTTTTTGCCCCTCGCGCATCAAATTTCTATATTAAGAGATTGACCCTGAATTTTATCCCAGTGAGGACACTATGACGATGAACTTGGACATGATCCAGCGGGTGTACGCGAACCTGCCGGAAAAGACGGCCGCTGCCCGTGCGCTGCTCGGCCGTCCCCTGACATTTGCCGAAAAAATTCTCTATTCGCATCAGTGGGAAGCGACCGGAACCCCATATACACGCGGAAAGGATTACGTCAACTTCGGTCCCGACCGTGTAGCCATGCAGGACGCCACTGCGCAAATGGCCTTACTGCAATTCATGAGCGCGGGTATCCCTAAGGTGGCTGTGCCGTCCACCGTACATTGCGACCATCTCATTCTCGCCGAGCATGGCGCAACGCAGGATCTCGCATCCTCGTTGGACACGAATAAAGAAGTATTCGACTTCCTCGCATCCGTCTCGAAGAAATACGGCATCGGCTTCTGGAAACCAGGTGCGGGTATTATTCATCAGGTTGTGCTGGAAAATTATGCTTTCCCCGGCGGCATGATGATCGGCACGGATTCCCACACTCCCAATGCCGGCGGTCTCGGTATGATCGCCATTGGCGTCGGCGGCGCGGATGCCGTGGACGTGATGGCCGGCATGCCCTGGGAGCTCAAATTCCCGAAACTTATCGGCGTCAGACTGACGGGAAGCCTCAATGGTTGGACCTCGCCCAAGGACATCATTCTCAAGCTGGCTGGCATACTTACCGTGAAAGGCGGGACCGGCGCCATTGTGGAATACTTCGGCGATGGTGCGCGGAGCTTGTCTGCAACGGGTAAAGGTACAATTTGTAATATGGGCGCAGAGATCGGCGCTACGACCTCGCTCTTTCCGTACGACAACCAGATGGCGGCCTATCTTCGCTCCACCGATCGCGAGGATGTCGCAAACGCGGCGGATGCTGTCGCGGCGCATTTACAGGCCGATCCGGAAGTCGAAGCCGATCCCGAAAAGTATTACGATCAGGTCATTCACATCGATCTGGATACGCTCGAACCGCATATCAACGGACCCTTCACACCCGACCGCGCTTTTCCGATTTCGGAGTTCGCCAATGCCGTCCGCGAAAACGGCTGGCCAGAGGAACTCCGCGTCGCACTGATTGGCTCATGTACCAACTCCAGCTATGAAGATATTGATCGCGTGGCCTCCATCGCCCGTCAGGCGAAAGCCAACGGCCTCAAGGCCCGTTCGGAGTTCACCATCACCCCCGGATCCGAGCAGGTGCGCGCCACCATCGAACGCGACGGACAGCTCGCGTTGCTGGAAGGCATAGGCGGTACGGTGCTCGCAAATGCTTGTGGGCCGTGCATCGGCCAGTGGAAACGTCATGACGTGCAAAAGGGCGACAAGAACAGCATCATCACCTCCTTCAACCGCAATTTCACCGGACGCAACGACGGGAATCCCGACACACACGCATTCGTCGCCAGCCCGGAAACCGTGGCAGCTTTGGCACTGGCTGGTACGCTGACGTTTGATTTCACGAAAGATACGCTGCGCAATGATCGCGGAGAGGAGGTACGATTATATCCGCCGCAGGGCGAACAACTCCCCGCCAACGGATTTCTTCCGGATACCGAAGGATTCGTCGCGCCCGCCGAAGACGGTTCCGGCGTTGACGTCATCATCGATCCCGCGAGCAACCGTCTGCAGGCGCTTACGCCGTTCGCCCCGCCACAGGCGGGAGATTACGAGCAGTTACATTTACTCCTCAAGGTACGCGGGAAGTGTACAACAGATCACATTTCCATGGCGGGTCCCTGGCTGCGATTCCGTGGTCATCTGGACAACATTTCCAATAACATGTTCATCGGAGCCATCAACGAATACAACGGTGTCGCGAACAAAGTGAAGAGCCAGCGCACCGGAGAGTATGCCGAGGTACCGGCGGTGGCGCGCGAGTACAAAGCCGCCGGCAAGGGCTGGGTGGTGATCGGCGACGAAAACTACGGCGAGGGTTCCTCCCGCGAACATGCAGCTATGGAGCCGCGTCATCTCGGAGGAAAGGCCATTATCGTAAAATCCTTCGCGCGCATTCACGAAACCAATCTCAAGAAGCAAGGCATGCTTCCGCTCACCTTTGACGATCCGGCGGATTATCTCAAAATTCAGGAAGATGATCGTATCACGCTGAAGGTCGACGAACTCGCTCCCGGCACACAGCTCACTATGCTTCTGCATCACGCCGACGGTGGCACCGACACCGTTATGCTCAACCACACCATGAACGCACAACAGATCGAGTGGTGGAAAGCCGGCAGCGCGCTGAATCTCATTGCGGCGGCAGGAGCGTAGAGCTGAGAGCAGAGAGCAGAGAGCGGAAGCGCCTGTCTCTCTAAGAATCGAGCTCTAAACAAAAGAGGGGCGAGTATAAAGACTCATCCCTCTTTTTATTTCTGGTGCTACTTCCCCGGGTATGCGAAGAACGGGTAGCTGTCAATGGCCAGGGATATTCGAGATGAGAACTCTCTGCTCTAAGCTCTTTGCTCTCGGCTCTCCTTGCTCTACGCTCTTTGCTCCACCCGCTCCGCGTGTTCCCGCCACTCGGAAGGCGTCATACCGGTAAATTTCTTGAAAATCGTGTTGAAGGTGGTTTTTGAACTGAAGCCCGCATCGAAGGCCAGGGCCAGAACCTTGTACTGTTGCTTTGCGGGATCGGCCAGATCGCGCTTTACCTGATCCACGCGATAGGAATTGATAAAATCGAAAAAGTTCATCCCGGTGCGGGTGTTCAGGACTTCGGAAAGATTATGCGGCGAAATATCCAGACGCTTTGCCAATCTGGGCAGGGTCAGGTCGCTGTCGTGATGCGGGCGCTCGTTTTCCATCACGTCCAGTAATTGATGCATGATGTCTTCGGCACGCTCTGCGCTCAGACCGGATTTTTCATACCGCGCCGTCCGTTGCGGTGTGCTTTCGGGAACGTGCCGCTCATGTTTGGCGGCGATCTCACGAATGGAAGCGTCCACCTCGGGATCGCTGAACACCCCCGAAGCCGTCAGCCCGAGATAGCCCATCGCATAGACACATACCACACCCAGAATACCCGACATGCCAAACAATTGCGGTGAATGGAGTCCGCTTACCAGCAGGATATTTTCCACGAGGAACGCTACCCAGCCGGAGATAACGACGAGGGTGATGTTCCGCAGCCAGGTCAGGCGCACGCGTTCAATGCAGGAAAATAAATCGCACACCTCGCGCTCATACCGAAACAACAACAGCAACGTTGCCCCTAAATAACTGAGCGCCTGTACCACAAGCACCCAGTTGAGCACCATGAAATGCCGCGGAAAACCGTACCAGGAATTCCGGAATAACGCGGGAATAATGGATTCGGCCGGCAGCAGAAAAAGAGGCAGCATCGCAAGAAGGTACACTACATACGGAATTCCGTGCACTGCGTCCTTCTGCCGTAATCGGCGCGCTGGATCAATGAGATGACGGGCGTACAGATAGTGCAGCGGTCCTGTTACCAGCGGAAGTCCGCTGAGCACCAGCATGATGCGCGGGGCGGCGTGGTACCAGTCTCTGTCGCCGATGAAGAGATGCAGCAGGACAACCGAGTAGAGGAAGAGCAACGCGGCGAGAAAGCGGGTGGCATACAGACGGCGATGGCGGTGCAGCAGGAACACGGCGAGAAAAAATCCCTGCGCTGAGCCGATGAGAAGGAGTATATCGAGAAATTCCATGACGAAATGAACGATGATGCAACGATCAATGTACGAAGATCAATCGTATAGCGCATCATTCCTCCGTGGCGAATGCGTGCTTAGAAAATGTGTCGCGCTTTTCAGGCGCAAGCGCCGCTGATCGTGCTGTGGACCGCATTCAGCGGATACCGCTCAACGCCCTCTGCATATCCAGGTTCTTCCCGTCCGTCATTCGGATGAAATACAATCCCGCCCTTCCTCCCAGATGAAGCGATGAACGCCGACATGGTCAATAGGTCCATCATGCAGCAGGGCGATTCGCCGACCCGCGACATCCACAATATCGATCACGAAGCTGCCCGCTTCGAAAATATTGCAGGATATGTTGACAGCGGCGGATGAAGGTTGCGGCCAGGGTCTCTGTAAGCGAAACCCTCTGTCCCGGGCCTCGTAATCCGCCAGCACCTCGTCCAGTCCTGTGGGTGTCTCCGTCTCGTAAAAAGGATTTCCCAACTCGATCCAGCGCCATACGGCAAAGTCGGGGGCGTGAATCACGTGAATATCCGCATGGACATGCTGCTTGGCATCGGCATCGTTGGCCAGTCGCGTGAAGCTCCCGTTACCCGTCGTATACACGAAGCCCTGCCTGCCCGACGCATGCGCCAGACCAGCATCGGGGAAGCCAAGACTGCGCACGCGATAGCTTTCCATCACCTTGCCGGCGAGATGCGTGAAATAGGCTGTACCGACAACATCGAGCAAACCCTGAGCCCGCAGCGAGAATAACACGTCCATGGCGGTGACTACACCAGGTTGAAACGGTGAACGATACAGAGAATCACTACCCTCCGCCCGCAGGTCATGAGCGCTGACGGTCACGTCCCTCCAGTTCCGTGTGACGGTAATCCGATTGCTCTCCGGTGGATTTCCGTGATAGTTCGAGGGGTTGATAGCAATGCGCACCTGGGGGATCATGTGACCGTATTGGCGTTGGCGCTGAATTTCTTCCCGGTATTCCTGCTTCAATTCGCTTACCGCTTCGCCGACCACGAGCCGTACCCATGCGCCTGGCTGATAGAGAAGTTCGTCCCAGCGAATCTGACGACGATGCTGCAGTTCGTTGGCTGTTCCGCTTCCCGCGTCATAACTGAAATGATACCAGAAATCCCCCGCGATACCGTCCACGGAATCGATGAAGTGCGTCATACAATCGGCGTCCCAGTGCAGGGCAACGCTGTGGCCGTTTCTCCGGGCAACAGCGATCAGTACATCGAAGAGGGAGTAATGACCTTCCGCGAAAATATCGGGTCGCAGGGTCTGAATGCGGTAATCCGCCGGATCGAATGTATACGTGTTTCCGCGAATGACTACCGCGGAGCTCTGCGTCGCGGGTCTGATGGCGGTGGCGTTGAGCGTCCCCGGGGTTACCAGCTGCGCGAGGTTCATACTGGCCGGATAGTGATGACAAGGCAAACAGCTGTTGTCCGCAGGAATTTCCGTGTGGAGCGATGGCAAACGCTTGCTTCGCATCCCCTCCGGATTGCCGCCGGGAATATGACACGAGTTGCAGTTCCGCTGTGCGGGAAGCGTATGCCAGCTACGGCTCCGGATCGCTCCAAGCCGCATCAGATAGCGTCCGCTGTCAAGCGAAGGCGAGAAAATACGGCCGTCTCCGTCCGAGGCGGGAAGGATGATACGGCTACCGTCCTCCCGAACAAGGGAAATGGCCGCACCCTCGCTGGTGCCGCCTCCATCGTTGGATACGAACACCGTTCCACCGAGCGCAAGATTCGCATGACAGTCGACGCACCCCTCCCCCGGATGATGCTGCGCGGAGAGTGAGGCAGTGAGCATGAGAAGAAGCGCGAGCGTTTTGACCGTGCGCATCGGGACTCCGGAATGTACCTTTACAAGCTACGGAAGGACGATGAAGGAATGAAGCCCCGTCGTGTGAAGACGCCCGCTGCGCGTTCTGCGCTTTACCCTTTCTCTGCGCTGCCGGGGGCCGTATTTTGTCTCAATATGTTTCGCAGTCACAGACACATAACTTTCCTGCTGCGCTACGTTTTTCTTCCGCTGGCCATCTTCTGCCGGGCTTCGGCACTCGAAGCGCAGACGCGCGTCGATGTCGCGTTCGAAGGACTGTCGCGCCTGAATGACCGCGACCTGGAACGCGAACTGCGCTCCGCGGGTGTGTTGCGTCCCGACAGCGTCGCGTCTCTGGCCGCGACGCGTATTATCGAAGCAAGAGCGCTGCAGCAGGGGTTGTATTTCGCTTCCGTAATCCGTTCCGAGTACATCTGGAGTACAGACAGTAGCGACGTGACCATACGGATAGCTGTGGATGAAGGGCCCGCTCTTGTCGTGTGTGAGCTTCTCTTCTCCGGTGGCACGGCGGTGAGCGGCGCGGAGCTGGCCGAGGCCTGTGACAGCAAAGAAAATGCTCTCTTCTCGGAAGCGGTATTCGCCGCAGACATGGAACGCATTCTCGACCTGTACGAGCAGCGGGGCTATCCCTTCGCGTCCTTGCACCTCGCCGCATTCGATGTAACAGAGCGTGATGACCTTGCCTGCGCGCACATCCGCGTCACTATTGAGGAAGGCGAGCTGTTCGTCATTTCGGAAATCACCGTCGAGGGGAACGCGCTGACGAAAACACAGGTCATCCTTCGTGAAACGCGTCTTGAAACAGGATCCATTTTCGACCCCGAGAAGCTGAGTGATGCACGCCGCAGTCTCGAGCGTCTGCGCTTTTTTTCATCTGTCGCCGATCCGCAATTGTACGTCCGCGATGGCCGCGGTGGCGTCCTGCTGCGTGTGGCTGAAGGAAGCACCAACCTGTTCGATGGCGTCATCGGGTATCAGCCGCCGCGACGAGACGGCGAGGAGGGGTACCTGACCGGCCTGGTGAATGTGTCGTTCAGGAACATTTTCGGTACCGGCAGGCGCATGGACGCTCGCTGGGAACGGACAACACAGAGCATATCCGAGCTTGAAATCCGCTATCTGGAACCCTGGTTGCTCGGCCTTCCGCTCAACATTCAGGCGGGATTGTTTCAGCGTCAGCAGGACTCTTCCTACGTACGCCGCAGCGTCGATGCATCGGTGACCTTGCTCGCCGGCCGCGACGTTCAGCTCACCGCCCGTGGGATACGTACCGACGTCATCCCTTCGGAATTCAGCACCATCATGGGCCTCACTTCCAGCACGACGTGGAGCGGCGGCGCACAGTTGCTCATCGATACCAGGGATGATGTGTATAATCCGCGCAGCGGCATTCAACTGCGCAACTCCTGGAATGGCGGTACAAAAACCCGTACGATCACCGCGACATCGGAACGTACCACGCATTTCGTGCAACGCATCGAGCTCGATGCGGCCGCCTATCGCGAACTTCTGCCCCGTGTCGTCGCCGCTGTTTCTCTGCACGGGCGCGAGTTGCGCGGAGGTGCATTGGACTTGAGCGACTTGTACCGCCTGGGCGGCGCCGCCAGCTTGCGGGGCTATAGAGAGGAGCAATTCACCGGAACACGGCTCGGCTGGATCAACGCCGAAATGCGCTACAGTCTGGGGCGACGATCTTTCGCCTTTTCTTTCTACGATATCGGTTATATGTTTCAATCCGCCGACCCGGAACAGGGACGCGAAGAGACGTCTCTTTCCCGCGGCGGTTACGGCCTGGGGCTGCGTCTGGAAACCGGCCTCGGTATCATGAGCGTCAGCTATGCACTGGGCTACGGTGATGCGCTGGGAGACGGAAAGATTCATTTCGGACTGATAAACGAATTCTGATGAGAAGGGAAACTGACTCCATACCTGCACTGACGGTGATGAAGGGCTATCTGTCCCTCATGCGTCCGTTGAATGCGATGGTGACCGTTCTGGCGATTCTCTCCGTCGGCATACTTGCGACCGGTACATGGTGGAGCAGTACCGCGATGCTCCTGGCCGCCGTATCGGCTGCGCTGATCGGTTCCGCCGGTAACATTATCAACGATGTGTTCGACAGAGGTATCGACCGGATAAACAAACCACGGCGCGCCATCGCCTCAGGCATGGTCTCTCCCGGAGCAGGCATGGTTTGGGCTGCGATATGCGGACTCGTGGGAGTGCTGCTTGGCTCGATACTCGGACCGGGAGCATTCGCCATTGCCCTCGGCAGCGTACTGCTCCTGTTTCTCTACAGTGCGATGCTCAAGCGCATACCTATTGTGGGTAACCTCGTTGTCGGTCTCGTTACCGGTGCGGCATTCCTTTATGGCGGAGTTGCCGCAGGCGCGCCCTTTGCCGGTGTCGTACCGGCTTTCTTCGCCTGCGCTGTGAATATCGGACGGGAGATCATCAAGGATGTAGAGGACATGCCGGGCGATCAGGCGGGCGGTCATCGCACCCTGCCGCTGCTCATCGGGGCGCAGCCATCGCTTCGACTTGCCGGCATTCTGCTGTTCGCCACCGCCGTGGCCACCGTGCTGCCGTGGACCCTCCGGCAATTCACCTTCTGGTACCTGCCTCTCGTCTTTCTGGTCGATGCGCTCATTCTGGCGGCCGTCCTGCCGCTCACCCGCACGACAGAGCCCGCAGTGCTGCGCCGCTCCAGTATCCTGTTGAAATTGGGAATGGTTGCGGGCATAGTGGCATTTACGGCGGGGAGTCTCCGATGACCGCCCCGCTTCTTCAGACTCACGGCAGCATCGAAGAGCGGTACATGATGGGCGGCTCGGTGCTGGTGTGCGGTGTGGACGAGGCCGGAAGAGGCCCTCTGGCCGGTCCCGTTGTCGCCGCAGCCGTGGTTTTCGCACCCGGTACCGTCATCCGGGGCGTCGCAGACTCCAAGGCGCTCTCCGAAGCTCGTCGTGATTTACTGGCGATGGACATTCGCGCGAAAGCCCTCGCCTTTGCGATCGCAGAATCCACGGTGGATGAAATTGACGACAGAAACATTCTCCAGGCCACACTGCTGGCAATGCGGCGGGCGGTGGACGGACTGCGCGTCCGTCCCGGACATCTGCTTATTGATGGTAATAAGAAGTTTCCCTCCGATATTCCCGCCACGGCGGTGGTAAAAGGCGACAGTCAATGCTTCAGCATCGCCGCCGCGTCCATACTTGCAAAAACACACAGGGACGCAATCATGCGCCGCCTGGATAAGGAATTTCCGCAATATGGCTTCGCGGTGCATAAGGGGTACGCGACACGCGCGCATATCGAGGCGATACGCGCGCACGGCAGATGTCCGCAGCACCGACGCAGCTTCATTCTCAAATCCATCTCATCACAAACAGGGATATTCGATGACAACCCAGGAATTGGCCCGTGAGGGCGAAGACGCAGCGGCGGCCTACCTTGCACGGAACGGGTACGACGTACACACCAGAAATTTCCACTTCGGTCGCAATGGGGAAATCGACATTGTCGCGTCCAAAGGCGAGGTGACTGCGTTCGTGGAAGTGAAAACGCGCAGTCACGGTGCTCCGGAGGAGGCGCTGTACTCCATAACACCTGCAAAGCAGAAGCAACTGATGCGTGTAGCACAGGGCTACATGTACGTCAAAAACCTCGGCGAACTGAACTGCCGCTTCGATGTCATTGTCGTGATATTTCGCGCGGGGAAGCCGCACATCGTACATTACGAAAACGCATTTACAGCCATGCATACATCATGACCGAAACCATAGCATCCTGGCATCCATTTCTTGTGCACTTTGCAGTCGCGTTCGCTATTGGAAGCGCTGTTTTTGACATACTGGATTTTTTCCTGCAACGGCGCCGCTTCGAAGAAACAGGTCTTACGCTCATGATCGCGGCATTGCCATTCCTTCTCCTTGCGGTGTTGAGCGGAAACCTCGCCGAGCCCTATGCGCGCGCCGTGACGCCCGCAGCACATCTGCAGAACCATATCTCGTATGCCAATATCGCCGTCTGGGTTTTTTTCGCCGCTGCCCTGTGGCGGACTTTCCTGCATTTCAAACGACAGTATACCGGCAAGCGCAAAGTCGCCTACGTTTTCGTCATTACCTTCGCGGCTGTGAGCGTCTACCTTGCTGCAATGCATGGCGGCCGCATCCGGCATACTCCTGAACGATTCATTCTTCCGGACAGCACAGGGACGGAAAATGTGATTGCACCTGCGAAAATTTCTGCGCACCTTTCGTAATTGTGCTTCACCCGAAAACTGAAAGGTGCGCCATGAAGCGAATATGCGTGTTGTTCGTCATCTTTCCACTGCTTCCCCTGCTCAGTTCCGCGCAAGGCTGGCAATGGCAGAATCCTCTGCCACGTGGCAATACAGTCCATGCCCTCACCATGTTGGACGAGTTGCGCGGTGTTGCCGTATGTGACGACGGCATTATGCTCTGGAGCGCCGACGGAGGGAACAGCTGGGCGTCTTACCGTATCGCCACCGTGGACCTCCATGATATTGTGCGCATGGACGACGGTACCCTGCTCATTGCGGCGGATCGACGGCGTATCCTCCGATCCACGGACAATGCATATTCCTGGACGCTCGTGTATCAAGGCAGCACGCAGGCCGCCGGCTATACCTCTGAGATCGCCCGCGTGGACGAAAGAACCGTCGTTGCGTTTCTCAATGGCGCTGAATTGGTCAAATCAGTTGATGGCGGTCTGACCTGGCAAGCCATCACATCGCTGAGTCTGTTCTCGGAAACACCCCGGTCCATATCCATTCAATCTCCCAACACCTGGTGGCTGATCACCAATCGCAACACATGGGTGACCAATACTGCGGGAGAGACCTGGAATCTGGCCAATGATGCCTACCCTGCTCGTGGCTTACAACGTTTCGTGTTCACAGACAGTCTCACCGGGTTCCAATGTCGCGAGGGACAACTTTTGCGTACCTTCGACGGCTGCACCACCTGGGAAGAGATGAATATTTTCGGCTTCGGCGTCGTAATGGATGTCGCGGCCGGCAACGCTCTCGGCAACGACGTGTACTGCCTCAGCACCGGCAGGTATTTGGTGAACAAATCCTCCGATGCCGGGGCGACATGGAATATCAGCCTCACGGAGTCCGCCTTCGCCGACGCAAACGTTTCGGCCATGACCTTCGCCAACAGCCGGTTGGGTTTTCTTGTGGGTGACGGCGGACGCATTTTACGAACGGAGAATGGGGGGCAGTCCTGGTCTGTAGTCCACGGGCTGGGCTATATCGGTACGATAGCAGGCATTCATTTCTTCGATCAGCGGGACGGTATCGCTTTCACATACTCCAATACCGTCTTGCTCACCACGAACGGGGGCGACCGCTGGGATGAGTCCATTCCTTCGAGCGGTCACACGCTGCGGCAATTTTCCGTCGCACCGTCCGGACTGATGTATGCCATCGGCTTCTCGACGTCCAACGATTACCAGCTCTTCCGCAGTCCGGATCGCGGCCACAATTGGGAAGCCGTCGGCACCGCACTTCCCATCCGGTATACCCCGTTCGATCAATTGATCCCGCAATCCCTGCTTGCGATATCCGACCAGGAGCTGCTTATCGGTGTCAGCTATGCGCGGCTGTATCGAAGTACGGATGCGGGTATGAGCTGGGATTCCTCCTTCGTCAGGACAGCCGGGAATATGCCTTTTCTCACTGGATCGGAAATGCAGTTTTTCCCTCCCTCCACGATTTACTACAGTCTGTATAATGCGCTCGCGGTGTCCACGGATGACGGTCAGACCTGGGATGTGCGGCAGGATCCTTCCGGTTCTTCGATGCTGGACATGCGTTTTCTGGATATCAACCGTGGTTTCTCCACAATACAGGGGCGCCTCTGCTCCACAACAGACGGGGGGCAGAACTGGAAACGGATCTCCCAGCTCAATACGGAACTGTACCATTTCTTCGATGCATCAAATGGCATTTTGCTTTCCAGCGAAAGCGGCAGCGACGACTGGGCCTGGCTGTACAGGACGAACGATGGAGGCGGCACCTGGAATCGCGAATCACTCGGCGGTCAGGTGTACTGGAACGGTTGGTTCTTCCTGGACCGGCATACCGGCTGGGCGTTCAGCTATGGCGGACTGATACAAAAAACCACAACCGGCGGCGTGGTGGGAGTCGAAACTCTGAGCGACATCTCCGATGCTCTGCAACTCGGCGACGCCTGGCCGAATCCCCTGACTCTGGCATCCAACGCTGTGCTTCGTATCCCTTTCGCGCTGGAACGGGAGCAGCACATACGTCTCAGTATCTGCGATATGCTCGGCCGCGAAACTGTCGTGCTTACCGAAGGGGTGCATCAACGCGGACTACACGTCGCAACATTCACGACAGGCCGCAGCTCCTCGGTCATGCCTCCGGGTGTGTACATTCTGCGGCTCGTTGGTGTGGACGGTGTGCGGGCCTCCAAAGTCATTTTGCGATGAGTCGTGCGAGCAGCAACGAGTATCTCCTGCTGATCATCATACGGCAGCGTGTGGTCGGGGTCTTCGATGGACGAGCTATCAGACACGCCATCATCGGCCCACGCTCAAGCGGAGGATGCTTGACAGGTCCCCGCTGAAACGCGTTGAACACCGTGGCATGGAGACAGCTGCAAGCCCTCTCCCTCCCCAACATGGCAAACCGTATAATAGCACCGATGCGCGGCGGAGCATGAAGCATGCCCTCGCCGCGCATCAGTGTGTCGTGTCCAGGATGTGTTTCTGGAACTTTTCTTATTGGAACATCAAATAGATGACAAAGCCCAGGATGCCGACAAAGCCGACAAGCATGAGCCCCATGAATGCGTAGAAACCGAGTTGCGGTTTGGTGTTCTGTGTGTTGTTCGCCATTGTGGTGTTCTTCTGAATGTGGATTTGATACGGATAAACGGCCGCGCCGAATTCGAGCCCGGCGCGGAAAACGTCACGTGAATTCCGCTATCGCGGAATTCTGCCGTATCTCATAAGCGAAGAACCGAGGAGAAAGGAAGCGGCGGGATAAAAAACAATGACTGCCGTCCATCCCCGCAATAGTCCCGCCGCGTCCCGTGGATCGTCGGATTCGCGTTCGTGGCAAGGCCTGCGATGGCGGAGGCAAGTGTGTGATCAACCGATGGGAAAACACCTGTGAGGGCGGGAATGAGCAGCGGAGCTTCAATAATGCTCGCTTCCTTGTCGCCCCCGGAAATATCCACCGGTGTGAGGCGGTATTCCGCTTCAAAGATATCGAGTTCCTCGAAACACTCACCGTTGCCGCCAGGCAGTAATCCCTGGCGCGCCTGGACAACATGTGTCAGGAGAAGTATTCCCGATGTCAGGACGACCAAAAAACGGAGCAGAAAGCTTGCGTCGGTGTTTTTCATACAGAAAATAAAATTAGCAAAAAGCTGTCCCGTACGCAACGCATTTCAACGTCGCCCTTCTTTGCTCAGCGTCGCGAGGGATTCCTCTGATCGTCTCAACCTGCGGCACGATGTTCGTTCGTGAAGGAGACGATCAATGCCCGGTGTCAGGAAACGGTCCTGTCAATGCGCTGCCCTGCGGAATCGAACCCGATGGACACTTCGGAAAAGGAGAACATCCGGACTTCGAACGCCTCTCCTGTCGAGCATACCCGGGAGCGTCTGCACACGTGCCTTCGGTGACACCCAGAGGGGTGCGACTGCAGCTTCGGAGGTACCCGCCTCAGTCACTGTGTCCCGATCCGGGGGGGAACGCGATGCTTCGTACCTGCGGATGCAATATTCCGATTGAGCGAGTCACCGGAGCATCGTATATTTCGATATTCATGGAGGTGGAAATACATGCTTACAATTTCGACGCCAAGGCTTCTGCTCCGTCCTCTGCGGACAGCCGATGCGGAGGCGGTATTGGCCTACCGTTCCGATCCCGACATCATCCGCTATCAGACCTGGCATCCTGTCGATCTCCGCGAAATACGCGACTACATCAGAGAACAGAGCGGGTGCATCCCCGGTATGCCGGGAATCTGGTATCAGTTGGCGATAATTTCCCTGCACTCGGATGATCTCTTGGGCGACTGTGGAGTACATGTGTCACTTGACGATCCTGCGAGTGCCGAGCTCGGCATTACGCTAAAACGCGAAGCGCAGCATCAGGGATTTGCGGGTGAGGTCTTACGCGGGCTCATCGGGTACTGTTTCTCTACGATGCATATGCATATGATCACCGCGCGCATCTTCAGCAAGAATCAGCCTGCGCTCAATTTGGTGGAGCGCAACGGATTTGTCTTTCGCGGGCGTGTTGACACCCGTCTGGATACTGAAATGGAAGATTGTGACCTTGTTTACAGTCTTGCGAGCGCCACGTTCCACGCATCACACACGATCATCACAACTCGGTGAAATACATCACCTCGCGGTTCATGCAGCTTTGAATCGTCTCTCATCTCCCCCCCGAAATTCGGGTCATCACATGAAGCCGCACTCCTGACCCTGGTACGAATATTCCTTTGCGTTGCAATGATGCGGTATGCACCGCGGGGATATACAGCTACTCATTCCTCCTTCGGAACCTTATTCTTTTCCCGCTCGCGTTTATCCTCATGGGTACGCAGGGATTGCATTTCACCGCGAAGTTGCGCTTCACGCTGCACTTCCTCAAAGGTACGCAGCATCCCTGTTCCCTGAGGCAATTCCAGATAATCGAATTCCGTGAGCGACCCGCGTCTCGTTGATTCTCTGAAGAATTGATATCCCAGACGGAGGGCCTGTAATAACACAAAACGACCAGCGCCTTCGAGCGTCAGCTGATCTCCCCGCGGGTTGAGCGGCAGGGTGAGATGCGCACGCTGATGACCTCTCGTCTCTATCCCTGAGCTCTCGCTGTGATCCGGTACAGGCAAATCCATCGCCGCGAACTCCGACTGCTCAGCGATTTCCATTTCCCGGGAGATGTCGTAGGAGCGGAATGCCAGGATTTTCAATTCGGATGGATAAGCAAGAAGCAGCCGATGTTCTGGCGTGAGCAGTGAGAGCCCGGCGGTGGAGACCAGACTGTCCGGCGTTTCCTGTGCGGTAACAACTCCGCACAGGAAGGTCTGGAAGAGAAGTACTATGACGATGCGTCCGTTCATTTCCTTGGATAGGGAGAACTCAGAACAGTGCGTTCAGAAGGCTTCGCACCGACGTCCGGAAGGAGACCGACGCACTATCTCACAATGCTGAATTGCCGCTGCGCCTGCACCACCGCACCATTGACAATGCTCAGAACATACGTCCCGGGCAGTAACGTCGATACTGTGATTCCATCATTCGCCTTGCTGAAATCTTCCTGCGCCACGATTTGCCCGAGCATGTCGTGGATGATATACTGAAGTCTTTGGCCCGGGGAAGCATCGTAACGTACGTGCAATACGTCGGTTCCTGGATTCGGAAATATGTCGAGCGACGTTGCGGGAGTTGCCACGTCTCCCACAGCCACAAGACCGGAGTAGATGAACGGATACCGCGCCTGCTTGCCAAAGTCCGGATTGACCGTACTCCAAAGTTCGCCGCCATCGAGACGGAATTGCAACGATCCGGTTCCATCATTGTTCGCCCACCACGCGATGCCGTCCTCACCGCTGTCGTGCAGAATGAATTCGTAACACCCGGGCATAAGACGCAAGGTGTCGCGGTACGTCGTATTCGCCGCGAAGCCCGAACGGCTGTGCACCACCGTGCCTTCCGCATCCAGTATTTCGTAGCGGTTCTCGCCGGGCGCGTTATTCGTCCGAAACAGCACGATCAAACGCTTGTCGTACACTGGTACCGTGGTGAAGTGGCTGTGCTGACTATCGTTCCGTGCGTACTCATCCGTACCTCCATTCGGCGCACTCAACACGACATCGAATATCCGGTTCTCCGCCGGTGGCTGCTCCGCCAGCGGCGGGAGCCACACCTCGGTTTTCTCCATGAAGCGGAGAGTCCCTCGCCAGGTGTAGCGTTGCATCGCACCACCGCGATACCCGTAGGTGATGTCCACGCTCGTCAGATTCTGCGCACCGCGATTCTGCAAGGCAATGCGTGGCCGACCGCAGGTCGGATTGAAGCGGCCGTTGAGTTCATAATTGCTCGGAGCAATGATACGATCAATGGCAGCGTCGAGCTGATGATGGATTTCACCATAGGATACCAGCTGTGACTCGAACACATAATTGCCAAATTCGTCGTACTGGGATTCGTAATCGATCTCCACTTCGGAACCGGTGATGAACGGTGTCAACTCAAATTCCTTGGTCATGGCCTCCATGCCCGGACACCACCCTGCTCGCGCGTAAATCCAGGTGCCGCCCTGCGGATAGAGCGGATTCGTGGAACACTCCTGAATGATCTGCCAGCTCCAGCGTGTCTGACCATCGACGAGCACGGAGTGGATTTTCGGACAGAACTCGGCACAGTTCGTCGCATTGCTGAACTGATGTCCTGTGGCCGTGGTCCGGAGTTTGAAGGTTTTTGCGGCGGGATCGAGCGCGATCCGCCTCGGCTGTACGCGAGCCGCAAAATCCTTGAGCGCAAAATCCCCCTGCCAGACATTCTCTATGCGCACGACATCCCTGGGGGGCGTACCTTCGATAAAAACGAACTTCATATCCAGAAGCTCCTGGAAATTCCCGGCAGTCAGATGCACGGTGTCCTTGAGCAGGTGGACGAAATCCGTCACATCCCAAACCCAGGTCCAGCCTTCGCCCAGACTCAACCCGATTCCGTACGGTGTGATATAGCGGCCGAGCTCATACCGCCTGGTGAGCTCGAAGGGCGTCCCGTAGTAGAAATGCAGCTGCTTGAGCAGCGTGTGATCGGGGTTCACGGCCGAAGAGTCCTGAATGGAATTATCCGGCGTCAACCTATACGTGAAGCCGGCCGGCCAACCCACCACGGTATCCGTGGGGATATTTGCGCGTGACGTATCGCCGTACAGGACGATCATCAAAGGGGCGGGGAGCAGCGAATCAATGACGTTCCTCGTCGTGGTGGTCAGAGTCACATTGCCACGTTCCAGTACCACGGATGGCCGAGCGTCCATTGGTGCATAACCACGTGGTCTGTCTCCCCGATACGCGCTGCGCTGCGGAAAAGCCAGACGCCCGGGATAGCGTCCGGTGAGGTCCGTCAGCACATCGCCGCTCTCCTCATCACAGGACCATGCCGAGATGAGATCGGCGTACAACGGATCCTGTGCTGTGATGTGTGCATGCATGCGCAAGCGGATATCCGCAGCGGAAAGCGCGCTGCGCCAGATGCGAATCTCGTCCATGCCGCCGGTCATCGTGTTCGTACCCGACGAGGAGATGGTAAAGGGTTGCGAAATTGTTGTTGTGATTGAAGGGATGGTGCCGTTGAAACGCAGCGTTTGCGCCACTCCATTGAGATAGATTTTCAACCGCTCCGCTTGCTGATTCGCCGTTCCGTCATACACCAGCGCGACATGATACCAATTTCCCTCCGCAACCGGACGTCCGCTAGTGTAGCCGTAGGAATTCTCGCCGTTACCGACAATGCCGTACACATCGACTCTGCCCGCTTCCAGACCACCAAGCTGAATCGCGATGCGATGTTCGTTGCTTTGCGCACGAATGACAACGTTGCTCCAGTTTCGCAACACGTCCGCCTTGAACCATGCTTCCGCAGTAAAGGACTGGGCAGCGTTCAGCTCCGCTACGTCACCGCACTGCACATGACTGCGATACTGGAAATTGAGGAAGCGGTCTTCATCGCGTGCGACATAGGCGAAACCTTCGCCGGCGAGCGGATCTGCCGCCACGCGTACACCCGGCGCTCCGTCCACGGTAATTTCCGCCAGGAGACCTCCTCCCCAAATAAGAAAGGGCTGCGTAAACACAACGGAGACCCAGTCATTCTCCGGCAGATCCAGTGCGGCATCATACACCGTCGTGTAGCCGCTACGCTGCAGCGGAATGTCGTCCTGCCATTGCGTCCCGGTAAATCGTTTCAGGCGTACGGTGACGCGTCCGGCCCGTCCGCCCGCACCTTCGACGCGGAAGCGCAGCGCTGTGAGCGTGTCCGTGGAAATACCCGCCGCTTCGAGCTGTGATCGCGTCCAGAGAATATAGCTGCGTGTATCATCCACCGGCGACGAGAACAGTGCGTCCGTTGAACTTACCCCGGTTCCGAGCGTTGCGGAATCGAGACGCGTGACCGATGCGTAGCGTGCCGTCCTTTCCTGCCGCCGGTGCAGTGTGGGCAGCGGTGCGTTCATGTAATGCAAAGTATCGGGTGTGGCGCCGAACACCGTGAAATTGGGATGCGTGAGTTGTGTGGAATCGAACACACCGGTGTGTTCAAAGAGCCGCGTGTAGGTAAGATAATCCCATTCGCCGCAAGCCGGGTTCTGCGAAGGATCACATTTCAGCGTGTAATAGAGAAGTATTTTTTCAAATTGTTTTCCCTGCGTCGGGAACCAGAATTTCCCTTCCTTCGGACTCAACCAGCCGGGATTCACCGGCCATCCCCAGGTGAACGTCTGTACGACCAGCGTGTCACCGGGACCCGCGGATGATGTATGAACAGATATCGCCATGAAAAGCGAAGCAATGCATGCAGTGAGCAGGTGGCGGTTGAACATAGGAAATCCTGTATTTTTCGGCACGGCTGTATGCGACCATGATCTGACTAATATACGGACTCCGCGCCTCTTCGTCATCCTGTCAATGCAGTTGCACACACGTCCTTTGGAAGCGGCTTCGACCTCACCGCCAGGTCGCCGTTTCACACAGACGCAGATCGCGCTTTTAGAACCCATTTTCCTTAGCATGAGTTGTACCCTCGAGCTTCGTGTAATCAGCATCGCTCTGCGCTGATCGCTACCCGTCCAAGGCAAGAGCGTGACGAAATCACTGAAGTCCGGCGCAAGCTGTGTTACCTTTCGATATACATTTTCTACCTAACACCTGGAGAATACCATATGAAAACCAATGTCGGGTCGGCAGACCGCATCATCCGAATCATCGTCGGCGCAGGGCTTTTCAGCCTTCTCTTCCTCCTCGAAGGCAATGTGCGCTTCTTCGGTCTGATCGGAATAATCCCTCTTGCTACAGCGCTCATGCGTAGCTGTCCGCTGTATTCCATACTTGGAATCAGCAGTTGCCCTGTGGAAAAACGTTCCTGAGAAGGTACGCATAAGCGCGCCTGCTGTCTTATTTTTTAACATGTGTCCGGCGATGTTGTTCGATATCCGAACACTCATTTCCCGCTAATCTAACATTTTGTTGAAAACAAACATTTTAGAAAGCGATAAAAAAAGTGGCACATATCTTGCCTTACTACTGGCGTTATGCAAAAGAAATGTGTATGTTTGCATAAACGTTCTTTGAAACTTCGAAATCCCTAGAATGTGTGGCCCCGCGCCACACTCCGCTCACATACCTTCCCTCCTCCTCTATTCCTCTCATCACACTATCAGGCGAAAAGGTCCGGCGTCAGCCGGGCCTTTTATATTACCGCCCTGGTGAAGCGCATCATCCCGCTTGATCATCGCGTTTTCGTCGGGATTTTTCTGGCCGAGACTTCCTGCCCCTGGCGATCACGCAACCGCCCGTACTCCCCTGTGTGCGCAATACCCGCGATTCAGGCTCATAATAATACAAAAGCGGAGAGTTCTGAGGCTCTCCGCCTTGTACGTGACTCTTTGGTCTGCGGGGCAGCTACACGAACGGAGCCACCTCTACGTTTCTCAGAACCAGGAGACGAGCTCCTGCGTTTCGCCGGGAATGTCGAAGGTGATTCCCACGACCGGAATCGTGGCGCGTGCGCTTTCCTGCAGGACACGGATCTGACCGTCGGGATCGTCGGAGAACCAGAGATGCACTTTGGACTCAACGATCGTTTGTCCTTGCAGGGTGAAACTGGCGGTGATCGTGGATTTCCACGTCGTTACCTGCTGGTTCCCGGCCTGAATCTTCTCTTCTCGCGCGGCATACGTGCCCTTGATCTTGGCGTTCACGCCGATGGGGAATCCGTTGATGGTGAAATTCATAGTCACGCCATCTTCCGGACCGATGAACCATTCGGAGCCCACGGGAATGGCATTGCCGCTCTTGTCGTAGTACCGCGCGATAGTGTTCCACTGCGGCGCAGCGATGGTCGGGACACCGACATTGCCGAGCTTCATCACTTCAGCAATGAAGGATTGCAGGACTTTGTAACCGAAACCATACGCCATGACCTCCTCCGTGTAGGATGAGCCGTTACTTTGGCGTGTGACGGTTTCGGTGCGGATGAACAGCGTGTCCCGTTTTTGCGACTGCTGATCTTTACCAAGACGGAAAAACCAGTCGCTGTACTGCCCGACAAGACCGACACCCTTGTTGATCTCGATATCGTATCCCCGTTTCGACGTCGCGATTTTCTGGTTGTTGGCGTCGAGGTCCCAGCGGTCGTAGGTAAACTGATCACCGGCATGCATGCGGATATTCACCTGCTGAATTCCGGCATTGGGATCGGTTGGTGTGTCGTCGTCGCTGCACCCGATGAAGGTGAGCGTAGCCGGCATGGCAAAGGCCAGCAGCAGCGTGGCTATTCTGCGGAAGCTCATACGGTAAAAACTCCTGTTCCTATGAGAAAGTGATCCTCGTGATACCATGAGAGGAATATACGAAAAAAGGGATGTCTGTTCGACATCCCTTTTACAATCGTCGTTGGTACGGATCAGGCGTCCGCAGACGCCGGATACACGCTGATCTGCTGCCGGTCGCGACCGACGCGCTCGAATGTGACGGTGCCGTCCACAACGCAAAACAGGGTATCGTCCTTGCCGCGCTTGACATTCACGCCGGGATGAAACTTCGTGCCCCTCTGACGGACGAGGATGGAACCAGCGGTGACGAACGTGCCGCCGTAGGCCTTCACGCCGAGATACTGGGGATTGCTGTCGCGTCCGTTGCGGGAGCTTCCAAGACCTTTTTTATGAGCCATGCTACACTCCGTTCTATTATTTCTCGATACTGTCGATTTCGATGCGCGTCAGCTGCTGACGGTGACCGTTGAGCACACGGTACCCTTTGCGGCGCTTCTTCTTGAACACGAGCACTTTGTCATCCTTGACATGCTCGAGTACGGTGGCGGTTACTTTCGCGGAAGCGATGGTGGGCGAACCCACGAGCACACCACTGTCGTCGGAGTACAACATGACTTCGGAGAATTCCACCTTGCTGCCGGGCGCGCTTTCGAGAAGCGGGACGAATACTTTTTCCGTCGTCGTCACCTTGAACTGCTTCCCGCTGATATTCACGATCGCGTACATTGTTTTTCCTTTTGTTCCTGCATTTTCCTGCACTCTACAAGAATATTGAAATTAGGGAATTTCCGGACAAGAGTCAAGTGTGCATGAATTTTTGCTGCAGGAAGCCGGGCAAAGCCCATGAGTGGCCGGGATGATCCTGTGTATGACAGGCATGCCCCCCGCAAAATCCGCACGCATATTCTTTCCAATCGCCGCTTTCGGGCCGAAGTTATCTCCGGCGGATTTGCCCGTCATTCGGTACGCAGTCAAGGCGGTATTGGGTGATGGTCACGCGGAATGCGCTTGTTCGGCCTGCGATGCGCGCCTATATTATTTTCTTATGAAAGGGCAAGCTGTCTGATGATCCGCACGTGTTTCTTCGTTGTTCCACTTCTCCTGATGTCGGTACATCTCGCCGCGGCGCAGTCCGGGAGATGGATTCAACCGCCGGCCCCGGACATGCCCCTCGAGCAGCGGCGGGACATCGCGCTCAACGCCTTTGCCGTCGGTAGCGCGTTCGAAATCTCCGAGCAGCCGGACAAAGCGCTCACCGCATACCGAGCGGCCTTGCTGTACGACGACAATCCCGCCATTCATCTTGTTGCCGCCCTCTGTGCGGCTGCGGCCGGAAAAGCCGACGCCGCGGCGGAGCATCTGCGTGCCGCAACCGCCACCGGGGACGAAAATAGTGTCGCCTTGCGAATGCTTGCCGATATCCATATCCAAGCCGGACAATACGACTCGGCTGCTGTCGTATACCGTCGTCTGCTGCGGTCTGACAGCAGCGATCTGGAGTCGATGGACATGTTGGCCGGTCTTCTTGAAGAACATTCTCCGGAAGAAGCTATCCTCCTGTATCAGCACTTGCTGCGCAACGCTCCCTCGCCTGAGACAGCGTTCAACCTCGCCCGCCTCTACTCGCTGCGCGGTGAAGCGGATTCGGCGGAAGCCGTCCTCGAGACGCTCCGCAAACTCGACGGAGAGAGCGACGCTCTCCTGCAGAGTCTCGCGCAGATAGCCATCGGACGGGGCGATTGGAATGCTGCGGCGACACAGTACCGAAAACTTTGCGCGCTGCATCCGGGCGAACCCGCCTATGAGCTGCAGCTTGCCGAGGCCCTTCTTTCCATGGGTGAATGGACGGAGGCCTCGCAGCGAATGAAACGCGCAGTGATGCACAAGGATGTCGGTCAACAGGACAAGGTGGAAATCGGACGACTCTTTTTTCAACACGCGATGGAGCATGCAGAGACGTCCAACGACGCAATCGATGTGCTCCGTCATATCCATGGCGAGTATCCCGACGACTGGCGGCCGCTGTGGTTCCGTGGCGCCGTGGAATTCAGTAAAGGTGATTTCGAAAACGCGGCCCGATCATTCTCCCGTGTGCTCGAACGCGTTCCCTCCAATACGGACGCTGCGAACATCCTTGCTCGCACCCTGCTGACTCTCGAGCGCTACGACGAAACCGTGGATACGCTTCACGCCCTCATCGATCGCAACGCCGCGTCGGCGGAGTCCTGGTTGTTGCTCGGATACGCCGAGTCCAGCCGTGGGAACGAGGAAGAGGCCATGCAGGCACTGGAGCGTGCGATGCACATGGATCCATCCAATATGGAAGCACTCGTTTCCCTTGCGCTCGCCTACGATGAATCCGGGAATTTCGAGAAATCTGATCCGCTGTACGAGCGATCCGTGCACGCGTATCAACTGGAGGGAAGCGTCAAGGACGATACGTACTATCTCCTCCTGAATAACTGGGCGTACTCGCTTGCGAAACGCGGGCTGCAACTGGAACGGGCGCTCGCAATGAGCGAGGAAGCCTGCGAACAGGAACCAGACAACAGCTCCTATCTCGATACGCGTGCCTGGGTGCTGCATCGGCTTGGAAGAAATGCTGAAGCGCTCTCATTCGCCGAAGACGCGGTCGCACGCACGCCAAACAACCCTGTACTGTTCGAACACCTGGGTGCCATTTCTCATGCCCTTGAAAAACACGCCTACGCCCGACGCGCCTGGACGCGCGCATTGGAACTCCAACCCGACAATGACCGTATCAGGAAACTTCTCCAACAATTACCCGCAGAACATGGCCATTGAATTTCAACGTCCGAACCACGTGCTTCCTTTTCTTTCATTCGTTTTGAGCGTGCTCCTGCTCGCCGCCTGCTCTTCCACGCCGGGTATTGATACGTCCGGACCAATCGAAACGCGCGAGGTGCTCCGCCTCGTTGCAGAGAGGAATAAGGCCATTAATGCCGTGGAAGGATATGGCACCATCTCCATCGACTCACCGGAAATGTCCAACAGTGCTTCGATCTCCGTCAAGATGCTCCGGCCCGATTCCCTGCAATTGGATATCAACGGCCCGTTCGGTGTCACCGTGGTGCGCAGTCTCGTCACCAGGTCTTCCTTCATTTTTTATGATGGTTTCAACAATACGGTAGCCGAGGGTCCGACGACGTCGGAGAATTTGCGGAGAGTGCTCCGTGTGGGTCTGGAATTCGAGGATATCCTGGATATTGTCTCCGGTGCTATCCGCTTGCCCGACGAGTCTCTCGCGTCGCCTGAAGGCTTTCGCGACAATGACAATTACGTTCTCACCTGGAAGGACAACGCAGGAAGCAGGGAGTATACCGTTGATTTACGATACCGCGCTGTCCGCCGCTACATCCGTCGCGACAGTACGGGCGACATTCTGGAGGAAGTCAACTACAAAGACTTCCGCAAGCGCGGACAGCATCATCTGCCACAAGTCATGTCCATCTCGAGGCCGGCCTCCGAGGAAAGCCTCTCGCTCGTGTTTCAGAACCAGACGGTGAACGATTATCCGGTGCAGTTTTCCTTCACGGCACCGCGGTCGGCCAAACGCGTGTATTTCTGATTTCTCCCCAAGGAACTTCATACATCCGCCGATCTATACACGATTGACCGGCGGGTCTCCCGTACGACTCCTTCCCTGAAAATCTGGTCTTCGACACATAGACCGGAAGTCTTCAGTTCTTCGTGCTGTCCGGGTGCGGTCCCGTGCGCACCGACGGTTGTTTGTCCGGCACGCGCAGTTCCTATCCCGGAGGTCGGAATGAAGGTCTGTCGCCCCGCCTATTGCCTGCGCCACGGGGCGCCGAAAACTACGACATTCCGCCTTGATCCGGTGTACATCAAATGGAGCATCCATTGGCTGGATCCCGTTCCAGCAGGCAGGCGTTCGTTTGCTATCAGACAACCAATTGCTATGCATTTGCGCAAATTCTTGAAGCCAGATGTCAGCTCATCGCCGTAACCCATTCATTTTACATTGTCAATGCTGGTGAAAACACGTAACTTGCGAATATCTGTAGCATATCCTCACCCCATGCAAGCTCGTCCCGGCATCATATTTTCCATCGTGTGTTTCCTTGCACTCCAGCAACTTCTGGTATCGGTTGATGCATCCGCTCAGAAGCGCTCCGGCGGGGTCAAGAGCAGAGAGGCCGAATTGAAATCCCTGCGCGAGGAAATCAAAAAATTCGAGAAGCAGATTCAGGAAAACCGGAAACGTGAACAGAGCACCATTCAGCGTCTTGACGACTTCGACAGACAAACACTGCTGATTCGGTCGCTGGTGAACAAACTGACCGAGGATATTGCTCAGAATCAGAAGGAAATCGCCGTTGCACAATTGAATCTGAGTGTCGCCGAGAACGAGCTTAAACAGCTGAAGCGCGAGTACGCGCGCACGATCGTGAATATGTACCGTCGCGGACGGACGCATGATACCGAATTGTTATTCAGCTCAGGAAGTGTCAATGAATTGTTCATCCGTTCGAAATATCTGAAAGCCTATTCGGAACGTGCCCGTCTCGATGCGGAGGAAATCCGCTTACGCAAGGAAAAGATCGCTCTGCAGAAGACTCTGCTTGAGCAGAAGTTGAACGAACAACAGCAGAACATCCGCGAAAAACGGAGCGAAGAGCAGAATCTGCAGCGACGAGTACAGGAGCATCAACAACTGCTCGTCAAGGTGCGTCAGGACAGGCAGTCGTACGAGACACAGCTTCGCCGCAAGCAGGAAGCAGCCAAACGTGTCGAACGCATCATTGCCGATCTCATCGAGCGTGAGCGTCGTCGCATGGAAAGTGAATCCAGGAAAAAAACTCCGGGCGGCAAGAAAGGCAGCGACTATAAGGAATTACCCAGCGTACCCATCGCGAATACCGCTATCGGAAAACTGAAAGGTCGGCTTCCCTGGCCCGGTGGCACAGGGGCGGTCGTCGAATTTTTCGGAGAAAACGTCAATCCGACACTTGGTACCGTTACCATCAGTCCCGGGATTGACATAGCGGCGCCACTTGGATCCACCGTCAAGGCCGTCGCCGATGGTACGGTCAAGATGCAGGAGTTCATTCCCGGCTACGGTAGTCTCATCATCGTAGAGCATGCGGGCGGCTTCTTTACTGTGTATGCCCACCTTTCGCAGATCAATGCCCGCAAAGGCCAGCAGGTAACGGCAGGTCAGAGCATAGCGAGGAGCGGCGAAGGCATCAGCGGTCCTCGACTGCATTTCGAACTCTGGTATAAACGCCAAAAGCTCGATCCATTGCAATGGCTCGCGAAGCGGTAAAACGATTTACGAAGGCCGATTAACGATTTGCGCTCGCATTGTACAAGCACCCCAGTTCAGGAGGAAAGGGCCTGCCCGCCGAAGCCATTGCACAGCGCTGCGGGATCCCGATAATTTGTTTTGGCGCAGGCGGGGAGAGCGAAGCGTAGAGAGCATGTCTGTGCGGAATCGCTCGCATTGTACAAGCACCCCAGTTCAGGAGGATAGGGCCTGCCCGCCGAAGCCATTGCACAGCGCTGCGGGATCCCGATAATTTGTTTGGCGCAGGCGGGGAGAGCGAAGAGCAGAGAGCATGTCTGTGCGGAATCGCTCGCATTGTACAAGCACCCCAGTTCAGGAGGAAAGGGCCTGCCCGCCGAAGCCATTGCACAGCGCTGCGGGATCCCGATAATTAGTTTTGGCGCAGGCGGGGAGAGCGAAGCGGAGAGAGCATGTCTGTGCGGAATCGCTCGCATTGTACAAGCACCCCAGTTCAGGAGGATAGGGCCTGCCCGCCGAAGCCATTGCACAGCGCTGCGGGATCCCGATAATTTGTTTTGGCGCAGGCGGGGAGAGCGAAGAGCAGAGAGCATGTCTGTGCGGAATCGCTCGCATTGTACAAGCACCCCAGTTCAGGAGGATAGGGCCTGCCCGCCGAAGCCATTGCACAGCGCTGCGGGATCCCGATAATTTGTTTTGGCGCAGGCGGGAAATGTAGAGCAAAGCGCACAGCCGTGCGGGGGGCTCGAATCGTGCTGGCACCTGACTTCAGAAGGCGGGACGGTCGGATGAGCACAATACCCAAACAGCGGATATTGTTCGCTACACGGACGTTCGTAACGCACGAGCGTGCTCTCCGCTCTCCGCTCTCCGCTCTCCGCTCTTCGCTCTTCGCTCTTCGCTCTCCGCTACCGCATGTCCTTCCCGGTAATGTAGTCGCGCAGGTAATGGATGGTGACAGCGTTTTCGTCCAACTGGGATTTGACGAGATCACCGATGGACACCATGCCGGCGAGATACCCATTTTCGAGAATGGGGAGGTGGCGAATGTGTTTGGAGGTCATGACTTTCATCATGTCTTCAACGTCGTCTTCGAGCTCTCCGATAATGAGATCCCTGGTCATGACATCGGCAATGCGGACGTCCTCCAGGCGTACATCCTCTTTCGCGCAGATGCGCAGCGTATCGCGCTCTGTGAAGATGCCGACGGGGCGCGCGTCTTCCACGACAAGCAGCGAGCCGATGTTGTACTGCACCAGCATGCCGATGGCATCGCGTACCGTCTTGTCCGGGTGGATGCTGAACACGGTGGCGCCCTTGGCTTTGACGATATCCTTGATCTTCATGCGAACACTCCTGCGACAACTGAAATGGAAGTACCGCCTGAACGATAGGAATTGCGGAATGAAAATGCAAGAGAGCGTTCTGTCTGCTGTCTACGGGGGCCGAGGAGGTCTGACTGGAGCCATGCTCACTCTCCTCGTTGATCTGCGAACTCAGCGTCCCCCCCGCATCGAAAAATTTCGTATTATCAGACCGGCTATGAAATACCAGCAGACACCGACATCACGATTTTCGAAAGCCTCCGCCTGGCTGCAGCGGGATGGCTGCTGGCACCCGTTCGCTTCCGAATCGGGGGTGTTTTACCGCATTCAGGGCAAGGTGCTGCAACGCGTCCGCTTCGAAGAGCACGAGGACGAAGCACTCCTCCGCCTCTTCGACACCGTGTATCCTTTCCCGGCCAGAGTGTTTCGCGAGGGTTTCCGCGAGGAGGTGCGCTTTGTCGTCGAGGACGATCATTTTCTGCTTACCGATCTTCTCATCCGTGCCTATGTTGGCTGGGATACACTCGCACAGGCAGCGGAAACCTTCGGAATCCGCATGAGCTTTTCCGGCGGGAATTCCCTGCACTGCAGCATAGCGCTGCACACCTGGAGTGCGGACAGCATCCTGCGCACGCTGATACTTGGCAGGGCGTTTACCACCGTCGCCGCGCAGCTCGCGCGGGACTCTCTTGAGGGCATACCGCACACCGTGGGCGAGGTGACCGGTCTCCTTCGCAGCGCCAACGATTTTTTCATGGAAGAACTGTATCAGACCCCGGACAAGAACACCTCCGGTGACCGTATTCTGGAACAGGAAGAACTATTCTGACTTTTTGCGGAATCCGTTCCTCGAAATACATCGGAGCGATCCATTCATTTTTTCGCTCCCGTTCCGCTGGCAACTCCAACCGCTTGCAGGCAGCCCGGTATGAGAACCATTTTTCTCCAGACACAGACAGCGTCGCAACGCAGCGACAGTGTCGTCAAAGCCTCGGACGCATTGCGGCAGGGAAAGCTTGTCGCCTTTCCAACCGAAACGGTGTACGGGCTCGGAGCAAACGCGCTTGACGAGCGGGCAGTCCGGGAAATTTTTCGTGTGAAAGGGCGCCCTGAGGACAATCCGTTGATCGTGCACGTACATTCACGCAAACAGGCGACAGAGCTAATGCAGGACGTGCCCCCTCTGTTCACCGAACTGGCCAATGAATTCTGGCCGGGTCCGCTGACGATGGTCGTACCGCGCAATGCAGCGGTTCCGGACATCGTGACTGCGGGGCTCTCCTCTGTCGCGCTGCGTATGCCGGATCACCAGCTCACCAGGGAGTTTCTGCGTGCAGCAGCTGTGCCCGTTGCCGCACCATCGGCGAATATATCGGGGAGGCCCAGCCCTACCAGCGGTCTCGACGTGTATCACGATTTGAAGGGCTTGATCTTCGCCGTGCTCGACGGAGGGAGCTGTGATGTCGGAATAGAGTCCACGGTGCTTGATTTGACCACAGATCTGCCGACCATACTCCGTCCAGGTACCGTGACACGCGAAGACCTCGAAGATGTTATTCAATCACGCGTCTATTTCGCGACAGACATCCCTGACCGGCCGGCCGCTCCGGGAATGAAGTACAAGCATTATGCTCCGGAGGCGGAGCTGGTCGTGATACGCAGTGAGCATCCCGATGCGGAAGGAACTCTCAAACGCCGTATGCTTCAGGCACAGCGCACCGGTAAACGGACGGCTTTGCTCGCACCAGAGCGTTTCGATTCCACCGGGGCGGATCTGCGCTTCAGTCTTGGGGAAGGCGCTGCGGTGGACTATGCGCGTATGATGTACGCAGGGCTACGGGCACTCGACGCCGGAGGTGCGGACATCATTTTCTGTCCCGGCATTCCTGAGGAGGGCATCGGTTATGCGGTTATGAATCGCCTTGGCAAGGCCGCCTCCAAGGTGATTCGTTGATGGGGAGACGGGGTGAAAAATCAATAGGGGGTATTAGGGGACACGACAAAAACCGATGGCCGGTATCCCGTGTCTTTGGCTCTCGTGGCAGTCGTTTGAACCTTGACGGAGCACATCGTATATTTCCGCCGATGTCACTTTCAGTCTAGCGCACACACACGTACGCCACGTACCAGCAGCCATGAATTTCAGCAAGCGGAGGATGCATGCGACAATTCTTGATTCTTTCCCTCATGTGCTTTTTTTTCTCCACGCTTGGGCATGCGCAATACAGGCAGGGTGACGGTGAGCTGATACTCCTTGGTACGGTGGGCTCGGTCACGACAACGACAGAGCTGACCTTCGCCGATCCGTCTGTTCCCGGCAGCACTTCGTCGAGCGAGAGACTGTACCTGTACGTCGCGGCCACACCGGCGTATTACCTGATCAACGGTCTCTCGGCAGAACTGGAACTGGGCCTTCGCACGCTCAAAGGTGTGCGTCCCGCACAGTCGGCGGTGCTGCATCTATCCTATACACAGAGCCGGCGTCGGAGCATCGTCGCATGGTTTTTACGCGGAGGCTACGGCGTAGCGAATGGGCTGGCCGTACCTGTCTACGACAACATCTCTCGCCTGACAGACGGCTTCGACGTCGGGATTATCAGTCTGGGTGCGGGCTTGAAAATCCGCCCCGCCGGCCGGGGACTCATCCGCATCGAAGCGAATTACCGGATTCAGATGTATGAAACGGGTGATGCGTTGTACACGATGGACCACACTGTCAGTTCACTCGCGCTGCTGCTCGGCGTGGGATTTGTGCTCTAGCCGGTGAAGCGGAAAGCGTACATTCCATACACGATGTACAGGTACAAGGAGTACAGCTTCGACCCTATTCGTGTTTTATTCTTGGCCTTTTACCACTCCCAGATATTCACGCGCTTTCCGAAGGGCCTCGTCGATATTCCCGCAGAGGCGGTCATCACCGATAAGGTCGAGCAGTCCTGATCCGCGCATGGCGAAGAGCGGCTGCGCGTGCGCTCCGGAGAGCAGGAAGTAAATACCCTGCCTGTTCATGCTCGTCACGAGATCTTCGATGGCCAGTAAACCCGTCGCGTCGATGGCGATGACGTTACGCATACGAAGAATGAAGACCACCGGCTTGAGACGGATATCCTTGAGCGTTTCCTTGAACTGCTCGACGGCACCGAAGAACAACGAGCCCTGGACCTCGAATACAGCAACATCATCGGGTACGTCGCGTGAGGCCAGGCTGAAATCATCCGCCGTTTCCTCCTCTTTCTCTCCTTCGCTGAGGCCTCGCGTGATAATCTGCACCTCGGTGGTATCGCTCATGCGTTTCATGAACAGCAGTGCGGCGAGACCAATGCCGACTTCAATTGCCACTGTAAGATCGATGATGACGGTGAGGCCAAACGTGACCACCAGAACAAGCACATCGCTCTTCGGGCTTTTCAGGAGTTTCCTGAACGTGCGCCATTCGCTCATATTGTAGGCCACGACGACGAGAATGGCCGCCAGAGCTGGCATCGGGATCAGTGCGGCCCACTGACCGAGGAACAGCATGATCAGAAGCAGCACCGAGGAGTGCACGAGCCCCGATACAGGAGTTTTACCTCCGTTGCGAATATTCGTTGCTGTGCGTGCGATGGCACCCGTGGCTGGTATACCGCCGAATATGGGCGAAATGATGTTTCCCGCACCCTGCGCCACAAGCTCCATGTTCGACCGGTGTCGGGTACCCATCATGCCGTCCGCGACAACGGCGGAGAGCAACGATTCAATGGCGCCGAGCAGTGCGATGGTCAACGCCGGGGAAAACAGCTCGCGTACCAATGCCCAGGTGATCGTCGGGACCTCCGGCGTGGGCAAATCGGTCGGGACGGAGCCGAAGCGGCTGCCGATGGTCTCGACGGGGATGTTGAATACATGCACCGCTGACGTCGCGGCCAGTATGGCGATGAGTGAACCCGGGACCTTCGAGGTCACCTTCGGCCACAATACGATGATGAGTATGGACATGATCGCCACACCGATGGCTGCCGGATTGGCCGTATGGATCGCCTGAGCGTACACACCCCATTTCTCGATGAAGTCCGCAGGAACGGCACCCGTCTCCAGTCCCAGCAAATCCTTTACCTGGGACGAAAGTATGATGAGTGCAATGCCACTGGTGAAGCCCACGGTCAGCGGATAGGGGATGAACTTGAGCAAGGTGCCCATGCGCGCCAGGCCCATCCCGATGAGTAATACACCTGCAATGACGGTGGCGATTGCGAGACCGTTATAGCCGTATTGTTGGACAATACCGTAAATAACCACGATGAACGCCCCGGTGGGACCGCTGATCTGCACGCGGCTGCCTCCCAGTACGGAAATGGTGGCTCCGGCGATAATGGCGGTGTACAATCCCTGCTCGGGTTTTACACCCGACGCGATGGCGAATGCGATGGCCAACGGCAGCGCCACGATAGCGACAATCACGCCGGCGGTGAGATCCGCGAAAAAGGTTTGTTTCCCGTAACCCTCCCGGATTGCGGTGATCAGTTTTGGTTCGAATCGCTGGGACATGGAGGGAGAAGCGAAGAGCCGAGGGCACAGAGCTGCGAGCACTCTCTACGAAAACTCAACCCGACGTTACTGCATTGTTATTGGAATGCTGTGATTTGCTTCGTGGTGATTATGCTGGTGTACGATGTCGTCCGGGTACATCCGGTCGGGCAACGTACCCTACACTGTATGCTCTCCGCTCTCCGATACTTCATCGAGCAGGGATGCAAGCCGCCGCGTGACTTCGCGGCGCTCGTACTGCTTCACTTCATCGCGGCGCTGATCGCCTCCGAGCCTGCCTTCCTGCCACTGACGATACATGTCGAGGACGACGTCGGCGATACCCGGAACATCGTTGGATCGGGCGCATCGGCCGGACCGTGTTTCCTCAATAACTTTCGTGACGGCACCCTCGGGCGCGAGCGTGATCACAGGACGCCCTGAGCCCATGTATTCGTACACTTTGCCCGGCACGATTTCTTCGTTGCCCTGGAAATCATCTACCACCATCAGCAGCGCGTCGGACTGAAAGAGATGGCGTACGCTGTCCGCATGCGGCATATACTCGTGGACGACAATGGACCCGCGCAGCAAAGGATGCTCGAACATCTCGCGCACCTCGACACCGAAGCGGCCTATGAACTTCAGGCGAATCTTCGCAAGGTCCACTTTGCCGCTTTCAACCAGCGATGCCACAGCCCTCAAAAACGTCTCGGGATTGCGCTTGCCGTACATCGAACCGGTATACGTGATGGTGAAATGGTCACTGTCCATCACCTCCACCGTCGGGAAATCCCTGCTGTCGAAACCGTTCGGCAAGTGATGCACTTTATCCGTCGCGATGTTGGGATATTTCGCGTGAAAATCCTTGAGAATACCTTCCCAGGCGACATCCATGCGGTCGCATTCCGCGAACACCGATTTCTCGAAATGCCTGTCGATCATCGCGGGCAGCCACCAGCGCTTTGGCGCTGAGAGAAAACCCGTCCATGGATCGCGAAAGCCCGCTATCCAGGGTAAACCCGCCTCACGTTTCAAACGGCGCGCAATCATTGAGCATGTGTACGGAGGCGAGGAGCTGTATATCGCCTTGATATCGTGCGCACGGATAATCTCCAGCCCTTCCTTCACGGCGGGACGCAGCCAGCCGATGCGCGCATCGGGGATGAACAGCGACGCGCGTATGAACTCCGCAAGACGCTCCGTCAACGAACGTTTCTCGCCCGGTTTGGGAATGGTGTTGACGTCCACCGGTGTGCCTTTCTTCTTCCCGGTAAAGCGTCGGTAGATGTCGTAGGGCTCGAGTATCGGTGTGCGATACACAATGGCTTCGGACGGTACTTCTTTCAGGAGCGATTCATCCCGTGCGGGGTAGTCCGCATCCTTCACGGTAAGAATCACCGGATTCCAACCGAACTCCAACAGA
This sequence comes from Bacteroidia bacterium, assembly GCA_027493955.1. Taxonomy (NCBI): domain Bacteria; kingdom Pseudomonadati; phylum Bacteroidota; class Bacteroidia; species Bacteroidia bacterium. The sequence goes on along the minus strand of JAOSJT010000001.1, from coordinate 3,918,079 downwards.
TACTGCGTGAATTTCAGCACGCGCTGTACTCCCGGACCACCGGAAGGAGGGAAGTAATATGTGACGATCAGTACGTGCTTCATGGTGCAGCAGATTGCATCCTTTAAAATACGGAGAATCGGTGGGAATAGCGATTGAGGGTGTGTTCTTATCCAACCAAGACGGCACATCAGTGAAATGTGAAATCGGGAATCGTTCATCGTTAATCGAGAATCGTTGGAGGTTTAGGGATGAGTCTGCAGGGTGATAGGTGGCGAGGTAAAGGGTGAGGAGGGTAAAGGGGCAGGAGATCCGGATCACCAGCTCAGCCTGAGGCTGACGCCACTTCCTCTCACCCCCAGCTTCAGCTGGAGGCCACACGCAGAGCGCAGATCTGGCATGCATCTCGAACGATGTTGCTCGGGTTCATCTGCGGACTCCGCTCTCAGCTCACGCGCCCCGGTGTTGGGGGACGCATTTTCACCCTGTCCGGGATTTGCGAGAGAATGGCGACTTCCGCATATTTTGGGATCATTGTATGCAGGATTCCCGATGAAATCAGCTCTGTTTACCTGTCTGACGCTCGTGATGCTGACGATTATCGTTCCGCATGTGCACGGACAAACGGAAATCGCGAAATATGCCGGTGAATTCATGGCTACGGGCTTCGGCGGCCGCGCACTCGCCATGGGCGGAGCACATACGGCCCTCGCATCCGACGTAACAGCGGCGTACTGGAATCCCGCCGGTCTCATGCGCATGGGCTATCCGGAAATCGGACTCATGCACGAACAGCGCTTCGGCGGTTTGCTCAGCTACAACTACGGCGGTGTGGCCTGGCCCTTCGGCTCCCGCTCAACCGTAGCCCTCAGCGTCACCCGCCTCGGTGTGGACGATATTCCCGATACGCGCAACGCACTCATCGACCTGAACGGCAACGGCATCCTCGACGACAACGAGCGCCTCGATCCCAGCAAGGTCACGATGTTCAGCACTGCGGACTGGGTGGCCTATGCCAGCTTCGCGTTCAAAAGCAGCAGCGACCTCGCCCTCGGTGTCAATCTGAAATTCGTGCATCGGGCGCATCACATCGAATCGGCCACCGGCGTGGGCTTCGATGTCGGCGCACAGTACAAGGCAACAGAGCAGCTCTTTCTCGGCGCGACGGTGCAGGACGTCACCACCACACTCATGGCCTGGAGCACGGGACGCAACGAACTTGTGTCGCCTACACTCAAACTCGGTGCCGCCTATCAACTGAACGTACTTGGCGGTACTATCACCCCCGCGCTGGACTTTGACCTCATGGCCGAGGGCAGGGAGTACGCGTCCACGTTCAACGTCGGCACTATCAGCGTCAATCCTCGTGCAGGGCTGGAATACCGCTTCCGCGATCTTTTCGCCATTCGCGGCGGCTACAGCGATACACAGGATCTGACGTTCGGCGCGGGAATTCATCTCCCGAAATTGTATCTTGACTACGCATTCGGGCAGAACGACCTGTTCAGCGATTTCAAGGATGCGTCGCATCGCATCTCGCTGCGGCTCGTGCTCGAAGAAACGAAATTCGCACGCACGGAGTGACGGACACATGATGGACCGATTTTTCCAAAACCGTGAGCGCGCACTCGCGGTTTTTCTTTTCTCCGCCCTGCTGCTTGTTTCCGCTTGCGGCAGCAAACGCGATGAGCAGCAAACCGCCGCCGTCGACACCTCGGACGTCTACACGCTGGAGGTCCTGAAGGACAGACTCGAAAAGGATAAATATTTCCTTTCGAGTCCGGATACGCCCGTGAAGGCCTCGGACATCACCCTCTTCAAGGGGCTGGCGTACTTCCCGCCGGATAAACGGTATGCGATCCCGGTCGTCCTGCAACGACTCGCCGAACCGGAGGAAATCGTCATGGCCACCTCGAAGGACAAGCCCCGCAGCATGCTGCGCATCGGCTACTTCTCCTTCGACATCGAAGGACAGCCCTGCACACTGCAGGTGTATGCGCCGAAAGATACGAGTGACGGTACGTACTGGTTCATCCCCTTCGCCGATCAAACAAATGACGAGGACACGTACGCCGGCGGCCGTTATATCGATATAGATGATACCAGTTCGGACAGCACCTTCCTCGATTTCAATTATGCCTACAGCCCGTACTGCGCGTATAACGAGCGCTACGACTGCCCCATTCCGCCCGTGGACAATGTCTTGCCGGTGTTCATCCGCGCCGGCGAAAAACGCTACCCTTTGAAACATGCGCACTAGACTGCTGCTCCTATGCCTCGCGTTGTGCTCTGCCTGCTCATCGGCGCCGGAAACGCGTGAGAGCACACCGCCACCCGCACCGTACAGATACGCCGCGCTCGCGGAAATGTCGCGCGACTACCTTGCCGCGCGCGACGGCAGCATCGGCGTGCTGCGTCCGGAAGGTTGGCTGCTTACCTCCGATGAAGCGGAAGCCCCTTCCATCGTTCTCTGGCTGGTGAACGAGGAATACAGCGCGTCCCTCACCTTCGTGCACATGCAGATGGATCCCGCCCTGTACGAAACCCTCCGGAAAGACGGCATCGAAGCAGTCGCCAAGGTCAGTCTTGGTCTCAAGCAGCGCTCGGCGGACGATGTCGTTCACGTTGTGCAACCGGTGGAGTTGTTTCGTATCGCGGGAAAAATCTGCGCTGCCTATGAATACCGCACCGGAACCGCCGAGGCGCTGATTCGTGTGGTGGTCTTCGACACCGGATCGCGTTTTATGGAATGCACTATGTTCCCCGCCTCAAACACCATCACACCGGCAGGGAACAGAAAACTCTTCGAGGTGCAGCAAAGTGTGCTCGCTTCACTTGTGGTGAAATAATGCAGACCGAACATGAACGCTGGATGGAACAGGCCCTGCGTCTAGCCGAACGGGCGATGGACGAGGATGAAGTGCCCGTCGGTGCCTTGGTCGTTCGTGAAGGGCAGATCGTTGGGAAGGGATACAATCAAAATGAACGGCTGAAGGATCCGACCGCCCATGCGGAAATTCTTGCCATCACCGCAGCCGCGAACACCACTGGCGACAAGCGGCTGACCGATTGTACGCTGTACGTCACACTGGAACCCTGCGCGATGTGTGCCGGGGCCATCGTGCTCGCGCGCATCCCAGTCCTCGTCTTCGGCGCCTATGATCCCAAAGCCGGCGCCTGCGGCACGCTCATGAACATCGTTGAAGACCATCGTCTCAACCACCGCGTGCACGTCATCCCCGGCGTGCTCGACGACAGGTCCACGGCGCTGCTCAAGGGATTCTTCGGAGCCGTCAGAGGGTAAGCTCCTGTTTCGGGGATTGTGCCGGAGCCGTCTCGCCGCTGTATGACCTTCATGACGCACGGAACACATTCCTTGGAAAAATGCGGAGGTAGTGCCGGGTTGCTGAGATCACAAGGAAACTGCCTGCTGCAGCCACCGAAGAGCTGTTGAGCGCGTACGCTTGTTCATCCGTGATATCCACGTTTCCATCCTCATAATGGACCTCTGCGCAGATCAGCGTACCATCCGCGACATCCGTGTACGTATTCCCCGACGAATGCGGGTCGCAGTGCAAGTGTTGCATCTCACCTCCTGCCGCCGTAGGTTACCAAGGCGTTCTTTGACATGACGTTCTGGTTTCCTTGTTGGAACGAAAATGGGAATGCCGTGGGAATCGGCAACTGCCCCGCAACTGTAAGCAGCGCAAGCACGCGCAGCAACCACTGGGTTCACCCGGGAAGGAGTGCGTGCTGGTTCAGAAAACCGGGCTGCGAGTCAGGAGACCTGCCAGGACGTACGTTGCACTGAGCCTTCGTGGGTGAGGTTCGTGGTACTCCAGCGCACCATTGCATCTTGCCCCGTTGTCCATCGGACACGGGGATTTTTCATGCGCACCCCGCGGGCTCCTATTATCGGATATCATGGTCCTGCGGTTTTTTTTATCTCTTCTTCCCCTGCTTCTGCTCGCGTCTTCCGCCGGTGGGCAGACGCAGTACGTTTCCGACGACACGCTGAGCTTCGCGTACGACGAGATGGTGACGGTCACTGCGGCGCGGCTGCCGGTTTCCCTGTCGCACGCGCCCGCTTCCGTTGATGTGTTTGATGCCGCCAGCATCGCTTCCCTGCCGGTATCTACGCTCTCGGACATACTCTCCCTCACCCCGGGCACGATCATGCGCAGCTACGGTCCGTCAGGCAGTCTGCAATTGGCATCCATGCGCGGCATGGGCGCGGAGTACACATTGGTGTATCTGGATGGTATTCGCATCAACGACAGTCAGAACGCAACCGTAGACGTGGGACGACTCTCGTTGCGCGGCATCGAGCGTATCGAGGTTGTCCGCGGCGGTTTCGCTTCGCTCTACGGGAGCAACGCTCTGGGCGGTGTGGTGAACATCCTGTCCCGTCGCGATGCCCCGCCGCCGAATGTGCATCTCGGGCTCGGGTCTTTCGGATGGAAACTTGCTTCCGTAACGGCGGGAATTTCGGGACGGAGCGGCCGGCTTTCCGTGGATGCCGGCTATGAAGAAGCGGAGAACGACTATCCAGTGAATCCATCCTGGGGTGGCCCCACACTCTTCCGGGGTAATGCCTCGATGCAGCGGAGATCGATCGCCCTCGGGGGTACTCTGCTCCTGGGATCCGCAGTGCTGTCGGTGCAGGCGGATGCTTACGATACACGTGTCGGCGTTCCGGGCCCGTTGTTTTCGTCAGATCAGGGTCGCGCACGTCAGGACGACACCCAGCTGTTACTCTCCACGCGTCTCGCAATGAACGCCGGCGGCGGAACGCTGACGCTCGGTGTCGGTGGTCGCGCAGCCGGTCAGAATTACCGCGACCCCGCCGTGTCGCTGAACGGTCACGGTCTCGATGCACGGTATGATAACACACACGTTCTGGTGTCGGGAGGCTGGGACGGAAATGTGCATCGCGCAATACGCATAGCAGCAGGTGTGGAAGCGGGCCTCGACCATCTGCGCAGTGGTGAAGTTCCCGGTGATCCTGTCAGGCGTCAGCTCGCCGCATACGTTTCCGCTGAGTGCTTGCTCGCACCGGCAGGCCTTCCGCTGCATCTCTATCCCTCGTTACGGTTCGACGGTCTCTTCGACGATCCCGGACACCATCAGTGGAGCGCCTTCAGTCCCTCCCTCGGACTGCATTTTGCATTGCTCCCGGAGCGACTGGCCTTGCGACTCCGCGCTGCGGGAAACTTCACCGCCCCAACCTTCAATCAGCTGTACTGGGGAATGGGTGGGAACAACTCGCTCCGTCCGGAGCACGCGACGACGGTGGACGCGGGTCTGCACTTCAGGCATCCAGGCTTGCTGAGAGATTTTGACATAACGTTCTTCCATCACGACATCACCGATAAAATCGTCTGGATGCCCGGACTAGGGCTCTGGTGGTCCCCGCGCAACGTGCAGCACGTCGTATCGGAAGGCATCGAAGTACGCACGGACCTTGTATTGGCAGATGACGCCCTGACCCTGCGTCTGGGAGGACAGTGGATTTCCGCAGTGAAAGAAAATGCATCCTTTGCAGGTGATGCGACGCAGGGAAAACAGCTTGTATACGTACCGCGGTATAGTGGAACAGCGACGTTACTGGCGCGCCTGTCGGATCGTCTCACGTTTTCCATCACGCAGCGTGTGAACGATGTTCGTTATTACACCGAAACCAACGATGCGTCGCTACCCGCGCACGCGGTGCTGGATGTTTCCGCACAATTGCGACTGCCGCGGCCATTCGCCGAATGCACGCTCAAGACCGACGTACTCAACGCTCTGGATGCAGCCTATGAGGTCATCGCCTTTTATCCCATGCCCGGACGCACCGTACGCATCACACTCATCACTCAATTCTGATGTAATGGAACACCAATGATCAACCGACTGCTTTCCGTCTTTCTTCTCGGAATCCTCTTCGCGGCCTGTTCGGACGACAACGGCGCCAATCCCACACCCGTAGTGCCCACGGTACCCCGAGGAGTGTACATTGTTAATGAAGGGAATTTCATGCGTGGCAATGCTTCCCTGAGTTTCTTCGTTCCCGACTCGGCTGTCATGTTCAATAATGTCTTTCAGTCCGTCAATGGCCGTCCGCTTGGAGATGTCGGGAACAGCATCACCATGCACAAAGGGCGCGCATACATCGTCGTCAACAATTCGCACCGGATCGAAGTGATCGATCCTTCGACACATAAAAGTATCAAAAGCATCATCTGTCCTCCCGGTTCCAGCCCGAGAGCCATTGCCTTTGACGAAAGCGGTACGGGATACATCACCAACCTCTATGCGAACAGCGTTTCCGTGTATGACGATGAGAGCAACACCATCACAAAAAATATACCCGTTGGTCCGAATCCTGACGGCATCGCGGTGGCACTGGGCAATGTGTACGTAGCGAATTCCGGCTTCGGCGTGGCCAACACCGTGAGCATCATCAGCGTCGCCCGCAAGGAAGTGATTGCCACCGTGCACGTGGGAGACTATCCCACCGCCGTGATGAACATGCCGGGGGGCAGCGTCGGTGTGCTGTGTGCCGGTGCGTACAACGACTTCAACGATCCGAACGACGACACGCCCGCTTCGCTGATATTGATCGATCCCGTCACACGCGCTAAAGTGGATTCATTACCGCTTCCCGGTCACCCGATGCGCCTCATTATGGATGACCAGGGCTATGCCTACATACTGGAAGCAGGCGTCACGCGTATACATATGCCCACGAAGACCTTTGAACCCGGTTTCATTTCCGGATGGTTTTATTCGGCGATAGCGGATACGGTACACAACCGCCTGTATTTCACGAATGCCGCCGATTACGTTCAAGCGGGCTCTCTCGAGATCTATGACTACATGGGAACGAAGCGGGCTTCCCATCCGACTGGCATCATACCCGGCGCGATGGCGTTCACGAAATGAGGATATGACGATACTCGAAAGTGTCGCCCGCCACGTCCCTTTCGGCGGGCGATTTCTTTACCAGCCGAATAACCAGCCGCCGTGCTCGTTGCACACACCGGGCAACATAGCCGCATTCACCGGGCAGAGAACGGTTTCCGGACAATCCTCGTCGGCAAGCATGCCGCTCTGCCGGCAGAGCGGCATCACCGTGATCTCGCCCGGCGTGCTGAACGTTGTATCCGCCGGAGGATGCACACGGTCGGCAGCCGCCATCATCCTGCCCCAGATCGGCGCACACACACCGCCGCCGTAACGAAATGCGCCGGTGAGCTTACGCGCCGGATTGTCGAAGCCCACCCACACTGCCGTCGCATAACGGGGAGTGTATCCGACAAACCAGGCATCGGTGGATTGCTGTGTGGTGCCCGTTTTCCCGGCAGCGGGTCCATCGTAAAATCTTCGTACCGATCTGCCGGTGCCACTGTCCACCGCCGCTTGCAACGCGGTGGTCATGAGAAATGCCGTTGCGGAATCCAGGACTGTGGCAGTGTCGGGTCGCGCCCGAAACAGAACTCGCTTTTGCGCATCCTCGATACGCGAGATGGCGAACGGCGCTGCCCGAAGCCCACCCGCGGCGAACACCGAAAAGCCGGCTGCCATTTCGAGAGGAGACACCTCGCTCGTCCCGAGCGCCAGCGATGGATATTCCCGTAACTCGGAAGATATACCACAGCGGGCTGCGAACTGGGCGACTCGGGTAGGCGTTGTGAGCCGGGTCATGGCATGAGCGGCCACGAGATTCAGCGAATGCTGTATTCCATGAATCATCGGTACGGGCGCTCCGGTATAACTCCCGTCATCGTTGGATGGTCGCCATTCCCACCCCATTCCCGAATCCACGACGATGGGAACATCATCTATCGGCGTGGCCAATGTGTATCCTTCCTCCAAAAGTCCCGCGTAGAGAAATGGTTTAAACGAGGAGCCGGGCTGTCTCCTGATCTGTGATACATGATTGAGATCGCGACCGTTTGAAGCGGGATTACCGCCCACCATGGAAAGTATGGCCGCATTCCCCACGGAGATCGTCACCAAACCGACCTGGGCTTCCTTCATCGCTGAAGGCAGTTCACTCCATTGCGCTGACACCGAACGTTCCGCAATTTTCTGTAACGTCGGATCCAGTGTGGTAAAAATTCTGTACTGCCCGTTCTGCAAACTCCTGCCTTGCTGAGAAAGGATGGCTGTCGCTTCGCGACGCACATATTCGGCAAAGTGCGTGGCTGTCTCCTCGCGAAGATTCAGTCCGAGGCCTTCCCTTCTCGCTTGTTCGAATTCCTGCTTTGAAATGCGCTTGACTTCAACCAGGTTGTGCAATACCTCGTTTCTGCGTCGCAGTGCTCGATCCGGATGCTTCGCGGGATTATATCGGGAGGGAGCCTGCACAAGCCCGACCAGTGTCGCGGCTTGTGTCATGTTGAGATCGGCGGGATCTTTCTGAAAATATTCGCGGGCTGCAGCCCAGATGCCGTACGCGCCATTACCGAAATACACGGTATTGAGGTAGAGGAGCAGCAACTCATCCTTGCTGAATTTTTTCTCGAGCTGACGCGCAAGCTCGATTTCTTTCACTTTTCTGCTGACGCTACGCTCATGAGTAAGAAACAGATTCCTCGCCAATTGCATGGTAAGGGTGCTTCCGCCCTGCGTGTTGCCGGAAAGCGTTTCAAGTACGGCGCGACCGAGACCTTTGAGAGAGACTCCGTCGTGATTGTAGAAGTCCCTGTCCTCGGTCGCCAGCAGACAGCGGATGACCCATTTTGACACAGAGCCCGTACTTGGTAATTCCACACGCCGCTCGGAACCATAATAGGCGAGCAACGTACCGTCCCCTGCGAACACTGTGGAAGCATACGATAGTTGAATCGGCGGCAGTGCCTGACCGTGTAACGGCGGCGTGAAGAGAAGGCAACTCAGTAAGACGAAAGCGATTCGGACGACCATTACGAAATATCGTGATAGCGCGCACAAGCTTCAACACCCTCCGGATTGCCCTGTCGTCGCCACAGGAGAGCATGGTGTTTCCGAAAGAACAAGCAATCATACTGCCACGAGGTTGTCCGGTCGACACATGGAACGACGTCATGGGGGCAGCGACACGTGCGTCACAACGACACGACGCTGACCTTCCATACGGGACGAGCTCCGTAAGTCTTCAGCGACAAAGGTGATGACAGGGATTTTCGTATTTTTCAATGATGGATTCGATTGAATCACATACACGCAGCCATGGTATACGCGCAACCGTCTCCGGGATTGTGCAGGGCGTGGGTTTTCGTCCCTATGTCTACCGCCTCGCGTTGGATTGCGGATTGACGGGGAGCGTACGCAATACAGGACAAGGCGTACTTCTCGAGCTTTTCGGCGAGCGAGCGAGCGAATTCCTGAACCGTCTGCCGAAGGAAGCACCACCGCTCGTACTGATCACCGACATTGCTGTGGAGGAGTGCAACGCCGATACACCGACGGATTTCCGCATTCTGCAAAGTGACGGCGGTGTCGCCAAAACCGCGCTGATTCCGGCTGATGTTGCGCTCTGTGATGATTGCCGTCGTGAGTTACTTGACCCGCATGACCGCCGCTATCGCTACCCCTTCATCAATTGCACGAATTGCGGACCCCGCTACACCATCACCGCTGCCATACCCTACGACCGGCCGCAGACGTCCATGCGGGTGTTTCCCATGTGTACACTCTGCCTCGAAGAATACGAGAATCCGACGGACCGACGTTTCCATGCGCAGCCGAACGCCTGTCCCGAATGTGGGCCCTGGCTGCAGTATCGGACAGCGGAGGACGCGAGCGGGATGCATATCGGAGACGCGGCCTTCACAGCCGCTGTGCGCCTCCTCCGCGCCGGTGGCATACTCGCCGTGCGCGGACTCGGCGGCTATCATCTCGCGGTCGATGCGGCAAACGACACCGCAATCATGGAATTGCGCAAGCGTAAGCGCCGCTTCGAGAAACCGCTGGCGGTCATGTTTCGCGATCTCGATGAAGCAGCACGGCACTGCATCATTTCTCCTGTCGAAGCCCGGGCCCTGAAAGCGTCTCAACATCCCATCGTCATCCTGTCGCGCCGCCAGGGACACGGTATCGCTCCCGCGGTATCGTTGGACAATCCTACGATCGGGGTCATGCTCCCCTACACCCCGCTGCACGTCCTTCTCACGGAAGAGCTGCCCGCGCTCGTAATGTCCAGCGCCAATATCAGCGAGGAACCAATCTGCATCGCCGTTGCCGAAGCGGAGGCGCGCCTGGCAAATATCGCGGACGGCTTCCTGCATCACAATCGTGACATTCTGCAGCGATGCGATGATTCCGTTCTTCGCGTGATCAACAGCGAGACGCAGCTTGTCCGCAGAGCCCGAGGCTATGTACCGAGGCCCGTGCTGCTCCGGGACGCAGGCCCCGCAGTACTGGCCGTCGGTGCCGAATTGAAAAACACGCTCTGTCTCGCATCCTCCCGCGCGGCCATTGTAAGCCAGCATATCGGCGATCTTGAAAACCTGGAAGCGATCCATTTTTTCGAGGAGGCATTGGTCCATCTGCTTCGCGTCTTTGACATAGCTCCCGCAGCGATAGCGCATGACCTGCATCCGCATTATCTGGGCTCACAATGGGCTCGGCAGCCATTCACGCCGCAACTACGGGAACAATTCGCCGGATTACCCCGAATCGCTGTACAGCATCATCATGCGCATTTTGCTTCCTGCCTTGCGGAGAACGGTCACTCCGGACGGGCAATTGGCGTGATTCTCGATGGCACGGGCTACGGTACGGATGGCGAAAGCTGGGGAGGAGAGTTCCTGCTCGGTGATGTCCGGGAATTTCAGCGAAAGGCGCATTTTCATCCTCTGCCTATGCCGGGCGGGGATACGGCGGTGCGTGAGCCATGGCGCATGGCCTGGTCCGCGATGATAGAGGCAGGACTGCACCCGGAGAGAGATTTCGCGGCATTCAGTCAACGGCGAAGCGAATCGGAGCGCCAGGCGGTTCATTACGCTCTGGCAACCCAGACAAACACTCCGACCACTACCGGTTGCGGACGCCTGTTCGATGCCGTGGCATCGCTTATCGGCATTGCGGATACGGTGACCTTCGAAGCGCAAGCGGCAATCGCTCTTGAGCACGCCGCCGGCCGTTCATCGCGCGAAGCATACGGTTTCGATGTCGTTGAGAGCGAAACGTCGGGTATGCCGAATCAGCTTTCTTTTCTCCCCGCCATTCGGGAAATTGTTCAGGATGTGCACAACGGCGAATCCATTGCCGTGATGTCACGTCGTTTTCACAATACGGTGATACACGGTTGCGCCACGATGGTCCGCATGCTCGCCGAGGTGAACAACTGTTCCACCGTTGTACTTTCCGGCGGTGTTTTTCAAAACGGCCTCCTTCTCGAGGGGTTGGTCGAGATCCTTCGCAATGCGTCTCTCACTGTACTGACGCACCATCAGGTGCCCGCCAACGATGGCGGAATCTCGCTCGGACAAGCCGTGATTACCAGAACTCTTTTGCAAGGTTGACGATATGTGTTTAGCTGTTCCCGCCCGCATTTGCGAACTCCGTCCGGACAACATGGCCGTTGTCGATATTCAGGGCACACAACGCGAAATCAGTTTGATGGTGCTTGACGGCGAAGCGGCAGTGGGTGACTATGTACTCATTCACGTGGGTTATGCGATCGAGCGCATCGACGAGGAGGAAGCATTGCGTACACTCGAGCTCTTCGCGGACTTGTCGCTGACGGACGAGGCCTTTGGGTCCGCCTCCCCTCCGCTCACGGAGGATGACGTATGAGTGTGCTCGCCTCTTTTCGCGACAGCAGTCGTGCCGCACCCCTGCTTGAACGCATCCGTGCACGCGAGACTGGCCCCGTTGCACTGATGGAATTCTGCGGCGGTCACACGGTCGCCATTTTTCGCAGCGGGATTCGCTCCGTCCTCCCGGAACACATCCGAATGCTCTCCGGCCCGGGATGTCCCGTATGCGTGACCTCGAACATGGATCTCGACCGAGCCGCAGCGCTGGCGAAACTTCCCGGTGTGATACTCACCACCTACGGTGATATGTTGAAAGTGCCTGGCAGCCGTGAATCTCTGGCGCAGGTGCGCGCGCAGGGCTACCCTGTCGAAATCGTGTACTCCACTCTGGACGCGCTGCGTCTCGCGGGGCAGCATCCCGATAAGCAGATCGTTTTTTTTGCCATTGGCTTTGAGACGACCGCTCCCGCCGCCGCCGCCGCCGTGCTGCAGGCACGCGCACGCGGACTGAAGAATTTTTCAATCTGTTCCGTCATGAAGCTCACCATCCCGGGTGCCCGTGCGCTTCTGGATATGGGAGAAGTGAGAGTACAGGGTGTGATCGGCCCCGGACATGTTTCGTCCATTATCGGCGCGGATGCCTGGCGCTTTCTGCCCGATGTCTACCGGGTTCCTGTGGCCATTAGCGGTTTTGAGCCACTGGATATTCTCGCCTCCATCGATGCGCTGCTCGCCATGCTGGAGAAGGGAAATGCCGATCTGGCGAATCTCTACAGCCGCATCGTCAAGCCCGGCGGAAACACGAAGGCTTGGGGCGCGGTAACGGAGGTCTTCGAAACCTGCGCTTCCTCCTGGCGCGGCTTCGGCAACATCCCGGACAGTGGACTGGCGCTCAGACCGCAGTATGCGGAATACGACGCTGAGCACCGTTTCCCCATCGACATCCCCGACAGCGTTGAACATCCTGCATGCCGCTGCGGAGAAGTGCTCCGCGGCGTGATCGAACCAGTGGACTGCAAAGTGTTCGGGACAGCCTGCACTCCGGAGCAGCCCCTCGGTCCCTGCATGGTGTCCAGCGAAGGAAGCTGCGCGGCCTACTACAATTTTCACCAGTCTACGCATACCAAGACACGGCACGCGACAGAGCAATGAAGCACACACACATTCTCCTCGCTCATGGCAGCGGCGGCGCCATGATGCACGATCTGATCAACGACCTCTTTCTCCCCGCTTTCGACAACGCCGAACTGCGCAAAGGTAACGATCAGGCAGTCTTCGAAAAACAGGACGGACGACTTGCGTTCACCACGGATTCCTATGTCGTTCAGCCGCTGTTCTTTCCCGGTGGCTGCATCGGGGATCTCGCCGTACATGGCACTATCAACGACCTCGCTGTGGGCGGGGCAATGCCTCTAGGCCTCAGCGTCGGTATGATCATCGAGGAAGGGCTGGAGATCGATACTCTCAGACGTATCGTACAGGCCATGCACACTGCGGCACGGGACGCCGGGGTTCCTATTGTCACCGGTGACACCAAAGTGGTCGAACGTGGCGGGTGCGACAAGCTGTTCATCAATACAGCCGGTATCGGCGTCATCCCCGACGGCGTACACATCGACGGCGGTAGCGCCAGGCCGGGTGACGCCATCCTGTTGTCCGGGCGCATCGGCGAGCATGGAATCGCGGTCATGTCCGAACGCCGCGGTGTGCGCTTCTCCACTCCGGTTGTGACGGACAGTAAGCCATTGCATCGTCTGGTGCAGCGTATGCTTGCTGTCTGTCCCGACATCCGCGTCATGCGCGATCCAACACGCGGTGGACTCGGAGCAACACTGAACGAGATTGCGTCTCAATCTACTGTGGGTATTGAGATCAATGAAGAAGCACTACCCATCACTGCCGAAGTACAGGGTGCCTGCGACCTGCTGGGACTCGATCCGCTCTACCTCGCCAACGAGGGCGCCCTGGTGGCCTTTGTACCCGAGACCTGCGCCGACGCTCTGCTCCACGCGATGCGTGCCATGCCTGAAGGTGAATACGCTTGCCATATCGGCAACACTATCGCAGACATGCCCGGATTGGTACGAATGAAAACCGGAATCGGCGGTACACGGGTTATTGCTATGCCATCAGGAGAGATGCTGCCGCGAATTTGTTGATCTCGACACAGGTTCATCCGAATTGCATTGACAGGAAGGATTTTCTTCGTTACATTTCCGCACTGATCTTGTCTGAACCTATTCCACATACTTGTGCGCGCTCGATACGCGAATATGTCTGAACAGCAACGGAGGAGTGATTATCTCATGAAATGGCATCTGTGTATATTTTCCATTCTCCTGTTTCCGATGCTCGCATCGGCGCAAGATGAAGCGGCCATTGAAGCGGCCCGTCAAATCCCCCTGAATTCACCCTTCGAACAACTCGCTGGTCAGCTGCTGAAAACAGCGAACGTACCGCACTCGATTTGCCCGAAATTTCTCTACTATCAGAACGGCCTCAATCCCAGCTACGCGTACCTGAACGAGACTCTGCCGTTTTCCTCTGAATGGGCGATGAAGATTCCCATTCCGACGTCAACGCAGGCATCCGTTTGTACAGTATGGACACAGATGGTGGATTTTGAATTGCTGAACACGACACTGTTCGACAAGGACACGATTCGCTTTTATGTGCGGAATGCCAACGCTCCCTTTACGGTCTTGTACTCCACGTGGTTCATCGCGCGTCAGGGTGAGAATCGCGGCGTGGTCGAAGTCGAGCAACCGCTCGTTCCTCCCTTCGTTCGTCCCGTGATATCGCCGGCGCGGGACATACTCGTCGGCTACAAAGTGGTTGGCGATAGTGGCCATGTCGTGAAGTGGCGCTTTACGACACCCGCTCTTTTTTCGAATCCTCCGATGACCTTCAAAGTCACTCCTTCGGGGCTTATCCCGGCATCCACTGCTGTCGGCCAGAGCGTCGACTGGATCAACGAAGCGCAAATCTGCTGCAACAAATGGGTCCCGGTTGAGCTTTCAGCATTCAATGCCCGGGTGGAGAATGACGTCGTCCTTCTTCGTTGGCGCACGGAAACGGAAACCAACAATTATCATTTCCAGATCGAACGAGCGCTCACACCCGATGGTCCGTGGGAATCCCGTGCCTTCGTGCCGGGCTTCGGCACAACAACGCAGCCGAGAGACTATGAGCACCGGGACCGCTTCTCGCTAGCCGACTTCGCGGGTCATACGCCCGTGTTCTGGTATCGCCTCCGACAACATGACTTTGACGGAACCGTCTCTGTGTTTCCCCCGATACAGGTCCTTCTCACGGATCTGTCTCCTCTGGGATTCGAGCTTATGCCGGTGTACCCGAATCCGCTGCTCGCGTCCTCCTCGCAACTCGCCCGCATTCGCTACCGGGTACCGGAGGAACAGCATGTACGCATCAGTGTGCATGACATGCTCGGACGTGAACTTGCCGTCGTGACAAACAACATCCATCCGGCCGGCATGTACGAAGGATCATGGGCACCGTTGACGGAGCAAGGTGCGCTCAACAGCGGGACGTACATCATCCGAATGAGCAGTGGTGGCACCGTGCTCACCACCAACGTGTCCGTGGTGCATTGACTTCCGAACCCATCCCGATAATCCGTATTTTTGAGGGTCGGCATGTGCCGGCCCTTTGTCATTCAATTTCGTCATGGAAAAAAATATCATATCAATACCAGTCACCCGCCTGCGTCCGGGTTATGACGACATCCCGTTGCCGGAATATGCCACACCCCATGCCGCCGGTGCGGATCTCCGCGCCGCCATAGATGCTGACATCGAACTGGCACCGGGTGGTATCATCGCGGTACCGACGAATCTCGCTATCGAACTCCCGCCGCATCTCGAAGCCCAGGTCCGCCCCCGAAGCGGACTCGCGCTCAAGCACGGTATCATTCTCCCGAACAGTCCAGGCACCATTGATGCCGATTATCGCGGCGAGATCAAGGTCATCATGTCCAACATCGGCACGGATCCCTACGTCATTCGACGTGGCGAACGCATCGCGCAGCTGATCATCGCCCCGGTCTTCCACGTCGAGTGGAAGGAGACACACACGCTTTCCGAGACCGATCGTGGCAGCGGCGGTTTCGGACACAGCGGCACACACTGAATCGCTTACACAGTATGCACAAATGAACGAGAGCCTCTGGATACTCGCCGGAACCGCCGCCTCCATCGGTTTCATCCATACCATCATCGGTCCCGACCACTACCTTCCATTCATCATGATGGCCAAGGCCCGTGGCTGGTCGCGCTCCCGCACGATGATGATAACTCTGGTCTGCGGGCTTGGCCATGTGTTCGGATCCGTTATTCTCGGTGTCGTAGGCATCGCTTTCGGAATTGCCTTGCAGCAGCTTGAACTCATCGAGGGTGTGCGAGGCAGCATCGCTGCCTGGGCGCTGATTTCCTTCGGGATTCTGTATGCGCTTTGGGGCCTCCGCAAGGCGTGGCACACGGAAGCCCACGTACACGAGCACACACACGACGACGGCGTTGCTCATTCACACACCCATGTGCACTTGTTCGGTTCCGGCGCGCATTCGGTGATCCATCACAAGGAGACCACGTTCTGGGCGTTGTTCGTCGTGTTCATACTCGGACCGTGTGAACCACTTATCCCCATCCTGATGTATCCTGCCGCGACACACAGTATACCTGCGATGCTCCTCATCGCATCGGTATTTGGCGTTGTCACCATTGCCACGATGCTGATAATGGTATCGCTTGTATCCGCGGGTATCGAACGCATCCCCCTTCGTGGTCTGATACGCTATACACACGCCATCGCGGGAGGGACCATAGCCCTCTCGGGTCTGGCGATTCAATTGCTCGGGTTATGATTCGCACGCCGTTTGTACTCAGAGGTGCGGCGGCGAATCCGCGCGGGTCCAGAGAAATGGACTTCTGGCCCGACGCAACGATCGCCGTTGATGAAAAGGGGATAATTCGCTACGCCGGAAAAGCCGCCGCGTTGCCCGAACAGTGGCAGCCTGTCGCTCAGCAGCGTGTCGGGGGCGTGCTTTTTCCCGGTTTCATCGACGCGCATGTGCATCTCCCGCAATTGGACTGCCGTGGCCGCTTTGGTACGTCGCTTCTGAACTGGCTCCACGATTTCATCTATCCGGCCGAATCTCTCTTCGAGGACGACGCGGTTGCGCGTGATGTCGCGCGACGTTTTTTTCAGGCGCTGACCGATGCGGGTACCTCCACAGCGATGGTATTTTGCACTTCTCACAGCCGCGCAACGGACATCGCGTTCGAAGAGGCGGAAGCAAGCGGATTACGCGTCATCATGGGCAATACATTGATGGATCGCGGTGCACCTGAGCAATTGTGCGTACCCGCGATGCAGGCGATGATCGAAACCGAGAGACTGATCGAGCGTTGGCACCGCGCTACTCCCCTGCTGCATTTTGCCGTCAGTCCCCGATTCGCCCCGGCATGCAGTTCGGAATTGCTCCGTCAGGCTGGAGTGTTGGCTGCGAAATATGATCTCCACATTCAAACGCATTTCAATGAATCCCTTCAGGAAATCACGTCTGTACGCGCGATATTTCCGCAGACCGCACATTACGCTGCTGTTTACCACGAAGCCGGCATTCTTGCTTCGAAAACCGTACTCGGACATAGCGTCCACACCAGCGATTCCGAGATGACGCTCCTCGCGGAATCGGGAACAGCCGTCGCGCATTGTCCTGACTCCAACCTGTTCCTCGGCAGCGGACGTTTTCCTCTGGAACTTCACGAGCAGTATGGTATCCGTGTCGCGCTTGCGTCCGATGTCGGCGCCGGTACGACACTGAACATGCTTTCGGTCATGCGCTCCATGTGTCATGTGCAGGGTCGCAGCTTACACCCCCTCCTTCCGCTCTTTCTCGCGACGCTGGGTGGCGCACAGGCCCTGAATTTACAGGATGAAACCGGCTCACTGACGCCGGGGAAAAGCGCGGATATCATCGTCATTCCCTTTCCCGGAAATTCCCTGGATAGTAGTGAACTTCGCAGCCTGACAGCAGTGGACCTCGCTTCCACGCTCGTCTACACGACGTCGTGCGAACGCGTACTCCGTCACTGGGTGGGCGGAAGAGAACTCCCCGTCACAGCTGCGACAAGCACCCGGCAATAATCCCCGAAGTCCGCACCTTCAGTGCTTCTTCGCAGTCGTCAGCCAGGAAATCCAGTCCTCGAAGCCTTCTCCCGTTTTTACCGACAATTCAATGAAATGCAGATTGGGATTGACCTGTAATGCGTAGTCCTTCGCCTTCTCCAGATCAAAATCGAGATAGGGAAGAAGGTCAATCTTATTGATCACGCAGAGCTGTGAGCTTCGGAACATATTCGGATACTTCTGTGGCTTATCCTCACCCTCGGTCACACTCATAATCACAACCCGGGTCTCCTCACCCAAGTCAAACAGAGAGGGACAGACAAGATTCCCCACATTTTCGATCATCAGCAGCGATCCCTCGATGGGTTGGAGCTTGTCCATTGCCCTATGCACCATGTCCGCATCGAGATGGCAGCCGTTGCCGGTATTGACCTGCACCACAGGAGCACCGGCTTCACGGATGCGGTTGGCATCATTCATCGTTTGCTGATCACCCTCGATCACCGCCAGGGGAATACGGCCGGCGAGTTCGCGGATCGTGCGTTCAAGCAAACTGGTTTTTCCTGATCCGGGCGAGGAAACCAGATTCAGTGCTCGGATGAATTTTGCTTCAAAATACCCGCGATTGCGCTCGGCGCGGATGTTGTTCTTTGCAAGGATGTCGGTCTCGACGACAATACTCCGATATCCGGAGGGGTTGTGCGTGTGCGTATGGGATTCCCCGTGCCGATGTTCGTGCTCATGCGGATGTCCATGATCGTGGGTATGGTGATCATGCGTATGATCTTGCGCTTCTCCGTGCGCATGGGTATGTCCGTGGTCATGCGTGTGCGGATGTACATGGACATGTGCGTGTGCATGGGCTACGCCCTGATCATGTGTGTGCGTGTCGGAGTGCGTGTGCGTATGGGGGTGCGCGTGTGTATGTTCATGTTCGTGCGCATGCATTTCCTCTGGTGTACGAATTGTCACTGCATCATCGGGTTGGGTACAGCCGCAAGTATCACACATGGTGGCAAGACTCCTGTCATTCGCTGAAAAGTAGGGAAGAAACGCGGAGTTCCTCTCCGCTGATGATCGATGAACGCAGCTCGCCGCAGGCGGGACAGGGAGAGAACTGATCCTCAACCGGAAACTCGAAATTGCAGCCCTCACAACGCGCACGACCTGCAACGCTCTGTATGCGGATCTCGGCACCCTCGAGCACCGTACCGCGGCAGACGACATCCATCGCGAACATCAGTGCCTCGATTTCAATACCGGAGAGTGTACCTATCTGAAGCTCTATCGCGGAAAACAAGGGAACGTTTTCTCGACCCGCATAATCTCTCGCGATATCGACGATGCTTTCAGCTATGGATACTTCGTGCATTGAGCGTACTCCGCGTAGTCACCTGGTCATACTGCACATAAGCGGTATGACCAGGAAAGGTACGAAAAATCCCGACGCTGCGATACGGTGCAGCGCGCACGCAGCGCGGGCAACGCAATTTTCGTACATTTGCACTATGAACGGGAGAAAGACACCCACAGATTATCGCACGCATCTTGCATTGCTGTTTGTGCAAATCACCTTCGGCGGTTTCAGTGTCGTAGGCAAGTATGCGCTCACGCACATCGAACCGCTCGCGATGGCATCCATGCGTGTATTGTTCGCTGGTCCCGTTCTTCTGCTCATCGCGCTGAAGCATGATCGTGCACTCCCTGCTGTCAAAGAAATTCCGCAGCTCGCGCTTCTGGGCTTTTTCGGTGTCTTCATCAATCAAGTCCTCTTCATCATCGGGCTGAACTACACCAGCGCGATCAACGCAGCCATTCTCATGCCGTCTATTCCGGTGTTTACGACGGCCATTGCACTGTTGATGCGCATCGAGCGCCTCACCAAAACACGCATCGCTGGTATCGCAGCGGCGGTGATTGGAGCCTTGATCATCCTGAATATCGGCAATCTTACCTTCAGCGGTGATGCCGCCCTCGGAAACTTGCTCATCCTCATCAATTGCGCGAGCTATGCATTGTTCCTGGTTCTGGCGCGTCCTGTACTGCTGCGCATCCCTCCACTCACTGTCACGGCCTGGTCCTTTCTGTTCGGTGGTGTGGGCGTTGTCGCTCTGGGATTCGAGGATTTCATCACAACACCGTTCATGACGCTTCCGTCTGAGGTGTGGCTGTCCATCGCCTATATCCTTCTCCTGCCCACGCTGATAAATTACGTTCTCAATGTCTGGGCGGTAAAGCGCTCTTCCTCCTCACTGGTGGCGGCGTATACGACACTGCAGCCGGTGGTTGCCACCATTCTTGCGATTCTCTTGCTCGGAGAGTACTTCGGCATTCGGGAAATGGCCGGATTCGCCTTGATTGTTCTCGGACTGGTATGGACGAGCACGACACCCGTCCGCAAATAAACAGGACTCTTCAGTCTTTTCTGTTGAAACCTTGCCCTGCGCGGTGCGTACCGCAGTGAATGCGGGGAAACATGATTTCCGCTATATTACCCTACGATTCATTCCGGTTATGAGAGTATGCGAACCGTAAACATTACTGAAAGTATCGCCATGGCCATGGGAGCACTCAAGGCGAACAAGCTCCGCGCTATGCTGACACTCCTCGGCGTCGTGATAGGTGTCTTTTCCTTCATCGGTGTGATGACGGGAATAAGCGTGTTGCAGGATTCAATCGAATCGAGTTTCGATGTGCTCGGATCGAATACCCTGAACATACAAAAATATCCACCCATACACGGGGGACCCGATTCCCGGATGAAGTACCGCAATCGCAAAGATATAACCATCGACCAGGGAATGTACCTCAGACGTAATGCGAGACTGGCAGAGCACGTCAACATTCAGGCCAATGTCATGGGCGGGACTGTTCAATTCGGCAACCGGAAGACTAATCCCAATGTGCAGGTCATCGGCGCTACGCCGGAAATGGTCTATACGCACAACCGGGAGGTCTCCGAGGGCCGTATGTTCTCTGAACAGGAACTCGAGTATGCGCGGAATGTCGTGGTACTCGGCGCTGAAATTGTTCGCTTCCTTTTTCCAAATGAATACCCTGTTGGCAAACGTGTGCGCGTAAACGGTATTCCCTTGACTGTCGTCGGTGTCATCGCAAAGAAAGGCGGCCTCTTCGGAGGAGGCGCCGATAATTTCATCATCCTTCCCTTATCAAGCTTCACGAACATCTTCGGCGATGCCCGCTGGGTAGCGCTGCAGGTCAAGGCGGCGGATAAAGATACCTACGATGCGATGGTGGATGAAACGATAGGCCTGATGCGTACCGTCCGCCGCGTCCCTCCCGGCGAGGAGAACGACTTCGAAGTTGTCTCCAACGAATCCCTTATCGGTGAAGTCAACAATCTTACCTTCATGATTCGGGTAGGTACAGGAGCGGTATCCGCAATCGCCCTTCTCGCTGCGGGAATCGGTATCATGAACATCATGCTCGTTTCGGTGTCGGAACGAACCCGCGAAATTGGCATCCGAAAGGCGATAGGTGCGACCCGACGCACTATCCTGACGCAGTTCCTCATCGAAGCGGTGGTGATCTGCCAAATAGGCGGTCTGATCGGAATCATCATGGGGCTTGGAGGTGGCAATATCCTCGCGCTTATGCTGGAAATTCCTCCAGTACTTCCTGTCGGCTGGGCCGCGCTGGGAGTGCTTGTCACAAGCATTATCGGTATCGTTTTTGGCGTGTACCCCGCGTGGAAAGCGTCGAATCTCGATCCCATCGAGGCGCTCCGATATGAATAATTACCCCGCGTGCGATGTCCCGACAGCCATTCTCCTGTACGGCTCATGAAATGTTCCTGGAGACCCGGAGGGATTTCGGAGAACCTGCATCCCCGGGCACAGAAGCGCGAGATGTACCGACTTTTATTGAACAGAAAAACGTCCTTTATCACTTTGTAAGGCGACCGTCATGATTCCTTCCGATTATCATTACACCTGTGTCGACAGATTTCTCAAATATGTGACGTATGATACGCAGTCCGATGAGAACTCCGAGACCTTTCCAAGCACTGAAAAGCAAAAGGTTCTCGCGGCCGAACTCGTGGAGGAGCTGAAGGCTATGGGTCTCCACGACGCTGAAATGGATACGTACGGTTACGTCATGGCGACCATCCCCGCCAATACAGACAAGCCTGATGTTCCGGTTGTTGGTTTCATTGCGCACATGGATACCTCGCCTGATGTCAGTGGCGCAAACGTCAAACCTGTACTCCACCATGGCTATGGCGGTGGCGACATCGTTCTCCCGGCCGATCCCTCCATTGTCATAACCGTTGCCGACAACCCACACCTCAGCACCAAGCTCGGTGAGACCATCATCACCGCTGATGGCACGACGCTACTGGGTGCGGACAACAAATGCGGCATCGCCGAGATTTTTGACGCGGCATATTTTCTGCTCACGCATCCCGAAGTCAAACACGGTACTGTACGCATCTGCATTACCCCCGACGAGGAGATCGGCCAGGGAACAAAGTACTTCGACGTGCAGAAATTTGGCGCCACGTACGCATACACCGTCGACGGTGAACAGCTTGGCTCGATCGAGAATGAGACCTTCTGCGCTGATAGTCTTACCGTGACCTTCAAAGGTGTCAGCATCCATCCTGGTTTTGCCAAGGGGAAACTTGTCAACGCGGTAAAAATGGCGTCGCGTTTCATTGAAATGCTGCCGAAGGAGTCGCTCTCTCCCGAGACTACGGAACTGAAACAAGGGTACGTCCACCCTCATGGGATTTCCGGCGGTATCGAGCAGTGCACGATAAAATTCCTGTTGCGCGCCTTTACAACTGAGGAGCTGCGCGATCAGGAGGCGTTCCTTCGCTCCCTCGTCGGACAGACACTCACTGAGTTCCCGAAAGGAGACGCGACCGTAACTGTTGATGAATCCTACAGAAACATGCGCTATGTTCTCGACGAACATCCGCAGGTTCTTGCCTACGCAAAGGAGGCGATGGAGCGTATCGGCCTCGTCCCCGAGATCGGGAGCATCCGTGGCGGTACGGACGGTGCCCGCCTCTCATACATGGGTCTCCCATGCCCGAATATTTTTGCCGGCGAGCACAGTTTCCACAGCAAACGCGAATGGGTAAGCGTGCAAGATATGGAAAAGGCGGTTCAGACCATCGTCGCCATTGCCGCGTTGTTTGAAGAAAAGGCATGAGATTATGGCGATGAGTAAATCAATCGCTGAAACCCGTCTCTACCGTAGCGAGATGAATGAGCGTATCCTGTCCGCGGGATTGAAGGAATTCAACCGCTTTTTCGCGCTCGATACCGCTGCTTATCGCGAGGGGGCTTTGCCGGTTCTGACGAAGGAACTGATGGGGTTGGTTGCTTCCATGGTGCTTCGCTGCAATGATTGCATCTTTTACCATCTTGATCGTTGTGTCACAGAAGGCGCAACGAAGGATCAAGTTCTTGAGGCGATGAACATCGCGCTCGTCGTTGGCGGAAGCATCGTGATCCCGCATCTGCGCTATGCAATGGAAGTGCTGGATCAGCTATACGCTGACTCTGTTTCTACCGACAACCAAAGTTGAGCGCACCTCATTTTTCTCTTTACTTTCGCTGCAAAATGTCGTAGATTTCATGTGCCAATAGCTCTAATCTCGGCCCTCCCTACCGGGATTAGAATAAACGCTTGGTATCTCCCCCGTTCCCCGCGGGGGAGTTTTTTTTGAACCCTTCCTGTAATCAGGCTGTTGTTCAGGTATCCGCATCACCATCATATCCCGAGGATGCCATGAAGTATCTGATCTATACATTTTGCTCATTCGTGCTATTCGCCATGTCGGCATATTCACAGATCGAGCTTCAAAACGCCTTTCCCGCTCTCTCCTTCAACCGACCTGTCGATCTGCAACATCCGGGTGACGGCTCAAATCGGCTTTTCGTGGTCGAGCAAGCCGGGAGAATCTTCGTTTTTGAGAACCAGCCCGCAGTCGCAAATACCGTTCTCTACCTCGATATACGGAACCGTGTCAACAGCAGCGGTAACGAAGAAGGATTGCTGGGACTTGCATTTCATCCTTCATTTGCTACGAACGGCTTCTTTTACGTCAATTATACCGCAAGCTCACCGCGAAGAACTGTTATCTCCCGTTTCCAGCGATCCGCTTCTGATCCGAACAGCGCGGATCCGTCCAGCGAAGAAGTAATTCTCGAGTTCGCTCAACCGTTCAGCAATCATAATGGCGGCCAAATTGCTTTCGGACCGGATGGATTTCTCTATATCGCGACGGGTGATGGCGGCTCGGGAGGTGATCCCCAGAACAATAGTCAGAACCGCGCGAACCTGCTAGGAAAAATTCTTCGTATCGATGTCGACACCCCGTCCGGCGGAAAACAATACGGTATACCTGAGGACAATCCCTATAAAAACAATGACGCTGGTTTCCGGGAAGAAATATGGGCCTACGGTTTACGCAACCCATGGCGCTTCAGTTTTGACCCATCAACCGATAGGTTGTGGACCGCCGATGTCGGTCAGAATCGCTTCGAGGAAATCGATATTGTTGTCAAAGGAGGGAATTACGGGTGGCGGATCATGGAAGGCTTTTCGTGCTTTAATCCCGCCTCAGGGTGCGACACAACCGGTCTCATTCCCCCCGTGCATGTATACGAGCGCACCCTTGGCGTTTCTGTGACCGGCGGACATGTGTATCGCGGCAGCAATGTACCCACTCTGCAAGGACAGTACCTTTATGCAGATTTTGTCTCCGGTCGGCTCTGGGGCCTTACGTACGACGGACCCGGCAAGGTGAAAAACACTCTTCTGTTGGAAACAGGTCAGAACATCTCTTCATTCGGTGTAGATCAGTCCAAGGAATTATACATCTGTACCTTCAGCGGCGCAATTTTCAAATTCAAACCGCTCGTCAACGCCATCCAGGCCTCCCGATTGCCCGACAACGCGGCTCTCGACATTCACCCCTCTCCGCTGCGGAAATCCAATTCCAGCCCGGTGACAATCCAGGTGGCAATTCCACAGAATGTCGACCTGCGACTCACATTGCACGACACCTTGGGCAGGAGACTTATGACAATAGCCGAAGGAAATTATACAGGCGGGAGACACACATATCGTATCGACGGATCCACGTTGCACGCTGGGCTGTATTTCGTAAGCCTTCAACTCCCGGATACGCGTGTAGTGCGGAAATTTCTTGTCCTTGATTGATTCCGGACCATCGAATACGATTTTCGTGGATACGCGCGAGCGGAGTCAGAACCCGACCGTACAGCACAGCCCTCAACCGCGCTGTACAACGCACAGAATATCTTCACGACCACAGAAAGCCAGAGCGCCATCCGCAGTCTGCATGGAATGCCTTGGGGATTGACTCAGACGCCGTCTTTCGGGCGTTTACTGCCGTTATTCTCGATATAGATGTCGAGTGCTCTTGTCACCCTGCCGGCAACGCGAACGAGCAGAACAAATCCATATACGGCAAAGATCAGCGTGAGAACGCTGAAAGCGAGAGTAGTGATTTCGTTGAGTGACATGGTACTCTAGATGAAAGTGATTCCTTCATTCGATAGTAGGAAACTTCTCACTCTCTATCAAACCCGCTTCCGTGGCCTTGAAGTGCTGCATCGGTGTCTATCAAGGTCGCAATCCAGGCTTGTGCGGCTCGAATGCCGTCAATCGCCGCAGAGGTTATACCGCCGGCGTAACCGGCACCTTCACCAATCGGGTACAAATTGGCATGGGTGGGTGATGTGAGGGTTTCGGTATCCCGCTCAATCCGGTAGGGTGATGATGTCCTGCTTTCGATGCCGAAAAGCTGTGCAGTAGGACCGGTGGAGAATCCCGGCATTTTTCGTTCGAACGTCAAAAATCCCCGCCGCAAGCCATCACTGATAAACGAGGGCAATAGTGTGTGCAATGGTGATGACAAGACCGGATTCAGACTCGAACTGTCTGTCAACGAGCTGCTACGGGTGCCCTGGATGAAGTCCCGGAGGCGTTGAGCAGGCAGGACATACGCACTGCCTTTCGCGTTCACACTGCTCCGAAAAACCTCCTCCAGATCTCGTTGCAGAGTCAGGCCGCCGTCCAATCCTCCGTATCCGATTCTTTCAAGATCTTCCGAACGTACGTTGACCACAATTGCAGCGTTTGAAAATCGTCCGCTCTTCAAATAATTACTCATTCCATTTGTAACGACTCCATCGCTTGCTGTGCTTGCATTGAGAACATAGCCGCCGGGACACATGCAGAACGAATATACTGCCCTGGCTTCTTCCTTCCAGGTTTTTGCAAGTTTATACTGTGCCGTTTCGATTCCGGGATAGCGCCGCTCATACCCATCACCGTACTGCGTTCTGTTTATCTGCTCGGCCGGGTGCTCCACGCGTAGGCCCATCGCAAAATCCTTGCCGCTGATTTCCACACCTCTCTCCCTGAGCATCGTGTAGACCGACCGCGCAGAATGTCCCGTGGCCAGAAAAAGCGCGTCCAATGAGATGCTCTGTCCATCGTGCGAACCGACAGCAAGAATGCGATTTCCGGAATCAGCGGAATAATCGACAAAGCGCGTATTGTACAAGAGCTTGACGCCCTGACTTTGCATCCAATCGAGCATCCGTGTGATACACTGACGAATCTTATTGGAACCCAGATGTGGATTGTACAGATAGCGAATGGATTCGGGTGCGCCATGATCCACAAAAGTCCGCATAACAAAGGAAATGAAGGGAGAGCGTATACGGGTTATCAACTTTCCGTCACTGTACGTTCCTGCTCCTCCGGCACCGAAACAGATGTTTGACCATGGATGAAGCTCTCCCAGCTTCATGAACCGCGCCATATCCCGCACGCGATCTCGCATAGGTGGCCCCTGCTCCAGAACCGTGGTCTGAAACCCATGGAGGTGGAGCCAAAGAGCGCTGAATAATCCTCCCGGTCCGGTGCCAATTACCACTGGCCGCAGAGAAGCCGGCGTGCACGCTTTGCCAAGCGCAGCCCTCTGCCGCTGCACCGCTGCATGGATCGATTCGGACGGATCCGTCACATCCGTTGATATCGAATAGAGTACGCGGATATTTCGTGCGTGGCGGGCATCGAGACTCCGTTTCAGGATTCTGAAGTCGACGCACGCTCCAGCCACACGGTGAACGGCAGCTATAAGTTCGGCTTCCGTGTGCGAAAAGGGCAGGTTGATTTGGTGATTCATAAAATCAATACTGCACGGTCAGAGCAAAACAACGCCCTACCGTGCAGTTGACTTCGTTTCGGAAGATAATCAGTACTTGACTTTGTATTTTTCTGCGAGCTTGTAGAGCGTTGAACGGCTGACTCCGAGAGCCCGTGCAGTTTGCGCAAGATTACCTCTTGTGATCTCTATGGCCCGGCGGACAACCTGTTCCTTGATCTTCTCCAAGGGCACGATTTTGTTGTCGTGGAAAATCTTGCCGTCGACCTCGATTTCCATGGATGAATGCTGGAAGGGTTGTGCCACAAGCGGGAGTTCGTTGGCGGAGATAACATCCCCCTCGGCCATAACCACGGCCCGTCGGATTGCGTTTTCCAGTTCACGAACGTTTCCCGGCCACGGGTAACGATAAATCACCTCGATCGCTTCTCTCGAAAATCCGCTGACGGGCAGATTCATTTCCTTCGAGAATTGCTTCAGGAACATCTCCGCCAATTCGATGATGTCCGATCCTCGATCACGCAGCGCAGGCAGGTGAATCGGAAAGCTTGAGAGACGGTAATAGAGATCTTCACGGAAGAGTTTCTTCTTCACGGCATCCTTGAGATTTTTGTTGCTCGCGGAAATGACCCGGGCATTGGTTTTGATCGTGGTATTGCCACCGACCCGTTCAAACTCCTTCGATGCGATGACGCGCAGAATTTTCGCCTGCAATGCCGGACTCATATCACCAATTTCATCCAGGAAAATGGTCCCGCCGTCGGCTTGCTCAAACTTGCCGATTTTTCGTTGCGTCGCACCGGTAAATGCTCCACGCTCATGACCGAACAGTTCGCTTTCGAGCAAATCGGCAGGTATCGCAGCGCAATTAAAAACGACGAACGGACCCCTCTTCCGCTTTCCGGTGAAATGAATCAATCGTGCGACGAGCTCCTTTCCGGTACCACTTTCACCGGAAAGAAGGACGGACATGTCGGTGTCCTTCACACGACCAATCATGCGTTCCACGAGTTGCATTTCCTTGCTGCCTGCGATCATGGTGCCCGTGGACACGGATTCCTCAAGAGCATCCCTCAATCTGGCCAACTCCTTGCTGAGTACCGAAAGTTTTACCGCATTTTTCAGAGTTACCTCGAGATGCGTAAAATCGATTGGTTTGACGAGGAAGTCTGCTGCTCCAAGCTTAATACACTCAACAACAGTGTCAACCGCACCTTCTGCAGACAGCATAATGACCGGTATGTCCGGATTCTGTTTCTTGATTTCTCTCAACACCTCCACGCCATCCTCTTCAGGCAGGAAAATGTCAAGAATGATTGCGTCGGGAGCATCATCAAGTGCTTCTAGCACCGACTCACCGCTGCTAAACGCACGTGTTTTGAATCCCCAGCTTTTACTGATTCTCTGGGAGATCAGACGACGGACTGAATCTTCGTCGTCAACAATAAAAACGAGTGTTTCTGCCATGGTACCATCCGGTTTCAATGAATGAATCAAGATGCGGGAAGAATCCCAGCGACGCGAGATATGGGTCGTGGGAGAACATCAGATGTATATGAAAAGTCTGATCCTAGCAGGAACAAACCGAGGGAAGTTAAGTGAAGATGAAACCGTAACGCGTAATGCATCCGGCAGTACCCTGATCATTCTCACAATGAGGGAGGAGCATAAACGGCAGATGCCTTTGCCGATGCGTGTACTGTGAGACACGAAACAGGTGGAAAATTATATGCCAATACAGCTATCTCAATCTGAAAAGGTGGAGTGATCGCTGTACGTCGCTGTGATCATCGCTTTGCGCTCTCGCGGAGAGAGGCTGAGAAAACATCCAACAGGGACAATCCGACAACGGATTCTGCACAAAGCAGGAGCGCGTAGGATCCGGGCAGTCACCTACCCGGATCCGCAGAACTCTGTTTGCCTTACTGAAGCACCTGGAACTGGATGCGTCTGTTCTTCGCTCTGTTCTCGTCTGAATCGTTCGGAACGAGAGGAGCTGTTTCACCGTAACCGCGTGTGGTCATTCTACCGCCGTCTATTCCGCGTTGGACCAGGTAATCCCGAACGGAATTGGCTCGTGCCTCACTCAATCGTTGATTGGCCCTGTCGTTACCGACATCATCCGTATGGCCCTGAATCTCGACGCGCAACTGGGGATTCGTCCGGAGCGTGTTGAGCGCCTTTGTGAGAGTAGGTTCAGAATCCGGGGTGATTTGTGCTGAATTCGTCTCGAAATTGATTCCTTCGAGCACGATATTTCCGCTCTGTTCCATACGGAGAACATCCGCCACCAGAGGATCGGTACCATCGCGGACTTCCTTTCCATCCTCCGCGCCGTCGTCATCAGTGTCCTTGATCAGCGGATTGGTGCGATAGACGTTCCGTTCGTCGCAGTCGGTCAAACCGTCCCCATCGGTATCGACAACCAGAGCGTTGGTCTTCATGACCAGGACCTCATCACCATCGCTGCAGCCATCGGTATCAGTGTCCTTAAGCAGCGGATTTGTCTTGTAGGTCAGCACTTCTTCACCGTCCAGCAAACCATCGTAATCCGTGTCCCGAAGTGTCGGATCTGTCTTGTGGATATTGACTTCGTCGCCATCGCGAAGTCCATCACCATCGGTATCCGGATTGTTCGGATCGGTATTGTAAATGGAAGTTTCGTCCGCGTCGAGTAATCCATCCCCGTCTGTATCTTTGGGAGCTTCACGCACTGGTGCTTCCGGTTGCATTGCACGGCTTCTGTCACCGAGGTACAGCGTCAATCCGAAATTTATTTTATTGTAGTTGTCGTTGTCTCTCGAGACAAACTTATCCATTGCATCTGTGAAGGTTAGCGTTTTCATGAACTCGGTATAAAAATCCAGTCGCTCAGAGATTGTCCACGTTACACCAACGCCAAGAGGTAACGTCAACGATGACGATTCATCTTCTATGAAGGATCGAAATTTCGCATCGTAAGCGTCATTTGATACGATTTCGGGATCAAAAAGAATGAATCCGAACCCAGCATAAGCATACGGGCGCAAATCATACTCTGGAAACAATTGCATCTGAATTGCTGCCACAAAGTGAAGGAGTTTATCCTTATAGTTAAAGGTGTACCTTTCACGACTCGTGAAGTTTGTTCCATCGAAATCGGATGAAACCGGCGAATACGAAATCCGTCCCAACAGATGCAATGTTGAGAAATCGCCTGCATCTGCAAATCTCCATAGACCATGGACTCCGAATCCCAGATTCCAGTCTGTTGTGGCACCGGGAAAATTATCCCCATCCTGCAAGTCGCCCGCAAAGCGGTTGAGTGACAGTGCAAGCCCGAACCCGAATTTTTGCGGACGACTGTAGTCGTCGTCATACCGCCTTTCACGGTTCTGCGTTTGTGTTTCGCTGTCCTGTTGTGCATTGGAAACGGTAGCGAGCAACACTACAAGGATCACAAGCGGAAATACTTTGAACATGATATTCACCTCAGACGGTCTGTTTTTCGGCAAAGACGCCTCAAATGCCTATTAGGAATGATGGTACGACGTAGCACGTTTCTTACGATCTCTGACGTGCTTTTGCGGTCTCCAGATATCCTGGATGGACAACACTAGCTAGTAATACTACAAAGAACGGACATTTCTGCATAGAATACAAACGAATCCAAGGAATTTTTTCCTCGGATCTATGTGCTGACGCATAGTGTTCTCTTTACCCGCCGCCACCCGAGAGGACCCTCCGGATCTGGTCACGGATATTTTTCTCGACACTGCTTGGAATGGTATCCTGCTCGGCTGAACTTCCGGCTACGTCGGTAATCCCTGCCTCCTGGAGTCTGTGCAGCTCCTCGAGAATCACTTGTAATTGTCGCGTCGCGGCATCCTCCAGGATGGCAAGTTCCGCCAGTCTTTGCCGCACCTGATCGGCGCTCCAGGTGTTTGGATCGCTGTTTGCCGGCACCGTCGGGTATGTCGTCGCGGTCACGACCACAATATCGTGTGCTGGATCCGAAAGGTCCAGATTATTCACCGAGAGCAAACGCTCCTGATCCTGCAGAACACCGATGCTTCGCAAGAGAACGTGGAGCTCATCTTTTCGTACAGCGTAACGGATAAATTTCATCCAAAGTACTATGGTTTGTTATGAAACAACAAGTTATGAAGAACTATTTTGAAAATCCATTCCCGCCGTCGTGCATCAGATCGTTCTCTTCCCTTCGCGGACGCCATCCGGGACTGTAATTGCGCTTCAACCAGGCGCACATGCCATCCAGACCCGGAAAAAGCACCCTCTCGGTGACGTTCGCCTGATCGAGCTTATCACGGATCTCCCACTTCAGCCCGGCGGGAATGATAATTTTTCGCCAAAGCTCGGGGTGTGCAAGCAACCAATCGTCTAACGATAGCCGAGGGCTCGAGAGTACCGAGAACAGCGCGTACTGATTCACAATGCGGTCATCGAGCGACGGTGGTTCAAAAAATGCCACGAACGGATCCATTGACATGGCGTCAAACTCGTCGATGCTTCCCGCTCCGGCGGAAAGCATTTGCAAAGTAAGGGCATTACATCCCTCATTCTCGAGGACGTCTCGCAGAACCGGAGGAAGGAGCTCGTGCGTGCGGACATAGTCGACACACCAGACAACTCCGTCCACATCGAAGCGCTCGAGATTACAGGTGGCAAAGTGCATTGCCACAAACGGGGAGTAGGTCCAGTCCATAAGACGCGTCGGCAGTCCATGATGCTGAGCGACGGCAAGCCAATTCCAGATGAGATCCTTTTCAACGACATTCCGGTGCGCATACTTCTTAAAGTTTCTCACGAGATGCCGCTCGAGTTCCCAGTATTCGCCTCCTAGTCGCATAAGGCTCGTTTTCAGCTCGTACCCCGAATTCGACAACCCCCGAAACACGTAGTTCGAGCGGAATCGGGATAGATCTTCCTTCCATGAGTATGCAAAAAGCGCATCGAGCAGCTCGTTCCACGTCTGAACGTACTGTCCATGCGCCTCCGCTTTGTCCGCATCACTGGTCATAGACCCATGATGCTATTTTTTCCGCTTAAGAACAAACACCTCCCGCGCCACAACACTCGCTGAACCAAACACACCGACACCACCCGAGATATTACTGTATTCCGGACGATACTCGACGGATCTCCCACCCCATTGTGTGGCTTTGAACCAATCGGCAAGCGCCTTGTCCGGGGCCAGGATAGCAACCTCGTTACGTCCGTACCATCGGAATGCAGCCCATACTGTCGGTGCTTGTGTGGTCTGAATGAAACCCCAACGCGTCGATGTGTAAAACTGCGGATCATCGGGGTCCTCGAAAGGTAAATTGTTTGTTCGCTCGTTTGTTTCATCGGTTGGTGTCTGCAGGTACTTGCCGTACCCGAGAGTGTCCAGGACATTCACTCGCACGAGATACTCGGGAACTGACGCCGAGGTCCAGGAGATCCTCAACGAATCCGGACTGAACAGGATCGTCGTATCCTGTGGATACTGAAGCACCTCCCGAGGAGGGATGATCCAGGACATGCGTTTCGGCGTGACGGTGCGGGCGGTCATGACACTTCCGTCACTCGTGCGAACACGAATGGTGTATTCGGTTTCAGGCTTTATCCGCACGCTCGTATCCGGATAAGCATAGGAAGCGACACCATCGCCGATCATGAACTGCAGCGCATAGCTACCTTCAGGCGACTGAATGACGACCTCGGCGGCTC
Organism: Bacteroidia bacterium; assembly: GCA_027493955.1. NCBI lineage: Bacteria > Pseudomonadati > Bacteroidota > Bacteroidia > Bacteroidia bacterium. Next base: position 3,885,328 of record JAOSJT010000001.1, on the reverse strand, counting down.
TATCCATCATCGCCGCATAGTCGAACTTCTGCGTGATTGGCTGGGAAATTCCGACAATGACATTCTGAATAGGTTCATCGACGATAAGGTAGACCTCGAGGAACGGTTTCGGATCATAGTCCGTGGGAGGCTGGTCCTCGCAAGCCAATAGAACAAATGCCAGCGGCACGAGAAGCATACTGAGACGCAGAGATGTTCCGGGTTGAATCTTCATGGTTTCTGATGCCTAGAATTGGATTTCGATGGCTACACTTGGCAGGATCGGTAAGAGACGTACATCCTCGACGGTTGTAATTTCTCCGGTCGTATCATAGTACCTGAACCAGATGTCTCTCCGCGAATACACATTGTACACATCAATCAGCAATTTTGTCGGAAGCTTGAACAATGTGGTGTGATAGGTCGCATTCAGATTCAACTGATGAGACGGGGGCAAACGCAGTCCGAAGCGCTCGGCGGGAATGGTGATGCCTTTCCCGAGGTCGGATCCCGGCAGTCTGCTCTCAAGCCGTGATGTCCTTCCGGTGTAGGATTGACCGGTTTGAAAGGTGAACGTCGCACTCGCGTCCCAACGATCATTGAACTTATACTGTGCTACGAGCTTGAAATCATGCCTCCTGTCCCACTTCGGTCTGAAGTAGCGACCTTCGTTCAATGCGTCGAACCGTGTGTTGATCCATCCGAGCGCGTAACCAGCCCACCCAGTGAGTCTGCCAGTTTTTTTCTGCAGAAAGAACTCCACACCGAAGGCCTCGCCTTCTCCATCATAGAAAAAATCCTCGACGGTACGACCTTGTGTCTGAAACTGATTCAACTCGCTTACGTGATACAGGTCCTTATAATACACATCCACATTAAAATCATACCCTTGCATGGGTTGCGTTTCAACGCCAAGCACGTAGTGTATGGCCATGCTTGGCGACACCGTGCTATCCGTCGGAAGCCACGTGTCGAAGAAGCTGAAATCCGGCAGTGATGCGAGTCTGAAATATTGATGGTACATGCCCCATGCCGCTTTGATTGCGACATTGTCCTGTACCTGGTACCGGACTGCAATCCGGGGATCGAGCTTGATGATATTCCTCAAATCATAGTAATTCGCTCTCAGACCGGTCTGCAGGGAGAAGAGGTTCGAGAACTGATAATTGGACTGAAGAAAGAACGAGCCCGTGTGATCTGTCTCTTTGAGGTTGAGCAGACCTCCTTCGGTTGTGCCCGTCGCGGCGGTTGAGTCTGCGTTGCCCGTGAAGTTCTGAAGGTAGCTCAACAGGTACCGGTTGGCTTCGACCCCGCCTTTCAGAGTCCATTCCGGTGAAACGAACCACTCAAGATTCCCCTTCAGGGTCAGATCCTGAATGACGTTTTCTACGTAGGTCTCGAAGCCCGAATTCTCTGTCTGGAAGCTGTTCCTGTACCGACTCCAGCTCATGTTGACGACGGTAAAGAGATTATCACCAAGAATGTGCGTCCAGCGGCCGGAAAGCATCCTGTTGCTTATCCCGAGAATGCCGTTGAAGCCTGCCCGGTTATCGAACTCCATTTTATCTTCGGAGGTAAATCCTGACAGGAACACTTTATTGGCATCACCGAAATCCTGAGAAATCTTCCCGTTCAGGTCGTAAAAATAGTAATCCGGTAATGGCTCCTCATCGGTTTCAATGAGCGAGGTCAGCAAATCAATGTATGTGCGTCTGCCTCCGAGAAACCACGATCCGTCTCCGATAGGCCCTTCAGCCGATACTCTCGTGCTTATGAGCCCAAGGGATGCTGTACCTCCGAATTCTTTCCTGTTGCCATCTTTCTGCACAAGATCGAGCACAGCGGAAAGCCGGCCGCCATATTCCGCAGGGAATCCTCCTTTGATAAGGTCCACATCCTTTATCGCATCTGGATTGAAGGTCGAAAAGAACCCAAAGAGGTGTGTCGGGTTGTAAATCGTGGATCCGTCGAGCAGCACAAGCGTCTGATCCGGTGAGCCTCCGCGGATGTACAATCCGCTTGATATTTGCGACGACGCAAGCACACCAGGCAAGTACTGGATGGAGCGAAAGATGTCCGCTTCACCCCCGATGCGTAGCTGCGTTATCTGTCGTATCGGAATGTTTACTCGGCTTATGGAAATTTGTCGTTTGTCGTCATACCGTTCGCCCTCAACAACGACTTCATCGAGCCGTACGGCTTCCGTTTCCATCTCGATATCGAGTCGTCGCGATTCACGTCGCTTCAATTCCACCGACACTTCAATTTTCTTGTAGCCGATGAAGCTGTAGACCACGGTGTACGAACCTGCCGGGATTTCCGCAAGCGCATAGTACCCGCTCTTATTGGCGACGGTCCCTTGCTTTGTCTGAAGTATCTGGATTGTCGCGCCGACAAGTGTTTCTCCTGTTTCCTTGTCGCGAATAAATCCACTGATCGTTGCGTTATCCGAAATAGTCTCCGGACGCTCACTGCGAGCCACCATCGACCATAACGCCACGATACATACGATTGAGATCACATTTCGAGAGAAATTCATTTTACCCTTCGTTACAGCCATTTTGGTGATAAAGCCTGGAATCGACACCATTCCCATAACAATCGGATCGAACCGATCGTTTCTGTGTACGCAAATGGGGATGAATTGTTGCCCTAGACCTGCGAGGGATGCTGTGAAAAAACGAACGAACCCCGTAATAATGATGACATCACATACTAATCTCCTGAATCACAGCAGACTTCATTCCTCCCCGCACGGCATTCAATCGGGCGCAGCGCATGCGGTTTCTCAGGTCATGGGTCTTCTGGTTGAGGGAATTCGTGTCGCGAAGACGAAGCACCCGAACTATGGAATTTCCAGTGTAACAAGCTTCGAGCGCACGCCTTCGATCAGCGCAACTTTTCGCGCCAGTTCCGCCATGTCTTCTTCTTTCCCATGCAATTCGAGGATCAACAGCCCCGAGTCGGAACAGTGTTCCAGCACACCATCATGTATCCCGAGTCGTGTCTTGATGATGCAGCCCCATGCGGTGAGGATGCGCTGGACTTGTACCGCTGCTTCCTGACGCTTTCCGATGAGTATGAGCAGAACATTTTTTTTCATTTCAGCCTCCTGAACGTGCGTGTTCCTGTTTCAAAGGATCGTGGTGCCTCAGGCCACCTCGCTTCGTTCCCGCCTGATGAGGAAACGCTGCAACAGGCTGGTATACAACGGATGTGCTAGCGAACCACGGGATGGGTAACGACAACGGCGCCATTGCTGGCGTCCATTGCCACCCAGGCTCCCATCGGGAGTGTAATCTTGTCCCGAATGTGACCAAAAGGGATCCCGGTCAGTGTCGGAATATTCAGCGGAAGAATGTACTCTTCCAGCACATCTTCCAGCAACCTGTTGTTGACTGTTTCGGGAATCGCGGTGAAGCTTCCCAGCAGTATTCCCGCCGCAGCTGCAAGCACACCCGAATGCCGAAGCTGCAGCATCATGCGGTCGATTCTGTACACTGCCTCGCCCGTATCTTCGAAGAAGAGTATCGCTCCTTTGCAGCTGGGCAGATACGGTGTTCCGATGAGCGAACAAAACACTGAGAGGTTTCCACCCAATAGTGGACCTTCCGCCTTTCCTGCCCGCATCGTCCGGACGGCTCCCCCCAGTTCAAGCTTTCGTTGCGACTGAACTTCCATCATCATGCTCCAGAACGCGGCCTCCGCTATTGGTGACACCTCATCCGCAAAGTCGGCGGCAACCATGGGCCCGGCGAAACTCATCAGTCCGCTTTTTGCAAATAATGCCATATTCAACGCCGTAATGTCGCTGAAACCGGCGAATATTTTCGGATACCGTCTCGGAATATCCCAATCCAGACCGTCCAACAAACGCGCTGCTCCATATCCACCCCGGGTACAGAGTATGGCGCGGACTTGTTCATCTGCAAACATGGATTCGAGATCCATTCGTCTTGTGCAGTCCGGTCCGGCAAGGTATCCTGTCTTCAGCCCGACACCGCTCCCGAGACAGACCCTGAACCCACGTGACAGGACATACCGAATTCCCCTCGCGATACGTGCGACGTCGTGAGGAGGACTGGCCGGCGATACGATTCCAATGAGATCGCCCTGCCGCAATTGGCGTGGGATGAAGCTTTGCATCACTGTTGAAGTAGATCCAACTCCTGAAGCGCTCCGCGCAATAACGCCGCATTATTCTCTCCCATTCGCGTGAGCGGCAACCGGAATTCCTCGGCCAGAAGCCCCATCATGGACATCGCGGTTTTGACAGGGATGGGATTCGACTCTATGAAATTTATCTCCATTAGCTTCAAATGTCGATAGTGTATCCTTCTTGCACGCGCGTGATCTCCTGCCGTCCATGAGTGCACCATCTCACTGAATTCTCTCGGAACTTCATTCGAGACAACGGAGATGACGCCGTCCATACCGATGGCAAGCTGTGCGAGCACGAGATTGTCGTCGCCGGAGAGAACGGAAAAATGCTCCGGACGGTCGCGAAGTATCTCCATTATTTGGGAAAAATTCGCGCTGGCTTCTTTGGTGCCGATGATGTTGTCGATTTCCGCCAGGCGAAGTTGTGTCTGTGCGGTCATGTTTCCACTTGTTCTCCCCGGTACGTTGTACAGCACTACGCCCAGATCTGTCGACTCGGCGACGCTTCTGAAATGCTGATAATACCCTTCTTGTGTCGGTTTATTGTAATAGGGACCGACAATGAGCACCGCGTCTACGCCACACTCGGTGGCCATGCGCGCATTGCGAATCGTAATCGCCGTCGAGTTCGATCCGGCTCCGGCGATAACCGGGACACGGCCCTCAGCTTCAGATACCACAACTTCCAATATCTGCTGATACTCACTTTCGGTAAGAGTGACACCTTCCCCGGTGGTACCACAGGGGATGAGCATATCGACACCACCTTCGATCTGTCTCTTCACCAATGATCGCATCGTCAGCAGGTCCACGCTTCCATCGGGAGTGAACGGGGTGACGAGTGCCGTACCGACGCCTCTATTTCGCAATGATATCATCGAACATCTCCTCAGCGCTGAATACACCTTGTTTACCAATTATCCATTGAGCAGCGAGAATCGCCCCTTCAACGAAGCCATTTCTGCTTTTTGCCTCGTGTGACACGCACAACGAGTCGATTTCGGAGTCCATCCGAACTTCATGCGTTCCTACAACATGGCCGATCCTTGAGGACGAAATGCACAATTCGTTTTCGCCTACCTTCCTCGGCGGAACCGGATGAAGCAGAACGCTCTTTTTCGGACATTCCTGCATCACAATTTCCGCGAGCGAGAGCGCGGTTCCACTGGGAGCATCCTCTTTGCCACGATGGTGAATTTCGTGAATGGAAATGTCATACTCCTGAAAAACGTGAGCCATTGCTGCTGCAAGGTGCGTCAACCGTTTAAGCATGTGCACTCCAATGGAGAAATTCGACGCTGCTATGAGAGCAGACCCCTTCGAGCGAAACATCCCGGCTATGCGAGGCATCTCTGACGACCATCCTGTCGTTCCGCAGACGACAGGTACGTGCATGTCCGCAAGCGACAACAAATTGCCTACGACTGCGGAAGGATGCGTAAACTCGATACAGACATCTGCATCGGCGGCCTGATCAAGTGTTGCAGTGGCTCCGGGGAGAGACGGATCCACAATAATAGGTTCGGGATACTCTCTTGTGGTCAGGCACGCATGAATCGCTCGTCCCATGCGACCATATCCCACCAGCGCGATACGCGGTTTAGCTCGTGTATTCATGCATCAGTTGATGATACAGTGTGCAGTAAAGATTCACAGCCGTTTCGATTTCTTCGATGCTGATCTTTTCATCAGGTGTATGTGCATCGTGAATAGATCCAGGACCGAGAAGTAAACACCTGCCCACGGATGCAAGATACGGAATATCCGTACCGAAATGTACGGTTTTCGCTTCAAATCCGGGAAGCACGTGCAATCGCTGTGGTTGTGCCGTCGAATGGAACTGAATGTCCGCTTCTCCTCGCACCAGTTCATGCACCTGAGCCTTTCTGAGTTCCGCGTCATCAACGAGCCGATGAATGATTTGCGCCATTGCTTCGGGAGCGAACACGTTCATCGCGGTCCCACCCTGCAGGACACCGATATTCAAGGTCGCATCGCCGAAAAGCGGATCCTGCCCCCAATCATGGTTACGGATTCTCTCGATGATGTCCAATAGCTTATCAATCGCCGAATGACCCATTTCCGGATATGCGGAATGCGCAGCTTTTCCTGTGGTTTTCAGTGTATAGCTCAGGACGCCCTTATGTCCGCGAGCGAGCAAATTATCCGTGGGTTCGCCGACTATTATGAACGGGACACGGAGACCAGTCATCGCGACGGTTTTGGCGCCGATACTGTCTGTCTCCTCACCTACAACGAACAGCAAACCCGGATGTTCACCTTCATCGATCAGGCGTTTTGCGGCAGTGATCATCGATGCAATGATTCCCTTTGTATCGCAGCTCCCACGTCCGTAAATATGGGTTTCATCGCAACGGGGAGGTATGAATGGTGGCACCGTGTCGACGTGTGAACAGAACGCAACCTTCGGATGGGCGGCCAATCCGGCGTACAGATTCCAGCGATGCTCGTCAATATGCTGTCTTTCCGTATCGAGGCCAATGGATTGCAGTATCCCCTCGAGGTATACAAGAATCTTCTCCTCCGATCCGGTGATCGAAGGTATGCCGACGAGTATTTTGGTAAGCTCTGTCGCGTCCATCGAAGTACAATATACCGCTTCGGTAAATAAAAAAAGCGTCCCGCCATATGGCGGGACGCTAGGTAAGGTTTGACTAACCGATTACTTCAGCAGGGTCATCTTGCGAGTCTGCACGAAGTCGCCGGCAACCATCTTCACAATGTAGTTGCCCGAGGGCACCTGCACGCCAAGATCATTGGTGGCGTTCCAGACAACCGAGAACGAACCGGCATCATGCATTTCGTTGACGAGGGTCTTGATCGGGCTGCCAAGGAGGTCATAGACCACGATGGAAACCTGCGTCGACTTCGGCAGCGAGTAGCTGAGGGTGGTCGTCGGGTTGAACGGATTCGGGTAGTTCTGGCTGAGTGCGTATTCCGAAGGAACCGGACCGTCAACGGCGAGGATTCCATCCTTCACCAGTTTCAGGCGGTATCCAGGACGATTCTGCGGATCGTTGTTCGGCGGCGACGACAGCGTAGCGTAGAGCGGTCCAAGCATGAGACCGAAGCTATTGTCGAAATCGCGAGCCGTAACGTACCACACAACTTCCTGTTCCTTGGTGGTCGGCTGGCCAGAGATCTGGTCAATGATACCGGCGAGCTGTCCATGATTGCTCGTGAACACTGCTTCGTCACCATTGTTGTCGCTGGCGAAATTCACTTCGCGGGTCAGGCTTGCTGCATCCACGAAGGTGATGTCGTAGCGAACAACGTCAGTGTACGTTGCCGGATTGAAACGGGAGACCTGGATGTTGTTGTACGGATCCTGCGGCTGGGCCTTGACCCAGGTGAACGTCTCAACATTGGCGGCCTTCTGCAACTTCAGTTCGAAGTTGTCGACCGGAGTCTGCAGTGCGAACGCGTTGGGAGCGTGATCGAGGATTTCGTACGGGTTGGTCTGTCCAGTGATCGTGGGATCGTTGGACTGGTACGCACGTACCCACTGGCGCTCTTCACCCTGCGAGTCGACGCGACGGATACGGGATGCCAAGAAGTAATTGGTCAAACCGTTGATGAACACGTCGCCTGCGAAGATGTCGGAGAGTCCGGGTCCGTTGGAATCGAACTCACCCGGGAAGCGGGCGGTAAAGCGGGTGCGGACGTTGCGTCCACTCACGATGTTGAGATAGCGATCGCGCGGGGCGACAATCATCTCATAACGACGGAGCAGATAGACCTGATCCGGGGTGCCGGTGGCAGAGGTAATGTCGACGAGGTAGTTGGTCACCTCATCGGCGGTGAAGTTCATCTTGGCAGACTCCTGGTTGAGGTTAGCAACCGTCGGTTTGACTTCGATGTACACGCCTCTGTCGTTCTTGGTATGGCGGATGCAAACAACCACAACGCCATCCTTGAATGCACTGGCCGGGATCGACCAGGTGGAATCGTTGATCTTGGTAAGCTCAACACCATCCTTGGTGATGACTGCCCAAGTGAAACCGTCGGGATCCGAATTCCAGCTCACTGAACTGGTGTCAGTGTTGGCGAAGGAACCCTGAAGAACGAGCTCGGTAGCCGGGCTGTTCTTGTCGGGGCTATCCCAGTCACGGATGATATTACCATTCTCGTCGCGGGCAGTCAGCGTGAAGCAAATCTCCTCGCCTACGAGAGCGTTGATGTCGGGATCGCCAGCCATGGGCTCGATTTCGACGCCGCCGCCTTTGAGCTTGGTAAGCGCAAGACGGAAGTCGTTGGAACGAATCCAGTGCGGCTGACAGGCGGTCGGGGACCAGCGGCTCGTGTCGCCATTGAGTGCATCGTCAGGATTGGTGAAGATACCTTCCTTGAAGGGGAATTCCACCGTTTCCATCGGACGGTTGTCGTTGACGTTGAAGTCCTTGGTGTAGACACGCCAGATGATCTTCACGGAATCGGCGCTGGGGCTGGTGGGATCAGAGGAGAAGCCACCGAACAGTGCGTCGAGAGCCGCGGTCGGGATCTGGATACCCTTCGATGTTCCGGCGTTGATGACAGCAATGGTACCAACAGGGGCGCCCTTGCCAGCCGGGAACGTAGCAACAACTTCACCATACCACTGATAGCTCAGAGTATCGATCGTGCGCGAAGGATCAGCTTCCCACGTACGGGTCGTCGGGTTGTAGATCATGAACGGACCACCGAGGAGCACACCCTTATCGAGGTTGCGATCCAGAGCATCCGACCACAGTACCGGCAGAGGCTGGGTACCGTCAACGAATTCCGTGGCGCCGTTCGTGGGCTGGATAGCATTCGGAGCGGAGTACGGAATACGGTTGATCGAGATTACCAGCGGCTCAGTCGGCAGCGGGTTGTTGCGAACGGTGATACCGGCGGTATCGGAGTAGGTCTCAAGACCGGCGATCTTGCTGAACGCACGCACGAACCAGTACACGCGGGTAACGATGCTGTCCTGGTTGGGCTGCGGGAGCATGTTCGGACGGAAGATGAGATCGCGAACCTTGTCACCGGAGAGCGTCAGAGACGGGCTCTTTCCATCGTTGTCGGCGAGTACGCTGACGACGCGGCGGTTCGAGGAAGGCGGCACACCGACACTGTCGATGATTGCATACCACTCGTAGCGAATGGTGTCATTCGGGTTGTTCATGGAAGGATCGGACCAGCGGGCTGCCTGCCACTGCAGACGCAGTGTGTCTTTGGTCAGACCGTTGATCGGATTTCCGAGGGTATCGAAGCAATTGCCCGTGTGATCCATACGGAACAGCGACGTGTTCGGACCAGCCGCTGTGCTCAGCACAAACGGACCGGGAGCGAACGGCATCTTCACATGGACCGGACGCACTGCGATGGCATTGGCCGGGAGCAATCCGTGACGGAGTGCATTACCAGCGCGTTCGCCAACGGCGTCGCCGAGACGCTTGTCATCCGGCTTGATACCGACGAAGTCGTTGCGGTTGCCCGCGCCGACGAGCGAGAGGTTGTACAGAATAATTGAATCCTGACGGATCTGGGTATTCTGCGGGAATCCAACCGGACGGGCCTGGAAGAACCGGCCACCGGCGGTGATTTCGAGGTTGCCGGAGGCACCCATGGCGCTCACATTCGTGAACTCCCATGTGGTGTGACGCGTGCCGAGGTTGACATACATCGTGTCGCGGGTGTTGAGGTTGCCATAGCGGTCATACGGAGTGACGGCATAGGTGTACCACTGATCGCGGAAGATGGTGTCGGGACGCGCGTACGGCGTACCAGCGTTGTTCGGGATCTGATCTGTGGTCGCACCATGATTGATCTGACCATACAGACGGCTGAAGATCTCGAAGCTCGAAATCGGGGTACCGTACGGATCGAGGTAGAACATCGGGCTGAGGCGAGGCAGCGTGTCGATGTCGGCCTGGACCGGGAGGATACCGACGGGCAGAGTCGACTTGTCAAACGTGTTGGCAGTGATGTCGAAGCTGCTCGGGAAGATAGAAGTAAAGGCAATACGATACGGCACAACCACGAAGGTGTGACGCAGACGGCTGTAACCAGACGGACCCCAGAACTGACGGGTCGCAGCGGCCATGAGACCGTGGGTCGCACGGTTGGTGCGCTGGATCGGCAGTTCGCCAACACGACCGACGCTCATGTTCGGACCCTGAATGTCCGTAACATTGGCATCATAGTACGTGTCGTCGAGGTGGAACAGCGGGTTGCCGTCACTCAGACGATTGACGCGACGAACGACGGTGAACTTCGCCTGGTCGTACGACAAGGTGTCATCCACGGTGTTACCGGCCATATCGGTGAGGGTCGGATCGATGACGCGCATGTCGATCACCTGCTCGGCAGTCGAGTCGACGATACGCAGGAAGGCACCCGGTGCGAAGGTCAGGTTGGCAATGCCACCCGGAGCCAGTTCACGACCGAAGGCCTGACCGAGCAACGCGACGCGGCGGTTGTAGTCGCCAAACACGTTGCCGGTTGCATCGGAACCACCGTTCAAACCAACCGCAAAACGAGTGCGGAAAGTGTTGAGAGGCGGCAGCGGACGGTGCGGGAGACCACCACGGAGGAAGTCCGAAGGAATCCAGTTACCGACGCCAATGCGGGTGATACGATCGCCTTCACCTGTCAGCTTGTAGAAGCCGGGGTTGCCGCGATCGGTACGGGTACCCATGAACTCGGCGCGGGTGGCGGCCGACTTCAGCGGGGAGATCGTACCCTGATAGGTATAGACAGAGTCAGCGAACAGACGACCGTACTGACGGGTCTGTCCGGGCTGGTTGGTCACGACATAAGCGTTACCACCGGTCGGGGGATCGTTCTCCCAGATCGGGGTGACACGCATCAGCACGGGACGACGGTCGTCGCGAGGTTCAAGAGACTGATCCCAGTTCTGACCAACACCGCTGGTACCGATACCGTCGCCACCACCAGCGATGGTGATGTCGAAGATCGTTCCGTCGCGGCGTGCGCCGGAGGGCACAACCCACTTGCCGCCGCCATCGTTGTTCAGATCGTTGTAACGATCATTCGGCGAGGTCTGCGGATTCAGGTTGTTGTAGGCATCCAGCTTGAGGTAGACCGGACGATTCGAGAACGGATCGAGCTCGAAGTCAGGATTCACCGAACCATCGGCGAGGAACAGCGCATCGCCGTCCTTGTCGAGAGGCACGTTGTCTTCGTTCACGACTTCGTACTGACCGACGGGTTTCGGGCTGACGTTGCGCTTGTAAACCTGCGAAATCAGGATGTTGTCAACGCCCTGGTCGGTCAGGCCATGCACGGTTGCGTCGGCACCCGGCGGAATGCTGATGTTGGTTTGCGGCGGAATGAGGATCTGACGATTCTCAGGAGCGCCGGTGAGTTCGAACACACCAACCGTACCGAGACCCGGGCCGAGAGCCCTGAAGTCCTGACCGGTGCGGAGGATGTCGAAACGGGTCGGATTCTTGACAACAGACACGACCTTGACAGTGTCACGATGAATGTTCACCGGACCCTGACCAAGAAGCACTGCGGTTGCGGTAGCTTCGAAGAATACCGTGGCGTCAGCAAGCTTCGGCGTCGGGTACTCGAGAGCTGTGAAGAATGCGGTCTGGTTGATATGGACGCCGTACACGAGGTTACCAACCTTGGTGTGGCGGTAACGCGCCTTACGCATTGGTCCATACTCATCGCGCGTCCAGTTACCGACCGGAGCAACGGTACCGGGAATCGTAAACTGATTCGGGGCCCACTGATCGTACGGTGCAGGAGGAGCGGTCCAGTTGTTGCCCCACATGCGGAAGCGCACGCGTGCAGTATCTTCGGACTCGGAGAAGTTGTCAACGAGGTTACCGAACCTGTCGTATTCGCGAGCGAGAAGCGTCACGGTACGACCGGCGGTGACCGAATTCACATCCATAGGATCACTGTTCGCAATGTTCAGCGTATCCGGGATGTACGGACGAATATTCGTGTTTGCGACGCGGTTGAAGTGGGTTGCACGATCTTCCTGCGCAAGAGGATTCGCGGAGTACGCGAAGAACTTCGGAGCGTAGTTGTTGATCTGTGCAATCGAAGAACCACCGTCCTGATACACCGAATGGTGCTCGAGGACCTGGAGCTTCACGAGGTCAACCGGAAGAGGAATCGGCGAAGTCGCGGCGGCGGTGTACGGGAAGATTTCCACGCGCACTGTCGTGTCGGACTTCTGGTAGATCGGGATGATCACGCGCGGAGCGAAACCACGCTTGCTCGGACCCACTGCCGTACCTTCACCAAGGTTGCGGCCGAGGTTCGGAACAATGTCGTATGCCAACGTATCGGGAGTCATCGCGACACGGACCATCTGCCAGCCAACGCGGCCGGAAACGAAGTAGGTTGTCACCCAACCAGCCTGAGCGGTATCACCAATGGTGGAACGCTTCAGAGTGTCATCGGAAATGAAGACCTGGCCGAATTCACCGAAGCCACCACGCTGCGCGTTGGTCTGCAACTGCGTTTTCGGAGGAGTGACAGGAACGGTCTCGCTCTCGACAAAGAACTTGACGAGACGTCCACCAACCGGATTCTGGAAGCGGTCGAGCAGACGGGCAACAATACGGACCTGCTTGCTGTGCTCGGACACAACAACCGTATCCATCGGGATGGGTGCGGTGGCGTCGTGATCGAGGTCAAGCTCGCTGGCCTGGAAGCTGCCGATACCCTGATCGCTGTAGCCCATCGGCTCCATCACGGTCGGGAAGTCGGGGGAGGTCGACGGCGGCACTTCTGCACCGGTCGAACGGAAGAAGTAACCGCGGTAGAACTCGTTGGACTCTGTCGCATTGCGCGGAGTACCAGTCGGGTAACCCTGTGCGAGCAGGTCATTGACCGTACCCGGGCCCCAACCTTCGAGAGGAACAGTGGTACCCTGCGGCTTGCCGGTCGACTTGAAGATCTCAACCGTGCTCACGACATCAGGAATAACACTGACTTCACCAACGGCGGACTGAATGGAGAAGTCACCGACGCCAGGAATGGTTTCGAGGCGGAGATGAGCGATCAGACGGACAACGTCCGTACCGGCAAGGCTCAGCTTGGTGACGTTCTGCGGCGCGCGAAGGAAGAAGCGCACTGCGTTGTAACCGATGAATGCAGGAACGTCGCCGGGGATACCGGGCAGCGTGTTACCTGCGGCTACGTTCACGAGCTGTGCGTCGAGCACCTGACCCGTACCCGGATCGAGGACGTTCTCGGGATTGTCAACGCCGCCGGCACCACTGAGCGCCACGTTCGCGGACACGGAGGCGTAGAAACGCTTCGCGCCGGTGACGGGCGGATAGTAGATCTTGTTGTCCGGAAGCTCGACAAACACGCGGTTCGTGTTCGGATAGAAGAACGGAGCGATATCCTTCGGATTGCCGAAGATATCGGTGATACGGATATACAGTTTGTCGAAGATGGGGTTGCGATAGTTACCGACGCGACCGACCACGAAGGATTCGTCACGACCGATAACCAGCTCAACGCGCGGCGTGCCGCCTGCGAAATAGGTCCAATTGGTACCATCCCACAGAACGTCCGTGGAGTCCATAGCCGTGGTCTGACCCATGTTCTTTCCGAGATGGGCGTTGTAGCCTGTGCCCGGACCGAACCAGATGCCGAAGTTGTTGTTCGGCGAACCATCGGGAATGAAGTTCACATGCCCGAAGCCAGCACCCGGAGTCAGATCCAGTTTGTTGGGATCTGTCAGGTCGCTGCCGCGATCGTTGAACGCCCATGTCGAACGCACGCGAATGCGATACGGACCGATGTTGTTGCTACCGGAAGCCGCGCGGAAAACGCGGTTGTTGCGTCCGATGTTGGACGTACCGACAAACACGCGACCGGAGTCGATGTTGCCGCCGGTAACCACGATCGGGGAGATCGGATTCACGAGCGAATCGAAGACGCCATTCAAACGATACAGGTATCCGTTTGCAAGCTGACCGAACGGCGAAAGCTCGAACTTGAACTTTTCGTTGTCATCGACAGTGTTGCCGAAACCGTCAGTCATGAGAATGTCGAGGCGCAGATAGTTGTTGTCCGCGGTGCCCTTCCACTGGTCGGTAGGCATGATGTCGATAGCGCGCGGAATGTTCGGGCGCACGACAATTTTGGAACCGGTATTGGGAAGTGAGTTGGCGCCAAGCGGGTCAACCGGGAAGCGCTCGCCAGCGGGATTGCCGTCATGGGCATCAAAGAACCACGTGGGTCCGTTGACGCGGCCCTGACCGTCAAGACCGGATTCCTGAGCGCGATACGCGCCAGGAGCAAGACCGGCGAGACCGCTGCGCGGGAAACCACCGGACGTGTCGCCGATCGCCTGAAGCGTCCTGGGGATGCCGGCGGGATCGGAGAAGTTGATAGCTGCTTCCGCATAAATGCGGACGGAGTCCTCAACACCGCCGGGGTTCGAACCCACATCGGCGTGTGTGTAGGCAAGACGGCGATACACGATCTGGCCGAACTGACGAAGTGTGTCGTCAGCGGCGGACACGCCACGCAGATACGCAGTGCGATCTTCCGGTGCGGTGTTGTTGATCGTGTAGGCCAGCGCCTTCAGAACCGGCTGTGTCATACGATCCCAGGTACGGTTGCCGTAAGCGTCAATGAAACGCAAAGTGTCAACCGCCGAGGATACGAGACCCGGCTGATACGGATTGGCTGCAACGTTGGACTCTCCCGCGCGATACGGCGGAATGAGACCGTTGACGGGATTCGGGTTCAGGGCAGCGTACCAGCCGGCTTCTGTGTAGGCGGCGGGTGCGAGAGCCTGATACAGGTTCGACAGACGAAGCGGATTCCGCTCGGGCGGCATACCGTCGATCATCATGCCGTAGTCGGGATTCACAATGGGAGGATCCGGTGATCCGATGAACGAACGAAGCGCACCCGGGCGGAAGCTCGTGTGAGCGGGGTTCGTCATGTCGAACGGCAAGCCGTCGTCACCGAGGAAGTAACGACCGCGAGAGTAATCACCGAAGGAACCAATATATTCACCAGCGTCGACTGCCTGCGCGGAGTCCTTCACCCACACGAGAATGCGGGTTGTACCGGGCAGCAGCTTTACGATTGCGAGATCTGTACCACCAGAGAACTGTCCGCTCGGGATAACCGTGCCGAAGGAGCCAGGATTGACGCCATCAAGCAGGTATGCGCGAAGGGTATCCTTCGTCGTGTCGGGCGGGACAGCCAGACCAAGCAGGTTGTTGATGTTCGGTTTAAAGAAAATGTTACGAATCTGAATGCCGTCGGGACCCGCTGTCGGGTTCGTGATGCGGAACGTCAGCATCTGACGGATGGCACTCGGATCGCTGTTGAAGGGACTCGACGAAGCGATATCTCCAACGGTGCGATACACGGGACGCAGACCGACATCACGGCCACCGGCCGCGGGATCGTTCTGCGGGGGCAACGAAGTGTTCGTGATGACGCCGTCATACTGCTGACGGGCAAGCGCCATCGCGGGCGTCGGAGCCGGGTTCTGGCTCGTGGTCGCAACACGCACACGCACGTAGTCAAACATGGTCTGAGAGATCATGTTATTGACCACCTTGAAGCGGTTCTGGACAAAGAACACCGCAACGGAGTCGTTGTGGTTGAAATTGCCCACACCGCCGCCACTATCGTACAGAGTCAACGTATCCGCGATGAAGGTCACGGAGTCCGCCGTCTGTTCGATCGTGCGGGTGATGTTGAAGAAGTCGCCCTTCACTGTACGGATCTGGGCATTCGCGCTCATTCCGAAGAGCAGCACGAGAGCCAGCACGGACAGAAGAGTTAGGGTTTTCTTCATTCGGAAAATCTCCTGGTTAGTTGAAAAATGGGTCGGGTAAACGGGTTGAACACACATTACCTGGTGGTTAATGCTGGTGGTGATTCGTTCCTCCTTCGAATTTCCACATTGTTTGTTAATTCTATTCGCGTTCAATATCATCTGTCGAAAAAATGGAATTCAGTAATATAGCGGTCGTTGTGATACCAATCAAGAATGTTTCGGGCTTTCTTATCATCCCCTGAAAAGGGGGAAAATGGCCTCAGGATACAATGCAAAAACATTGCCAAAAAATGAGACATTCATTTTCAACAACTTACGGGCTTCAGAGTAGCTGTTGTCAAAATAATGACATCACGTTTTTACCCGTGTGACGCTCCGCTGACGGTGGCGCCTTTTGTGTTTGTTGTCCGATGGATGTATCGCTATGACCGCGGGACTCAATTACCGCAGATCAATTATCTCCGATTTGTCCGGGACCTGAAACTCGAACCTGCTGTCCGGCAGTTTCTGATCCGCAGAAAGCGTTTCAATCACGTACGTCGTCACCGCGCCGTTGATGTCCGTCACCTCCACCTTCCTGATGTACCAATCTTTGCTCACCCAAATCTTGAGCGCCGTCGCAAATGAATTGTCCTCCTTCGGTGTGAGTTTCAGCACGTGGCACTTGAGCTTGCCTACCTGCTCCTCACCCACCAGTGTCGAATAATAATCCTTGGGATACTGAAGAAGCAGACGCTCCGGTGAAAGACCGTGCGCATCCGGCTTATACGTGTCGATGACTACCTGCCGATTCTTCTGATTGTACGACCACGACGTCTTGCCGTCCGTTACGACGGTACGCTCCTCCGTTTCGATGCGGTATTTGTTCGGCTTCTTAAAATAGAGCGTGCCTTTGACCGACTGCTCCGAGCGGGAAACGCGGAAACGGACAGACTGCTGAAACGAAATCGTGACATCCTTCAAATCATCGTAGCGCTCTTGCACATTCTCTATAATCTCGCGGGCATCGATGCTCAAAGCAAAGGACAACGGGAGAACGACAAGCATCGCAATCGCCAACAGGCGTGTACTGTTTCTCAACATTTCAAAGCTCCTGTAAAATGGACTCGAGAGTGGATTCGTCTTCTACCATGACCTGACGGGCTTTGCTCCCGTCGTAGGGTCCGACGATACCCACGGTCTCGAGTTGATCCACAATGCGCGCGGCCCGCGAATACCCGATCTTGAGCCGACGCTGCAACAGCGACACCGAGCCCTGCTGATGCCGGACAATGAGGCGGGCGGCTTCATAGACCAGATCGTCAAATCCTTCCGTCTCATCGCGTGATTTCGTTTTCTGCAGCGCACGCACCGACGGCAGAGTATAGGGCCTTTGAAAACCCTGTTGCTCTGAAATGAATTCTACTACCCGCTCCACTTCGGCGGTGGAGAGATAGGCGTTCTGAATGCGTACCGGCTTCGGATGGCCACCGGGAACAAACAACATATCGCCGTTGCCGAGTAATTGCTCCGCTCCCTGCGTATCCAGCACGGTGCGCGAATCAATGCGGCTCGCAACCTGAAATGCCACGCGCGCAGGGAAGTTGGCCTTGATGACACCGGTGATGACGTCGACGGACGGACGCTGCGTGGCGACAACAAGATGTATGCCGACTGCACGGGCGAGCTGGGCGAGACGCGCTATCGGTTCCTCCACCTCGCGGGCGGCGGTGATCATCAAATCCGCAAGTTCGTCTATAATGACGACAATGCAGGGGAGCTGATAGTGCTTGAGCGTTTCACTGTCACGCAACTGGCCGGTCTTCACCTTCTCGTTGTAATCATCCACATGTCGTACACCCGCCTTGGCCAGCTTGGTGTAACGCATATCCATCTCCAACTCCAGACTCTTCAACACAATCACCGCGTTGGCGGGATCGGTGATGATCTCTTCATCAATATCCGCGCACACCGCAAGGAAGTGACGATTCAACCCCCGGTACTGTGCGAGCTCGATTTTCTTCGGATCGATCATCACAAACTTCACATCCTGCGGACGCATCCGGTACAGCAGACTCGTGATCATCACATTGATACCGACGCTTTTTCCGGAACCGGTCGCGCCGGCAATGAGCAGATGTGGCATCTTCGCCAGATCGTCGCAGACGACGGTGCCGTTGATGGATTTACCCATGCCGAGGGTGAGCTTGTGCCGGGAACGCTGAAACTCCGGCGACGTCACGACGGAACGAAAGCCGACAATTTCGGGCTGATTATTCGGTATTTCGATGCCCACCGCGCTCTTCCCGGGAATAGGCGCGATGATGCGTATTCCGCGCGCGGCAAGAGCAAGAGCGAGATCATCCGCAAGCGAAACAATTTTGCTGATCTTGACACTGGAATCGGGTACGAGCTCAAAGAGCGTCACCACTGGTCCCGGGGCAACGGAAATGCTCGTGATGCCGATACCGAATACAGCAAGTTTCTCCTTGACCTGGTCGGCTTTCAGTCGAAGTTCTGCATCCGATACGGTACTTCCGCTGCGCTGGGGATCCAGCAAATCCGGCGGCGGCATCGTGTATTCCAGGCGAGTCTTCGCAAGTTTCTGATTGATGGAATCAATGTCTTCGTCCGCTTCGGACTGCATCACCTTGCGGGCAACAGCTTGCTGAACCGCCTTTCGCTCGTGCTCGTTGAGCATCACGCTGGACAAAGGGATGTCCGCAGCGATGTCGGGATCATCCTTCGGAGGATCGTGCTTCGCGGCTTTTAGTGTATCGCTCCCGTGGTCGGTCAATCGCGGTGTAGCACCGTTTTTCTCCCGGACGCGCTCAGTTGCTTCACCCGCGGCTTTCGCCGAAGCTGTGGACCCCGCGCCTGTTGAGGCGGCAACGGGACCAGCTGCCGCGGCAGCATCGGGCGCAGGACCGAAAATTTCGCGCAACCCGTCGATGGCGTCGCGCGAGATGGTGCCGTTGGAACGCGGGGTCCCCGCATCGTCGACAGCATAGGATGGCACGTCCGAGGGTGCGTCGGCACTCCACGGCCGGGCGATCGAAACCTGTGTCTGGCGTTGAAGCGGCTGCAATACCACCGGTGACGGCTCGGGCACATCACCCTTCGCTGAAGCGGTTTTTTTGCTCTTCACCACTGCGGGGGGGGCGTCAACGCTGCTTGCCGCGGGGCTCTCGCGCAATTCCGAGGCAAGCGCTTCACGCTCGGTCTGGAACGCGGCTTGTAACGTTGTCGCCTTTCCGCCGATTCTGTCCATCACCCAGCGCCATCCGTTCCTCACTCTGTCCAGCGATGCCTGAATATCGTAGTCCACGGCTACGACCGCGAGAATCACTATCGTGGCGAAGATGATGATGATTCCGCCCGTGGTACCGATGAGCCGCGAAATCAAACCGGCGACGAAATCTCCTATGTTGCCCGACCAGGATACGGAGATATCGGGCATCCATGAGATCAGCCGCAGCAAGCCGAGAAACGCGGACAGCAGAAGCACGAGCACAAGTGAGTAATTCGTGTAATACGCGAGTGTTCTCAGGTCGCGCCTTCGGAAAATGGACCACCCCCAGAGCATGAGGAGTATGGGGAAGGCGATTGAGAAATATCCGACGGTGATGTTGATAAAGAAGTTCGCGATGATCGCGCCGAATAGTCCCAACCAGTTGGATGTCGTGTCGGCCCGCGCCTGAATCTCAGGATCACCGCCAAACAACCGCAGAAAGTCCACCATGCCGACGTCGGCAACCGTCTCATCCGCATGCGAATGCGAAACGAAGGCTAAAAGGAGAAGCAGCGCGAGTACCATCATCATCATGCCGATGATGTCGAGCTTGCGCTTTGCATCCAGACTCCTCTTCGGCGTCGGAGCGGCTTCCTGTGCGTTATGTTTGTTTTTTCTTCTCAACGCGGAGCGTTTCGCTCCCCCCGCCACTTCGCTGCAGGAACAGTGAACGAAATCCTGTGCAAAAAGGTGTGACCGGGCGGAAGCGACCTCCTTTATTGTTTCTCGATGAACGGCAACCTAACCACCGTGGCCGGTACCATCTGATTACGAATCATGACATCGATCTGGCTTCCTGGCTGGCTATGCTCGACCGGGACATACCCCATGGCGATGCCCTTTTCCAGCATGGGTGACATGGTGCCGGAGGTGATCACGCCGCATTCGGTCCCGCTTACGGAAATGGGATACCCATGACGCGGTACCAGGCGGCCCTCAACCGTCATACCGACAAGCGCGCGCTTTAAGCCTTCTTCCTTTGCCTTCATCATGGCATCCCTGCCGATGAAATCGCCCTTCTGCAACTTGGTAATCCAACCGAGCTTGGCTTCGAGCGGATGGGTAGTCTGGTCAATGTCGTTTCCGTACAGGCAGAAACCCACTTCGAGCCGTAAGGTGTCGCGCGCACCCAATCCGATCGGCTCGATGTCGAATTCTTTGCCTGCCTCGAAGATGGCGTCCCACAACCGTACAGCGGCAGCCTCATCGGCCGTGGTGTACAGTTCGAAACCGAGTTCTCCGGTGTATCCCGTTCGGGATATCATACAGGGAATTCCTGCGATGTCACCACGCGTGAAGGTGTAGTATTTCAGGGATGAAAGATCGGTGCTCGTCAGCTTCTGCAGTGTATCAAGGGATTTCGGGCCCTGCACGGCAAGCAGCGCGGTCTCATCACTTTTGTCGATGAGCTGCACATCACCCTGGATGTGCTCCTTGAGCCAGTTGAAATCTTTCTCGAGATTGGATGCATTTACCACAAGTTGGAGAAAATCGCCACAGTGGTACACCAAGAGGTCGTCAACGATGCCCCCGTGATCGTAGCACATCGTCGAGTACTGCACTTGACCCTCCGCCAGCTTCGTCACGTCGTTTGTGGTCATGCGCTGGACAAAGGAAAACGCATCCGCCCCGCGAACCTCGAACTCTCCCATGTGCGTGACGTCGAATACGCCAACAGTACTGCGTACGCGTTTGTGCTCCGCGATAATACCTGAGTATTGAATGGGCATGTGAAAACCTGCGAACTCGACCATTTTGGCGCCGAGACGCACATGGATGTCATGAAATGCTGTACGCTTCATTACAGTCAGCCAGAAATAAATATGAAAAAAAGGTTGAGATCGTCTGTCAAACGAGCTTTGTCTCGTGTTTCTTCCAGTCATCGAGAAAACGCTGCAAACCGCTGTCCGTCAACGGATGGAAAAACATTTGCTCAATGATTTTGAATGGAATCGTCGCGACATGCGCACCCATCAGCGCCGCATCCACTACATGCAAGGGATGTCGGATGCTGGCCGCGAGTACTTGCGTCGGGAAATCGTAGTTTTGGTAGATTGTGACGATTTGCTGTATCAATTCCATGCCGTCGATGCTGATATCATCGAGACGACCGATAAATGGCGAGATGTAGGTGGCGCCGGCCTTGGCGGCAAGCAAGGCCTGCGTGGGGGAAAAGCAAAGGGTGACGTTCGTCTTGATGCCTTCGTCCGTCAGCTGCCGGACGGCCTTGAGCCCTTCACGAATAAGTGGGACCTTGACGACGATGTTGTGATGAATGGCGGCAAGCTCGCGAGCTTCTCTTAAAATTCCTTCGTTGTCCACGGACACGACTTCGGCACTGACCGGACCGTCCACGATGGCAAGAATTTCATCGAGCAATTGGCGGAAATTACGACCCTCCTTCGCAACCAACGACGGATTCGTGGTCACTCCATCCAGAATGCCGAGACTGGCTGCTTCACGGATTTCTTCAATATTTGCGCTGTCAATGAAGAATTTCATTCCGGACCTCGGGTATTACTTTAAATGAAGACGCCAAAACGACACAGGAAAATAAGAAAACGGGGATGAATATGCAATGTTTTTTCAACAATCGCAGTAAAATATTGTATTTCAACGATTAAGCGGTTCTTGAACGCTCAACTTCGGCATAGGAAATCTCCGTTTCTCGTAGACGAAGTTTCAATGCTGTCACTTCCGCTTTAGACTCGAACACTTTCCAGAGCTCGTCGAGGAGATACAACGAGAGGTTTTCCGCTGTCGAAGTGAAGGGGACGATTTTGTACTTGAGGCCGCTGCCGCTCAGAAAATTCAGCATAAGTGTGTCCTTGTCGTCACACAGAAACGCGTGATCGAGCTCGTCGATCAACGGCATGATAAGACGCTTCATCTCCCCATAATCCATCAACATGCCGTTGGCATCGAGACGGCCGGTGAGCTCCACCGTGAGGCGATAGGAATGTCCATGAATGTTGGCGCAGCCGCTCTGGTGAAACGGCAGGCGGTGCCCCATCTCCCAGTGAAAATCACGTGCTATTCTCATTTTCTCTTTCCAGCGTAAAACGAGGCAATCGAGCTGAAGTCGAAAATCGACCACAGCCTATTAAGGTAACGATGAAGGTTGATGAAATTCAAGGCTATTTTTGCACCCTGAAAAGAATGGTACCGCCGGCGGCGAGGAACAACAGATTCGGCAGCCAGGCAGCCAGCAGAGGGTGGATATTCCCATTATAACCAAAAATCTGGCTGAGTTTCTGGCTCACCATGTACACGAATAAAAGGAAGATGCTGATACCGAACTGCACGGCCAGACCGCTGCGGCGCTTGACGGAAGCGAAAGGCACCCCGAAGAAGACTACGATGAGTGAAGCGAAAGGAAAGGCGATCTTCCCGTGATAATCCACCCGCAAACGCGCGATGTCGCTCCCTGCCAGACGCTGCCGCTCGATATAGTCACGGAACTCTTCCAGGCCCAGTTCCTCGGGCTTCTGTTGCATCCGGATAATGACCTCCGGTGTGAGAGCCAATGGTCCTAAACGCAGGCTGTCGAAGGACTCTATGGTTTCCCTTTCCTGGATGGGCCGGGTGGTATCCGTACCAAAGCTTCGCTGCAGGCCGACGAACGCCACCCATTCCCGCGTATCCTCACGCCACTCCATTCGCTCCGCATCGAGCCGCTGCACCATACGCGTCGGATCGCGTTCATCAAAGGTCTGCAAACGCACCCTTCGCGCGACTGCGCTGGCCTCGTCGTAATACTCCACGGATACAATGCGCTGACCACGATCCTGGAAAAACATGTTGTACCGACCACCACTGCTCAGGTGTTTTTTCAGATGCTCGCGCTCGAGATTCAACCGGGCGGCATTGATGTGCGGGACCAGCCAACCGTCGAACGCAAGCATGATACCGCTCACGATCACTCCTACAGCGAGTAACGGCAGCATGAAACGGTACAAACTTCTGCCGGCGCATTTGATGATGGTAAGCTCGTTGTTGTTACTCAATCTTCCCACCACAAAC
Source organism: Bacteroidia bacterium (assembly GCA_027493955.1). Classification (NCBI taxonomy): domain Bacteria; kingdom Pseudomonadati; phylum Bacteroidota; class Bacteroidia; species Bacteroidia bacterium. The sequence continues at coordinate 3,862,103 of JAOSJT010000001.1, read as the reverse complement.
AGCGCCGACAGCAGCATCGCCACAGGCACCATGAGACTGAAAATGCGCGGGAGGAAGTACGCATAGTACAGGATAATGTTTTCCAGCGCAACGTTCTGATCGATGAAATCGTCGAGATTCTCGATCATATCCACCAGAATAAAAATCACACTGAATGCGAGCAGTCCGAACAATACGGTCTTCACGAACTGCACGGCGACGTAACGGTCAAGGCGTCCCATCATCCCATCCTCCTTCCCGCAACCTCTGAAGACGCTTCACCCCGAAATCCTTTCGGTACAAAACGGGAAAGGAACGACCAGTCGATGAAGGTGGATTCTTTTGCAGTACGAATGGTCAAAAGCACTCCCATCACGCCAAGAATGAAATTCGCCAGCCACATTCCCCAGAAGGGACTGAAAGCACCGCGATCCGCAAGCTTTTCTCCTCCAATAAGGCAGGCCCAGTAGAAAAGGAAGAAACCGAGACTGAGCCCCGCTCCCATCCCGAATCCGCCGCGCCTCGCCATGGTGCCCAACGGGATTCCGATGAACAGAAAAACCAGACAGGCGACCGGAATGGAATATTTTTTATAGATCTCTACGAGATAGCGATCAATTTGCCGCTCATCGAACTCGATGCCACTTGCGTCGGCCATCGCCTCCGCTTGCAACTGCCGCACATCGTTCAGTGCACGAAATGCCACCGCAACAGTATCGAAACCTTCCCGCTTCGCGGTTGACGTGCTGTCACCCATACCCAGGTCACGAAAGCGCATCGGGGCAGCGGCATAGAAGCGGGGCGCACCTCGCAGATACGCACGGATGTGCCCCTGCATTCTCTCGGCGAAACGTTCACGTTTCTCTTCCTGCACCGCCGCGACGCTGTCGACAATGCTTTGCATCATCGCGGAGCTCATCGTGCGGTCGTCGCGTCGCATGGTCGAAGCATCGGTCCGTTGAAAGCCGAATCCGCTGGCGGGCATCGATACCCGGTGTCGTGTGAAGCGCAACATGCGGTAGCGCTTCATCGTGGCGGCATCAACCTCATGGATTTCACCCGATTCAAGGTCCATCATGATGTTGTTGTAGTCGGCGGAGAAACTGACCTTGCCCCGCTCTGCGGTGAGTACCACGCTGCGGTCGGGATCGGAAAGATCGTAAATGGTCACTCCCTCAAGATCATTGCTCTTCTCGAAAGTGGTACGAACCAGAATGCGGTAATTGGGAAGTTCCTGTTCGGTGGTGAACACCCCTGCCTGGATGGAGAGCGTCGGCTTGATACGAACGATGTCCGTCATCAGCGTTTGCAGACGAATGTTCGCCTCCGGCAGTACCGAATTGTTGAACCAGATCAGCACCGCGGTCACCATCGCTCCGGCGAGGAGCACAGGCGTCATCATGCGGTACAGACTCATGCCGCATGCGCGCATGATAGTTGTCTCGTTGTCGGCGGAGAGTTTGCCGAACGCCATCAGTGAGGCGACCAATGTGGACATCGGCACGGAAAGGACAAGAATCCACGCGAGGTTGAGCGCGATCAGTTCCAGAATGACCCAGGTACTCAAACCCTTTCCCACAAGATCGCCTGCCCGCTTCATTAGAAACTGCAAAAGAAACAGGAAAATGATGATCGCGTTCGAGAATATGAACGGACCAACATGCGAGCGAAGGATGTGCCGGGAAAGGATCATGAACTGCAGTCGGAAATGAACCCATGAAATTTTCCATTGCGGGAGAGGCTGCGGAGATGTAACATGCATTCTGTGCCTCACCGCACGTTGTCTTGGCGCTGATCTCAATATACCGAATTTCACGGACTCCACTTGTTGCACCTTCGCAGACATCTTGCGTATTTTTGTTTTTCACTATTGTTAAAGCAATTCTGCTCATTGTCGATACCACGCTATCTCTATTCTTTTTCCACAACCCAAGGGTTTCTATCGAGGCGAGCGCTACGGTACATTTGACTGATCTCCACTCGCACACGGCAAGAGACATTTGACTGCCAACACGAATCGTATGAGACCAACATCCCGTCTGACGGGCATGGGGCGAGGTATGTCCTCGCCTGTCCGCTATTATGGCGTTCTGCTGACATCATCGGCGCTGTCGCTGCTGTTGTTTCTCGGCGCCAGCACCGCGCCTTCGTTTTCCAGGCACCGCGTGACTATCGAAGCGGCACAGGCTTGGAACGAAATGCTTGCCGCGCAAACACTGCTCCAAAAACCGCTTGCACCCGCAGCAGCGTATGAGAATCCAAGCGCCGGACAGCAGCAACAGGTTACGGCTCAGATGTCTGACAGCGGACCGGTGTTCGACCTCTCCGCGTTGCTGGTCGCCTCAGAGGACGACGCTGCGACGGAAGAGCAAGCGATCATTGCTGATCCGTTCGCTGCGGACCTCGAGCTCGCGGCATTCGCTGCATCTCTTGCTCCGCGGCCGGACGACAGTCTCAATATCCCGCCTTCGGATAGTACGACACGTGCGAAATTCCTTCCCGAACGTCGCCAGCCTTCGCCCGTTGCCACGCCGTTTCCCGGGCGCGAATCTCCGATATACCTGAGTTCCAACGCCGTCCAGCGCATCGTGACCATCGACTCCACGAAGAACGAAGTACTGATTCGCGAGGTGGTTAATGGTCGCGACGTCCGTATCCCCTACCGCATGACGCTCGATGAATATATCAGAGCGCGGTATAACTATGAGCGTGAACGCCGTACGAATGCCGAGGTTACCCGCTTTGATACGGAAAGCGGAGATCCGCTCGAGAATTTGCTGAAAAATATCACTGAAATTGACATCCCTATTGCGCCCAATCCGTTGATGAGCATCTTCGGTGACCGCAGCCGTATCAGTGTGCGCATCAACGGTGCTATCGACATCAATGCAGGTTTCCGCATCGAGTCGTCGGATCAGCAGTCCGTTTTCCTGCGCCCGACGCAGTTCTCGCCCAATTTCAAGCAGCAGGTGCAAATCAATGTGAATGGCATGGTGGGCGACAAGCTGAGTATTCGGGCAGACTGGAGTACGGAGCGTACCTTTGATTACGAGAATCAGCTCAAAATCAAATACACCGGCTACGAAGATGAGATCGTGCAGTCCGTAGAAGCCGGTAACGTTTCGCTGCAGACGCCTTCCACGCTGATTCAGGGCAGTGGTGCGCTGTTCGGCATCAAAGCCGAGTTTAAAATCGGTCCCCTGCGCCTCTCCACCATCGCATCGCAGAAAAAAGGTGAATCCTCGAGACTCGCCATTTCGGGAGGCGCACAGGAGCAGAAATTCGAGCGACGCGCCTACGAGTACTCCGACAACTACTACTTCGTTGATCTCGCGTATCGCGAGAACGATTCCCAGGGCAGAAACCAGTACGAATCCTATTATAACTACCGCTTCTCGCACCGCGATCAGAACGCCACCGCTCCGGTGATACTCAATCCGCAGCTCATTATCAAAGAGCTCGAGGTATGGGTTTCACGCCCCGCCACCTCGGGCGTGATTACCGATCCGCAGGAGCGGGAAGCCATCGCCTTCATTGACAACCCGGAAGGCTACAACCCGTCGGCCGCGGACTTCCCCTCTTCCTACGCGCAATATCTCGATCCGAACATCCGCGTGGATCCGAAATCGGGAGAAATCGAGGCCGGCAAATTCAAACGCCTGCAGAGAGATATCGATTACAGCATCAACACTGCAACCGGTATTCTGGCGCTCAATCAGAGCTTGCAGGACGACCAGGTCATCGCTGTGGCCTATCGCATCGAAGGCCCTTCGGATCTCCGTCCCGACGATGATATCGTCTTCGGTACCTTCGCCGGTGATCCGCGACTGAAGGTGTACAAGGACGCGAACGGTCAGGACGTCTTTTCACGCATGGTGCTGAAGCTCGTCAAACCGCGTAACCTTACACCTTCCTTCGAGAAAGCCTGGAAGCAAAAGGTAAAGAGTGTGTATTCGCTCAACACGCGCAACATGCGCGCCGAGGACCTCGCCAACTTCAAACTCATCTATCGCAGCGGAGGACAACCAGACCAGGAGGTTCTCCCCGACATCAGCGCACAGTTGATACGTCTTTTCGGTCTGGACAATACGGACGACAATGGCGGTTACCCGGACGGAAAAATCGATTTTCTCCCGGGCCTCACCGTCAATCCCGTACGCGGTGAAATCATCTTCCCGACACTCGAACCGTGGGGAGACGGGCTTCTGAACAATTTCACCCAGCTCTTACCAAATCAACCCGTCGCGACTATTCAGCCGTATCTCTTCAAGGAATTGTACACGCAGACCAAGTCGCAGGCCAGACAGAGCGGTCTTGACAAAATCCTCATTGTCGGAACAACGCGCGGATCGAGTTCAGCGATGTATCAGCTTGGATTCAATGTTGTGCCGGGTTCGGTTCGCGTCACGTTGAACGGTTCACCCCTCACCCCCGGTGTGGACTACACGGTGAACGAGCAGATCGGCTCCGTCCAAATCCTCAAGGAAGAAGCACTCGCGCCGGGAGCAAAACTGGAAATCGACTTTGAGAAGCAGGATCTCTTCACCTTCGCCTCCAAGACATTGGTGGGTGCCCGCGGCGAAGTGGATCTGAACAAGGACAGCTATTTCGGATTCACCTTACTGAGCCTGAATCAAAAAACCCTGAGCGACAAGGTGCGCATCGGCGAAGAGCCGATCAGCAACACGATGTTCGGCATTGACGCCAAGACCATCATTGATCTTCCCGTGCTCACTGATGCGTTGAATACGCTTCCGTTCATTTCCACCAAGGAGAAATCATCACTGTCATTGCAGGGTGAAGCGGCCGTGGTTCTGCCCGGCGGTGAGACGAAGTCCAGCACCATCCCATCGGATAACGGAGAGGGGATTGCGTATCTGGATGATTTCGAAGGTTCACGTATCTTCATCCCGCTGCAGACCGCGTACTCGGTCTGGCGACTCGGATCGGTGCCGAATATCCTCCCGACGAATAATGCTCCCAATGACAGCACCATGAACACCAACAGGGCGAAACTCGATTGGTACAACCTGCCCATCACCTCGCTCTCACCTAAAACAGTGCGCGTCGACGACATCTGGCCCGAGAAAAGCGTGGCCCGAGAAGACCAGCGTGTGACCGTCCTTGATCTGGATTATTACCCCGCGCGTCGTGGCTCCTTCAATTATACTCCCGACCTCGGTGTACAGCGGAGGAATTGGGCCGGTATCATCCGCCTGCTGCCGTCCAATGCCTCCAACCTGGTGGATGGCAACTTCAACTACATCGAGATGTGGATGAAGGTGGACAATCACAGCGGCGGTAAAATGATCATCGACATGGGCAAAGTTTCGGAGGATGTCATCCCGAATGCGAAGCTGGACTCCGAAGACGATGTGCTCCCGGGATCCATCCGCAACGGCATTCTCAACTCGGGCGAGGACGTCGGCCTCGACATGCTGACCGACGAGCAGGAACGCAGCGTTTACGCCGCACAGATCGCTGCGGGACTGATTCCGGGTGACGATCCAAGTGGTGACAATTTTTCTTACGATCCCAACGACTGGACGCGCTTCAACGGCACGCAGGGCAACGGTGATCAGGAGAATGGCGATCCCGCCGGGCAATTCCCGGACACCGAAGATTTGAACAACAACAGTATCCTCGATCTGGCCAATGACTACTTCCGCTATATCATCGACCTGGATACGAGCAAGTTCAATCTGAACGCGATAGACCGCAATCCGTACGTTGTGGGTGGTGGCACCAATGGCTGGTACCAGTTCCGTATTCCGCTGAACAATCCTGACGATCGCGTCGGCACCCCGGCGCTGGACAATGTGGAGTATCTCCGCGTTACTCTTACCGACATCGAAAGCCCGAATGATCAGCCGATCAACGTTCGCATCGCAGAGTTCAATCTTGTCGGTAATCAGTGGTACGAGCGCCTGCGCAACGATCCCAAATTCGCCGTGTCGGTGGTCAATGTCGAGGACAATCCGGAATATGACGTCCCTCCCGGCGTCATCCGTCCCCGCGATCGCACCCGACCGGATCAACAGATTTTCGGCAATGAACAGTCTCTGAATCTCCGTTTCGACAATCTCGAGCCCGATACGCTGCGCGAGGCCTACCGTCTCTTCCCGGGCACCGGTATCGACCTGTTCAACTACCGCCGCCTGAAAATGTACGTCCACGGTGATCCACAGCTGGAGGGCACGACGTACGAGCTGGTGATGCGCTTTGGTATCGACACGGCAAATTACTACGAATACCGCGCACCAATCTCTGCACGCTGGGCATCCGAGAACGAGGTAGATATTGATTTTTCCGAGCTGACGGCCATCAAGGCGGTCATTGACGAAAACTCCGGGTATGACGATTTCCCCACACGCACCAATCCCAATGCGCGTTTCTGGGTGTACGGGAATCCCGACATCGTCCGCGTGCAATTCATTTCCGTCGGTGTCCGTAATAAAGACGCCCGTGACATCAGCGGCAATGTCTGGATCAACGAGCTCCGCGTCATCCAGCCCAACACCAAAATCGGCTACGCCTACAATGCCTCCATGAACCTCCGTTTGGCGGACATTGCCGATATCAGCGGGAGCGTCTCCCATACCGATCCGTATTTCCACGGCATATCCGAGCGTTTCAGTGCAAGCCGCGCATGGACGACGGCGTGGAGCATGAACACGACACTGAACATCGATCGCGTCTTTCCGCAGGACTGGAAAGGGACGCAGGTGCGCGTGACGTACTCGCATGCGGAAAACCTCAGCAAACCCTTGTTGCTCGCGGACAACCCTGACGTCGAGGTGGAAGCGTCGGTGTCGGCGCTGGCCGACAAGCTTCGCAACGAGGGGAAATCCCAGCGCGAAATTGACACCGAGGTTCGCAATGCCCGCATCGCAACACAGACCTTGGAAATCCGCGACAGTTGGGCTATCCCCACTGTGCGCTTGAAAGCCCCGGGTGAGAGTTGGCTGATTCAGGATGTGGTCAACCGCCTCGAGATGAGTTATAACTATTCCATAACGCGTTTTCGCAGCCCCGTCTACCGTTCTCGCCGAAATTGGCAATGGCAGGCGCGTGTGGGTTATGGGTACGATTTCAATCGCGACTCCTACGTCCAGCCGTTCAAAAAAATCTTTGACGGCGTATTTCTGCTCGACGCATATCGCGACGCGAAGTGGTACTATCTGCCGTCCCGCGTGAGTACCGATGCCACGCTCGAGCGTTCGCGCATCGAAGAGGTAGAACGCTTCCCTGTCCGTTTCCGGCCATACACGCGTACGTTTACACACGGCCGATCCGCGAATCTGGGTTTCACCCTTTCGGAAGCGAGTCTGCTCAACCTCAGCGGCAGTATCGGTTCCAATATTCGCACCTCGCTGCTCGGGCTCGAAACGGAGCAGGTATTCGATGAAAATGGCGATGCCGTTCTCGATGAATTCGGTATCCCTGTCGTCACGCAACGGCAAAGCTCGGCGATTTTCGGTGACATCTTTTTCAAAAACGGTGGAATTAACCTCGGTCCACCCACAAATTATCAGCAGCAATTCTCGCTCCAGAGTCGACCCGCAATACCGCGCATTCTCAATCTCGACCGCTTCATCGACCTGAGCGCGGGCTACACAGTGTCTTACAACTGGCAGCAGAATATTCAGCAAGCCGACCAGGGTCGGACAGCGAGCTACAACGCGAGCATCAATTCGACGCTCAATGTCAAGCTTCGCCAGATGTTTGAACCGCTCTTCGGCAAGAGCGGCACAACCGCTCCCGTCCCCGACAGGAAACCAATGCCCGGAAGACGTACGGTTCAACCCGAATCGCCACCCGAGGACACCGGCGACGACTCCGAGCGTATCGAGAATCTCCCGCTCCGTGAGTTGCTGCAACGTCTTGAAGAGCGTGATCCGGCGCGCTTCGCGCGCGAGATTGAGAAGCTCCGTCCCGTCGTCGAGCAGGAAAGCCAAATGCGCGACATGAAGGCAAATGCCAAAGGTGACGAAGACATTGAACGGCTTGTCAAACTCAATGAAGAAATTCAGCTTGTTCGTAAGCGTGCAATCGGGCTGTTGCGCAACGAGGTGGAACCGGAAGGCGAAGAAGGTGCAGAGTCCGCAGGAGGGTGGAATCCAGCCTCGGCTGTTTTTGGCACACTAGGCGACATTTTGTACTACGGTATCAAGGTTCCCTTCCTCGATTTCGATAATCTCGGCTTCACGTTTGCGCAGAACAACAGCAGCACCGTTGGCGGCGTACGCGGCCAAACCGGTTTCAGCACGTTCTGGACAAGCAACCCCTTCGGCAATCCGCCCAATGCCGACGTCGGTCCTTCGCAACTCTATCAGCTCGGCCTCATAAGTGATCCGAATCCTTCCTCCGGACGGCTTGCTTTCCGCAGCAGTTTTCCTTTCATCGGCATCGAAGATTACCGACGGGGCTTGCGGGCGCCAAATCCGACCGGAACCTTTGCAGATAATTACGCGCAATCCAATACCTTCTCCATCAAGACAAATCGTCCGCTCTGGGAAGGCGCCCGCTTGGATCTTACCTGGGATTTGCGCTGGTCGATCAACAAGAATTATCAGATACGAACCACGGATCTGGGCGAACAGATCATCACGAGCGTCACGACGAGCGGGAAACTCGAGCGCTCCTTCCTGGCCTTTCCGGATTTCATGTTCTTCAGCTATTTCAACACCAACATGAATGCCGTCAACGAACGATTCCAGGAACTGCTCAACGACGCATCGGACGGACGCACCGAATCCGAAAAGCTGGGTCAAGCGTTTGAGGACGGCTTCGAGGCTATTCCCTGGCTCAACGCGATTCTTGCGAATTTCCTCCCTCGTGTCAACTGGGGTATTCGCTGGGACGGCGTCGAAAAATGGAGCCTTCTCGCAGGTCTCGCAGACCGCATTTCGTTGGAACATCGGTACTCCTCCTCGTACGGTGACAGCTGGCGGCTGAGTCAGGACGACGGTTCGCGCATCACCGAAACCAAACAGGTCGGGTACAATTTCCAACCGCTTATCGGCATTCAGCTCGGCTTCAACCAGATTTGGGGTGGCGATTTGAGCGTGCAGACCCGCTGGAGCAAGAAGGGGACTTTCGGCCTCAATACATCGGCCAGTAACATCACCGAAGACAACATGGACGAAATCACCATGACCTCCGAGTTCAAAAAGACTGGTTTCGACATGCCCATGTTCGGATTGACCTTGAAGAACGATATCAACTTCAGTCTCGCTTTCAGTCTGGCGAAAAACGCTGCTCGCATATACAGCATCAACGATCTCGGGAGTGGCGGACAGCCCCGCGAAGGTACGACGCGCATCACCATTGAACCGCGCGTGCGGTATTCCATCAGTCAGCGCGTTCAGGCGTCACTGTTCTACCGCTATCAACGCACCAAACCGGATGCCGAGGCCGGTTCACGCATTCCGGGCACAACCATTCACGAAGGCGGCCTTGAAATGCGCATCACCATCGCCGGATCCTGAGTTGAAAAACTCGATGCATCCGGATTCACTCAGGTATATGTAACGACAGGACGATTTCTCATGAGTCTCAATATGCAAGACATGCTCGCGAAAGTGCAGGAGCTACAAACACGCATGCGCGATGTGCAGGACAAGCTGCGCAGCCTTGAAACCACCGTGGAGGTCGGCGCCGGCATGGTGCGCGTCACTATCAACGGCAAGCAGGAGGTACGGAAAATCGCGATAGACAAGAGTGTTGTTTCACAGGACGACGTGGAGCTGCTCGAGGATCTCATCCTCTCCGCCGTGAACAAAGCGATCGCTGAGTCGCAAAAACTCGCGCAGGACGAGATGGGGAAAGCGACTTCCGGGATGCTTCCGAACATTCCCGGCCTCAACCTTGGTAATTTGGGGCTTTGAAGGCATGCTGAGTACGTCGCCGTCACTCGATGCCCTGATCAGCGAGTTCTCCCGATTGCCCGGCATCGGCAGAAAGACCGCCCAGCGGCTTGCGCTGCATGTGCTGAAATTGTCGCGGGAAGATGTCGAGCGAATGGCGCGGTCGCTTATCGAGGTGAAGGACCGTATTCGCACGTGCTCGGTTTGCTGCAATATCACCGAAAATGATCCTTGTAGTATTTGCTCAAGCACGCGCCGCGACCGCACGTGCATCTGTGTCGTGGAGGAGTCGAACGATGTGTTTGCCATCGAACGCAGTAATGAATTCCGGGGTATGTATCATGTGCTCGGGGGTAGCCTTTCCCCGCTTGAGGGTATAGGGCCGGAGGATCTTCGTATTCGCGAACTCCTCGACCGTGCGCGTCAGGATGTTACGGAAGTCATTCTCGCAATGAATCCCAACGTCGAGGGAGAAGCGACGACACTCTATCTCTCCCGTTTGCTTAAACCGCTCGGTGTCACTGTCACGCGCATTGCTCGTGGTATACCGATGGGCAGCGATCTTGAATTTACAGACGCCGCTACCATATCTCGCGCCTTCGAGGGTCGCATTTCGTTATGAGATGATGTATGGCCTGGTTCAAACATTGGTTCGCCGATGAACTGTACATGCATCTCTACGCACACAGAGATGCGGCAGAGGCTCGCCAGGCCATTGACCTGTTTCAGAACATCACATCGCTCCATTCAGGGGTTGGTCCTCTTCTCGACCTTGCCTGCGGGACGGGACGTCATGCATTCGAACTTGCACGTCGGGGATATCACGTTATCGCGGCAGACCTTTCTCCAACTCTGATCGCAGACGCACAGCGCAAGACCCGCCGTTTTTCATCCACCTTGCAACTTGTACGCGCGGACATGCGCCACATCCCCTTGTCGGCATCGGTTGCCGCAGTCCTTCAACTTTTCACCGCCTTCGGCTATTTCCCGACGGATGAGGAAAATTTTTCCGTGTTACGGCAGGTTCGTGGCTGCTTGCGGAGCGGCGGCTGGTATATGCTTGATTTTCTTAACGCGACCGGATTGTCTCATACTCTCGAACCGTACACTCGTACCGAAATTGATGGGGCAACAATAGAGCAGGAAAGAAAAATCGAGAACGGACGCGTCGAGAAACATATTGTGGTCCAGAGCGGCGGGAGGAAGAGAGAATTCAGGGAGTCCGTACGCCTGTTTACACTTGAGGATTTTCGGTGTATGTTGCCGCAGTATGGATTTTCACTCGAAAGCGTCTTCGGCGACTACCGTGGCGATCCGTACGGACCCTCTTCCCCACGCTGTATCATGTTCGCCCGCGTCCCATGACTTCCAGCATCGCAACAGATCGCCGCACAATATGGTTCATAGCTCTGCTCATGTGCGGAGTCACTGGTTGCGGATTATTCGAAACGCGTGATCCCGAACCTCCGGCGTCGGGCAGTTCTACCTTCGTTCCGCCCACCTCCCCCGATCTCGTCCTCAGCAACCTCGAGTACTCTGTCAGCGAGAAAAATACCGAGAATTACATCCGTTGTCTTGCCGATACGGTCAATTCTGGTGTTCGTTTCCTCTTCCTTCCCACAGCTGCGGCAGCAGGAAGATACGCTTCCACGTTTTCAGGCTGGACTGTGCAGTCTGAACGCTCCTATTTCGCCGCGCTCGTTGCTTTCACCGGCAGTGCTGCGACTTCGCGCCTCACATTCAGCGGAGCGTTTGTGGTCCTGGCTTCCGACTCGGCTGTCTACGAAGGCAGCTACGATTTGCTTTTCCGGCATGGCGTCCCGGGTGTCACGGAAAATGTGAAAGGCAACGTACAATTCGTTCTCAGGACAGACCGCAGCTCCATCTGGAGTATTACACGCTGGACCGACATTCCGCACACCGATCAGACGAGCTGGAGCGAATGGAAAGGTCGTTTCGCAAACTGATTCTCGCGATTTTCCTCGGGGTGGCGTTTCTCTGCGCTTGCAATCCTTTTGCACCGGCACTTGATGAGACCCAGCCTGAAGGCGACGCACTGATTTCTGATCAGACCACGATCGAAGGCGTCTTCCAGAATTTTCGCTACGCGTATACCTTCAAAGACACCACTATTTACGGCGGATTGCTGGCATCCGACTTTGTTTTCACCTACAGGGACTATGAGCGACTTGTCGACGAAAGTTGGGGACGTGACGAAGAAATGCGTATCACTGCTCAGCTGTTCAGGAATGCTCATAATCTGAACCTGATCTGGAACAATATCGCCGGATTTTCAGGGGATTCGCTCGTCAGCAGTGTCACGAGAAGCTTTAACCTGACAGTCACCTTCAACGCCAACGACATCGTTCGCGTAGATGGGAAGGTACGCCTCGATTTACGACGGGAGAGCACCACGTATCCCTGGCGCATCGTTTTGTGGAAGGACGAATCAAATTATTGAAACCATTTTCGTGAATAAATTTCACGAGATGTCACGCATTTTCACTATTTCTCCGCTACAAACCACCAAAAAACAACCGAAATCAGCATTTACGCTTTTGGTCCGGTTTTTGCTGTATATCTTGTGCTTTCGACGTTCGAAAGTTTTTTGACGGAGTTTGACATGATTGGACAGCAAATGATCACCGAAGCAAGAATGAATCGCGGAAATCGCGAGCGATTGGCGGTGATACCAATGCCTAATATTCACAGGCACGACAACAGCCATGTGCATACTTTCTTCTTAAGTATTCTCCGACCCCTTTCAGATTTCATCGACCGTCTCCGTATGAATCATTGACGCTCATCCATCTCCTATACAAGAGAACACTCCTTCACGGGGTGTTTTCTTTTTTAACGGTACTGGAGAAATTGCCTGCGTTGTGCATTTCACGGCAGGAATCACGAATGGTATCGGGCACTCCATCAACCCACTGTGCGCCATCAATTGTATCCACGGAATTTGCCCTTGTATGCTGAAAATGTCAGACCTATTTTAGTCTGTTGTTAGCTCACGCAGTATCATTCTGAGGGTGCCATGGACAAGGAGCTGGATGATTTTTTCGACGGGTATGACCTGAGCGGGGAGCAGGACGAACAGACGTATCGGAGACAATCACACACGGTTGTGGAGCGCTTTGAGGGAAAGCTTGAGAAGGTCGGCCATAAGCTCCGATTCGCACAGGATTTGCTGGCTCTTTTCCGCTATTTCCTCGACGAGCGCGTCGCCTGGCAGAAGAAGACCATTGTTGTCGGAGCACTCCTGTATTTCATCTCACCGCTGGATACTGTTCCTGATGTCGCTCCATTGATCGGTTACCTCGATGACCTTGGTGTCATTCTTGCGGTGACGAAGTTCATGTCCAAGGAGCTTGAGCCGTACTATCCATCCTATGCGACCGAAGAGCTTCCGGTCGAGGGGTGACGCGTATCCGTCTTCGTTTGTAGTACTTCTTGCGCTCTCCCTGCTCACTGCCCATGAACACCGGTGTGAATTCGCAGGTGGTGTCAGAGGCTGCATGAAGCTTTGTCCACGTTTTTGACCGACACCAATTACCGTTTGTACGGAGGGAGCAACCGTATTGCCATACGTGTACGTCCTTGATACCACATCGAACAATGAACCATCGTATCGGAGGCCAGACCCGACAGAAAAAACCGCTTTGTACACTTATGCAGACACATCACATACTTAGGGAGTTTTGTCATGACTGAACAGGTTGCCTTTGAGGATGCCGTAGAGGCCTTACACCGCCACTTCGGCTATCCGGGTTTTCGAACGGGACAGGATCACATCGTCCGCACCATCCTTTCCGGGAGAGATACCATCGCCATCATGCCGACCGGGGGTGGGAAGTCCATCTGCTACCAGATACCCGCTATTCTACGTGATGGACTGACCATCGTCGTATCGCCGCTCATCTCGCTCATGCAGGATCAGGTTTCCGCACTCGACCGGGTGCGCATACCATCGACGTTCATTAACTCGGTCATTGATCACCGGGAGCTTATCGCACGTCTCGAGAAAGCGCGCGGCGGTTGGTACAAGCTGATGTACGTCGCTCCCGAGCGCTTCGAAAGCCCTGCGTTTCTTCAACGCATCAAGGGGGTGAAGATCGGTATGCTTGCGGTGGATGAAGCACATTGCATCAGTGAATGGGGACACGATTTCAGGCCGAGCTACAAGAAACTGAGATCTGCCATCGAGGAACTCGGACGACCACAAGTGGTGGCGCTCACGGCCACGGCCACACCTGATGTACGTCTCGACATCCAGACGCAACTTGGGCTCGAAGATCCGGAAATTATTGTTCGCGGCTTCGACCGTCCCAATCTCACATTCCGTGTCATGAAGGGTGTCAATAAGCGAGATGAAATATTCCGGCTCTGCTCCGGGGGCGATGTCGGGATTGTCTATGCCGGGACACGAAACACGGTTGAAGAACTCGCCCTCGTACTTCGGCAGCATGGTATACCCGCCGAGCCATACCATGCAGGGTTGGATTCCGCGCAGCGCGCGCAAGTCCAGGAACGCTTCATGTGCGGAGCGACCCGTATCATTGTGGCAACCACCGCCTTTGGCATGGGGATCGACAAGGCCGATGTGCGTTTCGTAGTGCATCATGATATGCCAGGCACACTCGAGCAGTATTATCAGGAAGCCGGACGAGCGGGACGCGACGGCAAGGAGAGCAGCTGTGTGCTGCTGTTCCATCCCAAGGATCGCGGCTTGCCGGAGTTTTTTATCCGGAACACTTTCCCTGACAAGGCCGTCATCCAACGTGTGTATTCCGAGCTCCACCGTCTGGCTGGCACGCCTCTCGGTCAAACGTATCACGGGCTTCTCGCTATGACGGCTTCGGCACTCGCTGATTCGATCGGCAGTGTCAGCGAATCCGCAGTGCGCGGCGCGCTGGACGTACTCGAGCGGGATGGACACGTACGGCGTATCACCGAGAGCTGGGTCGGATCCACTGTTCGCTTTCTGCTTGATCACGACACGATGCGTCAGTGGCTTATCGAATCCGCCTCCGCCATGCAGCAGCCTGTTGCGGTGTCACTCCTGCGTCGTGCGGGTGCTGAGGCATTCTATGAACCCACGCCTCTGTTTCTGGACGAGCTGACTGATGCTGCGGAGTCGCCGGTCGAAGAGATTCTCCCGATACTTCAGGAACTCCATGCGGAGCGCATTATCGATTTCGTACCCGGGCGCAAAGGTTCCGGCATCGCCCTGCTCGGTCCGCGCATCTCCGCTCCCGACCTTCCGGTGGACTACAGCGCCATCGAACGACGCATGCAGCATCAACTCGAGAAGCTGCGAGCAGTGGAGATGTACATCAGTTCGTCGGCGTGCAGACGAAACATGATTCTCCAATACTTTCAGGAAAGCGATATTTCCGGTGTATGCGGGAAGTGCGATGTCTGCACCTCCACGGTGATCACTCTCGAGGATGGAACTTCGCGTCTTGCGGTAGAGGAAGGAGGCCGGCATATACTACATTGTGCAGCTGAAACAGGAGGGCGCTTCGGCCGCCTGACACTTGCAGATATCCTGAGGGGAGCGAAAACCCGTCGTATTACAGAGTACCGTTTGTTTCGGGCCGGCAGCTACGGGAAGCTTCGTCATTTCGACAAGGTTGTGATACTTGAAGCTCTCGATGCCTTGATCGGGCAGGGCTGGCTGGCGAGGACGGAGGGTGTGCGACCTTCCGTGTATCTTACCGAAGCTGGTCGCGGTGTGCTCGGCTACTCCGTTCCTCTCATGGACATTCCCACGGCGGAGGAAGCGTCGGGAGCGGACATCGCCAATCTCGCTCTGTACGAAGCATTACGATCTACACGGCGCCGCGTGGCCGCCCGGCTCAACCTTCCATCGCATGTTCTGATTCCTGAGCGTGTACTGCGCGCAATGGCGAACCATCCTCCCTCATCCCGCGAGGAATGCCTCGCCATCGACGGCATGGGGCCCATCACCTTCCAGAAATGCGGACGCGAATTGCTGACGACAATCCGCGATCACCTTCATGAGAACGCCGTGAACGCCGCGATGAAGAACGATGCCAACGCGATCAAGGATATTTCTCCATCGCTCCGCGCTATCTGGGAATGTGCCGTGCGTGGACTTTCCATTGACACCATCGCTATTGAGCGTGGCATTACCGCCGGAGTTGTTTCCAATCAACTCGCCGATCTCATCAGGCAAGGCGTCGCACTTCCGATAGATACGCTTGTCCCCGCGGCGCATCAAAAAGAGATTCAGGGTGCCGTGATGAATCTTCGCGACAGGAATCTCAAACGCATCAAAGCCGTGGTGGATTCCTCCATCAGCTATGCGGAAATTCGCGTCATGCTCGCGTTCATGGATCGCGGGTAGTGCCGAGTACGGGAGAGACGGACGGCATGGATTTTCAATAATCCGCCACCGCGTCATCAGGCACCGGCAATCCTTCAAGCCGCATGATCACAAGCGCGTTGGTGGTCGGGCAGGGACCTGAGCGAAGCGTGTAATCAAAGGTCATTCGTCCGTCCGTAATCGCTTCGCGAAAATGCATATTCCGTACCCCCGGCACGACATCGGCAATGTTCGTGAGAGCAATATCATGCGTCGAAATCACCCCAGACGCCTGGAGGCGGATCAGCTCACGAATAAATGCTTCTCCGCCCTCGTGACGTTCGCGCGTGTTCGTACCCCGAAACATCTCGTCGATAAGAAAAATAGTCGGTTGTCCGTTGTCCTCACGAAGCAGATCGAGGAGACGACGGAGTCGTTTCACTTCCGCATAAAAGTACGAGACACCATCTCTGAGCGAGTCACTGATATGGATGCAGGTGAACAGCCGCAGCGATTTCAGTGTGAGACTGTGCGCATCGACCGGCGCCCCGGCCAGTGCCAGGACGGCAGATACCCCTATTGTCCGCAGCAGTGTGCTCTTTCCGGACATGTTCGATCCCGTGATGAGGAGGATGTCTCTGTTCCCAGCAAGCGAAACATCGTTCCGAGTCCGCGTCGAATGCGGAAGCAAAGGATGGCCCAGTGATTTTGCGACAAACGCAGCACCGGTATCCTGTCCCTGCTGGAGATGCGGAAATGTGGTATCGGGGAACAGCCAACCGTAGTTCGCGAGGGACTGAAGCGCCTCGAGACGATGCATGGCGGTGAGCCAGACAGGGGCCACCGTTGCAAGCTCTGCGCGCTTCTTTTCGAGCCGCTGAGCGAAGAAAAAGTCCCAAGGCAACAGGAGATTCAACAGTACCATCATAACGGGATTCATACTGAGCCCCGCCGCGATCACATCCACACGCACGCGACGGATGTGGCGGGATGGGCGCATGAATGCGTCGCGAAACGGTCGGAGAAGTTCCGCTTGCGCTTCGCTGCTGCCTGTGTTCGCCCGCTCCAGAAAGTGAAAAACCGTAACCAGCTTACTGAGTTCATCATCGAACCGAACCGCAGCATCGATAAACGTATCACGAATTCCCACATTTCGGAAGTACAGTACGGCGTACAGAAAAAGGGAGATCAGAAACCATGGCGGGAGCAAACCATAACCCCATGCGAGAAACAGCGCGACATTAACCACTGCTAGCGCAGCGGAAACGGAGAGTATCCTGCCTAGCGCCGCCGGGACGCGCGAATGCGTCAACCACCGGAGGAAGGCCTCGCCATCCAGGCGCTCACGCGACACCAGCGAAAACGTGAGCAGCAAGCGTTCCCGAAACCGGATGCCCGGTATCAGTGCGCGAACCAAGCGCTGCCTCTCGTGAATTTCGTCTATGCTTGCCTCCTCTGTGCTCAGCCACGATGCAAGCAAGCGACTCCCTTGCCGGGAGACGCTTATATCGAGAAAGCGATGCAATCCGTTGGATCCGAACAGATCCAAATCCCCTGCAAACGGGTGATTGGACGGCAATTCTATCGGGAGGGCAGGTGGAAGCTGATCCCATGCCAGATTTCGCCGTGCCTGCTGCTGTCTGCGTACCAGAAGCAGAGCATCCGTTCGTGCTATCGCTCTGTCTATCCTTCTGTGGAAAACAGCGACAAGGGTGAATGAAACAAGCGCAACGGCGGCTAATGCGACGCGAATGTCATCCGTGGCTGGAATTACGGCGGCGATAGCAAACAGCACGACGAACAACACACGTAAGCGAAAGCACACCGTGCTTCGGCGGCGTAGATTGACCTTCCACGCCTCGAAGCGCGTACTCTCAGTCGGCCCTGACATCACCGGCCGCCGGCTCCGATCCAGCGATCGAGCCAGGATGTGAACTCTCCATACCAGTGAATGGAATTCAACGGAGAGAGAATCCAGTGATTCTCATCCGGATACAGAACGATACGCGCGGGAACGCCCTTGGCCTTCAGCATGCCGTACACCTCGAGCGCCTGACCGTAAGGGACCCGGTAGTCCTTTTCACCATGCATGACAAGCGTCGGCGTCACATACCCTTGAGCGTGTTGCGACGGGCTCCAGCGAAGTATGTTTTCCATTCCGTCCCAGGGCAATCCACCGTAACTGATATTGCGCTGCTGCGTGATGTCGGATCCGAATTGCGCCATCAGGTTGTACACGCCCGCATGATTGACGAGACAGGCGAAGCGGGATGTCTGCGATCCGATCCACGAGGTCAGGTAACCGCCGTAGCTGCCTCCTCCGGCCGCCATGCGAGTGGAATCGATGTACGGCCGTTTCAGCATTTCGTCAACGGCGAGCATGACATCGATAAACGGTAGCCGAGGGTGCTCTCCGTTGATGCGCTCGGCGAAGTACTCACCGAAGCCCGTGGAACCATGAAAATTGGGTGTTATCACGACGTAGCCGGCGTTGGCGAACACCTGCGTGTTCCAACGGGGATGGAAATCATCGCCAAAGGTGCCATGCGGACCACCATGAAGCAGAACCAACAACGGCCAGGATTTTTTCTCACTGAAATTCGGCGGATACACTGCAAACATCTGCACACTGTCGCCTTCGGCTCCGCGGTACCAGATATCCTCCGTTCGACCCATACTCACGGATGCGAGCAATGCGGCGTTCAATGTGTCGAGCTTCCGGAACCCGCTTCCGTCAGGGCGCATACTGCACAGCCCATTGGGCGCCGACAGGTTCTCATGCAGGAACACGAGGGCATCTCCGGCAACACGCAATCCACTGTTGCTCCCGCGATGCAGAAGCGTACTCACCGCCCCGCCGCTCATCGGGACGGAAAAAACGCTGGTCTTGGCGAGATGATCAGCGGTAAAATACACGGTATTGTCGGTTGCGTCCGTCACCCAACCGGATGGACTCCGATCGAATTCTCTGCACAGCTCCAACTCCTCGCCTGTTTTCGTATCCCTCCTCATGAGGCGAACGCGCTCCGCATTGCGATCGGTACGGAGATTTTTTCCGTACAAAATATATTTTCCGGTGCTGCTGTAGCGGGGGGACATGTCGTCGCCGGGATTCTCCGCCGTCAGATTTGTCATTCGTCCGCTTCCGTCAACGGCGATAGTGTAGACGTCGGTAAACAACTGGTCATACGGCGCACCTTTGCTGAGTGCGGTCGCGACGATCTCCTTCCCGTCCGGGCTGATATCGTAGTCGATTCCACCGGAATAATTGAAATAGCGATCCATCTGCGGGGTGAGATTCGTCACCGTACCCGTTTCGATGTCCAGGACAAAGAGATGGTCGAGGTAGCCATCCGTGAGATAGCGGTCCCAATAGCGGAACAGACGATTCTCGGAAGTTTTGGCGGACACCTTATTTTCCTTCCTCTTTTTCAGATGTGCGCGCAGGGAATCAAAATCCGTGACACCGGGAAGCATCGCCGAGGTAAATGCCAGGCGCTTTCCATCAGGAAACCACTTCGGGGAGGATGCCCCCATTGGCATTTCGGTGAGTCTGCGCGCTTCACCGCCGTCGACCGAGATGATGTACAGCTGTGCACGTTCGTCGTCATCCCGTTTGGCGGTGAACACAAGGTTCTTCCCGTCGGGACTCCACGCCGGACTCCCCTCGTTCCCCTTACCCGTCGTGAATTTGCGCGCACTACCGTCTCCAATCGTATACAGCCAGATGTCACCATTCGCAGTGTTCGCTTTGAGGTCGTAGGTCGTCACCACGATCGCGGCGGTTTTACCGTCGGGGGAGATGTCGAAGGCTCCGAAACGATCAAGTGTCCAAAGATCCTGCGCGGTGAAAAACCGTTGGGCGCTTACGGGTGCTGTGAGAAACGCGATGAGTACGAAAAAGATGTATCGTCTGTGCATGGTTGTGTCCGTATTAGGTGGGGTTACTCGGCTTCGAGAAGCATGCGCGCTTCATGCAGTTCAGCAAGATGCTCCTCGGTCGGCTTGGGATAATGGAGATCCAGCTCCTCCAGAGTGCTTGCGATGATTTTCGCCACTGCGAGTCTCGCGAACCACTTATGGTCGGCCGGGATGACATACCAGGGCGCATGATGGGTACTGGTATGGTTGAATGCGTCTTCAAATGCGACCATGTAATCGTTCCAGAAGGCGCGCTCGGTTACGTCATTTTTTGAAAACTTCCAATTTTTCTCGGGTGTCTCGATACGTTCCAGAAAGCGTTTACGCTGTTCGTCCCTGGACACGTTCAGGAAAAACTTCAGTATGACGATTCCATTGTCAACGAGGTAGTGCTCAAAATTGTTAATCTCGCGAAAGCGCTGCTTCCAGAGATCCTTTCCCATCGCCTTCCCGGGATGTTTCTGTCGTTCCAGGATTTCCGGATGAACACGTGTGACGAGTACCTCCTCGTAGTACGAGCGGTTAAAAATACCGATTCGCCCTCGCTCCGGCAGTCTTTTCATGCAGCGCCAGAGATAGTCATGATCCAATTCCTCGGCACTCGGCGCCTTGAAGCTGAACACCTGGCAGCCTTGAGGATTGACCCCCGACATTACGTGTTTGATTGTTCCGTCCTTCCCCGCAGCGTCCATCGCCTGAAAAATCAGGAGCACGGCGTATGTGTCCTGCGCATAGAGAACGTCCTGGAGTTCCGCCAAACGCCGGATGTCTCGACCAAGCTCCTCCTTTGCCTCGCGTTTGTCTCTGAAATTTCCGGTGAAAGCAGTGTCGTAATCGGCAAGCCTGATGTGCTTGTCATGCGGAATTTTAAAATCTCCGAGCTTCATCACAGCCTCCAAGGTGCCTTGTTACACATGTGTCAACAGTGGGAAAGATACGGAAATCAGCTATACGAACTGTAACCGGACGGACCAACCGGATACCGTGTTCGTTGAGCTCTTTGCCTCCGTGCACACCCGTATCCACATTGGCTGTCTCGAAACTTCACTCCTTCTCGCAGCATTCCCCGAACCATGCACCATAAAAAAAACCCGCGCCATGCGCGGGCCATATCAGCGAACGGAAAAGAGACTTCAATCCTGAAGCCTGACGGATTTGATCTTCACACCATTTCCCTTTTTCTCGATCGCATGCACCTTGTCCATGCCGGAGATGACTTTCCCGAATACGGTATGCTTCCCGTCCAGCCAGTCGCATCCTTCTTTTTTCGTTACAATGAAGAACTGCGAACCATTCGTGTTCGGGCCGGCATTGGCCATGCAAATCGTGCCGTATGCGACCTTTGCTTTGAGCTTCCCATTACGATAGTATTCCTTCTTCGAGCCCGTCTTTTCCAAATAGTACTCCACAGCGTGTACCATCAACGGGCGCCCGCTCTGCTGCGTATAGCAGGCCTCGGCAATTTTCGTCAGCTCAGGATCGGCTTTTTCTGTGGCACCGAAATATGGCTGGAGAATTTTCTGAAACACTTCCACCGCCATCGTCTCATCAACGATAGGACCGCTGAGCTTTTCCCCGTTTTCGTAACATTCATCTTCGAATGCATAACCAGGGCCACTCGTGCCATCGCCTTTGGGACAGCCTCCCTGAATCATGAAATCGTCTATTACACGATGGAATATCAGGCCGTCATAAAATGGACGCTTCACCTTTTGCCCGGTTCTCGGGTCGGTCCATTCTTTGCTTCCTTCGGCAAGTCCGGTGAAATTTTCCACCGTTTTCGGGGCTATATCGGGCCAGAGTTCAACCGTGATATCACCCGATTCGGTACTGAGGAGAATGGTTGGCTTTTTCATGGCGGTGTCATTTTCCTGCGCACGGATGGCGTTGCTGGCCAGTAGTACGGCGATCGTTGCGAGAAACAGAATTTTCATTACTGGAAACCTTGATATGAGTACGTACGTTGGTTTTTGCAATCAGGACAATATACTGATACCTGGCGTTTTCAGTATCGGTTCCGTTTTCATCGCCGTACGTTTCGTTTTCCGCAATTCGTCATATTGCCGTTGGAACAGGGTCGGAAGACGATGAATATTCCACACCCTTGCGTGTATCATTATTGAAACAGCCGGATATCAGACATGAAAACGGGGCCACAGGACGATGAAGCGATAGTGCGTGTACAGCGCGGGGACAGAAATGCCTACGCCGTAATCGTGCAAACGTACATGAAGCCGGCATACTACTCCGCACTTTCGCTCGTCGGCTCACATGATGATGCAATGGAACTGTCGCAGCAGGCGTTCGTACGCGCGTATACATCCATTGCGTCCTTTCAGCTCGGAAGCAGGTTTTTCACCTGGTATTATCGTATTCTCCGAAACCTGTGCCTGAACTTTCTCAGAGATCGCGCTGCGCACGCACGCCCGCTGTCTCAATGCGAAGCACTTTTCGAAAACCTCGCCGGATCCGACGATCCTTCCGAGGATGCCGAACGCGCATTGCTTCGTGACCGCGTGCGTGATGCGCTGGGCCGTTTACGCCCTGAAGAAAGAGAAATACTGCTGCTTCGTGAATTCGAGGGGTACAATTATGCCGAGATCAGCGAACTGCTCGAATGCCCTGTCGGGACTGTCATGTCCCGGTTGTACTACGCCCGGAAACATGTGAAAGAAATGCTGGAGGACTTGTCATGACAGACCTGGAGCGTGATCGTTTTCGTATACTGATGATGAAGGCTCTTGACGGAGAGCTCGCCGGGAGTGAACATTCCGAATTCGAATCCTTTCTGCGGGATCCATCATGCATGCAAGAGTGGCAGAAATTTTCCACCATACAGGAGGCGACCATGTCGCTGAGAATGAAGGTTCCACCCACCGAACAGTGGGACAGCTATTGGAGCGGGACGTACAATCGTCTTGAACGTGGAGTAGCATGGCTGCTCACTGCGGTTGGTTCGGTGTTATTGCTGAGTTGGGTGCTGTTTGAAGCCGCGTCAGCGTTGTGGATAGACGCGGATGTGCCTTTTCTCATCAAAGTCGCCATTGTTGTGTTCAATGCCGGCATCCTGCTTTTGCTTGTATCCGTCATGCGGGAGCGCTGGTTCACGTCAAAAACAGACAAATACAAAGGGGTTATCCGATGATCATCGCAACTTCATCACATGTCGCAGGGATGCGCATTGTCAAGACGCTCGGTGCCGTCCGGGGCAACACCGTACGAGCGCGTCATATCGGCAAGGATATACTTGCCGCATTCAAAACCATCGTCGGCGGGGAGATCGAAGAATACACCAAGCTGATGGCCGAGGCCAGGGATCAGGCGATTGACCGCATGCTCGCGGATGCCGAAGCGCTCGGAGCGAATGCGATTTTGGATGTACGCTTCTCCACGAGTTTTATCATGCAGAGCGCCGCCGAAATCCTGGTCTACGGAACCGCCGTGCTTCTGCGTCCAGAGGAATGATAGTACGCTGGTGAAGGCGGCTCGCATTGTCGAGAACAGAGGATGTCGTAGATTAGTCCGACCGGGGTTTCCCGGATGTCTCACCATCGGACAGCATAATGGACAGGCCCCTCATTCTTGTTTCCAATGACGACGGATACGATTCACCGGGTATACATGCGCTTGTAACCTCCCTGCGGCGACTGGGCGAGGTCGTCGTCGTGGCTCCGGCCACGCAGCAGAGCGCTGTCGGACATGCCATAACCGTACAGCAGCCGTTGCGCGCGAGGCCGATCGAACGCGGCGCGCATTTTCGCGGCTGGGCGGTGGAGGGAACGCCTGCCGACAGCGTCAAGCTCGGCGTTACGACATTGCTGGAACGCAAGCCGGATCTCGTCGTCTCCGGAATCAACCATGGCATGAATACATCCATCAATGTCATTTATTCAGGGACGGTGTCTGCGGCGACGGAAGGTGCGATTCTCGGCATCCCTTCGATCGCGGTTTCGCACGCATCCCATGCACAGGATTCGGATGTGCGCGCAGCAGCTTCTTTCGCACGGACGCTTGCGGCGGAAGTTCTGAGGCGAGGGTTGCCTGCAGGGACTCTTCTCAACGTCAATGTGCCGAATGTCGCCCCGGAGGACATCGCAGGAGCACGCATAACCCGGCAAGGCCGATCCTGGTGGGACGATGGCTTTGAAACCCGCAAAGATCCTGTGGGAAGGGAGTATTACTGGTTAGTAGGGAAGTATGTGTGGGACACCGATCCGCTGGTGGACGACCGCGCCTTGCAGGAAAACTACATTTCCGTAACTCCGCTGCACTACAATCTGACTGATAACGGTCTGTTCGAAGCCATGCAATCCTGGAGAATGAACGGGGGTAGGAAGCGCCACTGAGTCCTGACCGGGTTGTTGTCAGTCCGTCGCTCCGTCGCCTCGCGATTTCTTATACCGTTCCTTCGCGCGGTCAATTGTTGCGTTCCGATAGCTTTCATCCTCGTGATACCTGTCCCTCGACCGCTGGAGCATGTTGTCGCGGTACTCTTCGCTTTCCTTGTATTTGCGGTTGACCGAACGGAGGAGCTTATCCCGATGCCTGGAATAATACCTCTGATTCCTCAATCTTCTTTTTTCGTTTTCATCCATGATCGTCGCATCCTCATAAAACGGTGGCCTGTCTCGTTGTATTCGACGACACCTGCAACCGGTCGCTGCTTGAATCGCGAAGACCCCGCCACCGGAACCGACACCCAGACAACCCGGTGGTCGAGAGTTCCAGCGATTGTTGTCTGCCGGTGGTCAGACAGTTGCCCGAGAATTCATCGCAATCTGCTTCCCGTGCGTGAAAAATGCAAATTCGGAGTTCCGAAACCCGGGCCCGTGTATTGCTCGTTTGCGGATTCGAAATGTTGGATTGCAGACGATCGAGCGATTTTCGTTGTCTTTGCGGCTCCCTCATCATAGATTACGAGACGATATCACAAACCGGGGTACCACGAATGAAGCTCAAACGCATTGTTTCCTACACCGTCGGGATTTTTCTTGCCTTGCTGATTCTTTCCGGCATGGTGTCTTCTTTTTTCGCCGATCTCTGGTGGTTCGAGGATATCGGTTACGAAAGCGTGTTCTGGAAATCGTATATGTCGCAATACGGACTCTGGATAGGCGGTTTTCTGCTCTTTTTGGTTCTGATACTGATGCATATACGTGTTGCGCTTCATTCGGAATCGAATCTGACCATTGATCCGCGCTTTCAGGCCGTGGTCGATGGCTTCGCACGGATTATCACCTGGCTCTCGTACGGTGCATCGGTGTTTCTCGCTTTCATTATGGCAGGTATGATCAGCGGCACATGGATGGATTTGCTTGCAATGATGAACAGCAAATCCTTCGATCTGACAGATCCGGTGTTCGGCAAGGATGTATCATTTTATTTATTCACACTCCCGTTTCTCAATTCCATAGTATCCTGGCTCATCGGGTCCACTGTCCTCATTTTTATCGCAGTAGTGCTCGTATACGTCATCCGTCAGGGCGTATCTTTCGCGTTTGGCCGCATCGCCATTTCCGCGACAGCCAGAAAGCATCTTGCCATCATCGGGGCGCAACTTTTTATCCTTATCGGCATCTCGTATTGGCTTGGGCGGTACGACGTGCTCACTTCAGGCAGATCAGCAAGCTACTTCGGAGCTGGTTACACGGATGTGCACGCACAATTGCCGGCCGCATGGATTATGGCCTTTTTGTCGCTGATCACGGCGGTGGTGCTGGTCGTGACGTTATTCCGTCGGAATTTCAAATTGCTTGTCCGGTGGGTCGTCGGGTATGTTATCGCCGCCGTCGTCCTCGGCATGATCTTCCCATCGCTTATGCAGAAATTCGTGGTGACACCCAATGAGCAAAGCAAAGAACTACCGTACATACGGAACAACATCGCGTTCACGCGATACGCCTTCGATTTGACACGTGTTACCGAAAAGAGTATTGATCCGCATTACACCCTCGGCTTTAACGATATCGTCAAGGACAGTGCCACAGTGCGGAACATCATGCTTTGGGATTACCGTCCGCTCGCAAGTACGCTGGATCAGCTGCAGGTCATCAGATTATACTACACTTTCCCTGATGTGGATGTGGATCGCTACCGTTTACCCGACGGGAGCTACCGGCAAGTGATGCTCAGTGCGCGGGAGTTGGATCAATCCAAGTTGCCGCAGAACGCGCAGACCTGGGTGAATTTGAATCTGGTCTATACGCATGGGTACGGCGTCGCCATGGCCCCGGTGAATGTCGTGACGCAGGAGGGCCTCCCGGAATTGTTCATCCGTGACATTCCCCCTGTCGCCGAGCACGGATTGCAGATTGACCGGCCCGAGATTTATTTCGGAGAAGCGACGAAGCGTCATGTCGTGATCAACGGTAATATAGACGAATTCGACTATCCTTTGGGTGATCAAAATCAGATGACGCGGTATCGGGAGAAGGCTGGGGTTTCCGTCGGAAGCCTGTTCCGGCGTCTGATGTTCGCCTTCCATTTTGGCGAAATCAACATGCTGATCTCGGGCTACATTGGCCCCAACAGCCGCATCCTGTATCATCGCTTGATCGACGAGCGCGTCCGTCGCATCGCACCGTTCCTCGCATTCGATAAGGATCCCTACATTGTCGTCGCCAATGGCCGTCTCAAGTGGATTTACGATGCGTATACCTTCAGCAGCAGTTTTCCGTATGCGAAACCGGCGCAGGGCTTCAACTACATCCGCAATTCCGTGAAAATCGTGATCGATGCCTATAACGGAGAGACCGATTTTTACGTGTTCGGCGAGGACAATGACCCGATGATTCGCGTGTACCGCAGTATGTTTCCCGGATTGTTCAAACCGCAAAGCGCATTTCCGTCTGAATTGATGAACCATGTGCGCTATCCGCAGGATTTGTTCGATGTGCAATCAGAGGTGTATGGGACGTATCACATGAGCGACCCACAAGTCTTCTACAACAAGGAGGATCTCTGGAACATTGCTTCAGAGAAACTTCAGGAGAGCACCGTGCAGATGGAAAGCTATTATGCTATCATGCGCCTCCCCGGTGAACCAAGAGAAGAGTTCATACAAATGATTCCCTACACGCCCAATCAGCGGCAGAATATGATTGCGTGGCTGTGCGGCCGTAGTGATGGCGAGAATTACGGGAAGTTACTCGTGTATAAATTCCCCAAGAAGGAACAGATCTTCGGACCGATGCAGGTCATAGCGCGTATCGATCAGGATCCATCCATCGCGCAACAACTCACACTGTGGAATCAGCAAGGTTCGAGTGTGTACCGCGGCAACCTGCTCGTCATCCCCATAAAGGAGGAAGTGATGTACGTGCAGCCAATCTATTTGCAGGCAACCACAGGCAAGCTTCCGGAGTTGAAGCGCGTCATCGTCGCCTATCACAACCGTCTTGCGATGGAAGGAACACTCGAAGACGCCCTGCTCGCGGTGTTCCGCGGAAGTACTACCGAGGCGCCCGCGGTTTTACCGCAAGCGTCCGTGGCGAAAGGGACAGAACAACCGTCGCGTAACGTCCGGGAACTTTCACGATCAGCCATGGAGATATACAATCGCGCGGTTGACGCCCAGCGCAAAGGCGATTGGGCCAAATACGGTCAGGAGTTGGACAAACTGAAGAAGGAACTCGAATCTATCGTACGCGAAAGCTCGCGATAGGCGGATTCACCCGGACGCGATCGGATTTCCCTCCCAGGTAATCCAGTCGCTCCAACCACCCGCGTACAGGCGTGGGAGGCCGAGGTCTGCTTCAGCTGCGGCGAAAACGGCAACACACGCCGTGACGCCCGAACCACAATAGACAATGCTGCGCTCATCAATACCGGTGAGTGAATCGGCGAGCGCTCCGACCTCGCGGAAACGGCCGTCATCCGTCACGAATCCACGCCAGGGTATATTGATCGCTCCAGGAATATGACCTGCTACCGGATCGATGGTTTCATGTTCTCCCCGGTAGCGTTCCTCCGCACGACAGTCCACGAGCAGCATCGCATCGCCGTCTCGCACTTGCTCCATACGGGCAAGCATATCCGGGCGGAGGCGTGGGTCGAAACGAACCGACCTGGTCTCGGGTAATTGTGTCGTGACTTCACCGTCTATTCCGACCCAGGCAGAAAACCCTCCGTTGAGAACCTTAACGTTATCGTGACCGAGATAGCGAAGGATCCACCACACGTGCGCGGCAAAACAACCACCGTCATCGTCGAGACAGACTACCGGCGTCACCATTCGCTCGACACCTAGTTTTCCGAATAGAGCAGAGAGCGCTTCAATCGTCGGCAGGGGATGACGACCGCCATGGACCCCGACCATAGCACAGCAATCCTTGTCCAACGATACGTAGTGAGCACCGGGAATATGACCGGTAAGGTAGCGCCGCCGACCTGATTCTCTGTCTGCCAGATCATAACGACAATCGAGCACTGTCGGGGATTCGATGGTAAGGAGTTTCCGCAGTTCGGACGCTTCAATGAGATTGGACATGTTGGCTTCTCGAATGACATTTGGCCTGCTCAATGATCGTAAACCGTTTGCTCGCTTGCAAACACCTGCACGTCACGGCGAGCCGGATGCTTTTATCGTGGCATATGAATCATCCTGCAGCTCGTACACGTCCCTGTTGCCTCTCCACTCTCATGCGGACCACCACCAGGGTCTTTCCTCCCGCTTGACCGTCAGTCGAACACTCCAGCAAGAAATCTCGTATCTTGGAGTTCTTGAAAACTGATCCCTTAATGCCAAAACCACTGTTCGCCGATATAGCCGTTCCCACTGTCCCCCGCGATACGTTGACGTATGGCGTACCGGAAGGTCTGCGCGACGGTATCGGCGCAGGAATGCGTGTTGTCGTACCCCTTGGACGTCGTCTGCTGATGGGTTTCGTGATCCGGGTTCATGAGAGCCCACCGGACTTCGCGATCAGGGCCGTACAGCAGGTATTGGATACCGAGCCAGTCATCACACCGGACGTGCTGGATCTGTGTACCTGGATCAGCGGATATTATTGCTGCAGTCTGGGGGATGCGCTGAAAGCCGCTCTGCCACAGGGGATGGATGTTGACAGTGAAAGGCATATCTCACTAAGAACCAACGACGATATCATACTTACCCGCGCCGTGGGGAAATCGCGCATCAAACGAGATATACTCCGTGCGTTGGGTACCGGAGAAGTCTTGTCCGAAAGTGCGCTTTGTGCCTCCGTTGGGGTCAAGAATCTCGGCGCACAGCTGAGGGAATTGTTCATCGAAGGAATTGTCTCCATCGATACCGTACTGGATCACCCCAAGGCGCGTGCGCGCACCGTGTTACATGTACGGTTATTACCCGAGTGGACCAACGAGAACCGCATCGCCGAGCTCATGAGCATCATGGAGTCGCGTGCACCGAAGCAGGTGAACATCCTTGGCATTTTATGGCTAGGGTGGAAATCTGGGGAACGCAGCATCATGATGGCGGACCTGATCAAGCGTTCTCACGCATCGAGCGCGCAGGTCCGAGCGTTGGAGGAAAAGGAAATCGTGGAGATTTTCGAAGAGGAACTCATACGCACATACACCTCCGGATTCGAAGAACGTCCCAAAGCCATTACGCTTACGGAAGAACAGCGTGCCGCACTTGAGATTATCCTGACCGCCATCGATGAAGGGGCTTTCCGTCCGTTACTGCTGTACGGCGTGACCTCCAGTGGAAAAACGCAGGTGTACATTGAAGCGGTACGGCATGCTCTCGAACGTGGTAAAAGCGGATTGGTACTCCTCCCCGAGATTGCCCTCACCCCACAGCTGGCTGCACGATTCCGCGAGGCCTTCGGTGCCAAGGCCACCGTAATGCACAGCAGAATGTCGGTCGGAGAGCGTTATGACGCCTGGCGGCTGACACTCCGCGGAGAATATCGTGTCGTCGTTGGTGTTCGATCAGCGGTGTTTGCCCCGCTACGCGATATCGGCATCATTATCGTAGATGAGGAGCAGGATCAGAGCTTCAAGCAATCCGATGTCGATCCGCGCTACAATGGTCGAGACGCTGCGGTGATGCGGGCGCGCTTCGGTGAAATCCCCGTACTACTCGGATCTGCGACGCCCTCCGTCGAAAGTTGGTA
Organism: Bacteroidia bacterium; assembly: GCA_027493955.1. NCBI lineage: Bacteria > Pseudomonadati > Bacteroidota > Bacteroidia > Bacteroidia bacterium. The sequence goes on along the minus strand of JAOSJT010000001.1, from coordinate 3,831,900 downwards.
CAATGCGACCAGAGGCAAATATCGTCTCCTTCGTCTCGCCCATCGCGTTGACAACGCACGCATGCCGGAGATGATTGCGGTGGATATGTCTGAAGCACGGAGAATGCGGCTCGTCAACGGTTCGCTTTCGCGGCAGTTGATCGAGGCGCTGCGCGCCGGGATGGAGAAAGGAGAGGCCTCGATTGTGTTCCAGAACCGCCGCGGTTTTTCACCTCATGTGGAATGTTCCGACTGTGGACACGTGGAAGAGTGTGAGAACTGCAGCATCAGTCTCACATTCCACCGCGAGGGAGATGCGCTGCGATGCCACTACTGTGGTTTCGTGAAAAAAGCGCCTGTCATTTGTCCTCTCTGCGGTGGAACGGACCTGGACCGCGTGGGCAGCGGGACGCAGAGAATCGAGGATGAACTGCGTCAAGCATTACCTGAGGCGCGAATTTTGCGTATGGATTCGGATACCACCAGGCGAAAGGGAACGCACGATCTGATGCTGACTGCGTTCAGTGAGGGGGAGTACGACATCCTGCTCGGTACACAAATGGTCACAAAGGGATTAGACTTCGGGAGAGTGACGCTGGTAGGCATCGTTTCTGCCGAACAATCCCTGCTGTTTCCCGATTTTCGCTCCTCGGAGCGCACGGTACAAATGCTCCTGCAGGTGGCAGGGCGGGCCGGGCGCGGGACCATACCTGGTACCGTCATCATTCAAGCCGCACAGCCGGAACACCCGATTTTTTCCTATGTGTTCAGACATGATTACGAAGGTTTTCTCGAAAACGAGATTCAGAGCCGTCGTTCGCTTTCGTATCCTCCGTTTACCCGTCTGGTTGCGCTGCTCTTCACATCGGAGAAGGAGGATGCCGCCCGGGAGGCGTCCGAGCGCTATTTTCGCGCATTGAAAACCATGGCTGCGTTTTTCATCATGCATCCTCCCCAGGCAGCTCTGCTGAGCAAAATCAACAAACGCTACCGGTTTCAGCTTCTTCTCCGTGTCGAAAAATCCGCCGATCCGGATGGATCCCGGTTACGTAACGCTCTACGTACCGCTGCAGAAGAATACCTCCGCGGCGCTTCCTCACGCAATGTGATCATCACAATAGACATCGATCCACAAAACCTCCTCTGAATCATGTACACCGAAATCTCCAATCCTTCAGCCCAGCAGGCAATCCAGGCCATACTCACACCCGCATTGATGATTTCCGCCTGTGGTCTGCTTCTACTCGGCCTCAACAATCGCTATGCGACCGTCGTGAGCCGCATCCGTCTGCTTAACGATGAGAAGCGCCGGCGCCTCGCCGATCCGGATGGCATAGACCGCGAGTATGTTGATGCGCTGCGCTTTGAAAGCGTTATGCGGCAAATTCCATCACTGCTTACCCGGGCCAATTATCTTCGTCGGGCGTTAATTCTGCTCTGGATCGGAGTCGTTTCCTACGTGCTGTCCTCTCTCTCCCTGGGAGCCGGTATTTTCCTCGGACTCCATGCAGCGGCAGCAGCCGTCTGGATTTTTATGTTCGGCCTTGTATCGGCAGCCATCGGAGTCGTGTTTGCGTTGCTCGATATCGCATTGGCGTATAAGGTTTTGCAGTGGGAAATCGAAATCTATTGATCTGTCCTCTTCGTTGAGGACTCGTATCAAGAAATGGACTGACAGCCATTTGATCGGCGGGTTCTTCATACTGTTGCGCTGATTTTCGGGTACGCGCCGTGAACCGGACGAAAGTTCCTCCAAAATGGCAGGACTGGAAATACGGAGCACCGCCCAATCGTGATATCCGGATACACTAAACATTGAAAACTCCGAGAATTCGACTGTCATTCCACCATGAAAAACAACAACGCATGTCCGGAGGACATGCGTTGTTGTTGCGTAAAAGGCTATCCGGAGGTCGAAACGTCGAAGCGGACGATGGCGGTTAGCCGAAATCAGCGGCCAATGGCACCGAGACTGACGTCGCCCACTTCGAATCTGCGTTCACTTCTGCTTGCATCCGCATCGACGACACAGACATACCAGCCCGGGTTCACACGAACGCCTTTCCAGTTCTTCGCATTCCACCGGATTTTGTGCTCACCCTTCGTGAGCCATCTGTCGTAAACGGTCTCGACAAGTTCACCCTGCGGTGTATACACCTGGACAACGGCCCAGGTGTTGTGCTCTGCAATAAGATTGACTTCCGTGAATTCCATAACCGGATTCGGTTCGATGCTCTGAATCGCAACGACTGCCGCTCTGTCGGATACCGGTCGCGAAGTGGTAAAGGACGCCTCGGCGAATCGGGAGGCACTCAGCATTTGAGGCGATGAGAATTCCGAAGTGTTGCCTTCGCCATCAATCAACGTCGCAAAAATGCTGTCACCTTCAGCAACGACTCCGGATGTGGAGAACACCCAATTTCCGTCGCTGTTTACAGGTATTGAACCAAGAAACATTGAACCCTCGACCTGTCGCGAATCGTTGCTGCGGAACCGGTACATTTCCAGGCAGAGCTTGTGGGTTCCGGCTTTCTTCGCGACACTGCCTTTCACGATGGCGACTCCACCAGTGAACTCGGCACTGGTGACGACGGGAGTGCTCAACGATTGATTCGCTCCGGCAAGAGAATGGTCGGGATCACTCGGCGAAAGACCGTCATCGCCCAGATCGATAGCGATATTCCGGTTCGCGTAAATGGAATTATTGCTGATGCGGTTTCCATCGGCATTTTCTTCAGTGGATGGGTGTTCCCACACGCTGATGCCGTTCCGGTGATTTCCGGAAATGGTGTTACCGGTGATGCTGTTGTTCCTGGTGAAACCCGCAAATCCGGTTTTCACGTCGCTGCCCAAATTGATGCCATCACGTCCGTTCCCGACAGGGTTCAATTCCATACCCACACCGATGCGGTTCTGAGTGATAACATTCTTCTGCCCATAGAAATTGCTCTCTGCAGTACCTGCGATACGCACTCCATTCAATTGATTTCCGCTGATCACGTTGCCACTGATTTCGTTCGAGACGCAGTTTCCAAGAAACGCGACACCATTGCCGGTATTCGCGAGGGCAGCGCCGCCGGATTTGCTCACACCGATGAAATTGCCGCGAAGCTGATTATTGGCGATGGACCCGCCGAGGCCGACGAAAAGCACTCCATCTCCGGTGTTTCCGCTGATGATGCATGAAATGATGGCGTTCCCACGAATGTCACCGCCCTGCTCTGCGGGGGAATAGAAACTGATACCCGCCGGAAGGACGTCGCTTGCGCGCAGCCCGTTCGATGCCGGGATTTGACCCTCGGAGCTGCCAATAATGCAGTAGCGAATCATATTATCATCCGTTCCGAACGGCGTGGCCTGAATACGGAGCCCTTCGAGGGCAAAGCGAGTGAAGGACAAGCCCTGTATGACATTGTTCGAGGATTTGATGACAAGACCAGGAACATCGCCTGCCAAAGAACCGTCCAGACAGATCTTCACGGTCAGACTGGATGGCGGCAATGATCCTGTTCCGGCTCCATCCTGGGAAAATCCATCTATAATGAGGCCGGCATCGTCAGTCAGAGCGGGTAGCCCACTGCGTAGCTGAATGGTATGTGGACCTGCTCCCGGTATTCTGAACGTAATAATATCCGGTCCGGGCGTGGCGTTTGCCTGATTAATCGCCCAGCGCAGGGTGTGGGTCCCGGCGTCTTCGGTACTGGTGACGGAGAAAGTGCCCGCATGTACAGGCGCTGCGAGCGTCATCATTGTTAGTATCAGCAACGGTACAGCTGCTGAAATCAATAGTCGGTGGGTATAGTTAAGGGACAACATGTTCATATCTCCTGATAGCATTTTCGCGCGTTTTATCCTGACGTAACCAGACATGCGGTCGGTTGTGAAACCATTTGTGCAAGTGGCAACAGAAAGACACATCACAATACGACCTTTCGTCGCTCGGATGTGGCGATTAAGATTGAAGAGAGAGACGAATGCAATAAACGGAAGTTTGATCTGGAAGTCAAGTTTTTTTTCGCTTTCCGGTCTTTTTTTTTTAAGACCATTCAAAGACCTGGTTTTGCGGCCAGTTTTTGGAAGAAAATATCCACATGTCAAGGATTGCGTCGCGTTCAGCTATTACGGACATGCTGTATCCTTTGTTGCACCATACAGACAGATTGAGACCTCCAACCGTGTCCCTGATCGTCTTGCACGCGAACGCCCTGGCATCCATCATTTACCTCTGGTCAACAGCGAAAAATGTTCATGCTTCGCGATGCTCCCGCGCACTACTCCCGGTGAACATGACTGTCCCGCGTTCTGCGCACGGCAGGTTCACGGATGCGTCCGGATTTTCTGATTATCGTCGAAAAAAAAAATCTTCCCGGAGAGGGGAATTTTTTTCCGTTTCATGTGTCATCCCTATACCGAGATAACCTTGAACAGGAGGAAAAGATGATGCGGTTATGGATTGGAATTCTCCTTCTTACCCTTTTCGGGTCGGAAGTGCAGGCCGGGGTGCTGTATGCACGCCGCGCTGGAACTGAAGCTCCCGTGTACAATCTGCGAATAAGTCATATACGCACCACGGTGCGTATTGTCGGCCAGATGGCCGTGACACATGTGGACGAGGAGTTTTTCAACGACAACAACCTTACACTCGAAGGTTTTTATGCGTTCTCGCTTCCGGAAGGGGCGAAAGTTGATGGATTATGGCTCTGGGTGGACGGTCAGCGACGAACGTTTATCGTGAAGACCAAGGAGGAGGCACAGCGCTTGTATGACAGTGTTGTCGTTGGTCAAAGGCGGGATCCGGCGATATTGGAATCACTGGGGAAGAACCGATTTCAACTCAAAGTGTTTCCGATCAATCCCAGAAGTTCACGCCGCGTGGAGATGCGCTACTTCGTGCCTCTCCCTCTCACCTCCGATGGCTGGGTGCATTACCGTTACCCCTTGAATCTGTCGGGTTACCAGACTGTGCCCGTCGAGCAAACCTCCCTCCGGGTGGATGTCGAATCGAAACTCCCCATCGATGCGATTGCGTGCAATTTTGATGACCGACCGACGTTGTGTCGTACTGTGCAGTTCGATGAACATCGTTTCCGAACGGATTTCGGGCTGGAACAGCAGATGTACACAGAAGATTTCGTGGTGCGCTACAAACCTCGTGGAATTTACTCCACCTTCCCTGCTTTGCTTTGGAATGATCCTGAAGTGACCATGGGGGATCCCTATTTCATGTGCTGGCATCCGGTGGATAATGGAAGCGGAGGCGGACTGCCTCGCGATCTCGTTTTCATACTTGATGCTTCCGGCAGCATGGATGAAAATCGCCGTGTCATGGTACAGGATGCTGTTATCGGCGTTCTGCGGCAACTGACGCCACAGGATCGTTTCCGCATCGTGATCTTCAGCAGCAATGCTCTGGCATGGCCAAACACACCGGACGGAATGACCTTCGCGACGGCGGAAAACATCGATGCGGCTGTGGACTACATCCTTCGCATGTACCTTACGGGTGGCCTCACGAACTATGAGCAGGCGTTCATTTCCGGCTACTCCGCAGTATTCAGACCGGATGCGGATCACCGAATGCTGTTCCTGACCGACGGAGTCCCGAACACCGGACAGACCTCCTACGACGGACTTCTGGAAGTCATCCGTACGCACGACACCAGTGGAGTGACGCTGAATCCTGTGATCGTTTTCAGTCCCAAAATAGATCTGCTCTACGACCTTGCGGCGGCACGAGGCGGAAAGGTAACGCTCGTCGAAAACGGGGACGGTTTACAGACCGTCATTGAACGCGTGATGCTGGATATCAATGTCGCCGGTCTTCGCGCACCAGAGGTGGTGTATGAGCTCGGCAGAAGCTATTTCGTGTATCCTCGTGTCTTCCCGGCCATCGTCGGCATGCAGAACCTTCTTACGACGGGACGTATCACCGGCGGACTGAAGGAAAAGGCCACACTCCGCTATCTCGGATCTGACGGTCGGCAAATCTCCATCAGCCGTGATGTGGATCTCAGTGAGTGGGTTACGGACATGAAACAAGTGGCGGCATACTGGGCTGCGAAGCGCATCGATGAGCTGCTTGAGCAGATTCGCGTGCAGGGCGAATTACCTGAGCTTGTGGAAAGCGTCGTGAACCTGAGCATCAAGCATCAGGTGCTCAGCCCGTATACCGCCTTTTTGGTGCTGGAAACGAATACCATAGATCCTCCCACCGGGGTCGAGCAGCTACAGGCAAGTGTCCCGAGCGATGTCACGATTCGTCCGCTCTATCCGCATCCGTTCTCTGTCTCATCTGGAATGTCCCTGTCCATTCCGATGGAACTACGCGATGGTGCGACGGTGCGTGTGGTGCTTGTAGATTTGCTGGGTCGGGAAGTCGCGGTGCTCGCTACCTCCTTCCTGCGTCCCGGAATGCATACCGTTTCCTGGGATGGCCGGAGCAGCAACGGTAATCTCGTCAAGCCTGGAGTGTACTTCGTTCGTATCCAGACAGGAAACAGCACGCGCATGCTCAAGCTCCTTGTACTTGCCTGATTCCCGGAGGAGGAGGAATGGCGACACAGAACACGACAGGCGGCCCGGGCCGCCTGTCGTGTTTTTGAAGATTGGCGCTGTCCCGCCGAAGCGCGGAAGCTATTGCCCCGAGGGATAATTGAAACGCGGAACGCAGAGTGATCCGCTCGGTGCGTTACGCAAATCCACAGGCACAAGCAATTCATCGTCATCCTTGTGCCGATAGGGTTCGACCATGCGAATCACATAGCTGTCCTCCGCGAGATTTTCGATGCGTATGTGCAAATCGTACAGACAGTTGCAGCGGCAGTCCGGACCGACCTCGCTTTCATAAACCGTGATGATCTGACCTTCGATTTCCACACTTGCGTTGATAGCCTGGGGACAGCAATTGAAACCCGCATTTTCATGATTCAGATCGAGCGTCCCCGATGCGGCCGAGTAATTCCAATGCAGGCAGCTTTTGTTCTTCTCATCGCCGGAAGTACGAATGAAGCTTTTGCACCCCTCAACACTTACAAGAGCACCTGTCGCTTTCGGACCTTGCGGCGTCGGGTTGTCTTCATCGGTTCCGCAGCCTGCGAACACTATCAACAGAGTACAGGTGAGCGTAATAATTCGAGACATGATGGACCTCAAGCATCGTGTGGACAACATGCAACAATATCGTTTTTTTTCTTTCCATGAAAGTCAATAATACAGTGGTTCATGCCGGACTATTCCTGCGCTCTCCCGGAACATCAGTGACAGGAGCGCAGAAACTCCCGACAACACCCCATTTTTCCAACACATCGCTTCGGAGCATTGTACGTCACGGTACATCTGTGTGGAAGATATCGCGGTTTCTCACCGTGCGAAGATCCTGCACATCCTTTGGTGCGCGCGATGCATGAATAAAGCGCTTGCGAACGAATCATGTCGCAGGATTGTTGTCTCTTCTTGCGATGTGCTGTCGATTTGTCGCACAAAGTGACATCTCGTATGTACACAGAGTGAAGCCACGCATGCATCCCTGCAGCAGTTCAGGCATCCAATACATTCAGCAATGTTCTGAGAACAACCATCCCCGAACGCATCCATCGTCACTATCGGAGAAAAGTGCATCATGAAATTTCTCGTATTCCTATTCGCGGCGGCCCTCGTTCTGAGTAACGTCGCCACCGCTCAGTTCACCCAGGAACCCCTACCCTATGCCTACGACGCGCTTGAGCCATTTGTTGACGCTCAAACAATGGAGATTCATTACAGCAAGCATCATGCGGCGTACGTGTCCAATCTCAACAAGGCGCTTTCCGAATCAGCACCGTCACCCATCACCGATCTCGAAGCGATGATGGCGAACATTTCCAAATTCAGCACCGCTGTTCGCAACAACGGTGGCGGTCACTACAATCACACCCTGTTCTGGGAGATTCTGACCCCGAAAAGAAATACCCGGCCTTCCGCATCCCTGGCGCAGTCTATCGAGGAGGCCTTCGGTGGAATGGACAAGATGAAGGAACAGCTGAATAAAGCAGCAGCCACGCGCTTCGGTTCCGGCTGGGCCTGGCTGCTCGTGACTGCGGACAAGAAGCTCGCCATTTCATCCACCCCAAATCAGGATAATCCTCTGATGGATGTCGTGGAAGTCAGGGGTACACCGATTCTGGGCATCGATGTTTGGGAGCACGCCTACTACCTCAAGTATCAAAACCGTCGAGGTGATTATCTTCAGGCGTTGTGGAACGTGATCAACTGGGATGCAGTTAGCACCCGTTACGAGAAAGCGATCACCCGCTAACCGCACATCAACATTTCGAATAATGGATCCACCGTTTATCCTAACAGGCACGATCATGCAGAAAATACTTTTCATCATAAACGATGCGCCCTACGGGACGGAAAAGGCATACAACGCATTGCGTATGGCTATGACGCTACAGAAGGACCATGGCGATACTGTTGAAATCCGAATCTTTCTCCTGGCGGACGCGGTGTTTTGCGGGCTTCCGGGACAGAACACACCCAATGGCTATTATAACATCGAACGCATGCTTCAAGCCGTCATTCAGAAGGGAGGCGAAGTGAAAAGCTGCGGCGGCTGCTCCGAAGCGCGCGGCATTGCGACGCTTCCGTTCATCGAGGGGGTGAAACTCAGCAATATGAAGGAGTTTGTGCAGTGGACGGTGGAGTGCGACAAGGTTCTGACGTTCTGATTTCTCGCTGGATCCATACATGAACATACTCTGACACAACGGCGCCGCAATGGCGCCGTTGATGTTTGGTCCGGATGAAAAACCGTCGGCCCCTCATCATCGCCGATCCGTACCAGGCAAGGAAGGACGGAGGTGAGATTACGACGGAATCACGATCCGTTTCATCGAAAGGTCGGCGGGAAAGGGTCTCTGATTATATTCCTGGAAAAACAACGTAACAAGACAGTCTCGCAGTGATCGTGCGCTCAAAATCGCACCGCTGTCAGCGTTGACCGGTTCCGGTAATCACACCGTATGTGCTTCGATGGCGGATACCACGGTTTCCCAGTCGGCCGGATGGAGTTCATGTCCGCTTCCCTGGAGCGTCAGCAAACGCGAAGAAGGGATTTGCTGTTGCAGTGCATGCGCATTCTCATAACGCAATACGATATCATCGGTACCATGGATGATAAGTGTTGGAACACGGATTTCGTTCAATCTGCCGAACCATCGCTCTCCACCACTGAGGAATGCGTGGTTCATGAAACTCCGGCTTCCTCCGCTCCGGTCGTACTCTTCTTCCGCAAGATGGCGTATGTGGGCTTCATCGAAGGCGTGCGCACTTCCGTTGAGAAGTCGCCAACCTTCGGTAGAAAAATCCACGACAGCGGCGCGGTCACTCCAGTCCAATTCCGCGCCGAGCAGATGATGTTGCAGGACACGCTCGTCTATGCCCGGGATGTCCGGGTCGCCGGGGCCAAGTGGCTCGCTGGCGATGAGCGTGAGCGACGATACATGCGCAGGATGCTTTAGTGCGATCAGCTGTGCGAGAAAGCCCCCGAGTGACATACCGACGAGATGTGCGCGGGTGATCTCAAACGCACCGAGTACTGCAATGGCATCATCCGCCATATCCTCCACGGTGTAGCCTGGTTCCCCGAGCGGGTACTTGGTGGACCCTCCTGTGTCACGGTGATCATAACGAAGAACGAAGCGGCCCCGTGCCGCCAATACGCGACAGAATTGTTCGGGCCACCATAGTCCCGATGCCATTGCGCCCATAAGAAGAAGCACCGGGGTATCTGTGACACTGCCGATGGCTTCGGAATACAGTCTGGCACCAGGAACGTCAATCTGACGGGATACGATCATAACGATGAAGCTGTGTGAAGTACCTGTTTCTTGCGATACCGGAAAATATCGAATGGATCCTGAACGCATGCGCAGCTTACGGGATTGAATCATTCGGTGCAATTCTCAGGAAAGGCGCTTCCGATCACCTCGGTTTGATGTTCTGATTCAATCGGAAAAGGTTTTCCGGATCGTATGTGGCTTTCACGCCGGCCAGACGCCGGTAATTCTCCTCGCCGAAGCTTGCAATGATGCGCTCTTCACCCTCCTCGCCTATGAAATTCAGGTACACGGAATCGAGCGCCCACGGCTTCATCTCTTCTCGTATGCTCCGCGCCCACTTCTTTCCGCGTGCATCATCGAGAGGATTTTCCCATAATCCGAACGGATGCACACACCAGGGCGCCGACCGCCAGGGCAGAGGGTAGTGGGAAGGCCCACGGTCTATCGCGCCGCCTTGCGGAATCAGCACATGTTGAGAAGGAGAAGGAACAATCATGTCGCTCGCCCGCTTGCTGAAGTTATTTACGGCGGCGTCGGGAAATGCGGAGAGATACTCCGCTGTCCAATAGTTGCGGTATCCGGGAGGATCGTCCAACATGCATTGGAAATCCACGTAGGGCATTTCCGTGATCATTGCGCCGTCGTGATCGAGCGCGAGCATGGGTGCCGCAAGCTGTCCGGCTGTATCCGCAGGTCCGGCATAGACGAGAAGCACAGCAAGGGCGAGCTGGCCATGCAATGCATCCGGGACGAATGGTTCGGCGGGGCCGGTGAGATAGAACAAACCACCTCCGAATTCGTCTGGTGCGCCTTCCATAAAATCGCGATATGCACGGATAACCTCCGGACCGCGCTCCGGTTTCCAGAACAGAAGCGTGACATGCACCTGCGACAATTCCTTCAAACGGAAGGTCAGGGATGTAGCTATCCCGAAATTCCCTCCACCTCCATGCAAGGCCCAGAACAACTCTCCATGTTCCTTCTCCGAGACCCGAAGGAGGCTTCCGTCTGCAGTCACAAGCTCCACTTCTACGAGATTGTCGCATGCGAGGCCCAGATATCTCGCCAGCCAGCCGTCGCCACCGCCGAGCGTATAGCCCCCTACACCGGTGGAAGATACGCGTCCGCCGGTTGTGGCGAGTCCGTAGGCGGCGGTAGCGCGATCCAGATGTCCCATGGTGGCGCCCCCTGAAACCTTCGCCGTGCGTACATCAGGATCGACGGACACGCTGTTCATGCGCCGGAGATCGATGACGAGTCCTCCCTCGCTCAGGGATTTTCCAGCGACGCTGTGGCCACCACCTCGTACCGCGATCTCGATGCCCTGTTCACGTCCGAAGTTCACGGCTCGGATGACGTCTTCGACGTTGACACATTGAGCGATCAGAGCAGGGCGTCTGTCAATCATCGCGTTAAAAACGGTACGGTTCTCATCGAATGAGGGAGAATCCGGCATGATAAGTTCCCCGTGAAAACCGCGGCGAAGCTCGTTTACCGCAGTGGAATGTATTACATCAGGCATTGCTGTCATCCTTTCGTTTCATGGTCGTATAATTTTTTTCGAAAACGTATTCGCAAGGTTCAGGCCTTCCCCAGTGTCAGAATAAAATGACACTGGGGCTATGCTCTCAATCTCCCCGTCCAACGGCACTGCGGTCATTTCTGTGCTGTGCGCTTATTCCGACGATGAAGGGGGTACATGAATAAACGGCCTCCCGCGCATTTTGTTGCGGTAAAACGGAGAAATGATGATATACCGTCCGGTTTCAGGACAGAGCGTTTCACCATACAAGTCTGCAAGCCATGGCTAAGGTGCTGTTTTACTGTTTCCCATCATCGCACTTATCGGTCTGTATTTCCTTTCGTCGAAATTTTTCCATTTACACTGACCGCAGCGTTTTGTAGGTTGCACAATAGCCATAAGCACGGACGTACCATGCGAAAGCATTGTTCCAGTTTTGCGATTACGGTGTTCCTCGTCCTGATTCTCCAAGCGAGTGCCGCTGCCCAGACGCGACTTGAGTCTCTCCATCCTCGGCCCCGGCAGGCGTATTCGCGATTTTTCAGCGCGGTATTCTATCCCTCCGCAGGTCAGGTGATATTCGTGGACCCGGTGAATCCGGCGTTCGACCAAGCAGAGAGAATAAACGCACATCTTCGACAGCACATGTCGGACACCATGCTCGTGCGGATCTGGACAGCGGGAGATACTCTGGAAACCGGAATTTATCTTGGTGTGCGCGCCGAGTTCATCAACAGCATGCTGGCAGCACTGCCGGATCAATTTGTGCGTGTCACTGCCACCTATCCCGGGCCGGAAGGATACGTGCTCGACGCTCTACCCATGCGCATCGTGGTCAACGGCAGTGATGAGGCGGGGTTGCGTTATGGCGTACACACGCTGAAGCAGATGCTTTTTCCTCACGCCGGTTGGTGGGGTCTTGAAGCCTGTCGCATCATCGACGTCCCGGAATTCCCCATACGCTGGATGTACCAGGCTACGAACATTCTTGTCGGCGCAAACGTCACGGCCGCGAAACAGCTATGGGACAGAGCTGTTGAGCACAGGATCAACGGTATTCATTTAAACGACTCGAAGTTCCAACGACCGACGACACTCCCGCGCCGCTATCAAGATTCACTCGCCTCGTTGCGGGATTACGCGGAAGCACATGGACTTGACATAATTCCGGGTGTCATGCCCTTCGGATATTCCAATGATCTGCTCTTCCACAATCCCAATCTCGCTTCCGGTCTTCCGGTGAGGGAACAGCGCTTCGTTTTCGAAGCCGATACCGCCCGGCTCTTACCAGCAGTACGCGTGACACTGCCAAATGGTGGTTTCGAACAGTACAGTAACAATACCTTCCCCGGTTTTCGCTTCATCGATCAGCCGGGTTTGATCAGTTTTGTCGATACACAGACGAAGCACTCTGGTGCGGCCAGCATCCGACTTGAAAATTTCGCGCAGCACTCGCCGCAACATGGGCACGGACGCATTTCGTACTGGACGAACGTCAAGCCGTTTACGCTGTATCACGTGCGGGGATGGGTACGAACAGAAGCGCTCGAGCCTGCATCTGCCATCAATATTGCGGTGCTGAGCAACGCGGGATACAATCTCGCATTTAACGAGTTCTCCATTCCATCGTCCACAGACTGGATTCCCGTTGACTTTACGTTCAATTCCCTGGAGGCCGATACCGTCGGTGTTTACTGGGGCACCTGGGGTGCACGGTCGGGACGCATCTGGTGGGATGACCTTCTGCTCGAAGAAGCGGCTTTCGTCAACCTCATCCGTCGCGACGGTGCCCCGCTGGTCATCAGTCGGTCCACCGAAGGACCGACGCTCACGGAAGGAGTGGACTTCGATACCCTGCGAGATCATCGCATGGGTAACCGCAGCTATCCGGGTGATTACGACCGCTGGCATACACCTCCGACGCTGCGAGCAACAGCGGGCGGCATCATCAGAAACGGCGATACGATGCTTGTTTCGTATTATCACACCGTGCTGATCCATCAGAGTCAGGTTATCGCAACGATGTCCGATCCAGAGGTATACGACATTCTCGATCGCGAATTCGCGCAATTGGACAGCGTACTCGAAGCCGGCAGGTATTTCATGCAGCATGATGAAATCCGCGTCATGAACTGGGACGCCGGGGATGACGCACGCGGATTGATTCCTTCCGGAATAGTGGCTGATAATGTACAGCGTTGTACAAGCATCATTAAGAAGCACGCTCCCGACGCGGATATCTGGGTGTGGAGCGACATGTTCGATGAATTTCACAATGCCGTGCAGGGTCCTTACTACCTCGTTCGCGGTGATTTGCGCGGGAGCGCCGATCAGATCCCGAGCGATGTCGGGATTGTCAACTGGAACGGACGGGAAAATGTTGTCCGTCAGAGTCTCGCCTTTTTCGCCGACCGCGGATTCCGTCAGATTTCAGCACCATTTTATGACCGGGACGCGAAGCAGATACGCACCTGGAAGGAGTGGATGCGCGGCGTTCCGAATGTACTCGGGATGATGTACACCACCTGGGCGCGCAACTACGATTATCTCGATGCCTTCGGTGAATACGCATGGAATCATGCGCCGTACGTTTACCATTTTCCACCGTACTCGCTGCGCTCGGGTGAGGACAATTTCTTCCATCTGCGCATCGAAGGAGACACCAGGGATACGGAGTGGAAGCTCGAACACGTCTTCATCAACCATCGAACACAACCTAATCATCGTTTTACAGCGCATGAAGCGACCCTCACACCCGGTGTGGATGAAATGATTGCCGTCTCTGTTCCCGCCGATGCACGCTGGTTACAATGGTATATCACGGCGGTGGACAATCGCGGCTCGATGACACGCATCCCTCTTGGGGATACGATGTACTTTGAGCTTGGCGACATTGCAACGGGACTCAGGCATGTTGACGTAGCACCGCATTCTCTGCATATCTCCATTTCTCCGAATCCTGTACGGGGTGGATCCCGGCTTTCCGTGCACTGGGCTGCCCCCGCCGGAAGCGCACCAAAAGTGATCCTGCGAGATGCTCTCGGGCGCAAGTGCCTCAGCCATGCACCGGAGCGATCCACCGGAAGACTCATGACCACAACTATCGGCATACCCACGCTGTCGCCGGGATTCTACATTTTGGAACTCCATGCCGCCGGCGGACGTGCCGCCGTGCACTGTATCATCCGATGATTCAGGACTTGCCGTGGCACGAGTACCACTCTTCATTCATCTACGGACTTTCTCAAGGCGACAGGTGAAAAGACAGACATCCGGATAACAATACTGCGACAAATCCGAATCCAGATCGGGCTGACGTATGTCAAAGGTGCTTTCCGGCACTTTGGCAAAAAAAATTTTTCGGATTATCCCTTTCAGAGGAATTTTTCAGCGTTTCATGTGTCATCCCTATGACACGGCAGTAACGTGTCTGACAAGTATTGCAGGAATCACGTGCACGAAGAAGTGAGTCAAACGGTTTCGCAGGATTTCCAGCTGCAACAGCGCATCCGTGCGGGCGACAACGGCGCCTTCGCAGAGTTGTACGCGGAGCACAAACACAAGGTATACTCGTATTGCTCGCTGTTTCTGGGTCACCGCGGTGGTGTGGAGGATGTATTCCAGGATGTGTTCATCGCGATGCTGGAGCGAATCCGCGACGGTCAGGAGATTGATTGCCTTGGTGCCTATCTCATGCGCAGCTCGCGCAACCGCTGTCTCAATATTCTTCGCGACGCGAAGTTCACCATAGATATCAACAGCGCGGTAGAGACGCTTGTCGAACCGGGCATTGAGGACGAGGACAGAAAAGTACAGCTTCGCGGTGCGGTACAAACCCTCCCGGACGATCAACGCGAAGTCGTCATACTCCATGATTACCATGGATACACATATGACGAGATAGCCGCTCTGACGGAGCTTCCGATCAGCACCGTACGAAAGAGATTGTTCCGCGCGAGGACGCACCTCCGCGAGATGTTGAATCCGGGACCCAAAAAATAGACAGAGCCATGCAATTCGAAGAACACATATCGGCATTCATCGACGGTGCCCTTGACGCTGCTGAGGAAACGGAGTTTCTCCATATCCTCTCCGTCTCACCTGAAAAGCGCGCACTGCTTCATGAATACCTTTCCTTGAAATCCATGCTCGCTGCCGATGCACGCGCCATCACTGTTCCACCATCACTGGACGCCGCGGTGCTTGGCGCTGCCGGTGTGGGTACCGCAGCGGGACTCGCAGCCGCAGGCGGAGCAGTCGGAGGAGCGGGGGCGGCTTCCGTCCTGGGTGTGGACGCTTCGGGCAAGGCTATCTCCGCAGCGGGGACCAGTTCCGCAGGCACGACAGCAGCTGCAGTCGGTCACACATCGGGGCTTGGAGCAGCTGTACCCTGGTGGACGTTGCCGCGCATCCTGGGTACGGTACTTCTCGGTTGCGCACTCTTTACCGGGGGGTTTCTGCTCAACGACACCATGAAGCACCACTCGGATCCGGCGGTGAACGGTGCACCCGCGACATCATCCACCGGGCAACATGATCTTGTGCAAACCACTTCCCGATCCGGCTCGCAAACGTCTCCGCAGCCAGGCGATCCTCGCGCGGGACAAGCAACACCACCCGCTCCGGAATACCGCACCATCATTCTCACGCGTGTGGATACAGTATTCCTCCCGCCTCCGCTGGCGAAAGTGGACACGGTTCTTCTGTACCGTATCGATACGCAGTACGTCGCCCTCGCTCAGCTCCCCATTGACAAGCGCGCAGTAATGATACAGGAAGCACCTGTGACCCCGCCGCAGTTTGCGAGCTCCGGCCGCATTGACGTCGAGGTACAGCGAGAACATCTCAGCACATGGCCATACATCGATTATCACCGGGCGGGCGTGGAGCGTGAGCAGCAGCATTTTTCCATTTTCGCGGCATACGCCCTTGATCAGATGCATGCAGCCGGATTGATGGTCGGAGAGAAGTCTTTCGCTATGGAGTATTATCGCATCGAGAACGACTCGCTGTATATTTATCAGAGGCAACCAGCTCTGCTGTACGGAGGTGGTTTCTACCGTTTTTCGCTGCCGCTCTCCGGAAATATCGCCCCTGAAGCGATGTTTCAGCTCGGAGGTACGGATCTCGGCCCTGTCATCGGGGCACGCCTTGCGTTGCGTTTTTCTCCCCTCCGTAACCTGAGCATCTTGCTCGGCGCTGACGGCGCCGTACTTGCATACAGATACAAAGACAGATTGTTTACCAGTCACAGTCTCGGATTGACATACGGCATACGCTATCAGTTCTGACAGCCGCAGCATAGGACCTTCTGTCGACGCCGCGCGAGTATCGCTGTGGCGGATTGCAAGACAGTGCTTCGCAGCCGCGATGGTGGTAGTGCTGTACTCCGGCCTGAACAGCTGCGCACCTCCGGACGACAAAGATCCGAGTAATATTATCGGAACCGATCCCTGCGTGGATCCGTGGCGCGGCGATACCGCGTTCATACGAACGACCATACGTTTCGAGGCACTTGTGGACACCATGGCATTTCCCATACAGCAATTCGCAGGGAGCGGGCTACGGATTTCGCTTGTGCTCTTTCCGCCACCGACAGCGACGACGGACACGCTGTCATTCCGCAGTATGGTTTCCTACTCGGCGAATTATCTCGATATTCCCGCTGTCAGTCTCCCCTTGAGAGGGGAAATTCCTCCGAGGTATTTCCGTCAACACAACTGCGCACGGATGGCTGTCGCGACCGTCCTTCTACATCGCGATGACGATGGCGACGAGCACTACACGCCCGGTGAAGAGATTCTGGGTGCATGCGAACAAAGCCTGTATGCGTTTACGCAGGGCGATATGCGTACAGTCCCCAAACCTCCGTTTGAAACGATATTCGAGGGCAACAACATACTGATACGGAATGATGGGAATATCTTGCCCGCATTCCGCTCTTCACCCGATTACCATGCAACCATTTTCATTCTATCCGTGCGCGGTGAAGCACATCGCTACAATATTCCACAACCCTGGCCCGGTCCCGCTTTACCATGAAAACCGGGAAGGAGGCATTCTGACATGAGGCCATTTTTCTTCATACTCACGGTAATGATGACCTTTTCGGCTGCGTCCCAGCCAAGGTTGGATTTACGCCTCCTGCGTCCCAACACGCCGGATTATTACTATTACCAGCTGTACTTTACACCCTACTGCGGAGATTCGGTACTTTATGGTCTGACAGAACGCCAACTCATTCTCGAGGAACCCCACGGAACGGTAGATTCCAACGATTTTGAAATTGACCGTTACGCGTCACCGGAGCGAAATTCCTGCTACGACATAGCAATGCTCGTCGATAATTCTTCCACGATCTCCGTGGAGGTCCTGAACCGTATCGTAGTGGCAGGAAGAAGTTTCATTGACAGCATGCAGCTTGAATGCCAGAACGCCAGCATCATTTCCTTCGCCGACCGACCGATTTTGCATTCCTTTCTCGGGAATGATCGTGAGGCCAGCAAGATTGCCTTCGAAGAGATGAAACCCGGCGGAAAGCGGGTGTTGTATGATGCGATGTATGCGGGGATGGTGGAGATGATTACCAACGGAAGGCAAGGTCAGGAGCTGATCTTTGCCGTCACGACCGGACCCGACAACGGCAGCAGTACCAGTACCGAACAATTGTTGAAGACCGCACGAAATAATCGTTTCAGAGTGTTTGTGTTCGGGCTGGGGATGTCTTCTCCTCCCCCCGACCTCATGTCGCTCTGCCGAGAAAGCGGGGGACTCTACTTCAGCATTCCCGTTGCGGAAGATTTGACGGTAGCGTTCACAGATTTTGAAGGTTTTATTCAAAGGGAATACGACGAGTATCGCCTGGTGCGGCGTACCAGAAATCCCGACATGCGCGACATGCTCATCCGTCTGCGTCTCGAAGCCTGTGATGACAGTGTCTGGGTCGAGCGACACTTCCTTTTCGACGGCAGCGCCACGAGCGTCAATCCTGTACCTGTCGAGATAGGGCTGGATGCCTGCTACCCCAATCCTGTCGGCACAGGCCAGACGCTGCATATTCCCATCACCGTGCGTTCCGGCGGAGTCGGGGAAATTGTGACAGTGCGCGTGTACGACGTGCTCGGCAGACCGGTGACATCGATTACCGACGTCGTGCGGACCAGTGAAAAGCAGACTCTCGACGTCACAACGACAGGACTGCGTCCGGGTGCCTACATCATACAATTCCATCGCGGAGCCGAAGTGCGCCACGCGATGTTCGTGATCCGTCCATAAGAGCAGACAGTCCAGAGTACGGCGGTGAATCGGCCGGGAGGTTTTATGTCTTCCTCCAAGCGGACCTTTCACCCAGGAAATTGTTGCACTTCCGACAGGCACAACACGTGGCGAACGCTCAACCACGGGTGCGAAAAACCTTCCCGACGGGGTATTGCAGACCTTTGCCTTTGGCAGGATTATGCGGACCGCTCAATCGCGGCACCACGAGCGCGGTGTCGATCCAGAGCCGAGAGCATTATTTTCCGGATACGGATTGATTTGGGCGTCACTTCCACAAGTTCATCGTCTCGAATGAATTCGATGGCGCGTTCGAGCGTCATCGGAATGACCGGAGTGAGTACCACCGTTTCATCCTTGCTTGAGGCACGCATGTTCGTCAGTTTTTTGGGTTTGGTGGGATTGACATCGAGATCGTTGTCACGGTTGTGCTCCCCGACCACCATCCCCTCGTACACGGGAGTACCCGGTTCGATGAAGATGATACCGCGTGGTTCGAGATTAAACAGAGCATAGCTCGTTGCATCACCCGGCCTATCCGACACGAGCGATCCGGTAAGACGTGTGGGAAAATCCCCACGATATTCTTCATACCCCTGGAGGTAGGAATTCATGATACCGGTGCCCCTGGTATCCGTGAGAAACTCGCTGCGGTAGCCGATCAAGCCGCGCGAAGGGATGGAGAACTCGAGACGCACGCGTCCTGTTCCGTGATTGACCAGATTCGTCATGCGTCCCTTTCGCTGGGAGAGTTTTTCGGTGACGATCCCGGTAAACGCTTCTTCGCAATTGATGAAGAGGTGTTCGATGGGTTCGAGCAGCTTGCCACCCTTATCCTTATAAATGACCCTGGGACGGCCGACGCTCAATTCATAACCCTCGCGACGGAGCGTTTCGATGAGAATCGCCATCTGAAACTCCCCACGACCCTTAACGATGAAAGTATCGGGCGTTGCGCCATCCTCGACAAGCAGCGCAACATTACTCAGCGTCTCCCTGTACAAGCGCTCACGCAATTTTGCGGATTGTACGTACTTCCCTTCTCTGCCCGCGAACGGCGAGGTATTGATGGAAAACGACATTGCGATCGTCGGCTCGTCAACGGCGATACGAGGCAACGCTTTCGGCTGTGTCGCAGTGCAGATGGTGTCGCCGATATGTACATCCTCAATCCCTGCGAGAATGGCGATGTCTCCGGGTTGAACACTGTCACTGTCTTTGAGCCCAATGCCATCATACACCTGCACGCGCGAGACGCGCAATTGCTTCACCGTACCTTCTTCTCCGATGCAGACCATACTGTCGTTCTGATGCACGGAACCATGAAACACGCGCCCGATCGCGAGACGGCCCAGATACTCCGAGTAATCCAGATCGGACACGAGCAATTGGAACGGCTCGGCCGGATCGTACGATGGTCCGGGAATTTCTTCGATAATCGTCTCGAACAATGGGGTGAGGTCCGCGCCTTCTTCGCCGAGGGATCGCATGGCGCGCCCTTCCTTCCCAACAGCATAGAGGACGGGAAAGTCTATTTGTTCATCATTGGCATCCAGCTCGATGAAAAGGTCGTAGATATGCTGAAGCACCTCCTCCGGGCGAGCGTCCTTGCGATCGATTTTATTGACGACGACGATGATGCGCTTTCGGGATTCGAGAGCCTTCTTCAGAACGAAACGGGTTTGAGGAAGGGGGCCCTCGGATGAGTCAACAAGCAGGATGGCGCCGTCCACCATGACCAGGGCGCGTTCTACCTCGCCGCCAAAGTCGGCGTGCCCGGGTGTATCGAGAATATTGATTTTGGTTCCGCTCCACCCCACGGAGCAATTTTTCGCCGCGATAGTAATACCGCGTTCACGCTCGAGATCCATGCTGTCCATCACGCGATCGGCGACGTCCTGATTTTCGCGGAACACACCGCTCTGTCTGAACATGTGATCCACCAATGTCGTCTTCCCGTGATCGACATGTGCGATAATGGCAATATTGCGTATGGCGTTGTTTCGAATGGACGATTTCATTTTCTGCTTGCCGTTGTAATGTACATATCCTGTTGTCGGCGCACGATTTCCGTGGTGTCGCCTGGAGGTCGTTCCGGGAACAAAAAAAATCGCGGCCAAAGCCGCGATTTTCGTATACGAATCGCCGGGATTACCAGCGGGAGTTACGCTGCGGACGCTCGGTCTGCGGACGCGCTTCGTTGACTTTGATTTTGCGACCCATGAAATCGGTCTCATTGAGAGCGTTCATGGCGTTGTTGGCCTCGCCTGCGTCGGGCATTTCGACAAAGCCGAAGCCCTTGGATTGACCCGTGAACTTATCGCTGATCACAGTGACCTGCGAAACTTCACCGTACTGAGAGAACGATTCCCGCAACATAGCGTCCGTGACACTGTACGCGAGGTTTCCGACATACATCTTCATTGCAAATTTTCCTTTGCTCGCGTGTTCTATAAAATGACGCTATCGAAGAATCTTACACGCACCGAATCCGACAGCGAAGCCGTTTACCGGCTCATTGAATACTTATTCCTGGGAGGACTCGCCCGCTTCGGTTTCGGGCTCGTCTTTCGACTCTGATTGTGACTTGTTCAGTCGTCGCTGTCGTTTTTCTTCCTGCTTTTTCTTTTTCGCAAGGTCGCGCTGCCGCTTCTCAAACTGGTAATTGGGCTTGGCCAATGTCCGGACCTTCTTTAATGAGTATCTTCAGAATCCTGTCGAGTTTGGTCAAAAACAATAGCGGATGACCCGGCGTGGTATCGAACTGAACGCCTCGTCTTCCGCGGCTACCATATTCGACCTGATTCTAGAAGAGTAAGATAGCACTCTCTGTAGCAGAAAAGCAACTTTTTGGGTAAGATTTTTTTCTTTTTTCTCAGCACAACCAGCGACCGGATCTGTGGCGACATGGTACAGGTGTGTTCTGTACCCAGAATTTACCGAAAGCGGAGAAGATGGTAAGTTACATGCAGAAACATCGAGTATCCGAGACAGCAGAACACCATGGACCCAAGGCTATCGCAAACCTCATCGCCGCGCAAGGTAGTCGTCATCGGCGCTGGAGCGGCCGGCCTCGTTGCCGCGGATTTCTCGGCGCGATACGGTGCGGAAGTACTATTGCTCGAAGGCACGAAGCATGTTGGAAAAAAAATCCTCATCAGTGGAGGGGGACGCTGTAATATTCTGCCGGCTGAGCTCGATGAATCCCGCTTCGTGACAGATTCATCACGTAACACTCTCAATCGAATTCTTCGCTCCTGGCCATTGACCGAACAGATACGCTACTTCGAGCATGAACTGGGGGTGCGACTGGTTGAGGAAGCCGGTACGGGAAAATTGTTTCCGGCGTCACAACGTGCGCGTGATGTCCGCGACGCACTGCTGCAGCACGCGGAGAGAGGAGGAGTGCGGCTGTGTACCGATTGCCTCGTCACCGAAATACGGAGTGTCAATGATGCATGGCGCATCGAAATACGGGATGCGCCCGCGATACACGCGGATGCTGTTATCATCGCTACCGGAGGACTCTCCATTCCGACAACGGGCAGTGACGGGTTTGGCTTTCGCTTCGCGGAGTCCTTTGGCATAGCGACCGCTCCACGCTATCCCGCCTTGGTACCGGTCACCAGTTCGGACACACGCTTCACCTCGCTCGCCGGCATCAGCATTGATGTACGCATTTCAGCCAGCAGCACGCGACATTCCGCCGAGGCCAGAGGAGCCCTGCTGTTTACGCACCGCGGGTACAGTGGTCCCGCGGTGTTGGATGTGTCCCATGTTCTGGCACGCGCAACAACGGAAGGTGATGCCAACGCCCGTCTTCGGGTCTCATGGTTATCGCACGATGAGTTATTCTGGATGGATACTTTGTGGCACGACAGCAGGGGAACTGCTGCCGGTGCTCTGCGAAGAGAACTCCCCGAACGTCTCGTGTCTACCTTGATGGATGTTGCAAACGTGGATGCATCCCGAACGTTGGCACAACTACGGCGCGAAGAAAAACGCCGCCTTCTTGACGTCCTCCTTCGATGTGCGCTCCCCTGGACCGGTGACGAAGGATACCGTAAGGCCGAAGTCACAGGAGGCGGAGTTCTGCTCTCTGAAATACAGCATGGCAGCATGGAGTGCAAAGCCCATCCGGGCTTGTATTTCTGCGGTGAGACGCTCGACGTCTTCGGACCCATCGGCGGCTACAATTTTTTCTGGGCCTGGGCTACAGGCAGAGCTGCTGGAATTTCGGCCGCGACGAAGGAGTAACGATGAGTTGGAATTGCGTCGCGCCGCCTCAATCCAAAGCGAACAAACAGAATATCCCTGTTTCGTCCAGGTACGATTTTTTTCAACCTGCGCAGTCACCGATCTGATGCCACACCGCACTCCCTGACCGATATGCTCCATTTGCGCATACACCCGCAGCTCCGTACCATTACACTCGCAGAGACATCGAGGCATCTATGCTGAACCGTAAGTGTATCTCTTTGCTGAAAAAATCAGAATTCCCGCGCTCGGCCTCGTATGATGCCGAATGGATGTTGGGGAATCAGATGGGACCAAACGCCGTGTGGCTTGTCGAGTGGCTCACGCAGGCAATGAAGCTCCAGCCCGGGATGCGTGTGCTTGATCTTGGCTGCGGCCGCGCTATGACCAGCATTTTTCTCGCGCGGGAATTCGGGGTGCATGTCTGGGCAGTGGATCTCTGGATGTCGCAGGACAACAACTGGCAACGAGTACAAGAGGCCGGTCTGAGCGATCTCGTGTATCCGATGAAACTCGAAGCCCACGCCCTTCCCTTTCCATCGCGTTTCTTCGATGCCATCATTTCCATAGACGCATACCAATATTTCGGCACCGACGTACTGTATCTCGCGCAACTGACCCGCCTGTTGCGTGAGGGAGGTTACATCGGGGTGGTCGTTCCCGCGCTGATGCAGGATTTCGACGATGTGCCCGAACACCTGACCCACCCACAGTCCAACGGCAAAGTATTTTGGGAAGCAGAATGCCGCTCTTTCAAAACCGCCGCGTGGTGGCAGAGGCATTGGCAACACAGTTGCGCAGTAACGGAGATATGCACGGACATCCTCCCCGACGGCTGGCAGCACTGGCGCGACTTCGAACAGGCGCTGGAACTCTCAGGGCGCAGCTTTTTTCCCTCCGATGCAGAAACGTTGGAGCGCGACGCAGGGCGCTATATCGGCTTTGTTCGCGCCACGGCAAAATGCACTGGGGTCATGGCGGACGATATCTACGATGCAGCGTTGGGTTTTCGTGTGGGAGCGGAGCGGTGAACGCGAACGATTCCACGCCTATCGAATCCCTCGACAAGTACTGATCCATGGCCAGATACTGCCCTCTCTGCGGTCGGGAACGACCCAACGAGCACTTCGGCGGGAAGAGGAGCAAAAGAGGACTGTGCAAAGCCTGTAGGAGGAATCCGACAGAAGAGCGCGAGAGAGCTCTACAACACGAGGAGATCACGGCATTTCTCGCACAGAGAAATATCTCAGCAAAAAACATCGCCCGCCTGGAAGCAGTCATGAAAACCGGGCATCCCGAAACAGCTGAGTTCGCCGCGATTGTCCGTGACATCGCACTCATTGCTCCCCGGAAAAAACACCGGATCAGAAATCTGCGATGCAACGCGGGGCATCTCCTGGAGAATTTGCACTCGCGGGACTTGCTCTTGTCGATGAACAAGCTTGAGTATCTCTTTCCTCTCGACGATCTTTTCGAATATGAATCAATGATGCACGAACCGTTCGCGAACGACTACGATCTCGTCTACGAACTGGGGCCATCCCTGCGCGGCGATGACTTTCCCTACGGCCTTTGCCCGGCCACGTATCAGGCCAACCCGCTGCATCCGATTCGCAGACAGCGTGACGACGACGAGCTTCCCTTTTGAACCATCCTCAATGATCATGGGTGATCAATTCCTGCGCCGGCGAGTTGCCGTGTGGGCAGCATTTCGGTGATTTCGCGAACCGAATGTTCCAGAATCTACGAACTGATCTTCAGCACGGTTTTCTGGCGTGTCCCGGCTCGTCAACGAAGGAAAGGTCATCAATTTCGGTATGGATGAGGGACGGGATTTGTGCTACATTTCGATTTGAACACCGTTCGTCTACTACGTACAAGGGAGTGCACATGGAGTCAAAGGGACTTCAATCCGGATTAGGAAACGAAAATTTCATCACGGGAATTTTCAATTATTGTGATCGGTGGTGCGAACGCTGCACGTTGACATCGCGTTGCATGACCTTCGCGGTGGAGCGACGCCACCGCGACGGGGAGGAAATCGATGAAGTGATGAACGAGTTGTTCTGGAACGAGCTCGGACGGTGTACCGAAAGCACGCAACTGAATCAGAGTACTGAAGACTTCAACATCGGATTCGACTTCGACATTGACGACGAGGATGATGACAGCATGGGGGGGGTGTTCGGAGGACCTGATTTCATCGAGGAAATGGAGAAACAGCAGATTGAGAAACATCCATGCATCATCGGTGGCAGCTTGTACTTCGAACTCGTACACGCCTGGTTGCAGAATGCGCACCATCTTGCAGCAATGACCGACGATCAATTCATGCGACGCACGGAATTCGGCACACAATCCGCCGGCAGCGCCCCATCGGCCACCGTGATTCGTGACATGGTTGAGGTCATCTCCTACTATCACCTTTCGGTGTTCGCAAAGTTACGGCGGGCGGTACATGGAAAAGAATTGGATGAAATGATTGACGACGAATATCCTTCCGACGCCGATGGATCCGCAAAGGTCGCTCTTATGGGCATTGATCGCTCCAGCGCGGCATGGATGACGTTGCAACGCCTCGTTCCTGAACAGGAGACCGCAGCGGTGCGGGCGTTACTCATGCTCAGTAAGCTTCGCACCGTGACGGAGCGCAGCTTCCCGACAGCCCGCCTTTTTGTGCGTCCTGGCTTCGACGATGAGTCCGCCTGAGACCGCAACACACGAACAATACACCGCCGCCATATCAAAAAGTAAGACCGTGCACAGGTCATGGATTTGGACATTGTTGCCCACAATATCCTTCCCTATTTTATCGTTTGCACCGCATTGCTCGATCGGCAATCCACTGCCGGCCGAAACAAATCCGTATTTGCGTTTGAGATCGCATCATGCTCCGATTCACCTTTCTTGCCTTCGCTCTGCTGCTCGTCCGCTTCTTGCCGGACACGGCATGCGCACAGGAAAGGATACGCGCGGGGCTACATGCCGGTGCGGTCATTGAAACGCATGAGCATCGAACACTGATCAGCGGTTCGACGGAGGAGTCCATTACCACCGGCATGGCAGGCATACAGCTTCTTTTTCCTGTGGACGAAAACTGGTCGCTGATCATTGCCCCGCAATACTCCCAACGGAATTACGCTTCCTTGAAGACCGGAAAGGCAGGAGCATCCACCTATGTGTATGCCACAGGGCAGACAGACCGGCTTGGCGTTCCGGTGATGATTTCATGCTCACCACTCCGGCATCACCTCATTCGTCCCTACCTGGGTGCGGGCATCGAGTTCGGGATGAATCTTTCCGGGCTCCGTATCAATATCACCGATGTTCAGTACAGAATGGATCCCGGAACGGAATCGATTCGGGAGCATCAGCTCGCGCTAACGCAGCTCTTCGGTGCCGCTCTGCTCGAGGCGGGTTTGGACATTCAGACGCTTTCGCCTTTATCGGTCCTCCTCGCATTGCGATACACGCAGGAGTTCGGCCCATTGCTGGAGGATCCGTTATACACACACGGAAAGCCGAACAACTGGAACATTCGTCTTGGCCTGCTCTATGAATTACCGCTCTGAATACCTTGGCCGAGCTGCAGTAATCGCGCTGATCGCTTTACTGCCCATGCTCTGTGCGGAGTCTATGCAGGCGCAGGATACCCGGCTTCGATTGGGCATGCAGACCGGCATGCAAAGCAGTATCCTCCGATATTCCGTCATGCCATTTTCCGGAACATTCCAGTCCACTGTTGACGAGGGAAGCGTCCATGGCCTTTCCGCCACGTACGACGTCACGACGCATTGGTCTCTCATGCTTGAAGTAGAATGGCATTCCTTTGGCTGGTCTGTCAAGCGGGGCGATGACCCGCTGATCACGCTGGAGATGGCGGAACGCGGAAGTGTCCATATCCCCGTGTTGTTTCGCTACAAATCCGCAACACTCTCGATGCCGTTCTACATTGCTTTGGGAGCGGTATTCACGATCCCCGGCAACAGCAGCGAGCGAGTTACGCTCTCCTACAAGGGATTCAGTGAGCGCGAGGCTTGGACCAGCTATGAATTCCGTTTTGACACGCACACATCGTCCTTGCATCCGATAGCCGAAGCGGGTGTGGATGTGGATCTCGGCGCATCGCTCTCCCTCCTCTTGGCGGCACGATACCAGGCGGGCACAGAGGACCTCGTCGCCTCCCAGCGCCTTGGGGTGCAATCCCTTTCTGTATGGCGCCTTCGCGCGGCCTTGTACATCGCGCTGTAAGACCGAACAGCGGAAATTTCGAGAGATGGAATGTTCCATTATGGATGCGTTTTGTAGTATATTTCGCATCATTGACAGCGTACGCAGCAACACTCACAGCATTCCTGGTGCGAATCATGAAGGGAACTCCGCTCGAACTGTTCACGCGATTGGTCACCGCGCCTGAGCGCATCGTCGCCGGCATCATGACCGGAACCTCCGTCGACGCCGTGGATGTCGCACTTGTGCGCATCTATGGCAGCGATGAGCGACTCCGTATAGACCTGCTTCATTACAGCGAGACGCTGTTCGCCGAAGAGCTTCAGCAGCGTTTATTCGCGAACATGGAGGTATCTTCCAGCAACGTCAACGATCTTTGTCTCCTGCATGCTGCCCTTGGCTACGCCTTCGCCGATGCTGTGCGGGAGGCGTGCTCCGCTGCCGACATCGATGTGTCCGAGGTACAGCTGGTGGGCATGCACGGACAGACCATGCGCCATCTGCCCGAGCCGATGGATCTCGCCGGTGTTCCGCTCCGCTCGACGTTGCAACTCGGCAGTGCGCCGATATTGGCAACCCTGCTTGGTGTACCTGTGGTATCGGACTTCCGCGCGGGTGACATGGTGTTGGGTGGCCAGGGTGCGCCACTGGTACCGCGTGTGGACTGGCTGCTGTTTCGCTCCGAAGAAGAGCATCGGGTGTTGCTCAATATTGGCGGTATTGCGAACCTCACCGTTCTGCCGCAGCGTTGCGCGTCGCATGAGGTAATCGCCTTCGACACGGGTCCCGGAAACATGATGGTGGACTCGCTGATGCGTCGGTACTACGGAAAGGAATTCGATGAAGACGGCGCCATCGCGCGATCCGGGACCGTTCACAATGATCTTATCGGGTATATGATGCGCAACGAATATTTCAGCCGGTCGTATCCGAAATCCACCGGGCGCGAGTTATTCGGAGAAAGCTATCTTGATACCTTCGTACAGCTCGCGCGGGATCTTGACATTACGCGGCCGGAAGATATCGTCGCCACAGCGTCGGAATGCACCGTACGCAGTATCTGCGGGCAGTTGCACGCGGTGGTTCCTCCCACTACCCCGTTTCACTTGTTCGCTGCCGGTGGTGGAGCCCGGAATCGCTTTTTCATGGATGGCATCAAAATGAACTTCCCTTCTGCGCGAATCGACACTACTTCGGCTCTGGGGATTCCTCCGGAGGCACGCGAGGCGGTGAGTTTCGCGGTGCTCGCCAACGAATTCATCACAGGAAATCCAGGAAATCTCCCTTCTGTTACGGGTGCATCCCGGGAGGCACTTCTCGGCTCGATCACCTTTCCGGCATGATGTTCAGATATTCTTTCTTTTCGGTGTCGCATGCGGGGTCAACACCCCCGTAAGTCAGCTCTCTACTTAAAGTGCTACATTAAATTTTTTCCCACCGCAACACATTTACTTGCAATGCGTTGCGGTGTTTTGTTAAATTAAAACATGAAACCCTAGAAAGGAATCTGCTTGACATGTTTCGGGGCATCGTGTATATTCAAACCCACGAATTGGCACCGCCTTTCCGCTACATACATGCAGAAGGTACCAGGTTGATTTCCCTGTGTCCGCTAGAACAGGGAACGGGGGCTTTTTCGCCTCCACAGTGAAATAACTCGTTGTAAATAAACACTTTAGACTGACTGGCCAACCTCACACCGCGGAGCCGCATTCTCTTTTTTTACACACTGAACCGAACGAATAGCACAGGCCACACGACATGAAGATTACCCGCAGGTTCACACGGCCCGGACAGAACGCGTACGATTGTTTCGAGTACACCCGTCGCTCCTCTGTTCTGCGCAATCCCGACGGCAAGCTCGTCTTTGAACTGCACGACATCGAAGTTCCCGCACACTGGTCGCAGATGGCGACGGACATTCTCGCACAAAAATACTTCAGGAAGGCTGGTGTCCCTCAAAAAAACGAGGACGGTTCTCCCATGCTCGATGAACGGGGACAACCCGTGCTCGGCAGCGAGAAAAGCATCCGTGAAGTAGTTCATCGTATGGTCGGTTGCTGGAAAGACTGGGGTGAGCGTCACGGCTACTTCGATACCGCGGAAGACGCCCAGAACTATTACGACGAAACCGCCTATACGCTGCTCCGTCAGATGGCCGCTCCGAATTCTCCGCAGTGGTTCAATACCGGCCTGCACTTCGCTTACGGGATTACAGGGAACTCTCAAGGTCATTTCTATGCCGATCCGCAGACCGGGGAGATACTGGCATCGGAGGACGCATACAGTCGTCCTCAACCTCACGCATGCTTCATTCAGTCCGTGGAAGACGACCTCGTCAACGAAGGCGGCATTTTCGACCTCGTTACGCGCGAGGCCCGCATTTTCAAGTATGGATCAGGTACGGGAAGCAACTTCAGCAATCTTCGAGGACGCCGGGAACGCCTCTCGGGCGGTGGTGTGTCCTCGGGTTTAATGTCTTTCCTGAAAATCAACGACCGCGCAGCGGGAGCGATAAAAAGTGGTGGGACCACGCGTCGAGCTGCAAAAATGGTGGTTGTAAACATTGACCATCCGGATATCGAGGAGTTTATTGACTGGAAGGTCAACGAAGAGGAAAAAGTCGCCGCACTGGTGACCGGGAGTCGTATCAATAACCTGCACCTCAACCGCATCATTCAGGCGGTACACAAGGGCGGGAACGCTGACTATCAAAAAAATCGCGAGCTGGCCTTGGCGATTCTGCAAGCGCGCAAGGCGGCGGTGCCGGAAAACTATATTTATCGCGCCTTGCAACTCGCCGAGCAGGGGCAAGACCATATCGATCTGGACGAGTTCGGTACGGACTACGAAAGCGAAGCGTACCTGACCGTCAGCGGGCAGAATTCCAACAATTCCGTTCGAGTCACCAACAACTTCCTCGAAGCGGTGGAGAACGATGGCAACTGGAATCTGATAAATCGCACCACCGGCGGAGTGGCGAAGACGCTGAAAGCGGCCGAATTATGGGACCGCATCGGTTATGCCGCCTGGGGATCGGCTGATCCCGGCATTCAGTTCGATACAACTATCAACGAGTGGCATACCTGCCCGGTGGACGGACGGATAAACGCCAGCAATCCGTGTTCGGAATACATGTTTCTGGACGACACCGCGTGCAATCTGGCTTCCTTCAACCTGAAATATTTCTGGAATGACGCGCAACATGAGTTCCAGGTCGAGGATTTCCGCCATGCTGTCCGCTTATGGACGATCACCCTCGAGATTTCCGTTCTCATGGCGCAATTTCCCAGTCGCGCTGTCGCGCTCAAGAGCTATCAGTTCCGGACGCTGGGTCTCGGTTATGCCAATCTCGGTTCGCTCCTGATGGTATCGGGCGTTCCGTATGACAGCGATCAGGGCCGCGCACTCGCTGCCGGCATCACCGCGCTCATGACCGCTGAATCGTACTCCGCCTCCGCTGAGATGGCGCGCGACATCACTCCTTTTCCGCGATTCGACGCCAACAGAAATCACATGCTGCGCGTCATACGCAACCACCGCAGAGCTGCGTGGAATGCGAATCCGAACGAATATGAAGGGTTGAGTGTGCCACCTGTCGGTTTACATGACCTCTGTCCGACGACGCTGCTGCATGCCGCCCGAGAAAGCTGGGACCGCGCTCTCGAACTTGGCGAAATGTACGGATACCGAAATGCACAGGTAACGGTGTTGGCACCCACCGGCACCATCGGTTTGGTCATGGACTGTGATACGACCGGAGTGGAACCCGATTTCGCCATTGTGAAATACAAAAAACTCGCCGGTGGCGGCTATTTCAAAATCGTCAACCAGTCCGTTCCCAAGGCTCTGGAGTTGCTCCACTATTCGCCCCAGCAGATCGAAGAAATCGAGAAATACATCAAGGGACACGGAACCCTTGCGGGTTGTCCCGAAATCAACCGCGAAAGCCTTATGGCCAAGGGTTTCACATCCGATGGCGTCGAGGAAATCGAGAAGCATCTCGACACCGTGTTCGAGATCCGTATGGCATTCAACAAATGGGTACTTGGCGAACAGCTTTGCAAACGGCTGGGCTTCTCGGACGAACAACTCACAGATCCGTCATTCGACATGCTCAAAGCGCTCGGTTTCAGTGCCGAGCAAATCGAACGCGCCAATGAATTTGTCTGCGGTACCATGATGATAGAGGGTGCTCCGCATGTCAAAAAATCTGATCTCCCGGTGTTCGACACCGCGAACAAATGCGGGAAGCACGGACAGCGATTTATCAGCGTGGACGGGCATATCCATATGATGGCCGCCGTACAACCGTTTATCTCCGGCGCCATCTCCAAAACTATCAACATGCCTGCTGATGCAACCATCGCCGACGTCAAGAGCGCCTATATGACTTCGTGGAAGCTCATGCTCAAGGCCAATGCGATCTATCGCGACGGTAGCAAACTCTCACAGCCGCTCAGTACCGTCAGTGATCCCGAAGCCGCGGCGCTGGCTGAGATGGGTACCGAAGATGATTTCAACGAACAGATCGGGCCGCGCGAAGTGCAGGAGAAAATCGTTACACGTGTCGAGCGGAAAAAGCTTCCGGCGAAACGCCATGGCTTCGTACGCGAAGCGGTAGTTGGTGGTCACAAGGTGTTTCTCCGCACGGGTGAATACGACGACGGCAGTCTCGGCGAAATCTTTATCGACATGTACAAGGAAGGCGCCTCCTTCAAAGGTTTGTTGAACTGCTTTGCCGTGCTTACCTCCAAAGCGTTACAATATGGCGTACCGCTGGAAGAACTGGTGGACACTTTCACCTTCACGCGTTTCGAGCCTGCCGGTGTCGTCATCGGGCACGAAGCCATCCGCAATTCGACATCCATTTTGGATTATGTATTCCGTGTGCTCGGGTATGAGTATCTCGGCCGTACGGATTTTATCCACGTCAAATCCGTGGACGAAACACCCGAACAGCCACTCGCCAGTTTCAATTCGCCTCCAACGCTGACCCGGAAGCGCGAAAATGGCGAGAGTGCTCCTAAACTCCAGACGGAATCGGTGCTCAACGAAAAACGGACAGCACGCAGTGAAACCGTCATGATGGCGCGTGCCAAGGGCTACACCGGCGAGATGTGCGGTTCCTGCGGTTCCTCCCGCGTGAAACGCAACGGCACCTGCACGGTGTGCGAGGACTGCGGGACCACGAGCGGTTGTTCCTGATCTACGACTCTACTCTCTCTCCCTCAAAGTGGCGGCCATTTCTATGACCGCCGCTTTTTTTTGTACATTGCGTAAGAGAATCATCAATCCGGAGGCCAGGCATGCGTCTTCGACACGCCACGTTCCTGTTTTTA
Organism: Bacteroidia bacterium; assembly: GCA_027493955.1. NCBI lineage: Bacteria > Pseudomonadati > Bacteroidota > Bacteroidia > Bacteroidia bacterium. The sequence goes on along the minus strand of JAOSJT010000001.1, from coordinate 3,799,474 downwards.
CCGTTCGTCATCGCCGTATCGCTGCTTACATCCTGCAAGGACATGAGATTCTGGGAGAGTGAGACTGCGCCTCCAGCGAGAAAAGATCCCTTCAATGCCGCGCAATTGTTGGATATCAGGAAGCGCGCCGCCACGATACAAACGGAGTTGGATCGAATGCCACGGCAGGACTTCAGCTTTACCGTCGGGGATACCATGATCACCGCTACATTGTACGGAGAAGCGGGCAATCCTGCCCAGGTTGATGAACGATGGGCTGATCGTAATGGCAATTCAGGAAGGAACAGATTCTACTTTGACAACGGAAATCTTTTCCACCTCTATGCGCGCTCCAGTATACAGCTCGATCCGATGGGCGATGCTGCCGACAGGGCTGAAACCTTGTACCGGTTGTACTTCAATGCCAACGGCAACATGTTCCACTACGAAAAACTCATGGGGGAATCCCGTATCGACCTGGAAGAGGAGGAAATGCCCGCTTTCATGCGTCGTGCTGAAGCCCTGCGTCAGCTTGGGCCACCGGACAGCGCCGGACGGTTCGACACCAGCGCCGTCATTGCCATCTTGTACAGCGGTGAAAGCGCACGACAGGAACCTGCAATATCGCAGTCTGATGACGCACCGCCCTCCGTCCAGGCTCCCGCATCATCACACACAGTTTCGTCGGACGTGAGTGATCAGGCCGTACAGCCCACGCAAGGAACTCCCACGGCGAAGAAAACCACCCCGTCACAAACCAACAAAACGACTTTGAAGGAGAAGCAATCAGGAACAGCGGAACAAACCGCCCGGACACCTGGAGCATCCTCAACCGTGAGAAAGTCACCTCCCTCGGTCGCTGATAAGACGGCACCATCCAATCCACTCCCGCCGAAGTCCCTCTCGTCGAAGCAGAACACCGCAGCCCCCAAGAACGGTGCGCCGGTGGACCACACGCCGCAGAAATCGGGCCTGGTCCGTAAAGCCGTTCCACCGCTACCCGATGAGAACGCGGAGGCTGTCATTCCGGCACATACCCACCGCATGATCCCGGGGCCGCTCAATTCCAGCCGCGTCCGTTTCCAAAAGGGTAGCACGGGTATCACGCTCAGCGCTTCGTTGGAGAAAGGCAGACACAACGAATATGTGTTGCGTGCCCGCCGGGGACAGACCATGCAGGTGACCCTCGACGCCGAGCAGCCAGATGCGGCCTTTCGCGTTTTCCTGGACAACAGTGATATCAGCGGGGAGCGCCGCAGTTGGACCGGAACGCTCCCGCGTCATGCGGATTATCATATCGTGGTGTATCTGAAGCAACAATCGGGCGTGCAGTCAGCCGGCTACACGATTACCATCGGCATTCCGTAGCAGGACAAAGAAAAACGAGAAGAACGCGCCCGTCGCAGTGACGTACGACGGGCGTTCCATTTTTGAGTATATGTGCAGCCATCTCAATGAGAAGGTACGAAGGCGGAAAGCCCTATGCGGTTCCTCCGGCGACTCCACGCAGCTTGCTGCGTTCGATGGACTGTAGTGCCAGATACTGGGGACCGAAATTTTTGAGATTGTCCATTTCCGTATCGTAGTTATCGTAATGTCGTTCCTCGTCCACGACCAGCGATTCGAACAACTGCTTCGTGACGGAATCGGCATTCGCGGCGCTCTCGTTCGCCCAGAGGTTGTACTGTCGGGCGCTGGCTGCTTCCATGGCCGACGCTTTCTCCAACATCGCCTGAACGTCGTGGAGTGCTTCGACATTCTCGGCAAGGACCATGTGTACTTCACCCTTGAGAAAGAGGATACGCTCAGCGAGTTTTTCCACATGCATCATTTCTTCGATGGCGGTACGGCGGAATAGCGCTGAAAGCAGCTCGAAACCCTGGTCGTCGCAATGAAAGTGAAAATACATGTACTGATGGACGGCGTGCAATTCATCGGCTACCGCCTTGTTGAGAAGTTCGATGCTCTGTTCGTGCATGACGCATACTCCAATACTTTTTGGAAAATATCTGATCTTCCGCTCTACGAAAATCGTGCAAGAGGATCAGAAAGTTTGTAATTTCCCGAATTCGCAGTTCAGGCGCAACGCCTGTCATCCCCCTCAATCCAATGCGCTCAGGAGGGATACATGTTTTCAGGCCGCATTCCCTGGTCCCTAACCGAAAATCCGCTTACAGCCGAGCTGGCACGCAAACGCAGCGAGGGTGGAGAAATACTGGACCTCACGCTCGCTAATCCGACGGAGGCCGGCTTCACTTTCGATCCACATTTACCGGAAGCATTCGCGCGGCCCGAGGTGTTGCGCTATTCGCCGCATCCCAAGGGACTCGCTGCGGCGCGCGAAGCCATTTCACGCTATTACGCAGACGCAGGCTGCACCGTATCCGCGGATGCCATTCACTGTACAGCCGGAACAAGCGAGGCCTACAGTTTCCTGTTCAAGCTTCTCTGCGATCCGGAAAATTCCGTTCTTATTCCACACCCGGCCTATCCCCTCTTCGAGTATCTCGCCGCATTGGACAGTGTCCGGTTACGCCCGTACAAACTGCGCCGTTCCGCTCAGGGACTCTGGCGCATCGACTTCGGGTCGCTGGACGATGCGTGCTCCGACCGTCCCCGTGCCGTGGTTGTCGTCAATCCTTCCAATCCCGTGGGCGCCTATCTCGATCCGGACGATCTTGCGCATCTCCGGGTGTTCTGCGAACGAAGAAACATCGCGTTGATCGTGGATGAAGTATTCTGGGATTTCCCGCTCGCGCGCAATGTACTTCGTTCGCGTACGGTGGAGGAGAATTCCATTCTCACTTTCACGCTGAATGGACTATCCAAGCTCGCCGGACTGCCGCAGCTCAAGCTCGGCTGGATCGTAAGCAGCGGCCCGGAGCGCCTTGTTGCGCAGGCACGCTCGCGTCTTGACCTGATCGCCGACGCGTTTCTCAGCGTTGGCACGCCTGTGATGCTCGCCGCCGACACTTTGCTCACATCGCGGGTCAGCGTACAGGAGGAAATTCGCACCCGCTGCATCACAAATTACGCCGTTCTCAAGGAGTTACTTTCCTGCTTCTCCTCGCTGCATGTACCCGAAGTGCAGGGGGGCTGGACCGCGGTGATCAACCTTCCGAAGGATACGGACGAGGAGCACTTTGCCATGAACCTCCTGCGCAAGCAGAGCGTCTACGTGCATCCCGGGTATTTCTTCGACTTCCCGCGCGGAGTGCATGCGGTAGTCAGTCTGCTCACACCTCCAGCGATGTTCGCGGAAGGAGTGAAGAGGATAGCGGTGGAAGTCGGGGAGTGAGGAGTGGCGGCAACGATTTACTGCCTGGCCGCTGCGAAGTACTTCCGTACAGCATAGAACTTCAATCGCATATCAGCGTCGGATCCGATGGCCGCAGTCATTTCCTCGCATCTGTTCGGCATATCAGGTAATTCTTCGGCCATTCACCGCGTTAGACGCTTCCTCAATCGAGCATGAGCACTGCTGAAGCTCCCGTTCTGCCAACACCCCGAACGCTGTGACGACGAATCGTCATTTGCATCGATGCCAAATATTCGTAAGTTGTCCGCACGTGTCGAACAGCAATTATGAAATGCGGCGGGTGGCAGCATTCCGCCGGTCGGAGGGATTATGGACGTAAAAGGAATCTTCGTCGTTCTTCTGCTTGTGACAATGGTGACCAGCACACAGGCACAATGGGAATTACGCTTCAGCGGGTATGCTGCTGACATTGCGGCGTACCAGCATTCATCCGTGGAAGGTGTGGACGATGCTTTTGTCAATCTCACCCGCCTGCGATTGCGACCCAGCTATGAACTGTGGGAAAACGCGGGCATTGTTCTCGAGCATGAGGCAGACCTTCTGCTGAGCAGCAGAGATCGGCGCATCCCCATCTCGCCGCCGCACATTGGGAACCGGCAGGCGGTGGATCTTCGATGGCAGATCATTGACGACGGAAATGTGGGCTTGGAGCATTACGTGGACCGCTTGTATTTCAGGCAGAATCTCTCATGGGGTTCCATCGTGGCGGGGCGTCAGCGTATTCAGTGGGGCACCGGCCGTGTCTGGAATCCGACGGATCTGTTCAATCCCATCAATCCGGCAAGTTATGACAAAATCGAGAAGGATGGCGCTGATGCAGTCTCGCTGAAATTGCATTTCGGCCAGTTCACCGACGCACAGCTGGTCTACAATATTCGGCCCACGCTCGACAGCAGTAATTACGGAGCACGTTTCAGAACGAATTATGCGGAGTATGACTTCTCCGTCATGGGCGGATACTTTGACAGGCGCGTCGTTCTGGGCGGAGATGTGGCGGGGAATCTTCTGGATGCCGGAGTACGGGCGGAGCTCGTTTGGGTCGGTGCTTCGGAGAAAGGCTATGACGAATACCTCCGGTACATTTTCGGTGCCGACTATCAACTCACGCCGGAGTTGTATCTCCTGTTCGAGTATCTGTTCAACGGAGAGGGTGTGAACAATCCCGGGCACTATGAGCTCCTCCGCCTCTATCAGGGAGAGATTTTACAACTCAATCGAAAGTATCTCTACCTGGGCGCTGTGTATCAACTGCACCCCCTGGTGATAGGAAACGCGGGTTGTTCCATCAACACGAACGACGGGAGCGGATTTCTTCTCCTGAACGCGACGTACGCCTGGACGGAGAACTCCTCCTTGATCGGTGGGCTGTTCCTTCCGCTCGGGGAAACGTTCGATGAATACTGGTACTATCCGACTTCGCTGTACCTCCGGGGACAGTGGCATTTCTGATCATCCGGACCGATGGGGAAGCGACACGGGAGCGGTATTTTGCCGGGTCGCTCTGCGACGCGGGACAGTGTGCGACATGGGACGACCGTAGCACGTTGCAAATCAATCCGACGTGTCCTATTTTTATAGAGCACGACGTGCACCGTGCGAATGTGAAACACATCACTTTTCAGAAAGGTACCTGACATGATCGTTATCACGGATGATTGCATTAATTGCAACGCCTGCATTGACGAATGCCCCAGCAACGCCATTTACGGCGCCGGCGAATCGTATGAAGTGAATGGAGAGACCAAACCCCCGATGTCCGAGGACATCACGTTCAGCGTTCCCGAACTTTGTACCATGTGCGAGGGCTACTCCGATTCTCCCAGCTGTATTGACGTCTGTCCGTCTGACGCAATCATCAATCAATAACACCCGCACTTGTGACACGCCGGTTATCTGTCGGCGATCGACCGGAGGCATCCCGCCTCCGGTTTTTTTATCCATCCGACATCAGGCGACAGGGAGTAACGCGGCTCGTGACAGAACGGTTGAAGGGTGCCGGACGGAATCTTTTGCCGTTCGGCATGGTTCTGCTATTTTGCATTGCCCCGACACAAGCCCCGAACTCATTTGGAACACTTCGTCTACCTCGGACTCATCGTCTTCACGGGCGTTCCCTTTCTCTGGAAAATGAACGATCCGGCTCTGCCGTTACACAAACGTAAGGGCAGGGCGCTGGCCGCCATGGCACTCGTCGCGCTTCCCTTTCTGATTTGGGACGTACTCGTCACCGCCGCCGGTCATTGGAGCTTCTCACCCCGTTACACCTTGGGGCTCACAATAATCAACCTTCCGATCGAGGAGGTGCTCTTTTTCGTTGTGGTCCCACTTGCATCGATTCTTGTGTGGGAGACCGTCGGCTGGCTGGTGAAAAAATGACGTACACCACACTTGTCATTGCTGCGGTGATCATCACCGTTCTGCTGGATCTGCTTCTGTTACGGACCCGGCTACTGCTCACAAGACGCTACTGGCTGTTCATGGCGATCATGTCAGTACTTTTTTTTGTGATCAATGGAATTCTCACGGCACTTCCTGTTGTTATATATGCATCGCATGCAATCACCGGATTGAGACTGGTGACGATTCCGATCGAAGATACTGGGTATCTGTTTTCCCTCGTCACCTCCACAATTTCGATCTATGAAAAGCTATCGCGCAGCCCGAACCGCGCGTCAGAATCGCATGACCACGCCCATTGATCAGGAGAGTTTCCCATGACCTTGACGTCGCCCAACGCTGACGCGAATCTGGACCTGCTTCCGGCACGTCAGTATGTCCGGCTTCTCACCCGCACCTATTCGAAGAGTTTTTATTTGGCTACGCAGCTCATGCCGTTGTCGCGTCGCGATGATGTGTACGCCGTGTATGGATTTTGCAGACATACGGACAACATTGTCGACGCTCCGAGAAGCAGGCCTCAGACAATCGTGAAGCAGGAACTCGACGCCTGGCGCGAGGAACTTACGCAGGCGTACATTTCGGGAGAATCTCAGCATCCGGTCATGGCGACCTTCATCCGTACGGTACATCATCGCGGCATCCCAGTGCAGCTTGCGCACGCGCTGATCGATGGAGTAGCGATGGATCTGCAGTTTGACCGCTATTATTCATTTACCGAGCTGCGTAAATTCTGTTATCATGTCGCTTCCGTGGTCGGGCTGATGATGACGCATGTGTTCGGCTATCATGATCGCGCAGCTTTTCCCTATGCGGAAGATCTCGGTATTGGCATGCAACTTACCAATATTCTTCGTGACGTTGACGAGGACTGGCGGCTGCGCGGTAAGGTGTACCTGCCGATGGACGAACTCGCTTCGTACGGTCTGAGCGAAGCGGATATAGCCGCACAGCGCCTGGATAGCACGATGAAGTCATTCCTCCGTTTCGAGGTGGATCGCGCGCATACCTATTTCGACCGCGCCGAACACGGTATACCCCTGTTGCATCGAAGCGGGCGCGGTGCTGTCCGTGCGGCATCGCGACTCTACCGCGGGATTCTCTTTGAGATTGAGAGAAATGACTACGATATTTTTACCAGACGGCCCGTCGTTTCCACGCTTCGCAAATTCACCACACTGGGTTTCATGCTTTTTCCTTTTGGGAATTTTGCCCGAAATACCCATAAGAGCCCCGAACTGCAACAACACGTTGCCGAAGTCAACAAAGCAACGCTGCCGCAAATGACGTCGGTTGATTAGTCGGTATTATGGACGTGTTCCTGATAGGGATCGGGGTTGTACTCTCCGCTCTAGTTGTAGTTGCGGGTGTGAACATGGTGTTTGGCCCGTTTCTTGCGAAGAGACGCGCATCCCGCGGAGCATCTCCCTGGATTACCGTTTGCATTCCTGCTCGCAATGAAGGCACGAACATCCAGGGTCTTCTGGACGCACTTGAAGCGCAGGATTGGGAAAACTTTGATGTGTTGGTACTCGACGACGAATCGACCGATAACACCGCTGCTCTGGTAGAAGCTGCGAGCTCACGATGGAGCGCTGTTTCGCTCATAAAGGGAAATTCGCTGCCGCCAGGTTGGACGGGAAAGAACTGGGCCTGTCATCAACTTTCAGAGCAGGCGCGAGGTGATGTGCTTCTGTTCATGGATGCGGATGTACGACCGGAGATCTCAGCACTGTCCGGGACGGTCGGGGCAATGCACGCCTATCGCGCTGATGTACTCTCCGCATTTCCGCGACAGCTCCTGCGCGGCATTGCTTCACGCCTGATCGTCCCGGTGATGGATGTGTTGCTCTACGCCTTCCTTCCAATGCAATTGGTGCATCGCACACGATTTTCATCGCTCTCGGCTGCGAACGGTCAATGGATAGCCTTCACGCGAAAGTCCTACGTGCGTGTGGGAGGTCATGCAGCGGTCCGTTCGGAAATTGTGGAAGACATACGTCTGGCGCAGCGGAGCAAACAGTTGGGGCTGCGCATGCTTCTCATGTCGGGAGTCGGGGCTGTGAATTGCCGAATGTACAACAGCGGTCGCGAAGTGCTGGAGGGCTTTTCAAAGAATTTTTTCGCGGCGTTCAATTTTAATGTCGTTGCCTTCGGCGCTGCGCATGTGTTGTTACTGCTTCTGTTCGTCGCACCGTACGTTGCACTCGCGGTGAAGCCGTCCGTATTGGCTTCGGTGCTTGTTCTCCTGAATCTGCTGCTGCGCTCATTCCTTGCTCTGCGATTGCGACACGGAATGGTGACAGTGCTTCTTCACCCGTTTGGCATTTTGGCCGCGGTAGGTATCGGTATTCATGCAGTCTGGCAACGTTATGCCCGAGGCGCAGTGCGGTGGAAGGGACGGACCATTCCGGTACGTGGGTCGGACACATGAACAGTTCTCCACGTGCGCTATCCGGGTTACCGGTGGTTGAGACCATTGGTGATCCGGACGTGATCGTCATAGGTGCCGGGATTGCGGGTTTGACCTCTGCGGCTTTGTTGGCCACGACGGGTCGAAAGGTGCTGGTTCTGGAGGGCATTCATTACCCCGGTGGCTGCGCGTCATCCTATGAAAAGGATGGAGCAGTGTTCGATGTCGGAGCAACGACGTTTAGCGGGATCGCGCCGGGTCAACCGTTACGCGCGCTCTTCGACATTATTGGAGAATTCGACGCATTGCTTCCAGCCGATCCTCCTATGGGAGTGTCCATGAACGCACGCACGCTGCACCGGAGTCCGGATCGCTTCAGCTGGTACGAACAGGTGCGGGATCACTTCGGACAGGATCAGAGAGCATTTTGGGATGAACTACGGCATTTCAGTGATGCAGCATACGGTATGCTTACCGCGGTGCGCCATCTCCCTCCTTTGACTCCGCTGGAAGCACTGGCAGATCTGCGTAGTCTGCAGCCTGCTGTGTTACGGCATCTTCCCCATGTGCTATCGCCCATAGCGTCTCGAATACAACGACACGGGCTCTCCGACCCGGAATTCCGTCGTTTCATCGATGCCCAGTTGCTCATCACCAGTCAGGCATCGTCCTCCCATATCCCCTTTCTGGCGGGTGCACTGGGGCTTACCTATCCTGATTATCCCGTCTTCTCTGTGGCAGGAGGTATGATCGCCTATGCACGGTTTCTTGAGGAGCGTCTGCACAGTGCTGGTGGCTACGTCGAGTATCTGCAACGTGTCGTTGCAGTGACCCGCGAGAGTGGAGGGTGGTCTGTCCGGACCGCGCGAGGCACCGTATATACGTCACCTGTCGTCGTGAGCAGTGTACCGATATTCAACCTTCCTGCCATATTCGACGGCGAGGCTGCCAACTACTTCCGACGCATAGTAAGACGCATCGAGTCGTCCGGGGTGACACTCTGGGGTGCATTCACGGTGTATGCACTCGTGGAGAGTGAACTGGTGAAGGAGGTGCCGATAAATTTGCAGGTGATCCTCCCGCATGCATTGGAATATTGCGGCAGCAGCACATTGTTTTGTTCCTTTTCCCATCCTGCCGATGCGAGAAGAGCGCCAGACGGATACAGGGCGCTTACTATCAGCACCCATATCCGACGGGATCATCCCGCGCTTCTGCAAAGAGGTGAGCAAAGAAAAGCATGGAAAGCGTATGCCGCTGCCGAAGTCGAAGTTGCGCTGCGCTCACATGTGCCGGAGTTGCGGGAATTCCGCTTTTCACGAATACAGTGCGGGACCCCAACAACGTTCGAAAAATACACCGGAAGGCTGGATGGGCTGGTGGGCGGATTGCCACTCGACAGACGGCTGTTTCCCTTCCGATTCCCGAGTCCGAAAACTCCTTTCGAGGGTGTATATTTGTGTGGAGACACGATATTTCCTGGTCAGGGACTGCCGGGTGTCACACTCGGTGCTCTGGCATTGTATAACCGATTTCGGATGATGGACGAATGAACCTGCGACATAACTCCTGGACAATCGTTGGCGTGTATGTTTTTTTCATTGCCGGTGGCATCTGGAACAGCCTCGGATACTTCCAGAACTTCATGACATACACTACACCGGCAGTGCTGGTGATTACCGCAATAGTCTCCTATTCGTTGACATACCGCATAAGCTGGAAGAGCGGTCTTGCCGCGTTGGCCATATTCGTGGTGACATGGGGCGTGGAAGCTCTGGGCGTGGCGACGGGATTTCCGTTCGGTGAATATGTCTATACCGATACACTGGGTCTACAGGTTCTTGGCGTATCGCTGGTCATCCCCTTCGCCTGGATCGCGGTCATTTCCGGCAGCGACGCTGTGACCGGACATTTCTTCTCACGTGTCAGCGTCCTTTTGGTTGGCCTCTTTGCAACGATATTTGACTTCTTTCTGGAGTTCGCAGCTGATGCGCTCGATTACTGGCATTGGGAAGGTGGCTTTCCTCCGACAAGCAATTACATGAGCTGGTTCGTCATCAGCGTGGCAGCGGCGGCGCTCTTGCGCGATACGACAAAGCGGAGGTCGCATCTCCGTCTACCCGCGCATCTGTATATGGCACAGCTCTGGTATTTCGCCCTTACAGTGGTCGGTCTGAAATCGCGTATCTTTTTACCCTGACACGAGAGGCACAATGGCGCAGAAGGTAGCCGTAATCGGGGCTGGTTTCGGAGGTCTCGCCGCCGCTATCGAGCTGGCGGTTGCCGGAGTCGAGGTGCATCTGTATGAACGACATTCCGCTCCCGGAGGGAAAGCGGCTGAAGTCCGCACCGGAGGCTTTCGTTTTGATACCGGTCCGTCACTTCTGACCATGCCCTTCGTGGTGGATGATCTCTACACGTCGGCTGGACGAAAACGCGACGTCCTATTCGAACCCGTCGATCCGATATGCCGCTATTTTTTTGATGATGGTACACGATTCGACGCGTGGTCTGATGAGATGCGCTTACTCGAAGAAGTACGCAACCTGGCCCCCGGGGAAGAAGTGGCGGTTCGGCGTTTCCTGGATTACAGTGAACGAATCTACCGTCTGACGAGCGATCTATTTCTGTTCAACCGGCTCGATGACCTAAAGAACCTTCTCCATACCCGGAATTTGCTGACCTTACTGCAACTTCCGCGTATCGATGCCTTTCGCAGTGTGCACAATGCCGTGTCTTCATTTTTCGAAGATCACCGTCTTGTACAGATATTCGATCGCTATGCCACATACAATGGCTCCGATCCATTCAAAGCTCCGGCAACTCTCAACATCATTCCGCATGTCGAGTACCGATTGGGTGGATACTACGTCCGCGGAGGAATGCACGCGCTGGTCACCTCTCTTGCCCGTCTGGCACAGGACATGGGAGTGACGCTCCATTACGAATCGGATGTGCAACAGATATTGCACGACGGTCAGCGGGTCCGGGGCTTACGTATCCACGGTGAGGACCTTCCTTTTTCGAGGATAGTCAGCAACGCTGATGCAGTCTACACCCTGACACATTTGCTGGAAGCTTCGACCCTATGGTCACGCAAACGTACCTTCGAGCCCTCATGCAGCGGTTTCGTTTTTCTCTGGGGCGTCGATACTACGCATGCACAACTCGCCCATCACAACATTTTTTTCTCCGGCAATTATCGTAAAGAGTTCCGTCAGATTTTTGACGAATGCCGGGTTCCCAGTGATCCCACCGTGTACGTTTCGATAACATCGAAAGCCGATCCGGACCACGCACCGCCTGGTCAAGAGAACTGGTTCGTACTCATCAATATGCCGGCATTGACCGAGCGAAATGCTGTGCCGGACATTGATCGGATCCGCGAATCAGTTCTACGGCAGCTTACTGCAAGCGGTGTTGAAATACGTGATCGCATTATGGTCGAGCACATCATCACACCGGCCGATCTCGAGACAAAATACAGCGCCTTTCGCGGTAGCATTTACGGAATCTCCTCCAATTCCAGAAATGCCGCTTTTCTGCGTCCAGGTAACAGAGTACGCCAGCCACGAGGTCTGTATCTCTGCGGGGGTGCCGCTCATCCAGGTGGCGGAGTGCCGTTGGTGCTTTTATCCGGCAAACATGCTGCAAAATGTGTGATCGAAGACCTGAGAATGTGAAGCGGTTTGTGTGCTGGCCACAGGAAGGAAAAAACGGCGGGCGCGGAATTCACCGCGCCCGTTGCTGTCATGATTCTCAGAGCAGTTTGTACGACACCGGTTGCGCGTGTGCCGTTTTGACAGGATTAGTCGGTTTCAGCCAGACGAAATTCAACCCGGCGATTCTTCGCCCTGTTTTCCTCGGAATCATTCGGGACGGCTGGTCTCGACTCGCCATAGCCGAGGAATTCCAATCGACTCCTGTCAATGTTCTTGCGAATGAGATAGTCCATCACCGAGCGGGCGCGTTTATTGGACAAATCGAAGTTGTAATCCTCCGTCCCAATGTCGTCGGTATGTGCTGCTATGACGATGCGCAGATCAGGGTGGAGCTCAAGGAAACGTAGCAGCCGATCTATCTCAAAATAGGATTCTGGTCTGAGATCCCATTTGTTGAAATCGAAGAAAATGTTGTTCAGTCCTTGAGCCAGCAAATCACCCCATTTGTCACGTTTGCTCCTCATGCTCTCGACGGACTTCAGGTCGAAATTGAACGAAAAACTGCGCCCGCTGCCGTCTCGGCCGTCTCGGTTACGGCCATCGCCATTCCGGCCATCGCCATTCCGGCCATCACCATTCCGACCATCGCCATTCCGACCATCACCATTCTGACCGTCGCCGTTACGACCGTCGCCATTCCGGCCATCTCCATTCCGACCATCTCCATTCTGACCGTCGCCGTTACGGCCATCGCCATTCTGACCGTCGCCGTTACGACCATCGCCATTCCGGCCATCTCCATTCTGACCGTCGCCGTTACGGCCATCGCCATTCCGACCGTCGCCGTTCCGGCCATCTCCATTCTGACCGTCGCCGTTACGGCCATCGCCATTCCGACCATCGCCATTCCGGCCGTCGCCGTTCCGACCATCACCATTCCGGCCGTCGCCGTTCCGGCCATCACCATTCTGACCGTCGCCGTTACGACCATCACCATTCCGACCATCACCATTCTGACCGTCGCCGTTACGACCGTCGCCGTTGCGATCACCGGCTTCGGCAAGGCTTCCTTTACTCAAATCAAGGTTCTTCGCATCCGGATAATAGCCCTCTTTTTCAACGAAAAGGGCGATATTGTCTCCTTCGGGAACCGAAAGCATGAAGCGTCCCGTTTCCGGGTCGCTCTGTCCGGTACCGACCACCTTGCCGTCCGACAACCTCTGCACCATGATGTCGGCACCGATGGGATTGCCATTGTCGTCAAGGATATTACCGGAAAGCGTGGCGACAGGACTTTCCGGACGCGCTGCACGCGGCAGAGTGATCATGTACAGATCGTTCTGACCAGCACTCCCGGGACGATTGGATGCGGCATAAAACGCATACCTGCCATCGGGAGTAATTTTGTATCCCCAGTCATCTTCGGAAGTGTTCACATCCTTTCCGAGATTGACGGGTATACTCCATTCTGTCCAGGAATCTTCGCGTAGTCGGATGGATTTAAACACATCGAGCTTTCCAAGACCGGGATGGCCGTCCGAGGAAAAATAGAGCGTTTTTCCGTCAGGATGCAGGAAGGCGGAGCGCTCCGCATACGGGGTGTTTATTGCCGGTCCGAGATTGATGGGTGGCTGCCAGTATGTACCGCGCCGCACCGATACGAAAATGTCGGTGTTACCGTTGAGTCCGCCGTGAAAGGGTGTATTCTTTGGGACGCGGTCGCCCGTTACGCCCTCGCGATCCGATGTGAACAGAACCGCAAAGCCATCCGCAGTCATGAACGCATCGGAGTCATAGAATTTGCTGTTGACAAGAGGAGGGAAATGGATGATGTTGGACCAGCCGCGGGCAGTTTTTTCGAAATAATAATTGTCGCCATTTCCTAGATGACCGGCGAAACCACCGTACACGAGGATTTTCGTTCCGTCAAAGGAAATACCATTGATCGTTTCGTGTTCCTTCGTGTTGATGCGCTCACCGATATTGACCGGTTCCGACCACTCGTCGTTTTCGAAATCCGACACGTATATGTCCAGATTCCCGAATCCACCTTCTCGGTCGCTGGCGAAGTACAAGCGCGAACCATCCACCGTGACGGAGGGTTTGATCTCATTCCATTCCGTATTGAGCCCACGCAGGTTGCGTAATTCGACATTGTAGGATGGCTCCCGAAGCAAGGAAATGATTTTATCGAAGCGGCCAGCCATAAGAGGAAAGGCGCTGCGGTATTGTTCGAAGACGGCAATGGCGGCCTCCCAATCCTGAGCGTCGAGTGCGGGTTTCGCCAGACGTTGTACCGCCAGAAACGCGTCCTCCGATGGTGCCCATTTTTTTATGTACGCGACGTAATCATCCTTGTCCTCCATTTTTGTCAGGTCGCTCGAAAGAGAGCAGGAGGTCAGGAGCAAGGCGGAAGCGAGAAGCAGCGAGGCGCCGAAGCGTCGAAGATAGCGTTTCATTCGGTGATGTTCCGTTGTTTTATGCACAGCAAACAAAGGTACAGAGCATGGGGAACCCAATGCAAGGCGCAATTGCGTCCCTGACCGCACGGCGACCATTTCTCCTTCCGGCCTGATCGCAGGCACCACCTCACCGCGAGAGGATCGAAGTCATCCTTACAGCTCCGTACTTCAATCCTGAATTTGAAGCCTTGCACCACGAATCGGGGGGAATCGCGAGCATCTTGCTTGAAGATGAATTCGCACAGTGTTTCATGATTGATACTCCCGTCTGAATTTACTAGCTTTTATTCCCGTCGCCTGTCAGTGCACGGAACGCGCCATTCATCCCAGCATCGGGTATCGCCATGAGAAAGCTGCTCCCACTCGTTCTGTTCTTCACCTTCGGTGCTGTCCACAGCCATGCACAGAACAGACCGGATGTGCTTATCGTTACGCAACCGGACCCAACATCGTGTTGCTACGAGCTTCGTCTTGAGAACAGACACACACCCCAATCCATGCTCGATCAACTCGCGCTGCGCATCATTACTCCGGGTGTCCGTTTTCAACCCGGAGCGCCCGGACCCTGGCCTGCGATCGAAAGCGACACACTCCTCATCTTCGGAGAGAGCGGCGTCCAGCTCCCTCCCGGCGAAGCAGCTGACGGATTCATCATGTGTATCGATTTACCACAGGGATCAAATGGTGCTTTCCGCGTTGAGTGGACGACTGCGTATGCCAATACGGTCAAGACCAAAGATACGCTGGACATTATTTGTACAGGCAGACCCCCGGACATCGACAGTCTGCTGGTCGTCGGTATAACGACACCGAATCAGCCGGATGAGTCCTGCGCTTTCGAATTGACGATACGCAACAGGCATGAACCTCCCGGACCATTGAACGGCCTGCAACTCACACTGCTGACGCCGGGAGCGACCTTTGTCGGTACTCCTTCGGGGCCTTGGGGCGGTGGCATTACGGATCCGACAACACTGGAATTCCAGTCGGATGATATACCAGTGGCCAGTGGAGGACAGTTGGGCGGATTTCGGGTTTTCATACGGCCACCGGGCGGTACCACTGGGAGCATTGCAATGCGCTACACCACCGCCCTGAATGGTGGGAAGCTCACCGAAGACATTGTCATGTTCGCCTGCACCCCCAAGGTGGCATCACGGTGCGA
This sequence comes from Bacteroidia bacterium, assembly GCA_027493955.1. Classification (NCBI taxonomy): domain Bacteria; kingdom Pseudomonadati; phylum Bacteroidota; class Bacteroidia; species Bacteroidia bacterium. The sequence continues at coordinate 3,784,077 of JAOSJT010000001.1, read as the reverse complement.
CAGCTTCTCTGTTCGCCAGGGCAGCAATTGCGCTCTGACGCTTTCCGTTTTCAATACCCACCGTCCGCAATCCAATCTCGATGCGGTGCGCGTAACCGTGTTGACGCCGGGCGCCAGCATTCAAATGGCTAGTCCCACTGTGGGTTGGAACATCCTGTCGCAGACAGCGGGTACAGTCACCTTCAAGAAAAATACCGGCGTCGTGGCACCCAACGATTCCGCCATCGGTTTCCTCTTGCGCTTCAATCCATCGTCAACCGGCTTGGTACGGCTCTCTCTGTGCTCCATGCTTCAGAATCAGACAGTATGTTGCGACACGGCGCAATTGCAATGCGATCCTCCTCCCCCATCCACTTGTGATTCGGTATTTGCCGTCAGAACCAGGGGCGGGTGCGTGTACGATTTCGGTTTTGTCAACAAGCATCAACCCGCATCGAATGTGAACACCTTCCGGCTCAAACTGGAAACGCCGGGTGCCGTCATGCTGGATGCGACTGCTCCTTCCGGTTGGAACATCGAACTTCAGAGCCCGACCGAGATCACTTTCCGAGATACAACAGGAATGATCGCTCCTTCCGGTAAACAGAGCGGGTTTTTGCTCTCTCTCCAGCCCGGCAGCTTCGGAAATCAAGTATTGTACCAATGGTGCACTTCTCTCGACGGCAATGACGAATGCTGCGAGTTCAATGCGGTTACCTGCGAGCAAATTCAACCTAGGTGTGATTCTCTCGCTATAGCACCATCCGGTGAGTATTGCACGTATCGGATCGACGTGGCGAATCTCCACGTCCCGGAGTCGGATTTCGACGGGATACGAATCTCTCTCCGCGATCCAGCCACGGTGCTGATCGACGCTTCGGCACCCCAAGGTTGGGACATGGAAAGTCTGACGGATGCCACAGTGCTTTTTCGCAAAGTAAACGGCACTATCCTTACCGGTGAGAAAGCAGAAGGATTTGTTCTCTCTCTCGTCCCATCCGCAATTTCCACGCGCATCGCGATGGATTGGTGCACACTGCTTGACGACCGCACATTGTGCTGCGATACTCTCAGCGCGTTTTGCGCCATTCAACCGGTAGCACCGGACCGCGTCGACATACGCACAGACACCACCAGTCCGTGCTGTTTTGAATTTCTGGTGGATAATCAGCATTTGCCGAGGAGTCCGCTGACTTCGTTCACGGCAGAAGTTATTACAGACGATGTCACGCTCTACGCGAGCACCATACGATCCCCGGATCTTTGGACACCTGTTTCGAACGACAGAAAGGTTACCTGGAGGAGTACGTCGAGCGAAATTTCTCCTGGTCAGCGGCTGCAAGGCTTTGTGGTGTGCTACGACAACGACGCGACAGCAAACGCGGATTTCGAGGTAGTCTGGAATACGGTGAGTAACGGTCTGATTGTCAGCCACGATACGGTAACAGTCAAATGCGATCAGACTCTATCCGCAGAGCGGCATTCGTTCCCACTGCCTGATCGGGTATTCCTGTATCAGAATTATCCGAACCCATTTAATCCTTCAACCACCATCCGCTTCGAACTCCCTGTTGCGACCGAAGTGGAACTGACGCTGTATGACACGCATGGACGTCAGTTGATGGATCTGGGAAGCGCCAGGTACGAAGCGGGCAGCTGGTCCGTCCGCGTTGATGCTTCCCATCTCCCAAGCGGGACGTATTTCTACCGGCTACGCGCGGCATCGACTGTGCAAACGCGTTCGATGTTGTTGCTCCGTTGACTCTCGTCGCAGACCATTTGCCTGTTCCCGTAAGAGCCGGCGGAACGTAGATGCCGACAGCTCATGCTCCTGGTGTTTTGCACAACGTGCACGACCCTATGCGATCCGATCCTTTTCGACGATGAGCACGGGTTCCGCGTAATCCCATGCAGGAAGTAGCACAATCTCCATCATCTTGTCACACCGCTTCGCGTAGCCGTCTGTGAATTTGCATCGGTTCAGTATAGAGTATTGGACCTACTGGTATGGGGATAAAATGATGCATGGACAAATTACTGCCCCGAAATTCGGACATGACTTGGTAACTTTTTGTATGGGTGAGGTGTTTATTATTCTGGAAGTCAGAGATGGCAAGACACCTTCCTCCTTAATGATGGATAGACTCAATACCTTCCTGTGAACAGGCTCAGTAACGGCACCCCTCAAACAGTCTTGTCAGCTCAACTTTCACTACGCTGAAAATCCCGGTTCCCCTCCTCTGACCGGGATTTTCAGTTTTTTGTTGCGCCCGCTGCTTTTTTGCCGCATTTGTACGAATACCATTCTTTCCGAAACCGCTGGAGTATCACGGATCCTGATAGCGCTGGTTGCCTTCCTCCCTAGTGATGTCAATTTCCCTCTCCGCTCCGCGCAGCTCGGACCCGCATCTTCGTTTATGCATCATGGCGCTCCGATGCATATCGCTCACGTTCCCCCCGCGTTGCGATGACGTATCGCGCTTCGGCCACGAGAGCAAATGGGATGTCTATAGCTCGCTTCGGTGCGCGGTCGGACGTCTTGTGTTCGTATGTTTTGTACGCCATACTTGCTTCTCCGCACAAAATCCGATACCTTCCTTTTGGCATCGTTTCTGGTGTACCATGACACAAACCTCCCTTTCTGCGAAACATTTTCTGCTCGCGGGGCTGTGGCTCGCATGCACCGCGGCATCGTATTCACAAACGCTACTGTGGGATTCCACTGGCGTTCCCGTATGCACGGCCGAAGGATGGCAACGTGCACCTCGGATCGGCACTGATGGCCAGGGAGGCGCGATTATCGCTTGGGAGGATTTGCGACAGGGATCTCAGGCCGCGATATACGCAGCAAAAATTCTCCCGAACGGCTCTCTTCCATGGAATCCTGACGGCGTGGTAATCAGCCCGCCTGCCGCCGGCCAACGGCTCGCCGGTCTTTTGCCCGACGGGTCCGGTGGAGCGTTTCTGGCGTGGTGGAATGACGCCGCCGGAAACAGTGATGTCTACGCCCAGCGCATCGGAGCCAACGGTGCGGCTTTATGGAGCGGTGGACCGCTTCGCGTCTGCAACGCACCCGGGAATCAGCAATGGGTCGAGATGACTGCCGACGGCGAAGGCGGAATCATTATCGCCTGGCACGACAAACGCGGACAGGATCTGGATATTTATGCGCAACGTGTTGGCGCTTCGGGGAACTTTCTCTGGCAACAAAATGGAGTGGTGATTTCCACAGCTGCGGGAGACCAATCGTATCCGCAGCTCGCCTCGAACCGTCATGGCGGCGCATACATCGCGTGGATGGACAGGCGCAACGAAGACGATATCTACATGCAACACGTCGGCGCCGATGGAACGCTACGATGGACCGCAGATTTACCGGTGTGTACAGAACCAAACAGGCAGATAGCACCCAAGGTGGGTCAATTCGGTAACGATCGCGTCGTCGTTTTCTGGCAGGACTTCCGGCTCGGATTGAGCACTTCTGCCTTGTATCTTCAGATTTTTGATGAGGATGGAAACAAGACCTATCTGGAAGATTATCAGGTAGCACAGTCGGAGCAGACGCAAAGTGGCATGGCCCTTTCCGATGACGGAAAGGGCGGATCGCTGGCCGTGTGGGCGGATTTCCGGAAATCCAATGCCGACGGAGATATCTACATGCGCCGCATCAATGTCGACGGCAGCATCATCGGGGATTTCGGCAACGCCGTCTGTGACGCCGCCGGCACTCAGGAACGTCCGCAGATGATCAACGACGGATACGGTGGTGGTCTCGTCGTGTGGCAGGACAAGCGGAATACCTTCGACTACGATCTGTACATGAACCGCGTCTCGGCTCAGGGGACGACCAATTACAACGAGTGGAACACGCACTCCGGCGTTCTGCTTCACAGACACGATAATAACCAGCTCACGCCACAGATAGTCGCATCGACACTAGGCACCGCCATCATCGTGTGGTATGACGGAAGGATCCTGGACGGCCAGGCGGACATTTACGCGCAGCGCGTCGCATGGGCCCCGAATCTTCACCGTCCCGACTCCGTGAACTTCGCGATGTTCAAAACGGGGATGATTGAATACGATACAATAACGTTGCGCAACAATGGTGCACTCCCTCTTGTTATCACCAACGTACGCAGGGCAAGCGATCCCGCGACCACCCACCCCGCGGATTTCGTCTGGTTACCGACCATACCGCTACCGTACACCCTGCCTCCGGACTCATCCGTGCAGCTTGTCGTATCGTTCAAACCCGGCGGTGTCGGCCGCAGAATATCCGAGCTGCGCATCAGCAGCAACGCTCCGGAGGATCCCGCGATCATCCCGCTGATCGGCTATGGAACGAATCCGACATTAGAAACACCCTCGGTGTATCAGATGACGGTGACAAAACCTGGTAAATCACGCGAGGAGGAACTGAAAGACTTCCTCACGAACAAAGGTTCGGGCACACTGTACATCCATCGTCTCGAGTTCAGCGGACGAGACAGCCTTTTATTCTCCCTCGGCGCCAATCCTCCCTACCCTATCGCAGTGCCCGAGAACGGCACGGCATCGCTCCGACTGCGTTTCTCTCCGGATTCCGCCGGACCGAAAGAAACGACGCTGAAGATCTACCACAATGCCGATACGCTGCCGCGCAATGTCCGCATTTCCGGGATTGCTGCTACACCCGTGCTGTTGACGCATCCGATCACACAGTATTTCGATACGACGGAAGCAACGAAATCACGCGAAGCGGTAATACAGATCCGTAACACAACAGGGGTGGAACTCGAAGTGTACGATATACGGCTGAGCGGAGAGAATCCCGATGATTTCTCCCTTCAGGCGCAGTTGCCTCTGTACGTTCCCGGCGGCGGCGCACTGCCGTTTACTTTGCGTTTTCATCCCCAAAGCGCAGGCGCAAAGCGTGCGGACGTCATCATAACATCCGATGCGCCAAGCTCGCCCGACATTCTGCGTGTGTACGGTCCCGCCGTGCCATTGTCCGTGCCCGGTTTCGAGATGCCGAACGACTTCGCGTTTGCTTCCTTGTATCCCAATCCGGCCACCACAGGGCAGGACGTGCATGTGTTGCTCCGTTTGCCTTCTGTCCCGCAGGGTGAGATTACACTTCGTGCTGTAGACCTGCTAGGTCGAGAAGTACTTGTCTTGCACAGGGACGCGGGTGAAATGCCCGGGAATGGGGAATCCCGTTACGCAGTTACACTGCCTCTCCGTTGGACTGGTCTCCCGGCTGGAGTCTATACCATCATCGCTGAATATCGGCGTGGAGGACTTCTGCATCGTCATGCCCGTCCTCTACTGCTACTGCCCTGAATTGCCTTTCCGGAAAAATCCCCGGGCTTCGCGGTCGCTGCGGAATGCATCCAGTTGATCGAAATCGAGGGTGATTGCTTGCAGGCGGTCTTGTCCGACGGCAGTAAAAAACGCTTGTACATCATCTGACGCCGCATTCGCGAAGCCACCCACGCCGCTGCAGCGATGCACAGGCAGCAGCGAATCCTCACCCCAGTCGCTGATACCGACATACACGCCGAACTCGTATGCGCGGCTCACAGCCAGGTGCCGCCACATCTCCCGGGAATAGTCGGGTGATGGTTTACGCGTAATCGACAGTGCCGGCACAAGGACCAATTCCGGTAGTTCCTTCACCTTCCCGTACAGATCGCTGAACCAGAAATCCGCGCAGATAAGCACAAGCACGCGTCTTCCGCCAATGACGCACTGTCCGAGGCGCTCTCCTGGCTCGACACGGTTTCGCTCGTCCGCATACGGACGAAGTTTATCGTAATTGCACAGGATGCTGCCATCCGCCGCGATCACGGCACCTGTGTTGCGGCGAAAGGAGTCATTGATTTCGTGAAATGATCCACCGACTACCGTGCTGCCGGTCTGCGCGGCGATGTTTCGAATCTCGTGCAAGTACTCTTCGGCGTCATTGGTGAAGAAGATATGCTCAGGAAGGAGGATAATGTCATCCTTCATAAAACCGTCATGCGCTTCATCGAGCGCACGATACACAGCATCACGATTGAACGCATTATCGAAAGCCTTCAGTTGGGGTTGGGTAAGAATAAGGCGCATACGGGTTCTCCGGTGCTGAATGCTGCTGTGGTGGGTAGTTGCCGCTCCCGGCGGCGCTCTGTCATCATCGAGCACTGCGGAATGGAATTGCGGCGGCGGTGCGATATCAGAAAATCGTGCGGTGTCCGCATTGCGCGCGCGGCTGACAGCACCGCATGAAATGTAGGAAAAGGCACTCGTCGGTGCGTATTCCGCTAACTGAGACGCGTCACCTCTTGTCGCCCGTGAGCGTCACCGCAACGCGGCGGGGACCACCGGCATTCCTGTGCTCACCAAGATAGATGCCCTGCCAGGTACCCAGCAACAGGCGGCCCGCACGTACTGGCAGCAGAAGGCTACTGCCGATGAGCGATGCCTTGATATGCGCGGGCATGTCGTCATCACCTTCCAGCCTGTGTCTGAAATCTGTCGCTCCGTCCGGCACGGCGGTGCTATACCAGCGCTCCATATCAGAACGGACCGTGGGGTCTGCATTTTCATTTACCGACAATGACGCGGAGGTGTGAAGGATATGAAAATGGGCCAGTCCCACGGTATACTCGCTCAACACGGGAAGTTGAGAAAGTAATTCCTCGGTCACGAGGTGAAAACCCCTGTTTCGGGCAGCGAGCGTGATGATATACTGATCCATGGAAAATCCGTCTCGATGAAGCATCGGACGAAGTATAGCAAATGCACACCGGTATTCCCAGTTTTATCGGCGATGCCGAAAACCTTCAGGGTTGCCCAATGATCCATCACGCCTGTTGCTGATCGGCAGGGATTCTTCAAACACGAGGCACTCAATGATCGTCATCACGGCAACCGCTGTGCAGGTACAAAATCAAAGATTCCTCCAAATACAGGTTCGATGATGGTACCTGCATGCAATATGTAATGAAGCACAAAGCCAGGGTATTTGTTGGAAATATTGCTGTGCACGGCGTGTCCTTTAATCACTTTCTTGGCGATGTGGTGATTATTTGACACGGCCCATGCTGATCATTCACGTTCGACACCAGCAGTTCGCAATTGAGTGCTGCCTCTGTAAATCACCGTAACTGATTGATAAATAATGAGTTACCCCCCCCTGTTGAATGCATGAGTCCTCAGCAGAAATTTCTGGTACAAATATTGATGTTAGATTCTCGCAGGCCTGCGGATCTCATCAAAACAACATGTCCAGCAACCGATTAAGCGAGATGAAAACTCCAGGATTCTTCCTGATCGCTGTCATGGATATCGTTTGCCTCTGTACGAGTGAGACTCTGGCGTCGTACACGCACACAGGAACCCAGTAATTCGGCACCTCATTGGAAATGGGTGCACCGATACAGACCCGGGATGGTGTCTATAGGTTCTTGATCGATAATGGATCAAAGGGTTTTTCCGTTCGCTGCGACGAAAATCCTAACAGCATTTGCTACGAAGCAGTGCCGAATCCGGACGGAAGCGTAAACATGGTGCTGGATCCTTGCGGTGAGGCTATTCCCATCATCATTCCGCAGGGTACGACATTGGACGAACAAGGAATAGACCCCGTCACGGGCACGGGATTTGAACTTCATACGTTCGAATATCCTTCAGGCGGAAATTAAACAGGAATTCGTCTCCTATTCGTTCCCGTGTATGTATCATTCCGGGTATGGAAATAATCTGAATGGGGTGATCGATTCCCTTTGAAGTGAGCCGTAGGATTGACACATTGAGACGGGATACGGTGTATGATACGATTGCGCGGACAATGAAAAAGAGGGGTGCATCCTTCAGTTTTTTTTATGCCCCGCATCGTATCATGTGGCTGCCTGTCAGAGCGAGCATTCTCGGAAAAATGAAAAACCTCCCGAGATTTCGGCGGGATTCCTTCCAGGTCCCTGACAGTATATTAGTATCACCTCCCCTCAGGTGCTTTGATGCGACTTTCTCTCACGACAGTATTCATGCTAATTCAGTTGTTCACCGCGGCACATTCGCAGGAAAGAGCGGCGGAGATTTTCCTGACAAAAACATTGGGATATGACGGATTATGCACGGATGAGGTCTGTGTGTATTTCATTGTGGACAAGGCCTCGTGCAAGAAATGCGAATATCGCGCCTCAGAGCTCATGAGCAGAATTGCGGAAGGTTACGGGAGCACGAGAATCTTCTCCGTGTTCCTGGTCAACCGACTTGCGGATACAACGATCGCGAAAGCATGTCAGGCGTATCTCGAAGAGCAGGTCTATGTGGAAAAATATCGCGTGGACAGCAAAACATTGCGGGAGGTGACAAATACCTGGATCATCGCAAATAAAGGTATCATCGAAACAGGCTCTCTGATTGTTGAGGAAGAGCTTGAGCTGGCCTTGCCGGCAATGGACCGTTTGGCGGGTGGCCCAAGGATTGCACGATCATCCATAACCACGCCGGTGCTGCTCGATGAATCAGCGAAGAAGATATATACCCCGACCGTGAGCAGCAGCACCACGAGGGGCATGATTGCGATAGGTGACCAGAACCAACCCTACCTCTGTCTGTATGATATTCAGAATGGAAGAGTGGTCCACAGCCTGACCATCGCCGACAGTGTGTTCGAGACACAGCTCAGGGAACATGAAACACTGTATCTGGAGGAAAACGAGTTGCCCTGCATTCGGACAGTCGAATTTCTTGACGAGGAGAATATTTTTGTGCTCGCAGCCATGGTCTTCTCGAAATTAAACAAGCAGGAAAATCGACTCCGCAAATCAACTCGAGAAATTGCACTGCTGTGGCAACCCCGGCAAGATAACAGGATTCGCATGATAAAAGACTCATCCCTCGAGCAACTCCTGCACAACTACAGTGCCCGGGAATCGTACGTGCGGGATTCTGTTCTGACCATCGTGTATCATAACTGGACGATTCCAGATACAGCGTACGACAGAATCTGCACGGCTACAACATATGATCTGGGAACCGGGGTGGAGCGGAGCAGCGCAAGAATAGATAGTGTGTACGAGCGTCTGGGTCTCGGTGTGAACCTCCTTCGCGGCTACACCGCCGAAACACCTGCCAGATCGATATCCACGCAATCCTTGTCGATGTGGCTGATTGATGAGCGATCCGGTGATCGATTCGCCAAGCATGACACGCTATTCCGGCGCCAGCATGATGAATCGTTCCGCTTCGGGCTTGAATTGCGTAGCGCTTACACGAAACCGTATGTTCGCGCAAAGAATTATGCGCCTCTTGTGACGACCCGAGCGCTGTTTACCGTTGGCGATAACTATCTGCTGAGCGCTACCGCCGATCATCTGCATGACAACTATTTTCTTGAACTCTATGCAGCGGAAGACATGCGCTACCTGAACAAAATCTCGTGTGAAGCCGGCTATTTTGTGGAGCATGACGACAGTTCCTTTTACCACGTGTATCGAGATCGGGATGTGTATAAACTGGAGCGTTACGAAATACTGAGCCGATAGCAGAATCGGTCCAGGTATCATTGATTCGAACGTGATGGTGATTCTTTCCAGACTACCCGTGCGCACCCACGGGACGAGCGGAGTGAAATCCACTTCTCTCTCGCTGCCGACCTGAGTCCCATCAAATGTGATACGCAATGCGATTCGGAGCCCGCACTCGAAGTCACTCAGCGCTGCGTTGAAGAGAGACGGTAAAAGGACGGGGCAGACCAAACTCTCTTGCCGGGAGATATTGAGGACAGGAAGATGTTTTCTGCAATCGGACGAGGAAGCATCGCAACGAATTTCTCAATAAACTATCGAAGTGGTAGCACTACGTGCAATTCCGCAGTCATGTACCAAACTACATTCGTTGCGATTCCCTCGTATATCCTCGAGACTCAACAGGGTGAGTCGCCGTAATTCCCGCTTATCCATCCGAGTACACATCCCGTGTTGGGAGACTTCGGTCCCTGAAAGCGGTCATCCTCTCCGCCGGACGAATTCCAAGGGCCGATAGTACCGAGCGCTGTTTCGCACGATGAGCCATGACCGCCGAAACCGGGTAAACATACTCTAAGACGCACACTCCGGTTGTCAAGACTGTGGGATTCCATGTGTGCCCTGGATTTTCAGTGACAATACCCGGCTGTTGATCGGCGCATGCTCCCGTGGTAGCTATCGACAGGACACTGGACACGTCTGTGGGAGAACAGATCCTTTGATATGCGAACCCGCTTCATACTGAATCCGCTTGCTCCATTCTGTATGTGTTTGTATCTGAAACTCCCGAATATTAGATTCCGTTTATCCGATTTCTCCACTTCGCTCCGGAGTTCGAATGCCCCAAGACCATCGCTCCCGTCGAGACTTTCTGAAGGCCGGCTCTCTTCTGGCAGGGGCCTCTCTGCTACCGGGATCGCTTCACGGAAACACCGGCGAGCCGGCCGGCGGTCTCCCTCAAACCTATGCCTATCCCAACCCCGGACGCATCGCCATCGTCCATCATCCGGGGGCGGTTCTGGGTTTCAACAGCGTCGACGAGCAGGTCGTGCAGGGCATGTTCGATCAGGGCATCATGCAACTCGCGGGCATCTATACCTCGCCTGCGGCAGCACTGGCGTCGTTTTTTCCGGGTCTCACGGTGAATTCGCGCGTTGCGCTCAAGCCGAACTTTCTGAACAGCGTTGTCCCCACACGCAAGGAGCTTACAAAGGCCGTCATCAACCGTCTGCGCCAAATGCTCGGTGGCTTCCCCGCGGCAAATATCACCGTGTATGAACGACATAGTTTCTCCAGTGTCGGCTACACGACGGGGTACTTCGGACACAATGTCAACCTCGTGTACGATGCCAGTTTTCCGAACCTCGGCTATACCATTCATTGTGACGGCAAGGACCGTCCGTACAGCGCCAGTCTGCACAACGCGGATTATCTCATCAACATGCCGGTGCTCAAGGACCACAGTTGCAGCTCATCGCTCAATCTCACACTCGCCTTCAAGAACCACATGGGAACCGTCAATCCCGGCGGATCCCTGGGTATCCATTGCAACAAGAATGCGGTGCTTGATATCATGGCCAGCAGCGTGATGCGCGCGAAGCAAAAACTGGTTATCCTCGATGCGTTGTATGCGGTGTACAATGGCGGACCAGGCGGTAATCCGCAAGCCACACCGAATAAAATTCTGCTGTCGCAGGATCCCGTGGCCATCGATGCGCAGGGCCGCATCATGATCAACAACCTCCGTACCACCAACGGCCTCGGGGCCAAGAACGCTACATACATCGATCAGGCGGCCGCTTCGCCATACAGTCTGGGTGTGGCGGACCCGGCTCAGATGACGGTAATCAATATTGCACTGCCCGTGCGCCTCGCCGCGTTTACCGCGGATCTCCGCGGCGGCGTGGTCGAACTGCGCTGGACCACGGAAAGCGAGACGAACAACGCCGGCTTCGGGATCGAGCGAAGCGCGAACGGACTGTCTGGTTGGACAGAAATCGGGTATGTCCGCGGCGCGGGGACGACAACACAGCGCCGCGATTATCGCTTTGCCGACGAGAATTCCCAGCTCTTGCGCGACCATCGCACGTTGTTTTACCGCTTGCGTCAGGTTGATACTGACGGAGCGATGGAATATTCTCCGACTGTAGAGGTCGCACTGCAACTCAACGAGGCCTCGTGGAATCTGGAGCAGAACTACCCGAATCCCTTCGTCCACGACACGGATCTTCCGCTTTTTCTCCCACGCGAGGCGCATGTGCAATTGGATGTTTTCGGTATCACTGGCGAGCGTGTCGCAACTCTGGTCTGCGAAACCATGCCCGCTGGTATGCATTATCTGACCTTTCACGCGGCTGATCTCCCCGCCGGCACCTATGTCGCGCGCGCAATGGCCGAAGGATCGAGCAGGGAAATTCAACTGCTTCGTGTAAAGTAGCGTCAGACACCAGTATTTTTCGCATCGTACCATTGGAAATAGGAACTGTTCTTATGGCAAAAAAACTTGCTCCAGTAATGGCGCTTTTGGCCCTGGCGCTGCTGTTTCAGCTTTCCGCCTGTGATAAGAGTGATTCGGGCACAAACAACACCGTCATCACTCTTGCCGACATGATGCCGCGGGAAAACGAAATCAGCGGTTGGACGAAAATCGGCGGCGGCGATGGCCAGTGGAAAGCGACCAGTGCCTCCGAATTGCAGGATCAGATCAACGGCGGTTCGGAAATCTACACGAACCAAGGCTTCGTGGAAGCAGGAATGCAGGCGTATTCCGGTACGGTAAACACGCAATCCGGTGTGACCTGCGAAATTCAGATCTACGATCAGGGCAGCGAGGAGAACGCGGCACATGTGTTCGACGATCCGAACAACGTGTTCGCGAATGCGCTCGCCCCCGCCAATCCGCCATCCGCGAAGGCACAGATACGCAAGGACGTGTTTTCCTGGACGATGAAATTCACGAAGGCCCGCTATTATATCCTGATCAGCATCATGAGTAGCGAGGACAAAGGGCAGGATGTGCTGGAGGTGTTCGCCAACAACGTCGCGGGAAAAATCCGATGATGAAGCGCAGAAGTTTTCTTCGTTCGGGCATGCTCGGCGCAGCTGCGTTGGGCCTGCTCCCGCTGCATCGTGTGCCGGCACTTATCGCGCGGGGAGGAAGCGAGGCAGAAGGAACGGCAACACTCTCGATCGTAGACGGCCCGGATATCGCGTTGACGGTGCGAGCAGCGGTGAACGCGCTCGGAGGGATGGGGCACTTCGTCAAACACGGTGATGTGGTCTTGCTCAAACCCAACATGTCCTTTGCCAATCCTCCCGAGTGGGGAAGTACAACGCACCCCGATGTCATCCGAGAGGTCGTGCGTCTGTGTGTAGAAGCCGGGGCGAAACGTGTCGTCGCCGTCGATTTCCCCATGCGACGCGCTGCCGCCTGCCTTGAGCGCAGCGGTATGACCGCGCTGGCAGCCTCCATGCCCGAGCTGACCTTTGTCGAACTTGGCGAGGAACAGCAATTCGAATCCGTACCGACACCGAAAGCCATCGAGTTCAAGGAAGTCGCCGTCGCAAAGCTCGCGCGCAAGGCTGACGTGCTCATCAATTTGCCAACAGCGAAAGCACACGGTGGTACTACGGTGAGTTTCGGTATGAAGAATCTGATGGGCCTGATTCATGACCGCCGCGTATTTCACGGCGACTACAATCTCAGCAGCGCCGTCGCCGACCTCGCCGGCGTCATCCGACCGCAGCTGACCATTATGGATGCCGTACACTGCATGCTGGATAACGGTCCGCAAGGCCCCGGAACTGTGAAAACGCTCAATACCATACTCGCCGGCAGCGACCCTGTGGCTGTTGATGCCGCAACCCTTGGACTGACTCAATGGAATGGCCGCACGCTAACCCCGGCCGATGTGCGGCATATCGCACTCGCCGCCGAACGTGGTGTGGGCACTCTGCAGGTGCCGATGGAACAAATCGTACGAACCTCGCTTGGGTAAATCGTTTGAGTATACCGCGCAGCTGTATTGCCGCGTTCCTCATCTGTCTGTCCTTTGCCGTATGTGATGCGCCGGCACAGGTCAGGGTGCAGTATCCCGACCGCTCCTGGTCTCTGCTCTCAACCAGCGGTTCGGTGTGGATCGGAACGCCCAACGGATTACATCGCTATCGTAGCGAAGATAACGTGTGGTCCGCATACGGCAGACAAAACGGGCTCTTGTCCTCACGCATCACTTCGCTCGATCTCTCCGGCGACGTGCTGTGGGTTGGTCAAAGCGCCGGACTCACCGCCTTTGATCAGCGGAGCAACACCATGCTGCACTACGACAGCGGTCGTGGACTGAACATCGGTGCGACGAGAGCCGTCGTCTTCGAGACGGATTATGTCTGGGCTGGAGGACAACATGGCGCAGCGCGCTACGACAGGCTGATCGAAGAATGGCAGACGATAGGCGCGGAGAAAGCGCTTGCGGGCAGCATTGTGCATGCCATCACCCTGAATGAAGACCGTGTGTACCTCGCCACCGATACGGGAATCAGTGAGTACGATCCGCGTTATGAACGTTGGCGACACTTTCTACCTCCGGGCGAGAGTCGCATTCACGATGCCTTTATTGCGGGAGGACAGTTGTGGTTGCTGCGCGACACGGATCTCCTGCGTTTTGACATGATCGCGCGGGTGTTTTCTCCCTATGCCCTCCACACCTTCGGAGGCGGAGACGTCAGAGAAATCATCATTCAGGGAAGCGCTTTCTGGTTGCTGACCTCCGGAGATCTCTTCTTGTACGATCCCTCCACGGACGGATTGCGGGCCTTCCCAGAATTGTCGCAACTACCCGACAAGGAACTCAAGGCCGTGGCGCTCACCGCGGATGGGAGCAAACTCTGGTTCAGCACCGCAAGCGGTCTGTCGCGTTTTGATCGCGGCAGCGGTACTTGGACCTACTATACCTCGGCAGGGGGCATGCCGGATATCGATGTCCGTGTTCTGTTCCCTCTCGACATCGGTGTCGCGACATTTACCGAAACGTCGCTGGTCTATTTTCTGGAGTATGAGGACAGATGGTACGAGCTTCCCCTGCATGGGGACGACGAAGGAGGTACGGCCGCTTTTTCACTCGATCCCGGAAAGGGTAGCTATATCGACTTCGGAGAGGGTGTCCGTCTGGATCTCAGCGGCAGTCGCAGTTCATGGCTCTCTCGTGATCCCCTGGGTCAGAGGGATTACGAAAGCGGCAAGTTTTTCTATCGCAATGATCTGAAAGCGCGACTCGACCTCGGAGGGGGCAGGCGTATCAGCGCCGTGTACAACGATGCGGATTTCGAAACGGTAGTGTACGGCGCTGAGTATCGCGGCGCTCGCGACGATATGGTACAGTCTCTGCAATGGGGCGACATGCGCGTACAGGGAAGCGGGAGCCGATTGCAGCAGGATTTCGGAATATTCGGTGTGGGAGGTCGAGCGGTGCTCGGCGACCGCACGGAAAAATACGGCCGCAGCATGCTCGAAGTTCAGGCGCAGAGCGGACACAAAACCACATCCACGCACACCGATGTATTTGATGGTCTAAACCGGGGTAGGCAATTGTCCTTGACGGATGCCGACTGGCTGGAAAGATCGCTGTACCATCTTCGTGCCGACCGTCAGGTGGGGAAGCTTGGCGATGCGACGGTCGAAGTCTTTAGCCTTCTGTCAGCTTCCACTGTGCGTCGCAGCCGCGACGATCTGCTGTCCACCTCCATTGCCGGCGTAAGCGGCGACTGGCGTCGGCACAACGAAGGAGATCAGTATACCATAGATCTCTCCAGCGGCATTATCCATCTTCGATGGGTAAGTGATGAGGTCGTCGCCGTCCGGATACACAGAAACGGTGTAACGGAAGAATTGCTTTTGCGAGATTCCACCACACAGTATCTTGAAATCCGCAACCATTACAGCATAGGGAGCGACATTATACCGGCAACGCTGCGCTTGCGTATTCTCGGGCCCGGAGATACCGAAGTGCCTCTTTCGCAATTCGGTCTCGACAACGACGGCGACAGACGCGTCGACGCGGAATTCGTGGATTTTGCAAAAGGATTGCTGCGCTTCCCCGAAGCCCTTCCGTTTCCGCAGACTGCCTACCAACGCCCTCCGGTTGCGACCTATATGATGGAAGTGCGATACGAGACACATAACTCCGGCAGCTACGCACTCAGCAAACGGCGCGTGATACGAGGCTCGGAGCGCATCACGGTGGATGGCATTCCCGTCCGTCCTGGCGAAGACTACGTTCTTGATTACAGCTCCGGTCACCTTCTTTTTACTCGCGACGGGGCGGTATTTGACGATAGCCGCGTCGAGATTACGTATGAGTATGTGCGAAACATCGCGGAAGAGCGCTTTACACAAGCCAATCTCACGTACTCGCCATCGGATCTTGCGCAATTATCCCTCGGTGGAGGCAGCTTCACCCCACAAGGACGCACATCGTCTGTTCACTTTGCGCAGGCCGCCGGCGAGGTCCGGTGGCAAACGCAACGTCTCGATCTTCGAGTCCGCCCCGAGTACAGACATACCGTGAGCGATTTGTCCAGCGGAGCAGCGGCCGGTTTATCCGCTTCCCTCAGCACGGAAGCTGCGAGAGTTTCCATACTCTCATCGCTGCGCTCAAACGGGTATAGTGAAGCCGTTCCCGCCCAATACTCTGCCGGACCTCTGCATGCAGACCATCTCGTCAGCGCGGAGTACGATATTACTCCTGAGCTGCGCGCCTTCGCGCGGTATCACGGACGTGCAGGCCAAGACTCCCTTTTAGGGACGGAAAGCAGCGAGGAGACGTTTTCCGGTGGCGTGCAATGGTCACGCCAGGATTATCCCTCGCTTACGCTGCGCAGCGAATTACTCGATGTGACCGCTTGGTCGGAAAAACGCTCGCGTCGTGGAGGACGGGTCGACGCAGTATGGACACCCTCCGCCGGGTTGCTCGCTCTTACGGGTTTCTCCGCCGCCCGTATTTCCGCATATGCCAGGATTACCGGTGAGGAAACAATGGGATCTTTGCGAAACGGACTCTACCGGTCACAGAACTACTTCCTCCGTACGGTGCTCAATCCGCGGCCGCTTTTCTCCCTCAATTTCTGGTATCAGGGAGATTTACGCGAAAAGAAAGTACGCGCGGGCCTGTTTACCCGCGAATACCAGATAGAAAGAGCGAATCTCGACATCCTCATGGAGAACATGGATGGACTGATTCTCGGAGGCCGACTCACGCGGGAGCTGAGAAGCATGCAGGCCTCCCCGATGTTGTTCGACCGTTCCTCCGTAACATCCCTGCTGACGAATGTCCGTGTCGCACCAGGCACCTGGGTGCCGGCGCTCCGGCCCGTGGTTTTCTTTGCAACCGTGAATTATGCCGTGACCGGATACGCCGCGAATGCTGCAGACCAACGAGGTTTTCTGCTCTCCCTCTTCTCCGGAAACACGGGCGAACCTCGAAGCGGAAGCACGGTCACCGGGTATGAATCTCGTTTGGAATGGCGTCCGATATCGGGATTACTTTATTCCGTCGCCGGTATGTACAGGGAATCCACAAGCAAGCTCTACAACTCCACGGCCAACAGCGGTAACTGGAACATGATACACTACGCCGAATGGCGCCCGGACAATCGTACACAATACGCGTTTCAGTTTCAGCTGATGAAACGGCTCTACAGCGGTACGAACACTGAAACGCAGCCGGCTATTTGGGTCGAGAGAAGATTTTCCCGCCTTCTGCTCGCGCGGGTCGCCTTCAACACGACCACGAGCAGAAGCGAAAACAGTTATGGCGTATGGGAAGGGTACACACTTCGTCCCTCAGCTACCACAACCTTCACATTCGACGATGCGCCGATCGTTCGTCGCGCGGAGTTGCGACTCGATACGGATTACCTGATTGAGGAGCGTCGGCAGACCTTCTACCTTGCGCCCCCGAGCAGCAACAGCAGACGGACGCTGCGGACCAACATCCATCTGGATATGTATCCGCATCCGGTTCTGTTCATCCGCTTTCGTTACAACACGCATTGGGACAGCCAACGTGGATTCAACACGTACCGCATGCTCGGCGTGGATGGTTGGTATCAACCCGAGGCCGAGCTGAGGATTGTTATGCAATTGTAAAATCTCGATTACAGAGATCGGAACACGAACGGACGTGAGCAACACTTCCGAAACACATCCGCTCCAAGACCACAGCTTCTGCGTAGCGGGTAGAGCGTCGGTACCGACTTTCAGAGGATTTTCCTTTTCCCTGACGTCTTTTTCACTTCCTCCTGAACCATCCGAACGCTACGCCCAGGGCGAGCGGACCGACTTCCACATTCCCGTTCGTACCCAGTGCGGCTCCCATAACGCGAAAGCGTAACGCGATACGCCCTTGATAGACAACGTAGTTCAATTCCGCACCAAACTTCAGCCGGTGACCGGATGGGTACGCGGATTCGCCATGCCAGATGCGGTAACCATAGCCGCTCAGTATAGCCGCGGAAAATCCCTCCACCACAAGCGATCCACGAAGGAGCACATCGGCATCGGCATACCAATCCGGAGCATACTTTGCACCGAATGAAGACTCGACATAGCCCGCGCCCAGTGAAGAACGTACACCAACACCATACGAACTGCTCGAATCCGCATACTCATAGCCGCGCGAAAGATCCATGTCGACCCCGACGCCCAGTGACGGAATGCCCAGCAGCAAACCTTCAAGATGCACGGATCGCAGTTTCGGTTGCAGCCATGAATCCCGAGGCCTACCGTATTGCGCATGTGCCTGGACGCACAGTACCGATACCAGAAACAGGACAAGCAAAGACACAACTTTCATCAGGCATCCTCACGCAGGGTGAGACGCGGAAGATCACCGCGTCATGCTCCATTTCGCCAATATCTGCAATCTAGTAATATTACCGTGCAGCACAAATCCTGCAAAAATAACGCTCGTATATCAGGCCATGATATCCTATGAAAAGAGGTGCACCGGTTGCACCAATTCCAGGGATAGCGCATCTTACCTACCATGAAGCAATTTCACACTAGGAGTCACAATGGCGACCAAAACGGCACACGTCACACAAGTAGGAAAGAACTCTATTACATTCGCAGGGCATACCGATTCGAAACACTGGCTGATGATGGATGGCCCTACTTCCTTCGGCGGAAATGATGCCGGAATTCGGCCGAAAGAGCTTCTTCTGCTCTCCTTAGCCGGCTGTACCGGGAGCGACGTAGCTTCCATACTTTCGAAGAAGCGTGTTACGCTCGATGGTTTCGAGATGATCGTCACCGCCGAGGAAACCGAAGAGCATCCGAAGGTATTCTCGAGCATGCATGTGGAGTATGTATTCCGTGGCAAGGGAATTGAAGCGAAGGATGTCGAACGCGCGATCGAACTGTCACAGACACGTTACTGTGGCGTGACGGCAATGCTCGAGAAAGCAATGGATATTACGCACAGCTACCGCATCGTCGAGGTGGAATAACACCCGACCCTCGGCTGGAAGAGCTTCCATGAGCGCCGGGCTTGTAGTCCCGGCGCTTTCATTTTGCCCAAAAAGTGGACCGCCGCAAGGGGGGTCTGCTTGCGGCGGCTCGAGGTGTTAAGCCCTCAAAAGAAATGGCGGTTGGTTAGCTATACCACTGGGGGTGCGGTATAGAAGGGGTTCGCGAGGTAAGTGTCTGCAAGAGCAGACATGCGAAGTTGTTTAGAGCCCCCTGTGTCAACGCAGGTGGGGTAAGAAGATGAGAGAGGAAAATCAAAGTTCTTCATGCTCAAACATACATCTGTCACAAAAGAAAAACAATTTTCTAACACGCCGCTCACAGGCAAAATACCGGTAACTTATTTATTTACAACAACATACGGGGATTATTTTTTTTCCAACTTTTTTTCAACTATGCAATCAACTGAATAGATTCCTGCATGCGAGGCTTCGATGAGGGTGTTTTTTAACGAAAACTGTTCAATTCACTGAATAGGTGATCAACTGATTGCACACCCATTAGAACGCTGATCCGAAATTGAGAGTGATGTAAAATCCGTTGGCGTTGGACATGGTCCCCTGCTCGACACTTCGAATACCTTCTGGTATCGGGATCAGGAAATAGCGAACATTCACTCCGAAAACACTGCTGCGGTCAAAACCGAAATTGGCTCCGACTCCGAGAAAACCTCCGTACGTGTAGCGCGTATGACCACCGCCGAGGCTTGAGAGGAAATCACCCTTCGCCGGCGTGATATAGAGCATGACCGGTCCAGCCCCCGCGTTGAGAAATGGTCGGAAGTTATCGGTGATGGTCTCGGCAAATAAACGATATTGCAGTCCGAGAAACAAGGGTACGCGGAACACATAGTTTGTCTTGTTCAGCGAATACTGGCCATACCAGGGGTCGACAAAGTCCCGCTGTCTGTCGTCTTTCGCTTCGGAAAAACTCAGATTGGCAAACGCCGTGGTTACGTTGGAAAGCGCATGGGAGTAAAAGAATCCGAGACCAAAGCCGTCCGTCCCGATCATGAGATCCGCGCCCCAGGCATGCGTCCGCGGCTGAAGATCCTCCTCGGAGAGCACTTTCTCATCTGAACTCTTCGGATCGGTGAAAATGATTCGTCCTCCATCCTGCGCACGGATTGGTGTGGCGATCAGGAGAAGCACAAAAGGGATGAATATTTTCCACGCGAAGTTCATGGCCGAATTGCTCCAATGGTATGCTGAAAAATATTTGTGATGTTCCATTATGTCAAGCCAGTTATTCGTCACCTATCCGAACAGAGTAAGCGAAGCAGAACATCCGTATTATCAACACGAAGTCGCAACAAATACATTCCCCTCGGCATCGGCGACATCGGAAGCGTCAACATGGACGTGCCTGAGGTAAGTATTCCAAGATCCATGATCCGCGCGCGACGGCCAAGAACGTCCATCAGCTCAAGGGTTGCATGCGCGGGACGATGGACAACGAGAGGTATATGCAGGAGACCCGATTGACCGGCGAGCAGCGGCATCGGCCAGGGCGTTCCTACGTCCACAGCTGTCGCTACGGAAAGATCATCCACGCCGACGATTGTGCTGCTCCACTCTTGCTGCGCGATGATGATCTGCCTGCTGGCCGTCTCCTGCCAGTAGCGCAGCATTCTTGTGCCTTTAGGTTGATCACCTTCACCGAGTCCACGAACGAATTCCGGTTTGATGCTTTGATACACCACTTCGGCACTGACGCGAAAGGGATAACCGGCAGGATCGACCTGGATTCGATAGTGCGTCTCATCCGCAGCGGTACCTTCAAGCGCACCTTGACGGCCAAAATCCGGGTCTGACCTCGCTGCGCCAAAAACACCAATGGTGTCGTTTTCCATTGCCTTTACACTGAAACCTTTCGGCGGAATACGGTTGTCCTTCACATACTGTGAGGCTCGCAGAAGATCCGTGGTGACGGCCGCATTGACATCGCCCATCACCGATTCGTACACCTGCACCTGTCCCTGATCGGTGATGACTGAGTGATGCGGCTCATACGGCGTATCAAGACCGACAATTTCGCTGTCCGCATCCACCGCACCGGATTCAAAAAGGACACGACCGCTATTGTCCCGTACCGTGAGGTGCAGCCATGCGCGTCGGCTCGGGAAGCCCGTTGGGAATTTGTGCCCGGTCCGATTTTCTACGCGACACAGCACTTGAAGAGTATCCTGCAGCAGCCATGCTCCTCCGTCGAGAGACACAACATCCTCGATCAGCTGCCTTCTTGTTCTCGCATACGTCGAATCGAAGTGCTCGTCCAGCGCGGTAACCCCAAGCTCTTCGCCATGCGTTTTAAGGATGGTTTGCAGCAACGTATTTCCACCCACGAAATGATGTTGGAAGTACGGTGAGCGCGGAGGTGATGTCGACGGAAGACTGGAGATCCGTATAGCTTCGTCAATGGCGGGCATATGGCAGCTCTGGCAGCTTCTCCCATGCGCGGGGTAGACGCTCTCCTTCCACTCGAGAAACGGAACCTGTTCTGGAAACTCTCCAGCGATGTTTCCCTGATCGTCAATATAGGGTGTGAACAGCGTATGGCATGTTGCGCACAATCCCGATTCTTCGATATGAGTCGAGTACACCGGAGTATAACCGCTGACATTTCTCATCGGTTGAATGAGAGGATTGTTGTACGGACCATAGGTCACTCGGCTCGTGGCTATTTCGTACCCGCCCGAAAAACTTGAGGTGTTGCCGAAATTCTGTCCTTCGATCTGATGACAGAGGGTACAACTCACGCCATCCATTGCGAGGGAACTGCCTTCGGCTTCGCCCAACCGGAACTCCGCATCTCCATCCTGCCGCGCCTGTTCATGCCCCATAGGAGCATGACAATTGGTACAGCGATCCTCGATAATTCCGGCCAGTTGAGGGTACTTTGCCGACTCCCGTTCAACCACCGCCTGCCAGAAAGGATCGCGTGCGGCGTTTGCCATCATCGTTGAGCGCCAGAGATTCGGTGGTGATACATCCTTTCCAGCGGCAGTGACGTTGGCATTGCTCCCCGGGCCATGACACAGGGTGCAGTTTCCGGCGCCGCTGAACAGGACAGACCGGTCTGTCGAGAGATCGCGTTGGGCATATACCGAGGTGGCAAGAAAAACAAGTGCGGATATCACGGGAATCAACAGTTGCGCGAGTGGTTTCATGATGGCTTCCTTACAGGGATGCACGTGTCGCAGAGCGTGCAGATTCAGTGGATACATGAATCTTAATTAATTTTCCGGAAAAATGCACCGGCTGGCAGAACTTTTTCTTTCCTCCGCGATGTTACAGTGGAGTATGTGATTCTCATTCCGATCAAAGAACAACCGACCTCCCAGACGTACACGCATGGTTGACCGTTGCATCTGTTTCAATATTACCTTCGCCGAGCTCAAGGCCATCGCAGACAGAAGTGATACGCATTGTCTCGATGCGCTTCAGCAACACGTGGATTTTGGTCTCCGCTGTGGTCTCTGCAAGCCGTACGTGGAGCGCATGCTCGAAACCGGTCGCGTGGTGTTTCCCGTCGCTCGCACCCAGCCGGATTACTTTGATTAATACAGTTTCCCCACCTGACAAGAGTTTCTTCCCTTCAGGATACGTTTCCGCGTCAGTCGCTCCCCGCTACGCATGACAAACAGCGGGGCGAGCGTAATGCGTGGTCGCACCCTGTCGTCCTGGCAAAGCACACGCCACGAGGTGCCGAATCCCTGCTGCAACATGCGCTCACGGCACTGCACAGAGGCAGGACCGGAAGCCGTCCCGGGCGTAGAGACATACAGACCATCGCTAGCCGATATTGAAATGTGTGAGATGGAGCAAGCGGCTTCCATACCATGAAAAGAGCTCACCATCCACAATACTGCAATCCGGAAGTCTGATACCTTTTCGTACCAATTCTCGTTTGAAATGGTCAACATGTTTTTCTGCGAAGGGAAAGGGCTCGCTGGAAAACAGCACCTTGTCCGGAGAAAGATCGGCGATGTCGGAGATCGTTATGCGGGGATACCGCGGAATTTCACCGCCTGATCCGTATCGGTCGGCCAGCCACGCGTTACTGACGACATTGTGGTAGCCCAGGTGCTCGAGCACGCTGTGAATATAGGTCACCGGTGTGATGGTCATGTACGGTTGTCGCCAGATAAGATAGACCACCCGCCCGCGACTGCACCCGTACAGTTGCGCAAGAATGGTATCGAGGCGGAGTCGCACTGCGTTTGCATCGGTTCGCGCCCGAAACAGGCCTCCGAAATTGTGGACAAGGTCCAGTGACTCTTCGATGTTCCCGGGATTCGTAACAAATACCGGCACAGAAGGATCAGCCGCCTCAAGTTCTTCAACCGTGGCACGCTCATTTTCCTCTCTATTCGCGACGACGAGATCCGGACGCAGCGCCAGAACACGCTGCACGTGCACCGTTTTCGTTCCACCGACAATGGGTACAGCGCGGACCGCCTCGTCCGGATGAATACAGAACTTGGTCCGCCCCACGATTTCATCGTTCGAAAGGCCGAGATCGAAGAGCAGCTCCGTGAGACTGGGGACCAACGACACAATTCTGACCGGACGATGGAGAGGCGAGAAGACGCGGCCACGCGCATCGAAGATGACTTCAGAACGTGACGACATGCTCATCCAAGCGTCGGGGATCGTCCATGGCGATTCCGTACATGTGCCTGTGAAGAAAGGCACGGATGTCGCGCGTTTCCTCGCTGCTGACGCGATGTGCGGTATCGTATTCGTGGTACTCCACATCGTAGTCGAGATCGCGCAATGCGAGGTTGTTCTCCCTTCCGATGGTGATGGGCAGGATGGCGTCCCGTAAACCATGTGCGAGGAAAATGGGAATGCGGGCGTTGGCCGGATGTTTCTCTTCCCGCAGATGCTCGGGGCGCAACACGTATCCCGAGAGGGACACAACGCCGCCGAGACGACGCGGATAACGCAACGCTGTTTCGATACACATGACGGCACCCTGCGAAAAACCGACGAGGAAAATGTTCTCCGGCGCAATCCCGTGATCGATTTGTTCCCCGATCAGCTGTTCAATGAGCACTCTGCTCTGCTGAATCTCGACGGGATCTTTGCGTTCATTATCGAACCACCAACGCACTTCGGGAGAAGTATCGGACGCGAAGGTCGCACTCGGAAGCACCCATCGCGTGTGCAGAAATCCCATTTGCCGGACAAACGGAAAAAACGCGTACTTGTTCGCGTTTCGGCCATGAAGACCAATCATCGCATAGTCCGCCCTCTCCAGGACTTCTGGCCATATAACTGCATCAAGGGTCATCAGCGTATCACTCATGTCACACACAACAACGCCAGTATACGAATGATGCCGGCTCATCACAAACCACTTGATTCGGACAACGGAATGCGCTATTATTGCTTCACAAAGCCGTACCACCTTCCATATCCGGAGTACCTCGCATGAGAAGCATCGCTCTTGTCCTTACCTTCGTATTCGGGCTCGCATTGAGTACGCCCGCAATCGTTTCCGCCCAACCGGCAAGCTATCCTCCCAGCATCATGTTTTCGACCCTGCTGAATGGTGTTCAGGTTCATCCGATCCAGGGGGTTTTCAGACTTTACCAGATTCAGGCGGTCTTTCTTCCAGAGATCCCAAGTAACGACGTGTATATTTACAGTCCCGAAAACGGCGGGACGCTCACGTCCATTTTAAAGCGCGCTGACGGCAGCACAGTGGCTGAATTTGTATGGTATGCCGAGAAGCTCAAGCCGCCATACTGGTTGCTGGGCAGTTACAAGGTGCGAGAGCCGGGCAGCGGATGGGATGCAAATCCGCAGTTCAAGCTCACCACTGCCGGAGACTATGTCGTCGAGTTTTTGCTCGATGGTAAAATCTTCTACCGCTATCCTTTTTCTCTCGAAGTGCTCGGGAGCAATGACCCGTACAATCCTCAACCCATCTATCGCCTCAATGGCGCGTGGAACGATTACGCGTATTTACTCTATGCCGATGCGGACGTCAGCAAGCCGCTGATGTTCAAGATCTGGCTCAGAAACACCGGAAAGGAGAAACGTCAGGACGTCAAGGTTACCGGAGCTCTGCGTCAGGGTGGCAAGGAACTGGCGCGCTTCGGGGAATTCCCCCTCAATTATTCGCTCTCGGCGGATTGGGTCCGGTATGAGATAACCTTCGGTCAATTCAAAACCACGCAGTTCAACAGCAAACTCTGGCACACCTCCCTGAAGGCCGAGGAATTGCTCAAAAACGGGACCTACGAAGTTGTCGTCGAATTCGACGGGAAAACGTACGGCGTTTGGGAGTTCAAAGTAAAGAACGGACAGATCGAACCGCAAGGCAGACAGGTGCGGACCTCGACGGATCCGCTGGATTTTATCGAAGGAGGCAAGGACGCTTTTTGGTCAAAACGATCAAAGTAACGGAGGAAAGAAAATCGCAACAGCCCCCGGTTTGTCGTGCCGGGGGCTGTTGCAAATGCTCTGCTGTTCTGCGGAATTCAATTCCATTTCATAAACCGCGCCCAGTCCCGAAATTCACTGTCCAGTTGCTCAAAACTTTCAATCGCAAAGAGAATCGGCTGAAGATGCCAAACGTCGTACTCCTGCGACCCGAGGCGGGCAGGATCGAAAGGCAGGACTTCCACCTGATCGGATAGCGAGTGCAGGACTTCCTTCGGAGAACTGAGGATACCGGCGCCGTAAATACGACGTCCCTGACCGGTGTTTATCAGGCCGAACTCCACTGTGAACCAGTAAAAGCGTTCGAGCATGCGTATTTCCCGCGGTTCACTCACGTTGAGAAAGGTCTGCGCGAAAAACTGAAAAAACTTGGAGAAAAAGGGATTCGTCAGCGTGGGCATGTGCCCGAAAATATCGTGAAAACAGTCAGGAGCGGGGGTGTACTCCAGCTCCTCCGGTTGACGGATATAATCGGTGGAAGGGAAGTGCGCCCGTGCCATGAAACTGAAAAAATCGTTCGTGTCCAGCAAACCCGGTATGCGCGCCACTCGCCAGCCGACCATCGCATCCAGTGTCAGACTGATGTCACGCAGACTTGGGAGCCTGTCCGGACGCAGATCGAGTATACGCATCCCTTCGAGATACTCGTCGCAGGCCCGGCCTGGAAGCTGCTGCGCCTGGCGTTCGTACAGTGCGCGCCAGGTCTCATGATCGTGCGGAGGGTAATCCGGATACGTGATGGCATCGTGCTCCGGAACCGGTCCGTCCAGTTTGATCGGAATGCAGCGGGGATCGATATCCTCCTGTTCGGCATATCGAGCGTAGGCGGATTTGCTGTCGGCATCGCTGGTGGCGGCAGAATTCAGAGTATCGTCGGCCATGGCGTTGTTCCTTGCTGACTTCTGGAAAAACTCCATCACGGGGATGGTATGGGTAGTACAGGTGCGTTCTGTTCTGGACATGAAATATACGAATTTCTTTTTCGGAGAAAAGTACGAAAACCGTACCTTGTTGCATGCCTCATGAATGAAGGTCGGACACCCTATGCGCTCCATATCCATCAATTCTGAAATCGGACAACTTCGTCGCGTGATACTGCACGCGCCTGGACAGGAAATCGAACGCATGACGCCGTCCAATGCGGCCGAAGTGCTGTACGACGATATTTTGCACCTTCCCAGAGCACTGCAGGAGCACAATCAGCTGGAGTACGTCTTGTCGCAGGTGAGCGAGACCTGCGAGGTCATGGATTTGCTGCGGGAAACCATGGAAATCGACGAGGCGCGGGAAAGTCTGCTCACACGCCTCTGCACCGCGGTGGGCTATCCCGATGAAATAGCGTCGCTCCGCGCGCTTTCCTCCGTTGATCTGGTATTCGCACTGATGACAGGGACGTTGAAGCGCAACGACACGCTGGAGCGCTATCTGAGTCCCGGGTTGTACGCCCTTCCGCCTCTTCCGAATTTCTTCTTCATGCGCGATGCGGCAATGTGCGTCAACGACAAAATCATTACCGGCTCCATGGCCAATCGCGTCCGCGTCGCCGAGGCCATCATCATGGAGCATATTTTTCGTTGGCATCCCGGATTTTCTCCGGGAAGCTTCTATGTCGACGGTACTTTGGACAGCAGTGCCGATCTCACGATCGAAGGTGGCGACGTGCTGATCCTCCGGGAAGACGTTGTCTGTATAGGAAACAGCGAACGGACGTCCATACGAGGTATTGATACGCTGATTCAGTCCTTCGCTGAGGGAGGTACTATCCGGCACGTTATTGTCGTGGAATTGCCGAAGGAAAGAGCCACCATTCACCTCGACATGATTTTTACCATGGTGGACAGCGATGCCTGCGTCGTCTTCCCGCCGCTGATCACCGGCCATCGCGCATGCAGAACCATTCATGTGGAAATAGACAACGGGCGCGTACGCTCAATACGCGACAGAACGAATCTGCTCACGGCTCTGAAAAGTATCGGCCTCGATCTGGAACCCATCCCCTGCGGGGGAAGCGATCCTGTTCGGCAGGAGCGCGAACAATGGACCTCGGGAGCAAACTTTTTCGCGTTCGCGCCGGGTAAAATCATCGGCTACGGTCGTAATAAGCGGACGTTCGAGGAATTGGACAGTCGGGGATTCCGGATTGTCCGCTTCGGTGAGCTGTACGACGGTGGGGTGGATCTTTCCACTCTCGGGCGCTGTGCCGTCAGTATCGAAGGTGCGGAACTATCCCGAGGCGGCGGCGGATGCCGCTGCATGACGCTCCCCGTGCTCCGTGACGCATCGCCTCTGTAATACGAATCGATCCGTCGCGCTACAGCGCGGAGAGTCCATACCAACCCGCAGGTGCGCAGTTTTGCATAGTTTTTTGCCGCAGTAAATGCTAGTTTTCCGTCTTGGGTTCTGCTCTGCAACCGATGTCGGCCAGAATCATCAAACAGTGACGAAACACTGAAGACCATTTTTCTTTACAGGATATGCAATGACCTTTATTCGAAACCTCATGCGATACATCACGCTGACCGTGTCATTCGTTGCCATTCTGACCTGGACGGCTTCGGCACAGGTCGCGGAAAAGCTGACCACACCCGAATGGAAGGAATTCAAAGCGAGCATTGCCGAATTCGACATGATCATGCATGCGATGCAAAAACTGCAGGATGAGAATCCTGAAGCGGCGAACGACCCCATGAAAATGCAGGAGCTGCTCGGCGATAAAATGACGAGGTTTTACGAATTGTATCAGACCATACCGCAAAAACTTCCTTCCGATCTCAAGGATATTACGGAGTTCGACGACTATGGCATTGACGAACTCAGGGTGTTGAAATATGCTACCACCATCGCGCAGAATTTTTCCTCGGCCCTTGACGTCAACCTTTCGCTCGTTCAACTGGTGAAGGATCCGGATTCGATACGGAGCATGAGCGCGGAGTCGGCACAATTCGCGGTTTTCGCCGACAGACTGGAGCTGGCAGAAGGCATGCTCAAAGACGGCGCGCTGGATTCCGCCGAGCACATGCAACGCGTGATGCTTTTCAACAGCATGAGTGGTGCATATGCAGGACGAAAGGACCCTGAACGCGCCCGTGAATACAGTCTTCTCGCCATGAAGTCCAGCGGTGAGGCCCTCCGTTCCGCCCGGACCGGACTCAACAAGGATCAGTATCCGCAGATCGAAGCGTACCTCGCACAGCAAACTGGCAGCTCGGCGGCTGAAATTCTCTATGTACTCAAGGAAGCCGGAGACGCGCATGTGCTCGAGCAATACCGGCAATTGCTGATGAAAGCCCTTGCCGAAGAGAATGCATGGCCGGCTTTCGAGCGCGCAATGAATGAACAACTGACGCGTATCGAGAAGGATAAAAGCGCTCTGAACCAACCCGCCGCGGAATGGAAAGAGCATCAGTGGATCGGAAGCAAGCCACTCTCACTCGCTGCTCTCAAGGGCAAGGTTGTCCTCGTGGACTTTTTCGCTACCTGGTGCCGTCCGTGCATCATGGCCTTTCCCTATCTCAAACAGTGGCAGGAAAAGTACGAAGCCAAAGGGCTGGTGATCGTCGGACTGACAAATTATCAAGGGCGCTATGATGGAGCGAGTCAGAAACCCGAAGAGGAATTTGCGAAGCTGCGTGACGATTTCATTCCGAAACACAGTATTACCTGGCCTGTGGGTGTAGAAAAGGGCGGCCGTCAAACGATGCTCGATTACGAGGTGCAGGGTATTCCGCACGTCGTCCTTATCGATCGCCAGGGCAAAATCCAGTATGTGAAAGTCGGCGCCAGCGATTACGACAAGACCGAAAGGAAGATTCAGGAGTTGCTCGCCCAATGACATCGGTTCGCGGGCGCTTTGCGCTAGCCATTTGCTTCCTCGTTCTTCTTCTCTTCCAGACGTCGCTCCGCGCGCAACAAGTACCGGACCGCCTGCGCATCGTCGTGCTTGGTTCGAGCACGGCCGAGGGTGTCGGTGCATCCACGCCTGACAGCGCGTGGGTCCGGCGTTATGCTGAAGTGCTGCGCCGGCAAAATCCCGCTTACGAGGTTATCAATTTGGCGCGAGGAGGATACACATCTTTTCATCTGCAGTCCAGCGGCTTCATCCCTCCCGAAGGAAGGCCCGCTCCCGACTCGGCACGGAACATCACCAAAGCTTTGTCCCTTCTTCCCGATGCCATCATTCTGACCCTGCCTTCGAACGATGCCGCCTGGGACATGAGCACGCTGGAGCAAATAGAAAATTTTGAACGCATTGACGCCGAGGCGTCGTCGGCTGGTGTCCGAATGTGGGTAAGCACGACGCAGCCGAGAAATCTGACACAGGCCCAGCGGCAGAATCTCATCACCATGCGCGACTGGCTCCAAGGCAGGTTTGCGGAGCGCGGTCTCGATTTCTGGACCGGACTGGCGACCAGTGATGGAAGCATCGCGCCCTGGGCTGATTTCGGTGATGGAATTCATTTGAACGACGCGGGTCACGCGGTACTGGCGCAGCGTGCAGCCGAGGCACGCATTCCGGAAATGCTCGGAAGCACGACAGCGGTGTTGTCACGCAATTCCCGACCCCGACCATCGGTGCAAATGTACCCACAGCCGGCACGTGATCATGTAACGATTAGGATTGATCTCGATTCCCCTGGTGCGATCATTTTCTCCATCTACGATGTACTCGGACGCCGTATCCGTGATGTGCATCGCGGCATGGTTTCCAACGGCGGGGTCACGTTGGAGGTACGCACAAACCGCTTAGCTTCCGGTATCTATCCGTGGGTGTTGCAGCATAACGGGCGCATAAGCAGCGGCCGCATCGTTGTCGGAACCTGATGATCTCCTCCCTGCCGCCAGCCGGTCGTTGGACCTGCCGCGGTTTGTCACTCCTCGTCCGTCTCCGTGGGATTCCCCCCCGTCAACTCGACAGTATTGTGCGTCGGCACCGTTGAGCCGACAGAACCGGCGATTGACCGCCGGCAAACGACCACGACGAACACGCCCAGCACCCAACCCGCCAGAACATCTGTCAGATAATGAACGCCGAGATAGAGACGGCTGAAACCGATCACCAGCAAAAACAGACCGAATGCCGTGAAACATTGTGCGTTCTTCTGCGGGAACGTCCGTAGCAGTATCATTGCCAGAGGTACGTACACCGCAACAGACATCAGAGCGTGTCCGCTCGGAAAGCTGAGCGTGCTCACGTCCGCGAGAGCCGGAACGACCTGAGGTCTTGGACGTGCGAATACCTCTTTGAGAACGAGCATCAAAAGTACTCCGAGGATAGCGGAGCAGGCGAACGAAGACGCTTCGGGTTTGCGCTTTGAAAACAGAAGAAGCCCTGTTGCGATCGTGGCAACAAACAGCAATGCTGGAAAATCCCCGAACCACGTAACAACATACAGCAAGGGCAACAACCACGAGGATGCTGGCGGATGATCCGGATGCGCGCCGCGAATCATCAGAAGAACAGACTCATCCACTTGCTGAAGCATTCCGCCCGCCTGAAGTACCGCGATAACAGAGAAAAGCGAAAGACTGATGATCGCCGGAGCGAAACGTTTCATGTGCGCTATCGGTGCATCATGCTTCATGCGCATTATATACCAAGGAGAGGCTGATACGCGAGGGCACCCGCTCCCATGAACAACAAAACGCGGACAAGGGTATCCCCTCCACCACCGGTGCGAATGCGCATGAAACCGGGAAGAAGATGTATCGGAGCAGGGGTGATGGGACGCAACACCTCGAGACCTGCGGGAGTCAGCATATCGAGTATGAGATGGCTGATATACCCTGCCGAGAACCAAAGCCACAATGCCGGATATCCCAACAGGGATCCCACATGCCACATTCCATAGGAGAGAACCGCGGCGATAAGCAACCAGTGCGTCGCCCCCCTGTGTCCCCCCGCAAGGAGGCGGATTATTCCTGAAACACCGCGAAGGATCCATCGAAACGCGCCAAAGAGAACGCCCGAGAGAGAGGCTGCGGATTTTGTCTGCACACTCCTGCCTCGAGGAAGGCGTTTCCGCAGTGCGGCGGGTGAGTTGACGATCAGTGAATCCGGTTCATCGATATCCGGAAGCAGCGATGCCAGAAGACACACCCCTGTGCCGAGCGCGACAACGGGTACCGCAATACCGGCAAGCAGGATCTCCCCCCCGAGCAGCGCTGCTCCGTCGAGAAATCCTGGAGCGACGACTGCGACAGCGGCCGCCGCGAGCGTTCCACCGGCCAGATGTGTCTTGCCAGTCATGCGATAGTGCTTACCTCGAATTGCCAAATGAAGCCATCGCCGTAGTATGGACGCACCCGAGGAGCGGCTGTGATGGTGCTGAAGGAGTAACTGACACAGACCCGACCTTGCAGACCGTTGCGTGCGCAGCTTTCATTTCATCGAACAACGACATTCACCAGCTTGTCCGGTACGGCGATGATTTTGATAATGTTCTTGCCCTCGGTATGACGGCGAATGATTTCGCTTTCTCGGGCCACTCCTTCGAGGGCTTGTTTGTCGAGACCGGTTGGTACACGAATTTTGTCCCGCACTTTCCCGTTCACCTGGAGGACGAGTTCTATCTCGTCATCCGCGGTAAGTGCTGCATCATATTCCGGCCAGGGTTCGTATGCCAGCGAGGTATTGTGCCCGAGCAGCTGCCAGAGTTCTTCGGCGAGATGGGGAGCGAAGGGGGAGAGCAGCAGCACAAAGGGGTCCATCACCGCGCGTGGACGCAGTTCCTTCTTGTTCATTTCATTGACGAAAATCATCATCTGCGATATTGCTGTGTTGAAACGCAGCCCCTCGATATCTTCGGTGATTTTTCGAATCGTTTTATGCAGGAGGCGCAAGGTGTCCGTGTCGGCTTCGGCGTCCCTGATGGAACCATCGAGCGTTGCAGTTTCCTCTTGCGCGTCCTCCTGAACAAAGAGTCGCCACACACGGTTCAGAAAGCGGTGTACGCCTTCGACACCTTTGGTATTCCATGGTTTCACCTGTTCCAGCGGCCCCATGAACATTTCGAACAGGCGCAAGGTATCGGCACCATACTCCCGAATGACGTCATCAGGATTGATGACGTTGCCGAAGGATTTTGACATCTTCCGGCCGTCCTCTCCGAGTATCATGCCCTGATTGACGAGACGCATGAAAGGCTCCCTGGTGGACACATGGCCGAGATCGAAGAGCACTTTGTGCCAGAATCGCGCATAGAGCAGGTGCAGCACGGCATGTTCGGTGCCGCCCACATAAAGATCGACCGGACCCCAGTAGGATTCCGCTTCCTTGCCGACAAATACTCCGTCATTGTCCGGATCCATGAAACGAAGGTAGTACCAGCACGATCCAGCCCATTGCGGCATAGTGTTGGTCTCCCTGCGTGCGGGATATCCGCTTACAGGATCCGTTGTCTCGACCCATTCGCTTATCGTGGCGAGCGGAGATTCACCTGTGCCGCTGGGTTTGTAGGATTCCACATCGGGCAGTGTGAGCGGAAGCGCATCCTCCGGGAGCAGCGTGATTTCCTCCTGACCATTGGGGTGCTGGACGTGCAGGATGGGGAAGGGCTCGCCCCAGTAGCGCTGTCGGGAAAACAACCAATCGCGAAGCTTGTAATTCACCTTGCGGCAGCCAAGCTTCTTCTCCTCGAGATACCGGACGACAGCCTCGAAGGCCTCCCGGTATCCGAGTCCGTTGATAAAATCCGAATGTACCGCAATACCGTGTTCCGTGTCCGTAAACGCGGCTTCCTCGACATTACCGCCGGCGATCACCTCGCGTATGGGCAATCCGAATGCGCGCGCGAATTCCCAGTCGCGCTCGTCGTGTCCCGGTACCGCCATAATGGCTCCGGTTCCATAGCTGAGGAGAACATAGTCCGCTATCCATATAGGAATGCGCTCTGCATTCATGGGATTGACCGCAAAGGCACCTGTGAAGACGCCGGTCTTTTCTTTCGAGAGTTCGGTTCGCTCGAGGTCGTTTTTCCTGGATGACGCCTCAATGTATTTCTGCACCGCATCGCGTTGCACATCCGCGACAATAGTCTGCACCAGTGGATGCTCCGGAGCGAGCACCATGTACGTTGCACCCCAGAGTGTATCCGGTCGTGTAGTGAATACGGTAATCGCTTCATCTTGTCCGTCAACGGCGAAGCGCACTTCGGCACCTTCGGATCTGCCGATCCAATTACGCTGCATTTCCTTGAGACTTTCCGGCCATTCCAGCTCGTCGAGATCCGTAAGCAGTCGTTCCGCGTACGCTGTAATACGAAGCATCCACTGCCGCATCGGTTTGCGAATTACGGTGAAGCCTTTCTCGATCTGCTCGGGAACCTCCTCGTTCGCGAGGACGGTGCCAAGCTCCGGACACCAGTTCACCGGCACTTCCGCCATGTATGCGAGGCCCTTCTTGTAGAGCTGCATGAAAATCCATTGCGTCCATTTTACATAGCGCGGATCGGTCGTGTTGACTTCACGATCCCAATCGTAAGAAAAACCGATCATTTTGAGCTGGCGCCGGAATGTCTCGATGTTCTGGCGTGTAGTGATGGCAGGATGAACGCCCGTCTTTACCGCGTACTGTTCGGCGGGAAGACCGAAGGCATCCCAGCCCATCGGATGCAGTACGTTGAAACCACGCATGCGCTTAAAGCGGGCGATAATATCCGTCGCGGTGTATCCCTCGGGATGTCCGACGTGCAAACCCGCACCGGATGGATACGGAAACATGTCGAGCACATAGTACTTCGGTTTGGATTTGTCGATCCCCGCCTTGAATACTTTGTTGTTTTCCCAGAAGTTCTGCCATTTCGGTTCGATTTCACTAAACGGATAGCGCATGGATGCTCATGTATATGGTTGTTAACGGGACACGCGGTACTGTGTGCCACAATCTTGTAAAATACGAGGATTCCTTTGAAGTGAGAAAGGTTCATTGGAAGGTGGGCGGAAACAGACGTTGCCGTGGTGATACAGCCGCTGGTGTCGCATGGCGATTTCCTGCATCCAAATCGCAGGCCGAGCAGAACAGCCGTCGCGCAACGAAGAGAATCTATTGCGTTTTAGCTTCGGGAGTCAGACACGGTGAAGCTCCGTTTCAAGATAGCGCCCGGTGTAGCTATCCGCCATATCCGCGATGTGCTCCGGTGGTCCCTGCGCGACGATGTAGCCACCGCCTTCTCCGCCTTCGGGACCGAGATCAATTACCCAATCCGCGCATTTTATCACATCGAGATTATGTTCGATGACAACGACTGTGTTGCCTTTATCGGCGAGTTTCCCGAGTACATTCAGGAGCATACGAACATCCTCAAAGTGCAGTCCGGTGGTGGGTTCGTCGAGAATGTACAGGGTACTTCCCGTGCCGATTTTCGAGAGTTCGGTCGACAGTTTTACGCGTTGCGCCTCGCCGCCGGAAAGCGTTGTGGCCTGCTGCCCAAGACGAATGTACCCCAGGCCCACGTCGTAGAGAGTCTGCAGTTTTCGTTGAACGCGCGGAATTTCGCTGAAGAAGTCGAGCGCTTCCGCGA
Organism: Bacteroidia bacterium; assembly: GCA_027493955.1. Lineage (NCBI taxonomy): Bacteria > Pseudomonadati > Bacteroidota > Bacteroidia > Bacteroidia bacterium. The sequence continues at coordinate 3,749,102 of JAOSJT010000001.1, read as the reverse complement.
CGGACATGCCCAGAACATCGGCAATGGATTTGCCGTGATACCGCACTTCAAGGGTCTCACGGTTGTAGCGGTTTCCCTTGCACACTTCACAGAGGACGTATACATCCGGAAGGAAATTCATCTCAATCTTGCGCACACCGTCGCCTTTGCAGGCATCACAACGGCCGCCATCCACATTGAAGCTGAACCTGCCTGCACTGTACCCACGTATCTTGGCTTCGGACAAGCTGGTGAACAAATCGCGGATAAAAGTGAAAAGACCGGTGTACGTCGCGGGATTCGAGCGCGGAGTACGTCCGATCGGTGTCTGATCTATATCGATGACTTTGTCTATGTGCTCCAGGCCCTCCACACCAGCATGCGGCAATGTGGCGATGTTTGATTTGTAGAAATGCCGCGCGAGTACGGGATACAGGGTTTCATTTACAAGACTCGATTTGCCTGAGCCACTCACACCGGTGACACAAATGAACGTCCCAAGCGGCAGCTCGAGATCGATGTTCTTCAGGTTATGTCCACACGCACCGCGTAAAATCACCGACGTGCCGTGGCCTTCGCGTCGTTGCGACGGAATGCCGATGCTATGCTTCCCCTGCAGATACGCTGCAGTCAATGATCCCTTGGCAGAGATGCGCCGGAGCATTTCTTCTTCTGTGCTCGAATTCGCCTTGCGCAGCAGCGTCCCGTTTCTTTTTCCGTTGCCGTTGACGCGGAGCAATTCCTCGAGGTTGCCCTGGGCAACGACCTCGCCGCCAAATTCTCCCGCCGCGGGTCCCAGATCGATGATATGATCCGCACTTTCTATCATCTCACGGTCGTGTTCCACGACGATGACCGAGTTGCCAAGATCGCGCAACTGTTTCAGCGATGTGATCAGTCGGGTGTTGTCGCGCTGATGCAGGCCGATGGATGGTTCATCTAGAATGTAGAGAACACCGACGAGCTGCGTTCCGATTTGCGTGGCAAGCCGGATACGCTGCGCCTCGCCGCCCGAAAGCGATCGGGACGAGCGGCCCAGTGTAAGGTAGTCCAGACCGACATTCACCAGGAATTCGAGCCGGGATGAAATTTCCTTGACAATCTGCGTTGCGATCTCCCGCTGTCGCGGTGTGAGACGCATCTGTTGGAAAAAGAGCAAGGCATCCTTAATCGAGACCGCAGCGATATCATGAATCGACGCGCCGTCGATTTTCACCGCCAGGCTTTCCGGACGCAGCCGGCCGCCGCCGCAATCGGGACAACGCTTGGTCGACATGAAGGATTCCGCCCATTCACGAATTCCGGCGGAAGTGGTGTTCTGATAATATTGCCGCAAGCTGGCGAGTACGCCGGCAATGCTGTGGGTATACTTTTGTGTTCTCCCATCGGGATTCGTGTACGTGATACTGTACTTCTCCTTACCGCTTCCGTACAGAAGCACCTTCATTGCTTCCTCGGATACGTCGGATAACGGAGTGTCCAGGGTGAACCCAAATTTGTCGGCAACAGTCCGAACCTGCGCCCACCACCAGGTTCCGCGTGGCTTCCCGAGGGGAACAATTCCTTCGTGATTGAGAGACTTGGATACATCAGGAATAATGAGATCCAGGTCGAATTCCCGGGTCTCACCCAATCCGTCACATGTCTGACACGCTCCATAGGGAGAGTTGAACGAAAATGAATTCGGTGCAGCCTCCTCGTAACTGCTGCCGCACAGCGGACACGAATTCTTCTGACTCATCAGTAAGTCGCTGCCGTTGACGTCAACGATGACCACGCCTTCCCCGAATTTCAGTGCGATCTCCAGGGAATCTGTCATCCGGGCGCGGGCGTCGGGATGAATGACGAGTCGGTCCACGACAATTTCTATATTATGGATTTTGTAGCGATCCACCCGCATATCATCATGAATTTCGCGCAATACACCGTCGACACGCACTTTCGTGAAACCGTCGCGGGAAATCTGATCGAACAGTTCTCTGTAATGCCCTTTGCGACCACGAACAACGGGCGCGAGAATCACAATCCGTGTCCCTTGCTCATGATCCAGTAGCCGATCCACCATTTGATCGAGACTTTGCCGCTGCACCGGCGATCCATCTTTGTAGCAGTGTTGAACTCCGGCACGGGCGAAGAGCAGACGCAGGTAGTCGTAGATTTCCGTCACCGTGCCTACTGTGGAGCGTGGGTTGCGGCTGATGGTTTTTTGCTCAATAGAAATCGCCGGCGAGAGTCCATCGATATGATCCACGTCGGGACGTTCCATTGTGCCGAGAAATTGTCGCGCATAGGCGGAGAGACACTCGACATACCGTCGCTGTCCTTCGGCATAAATCGTATCGAAGGCGAGACTCGATTTCCCTGAACCAGACAGACCGGTGATGACAACCAATTTGTTGCGCGGGATTTCGACGTCAATGTTTTTAAGATTATGTTCGCGGGCTCCGCGGACAACGATGTATTCGTGCTTCATGTCGCAGACAGTTACTTCAGGACCAATCTTCTAAAATCGTCATTACCTGCAAAGAATGAAAACGTCCGCCAAATACATGTCTGGAGCTCCTTGGCATCAGCGTCGCTCTACCCGCGACGTGCACGTAACACCGTACCGGAAGGGACGCCGTCCGGCCCCTCATGCAGGCGTTCACACGCCTCCAAAAAAAACCCCCCCGATGAAAACACCGGGGGGAGCGCTCACTGTTTCGGTGAAGTTTATTTCGATAAAACAATCGGGTAAATGCTGTGTTGCGATCCCGCGGTCATCACCGCGAGATATCGACCACTCGGGAGCGAAGGGGCTTGAATAAGCACGGAATGCGACCCCTCCGAGAGGATCGTGTTCTCAAGGAGTGTCATTACTTCGCGGCCTGTGACGTCATGCAGTTTCACTGTGACGGGGCTCTCGACATCCAGATTCAACGAGAGGGTGGTGGAGGGATTGAACGGATTGGGGAAGGCATCCGCTATGCCGAAGGTCGTCTGTGCTATGCCGCGTACCATAACGACAGGTGAATACTCTTCGCTTCCGTCACGATCGATCTGCCGAAGGCGATAGCGAATTTCCGCTGCGGCGTGAGACGGGAGTCTGTCCTCGTACGAATAGCTGCGCGGGCTGTTGGTGGTACCGTGGCCATGGACGAAGGCGATCGCTTCCCACTCGTCCTTTCTGAACGACCGCTGCACTTCGAAGCCATAGTTATTCACTTCGGTGGTCGTGTTCCATTTGAGAAGCGTCGTCCCACTCTTGGTATGTGCCGTGAAGCTGCTGAGCTCCACCGGGAGAAGTCCGATATTCAGCGCAGACACGGTGACCGTTGCGAGAGTGGAAAAATCGATGGTGTTTCCGGGAGTCATAAAATCGAGATTGACATTTCCGATATTCCCTGTCCCCGAAGATGTACCGGAATAGAATTTGATCACCGTGTTAGCGTTGATGCCGAGCGTGTTGTACAAAGTCGTCAGCGGCACCTGAAAATCGACGAACGCCGTGCCGGCATATCCGGTTTGAACGACCCGGGTATAGCCGGCTACATTCGAAGCCACGATGGCCTCTACACTGGAAGAATTCCTGACAATGAGATCCCAGGTGTTATTTCCCGCTATGGTCAGATAGACCATCCCAATTTGCGTATTCGATGCATTCGCTATGAAAACGTAGTACGTACCGGGGCCATCCAGCGCCGTCAGAGAAGTCACCTGCAGACGAAAGAACGCTGTCGAGCTGCTTGCGGCAGCTTGTACAGTGTACCGTGCGCCGGGTTCGACGAACGTCAGATCCCATTTCTCAACATTCTTGCCAATATCATTCGTCGGATCCTGCACAGGAGTTGTATTGGCATAGAGGTATCCGATCCAGCCTACACCCATGTTCGTGGATGTGCCCGGCCAGCTCTCCTGCGCTTGCATGGAAAACTGCGCCAGGGAAAAAAAGGAAAAGAGAAGGAGCGAGGAAAGAAGTATGTGACGGTTCATGTCGGTTTCCTTGGTTATTCACCGACTATGAATCAAGTTACGTGCCAAATTTTTACAACTTCCCCAAACTGCGATTCAGAGATATAAACGGCGAAAATGCGTCGTATTACAGGATTGTAAGATTACGCTGACCGGAATCCGAACTTATATTTCTGGATATTCTCCCAAAACGGTACACTCGCCGCGTCTAATGAAATCGGTAGATCAGCGCACAATGAACATTCCGGTACGAAAATTCTTCGCACTCTTGACGACGACCAGGTAGAACCCTGCTGCCACTGGTGGTACCTGTACTACCCATGAACCAGTATTGCCCGCAGTGTGCGCAGCTGAATCGGTTGTTACTGCAACTCTCGAACCGTTACGTGCCCAGAACGAGACCTCGACGACGCCGTCGTCCATCTTGTCCGTACGTAATGTTACCGCTTCACCGGAACGGGCTATATTCGGCGTTACCAGCAGATCCATCTGATCTGCAGCCGCTTCCGGCACAAAGACTGCACCAAATATTTCTGTCTGGCCACCGAAATCGACCTGCCTGAGTCTGTACCATGCAGCTCCCCGAAACGTATCGTCGAACGAATACTGACGTCTCCACATACCATTGCCTTTGCTGAGCACAAAAGACTGTGCCGCAAAGGAGGCTCCGTCGGTGGATCGCTGAACCTCGAAACCAAAGCTGTTTTCTTCACTTTCCGTTACCCACTGCAGTCGTGCTACGCTGCCATGCCTCCGTGCAGAGAAGGACGTGAGACGGACCGGTATCGTGGACTGAATACGACCGACATTGCTGCTCATGGTTTTTTGATTCGCCGCAGTCCATGAAATGACCCGCCAATACGTCACCGTATCGAGTCCCATAGCGGGAAGCTGAAATGTTGTATCACTCAATGTCGTCTCATAGCGCAGAGGAGAAAACGATGCATTGGAGGATGTCTGAACGGTGTACCGTATGGAGTCGGAGGGATTCAACGACCGGGATCTCTGCCACCGCAGTGGCGCGGGAACAGGAACCAATCCCGAGAGAGGCGCGAGGAGAGAAAACGCAGAGGGGGTCATTGCACGCAGGGCGGAACTGAGGCTCACGGATGGGTGTGACGCGTTGATGCCATAGCTGTAACTCCAACCACAACTGTCGTCTTTGAGAAAGAGATTGAACAGTGCTGTCATGTACCGTCTGGTGAGTTGCTTCTGTATCGGACGCGTCATGCCGCCTCCCGGATCGGTAAAATCAAACAGCGGTGTGTCCATGCAACGCGTATGATTCCCACCCTGCAACACTGCCAGACTCTTCCCTGGCAGCGCCGCATTGTACATGGGCTGCTGATGCGTGGCCAAAGGTGTTATACCGTCATTCGAGCCTGCAATGATGCATACTGCTCCTGCAATCTGTCCCATGCGGGCGATAACCGATGGCGTTGTTTCGGCCGGACACATTGGCGCCGCCGCCTTGATGCGGCTGTCATACGATGCGGCGAGCAAGCTCGCCCCGCCGCCCATCGAATGACCGGACACGGCCGCACGAGATGTATCCACCGCACCGTACAGCGCGTGTTGTGCGTCGCTGTTACGTTGTCTCAGCCAGTCAAGACAAGCCAGAAGATCCTGGGCGAGTTCACCGTGCTGCGTATCGGGGAACTGTGGTGCGATGACGATGTAGCCATGGGATGCGAGATGCTCGTAGTAACTGTTGTAATAGCTGGTTTGCATGGCAAAACCGTGTCCGAATGCGATCATCGGATATGGTCCGCTTGACACCGCTACAGCACTGTTCTGTCCCGCCGTCACTGCGGGATAGTACAACCGGCAGTTCAAAGTTCTGCCGGACCGCTGCAGAGTCACGGAGTTCCATCCCACGATGGAACTTCCCGTCTGGTCGGGCGGCGCACAGGGTTGCGTGCGGCTCTCCGTGCAGAAAAGCACCATAATGATTGCGAAGCCGAGTACGCGGAGGAGCATGGATTGCCTCGTTCTTGAGAGTACGTTGCGGATACTGATGCTGCCTATCAACGGGAAATTCCTCCGGGAGAGTTCCTCACCGGTAGAAGTCTTTCCGCGCAGCAAGCCTCTGGCGACTGAACGCTTTCGGAGTATTCGTCAGCGTTCAAGCGCACGACCGTCGCTGAGCTGCCTTTCCCGGGAAGCGTTTGTCCATCCGAGCTACGGCCATGAACGCCTCGCCGCGGTCGCCCTATACGAGCGCCGCGGCGAAACGATGCACCTTTCCGTGCCCGATATGCGATGCTGATTCCGGGAAGGAATCAAAGTTTTGACTTTGCCGCCTGCAGAATTTCCTTGCTGCCGTTTGATTGGAGAAACACAACCACGTCAAGTTTTTCAGGATTCCAGTGTGATTCAATCGGCATGACACGCTGGAAGGTCGCCGTTTGACCGTTAGCAATGCTGACCAACTCACCGCTTGCGTCGGGATACATCCTGCGCATCACATTGAAGTGAACGAATTCCGAATTGCCGTCATTGTACTCGATGTCGCTTTCCGTTATAACGGTATGCAGGCGCAGATCCTGATATGCCGAGGTGGTGATACCCTTGACCGTTATCGTGAGCGTCACAGCGCTTGCGTCGCGTGAGGCGGACAACTCGATTTTCGCTCCGGCTGCTTTGGCCATATCGGTATTGGCCGCCGCGATCCAATCTGTGGCGCGGGGTCCTATCATCTGGCCACCAATCCAACCTTTCGGCGCCGCGAATTCATTTTCCGGCATGGGGCTGAACAAGTACATCGTTCTCGGACGCGACCACTCGGTACTCTCATGCCATAACCGGTCGGTTGGACGCGGCCACCACACATGGTAGCGAATCGTTGCAGTTCGTGCCGCAAACTGTGAGGATTCCGTTTCATGCTGCCATGTTTCATTCTGCAAACCGCAGGGAGCACAGTTGGCGCTGGTCACTAATTCCGCCAGAGTCATGCGTTGCACTTCTTCAATTACCGCCTGCCCCTTTCGGATGCCGACGCTCCGGGGACTGCTGACGTTTCCTGTCGGATCGAACGCTCGGGCAAGAAGCGTATGATTGCCATCGGGAAATTCCGATGCGGGTATGCTGACCTCCCACGGAGCAGCGTTCAGCACCCTGAACGGAACGGTGATGGAATTGAGGTAGATCTCGACACGTTCAACTTTGTCATTGTCCGTTGCCTGAACCTGTACCAAGATGTCGGCGGTACCCACGGAATCACCCTGTGAAGGTGACAGTATGGTTATTGACGGTGCTTGTATGTCAACACCAGGTTCGTTCACAGCCTTGCTGCCGCAGGCCTGTAAGAGAATGGTGACGAGGAGGATGGCGAATAGCTGGTAGATAGTTGCTCTCATGGTGTGTATCTCCATACCGGTGGCGGTGACAGTAATTATCCCCCGATTTTTCTTCTCTTGTTCAAATATTCAAAGAGCGCCGTGTCGAAGGACATGGACGTATCCATCAACACATAGTCTATGCGTTGCTCGCGGCACTCTTTCTTGTACCGTGCGATGAAATCGCGCATCGCTTCCTGATACGAGCGTTGGATCTGCCAGGGTTGCGTCAGCATCTGTTCGTTTGTTTCCATATCCCTGAACATCGCATCGCGACCAAAGTCGAAGTAGCGCTCACGCGGATCGAGTATGTGGAAAAGAATGACTTCGTGCTGGTTGTAGCGAAAATGCTTCAGTGCCGTCATCACGTCGTTCGGATCATCGAACAGGTCACTGAAGAGCATGACGAGACCGCGTCTGCTGATACGCTCGGCCGCCATGTTGAGTGCGCGTTCGGTCCCGGTAGAATTGACTGCTTCGAGCTGTTCCAGTTCACGCAGAATGGTCTGTAAATAGACCTTCGTGGCATGTGGCGGCAGATACTTTCGAAGCTCGTCGTCGTACGTCACCAAACCGACCGCGTCCTGCTGCCGCGTGAGGAGATACGCAAGGGCAGCGGCAAGATACGAAGCGTATTGCAATTTGCTGATAGGACCTTCACCTTTGAACGCCATCGATCTGCTGGTGTCGATGACGAGATAGGCCTTGAGATTCGTTTCTTCTTCGAACTGCTTGATGTAGTAGCGATCTGTGCGTCCGAGCACCTTCCAGTCAATACGGCGTATTTCGTCGCCGGGCATGTACTGCCGATGCTCGGCAAACTCCACACTGAATCCGTGATAGGGACTTTTATGAAGACCAGTGATGAAACCCTCAACCACAAGGCGTGCGCGCATTTCCATCGAAGAAAGGCGTGACACGACCTCCGGCTGGAGATAGGACCGGTCATTCAATTCCGGCATTACTGACCTTCGTCCACGAGGGGTTCGGGTGGTGTGTTTTTCTGCAGATTCTCCAAAATCTGCTCCGGCGTCTGTCCGAGATGCTCGAGTTCGAAGCGCGCTGTTTCCGCCATGGAACTGTCGGGAAAAAGCTTGAGGTAGCGCTCATACGCCTGACGCGCGCGTTCGATGTTCCCGATCTCATTCGCATACGTGAATCCGGCCGCAAACAATCCCTTATGCGCAACGCCGCTTTCAGGATAGCTGTCGTACACCCTTTCGTAGGTCGTTGCTGCCTTGAGCGGATCTTTCTGAATGTTGTAGTAGAGAACCGCGCTCTGATACAGCGCCTCCGGAGCTTCGTCCGATTTCGGATGCTCGCGCACCAGCTGCTCGTAGAGTTCGAGGGCTTCGGCATGTTTTCCCTGCTTCTCCAGATCCTGTGCTTGTTCGAAGAGTCCCTTGGCGCCTCCGACTCCGCAGGCGGCAGTGATAATGATTGTGAGTGTCAGTAGAAGTGTTGTTGTCGTTTTCATGAATCACCAGTGATTACAAGTCTTGTAACATAGGAGAAGACGAAGCAAGATTCAAGGCGAATCGCTTTCCACAGACATTGAGCCCCGTCAGCTGTATCCATGAACCGCAGCATCGTTGGAATCCGCGAGGATCCGAATACGGACTCGACCATCGGTGTACAGCACTGCGTTCATGCTGCTCGAAGGCATAAGGACTCTTACCACAGGAGTCTGACCAGTAAAGCGAGAAGCACCAGTCCGAAAACCGGCTTGATTACTTTCGAGCCGCCCTTGATCGCGAGTCCCGCTCCCGTCCATGCTCCTGCAATATTCGCAAGTCCCATGGGCACCGCCACACCCCATTCAATATCCACAACAAAGACGAAAGCCAATATGGCGGCATAGTTGCTCGCAAGGTTCAGCAGCTTCGCATGTGCTGTTGCCCGGAGGAAACCGAATCGAAAAACCAGTACGAAACCGAATGCCAGGAAACTTCCTGTGCCGGGGCCGAAGAATCCGTCGTAAAAACCTAACGCGAATGCAAATACCGCGGCAATGGCATACTCCCGAACTCCGATATGCGGCTCCCGCTCGTGTACCCCGAAGTCCTTTCTGAGAAATGTAATGGCCGCCACGACAACGATCAAAAATGGTATGACGGCCTCGAGCGACGAAGCGGGAATCAGCATCACGACGCGTGCGCCACTCCAGGATCCGGCGAAGGCGCTGGCAAATCCTATCACGCCGAGAAGCGGCAACACCCACCCGCTTCGCAGATATCTCCAGGTGCTCACCGTCGTTCCGATAGCACTCTGTACCTTGTTCGATGCGAGGGCGACATGCGGCGGCAGTCCCGCCGCGATGAGCGATGGAAGAGTAATCAGACCACCGCCACCGGCCATTGAATCAACCAATCCGCCAAAAAAACCGGCTGCAAGGAGAAGCGTATACGTCAGGACATCACTCAAAAGCGGACCTCCCTGAGCTCAGCGCAGAAACAGTAGAGCAACCCCGGCCACCGCGAGTACGGCGCCACCGATTGCGCGTGCCGTCAGACGTTCCTTATAGACAGTACGCACCAAAGGCAGCATGAGAATCGGCGGCAGGGACATGATGGTGGTGGCGACTGCGACCTCCGTATTCGCAATCGCAACAAGACTGAAGGTGATCCCCAGATACGGCCCTATCACCGCGCCGATGCTGGTGAAAGCCAGGGCTTTCCTGTCCCGCGCATAAACGCGGAAGGGATTGCCATACCACTTGAGAAGAACAGCCAGCGGTAAAAATATGGCGACGGAAGCACCGATGCGGACAGCTGTTGCCACCATACCGTGAATCGGCGCTTCATTCAGCGCGAATTTTGCGAAGATCAATCCTGACGCCTGCCCCAACGCAGCGAGAACCCCCAGAACGATTCCCCGAAGATTTATCGCTCGGACCTGCCCCCCGACTGCCGGACGTTCGAGTATGACAACAGCTATTCCCGCCATTGTCACGAGCATGCCGGCGATACTTTGCAACGATAATGCTTCCCCCAGAAATATCCAGGCGAGCAAAGCGGTCATTCCCGGCACCAGCGCCATGAGAAGCATGCTGACGCGCGCACCGATGTCCTTGAACGCCCTGAAAAGGAAGGTGTCTCCGAGCACCAGCCCGAGCACGCCACTGATGACCAGATTGGACATCTGTGTGGCGCTCAACGAAAAGTCGAGCCCCAACAACGGTATCGAAACTCCGAGCAACAACAACGCGATCACCATGCGGGTGATGTTGACCATGATGGAGCCGACACGCGTCGTCGCCTCGGTGAACACAATCGAGGTTCCCGACCAGAGAAACGCGGTCAATAAGGCGGCGAGTTCACCCTGAAACGGCACGGCGCGATGCGTTAAAAGTTGAGCCGTGCCGGAGGCGGAACAGATCGTCCGCCACACAAGAATGGATATTCAGAATCTGCCCATGGCGCGGTTCGGGAACGAAGTGATGTGACGGCACGGTGGGGCCTTTCAATGAGGTGAGCGCAGCGCAATGCGGTTGCCCTCCGGATCGCGGAATACCGCCATATAACCGGCCGTATCCGAAATTCGGGTTTTTGGTACAAGAACGGTCGCGCCGAGAGCTTCCGCGCGTGTCAAGGCTGGCGAAAGATCGTCTCCGGCGTTCAGGTAAATCAACACACCGTTTTCGGAAGGCTGATACCACTCGTGCTTGACGATGGCTCCGGTCACGCCCTCGGCGGGATCACCGAGAAAGCCCATCACGGCACCTCCGATACGCTGCTCTGTAATCGTAATGCCCAGCACCCCTTCATAGAATTCCCTGGCGCGCCGGAAACCCATGACGGGAATTTCAAACCAATTTATCGTATTCATTTATCCTCCACGCTGTTGCAGTACGTGAGAAAGAAATCGTCCGGTATGACTGTCCTGTATTTTAGCGATCTGCTCCGGCGTGCCCTGTGCAACAACGGCGCCACCGTGTTCGCCCCCCTCCGGACCGAGATCGATTATCCAGTCCGCGCATTTAATGACATCGAGGTTGTGCTCGATAATCAGAACGCTGTGGCCCGCATCGATAAGAGCGGTAAAGCAGCGCAGGAGCTTACCGATGTCATGAATATGCAGGCCCGTGGTGGGCTCGTCGAAAATGAACAGCGTGTGACCATCGCTCTTGAGAGTCAAATGCAAGGCAAGTTTGAGGCGCTGCGCCTCGCCCCCGGATAGTGTGGTCGCGGCCTGGCCCAGGCGCATATAGCCGAGGCCGACATCGTCGAGCACCTGTAACTTGTTTGCGACGCGTGGCACGTGGGAGAAAAAGGCGAGGGCCTCGGTCACCGTCATCCCGAGTACATCGACGATGTTTTTACCGTTGTAGCGAATGTCAAGTATTTCACGCTTATATCGTGCACCTTTGCAGGCCTCGCATTCCAGGTACAGGTCGGCCATGAATTGCATCTCCACCTTGATCACGCCGTCACCTTCGCAAACGTCACAACGCCCACCCGGGACATTGAAGGAGAACGCTCCGGGTCCATGCCCGCGAAGCTTGGCCGCCGTGGTGGACGCGAAGAGATCCCGAATACCGTCGAATGCTTTGAGATACGTTACGGGATTGGATCTGGGCGTGCGGCCGATGGGCGACTGATCCACCATCTCCACATGCTCGATACGCTGTGCTCCGGTGAAGCCGGAGAAACTGCCGATCTCATCCTCAAAGGCGCCTTCCAGCTCCTTTTTCAATCCGGCATACAGAATATCGTGAACGAGCGTACTCTTCCCCGAACCACTCACTCCGGTGACACAGGTAAATATGCCGAGCGGAATTGCCACATCGAAGCCCCGCAGGTTGTTTTGTCTCGCGTCATGCACGAGCACTTGCGCCTTCGCCTTGCGGCGCGACCGCGGGATTGGAATGCGAAGCTTGCCGGAAAGATACTGACCCGTGAGCGACTCCCGGATTTTCTTCACTTCCGAGGGCGTCCCGTTCGCGATGATATTCCCTCCGTTCTCGCCGGCTGCGGGACCGATGTCCACGATGCGATCTGCGACCTGCATCATCTCCGCATCATGCTCCACGACGATGACGGTATTGCCCGCGTCGCGGAGCGACTGCAGGATGGCTATGAGTCTCGTATTGTCCCGTGGATGCAGCCCTATCGTTGGTTCATCGAGGACATACAGCGTCCCGGTCAGTGAAGAGCCGAGAGATGTTGCGATATTGATGCGCTGTGATTCGCCGCCAGAAAGCGTATGCGAGAGGCGGTCCAGCGTGAGGTATCCCAGACCGATTTGGTGAAGAATGTTCAATCTCTTTCGGATTTCCGTCAGCAGACGATCCGCGATGTCCAATTCAAACCGTGAGAAGTCTGCGCCTTCAAAAAAGTCCTTCAGCCGCTCTACCGGCATATGCGTCAATTCGCCGAGGGTCTTGCCGGCCACGCGCACGGCAAGTGCGTCCTTTTGTAATCTCGATCCTCCGCATGCTTCGCAGGTGGTATAGCCGCGGTAGCGGGCCATCAGGATGCGATAGTGCATTTTGTAATTCTTGGACTCCACCATGTCGAAAAAGCCACGGATACCCAGAAATCCCTTGCTTCCATTCCATACGAACTGTCGCTCGTCGTCCGAAAGGTCGCGGTACGGCACGGAAACGCGTACCCCTGCCGTAGTGGCGACCTTCAGCATGTCCCGCTGATGCTTGCTGTGTTTCGGCGTGGTCCAGGGCTGCACAGCGCCATCGCGCAGCGACTTCATCGTATTGGGAATGACGAGGTTCGGATCGATGCCGGTGGTCCGGCCAAATCCCTGACAAGTGGGACAGGCGCCGGCGGGACTGTTGAACGAGAAGAGCTGCGGTTCCGGCTCCATGTACGGCGTGTCGCACAATGAGCAGGCGTAGCGCGTTGTGAAATCGCGGAACTCTGCGGTATCAAGTCTGTAGAGCCGCATCCGGCCATCCCCCTCGACAAACGCAGTTTCAATGGAATCCGTGAGCCGCGAGACGTCCGTACTGCCATGCCATACGACGCGGTCCACGAGCACGAACACATCCTGTTTTTCCGCCCCGATCGCGGCGACCTCATCGAGATTGACTACTTCGCCACCGACGACAATGCGGATAAATCCCTGTTTCCGGAGATTTTCAATTTCTTCTTCAAGAGTGTGACCCTCATGCGCATGCATGGGGAACAGGACGTATAATCTGCTTCCTTCCGCAAGTCCGTCGCAGTACTCCAGCACTGTTCTGACGGAGTCGCGCTGTACCTGTTCTCCGTCGTTGTGACAGTACGTTTTACCTATGCGCGCATAGAGCAGGCGCAGGTAATCGTAAATCTCCGTGGTGGTGCCGACGGTGGACCTGGGATTACGGGCTATCGTTTTCTGCTCGATCGCAATGGCCGGGGCGATACCCTGAATAAAATCCACATCGGGTTTATTCATGCGCTCCAGGAACTGGCGCGCATATGCCGAGAGACTCTCCACATAGCGTCGTTGCCCTTCGGCATAAATGGTGTCGAACGCGAGACTCGATTTACCCGAACCGCTCACGCCGGTAATGACAATCAGCGCGTTGTGCGGCAACTCCAGGGAAATGTTCTTGAGGTTGTTGACACGTGCGCCGTGCACGGTCAACGCATCAAGCGTCACTGCCGCTGTATCCTTTTTCTGTTTCCTGGCCGGAGTTTTGCGCGTCCTGGTTGTCATGCGCTGTCTATATGAATTTCTCTTCCGAAAGGTCCAAGCATGAAACATACGCCCACCTGTGTGGAAAAGCAATGCTATCCGCTTTACCTCCAGGGAGGCCGGCCTGGCTGCGCCCGGCATGCTACCCGTAAAAGCGGGTGGGTAACCCGTTTGATATGAAGCGATGCACCAACCGTCCCACAGACCATGAACGAGTGTTGCATGATCCTCTCTCTCATCGGGCCGGACCCGACGCTCGTCAATTTTCCTTTGGTTGCGTCCGCATCCATGAACGCTTCCAAGGTCTATGGTCTTGTTTCGCTCCTGTGTACTTTAGTGTGTAGACCACCTGAACCCAAACAGGAGAAATCATGTTCACGTACCTGCGCAGCACTGTTCTCACCGCCATCGCGGCAGTGCTTCTCATTGCTTGTAGCTCATCTGAAAAGGACCGCATGAACAAGGAATTCACAAGCTTTCTCGACGAGTTCGAGTCGAAACTCATTCCCCTCGCCAAAGAGGCGCATCTGGCATATTTCAATGCAACCATTTCCGGCAAGGACGAAGACTACACGCGCGCGGCCGATCTGGAAGTGGAACTGACCAAACTGTTCACCGACAAGGACGCCTTCGCGCGACTTCAGGAGTGGAAGAAATCGGGCCAGATCACCGAGCCGCTGCTCGAACGCCAGCTCGATGTGCTGTATTCCGATTTCCTCGAAAAACAGATAGACGAGCAGCGCCTCGAAACCATGATCCGCATGCAGAACGAGATGGAGAAGAAGTTCTCGACGTTCCGCGCAACTGTGAAAGGCAAGGCGATTTCCGACAACGACATCGAAACCGTTCTGCGTACCTCCACCGACAGCAAAGAGCTCGAAGAAGTGTGGACGGCCAGCAAGGCCATCGGCGGCGTGGTGTCGGGCGACGTCATCGCGCTGGTGAAAATGCGCAACGAGGCCGCGCGCGAGCTGGGCTTCGACAATTACCACTCCATGCGCCTCGAGCTCGACGAACAGGATCCCGAAGAGATCGCCCTGCTCTTCGACGAACTCGACGAACTCACCCGCGGCACCTTCGCAGAACTCAAGCGCGACATGGACGCCGAATTGGCTGCCCGGTACAACATCGCTCCCGAAAAGCTCATGCCCTGGCATTATCAGAATCGCTTTTTCCAGGAGGCCCCGCGCATTTACGATGTAGACCTGGATGCATTTTATAAGGACAAAGACATCGTTGCGCTCACGAACAGCTACTTCGCCGGCTTGCAATTGCCCATCGAGGATCTCGTGAAAAACAGCGATCTCTTCGAAAAGGAAGGCAAGTATCAGCACGCGTACTGCACGGACATCGACCGCGAAGGCGACGTGCGCGTGGTGTGCAACATCAAGCCCACGTACAACTGGATGAATACCAACCTGCATGAATTCGGTCATGCGGTGTACGACAAATTCAGCGACAAGAAACTCCCGTATCTGCTTCGTGAACCAGCGCACACCTTCACCACCGAAGCCATCGCCATGCTCTTCGGACGCCAGGCAAGCAATCCCGGCTGGCTCATGGACGTGGCAGGCGTGCCCGCAGCGGAGGTGGATAAGGCCGCGCTGGACATGAAAAACTCCCTGCGCCTCGAACAGTTGGTCTTCAGCCGCTGGGCGCAGGTGATGTACCGCTTCGAGAAGGCGATGTACGACAATCCCGATCAGGATCTGAATGCGCTGTGGTGGCAGCTCGTGGAGCGCTATCAGATGATACGCAAGCCAGAAGGACGCAATGCTCCCGATTGGGCGTCGAAAATTCACGTGGCGCTGTATCCCGCCTACTACCACAACTATCTGATGGGCGAGCTTCTGGCCTCGCAACTGCATTCATATCTCTGCACGAATGTCGTGAAATCCACCGATCCCGTCCGCGAATCCTTCGCCGGCAAAGCCGAGGTCGGTGCCTGGCTGCGTAAAAACATCTTCGAACCCGGCCGCACGAAACTCTGGAACGACATGATCACCGCCGCGACCGGCGAGAAGCTGACTGCGAAGTATTATGCGAAGCAGTTTGTGGACTAGAACCACAGAATATACAGACCACAGAATAGACAGAAGGAACAGAAAAATTCAGAACAGGAGAGCCAAACACTCTCCTGTTTTGCGTTTATGACAACTGTGCAAACTTCTTTCATCACTGCGCGGTGCAGGGAAAATTTCGCTCGTTTGATGGAATGGGTGAATGTGAGAGGTATGTGAGATGCCCCCACATGAGACTGCGCAAGCCCCCTCGACGGTAGTTGAGCTTCCCTTCGGCGGTGTCTGAGTGTCCCTTCGGCGGTGGCTGAGTGTCCCTTCGGCGGTAGCTGAGTGTCCCTTCGGCGGTAGCTTAGCGTAGCCGAAGCCACCGACGACAGATTCCAGCTTCGTATCGTATTGGTCAGCGCAGCAACATGATCTGCCGCGACTGCACCCCCGAAGCACTTTCCAGTCGGCAGAAATACATCCCCGAGGGCAGAGTGCCCGCGTCGAAGCGCAGTACGTGGCGACCCGGCTCCATTATTCCGTCGTGCAGCACAGCGACCTCGCGGCCGGCCGCGGAGTACACCCGAACACGAACATGTTGCGCGGAAGAAAGCTGCACGGGAAGGTAGGTGGTCGCGCTGAAGGGATTGGGATAATTCGCGGAAAGCGCGAAGCCGGTGACCGGAGCATCCGCTCCGACCGATACGGGCGCCGCCTCGATCGTATACAGGCGCAGCATGGAAGCTACGTCGCCTCCCCACCAGAGCGTGATGTCCGACGCCACTGTGGGAGCCACGACGATATTGCCGAAATTCATCGACAGGTCAGGTATCAGGGCTATGCCGCCGTGCACCTGCGCTTCAAGAACATGTCCTGCCCGAAGTGTGTGCAGCATGCGTGTCAGCTCGAATTGCAGCAACTGCGTCCCGCCGGTATTGCCGTCCACCTGCATGTGGCCGCGACCGATCGCTTGTCGCTCACCCGCCGGATCGAGATCGAAGAGCTGCACATTCACCTGATACGACACACCCGTGGCGGAGGCGTACATCGTCACGAGACCGCTGAAGGGCGCGATGGTTACGTCGCGCGTTTTGGGTTCGCTGCGGAATACCGCGAGCTGCGATCCCATGAAGGGTACGTAGTTGAGACTGCTATACCCCTGATTGACCGGTTTGTCCGTCATCAGTCCGCGGTTGCTGAAGTACAGTCGCAATTCCTCAACCTCCGGCCGCGACACATCCGGCGCCAGCCATAAACCCTCATCCGCCAGACGGAAAACGCGCCTCTCTCCCGTCGCTCCGTCAAAATGTACGACGGCGCTGTCGGGAGAGGCCACGCTCGCAACCGCGGCATCGTCCTTGAGCCACCAGGCCAACCAGCGTCTGGTCACATCCATGACGTAATTGTTCTGTCCCTTCTCCGCGGGCAAATCATGATCACCCGGATAGAGGATGAAACGCGAGGGTTCGGTCAGATTTGAGAATTGCCGAATGGCCGCATTTTGATTGAAAAAGATGTCGTGTCCCGCCACCATGATGGCTACAGGAATTTTCACTTCTGTTTCGAGCGCGGCCGTGGAGTACTGCGTCAGGAAGGAGCGCACATCGTCATATTTTCCCGAAGTCCTCGCCCGATTCAGCAGATCCTTGAGCGTCGGATCCATGTTGATGCCTGATGCCTGTCCCGCGTAGGAAAACATGAAATTCAGCGCATTGTTCTCCAACCAGTTGTCGGCGAAGCGACCGTTGGCGATAATGGACACGACCGTGCGTACCGGCATGTCGTATGCCGCCGCGAACCAGGCGTGCAGTCCGCCCTGCGACCCACCCACCACGGCGACGCGGGACGCATTGACCTGCGACTGCGTGGCCGTGTAGTCGATCATGGCGCGGAGGTCGCCGAGCAGTCTCTCCGAATTGAAAAAATCAAACACACCGCCCGAGCGCCCTTGTCCCCGCACGCTGTACCCGACGGTCACATAGCCGTCGGCGGCATAGTTCATCGCCAGCGAGCGTACGTCGTTTTTCGATCCGCCGAAACCGTGGACGAAGAGCACAGCGGGGTAACCGCCGGACGGAGCGGGGGACTCCGGTCTGCAGACGAATGCGTCCAGCGTCACCGCATCGGACATCGGCACGGTGGTCTCGGTAACGCTTTGCGCAATGGAGGGGATGGACGCGCAAAACAGCGCGACTGCGAAAAACAGGGAGAAGCGTCTCATAACAGGTTCACGTCAGGTGAAAGGTAATGCTCTTCCGGCGACACAATCACACGTCTGTTCGAGGCTGCCCTCTCCTGCTCTGTGCGTATCTACGCCGGGATGCTTGTGCTTTGAAAAAAATATAGCGAACGGGTATCAGAGAAAAAAATTGTAAATCGACAGCATACTCCGATATATCCGTACGGCTCTTTTCCGTATCTTTTCCTATACGACCTGCGGGTCGTCAGGTTTCGTTTATGTACCGAGGAGCAGCACATGATGATGCGACGTTTTTCTCTTGCCCTGATTCTTTCCGTTTCCGCTTTGCTCGCCGTCACACTCACGGCCGACGAGGGGATGTATCCGCTAAGCGAGATTTCCCGGCTCGATCTCAAAGCCAAAGGGCTCGAAATTGATATCAAGGAAATCTACAATCCCGACGGCGTCAGCCTAGTGGACGCCATCTGCCAGGTAGGCGGTGGTACCGGGGAATTCGTGTCGGCGGATGGACTCATTCTTACGAACCATCACATCGCCTTCTCGGGTGTGGCGGATGCGAGCACGCCGGAAAACGACTATTTGCGCGACGGCTTCACGGCCCGCACCCGCGCCGAAGAGCTTCCGGCCAAAGGCTACATCTGCCGCATCACGGAATCGTATCGCGACGTATCGGCGGAGGTGTTGAGCGTGGTAACCGCCGACATGGCACCGGACAAACGCAGCGACGCCATCATCAGCCAGATGCGCTCGTTGGCGAAAAAGGAAGAGGCCGGTCGCGAGAATATTTCCTGCGAGGTTTCCGAGATGTTTCCGGGCAAGAGCTATGTGCTCTTCACCTACCGCATCATCAAGGATGTGCGGTTGGTCTACGTGCCTCCGCAAAGCGTCGGCAACTATGGCGGTGAAATTGATAACTGGGTATGGCCGCGGCATACGGGTGATTTTTCTTTCCTGCGCGCCTACGTGGCCCCGGACGGAAAAACCGCCGATTACTCGAAGGACAACGTGCCCTTCAAACCGAAGCGTTTCATCAAGGTGGCACCCAAGGGTGTGAGTGAAGGGGATTTCGTGTTTATCCTCGGCTATCCCGGCCGCACCTATCGGCACAAGACCTCGCATTACATCGGCTTGTGGGAAAAAACCATCCTGCCCTTCCTCTCCAAACGCTACGATTACATGATCGAGACCATGGAATCCGCTTCACGCAATGATCGAGCGCTGCAACTGCGTTTCGCGGACAATATCAAGGGACTGGCCAACGCGACCAAGAATTACAAAGGAAAAATTCAGGGCTTGCGCCGCCTCGGTCTTGTCAACAAGCGCATTGCAGAGGAAACGGAATTGCAGCGTTTCGTGAACGCGGACAAGACACTGAAGGGCAAGTACGGAAACACGCTTGCGCAGATCGCCCAGGTGTACACCGACTACGAGCGCTTCGCCAAACAGGAGCTGACCCTGACCATGCTCGGCCGCAACGAGTACATGGCCATGCTCACGTCCGTGGTGAAACTACTCGAAAGCGAGCCCGACGCCGAAAAACGCGACCGGCTGCGCGACGCGATACAAAAGCATTACGGAGATATTCACAGAGGCACCGAAAGCCAGTTTCTCGCGACATTGATCCTTCAACTCAACACCCTCCCCGCCGACCAGCGGCCCGCCGCAGCGGCGGCCTTCGCTACGGCTGCTGTCGAGACCGAGGACGCAGCCATCGAGCGCCTACGTAAAGCGTTCGACGGCAGCGCAGCGGGCGACGTGCAGAAGCTACTCGCACTCATCGATCTGAATAAGGCCGCCATTGCCGCAAGCAAGGATCCCTTCATCGCGCTTGCCCGCGACGTCGCCGCCATCAACGAGGAAATAGTCAAGCGCCGCCGCGTGCGCGACGGCGAACTCAAGCGCCTCGAGGCCGAATACATCGACGCAAAAATGGCCTGGCAGCAGAAGGACTTCATCCCCGACGCCAACAGCACGCTGCGCCTGACCTACGGCTACATCCGCGGCTACGCGCCCGCCGATGCGACCTATCACTCGCCGCAAACCACTCTGCGCGGCCTGATCGACAAATACACCGGCGAGGAGCCCTTTGATCTGCCGCCGCAGCTTATCGCACTGTTCAACAACAAAAACTACGACAGGTCCCTCGAAGACGAGCTGCTCAAAGACGTTCCCGTGGCCATGCTGTACAATATGGATACCACCGGCGGCAATTCGGGCAGTCCGGTGTTGAATGCGCGCGGCGAGCTGGTGGGCGTGAATTTCGACCGCGCCTTCGAAGCCACGGTCAACGACTATCAGTGGAGCGAGGATTACAGCCGCTCCATCGGTGCCGATATCCGCTATGTGCTTTTTGTGGCCAAGTATCTCGGTGGTGCGGATTTTTTGCTGAAAGAACTCGGTGTCAATTAACTCCACACTCTGGAAGTCCGACATGGCCGGCGCATCGCCGGCCATGCACATTATTGTGCTGAATTCCGGCAGCAACGGCAACGCTGTCTATGTCGAATCCGCCGCCAGCGGTCGCGGAGTACTGCTCGACTGCGGCATCTCGCGCAGACAGGTGGAACTTCGTCTGAAGATTCACGGACGCACGCCGCAGCATATCGCCGGTATTTTCGTGACGCACGAGCATGCGGATCATGTACGCGGAATTCCCGTGGTGACAAAAATGTACCGCACCCCGGTGTATCTCACCGAAGAAACCTACCGCGGGATGTGGATGCACAAACCGCACAAGGGATTTCATTTCATCGATCCCGGTCACACTGTCACACTCGGCGACATCGAGGTACGGGCGTACAGCAAGCAGCACGACGCGCGGGACCCAGTGTACTTCGATGTGCGCATTTCCGGCAAGCGTTTTCTGTACGTCACCGATCTCGGCATACATAATCAGGAACTGGTATCCATGCTTCCAACGGTGGATGCCCTGTTGCTCGAAAGCAATTATGACGAACACATGCTCGACACCGGCGGCTATCCGGAGCATCTCAAGGCACGCATTCGTTCCGACCACGGGCATCTCTCGAATCGGCAGGCGATGGATCTCATCCGCACGCATTGCGACGGCCGCTTGCACACCCTGCTTCTGGGCCATCTCAGTGAAAACAACAACACGCCGGCGTTAGTCGAAAGCGAAATCACCTCGCTGCTCAACGAGCGCCCGGATTTCCGCCCCCGTGTGCATATCGCATCACGCTATGATGTGAGTGAGGTCCTGAGCGTGTAGACGAGATTCCCGGGCGCGCTTGAAGAAACCGAATGCACTCTTAGCGCGGTACTTCGCCGTCTTTCAACGGCATTTCCCGGGGACACCGCTCCGGCATTTCAAGCCGGGGTTCAGCGAATCCCGCTGCCGTCTATGAGCGCCATCATCTCTTCTCCCGGCATGAGATACTTCTTGCCGCCGGATTTTCCCCTTCCCACTGGCAACACATTGGCCAATCGGTTGAGCTCCGCGAAGGCGGTGCGATAATGATACTCGCTCGCGAGCTGCGCCTTGAGCTGCCATACAAATTCGTTCATCACACCGATGGTTCGCTTATCGTTGTTTGAACGGGCAAGGACAATCGGTCGCATCATTCGGTCGATCTTCATCGCCTCCGCCGGTCGAACGATATGTTCATAGAAGAGTTGCTCCATCATTCGGCGGAGAAAGGCGGTCTCGATATCCCGTAAATCCGCCTTCTTCACATCATGCATGAACACACAATACAAGGTGCGGTTGTTGACGAACACGAGTATTCTTGAACGACCGATGTGAAAGGTGTGTGCATTCCAATCACCGAGAGGTGATGGCTCGGCAGTTTCAACAGGGGTGAATCGCTCGCTTCCGAGAAACGCGGACAATTTGTGTG
Organism: Bacteroidia bacterium; assembly: GCA_027493955.1. NCBI lineage: Bacteria > Pseudomonadati > Bacteroidota > Bacteroidia > Bacteroidia bacterium. Next base: position 3,727,132 of record JAOSJT010000001.1, on the reverse strand, counting down.
AGCAGAAAATCGTGGTCATGCGGATACTCTCTTGTTTGTTATTCTGCGAAGTGCTTGGGAAACACACCCCGTCCTAAGGAGAATCGACGCTCTACTTCTCCGATGCGTCCTTCTGTAACTCCACTAAAAAATACTCGCAGGAATTTTTATCGCAGCGGGTGATCTGCAGCTTGCCACCGGTGATGGCCGCCTTGATGGTGTGCGCGGAAACAATTTCGGCGTTGATCATGATCGCCACCGTGCCCCCGATGTTTTCTTCGGTGAAACGGCGCATTGTTTCAACATGCTCTTCGGAAAGCGAGATATTCAGCAGGGGCTTGCCGTCTTTGTCCTCGCCAGCCACCGGATCTGACGCGAGCACCAGAGGCACGTCGGGTTCGCGGCGGAGAATCATGTACACAGGCGGATCGTCTGGTTTCTCTTCGAGAAATTTGTAATCATTGACGAGCACGATCTCTTCGCGGCCGGCCTCGCGCAGGTCGGCGATGTCGATGCTCTGATCGAGGACGAGGTAGAGGCCGTTCATCGGCTTCCACACCTTCTGATTGCCACCGGACAAGCCGACGGATTGCGCGGAGACGGTTTGTACGAAGAACAGTAACGTGAGACTGAACAGTCCGACACAGCGGATGAATGATTTTACGGCCATACGGACAACGGGAGAGCTTGCGGTACGATTGATAATGGTCATGCGTCTATCCTTTCTGCTTCAGGAATGCTACGGTCAGATATGGAAAATACCCAAGCCGACATCCCGATTCAATGCTTCACGGCGACAGAACGGATTTGTGTCATCCGTGCGTCTTCCTGGGCGCCTCGTGTGTCCCGTCGGTAGCAACGGGCCTCTGCAACAGATATCCAAAAAAAAGACCCCGCCGTAAAGCGGGGCCTCGAAACGACGCAACACCTCGAGCTTACTGCACGGTCTTCTCGAACACGCTGTCGGGGATGTCGCTATTGTGTTTGTAGGAACGGACAGTCATTTTCATGGTCTGCGTTTCAGCTTCCGAAATCATGGAATGCGGAAGCATGATGCCATCCACCTCACGATAATCGCCGAGCTTCGTCACGCTGCTAACGGGGCCCTGCGGCGTATTGCGAACTTCGATTTTCCCGGTGAGAAGGAAGCTCGTCGCATCGATGATGATCTCGTCGCTGCCGTGTTTTTTCTTCATTTCCGCGACGTACACGGCGCGGCCGTCCATCTCCTTTTTCTCCTTCACGACGACGCTGTAGCCCAAATCCTTCCAACGCGCAAAGTCGTTGAACATCGCGCCTTCGAGGGCTTCGGTGAGTTCATCACCAGTCAGCTCGCGCAGCGGACCCATAGGCGCTTTCTCGACGGCTTTCACGCCATTGACCCAGCGCTCGGATTCCACAGTCTGCATCTGGCCGCCCATATCAACGGCAATGTGCATCTTTTGATGCGCTTTATTCGGAGCTTTCTCCGTGAGCGTCATGGTACCCGCTGCCTGCATCGGACCGAAGGAAAGATCGAGTTCCCCTTCGGTGACCCGGCTCTTGAGGGCAAGCAGCTTGTCCTTTCCACCCATGGCAGCCAGGGCCTTTTGCATCAGCGTTTCACCGTCGATATCCACCGCGAGCTGCTTCGCCGCCGTCACGGGATTCATGTCGGCATCGTACATCTTCACGGCACCGAAGGATTCGAGCGGCTTCGCGATCTGGCTGGCATCACCGACAGCCAGAAAGGCAATATTATCAGGCGTGAGGTACTTGCGTGCCAAACGCTGTACGTCGGCGGACGTCACTGCCATGATGTTGCTCACGTACTTTTTGTAGTAATCCTTCGGCAATCCGTAGAGATCAATGTTCTGCACCATGCTGGCGATAGAGGAGGGGTTTTCCAAACCCAGAAGGAAGCGGCCGGAGGCGTTTTGCTTGTGCATTTCCAATTCCTCGCTGCTCACCACCTCGTCGCGGATGCGGTTCATTTCATGCAGGATCTGCGTGAACGCCGAATCGGTGGCGCTGCGCCGCACGCTGGCCTCGGCGGACCATACACCAGCCGTTTTTCGCGATTCGAAGCTGCTGTAGGCACCGTAAGTGAAGCTGTACGTCTCGCGCAGATTCTGGAAAAGACGACCGCTGAATCCGCCGCCGATGATGGAGTTCATGATGCTCAACGGCAGATAATCCGGGTCGCTGCGGCGAACTCCGGTAACCATGGCGTTGATCGCTGTTTGCGTCTGCGTGCTGCCGAGATCCACAAGATGCACACCGCGTCCGGCAATACGTTCCGGGGCCGGGAAATTTGCCCTTGGAGGAGTGCCCTTGCTCCAGGCATCGAAGTGCTTTTTCAGGATCGGAAGTATCTCATTCGGCGTAACATCACCCACAACGGCGATGGATGCGTTGTTGGGAATGAAATACTGCTTGTGAAAGGCAACGAGATGTTCACGCGTGATGGCTTCCACATCCTTCTCGATGCCGAAGCGGGCATAAGGATGTACGTTGTAGCCTACAGTGATCGCGAGTCGTTGCATTACTTCGTCAGGATTTTTCTTCACCGTTTTCAGTCCGGACAGGGCCTGCTTCTTTTCCTTGTCCAACTCCTCCTGCGGGAAGGTGGGATTGTACAAGGCGTCGGTCATCAGATCGAGCAACTTGTCCATGTGCTTCTTGAGGCCGGAGCCACTCAACGACATCTGGTCGTCAGCCGAACCCGCACCGACACTGAGGCCGAGAAAATCCGCTTCGGATGCGAATTGCAGCGCGGTACGCTTTTTCGTACCTGAAGTGAGCAGCGAAGTGGTAAAATTCGCTACGCCACTGTGCTCTCCATCAAACTCCGCACCTGATCTGATAAGCAGCCGGAAGCTCACCAGCGGTTGCGCTTTATTGGTCACGACAAAGACCTTGAGGCCGTTGTCGAGCATGGTTTCATAGAATTCCGGGAAAGAGGCCTTGGGCGCAGGACCGGGAGCGGGCTTTTTACTGCGGTCCACCTGCGCGAACGCCTGTCCTGCAAGCAACAGAATCAGGGCGACGATAAACATGCGTGTGTGCTTCATTGTACTTTTCCTCTGTCTGCGTGGTTGGACATCAGCTCTGTTTTTCGGGGACGACGTATTTCACCACATTGCGCCGCTCGGGCCGCAGGTAGGTGTTGGCAACGCGTTTGATGTCGTCACGCGTGACGTTCATGTACATTTCGATTTCCTTGTTCACGAGCGCGGTATTGCCGTAGAACAGCGAGTAGGACGCGAGGTTGCGCAGTTTGCCGTCGAGCGACATGAAGCTGCGTGTAAACGACGCCTCTTTGGCATTGCGCACTTTCTGGAATTCCTCCTGCGTTATGCCATCTTTCTTGATCCGCGCGATTTCTTCGTTGATCGCCTTCTCGACTTGCTCGAATGTTACACCGGAATTCGCAATGCAGTAAAACGCGAACAGCCCGGCCTTTTCCAATGGGACGTTGAAGCTGGCGGCCTGTAATGCGAGCTGATCCTTGTCCACCAGCCGCTGATACAAGCGTGAGCTTTTCCCGCTGGACAACACATCACCCATGAGCTCGAGTGCGTAGGCGTCTTTGTGTTGGAAATCCACGGAGAGATAGGTCTGAATATAGGCCGGAAGGGGAGTCATCTCCTCTTCGATAAGCACGGTGCGGGGCTCGGTCTGCGGAGGGAAGGTGACGGTGACCCTGGGGGGTTCGGTGCCCGAAGGAATGGAGCCGAAATACTGTTCGATCCATTTTTTCGTCTGCGCGACATCGAGATCCCCGCCAACAACGAGGCAGGCGTTGTTCGGCAGATAGTATTTGTCGTGGAAGGCAAGGAATTCCTCGATGGAGGCACGGTTGATGTCTTCGGGAACACCGATCGGGGTCCATTCATACTGCGTACCCTTGAACGTGGTCTTGACGATGTTGTCCCACAGTGTTCCGTAGGGACGGCCCTCGTAGCGCTGTTTCAGCTCTTCTTTCACAACGCCGCGCTGCGTTTCCACACCGGTTTCATTGACAACCAGATTCATCATGCGCTCGGATTCTATCCACAGAGCCAGCTCGAGCTGGTTGATGGGGACCTTGAAAAAGTAATCCGTCTGATCGAACGAGGTTGATGCATTCAGTACGCCACCGGCTGCGGTGATCATTTTGTCGATCTGACCCCGGTTGATGTTTTTGGTCCCCTCGAACATGAGATGTTCGAAAAAGTGCGCGAATCCCGTCCGACCGGTCACCTCATCCTTGGAACCGACGCGGTAGAGGCAGTACGTCATCGCGGTGGGAGCGGTACGATCGACATGGAGAATGACGGTGAGGCCATTCTTCAGTGTGTACTCTTCGTACGAAATGGGTTTGAAGTCCTGCGCGCGTAAAGGGAGAACAAAGGCGACAAGCAGGAGCAAATACATGAGGCGTGTCTTCATACGATAACCTCTCGTGATGGTAACATGTGTGCTGTATTTGAAATCAGTTCATTTGTCTTGATTGCATTCATCGGTTCGGAAGGAGGAACGGGAGGTCCAGAAGTTCGCGGATCTCATGGATGACCATATCCGCGAGCGTCAGGTATTCGCGCCCCAGCGTGGTTTCCACCGCAACGCAGGTCATGCCCGCGTTCTTGGCCGATTCGATGCCGAGAGGTGCGTTTTCCACCACCACGCATTGCTCCGGCGTGAGGCCGAGGTGATGCATGGGGGCAAGGTACGGATCGGGATTGGGTTTTGCTCGGTGGACTTCGTCGCCCGTAATGAGAAAGTCGAACAACTCCCGATGCTGCTTCGGGAGCGCCGTCTCCATGTTCTTCAGCGACGATGCCGTCACCAGGGCGGTGTGAAAACCCCGCGTACGCAACGCGGCGATAACATCGAACACATGCGGAAAATACGTCACCTTGACGATGGAGCGGTAATACTCGCGCTTGCGGTCGATGAAGCTCTCGCGCTCCTCTTCCGGAATTGAAACGCCGGCTTCCTCGATGAATCGCGGCAAAATCTCACGCGACGCCCGCCCTTCATGTATCAGCACGGAATGTTCGGAAATGCTGCCGCCTAGATCGTTGAACATCTTTTCCCAGGCGAGATAATGGAAATGCAACGTATCGGCAATAACGCCGTCGAGATCAAAAAAAACCGCCTGAATCATGCAGCCGCAGTGAACGAGTGGGAGTGCGTGATGCGACAGAATGCCGCAATCCTTTAAGATACGAAGAAGCACCGGAAAAAGTTACGGGGAGAGAGACCTTTGCCTGGTGCATGGACTCGAAATTTTCCATCGTTGCGGTGTTGTCTTTTGCAAATCCACCAGTTTCACTCTATATTTTACATCTCTGCTTTTTTGCGGAGATAATCGGAGAGGTGCAGGAGTGGCTGAACTGTCAGCCAGAGGCTGACTGGAAAGCGTGTGTACGTGAAAGCGTACCGTGGGTTCGAATCCCACCTTCTCCGCGACACTGAAAAACCCCGGTTCCCGGGGTTTTTCCTCTTCATTCACACCAGACGGGAGCTGGTCATGTTCTACACATATGTGCTTTGGAGCGCTGTTCTACGCAAGCGCTACATCGGGTCGACGAGCGATCTTCTTCATCGGCTTGAGCAACACAATAACGGGTTCAGCACCTTCACCAAACGCGGTATTCCGTGGATTCTGATTTTCTCAGAACAGTATCCTACACGTCGGGAAGCAGAACAACGCGAGCGGCAATTGAAATCCGGACACGGACGCGCCTGGCTTGACCAGACGTTTCCACAATATCGTTCTGCAGGTGGTGGCTGAACTGTCAGCCAGAGGCTGACTGGAAAGCGTGTGTACGTGAAAGCGTACCGTGGGTTCGAATCCCACCTTCTCCGCGACACTGAAAAACCCCGGTTCCCGGGGTTTTTCTTCTGCGTTCATAGCAGATTCGCAGAAATGTACTTCGCGGTTGATTTGTCACGACGAAGTTGCCAGGGTGTAACTCCGGATCCCCCACGTGTAGATCATTCAATTATGCACTGGGCTATGTCGCCGGAGCACCGTAGAGCAACCGACACCCGTGCTTCCGAAGCGTGCTGTATCAGACTTTGGCGACCACAAAGTACAGCTTCCCCAGACGCTGCACACGGACGGGGGTGAGACCGGCGTCCGTGAGAGCGGCAGTGACCGATCGCTTCGTGTAAAAATACACCGGACACCCGCGCATCGTGAGACGGGCCTTTCTCAAAGGCGCACGCCAGGTCATCAAGCGCGGGAAAGTGGCTATAACGCTGTCTGTCGTATGTTCGCGCATGCCGCGCAGCGTCGGCACCGCATCTTCGATATAGTCGAAAAGTCCAATGCCGAAACTCACGTCAAATTTCTCCGTCGGAGAAAGGTCCTGAATCACTCCGTGAACAAACGAAACATTGGTTAATCCGAGCTGCCTGGCGCGCTCCTCGCAGGTCTCCACCATTTTGTCGGCAACGTCCACTCCGACGACCCGCTGCGCACCGCGGCGTGCCAGCTCGAGCGCGTACAGCCCCGTGCCGCAGCCGAGGTCGAGAAAGCTCCGCGCCGTCACCGGCTCGCAGGCCTTCAGCGTTTCGGTATAGCGCTGGTACATATCCTTGCGGAAGATGGTATCGAGGATGTTGGAGACCGTACCCTTTTTATGGGTATAGATCGCATCAAATGCCGGAAGTTCTTGATTCCAATAATCTCTCTGGACATCATCGTTGTTCATCGCAGACATGGGAGCTCCTGTATCGAGGTGAAATGAAAATCCGACAACAGACGCCGAAGCCGGTCCTCGGTCCGGTGCAGATTGTGATAGTGACGCACGCGTTTCTGCAAGGAAATCGCGACGCGGGGTTGACCGGGATCGAACTCCCAGGGATGCATGTACAGATTCAGCAGTCGTCCCTCCCGACGCACGCTGTGCAGCAGTCCCCGCATCAGCGTGAATGGCAGCAGGCGCATGTAGGCTCCACCCGCGCATGGGACGCGCAAAGACGCCAGTCGTGCCACCGTCAGTGGAATTTCCATCAGCGTCTCTCCGATGCGCCAGGGCTCCAGTGGCGCGTCGGGTATGCCGTATAATGGATGTCCGCGCATGGGGAATACGGAGGAACTGTAGCGAAGCCCACGACTCTCAAGGATGGGAATGACCCACGTGGTGTCTTTACGCAAGGTGAATGACGGTGCGCGGTAGCCGAGGACGTCAACACCGAGTTGTCGCCCGTGGACCTCCAGTGCCGCGTCAAGATCCCGCGCGAATTCGTCCGGCGTCATTTCCGTCAACGCATAATGACCATACCCATGCGTGCCGACCTCGTGACCCCGACGATGAATTTCCGCGGCGAGTCCTGGAGTGCGCTCCATCACCCACCCCAGCATGAAAAAGGTTGCCCGCGCCTGTCGCGCATCCATGATATCGAGGAGGCGCACGGTGCTGGCCTCCGCGCGTCGTTCATATTCCTCCCATTCCTTGCGCAACAGCGGCGGAGAAAGATTGTGGGCGCAGAACCATTCTTCCACGTCCACTGACAGCGTGCCGTCAATCGCTCGTTGTGATCCCGACTCCTCCATGCGCTCCATAGTAATATCCGTGATGTTTTTCCGCTATATCTGGAAAATACCATAAACATCAGAAGATAAATAATCCCGTCTGTTCTACCCTCCACCTTCCCCTGCCGGTAGTGATACACCGGCTTCTGCGTCAGCAGGCTCGTTCAACCGATACGGGAGGGACAAATGATGGCACCTTCCTCTTCCTTGATTGCCGGTATGGAACAGCTGCTGAAGCACCGCCCGCCCCGGCCAAAGGCACTGTCCGGACTTCAATGGCCATCAGTAGAAAAACCCGTGGTTGATACTTTTCATCAACCGGCGAGGTATCAACCCGCATTCCTGTCATTGGAACTCTGAGCAGATTCCGGTTGTGTGCATCAGCTTCCAGAATCCGGCGAAGCACGTACAACCAGGACTTCACGAACTCATCACCGACCGGATCAGCAAGGTCTGAGCGGCAGAGATCAGTGCTGTTGCGGCACAGAACCGCACTCACTCAGCGGCGCGCGATGCAGGTCCGTGGTCATCTGCTCTCAGATTTCCTCCCTACGAAAAGCCCCCAAGTTATGTGACCCAGTATCGTTGATTAATCGATTGCGGATGGTACCACTATTACGGAATGCAGTCCGCCGTGTGCCTCAGGGAGTTTGTGCTCACCTCATGTATGCTGCGGCTAAACGTCCCAATGATCATAGGAGCTGACTCTTGTCCAAATGCCGTCGGATTTTCGGCAGAGTATCGTTTCACCGGAGTAGCAGGCCCAGTTCATGACAACGACGGCCTCGGTCATATCACCATTGAGGAGAATGGTGCCTATGATCGGAAGCGTGGATAAGGGATAATGCTCACCTCCATGCGAAAAACAAACAGAGAAGTACGAATTCAACCAGTCGAATCTGCGTTGGAGGTCCGGGGTCCTCTCGTTCGTCGCTGATATGTTCCGTCGACCGTTGATGAAGGCATTGACCGCCTCATAGCGCGCGGGATCAAAGCGCAGCACCGTAGACGAGACGTCCAATTGCGGAGCTATGTGTTGATACTGAAGTTCGTAATACCGTATGCGTGAACGCAGGCGGGAGTCGCCCCGGCGGCCGGAAAGCACCTGCCAGAGCGCTGTATCCGTTATCACCGCATATCTGATGCTGTCACGCAGTACAACATAGGGCTTGAGCTTTGACTGAAACGGACGTTTGCGTCCGGTTTTAGGATCAGGGTAATAGCGAGCTTTGAAAATATCGGAGAAGACCTGCTCACAGATTCCTGCATCTGTCGGCAAACGCGAGGTGTCGGGTTTCGTGAGCTCGGACCAGTTGTCGAGCAGCATTCGCATCCGCGACACAGCCCGTGCCGAATCAATCGGGATATTGTCATAGATGGACCACAAGGAGTCGAGGTAGACCTGTGCGTTTCGGATTGAGGCCGAATCCAGATCACCCGGCTTCGCGCATACCTGAGCCGGCAACACGCTGAACAGCACGACCAACACGATCAGGCGCATGAACAATCGTGACAACTGAACCTCCGCTATGATTCGTCAGGAAAATATGCAGGCAAAGTAGCGTGGAAATCGGGCAAAACAAACGATGACGGTGGTATGGGTTTCGCAAAACAGGGAGCGGAGCGGCGAAGTTCTGGAGTGACGGATCTGTCAACGCCCGCCTTCCGGGGCGGCTGATTTTTCAACTGCTGCCATAAACAAAATGCCCGGTATTACCCGGGCATGTCGAAGGGAAGGTGAGATTCCGCCGGAGTCCCTCCGGGAGAACCCGCGGTACACTTTCGAAGGTCTGCGGCTCGTCGGCTGGTGTTGTGCGGGAAAAGGAAATGCCCGGTATTACCCGGGCATGTCGCGGAGAAGGTGGGATTATCTGCTGAAAGCTGCGATCCTCTTTATTTACAGGGCTTCCAGCACATTTCGAACACACGAACATCCAATAAGCATCCACGATTGTCCAGCAGTCACCGCGAAGAGTAGCATAGTTGCATACAATTTGGAGCTTGTGCGCTATCGCAGCAGGACCATTCTTCGAGCTACGCTATTGCCATTCCAAAGGAGGCGATACATATACACACCAGACGGTAGCTCCGCGCTGCTGAACTGACAGGAGTGTGTCCCAGACTCATATTCGCCATCTGCGAGTACCGCAACTTCTCGTCCCAGGTGATCAAAGACGGTTAATCGCACGTCGCCGCGACTTGGGATGTTGAAATCGATGGTCGTCGAAGGGTTGAAGGGATTGGGATAGTTTTGCTTCAACACACAAGATGCGGGATCGGCCACCCCGTCCGGCAGGATCTCGGCTGAGACCGGATGGAGGCTGTACTTCGCGAAATATGGCCCATCAGCGCTATGCAACCCGGCAAACCAGAGCCCAATGAAGTATACGTCGTTGTCGGGACCTACCGCCATGCTCCCAAACTTGAATCGCGGCTCTGTCGGGAGCTGCCATTGCAGCGCACCGGATGTATCGACACGAAACACGAAATGTGCTATGCCGTTGGGTCCTTGTCCGAATCCTCCTCCAACAAGAATCTCGTCATCTGGTGTGGTCTGAATGGACGCAACTCCGAGGTTCCACTCCTTCTCATAAAACTTCGACCAAATCTTTCGACCCACTGGGTCATATTTGGTAATCCAGGCCGAATTGATGTTGTCACTGCTATCCACCTTCGAAAGAAGGTAGAAATTTCCTGCAGCATCAGCGGTAATCGCAAATCCTTCCTCGTTTCGCCCCACCGGGCCGCGTTCCCGTTTGCTGCAAATAAGATTCCCATCTATGTCAAACTTGAGGAAGAATACGTCCTTCTCATCTGCTTCGATGGCCCCTGAAACGTACATGTTCCCCCTCTTGTCCACGTACGTTACTGTTCGCGTGATGGCTACGTCCTGAGCAAACATCGTATCCCTTCTCCATACCTCCCTGCGCATGGTGTCGATCTGCACAATGGAGACTCCACGATATATTCCCGTCCCGCCTGTATCGACAAGCGGTGTAAAAAGAAAGATTCGATCTCTCGAAACTTCGAACTTGTCGTAGCCGTTCGCCAAACTGGTCTCCCAGCACGTGCCAGACTCCGGGGAGCGTTTACTCAGTTTGTTTCCCTGCAGCACATAGAGGTTTTCATCGTTGTCACATCGATACTCGATCTTCACCTCTCTCCCGTTGCCTCTCCAGGACAGGTACCAGATACGATGCCCTGCGTCATCATATTTTTCGATAACGGATCCTGTATCCCATTGGAAGGGAGGAATGTCCCAATACTGCAAATACGTGTATATCATCCCGCCGGGCGATACTCGAACGCCATAGCCATTCACTCCATACCCATAGGATGGATACCCTTGTTTCCACTCGAATCCCTGTCCGTGCATCGTCTGGACGTTTCCGAGTAGCAGGCCGATGGCGATGCCTGCGATTCCAGCTCTCATCCTCATTTCCTTTCTCCAGATTCGTGATGCAACGGCAGGTGATCAAGGGAGATACGTCGTTGATCGTGCATACCAGGTTCCACCCATCGTCGATCGAAGCGAATAGGTATCAAGCCCGATGCCGAGACGCATGGTCATGCTGGCTCGTGACGCACCATCATCCCAGTACAGAGAATATTCATCCAATCCCGTATCGGCGAAACGGTAGAGATTGAGGTGCCCTGTGAACTCGTCAAAGATCCAGCCGCTCAGACGATGCATCTCCGACGGATATTCGACGACCGTCTCGGAATTGACCGCGCCTGTGCGGGTCACCGTGCGGAACGTGTATTCAATGCGGTCACCGGTCTGCTCAATCCGCTCGAGCGTTGCGGTAACGGTATCCCGATGGACATTTCTCTGACTGTCCGTCATGAACTCATACGTCAGCTTGTCACCCGTTTTGAAGGTAACGAGAGGCCGTGTGTTGTCGACCACGATATATGGCCCCAGCGTATCAGCGAAGAGCCGGGCGCCTCTCCATCCCTTGATCGCGTAATAGCATTGCTGACCCGGAGGAAGCGGGAACAGCCGCGTGCATGTCTCATATCCCTTGGTCGAGAACGCATTCATCTCGACGTTCATCCATGTCGTCCCTCCGTCCGTCGACCAGAAATGCTCCGCGGTGGGACCCGTGGGATGCGAAGCGCCACCGTACACAATGGTGCCACGCTTGATTGTCGATCCCGGCGGTGGTCCGCTGAGACGGAAATCGATGACGATGAAAACGGAGGAATACGTCCACGCCGTGTCATCCTGCGCACGGATGCGAAATCTTCTCCGAGGGTTGAGATCCAGATGCTCCGCATCAGAGATGCCGATCAGATCGCTTGGACGGAATTCCCTGGTCGAAACATCGAACCATTTTGGCGACGCCCAGTTGCGCCCGACAATCTGCTGCTGCACATACACACCGCGCACTTCCCCTGCATGGTCCGGGAGCGTATTCCAACGCAGCACATCACGATGATAGATCAACGTGTCCGACGCGGTGGGAAGAAACACAATGGTCCCGCGTTCATCCCCGGCAGTCACATGTATCTGTGCCGAGGTGGCGGAGATCGCGCCCCCTGCATTTCGCAGCCGGAGGCAAAAATCACCGACCGGGATTTCAGCCGCAGGAATGTCCGTGCAGTATTCTCCGATCACGACATTCCGAAGGAATTTCCAGTTGGCGTCCCAGAAGGAGCTGTATTCCATGATAAAAACTTCGCTCCGATCGAGATCGAGGGTACTCCAGCACACATGCAGTGTATCCCCCGCGCGAATGACGCTGGCCTCCATATATGTGGTGAACCAGAGCGCCTTCAATACCGGCTCGGGATCCGGTTCCGTCGGTGTGTCCTTGCATCCCGACAACGCGATCAAGAACACAGCAAGCAAGACGAACATTCTCGACATGGGCATACACTCCTCTCATATTCCTGCGTGGTGTCAGAGGACTTCGGCGCAGAATCGCCGGCAATGCTCAAGGATGCTTGCTTCGTCGTTCACATCTACCAGAATCGCTACGCTACAAGCACCCGGACAATCTGCTTCCCTCCGTCTTAATAGTCAAGGACACATGTACGTCCAACATGTTCCTTCGTGATGGACGCCATTTTCTCGCTGAGGGAAAATGGTGGTGGTGCGGTCGGCGGAACAAGCGCAGTTCGGGGTTCCATTTCATATTCTCGGTCAAGTCGTCGCGGTTGGAAACCAGGTGTTCAGAGGCCAACCCATCCAGCCATTCTCTCATGAGCAATGATCCTGCGGTGGAATCGAGTCGCGAGCTGGTATATTTTGCGCACAGGCTGTCGAGGTAGCCGTCAGACGGACGTGCCGAATCGGAGCCACTGTTGTACCCCTGCGACAGTAGCATGTCTGTCATCCCTACAAGCACAAAGCCAAAAATTAATGTGCCGACGACGAGGTGCTTCATGGTCCTGTCCAACAAAACAATACAACGATGTGGGAAAGTAGCTCGCGGACCATTGTGATACAAAACCTTTGTTTGATGATTCAAATTTCAGACTCGATATTCCGAGAAAGAACCTTGTTTCCAGGTTCCTTCGACGTTCCACCCATTTATCTGCCAGCGGTGAGGGTTGCATTGTTGCACGTAATTTCGAGCGTATGTTTCTGTGCAAAAGGAACGATTCGTCCGCTCGTGTGTCATCCGATTGACTTGCGGTTACGCATTCGATACCTTTCTGTCTTGATTCTCAATCCGAGGAACACAATGCGCTCCGCTCTGACATCAATCTTTTGTGTCTGCCTGCTGACCGTTGTGCATGTCGCCCCCGCCCAACCGTACGTTCCGCTCGAGGTCGGCAACCGCTGGGATTACACCGCTTCGTATTTCGACTGGGTAACACATGAGGGGTCGCGGGACACGATCATGCTACGCATCGTCGATTTCGGCAGACAGGCAAACGGGAAAGACTACTACGAGCTGGAGCAGCGCGGGAAACACGGTAGTTCCTTCCCTTTCTGCAGTGATCGCTTCATCCGTGTGGACTCGACGCGGATGTACGTGTATTTCGAGGAAGACAGCACAGAAGAAGTGTATTTCCGCTTCGATGCGGTGCAGGACGAGTCCTGGCCGTTAACGCATGGTTGGCAGCGGACCATTGAGCTGCAGAACATCGATTCGACGGAAGTGTTTCAGCTGCCCACGCGCACCCTGACCTTCCGCCGCGACGGACTCATGCTCGACTGGATCACGCTGTCCGAACGCTTTGGTCCGCTCACCAGCCACTTCGGAGGCGAACCGCCCGGCACCCGCCAGGACGACATCACGCTCGTCGGCTGTGTGCTGACGGGAACCACCTACGGCGCATTGCTTGTCGATGTCGAGCGGCTGCCGAATCCGTCGGATGCCGATGTACTCCTCCCCGTCTACCCGAATCCATTCCGTGAAGCAACAACGGTGCCCTTCGTGATGAAGAATCCGGGGACTGTGGTGATTTCCATTGTAAACACTCTCGGATCCGTCGTCATGTGTCGCACGCTTGAAGCAACCGCAGGATCGAACCAGTTTCGCTGGAGGCCCGACGGACTGCCACCCGGCGTCTACCTTCTCACGTTGAACGGCCGGGAGGTTCGCCACACGGCAAAACTCGTGATTTCGGAGTAAAGTCGCTTCCAGACTCGATACTTGTCGATCTGGAGCCGTCAGACGCTCCCGCCTTTTCGCAGGATCAGCGGCCACGGAAACGGGTTGACGGTACTTTTCGTCTGGAAGAGCCGAAGGTAGGATATGCTTCCGGGGTCGCTGCGTGAATCGGTGGGAATCATGGATCGGGGAGGTAAAGAAAAGCAGGTGGTCGCCTGTTTTTCTTGTTTTCCCTTCTTGCTTGTCGTAAAGATTGTCCGTAAAGAGACCAGGAATACCCTTTCGAGGGATCGCGGGGAAGAACTATATTCCGATGGCCACATTTGAAACAGCTTCGAGGGGATATGCGATCCATTCTTCTTTCCGCCGTATTCTTGCTCACACCCTCACTCAGCCTTCTCGCCCAAGAGCCAGGTGCTCTACGGTGGTATGCACATCCATATCAAGCCGAAGCCATCCGTCTTGGTGGAGCATATACTGCCGTGGGTCGTGGACTCGCATCCATGCATAGCAACAGTGCGGCTCTGGCATTTCAACAGGGGGCACGTCTACAGTTCTCAAGTGGGCGGAGTCAGATAAATACAGACATAGACACAGAACTCAATAATCCGTACACCATAGCTGCAGCAGCAAGCATCCCCGGTACAAATGTCGCAGTTGGTGTTTCAATTGATTGGGACGAGCTGGATATCGAGCCCATTAACACGAACGACTCATACCTCTTTCGTCATCGATCAACGCGGCTTGGCATCCATGCAGCTCGTCAGATGAGCGACTGGCTTTCCGTCGGAGCAGCCATCAGACGACACCAATCACACATTCAGTCACTGGGGACCCTGAGAGAAGAATCGTCCGCGACTGCAACAGCTTGGGATCTCTCGCTCTCCGTTCATGGCAGGCATGGAGCCACGTTTCTTGGGCGTCCATCGGACGAGGTACGCTACGGCCTGACCCTCGACAACATCCTGGGAACCGAGGTCTGGTACATCGATGAAGCGCAGAAGGATCATCTGAACCAGGTTCTCCGCGCAGGAGCGGCATACTTCTGGAATCCTGATATGGGTCGCATGTTGAACGCGAATGTCCTCTCCGTACTTCTGACGGTGGAAAGCAGTCTGCAGGGGACAGAACACGAGTTCAGGAACTGGGGGACAGTAGGCGGCGCTGCTGAACTGCGCATCCTGGAAGTACTGATGCTCAGTGCCGGTATCGAGAATATCGTCCGCTTGGGCAATCGGTATCATTACTGGCCGGAATACCCGGTACTTCGGTACGGAGCTGGACTCGATATCCCTCTCGATCACCTGTTTGATTTGGATCTACCGATCACTGTGCAGATCGATTACGCGCACACGGTATGGAACAGCGACGACGAAAAATACTACTACTGGTATCCCACTGACGATCCGCAGCAGGTGAATGCGTTCAGCCTGCAATTGATAGCAGAGGTATTCTGACGGTGCAATGTGTCGTTGTGACAGATTATTTTCACTCGTTACCCGTAGTCCCTACTCTCGAAATATTCTCCGTCACTTCCACGACGCGGACCACGTGTCCTCATCAGCTTCAGATCGACATCACATCGCAGGACGAGGTATGTTCCCGCTGCAGACAGATGGAGGATTCTATTCCGCAGCTTGTGAAGTCGTACGATGCACCCTCCAGGCACACTGAGAGCCACCTGTGGATGAAAGGGGTGCTGATGCAGGATGACAGCCGGCTGCTCGGACATCGCAGAATCAGCGAGATCAAGCCGGCGTATGCATTTCTCGCTCCCGACCGCATGCTACCGGAGGTCAACATGATCTGCCGGGTAATCATCCAGAAGACGCCCGAATAGAGAAGAGCCCCGACAATGATCGGGGCTCTTTCCTGACTTCGCCATTGCAGCACCCAAGACGCAGGAAGGAATCACAGTTTCCTCATCACAGACAGCTGATTGAATATTGAAACGAGAAAAACGCACTTAAAGACACTTTGCGTCTTTGCGACTTTGCGTTCCATTCTTCTGAGGTCAGAGGGGAATTCAACGCAAAGACGCCAAGGCGCAAAGACGCCAGGATACCCAGCTTCACGAGCCCCTGTTGTTTCGCGAAGTCGGCAGCATTTCCCAGATCTCACCATTGCAGCACCCAAACCGCCGGAAAGAATCACTCCAACTGCATGTAAATCAACATCGTAGCACACAGGTTCAGATACCGGTGACGAAGTCACGAGAAGAGCCCCGATAACCATCGGGGCTTTTTCTTATTCTACCGCACGGAAAGAACATACAAAAAACGTCCAACATGCAGTGGATTCCAGTGGATTCGGTCGATTCCAGCGCATGAACATTAACTAAAACAGCCCATAATCGATGATTCCGGGCTGTCTCGTAATTTCGCGGAGAAGGTGGGATTCTGCCGGAGGCATCCCTCCGGGAGAACCCGCGGTACGCTTTCGAAGGTCCGTAATTCGTCGGCCACCGTCATAAAGGAAAAACAAAATGCCCGGTATTACCCGGGCATGTCGCGGAGAAGGTGGGATTCGAATCGGCCTCAGGCTGATACGCTTTGCATCCGCCTCAGACGGACACGTACACACGCTTTCCAGTCAGCCTCCGGCTGACAGTTCAGCCACTTCCTGCGGAACGATACTGTGGAAACGTCTGGTCAAGCCAGGCCCGTCCCTGTCCGGACTTCAACGTCCGTTCCCTCACCTCTGCTTCCCGACGCGTCGGAAAGTCTTCGAAGTAGATTACACTCCACGGGATTCCACGTTTGGTAAAGGTACTGAGCCCGGTATTGTGTTGCTCAAGACGTCGAGATAAATCGCTCGTCGATCCGATGTAGCGCTTGCGTAGAACCGCGCTCCATAGCACATACGTGTAAAACATGACCAGCTCCCAACTGATATGAATGAAGATGAAAGACCCCGGGATCCGGGGTCTTTCGTGTCGCGGAGAAGGTGGGATTCGAATCGGCCTCAGGCTGATACGCTTTGCATCCGCCTCAGACGGACACGTACACACGCTTTCCAGTCAGCCTCCGGCTGACAGTTCAGCCACTTCCTGCGGAACGATACTGTGGAAACGTCTGGTCAAGCCAGGCCCGTCCCTGTCCGGACTTCAACGTCCGTTCCCTCACCTCTGCTTCCCGACGCGTCGGAAAGTCTTCGAAGTAGATTACACTCCACGGGATTCCACGTTTGGTAAAGGTACTGAGCCCGGTATTGTGTTGCTCAAGACGTCGAGATAAATCGCTCGTCGATCCGATGTAGCGCTTGCGTAGAACCGCGCTCCATAGCACATACGTGTAAAACATGACCAGCTCCCAACTGATATGAATGAAGATGAAAGACCCCGGGATCCGGGGTCTTTCGTGTCGCGGAGAAGGTGGGATTCGAATCGGCCTCAGGCTGATACGCTTTGCATCCGCCTCAGACGGACACGTACACACGCTTTCCAGTCAGCCTCCGGCTGACAGTTCAGCCACTTCCTGCGGAACGATACTGTGGAAACGTCTGGTCAAGCCAGGCCCGTCCCTGTCCGGACTTCAACGTCCGTTCCCTCACCTCTGCTTCCCGACGCGTCGGAAAGTCTTCGAAGTAGATTACACTCCACGGGATTCCACGTTTGGTAAAGGTACTGAGCCCGGTATTGTGTTGCTCAAGACGTCGAGATAAATCGCTCGTCGATCCGATGTAGCGCTTGCGTAGAACCGCGCTCCATAGCACATACGTGTAAAACATGACCAGCTCCCAACTGATATGAATGAAGATGAAAGACCCCGGGATCCGGGGTCTTTCGTGTCGCGGAGAAGGTGGGATTCGAACCCACGGTACGCTTTCACGTACACACGCTTTCCAGGCGTGCCAGTTCAGCCACTCCTGCACCTCTCCAATTGCCTCCGCAAAAAAGCAGAGATAGGAAATATAGGGTGAAACTGGTGGATTTGCAAAAAACAACGCGCTGCGGTCGGGGCTGACAGCACGATAGACCAGAGATGACAAGCATAATCCGAGACGGGGGACACCATGGATTTTCACACGGTAGGATTTCCGCGAAATCGCCAAACAATCGCCATGACTACGGCCAACGCGGCTCCCGGGGCTTTCTACTTCACGCACACAAGTTGGGAACTGGTCATGTTATAGACTTCTGTGCTGTGAAGCACGGTTCTGCGAAAACGATACATCAGGCCGAAGGCATAACGGTTCTCCTGAATGATGCATGGGCTGATGTTTGGCAAAGCCGTGTATTGACAATGCTATCCTGAATGCGTAACATGCCTTCGATGAAAAGAATCCAGATAATATTGCTGATCGCTGCAGTCTGTGTGTTGCTCCCCACAGGATGTGACGACGATCATGGGACCACTGTTGATGCTCCCGAAATAGTTTTTTATTCCCTCCAGGACGCGCTGAATCACCGGGAAAATGCTGAGGAATTGCGAATATGGCGTATGGGGGACAGTTTGTCTCCTGCGATAGGACTGCTTACGAAGGTGTTTTTCCTCGGAATATATGACAGCGACCTTCGGTACCTGCCCGACGAGATTACAAACCTCCACATTGGATTTCTCTGGCTACCGAATTGTAAATTTCAACACATTCCCCCTCAGATCTGTGCTTTGCATGGTTTGGGCTATTTGATTCTTGATGGAAATGAAATCGAGACGATTCCGAATGAGTTTAAAGATCTCAAGTATATTTCGACGCTGTCGTTACAGAACAATAAGCTTGAGTCCTTCCCGAGGGAATTGTTTGTTACCGATCATTGCAGACTTCTACAGTTGGATTCCAACCGGCTTACTACATTCGACTTTACCCGGGCAGACTTACCGGAAATCAACCACCTGTCGCTCATTGGCAATCCATTGCCGGATTCTGTAAAGCAGCGGTTGAAAAAGGAGTTCGGCGATAAAGTCCATCTCTAGATCGCCGCGTCACGGCGAATCCGCCACGGCGAATCTGCGATCTTCGACCTGAGTCAGGTAACCATTCCGCCCAGGCGGACGCCGGTTTATTTCGAGTGTGACATCGATTTGGGATGAAAAATCTATCAAATATCGTCACGCTGAGCGAAGTGCTGCGGTAGGTTTTCGGTCTAAGGTACAAATACAGGTCAGCACGAAGTCGAAGCGCCCACGTCCGTCCTCTACGGTGTTCACAGATCCCGATGCAAACATGTCATGAGCAACGTCTCTACGTGATGGGGAAGAGCCAACCGTCACAAAGTGACGCATAACGTGTCTATTTTGCGTAGTGATTCATGTGGCCATTTTACCGGACACCGTCATGAAATCCATCTCTCTGTTTCTCCTTCTCATCGTGACCGTTGCCTCGCCCCTCTTGGCACAGAATTCCGGACGCGACACTGTCGTACTACGCGTCGGGAGTGTGATCGATAATGCTGAGGTGGTCTATTTTGGCCTGTTTCCGGATATCACCCGCCCCTGCGCAGCAACGGTGCTGCCAAACGATTCCGGCTGGACCGTTATCGTGCTCTCCGGGTTTGTAGAGCACGTTCTCTCGCTGTCTGCTTGTGAATACGAAGCGCTTGCCGGTTTTTTCGATGTATTTGAATCCATGGGGGCCTCGGAGGATCCCTTTCCCGTGCTTGAGAAAGAGCTTCGGAATACGTCCCGCGTGCGTTGTTTCCTGCGGGTCATGCAGAAGCGAGTCATATCCTTCTCGGCGCTTCAGAAGCCCTGGGGAAATCCTGCGAACTAGCGCTTCGTGATGGTACACATGTTTCGGGCATTCCGCTCGAAGCGACACGATCATCGGTAACGCTATGGACTCTCCCCTCCGCCTTCAATGTCCGCGACAAAAACATAGCACTTCAACGATATCGATGGAGCGATGTGGATTCCGTATCGGGCCAGTGGTATACCAATTCACCTGAGCACGGATGGCTGGGCTGGTTGATCGCCACGGGGGGCATCTCCTATCTGATCAGCGAAACGCAACGCGATCCGTGGGAGGGTCGGGGGCTCGGGCCTCACCGCATTTTCCTATCCCGTCAATCTCCTTTTCTCCGGTATCGTGGCTCTGCTTCCCATGCTGGCAGTGAGGAGCATTTTCGGGGAGGAACGTCGCTACGCGGAGGTCAATGAAGAGAATCTCGACGACATTATCGAGACTCTCCGGGAGGCCCGGATGTATACGATTCCTCCACCGGAAGCGCGCTCTGATCTGGAGTCTGATTCAGAAATGGAATTGCTTCCTGCTCGGACTATCGCGGATGAGGCGGCGGATCAATCAAGGCCAGGGGCCAGGCATTTTCGAGCTGTACCGGACCTGGATGCGGGCATCAGTTTTCTTTTCAACATCTATGATGTCCGCGCACGACCCATCGGCACGCTCCCTGCTGTGTGGATCGGAAAAGAAATCCCGGTACTGTATGATGCAACATCCCAGCCGGTGTTGAGCCTGTTACCCCGCGCGGTGATCGGGCCGATGCATGCCGCGACCGGTATAAACCTCGTCCTGAACACAGGTCGCGTCAATATGCATCTCGGTTTGATTTATATCTGGAATTGGGATGAACTCGGGAAGTACGCTCACTACCGCTTGGGCTGGTGGGAAAAATGGGAAGCACGATTTGTGGATGGAGATGTTTCGCGCGCTTTTTCTTTGACCTTCGGCTTCGATGTTCAGCTGCTGCGCATGCGGGTACTCCTGGAAGGTCACATCCCGCTGGAGGAAACCTTCGCGGAGACATATCAATACTACGAAGGATGGGGAAGTGAGGTGCTCACGAGAGAGCATGCACCCCGGTCCTACCCGGGAATCTCGCTATCGCTGTCGTATCCTGTCTTCTGGTGAGTGCGCAAAATTCAGCCGCAGTTCTATTCCTTCCGAAGTTTTCGTCGGGATTATAAGCCCACCGCAACACTCAACGTATCCGCAGCATCATTTGCGATACGACCGTGCTCCCGCTCTGCAAACGGCAGATGTACATCCCGGAGGGAAGGTCGGCCGGCTGGAAGGTGAATGAATACCTGCCCGCTTCGCAATGTCCATCCTTGAGTGTGGCTACCGTGCGGCCCGGCATATCGTGTACGGTGAGCAGTACGGGAGCTGCACGCTTCACCTGAATGTTGATGGTGACGTCGCTTCGAAAAGGATTGGGAAAAGGAACAATTTCCATACTCCCCGCAGAGGGAGAATCGGCCGGGACGGACAGCGGCGAAGAGAGGCTGATACTATACGCGTGGTGCAATGTCTGCGACAGCATCCCCGAGATATCATAGTACGCTTGGAGAAGGCCGAAATCTCGACGAAAGCGGTAATCGCTGGTCCAGTAGAATCCACTCTCGAATATCAGTGCAAGCGTATCGTAGGTAGTCAGTCCAGTCGTCGGGAGGGGGATGTATCTGGCTGAGTCCTGAATAGCGAGAAGAGATGCATCCGGTAAAAGAATATTCCGCTTTTTCCATATGGTGGGGACACCCAACCATAGCAGCGAGGTGTCGCTATAAAAGCGAATCCTGTCCGTGAACTCCGTAATGAATCGAACATACGTTGTTTCCGGAAAACCCAGCTCGATCTGTGAAATGACCTCGAAAATTTCATCCTCGCCGCCGTCAATATTCTGTTCGGCTCTGTGGAATCGATACGTAACGTGGTACGTTGTATCGATTCGTCTTGAATCCCTCTGTTGTGTTTCCACAACCTCGTATTCGTGGGTTCTCCATCGCTGAGGCAGGAAATAACTGTGCAGATCCAGGTGTGTGATTTCATCGGCACGAAGCGCCTCGCTGTACCACGTTTCAGGCTCACCACTCCCGCAAATACAACTGATTCTGTAGCGGTACTCGAGGTTCCACGCCACCGAGGTGTCCAGCATGCATCTGACCGGATTCGGGCGCACTGCCAGTTGGATCCAGACAGAATCGGACATCGAGCGCTCGACTCTGCTTCCGGTCCAGTCCGCACACAATGGCGCTTCCCACTGGATGAATATCTGCGAGCCATTGGCGGTGCTGAGATTTTGCACCTCTATCATCTGAGTATCAGTCTGCGCGTATAGAAGACTGTTCAGAAGCCATAAAAGAATCGCGGGAGTTACATAGAATCGTTTCATGGGATTGCATCCAGCTTATGCTGTATATGCTTCGCTTCTGTTTATTTACCGCAACAGTGTCATCCAGCGCGTCAAAGCGATGTCACCCGACTCGAGGCGGTACGAGTACAAGCCTGACGAACGCCCGCCGCCGTCGAAGGAAAACGTATGCTCACCGGCGTCCAGGAAACCGTCGTGCAGAACTGCCACCTCTTCGCCGAGAATGTTATGCACAAGCAGGCGACAGTGACCGGGATTTGGCAACTGCAGCGCTATCGTTGTCGAGGGATTGAAGGGGTTGGGGTAGTTCTGATGCAATCGGAATTCGGGTGTACCTACACCGCATATCGTCACCGGCACGATTCGATGATTGCGTATCAGGCTCAGACGAAATCCCTGAAAATGTCCGTTGAAAATCGGTATCGGCTTTGATTGTGTCGTATACAGAGGACCAAACATCATCCCGTCTGTGTTGTCGAAATCCCTCGTGACGGCGTACCAGAGAACCCCAAGACTGAGCTGTTCTCCCGCCGGACCGGCAATCTCGTCCATAAGTGTGGACAATTGTGCATGATTGAGCGTCAGTGATGAGTCCATACCGTCGTTAGCGGCTTCGAATTCTACCTTACGGGTGTAGGATTGCGCATCGATGAAATGGAGCCCGTATCGAACGACATCCGAGACGCGGCGTGGATCGAAGCGCGAGACTTGAATATCCATGTAGGGATCCGCAGGGCTCGGCTTGGTCCAGGTGAATGTTTCCAGATCCGTTCCACGGACGAGTCGGATCACTGACTGATCGACGGGCAACCGAAGTTCGGCGGGATAAGGCGCATGATCGAGAACCTGGAAAGGGCTCGTCCTTCCTGTCACATTGGTGTCCGACACACTCGATACCCTCAACCACTGCCTCGGCTCCCGCTTCTCGTCTGCATGACGCACGCGAGAAATGAGAAAGAAACGCTCCATGCCGTGTAATTGTATCGGATCATCGAAGGGATAGGATACTCCGGGGTAATTCGGATCAAACTCGAGACGGAATCGCGCTTTGACCTGTGACTGTATCTCCCGTCCGCTGATCACATTCGTGTAACGATCGCGCGGAGCGACGACAACCTCGAATTTCCGCATGAAATACACATCATCGGAATCCGCGAAAGGACTCGTTATATCCACGAGATAATCGGCATGCTCTGCGGGTTGCACCACTATGGGCGGCGACTGCTGCCGCAGAGAATCCGCCTGCGGCGTCACTGTCAGAAGTATATTGCTGTCTGCGCGGCTCTGCATAAAAGTCAGTGTCGCCTTGCCGAGCGCGAAGGACGATTTCGGAATGGTGAAGTAGAGCAGGGCTTCCCCGAGTGTGGATGTTGAGTCCGCTGTCAGAGGCGTACCGTTCGCTTTCAGTCGCAGCCAGGTATAGCCGTCCGCCCAGGCATTCCACGAATTGCGGTTACTGTCTGTCTCAGCATAAGAATTTTGCACGACAAGTATCGCATCATGGCCGACTTCGTTCCAGTTCTCCAAGAGTTCCTGCTTCTCGTTGCGTGCGCTCAAGACGAACTCCACACCCTCGCCGGCGGTCAGCAGAATGGGGTCGGTGGTATGCGCTTCGAGTGCAACCCCCATGGATGTCTGCGCGACGGAAGCACAGGGCAGAAAAATCAGCAAAGCAAGCAGTACAGCGGTCGCCTGTTTCATCTTCATCCTCCTGAAGGTTCATTTTGGATATATACGTGCAGCATACTGCATTCAAGGATGAAAATCAATGAAAAAAATGACGACCTGCTCCTGAAGCGCTTTGAGCAGCGGCCGCAATCATGCGTCACGGTGTTTCGAGCAACACAGTGAAGAGCACGACCTCCCCGTTGTGTAATGACAGGATGGAACGTCTTATGCCATGGCTTTAGAAACCCGCTGCCGTACTGGTCCTTCCACAATCGCATCAATAATGGCGTCGACAAATGCAGGCAATGCGTGTTGCACCGGATTCGTGAGTTTTTCCGCAATGGTGTAGGGATCCTCTACTTCCATCGCGATAATACCGATGTGCTCCGGATAGGGAATTCCCATGGTCTGTGCAAGACGACGCAAGTCTGGTAATCCCGCATAATGTGGTGAGGGGGATGCGGTGGCAGCGAAATCCTTATCCGAAAACTGGACAATGCTTCCCGCGGGGTAGTGCAGTGAATGCAGTGCATCGATGATGATGACGCGCGAGTAACCCGTGATCAATTCCAGCAAGGCGAATCCCGCCTCACCGGATTCAATCACATCAACACCAAGCAGACCCCGCGCGTGAATCCGCCTTGCGGCATGAAACGCGACGGCATCATCACTGAGCAGGTCGTTCCCCAAAGCAAGGAGAAGGACGCGTGAGGCATTGCGCATCATCGTCGCTGCTCGCTGACAAGCACACCTTTGCCATCGTGAATACGCAGAACGAGCGGCATCTTGCCGGGCAGACTATGTGTCGCGCATGCGTGGCAGGGATCGTAGGCACGGAAAGCCATCTCGATTTTGTTAAGCAATCCGTCAGAAACCTGCCCGTTCTTGATGAGACTACGGGCGGTTTTCTCTACACTCATAGCCATACGCGCTGCATTATTCTGGGTTGCCACGATCAGATTTGCCTTGGTGATGACACCGTTCGGATCCGTCTCGTAGTGATGGATGAGCGTTCCCCGTGGAGCTTCGACCACACCGATTCCACGTGTTGGGATAGCATCGGGCAGATTCCGGATATCACGGCTCGTGATTTCGTCATCGGCAAGAAGTTCGTTGATTCTTTCGGCCGCCTGCAGCATCTCGATGATACGTGCCCAGTGGTTCGCGAGTGTGTGATGTACTGGTTCACCAAGCGTGGCGACGTACTCATCATATGCTTCCTGCGCCTCCGGCGTCGCCATGCCCTGGGCTGCATTCAGCCGTGCGAGCGGTGCGACAGAATAAATCCCGCTATCATTGCCTTCGGTGAATCCATTCCAGCCCACCGGTCGAAGATAGCAGAATTTCACGAAGCTCCAGGGTTCGACATGTTCGGCAATATAGTCAGTGTAGTCCGCAGCAGGGAAACGGGCGAAGACATTCCCTTCGGAATCCACGACGCGGAGATAACCATCATAGAAATTGACCTTGTTCTGTTCGTCAACCAGGCCCATGTAGTAGGTCCGATGTGTGTAGGCATCGGATGTTATGAGATCCACGTATGCCTGATTGGCAAGCACAAGATCATGGAAGACCTGTAGGGTGAAGCGGGCGAAGTCAAGACCATCCACCGCAACCTCCCGAAAACGAGGCAGATCGGAAATATCGAGATATTTCGCTACACCACCCGGCAGGCCGAAGACGGGATGAATCACCTTTCCGCCAAGGTGTGTGATAAGCTCGCGCAATCGTCGGCGCATGGAGATTACCCGCTTCCCGGTCTCAAGTCCGACGGATTGGATCACGCCGAGCACATTGCGCAGAGGCGCCGGCGCATCGGGACCAACGATGAAGTCCGGTCCTCCGAGGATATATACGTGCAGTGCATGGTCCTCGAGCATGAAGATGTTGTAGAGAAGTTCGCGAAGCTTGATCGCAGCAGACGTCGGAGTAACCTTGTACAGATCATCAAGCGCCTTGGTCGCGGCCATGTGATGCGCGGTTGGGCAGACACCGCAGATACGGCTTGTTATCTGTGGCATGTCTTCCGCCGGCCGCCCCACGCTGAAGATTTCAAAACCACGCAGTTCGGGTACCTGGAAAAACGCGCGATCCACATTTCCGTCCGCATCAAGAAATATGTCGATCTTCCCATGGCCTTCAAGCCGTGTAATGGGATCGATCGTGATTCGCCTGACGCCATTTTCCGGGCTATTCGACAATGTTGTGTTCATTTGATTCGTGCCTGCATGTTGCATATCTGTTCTCCTCCGATTCAAGACTCTGTATCTCGGTATCGCCTGAGCGTCGATACGGGAAGACCGTATCGATAGAAAGTTCCCACAGGATCGGGAATTCCCCCAAGTGTCTCGATGATATCCTCATCTGTCTGCGCGGACATATTCGCTGCGAGAGACGACAGCATTTTCGCACCCTGATCCTGGACCCTTGAGGTGGGACCGAAGCAACCTGTGCATGGCATATTTCCCTCGACGCATAGAGCTCCGCAACCAGAGCGGGTCGCGGGACCCATGCAGAGCAGTCCCTGGGCAAGCAGACAGACCTCCGGATCCGCAGCGATGGCATGCGGACGCTTGTACTGCTCGAAGGATAGGTTTTCGGGTTTACTGTCCTTTCGTGCACACTCATCGCACAATGCCACATCAGGTGCGAGCACTGATCCCTTCGGCGGCAGGGTTCCGGTGAGCAGTGCGTTGACTGCCGCTGCGAGCAAAGCAGGTGTCGGGGGACATCCAGGTAAATAGTAATCGACGTCGATGACCTGGTCCAGCGACCGCACTGTTGCATGGAATTCGGGCAGGGTAACCGAATAGCCGTTCCAGGAATGTCGTATTTCCGGATACACCTGATTTTCGTTCACTACAGTCGGCGCCTCCTGATAGACGTAGCGGAGAATATGCGTGCGGTGAAATTGATTCGCCAGTCCCGGAATACCGCCCATATGCGCACAGGAACCATAGGCGATAACCACGGCGCTTTTTTTCCGCAACAGCCGCACCATTTCCACCTGTTCCGATGTTCGGACGGCGCCATTGATCAACGTCACGGTCAGTTCCCCATCGGCAAGGTCTTCTACATCCGACTTTTTGAAATCGAGCGCGACAGGCCAGAACAGAATATCGACCGCTGCAACAACATCGAGAATGCCCTCGGCGAGATCCACTACCGATTCCTCACAGCCACCACAGGACGCGCACCAGTACAAGGCGATTTTCGGCTTTTCAGGCATGTTCCACCTCCTTGGTGCTCAGGGTTACCAGGTATGTGTCGAGGTCGGATTCGAGTTCGGCATCGAAGCGCGTCATGTTGTCATTCAGTGCAAGTGGGCCCATCGTTTGGAGTTCCGTAACCATCCCGTTGATGACGTCGCGCACTTTGTCGCCCTCTGAAGCGGAGATCCACTCAAGTCGCAGACGGCGCTCGTCGATTCCCATGTCCATGAGCATGCGACGCAGCAAGTGGTGGCGACGCAGGGTTTTATAATTGCCTTCGGTGTAATGGCAGTCGCCCGGATGGCAGCCGCCGATCAGCACGCCATCCGCCCCGTGAACGAACGCATCGAGAATAAACTGGGGATCAATTCGTCCCGAGCACATAACGCGCACGATCCGGGTGTTCGGCGCATACTTCAATCGGGATACACCGGCGAGATCCGCCGCTGTGTACGTGCACCAGTTACAGAAGAACGCGATAATGCGCGGGCGCCATTCCTGTGCAGCCGGGGTTGATTGTTGCATGGTATTCATGTGTACCTCTGTTTCATTTCCACACCATCACGCGTATTCGAGCAGGCCACGGATTTCGCTCAGCAGTTCATCATCCTCAAACAGATGCTGACGAATCGAGCCGGAGGGGCAGCTGGCGACGCAGGTTCCGCAGCCTTTGCATAATGCCTCGTTGATCGCTGCTTTCATTTTCTCCACGTCATAAGTTATGGCTGTGTAGGGGCAGAGCGGCAGGCAGGATTTGCATCCGGAGCAGACGTCTTCTTGTATGTAGGCGGTGTTCGGTTCGAGTTCGAAGAAGCCCGCATCGATGAGCGAGAGTGCCTCAGAAGCAGCCGCACCCGCCTGGGCTACGGTGTCGGGAATATCTTTCGGCCCCTGACAAGCGCCTGCAAGAAAAATGCCGTCCGTAAATGTATTTACCGGAGCGAGTTTCGGATGACGTTCCAGAAAGAACCCGCCAGTCGAGCAGGAGATGTTGAATATACGGCGCACATCGTCTGCATCGTCCTGTGGTTGTAAACCAGTGCTCAGGATTACCATGTCGACAGGGATCTTACGTATCCGTCCGATCAGCGTATCCTCCGCCTGAATAACGACCCGGCCGACTACGTCCTTCGGCGCATCTGGCGTCGGGAGGATTTCCGGATAGACGTCAGCGATACGTCCGCGCACCAGGTGAATGCCCTCGGAGGAAACACGATTGTAGAATTCCTCCATTCCTTTACCCGGCGCGCGCATATCGATGTAGAAATTGAAAATCTCCGCATTGGTTTTTTCCTGCATCAGGTGCGCCAGTTTTAACGAGTACATGCAGCACACCTTGGAGCACCAGCGGTTGTAGTTCTCGTTGCGCGATCCAACGCAGTGCACGATGGCCACTCGTTGCGGCATGCGACCGTCCGGTAGCACGACTTTCCCTCCCGTTGGTCCTGATGCATTAATCAGCCTCTCGAGCTCCAGCGCAGTATACACGTTCTGATATTTCCCATACCCGTAATACTGTATGTTCGCCGGGTCGAAGGTCGTGAATCCTGTCGCGAGAACGATCGCACCGACCTGGATATCGAGATATTCCGCTTTCTGATCGAAGTCGAAAGCCTTTCGTTCTCCGCATACCTCCACACAGATATCCTTGCATCGACCGGTTTTAAGGTGAATACAATGTTCCGCATCAACAACCGGAACCGGTGGAACGGCTTGCGGAAAAGGAATATAGATCGGTTTTCGTTTACTCAGTCCGAGGTTGAATTCGTCGGGAAAACGCCCTTCCTTGTACACACACGCCTCGATACATTCCATACAGCCGACGCAGAGATCCTCTCGTATGTACCGTGGTTTGCGTTTGATCGTGACGGTGTAGTTGCCTATGAAGCCTTCGACCTTTTCTACCTCCGCCCACGTCCACAGTGTGATGTTGGGATGGGATCGCACGGCTGTCATTTTTGGTGTGAGTATGCATGCGGCACAATCGAGAGTTGGGAAGGTCTTATCAAACTGCGCCATGTGCCCGCCGATGCTCGGTTCACGTTCCACGAGGTAGACCTGCTTGCCAGCATTGGCCATCGTGAGAGCCGCATGAATACCGGCGATACCTCCTCCGAGCACCAATACCGATGGTGTGACGGTAACGCGTTTGCGTTCAAGCGCTTCATGGTAGAATACTCGTCGTGCCGCGGCACGAATCATATCCATTGCCTTGCCAGTCATGTATTCGCCATCGGTATGCACCCAGGTACCGTGTTCACGAATATTGACCATCTGTACAAAGTAGGGGTTGATACCCCCCGATTCTGCGGCACGACGGAAAGTTTGCTCGTGCAGGAGCGGTGAGCACGATGCCACGATAATGCGGTTAAGACCATGGTCTGCGATGTCCTGCCTTAGCAAATCCTGGCCCGGATCGGAGCACATGTACTTGTAATCCCGGGCGATATATACTCCAGGCAGCGTCTCCGCGTAGGTGCGGACTTTCTGAATATCTATAACGCCCGCGATATTGCTGCCGCAATGGCAGATATAAATACCGATGCGAATTTCTCCATTCTGCTTCATGTCAGTGCCCTCCGATAGCTTCAATCAGCAGCTCCGTGATGTCTCGCACGATCATGCGGTGCTCGTACCCCGCAAGCTTGACAGCGTCTTCGAAACGTGATACTTCATACGGACATGCCACTGCCAGAACATCGGCTCCAGTGGCGATAGCTTCACGAATTCTCCTGTCGGACAGTCTTTCCATACCCAGGGATTTGTAATAGGTATCGAGCCACATACCCCCGCCACCGCCACCGCAGCAGATGGAATTGCTTCGGTTATGAACCATTTCGACGAGTGAGACTCCCGGGATCGCCTCGAGAAGCTGTCGCGGTTCTTCGTAGATAGCGTTGTGTCTTCCAAGACAGCAGGAGTCGTGGTAGGTGATGCGCATATCCCGCCGCTCCGTCAGCATGGGTTTGAGCCGGTCGATATGGCTGTGCAGCAAAGAAATCGTCGAAAGCACTTTGCCTCGGAACTCGAACATGGGGTAGCGGAAATTGAATGCGTCGAGCGCATGCGGGTCGTTCGTTACAATACGCTGGAATTTGTACTTGCCAAACATTGCAAGGTTGTAATCGATAAGCGTTTCTGCGAGTCCCGGCTCCCAGGTGAGTCGGCCGCAATCGCCGGCACAGTGCTCCTCGTATCCGAGTGTGGCGAAGTCCATATCGAGAAGATGGAAGAGCTGCGCTGTTGCCCGCGCGATGTCCTGACCGCGCGGGTGGTAGGCGAGATCACATTCGACAAACCATAGAATGTCCACCGGATGCGGATCATCAGCCAGAATACGAATGGGAAAATCGAGGGTTTGCGTCCATAGCATGCGCTTTCGCCCCGACTCGCCATAGGAATTTCCATAGCGATACGTGTTTTCGATCGCCTTATGAAGTTCCTGCGGCATGTGAGACAGGCGCACGGCGGTTTGTTCCTTGACAAGGGGGAGGAGGATCTCCGTCAGCCGAATGTTCCGGGGACATTTACTCATGCAGGTATAGCAATTGACGCATTTGAGCAGGCTATCGGAGTCAAATACATCCTCAATCAAGCCTGCTTTGAGCATAGTAATTATCTTCCTCGGAGGATACTCCATGTGCTCCCCGTAGGGACATGCGCCGGCACAGGTTCCGCACTGGATACAGGACAGAATGCGCTGGCCTTCGGTGGAGTCGTACAGTTTATCCAGCGTGACCCCCCACAACTGTTCGATAGCTTCTTCGGCAGCGAGCATGGATCAGTACTCCTTTACACTAAGTTCATTCTCGGTTTCGCCCACCACCTGCAAAACCATGGATGCGATATCTCGCACGGCGAAGGACATTTCGAGTCCGGTTGTCTTAAGGGCGTCTGCAAACATGACCAAGTCCTTGGGGCAGGCAGTGACCAAGGTGTGGACATCCGGGAGCGCCGCAGCCTCGCGGAGGCGTTGCTCCGCGGGACGCTCACCGTCACAGGGGATGTCCTCCATCCACAGCCGTCCTCCACCCGCTCCGCAACACCACCCATCGCGGCGGCTACGCCGCATTTCCACGATGGAGTATCCCGTTGCTTCTAAGAGAGCACGAGGCGCGTCGGTGATGTTGTTGTAGCGTCCGAGGTAGCACGGATCGTGGTAGGTGACGCGCCCGTTTGTATCGAAGCAGCGCGGAAGCAGGCCGTTATCAAACAGCTCCCGCAGAATTTCCGTTGAGTGGAATACCGTGAATGGCATGGTCGGGGTATATTCGTTTCGCAGCGTATTGAGAGTGTGTGGATCTGTTGTCACGATCTTGCTGAAACGGCATTTCTCGATAATGCGCAGATTCTTTTCCATCAGCATCTCGAATAGCCCTTCTTCTCCGATTCGGCGAACGTCGTTTCCCGCGTTGCGTTCGGATTCATACACAATTCCGAAATCGAGACCTGCCTTATGGAAGAGAATGGCGGTGGCGCGCGTAGCATCCTGGACACGCGGATCGAAGGAAGCGTTATCGCCGAGAAACCACAGATATTCCACCTCTTCCTTTCTCGCATCCCTCAATGGAAACGGCAGGCCATCGGTCCATCTGGAGCGCATACGTTCCGACTTTCCCATTGCATTTCCTGTCCGCTGCAGGTTCACCAGTGTTTGCTGAAGTTCTTCGTCTACCTTGCCCTCAAGCATCAGCGATCTGCGGAGTTGCACCACCAACGGAATGTGATTCAGACCCATCGGGCAGTGTTCCACGCATTGAGCACAGGTGATGCAACTCCAGAGGGTTTTTTCCGGTATGACGTCACCCGCGAGGCTACGGGTTTTGTCCTCGTGTTTGCTTTGTCTGCCGGTCACGGTTGTGCTCTGGCTGCCATTCCCGTCTGTCCCATTGCGTTTCCGAAGGATAGAGGACTTCACCGTGAAGGGGCGTTCCAGGTGCGTGCGCATATCGAGGATGAAATCCCGCGGGGAAAGAGGCAGCCCGGACTGAGCGGCCGGACACAGTGCATGGCAGCGCCCGCATCGGATGCAGGCATCAAGACTGAGCAGTTCCGTACGCGTAAAATCTTCGATGCGGGAATACCCTTCACCGGCCTCCCCCCAGGACGGAGGGAGGTTTCGGACCAATGATGGATCATAGACGGCGATACTGAACGCTCCGAGGATGATATGCACAGCCTTCGAGTATGGGAGGAGAGCGACAAACGAGAGTGAGGCGATGCTGTGCAGCCACCAGACCGGGGAGTACCACCCCGATGCTTCCGGCGATTCAAGACCAGCGTTTTCGAGGAGGTCGGCTACCCACCAGCCGACAGGGGACCAGGTTTCGAACGCCGGACGTTCGATAACCAGGCGCACCCCTTCAAGCAGCATACCGCTGATGACAATGGCGAGCAGAAGCATGGGAAACCCCCAATCGGCGATTCGCATCCCAACACGCGAATCATTCTTCCGCCACGCATGGTTGGTATCGAACTGCTCCGACCGAAAGAACGCACGGCGAATCGTCAGCCAGAGCACACCGGAAATCAGGATCAGTCCCGCAATATCCATTACAAGAGAAAAACCGAGATAAAAATCGTTATTCCAGAATACCAGCGAGGGCAAGACGAAGTGAAAAATGTCGCGATCGACGAGCACAATCAGCGTCCCCAGAAAGAGAAGAGAGAAGCCCGTGAATACGGTGGCATGGGCCACACCAGCGGCAGGATCATCCCGCATGATCGTCAGACTTCCCATCGCGCGCATGATACGGCGTACAAATTCCCCGATACGCGGATGTGCGCGCATAACGTCCCGGCCACGCCGGTATTTACGCCAGAGCAGGACAAATCCTCCTATACAGACGACGAGGGAACACAGCGCCAACGTATAAAAGAGCACGATTTCCCATTCCGCCATGCCCAGAAGTGTCGGTCTTCCGATCTCACCCGTGTTCATTGTCCTCTCTCCCGCAGTCGTTCGTTGAGTACAGGGAGGATATCAAACAGGTCCGCCGCAACACCGTAATGAGAAATGGAGAATATCGGCGCTGCGGTATCCTTGTTGATCGCTACAATCATGCTCGCGCCCTTCATCCCTTCGAGATGCTCAGGCGCACCACTGATCCCAAGTGCGAAGTACAGCTTCGGTGTTACCGTCATACCGGACTTCCCGACCTGGCGGGTAATGGGAAGCCAATTCTGATCAATGATCGGTCGCGAAGCTGACACTGTGCCATGCAGAAGTGCCGCAAGGTCCTCTGCGATCGAGAGATTGTCCTGCGACTGAATGCCGCGTCCGACGGATATCAGAACATCGGACTGTGTAATATCCACATCTCCTGCTGTGGGTTCGATGTAGTTCTCGAACTTCATACGGAGATCGCGAGGTAGTTCATGATGGGCTATTTGTTCGACATGCACGTTGGAACCGGTATCGGTTTCCAACGGCTTGAAGCTTCCCGGAAGTATCTGCGCAATCGCGGAGGGAGAGTCGCATCTGGTGTCCAGGAGGAGTTTTCCACCGTAGAGCTGGCTGGTGAAATGGTACACCCCGTTTTCGATCCGTATATCGACACAGGCGCTCGCCAGAGGTATGTCAAGTGTCGCAGACAGTGCTGCCGCCAGATCAAGTCCCATACTGGAGGAACTGACCATGATCAAACCGGGCATGGATTCTCCGAGTATCGGAGCGAGAGTCAGGAGCCATGATTCCGGAGAGTAATTGCGGAGAGCTTCGCCTTCAATGCATTGCACGCGGCTGGCACCCACCAGCCGTGAGGCAAGAATTTCCGGCTCGCACCCCGGGAGCAACGCCGTTACCGTTCCACCGGTGATCCCTGCAAGATGACTCGCCTGCGCCAGCATCTCGTGGACGATGTCGGGAATACAACCTGCAATGTGTTCGGCGATCACATAGATATTGGTATTCATGCCTCACCTCACCAAACCGTTTTCCGAAAAAAGCGTAATCAACCTGTCGGCGATTTCTTCAGGTGTTCCCTCAATCATTTCTGCACCGCCCGTCTGCTCGGGTTTATACAAACGCTCGATCACCAGGAACTGATTTTTAGCACTTCCGGTCGCGAACGACAGATTATTGATCGACGCGCTTTTCGCCGCCTGTCGAATTCTGGCGATCGGTACATACCGAGGCGGGGATTCAGAGCTCTGTATGCCGACGACAATGGGGAGTGGAGAACGAAGCACCGCTACGACGCCACCCGGGAATTCTTTTTTTACCCGCACCGAATGTGATTCAGGCTCCAATTCAATTCCTCGGACAACGCCGATATACGGAATGTCGAGTATCGTCGCCAGACGCGCACCCACCGGCCCGTCAAGATCATCAATCGCCTGTACCCCGGTGAGAATAAGGTCGTACTCGCCGTCACGAAACAGCTTTGCGTATATCTCCGCCGCCTCGTGCGAACGGAGCTCTTGCGCGTTCTCAAGAGAAATACGAATCAGAGAATCCGCTCCTTTCGCAAAGGAGGTGAAGAGAGCGTCATCGATATCGCCGATCTCCAGAGCCGCGACGGTAACCGAACCGCCATACGCTTCTTTGAGAAGGATGGCCTGCTCCACTGCGTGTTCGTCTTGCTCGCTCGGGATATAGCGAATCCAGCTACGGTCCAGATTCGTGCCGCTGGCATCCACCTCAAGTTCTTCCACGAGATCCGGCACCTGTTTCAAGAATACGAGAATGTTCATGCCTCTGCCTCAACCGCATAGTTACACTGTCGACGTTTTCCGATGGCATCTGATATGGACGTGCGATTAAATGCACAGCAATGAGCGTGCCAAACGATAAATCGTGCAAAAAATAGCAAATGGAGGGAGTTGTGATGGTGTCGAGTACCGGAAAACCGTTATTAACTTGACGGATTTCCGTCATCGGCTATGTGATCAAGACCGTATTTTGCCAAGCGATCGCGAAAGGTCGAAAGTCGAAGCCGCAACTTGCGCGCCGCCTCGCTCCGATTGCCATGGCATTCCTCAAGCGTACGCCGTAGCAGATTGAATTCGAGGCAGGAGAGAAGTTGATCGAGTGAAACGCTTCCGTTGGCAAAGCAATGTCCACAGGTCTTCAGGACATTTTCGAGGGGATTGTCATTGCGAATTTCACGGGGGAGGTCTGCGAGCGAGATTGCTTTTTTATTGAAAAGGGCGAGTCGCTGTACCGTATTCTTTAACTCGCGTACGTTCCCGGGCCATGCGTAATCGTTCAATGCTCTCATAGCCGGCTCTTCAACGAGGGGGGTATCGTGCGGTGCATAGCGGCCCAGGAAATACTGGACAAGCAGTGAAATATCCTCCCGCCTGTCACGCAAAGCAGGAATATCCACAGGGACGACGTTTATTCGATAAAACAGATCAGACCGGAAGAGCCGCCGTTCGACGAGATTTCGAAGATCCACTTTTGTTGCGCAGATCACTCGTGTATCGATGGGTATCCGGGTTGTCCCTCCGACACGCATCAATGCGCGCTCCTCAAGAACGCGTAAAAGCTTGACCTGAAGGTGGAGCGGAAAATCATCAATGTCGTCGAGTAAAATTGTTCCCTTGTTCGCGAGTTCAAATAGTCCCTTCTTTGTGCGCATCGCATGGGTAAAGGCCCCTTGCTCATGGCCGAAGAGCTCGCTCTCCAATAACTCGGGCGGCAACGCGGCAAGACCGACCTTGATGAATGAATGCTGGGACCGGGGATTGATGCGGTGGATGTATTCCGCGACCAATTCCTTGCCCACCCCCGTCTCACCCGTAATCAATATCGTAACATCTGTTTGCGCAATCGTATCGATTCGCTCGAAGATTGATCGCATCGCCGGACTCCGCGTCACAATCGAATGCGATTGCAGTACCTTTATCCATGGCTGCTGTGATGAAACGGTTGCGCTGCTCATATCCTTGACGGCATATCGCGTCGCTATTTAATCAAAAAAGGACGAATAATATTTTTAGCGGCAATGTACGCAAAATGATGGAAGAAAGCAATTGCCGCTCAGGCAACGGGAGCGCTTCAAGCGGCGGCCGCAATCATGCGTCACGGTGTTACAAGAAACACGGCCGAGATCACGACCTCCCCGTTGCGCAACGAAAGGATGTAGCTTCCTGAGCTGAATTCATGCAATGGGAGTTGCAGGGTATTCCTGCCTTCGGACAACGAGACAACCCGTGCGAGCTGTGTCCGCCCAAGCACGTCGGTGACGACGAGCTGATATGCTCCACTGCCTGCGACGGTTACCGAAACGCCGACATGCGCTCCGGATGTGGCCGGATGCGGATACAGTGTCATTTCCGACGCAACAGGAGCGAAGCTGTCGCTCTCAACCGATAAGGGGGTACCGATACTCATCCCGCAGACAATCGCGCCCGAAAGCGTCCAGACGAAGCGGCCGAATCCTCTCTCCAGAATATCGGAAGCGTACAGGCCGATGTCTTCCACGAAAACATCCCGGCGGTTGACGTCTTCGCTCACTTTCGCGGTACGCATCACGCGGCGTAATTTCCCGAAAAGGTTGCGCTCCTCCAGGGCTATGACCATACCGGTCGCCGTGGTGTCACCCAAATCGGAAGCGAATGGAAGCAGCATGTTCCCTCGGTTGCTTCTGACACCCTCGACGTGCTCCGTCATCAATCCACGAAGCGGATAACGCAGCGACCCCATCCCCATCACAGCCATGCCCGGGGGATTGAAGAACACGGAGGTTCTCCCTGCGAATGTGCTGTCCCGCAGTTTCATGCGTCCATAGGTATCGGAAAACGGTCCCGTCATGCGATACTCGTACACGCTGCCGTCGCACAAGGGAAGCCAGCGTCTGACTTCGGCTTGCCTGTTGTACGTGTTGCCCCTGATCCTTGCGCTGTGCAGCGTGGCCGCGAAGGTGTCGGTCTCCTCGAAAATCAGCCCGAAGCGATCCGCGTAGACCAGCGTTCTCGGCGCGTTCGGATCAGCGCAGCGCAATATGCAGGCGCGCACGGTGTCGGAGAACATGAGCGTATCGAAGCGGGCAAGCACTTCGTACGGAAGGCCGTCGAGAAGCACGGTATCGAGCGCGGGAATGTACGCGGGATACAGCTCCGTATCCGGATCACCCCCGAATGCATCCGCCGCGTCATAGAAAACATGTCCGGCGGTGTTGACGCGCACTTTCAGATGCCGAACGGTGTACTCGTCTCCGCCGCCGGGCTCCGAATGTATCCATCGCGTTCCTTCCAGAATTTCGTAAGAACTCTGCACCCGATACGCCGTTTCGCTCGCGGATTTTTGTCTGACTTCATGGACGAGTATATCGCCGCTGCGAAGTGGTACGTCGAGCGCCGCAGGCACATCGGGCGATCCGCGTCCGCAACGCGAACCGGACAGGAAATGATAGTGGATGATAGCGTCACCTTGCAGGATGGAGCACTCCCAGAGTCCCACGATGGGCACCCAGGTCCAATCATAGCGCTTTCCAGGAAACACGGTGCGCGTCACTCTGTACGCGGGCAGTTCACCGAACTGCGTGAGAACAGTGAGTATCTCGAACACCTTCCCGTTGAGCACGACGTCATTGAGCTCCACATGGGTGGGAAGGACGAGAGTATCGCTGTCGATCGTCCTGAAATACATCCCGGCGGAGTCCGAACGCATCCATCCTGCCGGCAATCCCATTTCCGGGGGATATTCCAGCCAAATGTATTGTCCGCCGTCAATGATGGTATCGCGCTGCACAGTGCTGCTCTCGATGGAGGGGGCGGAATAGTGAACAGCAATTCTTCGCGACGGGATGCGCATCCATGACGATACGTCGCCTTTGCACAACGACACAAAGGCGCTGTCGGACGATTGAGCGGATACCGGCAGCTGCAGGGCACAGAGAAGCAGAGCCGTACACACTCGTGGTATCCATAGTATCTGTTTCATTATCCGTCCGGGTACGATGAGACATGCTCTCTGTTGTCCGATAGCGTCACGTACTGTTGTTTCCATATCCAGCTCCTTGATCATTGCTTGTCCTTCCCGTGGCTCCGTGATCTGAACGCCGTTCTCCGCTCAGCGGAGTTGCAAAAGAGCGGAGACATGCGCCGCGCTGTTTGTCAGAGACACGATATACATTCCGGGAGCAAAGCCGCCACTGTTCCGGAGATGGATGTTCATACCGGGGACAAGCGTTACGCTTTCATCCGTCACAACCCTGCCCAACATGTCATGTATCAACAGTCGCGCATGTGCATGGACTTCGGACCATGCGCCGATATGGACGGTGCTGCCGACTGTGGCCGGATTCGGATACAGACGCAAATCAAGAGACTCGGTCGGAGCGTAAGCTTCTGTCGTGCCGGAGGTGACGCCCACCCGGTTTCCGCAAATATCTCCACCGAGAAGACGCCACGAGAACGTGCCGATGAAATCCTCACTCACGTACGTCGAATACAGGCCGATATTGTCGATGAGCGTATCGACCCGAAATCCGCTCTTGCCGATGTCAACCGTAGTGAGAAAATGCCGTTTCGCCCCGAACACCTCCATCTGCCCGGTGGCGACAGCGATTCCTGTCGGGATGCGGTCCCCAAGATCGACCGCGGCGGGGAGCAACAATTCTCCGTTCTCGTTGACGACACCGGCCATCACCTCCCGGAGTAAACCATCGAATGCGTGTACCACGCTGAATCCGCCCTTGCCAGGCATGGCGGGGATGCCGAAATGCACAAATGGAAGACCTTGCGCGATGGTATCCAGCATACTGGTCATCACGACGTCATTCGTTACCGGACCGATCCTCCTATAAGCATAGGTGCTGGCGGGACAGAGCGGGAGGAATCGTCTCGGTGTTTGAGATCGGTTATATTTTATTCCGGCCACGACGGCGCTGTGCAAAATGGTTTCGAGACCCTGTACACGCTCGTACACGAGGCCGAAGCGATCCGCGATGGTCATGACTCTGTCCACACCGCTTTTGGCGCCGACCATGGTAAACGCGGTGACCGACTCGGAAAATATGGTGGTATCAAAGCGGGAGACAATGCGCATCAGGTCCGACCCGATGGTCAACTCGTCCAGCGGCGGAAGATACGCCGGGTAGTGATCGAAACGCGGCTGCACTCCGTTTCGGTCATTCCCCTCATAATGGAGCATACCCGCAGGCGTGATGCCGATCCGGAAGTTTCTGTTCTCCCGACGACCATCGGGCATGGATGCTGCTGCTATCCATTCATTGCCGTCAGTTCCCTTTCTGGCGCTCAAAATCTGAAAGCCGAGATCGGGTTGCTGCTCCGAGCTGAGGCGGTGGACAAGGATGTCGCCGTCACGCATTGGTGCGAGGAAACCCGCTGGCTCGTGCGACGCACCCGACCCGCAGGTGTTTCTGGCAATCCATGTAAACGGTTTGTAATATCCGCCGTGGATACGATCAAAGCTCCAGAGACCGATACCGTCGGTCCAGGTGCTGCGTTTTCCGCCTTTTTCTATGGTAAACGAGCGGGCGTCTCCAAAGGGCGTAGGCACGAAGGTCACCTGTGTAACCTTGCCGCCGTTGATGGTTTCGCCCAGGCTGACCCATGACGGAATGAGACGAAGGTCGCCGCTTCCCGTCCATACATACAGTCCGGCGCTGTCCGCATGCATCCAGCCTTCGTCGATACCGATCTCGGGCGGGAAGGTCACGTAGTAATATCGCCGCGTATTCATGAGCGTATCGCGTCCGATGCGCATGGAGGCAAACACAGGCAGCGTGTGGCCCTGGCCCTTGCCGGAATCCGATACACTGATATACCAATGCTGATCGTTCGCGCACATGGGCATGAATGACCAGGGGAACTTCTGGGCCATGAGCTCCTGCTTGACAGCCAGCATCAGGAAGCAGGAAAGTAGCAGCACAAATCGTGAGTTGTTTCGCATACGTCACCTGTGAACGCTACGTAATAATGAAGCGGGATACAGTGGGCCGGCATCGGCGGGGGGATGCGTGATCGCAATTCGGGAATGCGGGAAAACAGATCATACGATGCCCTCATCCGATATCAGGTTCATGGTAACTTAGAAACACTTTTACTGGAAGTCAAGAGGCCTCAGTCGCGACGCCTTCCATGCCACAACTCCCACCCTCCTTTTTCTCCTCCCTTGCTTTCCCCTGCCTGAGGCAGATCACTTTCGTCGCTACCCCGGAAATTACAACGAGCCAGCGATCATCGCGATGCTGCCGCATGTGAGAACCGTTGCTCCCGACCTTTTCATCACAAAACAGGTTCAGCGTCCTGCGACGCAAGGAACCGTACCTCGTAATTGGTGACTCGTGCGGACGACACCGAGAAGCATTACCGATCTACACCTCACCTTGTGGCGGATGACGCCGCATCGCTCCGCTGCTGTGTGCCATGCGCATCACCGGTGTTGCAGGCTCTGTATTGCCGGAAGCCAGGGTGCCGGGATCCCGAATGTCGCTCAACGCACCATCAGAGTGGTTGTTGCGTTTTCATC
This sequence comes from Bacteroidia bacterium, assembly GCA_027493955.1. Classification (NCBI taxonomy): domain Bacteria; kingdom Pseudomonadati; phylum Bacteroidota; class Bacteroidia; species Bacteroidia bacterium. The sequence goes on along the minus strand of JAOSJT010000001.1, from coordinate 3,686,700 downwards.
TCCAACCGTCAGCGAGACAACATAGCTTCCCGGTCCGAGCGAGGAAACTGGAAGAGTGATGGAGTTCTGTCCTGGATGCAGTTCTATATCGCCGCTGAACCACACACGGCCGAGCACATCGACGACAGCGATTCTTCCGTGCCTGAAGCTCTGCGAGCGGACGTCCAGCAGCGCAGTACCTTGACCGGCGCGCAGCGGATTCGGGTAGAATGAAAGTTCAATACCGGATGGAATCAACGCTGCATCGTCGCTTCCAAGCGTCGCACCGATTACTTCCCCGCAAATGACTCCACCGATGAAATTCCAGTTTTCCGTGAATCCCGATTCCCCCGGGATATACAAATCTTCGTAGCTTCCCAGAAGACCTATCCCCTCGACAAGCGTATCATTGCGAATGAAATGGTGATTGTAATCGTTCACCACCATCATAACGCGCTCCTGTCCGTGGATGAACCGGGTTCGCAACTCCGTGACAATACCAGTAGGGGTGGCATCGCCGAGATCCGCAGTGAATGGCAGGATAAGCGAATCATTAACGCCATACAGACCGTCGTCTTCCTCACGCATCCACCCGTTGAGTTTATGCTTGATCAGAACGGAAGAATCGACCCTGATTCCGGGTATGTCCAGATAGATATACTCGCGACCATTGATGAGCGTATCCCGGTTCAGCACGCCTTTCGCAACGGTGCTCACTTTCTTATTTCTGGCGGTATATTCAATCACGCTGCCTTTGCACACGGGAAGGTAGCGTCGACGATCGGTGGAGCGGTTCCATTTCCGTCCATCGACGACAGCACTGTGCAGAGATGCGGTGGTCCCGCTTCGTTCTTCGTACACAACGCCGAATCGATCCGCAATAGTCATGCGCTGCAGACTTCCTCTGTCTATCCATTCCAGCGTGAATGCCCTGACTAACTCTGAAAACACGACCGTATCAAAACGGGCAACAACCCGTCGTGGAATAAGATCAATCAGAACGGTATCCGTCGCGGGGATAAACGCCGGATAGTATTCGATTTTCGAAATCCCTCCGACAGTGTATTCGACCATACCGCGAGCAGACACAGATGCCGTAAAAAAGGTGTTTCTGGTCTGGAGAATTGTTGGCCCCGGGCTGCCGATCCAATGTGTCCCGATCCCGGTCATTCGCGAGCCCTGAATCTGGAACTCCTCTCGCTGCGTTGAGGATATCGAGCGATGGTGTACCAGCACATCCCCCGCTCGGAGAGGGACCTCGATAGCAACGGGATCCGTGGCGGGACCTGTAGCACAGCGCTGACCTGATATATAGCTGTAGATCCACCGCCTGCGCGAATCCTCGGTTTTTACGAATTCCCATAAACCGATACCCGAAACCCACACCCAGCTCAGGTCAACATTTCCCTCCCTCCGGGTTACCCTGTACGCCCGTGCGGGACCCGAGAGTGTCTGCACTGCGTGAGTATCAATCACGACCCCGCCAAGCAAGGGCGTCAGACGCGCAGCAAAAGCCGGGATAACAAGAGAATCGGAATCTCCCGTCCGGAGAAAGAGCCCAGCCGAATCGCTGCGCATCCAACCGACAGGGAGAAGGCACTCCTCTGGGAACAGGCCCGCGAAATAGCGCGATCCACCGATGACGGTATCGCGCTCTATGGTGTGCGTTTGCACACAGACCGGGTCGTATTGCTTCCGTTGCAGATTCTGCTGTACAACGATCCACGACGACGCGTCCCCCAGACAAATGGGGAGGAAGGTATTCGCGGGCACTTGTGCGCTGCCCGTGTGCAGGGAAAACACGGTCAGAATGGCGGCAACAACGTGAAAACGACAATGCGACAGGTTCATAAGATACTCTCCTCCGTTATCCTGAGTGTCGTAAGTGAGTCAGGATCGTCGGAACAAGCAAGACGGCACCGAAGGGCATGCGAAGAGAGGGGATACGGTAAAGGGTGAAGGGTAAAGGGTAAAGGGTGAAGGGGTCTGAAAGTCCCCCCGCCTTCTCCAGCGGCTTTAGAGCCCTTCACTCTTCACCCTTTACCAGAGACTATTTCGCGTTCACCCCGCCAGCAGAAAACTCCTCATGGACACACTCCCGTGCTCGAACTCGCTGTATATCCAGCGCAGGTCGTCGTCGGGGCGGCGGAGGCCGAGAATATAGAGCAAGGGAAGATAGTGGGAAGATTCGGGGATGGCGCGCTCGGCGAAGGGGAGGCGCTCATAGGCGGTGAGTACCTCCTGCTTGTCCGACTCTATGGCGTCCGCCACCGCCGCGTCGAAGTCGGTCACCCAGCGCGGCGGAGGTGCTTCGGGCTCCGGCTGCAGCGCACCGAGGGCGTGACAGAGATTGCCACTGGCAACGATCAGCACACCACGTTCGCGCAGCGGACTCAAGCGGGCGCCGAGCGCGACATGCGCGTGAACAGCCGCCTTCGCGTCCAGACTCAATTGCAGCACGGGAATTTCCGCATCGGGATACATTCGGCTCAGTACCGTCCAACAACCATGATCTATGGGGCGAAACTGGTCGCAGGTGGCCTGCGGTGCGAGCATGTCGCAGATACGCTCCGCGAGAGCGATGTCCCCCGGCGGGGTGTACTTGATGCGTGAAAGCTCGTCCGGGAATCCGGCAAAGTCGAACAGCTGCGTATTGCGCACGGTGGAGGTGACGCGTGTACCGCTGGTGATCCAGTGCGCGGAAATGACCAGTACCGCCTTGGGTTGCGGGAGTTCCGTGCCGAGCCGAATCAACGCCTCCGAATACGCGCTGTCGGTAATGGCGTTCATCGGCGAGCCGTGACCAATGAACAGGACCGGCGTGCGAATCGCAGGGGCGAAGCCGTTTGCTGCACTGCTGTGTGTATCAGGCATATCCTTCATTCCTCAGGCGCTCGAACGACACCTTGGTCAATGTCGCCAGTTCACGAATGAGCGGGCGGTCGTATTTCGTGAAATTGAAGCAGGACTTGCCCTGCATGCGCTTACGCAGCGCCTCTGTCGTCCCGTCCAGCAGATCCGGGTACATATACACCGGCATCAGATAAAAGCTGACATAGTTTTTTTTTATCACCGCGCCGCCGAAGTACAACTCCTTCCCGTTCGACCACGGCTTTCGGGAATTGGCGCAAAACTCCGCTGCATCGTCTTTGATGATGTCGAGCTTGCTCTCCAGCGAACGAAAGATCAGCCGCAGTTCCGCGAATATGTTTCCGAACTCGCTTGCATCCGCCATGGGGTCGCCTTTCGCGTGATTTCGAATCGTGTGACTGTCGATACGCACAGACAGGCGTACGAAAGCGTCATCCGCCTCCTCCACAGGTCCGGGATGATTTTCTTCCGCATCAGATAAACTGTACGAACATTCGACACTCGGAAAATAGCAGAGTTTACCCACGATGTCAAGTGACGCGGATTAACGCGGATGGTGACGCGGATGAGGGGGATGCGTCAAGTCCTTGCCGGATAGCCGGCTCATCTCTACATTGGATACATGAAGCAATTTTATTTTATCGGAATCGGCGGAACGGCAATGGCCTCGGTGGCCGCGGCGCTCCGCCAGCGCGGGGATGCGGTGAGCGGGAGCGACAACGCCCTGTATCCTCCCATGAGCACATTTCTCGAACAGAGAGGAATACAGTGGAGCGAGGGCTTCGATGCTGCGCGCATCGACGCACTGGCGGAGGATACGGTGATCGTGGTCGGCAACGCGATAAGCCGCGGAAATGCGGAGCTCGAGGCGGTGCTGCGTTCGCGGCGTCCCTACACCTCGCTGGCGGCGCTGGCGGGCGGGGAACTGATAGGCGGCCGCAACAGTGTGGTGATTGCCGGTACGCACGGCAAGAGCACCACATCCTCGCTCACGGCGTGGGTGCTTGAAGCGGCCGGTCGCAAACCGGGCTTTCTCATCGGAGGCATACCCGAAAATTTCGGTATGGGCTGTCGTCCTGCGCAAGCCGGCGGCGTGTTCGTGACGGAGGGCGATGAGTACGACACGGCATTTTTCGACAAGCGCTCGAAGTTTGTGCACTACCATCCCGATGTGGCGGTTCTCAACAACATAGAATTCGATCACGCGGACATTTTCGACAATCTCGCGCAGGTGAAGAAGAGCTTCCGGCAGTTCATCAATCTCGTGCCGGACAATGGCATCATTCTCGCCAACGGCGACGATCATCATGTGCTGGAGGTGGTGCACGACGCTCCCGCGCCCGTGCTGCTCTTCGGTTTCGGCTACCGCAACATGCTGCGCGCGCGCGACATCCGCTTCATGGACGGGCAGACGGCGTTCACGATGTTCGACAAGAATCATGCGGACGAGTACCGTTTCAGGATTCCCCTGGCCGGCGAGTTCAATGTGCGCAACGCCCTCGCGGCCATCGCCGTCGCAAAGCATCTTGGCGCGGACGACGATGCAATACAGCGCGGCTTTGCGACCTTCCGTAGCATCAAGCGGCGCATGGAAGTGATCGCCGAGCATGGCGGCATTACGCTGATAGACGACTTCGCGCATCATCCCACAGCCTTGAGCGCCACGCTCACGGCTCTGCGGGAGAAATATCCCGGCCGCCGGCTCATTGCCTGTTTCGAGCCGCGCTCCAACACCACCACGCGCAGCATTTACCAGCACGAGATCACCGACGCCCTGGCTCTGGCCGACGTCGCGGTGATCGGCGCCATTGACCGCCCCCAGCGCTATGCGGAGAACGAGCGCCTGTCCACCGACCGCGTCGCACGCGACCTCGAAGCGCACGGCTTGCTCGCCCGCTCCATTCCCGATGCGGCGGAAATGGTCGAGTGGGTAGCCGACATCGCACGTCCCGGCGACGTGATCGCGCTCTGCAGCAACGGCCGCTTCGGCGGAGCGCATGCGCTGCTCAGGCAACGTATCGAACAACGCGACGGCACACAGACTCCCTACTCGTAGCGGTGAATCGACGCGAGACCTTCTTATCCGCATTCCGGACAGGAACCATAGTCGCGTCGAAAACGTAGTTATTGTTTTGGTCTGTTCACCAATTTCGAGGCATATGATGAAAGCGCATATAGCAGCTTCGCTCTCAGTTCGCTCTGCCGCAAGCATCCTTTTCGCAACCGTTATCATTCTGCTGTTCGGAGCTCCGTCTTCAATGCATGCTCAGGGCCCCAAGGGCAAGTCCTTTGGTGTCGGCTTTCAGCTTGGCGAACCCACAGCGGTATCATTCCGCTTCTGGACGAGCCGGGAGAATTCCTGGGATCTGGCGGTCGGAGCCAGCTATCTCGGCAATCCGCACATTCACGGGGATTATCTCTGGCATTTCAACGACGCCTTCAACTCCCGCATCGTGGTGATGTACGCCGGTGTGGGTGCGGCGCTGGGCTTCGGCGACAAGGATGGATGGGTGTTCTACAAATGGAAGCGCGGGAAAATCGAGGAGCGCTGGTATTACGACCGCGACGATGAGCTTGTCGTGGCCGCCAAGGGCACTTTCGGTCTCAATATCATTCCCCGCAATACACCTCTGGACATCTTCCTCGAAGTCAATCCCATTATCGGCCTCGTGCCCGGCTTCGGCTTCGACATCATGCCCACGCTGGGGATACGGTTTTATCCGTAAGCTGATTACGCTTACGCCGGGCACGATCCTATAGCATCACCACAGCTCAATGAAAACGGGGAGGCCGCCGCCATGCGACCTCCCCGTTCCTGTATTCCTGAGATCTGCTGTCAAAGAGACGGTTTCGCGCTCCTGCCCACCTGCTCCGGTAGCAGTGTCTCAATGACCGTCTACTCCCTGCTGCATCTCTCGACCGCTCTCGTCCCTGTACACCAGGCCGTCATGCAGGACGATCAACCTCCGGGCCCGGCGAATCACTTCCGGATCGTGCGAGGAGAAAATGAAGGTGAGATTGTGCTGTCTGTTCATGCGCTCCATCAGGTCCAGTAAATTTCCGCCGGTCTCGGAATCCAGGTTCGCCGTGGGTTCATCCGCGAGAATGATCGAGGGATTGTTGACTATCGCGCGCGCCACCGCCACGCGTTGTTGCTGTCCGCCGCTCATCTCGTTGGGCCGTTTGTCCGCGAGCTGATCGATGTCGAGTTCCGCCATGACCGCGAGCGCGCGTCTGCGTCGCTCGGCGGTGTCGATTCCCAGAAGCATCATGGAGAACTCGATGTTCTCCAGCGCCGTGAGCACGGGAATCAGATTGTAGGCCTGAAACACGAAGCCCAGTTTCTTCAGCCGGATGGCGGAGATGGCGCCGCGATGCAGTTCGCTGATGGCTTTGCCCTCCAGATACACCTTTCCCTCGGTCGGCGTATCGAGCGCGCCCATCACGTTCAGAAGCGTCGTCTTGCCGGAGCCCGAGGGACCGGCGATGACGACGAATTCCCCCCGCGCGATGCTGAGACGCACTCCGCGCAGCGCGTGTACCGGCACTCCATTGTCGGAATATGTTTTATGCACGTCTTCGAGTCGTATTACTTCCATGGGTCTTCCGTCCGTTTTTGTGCCGTCATTCTACACATAGCGTATCGCGCTCACCGGTTGCAGTCGGGTCGCCCGCCATGCGGGATACACGGCGCCCAGCATGGTGGTGACGGGAATCGTCACGAGTATCCCGAGAAAGCCGTTGAGGCGGAGTACGGGATAAATCGTCGTCCCCACGCCGAATGATGCAAAGCCCTCCGCGAACATGCGGAGATTGATGCCCACGTGACCCAGCAGCAGGGTCGATGCCGTACCGAGAATCAGCCCCGCCAGCGTCCCCACCGCAGCGAGACACAGCGCCTCGGCCATCACCATGTTGAACACCAATCTGTTGCGCATACCGATGGCCATGAGTACGCCGAATTCCTGAATGCGCTCGAACACCGACATCAGCATGGTGTTGACGATGCCGAATATCATCGCCAATCCGATGATCAGATAAATGATGAACAACATCTGATCGTACATTTCCAGAGTCGCCACCAGTATGGGCAGTTGCTCCTTGTACGTGAGTACTTCGTAGCCCTCTCCCAGGCGGGAACGTATTTCGCTTGCGACCTCATCCACACGCTCGACGTCCTGCACGGTGATGGCGATTTCGACGATGCGTTGTTCCATCGAGAGCATCCCCTGCACCGTACCCAGCGGGATGAACACATGTGTTTTGTCGAAATCGGAGCTTACGGTCTCGAATATCCCCACCACGCGGAAGAGTTCCGACCCGACTTCCCCGTCCAGCGCCGACGCCATACCGACCACCTTGTCCCCGATACCGACATGCAGCTTTTCCGCCATTTTCCGTCCGACGAGAATCTCCCTTCCGCCCGCGGCGACGTAGCGGCCTTCAACCACTTTCGCGCCGACATAGGACACGCCTTGCTCCCGCGCGGAATCCACACCCAGCATGATGCCGCCGGAAGAGCCGAGGGCCGAGCTGAGCAAACCGAAACTCACCACGCGACTGCTCCATCCGCTGATCCCCTCGACACCCTCCAGAGCGCGTTCCGCCTCCGCCCTGTCCGGTATGTGAAGCTGAATGACGCGATTGTCGTGGAAACCCTTTCCGTGAATCTGAATATGACCGATGGAGTTTCCGATGGCGTTGTCCAGCATCTCGACCATCATCCCATAGGAGAGCCCGTCATACAGCATCAGGGAAACCACCCCGACCACAATGGATGCCAGCACCACTGCGGAGCGGCGTCGGTTGCGCTTGAGATTTCTCCAGGCGATGAGAAACAGCATCAGGTGTACCGTATTCCTTTCAGCGCTTCGAGCCGCGACACGCGATACAGCGGATACACGGCCGCCAAAAGCGATAGAATGACCACCGCGAACGATGTGTTTACGAAACTCGATAATCGCACCACGCTGCCCATCTGCGGAAGCCAGCCGAATTCTTCCATCATCGCCGCATACTCTCCGGTAAAGACAATGGGATGCGCGGCGAACCATGAGACCACACCATACGCGAACAGATTGCCGACGAGTACACCCGTCATGATGATGAACAGGGTCTCCAGCAGAACAAGGCGCACAAGCAGACGCTGCGGCATGCCGATCGCCAGCAGAATACCGAATTCCCGAAAACGCTCGGTCACCGACATCAGTACGGTATTGAGTATGCCGAAGGCAACGACGACGATGAGAATGCCGAGAAACAGAATGCTGCTGTAGTTGTCAAGATCGATGGACTGTTTCAGCTCGGGCATCACTTCCTGCCATGAGAAGGCACGAATACCGCCCCCCGAAAGTGTCGCGTCAAGAGCGTCGGTCACGGGGCCTACGTCGTTCAGATCATGCAATGCTACCGCAACGACGGATGTGTGGCGCGGCATGCTCACAAGCTCCCGCAGCGCCTCGATACCCATGAACACCGCCGAGCGATCGAAATCCGGCATACCTGTCTGCACCGTGCCCACGATGCGGTATTTCATGTTTCCGAGCGAGCCGTCGCGGCCCTGGGCGAGAATGACGATATCATCGCCGACGGCGGCACGCAGGTTCTGCAACATGGTCAGTCCGACGACGACCTCCCGCGCTTCGGCGTTCGCAAGTCCCCTCCCGTCGTGGATGCGCCGTAGTATCCGGGAGACTCTGGCTTCCGCGGCCGGATCCACGCCGAATATGGCCGCTCCCTGCGAGTTATCGCGATAGCTCAGCAGTCCATCCGCAATGATACGGGGAGCAAACGCCCGCACCCGTGCATCGCGGCGCAGCAAGCTCGAAGTGCGTTCATCGAATACGAAGGTATTGTGCAGCGTGGGATTGTCGGGGAAATCGGGATGCTGCAGCTGCACGTGGCCCGAAAAGAGATTCAGGGAGAAGGTGATGTTCTGTTCATACGTCCCGAGCTGCAGGCCGCGCATGGCAATGGAGAGCCAGGTCGCGAATATCACGGCGCTCACGGTGATCAGCGTGCGGCGCTTGTTGCGCCAGAGATTACGCCATGCAAGCCGGAAAAGCATGCGTCCTAGTTCCCCCGTTCCAGTTCGCGGAAGGAAAAGATACTGTCGGGAATTTTGATATTGAACGCCGCGTCCAGAATGACGAATTCGGTCCGGTGGCCTTCTTTCACTTTGTTGTGCATCGTCCATCGTGTCGGGATGCTCCGTCCTCCGATGGTTTTAATTTCGCCGAAAACCATGTAGCGCACTATCTGCCCTCTCTCATCGTAATATTGAGCGACCGACGAGACATGGTCTTTTTTCCGAACCTAGGTGTATATTTTACCCCAAACCACTGCGGCATCGGGTTTCGGAACGGAGGAGATTTTCCAGCAGGGCTCGCCGTTGATGTCTTCCTCCGCGAGCAGGGTATGCGTGTAATCCTTGGCGACGCTCGATTCCCGCGCCAGATCATCGTTCGTGAAATCGGAGCCGTTCCATGATTGCAACATCATCGAAGGCGGGATTTTCACCGTGGTTTCGGTTGCTTTGAGGTAATTCCACATTTCGTTGCCGATTTTGAGCCACTTGTTGCCGGCTTCCTTTTTCGGCGCGGTGATGTGTATCATGGAGCGGTCGCCCTTCTCGTCCCACCAGCTCTGCATTTCCATGGTCCGGGTGAATTCCGGTGTCACCACCGTCATTCGGTACACACCGCGGCTGGTGGTGCCGCGTAACAACTCTTCCGATTTTCGGACTATTTCTTCCGCAGTTTGAGCCGCAGAGAATTGCGCAACACAAAGCACAAGAGGAATGATGTAGCGCATCAACGGTATCTCCTTATAACCACCTTCTCTCCGGCGGCTCAGGTGTTCCGCATGTCCGGCGCGAATGAAGGCGATGAACGAATACTTTTTCCGGGACCCTTCGGGGAAAGGCAACTCCGTCTCCCGAGTCACGGGCAAAACCGCGTGGCTCCGGTCCCTCGGAAACGAGACATCCCGGTTCTGAAACGCGGCAGTCGTCACAGCCCCGATACGCTCCTGCCCCGGATGTATTTGTGAATTCGACATTGGATAAGATTTTTGCATGTGAAAATGAAACTTACCAGTTTCGAAACTTCAAGGCAACTTAAAAGAGAATGGTGCAGCACGGGAAGCGGCCCTCTCGAATTCTCCGCAAACAGATGCAACCCAAAATATCCGTCGCTCACCTTATCGCTATCGGGTAGTACTTCATCGCCGTTGCGAAGAATCCTTTTATATTACCGGAGTATATTCACCGACGCAACAGCATTCATGCCATCCGCAGCCTCTCGTTTCCGCAGCAATCTTGTGATCGTTCTGGTCGCGCTTGGGATCATCCTGTTGCTGGGCAACCTGTCGCCGCTGGGACTGGGATCGCTGTTGAGTACACTGCTCGTCTGGTGGCCGATGCTGTTGATCGTTCTGGGGATGGTGACGCTGTTACGTGGCGCCAGCGCACGGTTCAACCGTGCGCTCTTTTTCGTCGCGATGGGTGCTGTTCTGCAAGTCATGATGTTGGGATGGTTTCCCGCCGATATCCAGCGGTGGTGGCCGCTGTTTGCGCTGGTTTTCGGTCTGTGGCTGCTCGTTGTACAACCGAAGAACGCTGTGCGTCTCGCAAGCCTCACATCCGCAACCTTCCGTTACCGGGCGTTTTTGCAGGGAAGCAGGGTGTCCATCCTCACCCCGAGCTTTGTCGAAGGCAGCGTCCACGCGCGTCTCGCCATGGTGGAGTGTGATTTCTCCTCCGCCACTGCTTCGAAGTTTCCGCTGTCATTGTCGCTGCAGCTGCTCGGCGGAAGTATTTGTTTGGAGATACCTGAGACCTGGCGCATCGCATCGGATGTGAACATCACACTCGGGACACTCCGTGACGAACGCGATGTCGGGAATCCTCCCCTGCTTCCGGATACGCCCGAGCTGCACGTGAGCGGTTCTGTTCTGCTGGGGAGTGTCATCATCCGGGATGCGCAGCGTCACACGCAGGACGAGGTAGAGGAGAAGTAGCTCCCGGTTTACTGCTCTCTCGTCACCGAGCGTCGGTAAAAGGTGTGCGCCTCGGCGATGGTGACCAAGCCCACGGCGCGCTTGCTGCCGTCATCCGCCAGAACGGGAAGGACCGTCCAACCGTAATCATCAAACAATCGCAGTATCACGTCCAGCGTCGTTTCCTCGTACACCGGTTTGATGGACGTCACCATCACATCCGCCGCCACCAGCCCACCGATCATGTCGCGCTCGGTGATAAAGCTCCTCACGTCTTCGAATTCAATGAGACCGACGTAACGTTTTTCTTCATCGAGTACCAGCGCCGCTTCGTGCCGTGTACGCTCGAAAATGGCGAGCACGTCCTCCAGTGTGCTTGTCGGTGCAACGAAAGCCGCTCCGCGCTCCACAATGTCCGCGATGGGTATGGTGCTGAGCAGCGGCACGTAGGCGAAAGATCCGATGCGTGTGTCCGATTTCTGCAGCGACCAGGTGTAGATGGAGTTGTGGAAAAAGCGTTGGGCGATCACCGTGGCGATAATGGACGTCAACATCGCAGGCAGGACAATACTGTAGTCGTTCGACAGCTCGATCAGGATGAGAATGCCTGTCAACGGGGCATGCATGGTGCCCGCCAATATGGCACCCATGCCCGAAAGCGCATAGGCCGTCGGAGTATGGACCAGCTCCGGAAATACCGACATCATTGCCAGACCGAAAGCGGCGCCTATCGCCGCTCCACTCTTGAGCGCGGGAGCGAATACGCCGCCCGTGCCGCCTGAAGCCGTCGTGGCCGCGGTGTGCCACGGTTTAAGCACGGCGACCGTGAGCAGGAGCCAGATAGGCAACGAAGCGTGCAGCGCCTGATTCACCGGACGGTAGGTCTGTTCCATCATTTCCGGAAGGAAGAGGATGAAAATACCGGCGAAGAGGCCGCCCACGGCGGGGCGAATTACGGCCGGAAACATCTCCAACCGGTGGCGCTGCCGTTCGACAAACACCATCACGCGAGTGAAATACATTGCGGCAAAACCGATGACGATGCCGAGTGCCGCGAATAGCAGATACTCCTGCAGCTCGATATGAAAACCTGACGGAGCACTCACCAGGGTGAAACTCCCATAGGCATTGCGTGTGATGGCGGTGGCCGCAACGGCCGATACCACCACCGGTGTAAACGTCTTCAGGCGGAAGTCGCCCAGGATCACCTCCAGCACAAACATCACGCCCCCCATCGGAGCGTTGAAAATCCCGCTGATTCCGGCTGCGGCGCCGCAGGCGATCAACGTGCGACTTTGGTCCTGCGTCAGACGGAACATGTTCGCTATGCTCACCCCTACCGCCGCGCCCACATGCACGATGGGGCCCTCGCGTCCGCCACCACCGCCCGATCCGATGGAAAGCGCACCAGTCATCAGTTTTTGCAGTATCACTCGGCGCCTGATGCGTCCGCGTGCGAAGCGCGATGCGAGTATCACCTCAGGAACCCCATGGCCGGAAGGCTCCTGGAACACATAGCGCTGCAATAGTCCCACGAGCAATCCTCCCAGGGCGGGAACGAGCGGAATGAGAAAATACTGCCAGAACTCGTCTCGCTGCGAAAATGCGAACAACTTCAGAAATTGGTCGCCGGCGAACTCCACGGACCAGTTGAAGAGCAGTATGACCCCGCCAGTGGCCATGCCGATACCCGCCGCTATCAGAATGAGTATTGTTTCCCCTCGTGTAAAACGGCTGAGCCGCCTGCCGAGTTCACCAGGCTGTGCAAAGTACAGTCGGCTGAAGAGGTTCTGGATGCGTTGCATCGTGTGCTTTGCTTGCGGCATGACTTCCGTAACTTACGACGTCAGCGTCTTTATCCCAAAAACGACGTCATCGCAACAACACGACGGGAGTACTGTACAAAACCCCGCGCGCCTCGGCGGCCACGAGGTAGCGTCCGGCCGGCAACCCTTCCAGGTCGAAACGCACGCGCAGACCGCCGCCGGGCACTGCGCCGTGCAGCAGTGTCTTGAGCGGCCGCCCTTGCATGTCGAGCAACCGAATGTGGACATCTTCCATGTCCCGGCCGTCCGGAATCGTCAGTATCAGGTTCGCGGGCGCACCGGGAAGCAACGGATTGGGTGCGCTGCGCACCTGAAGCCCGCTGCTGATGCGACGGACAAAAAATTCACACCGACCGTCTTGCATGACCGTGATTTCCGGAAGCTCGCCGTCAAGCGGGCAGCAACGCTGCCAGAGTTCCGTGAACAAGACGCGTATGCGATGTGTCTGCGGAGTTTTATTCGGATTGCCACCAAAGGACAGCAGCAGCAACGTCCCCGACGTGTCTCTCGGGAGTGCGGAGCGGACGGACACATGCAGCGTATCACCCAGCTGCCGCCATTGTACGGCACCGCTCTCCATGACATCGCCTTCCACCACACCAAGAAATGCCGAACCCGTCGGGAGCAGCAGACTCAGGTCCGCCGTCATGGTAAGACCGTTTTCCAGACCACCTCGAATGACTACCGGCACCGTGAACGGTTCGTCGGCGGCGTACAAGCGCAGTGAGTCCAATCCCACCTGCAACGCCCGGAAACACTGGCAAATCAGCGTGGAGTCCGTGGCCGTGCTGAAGGTTGCCGGACATCCCTCGATTTGGATATCTCGTATGCTGAATCCCACGCGGCGGCTGCTGTCCGCCACCAAGGCTTTTATCGGAAATCCGACGACAAGCGATGTTGCCAAAGCCGGAATGATGCGGTTCAGAGTAAATCGCGTTGCACCCGGAGCGAGACGTTCCATTTTCACGATCTGGTTCTGCGTGATGGTCCCGAGACTGAAGGGCAGCAGCGGTACATCCACGAGTTTCTGGTCATAATCCAGAACGAAACTCATCGTCAGCGCAATTTCCCGCGAGGGCGCCGGACTGATGTGCACGAAGCCATAGTCGGTGGCCAGCGGTGTCAGTTCGTCCGGCACATCCACCCAGATGGCCATGCGGTCGGCCCTCGACGGACTGACCACCTGCAACTGCGCGACCGCGGTGTCGGAACCTTCGACAACCCGCACGAACAGGTTCCGTAACGTGTCCACACAATCCGCCGTGGTGTATTCACCTATGCAGCAGGGCTCTGTGATCAACGCCGCAATGGTCGCATACACCGTCGGTAAGTCGCCGGGACGCGATACGAAAAAGTGCGCTCCCCCTGTTTGCACGGCCATGCGTTCCATCAGATCACGGTATTCCGGAGCTATGTCAAAAGCGATGGTGTGCAGCTTGGAATTCGTGAGATTTGCCAATGCTATCACTTCATCGTCCGTTCGGGAAGAGAGATTGTCCTCGCCGTCAGTGATGATGACCGCATGGCGGTTCCCGGCACGAAAGGACAGTTCCTCCACACCCATATAGCTCGCATCGAACAGCGCGGTGCCGCCACTGGCCACCATGGCATTGAGTACCGTCTTGAGCAGATCCTTGTCGGTTGTGAAGTTCTGCACCATGCGCACGTCACGACCGAAAGTGATGATCGCCGCTTCGTCGTTGGGACCGAGACTGTCCACAAGCTGCTTGGAGGCCTCGATGAGCTTCGGCATGGCGGCGAAGATGGACCCACTATTGTCGAGCACCAGGACCACGGAATTGATGTCCGCTTTATCAGGGCAGCGCACGGACAGGGAACGGGGAACACCGTTTTCCGTAAGAAAGAAATTTCCGCTCGTCAGGCCGCGAAGTATCTCCCCGTCTCGCTCGACACACAGTTTGAAGGATACGCGCGGCAACCCACTGAAATCGACACTGTGTATATCCACGGACAGCGGCTGCCCCGCCGCAAGCTCGATGAGCAGAAAAGGAAGTACGAGAGGAAAAATCTTTCTGAACGACATTGTGGCAAAAGGCATAAGCGATCCGTCCTTGCTTTTCGGATGATCAGGCGGCACTGTGGACATTGAAAATCACAAACGTGGTAGTATAAGGAAATTCATCTTCTGATGTAATGCATTCCGGAGGGGACGACGACGGAAATTTCTGTAACGGATCGCCCCCACCCGCGTGTGAGAGGGTAAACAGGCCCCTTCGGGAAAAAAAAATCTCCGAAGCGCTCTTCTGAGGGAATTCTTTTTCGTTTCATGTGTCATCCATACGTACCGATTCGCCATGGTTGCCTTGCCATGGGTGAATACATCAACAAAAATCCTTTTCACAGGAGGAGAATCATGAAACGGATACACATGCTGGCACTCGTTCTGCTGCTCCTGCCGCTCACCGTGCTGTCTCAGACGTCGGATGAATTCGACAGTGACCGGCCGATTTCCGCGTGGACCTGGCTGCGCGAGGACGCGTCGCGATGGAAAATGCAACAGGATGCACTCGTCATGTATACGCAGGCCGGCGCATTGAACGGAGTGCTCTTCAACAACGTCCGGAACATGCTGCTGCAGCCCGTCACCCGGACGAGCGATGTGTCTTTCGAGACTGAACTTGGTTTCGATCCGTATTACGAGTACAGAAATGCCGGCATTTTGTACTACATCGACGACGACAACTACATCCGTGTCTCGCGCGGGATTTACGACGGGCACGACGACATTTGGCTGGAGTGGGAGGTGGCCGGAGTGACACAGTTTGTGTATGCCTCGTCATCGCAACCGATGATGTGTAAACTGATGCTGAGCATACTGAAAGACGGCGCATTTCGCGCTTCCTGGAGTCTCGACGGCAAGGACTGGAAGCACTTCGCACAACAGAGCATCGCATTTCCTTCGCGTCCTGCGATGGTCGGACTTCAGGCGGCAAACGGCGATGGCATGGCGGCAAGCCGTGTTCCAACCACCGCAGTGTTCCAGTACTTCCGAGTACACCTTTCCACTACCGTTTCAGCGGCACCAGCTGCCATGCAGTTCTCCGTCGGCATGCCACATCCTTCCCCGCTGCGTGCCGGACAGGTCGCCATGGTGGATATCCACATGAGTCATGCAGCATCGGTGCGATACAACGTCACAGATCTCCTCGGCCGCGAGGTAGCGCAAGCGGAGGAACTCGGTGTACTTCCGGCCGGCACGCAGAGCATGACCTTCCGCGTCGTACCGAAGACGCCCGGATTGTATCTGCTGCATGTCCATGCCGGAGATCAGCGGGTGACACGCCGTTTGGTGCTGCTGCGTTGAAACGAAATTGTATCGTTGAGCTGCGTTGAGGGAGGAGTGACAGACGCCTGTGGGATAACGAGTATCGGCGTCTGTCACTTCTTTTTTTGTTCCTGCTGTTCCTTGAGGCGCCGCAATTCCTCTTCCAGCTGCCGCTGTTCGGCTTCGAGCATTTCCTTTGCCCGCCGCAATTCCTCACGCTCCTTTTCGAGCTCCTCGCTGGATTTCGCCGCATCGTATTCGTCGCTCACTCTCCGCAGGCGAAACTCCACCGGAATGCTTACACGGGAAGCGACAGGCAAGCCGGATCTCTTCGCTGCCTTGAAATCACCGGCAACAACCGCATCCAATGCGGCGCTGTCCAACATACCATAGCCGCTGCCTTTTGTGACTTCGGCGTACGCGACATATCCCTTCTCGTCAATCCAGGCTGCGACGATGGCCACGCCTTCGATGTTGCGGGATGCGGCTGCCTCCGGGTAGCGCAGTTCCAGCGGCTGCTGCAGCTCCGCCGCCTGCTCCGTTGGCCGCTGCGTGCCGTCGAAGTCCGCTGGTTTATGGCCATACTTCAATTGCGCCGGTTGCGCGGGCAGCACCGGTGCGAGGAGAAAAATCAGGATGAGGACGAAAAATATCTGACGCATAGTTTTTCTCCTGGGACAGTCAGCTGCACAGCGGATGATGTCACTCTGCGTCCGGAAACCATTCCTCCCAAGAGGACACCCGCTCAATTCGGGTATGACACCGAGCCCGGTGGTTTCGGTCTCTGCGCTTCGTCGAGGGGCCACTCGGTTATCGTCGAAGCGACGGAGAAGCTTGTTGAAAGCAGCGGTCCCTGCGTGATGCCGAAGGGCCGATCTGATCACGCATCATGGCAAGGGATTTCCATCGCGGCGTACCGCGAGGACGTTCGTGTGTTTACGCCAGATAGGGATTCGCCGAGCGGGCGAGTTCCACTGATTGAATCTCCGGGAAGCGGCGTTTGAGAATGGTTTCCACGCCGCCCTTCAGCGTCATCTGCGCGGAGGGACAAGTGCCGCAGGCACCGGCGAGTTCCACGAACACGGTATTGTCCCGCATTTCGACAAAGGTGATGCTGCCGCCGTCGGCCTCGATGTACGGCCGGATATAGGTGTTGATAACTTCTTCGATCTGGGTTTCAAGCGTCGGTTGCTCTGACATTGATGCTCCTTGACTGAAAATCTCTCGTGCTCCAAAGAATAAAAGTACTCAAACCTCCGGCAATCCGCAATGCCGGAATCGGTATCCGGATGCCACCGCAACCGGACGTGGACTTCGTGAAGTCACACATTTGCCTTCGGGAAGGGGGTTTGGGGATGGGCTAACGTCCCGCTTTGAATGGAGACAGTCCACGTTGCCGTACCGAGCGTACAGCGAGTGCAATGTACATTCCGGAACCGATGGCTGAACGCGGCGGACCCGACCACCGGTCCAAACAGCGATGTGCCAAACAGCGATGCTTTGTCGAGATTGCATTTACACCGCATTCATGCTACATTAGATGTTCCCACGGGCCCTTAGCTCAGTTGGTTAGAGCGGCGGACTCATAATCCGTTGGTCGCTGGTTCAAGTCCGGCAGGGCCCACAGAAGCAAGGCAAGTAATCTTGTACAGCGAGCCGATCCCGCTTTCGCGTGACCGGCTCGCTTTCCTTTTGCACCCACCCGGGTGCGTGCCCGCTCGGTCTACTGCGAGGGTGGCACGTACTCCACTTTCGCCACATCGCCACCACCCTCTATGTTGAAAAAAGCGAGGACTTGCTTGTTAAGAAAGTCATCGGATTTCGGATCCATGAGATTGAGCCGATATTCGTTGATCAACATAATCTGCATCTTGATCCACTCGTTCCAGCAATCCTGACAGGCATGGGCGCGCAGGGAATCGCGTACGCTTCCCCGAAAGAATGCTGTTTTGACCACGGCTTCTTTTTCCTGGCCACAGCGGGAACATGTTACGACAGACACGAGGTATCTCCTTTTCTCATAAAACTACTCTTCAAGGTACGGATTACGCGACAGCGCGACAAAGATGCTGCCTGCGCAACGGAGGCAGTGCATAAAAAAGCCGGTGCGAGCACCGGCCATAAAATGATGATGAGTAAGCCGTCAGAAACCGATGCGTCGCAAGAGCGATTGTTCATCGGCATGTTTCACCGAGAAATTTCTGGACCGTGCCAGCAATATTGTGTCAAGCTGAACGTCCCTGATACTGCGCTGCTTCTCTTGATGTACTTTGTTCAGCAGTGCGACGGCGTGAATAGTGAATTTCTCGGATAACGGTAGCGGTACTCTCTTCATGCGGATCTCCAAGGTGGAACAACGGCAAACACAGGATTCAATAATATGCTTTGCCGGCGCCAATCTCAATACACGCATCTGTGCATGGACGGATTTTTGCCCTACTCTCCGTCTCGTAGCCTGCGAGGCCCTGGGCTCGTCCTAACGCCCTATTTCTGAGCATTCAATGAACCACCAGAAGGAGGAGCTGCCAACCGAGTCGGTAATTGCTCAATTCACGAATTCTGCGCTCCAAATTCTGCGTGCTCTGTCTTTTCTGCGAATTCTGCGTCTTGCGTGCTATCCGAGATAGGAGCGAAGCTGTTTGCTTCTGGAGGCGTGGCGCAGCCGCCTGATGGCCTTTTCCTTGATCTGACGAACACGTTCACGCGTGAGATTGAATTTCTCACCGATTTCTTCGAGCGTGAGTGAGTGGTCGCGGTCCAGACCGAAGTACAGACGGATGACCTCGGCCTCGCGTTCACTGAGTGTGGCGAGGGCGCGACGAACTTCCACGCGCAACGATTCGGTCATGAGCGTGTTGTCCGGATGCGGTTGGCGGTCGTCCTGAATCACGTCCAGGAGGCGGTTATCCTCACCCTGCGCGAACGGTGCATCCACGGAAATGTGCCTTCCGCTGATTTTCAGCGTATCGGCAACCTCGAACAGCGTCATATCCAGTTCCTCGGCGAGCTCGCTCGCGCTTGGTTCGCGCTCGTAGCTCTGTTCGAGTTCGCTGAATTTCTTGCCGATTTTGTTGAGCGCACCCACGCGGTTGAGCGGCAGTCGCACGATGCGGGACTGTTCGGCCAATGCCTGGAGAATGCTCTGGCGAATCCACCACACGGCATAGGAAATGAACTTGAAACCGCGGGTTTCGTCAAAGCGTTTCGCCGCCTTGATCAAACCGAGGTTGCCTTCGTTGATGAGATCCCCCAGCGAAAGCCCCTGATTCTGATACTGTTTCGCCACGGAAACCACAAAACGAAGGTTTGCTTTCGTCAACTTTTCGAGAGCAAGTTGTGAGCCGGGACCGGTGGCTTTGATCTTTTTGGCCAGCTCGATCTCCTCGTCCGGCGTCAACAGATCAACCTTGCCGATTTCCTGGAGATATTTGTCCAGCGATTGGCTTTCGCGGTTGGTGTACTGTTTCGAGATCCTCAATCTGTCACCTGAATATGAAGTGTACTGAATTGCGTGACTGCAGAGCGCACAATGCGGACACATGCAGCAGTTGCCCGCAAAGGAGGCAACATTTGCACGTGCAAAGAAATTCCACTACGCTGTACTCTCTTCGTCCTCCGGAGCAGGGTTACGAAGGAGAGCCTGTTTTCCCGGGAGTCTGCTCGGGTATGCTCATCCTCATCCGGAGCGGACCTTCCTGATGCCTGAAATGAAACAGGCCGGAAAGACCAAGCTGTAATATGCACCGTCTCTCTGACAATTTCAATCAAGTCTCAAAGCAATAGCGAAGGTCGCGGACTGGTGTGCGTGTAGCGGCTATGCGCGTCGTTACACGACTTTCACACAATTTCCGCCATCCGATACCGCTCTGTCCATCGCCTGTCGGGCAAGGCGCAGCATGCTGTCTATGTCCGTGCTCTGGCTCATGGTACAGCCGGCGATGCTCACGGAAGCCGAATAGGTGACACCGGCGTGCGATTGCACACTGCCGGCAATATGTTTGCGTATTTTTTCACCGCGAAGATATGCGTCCTCCGGTGAAGAATGCAGCAGCAACAACCCGAACGAGGTGCCATTGAAACGGCCGAAGACGTCGAAGCCGCGCAGATGTTCGCGCAGGCCTTCAGCGATGCGCTTGAGCATGGCGTCTATTTCGTGCCTGCCGTGACGCTGCAACAGCTCGTCCGGTTGATCGAGCGCAACGAGAAAAAACACTGCTGTACCGCCGTAGGCCTTGATGCGTTCCTGTTCCTCGGCGAGCCGCCTCAGCAGCAATGTACGGCTGGACGTGTGCGTCACCTCGTCAATAAGCAAATTTTTTCGTGTCAGTTCGTGTAAACGGGCGACTTCCAACGCCATGGTGGCCTGCAGAGCGATACGCCGCATGATGTTCAGATCCTGCTTCGCATACTGATGCGTTTCGCGATACTCCACGACCAGCAATCCGTACCAGGAGTGCTTGCTCACAAGCGGAACCGCGCAGATCTGTCCGAATGAATTGATCACTTCCTTTTCATGAAAACGATACACGGGTGGGGCGGGCGCATCTATGATAATTCCTTCAGGACTGTCGAGTGCGGGTCGGAGGACGGAATGTTCCAGTTGCACCTTGACACCTTCTGCGACGTAGGGAAGGTTTGCCGCCCGCGACAGACTGCGCACCACAGCCCATTGTTGCGTCTCGGGATTCTGAAGAATCACCGCAACGTAATCCCAGTCCATGATTTCCGTAAGTGCTTTCGCGGCCACATTCGCTATGCCGTACGAATCCTCAATTTCCTCGAATCCTTTGCGCATACGGTCGAGCACGCCGAGCATGCGCGAGTCGGCCGCGAGATCATGCTTCTGCGTATAGCTGCCCAGCAACAACGTGATCAATGCCCCTACCCTTCCGATGCTTGCGACAGTCTCCAGTCCGAAAGCATCTTCCGCACGACTGTCGGCGGCAATGACGGCCACGATTTCGCCGTTGAAAAACAGCGGCACGCCCACGATGGACCGTATTCCTTCCGGTGAATCATAATAGATGGCCACGTCGGATTCGGAACTGTGGCTCACTTCGGACACGATTTCGGGCTTTTCCACGCGCGCGATGCGGCTGAGCAAATCGGCTCCGAGTCCAAGTCGGCGTGCGGTGGTGAAATTCCGGCTATCCGTCACGAACTCGCCAATGATGATCTGCTCCCTGTCCATGTTGATCCAGTAGAGTCCCACAGTGTGCGCGAGAATATGCTCTTTCAGAACCCGCAGCAGACGATTCGTCAGGTAATCGAATTCCGCCCGCGGATCATCCTGCGGAAGCGCCTCAAGATCGAAACGGTACAATTCCTGCGGGATCGCAGGGGGAGAATCCACGCCGGACAAGGGAGGGACTTCCGCATACTGTGCGGAAGTTTCGGTGCTCGCCTCGGCACTCCGCGGTGCTTCCGCCTGCGGATCATCAGCGGCATCGGCTTCAATTTCGGTGGCTCCCACCGTACCGGATAATGTTTGGTAGAGCAGGAACGCCCCTGCGACAAAGATGACGCCGGCGATAATTCGTATGTAGAGGGGATCGTCGAAATAAATGAATACGGCTGCTGCTGCCAGCATGACCGCTCCGATGCCGATACTCGCTTTATTCACCGCGTGAATTCGTTAGTTATTGATTGAGACTCAGGGTAATGTGCAAAGTACATCGCCCGGAGCGAAAAGGCAAGGAAATGGGAGCTTACTCTCCAGAACCCGCAGGTGCATCTTCTTCCATATAATTGACACCCGCGCAGGTGTCGCTTTCCAGCACTTCGGGCATGCCAAGCTCGCGCCGGACGCTGCGTATGACGGAACGCAGACTGCTCATTGATGCCATGATGCCGGCATCGTTTTCCCGGCGGACGAAGCGACGTTCGGCCAAGGCGTACATATCGCGCTCGAGCCGTGCGAGCGTATCCGGATCGTTTCGGGGCGATGAGGCCGATATTTGGTCTTCCGTGCCCGGCGTCGCCTCTGCAGCGGCATCATGTGAACGCATGGCGTCACGAATGAGCTTCAGAGCGTCTATCCGTTCGGTGATGGGTTCGGCTTGTTCGAAACCGTACAGAACGGCGAGCCGCAGGGCGTCCTCGGCTTCTTCCAATCTGCCGAATACCGCAAGTGTGAGTGCAAGATTGGCGTGTACGAGTGGATTGCCGGGTTCAATGTCAACCGCCGCCTGAAGATACTCGAGCGCATTACCGGGATCGCTGCGCTTGAGCGCCAGCGAACCGAGGGAGATCAGCGGCGCCGCCTTGGCGTTGTCGAGACGATACGCGGTTTCGAACGCCTCCCGCGCGTCATCTTGCCGGTCCAGCTTCATACAGATGATGCCGACGTTGTTCCAGGTGCGGGCGGATTCCGGATTGCTCTCCAGAACCTCTTTCAACGCAGCCAGGGCTTCGGCATACCTTCCGAGTGCATCGAGAGCCGCCGCAGCACGAAAAAGCAGTTCTTCCCGGCGTCCGGTATCGGTGATCATTTCCAGTGCCTCGACGTAGCGGGAGGCCGTTTCTTCGTACTTCTTCTCTTCGTATGCGCGCATGACGCTTTCGTAGAGGTCGCTCATACGCTGTATGTCCACTTCGTTTCCATGCTTTGAATATACACCCCGCGCCAGTCCCGGAGCAACGCGACGCCCTGCGAAACTCCACCGCCCCGCTGCATTCGTTGCGCTCTGTCGCCGCACAGACGGAACGACAGACCTCGCAGAACCATGCTCAAAGGCCTCTGCGCGTGAACATCCATCGACCGCGCGTATTTCGCAGGCGCTATACGGTTTTGGAAAATATGGGTTTCTCCATCTGCGCTGCGAGATATGCATCGAAAGCCATGGCCACATTGCGAATGACCAATATACCCATGCCGTTGACGGTGATTGCATCCGACGTGATGGTCACCAGGCCGTCGTCAACCAGTTCCCGCAGGCGTTCGGGAACGTCCGCGAAATACTCGTCGAACAGAATACCGTAGCGCCGTTCCACCGCGCGTTTGTCGAGCGCAAAGTCGCACATCAACGTCATGATCACATCGCGGCGCAACAGATCATCGTCGGACAGACGATATCCCACATGCGTGGCGGGTTTCCCGGCGTCTATGGCCGCGTAGTACTCCGGCAGCGTCTTGACGTTTTGCGCGTACATGCGGTCGAACTGACCGATGCTGGTGATGCCGAAGCCGTAGAGATCCGCACCGGCATGCGTGGTGTACCCCTGGAAATTCCTGTACAGCGATTTGTTGCGCTGCGCCACCGCCAGCTCATTGTCGGGTTTCGCGAAATGATCCATGCCGACGTACACATACCCCGCCGCGTTCAGCATTTCGATGGTGCGTACAGTAATACGGAGTTTTTCCTCCGGTGTCGGGAGGTCCTCCGGACGGATGAGGCCCATGTGTTTTTTGAGCCAGGGGACATGAGCGTAGTTGAACACGGCGATACGATCGGGATCGATGTCGATAATGCGCTCCAGGGTTTCCTCGAAGGTCTGCACCGTTTGATGCGGAAGCCCATAAATCAAATCGAGGTTGATGCTCCCGAAGCCGAGGTCACGCGCCCAGTCCAGCACCTCGCGTGTCATGTCCTCGGGCTGAATACGGTTCACCGCTTTCTGTACGGCGGGATTGAAGTCCTGCACGCCCATGGAAATCCGATTGAAGCCGCCTTCTTTCAGGGCGATGAGATGATCGCGCGTCATTTCCCGCGGATCGATTTCCACCCCCGCTTCCACATCTTCCGCCAGAGGGAAGAGGCGCCTTGTGTGCTGTGCGAGATCATGGATTTCATCGGGATGCAGATAGGTGGGCGTACCGCCCCCCCAGGCGATCTGCGAAACGGGACGGTCTTCACGTATCAGCGGACGCAGGAGGTCCAGCTCCTTTTTCACATACTGCACATAGTTGTTGATTTTCTCGCGGTCGCGGGTAATCATCATGTTGCAGCCGCAGAAATAACACAGCGTGTCGCAAAAGGGGATATGGAAGTACAGCGACAGCGGCGGGAGCGTAGCTCCGCTGTTGGTACGGCGTATTTCGGCGAGGTAATCGTCCGAAGTGAATTCGGCGGAGAACACCGGCGCCGTGGGATAGCTGGTGTAGCGCGGACCCGGCCGCGAGTATTTTTGCAGCAACGCGGTGTCGATGCCGTCAAACTGATGTATTGCCGTACTCATGCCTGTCCTTTCGTGTCGAATTCTGATTATGCGTTTTCTTCGTCCCGGATTTCCACGGAAATTTCTTTTACCGCGTCTATCATCGCTTTCGCATGTTCCACCGGCACCGTCGGGAGAATGCCGTGACCGAGATTGAAAATGTGGCCCGGATTGTTGCCATACCACTCGAGAATCCGTCGTACTTCCGCTCGTATGCTTTCGGGCGAGGAATAGAGCGCCACGGGATCGAGATTACCCTGCAGCGCGGCATACTGACCGATGCTCGAACGTACTTCGCCGATGTCCACCGTCCAGTCCAGTCCGACAACGTCGCAGCCACAGGTGGCGAGTTCGGGCAGTGACGAATTCGCGCCCTTCGCGAATACCGTCACCGGAACGTCGCTGTGCGCTTTCACATGCTCGACAATCTGCATGATGTAGGGAAGGGAAAATTCCAGGAATGCGTCCTTGCTCATCGCACCCGCCCAGGTATCGAAAATCTGCACGATGTCGGCACCGTTCTGCGTCTGTCGCACAAGATATTCCGACACGACATCGGCGAGTTTTGACAAGAGAGCGTGCATCACATCCGGCTGATTGTAGAGCAAGGTCTTGATCGTTTCGAAATTCTTCGACCCGCCACCTTCCACCGCATACGAGGCCAGCGTCCACGGCGCCCCGGCAAAGCCGATGAGCGGCACACGATTGTTCAGCTCCCGCTTTGTCAGCGCAAGCGCGTCGTACACGTACTGGAGCCGATCCGCGGCGCCGTCAACATTGAGTGCTGCGATGTCGGCCATGCTCCGCAGAGGCGATGGGAAGCGCGGCCCGCCCTTGCCTTCTTCGACGAGAAGTTCCATACCCATGGCTTCAGGCACAACAAGGATGTCGGAGAAAATGATGGCCGCGTCCACACCGACGATGTCAACGGGTTGAATGGTGACCTCGGCGGCCAGCTCGGGAGTTTTGCACAGGGTGAGAAAATCGGCCTTCGCGCGCACAGCCCGGTATTCCGGGAGATAACGCCCTGCCTGCCGCATCATCCAGACAGGAGTGCGCTCCGTGTATTCACGCCTCGCGGCGCGGAGAAGAAGATCGTTCGTGATTTGGGACATAGTCTGTCGTTATGGTGGTTATCGGTTCTGTGATTGGGAAGCGGAGTGCGAAGAGCGGAGAGCCCTTCTCTCGAAAAAAACACAACTCCTGTTCCGGGTTTCTGCGTACCGGTACACACTCCAATTTGTTGCACACATGCTCGACTTGCACGTTCGTGCTCTATGCTCTCCGCTCTGCGCTGCGAGCTGCGCGCTCTGCCAGCGCATCCGCCAACGCTTCCGCACTCTGCGCATGCGCAACGAGATCCACATGTACACCGAGCGCGCTCGCGGCGACGGCGGTGGTTTCGCCAATGACGGCAACGGGCCGGGGATCGCTCAGGAACTCCGGCAGCGCCGCGATGAAATACCGCACGGCCGAAGGTGAAAAAAACGCCGCCCAGTCGTAACCGTTTTCTGCGTGGAGAGCGCGGAGACGGTTGACGATCTCAGCTTCGGGTCCCAGTATCCGGTACACGGGCACTTGCTGCACCTGGCCACCGCGGTCCAGCACACCGGTGAGAACTTCGTCGCGCGCAATATCCGAGCAGGGCTGAAGAAAATGTCTTCCGGCCACATCCGGCAAATCCGCCGCCATTGCACTGCCATATGCCGCTTCCGAAATCGACGCGGTTAGCAGTCCTCCCCGCCTGGCCACCGCTGCCGTTTTCAAGCCGATCAGGTGCACCGGAGGAAGGTCCGTAACGTCCAACATGCGCTCTTCCAAGCGTCGCAGGAAGTACCGCACTGCGTTTGCACTGGTCAGAAGCACACCATCCCACTGTCCCATGCGATCAACCGCCGCGTCAAGCGCATCCCAGGATTCCGGATCGGCGATCCGTATCATCGGCAGATGAATGCAGCCCAAACCGCGCGCCTGAAGCGCATCGTCAAAATCGCCCGGCTCGGGGCGCGTGTTGAGCACTGTGACGATCCGCTCACCCATGGTTCAGGATTGCCCTCCCCGGATGGCATGCAGTATTTCGCGTGCTCCGTTGGCGAGCAGTTTGTCTGCCACGCGCGTGCCCAGCGCTTGCGCTTTTGCCTGATCGCCTGTGCTGCCGCGCGTGTCCAGACGCACCGTGCCGTCAATGGAAGCAACCATGGCATCGAGCAGCAAGCGGCCGCGCTCAAGACGAGCGAAGGCACCTATGGGAATCTGGCAACCGCCTTCGAGTGCGCGCAGCAGACTGCGTTCGGCGGTGGTTGCTGCGGCGGTTTCAGCGTGATGGAGGCAGGAGATCAGCCTGGCGGTCTTGTCGTCGTCTTCTCGAATTTCCAGGCCCAGGGCGCCCTGCCCCACAGCGGGCAGCAACAGCGTGGTGGGTATGATCTGGGCGATGCGATGCTCCCAACCGAGACGTTTGACGCCCGCATAGGCAAGAAGCATACCGTCCCAGTCCGAGGCATCGAATTTCTGCATGCGTGTGTTCAGATTGCCGCGAATATCGATGATGCGCAGATCCGGCCGCAGATGCAAAAGCTGCGCGGTGCGACGCAGACTGCCCGTGGCTATCACCGCTCCTTCAGGAAGCCCGGCGATGGAATTCCACTTCGTGGAGATCAGAGCGTCGTTCACCGTCTCACGCTCGGTAATAGCGGCAATGCGTAAACCGGAGGGTGTTTCCGTGGGTAAATCCTTCAGACTGTGCACGGCGATATCAGCGCTGCCGTCCAGCAAGGCATTCTCGATTTCGCGGGTGAACAATCCCTTGTCGCCGATTTTGGATAGCGACTGATCGAGGATTTTATCGCCTTTTGTCTTGATGATGTTCAGTTCGACACGTAAACCTTTGTGATGGCGCTTGAGCTCGCGCTGCACATATTCCGCCTGCCACAGCGCGAGCGCGCTGCCTCGGGTGCCGATGACGATGCGTTTACTCATTGTTCGATATTCTCCCGTGTCGTATCGGTGTTCTGTTCTTCAAGATTGAACAGCTCGCGGACGAGTTGCAGACGCGAACTGAATTCATTGCTGTCGTACGCGGGTTTGCGTATGGACACCATGGTCGGATGCAGCAGTTTGTTGATGATGCGCCTCGTCAGCGTCTCTACTAGCTCCAGAGAGGTATCGTCGATCTTGTTTCGGTAGCGATCTACTTCCATGGCGCGTACCTGCTCGAATTTCTCGCGCAACTGCTGTATAGTGGGCGCGGCGTCCAGCGTGTTGTACCAGAGAAAGAAGTTGACCACTTCCTCGGTCACGATGGCGTCAGCTTTCGGTATCTGCTGCCGCCGCTGTTCGAGATTCTGATCGATGATACTTTGGATGGAATCGAGATCTCGCAGAAATACACTGGGCAATTCGTTGATGCGCGGATCCACATCACGCGGCACGGCGAGATCGAGAATCAGCAGCGGTCGATTCTGCCGCTTGCGCATCGCCGCCTTTACGGAGTCGTAGGTCACGACAGGCACAGGTGACGCGGTGGCGCTGACGATCATGTCGAATTCATGCAGCATGTCCGGAAAGCTCTCGAAGCGTATCATTCGCGCACCGATCTCATCGGCGAAGGGTCGGGCGTTTTCATAGGTGCGGTTGGTGATGCTCAGCTGCTCCACACCCTTGCTCAGCAAATGGCGTGCGGCCAGGACGCTGGTTTCGCCGCTGCCGATGATAAGTACCTGTTTGCGATGCAGATCGGAGAAAATCTTTCGCGCCAGATCCACGGCCGCAAAGCTCACTGACACTGCGCCGATACCGATAGCCGTTTCGCTGCGAACGCGCTTGCCGGCATGCAGCGCGCCCATGTACATGTGGCTCAGCACATTGCCCACGGTACCGGCTTTCATCGCCAGCTCGTAGGAGGTTTTCACCTGATTCAGAATCTGCATGTCGCCCAGGATTTGCGAATCCGTGGCCGAGGCGACTTTGAACAGATGCGTCACCGCCCCGCAGCTGAACAGGCGGAAAAATTTCGAATCGTGCAGTTGCTCTGCGGGACGTGTCTCGCGCAACGCGTGAATGAGCGCATCGCCATCGATGTGATCCTCGGCGGGGACGGCATACAGTTCGGTCCGGTTGCAGGTGGAGACGATGGCCGCTTCACGAAACAGCGTCCCGTGATGGCGTTCAAGGAAGTGCACGATTTCCTCATCCGACAAATGCAGGCATTCCCGCACCTGCACCGACGCGGTGTGATGATTGACCCCGACCGCGAAAATCATGCCTGTCGCCCTTTCTTCAATCCTAATATGCGCAACATTGCCTGTGTCGGTGCCATGACTTACAAAAACCTGTGGAAATCGCTCAAAAACACGTTTACAATCGTCAGTGAGAGCACAATACCGGCAAAGCCGTACAGAGACAGCATGACGATGCGCTTTCCGTCCACTCGCAATACATACCGCGCGAAAAGCAGCGCAAGGTACAGCAGCCACACCACAGCCGTTGATAGCAGTTTGGGATCGAACCAGGAGAAATCTTCGAACAGCTTCGGCAACCACACGCCGCCAATCACTATGGATGCCGTGAGAAAGACGAAGCCCGCCACGGCCGGCACAATCGTCATCTGCTCCAGGCCCTCCAGACTCGGCAGGTTGCGGTAGGCCGCGCCGAAGTTTCCGCGTTTGAGCTCGCGGTACATCAGCAGATACATCACGCTGTGCATGGCGCTAAGCGCAAAGCCCGCATAACCGAATATCGCCAGCGTCACATGCAAACCGATGGCCATATTGGACAGCACGGGATTGGCGACGCCCGCCTCCGTCAGCTTCATCACCACGGTGGACGTCAGTTCAAACAGCGTGGCCAGCGAAAGGATGAACAGGCCCGTCCCTTTCTCCCCCGTGCGCAGTTCGATAATGGTGTAGGTGAGCGTGAGCGTGAAAGCGATCAGCGACATAATTTCGAACGGCGTGGTCACCATGCAGCGGCTGTACTCGGCTGTATGAAGACCCACATACATGAAATGCACGAAAGTCGTCAGAAACAGCGCGCGCGATTTCCAGCGCTCGGATATTGGCTCATTCCCGAAAAACGTGACCGCATACATGTACGTGGTGACCACATACAGTATGGGAAGTATGACCTCGGCGATGCTGTTGGCTACATGAAGCATAGATTTTTTTAATTCGGATACTCCAAATCATAAAAAAGTACGAAAAAATTTGACGGAAATACAGGCAGGAATCACTCCCGAGGGTTTGTCTGAAGATTCCATGGGATACGGGAATCCTCGTTTCAAGTCCGCAAGGTCCATAAGCTCGGAATCCTCCTATCGCACCCCATTCAGCCAGGCGTTCAGCACTGGTCACGCATACGCCGGGACTCCTGCTCATGAGCTTCGGGGTCTTTTCGATGATGCTCTTCCTGCATACCGGTCTGGGCTCATTGAGAAAACGATATGGCCGACAAACTGGTCACGAAGAGCAGGAAGCTGTGCTGTGCGATTATATTCGGTTTCCCACGAATCCTATATAAACAGCATAGGCGTGTCCTGCGTGCGGAACTCGAGGAACTTGTTTCCGCCAAGCCTCGCGTAGTACCAGTAGTTCAATACCCCCCATAACCGCTCGTTCACTTCGAATTCACTCTCAACCGTAGCCTCGCCTGTCACGGAGGAGGCCTTCAGGACATGCTTCCCGGGCGCGAGCAGAAAAGTATGTTTGATCCAGTTGTGCTGGTTCTTTACCTCAAAGGTCGCCGAAACCGCCGTCTTGCCATCGATGGTAACCTGGATATCAACGGTGGGGATATCGAAACTCTGATTGCTGACATACAGAACGAAATTCCCGCTGCCGTCTTGAGGCAGCACCTGTTGCGTCGGATACAATGAGCCGTCCGTCTCTCCGCATCCGGCTATGGCGAATGCCAAGATCAGGGAAAAGAATAAAAGCGCTGACTTTTTCATACGTGATCTCCTCTGTTGTACCGGCGACGTTGCCCGCTGTGGTTGTATCGCGAGATCCGGGAAGCTAACGTGCTAATTGGCCCGATGGAAGGCAGGAAGCAAGCGGCACAGGCTCGTGCATCAGTTCTCTCACGTGTCGGGAATCGCGACGTCCGCTCCATGCATCCGCATTCATTCTCTATTTCTTGTTTTCGTCAACTCCCGATATATCGGCGGAAGAAAAGCCTCTTTGTGCTCGAGTACCGACTTCAGCAGCGCAATGCGTTCCCTCCCGTGCAGCGAAGCGGTCAGACCATCCGCGCGTCCGTCTTCCTGTGTCGGAAACCACTCGTACAGATAGCCCTGCGCGGAAACAATGTACACCGGCGCACGCATGCTTGCTGTCTGCGAGGCGTCAAACGCAATATCCACATGTTCCGGCGGGAGCAGCACCGCGTAGCGCGAGTCGGCATCGGCCAGGAGCTGCCGCATGTCATTGCCCCGGGAGCCGTCTGCCGCTGTCATGGGCAACTCATGCATCTGCAGCGTCTCCACGGGCGATGCATCGAGCGTCACTGCGTCGATGCGCCACACGTCGGTGAGCGTGGAAAGCCGTACACGCAGCATGCCATCGGTGCCTTCGGGCAGCGCCACGCGTAACGCCCGTCGGAAGGGAGCAACGTTCGCTTCGGGCAGAATGCGGTCGATGTGTGTCCACGAGCTTCCGTCAAACACTTCAACCGCCAGGCCGCAATCGGTGAGCCAGTCGTTTACGCAGCGCTGCAAGTCCTCGTCCGTCTCCAGCGCCTGATAAAAATCCAGCGTGGCGTCGCCGAGTATGCCGCCTATCGAGCGATACACCTGGAATATCAGCTCGGTGTTTATCGCATCAACAACCAACGTGGCCTCCCGCGCTTCCGGAGCGATGGCGAACTCCATCTCCAGCATATCCCTAAATCCCTTGTCCACGGTACCCCCGGCAAGATCGGACACCCAGTAGTGCTTGTCCGGCCGGGCCACATCCGCGAGAACATCTCTCCCGGAGTGATCCCGCGCGGCGACAGGCGCCAAGGCGGCGGGCAGCGGCCACAGACGGTTTTCCGTGTCCAAAGCGCAACCGTGATACCGCTCCATATCGGCGGCGTAGAGTTTGACGTCGTTTATCATGTGGGTCTCCGGACGCTCGTTGCTCACCCGTATGCGGGCGACGCCTCCATCCGTCACCAATGAAGGCAGTATGCTGTACGTTCGCGCCTCCATAGCTTTCGAGACCGAGGTGCCGAAGACCTCGGTATCGAGAGTATAGTCCACGCCATCCCAGGAGTACACAAAGGGGCAGGAACTGCTCTTCGCGTAATGAATCGAGAAAATGGGGGGACTCGAGAGCGTGAGCAAGCCCCCTGCTACGAACACAGCCATCGGCACCACCCAGGCACCCTGAAGAAAACTGCTCTCCTCACGTTCGAGAAATGCGATACTGTCAAAACGGACACTTCCATCGAACGGACGGGTGACTCCGTCGCGTCGCAACGTCCCGCTCCCGTGAAGAGTGGAATCGTCGAAGGAAAATTTCTCGAAGGTGTACAAGCGGGAATCTATGGTCAGCGCCCGCAGGGGCCCCACGCCCCGCATCTCATAAAGTTCACTTCGTTTGGTCGTGTCGTGTGACACCGCGCACCCCATAAGGAACAGCAGGCAGGCGAGCAGTAAGCATCTTCCGGCAATAATCGCGACTCCGGCTACGCGATTCGTTGTAACGTGCGTCGTTGTGTGCATGGCATCCTCCCGTTTACAATGAAAACATAATACTTACCGAGGGGCCGGCCGGTGCGATGGCGTACCGCTTATTTTCGAATGTCGTGCTCACCTCTCCAAACGGAAGTGTCATAAGCACTTCAAGATGCTGTCGGTAGATGCTCCACCCGAGCATGAGCAAGGGATAGGTGTAATCACCAATGATATGCAGTCCGTTGCCGCTGAAATCGAAATTAATCCTTCCCGCGCCCACGCCCACGAGCGGACCCTGATCACCGAAGCTCACTGGCTGCCACAGGGCAGCGAGGGAGTAGTTGGTAATTTCATGATCAAGGAAAAAGGTCCACCCTCCCAACAGGCGCAGCGAGGGATCATCCTGCAGTGCGATTCCGAGTTTCAGTGACAGTCCGAATGCCGAGCCGCCTTTATCGCCCGGCAGATTTTTCAACTCGTCAATATTCATGCCCATGAAATCCGCCGAAAGGCAGAATGTATACGTCCCGAACATCGGTCTGCGCAAATCACGTTTGTCCTTCGCGAGGGGAAGCCGGTCGCTTCGGATACCGGCGGACGACGGTTGCGGTGCCGCGGTTTCCTTCTTACTCATTTGAACATCCACATGCACAGGGGGCAAGTCCTCGATAACACCCTGATCTTCCATTATAACGGGGCTTCCGTCCGCATACGAGAGCGTAACGTCGCCGCTCCCCATGCGATACCAGCCGGCGATGATTTCATCGTAGTACTGAATTTTTTCGGCGAGATTGACGACGGCGCGATACGAGATCAGCCGTGAGGAGTCGCGATAACCGCGGACGTCGTCTCCGAGCCGGAACAGCAGTATGAAGCTGCTGTCGCCCTGGTGACGGACCTCGACATGGTAAAAATCCCGGACCGTTTGGAACACCGCGAAGCGATCACGTTCATCGCGGTCTATTTCCATACCCACCCGCGGACTGAGCACCACGACCTTTTCCTGCTGCGCTTCCAGCGTGACTCCGCTGTGAAGCAGGAAAACCAGTATCGGCAAAATCCAATGTCGTCGCTTCATGACAGACTCCTCTGATGTGACTGCCGCCTTTTCGTACAGGAGATTATAACATGAGAATATCGTATAAATGAGCAAAGATCCGGAGCATCGGCCCTGTGTGTATCGTCGTATGTGGAAATTCAGGCACTCGGGATGGGGACAGCAATATCCCGAAATCAAAGGTAGTAGTATGGACAGAGAGAGACAATACCAATTTCCGTGGGTGCATTCTCCGGTGCGAATGGTCCTCTCCGTTCTCTGTGGTCGACAGGGCTGAGAGAATTCCCTGAAAAATCCTGTGTGAAATTCTATGGCAGGTGCGACGCTGTGTGCGCGAATATCCAAGCTCGATTTTTTTATGGGTGAAACGCAGCAACGCGCCTTCGGAGCGCACCCGGACGTGGGGGTATACCAGCTTCGCCATTTGAAAACCTCACGTGTGTATCAGGCAGCACGCGAGCTTTTCGCGCACGCCACTCCGACGGTATTGCATTTCCCGGTGGCTTCCTCGTGCTGCCACTCATGGACGATTTGATCGAAGCATGCCCGGGCCACGGGATTGTCAAAGCGACCGATCGCTTTCAACAGCGGTAACAACGGTGATCTGATTGCGTTGAGCCAATGATGATCATCCAACACGAGACACATCGGAACGCAGAGAGCGCCACCGGCACCATAACGGAACGCTGCGGCGTATTGACGGAATCCAAGCGTGCGGTAATGATCCACTAGTTCTCCAACGCAATCAATGCAAACAAACTGGACGGATGGTTTGTCCTCCACAAACTGCACCGCCGCACGAAGCAGTGCTTTGCATACCTTCAGGGATCGAAATGCGTCGCGGACAAGCCATTTCCGTACGGTCACGATCGCCTCTTCAGTGAAAACTCCGAGAAATCTCCCTAACCCATACTGTTTGATTTCATCAGAAGTTGAATCGCAACCGATCCACCAATCAATTGCCATGCTCCCCACCGGCACGTTTTCTACCTCGGCAAGAAGTAAGGCGCCCCTCGAATGTGCCTGGGCGGTCACTCCTGCTTCATGAAATGATCCGACGATTTCATATCCCAACTCGTTGATAAATACCTCCTCACGCAGGCGATGTACGCAGGCACGTGACTCGGCATCGGCCGCGATCCTGACCTGTACTTCCTGCTGGGTGTTCGGGCAAGAACTACGCGACATCACGCACCTCCCTCAACCGGTCCATTATCATCGTTGCGCCCGGTAACTCATTCAGTCTCGCAGTTGATGCGCGTTTGCAACATCCACTATATGTATCGACGTAGAATCCCGGTCTTCCGAGACGTGGCCATTCCAATCCATGCTCCAGGGCGATCATTGCAAGAGTCTCCCGCGCCATAAGAGCCCCTACTTCCATGGTCAGCGGCGCAAAGCTGGGGATGGGTCCTTCCAGTCGTAAAAAGCGGCCCAGCATCGGATTATCCACCAGGGAAGTGTTTTCTAGAATCCCGGGATTCACCGCGAATCCGTACGCAAGCACACGCAGCAGTGATTCGACGGCCAGATGATAATCCACACATTGCTCAATCGAGCAGTCGCGAGTGGGATACTCGAAACGCTCTTCGGGAGTCTCCTCCGTCGGCAGCGTCGAAATGACATTCGGAGTGGGAAAATAGAGAAAGTCCACAACGGGCTTTCGGGCCAGTCGCGCTGCACGATAGCACGCGATGCCGCCGACGAGCGAATCCATACCGAGAACGACGACGTCAACCGTATCCATAATGTCCTTGAGTGTATGGATACTGTTGGTCATATTCTGGACTTCGACGATAGCTCCGGGATTGATCGCGTGTATGATTTCGGCGGCGACTTCCGTTTTGTGACGGCCCACGGTGTCTGTCGTTGCGAAGACCTGCCCCGCGACATTTTCAATACTGATGGTATCGGGATCGACGATCACGAAGCGTCCGATACCCGTGCGTGCCAGGGCCAGCAATGTTGCGCTTCCTATCGCCCCCATTCCAGGAATGAAGACGGACACACTGGGCAGGACGTCCAACAGGGCATCCGGGACCAATCCTTCCTGTCGTGAAAATCGTGGATCCCTTCTCCTTGCTGCTGCTGCTGTTGTCGCCATACCGCACCGCGCTTTTCTGTTGTGAAACTGTTCACTACAAAGAACGCGGAGCGGGCATGTCTTTCTGTCATGCAAATGTCACGAATCGGTTAAATGGCGTCTGATGACTATTCCCTTCCGCTCAGTGATGCGTAATGAGAAGCGGCACACGTTGCTCCGATGACTCCCGATCTACTTGTTCATCAATGCATCCCGGCGGTACGGTAGCTGACTTTCATTATCCGATTGCTGCATGATGTTTTCTTCTCATACCCGGATGTTGTGGTAGAGTAGAGCAACATCCCTCTGAAAGCACACACTTGCAGAGCAGTTTGCGTGTATCTGCATCACTCCGGGCATTTCCTGAAACATTGCGTGGTCCGAACCACGGACGGTGGCGCGGCTCCCGGATCGGACCTGATTGTTACACACCGCCTCAGAGAGAAATGGCTGACCCGGTTACGGAACGTCGTGGCGCACGCTCTCCTCGCCTCCGGGTGTGCGGCAGACGATTCGATGGTACCTACGTCTCCCGTCCCAGGCTGGACTATATTCGAAAGGCACCAGCGCTTCGCAAATCAGCACGTTTATTCACATGGAATCCATGCCACATTGCAGCGGATTTGGGACCGGTAATTTCTCCATCGGTCGTACACCATGCCTCCAGAGAGCATGCTCGCCGGAGGTGTGCGTCCGACAAGGAATTCTTCTGTTCTGAGTGCGATTCTCCCCCGCTCGCAACCGTTACGTCGCAACGGAGAACCTCACACCCAGATGGAGAATCCCAGCACCAGCGCCAGTTGATTGGATCCGTAGCGATTGCTCGCCCCTGCCGGATTCGTTGTAATCTGCAGATACTGAATTGCGATATTCAGCAGCGCATGTTCCGCCACCTCCTGCTTCATACCCGCTCTTCCGCCGAAGCTGAGACCGCTGCGTGTGCTGCCGTTTGCGGTGGAGGTATACCCGATCAGTCCCTCGATAAAAGGATACGTGGAACCCTGCGTGGTGAAATTGTACGCGGGGGCAATAAAAATGGACAGCTGCATTGCCGAGCTTCCGCCGCTGCTTGCGTACGATATACCGAAGGGATTGAATCCCAGCTCGAAGCCGTCGGCAAGGAAGAAACCGACAAAGGGTGCGACGGTGAGATAATTCACCGCGTCGCCCGTGTTGCCGTTGGTGACAGTGGAGATACTCTGAAAGGAGATGCTCCCGCCCAATTCCGTCGTACCCCGCATGGTGAAGCGTTTCTCCGTTTGGGCGGTAGCGTCGGGACTTACCGTGTACAGCAATGCTGCGCACAGCGCTACGAAAATGATTCCATCGAATACACTACGTGACTTCATACTAACCTCCTGTGTAAGATAGGGGACGCGGCAGAGCTCTGTTCTTTGATAGCATCACAACGCATTGCGATGAACAGCGGAACACACACCTGAAACAATGGGCCCGGTATATCGACCACGTTTGAGGAGTTGGCTGTGACGCCTGTTTGCTGGATTACGCCGCGTGGAATATGAAGAAAAAATCCCTTGAGATCAAATGATCACGAATCTGTACTTGCATGGATGTACCCCTCCCGGTAGTCTATCCGTTCACCGTCTGCGAGCAGTAGTTTCAACTATGCTTCTTCTCGAAATCCAGCAACCAGCGCTTCCGATGCAGGCCGCCGCCGTAGCCGGTGAGGCTTCCGTCCGCTCCGATGACGCGGTGGCAGGGTATGATGATGCTGATGCGGTTCATACCGTTTGCGTAGGCCACGGCGCGCACGGCCTTGGTATTGCCGAGGGCCTCGGCCTGCTGCGCGTAGGAGCGCGTCTCCCCGTAGGGAATGCGCGTGAGAACGCGCCACACCGCTTCTTGGAATGGCGTCCCCGGTGCGTCTATGGTGACGGTGAAATCCTTCCGTTCGCCCGCGAAATACTCGCGCAATTCTCTCTCCGTCTGTTCGAGATGCCGGTTCGTCCCCGGCAGAATCACGGCGTTTTTATACCGACGCAGATCCAGAAATTCCCTCTCGAGCATGCGTCGGTCCGTGAATTCGAGTAGGCATAGTCCGTCGGCGCTCGCACCCGCGAACATCGG
The DNA here is from genome assembly GCA_027493955.1 of Bacteroidia bacterium. Classification (NCBI taxonomy): domain Bacteria; kingdom Pseudomonadati; phylum Bacteroidota; class Bacteroidia; species Bacteroidia bacterium. The sequence goes on along the minus strand of JAOSJT010000001.1, from coordinate 3,649,701 downwards.
ACCAATGGGCGTCGTCAACCGCACGATGGAAATGACCGCCGTGTTTTTCGTCCGCGTTGGCGCCGCCCCGAAAATGTCGCGATAGCGCTCCCCGAACCCGCTGAGCGAATCATACCCGCTGTCGAATGCCGCCTCCGTCACCGTCCCTCCCTCGCTGATGCGCTGATAGGCGGTGTTGATGCGCAGCATGCGTTGGTAGGCATGAAAGGTCATATTGTGATGCTTCAGGAACCAGCGCCGCAACTGACTGGGTTCGAGTCCCCTTTCCCGGATATCGGCATCCTTAATCCTATCGAACGGGTTATTCCTCACAAGGTTTATGATACCGCGTATGAAGTCCGGTGTTTCGTCCCGCCTTTCCATGGGTTTGCACAGCATGCAGGGCCGGTAGCCGCTGCGGAGGGCCTCCTGCGCTGTGGGGAAGAACTCGACATTTTCCGGTTTCGGTTTGCGCGCGCGGCAAGAGGGACGACAAAAAATACCGGTGGTCTTCACGGCGGTGATGAACACGCCTTCGTACATGGAGTCCCGCGTACCGATGGCGTCGTACATTTCTTCAAAAGTCAGAGTATTCATGATCGATCCTGCCTGCATGAGCTTTCACGTGCTGTACAATGCCTACGTGACAAGGTACATCGCATGACAAGTCCGGCACTACCGAAAAATGAACAAGCATGTTCTACTGGGGTATCGGCCAGGCGTCATTACCCGCGGAGCTGCTGTCCGGACCTGACCCCGATGCCAATCCTTTTCTGACTCATCCAATTCCCGTATACGGACATCCCTGCCGCGCGCACGGAGCAACGGAGCGCCATCTTCTGGAGTTGGATGAGGATTTTCACCTTCTCCTCAATCGGAAGACGGGCCAGGGTGCGCCAACGAGCGGCTTTTGCCTCGAAAATGTTCTCAATTTTGGGGTGTGTGCTGTCCATTCTGTCCTGCATTCACGCGCTCTTCCACTCAATGAATCTATGACTCTCCAGATGACCATCAAACGACACTCTTGCACCGACAACAGAAGCGGTCTTTCAAAAACAGGACGCCATTCGAATTCCGTTTATTTCAACAGTTCATGCCCAACCACATACGCCCCCGACAGCGAGGTAAGTCCCTGCTTTTCGTAATACTCGTGCCACCATTTCGCGGCCTGCCAGATGGCTTCGGGACAGCTCGCGCGGCTTTCGAGTCCGGGCGTGAGATCGAATCCCGCCGCGCCGAACACCACATCCAGCATCGCCGCGGAAGGGATGCCGTGATTCTCAAGCAACGGATTTCCCGTGCCCGCCACTCCCCAGGAAAACGCCAGCCAGCGCACCAGCAGGTCCATAGCGTCCAGGACGGCGCGCTGCATTTGAAAACGCCCAAGCGCGGACAGGACCTCTTTCGTTTCCACCGGGACATGCAATACGGCGATGTTCGGATACTGCGCGGCATCGGCGTACGCGGAGAGCTTGCCTTTCTGTACGGCGTTTGTGGGTGGGGGAAATCCCATGCCGCCCGGAGCTTCGAGACTGATCTCGTACACCTCGGAGGAGGCCAGCTTTTTTGCCCGCTTGCCGAGAAGCATGGCATGGGACCACGAACTGGGATACAGATCATGACGCACATGGGACTGTGCGACACGGAGGCGGAACGCTGCCGGACTTTTTCCGCCGACCAGCACAATAGTGCTTCTGTCATCCTCCGACATCACTCTACCGAGCCAGGAAATATTATCCTCGTCCTGCACTCTGGGAGTTTTCAGCAATCCCTTGCTGGGCGCTGACGCATTGGAGCTCAGAATATTGATCATCGTTTTCTCCTGCTGTTAATTCTGTCTGAGTTGAAATGGTCCGACAACGACCGGCTTCCCGAGAGTGCTGTCCCTGCTGATCGGAACGTAGGTTACGCGGAAATTCATGGAGGTGCCATTGCGGGCGAATTGCAGTAACGCTACGTGATTGCCGCGCTGTCCGTGCAGCATGTCGCAGCGGAAACGCTCTGCGAGCACATCGGAGGCCAGGAAATCCGGCGGCTTCGCGGCGTCCGAGTGCCGCGGCCAGGCTTTGGGTTTTCCGAAAAGCCGGCTGAACCACGCGCCCACCGCCGACACCTGATCGAAACCCACGGTCGTCACAAGCGACGTTGGCGAGGAGATGATTTCAAACACGGCGGTGCGGTTTGTACGGACGTCTCTCGTCTGCGTCACGCGGCCCCAGTGTACATCCCCGGTCAGACAGAAGGCCGGGAGTCCCGCGTCGGCCAGTCGAGCAAGTTGCCGCATCACCGGCGCATAGTCCGCGTAGTTGGGCAATTCGTAATCTGCCACGGCTCCCGCGAAACCTCCAACCGCTTCGCTATACAGGGATTGTCCGGATACGAACACCGGATAATCGCGCCGCGCAATTACCTCGTCCACCCAATCCGACATACGCTGCAGTGCGTCGGGATGCATGGTGCTCTCCCGCCCCTCTCCACGGAGCGATCGCATATCGGGAATAAAAAACGACAGCGGTGCAACATTCAGAGTGAACGGCTGCCGGAGTTCCGCAGGATAGGGAAGCTGAAATCCTTCATACATCGCCAGCGCCGCGCGCCTCCAGCGATTCCGTCCGTTAGCGGTGAGGGAATTCCCGATCATGGGACTGGGATGCGGATAGTTGTTCCAGTACTCGTGGTCGTCCGGCACCGATACGCTGGGCGCCGTGGCGAGTATCTGCGCATAGCCAGGACTCCCCTGCCAGTTCGCCGCGTAATCGCTTTCGAATTTCTGGGCGAGCCAGACCTCGTCGTCCGGAAAATTCCGCAGTGTCGGCAGATCGAGATACACCTGATCACCCATGAGGATTGAAAGATGCGGTTTCACTGTCACCGGAAGCTGCGAAACGATGCTTCCCGCCAAGCCCGCCGGATCTTCGTCCCGATGAAAACAAGAGACAAGCAGCACGTTGAACGTACCGTCGAGCAACGCGGGCACGCGGTCCGGCAGCGTGCGCACATTGATGCTCGCGCCGCTGCCGCCTGCATGCACGGCGATGGTGTACAGCGTATCCGGCTGCAGTCCGTTGAATTCATAGACTCCGCTGAATACGCGCCGCACACCGGATGGATTCACGCCGGGCGGCAGCATAGTGTTGTGTCGGACGCTGCTGAGGGGACGGAGCACGGTGGGCGTCACCGGGACGCTGTCCAAAAACCAGGTGAGCTGTGCTTCCGTGGTGGCCTGAAATGCACCGATCCATACGCGTATCCTGTCGGCGGGCGCTGCCCGGGGGTGAAGAATAATATTCATTTCGCGTGTTCTCCTTGCGTGTCATTCGTCCGTAGCGTTATCCGCGCGCAGGACTGCTTATCCGACAATCACCTTCGAAGCATAATGCGCCATGGCCATCACCGTGGCCTGGCAATTCGCCTTGATATTCGTGGGGAAGACGCTCGCATCCACGACGTATACGTTGCTGTAGCCATGCACCTTGAAACCGCAGTCCACCACGCCCTGCCGCGGATCGTCGCTCATGACATTCCCGCCCTGCGGATGCGCCGAACCCAGCAGCAAATCGTCCGGCGCCTTGATCCGCGCATCCAGAGCCGTAAGATCATTGACGCTAAGGAAATCAATACCCTCGTAGGTTGCGGGTATGACGCGCAGCGCACCCGCCGCGAAATAGATGCGCGCGAGGGTTTTGATGCCTTCCTTCAGTCCCGCGACATCCCGCTGCGAAAAAACCAGATCGATTTCCACATGACCCTTTTTGTTGATGCTGATGCGTCCCGTCGGATCCGTGGCCACCATGACGCCGGCCTGCGCGTAATGATTGTAGCGCTTCATTTTGCGATAATGCTCGTTGAACCAGCCGCTGATGCTGAGAGAAAAAACCGCCGGCGGTGTGAAATAAGATTCGACGAGATAATCCGGGCTTGCATGCGCCATGCAAGTGAGTCCGATATTGTCGAAGCCATCCAGCTGCATCGGTGCCTCGGCGGAGACCAGCACGCCGCCCAGCGCGTGAAAATGCAGACCTGTTCGACCGTTGGGATTGATGTTGCTGCGGAGTAATACCTCGCTCGAGCCGATGGCACCGGCGCACACTATCACTTTGCCGGCTTTGATGGTGGATGTCGCGTTGGGTGAAAAACTGTCGCCCACTCCGGAAAACTCCACCGTTTTCGCCTCACCGGCCTGATGCAGAATACGCACATCCCGTGCTCCGTCTATGATGTCCACACCGCGTTGCTCGGCCCAGGGCAGATAGGTAACCAGCATGGAGGTTTTGCGGTTGTAACGGCAGCCGAAATTGCACCAACCGCAGCCGATGCAGTCTTTGCGGTTGTGCTTGAGATATTCGGCCTGAATACCCAGGGCGCGGCAGCCCTTGAGAAAAAACTCCGAACCCGCGTTCGCCATCAGCGGATCGATGGGAACAACATGCAGCGCCCGCTCGATCTCCGCATACGCTGACAGCAGTGCCTGCTTGTCTACGAAGGCCTTGTGCTTTTCCCACTCCGGAAGCACCGCGTCGAGATCCGCGCGCAGCCAGATCGCGTTGTTGATGACGGTGGATCCGCCTACCGCCTGTCCTTGCGCGAACACCACATCGTTGTCCTTCGTGGTCTGCAAGCCGCCGTTTTTGTACACCCGCGCCATCATGTCCAATGTGTCGTGGGTAAAGGATTGCGGCTGCACACGCTTGCCTTTTTCCAGCACCGCTACGCGTATTCCAGGATTGTTCCTGATGGTCTGATACGCCATCACGCTGCCGGCGGCGCCGGATCCGATGATGACGACGTCGTACTCCGCCCGCATCACACACCTCCTTTCGGAAAAGGATCCGCATGAGCAAGCGGCGCCTGATCGAGCCGAATGAAGCGCGGACGCTCTTCCGCCGGCACATAGCCCGCCATGCGCGTTCCTTCCTCGCCATTGTAGTACCCGATACTCGCAAGCAGCTTCAGCGTGCGCGCGGCGTCTCGTGCGCCCGCACGCACGATGGCGATGACTTTGAACAAGCCCTTCGGGGTAATGATGCGCTCCACCACTTTCCGCCGTTCATGCAACGGCAATTTGCTGAAGCGCCCGAAGCGAAAGGCGAGAAAGAGCGGCATGTACCACGAGTCAATGGCATCGATGGCGAGACGGATTTGCTCGAGAGCGGGGGATTCGACGCGCGACAGGTAGGTATCCACCTGCTTCGCCGCGTTGACGGGATGTACCGCGGCTTCACCTCCCGTGTCTATCATCGTCTCGATAATCGCGACCAGACCTGCGAAATCCTCTCTGTCGAAGAACTTCGGTGTATAATCGCTCATCAGGCATCATCCTTTCTGTGCTGCATTCCCGAATATGCGAACAACGATTCCAGGGCTTTCCCGTTGTTTCGCCTCGGAAGATTCAAAGGCCCACACGACGCGAGAAATCGTTCGTGAATGTCCGGAACATGTTCAGCTGATTATGGACATCACGCCACCGGCCGATGCTGTCCGGATACATCTCGTTCAGTTGCTCCGGTGTGATGTGATTCACCTGCCCCCAGTGCGGACGCACCGCGTGCGCCTGCAGAGCCCATTCGATCTGCTCAAGAATCAGCGGCGTGTCCTTGACGCCGCGCAACCCGATCACCTCCAGCATGCAGGTGTCGCGCCCATACATCGGAGACAGCAATGCGCGGGTGGCCTTAACGAAGCGCACGGCCACAGGCACGGTGAGATACCGCTTCTTCTCGCGCCCGATACGCTCGGCCACCTCCATCAGGCGGTCTATAGCCGCTATCCAGGTATCGTTTTCGACCGGAATCGCGTACTCGGCGGAAAACACCCGAATCTCGTTTGCATCCCCGATGTGAAAGACTTTGAAGCTTTGCTCGGTGTATTCATCATCTCTGAGCGCATCGATGGCGCTGTTCAGGGTGTTCTTGATTTTTGAAGGCCAGAAGATGGAAAGCAGCTTGACCCACCAGGCCGAGACATCGAGCACCGCTTTGTACTTGATGTAAATGCTCCGCTCTCTGTTACCGGGTCTGTCCGTCTCCACACGGGTCGTGACCAGACAACGATTGCTGCCGTCCACCTTGTAGGGATTGAACAGCAATTCGTAGTGTTCCGGCATGGCGTAGATCTTTCCGTCACGCAATTGTTGCTTCACCGCCTGCCACGTGCTGACCGTACGGGTCTCCTTCAGCAAAAAGGCCTCGCGGACTTCAAGAACCACCGAGTAGATGATACCGAGGCATCCCACGCCGACAATTGCTGCGTAGAACCAATCGTCGTTCTGCACCAATTCATGTGTTTCGCGATCGGGATGTGACGAGGCATAGGCGGCAGGGTTCGTGAGCGCCATGCCCGAGGTCTGCGAGGGTTCGATGCGCCATACCTTGCCGCGGCAGGATACGATTTCCATGGACTTGATGAAATCGCTGAGCGGCGGATAGGCAATGCCGGAACCATGCGTGGAGGTGGAAGTGACGCCGCAAATCGTTTGTCCATCGTAGCCGCCCAGATTCATCAACGCGAGACCACGAGAATGCAGAGCCGCGTTGAGTGCGCGAATGGTGATGCCGGACTCGACATGTACCAGAAAACGCTTCGGAATGGTCGTCGGATCGTTCAGGAGATAGTGATCAATGTCCAGAATGCGCGTGAGCTTATCCGGAAAAACCAGATAGTCGTCTGTTCTCGCAACGTCAGACCACGAGTGCGCCGATCCGACGGCGCGGACCGTCTTGCCACTGCCCTCCGCGATCCTGATAATCTCGGAAATATCCTCCCGGCTTTCAGGCCAGAAGCTCAATTCGGGTACCGATGATTGCGTTTCTCCCCAGTTTTTCCAGGGGCGGTGTGATTCCGTTCGCATATTCTATATGTCTTTCACTTCCTGGTGTTTGAAATAGCGTCGTCCCGCGACGGGCAAAAAAATACCGTTCGCGTGCCCGTGATTCATTGCGTCTTGTGGACGCCATAATGTGCTTCTCTTCAACCGGGAATTGTGTGTGGATAATAGAAATTATCGAAGCAAATGTCAATACTGTTCGAAGATCGGACGCTCAAGCCAAATATCCCGTGGCCTGAAGGTATGACTCCACTGTAGTTCGTATGATTATTCCACTTTTGGATGCGCCGTGGCAGGAACAATACAAGAACCGCAACGGTACAATTTGACTTTGCCGGACCGGCCCCTGCACCCCTCGCGATGATCGGTGCAGAGGATTTCCGATCTGATCTTCATGTGAGAGAAACATCCCAGCAACGCTTCACAGCCAGGAGATGACTATGAAAAACATACATGCTCTCGCCGCAGTCTTTTCACTACTGCTTGTATCGACCTTCGCTCCCGGGTGTTCGAATGATTCTCCGCTCGAGCCGTCCTCAGCCGATGAGCAATATTTCCAGCGCGTCGTGTCGGGGAATGACGAGGAAACCCGCGATCTGTTTACAAGCGACATCGAAGCTCTCAACGAAAGCGCCGATTTCAACCTCCTGGGTTCCACATTCAGGAAGGAAATCGCGGCGCTCGGCCCAATCACACCAATCAAATTCGGTCGCTCGATCAGGAATGTGAGCCGCTCCATCATCGGTCCCGCGACGATGCAGGGCGATAGCATTGCTCTCGTCCACACACAAATCATCATTACCGGTGACTTTGTGGTGAAAGCCGTAACCCCTTCGGGAATAGTCACCCTGCGTAAGCCATTCACGGAAACGTTGTATCGCAACCTCCGCTTCGTGCGTGTGTGGGACGATGACGGTCGCAAACGGGATGACGACAGAGATTTATTCAAATGGAAACTCGCGGCTGTCTCCGTTATCAACGGCGGTACCGTTCCACCATCTTCCGTATTCCAGTCCGTTGAGCTCATCACTGCGAAGGACACCTTCACGGTCACGAATCCGGATGAATATTTTATGGCTTCGAAGCATCCGTGGAAGGTGAAAATGCCAAAACTGAAGGATAAACCCATCACCGTCCGCGTCACCCTCATCAGCAATAGTCCCGATCCGGAAGACGTCGCGCTGCATCACCTCGTTGCAGAGAGCGGATTGCGCAAGCAGATGTTCACGCTCGTGTCGGAGTCTGACGTTGCCGGGCTGTTCACACGTGTATATGAACGTACATGGTATTCGAAAATCAAGGCTAAAAAGAAGTACGGACATCTGGTCGTGAGCGCTCTCTCGAATGCTTCTGTTCATGACGACGATACACAGTTGTACGCAAGCACGATCTGGGGCATCCCGTATCTACCGAATGAGTAGCCGTGCAATAGTGTTCATCGCTGAATGGCCCGTCTCTTTTTCGGAGATGGGCTATTTGTGTATCGGGCAACCTTTACTCGGGCGATAGCTCCGACGAGTTGAGAAGATGCATTTTCGCCTCGAATAAGCTCCACAAAACGTCGATGCCCCCGGCACTAGTTGACGAGATCCTCTATCACTCACGGATTCGACTCCTCTCTGCCCGAATCGGAACGAGCACCTCGCACACGTTCAATCAGCGTTTGCCAATCCTCTTGCAGTCTATCGGCACGATTCGTACAATGCTTCTACACTACTCTGGACACGACCAATGCGATTTCGCTGCACGACCGGGTTCGTATTTCTTTTATGCCTCCCCTTTTTTGTCAGCGCCCAACGCGTGACCGACGCAAAGAACGTACATATCGTTTCCATCCACTCCGATGGGCGTATTCTATCACCGATGAATGTGTTGCTGGGACGCTTCACCGAGACCGACAGATTGATCACCGGCCGGAATGAGACATTACTCCGTATTGACCGGGAAGGGAAGGTATGGTCGCTCCGCAACATGCTGCTCGGTCGCGTCGACAGAGATGGACGAGTGTACGATGCGCGCAACCGCCTGCTCGGAAAGGTCTTTCCCGACGGTCGCCTGGTCGACAGCAGTAACATGCTGCTCTGCACCGGCAAGGGCATCCGGCCTGCATGGCTGGCTGTCTGGCATTGGTGGGTGAAAAACGAGCTGTAGCCCCGAGTGGGGCTACATGCTGTCTTTCCGAAAATGCGTTACAAGATGCCCGATTATCAAAAGAAGTAGAACACAGCTCCGAGTACGCGCGTATTGGCAACGGAAACGGGATCTTTGACTATTCCCTTATTGCTATCCTCCGCTATGCCGTATGCGGCACCGGTGTATTCCACTTCGGCTGCGAAGCGCACCTTTCCCGTCGTGTACTGCACGCGCGGCGCAATGCGGTAGAGATGGTCGATGGTAATACCGCGGGAGTAGTAGGTTCCCGTGATATTGTCTTTCGCTCCAAGATTTTGCGAATACCCCGCGAATACCGCGACCTCCACTTCCTTGCCGTACGACAGTTCGCCCCACACGGAATAGCAGCCGATGCCGGTGTACTCCATAGCTCCGGTCGAGGCGTCTTCTGATTTGACGGCATACCCGCCGAGCATCAACAGATCTGCAAGATTTTCTCCGTATACCCCTTCGAGTTTCACTGTCACCGGCGCCAGATCAATTTTTGCGTACGCAATTGCCGCCATGGTGCCGATGCTTTCGTCCGCTTTGTCGCTGGTGGAGGTGATAAGCCGGGGTGTCAGAATTTTATAATCCGCTCCGGCGCCGAACAGATGTTCCCCGCTTTTAAATTGCGCCTGTACATGCATATCCGGAAGCACGGAGTTTCGCAGATAGGCAGAGGAAAGCACCGCTTTCCCCGTCCCGTCGGGTCCGTAGCTCTGGAAATCACGCTGTGATGCCGCCGCAACCATCAGTTTCAGTCCGCCGAATGATTGAGTAAAACGCACCTGCGGATTGCGCGAAAAGGGCTGGAAGGGTGCGCCGGTGTTGAAGGACACAACGCCGGGAAACATTTCCGCTATGAACATCGGGTGCCAGGTTTGACCAAGCAGCAGCGAGCTGCTCTCCCAGTCCAGTTCTACGAAGGCGTGACGCAGCCGAAATCCGTTTATGTCGCCTTCACTGTGACCAAAAAATTCACCCTCTACCGCGCCCGATGTCCTGGCTCCGAGAGCGTCGGGCCCGGTGATTTTTCCGTGAAGGCGTGTCTGTATCGAGAGCATGTTGAAGCTCGGACTTTCATTTATGTCGCGGTTGTCGCGGCTTTTCAATTCTGGAGCCGGGTAGAGTAAAAAGTGCCCTTCCCGGAGATTCACGGTCTGACGTGAGTCGAATATAAGGTCGGTTTTTGCGAAACCGGAAAACTCAATGCCAAAGGTTTTCGTCTCCTGCTGCGCATGCAATTCCGGTATTGCGAATGCGAGAGTCAGGAGTGCAAGACAAAGCGTCCGTCTCATGTACTGCTCCTTGTGCGTTGTTGAAGATCTTCCACGTACGGACCGACGGCCTGTGCCGCCGGTCCGTTGCGTCGGAAACACTGTGCTGCTGCGCGCAATTATTCTGCGCCGATGCCGAGATACGTGCGCAGTTTCTCATCCTCGAATTTGTCCTGCGCTTCCTTTTCCTTCGTCAGAAGTGAGACGACAATTCCGACGAGAAACGATGCGGTCATGGAAAACAACGCGGGATTTTTTAGTGGGAATACCGCCTCTTCGTAGTGGAGAATATCCACCCACACAGTCGGACTGAAAAAGATCAGTATGACCGCCAGGCCGGCACCCGTGAGAATACTCCACACAGCACCTTGCGTTGTGTATTTTTTCCAGAGGATGGACATTACCAGTGAGGGGAAGTTGGCGCTGGCAGCGATGGCGAAGGCCAGACCGACTGTGAAGGCAACGTTCTGTCCTTTGAATACCAGACCGAGCAAAATGGCGAGAGCACCGATGCACAGCGTTGCGATCTTCGCTACGCGCACCTCTCCCGCTTCGTCCGTCTTGCCGCTCTTGAATACACTGACGTACAAATCGTGCGACAATGTCGAAGCACCGGAAAGCGTCAGGCCCGCCACAACGGCGAGAATCGTCGCGAACGCCACTGCCGCGATGAATCCGAGGAACAGCTGTCCACCCACCGATTCCGACAGCAGCAGAGCGGCCATGTTTCCACCCTTGTCAACACCGGTGATGATGTCGTGTCCGACGAGTACCATGGCGCCGAAGCCGATCACGAAGGTGAGAATATAGAAGTAACCGATGAAACCGGTGGCGACGAACACCGACTTCCGCGCCTGCTTGGCATCCGGAACGGTGAAGAAACGCATGAGAATATGCGGTAAACCTGCCGTACCCAGAATAAGTGCGATACCGAGGGAGATAGCATCCCATGGATTGGTGACGAATCCGCCGGGTGCAAGTACCGCGTCGCCATACTTCAACGATGCCTGATTGAAAAGTTCGATCGGATTGAAATTGAAATGAGCCAGGGTGATGATGACGAGGAAGGTCGCGCCTCCCAGAAGCAGTACCGCTTTGATGATCTGTACCCAGGTCGTCGCGAGCATGCCTCCGAACAGGACGTACATCACCATCACGAGCCCGACGATGACGACAGCCGATTCGTACGGTAATCCGAACAGAATCTGTATCAGCGCACCCGCACCGACCATCTGCGCAATAAGATAAAAGATGATGGTCATCAGCGAGCCGATGGACGAAGCCACCCGTACGGGTTTCTGCCGCAGTCTGAACGCAACGACATCGGCAAAAGTGAACTTCCCGAGGTTGCGCAGCGGTTCGGCTATCAGAAACATGACCAGCGGCCAACCGACCAGAAAACCGATGGAATATATGAGTCCGTCATAGCCCTTCAGCGCCACCATGCCGGCGATGCCGAGAAAAGAGGCCGCGCTCATATAATCACCGGACAGTGCCAGGCCGTTCTGAAAACCCGATATGCTTCTGTCCGCCGCATAGAATTCGGATGTGGTTTTTGTGCGCTTCGCGGCCCAATAGGTGATCCCCAGTGTGATCGCCACGAAACAGAAGAAAATGATGATGGAGGCGATGTTCGCCTGCCCGAGAGTGGTCTGAAACGTTTCCAAATCGCTCTTCCTTTTGTTGGTTTCTGACTGTCGTGACGGTTACATATCGGAAATCTGCTTCCGCAGTTCGCGGACGCTTCTGTCGTAGCTGTTGTTCGCCCAGCGTGTGTACACACCGGTCAGCAGCCAGGCGAATACGATGACGCCGATTCCGATGGGTAATCCGATCGTCACATGCTCGCCGATTTTGTTCGCCAGAAACTCCTTGTTGAACGCGATGGTCAGAATGAAGCCGAAATATACGACCAGCATGATGATCGTCAGCGTCAGCGAAACCGAGACGCGCTTCCGCACCAGCGCCCTGAACCGCTCCGACTCGAGGATGGTGCGCACATCTTCCTGCTTGATGCTCATAAGAGTACCTTATCCTGTGGTGATGGATGGAAATGCGGCGTGAAGAATCCATGACGCGTCTATGGATACAGTGCCGCGAAAGGTGCGGTCGCTCTTCTGCAGGCCCCTCGCGCGGAGGGATAGACCAATGCGGAGGGTTCCAGGTGCTTCAGTGATGAGGGCCTTATTATCCTATTATTTCAGCGGGATAACGATGTTGTCGTTACGCGCTGTCTGGCATGGATTGTGAAAAAATACTCAAATACCATCGCTCCCGCAACTGTGTCAGGAAAGCCTGGAAATCCCGCGGCTGCGTCACTCCGCGTCCGTATGGCCATCATGGAGATGTCGGTCTTTTTCACAATGGATGCTATCAGCAGCGGCAAGACAAAACCAACCACGATTGACGCTCGACAGTCCCTCCGACTTCGCTCATGGACCGGCCTCAGGCGGATGCGGCGGACAGCGTACCGGCCCCTGGTTCGCTTCCTTTCACTCTTCACTTTTCCCGCGCACACCCGCAATGCCAATCCTTCTCCGACTCCCGTCTCCACCCTCTCCGGATCAGGTCTGTACGGTTCCTCTGAAATCCAGACTGAGCTTCTTCTGGAAATCGTCGATTTGCGACAGCACACGCTTGAGCACCAGTTTCTCTGTTTCCGAAAGTTCCTGCGTATGCAATTTGTTGTCCGGGGTGGCATTGTCCGCGAGCCGTCGCGCCTGATGCTGATAACGCAATGTCAACAAAAACGCGTAGGCGTAGGTCATGTCGCGAACACCCGCGGCGGACAGCACGTCCTTTTGCCGCAGTGCCCGCATGCGTTCCAGCGTATTGCTTTGCGGCAGTTTGTGCCGCAACGCGTAAATGCGTGCGAGATCGACGAGCGGTAGCATGGCGGATTTGATGTCGAGCAACTCCACCGCCTTGAACTGCCAGCTTGGTGGTTTGATCTTTAACGCATTCTGCGTCAGATACACGAAGAACGCGTTGTTCCCGGAGGTCACGCGTCGGAGATAGTCGCGCAATTCGTCGGTCAGCGCCTCCTCGCCGTAGACATGCCGAAAATCAAAGAAGATGTTCACCTCCAGTAAATCCTGCGGATTGGCGGTGTTCACCCAATCCCGGAAGTGGTCCTTCCAGCCGCGCAGCGAAGTACACCATCGGGGATTCTTCGCCATCACCTCTCCCTTGCAAAAATCGTAACCCACATTGTCAAGTGCACCGCAGACGAAAGTCCCCAGCCGCAGAAAATAGTCCTTCACCGCCGCATCGGCTGACTCTTCCGTATCGGCGTAGATGATGGCATTGTCCTGATCGGTCGCCAGTGTCTGCTCACCGCGGCCCTCGCTGCCCAGCGCTATCAGCGCAAAAGCCAGCGGTGGTTCTCCCAATTCAGCTATAGCCAATTGCACGATTCGTGCACGAATGCTGTCTGAAATCAAGGTTGTGGCTTGTGCTATGGTTTCAACACCTGCGCCGCTCTCGATGAGCATACGCACATACATCTGGAGCTGCTCGCGGCATTGTCTGATTTCCGGGATGCTCTCGGCCTGCTTCACGCGCTGGAGGAAATACAGTTGATTGCGCACGCCTGCGGTGAGCAGCTCTTTCACCGCCACGCTCCCCACCAGTGCACCGTTCTCATCCTTAACACCGAAATAGGGTACGTCCTTCTCCAATGACGCGTCGAGTACATCGAACACCGTTGCGCTCGATCGCACGGTCTGTATCGGCGCCTGCATCACCTGATAGACAGGTACATCCATATTCTCTGATGCGAGTATGTACCGTTGCACCGCGTCCCCATCGACATACCCAATTAGAGTACCTTCCCCGCTCGTCACCATCATCATATCAACTCTCATGCGATCCATGACCCGCACCACTTTGCCGAGGGGCTCACCCATGTCACAGCTTCGCAATGCACGGACGAAGGAAGAGACGGGCTGCCCGAGCTGTACGAGCGGCATCTGCAGATCCGTCATCAGCTTCCCGGCGACACGCTCAGTGCGCTGTACTTCCGAGACGTCCTCGGCCAGACAATCGCAGTACCGCCGATCACCGCTTTCATCCCGCACAACAACCACCGACAGGGAGAGCGTCAATGCGTTGCCATCCACTTTGCGGCAACGCAGTATCCTATTCGACACGAAACCGTGCACATCAAGATCCGCTTCAAGCGCCGTGAATTGATGGCTCTCGTCCAGCAGTCCGCGCATGTCGGCGGATTGTACATCTTCCTGATTGCCGAAGCCGAACATCGAACACGCAGCGGCATTTGCCTCCACGAAGCGCATGTCCCCGCCTGCTTCCGTCCGGAACACCCCCAGAGAAAGTCTGTTGGTCAGCGCCAAAAAACGCTCGCGGCTCTCATCGAGTTCGGTGACGATTTGCTTGTGATGCCGAATATCCTTGACGATGACGACCAGACCCTGCTTGCCGAACAGTTGCACCGGAGACGGTGTGAGCAGCACTGGGGTATCCGCGCCATTTTTCGTTTTGAGCGTGCTCTCGATATGAAGGTGCTCAAGGTCGAGCGGGGAGGTGTTGCCGCTCAGGCCCAGGATCTGCGCATCCGTCAGTGACGGAAACATGCTTTTCAGATCCAACTTCCGCGCTTCTTCTTCCGTGTAACCCAGCATGCCTTGCAGTGTGCGATTGCAGAACACCTGCCCGTCGTCGAGCACCATGAGCAAGCCCTCGGTGCTGGCTTCGACCAGAGCTTCATAGCGTTCCTTCGCTTCGCGGAGATTGCTCTCCGCAAGGTAACGCCTGCG
Organism: Bacteroidia bacterium; assembly: GCA_027493955.1. Classification (NCBI taxonomy): domain Bacteria; kingdom Pseudomonadati; phylum Bacteroidota; class Bacteroidia; species Bacteroidia bacterium. Next base: position 3,634,690 of record JAOSJT010000001.1, on the reverse strand, counting down.
CTCGCTGCGCAGGTTCTGCACGGCCATGAACAGCAACAGCAGCGCTGTCGCCACGGTGATCCATAGGGAAATGGTGACGATGTTGCTCTCGAGACCCGCAATTTCCGCCTTCACATCCTCGATGTATATCCCCGTTCCGATAATCCAGCCCCAGGGTTTGTAGGGTCTGACGTACGAAAGCTTCGGCACGATGCGCGTGGAGTCGTCCTTCCACTGCCAGGTATAATCCACGAAGCCCTCGCCATCACGTTTGACAATGGCGACCATCTCCACAAACAATTTTTTACCCCGCGAATCCAGAAAATTGCTTAAATCGCTGCCGTTCAGCTCTTCCCTGAAGGGATGCATGATCATCACGGGTTGAAAATCCGTGATCCAGAAGTAGTCCTTCGACTCATCGCCGTAGCGTAGGTGGCGGATTTGCTCTATCGCGCGCCGACGTGCCTCATCGTCCGACATTCGCTGTTGCTGTGCCGCCCGGTGAAAATGATCCGCGACATGCCAGGCGCTGTTGATGAGCTCCTTCGTCATCTCGCGCTTGCGGTCCATGATAATCGTCTCAAAGCGTGGGATGATGATCTGATACAAGGAGACCATGAACAGCACCATCGTCAGCAGGGCGGGCAACACGATTTTAAGGAGATACGTCCGGTTCACGAGCCAGAAGGATTGCGCTTTCATCGGAACCCCGCACGATTGGTTTTTCTTGATTGCAAAGGAATGGCCTCGATCTCCTGCTGTCCGGTATCGAGGATCAGCACACCGTTGGCGCGGCTGGTGTTTGCTATGCAGGGACAAACAATCCACTGCCGCGCGTCTCCGGTGGCATGAGCGCCGAAGGGAAGTAGTGTAATCTTCTTTTCGTCCGCAAGCACACAGCCCTCCGGATGTCCATGTCCCGAGAAGCTCAGCGTACAGCCATGAGACGCGGCGAACAGCAGATGCTCACGCATATCCCGCGCCCGCTTCGGCCAGTCGATGGTGGATCCGGAACAATCGGGATAGTGGTAATGCGAGAGAAACATCTTGTTCCCGCTCAAGTCCAGGACGTGATACTCGGGCAGCGTCCGCAGGTACTCGCGGGATTCTTCGGACAGAAAATGCGGCAGCTCGCTGTCTTCGTACAGCCATACACGGTTGCGCGAGCGCTTCGCGCGTACGTCATAATCGAGCGCGTACCAGTCATCCCCGTAATCGAAGCCCGCGGATAGCTTCGGCAGCCGTCGCACCGCGAACAGGTCATGATTGCCCGCAACCACCACAATGCAGTGCTCGCGCACCATGGCGATGCAGCGATTGGCGTCGCGTCCCGAAATATTGCGCTGAAACGGCAGCGTAAAACCAACGATATCCCCGAGACACACAATGGCGTCGCAGTTACGTCGCTCGAGCAAGGTGAGTCCGTCCCGCAGACTTTCCACGTCCTCGTGAATATCGCTGATAAAACCGATAAGCATTATCCGAGCGCCTCGGTACTGGTATGTCGCATGCCGTCCGCGTTCAGCGGATGGATTACTCTTCAGTTCTCACTTCGAAAGTACGCAAATCCCGGCGGAAATCCCTTTGCCCTTGCACTCCCCCGCATGTGGATCGTCCTGTTGTGTGTACACACCATCAGCTGGAGGCTGATCACACGCCAGTTCATTTCCTGGGTGATATCAGGGAACCGGTGGTTTCGGCTCCGCTCAACCACCGGTATACCGGTCCCTGTGCGGAGTTGATGCGCCGCTCATCACCCGAGTGCCGATCCCTGAGCGGAGTCGAAGGGCCGGCTCCTATTGAAAATACCGCGCAGCGGAGCCAATCCACTGCGCGGTATTGAGTGTCGGAAAATTGAACTCGTCCGCGGAACTGATGCCTCCCTCAATGATTCAACCTATCGCCGCCCGTCGCAAACGCAGCGAGTTCGATACCACGCTCACCGAACTTATTGCCATCGCGGCGGCGGCGTACATGGGATTCAGCAAGCCAAACGCGGCGATGGGAATACCGACTATGTTGTAGATGAACGCCCAGAAGAGATTCTGCTTGATCGTACGCACGGTTGCACGCGAGAGCCGTATCGCCTCACCGATTCCGATCAGATCGCTGCGCATCAGCGTGATATCGGCGGTTTCCATGGCGACGGCGGTGCCGTTGCCCATGGCAATACCGACGTCCGCCTGCGCCAGAGCGGGAGCATCATTGATGCCGTCGCCAACCATCGCAATCACTGCGCCTTCGCGCTGAAGCTTGCGGATCTCATCGGCTTTCCCTCCCGGGAGAACTCCGGCGATCACGCGATCAATTCCGGCTTCCCGCGCGATGGCCTCGGCGGTTTGTTGATTATCACCAGTGATCATAATGACCTCAATGTCGATTTCACGCAGTTGCGCAACAGCCTGTCGGGAAGTCGGCTTAATGGTGTCCGCGACGGCAATCAGTCCCGCAATTACGCCATCTATGGCAATATGCACGGCCGTCGCGGCACGAGTTGCGATGGCTTGCGCTTCGGCCTCAGCGGCTTCGGTAGATATGACCCAGTCCTTCATGAATGCTGCGTTGCCGATAATCACGGTATGGTCGCCCGCGACAGCTGTCAGACCAAGCCCGCTATATGACTGGAAGCTGTCAATTGGCAGGAGATCGATTTTCTTCTGTTTCGCGTACTCGACAATTGCCTGTGCAATGGGATGTTCCGACCTTGCCTCAACCGATGCCACGAGCGAGAGCAGCGAATCTTCATTCATCTCGCCGAACAGTGATACCGCAGTAACCGAAGGGGAACCCGTGGTCACCGTTCCGGTTTTGTCCAGGACCACAATGTTAATGTTGTGGGCGCGTTCAAGACTCTCCGCATTTTTTATCAGAATACCTCTCAAAGCACCGGATCCGGTTCCAACCATAATGGCGGTCGGAGTTGCAAGCCCGAGTGCGCAGGGGCAGGCGATGATCAGCACGGCGATGAAATTGATCATCGCCACTGTGACGGGAACGCCGCCGATGAAATACCATCCGGCAAATGTGAGCAGCGATATCCCGAGCACAACCGGGACGAAAACACCGGCTATCTTGTCGGCCAAAAGCTGAATCGGTGCTTTCGAGCCCTGCGCTTCTTCGACAAGCCGGACGATTTGAGCGATGACGCTTCTCTCGCCAATCGCCGTCGCCTGAACTTCAAGGCTTCCATTGGAGTTCACGGTGCCGCCCGTCACGGTATCGCCCGCACGTTTTTCAACAGGCATGCTTTCGCCGGTGATCATCGCTTCGTTCACCGCGCTTGTCCCTGCCACGATCAGGCCGTCCACCGGGATATGTTCACCCGGCCTGACAAGCACCACGTCACCCTGCCGGACCTCGCGAAGCGGCACATCGTTAATAGCATCGCCACGTTTGACGTGCGCGATTTTCGGCTGCAGCCCGAGCAGCGTGCGCATCGCGTCCGTCGTCTTGCGCTTCGCCCGTGCCTCCATCAGCCGGCCAAGCAGAATCAGGGTGATAATGGTCGACGCGGTGTCGAAGTAGATATGCTCCATCGGATTCTCGATCGGCAGCCAGTGCGGAAAGAGGGTGACGATGGCGCTGAACACGTATGCCGTGCCCGTTCCGATGGCCACAAGACTGTTCATATCCGCCGATCCATGCCGCGCCAGTCGCGAGGCAATGCTGAAGAATCTCTTCCCCGGTCCGAACATCACCACGCTGGTCGCAATCAGCAGAAAAGTGTTGATCTCCTGCATTCCGACGGGCACGGCGTTCATGAACCATGGGGACATGCTCACCATGCTTATGAGCATGACGGGCACTGAAAGAACCGCACTGAGTTTCAAATCCCGCTTCAATTTGACATAGGCTGCAGCCTGTGGATCGGAATCCGACGCCGCTCCTTTGTGCTCGATGTCGACGATATGATGCGGCTCCGTCTCCCTGGGAGTTATCAGGGTGTACCCGGCTGCCTCTACCGCCGTAGCGATGGCGGGTAGATCTGTAACGTCGGGATCGAAGGAGAAGCTGACTTTTTCCGTTGCGAGATTCACGCTTGCGGATTCGACTCCAGGGAGCTGCCCGATGGCTTTTTCAACGCGCACAACACAACTCGCGCAGGTCATTCCTTCTACCGGCAATGTGTACGTGGCGGGAACCGTGCTTGTTGTTTCGTTGGTATTCATTTCCGTATTTCCTTTCCATGACCGGGGCTGTCCTGGTTTTCTTCATTGATTTCAAGTACGCTGTAGCCTGCCGCTTCAACCGCTCGTCGAATTTCCTCTTCTCCTGCGATAGCGGGATTGATACGCAGCGCCGCGTGTCCGATTGTCACCTCATCCACGAGCACACCCGGAACCTTGGCCAATTCCTTCCGGATGCTCATGATGCAGTGATTGCATGTCATGCCGTGTATGTTCACTGTGATTGATTTCATGGTATTGCCTTTCGTCGCTTGTTGAGTTGTTACTGTATTTCCTGTGTGTAAGCTAACTGATCCATCGTGCAGAGGTGTTACAGAATGGTGAAAATGTGTTGCACAATTATTCACGCAGCTTGACAGCAGTGATTGCCGCATGAGCATCATTCCTGTGCCGCTTTCTGCAACGAGCTTGCAGGTGATATGGTCAGGTACAACTGGAATGACACAGGGTTCGCCCCGTAGTACTTCTGCATATCCGGAGAAAGTGTGTAGAGCGTGCCCTGTGCGCCGATTCTGGCATTCATTCCCGCGATATCGATCAGGCTCCTTGACAGACCAAGTGAAAATTGGCGGATGCGTTCCTTTCCTTCCGGGTTCTCGCTAATCGAAAGCTCGTGACGGATTTTATCCACCATTTCCGCGCGTCCATGCACGGCATACTTCGAGAAATAGAGCGACGCTTCGAGCACAAGACTCCCGGTCACACCGGTGTGGCTATCGTTATTCTGTCCCCATATAACCGCGGATTCGAAATACCCGGCACCTGATAGAGCCTGGGCATACATAAGCGACGCAGAGCTCCGCGTCACGTCAACGCCGTTATTCTCCGGATCGCGCAGCGCACCGACTGAGGCCTGCATTGACAACTGCCGCACCGGATTGACTGTGAAACGAATGCTTCGCGAAGTAAATCGGGGGGTATCGAAACCGAATCGCTCTTCGTTCGGCTCCCTTCCGTTGAATGCCGACAGTTCCAGTTTCAAGCGATCCCAGACAAGTCCACCGGTGAGTACTCCGAAACTCACATGCGTGGCATCCTGCCAGTGATGACTGATCGGTGCATCCGGATTGAATCCGGCGGAAGCGCGATGCATGAATGCCGGAGGACCCAATGCCGGCTCTCCGGGATAGCCGAGATACACAAAAGCGCTCAGACCCTTTGTCAGTCGATGATTGTACAGAGCGGAGAGTTCCGAAAAGAAGTCGTGCGGGTGCTGCCGATCAACCAGATGTTCGCCTTTCCAGGATTCTCCTGATTGCAGCAGCAAGGGATAGCCGTCGCCGCCTTCCGTGAATCGGTCGAGACTGAGCATGCTTCGGAATATCAACGTACCGTTATCGCTCGTCGGTCTGCGCACAGATGCCATGAACCAATTCGGCGCGCTGAACGCGGACTCGCCGCGAGGGCCTCCCTGCCGGGTAAAGCGCAGCGACACCGACCCGTGAATCATGGCCATCCATTCGCCGAGCTGAAACATCTTCATCGGGACTACAGAGCTTTCGGGCATCCAACTGCTGCCGGAGCCTTCTGAAAACACAGGATTGTGAGATAATTCATCAGACTGCGCTTTGCTGCCTGATGTTGAGTCGATTGCGCTTTTCTGTTTCTGGTGCGCATGATGATCGTGCTGCGCGTGCAGCAGGGTGGTTGTGAACAACGAGAGCAGAAGTATATACAGAAATGTTTGCATGATAGCCTCCATAAGGATATGAATGGTTTCATGCAAAGATGACACCCGGAGTTCAGCCGGGTGTTATAGAACTGTGAAAGAGATTTGCAGAATTATTGAGGTCGGAAAGGCGGGACTGGCGGAGGACCGATAAACACCGGTGTCAGCGCATGGGCTTCACATTGTCGATATGGTGCCGGTGAGCGCCCCCGAGCGACTTGAACTGCGTCGGCGACATACCTGTGACTTTGCGAAACTGATTCGAAACATGCGCTACACTGCTGTAACCCATGCGATAGGAAATTTCACTGAGAGTCAATTCGCCGTACTTCAGCAGTTCCTTCACATATTCGATTTTCTGGAGGATGATATACTGCTCGATTGTTACGTTCTCAATCGATGAAAAAAGCGTTGTGAGATAGTGGTACTCATGGCCGGTTTCTCGGGCGATAAATTCTGAATCGTTGATGGCCACCGGATTCTGCTCGTGGTCGTTATGTACCAACTTCAGCACCGCATGTTTGATGGCCTCGATGATTCTGACACGCTTATCCTGTATCAGTTCAAACCCGCTCTGTTCGAGCACCCCGCGTATGCTTTCCAACGCTCCGGCCTCCACCGTCCCGCTGATGACAGCCTCCCCCAGTACCACACTGCGCACATCGTGCCCGAGCTTGTCCAACTCCTCGCGAACTACACGAATACAGCGGGGACAAACCATGTTTTTGATATGAAGGACGGTATTTTTCATTCACGAGCCCGGCAATATTATCAGGAGGACGCTTGGAGATTTGTATGCTCGAGCTTCGCCTTCAGTCTGCGCACATCCTCACCCACCTGTTTCTGAAACATTGTCCTCAACATTGGTTTGAGCAAACGCATCACACCCCGCGGCTCGAGTGTGAGCACATAGGTGAATGTGGTCCCTTCGGCACTTTCCTGAAATTCGCGGAAACCATGACAGGGGACGGGGCCGGAGATCGAACGGAATGCCGTCCTTGCAACCGGATTGTATTCAGTGATTTCAGCCACGGTTGTGTTCTTCATCCCCATGCTGCGCATGACTTCGAAGGTGACCACACCCTTTGCGGGTTCATCCCTTCCTTCATAGCGCATTTCGACGACGCCTTTGCGCCATGCGGTGTCGTTGCGGTAATCGCCTGCATACGCGAATACTTCGCGTATCGGACGCGCGATGACTTCGCTTGCTGTTATGCTTATCACGTTGATCTGTGCTTTCAGTTGATGGTTTGAAGATTTCCGAAGGTCGTTCACCCGATCTTTGAGGATTCCTGTTCCAACGTGTCAGGTGTCGGTTACAAAATCGACCGTATCATAGCTTGTACGGTCAATCGTCCTTTCGGTTGCGGTCCTGAACGCCTGATGCTACCCGCATACCACGCCTCGCCAAACATACAGGTAAGGGACCTCCGCACTGACTCGGTGAACCGTAGCCCTGGGCCGCCCGGCACCACCACAGTCCTATCCCGCTTTGACCAGATTGGCCAGTGCGCGGAATTTCCCCGAGGCCTCTTCTATTTGCGCAAGATAGGGCTCCTTCTCGCCCGCATGCTCGAGCTGATGCAGATTCATGGCAACGCTCTCGACGTTGTACGCATGGAACAACATAGCACCCAGGTCCATTGCCTTTTCATCACCCAGCTCCTTTCGCAGCTTGTCCGGCAGTTCCTGCGCGTACAACTGCAATTCGCCGCAGCGGCCATGCGGCACCCCGCCGTCCCGAATTTCTGTTGATACAGCGGTCAGGCAGTCGCTGATGTTCATGAACAACTGCGACATGTCGCCTCTGCGCTCCTTGTCCGCTGTCCTGAGCTGATCCTTGAGGCCAAGCAGCGATTTGGAGACGTCGAGAATGGTTTTGAATATGTCAAACATGTACACTCCGAATTGTGGGGTTTAGCTTTTTCGCATGGTGGTATCCCGTTGCGCAATGGTAACTGTTGGCGCCGTCAATGGAACGTCGCGGACTGCACCAGGCCTACTCTCAGCCCAGCACCCGCATCGTCGTGCTGATTTGCCCTGCATGTCTTGCGGTATGCTCGCCGGCGTGATGCAGCAGACCCCGCACGGTGGAGGGATGCCCCGCGCGACCGACGGCCCTTCCGTGCTCCAGCTCCTCCGGCACGGTGCTCCGGAGCTGCGACAGCGCCCTGTCTATTGTGGCGTACAGCGTTGTCAAGAGCATCTCCACACGTACGTCAGGTGTACGCAGCTTTTCCACGTCGAGCGCCTCGCGTTGCGCATCGGACAGCGCTTCCCCTCGAGCGTAGGTCATGAGGCGATCGAGCGCTCCGGCCATGTGACGCACATGGAAACCGATGCTCGCCGCCTTGCCGGGCTCGGTCCACAGCGCATCCGGAGCAAGGCCTTCCGTCAACCGCTCCACATCCTCCCGCGCCTGCAGCAGCGCATGCGCCACCGGTTGCAGATCTGGGATGATGTCCGGGATTGAACCGCGAAGCCATACTTCAGGGATTGAGGCCATAACCTTGTCCTTCCATTGATGTCGTTTCATTGAAGATATGACACATCCGAATAAACCGGAAGCGGAGGTGGCTTTCCAGCATCTCCCATCGGCTACAATTCGGGTTCAGGGCGGCGGCGGTGGCTTCGAAGCAGCATCTGCGCTGGCATCCGTGCCAAAACGTCCCCCATGGCTTCTGGTGTAAGCGACCCTAAGGACTATCACCGCGCTCATACGTCGCCTAGGCGTGCATACCGCACTCTGCCCGCCGCTTCGTATTTTTCCCCTATCGGTCATCAACACGGATATCGCATGTCTCTCCCTCCCATGTCCATTTCCCAATCCCGCGTCATCTTCATCATCGCCGCCGCGGCGCTGCTGCTGCATACGCAGTTGTTTATTCCCTGGCTCAGCGAGGCGGCGGGTATCGAGATCATTGTGTCGTGGTTTCTGTGCGCGGGGCTCGGCGTGTTTCTCCCATTGCTGATTGCGGCCTGGGTGCTGCTCGAACGCGAAGGCCCGCTTCGTCCGTCCATCTGGCGGGAGCGGCTGCGCTCAAAACTCGATTCTTGCTTACTGCTTCCCGTTTCACTTACAACGGGACCACCGATTGGGGTCGACGGTCCCGTCATTTGACAATTACTACTTCTTATTCGGCTCACCCTATCCTTCCGGATTCCAGTGTTCCCAACAGATGTACAAGGCGTAGGCTACTGCTGACATACCCGCTGAGGACCTCTCCGCTTTTTTTCTGTCACAATCTGCATCCATTGATGCAAGATACGACGTATAATCTACACTACACGCATAAATTTCAGCCGATAGGCAACCGCCGACTTGTTTCGTGAGCGCGCTATATGTTGAATTTTTGGCAATGGAAATCGCCCCGAGAGCGATTGTCTCCTCTTCTTCCCAATTTTCGTGAACCATCGCATATTCAATCGAAAGCAGGGCGTTCATAATACCGGCTGAGTCAGTTGCTACCTCGAAGGCCTGACCGATTTGGTGAATGTAGCCCAGCTCACGCTGAGTACATCTAGGGGATGAATAGTTCGCGATATAGCTGTTCAACCATTGTTGAGATTCACCGGCGTGGAAGTTATTGGAGATCCACTGGATCAATGAGTCTGCATCGGCCATCGTGAGACCTAGTGAGTCATACAACGAATATATTCCATCCTTCAACGCGCTGGCTCGACCGGTTCCGCTCGTGTCATCAGCTGGGATGTAGTTGATAAGATATTCGAGCAGGTTGTTGTGCACTATGCCTGTCGAGTCATACGGGTTATTGCCGTTGAATGGCATGTGAATCGTAGCCGGCGCTTGATGGCTGTTGCTACCTGTAAGCGGCGTTTCGTCTTAGCACATTACGAAGAACAGCAAGACGAACGCCAACATTGAGCAAGAAACTGTGATCTTCATTGTTTCCTCCTGTTAAAGGTTCAGTGTACTCTATTCACTTCAAGCGTTAGCACGCCTGAAACATCAAGCGCAATTCCGTGTCGGCCTTTTCCTTGTTCTTTCCCCGGCGATGTAGCGACCTGTACCTGTATCATTGTTACGTTGCCTCCATCTACAACGATTGTCCCGTCAATCTCATGGATTGCGGGCAGGAGAGTGGATTCATTTGACGCCTTCGCATGTATGCGGATTCTCTGATCATGAAGTGTCGCGGTTTCTCGTTCTACGTTAATGTCAACCTGTTGAACAAAAATCCCTGGTATGGAAAAAGTCAGTAGTTTTTCCAATAGGGATTTCATTGCATCCTCCGATGTAGCGATATGCGGAAGGAGACGTTCTGCGCTCCAGATTGCCAATGATGGCGATGCCGATACGAGATTCCTCTCTCTCACCGTGAGATTCGGATCATGTTCCGATTCCAATTCAACTCCGATGCGCGTCGTACGGAATTCAAAGGTGTTGTGAATCACCCCGGGATACATACTCTGCTTCGTGTAAAAGCTACTGACTGTGACGTCGCTGCAGGAATGAATACCGATTTTTCCTGCCTGGGAAACGCTGTCAAATTCCAGGGTCGTGTGTAAATCGCAGGTGTCTCTGAAGCTCAAATCCGAACTCTGATCCGTCTTGTTAAACTGGAAACTGGATCCGTTTGATGGCAACTCCGCCAGATCTGATTGCACATGCCGTATAATGTTGGGTCCCACAATGGTTGGACCTGAACCGCTGCCATGCTGATTATATCGTTCAACGCCGATGATCCGTGCCTTTGCGGTGATCACCGCCTGACTGTATGCCGTATCCGCGAGGGTGATCAGAGCGACAACAGGTAGCACGATCACACAAAGAATATTCAAGCTTCGTCTGCACATGGCGCACCTTGGTTCCAATTCAGAAATTCTCGCATCGACGGGGCCTTCGCTGGATGTTGTGCGCTCACCAACCTTCGGATGAAGGGGATACCTACAGCAAGCGACAGAATATGGCGCATTTCTCGCAACTCCTAATCATACTAACAAGGTCGGATTGTCTTATATAAAACGTAACGTATTGCCCGTACCGCTCTTCTGCTCTACCCCTTCACGGGTACATCTGCATTTTCGGATCCAACAAAGACCTCACGTACTAGTTGCTTTTAACGTAAAAAAAAAACAGAAATGCAAGCGTTTGATGTCTTCTGGTAAAAAGAATTTTCGGTACGGCGTGATGAAGCGGATCAGAGAGATTACCTCTGCCTCGAGCTGTCTCGAAAGCACGCCTCCACCGGCGACGACGTTCAAGCTGTCACCTACCCTCCCGCATCCGCATCTCCATCGTGCATACCGCACTCTGCCCGTTGCTTCGTATTTTTCCCCTATCGGTCATCAACACGGATATCGCATGTCTCTCCCTCCCATGTCCATTTCCCAATCCCGCGTCATCTTCATCATCGCCGCCGCGGCGCTGCTGCTGCATACGCAGTTGTTTATTCCCTGGCTCAGCGAGGCGGCGGGTATCGAGATCATTGTGTCGTGGTTTCTGTGCGCGGGGCTCGGCGTGTTTCTCCCATTGCTGATTGCGGCCTGGGTGCTGCTCGAACGCGAAGGCCCGCTTCGTCCGTCCATCTGGCGGGAGCGGCTGCGCTTCAGGGCGATGAACCGCGAGGACTGGATGTGGACGCTCGGCGGGGTGCTTGCCATCGGAACGCTCAGCATGGTGATCATGAAGCTGATCGAGGCCTTCGCCGGCGCGGTGCATACGCAACCGCCGTTCATGCGCTTCGAGGTGCTGGGGCCCGGCCGCTACTGGATTCTCCTCGCCTGGCTGCCGTTCTGGCTGCTCAATATCATGGGAGAGGAAATTCTGTGGCGCGGCGTCATGCTGCCCCGAATGGAGGAGGGCATCGGCAGTCACGCCTGGCTGCACCACGCGCTGGGTTGGACGGTGTTTCACGTCGCCTTCGGCTGGCAATTGCTGCTCACGCTGCTGCCGATACTGTTCATTCTGCCCTTCATCGTGCAGCGGCGCGCGAATTCCTGGATTGGCGTCATCATTCACGCCGTGCTCAACGGCCCGGCCTTCGTGCTCATCGCCCTTGGCGTGATCTAACGCACAACACTGATAATGCTCCGCCGCTGGGGTTGCGACGCGAGCACCAGCAAATACACACCCTTGGGCAACGCGGCGGCTTCCAGTCGTCCGCTCAGTACGCCCGCAGCGCTGTGACGCAACGGAATCCCGGCGATCTTTTTTCCGAGCATATCATACAGCAGCGCGACATCCTCGTTCTCTCCCGCAGCGAACACGCGAATGCTTGCGCCGTCACCGACGGGATGAGGATAGATCTGCATTCCCGTCTCGCGCGCGGGAAGCATTGCCTGCACAATGGTGGTCGCGGGATTGCCCTCTATCGCGCCGATGGAGGGAGGCGCGTTGTAGCGCTGGCCGGGAAGATCGAAGCGCAGTTCCGGGATGCTCAGCCCGGCACCGATGGCGGGAGAAGCCGCGAGCGGCGCCACATCGTTGGCGGCGATGTCGCGCAGCATCGGATTGGTCCGATACCGTCCGTTCGTTTCCGTCGAGGGCAACGAGGGACCGGCCCACGAGGGTTGCTCGCTATTGTACCAGAGGTTGTTCGCGAAGGTAAAGGTTTCGGGACGGGTGTTTCCTCCGATGTTGACGGAGGGTGAAATCGCCCGATTGTCGACGACGACCAGATTGTTGCGGAAGCTGTTGTCTCCGCATTGCAGGAAGCGGGCATCGGTGGTCTCCTGCAGAATGCGTATCACCCATTTGTCCGGATACAGCACGGTGTTGTTCGCAACGTCGCAATGCACCGCGCCTACATAGGCAAAGGGAGTCATGCCGCCGCGGAAGAGATTGGCGTAAATAAATATGCGCGCCGCTTCGAAATTGGCATCGCTCGGCCGGAAAAATGCCAGACCCGTCGATCCACCGATATTGATGGCCCGTTGACCGCCGTTGATAAAACGGTTGCGGGTGATGAGAATGTCGCTCGTGCCGCCCTTGGCCTGTATGCTGTTCGATCCGCCATTGGTGAAGACGTTGTTCTCGAACAACCCGTCATGACAGCCCACCATGTCTATCATGCTGCCTCCGGGCGAGCCGTTCAGAAAAACGCAGTCGCGTACGACAAAGTCATCCACACCGGACATTTTCAGCAGGTCGTTGTTTCCCGTCGCGTTGATATCGCGAAAGGTGCACTGCTCGATGATGATATCATGCGCCGGTGTATCCATACTACCGGCATCGTCGATGTTCACGCCATTGCCGGTCTGACCCTCGAACACCAGTCCCCTGATCTTGAGATACGCCGGATCGCTGAATTGCAGCGCCGTGCTTCCGCCTGTGATGCGGGCTTCCCCGGAGGCGGGACCGGTGATCACTATCCATGCATCCGATCTTCCCTGGAGATTGCTGATATACGAACCACCCGCATGCGTACCCGCCATGAAAAGCAGCGTATCGCCGGGTCTGGCGTCCACGGCGGCCGCCTGTAACGAAGCGTAGCCGCCCGGGCCGATGCGCAGCACTTGTGCGCCGAGTGAGCACGGAAGCAGCAGCAAAAGAAGTGTGAACGCTTTCATCTTGTACCTCACAAAATCAGGGACGCGGAAATCCATTGCACGATTGTCTGAATCCTATATATTTCTTTTCCCATTGACCGGCAAATCGGGAGTCGCCGCCGGTCGCCACATCACACTGTACAGGGAGTACACCATGAACCAGCACCCGGATTTCGAACTGGACGGTTTCTTCGACGACGACGGAAACCGCTACGACCCCGTCACCATACCCAAGCCATCTCTGTGCGTCGTCTGCAAAATGGACACGAGCGAGCATCCCATCGAGTCCATTCTCTGCACGCTCGCGCGCCTCGATCACATGATTTGCGAGCCGCGCGCCGAATTCCAGTGCGGCAGCTTCGCACCGCGCGAGGGCTGTGACTGCGGACGCGGTAACTGCTGAGCGACGCTGCAATTTCCTGCGATGGGGCGGGTAAGGGGCACTGGTCCTTGATCCGCACCGATCGCTCCCACTCTTCACTCGCATGCTGCCCCGATTACTCCGGGCAGCCGGCACGGACATTTTCCCGCAGATAAAAAATGAAACACAAATTACTCACAGAGGTGATAGTATGATCAAGCCGTATTCCTCACGTCTCGTGGTCAATGTTCGCAGCATCGAGCTGCGGATGATGCTCTTTATTGAAAAACGCCTTGCGATAGCCGAGGGCTGGTTCAGGATACCGCGTGGTCGCTCCGGTGCATGCGAACCGGGTTTTCTACAGCTTCGTGCCGCAAGATGCAAACCCATCGCCATCCCTCTCCCTCCTGACGCGCGTATAACGGCTCCACTATTTCGACCTCAGCGGGTGAACATGAATGAGTATTTTCGGCACCTCGGCTGCACGATACAGGAGATTCCTCCTGAAGAGGTTGAAGCCTTCAGGGAGCGTATGCGCGAAGAAGCAAGACTCGCGGGAGCCGTTTTCCATGAGCCCCCGCATGATTCCCGGGACAACGCGGCAGGCACACGATACTACAGCGTGAGGATTGATCTTTCTGGTGCGGGCGTACCTCTCATAGAATATCAACAACCATCCCGACCCGAGTCGGTGCACGACGCTCTCGCGCGCTTTGGTTTCTATTCCGGCAAGCCCAGGTATATGAACTAGACGCCCTTCGTCGGTCCCCGAGCATCCCTTCAACGGTCCCTGAGCGAAGCCGAAGGGACGCGCACGGGCCGCCCGGTCCCTGAGCGAAGCCGAAACCACCCTCCCTCGGGCAGGGCCAGGGGTGTGCATTGTGGCGCGTTTTGTAAAAAATGTTCAAAGAAGCGACACAATGGCGGAAAAAAATAATTCGGATAATTCGGGTACCCGCAAGCCGCGTGTTCACAGGGGTGTACGCCCGGCGATCAGCATCTCAGGCCGTATTTATGCGCTTGCGCCGCTTCTTGCATTTTTCCGCAACCGCCGGTAACTTTAGATACCTAGGAGTATGTTTTACATCTCCGTCGAATCCATCGTGCATCGGATCACATGACCGGTGCCATCACTGTTTCAAATTACGAACGTCACAGCTCCTGTTGCATCATTGTTTCCACACAGCCGAATGACGGTACCGACACGCAAAGAGAATCAGAAAGATATCTCCCGCTGGGGTGGTATGTCTCCGATTTCCTGACGGTACCTCGGTCGCACGGAAGCAGTAGCAGGTAACGGCGTTCTTTCCCATTCACTAATGAGAAGGAACCACAGGTGAGACTGACGCTCCGATTTCCGCGTTCTTTCATATTGTTGCTTCCCCTGGCAGGCCTGCTCTTCGGAGCCTGTTCCTCGCTCGAACCCCTGCCACGATTCAGAACCTCAAGCACGTCTTTCGCTCCCGACCAGCTCCCGCAGGCACAGCGCTCCTCTAAAGACCTCATCGATCCCGCGACCGTCGCATCCTACTCCAATATCAAGGAACAGGCAAAACTCAACGCCGATCTTCCCGCAGATCAGGACGAAGTGAAGCGACTGATCGTGAACCAGTCAGCCAGCACGCTGTCGTTGCGTGTGGATGAACTCGGCCTCGATGTGGAGGAAGTGGAGGACGAACTCGCCGAGGGTGACGACTTTGATGGCGAGGATGTCCCCGCCGTGAGTCCGTTGGTCATGGAAAAGGTGATTTCCCAGACTATGGCCAATGCCGAAAAATCGGCGCTCGAGGCCAATCCCTCGATCAACCGTCCGGAAATGATGCGGGAAATCATCAACCTGCTCGGCCTGACCTATCGTTACGGCGGTATGGATGCCACGCGTGGATTGGACTGCTCGGCCTTTACCGGCACCGTGTACAACCGCGCTCTCGGACTTCGTTTACCGCGCAGCTCGAACGAACAATTTCGCGTCGGGGACACGATCAAGCGCGATGATTTAAAGGTCGGCGACCTTGTCTTTTTCAAAACCCGCCGTCGCCGCGCCGCTGTTTCGCATGTCGGTATTTACGTTGGAGAAAATCTCTTCGCGCATGCGAGCACGAAGTACGGTGTCATCATTTCCAGTCTGGATCATCCCTACTACAACCGGACCTATGTGGGTGCACGTCGCCTCGTCAAGCTCGATGCGGGGGAAGCACAGGCCAGCCGCTGAATCACACCTCCGATGAGAACGTTGCGGTGATTCTTCACCGCATAACAAAGGGCGCGGATTTCCGCGCCCTTGTTCGTTTATACCGTGCATCACCCCATCCGGCAATGCAATGCGGAGGAAAAGGCTTCTATCGAGCGATACACTCCGACTGACGATGTTGTTACTGCGCTTTGAATTCCTTGTCAATGATGTCGATCGCACCCGGGTAGGTAATATCCCCGAGCGATGTGCGAATGCGCGGAGTCGCTCTCAGGGTGATGCGTGACGGCGAGCTGTTCACCCCCCCCAGCGCAAGCGCGAGATTCACCACGCTTTCATAACCTTTGTCCTTGAAAAACTTCGCCAGATCCAGATTCATTTGCAGGGGAATGATGCTCTGTTGACCCGTTCCCGGAATGGTGATGGGATCGGTGATATTGCCGTTGATCGTCAGCGTGTTGTCCAGTATCAGTGTCCAGGCGAAACTGGTGAGCGTCGCGCTTGTCTGCGGCGTACCACCGGTGCCGTCGTTGGGATTGATGGCAGCGACATTCAATGTGAACGATGCGGGAAACTCTCCGCGCGCGAACCCGGCGGCAAGTTTCGCTCCGTCCATCACACTGAAATCGGACAGAGAAGACTTGTTCGAAAGATTTACACCCATCAGGGAAAAGCCATTGACGGATTCCAATTTGAATTTGCAGCGACTGAGATTGGTGATGGATTTCTGCATTTCTTTTAACACATTGCACGAGCCCAACAGCAGGGTTGAGAGGAGGAGAAGCGGTATGGAAATGCGCCTGATCATGAAGTCTCCGAAGTGGTTTGGAAAGAGCTTCAATATACCGAGTGGTCAACGGAAGTTCAATCTGCCTCCAAGAGCCACGCTGAGTACACCTTCGCATGCATCGTCTCTTACGGCACTTTCTGCGGCAAGAATAGTTTCCAAAATCCGGTGGCGCCATCGCGCGCAGCTTAGATTTCGTCAATGACAGCGGGTCGTTGTGATGCAGTCAAGTTCCGTCTTACTGAGTGTGCCTGCCAGTCCACATGGGCGGTCACCGGCCCATTTCGTAAGTGACATCACAGCAATGAGATCATCCGCGCAATGGTTCGTCTCCCCGGGCTGATGGTCGGAACACTCGGGACGACTCTGTTGCCGTTTTTTTGACTTTACAGAGACTTTCCGTTGCCGTACATTGTAGGTCCGACAATCACAGACGTTTCATTGACCGAAAGCAGCACAAGGAGGAATTATGAGCTTACCACGCTTTGAACACGAATGGGACGGCTTCAAAGGTCACGTTGCCGTGAAATGGGATCAGCTCAAGGACGAAGAGCTCATCAACATCAAAGGCAATTTCTCCGGGCTGATCGACTTGATTTCCGAGCGCTACGGAGAACAGAAAGCCGTCGTCGAATCTAAACTGCATGATCTGTACGCCACCTATCTCGAAACCAAGGAACGCATAGCGCAGGGCTTCGACGATCTCAATACCCGTTCGCAGGATTTCGCGGACAGCATCAAGGCGAAAGCCTCTCAGTTCCAACGCAATGCGCGGGAGCAGATGAACAGGCTCCGTGAGGAAAATATTGATCCCGCCCTGCGCAAGTCCGAAGATTATATCAAGATTCACCCGTTCAGCACTGTACTGGGCGCTTTCGGTGTCGGTCTGCTCATCGGCGGACTCATCGGTCTGCTCTCAAATCGCGACTAATGCGCTTCGGAGGCGTCTCAATCCTTCCGTCAGCGTCTCCTCGCGTTTCGCAAAGCATAAGCGCAGCATGAATGAACCCTCATTGCTGCGTCCGTAAAACACCGAAGGAGGGATGACCGCGACGCGGTACTCCCGTATCAGGTGCTCCGCAAGCTCGATATCCCCGCGGCCGACGGTCGCGGGGATTCTCATCATGGTGAAATACGTGCCCTCCGGCTGTATGCAGTGGTAGCCCGTGTCCGTGAGCTCCCGCAACAGCAGGTCTCGTTTACCCTGATACGCCACCCTGAAATCCGGCAAATATTCGCTCAGGCGACGAAGCGCCTGCGCCATGGCCAGTTGCGCTGGAGTATTCACCGCAAACGTCGCAAACTGATGGACACCCCGAATCGCGGCGGTCAGTGGACCGGCAGCCATGGCATAACCGATTTTCCATCCCGTCATGCCGAAAGTCTTTCCCGTTGACGACACGGTCACGGTACGCTCACGCATACCCTGTAACGATGCGAATGGTATATGCCGTGCGTGGCCGTACGTCAGAAATTCATACACCTCATCGCTTACCACGAGGAGATTGTGCTCCATTGCCGCCGCGGCGACCACGCGGAGCTCCTCATCGGAAAAGACGCGCCCCGTTGGATTGTGCGGCGTATTGAGCAGAATCAGGCGTGTGCGCGGAGTGATAGCAGCCTCCAGTGCTTGCGCCTCTATACGGAAATCGGGAGCGTGCAGGGTGACGAAGCGGGGCGTCCCTCCGGCAAGCCGGACATCGGCAATATACGCATCGTAGTACGGTTCGAAGAGAATAACCTCGTCTCCCGGATTGACCAGGGCCAGAACTGTGGACAGCAATGCTTCCGTCGCTCCCGCAGTCACAGTAATTTCCTCCTCGGTATCCCATTCCAGCGACCAGTATTCTCGTTGATACGCTGCAATGGCCTTACGCAACGCTGCTGTACCTTGCATGGGCGCGTACTGATTTCGTCCGGATCGCAGAGCCCTCGCGTATTCTTCCACCAGCCATTCGGGCCCGTCAAAATCCGGAAATCCCTGGCCCAGATTCACCGCGTCGTATTGCTGCGCCAAACGGGTCATGACGGAAAATATGGACTGTCCGAGGCCTTCGATGCGCCCGGCGCCGATGCGTCGCGAAAAGGTGCTGCTCATTGTATCCTTACGGTTTGAGTACTGAACCATGGTCAATGAAAAAATACGGAACTTCGATCTGAAAATGTGCTCGGAATACTGCGGGAATATCGCGGTATGTGGAATGTCGCACTTCCTGGTATCGGGCAGCATGCCGCAGGCAGCGCGTTTGATCCGCACTGCTGCGTACGACGACGCGGGGCGCTGCTCTGTTGTGCCGCAAAGCTCCCTCTCGTTCCCGGGAATCCCTCCTGCGTTCAGACGATCATCATGATGGCTTTTTGCCGCGCGTTCTGCATCTCAGCAGGGCAGGTAAAGCGGACACGTTGATTTTTTTTGTACATTGCGTGTTCGATACCGCCACAAGCGACAGCCCGCATGAATCGCTCCCTACTACTCATCGGTCACAGAACTTCAGGAAAAACCACTCTTGGCCGTCTCCTCGCCGCCGATCTCACCTTTCCATTCATCGATCTGGATGATGAAATTCAATCCCGAACTGGTACATCCGCTGCAACATGGGTCCGAGACGACGAAGCCGCTTTCCGTACCCTGGAGGTTGAGACGCTCGCGTCGGTCCGCGCAAGCACCTCCACTGCAGTAATATCCGCAGGCGGTGGATTACGCGACATCCCCGCCGATATCTTCGTGATCTGGATTTACCGCGAGGGATGGGAAGAGGATGCCCTTGCCACGCGCGCGCGTCTCAAACCGGATATTTCTGCGGAGGAGGAAATCACCTGGATGAAAACGAGCCGTGAAGAGCACTATCGACGATCAGCGCATGTTCAACTCCGTATCGAGCGCGGTTGCGGCATTGAGCAGGCTGCCACGCGCCTGCGAATTCTGGCTGACTGGCTGATTTCGGCCCATGCATCACCAGTCATGCGTATGAGTTGGATGCGACCCCGTGACAAAGACGATCTTCCTCGTTGTGTTGCTCAGGCGAAGCTATTTGGTATGGCTGGCGTCGAGATCCGGTCAGACATGTTCAATGAAATACCGGAAGTGCCTGTCCCGGTCCTTGCTTCGCTGCGCAGTAAGGACTCCGGCTTCTTCGCGCGTGCCACGCGCGCGGACATGTTTGATTGTGATACCGCTTTTATACAGCATCTCGACTTGCGCGGCATCGAACCGCGGCCGTTGATTTTCTCCACACATCCGGACGATGTGTACAAGGAATTCTTCGAGTATCTCATATCGCTTCCGGATTTCATAGCGACCTCCTATCCCGCCTGGAGTGCGCAGCTCATGCTGAAGTATGCTCCGCGCGTCAAATCCTGGGTCGAATTGCGCTATGCCAATCAGCTCTACAAAGTGCATGAGAAAGCCGGAAACAGGATCAACTTCTTCCCGCAGGGTAAACGGTGGAATTGGATGCGCATCCAACGCCTTTTCGCGGGAAACGCGATCAATTTCATCAGCAGCGGTTGTCTTGAACGCTCACAGCTCCCACCGGGGGTGGATTACTTCCTCCCGCACTGCACCGCCAAGCCACCCGTTTCATTCTATGGAGTGATCGGGGGACAAGTAGATGAAAGTATCGGCGATATTTTTCACACAGCCTGTGCTCCTTTCTCGGAAATCGACAGCGTCTATGTCAAAATCCCTCTCGCTGCCGCCGAGATAGATAATTGCCTGCATTTACTGCCGCAGATCGGTTTCAAAGGACTTTCGGTTACTGCTCCGCTCAAACGCGCAGTGTATGAATCCAACTTTGTCGGCTGCGAAATCGATCTGAAAGCGGGGAACACCCTCGCACTTATCAAAGGGAGCTTCCTGCTCTTCGACACGGATGAAGACGGGATGACGGCAGCTCTTGAGGAGATCAAGCAGAAGGGCATTATTCCCGGCACAGCAGTGGTTTTCGGAGAGGGGGGAGTGTCCGACGCTCTCTGCCGCGCGCTTGCCAAGGACGGCTGGCAAACCGTAAAGACCGTGAGCGCGCGTCGCGGCTGGGACGGACAACAGACGGAGCATTACAATCTCATAGTCAACGCTTCCGGACAAAATGCCTCCGAGGGCGCCCCCTCCTGTGACGCCTGGTTCGACCTGCGCTATCGCACGATTGATCCCGCACCCGTCCAAGCCGGCGCGTTTTTCAATGGCATGACGTTTTATAAACATCAGGCTGCAGCACAGAGAAAAATCTGGCAGCTCGGGACGAACGACGCATTGCTCACAACGTTTTAATGACACACACATGCGCGGCAACAGCTTCGGTAACCTTCTTGTTTTGACCAGTTTCGGTGAGTCGCATGGCCCGGCGATCGGAGCGGTTCTCGACGGAGTACCTGCCGGAATCCGACTCACGACTGAACATATCACAAGCGCGTTGCGCCGACGCCGCCCGGGTCAGTCCGTCGTCACCTCGCAACGCGCAGAGGAGGATGTCCCGGAAATACTCAGTGGCGTTTTCAACGACACCACTTTGGGTACTCCCATCGCGGTCATCGTAAGAAACATGGATGCGCGAAGCGTCGATTATTCTCCTGATATTCACCGCGTGGGCCATGCGGACAAGGTCTGGGAAAGGAAATTCGGTGTGCGTGATCATCGCGGCGGTGGACGATCCTCGGGACGCGAGACGCTGGCGCGTGTCATTGGTGGAGCGATCGCTGAGCGTATTCTTCCCCAGGGCGTTGAAATTACCGCTTTCGTTAGCGAGGTTGGAGACATTCGCGCCACACTGCCAGAAACACCGATTACACGCCAAATTGTTGACTCCTATGTCAGCCGTTGTCCCGACCCGGCGGCAGACAAACGCATTGCGGAGGAACTGAAGCGCTGCGCGAGCGAAGGGGATTCGCGGGGAGGAGTAATAGAGCTCCGTATCGATGGTGCGCCCGCCTGCCTGGGTGAACCCGTATTCAACAAAGCGAAAGCACTGCTCACAGCGGCCATCATGAGTATTGGCGCCGTAAGCGGTGTTACCCTCGGAGGCGCGTTCGAGGATGTCCGACTGCCCGGCTCAGCGTTCCATGTACAAAAGGAGGGGAGTGATGCCGGCACCGGACTGCTTTCGCATGGCATTCAGGGTGGAATAACCACGGGAGAAAGGATAACGCTGTCCGTCGCCATCAAACCGACGAGCACGGTAGGACGAATGGCACAGCAGGGGAGGCATGATCCCTGCATCGCTCCGCGCATTGTACCCGTCATCGAAGCCATGGCAGCCCTCGTGCTGGCGGACCTCTATCTTGCACGGCGACTCGATACCACGTAAGCTCTCACCGCACGCGTGCCCAACCCCACCCGAAGCTCCATCAATGATCGAGACATCGTTCGCCTATGCCAACGCTTCAAAGAAAAATGACAGCGCCGAGCTGTCATTTTCTTTTTTACCAGAACCCGGGTGAATGCGTCAGAGCAGCTTCTCGAATCTCTTTACGAGGTCTTTCTCCGACATGGCGCCGACATGCGAATCCACGATCTTTCCCTTCCGGTCGATGATAAAGGTGGTGGGAATGGATCGTATATTCCCGTACGACTGCGCGATTTTCTGGTCGCCGAGCAATACCGGATAATTTATGTTGTTGCTCTTCAGAAAAGGACGCACCACATCCCATCCTTTATGGTCAAGGGAAATGCCGACAATCTCGACACCCTTTGCTTTATAGTTTTTATACACACGGATAAAGTCAGGAATCTCCGCGCGGCAAGGGGGACACCAGGTGGCCCAGAAATTCAATACGATGATTTTTCCCTTGAAGTCTGCCAGGGAGACGTCCTTCCCTTCAGCATTTTTCAGCGAGAACGCCGGTGCCTGCTCTCCTACCTGAGCGTGAAGCGAAGCGGCCGCGAACAGGAGAACGGCGAGAGTGAGCTGCAGTCGTTTCATGAGTTTCCTTGAGAATTTGAATTGGGACAATACATAAAGCAATATACAGAAAATGCCGCCGGATAAGTTCCCCGGAGAATTTTTTGCCCTGCTCCCCGCAGACGCGAACATCAAACTCTGCCCTCATTCGGCTAAATGACTCCGGGGTGCTGCGTGGCGCTTCTGGAAACAGCAACACGGTGGCAAGACGAAGCTACAGACAAGGCAGACTATCCGCACAATTATCTGAGCAGAATTTCAATCGCTTCGGGAAGGAGTTCGACCTCCACGACCTCGATATCTTTCCGTTTCGACTCGGCGAGGTTGCCCGAGGGAAGCACAATGCGCTTGAACCCGAGTTTGGCCGCTTCCGCAACGCGCTTTTCCAGCTGACTGACGGAGCGTACCTCACCTCCCAGCCCCACCTCCCCGACTATGGCCGTCGCATGATCTATGGGGAGATCCCTGGCACTTGACACCACTGCGGCACATACCGCAAGGTCAATAGCCGGCTCGTCTATACGTACCCCTCCGGCAATATTGACGAACACATCGTATTGACCGACACGCAAACCATAGCGCTTTTCAAGTACAGCCAGGAGAAGCGAAACACGTCTGGCATCCAGGCCGGCGACCGTGCGCTGCGGCATGCCGTAATTGCTCGGCGTGACAAGCGCCTGCACCTCGATGAGCAGGGCACGTGTTCCTTCCAGACTCGTACTGACGCAAGCCCCTGAAATTCCGCGCGAACGCTCGGAAAGAAAGACCTCGCTGGGATTGCTGACCTCGCGAAGACCGTTTTCCCGCATTTCAAAAATGCCGATCTCATTCGTGCTGCCGAATCGATTCTTCAGACCTCTGACAATGCGGTACGCATGATGATGATCACCCTCGAACTGCAACACAGTGTCCACCATGTGTTCGAGAACCCTCGGTCCCGCGATCACGCCGTCCTTCGTCACATGACCGATGATGAACATTGGAATGCCGCTCGACTTTGCCTGGCGTAAAAGAACGGCCGTGCATTCACGCACCTGCGATATGCTGCCCGGTGCGCTTTCGAGTTCCGGGCGAAACACGGTCTGGATTGAATCCACGATGACAAGGTGCGGTTTGTGCTCATCGATTGCAGCGGAAATGCTGTCGAGATTCGTTTCCGCCAGGACCAGAAAGTCGTCCGACTGTACACCGAGACGGTCCGCACGCAACTTGATCTGCCTGAGTGACTCCTCGCCACTGATATACAGAATGCGAACCCCGATATGACTGCGCTGTCCGAGTTGCATCATCAGCGTCGATTTGCCTATTCCGGGATCGCCGCCCAGCAGCATGACAGAACCGGATACGATACCTCCTCCCAGAACCCTGTCCAGCTCGGTCAGACCGGTTCCCAGACGTTGGTCGTCCGCGGCCGCTATGGCGGTTACCGGCTGCACACGCGCATCGGGAAGTGCCGCGCGCGCGCCTCGGCCGGGGATGTTCTGCCGGATCACCTCCTCGACAAAGGTGTTCCAACTCCCACAGGAATCACATTTACCGCTCCATCGCGCACTTGTGGCACCGCAGGACTGGCAGACAAACTGTGTTCGTTGTTTTGCCACGCGCGTGTCAGCGACCGCCGATCATTGTATCCTCGATATTCACGCGTCCGATACGGAATGAGCCGCTGAACTGCACTTTCCCCGGCTTTGGGGCGGCATCGAAGGATTTGGTAACACCTGAGATTTCCGCGTTGATCGATCCGATAACGGCCTGGTCCGTCAGCTCATCAACGGTGATCGTTCCGCTCACTTTTTCACCGTCAAAACGATTGCGTTTTTCACCGAGATAGAAGCGATAAAATTGCAACGCTTCCACCTGCTCGAGCGAATAGGTACCTGGAGCGAGGGTTTTGAATTCCAGTCCCAGCCAGGTTTCGGTGGGAACTGGCCCGTCATTCTCGAAACTGCTGATGACCAAAGCTTCATGGGCGCCACGCACAAGCTGAATGACCCGGAGAGCCTGTACCGGATCGTCGATATTGGTGGCTTTCGCCAGCAAGGCACCGCGCACATAGTAGCGTTCATTGTATTTGAACACGCGCGTGTCAACTGCTGGGGCAGCGATGGTATCAACACGTATGACGGGTACATCGGCCTTCACCTGTTCTTCACTTCCCGAACACGCAGCAAGCAACGCCAGGAGAAACATAGGCAGAATGATTCGTACTACTCTCATAGCTCTATCTCCGTGAATAGTAACACATAGTCAGGTCAAGGGTGAAACATCCCCGCCGAAGAACGTCTCCAACAATCGCTGTGCCGCAAGCAGGGGGGGTGTGCTGCCTTCAGCGACTTCTCGTTCGAGGTCGTCGCGTAATGCGGCCACGTGCGTGTGCGAAAAGAAGTGGTCCTGCAGAGAATCACGTATTGCGTCGTGCATCCAGGCGAGGGCCTGTTCGCGCCGTTTTCGTTGCAGCCATCCTGACGCGTTCATCACAACCCGGAATTCGTCTATGCTGTTCCAGACCTCCGCGATACCGTCCCCCGTAAGCGCGGAGCAGGTGAGAACGGGCGGCTGCCATCCAGGTACGGGATATTTCATGAGATGCAGCGCCATCTCATATTCAGCTCGCGCCACTTGAGCGGCCCGCGCGTTGTCTCCATCAGCCTTGTTGATGGCGACGACATCGGCCAGTTCCATGATTCCGCGTTTGATTCCCTGAAGCTGATCCCCGGCTCCCGCGAGCATGAGAAGGAGAAAGCAATCCACCATGGAGTGTACCATGGTTTCGGATTGACCAACACCCACGGTTTCAATCAGCACGACATCGAAGCCAGCGGCCTCGCACACGAGCATAGCCTCGCGCGTCTTTCGCGCCACTCCTCCCAAAGACCCAGCGGAAGGGGAGGGACGGATGAACGCGTTCGGCATGACGGAAAGGCGCTCCATGCGCGTCTTGTCGCCCATGATGCTGCCGCTGGAGATACTGCTGCTCGGATCAATGGCGAGCACAGCAACCTGATGTCCCTGATCGCACAGCCAGGTTCCAAGCGCTTCCACAAAAGTGCTTTTTCCCACGCCCGGTACACCGGTAATACCGACTCTGATCGCCTTTCCGGTGTGTGGCGCCAGCCTCCGCATCACTTCAAGGGCCTTGCGATTGTGCTCCGCTTTCCGGCTTTCAATGAGCGTGATGGTTTTGCCAAGCACCACGCGATCACCGTTCCGTATTCCTTCTACATGTTCATCCACGCTGAGTGTGCGCGCACGACGGCGTAACGGGGCCGAGGAAGCGTCCGGAGGAAGAGCAAGTCCGGGTCGTATACCCATCCTTCCTTCGGATGCCTGCGCTGTGCTTCCTCCGGGTTCGGCGCCGCTGTGCGCCTCGCTATGACTGTCGTGTGCTTTCGGCATCACCGTTGGTTCGAAAGAACGATGGAAAAAATGGATTCACCGAGAGGGTGCTGTATATCAGAACAGCCGGTTGTACCCGTTCAGAGCGGCGACGCGATAGGCCTCGGCCATGGTCGGGTAGTTGAAGGTCGTGTCAATAAAATACTTGAGCGAGTTGTTCTCCCCCGGCTGCTCCATGATGGCCTGACCGATGTGGACAATCTCGGATGCGTTTTGTCCGAAGCAGTGAATTCCAAGCACCTGCAGAGTTTCCCGGTGAAACAGCAGCTTGAGCATACCGGCGGTTTTTCCGGTGATCTGGCCTCTCGCAAGATTGCGGAAAAATGATCGGCCGACTTCGTAAGGAACCTTTGCGGCCGTGAGCTCACGCTCCGTTTTTCCGACGCTTGCTATCTCCGGTCTGGTGTATATGCCTGTGGGGAAATCGGCGACGATGCGTCCGTCCGGCTCTCCGTGCAGAATAACCGATGCCGCGTAGCGCCCCTGATCATATGCGACGCTGGATAAACTGGGATAACCGACGATATCGCCGACAGCGAAAATGTGCGCATGCTTGGTTTGATACCGTTCGTTGACCGCGATATTACCCCGGTAATCGGCCTCGATGCCCAGGTTTTCGAGACCAAGACCGGCGGAATTACCCGTGCGTCCGTTTGCCCACAGCAATACATCGGATTTTATCTTTTTGCCCGTCGAGAGATGCAGAACAACACAGTCGTCCCGCACTTCCACCTGTTCATACTCTTCGTTTTGTCTGATCAGAATTCCTTCCTCATCCCGCATATGATAGCTCAAAGCGTCGCTGATTTCGTCGTCGAGAAATTCGAGCAGACGTGCGCGGGTATTCACCAGGTTCACCTTGGATCCGAGCGCCCGGAAGGCGGATGCATATTCACTGCCAATGACGCCCGCACCGTAAATGGTGATTGTATCGGGAATTTCAGTCAGTTTGAGAATCGTGTCACTGTCCAGCACACGATTTCCGGAAAAATCGACATCCGGGGGACGGTAGGGGTGAGAGCCCGTGGCGATCACAAAATGCCCCGCGGTAAGCATGCGTTCGCTGCCGTCTTCCTCACGAACACGTATCGTACGCGGATCGACGAATTCGGCCATACCGTGCACTATATCGATGCCATTGCGATGGTAAAAGCCCTGCCGCTCGCGCACCTGCTGCATCACCACCTTCTCTATCTCATTCATCAGCTCGGTATATCCGAGGCGCATGGTCCGCATGTATTTGTCGAACAAGCGGTTGCTCCGCATGTCTGCGTACTGCTGGACGATCCAGATCAGTGCTTTGCTCGGTATGGTGCCCCAATGCGTGCAGCCGCCGCCAATTTGGATGTATTTCTCGACCACGGCCACGGATTTGCCCGCTTTCGCCGCTCGAATGGATGCCCCTTCGCCTCCGGGGCCACTGCCGATCACAATGAGATCGTAGGATGTATCTGTCGTTCGCGTCATGCGTGAAGATCTTTTTCTGTACTATGGTACGGTCAGGCAATAATATAGCGATTTCGTCCGAAATCTGTCAGTCGGAACAATCAGTACTAGAAGGCGCAAATTGAATTTCAGACGAACGATCCGTGTTAAGGTATTCAGTTACCGCACCACGTCAAGAAAGGCACTACGATGTTCGTCTATTTATGTGTTTTTTCTCTGCTCGTCTGCTCCACTGCCTGCACCGCCCAGAACCGCGAAGACGCAGTCATGAAACAGACGCAACAAGACTCAACCATCCATTCCGGAGAAACCAGCATGTCAATACCAGACAAACAGAGCGACGAATACCAAGCACGTCTGTCCGAAAAACAGAAGCATGTCCTGTGTGACGGAGGCACGGAAGCTCCGTTTACGGGCAAGTACTACTCCTTCAAAGGCAAAGGCCAGTATGTGTGCGCGGGTTGTGGAAACGTCTTGTTCAGCTCGGAACACAAATACGATTCCGGTTCCGGCTGGCCCAGTTTCTGGGCACCGATGGATGCCGCGAGCGTGAGTACCAATCGCGATGAAAGCTTTGGCATGATTCGCGAGGAAGTCGTGTGCGGCAAATGCGGTGGCCATCTTGGGCATGTTTTCGATGACGGACCCAGGCCGACTGGTCTGCGTTACTGTATCAATAGTGTCGCTCTCGACTTCAAATCCGAAGAGTGAGCGGCGCCCACGGCCTGCCGGTCTCTCCCGGATCATTCTTTCTTTCACGTCGAGACGCTGGGGATTGAAATAACGGACAGGATAGAAAACGCGACGACGGGTCATTCCTCGAGAGCAATGACCCGCCGTGTTTTCTGTTACCTCTCGGAAATTATTCCATAGGGAGGAAGGTCATAATGGAAACGACTGCGCCGCCTGGATCCTTGATGACCGCGAAACGACCGATATTGGGAATATCCGTCGGAGGCATGATCACTCCGCCGCCGAGTCCCTCCACCCGTGAGGCGGCTTCATCAACATCATCCACGGCAATGTAGCCCATCCAATTAGGTGGTACCGGACCCCATTCGGGCGCGATGGCCATCATACCCGCAAGCTGCTGACTGCCTTTTTTGAACACTGTATAGGTACCGTCGCCCATGGGCATGTCTTCGGCTTCCCAACCAAGAAGATCGGTATAGAAGCTCTTGCATGCGGCGACATCATTCGTTGCGAGTTCATTCCACGCGAACGATCCATGCGTGGGAACGTTTTGTTCTGCCATGATAACCTCGGAATGTGTGTGTGAAATGGGATAGCTGCGTAGATACGACAGCGTGTCTGGAAAGTTGCAGATATTTCTTATCCCGCGGTAACAAAACAGGGTAAAAATTTGTCTCTTCTTTGCCGTTCCTTGCTGAAGTATGTTCTGAACCGAACTCTCTAACACATTTTCCTTCATTATTTTCTGAAGTGCACACCGAATTCTGTTTCCTCCATAAGAATTTTTTCATATACTTCGACTTGACTCGCTCCTGATCTGATGATTTCACATTAAAAGCTGTTGCCATGGTGGTTCGCTACATCTGTTCCATCCTCCTCGCCTTGCTGTTGGTACACCCTTCTTCAGCGCAACCGACATTGTTGTTCAAGCGCGTGGAAGTGCAGTATCCGAAGATCCGTCTCGCATACAAAGTGACCTGCGGTGGCACTTTCCGGAACGATTTGCAGCCGCAGAACTTCGAAGTGTACGAGAACGGTCTGCTGGTCAAGAACGCGACGCTGTGGTGCCCACCTGATCCCGATTGTTGCGTGTCAGTCGCCCTTGTGCTCGACCGCTCCGGGAGCATGGCGGGTGAAAAAATGGAAAATGTCAAGAGAGGCGCAAAGGAGTTCATCGCACGGATGAATCCGGACGGACTCCCCTGCGATGAAGCGGCGGTTGTGTCCTTCGAAGAATTCGTCACGCTCGATGTGGGAATGACCTCAAATAAAGCGCAGCTCATAGCGGCGATTGATGCCATGGTACCCTTCGGCTGGACGGCGGTATGGGACGCTACCGCTGTCGGAATTCAGGAGCTGGCCTCATCCGGAAAGAATCGCTGTAAAGCCGTCGTTTTGCTGTCCGACGGAGGCGACAACCGGAGCCAGTACTTCAAAACCGTACAGGCCGTCATCCGCTTCGCGCAGACCCAGGGCGTGAAAGTGTATACCATCGGCTATGGACTCGAAGATGACCTGATAGCGCAGCAAAATCTCGAACTGCTGGCCAAATCTACGGGCGCGCAGTACTATTACTCCGCCGACGGCAAGGACATCGCGCAGATCTACGCCTCCATCAAAGAAGCCATTAAAGAGGATTTCAAGGAATGCTATATCGACTATGAGTCGAACTGTCCCGACGGGACAATGCGGACCGTCGAATTGATACTGAAGAATTATTGCGGTGGCACCGCGAGCGCCACGCGCACGTATCAGGCGCCGCTCGACCGTTCGAAATTCCAACCGGTGCGTCTGCGTCTGGGCGACGCGGATGTTGGTTCCACAAAAGAAGTCGTCATTCCGGTAATGCTCGAAAGCTCCGTCAACGGAGTATTCAGCAAATCGGACGTAGTTATCGGATACGACAGAAACGTTCTTCAGTTCGTCCGCCTATCCACCGACGGCACCATTCTCGAAGGACGTGCGGTGACCTATCAGCCCTTTGGCTCAAGCGTTGCGGTGCACATAGACGAGCACATCGAAATGAATCAACAACCGGGCGTGCTGATGTATCTGCACTTCCGTGCCGGAGACGTCTCGAGCATGATATACTCGCTTGTCCAACTCATCAACTGGGACTTCGAGGCCTACTGCCTGTATCCGGAGTTGTTCAACGGTACCATTAAGATCCGTCCACGCGAACCGGAGCTGAATTGTATTGTGACTGTTCCCGGATCGCTGAACTGGAACGACGCGGAAAAGCGCTATGAGCCGAATCCCTTCGATGTGAGCGTCACAGTGTATAACACCGGAACACGCGAGGGACTCAACGTACGTGCGACGCTGGTAACCGACCTATCCGCAGTGAAGCTCATCGCTCCTCAATCGAATCTTCAATACCTTTTCCCGCGCACCATCCCACCCGGAGGATCCGCTACCGCTACCTGGACGCTCGAAGCGGTAAAACAAGAAGACCTCGACTCGATCGGTATTTATTTCTCCGTCGTGGCGGATAATTTCCCGCAATTCGCGTGTTGGGATCGCATACTCATCGACCCGGCGCTCAGCTCCGCCATCGCTTGCGACATTACCGCCCCGGA
The DNA here is from genome assembly GCA_027493955.1 of Bacteroidia bacterium. Classification (NCBI taxonomy): domain Bacteria; kingdom Pseudomonadati; phylum Bacteroidota; class Bacteroidia; species Bacteroidia bacterium. Next base: position 3,603,993 of record JAOSJT010000001.1, on the reverse strand, counting down.
TACCGTGTATTTCCGGGAGCAATACTATGAACCGCAGGAGTTCGATATACAGGTCACCGCGCACAACATCGGCAACGGACAGACAAAGGACGTTCGTGCGCAATTGCTGCAGGACACGCGTTTCACCATCATACCTCCGGCATCACAAAATCTAGCCGATGTTCTTCTCCCGGGCCATTCGGCTTCCGGTGCGTTCAGAGTCCGGGTCAATCCCCGCATGACTGACGGATATGACACGCTGCGCGTAAACATCCAGGGAGACGACACCAACCCAGCCTGGTGCTATCACCCCGTCTGGGTCCAGCGTGTGCGCATGCCGGAATTCACACTTCTCTGTTCCACCGACAAAGACTCCCTCGAATTTTCCGACGAAACCTATGACTACGTGCCCAATCCTTTCACGGTACGAACAGTCGCGCAGAACGTCGGCGAAACCTACGCGGAAGATTGTCAGATCATGTTTGTCGGTCCGGAGTATTTCACTCCGGTGGGTGCCAATCTTCGCGAAGAAGGCACGATGTACATCGGCGACACCCGCAGCGAAACCTGGACTCTCCGCGCGCTTCCACGAAACACCGCAGGATGGGATACACTGCATTTTCAGATCACCGGACGTGGCGGTCTCGGAAAGCAGATTGTCCTTGCCGAATGTTTCCAGCCCATCTGGGTACCCGCTGTCCGGCGTCCGGAATACATTCTGGAGTGCACCACACCGGATTCTCTCCGCTGGGAGAACAACCGCTATTCTCCCGATCCCACTCTTTCGGTGCGCATCAGAAACGTAGGAACCGCCATCGGCCGCGGGTTGAAACCCACCATCGTTCTGCCCGCCATGGTATCTCTGGCCGACGGAGAGCAACCGGGTCGTTATATCCCGGTACTGGGAATCGGTGATCATGTGGACCTCGAATGGCGCCTTCATCCTGAAATGCGAGCCTACGACGGCGTCTATCGCATCTGTACACAAGTCGTGGATTCCATCGGCGCAACAGGAACGTGCTGCACTGATATGTTCATTCCAAGGACCGAAAATCCCGTGCTGATGCCATCCTGTTGGTCTATCGATACGTTGTTCATCAGTGAACTGGATGGACAGTATCTCGGCAATCCTTTCGATGTTGCGCTGAATCTGACGAATGTCGGGCTCGGCACGGCGCAAAATGTACGCGTGAGCTTGAGTGTGCTCGGCTCGTTCATGCAGATAGTCAATTCTTCGGAGCAATCGCTTGGCGACATTGCGGCCGGCAATTCCATCCGGGCTACCTGGCAGGTAAAAGCACTCAAGCGTCCCGATCCCGGCGATATTCCCATGGTTATCACCATTGTGTCAGACAATCATCCGGATGTAGACTGCGCACTGTCTGTACATATTCCAGCGAGTCAGGAGCCGATACTCGTGACGGACTGTGGTTCTCTTCCTGAGGATTCGCTGTTTTTCAACTGGGATACCGGAACGTATGAATTCCCCGTCTGCACCGTCACCTACACCATTCGGAATATCGGAAAGGTGCGCGCACTGAATGTCGACGCATTGCTGGTGCTTCCTCCGGGGGTTTCGCTATTGACAGGCGAAAGTCCGCAGAAACAACTCTCCCCTCCTCACCTGGGTGCCGGTGAGAGCGCTTCGGTTTCCTGGCGCTTCACCGCCATGCGTGCGGACGCTGATGTTCTGCGGGAGTTTCGCTTCATCGCCCGGGCGGACAATGCTTCGGACGCCCTGTGTGTCGACGACCTGTTCATTCAGGGTTCTCCGCGGCGTGTCACCGTCTCACTCCCGAAAGATGTATTGCTGCGCTACGGACAAAAGTACAACATACCGGTGTCTATCGACAGAACCGTCGGGAAGGATCTTTCCGAGTACACGTTCCGCTTCGAATACGATCCCCGCGTGCTGCATTTTCTCGGTACGCAGAATACCGCGTCGCTCACCGCTCTCGGTTGGGTTGGCGCGAAAACCACTGTGCTCACCCCGGGTGTCGTTGAAATATCCGACTACACGACGGGAACACCGCTCGCCACAGATGCAGGCGTACTGCTGTTCCTGAATGTCGAGGGCGTCTACAACGATAAAACCAGTGTTTTCAGCTTCGGTGAAACTCCATTGCGCGTCGACTCACTGACCGCAGTCATGAATCGCGGTGTCATCCGTGTTCAGACCGTGGATGGAAATGCTCTGGTCACGAACGATTGCCTCGAACCACTCAAAGCTACCGGTGAGGCCTCGCTTGAACAAAACCGACCGAATCCGTTCAATCCGCTGACAACCATCGCATTCACTCTGTCGACCGAGCAAGCGGTTCGTCTTCAGGTATTCGACGTGCATGGACGTGTCGTGGGAGTACTCGTCGATCAGGTACTGCCGGAAGGCAGACACGCGATTCGCTTCGTTGCGGAGAATCTCCCGTCCGGTGTGTATTTTTACCGATTGGAGACACCCCGAAGTGTCGAGGTGCGCCGAATGACACTCTCAAGATAGGACGAATATGCGGCGGTCGTTTCACCATTGTTTTCGGTGCAGTTCCTTCATCGGATTCTTTTTCCTTCTTTTTTCGACTGCGGCTATCGGACAATCCGCCAATCACACATTACTGTGCTCCGCTGCCGGACCCGATTCCGTTTATTTTGACAAAACCACCTTTAACCGTTATCTGCCGGGAGAATTCGACGTTTCCGTCGCTGTCTGGAATGATGGTACGGTCCATGCCGATTCCCTTTATGCGTTTCCGCGATCCAATCCGCGATTTACCGTTGTCTCCCCGTCTTCCGTTCTGCTGACAGATCGACTCCTTCCCGGCGATACCGCACGCGCGACGTTTACCGTCCGGGTCAACCCCCGGACAATCAGCGGCCTGGATACCATTGTTATTGCGATATCGGGCAAGGAGGGCGCTCGTACGGATTGTCCTATCGTGATCTGGGTCGAGAAGGAATACCGACCCGTCAATCTCCTCATATGTCCACCCGCGGGATCGGTAAGCGCGGTGTTCGTTGATACACTGAACGACTACCGTCCCAACCCGCTTGCTTTCCCACTAACGATCAGAAACGAGGGTGACGCCCCTTCGAAGGAGACTCGCCTGTTTTACGTTGCAACACCCGGTCTTACTCTCGCGGATGGTCAGCCCCAAAGCCTCGATCTCGGAGTGTTGACCCCCGGCGCTTCGCTTGCCCAGGTGTTCAGACTCAATGTACTCCGGCGCGCGGTGGATACGACCGTACTCGTCCGTTTTCGCGTCCAGGGAAAAGGCGGGCTCGGGGACCGCATCATCGACACGTTGTGCAGTTACGAGCTCTTCATTCCCGCTGCGCGTGATGTGCTTTTCGCCCTTGACTGCGAAAATCAGTCCGAGCTTCGCTTTGAAAATGGGGCCTACACACCGAATCCATTCACCTGGACTGTTAAAGTGCGCAATACGGGCTCAGCCAAGGCAAAAAATGTTCGAGCGACGCTTTCGCATCCGGTTGCCGTCGTGGTGCTTTCACCACAGAGCGAAATACTGGTGGGAGACTTGAATCCCGGTCAGGAAATTTCCGTCACCTGGCTGTTACGCGCTTTGCCGGTTTTCCGTTCTGACACCAGCCAGATATGCGTCGACGTCTTCGATACTTTCAACCGTAGAACGAGTTGCTGCGACACCCTGATTTTACCTGCGGTTCGTGCTCCTCTTTTCGAAGCGGATTGCACCATTATTCCCGACAGCATTCACGTCAATCCGAATACTGGTCTGTACCAACCCACCGAATTTTTCGTGGACGTTCTGCTCACGAATATCGGCACCGATCCGGCAGATTCCGTGTATGCCGAGATAATCATCGCCGATCCGGATATTCAGTTCATCGCACCTGTGACAAGTCGCGTTCTTATCACACCTTCCTTCGCCGCCAACGCGCAGGAGAGCGTTCGCTGGACCCTGGCACCAGTGCCCGTACAGGTGGAGCGCGATATCGAGATCACGGTACGCATCACCAGTCGTAATGCAGCGACGGTTTCAACGATTTGCAAGGTGTACATTGCCGCTGCGTTGAAGCCGGAATTCGAATGCAGCGCCGAAACCCTTCCGGCGGATACGCTGCACTACAGCATTGCCATACTCGAGTACGATCCGCTGGTGTTTCGCGCAACAATCAGAAACAACGGAACCATTGCGGCACGCAATCTTGAAGCGGCAATACTCCTGCCCTCGGGAATCGGACTCCCTCTCCAGGAAAGCACTCTTATTCGGCGCAGTGATCCTCTCGGGATTGATTCCGTGTGGACGGTTTCCTGGTCGCTTCAACCTCTCGCTCGTCGCGAAGGTACTTTGGACACAATACGCGTGGAGTTCCGATCCGGCAACATGAAAACGTATTGTGAGGATTGGATTTTCATCATCGGGATCCCTCCCGTAACAGTGTTCACCATACCTCGCGATGCACTTGAGCGCTTCAGCAAGGAAGTTCGTGTACCCGTGCTCATTGACGAAGCCCGGGACAAAGAGATTCGGGAGCTGCAGTTGCACATACAGTATGATCCGGCACTACTGCGTCTTGAAGCATTGGAATATGACAGCACATTGTTGGCACGTAATTGGACCAGTACCTATACCGATGTGAACGGACGTCTGATTTTCAACGCTCAGACACTGCGGGATGCGTTGAGCGGAAGCGGCGAGTTGTTCCGGATGCGCTTTACCGTGCTTTTCGGTGATGATGCGGATATTCTTCGCTATGCCGTTTCGCCTCTGGAATTCGATTCTCTCGCCAGTTCCGTTAACCGCGGTTCGGTGCTCGCCCGTTTTTATGACGGTTACGTAACGGTCAGCGGCGATTGTCTCTGGCCATTGGCCGCCAATGAGAATTATGTGATTCTCACCAGCATGCCCAATCCTTTCAATCCGTCCACAACGCTGACATACGAGCTGCGAAGGGCCGGACATGTGACGCTGCTCCTCTTCGACGAGACCGGGCGGTATCTTCAGACGCTGGTGAACGAGCGGCAGGATGCCGGAACATATCAGCGCGTTTTCCTCGCGTCCGGTTTGGCATCGGGCAGTTATCGCGCCGTGCTGTTGCTGGACGGTCAGCCCGCGACCTGGAGAAACCTCCAGTTGCTCCGCTGATCGCTAAGCACAGTACTCCTTACAGTAGCAGGTGCGCGCATTCGCAAACGATGCGTTGTATCGCGCGCGAGCAGTGCATCCGTTCGTACTGTTTTTCCGGTCAGTATCGCGTGACCGTCTCGCGCAGATCCGCCGGCGAGGACATCGTTACTGTGCATTCTTCATTCGCATCATATGCCCTTTCACTGTATTTTCACAGGGACCACGATAGTGCGCTCCGACGTTGTTCCTGTGTTTCAGATTTCATCTCACCTCACAACTGCGTACGATACTGATGCCTCTCAGGGTTTTTTGCCTTTTTCCCCATCCCGACGATGAAAGTTTCCTCACTGGCGGTACAATAGCCGCCCTCACTGCCGCCGGACATGAAGTCAGTCTTTACACTTTGACCCGAGGCGAGCGCAGTCGCCACGCCGCGCGCTTGGGTATTACTCCCGAAGATCTCGCACAACGGCGCTCCAACGAAGTGCAACGTGCCGCGGAAATTCTCGGCATATCCCATGTGTATCAAGGTGATTATCCCGACGGTGGATTACGCGACCTCGATCCGAGAATTCTCGAATCCGACATCTCGGAAAAGATTCTTGAGCGTCAACCGAATGTGCTTATAACCTTTGACGTTCAGGGAAGCTCCGTGCATCCGGATCATATTGTCATGCATCATGTGGTGAAACGCGCGTTCGTACAACTGCGCGAAAGCCACCCCTGGATGCAACGCCTGGCGTTCTGCGTCTTGCCGCAATCCCGCACCTCCTCATGGCCACGCAAGGTGTTCGGTGTGCCCGAACACAGAATTCACGTGCGTCTTCCGGTATCGCATGTGCGGGAAATCGAGCACGCCGCGATTCACGCACATGAAAGCGTACTCGGAGACGTGCACGATCACAATCATGACAACTGGATGCTTTGGGAAGAAGAATATTATACCCTCTTCGGTGAGAGCTATTCACCGCCGGTTTCTTCTCTCTTTCACGATCTCCTGCCGCGAAACAAAGACGCATCGCGTTTTGAGGAACAGAAATGAACGGTCGCAATATCAGTCTCAACATGAATGTGCGAGGCTTACACGCTTCCGCCACGCTCGCCATCAACGAACGGAGCAACGCACTCATGGCGGAGGGCAAACGGATTTTCAAACTCGGCCTCGGTCAATCGCCCTTTCCCGTTCCCGGTGTCATTGTGAACGCCCTGCGAAATCATGCGACGGAGAAGGATTACCTCCCCGTCAAGGGCTTGCCCACACTCCGTGCTGCGGTCGCGGATTTCCATCGCAGAAAAGATCACGTCAACGCCCACCCGGATGGTGTATTGATCGGACCGGGTTCGAAAGAACTGATGTTCCTGCTCCAACTGGTGTATTATGGAGAGATACTTCTCCCGACCCCGTGTTGGGTATCGTATGGTCCACAGGCCAAAATCATCGGTCGCAATGTGCAGCGTATCCACACCAACCGCAGCGAGCGCTGGCGAATTTCCCCGACGCGACTGAAGACGTATCTCGACACGGAGAACGATCAGTACAGACCCCGCTTACTGATACTCAACTACCCCGGGAATCCCGATGGTGATACCTACACGATGGAGGAGCTGCAGGAAATAGCTGAAATAGCCCGGGAATACGAAATCATTCTCCTTTCGGATGAAATATACGGGCAGCTCGCCCACAGTGGAGGACATTTCTCCATCGCGCGATTTTATCCGGAAGGCACGATCATCAGTTCGGGCCTGTCGAAATGGTGTGGCGCCGGAGGTTGGCGGCTGGGCACTTTTACGTTTCCGAAACCGCTGTTCTGGCTTCTCGATGCGATGTCGGTTGTGGCGAGCGAGACCTTTACCTCAGTGAGCGCGCCCATCCAGCACGCCGCGGTAACCGCTTTCCGTGGCGGCGACGAAATCGAAACCTACTTGAGCCATGCCCGCCGCATCCTTCGCTTGCTTGGCACCACCTGCGCGGAAACGCTGACGACCGCAGATATTTTCGTGCACAAGCCCGAAGGCGCGTTCTACCTCTTTTTGGATTTTGAGGAACATCGTGAGGCGTTGGCTGCTCGCGGAATCACGGAGAGTCGCGAGCTATGCGAACGCCTGCTCGTGGAATCGGGCGTCGCGATGCTCCCGGGCGCGGATTTTGAGCGTCCTCCCGGGGAGCTCACCTCGCGACTGGCCTATGTCAATTTCGATGGTTCTGAAGCTCTCGCGGCCAGCCGGGCAATTCCCCTCGACACTGCACTCCCCGCAGATTTTCTCGACGTGCACTGCGCAGAAACAATCGAAGCGGTTAAACGCATAGCCGAATGGGTCGGATAAAAACATCCCGCACAAGCCATCGGCCGTGCGGGACGCAAGAGCACCGTATCGCCCTCAATTGTAGGTGTACTTGGCGACCGCTTCCTGGCTGAAATTCACGGCAACGAGTTTTGACACACCTTCTTCTTCCATGGTGACGCCATACAGCGTATCCGCTGCGGCCATGGTTCGCTTATTGTGTGTCACGACGATGAACTGCGTGTTCTCCGAAAATTCCCGCAGGATTCGAATGTACCGGTCTATGTTCGCATCGTCCAGGGGCGCATCCACTTCGTCGAGGATGCAGAAGGGACTGGGCTTTACGAGATAAATCCCGAACAGCAGCGCGATCGCGGTCAGCGTTTTCTCGCCGCCGGAAAGCATATCGATCGAATGCGGTCGCTTCCCGCGCGGTTTCGCGATAATGTCAATGCGTGCTTCGAGCGGATCCTCATTGTCCCCGATAAGGAGATCCGCCTCGTCACCCTCGTCGAACAGAGATTTGAATATGCGGATAAAGTTATCGCGTACAAGGGCAAAGGTCTCGGTAAACTTCTTCTTCGCCGTTTCGTTGATCTCGCGGATCGTATCACGAAGCGTATGCTGCGAGGCGATAAGATCTTCGCGTTGCGTTGTGAGCAGATCAAGACGATCCTTTTCTTCCTTCCACTCCTCGAAGGCGAGAGGATTGACCGGACCGAGCGCACGGATTTTCTGGCGGAGGTCATTGATTTCCTCCTTTGCCTGCGCCAGGTCAAAGACGTCTTCCTCCTGGCCCGGTAAACGGGTGAGTTCCATCTCGAATTCATTCCGGGCATGATCCTCGAGCGACAGAATGCGTTGACGGATTTCGGTAACTTTCAGCTCCGTCTCATGCACGATACCGATCGTTTGGTTTTGCTTCTGTCGGTCTTCCTGGAGCAGTTTCTCGATACGGCGGGTTTCACCACGCTTTTCTTCAAGCTCCATTTCTATTGCTTCGAGTTCACTCCGGGATGACGCCTCCTCCTCATCGAGAAGCATGGCCTCGGCCTTGAGACGCGTAATGTCTTCAACCAAGGAAGCTGCGGCTTCCTGTGCCTGAACGATTTCCTCCTGGGCATTCAGCAGCGAACGCTCCGCTTCGTGCAGCGTGGTACTGAGGCGATCGAATTCATTTCTCATATTCTGAATTTCACCGCGCTTCTGCACGACCGCGACATTGGCTTGCGTCAGTACCTCCATACTCCGGTTGTACGTTTTTTCGAGCTCGGTAAGAATCTCGGATTCCCGCACCACTTCGGTTTCCACGGTTTCCTGCTCGCTTCGCAGTATTTCCATGCGCGGATGGATCTGTGCAAGACGAAGAGCAATTTGTGCAAGTTCCTCTTCCAGGCGCGCGCGCTCCTCGGCATTTTTCTGTATGATGCGTTCCTGCTTTTCTATCTCAAAAACAATTTGTGCGACCCTGCGCTCATGCGCGGATAGTTCCTGCTGCGTCTGCTTCATTTGCTCCGCGTAGCTCCGAAGATCGATGGCGGTGTATTCATCGTTCAGATCTTCCAGAGCGGATTGATTCTCCAGCAGATGCCGTTTCAGCTCATCCACTTCGCGGCCGAGCATCGCAATCTGATCCTTTTTTCCGATCATGCTGCCTTCGTCCTGGCTGTGGCTCCCACCGCGCACAATCCCTTGACTGTCGAAGAGATCTCCTTGCAGCGTGACACAACGGAGTTCCGGATACTCCCGGATACAGGCATTAGCCGTTTCAGCATCACGGACGATCAGCACGCGACGCAAGAGAAGGTGGAACAGATCCCGATACAGCGTATCGTATTTCACCAGATCAACCGCCCAACCCAGAATACCATCCCCCGCAATGGGAAACGTCGCTGCTTTCATTTCCGGCACGCGCGAAAGACATGCGAACGTCGCTTTCCCTTTGCGATGATCCTTCAGATTCTGCAAACCACTGAGAGCTTCGTTGAGATCATTGACGAGAATGAAGTGCGCCGCATCACCGAGCGCCGCTTCAATGGCAATACGCAAATCCTCACGGGTGTTGATCGCGTCCGCGATAGTACCATAGCGCGAAGCCGACCAATCTCTGTTGCGCAACAAGTGCTGTACACTTTCATTGTACCCCTCAAGGCGATCCACAAGACCGTTGAGAAAGTCAATGCGAGTCATTTTCTCACCGATCTGACCCTGAATCTCGAACGCTCGGTTTTGCAGCCGGTCGATTTCGCTCCGGAGCGACTGCTTCCGCTCTTCCATTCTGTGAAATTGCTTTTCGGCTTCGAGTACGGTATCCGAAAGCACGGCCTGTCCTTTACCCTGTTCAGCGACCTCGGTCCGAAGTTGATCGAGGTTCCCTTCGGCGTCGCTGTCTTCGTCGTTCAACCGCATTATGGCGTTCTCGATCGACTCCTGGCGCGTGCTCGATCGATCGGATTCACCCTGTAACGCGGTGACTTCCTGCATGATGTCCAGTCGACGCGCTTGCCGTGTTTCCGCCTGCAATTTTTTCTGAGAGAGTTGCTCTTCGATATCCCGGTGTGCCTCGCGTTGAGCGTTGCTTTCCACCTCCAGTCGCTCCAACTCACCGGCCTGAAGTTCGAGCTGCACCGTCATTTCGTTTTTTGCCTTGTCTATGACGGTAATGCGCTGTTCGTAACTCCCGATGGCCTCGGCCAGACGCTCGGAACGCTGATGGAGCGACCGTTGGCGCTCCTCACTCAGGAGTAGCGTCTGTCGTGTTTCATTGCTACGATTGAGTACAACGGCGTGCCGCTCTCGACGCTCATGCTGGCGACCCTCGATTTCGCCGAGTTCGCTTTTATACACGTCCACCAGCGCTTCTTCCTCCTCCATATGGAGGCGCATTGATTCTCGCTCAGCGATGCTGGTACTCAGACGCTCTTCCAATGGCTCGAGGCGATCAAAGAGACTGTTATAATCTCGTTGAAGCACATCTATCTCGAGCATGCGGAGGCGCTCCTGGATTTCATTGTAGCGTTCCGCTTTCCGGGCCTGACGATTGAGCGATGTTACCGTTTTGTTCACCTCCGCGATGATATCATCCACCCGCAGCAGGTCGGCTTCCACATCCTCGAGTTTGCGCAGTGCTTCTTTCCGTCGCGCCTTGTAGCGAGTTACCCCGGCGGCTTCCTCGAAGAGACGGCGACGTTCCTCCATCTTGTCACTCAAAATCGTCTCGACCATCTTCAACTCGATCACCGAATACGCGTTTGCGCCCATTCCGGTATCCATGAAGAGATGCACGATATCTTTGAGACGACAAACGGTCTTGTTGAGCAGGTATTCACTCTCCCCGGAACGATACACACGTCGCGTTATCGTCACTTCATTATATTCGATCGGAAGAATGCCCTTATTGTTTTCGATTGTCAGCGACACTTCCGCCATACCGATAGGTTTTCTGACCTTGGTGCCGTTGAAAATCACATCTTCCATCTTGTCGCTGCGCAGCGTTGAGTAGCGCTGTTCTCCGAGCGACCATCGAAGGGCGTCAACGATGTTGGTTTTACCGCAACCATTCGGTCCCACGATTGCGGTAATGCCATCATTCAGAACGAGATTGGTTTTATTCGCAAATGATTTAAAGCCGAATATTTCGAGCTTGCTGAGATACATGGTCCTCTATGGAAAAGCGTGTGATCAGGAAACAGCCGAACCCGCGGAGAGCCAAAGCGAGGCAAAGTACCGCAGATAGGCGAGGAAGTCATAATTTGCATTCAGGGAATAGAGCCACAACACGGCTCCCGTGGTAATAATGAGGAATCCGCCGATGTAGAAAAACACGGGCCTCACATCAAAGACAATGGCGCTACCCTTCAGGAGTCTGCTGACAATCCAGATATGGAAACTCAGGTACAGGATTGCCGCGAGAATTTCCACGATACCTTGATCCATGATGCGGTACAGTATCATGCCGAGCGGCGAGAGCATGATCATCGGCAGCACGCTCCACATCGCTACGCTGAAGGCGTCGAACATCAACACCTTTCCCCGAAAAAGCAACGCCAGAGCCCGGAGAAAGAGCGTAAATGTGAGCATCGCCAGGAAAAGCACGAGCGTCGTGATCAGGATGTTCTCCAGGGGATTCCAGGCAGCGAAGTTGATCCATTGTTTCAACCAGACGCTGTGCAGCAGTTGAGCGAGAAGATGATCCGCCACCGGATCCATGCGCCAGAAATAGAGCAGATTCGCAAACAGAAGACTTGCCGATAACGCACCGAGCAATCCGACCATCGATGTCTGAAAAATGGAAAGCATGCGTTTGTCGCGTACATCGGCATAGAAATTGTAGGGTCGCAGAAAGGAGCGCACGACATTCTCCCGGAAACGACGGAAAATATTGTACACCAGCGCGAAGAGAAAAATGATGACGATGCCGATTACCACAAAGGAAACGGGATGATCTTCTGTGTAAGTACCGGACACCAAAACCGGCGGCTTTTCATTATTGAAATTCGCCTTCAATACATCATAGGCCAATCGTTTTTGCCGGTACCTGTCAACGATTCCCGCCGTGGCAGTGAATTGATGTACTCTGTCCACGATCATGATCGGCCGTGATACCGCCCAGTCACTAAAGGAATGAATGGTTATACCCGCGAAGCCCTGTTGCCGGACGTTCCGGTAGACATTCAGAAAAAACTGTCCCTGCGCATCTATAGATGGCGGATCGCTATATCCGTTATAGTTGCCAATTTGTACGGGATACATAAGAGACGCAATGAATATCGGCAACCCGAGATTCCGCGTATCGATGGATTCAATCCGTGAAAGCACCTGTGCTTCTTGCCCGAGTGGTATGTCCAATCCCACGAGATGTATCAGCCCTTCTTCCATCGAGGCAGGTAAATCCCGGAATGAGGCGTGAATCAGAACATCGTGCTGTTTTTTGATGGAGGAGGAGAGTTCCGACAGATACTCTCTCCATATTTCGTTCGTCCCTTCCAATCCCTGACCAATACCGATGGAGGCAAAAGAAGGATGCCAGTTATCCCGCATCAGCAACTCTCTCACGGTATTTTTGGCCGTCGTCAAAATACCCGTTTTGCGTATCACCTCGGAAGGTGCGTAGGTCATAGGAACATCATGGAACACCAGAAGTCCGTAGCGATCACACAGCGAAAGAAAATACGGATGAACCGCACCCGCGAAAAGCCGCACCGCGTTGGTACCAAGATTCTTCATCATCAGAACATCCCGTTCCATTTCATCAATGGACAGCGAACGCCCGTGCCATGGAGAATCTTCCATATATGTCAGCGCTTTGAGAAAATACTTTTCTCCGTTCAGGTATACATCCGATCCACGTACTTCCAGGTTTTTAAATCCCACGTGCACATACGATTCATCGAGCAGCGTCTGACCCTGCATGGTCCGCTGCCGGAGCAGATACATATTCGGTGATTCCGGAGACCACTGTTTCACCGACGGAATCGTGAGTGTGATTTGCACTTCCTTGAGACGATCCGATTCAACGACAAGACGCTGTGTTTCGCTTGACGCGAGAACCTGCATGGTCACGGGATCGAGAAGCTCGATCGTATGATTGACGACAGAGCGACCGAATTCGCCGAATCCCGACGCCGAATCTCCCTTGATATTCTTCAGACGACCCGAACTGAGATAGGCGCGGTACATCAGCGTCCCGGATTTGCCATCCCCACCTCCTGACGCTTTCAGGTACGTTTCCTGCACCCACACCGATTTTCTGGCGACAAGTGCGATATCGTGAACTATTCCGCCATAGTTCATCCTGCTCCACAGCTGTTCGTACGGCGGCAAGGTTTCCTTGGTATTCAGTTCATTATGGACCAGGATTTCGATCGTATTTCTGCCCTGCTTCAGCACACCGGGAGATACATTGAAACTGAACGACGTGAGTCCGGAGTGCTTACCCACAAACTGCCCATTGATGGAGATTTCGCAATAATTGGAAATGCTCAAAGCCACCAACTGGAATGCGCGAGAAGCATAGAGACTTGGCGCGATGTTAAGTTCCTTCCGAAAAACAGCCCGGTGCGTACCTTTCCAGGATGAAGGAATATTCACACTGTACCATTGGTCTGAATCAACCACCTTATAGCGCCACTCACCATTCAAATCGATGATAGTGTGCGTCGCGTTCGACGTGAGCAAACCCATGCCTATGTCCGTTCGTACAGGTCGTTTCTGCTCCAGAAATTCAATCTGTGCGTGCATGTGCTCTGGAACGATGAATATCCACAACAATACCGCTATAGCCGTCCCGACGAACGACAGTGTGTCTTTGACTCGTATGTGCAGCATGAAAAAGTACCTACCTCTGATGCAAGATTAACAATTTACGAAACACGCATCAGTGAACAAAGGCGGCGACCATAAACAATAATTAAGGACACTAACAGCATAATATGTATAGTACATGGTCAGTCTACACGGTGTTTCACGTGAAACACACTGCTGATCCTCGTACTGTGACTGAGCGGAGTCGAAACAGCGGCCCCTGCACGTTAGTTGAGCGAAGCCGAAACTCGCTCAGGCCCTTCGGCTACGCTCATGGCCCGGCTGGTGGTTGAGCGAACTCGAAACTCGCTCAGGCCTTTCGGCTACGCTCATGACCTGGCTGGGGGTTGAGCGAAGTCGAAACTCACTCAGGGTCCTTCTGCTCCGCTCAGGTCCCGTACGGTGGTTGATCGAAGTCGAAACTCGCTCAAGCCCTTCGGCTACGCTCAGGGCCCATCCGGTGGTTGAGTGAAGCCGAAACTCGCTCAGGCCTTTAGGCTACGCTCATGGCCCGGCTGGTGGTTGAGCGAAGTCGAAACTCACTCAGGCCTTTCGACTCCGCTCATGGCCCGGCTGATGGTTGAGCGAAGCCGAAACCACCTGATCTGTTCCACGTGAAACAAAAAGCGGCGCAATCTGCGCCGCCTTTTTTCGTAGCTTGGACAAGTGGTCAGAACTTCTTCCCTGATTTTGAGCTCTTTCCTTGTTGCTTCGCCTTTTCCTGCATATTTGCCATGGCACGTTCGGTCCAGCTCAGTTTATTCTTCCCATTCTTTGGTGCGACTTTTACCAGCGGTTCATTTTCATGTTTTTTATTGATGTACCACTGTTGACCGATGGACAGAAGATTGAACATGAAATAATAGAGGTTCAAGCCGGAGGGGAAGGAATTAAATAGAATCCAGAACATCACAGGCATCATGTACACCATGGCTTTCTGTCGTGGATCCTTTATGCTCATCTTCTGTTGAATGAACATGGTGATGGACATAAGAAGTGCGAGTCCGCTGACGAAGCTCATGCCGAGAAGTGGTAATTCGAACGGCAATCTGAACATAATGTCCGGACCGGAGAGATCCGTTATCCAGAGCATGAAGGGCTCCTGACGGAGGTCAATGGTTGACCGGAAAATACTGAAGAGGGCAAAAAGAATAGGGAACTGCAGTAGCATAGGAAGACATCCACCCGCGGGATTAACTCCGTACTCTTTATAGAGCTTCATGATCTCCATGTTCTGCTTCTGCTGATCATCTTTGTACTTCTCGCGAAGCTCGTTCATCATCGGCTGCAGCTTTTGCATACGCTGCATGGATTTCATGCTGGTTTTCGTGAGCGGGTGCAGGAGAATCTTGATGAGGATGGAGAAAATAATGATAACCCAGCCAAAGTTGGGAATAAAGCCGTGGAGAAAAGAGAATAACGGCATGACCAGGTATTCGGAGAAGGGTCGCACGATGAAGGCCCATCCAAGACTGAGCGTCTGTTCGAGACCCTCGTATTGCGATTTGAGCTCATCGTAATCCATAGGTCCGAGATACAGCGAAAACGTGGACCGTTCTACTTCCCTTCCCCTGTACTTGACTCTGAACGCCGCCTCATAGAGTTCCCGTTGACCTTTATTCCTCTGCGGTATCATGATCCCTTCGAGATACACTCCCGTTCCGACGAAGCCATCCCGGGCCATCACCGCATGGGTAAAGTATTTGTTGTTTACCGACATCCAGAGCGCTTCTCCCTCTTTGTTGAGCTTCTCCTTTTCGGATTCGCTTGTGGCATCCAGGTAATCGCGCTTGCCGTCGACGAACGCGTGGGCTTCGGCGAAACTCGCTTCCTCCACGCTGTTCGCTTCCGTCAAAGCCGGTGAGTGGACAGTGAGCTGGTATTCATAATTCGCGATGATATCAGCCATGTTGTGCATTTCGACATCGAGGTCGATCGCATAACCGCTTCCTCGAAAAACGTATCTCTTGACTATGGCGGCGCTGTCGCCCTTCACAGGTAAGCGGGCTTCAACGACAAGGGAATCATTATCAGCGAGCTTGGCGCGAGAGTGGTTTTTTTCCGTACTTATCTGGAAATACAGATCTTTTGTATCTATGTATCGACCGTCGGAAGATGCGAACACGAGGTTGAAATCGCTGCTGCGTTTCCAGTCAATCAACTGCAGCGGACGTCCATCCCAGGTGTTGAATCCTTTCAGTGTCCATCGCGCGATAGACCCGCCATGGGTGGATATTTCTGCAATGTATTTTTCTGTTTCTACCACGATGCTTCGCTTCTCACCGTCGGAAGTTTCCGCGAACCATCGGCCAAAGCGCTGTTGGGGTATGCTCGGTGCAAGGGTATCAACCGCCGTATCTGTCGATGAAGGCAGACTTACGTTCGTATCCTTCTGAACCTGTTGTTCCTGCGCGGCAGCGGATGGCTGCTCTGCTTTGGGTTGTTGCGGCTGGGGTTCCGGCGCCATGTAGAACATCCAGACGATGAAAATCACTGCAATGAGCACGAAACCGATGACTGCTTGTCTGTCCATGATGGAAGTCTCTGAAATTATTCTTAAGGGACCGGATCGTAGCCACCCGGATTCCATGGGTGGCAGCGCGAAATTCTGCGGAGGCCAAGCCAGGTACCGCGAAACGGGCCATGCTTTGTAAGGGCCTCAATCATATAGCTGGAGCAGGTAGGATAAAAGCGACAGGATGGCGGAAACAGAGGTGAGATCACGGACTGATACAACCGTACTATGGCGACAAGAATGAGTGCCAAGAACCGTTTCATGAGGTTTCCGCCATACGTATGAGATCGAAAAGCAAATCCTTCATGTGAGCATCTGCATCACCGTAGAGCAACTTCCCGCCTACACGTGGTACGTCGAGTACAAAAACAATGTGCATTCGTAAAAGGCGGTTTTCGCAAAGTTGCGCCAGTTCAAGCTTTTTGCATCGCCAGGACTCTCTCATCAACCTTCGCGCGCGATTTCTGTATACGGCACCGCCTGCTTTTCTAACAGCAAATCCCACCATACAGACATACGGTGGGATCTGTTTCTCAATTCGGTAATAGCAGCGGATGAAACGAGACTGAAAACTTTGAGAACCCGAAAAAACGGTTCTGAAAGCGTCGTGTCCGCGGAGAATCTCCGACTTCGAGATTCCGTATTGCTGGCGCTTACCGGTAGCGCGGTTCGTCACTGACCGTGAGCTTCCAGCGGCCTTTTGCGCGGCGCCGGGCAAGGACTTTGCGACCATTCTTCGTCGCCATTCGCTGGCGAAATCCGTGCTTGTTTTTTCTTTTCCTGACGCTCGGTTGAAATGTTCTCTTCATGACTCTACAAAAAATAGTGGTATACTCAACAGAACATGTAATGTACAACGAATGGATGACAAAAAGCAATACTTTATTGCCGTGACCGGAGCAGCAAAACGAGAAATACCGGTGCTCCGAGTGCCGCGGTGACCGCACCCACCGGAAGTTCAACAGGATGCACGATGGTTCTCGCGAGAATGTCCGATAGTATGGTGAAAGTCGCGCCGGTGAAAAAAACCGACGGCAGCAGAATTCTGTGATCCGGTCCGGTGAAAAGTCTGCACGCGTGCGGAACGACAAGGCCCACAAAACCGATAGCACCGGCAAAACTCACAACGACCGCCGTACTCATCGACGCAAGAAAAAACAGCACGATACGCAAACGCCGTGCTTCAAGGCCAAGCTGCGATGCGGTGGTCTCGCCCAATGACAAGAGGTTCATTTTTCCGGCAAGCAGCGTAGCGACAAGACCAATGGACACGATCAACGGAGCAGCGATGCTGACCTGTGTCGTTGTCGTATTTCCCAGATAGCCGATGAGCCAGAACAGCGCGCTGCGGATGGAGGTATCCGTCGTCGACACAAGCACGAGAATTACAGAAGATAAAAAGGTCCCGATCATGACGCCGCTGAGCAGCAGGGTATTTGATCTTGCCCCTGATCGCAGACCCACGGCAGCGACGAGGACGATTACCACCAGTGATCCCAGAAAAGCGAAAAGTGGTTGCATGAAGAGGGAGGCCGCGGAGGCACCGGAAACAATGGCGATAAGCGCTCCGACCGACGCTCCGCCACTCACTCCGAGGATATAGGGATCGGCAAGAACATTTCTCAGCAGGACCTGGAAGATTAGGCCGGCCATCGATAGGCCGGCACCCACCGAAGCAGCCATCATGACGCGTGGAAGGCGAATGTGAAAGAGAACTTCACGTGCAGTAGCATCCACGACACTCGAGTGGTCTCCCGTTGCTATGCGAAATAGCGTGTCCAGATCGATAGTGTACGATCCAACCGTCAGCGCAAATGTGGCGACGGACAGAAAAAGCAGAAGAAGCAGGAATGTGAGGCGGAGCGTTTCCCAAGGGCGAATGATGTTCCCGCTACCGGCACCCGGAAGCATGTCTGGTAAAGCCCTCACGCCTCGTCGTCATCCACTGTGCTATCATGATCACGTTCCACACGAATGGCTTCCCACATCGCATCTTTCAAGGTGTCCAGGTTCTCACCGCTCACGGATGAGAAAGCGAGAACCGGTTTACCGAGCTCCAGTGAAAGCGAAGAAATTCTACTCTCAAGATCGTTATCAGCAACATCTTTCTTCGAAATACACGGGAACCATGGTTTCTGCTCGAGATGCTTGCTGTACATCGCAAGCTCCCCGCGAAGTATGCCGATATCCCTCGAAAAATCGTCGCTGAAGCTCTCTATCAGAATCATCAGAACGCGCGTCCGCTCCACATGCCGGAGGAATTGAATACCAAGACCCTTCCCTTCATGCGCTCCCTCTATCAAACCAGGCAAATCCGCCACGGTGAAACTGTCGTACTCCCGATATTGCACTATCCCCAGATTCGGTTCGAGCGTGGTAAAGGGATAGTCAGCAATTTTTGGACGGGCGGCCGAAAGTCTGGAAATGAGAGTGGATTTCCCTGCATTGGGAAAGCCGACGAGACCGACATCGGCGATGAGTTTCAGTTCCAGTTGTAGTTGCCGGGCTTCTCCCGGACGACCTGGTTCCGCGTTTCTGGGAGTTTGATGCGTCGCGCTTTTAAACTCGGCGTTCCCTCTTCCACCCAAACCGCCGCGTGCCACGACGAATCGTTGTCCGTTGCGTACGAGGTCCACGATCATCTCACCGGATACTGCATCGCGCACGATAGTGCCTGTCGGCAGGAGTATCACTTCATCCGCACCCGAGCGGCCCGTTTTCAGCGCTGTGCCGCCCGCTGCGCCGTCGCCCGCAGTATAGCTTCTTCTATAGCGATGGTCCAGTAAGGTGTGGAGCTGTGAACTGGCCTGGAGAACAACATCGCCGCCCCGGCCACCATTGCCGCCGTCCGGTCCGCCTTTGGGAACGTATTTTTCGCGGCGGAAACTTACGAGTCCCTTTCCTCCATTGCCCGCCGATACGCTGATTTCAACTTCGTCAACAAACACGCTGGGTTACTTCTTTGGTAAATAACGCTTGTACACATCATCGGTAAACTGAACGGCAATGCGAGAGTACATGTCCACATCATACTTGATGAACAGCTCATCAATGTACTCCGAAGCCTCCCTCGAGGACGGCTTACCATTCAGGACCGCAAGCGCATGTTTGACAGTGTCGTCATTCTTGCGAAAGAGCTTCTTCGCATATTTTTTCTGATCCGAGACGCTGATCTGCTGAAATAGATCACCAAACTGGCGAATCACATCGTCAGCGGGAATGGGAACTTCCTCTGCATCCTGCTCCGGCGATGGCGCATTGCGACGCGGGAAGTCGTCGTTCTCGATCAAAGGGATGTCGCCGAAGGATTGTTGTTTGGGTGGGGCGATGATATCGTCGACGTCATCGAGCTGCAACTGAGAGAGCAATTCTTCAGCGGGTTTGAGGTTTTCGCTGCTCTGCAGTTCTTTCTCCTCAGGAACCGTCGATACCGGGCTGCTTGTGTGAAGAGACGTTTCCTCCAGAGCCAAATCCGGGATACTTGCAGCCTCCTTCTCCCAATCGATGTCCAGCTCCGCCGGTTCCGTCGCGTCAGCGGAATCCTCGGCGATATCATCCTCGTCATCGAGGAGAATATCCATCTCAATGTCATCGTTGATGAGGTTGCCGCCGGTCAAGGATACTTCTTCATCATCAAGCAGCCCCAATTCCGCAACGACATCAAGATCATCACGCAGAGGTGCAGCTGCCGCATCGGGCTCAACGTCAATATCGTCGGAGTCCACGGAAAACTCGGTCTCCGGCTCGACGTTGAGTCGTTCCTCGAGATCGAGAATACTTTCTTCGGTGACCGAGTATGCGGGGTAGTCGTCTTCCTCTTCGATTTCGGTAATGCCCGATTGGGTTTCCGGCACATCCTCCGTGGTATCGGTGAGGATTTCCCGTAGCTCATCGTCCATTTCCGTTTCATCCGCCGGTTTGAACGCATCATACGAAGGAAAGTCATTCTCGGCATCATCATCATCGTCGGCTTCGTGCAGAGAATCGAAGTCACGCTCGATAACTCCCTGCTCCTCGTCGCTGATCACAAAATCGAGGTGCCTCTCTCCGTCAGCGATGTCTACGGGCTCCTGTTCAATGACGGGGAAACTCGGGACCTCGAAATCCCGCCCCGCGTGCGCCACGCGCTCCGGAGGATGCACGCCAAGAGCGCGTACATGCTGGCTGACAATAGAGGATATGTCGAGGCTCATCGTAAAATCCACGTCTCCAATGAGAAGAACAAGGTCGTGCATGTTGATGTATTCACGACGCGTTTTCTCCTGGTCAATGTGTTCAACGATGGAAGTCAATCCCTTGTCGTCGAAGAAAATCGAAAGGGCTTCCATCGGCACCAGAGGCGTTTCACTGTCATTACCGACATTGAAAAGCTCAAAGATCGGTTCGGTCAGGGACGCGAGCTTTTTGCTGTCGAAGCTTCGCGTAATCTCGTTGTCTATGTTTTTTATCAGTTCCTCGAATTTCCTCGCATCGATGACCGATATGGATTTCTTCGAAAAATATTCCGTCAGGATAAGACGGTAGTACTCATAGTGCCAGAAATACTTCATCCCGCGCTCTATTTCGACGGTCGGTACATGTTCGCGGTCGGTAAAAAAGTACCTGACGAGCGACCATTGGGGCCGACAGACGTAGTTGAAGAGCAGACTCACATTACGATCGAGCGCGTGCCGGAATTCCAGAGCCGAGAAACGCGCGTACTGCGGAAGTACTTCGACAATGGAATCGAATTTGCGTATGACGTCGTCATCGGAGTACACGAAGTGGGCGGAATCGAGCAGTCGCAGCTTTTCTTCCGACACCCATAGGTCGATGTCCCGCTCGAAAAACAGCTTCAGACTCTGCGGAATCTCAGCGGCATTGATCTGGCGGGCGATGATGCTGTCCTGCTCACCGATGGTGATGCGTGAAAACAGCGCGGTAATCTCTTCAATTTTCCGTTCGAACATGAGCTGTGTGACTCCTGAATCTATGACGGCCTGATAGCAAAGGTACGAAAAATGCGCCGCAGGTAAAACTGTGACTGGAATTACAGACCCCAATCTCTTGGATATCGGTAATCGGCGTTGATGGTCCGGAAGCCGATCTTGCCTATGAGCGGCGGCACCCGCTTGAACTGATTTTGCCGGATCAGCCGCGTGATGCGCTCGATCAACGTGCTGTCGAACCCCAGGGCGGTAAGCTCTTCGCTACTCCGACGCTCGTCCACCAGATAGTAGAGCACGGTATCCGCCTGCTCATAGGTAAAACCGAGCTCACTCTCATCGGTCTGTCCGGACCAGAGATCCGCACTCGGGGCCTTTTCGACGATCTCCCGGGGAACGTCCATACAGCGGGCGAGCTGCCATACCTGCGTTTTGTACAGATCACCGAGGGGATTGAGCGCGCAGGCGGAATCGCCGTACAGTGTGGTATACCCCAACAGAGCTTCCGTCTTGTTACCCGTTCCGATGACCAGCGCCCGTTCCCGCGCGGAGCGGTCGTAGAGCACGATCATACGCTGCCTCGCCATGATGTTTCCCCGTCGCATGCGATCCATGTCCGCATCGGTGGCGATGACGGCATCGACCATGGCGGAAATATCCACCAGCTCCGAACGGACTCCGAGGGCATGAACGAGCAGACTCGCGTGCTCCACGCTGTCCGCGCTGCTGCTGCGATACGGCATGAGAACGCAAAGCACATTCTCCGGCCCGAAAGCCCGCGCGGCAAGCGAGGCGCTCAAGGCCGAATCCACCCCGCCCGAGAGTCCGATAACCGCGCGGGAGAAGCCGGCTTTTCCGGCTTCTTCCTTCAGGAAAGCGGTAAGAAGCCCGGCGGCTGAAGATTCATCAAGTTTCAGTTGAGGTAACATCGGGCATTCCATGAAATAGAGATAACTTACGAAACAACCCCGCCTGAATCAATGATCACGATTCTGCACCGCAGGGGCAGTATGAAAAAAAAACCGACCCGATTGTGCAAAGCCATGCGATGTGAGACTGGACTACGCTTTTACCGGATTCTATCGCAAAATTCTGGTCAACTACCTTACGGTTACAGTGCAGTACTTCTGTTTACACAGGAGAGAAGGGGGCGCGGCTCTCGACGATCTCCAGTAGTAGTTGGGACAAAGCTTATTCAACATTTTCTCCGGTATGATGACCCTGGAAACGGCGGACTGTTTATCAACCACAGAGTGAAACATCGATGGAACGATGTGTCACGCGAGAGAGAATGACTTCCTCAAGCGACATTTGAATTACCTGTAGCCGGAGAGAAAAAAAAAAGCTGCCCTGCTACGGACAGCTTTCTGTACTCGAGGCCGGGGTCGAACCGGCACGGGTTTAAAGCCCACTGGATTTTGAGTCCAGCGCGTCTGCCAATTCCGCCACTCGAGCGGCAATACACAATTTCGTCAATGCCGCATCGCGATGCAAGCCATTGCTGCATGACTCGACGGAACCCGCCGGAACGGGACGTCTTGCCTGCCATTTCACTTCGTCAGGACAACAGCTTTTTTGTACAACTGTGTCGGAGTGCGCAATACAACAAAATAGGTACCGGACGGCAGACCGTGCGCATCGAAGCGTGCTGTGTGAACACCGGGGGTGCGTATGCCTTGCGCAAGCACAGCCACCGTTCTTCCGAGATAATCCGTGATACGCAGCTCGGTATGCCCCGCTTCGATTGTCGCATAGCGGATTTCCGTTACCGGATTAAATGGATTCGGGTGCGTGGAGCGTATACCGGCCCTGTTCGAAGCGTCGAATAAACGTGTGCCTCCTTCACGACAAATATCCTCGAGCACGAAGGTCCCCGGACGCTCGATGATCGAGAGCCTTCCACCGACCGGAGTACTTTGCTCCAGGGTCATCGGGGCGGATTCCGACAAACCCAGTGTGGCAACAAAACGAAATGTCGCGGCAATGCCATCCGCATCCGCCATCAGGGGTATCGTCACCGGAATGCGCCGCACCCCGGCGGTAACCGTACCCGCCGGCTGGAACAAGGGCACCAGCAGCGATGCGTCTACCACGAGGGTGGAGGAAACCGAAGTGGCTCCGAAAACGCCCGGCGATCGGAGGTTTCGCAGAAACACATGGACAGCGACTTCCTCCCCGGCTGCCGCGGCGGCGTCTCCGACAACAATTTCCACCGATGCATCTCCCCTCCCCCCCTCGATGGAAAAGCGCAGTGAATCGCAAAGAGGATCGGATGCCGCGGCGACGGACCAGGTCCAGGATCCGTCGATGCCGGGATCATTGAAGCGCACGACAAGCTCGATCGAATCGCCCGGCGCTATGGCGACCGGCAGCGGCGTCAACAGTTCGAGAGGGACGGGAAGATTCAGTTGTTGTATTGACAGAGCAACAACTCCGGTATTTACGATGACAGTGCGTTGCTCGATCGGAAATTCGCTCGTATGGCGCACGCCGAAGGACATGTCGTTCCCCCGCGCGCCGACGGAATCCCGTCTGCCGGTCAGCGGCTGTGTCAGCACGATATCGCAGGGCTGCGCTTCGACGCGCAGATTCCCGCTGTGCACTCCGGTGGAGAACGGCTGAAACCGCACGACAACATTTACAGACGACGACGGCGTCAGTATAAGCGGCGCGACGGGCGACACGATCTCCCAATTGCCATTGTCCACGCCGATGGAACGCACCGTGATCGCCACATCTCCTTCGTTGCGCAAGGTGGTGCGTACCTCCGCCTGCTCTCCGAAGCAATACAGGAGCGGTGTATCCACTACCGCGTCCAGTACGGGATCCGCCTCGCCGGCGCTTCCGGTCAGGACGACGATGGCAGGCGCAAAACACCCGGCGCTGTCCGCTGTGAAGCTCACGGTGGATGATTGCGTTCCGGAGCCGGTGTGCGCGATGCGAAGGGTAATATCCACCGCTCCGCCGACGGGAATGATAAGAGGAAAGACGTTGGCCTGCGGATTGATCAGCGACACGGAAGCACCGACAATATCCGGAACTCCGATGGTCATCGGTACCGTTCCGGTATTGCGAAGCGCAATGGTCGTGTCCGCGAAAGAGCGCTCGCACAGAACGACATCCGGCATGCGGATATCCGTCTGGTCGAACGCTATCTCCGCGTTTTCCAGCAGAATCTCAAGCGGAACACTCAACGGATTGCGTGTGGCAGTCTCATCGTTGCTGAAGATTTTCATTGTGTCGCGAATGGAACCCGAGGTCCCGGGCACCCTTGTGAAGCGAATGACGCATCGAACGGAATCACCTTCCTGAAGCTGAAGCGGAAGTCCTGTGGGTTCGACAACGGAAAAACCGCTGCCGCCGGACGAAAACTCGATTCGGTACAGTTCAAGTGCGGCATCGCCGTCGTTTCTGATGAACAACGTATCGAACGCCTCATCATCACAGCGCAGCGTCGGCAGCGGATCCGGGACAGCGGCCGCGATGCGTGGCGCCGCTCTGGACAGCAGAATATTCGCCGCGGCCTGCGACATGATATGCGACGGTACAGCCGAGAAACGATGTGACGACGGTGCGGCCGTCGCCTGGAGAGCCACAACAAAATACATTCCATCGCCATCCGGAACAGTCAGTTCGTGCGTCCATTGCGTGCCGGAATATCCCGACACAACCGCGCTTCGCGTCCAGGGACTGCGCGCGGATTTGATGTACAGACTTATGTCCTCGCCGTTTCCGGTGCCGGTCAGTTGAAAGCGCTTCGGCACAAACATAGAGGTGTCGGTAGACGGTCCGAAGTACATGCTCTCTTCCGTCGGCAGCGCACCGCTGTACCAACCGACAGGTCCATCCATACGCACTCTTCCAGCGCCACCGCGCGGCCCAGGTCCATTGCCTCCGAGCGCCGTGAGCTTCCAGACTCCGGACGTGAGCTTGCCTTCAACCGAGACCGCTCCCCCGGACCCGGCTCCGCCGTGCGCACTTGAACCGGAGGAGCCATCTCCGCCATTCGAAGTGAGTAAGTATGCATTCACGCTGCGACCATAGAGTCGCACCGCACCGCCGCCGCCACCGCCGTCCCCGGAACAGGAGAAGGCGAGTTGCGGATTGCCGCTCGCGCCACCGCTCCCGCCGGCAAGCGGAACGATCATTTCGTTTCCGTGGGCATTGCCGCCATTATTGTTGCGTGAGGATTGACCGGGCGTCGCATATCCGCCCGCGCCGCCGTTCTGTGTCTGTTGCTGTCCGCTTCCCCCGCCATAGCCGCCGGGAGGATTGCAGGCGCTGCCGTCCGAACATCCGGTACCCGAATTACCGAAGGGATGTCCGGTGCCACCTCCCGACGCTTCGTATGCGGGAGAATCGCCACCCGGTACACCGGTGAGACTGCCTCCCGTCCTGCCCTGAAACGCCCCCGATCCCGTTCCGGGATTTCGAAACTCGTCGGATCCGAAGGGATTTCCGGCGCGATTTCTTCCACCGGGACCACCACCGGTAAATCCATCCCCGCCATCGCTCCCGATACCACTCCAGTCGCAGAAATTGCCGCCACCGCCGCCGCCGCCCGGGCCACCAAATTTGCCGCCTGCATTGACGTGAATGATAGTCGAAGGTCCGGTGCGTACCGGTCCTTTCGAAAGAAGCACCATGGGGAGATATCCCTGATTGCCTGGTGTAGCAGCATCCGGATCGAGAGTGGATATCGAGTACTGAGCGCCCGAGAGATCTACACTGTCCACGATCATCGCTCCCCTTTTGGAGCGTACCCCCCACACTCCTCCGCTGCCGATTTCGCCGCTTGCAGTCGAGAACAGTTGCGGTTGCGGACGGACGATATAAAAAATCTCGCTATTCCCGTAGGAACCGTTCGCGTACACCTGCAGCGGTATCTCGAAATCCGGCCCGACACTGTACCAATAGCTGCTGGTCGGCTGTTGATCCGGATGCACGAAGATCTGAGTCGTGATCAATCTGCCATCCCAGGAAACTACCACCGGACCAATAGTGACACGGTTGGTATCATCGGGATCGACACAGACCACGCGCACCGCGTCACCGGCGTTGTTGGCGTAAAAGCCATCCACACCGAAGGTCCTAAGGGAGAGATGAGGAGCCACGATTTCCACCATGGTGTTCATTCCCGGAGCCCCGATGTCGGGAGCCACGTAGGCGATGGTCTGCGCGTGTGCTGCAGAAACGCTGCATATCAACCCGACAAGTATCGACGTAAGTTTATAGAACGCATGCGTTTTCATGTCTGCGGTCCGATTCGGTGTGAGAGGAGAAATCGTCTGGTGTATAGTAGGAAACACCCCTGTCAATCGCAATCCCGTTAGCGATATACAGACAGGCGGGACAGATGAAGTGAAACCAGAAGGGTCCTGCTGATGAATCGTCGCTCCCGTAAAAAAAACGCACCTCCCCTGGGAAAGTGCGTCTTGCTGATAGAAGCGGATATGTTCAGCTTTCTGTCGTTTCGCGAAGAAGAATGTGCATCAGTTGCTGCGCGGCTTTCGCGATAACGGTACCGGGTCCGAACACGGCCGAAGCGCCGGCGGCGTAGAGAAACTCGTAATCCTGTACGGGAATCACTCCGCCAACAACGACGAGTATATCTTCCCGCCCGATGGCACGAAGCGCTTCGAGCAACGCGGGTACCAGAGTTTTGTGCCCGGCGGCGAGACTCGAGACGCCGACGATGTGCACGTCGTTTTCCGCTGCCTGACGCGCCGCTTCCTCCGGCGTCTGGAACAGCGGACCGATATCCACATCGAAGCCGAGATCGGCGAAGGCGGTGGAAATCACTTTCGCTCCGCGGTCATGTCCATCCTGCCCCAGTTTGGCGATCATAATGCGTGGTCTGCGACCCTCTTGTGCGGCGAAGCGGTCCGTAAGCTCGCGCGCATTGACAAAATCTGCGTCGTCTCCGGCTTCGCTGGAATACACCCCGGTGATTGAGCGAATGACAGCTTTGTGTCTACCGAACACTTCTTCCATGGCGTCTGAAATCTCTCCTACGGTTGCACGCAATCTAGCAGCATTGACGCAGGCATCCAACAGGTTGCCATCGCCGGCCGCGGTTTCTCGTACGTGCTCCAGAGCATTGCGTACATCAGTGGTGTTACGATTGGCCCGCAGAATTTCAAGTCTTTTCTTTTGCGCTTCCAAAACGGCGCTGTTGTCCACCTCGAGGATGTCAATAGGATCTTCCCTCTCCAGCCGATGCTTATTCACGCCGACGATGGTGTCCTTACCTGAATCAATTCGTGCCTGCTTTCTTGCTGCCGCTTCCTCAATGCGCATTTTCGGCAGGCCGGCTTCAATCGCCTTGGTCATTCCTCCGTAGGTTTCCACTTCCTGAATCAGCTCCCAGCCACGGTGTGCAAGCTCATGCGTCAGACGCTCGACGTAATAGGAACCCGCCCAGGGATCGACGCTGCGACAGATCTGCGTCTCTTCCTGAAGGAACAACTGCGTGTTGCGGGCGATGCGGGCTGAAAAATCCGTAGGCAGGGCTATGGCTTCATCGAGTGCGTTGGTATGCAGCGATTGCGTGTGTCCCAGCGCGGCGGCCAGGGCCTCGACGCAGGTGCGGGCGACATTGTTGAAGGGATCCTGCTCGGTCAGACTCCATCCGGAGGTCTGGCTGTGTGTGCGCAGCGACATGGATTTCGGGTTTTGGGGATTGAATTGTCGAATGAGTTTCGCCCACAGCATGCGCGCTGCGCGCATTTTGGCGATTTCCATGAAGAAATTCATCCCCACCGCCCAGAAGAAGGACAGCCGGGGAGCGAAGGCATCGATATCCAGGCCGGCATTCAAGCCCGCGCGCACATACTCCAGACCATCGGCAAGAGTATATGCCATTTCGATATCCGCTGTGGCACCCGCTTCCTGCATATGGTAACCGGAAATGGAAATCGAGTTGAACTTCGGCATGTGACGGGCAGTGAATGCAATGATGTCCGATACGATGCGCATCGAAGGAGTCGGCGGATAGATGTAGGTGTTGCGGACCATGAATTCTTTCAGAATGTCGTTCTGAATGGTGCCGCTGAGTTTTTCCATCGAAACGCCCTGTTCCTCCGCTGCGACGATGTACAGCGCCAGAATGGGAAGCACGGCACCGTTCATGGTCATGGAGACGGACATTTTATCGAGCGGTATCTGGTCGAACAGAATCTGCATGTCAAGGATGGAGTCGATGGCTACTCCTGCTTTACCGACGTCGCCGACAACTCTCGGATTATCCGAATCGTAGCCGCGATGTGTCGCGAGGTCGAAGGCGATGGAAAGCCCTTTCTGGCCGGCGGCAAGGTTTCTGCGATAAAAGGCGTTGGATTCCTCCGCGGTGGAGAATCCGGCATACTGCCGCACCGTCCACGGACGTTGCACATACATGGTGGAGTAAGGACCACGCAAAAACGGAGGAATGCCGGAAAGAAAGTCCAGATGCTCGAGCTTTGTCAGATCCGCAGCGGAATACATGGGACGGACTCCAATTTGTTCCGGCGTCATCCACACGCGTTGGTCCGGCAGCTCGCCCTCCGCATCGCGAACCGCTCGCTCATGCCAGCCACCCAACCCGCGTGAAGTGAACTCGTTGAAGTCGTAGGCTATACGTGAAAAATCCGGTTTCATTTCTTTTGCCTCGCCATCATTTCTGGTCGATTCCAAAATTCTCGAGCATGGAAGCGAGTACCGCCGCCACGTCGGCTTTGACATGGATAAACTGGTCCACGCCGGCAGCGCGCAGCGCGTCAATATTGTCTTTCGGATAGCCGGCCACAACGATCTGCATCCCTGCCTGCGTACTCTTGAGCGTCCGCACCATGGTGGGCACGACCGATCCATAGCTCTCATCGTCGCTGCAGATGACCACAATATCCGCTCCGGCCTGTCGGGCGGCGTCGCAGGCCTCTTCAGGAGAAGCGAAGCCGGGATTGTCTATCACCGTCAGCCCTGCGGTTCCGAAAAATCCCGACGCGAACGTCGCACGAGCGCGTCGCCAGAATACCGGTCCCAGCGTGGCAAGGAAGATCACGGGTTTCGCCGGACTGCTTTCGACAGCATCTCTCAGCTTCTCGAACATATATGCAGCCCGTACTTGCGGCAGCGGCGTGACGTTCGGTGAGTTCCCGGTCACAGGTATCGTTTCAAAGATTTCGGACAGAGCTGCACCGGAGCGCAACGTATCCATGAGGGATTCAAATCGCGTCGCATCCGGAGCGCCTTCAAGGTCCATTTTGCGGGAGATCTTTCCGAGTACGGTTTCCCTGACCGTACCCGCCATTTCTTGAACAGTAGTATTCTGCTCCAACGCCGCTTCTGTCGGATTCGGGTACTGATTCGTACCGATCAGTATGGACTTTCTGCCTGCCATATCCTGCTGCTTTCTTCCTGCCGCTTCCAGCACCTGCGTCTGTACGCTTCCGCTCTTCGCGGCCTGAAGAAGACCGCCCTCCTTCTCGACGGACTGGAACAGCGTCCAGGCATGTTCGGCAAGAGACGCCGTCAATTCTTCGATGTAATACGAACCACCGGCAGGATCAACGGTTTGGCCCAGGTGTGCCTCCTCCTGAAGAATGATCTGCACGTTTCTGGCTATACGTTTGGAAAACGCCCCGGGTGCTGTCACAGCCTCATCATATGGTGCCGTATAAATGGAGTCCGCCCCGCCCAACGCCGCAGCCATGGACTCGACCGTTCCCCGAAGCATGTTGACCCAGGGATCGTACTTCGTCTGCTGTCTCCACGATGTTCGTACATGCATGCGCATGGGGGCGCAGTGTGCCGCGTTTTCATCGAAATGAAACAGAATTTTGGACCAAAGCGCGCGAGCGGCCCTCAGTTTCGCGATTTCCATGAAGAAATTTGTGCCTGCGGCGAACGTGAAGCCCATGCGCTTCGCTGCTGATTCCGTATCGATACCGTGGGACGATAACGCATCAAGATATTCAACCCCTGCGGCGAGCGTGAAAGCTATTTCCTGCACCGCCGTCGCTCCGGCATTATGAAAACATTCTCCACTCGCGGAAACAATGGATGTTGTCGGTGTTGATGCTTCGATTGACCGTATGGTGTTGGCTGCCAACGCCATACAGTCCTCGAACGACATGGGAAGACTTCCGTCAATTAGGAGCCGGGAGATCGGATCGAAATCTACATGATGCGGAGTGATGCCCACTTCCAGAGCCATTCCGAGAAGGAGCAGCGACGAGAGTCCACCCCGCAGCTCAATCTCGGCTTTTGCCGGTACATCTCTGAGAAGCACCGCCATATCATCAAGGGACTGAACGCAAACGCCATCCACAGCCAGATAGTGCTGTACACTGGATTTTCTTTCCGCGAGAACCGCCGCCCGATCGAAACGTATGGAGCATCCGTGCTGACCGCGTTTCAGAGAATCAAGCAACTCCCGGTTTGCCTCCGCGGGATCGGGTGTTGACAGTGACTGACAGATGGACCACGGCTTTTCGTCCGACGGCAACGAAGCAGCACCTCGGACAAACGGCGCCTCACCCGGATAAAACGCCGCGTGGGAGAGTTCAATCATGCTGTCAGGGAAATACAGTGGTTGCGCGGAGAAACCTTCTTCCGTTTTCCAAACCAGCTTTCGGTCAAAGTCCCCTCCTTCAAGATCCTCGGCCACTATGCGGAACCAATCCTCCTTCAGAGGTATCGGAAACTCCGAAAACAGTGGATTTTTCTCTTTCTCTTTGTTCTGCTCTGTCATAATCAGCACTCTTCGTCGTAATGTAGAGTGGAAAACCAAAATGCAGCATTAAAAAGCCGCATAGTTGTGATAAATTTAGCGAATTATTGTGTCTTTTCAAAAAAAGGGCAATGCATCGCTTGCCCGCAGACACGAATTCTGCCGGGATAAAGGCAAACCTGCGTACGTAGGAGTCAACCGAGGATTTGGGAGACAATGTCATGACGCGTGTCACGGAAGGTGCACGCGATGGACGCGCAGGTCCGGCTTTCCGAGAAACAGACTGCCGAGGTGCTTGAATTTCTGAGGGACGTCGGAGACAAAGAATTCGTGATTCGGCTGTTGATTCGACGGGTTGAGCAGCTGTTGCGTACGAAGCAGCGACTCCACCTCCGCCGCAGCGGCTTCGCCGGAATCTATGAGTGTAACGTCGTTCCCAACCGCTTTCTGGATGACGGATTTGAGAATGGGATAATGCGTACAGCCAAGTATGAGGGTATCAACATGATGTTGCCTCAGATCAGACAAATACTCGTTCGCAACCATTTGAGAAACGGGATGATCAGTCCACCCCTCTTCGGCAAGAGGCACAAAGAGCGGGCACGCACGTGACAGCACCTCGAGCCGTCGGTCCAGAGTTTTCAGTTCTCTTTGATAGGACTCGCTCGCGATGGTTGCCAGGGTTCCAATCACACCGACGCGGCCCGACGTCGTTGCGGCAGCAGCGGCAGTAGCCCCGGGTTGAATCATTCCTATGATCGGCACGGAGAAATGCGAACGCAGATCATCGATCGCCACTGCGGACACGGTGTTACACGCGACGACAATGAGCTTTACGCCATGTTTGAGAAGAAAACGTGTGTCCTCAAAAGCGTACTCGCGCACCACCTCGGCCGACTTGCTGCCATAGGGTACGCGCGCAGTATCACCGAAGTACGTGATATTCTCGAACGGCAATCGTTCCATCAAAGCCCGCACTACCGTCAGACCTCCGATGCCGGAATCGAAAACACCGATTCGCTTTTGCTGCTCAGGAATGTTCAGAGGAAGCACGGATCACTCCATATGCGATACGTCTTTGATGTGTCGCAACAACGATTGGCGCAACTGTTCTCTCCGAAGAGGATCAGTGAATGGATGTCCCGATGCTTCCAGTACGTAGAATGAATCGACGACTCCATCTACTCGAGTAGCAATTTTGGCAAATACGATGTTCAATCCAAACGAAGAAATTTCCCTGCAAAGTATGTACAGCAAACCAAACGCATCAGGCGCGTATACCTCGATGATCGTTCTGTCGCCAAATTTCCCATCGCCTGTGTCCAGGTAAGCGATATCGGTTTTGACGCTATCCCTCACCGTCCGGCGAATCCTCCGAATCCATTTTCTCCTGAATTGTTGGAAGAGTTCTTCCCCTGTTACTTCGGCGGTGCATACATGACGAAGTGTCTCCCTCGCTCTCATTATTCCGGCTTGATCGAGACAGCCGTTGCGGACAATATCGGTAACACGGAATATGTCCACCGCGATATCGTTTCTCGTATCAATCGTCGCGTCAATAACATTGACATCCGCACCGAGCAGCGCTGCGGAAAGCTGCGTGAGAAGAAGCGGACGATCCAGACAGATGACGTGGATTTCCGTGTAGGCCTGATGCTGGAAGACGAAAATGCGCACTGGTTCCCCTTCACGCACATCTTCCATAGCGCGCCGAAGAAGCGATTCCGATGCCGTCGGTTCTGTCTGCTCACCTACTCTCACCCCTTCTACCTCTCCATCTTCTTCGCTTCCTCCGCGGAGTCTCGCAGAGGCGGCATGATACAGTTCAAGCAGCATCACTTTTTTCCAGTCCGTGAGTACGCCGGGATTCAATGCGGCCATATCCGCATAGGTCAGAAGCAGAAGAAAATCCAGTCTCTCCTGAGTCTGTACCAAATCCAGAAAGGACATCAATGCCGCCTCATCACGGATATCCCGGCGGAACGCCATTTGCTCCATTGCAAGATGCCATCTGACGAGAAAAGCGACATCCCCGGCCGCGTCCTCCCTTCCGAATCGTCGCAGTATTTCGGGCACCATTGTTGCGCCTACGATTTCGTGTCGCACAAGGTCTACTGGTTTGGCTATGTCGTGCAGGAGGACGGCATAGAACAAGACGGAGATATCACGAAGTGATCGATACACATCCCCAAAGACGGATGTATCGTTTCCCAGCGCTTCAGCTTTCTCTATCATTGTAATGATGTGCTCGTCCAGCGTGAAATAGTGGTAGATATTGTGCTGGAAAAAAAACTCAACGGTCGCAAATTCAGGAAAGACCATCTTCAGCACGCCCCATTCGTGCATGCTCCGCAAGGTTGATCCTACGCGCAGGTCTCCCCGTAAAATTTCATCGAATATCTGTCCGCATGCGGTGCCTGAATAATCGTACCGCCTTTCTCCGGTAAGCGCGCGTATGACGTCACTCCCGGGACGCCCGCCATTCTGTGCCGACATCAGGAACATGTTCAGGATTTCCTTTCCATGAGAGAATCCATGAACAGGGAGATGAATGACAGTGTGATCTTCTGTCTCGGGAAAATGGACAGGTGTAGCTTCGTGATCATAAAACGAAAGTTCCAGTGCCAGATGCACATTGCGCGCATGCTGATAATAGCGGCGCATGAATTGCTCCACCATAGCGACGTCTTTTCCACTTGTGTCTCTCGTTGTGGCGTTCGCTACATGCGGCTGAAGCTCGAACTTCAAGGTGTCATTCAAATGACCGGTCACCTCGTGGAGATTGCGTCGTACAAGAAGAAAAAAGGAACGTGCTTCCAAAACCGCTTTTCTCCGCTCAGGGAGAAGTGAAGCGTTCGAAATAAGTGCGGCCCAGTCCGATATTCCCGTAACCGCAGTATCAGCATTCCGGAGAAGGTGTATGACCTCCAGATAGGTGATAGCCAAAACGTCCCGCAACGCCCCTGCACTGCTTTTTACATTCGGCTCGAGCAAGGACGTAGAAGCCCCATACAACGCGTGACGATCGAGTGTCAGAACTTTCAGTTTTTCAAAAATGACGGGATAGGAGTGTTGGCATTGTTTCGCAAGGGCATCCCACAAACGAACATACAATTCCCGAGAACCAGCCACGAAGCGCGAATCCGTTAACGCAAGCCACGACCGCATGTCCTGTATGAGCAAATCAGCGAGCTGATCAACAGAACGAAAGACAATGCTCGACCGGCCAATCACACTCTGCAGGTCACGGGCTACATGTGCATATTCCTCCGGATCCTCGCGCCCCTCCTCCATGAGCAGCAGAATGTCGGTATCGGAGCAAGCGGTCGCTTCACTTCGTGCAACACTGCCTGTCAGACAAAGACAAAGTGATTTTACGTCTGTCTGTTCGTTCCAGAAACGCTTCAGATTCTGAACAGCAGTCATTTTTCCGGCCCTACCCACACGTCAAGTATATTCACAAGGGAGTGATAGAATAAATATAACGATTATTATTACGGATGTGGATAAGTGGAAAAGCCGTACATCGGGCTGTAAGTCCTTTTGTTTCAATGTGTTTCACGCACCCAACCTCAAGGAATCATTCATGTTGAAAACACGTGATGGTGGTGTGGATGGTCTGCTTCCACGAGGAAGAGCTTCCGACGAAACGGAAGCGGGGACGGTAATCCACATTCGGATTGCTGTCCCCGCGCAGTATCCACAGGGTTTATCCACGGGATGTGAACATCAATGCGTTACATAGGAGAGCTGTTTTTCAATTTGCTCGACATGCCCCGCGAGGGATGCGTCGTTTTCCATCGCCTGCTCGATAGTCCGACACGCATGGATGATGGTGGTATGATCGCGACCGCCGAAATGGAGTCCAATGGTTTTCAGTGAGGCGCGAGTCATTTTTTTGCAGAGAAACATGGCAACCTGCCGGGGGAGCACAATCTCCTGTTTGCGGGTTTTCATTCGCAGGGAGTTTTCCGAAACTTTGAAAAAATCTGCTACGATTTTTTGAATGTTTTCGATGGAAAGCTCCTTTTTATCCACAGCGATGACATTTTTCAGCACTTTTTCGGCAAGAGAAATGTCCAGGGGACGTTGTTCCAGCGTGTGCCGGGCTATGAGTCCGATATAGCAGCCCTCAAGTTCGCGGATGTTCGATTTGACGTTAGAGGCAATGTATTCAATGACATCCTGGGGAATATCTATATAATCGCTTTCGGATTTTTTTCGAAGGATGGCGATGCGTGTTTCCAGATCCGGCGGCTGGATGTCCACTGTCAGTCCACATTGAAAACGGGAAATCAGACGTTCATCGAGTCCCACAAGGTCTTTTGGCGGCCTGTCCGATGAAAGAATTATCTGTTTTTTCAGTTGATGCAGCGTATTGAAGGTATGGAAAAAGGTATCCTGTGTGCGTTCTTTTCCGGAGAAGAATTGGATGTCGTCCACGATCAAAACATCCATGCTTCGGTAAAACGACGAGAAATCAATGGTGCTGTTTCGTTCTATCGCATCCACGAAGTCAATGGTGAATTTCTCACTGCTCACGTAGTACACACGTTTATTGGGGAACTGCTCAAGCACGTGATTACCAATGGCCTGGATAAGATGTGTTTTTCCCAGGCCGACACCTCCGTAAAGAACGAGGGGATTGAAAGCGGTCTCCCCCGGGTTATTGGAAACGTTCATTGCGGCTGCACGGGCAAACTGATTTCCGTCGCCACGGATGAAATTCGAGAAAAGGTATTTCGGATTCAGGTTAGACACGAACGGCTCCGCAGGGCGTCCGGCATGAACAGGTTGCGCTAAATTCTGGACGTTTTCTTTGCTTTGAGATATGGTTGTCTGCGGAATCTGATGAGACCTCCCGGGCGTCGCCGGAATATCCTGCTTCAGTACACTGACGGCATATTGGAGAGCAGCATTCTCACCGAGGACGGCGCGGAGTGCTTCCTGCAGAAGACCGAAGAAATGCTCTTCAATCCATTCGTAAAAGTAGGTACTGGGTACTTCGAGGGTGAGAAGGGATCCTTCCAGACTTTTCGGTACGATGGGTTCAAACCAGGTGTTAAATGTCAATATTTTGACGCGCGGCCGAATGATCTCAAGACATTCCTTCCATGCAGTTTCGGCGCTTTTTATGATTTCAACTTCCATGTGTTGCGAGTTTATTCACAGAATGGTTTCGTTGGTATACAAATCGTCGAAGAAGCGAGTACTGGAAACAAGCATAACCTACAACAGAGCAAAAAGCATTGCATCTTGCTAACTTGTTGTAATTAAACACGTTATGGTGTTGTCGCGTCTGTAGCCTCCAGACGATTGCATGGAATATTCTTCCGTGTGCGCTTGGAGAGCTCTCTGTATAGACAAAAATCGAACTTGTTCACAGGTTATCCACAGGCTTCAACGCGAGTGGATGGACAGGAAAGTATAGATTGAACGGGGGTGAATTTCAAGAAACTTTTTTTTTCTTTTCCTCTTGATTTTTTCAAAGTGCCTGTGACTCAACGACTTAGAGGCGTGCGATTTTTTTTCTGTCGTAACAGATTTCTCATATTCCTCAGGAATGCATCACGAGGGCGTGTTGCGCACGACGGAATGACTTGATTTTAAATGCCCGTATATGTAGTATTATCAACGACTTTCAGAAATCTGGGTAATCGGATCATGATAAAAACACTCTTCTTATTGCTGCTTTCGTTACTCTGGCTACAAGGCGCGCAGGCACAATTCAGAGGTCAGGAACCGAAAAATCCTTCAGTAGCAGAAGGGGTGA
The DNA here is from genome assembly GCA_027493955.1 of Bacteroidia bacterium. NCBI lineage: Bacteria > Pseudomonadati > Bacteroidota > Bacteroidia > Bacteroidia bacterium. Next base: position 3,567,401 of record JAOSJT010000001.1, on the reverse strand, counting down.
CGCGTCCCGCCGCGACGGAGCTTTCCATTTTCAGTCTTGATCGCCTGGAAATGCATCACAGTGTAACAATGTCGTATGGAATGATCGGCGACCACGGTCTGGGGAGCAGCATGTACATCAACAGTCTACGGTACAGCATATCGGAACCCCTGAGCGTCCGTGCGGATATCGGGATGATGCTGACGACGTTCGGCAGCGCTTCGTCTTTTATGCGAAACGACATTTCAAGAATTTTCCTCAAGCGTGCGAGCGTGGACTACGTACCATCGAAAGATTTTCGATTGACGCTTCAATACCGGAACGAACCCTACCTCTCTCGTTATGGCGGGTGGAATAACGGTCTGGGGTTCGGGTACGACCTTTTTGACGGGGATGAGCTGTTTTTCCGTTGACCAGAGAAATCAGCGGGAGGCCGGCGCCTGAAGACTGCGTCTTTTTGCGTATATTTCAGCTATGGCACCGGTAAAGAACGCAAGAACACTCAATCCAAAACATCTCGCTCTGAACATCGTCATTGCATTGCTTGCAATAGTGGTGTTTTTTTCTCTCTATTCGTTTATCACGAACAGCTTTGTGAACACTCCCGTTGAATGGACGACGGAAAAGCAGGAGGCGGATAAGGCAAGCGCGGAAATCATTCAACTCGATGTCCTGAACGGTTGCGGCGTAGCGGGAGTGGCACAGAAATTCACCGATTTTTTGCGGAAACGTAATTACGACGTTGTGCAGTCTTCGAACTACAAGACCTTCGATGTTCAGGAGTCCATTGTCATCGATCGTCTGGGGGATTTGGAGGCGGCGCGGCGTGTCGCGTACGCTCTTGGTGTGGATGAAAAAAACGTGGTTCAACTCATCAATACAGATTATTATCTCAACGTCTCCGTCGTGATCGGACACGATTACAAAAAGCTCAAGCCCTTTCAATAAGACAGGATTATCGTTGGATTCCACGCAGCTCGCACGCCTCGCCGCCGAACAGGCACTGACAAAAAAAGCGCTCGATGTCACCATTTTGGATTTACAGGGGATTTCCGACGTTACGGACTATTTCGTGATTTGCACCGGTGAATCCGACACCCAGGTTAAGGCGATTTCTGATGCTGTTCTCGACGGCCTCAGGGATGCGGAAGTCAAGGTGTGGAGGAAGGAGGGTCTGGCGCATCTTCAATGGGTGTTGTTGGATTTCGTTGATGTCGTCGTTCATATTTTTCAACCTCGTGTCCGTGCGTACTACGATATCGAGCGTCTTTGGGGAGATGCCGTTTCAGAAATCGTTCGCGACGAGGATATTCACCCTCTTCCCTGAAAATCGAACACATGAAAGACTACCTTCGCAGCGCTGTTCAGGAGGCGCTTCAACGTATTGGAATAGAGACGCCGCCCGAGACAATACAGTTCGAGCGCCCGAAAATCGCTGAACACGGCGACCTATCGAGCAATATCGCGATGATACTGGCCCGCGAGGCGAAGAAAAATCCTCGTCAGCTCGCCCAGGAGATTGCGTCGCAACTTCAGACAGATTCACTGCGAATTGCAGCGGTGGAAATAGCAGGACCAGGTTTCATCAATTTTCGCTTCTCGAATGCATATCTCTACAAGGAACTCGCCGACATAGTTCATCTCGGTTCGCGCTATGGTGCAAGCGAGGAAAACGCAGGAAAACGAGCGAATGTGGAATGGGTGAGTGCAAATCCAACGGGTCCGCTCCACGCCGGTCACGGACGACAGGTTTGTATCGGCGCTACGGTGTGTTCTCTCCTGGAATGGACGGGCTGGGAAGTAACGAGGGAGTACTACTTTAATAACGCCGGAAACCAGATGCAGAACCTCGCGATCACAGTTCGCGAACGTTATCGGGCAATGCATGGGGCGGAGATATCGGAAGAAAACATCCACTACGCCGGAGGGTATATCGAGGACATAGCCGCTGAGATTTCCAACCGTCATGGGGCGGCGATGATGGATGCCGATTTGAGTTTCTTTCAAAAACAGGGTGAGGAATGGTGTTTCACAAGCATCAAGAACACGCTGGATACTCTGAATGTCCACCACGATGTCTATTTCAATGAAGATGGCCTCTACAAAGACGGAAAAATTGCACGTCTCCTCTCCGAGCTGAGTGACGCCGGCTTGTCTTATGAAAAAGACGGAGCCATCTGGCTGAAGACGACGGAATTCGGAGCAGATAAGGACCGAGTGATCGTCAAGAGCAGCGGTGAACCAACCTACCGGCTTCCGGACATCGCGTATCACCGTGAAAAAATTCTTCGCGGTTATGACAGGATCATAGACATTTTCGGCGCGGACCACATCGCGACTATTCCCGATGTATTGTCCGCTTTACGTGCGCTTGGCATGTCCACGGATCATGTTGACGTGATCATTCATCAGATGGTCAGCTTTGTGAGCGATGGCGAAGTGGTGAAGATGAGCAAACGTGCGGGAAATGCGTATTCGCTGGACGATCTTGTCGCGGATGTCGGGGTCGATGCCGTGCGCTATTTTTTCGTCATGCGCGCTGCGCAGTCGCAACTGGAATTTGACATTGCCCTTGCACAGGAGCAGAGTGAAAACAACCCGGTGTACTACGTTCAGTATGCACATGCCCGCATTGCAAGTATCGTCCGATTTGCGGAGAGCGAGGGTGCACCGGCCACGACGGATATTCGCTTGCCCCTTCTGCAGCACGACTCAGAGATTGCGCTGATAAAGGTGCTGCTTGAATTTCCGGAAATCATCGCTCTTTCGGCGCGGACACTCGAAACACAGCATCTTTGCACGTATCTCCACAATCTGTCGGCGTCGTTTCACAAATTCTACCACGATTGCCGCGTCGTTACGGAAGATGCCGATTTGAGCGCTGCTCGCATGTTTTTGTGTCGGGCGACCAAGCAGGTACTCGCAAACGGGTGTTCCATTATTGGAATACACGCGCCGGAAAAAATGTAGTTTTCAGAAGTAGAGACAGAGTCCGAGCAGATACACATTCCCATTGAGATTCACCGCTGATCTGAACGGGACTTGCTGCAAGGGATACTCAATTCCGTTATTGAGCACTCGGTCCTGCGGAAAAGCGTTTTCTACGCTTATCTGCGGATCGCGGAACAATACTTCGCCTTGAAGAGAGAGGTTTCGGTACAAGAACCACTCCAGGGAGAGAAGAATATGAATATCCAGCGTTGGGATAAGACGCTGAGATTCGGCCTGAACCGTCGCAATGGAGTATTCCCTGACTGCGGCGTACACTCCTCCTCCTCCTCCGATACACATGCGTATGATTTCGCCACCGAACGGAAGCTGAAAAAGCAAACTCGTCTCGAGTGCAAAGGAATCGAATCCATGTCGCGTTGGTGTACCGACGGCATCAGTCTGGTGATCTGATACCGAGAAGTACTCACCACGACACTGCAGCAGAGTCGACGAAGATAACTGCAAACGGTACGCCAGTGAAACAGAGGACGCCGCTGAAAAATCGAAGGTACTGTTTCGGATTGTGGCGTCGGAGGATTGCGGGTAAAGATAGATTCTTGACCCTTCGATGACGGTGCCGTATAAGGAAATGGAGCGAGAAGTTGGTTGCGACAGACTCACCCGTGGAAAGAAAAGAGAAACCCCCAGACAGAGGAAAGCGATACTTTCGATCAGTCTGGGGGTTCGCATATCCGCTCCGTTACACTACATGGTTCGTGGAGTCTCCGTTCGCGACCGAAGGGCCGGGCTGAGGTTTAGCGGTAGAAGAGATCACGATTGTCGGTGACGCTGATTTCCTTCTTTTTCTGATCAAGCCAGGCTTGCACGAATTCATTCTGCAGCTGCTGAAGAACGCTTTGACGCAGTTCAGGTTTCTTCACCTTGTAGGCAGTTTCATCGAATTGGGCGCGGGAGTCAAGGCGCAGGACAAAGACGCCGCGCATTCCTTTGAAGGGTTTGCTCTTTTCGCCTTGTTTGAGTCTCAGCAAGTTGCCGATGAAGCTTTGATCCGGACCGATATTCGGCGCGCCGTTCTGGAGGCGGAAGGGCGGTGTTTGTGTGAGTGTGACCTTCGGATTGGATGCAACGATCTGCTCGAAAGAACCACCCGAAGCCACAATGCGCTTCGCTTGTTCAAAGGTTTTCTGCATCTGACGCTCGTACACAACCTGTGGACGAAGCTGTTCTTTGAGATCTTCGAGGGGACGGTAGCCTTCTTTGAGTTTTTCCGTGATCACAGCCACAACGTAACCGGTTCCAGTACGGTGCACCTCGCTGATGTCACCGATATCGTTCGTGAAGGCAAATTTCATCAAAGCGGGATTCGTACCGATTCCGGGGATGAACGAACCGCTCATTTCCGAGAACTCGGGAGTTTCCTGCACGAGGTACCCATCTGTTGCAGCCTCGTTTTCAAAACCGTTCTCTCCGGCAAAATATCCGAAGTCGCGTGCCTTGTCGAAAAGTTCGTCACGCGTCTGTGAACTTGCGCGGATGGTGAGCCGGATTTCCGCGAGTTGCAGTTCCCGGGAGCTCCGTCCGGTGACCTTGATAACATGCCAGCCGAACTGCGTTTTCACTGGACCGACGATATCACCAACCTTTGCTTTCGTGACCGCGGTCTCAAATTCCGGAACCATTCGGCCCTTACCGAACCAGGAGAGGTCGCCTCCACGCTCGGCGGCTCCGGGTTCCTCGGAGAGTTCCGCGGCAAGCTTGGCGAAATCCTGTCCAGATCGTGCTCTTGCAAGAGCGGCGTCCGCTTTCGCTTTCTGCTCCGCTTCATTCTGACCACCGTCGGTGCGGAAAAGAATATGCGATGCACGAGACAAAGGATCCGCAGCCTGACGTTCGGCGATGATCTTGTAGAGTGAGAGACCTGTCTCACTTGCCACGGGGCCGGCGATAGCTCCGACTGGTTGATCGAAGACGCTCGAAGCCGCCTGCGCGGAGACCTGCTCACGGGTGAACCAGCGAGCGGAATCAAACTGCTCTTCCGAATTGGATTTGACCAATTCCAGGAAATCCGTTCCCTTGTCGACGAGATCGCGGAAGGTGCTGAGTTCGTTGACTATGGCCGCCGTATCGCTTTTTGAAGGTACATCCTGGAAGAGGACATATTTCATTTTGCGCATGGCATCGGTTTTGAATCGAGTCTTGTACTTGTTGTAGTACGCTTCGTATTCAGCCTCCGTAGGGGCGGTGGTGTCGGACCCGGCAAACACAGTGGGATCGAAGAACAAGTAGCTCGCCACGAAATCGATGTTTTGATCCACGAAATTCGATCGCAACTGCTCTTCTGAGACGATGACGGAAGAAGTCAGAATATTGGTCAGCTTTTCCCTGGTGAGTTGTGCCTTGAGTTGCTGTTCAAGGCTGATGAGAGCTTCGCGATTTTCCGGACCCGGATTGCGCAGAAAACTCTCATAGGCGTCCCTATTGAATTGGCCAGTGGAGTCAACAAAATACTGGGTGAGTTCCCGCGGGGGATCTGCGCCCCAGACCCAGTCAGTAATCTCTTGATCGCTTACGGAGACGCCGAATTCTTCAGTCGCCTGATCAAGCACCGCCTGGGTGAGGAAGTCATTCCATACCTGTTCCCGGATCTGGATGTAATCGTTATCCGTAAGCTCTTTGCCGCCATTTTGCTCGCGACGCTGTTCGGCGACGCGATCCACGACGGCCTGAAATTCCTGATATGTGATAGACTTTCCGCCGATGTTGGCAATTTCGTTTCTTGAGCCTCCAAGGACGGAGGGAAGATCGACGTCGCTGACGACCCAGAAAGCGATGAAGACAACCGCGAACGCGATAATAAAGACGTGCGCGTTGTCGCGCATTTTGGTCATCATACCCATGATGAACTACTCCACGAATTCAAAAGAACAAACATTCAAGCTAACTAATATAGAGGCAAAGTCCTTATAAAGCAATTGCTTACGGCAATCGCTTCATAAAGAAACCGCGCCCCTTGGAGCGCGGCTTTTCGTGACCATCTGGTACATCAGAAGCGATATGTCACACCCAGCATCAATCGGGTGCGAGTCACTTCCTGTTCGGTGGTGAAAGCGGATTCGGGGACCATTGTGTCCGGATCAATGTAGTTGAAGACAAAGGTATTGTAGCTGGACATGGAAAAGGCCGCATTCACAGCAAAATTACCCTCAAACAGGTAGCCGACTCCGCCGCTGAACGTGGTGATGTTGTACTCGGTCGTTCCCTCGTCCTCGCTGTACGGCGAGTAGTTGTAGCCGAAACCGCCACGCAAGATGAGGCCCGTGTTGGGGACGCGCACTTCGCCCCCGGCGCGGAAATTGTTCGTAGAACGGAAAAATTTCCTGATGTCTCTGTTGAGTTGCGTGGTGTTGAAATTGTTCGAGTCCTCGAATTCGAGTTTCGAGTAGTCTACGAGGTCAAAGTCCGCGGCAACGGTGATCCACTCGACCGGATTGTAGGAGGCCCCGATGCTGTATACCGCGGGCGTGGAAATATCATAATTATTGTCGAGTGCCGTAAGTTCGTAGCTCAGAGACGCATTCGAGAAAACGCTGCGGCCGAACTTCTCGTAATCTTCGTTCACATTAATGGATCCCGCTGTCTGCACTGCAATACCGATACGTGCTTTGTCTCGATAGTTGTACAGGAAGCCCAGGCGCATATTCCAGCCGGAGAGATCCTGATCGATGAGTTCCTCGATTTCAAGGCTCTGGAAGTCCGTCCTTGTTACGTTGTCAATACCAATGATGTCTCCGGTGTGCGCATTCTGGATATCGGTTTCGATGAACGTTCGTTCAAATCGATAACTCCCAGACACCACATTGAGTGCGAGGCCAATCATCGCATTCGGTGCGACTTCTATGCTTCCACCGAAGGACCAGAGATTGAGGCTCCCATCCTCAAGGAGATCAATGGTTTGCTGCACGCGATTTGTGACCGGAATTGCGAGCCAACCGGGACGTCCTTGATCCTGATAAGTAAGCACTAATGTATCCTCAAGCCCAAGATTCCATGCGAAATCAAGATCCTCGTTGTCGGCGTTGTACAGAGAGGTTTGCATCGAGCTTAACGGGTTATACGCATCTACGGAAAGTGCGCCCGTATAGTCGGCGATGCGGGAGTAACCGGCTCCCAGCACAAAACTGCCGCGCGCGACCGGAAAAGGCAGGGCAAATTGCAAATTACTGATCACCGTGGAACTATTATCCCCGGAGGCGGACACGCCGAGCAGCGAGGCATCATTGTTCATACCGACGTTGGAAAGACCGAAAGAAAACTCACTGAGTCTGAGCTGGCCCAATCCTGCAGGATTCCAGTAAATGGCAGATGCGTCATCGGCGAGACCGGTAAAGGCGTTACCCATGCCGGCGCTTCTGGGATTCACCAACGTCGGCGAGGGAGCCAACCGAAGGGCATCTTCAATCACCTGCGCTTGTGAAGTGATTGAGAGCAGGGACAAACAAATCAACACGAATCCGATACGTTTCATGATATAACTCCACTTGTTCCCGTCAAGGAAGCGGGAAATTTCGACGATCATTCGAAAAAGAAGAAATGTCACCGGCTGCGGGAACGACCGCCACCAGAGCTGCTACCACCGGAACTCGAACCGCTGGAACGGGAGCCGCCTGAACTGGAACCGCCGGAAGAGCGGTAACCACCAGAATTTGATCCGCTATCCCGGGCGGGAGGTGAGTAGCTGCGTTCCGACGATCTGCCGCGCGAGGATTCACCGGAGGGTCGGGACGGTGCGGTGTAGGTTCCATCCCGGCTATCCGTACTCCGCGAACGTGTGCTGCTGCCGCTGCTCCCCTGGCTGCCGCTGCTCCGGCTGCCACCAGAGTTATCGATAGTCTGTCTGCTGCGTTCCGTGCCGCTATTTCTCGATTCGACAGAACGAGTGGCATTTGCATCCCGGGTCCGCGTGTTCAAGCGATCGAAAGTTGAGGATCGAGTCGCGCCGCTTCTGGAGCCGCTTGTCGTAACGGAATTCGTACCGTCTGCGGAACGTGTAAAGCCTGAAGAACGGGTTCGGGTGTCGGTTCGGGTCATGCCGGTGCTTCGTATCCTGCTGTCGGTACGTGAAGTATAGATGGCAGGACGATCAACGTAGTATCCTGGTCTGTGATAGCCCCAACCTCCGCCAGCCCAGTAGTGCGGACTGTGATACCACGGACGATGCCAATACCAACCGGAATAGCCCCAATATGGGTCGTACCAGTCGTTCCAAGGATCCCAATACCAGGGATTGTAGCTGTAGGACCAATACGAGCCCCAGTGCAAAGGATAGTAAAAACTGAAGTAAGCCCGTGACCTTGGGTGACCATCGTAGTAATTGTTGACGATCACGTTCCCTTCGGAGTCCTCGTATGATTCTGAGTACTCGGCGTAATTACTCTCGTCATAGCGAGGATTGTCGTCCCGTACTGCGATTTGTGTGTAGCATCCTGAAAAGGCGAACAGCGTGACAAGTAACACTGTTGCGAGTAGGAGCGTATTTAAGCGTTTCATGACTGGCCTCCGTCGGAAAAAAACACCACAGCAGTAGAATAACAACAAAACTCGTGCCGAAATCAATCCCAGAGGATTGACAATCCGGGTGCAATAAAAGGTAGTATTTTATGGAGTGGAAAGAAAGGTAGTCGTAGTTGACCTCGCTCCGGTGGCCTGAAACGGAAACACCTGTGTAGTTTTTTGGATACAGTCTACAGGTACCGGACGTACTGGATTCGAATTTCTCTGACCATCTTTGCGTGATGAAATTCCGAGGTAAGAAGGTTTTTGATAAGCAAATCGGCATTGATGCCAATATTGGTTGAAACCCGTGCCCCTATGGAGAAAGAACCGTTCCAGAATCCCTTTCTTTCTTTGTCATTGTCGAAGGCGAAGTTGTACTCGGATAGAATGGACAGCAACGGACCGACCGTTTTCTCGACGCCGACGTAGATATTGGGTTCGTAGTCGCCATCATGTCGCTCAAGGGTGTAGTTCGCTCCTCCATGGAAGCTGATAGAACCCGCGAGCTGATAGTTTTTCCCGACGGTGGCGAAGAATCCCGGAGACTTTATGGCGTATTGCCTCCAGGAAGGTATCCATCCGTCACGGCCTTGCGTGTCGAAACCTACCACGACGGCGGGAGTGCGGGGACTCTCTTCCATCACGCGATAGCGGGCCATGATTCCCGGAAGGTTGTTCCACGTGATGCCACCGCTCCCGAGGAGGCGTGTCCCACCGTAGGACACGCCGACATTCAGATTCGTCATCAGCCCATAGGCCAGTTCGACGAGCACTCCTCCGTCAGGATAGATCGTGGTCTGGATCGAACCTGAGGTAGCAGGCAGGATTCCTGCAATAGGCATATCGATCAGAAACAACGGATCGATATTGGCATCGTCACCGGCCGACCGCTGAGCGCATAATGGCGTGGTGAGGAGAAGAAGAAGAACAGCGATGTATGTAGCGATCCGTCCCGACATATCCTGACGGACTCAAGATTTTTCCGCAATAAATGTTTCTGCCTCGAGAACATCTTCCATGCTTCCCATCAGAACGGGCACGTGCTGATGCACGCTTTGCGGCTGGATGTCGAGAATTCGAGTAAAGCCATCCGTGGCTCTTCCGCCAGCCTGCTCGAGGATCATGGCCATGGGATTGGCCTCGTACATCAGCCGAAGTTTGCCGCTCGGATTTTTCTGGTCGGCCGGATACGCGAAGATGCCCCCGTAGAGAAGGGTTCGGTGGATATCGGCGATCATAGAACCGACATAACGGGATTTGTACGGGCGCCGACTACCGGGATCGGGAGTTTGCAGATAGTCGATGTAGCCTCTGAATCCCTCACTCCAGAGTTGACGATTTCCCTCATTGACGCTATAGTAATTGCCGCGTGCCGGAATTGTCATATTGGGATGCGAAAGGAGAAAAGATCCAATGGTCACGTCAAGCGTAAAGCCCTGCACACCGTTGCCCGTTGTAAACACGAGTATGGTGCTGGAGCCATACATAATGTATCCTGCCGCGACTTGCTTGTATCCGGGCTGCACGACATCCGCTACTGTGCCCTGCGCACCGGATGAAACGCGTCGGTAGATCGAAAAAATGGTTCCGATAGTAACATTGGTCGAAATATTCGAGGAACCGTCGAGCGGATCGAAAAGAATCGCATAGTTACCGCATGGAAATCCGTCGGGAATCGGTATGATCGATTCATTCTCTTCCGAGGCCATCACGCACAGCTGTCCGCCGGTTTCCAGCGCATTGATAAAAATCTGATTTGCAAAGACGTCCATTTTCTGTACGTCGTCTCCGCTCGTATTGGTCGTCTGCACGCGTCCGAGAATGTCAACCAGACCTGCGCGCCGAACCTCGCGCGAAACGATTTTTGCCGCGAGGGCAAGGTTGCGCAGGAGTGTAGAAAACTCGCCAGTGGCTCCGGGATGGGCACGCTCTTCCTGCGCGATGTAGCGTTGAATGGTAATGAGGTGGGTTTCGTCGCCCGGGAAATATTGACGGTGAGGCATGAATAGGGGTCCTGAGATGAAACAGGGTGTGGAGGCGTATGTCAGTGCTCTGTTCTCGAAATGCTTGCGTGAACTTCCATACCGGTATCAGAGCGTTTGAAGGTAACCTCGTCCATCATAGATCGGACGATGAGAACACCGCGTCCTCCTTCCTTGAGCAGATTATTCTCATCGAGAGGATCCGGCAGCTCTTCCGGGATGAATCCATCCCCTTCATCGCGCACTATGAATTGGAGAACGTCGGCGTAGCAGTGGCACGTGACGTGTACAAGTTTGGCGGGATCGCACTGATTGCCGTGGAGGATGCCGTTGTTGACAATCTCCGTAATGGAAATCATCACCCTGTCGAGTACAGATTCAGCAAGACCTACGGTATCGTGCAAGTCAAGGAGAAATCGCTCGACCAGTTTGATGTTCGAAGGAATGCTTGGTATGCTGATTGATTTACTAAGGATCAATTCACTCAAACGTACACGCGGGCAGTTATGCGTACACAAAGATATAGTTCAAACATAGGGAATATGCTTCACAGATACCAAGTCGTATGAAGAAGCACGTTTGGTGTGGATCTTTTCGGACGACCTGCTTCGTCTGTGAGCTGATACCAGCCATCGACGACGATACGGGAGCGTTCAAAGAAGGTACACTGAATCTGTACCGTCGGTCCGTAGTTGGTCAGCTGCGCATCCGGGAAGCGCTGATTGCCGGCATACCGGTACCGGCGTTGCTCGAAATAACGCACTCCGACAGAGACATCCCAGTTGTTTTCGCGCCGCCGCAGGGCAAGAGAAAACGTTTGTTCCTGAAAAAACTGTACGGGCCGCACGGTAAAAGCTGCCCAGCGAAGTTCTCCGCGCTCGTACCACCGAAGGTGCAGCGCGGCGTCAATCCAGAGTGAGCCGTGGAGGCGCATCGCGGTTGAATCGGTCAGTGATAATTGCCGGAGTGAAAAACTTCGTTGTCCCTGTGCGGCATCTTCAAAATCGTACACGGTGTAGTTCGCCACGAGTTCCGCAGCATTCTTACTGACAAAGCTTTGCGAGAGGCGCAACTCCCCCGACGGGGCGAGGCGAAGGACGCGGTTCCATGTGTTGTTCGCACTGCGTTGAGAAAAAATGTACACCGTGTGTCGCATGGCGAGATCACCGTACAGAGAGGCGGAAAACTCGGTACTGAAGCGCCGGGCCCATCGCAATCCCGTGAGAAAAATGATTTCATCCCGATCGTCAAAATTTTCCTCGCTAGGAGTATCGTATTGCATCTTCAGCAGTGCACCGGACATGGAGAGTGTGTCTGAGCGACCGAACGATCGGGAAAGATCAATCCCAAGTTGAATTTGTCGGATCGAATTGTTCTTCTGCTCCTCGAGCCGCATTTGTCTGATCACATCTGCCGGGAGAGTTCCCACTTGCGGATTCAATTCATGAAACTCATCACGCTCATTGTGATCCAGTCGAATGGTGCCGCGCGTTCTTTCGGAGGCGTAGACGAGCTGTGCGCTCGTGTTGAGGGTGAATTCGGAGATAAATGTCGAAAAATATGGAGTACTACTGCCCGCTTCCGCGGTATTTCTGTTCTTCCAGATATTTCGCTGAGAAAGATCCATCGAGGCAAGAAGTGAAACGGATTTGAACACGGCGTACTGGAGCATATCCCGCACAGAGATACTTTGTTCTCTTCGCGATTCAATCGGGATTGCCTGATCGAGGACGATATCCGCAGCATTCTGATAGTACTCCCGGCGGTTCTCACGGTAGTTGACAGAAGCGGTGTTCACACTGTTTTCTCCGATCCGGGCGGAAATTTCCGCGCTCCCTCTGTGGTCGTATTGGTAACGAGGGCTAATGTGCTCTGCCGACAGGACGAATTCGCTCCTGGCCGTCGCCTGTCCAAGGTCAAGCCCGGCGAGCTGGGTCTGCATTGAGTAAGAAAAACCATCATCACGTATCCCTTGCTGATTGTCGATGCTGTAGCCGACCATCGGCGTAAACTGGACCATATCGAAGAGCTTCCAAGAAACTCCGACGAGGGCTCGCGTCGTAGTGAGATTATTCAGCCCGAGGACACGGTTGTCGGTAAAAGAAAAGGAGGTAACTGCGGATCGTAATTCGGCATTTCTGAACAGGTCAGCACTCGATTCCAGGTTGAAGGAATTCTGATCTTTGAGAGATTCCCCTCCCGCTTTGATAAGACTTCGCTGAAAACGATTTTGCGCGCTGAGCCGCCAGCTGCTGCTGCGTAAGGTTGATGCGCCGGTGAGATCCCAGAGAAAGGTGTTGGTGTTGCGTTCGAAACCGGCGGACAGTGAAAGAGGTGAGGCCATAACGGATGGCACACTTGTTGCGCGAGGGGTCTCTTGCGCAGCAAGGTGTCCCAAATCCGCTGGTATGTAGCCAGCGAGGGAGCAGAAGAGCACGAAGGCAACGAGCCGGGATTTCAGCATGGGAAAAGCAACCGGAAGAATTTCTGGTCGGATCGTAGGGAAATATACACTTCCCGGTGCACACTCTGTTGTTGGTTCAGAAGCGGACGATCAAGCGACGTGATTCGGAGACACCGTTTGCCCGCCCGTTAGGCGCGGTAATACTTGACACTCGCCAGTAGTACGTGTTCCCCGGCGCGAGTCCGCTTCCGGTATACCTTGTCGTCACTATACCCGTGGTCTGAGCTGTCACGGTCGTGGACCAAAAATCTCCACCAAACTCTGTTTGCGAAAGCGATACGCGGTATGCGCGAGACTCGGGAATTGCGAACCAGGAAAAGGAGGGCAACGCACTTACCCCTTCGTCATTTCCTGGCGAAATGAGTTGAGGCCGAGGGCTGATGAAGTCCACATTTATGGGTGAGAGACTGCTTTCCAGACCTCCTCTATCGATTGCGCTTACCGCGAAGTAATACGGACGCGAGAGCTCGGAGACTGTCTGATCGTCCAGTGTGAGTGCTTCGGTTTCCGCGATCAGCAATGTCGGATCAGCGACGGTAAACGGTGCGCTTGATCGATACACCCGGAATCCGGCGAGGTCCGCTTCGTCTACATCAGGCCAGGAAAGACTGAATTGTTTTTTCACAGCATCATGTGCGCCGTTTACAGTAATGAAACCCGGTGCCTCCGGCGGATTCCGGTTGGGTGAGTGCGCTGTGATAATGGTGCCGGGTGGGCTCTCGTTTCCAGAGTGATCGAAGGCCGTCACCCGATACCAATACAAGGTGTCATAGCTGCGCTGGACATCGAGGAAGTAAAACTCCGGGATGGTGTCTCGTACCACGAACTTCGTGCTATCCGCTTCTTCAGCGCGATACACGATGTAGCCCGCAAGATCGATTTCTCTGTTCCGTACCCAGCTAAAAAAAATGAAACCGTCACGCGCAGCTTCCACAAGCATTCCGGCGGGAGGGAGCGGCGGTGTGGTGTCGGGTCCCGCATCAATGATACGCTCGCGTTCACATGCCGCAAGGAGCAACGTAAAAAGGCACGTGATAGTCAGGCATTTTCTGAAGTGCGTTGCCGCGTGTATTCCCGTGTTCCGCTTCGGTGACCATGCGAAGCGGAAATGCCGCATCGCTTCAAAGGTACAACAGCGGTGATTGGGAACGGCGCCCTTCCGTTGGTATGAGCGGTGTGAGTACCAGCGTATCATGGTGTTCTTTTCCGACTTTGAAGCACATTCCAAAACTGAAAGCTACGATTCCATTATTTGAAGGGAAAGTCATAAGCCCAGCGCCAGCAGGGCGATGCCGGCCAGGAGGAGTGTTGCCGTGGTTGACAGGAGATTCACCGCATCATTATTGACAACGGCTTGTCCCCGGAGAAGCGTGGCCGCGTCATTGCAATGAATCGGTTTTTCAGTCTGTGTGCCACAATGCCGACACTGATACTGCGCTTGTACCGTCGCTCCAAGGATACTGTCAATGGCGCTGCCGGCAAGCGCAGCGAGAAGCACAAAGGCCAGAATTTCCGTTGTGAGACTGATGAAGGGCAGTGCGGTGAGGGTGACAACGAGCGCTCCCAAGGCGCCAGCGAGCGTTCCGAATATGCTGATACCGCCGGAGGTTCCGGGAGGGACTTCCTTAAACGTCAGGATGCTTCGCGGGTGGGAACGGGAAAGCAGGCCGATTTCTGTTCCCCAGGTATCCGCTGTGACCACCGCAACGGCGATGAGGTAAAGCACGTAGAGTCGCTCATCGTTGCTCGTATACCAGGCTACACATACCAGAGCGGCGAGACCGCCATTTGCGATAACCTGGCCCGCATCGCGCGTTCCACTTTTCTCGAAAATGCTTTCATACGCGGCCTTTTGATTTTTTCTCCAGCGGGAAAGTGAGCTCGAAAGAATAAAAAAAGTAAAGATCGGCAACGTCCATTTCCACCCGCCGATTCCGAAAATGATTGTGGCAAGAATGAATGTCGCCACCGCGCCCGAGAGCGAGAGCATGCGCAAACGCCAGGCGAGATACGCGATACCCGATCCCAATATCGTGCCGGTGAGAAAGAGCATGGCATCACTCGACACACCGGATGCAAAACACAGGTGTAAGGCAAAGGCGGTTGCAAACGGTACGGACAAATTATCCAGACCTCTGGAGGATGCGGCTTCCAGAGCTGTGGCAAAGAGTGAAATGGCGAACAATGCGGAGATAACAAGAACGGGTGATGCGTTCCATCGCCTGGAAAAATCCAGCCCACTGTCACCATAAACAGACAATATGAGCAACAAGGCGATGAAACTGCCGGAGAACATTGCCATGCTGCCTTCCAACGATTTTTTGTCGGAGGTCACGGCATACTGATGGGGTCGGCGCATGCTTTCCCCGACAATCCCCGCAGCGGCATCTCCGATTGCCATCACCATAATGGAGGCGATCACGAGGTCGGGGTACTCATCCCAGAACAGAGCCGCGAGCACGAGCAGGGAAAGGGGATAGTATACTGTTCCGTATGAGCGCCGCTGCGTATGATGAACCGCCGTGAGCCAACCACGCGCGTACGCGAGCGCATTGAAGAGAACGAAAATGCTTGCAATGAAAACGACAGGCTCTCCGCGGGGGAACAGCGGTGGTGCGAAGGCGATGAGTACGCCGGTGAGAATATGTACCGATTTTCTGATAATCTCGACCGGGATCCTGAAGCGTCTGCGCATGAGCTCCACAGCGGCAAGCAAAAGCAGGATCGCTGCCGAAAGACTGGCAATGCGGATGAGTTCTGTATCGAGTATTGGAAAATCCATAGTGCGAGAGAAAATACGAGGGACCAGAATCATCAACAACTCGCAATTACCCGGGTGAAGCGACCGCTGCGTGAGTTGAAAATACGCCATTCCCCAAATCGATTCTTACGTGATCCCGTTTCCATGCGTTCATCCATGCGCTGGACGCAGGATACGGATCGTTCTTGATCCGGGACTGGGGAAGGTAAAAGGCGGATTCACGTGATCAGCGTCAAAGCGAGGAAATACCTATGAACGCAGTCGTCACGCTCAGCACCAGGAAACAGTGCGGTCCGAAAATGAAAGACGAAGACCGGAAGCCCTCTGCATGCAGCATCGTACGAGAGCGGAACAGAAATCTCACATGCACGGGAAGAGACAGAAACGTATATTACAGATGATTTTCACATTCTGAACAACACGGAGAACCTATGACAGTACACATGAGGGTGTCGGGCGGGTACGTCAGCATTCCGCTGGTGCTACTGGCGTTGTTTCTGACCTCCTCCGCCGTTTGGGGACAGGCCGGCAAGACGTTGATCGTCAACCACTTTGTTTCCGATCCCGCGGTGGTGGAGGGACATCTGGTCGTGAGCGATGTCGGCGGACGCGGAGGCACGATCAACATCGCCGTCTATGACGAGAGCGGATCGCTCGTCGGGAACGGGGAAGAAACAATCCCCGCCAATGGAAAGCTGAACGTCAATCCCGAAAAATATGTGCGCGGACGCACAATGGTCGGTACCATGCGCATCACCTCGTCGCGCGACGCGGTGGGACAGTATTGGCAATTTTACAAGAACCCTGAGCTCGGCTGGAAAAACATTGCGGTACCGGCCGCGGTTGCTCCGGGTTCCACAATGCTGATTTGTCAACATTTCGTCGCAGATCCTTCCATCGAGAGTTATCTCGTCGTGGCTGACGCCGAAGGTACCGGCCCGACGGTTTACGTCGAGTTTTACAATGATCAGGGTGACCTCGCCGGACAGACGAAGGTCTCCATCCCGAAGAATGGAAAATTCTCCATCCAGCCGTATGCCCTGGTTGGAAACAAGAAAATGACCGGGGTCGCCTACATACAAACCGAAGGCGGTAAGATCACAGGCGAGTACTGGCAGGTATCCGAACGTGAGAAGTATCAGATCGCCCATGCAATGCAAGGAGGCGCACCTGAGAAGGAGGCCATTGTCGAGGATCCACTGGTACGACTAATCGTGCATTTCGACTTCGACAGCGACAAGATTCAGAAACGCTCGGAAGCGGATCTGCTGGAAGTAGCGCGGGCAATGAACGATTCGAAAAACAAAGGTGCGCGTTATGAAATCGCCGGTCATACCGACAACGTGGGTAAGGAAGACTACAACGTCAAGCTGTCTGAGCGTCGCGCCGCTTCTGTGAAAAATTGGCTGGTGAAAAACGGGAAAGTCGATGCCGGTCGGCTTCTCACGGTCGGATATGGTCCGAAAAATCCGATCGTAGGTAACGATACACCTGCGAACCGCGCGGTCAACCGTCGGGTCGAATTCAAAAAACTGTGATCAGGAAACACAAGAAGAACGGAGGAATCATGAAATACACCTCATTATTGCTGCTCCTGTTCGCGGTGAGTTTTTCCGCGGTACGTGTTCACGCACAGGGTTCGGAGCGTTACATCATCAACCATTTCGTGTCTGATCCGAAGGTCATCGAGTCGCATCTGGTCATCACAGATGTCGAAGGTAAGGGTCCCATCGTAACCATGAAGCTGTATGACAACGATGGAAAGCTTCTCGGAGAGGGCAAGGAACTCGTGCAACCGTTCGGAAAACTGAATCTGAATCCGGGGAAATACATTGACAACAGGATTGCCAACGGCACAATACACATCGAATCCGCTGGTGGAAACATTGTGGCGGAATACTGGCAGTTTTACAAGAATGCGGCCGAGTCCTGGAAGAACACGACCACTATCGGACAGGAAAAGAAGGGATATGCCCAACTTGTGTGTCCGCACTTCGTTTCCGATCCCGGTGTGGAAGTGTACATTGTGCTCGCAAACGCTGACGGTAAGGACGCGATTGTGAAACTGTCTTTCAGAGATGACAGCGGAAAAGAGCTGGCCTCATCGCGGGAACTCGTAAAGGCCAATGGCAAACTGGTGCTTCAGCCATCAAACATTGTCAAGAGCAAGGCAACCGGCGTTGTGCATATCACTGCGGAGGGTGGGCGCGTGACGGCCGACTATTGGCAGGCCGAAGCAGCGAAAAAATATCAGATTGCAACCCCGATAACGGGGATGTAGCATCTGAACAAATCATCCGGCCGAAATCCGAAGCCGCGGCAGTTTTCCCAACAGGAACTCCGCGGCTTCGGTCTGTATTCCCCTCGCGTTGTGGTAGCTTCGGTACGCATGCGAAGAAATCGTTATTCCATAGCATCGGGAAAAATCTGCTGCGCCTGCCAAAGATGACGTAGCTGGTGACGCGGTAGGATAGACAGTGCAGAGAAAAGGTTGTACGTCGTTTTTTCATTGAACGGTGATCGCACCCGGACTTGCTGCAAAGGGAGGCCCTCCGCGTCCCGGACTATGCCATGAAGTTGCAGCTGCAGGTTATCAAAGGCGGAGACGAGTTCCGATACCTCCGCGAGCGATTGCGGGATGAAAGCCGCTGTCGTTCGGGTCCGGATGCGAACAGGCGGCGGCAGCATCCGCCAGAGCAGCCAACCCATGACGTCCATTCTGTACCGCGGGGGAGGTGCCTGTGCAAGGTTGCGGGCACTTTCCAGTGCCACGTTCAGCAGGGGGAGGAAGGCCTCGGAGGTGAGGTTGAGATGCGCGACACATTCGGCGATGGACCAGCGACCGGAATGGACTCGCACCCGCCATTGTTCGGCCGGGATAGTGTCGCGTAACGTCTGCAGTGCGTGTGATGCATCGAGAAGCTCATGATCGATGCGCTGAAGCTGCGGGTGCATTGCCGTTCTCCGGAAGTACTAAGGGAATATAACAAACGAATGTTGTACAACATATTCCGTTACACTACCTTTCCGCACACGCTGCCATCCCTGATGGTGGGCGTACGGCTGCGGGATGGAGCATCCCGCAGCCGTACGACACTGGCACAATGTGCTATTTTGGAGCTTCGTTTCCTGTCGCCTATCTGGGCAGCTGAGCACCGTGTCCCTGCAGATTGCCGAAAAGTTCGATCGCATCCTTCCAGGGATATTTATTCGCAAACATTGACACGGACGATTGGATCTTTCCTTGCTTGTTCAAGCCCATTGCCTCACGCCACTGATTTGCCGGTGAATCCGGGTTGTAATCCACCTGTTCACTGTACCGGGCACTAAGATATCCCTCGAGGTATGCTTTATTCACCCTAAGGGCTGCAGGAATTTCGTTGCGATTTCCATTGGCACTCGCTATTTCGAGATCTCCGAAATCGGATGCGTCAACCCGCAGGCGTGTATTGCTTGCGGGACTGTAGTGCAGATCTTTGTCCTTATTCACGAAGAAAATATTGTCATCGATACGTACCCACTCGTTGTTGTTGAATCGGGTATGATCCACGGCGGCAAGGATGCTCGCACCGATCACGTTGTGATGAATGGCATACTGACACTTGGTCATAACACGCACCCCATAGCCCATATCCTGGAAGTCCTTGAGACGGCTCCAGGTGAAGAGAATTGTGTTGTACGCGATTTCGACGTCTCCGCAGAGAGAAAGAGATTTCGGTCCGCCGGTATTCGCACAGGTGCCGTAAATCTCGATTGCGGCCATTTTATTGGCAACGAATATGTTGTTTCTGACGGTGAAAGTCCCGCTGCGATGTCCCGCCTGCAGGGCGAAGCTCGCGCCGTTCACGAAGACGCAATTCTGAACCATGACATCTCCGCCGGTGGTCGCGCTCATGAATTGGAGGCACGGTTCTCCGACAGTGGAATTGCCCACCGGGGGACGCTCTGTCGGCTGCAGCATACGGCCTCCTTCCACACCGTCCACGAAACCTTCTTTCGGACTGTAGGCATTTCGTTCCCCCATATCGAAGACGATATGGTCGATGACGGTGCCAGCCACATCCTTCGTGAATTTCAGAAGGGCTTTACGGTTCGAGCGAGCGCTTTCGTTGTCGGGCTGGAACACTGTGGGATGAGCGGCAATATCCTGCCGCGAGAAATCCTGATTATAGCTGCCGAAAAGTTGAACGGCTTTATCGCTTTCGATGTAGCCCGCATTGAGCGTGCCGCTGTAGCGTCCACCGGTAATACGGATCGCATCCCCGGGTTTCGCGATAGCGATCGCTTTGTCAATGTTTTTCAGAGGACTGTTCTTGCTTCCGTCGTTCTTGTTGTTTCCTGAGGAAATTGAAACGTAGAGCGTGCCGCCACCCGGTGTGGGTTTTGCCGGTGCGTCTACGGGGGGCGCCGTTTCCACCATGGTTTTTCCCGCCGAGCGCGCACTGTTTGTGGCGTCTTTGACAGCTTTTTTGAGATCACGAGATGTGGGAATTTGAGGGTACAGGTGTTCGGGTGCGGCGGAAAGGAGCAGGAAGAGAGCGAGAGCGAAGGAGATGACGTGCGAATGATTTTTCATGGTACGCTCATATGTTGTGAAAGGTGCGTCAGATGTTTCGTACTCTGTGACCTCGTTGTGAGACTCGTGATGGTATACGGACAATGGTATACCATTTTGACGGCGTTGAATCCGCGTATTGCAACGAGGCAGCAGGGCAAAAGAGTCTGTTATCTTGACAGCAATAATGGTAAAAAAAACGGTAGAGTTCAAATCAGCATCGAAGTGAAGAAGCAGCGTATTGATATCGCGCCCGAAACGGCTCTGACAGGGGTAGCAGATTCCCTGTGAATTGAGGATATCAATCCACCGCAGCGATCTCGCGAAAAGGTGTTTCGTTTTGTATTGCAGCCGCATTGGATTTGCCCGGGCCTTCTTTGTAGATTGAGGTTTCACGATATACCAGAGACATCGGCGAGAGTGGAATTGCGTATTGCGCCATCTATTACAGACGAAGCCGTGCACGCCCGCACAGGAAGGCGCTGGGCGGAGTGGTTCGAGCTCCTGGACACCGAAGGGGCGGCACAGCTGTCTCACAACAAGATTGTTGCCCTGCTCAAGAACGGTACGAGTCTCTCCGCATGGTGGCAGCAGATGGTGACGGTCAGCTATGAGCAAGCCCGGGGGTTGCGAGACAAGCACGAGAAGGCCGATGGATACTCGATCAGCGTGACGAAGACTCTCACCGCAGATCTATCGTATGTCTACGCACATTGGAAGAATGGCCGCCAGAGAATGTACTGGCTCACGGAGAAGTTCAAAATCACCACTGCACGGGAAAATGCATCTCTGCGCATTCTCTGGAATGACGGAAGCCGCGTGATTGTGGATTTCGCTGTCACAGCGAACGGTAGATGCAGAGTTTCCGTGCAGCACGAAAAGCTTCCCGATCGAGTGAGCGCGGAGAGAATGAAGGTGTATTGGAGGGGACGTCTCGCCGCGCTTGCCGGCCGCCTCGGCCAGTGAGTCGGGGGGGGCGGCTTCGATTCATGCCAGGATGCTTCTGCGCGCCTGCGGAAACCCCGTCGTTGGGTTGTGCGTGCAACAAAACCGATTTTTTCTTTTTTTATAGAACGGAGAAATTATGAAACGCTTCATTGTGCCACTTTCCGCTGTCTCGGCTGCGGTGCTCATCCTTATCGCGTGCAGTACTGTTCCCATCACCGGAAGAAAGCAGCTGAACATTATCCCCGCCGGGACCATGCAGTCCATGAGTTATCAGGAGTATGGTACGTTCCTCAAGAACAACAAGCTGAGCAGCAATGCCCAGCAAGTGGATATGGTGCGCCGGGTTGGCAACGGCATCAGGGGCGCTGTGGAACGGTATTTCGCGGAAAAGGGATTGTCCGGTGAACTCAAGGGGTATCAATGGGAATTCAATCTCATTGAGAGTCCCGAGGTCAACGCCTGGTGCATGCCCGGCGGCAAGGTGGTTGTGTACACGGGCATCCTTCCGATCACGCAAAGCGAGAACGGTCTGGCTGTGGTCATGGGGCATGAGATAGCGCACGCCATCGCGGAGCACGGCAATGAACGCATGAGTCAGGGTTTGATGACACAGCTCGGAGGCATGGCGCTGAACGAGGCCTTGGCCAACAAGCCCGCTGAAACACGCGCGCTGTACATGACAGCTTTTGGTCTCGGAGCTCAGGTGGGGGTACTGCTCCCGTTCAGCCGCACGCATGAAAGCGAAGCAGACAGGCTGGGTTTGATTTTCATGGCCATGGCCGGGTACGATCCGAATGAAGCAGTAGCTTTCTGGCAGCGCATGGCGGCGAAGAAAGGAGGCGGATCACCTCCGGAATTTCTGAGCACACATCCTTCCGACCAGACACGCATTGCCGATATTCAAAAGCATATGCCGGAAGCGTTGCGCTACTACAAGAAATGACGTCAATGGCTTATGCCGATGCGCATGCTGAACGGGATTGAAATGCAACAGAGCGAATCCGGAAAGCCGTATTTTCGCTTTTGGTGCTCCACCCCAATATGCGGTTGCTTCATAACAAGGAGGAACAGGATTCGTGCATGCTGAAACCGAAAGTATCGCGCGTGCGAAAACTCACAACACAACTGTTCACCAATCGTTTCGATTTGCCGTGAAGCTGTCTCTGGTCGTCTTTTGCATCAGTGTCTGCGCGATACCGGTCCAGGCGCAGAATTCCATTGATTCGTTGTCGTGGTTAGCGGGCCATTGGATGTACGAAGGAAGTTCCAAGAAGCAGGAAGAGTACTGGATGGCGCCTTCGGGAGGAATGATGCTCGGATTGCATCGCGACGTCTCCGCGAATGGTAAAACGTTTTTCGAGTACCTGCGCATCGTGGAGCGCGATGGTGCATTGCATTTTCACGCCAGTCCGGGTGGAAAGGTGGAAACGGTGTTCATCGCCGATTCGCTGGCCCCCGGATTCGTGCGATTCATCAACCCGACGCATGATTACCCGCAGCGTATCCAGTATGCACGGGATTCGGATGGCATGCTGCGCGCGAGCATTTCCGACGCGGAGGGTGGAAAGGTCCGGAGCTGGCGGTTCAGACCTGTTGAATGAATCGAACGTTCCGTGTCAGTCCTCCCGAAGCGCATGGAAAATGCGCAACGCCCGGCTTACCCAGGAAAGCACTCATCGTGAGCCGGTGATTCGTCGTGTATGGCGCTCCATATTGCCGTATTTCCGTAATTTACATATCTCACCTCCCGCTACCGCGCACACGACGGTAGCGGCGTGCATCTGTAACGGACCAGCAGGACATCCAATGAACATCAGGCGCGTTTTCCATCCAGTTCCTCTCCTGACACTTGTGGTTCTCATTTGCGGTATGCTTCCCGCGAGGGCGCAGCAAAACGCTGCTCCTCCCACACGGCTCGATAATGGTACCATGTGGACTTTCGAGTATCCGCCATTGGATCACTTTTCCGCTCTGTATAATTTTCGTCCCGGCCAGGATTGGCTCGACGATGTCCGGCTTTCCGCTCTTCGCTTTGGGAACGGATGCTCGGCCTCATTTATCAGCGATCAGGGATTGGTTATGACCAATTATCATTGCGGGATCGATGCGGTGACGGGGGTGACGCGGGAAGGCGAGGATTTGCTGCGTGACGGATTTGTCGCCCTGCGATTAGAGGACGAACGCAAGGTGGAAGGTTTGTTCGTCGATCAGCTCGTTGAGATACGCGACGTTACCTCTCAGATTCAAGCCGCCATGGAAGGCAAGGAGGGACCAGACGCTCTCCGTGCACGCAATGCAACGATCACCTCCGTGGAGCAATCGCTGAGCAAGGATGGTTTACGCTGCCAGGTGGTAACGCTGTATCACGGCGGGAGGTACTCTGCGTATCTCTACAAACGATACAACGATGTACGCCTGGTCTTTTCCAGCGAACGCGGATTCGCTTTTTTCGGAGGTGTGTACGATTTCTGGGCTTACCCGCGCTATTCCTTCGATTGCGACCTGTTTCGGGTGTATGGTGACGATGGAAAGCCGCTGAAGACAGCACACTACTTCCGCTGGAGTCCCAAAGGTAGCCAAATTGGTGAACCAGTATTCGTGGTTGGCAATCCGGGTCGCACGGGTCGTCTGGTAACAGCATCCATGCTGGAATTTGATCGGGATATGCGTGTCCCATTTACCTATCGGCTTCTGACAGACCGTAAGCATATACTCGAGCAGTGGTTACAGAAGAATAAGGACAAGCACGACGCCGCATACTTTGACGAGATATTCGGGATCAACAATGCCCAGGAAATTTATGGCGGCCGCCTTGCAGGATTACGCGACGATGTGCTGATGCAGCGACGCCGGGATTTTGACGCGAAATTTCAAGCAGACGTGAAAAAGAATTCCACGCTGGCACCACGCTATACAGACCTCTGGGAAAACATTGCCGGACTGATTACCGCACAACGAGCTGTCGCTCCGGATTTGTATGCCCTGAGACCAGCTGGACTCGGTGTCAGCGCTCATGCGGAGAGGGCCGCAGCGATAGTGCGCTGGATAACGGAAAGCGAGAAGGAGGAAAGCGAACGATCGAGCGCGTTCAAAGGAGAGGGCCTGCAGAAAATGCGCTCGGCGCTCACCGAAGCAGTGCAGTTCGACGCCGATATCGAACGCCTGGTCCTCGAGCGACAACTCGCATTGATGCGGGACATGCTCGGGGAAAAGGATGATATCATCCGATCGCAGTTCGGATCGCGGAGCGGCGAACGTCTCGCCACGGAAATGCTCGAATCTTCAATACTCGGTGACGGAGCCGCGCTCGAGACACTGCTTACGGGAGGAAGCGAGGCGTTGAAGCGATCACAGGACCCCTTCCTTCGTCTCGCCCTGGCGATGCAACCTCGTTACGATAACGCAGCGGCGCGGCAACGTGAGCTCGCGCAAGCACTCGAAACGCAGAGGGAGCGAATGGGTCGGGCGCTGTACGATGTCTATGGCACCTCCTATCCACCCGATGCGACGTTTTCCCTCCGCATTTCGGATGGGGTTGTTCAAGGGTACTCGTACAACGGCACTGTAGCCCCTGCATACACTACCTTTTACGGGATGTATGATCGTTATCACTCCTTCAAGGACAGCGACGGCGCATTCGATGCGATGATGAGCGGCAATGCATGGGACCTGCCGCCGCGCTGGAAAAATCCTCCACCGAGCTTTGATCTCGCCACACCATTCAACTTCGTTTCCACAGCAGACATCATCGGCGGGAACAGCGGCAGCCCGGTGATCAACATTCGCAAGGAAATTGTCGGATGCGCGTTCGACGGGAATATCGAGAGTCTACCCGGTGAGTTCATCTTCGCGGAAGACAAGGGCAACCGGACCATCTCTGTTCATTCCGCCGGTATCTTCGAATCCCTGAAGCACATCTATCGCATGGATCGCATTATCCAGGAGCTGGAAAACGCGCGTAAATAGAACGCCAGAGTTGCACAGCCGTGAGTCGACAGAGCGTGAAGAGCGGGAATCCAACCCGCTCTTTTCTTTCCGGATGTCGGGTGTTACTTTTTCTTTCCAACAATCGGAGAATACCAATGAAACCACGAAATACAATTGTCGTTACCCTTTTTCTCAGCATGTTCTGTACTGCAGCACCAATGCTGGCGCAGGACGGTACCGCGCTCGATGCCCACCTGGAGGTGTTCAGGCCGTTTCTCGGAAAGACCTGGCGCGGTGTGCTGGGGGATCCCGGGGCAAGCGCACCCACGATTGACGTCGCGCGCTATGAGCGTGCATTAAATGGCACAGCGGTGCGGACGCTGCATTCGGTGAACGACGGAGCGTACGGCGGAGAGTCCATCATTTTCTGGGACAAGAAAAAGGAATCCTTGGTATTTTATTACTTCACTACCGCCGGATTTTTCACGACCGGGACGATGACCGCCGAGGGGCGCTCCTTTACCGCTCATGAGTTCGTGACGGGAAATGAAAATGGAATTACCGAAGTAAAGAGTACCGCGACACTCGGTGACGACGGCAAGCTGCGCACGGCTTCGCAGTACCTTCGCAATGGGGAATGGGTAGCTGGGCATTCCGCCGTGTACGAAGAAGACGCGCGTGCCGAAGTGCGCTTTCGTTGAAGGTGATGTCGCTTAACGAGAACCCGGTCCCTATCGACGGGCGATAAAACCGGGCCGGTGACGGTATTGTCCTTGCAATATCAGAGAGCAAGACTTGCCCGTAACTCCGCTGCAGTCATGACGGGTTGATCGCAGGCAAAATTTCTGCAAACGTATGCGGTGGTTTTTCCGTCTTTCGGGACGAGTGCAGCGGTGAAAGGCGCAATTCGTGCGAGGCGCTCTGCCTCTTCCCCCTCCGGGCGATGCAGTACGTGCATACGCGGATTCCATGTAGAGTCCAGAACCGAGAGGAACTCACCGATCTGGCCACCTGAGAGGACGAGATCGACGCTCTCTCCCTCCATCAAATCCAGGGCCATGAGAAAGACCGCGGAACCGGTTGGATACGCCGAGATGGAGGATGCCGCCGATTTCAGAATGTCCTCGGCCCGCTGTTCGAACTCCACGCGGCCTGTAATTCGCGCCAGACGGACGAGCACATAAGCGGCGGCACCGTTGCCTGATGGTATGGCTCCGTCGTGGAGATCGATTGTGTCGGCGATCAAGGCCTCACCATCACGCGCGGAGAAACGCAGCGCGCGCGAGTCATCATCTTCGAAAGAGAGAAGCATATGCTCGGCCAGCATCACGGCTTGCTCGAGGTAGCGCAGTTCCAACGTCGCCTGATGCAGCTCGATGAGACCCCAGATCAGGAAGGTATAATCCTCCAGAAAACCGCTGATTCCCGCATCGTTTCCTCTCAGACGATGGAGCAATCGTCTATCATGGGTTATCATGTGCCCGAGTAGTGTGTCGGCAGCACGGACAGCGGATTGAAGCATTTCATCATCCCGGAGAATACGTCCAGCCATCGCCAGACCTGCAATCATGAGTCCGTTCCAGGAAGTCAGGATTTTGTCGTCGAGCGAAGGATGGACACGTTTTGCTCTTGCGTCTTTGAGCGCGGAGAGTGCCGCAGCAAGAATGCTGTCCGCTAATTCCGGTGTGAGGCCATGGCGCTGTTCCCACTCGTTGCGATCGACAGCGATGTGAAGAATGTTGGTACCATGCTCGAAATTGCCGGCTTCCTCAACACCAAAATATTCGCAGAGCATCGGAGCGTAGCGGGATCCAACCACGGAGCGGAATTCCTGACGAGTGAAGACGTAGAACCGCCCCTCCTCACCCTCGCTATCCGCATTCTCCGCCGAAAAAAACACTCCGGATGCATCGGTCATATATTCACGCACATAGGCAGCGATGCCACGGCAGACCTGCTCGTAGCGGACATTGCGGGTTACGGCCCAGGCTTCCGCATAGGTCATGAGCAGAAGAGCGTTGTTGTACAGCATTTTTTCGAAATGCGGTACGAGCCATCGCCGGTCGGTAGAATACCGGCAAAAGCCGCCACCGAGGTGATCCCAGATGCCACCGTCGTACATACGGCGGAGAGTGTGTTCGCATATCGCGAGCAAATTGTCGTCGTTTGCTGCGTGTGCTCTGCGGAGTAAAAAGCTGAGAGTATGGCCCATCGGAAATTTCGGGGCGTTTCCGAAGCCCCCGAACACGGAGTCATACGAATGCGTGAACGCCCGAACCGCGAGTTGCACCATGTCTGCCGGCAACGCGCCTGCGTTCCGGGCCGACGCGGCTCGAAGTCGGTCGCGGAGCTCCGTCCCGATGGAGGTAACCCGATGACGTTCATTTTTCCAGGCATCATGCAAGGCCTTGAGAATGCGGATAAAACCGGGGCGTCCGTGGCGGTCTTCTCTCGGATAGTACGTCCCCGCGAAAAAAGGAAGCTTGTCCGGTGTGAGAAAAACGCTGAGAGGCCAACCGCCCGATCCTGTCATGGCCTGACAAACCGTCATGTAAATATGATCGATATCGGGCCG
The DNA here is from genome assembly GCA_027493955.1 of Bacteroidia bacterium. Lineage (NCBI taxonomy): Bacteria > Pseudomonadati > Bacteroidota > Bacteroidia > Bacteroidia bacterium. The sequence goes on along the minus strand of JAOSJT010000001.1, from coordinate 3,539,705 downwards.
TTCTTCCCTGTCAACCTTGATCGCGATGTAGTGTTCGTTCAGCAAGGTGGCGACAGATATATCTTCGAAGCTTTCGTGCTCCATCACATGGCACCAGTGACAGGTAGAGTAGCCGATAGAGAGGAATACGGGTTTATCTTCATGCAGTGCGCGATCGAAGGCCTCGTTTCCCCACGGATACCAATCAACGGGATTTCGTGCGTGTTGCAGCAGGTAGGGACTGGAGGTAAAGACCAGGCGATTGAATTCGGATCCCCCATCCTGAGGCAGCGTGGACAGATCCGGAATGTCGGCGGTTTTTTCGCGTGTGATTATTGTGTCGGGCATAAGAGAAGCGTCGTTGTGCGTTCCATGTAGGGGAAAGTCATTCGCACAACAAGAAAAACATGCCTTGGGTTCAACACCCTCTTCTTGATCGTGAAAGATGGAACAACACCATCCATGCGTACCATCGGATGGGCGGGATGACACGAAGTAACGTACGGTCTACTCCATGCAGCGAGGCGAAGCGGTAGTAAAGTAGCGGGGTGGATCGATATGGCACAGAGAGCAGCGTAGTCAGATTTGCAAATGTCAGGCCGACTTCCGTGAAATACTCTTGCATTCATGAAGGAAGAGCAAAGTTCAATTCGTTGAGTAAACGCCCTCTCCGATGCAATTCTGATTGCTTCCGGTGAAAGATCAATGCCGGTGGTGTCGATACCATTCCGTGCCTGGAAGGCGGCGCGCTTCCCGGGAGGGCAGCCGTGATTGAGAAGGGACCTTCCGGCGACGGAGGCGAAAACAAGTTCTTCGCACCGGCGTCGAGGTTAGTGCATCAGGGCATAATATTTATCCGGCATCTGCCAAGATCTGTGACAGATGGAGCACCGTTCGGTATGGAATTGCCGTTCACGTTGGAGACTTTCGTCCCCGGACGTCGTTAATGGCGATGGGCTGATGGCAAAACGAAAAATGCGCTCAATGTGGAGAACGATTACTGCGGACGGGCAAAAAAGGATACCTTTTAAAAAAAATCGGCGACAGACTTTGCGCGCCGTGCCGTGGAGAAGTTTGTGACGTTCACCGCCTTGTCATGCATGGTACCGTGACGTAGTTTAGATGCATGAAGCAGACACGCAAAGCCAATATCAGCGCCCAGCGACTGGCGCCGGTGTCTCTCGGGATCGCAACGTTGCTGTTCCTGGTAACATTGCCGTTTCCGGATGTATTTCTCCTGGCATTGCTTCACGCCTTCTCCGAAGCAGCCATGATTGGCGGTCTTGCGGACTGGTTCGCGGTGGTGGCATTGTTCCGACATCCCTTCGGCATCCCCATCCCTCACACGGCCATCATTCCGAAGCACCGCGCAAAAATCAGCGCGGCGATTATTGACATGGTGCAAAATCGCTGGTTGACCCAGGAAGCCATACTCGAGCGTATTTCCGGATGGCATGTCGGACGAGGCGTGGCGGCCTGGCTGTCGGAAGAGGGTTCGCGGGATGCGCTGCACCGTTTTCTGCGAAGCATTCTTGAAGAGGTGCTTCGATCCGTAGAACCGAAGCGTATCGCACAGCGCTTGTCAGCCCTTGTGCACGAGCAGGTGCGCGAAGATGACATGCTTCGATGGCTCAAGGCCGCCGGAGGTCAAGCCATGGCCTGGCGATGGCACGATGCCATGCTCGACGTGGTACTGGAGCGCATCGGACCCTGGCTTGGCAGCGCCGAGGTGCGCAAACTCGTGGTAAAAAATCTCAGAGCGGTTGCGGAAGATTATGCGGACGGTCCGCTGCGGCGCATTGGAAAATGGATGGCGGAAAGCGTGAACGCGCTGAATTACGAGGATTTGGCCGACGCAATTTTACGCACCGTGTCGGACGAATTGCAGCATATTCGAAACGATGCCGCGCATCCTGCACGGGCGGATGTGGACCGCTGGTTGGGGCAGATGATTGAGGGAGTGGGAGAGAATGAGAGTCTCCGCGCATCCCTCTCCCGGCTGCGAAACTCGTTGACGGAAGAGGGTACATTCATCGATTTGCTTGCTCCGCTCATCGGACGCATGCGTGAAGCCGCTATCGCGGATCTGGAAGCTGACAATCCGGTTATCTTGAAGCATCTGTTTCATTTTCTCGATCAGATGCTGGATTCATTCACAGCGGATGAAAAAGCGCAGGATCAGCTGGATCGCTGGACGAAGGAGCGTATCACTGCACTGGTTCACCGGTATCACGGTGAAATCGGTGGTCTCGTGCAAAAGAATCTGGAGCGACTCGACGATGAAACACTGGTGCGACAGATCGAAGAAAAGGTTGGTGGAGACCTCCAATACATTCGCCTGAACGGCGCATTGGTGGGAGGGCTCGTGGGTATGATGCTGTTTCTGCTCAAGTATTGGCTGCATTGAATGTGAGGAAGGATGCGTAGCGATTTAAACATTCAGCATATCGTGGACATCGACATAGCAGAATTGGAACCGTATCGAACCTTACGGGAGCGCACCTGGCATTGGGGGAGCGGCCATTTTGTGGCGGAGAGTGCGAAAGTGGTTCGCGCCGTTCTTGACAGTAGTGTCACGATACGCTCGATGCTGATCACCGAGCAATGGCTTTCCGAAAACACATCCATACTCGACACAGCCCGCATTGGAGATGCACCAGTGTTTGTGGCTCCCGAGGAGGTGCTTCAACGAATCGTGGGCTATGCGCTCCATCATGGTGTGATGGCTGTGGGCACTATTCCGGAAAATCCCTCCATCGAGGTGCTGCGTGGAGCGAAAGAGAAAGCATCATTACTGGTTGCCCTCGAAGGAATTGCAGATGCGGAAAACATGGGCATGATTCTTCGAAATTGCGCCGCCTTCGGGGTTGACGGTGTTTTGGTGGGGAGGGATAGCTGCTCACCCTGGCTTCGGCGAAGTGTGCGTGTCTCCGTCGGGCATATGTTCCGGCTCCACATTCGGATCTGTGACGACATTCTCGGAGATATCCGGTTGTTGCGAGGCTCCGGCAAGGTTCGACTCGTTGGAGCGGTACCCCGAGGCGGATCGAGCCAGGTCTTTCAGCACATCCAGACGTGTGACGCAGGTGATGCTTCCCTTTGTCTGCTATTCGGGAGTGAAGCGTATGGGCTGACGTCGGAAGCGACAGCGCTGTGCGATGTCTTGTTCACCATTCCCATGCGTCAAGGTGTGGACTCGATCAATGTTGCGAATGCCGTGGCCGTCGCACTCTACGCTGCAACTGCGGCGGCTTCCACACTGAACAACGAGGAATAAGGGCTTGCCGCAAAGGAGAAGCTCGAAATCGTATGAATGACTCGCCCTGGCTCGACATTTCGCCTGAAGAGTATGAAGCACATATGTCCGCGCCGCATGTGAGACAATGGCAAGCACTGGATAGGATATTGGCGGAGGCTTTCGCTGAATTGCAACCGCAGACGCTGTTGATTGCCGGTTGCGGACCGGGCACGGGATGGCGGCATATCGATCCGGCGGTAACGCATGAAGTTACGGGGATTGACATTCACGCAGGATATCTGGAACGAATTCGTCGTGATCACGGACAACGGCTATCAGGTCTGGAATTGATATGCGGGGACATTCTCGCGATGGAGCCGCCGCGAAAAACGTATGGCGTAGTGGTGGCCGCGTTATTGTTCGAGTACATTGACACGAGGCGGGGATTGCGACGTTTACAGGAATCGCTGCACGATGAAGGAACACTCCTGATCGTTCTGCAGGCGGCAGGGACGAAACCGTCAGTGAGCGAGACTCCTTACGACAGTATCCGGCGACTGGCGGATGTCATGCAAATCGTTTCTCCCGAAAAGTTTCTGGCCATAGCCATTGAAGAAGGTCTGGTCTGTCGACGGCGTTGTGTCGTTCCCTTGCCGGGAGAAAAAACTTTCCTGGTGTTTTATCTCAGCAAAGCAGTACGGGAGGAGAGGCGGTAGGCTTGCGACGGTCGTATAGCTGCGCGTTGTGTACCTCCCAGGGTGCGATTGATCACGCTGCCAGTTGAGACGGAAGGTTGGCAGAGTCGCTTCGGGTCAACGGAGGGGTCCGAGATGCTTGACCAGTGATGAAGCCTGCGCCGTCGGCATGATGACGATTTGATTCACACTGACATGGGCTGGACGACTGGCGGCAAAGAACACCGCTTCGGCCACGTCCCCCGCCTGCAGGGCCTCGATTTCGGCGTACACACTTCGGGCGCGTTCCGAATCTCCCCGGAAGCGTACCATGCTGAAGTCGGTCTCGACCAGCCCGGGATCCACGCTGGTCACTCGCAGAGGTGTATCCACGAGATCCATGCGGAGGGCACGGGTAATGCCGTCGACCGCAAATTTGCTCCCATTGTACACTGCGCCGCCGGGATAGGGATCCAGCCCCGCTATGGATCCGATATTGATGATATGTCCCTTGCGACGATGTACCATACCCGGAACGATCGCACGAGTCACGTACAGCAAACCTTTCACGTTGGTATCCAGCATTTCCTCCCAATCGTCCATATCGCTGAGGTGCAGCTTTCCCAATCCACGGGCGAGCCCGGCGTTATTGACGAGAATATCTATGTCGCCCCACTCCGGTGCCAGATTTCCGATGGTGGATATCACGTCGTCGCGATTCCGCACGTCGAGATGCAGAGGGAGAATACTCACACCCGTGGTTTGACTCAAGCGCTCAGCGTGCTCTTGCAAGACGTCGATGCGACGGGCGCAGAGAATGAGGCGTGCGCCCGCGGTGGCGAAGGTTTCGGCGCATGCGAGGCCGATGCCCGAACTGGCTCCGGTAATGAAAACGGTTGTGTGTTTCCCGATCATAATGCTCTACTCCAAAAGGAAAAAGCGACCATGAATCGCTTTTTCCGTGTTCTGGTCAATCCCGCTCCTGCTGCTGTGCCAGGAGCTCCTCAAGTTCATGAATTCGGCGTTCCTGTTCGCGGACAGTTTTGATCAAATCCGGAAGGTGACGCAGAGCGGCTTCGAGGCGCAGTTCGTCATGGATTTCTCGGGCGGGAGAACCGCGGAAGATCTTTCCGGGTCCCTGCAATGATTTTGCGACTCCGGACTGAGCACCGACGGTGACATTTTCACCTATCTCGATGTGTCCCACAACACCGACCTGGCCGGCGATCAGCACATGTTTGCCGAGCACCGTGCTTCCTGAAATTCCGGATTGGGCGGCAATGACGGTGTTTTCTCCGATTTCCACGTTATGCGCAATCTGAATCAGGTTGTCGAGCTTCACGCCGGAACGGATAATGGTCGGACCCAGAGTGCCGCGATCGATTGCGCAGTTGGCACCGATCTCGACATCATTTTCGATGGAAACGAAACCGACCTGCGGAATTTTCTCATATTTTTCACCGCTGGGAGCAAAGCCAAAACCATCACTGCCAATGGTCGTCCCCGAGTGAATGATTACTCGATCACCGATCACACAACGATCAAGTACGCTGACGTTGGGATACAACAGGCAATCCTCGCCTACGGAGGCACCGTCACGGAGCACGACACCTTCCGCGACGACGGTACCTTTTCCGATATGAACATTCCTGCCGATAACCGCAGAGGCGGCGACGGTGACATCCTCGCACAACGTTGCGGAAGGATCAATCACCGCTGATGGGTGGATTCCAGGTTCCGCGTAGCGTCCGAGGGGATGGAACAGCCTGAGCACCGTCACGAAACCGATATAGGGATCGCTGACACGGAGCAGCGCAAGGTCGTTGCGCTGAACGACGGTTTCGCGGGAAACGATCACGGCTGTCGCTTTCGTACCAGCCAGATGTTTCTCGTACTTCTTGTTTGCGACAAAGCTCACCTCTCCGTGAACCGCTTCCTCGATGGGAGCGATACCTCCAACGGTGAGCGAAGGATCGCCTTGCAGCTCGGCGCGGAGCAGTTCTGCCAGGTGCTGAAGAGTAAAGGTCAACTTTGCCTCAACGCGGTCTGTCGGACTCTGGAATCTCGGTACCGTCCGGATTATGCGGTATCATACCTTCCTCCGTTCTCGGAGGAGGAGGAGTCATTCTATCCTGACGAGGCGGGGGAGAGGTACTGCGATCCGGACGCCCGGAAGTGGATGCGTCGCCGGGTGCCTGGCGGGCCGGAAGCGTCGTCTTGATGCGTTCGATGGCCCGCTTGGTGAGATCATACTCATCTTTCGCATAGAGGAACATCACACCTCCGCTTTTATCGAACACGTAATCGTAGTCAAGCTCCATCGCGAGACTTTTCACCTGATCAAAAACCAGATCCTGAATCGGTCGCATGATGCGGTCCTCCTCACGGAAGAGCTCACCACTCTGGCCGAATTTCTGATCACGGAAGCGCATGATACGGGCATCGAGTTCCTGCAGATCTTTTTCCGCATTTGCGCGTCCCTGATCTGTGAGAATCAGTTTGCGCTTGTCATAGTCATTAAACTTCGCCTGCCATTCGTCTTCGAGCTCACGAAGTTCCTTCTGCCAGCGGTCCACCAGCACGTCGAGTTGACGCTGGGCTTCCTGGGCTTCAGGGATTTCCTTCATGATCGCAGCGATGTCCACATAGGCGATTTTCTGCTGGGCTGCGGACTGCAAGGAGGGCAGAAGCAGGAATGCTGTTATCAGAGAAAAGAATATTGTGCGCATCGGTCACCTCTCCGTAATCTTACTTGTCGCCTCGTTTCAATCGATCGAGAACCTTGAACGTGTAGTCGAATTTGGAATCAGCATAGAGCAGCAGGGCCGCGTCTTCGAGCTTGTCGAACATGAAGTTGATTTTTTCTTCTTTTGCGACCAACTCGATAGCATCAAGTACCTTTTTTTGCAAGGGATTGAGAACCTCGAGGCGCAGGCGGGTTGCTTCGCCGCCCTGGCCGAATTTCGCTTTCTGATATTCCGTAACCGTCTGCTGTTGGCGGAGTAATTCTTGCTGCCGTTGTTCTTTTGCGGCGGCGGACATCGTGCCCTGCTGGGCTTGATAGGCTTCGAAATCACTCTGGAAGGCTCGGCTCATCGTCTCTAGCGTATCCTGCCATAATTGGAGGCGTGCGTCGAGTTGTTTCTGTGCAGCCTGTGCTTCGGGGAGACCCTCAAAAATTTTCTGCGAATCGACATAGCCGATTTTCAGGTTCTGCGATAGTGCAGCGGACGAAAGCAGCAGCAGGCACACTGCTGCCACCGAAACAGAGATCTTGTTCACATGTACCTCAATAAGCGTTGGAAGTTTTCAATTGTTATGTGATTACCGGAAAGGTACTAAAAGCCGCGGCCAAATTGGAAATGGAAATGCCAACCATCCGCCTTACCGTCCTTCGGCTCCACATCATCGAAGCCGTAACCGTAATCGAAACCGATGAGACCGATACCCTGGATGAGAAGTCGGGCTCCGAGTCCCGCGCTGCGTTTGAGGTCGAAGGGATCGAGGAATTTCTCATTGAGCCAGATATTACCCGCTTCCGCGAAGCCGAGAATGTACAAAGGCATGGGATTCAGAGTAATGGCGAAGCGCAGTTCGGCGACGTAATGTGAGTAAATTGTGCCGCCGGCAATCACGCCATTGATGCGGGGACCGATGCTGCGATCTTCGTAACCACGGAGCTGTTCGGTTTGATACTGCAAGCCGTTACCGCCCATATAGTAGTATTCGATCGGCGGAATGTAGGAACTTTCGGAGAAGCCTTTTACCAGTCCGAAGCGCGTACCGGTGTACAGTGTGAGCCGACTTTGATTTTCGGATTGAAGGAGCGGAGTGAACCACATGAGCTCCAGGCGGTGCTTGTGATAATCCACAGAACCCGGCAGGAAGCCGCCGCTGATTTCCGTCGTCAGCGCTACACGTGAACCGGAGCTTGGAAAGATGGGGCTGTCGAGCGAGTTGCGTGACAGCACCTGGGTAAGACTGACTTGGGTGTAGTTGCCTGTCGAATAGAAACTTCCGCCATCTTTGACGTCGAGTTCCTGGAAGCGAACGAACCAATCGCCGCGTGAAAAATCGTCAGGAAAACGGAAACGGCGTCCCAGATTGACCGAGGCACCGGTACGGCGCATGTCAAACACATATTGCTGGCGCTCGTCATAGAGAGAAAAACCTATGGAGGTCGCTGAGCTCATGAACCAGGGTTCCGTGAAGGACAGCGAGAAAATCCTGAATCGCGATGCCTCACCGAACTGCCACTCGAAATTGAGTACCTGCCCGGCGCCTCCGCGAAATGGCTCCGCGATGTTGAAGTTGTTGAAGGTGAGCCCGAACGCCCCGGTCGCGCCGTACGTTCCACTGTACCCTACGGAGGCGTTGAAGGTATCGCTCGAACGTTCCTCGATATTGTAAATGATATCCACCGTGGTATCATTCACCATCGAAGGTTCCGGCCGGATAGTTTCAGGATTGAAATAGTTCAGGGTTGCGAGTTCACGTATGCTGCGGATGATGGCGGAGCGGTCGAAATAATCACCCGGATAGGTGTACAGCACGCGGCGGATGACGTTGTCGTGTGTTTTGGAATTTCCCCGGATCACCACATGGCCTATACGGGATTTGTTGTTCTCCATCACGTTAATGACCACATCTACCGAGTCCGGCGCAACGCGTATGCGATCTTCCTGAGCGAAGAAGCGGAGAAAACCATTGTCGAGGTACAACGAAGCCACGTCGGTTTGATCGCGATTGCCCCGGAGGTTTTCCTGAAACCGCGTTTCGTTGAAGACGTCGCCGGACTGGAAGCCCAGGCGGGCGGACAGCAGCGAGTCGCTATAGACGGTGTTGCCCTTCCAGATCACATTCCGTATGTACGCACGATCGCCTTCCTCGACAGTGATATTGATGTACATTGCCTGGCGGTCGTCGCTGTACCAAATGGAGTCACGAAGGATGGCGGCGTCGAGATAACCCTCTTCACGATACATCGCGATGATCAGATCCTTGTCTTTCTCGTACAGCTCGCGATTGAAGCGTGCGCTGCCCCAGAATTTCCACCAACTCTTCTGTGATGTTTCATCCATGGCACCTCGGAGGTCAGAATCGTCAAAGGCCGAGTTGCCGGAGAAGGTTATGTTTTCGACTTCGACTTCCGGTCCTTCGTCGATCATCACTTTGAGGTCGGCACGATTCTCCCTGGGGTTCACGAGCTCAGCTTTGAGAGTGATTTCGGCGAGCATGTAGCCTTCTTTTTCGTAGTCCGCCTGGAGCTTTCTGCTGATACGGTTGAAATCGGTAGGTCGAAGAATTTGGCCCTTGATAAGTCCGATTTTTGTCTTGATATCATCTTCCGTGAATTCGTCGTTTCCCTGCACGACGATATTCTCCAGGCGCGGATACTCCTCGACTTTTATTTTCAGGTAAATACCATCGCCGATCTGTCGATCAATGAGAATCTGGACATCGGAAAAGAGACGCAGATTCCAAAGTTTGCTGATGGCCTTTTGCGTCACGTCGCCGGGAACAGCGATTTCGTCGCCGGTACGGATACCGGCAGTGAACATGAGAGTGGAAGGATCGGACGTAACTGCACCTTCGACACTGATGCCGAGCACCTTGTAGATCTGCTGCTTTGGAGCTTGTTGCGCGACGAGCGCCGCGGCGACAAGGAGCAGTGTGGTGAAGTATGCGACGAAGCGTTTACAAGCTGGAGATTGCATTCATCAGTTCTTCTTTGGCCGACCTGCGATGTGCGGCAGGATGCTGAAGCTGCTCGCTCACGAGTCCGAAGCGCCGTTCCCTTGATTGATAGGAGCGGATGGCCTCGGCCAGCTCGTGACTTCGGAAGTCGGGCCAATAACACTGGCTAATGTAAAGTTCTGTATATGCGAGTTCCCAGAGGAGAAAATTGCTCAGCCGCAATTCCCCGCTGGTACGAATGAGCAAGTCGGGATCTGGAAGGGATGCGGTTGAGAGATAGGAGGAAATGAGTCTGTCATCAACATCTTCGGGTGAAATTCGACCACTGCGTACATCAAGGGCCAATCTCTTCATGGCACGCACGATATCCCACCGCCCGCTGTAGCTGAGCGCCAGATTCAGAGTGAGTTTTTTGTTGTTTTTTGTTTTCTCTACGGAGCGTTGCAATTCTTGCTGGGCGTCCGGCGGGAGCTTGTTGACTTCGCCCATGGTGATAAGTCTGACACCGTTTTCGTGCAGACTTTCGAGCTCCTGCTTCAATGAGCTGACGAGGAGGCGCATAAGCATGGACACCTCGTCTTTTGGTCTTTTCCAATTTTCGGTGGAAAAGGTGTACAGCGTCAAATACGAGACGTCAATTCGTGCGCAGGCTTCCACAATTTCCCGTACCGACCGAACGCCTTCTCTATGACCGAATACACGGGTTTTTCCTTTGCTTTTAGCCCAACGGCCATTGCCATCCATGATGATCGCGATGTGTTTCGGAATGGAACCCTGCGAGGCAAGTGCGTCGAGTTCCATCTTCGCTTCATCGGTCATGGTGCTTTTGAATGCCAACTCTAAAATCTCCTGTATTCGCTTCAAAAAGAAGGATCAAATAACTTAGAACTTTACCGGTCCAAAGTCAAGGTAATCCGCTGTATCCATCGAGGCGTAAGTCTTTGGAATTTCAACAACTTAGCTAAGTTCTAGCTCAGAGCGTCGCTCCGGCGGCGTGGATGATCGCCGCAAACGCGGACGCATCGAGACTGGCTCCGCCGACCAGACCTCCGTCTACGTCTGCTTGAGCGAAGAGTTCCGCTGCATTATCAGCTTTCACGGAACCGCCATACTGAATAACGAGAGCGTCCGCTGCTGTCGATCCATGCAGGAGACCAACGAGCGCCCGAATCAGCGCATGGACTTCCTGTGCCTGGGCGGGTGTGGCGGTTTTACCGGTACCGATAGCCCACACAGGTTCGTATGCGAGGATCAGTTTTGCGACATTGTCCGGCGCAAGTCCTGCCAGCACTCCACGTACCTGTGCTTCGATAACCTGCTCGGTCACACCCAGTTCACGCTGTTCCAGCGTCTCACCCACACACACGATAGGGGTGAGTCCGTGTTGAACGGCGGTATGAACTTTGGCATTGATATGTGCATCATCTTCACCGAAATATTGCCGTCGTTCTGAATGGCCCAGAATTACCCAGCCACAGCCCATCGCCTGAAGCATCGGTGCAGCTACCTCGCCGGTAAACGCGCCGCTGGGAGCAGTATGCATGTTCTGCGCTCCAAGGCCTATGCCCGAACCCTCGATGGCCGTTTTTACTATTCCAAGAAAAGGAAATGGGGGACACAGAATCACCTGTGCGGCATTCGCGGGCTCGCGTTCCATGTGTTGACGAACATCCCGGGCGAGGGCCTGCGCCCCGGATGAATCGAGGTGCATTTTCCAATTTGCGGCGATTACGCAGGGTCTCATGGCTGTATTGTTGTTGTTATTTTCTGTTGTGCAGTGATTGTGGATACCAACACATCAATATACGTATGTTGCGCGGCAATCGCAGGGCAACTTTGATTCATGGATCTGTGGATCCCCCAAATGAAAAAGGGCAGCCTCTCGGCCGCCCTTCGTGGACAGGGACGGAATTGAACCGCCGACACATGGATTTTCAGTCCATTGCTCTACCAACTGAGCTACCTGTCCGTGAACAGGATTTTAAATATAAACAGAAGGTGATTGAATGTCAAACATGTTGGAATCTGTTCCGGGGCATGCTGCTCCGGGTATGCAGACGGTCTGTTATCGCGGCACAGTTGGATGACAGCTTCGAGCATATGGCCCGCGCGTATCTTCTGTGTGACGCTGCCCGGAAGTATTACGGAAGAATTACTCAACAACCGGGTTGCCTTTGACACGAATGTCACCGCTGCTGCTTTTAGAAGCGCGCAGACGATGAGTAACCCAAATTGATGCATCACCGGAACTGCTGCAACGGACGTCCGCGTTACCGCTTCGCATGCCGCGCGCATCGTAGTCACCGGAGCTGCTGATGCGTACCGACTGGGTCCCGGTAGCGCCGTCGCTGATGGAAATATCACCCGAGCTGCTGAGATTGGCGCGCAGCTGTTTCGCTGACACTCTGCCGATTCTGATGTCGCCCGAACTGCTGCTCCGTAAGTCAATACTGGTCGCGTCGATACTCTCCAGCTCCACATCACCCGAGCTGCTGCTTGCGACAGCGAGGCGGTCTCCTCGCCAGGCCGCAACCGTGATATCACCGCTGCTCGAGGTGCGCAGGGCTTCGAGAGCGGGTACGGTGAGCGTGCCGCGCATTTTTTCCTTCGTTCGTATCCACGATCCCGAAGCCATGGAGATGATCAGTTCGCCGTCACGGATGGTGGTCTCTATCAAAGGCAACATGCTCTCATCCGCCTCGAGCCGGATTTCCGGCGTATCGCCAAAGCGGATAAGCAGGGTGCCGGCCATAGCGAAGCGGACGGCGCTGACGGCCTGGAGTGGTCGTGTTTCCGACACACGATTCCCCGATTCGATCACGTCCTGGCTTCCCCAGGTCAAACCGTGTTCCGAGATGACACAGCCAAAAAACAGAAGCGGAAAGAGCAACACGGAGGCATACAACAACGATTTCATGTCGGCAGTACTCAGCGAAATATTTGGGATGTCATGGTTTTGGACAGTTGGCGCGGAATACCACTGCACCAACGGAGTTGTGGAAAGCTTCCATCTCGGCTGAGCACACCTTGTCCAATCTAATCCGGCGAGGGCACCGCGGATGGGCTTCCTGAACGCACTGTGTGCTCAATACGCGCGCCAGCTGTTGTCCGACGGTTTGCCGTCGGGGATCCATCCGCCCCCGAGGACGATGCTTCGTACCGGCCGATCAGTTTTCACCTCGAACACCGCTTCGGACGAACCATCCGCCCAGATGGACGCGGGTCGTTGCATGGTGCGCTCTTCGCCGTTATCCAGAGTAAGGGTCAACAGCACCGGTAGGGGCATGGAACCCTTGCGCGCGATAGTGATCCTCGTATTTGCCGCATCAAGCTGCACTGTAGCGATACCGAGATCAGGCATTCCGAAATCGAAAAACCATCCTTTCCAGAACCAATCCAGGTTTTCGCCGCTGCTTCGATTGAAGGTATTGAAGAAATCCCACGGAAGAGGGTGGCGACTTTCCCAATGTCGGACAAAATCCTTCAATGCCTCGTCGAAGCGTGTTTCACCGAGCATATCGCGCAACACGGCGAAGGCCAGTGCCGGTTTGAGATACCCGATGATCTGCAAATCGTTGCCCGAGGATGCCACCGATGGAAGCATCATGGGATAGTCCATTTCGCTCCCGGAGAAGCGTTCATATCCCCGCGCCGCCCGAATCATGTGGTCATAGTTCGAGAGTGCCTTCTGAACATCCACCGGAAGGAAGTAGGCCATCCCCTCATCCATCCAGGCATAGCGCGTTTCGTTGGTGCCGACCATGAAGGGAAAATAGGTGTGTGCGATTTCGTGCGTGTGCACATACACATCATTGACGCGGCTGCCAAACGTCCCGTCGTTCACAATCATAGGAAATTCCATACCGTAATATCCGTTGAAAACGGTAATCGCGGGATAGGGAAATGGTATGCCGGGACGCTCCTTCGACATCATTTCAACCGTGAGTCTGCCCTCATGCGCCACCGTGGTGAATGACGTTGAGGCAGGATCATACGCCGCGTTCACCATCACGCGACGTCCCTCGACGTTTGCGGAAACCGCATCCCAGAGATAACCGGCAGCGACACCGAAGGCGAAGTCCGGGACCTGTTCAGCTTCGAACAACCAGGTGTTTCCTTTCTCCGACGGTTTGAAGGGTGACGTACGCAGATCGTCCGTGTCAATAATGCGGACAACGCTATCTGATGTAAGAGCCGTGCGGAAGCGATTCAGAACGGATTGTTTCAGGACATGATCCGCATTCTTCAACGTGCCGCTCGCCCACACGCCATAGCGCTCCGGGACGGTAATGGAGACCTGCATCCGTCCGTAATCATGATAAAATTCGTGTTCGCCATTGTACGGCAGAAGATCCCAGCCGCGTACGTCGTCGTATACAGCAATGCGCGGAAACCAATATGCGAGAAACATCGAGCCATTTTCGTACGCCCCCATGCGCGGGTTACCGCCACCTTCACCGGTTGAAACGGGGATGGTAAAGGTCCAGCCGATCTCGATGGCGACGGATGAACCGGGCGGGAGTGGTGCCGGCAAGCGGAGATACATCACCGTGTGATCGATTCGCAGCGCGTCCTTCTGGCCGTCGGGGTAAAGCTTGCTTCCGTTGACGCGTAATTCGCGAATGCGCATTCCCTCTGTCACGGCATTTGCGCCAATTGCGGTAGCCCGCGGGGCGGTAGGCAAGTTCAGGTTTTGATAGAGACGGAAAACAATCGTCCGCAGCGTGTCGGGACTGTTATTGATGTAGGTGATGTTCTCGTTTCCTTCCAGCAGTCGTGTTGCCGGATCGATGCGCGCGGTGATCGTGTAATCCGCACTGTTTTGCCAGTAGCGAGAACCGGGTTTTCCGTCCGCAGAGCGGGTGCCACGTTCGTACGCTCTCTTGACCTCTTTGGGCATGGGAAGGGGATTGTTTTCCGCCCGAGTGGATTGGCAGGGTATGAACAGCGTTGTGGCAAGAAATAGCGTACAGAGATATTTCATACAAACCTCCTTGCTGACTGATTCGATCCGTCGAAATGCATTGCCGCAAAGCGGTTACCATTCAGGCGTCGCACGGCAACGTGGGGTAAACAGATTCTATACGGGGTATCCACGTGGGAGTTGCAAAGAAGGGAAAGGAAAGCCACAGAGCCAAGCAGCATCAGTCGTTATGGTGAGCGGCTGTGCTTGCCGAAGTATGTGCTCACGAAAATAGATGACCGTAGCGTGGCGTACGCAGGTGGGATATCGCAGAACAGGAAAAGGTTGAACGTTTACCAGAGGCCAGCATGTGGCCGGGACTGCCAGACGTTCAACCTTCTCCAGGGCTGCGCTCACCCCATGAAACGCGGAGTGTCAGATAAGCGGGGTGAGCTTTTCGACGATGGTATGCTTTGGAACGGCTCCGACGATGCGGTCGACTACTTCGCCGCCTTTAAAAATGAGAAGCGTCGGGATACTGCGAATACCGTATTTTCCGGCAGTTTCGGCATTGTTGTCCACGTCAAGCTTGCCGACCTTCACTTTTCCCTCGTATTCGCCCGCGATTTCTTCGACGATGGGAGCGATGATACGGCAGGGTCCACACCATACTGCCCAGAAATCGATAAGTACAGGTACTGATGATTGTGCGACTTCCTGTTCGAAATTGCCGTCAGTGATTTCGATGGCTTTCATATTTTGATTGTCTCCTGTTGGAATGAACAAAACACTATTACTGATCTTTCACGGATATGCGAACATTGGCTGCACCGAACACATTTCGGAGTTCGCGCAGCAACTGTGTGGACACGGATATCCGCGCCGTTCGGCTGACGAGATTCCACGACTGTCCATTACCGTCTGTAACATAAAAAAAGCATTGAGAATTTCCCGATCCGCGTTGTCGGTCCAGCACCTGAATTCCGTCCTCAATCTGTTTTCTGGTAGCGGTCACGGAAGATATGGAGATGATCACCGATTTCGTCTGCGTCCGGATGGCTTGCTCAAGATCGATAATTTCCTCCGCGACGATACGCAAACTATCTCCGGTGACCTCGGCTTTTCCGGTCAACACGACGGCCTTATCGTCCGCGATGGCGTTGCGCGATTTCTCATACGCATCGGAAAACACGAGACATTCCGCTTTTCCGGTAAAATCTTCAATAGCGGTGAACGCCATGTTCTTTCCGCGTTTATCGATTTTGGAACGGACCGCACTGAGAATACCGCAGGCCTGAATCACGGTGCCATCCACAGCCGGATCGAATTCTCCCAGGCGGACAGACGCGAGTGCCTCGACCTCGAGGCGGTATTGTTCGAGCGGGTGGCCGGAGACATAAAAGCCCAGCACGCTTTTCTCTTTGGACAGCTTTTCCGCGTCGCTCCAGTCCGATTGCCGTGGCAGTGCCGGTTGGGTGGATATCGAGGAGGACGATGCGGCAAAATCGTCAAAGAGACTGGATTGGCCGGCTTGAAGCTCCTGCTGGCGCTGTTGTCCGTAGGCGATGGAGCTTTCGATGGCGGAAAACACTTCGGCACGATTGCCGTCGAGCGAATCCATGGCGCCGGCGAGCACAAGACTTTCCATCGTTTTCTTATTGACCGCCTTGGCATTGACGCGCTCGGTAAAATCAAAGATTGTGCGAAACACCCCGTGTTGAGTTCTCGCCTGCACGATGCTGTCGACTGCGGCGGTTCCGACGTTCTTGATAGCCGCGAGGCCGAAGCGGATACTTTCATCCGTGACACTAAAGTCGGCGACACTGGCGTTGATATCCGGTGGGAGGACCGTGATGCCCAGTTTACGGCATTCGTCCATGAGGACGACGATTTTATCCGTACTCGCCATTTCCGAAGTCATGAGTGCGGCCATGAACTCAGCCGGATAATTGGCCTTGAGCCAGGCGGTTTGATAGGCAAGAATGGAATACGCGACGGAATGCGACTTGTTGAAGCCGTAGTTGGCGAACTTGTCTATCATGTCAAATATGTCGGATGCCGCTTTGGCGTGAATGCCACGCTCTTTCGCGCCGGCGACGAATGCCTCGCGTTGTTGTGCCATGACATCCGCTTTTTTCTTCCCCATGGCGCGGCGCATGAGGTCGGATTGGGCAAGAGTAAAGCCGGCGATACGATTTGCCAGCTGCATCACCTGCTCCTGAAATACGATGATTCCGTAGGTCGATTTCAGGATGGGTTCCATGTCCGGATGAATGTACTCAATACTTTTCCGACCATATTTACGGTCAATGAAATCGCTGATGAAATCCATCGGGCCGGGACGGTACAACGCGTTCATGGCCGCGAGATCGTCGATCGAGCGCGGCTTGAGCTTTGTCAGATAGTCGCGCATGCCGGAGGATTCAAACTGAAACACACCGATCGTGTGTCCCTCGCCGATCATCGTGTAGGTCTTTTCGTCGTCCAGAGGAATGGTATCGATGTCGATATCGATACCGCGGGTGGACTTCACATGCTTGACGGTACGATCAATCACGGTGAGTGTGATGAGACCGAGGAAGTCCATTTTCAGCAGACCGGCCTCTTCGAGATCGCCCATATTGAACTGGGTCATCAACTCGGTATTGGGCGTTTTATACAGCGGGACATAGTCGCTGGTATCGCTCGGAGCAATGACGACGCCCGCGGCATGCATACCGACGTTGCGGTTCAATCCTTCGAGGATGACGGAAAATTCCACGAGGCGCTGAATTTTCGGATCATCGCTGTTTCGTACCCACTCGAGTTCCTTGATCGGTGTCCATTTTCCCGACTCGTCCTTTTCGAGTCCGAACGCATATTTCAGGGGCTGGACTTTCCCCATTTTCACAGGGATCTGCTTGGTAATGGACTCGACGATATTGAGCGGTACGCCCAACACCCGTCCGACATCCTTCAAAACCGCGCGGGCGCTGAGGCGGCCGAAGGTGACGATTTGCGATACCGAGGTGGATCCATATTTTTCGCGAACGTAATTAATAACCTCTTCGCGGCGCTCATCCTGAAAGTCGATATCGATATCAGGCATGGATACACGATCAGGATTGAGGAAGCGTTCAAAGAGCAATTCATAGCGAAGGGGGTCGACATCCGTGATGCCGAGAGCGTAGGCTACCAAGCTCCCCGCAGCCGAGCCGCGGCCGGGACCTACACGAATGCTTCGATTTTTCGCGGCATTTATAAAATCCTGGACTACAAGGAAATATCCCGAATACCCCATCCGCGTTATGACACCGATCTCGAACTCGAGGCGATCGCGTATCTCCGTTGAGAGTGTCTTGTATCGTTTTTCCGCCCCAGTATACGTGAGGAAGCGCATGTAGTCGTCAAGGGAGGAAACACCGGATTCGGCCGGGATGGGAAACTCCGGCATATGGTTGATGCCGGTTTGCATAGAGAAATTGACTTTCTCTGCTATTTCCAGAGTAGAGGTAATGGCCTGCGGGTACTCGCGGAAGAGCTCGAGCATTTCGCGCTCTGTTTTGTAATAGTACTGCGCCGTCTCGTAACGCAGACGGGTGATATCGTCCGCCTCACGTACGTCCGCGATATGGAGATAGACATTGTGCGCGACAGCGTGGGTACGGTCAACATAATGGATATCATTCGTGGCGACCAATTTCATACCCAGCTCGGTCGCGAGCCGGGTCATTCCCTCGCGAATCATGGCCTCGCGCTCGAGGCCATGATTCTGGATTTCGAGATACACATCGTCACCGAAAATATCTTTGAGATCGGCAGCGACGGAGCGGGCGGATTCGTAATCACCCGTTGCAAGATACGTGGATACGACACCTCCCGCGCAGGCCGTCAGTGCGATGAGTCCTTCGTGGTGCCTGCGAAGGAGTTCAAAGTCAATTCGAGGTTTGTAGTAGAATCCCTCCGTGTGTCCGTAGGTCGTCAGTTTGATGAGATTGCGATAGCCGACCTCATTTTTTGCGAGAAGAACCAGGTGGTTGTAGCCGTGTCGTTTGCCTTCCGGATGAGTTTCGGCTGCATTGCGGTCGAAGCGGGAACCGCGTGTAACCATGTACATTTCGTTACCAAGGATGGGCTTAATTCCGGCTTTACTTGCTTTACGGAAAAATTCCATCGCACCGAACATGACGCCATGATCGGTCAGGGCGAATGCGCCCATGCCGTTTTCCACTGTCGCGGCGACGAGATCGTCCACCGTGCATGCGGCGTCGAGCAACGAGTAATGAGAATGGTTATGGAGATGTATGAAATCGGACATGGATGCGTGGGTCAGGTACGTGATGCTGAAATATACCCTTGCATTTTCAGAGTGACAAAGGGAAGCGATTTTGTGCTTTGCGAGCAGCTGAGGAGCAAGATTTTTCTCTTGTTCAGAGACGTGCGCATCCGGTAGATTACTCATCGCATGTTTTGCACTACATAGGGAGCATAAACATGAAACGACTTACACAATTGAGCACGCGTCGCGACCCGGATTATGACTATTCGCAGCCCGCGAAGCATCTGGTCGTCTTCAAGACCGAGGGCGATGCGGAGATCCTGGGAACGACGAAAAACGGCGTGACCACGCTCAGCGATATCGGACGCGCATTTCTCGATGTGCTCGGTCAGGCGCTGCAGAATTTCCGGTGCATCAGTATTCACGAGCTAAGCATTCGTCCCTCAGAGGTGGAACTCGCGCTTGAAATCACCAAGCGGCGCAACATTCAGGAGGAGCCGCCGCGAGACAGCGATGAATGGGTGCACTACCGCCGGATCATGACCCTTCCGGTGTTCATGGGGTATTTGAAGATGAACAGCGCACATCGAATCAATGAACTGCAGGGTACAAGCGGTGGTGACGTGTGGGCACGACGTTACGCCTCATGCGTTCTGGCAGACGAAAAGGAGTTCGCCGCGGTCTGTGCGGCGCTGCGGGAAGAGTGGCGTCACGTGGTGGTTTCCCCGGCGTCGCGGAGGAAGGAGCAGCGGGCATCGACGCTCCAGACGGCTATGCTCTCGGAATTCGGCGGCGCGGGAAAGCGCAGGGTGAAGCAGGTCTCCGCGGGAGCCATGGCGGAAGCATTCGGCGAGACGATGTTTCTCGGTCGCGTGTTGCTGCTGACGGGCGCGCGGCGGGGCGGCGGCGCCGGTGGTATTAGCGACAGATCGGGCACGGTGATACGGAATCTGGGTCCGGGCAGGATCTATCTTTCCGAGTAAGCGTGATCGGGCGCACAGATTTCGCGTTCGTCCATGGTAACAGAGGCACTCCGGGTCCTTGCGGGCCGAGCGGAGAGAGAGCGTTTTGGGTGAGTCGTGGAAATGGGTCTGTGGAGAGGGTAGCGAGTGCTGCGGCAGGGCGAGTGAGGGGGGCGTTTGTGGGGGATGTATGGTGTCGGATGCGGATTTGTCGGAATGGTAATCGCTTCCAGGGTGGGAAATGGGCGATTCATGTATCGCCCATTTCTTACCTGGATTCCGGAAAAGGGCGACTCATGAAACGCCCACCTTTGGTCGCGTTCCCACTCGTGTGGCGATTCATGTATCGCCCAAGTTTGGACGTCACTTCAGGAGACAGGCCGCTCATGATTCGCCCACCTCGTACTCTGACCGAAAATCCGCCTGCGATTCGTGTCTCTCCAAATCCACTCCCTGAATCGAAACAGCGCTCCTAATGGGACAACACGGAACCACCGCTATTCACCATGTGTTTTGGAGAGCGCCCGGATGAGGTATTGCCAACAGCAACGCATTCCTCTACCTTACAGATCGGCACCGGCGCAGACGCCGGTCCTCCATACCATGTCTACCCAACAACAGATTCTGATGAACAATCTTGGCGTAATTCTTCTCAACATGGGCGGACCCGATTCGCTTGACAGCGTCAGACCGTTTCTGGAAAATCTGTTTCTTGACAAGGAAATCATTTCCTTCGGTCCGGTGGAATTTGCCCGCACGCCTCTCGCGAAATTCATCGCGAAGCAACGATCCAAAAAAGTGCGGTTGAACTATGAAATGATCGGCGGCAAGTCACCTATTCGCGAACTTTCGCAGCAGCAGGCCGCGGCGCTGGAGAACCGCCTGCGTATGCATTACGGCGACGCATCCCGCGTGCGTGTGGAGGTTGGGTTCAGCTACTGGCATCCGTTTATCGCCGAAGCAGCGCAACGCCTTGAGGATGAAGGATTCGACAGAGTTTTTCTCATGCCGTTGTATCCCCATTATTCTAAAACGACAACAGGGTCTTGTTTTAAAACATGGCGCGATCTGAAGCGCGCGGGTCGCCACAGGAACTTCCGCGTCCAGAGTGTGAAATCCTATCCGACGCAGGAATCGTTTCTGGCTGCCATCAATCAGCGAATTGATGAAGGGCTCGCACGCTTCCCGGTGGAGCGACGCGCCAACGTGACCTTGCTGTTCAGTGCACACGGAACCCCGGTGTCGCTCGTGGAGGAAGGGGATCCCTATTCCCATGAGATCAGGAATACGATGGAAAGCGTCATGCGAGGTCGCAGTGCTGCGTTGCCGTTTCACCTCAGTTTCCAAAGCAAGGTAGGTCCGGCGAAGTGGTTGACTCCCGATACGGTGGAAAAAACGAAAGAACTTGCCTCGGCAGGCGTGAAGGATTTGCTGGTCATCCCCATTGCGTTCGTCACCGATCATATCGAAACGCTGCATGAATTGGGGATTGAACTCCGTCATGAGGCAAGGGAGGCAGGGATAGAATATTTTGAAGTGATGCCGGCGCTCAACGATTCTGAACTTTACATCGAAGCGCTCGCATCACAAATAATCCACCGCATGAAACGTCGCGCGGAGCTGGGAGATATATGACATGAACATAACGAGCTCCGCAGACGTTGTCGTGGTCGGCAGCGGTATTTCGGGTCTAACCTGTGCGTTCTTGTTGCAACGTTCCGGAAAAACCGTGCTGGTCCTGGAGCAGGCCGACAGGTTTGGTGGCGCCATCCGTTCCGAACGCCGTGACGGTTGGCTTATTGAAGCCGGGCCAAACAGCACACTTGAAACGACACCTCTGCTCACGGAACTGATCCGGGATGCCGGCGTCGAAAACAAGAAACTGTACGCCGACAATGCCGCGAACAACCGCTATATCCTTCGTGCTGGTGTGCTGCTTCCGTTGCCCATGTCCCCGCCGAAATTTATCGCGACGAAACTCTTCTCCTGGAAGGCCAAACTTCGCCTGTTTCGCGAGCCATTTATCGCACCTTCGTCCCCGGATGCCCAGGAGAGTGTCGGAGAATTCGTGCGACGACGGCTCGGGAAAGAATTCCTCGACTACGCCATCAACCCTTTCGTTGCCGGCGTGTACGCCGGTGATCCCGCATTACTTAGTGTTCGTGCGTCTTTCCCAAAATTGTTTGAACTCGAGCAAAAATACGGGAGTCTGATCAAGGGCCAGCTACAGGGTGCGCGGGAAAGAAAACGAAGCACGGAGAAGAGCAAGCAGAGCGCCCGCATGTTCTCGTTTACCGATGGTATGCAGACACTCACCGATGCGATAGCGGAAAGACTGCCATTAAAGGTGATGGGTGCGACAGTCATTTCCTTGACTCGTTCGGGCACGAGCCCGAATGACCGGAGCTACACGGTGCGTTTCGTCACGGAAGGACAGACACACACCGTCACCGCCTCCACGATTATCATCGCTACTCCCGCACAACCCGCAGCGGACCTGACCCGCTCGATCACTCCCGGCATCGACGATGCTCTGCAGTCCGTTCCCTATCCTCCGGTTGCCGAGGTCCTCACCGGCTTTCGACGTCAGCCCGGTATGCACGCGCTTGATGGCTTCGGTTTTCTCATTCCCAAGGTGGAGCAACGACGGATTCTCGGCACCATTTTTTCCAGCACCATTTTCAGCGATCGCGCACCGGAAGGTCATGTTTTATTGACCACATTTATCGGCGGGATGCGTCAGCCCGAGGAAGCGGAGCGCGATCATGCCGGTATTCTCGAAACCGCTCTCAGCGAGCAGCACGCATTGCTGGGCACACCTATGGAGCCGGTGTTTTCGCATGTCACCTCCTGGAAACACGCGATTCCTCAGTATGTTGATGGTCACCTCGACCGCATGAGAATCATTGATGATGCCGAAGCCGCGAATCCGGGTTTGTTGTTCTGCGCCAACTACCGCGGCGGCATTTCCGTCGGCGACTGCGTAAAATCCGCGCACGCGGTGGTGGAGAAAATACTGACGCGCATGGTGTAGCTGCTGATGCAGGGGAGTCCGTATTTTATCCTTAGCACGGAGCTCTGTACTTTTAATGGTTACAAGCAATTCCACAATCAAACGGTACCGATGACTATGCAACCCGGAGAATCCCATTTTACCCCCTATTCGGCTTTTGCGCGTACACGCAGGACGAGGATGACCCCAAGCCTTCGCGACATGGTGCGCGAAACCATTCTCACGCCCAAGGATTTTATTTATCCGATGTTCGTAGTACATGGTACGGGTGTTCGTAACCCTATCAAATCAATGCCCGGGATTTTTCAGCTTTCCGTGGATGAGATAGTGAAGGAAGCAAAGGTCGCCTGGAAGCTCGGTGTGCCTGCGGTCATTCTCTTTGGTATCCCGGCGCATAAGGATGAAATCGGTTCCGAGGCGTGGGATCCCCACGGGTCCGTCCAAAAAGCCGTCCGGGCGATTAAAAAGGCGATCAAAGAAATGGTCGTGATCACCGATGTCTGTATGTGCGAATATACCTCCCATGGCCATTGCGGAATCGTTCGGGGAGATGAAATCGTGAATGATGCCACCCTCGAACTTCTGGCAAAGGAAGCGCTTTCCCACGCCGAGGCCGGCGCGGACATGGTGGCGCCTTCGGATATGATGGATGGTCGTGTGGCCGCTATACGCGACATTCTCGACGACAATGGTTATGCCAACCTGCCGATAATGTCCTATGCCGCTAAATTCGCGTCCGGATACTACGGGCCGTTCCGCGATGCGGCCGAATCCACACCGAAATTCGGTGATCGGCGATCCCATCAAATGGACCCGGCCAACGCGAATGAGGCGTTGCGCGAGGTTGCCATCGATATCGAAGAAGGCGCGGATATCGTCATGGTCAAACCGGCCGGTCCCTATCTGGATATCCTTCGTCGCGTGAAGGATGAATTCGGCATGCCGACAGCCGCGTATCAGGTGAGCGGAGAGTTTTCCATGATTAAGGCCGCAGCGGCGAACGACTGGATCGATCATGATCGCGTCATGATGGAGTCTCTCCTGGGCATTAAACGTGCCGGCGCGGACATGATCCTGACCTATTTTGCCATCGAGGCCTCACGCCTTCTGAAATAAACAAGCGCGGCGTATCCACAGCGCGAAATCATACTCCACCGCTTGAAGACACGCGCGGGATAATCGTAGTACACAGGAACACCGTCACCACGAGAAACAGAGCCATGTCACAAGATTCTCCAGTCCTCGCTCCGGAAGAAGTACGTGTTCTGGGATGCCTGATAGAAAAAAGCCAGGCAACTCCGGAATACTATCCTATGACGCTCAATGCGCTGGTCGCGGCATGCAATCAGAAAACCAGCCGCGACCCTGTTGTCGAATACGACGACGATATCGTTGAAGACGCCCTGACGGAACTCCGGGGAAAAGGCCTGGTCGCCTTCGCCTCCGGAACGGGCCGAGTGCTCAAATACATGCACCGGGCCGGACAAAACGGTCTTGGCCTCTCACCCGCGCAGGCTGCGGTCATGAGCCTGATCATGTTGCGCGGACCGCAGACGGCCGGAGAGATCAAAGCGCGTGCGGGCAGGCAATTCAATTTTCCCGACGTCGAACTCGCGCAGAGCACCATTGACAGTCTTGTAAATAAGGAGCAACCCTTCCTGCAAGAAGCTCCCCGTCTGTCCGGACAGAAGGAAACGCGCTACCGCCACTGTTTCCAGAAATACGATGACACGGTCATCACAAACGGTGCGACGCTCGATGGTAGCACGTCCCTCCGTGTCGAAGTCGAAACTCTGAAAGAGACGGTGCGACTCCTGCAAAAGGAGATGAATCAGTTGCGCAATCTCGTGACGTCTCTTCAGGGCGAGTTGTTGGCGATTACCGAAGATTTGTACCCGGACGGAGTGAAACGATAAACGTTACACGAAACGCCTGCGCAGAATGTGATCCGAGATCTTTTTTCTGGCACGTCTCCAGCTCCTATTTCCCGACCAACTCTCAGATTATCATACTCGTTTAACTTTTAACGTTTAACGTTTAACTTCCTGCCGCTATGACACGAAACCGTTCCATCGAACTCTTCAATGAAGCCCGAAACCTTCTCCCCGGTGGAGTGAACTCGCCGGTGCGCGCGTTCCGCGCCGTGGGTGGACAACCGGTATTTTTTGCATCCGCGTCCGGCTCGAAACTGGTCGATGTCGATGGCAACGAGTACATCGATTACGTCGGAAGCTGGGGACCGTTCATTCTCGGTCACTCCCACCCGCGGGTTGTCGAAGCGCTGCACCGGCAGCTCGATATCGCCACCAGTTTCGGCGCACCAACGGAGCTGGAAAATAACCTGGCCACGAAAATCATCGAAATGGTGCCGTCCATCGAAATGGTGCGTATGGTGAATTCCGGTACCGAGGCCACGCTGTCCGCCATACGCCTCGCCCGCGCATTCACCAGCCGCTCGAAGATTTTGAAGTTCGAGGGCTGCTATCACGGTCACGGCGATTCCTTCCTTATCAAGGCCGGTTCCGGGGTCGCCACGCTGGGCCTTCCGGATTCCCCCGGCGTCACCCCGGCTACTGCCGCGGATACGCTCACCGCGCGGTACAATGATCTCGAATCCGTCGAAGCGCTGGTCAAGGCCTGGCCGGATCAGATCGCGTGCGTTATTCTCGAACCGGTGGTGGGCAACATGGGCTGTGTTCCCCCGATGGACGGATTTCTCGAAGGTATTCGCGATCTGTGTACGCGCGAGGGGATACTGCTGATTTTCGACGAAGTGATGACGGGCTTTCGTGTCGCACCGGGAGGAGCGCAGGAGCTCTACGACGTAACGCCCGACCTTACGACGCTCGGTAAAATCATCGGCGGCGGACTCCCGGTCGGCGCCTACGGTGGCCGGCGAGATATCATGGAAACCGTCGCTCCGGCGGGACCGATGTATCAGGCCGGAACACTGTCGGGAAATCCACTCGCGATGACCGCAGGGCTCGAAACCCTTCGCGTACTGACCGAGGATCCCGCGTTCTATGCCAGACTCGACGAGAACGCCGAAGCACTCTGCACAGGGATGCAGGATATTCTCGACGAGTTCGGTCTCCCCTTCGTGACCAACCGTGTGGGATCGATGTTCACGCTGTTCTTTACGGATAGACCTGTCCGCAACTGGGAGGACGCAAAAAGCTGCGACACCGCAAAATTCGGGACGTACTTCTCCAATATGCTCGACCGGGGAATCTATCTCGCACCCTCGCAGTTCGAAGCCGCCTTCATGTCCGTCATGCACAGCAGCGACGATCGCGAGCGCACACTGGAAGCGGCAAGGGAAAGTTTGAAGCTGCTCTGATTTACGAGGTACGATTGACGATTTGTGGATTGACGATAACCGTCACCCTGAATCAGCTAACCATCGCTGCGCGACGGTTTATATCGAGTGTGACAAATTCTTGGAGCAAAATAAACAGGTAACGTCAGCCTGAGCGGAGCGCTGCGCTCTGTCCTGAGATGGAAGCAAAAACGTTGGTCAGCGCGAAGTCGAAGGCCCATCGCTCGTCCTCCACGGTGTTCACAAACCCCGTCCTCAACATGTCATGAGCAGCGCAACGACCGCGGTACAACGTGAGTTCTAGGTTTAGCAATGCCGCCCGTTCCATGTAGGGACGTTGCACGCAATGTCTCTACATGGAACGGGATCGGTCGGAAAGGCATTGAGCTGCCGAAGGACATTCGTCGCCCAAATCCGGAATTCGGTACCTCGGCGGGATTTGACCCGATAGCCTACCGAAATAATGACGTCCAAGTTGTAAAAACGAATTTTTCGTGTGACTCTTCGCTGTCCTTCCTTCTGAACTACCGAGGATTCCTCGGTAGTTGCGGACTCCAACAATTCACCCTCCGCATAGATGTTGCGTACGTGTAAACCGATTGTATCGGAATCCTTTGCGAATAAATCTGCCATTTGCTTCTGGGAAAGTCAAACGGTGTCATTTTCTAACTGTACGTCCAACGCGATCTCCCCGTCCTTGCTCTTGTACAGAACAATACTTTCCGCGCTTTTCATTGTACCATCTCTCTTATAATCATGGGGTTACGTGTTGTCACGGAAGAATCATCAGCACAACCGAGCGGACCTCGCGGCTGGTCGAAGCTCTGAGTACATAGCTCCCGGCAGACAAACCGAGTGCGCGGGCGGAAATATTCATCGACAGGCTTCCCGCAGAAACGCGTCCGTCGTGCAGCAGCGTTATTCTGCTTCCGAGCAGTGAATACAGCTCGACGCGAACATGCTCGTCGGAGCCGGCGCGAAGCTGCACTGTCGTGAGGTCGCGTGCGGGATTCGGTGCAGCAAGAATTGTCAGCGATTCGGGAGGGGACGCCGCATCGATGCCGGTGGACTGAGGCTTGAGGAACCAGGGAACTGATGTCTCGTCCGTGCTGAAAAAACGGAGCAGCAAATCCGCTACCTTGCGCCGACCCGCATCGGATGGGTGCGTACCGTCCGACGCGACGTCAACCGGCAGCCATACCAGTCCGTCCTGCCTCGGTTCCGGACCGCTGGCCCAGAGATAGGGACCCCACGACAGCCAGGGCGCGCGGCGGGTTGTGGACTCGAAGCTCAGCGCGGTGTCGCCATCGATCTGCCGTTCGATCAGCCATTTGACGGTAAAACCGGACTCGTATGCATACGGCTCCGGATTGAGCTGCGTCGTTGCATACCCTCCGTAGGTGCGGCTCGAGAGATAGCAGAGCTTGATGTTCGGGAATTTGATCGGGAGCAAACGAAGGACGGCTTGAATGTCGGCCTGCAGCTTTTCGGCATGTATGGGAAAAGCTTCAGAGGGTGCGATATTCGCCTGCTTCAGCCAGACTACCTGTACCTGGGCGGGTTTCACGCGATGCGAGTACAAGCGCTCACGTTCCAGCACTGACCAGAACTGCGCGTCGGGATCGCGGATGATGGATGCCGTCTGGCCCGCCTGTGCTCCGTTGACCACTTCGACCTTGGGATTCCGGAGCTGGAAGGTATCTGCCGTGGCTTCGAACACGGAAAACTCCTGCCCCGTGTTGGACATGCCCACCGACAGCAGCACGATTTTTCCGTTTGCGGGATCGGGCAGGCCAAGCGTATCGAGCGGCGTGATGGAATTTGCGAGCGCAAGTCCCGCCGCATTGTGCGCCGCGGGACGCTGGTTGAGCGCTCCAGGATACAGTCCCCCGGCGAAGCCCTTGTACAAACTTGCGCCCATTTCCGTGAGCGGAAGCGCCGAGAAGAGCTGGCCATCCTCGATACGGAAGGAGCGCAGCACGCTCGGAGCGCTCCAGCCCATGTCGCTGCGGGCTCCGACACGCCAGTACAGCGTTCGTCCCCGTGGCAGGGCGGACAAGGTGACAGTCGTATCCGCCAGTGTCGTGTCGGAATGCAGCATCCCGGTAAATCCGGCGTCGGTTGCGACATCGATGCGGTAGCGAGACACCGTCGGAATGGATCGGCGCCAGGTGAACTGCACCACGCTGTCCGCGAGCATGGCGTTGTTTGCCGGAGCGAGCAGCACCGGCGCGGGCGGAATGCGGTTGGTGTCGGTGCTCCCGCCCCCTTGCCAGCCGGCGATGCGCGCCATCAGCACCCAGAAGGCTTTCGCTACGCGAATCCCTCCGGCCGAGATCGAGCCGAGATGCCCGCCCTCGGTCTCCGTCGTGTATTGCGGACAGATTGCGGGAATGTTCAGACCGTCATCCGGATTATTCTCGGTGAGATACTGTACGCCGTCGCGGTTGTCGTAGCAGGGGTTGCCGGACGGATCGTGCGAGAGAATATCCGCCACGTCGAAGAGCACCAGATCGTGCGTGCGCGCGTACTGCCGCATCGCGTCGTTGAACGTCTGCGACTCCGGACTACCGATGCCGCGGGCGAGCGACGTGGTCCACCAGATGATGGTCTTCTCCGGATGTCTCGCGGCGAAGTCCTTGTAGCTGGTTGCGGTACCTCTGTCCGTTCGCGAGCCGAAGAATCCATCGACCGGATGAATCAGATTGGTGCCCGGCATCACGGCGAGATAGCTGAACTGGAATCCGACGACGTCGAAGGAATCAATGCGTGGTTCCACGAAATTCACGAAGCAGTTCGCATCTTCGCTGCATCCCGATGGCCAGAATTCGTATCGCCAACGGCTGCGGTTCCAGGTGCCATTCCAGTACACCTCTGATGGATCCACAGCGTAGGCAGAATCGCGATGCTGATAGCGCTTGCAGAAATTCGGTGCCGAAGCGTGCGGGAAGGACAGACAGCTCAGCGCATCGTGAATGTTTCCGCCCACGGAACGGTCCATGAACAGCATACGGAGATTTTCGGCGGCGGCTTTGTATTGCGGCGGTATGGAATCGAAGAGCGCGACGGAGGTATGATCGACGATGATCGGCTGAGCAGCGACTTGCATAATCCACAGACACAGTATGATCAGGGAGTAACGAATGAAGCGCATGGAACATCTCCTTCTATCGGGCGCCGGAATGCGGAATCGCTATTATGACAAACGCACAGCGAAATGTATGAAACAGGAATGACAAGATCACGGTGCGAAGAGTTACCGCTACACGATTCGTCGTCGATTTGGGTAAAAGAGCAAACACGAAAGATGGTTCGCGTCTTCGCAGGAGTGTATCCACATCGCTCCTGCCTCGTTACGGACGTATCTGTCTGCGGTCGCATCGTCCGTCGCGGAGCGCAGAAACAAATTCGGTACAAACGAGAACCGCTCCGTAAAATGCTTCCCGGAGCGGTTTCATTTTGATTGGGACTTGTTCTGACCTTTGCGGGACACACCGATCTACAGACCGGTCCGGGTGATTGGAAATCGTCCGCTTCAAATTCCTCTGCATCTCTGCACCGGGCCCTGAGCAACGTCGAAGGGTTACGTTCCTGCGTTACATTCCCTCCCGTCTGATCCTTCGTCGCGACCTCCGCACTTGGCGATTATCACAAACGAGGACTCGCACCATCACTGACGCGTCAGATTGCACGGATAGGATTTTATCGCACATTGTTGATGCATTTCTTCCGTGAATAATCCGGGAGAAACATCCCGTGCAGCAGGTAAAGGAGATCCGCAATGATCGCACGATCGCATTTCATTCTCTACGTAGACAATCAGACTGTCAGCTCCGATTTTTACAGAGCTGTGCTCGCGGTGGAGCCGGTGCTCGAGGTACCGGGCATGACCGAATTTTGTTTGGGAAAAGATGTAATTCTGGGATTGATGCCGGTGGCGGGTATTAGGCGTCTGCTCGGCGATGCGCTGCCCGATCCCGACGCTGCGGCGGGTGTTCCCCGAGCCGAGCTGTACCTGCTGGTCGATGATGCATGGGATTGTCTGCACCGTGCACTCGATGCCGGAGCGCGCCTGCTCAGTCCCATGAAACGACGCGACTGGGGACATGTCGTCGGTTACGTGCTCGATCCCGACGGACATGTGCTGGCTTTCGCCGTGGAAAACGTGGAATCCGGACCTGGATCACGATGAGAAATGCATGGAGAAAACGCGGACAGACAAGTGTACGCACAGGCGGATGTACGGACAAACATACTCTGAACCGGGAGCGGACGGTCTACGCCGTTTTCTCCGGGGCTTTCTTCGTCAACAGCCAGATACCGAAAATCACAAGGGGAATACTCAACACCTGTCCCATGGTGATGGGCAGGGAAGGATCGAGTGTGGATTGACCCGTCTTGAAAAACTCGAGGAAAAATCGCGCGGAAAACAGCATGGTCAGCATGGCGCCGGTTAACTGGCCGCTTCTCGTTCCCACGCCGCGACGATACAAAAGCAGCATCACGGAAAAAATGGACGTGTATGCGAGCGCCTCATAGAGCTGCACCGGATGGCGTGGTATGCTGTCTATGCGCTCGAACACCACAGCCCAGGGTACCTCGGTGGGAAGACCCAGAATTTCGGAATTCACGAAATTGCCGAGACGCACAAAAATCGCCGCGAGGGGAATGACAACGCTCACATGATCGGTCACCCAGAAAAAACTCATTTTGGGTGTTTTTCGCACGAAGAGCATCAATGCGATTAAAATCCCCGCGGCAGCGCCATGGCTGGCCAAGCCGCCCTCCCAGATTTTCAGTATTTCCAGCGGATTGGTGAGATAGTACTCCGGGCTGTAAAAGAGGCAGTGCCCCAGTCGTGCTCCCGCCACGACGCCGATGAAGACATATAAAAAAAGTCTGTTCAGAATATCTTCGCCTTTTTTCTCCCTCCGAAAAATCCAGAGCATGACCATAAAACTGGAAAGGAAGGCCAGCGAAAACAACAGTCCGTACCATCGGACGTGTATCGTACCGAGAGAGAATAATTCGGGATCGGGACTCCAGGTGAACATGCGGTCGGCTCAATCGTGTTGCGTGCGTAATTTTTCCGCCTCCGGATTGCCGCTCTTGCCGTCACAGGCACGGTCAATCCCGTTAGGGCGGAGGTTGAAATAACCTCACAGTATAAGAAAAAATTAGACGCGATGATTGACACAGGGCTACATCTCTACATGCATGCGAGGACAGACACGCGAAGACGTATCGATATGCCCTCCAAAAAAGTCATCGCAGCTTTTCGCAGTAGAGAATACCCTGGCGGGCGAGGCGCCGTTGTCCCGAGTCGCGAAGCAGCGCCGTACGCCGGTCCTTTCGACTCCGCTCAGTGACCGGTTTTGTGATGGTCCGGGGCTGAGACCACCGGAAAACACGACGGCACGGGTTGAGCCCGTGCCGTTGTGTTAAAATTGCACCGAATTTAGTTCAGAATATGCAGCGTACGGGTGAACGTCTGTCCGTTGAGTACCACGCGGAGGTGATAGGTGCCGGGAGTGTGCTTGCCCGTCGCGATGCGTACGGAATGCGAGCCGGCGGCAAGCCGCGCGTCCAGTTCTGTCGCTGCCAATCTGCCGAGATTGTCGTACAGCTCCACGCGTGCGGTAGCGACTGCGTCGAGAGTGAAGCCCAGGACGCTGCCATTGGCGCCGGCGGGATTCGGATAAAGGTAATCGATACGGAAATCCGAAGCCCCGGCTGTCCGATCAACGGAAGCCGGCCTGTTCGTCTGGTAACTGCTGCGGTACTTGTACAGGTTGGAGTAACCGGCATACACGTCGGTGATGGAGGAGTTGGAATAAATAGTGGTGGAACTTGCGATAAAATCTCCGGGTACCGCCTGCGCTGTCCAGGTCTGACCCATGTCGCCGGAAACGTACGCCGCCGTTCCCTGAAGCAGCCACATGCGCTTGCCGTAGGGTTCCATTTCCACACCACCCGTGGTGTTGAGCTGAATCGATGTGACGCGGTTCCAGGTTTCGCCGCCGTCGGTGGTGGTCGTAAGCATGTACTCACCGCCCTGCCCATCCTGCGGCGCGTAGCGAGCTGCACCGCGTAACGCATCGGCGAAGGAGATGCCGACGGAATGCTTACTCGGGGTTGCGAAGCTCTGCCAGGTCATGCCGCGATCGGTGGACCTGTAGATCTTGCTGTTGTTGCTGCCGAACCACAGCGTATCGCCTACACTCGCGTAGCTTGTGCTCCAGCCCGCCTCACCGGCCGCCGCCGTCACTGGTGTGGAAAGCGGGGTCCAGGTAAGTCCGCCATCAGCGGTCGTTGCGATACCCCAGATGTTGTTTTTCGGATCGCCCTGGAAAATACCATTGTCCGCATCGAACATGTGAATCCAATTGACGAAGCCGGTGATGGTGCTCACCGATACGCCGCTCCAGCTCGTTCCGCCGCCGGTGGTGCGGAATATCTCGGCTGCGCCACTGCTGGGACCGGTGCCGACCAGAGCAAGCTGACCGTTTACGGGTGCGATGCAATAGACGCCTTTACCCGTAGGGAAGCCGGTGCCGGACGCGTTGGACCAGTTCCCGCCGCTGGTGACGGTGCGTACCGCGAGGTCCTGGTTGGACACATGCGCCACCGCCCAGGCGGTGGTGGCGGATGTCGCCTTGACGTCGGTAAAATACGGCGCGCCGAATCCGAGCGCGGTGTGCCATGCGTCGTCGAGATAGATCTGCGTTCTCGCAGCGACAAAATCCACATAGGACCCGTCGTCAATGCGCACACGCACCGGCAGGTAACCTTCCGAGGTCTGCGGGGTGCTGGAGAGAGCGATTTCAAAGTCGATGGTGCGCGTATCGAAGGTGTTCATGTTGCCGATCGGGAATACCGTGGCTGCGGCGCTGAGAGAGGGATCGTCAATCGAAACGGTTGCCGTGGCATTCTCCGATGTCGGTGCGAGAACGTTTTCCAGTGTGATGAAAACGCGGGCTTTCTGACCGGGATTGGTGAAGCGCGTACCCCCGCCGTCGTACTGCACGGTGGAGCTTTTCAATCGTATTCCCGGAATATCACTGAGGGTCTGATTGAGGGACACCGCGCGAAAGGCATTCAACCGCCCGTAGCGCTTTGAGGCCGGTTGCGCACCGAACATGTCGGAGGTCACGCGGAGCTGCGTCGCCACCTGATCCGGCGTCCAGTCGGGATGCAGCGCCATAACGAGCACGGCGACACCTGCGGCGAGAGGAGAGGAGAAAGACGTTCCCGTTGGATTTGTGTACCCGCCGTTTCTGCGTGTGGTCATGATGCCGTTGCCCGGAACGTAGGTGTGTACGGTCGTGCCGTAGGTGCACCAGGTGGAAGCGGCACCCGACGACTCTACCGAACCGATGTTCAGTACATGATCCAGCGATGACGGCCAATGCGGTACGTAGTCATTATCCAGAGGGTTGTTGCCGGAAGAACTTATTACTAACGTTCCCATGGAATTCGCGTCGTTGATAATGTCCTGAAGCGCCTGGGAAAAGGCGCCCGTGCCGCCCCAACTGCAATTGACGATTTTCGCGCCCATTTGTACGGCGTACAATATGCCGTCGTATCCGGCGGCCACACCCTGAGAATTGTCTGCCGAGGCCTTGATAGCCAGAATCTTGGACTGGAAGCTGCTGCCGGCCACACCGATCGCGTTGTCCGTGCGTGCCGAACTGCAACCCGATGTGTTGGTGCCGTGACCAAGCGTGCCGTCCATGGGATCGTTGTCCGGTTGACGGGTTCCCCCGCTGCCGGCGCCGATGAAATCCCAGCCGTGCCAGTCGTCGGTTTTTCCGTTGCCGTCATCGTCGATACCGTTGTTGCTCAGCTCGCCGTTGACGCCCCATTCACCCGGATTCGTCCAGATGTTCAGAGCGAGATCTTCGTGCCGCCAGTCCACACCGGTATCGACATTGCCGATAACGATGGTGCTGTCGCCGGTGGAGATGTCCCATGCCTCGGCGAGTTTCATCACGCCGATCGCCCATTGCTGTCCAAGTCTCGGATCGTTGGGTGTGCGGTGCAGCGGAAAAATATAATATGGCTCGGCGTATTCAACGGTCGCGTCCAACGAAAGCTCCTTCGCGAGGTCGCGCGGATCGTCGCCGGCTGTGTAATGGATCTTCACCATACGTTCGCTGTGCAGTTCGGGACGTCCCGCCTTTTTCAGCGACGTCTCGTTCATGCGCCCGAAGCTTTCCACTTGTGTGGCGCCGACACGCTGGAGAATGGCATCCACCGAGGATACGCCCACGAAGTTGCCGCCCGAGACGAAGGAAGTCCGCGGCTTGAATTTGATGATGACCAGATTGGGATTGACCTCGAGTGTGCTATGCACCTGCTGAGCGGGAGACGAGGTATGCCTTTTCGGACTGTCTGCAAGGAGTGACGATACAAGTAATACTGACGCCATCAGAAAGGCGCCGGCCGTGGTAGAAAGCTTCATAATTCACCGTGAATGATTCGAGAGAGGGTGAGCAAAAGATCATTACATAATACAAAAAACTTTTTCGATGCAAACGGCAAGAATTTCTCCCTGCGTTCTTGCGTACCGTCATTTTTTTACAGACCACTCGGGAGTGGAGTATCAGGCACCGACAGCACTCTCCGCGTTCTCACTTCACGAGCGGATGCTCCGGCGAAATGGGTTCGGGCAGCAAAAAAGCCGCACCTGAAGCAGATGCGGCTTGTTGAAAAGGAAACGTTCGGCGTCAGCGTAGTAACGTCACCTGCGTTGTCGCTGCTGCAGTTGGGGTCGAAAGCCGCACGACATAGCTGCCCGCGGCCAATCCATCCGTGGCGATGCGCGCGGAATGGGTGCCGGTCCCGATCGTCGCGCTCACAGCGGTGCGGAGGAGCCGTCCGCTCATGTCGTACAATGCCAAGGTCACGGCCTGCGACTGCGGCGTGCTGAAGCGCACGGTGATACCCGCTGCAACCGAGGCGGGATTGGGATACACATTGTCTATCGTCAAGCCGATGGGCACGGCGGGCGCGTTGCCGGCGGAGGAAACGGCTTCGAACGGCGCTTCGAAGCGGTAAATCTGTATGCCGGCGGCGAAGGCCACGGTCAGGAAACCGTCGGTGTGCATGTCGGCATCGCTGACGAAATCCATTCCGGGCGGCGCGGGAAACACACCCCAGGTATTTCCGACATCGGTGGAGACGTAGGCATTGTTGTCCTTGAGATACCAGAGGCGTTTGCCGCCGCGTTCGAAGAAGACGGAACCGAAGCCGCCGGAAATGCTGCTGAGTATCGTCCAGGT
Organism: Bacteroidia bacterium; assembly: GCA_027493955.1. Classification (NCBI taxonomy): domain Bacteria; kingdom Pseudomonadati; phylum Bacteroidota; class Bacteroidia; species Bacteroidia bacterium. The sequence continues at coordinate 3,504,378 of JAOSJT010000001.1, read as the reverse complement.
GGCCCCGCCGTCATTGGTGACCGCAAGGGTATCGGTGCCGGTGTCGTTGTTTCTGCCGAAGCGGGCGATACCGACGTTCGCATCACGGAAGGAGATATCCAGCGCATGCCTGCTCGGTGTGGCGTAGGACGTCCACGTTTCACCGCGGTCGGTGGATTTGTAAATACGGCTGTTGTTGGTGCCGAACCAGACATTGTCGCCCACTACATCGTAACTGTTGTTCCAGCCGGCCTCATTCGCGGGGGCGCTCAGCGGCGTGGCGATCGGCGCCCAGGTCTGTCCGCCATTTGTCGTTTTTCCAATGCCCCAGACATTATTTTTGGGATCGCCCTGGAAAATGCCGTTGTTCGCATCGTACATGTGAATCCAGTTGACGAATGGGGTCATGGACGAGACACTTGTCCCGGTCCAGTTGGCGCCACCGTCAGTGGTGCGATAGATTTCCGCATTGCCGTCGGCAGGTCCGGTTCCGACCAGAGCATGGTCTCCGTCAATGCCGTCAATGCAGTACACGCCTTTGGGACTGGGGAAACCGGTCCCGAAAGCGAACAACCAGCTGTCACCGCCGTCGGTGCTGCGCAGGGCGATATCCTGTTGCACAACGCCGTTCTGTGAGAGATTGCCGCTGACCCAGGTGGTCCAGCGATCGGGCATGTCTACGGAATTGTACGGATAACGCAGATCCACCGATGTGTGCCAGCCCTCATCGAGGAAGACGATAACGCGAATGACCTCGTAATCCACGTACTCTCCGTCGGTTATGGTGATAACGACGGGGATGTACGCCTCGGAGAAACGATAATCCGCGCTGAGCGTCATCGAGAAATTGACGGTCTTTTTCCCCTTCGTCGCTAGCGCGCCGAGAGTCTGCGTCGGATTTGCTATGGTCGCGCCTCCTCCTTTCACCGCGAAGGACACGGTCGCAGTGGCGCTGGTCGGAGCGAGCGCGTTGGTCAGCTCCACGGAGATTTGACCAGTCTGGCCCCGTTCGCTGAAATAATCGCCGGCGGGTGTAGTGACGGTGAAGGCGCTCGCCCACACACCGGGAATATCGCTCATGCTCTGATTCATGCTCAGGGCTTTCTCGGCGTTGGGACGTCCGTAGTAATCAGGATTGCGCGTGGCGCCGAAAGATTCTGTGGTGACACGGATCTGTTTCATCACCTGATCGGGGGTCCAGTTTGGATGCTGACTGAAGATCAGTGCGGCAAGGCCCGACATCATCGGTCCGGCAAATGAGGTGCCGGTCACCGTCTGATACCCGAAGCTCGCGCGGGCGGCCAGTACATCTTTGCCCGGGGCGAAGACGTGCACACTGGATCCGTACGCCGCCCAATTGGAAGCGGAGTTATCGGGCTCCTGTGAACTGACGCTCAGTACGCCGCGCAGATTGCTCGGGAGAAAGGGATTGACGTCGTTGTCGATCACGCTGTTGCCGGCGCCCGCAACGACGAGCGCACCCTTGGAATAGGCGTAGTCCACTACATCCTGTATCGCCTTGCTGGCAAAGCCGTTCGCTCCCCAACTGCAGTTGATGACTTTGCAGCCCATGTCCGCCGCATAGGTGATACCGGGATAGCCGTTCATACCGCCGGCGCCGGCGTCGTCCTGCACCTTGACGGGCAGTACCTTGGTATGGAAGCCGATACCCGCGATACCCAGACCGTTGTCTGTACGTGCCGCCGCGATGGAAGCGCCGTTGGTGCCGTGACCGTTGAAGTCCATGGGATTGTTGTCGGGATTCGGCTGCTGAATCGTACCGTTGCCGACGAAGTCCCAGCCGCGCCAGTCGTCTGTGTAGCCGTTGCCGTCATCATCTATGCCGTTGTTGCTCAGTTCGCCGTTCGTACCCCACTCGCCGGGATTGATCCAGATGGATTGTGCGAGGTCCTCATGCGTGTAGTTCACACCGGAATCCACATACCCGATGACGATGGTCGAATCGCCTTTTGTTATATCCCACGCCTCGGCCATTTTCATGGCGGTCACGGCCCATTGCTGAGCGAGGCGGGGATCGTTGGGAGTGTACAGCGGCCGGAAATTGATCATGGGTTCGGCGTATTCCACCGCGGGATCCGCCGCGATTTCCTTCGCCAGCGTCATGGGATCCACCGGTGCCATGTAGTGTATAGTGACGATGCGCGCGATGCTGCGTGCTTCCGGAGTGCTCTTTTTCAGAGACGCGGAGGGCACCAGCGCTTCCACGCGCGAAGCCAGCACGCGCTGCAGCACGCGGTCCACGGAGCTGACGCCCGTGGCCACCGCGCCGGAGGAAATGTTCGGTTCATGCCGGAATTTCACGATCAGCATGTTGGGGACGATATCCGGCCTGATTTCCTTCCTCGCGCCGGGTTGGTCGACCGGACCGGCAAAGCTTGCGCCCGCCGTGCTCGCCAGGAAGAGAAGCAGCAGGGACAGTACTCGATACTTCATGGGCATACCTGTGTGAATAATGGGTAGATGCACGATATCCCGAAATATACAGCGGAAAACACTATTTGTTGGTACGGAAGGCGCTGACCATCGAAAACGCTTGTTCCGCTCGCTCCGCGACCCCGCTCTGGAAGTCGAGGTTGCCCAATATCGACTATCGGATTCCATATAGCGGACATGCTACATCCGAATATGATATTTCTGTCCGCTATCGCTTGATATTGCGAAAATGATTGCGTATTATGCCGCGAGCATTCTCGTCTGGATACGGTGGAATTGCCATGAACGGTGAAACAGGCAGGAAGAACGGGGTAGCACGCGGCGCGGGTCGTTGCCGTCACACCGTGCGCGACATTGGCGTTGAGGCATTCCACGGAGAGATCGACAGTTTCAGTCCTTGCAATACATTCGTAAGCGCCGGCCATGGGGGCCGGCGCCGCCGTCACTCATCCAAAGCGAGGTTGCCATGAAACCTGTTCTCTCTCTCTCTCTCTCTCTCTCTTACATTAATGTTGTGCTCTGTCGCAACATCGCAAACCCCTGAATTCCCCGTCGTCGGAGACTGGGCGAACAGGGACGATGGGAGTGAATTCAGCGGGAAAGCTCCCAATGCTGTCCCTTGGACAGAAATTGATCCTTTGGGATTCAACTGGCTCAAGGTGAATCTACACGAAGTGGATGAGACCACGGAAGCCATTCTCGACCATGCCGGCTACAAATACATCGTGGAACGGCAGATGAACCATCTGAATGCACCCTACCGGGAATGCAGAACCTATTATCCGGGATCAAACCGATCCATCAGTTCGATAGCGAGCTTCCTTGGCCGATACGTCCGTGGCTCTTTCGCGTTGCGGCTGCAAGCAGAGAGCGATTTTGATTTTGTGATTCATGATGATAACTATGGTGATGTCACTGCGATTCCCGGTGGAGATGTCACCCCTTTCACCAGATTCGACGAAACGTTGAATGCGATAGTAAGCGAATATGGCAAACACTCCGAAGGTGTGGTGGCCTCTGATCCCACAACAAACGATCATTTGCCGAGCCCACTGCGGGATCTGAGGCTACAGGATATAACATGGGTGTCAATCAGAGTCAAGCTTGCCCAGGTGCCATCGTCAAGTGTATCGGTGTACACCGTGCGCTTTCGATACGAAATCGATGGATTCTGGTTCAATGCGGGGAGTGTGACGTTTGAGTATCCGGGTACTTCCCCCGGCGCATTCCTGCCGACGACCGATTGGCAAATAGTGACAATGCCGATCAGCATGACAAACTCCAGCTACAACAACGACAAAGATATCGAAGTCATCTGGGAAGGAGACGTCGGCGCGGCGATCGATTGGGTGCAGGTGTCCAACAAATGTTCCAAGGAGGTATTGTTCGATGCCGCAATGGAAACCCAGATCAGATCGTCAATCGCCTGGTATAATGGCCTGGGTGACAGGAGGAATAACATCGGCAAACTGTTCACCAATGACGAAACATCGTATCCGGAGTTTTACAATCTTGGGTTCGTCAATGGTCTCATTGCCGATGAACTCGCTTCCGCCGCCACCGGGTTCTCATTCTACATCGACCTCACTACCGACCGGAGATACCGCTGGGGTTACCACAAACTCGCCGGGATAAAGGAAATGTCGGTCACCGGATGGGCTTTCCACTGGGATCCGGATATATTACATCCTGTTTTTGACGATGGTCCGCAAACGTGGCATGCACAGGCTGGGATTCAAGCAGCCGCCGCGAATTACAGGCCTCTCGCCACAACGGTGCGCGATGGGCTAGCGGGCAAAGAATTTTGGCCGGTGATTCAAACACACGGGCAGCCTGCCAGTGCTGCTGTACAAACCCGATTTCCACGACACGAGGAGATCAAGGCAAATACTGGTATTGCCTTATCATACGGAGCCAAGGCCATCGTCGCGCATATCGTGCTTGGTGATGAGGATTACACAGGCCTTATAGGCGATCAGTATGCACCCTGGACCTGGCGAGACAGGACGAGGGACTCACTTAGAATAAGCATCGTCCCACGGCTCAGAGGCGTCTTGGGTGATCATTTCCTGAATCTTACCTGGGAGGACACTTGGGAGGGAGGATATTTCGATCTCGATGAGCAAATCATCCTCCAGCACAATCGAAATGCGAAATGTGCAGCGGTAAGCGCAAGACCTGAAGCTGGAGTTCCAGATACAACGGTGTATGTACAGCTCGCGAATTTCCATGATGCATCAAATGAAGAGTTCGTATTTGTCGTCAATAAACGTACGATGGAGAACTCGAAGGGTGACCGAATCATCGAGCTGACCTTCGAGAGTGACACATCGCTATTCTTCATGGATGTCGAAAGTCACGAGATCGAGGTGATTCCACCCAATGGGGTCAAGACCTCGCGCTTGCCGGCCGGGGAATTTTGTCTCCTTCGCGCGGCGTCGAACCTCCTCACCGAGGATTTGACGGTTGATAACGTCATGCACATCCGGGCTGGCGCGGGCTTTCACGTGTACTCGACACTGACCATTGGTGCGGGAGCGCATGTGTACGTCGAGAACGGAGCGAAACTGTACCTGCGCGACGAAGGGGCTCTCGTACTCGACGGCGGGACGATTGTCTTTGAGGGAACGGGTGAGCTGCTGATGGAAAGTTCGGATGGACTGCGCGGCAGCGGGACGATAATCACCCCCAATATCCATGTTGCCGGCGACCTGGTCATTGCCTCCGGATCGGACGTTACGCTGGAAGGCTGCGGCACCTTCGGATTCAACTATCTGCAAACCGGTGTCAGTCACTCCATTCTCGTTCAGGGTGCGCTCAGGCTCCGCGGCTCGGGCTGCGCATTTTCATTTGATCAGTTGCTCGACGACATACTCGTAGCAGGCAGCGGGGTGTTTGATGCACGGGGCGCAATCACTTTGAACGCGCTGCCACACATCAATGTAACGGATAATGCATCGTTCATTGTTGTTGGAGAAGATGAAGTCGACCGTTGCGTTCTCAAATTCCGTGATCGTATGGAGTTTAACACGCAGTCGCTGCTACGCATGCAGTTCGTGCTTGTCACGGGTCTGAACGCCACCGACGAATGGGAAGGCATACTCGTCGTCGGCGATAATGCGCTGTGCGATTTGAGCTACGTGGATATAGAAAAAGTGTACTGCGACCCGGTGTATCAGGGGTCCGGGGTGCACTTTTACGAGGCGGCGCATTCGCAAAACCGCATTTCCAACTGCAATATTTTGCGACAGAACAAAGCCGACAAAAAGGGCGACGGAATTTTTCTGCAGCCCGGCGCAGGAACATCGTATGTCGATATTCGCTGCAGCACGACGGGCGACGACTGGTGGACGGGCGTCACCACGGTCAGCAGCGAGATCGACATCATCGGACTGGAGGCAAGCGGTAATTTGCGCGGACTCGGAGCGCATCTTGACGGAACCGTTGTGGAAATGCAGCAGTCCGTATTGTACGGAAATGCCTTCGAAGGGGTGTTCGCGGACAACAGCGACATCAGTCTCGGCAAGTATGGTGATGGCCTCAATCTTATTTCGCAAAATGGCGATATACAGATCGATCTCACGCAAGGATCGCGACTGCTTCAAATATCGCCGCAGCATGGCTGCGGCAACGACATCGGACACACGTCCTCCGCCGTTCCGCGCGTACGCACTCACGGCAGCTCCATCGCCCAGGCGGTGAACAACTATTGGCTGACGGGCAATCCCGATCCTGGCATGTTCCCGGAGGTGAATCAGGGGTCCATCGACTGGAATCCGTATCTCGCAACCTCCGCCGTCGCGCAGGCGACGGAGTGGGAATGCAACATCCTGCAGAAGCGTAGCGCGCCCATGCTCACTGGTGCTCCCACACGCGCGACGCTCGCCGACTACGCGCGCGCGGGGCGCATGACGGAAGTGTACTCGTTGCTTGATTCCGCGATAATGAACACCACCACAAGCGCCGCTCGCGCAACACTGCTGCGGGAATTGATGAAGATGGAACTGTTCCATCTGCGCGAATTCCCGGACAGTACGCAGGCCAGCCGCAACCGTTTGCTCCAATACGTACGCAGACAACAGACGAACATTTCCGCACCGTTCGCAGGCGATCTCGTGGCGTTGCAGGCGGTGTACTTTACCTTCGCCGGATACCCGGACTCCGCGGATATGCATTACGATATGCTCGCGCGTTCCTATGGCAACACTGCGGCATACCGCAACAGTCTGCATGCCCGCTTGTGCAATAGCTTCATCAAGCTCGACTCCGCCGCCATCGACGAGACCATTATCGCCATGAACGCGGCGGGGCTGGACTCATCGTCTCTGCGACTTGCGCGCACGGAGCGACGGGCATACCACCGCTGCAGGAAATCGGGCATCATGCCAAAACGGCGGGACCACACCGCGGATGTTGCTCTGCCGGGAACGCTGATTCAGATGACGACACATCCCAATCCCGCGAATCCGACGACAGCCGTCAGCATGATGCTTCCCGAAGCGATGCATCTGAAAATCGTTCTATTGACCGTTGACGGCCGTGAATTGCGCACCCTATACGATGGCTACCGCGACAAGGGGCTATTCGTTCTTCCTGTAGACTTATCCGGACTCCAGTCCGGGGTGTACTCCTGTGCGTTACGGGCGGGCGAGTACACAGGCTTCGCGCGAATTTTAACATTGAAGTAACGGTAGCGGAGTACGTGTTACTCCCTTGAGTTGACGCGCTCTACAGTCAACACGGTGGTACTCAGAACTCTCATGATAACGCGTTCCGGCCGGGGAGGACTCACAATCCTTCCCGAGCCGGAAGGTTCCGAAATTAACAGCCAAGGACGCCGAAATGACACGAAGATCAAAATACAGCAAAGTACTCCTAATCACCTTGCTTCTTGCTTCCTTTCCGGGCGTGCTCAAGGCGCAACGCGTCGGATGCCTCAAGTATGCCTATATGTTTGGTTATCCGACGATGGAAATGCCGAAGTATAGGTTAGGAATGGCCCTTGTGAGTATGGATATCAACAAGGATGGACATCTGGACTTGCTTGCCAGCGCAAATGGCCCGAATACTGTTTTCTGCTATTACGGAGGCCCGGTATTGTTCGACACAACTGCGGATCTATCACTGCGTGGCAGTGCCGAAATGGTCAAAGGTGATTTCAATGGCGATGGTCTCATTGATCTCGCGGTAAGAAGCGGATTTTTTCGCGACGTTCAACGCGATGTGACACGGTTCGATACTTTTCTTGTGTATATGGGTGTTGAGGACTCGTTGTATGCTATCGAGACGCAACCGCGTTTTATCATCCCAGGACCACTGTCGAGTATGGGTGGACAGCCTGAGAGATCTCTTCTTGGCAGCGATTTATTTGCCGCCGACCTTGACTGCGACGGCAGGGATGAACTGATAATGGCATCATCATTGTGGTACGATACATTGCGGGCGCAAGCAACTGGTGCGATATTCGTCTGGCATTATCCACGTGGCGATGATACCGACACGATTTCATACATCTACCTTTCAGATCATTGGTGGAGTTCTTACAACAGTATCGGTGTAGGTGATATCAACGGTGATGGTTGCGCTGATATTCAATTGGCAGTGAAGGAGAAACTTGGATTAAATCAATCGCTTCCACCGAAAATTCGTGTCGCTTTCGGGCAACCCGGCAAGTACCCTGATCCTTCACGGGCGAACCAGATTTTCGAGAACGACGTCATGGGGTACTCAAGAGACACGTATATAAATCGGTTGGGCACTTTCTTTACCACGTTGCTGGACGTGAACAACGACGGTATGGCGGATATGCTATGGGTACCGTGTACCGACTCGCTACTGATTATGTACGGCACCCCTGAAGGACTGTCCGGAAAGGTGGATCGCATAATCACGAATCACGATAAAAGTCGGTGGACTGGCTTCGGTCGGAAACATTTCAAGATCGGTGATTACAATGGAGACGGCCTTGATGACTATGTGCTCAATCTTTCGACGGAAGGGGGGTACTCCGCTATGATCGTGTACGGTGGAAACAGGTCGGGATTAACCGACCAACCATTAGCTGTATGTGTCGTGGGTGTTGCCTCTTCCGCTCGATTTTACGTACGTCTGGGTGATATCACCGGTGACGGTGCTGAAGAGCATGCCGTTTCCGAACCCGAGCCAGCCATCGGGCCGGCATATCCTTGGTGGAAGGAGGAGGGTATGGTTGGTGTCATTAGAGGCGCGGCATATATCAATACCAATATCGACGCGGAGTCAGAGGCGCTCGATCCCAGACCCGCTCCATTCTCCCTGGAGGTCTATCCCTCCCCAAGCTCGGGCGACATCACTCTGCTGCTCAAAGACGAAGCGCCCGGCGAGTATCAACTCAAAATGTACGCGCTCGACGGCAAAGTCATACTCACACGCAACTATCAGCTTGTAAACAGCGGCAACGTCATCGTACTGCAGGCTGGCGACTACGCGTCCGACTACAGTCCCGGCGTACATTTTATCGAACTCCGCTCCGCCGCCGGCAGCGTGACAAGAAAGGTGGTGCTGATGAAGAAGTAGCTCGCGGAGGGAGATCAGTCCCGTACCCCATGGCGGCATACGTCCGAAAAACACCGTACGCCGCTTCCGGCGCATTCTGTGTCCGCGACAGAAGCGATGCTCTGCCGTTGCTGAGCTTGACTCGTGTTTGCGCAGTGCGCCGCTTACAGAGACTGCACTCCACTCCCGGCTCTCTGCTCACTCCACCAACCCGTGCTTCATGGCGTAATGCGAGAGATCCACGTTGTTGCGCAGCTTCATCTTTTCGAGAATGCGGGCGCGGTAGGTGGTGATGGTCTTTTCACTGAGGATGAGGTCTTCAGCGATTTCCTTGAGTGTCTTGCCGGAGGCCAGCATTTTCATTACCTGGAACTCGCGGTTGGAAAGCGCCTGATGCGGGGGACCGCTGAAGTCGTGCTCAATGGCGTCGGCCAGGCGCTCGGCAACGCCGGGACTGATATACTTGCCGCCGGAGGCGACTTTTTTGATCGCGTGAATGAGCTCCGATGCGGCGCTCTCTTTGGTCAAATACCCCGCCGCGCCCGCTTTGAGCACGCGCACGGCGTATTGCTCTTCGGGATGCATAGAGAGCATGAGCACCGGCAGATTCGGCTGTTCGCGTCTGATTTCCGCCAGCACATCGAGACCGCCCCGGCCGGGCATGGAAATGTCCAGCAACACGAGATCGAATTTCCCCTGCATCACCTTGAGCAGCGCCTCGCTGCCGCTGCCGGCTTCTTCGAGCACGCGGATCTCTTTGTGCCGCGACAGTATTTGCTTGAGTCCCTCGCGAAACAGCACGTGATCGTCTGCGATGAGTATGGAAATCATCGATGGCTCCTGTCAATCCTTTGGAATGTGTACCGAAACGACGGTTCCCTCTCCCGCTTTACCCAGAAACACCGCCGTGCCGCGCAATACCAACGCGCGCTCGCGTATGCCGATGAGACCGAAGGAACGGGAATCGTCTATTTCATCCTGCGTAATGCCGCGTCCGTCATCCGAAATCACCAGCTCGATTTCATCGCCGTTGTCGGTCAGGAATACGGTCACACCCGAGGCGCCGGAGTGCCGCGCGACATTGGTGAGTGTTTCCTGAAAAATGCGAAACACCGCCGTCGAGCGATCCTGGTCGAGCGCGATGTCATGCGGACTGATAGATAGCTCGCAATGGATGCCGCTGCGGCGTTCGAATTCCTCCGCCTGCCACTCGATTGCCGCCGTGAGACCGAGGTCGTCCAGCAAACCGGGACGCAGCTCGGATATGAGCCTCTTCACCGCCTGTATGGTCGCGTCTATATCACCGATGGTCGTGTCGAGCTTTTCGGCGGCGATTCGCTCGCCCGCTCTCACATCCTCGAGCAGCAGCGATACCTGCAACTTCATCGTGGTGAGACGCTGACCGAGTTCGTCGTGTATTTCCCGCGCAAAGCCCTTGCGCTCCGCCTCGCGCACACTCTGGAGATGCATGGAGAGATTGCGCAATTCTTCCTGCGAGCGCGTCAGTTCCTGCTCCGCCCGGGTGCGTACTGCAATTTCGCTCTCAAGCTGATCCGTGCGCGTCTGCACTTCTTCGGCCATGGTATTGAACGTGCGCGCCAGCGTGCCGATCTCATCGTTGGATCCGGGCACGGCGCGTTGCGCGAGGTCGCCGCGTCCGAAACGCGCGGCGGTTTCGGCCAGGGAGAGTATCGGTTTCGTTACCGTCTGCGCTATGACCATTCCGAGACTGACGGCGAAGAGAAGTATTACCAGGCCCACAAGTATCAGGCGCTCGCGAAGCTCATAGACGCTGCGGAAGGCCTCCGTCTCATCTATTTCCGACAGCATCACCCAATGCAGATCGGGCAAGCTGAGCGGCGTAAAGGAGCTGAGCACGCGCACACCCCGGTAATCCGTCACGATGCGCGTGTCGGTGATGCCGCGCAGGGCGGCCTTGGTGGCGTCCGTGCGCACATCTTGCAGCAGCACCGAGGTGTTGTTCTTTCGTATGATGCCGATGATGTTCGCATCGGTTCCGATGCGCCGCAACATTGCGTAATACTCCGCCGGATGCTCGATAAAGAACCGCGAATCGTTGCGCATTCTGTAGTCCGTACCGACGATGTACGTCTCGCCGCTGGCCCCCATGCCATCTCTGCGGACATTGCTCTCCGTCATCAGCGAATTGATATCGTCAATGGACAGTTGCAATGCGAGCACCGCCTTCACACCGACAGCTCCATGCACCGGATAAGCGACGAAGGAGGCGGGCGCATTCCCCGAAGGCGCATAGGGTTCGAAATCCACAAAACGCGCCGCAGAGGCGCTCAGCTCGGGGGAAACAAGACGAAACACCTCCGCGAGATTCGTGGCAGCATAGGGACCATTCGTCAGACTGCTTGCGAAGTCGCCTTCGCGCCGCGCGCTGTACACTATCGCTCCGCTCACCGCGTCGATGATGAACACATCATAGTATCCCTGGATTTTTCGCCATTGCTCGATCTGATCATCGTAGCTGCGCAATGTCTCGATGTATCTGCGCGTCTGAAGCCCGCCCCCCGAGGTGCCGGGTTGCCGCACGGCATCGAGCAACTCCGCGGCGCTTCCCGCTTCACGCAGCGCCGGCGGGAACAGCGCAGTCAAATCCCGCGCCGCGTCGGCAATGGTTCTGTCGCCGGAGTAACTGATGATGTCTGTTTGCACCCGTGCGAAGTAATACTCGATCTGCCTGCGCCGTGATTCGCGCAGCGCGGTGAGGCGCTGAAACGTCACGCTTTCGAGCGAGGACTTCGCGCTTTCATAGGCCTGCCATCCGGTGATGAGAATGGAAATGAAGCCGATGAACAAAAAGGAAAGCTGAAGCTTGGTCTTGAGTTTTATCGCGGGAAGCATGCAGTGTCCGTGTCCGCGCGGTGGGCAAGTGGCTGTCATACAAACATAGCGAGAGCGCAGGCCATATCCCACTGCCTGAACCGATGCGCGGTATCCGTGCATCCTATGTGTGGTTGGAACGAAAACAGAAATCTCACAGGAGCACTTCGCAATGGAAATGAAAATCGTCTTCCCCGGCAATAAAAAAGTGGACGCACTGCACAACGGCTTCCGCATCAGCACCGATCAACCCGCGTACGGCGGCGGCGACGGTACCGCGCCGGCGCCCTTCGATCTCTTTCTCGCATCGCTCGGCACCTGCGCCGGCATTTATGTACTGGGCTTCTGCCAGCAACGGGATTTGCCCACGGAAGGCATCGAACTGACGCAGCGCATGGAATTCGATCCCGTCAAACGCATGATCAGCAAAGTGCAGCTCGACATCGTCGTACCTCCTGATTTTCCGGAAAAGTATTACGACGCGCTCGTAAAATCCGCCTCGCTGTGCGCCGTGAAGAAACACATCGAAGAGCCGCCCGCTTTCGATATCCGCACCGTGGTGCGTCAGACGCAAGACGCTTGACATTGATCAGAAAAAAGACGACAATATTTAAACACATAAACAGGAGTACCTTATCATGGAAAGCACAAGCGACGTCCAAATCCAGCCCATGCCCCGCATCGGCGACAAGGCGCCCGAATTCACAGCGGTAACGACACAGGGTCCCATCAACTTTCCGCAGGATTATGCAGGTCAGTGGGTGATTCTCTTCAGTCATCCGGCGGACTTCACTCCGGTCTGCACATCGGAATTCATGACCTTCGCCTCAATGGAAGAAAAATTCGCCAAGGTCAATACCAAGCTCGTCGGCCTGTCGGTGGACGGTCTCTACAGTCATATCGCCTGGCTGCGGACGATCAAGGAAAAAATCGAGTTCAAGGGCATGAAGAATGTCGAGGTGAAATTCCCCCTCATCGAGGACATCACCATGGAAGTAGCGAAAAAATATGGCATGATGATGCCCGGCGAATCTTCGACCAAGGCCGTGCGCGCGGTGTTCTTCATCGATCCCGCGGGCGTGATCCGCACCATTATTTACTATCCGCTGAGTCTCGGCCGCAATTTCGACGAGCTGTACCGCGTCGTCGTCGCGCTGCAAACCGCCGATGCGTTCGGTGTGGCGACCCCCGCCGACTGGCGTCCGGGCGACGCTGTGATCGTGCCCCCCGCCGGTTCCTGCGGTGTTGCCCAGGAGCGCATGGAGAGCAAGAACGGCATTACCTGCCACGACTGGTTCTTCTGCACGAAAGAAATCAGCGAAAAGGAAGTCCTCGACGCTGTCCTGAAAGGATAGGCCCGTCCCCGGCTCGCAGACACGCAATACCCCGTACCGGCTCCTTCTGGTACAACATGGACAAGCTCTCATTTTTGAGAGCTTGTTCTGTTATTGCGCTGTTCTCCGTACATACGTATCATGCTCAACGAGTAATGGTACACGGCAGCGCGAGCGATGTGCGAAAGCCGCCGATTCCTGAGGAGCAGGCAACGGAAGAGAAGCGGATCGCCGACCGCGTTGCTTGTACATGCCGGGACGAACGGCGTACAGGAGTTACACGGTCGGTTGCTTGAATGTCACTCAGAGCGGCGCGGGACCGTTATGAGTCTCCGGAGCATTGCCGAACGCCGATCCGCAGCTTCCCGAAGCAGCATGCGTTTAACCTTTAACGTTTCACGTTTAACCTCCCTGTAACTTTTCGGTGTCTCATGTGTTATTCTTGTACCAGCGATTCTTTGCCCCCTATCCATTTAGTGTCCTGTCACCCGATCCCGGAAGCGGAGATATTTTTTTTTGCGCGGGGGAATTTTTTACGGTTTCAAGTGTCACCCATTGTGAATGGATAACGATGCGCGACCGATACACGGCCGAAACGACGGTTCTCAACAACACAAGGAGGTTTGGATGATGAAAGGTGTTTTTCTATTCACGGCCCGCACACGGGGGCGGCCAAGGGCGCCGCGCTCGAATCGTGCGGCGATCACGCTGTTGCCTGTGGCGCTGCTGCTTCAGTTTGTCTTGCTGACGCCGGTTTGCGCCCAGGACGCGCGTGCGCCCGCCCTGCTCGGCAAATCCCCGGGCGAAATGGGTGTTCTGTACAACGAGTTCGACACGATAGCAACCGTGATACCGAAGATCCACACGGGGCTGGGGTGGTTTACCGCGGAGCTCGGGGATTTGAATGGCGACGGTTTCGACGACTATGCCGTGACCTCGTCGCTCGACACCACATTCATATTCTATGGCGGCGTGCCCTTGCCGGTCGAGCCGAGGTATTTCGTGCTCGGCGGTTCCGGTGGCGTGGCCGCCGGTGACTTCAACGGCGATGGATACGTGGATCTGGCGACGACGGTTCGAACCAGCAATGTGACGGGTAATCCCGATCCGGAGCGGAGAGGACTGATTCGGGTCTATTACAACACGAAAAGCGATCCACCCTTCCGGATAACACCCGACGCGGAAATACGAGGGCCGCATCGAAATGCGGGTTGGGGCTTGTGGGCGGTCGATTCCTGGTATCAAGGGATAATGGGTTGTGATTATAACGCGGACGGCCGCACCGATCTACTCGTATACGCAACCCATCTGGACACAACATTAGCCAGCGGTGGCTATAAGTACTACATGCTGTTCTTCGGTGGCGATTCGCTCTCTCTGACGCCCAGTGCGGCCATTCATCCCCCGGCGCGGGGAGACGGCAATTGGCATTATTATGAGCAGCGCAGAATGCTCGGCGATCTCAACGGCGACGGCTGCACGGACGTGATGATTCTGGGCACGTATTACGATGATTGGCCAAAAAACAAGCACACAGTCTGGGATATCTGGTTCGGGAATCACGACGGTACGGTCACCTCTCCGGACATCACCGTTCCCATCGGCTATGGCGACTTTTGGCTGAACAAGGTGGAGTATCCGGCGATGGCCGATTTGAACAACGACGGTTGCGACGAGCTTATCGGCGCCCATTCGCCACACTACGGCAATGCGGCATTCTGCCTGGGACGGCCGGACATCTCGAGCATACAGGCCGACGATTCGCTGCGCAATCCGTTACCGAGTGCATTGATAACCGCTCAGTTTGTCTGTCCGGTTGGCGACGTCAACGGCGACGGCACGCGCGATGTGCTCGTCAGTTGGGTGCCGGAGCTGTTCCAAAACACGTCTGTGTATTTTCTCTATGCCAACCGGAGCGGTGCGGTTAACAAAACTGCGTATGGATCGTTCGGAGTGGATATAGACATCGACTGGCTGCAACGTGGCGCCTGGCCGGTCGGTGACGTCAATGGTGACGGCTTTGACGATGTCATCGTTGTGGGGCAACCATGGGATACCCCAGGCAGTAGATTGATCCGTTTCCGCATCTACGGCGGGAACAGCAAACTTGTCACCGTTGCTGACATACCCCGGCTCCCGGGGAGCATGCGGTTGAGCGCATACCCGAATCCTGTGCATGCCGGGCAGGGCGTGCAACTGCTCCTGCACAGCGATACGGCTGTCTCGGGAGAGGTCCTTGTTTTCGATACGCTCGGCCGCGAACTGCGGCGCATGTCCGTAAACGTCGAGGCGCGATCAAACTCCTGGCCGCTCTCCCTCGATGGTCTCCTGCCTGGCATGTACAGCATAGTATTCCGTTCCGCGACACACACTTCACATACATCGCTTCTTGTCCTCTGACCCGTCATTCACAATCAACAGGAGAAAGGTGATGCGTATTTCTAGCGTTCTTTTTCTCGCCCTGCTGGCGACGAGTACGCTCCACTGCCAGACGCTCGACAAATTCTACATCGGTGCGTTCTGGGTGGGCGGCAATGCCACCGATACCATCCGGCAACCGAATCCCGGTTCGGTGGCAACCTACAATGAAGCTACCAACTTACCCTCCGACCTGCCGCAAGGCAGATTCGACGAACTACAGGATCTTGGCCTCAATCTCGCGGGCATCGAGCTTCATTATAATTCCATCGTCCGTAGCGACGAAAACGGACAGCGCAACGTGCTCCGTGATATAACCGACGATCTGGTCGCAAACTACAGTACGGCCTTTGAAACCGACATCGATGTGTGCATCTTCGACTGGGGGATACACACGGCCAGCGAACTCAACCGTGTTATCCTCAATCCGGAATCCACGTGGGATTTCGAGCATTGTACGGTTGATACTGCTGCTCTTAATGCCTTCCGTAATTTCCCATTCCACGATCTTCGAACCGACCGCTCCATCCTCGAACAAAAACGGCAGAGCAACTGCGTCCGCTTCCGACAGCCGAGCGACACGGTGCGGGGCCTGCGCTTCGAGAGGAAGCGGGAGCTGACCGCCCGGAAGAACTACTGGGGCGATAACGAATCCCATCACAGCCAGCCTAAAAATCTGATCGCGGGGCTGTATCACCTTTCCGTGATACTTGCGGATGATGAGGATGAGTTCGTCCACGATCCTCCCAATACATCGACGACGGTTCTGACTGTCCGCATTTTCTCGACACATCCGGATTCCATAACCAAACGCGTTTCTCGCGATTTTGTCGTGCCGGGCAGCGCATTCTACGACGGTCCCACGCTCCGCGCCGCACCGTTCGAATATCACCTCGCTCAGATCGAGATGCGCATCGACTCGTTCGACGTGCGCACACCGGGGACCTCCGAGGACGCCTGGATGCACAGCGCCCTCACGGTAAACGATCCCGACTCGACAACGAACTGGGAGCGGACGGATGTGCTGGTGGCGGATCGACTCAAGCACTGGAAGGACCTCATCGACAAGGACCTGATGGGTCCTCTTGAGATTGAAGTCTTTGCGAATTCGAACGCCCATTTTCTTGTCGACGCGGTGTGCCTGTCGAGCCCCGCCGCCTTCGGACTTTTCGCCTCGGGCGATAGTCATGCGGGTATACATTCCGGCATGCATACGGATTTCATGACCCGCCTCTCCGCCATCGCCAGCGACCGCAACGGCGTGGGCAGCTTCACAACGAGCAGGATACCACTCATGACGGTCCAGGAACAGCGCCCGAGCATCGGCTCATGGCCAAGCGCGCGCGTGGTGGGTGCCGCCCTGGCCGATAGCCTCCCGCATTGCCTCCCCTACTCGGCACACGGAGCGGAGGTTAGTACCGACGATATGGGTCCATTGCTGGAATTTCACCGGAACATGGTTTCCGGATTTTACACGTATTCCGTGGACTACGCGTATCCCCGCATGTGTGAAGATCCGGACCCAAGCGCGTACTACGATTCTCTGTATCAGCACTACAGTTTCGCCAAGGCCGGTCGCATGCGTGACAATGTCACCCGCTACCGGAGCTATGCCGTGAACCGGGCGCTGAGAGGCATCCATGCGCCGTGGATTCCGTTTGTGCAAAACCACAGCAATATGTTCGTGCGGGATGCGGACTCTCTCGGAGTTGCTTGGGACAAGGATCCCCTGCGCGAACCCAACGCGGCCGAGCTCAGACTGATGTGCAATATCGCGCTCGCCCACGGAGCGGATGGCATCATGTTCTATCAGTACAATACACATGGAGCAAGGATTATTGATGCCGCAAACGCCTGCTGGCCGCGTCTGCGTCGCGACTGGGTCTTGGACTCAACTCGTCAGATACATACCAACTCGGGTTCAATGGGCTTTCTGGGCGCCAACAACCTGCCGCGCGTGTGCGACACAAACGGTGAGAACAAATGGGATTCGACCAAAGCATTCATCTCCGACTTTCTGCGTCCCGTCGGTAATCTTCTCCGGGAGATGACGTGGGAGCGGAGCAAATCCTGGTACTGCGGCGAAGGCGAGGCGCAACTGGTCTCGAAGGTCATCAGTCAGAGACAGGATGCGGTCGATCCCATCGACGGGTCGTCCGAAACGTTTGTGGAAACGGCGGAGTTCAGTGATGCGGGGACGAAGCACCTCCTCGTCATCAACGGCCGGGCTCATCGCGAGGGACAGCGGCATATCACGGTAAAGCTCGCACGACACGAAGGGACCTACGATGAATGGAAAGTGACCAACGTTCAGACAGGTGATATCTGGATCGTTCGGCCCAACGATGCACCCGACAGCAGCAGCACGGCGAACGGCTTCACCGAATTTTTCGCCCCCGGCTCGGCGGCGTTGTACCGTCTTGAACCGTTTGCGGACGAGACGCTGGATTTCGATGGCGAATGTCTGTCGGGGAACTTGTTTATCGAACCAGAGGCAAGACTCTATACAGAGACGAATGACAATCTGAAATTCCAGTCCGATCAAGGAATATTCTGTCGCGGAGAGTTCATCGCAACGAATACCATGTTTGGCTCCTGCGACATCGAGCAACGGTGGGCAGGCATCCATGCCCTTGCCAATGGGTACGTGCACGTCGAAAACTGTACCGTATCGAATGCGGAACGCGGTGTGGCGGTCGGATCCGATGCATACGGACTGGTATCCATGAACATTTTCTACAATCCCGGGATTGTGCTGACGAATCTGGGAGGGGAGCTGTATTCCTACATGAACACCGCTCAGGATTGCGGAGATGGATACTCGTGGTCAGCAGGTTACCGTACGCGCTTGCGGAACGATATGGGTGTGAAATCGGCTATTTCATCTACCTTAGATATCGGAATAACACAGCTTGATCAGGGCATTACGCAAATGAAGCAAAACAGTCTGTCGGGTTTCGACACGGGAATTAAAGCTCTGGGCGGTACCGTGATGGGTGATTCGCTCTCGCCCGGTTACAATCGCGTGGACGCGATGAACATGGTTCTGCATTCCGATTTCGGCTTCATCAACTTCGGCGATGTTGCCGCCGCCGATGGCACCATGAATTGCTTTATTCTTCAAAACACCACGACAGGCTTCCACGCGGTGGGGAATGACCCGGGGATACTCGCGGTGAGCAGTTATTGGGAACCGTCACCTCCCATCCTTCTCGGATTTGTCAATGCCGACGATACACTTGCGATCTGTCCGTACGTTCCATTCGTCGCCCGCGAGAACTCGTTATAAAAATCTGCATCATCGGGTGGAATCGTTGCGCGCGGTGCGATCGAACGGGCATTTCGCGACAGCAACTATGTGCAGTTGCGTCAGTTGCTTGGCAGCGCACTTGCCTCGACCTCCAGAGTAGTCGACCGACAGGACCTCGACCTGCTGCGTCTGTACATTCTCAAACTATCCGGATTCGAGGATATGCGCGACACCCTCGTTCTTCACTTGCTGCGTGTACCGGACGTCCGCAGCAAACTCTTTGCCGCCGAAGTCCTGGCGGAAGTCGGTCGGTATCGTGAAGCGTATGAGATCACCCAGGCATGGAGCTTCGCGGGCTCACGGGATTTACGAAGCGGCGCATTACTCCGCGCGGCGCTCTATGCTCCGCTTGCCATTCCCGGCGGCTATCGCAGCGGACTCCGCTACCTCGATACGCTCAGGAATATCGTAGGCAGCGATTCGACCTGGCGGCCACTATTCGAACTGTATCCGATCATGTACAGCGGTCTCGGCATTGCCCGGTCTGAGAATCTGATACCAAAGGTACAGTCGAGAGCTTCCATTCTCGAGCACATAATCCCCTCCACCATAGAAATGGGACAGAACTATCCCAATCCCTTCTCCACCGTGACGTCCTTTACCTTCAAACTCCCCGACTCCCGCGAGGTAAAGCTCACCGTACATGACATGCTCGGCCGCGAGGTGGCGGTGGTCAAACAGGGTATGCTCGATCGCGGGGTACACTCGGTGGTGCTGCATGTCGGGCAATTGAAGGCAGGGGTGTATATGTATCGTCTATGTGCCGGCGCCGACGTGCTGAGTGGCAAAATGCTTCTCGTCAGATGATCGGAGGTAAGTACCCGTTGGAAATCGCCTACGGTCCGGCAAACACTTTGACCGTACACGAAGATAACCAGCCCATCAGATTTTTGTACATATTCCGTCAATCATCAGAGATCTTGCGATGAAACCACAGCTCAGACTTTCAATCCCGCTCTTCCTGCTCCTCATCGCCTCCGCTTGTTCCGATCCGGCGGCACCCGAACCGAAGGGTCTTGACATCGAAGGACCGGTGCTTGCCGCACCCTCGCAGCTCCGTGCATGCTCGGACAGCACGGCCATCATCCTGGCCTGGACTCCGTCAGCGGATGAGGACAAATCCGATTTTGCGGGCTATTACATCATCGCCACGGATACGCGCAATGGAAAAGCACGATATCTGGATATAGGCCTCGACAGCAGCTACCGCGTGGGGGAACTGGAAAACGGCGTGATGTATCGGATCGACCTTCATTGCAAAACAGTCCGAAACACCCTGAGCGGTGAACACGCCTCCATCACCTGGTCCCCGGCCCGGCGGCGCAATCAGGTCACATACAGCAAGCCGATACGCATCTATGCGAACACCTCGACGGGCCTCCTGATGTATCCCGCCGCGGATCTCTGGAACCCGAACGGCGAAATTGAGCTGATGGAAATGGATGACCCCGCCTTCCGCGAGCGTGCAAGCTTGTACGTACACACGCTCGGTAGCAGCTCCGCCCTGATCATCCGCAGTCCGGAGCTTGCTCTGAATCCCGGTCCGCGTACACGCTTCGCGGATTGGACGAACAGCGGCTATGTGATCGAAGCCAACAGTCTCAACGAGCAGCTCGCCTCCTCTCCTCCGGACACAGCCGCCTACACCGCCACATACATCACGCTGCCGAACGGCACGTATCCGAAAGGACGCGTGTACTTCGGCAAACTCCTGCGTCCCGGCGGCGACATCTATTTCCGCATGCTGGTCAAGCGCGGTCCGTACGGACGCATGGCGCAAGGCACGGGCGACAACCGCTATATCGAAATCGAGGTGAGCGTGCAGAGCGTGGCGGGGAATCCCTTCGCGAAGCGGGGGTGAGGCGGTTTGCGCTTTGGAGGTCCGCTCATTGGCTCATTACCCTGTACCCATCAGCGGTGAAGAGTAATGAGGTATGGTATACGTAGTCCCGGCAACAGGCGTCATTACCCTTTACTTTACCCTATCCTCCGCCTCACAGAATTCCCCTCCCTCGCATCCGCATTTACTTGGCCTGCACGGTGTCATTTCCTATATTTCAGTGCTGTCCACCAGAGAAACGGAGGTTTTGTGGGGCTGCTTGGCTGGATTATTCTTGGAGGTATCGCGGGTTGGATCGCGAAATCCGCCACCGGAGTTGGCAGCGAACGCGGTTGTCTGTTTAATGTGGCCGTCGGCGTGTTGGGCAGCGTCATCGGTGGGCTGGTCTTCAACGCGCTCGGCGAGGAGTCCGTTACGGGTTTCAACCTCTGGAGTCTTTTCGTCGCCACCGTCGGCGCGGTGATTTTTCTCTGGGCTGCCCGAATGCTGGGCGGACGTTCAAAATAGCAGCACCTGCTGCTGCCGTGTTTATTCACATCGAGAACCCTGACGGCCGACGGGATTGACCCGCGCCGCAATGCGCACATACAGGAGAAGTCATGGATAATCTCACCATCCGTAAGTCAGAAACGTCACGTATTTCCTCGATCAATTTCAATGCGCTCGGTTTCGGCAAATTTTTCGCCGATCATATGTTTGTCATGGACTATGCCGACGGCGCCTGGGGCGCTCCACGCATCGAGCCCTACGCTCCCATGGCCATCGAACCCTCCAATTGCACACTGCATTACGGGCAGACGATTTTCGAGGGTATGAAGGCCTTCCGCTCCGCGAAGGGTGGCGTCAATCTTTTCAGACCCTATATGAACGCGAAGCGCATGAACAACTCCGCGTACCGCGTCTGCATCCCGGCGCTGGACGAAAACATCTTCGTCGAAGGCATCCGTGAACTCATTACTATCGATCACGAGTGGATACCCAAAGAGCGTGGTCACTCTCTCTACATTCGCCCGCTGTCCTTCGGTATGGGCAATTTCCTCGGCGTGCATGCCTCCGACAGCTACCGCTTCCTCGTTATCACCTCGCCCGTCGCTTCGTATTACGCCGAAGGTCTGAATCCGGTGCGCATCAAGGTGGATGAGGAGAATGTCCGCGCCGTACGCGGGGGTCTCGGTCAGGCCAAAACAGCCGCAAACTACGCAGCCAGCCTGTTCGCCGGCATGAAAGCGAAAAAAGAGGGCTTCGCGCAGGTGCTCTTCCTCGAAGCGGTGTCGCGTCAGTTCGTGGATGAAATCGGCGCGATGAATATCATGTTCCTTATCGACGACGAACTCATCACGCCGCCGCTGGATCAGGGCTCGATCCTGCCGGGCATCACCCGCGACTCCGTACTGCAACTCGGACGTGAATGGGGTATCAAAGTATCCGAACGTCCCATCGGCATCGACGAAATCATCGACGCTCACCAGAAGGGCACGCTGCAGGAGGCCTTCGGTACGGGTACGGCCGCCGTCATCTCGCCCGTCGGCGAACTCGTGTACCGCGGCGACAGCTATCTCATCAATGACGCGAAAATCGGTCCCGTGGCGCAGAAATTCTACGACACCATCACCGGCATACAGTACGGTGAGCTCGACGACACGCACGGGTGGGTAGAGAATATCACGATCTGACAGTAGAACACTATCCTGCTCCGGAGGCCGCTCGCAAGGGCGGCTTCCGCCTTTCTATAACAACAGAAAAAGACTCAACCGCGTATTTACGCCATATGGCGTTTGTATTTTTGCCATTTGGCGATCCGATGACAAATAGTAGCGAAACGGATGTACATCACCCCGCGCTACGCAGGCTCCGGGCGCTGCCACACACCGAGCAGCTTCGCCAGCTCACGCAGTATACCCGCGGCTTTTCCCTGTAAGAAAATGTCGGTGACGGTGGATGTGTATTCGGAGTGTTCGGGATTGACTTCGATAATGATGGCGCCGCGCCGCTTCGCCTCCCGCGGTATCAACGCCGCGGGATAGACTTCGCCGGTCGTGCCGACAAGCAGCATCACATCCGCTCGTTCGGCTTCGCGGAAGGACAATGTCTGCGCGGGCTCCGGTATCCCTTCGCCAAAAAACACAAAGTCCGGTTTCAGTATCCCGCCGCAGTCGCAGCGCGGCGGGAGTATCCGCAGGTCGCACTCCGCGGCCGGGACGGTGCCATTGCATTGCAGGCAGCGCAATAATCTCGAATTCCCGTGAAACTCATACACCACGCCGCTGCCCGCGTCGTGATGCAGATTGTCGATGTTCTGCGTGATGACGGCGTGCAGCATCCCCGCGCGTTCCATCGCGGCCAGGGCAAAGTGTGCATCGTTCGGCTTCGCGTTTCCGAAAAAATCATAGAAAATCTCCCTGATGACCCTCCACGCCTCTTCGGTATTCCGATGGAAATATCCGATGTCGAGACAGTCTGGATTGTATCTGCTCCACAAGCCATCGGCGCCCCTGAACGAGGGAATGCCACTCTCGACGGATATCCCGGCACCGGTGAACGCGGTCGCATGCTGCGCGCGCCGCAACACCTCAGCGGCTTTGGCCAGCGGCACGGCTTCACGGCCGGGCTGTACTGCCGCGTCATTTTCGCTCATCGCTTTTTCTCCGAACTGCGCGCCGAAACGCGGCCATTGCGTTGAAGGACTGCATGCTCACCGAAGAAGAATTGCCTGCACGCTCCGCATACCGGCTTCGGTTGCCACCGCAATGGTATACGATCCAGCCGAAGCACCCTGCAGATCTATCGGTTCAAGATGCTCGCCCGGGAAACGCTCTCCCGCATCGCGCAGGAACACGCGACGCCCGGCGGCATCGAATACCATCACTGTCACCCGCGTTCTTTCGGCTACGGTGTAATGCAGCACGGGAGACGTCGCTGCCGAGGTCGAGGCGGGCCCGAAGGGATTCGGAGTCAGTTGCAAGGCCGTGATCGCGGCGGCGGGAGCGAGACGGGCGACGTCGAGAATATCGACAAGCGTGCGATACACTCCGTTGAGACGCGTCGCGGCATAATAGCGACCTCCGAGATCCTTGCCCGCTATCACCAGTGCTTCTTCCGGGACGGGTTTACTCGAAACGCTTTCGGTATCCATGCGCCAGGCATACATCGAGGTCCCCGTCAGGCAGACTACATGCCCCTCTCGCGTGAGCAGAATGTCCAGAATGGGCTCCTGCGATCCGGTCTTGATGATGCTCGTCCAGCTCGCACCTTTGTCGGTGGAACGAAACACTTCATACTCTCGGGCGGCGATGACGCTGCGCACCGGCTGCGATGCGCCCGGTGTCACCGCGATGTCCATCACCGGTTGACGCACACCCCCGGGCGTGATCTCGCTCCAGGATGTCCCGTCGTTGTCGCTGCGGAACAGACCCCGGTCGGTCGCGGCGTACACCGGACGTCCGGAGGCGAACACATCCTGACGCAACACCATGATGTTCACGTTGGATGCCGGCAGCTCGATGCGACCCGAGTATTGCCACGTCGCGCCCCAGTCGAGCGAGCGGTACACGCTGCCGATACCATCACCGAGCAGTATGCCGCCGTCGTTACGCGCGCTGATTGCCTGTATCTGGGCACCCGTATTCGGCAGAGCTTTCACGTCCCATTTGGCGGGACCATTGTCGCTGGTGATGAGATAGGAATTGTCCGTGAGCACCGCGATGCGATCGGTTGACGCCGCGGAGATATCCAGCACGGTGAACCCGTAGGGTAACCCGGTTTGCGCTACTTTCCAGGTCCCGCCGTTATTTTCCGACACATAGAGTCCGCCCGTCTCCGTACCGCCCACCAGGAGGGACGATTCGCCATTGGGTACCACCAGCGATGTCCATGTGGGCGGATACATGCCATCGGAAGAAGGCCACCAATTTGCCCCCGCGTCGATGCTTGTCTGAAGGGTTCCATCCGCCGCGATCAGAATGCCGAACGCCGTCGGCAGCAGCCCGAACAGGCGGCCGAACGTCGTACGCTTGCTCCAGGAACGGCCGCTGTTTGTTGAAACGGCGAGACCGCGCGTCGTCGCCGCATACCAGGCACCGTCGTTTCCCGCCACAATGCCGAAGGTGTTCACCGAATCGAGATCGACGACACGCTCCCAGTTCTGCCCGTCATCCGGCGACCACCAGGCCGTATTGCCAAGACCGACGATGATGGTGGACTGAGGCAGGGCGGACACCGAGTACACATCGCTGTTCGTCATCGTTCCGTCCAGACGCGTCCAGGTCGCTCCCTCATCGGTGGAACGGTAGAAGCCGGAGCGGTACGCACCCGCGAACCACGTGCCGTTTGCGGACACGGCAACGTTGTACCCGTAGGTAACCGCGGGATTGGGAATGATTTCCGTCCAGTTCTCACCCTCGTCCGACGATCGCATGATGCGTCCCGTCGAACCGATGAGGAGATCACCATTCGTGGCGAAGTCCATGGAAGCGGGTACGAATTGCAGGCGCTTGCTTTGCCAGGTCGCGCCGCGGTCGCTGGAAATGGCGAGTTTCTGAAATCCGATGACGTACAGCACGCCCGATGGCGAAGACGTCATATCGAACACTGCGGTGGTGGATAGCGCATCGGTGAGGAAATTCCAGGATGCGCCCTCATCCTCGCTGCGGTACACACCTCCGAAGGTTTGCAGCGCAATGATGCTGTTGCCCGAACGCGCTAGCGCGTCGATGCTGCCACCAGAAGGCGTTTCGAGCTGCTCCCACACCTGGGCGGTAGCGGTGGGGGAGATCAGGAGAGCGAAGAGTATGAGGAGAGGTAACGAACGGTGCATGGCGTTCTCGTTAAGTGACGCAATGAAAGATAAACACATGAGGTGAGAAAAGGTTACAGTCGCGTACAGTGTGCACGCCAGTAGAGACGTTGCATGCAAGGTCTCTACACGATGGGGGTGGTGGAGGTTAACACGTTGCTCGGCGGCTCGCTACTGCGGAGAAGCGCCCACGTCCGTGCTTTTCGGTATTCACAAGCGTATCGGATTTTTGCAACAGCGGCCAGGCACCATTGATTATTTCGTATTCGACGTGCTGGGTCGCCTCCGGGCTGACGGCACTGCCGGGTATTACCGCGAAGGCGAACAGGTCGCACATATCCAGCTTCCCGCGCTTCCCCCCGGAGCGTATGTATTGCGGCTGCGGGGAGAGTCTGCGATGGCGAAGCGGCAATTTCTTGTCCGTTGAAGCAACGCGCCGAATGCGGGAGCGCTGCGTTTCTGCCCGGGCCCCGGATCCGATCCCGCGCCTGTTTCGGCCCCATGGCATTACGCCGTCATACATTTTTCAACGCAAAAGCCCCGCACACGGCGGGGCTTTCGCAAACAATTCGGGTAGAGATCACTTCTCTCCGAGGAAAGGATAGCGCCAGTCTTTCGGCGGATCGAAGGTCTCTTTCATTGTGCGCACGGACATCCAGCGCAGCAGATTCATGGCGCTGCCGGCCTTGTCGTTGGTGCCCGATGCGCGTCCGCCGCCGAAGGGCTGCTGACCGACCACGGCGCCGGTGGGCTTGTCGTTGAGGTAGAAATTGCCCGCGGCATTTTTCAACTTGTCCGACATGTGCGTCAGCGCATAGCGATCGCGCGCCCACACCGCGCCGGTGAGAGCGTAAGGAGAGGTGCTGTCGCAGAGATCGAGCGTCTCTTCGTACTGCGCGTCCTCATACACATAGATCGTGAGCACCGGTCCGAAGATTTCCTCTTCCATGGACTTGAAGCGCGGGTTGGTGGTGACGATGGTGGTGGGTTCGATGAACCAGCCCTTTGCCGAATCGTAACCACCGCCGGTAATGATTTCGGCGTCGTCGGCCTGCTTCGCGTAGTCGATGTACGACGTGATGGTTTCGAAGGCGCCCTGGTCAATGACGGCGGACATGAAATTGGTGAAGTCCTCCGGGTCGCCCATGCGGACCTTCGCCACTTCGGCCACATATTTCTCGCGGAATTCCGGCCAGATGGATGCCGGAATGTACATGCGCGAAGCGGCGGAGCATTTCTGTCCCTGATACTCGAAGGCACCGCGCAGCGCGGCTACCACGAGCGCGTCCACGTCGGCGCTGTTGTGCGCGAAAATGAAATCTTTTCCGCCTGTTTCACCGACGATGCGGGGATAGGATTTGTACATGGCGATGTTCTCACCCACGGTTTTCCACATGTCCTGAAACACGGAGGTGGACCCGGTGAAATGGATACCGGCCAGCCAGGGACTTTTCATCACGGGATTACCCACCTTGCCGCCGGAGCCGGGAATGAAATTGACCACGCCTTTCGGCAATCCGGCTTCTTCGAGCAGTTTCATCAGCCAATACGCCGAGTACACGGCGCTTGACGCGGGCTTCCACAGGGCGACACCGCCGACCATGGCGGGCGCCGTGGGCAGATTTCCGGCGATGGAGGTGAAGTTGAACGGCGTCACCGCGAACACGAAGCCCTCGAGCGGACGGTATTCGACCCGATTCCACGTGCCCGCCGGCGAATACGGCTGGTCCAGCATGAGCTGTGTCATGTAATACACGTTGAAACGCCAGAAATCAATCAATTCGCAAGCGGAATCAATTTCGGCCTGGAAAGCGGTTTTGGACTGACCCAGCATGGTGGCGGCATTGATGGTATTTCTCCACGGACCGGCCAGCAGGTCGGCCGCCTTGAGGAAAATGGCTGCGCGCTGTTCCCAGGGCATGGCGGCCCACATACGCTGCGCGTCTATAGCGGCTTCAACAGCCATATTCACTTCTTTTTCCGAGGCGCGGTGGTACACACCCAGGACATGTGCGTGATCGTGCGGAATGCGCATCTCCGCGGTGTCGCCTGTACGGATTTCCTCGCCGCCGATAATGAGAGGGACGTCGATAGTCATGGCTTTCATCTCGGCCATGCGCGCCTTCAGCGCGGCTTTCTCGGGACTCCCGGGGGCATACGACTTGATCGGTTCGTTAATCGGGGCAGGCACCTTGAAATATGCGTTGCTCATGAAATAACTCCTGCGTTGCGTGTATCTGACTGGTGAACTGTCTCGCCTGTTCAGCGTCTCTGTTTCGTGTCGTGCGGCTGGAAATCGCAATTCCGCACGTCTTTCAAAGTACCAAAGTGCGTGGAGAAGAAAAAATTGATGTCTTATACTCGGAATTCCCTGGCACACATCCATCCCTGAAAACTCGATTATCGATTGATCGGCACGCATCGCGTAGGCAACGAAACGCTCGAAAACGAGACGGTCGCTCCGAGATGCATCTGCGGTGCGTCTGCTCTCTCCCGTCGTCGTCTGCTGATGCCGTCTGCTGATCCCGGTGCTATGGCCTTGCTCCGCCCTGACCTCCTCCGTAGATTACTTGGACATACCGTCCGAATATTTTGGACACGAACGCTTGCTCAGAACGAATCGTGTGTGCAAATGAAACGTCTTGTCTCCACAGCCATTGCTCTTCTCCTGCTGCTTTCGCTACCCGCCACAGCGCAAACCGTCGGTACCTGGGAGCGCATTTCCGTTAGAACCCTCTTTCCTCTCTGGGACGTGACCTTTGTCGACAGTCTGCACGGCTACATCGTCGGTGACTTCGGTGCTATTCTCAAAAGCACCGATGGGGGATTTACCTGGAAGCAGAAGCTCACCGCGGATCAATATGCCCTGCGCAACGTGCATTTTTTCAATGACAGCACCGGCATAGCGGCGGGTTTTCGCGGAAGCGTGGTGCGCACCACCGACCGCGGTGAATCCTGGCATGCCCTTCCCGTTCAGCTCGATCTCAATTTCCCCGGCATGAGCGTCGTGGGCTCCACTGTCTGGCTGTGCGGCGAGGAAGGAATAGTGCTGAAATCCACGGACATGGGCGACACCTGGAAAACCATCAAGACCGGTACCGACTTTATGCTCGGTAGCATCAGCTTCGCCGACGAGCGACACGGATGGATGGCCACAATGCAGCGCAAACTCTGGCGCAGCGTTGACGGAGGAGAAAGCTGGCAGGAGCAGAAGCTCGATACCTTTCTCCCTGTCACCACGCTGGCGGCTCGATCGGCGCAGGAATGTTGGCTCGCAGGTTTTCAGGGTCTTATCATGCACACGACCGATGCGGGAAAAACCTGGCAGCAGCATACGTCATATCAGAGCGACTATTCCATGATACAGTTCGACAGCACAGGTACGGGCTGGGCCGTCGGCCGGCGCGGCGCCATCGTACGCGGACGCGACGCCAACCTTGTCTGGAAACTGCATGACGTGCCCGATACAAAGAGCGTCAACGCCATCACCTTCCTTCCCAACGGCGCGGCTGTCGCGGTGGGTGACCAGGGAGCGATTTTCCGACTACGATCCATCGGCGCGGGTGAACTCCCTCCCTCGCCGGATGCAAAGGACAACAACGAGGAGGAAGCGCCATGAACATTCTTGTGCTCGGAGGCGGACTCGTCGGTTCCGCCATCGCCCGTGATCTCGCGAAGGACAAAGACTTCTCCATAACCGTCGCCGATCGCTCCACGGCTTCGCTGGACCGCTGTCGCCGGCATGGCCTCGCCGTCACGCAAGCGGATCTCGCCGACGAAGGCGTTTTGGATACGCTGCTCGCCGGTGCGGATCTCGTCATCGGCGCCGTCCCCGGCTTCATGGGTTTCAACACGCTGAAACGCGCAATACTGGCGGGAAAAAATGTCGTTGACATCGCCTTCTTCCCTGAGGACCCGTTTGAACTGGACGCTCTCGCCAGGGAACACCACGTAACCGCCGTGGTGGATTGTGGACTCGCGCCCGGGCTCGGCAATATCCTCTACGGTCGGCTCAACGAAGAGCTGGATTCGATCGACACATTTCTCTGTCTTGTCGGCGGTTTGCCCGTGGTGCGGCGTAAGCCCTACGAGTACGCGGCGGTGTTTTCGCCGATAGACGTGATAGAAGAATACACACGTCCGGCACGCTTCATCGAACGCGGCGCGCTTGTCGTGCGTCCCGCCCTGAGCGAAGTGGAAGAAGTGGATCTGCCGGGCGTCGGTACGCTGGAGGCCTTCAATTCCGACGGACTGCGCACTCTGGCGGTTACCATGAACGCGCCGAATATGAAAGAGAAAACCCTGCGCTATCCGGGACATGTGGCGCTGATGCGTGCGATGCGTGACACGGGATTTTTCTCCAAAGAGGTGGTGGAAGTGAACGGCGTCAGTGTCGTACCGCTGGATGTGACAGCCAGGCTGCTCTTCCCTGCCTGGGAGCTTCGCGAGGGCGAGCGCGATCTGTCCGTGATGCGCGTCGAAATCTTCGGAGAGAAGGGAGGAAAGACGGAGCGCCATGTGTTTGATCTTCTCGATCATTATGATACGGAAACGCACACCACCTCCATGGCCCGCACCACCGGCTACACCTGCGCCGTAGCCGCGCGTCTCGTCGCCAACGGGACGTATCGGCGCATCGGCATCTCACCGCCGGAGTATCTGGGTGCCGAAAAGACGGTGTACGACGCCCTTCTGCAGGGGTTGACCGACCGCGGTATACAGTTCAGTCATTCGGTGCATCCCTCTTAGTTCGCTTCCTGCTCCGGCTTCGGCGGAGAACGATCGGATTTGCAGCGATAGCCCAAAAAAAGAAAATGGCATCAAAACCGTGAGCATGGCCGTCGCGTGCGAAGTTTCGGCGGCGCATTCTCAATGCATCAACGTATTTCGCCATGCAGGTTCTGATTGTCCCTCTGTAGACAGTCATTCTGTCTTTTCTGTTGTTTCCGCGATCTCTATAGTTTCTGTCTTTTCTGTTTCTGTGCTTTCTGTCTTTTCTGTTTCTGTGCTTTCTGTCTTTTCTATGGTGCCTGTGGTTTGTTTTTTCTCCACACGTTTTGTACATTGTAAATCTCCAATAGAAGCGCCCATAGCTTAATTGGATAGAGCACCTGACTACGGATCAGGAGGTTTGGGGTTCGAGTCCCTGTGGGCGCGCAGCAGGCAAATCCCTTGTTCAAGGGATTTGCTGTTTTTGCCCCCGATGAACACACACTGACACACACTCACCATTCCTTTTCGGAGCGCGTCATGCAAGCCATTTCAGAGACCAACTTTGATCTTCCTTTGTTCAGGCGCGGCAAGGTCCGCGATGTATATGACCTCGGCGATGCGTTGTTGATCGTTGCCACGGACCGGCTTTCAGCTTTTGACGTGGTCCTCCCCGATCCTATTCCGGCGAAAGGGGTGGTGTTGAACACTATTTCCCGCTTCTGGTTCGAGAAAACCGGGCATATCGTGCGCAATCATCTCATCACCATGAATACCGACGAATATCCCGCCGCTTGTGCGCCCTATGCGGAGCAGCTTCGCGGACGCAGCATGCTGGTGCGTAAGACTCGTCCGCTTGCCATTGAATGCGTGGTTCGCGGCTATCTCACCGGGTCAGGACTCAAGGAATACCGCAAGACCGGCAGCGTGTGCGGCATTGCGTTGCCCGACGGACTCGTGGACGGATCGCGTTTGCCGGAGCCGCTGTTCACTCCGTCCACCAAGGCAGAGGTGGGGCACGACGAAAACATCGACTTCGAGCAGGCGGCCGCCATCGTCGGTCGCGAAGCGGCAGAAAAGGCGCGCGACCTGAGCATAGCGCTGTACAGTTCAGCGCGTGAATATGCGCTCGGACACGATATCATCATCGCGGATACCAAGTTCGAATTCGGCTTCGACGGCGAAGAGTTGATTCTCATCGACGAGGCGCTGACGCCCGATTCATCCCGTTTCTGGCCCATGGACGGCTACGAACCCGGTAAATCCCAGCCGAGTTTCGACAAGCAGTACGTGAGGGATTACCTCGAATCCGTGAATTGGGACAAAACGCCGCCAGCACCATCTTTGCCTGCGGATGTCATCGCAAAAACGTCGGAGAAGTACATCGAGGCGTATCGTCTCATCACCGGCGAGGAATTGACACTCCTGTGACAGCCCACGCACGTCGACGCAAAGAACAGCCGGATTATCCCGTTTATCCACGGCGGGAGGAATCCGTTCGTCCCAAACTTCCTTTCAATGATGCGAAGCATCCGCCGACGAGACCCGAGATAGACATTCTGCTCGGTGTGCTCCCGGCTATCGAACTCAAGCGCTTCGAGCATCAACTTGAGCTGATCGAGCCTGGCATCAACTGGGGGATGCAGTGGTATGCTACGGACGAGGGGTGGGGCTATCGCGGCTCGTTCAAGGCACGGGTGGTGTGCGTACTGCACTTCTACAAGGGGTATTTCACCGTCACTCTCAGCATTCCCGACGCACAGTTGGAAGAATATCGCTCGTTGAAAACATTGACCCCCATGCTGCTGAAAGCCTTCGAGAACAGCAAACCCTCCGTCAAAACAACATGGGTCACTTTTCACCTGCACAAGTCCGAGGATGTACTGGCGCTTGTGCCGCTGATGGAAATGAAAATCGCCGATCTTCGGAAAAAAACTTCGGACCGATAGGTCACTCCCGTGTGCGGTCGTCCCGAATGGGATTGTGCCGGGACGCTTTTCGTCCGAATTTCCCTTGTATTGACCACTGCGGCGCCGGATAAGGCGCCGCATCCTTTCACACCATGAATCAGGGAGCGTATCATGGCTACGATGGATCAACGCTATTTTGAGCATGTGTTGATGAAGCCCCGTGCAGGTGAGCAAGCCCTCATCACCGTACGGCTCACACATTCCATTCCTTTTTCCGCGCGCGAAAAGCTGCTAGAGTACCGACTGCGGCGCGATGCGGACAGCATCCACAATCCTGACGCGCAACGCCTCGCAGAGTTGTTCGCATACTGGGACCTCACTCTGGACCATTCTCCGGGCCCCCGATGGCTGGAACACCCCGATGTCGCCGCATCCGCGAAACGGACGCTGCGCGACATGGACGGTGTGCTGTGCTCCGTGCGATCGTGGGTTCTGCTGCCCACGCATATTCATGTGCTCGCACAACGCCTGCACAACGACGCACCCGCACCCGCTATGCTGCATGTGGCCGATGCGCTGAAAATGCCGGTGGCATACCGGATTCGTCAATCCTTGCGGGTGTACTCACCAATATGGGAAGGAGACACTCATATCCATACTCTCGAAGAAGGAAGCGATATCGAACGTACACTCCGCTACCTGCGCCAGGAACCGGTGCGGGCGGGTCTTGTTGCGACGCCCGATGCGTGGGAGTGGAGAGGCGAGAAAGGCGATTGACCGCCCATCGAGTTCAATGGCGGCCGTTTCCGATGGGCGTGCCGTTTCCGATGGGCATGCTGTTTCGAGCGCGTCGTTTCGGAGGAGAGAGGACGCATCCTGCAATCACGGTGCTGGTGGCATAGAACGCACCGTCCGGCGTTTTGCCGGACGGATCGTGCGTGACGGACCGCACAGCGGCGAATATCTGTCTCACGAATCAGGATCGCAGACGCTTCAGCCTGTAGTCGCATTCAGGAACCGTACCGGGCGAAGCTTGCAGCACGGAGTTGCTTTGCGCATAATTCGGGCGGCATAGGATTGATGTAAATACCACTGCCCATCTCGAACCCGGCGGGTGTGGAGATCCGGGGGACGATAACGAAATACCAGTGCAGATAACGGACGTCCTCATCACCAATAGGGGAGGTGCGGAGAAGCAGATTGTACGAGGGATTGTCGAGCACGGTGTGCAGGGCGCCAAGAGCATTGAGAAGAATCCGGGCGATCCCTCCAATTTCCGCGGAATGGACCCAGGTATACGAAGCGTTATGTCTCCGCGGATAGATCCGAATTTCGTACGGTGTGCGGGAAGCGTACGGACAGAAGGCCACCGTATGCTCGTTTTCAGATATGATGCGGTCGTTCTGCGATAGTTCTTCATCGAGAATGTCGCAATACACGCAACTCCCCCAGGTATCGTAATGCTGCATCGCCTTTTGTATGGGATCGCGGATGTGCGGAGGAATGATGGGCGAGGCGATCAGCTGCGAATGTGGATGCGGGAGTGAGGTTCCGGCAGCAGTGCCATGATTGCGGAACAGCATCACAAGAGCGATATCGGGCAGCTTGCTGATTTCCGTCATTCTGCGAAGGTACAGACCCAGCAGTGCCTCCATCCTTGGAAGATCGAAGTCCGCGGGAGAGCAGTTGTGCAGTGGTGATTCGATAATGACTTCCGCATGACCGTGACTACCCGCACGCAGAAAGCGTCCGACTCCGGCACGTGTCAGCTCGCTGTCCATGGAGAGCGCGGAAAACTTGTTCCGAATGCATCGCATGCTCCATGCACCGTCCTCCTCCATGCGCCAGAGCTCGGTATCTGTTCTTTCCTCATTTCCGGGACAGAACGGACAGTCGGCGCTCCAGGGCGTTTCCGGTAGCGATGGAGCAATGGTTGAATTGCCCGCAGCCGGGAGAGACACCGGTCGCTGAGCACGTTCGGGCGCAATGATGACCCATTCCCTGGTCGCGTAGTTCTGGCGGAATTCCGACATGACGACAGCTCCGTGGGCAGATGGAAGAATTTCAGGATTCAGGTGCAAATTATTCCATATTTTGAAGGAATACCAACAGACGAAATGGAAACATGGATACAAACCTGGGCAGCATACTTCAGCACATACTCGACAGGCAGCGGGACTGGGAAAAGGGATGGCCGGACTACAGCGTTGATGCTACGCTGACGCTGCGACACGATGATATGCTCGACGCGGTGGATGCTTTGCAGGACCGCCTGCGAGACAACTATCCGTTTTTCCATCCCATGTATGCGGGACAGATGCTCAAGCCGCCACATCCCGCCGCGGTGCTCGGGTACGTGGCTGCCATGCTCATCAATCCCAACAATCATGCGCTCGATGGTGGTCCGGCCACCGGTCAGATCGAGAAAGAGCTTATCGGAGAACTGGCAGCGATGTTCGGGTACGACAGGCATCTGGGTCACCTGACCAGCAGCGGGACGATTGCCAATCTCGAGGCACTATGGGTGTGCCGACAGTTGCAGCCGGGAAAGGCCGTGGCGTATTCGGATCAAAGTCACTACACACACAGCCGCATGTGCGAAGTACTTGGGATACGCGGCATAGCGGTGCCTTCCGATGCGTATGGACGCATGGATACGTTCGCGCTTGATCGGCTCTGTCTGTCCGAGGACATCGGCGCGGTGGTTGCCACAATCGGCACGACGGGTCTTGGTGCACTGGATCCACTGCCCGCCCTCGTGCGCTTACGAGACCGGCACGGCTTCCGTATTCATGCGGACGCGGCCTACGGCGGATTCTTTCGCCTCATCGGCGATGAAGCGGAGAATGGTGTGCATCCCCAGGTGTACGCAAGTCTGGCGGAATGCGACAGCATCGTTGTGGACCCGCACAAACACGGCTTGCAGCCGTACGGCTGCGGTTGTGTGCTTTTCCGCGATCCTGACGTGGGACGCTTTTATGTGCATGATTCTCCGTACACGTATTTCACGTCAAAGGAACTTCATCTCGGAGAAATCAGTCTGGAATGTTCGCGCGCCGGCGCTGCCGCCGCCGCGCTGTGGACTACGCTGCGCTTGCTGCCTCTGGAAGCGCAAAGCGGCCTGGGCGCGGTTTTGCGTCGTTGCAGGAGCGCGGCCCTGCAATGGGCCGATATGCTGCGTGTGTCCGACTCCCTGTGCCTCTTGATGGAGCCCGAGCTGGACATCGTGGTGTACTTCCCGAACACGGCGCCGTTCAGTGCCAGCGCCATCAGTGCGGCATCCGCGCAACTGTTCGACAGGAGCATGCGCGACGCACAGGAAGCAGTGTACCTCAGTACATTTCGCGTGAAAAGTGATTTGATCCAGTCACGCTATCCGCAGCTTATCGCCGACACTGAATGGACCACCGTACTGCGGAGTGTGCTGATGAAACCGGAGCAAGCGGACTGGGTGGGCAGAATTCACCGGAAAGTCGAGGAATGCACCGCGGAAATATTGGCGGAGATGTGGAACGTCTGAACGCAGGATGTGAAGACGCATTGCAATGCTTGCTTCGAGACTCCACTGCGAACACCCCCGATATGCGATAGGAGTGGGAATATTGATGCTTTGTGCATGAATGTGCATTCCATGATGCGTGCTGCGTATTCATTTTCCGGAGAGCTTATTTCACCACGGTGATTCGCTGTGTGCGTGTTTCGTTGGTAGTGCGGAGCACCGCGACGAAAATACCGGATACAGGTGGTGTCCACCGCAGAAAATGCGGTCCGGCACCTCGCAGTTCGGCGGCGACCGGCGCGACGGGACGTCCGAGAATGTCGAGGATTTCGAGATTGCCGGAACCGCCGTCCGGCAGCCCGGCTCTCAGACTGACATCGCCGCGCGTCGTGTACGACACGTCCAGGGAGAGCGCCGACTCCGGAGTGGGTACGACGCCCGTGCTATTGCGCGTCCAGGTAAGCGCATGCACGGAATGTGGCGGGAGGGCGAGTTCATACGCTTCGGAGAAATCCGTGATACGGCTGGAGTCGATCACGACAGTTGTCGAATCCTCGTTAGTGTCATGTATTGAATTCGGACGGATGCCATACAACATGGCCGTGGCTGACGGAGCGTGTTGAAGGTCGAGTTGCACACGATGCGTCTGGTCGAGGCTGAGATTGAAAAGTATGAGCCCGTGTCGGCTGCCATCGGAAAACGCGAAGCTCTGGAGTGCATCTACGGTTATTTCGCTTGCGATGCCGTTGATGGGCGATTGACGCCACGCGGGTTGCGGCGTGCTGTGCCGGGTTTTCAGCAAGCTCCCTGTGATGGCTTTGTTCGCCAATTCGACACCAAGCCAGGTGGGACGTTTGCGACCCGTGGCCTCCACGTCACGCAGCATCCCCCAGAGACGCGCCATGTCGCCATTCGCCAGTCGAAAGCTGTAGCCGAGGGATGAAAATGCGCATTGGGTCTTCACTCCCAATTCGCGCATATACAAAAGCATGTGCAGCGGGAGAGCGAGAGCGCCTGATGCACCAGCCAGAAAATCATTGCGGATGGCAATGGGGCTTGATCCATGCGTGGTGTGAAAGTTGATTTCGTATATGGACATTTCGCGTTGACCGAGATACCCACGGCTTTCGCGCATGGGCCCCGCATTCGCTTGCCAGAACGGTGAGGCGAACAGCGGTTGAAAAATTTCACTGTCGTTGTTCCAGGTATCGAGCACACCGAAATACGGGGCGAGCGCCACAGCGTCGTGCGCTGTACCGAATTGCTCTATCTCACGCTGCCGTCCGGCGAAACCCGCTTGTCCGCCGATGACGAGTCTCAGCTTCGATGCATCGAAAAACGGAGCTGCGCGCATGATGGTAAAGCGATCGCCGGCGATGGACGCCAGTCGCTCGCCGCCATTGACCGAAGAGCCCATGAACGGATCGTCTCCCGCACCGGAACCCCACATCTCGTTTCCATACTCGAGCTGCACTCTTCCGAATGCCTCTGTCCACGGCGCGTTGCGCCCCTGCTCCGCGCGCTGCATCGCAAACGGATACGCCGACGTGGCCGGTGCGGCGAGGTATTCGACGAGGCCCCGGAGTTCATCGGCACTGAATGTCGGCGGGATGACGTACCATGGATCGGCCTCGATTTCGGCACAGAGCTCCAGGAATTCATGCAGGGAATAACAAAAATCGCCGGGACGCCGATCACGCGGCGAGTACCCATTGGATCGCCTTGCGAAGGGTTCGGCGAGCTGCGATGCGAGACTCGCGCCGAGCTGCCCGGCCCAATAGCGCAGTACACCGGGACGCAACTCTTTCAGGCGGTTGACGAAGTTGTCCGTAAATACGGTCGGATTGCTCTGCGCGGCGGAGTACAGCTCCACATCGTCAACGAGAACGTCCGCCCCGGTGTTTTCCGCCTCGAGAATAAAGGCGAGGATGGGGTGGTACTCCGACGAAGAATACGGCCGCACCTGGTCCGCTCCCGCAGGCACCGTGAAGCGGCGCTCTATCATCTGCCAGTCCGTACCCAGCGCCACCGTTTCATCGAGAAACGTGTACTCCCCTTCACGGAAAAAGCGGATGCGCAGTCTCTCGCCCCCGCGGAGGCCTCTCGCCCAGAGCCGACAGACGTACTCCCCGTTGATCACCAGCAGTTTGCCTGCGGAAGGATCGCCGTCGCGCCAGAGACTGTCCATATAGTATCGGAACGAATACCCACCGTTACTCAGCCGCAGAGCTTGCTTGCCCGGACTTCCGGGCCGTACCGAAGTGGCATCAACAATGCTGCCGTTGCCGTTGAATCCTGCTATGTCGCGCTGTATGCGCATGACGCTCATGCGCTGCGGGGCAGTGCCGTCGGTGTCGAAATCGAATACCAGTGAACCGCCTTCATGGCGAAACGACGCAACGCGTCCGCTGCGGCCCTTCGCCGACCCCCAGAAAAACTCATATTCGGCGTTGTTCCAGAATCCCACCGGCCAGCCGATGCCGTATTGCTCGTTATTCCATGCGGGATCCCAGAAGGCCATCCGCATCGATCGTCCTGTCGCGCCATTGTCCGCCAGGACGAGAGAAGCGAATTCACCCGCTTCGAAACCGGGATTGTCAATGAGGTTTTTCAGAATCTGATCGGCACCCCACCATGAGCGTCCGCCGGCGTTTATACCGAGACGAGGCACGTCAGAAAGTAGAACGCTGTCGAGCACGCCGATCTGAACGGTTTGCGCCGTGGTCAGAATCGGAAAGAGCAGAAACAGTACGGCGAGGAGTGAACGCATAAACCTTCCTTGCATGTTACGGGTGGTGCACATCACCGGGGCGGACCGAAGCTCGCGCGGACGAACAGGGGCGGTGCTTGAACGCCATTCGATGCGGCAGTATGGAAACATAGGAAATCCACCGTATATTGTGCACGCGAAGCACATGCCCCGCCGCCTCACAATAGAAAGAATTCCGGATGGACAACTCCTCACTCTCAGATTCCGGCGCCTCCAATATTCTGGCCGCACAGCATCGGCGCATAGAGCAATTGTTTCTGGATGCTTCCGCCGATCCCGGGTCTGTGAACGTCCCCATCTACGACGAATTTCGAAAAACGCTTCTCCGCCATATCGCCATCGAAGAAAATATTGTACTGCCGCTGTTGCGAAAACATCTACGCGGTGGCTTTCCTATGGAGCTCCAACTTCGCATGGAGCACGATGCGCTGGCGGCGTTGTGCGTCCTGCCACCGACCATCGAGGTTTTGTTTTCCCTGCATGCCTTGCTCATTCGCCATGATCGACTCGAGGAGGCACATGGGACGCTGTACGATCTGTTCGACGACTGTGTACGACGTGAGACGGACAATATACCGGAACAGATCGCAACGTTTCGTGAAACCGCCACACCGCGCTATATCAATAACCCGCTCGCAATAGAATATGCCCGACGAGCGATTGCTCGCGCCGGCTATGATCAGAATGCTCTCATGGAAGAAGGGAAAGCGGCCCGTGACAGCGATAGTCACAGGAATCGCCTGTCTCCGGATTCCGGGCAAAGATAAAATTTCATCCTGAGATTATCGGCTCACGCGAGTCAACGATTTTTTTCGTTCATGCACAATGAATCACGGGGATGTCATAGCGGCCTTCATTACCGCCATCAACAAAGGCGATCTCTCCGCCATGGGGAAGCTGATGACGGAAGACCACCGTTTTATCGATTCCGCCGGAACGGAATTACGTGGCCCCGCCACCGTTTGCGCGGCATGGAGGGACTTTTTTTTCATCATGCCGGATTATCGCATCAGTATCGAACGGATGGTCACGGAAGCGGATGTGACGGCGCTGTTCGGTACAGCGGAAGGGACATTGAACCTCGC
This sequence comes from Bacteroidia bacterium, assembly GCA_027493955.1. Taxonomy (NCBI): domain Bacteria; kingdom Pseudomonadati; phylum Bacteroidota; class Bacteroidia; species Bacteroidia bacterium. Next base: position 3,464,890 of record JAOSJT010000001.1, on the reverse strand, counting down.
TGTGGCAAATAACACCACCCGCCGCATAGAGCTTCCCGCGGCGTGGAAGGTTTCGCTCAGGGACGGTCGCATCGCTGTCTGGCAGGTGTATACGGATTGGGGCACCGTGCTCCGGACGGCTTCCCCGGGCACGTAGTGTTGCACTTCTACACGAAGTTTTCACAAATGAGACGAGCTTCCCATGACTATTGAAAATGAACACATGGATGTGTTGCAGAACCTGGAAGCTGCAATCGTCATGCTGTATCGTCAGAACGCCGATCTGCTTGACTACGACGTTGACGAGGCCTTCGACGTGCTGATACACGAATATCGGCTGGAACAGGGCGGTCGTCCCCCGAAGCAGCACAAAATGTCGCCCAAAGCGGCGTTGGTGTACAACGTGTTGCGACCGGTGTGTGAATGGCGACTGGGTCGTTCTGCTGATACAATCGCTTTGGTTCTATCCATTGATACCCTTCTGCTCTGTCTCAAACGCCTGAAGCTCTCTCTGGAACGATGGAACGGTGAGGGCGGTCGCCAGGGCTATTTGCGCTTTATCAACCGGTTCGTACCGTAAGCTGTGGAGACCTCCGCGGGAGGGTGGCGACACTGCTGCAAGCACGTGCCACGGCGCAGGTAATGCGACGTTTACGAAAAGGAGTAGTTCCTCGATTTTGGTGTTGCAATTCAGTAAAATCCGGTATAATTTTCATCCTTAAATATGCCGGACGCCGGCAGGACGCAGTCGGAGCAGGCAGGAGTATTTCGCTCCGACAGGCACACGACGGTGAACGCCCGGCAAAGAAGAACCTCGCGGTAATGCGTACAGCGTCAGCGGCGTATCACCGAAAATATGTGCGATGTATCGTACAGCACTCTGGAGGAGAGGGCAATGACACACACAAACGCTGGAAATCAGCTGCTTCGCCTGTGCAGACACATTGACCGCATTTTCATCGGATTCCTGCTCCTGCTTCCTGCTCCGTCGGTTGGTCAGAACCTGGTGATCAATGAATTCATGTCGTCCAACAGCGGGTTTTTTCAGGATGAGGATGGTGAGGCTGTGGACTGGATAGAGTTGTACAATACGGCGGATGTTCCCCTGTCGCTCGCGGGGTACAGCCTTTCGGACAAACGGGGAACTCCGGATAAATGGCTGTTCCCCGATACCGCGATCAACGCCCACAGTTTTATCGTAGTGTTCGCTTCAGGGAAGGACAGAGCGGATCCCGGAAAACCATTGCACACCAATTTCAAAATTGATGCCGATGGCGAGCATCTCCTGCTCTCCTGCGGCGGCTGCGTTGTCTCCTCAGTGGGACCCGTACAGCTGAAGTCAAATACCAGTTTTGGAGCTGTGCCGGATGGCTGCGGGAGCTTCGTCGTATTGTTGAGTCCCACACCCGGCGCACCCAACGGCGGAGAGTGTCTGCATGATGTCGTGACTTTTTCCACTCCCGGAGGCAGGTACGAGCGCGTGTTCGAGTTAACGCTGAGCTGCCGCGAAGCGTCGTCACGAATTCACTACACCACCGATGGAAGTACGCCGACGAGTGAATCACCGAAGTATTCTCAGACGCTGATGCTTGACAGTACCTTGTGGTCGAAAGAGGATATTGCGTCCATTCGTCTGTCACCGCCGGATTTTCACATCCCGTATCTGACCCGCCAGAAGCAAGCACTGGTGCTTCGCGCCGCGGCGTTCGACAGTGCGGGACGGCGTGTCAGCGACGTCGCGACACATTCCTACTTCATACGCGAGCTCGGCGTTGATCATGAAAAGTTGCCCGTCGTATCCATTTGCTCGGATCCGGACGGACTGTTCGACGACAGCACAGGCATCATGGTACCCGGTGTGTACTGGAAGGAGAGCGACCCGCACTGGACCGGAAATTATTTTCAACGCGGGGACGAGTGGGAGCGCGGCGCGCACATCGAGCTGTACGAGGCAGACGGAGCGAATGGTTTCAGGCACAATGTCGGTCTGCGCATCCATGGAGGATTCACCCGGCGCTTCATGCAGAAGAGCATGGCTGTGTATGCACGGAACGATTACGGTGGCAACAGCATGGTGTATCCACTGTTCCATGAGAAGCCCACCACCGTGTTTCGTCGTCTCGTTCTGAGAACATTGACTTCCACGCTGTTCAGCAGCGGGATCGAGGACATTATGGGCGGAAAGCTGGCCTCAATGGTTGATGTTGATTGGCCCGCAAGTCGTCCCGCCGTACTCTATCTCAATGGTGCCTACTGGGGCATCTACTTTATTCAGGAGAAAATGGATGAACACTTCGTGGAGGGAGCTACCGGAGTATCGGCGGACAGCATTGACATCATCGTGGATTGGACGGGTTGGCCCGACCATGGTTCAGGAGAAAATTTCCAGTCGTTGTATTCCTTCATCGAGCATGCGGATCTCACGAAGGATTCCGTCATGGACGTCGTATCCTCCTGGATCGATGTAGACAATTTCATTGATTATCAGTTGCTGGAGATCGTGATAGCAAATACGGATTGGCCGGTAACGAACATGAAGATGTGGCGCGAGAGAAAGGACGGTGCGCGTTGGCGCTGGATGTATTTCGATGGTGATGCCGCCATGACCATGGCGGACTTCGATGCGTTCGAGAACGCGCTGTGCACCAAAGACCAGCCCTGGCCCACGAACGCGCGCTCGACACTGTTCCTCAGAAAACTGTTGACCAACGACGATTTCAATGCACGGTTTTTCCGTCGTCTCGAGCATGTACTGAATAATGAATTTGCATTTGAGACAATGTCTCCCCTGTTTCGCGATATCACGCTGCAGATCAATTCTGAAATCCCGCGACAGATTCAGCGTTTCCCCATGCTGCAGGACTATTGCACCTGGCTGCACTGCCTCGGAAGTGTATTCGATTTTCTGCGTTATCGGCACTGTTCGGTGGGCAGGCATGCGACGGAGCATTTCGGCATCCGTATGCAATTGCCTGATTGTCCGGAAGGAACGTCCGATGCGGCTATGCAGGCATCCGTGACAGGCCCAGCCATTGCGGTATACCCGAATCCCGGCAACGGAATGGTTACCCTGGAGCTGAAGGATGCTCCTCCGCAGCGTGTGCTCCTCGAGGTGTCTGACATGCTCGGAAGGAAGGTTCACAGCGCCGAATCCCTGCTTTCCGATGGGGACGGCAAGCTGACGATAGATCTTGGCGGGCTTCCGTCGGGGCCCTATCTGCTGCGCTTCATTGGCCGACAGCGGCAACAAACCTTCCGCATTTTCATCAGTCGGCAGTAGGAATCAGCACCGAACAGCTCATCAGGTTACACGCGGCGACTCTGTCGTAGCGCTCTCCTTCATCAATCCGCTGACAGCGATAGCGCGAATGCCGCGGCGTATCGTGATCAGGGGAAACTCCCCTTGCGAGATGGCCCAGCGTTGCAGCAACTGATACAGGCCACCGAACACGAAATTACTGGCTACACGCGGGTCAATTTCCGGACGGAACTCTCCGCGGCGTATGCCCTCGCGCACGACGTCCTCACCGAGCTTGAGAAAATCCTCGTAATACCGTATGAATTCCGCACTGCCCTTGCGGACCAGATGATGCTGCTCGTTGACGAAGACCAGCGCAAGGTCGGGATTCTTCGAGAACAGCATGACGACGCGGTCAATGATTTCCTCGACCTTTTCCCGCGGGGTGGTGTCGTGACGCGAAATGACGATAGCGAGTTGGTCGCGAATGCGTTGCCAGATTTCATTGAACAGATGATGGAGAATACTCTCCTTATTGCGAAAATACAGATAGACACTCCCCGTCGCGACGCCGGCCTCCTGAGCGATGCGTGTGATTTTCGCCCCGTGGAAGCCGTCGCGGGCAAACACCTTGACCGCCGCGTCTGTGATATCCTGTGATTTATTCCCGCTGCGTCGACGCATGTGCTACCGCGAATATTCCTGAACCGTGATTCAAAGGTACATGCGGTGGAGTTTCGGGACAAGGAGACGAGACGCAATCTGTCTGCGACAAAGCGGGATTATCCCTCGAAGAGCCAGTTCCGTCGCAAATACGCGAGTTCAAATCCGGCCTTGCGCATGTTGCGGAATGACGGCGACGGATGGTCGGGTCCGTCAACACCGGTTTCCGTAACAACCGTCTGCACGCCGGCTCCCGCGCAGTCCAGCAATCGTCGGCGGATCAGCGCGGGTTGCAAACCCGACCCGCGGAAGCGCGGGCGTGTGCCCGCCATGGCCAGCGCCGCCGTCGTCCCGGTCCTGTACAGTGCGGCACAGGCAGCCGCCTCCCCGTCGACCAGCGCAAGGTAATGCGACCAGCCATTCTTGCCGATGGTGCAGGACAGGAGGCCGGAGAGTTCCGGTGTCCAGTCGAAGGCCTCGATGAGAATTTCCGCATACACCGGGCCATCCGCGGGTGTGGCATGACGGATATCGGCACAGACTGCAAACTCCGGAATATCCGCAACACCGCGTCGCAGTTTCGCCCAGTCGTTATACGGACGAAAACCCTGCGCATAGAGCATCTCCGATATCCCGTCGCGATCCGCTTCAGGAGGCAGTTGCAGAAAAAAACGTCCGACACCTGCGGAAGCGTAGGTTTGGATTATCTCCTGCAAATCCTTTTGATGCGGCACCTCATTCAGGCCGAAACTCAGCACACGGTTATAGGCAAGGATATCAATGGAAGGGGCGATGAGCAAGGTGGCTCCGGCGATTTCGGATGTTTTCAACGCGAGTTCCGGCGGAGCTGCAGCGTACACGGCAGACCAGCCCTCCGCCTCCACTCTTTCAGCCTCCCGCGTATCCGGGAATTCGTGTCGAAGATTTCTGTGTATGGTCATGGTCGAAAGTATTCCGAAGATTGTGGAAGAAGTTTCACATCGCGTCGTGTCCCGTGGTATCGAAGGATGCGTTATCCGGACTTCCGCAGTGCGCAGGCGCCGGGTATCGCAGCTGAATGGGACGCGACCCGGTCAGAGATAATAGAGGTACTTCAGTTTCAGTACGGCGGCCTGGTCACGGACACGCATAACCGCCCGCTCTGCGGGTGTTGAGCCTCCCGGGTGATGGATATCGCGCAGATCGTTGATGGCGAAATACACCCAGCTTTTTGGCAGGAAATTCCAGCTGAAGAGCAGACCAGTGATCCACTGCTCGATGCGATCGGACGATGATCTGTAGGTATTGTCCACGTACAGGCGTATGCTGAGATCGTTTACCGGTACAATGGTGAAGCCGGGACGAGAATTGACAATGACGTCCACAATCTCATTATCGGGATTACCCTCGCAATGGGTATTCAGGTCCACTTCAAAAGAGATTCCCGTGGTGGGTTTGCATGAGAAGGACATCCCCGCCCAGGTGTAAAAGCCGAGCCAGTCCCTCGCGAAGTTCCAACCCCGGCTGTAGCCGCCCCAAACATTGGCGCTCCAGCGGGGATGGATATTGAACCAGGTGGAAAAATTCGCTTCGTAGGAAGTGTACTCTTGTCCTCCGTCCTTCGCGCGGCCGTAGCTGAGGTTGATCTCTCCGCCATGATTTGCACGAAAGGAGAGGTTTCCCCCCAATAGCGCGATAAGGTCGGTAAACAGATCGGCATCCTCATACCCTAACGCGCCGCCCCCGTAGAGAGAGATATAGCGTATCGGATTATCCTTCAAATACCAGGTGGGCCCCGTCAGGGCGACGAGCTCCGCGGTGCCGCGCCACGGTACATAGCCGACATCCGCTACGTCGAATCGCGTATCGACGGCACGCCCACGAACGAGCACAAGCCAGTGCTCCGTGGGCATCGTGAAGCCGGCGGAGGCCGCATACCCGCCTTCGGCAGCGCTGTTGAAGGAGCGGGCAAGTTGCCAGGCGAGCTGCCAGGAGGATTCCCGGAGAGCGCCGTCCACGTCCAGGACGCCGGAGTGTCGCTGTTCGGACCAGCGGCCGACGAGGAGCATACCGACATCGGAGTTTTCCAATAGCCGGTGCTTCATCCGCCCCGCCGCGAACGAGGCCGCCTCCTCGGTACGGCTGTCACCATCCATCGTGTATTGTGTCTCTCCCGTCCTTGCCGTAAAGCCGCCGTATTCCCAATCCCCGACGCGGCCGAAGGCCTTCGCTCCGGCCAATAACGGGACCTCGCCGCCATCGGCGAGCTTGCGCCCGATGCGGCGGGAATAGAAAAGCTCAAGTGGTTTGTAGAAACCGGAGTTATGCTGTTTGCCAGCAGCCATGAAAATTTCATTTCCTTCGGTGAAAAAGGGGCGGCGTTCGGAGAAGTATGTCTCGTAACGGGAAATGTTGAAAGAGAAGGGATCAGCTTCGATCTGCGCGAAATCGGGATTTACCGTCGCCTGAAGTGTGAGGACCGGGGAGGGATTGTAAAACATATCCAGACCGGCATCCGGTCTGTGCGTGTACGTGCCCTCGCGAAGGTATTCCAGTCTTCCGATAGCGACGGGATAGAATTCCAACGATAATCCCTGGATCGAGGGACGCACACCGTTGAATTGCAGACGACCGAATTTTGAGATTCGCTGCCCTTCGCTTTCGTTGTACGGACACCAGTAAATATCCTCAGCAAGGCCTGGAATCCATCGATCGAAATCCAGTCCCCAGCTCTCAAGGGCCGGATCGTACTGTATGGATCGAAACGGTATCTCCATTTCCACCACATAGCCCCAATCATACACCAGGGCGTCGGCAAACCAGACGCCGTCCCAATTGTAATCCCGATTGCGCGCATCGTCCAGGAGTCTGGCATCGGTACGCACACCACCGGCGGACACGGCAAATTTGTAGGCGCTTTTGCCGTCACCAAACGTGTCGATCATCAGAGAGACGAAATCCCCGCCGCCATCGTCGAGTATGCCATTGTGAGCTTCGATGTCGGCGGCATCGTCCATGCAGATCATGAGGCAATACAGGGAATTCCCGTTGGTCAGTACTTTGGCGATGGTTTTCCGCGAGGGCGACTGATTGTGAGAAGGACTGTGCTGCACGAAGGCGGAGGTGGAGTCGGCTTCCGACCACGCATCGTCAATCACACCGTCGATACGGAGAAGCGCCGATGCATTTCGCAGCTGCAGCACACGCGGAGTGGTTGCGATCTGCGCAAGCAGCTCTGCGGCCGGAACGGAGATCGCAATGCCAAACATGAGAACGAAGGTGAATACGGCATTCATGGAGGCACCTGCATTACCCGGGGATTTCATGACGGAGAGCAACGGTTCACGACACGGGAACACAAGGTGTACGCAAAGGGCGTTCTTGTGTTGCGGCCTGTCTCGCGAATGCGAACAAGGACACGATCTATACGCTTTTTTCAGCTATTTGATTGCGCCGGTATTCTGCGTATATTATAAGTCTGCTTACATTTTGTGCCACATTGTATCACATCTGATCCGATGCCAAAGAAGAGTTACATGAAATCCGGCCGTAGCTGCAAGGTGACGTTTTACCTGCCGGCCGAGGTTGAGGCGAAGTCCGCTGCTGTGTGCGGTGAATTCAATGACTGGAATCCGGCTGCCCTTCCCATGAAGACGCGCAAGGACGGCGTTTTGTATGCCTCGGCGTATCTCGAGAGCGGGCAAACGTACCGCTACCGTTTTTTGCTGGATGGCGCACGTTGGGAGAATGACTGGGAAGCGGAAAGCTACGTTCCAAACGACCATGGGACGGACGACTCGCTCATTACCGTCTGATTCCGCAATATGGTCTGAATGGCAACGGCGATCGTCACTGATCGCCGTTCGTTTTTACTCCACATGCCGACACCCCCGTACGGGGGCGCGGCTTCCTCTCTCGTTTCTGACCTGCGTTGATCGGAAACTCCCGGTCCGGTTGTTCGGGCTGACCTGTGAAAGCGACACCCGCTCTCCGTTCCGGTTACCAACAGGGTACGGAAAAATGCCCTACGGGTTGCGTCGCGAAGAAAATATTTCGGATGTGGCATATCCTGGATTGCAAAAAAAACGCCCCCGTTTCCGGGGGCGCGTTTCCTCTCGTTCTTCGTGACCTGCGTTGAAGCAGTTTACACGTGCAGGGTTTCCTGACCGGCTTCCCAGTTGCAGGGCGTGAGTTCACCGGTCTGCAGAGCGTCGAGCACACGCAGCGTTTCGGGGATGTTGCGGCCGACACTGAGGTCGTTGACGTTTACCCAGCGGATGATACCATCGGGATCGACGATGAAGGTAGCGCGGAGATCCACGCCGGCATTTTTTTCAAGAATGCCCAGTGACGACGAGAGCTCCCGCTTGATATCCGCCAGCATAGGGAAAGGCAGATCTTTAAGCTCGGGATGATCGTTGCGCCAGGCAAGGTGCACGTAATGGCTGTCCACACTGGCGCCGAGCACGACGGCGTCGCGCGAAGCAAAGTCGTCGTGGCGATGACCGAATTCGGCGATTTCGGTGGGACAGACGAAAGTAAAGTCCAAGGGCCAGAAGAAAATCACCTGCCATTTGCCGGCGTAGGTCTGATCCGTGATCTCGGTGAATTCCTTCCCGTGATCGCGGCTGACGCAGGCCTGAAGCGTAAAGGCGGGAAACTTGTCTCCTACAGTAAGCATTGTGCTCTCCTCTGAGTGTTCTATGGTGGTGGATGTGATGGATCCAAGGTACGGTGCATAGAGGACATACTATATCCACTATATCCAGCATAGTACAACGACGGACGATAAAAAAAAATTCCTGGGACGCAGGAGAAAAACATCGTCAGACGATCGGGTGGTCTGCGTCGCGAAGAGCAGCCTTGGCAAGCCTGTCACCAGTCCCTTCGGCGATAGTTGAGCGTCGCCATTCTCCGCTCAGGGTCCGGCACTCCGCTGATCACAGAACCTTTTCCGGTGCTTGCCATCGGCCAAGCTGAGGGACCGAGCCGAAACCACAGGAAAGTGCCCCGTGAGTTTCGAAATGCCGGCCCCTGAACGTGGCCGAGACTCCGGTGAGGACCCGGCCGAATTTGCCTCGTCGTGTGTGCAGTTGCTACCTTTGTAATTGAGGTTTTTTATATCAACATTCGGGAAGCGCCATGTCTGATGAACAACATCCTGCGCCGCAGGAATTCGAGTACAAGGCGGAGATGAAGCAGCTTCTCCACCTTATCATCCATTCGCTCTATACACACCCCGAGGTGTTTTTACGCGAGCTTGTGTCCAACGCCTCCGACGCGTTGAACAAGGTCCGCTTCATGCAGGTCACCAATACGCCGGTGTTGCATCCGGACACCGAGCTGAAAATCAGCATAAACGTCGATACGACACAGCACACCATCAGCATCGAGGACAGCGGTATCGGCATGACCCGCGACGAGCTGATCGATCGCATCGGTACGGTCGCCAGCTCGGGCACGCTGGACTTCCTCCGGACCGTGAAGACCGCCGGCGGCAGTGTGGACGGCGGAGAACTGATTGGTCAGTTCGGTGTGGGTTTTTACTCGGTGTTCATGGTCACCGATGAAGTCACCATAGAAACCAGGCACGCGGATCCGGATTCGAAGGGCTATCGCTGGAAATCGAAGGGTGAAGGGACGTTCACCATCGAGGAAATCGAAAAGCCGGAACGTGGGACACGCATTTCCTTCACTCTGAAAGAAGACGCGCATGATCTGGCCGAGGACTATCGCCTTCGCTCCGTGATCAAGAAATATTCGAATTTCGTGGATTTCACGATTTACATCGGCACAGAGCGCGTGAACTCCGTGAGCGCACTGTGGCAGAAAAAGAAAGACGATGTCACGAAAGAGGAACGGGATGAATTCTACAAATTCATCGCGGCCGATTTTCGTGAACCGATGGATTCACTGCATCTGAACATCGAAGGCCGAGTCAACTTCAAGGCACTGATTTTCGTCCCCTCCGCTTCACCGTTCGGCTACTTCGATCCGCGCGAAGAGAAATCGTTGCATCTGTACATCCATCGCGTTTTCGTTCAGGACGATTGCAAGGAGTTGCTGCCAGAGTATCTGCGCTTCGCCCGCGGTGTTGTGGATACCGAGGATCTGCCGCTCAACGTCTCGCGTGAGGTAACGCAGTCCAGCCCCGTAACCGCCAAGATTCGTGAAGTGCTCACGAACCGCATGCTCGGTATGCTCGAAGACTGGAGCAACACCGATCCTGAGAAATACGCTACCTTCTTCAAGAATTTTGGCAACTACCTCAAGCTCGGCATCAACGAAGATTACGCAAACCGGGAGCGCATCAGCAAACTTTTGCGTTTCGAAACATCGAAAACCGATGCGGGCAAGTACACCTCGCTCCGCGATTATGTAGCAGCCATGGGCGAGGATCAGAAGGAGATCTACTTCCTGACCGCCGAAAGCCGTGACATTGCCGTCAAGCATCCCAACCTGGAGTACTTCCGCAAATACGCCATCGAAGTGCTGTTCTTCATCGATCCGGTGGATATTTTCACCGTCACCAGTCTGGACGAATTCGAGGGGAAAAAGCTCGTCTCCATCGAGAAAGCGGATATCAGCATCGGGAAAGATACAGAACAGGCGGAAGACGCGGTCAAAGGCCGTACCGCGAAAGATCTGCTGTTGCGCTTCAAGGAAATTCTTGGAAATCGCGTCGAAGACGTCATCGAATCGCGGCGCCTGGTGGACAGTGTGGCGACATTGGTCGTCGGTAAACAGGGACTCGATGCGCAAACCGAGCGCATGATGCGCATGATGGACAAGAATTTCAGTGCCGGGAAAAAAATGCTGGAAGTGAATCTGGCGCATCCCCTGGTGCGCAATCTTGCCCGCATTCATCAGCAACAACAGGACGATCCTGTTCTCACCGATGCCGTGGAGCAGATCTACGCCGCGGCATTACTGGTGGAAAATAATCTGGAGAATCCGATGGACTTCGTGCGCCGAATGACGGATTTCATGGAGCGCGCAACGCGCGCGGAGAGCTGACGGACGATTGCAGAGAGATCAGAAACGAAACACCCCCCGGAGGCGAATCGGGGGGTGCTTCGTAATCAACGGAGCCCGGGGCTACCGTTGCAACAGCATGGTGCGGTACTGTACCGCGGCACCGCTGCTGAGCCGCATCACATACATACCCTGCGACAATTGATTCGTTTCGAAGGGAACGCTGTAACTACCCGCAGAGATGGACGCATCGAAAATGGTGGCGATGCGCCGCCCAAGCACATCGAAAAGCTCGAGCCGTACGGGCTGCGGGGAACCCGTGCTTTTAAGAGAGAAGCGAAAGATCGTCGAGGTAGACGCCGGATTCGGGACATTCTGATCGAGACGCAACGTAAAGGGAAGCGCTGAAGCAAGCGGTGGTGTGGACAAGGTTCCGTATTGCAGAACGTACCCCTGCGCGGGCAGCGACTGATTGCAGGCATTGACGGCGATGGTCAGTTGCCGCTGTGCTGCCGCAGGATCGGGAGTCTTGTAGCTGATGGTGTATTCGTCGAAGCCGCGACCGATAAAATTTGCTATGGTCGAGAAAATAAGCCGCAGTTGTGTTGGATCCGGCGTCTGGAAATACAATCCGCCGGTAAGCTGGGCTATCAGCTTGAGTTCGGATTCGTTTATCGAGGTGCCCAGACCTACAGTGAATACCCGGATTCCGCTCTGATTTGCTTTGGCGATGACACTCGCAGGGGAAGACGTGCTGGAATTGTCCCCACCGTCGGTAAGCAGCACCACCGCGCGTTTGGGATTGACACCATTTTGCGCTACCTCCGTCAGTCCTGCGTACGCACCGTCCCACACTGCCGTCGCGCCGCTCGCGTAGAGTGCGTCCACCGCCGCGTGCAGCATTGGTTTGATCGTTGTCATCTGCTGATAGAGGGTGACGGTGTTCGTAAAGAACAACACCGTCATTTCATCGAGCACGCCATCCATGAGATCCACGAAATCGTGTCCGGCGCTCCTTGCTCCTGCATTACCGGCGCCCACCATGCTGCCGCTGGCATCCATCACCAGCGCCACGGAGATGGGATAGCGTGCGGTGGGCGAGGCATGCTCGATAATGGAGAATTCCTCCACCGGCGTACTGTTTTCCGCGATCTGCAGTTGCGAAGGGGACAAGGTATAGAGAGGCTCACCGTTACAGTGAATACGCAAGGTGAATTGCACCTCATCTGTACCGGCCTGCATTCGCGCAGTAGTGAGGAGTACCTGATCCTGTGCGTTCAGTATTCCTGACGCGAACAGAATGAGGAAAAGTGCGATAATGCGTTTCATGACGGTGCTTCCTGTATTGTTGTGATCCGAACTTCCGGTAGCCGTTCACGTCTTCACAGATAAAGGTCAGGGTGTCTTCAAGCGATGAACGATTTCGCGGTATACATCGCTCACGCTGCCATGCGAAGGCAGGCGGTAATGCTGGCCTCCGCTCTCCATGGCGATCTCCGCCAGCTTTGCTTCGTCTATGCTGATGGCCATCGAAATTGTGTATATCGGAACGCCCATGGACTGCGCAAGGGAGATGATTTTCGTTGGCGTGCCGGTGCTGCTGCTGTTGTCGCGCGTTTCGGTGATGACGATGAGCGCCTGTCGCTCATGTGTTCCGCGTGCCTGCAGTTCCAGCAAACCCGTGAAAATTCCATCCCACATGGCGGTGGCACCGAGTATCGGCAGCGCGTTGACGGCTGTGCGCAGCGTCGGGACGTTCGTGGTCATCCGTTGAAAGACGGTTACCACGGAATTGAAAAAGACCACGGCGCTTTCATCCGACTGCCCGTCGAGCGAATCCAGAAAGGCCTGGCCGGCATCTTTCATCGTCTGATTCAACTGCGGGGAAATGCTGCCGCTGCCGTCGAAGACAAGCACGGCGGAGAAGTGCGTCGCTGCTACTCCGGTGTCGACGGGGAGCACGACGGACACGGGATCACACAACTGCACCGCTACGGCTTCCGATACCTTGTCGATATACTCCTTCCGCGGGGTATCGATACCCAAGGGTGAATCACAGGCACTGGTGCTCGCAACCGCCCATGCGGAAAGAAGGACGACAAGGAAGCGGCGTAGCCTAGAATTCATAGCGGAGACCGTAGGTAAGCCCGAGTTTTTTCGTGTCAAACCATTTATTCTGGAACTTGTATGCGAGTATGGAACCCTCGGCACCGATGAGCAAAGAAATCTTCTCGAAGGGTTTTACCGCTACGCCCAGGCCGGCTCGTGCAAGGGGTCCGAGATTGAACGCCGCGCCGGCTTGAATCTGTGCGTAGGGATGCATGAGAGGCAGCACTTCTCCCGCAGTGAGCTGATACACCGCTGTGGCGCAATACACCACGGGGCTTTGTTCGTAGCGCACGACAGCGCCGCGCAGCGTGCCATCGAAGCTTTGCGGGAAGATTTCCCTTCCGAATTCCACACCGAGGGCGTGATACCGCGAGAGCGGGTACAATGCGCCGATATGCAGGTTGTTCATGAGCAGCTCGGAGGACGCTCCGAAGGTGCCTGCGGGACTGGACTGCGATGCTGTGTTACGCAGGTAGAACATCATTCCATCCACCGGCATGCGCAGGAAACTGACGTAGGGGATGAAAGGCGCTCGCAGGCCGCGCAGGTCCGGCTCGCCGCGTTCGCCAAAGGCAGCGGGAGGCAGACATTCGATTTCGACGAGTTGTTCCGGCTGCTCTTCGAACGCGGTGGGCTTTGGCAACTCCTCCAGGACTGGTTGGGAGTCGGATACGGACCTTCCTTGGCGTGTGTCGGCTGGAGCTGACGAAACAATATCGCCGAGTGGCGCGGATTCCTCGATGTTCAGCGTCATGACGGGCGCAGCGGGTACGCCGGCGTCGGCGTAGATCTGCTGATCCGTACTCGTGAAAAGTGTGGAAAGGAGCATCGAGGTCACGACCGCGAGTATGGCCGATCCGGAGGCGAACCAGATCTTTCCCGCACCGGAGGCGGCAGCGGTAGTGGCTGCAGGGATGCTGAAGCCGAGTGCGCCGAATATGGCCGCTGTTGCCGCGGCGGGAGGAGTAAAGGCCTGCGTATCATGCTGCACAGCTTTACGAATGGCGAGATGATCCTGCATCTCGGCCCGGAGCGCACCGTCCTCGGAGAGCATGCGAAAAAGCGCCTCTTCATGCGGGCCGTCCAGCTCGCCGTCGAGGTAGGCATGCAGCATGCGCGATTCCATAAAATCCGTGGGCTCTGTCATTTCTTCGTCTCTATTCCTGATGTTTCATTCGTTGGTCAGTGCGCGGCATCGGCAAGGTACGGGGAGAGTATCTTGCGCAGACGCTGTTTGGCCCGGAAAATGCGGACCTTGACATTGGTAAGCGATGTATCGAGAATTTCAGCGATCTGATTGTAGGAGAGGCCTTCGTATTCACGGAGCACGAAGGCTTCGCGGTAGTCGTCGGGCAGCATTTCGAGCGCGGTGGTGAGCATGCCGAGCAGCTCCGAGCCATCCAGTGCACCGGGTCCGGCAAGTAATTCGATACTTTCGATGTCGATAGCATGTTTTTTGTTGCGCCGGTGATTCAGTATCAGATTCCTGGAGATTTTCAGAATGAAACCGATCACATTGCTCATCGAATCCACGCGTTTGGCGCTTTCATAGAACCTGAGAAAGGTTTCCTGGAAAATATCCTGTGCTTCGTCCGGGTCGGAGGTGCATCGGTAACAGTAGGCATACACGCGTCCCGCGTACCGGGCGTACAGCTCGGCGAAGGCCTCTTCCGCAACCTTTTTGTCTCCTGCCAGGCTGAAGAACAGGTCCACGTCCGGTATGTTGGCCGTTTTTTTTCCGGACATCGTGCAGGTTCTCTGTATGCGTGGGGCGGTTGCAGGGTGCCGTCCGCCTTGAAGTCACCTATGAATAACACATGAAGGGGCCGAAGGTTACAGCCGCCATACTTTTTTTTTGAGAAATGGTAAAACTGAGGTGTTTTTCGAGACTCTGCGCTTCGATTTTGACAAGTTCCGACTCCCTCCCCATTTCATGCAGCCTAGATGCCTGCTGAATCCCTGAATTTAGGTTTATTCCAATGGGGCGACATTAACGCAGAACGATGAAGCGCGTCACCGTGGACGAATTCGTGCCGGCAACACGTATATACCAGGATCCAGCGCTCAAATCACGTATATCCAGGTGCAAAAGACGGAGACCTGAAAACATTTCACCCCTGGCGAGGACACGAATTTCTCTGCCCAGCATGTCGTGCAGGGTCACGAGGATCTGTCCACCGAAGGACAATTTGAGAAACATCGAGATGCTGCCGGCTTGTGCGGCTTTGGACACCGGATTAGGGAAAGTGAAAAAGGTGTCTGCAACCGCGGGACCTCTCAGAACAGACAAGACAGGGCTTCCCTCGACCCTGCCGGAATCTATTGCGAACACCCAGGGGTTTGTCGATTTTCTGAAGGCGGAGAGCCCCAGTGAAAATGGGATTCCGTTCGGTATTGCTCCGAGATCGACCACGACAGCATTGGGCGCCGTCATCGCGACAGGGGGAATTATGAGAGGCGGGGGAGTAATCTCCGCGTGGAGGATCTCGGCAAAGGAGCGGACACTGTCGGAAAACGTGACGAGGAAACGCTTTTCGTCCATCTGTTCAGCGGAAAGCACGGTCAGGGGACGTCCGTCATCCCACATGATTGCTGGATCGCGCCAGAACACATCGTCATTCATGGTCCACATTCCGCCAAACGCGGCGACACGCCGCTGTATGCTCACGGTGTCGCGCAAATTAAATGGAGTCCATGCCGTCTCCGCGAAATAGGCGAGCCGCGGCAGCGTGTTTTCGTACGCGGTTTCGGGTGAGGGTGACGACTCCGACCACAAACAGGCCTCCACACCGAGTACGCCATCGGGATCGATGTTCAGAAGCTGCGCCGGTGCGGGATCGAAGAAATAGGTTTTTAGGCCGGGTGTCACATCGTGGCCGTAGTCGAAGTAGGTGTAACGATAGTGTGAAATGATGGTTTTATGACTCGCGAGCAGCGCTTGTTCGGCGAGGTTCATATCCTGCCAGATCTGTATGATGGCACCGGGAGGACCTCCGGCGATCATCATTTCGTTCCACCCGATCACCTTTTTTCCATACCGCTGGACGATGGCCGCCGCCCGATGCATGAACCAGCTCTGCAGCTCATGCTCATTGGCGAGGCCTTCGGCGACCCTCCGCTGTTTGCACGCGTCGCAATTGTTCCAGGCCTCGTATAAAACCTCGTCTCCGCCGAGGTGAATGTAGGGACCGGGAAAGAGCTCCGCGATTTCCTGAATAACGCCGTCGACGAAATCGAACGTGGACTCGCGTCCGGCGCAGAGTACGGTGCCGTGTATTCCCCAGGTGTTGGAAACTGGGACGGGAAGCTGCGTGCATCCCAGTACGGGATAGGAAACGAGCGCGGCGGTGCTGTGCCCGGGCATGTCTATCTCCGGTATCACCATGATGAAGCGCTCCGCCGCGTAGGCAATGATGTCGCGCATGTCGTCTTTCGTGTAATACCCGCCGTACATATCGCTGCCGCGGTCGCGCCATGCGCCGACTTCAATGAGCTTCGGAAAACGGGTGATCTCCGGTCGCCAACCCTGATCGTCCGTCAAATGCCAATGAAAGCGGTTGAGTTTCAACAGTGCCATGCGGTCGAGCATGCGTTTGACGAAATCCACGGAAAAGAAGTGTCTGCTGCAATCGAGCATGAAGCCGCGCCATTCGAAACGGGGTTCATCGCGTATTATCGCGCACTGCACAGGGATCGCCGCGAAGCGGTAGCCGCCCATCAGTGAGGCGGGCAGGAGTTGCCTCAACGTCTGAAGGGCGTAGAAGGCACCGGTATCGCTCCGCGCGTGAATGCGCAGACCTTGCGGCTCGATACGGAGCTCATACCCATCACGATGGGAGACGCTCGTGTCCAGTACGAAGCGTATCGCGTTGCCCGCACGGGTGTTGGCCTCGTCGGTGTCGATATGGACGGACAGCGGCATGCCGGTCCATGCGGGAAGCAGTCGCGCCTGTTGTTCCATGGCGGGATGCGCGAGTATGACACAGTCGGCATGCAGCAGAAAGTACCCGGGAAGCGTATCGGCGGACACGGGCAGCGGGATCACGGGAAGTGGTTGCGCATCGACAGGAAGGCCCCACAGCGACAGGCACAGGAGAAAAACGATGCGTGGGAGTATCAATGGCGTGACGCGAACAGGTTGAGATTGCATACAGCGGATCATCCCGGAATTTGTACAATGAAGGTAGCGGTTTTTCTCCTATGGATGACACGCCAGCGTTGCTTTTCATTCCCGGGAGCGGAAAGAAAATTACTTACTGACGGGGTGCCGGGCACGGAGCGAATGGAGAGCGGAACCAATGGTGCGAAGCGTCGGCATCCCGAGGCGGCATATATATCGGTGATGTCCATCGCTTTATTCCGCCGGGCTCTCCGCGTTGAATTCATCAGTATATGTTTCCATGAGGTCATCGCAACAACCCAAGCCGCAAGGAATGCGATTTTGAGGATGGAATGATTGCCAATCCTTCTCCTGCTTACCTTTCACCAACCGACTACGTAGCGCCCGCCTCCTGAAACAGTACGCCTCTCTCGTTTAACGTTTCACGTTTCACGTTTCACGTTTAACCTCCCAGTAACTTTTCGGTGTCTCATGTGTTATTCTTACTCCGGAAAGACTTTGGTCTTATCCTTCTCGTGCCGTGCGTCTCGTCCTCACAGGAGGGTGCAAATTGTTTATTGATGGGAATTATTTCCTGTTTGATGTGTCATCCGTATGTATGATGGACTATTCGCAATATGCCGCACCGCCCGGAATGGCGGATATTTTCAAACACAATAAGGAGGTACTCATGGTACTGCTTCCTTTCGCGGTCGCGCGCGGGGCTCCATGCCGCCGCGTCGCGATGCTCATGTTCTGCTTTTTACTGTTACAGCCGTTGTGGTCCGTTACGGCGCAGATTCCCTCCGACGCCGGTGGCGGATGGAGTTCGATAGCGGATGCTCCCGACACCTATCAAATCCAGATCTGGCTCACGTTGTACAAGACGCAGAATCCTGGTTTCTCGGCCTGGAGCTGCGCGCTGGGCGATATCAACGGCGACGGGTATGACGATTTCGCTGTATCCTCGAAGGCGGACACGACGTTCATTTTTCTCGGCGGAGACCCGTTGAGCAAGGACCCGGTGCTGATGCTCCCCGGCGGGGGCAGCGCGCAGATATCGGCGGATTTTAACAACGACGGGCGTATGGATATCGCCAATGCGGTGCGCTATGCCAACCGCGAAATGGATCCCGACCGCCGCGGTTGTATCCGTATCTATTACCAACGCGCGGAGGAGCCGTGGTTCGCGGCCGAGCCCGACGTGCTGTTGCGCGGCGACTCCGGCAAGTACTGGGGATCCTGGAGCCATCAGGATGGCCAACCATGGCGCCCTTCCCTGCAGGCGCTGGATTACAATGGAGACGGATGGATGGATCTGTTGACGACGGAAAATACCGGACAGCAATTCCCGCGCAGACGGATGCTCCTCTTTCTTGGCGGCCCTACCTTTCCGGCGGAGCCGTCGGTACGGATAGATTGTATCCACGCATCGACCTACACGGATACCGACTCGCCATTGGACGTCATGACGGGCGATATCAATGGAGACGGCTGCGACGATTTCATGGTGCAAGTCAGCTTCAGTATTGACGCCATGAAACGCGCGTATGTCTGGGATCTTTATCTCGGCAACCGCTCGGGTCTGGCCACTACGCCATCACGCGTGCTGCGCTCGGACAGCGGCTGGGTTCCGAAAATGCTCTGGAGCGCGATTTATGACGTGAACGGTGACGGCTGTGATGATATCGTGGATGGCAACGCGCATCGCAAGTACGGCGACCCTCTGGTCTTTCTCGGCTCGGCCGAGCTCCCGGAAACAATACTGCCCAACGACTCGATACGCAATCCGTGGACGGATGTCAACGGTTTGATCAGTCCCATGAGCATCCATCCCGTCGGCGACATGAACGGCGACGGCACGCGCGATCTGTTCATAAGCTGGGCCACCCTTCCGGTTCCCGATGGCCTTCTGTACTACCTTTTCCCCATGTCCAACGCGGGTCTCATCCGACAACCGACGGGACACTTCGGCACCATAGTATCACTCGATAATATGCAAGGTGGCGCCTACGACATTGGTGATGTCAACGGAGACGGAATCGACGATATCATAGTGCTGGGAAAAGGGGGGAGCCAAGGACCACTATTTCTGGACCATAAATTCCAGATCTACCTCGGCACCAGGAAGTTGCTCACCGAAGTTGCGGCGGTGCCACGACCTACGCAGCTCGATCTGACGCTGTACCCGAATCCGGTGACGCTTGCTGCGGGTGCGATAAACGTCACCGTATCCGGCGGCGCTGAGGCGCCATTGTATCTGGAAATCCGCGACATGCTCGGCCGCGTTTTGGCGACGCATGAGTTTCTGTCCGACGGCTCGACGCAAACCTATCTCCTGCCCATAGCCGGCCTCGTGCCCGGCAACTATCAACTCTCATTACGCCAGGGCAACAACCTGACACACCGTACCTTCACTGTTCTGTAATACCACCCGGAGCAAAGTTATGAAGTACCTCGTGTTTCTCCTTTTTGCGTGCTGCACATGCGCGCATGCACAGGATCCGGATTTCTGGATCGGCGCGTACGGAGTTTCGCCGCATTGGAATCCGATGACCAGGAATTGCAACTCAGTCCGAGGCGTACTACCGGTCACTCCACAACCTCCTCCGGAAGCGCCTCCTCCGACAGTGCGGAACTGTCTGACAACCAACACCATAGGTCTCGCTCGCACGCTTGGGCTCAACCTCATCGGTGTTTCCATTGAAACGGAATTGGCAGCGGTGGATCATGTTGAGCGTGCGCGTAATCCATGGGGCAATAATGCCGTCCTCGACGTTGTTGAAGCGGCGGCCGCCAACGACCTGCGCTCCTCCATCTACGACGGCCGGTTGAGCGAGCGCTTCAAAGGCGAACGCATCATGCTCCATCCCGAGTCGGCGGACGATTTCGACAATCGAAGTTCAATCCTCTTGTCTAACGAGACGGAATTCCGAGATAGGGAGTTCATTGGCAACCCTTGGTCCACAACGCTGTTGCAGCGCTCAGGTGACGCAATGAACTGCGTACGCATGGGTCAAAGCGGCAGTGTGGTCAACGGCATCACCCTCGACCGTATACGCGAGATGTCGGTGTACAGGGATTGGAGCCCGCCAACCCCGCTCCCGCCTATCAGCGCCTCCATCATCTGAGCAGCGTGCAATTCGACTCCGCCAGAGCGCTCGGCCTCAATCTGGCCAGCATTCACGTCCATGGCGATTTCGCCCTGCCCGAGCCCAATACCGCGCTTGGAATCAGCCAAAACGCAACCCTGCCATATCTCGCCTTCACCGACTGGGGAATGCTCACGGCTCTCAGCGGCCAGCGAATCATACTGCATCCGGAGGCCGCAGGAGATTTCGGTAATTTTTAGGGTGGCCTAAAATAGTATGAAGCGAAAAAGTGAGAGCGCTCGTCGATTTGCCCGATTATCTATTATGGTATAATACACTCCACAGTAAAGAGATTCCCATGAATTTTTTCACTACTCCTCTTTTCGCTTTGCTCGTGTTCACCATTGCCGCCTGCGACAGCGGCGAGGTAAATACTCCTTTCCCGTTGCAACCATCCGCCCCTGCCGAACTTCGTGCCGCGTCAGGAAGTGCCGCCTTGTTCCTTTCCTGGAAACATTCATCGGATGTGGACCATCCCGAATTTGCCGGGTATCGCGTCGCTGTACGGTTGTCTGGGGACAGCGTCCGACAACAGCTCGATCTTGACAAGGACAGCAGCGTTCTCGTCACTGGATTGACGAACGGAAAGTTGTATACGGTCGACGTATTTGCTCGGACGATGGCAGGGACGCTCAGCGCCACATATGCTTCTATCGAGTGGGCACCCGCCGAGCGGCGTGCACAAGACGCGGCAAATCAGCCGCTCCGCGTGTATGCCGTCACGGCCACCGGGTATCCTGCGGCGGTGGACCTGTGGACGCCGGATTACGGCACCGAACTTCTTCACCTGAATACCCCTGCCTTCCGCGAACGCGCGAGCTTGTACGTCCATACGATTGGCATCGGCTCAGCTCTTATCATCCGCAGTCCCGAGCTCGCCTTCGATCCCGGTCCCCGTACTCGCTTCGCGGATTGGACGAACAGCGCGTATGCGGCCGAGGCCAACAGTCTCAACGAGCAGCTCGCCTCCTCTCCTCCCGACACAGCCGCCTACACCGCGACATTCATCACGCTTCCGAACGGCACGTATCCGAAGGGGCGTGTGTACTTCGGAAAACTGCTGCGTCCCGGCGGCGACATCTATTTCCGCATGCTGGTCAAGCGCGGCCCGAACGGTCGCATGGTGCAGGGCATAGGCGACAATCGCTATATCGAAATCGAGGTGAGTGTTCAGAGCGTGGCGGGGAATCACTTCGCGAAGCGGGGGTAAGGCGGCGAACACAGGCGCGGCGCGACACGGAGAGTGTCTGAGGCAATCTGCAGTCGACAACGTGACAATGCAGACGCGCAGGGCGAAAAATCAAACGCTTGCTTGCGGGATGGTGCGGAACTCGCGTAACCGGCGATATCCATGTTCCGTCGTCTCCATCACTTTGTATCTGCGCGGCTTGGTCAGGTCCGGTCAGGATCGGGCAGGATCGGTCAGGAATTCGTCCAACTGTCATTTCTCGCTTTTTCTCTCTACCTTTACAGGTTGCGAACATTGGGCGTTCAAACTCCACGTGCTGTCACGCAGAATCGAAACAGTCATACTTCTGATCATCGACGGGTTCATGGTGAACCTGGCCTGGGCGTTGTATTACTATGTGCGCGTTTCGTCGGACATTTTCGCCACGCCCATACAGCCGATGTTCTGGACGCCGATGGTCGCCATCGGGCTGTTCTGGCTGCTGCTTTTCCTCTTTTTCGGTTTATACCGGCCCTGGTACGCGGAATCGCGCTTCGATGAGCTGATTACCGTCGCAAAAACCATCACCGCCGGAACGGTGGTGTTGTTTTTCCTCATCTTCATTGACGATACGCTGACCAACGATCCCGCCACCTCGCGCCTGTTGATCCTCATTTACCTCGTGCTCATGATTGGCCTCACGAGCACAGGCCGCCTGCTCTACCGCACCATATTGAAGCGCATGACTCTCGCCGGTATGATAACGCGGGACACGCTCATTGTCGGCTCGTATGAGCAGTCCCGCGAGCTGTTCGACCAGGTGCTGGAGTATCCTTCGCTGGGCTTCAAGGTGATCGGCTACGTGAGCACGGGAGAGATTACGCAGCCCACCCGCGTTCCCTTGCTCGGCAATGCGGAGCAACTTGACGATGTGCTCCGGCAACACCCCGTGCAGGAGGTGTTAGTCGCGCTGCCCTCCACCGAGCACGAGGCTCTGATCGACATCATCGGCCGATGCAGCAATCACAATGTGAAAATCAAGATTCGTCCGGACATGTACGATATCATCTCCGGACAGGCGCGAACAAATCAGATTTACGGCTTCCCGCTCATCGAAATCACCCCGCAGCTCATGCAGCCGTGGGAGCGCGTGGTGAAGCGTCTGATGGATATCGTGGTGTCGCTGCTCGTGCTATTGATCGGACTTCCGCTGTGGCTGCTGCTGTCCGCGCTGATCAAATTCACATCGAGAGGACCGGTGTTTTACCTTCAGGATCGTGTCGGTAAAAACGGAAAGATATTCCGCATCGTCAAGTTCCGTTCGATGTTTCAGGATGCCGAGAGTAAAAGCGGGCCACGCTGGGCTGATCGCGACGACCCACGTGTGACGCCGGTGGGTCGTGTATTGCGCCGTATGCATCTGGACGAGATTCCGCAATTCATCAATATCCTGGAAGGGAGTATGAGTCTCGTGGGGCCGCGCCCGGAGCGTCCGTTTTTCGTGGAGCAGTTCATACGTGAAATCCCGCTGTACCGCAGGCGTCTGAATGTGCGGCCGGGTCTGACGGGTTGGGCGCAGGTCAAGCACAAGTACGACGCTTCGATGGAGGATGTGCGCACCAAGCTGCGCTTCGATCTGTTTTACATAGAAAACATGTCGGTGCGCATGGATGTGAAAATCCTGATTCACACCTTTTTCCGCATGATCACCGCGAAGGGACAAGCGTGAGGCCGCTGCGACTCAGCGGACGTTCGCCGGCCAGCGAGGCGCTTCCATCCTATCCCGAAGCGGAGACGAGTTCATGAGGGCGATGGCGGCGTTGGTGAGCACAATCCCCGCAAGGAAGTTCTGGATGCTGGTACTCGGGACGGGGCTTCTGCTGCGACTCGGGGCAGTGCTGTACTTTGGTGATCTGCGCAGTCCGCAGCTCTACGAAACGGGCGGTATTGCGCGTCACCTCGTGGCGGGCAAGGGCTACAGTACGGTGTTTCCGATTCTGCACGCCGATTATGGACATGTGCCGCGTGTGTATGAGGACGCTACGCCATCGGCCTTCACTCTGCCCGGATTTGTGCTCGTCGCGGCTGGTGTGTTTTACCTTGTCGGGGAAAACAGCATTGCGTACGTGCTGCTGTACCTGTTGAATGTTACCGCCGGACTGCTCGCGGTGGTTTTTATTTCGCGCGCGGCCGGTGTGCTGCTTGGCGAGGGTGTGGCACGCTGGACCGCGGTGTTGACCGCGCTTTATCCCGGAGTGGTAGTGTCCGTGGCCACCTTCGGGGGCACACCCTGGTATCACCTGACGATGGGTCTTGCCCTCTGGATGTTTGTCCGCGTGCCGCGTAACTCCTCCGGTACCGGTGCCGCGGTACTTGCGGGTTTGGCCGCCGGAATGTGGACGATGTTTCGCGCCGAGGGTTTCGCCGCGTCCATATTGCTGCTGTTCTGGCTGGGTTGGAGAAGCGAATGGAGGCGGAGCGCGATAGCGTTTGCGATGCTCATCGTCGTCTGCGCGCCCTGGGCGCTGCGCAACACCGCCGCGCTCGGCAGTTTTGTTCCTTTTACCACCAATGTCTGGCTGAACGCCTGGCGCGGCAATCATCCGGAAGCGAGCGGCGGCAGTTTCAAGGCGACGGGCGGCGCAAACTGGCTGACGCCGGAATTGCGTAGCGAAATCGAAGCGTTGCCCCGCGATCGCGGTTATGAACTCGCCGTGATGGATGTATATCGCCGGGAAACGCTGAATTTTATCAAAGCTGATCCGCTGCGGGCGACCGGTCTGTATGCGCGCAAGCTGCTCATGTTTTTGAGCATAGACTGGTCGGACAAGCGGGCGCGGTCGCCGCTGTACTGGGTGCCGCACGCATTGCTCTCCATCGGCGCATGCATCGGAGCGTGGCTGTTGTTCCGTCGGCGTATCGACGCGCTTCCGCTACTGCTCATAATCGGCCTCAATGCCGTCGTGGTATCCGCGCTGCATATCGAGAGCCGCTATCAGATGGTACTGGCGCCCTTGTACATCATTCCCTGCGCGTATGCCGTTCACACATGGTTTCGGCAACAGACAGAGGATACCCCCGCGAACGGAACGACAATGAAAGGTATTCAGGCATGAAAGCGAGACTGAAGCATTTCACAGGCGGCGCGATGCTCGCGTTGTTTGTCCTCTCCTTCACGGCGGAACGGCTTCATGCGCAGGCGGAGCATGTTCCCGCCGCGCATCCCGTGTATCAGTTTCTCAACAGGCAGCATGTACAAGGAAATGTGGAGGGCTACTCCCGCGCCTGGCTTCCGATGGAACTGAAACAGGTGCGTACTTTTCTGCTCGAGCTGCGCAAGCGCGGCGACCTGCTGTCCGACACCGAGCGCCGGATACTCGCACGCTATGAGGACGAATTTTTTGCCGGCGCACTGGACGCTCCTCCTCCGCGCAGCATAGCGCAGGCCTCCATCCCCGGCATGGCGGCGGCGGTGTTTTCCGATTCCACCACGCATTTCTATGCCTGGCGCTCGGCTACTGGAGAATCTACCATGTTCATGGAAGCGCTGGCGTCACTCGAATACAGGACGATGTTATCCGATCAGGGTAACACGAATGTCACGCTGGGACAAATTGGCGGGCGTTTCCGGGGGACGCTGGGCGGATTGCTGGGTTACTCCCTGACTGCCACCAACGGCATGGCCTCCGGGAACCGCTCGCTGGCTTTGTCCGATCCGCAACTGCGGAAGAACTTCAACTTTGGCGCTCTGGACAAGGAATACTTCGATCTGACGGAAGCCGTGCTGTCCATGAGCTGGGACTGGGGATCGGCTTCGCTCGGGAAGGAGACGCGTTTTTCCGGCACCGGCCGCTCGAATCAACTGCTGCTGAGCAACAATGCGGCACCGTTCGACGCGGTGCACGTGGATGCGCGCTTCGGCGCGGTGCGTTTCAGTTTTCTGCATGGGGCACTGCTTTCGGAATTCACACGTCTGCCGGAGGGCAAACCGTATTACGACGCCAAATATGTGTCCATGCACCGCCTCGAAGCCGATCTGTTGGATTTGTTGCGTCTGGGGGTGTTCGAAGCGGTCATCTATTCAGGCCGTGAAATGGATCTGGCGTATCTCAATCCCGTCAATTTCTATAAATCGGCCGAGCACGCGGGCGGCGACAGGGACAATCCGATGCTCGGCTTCGAGCTGTCCACATTGGGCATTGACGGCCTTGAGCTCTACGGAAGCTGGCTGATAGACGATGTTGATTTCAGTCTTTTGGGAAAGAGCTGGTGGGGAAACAAGTTTATTCTCCAGGCGGGTACGACCCTTTCCTCCTTGTTGCCGGAGTGTGACATCACCGTCGAGTATTCGCGCATCGATCCCTATGTCTACACACATCGTTACATGGGGAATCAGTACACACATGATCGCGCGGCGCTGGGATTTGAGCTGGCCCCCAACAGCGACGAATTGTATTTCGGCCTGGATTACTGGGCCGGTGCGGATCTGCGTCTCGGTGCCGCGCTTCAATTGCGAAGGCATGGCGCAAACGAGGTGGACTCCGAGGGAGCCATCATCGTCAATCATGGCGGCGATATATACCATTCCATGATTGATGGGCGTGACTCCGATATCGCGCCTTTCCTCGCCGGTGTGCGGGACAACAGCACCCTGCTGACGGTGACGGGGGTGTGGGAGCCATGGCGCGATATTTTCGTGAAGGGGACGTATCGTTTTCGCGATCGGGATTCAGACGTGTCGGGAAAACGGTCGGATCATTATCTGTCGTTGCTTCTGGACGTACGCCTGTGATTTGCGAAATCGAGGATGACCCCGCTTGTGATAATGCGACAACTCTTATCCGAATAGGGCAAATCGACGGTAGCATGGGGACCGTGCGGGAGCGGGAGAAATAGGGCTATCGTAACCCATTGAATTGTAAGGAGTTATGGTAACCGTTGATGAGCAGTTGTGCCGTCGCCGTGCGGTTGTACGAGGGCATGGCGTTTTTCATGGACTTACGTGCAGAAAAACCCTAGATTAGTTGACTGGCGTATTGTCCGCAATACGAATCTGCTTTGTTTCATTGGTTTATTGAGGTTGTGTGATGCACCTGCGTAGTACGAATTGGCTCCCTGGGTTAGCAACGATAAGCGCCGTGGCGCTGGTCGTGATGCTCGTTCTTCCGGAAACCCCTCCAGGGTGGGATACTGTGATGTCGAAGATGAATGAGCGCAGGATGGAAAAATTTCAGGGCGCGAAGGGTGTGCGGAAGCATATTCCCGCCATTGAGTTTTATTACCTTTCGCGCTGGTATGGGAATCCCGGCGTCAACGTCGAACTGGAGCGTTACAAGGCGCTGCAGGAGGTGGAAAATCGGCTGAACAAGGGCTTTGACAAGGTTACGGAAAGCAACATCTGGCGTTCGCTGGGTCCGGGCAATATTGCCGGCCGCGTGCGCGCCATCGCGTTTCGTCCCGATGATCCGAACGTCGTTTTCGCCGGCGGTGCGAGCGGCGGCATTTTCAAATCCACCAACGGAGGGCAGAACGACTGGCGTCCCGTCATGGATTTCACCGATGCCATCCCAGTCGGCGCCATCGCCATCGATCCCGTGAATCCGGACATCATGTACGCAGGCACGGGCGAGCCCACGGCTGATCTGTACAAGGTGAACTCCGGTCCTTCGTTCAGCGGGGTTGGCGTTTTCAAATCCACGGATGCGGGTGAGAGCTGGACACGTTTGCCCTGGCCGCAGGCCACGAGCGCGATACATCGCATCCTGATCGATCCCAGAAATCCGAATGTCATACTCGTGGCGTCGCGGGCGAACATGTACCGCTCCGAAGACGGAGGCCAGAATTGGACCCGCGCACAGGGCGGCGTTATCACGGACATTGAATTCAAGCCCGGCAATCCCGACATCGTGTATCTTGCCATCGGCAAGGACGACGGTGCGCTGGTCAACGGTGTGTACCGTTCGACTGATGGAGGCAAGCCCTTTACCTGGACGAAACTCTCGAACAACTTTCCGTCCAATGACTCGCTCGGGCGCATCGAACTTGCGGTGTCTGCGGCGAATCCGGATCTGCTCATGGCCGCTGTTGTGCGCAAGGGCTTTTACATCGGCAACAATGATTTTCTCGCGATGATGATGAGCACGGATGGCGGAGAAAACTGGGTTCGGCAGAACAGCAATCTGCCTTCGACCATGACTTCCGGGCAGGGTTTCTATGACCTCTGCTTGAGTATCGCGCCGACGAGCGCGGATACCGTTCATGTAGGAGGACTGGAACTTTGGCGCTCCGTCAATGGTGGCTCGAGCTGGACGCAGATCTCGAGTAACGGATCTCCTGTGCATGTGGATCAACACGTGCTCGAGTATTCTCCCGACAATAAGTACCTCTTTCTCGGCAACGACGGCGGCGTGTATCGCTCTCTCAACAAGGGCACTACATGGACCCCGCTGGAAAGAACCCTGGAAACCATTCAGTTCTATACGCTCGCCTGGGATCCCAACAACGCCGACCGCTTTTATGGCGGGGTTCAGGATCATGGCGTATTTCAATCCTCCAACATCGACAACAAAGAGTGGAGAATTCGGCGAGGCGGCGACGGCGGGTATGTGTTGGTTGATCCCAGCAATCCGAACATCCTTTACAGCCGGTTGATGATCGAGGGTTCCGGCAATCCTGTCCCCGCGCGCAGTATTAACGGCGGACAGAGCTGGACGCGTCTCGAAAACGGTTTTTCGGGTGATCGTTTCAACTGGCTCACACCGATGATGCTCGCTCCGAACGATCGCACGCGCATGTACACCGCCACGCAGTTCGTCTACTCAGCAAAACCCGTGGACAGCGGCACACCCACCTTCCGCGCCATCAGCCCGGATCTGACCGCGCGCAACTCCATCAGCTCGGTCATCTCCACCATCGACGTCAGTCAGTCATCACCCACGACGATGTATGTCGGTTGCGGCGACGGTACGGTGCAGTACAGCAGCAACATCACGGCGGCCGATGTGGAGTGGACGAACATCACCAACGGGCTCCCCAATCGCTGGGTGAGCAGGATAAAGATCGACCGGCGCAATCCCGCTATTGCGTACGTGGTATTCTCCGGAATCAATACACCGCATGTCTACAAGACCACGAATTTCGGGCAGAACTGGACGGATATTTCAGGCAACCTCCCCAATGTTCCTGTGAACGGCATCGTCATTTCGCGCGACGATCCGGACAACACGCTGTTCATCGGCAGCGACATCGGCGTGTGGTATACGCGTGACGGCGGTCAGAATTGGTCACGTTTTGGCGTGGGATTGCCGAACGTGGTCGTGTACGATGTGGACATTGACAATCAGAACCGCCTTATCGCCGCCACCTTTGGTCGCGGCATGTGGATAGCATCCGCCGTCATCAACTCGGTGCCGGCGACGGCTCCGACGGCTTTCGCGCTGGCGCAGAATTATCCGAATCCCTTCGCCTCGGCGCAGGGTACGACGATACGCTTCACACTTCCGGAGGCATCCGACGTGATGCTGACACTGCACGACGCCACCGGTCGCACGCTGCGCACGTTGCACCAGGGGCGTCTGTCCGGCGGAAGCCACAGTGTTTCCGTGAACACGTCGGAGTTGCGCAACGGCGTGTACTTCTACACGATCAGTGATGGCAGACAGCGCAGCATGAAGAAAATGGTCGTGCTGAACTGAGAATATCGCGCCTCGCTCATTCACATCCCCGCCACATGGCGGGGATTTTTTTTCGTGCGAGCGACTCCTTGGCGAGGTGTCTGCATCGCATGGACACGGTGTTCCATCATGTAGCGATACATGAATCGCCCATTTTAGAGTCCCGCAGCGGCGCCCGGCATTTGTCTCCAAGAAAAAGCGCCGCGAGAATCCGCTTCCATCCGTGTAATCCGCGCACCTATTCCCACACCGGGCGATACGGTAAAAACGTGGCGATACATGAATCGCCCATTTTAGAATCCCGTACCAACACCCGGCATGTGTCTCCAAGAAAAAGCGCCGCGAAAATCCGTGTTCATCCGTGTGATCCGCGCACCTATTCCCACACCGGGCGATACGGTAAAAACGTGGCGGTACATGAATCGCCCATTTTAGAGTCCCGCAGCGGCGCCCGGCATGTGTCTCCAAGAAAAAGCGCCGCGAGAATCCGTTTCCATCCGTGCAATCCGCGCACCTATTCCCACACCGGGCGATGTGGTAAAAACGTGGCGATACATGAATCGCCCATTTTAGAATCCCGTACCAACACCCGGCATGTGTCTCCAAAAAATGCGCCGCGAGAATCCGCTTCCATCCGTGTGATCCGCGCACCTATTCCCACACCGGACGATACGGTAAAAACGTGGCGATACATGAATCGCCCATTTTAGAATCCCGTACCAACACCCGGCATGTGTCTCCAAAAAATGCGCCGCGAGAATCCGCTTCCATCCGTGTAATCCGCGCACCTATTCCCACACCGGGCGATACGGTAAAAACGTGGCGATACATGAATCGCCCATATTAGAATCCCCTACCAACACCCGGCATGTGTCTCCAAAAAAAGCGCCGCGAAAATCCGTGTTCATCCGTGTGATCCGCGCACCTATTCCCACACCGGGCGATACGGTAAAAACGTGGCGATACATGATTTGCCCAAACATTGCGGGCAAAAAAAATCCGCCGAAGCGGATCTTTCATGTCATGCAGAGAAAGATTACATGTATGCTTTCTTTAATTCGAGTTCCTGCGCGAGTCGTTCGGATTCACTTCCGGACATCTCATGTATGCTGATGACGCCGACGCCTGTGGCACCGGATTGCACCGTTGCCTGGGCGGGATCCAGACTCTGTGAGCGCCAGCTGGCGTCGTGGGTGTCCGCAAGCGGCGTGCCTTCGGAGCGCGATGCATCAATCATGCCACGGAGGCGGATGATCGCCTTTTCCTTTTTTTCCGCGAGAATGCGGTGGACGCTTTTCGCGGCAGCCACTGTGCCTTCCATCTGCCGCTGAATTTCACGTTTGCGTGCGTCGGAGGCGGTTGTACGGGACATGACAATGTCCTCGAATTTCTTCATTACGGATTCATATTCGTTCTGAATGCGGGCGAGTTCGAGGCGGGAATGCCAGTACTGTTCGGGGTCGGAGGCCACGAGAAAATAAAAGGGGACGGAAATTTTAAAATCATGAGGAAGCCCTTTCACTGTTGCGAAGCCGGCGGGGAAGCGCGACTTCATACAGCTTTCGAGCACGGCATTATCGAATTCCTTGACTCCCGAACTGACGCTGATCTCCGAATAAACAATTTCTCCTTCCGCGGTAACATACAATGTTGCTTCGACTGCGCCTTCCGTACCGGCGTTGAGCTGCGCGGCGGGATAATCGGGAAGCTGGAAACGAGGTTGCGCTGAACCGGTGAACCGTACTTCGTCCTGTGCTTTCGGCAGCGTAAAGAGCGGGGGGATAAATCCGCGTGACTTGACCGGCTGTGCGCTCACGGAGGCGCAAAGCAAAAGCAAGATGAGGACAGTGAAGACGGTACGATGCATGTTTACCTCTTCGAGAGAATATATGTGAGTCCGGGATATGCAGAATGGGATTCTGCTTGATCAGTCCTGTAACATTACGGGGAAAGAAAATAAAATCCAAAGAAAAAATTAGCGTGTTTGTAACCTCCCGCTCATCGACATTGTCTTCTATGATTCCACCATTGTACCACATTTTCCTTCAGCAACAATCTCGATACCCTCGTTTGCCGCAAGAGCGTATGAGGATGAGCCACTTCCCTGGCCGTGGAGCGCTTTGCCAGGGTGACGACGTGCGAGGGAGCGCGGAACGCAGCGCTGGCAGCGACGGCCGGGAACTGCTGTCGGTTTTTCGCCGTGGCCGTATCGCGGGATTACTGGTTCTGTGGAAAATTATCTTCAGCGCGTCCATCATGCATTTCGCGACGAGTGGCGTCATGCTGGCGAATCCCGATTCGCTTCGCTATGTCTTTCACCGTAATCCCGGTATAGGGAGTCATGCACAGATACATCCTCTGTCGGTCATTCTGAATATGGGATACGACATTACGCAGCTTGATCGATACCGGAAAGATATTCTGACGTATCCGTATGCTCCCGCGGCGTCGACCGTATTCGGAAATCTTGTACGTCCGGCTTCGCTTGTCAGAGAATACGGCTTCTGGCGCTTCTTGCGACATGAGGTGCTGCCGTTGGAATTCAACACGGGAGCAAGCTGGTGGCCGAATTACCAGCTGCACCTTATCGGTGGCGGCGCGAGTTGGGCCCGACTCGCGGAATGGTTCGATGCGCGCGGTGTGTCCGCTCCCGGCTGGTGGGCAGCGGGAACGGTCATGGCGGGGCATCTGCTCAATGAGGTGATGGAGAACAATGCCGTCAAAGGACGGCTCATTGATCCGATAGCGGACATATATCTCTTCGATCTTGGAGGTATAGCGCTGTTTTCGAGCGAAGATGTTCGCCGGTTCTTCGGGGAGTCCTTGCACCTCGCCGACTGGTCGCTGCAGCCGGCTCTGCTCCTGTCGAATGGACATGTGCACAATGCGGGGCAGTACTTCTCGGTGCGACTGGGAATTCCGGGGAGCGAACGCTGGTCTCTGCTGTATGTGTTCGGATTGAATGGATTGCTGGGGGCGAGCGTACGGCTTGATAACGGGGACGCCATCTCACTGGCCGCTGGACTTCGGACGAAGCAGCTCCACGCGGAAACAGAGAATCCTTTGCGTGTGACCGCGGATCTCACCTGGAGCGGAGGATTGTACTGGGATCGTGAGGGATCACTGCTCGCCTCGTTCGTACTGAGCGGAATTTCGTCGAACCTCTTGACGGCGAATGTGTATCCCGGTGTGTTCAGGATCGGCGGCATTTCTCCCGGCTGCTTCATAACGGTCACGACGGAAGGACGGATATTTGCCGGCATCAACAGCACTTGGGGCATCGGAGCGGGCTGGTAGCCGGGATCAGTGCTTCGGGCAATGCCGAAAGCCATCCCCGTGCAAACAGCGAACGCATTGTTACCTACTCGTATTCCGCAGATTTCCTTTAGAACCGCAGGGAAGATTATTGTGCGGCAGGTAAGGAAAATCTGTCAAGAGAATCCCTGCACGTCCTTCCTCGCTCCTGATGTGCGTCAATCCATACCATCCGCGCAGTGGATCAAATGGAGCAATGGTTCAGAGCGGCAGGGCGGAGATCGCCTCGCGAATGGCATCATGCAGCGTGGCGCGGAAGCGCGGCAAGGCCTGATTGGCGCGCGTGGGGTGCACGCGGTTTGTCAGAAAAATGACGTATATATCTGCTGAAGGGTCAATCCAGATGGATGTGCCCGTGAATCCTGTATGCCCATAAGAGCGCAGAGAGAAATAATGTCCGGCCGAAGAACCCGTCACCGAACGCATATCCCATCCCAGTGCGCGAGTGTCACGCGGGCGTTCCCGGCTTGTGAATTGTAGCACGGTGGACGGCTTGAAGAGTTGTGAATCGATACCTCCTCCCAGGTGCAGCAGCATTTCTGCGAAGCGGCCAAGATCGTCGGCGTTGGCGAACAGGCCCGCGTGTCCGGCGACACCGCTGAGCAGACTTGCTGTTTCGTCATGGACCTCGCCGTGTATCAGGCGTCTTCTCCACGATGTGTCCACTTCAGTTGGGGCGATACGGTGGCGGAGCGAATCCGGAGGAGTGAACATGGTGTTACGCATGCCCAGAGGCTTTAACAGTATGTCGGACAGAAATTCATCGAGCCGCATTCCCGTGACGCGCTCGACGATTTTTCCCAATACAATCATGCCGAAATCGGAATACAGCGTGCGGCTCCCGGCAGGTGCCTGGAGCTGCGAGGCATAAATTGCATGGAGAACCTCGCTCTCGGTGCTCATGGAAGGATGGAACTGCCGGAAGGCCTCCAGTCCACCGCGGTGCTGCAGCAGCTGCCGTATGGTGACCACGTCTTTACCGTTTTCGCCGAATTCGGGAAGATAGGATGCAGCGGAGCTGTCCAAATGCAAGCGACCATCCTCGAACAAACGCATAACGGCGCTTGTTGTGGCGACCACCTTTGTGAGCGACGCGATGTCGTACAGCGTACTGTCCGATACATCCCAAGCATCCGAGTCGTAGCTGTGCCGGCCATAATTCGCGCGGTAGATACTGCCATTGGGCAGACGAACCAAAAGCTGCGCACCGGGAAAGGCCCTGTCGCGGATTTTCTCGTGTATCAAGCTGTCCACACCCCGGAACTGCGCTGCGAGTTGTATAGACACCCGCTCGTCGCCGTCGGCTGTTTGCACGCCCGCACCGAAATGCGCGATTCCCGGAATGCTTACGGGAAGGCGTCCGGAAGCGGGGATGTCGCCTTTCAGCATGTCGACGGTCGCAAGCACGGACGCCTCATCATCGCTATAGCTGCACACCCATGCTTTCGCTTGCGGATATGCGGCGCAGAAATAGGGGCTACCGAACGCAAGGGCGACAGCGGGCTTGCGAAGTTCCGCCGCTTGCTCCAGAGCCGCTCTCTGCACGGTGGTTAATCCGATGCTTCCCGTACCGTTTATGACAGGGAGAAAACCTGCAATAAACAGAACGTCGCTTCGGGCGAGAGAATCCCGTACCGCGCTGCCGTGATTGCGCGAGGTGGCATCCACGGATACATGACGCACGACCGCACCCGTTGCGCGCAGCGCCTCGGCAAATTCCGCGACAGCGGGTGTGCGCTCATCCCTGCTCAACGAAAGTACTCCGATGCGCTTTCCCTCAAGTGTCAGCGGCAGCAGGCCGTCTTGATTTCCGAGCAAAGTCACAGCCCGCGCGGCGATATGCCGTGCAAGCTGTCTGTGTCTCTGGGTTTGATCGAGGCGATGTTCCGAAGAGTCATGCAGCGCCTTTTGGTCGATGCTCCACTCTTTCATGGCGAGGACTCTTTTGACTGATCGCGCCACTGCGGCGCTGTCAAGTTCGCCGCGCCGCATCGCTGCTTCCAGCGAATCCACCGCTGTCGACGCGTCTTCCGGCATGAGTAACACGTCGATGCCGGCGGCAAGTGCCGTCGCGGGAATATTGCGCACCCGGCTTCGGGTCAGCGCCTTCATGTTCATCGCGTCACTGACCACCAGTCCACGGAAACCCAATTCGTCCCGCAGAAGCGAATCGAGGATGACACGCGAAAGTGTCGCAGGGAGAGATGAATCACCAGACAGGGAAGGTACAGCAAGGTGTCCCGGCATCACGGACATGACGCCCGCATCCACCAGCCGCCGGAAGGGATAGAGCTCGAGGGAATCGAGGCGTTGCCTGTCTATGCGCAGCAACGGAAGTTTTGTGTGAGAATCCGTTTGCGTATCGCCATGACCCGGGAAATGCTTTGCGGTAGCGATCAACCCCGCATCCTGCATGCCGCGCATGTAGGCTTCAGCCATTTCCGCCACCAATTCTCTGTCTTCACCGAATGAGCGCGTATTGATGATGGGATTCTGCGGGTTGCTGTTGATATCGCAAACCGGCGCGTAGTTCTGACCAATGCCGAGTGCACGGGATTCCTTCGCCACCGCAGTTCCGGCACGGTAGGCGAGATCCGGCGATCGCGTCGCCGCAATAGCCATCATCGAGGGGAGGCGGTATCCGTCCGTCAGACGCATGCCGGGTCCATATTCGAAATCGGCGGAAAAAAGCAGAGGCACGCGTGCCACGACGCTCAGGGTGTCGATGATCTTTCGCAGTGATGCGCTGCTGCCGCGTGAGAAAATAACTCCGCCGATGCTGTCCCTCCGCACACTCGCGAGCAGCTTTGTGAGCGTGCGGCCGTTGGCTTCGCTGAAGGAGAATTCTGTGATGAGCTGACCAAGGCGACCCCGTGGAGAGAGTGTTTCGTACACACTGTCCACCCAGGCGGAATGGAGCCGCGGGTAGCCGGCAATATCGAAATCCGCAAGAAGACTGTCGTATTCCACCAACGCCACATGGACAGGGGGCTGTGTGGGTGCGACCAAGGCTGGTTCTTCTGCGGTGTTCGTGTCGCGCCAGGGAAGGATACTCTCCACGATTCCGCAGGATTGCATGACCGGCAGCAGGAGAAGGAGCAGGAGTTGTCGGAGAATTCGAATCATCCTTCGGAGCACTCGTGAATCAGCGGTATCGCCCGCAAGGCGGAGGGGAGGACACTCCTTTCCCGGTGCGGGCTGGATGCACCACACATGCAGGTACATGTATGATAATGGTAATGTACGATTTAGACAGGAAATCAAGTCGGACGCCGTTCATCGGCACGCACGGACGGAACAGCAACGGTGGACAGCGCGCCGGATGCGTCTGTCAGTAGCGGGGCGGAACAATACCGGGATCTGACTCCGGTCTCTGGAAGCACGTCCGCAGCACCAGCGCGTCAAGACTCCCAAGCAGCGGACATCAACGTATCTGCAGCAGTCGGGTGGCAGCACGGTTGTTGTTGATTGCACGGAGGAGATAGGTACCACTGCTCACCGGATCGATAGGCAAACGGTACAGCCCCGTTCCTCCGTCGCTTTCAATGTGCATGCGGGAAACGAGCCGACCGAGCATATCGCGCAGTTCGAGGGTGACGTTTCCGATGCGCAAACCCTGAAGCAACACGCTCACCTCCGCACGTGCCTCTGCCGCCACAGGCATGGGATACAAGGCAGCAATGTGGAAATCGCTGCGGGAAGGAATTTCCGACACCGATGTCGCCAGGGCGGCGGGAATGTATACGGTAGTTTTCGCTGTACCCTTGCGCATAAAACCGTCATACACCGTGATGTCCAATGTGACGAAGCGCTCGGTGGTCCGTGGAAGCACGACAAAGCTGTCGACGACGAACTGCGACGTTGCCATGGGAGCCAAAGGCTCATTGGGCAGAATGTCGCCGGTGGCTCCGACGCGGACGATGCCGTCCAGTACGTCGGCTTCGATGTTTGCGCGTGTGAACACTGTTTTCGCCCAGCAGTCGTTATGGACACGGAAGCGCAACCCGAAGCCCTCGCTGCTATAGGCATAGCCGCTCGGATCAAGCGTGAGTCGTGCCGGGGCATCCATATCGACAATGTTGAAATAATGTGCTCTTCCCGGGATACGTATGTCCGTCGCGGTGGGAAGGACTTCTCCGCCGCTGTGATGAACATCGAATTCAAGAAGCACATTTCCCGCTATGAAGCGCGGATTGCTGCGCCCATGCCAGGTCGCTGTAGCGGAATTTCCGGGCTGCAACACCTGATTGATATGCTGTGTCGGCGCTTCGTCGAAGCGAATATCGGGATCGTTGCTCTTCAGACGAATGGAATCCAGGCGCAGCATACCCGTACCGTTGTTGGTGACACGCACGCCTCTCGCAAAGGGATTGGGTGTGTACACATTATCGGCGTCCATGGACAGAAAGGAATCACCCAGGAAAGAGATCTCGAGCCCCGGCGTGAGCGCCGGTATGAACACGTACCCGGTACGTTCGCTGCTGCCTTGTGCGTGGTACAGTGTTGCCGTCACCGGAAGAAGGACGGACACATCACGCTCCAGCGCGGTGAAGCGCCACGACAGTTCGAGCGCGCTGTCCACTTCCAGGAGGGCTCCGGCGCTCCATAGGTCGCTGTCGTTGAGCAGAACGCGCGTATCATCGAAGAACAGACGCACGGAATCGCAACCGAGGTCATCGGTGCCGATGTTGCGTACGGTCAGTGTGCGTGTGAAGGGATTAGGGGTGTACACACGCACGGGATCATAGGTCAGCGTATCGTCACCGCTGAAGACAAGTTCCGGCACGGGGTACAGTCCGGGGATGCTGAGTGTGTGTGCGAGGGTGAGATGCTGCTCGCCCGAGGTCCAGGCGGATATGTTGAAATCGAGAGCGCGATCCACACTGCGTTTATAGGCGAGGAAATTCCACCGCGTCACAAGTGAATCGCCCGGATTCAGATTCCAGCCCACGGTGCGGAACAACGGGTCGGGCGTGGTGACACCGTCCGCGGTGTACGAGAGCCGCAGCGAATCTACACGTACCGTGACGTGACCAACATTGCGGAGCACATACTCCTGATAAAAGGGATTCGGTGCGTAGTCGTTCGCTCTATCGTAACGCAGGGCATCCGTCCCGTTGCGTTGCAGCGTAAGAATGGGGCGCAATCCCGGCACGAACACGGGTCTGGTGCCCCGTGCGGTGTCGCCCCTGTCGCTTACCGCCAGCACATGGAAATTGACGATGCGTCCCTGTACCTGGCCTTCCACGGAAAATACATCCTCCCGTTGCGGACTGACTTCGTCCGGTGCCAGGAGGGTCATCGGCTGATGTTCGTGGTATGGCGGAGCCACGATACCGACACCCTGCGACTGCACTCGAACGTACTGCACGGTACTGTTGTACCACGTGCGGTTCCCGACAGAGTAGCGGATTGGGATATCCGGTGTTACAAAATTCGTTCCTTCGGCGTTACGCGCAAGTGTATCCGCTGCGGTCAGGTTTTCCACAGTCAGGTGATACGGTTTGCCCGGGACTTGTATGATCTTCTCAACGCGTCGTTTCCGCCCGTTGAGATCGGTGAGCTCCACCACAGCGGTGAACTGTCGCGTAGCTGCCCTGCGCTGCACGGCGATGTCCCAGGTTTCGGTCACAATGTTCCCTGGCAGCAGCGAAGGACCCGCGGGTTTGACGGCGGCACCGAGCAGCGAAACGTCGTCACCAATGAGCATGGCTTTCAAGCTGAGAAGTTGTGCCCATTGCTCGCCGATATTTTCAATGCGCGCCGTGAGCCGATAGGGTTGGGGGGAGTAGATGCTTGCCGCGTCGTACTGCAAGGCATTCGTCCCCGGGAGAGTGCATTCAACGGCCGGCGACATGCCGTCCACCTGAACAATGAACAACGTGTCTTCTTCCCGCCAGTTCCCTGCGATATCCTTTCCCCGTGCGACAATGCGGAAGGTATCGCTGCGCGCCTGAATCGTGGCACCGAAATACCGTACATTCCACAGAATGTCAACTCGCGGATTGCCCGCCGTCGGCGGCGGCATGGGGATGGATACAATGTAGGGATTCGCTTGCGTGGACGGGTCGAGTATGTAATCGGTCGGCAGGTGAAACTGAACGGAGACGGTGTCAATCGTGGTGCCGCCCTGGTTCGAGAGGCGCAAGGCGATGGTGAAGGGATTCATTTCGTACCCGAGTGAATCCGCGCGCACTTGCAACGCTGGTATGGGACCAAGCGAAAACTTGAAATCCGGTGGCGCCATGGCGGGAAGCGTGAAGAGTTTTTGCGTCTCGAAAGAATCCACCGCCGAGGTCAGCAGCCAGATCCGAATGCGATAATTTTTCGCAGCGAAGGAAGGTGGATGGTACAGAAGCCATTCCACCTTCGCCGAATCGTTGGGCGCAACTGCGGAAGGTGTCGGTATCTTTATCACCGCACCCTGTTCCGATGCGTCGAGAGAAAGATCAGCGGTGAAACTGATGCGCGCGGAGAGTTGCGCCGAAGCGACATTGCCCGTGTTGTAAATGGTCGCCTGAACCGGAAGGGGGATCGGAGAGTACGATTGACCGCCGGGATCGACACTCAAAGCAGGGATGTGTATGGAGACGGAAAGCTGAGGCTGGGCATGAGCCGTCGTAAGCACGATGAGCAGGACGGGAAGAAAGCTGATCGGTGATTTCATTGTGCCTCTTTCGCGCTGTGTCCGGACTTAAAGTAACACTTCAATTGTACAACACAATTTACCTATATTCAAGCGTAATGTAGCACAATGGAAGTTGATCATGCCGATAATTACAGCGTTTATTCTTGAAGGACGATCCGTGGAGCAAAAAAAGGCACTGATTCACGCGCTCACTGAAGCAGCGGTGAAAACGCTGCACGTGCCCGGGGAGTCCGTGCGGGTGATTATCTCGACCATGGACAAAGATGACTACGGGATAGGAGGAAAAACGGCGAGGGAACTGGGGAGATAGCGGGCGAACTGGAGGAAGCGACCAGCATCATTCGAAGCACAATAAACGGCCCGGATCATGCGCTCCGGGCCGTTGAAAAGAAGACGTCCCGCTTCCTCTACGGGAGTGTCGAACTGAGGACTTTATCCTCCTGTTCTTTCCGGAAATCACGGAGCTTTTCGCGCAATTCAGGGCGCTTGTTGGCCAGTATTGCCACAGCAAGCAGCGCCGCATTGACCGCGCCGGCCTTGCCGATAGCAAGCGTGCCCACCGGTATACCGCCGGGCATCTGCACGGTGGAGAGCAGAGAATCCAGCCCGTTCAGCACGCTGCCCATGGGTACGCCGAGTACGGGCAACAGGGTATGCGCGGCTACGACGCCGGCGAGATGCGCCGCGCCACCGGCTGCGGCTATGACCACCTCTGCACCGTCTTCCTCTGCCTTGGAAATCAGTTCAATGACATGCGATGGAGTTCTGTGCGCTGAAAGAGCCCGGCAGATATGCGGAATGCCGAAGGAGGTAAGCGTAGCGTCGGTGTGCTGCATGACGTCCCAGTCGGACGTACTGCCCATGAGGACGATGACGAGAGGATTGCTGTCGGACATGAAATCTCCAATGTGATGATGGACCAACGTAAATTACGAAACGGGAGGAGCATGGAAAAATCTTCCGCACCGGCCTCATGAGGTCGCCAATGGTTGTATTGATGAGAAAAAAAAGAGGGGGGCCTGCGGCGTCATGGCATCTTTCTGGCTCATACCCTCACGCGCCACCTCCCTATCGAAGATCGCCGCAGGCCCTGTATCCTATATATAGAGCCACTCGCTCCAGTTGCTGAAAATGTCTTAAAAAAAAAAGAAAAATTTTGAGGTCTCTATTTCGTCACCGTTGAAAATGGGCCGTTTTTGACGATTTTCCGCACATATTTGTGCGACAGCCACCCGCATCGGCGAAGGGAATCGCGAAGGACATCTTCGAGACGCTCCTGTCAGATCCCGGTGGCGAGTGGAGAAGCTCTGGTCGGATTCGATTGAGTCGAACGATTGATGGAACGAAAATGGGCGATTCATGAATCACCCATTTTTGAGTGTCCGACGGTAGGAAGCGTCCAATTCGCGCAGTGAAAATCCGCAGCAATCCGTGACCCTCGACGTGTGTATTATATGCAGAGGTGCTGCGAGGAGTAGGATCGCACGGTCACAGTGATAATCAGCGTTGCATCCGCCTGTATCGACAAATTTTTCCAACCTTCGACGATATTTGCCACTAGCAAGTATTCCGTGCAGTGTACTCCTGCGGTTCTGCTCCGGATTCGGTGATTTTCGTTTTGGCACGATAGTGGATGCTCCTTTGACAGAATCGAAACCTCACTCATCTCAACAGGAGCTACCATGAAACACCTCATTTCTCTCGCATCACTGCTCGCTTTCGCACTGATCATTACTTTCGTGAATGCGGACAGCGCTTCGGCGCAGAACCGTCCCGACAATCGCGGTTTCATCGATCTCAATGGTGATGGCATCAACGACAATGCCGCCGATGATGACGGCGACGGCATTCCCAACGGCAAAGATTCCGACTACACCGGTACGAAGCTCGGCACGAACGGACGCGGTTTTGTCGATGAAAACGGCGACGGCATAAACGACAACGCGCCCGATGCCGACGGCGACGGCATTCCCAACGGACAGGACCCAGACTTTGTGCGCAGCTCCGGTAATGGTTCACCCGCAGGCAAGGCTCTTCGCGGCAATGGCGCAACCGGCGGCCCCGCCCCGCTGCAGGACGGTAGCGGCAGCAAAGCCGGAAATGGTCGGCGCGGCAAATAAGAATATCGCCTCCGGATACGCACCGGATCGATCCTCCAAAGAGCAGCACGGACGGGATATTTCCCGTCCGTGCAGTTCTTTACACAAGCTGAAAATTCCCATTTTCATTTATGGAAAACACACAAAACGGCAGAATAAAACAGTGAGCCGTGAGATTATAAATCACTGATGATAAATCCCAAAATTCATATTTATACAGGGTAGGTAATCTCCAGCTTGCCGAGGTCCGTTTCTGTCTGCCAGCTCAGCAGAACGAGTATCCGAGCATCAATGCGTTGGTCAATAGGTAAGAATCCACGGAATGAGGAGAGGGAATACATGCGCAATCGAAACGGTACTCCGAGCTGTGACGTAACACAATCAAACACTATTCAGTTCGTTCATTTTTCGAGACTCTTCGCAACACGTTTCTTTCTCCTAAGCTATCGATAAATCTATTTCTCTCTACCCTCTCGCGACTGAACTCAATATTATTTGTCTCAATCTTTTCTGCGATATTCATATTTCTCAAGAAAAATACTGCAGCGTAGCTTTCCGGTATTTTACGTATTACGTCACTACCAACTCTTCGCATAAAATTGTTCGCTTCGCTGCTGTTTCGTTCTGCTGCCAACCAAGCACGACGTATCGCAAGAAAATAATACTCCGCAGCGCAATCCGAGATGTTATCGATATGAGAAAAATATCTTTGCATTAATGTATCTCTTGAATTACTCATGAACAGCTCGCGTATATCGTTGATCGCAGATCTACATGTCTCTGAAACTTCATATACATTAAGTTCTTTCTCAATATGCACTAAATCATCCCATTTTTTATCCGGTGGTTGGTTCTCCGATATACCATATAGTATGTTGATACGATATCTCCCAGCAGGTAACCTTGGTCGATTTATTACTTTATCCCAATACTCGCTCAAGCCAGAGGCAGCAATATCTTGCATTGATATACGCTTCGTTTTGGGAGCGACTCTCAGAAGTACTCTTTCAGTGAGATGTGTATCATAGAGAGTATCGCTCACTCGTATAAATCCGTTACCGCTCCATTTTTCCAAATAACCAGATACAGTCCAAACAAACAAGGTGTCATCAGAGAAGTATTTCACTTCGATGATTATATATGGCACGCTATACTCGGAAATCGATATTGCGTCGTCAGCGTGTATGGTGCACTTAGTATGTCCAGTAAAGTCAATTACAATCAAAAGAAAGATTATTGCAATCATTTCGGGATCCCCCTTATCACTGAGTAGTTACAAACTGAAATCTTTGGATTTTTTCCTTATGACCAGGCGGTAATCCATCCTCACTTCTCGAACAAAATGTGTCGAATAATCCTTGCAAGGACTTTGTATCGTGCTGATGAACAGCATTTTCTATTTGATGCAATATATTTGTTACGCATTCCTGGTCTGTAAGATTCACAAACGGGATCGGTAATACATTGGTAACTACGCTTTGCGCGATCAGCACCTGCCCTGTGTACGCACTCACGAAAATCACCAATATTGCATTGCAAAGCACTCTGAGCATTAACATAATACTTCTCCTGCGATTCTTCATGATCAAAGTCAACAAGTACGCCGCGCCTCAAAAAAAGAGCAAAATATCACATAATATTATACAAAAGAAAATGATGCAATAGCCAGTGGTAAGATTATCAAATTATTTTTCAACAAGCAGTTTCACCCAGAATCATTCTCCCAGGAAGCAGCCAAGACCGTCTCTGACATGACTGACTTGCCCCTCACTCAGTCCCGCAGTGACGACACTTCCGTTATCTCGCCGCGGCGAGTCTCCGGCCTGCGGCCTCCTACCCCACACGTGAGTGTGTGGGACTCACGCGCTCCCCCCAACCCTCTCAGTCCCTCAGGGACGACACTTCTACTGATCTCGTCGAAACGAGTCTCCGACCTGCGGCCTCCGACCTACACGTGCGTGCGGTGTCGCGAACACCCTGCCCCCTCCGCGCTCCACGCCCTGTCCGACATCAAGAATGCTCAAGCGCCAATGGCGGTTCCAACAGCCACAACGCGAAAGGCGTCAGACGTCTTTTTCACCTGCGTCGAGGAGGTTCACTCCGGAGTTTCTTCCGCTTTCCCTTGCTCCTGTTCGGCGGCCTTGTACTCGGCATAGTAGCGCTTTTTACTGCCTTCGTAGCTGTCGATTCGCACGAGGACGCCTTCCAGTTTGCCGTTCACAAGCGGAATTCTGCGGCTGGTCCTCAGACCGATTTCCTTACGCAGCGCGGGATCGCCGGTGTAAATAAATGCGGTGCTTCCGGTGCAGCGCTGTTTCAGGAAATCCCCAAGATCGCGATACAGTTCCTTCACCGCTTCGTACTCGCCCATGCGTATACCGTACGGGGGATTGGCAAGCAGCACACCGTTTTCGAAATGCTTCACATGCCGGAAGTCGCGGGCGAACAACGCGACGGCATCGGAGTACGGGAGACGGGAGAGATTTTCCTGCGCCACATTCAACGCCCGCTGTGAAATATCGCTTCCGCTGATCAGACCTTCTGGCAACGGACGGATCTGTGCATCGCATGCGGCCTTCACGTTTTTCCAGAGAGCCGCATCGAAGTCCGGCATGTGATAGAAGCCGAAATTCTCCCGAAGCATCTGAGCCGGCATGCGGCAATAATGCATGAGCGCCTCAGCGAGAAGTGTACCCGATCCGCACATGCAGTCCCACAGAGGTTTCTCACCATCCCAGCCGGTAAGCCGGATAATTGCCGCGGCAAGGGTTTCCTGCATTGGTGCCTCGCCGGCCAGGAGGCGGTAACCGCGTTTATGCAGCGATTCGCCGGAAGTATCGAGGCTGAGCACGGCAAGGTCTTTCTCGATGCGGAGATTCAGTCGAATGTCGGGATTGACTGTATCCACCGAAGGCCTGCGACCGCGACTCACATCGCGGAAGTGATCGGCGATGCCGTCCTTGAGGCATTGCGCCGCATACAGCGAATTGGTGATGCTGCTTTTCGCTACCGATGCGGTGATGGAAAACGTCTGATCCACGCGGAACAGCTTTTCCCACGCAGTCTTTCTCGCCGTGCTTGTCAGGAGCCGTGCATCGGTGCAGCGAAATGTCATGAGCGGAGCGAGAACACGGGAGAGCAGACGCGAGGTGTAGTTTATGCGGTACAGCGCTTCATTGTCCGCATCGAAGTACACACCGCGATACGCGAGTTCAATGTTGGTGGCGCCGAGTTCCTTCAACTCCTCAGCGCACAACGCCTCCATCTGCCCGGGGGCTTGCGCGAAAAAACGACGATTTTTCTGGTATTCGTACATGGGCAAGGTAAATTACAGTCTGCGCCAGTCCGGCGGAGAAGCGGGCCTGTTATCGAGTATATCTTCGATTCGCTGCATGATCTCGTCCGTCAGCTTCGGGA
Source organism: Bacteroidia bacterium (assembly GCA_027493955.1). Lineage (NCBI taxonomy): Bacteria > Pseudomonadati > Bacteroidota > Bacteroidia > Bacteroidia bacterium. The sequence goes on along the minus strand of JAOSJT010000001.1, from coordinate 3,420,375 downwards.
CGATGTCAAGCGCGGACATATTCTCCCGCACCTGGGCTGCCCTGGATGCGCCCGTGATCACGGTGCTGACGTTGGGATTTTTCAGACACCAGGCGAGGGCAAGTTGGGAGAGCGTTGCTCCGAGCTCGTCGGCTATCGGTGTCAACTTCTTCGTTTTTGCGATCTTTGCCTGGCCGTCGGCGCTCATGATGCGCTTGCGCAGCCAATCGTAGGAAGGCAGAGAGAGCCGGCTGCCATCAGGGATGCCCTCGGCGTACTTGCCGGTGAGTATGCCACTGGCGAGCGGACTCCAGATCGTCGTACCGAGACCGATGTCGCGATACAACGCGGTGTATTCGCGCTCGACTCGGTCGCGTTTGAACATGTTGTATTCGGGCTGCTCCATCAGAGGCGGTATAAGATGCTCGCGCCGCGCGATGTGATACGCTTCGCGGATCTGCTCGGCACTCCATTCGCTGCTGCCCCAGTACAATGCCTTGCCCTGCTGAATCAGCAGATTCATCGCCCACACGGTTTCCTCTATCGGTGTGTGGAGATCGGGCCGGTGACAGAAAAGTAGATCAACATAGTCGGTACCGAGCCGTTTGAGCGCGGCGTGCGTTCCTTCGAAAATGTGTTTACGCGAGAGTCCCGAATCGTTGACCCCATCGCCTCCCCAGAAGATTTTCGTGGACAATACGAGATCCTCACGGCGCCAGCCGGCGCGACGAATCACCGCGCCCATCATCGTTTCGGACGCACCGCGCGCGTATGCCTCCGCGTTGTCGAAAAAGTTGACACCCGCGTCCCAGGCACTCGTCATGCATTCATAGGCGGTGTCTTCATCAATCTGATCATGAAACGTAACCCAGGAACCGAAGGAAAGGGCCGACACCCGCAGTCCCGATCGTCCGAGAAATCTGTATTCCATAGCTTCTCCAGTAGCATAACAGTTTTTCCATCCTGTAAGATAGAAAATTCCGCGGCCTTCCTCATCCGGGGGCTGCTGTCGCCGATACAGACGGGGCGCTCTCTGCGGGATTCAGATGGGGTGGGACGTCAGATATAGCGCTTCTCGCGCTTCCAGATTTCGGTTAATGGTATCCGTACGCCGCGGCAATGCCATATCGTGAGATTGCTTTCATACCGCATGGCATGGGGATGGCTGTGATTACCCAGCGCGGTTACCTGTGCGCAGGCCCTTTCGTGGTCCTCCCTCCGTCCGCCAATGACGATGACAGACCCGATACCTCGCGGGTAGCCCCACAGCCAATAGTTATTGTGCATGCTGATCACCGGCGGTAACGGGTACCTTTTCGCGTAATACTCGAGCGCCGCGGCCTGACCGTAATTCTGCGCCAGGACCACGACGTCGTCGCGTTCCGCATACGAAAGTGACAGGTACGCGGTGGACACAGCGTCGGCCATTTCCTCCCATCCGTGCATATCGGCGAAAAACTGCGGCAAGTCGCCCATGGCATGTCCCTCGGCGTTCTTCACAGGTGGGGCGATTGCACGATTCAAGGCGATGAAGGTGTCGACGGGCAGAATCGGCGCGGCGAAGGGGGCCAGGAGTATCGCCGAGGCACAGACCATCGCGAGGTATCCCCGACGCCATAGTGTCGAACGTCGCATGCGCCATTGCTCCAGCCACACGCCGCCGGCCGCGAATAGCGAACCTGTGGCGGCGGAGATGTACTCCGGTTTACTGTGTCCGTTGACCAGCAGAATGAGCAGCGTGCAGAGCCAGATAATACCGATCAGGCGAAAGCGCCGTCCGTTACCAAGCAACGTCCAGTACAGTCCACCCAAAAGTGCGAGCGCAGCCAGCGGATTGTGAATGAGCAGTGCGCCGCCAAGAAAATCCGTCCGCGAGATACCACCGTATTTCATGGCGCTCGCGTTGCGGATAAATTCCAGGTGCGCGAAATCGTGTGCGGCGTTCCACAGGACGAAGGGGAGGAAAAGCAGCAGCGTCAATCCGCCCGCCAGCCAGGGCCAGGGCGTTCGCAACTGCGCGCGCGCGTCGCCGCTCACGAGCGCGGCGACGACACCGAGGCAGAACCACGCCATGCTGATTTTATTCATGCAGCCAAGGCCGGTGAGCGCGCCGAGCAACAGCCAGTGGCGTGCGCTTCCCGTATCAAATGCGTCGATGGCCGCGCGCGCGGCGAAAAGCCAGAACAGCGCGTCGAGAGTGTTCATGGACCAGAAGGATCCCATGGCCAGGCTGATCGGAGCGAGCAGGAAGAGGAGACATGCGCTCAGTATTGCAGTGGTGCCGCCGCCGAGGCGTCGTGTCAGCGATCCCGCCGCCCATACTCCGGCGCCGGAAAACAGCGCCGCGAGCAGGGCGATGGAGAACTGTGATTCTCCCGCGATCTGCCGCCACAACGCGAGCACCCACACGGACAGCGGCGGATGATCCACATAGCCGAGGGCCGGGCGCTTGCTGCACGCGATGTAATACAATTCATCGCGGAACATCCCGTAGCCCGCAAACAGCTCGATGGAAATATGCAGCAGTACCGCCGCACCCGCGAGTGCCGGCAAAAGCATGCGTGCGTATGGAGGATCGTTGCCGTGCATACACTTCACACAGAGGGGAACAGTGAATGAGAAGACTTGAAGCCCTGTCGCTTTGTAGGTTATCCGCGACACGCGTCAGGCGTAGCGGACGATGCTGCCCGGAGCGTGCTGTGCTTACTCCTTCGGCAGCTTGCCGAACACCTTCGCGAACCATCGGTGCACGCGATGGATGCTGTTGACGGGATCGGCGAACATGAGCAGGCAATAACCGTGCGTGCATTCCAGTCCGCGCTCTTCGCACAGGCGAATGGCCTCCGGCGATTCGGCGCCCTGCTGCATCCAGATGCGCGGTATGCCCGCGTCGGCTGCTTCGCGGACCAGCTTTTCCGATTCAGCGGGCGGGACCACCAGCACCAGTCCTCCGACCGCTTCCGGCAACGCTGCGAGCGAAGGAAACGCCCTGACACCATCGATGCTTTCCGCCGATGGATGAACGGGATGCACGGTGTAGCCCTTGTTCGCGAGATCCTTGAGCAGCGTGTTGCCGAACTTCTTTCCATTGCGCGAGGCGCCGGCAAGAGCGAGAGTGCGCTGTTCGGTAAATGCGATAATGCGTTCTGATTCTGTCATGGGAGGTGCGGCTTCTGTTGTGGATGTTTCCGTTGCGCACGGTAAGCTAGCATTTTTCCGTCACAGTTGCGGTGGTGTGCGCCGCACAGAATGCAGCCCTGCACATACGCAGTCACGGTTCGATGGGGGTGGGTCGCGCGGGGCTACTGCAAGGAGATGCCGCCACACGCTTGCAGTGCGCGATGACGGATGACGTGCGAAACAACGGTTTTCCGGATGCTCTTACCCCGGTTTTCCTAATGGTACCGCTTTTACTTGTCATGAAGAATGGAGCGCAGTGCGCCGTCTTGGCGAAACGGCGAGAGTTGTGAGGCATGGAATCTTGTGTCTCTCTGATCAGACCGGCCGACTTGTTGGCATACCTCACCCCGCCTTCAGTCCCGCGAATTTCAGTATCAGCGTTTTTTTGCCGACGGAGTCGAAAAGCACCATAACGCGGGCCATGTCGCCCGAACCCTGTATGCCCAGCAGCTTGCCGCGGCCGAAGGTGGCATGCACGACGGTGGAACCCACGTGCAGTTCGGAATCCGTCTGTGAGTACGAATCATGACCGTGGTCCTGACTGTATTCGGATTGCTTCGGCTTAGTGTTGCGTTTGTGACCACCATTGCTTGCTGGCGTGTTTGTGGCTCGTCTGCGCGTACTGTCGCGCTGCACAACCGCCGGATCTATTTCCTCCAGAAAACGTGACGGCATCTGCTCCAGCCGCTCCCCCCAACGCAGGCGGGACTTTGCATGGATGAGGTACAGCTTGCGCATCGCGCGAGTCATTCCCACATAACACAGACGGCGCTCCTCCTCCACTTCGTCGCGATCGATGGCCATGGACGAGGGAAAAAGGCCTTCCTCCATACCGGCAATGAACACCACCGGAAACTCCAGCCCCTTGGCCGCGTGCAGCGTCATCAATGTGACGGCGTTGCGGCTCTGGTCCAGCGCATCCACATCGGCAACCAGCGAGGCCTGCTCGAGAAATTGCTCCAGCAAATTCTGTCCGTCCTCGCCCTCGAAGTCCGCCAGGGCGGAAAGCAGCTCCTGCACATTTTCCATTCTCCCGCGCGCCTCCATCGTGCCCTCGGTCTTGAACGCCGTCACAATGCCCAGCTCGTCGACAAGGGAACTGCCCAGCTCGCCCGCGGAAATTTCCCGGCGCAGCGTCGCGTACTTCTGAATCAACCGCACGAAGTCCTGTATGCGGTTTACCGCCGAGGGTGTCATCGAAGGAATGCGGGCCACATTGATCGCCGCCTCGAACAAGGTGACCTCTTCTGCGGCGGCATAGTCGCGCAGCCGCGTGAGCGAGGTGGCGCCTATGCCTCTGGTCGGATAGTTGATCACGCGCATGAAGGCCTCGTCGTCGTCCGGATTGACGATCAGGCGCAGATACGCGAGCACGTCCTTGATTTCTTTACGGCGATAAAACTCCACGCCGCCGACAATGGTGTAGGTAATGCCGCTGCGGCGGAGCGCATCCTCGATGGAGCGGGACTGCGCGTTGGTACGGTACAGCACGGCGAAATCATTGAGCTGCAGCTTGTGCTTCCGGCTCTCTTCCTGCATGAAGGAGACGATGCGCATCGCCTCTTCAGTCTCGTCCGCCGTTTCCAGCACGGTGATCAGGTCGCCGGAATCATTGTCCGTCCACAGCGTTTTCTCAATTTGCTTGCGATTGCGCTTGATCACAGAATCCGCGCCCTGGAGTATCATTTTCGTGGAGCGGTAGTTCTGCTCGAGGCGGAAAACTTTCGCATCGCCGAAATGCTTCTCGAAATTGAGAATATTGCTGATGTCCGCTCCGCGGAAGCCGTAAATGCTCTGCGCGTCGTCGCCCACCACGCAGATGTTGCGATGCGACGAAGCCAGGCGCCGCACGATCTGATATTGCGCCTGATTGGTGTCCTGATACTCGTCGATGAGAATGAAGCGGAACTGTTTCTGATAGCGCTCGAGAACTTCGGGATGTTCGTCGAAGAGGCGTATCGGATGCAGAATGAGATCGTCGAAATCCATTGCGTTGCTGGCGCGGAGCCGCCTCGCGTACTCGACGAACACCTGATGCACGCGCTTCTGGAAAATGTCTGTGGCCTCATGCGCGAGGTCCTCGGCGGTTTTCATGCGGTTCTTCGCCGAGCTGATGGCATGACGTACCGCCGCCGCGGAGATTTGCTGCGTATTGATGCCCAGGTCGTTCATGATGTTTTTCACCAGACTCTGGCTGTCCTCGGTGTCGTATATCGTGAAATTCCTGTGGAAGCCGATATGCTCGGCGTCCCTGCGCAGCAGACGCGCGAAGGTGGCGTGAAAGGTGCCCATCCAGAGTCGGCTTGCATCGTCGCCGTGAATCACCGTCCCGATGCGCTCGCGCATCTCACGCGCGGCCTTGTTGGTGAAGGTGAGCGCGAGAATGTTGTATGCCGGTACGCCGCATTGCAGCAGATAGGCGATGCGATAGGTGAGCACGCGCGTCTTGCCGCTGCCCGCTCCGGCCACGATCATGACCGGGCCTTCGATGGTTTTGACTGCGTCCTTCTGTACCGGATTGAGCTGACTGAGAAACGACATCCGTCCGTCCGTATTACGCCGCGTTGCGGCGGAGACCTGTGTAATCGTGAAAAATCTATGCAGAGACAAAAGTTGCGCGAGAACGGGGAGCCGATCGGCAACTTCCGTTTCGACGCGTGACAAATGCACACTGCGTCCCTGTGCTACAAAAAAAACGACATTTCCGTCCGGCTTATTTCTCCGGTCGCATGGTCGGGAAGAGGATGACGTCGCGAATGGATTCTGCGCCGGTGAGCAGCATGGTAAGGCGGTCCACACCGATGCCGAGCCCGGCGGTCGGCGGCATGCCGTACTCCAGCGTTTCCACATAATCCTCGTCGAACGTCATGGCCTCCTCGTCGCCGCGCGCGCGCAGGGCGGCCTGCTCCATGAAGCGCTGCTTCTGATCGATGGGATCGTTGAGCTCGGAAAACGCGTTGGCGATTTCCTGCCCGTTGATGTACAGCTCGAAGCGCTCCACCAGGCCCGGCTCGGTGCGGTGCTTCTTCGCCAGTGGCGAGAGCTCAAGCGGATAGTCGGTGATAAAGGTCGGTTGAATGAGCTTGTGCTCGACGCGTTCCGAAAAGATTTCGTCAATGATGCGTCCGGGCCCATCACTGTCCTCCAACTCCACGCCCAGGTGCTTCGCGGCGGCACGCAGCCCCGCTTCGTCCTTGCTGCGCAAATCCTCGCCGGTATGCTCGAGAATGGCTTCGAACATGGACACTCTGCGGTACGGAGGGGTGAAGTCAATCACCTGCCCGCCGACGGTGGCCGTGGCGGCGTTGTTCACCGCTGTGTTGATGTCGCCGAGCATGGTCTCCACGAGTTCCATCATCCAGCGGTAATCCTTCCACGCCACGTACAGCTCGAGCATGGTGAATTCGGGATTGTGGTTGCGGTCCATGCCCTCGTTGCGGAAATCCTTGCTTATTTCATACACGCCGTGGAAACCGCCAACGATGAGGCGCTTGAGATACAGCTCGTCCGCGATGCGCAGATACAGCGTCATGTCCAGCGCGTTGTGATGCGTGATGAAGGGACGCGCGGCGGCTCCTCCGTAGAGCGGTTGCAGCACGGGCGTCTCCACCTCGATGTACCCGCGGCTGTCGAGAAAATTGCGCATCGCCCGTACGAGCAGTGAGCGCTTGATGAAGGTTTCCTTAACGCCCGGATTGAGAATGAGGTCCAGCGGACGCTTGCGATACCGAAGTTCCTTATCCGCGAACTGATCGAACACCACCTTGTTGCCGTCCTCGTCCGTCTTCTCTTTTGGCACGGGGAGAGGACGCAGGGACTTGGCGAGCAGCGTCAGCGCGGAGGCGTGCACCGAAATCTCGCCCATGCGCGTGCGGAACACCGTACCGCTCACGCCTACGATGTCGCCGATGTCGAGCAACTTGATCGTGTCGTAGGTGTCGTCGCCGAGATCGTCTTTTTTCAGGTAAATCTGAATCTTGCCGGTGTGATCCTGCAAATGGGCGAAGGTGGCCTTGCCCATGCGGCGGATGGTCATCAGCCGACCGGCGATAGCAACCTCGCGCGGCGGCGCATCATCGGAAAATGCGTCGAGAATGTCGGCTGCCCCGGCGTTGACCGGAAACTCATAGGCATAAGGTTGCACGCCCCGTGCGAGCAGCTCCTCGTACTCTTCCAGGCGCCGCTTCATCAGGTCGTTCAGATCGTCGTATAGCTCGTGCTGCATATTGTTTTGTAGAAAACGTTTCGGATACGTCGGATCATGAAAGTACCAAGCATGGGACTGAAATACAACTGTGCCGGTATGCGCCGGGAAAATTCAAGGTGCTTCCTCGCGCAGGAGTGTCAAATGGGGCGGGAATTCCGTCCTGTGCGGCAGTAAGCGTGCAGCGCGGCAGGGAAATCCGGTGGCAAGGCGGAGACGCTTGCACGGTATCGGGAGGGTTCGGAAAGTACCTTTATTTCCATCAGAAAATCCTACATATTTCCATGTTTCAGGAAACAGCATCCTTGTCGGATGTCGTGACAACTTCGCCGGTAACAGAGAAACCATGTCTGCGCGTACCTTTTTCGTCGCCCTTTTGTTGACAGCCACAATCGACGCCATGGCGCAAGGCGTCATCTCGGGTACCGTGCAGGAGCAGGGATCCGGCGAAGCCGTGATAGGTGCGAATGTCGTGCTGGCGGGTACGGGCAAAGGCGCCGCGACCAATCGCTATGGGTACTTCGCCATCGCCGGACTGACACCCGCCACCTACACCGTGCGCATCAGCGCGGTGGGCTACAAGCTCTGGACCAAGGACGTTGTCATAACCAATGCCGATGAAATGCGCCTGCGCGTGGCTCTCGAACCGTCGGTCATCGAACTCGGTGAAGTGAGCATAGAGGCCGAGCGGCAGACGGGCGAAGAGCGTCGTGTCAGTTCCGTGAACCTGCCCATCGAGCAGATTCTGCGGCTGCCCTCGCTGGGCGGCGAAGTGGATGTGTTTCGCGCTCTGCAATTGCTTCCCGGCGTCAAGGCAGCTTCGGAAATCTCGAGCGGTCTGTACATCAGAGGCGGCAGTCCGGATCAGAACCTGATTCTCCTTGATCGCATGGTGCTGTACAATCCCTCGCATCTCGGCGGCTTCCTCAGCACCTTCAATGCGGACGCCATCAACAACGTCACCTTGATCAAGGGCGCCATGCCGGCGGAGTATGGCGGACGGCTCTCGTCGGTGGTGGATATTTCCATGCGCGAGGGGGGGCAGGATCGCATTCGCGGTGCGGGCGGCATCAGCATGATCGATTCGCGTCTCACCATCGACGGGCCGATCAACGAAGATGCCACGTTTATGCTCTCAGGGCGGCGCGTCTATCTGGACTGGCTGGTGGATCTGATGAGCAGCGAAGGATCGTTGAACTACTACTTCTACGATTTTGTCGCGAAGAGCAATTACCGTCTGGGTGAAAACGACCGTCTGTTTTTCTCCGGTTTCTTCGGGCGCGATGTCATGGGAGAACCGTTCGACGACGAGGACGAATTCAACGTCTCCTGGGGCAACAGCTCGGGCAATCTGAGGTGGACACACATCTTCGGGAGCAAGCTGTTCTCCAATGTCTCCGCCGTGGTGAGCGACTATCGTTTCAGCTCAGAGTTCGAGGAGTGGGACAACACGCGCTTCAAGGCGGTGAGCGGCATACTCGACTATTCGCTCCGGGGTGAGCTGGAATATTTTCATTCCGCGGATCACACGGTCAAAGCAGGAGCCGAGCTGACGCTGCACACCTTCACATCCGAGGCCTCGTCGAATTACAATGAATTCGACGAATTCGATCCGCATCTGCCCACGCATCGCGGCACCGAGCTGTCGTTGTTTCTGCAGGACGAGTGGCAGGTGAACGAGCGACTCACCGCGCAGCTCGGAGGCAGGGCGTTTTACTTCGACCGCGGTCCGTATTTTCGTTTCGAACCGCGGCTGGCGGCATTTTACACGCTGGACAATGAAGTGACGCTGAAGGCCGCATTCATCGGCGCGAATCAGTTTCTGCATCTCGTCACCCGCAACGACATTTCGCTGCCTACGGACATGTGGTTCCCTTCCACCGCTTCGCTGCCGCCGTCGTACGCACTGCAGTATGTGCTCGGCGCCGGTCGCGATTTCTACGACGGGATGTACAATGTCTCCATCGAGGGTTACTACAAGAGCATGAAAAATCTGCTCGAGTTTCGCGACAACGCCTACTTCTCCTTATTCGCGCCGCTGGAGCAGGAGCTCACCCGTGGAGACGGCGAAAGTTATGGCATGGAGTTATTCATTCAGAAGCGCAAGGGGAGTTTCACCGGCTGGCTGGGCTATACGCTGGCGTGGACAGACCGTACTTTTCCGGAACTGAACGACGGAAGGCCCTATCCGCCGCGGTATGATCGAAGGCACGACATCTCTCTGGTGCTGAATTATCGGCTCGGCGAGCGCTGGGAGTTCACCGGTGTGTGGGTGTACGGCACGGGACAGGCCTTCACTTTCCCCGTAGCGCAGTATCAGCTGGATGTGAACGACCCGGTGAAGTTTCTGTACAGTGAACGCAACGGCTATCGCATGGATGCCTATCACCGATTGGATCTGAATTTCAGCTATGCGTTCAGTTGGTTCGGCTGGGCCTGGAAAGCGAGCATCAACCTGTACAATGCCTATAATCGCATGAATCCCTTCGCGCAATATCTGGATTGGGATTACGATTGGGACAATGACAGCAGCGGTTACAAGATGAAAAAAATCACACTCTTCCCGATTCTCCCCACCTTTGGACTGAGCTTCACGTTCTGATATGAAACACCTACCGATACTCCTCATGGCGTTGCTGTTCATCTCCTGCGAAACGGATGTGAACAATCCGGATTGGCCGGATCATGAGCCCAAACTCGTCATCACCGCAAGCGTACGTCTGACAACGGATTCCGCCTTTGTCTTTTGCCGTGTGTCGCGGACGATGGGATTGGGCGAGGATTTCCGCATGGATCGCGCCATGGTGAACGATGCCGAGGTGAACATCCTCAATGACGGGAAAGCGCGTGCCATTCCCTACCGGCAGAATTATGATCCCTTCACAAGCGATGCGAACTATGTGGCGGTGTTCCCGCGGGGATCGTTTACCGAGTACACGCTCACCGTGCGACGCGGGGAGCTTTATGCGCGTGCCACGCTGACTATTCCCGATCTCCCTCTCGCGATGGACACCGTGATCGTGCGGCGTATGCAATTCGGCACCTGGGTGGAGCGGGAGCTGCAGTACGTTTTACGGACGCCACTGAACCGCGTCCGCTATGATATGGTACTCGAGGAGCGGATGGGTAGCGGAGTGTGGCTCGAAGTGCCGTGGGGACCCTGGTCGTTTCTCGACGCCGTGTGGACCAATCCCACGACGGGGTCCTTCCGCTACGGTTCCTATTTGAACAGCATACGGGGTCGTTACACCATCACCGCGCGTTCCCCCGAATACAACAATTACGAAAATTCCCGCTGGAATTCTGATCCTTCCGGTTCCCCCTTTGAACCCGATGCCAAGAATCCGCCGTTCAATATCACCGGCGACGGTATAGGATTTTTCTGGTATGAGCTGGTGGGCGAGCCTGTGGAGCTTCGTTATTGAACAGGTTTTGCAATGAGTGACCAACGCCCCGAACCCGCACCCTCCACGCTGTACGTCGTCTCCACGCCCATCGGCAACATGGACGACATCACCTTGCGCGCCCTGCGCATTCTCGGTGCAGTGGATCTGATCGCCGCTGAAGACACGCGCACCACCGGCAATCTGCTGCGGCACCACGGCATAGGCACGCCTTGCCTGAGCTACTTCAGTCACAACGAGCGTCAGCGCATACCGCAGTTGCTGGAGCATCTGCGCAGCGGGAGGACGCTGGCGGTGGTGTCCGACGCGGGCACGCCCGGACTGTCCGATCCCGCGGCGCTGCTCATTGCGGCCGTGATCGAGGAGGGACTGGAGGTGATCGCCATTCCCGGCGCGTCGGCAGCTCTCGCCGCGCTTGTGTCGAGCGGACTGCGCATGGACCGCTTCCATTTCGAAGGTTTTCTCCCAATCAAGAAACGCCGGCAGACGCGCATCCGCGAACTCGCGCTCGAAGCACGCACCATCATTTTCTACGAGTCCGTACACCGCCTGCTGAAAACTCTGCGCGAGCTGCACGCCGCAATGGGCGATCGCCGCGTATCCGTTTCCCGCGAAATCACGAAAAAATTCGAGGAAACAGTGCGCGGCAGCTTCTCCGAAGTCATCGCGCATTTCGAGGCGCACCCCCCGCGCGGAGAGTTCGTGATTGTGGTGGAGGGGGGAGATATTGCCATTGAAGAAAATTACCAAAAGCAGCGGTAGCCATCGAAAAAGGAAGACCGATGAGCAGCAACGGACGTAACGGAATCCTCTTCTCCCTGCTTGTGAGTGTATTAATTTCCTGCTCACAAGATATCCACGATGTGAAAATCACCTCCGAAAACCTCCGCGAAGTCGTGCAGGACATTGCAACCTCGAATCTCTCCGAAATGGAGAAACGCAACCTCCTCGCATATCACGAGGAGTGGATGATCGGTTACGGCTACAACGAAGATTCGAAACCACCAATGCCTGACCTCACCGTCGGTGAGATTCTCGAAAACCAGAGAGATCGTAAAAGCATGCAGGATGCGCATCTCTCGATGCTGAACAAGCTGGGAAGATCCTTTTTCACCACCGACGGCGATATCGGTGAAACAATGAGCATGCAAACTTTCGCCGCATTGCCGATAACGGAGTACACGCGGCACAAGCGCACGGTCAACGCCCAGCGCTCGGCAAGTTTCGTCCTCTCGAATTTCAGGGAGTTGTACCACCGGCTCCCGCCTCACCCCGAGGCCCTTGCCACGGACACACTCACTCCCGGCCTCCGACTCGCAAACGGAGTGATCATGGAGACGCCGTGAATTGGTGAAGAGTGAAAGTAAAGAGTGAAGAGCAAAGAGGCGATATGCACCTATGTCAGCAAACAGGAGCCCTTTACCCTTCACTCTTTACTCTTAACCCTGTCACGACCCCTTTACCCTTTACTCTTCACCCTTCACCACCTTACAGCTCATACTCCACACCAATGATCGGCAGCACGCCCCATTGATACAGGCGCTTGGGCTGCTTGTTGACCGTGTCCCAGATGTATGCGGCAACGTTTTTGCGGTTGTACACATTCCACACGCTGAGGTAGAGCACGAGATTCGATGAGGCGAAGTGGAAGCGATGGTCCACGCGCAGGTTCATCGAATGATAGTCCGGATGCCGCTCGCTGTTGATGCGCGCCTCATCCAGCACCTCGGTGTCGTTGGCACGCGATGCCTCGATGTCGAACGGCGTGTAGGGTACGCCGCCGGCAAATATCCAGCGCAGACTCAGCTCCCAATTCTCATCGATTTTGTATCCGCCTTCGATATTGAACTGCACGCGGTTGTCGTACACGCGCGCATAGGTTGCGCCGTCGGCACCGGTGTATTCTGAGCGAGAGAGCGAGGCGCTGGCGAGACCGTACACATCTCGCGCCAGCTTTTTCTGCAGAATCACCTCTCCGCCGTACGAGCGCGACGTACCGACGTCCGTGAGCGGTCCGTGTCCCGTGAAGAATCCGTAGCGGTACGACAGCTCATCCACCAGAAAAAGCGCCGGCTGCGCTGGATCGATGGGGAAGCGCTCGCCCTTCTTGTAATAGCCCTCCACGGTTAGCATCGTGCTCTCGGTAAGCAACTGCGAGATGCCCAGCACGGCCTGCGTGGAGCGCGGATTGCGAAGTTTTTCGTTGCTCCTGTCCTGCGCAAGCAGCAACAACGGCAGAGTCTGCGTGTATATGCCGGCACCCGCGCTCACCGTCGTGGTTGCACCCACACGGTACGACGCCGACACGCGCGGCGACAGCTTCGTGCTGCTGTTCCAGCTGCTGTGATCCGCTCGCAGTCCGAACGTGACGCTCAGTGGCGCTGCCGGTGTGATGCTCATCGAAGCATGGAGTCCCAGCAGTGTGGATGAAACGTCCTCCGCAAACAGGCGCTCCGGTTGCGACATACCAAGCGCATCGGGTATGGCTGCGTAGCGATTTTCATAGCTGTTCCACAATCCCTTTGCATCGAAGCCGGCTTCAATTGACGCTGCGGCGCCCAGGCGCACATGCGTGGCGCTGCGCAGCGCGAGCCAGCTCTCCCGCGAGTCGTTAGAAAACACATCCTCGTTCGAGCCCGTCTTCCTGAAGCGCTCCCTGAACCACATGCCCGTATACGACAGTGTACTCGTGCTATACACGCTTTCGCTCCACATCGCGCGCCAGGAGAGGCCCAGAGTGCCGTTGTAGATGTTCTGCGGACCGTAATACTGCATGTCGTTGTCCACTGCCGCCTGCGCGTCGGGATCGTTGTGATCGTCGCTGAACTGCCCAAGCACGCTCAGCCGATGCGCGGCCGAGGGATTGAGTACGATTTTCGCATGCGCATCGCCATACCAGGGAGCGACGGTGCTGCCGACGTCCACAGCCTTTACGAGAAGATCGAGATAGCTTCGCCGCGCCGAGAGCAGATACGATCCGCTGCCGAGCGGACCCTCGATTTGCGCACCGAAGCCAGCGAAATTCAGATCAAGCTGCGCGTCGGTGGCTTCGCGGTTACCGTCGCGCAGCGTGATATCCATGACAGCCGAGAGCTTGTCGCCGAAACGCGCGGGGAAGCCGCCGGCCAGGAAGCTCACGTCGCCGATCATATCCACAGGCAGAATGCCGAGGGGTCCGCCCGAACTGCCCTGCGCGGGGAAATGGTTGATGTTCGGTATTTCTATACCATCGATGAAGAAGGCGTTTTCCAACGGACTCCCTCCGCGAACGATAAGGCTATTGGACTGATCGTTGACCTTGGCCACCGAGGGCAGCACCATCATGATGCGGCTGACATCGCCAGCGGAGCCGGGTGAGCGACGGATTTCTTCACCCGAGAAGCCCGCCAGACTCACCGGCTCGGACTCGCGCTTGCGGAAATATCCGGCCGTCACCTCCACCTCATCGGTTTCGAAGGTAGCGGAGGTGAGTCGTGCCTCCACGAACGTGACGCGTCCCGGCCGCACAACCACATCCGTAATCACCGCCGCTTCATAGCCCATGAAAGTCACACGCAACGACCAGGTCCCGACCGGGACGTTGCCAAGCTTATAGCGGCCTTGGGCATCGGTAGCGGTGCCGAACGTGCTATTGATGAGAAGAATATTCGCGCCGGGCAGGGGTGCTCCTCCGGACGCATCCGCAACGGTTCCATGAATGGAGCCTGTCGGAGCGCTTTGTTGCGCGTGAGAGAAGTCGGTAAACGAATACAGAAGGAGAATGGTGATATAGAGAAGGGTGCGAAGCGTGGAAAACATGAAGAGGTCCTTGTGAAGGTGAGAAAAAAACAACGACCGCATGATACGCCAAAGGTCACCCGGTATCGCTCACGCCCATAGGATCGAACCATCACAGGACGTTCGATCCCGTGGGGAGGAACGCGCGAAGCGAAAAAATGTAAAAACGGATTCGTCTCAGCCGGGGAAGCGGGTAGCGGAATGATGCACGGGATTGACTGCGTAGGACAATGCTTACCCTTCGCATCCGTTCAGGGTCGGCTCATTCATATCGTCGGGATCGTATATCATCGCTGAATTGCATCGGCTTGCCGCAGTCGTAAAAGCAAGCGGCGTCAAGAGGATACGCAGAGGTACGTTCGGCCTGGTGAGTGCCGAGACCGATTCATCAGCAATGAAATCAGATTTTCGTAACGGCGCGAATATCCCTCCGCTGCTGATCGTCGGAGTTGAGAAGCACCGTTCAGCCAGGCATCGGTATCCCGGGCGCGAAGGTACTTCGGATACGGTAGAGTGTATCCCGGAGAAAGGAGAAGCGAGTCAATCCGTATGACAGTCGTGGTATGGTTTTGATGCCGCTGCACAATGGCGTATATTTAAGTGCCGTCAAAGGACGGCTTATCTCCCATCCATTTCGTACTTAAGGGAAGTATGAGAGAACGTGAGTGCCGAGGGGTGCTCGAAATCGAATCAAAGGGGTTCGGATTCCTGCGCCAGTTCTCGAAGGAATTTTACCGTACCCAACACGACCCGTACGTCTCTACGGGGATGATCCGCGAGTTCGCTTTGCGGGAGGGTTGTTATGTGACCGGCATAGCGAGAGAGAAGAACCATCAGGTTCAACTCGCGTCCATTCACGACATCAATGGCATTCCCCCCACGCAGTATCAGCATGTTTTGGAACTGACGCGGCAAACCGCCATCGCACCGGATAAAAGAATTCGCCTTGAGTGCGGGGATACTACGACGCGCGTCATAGATCTCATCACACCGATAGGCCGTGGACAGCGCGCATTGATCGTCTCTCCGCCTCGTGCCGGGAAAACTGTGCTGATGCAGAAAATTGCCGAGGCCATATCCCGGAATCATCGCGATCTGGAGCTCCTTCTTCTGTTGGTGGACGAACGACCTGAGGAAGTGACGGAAATGGAGCGGGCTGTGCGGGCAAGGGTTTTCGCAAGCAGCAACGACAGGGATTTTGCTTCGCATGCACGCATCGCACATCTGACGCTTGAATACGCCAAGAGACAGGTGGAAGTGGGGAAGGACGTCGTCATCCTCCTCGATTCGCTTACGCGCCTCGGACGCGCGTTCAATGCCGGGATTAAAGGCAGCGGTCGAATCATGTCCGGCGGCATCGACGCCCGGGCACTTGAAATACCAAAAAGGATTTTCGGTGCATCACGCAATATCGAGCATGGAGGATCGCTTACGATACTCGCCACGATACTCGTGGACACCGGGTCCGCCATGGATGAACTGATTTTTCAGGAATTCAAGGGAACAGGCAACGCCGAAATCGTGCTTGAGCGCGAGCTCGCCGATCAGAGAATTTTCCCCGCGATCAACATTCAGCTTTCGGGTACCCGAAAAGAGGAGCTGCTCCTTGGTGCTGATCTCGAGGCGCATTACAAACTTCGTCGTGCGCTCCTCGAAGGGACCAATCGCGAGGCGATGCAGGGTTTGCTGGATCTGATGCGGCGCTCCCGGAGCAACCGTGAGCTGTTGATGCAGATCGAGGCCATGAATCTCGATAGTCTCTTCACCGGCAATGGCGGGGGAGCCAGACGCTCGCGCAGACGAATGACCTGAGAACGCTCAAAGCCTCTGTCGCAGCAAGCACCCTACGTGCCCATCACCAGACAAGAAGTCAATGCGATGCTCCGTTACGGCGTTGTGGCATTTCCGTTTCGACATCTATCTTCCGGAGCACAACAGAGGGAAGCTGTCACGCAGAGGGTTTTTTTGCCAGCATACGGACCACGGCAGCTTCACCATCGTGATACGGGCCCTCTTTCAGAATCACCGTTTTTTCTTCCAGAGACACCAATTCCAGACGAGAAAAATCCTGTCGTACGATGTCGGCCGAATAGAGTAATTCTGCGTCCTTCGGTCCGCCGCTCGCAAAATTCCGTTGTGCGGGTGTGAACGCCTCCAGCACAAGCAATCCTCCGGGTCGCAATGCGTCGACACAGCGCTGATGCACCATGCCCCGAAATTCGGGTGGGAGGTGCACAAAAATCAATCCGACAACATCGAACGCCCCCTTCTCCGGTTCGAAATTTTCCAGCCGATCAACCACGTATTTCAGCGAAACCTTGTACTGTGAGGCCAGTCGCATTGCTTTATTCCGACCCTCTTCACTGAGATCCACAGCGAGCACATCCCAGTTCAGGCGTGCGGCGAACACCGCATTGCGACCTTCACCGTCTCCGGGCAAGAGAATGCGACCTGCCGGCAATGACGTGAGCGTTGACGTGAGGTAGGAATTCGCCTCGATGCCGTAGGCGAATTCCTGCGACGCATATCGCTGATTCCAGAACACTTCATCCATCGCGCATTCCTCGATTGGTCCGATTTCATCCATCATTCAGACGCAGGGCGACGCCGTAAAAAAAACGGCCTGGCGAGCGTATACGTTCTGTCTTCGAAGAAAAATCCTCCGGCGTAGCTGCCATATCCGTACATGCGACAAACAGCTTCGGAAAGCCTTGCCGAGTGATCTTTCCGGGAACATCCGATGCGCAGCCCGTGCAGAAAACCTTTCACAGCATTCAGACCACACCCGTGCAGCACAGAGGCGATGGATCTGCCCAGCGCAATACGTATAGCCCGAAACAGCACCAGACGGAGCGGGAATCTGGTAAGAAGGATGTAGAGAATATTTCGGGATGTGTAGTATATCCGTCGGCAATCGCTCCCGGTACTCCCGGCAGGTTTGCGGTGTATGGGGGAGGCGATGTGATTCACCGTCAGGCCCGAATAGTACAGAGTGGAATACCCCGCGTTCCAACTACGCATGGAGAATTCGATTTCATGCTCGTACAGGAAAAGCTCTTCATCAAAACCGCCGATCTTCTGATACAGCGAACGACGGATAATGACCCCGCACCCAACGAAAGAAAGCACCGGCCCCTCGGGAAAAGTGGCCGTCTCCACTCGATTGTCCCGCTCATTGAACACGCGGAGCGCGAGAATACCGCATTCCTCATGCTCATCGAGATAGCGTAATGCCTTATCGTATTCCGGATCAATCGGATAGCTGTCGTCGTCGAGCAGAAGCATGTAGTCCCCGCAGGCCGCAGCCATACCCGCATTCCAACCCGCGATGCCGATATTGCTTTCCAGAGATATGCACATGACCGCCGGAAATTCCTGTGCGACCATGCTGATACTGCCGTCGGTGGACGCATTGTCCACGACGATGATCTGCATCGGCAAAGCCGACGCAGCGGTAAGCCTGGAAAGGACGCGCGAGAGATCGGACTTCCTGTTCCAGCTGAGAATGATACAGGATACGCGGATACGCGGGTCATTCATGTTACAGAAACACCCTGTTGAAAATTGCCAGAGACTGGGCGACAACCTGATCCATGTTCAGGTATTTGTACGTTCCGAGACGGCCGGCGAAGGTCACAGAGGCGACGGATTCGGCAGCCGCTTTGTATTTCGCATACAGCGAACGGCTTTCGGAAGAAGGCACAGGATAGAACGGCTCGCCATCCTCCGAGGGATGCTCGAAGGCGATGGTGGTGAAGTCGGCAGTTTGTCCGGTGATATGCTTGTACTCGATCGTCCGCGTATAATCGAAATCGTTCGGATAGTTTATCTGCGCAACCTCCTGCAACAGATGTGCACGATGAGACTCGTAGGTGAAATACAGAGAGCGGTACGGGAGCCTCCCGAAGCGGTAATCGAAATATTCATCAATCGGTCCTGTATAGATGAGATGCTTCCAGCGTACTCCGTTCAGAGAACGAAAATCCACACCAGTCTGCACCTCGATCAGAGGATGGGCCAACATGTTTTGAAACAGGACGTGATACCCGTCCCGCGGCATACACTGGTACCGATCGTCAAAGTACCGGTCGTCCTCATTCGCGCGGATGGGAAGCCGGCCGCATACCTGAGGGGAGAGGTGCGCGGGATCCACACCCCAATGCTTACGGCTATATCCACGGTATAATTTGTCGTAGAGGCGCCGTCCGGCTTTGGCCAGCACGAAGTCTTCCGAAGTGAGGATATGGGGGATGTGCTCGCGTTCACGATCCAGGAACGCAGAAATTTCTTCTTCGGATCGCAGATCGAGATCGAAGAGCGTATTGATTGTCGTACGGTTGACCGGCATGGGAACGAGTTTCCCGTCAACAGAGGAGAGTACCTTGTGCTCGTACGGACGCCATGCGGTGAATTGTGACAGGTATTCGACAACATTCAAATCATTTGTATGAAAGAGATGCGGTCCATACGCATGAATCCGTACACCCATGTCATCTGTCGTATCGTACGCATTACCACAGATATGATCGCGTCTGTCGATGATGAGTACCGTCTTATCAAGCTGTGATGCCAGCCGTTCCGCCAGCACCGCACCGGCGAATCCCGCACCAACAATTACTACATCGTAGGCCATACTATGATACAACGCTATTCGTGAGAGGCATCGGGAATGCGCAATCCGGGAATCGGAAGCCGCCACACAAATATGGATAAGAACATTGCCGCTGTGAAAAGTGAAGCCGCTACTCCTGAACTCCATGCGGGAGGAGCCATGCTGCCCGACGCGAGAGCCACTGCAAAGAGGACAGGTGCGAGGAGAACCTTCCACTGGACCGGAGATTGCCGACCAACGACCCGCATATACGCGCGGACACTCATGGCGAGAACGTAGGTCTCAGTGATCAATGTAGCGATTGCCGCGCCGGTAATACCCCATCGATGGCTCAGGACAACACTTGCTGCAAGATTCAATAGTCCGGCGGATACCACGATGGTGAGATACTTGCGCTCTTCGTTCCACAAAAGAAGGGGGTTCGCGAAGCTCATGTTGAAAAACACAACCCACAGCGCTACAGAAAGGATCCTCAGAGGTACAATACCGCCGGAGTATGCCAGGCCGAACACGGCAGGCAGTACGACAGGCGCGAGTATAAACAGGTTCCCGCAGAGCAGGCCGCCGATGAAAGACATGGACTGCAAGAGTGTGCCGATGCAACGCCGGCGCTCTCCCGCGGAGGAGGCGCTGCCGATGCGCGCCATGTGTACCTGTAAAAGGATCCCCGGAACGAAAGCCAGCGCAGCCGTGACCCGCTGCCCCGCCGCATAGATGCCGAGTTGCTCCGCCGCGACTATCGCACCTACAACGAGGACGTTCAGCTGCAAATAGAGAATGACGGAGATCTGTGATATGCCGAGTATCGTCGACGCTTTCAGTGCTTGTCGCGACCGTTGAAGAATCCCCGCTATCCGCAGGTGCAAATCCGGACGTCCCCTGCTGTGCGAGAATATCGTGCCGGCCAGGACTGCCCCGGCAAGCGAAACAGGAATCAGGACCACGGTGCCGCTCAAGAGGGAGATTGCGCCGAGACAGAGGAAGTAACACGTAGCCTGCACAAGCATGCGGGCGCCGATAAGATGATTCCTCTCCTGTCCGATGAAGAGAAAATCGAGGCTGAAGACGCTGAAAATCAGCGGAAGGCCGAAGAGATACAAGACTGTGTCATGAATGCCGGTTGAACCGAACAACATGGCGACAAACGCAACATACAGGAATACGACCGGAATCGAGAGCATCAGCTTGGTGCTGATGACCTCTGAGGTGATCAAGCGTACATTGTCCGGCTCGGATGCGACACGCCGAATGCCGTACGTGTCCTGACCGAAGACAATGATCGCGGAGAAAACCGTCAAGAGCGTGCTTCCAAGAGCGATGATGCCCAGGACATCGGCACCGAATGCGCGCGCAATCACGACCATACCGGCGAAGCCGAGAATCCTGGCGACTATCTCGCCCGCCGAGAGTGCCAGCGCTTGTCGGCTTGAACTGATAGGGTAGGCGGACATGCTGATGTGCCTTCGCTTCGATTATTGCCCTGAAATGACCCGCGCAAATCCCACCGCGCGGGTTACACCACCGAACTGATCGTCGTCGTAATACACGACGGCCCAATACAGGTTCTGTGCTGCCCAGGAATTGCCCTCCAGAGAGATCCAGTCGGCATCGCGGACGTAACGTGCTTCCTCGTCGTAATTTCCGAGCACATACAGATAGTCATACGATCCGCGAAGCAGACGACGATCCAGCAAATAATGACCGGAGCTTTCGTCGTACGTCATACGGTCCGCCGGCTGAGGATCCCAGTTATTGAAAATCCCTGCGACGAACACGTCCCTCCCACGAATGCGCGGATGTTCCAATTCAAAGCGCACACACAGGTACTCGGTATCCCAGGATCGTAACGGCGGTGTTATGGCAGATCCGAAATGCACAGCGGGATCTGCGGAAAAAAGATATCGGGTTACGTCGGGGCCACCAAAGCGGGTAATCACTGTTGAAGAGGGATAGACGGCGGGACGACTGAAATCGAAATTGCGGGGGCTGTTGCCCGGCAACATGTTTCGCAGGGTAAGCACCTTTTGCTTCAGACCGAGGCCTTCAACGAAGGTATGAGGTTTGAAGTCGTAACTGTCCACGCGTTCGGCGTCGAACAGGTTAAAATTCTTGTAGAAATCCGCAGTCCGTACAAAATCAGCAAATAACCGGTCCGGCACATCGATGTGGAGCCGTAGCCGGTGCACCTGATCCAGAGGCGAATCGAAGTCCGTCCAGAAATCGTTGTAGACCTGCAGCCCGCAGCGAACAATGGGTTCGACGCAAATGAAACGCCCCGAGGCGTAGACCTGTGAATCGTCAAATTCATCCGTGATCTCAAAGATCCAGTTTCCCGAATACAGAAAGCGGACGAAAGGATGATCCACGCTCGGGAAACGATTCTCAAATCTCCAGGAAAACCCTCTATCGCCGGCAATTGATGGCTCGTAAAACAGCGTACGCGTGAACGTAAAAAAATCGTCGCGGACGAACAGGTCGGTATCGATGTTCCAATCCTTGTCGCAATGCCGGAAGCGGATCTTCAATCGTGGTGGTGCCTGTTCCTCCACATCGAATCGAATCGTGATGAAATCAGGCAGGGTTGAGGAGGCGGTCGTTCTTCCGCTGTCCGCTTTCGCGAGTACGGGTAGGTTTCGTTCATCGCTTCCGCCGAACACGCGAAGGCCCCGAATGAATGGCGGAGTCGGGCACGGATCCGGCTGCGCTTGCGCGAACGACGCTATCGCTTGAAAAGAGAGGAGCAGAAACACGATACTTTTCATAAAAATGAAACTACGTCCGCAGGGTATAACTTCCAATGCGTAAGGATATTTCCCGTGAGCGGCTCACCCTCCTGACCGGTATCAACGGTCCCTTTCGTCTGTCCGCTGCGCCCGGAGAGCACGTTATCCGTCACTTCAGGCGGTAAGTAGATCGTTTGTATCCACTTAGGGAAAAAAATCTTCAAACAAGGGAGGGCTGATCCATATGAAAAATTCTGATTGGTGTACTAAAGATGTACATCTTTAAACGTCTCTCGTAACATCGTATATATCAATGCTTTGCAGGTTTTTTGGCCTTCTCGCAAGTGTATTATATCAATACAATATAAAGTGAAATCTAACGGATATAAGGCGTCGGCTCCCTGCATCATGGCCCATGTTACTTATTTTTAATGTTGTTGTAAGAAAAAATTTAGTATATTCTCGGCAATCGGTGTAGCAGAGGTTGTCCAACTCCGATTGTGAGTCTTGCTCGAAATATTCTGACGATTCGGTCTCTATTGTATCACCAATCGCAGGAGGATTGATCATCCGGACGAAGCCCGTCGCCTGGCGAGGCGGCAATGGGTGATTTCCGCATTGGTCACATCGTACATCATCGCTGTTCGCAGGAGAGAGAGTACTGTTGCGCGGACGGGTAACCGTTCGCGTATGCCTGCATATGTTTCAGCGAACAACCACTATAACAGAAATATTGCTCTCCTGATATGCCGCGCTTCGGATGCGGTTGCGGTGCAAGTGGGAGCCGAGCAACGGAAAGTAAAATTCTATTTGCAGAATTAATGGTCGGTATTTTTGTAATTTAACGTATTGTATTTACTAAAGTTAGCGTTTTCGAAGCGACAGATATGAACGACTATCAACATCTACCACTCATCACAAGGAACATGGTATGAAAAACCCAACCGCTACCCAGATCATCCCCTCGCAGGTCATTGACAAGCTGTATGTGGACGCCCCGGTCGCCCCGGCGCAGCCGGAAGTACGCGAACGCACGCGTCCGGTATACACAGGTCTGGAGGATCACAGCATTTCCATCGAAGAAGCGAGCGCTCTGACGCGCAACTATCGCATGCAGGCGGGCGCCGGCGCGATCAAGGGAGGATTCTTCGGCCGCGCGGCCATCGAGCAGGTGCTCTCGCAGGAAGGTGTTGTGGGCATCCGCTACTACTACGCGAAAGAGAACAACGATCGCCCGGTGCTGATCGTGGTGGGCGTCGACGAGAACGGCAAGGATCTCTACGAAGGCTTCGTGTGCGAGCGCGCGGTTCCGTGCCCGCCGTACTGCGGCAGCTTCAACCCGCTCAACAGCTGAAATCCATCCAAAGCGCGTCGAACCTTCAACAGTCAACCAGACACACACACACACGAAGCAAATACACAGGAGCCATATCATGAAGACGAACGAAACCACCCAGATCATCCCCTCGCAAGTCATTGACAAGCTGTATGTGGACGCCCCGGTCGCCCCGGCGCAGCCGGAAGTACGCGAACGCACGCGTCCGGTATACACAGGTCTGGAGGATCACAGCATTTCCATCGAAGAAGCGAGCGCTCTGACGCGCAACTATCGTATGCAGGCGGGCGCCGGCGCGATCAAGGGAGGATTCTTCGGCCGCGCGGCCATCGAGCAGGTGCTCTCGCAGGAAGGTGTTGTGGGCATTCGCTACTACTACGCGAAAGAGAACAATGATCGCCCGGTGCTGATCGTGGTGGGCGTCGACGAGAACGGCAAGGATCTTTACGAAGGCTTCGTGTGCGAGCGCGCGGTTCCGTGCCCGCCGTACTGCGGCAGCTTCAACCCGCTCAACAGCTGAAATCCATCCAAAGCGCGACGAACCTTCAACAGTCAACCAGACACACACACACGAAGCAAATACACAGGAGCCATATCATGAAGACGAACGAAACCACCCAGATTATCCCCTCGCAGGTCATTGACAAGCTGTATGTGGACGCCCCGGTCGCCCCGGCGCAGCCGGAAGTACGCGAACGCACGCGTCCGGTATACACAGGTCTGGAGGATCACAGCATTTCCATCGAAGAAGCGAGCGCTCTGACGCGCAACTATCGCATGCAGGCGGGCGCCGGCGCGATCAAGGGAGGATTCTTCGGCCGCGCGGCCATCGAGCAGGTGCTCTCGCAGGAAGGTGTTGTGGGCATTCGCTACTACTACGCGAAAGAGAACAACGATCGCCCGGTGCTGATCGTGGTGGGCGTCGACGAGAACGGCAAGGATCTCTACGAAGGCTTCGTGTGCGAGCGCGCGGTTCCGTGCCCGCCGTACTGCGGCAGCTTCAACCCGCTCAACAGCTGAAATCCATCCAAAGCGCGTCGAACCTTCAACAGTCAACCAGACACACACACACACGAAGCAAATACACAGGAGCCATATCATGAAGACGAACGAAACCACCCAGATCATCCCCTCGCAAGTCATTGACAAGCTGTATGTGGACGCCCCGGTCGCCCCGGCGCAGCCGGAAGTACGCGAACGCACGCGTCCGGTATACACAGGTCTGGAGGATCACAGCATTTCCATCGAAGAAGCGAGCGCTCTGACGCGCAACTATCGTATGCAGGCGGGCGCCGGCGCGATCAAGGAGGATTCTTCGGCCGCGCGGCCATCGAGCAGGTCTCGCAGGAAGGTGTTGTGGGCATTCGCTACTACTACGCGAAAGAGAACAATGATCGCCCGGTGCTGATCGTGGTGGGCGTCGACGAGAACGGCAAGGATCTTTACGAAGGCTTCGTGTGCGAGCGCGCGGTTCCGTGCCCGCCGTACTGTGGCAGCTTCAACCCGCTCAACAGCTGATTCTCGTGTGTCAGTGACCGATAATACATGAAAGGAAAAAACTATGTTTGAGAATATTTTTCGGCGTCAAGACGCCAGTGAAGAGGCGAAAAAGCCATACGCAGGAGCAGATCTCTATGTTGACGCTCCCATCGCTCCGGCGCAGCCTCATCGGATCGAACGCAGCAGGCCTGTGTTTACCGGGATGGAAGATCATTCGATCAGCCTGGAGGAAGCGAGCAGTCTGACACGGAATTACCGTCAGAGCGCAGCAAACGGATCGGTTAAGGGCAAGTTTTTCAGTCGCGCCGCGATTGAGCAACTGCTCGCACAGGAAGATACCGTCGGAATTCGCTACTACTACGGTATTGACGCTGAAGGAAAGCAGGAGATGGTGCTCGTTGGCGTCAATGGATTGGGGCAGGACCTGGACGAAGGATTCATTTTCGGTCGTCCACTCCCGATCTCGAGATTCCATGCCGAGTCAAACCCGTTAAACTCCTGAAGATTGGAGATATCGCCAGTCGCCCGCTCGCTGCGAAAACGCGCAGCGTGCGGGCGCTGGTTTGTTGCGGGGTGTGAAATATTGTAATTTGAGTAGGATGTTATCCTTGATCCGAAAAGGCGCCTGCCGGTGACATCGGATCCACTATTCTGCCTGGAATCATGGCTGCGGGCATGCAAGACAAACTACAAGACGTAAGAGAAGTTGTCACCTGGATATCCCTGCTTCTCCCTCTCCTGCCACTGGGAGTCGGATTGTGGCAGTTCCGCAACGAGAAAACCTGGCTTCGTTTGCTTCTTCTATTTCTGGCGATTACCCTGCTGTTCGATCTGGCAGGTTACTATGTTGGAATTATTCTGAAAGAGCCGAATGCCAGGATTTACAATGCCTTCCCGCCCGTTGAATTCCTGCTTCTGGGATTGATGTTTTTTACCTGGCATGACGGAAAAACGGAAAAAAGAATCATCGGTATTTTGATCCCTGTGTTTCTGTTGTTCTGGATCATCACCCAGGCAATATCCACACCGCACAACCTCGACAACGTCATTTTGACGGTGGAAAGTGTCCTGCTCGTGATTATCGCGGTGGGAACGCTCTTCCGCTCTATGATGAGAGATACCATACCCGTGCAGAAAAATCCAATTTTTTGGGTATCTTCCGCACTCGTAGTGTACTTTGCCGGAAACCTGATTCTGTTCGCCCTCGCACCTACGCTGCAGCAGGATACGATAGACTCGAAATGGATCTGGGTGTTGCACTCGCTGCTCAACGTCATAAAGAATCTCCTCTTTCTCGGAGGTTTTCTCGCATGTCGGACACGTATCTCCTCATCATCGGCGGGACTGTCGTCCTACTGACACTCGCTCTGGGAATCATTGCTGTCATCATCTTCCAGCAGCGGAAGGTATTTCTTATTCAGCATCAGAATCTCGAAAAGCTTGCCGAGAGCGAAAAGCGCTATCGGCGCCTGGTCAAGCTTTCGCCTTTCCCACTGATTGTGACTGTCGGTGGTCGCATCCACTTTGTCAATGACGCGTGCATGAAACTGTTCGGCGCGATCAACGAGGAGGATCTTCTCACCCGATCGGTGTATGACTTCATGCAGACGAATTTCGACAGGCCGGATCTCAACCGTATGCAGGAGCAGCTCGAATCCGATATGGAAATTGCCGATATCAAGGGACAACTTGAACGTCTTGATGGCTCCATCATCGATATCGAACTGACGGCCGTGCCGATGCTGTTCGATGAAATGAACGCAAAACATATCGTGATCAGAGACATCACGATGCAGGAGCGGCAGAAGGCGGAACTCATTCATGCGAAGGAGCGCGCCGAGCAGTCCGACAAACTGAAGGACGCATTCATTGCCAATATCTCCCATGAAATCCGCACACCGCTGCACATCATCATCGGTTACGGTAATCTCATTACCGGTGAGTTGGTCGGCAAGATGTACCCGGAGATGGAAACCTATTTCCAGGCCATACGGCGCGGGAGCCAGCGTCTGATGCGCACCGTGGAGCACATCCTGAATATTTCGAGCATACAAGTAGGGACGTTTCAGGTGCGTCCGGAGGAAGTGCGTGTGTCGGAGCGCGTTGAAGAGCTTGTACAGGAACTACAATCGCTTGCCCAGAAAAAGGGTCTTGCCCTCAACTTCACAACCGAGTGCCCCGCCGCGATCGTGTACGCGGACCGATACTGCATAGATCAGGCGGTGTCGAATGTCATTGACAACGCGATCAAGTTCACTAAGCACGGAGAGGTGAATGTTCGCGTCTACAATGTGGATCGGCGTGTCTGCATAGAAATCGCCGACACGGGTATCGGAATGTCCCCCGACTATCTTCCGAAAGTGTTCAGCGTATTTTCCCAAGAAGCCACGGGCTATACACGGCCCTTTGACGGCCTCGGGCTTGGCTTGTCGCTCACCAAGCGCTATGTCGAGTTGAACCGGGGATCCATCACGGTGAAAAGCAGGAAGGGAAAAGGCTCGACGTTTACCCTGCAGTTTCTCGCGGATGTCGTGGAGGATGCACATGTATTCGACGATGGTTTCGGCAAGCCTATGCCGGTTGTGCATGCGGTTCAACCATCGAGAGACGTCGAAGGGAACCGTACCGTCCTGTTCGTAGAAGATGATGAGGAGACACAGGAATATATGTCCTCACTGTTGTCGAAACAGTATAATCTGCGCATGGCGTCCAATGCCGCCGCCGCCTGGGCTATTATTGAGGGCGAACGTATCGATCTCGTGCTGATGGATCTTTCCTTGCAGGGAGACGAAGATGGGATTTCGCTCACCAAGCGAATTCGCAGTGACGAGCGATTTTCCACTGTCCCGATTATCGCAGTTACGGCCCACGCATTTCCGAAAGATCGCATCCAAAGTCTTGAAGCAGGGTGTAACGCGTATTTCTCCAAACCCTTTCAAATCGAGGAATTGAAAGCGAGCATGATGAACCTGCTTGGGACGGCGTAACCTCACAATCTGGTAGCGAGCACCACTGCGGTTTTCGCGACGGCGACGGTATTCGTCCATGCGTCGAGCGCCTCGGCGAGTACCACATACACACCCACGCGGGCTCTTCGGCCTTCTCTGTCCAATCCATCCCAAACCGTGACACCTTGCCTCCCCGCGACGTCGTTGTTCAACAGCGTCCGAATACAGCGTCCGGCGGCATCATAGACACGCAGACGGAGAAGAGAGGCGGTTGAAGGGAGCGTCCATGAAATGAGGGTGTGATCTTCGTACCCATCACCGTCCGGCGAGAACGGATTGGGAGTGCAAAGAAGGTGCTCCGAAGAATGACCGGAAGCACCGGTCTCTGACCAAACGGAATTACGCCGACCCGGCGTACCTCCGGAAGAATGAACGCAGGTCGTCCAGGCGGAAGCCCCTTGAGTGTACAAATCCGCATGGATCAGTTCCAGTGATCTGCCGGCAGTGCTGGCCGCAAGCGGGTGATGCCATGTCTCGGAATACACCATACTGTCGACGACGTTCCCGAGAGCATCGAGGAACACGAGTTCATCGCCGGTATTCCCCAGATCCAGCGACGTTCTGCCAAGAGATGCCACGACGCAGGATTGTTCTTCGCGCAGGTTTGGCCAATCCACGAAAACACCCGAATCGGAAGTGATAAGCAGATACCCTCCCGAAGGCAGCAAGGGGAGATTGTTCGGCAGTCGCAACAGACGGCGCAGGCCGTTGCTTCCAAAGGCTCCGGCAAGTGAGCAGCCGTCGAGACGTATCGGCGACTCTGCACGGTTTATGAGCTCCACCCATTCCGCCCTGCCGCCGAGCGGCGCAGCCATGATCTCGTTGAATTGCACGTCTCTCCTTCGCATGGGCGGATGCAGCTCACGATAGAGACTGTCGTTGCCGTTATTGGCGTCCTGCGCACAGCGCAGGACAGCCAGTACAGAAACCGCCCTCTCACAGGACAGCTCGATGTCGAGGAAAAGCGTCTCATCGGATTCTGGCGGCATGACCGGAATGTGCTTCAACGCCGAATCTCCTCCTGCGGTACAACATAGCATGTATATGTCGGCGCTTTCCGGGGTACGCAAACCGATGTTTTTCACACGAACAGTGAAACCGTTCTCCCTGACGATCAGTGAGTCGAGCGCGAGATCGAAATCCGGAGGTGTCTGGGAATTCCTTGCGCCAGGTGTGCCACCATCTGGATGCAGCGTCGCTCGGGCATTGACTTGATCGAACGGCAGCCGTGGTCGTCGGCGCTCCACGCTCGAGCTTTTTTTTGCATTCCATGAGGCTTCATAGCGCAAGGAATCAATGGTCCTTCCCGTGGAATCACGCAAGATGATTTCGTCACCGGTATTGTTCAGGGAAGGAAAGCCCGGCACAACAAGCACGCGAACAGCCAACTGCTCCCAGCGCGAGGCCAGTGGAAGGGAGCTCGCGAGGACAAGGTACTCATCCGCTGCCAGTATCACCGTTTCGGAGGTTACCCGGACCGGATTATGGGTGGCATCCGTGATGTACCAGCCCTGTAAGGAGATGGTGCTCCCGCTTCCGTTCCAGAGCTCTATCCATTCGGCTTCGCCACTTCCGGGTGCGAAAAGGAACTCATTGATGATGATGTCCTGCGCGAAGGCCGATTGCAGGAAAAAAAATGTCAGAAACAGTACCGACCAGGGAACAAAAATCCGTTTCATGTGTCTCCCATAGAAAGTAAAACGCTCAACAAACTACCCAGGAACATGAAGCGATACAGTGACAATGGCAGTACAGGAAAAAAAAATGCCCTGGTCTTTCGGATTTCTTCATTTCCGGGCTTTGCGCCGAACGCGGTGTCTCGACGGACGGATGAACCCACTCGCTGCCCGTCTCCACTCGATATTTTGTCCCATGGAGAATTGACCTTGATTTCCAGTGAAATTCACGGTATATTTTTCCCTGACTACAACTGGTACTCCGTTATGAAACACGCATCTAAATTCCTGATACTCATCCTGCTGTGCGCAGCGACGGCCACGGGCGGGGCATTTCTGGAATTCTTCAACGGAAGCAGTGATGGTGATAACGTCACGCTCGAGTGGAGAACGAGGGCCGAATCGAACGTCCTTCGATACGAAGTGCAACGAAAAGCTGGAAACAATGGGGATTTTATCACGCTGGCTTCGGTATCGCCCAAGGGATCGAACTCATCCTACAGCTATATTGACCGTTCCGCGTACAAGGATGCCGGAAGTCTCTACATTTATCGACTCAGGATAGTGGAAGCGTCCGGCACGCCATCATATTCCAACGAAGTGTCGATTACGCATAGTGTGAACAGCGTAAAGCGCACTTGGGGAAGTATCAAAGCGATGTTTCGCTGAACGTGGCGTGTCAACAACGAATCGGTATGGGCAGGCCTGATGGCTTGCCCATTTTTTTCGGAGCAACGCTCAGGTACATGTGTAAGCATAGTGTTGGAATCGTCGCGTTGCTGCTGCTTGGGATACTGTTTGCCTCCTGTGCCGGGCCGGGTGGACGTGCGCGTCCCGGAGCAGTCGAACCGTCCATTCGAGTGTGCCTGAGCGAGAGCACGGGTGAACTGCTGTTCGAAGCAGGTAGCGCTGTGATTGTGCTTGCACCGGGTAGGCGCGCGGTGTTCGAAAACCCGGTGACAATGAGCTGCTCCGTCAACGACGATGGGCGAATCGAACTTCGGTCCGCTTCAGGGGATACCGTAACCGTCGGGGGAGCACTCCGAATGTATACGAAAGTTCACGACGGAAGTATTTCCTTCGAAAAACGTGAGTACTCAGACACTCTGCTTCTGGCCACTGATGGTGAACGTCTCTATCTCATCAATATTCTCCCGTTGGAACGTTATCTGTACGGGGTGCTTCCGAACGAAATAGGCAGGAATCGTAAGCCCTCTGATATTGCGGCGGTGGAAGCGCAGGCAATTCTTGCACGGACTTATGCCCTGAATAAGATCCGTCTTCCACTCACAAGACTTTTTGACGTCTATGATGACGCGAGAGACCAGGTGTTCTCCGGAAAGGGTGCGCAGGATCCGACAAGCACGGCAGCGGTGCAGAAAACGAGGGGACTCGTCGTCACGCAAAATGGTCAGCCTGCAGAGTGCTATTATCATTCCACCTGCGGAGGGAGTACCGAACACCCCTCGAATGTCTGGAGTAGACATCAGTCCGCCGGTCATCTGACAGGCATCCGTGACAAAGAGAAGCGCAGGAGCTTCTGTGCCATTTCTCCCTCTTTTCGCTGGACAGAGATTTATACCCGCAGTGCTATGGAGAATGTGCTGCGAACGTGGTTACCGTCCGCCAATGAAGCGATCAAGGAGACGGACATTCCCGGAGAAAACTGGTACTTACTTGACATCAATCTCCTGAAGCGGTCTCAGTCCGGTCGCGTGACAACCGTTCAAATAGTCATGGGAAACCGGGCACAACAGAGATCCTACTATGTCCATGCGGACAGAATACGGCGGGCTCTCCGGCGACCCGACGGGACACCTCTCCGCAGCACGTTGTTTGACATCCACCTTGAGCGGAACGCGCAGCGCTGGATCAGCCTCATTCGTATCGATGGTGGGGGAAATGGACATGGGGTGGGAATGTGCCAGTGGGGTGCCATTTCGCGGTCGAGAGAAGGGCAGTCCCCGGAACGTATTCTTCAGGCCTATTTTCCTGGAACACGGTTGCGGACGATGTACTGAAGTAGATCATCCCGCTTTCATCTGAGCATCCGTAAGCGGGAAGGATCACCGCAATGAATGGGCGTAAATTGTAGGTTTTTGATAATATTCGTATTTTTACTTTTTAGAATCGGCATTCATCACAATGTTGCGGAGAATATCATGGCGAAACCATTGAGCATCCTGTTCGTTTCGAGCGAGGTTGTTCCCTTCGCGAAAACCGGTGGATTGGCGGACGTTTCCGCTGCGCTTCCGCAGGTCGTACGCGAGCTGGGTCATGATATTCGTATCATCATGCCGAAGTTCGCGGCTGTCAGTGATCGTAAGTTCAAGATTCACGATATCAAGCGACTCACGGATATGCCGATAGAGCTGGGAGAAAAGACCTATCTCGCAAGCGTGAAGTCCTCCTTTCTGACGAATATCAAGACAAAGGTACAGGTCTATTTCATCAGCAACGATATACTGTACTGCCGGCCCGACCTCTATGTGGATCCCAAGACGAAGGAAGCTTGGCCGGACAACGACGACCGCTTCATGTTCTTTTGCCGCGGGGTCATTGAAACGCTGATCCTTCTCGGTTGGAAGCCTGACATCATTCACCTCAACGACTGGCAGACGGGTCTGATTGCGGCGCTGATAAAAACCGAATACGCCGACGAGCCCTTGTTCAGAAATACGAAGGTGGTTTTTACGGTGCATAACGCGGCCTATCAGGGCATTTTCCCGAAGACGTCGTTCATTAAGACCGGGCTTTCGGAGAAAATGTTCAAGGCGGACGGTGTTGAATTTTTCGACCAGATCAACTTGATGAAAGCAGGGCTGATGTTTGCGGATATGATCACGACGGTCAGTCCGACCTACGCGAAAGAAATCCGCAGTGGTGAAGAATACGGCTACGGCCTCGAAGGGGTATTCAAGAAGAAAGCCAGGAAAACGGTCGGTATACTCAATGGAATGGATACCACCGTCTGGAATCCTGAAGTGGACAAATTGATCGCGCAGACCTACTCCGCTGAAAAACTTGAGGGGAAAGCCGAGAACAAGAAAGCTCTCTGCAAGCATTTCGGTTTGCCGTACGATCCCGCCACTCCCGTGATCGGTATAGTATCCCGCCTCGCGGATCAGAAAGGTTTTGATCTCATCAACGAAGCATTACCGGAACTCATGGGAATGCCGCTGCAAATGGTGGTTCTCGGATCGGGTGAAAAGCGCTACGAAGAGCTCTTCAGCAAGGCTGCGAAGAAGTACAAGAAAAAGATGGGTGCGCATATAGGGTTCGATGAGGATCTCGCGCATCTGATCGAAGCAGGCAGCGATATGTTTCTCATGCCGTCGAAGTATGAGCCCTGCGGTCTCAACCAAATGTACAGTCTGCGTTATGGAACGCTGCCTATTGTGCGTGCGACCGGCGGACTTGCGGATACCGTTGAGGATCTCGTACAGAAGCCGAAACTGGGCACAGGCTTTGTGTTCGAGAAATACAGTGCGAAAGAAATGATGAAAGCCATCAAGGCGGCACTGAAGCTGTATGAGGATACGCCGGCTTGGCAATCGGCGATGAAGCGCGCCATGGCGAAGGATAATTCCTGGGACGCATCCGCAAACAAGTACATCGAACTGTATAAATCGCTGCTGAAGAAAAAATAGACCGAGCGCGAACAAACTTCTAACAAAAATCTGCCGCACGTTGAGCGTAGGCAGAAAATTCTCCCTTGCCGGATACCTGTAGTTCCACGTATTTTACTTGCTTGGTACCGGCGGCCGCAGGACTGGCCGGCTTTCCCCCTTACAGAGGACACTTACCCGAATTGCTCAGACACACCGTTCTTCTCGCCCTGCCGCTGCTCTTGCTCGCAGCGTGTCAGAACGATCCGGATCCTACCAGCGTCGGAATCATTCCCGATGAAGACCTTGTCGGTGCAGTGCGATTCGACTCGCAGACCGATTCGGTTCAAATCAGCAGCGACGGATTCGAAACGAAACTTCTTCCCTATTCTTCGTCCATGCTCTCCGTGGGACAAGCGGACGGCTTCGACGCGAGCGCACTTATCCGCTGGTTGTATCTCGCGGACAGTGTCGGTGGCGGCGGGAGAATCATCTCCGCGCGCATGCGTCTGCACTCACTCCCTTACAGGATAGGCGACAATGGACCGGTGGCACTGGAGGTTCGCGAGATAACGAGCTTCTGGAGTTCTTTTACATTCAGTTCCGACAGTTTGACACGCCTCGAGGTGCTGCCGGAAGTGAAAGGGAGCGTGACGCGAAGTCTGGCGGATACAGACTCGATTGACATTCCCCTCGATACGACGATGGTGCGCGAGTGGCTGCGCAAGGCCAACAGTGGTCGCTTCACTGAGCTTCGCGGTTTGCTGCTCCAGAGCTCCTCTGGTGGCAATATACGGTCCTTCCAATCGGCAGAGGGATCGAAACCGCCGACACTTGAGATCGTCATCGAGCAGAACGGGAAACAAGATACTCTCGCTGGTCAGAACCTGGAAGACACCTACGTCGCCAGGAAAGCGGTACCGGCGTATCCCGGCCGTATCGTTGTTCAGGGTGGCTCAAGCGTTCGTGGCAGACTCTTTTTCGATGTGAGCGCCATACCGGCGAACAGTATCATCAATCACGTGTCGGTGCAATTCCGGATAGATCGTGATCTGAGCACGAAACTGTACCGTGGAATTGATTCTCTGCTGGTTCACATCAATCTCGACAGTGCGAGGAACGTACCTTCGTCCAGCGGAATCATGACCAGTCAGAGCGTGTC
This sequence comes from Bacteroidia bacterium, assembly GCA_027493955.1. Lineage (NCBI taxonomy): Bacteria > Pseudomonadati > Bacteroidota > Bacteroidia > Bacteroidia bacterium. The sequence goes on along the minus strand of JAOSJT010000001.1, from coordinate 3,386,206 downwards.
AGATCCTACTCTTCTTACTGCTCAGGGGACCATCCTCATACAAGCAGTGCAGAACTGGGTCAATCGAAGAGGAAACAACGGATTGATCCTGATAAAAGCTGCGGAGTTAAGTGATCTCGACCGCCTCGTCGTGTATGACGGGACTGCCTCCAAAGACCTTCGACCTCGATTGATTGTCACCTATACCACACAACCCTGATGCCGCATGAGATGGATAACAGCCATAGCGATTTGTCTTTGCGCTGCCTCGGCAGTCGCCCAAAACGGGGGTACGGTCGAGTCCCGTTTTGGCATCGGCGAGCTGAATTCGCTGAGCACCGCACGCCAGCGCGGCATGGGTGGCAGCGGCGTGGCGCTGCAGTCGGAGTACGACGTGAGTCAAGCCAACCCGGCGACCTGGACAGGAATCAATCAGTTGCGCCTGACAACAGGTATGACCTTTGAGCACATCGCCCTGTCGAAGACATCGAATGGCGTGTCCACAGGCTCAATCAAGGGTTTTCAATTTGTCCTTCCGCTGGAGGAGACTTTCCGGCTGCGACTTTCCGCAGGCGTTTTGCCCTACAGTCGGTCTGAGTATTCGGCTATCGGGACACAGTCTCTGGGCGACGAGAAATACAGCGTCCTGTACAACGGAAGCGGAGGACTTTCTTTGTTTCGGGCGGGGATTGCCTTCGCGCCCATAGACAGGATAAGTATCGGTGCCGCCTATCAGTACTATTTTGGGACGCTTGAGCAGAGCTGGGAGTTGAACTTCGAGAACAGTGGGTATTTTTCGGGCTCACAACGCCGTTCCACAAATCATTCCGGCTCCGGATTCACGTTTGGCCTGCATTACCGTGGTCCCGAAGGTATCAGTATCGGTGCCGCCATATCACCAAAAGTGTCACTTGCCGCCAGCAGGAGCATGGTGTTTTCGTACAGCACCTTCGATTCCACTGTCAGCGGTGCTTCAGGCAGCCAGGAACTTCCGTTGGAATTCAGACTCGGTGCGGGATGGCAGATGAACGACGAATTGCTTGTTGCCGCAGAGTACAGCGCACAGGATTGGACGGATGCAATGGTATTCGATCAGAAACAATCCCAACTCGGTGCGGCGTATACTCTTGGTGTGGGTTTCGAGTGGCAACCATTTTTACGACAGGTTGATGCGCGAATTCTCAGCAAAACGGTGTTCAGATTCGGAGTGGCGATGACGCAGCGATATACATCATTAGAGGATGACCGCGACCGTGAGTTCATGTTTACTACTGGCACCGGTTTCCCGATATTCGGCAGCAGTCGCGCGGACCTGGCCATCAGTTACGGTTGGCGTGGTTCTGATACAGCACCGCTGGGTTCTCAACAAGTAGTTCGCGTTTCGCTCGGCGTCAGTGTCGGCGAATCCTGGTTCATCCGCAACAGAGAATAAGCGCATAACGATTTCCATCTTGGAGGATATCATGCTTCGGCACATCTCACGTTTCACTTTTCCGCTGATTCTTGTGGCGCTGCTTGCACAGCCCCTCGTGCTGCACGCACAGCAGGATGGGGGAAACGATGAAACAGAACGTCTGCTCCGGCGCAACTGGAGCCTTTTTCTCGAGTATTTCAAAACAGCGGATTACAAGGCGGCCAAGAAAGCCGGCTGGGCTATTATGGATCTCGATCCCGCCCGTTTCAAAACGCTGCACTCGAAACTCGTGGAGTTATATGATACACTCGCCACGAATGAAGTATCCGCAGAGCTCAAGCAAGCGTATGGTGACACCATCGAGCTCATTCTTGACCACGCGATAAAGACCTTTCCTGATCGCTCGGCGGAATTCTACAAAATGAAGGGATATCATTACGAAAGGCAGTTCACCGGCCGGGAAAGCGACGCGATCGCTTCCTATGAATCCGGGGTCGGGGGAGTGTACACCAACGCTGCCGATATGTATTATTACGAGCGTATTGCCGTTCTGACCTCGCAAATCCCGGAGATGAAGATGAAATGCATCGCCGTTTGTCAGGCAATTCTTGCGCTCGACGCGAACAATGCTCTGGCACAGGGAGTGTTGAGGAATCTGATCAGTGACCCCGCAGAGTACGTGGGCATACTCCGGGACTCCTACTATGCCGATCAGACCAACAGGCAGAAGCTGTACGAGCTCGCGAACGGTTTCTATGAGCTGGTGCAGGAATATGACAGCGCTATTGTCTATTTCAACAAACTCATCGCTATCGATGCCACTGTCAAGAATTACTGGGAACGTCTCGGAGCGAGCTATCTCTATGTCGGCAACTACTCAGGCGCAAGCAAAGCGTACAAGAAAATGACGGAACTCGATCCCGAATCCAAGGAGTCGTGGTTGAATCTCGCACGTGCCGTTGTGCAGGAAGGGCAACTCGCCGAAGCTCGTACATACGCAGAGAAAGCATCAGAACTTGATCCCGCCTGGGGTGCCCCGAGAATGGTTATCGCTCAGGCCTATGAAGCCGCTGTGCAGCGCTGCGTGGAAAGAACTCGCGGCGGTTGGGACAAGATGAAGGTCATTGACAAAATGGTCTACCTGCTCGCACAAACCGAATACTCCCGTGCCGCGCGTGATCCACAGTTTGCAGATCAGGCCAGAAGCCGCTCCGGAGCGTTAAGTTCACTGACGCCGTCCTCGGAAGACCTTTTCGTGAACAAGATACCGAAGGGCAGCTCCTACATGATCAACAAAGATTGCTACGGCTGGATAGGCCGCAGCGTCACGCCGTAAGGACCGGGTGTGTGATGATCGCGCTGGCATCGGACCACGGCGGTTACGAGTTCAAGGAGCGCATCAAGCGATTGCTTGATGCGCTCGGTGTTTTGTGGAAAGATTTCGGGACAGACTCGGGCGAGAGCGTGGATTACCCCGATTTTGCACACGCCGCCGCTGAATCGATCGTCCAAGGCGAATGTGACAGGGGAATCTTCGTGTGCGGCACCGGTATCGGCATCAGTCTCGCGGCGAACAGACATAAAGGCATAAGAGCTGCTGCCTGCCAGGTGGTGGAAGCCGCACGAATGTCGCGCCTTCACAATGACGCGAATGTGCTGGCTCTGGGAGAGCGGCTCATCTCCTGGGAAACCGCGGAAGAAATGATACGTGTCTGGCTCGAAACACCATTCGAAGGCGGGCGTCATCAGAGACGCATAGATAAAATCGAACTGGAGTAAGAGTACTTCTCGCTCCCCGCGTCACACGCCATAGATCGCGACGGGACTCATCCACTCTTTCTACGCGTAGTGCTGACAATGCCACAGGCCGGTGAATTTTGACGTTCACCGGCCTGTGTATGAAAGTGCATGCTTGTCTCAGGCGCCGAAGCCCGTCGTCACCGTCAGCAAGGCGAACAACAACCAGACGATGAAAGAGGCGATCACCCCTTTTGCGGTGCTGATATTCGCCGTCTTTGCGAATCCGATTCCGATGACATACTGCGCCCAAAGGGAGATCGGGGCAAGGACCATGAGCAGGTAAAAGGTTTTTCCCGCAGCTTGGCTGTCCACGAACAGCGCCGGGCTCAGATTCGCCATAGCGTTACCCGTCACGACCATGAGCAATATGGAGATGATCTGATCAATAGCGGAAATGAAGGCGGATAATCCTACCACGGAGAGGATGAAAGAATAGTTCGTGTCGCCCTTCATGATGAAACGGACAATCAGCCAGTAAAACAGACAGAGGAGAAAGAATATCGCGACATAACCAAGTACGGCACCAATCGGTGCGAATATCTTCGTCATCCCGCCGAATTGCTCCATTTGCTCGATAGTCTGATCAGCTTGCTCCTGCGTCATTTGTCCCGCATCCACCCGTTTCTGAATCGCCATCTCTTGTTGCTGCTGCATTTGCGCGGCCGTCTCGGGATTGGAAAAGCGCACGAACATGGAAATGCCGAGAATGATCGCCATGACAAGCAGAGGAACGATCCAGTCGGATGTCTTTGGTCCAGCAGCCCGGATAATGGCGAAGGTGTCCGCTGGTTCGGTGATGACACCGATGAATTTGTCTGTAAGAGAAAGAGGCTCGGATTGTGACACCATTTCTTCAGTAGTGCCCATGCCTTCGCGTTCGTCCAGGTTTTCGCTCATGATGAAATCCTTGTACAAAGTCGATGGAAAGAGATACCTCTAATCTACGAGTATTCAGGTTGTCTGGAAAGCTGGCAGAGCGCAGCGGTCGCCCAGAATATCATTGTCGCAAGGACGGAACACCTGTCACAGGCACATTCGAGAATATTTATGATGCCTGAACGAAGAGGACAGTACGCACGATACCGCAAGATCCGGTCCCTCACGTGTAGAAGAAACTCTGCGGCCCAGACTCTCAGACCTCTGGTAGTGCTTCCCGTCGAGCTACGGCTGCTTTGAAGACCACGGGAGCGGCGTGGGAGCAACCTCCGGAATCGAGGCCAGAATCTCCTCGATTTGCTCGCGCGCGGATGCGGGCGGATTGTAGGTCAAAGCGAGTTGTAATGCCGTTTTTGCGGCACCAGCTTGCCGGTCCAGCCGAAGTTGGGTTATGGCGAAGAAGAACAGGAACTGCGGATGCTCTCCATGCCATTGCGATGCCTCCTGAAATACTGCGTCGCCGATGTCAGGCAGGCCAGACAGAGACAAGGAGCTCCCGTACATCCCGTCAACACGCGCATCGCGAAAGCGACTTTCCCAAACTGTCCGTAAGGCCTCCGAAGCCTCGAAAAAGCGCTCGTCGAGATACCACCCTGCACCGATAAGAATGTCGTGACCCAATTTCAGTCCCCCACGGTCCACCATGTTCTTCACCGGGGTGAAAACCTGTTGCATGGTGGAGTTCGTGATGGATTCAACGGAAATCACAGCGACGAGGGAATCGATTTCCCATCGGCTGATGGCGTAGCTATCAGCCTTGCCAGCGAGGATCATTGCGTCGGAGGCTCTTCCGAGGCGATCGAGCATCCATAACTGGGTTTGCAGACTGGCATTTCTATCGGTATGGAAGCGCGCGATGGAGTTGACGAGCAGGAGCCGGTACTGTTCGGGGTATCCGACGAGATCCACCATGCGATACAGGATGCGGGCTTCTTCATCGAGGCGACCGTGATGGAGATAATATTTCCGCAGTGCTTCGTATCCGCTCAGTGCATAGTCGCCGTACATATGTTCGTCGTCGAGTTGTATCACGGACTCGAAGCGTTGCGCTGCCGTGTCGTCGTCAATATTCACGAACAACCAGGGCAGAACGGCGATGAGCGATGCGCAGCCCAGAACGACGGGAAGGGAGCTTCGCTCACCGGTCTCGCCGTCCGACAACGTATGCGCTGCGAGCAGGACAAAGATGATGGAGAGAGGCGCGGCGATGTCCCAATCGCGTGCCAACCCGAGAGAGGTGTTTGAAAAAAAGATGAAAGTTCCGAAATACAGAAGAGCAAGAAGCAGAAAACCCCGCTCCGTGGTCCACATAGTGCCTCTCCTGAAAATAACGCTCGCCAGTACGATCAGCAGCGGGAGCGATCCGAGCAAGAGGAGCAGATTGACGAAATCCAGCAGATGTGCCGAAGAGAGCAGCGTGTAGGAAAGCGTACCGGCGTCAGAACGTTGCTCGAACAGCGGCATGACGATGCGACTGTCCGACGAGGCGAAGCCGAGAAACCAGTACAGAATCGCGAAGATGCCGACGCTCGCGAGCCAGGTCGTGAGCAGCGCGCGTCGTGTTCCGGCCAATCTCGCGACGAAGCTGCTTTTCTCGAACAAAAGAAAAAGGAGAGCCGGCAGTAAGGCGAGTGTCATGTAGTGCGCGGCCAAAGCGATCACGTACAAGAGAACGACAACGATACGCGGGAGCTCTCCCCGGAGCGCGCGTTGTCCCGCCAGTAAAAATGCCGTTATCGCAACAGTGACCGTGAGATACATTTCGACATAGGAAAAAAACAGCAGCGCAGCAGCGCTTCCCGAGATGAGCAGGAGATCGGCAAATCGCGCTTTCGGGTCTTGACGCAACCGGACAGCGAAATACACACCGATAACACCGAGCAGGGCCAGGGCGAAGAATGGGAACATGGGCGTTGCCGGCGGCGTCATTCCCACCGCGAACATGGCGGAAGGAATACCCATGGCCAGACCATGCAGTATCCCGCCCGCCAGTGGAGCGGACTGAAGATTGAGAAGGATGTCGCTTATATATTCCTTCCGGGCTCCAATTTTATACACTTCACTGACCAGGTTCCCGCCGTCACCATAGAAAAAGGTGCCCATAGGGAAGAGTATGGCCGCCAGAAAAAGGATCGATGCGAGAACGCGGGTACGCGCACTCCAGCGCTTTCGATCCCCGGCGTCCACCCACTGAGCGACGTGTCGTTGCACGGCAGGAAGGGCAAGGAGGAGCAGGAACAGCGTCAGGAAGGCATGCACGACGGGATCGAGATATATCCCCGCATCCAGCCCCCAGAGACGTCCCTCCGGGAACAGCAGCGGAAGCATGCGAAGCAGCGCGAGGATTACTATCCCCAGCGTCAGTGGCAGATAGGTGCGGGAACTTGTGACGGTACTGAAAGACATAGAACAAACCTCTCGTCTGAAACTCTCTGCAATGTACGACAGATTGCATGACGCACGAACAGAACGTATAAGTCCGGTGCTGCGAGGGACGCCATGCAGGTCCCACAGGGATGGCCGCGGAAATACCGCATCGCACTGGACGATGAACAGTGGAATTTCGTATCTTTCATATTTGCGGCATGTGCGCAGTTTTTACGTCCATGGATCAGGAACAGAAGGAAGAAGATATTCGGCCCAAGACCGGCGAAAGCGAGATGTCGTTTCTCGATCACCTCGAGGAACTTCGCTGGCGCATCATCTACGCGATGATCGGCATCGTCGTTGCAGCGATAGCATTGTGGGTGTTCATTGATCCGGTTATGGAGCACATCCTCCTCCGACCAGCGAAGCTGTACGATATGAAGCTTCAGAATCTGCGACCCTTCGGGCAGGTGTTTCTGTACATGCAGGTGGCGATATTCGGTGGAATTGTCATCAGCATCCCGAACATCATCTATCAGATCTGGAAATTTGTCGCACCCGGTTTGTATCCGCACGAACGCAAATATGCGACGCGCATCATTGTGTTCACGTCGCTCTGCTTCTTGGGCGGAGTCGCTTTTGCCTATTTCGCGATATTGCCGGCTGCACTCAAATTTTTCGTCGGTTTCGGTTCGGCTACCATCGAAAACGTAATCGCGATCGACTACTATTTCGAATTCATTCTTACGCTGATGCTCGGAGCCGGGGCCGTTTTCGAGCTCCCCATGCTCGCATTTTTTCTTTCCCGTCTCGGCATTGTGACACCGAAATTAATGCGGCGATACTGGCGCCACGCCATGGTTGTCAGCGCGATCGCAGCGGCGCTGCTCTCACCCGGACCGGATCCGATAAGCATGCTTCTGATGGCGATACCGTTGGTGTTTCTCTATGAAGTCAGTATCTGGATTTCGCGGTTTAGTCAGAAGAAACGACGGACCGAGGCGGAATAACGCAATGAAAGCAACGATGAAACTCGACGGAATTCTCGCTCCGGTTCAAAGAGAGCTCAAGGACTTTGAAGCGCATTTCAAGAACGCACTGAAATCCAATATCGGTATAGTCGATACAGTGGTCCGCTATGTTGTGAAGCGCAAGGGAAAGCAGTTGCGGCCGGCGCTTGTCATGTTGGCTGCTGCTGCAAGCGGGGGCATCACCGAACGCACCTTCAGAGGCGCCGCTCTTGTGGAACTGCTGCACACAGCCACGTTGATACACGACGACGTGGTGGACGAAGCCGATACACGGCGCGGCTGGCCATCGATCAATGCAATCTGGAAAAATAAAGTAGCCGTGTTGATGGGAGATTACGTTCTGTCGCGGGGACTCCTGTTATCGCTCGATCACAACGACGTCGCCTTTCTGCATTCCACCTCGCGGGCGGTGAAACGCATGAGCGAAGGTGAGCTGCTTCAAATTCAGAAGTCACGACAGCTCCGGAACGACGAGGACACGTATTTTCGCATCATCGGAGACAAAACCGCCTCTCTGCTGGCCACCTGTTGTGAAATCGGTGCACTGAGCGCGACCGACGACACGGGCATTGTCGTCGCCATGCGCGAATACGGCGAAGCACTGGGAATCGCATTTCAGATACGCGACGATATACTGGATTTCACCGGAACGCAAAGCGCGATCGGGAAACCGGTAGGCGGAGATCTCAAGGAGAAAAAGTTTACTCTTCCTTTGATTCATGCCTTCGGCAACGCTCCCGCCTCCCGCAGGAAGAGTATTGTCCGCCTCATGAAGAACGGAGTCGGACGGCGCGACATTGACACGATCGTCGCCTTTGTGCAGGAGTTTGGCGGCATCACCTACGCCGAAGCAGTTGCGGAGGATTATCGCAGGAGAGCGGTCGCGCAACTCGGGACAGTCCCCGACTCAGCTGCCAGAGCTTCTCTCACGGAGCTTGCGGAGTTCGTTGTTCGACGAGCAAAGTAGCCGACCGCGTCGCCTGGGGGAGTGTGTGCCGCGATGATGTTGACGGGTAAAAGCCGGAATTTCACAATGACAACGGAAACGAAACACGGATTCAAGACTATGCACAACTTTCGAATCGCCATGAATGCCTTCTCGTTATTCCTGCTGCTTTTTGTTTTCACTCTGTCGGCGCAAGCGCAACTGCAGGGTGTATCCACGGTGCCTGACGAACCACGGAGGCCGATCACTTTTGAAGACATGTATGCGATGGGTCGGGTTTCCGATCCCCAGGTCTCGCCGGATGGGAAAACCATTCTTTATGTCGTGACCTGGTTCAGTTTGGAGAATAATAATTCCAACAGCGATATCTATGCGGTGCCTTTCGAAGGAGGTGAAGCGGTGCGCCTCACCGATACCCCCAAAGCGGATCGCCATCCCCGCTGGTCGCCGGACGGGAAGAGCATAGCATTCATCTCAACACGTGAGAATGGATCACAAATCTGGTCCATGCTGCCAGACGGGAGCCGGCAGCAGCGGGTTACCAATATCTCCACCGGTATCGACGGATTCGTGTGGTCACCCACCGGGACGCATTTCCTGTTTTCATCGCAAGTCTATCCGGATTGTCCGACGGACGAGTGCAACCGCATCAGGGACGAACAGAGAGAGGCTGATCCTGTAAAAGCACGGCGGATAAGCACGTTGCCGTATCGTGTTTGGAATTCGTGGAAGGATGACAAATTCAGTCATGTTTTCGCCATCCCGGCTGCGGGAGGAATTGCCGAGGACCTGACACCGGGCGCGTTCGACACCCCTCCCATCGATTTGGGTGGCCATCAGGATTTTGTCGTGTCGCCTGACGGCCGCGAGGTCGCTTTTGTGAAAAATACCGACAAGCTCGTGGCGGCCAGCACGAACAATGACATATGGTTGGTGGGCATCGACGGTTCGAATCCTCGTTGTATCACCACCTCGAACAAAGGAAACGACAATCAACCGATCTACTCACCTGATGGGCGGTACATCGCGTATCGCAGCATGGCCCGCGCCGGCTACGAAGCGGACAAGTATGACCTCAAGATTTATGACCGTGAAACCGGGAAGACCCGCACGCTGACTGAAGGCGTTGATCGTTCGGTGGACGAAGTACTATGGCACAAGAACGGAGAGCGTTTGCTCTTCACCGCACATGACGGTCCCTACATCGCGTTGTTCGATGTTCCCGCGAAGGGTGGCGACGTGTTACGCGTTCTCAAGGGTGTCATTACGCTGCAGTATGCCGACCGTCAATCGGTGAAAAATCTTGATCTGGGGACGTACAGGACGGATTTCCGGGTGCACCCCGACGGCAAGTCCCTCGTGTTTCTTGGTCAGCGGATGAATTACCCGACGGAAGTGATGTCCGTGGAGTACGAAGGGGACCGTATCGGAAATATGCGGCAGCTCACGACCACGAACGCCGAGCTCATCAAGACGCTGGACATGCCGGAGGGAGAGTCGTTCACTTTCAAGAGTTTCGACAGTGTCGAAGTGCAGGGTTGGATTCTCGTGCCACCGGGTTTCGATCCGTCGAAAAAATATCCGATGATCTACCTTGTGCACGGCGGTCCGCAGGGCGTGTGGGGAGACGATTTTCACTATCGTTGGAACATGCAGCTTTTCGCGGCACCCGGTTTTGTCGTCGCGGCGGTGAATTGCAGGGGCTCTGTCGGTTTCGGTCAGGCCTTCACCGATGGTGTGAACGGCAGTTGGGGTGGAGCGCCATACAAGGATTTGATGAAAGGTCTCGACCATCTTTTGAAGAACATGCCTTTTATCGACAAAGATCGCATCGGAGCGGCGGGTGCATCCTACGGCGGGTACATGATGAGCTGGTTCCTCGGTAACACGACGCGTTTCAAGGCGCTGTTCAATCATGCCGGGGTTTATGACCTGGTGAGCATGTACGGCGGCACGGAGGAGCTGTGGTTCCCTGAGTGGGAGTTCCGTGGTACCCCGTGGAGCAATCCGAAGATGTACGAACGTTGGTCGCCGAGTCGTCTTGCGAAGAATTTCAAGACGCCGACCTACGTTTCGCATGGACAGCTTGATTTTCGCGTACCGGTGGAGCAAGGTATGCAGCTTTTCAGCACACTGCAGCGCCAGGGCATTGAAAGCCAGTTCCTCTATTTCCCCGACGAAGGGCATCTCGTCCTGAAGCCGAAGAATTCGCAGCTCTGGTATGCAGAATTTGCGAAATGGTTTACAAAGCATCTCAAGCCATAGGATTGCAGCACCGGGTCTGAACACGGCACGCAAGAAGCGTGCAGGAGCAGAACGAAAATCGTGAGAAAAAAGAGGCCATCCTTTCGGGTGGCCTCTGTCGTATTCACCCAGAGGATTTCACGGAAATCCCCGGAGGAATACGCCACGGATGCGGCGATTGTGCGTCGGCAGCGTATGTACAGGGGCTGCCGTACCCTGTACCTTTTCCTATTCCGATCCTCCTTTTTTTATTGTACCCGCGGTGGCGTAATGCGCCGGGACAGCTTCTTCTCATTCGTGTCGGAATCCATAGCTGCTCGTTTTCGTCACTTACCCGGCACGATGTACGCTCACCGCGGGCCGGCTCACATCCGGCGCATACATTCATCATCATCAGCGCCGGAGAATGCCGCATCATTACATATTGACCGCCAGGAGACCCTGCCGGAGAATGGTTTTAGCCTCACGACAACGACCGGCTCGATCGAGGAATGAAGCAACAACCGGCTCGTCTCCACGAAGAATCTGACGTACGCAGGACTTGACCTTCATGGAAATGCTTCCTTCATGTATGGTGAGGAAGATATTTTCATCGGCCTGTAGGTCCAGTATCGCCGTCACCGTACCATCTTGTGATTTCAGAGCGATTTTTTCATCACCGAGCACCTTGTCGGCGACGAATTTGTATCCACGAAACGTCATGCTCTGATCGCAAATCACGACGTCGCCTTCACAGGTGCGCAGCGTCAGTGGTTGCGCACTCTCGTTCGTCATCTGGGCGCTGCACACGCACGCCAGGAGCAGCAGTGTGATTACCATGAGCCATTTCATAACAACCTCCGTCAGCAGAGCGTAATCTTGCATAGCCATACATCATCTCGAAAATCCGTGCTTCGAACTTCAAACACCATCTTTGCGTACTGATGCCGGTTACGTCAGCCGGCGCAGGCACATGACCATGGGATGTATGGAACATTGACGATAGCAATTAGCTGAATTATCCCCTGTGGCGCAATGGGTGTTTCCACCTATTTTTATGCGTGGTACCACGCATTTCCGTAAACGTTTCGGTCATTCCTGTTTTCCGTTGGGAAGGGTGCGGACGCTTCCACAAGGGTACTCCGCATCGGTTGGCAGAGGTTGCGGGTCGTGCGCAAATCCCATTTATTACAGTGTGTGAGACTCACGAATTACGATACCCATGATCTCTCTCAACAGCATTTCGAAGCAATACAACGGACGTTACCTTTTTCGCGACGTTTCACTGCGCATCGGTGACAATGAGCGCGTGGCGATAGTGGGCTCCAATGGCGCGGGGAAGTCCACGCTGATGAATATCATCACGGGGCATATCGAGCCGGATACGGGAGAGATCGCCCGGTCGCGATCCAACACCGTCGGGTATCTGCCGCAGGATGGCGTGATGCATGCAGGACGAACCTTGTTCGAGGAGGCGAGCACCGCGTTCGACGACATCATCGCGCTGCACGACCAGGTAGACATGATCAGTGAGGAGTTGAGCAGACTATCCGCAACCTGTGCGCCGGACGCTCCTGAAATGCAGAAATTGGTTGCCGAGCTCGGGGAGGCGCAACATTTGCTGGAGCATCGCGAGGGGTACAACATACAGGCGAAAGTCGGGCAGGTGCTCTCCGGACTCGGATTTGCAGAGAAGGATTTTCATCGGGGAACGGAGGAATTCAGCGGTGGATGGCAGATGCGTATTGCCCTCGCAAAATTGCTCCTGCGTGAACCGACGATTCTCCTCCTCGATGAGCCTACCAATCACCTCGACATCGAATCCTTGCAGTGGTTGGAGGAGTATCTGCGTGGTTACGAGCATTCCATTGTTCTCATTTCGCACGACCGCCGATTCCTCGATACCCTGGTGAAACGGACGATAGAAATCTCACTCGGGAAGCTTACGGAATACAGCGGCAATTACAGCTTTTTTCTTGACGAAAAGGCGTTGCGATCCGAGCAACTCCGTTCCACTTATGAGAATCAGCAGCAGCAGATCAAGCAGACCAGGCAGTTCATTGATCGGTTCAGATATAAAGCCACCAAGGCGCGACAGGTGCAGAGTCGAATCAAGCTACTGGACAAGATGGAACTCGTGGAAATCGAAGACGAGGAAGGCGGCATTTCTTTCGATTTCCCTCCCCCGCCGCCACCGGGACGCGTTCTCATGGAACTTCAAGGCGTTGCGAAGTCCTACGGTGCTCTGAACATTTTCGAGAATCTCGATTTTACGATTGAACGTGGCGACCGCATCGCGTTTCTTGGCGTCAATGGTGCGGGCAAGTCCACACTCGCTCGTATCATTGCGGGTATCGAGCCCTTCCAGTCGGGAGAACGCAGACCGGGCCATAATGTCCTGATCGGCTATTACGCGCAGAATCAGGCCGAGGAGCTGCAGTCGAACAAGACCGTGCTGCAAACACTGGATGATGCGGCAGTCGGTGAAATCCGGAAACGTCTTCGCACACTTCTCGGGTGTTTCATGTTTTCGGGAGACACAGTGAATAAGCTCGTCAGCGTGCTCTCCGGTGGCGAGAAAAGCCGCCTCGCCCTCGCGCGTATGCTGTTGACGCCATCCAACCTGCTGATTCTCGACGAACCCACCAACCACCTCGATATGCGTTCGAAGGTCGTACTGCAGGACGCTTTGTCCCGTTACGATGGATCCATGGTTATCGTGTCGCACGACCGCGATTTTCTTGAGCCTCTGGTGAACAAATGCGTTGATTTCCGGGACGGCCAGCTTCGCATGACGCTTGGCACGGTCAGCGATTACCTGCGCAAGCGTGCCTCGGAAATCGAAGAGGATACACAACGGCGCGACCCCGCGGGCCGCGAGGCACAGAAGCGCAGCGCGGCGCACAGCGACAAGGAGCGCAAGCGCGAAGAAGCCGCACGACGACAGGAATTGTACAAGCTGCTCAAACCCCTGAAAAACAAGGTGGCTCGCGTCGAGCAGCAGATCGAAACCTGTGAACAGGAAAAGGTGGAAATCGAGACCGCGCTGGGCCTCGAAGAGACGTACAGGGATGAAACGAGGATTAAGGAGCTCAACTCCCGGTATCCTGAAGTGCAAAAGCAACTTGCCGACTTGTACCGCGAGTGGGAGATTCTGCAGGCCGAAATCGAGAACATGAGCGCATCTTCTGAGTAAGGCAAAGCAGGCAGTCCGTGTCCGGACTGCCTGCATGACATTGATGCGATTCTCCATTCTATTCCATGTGGAAATGGGATCTGTCGCGTATCAGCGCAGCACCACCATTCTTCGGGAGAGTGCGCCGAACGGGGTACGCAAGCGATACACGTACACGCCGCTGCCGAATTCCGCCGCATCCACATCTATGCTGTGCATGCCCGTATCGCGGAATCCGCTGTCGAGAATCTTCAGTTTGCGTCCAAGCAACGTGTACACGGCGACCTCGATCACCGACGGGCGTTCCAGTTCATACCGTATCGTGCTGGTCGGATTGAAGGGATTCGGGTAATTCTGATGTAGCCGCGACACACCCGGAATGACCGATGGCGCGATACCGGTGGAGATGAGCAACTCGCAGAACACACACGCAGCACCGGAAGAAGCGATGTGGGAAACGGCCGTGGACGTATGCTGCTGCGCTGCCTGGCCCACGATGGAGAGTGCCCTGAAGGACGTGGATGAAGAGGTTGCGGGTCCGCTGCCACCGCTGTCGAATACGTCGAAGAGCAGAATGTAAGATTGGCTGCTCTGAGCATGGCCGGCGACGGAGAGGCATACACAGAAGATCGAGAGAAGATACAGCTGTTTCATCGCCCCGTCTCCTGCCGTGCGGGTCCCGTGTACAGTTCCATGCGTACATTCTGGTGATCGCGTCGCTTGACAGACACCTCCCAGTCGAAGCTGGCATTCGAGCAGCCTTTCATTAATTCCTTGACGATAAAGGAATCACCGCGCTTCTCGGCGACGAAGAGGCCGTTGCAGTCGGCAGTGGGTGTAAGTTTTACGATCATCGGATGCTCATCGTTTATGCAAGCGGTTTCCAGAAAGACCGGATCGAGAGCGATACGGATTTCGCCGTTGACCAGCTTCCCCTGCCCCCGGTCGCGGAACCAGACCTCGGTCGCTTCTTCCGCGTACATACGCCGCACTCCATGGTGTTGCGTATGCACGATGGCGTTTTTCTGACCCGCGAAGAGACTATTACCCACTGGATCGATATGGGCTCTCCAGGGATTGGACGGCGTTCGCGGATCGGTGATGGTAATGCCCTCTTCGGGACTGATGCGAAGGATGTTGCCGTTCGCGAGCGGGATGATAATGCCGCCGAGGTAGGTTTCTTCACCGATGTGCATTGATGTGCCGTCGCTGTTGAACGAGGTCATTATCATGCCATGTTCATCCACCGTATGCAGACTGCGGAAATACCCTTCTCCGTCGGCATCAATCCTGGCCATCACCGTACCGGTGGCCGGATCACGGATTTCGAATCGCGGCGTTCGTAGCATGTCGCCGCGGACCACCGACGTATCCCTCTTTGTGGGATCGTCCGGGTCAATACGGATAAATAGCTCCGGAAGAAAATGTTTCGATCCGCTGCTGTCGTATATCGCTACGGGTTGACCCGTCCGGGGATGGCGCACGACCAGCTCGGGTGTCCTGACACCGTTGCCGGTGATCACGGTGGTGTCCGAGGCGGAGGGATTGAGTGTATCGATGCTGATGTAGCGTTCCGGTTTACGGTGGACGGAGCCCGAGCTGTCGAACTCGACGATACGGTTTCTGTCGTGATCGGCGGGGAGCCGCGGATCGAGGATATGGAGACTGCGGGCGTAGATCTCTCCTGTCGAGTCGATCTGCAGGAGGGATCCCGTGCTATCCGCCCCTCCGACGGTGATTCCCCGGCGAAAATGTTCGTTCCCCTCATGCTGTGAACCCTCCAGTACGATCAGGCGCTTCACGGTAACAGTGTCCCCGCCGCCGCCCGGCGGGCCTGGATCGCCCTTTGGACCCTTGCAATCATTCGCGTCCCAAACACCATCGCCGTTGCTGTCTTCTCCCGGATCATTCACACCATCGCCATTCGTATCCCAGCAGTTGATGCCGTTTTTCCCATCCTTGCCGTTCAATCCGGCGGGACCCATCGGTCCGGCGGGTCCGGGCGGTCCTGCGGGACCCTGAGGCCCCGGAGGAAGTGGTTGTTTGAGCGAGTCGGCATAGAGCGCAACCATGGCCACGGGTACGGGATGAATCGGGATAGCAGGAGCGAGGGTTTCGCCGTTGACCGTGAGTACAAGCGCGACGCGTTTCTGAAAGATGAGCGGTGGAAGAGGATTGCCGCTGGTATCCACACTTCCGATGACATGTTCGAAGATTCCGTTCTCGATAGTGAGACTTTGTACCGTCTCGGAGAACAATACGTCAAGCGGATTTGAATCGAGATCCACGATATCGAAGCGCACCTGGCGGGATCCCGTGATCTTCACACCCGCAGCATCCGTCAGGCATCCCTGATAATGAAACTGGCGGCGCACGGGGGGCGACGGTGTTTGCGCAAGTGCGTTATCATGCAGTAACAGCACGAATACACCGACGCAGGCGAACAACAGGCGAAGCGAGGTATTCATTCGTCCTCCAATGAACTGTGTTGAAAGGAATATGTCGCGTCCCAACGAGCAAACTGCTGTTGGAGCCGCGTCGTATGAGAGACGAGTCCACGAACGCGCTTGCACATTGCGCAGGATCGGCAGCGTGCAGACGATGGGGTAGGTGCGTCTCGCTTGCGAGGTGGTATATCAGGTGTGTAGAATAAAGGTATGCAAGGAGAGCGGATATGTCAAGTCGCCCCCGGGCTCAAAGCGGGGTTCAGAGCATGCCGGACGCAGCGTGCAGGAATGGAGGAGTTGGGGTGAAGCACGGAGCTTGCACCGGGAGTGACGCAGTCTCTCTCTCCCCTGTTCACCGTTCCCATGTGACAAACCATCCGCGGCAGAAGGTCGCAGTGTTTGGAGACAGAGTTGCTCGGGCGCAACGCTGCGGACATCGCGCGGTTTCGTGTATCGCCGATGAAATGGCAGTGAAAACGCGTCGCCGAGTACGGCGCTGAGTACTGTCCGTGTTTTGGTGTTGATTTTGAGGCCCCGTGCCTCTATGTTTCATAGTTACGCACCGTTTGTGCAGCGCGTCGGACACGATGTTTCACCATGAGGACAAGGCGGAAAGCGGCCTATGACCTTTCTCAATCCCCTGTACCTGATCGCCTTGGCAGCCGCTGCCATTCCCATCATTTTGCATTTGCTGAATCTGCGCAAGTCGCGGATCATTGAATTCAGCACGCTCACGTTTTTAAAAGAGTTGCAGCGTAGTCAGATACGCAAACTCAAGATCAAACAATGGCTGCTGCTCGCTCTGCGTACGCTGATTATCGTGTTTATCGTTCTGGCGTTCACACGTCCTGCGTTGCGGAGCGGTTTTGGCTTCCTTCCGGGGACCGCTGCGAAGAGTTCCGTGATCATTATTTTGGACAATTCGTTCAGTATGATGATGACGGACCGTCAGGGACCTCTGCTGACGCAGGCAAAGCGCAAAGCGAATGAATTGATTGATCTTCTCGACACAGGCGACGAGGCCGTGGTGCTGCTGACCACCGATTTTCGCAGCGGAGCAAAGGAATTTACCGCAGCGCACAGCGCATTACGCCGTGAGGTCGAGGATACGGAGACAAGCTTCATACACGGGGATTACGAGCGGGCGCTGACGGAAGCAGGGGCTCTGATGGAGCGAAGCAGCAACTTCAACAAAGAAGTGTACATCATTACCGACAGGCAGCGCTCGCAGTACGCGTACGACGCGGCTGCGCAGGTCGCCTCTGTGCTTGATAAAGCTGTGCGGGTGTTTGTGCTCCCTTTGGGCGCCGAAGACGGCAACAACGCCGCGGTGGCAAATGTGGAATTGCGCAGTTCGCTGTTCGAGGCAGGGAAGCCGGTGGACCTGCGGGCCACCATATCGAATACATCCGAGGGAGCGTTGACCGATGCGGTCGTATCGGTGTTTCTCAACGGAGAACGGGTAACACAGAACAGCGTGAGCGTTGACGCGGGGGGGAGGCGTGATGTGGACTTCACCATCACCCCGCGCGAGGCGGGCTGGGTGCAGGGGTTTGTCGAACTCGAGGACGATGCTCTGCCTGAAGACAACCGACGGTATTTCGCCTTCAGTATTCCGGAGCAGATTCGTGTGCTCATTGGGCCATCGGGCGGCCGCGATACGCGGCTCGTCTCGCTTGCGCTCAATCCCTTCGTCGGCGAAAGTGAAGCTCCGCAGGTGTTGAATATACAGAGCGTTGATCGCGGTCGCTTGCCTGCGGAAAACCTTGAGCGTTACGATGTGCTGGTTCTCACCGGTGCGGAGGGATTACCGCAGCCGTTTTTACAGAGAGTCGCATCATGGGTGGAGCAGGGTGGAAGTGCCTTGCTTTTTCCCGATGCCGATGCGTCGCTTGGAGCTTTTTCTTCAACGCTCCTTCCCTTGTTCGGTATTCCGCGTCCGATGGGATTAAACGGATCGTTGGAGGATCGCGGCAGTTTCACCACACTGGGCAGCATTGACTTCGATCATCCGCTTTTTCGCGGATTGTTCGAACAGCGGGCGGATGGCCGGAATCCGGAAGTTGACTCACCGGAACTGGGTGCTGTCGTTCGTTTGCGCGCCGGCGAGAGGGCGCGTCAGGTAATCGGGACGCGCGGAGGGGACGCCTTTCTGCTCGACGCGGAACACGGCAAAGGACGCGTGCTGGTATTTGGTGCGTCGCCTGATCCACGCTGGTCCGATTTCGCGTTCAAAGGTTTGTTCCTGCCTTTGCTGACGCGGTCCATGTATTATCTCGCTTCGCGCGACGACAACACGGTCTCACTCATGGCCGGTGAAAGCTCCGAGATAAGCTTCTCATCTCTTCCGGGCGGTGATGATCTGTTCGAATTGCGATCACCCGAGGGTGGAGTGCAGCGTATCGTCCCGAAAGCCCTGCCCTCTGGTCTGGTGTTTTCCATCGAAGCGCCTGACGCACCGGGTGTATATGTTCTTGCCTCGGGGAACACCGTGTTGCGCAATATCGTCGTCAATGTCGATGCCCGAGAATCCAATCTTGTCAGGGCATCCACGGAGGAAGAACGCGCATTTTTTTCCCGTCTCGGGATAGAAAACGCCAGGACGCTTGATCAATCACAGAGCGTACAGCAAGCCGTGACGGAAGTCCGTTTCGGTGTGGAGCTGTGGAAATACATGATCGCGCTCGCATTACTTTGTGCGCTGGCTGAAATGCTGGTAGCCCGCGACCGCAAGCGTTCGCTGCCCGAAGCACACACGCACGCCGAGCATCTGGAGCGGAGCTGACGGCGCGATTCCACCATTCAAGGAAAATGACACAAATGTCAGATACAGAGTACGATAAAGGCGGCTACAAGGACGACCACCCTGAAACGGCGCATCCGGACCAGGATGACACGGGTTCTGTGGACGAAGGAGGACTCCCTTTCTCTGAGGAGATCTTTGAGTACTATGAGGAGGAAGAGGAAGAGCAAGCCACGGAGCGAGCCCCGCGACTGCACGACACGGCGCCTGTGCAAGAGCGTGTTATTCTCGTCGGCGTTTCACGTCCGCCGTCTTTGTTGCGCTTCGAGACAGACGAGCATCTGGAGGAGCTTGAGTTGCTCACGGAGACCGCCGGCGCCGAGGTGGTGGAAAAGGTCTTTCAGAATCGGCAGGCGATTCATGCCCGTACCTTCATCGGGAAGGGGAAGGCGGAATTCATTGCCGAGCGATGCGAGGATCTCGGAGTGCATACGGTGATTTTCGACGATGATCTGTCACCCGTGCAGCAGCGCAATCTTGAGCGTATGCTCAATCGCAAAGTGATTGATCGTACGACGCTCATACTCGACATCTTCGCCATGCACGCACGCAGCAACACGGCAAAGACACAAGTGGAACTTGCGCAGCTCGAGTACACGCTGCCACGACTCACGCGGATGTGGACGCACTTTTCCAAACAGTTCGGCGGCATTGGAACCAAGGGTCCCGGTGAAACACAAATCGAAACCGATCGCCGCATGTTGCGCGACCGCATCGCGCATCTCAAGGAGAAACTACGCCGCATCGACCGGCAGCGTGCGACACAGCGGAAGTCGCGAAGCGATGCCCATCGCATTTCCCTTGTCGGTTACACCAACGTCGGTAAATCCACGCTGCTCAATACACTCACCGGTGCCGATGTTCTGGTCGAAGACAAACTCTTCGCCACGCTCGACTCCACCGTGCGCGGGATCGATCTGGAGGGTCGGACGGTTTTGATTTCGGACACGGTGGGATTTATCCGAAAACTTCCGACGCGTCTTGTCGCATCGTTCAAGAGCACACTGGACGAGGTCGTTGAAGCGGATATCATTCTCCATGTTGTGGACGTGTCGCATCCGCATTTTCGCGAACAGATCGAGGTTGTGCGCGACACCCTGCGCGAACTCGGGGCGGCGGACAAACCCACCATAATGGTTTTCAACAAGATTGACCGTCTCGACAATCCTGGCTCGATGGTGGGTCTCAAAGGCGAGTACTCGTACAGCGTGTTCATTTCCGCGGCGCGCGGAATCAATCTCGGAGAATTGAACACAGCAATACTGCTCATGATCGAGGAGCAGCATCGCGAAAAAACCTTCGAGATACGACCACCGGATTACAAAATCAGTGCCGAGTTTCATCGCGTGGCGCGCATCGTGGAGGAGCGTTATGAGGAGGACCGCATTCTGATACGCTGCGTTCTCACGAGCGACGTGGAGCAGCGCATGTTGCACGTGCATGAAGGCAAGGTGCGGGAAACGGCGGAATGAGTGGTTTCCGCGTTCGAACGACGCAGAGCGAACATCAGAGCCAGCGCTTTTTCCTGAAATAGAGGATCAGAACCGCGGCTATAGCTGCCATCAGCAGCAGAGTTACGGGGTAACCCCAGGGATAGTTCAGTTCCGGCATTGTGCGAAAGTTCATTCCATAGATACCGGAGATAAAGGTGAGGGGAATGAATATCGTCGCGATCATCGTCAGGACCTTCATCACCTCGTTCATCCTGTTGCTTTCCATCGACATCGAAAGATCGATGAGCGCACCGAGCACATCGCGGTCATATTCCAGCGTATCGAGCAGATGCACGATGTGGTCGGATACATCGCGAAGGAACACGCGCGTTTCAGCCGTCAGGAGTCCGGACTCGCTACGATGCAGTTCGAGCATCATATCCCTCAAAGGCAGCAACGCCTTTCGCAGAGTCAGGGTATCCCTGCGCAGCTGGTGAATCCGTCGTAGCACCTGCTGCCCGGGTTCCTCCAGAAGCGTTTCTTCCAATGTGATGATCTCATCATCCAGATCCTCGATCAGCTCCACATGATAATCGACAATGCAATCGAGCAGCGCATAGAAAAGATAGTCCGTACCGCGGCTGTGCATGCGCGATGGCGGAGCCAGCATGCGTTTCCGTACGGGTTCGAAAATATCGGCGTTGTGCTCTGTAAAACTGACAACAGTATCCTCAGTAAGAACGACGACGACATGTTCCATACGCAGTCCTTCCGCTGTACGGCTACCATGCTTGAGGATGGTGAACAGCAGCGTATCGGACAACTCGACCTTGGTGCGATGCCCTGTGTTGACAATGTCTTCCATCTGCAGCGGATGCAGACCGAGGCAGTCTCCGATGGTCTTGACAGCCTGGACATCGTTCAGGCCGGTCATCTGATACCATGAATGCGTTTCGCTGTCACGCAGTTTGCTACAGTCTATCTGATCAGGCGCGGAAGTGTGTGCCCCATCGGCTGAGTAACGGATGCGCATGAGGGCGGAAGCGTGATCCGCATGGTTCCCTATGTAGATAAGGGTTCCTGGCGAGAGACCGGCGGGTTTTCTGGATTGCTTTCCTCTTTTCGCCATGGCGCGCTCCATTTCATTGATGAAAGGTACATTATTACATAATTTACACCACAATGAAAACACGCCGCCGTCACGAGCGTTTTTCATCGTCCTTCCATGTCACAGATACATCAGGCGCACATGAATGCATCCATTCCGCAGTTGCCTTTTCCGCTCGAGCGCCCGCTCGCGTTTTTCGATCTTGAGACCACAGGTGTATCCATACAGACGGACCGTATTGTGGAGATAGCGGTGGTCAAGCTGCTTCCCAAAGGCGGGATGAAAGAACTGACGTACCGCGTCAATCCGGAGATGCCCATTCCGAAGGAGGCCACAGCGGTGCACGGAATTTCTGATGCGGATGTAGCGTTGGAGCCGACATTTGCCCAACTGGCGACGCGTCTGCAGGATTTTCTGCGCGACTGTGATCTGAGCGGTTTCAATGTACGGCGCTTCGATTTACCGATGCTGCAGGAGGAATTCAAGCGCTGCGGAATGGAATGGGACATGGACGGACGGCACGTGGTGGACTCGCTGACGATATTTCATCTCAAGGAGCCGCGCGACCTCACCGCGGCGTATCGTTTTTACTGTGCGAAGGAGCACACGGGAGCGCATGGAGCTCTGGCGGATGTGCTTGCTACCGCCGAGGTGTTTGCCGCGCAGCTCCTGCGATACGAGGATCTCCCGCGCAACATCGCTGAACTCGAGACCGTAATACATCCCCGAGATCCGAGCTGGATAGACGATGAGGGAAAATTCATCTGGCAGAACGGAGCCTCGGTTATCAGTTTCGGCAAGCACAAAGGTAAAACATTGCAGCAGCTCGTCAGCGCACATCGTGATTACCTCGAGTGGATTATCAGTGGTAATTTTCCGGAAACAGCGAAGAAAGTGATTCGCGAAGCCCTCTCCGGCCGCTATCCTACTGCGCCGGCGGGGTAACAACGACATTCTCATAGTATTCATGTATAACAGATTCGGAGCATGTGCATGGCCCTAAAAGCTGCGATTGAAGTATGGGGGATACCCAGCTGCGGTACGACACGCAAAGCGGTGAAATTTCTGGAAGGCGAGGGCCTCACATTCGATTATCGGAATGTGCGGGAGACCGTCGTCCCGAAAGCGCTCATTCGGGAAATGCTCAAGGTTGTGGATAACCCACGCAAGGTATTCAATACCTCCGGCGGCTCATACAAGGATGGCGGGTGGAAGGATAAGGTGGCCGGAATGAGCAATGAAGAAATCGTAAGCGCGCTGGTCGCCGATCCGATGCTCATAAAGCGGCCTGTTGTCCGCACCCCGAAGGGTATGGTGGTGGGTTTCGATGAGGACTCGATGCGCCGCATACTCTAGAAAAACCCTACTGGCGGCGCACGGACGGAACTTGCGAAGACGCGAGGTCCTGTCCCGCGTCGCCGATGTTTCCGTATTGTGAACACGCAGGTGTCGACATCCATCCCCTTGCGGACAACGATCACACCCGCTGCGTTATTACACACGTATTTCAGAGCGGCGAGGCAGCTCGCATGAACATTCTCTTTGTCCAGACAAACAGCAACCGCATGCTTGTCCCACTGCCGATCGGTGCGGCGATGGTAGCCCGGACGCTGCAGACCGATGGTCATCGCGTCCGCTTCCTCGATCTGATGGGCGAGAAAAACCCCGCTTCCATTGCCGGAGAGGTGAGCGCGGAATTGCAGCCTGACCTCGTCTGTTATTCTGTGCGTAATCGGGATAATCAATCGATGCTCGATTATCACGATCCCCTTCCCGAAATACAGAAGATTTGCGAAGCGGTGCGCGCCGTATGCCGCGCTCCGGCACTCCTCGGAGGGACGGCCTTCACGACCTTCCCTGAACGGATGCTCGAATACCTTGGGGCTGAATACGGGATAGCGGGGGACGCGATGGATCCAGTATCGCGTTTTGTTGCCTCACTCGAAGCGGGGTCGGCGGATATGAGCACGCCGGGTCTTGTATTTCGGGGTGATGATGGTGCAGTGATCACGAATCCATTCCACCTGGAGGGCTATGCATCAGTACACTGCGACTATCATACGCTTATCGACCGGCGCCGTTATCGACGGTGCTACTGGGACGCAGCGATTATTACGCGTTCGGGCTGTCCGGAGAAGTGCGCATACTGCGATACATTTACCACGTTCGGGCGAAGTTTCATCCTGCGCGAACCGTCCGATATTGCCGCGGAAATGCTGAAGCTCAAACGTTTCGGAGAAGCGCGCTCGGTCTGGATGGTTGATGCCGGATTCAATCGTCCGCTGGATCACGCGAAAGAGGTGTTACGCGAGATTATCCGTACAGGAGCTCAACTCCGATTGTATGCGGTATTCGATCCGGGAGAGGCAGATCGGGAATTTTTTCGGCTTTACCGAAAGGCCGGGGGTGTCGGCTTCACGTTATTTGCCGAGAGTCTTTCCGATCCGGTGCTCGAAGCTCTCGGGAAGTCCTTCGGCACTGCGGAGATTTTTCGGGACACGACGATGATGCGCGAGGAAGGCCTCTTTTTTATGGCGATGCCCACGTTCGGCAGTCCCGGTGAGACGCGAGCGACGGTCGAGGAGACGCTGCGACTTGCGCCATCACTGAAAGCGGTCTTCACGGAATTCGGCATTGGCTGGCGTATCCAGCCAGGCACGCCTTTGCAACAGCGGGCGATCGATGAGGGGATCATCTCCGTGGAGGATGATTTGTGGGAGGCGAAGTTTTACGTCTCACCACAGACGCCGATCGATTGGCTTAAAAGACGCATCAATCGCTTCCGTCTGCGGCATGTCGGGATGTATGCCAGAGCGCTGCCGGCGTTGCTGAGCATGCGGATGTTCACACCCTGGAAGTGGGAGGCGCAAGAGGTGAATTGAGTCGAGACCCGATTATTCGATAGGCGTCTTAACTTCAACCGCCACTGTGCGACAGTAAAAACGTCCCTCGGGCAGATCATTGTCGTAGAGCTCCGGTGCTTCACCGATGCCGCGGGCTTCGAGCTTCTCATATCTCGGATTTTGGGAGAGAAGAATGCTGCGCACATTTTCGGCACGGGCGGCAGACAAGGTCAGATTGTGTGGCGCTTCACCTAGACGATCCGTGGATCCGGTGATTATGACCGAAGATGTCGGTTTGATTGCCTCGGCGACGAAACGGCGGATCATGCGCTGATTGTGCGGGAGAATGTCCGAGCGATCGAAATCGAATACAATCAGACTGAGGCGGCCAACCTCGAAAGAATTCTGCTGCTTGCGCACGGGGATGGCAATACTGGTTTCGCCCGTCAGTCCCTGCTGGTCGGTAATTTCGAGGGTGGCGCTGACTGAGTCCTCCGCCGACACACGTGCGGCGAGTTCATCGTCCAATCGCCATTGCAGTGAAGGCGGCGGTGCACCGGCGCTACTGAACTCCGCGATAATCCCGCCGTTGTGACGTATTCGCATTGACCAGTGCGACAGGGAGGATGAGGTCTGAGCTCCGAGGGTAAGCTCCATGACGGGCGGAGTGATGTCGAACTCACTCAGGCGCTCATGTACGATGGGTCGGAAGAGAGCATCTGAATCGGAGGAGATCTCAACGCGACGGTTTTCCGCATCACCTTCCGCGAACAGCGGTGTGGAAGGGATTGATGGTAACGATCTCGTCGCCAGTGTAATACGATTGCTGTCAATTTTCCAGACATCGGTCAGGTAGTGCCTGACAGAAGCCGCACGGCGGAGCGCAAGAGAAACATTCCCTCTCTCGCTGTCCTTGTCATCCGTCGATCCTGTCAACGTGATGCGGATGCTTTCATCGCCTTTCAGGCGGCTTCCCATAATGTCGAGGAGGTGATAATAGATGTCGAGTGTTTTACGGGGAACATCGCGTTCAGAGAAGGTTGTGACGTCTGAGGAAGTGCTTCGCATGTATTTGTCGGAGAGCTTATCGGAATCTTTTTCGAAAAAGAGATACGGCAACAGGGGAAAGGTTTCCGTCACAAAGGTTTCGGTGATGTTGACTGCGGCGTCGGTGCTGCTGCCGATACTTGCGACGGGTGGGCGGGGCTGCGGAGGCGGAGGTGGGGGGAAGCGGCTCTGTCGGCTGCGGCAGCTCTTGCTCCGGCATTATGTCAATGCGCCAGGAGATTTGCATGCTGGCTGCGACTGTGGCGATTTTCCACTCGTATCCTGTCGTGGCATCGCTCAGCGGATAGCTGACGAGGATCTCCGGAGCTACTTCTACATTGCCGTTGTAATTCAGGATATACCCGATCCCACCTGTGACAGCGCTGCGGAGCTGCGTGTCGGTAAAATCCCCACCGCCATTGCTGCGACGGGCGACAAAGCCCGGAAACAGCGCGCCTTCGGGTGAGACAATGCGCTCGTCCTGTTCCCACTTGGCAGCGAACATGGGAGTGCCGACGCTGAATCCCGCGGAGAAAAATATGGGCACATCCAGCGGCAGGAGGCGCAGCCCCAACTCAAGCAGACCATAATCGAGTGTAGTGATTTTTGTGTATTCCCTTACCAGCAAGGCAAATTCGTTGTCATTGCCGGTCGGGACTATGATGCCGTTGTCGCATACTGTTGACAGAGTGGCACCGAGACGTGCGTAGGTCAAACGTCCGCCACCCCGCAGCCAGGGTGTCAGCTCTACTTCGCCGTTAAGACCGAACGCAGGTCCGTTTCCCGTGCCATAGGTAAACGCTCCGCAGCCGTCCTCACCGATCCGCGCACTCTGTTTTGTATCGTGAAATGAATGCAGGTAGCCGCCGTGTGCTCCAAGACGCAGCACGGTTTGTGCCTGAAGGATAGGGGACGTTAAAACGAGAGCGAGAAGAATTGAAACAAGGAGAAACAGGTTCATGATTCGATCATTTGAAGGTTCATTGCGACTTCGGGGTAACGCTCGACGCTGTGCTGTTGCAGGAACGCTGGGAAATCGGCTTTCAAGTGCACGTCTTTTGATTCGTGCTGGAGGAAACATGTTCGCGCGATATGCACGCGCATCGCGACGCGACCCTAGCGAATGATTATCAGTGTACGTGCGGCATAGAAATTTGCTGTGCTCATGATGTAGCTGTACACTCCGGCTGAGAGCGCCGAGGTGTCGACATTCAAGACGTAACGCCCGTGCTGGTAGAATCCGTCCGTGAGCACGGCAACGTTGCGTCCCGTAGCGTCACGAAGCACGATGCGTACATGAGTATCCTCGAGGGTCTCGAACTCAATGCTGGTTTGAGCGACCGCGGGATTGGGATAACAGGCACTGAGCGAATACCGGTTTGCGCTGAACGCCAGTCTGCTGATGCCGCAATGCGGGTTGATGGTGACAGAATTGAAACAGCCATCTCCGAACAGTGCAATGAACAGCACAGAATCCGATGCGAAAGAAATGCTGTCCGTGCGGAGCAGAAATTGCATGGAGTCCGAAGCGGCCACACGGAAGCTGATGTAGCCGATCGGCCCGGCCTTGACATGCTGATTCGCGGGAATCGAAATCTTCACGCCGTCGGGACGCAGTGTATCGCGTGCGGACGCAGTTGTGAATACGGGTTCGAACCCGAGGTACTGGAGAGCGCGCCTGTGATAGCTCACGAACAGGTCAATATCCAGAGGATTTTGAGGGATATCGCGATTCAACATGACCGGCAAACGCAGCACGTCACCGATATCTGCCACGATGGTGCTGTCAATACACAGCGTCACCAGCCATGGTGGTGTGTACCCACTGCCTGAAATGCTCAGCGTGGTATCCACCTCAACGCAACCGACCCGCGTCACCAATCGGACGCGTGCGTTGTAGTCCACCGCCGCTCTTGGTCTGAATCCGAAACTCAAGTTGCGGGACTGGCGGGGAGCGATGGCCAGAGGCAGAGCGCCGGTAAAGCTGAACACCCCCTGATCCGGGATAAAAGAAACAGAGTCGATGTACAGGGTTTCCAGATAACTCGGGTTCTGGAAACTTACGTTCACCGGTGTAGCGACATTCAGTACCGGCGTGGACGGGAAGAGCACACCAAGCAGACTCGGTATGAACTGCTCGATGCGTCCGCCCACCAGATTGATGATGAACAATTGCTGGCCCAGGCGTGTCGTGGCCATAATATGCAATTGTGCTTGCGTCTGCACCGAAGGCGAGCGTCGGGGATGGAAATACACGTCGATGCTATCGGCGCTATGAGGAGGGGTGTCCCGCGGTGGAAGACCGGCGAATGTGCGCCCCCGCCAGGTAAACGCCAGTGAATCCGGACCCGCTATCCAGATGGAATCGATGCGTATCGGCACACTGCCGTCGTTGACCAGGCCGATAATGCGAAGCACACTGTCGCAGCGTGTGGCTTCGCTGAAGACGATGGTGGACCAGGGCACGAACAACGGAACGATGATACCGCGCCCCCGCAGCGCTCCGCTCACAGTGACTGAGCATGGGTTCGTGGAGGTTGCCGTTATCGGTCCGCTATAAGTGATGTTGTTTGTGGGTGCGAACTGCACGGTAACGAGCATGGTATCGCGATACTGCAGAACGGAACCAAGTGGCGGCACGGCGGAGACAACGGAAAAGCCCGTCGGCAAGGGTGGTATGTTGTCAACGGTCACCGGGGTCGGGCTCGGATTGGTGAGGCGCAATACCATTGTGAGGGTGCTGCCAACCTCCACGTCACCGAAATCCGTGCTTGGGTCAATGGTGAGTTTTGGTTCGATGTTGGTCCCCGTGAGCAGCATGCGCAACTCCCCGTCGGGTCCATCCGTGTCGAATACGAGATCCGCTCGTTCCGTCACGAAATCAGGCGCACCGGCAGGGCAGTATTGAATCACGAAGCGACGTTGCTGCAGCGGTTGCAGAATCTCGTTAACCGAAGGAAGCGGAGGCAGGAAGGTAAATTTTATTGATCCTGCAATACTCACGTTGCGCAATGTCAGCGGTGCGGCTGTGTTGTTCGTGACCGTCACCGTATCCTGTCTGCATCGGCAATTGATCACATTGCCCGCCTGTAGATAACCGGGCGAAAAAGTCAAGGATCCGTCAACACCGTTGCCTTGAACAAGCACACGTGTGATGACCTGGCAGCCGACATCCTGAAAGTTCAGCGTGTCGCGAAAGAATGCAACGTTCAGGGGACGGAAAGTCACATTTACCGTTGACGAAGAAGCGGCGTTGAGTGTGAAACGGTTGCCGCCGGCGAAAGAAAACGCGCGTCCTGAGCTGAGGTACATGAAAATATCCCGCGCGTCGTTTCCATTATTGTCAAGCGTTACGGGAAGCGTTTGCGTGCGTCCCACAACCACATTGCCGAAATCCACAAGTGTGTCGCGGGCCGCAAGACGCAACGCGACGATGCGTCCGCGCACCGGGATCGTACGATACACAATACAACCACGGAAAAGTATTCTGATGCGTGCAGTGTCCACGTACACACCTTCGACCGATGAGCGGAAGCGGATGTACATGCGGTACGCCGTATTCGGTCTCGCGGTGAATGGCATCGTCGTGGGAGAACTGAATTCCGGTGTAGAGAACTCTATCGCCTCCACGGTGAAGTTCTCGCCGCTCATATTGCGGAGAAAAAACTCCTCTGCCAAATTCAGCGAACGTCTGCACGGCAGACCGGGTTGGTCGAAGTCTATGGATGCAATAGTTGTCCGCGCGATCTGCACACTGCGGCCAGACAGCGGGATCAATCCACTGCCGGGGCAGGGATCCGTAGTGACAATACGCAGCGTGTCGAAATAGGAGCCCGTGTCAGCCGGCGAAAAGCGCAACAACACGTCGCGACAATCTCCGGGTTGCAGCGTCAGGGGCAGAGACCATCCTGACGGCAGTGCACTGAAAGCGGGGGAAGTAAGCCCGAGAGCGTTGACGGTGAGTGGTGCCCCGCTGTTGTTGCACAGCCGAACGGTGGTATCGGACGTGCGCTTGTCAATGCATCCAAACAATGTATCGAAGATCACCCTGCCCGGAGCCGCGCCCAGTTCCGTGTTGCGGGTAATGCTGATCGGGATGACGGTGACGGGATTGCAGGAATTCAACGGACGGACAGTCAGGTTTGCGCTGATGACTCCGGTGATGCGGATGTTGGTCTGCAATTGAACGAGCACAGGTTGGTTCTGTTGGAGCGTCAGGGTATTCGTTGCCAGTACGAAGGATGAGGCATCCCTTCCCGTCAACGACAAGGACACCTGCTGTGCGCAGGCGGAGGTGTCCGTCAGGGTTACCGTGAGGGTGGTGTCGGAAATGCAACCGAGGGGAAAGGAGAAGGACTGAGGCGTGACAAACACCGACTGAGGAACGACGCGTGTAGCCGGGACAAAACGAAGCGCACCGCGTCTGTTGCCTCTCCCGTTGAAACGCGAGGCATCGCAGAGTATATCACCACCGATCTCATTGCAACGGAAATACAGGATGAGGCCTGGCTCATTTCCTGTAAGGGATGACGAACGGCCACAACGAAGCTCGGCTTCGGACAGTACTCTGTCCCATATACGGATTTCGTCGAGCTGCCCCGTCAGAGGCTTTGTGCGCGTCGGATCGTTCGTCATGCCGTTGAAACTGCCGAGCTGTAAATAGCTGACCGTGCTTTGCAACGAGGCGATGGGGTAGTCGGCATTTCGACCTGATGCTGACAGGCGTCCGTCAATGTAAAGAAGAGCTTCCTGCGTGGCCCCGTCCCACATCACCGCGATGTGCAGCCATGAATCGTATGTCATTGGCGCCTTGATCACGGTGTTGTCGAAACGGCCGAAACTCGTGACGCCGTTGCTCAACTCGAAAGTCAGTGAGTCCGTTTCATCGATGTAGAGTAACCACTTATCGTCTCTGTCGGTGCGTGGACCCCACACGCCGCCAATGAACTGCTGCACTCCGTTTTGCCGGGAGACGTTGGCCCAGAGTGTTACCGACAGCGCGTTCGATACGTCAATTCTGCCCAGAGCGGGTGAATTGAATACGTCTACATAATCGAAATCCCCGCCGGGAAAGAGCAGTGCGTTGCCAGTACACGAGCGATCCGTATCGCAGGTGGATTGGCCCCATACCGGCGCGGCGTGCAGTGCCAGCGCGAGGCAAACGATGGTGATGCGCGGGAAGACAGATGCAATCATACGACAACAGGTGGTAGTGGATCGTTGCAGGGCCGGGCCGATGCATGTGCCGAAAAGCTCGAATCAGCTTGGGGCAAGTAAAGGTGTACAGATGGCACTGTTCCTTGTGTAGTGCCATCGGAAAAGTATCCCGTTCATCGCGTCACATGCATTCGTCGCGTCACACGCTGTCCGTCCACACGCAGCTGGTAGAAATACGTACCGGCGGGAAGATCGCGTGCCGTGAAGGAAGCGGTGTGTCGGCCGGCCGGAAGTACTCCGGACGCCAAAGCTGCGAGCTGACGCCCCTGCGCATCGAAAAGAACGAGATCGATCGCTGATGCTTTTTGTATTGAGAACGGAATGGTGGTTTCAGTGGCGGCCGCGACAGGATTAGGATAATTCTGACCGAGTTCGAACTCGCTGATCACACCTGGTTGCGTGGCGGGTGTGCTTGTGCGGATCAGGGGAAGAGGCGTGAAGCGTCCGCCAAGTAGCTGTGTCACATCGTCTTTCGGGACGCCAAGCCAGTTTTCCAGAAGCTCGGAATACAGCTGGCGGAACTCGAATGTGTAGAGAAGGTCGCCTCCCGCTTCCGTTCGATCGAAATCGGGATCGGCACCGAGCACGCCGCTGTTGACAGGATCTCCGAAAACGAACTGAACCGACGCCGCACCGTGATCGGTACCCAGACTGCCGTTTTCGCGGTTCCTGCGACCGAATTCCGACATGGTGAGGCCCACCACATTTTTCGACAGACCCTGATTCTGCAGATCTGTGGTAAACTGTGTAATCGCATCGGAGAGTGTCCGTAGCAGATTCGCGTGAGCGTTTGCCTGATTCGCATGTGTATCAAAGCCGCCGAGATACACCATGTATACCTTCGACTTGAGCCCGCCGGAAATCAGCCTGGCTACGAGGCGCAATTGTTGCGATAGCCCCGCATTCGCATATGTGCCGATGTTCCTTCCGGCGTTGAAGGCATCATTTATCCGGAGTGAATAGACATCACTCTGTTCTTTGATTGCGCGTACGAACAGGTACTCATCTCCATAGGGGGTACCGCCTTGCACAACCTCATCCAGTTGATTCCTCCCGAGGCGGAAAAAGGTATCCGGGTCGGCGAGGGTGATACCCATATTTCCTTTCGCGCTTTGTAGCATGAGCGATAGAGTGCCACCGATCTGCACGGCGAAAGGATCCGGCGGGAGGTTCAGCGGAAAGCTGGGATTCGCGTATTCGAGCCAACGACCGAGCCAACCGGTTTCCCGCACTTCATTTGCTCCCGAGGCGGTAAGCCAGATGTTCTCGGAGCGAAAATGCGATCGGTTGGCGTTTTCGTATCCCACGCCCTGCACGGCAACAAGCTTTCCGGACTGAAACAGGTCGCTCATGCCCGTCATCTGCGGGTGAAAACCCATGGTAGGATTCGGAATCTTCAACACCTGCGCGGGAGGGATGGCAAGCGTGGGTCTGCTGGAGTAGTAACGCTGATCCGTGTACGGTATAAAGGAATTCAGACCGTCATTACCGCCGAAAAGCTGCACTACAACTAAAACGTTGTCGTTCTCCGCCAAGGCGCCCGAGGACATGGAGCGATGCGTTCCGGCATGTACCGGTATACCTCCGTACACCAGGGGGACAGATGCCACACCGAGGGAAGCGTACAGGGAGCGTTCGATAAAGTCACGACGATTCATGTTGCCCCCTGCGTTTAGTGTAACTGAAAATCAGGAGCCGAAACGATACGCTGCAGTGTGCCGCGCAGATTGGTATCGGCATTGGGTGCGTCAATGTTCCACTCATACACCGGCGCCCCGCCGAGCATTGTCTGCAGATACGAGCTGCGGCGCGTATCCGAAACTGCGACCGGCAAAAGCAAGGTCAGAATCTGGTCAATCAGTTTTTCCGCATTGTTGTATTCATCGAATTTCTTTCCCCATGATACAACGTTCATAGGTGTTTGCGATGCCCCCCCCGGAGCTTGTCCCGTGATGAAGCGTTCGGCGAAGGACTTTCGATAGGGATACGTCGTTGTGCCCACCCATGTACGATATCCCTCCCAGCCGGCAACGTTCGGCGGGTCGAGCAGATTCTGTTCAAGAGTCTTCATATCGGCGGACAGACGCGACCCGCCCGGATCTGCGTCGAGCTGCCGGGCGAGCCCCACTTGCAGCACAGCGGGACTTTTTATCATCGCTCCCACGTTCACGACATCAAAAAAGTGGGAGCTTTTAAGTAATGCGGCAATGACCGGCTTGATTTCGTAATTGCTCTCGCGAAAAATCTGTGCGAGACCATCAACAATCTCACCATCCACTGCCGCAGGGTTGTTGTACACAAAAGCGAGATACAACTTACGGCAAATGAATTTCGCCACGGCGGGGTCCTCGAAGATGATATCCACAACCTCATCTCCCTCGAAGCGTCCATCGAGAGAGGATTTGCCGAGAATGGTTCGTCCCATGAACGTCTTGTTTCCGGCGTCGTGATACAACGGGCTGAATGATGCATCGAAGGATACGAATTCATCGAGGCGCCAACCGGTAAGACAGCGCGCGGCCTCCCGAATATCCTCTTCGGTGTATTTTCCCTCGCCCATGGTGTACAGTTCCATGAGTTCACGCGCATAATTTTCGTTGGGATTGGATCCGATGTTGATTTCGCCGTCGAGATAGCGAAGCATGGCGGGATCATGGTTTACCGCTTTCATCAGATCGCGGAAATTGCCAAGGGCATAAGAGCGGAACAGGGCATTTTGCTGATACATGAACTGTGGTACCAGCACAATTCCACCCTCGCTGGTGATGTGACCATGCCAGAACAACGTCAAGACCTCACGGATATTCATGCCAGAGGACGTCATCAGTCCAGCCCACCATGCTCGCAAGGCGTTCATATTCGAGCTGTTTTGAGCGCGATAGGCGTTGTCCTCATCAACTGTTGTCGGCTTGGCCGCGATTTCCGACACCCAAGCACCCGGGGGTGACGGCTCCGGGAGAACGTCCAGCAACAGGTCCACGACATCGCCGGGAGACATCCCCGCTGCGGCGGTTATCTCATCCCACGTCGGGAGAGGTGCGGCGCGTCGTAGTAGGTGTGAGGCACGCAACGCATTCCAGGGTTGAGACGGTGAAGGAACGTAGGGATCCAAACCACTGCGGGTACGGCGTTGAACGCCATACAGCATCGGTGGTAGTTTTTGTCGCGAAGGAACTCCGGGCTTCATGACACACCAGGCAATTGGGATACAGGGTGTACGAATATAGACCGACGACACATAGAATTCAAATGCTGGAGAAACACCCATTACACGCTGCCACGCTGCTCTGCTGCGGCGCTTGCCTCATGTTCCCGGAGAGACTACTTTTCGGCGAACGATTGTACGGCAAAGATTTGGAGGACAGCGTGTCGGATCGGACAGAAGTGGTCGTGGCGGGTGTGGCGTTTTCCCCGCATGCGCAACTTATCGCGGCAACAGCGAGCAGCTTCTCCGCCTTGCTCGGTGCGCGCACAGTGTTTGTACATGTTGGCGAGGAGGCGGAAGAGACGCGGATACGGCTCGCCGAAGTGCTCCGTGCCGCCGCAGTGGACAGCGATTGCGAATTACTCCTGCGCACCGGCAGTCCGGAGGATGTGTTGTTGGCCATCGCGGAAGAGCAGCAAGCGACTCTGATGGTAACAGGCGCCCTCGAAGAGGAAGGGATGTTCCAACGCATTTTCGGCAGCGTGGCACGACGAATCGCACGGAAAGCCGGGTGTCCCGTGCTGCTCATCCCGCTTAACGTCCATCACGTGCCGCGGCTGGAAAATGTCGTGCTGGGTGTCCGATTCGACGAGGATCTTGCTCCCATGCTCTCATACACCTTGGGCTTGCTCCGTGCCGCGGGAGAACATCGACTGCATATCGTGCAGGAAACAGACTATGCCGACCGCCTCGCCGCACGCTACATCGATCAACGCGAACGTGAGGAATTTGAAAGCGAGCAGCACCGAGCGTTGGTGGACTATCTCTCGGTGTACGATCTCACGGACTTCGAGGTGGAGGTACAAGTGCTCGACGAGAGTGCCGAAGGGATCGCCATTGTGGAGTACGCGCGCTCCATTGGTGCAGACCTGGTTATAACGCAGGCACCTTCGCGTGCGCTGACGTTCTGGGACCGGGTTTTCACGCATCCAGCCGAGTCGGCATTGACGAGTCTCCCCTGTGGCATGCTGCTCTTTCGCGGTGAAACCGACGGCGGGACGGAGTGAGCCTATGGACCATTCCGAACTGACCGCGTTTTTTCTGGCGCTTGGCCTTCTCCTTCTTGTCGCGCGCGTTCTCGGCGAACTCGCACGGCTGGTCAATCTGCCAGCGGTGCTCGGAGAAATGCTCGCCGGAGTTCTTCTTGGACCCACGGTACTCGGCGCACTTGCCCCAGGATTGTTCACGAGTCTCTTTCCGTCGACTCCGGGATTCACGGCAGGCCTCCAGGCTGTGACAACGCTCGGCATCACCCTCTTCCTCATGGTCGCCGGTATCGAAGTCGACCTTTCGGCCATCCTTCGTCAAGGTAAGGCGTCACTCGTCATCAGCCTCTTCGGTATTCTGATTCCCTTCAGTGTGGGTTTCGGGAGCGGTATGCTCTTTCCAACTTTCTTTGAAAGTGGCACACAGATAGAGTCCCTCTACTTCGCGCTCTTTCTTGGTACCGCGCTATCGATTACCGCACTCCCCGTTATCGCAAAAATCCTGATCGATCTAAACATGTACCGGTCCGATCTCGGGATGATTCTCATCGCGGTCGCTGTGATCAATGACATCGCGGGTTGGTTGTTATTCGCAACCATAATTGGCTTGATGCATTCAGGGAGCGGTTCAATGAGTATTTGGCTCACCATTGGGATGACGGTGGGATTCACAATACTGATCTTAACAATCGGCAGATTCGTGATCGATTCGATATTACCACCCCTTCAAGCGTATACCTCGTGGCCGGGAGGTGTTCTTGGCTTCGCAATCATCGGGGGATTGTTGGCCGCTGCGTTCACGGAATGGATCGGTATCCATTCCATCCTGGGAGCATTCATGTTCGGAGTCGCATTCGGTGATTCTACGCATCTCCGCGAAAAAACACGACAAATATTGGATCACTTTATCTCATTCATTTTTGCTCCGCTGTTTTTCGCATCAATCGGTTTGCGGGTAAATGTCATCGAACATTTCGATCCGATTCTGGTGTTGGTTGTGCTCATGATGGCGACAACAGGGAAAGTCCTCGGAAGTTTTACCGCAAGCAGATTGATGGGTTTCACCCAGCGCGAATCTCTTGCGATCGGCTTTGGTCTTAACACCTATGGAGCAATGGGGATCATTCTCGCCCTTCTTGCTCTGGAAGCAGGTCTGATCGGGGAAAACATGTTTGTCGCATTAATCATCGTGGCGATGAGTACGTCTCTCGTTGCAGGCCCGGCGATCCAATGGGTGATGGGACAGAAGCGGCAACCACGGTTGATGGATTTCTTGAATGCGAAGGCCTTCATTCCGGCGATGCGCTCCGAGAACAGCGACGACGCCATTCTCGAATTAGCAAAAAGCTTGGGACCCGTTACCGGTATCCCCGCCGAGCTTATTGCTGCAAAGGCGTTGGAACGGGAAAAGACCATGTCTACGGGTATCGGCCGACGTGTCGCTATTCCTCATGCACGTGTGGATGGCATTTCGTCTCCCTTTGTCGCTCTTGGGTTCTCGCATCACGGCATAGATTTCAACGCGCCCGACGGAGACGCCGCGCGTGTGGTTTTGCTCATCCTCACTCCCAAAGATGACTTCAAAGTACAACTGCAACTTCTTGCGGACGTCGGCAAGCTCTTCAGATCTGATCGGGTGGTGGATCGCGTTCTGCAGACAAAATCGTTTGTGGAACTGCTGGCCTTGATTAAAAGCGAAGAGCGAGCGTAACTCCCGGGACAAGGCGGAACTTGGCATCCGTCGATCTGGATGCTATTTTCCAGAACATTTCCACACACAATGGATGATCACGATTCTTCATGGCCGCTCACACACGCACCTCTCGAACTCCACGCGTCGGCACGCGTCTTCGTCGCATAGCTATCAATACCGGAGGTGGCGATGCCCCGGGACTGAACGCTGTCATCCGCTCCGTCACCATCTGCGCTCTGCAGCGCGGCTGGGAGGTGGTCGGCATTCGCGACGGGTACAACGGCTTGCTCATGCCCGAGAATTTCCCTGAAGGAGGCCTGATCCCCCTCAATGCACAGACTGTTCGTGGTATCACGCATCTGGGCGGCACCATCCTGGGTACGACCAACAAGGGCAATCCTCTGGAGTATCCGGTGACGATGAAAGACGGAAGTATCCGTACTATTGATCGGAGCAGTGAAATCATTCGTGCGTGCCGCAAAGCCCGCATTGACGCAGTGGTCGCCATTGGTGGCGATGGATCGCTGAGTATCGCACAAGCGCTCTTCGAAAAAGGGCTTCGCATCGTCGGTGTCCCGAAAACCATTGACAACGATCTTGATAAAACGGTGGCGACGTTCGGTTTCGATACGGCCGTCTCTTTCGCGACCGATTGTCTCGACAGACTGCATTCCACCGCCGAGGCGCACCGCCGCATCATGGTCGTGGAAGTCATGGGGCGCTATGCCGGTTGGATAGCACTCAATTCCGGTGTAGCTGGAACCGCGGATGCGATTCTTATTCCTGAAATTCCCTATGACATCCACAAGGTCGCCGCGAAAACGCAGGAGCGCGTTGCCGTTGGAAAAAATTTCTCCATCGTCGTTGTCGCGGAAGGCGCACGTCCCCGCGACGGCGAACGTCTTGTCCTCGAGCATGAAACAGGCCGTGCCGAGCGCCTCGGTGGCATCGGCGAAGCAGTAGCGAAGCAGCTGCAGCAACTCACCGGGCAGGAGGCACGGCATGTCGTTCTGGGACATCTTCAGCGCGGCGGTACACCTACCACGTTTGATCGTCTGCTCTCACTGCGTTTCGGAGCAGCTGCGGTGCGTGCGCTCGAGGCGGGCGAGAACGGCATCATGGTCGCGTTGGATCCTCCGACGGTGCGCTACGTCCCTCTCAAACAGGCCACCAGCCGTATGAAGGTCGTTCCACTGGACTGCGACACCATCCTCACCGCACGGGATCTCGGCATCAGCTTTGGCGACTGAATTACAGGAGAACAGTATGAGCACATCTTTTATCCCACTTGACTATCCGCGCCTCTCCGAGGATACGCAGCGTGCCGCCGCCGAAGCGTTTTACGACCGCATGCGCACAAGGCGGTCGGTGCGGCACTTCTCACCCGACCCGGTCCCGCTTGACATCATCACCACCTGTATCAAAGCTGCTGGATCGTCGCCCTCGGGAGCAAATCAACAACCCTGGCGATTCGTTGTTGTGTCCGATGCGGACATCAGACGAAAAATTCGTATCGCGGCTGAGCGGGAAGAAAAGGAGAATTACGAGCGTCGCTTTCCAACAGAATGGAAACAGGCGCTCGCGCCCTTGGGAACGGATTGGAAAAAGGAGTACCTCAGCACTGCTCCCTACCTCATCGTCGTGTTCCAGATTTCCTACGAGGATGTAGGGCTGAACACCATCGGCGGTCCACCGATGCGAACGAAGCATTACTACGTCACCGAATCCGTCGGAATTGCTGTCGGCATTCTTCTCTCCGCCCTGCACCATGCAGGACTCGCTACGCTGACGCATACGCCGAATCCGATGAATTTTCTTAACGAAATTCTGGGCCGGCCGAAAAACGAACGTCCGTATGTGCTCATCCCGGTCGGTTATGCCGCCGAAGATGCGGAAGTCCCCAATTTGCGAAGGAAATCCCTCGACGAGATCATGCTTCAGGTATAGGGGGAGAATGACATGCCCAACGGTCGCTGTTTCTGCTCTACTCTGCCTCGTATTACTGTGCTTTCCCTCTTCCTCTTTCTCTCCGCTTGCGGCGGTACGGACAACGAACGTCGCGACCTCCCCCGGACGCTTTCTCTCGACGGCACCTGGCATTTCCGTGTGGATGGTGAAAATGTCGGGTTCACGGAGCGCTGGTTCGATCCGGCGAGCGATCACACGTCGTGGATGACGCTCGCAGTCCCCGGCAGTTGGGATCAGCACAGGGAGTTTTCGTCCTACGACGGCTTTGGGTGGTATGTGCAGCGCTTTGATGCCGAAGAACTTGCCGGCACAAAGACCGCGCTCGTGATAGACGCGGTGGACGACAATGCCGAATTGTGGTTGAACGGGGCACGAATCGGCACACACGCGGGCTACGGACAGCGCTTTTTTATTGACGTCACGGGAAAGCTGCTGGAAAAGGGCAATGTGCTGGTTCTGCGAATCGAAGATCTGGCGGGACCTGGCGGTCTTGTCGGCTCCGTCTCGTTGATGGAATACGAATCGGAGGAGGAGCTCATGCGTGGCGAGTATGTGAATGCCGAGCCGGTGCGCAGCGCCGACTGGGTGCGCGATGCGGTTATCTATGAAGTGTATCCACGCTCCTTCTCACGCGAGGGGAGCTTCAAGGCCATCGAACGACGACTACCGGAATTGAAAGATCTCGGTGTTACCGTGCTGTGGATGATGCCGATTCATCCGATCGGCGAGGAGCGGCGGAAGGGCAGCCTCGGAAGTCCTTATGCGGTTAGGGATTTTCACGCGGTC
Organism: Bacteroidia bacterium; assembly: GCA_027493955.1. NCBI lineage: Bacteria > Pseudomonadati > Bacteroidota > Bacteroidia > Bacteroidia bacterium. The sequence goes on along the minus strand of JAOSJT010000001.1, from coordinate 3,346,799 downwards.
AATCCGGAATTCGGAAGTATGGAGGATTTCCGCTCACTGGTACGATCGGCGCACGCAAACGGTATGCGCATCATCATCGATTTGGTGGCGAATCACACATCCTGGGATAATGTGCTGATCAGGCAACATCCCGAGTGGTTCACACGCAACGCCGAGGGCGACATCGTTTCTCCGAATGAGGATTGGCACGACGTCGCCGATCTTGATTATACGCAACCGGCACTTCGCCAATGGATGAAGGACATGATGCTCTTTTGGGTGCGCGACGTCGGCATCGACGGCTTCCGTTGCGATGTGGCCGAACTCGTACCGCATGATTTCTGGGTGGAAGCCATCGCGGCTCTCCGTGCCGTCAAACCCGTCATGATGCTGGCGGAAGGCGCCGATCCGAAGCTGCATGTCAACGCCTTCGATATGACATACGCCTGGAACACCTACGATATATTGCGACCGCTGTTGAATGGCGACCTAAATCCCGAGGACGTTCATTTTTCGCTGCGGGCCGAGACCTGGCGCTATCCGAAAGGGGCGCTCCGCCTGCGCTTTTCCTCCAATCACGACAAGGACATGTACGACGCCCCGGCTGCGCAATGGTTCGGACCTGCCGCCGCACGGGCTGCGGCGGTGATCACGACTCTGCTGCCGGGTGTTCCATTACTGTATAACGGACAGGAAACGGGAAATCTTTCCTCCCTCGATCTCTTCGAGCGCGTGCTGATCGACTGGAGCAAGGATGAGCACGGTTTCAGGGATCTCTACCGCAGTCTCTACAGCATACGGCGTGAGCATGACGCCGCCAGAAGGGGTGAACTGCTCGCCTTGACCCCCAAGGAAGCGACGCCCGTTCTGCTGTTCGCACGCAGACTGGGGAGTGAAGTGGTCGTCGTAGCGGTGAACTGTTCTGCGAAAGAGGCGAAGGTAAGCACGGTCCTTCCCGGTTCACTGAAAGGCGAACAATTACTTTCGCGAGGGCAATTCTCCCTGCGAGGTGTACGCGCCGAGTTCCGTCTTCCTCCGTATGGGTATGTCGTGCTGCGGTGAGACAACGGAACACGCGCAGGATGTGTCCGCACGTGCTGGCCGGGCGTGAGCATAACCGGACGATTTCCATCGCGACAGTGCAGAAAAATCCCGAAAAACCATGACCCGCGCGGGGGTTGTGATGCTGCTATGCAAACCTCCGGGTGCTGAACAACATCCTGTGCACCTAATCGCGATGATTGCGAGAAGCTGGATCCTCAGATGCACCAGCCGATACATCAGCATTTCGTTTCCATCGTCCCTTTCTGTATGTTTTCGGCGAGAGGTTGCTCAAGCTGAGAGACTGACCTTCGATGCACGCCTGTATCTGATCGGATGTAACGACGACGCATGATCCTTCACGCTCCGTACGATACCGCTACTGTGACCACCGCCACCCGGGCGTTGGCCGACTGGCACTACACGCCCTATCTGTTGATATCCGCCGCTGCGGCTATCATTTCCTTCGGCGTCGCGATGTACGTGTACCGGAGACGTACCGCACCGGGCGGTCTGCATTTTACCCTGCTGATGTGTGCGGTGGGTTTCTGGGCTCTGACGAACACCTTCGAATTCCTCAGTCAGACCATCTGGCTCAAAATCCTCTGGTCCAAAATTTCCTATCTCGGCATCCTCTCCATACCGCAGTTGTGGCTGCTCTTTGCGCTCTCATACGCACATCCTGAATCACGATGGATCGGGAGACGTTCGATACTGCTGTGGATTGTCCCCGTCGTGTTGATGCTCCTCACCGCGACGAACGAACAGCACGGTCTGGTCTGGCCGCAGGTTCTACCCTTTCAATCGGAACCCAATCTGCTGGTTCGCTATGAACATGGCCCGGTGTTCTGGCTAGCCGTTGGCTGGATATATCTGCACCTGTTTCTTGGGACGGTGCTGCTGTTCCGGGCTGTCGTGCGCTCGGAGCAATTGTACCGTATGCAAATCGCCCTTCTTTTGCTCGCGATGTCGCTGCCGTGGCTTGGGAATGTGCTCTACATCACGCGGCTGGTCCGTTGGGCTGATCAGGATTTGACACCGATAGCCTTTGCGTTGAGCGGAATAGCGGTCGCTTTGGGCATGTTCCGTTACCACATGCTGGACATCGTTCCCGTGGCGCGGAGTACTACCATCGAGCGTATGACCGACGGTGTACTCGTGTTGGACGCTTTCGATCGTGTCGTGGACGTCAATCCCGCCGCTCTTGCGGTGCTGCAACGCGACGATCGTCCGATTATCGGCATGCGAATCGATCAGCTCTCCGCCATTCCTGCGGACGTGCTGGACGAATTCCGTGATGCGGCGGAAGCACAGGCGGAAGTATGCATCGAAGAGCAATACTGGTATGATGTCAGGGTCTCTACGTTGCACGGTAAAAAAAACCGACAGCGAGGACGCCTCGTCGTGTTCCGGGACATCTCCGCCCGTAAACTCGCGGAGCTGGAACTCAAACGCTACGCAGAAGAACTTGAAGCGGGCAATGCCGAACTGGATGCCTTTGCGCACACGGTAGCACACGACCTCCGCGCACCGTTGTCGGTAGTCATCGGCTTCAGCGATTCTCTTCAAAACCTCAGAGACCTGCTCAGTGATGAAGAGGTGCGCGAACACCTCTCGTTCATCTCCGGAGCGGGAAAAAAGATGCAGGGTATCATCGATGCGCTGCTCCTGCTCGCCAACGTACGACGCAACAGCGACGTCCCCATCTCCGTTCTCGATATGCCATCCATCATAACCGACGTACTCAGTAGCCATGCGGAACGCATCCGCGGCCGTAATGCCGATGTCTCCGGCTTCGACCAATGTCCTGAAGTGCTCGGCCATACGGTGTGGATTGAAAACGTCTGGAGCAATTATCTTGGCAATGCGCTCAAATACGGAAATACAGCAGACGGAAAGCGCATGGAAATACGACTTGGCTGGGACAACGTCGCCTCACCCGGATCAGAGGGTAGCATGATCCGGTTCTGGGTTAGAGACAATGGAAAAGGACTGAATGAGGGCGAGAGAGCCAGATTGTTCACACCCTTTACCCGTCTGCATCTCGACGAAGCGGAAGGCCATGGCCTGGGATTGAGTATCGTTGAACGCATCGTGAAGCGCCTCGGGGGAGACGTGGGCGTTGAGAGCACGGTGGGGGAAGGCTGTCTCTTCTGGTTTACACTACCGCAAGCCGATGCTGCATCGCATCCCCTGTCGTGATCGAAGGAGAGCCCCTCTACAGAGAGCGGCAACAACTCCTCGCCCTCGTCGGCGCCGAATTCTCAAAAAAATATCATTCCAGCACATATTCTCCGTCAAACACCAGGCGCGCGGGTCCATGCAGGAATAACGCGTTTTCGTAGTATCGGGTGTCGAGGAAATTGTGCTCGGATGCGGGTGAAAATCCCACATGCAGCGTGTCACCGCCATGTGTGTGTAACTCCAGCGGAGGAGCAATGCCATAGTGGATATGCGCCGCGATGGCAGCGGCAATGGTGCCTGTGCCGCACGCTTCGGTTTCATCCTCGACACCTTTTTCAAAAGTTCTGATATCGAGAGCCAGCCCGTGTTTGCGCAGAACATTGACGTTTACTCCCACGGGGGCGAAGTATTGATGGTGTCGTACGATGCGGCCGATGCGTCGCATATCCAACTCCTCAAAGTCGACAGCGAAACTTTCGGGTAGCTGCTCATGGAGCAGGACGACATGAGGTGCACCGGTGTCGATCACGAATATGCGCAGGGTGTCCGTATTGAGGTCCAAATCCTTCCACCCTTCGATGCTTCTCGGGGGAGGAAAACTGAGCGTAATCTCATCTCCTTGCACAGATGCGGTATAGCTGCGACCGAGTACCTCGAAGCACATGTTGGCTGCGGCAATTTGCTTTTTCCAGGCAAAGAGGGCGGCGCAGCGTCCGCCGTTGCCGCACATCGAGCCCACGGATCCGTCGGGATTGAAAAAATGCATCGTAAAATCATGTGTTTCGGAAGCATCGATGATAATCGTACCGTCCGATCCCACACCTTTGCGGCGATGTGCGGTGAGCTGTGCGAAGCGGCGCCGATCGTCATCCGTCAGTACGCGTGTGCGATCATCCACGATGACGAAATCGTTCTGCGCTCCTTCGGCCTTGGTGAATGCAATGTGTTTCATGGTAGCAAACTAATATATTTTCGGCAATACGGCAGGTGCAATGCACAATGCAGAGCTGTGGCATGCGGTACCGACAACACACCATTTCAGATTTCTGCGTAGCGGGCGTGATGGAAGCATCGACACGATGGTCTTACTGAGATGGGATGTATTCATCGAGCAAAGGAAAATTTCGAAGATCCTTTTCGATGGCGGCATGAAGAAATGTCTCCACCCAACGGAAAATATCATACCGTCGAACAATGGCCCGCAGACGCCGCATACGACGTTGCCGTTCGTCGGCGGGCATGGACAATGCCTCAAACAACGCCTGCGCCACACCGGACACGTCATAGGGATTGACCACCAGCGCGTAGCGATGCAGCTGCTGCACCGCTCCCGCAAATTCACTGAGTATGAGCACCCCGTTGCCATCGATGTTGCAGGCGCAGTATTCCTTCGCCACAAGATTCATTCCGTCTCTGATGGGTGTGACAAAGGCGACTTCGGCAGTGCGATAGTAACCGAGCAACTCCCGTGGTGTAAGATGTCTGTAGATGTAGTGTACAGGAATCCATCCTGATCGGGTGAATTCTCCGTTGATGCGACTGACAAGCTGCTCGATTTCGGTTTTCAGTGTATCATAGCGTGCAATGTCCGCGCGGCTCGGGACAACGACCTGAATGAAGGTCACACGCTCATGCAGCTCCGGATGCGTTTGCAGCAAATGGTGAAATGCCTCGAGCCGGTTCGGTATCCCTTTGGTATAGTCGAGACGGTCCACACCCAGGACAATCTGTCTGTCCTGCACCGCTTCATGAATGTACCACGCGGACTCGGAAATCTCCCGGCTCCGCGCCTGCCGCTCGAAGTCGCCGTAATCGATGCTTATCGGAAATACACCCAATCGCACTTCCGCGCGCTCCGTCGCACATATGTGCATTCCGCGCGCATGGCGTATCGGAATATCCTTCATCAGCATGCGGACGCACTGGATGAAGTTGCGATGGTCGCGTACCGTCTGAAACCCAATGAGATCGTACTGTAGCAGCGCCTGCAACACCTGAAAACGCCAGGGAAGCTTCATGAAGATATCCGGTGCGGGGAAAGGGATATGCAGGAAAAAGCCGATTGGGCTTTGAATACCTTCCCGCCGGAGCTCCTCGCCGACATGCATGAGATGATAATCATGCACCCACACATAATCACCCGCGCGATATTCTTCGGCTATCACGGATGCGAATCTCCTGTTCACAGAAAGGTAGCAGTCCCAGTATTCCGGCCGAAAATGACAAAGTGACTGCAAATCATGGAAGAGCGGCCAGATGACTTCGTTGGAGAATCCCTGATAATACAAATCCACGTCATGAGAACTCAGCGGTACGGAACACAGTCGGTACCCCGTGTCGGCCGGTGCCTGATTCAGAAGATCCGCTATGTGCTCCGGGTTCTCATCCGGCAGGCCGGACCAGCCAATCCAGACTCCGCCGCGGTTTCGCAATACCGGCGCCATTGCCGTTACCAATCCTCCCGAGCCGGGACGCAGGCTCCACTCCCCGTCCTCCTCCTCGATAACCACCGGCAGCCGGTTGGATACGATCAGCATACGATTAGGACTGTTCATGCGTCACCTCCGATAGTGCCCGAGCGGTATGCATCTCAGCGTTCCGGGCGATATGAATGGTCTGCGTCGGGAAGGCGAATTGTATCCCGCGCTCTTCGAAGAGGCGGTAAATCTCCAGATTGATGCGCTGCTGTGCATCCATGAAATCCTTGTACTCCGGAGATGTCACGTGATAGACGAATTCATATACGAGCGACGTGGCGCCGTATTTGTGGAAATGACCTCTTTCGAACCGTGTCATCGCGTCCTGTTCGATGACGTCGCGAACGAGCCCGGGTATCTCCTCGACCAGTGCATACGGGGTACCATACTCCACATCGAGAGTGAACACGATGCGACGCTCAGTCATTCGCTTGAAATTCCTGACGCGGCTGTGCAACAGGTCAGTATTGGAGAAGACAATCAACTCTCCGCTCAAGCTGCGAATGTGTGTCGTACGCATACCTATCTTCTCTATCGTCCCCATGTACGAATCAATAATGATGAAATCACCAATGATGAAGGGTTTATCGATGGCGATCGAAAGTGAAGCGAACAGGTCGCCCAGAATGTTCTGCGCGGCCAGTGCGATCGCGATACCGCCGATACCCAGACTCGCGATCAGCGCGGTAATGTTAAAACCGAAATGATCGAGAATGAGCAGCAGAAGCACAGACCAGAGCAGGAGTTTGCTCAGGAAGCGTAAAACGGACATTGTGGTCTGTGTCGAGGCATCGCTGTACTCTTCCAGCTTTAGCGTTTTTCCGATGACGTACGCGATGACGCTGTTACCCCACATACCAAGTTGCAGCAAAATGACCGCATACATCATGTGGCTCAGCGCGCGCTCCATTCCTGTAGTCAGCGTCAGACTGTAGGATGCGCCATAGATTCCGATTGCCGGAGAAAAAAAGACTGTCACGCGCTCCAACAAACCCGCGAACATGTCATCAAGATCCGTGCTTGTCCGCTGCGCCATGCGTCTGAAACGGACGACCAGAAATCGCTTGAGAAGAAACAGAGACGCCGTCACGCCAAGGGCAATACCCGCCGCGATGATCCAGCCGACAATACTATTACCATACACGATTTCCTGAAAAAAACTCATACGGACCCCGCCAGCCATTGATCGAGGAATGTCAACAATTCGCCCGGGGGATGGAGTCTGATATCCGCCAGGGTGTCACTTTCGTTGTTCTGTACCTGCACGCAGAGTCCGTGCGTTCGCAAAGCGGCGAACGCGTCTTCGTCCGTACGGTCGTCTCCGAGATATGCCGCAGAGCATGGTTGATGCGCGGAGAGCAGTGCCCGTACCGCGTCGCCTTTACTCCGACCAGGTATGCGCCACTCCAGCCCTCCGTCGAATGGGTGGAGTGCGAGCACCGCCTCCGGTGACACTTGGTTTCTCGATAATTGTGCTGCGAGCGTCTCCTGACGACTCGGTGTCAATCCGCGCCAATGGACAGCGATGGAGGCAGGTTTTCGTTCAATGTGTTGGGCGTGCACGTGGCTTCTGAGTTCAAGCAGCAGGGCGTCAAGCGCGTTCCTCTGTTCATCGGTTGGAGCGGGCGGCGTATACCCGCCGGTCGCGTCACGATGCTCCCAGCCATGTGAGCCCCAGATCTCCGGGAGAGGAGACAGGTCAAGCAAGGATAGAATGTCCTGCACCGCACGCCCTGTGACTATAGCGAGTATGGTGCTGCTGTCTCTCATCAAGCCATCGAGACGCTCTCGCACACCCGGCCAGGGATATGCGCGGCCCCGGTCGGGAACAAATGGAGCGAGTGTGCCATCATAGTCGAGCATGAGCAGGCGTCGCCTGCATCCTTGTTGCGAACGGAAGAATTTTTCGGCATCAACTCCTTCACGCAGTATTTTCATGCGATACTCCGTTGAAGCTCGACGCGATTGCCACCGTTGTGCTGCAGCAGCATCAACGTCAGATACTCCGCGATATGGCGCGTGAGAAGGAAGTTATCGCGTGCGAAGGCATGCGCCGTGGCACCCATTTTCATCAGATTCTCGCGGTTCGTCAGCAGATATCGAATGCGTAAAGCGGCACCTTCCGGACTGGAGACGAGAAAACCTGTATGGTGGTCAATCACCTGGAGTCGAATCCCACCTGTGTTCCCTCCGATAACCGGACGCGATTTCCACATGGCTTCCGTTACCGTCAGACCGAATCCCTCGCGGGTGGATTTCTGCATCACGATATCGCTGGCGCGCTGCAGCGCGTTGATAATCCGATGCGCATCGGGGGGGAGTAAAAGGACGTGGATAGCAGAATCATTTCCCGCCGCACTGCGCACCTCATCCAGGACCGCGGCACCCTCCGGATCATCGTCGGCGCTGCCTCCCGCCAGCACAAGCTGTAATCCGGGGATCCCCCGACGGGCGATCTGGAACGCGCGTATGACGCCTACAGGATCCTTGAAGCGATCGAAGCGCGACACTTGCAGCACCAGAGGCCGCGACGTGTCCAGACCGAACCTGTCCACTACCGCTTGAACCTCTGTCGCATCCAGATCGGTGTTCTTTTCACTCAAAGGATCAATACTGGGCGGCACAAGATATTGCGGATGCGGCAAGGGTTGAGCGAAATCCGACAATGAGAAAATGCTGGCGTCATACGACGCGACGAAAGGACGAAGATATTTCCATACCGGTCTGTAGGGTTTGCTGACATCGATGTGGCAGCGCCATATCCATTTTCCCTTTCTGTCCGGCATGGACCGTAGCAGCGGCGCCGGCTGCGGATCGTGAATGAACACGAAATCCGCATGCTGCAGTTTTGGACGCAGGCGCTCTGCGTTCTGCACATTCACGTTTTCGTAATTACGCAGAAGACCGTCGGTAAGAGACACGCTGTCGCCTTGTAAACCATTGTGAAAGCTCTTTGTGCAGGCGTAGAACTCCGTGTTTCCCTCGACGATTTCCCACTCGGTTTGCAGTCCGAGTTCATTCAGCAGGGGGACGAGCTTGTACAGTATTTCAGCCACGCCGCCGCCGACGCGCGTCGAATTGACATGCACCACTCTGGTCCCGCGAAGGGGCTCGGCAAGTCGCCGAAGTTTGTCGATGACGTCCTGGCCGACAACGGCGGCATACGAGTTCAAAATGTTTGTCATGCGAATACTCCTCTCTGCGCCCAGTCCGTGCAGACGCCGACAAGATGTGAGCGCAAATCCGCCAGGGTGACGAAATAGGGATCCACTCCGGCAAGCGCGTCAACGAGTGTTGAGGATCTGACTCCGGTATCCGCGAGCCAGGTAGAAAAATCATCTCGACCTGTTTCGGTACGCCGTCGTGCGTCAATAAAATGGTAATACACGCTGCTCGTGCTCATGACGGGGAGGGACGAAATCAACTCGTCCACGGTGGCAATCGTTACGCCGGTGTCGAGAACGACGATTTGCGAACGAATAAAGGAGAACTGCTGATCCGTTTTGGACCAGGGGATGAAGTCCTGTTCGTCCAGCCGTGCATCGATCACCTCGACGATTTCATGGCGCAGTTCCTCAAGGGTTTGAAAGTCGCGGGGATCAATGATACTCAGACGTTCTGCGGTGACGTCATCGTGCAGACCCCGATGCGCCCAGGACGCAAAATCGTTATTGAATTCCGGTTCGTCGAAGCGGGGACGAAGGCGCGAACCCCAGAAATGATAGTAGATGCTGTCCACGTCGACGTCACGGATGTGATCACGCAACTCCCGCAGGTTCTGCGCGCGTCGGCCGGTTGCGATCGCAGCCAGCGAACAATCCATAATACGGAAGGGTTTTGGTGTGGTGGTTGAACTCATGTCATCAGGCTCCAGGTGGTACAAACGAACCATCCCCCTCAGCATAACACACGCACCGGACGGATCGTTCCATCGTATATAGTATATGCCACTCTCATATAGACGCGGTATGCTACACATAGGGTAATGCAGTGGTTCGCAGCGGATGACATCCTGATTGGGGACGCGAATTTTCGTATGTTAATTGTTATTCCTCTCTGTAGCCGAGTAGCATCGATGGACGCTTCCCCTGATATCCGTGAATCCGGAACAATGCCTGAAAGAGATCCCGCACTGGCGCTGCGCGCACTGATCGAGACGGCATTTCAGGGCGCACCGCCGACAGGTAAGAAATGGGAAACCTTTCTCCGGGATGTCGAAAATGCGTTTTCGCGCCAGGCGGAGGAAATCGCGGCCCTCCGCTCTATCATCGAAAGAAATGCGATGGAGCTCTTTCATGCCGCAGCGGATCTGCGGGCGATAAGCCACAACGTCCCGGATGTGTTTCTCCGACTGGATGGCGAGAATACCATTCTCGAAATTGCCGGCAGGTCACCGGGTCTCCCCGCCGATCCCGGGGACGTCACCGGGCGTGTTTTGACGGAGACGCAATCCTTTGTCGCCGATCCGATACTGTCGCAGCTTCTTGCACAAGCACGTAACATATTGGGACCGGTGAGCGGGCAGATCAGCGCCACAGACGGAACGGATGACATCCTCTTCGAGGCGAGTATCGTGCCTGCTGTTGAAGGCCAAGTCCTCATCTTCCTCAGGAATATCACGGTACGGGTGAGGGCGTTAGAGCAACTGCAGAAACGCGACACACTGCTGCAAGCCGTTGCCCGCTGCTCCGACATCCTCCTTGCCTCTCCCGATCTCGATGCCGCTATAAACTCCGCGCTCCGTGTGCTCGGTGAGGCGACGAAGGTGGATCGCGTGTATCTCTTTCAAAACGACTCTGATACCGGGAGTGGCGAGTTGTTCATGCGGCAGATCAACGAATGGGTCGCCGAGGGCATCATACCACAGATAGACAACACCTCGCTGCAACACTACCCCTACAAGCCGACACTGGAGCGATGGTATCAGCACCTCAGCACGGGTCTTGCCGTTAAGGGCGACGTTCAGACTTTTCCCGAGATTGAACATGAAATGCTGCGATCGCAGGACATTCTCTCCATGATGGTTGTTCCCGTGTTTTCGGATAACAAATTCTGGGGGTTTATCGGATTTGACGACTGTCACGGTATGCGCGTTTGGGAAGAGCAAGAGGAAGCGATACTCCATGTCATGAGCGGCATTCTCGGCGGCCGGCTTGCGCGTCACGACGCCGAACAGACGGTGCAGGAGAATGAGCGGCGCTACCGGTCGTTGCTGCAGAATCTCAGTGACGCCATAACGGTACTCGACAGCGACGGTATTATTCAGTACGAGACCGTGGCCGCCGAACGCATGACCGGCTTCAGCACACGCCAGCGCCTCGGAAGGCTGGTCTTCGACTACATCCATCCCGATGATGTGGAACTTGTGTACAGGACCTCGAAGCTTGTGCTCTCCGCTCCGGAACGGGAGGAGAAAATTGAATTCCGTCACGCGCATGTGAATGGGAGCTGGCGAACGCTTGAAGCGGTGGCAAAAAATTATCTGCATCTGCCAAGTATCAAGGGTATTGTGGTCACGACGCGCGATGTCACGGAACGTCGCAGTATCTCCGCACAGATCACGCGCCTCGCGCAGGTGGTCAGCTCCGTCAACGATCTCATCGTCATGATGGACCTGAACGGGAAAATCGAGTATGTCAACAACGCGGTTCTGGAGCGCCTCGGCTATGCGCGGGATGAACTGATCGGTCTGCAAGGCCGGGTGTTGCTCTCTCCCGCCAATCCCGCAAATCTGCGCGACGACGTGTACGCAACTGTCGCCACGGGGACATGGAAAGGCGACGTGCTCTTGATCTCCGTCCGGGGTGAAGAGTTCTGGGTGCACATGACGGCAACACAGCTCGTGATAGACGGAGCGCCCGCCGGTATTGTCGCCATTTCCTACGATATCAGTGAGCGCAAACTTGCCGAACAACGCCTCCTTCGCTTCAGCGAGCAACTCAAGCAAATCCACCGGTTGCATACGACGTCCTACACCTTGTTCGAGGAATTGTTCGAGGATTACCTGCAGACCGGCATCGGCATACTCGGTATGGAAACCGGGGTCATCAGCAAGATTGACACGGACAAGTTCACGATTCACGCCGCAATTTCACCGCTGCATGCCCTCGCACCGGGAAGTACCTTCGCGGTGGCGGATACCTATTGCGACCGTGTCGTGCGCACAGCATCCACCGTCTGCTATACGCATGTCGGCAGTGATCCGGAAATGCGAACCCATCCCGTGTACATCAATCTCCAGCTCGAATCGTATCTCGGCACTCCGATTTTTGTGCGGGATCAGATTTACGGTACGCTCAGCTTTTTATCCGGCCGGTTACGGCCGCAGGATTTCTCCCCTCGTGAAATCGAGATCATCGAACTGATGGCGCGAAGCATCGGTCGCTTTATTGACGACCAGATGGTGGAAGAAGAGCGTCGTGATTACTCCGATGCCCTGGTAATCGCGAAGGAAGCCGCCGAAAGGGCGGACCGAGCAAAGAGCGAGTTCCTTGCTTCCATGAGCCATGAAATCCGGACCCCGATGAACGGGGTGATCGGCATGACCGGTCTTCTCCTGGAAACTCCGCTTACGCAGGAGCAGCGGGAGTACGTGGAAACCATCCGCCTCAGCGGCGATTCCTTACTCACCATCATCAATGACATTCTTGATTTCTCCAAAATCGAATCAGGACGTCTGGAAATCGAGCAGCTGCTGTTTGAAGTCCGCCCGTGTGTCGAAGAAGCCCTCGATTTGATCTCACCGAATATCGGTGACAAAAGCATCGAACTGCTGTACCTCGTGGACAATGCCGTACCCCGCAGCATTCGTGGCGACGTCACGAGACTGCGACAGGTGCTCGTCAACCTCATCGGAAATGCCGTCAAATTCACGGATCGCGGTGAAGTATTCGTGGCCGTCTCCCGTTCATCGATAGACGACAGACATATCGAGCTGCTGTTCGAGGTCCGCGATACCGGCATCGGTATACCGGCGGAGCGAATCGGACACCTGTTCCAGTCCTTCACGCAGCTCGATTCATCAACCACCCGGAAATACGGTGGATCCGGCCTGGGACTCGCCATCAGTCAGAAACTCGTGGAGATGATGGGTGGAAAGATCTGGGTGAAGAGTGTGCCCGGCTCCGGATCTTCCTTCTTTTTCACGATCAGGGCCGAAGCCGATAATCTCGATCCCTTCCCTCCTACTCCGGAACTCCCCGGGAAGCGCATTCTGGTCGTTGACGACAATCAGACCAATCGCCGTATTCTCAGCGTGCTGTTCGACCGTTGGAAAATGCGCAGTACTGTACTGGCATCCGGCGCGGAGGCACTTATCGCACTTGGCGAAGCGCCGGAGTTCGATCTTGCCGTCCTCGATATGCTGATGCCGGAAATGGACGGCTCGCAGCTCGCGGCATCCATCAAGGGCATGGCGGGATATGCGGACCTACCCATTATCCTTCTTACTTCCCTGGGCCGTCAGGATATGCGAACCGAACGGACGCAGTTATTCACAGCCATCCTGACCAAGCCAGTGAAGCATTCGCAGCTTTTCGACGCGATTGTGAACGTTCTCGCACCCGGCACCGCGCGACCGGAAAAAGTACGCGCACGCCCCAAGGTGGATCAGCACCTTGCCGAACGCTATCCTCTGCACGTTCTCGTTGCAGAGGACAATGCCATCAATTCGCGGCTCATTGTCAGAATTCTCGAGCAGATGGGATATCGCCCGGATATTGCCGCCAACGGGTATGAAGTGCTGGATGCCATGCACCGGCAGCCGTACGATCTGGTGCTCATGGATGTGCAGATGCCCGAGATGGATGGGCTCGAAGCGACACTGCAGATTCGTGCCGAGCATGGCGAGAATCCTGGGCCCGTCATCATCGCCATTACCGCGAATGCGATGGGTGACGATCGCCAGAATTGTCTCGACGCCGGCATGGACGACTATCTGAGCAAGCCCATTCGCATCGAAGAACTGCAGGAGCGAATTCTGCACTGGTTTGAGTCGCGACCGCGGCTGACGACACCCGTCATAACGTCCACCACCGTCGCCGACCTGCTCGAGCCGCAGACTATAGACATGCTTCGTGAGCTGAAAAAAACCGCGAACGACGAAATTCTGCTCGAGTTGATAGAAATTTTCCGCTCGCAATCACCCGTACTGCTCGCGGATATCTACGCTGCCCTGGAGCGCCGCGACGCCGACGCGCTCGAGAGAGCTGCGCACACGCTCAAGGGTTCTGCGTTGAATCTTGGGGCGAAGCTCTTCGCCGAGCAATGCTTGCGTGTCGAGCACGCGGCGCAGGACGGCGACTTCGCCCGCGCAGAGGCGGTGGTGCCGGCACTGCAGCATTGCTTCGACACCTCACTCGCGGCGTTGGAGATGACGTTGCTGCGTTCCTGAGGTCACCAACTCAGTGGCGGCAGAAGCCCTGGAGTTGCTCTTCCAGCCGACCGTCGCGCCACGCCTGAAATGCGTCCTCGACGTTTCCGAGCGTTGTCAGGCGAACGGTGATCCCGGCTTGGTGTAAATCCGTCTGCAGGCGATGTCCCATGCCGCCGCAAATCAGTATATCGCAGCCGGCCAGAGCGGCGCGAATCCGCGCATGTTTCTGCGCATGCGCGTCGCTGAAGTCGCCGCCGTGGCGATGCATATGCTGAGACCCGCTGACCGTATCCGCGTGTGCATGGTGGTGGCCATGTGCGTCAGGATGATGCTCTCCGGCATGGACATGCCCCGGCATTGGGGATGTGCGGTACTCGCGCTGCGTCACGGCATGTCCGTCGTATTCCATGACGACGAATCCTTCCGATCTGCCTGCATGCCCTGCGACGTGTATGCCATCGTCTGATGCGATTGCGATCTTCATTGTGTTTCTCCGGTTTGTTTTTTCTGTTTTTTGTCGAGCAAGGCCTGATGGTGCTCGGATCCCTCGCGCAGCATGACGGTGTTGCATGCCGGGCAGCGCGTCTCTCTGCACGGAATGCCCCGCTGATGCGCGACGGTAACTCCGCATTTCGGACAAATGCATTGTGCCTTTGCCGCTCCGGCATGATGTTTGCTTTCCATATAACTACCTCCTTCGATGCGTAACGCCTGACCGTGCAGCAGCGCCTCCGCGGTTTTGCGTCGCGCCGTTTCTACGATGCGCCCGAACGTCGCCCGGCTCACACCCATGCTGCGCGCCGCTTCATCCTGATACAGACCGAGAATATCGGCAAGCCGCAGCGCCTCGAATTCATCCACGGAGAGCGTGATTTCACGAAGCAGATGCATCGGTATACCCGCCGGCTTGAAATAGCGATGCTCGGGTGTTTCGCTCACGATGCGTCTGCATGTCGGTCTTCCGCGTGACTGTTTCATGTTGTAATATGGGCATATGCTCATTAATGTGCAAGTGCCGGAATGAAGTTGATGATACAGAGATGAAGTACAGGCAGAGAGCAGAGAGCAAAGAGCAGAGAGCAGAGAGCAGAGAGCAGAGAGCAGAGAGCAGAGAGCACGTTTCTACTGGGTCTCTCGATGTTGTACTGACTCCCGACCTCGACCGCGGTACTACGAACGTGCTCATTGCGTACCGCCACACGGACCCTGAGCGAAGTCGAAGGTGCGTCTCTGCGTTTGATCCTTCCCGAGACCACAGAAGAGACAGAACAGACAGAAGAGGGGAATCTAACGCAGATGCGCAGCCCTTCGACGGTGGCTGAGCGTAGTCGAAGCCCGCTCAGGGACCAGCGCGAGGATGCTGAAACGCAAGGAACAGTAGCCTGGCCGTCGGAGCCGCTGCCGGCGCGAATGCTCTCTGTCGGAACTGATCTATACCGCCACCGTGCCAAATCCTACCGCAGATCGATTCACTCCGCCTGGCGGACCGATTCCCGATTCTCGATTCCCGATTCTCGATTCCCGATTCACGAATCCCGATTCTCAACCCACTGCTTTTCTTGTCGTCCGCACTCCGAGTTGTGAGGCAAGCGCGCAATGCCTACATTCGTTCTTCACCCTCTGCACCTGGAGACAGCATGAAAAAAATCGCGGTCATCGAGGACGAAGTCATTGTCAGGGAAAGCATAGTCGAGCGGCTGACCGAAGCCGGCTACGACGTGGTATATGCGGAAAACGGCATGCAGGGCATTGAATTGATCAGGGAGCACAAGCCCGATCTCGTGCTCTGCGATGTGATGATGCCCAGTCTCGGCGGCTTCGGTGTGCTGGAATACATCCGAAAAGACACGACAACGGAACTGATTCCATTTATCTTTCTCTCGGCACTTTCGGAAAAAAGCGATCTCCGCAAGGGAATGCAGTCAGGCGCGGATGACTACCTCACCAAACCGTTTTCCAAGGAAGAATTGCTCGAAGCCGTGGAAGCGCGCCTGCGCAAGCAGCAAAGCCAGCAACAGCGTCTGCATGGCGCGCTGGAGGAAGTGCGCGAATCCATCAGCCGCTCTTTGCCGCATGAATTCCTGACGCCGCTCAATTCCATTCTCGGTCTCTCCAATCTGCTGCACGATCATATGAAGGACTTCTCCCCGGATGAAGTTCTCGAGATGTTGCGGCATGTGAATCAGGCCGGACAGCGGCTGCTGCGCCTGGTGCAGAATTATCTCCGCTTTTCGGAACTCGAGAATCTTCGTTATGATGATGTTCGCCGCGCGGCTCTGCTCGAAGAGTTCGTGGAATCTCCGGAATTCCTCATCCCCGATCTCGTGCGCGTGCTGGGAGAACGGGCAAAACGCGCGAAGGATATCGTCGTCCATGCGGAAGCAGCAACGCTGCGCATCAGCGCGCCGAATCTGGAGAAGCTGCTGGAGGAATTGATGGACAACGCCTGCAAGTTCAGTCTCGACGGCACTCCCATCACGGTCACCGCCGCATGTTCCGAAGGATGGTATGAAATCGTGGTACACGACAAGGGGCGCGGTATGACGGAGGAGCAAATCCGTTCGATCGGTGCATACATGCAATTCGAAAGGGCGCACTTCGAACAGAAGGGCGTCGGGCTGGGCCTGGCCCTCGTGCATTCCATTGTCGATCTTCACGGCGGACGCATGGCCATCAAAAGCCAACCCGGACGCTCGACCACGGTAACGGTGCTTTTGCCCTACGAAGCGGAATAAAATCTCCTCTGCCGGTACATCAGTCGCTTCGCTGTCGGCTTCTCGTGAAAATGGTTGTTGACAGGAGAGAGGGTGGTTGCCGGCAGCGACTGTCCCGGCACGGCTGTCCCGCATCCGGGGCAGCGAACATCCAAAGAAATGTCTGTACCGATACTATTTGCTCTGTGGAGTAGGGGCGCACTCACGCGCGCTCGAGAGGAATACCGTATTTTTTTACGAGGTCATACAACGTCGTTCGACCGATTTCCAGCAATCGCGCAGCTTCGGACGCATTGCCGTCGCACAGCAGCAAGGCGCGGCGCAGCGCGCTCTCCTTGATTTTTTCCAGAGAAATGATGTCGTTCCTGCTCCGGAAAAGCAACGGTGCATCCGGATCGTACGGACTGCTCTCCTCGGGCTGATACAGCGAAAGCGGCAGGTCGTCCTCTCCGATCACATTGTCATCGCTGAGTATCACACTGCGTTCAATGACGCTCTGCAATTCACGGACGTTCCCCGGCCAGGGGTAGGTCTTTAATATGTCGTAGGCGGCGGGGGTAATGCGCATCGGGGCCTTACCTTCACGCGTGGCGAAGAGGTTGAGAAAGTGATCCGCGAGCAGCGGGATCTCGACGGCACGGTCGCGCAAAGGCGGGATAATAATCGGAAATGTGGATAAACGGTAGTACAGATCTTCGCGGAACTGACGCTCCGCGGCCATGGTGCGCAGATTTCTGTTCGTCGCCGAGATGATGCGTACGTCCGTGCGGATGGTATCAACGCCGCCGACGCGTTCGAATTGGCGCTCCTGTATCACACGCAGGAGCTTGGCCTGCAGCGTGGCATCCATTTCACCGATTTCATCAAGAAAAATGGTTCCGCCATGCGCGGCCTCGAATTTTCCGATCTTTCTCTCAATCGCGCCGGTGAACGCGCCGCGCTCATGGCCGAACAGCTCGCTCTCGAGCAGATCGCGCGGGATGGCCGCGCAATTGATGATGATGAACGGACCGTCTTTGCGTACGCCGTTGTAGTGAATGGCCCGCGCGATCAGCTCCTTACCGGTACCGCTCTCTCCTTCGATGAGCACGGTGATGTCGCTGCGTGATGCCCGCTCCACCATTTTCAATACGTCCTGCATCACTCCCGAGCTCGACACGATATTGTCGTAGCGCACATTCTTCTCGAGTGTGTCCTGCAATTCCCTGACCTTTTCGCGCAGCGTATGGAGATGCACGGCATTCTGCAGCGACAGCTGCAGACGTTTGAGATCCACCGGCTTGCTGAAATAATCTGTGGCACCGGACCGCATGATTTCCACGGCGACGTCAATCTTGGACTGTGCCGAGAGCATGATGACGGGCAGATCCGGAATTTCCTTGCGCAGCGCACCCAGTACTTCGAGACCGGACATTCCCGGCAACATGTGGTCGAGGAGCACGACGTCCGGTCGCTCGTCCAGACTACGAAGCAACGCTTCGCCGGTGTTGAAACTTTTCGTTTCGTAGCCCCACGAAGTGATGGTCACTTCGAGGAGACGGCGCAACGAATAATCATCATCAGTGATAAAGATGAGATGGCTACCCATAAGATGTCATTCGTGATGGGGAGGGCCAGGATGCCTATGCACATAGTATACACAAAATCCTCCGAATTCCCGAGTATCCCCAATGAACGCCGGCTTGTACCGACGGTCAACGTACAGGATGTCGGGACTTCACGTGAGATACGGAGGCCGTTGCGCACATGATGTGGGAACCCTGCGTGATTTCCGGTTCGGAGGCTTGGGCGCGAGCAATAACGCACTGGTGTTCTCCGGATAGCTGCGGGGAACGCGAAAGTTGCGTCCCGAATCGCTATTTTGTAGATACGCATCCGCACACTGTGGGTGCGCGGTTCCACTCGTGCGAGTTATGGCAAAAAAAATCTTTCTCTATACAGGCATTGTGTCCGTCATCGTTCTCGGCGTCGTCATTCTTTGGCGCCCTGCGCATGTTTCGGAAAACACTCGCGAATCGCGAACACCGGAGGAAGCCCTGGAGCTCTACCTCAACGACAGAATGGATTATTCCCTGACATTTTCCCGTATCCTCGCGGAGCGTCGTATACGCAGCGCCGAGTCGCTTGCCGTCGTCCGCCCAGACCTCCGTCCCCTCGCCCGTGAAGTCATCGACAGTTTGAACAATCGCCTCGCACGTACCGGAGGATCGTGAGAAGGGTGGAGGATCGTGAGAAGGTGAGATGGTGAAAAGGAAAAAAGGTGAAGAGGTGAAAAGGGTGGGATCGTGAACAGTCGAAGACTCGCTGCGGCGGGATGAAAAGGAGAAAAGGTAAGATGCTATCCGATATGCACTCTTACCTTTTTACCTTTTCTCCTTTTTACCTTTTCACGATCCTACCCTTTCAACCTCTCCAGCAAATACGCCCGCACATTATCCATGCCGATGCGCTCCTGCTGCATGCTGTCGCGTTCGCGTACGGTGACGGTGCGGTCTTCGAGCGTCTGTGAGTCAATCGTGAAAGCGAAGGGGTGCCGATTTCGTCCTTGGCGACGGTAGCGGCGGCCGACGGAGCCGCTGTCGTCATAGAACACCTTGAGGTCTTTCTGCAGATCGCGGTAGAGCGCGAGGCCGAGTTCGTCCATGCCGTCGCGATTGACCAGCGGCAGGACGGCGGCCTTGAAGGGAGCGAGCTTCGGATGGAAGCGCAGCACGGTGCGCACCTCGCCTTCCACTTCCTCTTCGTCGTACGCGTCCACAAGAAACGCCATGAGCGAACGGCTCGCGCCCGCGGACGTCTCGATCACGAAGGGGATGTATTTTTCTTGTGTCTCGGTGTCGAAATAGTCCAGGCCTTTTCCCGAATATTCGGTGTGGCGGGAGAGATCGAAATTCGTGCGGTTATGAATGCCTTCGATTTCTCCCCAGCCGAAGGGAAACTCGTACTCGATGTCCACCGCCGCCTTGGCATAATGCGCGAGCTTCTCGGGCGCATGCGGATGGAAGCGGAGCTTGTCCTTGCGCATGCCGTTTTCGACGAACCAGTTCATGCGCATCTCGCGCCATTGCTCGTACCATTCGTCGTCGCTGCCTGGACGCACGAAGAACTGCATTTCCATCTGCTCGAATTCTCGGGTGCGGAAGAGGAAGTTCTTCGTGTTGATCTCGTTGCGGAAGGCCTTGCCGATCTGGGCAATGCCGAAGGGCACTTTCTGCCGCGTGGCCTGCAGGACGTTGGAGAAATTCACGAAAATTCCCTGCGCGGTTTCGGGACGCAGAAACACCGTCGCGCTGCTGTCCTCCACGGGGCCGATAAAGGTCTTGAACATCAGGTTGAATTTTCTCGGCAGCGTAAACGTCCCCGTCGCACCGCAGTTCGGACACACGAGAAGCTGCTGTTCGTTCAGATTTTCGAAGATGGCCGCATCATCCACCAGCGCGTTGCCGGCGGCTTCGTGCTTCTCCTCTTCGCTCATCGCTGCGATGCCGTCGCGCGCTTCGTCGGTCAGCAATGCCGTCCACGCCGTCACGATTTTCTTGCGGCGCTTCTCGTTGTAGCTTTCGTACAGCACATCCAGGCGATAGCGGCTTTTGCACTGCTTGCAGTCCACCATGGGATCGGTAAAGTTTTCCACATGTCCTGAAGCTTCCCACACCCGCGGGTGCATCAGTATGGATGCGTCCAGCCCCTCGATATCGTCGCGATAGGTCATCGCGCGCCACCAGGAGTCCTTCACGTTGCGCAGCAGCTCCACGCCCAATGGACCGTAATCCCAACAGCCGTTCAACCCGCTGTAGATTTCCGATGATTGAAAGATGAACCCCCGACGCTTGGACAGGGAGACGATTTTTTCGAGAGTGCCTTGCTGTGCTTTTGCCATGGTGTACGCTTACCGGGAGACGAGAAATGTGAAACGGTTACAATTTTTAATATTACGAAAAGTTCTGTCCATCGGAAAACGCGGCTCAATGGAGATGAGAGCAAAGATGAACGCTCCTGACGGAGTTTCCTTCGGGGTTGGAGTCTGAAGCACAAGCGAACACAAAACAGCCCGTCGGAATCGCTGCTCTTCATCAAGAAGCTATTCCCGCCGTATCCCGACATGGAATAGTCAGAATTTTTGGAAGCCGTTTCGGACTGATGGAGGAAGTCCGTCAGGCGGACGGTTGTGGGAACAAGAGAAGCGGAAGCTTGAATGAAAACACGCGCCGGCCGGCGCGTGTTCTTTTGGGAATCCTATCACCGATATGATCTATGCAGGAATCGGTACGTTCGCACCACGCAAAGATCGGGTGAGTGACATGTCCTACCATGACAAATCATAGCAACGTATAAACAGTCCTTTCCTATTCTTGTACAAAGCCAACAAGCGTGGCTTCGTCGCTCCCAGCTGCTGCATCCTGGCAATGCAGTATCCGCGGATGTGACCGTCTGCCTCGGAGGTGCTTATATACCTTGTCGCGATGCCACTCAACGTCACGGCGGACAGGAATTCCAGGTGATACCGAAACGTGTTCTTCCTTCCACCATCGGTATACGACCGGTCAACGACAATAACCATGAGTACGGTGTCCGAAATTGAAAAGAGTCCGTCAATACTTGTTTTCGGAGGGTTCCTCATTAATGCAGCCAGGATATTAACACTCGCGTCATCGCACATGCCGTTGACGAGCAGATGCTCTTCGGGCAGAATGTAATCCTTGGTCACGATTGCTTCGCTCTTGTCCTTGGACAGATTGTATATTCTGCTGCCCAGCGTCTGCACGGCGAACACAGAATTTCCGCTTACAGCCGAATACGTGTTGAGGAAATTAAGGCCCAATCGACAGTTGCGGTACACTGAGTCAGAGGTCAGCACAGGTTTCAGTGTATAGTCACTCAGGTTGAACTCGAAGGCGGAAAACAAGCTGTCGTAATTTTCTATAGGGAAGGTGGCGCCTGTGTATTTCTGTCCGGACAGATAGAGACTGCTTCCCAGAATGGATGGATTGGATTCGACACCGGAGTAATTGTCCCCGAATCTGAAAATCGATACAAATCTTTTTCTGATATAGTCATACACGACATGCATGGGAGCACGGTACACACCCATGACCTTCGATCCGCCCTCGTCTCGCTCGCGTTGCAACATCGCGTTAAAGAATATGTGTATCATTCCGGCCGAATCCGCAACCAGGCCGCCGATTTCTACCGTGGGATGCAGCCCATTCTTATCCTTGTACAGCGACTCTCCCGATACGCACGCTAACTCTATCCTGGCGGTATCGAGGGAAACCGCATGCAGCAACGAGCCATGTTCGATTTCATACACTGCGATCGTCGGTATACTCGTATCGTAGACCAGGAAGAGAGAGTCGAACATGGTATTCCCGAGACGGGGCTGAGACATTTCCAGGCCGGGTATCTCCGCAAGAGTCAGAAGAGACGCGGGTTGCACTTCGCGTCGCTTGCGGTCGACGGAATCGATAAGAGATAACAATTGAGTATCATCAAAATCAATTTCGCTTATCACTCCCGATCTGAACATTTCCGCCGCTTCGTCGATATAGAGCCACCAAAGAACATTCGTCCGGGTTCTGTCGGGAAAGTACACTGAGAGCATCGTTCCGTCATCGGGGATGGCCGTCACGTTGCTCCTGTTCGACATTCCTTTAGAAATATTTCTGGCCTCCACCAATCTGTCGCATACGATCACATTCGCCATACACAGTGTCGATACTTTCTCCGTGATCCGATTCTGAAGTAATTCGAGCTGAATGCTGCATTTGACGCAACTGCGGTTGGGCTTCACAAAGAATGCAAGATTCGCAGAGCACTCTTTCTGCGAAGAAGTCCTCATCGCCGCAACGAGCAGGTCGTACGGTCGGGACTCCTGAATGTTTCCCTGTGCAATTCCGGTGGTAAATAAAAACAGGAGACCTGCAAAGACTGTGGAAAAGCTTTTCATGCTGGTACCTTGCATTATGGTACGCCCGCATGCAATCATGTGGCCGTACCGGGTGACTCGTTCACTATTCTACGTAATCCGCCTCATTGAACCAATATTCGGTTCCGTCCGCTCCGCCTTCTACTTCCTGATAGAGTGCTACGGGATAGTAGATGGGACCGATGGTGTTGCCTTCCGGGTCGATGACGACATTTCTGACACCTGTTGCTGTGAATTCCCACGTGGCACACTTGACGTTATATGGAGGCTTACATACCCATATGGTCCAATTACCCTCGAAGCCCTTCAACCACGCATGACCATCAATGGAGGCCGGAATCCCGAGCATGTCAGCAGTAGACAGACTGATGCTGTTTTCCAGTGATTGCTTCTCCTCCTTTCTCTCGCCAGGTAGGGGATTGGCGGAGACCATTGTGCCAGCCATCATCAAGGCAATGGCGATTACGATTCGCATCACAACCCGTTTCATTCTCACCTCTCTGGAATGTGTATAAAAAGAGCCAGTTAACCTGGATACAATTAAAGCAGCAAATATTGGGCCAGAATACGAAATACACATCCTAAATGGGGGGGGTAACATTATGATATTGAACAATATGCGGATTACAGCTCATAATATACTTGAGCCTGCGATGCCGCAAATACGTGAATAAATGCCACTATGCGCGTGACAACTTTGCACGAGTGATCGCGAGTGATAATAAATCACAGAGGACAGAATAATCGGTAAATAGGATATGATCTGTCTGGTTATAATGCGCCATTCCCCGAACCTGCGCAGGATCCTCTTAGTCAGGCAATCCTTTATAATAACATGGCAAACCTGCGGTACGGGATACTCATACCCGGACCTACATGCGTAATATCCGCCGTCGCCGCCTACTCCTGCTCAAATCGAATCATACCCGCGGGTGCATCCACGCCGTAGCCGTGCTGGCCCGGGGACTCCGTCTGTATCCACTCGCTGTTGTCAGCCGCGCGGGTATGCTTGTAGGTGTCTTTGCCGCCGATATCGAAAAACAGGCCGGTGGAGGGGGCGTACTCGCGCCACTCGCCGCCCCGGCGCATGGTGGCGTACCCGAAGGCGTTGCCCACGGGCGCGTAGCTGTCGTCGCCGCGAATGTTGGCGAACAAGGCGAAGCTGCTGTTCAGCGCGCTGCCGAAACTGCATGCCCGCTCGTCGCCCCTGCTCATGGTGTAGCGGTCATTGCCGCCGGCATCGATGTAAAAAGCGGCCGAACAGTCATGCGCCGTGCCGAAGCCCAGCGTCATCACGAGATCGGATTCGTCGTCGCCGCCATCCTCGAGCAGCACGCCGATGGCGTAATGTGCTGCGGCCCCGAGATTGAAGAACACGCCGCGGTACTTGTCGTTGCCCGCGGCGTCGTGCAGCACGCCCATGCCATACCAATAGCCGCTGGCCTGAGCGAACACTCCCGCGGAATACTCGTCGTCGCCCTCAAGATCGGTGAGAATGCCAATCCCTCCGGACATGTCGTGGCCGTCGGTATGATCGGCGCGCCGGCCCGAACCAAAGCCCTGCGCGTCGCTTTCGTTGTGCAGGGGAGTTTCATCGCCGGTGTGTATGAGATCGGTATCGTCCGCAATGTACTTGTCGTTGCCCCGCGCGTCGGCCAGCAAACCGAGCCCCTTGGAAAAGCCGTAGCCCTGTGCGTAGTACACGGTGTGATAGGCATCGTCGCCGCTTCTGTCGAACAGCACACCGATGCCGTACAAGCCCGCGCCCTGGCTGAAGCCGAGCGAGGCGTAGCGGTCGTCGCCCTCCGTATCGTACAGCACGCCGACGCCGAAACGTCCGCAACCCTGCGAAAACGTGCGGGAGCTGTAGCTGTCGTTGCCCTGCAAATCGGCCAGCAACGCAATGCCGAGTACGCCCGCGCCCTGCGAGGGAATACCCGCATGTTCGTTGATGTAACGGTCATCGCCATCGACGTCGATGCACACGGAAACGGGCAATGTGGGGGAGGTGGCGGCCACCGCGCCGTAGTACACATCGTCTCCGCCGAGATCGATGAGCAAGGCACAATCCTGTGCATAATGGGCATTGTTGTCGCCGTCGCGCAGGAGCAGGCGCCCGAGCGGCGTGGGAATATCAAATGCGTATTTCGCTCCCGCATAGCGGCGCAGGAGATCGAATTCCTTCTCCACCGCCTGCGCCAGCATGGTTGCGCCCCAGGAGGCGGAGTGTCCGTCAAAGGCCACTGCTGCATCGTACACGATTTGGTCAAAGGTATGCGCGTCGCATTGTGACTCCTCCAGCGTGGTGGAGGAGAAGATGTGCGCAAACTGCGCTGACGAGATACGCGCCAGGGAGCGGTTGCGCCAGGAGGCCGCTTCGGCAATGGCGGTGACGATTCTTGCGATGGAGCGCTGCAAATCTTCAGGTAGCGGTGCAATCAGACGGGCAAACTCCTGCTCCCTGTCCGTCCAATGTTGCGTAGGCAGCGGATACACAATGAGGTTTCCCAAATCCTGCGAGCGCTCACGATACAGTCGTTCAATGGCATGCAGCAGGGGCTGCTCTTTTGCCGTCTCCGGTGTATAGTCGAACCCATATCGTCCGATATTGTATCCGAGATTTCGGCCGGAGTTGAATATCAGTCCGGCAAGCGGACGTACCTGCGCGAGCAGCGGTCGCGGAAAATTACTGCTGTCGCCCAGCATCCACATACGGTAGCGCCACAGCATCTCGCGCGTGAAAGAGGGGATTTTCAGCGGACGTGCAAGCAGAGCGTCGAACCAGGGCAGGCGATAGGGATCCGCCGGACCGGTGGGATTCCACGCGGGATGCGGTCTGTATCCTACATTGCTCGAGTCCCGATTGAAGCGCTTGAGCGCCGAGTTGAGCAAATCGTCCTGCGCCACCGCGCCGGTGGTGAACAGCAGCAGAAGCAGTAGTGTCGCGCGGAATTTCATAGTCGCTGTAAGGCTGTACGTGAAACGGAGCTCACCACAAGATCGGACCGGGAGAGCGGAAATAAAAACTGCGGCCGCCCGGGTGGGATGGGGCGGCCGCAGTGATCGCGCTCAGTGAGAGGTGGGATTAGAAGAGGAAGAGCATTTGAAGTCCAAACGTGAATTGGGAATCCGCGTTTTCCAGAGTGACGCTCTCAAAGGAATCGCCATCTTCGAAGACCTTCTGATCGGACATGTCATAGCGTAGGTCCGCGCGGATTACGAATTGCTCCGCAGGACGGAACTCCGGCGTCACGGTAATCTCGGTCAATTTCTGCTTCATACCGGTGCGCAACCCGTCGGTGTCGTCAAACATCTCGCCGCGCAGCGCGAGCGAGAACTGCTCGTGCAGGTTCAGACGCACATAGCCCGCGAAGCCGGTCCATGCCGCATCCTCGCCTTCGGCGGCGGCACCGGCGGCTGAGCCGAGATCGACATTCGCACCGACGGAGAGCAACTCGCTCAGCGACCACACCGCAACGAAATCCATGACGGTTGTTGCGTCGCTGTTGTTATCGGCGAATTCGGTTCCGTGAATCACGTTTGCGAACAGGGACAGTTGCTCCATGGGTGCCACCGCGAGCTGCGCGCCGATGGTCTTGTTGCTGTTGTTCTCGACAGCATTGTCCCAGCCATTGGCCACCATCAGCATACCCGACACGGCGTCGGAGAAAGCGTAGCGGGCGCGGAGTCCGGTATGGGCGAAGGGTATCGCATAACCGAACAGGAAGCTGCGACTGATGTTGTCGTTGTAGCCGTCGCAGCCCTCGATCAGTTCATAGCCCATGTGCGTCGTGAATTTGCCCATGTCGAGCCGTAGTCCGCTGCCTATGGGAGCCACATAGCTGGCATAGGCCTGTAGCAGGTCGATGTTGGTCGAGCCGAACATGCCTGCCGAGGCCGTGTACATCGGCAGCATACCGGTGATGACATCGGCGCGGAAGCCGGCGTCGCCGCTATTTTCCGCGTCCTTTGCAATTGCGAGTTGAAACACATCCGGCGTAAAACTGTTGTGCTTTTTATCGAAAATGCGGTAGCCGTTTTCGCCCGAAGCGGGAGTGTTGAAATTCCAGGTGAAGGACGAGGCCGCCATTCCGTGCAGCGTGATCCCATCATACCATTTGGCATCCTGCGCGTGCAGATTGTGTGTCAGTAATGCGGTGAGCAGCAATAGTAGCAGTGAACATTGTCTCATGTCAAACTCCTTCGACGTAGGCGACTTCACCGTGCAGGGATTCGTCGAGACTGCTTTCTTCAGAATCGCTCGTGCGCACCGGTGTGATGAAATTGATGAGCTTGAGAGCCCCATAGGTAAAGAGGAAGGCGTATGCTGATGCGCCGAGTACGGCGAAGACCTGCTTGAAAAAGAAGCCCGCACCGCCGAAAAGCAATCCATCGGCACCGGCGGCATTGATGGCCGTGCTGCCGAAGAGGCCGAGGCAAATGGTGCCGAGAATGCCGCCTACACCATGGACGCCCCAGACATCGAGCGCATCATCCCACTTGAGACGATTTTTCATGCTGACGGCGAAATAGCAAATAACGCCCGAAGAGATGCCGATAATAACGGCGCTGCTTGTGGACACGAAGCCCGCAGCGGGAGTGATGGTTGCGAGTCCGGCGACAGCCCCCGTGAGGAGACCGACGAATTTTGGTTTCTTCTCGATGGTCCACGCCAGGATAAGCCAGGTCACTCCGGCAAAGGAGGCCGCGATGTCGGTGTTCAGAAAAGCCAGGGCGGTGATTTCGTCCACGCGGAGTTCGCTGCCCGCATTGAAGCCGTACCATCCGAACCACAACAGTCCCGTGCCGAGTGCCACGAGCGGTATGCTGTGCGGTCCCTGTTCTTCCACGCGCCGCTTACCGACAAAGAACACGGCGGCCAGGGCAGCCATACCCGCCGTCGCATGCACCACGATGCCGCCCGCGAAATCCAGCACACCCCACTGTGCCAGCAATCCTCCGCCCCATACCATGTGTACGAAGGGGAAGTACACGAACAACAGCCACACGACCAGAAAAATCAGATATGCTTTGAAGGTGACGCGATTGGTGAATGCTCCGGTGATCAGCGCGGGTGTGATGATGGCGAACATCATCTGATATGCGATGAAAACCATGAGTGGGATGCGGTGTGTTTCGCTGCCGAAGACATCGGTCACAGAAACACCCTGCATGAACGCATGGTCCAGATTCCCGACGATACCGCCGATATCTCCGCTGAAACAGAGCGAATAGCCCACGGCAAACCACAGCACCGTGGTCACACCCATGGACACGAAACTCTGAATCATAATGCTGAGGACGTTCTTTCGCCCGACCAATCCTCCGTAAAAAAATGCGAGCCCGGGCGTCATCAGCATGACCAGGCTCGTGGCAACCAGCATGAAGCCGGTGTTTCCGGTGTCGAACATAGCTACTCCAGTAAAAAGGTACAGAGCGCCGCCCGCTGTTGTATCCGGGACGAAGCGCATCGGATAGATCTCTCCGAATATAGAATACCGGAGCACCGTGTCCAATACGAATTCCTCTGAAAATCCTGTCAGCCGAAACACCGCGGCCTGTGTAGGGAAATCCCTTCAAGGTCCGTGGTGTACGGCGTTCGGTGTGCGGCAGTGTGGGAGAAAAACGAAGGAGTCCGCGCCAAGCGCGGACTCCTCGGGGTTCGTTGCTGTCGGGAGAATTATCGCAGGACGATAATTGTCTGTGTCGCCAACGCGCCGTCTCCGCGCAGCAGCAGGGTATACTGACCCGGATGCAACTGCGAGAGATCCAGCGGAAGGGCGTGTGTTCCGGCATCGAGCATACCATCGTGCATGACGGCGATTTCGCGACCGAGCACATCACGCAATTCGAGCGTGGCATGTGATCGTTTAGGCAGGGAAAGCAACACCACGCTGCGGGCTCCGGCGGGATTCGGCCAGACGGATCCCAGCGTCATCGTCGTTGGTTTCGATTGCGTGCCTTCCGCAGAAAGCACGAGCGGAATGAAGCTGCCGGATGCGCTGAAGGGTCCCCAGCCCGCACTGTTACCCGCGCGCACACGCCAGTAGCAGGGCGAGGCAAGCGCCGCGAGCGGTATGGTCAGGCTCGTATCGGTACGCGAGCTGTCCACGGTCGTTTGTCCGAGGAAGCCCTCGAATGCGTACTCGAACCAGTAGCGATCAATCTGCGGCTGGGAACGGGTCCAGACAAACTGTACAGTATCGCTTTGCATGACGCTGCCATTCAGCGGGGCGAGCAGTGTTACCACATCCGGGAGACGCAGCGTCGTGGTAAAGCTCCACCATGCGGACCATGGCCCCTCGTCGCCGCCGCGTCGGGCGCGCACACGCCAGAAGTGCTCGCGCTCTTCAGCGAGATCCGTGCGGGATACAAACGTGTTCGATGCGTCATACGCCGATGCGGCGAGCGAATCGGTGCCGAGTTCGAGTGTGTACGCATCGGCACTTGCGACGGCTGTCCAGACAAAATCCACCTGCTCCGGAGCTTGCACGCTTCCATGAGGAGGCAAGCGCAGTTCCGGTGCCGCCAAAGGTTCTGTTCCGGTGGTGAAGCTCCATATTTCGCTCCACGGACCATCGCCGCGCTCATTGCTTGCGCGCACTCTCCAGAACACTTCGCTCTCCGCCGGAAGAGCCTGAGCGGGCTTCCAGCTGTCGCCGGTAAGACCCGTCTCGTTCAGCAGTGTGCCGGAGAACTGCTCGTCCGTGGAAAGCTGCAAGGTGTAGGTCTCGGCGGAAACAAGCGGCAGCCATTGGAAATCCGGATGCAGTTCAACTTTCGTGGCCTTATGCTGTGGCGCGACGAGTTGTACCGCCTCCGGCAGATCACGCTCTGTGAGGAAGCGCCGCACTTCGGACCACTCGCTGGCGCCGGCGGCATTTGTTGCGCGGACGCGCCAGTAATGCCAGGTCCCGCGGGCAAGATTCGCTGCGGCGTAGCGGGCGAATGGAATGGCCGCCGCGTCGAGCAGTTTTACCTGGAAGGCGGTGTCGGTGGATAACTGAATGTGATAGGCGGTCGCGCCTTCCGACGTCTCCCAGGTGAACGAAGGATTGACGGAAACTCCGCGGGCTTCGGCTTCCGGAGTGAGAAGTATCGGCGCTTCCGGTTCGGCGGGTATGGTGGTAAACACCCAGCGCTCGGACCACGGGCTCGAACCTCCGGCGTTGACTGCGCGCACACGCCAGTAGCACGGCTGATTGTTCCCGAGGTCGGGGACGTTGAGCGAGGGCGACTGTACGTCGGTATTGTCTACGAGGAAGCCACCTTCGAACAGCGAATCCGTGGAGACCTGCACGTGATAGCGCAGCGTTCGTGCGGGGGGATCCCACAATATCGTGAGCAGCAACGGCTGATCCTTGGCTCCGTTTTTCGGAGTGACGAGGCGGGGCGCATCCGGCGGAGCGACGGCAGTCGTGAAGTAATGCGGCGTGGACCAATCGCTGATCCCCGATGCATTCGAGGAATTCGCGCGCCAGTAATAACCGGTTTCCGGCAAAAGCTGCGGGAAGGCCTGTGTCGTCGCGGTGACGTCCTTTGCATCCATCAGCAGGTTCGAGAAATTGGCCTCACGCGAGAGCTGCACACGATAGCGCAGCGCCGACGTTGCTTGCTGCCAGACGGCCGTCGTGGCGATAGGAATGTTCGCGCTGTTATTGGCCGGATACGTGAGCACCGGCGCGGGGGGGCGGGCCATGGGAACTCCGGACACCACCCACGCGGGTCCTTGCACGAGTTCGGCTTTTTTATTTCCGGGCATAGCGTTTGTCGTGAGTCCGGACGCATCATCAAAAACATACTGTGCGAGCAGTCCCGCTTCCGTCCCGCTCAAGCCGCCGAACATGCCCAGAGTAATTTCCTCTTCCGTCCGGACCGTGCTCCAGACTCTCACCTCATCCATAATGCCGTAGGCCGCAGCCGGTGAGGTGGAGGGGACGTAACCGAGATACAGCGGTCCACCGGCGGTGGACTGCAGGTCACCCGCGAAATTCTGCTCGCAGCGACGTGCGCCGTTTACGTAGAACCGCACTTTACCCGAGGCCTTGCTGTAGGTCACGGCAACGTGCGTCCAGGCGTTCAGAGGAATGGTGGTGGCGCAGCTCACCACACCCGCGGGATGAAACTCGATGGCATTGCTCTTCAAGCGCAGCGACCAGCTCTGACCGCTGTTGCTATTGTGCTTGGATGCGACGACGAATGCGCCGTTGACCCAACCACGCGGATACACCCATGCCTCGATGCTGACGGCGTCTTGCTGCTCCAGCACATCGAAACCGGCAACATCAGTACGCACGACGTGGTCGTCCGTACCATCGAACTCCAGCGCGTGACCCGCCTGTGTCGTATTGCCCCCCGTGGCGAAGGTCCACACATCGGACCAGTCACTCACTCCCTGCGGATCGCGTGCGCGGACCCTCCAGTAAAAGAGCGCATTCTTCTTCAATCCCGGTGTGTCGTACCAGAATTGTGTCAGGCCCGTGGCATTGACAACGGGATTCGCGAAGTCCGAAGTCTCCGCAACCTGCAACTCATAGGTCTGAGCGCCTCTTGCCTGATTCCAGAGTAAGGCCGGAGTGACGCTGGAATTGACAAGTCCATTGGGCGGTGACAGCAGGGAAACCTGATTCGTCACGCTCGCGATGATCGATACCCACTGCGACTCACCCTGCAGCGTCCCTTTGTGCGTAATGCGGATGATGTAATTGCCTTCGTCCGGGGTCTGGATATACACCTGCTCGATGTTGTCGGCGATATTGTCATCGCGTCCTGCCGGAGCGGCGGGATTCGCGGCGCTCAGTACCCAGGGCAGATGCTGTCCGGTGGAAGGATCGATGAGACGCAGGTCGAGATCGTTGATAAGAACGCGATTCGTAGGATCCACTTTCTCGGGTTGTACCGAGCCTGCGGGATCCGTCCAGCAAATAGTGACCTTGAGCGGTCCCCGACCGGGACTGTAGATCTGCTTCGATATGGTCTGCCCGTTGCGTAAATCCTCTTCCAGAATGAGCACTGAGGGATTGTTCTGCGCTTTCGCGGACATCAGCTTTGCGGCGGATGCGGTATTCATGAGACCCCAGCCATGCATGAAATCCGGTCCGGGCGCGGGACCGGCCTCATCGGCGGTATGGAGAAGGAGGCCCTTGATGGTGGAAGCGCGCAGGCGCTGCGAGCCATGCAGATTTTTCTGGTGCTGCAGCAGCAGGGCAATGGATCCGGTCACACTCGGGGCGGACATGGAGGTCCCGTTGTAGGTCGCATAGGCGGTGTTGGACGACCGGATAGCGGAATATAAACCGACACCATTCGCTACGATGTCCGGTTTGATGCGGCCATCGTCGGTGGGGCCCCATCCGCTGAAAGAGCTCATGCGCACATCGCCCGGGGCACGGTACCCTCCGGGGATGTCTTCGACAGCGCCCACGGTGAGAATGTTTTTCGCGTTGCCGTAACTGGTGACACAGTCATACCCGTCGGTACCACCGTCTTTCGGCCGGACAGTCGTGCTGAGCGACCAGTTGCCGTTTTGATTGATCCAGTGAGAAACGGGTTGCGACGATGGGCCCTCGCCGCGGTCATTGCCGGCGGACTTCACCGGAAGGTAGTATTGGGCGCTCATGACCAGCTGATCCCACTGCCTCGCCCTTTCCTCGTAACGGCCGAAGTTTCTGTCCTCCACCGGTGTATCACCCGGAACGCCGAACCAGGCCCAGCGGCCGTCGTTGCGGTAGTTGTTAATCCAGCCCGTGACACTGCCGTAGGAGTGATTGGATACCTGCACCCCGTCGGCGGCGCGGGCGGTCATTTCCGAGAGATCGCTGTTCCAGTCATGCGCCAGCAGCAAACCCTCGGGCGCCATGCCTTTCGCTTCGGCTTTCACTCCGGCAGCAATCATGGTCGCGGCCACGTGGGTCGCATGATCCGACTGCGACGAGGTGTTGTCCATTTGCGTGACGCGATTTCCGAATTCCTGATGCGTTGTTCGCACCTTTCCGCCGTCCCATTCGGCGATGGAGATCCCCGCTCCCGTCAGCGACAGACCGAGAGTTCCCCCCGGGTGCAGTCGCGATGAGGAGATGGTTGCGGCCGAGACGGCATTGTCGGTGATGAAGTACTCCGGACGGTTGTTGACAAAGCGTTGAAGCTCCATGATGCGACCATCTTCCCGCACGATGCGAAGCGGCATTCCGCTAAGCACAGCGCGGATTTCCGCCTCGGAACGGTCGCGTTGCCACTGCAGATCCAAAATCTCGGATCGGAGGCGCAACTCCTGAATCTGATTTTCGGTGTACTGCGAAAATGCGGTGGTGGAGAAAAGAGCGAGCGCGAAACTCGTGAGAGCGAGGTACTGTCTGAACATTGCCATGGCATCAGGTGGGCTGTGTCGGGGATGAGTCGCTTCCGCGGGAGCGGAAACATCCCTACAATATATGTGACACAGGCAAAAGGTGAAACGGACTTTCCTGTCCGGTCGCACATCCCGGAGAACGCTCGATGCAGCGATGGCAACGATGGAAGGATTTACCCGGCGACGATGTCTGCCGGCGTCCGACGGATGAGCAGCAGGGAAAGGTCGTCGTGGCGTGGAGCGTCGGCGCAGAAATGATCCACGCGTTCGACGAGCAATTTTCCGAGATCGCAGACGCTCAGTTCACGGTAGCGGGAGAGAAGCTTTTGCAAGCGTTCGTCCCCGTAGAATTCCCCCTCCGGATTGCGTGCTTCGGTTACGCCATCGGAATAGACGACCAGAGTATCTCCTGCTTCAAGCGAGAGCTTCAGCGCTTCATAATCCCGGTGACACAGCAAGCCCAGAGCAGGGCCTCCCCTGCGGAGTATTTCGAGTTCTCCACCGCGAAAGAGCATGGGCGGCATATGACCGGCATTGAGCAGTTCGATGTCGCCGCTGTCTTTGACGGCCTCCAGGTACACGAGTGAAGCGAAACGGTTCGGCAATCCATCGCGATCAAAGATCTCACTGAGCTGGGTTCCCAGAGCGGCAACAGATTCACGCCCCGGTGCGAGTGCCCGGATTGTTGCCTGCAGCTTCGCCATGAACAGGGCGGCGCCGAGTCCCTTGCCGGCCACATCGCCAAGTGAGAGTCCCAGACGGTTCTCATGCACATAGATGTAATCCACGAGATCACCGCCCACATCGTTGGCGGGACGAGAAAACAGGAAAATATCCCAGCCCCGGAAGCGTGGATGCTCTTCCGGCATCAACGCCATTTGCACCGCGCGACCGGCCTCGAGCTCGTCGCGTGCCAGGAGCTTGTCCTTGAGCTCGAGTATCAGAATGAAGACAAAGAGAAATGCGCCGAGAACTTGTCCACCGCTCATGCCCGAGGATTGACCGTCTTGCGTAAAGATCAGCAGCAGGACACCGACAAGCAGAAGGAAGCGCCGCACCGGCGTCAGACGCAGGAGCATCGCACGGAAAATCCACAGCGGGATGAACAGCAATTTCCGCAGCATCCCCATGCGCTGCAGAGCCTGTTTCTGTTCCTCTGTTAAAAAGAGCGCCATCATCTCCCGATAATCGCGCTGAATGCCCTCCTTCAAATCCATAGTGCGGAAGTCGCTGCGAAGCGTGTCCCGCAAACTCTGTTGTGTACCGTCAGGATTCATTCCGCCTGGGCCCAGGACTGTGAAAATGCAACTCCATAATACGAAGCCGACAGCTGAATGTTGCTATCAGCCGCTCATGCGCAGCTGTTCCGGAGGTACGTTTACCGTTAATCCGATTTCTTGCATATTTATCATGAACACACAGTCAAGAGTCGTCCATGACACAGCGCTCCTTCCTGCTCATCATTCTGCTCTCCGTAGCCGCCGGTGTGGCGGGATTTTTCCTGCACCAGGCCGAGTATCCCCTGACCTATGACGAAGGGGATTACTATCTGGCGGTACAGCGGGGCTTTTGGGTGAATTGGACAGACCATGATGATCTGCCGCTCACCGAATTTGTGCGCATGGGTATGGACGCTTTGGGTGACGCGGAAGCCCGTGCGCGACTGTCCGATTATATCCGCGGGTCGGGGAGCACCATGTTTCTGCGGCATTATCATCCGCCGCTCGCCTTCTATCCGGCGATTGCCCTTTCGCACGTTACCGGCGGCATGCCGCTGCACTGGCAACTGCGACTGTCGAATCTCTTCTGGGTGTTGCTCTGGATAGCGGTGATCGGCGTAATAGGATGGAGACACGATAGCGCTCGAACGCCGCTGCTGCTTCTGCTGCCGGCATCGTCCGCCTATGCCATGGCGGTGGTGGGTTTCAACATGCACCTTCCCTTCGGCCTGATGCTGACGCTTTTTCTGTTCTGCCTGTATTTGTATGAACGCGGCGGAGAAGCATCCATGCTCCGACTCACGCAGCTGTTCTTTGCTGCGACGCTGGTGACCGTAGCGTACGGCATGTTCGTGGTGTTTTTTACGGTGCTGTTTTTATTCTGGCGGTTCTGGAAAAGCACATCGCGCTTTGCCTTTCTTCGTCGTGTCGGGCGGTCGGTGGTCTGGGTTGCGGGATTTCTGCTGCTGCTGTGGCCGGCTTCGCTGCTCACACTGAATCTTCTGAAGAACTGGGTGTTCGTGATCTACATAGCCGTGTTTCGGTTGCCGTCCGAGACGGTGGCGTTCGATAATTGGTGGGAGTTGCTCTTCGATAAATGGAACGCCAATCCGTTCGAGTTGCTCCTCATCCCTACATTGCTCATCATCGTTCTGCTGCGTGCGCGGACGATGCTACGGCACGGGAGCGTGTGTATCGCGACAGGTTTCAGTCTTGCCCTGCTGTACCTTCAGATGAATCCGACACTGGTGTACCGCTGGTATCTGTTTCCGGTCAGCGGCATCATGTTGTTTTTCCTTCCTTTCGTCGTCTCGCAGATTTTCGGGAATTGGGGTCTGCAGCGACCCGTGCCGATCGGTGTCGCAGCGACGGTGCTCTTTGTCAGCGCACTGTTTCTCGTCCCCAAACCCGACTATTCCGAGCTGATAAGCCTGCACAAGCTGGTTGCCGCGGAAAAGCCTTCAGCGATGACACTGCCAAGAAGCGTGTATCCGCAGCTCCGTCCCTATTATCCCGATGCCGCTATCACCTCCTATCACGATGATGCCTACGGGAGCATGAATGTGCCGGACAGCATGGAGGCGTGGCAGCGACGCGGTCTGGTTCTTGTGCCGGTCGGCGTACAACCTCCGGGTCTGCGGCCGGACGCGTCAACCGAGCACTACCTCCTGTTTCGCCCGAAGGATGCAAGGGACATCCCGCAGTGAGCCGGATGATTGCCGCGGGACGTCGCGGTTGAGTCCGGGTGTCGGTCAGGAGAGTCGGAACAGTTTCTTTACATAGCGTCTGATGAGATAGGAACGCCGCGCCGCGCTGGATCTTGCGTACAGTGTACGAAGCAGTTCCGCGCGGTTCTGATCTTCGGCAAGACCGGATTTTTTTCTTGCCCAGCCCCACACGCCGTCATATGAGAAATCCTGATACGCGGGATTGGGGATGACGAGCAGCTGATACACCTT
Source organism: Bacteroidia bacterium (assembly GCA_027493955.1). Taxonomy (NCBI): domain Bacteria; kingdom Pseudomonadati; phylum Bacteroidota; class Bacteroidia; species Bacteroidia bacterium. The sequence continues at coordinate 3,310,578 of JAOSJT010000001.1, read as the reverse complement.
CTCCACTTGTGCGACATTGCGCTCCTCCTCGGGCATCGCTTCCACCCAGGGTTCGCCCGCGCACATGGCGGGAGTCCACGTCATGTCGTCAAACAACACCCAGCCGCCCGGACGAAGCAGACGGTCGGCAAGTAAAAACGAAAAGCCATCGGAATCCCAGGTGTGTCCGCCGTCGATGAACACGAAATCGAATTGTGGTTCCGTCCGTCCCTCGTTGGTGTGCGCTTCGAGCAGGTGCAATAATTCCCAAGTGTACGAGCGCTGGGCAAACACGGGTCGGATGCGGGAGGCAAGACCGGTGCGCGTCATGAGGTCATGAATATCCGGAGACCGCTTCTTCGCTTCCTGATTGTCAATCGTCAGAATCTCCCCGGCCCCGAGTTCATCGAGTGCGGCGGCCATGTAGCAGGCGGAGGTGCCATGTGCGAAGCCCAGCTCGAGAATACGTGCGGGCTTGGTCTCCATGATGAAGTCGTAGAGCAACCGGCCTCTATCAGGCGGGATGTGGGGTACATTCTGGAGGTGAGAAACAATATCGTCAAATCGCATTGCGCTTTGTTCCGTTTTGGACAAACTAAAATATACTCCTATCCGACCGAACTCCCAATTGCTGAAGCATCTCATACGACATCGTGCGGACCGGTTGCGGGTCAGCGCCATATTTGATACATTACCAGCTCCGGCATTTCCACATATTCAAAAGAACGAGAATGGCAGATTATCCGAAACACCTCTACATGATCGTGTTCCCGATCAACGCACTGGTTTCATCGCAACTCGAACCTGCGGCTTTCGCACAACACTATACCATCGGCAGCGCGCGGCATTTTCAGGGTAAGGTCGTTTTTGCGGAAATCGACATCAACTTCCGTGATCCTTATTTCAAGATCGAGGAGTATCTGGAAAAGACGGTTCCGCACGAGGATGGGAGTCCCAAACGCACCAAATTCATCTCATCGTACCGCGTTTTGGAACACATTCCCTTCTCCGCGATACAGAAACTCTATCTCGTTACTGTCAGCGGGAAAGCGCTCGAGTTGTCTCCCGCTCCCTACACTGCCGAGAACGTCCCCGGTCTGATCCGCATATTCCAGGAAATCGCGCCGGTTTCCAATCTCATCGCCTCGCGACTGGATCAGCGCGAATTCGGAAAATATATCACATCCGATTCGGCGAAGGGTGCCTCGCGTTTCTGTTTCACGCAGATCGATTTGAATATCGAGGAATTTCTCGCCGAGAGCAGAAATCGGGAGATCATCGTATCGCCGATTCCCGACAGCAATCCCTATCACCTTCTCGACTGTCTGCTGGAGATGCATCAGCTGCCCGAGAAAAAAGTCAAGACCATCAGTCTCTCGTCCGTTCTGCACAATATTTCTTACCGGGTGCTGCGGCACGGATTCTGGTTCTTCGATCAGAGCGGCGACATGCTGTTCTTCCCCATGCCCAGTGCGCATGAACTGGAAACGACGTATTACGAGTGGTTCAAGAACGCGCGTTAAGCAGCCACCGATTTGGAAAACGGCCCCGATTTCGGGGCCGTTTTTTTGGAGATTTGCTGCCGCAATTCTGCCGCTGCTCGCTGCGATGGTTTCTCTTCGGTATGACATCCGACAAAGGACGAGACTCCGGATTATTCACAAAGGCGCGTAGCTCTCTGCGGGGAGCGCCACGGTATGCCCGTGTGGGTGCGTTGCCTGTGCCGCACCCATCGTCGATACAGGATCGGTGGATTATTTCACCAACCTGGAGATCGCCTTGAACTCGTCTGTACCCGAAACCTGTAACAGTTCAAACAGCGCCATTTCGGTGCCGGTACGCTTCGCTCCGAGCTGCTCCATCGCGTGGATGCCCAGCTCGCGATTGGCGGGGGTACGGCTCGACACGGCGTCGGATACGACATGTACGTTATAACCCAGGCCGATCAGATCGCGCGCCGTTTGGTAGACGCAAACATGGGCCTCGATACCACAGAGCAGGATGTCGGTTTTGTGGAGCTCTGTCAGTTTCACCTCAAATTCAAACGCGCCGCAGCAGCTGAAGCTGTCTTTTTCGATTCGTATTGCATCTGCGAGCAGTTCCGCCAGGTTGGATTCTGTCGGTCCCAATCCCTTCGGATATTGCTCCGTGTATACGATGGGAATTCCGAGGATCTTTGCCCCCTCAATCAAGATGCGGGCGTTGCGCAGGAGGTGTGCGGACTCGTGTGCGATCTCCGCGAGTTTTCCCTGAATGTCAACGACGAGCAGAAGAGTGTGTTTACGATCGATCATGGCGCACCGGGAATAGATGGTTGAGAAAACGATGGAGGATACGCGCGGCGGGGGAAACGCTCAAGGTCGAACGATCCGGCGCCGTCGTCAATCAGGATTCGGCAAGCTTGCGTTCGAGTTCGCGGATGTGTTGTTCGAATTCCGCTGCCCTGTCGGGATGCAGACCGGACAGAGAGCGAAAGGCGTCTATGGCTTCCCGATAGCGGCCTTGCGAAGAATAGATGCGGGCAAGAGTTTCCGTTTGCGGTCGCAGCTGCAGATTGACGGTCTCGATGTCATCTTCATCGGCTGCAATGTCCTCCTCGAGGTCATTCGCGAGCGCCGGAATGCGCGCATGTTCCAGCCGCGCAGCCAGTGCCGACAGGTCCAGCACTGGAACGGCGACGGTTGGTCCTTCGTCCGGCGCGGGCGTCTGGCTTGCGGGTCCGACGCGCGGCAGCGTCGGTAAAATGTTCTCCTGACGGCTCCAGCGAGTCTCTGCCTGAACCTCACGACGGGGCAGCGAAAAGGCATCGATGGCTGACGCCACGGCAGGGGGATACGCCAGTTCGAGTTCCGGGATTTTCTCGAGCAACTGCCGGGCGGCGATACCACCGGGAACGGCGCTGAGCAGTACGCGCAGAGATTCGCGTGCATCGTTATAGTGACGCAGCATCACTTGTGCGCGTGCCATCAACAGAAGAGCGGTCGGATGATCGGGCGTTCGTTTGATGCCGAGAAGGCAACGCTTCAGCGCTTCCTCGGGACGCTGCATCTCCAAGAGCAATGCTGCGAGACGAAGATACGCAGGAGAGCCCGGATGCTCGGCAACATGCCGCTCGAGCAGTCGGAGCGTCTGATCGTTCTGTCGATTCTTGTCCTGTGTCATACGAGAACTGCGCTCAATGCAAATGGAACGCCACGGACGATGTACCTCCGTGGCGAACTGTCCATGTCAGCCGCAAAACGTTGCGGGAAGCGGGAACGTGCTGTTCCTATGATTGTTGCGGGGCGAGGGCGTGCCGTATGGACAGCCAACCGACCAAGCCGAAACCGAGACAGAACAGAAGCTGAAACGGCAATGCCGCGATTTCCAGAAAATACAGGGATGCGCCCACACCGATGAGGCAGTACAACGCGAGCACCAGCTCAAGAATGACCCCAAAACTGATACGTTTGGACGCACGGTATTTTTTATTCTGCCAGCTGTCTTTTTCCGTCTCGATTCTGAATTTCGGTGTACGGATAAAAGCACTCTTTTTATTGAACAGCCCTTCAATGACAGCGCGGGAATTGTTCACGGAAAATCCCATGCTGCCGGACATGAACAGCGGGAACAGAAAAATTCTCTTCTTCCAGTCCGTGTACACATCCTTCTGTGAGTAAAGATAGAAGAGGAAGGAACTGATAAAGGCCAGGACGAAGACGGACATGAACGCGAAAAATGTGTCGTGATGTCCGGTCTGCTTGATAAATATCAGCGGTACATTGAGAATGCCTGTGAGCAGGATGAAAGGGAACACGAGATTATTCGTCAGATGCACGGTGGACTGCAGCTTCACGCGAAGCGGCAGTTTTGCCTTCCAGACACGCGGAAGAATTTTTTTCGAGGTTTCGATGGCGCCTTTGGTCCACCGGAATTGCTGCGACTTCAGTGCATTTATCTCGGAGGGGAGTTCGGCGGGAGAGGTGACGTCATTGAGAAACACAAATTTCCACCCCTTGAGCTGCGCTCGGTAACTCAGATCCAAATCCTCGGTGAGCGTGTCGTCTTCCCAATTTCCGGCGTCCTCGATACAGCTTCGGCGCCATACACCGGCAGTGCCGTTGAAATTGATGAAAAATCCGGATTTGTTCCGTACCTGCTGTTCTATCACGAAATGACCGTCGAGCGCTATGCCCTGGGCGCGTGTCAGCAGGGAAAACTCGTTGTTGAGATGCTCCCAACGCGTCTGCACCATGCCGATTCGATCATTCGTGAAATGCTGCAATGTATCGTTCAGGAAACTCGGCTTGGGGACGAAATCAGCATCAAAGATCGCAATGAATTCGCCTCGCGCGATACCCATGCCGTATCGAAGCGCACCGGCTTTGAAGCCGACGCGGTTATCCCGGCGCACATGCTTGATGTCAAAACCCAGCGCACTCTTTCGTGCGACGGCGGCCGCGATTACTTCGACCGTTTCATCCGTGGAATCGTCAAGGACCTGAATCTCGAGTCTGTCTTTGGGATAATCCATTTCACAGACAGAATCGATGAGCCGCTCGACAACGTAGAGCTCGTTGTACACGGGGAGTTGTACCGTGACGATGGGTTTATCGTCTGATAGCTCCCTCCCGACTGGACGCTTGTCCTTGTTTTTAAAGTAGTAATAGATCATCACGAATCCGTGCGATCCAAACAAGAACAGGATGCTCAGCGAGAACACGTATGCACCCAGTATAAAATTTTCCATAGTAAAAGGTTGTTCCTCGGGAGTGGAAAGAATATCTACAAAGTTACCACGCGGAAACTGTCTCCAGCAACAAGTCGTCCGTCAAGTTTTCCATGGCCTGCCTCAAACCGGCTTCACGACCGGACAAACCGGAGGATGCGGGGTAATCTCCGCTCGCGCTGAGATTTTTCGACCAAACTTCCTTGTTGTTCGCGTTGTCAATCAGTGTTGCCCGGACCGTCAATCGAATTTGAAGACGCGAGGCCTGAGTGCCCTGAGCAACCGATATCGGCTGGTCGGGGAGTACGGAGGTGATCACGCCCCGGAGTTCGACGCTGGCCGACGATTGGTCCGCCAACCGCAAGGTATTGTCCTGCTGCATTTTCTCGATCATCATGTTCGTCAGATTCTCACGCAGCGAGGGCTGACCGTAGTTGCTGTCATCGTCGAACAGCGGTATGGCAATGCTTTTCCAGTGCTCGGGCACGGAGGCTCCGGTAAACGAATAGGCGCAACCGGAGCACAAGGCCGCACAGGTCAAGACAATGTAAAAATACGAGATATTCGAATAGCAACACAAGGTTCTGATCACAATCCGTAGTCCTTGATTTTTCGGTACAACGTGCGCTGGCTGATGTCCAGGGCTTCGGCGGCGAGGCGCCGGTTGCCGTTGAGACGCTTCAGCGTGTGGTTTATCAGCAGCTCTTCCATGCGTCGCATCGTCATGGAGTCCAGATCGATGTTTGTGCTTTCCCGCGACTCGTCGGAGGGAGGCAATTGCGGCAGAGGTTTTTCACGCAGGGATTCTATCAGTGCCCGGAGCTGCAGCATTTCCCCGCGCATCTCCACAAGCAGACGGAATATCACTTCACGCTCCGCCTGATCCGGGGATTTCCCGAGATGGACAGGCAACGCCCGGTGATCGTGCTCTTCTTCGGTGTGGAGATATTTCGAGACGACGCGTTCGTCCACGACATTGCCTCGTTCCAGCACTGAAATGCTCTCTACAATATTTTTCAGCTCTCGTACGTTCCCGGGCCAATTGTGCCGGACAAGCGCATCCATTCCGTCGTCCGTCAGCAGTATGGATTCCCGGGGATCGGAGGATTCATTGCGCAGGAAGTGACGTACGAGTAATTGTATGTCGGACCGGCGGCTGCGCAGCGGTGGAATGCGGATGTTGACCGAGCGGAGGCGAAAATAGAGATCCTGCCGGAAGCGCTTGCTCCGCACTTCGTCTTCAAGATTTTTATTTGTGGCGGTAATGACGCGCACGTTCACGAAGCGGGGTTCGGCGCTTCCCACACGCATGTACTCACCGCTCTCGAGGACACGCAGCAGTTTCACCTGTGTTGAAATCGGGGTGTCGCCGATCTCATCGAGGAAAATCGTACCACCGTCCGCCATTTCGAAATAGCCTTTGCGGGTTTCCACCGCACCGGTAAAGGCACCTTTTTCGTGACCGAACAGCTCGCTTTCCAGAATACCCTCGGGAATGGCGCCGCAATTCACGGCGACGAAGCGACGGTTACGGCGAGCGCTGGCCGCGTGGATCGCTTTCGCCATGACTTCCTTGCCGGTTCCGCTCTCGCCGGTGATCAACACGGTGATGTCCGTCGGTGCCACTTGCATGATGGTTTCAACGACTTCTCTGAGCTCGAGCGAGTTGCCGACAATACCATGTCTGCGTTGAAAGTCCTTTCTATCCTGTACCTGCGATGCTTCCATAGTGCTTTCTTTTTCGTTCAGCCGCGTCCCGGAGCGACGCGCATCCCGTCCTCCGCAAAGTGAATTCGCCCTCCGTGGTCCTGGACGCTGCGTTTGCACAGCGACACGAGCTTCGTTTCCAGCTCCGGCGGGATGTGAGTACAGAAAATCTCGAGGTCGGTACAGCGCTCCGCCAAACGGAATACATCGTCCATCGGAACATGCGCGACATCCAGAATGGCCAGCTGTACGTTGCGTGCGTACTCCTCCACATCCGCGATACCCGCAATGTCCGACGACAGGAGCACGGAGGTTTCGTCGCACATGAGCACGAAAGACCAGGCTTGCGCCGGAACTCCATGCCGCGCGGCAAGCTCCCGTGACTTGTCCAAATGCGTGTTCGGTACGGGCTGGATGCGCAATCCACCTGCGGTTGTGATGTGTTCCAGCGCTTTGATGCAAAACGGGAACGACCATTTTTCCTGGAAGATGTACATGCCCTGCAGCCAGTTCAGGAACCAGGGCTCCCGGCCAGGTGGCACCAGAATGTCCAGGTGTTCAGTGCGTCCGCGGAGGTGCATGTGCTGCAGCAGCAGCGGGAGACCGCTGACATGGTCTGCGTGGGTGTGCGAAACCCAGACGCTGCGTATACGCTGAGTGTCCCGGTCAAGCGATACAAGGCCCGCGGCACACCCTTCGCCTGCATCGATGAGTTCTGCGACTTCCCCATGCTCGACGAGGACGCACGAATGCCTCCGATGCGGGACCGGGACGCCGGATGCGGTACCGATGAACGTGATGGTCATACGTTTTCCGTTCAGCGTTTCACCACGAGAGCATCAATATTCTGCTGCTGTTTGAGTCGTGCCGCGAAGGCCTTAGCCTGTTCGAAGGAGGTGAACCTGCCCAGCCAGACGGCGTGGACCTGTTTGCCGCTCACTTCCTTCATCCTCACGACGGCGGTATATCCTTTGCTCTTCAGTTCCGCCACCTGCTTTTCCGCGTCGGCAGCTTTCGAGTATGCTCCCACCTGAACGGAGTACCCCTCCGCAGTTGGAGATTCTGCCGACACCGATGTGCCGGATTTCGCGGAAACGGGAACAGTCGTTCCTGCTGCGGCTTCGTTCTTTTCCCTGCCCGCGAAGGGGGATCTCGGGTAGCGGGCGGTGAGACGGTCGAGATGTGCCCGTGCCGTGCGGTAGGCACCGACCGCGTAGCTGTACTGATAGAGCCGGTACAGCGCGTCATCAGCCCATTCGCTGTCCGCGTGCTCGTCGGCTATGCGCTGATACAGCTCCACCGCCTTTTCCGCGCTGCTCTCGAGCAGCGCCTTGAGGAAGAGAACGCCCGGATCGCGGGGCCGTGCCTTCTCGAGCTGCGGGAGCAGTTTTTCCACTTCGGGTCCATCACCGATACGTACGCGCGCGACGAGGGCGTGTACATCGTTTGCCGACTGTGCCGCGAGAACGGATGGCAGCAGAGCGAGGAGGGCCAGAAAAATGATGGACGCACGCATAGGTATTTCCGGGTGTCAGGCAGCCTCGGAGGCGGCATGCGGCAGTACCGTCCCGAAGAGTGTCGCCGAAGTGGCGCTGGTGATGCGCACTGTCACATAGTCACCGATTGAGAAATCGCCCCGAGCGACGATAACCGATTTGTTCGTGTCGGTGCGACCGATCCACTCCTCTTCCGATCGTTTACTCGGCCCCTCAAGCAATATGCTTTCCGTCCGTCCGACACTGCTGCGGTTTACCTCGAGAGATATTCGGCGCTGCAGCTCGATGATTTCTTCCAGTCTGCGCCCTTTCACATCGTCCGGAATGTCGTCACCCATTTTCCAGGCTTTGGTGTTCTCTCGCGGGGAGTACTTGAACATGTATGCGCCGTCAAAGCGTACTTCCTCCATGAGAGAAAGCGTATCGTGATGATCCTGTTCCGTTTCGGTGGGGAAGCCGGCGATGACGTCTGTGGAAAGCGCGACATTCGGTATGGCCTGCTTGATGCGTTTGACGAGATCGAGGTAATGTGCCCGTGAATACGTACGGTTCATCAGTTCGAGAATTCTGTCCGAGCCGCTCTGGAACGGCAGATGGATATAATTGCAGATGTTCTGGTGGTCTGCAATGGCCTGAATAAGCTTGTCGGACATATCCTGCGGATGCGAGGTGGTGAAGCGCACACGCAGTGCGGGATGCACGGCGGCGACGGCAACGAGAAGATCCGCAAAGTCCCCCTGCTCATCGCTGTAGGAATTGACGTTCTGACCAAGGAGCGTCACCTCGCGAAAACCGTGGCCCACCAGCTCTTCCACCTCCCGTACGACACCCTGGAGAGAGCGGCTGCGTTCGCGGCCGCGGGTGAAGGGCACGACGCAGAACGTGCAGAATTTGTCACAGCCGCGCATGACACTCACCCAGGCGCTGATGCCCTCGGTGCGCAACGGGACGATGTCGTCGTAGGTTTCGACACGTGAAAGTTGCGTGCGGATACCCTTCTCCCCTTCGAAGGCCTGATCAATCAATTCCGGCAGCTTGCGGTACTCATCCGGACCGCAGACGATATCGAGCATGCTGTTGGATTCGAGCAGATTCTTGCGCAGACGCTCGGCCATACAGCCGAGTATTCCGACCACGAGATGGGGATTCCGTTTTTTCAGGTGCTCGAAATTGGAGAGCCGTCCATAAATGCGCTGTTCGGCATTGTCGCGAATGGCGCAGGTGTTCATGAAAATCGCGTCAGCGCTGTCGACCTCGGCTGAAAGCTCGTAGCCTTGCTCCTTGAGAATGCCGTTCACGATTTCCGTGTCCGCCACATTCATCTGGCAGCCGTACGTTTCTATGTAGATTTTTCTGTTCATCGCGTGGTATATGTCAAATTGTCAGATTTATGAAGTATATTTTTTCTCAAGATTGAAAGTTAGATAGACAGTTTGGCAGAATCAAGCGAATACAGCGTCTCCAGCGCATACAGCAGGACAGCAATAGTGCTTCGCCGCCACAGTGTGTGGCGCAGGAGTAAAAAAACCGGGAGAAGCCACATGGCCCTCCCGGTACAGAGATATACGTCAAACGACGTATTATTTTTTCTTCGCCGCTTTGGCTTTCGGCGCAGCCTTCGCCGCGGCTTTCGGTGCGGCCTTGGGTGCGGGTTTCGCGGCAGCTTTGGGTGCCGGTTTCGCGGCGGCCTTCACGGGCTTGGCAGCTTTCGCGGGAGCTTTCGCGGCTTTGGCGGGCTTGGTCTCGGCTTTCGGGGCTTCCTTTTTCATCTTCTTGACAGGGGTGGCCTTGCCGGTCAGCAGCACGCGGTAGCGCACGGGCATTTCAACAGCCAGCTCATGAATGTCGCGGCTGTTGACCAGCTCACGAATCTCTTCACGAATGCGCTTCCACTCATGATGGAATGGGCAGGCATTCTCTTCGCTGCACGGCGTGAAGCCCGCGAGACACATGTCGAAATTCATCGGTCCGTCCACAACGGCAACGAGCTCGGCAATCGTCGAGTTCGCGCCTTTCTCGGACAGCGAGAAGCCGCCCTTCGGACCTTTGACCGAATTCAGAAAACCGTAACGGCTGAGCGTCTGGAGAATTTTGCTCAGGAAGGACGAGGGCAGACCCAATTCGCGGGCGACGTCGCGCACGAGAATGTTCTGCTCGGAAGAGTTGGCCGCGATGAACAGCATCGACTGGATGGAGTACTGTGCGGTTTTGGAATACAGCATGGAGGGACCTCCGATTGTGATGTTGGCTATTAATAAATTAAGATTTGATTACCTTATTGTAAGAAAAGTACGGGGTTTTCCTTGAAATAGCAAGGGCTTTTCAAAAAAAATTTTAACGTCCGTAAAAATCTTTTGAGGTGCTTCGAGTGAATGAGACTCGCGAAAGTCGAAATGCGACTCAATAAATTACAACATACGGAGCAGTCTTGAAAGTTTCAGATACCAAAATCTAATGAGATTTTTTATGAGTTCCGAATCCTCCCGTGCCTGTCTCTACGATCCGCTCACCGCGTTCATGGCGCATTACAGCTCCGCTGCGACCGAATCCCGGCCCGTCCGGGCCGAGCGGGAAACGATGCGCGTGGAGGAGCGGCTTGCCGCCCGCATCGTCGACGGCGACAGCATCGGCCTGGAGGCCGACCTCGAAGAAGCGCTGAAGACCCACGACGCGCTGGACATCATCAACGGCATCTTGCTGGACGGCATGAAGACCGTCGGCGAATTGTTCGGATCGGGGCAGATGCAGCTTCCGTTTGTGCTGCAATCGGCCGAGACAATGAAAGCGGCCGTTGCATGGCTCGAACCACTGATGGAGCGTTCAGGAGACACGGCCCTGGGCACCATCGTACTCGCCACGGTCAAAGGCGATGTGCATGACATCGGAAAAAACCTCGTTGATATCATTCTCACCAACAACGGCTATCGCGTCATAAACCTTGGCATCAAAGTCCCTATCGAGACCATGCTCTCGGCGGTGGAGGAGCATCATGCGCATGCGCTGGGCATGAGCGGGTTGCTCGTGAAATCCACGCTGGTTATGAAGGAGAATCTCGAGCTCATGCGGCATCGCGGCATTCATCTTCCGGTTGTTTTCGGTGGAGCGGCGCTGACTCGGCGCTTCGTCGAGGAGGATTTGCGACCGCTCTACGAGGGGAAACTCCAGTATGCGCGCGACGCTTTTGACGGCCTTCGTTTCATGGAATCCCTTACCTACGGGCGCGCTTTGGACACCGTCGACATTTCGGAGGAGGAAGAGGCGAAAGAACAGACGCAATCCGAGGGAAGCATCATCGAGGCGCCGGGCGGTGCATCCATGGAGTCGGCCATGCACCTCCGCGAAGTGCAGGAGCACCGGGCGGGTCAGCGACCCGTCATCGCGGCGACCAAAACAGGTCATCCCACTTTTACGGTGCGCAGCGCTGTGTCGCCGGACGCGGCGATACCTGCCGCACCGTTTTTCGGAACGAAGGTCGTCACGGACATCGCCGTGGAAAAAATCTACGAGTACATCAACGAAGCGGCCTTATTCCGCGGTCAGTGGCAATTTCGTCGGGGGAGTCGCAGCGTCGAGGAGCAGGAACGCGAGCTACGGGAGGTGATCAGACCCCGATTTGAAGAGCTCAAATTGCGACTCAAGCGTGAGGCGGTGCTGCGTCCCGCCGTCGTGTACGGTTACTTCCCCTGCGCCAGTGACGGAGACGAACTCGTGGTGTTTCGTCCACGGAATCTGAACGACGCAGAATTATACGGCATCTGGCCCGGGCAGTCCAACGCCCTGGATACGTATGTCGAATGGCAGCGATTTTCATTTCCCCGTCAGAGTGGAGACCGTTATCTTTGTATAGCCGACTTTTTCCGTCCGGTTGACGGCGGAGTCGCAGATGTTTGCGCATTCCACCTCGTGACGATGGGAGCGTATGCGAGCGAGTACACGGCAGCGCTGTTCCGGGACGACAAGTACCAGGAGTATTTGTACGTGCACGGGTTGACCGTCGAATGCGCCGAAGCGTTGGCGGAATACTGGCACCGATCAATACGCATTGAACTCGGTATTGCCGGTCAGGACGCTCCGGAGATACGGAAGCTCTTCTCGCAGGGGTATCAGGGTTCGCGGTATTCCTTCGGCTACCCTGCCTGCCCGAATCTTGAAGACCATCGCCAGCTGTTCACTCTTTTGCAACCGGAACGCATCGGTGTCGTTCTGACCGAAGAGTATCAACTGGTCCCCGAGCAAAGCACCAGCGCCATCATCGTTCATCATCCGGAAGCAAAATATTTCAACGTGAAAGGCTGAAACGCCTATCATATCGAGGTTTATCAGAGAAGTGGAAAACAGTACAGAACTGGAAGAGAAGAAAGGCCTGGGCAGAAGAATTCTTTCCATGACGGGTCGTGTGGTTTTTTGGATGCTGGCGCTGCTCGTCAGCTGGTGGATAGTATCGGGCCTGATTCCTTCGATACCGGGTCCCGGGCACGCAGCCCGATCCATGCTGCGCCGTCATGAAAACGCATCGGACGATGTGTATCACTGGGTGGGCGACGAGAAGCTGCGCGAAGCCGTGGAAATGGTGCGCTCGGAGGCGGTAGAAGAAAACGGAAAGGACACATTGAAATCCGATGCCGAGCGGCTGAGTCTGGAACGGCGCGCACGCCTTCCGGTGCTGCCCGTTCCGGAAGACTCCGCGCTGCACAAGGAACTGTCCGCGCTTTCGAAGCTCCCACCGGTTCGCGGCCGACTGATCAACGTTTTAATTATCGGCATCGACAGCAGACTTTCCGTGCGTGATGCCCGCGCAGACGCGCTGCATCTGGTCACCGTAAATCCGGATTCCGCCGTGGTCGAGATCATGTCCATACCGCGCGACACCTACTGTGATCTCGGATATCCGGATACCACGTCGTTCAACATCATCGCAAACGCGAAGCTGCCGGGAAACGGAAACCTGATGAAAAAGGTCGGTGAACTCACCAAGCGCGGCACGGTGAAGTACTTCATCGAAGTGGGTTTCAGCCAGGCGATGGGTATACTCGAAATTCTCGGCTACAAGGAGCCGGTGAAAACCTTGCAGTTTCTCCGTACTCGCAGGACGCTCGCGGGCGGCGACATTCAGCGCGCGCACAATCAGGCGTTATTTCTTCGGCAGAATCTCATCGACAAGTTTCCGCTCATGACCGGGGCGACAGGTGATGTGATTATCTCCGCGGGACTCAATTTCGTGACGACCAATCTGACGCGGGAGTTCTGTCTTGGCCTTGTTTACAGTCTGGAGCAGCGGGGCTTTCCCACGCATCGTCCGGACGCCGTGCGACTTCGACTTCTTCCAGGGTACAACATCCGGCTCAAGGAGATGGTGGCGGACTCCGTGACGATAAACCGCACCCTCGCGAAAGTCGAACATTCTCTCGGAGAGAATGGAAGCGGCGGAAGAGATGTCCTGAAATTTCTCCGAAACGTCAACCGGAAAGCCGCCTCCGATTCCGCCAGACCAGGGCAGGTAATCCACCGGATCGGAAGACTGGTGGAACAACGTGCCTGGCTGCAGATCCGCGATGTACAGACCCGTGTCGGGGTGCGCGATACGATGATGTCGCTGCTCGAGCGGGCGTACCGCAAAGTCGGCAAACAGGAGGCTGCGGATCGGGTCGCAGCTTCGCTGGAAGCAGAGAAAATTCTTCTGCGCACGCCGACGGGAGTGGAGGAACGATAGTCAGCGTTCTTCGGTTGAGTCTACACATTGGAATTGCGCACTCGTACTGTCCATCACACAGATCAATAAAGGAATAAGCAACACCATGGCTATCAAGGTAGGCATCAACGGTTTTGGACGCATCGGGAGACTCGTATTCCGCCGCGCGTTGGAGATTGGCGGCTTTGACTTTGTCTCCATTAATGATTTGACCGACGCCGCGACACTGGCGCACCTTCTCAAATACGATTCGGTCCACGGACGCTTCAAAGGGACTGTGGAGGTAGACGGCAACGACCTCATCATCAATGGTGACCGTCTGCGCATCACCGCCGAGCGCGATCCCAACAATCTCGAATGGACGGATGTGGATGTCGTCATCGAAGCGACAGGTATTTTTCTTACCCGCGAAGTTCTAAGCACACATCTCAAGAACGGAGCAAAATTCGTCGTGCTGACGGTACCCGCAAAGGATGAAATCGATGCCACGGTCGTCCTCGGCGTCAATGATGGCATCCTGACCGGCAATGAGAAAATCATTTCCAATGCATCCTGCACTACCAACTGTCTCGCGCCGATGGTGAAGGTGCTTCACGACGCCTTTGGTGTGGATCGCGGACTGATGACCACTGTACACAGCTATACCAACGATCAGCGCCTGCTCGATCTTCCGCACAAGGATCTTCGTCGTGCACGTGCCGCAGCGACGAACATCATTCCGACCACCACGGGAGCTGCGAGAACTGTCGGCAAGGTCATTCCCGAGCTGAAAGGCAAGCTCGACGGTTTCGCCCTCCGCGTCCCCACGCCCGATGGTTCCATCACGGATTTCGTCGCCGTACTACAACGCGACGCATCGGTGGACGAGATCAATGCCGCCATGAAAGCAGCGGCCGAAGGACCGATGAAGGGAATTCTGGAATACACGGAGGATCCGATTGTCTCGAGCGACATCATTGGCAACCCCCACTCGGTGATTTTCGATGCCAAGAGCACGATGAGCAGCGGCAATCTTGTCAAAGTCGTCGGCTGGTACGACAACGAGTTTGGCTATTCCTGCCGTGTCGTTGATCTCGTCAAAAAAATCGCGGGCTGATCGACTCCAGTACGGAACCGGCGGCCTGCGGGATCTCCTTCGGGTCGCCACTTGTTTTTTGCTTTGTTTCGATTCCACTCTCACAGAACATGCGATGGAGATTCCTCGATGAACAAGCTCAGCATACAGGACATTGACCTCAACGGAAAGCGGGTCCTGACGCGTGTGGACTTCAACGTACCTCTCGACGAGCATCAGAGCATCACGGATGATACACGCATCGTGGCGTGCCTTCCGACCATACGCATGATGATCGATGCCGGTGCGATGGTTATTCTCATGAGTCATCTGGGGAGGCCGAAGGGAAAGCCCAAGACCGAGTACAGCTTACGTCCGGTTGCCGAACGACTGAGTACACTGTTGGGTCGGAGCGTACGTTTTGCGCCGGATTGCATCGGCAGCGAGGCACAAGCCATGGCAGCGGCATTGCAGCCGGGGGATGTATTGCTGCTGGAAAACCTTCGTTTCCATGCCGGGGAAGAAGCGAACGATACCGATTTCGCGGCCGCGCTCGCCTCGTTGGGTGATGCGTATGTGAACGATGCCTTCGGCAGTGCGCATCGTGCCCACGCATCCACCGAAGGTGTGACGCATTACCTCTCACCCTCCGTCGCCGGATTGCTGATGCAAAAGGAAATCGATTATCTCGGTCGGGCGGTCGGGAATCCCGCGAGGCCGTACACGGCTATTCTCGGGGGCGCAAAAATCTCAGGAAAGATAGATGTCATACAGAATTTGCTGCAGAAGGTGGATACCTTACTCATAGGCGGCGGAATGATGTTCACTTTTCTCAAGGCGAAAGGCCTGGAGATCGGGAGCAGTCTTCTCGAGGAAGACAAAGTTGAGCTGGCTGCGCAATTGCTGGCTGAGGCGGAAAGAACAGGGAAGAAATTGCTTCTCCCTGTGGACACGGTTGTCGGGCGCGAGTTCGCCAACGACACGGAAACGCGTACTGTTGCGGTGCAGGACATCCCTTCGGATATGATGGGTCTTGACATCGGCCCTGAAAGCGTCTCACTTTTCTCAGAGCACATTCTCGCGTCGAACACGGTGGTGTGGAACGGTCCGATGGGCGTATTTGAAATGCCTTCGTTCGCACGGGGCACTTTGGAGATAGCCCATGCGATGGTGGAGGCAACGAGAAAGGGTGCTGTAACCGTCATTGGCGGCGGAGACTCGGCCGCGGCAATAGCACAAGCGGGCTTGGAAAACGCGGTGAGCCATGTGTCCACCGGTGGTGGAGCCTCGCTCGAGCTGCTTGAGGGTAAAATTCTTCCCGGTGTTGCGGCGCTCAACGATCGGGTGTAATATTCTAGTGGAGCACCGGTTTGGTGTTCCGTACAAACAAGAGAAGAAACTGATGTTGCGAAGATCGTACGGCGGCGGAGATTACAGACCCCAGTTCGGGGGCTTCAGCTTTTTCCCACCAGTCATCAAGGGATTGCTCATCGCCAATGTCGCTGTGTTCATTCTGCAGTGGTTGGTGATGGGGAGTGGGCTTACCTATCAAGGCGTTGAAATATCCTATTGGTTTGCCCGTCTGTTCTATCTGCATCCCCTCGGAGAAAATTTCTTCGTCTGGCAGCTGATCACCTACATGTTTCTGCACGGTGATCTCATGCACATCTTTTTCAACATGCTGATGCTGTGGATGTTCGGCATGGAGATAGAGAATCTGTGGGGATCGCGGAAGTTCCTGATTTTCTACATGGTCGCGGGTGTTGCGGCGGGACTTGCCAATTTGTTCATCGCTCCGATATTTACCGGAACCGGCCCGACAGTCGGCGCTTCCGGTGGCGTGTACGCGGTACTTGTGGCCTTTGCCATGATGTTTCCGAATCGCTACGTGTTTCTGTATTTCTTCGTGCCCGTCCGCGCCAAATACCTGATCACCTTTTTCGTTGTCCTCGAGTTGTTCAACGGTGTGTTCGGAACGCGGCAGGGCATAGCGCACATAGCGCACCTTGGCGGCGCAGTTATCGGTGCGGTGTGGGTGTTGCTCGAAATGCGCGGTGTTATCGACCGCATGCTGCGACGGTTCGACACGCGTCGGTCCGGTGGCGCGCAGGGTGGCTGGTCCGGAAACACTTCCGTGCGTGAAGCGAAATTTTACGAGATGACCCCGACCCACAAGCAGCCCGTGGACGAAAGCGAGATTCTCGCTTCACAAAAGACCATAGACGAGATTTTGGACAAAATCAGCGTTTCAGGCTATTCGAGTCTCACCGAGAGGGAGAAGCGCATTCTTCTTGAAGCGAGTAAGAGGATTCATCCTGACGGCAATGGGGAATAGCGGACGACGGAATCTCCGACGGGATTCTTGTGTTATTTCATGGCTCCAATAACGAGACAACAGACAACATGATTGAAATACCAGTAATACAGAATCCCGACGCTCCGGTCTGGCAGCCCCCTCAGGTAAAAACCATCCGCCGCCGCACCCGAAAAGTGTGGGTAGGCGGCGTCCCGGTCGGTGGCGACGCTCCCATTTCCGTTCAGACGATGACCAAAACCAAGACCGCCGATGTCGCGGCCACGCTGGAGCAGATCCGCATGGCCGCAGAGGCGGGTTGCGATATCGTACGCATTACGGTGAACGACAAGCAAGCGGCAGCGGCTATGGCCGACATCGTCAAGGGCTCTCCCATCCCCGTCGTCGCCGATATACACTTCAATCATATTTTTGCTCTGGAGTCACTCAAGGCGGGCGTTGCCAAAGTACGCATCAATCCCGGTAACATCGGTTCCATCGACAGAATTCACGAGGTGCTGAAGCTCGCGAAGGAACGGAATGTCCCGATCCGCATCGGTGTGAACAGCGGATCGCTCGAAGAGGACATTTTGGATAAGCACGGCTATCCTACCGCGGAGGCCCTGTTTGAAAGCGCCATGCGCCATGCGGGGATTTGCGAAGATTTCGGATTCAGCGATGTCATCATCTCCGTCAAATCCACCGATACGCGGCTGATGATCGAGGCCTATCGCTACCTTGCCGAACGCACCGACTATCCACTGCATCTCGGGGTCACCGAAGCCGGAACGACCAAAATTGGGACGATCAAATCCGCAGTTGGGATTGGGACCCTGCTCGCGGAGGGCATAGGCGACACGATTCGCGTTTCCCTCACCGACGAACCATATAAGGAAGTTGAGGTCGGGAAAGAAATTCTCCGCTCGCTCGGACTCGCCACGAGAAATGTGGAGATCATCGCCTGTCCCACCTGCGGACGGCTGGAGGTAGATCTTTTTAAAATCACGAACGAGCTCGAGGAACGTCTGGCGGGTTTGAAAAAACCATTAAAAATCGCCTTGCTCGGTTGTGTCGTGAATGGGCCGGGTGAAGCCAGTGAAGCCGACATCGGCATCGCCGCCGGAAAAGGCGTCGGAATTTTGTATCGAAAGGGCGAAGTAGTGCGGCGATTGAAGGAAGAAGAAATTATTGACGCCGTCTACGAGGAAGCGCTGAAATTCGTTCCTGAGGAGCACAAGGAACACGCGGGATAAATACGGCCCGGGCCAAGGGATTACGGTTCGGGTTTCGTCAGGCGGGAGAGAACATCACCCTTCCCGTTTCACAACATTTTCAGGGAGCAAGCAATGCACACAGCACAGGGCGTGCCCGGAGAACTTCCGGGTGGGGATGAGACGAGGTCCCATCATGATGTCGGTAGCGGATGGACTCGGTTACAGCACATCGTGCCGGCGGTACTGCGGATTTGTCTGACAGCGATTCAGGATGTGGTGTTCCCCCCACGATGTCTTGGGTGTGGCAACAGCATCCATTTTCAGGATGTTCTCTGTCCGCGCTGTCTCGCGGGGATACTCCCGTTACCGATGACCTTGGACGAATCACACCTGCATTTGTCGTCACTCAGTTTTCCCTCGGATGCCAGTATGATGTTTGTGGGTTATGAACATGAGACGGGCGGCGCACTCGAGGCCTGCATCCATGCGCTGAAGTATCAGGGCATGCACCGTATTGGTGTCTGGCTGGGGCGCCTTCTGGGCGAGCGTTTACACGACACGCCTCTGGTGCAGGGACAACCGTTGCTCATTCCCGTTCCGCTGCATACCGTCAAACGGCTCGAGCGCGGCTATAATCAGGCGGAGATGCTGTGCCGAGGACTTGCCGCGGAATGCGAACTCGAGCATCTCCCTGCGCTGCTTGTGCGACGAAGGTACACGATTTCTCAATCCGCGGCACGCTTGCACCGAGATCAGCGCCGGGGCAATATGCTCGACGCCTTCGCGGTGAATGAATCACTGGCTGGTTCGTATCAGTCGCGACCGGTCATTCTTGTGGATGACCTTGTGACCACCGGAGCGACGATGGGGGAATGCGCCGCTGCGCTCACAGTGTACGGTTTCAGGGATATCCGTTTCCTCGCATTGTCCCGTCCCGCCATACGAGGTATCAGAGAGGATCGGCCGCGTGAACACGCGCATACCAACACACAGGAGTAGCGCGGTCACGTGCCCCTCTGTGCGCTCCTGGAAACACTGAAACGGTCCGCAGCGACCGGGATCCCCCTCCTGTGCATCAGTGATATTGATCGACACCGCTCGAGAGCCGGAGTCGCTGCCGGCGTCAATGAAACACGAATACCGGCACGTTGCCTGCATTGATGATCTGTTTCGAAGTGCTGCCGAAAAGATACTCGGTAATGCCGCGTCGGATGGGTCTGCCCAGAATCACCAGCGCCGGATGCAGTTCCTTCGCCACCTGAAGTATGGCTGTGGCTGCTTTACCTGTACGCAGCATGATCCGCGCTTCGATGCCATGGGATTGCAGGAATTTGACCGCCTTTTCAAGGTCGTATTTATGTTTGTCATATTCCATGGCCACACACAGCAGCGTGACGGGATAGATATTCGGGATATCCGGAGTCACATGCGCGTAGGACTGCAAAGCCCTTGCAGCACCGAGCGTTCCATCGTATGCGATGACGACATTGCGCGGGAGTTCGAGCTTTTCCGGAACGGCGAGCACCGGACAGACAGGATCCTTGAGAAGCATCTCAAGGGTGTCTCCGGGACCTTCATGTGTGGGATAGTGGAAAAATGTTCGTAGACCTGTAATGATCAGATCGGCGGTTTTGCCCTCGTCAAGAAGACCTTCAAAGGGCGTTCCCGTATAAATGACGTCTTCGTGTTGAACATTCGCGACATCACAGGTCATACGGAATTGTGCGATCAACTCCTCGGCATGGTGCTTTGCATCATTGAGCATCGTCGAGACAGCGGATTCGGACATTTGAAAGGCCCCGGGCTGGGCACCGGCCGCAAGTCCTTCAATGCTCGGTCTGTCGATAACGGCCACGCCGATGATAGTTCCTTCATACAGACGCGAACGACGGATTGCCATTTCGATCGCGCTTTTGGAGTAGGGAGAACCGTCCAGGCCGACTACAATACGTTTACTCATGGCGCCTCCTTGTGTGTGCTACCGCCGTACCCAGATACGCACGGATTGCGGAGGAAGGGTGAGGGTAACCGATCCTCCATGGAGTGAAGATTCCGGGTAGCCCGAAATCGTTTCAGTTCCTGCCCGCTCGTCGTTCACGACAAGCTCCCACGATCCCGCGGGCAGTGTAAAGGAATCTACGATACATGGCGTATCGGCCGTATTGACAGCGACCGCAACGCTGCCTCCAACAACGTACCCGAGCACCATGGGATTGTCAGGTTCTGTCCAGCGAATATAATCCTTTGAAATTCCCTTATCAATGCGGAAGACCTTCCCCCACGAACTTTTTCGCAAAGCGATGAGTCCCTTCCAGTATGCCGCCATCTGTCCGTAATTGCACGCTGCCCCGTCTGCGCGGTTCGTGCCCAGTACATCCCAGTCAAAGAGATTCGGTTTCCGCAAATTGTACGTGTCACGTTTACCATGGATATAGACTGGTCCGGTCGCTGTGTGCTTGACGTAACTGACCAGCGGTGTGGCGCCTTTGCTGCGCATGAATTCGCTGCCGCCATGCAGAACTATCGGGCCGAGCGAGGTGAACAACATCGCGGCGGCGATGCGGTACGGGCCTTCATCAACACCAAGCAGACCATTCCAGTCACGTTCGGCGAAGCGGTCCGCAAGTGCCCAGTTGTCGTGTATGTCGAGGTAATTGATACCCTTGTTGGGACTGTCTTCGTGTTCGAAGGTATTGGCGAGGGCATGCTTGGCCGCTTCGCGGTTCCCGTTACCACCAGCGTAGCCGCGATCGGTTCTTTTATCGCGCGGATTGTCCGGCGGACCACAGAGCGCGTTTCGGGTATCATCCTGGAAGAAGGTGATAGGCGCATCTTCCTTGTACCAGTTCCAATCGGGATTAGCCTCATAATCGGGATCGGAAGATGCTATCCAGGGTTCGCCATAAATGATAATGTCCGGTCCCAGCCGTCGACGTAATTCATGGAGGGTCAGCTTGTCTGTGAGCCCTGCCAGGTCAATGCGGAAACCATCCACACCGTATTCCCGCACGAGGAGTTCGCATTGGTCGTATATCCAGCGCGCGGTCATGGGACGATCCTCGGACTTGGTTTCCGTACCGTATTCGCCGATGAAATTCAGATCATCACCTGTGCGATACCACAGATGTCTGTCCAGCACGCGAAAGTGAAAGTACATCTCCCGGCTATCCATGCGCTCGGCGGTGTGATTGAAGACGAGGTCCACGATCACGGCGATGCCTTTCTCATGGAATGCGGCGACAAGATTTCGGAAATCGCGGTTTTGGGACCCGAAGTCACTGCCGCGTGTGCGGTAGCGCGATTCGAGCGCCATGGCATGGGAGGTGCGGTAGCCCCACTGGTAATTACTTTCGGCCACCATTTGCTCGCGCATGTAGGCGTCGTTCATAAAGGCGCTTCGCCACTCGTCGTCGGGGTAGTGCAGGAATTCCTGCACAGGCAGCAGGTGGACAACATTGATACCCAGATTCACGAGATAGTCGAAGCCGACCGCTTCGCCGCGTTTATTGTACAGTCCGCTTTCGATGAAGCCCGCGAAGCTGCCGCGCTTTTCCCCCGCGAGTCCGGGAAGCGTCAGCGTGAAATCTTCCAGATGTACTTCGTAGGCGATGACATCTTCCATTTTCGGTCGTCCGCCTTTCACCGGAGGTGGGGGAGTCTCGGGACGACGAACGCGGGAGCGCCCGAAGCTGTCGTCACTCACCCGTGCCCAGGGATCACTAATGTGCACCGGCATCTGTTCGAAAAACTCATTTCCCGGGTCCGGCGGACCGTGCACGGTGAAATCGTACCAGCTGCCCTCCAGGTCACCATTACGTGCATGCTCCCAGCTCCCGTCGCTGTTGCGCCGCATCGGGTGACGGGCGGTGTGCGCACCAGTGCGTTCGCTGTACAGGTAGAGCACGACGCTGTCTGCGCGTGGAGCAATGATGCGGAATACCGTGGAATCAGTATTGGTATGATAGCGTGCCCCCAGTTCCAGCGGTGTGTAGGTATGGCGCAGCCAGCCGTCGAAGGAACAAAGCAGGCGGAGGCCTTTGCTATTCACCCGGAGGAAATGGACACGGCGAATGTCAAGATCCTCGGCGGGATAGATCTGAAGCGTGTTGCGTCCGGTCCAGAACAGCGACAGCACGGCGATGCGTCGTCCCTGCGCGGTTTCGATCTCGTAGGCGGCCGGATCCAGTTGAAGTTCAGCCTCTCCGCGAAGAAGAAAGAAGCGAATATGCCGGGGCGCGACGATTTCGGCTCGATATTCCGGGCGTTGCTCTTGCGGATCGAACACAAGATTGCCGGACCGCACATTCAGCGCAGCAGGTGGTGGCGGTATCCATTTCCCTTCATCCGTGCGAAACTTAAATTCCGTGTCACGAAGCGCATCGCTTCGCCCGGGCATTCGCAGCAACCAGAGTCCGGATCCGGTCACGGAGTGAAGCAGCCAGGGACTCTCGTTCATGTCCTGCGACCAAGCACGCATACTTCCTGTGACGCTGACGATGCCGGGACGCTCGCCATGGACCATTTCATCAAAGAGAAACACTGCAGTATCACCGCGCAGCGCATAACCGCTTCGGCGCTCCACATCAGTGAAATCCGTCTGTGCATCAATCGCAGGCGCAAGCAGCACCACGAGAAGCGCGAAAGGCATCGCGAGGGTCAAAGGGGAAAGGGCAGACATACATCACCAGAAATTGGTCAATTGGAATATAAGAGGCGCAATGCACAAATGCGAGAAGCGGACGTGCAGGTGTGTTGGTGAATCGAGAGATGCCGGGAATTCCAGTCGGGACACATAGAGGCCTGAGTCCCGTGTCGTTGCTTCTCTCGTCCCACAGCAGGAGGCGGATTATCACTACCGGTCCATCCTCATAAAAAAGACACAGGGGTACGCTTTGCCGCGGCATCGCCTACCCCTGTGGGTTGATGATCAAGAAGAAAGTTTCACGGTCAGGTCTGCTGTGGAAACAGCTTCTCCAGAAGTTTCGCGTCCGGTTTCGGTGTCATGTAGCTGACAATGACCAGCGCGCTGATGGAAACAAAAAGCGCGGGATAGATGCTCGGAATCCCCCACGGATCCCCCGACACCATCACCTGCGGAAAACCGTACGGGATGACTATGTCGAATACGATGGCCATGAACGCACCGGAAATGATACTTGCAAGCCCGCCCATTTTTGTGGCGCGCTTCCATGCGAGAGCGGCGAGCAGCGCCGGTGTGATGGCGACCCCATACAAGGTGTACGCGAAGTACGCGTATTTGAGCACGGAGATTTCTGATTTCAGCACCGTCGGTATGAAAATCATCAGAAAGGCAGCGAAGCCCAGAACGACGATAAGGACTTTCTGCAACGCCACCATGCGTTGCTGCGGCGCGTCGGGATTGATGAAGCGCTGATAGATATCGCGCATGAGATTCGTGGACGGACTCAACAGATAATTCATGCCGGTGGAGAGTACCACGACCACAGCCGCTCCGAGCAGTAACAAGCCCACGGGCGCGGGCACCATGTTCCGTGCTGCGTGCAGCACGATAGCGGCGGGATCGATGGAAGTATCGTTCCAGAAATAACTGGCGGCATAAATCGCGATCACAATGACCACGGTCTCGACCACAATCGTTCCGACAATCCACAACGCCACCGCCTTTTTTGCGTCCGCTGCGGTCTTGGCACTGTAGAACTTCTGATACATGCTTTGCACGCCAAGCAGCAGAAACATCGTGGCCAGGAAATAACTGAAGCCCTTCAGGAACGGATACTGCCCGAACTCCGGCGATATCAGCATCATGTGCGAAGCGGGAAGCACTTCTGCGGGCGCGCCAAATCCCCCGGCGGTGACCACCACAAACGGTACCGCGATAATACATGCCAGCACGATGATTATGCCGTTTGGCAAATCCGTATGTGCCACAGCGATCATGCCGCCGATAGCGGTAAACAGAATCACGAAGGCCGCGGCGAGTGCTTGTCCCATTTCCACACTGATTGCTCCGTCGGTGATAACATTGAGAATGTACCCACCGGCACGGAACTGATAGGAGACGATAGTAGTGAAGGCGATGACCAGCACGACGGCACCGAAGAGTCGCGCGAACTTACCGTACCGTTCCTCGAGGATATCGCCGATAGTGTATTGCCCGAAGGTGCGGATTTTCGCGGCGAGAAAGTAGATGATGGCGATCCCCGCCCAGGCACCGGCAGGCATCCACATGGAGCTCCAGCCCGCGCGGAACGCGTACTCTGCTCCGGCGATGAAAGTCCCCGAACCAATCCAGGTACAGACAAGCGTGAAGACCATTTTGGTCACGCCGAGACTACGGCCCGCGACCATCATGTCGTCCTGCGTTTTGACCTTGCGAGCCTGGTAAAAATTGTAGGCCGTGAGAGCGATCAGATAGGCCAGAATCACGAACATGTAGGTGTACATAGGCGCATCCATCAAAGGGTGTGAAAGGAAACGGGGGACAGCCGGCCGCCGTCCCCCGCACAATCGTGTGAGATGTTACGAGAGAGTGAGAATGGGGATGACGTGCTCCTGTATCGCACCAGTTACTTCGACGGCGCCCTCGTCTGTAACGAAGACATCGATTTCTGTGCGGAAGCCGAGCTTCTCATGCTCCATGTAAATGCCGGGTTCAATGCTGAAGCAGGTGCCCGGCAGGATGAGGCGCTCGTCCATGGTTTCCAGGTTATCAATGTGGCCGCCGTTTCCATGTACTTCGAGGCCGATGTTGTGACCGGTGCGATGTACGAAATACTCGCCGTAACCGGCGTCCACGATCACCTTACGCACCGCGTCGTCCACTTCCCAACCAGCGAGCTGTGTCCCGGAGGCGAAGCGTTCCCGTACCATCTGCAGACCTGCATTGCGGGCGTCACGCGCGACGTTGAAAATGTCCGTGATACGCTGTGGCACATCGGTACCGATGTAGCCCATCCAGGTGATATCGTAATAAATGGCTCCCGGTTTGTTTTTCTTGGCCCAGAGGTCGAGCAGAAGAAGATCGCCTTCCTTCATTTCCACACTGTTCTCCTCCGTCGGCTCGAAATGCGGATCAGCGGCATGCTCATTGATAGCGACGATGGGACCGTCTTCCCAGTGCATGCCGTTGGTACGCATCAGATCGTGCATAAAATGTTGGATCTCCACCTCGCGCGGACGCTGGCCGGCCTTGATACGGCGGGCGACCTCGCGGAAGGTCTCGTCCTTCACCATCTGCATGACCTCACCGGCTTCTTTGTGGCTATCCCAGTCGTCCATGGAGAGATGCGCTTCGAAACGCCCCACAAGGTCGCCGCTGGAAACCACTTCGACGCCGAAGCTGCGGATAAGGTCTACGGTGCCGGCATCCACGATGGAGACGTAGGGAATATTGTTGAGCGGCGAGTACTGCATGGCCACTTTCTTTGCATCGCCGAGCATATCCTTCAGGAGTTGGCGGAGTTGCGGCCAGGGCAGGTACACATGCTTTTCGCCCGGCAGATGATCGCAGCGCCAGGGTTCGATGCGGTGCACAAGTTTCTGTGCTTCGCCCTGTGCGGGAATGAAGTAGAACCAGCGGCGCGAGGCGAAGCGGCTGGTATCCATTTTAAGGATTCGCGCAGCAATGGCGTCGCGGTTATGAAAGTCGTAAAACAGCCAGCCGTCGAGACCGGCCTCGCGAAGAGCGGATTGAATGGCAGTGAGATCCATGTTTCCTCATTCGATTCGTGAACAGAGCGGAACACAGGAAGATACAGAAAATCGTGCGCTTTCGACAGCGAGCACACGGAACACTGCGGAACGCGGATAGAGATATCCATATCTTATCCAAATAGTTCTCACAGGAGTCATCGCCGAAAAAATTGGATCTCAGTCGAATGACGGCGTACAACGCGCATTCGAGAATACCGGTGTCTGACAGGCAGCCAAGTCGTACTCGGGGATCGAGAACTCTGGTTGAGGATTGACGGAGGAGGGAAGATGCGTGCTGGTGGGTTTGTGCGACCGATGATACCCGATACGAGAGCGTCTCGGAGGCGATTCGGGCGATTCATGTATTGCCATCCGAGCGCATCCTGAAAACCAGAATTGGGTGATTCATGTATCGCCACGCGGGTACGGCCGAATCCGAAATTGGGCGATTCATGTATCGCCACGCGGGTACGGCCGAATCCGAAATTGGGCGATTCATGTATCGCCCAATTTCTCCCCAGGACCCGGAAACACCCCCGCCACACCAGGTCCCAGCCCTCAAAACCACCACCCAAACCACCACACTCCTCCATTTCCGACCATCATCCCTCAACAGACGGACCCAAATCCAGACAAATGCACAGAGCTTCCCCTCTCCGCCTGACGTCTGTCGTCCCGGGGCGCTGTCCCTGTCTCCTTGCGATAAAAAAATGTGCTCTTCGGCTTCCGCTTACTCGGAAAGAAAAATCCGTGCCGGACCCAGGCACCGGACCACCGAGCCTCGCCTGCCCGCCATGCCACCGGCGCCTCCCCCACGCGCGACGCCCTTCTTGGATGCAGTGCGTACCGCTTCATCTCTCCGCGCGCCCGTCAGCAGCAGTACGCGGCCGAGAAGCATCGCCCCGGCGAGCTGATCCGATACCGCACGCCCTTTGCGTCCATTTACGGACAGCGCACCCGTGCCGCCGAATTCCGATGCAAGAACATCGGCCAAGGTGGAGGCCTGCTTCCCCTTCTTCGTCTGCTGCGCGGGATCCACCACCACATGGCTCCACTCCTCCCGCAACTCCGCGTACACGCGGGTCAATACGTCCTCGTCCTCCAGAACGCATGATGCATAACGCCGCGCCCAGACTGCGCCGCCGTTCCTGCCGAACAACGCGTTGATGCGATGCGCGCTGTTCATCTTCAGATACCCCATGAACTCCGGCAGTGTCATGATGCGCCGGTAGTATAGCCATTCGTCACTGTCCTCCGGCGGCGCTTTCCGGGGATTCCGGACTTCCGTGATCTCCAACGCCAGCTCCACCTCGGAGGGACGAATGTTCAGTTCATGAAGACGAATGCACGGGAAATTCTGCAACGCCTGACCGAGCACATCGAGAAATGCGCGTCCGGCGTCGCTGAGCGTGGTGATGCCGTCTTTCGTCGTTCCGAGGATCTCGGCATTCTTCCTGGTCTTGAACACGACGAGATGCTTCGACAGCTTCGAATAGTCGTACTCCCGCACGCGGCGGGTACTGAGTTCTTTAAGTCGTTTCACAAAATGCTCCCTAAGCAGTGAAAAGAACGAACTTTAAGATATATAGGTGGTCGCACTCGGTACAAGGCAGAAAGCCGCCACTGCTCGCCAGCGGGTGGACAGGGATGTACGACAATGTGAGGGTGTGGACGGAGGCGCGACGTCGGGCTAGGATGTCGTTCACATCAGGGCTGAATCGGGCGGGATGAAGAACTCGAATACGCCCGGGAGACAGGTCACTACGAGACGGCGCGCCTGCCGGGTGAGAATCTCGCCGTCAAGATGAACGGGTAAGGGAAAATCGAGTGCCACATTGAAATGTGCCGCGCGTTCCATACGCACCTCCGGCGCATGCACGTGCGTTCCAGAAAGCGCTTTCGGTAGTACCGCGAGGATGCGGCGCATCGGAGTAGACCTGACGTGACAGAGATCGAGGAGACCATCGTCCGCGTGGGCGTGGGGTGTCAGTCGGAAACCGCCACCGCTGGTGGTGCCGTTGCCGATGCAGGCCAGGAACAAGGTAGATGAGATTTCGACATTACTGAAGGTGATGGTTGACGGCACCGCTTCATAGGTCCGGAGCACGCGGAACACCGAAATAAGATAGGGAAGCATGCCGCTGCCCAGACGCACATTCGCCACATCCACAGCAACGGCGGCATCGAAGCCAATACCCATGCTGTTGATAAAGCGCCGGCGCTCTACCGTTCCATCCTCGTTCACCACGTCCACCAGCGCGGTATCCACCACACGACGTTTGCCTTCACGCAACGCATGCAGCGCATCGTCCGTGTCGCGGAGGCGGAGCAGCCGCGCAAAGTCGTTTCCGGTACCAATGGGGACGAGTCCGACGGGATGCGAGCGATGGCGTAATCCGTTGATCACCTCGTTCATCGTTCCGTCGCCCCCGAGCACAAGCAGTGGTGCTTCGTCATCCGGGAGTTTGGCGGCGATGGTGGTGGCGTGACCGCGGCCGCCAGTGACGTACTCATTGACATGCCATCCGTGATCATGCGCTTTCTTCAGCACCTCACGATGCACGCGTCCGCCGCGTCCCCTACCAGCGGCGGGATTGACGATGAGGTGCAGTGTGGCTTGTGTTTGCATGCGAGGAAATTCAGGATCAGCGCCAGCGTCCTTGCCGCGTGAATTGTTGTTGAGTGCTCACAGCGCGAATGTAACACCGAAGCGCGTCTGGGTCAAATCGGAAACGGGCACACGCCGGCGGACCAGGGGAACAGCGTATTTTTCTTGCAACGGGTCAGAGAGTCATCGAATACGATGATGCGCGCAATGAGGCGGACTGCGGGCAGCTCGGATACACAAGAGAACGCAGAAACAAGCATGCCGGGCGCATGACAGCGGATCAAGCAGCCGATTCTTGCACATCATGCTCGAACATTCTAAGTTGCTCTTCCACAGCGGATCGAAGTATGCAAAGACACATTATTGTGACCGGGGCGAGCCGGGGGTTGGGCCTTGCGTTGCTTGGACGCTTTCGCGCACTCGGCCATACCGTACATGGTTGCGCGCGCAACGGGGGCGAGGACACTGCGCTCGTGGACGTCTCTGACGCGGGCGCGCTCGAGCGCTGGGCGGAGTCGTTGGAGGCAGAGGGTTGTATTCCCGATCTCATCATCAACAATGCCGCCGTGATCAACGAACCCGCCCCGTTGTGGGAGATTGATCCCGTAGCTTTCGACGATCTCATGCGCATCAATGTCATGGGGGTGGTTCATACGATTCGTGCATTTTTACCGGGCATGTTGCGACTCGGGCGCGGGATTGTCGTCAACGTTTCCTCGGGCTGGGGACGCTCCGCGGACGCGGGCATGGCGCCGTATTGCGCATCGAAATGGGCGGTGGAGGGATTGACACAGGCGCTGGCGGAGGAATTGCCGCCGGGCTTCGCGGCGGTATCGCTCAATCCCGGCGTCATCAACACCGATATGCTCCGCACCTGTTGGCCGGACAACGCGGCAGCCTACCCTTCGCCCGAGGAATGGGCGGAGCGGTCGGCACCTTTTCTGCTCGGCATCACCGCAAAGGACAACGGCCGGCAATTGACCGTGCCGGGCGTTCCTGTCTGAATGCATTTCAAAAAAGAGAAAACACCATGAGCACCGACAATACACCGATCCCTGGATCCATTACCTGGACGGATCTGACCGTTCCCGATGCCGAGCGCATACGCGACTTTTACGCGGAGGTAGCCGGATGGACTTTTGAGGGCCTCAGCATGGGAAAGTACGAAGATTATGTGATGAAGGATGTCGAGGGCCGGGGTGCGGCAGGCATTTGTCATGCGCGCGGCGCCAATGCGGGTTTGCCTGCACAGTGGCTCGTGTACATCAATGTGGACAAACTGGACGAGCGCGTGGCGCGTTGCGAAGCGCTGGGAGGCAGCATACTCGGAGGAATACGCGGCGGCGGTTCGATAGGGCGATACTGCGTGATACGCGATCCGGGTGGTGCCGTCGCCGTGCTGTACGAAATCCCCACTCCAAAGGAGTAGAAACGGAACATTTGATAATTGTGTCCCGTCCGCAGTTTTTCTATCTTTTCGACGAGACTATCGCTTTGTACACGGTTATCCCGGGGCACACGTTCTCTTGGTGTGAACTCAGGGAGCCTCTTCCATCGTCCGAACTATCACGTCTTCACCATTATCGGAGCAACTCGATGAGCATGATCAAGGAGTTCAAGGATTTTGCGATGCGCGGCAATGTCATTGACATGGCTGTCGGTATCGTGATCGGTGCCGCGTTCGGCGGTATCGTTTCTTCTTTTGTCAACGACGTCCTGACGCCACCTTTGGGTTTGCTCATGGGCGGGGTTGATTTTTCCGCATTGAGTCTGATGCTCAAGGCGGCGGAGGGTGAGGCACCCGCAGTGACGTTAAACTGGGGTATTTTCATTCAGAAAGTGATTGACTTCGTCATCATCGCCTTCGCTATCTTCCTTGTCGTAAAGGGAATGAATTCCATGAAGAAAAAGGAAGTGGAAGCTCCCGCGGCGCCGCCTGCTCCTCCGGCGGAAGAGGTTCTGCTCACGGAAATCCGGGATTTGCTCAAAAAGCAGAACGGATAGGCATTTGCATTCATGCGCCACGGTGTTACTTTTCACCGTGGCGCATGTGCATTTCTCCAACATGAGGTCTTCATGCCGAATCTGGCAGCCCTGTTTCGAATCATCCCCGCTGTTTTTCTGCTTGTTTTTATCACTACGTCCTGCGGCGACTCTGAAGCGGAGGCAAAGCGTGATCCCGCAGTGCTGCACACCGCCATGGCGGAATCCGAGGACGGGGTGGAGATCGCCTATCAGATCAAAGGCGGCGGCTATCCCGTGATTGTCCTGGTACACGGGTGGTCCTGCGACAGGACATATTGGCGCGAACAGTTCGATGTATTGGCCGAGCAGTACACAGTAGTAGCCATTGATCTCGCGGGACACGGCGAATCCGGTGATGAACGGGAGCAGTTCACGATGCAAGCGTTCGGCTCGGATATTCGTGCCGTCATCGAGAAAGAAGGTCTTCGTTCGTTGATTTTGGCCGGGCACTCCATGGGTGGTGCCGCAGTGCTCGAAGCGGCCAGGCAGATGCCTGCTCGCGTGCTCGGGTTGATAGGTGTGGACACGTATCACGATATCACCGCGAGTTGGCGGAGCGCCGAGGTGGATTCTTTCATCCTTGCGATGCGTCGTGATTTCAAAGGCACTACGAGGCCGTGGATTCGCGGTATGTTCAGTGAGAGCGCCGACTCGTCACTTAGGGCGCGCATCGTCGAGGACATGTCCAGCGCCGATCCCCGCGTTGCTGTCAACGCTTTTCGGCAGTACACCTGGTACCATCATGAAGCGGGTTTTGCGGAGATCGGACTGCCGGCGTATCTGTTGAATTCGGATCACTGGCCAACGAACCTTGCACCACTGCGGAGACTTCTTCCCTATGCGGCAATGACGACCATGCCGGGATTGGGACATTTCGTAATGCTCGAGGATCCCGAACTCTTCATGGCGAATCTGACCACGGCGATCAATTACATCAGAACGCATCCCGCAAAAAAATAGCGCGCCCGTCGTCGCGACGGCGCACGAATCAGAAAGCAACGATTTCCACTCATGACAGATGCTTTGGGACTACTCGCCCTGTTGATCGGCCTCGAACTGGTGCTCGGTGTCGACAACATTCTCGTTATTTCAATTTTCGTATCACGGCTCGAAGAATCGAAGCGGAATTTCGCGCGCATCCTGGGTCTGAGTCTCGCGCTTGTCGCGCGCTTGCTTATGCTGCTGCTCGTGCTCGCGCTCACAGGTCTGACCGACCCAGTCTTATTCGATTTTTCGGTCCGTGATCTGCTGTTACTGGCGGGAGGGTTGTTCCTGCTGTACAAGGCCGCAAGGGAAATCCATCACACAGTGGAGATGCACGACGCGCATCCACAAGCGGGGAAGGGAGCAACCTTCGCTGCCGTCATCACGCAAATTGTGCTGCTGGACATTGTGTTTTCCATTGACTCCGTTATCACCGCTGTGGGCCTGACCCATGAGGTCTGGATTATCGTCACCTCGGTATTGGTGTCCTTCGTGGGTGTGCTGTTCTTCGCCAAGCCCATCGGCGATTTCATCATGCGGACGCCGACGATCAAGATTCTGGCGCTCTCCTTTCTCATCACCATAGGCGTCACAATTTTCATAGAAGGGCTGCATCAACATGTGCCCAAGGCGTACATTTATCTCCCGATGGGGTTTGCGCTCGGCGTCGAGTTGCTGCAGCTTCGCTATGACGCAAACCGGCGCCGGCTGAACAAGGGTGCGAGCTGAGGGAGCCGCAGTTCGCAAGGGAATTGCACGAGCGGTGCTCCTCTGCAATGCAGTCGTCACGGCACAGTTGGCCATGAGCAACGCACACCTGCCACGTGCCAGCCGCATCTGCGATACGTCGGCTTGAGCGACACGATGCATTCGCATGGGAAAAACTCTTCCGCTGTGTACATTACGGAAGCGCTCCAGCCGACGAGCGTTTTTTATAACTCACGGAGGTCACCCATGGGCAGCCCGCAATTCCGTACTCCTTTGTCCGACGAATACGCCCCGTATTACCGTACCTACATCAGTTTGCTGTCTGAAGGCGACATACTGGAGATACTTGAGCGGCAGAAGAGCGAGACGCTCGGTATTTTGGCCCGACTCAGTGACGAACAGGCGGGTTTTTCCTATGCACCCGGAAAGTGGAGCATCAAGGAAGTGATCGGTCACATCATCGACACGGAGCGTATTTTCGCTTATCGCGGGCTTTGCTTCGCGCGCGGAGACAATACGCCGCTGCCGGGCTTCGAGCAGGACGATTATGTGCTCGGCGCGGACTTCAACAGTATTCCCCACGAATTGCTGGCCCGTGAATTCGAGCATCTCCGCATGTCCAACATTTTCCTCTTCAGTACGTGGAGCGAGGCCGTGCAGGCACGACGCGGTACAGCGGCCGGGAATTCCATTACCGCACGGGCCATTCCCTTCATACTTGCGGGGCATGAGCGGCATCACCTGAATGTGCTCAACGAGCGCTACCTTCCGCTACTGTGATACCGGACCGTCCCCATGATCGATCACGGTTCTGACACATCGATGACCGCGACACACGGAGCTGCGACTGCTTCAGAATATCCGGCGGAGGACAGATCCATTTCGCTGCTCCGCGCCAATTTCGTCATGGTGGTGTTCGCGCTTCCGGCGATTCTGCTGCCGGGACTTGTTTGGTATGCCGTCTGGGGTTTGGACGGCATCGCGACCTTGTTTCGTTCGTCCGACACCGGCATAATCCTACTGCTTGCGCTAGGTGTTGGCGTCGTCGTCCATGAGGCATTGCACGCCCTGGCCTGGGCGCGAGCCGCACGCCTGCCTCTCCGCGCCATACGTTTCGGCTTCGACTGGAAGACCATCACGCCGTATGCGCATTGCACCGTTCCCATCACGGCCAGGGCGTACCGCATCGGTGCCGCGACGCCGCTGCTGGCGATAGGCGTGCTTCCCGCAATCATTTCATTGTTCAACGGGGATGCGGCTTTACTGGCATTCTCGCTGTTCTTCATTTTCGCGGCGGGCGGTGACATGCTCATACTCTGGCTCATACGCGATGTGCATCCCGACGCTTTCGTTGAAGACCATCCGACACGCGCGGGCTGCCTCGTGCGCATGCGGGAGCGCAGTGACGGCGTCTCCTGATCGCGCCGGCAACGCACGCGCATAGAGACGAAGAGCGGCGGGAAGCATTCTGCAGGATCACACAGACCATCTATGCTATGACAGAAACTGACGACACCGTACTTCCAGCGGATCACGGCACCGCGGGGCTTCCCTTTTCGCGGGAGTACTTTTTGCACTATTACGATTGCGACGCCCGTCGCCGGCAGACGGTGTTCAGCATGCTGCGGTATTTCGAAGACATGGCGATGATTCAGAGTGAGCAATGCGGAATCGGGCTGGATTTTTACGCCGCGAACAACGTCGCCTGGCTGCTGACGCAGTATGATATCGTCATACACCAGCGCCCGACGCTGGGCTCCACCGCGCTGGTGCACACGCGGCCGCTCGCGTTTCGCAACATGCTTGCCACACGCAGCTTCGCCATTGACAGCGAAGACGGGTCGCGTTGCGTCGATGCGCTTTCGCATTGGGTGTACATCGACACGGTTCGGCGCAGGCCGCGGCGCATCGATGAAGCGATGTTTTCGGGTTATGGCATCGCGGCCGAGTCCCCGGAACTCACAATGCCTCCGGCCCTCCCTCCCCCTGCCCATGCCATGGAGGAAAGGGAATTCAGTGTGCGCATGTCGGACATCGATCACAACGGGCACGTGAACAATCTCCGCTATGTGGAGTGGGCGCTGGAGGCATTGCCCGAAAACATGCGGCAGCACGGGAACATGACGAAGCTGCAGGTTCAGTATCGCCGGGAAACGCGTTACGGGGGATCCGTCTTCGCCCGCAGCGCGTGGGAACAGCGCGACGGGCACATTGTTGCAACACACGCCATCGCCTCGGATGGTGTGGATGTGTGTCTGTTGCAGAGTACGTGGAGCACCTAGCTAGCGTGTCGGCGTTCCTGATCGTGTGTGGTTCCCAGGAAGCACAATGCCTGCGCACATCCGTTGCGAAACACCGTCAGTAAACACCATCCATCTCGGTCCGGATATCCCCGCGGATGGCGTACACCGAGCCGGCACGTTGCGTCATATCATCTTGATCTTCTTGTAGGCGTAAAGACACATACGGAGCAGGATCAGACCGTGACGGAAGCGGCTGATGTTGGTGCTGCCGTAGGTGCGTTCGCGATAGCGGATGGGAATTTCCGTGATTTTCAGATTCAGCTTGGCCGCGCCGAAGATGAGGTCGAAATCGCCGAAAGGATCAAAATCTCCGAAATACGAACGGTTCGCCGCAACCTTGAGATAATTCTCACGCGTGAGCACCTTGGTGCCGCACAGCGTGTCTTTGAAACGCTGGTCCAGC
Organism: Bacteroidia bacterium; assembly: GCA_027493955.1. Classification (NCBI taxonomy): domain Bacteria; kingdom Pseudomonadati; phylum Bacteroidota; class Bacteroidia; species Bacteroidia bacterium. The sequence goes on along the minus strand of JAOSJT010000001.1, from coordinate 3,275,733 downwards.
AGCCAGGTGAAGACGATGCTGAAAAACTTGTTTCCCAGCACATTGAGAAAACGCATGGCGCGGTCTTCCATCGGATACACCATGCGTGAGCCGTTGATAAACTCACCCTTGCCCTGCACGAGTGCGTCGTAGAATTTCGGTAATTCTTCGGGCGGGACGGTCAGGTCCGCATCCAGAATCATCAGAATGTCGCTTTTTGCGAGCGAAAAGCCCTTACGCACCGCGTCGCCCTTGCCCTTGCCGTCCTGGGAATACCAGCTGATGTCCATGTGCGGACGCAGCGCGGCCTGGCGCTCCACCTCTTCCAGCGTGCCGTCGGTGCTGTGACCATCCACGAAAATCACCTCGGTGTGACTGCCGAGAGCAGGGAGACGATCCAGAGCGGCAGCGATGTTTCCTTTTTCGTTCCGTGTGGGGATGAGAACGGCGACGGACTTCTCGTGTCGCTCGCCGGACGGACGGAGGCGGGCGGAGACGATTTCCAGCAGACAGAGGCGCCGGATGATGGGAAGGTTTGCGAGAAAAAAGTTGAAGAAGAACGACAACAGCGGAATGTAGAGAGGAAAAAGAACTTTCAGATTTTTCCGGATGATGTCGAAGCCGGCCAGATCCAGCAGATTCGCGATGTCGTCCGGTTCCAGCCAGGCGAAAAACGGCGAGGTCATTTTCAGCCCGGCCTTTTCCGCCAGTCGCAACGGGAATTGCCAGAAAATGCTGAAATAGGTGATCATCACGCGCGTGTTTTCATCACAAACGCTCTGAATACGCGAAAGCGTCGTCTGGATGTCGTTAAGATACCCGATGACATCGGAAAAAATCACCACATCGAAAGTCTCGTCCAGATGCAACGATTCGACATCCTGGGTGTGGAATTCATACTGCGGGAAGTTCTTTCTCGCCTGCTCGATCATGCCCCCACTGATATCAATGCCCACGCCGCGGGAGGGCTTGAGCGCGTGCAGCATCTCACCGGTGCCGCAGCCGACGAGCAGGACGGACGAACCTTCGGGCACATAAAAGCGCAGATAATTTTCGGTCAACCGGTAAAAGTAGCCGAAGCGCTTCCGCTTTCTGCTGCGCGCAGGGGCTTCACGGTCGAAAAAATCAATGATTGTGCGCTTTTTGTCCATCGCTGCTTCGAGACTGTACGTTCTTCGGTTGCGCCCGTCGCGGATTTTCCGTCCGCGCCGGTAGAAACTTTTAAGATACGCTGTACGGAGTCAATTGCGAAAACCGGGAACAGGGTGCGGCACTACGATCTCGGTGAACGCTCCCACGTGGAGGCCTTGGCTCCCGAAAGGAATTTCCACCAGCCGACGAGTAATGCGACGTTTATGGAAATGAAGTACAGCGGCAACGAGAGCACGCCCAGACGCTTGCCGAAACTCTCCGCCACATAGGCGAGCAGCGCAAGAACCGAAAATATGACTGATGGGATAAGCACCCAGTTCCATACCCACGGCAGTGAAGCGAGCAGCGCCGCGCTCAACAGAATTGCGACGAGGAAAAATGGTACCAGCCACCGCAGCGTTTTGTGGCCGAACAGCATCAGCCGTACGGAAAAAGGCAGCTCGTGCAGTCGTGGACGAAGCTCGCGCATGGCATTGAAGGTGCTGATGGCGACGCGGATCTTGCGGTGGTATTCCCTGCGCATATCGGGCATGGTGTCTTCCGTCGCAAGCGCCTCGCCATCGAAAACGAAGCGTTTCCCGCGCAGGAGAATGCGCATAGGGAGGAGGAAGTCATCCGCCACGTACCCTTCTTCCGGCTGCGGCTCAAAAAACTCCGTCCGTATTGCGTAGATGCCGCCCGTGGCTCCGAGCGTTGTTGCGGCATTGCCTTCCCACTGCTTGATCAGATTCTCGAACGACCAGTAGGTGTGCTCCCCGCGTCCTCCGGAGCTTTCATTCACGGGCCGCAAGACCAGTTTGCCGCATACGCCGCCAATGCTGTCGTCCGCGAAGTGGCGCAGCAGTTTCCGCGCGGCTTGCGGGTGATACATCGTGTTGGCATCGGAAAAAATGATGTAGGGCGTCGTGACCTGTGTCGCGAGCTGATTGACGGTTTTCATTTTTCCGCCACGACCGAAGGCGAAATAGCGCACCCTCTCGCCATCACACAGCCGATCGAGTAGTTCCTGTGTCCCGTCTGTGGAGCCATCGCTGCCGATGAGCAGTCTGAGCCGGTCCGGAGGATAGTCCATCGCCAGAAAGTTCCGGATTTTTTCTTCCAGAACCTCCGCTTCATTGTATGCCGCGACGAGCATGGTTACGGGCGGGAGCGCGTTCTCATCTGTTTTCCATCGGCGAGGGAAGAAACGCGCGTACAACGCAATGAGCAAAGGATACACGACGTATGTCGTAAGAATCGCGATCGCACTCAATGTGCCGATCAGGAATAGGAGAAGTTGCGGTGTGCTCATCGTCAGCACTGCCTCCGTTGCTGGCAGACGTCAATACTGCCGGCGATGGGATCACCGGATCGGGTACAGACCTGTGCGAACGGTCGCACAGGTGCGAAACCGGCCGGCGCAGGCATTATACCATTGGATGTTCCGACGGGACCATGCATCCTCCTGCATGAGTGCTTCGCGCCGGATCCATTCAGGGTTGCGTGCTTCATCGCCGTTCTCCCAATGCGTTGTGATAGCATTGCACGAAACTCCGTCCGATAACCTCCCACGAATAGACCTCTTCCGTCAGCTTTCGCGCAGCGGCGCCGAGCCGTCTCCGTAATTGCGGGTCATGCAGAAGGCGAAGCGTCGCGGCTGCGAAATCCTCCGCATCGTCGGCGATCAGCAGATGCGCACCATCGCGGCCAAGATTTCCTTCCGCTCCGATGCTGGTGGATACAACGGCTTTCGCCCGTGCGAAGTACTCGAGCAACTTGATACGCATTCCGCCCCCCACGCGCAACGGAACAGCAAGAACCGTGCTGGACGCCAATAATCCCGAAAGATCTTCCACGAAGCCCCGGACTTCGATGCGTTCCGAAGCGAGTTCACGTATGCGTCGCGGTGGCGCAGCTCCTGCGATGATCAAACGCGCACCGGTATGCTGCCCGGCGATGCGCGGCCAGATCTGAGAAACGAACCACAGCACAGCGTCAAGATTGGGCTCCCAGGCCATACTGCCAAGGAGTGTGATCGTTGCACTGTGCTCGAGGGAAGGGTCCGAGGGATTGTGCGCGTCGAGGTCAACGCCGGCGGGCACGATTTCCATATGCCGCACGACGGCCGCCTGCCGAATGCGAGCAGCATCTTCGTCGGTAATCGCCGCAACGACATCTGCCTGAAGAACATGCCGCGTTTCGAAGCGCAGCAGACGCCGCGTCTGCATATGCATGTACCACGCGAGGGGAGGGAACGTCTGCTGCAGCGCAAAACGTTCGTAAATCGTGGTTTCGAAGTTGTGCTCGCGTATGATAAGCGGCAGTCCGAATTCTTCCTTCAGCATCACGCCGTACGGCGCCATGTGAATATGGTCGACATGCACGACGTCGAAGCTGCGCTCCCGACAGAGTTTCCTGAGAGTGTCGTGCATGGCTGCACAACGGTACTTGGATATTGTGTACGGCCACGTCGAAAACAGATTCGTGAACAGCGACAGCGCCCGTGTGCTCGTGTCGTGACGGACGATACGCACATCACAGAATGTACTCATCGGTGAGGGATCCGACGTATCTGTGGCAAAGCATACAAAAGTAATCTCGTGGCCGAGCCGTGAGAGGGCACGCGTGATATTGAAAATGCCGATGTTGCCCCCAATGCTCAGCGGCCAGGGCAGTCGCGGTGCTATTTGCAGTATGCGGAGCGGACTACTCATACAGCAATTTCAGAAACCAATGGCGAAGGCGCAACGTCATAGCGGTATCAAACACCATGGCATATGCGCGCATCCGGCCCATCCCGCCGAATCCCTCACGCAAGCCGTCGAGGACGGGCCGCAGTCGGCGGAAGTCCTTTACGACAGGAAGAAGACGGCGAAGCGCGAACAGCAGCGCCAAAGGCAGGGATACGGTGAGAGGAAAGTACTTCCAGAGGAGCCACAGAGAGTTGCGCGTTACCATGCGCAGCCGTCCGTACACGTCGCGACCCACGGGGGACATGGCATGCCAGACGAGGGCGGAAGGATAGTACACGACGCGCCAACCCTTGCTGAGAAGTTGAAAGGCGAGGTCGTTCTCTTCCCGACCCCAGAAAAAATCAGCGCCATAACCGTCGGTTTCACGCACAGCTGCCATGCGCAGCATGGTCCCTCCCGCGGCAATATTCACCACGTCATAGCCCGTGTCCGCAGAGCCGCCTCCGGCAAAGCGCTCGATACCTGCCGTTTCCGCAACGCCCGTGTCAGGATGGACACAGGACGCGCAGACCGCCGCGATTGTGTCGTCACTCTGCATGAGACGGAGCATCGCATGCACATCCTCGGCGGAGCGCGGCCAACTGTCATCGTCCAACGAGAGAAGAAATGGGGTTGTAACATGCGCAAACATCTCGTTACGCGCGGCTATGCCGATGTTCTCGTTTCTCAGCTGTACGGTGAGTCGTGTTGGATAGCGCGTCACCGCCTCCTCCAGCAGCTCGCGCGAGCCATCGCTTGAACCATTGTCGAGCACAAGTACCGCGAGGTTCTCGATGGAGAGTACTGCGGTAAGGGTCCGTCGTAAATCCGTTACGCGGTTATAACTGAGTATTCCGGCGGTAACCAGGTCGAGTCCTGTCAACGTCGTCTCCCGAACATCGACGATATTTGCTCCTTCCATTGCCGCAGTTCCTCGGGGCTGAATATTTGTTGCGTAAACATTCCGGAAATGACGACAGCAACAGCGAGGCCGTTCGAAATAATGAGGCCAAAGTCATCGAGCAAGAGACGAAAAGACACCAGAAGTGCGAGCAGGATGGCACTTTTCCGCACCAGCGGAGTCATCGCGAGGTGTATCCCTGCGCGTGACCTGGCTAACAGAAAAATCAGACAGAGCGAGGTGGCAAGAAGTTTGCTCAATGCGGCGCCGATGGAAGCGTAATAGAAGACAAGAGGAATGCCAGCTATCACACTTACCACTGCGAGAATCGCGGCCGCCTTGCTGTTGGTCACGATATTACCACGCGCATTGTTCACTTCAACGAGGAACATGTTCATCGACATCGGCAAGAACACGATGAACAGGAGTATCAGCGGTAGCACCGCATCCTCGAACGCGTACTTGAGGGGCGCGCCGATCAGTTCGCGGGCGTTGGTTGCGCCAAGTCCCGCAAGGAGTACTGATCCGATAAGAAGCGTTTTGACGGATTGGGCAAACAACCTCGTCACGGCGTCTTCCTGACCCGATCCTGCCGCGGCACTCGCGCGCGCGAAGTAGGGAGAAGCCGAAATGGCGATAATCGTCGGGAACACCGCCAGCGGCGCCATAAACCGGAGCGCGGCATTGAATACACCGACTTCTCCGTTTCCATGGAAAATTTTGAGATAGACTGTGTCGATACTGACGTGCAGCGCGTTCAGCATGAGGAACAAGGCCAGGGGAGACGCGCTCCAGAGAAGTTCCTTCATGCCTGACCAACTGATTCGTGCGGCCTCCGTACTGATGCGTTTTGTCAGAGACCAACCGCCCGCAGCAAGTGCGACCGCTCCGACCACGTTGCTTATCGTGTACAAAAGCATGGCCTGCACCGGGTCGCGAAACAACGCCGGTGCGAGTACAACCATCCCGAGAAGTACGATCGAATCCACAGCCATGGCAATGGTCGGGATACCCATGCGCGATTGAGAGCGGTACAGCGCTTCGATCGTTCCGCGGAGCACGGGCAGCTTCGAAGAGACGATCATATTACAAAGCATCAGATTCAGCATGAGAAAGAAGGTCCATCCCGGCTCCAGTAACCATCCGATCCCGAGTGTCAGCAACCATGCGGGGAGCATGAGCAGCAGACGGAGCATAGAGGCTTCCAGCACGATGGTGGCCGCGCGCTGTGGCATAATGGCAAGACGGCGCATGATCACAGGACCGATTCCGAAGTCCGCCAGCATGGAGGTGAACGCAGAAATCTGCAAGGCGAGAGCGAAGACGCCGTACGGCTCCTTGCCCATGATGCGTATCATGCCGATGATGGCGACAAAACTCGCCAGGAAATTCACGCCATACGCAAGCAGCGACACAACACCTTGAGAGAGTACGCCCCCGCTGCTCTGTTCTTCTTTCATATCTGTCCGCCGGCGGTCACGCTTTTTTCTTCCCTATACCAGACTTCGAAGAGTCCGAATACCACGGCAAAAATAAAACCGGATTCGTGGCTCAAAAACTGATTGATGGTGATGGACACCAGGAAGGTGCTCAAAATGACCGCCGAACCTGCTGCGGCCAGCAGACGCACCCGCACCACATCCTCGTCGCTTCGGTTTCGTGTCTTCCCAAACCGGCGTGCAATTTGTAAGCCGATGAATGCATAATACAACCATGCAGAGAATAACAGCAGCGTACCTATCACTCCATAGTGCTTCAGTACCCACGCATACCCATTGTGCGTCCAGGTTGGGTAAATTGTGGTCTTTGAGGTCAGTTTTCTGAAGGGTGTTGTGACGGCAATGCCCTTCCCGAGAAGCCAGTGACCTTCGACATCGTCAAGAATCGTCTGGGCCTCGGCATCGCGGTTTGTGACGGAAAGATCCTGTCGATACTTGCCGATGGATGTGAAGCGACTGCTGACCGAGGTCCACATCACATCGAGCGGAACCACATCGGCAAGGAAAAGCGGGTAGCTGATTCCGGCAACCACTATCACGATGGCGAGGTAACCCAGTGCGCGTTTCCAGAAAAGTCCACCGAGCATGAGACCCATCAGCACGTAGCCCACGAGGGCGGCTACCCAGATGGTCCGGTAAAACGAAAGAACAGTTGCAGCGACTCCGGCGGTGACGACAGCCGCCGAAATGAGCGTCGACAGAGGCCGGCGCATCGAGAGAAGAACGGCGAGTCCGATGACAGCCAGTGCAAAGATCAGAAAAAACGACTCCGATGCTCTGCTGGCGCCTACCTGCCAGACCCAGACCGCCTCTACCACCTTTTGCTTGTACTGATAGATGTTTTTCAACGACAGTGCGGTAAGCACGAGCACCGTTGCCGCGCCGATGGAGTACTGCCGCGGGCGCGTCGTGCATTCATGGGAAATCGGGATGAGGAGCAGCGGAGTTGAAAGAATGACTATCTCGCGCAGCCAGACATAGGGATCCGCGTTGATGCCGATGGAGACCGGACCAAGCAACAGCATCTGCAGCAGTAAGAGCGCGAGCAGTATACCGCCCGCCGACCAGCGTATGCGTTCACGTGCGACAATCAGGCGATGGAAAAACCACCAGAGCAATCCCCCGTAGTACACCATGGTGTGCAGAATTTCCCCCGGAGTCAGACCTTCCTGAATATTCCAGAACACGGGCAGGAATAGAAGTATCGACACAGTAATCCAAACCACCGGATGCTGCCAGACAAGGAAAGCGCCGAACAGTCCGCACACTGCGAGGAACAATGGGTATTCCAGCCGCAGCATGAACGCCAAAGCCATTACACCCAACGTCGCGACAACGAACACCAGTGTCCCTCGGCGGGATACGGGTACATCGGATTGGGTGAGTGCCTGTTCCAGGCGTAGCATTCTTCAGCCGTGCTTGTTCTACATGAACGGATGGGGTTCCGGGGGCAGCGGGATCGTCAGTATAGGGGATTGCCAGCCGTGGCCGGATGTTCTCAAAAACGCACTTTCATTGGAGTGTGTGAGATTCCGGGAAGTATCGCCCGCTGAGCGTTGCACAGATCCGGATCCGGGAGCGGCACTGTAAACCACCTGCCGAATGCTGCTAGCTCTTGCGCTTCAGGGTGCGCCGTACACTTGCCCACTCGTCGGGATGTACAACTGCATACCAGCGAAAACGCTCGCGAATGAGAAGAAACATTATTGCCAACACGAAGACGCTGAAGCCTGCGGCAAGAACGATCACAGAGCGCTTCGGTCTGTCTTTTCGTTCGGCGGGTTGTGCAACATCCAGGGGCACGAGCACATTGAGCTGTTTCTGTTCGTCAATCACCGCCTGTTGGTACATGGGGAGCATGAAGCCCTGCAGCTTGCTGAGAATTTCTATGTCGCGGTACAGACGGAGATAGGTCAAACCCTCGTTGGGCAAATCATCAACTTTATCACCCAACAAGCCGGCGAGATCATTGTCGCCCAATCCCGGCACCTGTTTTTCCAGCTCGGCCACGGCGATGCGCAAGGCGCGCACTTCGGCGTCGTCCGGTCCAAGGCTCCGTTCGAGCATACTCAGGCGTACCTTTTGCAGACCGAGCGTGGCATACAGCTCGCCAGCGGCGGAGATGGTGGCCTTGGTTTGTTCTTCCAGCGAGTAAATTTTTGTACGTCGCTGGAACGCGGCAAATTGCTCTTCCAGGGTACGGAGACTGTCCTGTACGGTACGGTACTGCAGCTCCACGAATTCACGATTGCTCCGTGCTTCCGTGGCGTTCAGCTCCGTGCTGATTTCATTGAGATGCTTGAAATAGGCGTTGGCAATCTCCGCCGCACGCTTGGGGTCTTTGTCCCACACATCGATGACGACGCGGCCGTCTTCGTCGAACGCAAAGGCGGAATTCTCCGACAGCGCCTTAATGGTTTTCTCCATAGACCCGTCTTCGATTTCATACACCTTCATCAAATCGAATTCCTTCACCAGTATTTCGGCCATGCGGCGGCTCTCAAGAATCGACACATAGCTGTATCCGTCACTGCCCTTGCTCCCCGCGATACCGAAGGTCTTGAGCGTGCTGGATAAACCTCCAGCCATACGTTCGAGCAGCCCGGCTTCACGATTGGGCGGAAGAAAGGTCGCGGTCGATTTATACCAGTTGGGCATCAACAGGGCAAAGACAACGCCCAGTACGGCAGCCGCCGCACTGACACCGAGGAGAAAACGCCAGTGCCGCAAAAGGATGAATACCGAGCGGACAAAGGGGCGATTATCAGACACGTTTGCTTGATCTGCCATACGATGTTGCTTTACTGAGTACAGATGCTTTGTGCGAATTGCTTCGTGAGGTTAGCTGTATGTGCGCTGGTTGAGCAGGAGATGGCTTGCTGCCCTTCTCATACTGCCATGCCGACAGAAAAAATCTATGCTCACCATGTAAATCCGGAGAAGTCGTTCGCGGTGGCCTTTTCAGCTACGAACATCACCACGCCACCCAGGATATGGTACTGTCGGACAGGCTGTCTGACGCATGCGTGATCTTTTTCGTCGGACACGGGGGACTTATCTCGACAGCGAGATAACGAGACCCACGACACCGGCGAGACCACCGACGACTGCGGCGGCGACAGCCAGGATGTCTGTTGTCTTCGCCAGAGCAACGAGCGGCTCCGCCGGTACGAAAATCATGTCGCCGGGTTCGATCACCGCATCATCCGCGTGCACCCAGGCCCGGGTATTGGCTTTGATCACGGAAGCGCGATTTTTTGTCGCGGAGGCTGAAAATCCGCCTGCCTGTTCGACATACCAATCAAAATCCTTGTCTTCCGACCAGGGTACAAAACCGCCGTTGTTCACCTGGCCGTACACGTAGACCGTACCGGTATTTCGCGGGACGAGAAGAATGTCACCATCCTCCAGAGGCACATCCGCGCCGCCATCCCGCCGAATAAAAAGACGGTAGAAGTCCACCGCCACCTGACCTTCGCGCATTCGGGAGCTGACGGACCAGTTCAGAGTGTCCTCGCTATAGAGGCCGCTTTTCTCAAAATTTTTCTCTTTCTCTCTGGACAGGTCCAGGGGCAGTCCATCGGTACCTACCTGTCTGCGGTACAGCTCGCTCAGGCCGGGCCATGCATCCTGCGTGAAACCACCTGCCAGGTCTATCAATTCGCGGAGCGTGGTCTTTCCCGGAGTGATCGGGTAGGTCCCGGGCCGGGCGACCTCACCATCCGCAACGGCGCTGCCGTTACGCTCGCGACGCCGCTCCGCATGGACGATGAGGCGGTCACCTGGTCGAAGGAGTATGTCGTCTGCGAAGGAAGCGGAACGAAGTTCAGACGTATTCAGCGTCATGGGAGCCATGCCATCGCGTGTCAATTCCCCACCGACGATTATGCGGGACTCATCCACGCCAAAGCCCATGCGAAGCAAATCCGACAGTTTATCACCTTCGATGAAGTCGAAAACACCGGGGCGCCGTACCGCTCCCAACACCGCGATACGCGGAGCGGACACATCACGCGCCGGTACCACGATGACATCTCCCTCGCGAAGCAGTGGATCGTGTCGTCCGTCGCGCGTAGCCTCGTACAGCGGGATATCCGCACGCGAGGTGCTGCCGTCCGCGTGTTGCACGACGATGCGCCGTACCGCACGCGTTTCGGTATCGGTTGTACCAAAGTAGCGGTTACTCAGGCGTGCCCGATAGCCCGGATCGTTGCCTGCTTCACCTTGCGTCTGCAGCGCTGATGTGGGAGCGGGCTTTTGTTCACTGACATCGGCCATGAGCAGTGCGATAGAAACAGGAGTCGCGGCGGTAAGAGTCAGCAGACCGGGAGTCTTGACCTCGCCCATGATGGAAACGATGATGGGTCGGGCCTGTGCCAGCGAGAGCGTCCCTTCGGCCGACTGCCACTTTTTGCGCATTGCCGTGAATACATCCTGTTTGACCTGCGCAAGTGTCTTTCCCGCCGTCTGCACTGCTCCGAGACGGGGGATTACCAGCGCTCCGTCGGCCGTGACCTGAAGCAAGGCTTCGAGGTTGAGCGGCATCGTCAGCACAAGTGATAGCACGTCACCGGCGCCGCAGTAATACAACTCGGGATCGATGGTCCGTGCTACGGGTACGCCTTCACGCGAGAGCAGTGCGGTGGCCGACTGTCCGCTTCGCTCGGTGCCGGTAAGCGACTGCAGCGGTGACGTACCGATATCGCTTTGCGCCGCAACCGGCGCAGATTGGAGGAGCAGTGCTACAATGCACAGCGAGAGGAGTACGTGTTTCATGCGTTCAGCTTGTTGAGAAGAATGTCCACGATACGTTGGGCGGCCATGCCGTCCCACAAAACAGGTATACTACCACGTTTTGCGTTCCCGTTCAATGCGGCGCGGGATTTTTCCACTGCCAGAGCGGCATTCAGTCCCACGACTTCGTTGCTGCCGATCTCGGCGGTAACGGGACGCTCGGTATTCTCACGCAGCGTGATGCAGGGAACCTGCAGGTAGGTCGATTCCTCCTGAATACCGCCAGAGTCCGTGAGAATAAGAGCGGCATTGTCCATCAGCTTCAGGAAGTCCAGATACCCGATGGGGTCACAGAGGACGAGACTGCTGATCGCCTCCACGCGATCTCGCAGTCCGAACTCGGCGATGCGGGCACGCGTACGCGGATGCACCGGAAAGATGAAGCGGGTTTCATGCTGCAATTCCTCAAAAATGCCGAGGATGAGCTCGAGATGCTCACGCGAATCCACATTGCTGGGCCTGTGCAGGGTCACGAGCGTATAGGCACGTTGTGCGAGCCCGAATTCATGCAGTATCGTCGATGCAGCGGCCTTGCCGCGGTAGTGAACAAGGGAGTCTATCATCACATGCCCGACAAAAAACACTTTTTCATCGGCTACACCTTCCCTGTGCAGGTTTTGCAGTCCGGCGTCCTCCGTCACGAAAAGATAATCCGACAGGACATCCGTGACCAGCCGGTTGATTTCTTCCGGCATGTCGCGGTCGTAGCTGCGGAGGCCTGCTTCGACGTGTGCGACCGGGATGTGCAGCTTGGCTGCCGTGACGGAGCAGGCCAGCGTGCTGTTGACGTCGCCGACGACGATGACGAGGTCGGGCTTGTGCTCGAGGAGTACCTGCTCGAAGGCCGTCATGACTTTCGCGGTTTGTTCGGCATGCGATCCTGAGCCGACGCCAAGGTAGATATGCGGCTGGGGCAGTTCGAGATCGTCGAAAAAGATTTTCGACATTTTCTCGTCGTAATGCTGTCCGGTGTGACAGATGAGATGCCGGACGCGGTCTGCATGCGCTTCAAGGGCCCGGTGCAGAGGCGCCACCTTCATGAAATTGGGACGCGCGCCGACGACAGAGAGGAAAGTGAGCATTTATTTCTTTCCGTCTCCCAACACAGTGACGTTGCGCTTGGATCCTTTGACATCCTTCGTCGCATTGCGAGTGTCAATCACGGTTTTGCTGTGCGCAACAATCATCTCGTAGTCGTAATCCGAGTGATCGGTCGTGATCACGACGCAGTCCATGGATTCGAGGAGTGCGGGCGTCAGACGCCGGGATTTGAGTTTCTTGCCATTCACCTGCACTTCGGGAACGCGGGGATCGTTGTAATGCAAATGTCGGACATTGTCCTCCAGCAGCAATTCCATGATGCGTAACGCCGGTGAATGACGGGTATCGTCCACATCCCGTTTGAATGCCACGCCGAGCATGAGCACCTGAGCGTCTTTCACGGAAATGGGCTGCATGCTGATTTCACGGAAAATCATGTTCTTGACGTAAAAGGGCATGCCCTCGTTGGTCTCGGCCGCGAGGTTGATGAAGTTGGTCTGGAAATCGTACTTTCGGGCAATCCAGGACAGATAGAAAGGATCGATCAGGATACAATGTCCGCCGATGCCGGGACCGGGATAGAAGGGCATGAAGCCGAACGGTTTGGTTCTTGCGGCTTCCACCACTTCCCAGATATTGATGCCTTCCATTCGATCGCAGAGCATGGCCATTTCGTTCAGCAAGGCGATGTTCACGCTGCGGAAAATATTCTCCAGCAGTTTTTCCATCTCGGCGATTTTCGGATTGGAAACGACGACGACGTTGTCGATGATGAGTTCCGTAACCATCTTCGTGTACCTGGTGCACTGCTTCGTCACGCCGCCGACCACGGTGGGCGTGTTTGCCGTGCCCCACACCTTGTTGCCCGGATCGATGCGTTCGGGAGAAAACGCGAGATAATAATCCTTCCCGGCCTTTTTACCGCCGCGCTCCAGGATCGGCTGCACATATCCCTGCGTGGTGTTGGGGAAGGTCGTGCTTTTCAGGATCACGATGTGGTCCTTACGCAAACCGGCCGCGATACCCTCCGCGGCATTGATGATATAGGAGATGTCGGGATCCTTTGTCTCCGTAAACGGCGTCGGAACGCAAATGAAGAGCACGTCGAGATCGGGAACGCTTCGGTAGTGATCCTCGGCGCGCAACGCGCCGGCCTCTACCACCTGTGCGAGCAAAGCGCTGTCCACATCGTCGATGTAGTTTTTGCCCTTGTTGATCATTGCGGCCTTTTTCTTGTCGACATCAATGCCGATGGTGGTAAATCCTTTTGCTGCATACTCCACCGCAAGGGGGAGACCGACATACCCGAGACCGATCACGCCGATCGTGATCTGTTTCGCAGTGATTTTTTGTTCGAGAGTCATAGTTGTTGGATTGTATTTCGCGTTAAGAGAAGTGCGCAAAAAAATTGTCCGGCTTCATGATCTGGCAGGGCGTCCGTCCGTCGGCGCCGCAGTACACGCAAATTGCGTCGAGCCATGGTGTGCGCTCCATGCGTTCATCGTCAACGAACACGACGATGCAGGCTTCTGACGTATCCCGACGTCGCCGACACTGTCCGCGACACCCCGCCGCGCGGTCCGGCGCACGGTGACGTCCTGCGCATACCCTGGCAACGATGATACCGGCAGAGGCCGGCGAAGCAGTACCATGTTATCGATTTCCATACTGGGTCTGGTAGTAGTCCGCATACGCGCCGCTCATCACCCGCGTCCACCAATTCTGGTGTTCCTGATACCATGCGATCGTTTCCGCGATACCTTCTTCGAATGGAATCTTTGGTGACCAGCCGAGTTCGACGCGGATACGCTCGGATTCGATGGCGTAACGACGATCATGCGCGGGACGATCCGCAACGTAGCGGATGAGCGATTCCGGTTTGTTGAGCGTACGCAATATCAATTTCACGATGTCAATATTCGGCCACTCATTATCGCTGCCGATATTGTACACGCGTCCCGACTGCCCATATTCGAGCACGGCAATGATGGCATCCACGTGGTCACGCGTATGAATCCAGTCCCGAACATTCAAGCCGTCACCGTACACCGGCAACGGTTTGTCATTCATTGCATTAATGAGCATGAGAGGAATGAGTTTTTCCGGGAATTGCCAGGGTCCGTAGTTGTTGGAGCAACGCGTGATCATGGCGGGGAAAGCGAAGGTCTTCGCATAGGACTGGACGAGCATATCCGAGGCGGCTTTGCTCGCGGCATAGGGGGAGGTTGGGTCCAGAGGCGAGAGTTCGCTGAATCGGCCTTCGGGACCAAGTGAGCCGTAGACTTCGTCGGTGGAAACGTGGACAAAGCGCTGAATGCCATGCTTCCGTCCCTGCTCGAGCAGCACATGTGTACCGAGCACATTCGTTTCAGTGAATACCATCGGGCCGAGTATGCTTCTGTCTACATGCGATTCGGCGGCGAAATGCACCACGGCATCAATACGTTGCTCCTCCATGACCCGGCCCACTGCATCGGCATCACGTATATCCGCTTTCACGAAATGGATGGAATCGAGAATATCGGCCAGGTTCTCGAGATTCCCCGCGTAGGTCAAGGCATCGAGTACGGTCAGTGACGTGGCTTCGCCGCGGGTTTCAAGAAAATGGCGCACAAAATTGCTGCCGATAAAACCGGCACCGCCCGTGATAAGTAGAGAGGTGGCTGAAAATGGGGAAGGTGAATTCACGTAAGAGACTGCGGGTGTTACAATTTTACAATATAGTGAACCTCCCTGAAATTCAGAAGGCGGAAAATCAAGACCTGTTGCGCTCAAACACAATCCGGCGTTCGGTCCGGTGAGGTGGAAGAGGACCCGGAAACCGAAGGAAGGTGGTGGACCCGGGCTCAGGTGGGTGATGGGAGAGCTGCGTAACACTACGGCTTCCGTACGCAGGAGATGTTTGCGAGGGAGGCTGTTCGCGGAGGGGCGGACGGAATGTCGACAGCCCGGTATCGTGCAACCTTTTCTCCGCCAGGTCCAGGGCATGAGAGACGAATGCATGGTTGGCAGAGCTTGGGGGAGCCGGCAGCGTCAGGCGACAAGGTTCGTCGGAAAAACTTCGCCGAAACAAAACGCCGGAACGTCAAGCAATGTATCGCATCAGCAGTGTACAGTAAGCGGATGGCCTGGATGAGTTCAGCGTACCATCCTTACGCCTACTCTTGCAGCCAGGCGATGGCCGTATCCTCTGATACGAAGATACGTACGTTGTATCCCGCGTTGCGTGCCACCAATTCGATGAAGTCATGACTATGATCATCCACGTCACGAATGATTGCCGCACGCGAAAGGCGATCCAGTTCGAAGCGCGGCATATCGGTGTACGCGTACTGGTAGTTCTGAATCGTCGACTCTACGTTGCGCGCACCCCGAAGGTCGAAGAGGAAGCGCTTCAGTCCGTGCTGATCGGCCAGAGCCTTGGATGCGACGGAGTAGCGGCCCGCAAATTCACGCGTGATATTGCCAGTCACGATCACACGAACGTAGGTACCATGGTCAGGAATATCCATATGGTAATGCATGGCGGACTCCTTTGGCCGAGTAAAGACGTATGACTTTTCCCGAGCGATGCCTGCGGCAACTCCGGTAGCACATGAAACACGAAGACTTCCTCAATCAAACAGCCGTGAGCAAGATATTGATGCGGAAAGGTACACAAATGCAGAACAAAATGCAGGTATCCATTTTTCATTGCATTTGCCGAGCCCGTTGATTCCCGGGCATTCTTCGGCAACTGCGCTTTACAGAAGTTGTTGCCTCAACATTGCCCATTTCGCTGTTCCAGTCGGAGGTGTACAGTGACTCCGGGTACTCGGAAAGTGTACGGTGATGACAAGCGCAGGCGTTATCAGGAGATAGCAGAGTAGCGTTTCAATGGTGCCGGGCGTCGAGTGAGATCGGGGTGTTGAACTGCCATGGGTTTCAGTCTGTCAAAGCCCGAAGCATCCGGATACGTCATCCGCCATATTTTTTTCTGAGGTATCGGATGGAATCGTCGATCATTCTGGTGAGGATCGACTGATCGATATCGGAAAGCCGTTTTACATAGAGACAGGAAGAACCGGTCTTGCATGGACCAAGACCTTTCAGGAGGTCCTGATAATTTCTGAATCCGGACATGATGTAGAGCGTGAGATTCTGTTTTCGTGGGGAAAAGCCCGTCAGAAACCAGTCGCCCTCTCTCCCGCTGTCGTAGACGTAATGATACGTACCGAAGCCCACGATACTGTCACCCCACATGCATCCTTCCAGGCCAGTCGCATTTTTCATGAGAGCGTAGAGCACTTTACAGTCTTCACGACGCGCCGCATCAGGGATGGACTCAAGAAATGCGTGGACATCCACTTCCGTTGGTCGTGTTTTAAGCTCAGCCATGGGATTCCTTTCGCACGAGGTTTACTTGTGAATATGGGAAAGTACACAGATACAAATACGAAAAACAGTTGATGCACGACCATAGCTTCGATACACGAGTTATGTGTGCATCCCGTTGTACCGGCCCGAGCGGCGAAGTCCGGAAGGTCCGACGACATACACGAGAGGAGTTTCAGTACTGTGCGCAGTGAGTTGCCGGCTCCCATGGAGATATGGATACCGCATGAGCGAGCACAACTACCGTTAAACTTCTGCGGCATCAGCGGCTACGGATTTCTGCCTTGCATGCTTTTCGAGAGTACCGATACTTTTCAATTTCGCGTTTTGCATGAATTCATCAGGGAGCATGAACATGAAACGACTTACACAATTGAGCACGCGTCGCGACCCGGATTATGACTATTCGCAGCCCGCGAAGCATCTGGTCGTCTTCAAGACCGAGGGCGATGCGGAGATCCTGGGAACGACGAAAAACGGCGTGACCACGCTCAGCGATATCGGACGCGCATTTCTCGATGTGCTCGGTCAGGCGCTGCAGAATTTCCGGTGCATCAGTATTCACGAGCTAAGCATTCGTCCCTCAGAGGTGGAACTCGCGCTTGAAATCACCAAGCGGCGCAACATTCAGGAGGAGCCGCCGCGAGACAGCGATGAATGGGTGCACTACCGCCGGATCATGACCCTTCCGGTGTTCATGGGGTATTTGAAGATGAACAGCGCACATCGAATCAATGAACTGCAGGGTACAAGCGGTGGTGACGTGTGGGCACGGCGTTACGCCTCATGCGTTCTGGCAGACGAAAAGGAGTTCGCCGCGGTCTGTGCGGCGCTGCGGGAAGAGTGGCGTCACGTGGTGGTTTCCCCGGCGTCGCGGAGGAAGGAGCAGCGGGCATCGACGCTCCAGACGGCGTTGCGCTCGGAATTCGGCGGCGCGGGAAAGCGCAGGGTGAAGCAGGTCTCCGCGGGAGCCATGGCGGAAGTATTCGGCGAGACGATGTTTCTCGGTCGCGTGTTGCTGCTGACGGGCGCGCGGCGGGGCGGCGGCGCCGGTGGTATTAGCGACAGATCGGGCAGGGTGATACGGAATCTGGGTCCGGGCAGGATCTATCTTTCCGAGTAAGCGTGATCGGGCGCACAGATTTCGCGTTCGTCCATGGTAACAGAGGCACTCCGGGTCCTTGCGGGCCGAGCGGAGAGAGAGCGTTTTGGGTGAGTCGTGGAAATGGGTCTGGGGAGAGGGTAGCGAGTGCTGCGGCAGGGCGAGTGAGGGGGGCGTTTGTGGGGGATGTATGGTGTCGGATGCGGATTTGTCGGAATGGTAATCGCTTCCGGGGTGGGAAATGGGCGATTCATGTATCGCCCATTTCTTACCTGGATTCCGGAAAAGGGCGACTCATGAAACGCCCACCTCCGGTAGCGTTCCCGCTCCTATGGCGATTCATGTATCGCCCATTTCATGTTCAGCTGCGGGAATGCAGCGATACCCAACGCGCCTCGCTCCCTGCCCGGTATCGTTTTGCGGTTTGATCCCTCGACGAGGCTCGCTATATTCTCCCAAACGGAATCCTCAATTACCGCGCATTGCAATGAGACTCACCTCCCGCCTGCTGCTCCCACTGCTCTTCGCGCTGCTGCTTTCCATCACGGGTTATGCCCAATCCGGTTTTACCCAAACCGGTATCGCATCGTATTACGGAAGCGATTTTCACGGAAAAAAAACTTCAAGCGGAGAAGTGTACAATATGTGGGCACTGACCGCAGCTCATAAGTCTATCCCGCTCCAATCCCTCGTCAGAGTGACGAATCTCTCCAATAACCTCAGCGTCGTTGTCCGCATCAATGACCATGGACCGCATCTCAAAGGACGTATCATCGATCTATCCCGCGGAGCCGCCGCAAAAATAGACATGATCAAGCCGGGGACCGCGAAGGTAAAGCTGGAAGTGATCGAGCAGGATAACCGGCCCGACTTCGCAAAGGAAAAGGGGAATACCGAGTTCTACGCCGTCAACCTGGAACGCAAGCAACTTCGGGGCTACGGTGTGCAAATCGCATCGTTCGAAAATATGGCGAATCTCATCCATCACATGGATCGGCTCAAGGAAGCGGGGATCCCGGATGCACATGTGCAACTCGCGACGGTATCCGGGAAGCTCGTCCATCGTCTCGTACTGGGCGGCTACGAGAGTGAGGCGGATGCACTGTGGAAGCTGAAGACCCTGCGCGAGAAAGGCATGGATGGTTTCGTGTTTCGAATCCCGTAGAGTCTGCCCGCACCGAATCACGTCTGAAGGTGTTTCTCTTCGACAAATACCTGCTTGGGGAAGGACTGAAGAAACGCTGTAACGGCCGCTCTGAAACGGGCTGGCGAGGGTGCTGAGTACCGGATTTCCCATGTCGTAACGACTTTCATCAGAAAAAAAACCGGAGCTCAAACATCGAGCTCCGGTTTCTCTTTTGGGGTTGCAAATGCTATTTCACCAGCGCCATCTTCTTGCTCAGCGTGGGTCCATGCTGCGATTGCATGCGGTAGAAGTAGATTCCGCTCGGCGTGGATTCCGCGTGGAATACGGCATTGTATCGTCCCGGCTCCATGGTCTGATCAACCAATGTTGTGATCAGACGACCCTGGCTGTCGAGTACTTCGAGACGCACATGGGTACGCACGGGCACATTGTAGCCGATGGTTGTGGACGGATTGAAGGGGTTGGGGAAGTTTTGCGTCAAACCGAACGCTGTGGGCAAGCCGTGGACGTTCTCAACGCTGACACCAATAGTGTGGATGTCTTTCGCATACCCGGAAGCCCATGTCACGTCCTGACTGACATGACACTGGAGACATGTGTAGTCGAGTGTCATCCCGGATAACCCGTCGCCATCAACACTGATGTATTTCTTGCCGGCAACGAAGGTTGTATCGAGGTTGTCGAAACGCGTAATCGGATCAGTGAGAATTTTCCAGAAGTGCGCGCTTTGCTCTGAGACATACGGACTGAGGCCGTCTGCATTCCTCGCCGCCTTGGGCATGTGACAATCCGTGCACGTCGCGGCGGTGTGACCCGGTATGGACTTCGAGGGATGGCACGTTTGGCAATTCGGCGCGGCCTTGATGCCGCCGGCTTCATAATAGACGCTTTTGTGGGGATTGTGGCAGGTTGCGCAGGTCATCGAGCCCTTGCCATGCTGCGATGCGGCCATCATATCACCCTGTTCACGATGACGGATAAAGCCCGTCGCGATACTGTTCACCGTCATTGGAAGCCACTCGACACGCTGATTCGTGTCTGTTCTGTCGCGGGCGTGACAGTTGTTGCAAGTCGCGAGACCATCTTTCGGAGGCTTGTTGGTCGGATTTGCAACATGCGCGCTGCCGGGCCCGTGACAGCCTTCGCAGCCGACACCGGTTTCAGCCCAGCTGCCTTCGATGCCGGGGAATGCTTCAAAAGCGGGTGTTTTGTCCTTGCTCGCGCCGGTCGTATGACAGCGATAACAGGAGAAATCATAGCGCTTTTTGCCGGGGGTTGCCTGTTCGTAATTCACATAACGGTTGGTTGGTCGATTATACTGAGCGGCGGGACCGATGATCACGTACCCTTCGGTATCCAGAAAACGCGCATTGGAGTGATAACCGCCGAGGACCCAGCCAATCTGGTCCCACGAGTACCCTTGAGGGGGTTGCGGTACACCGGGCTGGATGGTGTAGTCCACCTGCGGGCCTACCTGTTTGCGCGATGAGAGTCCGGCGGGATACGCGGGAGGCTGTCCGCCGGACAGTTTCTGAAGTTTATACGGATGACCGGAGGCCTTCCAGTCGGTGTGCACAGCATTGTGGCACATAGCGCAACTTTGACTACCGACATAGTCCTGCGCCACCGTGACGTTCACGAACACGCACAGGAAGAAGGTGGTTGCAGCTGCTAACAGTAGCGATTGTTTTTTCATAGATTCTCCTGAAAATGAGATCATACGCGTTCTCAGATCGAGTGCCTCGTACAGCTCGGGATACCCGGAGTAATTTTGTTCGTTCTGCAAACTGAAGGTAATCCGACCGGATCGAATCGGTGGAATCAACCTGCACCGTTGACAGGCCTAGCATGGTACGAAAAGCCGGTTAATCCGGACCCGTCTTGTAGCAAATTGAAGCCGGAAAGATTAGAGGACAATTAGAGCAGTATTAATTCGTGGGGAGGTGTATTGGAAGAGTGACGGTAAACGTACTCCCCTCGCCAGGAGCACTGACTATGGCAATCCGGCCGCCGTGCATGTTCGCGATCCATTGCGCCAGACTGAGGCCGAGCCCCGCCCCGCTACGTTCGCGTGTGAGCTGCTTGTTCACCCGGTAAAAGCGTTCAAAAATTCTGGCATGCTGGTCTTGGGGTATGCCGATTCCCGTGTCGCATACCTTGACCCGAACGGATGCATCCGATTGTGATAATAAGACGGTAACACTTCCTTTCTCATGATTATACTTGATCGCGTTCTCCACAAGATTGAGAAACAGTTGCATGAGCATGAGCGCGTCACCGTGTACGATGCAAGATGCGGTGGCCTCCAACCTGAGTTTGATCTGTCGCTGCGTAGCGAGCGATGCGCACCCCTGAACGATTTCCTCAAGCAGCATCCGAAGCTCCACAGCTTCGAACTCGTACCCCACAAGACGATTGTCGATGCGCGAGAGCATGAACAGGTTTTCTACGGTGCGTGATATACGATCTACCTCTTCAAGATTGCTCTCGAGTATGGCTTTGGCCACATCTCCATCAAGATCACTGTCGAGCGCGACCTGCAGCTCACCCTTTAGTATCGTCAGCGGCGTCCGGAGCTCGTGCGCGGCATTCGCACTGAATTGCTCCAACTGCGTGAAGGAGTGTTCGAGTCTTTCGATCATTTCGTTGAGCGTGTCCACGAGTCTCCCGATTTCGTCGTTGGCACCGGGAAGTGGCAGACGCTCACCGAGATTCTCCGAGGTGATGCGTCGTGCTTTGGTTATTATCTGATCGATGGGGTGCAGCAATCTCCGCACAACATAATTACCGCCGATGACCGAAAGAAAAACGACAATCGGAATCGAGATGATAATGAGGAGAAAGGATTCTTCGAGAGTGTGCTCCATGGCGGTTATCCCTTCTGCAATCGTCAGCGTGTATATCCCTACCTGCCGGACGTGAACGCGATGCCACAAGGGATCGCTGAAGACAGTGACATACTCGCCTTTCCTGACCGCACGTGCTTCGGGTGGAAAGTCTGTGCATGAGTATAACGTCCCTCCCTCGTGCTCGATACTCACATGCCTTGCGAGCGCAATTCGGGCGGATGTTTGTTCGAGAGCTCGCCCGAGGGAGTCCACCCCGGAGCCACCCCGCTCAAGAGTGAGACTCAAGTCCGCTGCGGCAGCGTCGATTCCCTCGTCTACCTCCTTGAGAAAATCCTCGCGAAGATGGAACATCATCCACATGAGCAGCATCACGAAAAGCGTCCCGTAAAAAATGACGAAGATCCCGACAATCCGGGTTCGCAAGGATAAGGCCTTCATGGGGCGTCCCCGAACCGATATCCCTGACCGCGGACGGTCTGTATGAGCTTGTGTTCAAACCCGTCATCGATTTTTCGTCTGAGGTAATTGATGTACACATCGATGACATTCGTGCCGGTTTCGTAACCCAGATTCCAAACCTGACGTCCGATCATCGCGCGCGAGATTACCTGATCCCGGTGCTCGAACAGATACCGTAGTAACATGAATTCACGATGCGTTAAATCAATGCGCCTGTCCGCACGGATTACCACCTGGGTTCGTATGTCCAATGTGAGATCAGCCACCTCGTAGCGGTCCTGTTGCACCTGGTTACCGCGGCGGAGCAACGCATTCACACGGGCGATCAACTCCTCAAAGTCGAACGGTTTGGTGAGGTAATCGTCCGCTCCGAGATTCAATC
Organism: Bacteroidia bacterium; assembly: GCA_027493955.1. Taxonomy (NCBI): domain Bacteria; kingdom Pseudomonadati; phylum Bacteroidota; class Bacteroidia; species Bacteroidia bacterium. The sequence continues at coordinate 3,253,343 of JAOSJT010000001.1, read as the reverse complement.
CCCGGATTTTATCCTGCGTCTGCTCAAGCGCGGTGAGAAGCAAAATGCGGGAAGGACTACCCTCCGAGCGCAATTGTTCGAGGATCTCAAAACCGTCCATTCCCGGAAGCATAACATCAAGAATGAGAAGATCGTAGTTGTCTGCTCGTGCGCGTTCCAGCCCCTTCGGGCCGTCGTATACCACATGGACGGCATGGCCGGCCTCGGACAGTCCCCGGGAAACGAAATCCGCTACTTTGCGCTCGTCTTCTATGATAAGAATACGCATTCCATTGCATCCTGATAATTCCTCCAATATACGGATTGACGATCTGCGGGAACAGCTCAACCCGGCAGGAACAGGAAGCTTCCACCCATGGTCAAGCGTTCGTTTCCCCCGGTTCTTCGTTGCCGACATGCTCAGAGCACCTGCGGTTCTCCTGCAAACGGCGCCCGGCCTGGAGCGTAGAGACGTTGATCGTCGTGCGCATGTTTCGTATGATTGAAGATTCAATCGAGGATCACCATGTCTTTCGTTCGATCGACCGTCGCACTTTTGCTCTCTCTCCTCATTCTGATTCCCGCATTTGCTTCCGCCCAATCCCTCCTCTGGCGTGTTGAAATACCCGGAACGGACGCGCCATCGTGGGTATTCGGCACCATGCACGCGCGCTGCGCAAAGGACATTCGCTTCTCCGATGCGCTCCTCGAAGCGGTCAACACTGCGGAAGTGCTCGCGCTGGAATTGGACCTCGACGATCCTGCGTTGCCCGGGGGAATCGCGAAATATGCTTTCATGCCTCGGGACAGCTCTCTGCGCGTTCTCCTCTCCGAAGGTGCGTACGATACCCTCAGCAGCTATCTGCGTGACTCCGTGTCCATGGCCATCCCCAATGTCGAGTCCATGCGGCCGCTGTTCCTCATAGGACTTCTGATCGGGAAAGTACTCGGCTGCACGCCCGTCGCATATGAGGACCGACTCATGGCCGTGGCCAAAGCGAAAGGGAAGGAGATAGTCGGTATCGAAACCGTGGAAGAGCAGTTTCACGCATTCGCCACGATTCCGTTGCGCGAGCAGGCACACATGGTGCTGGATATGATTCGCGAAATGGACAAAACCCGCGAGTCCTTCCGCCGTCTTGACGACGCGTACGCACGCGCCGATCTCGACACATTGCTCGCCCTGGCACAGGAGAGCGAGTCGGAGTACGGCCGCTACGACGATGCCTTGCTGCGGGAACGTAACCACAGGTGGATCCCGCGCATACTCGAGTTCGCCGGCAAGCGGTCGACGCTGTTCGCTGTGGGTGCGGGGCATCTACCGGGTGAAGAGGGCATTCTCAGCCTGCTTCGTGCCGCCGGCTGTACCGTTACCGAAATAATCGAGCGGCGCTGACGGGTACGCAATTAATCCATTGACCGTAAGCATCTATCGTTTCATATTAAAGTTTTTACACTGAATCGCTCATTTCACCGCAAGGAGACCCCATGACACGACTGCTTCTGCTTCTGTCTCTCATCGCCGTGACCTTCGCTCCTGCGGAGCTTCTGGCCCAGGCACGCCGCATAGTGCTTTTCGAGCATTTTACCAATGCCAGTTGCGGTCCTTGCGCGGGACAGAATCCCGCATTCCAGGACAACATTCTTGCCAAGAACAAGGGCAACATGCTGCATATCGCCTACCACACTGTGTGGCCGGGCCGCGATCCGATGAACGCGCACAATAAAGAGGACGTCGCCGCACGGGTAAGCTACTATACCGTCACCGGCGTACCCGATATGGTCATGTTGGGCGGGCAGTACCGTGGAGGTCCCGCAGGAGTGACGCAGGACATCGTCAATCGCGCCGCTTCGGAAACGAGTCCCCTGCGCATCCGGGTTCGTGAAAACACCAATGGCACCACACGCCAGGTGGATGTTGATGTCACCACGCTCGGTCAGATCGGTACCGCGGGTCTCGTGCTGCGGGGTGCCGTGGTCGAAAGCGACATCAGTTACGCGACAGCGCCCGGCACGAATGGCGAGAAGGATTTTCCGAATGTCTTCCGCCGCTTTATCAACACTCCCGCCGGTCAGTCGTTCACTCCGGCGCCGATCGGACAAACCACATCGCTGAATTTCGAATATGATCTGAACACGGAATGGGACGCGTCGAAAATTTTCACCGTCGTGTGGATTCAGCTCGAAAGCACCAAGGAAGTGATAAACGCTTCAGCTGCCTTCATGCCTGCGGTGGAGTTGATTACCGAAGGGGACATTTTCGTGAAAGGAAGCGCCCAGACGCCAACCAATTTTTCTTTGTTGGTACAGAATCTCGGGGATGTCGATCAGAATGTGAAGCTCAGTTTCAACGCTGAGCAGCCGGCCGACTGGAACGCCAGTTTCAGTGTGGATGGCACACCCGCCACTGCCGATGTCGATGTATTGGTACCGGCCAATGCCAGTGTTCCGGTAGGTATAGCCGTTGTCCCGGGCGCGCTTTCGGGTCTTGGCGAGTACGCTGTGGCTATGCACAACCTCGACAACACCGAGCTCAATCCACAGCATGCCATCACCAACATCATATCGAACGTCACCGACCTGCTCATCAACAATGACAACAGCTGGGGCGCGGATGATGGAACGAACGCAGCGGATTTTGAGGCTGCCTATCTCGGGGGGTTGCGCGTCGGCGGAAGCACAACCATCGCTTCCACAAGTCTTTCGTTATTTCAGCGTGGCTGGAAGCTCGGAAAGCTTGACGACGTGAAACATATATACTACAACGTCGGCTGGGCCTTCCCCGCGCTCACGGCCGAGCTTTCATCCGCCTTCATCACACATCTCAATACCGGCGGCAATCTCTTCATTGCCGGACAGGATCTTGGTTGGGATACCTTCGATGCCGCCGGACATGGCACATCGGCTTCGCGCGCGTTTTACCGCAACTACCTCTTCTCGAATTACGTGAGTGACGGCACGGCAACCAACACCAATGTCACGGTTGTCGGCAGCGATCCGCTGTTCGGGAAGGTACCATCCTTCCGTTTGCAGAATGTGTACGGCAGCAATACTCAGGGCGTACCGTACTTCTATCCGGACAATCTCCGACCGACGCCGGAGGGCGTCACCGTCGCATACTACGGAAGCGACCCGACTGCGGGGGCGATGATTCGGGGAGCGAAGAACGACTTTAAAACCGTGAATCTTGGCTTTGGTATTGAACAGGTTGCGGACGCCACCGTGCGCGAGGAGCTGATGAAGCTGGTGTGGCAGTGGTTCCACGGTATTATCAGCTCGGTGGAATTCGATGGTGCCGTCGCGTCCCTCACGCTGACGCAGAACTATCCCAATCCCGCCAGCGAGTTCTCCCTGATACAGCTGGGAGCCGCGGCGCGTGAACGTCGGCTTGAGATCTACGACATCGCCGGTCGTCTTGCGCAGACGATGACTATAGCTCCGGGCCACACCCAGGCGCGCATCGACGTCTCCGGATTGCGTCCCGGTATGTACACCTATCGTCTCATGGACGGCGGCCGCATCACTGGAATGAACATCATGCAGGTCGTTCGCTGAGAGCAACTCTCCGATTCCCGTTTCTCCGGGAGGGCCATGCTCAGGCGTGGCCCTTTTCTTTATTGAGCTCGTCAACCCTCCTCCCTCTGTGTCCTCTGTGTTCCCTCCCTCTGTGTCCTCCGTGTTTCCTGTATTGGTCCTGACCTGATCTCTCCGTAATTTCGTCTGACGGGGAAGATCCCCGAACCCATGCCCGTTCATACCCATCCGGACCCCATGGAACTCAAGCAATTCATTTTCCTCGCCGTACTTCTCGCTGCTTTTGGCGGCTTCGCCTTCACCGCACGAAAGGTACTCGGTTATCTGCGCATCGGTAAGGCGGAAAACCGATTTGATCATTTCGAGAAGCGTATTTCCAATGTACTGGCCATCGCTCTTGGCCAGACGAAAATCCTGCGCGATCCGATAGCGGGTCCGGTGCATGCCGGCATTTTCTGGGGCTTCGTCATACTCCTGCTGTCCGTACTTGAAGCGATAGGTGAAGGACTGATCCCCGGATTTTCCTTCGCCTTTCTCGGACCGGTGTACAACATCATCGCCGTACTTTCGGATCTGATAGCCGTGGTGGTGTTGCTTGCCGTGCTGACGGCCTTGTACCGCCGGCACATATCGGGACCTGACCGACTGCGCACACTGGACAAGCCCTCGCAGATGGATGCGACCGTGATTCTCTGCACCATCGCACTGATCATGCTTTCGCTCTTCGTGCAGAACGCGACGCGCATTTCGATGGGTGATGGCGCGCAGTACGCGGGGGATTGGCGACCGGTCAGTCTGGCACTCTCCAACATGTTCGCTCCCGGCGCGGGCACGAATATGGTCTTCGAGATTTCCTGGTGGGTGCATATTCTGCTGGTGCTCGGCTTCCTGAACTTCCTTCCGTATTCCAAACATTTCCACGTCATCACCTCGGTACCGAATGTGTATTTCAGTAACCGGGGCATTCACAAGGAAGGCGACGGAGCGCTGAAGCCCCTCGATCTTGAGGATGAAACGGCGGAAAAATTCGGCGCTTCGGATGTGGAGGATCTCACCTGGAAACAGCTCTTTGACAGTTACACCTGTACGCACTGCGGCCGCTGCACCTCCGTTTGCCCGGCAAACCTCACGGGCAAGCTGCTTTCACCGAAAAAAATCATTGTCGATACGCGTACGCGCTTCGAGGAAAAGGCGCCTCTGCTCGTAGCGGGCAGCACCGATGCGCCCGAACTGCAGAGGCAGCTTCTGCACGATTTCATCACTCCTCAGGAGCTGTGGGCCTGCACAACCTGCCGGGCCTGTGTGCAGGAATGTCCGGTGATGATCGAGCATGTGGACGAGATTGTGGACCTGCGCCGCTACCTCACGCTGACGGAAGGCGAATTCCCCGAGCAACTGCAACTGCTGTACCGGAATCTCGAGAACAATTTCGCTCCGTGGCAATTCAGTCCCGACGACCGGGCGGCCTGGGCGGATGGTATGGATATTCCCGAGCTGTCGCAGCTCGGCGACGCCAAAGACATTGATTACCTGTTCTGGGTTGGCTGCGCCGGCTCCTTCGATGCGCGCTACAAAAAGGTGAGTGTGGCCTTTTCATCCATCATGAAAAAGGCCGGATTGCGTTTCGCGATTCTCGGACGCGAAGAAAAATGCAATGGCGATCCCGCACGCCGAACGGGCAACGAATACCTCGCACAAACGCTGATGCAGGAGAACATCGAGCGCCTGAATTCCTACAATGTGAAAAACATCGTCACCGCCTGCCCGCATTGCCTGCATTCCCTCAAGAACGAATTCCCGCAGTTCGGTGGGAATTATCGCGTCATCCATCATTCCGAGCTGATCAGCGAATTGCTCGGACTCGGCATCATTCAGCTCGAGAAGCCGCTGGAGGGCTCGGTGACCTTCCACGACAGCTGCTATCTCGGCCGTTACAACGACATTTACGAACAGCCGCGTCAGACGTTGATGCATATCCCCGGAGCGGAAACCGTGGAAATGCCGCGCAGCCGCGACAAGGGCTTCTGCTGCGGCGCCGGCGGCGGACAGATGTTCATGGAAGAAACAGAAGGCAAACGCGTCAACATCGAAAGAACCGAGGAAGCCCTTGCGACCGGAGCGGAAACCATCGCGTCGGCTTGCCCGTTCTGCATGACCATGATGACGGACGGCGTCAAGGAAAAAGGAAAACAAGAGGAAGTGGTTGTGAAGGATATTGCGGAACTCGTGTATGAAGCGATGAGAAAATGAAACACACCACACGCTCCACAGCGCTTGCGGCGGCGCTCACCCTCGCCGTGCTCCTGAGTCTCTCTGCTTGCAGGCAGGACGACAATGCTCCCGTCAACAAAGACGCAGATTCCGACAAATCCGCTTTGCAACAAGTGCAGCCGGATGAAGCGGTCGGCGTGGATCTCGGACGCTGGAAGGATATGACCTGGGAGGACTTCGACCGCCTCTTCGCGACCTTCGCCAAAACCGATCCTCCCGTGGTTCGGGATTTCGGCATTTGCGATTCGATCACCTGCATTTTTCCCACCAATGCTAAAACCGCTGTGGCCGAGATTCTGATCTGCGATCTCAACGCCGATTATCCCGCCGGCGACGCTTTCGAGCTGCTCGGTATTCAGACGGGGAGGGTGCTGGGTTCCGAGGCCGGCTGGGTGAACCTCGCGCCGGGCGACGATCGCTTTTCTTCCCTGAAATACAAGACCAGTGAAGGGATGGCCGATCGTACGCGGCAATTGCTCGTGCAATTCAAGCGGTAGACCATCGCCGGGAAATTGCCTCGCCGGTAGAAAGACTGAGACGATACGCAAAAAGGCGGGCACGCTGTGTCTCGCCTTTTTACCATCGAATGGTGAGGCGCCCTACGGCGCAGCACCACTTCGCTTCTGCCGTGAACTTCCTGATCCCCTATCCTCCATACTCTTCCTGATAGTCCTCCATCGCCGCGCGGATGACGGCTTCGGCATGCTCGCGGTTGTAGGTTTCGCCGATGTGGACATGCGGGGATTCGCCGGGAATGAGCTTATAGGTGCTGAAATAATGTCGGAGCCGCTCGACCATCACGGACGGGAGGCCGGAGATATCCTGTACGTCTGCCCAGAAATGATCGCCGTTGAGTACGGCAATGATTTTATCGTCGGCTTCGTTGCCGTCCATCATGGGCAGGCCGCCCACTACGCGTGCCTGAAGCACGACATCCGAGCGATTGATCGGCCGCTCACTGAGTACGCAGATGTCCAGCGGATCGCCGTCGCCTTTGCCGGCATTGGGCATGAGCGCACCGACCCTGCGGCCGCAGTACGTGCGCGGTACGAAGCCGTACAGCGTGGGCGGGAGTGCGGACGAACGCTGCGGCCTGTCGACATGGAGGTAGCCGGTGATTTTGTCCAACTCGTACTTCACCATGTCGAACGGTGTGATTTCGATATAGGCGTGGACCAGCGACGGCGCGTTGGGACCGACGTTGAGGCCATGCCAGGGATGCGGTCTCCAGCGATAAAACGGCGAAGGAAAGGACATGCAATGCTCCTGCGGCAAACCCGATGGAAAGTGCTGTGCTATGTGCCGTGTAACGGCTTTCGTACTGGGAATGTGGGGTTTTGCGAAGAGAAAGACAAATGGAGGGAAATGCACCGCAACGCCCGTTTCGTAAAGCAATGCTCCTTCAGGTTCCATCGCGAGCGGAAGTACTCCTCGGCGAGCATTGCTCCGGGCAAACCGCGCACGAGTTGGTTCCAACATGCTGGTGGTTTGGGGTCTGTAAACGAGAGCCGGAAATTCTCCAGCTCCTGCGATTATAAGTCAAGCACCTATGGATCACGATGCGGACGTACTACCTCCTCTCCCCCCGCAACAGGTAGGATACATTGTTCCCCCAGTCTTGCGTAAGTATGAAGATTTTTCCTCCTATGACCACGATCTCGGCGATCATCGTTTTGGGTGAGAGTGTCGGTATGCTGATTTCTTTTACGGTGGTACCATCGTAGTAATAAAAGTGTCCGTTGTTGCTTCCGAAGTACATGTCCTTGCTGCTTGTGCCTCCGATGCCTACGCCGAGCTCCATTCGCACCAGCGATTCCCAAGTCTCGTCGTCGCGCATGCGGAAAGCGCCGCCGGCACCGATGGAGAACAGTGCTCCATCCTTCGTTGCATGCAGTTTTTGTGTACCGAAGTGGGGTCTATCGAAGCTCTCGTTCCAGGCGTAGCTGCAACTGTCGATATACTCCCAACGTCGAGAACTGGTTTCCTTCAAAAGGTACCCCCTCTCCTCGGCGCCATCACGGATATAATATAATGCTATAGCATAATTCGAACCTCTATGCTCTGCGAAATCCGTGAAGAAAAACATTCTGTCGCTTCCATTCAATCTCGCAATTATTGTATCGCGTTTAAATGTTGATCCATCAAAACGGTATATGCCTGCCCTGGTAACACCCACGAAATATGTCCCTTCTGATCGACGGAAAATCGAATAAGCGATATCGTCTAGGTTGTCGGTTCGGTAGAGTATTTTATTTCCTTTGAGGTTGTATGTAACAGCACCCGGAAAAAAGTGTTCACAGGAGTAAAACCCGTCGGCGGCGGAGGCTAAGTCATAGACACCTGCGGAAGTGGACCAATTGATCATTGAATCCTCCTTGAATTCAATCAGTTTGATTACCGAACCAATCCCGTGGCCTCCAACAACTATGTGGTTTGTATCTATAACCAGCATGCAAAACAGATGAAGACCACCAGGATTACCTTGGGGAGGTAGCGTATCAATCCGCCAGGAATCTAACTGAGTTCCATCGATAAGCGGGGCCACGACTACCTGTTCCTTTTCGTCGCACATAGAAAATATAAGCACACAAAACAACACGGTGAGTGAAAATCGAATGAAAGAATAAACTGAATATGTCATATCTGGTCTCATGCTATTTACTCTCCATATTGAGGTGATTCCCGCCGAATGAATTGCGACCTATAAGCAACGAGCGGTATTGCCAGTGTATCAGGGGATGGAGTTCCGGTTGGAATCCCGGCACTTGAACCGGGATCCCGGACCAGAAATCGATGGAAGCGGGATGGGAGGCTTACGCTGCGCACTGTTCCTACTTCACGACATTCATTCTGCGTTGAAGTGTGCCGTGCGCCGTCACGAGACGATAGTAATAAGTACCCGATTCCAGTTGCGTCGCGTCAAGGGAAACACTGTGAAGTCCCGACTCGGCATAACCGGAATACAGTATGGCACGTTGGCGACCCACCAGATCGTACACCGCAAGTGTAACATTACCCGCCTGAACAAGCACGTACCGAATCGTCGAAGTTGGGTTAAACGGATTCGGCCAGTTTTGGTACAGCGCGTTCTCGGTGGGGCACATCGAGATTGCGAATTCGCTTCCGTCTCCAGTCTGCTTTGGTGAAGTGAGACTGTCCGTTGCGCCGAATACCCAGATATCGTGGGCGAGCACGCTCACACTAGTATCCAAGCCGGTCATGGAGAGACGCAAGTACACCTGACGTCCCGGGTGAGTTGAGAGATTGTGAGCAACCTGATTCCTTCTGCTTCCCGTGGCCACTTGATTCATCGCCAACGAGGCGACCTGCGACAGGACTGCATGCGTCTGTGCATCCACAAGTTGCAATTGCACGGAGAGATTCGCGGGGAATGTGCTTGCGCCGTTGCGCGACTCGGAGACGACAAAACGTAGCGGAGCGCTTCCCTGATACGTGAACGAGTTGGTTCTGAATTCCTCCTGAGTGTTTCTGCTGTGGCCAAGTACTGTGGTGTCGGCCTTGTGCTTCCAATCTACCGATTGCCAGCCACCGGCTCCATGTATCTCGATACCGGAGAGGCCGAACATTATCCGTGAAGTGTCGCGCTTCACTTGAAGCTCCTTCTCATGCCGTACGACCGTATTTGCCACTTTCCTGAACCCCGATGGGGAAGACTCGATAGTCGAGAATGTACCACCAGGATTACCTGAAAAGATAGAAAGACCGGAAAGGAAGGTCGGTGTTTGTGTTACCGACGGATGCAACGCCTCACCTATAGGAAAAAGAATATGGGTCTGATACAGGATCTGACCACCCATGGGATATGCCTGAATCAGATGCGCTTCCCGGGTGGTGGGATTGCCGCTTGGCCGGGTATAATTGACGCCCATGCGGAAGTTCTCGAATGCGTTGACTGCGGGAATAATATCAATCTGACCAACCGATGGAGCCCACAACCTGCCATCTTCGCTGATGTGCATAAAGGACTGCGGATTGCTCCATCCAGCAGACTGACGCATCGTCACCGTTACGCCGGAATTCCCGGTAAAACCGGCCGTTTCGGTGGCCACAACACAACCAAGTCCAATTCCGGAATTATGAACATTGGGAGCTATGCTCGGCGCGCCAACCGCGACCGCGCCGGCAAGATCCACAATTTCCTCCGGACCGTTAAACTGAATCGAAGGCGCGTACTGATTCCAGATGATGTTCGCGCACCTGTAGCGCACATCTCCGGCGTCATGCCACGCAAGTTCGATTAAATTTCCGGACACCGACAGTGCGGGGAAACGTTGGATATCCGCCGCCGAGTACAGTGAAACCTGCCCGGTTTCATGCATATGTCCATCCCAAAAATGGACATATTCGATTTCGGTGCCCTGTGCTTCATACGCAACGACAATATGGGAAGCACCCACCGCATGCATACCGGAGACAACCGGAGCACTATCATCCCGAGGCGGTGTCACGTTTGAAAAATAGTAGGATTGTCGCAACCCAGATGGATCGAGATAGTGAAATTTGACCAGTTCGAGTCCATTGCCGGGATTATTCCACACTACCCACACGGAATCGCCGTAAGCGTGTATGGAAGGATTCGTGGCTTGCATCCCCGTAAACGAGAGTTGCGTCTCGTCGGACCAGCTCAGCCCATCGTCTGTGGAATGATTGTAGAACACACTTCCGCAGGCGGTGTACACCTGATGATAGAGAATCGTACCACCGCCATAATCATTGGACGTGAGTTTGCGTTGCGAATTGACGCTGGTGGGACCGATAGATTCGATATCGCTCACGGCATCGTCGGAAAGCAGATGCGGTGTGTACACCGCATGCAGGGTCAAGTCGCCCTTCGTTGTGATCGTTCTGGGGTTCGTCGTGTTGTTGTCGCTCCAACGCAGGAAGCGATATCCGGCATCCGGAATCGCCTGTATGGTATAACTGCCATTGCAGCGATTGAAGAGAAAATCGAAGTCTCCGGACGCACCACTCAACAGTTCCTCGTCGAAGCCGTCATGGACAAGGTAGCTCCCTCCCGAAGTGCCCAAACACGTCGTCCCGGACAGGAGCTGAATGTTGGAAGGGAGTTCGTTGTACGCGATGTAGAGACTGTTGGGTGTGGGAGGTACAATGTCGTAATCTTGATTCGTTGGTGTCCACCATGCGAGAGGATTAACGCCTCCATCCTTCCGCCATTCGTAGTAGTAGTATGTTGGCCCATTCGAATTTGGAAATTTTTGATTATCGAGAGCGGTCAGAGTCGGGAGGTCGTCGGATGTGTAGATGAAGCTACCGGGCTCCGATGCGCTTCCACCGGATCGTAATTCGTCGTTGTACCTGAACCATCCACCACGGTCGGCAGGATCGTCGCCAAACTGATTGGTGACATTGCAGTAGTAAAAGGAATTGCCGGGGTGATAGAGCTCGTACAGCGTCTTTCTCTCATCGAACTGCGGATACCTTTTGTTGCCATATGTTCCAGACATGACGTTTGAACTTGCCGCATGATGGGCAAGTCCTAACGCATGGCCAAGTTCATGCGAGAGTGCGGCTTCGATCCCGGCATGAGTAATAGGCAGGACTGGCGGGGAGGGAATAGAGGTCAGCGCTTCATCGCTTTTTAGTGTCCACCATATCTGAGTTCGATCGGAGTTCACTTGAACGGCGACTTGCGTTTTAGAAACGCTTGGAAATCCATCGATTTTGGAAAGTGGTTCACCGTTGATTCCGATATACGGATCCCACACAACTGTGATGCTCCATGCCCCAACGGGTGGCGCATCATTCTCATCTACGAGGATGACGTTGATAACATCAGTGCATTCAGCTTGAATCAGCCATCGATTGAGAAGGGTCAGGCTTAGATTGCGAAGCAACGCCCATGCCGTGTTTTGGTTCAAAGAAGTGAAGTAGTAACCATCGTGACCCTGGAGTTTCAAACAATCAGCGCAACTGCCGGTATTGGGTTCTTCTACAACGAGATAAAGATCGTGCGGAGGAGAGGAGATTGGCCATTGCCCACCAACTTGAGAGATTGCGGGCGTCGAATTGATAAGCGCAATGAGAATGATCAGGATATAACAGACTTGTTTCATGTGCGGCTACTCGGTTGTTGACGATTGAACTCAGGCTCACTGAATGTACCCTTTCAGTCTGTAAATGTCAAGTATTCGGATATGTTAACTCCTAAACATGTTAACTCCTAAATATGTTAACTCCCAACCTGGACGAGCCAGAACCAACGAGAATTTTCGAAAAGTTGGGTTGCAAAAATATTCCTGCAACTCATTTGCTGACAATGGGTTGCAGCTACCAATATAAATTTGTTTGCTTTTTTTTTCACGAATTTTACTTGTAAGTAACGTAAATATGCGACTCCTGGATATCTCATTGCTTCCGCGGATTGACGGAGCCGGCTGGGACAACCGCGTCCTGATGCCGGATCCGGAGTAGCTTGGTAGATCTGACTGTTTCACGGCCAGCGGTCTCGGCACATCAGGATCTGAAAGATCGGGCATAGTTTCCGTATCGCGCTGAACGTGGATTCTGATTATATTCTTCGTTATGTCTGATACGAACTGAAAGGGTGCAACATGAGCGCACATCGACTACTCTTCGCAATCGTCCTGCTGTTGCTGGCGAACGCCGCACAGGCGCAATGGCAATGGCTGAATCCTCTGCCCGAAGGCAACGAGCTCTTTGCCGCAACCTTCATCGATGCCGATAACGGATGGGTGGTGGGCGGCAACGGCGCCGTACTGCGCAGCACCGATGGCGGAGCGACCTGGAAGTCGCAGGGCAATCCACTGCGCACGACGCCTTTCCTCGGCCTGAGCATCGCGTTTACCGATGCCATGACCGGAGTGATCGCGATGAACAACGGCTCGATGCTCCGCAGCACCGACGGCGGCTTCACCTGGGATCTGCTGCCGCGCACGGGTTTCACACTGCGTACCCTGCGTCTCGCACCCGACGGTTCGCTGTGGGGTTGCGGGAATGTGGGCATCATCGCGCGCAGCACCGACGGTGGTGCGAAATGGACGAGTATGAACTCCGGAGTCAGCACCGTGCTCTACGATATCGCTTTTCCCGATGCTTCGACCATTATCGCCACGGGTGGAGGAGGTGTCATTCTCCGGAGCACCGACGGAGGACAGCAGTGGAACAGCGTGGCGGCGCCGTTGGGAACGGATATCGTCTCCGTGGACTTTGCCGACGCCACGCACGGACTCGCCGTGCAATTGCCGAAGTATCTCCTCCGCACGACGGACGGCGGACAGAGCTGGAGCGATACATCGTTTGCCGTCAACGAATTCACGCAGGTGCGCTTTTCCGGGAACAACACGGGCTGGCTGCTGAGCAACAGTCCCGGCTCCGTGTTCAAAACCACCGACGCCGGAGCGAGCTGGAATTTTGTCGAAGTGGAGCGCCCCCGGCGCACGACCATGTATAGTGTGTATTCCTTCAACGACAGCGAGGCGCTGCTGGTCGGGACGGGCGGAGCGGTATTCATGACCGCCGACGGCGGAGCGAACTGGTCGCAGAAAGGCGACGCGATTTCCCGGGCCCACTTCCGTGCGATCAATGCCCTGAGCGACAGCAGCGCCTGGGTGTTCGGAGACAAAAGCGCGTTTTTCACCAACAACCGCGGACAGTCCTGGACCGGCAGTGATACGATTTCCCTCACCGGTTTCCGCTTCGGACGGGCGCTGTCAGAATCCCGCCTGATCGGCGCGGGGTCGCAGGGGCAGGTCATGCTTTCTACCGATGGAGGCGCGAGCTGGACTACGCAAGTGCTGAGTGCGGCAGGACAAATAGAGGACATCATGTTCCTCGATGCCGACAACGGCTGGCTCGCCGGCGCGCATGGCACCCTCGCGCGAACCACAGACGGCGGGAGCACCTGGGAAGAGCTGAGCGCGGGCGTGAATCATGACTTCAACGGCATTTCAGCGGTGTCGCCCTCTACCGCGTGGGTCGTGGGCAACGGCGGAAAAATTTACCATACCACCGACGCCGGTCAGACCTGGATGGAGCAGACGAACCCCGCCATCACGAATCTGAATACCGTCGAATTTCTTTCCGCCACCGATGGTTGGGCCGGCGGTCAGCAGGTGCTGCTGCGCACCAGCGACGGCGGACAGACCTGGACGGAACACACCGTGCTCACAGGACTGGATGTGGTGTACGACATCGATTTTACCGACAGCCAGCATGGCTTTTTCATGCTGAGCCGCTCCATCGCGAGAACGAGCGACGGAGGAGCCAGTTTCTACCGCACCGATTATCCGGCGGTCGGACTCGAGGACATGGACGCAACCGCCGATGGGTACCTCTGGATCGCCGGTCAGTTCGGTGTCGTGCAGCGCTACACGCCGACCGCGGCGGTGTATCTTCAACCCGCGGTGCTGAACTTCGGTGACGTGGCGGTGAATAAATTCCGGGAATTGAACTTCACCGTGAGCAACCGCGGCGAAGTGGATATGAACATCAGTGCCGTCGCCGCCATAGGAAGCGGATTTCTCTTCGCGGGCGGCGATCTTTCCCCACTCGCACCCGGTGACAGCAGGGAACTGACGTTGCGTTTCGCACCGCAGGATACCGGAAAAGTGTACGGACTCGCCACCGTTTACTCCAATGCGGAATTGGGTGTGCCGTTCATCGATCTGGAAGGCCGGGGCGTACCACAGGGCACCTCGGCGCTGATCCACACGCCGGATACGCTCGATTTCGGAACGCTGCAGCTCGGTACCTATGAATCCCGCTTCGTCACGCTGAACAATCGGGGCACGCAGCCGCTGCTCATCAACAGACAGGAGATGCGCGGCGGGGATTCGACCATGTTCATGGTGACATTGGAGTCCACGTTTTTCTACGCCGCCGGAAAAACGGATTCCATACAGATCACCTTCAGTCCGCTCAGGGCGGGAACGTTTCAGTCCCGTCTGCTGGTCGAAAGCAACGACATCGTGGAGCCGTTCTATTACATTGTCGTTCGCGGCAGTGCCGTTACTCCCGTCATACGCTCCGACCCCGAAACCGTGGATTTCGACTGGATGTACATTGACACGTCCCGCACGCGCACGGCAGTGATACGCAATGTCGGCAGCGCTCCGCTGCACATCAGCGCGTGGCAGCCGGCAGGACCCGACGCCGCGATGTTCCATTGGATCAATCCCGGCGCGAAGACGCTGAATCCGGGGGATGCCCTTAACCTCGACATCACCCTGAGGCCGACGAACTACGGACCCAAATCCGCCGAGATTCTCGTTTCTTCCGATGATCTGGTGAATGGGACCTACACCATACGCCTCATTGGCAGAGCGACAACGCTCAATGCGGGAGCCCCTGCCTCTCCGGCAAGTCTGGCGCTTTCGCAGAATTATCCCAATCCCGTGTCCCTGCACGCGCACAGCGTGGCCTGGTATTCGGTTTCCATGCCGCAAGGCACAATGGCGGAACTCGTGCTCTACGATATGCTCGGGCGTACGCGGAAGCGCGTCGCGCTGACTGGCGAAGCGGGCGGGACGCGGGAAATCGCGCTGTCGACAGACGGACTGCTCCCGGGTGTGTACTTCACCGTGCTGCGTTCGCTGTCGGATGCCGGCATGCCGGAAGCGCGTGTGACAACTGTCGTGCTCAGGTGAGTTCTCCGACGGACGGCATAGCACTCTTCCGGGAACTGCGCGAAACGCAGGGGCCTCCCTGGTTGCTCTGGAGTGCACCCGGGGAAGACATGCTGCTCGCGGCGGGTGCGCGCACTATCCATCAGCCATCCGAAGCGTCGGAATGGCGCCGATGGCTGCCTTCGTTGCGACCATCGGCAAACGACGGGACACTGTTTTTCCTCCTCGCATTCGATCCTCCGGCGGTGCCGGACCGACTCTGGGCCGGCATGCCGCGCGCGTGGGCGTTCGAGCCGCAAGAAATACTTCGCATCCCGGCCACCGTTGAGGAGTCGTCTCTCATCCAGGATACGCCCGCGAACGGCTCCGGCAATGACGTCTTTGACGAAGGCTACCTGCATTCAGTGACGGCGGGTCTGCGCACACTGCACGCGGGAGGATTGCAGAAAATCGTACTGTCCAGAAGGAAAACCTGGTCTTTCACATCGGATTTCGATCACCTTCTGCAGCGGGTGCTCGCGGTGCGGAATGCGTTTCGCGTGCTGTTCTCACCCGATGGTGAGAAGGTCTTTCTTTCGATAACCCCCGAGCGTCTCGTGCGCGTCGAAAACGGCACTGCCTTCACCGCGGCCATAGCCGGGACAGCCCTTCGAAGATCGGATGGCTCCGATGATCACGAAGCAAGCCGAACCCTGTCGGAAAGCCGAAAAGAAGAAGAAGAGCATACGTATGTCGTGAATATGATTCATGACGCGCTGTCCGGCGTCAGCAACGGGATAATGGTGGGGGACCGGAAAACGATCACTCTGCCGCATGTGCATCATTTGAAAACCGACATCACCGCACAGTTGTGCGAGGGCGTACGCATCGGCGACGTCGTTGCGCTGCTGCATCCCACGCCGGCGGTGGCCGGTGTGCCACGGGAAACCGCCATGACCGCAATAGCGGAGATCGAGGGCTTTGATCGCGGACTGTTCGCCGGGGTGGCGGGATGGATGGACGGCGCAGGAGATGGTGACGCCGCCGTGACCATACGTTCCGCACTTCTGCGCGACGGGACCGCAACGGTGTTTGCCGGGGCAGGCATTGTGCGGGACAGTGATCCGGCAGTGGAGCTTGCCGAGACGGAAGCCAAAATGCGCATGGTGCACGACGTCCTCAGGCCCAGATGATGCGTGACGACGCGGGATTCACTATTTTCGGTACATGCGCATCGCGCGGCTTTTTCCTTTCACGCTCACAGCAGTGATTACACACGCGAACATCAACACTTTCTGGGCGCGGGTTCTCGTCGAGGAACTCGCGCGCAGCGGCGTGCGCGATGTGGTGATTTCTCCCGGTTCGCGATCGACCCCGCTCGTACTGGCTTTCGCAGCGCATCCCGACATCGAAGACCATTCCGTCATTGACGAGCGCTCCGCTGCCTTCCATGCGCTCGGCATCGCCAAAGCGAGTCGCAGACCGGTGGCGCTGCTGTGCACTTCCGGTACCGCCGCGGCGAACTACCTCCCCGCGCTCTGCGAGGCCGATGCCGCGCATGTCCCACTCATCGTGTGCACCGCGGATCGTCCGACGGAGCTGCGCCATTCCGGTGCGCCGCAAACCATGGATCAGGCCGGGCTGTATGGAAATCGCGCACGGTACTTCCATGATCTTCCACAGGCGGAAGCGGACCGCGCCAAGCTGCGCGCCCTCCGAGCCATCGTTTGTCACGCTGTTGCGCGGGCGCTGGGTCCGCTGCCCGGTCCGGTGCATCTGAACATCCCGTTTCGCAAACCCCTTGAACCGCTGCCTCCGGAGCGGTCCTTCGACGCACTACCTCCGGACTGGACTGACAGCGTCGAGGAGGAGGTGGCTGGACGCAGGGACGGCAGGGCCTGGACTTCGACGATGCACTGGGGTAATTCCGCGCACAGCGAAGCCCTGCGTTTTCAATTGCTCGATCTCCTGCTGCGTGCGCAGCGGCCGCTGATACTTGCCGGTCCACACACTCCCGACGACGGCTACCGCGACGCGCTGCTCGCCTTCGCCGAGGAACACAGTGTGCCGGTACTGGCCGAGGCGGCCTCGAATGTCCGTTACGGGCCGCCTTCGCCGTTGGTGTTCGGGAGCTCGGATCTCCTGTTGCGGAGCGGTGTCTTTCGCTCGCGCGTGAAACCGGATCTACTCGTGCAGATCGGTAGTGCGCCGACCAACAGTGCGATGCAGCGTTTCATCGATGAACTAGACGATGTGCCCTTCGTCGTGCTCACGCCCACGGCCGACCGCGCCGATCCTTCGCATCGCGCAACGCTGCATGTCATCGGACAGCCCTGCGCCATTATCGGCGATCTGGCGACAGCCATGCGCAACTATCCTCCTGCCGGACGCGATACGGACTGGTTGCCGATGTTCCGCGATGCCGACGCTGCGGCAAGAAGCGGGCTGGATACCGCACTTGCTGGCATCGAGGAGTCCTTCGAGGGGAAGGTGTTCGCGCGTCTGAGATCGCTGCTTCCGGTTGACGGAGCGCTCTTCCTCTCTTCCAGTATGCCGATTCGCGACGCGGAGACCTTTCTCGCCGTCAGTGAAAAGGATACAGCGGTGTTTTTCAATCGTGGCGTCAACGGCATCGACGGAATTCTATCCACCGCCTTGGGGGTCGCGCGGGAGAGACCGTGTGTTCTTGTTACGGGGGATGTTGCCGTGCTGCACAATCTCAATGCGCTTGCCGGCGAGGGACTGCGCGCGCTGAAACTGACCGTTGTGCTGCTGAACAACTCCGGCGGCGAGATTTTCGAACTGTTGCCGGTGCGAGATTTCGAACCGGCTTTCACGAAACATTTTGTTACGCCACATTCGACGAATTTCCCGGCTCTGTTCACTGCCTTCGGGGTGAAGCACACCGTCGCGCAGAGCTGGGAGCATTTCGACGGCAGCTTCAGGGAGGCGCTGAGGCACGACGGTGTTGCCGTCATAGAAGTGCGCACGGAAATCCGATCCAGCGGTGAACTCCGTCGCGCCGTGCTCCGGGATGTCGCAGAGGTCGTGGATGCCGCCATGAAAGGCCATTCCAGGCAACCATCCGACCTGCGCATCCCATTTCCCTTGAGCTGGAACGATCACGGTGGTGAGGGTCTGCCGGTGGTGTTGCTGCATGGATTTACCCGCGACGCTTCGTCGTGGCGCGCGCTGCATCGAGCGCTGGGAGCACGGCGGATCATTACCATCGACCTTATGGGACATGGCGCCTCGCCTTCGCCGGCGTATGAGCGCTTCCCCGAGACATGGACGCTTGATGGCGCCGCGATGCGCATTGAGGACGTCCTGAAAACGCTGGGTATCGCCCGTGCGCATATCGTCGGCTACTCTCTCGGTGCCAGAACAGCATTGACCTTTGCCCTCGGCTATCCGAAGCGCCTTGCTTCGCTCGCGCTGCTCAGCGGAAATCCCGGCATGGAGGATGCCGCCATGCGTTCCGCTCGCTCTCAGCAGGACGCACAGCTTGCGGAAACCATTCTCACAGACGGACTTGCGCGTTTTGTGCAGGCCTGGAGCATCGCGCCGTTATTCGAGGCGCAGCGGTATGCCCATCCCTCCGCCTGGCGTAAGGCCGTCGCGGAACGGAGGAAGGGATGCTCCCGGGGTTTTGCGTCATCCTTGCGCGGCAGCGGACAAGGTGCCCAGGAGTCCATGTGGAAGCAGCTCGCGGAACTCGCGTGCCCGGTCTTTGCCGCCGCAGGAACGCAGGATCCGGTATATGCTGATGTGGCAAGACGCATTGCGTCAGAGAAGGAGGCGGAACTGTGCCTGTTCGAGAACTGCGGCCACGATCTCCCTCTGGAGCAGCCAATCGCGCTGGCCCTGGCGCTGACGACATTCTGGACCGGGGTTGAGAACCGGCAGCCGTAGCGCCGGTGATTGCATGTGCGGACAGCCACGATCATGAGGTACCGCACATCGTCTGCCTTGCGATGGTTGAACCCGACGGCGTCCCGCTGCTGTTTTCAGGAGGAAAGCTCATCGAACCCGAACGACAAGGAGATACAATGACAAGCACTTCAATTACATGGACAACGGTCAAAGAATATTCCGACATCACATTCCGGAAAAGCGATGAAGGTATCATGCGTATCGCCATCAACAGGCCGGAAGTCCGCAACGCCTTTCGCCCGGAGACGGTGGATCAGCTCCTCGACGCCTTTCGCATCGCGGCGCTGGATACCTCCATCGGCGTGGTGCTGCTGACGGGTGAAGGACCCTCGCGCGACGGAAAATGGGCGTTCTGCAGCGGGGGAGACCAGAAAATACGCGGCGACGCCGGCTACATGGCGCAGGAGGGTGGTGCGCCGCGTCTGCATATTCTGGAATTGCAGCGTCTCATACGTACCATGACCAAACCGGTCATCGCGCTTGTCGCCGGCTATGCTATCGGCGGCGGACATGTCCTGCATGTGGTGTGCGATCTGACAATCGCCGCAGACAACGCGGTATTCGGTCAGACGGGTCCCAGAGTGGGCAGTTTCGACGGCGGCTTCGGAGCGTCGTATCTCGCGCGTCTCGTCGGCCAGAAACGCGCCCGCGAAATCTGGTATCTTTGCCGGCAGTATTCCGCGCAGGAGGCGTTTGACATGGGCCTGGTGAATACGATTGTTCCCGTGGAGCGCCTGGAGGAGGAAGGCGTGCAGTGGGCGCGCGAAATTTTGGAGAAATCACCCCTGTCCATACGACTTCTGAAATCCGCCTTCAATGCCGAACTTGACGGACAGGCAGGGATACAGGAGCTCGCCGGGAATGCGACATTGTTGTATTACATGTCCGAGGAGGCGCAGGAGGGCAAGAAAGCCTACGTGGAAAAACGCGCGCCCGATTTTCGGAAGTATCCCTGGCTTCCGTGGTGAGAGCGCAAACGCACCTACCGGTCTCCGCTCCCCCCGCAATCAGTCGCGCGCAAGCGTGGCTTCTTGCGTCGCGGCCGAAGACGCTCCCCGCCGCCTTCGCTCCTGTGATGGTGGGCACCGCCGTCGCATACGCCGAAGGCGCCTTCACACCGCTTCCGGCGGTCATGGCGCTGCTCTGCGCGTTATTGATTCAGATTGCAACCAACCTGGCCAACGACTACTTCGACTACATCAAGGGAGCGGATACGGAGCATCGCATCGGTCCCGTGCGCGTGGTCCAGAGCGGTCTTATCCCTCCGGAAACCGTGCGCAATGTCATGATCGGGGTGCTGGCGGTGACTTTTTTGCTCGGACTGTATCTGGTGTATCTCGGAGGATGGCCGGTGCTGCTTATCGGCATCGCTTCGCTCGTCTGCGCGGTGCTGTACACGGCGGGCCCGTGGCCGCTTGCCTATGTCGGACTTGGCGACGTTTTCGTGTTCCTGTTTTTCGGGATAGTGGCGGTGACAGGTACGCACTTCGTGCAGGCGCTGTACTGGTCGCCCGACGCACTGCTGGCCTCCTTGCCCATCGGCGCGCTTTCCACCGCCATTCTGGTGGTGAACAATTATCGCGACATTGACACGGACAAGCTTACCGGGAAACGCACTCTGGCCGTACGGATAGGGAAAAGCGCAACACGAACGCAATACTACGTACTGCTGGCCGGCGCGTTTCTGTATCCGACCCTTCATCTCCTGGCCGGTCATTCTCTCCTCTACGTTTTTCCCTTGCTCACCGCTCCGCTTGCCTTTTATGCTGCAAGGATTGTTGCATCGCAGAGCGACGGGCAGGCATTGAATCACGCACTTGCCATGACCGGGCGTCTGCTGGCGATATACGCGACGCTGCTGTCGGTGGCCATCACATTCGGGTAATTGTATGAACGTCTCTGTACATCAACACACGTTGCCGCTTCGGGCGCCGTTTCGCACTGCGGGATGGAGCATTCTGGAGCGCGAGGTGCTTATCGTTCGCATCGAAGATACTGTTTCCGGTCTCAGCGGCTACGGAGAAGCCGCTCCGCTGAAAGCATTCGGCACGGAATCCTTCGACGAGGCCGCCGAAGCGCTGCGTCAATTCGCGCGGGAGTACGACGGGAGTGATATCAATCTCCTCGAATTCTCGGAGTCCTGCGGTAAACTCGTCCTCGACAGGTTGCGTGGAACCCCAACCGCAAGCTGCGCGGTGGAGACAGCCACGTTCGACTTGCTCGCACGGATAGCGGGCGTTCCGCTCGCCAGGGTCCTGGCCAACGCAGACGTCTGTACGTCCATTCCCGTCAACGCGATACTGAGCAGCGGCGATGTGCAGACAACGCTGCTCGGTGCGGAAGCAGCACTGGAAGACGGTTTCTCCTGCCTCAAACTCAAGGTCGGCGCCATGCCGGGCGAAGACGACATCGAGCGGGTACGGGCCGTCCGTGAACTGGCCGGTCCCGATATCCTGATCCGGCTCGACGCCAATGGGGCCTGGAAACTGAAGAAAGCATACTCCATGATGGAGAAACTCTCCCCGTTCGACATCGAGTACATCGAGCAGCCGGTTGCGGACATCGATGGAATGCTCGAGCTCCGGGATGCCCAAATCATTCCCATTGCGGCGGATGAAAGCGCGCAGCGCCATAGCCAGGCAGAAAGCGTGATAATGGAAGGCGCGGCGGATATTGTCGTCCTCAAACCGATGGCGTTCGGCGGAATCATCCAGACGATAGCGCTTACCGAACTGGCGCACCTGTTCGGCATAGACGTGGTTTTTACTTCCTTCATCGATTCGGCCATTGGAAGAAACACCGTAGCCCATATCTGCGCCGCCATGCCGCACCTTACCCGTCATCATGGTATCGCCACGGGCGCTTTGTTCGCCACCGATTTTGCCCGGGACACCATCACCGGAGGATGCTTCGTGCTTTCGAAACAATCGGGCATCGGCATTATTCCGGAGCTGGGGGCCGCCCGTGCATCCGCTTGAAGCGCTCGCCCGCGCGGTTCCGGATCGCCAGGCGCTGCGTGAGGGACAGGAAATCTGGAGCTACGCCCGACTCTACCGGGAGGCCTCGGCACTAGCGGCGGAATTGCATTCCGCGTTCGGGATACGGAAAGGCCTGCGGGTGGCGACGCTCGCGGAAAACAGCTCCCGTCATGTCGTGGCGCTGCATGCGCTGATGCTGCTCGGTGCCACGGTTGTTCCACTCAATACGAGGCTGTCCGCGGCGGAACGCGCGGCGCAGCTCGATCTCGTTCGGCCCGTGCTGCTTCTCAGTGACAATGCGAACGTGGAATCCTGTTCCGTTCCGATGCGGGATCTGCGCGCAGCCCCACCGCCAGGGGATGCTGCGTATCTCGAAACATCTCCCTGTACAGACGATGATCTGTTGTCCATACTGTTCACGTCGGGCAGCACAGCCGCACCCAAGGCCGTGCCGCATACATGGGCGCAACATCGTGCAAGCTCCCGGGGATCGCGCGAGAATCTTGGAACGCAACCGGACGATGCCTGGCTCTGCGTCATCCCGTTGTTTCATATCGGCGGATTTGCCATCGTCGTGCGCAGTCTGCTCTACGGCAGCGCAGTGGTGCTGCCTGCGGACAATACGCCGGAGACACTCGCGCGCGAATGCAGGGACGGAATAACGCTCGCCTCGCTCGTGCCGACCATGCTGCATCGGATGTTTCGACGCGACCCGGAACTTAACGGATCCAACTGTCCGAAACTCAGAGCCATTCTGCTCGGCGGCGCGGCGGCGAGTCCCCTGCTGTGGGAAGAAATCGTCAGACGCGGGATGCCCGTACTCGGCACCTACGGCATGACCGAGAGCTGCTCGCAAATCTGTACCGCGCCGATCAGCAATACCGCGCGCTACGCCGGCACCGCAGGTGTGCCAATCCCCGGCGCGGAGCTTCGCATTGTGGACGAGAAGGGAAATCCTTGTCCGGCTTCCGGTGCGGGAGAGATTCTTGTGCGGGGACCCATGGTGATGTCGGGCTATCTCGGAAATCCTTCGGCGAACTCCGAGCGCTTCGTTGACGGATGGTTCCGCACGGGTGACATCGGCAGTATCGATGATAACGGCGCGCTCAACGTGCTGGGACGGCGTGATGACGTCGTGATAAGCGGTGGTGAGAACATCTATCCCGCGGAGATTGAAGCGGTGCTGCACATGCATCCGCAGATCGAGGGCGCGATCGTTGTCGGTGTGCCGGACGAAGAGTGGGGGCAGCGCCTTGCCGCCGTGATACAGGGCGAGGCATCGGTGGAAGAGGAACTGCTGCCCTGGTGCAGGAATCGCCTCGGTCCTCTGAAAACACCCAGACTCTGGAAATTTGTCACGGATATTCCGCGCACAGCGTCAGGCAAACCCGACCGCCTCGCCGCCAAGGCCCTGTTCAGCAACTAATCGATTTACGATTGTCGACTTGAAGATTTCCGATTTGGCGGCTTGAAGTTGCCTGCCCGCCGGAGCATCCCCATGTGGCGGCTCATCCTTCGGTGCTGTCATTTCTGCGTGTTCTGTGTTTTCTGAGAATTCTGCGTTTCTGCGTGCTCTGTGTTTTCTGAGAATTCTGCGTTCACGATTAACAATTCCAGATCACAAGGAATTACGACTCTACAAGTGAACTTCACAGGCTTCGCATCGTCAATCATACGTCGTAAATTATTTCACTACACCCACGTACAGATAGGCGATACCGCCGGTGAGGGAGATAGTGCGGCGCGAGGAAAAGCCCCCGCTGGCGTCCATGAGCGAAAGGAAGTCGTCACCGGTAGGGAAAGCCGCCGAAGTGCGGGTGAGGTAGCGGTACGCGTCACGTTTCCCGGAAATGAAACCACCGACGAAGGGGATGACCACGGCGCTGTAGAAGCGGAAAAGCGGACGCATCCACCACTCGGGCGTACCGAACTCCAGCACCAGTACCAAGCCTCCCGGACGCACCACGCGAGCCATGCTCCGCAAGGCCTGCACGGGATCATCCACATTGCGTATGCCGAAAGCAATGGAGGCCGCATCGAAGGTGTCGTTCGCGTAGGTCAGGTGCATGGCGTCCTGCACCTCCCACTCGATGTCCAGTCCGAGTTTCCGTGATTTTTCCGGCGCGAAGGCAAGCATGTCTGCGTTGAAATCCGTGCCGACCACGCGCCCCGTTTTTCCCGCAGCCCGTTTGAATTCTATGGCCAGGTCTCCGGTGCCTGTCGCACAATCCAGCACGACACCTCCCTGAGAAATGCCGCTCTCACGGACGGTGCGCTTACGCCAGCGGTGGTGGACGCCGAGAGACAATACGCTGTTGGCGCGGTCGTAACTGCCCGCAATGTCCGAAAACATGTCGTGCACGTGCCGACTCATACGGGTCTCACGAAAGTCTGAGAAAACAACATCAGGCGAAGCGACGGCCGGTCGCTTCGGCAACACGGTGAAGCTGATCCATCATCTCCGAAAACAGCGCGGGCGGTAACGCCTGATCCGCATCGGAGAGCGCTATGGAGGGATCGGGGTGGACCTCCACCATCAGACCGTCCAGACCGGCCGCGAGCGTGGCGGCGGCGAGTGCCGGAATGAGCACAGGATTCCCGGTGGCATGTGACGGATCAACTATGACGGGAAGGTGCGTCTGCTGGCGCGCAAGTACCGCGCCGGCAAGATCGAGGGTGAAACGGGTCTCGTTGGAAAACGTCCGTATGCCGCGCTCGCAGAGTATCACCTGCTCGTTTCCCCCGACGATAACGTATTCCGCGGCGAGCAACCACTCTTTTATCGTGGCGGCGAAACCTCGTTTTATCATCACCGGTTTGCTCACATGGCCAAGCTCCTTGAGCAGGGCCGTGTTGTCCATGTTGCGCGAACCGACCTGGAACGCGTCTACATACGGTTCCATCTCTTCGACGTCTTTTTCCGACAGCACTTCCGTGATCATGCGAATGCCGTACTGGTCCGCCGCTTCGCGCATCAGATGTACGCCATCGAGGCCCAGCCCCTGGAAGGTGTAGGGGGAGGTGCGGGCCTTGAAAGCGCCGCCGCGCAAGACGCGGGCGCCCCGGGAGGCAACCAATTGTGCGGCGCTGCTGATCTGCTCGCGCGACTCGACGGCACAGGGACCGGCAATGACGATGAATTCCTCACCGCCGAATTCCACGTCCCCGATGCGGACTCGCGTACGCGGCATGCTGCTGACAGCCGAATCAATGTTCATGCGTTCGTCGTGTGAAATGCTGCCGTGGCGAGGTGCTGTATTGTTCTGCTGTGTTTCGATGATATTCAATGTTCAAAAGACAACTATTCTACAAACATCCGAAGAAAGCAGCAGTAAAACAACGGCCGCAAGGTATTCGTTCACACTAGCACATATTTTCGTTCAGATGTTGAGGCCGCCGAACAGCTTTATATCGCTGCCATTCACCGAAGCGGCGGCATCACTCAGCAAATACGACACCGCCGCGGCAATGTCGGAAGGCGGCGTCCATTTCGGAATATCTTCCTCCGCTCCCCACGACAGATTCGCCTCGGTCACGATTATTCCCGGCAGAATGCAGTTGGCGGTGACGCCGTTCTTTCTGCCCTCATCCGCAAGGATTTTCGTCAGAGCTGAAACGCCGGCTTTCGCCACGCCATATCCCGCCTGCGACGCCGCGGGCTTGACGCTGGCCATAGCTCCGATGGTGACGATACGGCCGCTGCCGTTGCCGGAAAATTCCTTCATGGCGAGACGCGCGGTGAGAAACAGCGAACGAAGGTTCAGATTGAGCAGGAAATCCCAGTCCTCGACGGACGTTTCCTCGATATGCTGAAACCCGCGAATCCCACCCAGCAGATGCACGAGTCCATACAGAGTGCCTCCGCTCACCGCGGCGTCGAATACCAGCGCAACGGCATGCTCGTCGAGCATGTCCGCTTCGATCAGCAGGAGTTGATCACGTTGCTGCGGTGCGAAATGCGTCCGCAGCTTCTGTGCCTCATCAACGGAATTATAGGGAACGACACAGCGATAGCCGTCGGCCACGAGCCGCTGAACGACAACACTGCCAAGCGCACCGGTGCCGCCCGGTATGAGAATGGATTTCATCGTTACTTTGCTCAGTATGAAACAATAGGTACCTTTCCATGATAGCCAACACAAAGGACGATTTCAACATTCCCGCGTCATGCCACAATTCTACCCTGTTCTAGCTGTCGCCATCGGAGGCGGAATAGGTGCCGCCCTGCGCTACCTGCTCTCCGGCGCGGTATACCGCGTGCTCGGGACGGATTTTCCGTACGGAACGCTGGCGGTAAATCTGCTCGGTTCAGTGATTCTGGGCTGGCTGATGGAGGCCACCGAATACGGTACGAGCGCCGCTCCCATGCTTCGTCTCTTTCTCGGCGTCGGATTGTGCGGGGGTTTTACGACATTCTCCACCTTCAGCTACGAAACGATGCGCTTGCTTTCCGACGGCGTCTATCTGCAGGCTCTTCTGAACGTCGCCGGGAGCGTCGGATTGTGCATTCTTGGAATCTGGCTCGGTATGTTGCTCGCCCGCGTCATCTGAGACACACAGGAGGCAACCATGCATATCAGTGGTGAAGCGGTGCTGTTGCGCATCTTTCTCGGCGAAAGCGATCGTCATGAGGGGAAACCCCTGTATGAAGCCATCGTGAACGCGGCCCGCGCCGAAGGCCTTGCCGGCGCCACGGTGCTCCGGGGTATCGAGGGGTACGGCGCCTCCAGCCGCTTGCACACCGCGCGCTTGCTGCGGCTCTCTACGGATCTTTCGATTGTTGTCGAATTCGTCGACAAGGAGGAACGTATCGAGGCCTTCCTCTCCGTGCTCGACGGATTGTTTGACATCGCCGGCTGCGGCGGTCTGGTCACCAGGGAAAAAGTGGAGGTTATCCGTTATCATCCGGAACGATGAGCCGGATGCGCGGCCAGTCGCAGCGTTGCATCAGGATTCGTGCCGTGTGCACGGGACGGTACAAAGGCGTGTCGGACAGAAGCCGTGTGCGGTCGTTCGCCGGCACATCGCCGTCCGCCGATGGACACGGTTCGCTCTATCGCAACAGGCAGGCTGCGTAAGTAATCCGTATTGTCTCAGCTCGCTTCGCTGAACTCGCGAAGTTCCGTCGTAGGCTTGAACTGGAAGTGCGGGAAGTATGACGCAAAGTCGTAGTCGAAATCTTTCGGCCAGTACGTACCGCTGCGCCGATCCAGCACATAACTGTCCGCAAATTCACCTCGTGCAATGCGATGCAGCATGTCCACGAGCCGGTCCACATCCTCGCGGTTGTTGTAACAGCCAAAACTTGCGCGTACCATACCGGGCAGATTGGTCCTGTCGCCGCCGAGAATCTCTTCCGTCAGCGCTTTTGAGGATTCCTCGTCCACCTGCAGCAGTCGCTTGACGTACGGATGCGCGCAGAAACAGCCGTTACGCACGCCGATTCCGCCCTCCGCGCTCAGAATGGCCGCAACTTTCGCATGCGGTGTTCCCTGCATTTCGAAGGACAAGACCCCGACCTTATTCGCGAGCTCGTGTTCTTCCGTCGGACCGAAGAGTATCAAACCCGGTACCTCCTTCATACGGCGTACCGCATAGGACACCATCTCATGTTCGTGTTCCGCTATCTTTTCCATGCCCGCGGCCTGAAGCATGTGTATGGCGGCCGCCAAACCGACCGCACCGGGCACGTTGGGGCTGCCGGCTTCTTCGCGCGCGGGAGGCGCGGAAAATGCGACAAAATCTTCCTCAACAATATCCACAACGCCGCCGCCGACCATGTCCGGATCACCCTGCGAAAAGTAGTCGCGCGGTCCGACAAGCACGCCGATGCCGTATGGCGCGTACATTTTGTGCGCCGAGTAGGCGATAAAATCGATATGCCCCGCGTCGCCGTCGGGAAGCACATTGATGGGGCGGTGCGGAGCCAGCTGCGCCGCATCCACGAAAATGTAGGCGCCATGTTCATGCGCCAGAGCCGCAAGGTCATGTACGGGATTGATGATGCCTGTGATGTTGGAGGCGCCCGTCACCGCGAGAAATCGCACATGCCCGCGATGAGCGGCGAAGGTTTCTCGCAGATGCTGCATGTTCAGGTAGCCCTTGTCGTCCACGCCGATGTGAATGACCTTCGCATGCTTGCGCCAGGGCAGGTCGTCGGAGTGATGCTCCATGAGCGTCGTGATGACGACGTCCCCTTCACGCCAGTCGCAACGGTTCGCAAGTTTGTTCACGGCCTCGGTGGTGTTCTTGAGAAAAATGACCGTGTTGCGATCAAGGTCCGCACCGACAAAGCGTCCCGCAATGTCGTGCGCTTCGTCAAACACATGCGTGGCCAGCAGTGACTTGAAGCCGGTGCCACGGTGCACACCGGAGTAGAACGGCATGAATTCCGCCATGACTTCGTATGCGTGGCGGAACGACGGAGTGCTCGCTCCATTGTCCAGGAACACATATTCGACGCTGCTTCCATCCAGCAACGGCACCTTGGTATCTATGCCCATGATATTCGAGCGGAGGTCGTTGAGCGTCCAGTGACATCGGTGCGAGACGGTAAGGAGTGGATTCATGCGCTGTTCCTGTCGCGGAAGTTGAAGATACGTGCCTGAAAAAATACGCGATTGAAGAGAGTCAACAAAACGTGGCGCCGTACAAGGGCTGCGCGCAGATCGTGCGCCGGTCGTTCGCAGCAACGTTTTGCCCGTACACACATCGCGCGACGCATCCGGGTGGGGCGCATGATCGGGCGGGAAACGCGTTCGTGCACGTTCACGCCGGGGAGGCCTCTCCGGAACGCTGCCAGGATTTGGAGATAATTTTTCCTGCGAACCGCGATACAGATCATGGAATCGCACAACGGGAACAGAATTATTTTCATCACACCCACCTCGCGTTGGCCCCCTGTTTGCAGTATCGCAACAGAAGTGTGGCCAAAAGGATTTTCCTGCACCTTGACTTTTTCCCTATAGCGATATTACTTTGTAGATCGGTTTATTTTTATCGACACTTAACTGAATTACAAAGGCTACATATGAGCAACCGTACCACCCAGCGAACCTTTCAGGCAAAGGAAGTCGAGGTCGACAAGAAATGGTATGTCGTCGACGCCGACGGACTTGTGCTCGGTCGGCTGGCCGCGAACGTCGCGCGTATCCTGCGCGGCAAGCACAAGCCGATCTTTACGCCGCATGTCGACACGGGCGACTTCGTCATCGTGATCAACGCGGATAAGGTTCGCGTGACGGGTAAGCGTTTCGAACAGAAATCGTACTTCACGCATTCCGGCTATCCTGGTGGTGCGAAGACCCGCATGTTCAAGGATCTCGTCAAGAGCAATCCGCGCTACGTCATCGAGCACGCCGTCAAGGGCATGCTGCCGCACAACCGCCTCGGGCGCCAGATCATCAAGAAGTTGAAAGTCTATGCAGACGGCAACCACCCGCATCAGGCGCAAATGCCGGAAGTCCTGACCTTCGACAGAGAACAGTGATAACAATACATTCTTCTTGCAAGGTATCTCATGAATCATAAGATCACAGTCGGGCGCAGGAAAACGGCAGTCGCCCGTACGTTCATCACTCCCGGCAGCGGGAAGATGACGGTCAACGGCAAAGACGTCACGCAGTACTTCCCGACCGAGCTGTTGCTCGATGAAGTCCGCTTGCCCTTTACCGTCACCGAAACAAACGACCGTTACGATACACACATCCGCGTTCGCGGTGGTGGCACACACGGTCAGGCCGGTGCCGTCCGCATGAGCATCGCCCGCGCTCTGGTGGAAGCGGACGAAGAATTCCGCAGCCGCCTGCGTCGCGCCGGTTTGCTTACACGCGACTCCCGTATGGTCGAGCGTAAGAAATACGGACAGAAAAAGGCACGCAAGCGCTTCCAGTTCAGCAAACGTTAATTCCCTGCGGACGGTGCGCCCCGGCGCACCGTTTTCCGCCTCTATCACACATGCGCTCCGACCGCCTCCCGTGTGTATCCCGCGGGATATCGGAGACGGAATGACGGGCGCAGCGGCATAAACACAATAGGAGTCATCATGCCCAGAGTATCCCTCGAAAGTCTTCTCGCGTCCGGTACCCATTTCGGTCACCTGACGCGCCGTTGGAATCCGAAGATGAAACCCTACATCTTCATGGAGCGCAATGGCATTCACATCATCGACCTGAAAAAAACGCAGGAGCAGCTCGACGAAGCCTGCGCCAAGGTTGCGCAGGTCATCTCCGAAGGGAAGCGTATCCTGTTCGTCGGAACGAAAAAACAGGCAAAAGATATCGTTCGTCAGGCCGCGACCGAAAGCGGTCAGCACTATGTTGTCGAGCGCTGGCTCGGCGGCATGCTCACCAATTTCTCGACGATTCGCAAGAGCATCAAGCGTCTCACCAATATCGAGAAAATGGAGACCGACGGTACCTTCGAGCAGATTACGAAAAAAGAACGCCTCATGATCTCCCGCGAGAAAGAGCGTCTGAACAAAATCCTGAGCGGCATTGTCGATATGAGCCGTCTCCCCGGCGCATTGTTCGTGGTGGATATCAAGAAAGAGCATATCGCCGTCAAGGAAGCCAACCTGCTCAATATTCCCGTGTACGCCATCGTGGACACCAATTGTGATCCCGACAATGTGGATCATGTCATTCCCGGTAACGATGACTCCGCCCGCACCATCGAGCTGATGACCAAAGCGTTGGTGGAAGCCATCAACGAAGGCAAAGAGCAGGGCCGCACCATGAAGGCCGAGCAGGCCGCCGAAGAAGAGCGCATCGCGAAGGAAACCGATGCGACAGACGAGGAAGAAGAGCAGCAGTAAGTTGATCAGAATGGCTGTTCCGCAGCCATTCTTTGTAATACGCAAGATTTTTTTTCTATAACACGCAATAGAGACATCACATGGAAATCACAGCCGCCACTGTCAAGGAACTTCGCGAGCGCACCGGCGCCGGTATGATGGATTGCAAGAAAGCGCTGAACGAAACCAACGGCGACATGGAGCAGGCCATCGAATACCTGCGCAAAAAAGGCGCCGCCACCGCCGAAAAACGTGCGGATCGCACTGCAAACGAAGGTGTCGTGCTCACCAGCATCGACAACGGCAAGGGCGTTATCGTGGAAGTGAACTGCGAAACCGATTTCGTCGCACGCAGCGAGGACTTCCTCAGCTTCGCGAATCGCGCTCTTGAAGCCGTAAAATCGCAGGCCCCCGCCGATGTCGCTGCTCTTCTGCAGGCGAAAAGCGGTGACCTCACTGTTGGCGATTATCTTCAGGAACTCGTCGGAAAAATCGGTGAGAAAATCGAAGTCAAGCGTTTCGCCACGTTCGCCACTGACGGCGCGCTCATCGACTACATCCACCCGGGTGCCAAATTGGGTGTAATGCTCGAGATCAGCGGCGCTACCGGTGACGCCGTGTCCACACTGGGCAAGGACCTCGCCATGCAGGTTGCCGCCATGAGCCCCGTGGCCATCGATCGCAGCTCCGTGCCCGCGGAGATCACGCAGAAGGAACTCGAGATTTACCGCCAGCAGGCGCTGGAGCAGGGTAAACCCGAGAATATGGTGGACCGCATCGCCGAAGGGAAGCTCAACAAGTACTTCCAGGAGTACACCCTGCTGGAGCAGACCTTCCTTCGCGACACCACGAAGACGGTGAAGGAGCATGTCGAAGAGGTCGGCAAGAATGTCGGCGGCACTCTGACCGTCGTCCGTTTCGAGCGCTTCCAGGTCGGAGCGTAATTTCACGGTTTGTTGAGCAGAGCCTTTTGGCGACATCGCCAGAAGGCTCTTTTTATGCGGAGGCGCCTCATGGAAGCAAAATTCAAACGCATTCTCCTCAAACTCAGCGGCGAGTCGCTGATGGGTGATCGCGAGTACGGGATTGATCCCGACACGCTGCGCATGTACGCGGACGAAATCATCTCCGCGCGCGAGCTCGGTGTCGAGGTCGGTATCGTACTCGGCGGAGGAAACATTTACCGCGGCGTCGCCGCCGCCGCGCAGGGTATTCACAAGGCCTCGGGTGACCAGATGGGCATGCTCGCCACCATGATCAACTCCCTGGCCCTGCAGAATATGCTCGAAGAGCGTGGCGTGTATACGCGGCTCGCCAGCGCGATTGAAATGAATCAGATCGCTGAGCCCTATATTCGCCGTCGCACTATCCGACATCTGGAAAAAGGCCGCGTCGTGATCATGGGTGCCGGTACCGGCCATCCCTACTTCACTACCGACACCGCCGCCGCATTGCGGGCTGTCGAGATCGAAGCCGACGTGATTCTCAAGGGCACGCGTGTGGACGGTGTGTACGATTGCGATCCCGAAAAAAATCCCGACGCGTTCCGTTTTCAGGAAATCAACTATCTCGACGTCCTGCAAAAGGACCTGCGTGTGATGGACCTCACCGCCATAACATTGTGTCGCGAAAACAAACTTCCTATTATTGTCTTTAACATCAACACCAGAGGCAACCTTAAAAAGCTGTTGCTCGGCGAGGATGTCGGCACACTGGTGAGCGATACTGCAACCGCAACGACTTCAACAAGCACGGAGCTGCTGCCATGATGAAAGATATTCTCAAGGATGCCGCCGACCGTATGGACAAATCCATCGAGGCCCTGCGGCAGGAACTCAGCAAGATTCGCACGGGCAAGGCGACGACGGCATTACTCGACGGCGTAAAAGTGGAGTACTACGGCGCGATGACCCCGCTGCAACAAATGGCGAGTGTGACCGTTCTCGACGCGCACACGCTGGGCATACAGCCCTGGGACAAGACCGCGCTCAATCCCATCGAGAAAGCCATCCGCAGCGCGGACCTTGGCCTCAATCCCGGTAACGACGGAAATCTCATCCGCGTCCCCATTCCCGCACTCAATGAAGAACGGCGTCGGGATATCGTGAAGCTTGTCAAGCGCTTTGGTGAGGATACGCGCGTCGCCATCCGTAACATCCGTCGCGATGCGAACGATCAGCTGAAAAAAGCCGAGAAGGATGATCACGTGTCCGAAGACGAACGCATCAAGGCCGAAAAGGATGTACAGGACATGACCAACAAACATATCGAGCATGTCGAGGAATTGCTCAAGCACAAGGAAAAAGAGGTCATGGAAGTGTAGCGTCGTCCGCGAAAACGGAGAACCAAAGGGTGAGAAGAGGTGAGAAACGATGGTTTCTCACCTCTTCTGTTTTCCCCCGAATCGTCTTTCGTCAATCGCCAACTCCGATCACGATACTGATTTCATTGGGCACACAGGTGATGCGCTGGCCGGGCGTGATGATGGGCGGATGGGCTTTGCAGATGCCATGGGCACAGGGTGCGTCCACGACAACGAGTCGCTGATTTGCGACGACGATGCGCATCTGTCCGATAGTCCCCTCGATAATGAAGCGACCATCCTCATACAACGGAATGGCGTTGACACGCACATTCTTATGGAATACCTCCGCCGTGCGGCTGAACGAGGGTATGATGTTCACGAAGCGCAACAGGGTCGGGTCACTTTGCAGGCGGGTCAGTTCAAGGTCGTCGTGTATCTGTCGCAGAGCGGAGTAAAACATCGAAGCCCCGTCACGGTAGTCGCGAAGTGTGTTCTGCTCGAAGAGCAGCACGCCGCCGGGGAACACACCAGTGAGCTGACTCTGCTTCAGACGGAAAAACTTGCCGCTGAAATGCTCGGGCAGGGATTCCTCCGCAATTCTGTCCGCGTCGTCGGGGTGATCGGTGAGTATACTCACGTCCAGACGCACGGGATCGAATTGCTTGCGAATGGGTTCGGGCACGGTCTTATGCGCACGGTCACGCAGTCGGAGGAATCCGAGCCGCATGAATTCACGGCGATCCATACTCATTGTTTCTTCTCCCTGCATGTCAAACAGAAATTTTCGCCGAGCCGCTCGTCCGGATACCGAAACCATTGCCCGACCAGATCGAAGCTGCTCTCCTCACCCTGATGCCAGACAATGAGGTATACGCCGTCCACGGCCATGGCGATGACGGGCGCTTTTCGCGGAATTCTGTCGTCGCGGTCATTCACGCGCTGATTTCCGCCCCGCGGTGAACCGTCCCGCTCGAAGACCTGCATGTAGGTATCTCCCTGCTGATTTGTCTCCGTATTGCGATAGTCCTCCCAGCACATCACCATATTTCCCCTGCCGTCGCCGGCGATAACGGGTAGCCGCTGCCAACGGTCACCATCGTCGTCGTTGATGCGTTGCGCGGGAGTGAGCGTGGAACGCGAAATGTCCGCAACGCGCCGGTAGATATTACTATGCCCTTCGCGATAATCCTTCCAGACGAACACGGCCGTGTCCTGCGACATCCACGCAGCGGCGGCCAGTGTGGTCATGTTTTTCCGCTGCGCGGAATCGAGCAGCACATTCTCTCCGACGGGACCGGCGCGCCAGAGTTGATAATAGAACTTCCACTTTCCGTCCACGCGATTGTCGGACCAGACGGCGAGAGCGGCCGGACAGCTCCCTGCCGAGAGTTTGGGCTGGCCCTGCAGCGCTCTCCCTCCATCGTCGTTGAGCATGGACGCGTGACCTTCGGGCAGTCCTTCCGCATTCATCGGGCGCGCATAGATATCGAGTTGGAGGTTGCGAAAATCCTGCCACACGGCGAGGGCTCCGACGGGCGTTCGTCGTAACGCGGGAAGCATGGCGTCCGCCTCCGCGTCACTGATCCACCCCTCGTCGGAGAGCGCTTGACCATTGCCGGCGAGCAGACGATACAGCACACGCTGTCGCCCATCACCGCCACGCTGCCAGGCCACAATCGCCGTATCGCAGTTGAGGAAGGTGACAGCGGGTTTGCTGTCTTCGAAGCCCGGATTCGGAGCGCTTACATCGAAGACGCGGATCTCCTCCCGCTGCCCTTGCCGCAGGAACAGTGCCCGGATCTTCGAAACGCCTTCGCCGCGTTGCGTCCAGACAACGCAATACAAACCGTTACCGTTTTCATCCACTGCCGCATGCCAGGTGCTGTGGGTGAGCTTCCTGACCGCAATGGTGTCGGTGTGCACCTGAGCGAGCGCCGCGCGCGTGAGGCAGGAGAGTAACAGGACGAGAAGGATGTTCCGTATCTTCATGCGAGAAAAAATAGGATGCGGAAGGCAGAGAAGAAAATCGCCGCTCCGCTGCATGATGGCAGAGGACGAGAAAAAAAAGTGGAACGGATGTCGCCGTTCCACCTGTATTGGCTCTGTCGAAATCGGGAGCGGACGAACGATGCGGTTCTTATACCCGCGTCGTTCTCCACCGATGCGTTAGTCTATGGGCGCTTTCATCGGGACGAAACGCGCTTCGCCATCAGGGAGCTGCACGCGCAGGAGCACGGATTCGTCTTTGGAAAGACTTCCCACGAATTTCTTCAGGTCCGAGACGGATTCGATCGGTGTTTTCTTGCCCTTGCGAATCGCCTCGAAAATCACCACGCCTTGCGGCAGACCGCTGTCCCAGGCGGGACTGTTGCGCTTGACGCGCTCGACCAGCACTCCGCTCTCGATTTTGAACTGCTTTTTCTGCTGCTCATTGAGCGGTCGCACGGTGAAGCCGCTGTTGTCGAAGTTCACCGGATCGAGGGTTTCGGGTTTGGCGTCTTTCTTTTCGTCCTTTTTATCATTGTTCGTCTCGGCAACGGTCTCATTGTCGCGACCCTTGAGAGTGACGCTGATGGTTTTGTACACGCCTTCGCGCATCAGTTTGAGAGCGATCGTTTCCCCCGGTCGGTGCATGCCCACGCGTGCCTGGAGTTGATTGGCGCTTTCCACCGGTTTACCGTCAACTTCCACGATTGCGTCGCCCACCTTGATGCCGGCGGCTTCGCCCGCTCCACCGTCAACCAGTTTTTCGACGAGCACGCCGCGGTAGCGGTCGAGACCGAGCGCTTCGGCCATTTTGGCGTCGATGTCGCGAATGTTCACGCCGATGTAGCCGCGCACGAATTTCCCTTCTTTTATCAGTACGTTGGCGATGGTCTTTGCCAGATTGATAGGCACCGCGAAGCCGTAACCGATGTAGCTGCGGCCGAAACCGCTGGTGGCGATCGCGGTGTTGACGCCGATCACCTGTCCTTTCAGATTGACCATCGGTCCGCCTGAATTACCGGGATTGATGACGGCGTCGGTTTGAATGAAATTCTCGATGCCCAGGCCACTGCGTCTGTCGCCGATCACGCCGATGTTGCGGCTGATAGCCGAGACGATACCGGAGGTGACGGAAAAGGAGAGATACCCCAGCGGATTACCGACGGCAAGGATCCAGTCGCCGACCTGCACATCGTCGGAGTTCCCGAGTGCTGCGGCGCTCAAACCGCTGGCCTCGATTTTGATAACGGCGATGTCGGTGTTCTCGTCTTCCCCGATAACCGTTGCGGAAAATTCGCGCGAATCGTTGAGTGTGACGGTGATTCCGTTTTCCACCGCGTTTTCAACCACATGCCGGTTGGTGAGGATGTAACCGTCCGACGTGAGGATGATACCGGAACCGTTACCTTGTTGCAGGTTTTCCTCCTGCCCTTCCTGTTCCGGGATGCCGAAGCGGCGGAAGAACTCCATCTGCGGTGCGGATTCGGCTTTCGTCTTCACAGAAATGAAGACAACCTGCGGT
Organism: Bacteroidia bacterium; assembly: GCA_027493955.1. NCBI lineage: Bacteria > Pseudomonadati > Bacteroidota > Bacteroidia > Bacteroidia bacterium. Next base: position 3,216,436 of record JAOSJT010000001.1, on the reverse strand, counting down.
GTAACCACGGCGGCAACGTCGCGGAAGGCCTGATTCAGCTCCGCCACGCTCGCCGAGGGCGTCACCGGGGCCGATGTATTGAACTGAACCGTCGGACCGGCGAGGGAAAGCCCGATGCCGCTGAAACTTGTGACCAGCACCGCCCCGAAAAGGATTCCTGTCGTGACTAATACGATGGCTGTGAGAACTGCTCGTTTGGACATGGATACTACCTCCTGGAATACTACGGTGATATGCCGTTATATGAAAAAAATCGCAAACTTCCTGTATAACACTGCCGGAGCGGAAAAAATGCCGGGACTGTTGTCCACGATAGCGCCGTGCTGCTCCTTCTCTTCGGGTGTGCCGGTGGCTGTTCAGCGACCTTCGTCGAAGGCATCGAGCAGGCGCATGGATTTTACCCGTCGCATGCCGTCGATATGCGCGGAGAGATGCTTGTGCAGCAGGTACACACCCTCTTGTGTGATGCGATGCGGCGTGTCCGGATTCACGGATGGAATCTCCGCTGACGGTCGCAAAACCTGAAGCAGCTGTACGGTACCGAGGTCGATGCGGAAGCTGTCCGCTTTCGGTGTGCAGGACGAACAGGTACAGCCGCCGTGGGCAATGGAAAATGCCGCCCGGTCGCGCAGCGCTCCCGCTTCCGAAAGGGCTGTCCGGCAATTGATACAATGCAGCATGTCGAAACCGATGCCGAGGGCGTGTGTGAGACCGATAAGAAAGCGCAGCAGGGTGATCAGCGCGTCTTCGCGGCTCTCATCCAGACGGGCGAGCGCGGAGGTGAGGAGTTCGTAGAGTTCTTCATGGGCTTCCTCACCTTGCACGGCCGCATGGGTGAATTCCAGCACGGCGAAACCGGCCATCAGGCGCGGGGGATCCGCGATCAGTTTCTTGTATTGCTGCAGCAGATCCGCCTGCGAGAGCAGCTGCAATTCGCGATGCTCTTTGCGATAGAGTACAATATCGCTGCGGCTCATCACGTCGAGCGCGGCGCCGAAGCGGGATTTGGCCGCGCGTGCACCCTTGGCGATGACGCTCATCTTGCCGAATTCCCTTGTATATAAGGTTACGATGCGGCTGGTATCGCCGTACTTTATGGATTTCAGAACCACAGCTTCCGTTTTTTCTATCATTCCGAGCCGCTCTTGTACGGATGGACACCGGCGAGAGTTTCGTTATACGGCGGATACGACACACCCTGCTCGGTGATGATGCCGCTGATCAGCTCCGCCGGCGTGACATCGAAAGCGGGCGCATAGACCGCCGAGTTCTCCGGAGCGATGGTCGTTCCGTGACAGGTCAGAACCTCACTCGCCGCACGCTGTTCGATAGGAATGCGTGAACCATCCGAAACGGAAAGATCCACCGTGGACAGAGGCGCCGCAATGTAAAAGGGAATGCCATGCGCGTGTGCCGCTATGGCGAGGGCGTAGGTCCCGATTTTGTTCGCACTATCGCCGTTCGCCGCGATGCGATCCGCACCGCTTATGGCAGCGCCTATGCCGCCCTGACGCATCAGCATCGCCGCGGTGCCGTCGGTGATCAGCGTGGCGGGAATGCCGTGTTCGCGCAATTCCCACATAGTGAGCCGCGCGCCCTGCAGAAGGGGACGGGTTTCGTCCGCATACACATGGATGCCGCGACCCCGGCGATGCGCCTCGAGCAGCACGGAAAAGGCGGTCCCGTCTCCGCCTGTTGCGAAGGCGCCGGTATTGCAATGGGTGATCACACCGGCGTTGCGCGGGAGCAGATCCGCGCCGTGCAGTCCTATAGCGGCGCAGCGGCGCGCGTCGTCCGCATGCAGGGCGCGTGCGTTTTCTTCGAGCACGACGGGAAGAGCGGAGGGCTCATTCCGGAGAATCAGTGTGCGCACGATTTCCAGAGCCCAGAAGAGATTGACGGCGGTGGGGCGCGTGGCCGCAAATTCGTTGCATACCGCAAGCAGGCGCTCGCTGTCGACTGCCTGTGCGGTATGCATTTCCCTCGCGGCGAGGGCGACGCCGTATGCGGCGGATATGCCGATCAGAGGCGCACCCCGCAAGCGGAGCGTTCGTATCGCTTCCAGCACATCGCGGTAATCGCGCGTGCGCACGATGCGCAGCTCTCCCGGCAGCAGGGTCTGGTCGATGAAGCGTAATCCCTCGCCGTCCAACCCGATGACGTTGTCTCTGTAGGCGGCCATGGATGCACTCCGGTGAATCAGAAGGCGGTGATTTTCCTGAACAGATTGAAGCGCTCCGCGATACGGTCGTCATCGAGCGCACGGATGCCGTCGATGGAGAATTCCTCCACGCAAAACGACGCAAGCACGCTGCCGTACACCACAGCTTTGCGCATATTCGCGGTGGTGACGTCGCCCGTGCGCGCAAGCCAACCGACAAAGCCTCCCGCGAACGTGTCGCCCGCGCCGGTGGGATCCTTCACGGTTTCGAGCGGATAGGCCGGTGCGGAAAAATAGGAGTCACGTGTCATCAATACTGCGCCATGCTCGCCCTTCTTGATGACGGCCACTTTCGGTCCCATGCGCAGAAGGGCGTTGCCCGCCGCGGGAAGGTTGCGCAAGCCGGTCAGCATGCGCGCCTCCTCGTCGTTGAGGATGAGCACGTCCACACGTTTGAGAACTTTTTTCAGTTCTTTCAGACTGATGTTTATCCACAGATTCATCGTATCGCAGACGACCAGTTTCGGTTGCTCTATCTGTTCGAGCACCTCCATCTGCAGCGCGGGGTGGATGTTGCCGAGCAGTACGAATTCGCTCTGCTTCCAGGCATCGGGTATCACGGGGTGGAAATGTTCGAACACGCCCAGTTCCGTGTACAGCGTGTCGCGGGTATTCATATCCTCGTGATATTTTCCTCCCCAGGAAAAGGTTTTCCCTTCGCTCTCGCGCACCAATCCCAGCAGATCAACGCCGCGTGACGTGAGATAATCGACATGCGCCTGCGGGAAATCGCCGCCGACGATGCCGGTGAAGCGCACCTCCTCACAGAGATAGCTGGCTGCAACGGAACAAAACGTGGCGGAGCCGCCCAGCGCCTGCTCCATGACGCCGAACGGCGTTTCGAGATAATCCAATGCCACGGAACCGACAATCAGAACACTCATGAAATTCTCCGGTTAACAGGAATGATGCGGCGTTCAGGGCCGCGGTTGCAAGGTGATGGTGATAGATGTCGCCTCGGCGAGTATCCGCACCATGGTATCGTGAATATGGCCGTTGCTCGCGAGGAAGGGCGCGTCGTACACGGAATGTGGTCCGCCGCGAAAATCGCTCACGCGGCCACCGGCCTCCTCGATGAGCAATACACCGGCCGCTTTGTCCCACGGTTGCAGCGCCACTTCCCAGAATCCGTCGAGGCGTCCCGCCGCCACCCAGGCGCAGTCGAGCGCCGCGCTTCCGAGCCGACGCACTGCCTGCGCCTCCTGGAGGAAGGCGATGAAGCGCTCGCGGCAGTAATCCGGGTTCTCCCGCACATTGTACGGGAAGCCTGTCACGAGCATCGCGCGTCCGATATCCGCGGTTTCCGATACCTGCAAGCGCGAGTCGTTGAGCCATGCGCCTCCGCCGCGAACGGCATGGAACATCTCGTCGCGAACAGGATCGTACACGACTCCCGCGACGATGTCGCCGCGATGTTCGACTGCTATGGACACGCTGAAGAGGGGAAACGCGTGCGTGAAATTCGTTGTGCCGTCCAGCGGATCGATAATCCAGGTGTAGGGCGCCGAGCCGCTGTGTGCCCCGCCTTCCTCACCGAGAATGGCATGGTCGCTCCACTCCGCGCGGATAACGTCAATGACCCGCTGCTCGGATTCGCGATCAGCTACGGTGACCAGATTCAGTTGCTGTCCGTTCTTGGTTTCAATGCTGCGCAGGCGGCCGAGATGCGAGAGCAGGACATGGCCGGCTTCGCGGGCGGCGCGCTGTGCGGTTGAGAGCAGACGGTGTGTTTCAATCGCATCCATCATCCTAATGTACGGAAAAATTCGGAGAGCATGAGCGGAGCCGCCCGTCCGGTGACCACCCTTTGGCGGAGGTTGAGCGTAGTCGAAAACTCGCTCAGGGAGCGTCTCTCGGTATTCGTTGAGCGTAGCCGAAATCGCGCAGGGCCCGTTCGGGTGCACAAAAAGTGGATGATTCATAAACCACCTACATCAAAGAGCCCCGCGTAGCTCCGCCCCAATCCGTGTCCATCCGCGCACGTATCCTGCGGGATCCGGGCGAATCACGAACCACCCACATATGCTGCAAAAGTGGGCGTTCCATGAAGCTCCCACATGTGCTGCGAAAGTGGGCGTTCCATGAAGCTCCCACATCCGCTGCGAAAGTGGGCGTTCCATGAAGCTCCCACATGTGCTGTAAAAGTGGGCGTTTCATGAAGCTCCCACATATGCTGCAAAAGTTGGCGTTCCATGAAGCTCCCACATGTGCTGTAAAAGTGGGCGTTCCATGAAGCTCCCACATATGCTGCAAAAGTGGGCGTTCCATGAAGCTCCCACATGTGCTGCGAAAGTGGGCGTTCCATGAAGCTCCCACATGTGCTGTAAAAGTGGGCGTTCCATGAAGCTCCCACATATGCTGCAAAAGTGGGCGTTCCATGAAGCTCCCACATGTGCTGCGAAAGTGGGCGTTCCATGAAGCTCCCACATGTGCTGTAAAAGTGGGCGTTCCATGAAGCTCCTACATATGCTGCAAAAGTGGGCGTTCCATGAAGCTCTCACATGTGCTGTAAAAGTGGGCGTTCCATGAAGCTCCCACATATGCTGCAAAAGTGGGCGTTCCATGAAGCTCCCACATATGCTGCAAAAGTGGGAGCTCCATGAACCTCCGATAGTAATGGAGCCCGCCAAAACTCCGCACACATCTGTGACCATCCACGTAGGTACAAAAAAGAACATGGGAGTTTCATGACTCGCCCTCCCATGAGGAAACGATGGGTATCCTGAAAGATAATAACAATGAGGACGGTGCACTCTGACGATAGTGATCGGTGATCCCCACCCGATCTGAGCAACATATCGGAGCGAAACCTCGAGGGTGTTGCCAACACAACTGGTTGATGCATATCGCGGAAAGGTACAGTACTACCACCGAGCAACCGACTGCTAGTCAACAGGAAAACGCTCGATGATTGGAATCGCTGCCATCATCAGGGTTTTAGCGGGGCTTTATACGATGCCAATAAATCCGGATCATAGGTAAAAGGTGGTATCCATATTCTTGTTCGCACGAGAGCATCAAGCAATTCAGACCACAACGTCGGTTTGTTGCTCTTGCCTCGTCGATAACTTTTAAAACACATCGCGGCTATCCTACCGTCTGGATCACCACGCATGAGATCTCTAACAAGAGACACGGAATACTCATCCTTTAGGATGCGATCACCAAACCGTCTCTCCCAAACCCGCTCTCCTGGCGTATCATGGATTGTATTGATCGAAATTCCGGTATGCGTCTCGAAATAACCAGCGATCAACGGTACCGTCATCGTTCGTCTGTGATTCCACCATTCGTCATACGAGGCGAAATTCTGACAATGTCCGATGTTACGGTGCGTTAACACTTGCAGCAGGATATGCGCTGATGCGGGTAACACTGTAATGGTGTCGACTCGAGCCTCAGGATACCGATCAGGTAGGGTAGATGCGACAGTCTCCACGATGCTACGGCATTCGTTCTGATCTGCATTCCGATCTTGTCCGTCGCCGAAGATTTCCCTGCCCAGACGCGTGCGAAACTCGAGATAGTACCAGCCTGGTGAGGAGTAGTCATGCCATATACAGCGATGCGTGGAATATGTTCTTGAGATCATCATGAAGTGTTTCCCTATATATCGATGATGAAAGTTCAACATAGCATGTCCCGTACTACATCGCAATCCCATTTTCGCTGACCTCCTCCAACATCCTCCAGTACGCTGAGAAAGATCCGCTGCAGTAGATATTCTCCATGAACTGTGCTAGTGGGCGTTCCATGAAGCTCCCACTGTGTTGCAAAAGTGGGCGTTTCATGAAGCTCCCACATGTGCTGCAAAAGTGGGCGATTCATGAGGCTCCCACATGCGCTGCAAAAGTGGGCGTTTCATGAAGCTCCCACATGTGCTGCGAAAGTGGGCGTTCCATGAAGCTCCCACATGTGCTGCAAAAGTGGGCGTTCCATGAAGCTCCCACATGTGCTGCAAAAGTGGGCGTTCCATGAAGCTCCCACATATGCTGCAAAAGTGGGCGTTCCATGAAGCTCCCACATTCAATGCAAGAGCACAAATATTGCCTGAGTGAGGGAGGAATTCAGCACAAATTGCAGGATTCCAGGCATCGCATCCTTTCTCTGCGTCTTTGCGCCCTTGCGTCTTTGCGTTGCTTCCACTCCCTGAATATCACGGTGGGCGTTCCATGAAGCTCCACATTTGCATCACAGGTGGGCAATTCATGCCCCCCGACAAGCATGCAGGGCCCAAAGCGCACGGGAGTGCCTCGCGCTCATGGAAAACAAGCACCCATTTTCGCTTTCCGATGCATCGCAACGAAATAAAAAAAGGATCAGTCCTTCACCGCATACAACAGGAGCTTGCGCGCACCCGGCGGATAAAATGAAATCGCGATCGAGGCAGCTGTTATGCATGCCGCGATCGCGAAATCCATGGTCGGTTCCAGCGTACCCGGGGGTGCGCTGATTCTACGAAGCAATCATCTGCTGACGACAGCAATGCCGCCGAGGGTGGTGCGCAGGGAGATGGACCGGATATGCTCGAGGGTGACGAGGGAGTACCACTTGAGGTCCTTCGACGCGATATAGGCGATCTTGTTATCCTCTGTCACTGCAAGCCCTTTCATCACTTCGCCCGAGTTGAAGATTTTGATGACTTCGTTCTTGGCGGCGTCGATGACGTTGATACCGTCAATATCCTTGAACACATTCTTGTGATTGATCACGAAGGCATAGCGGCCGTCGGGACTGAAAATGATGTCCTTCTGCGACCCGGTGTGGTACTTGGGCATGTCGAGAACGCTCGTCTGCTTGTCGCTGCCGGTGTCGATGATCTGAATTTTGTTTGCCGGTCCGTAGGACGCATAGGCGAGGTTGGCAGTGGGACTACAGGCCACGCCGGTCAGTGTGCCCGCGAAACCGTCCACAGCCGGAATGGTCGCAACGCGCTGATACGTCTGGGCGTCGAACACACCGATTCCGCTGCCGGCATTCGTGACGTATATTTTCGTACCGTCACCGGTGACGGCGAGCGCGGTGATGTTTTTCCCCGCCTCGAACTGACCGATGACGAGTTCCTTCTGCGTATCGATGACATACACGCGCACGTCGGTGTCGGGCGTTTCGGACCGTTCGGCAACGTAGATGCGCGTGCCTTCCCAGTTGCGTATCAGCACGCCGGAATAAATCCCGCGGCGGTTGACCGGCAGACGAAGCACCTGCGCGACGCGATCGTCCTTGAGGTCCACGATGGACACGGTGATATCGCCGGTGTTGCTGACGTAGAGGCGGCTTTTGTCCGCATTGAGTGCAACGGAGACGGGCTCACGACCAACCTGAATACGCTGAATGAGTTTATTGATGGCCGGATCAATTTTCGCGATGTTGCCTTCGTCCGTCAGCGCCGCGTACACGTAGGTTTTCTGCGCAACAGTGCGCGCAGGCAGGAGCACGAGGATGAGAACAAGCAGAGCGAGGAGGGAAAGGAATTGTTTCATGTTATCTCTCGTTAAGCTGTGGTCGAAGGGCGTAGCTTTGGGGCACTTGCAATGGTAGTGATAAGAGAGGTGCCAATCAAGAACTACGCCGCTCTTTTGTGAAAAATACGCCTTTTTCCCGTATTTCGGGCCATTTCTTTTGTACTATCGGTTTGGAAGAGCAGTTCCGATGCGTCCTTTTTTCCCGGTTATCTTCACCACCATCACGATCGCACTCCTGAGTCTCATCGAGATTTTCTTGTTGCGTGCGCTGCACCGCGACTGGTGGGCGCACCTGTGGGTGCGGCGGTTGTCATGGGGTGTACCTGTCGCGGGCAGTATCAGCGTGCTGGTTTGGACGCTCGGCATATTGAGCGGGGTGGAACTGATAGTCGCAGTCGGAGCCACTGCGGCGGCGGCGATTTTCGTGCTCGGGGTGGCATTGATGCTTTCTCTGCCCTTCTCCGGATTGTTGCACGTTGCGGACAGAGTACGGCATTGGGTGACGCACAAGCGGATGAAAGAAGAGCCGGTCCTCGCGGGCCGTCGGCGTCTGCTGACGACCACGGCGGCGGTGTTTCCCGCTCTTGCCATCTCCGCCGGAGCGAAGGGATTGGCGAACGGGTATCTTCCGCCACGCTTCCCGGTGGTACCATTGCCGTATCCCTCTCTGCCCCTGGAGCTGGAAGGTTTACGTATCCTGCATATATCGGATGTCCATATTGGCTTTTTCATCGGCTTGGAGGATTTGGAGGACATGGCGCGTGACGCAGCCGCGATGAAGCCCGATCTGGTGCTCATCACCGGCGATTTCTCCGACGAGGCCGCTACGTACCTCGACGCCCTCCGTATCGCGGCCCAGATTCCCTCCACATACGGCAGCTATGCAACGCTCGGCAATCACGAATACTTTCGCGGGATTCAGGAAATACTGCGCGCGTACGAACGAGGTCCGATTCCACTGTTGTTCAACAGCGGCACGGAACTCACCGTCGGAAACGCACGCCTGCACATCGCAGGTATTGACGATCCGAAGTCCATGCGCCGCATGCCCGCGCAGTTCTTTGAGCGCTCGATTGACGCGGCGTTGCGCGATGCGGGCGATGGCGCGTTCAGAGTGCTGATGACGCATCGCCCGATGGCGTTCGATGCCGCCGCGAAACGGGGCGTGGAATTGACGCTCGCCGGCCACACGCACGGCGGACAAATCGGCTTCAACGGTCGCAGCGTGCTGTACGCACTCAATCCGGAGAAATATATGTGGGGTCTGTATGAAAAGGATGGCGCGAAGTTGTTCGTTTCGGCGGGGGCCGGACACTGGTTTCCGTATCGCATCGGATGTCCGGCAGAAATTCCGCTATACGTGCTCACATCCGCCAAGCCTGTGTGAGAGCCGGATGACCGATCGCGGGTAACGTCTCGAAAAATCAATCCGTGACAATCCATACATATCGTGGTGATCCGCTCCGCGTTGGTGCACAGATTTCAGGGATGGAATGTGGATATGCACGGAGGAACTGTTCGGGGCCTGATACCGGAAATCTTTTGCTACATCTCCCTCAACCCTTCCTCCACGAGAATCCGCTTCAATCCGTGATATCCGCGGACCCATTTCCCTTTGCGACCGGTGCGTCACATCAACGCAGTGATCGCGTCGAAGCATGCGTCTATTTCCTCCGTGGTGTTATAAAAATGCGGCGATACGCGGAGGTGTCCGACGCGGGCGGATACGGTGATCCCGCGCTGCTGAAGTTGCTGCTGTATGCGATCCGCGTCCGGAAGCCGGAAGGTGACAATGCCTGCGCGCCGTGATGGCTCCTCCGGCGTGATGAGCCCGAGACCCATTTCCCTGGCGCGTTGCCAGGCATGCGTCGCGTTGGCCCGCACCAGTTCTTCCACCCGATGATGTCCGACCTCACGGAACAAGCGCAACGCGCCGCGATATCCGGTGATGCCGATGGAGTTGTACGTCCCGCTTTCGTATCGGCGTGCGTCATCCAGCAGGTCGAGCGTGTAGTCGAAGAAATCCCAGGCGTTTTTGACGTTGATCCATCCCACAACCGCCTGCTGAAGCATGTCCCGTACCCGCGCCGAAGTGTACACGATGCCCACACCCTGCGGACCCATCTGCCATTTCTGTACGCCGGCCGAGAGAAAGTCCACCGGTGTCGTCCGAAGATCGAGACGTATCGCTCCGATACCCTGAATCGCGTCCACGCTCAGCAGGGCGCCCCGGCGCTCGCACAGCGCCCGGAGCTGCGCCAGATCGATGACGGAGCCGGAAAGAAACTGTACCCAGCTCACCGCGACGAGGCGCGTACGCGCTGTCATCGCGGCCTCGATGTCCTCGAGTGCGACGCTGCCGTTCCGTTGCGCCACTATACTGACGTCAACACCATGACGCCGGAGATTCAGAAAGGGATAAATGTTCGCGGGGAATTCCTGATCCACGAGGACGATATGATCTCCGTGCTTCCAGTCGAGCCCCGCGGCAAGGATGTTCAGTCCCTCGGAGGTATTCAGCGCGAAGCTGAGATCCCCTGCGTCGCAGCCGATCATTTCCGCCACCCATGCGCGGGTTTCGGTAATGATGTGCATCGTTTCAGGATAGATCTCTATATCGCCGCGGGCGCGCAGATCAATGAAACGCAGGACTTCCTGCTCCATGGTGGAAGACCAGGGGGATGTCGCCGCATGATTCAAGTAGATGCGTCCGGATTTCAGATACGGAAAGTGTTCGCGGATGGAGTCGAGTGTCATAGGAATTCCGGTATTAGAGTACGAAATGCAGAGTCAATGTTGTACCGACAGGAGAAGATGCGATCGCGAATTCCCATCCGACGGCATGTGCGCGCCGTTCGATATTGCGTAAGCCATTCCCTGACCGTTGCGCAGCGGGATCGAAGCCATGCCCGTCGTCGGTCACGCTGAGAGTCCAATGCTGCCGCTGTTTTTTCACAGTGACGGCGATGTGCTTTGCCCCGGAATGGCGCACCGCGTTGTACAGCGCTTCCTTCGCGATCAACATGAGCGCGCGACGTGCGGATGCATCGAGACGGATATCAGGTCGGATTCCCATCGTTTCCGTTGAGACAGGGATGCCGCTGGCGTTCGAGAGTTCATCGGCTGTCGCACGCAGGCGTTCGGCAAAACCCGCCATGCTGTCGTGTGCGGGATTCACCGACCACACGATGTCGCTCATGTCCTGCACACAGCGTCGCGCAAGGATTCCGATGGTGCTCAGATTTCCACTGGTGTCGGCATCCCCGCGCCTCTTTTCGAGATCGCTCAGCAACGAGATGGTACCGAGCGATGCGCCGATGTCGTCGTGCAGATCGGATGCAATGCGGATGCGCATCCTTTCCATCTCCAGCTGTTTGCGGGAACGCCAGTGCATCATCCCCGCGCCCAGGCCGCTTGCGAGCAGCAGGAGCAGAAGCCAGAACCAGACTGTTTCGGAGAAAGGCGGCTTGACGGAAAGCGTCAACAGTACATGCTCCGGCGTCCAGTGTCCTTCACCGACGTTCGCGCGGAGCAGCAGACGGTAGTCGCCAGACGGTATCGCCGTGAAGAGTATCTCTCCGTCACTGGATGAGTGCCAGGTGTAATCGAGGCCCTCGAGTTTGTACAGGAAACGCACACTCCCCGGATTGCGAAAGGCGGGCGTCAGAACGCGGACGCGGAGCACGCGATCGTTGGGCCCGAGTGTGATGCTTCCTCGCCGGTCGCTGAGCGTATCGTTGATCTGCACTTCGACTATCCAGATGCGTTGCGCGACGCGCGACGCGGCTGCTTCGCGGCAGTCAGGGTAGCTCCAGCTTGTCAATCTGGGTGGTTTCTGCGGCTGAAAGCAGGAGAGACCTCCCATGGCACCGAACCACATGCGGCCGTTGGTGTCGCGAAACACGGCCCCGGAATTCATTTCGTCCCCGGCGAGACCGGTGCGTGTGTTCAGTGTATGCAGCGCCTGCGAGCGCAGTATGGATTTCACGATGGCCGGATCTATGCCGCCGCCGTATCGCATCGTGCCATCATTCACGAGGTAGTCGATGGAAGCGGCCGGCAGCACGCTGATTCCGTTGTTGGTACCGAAGTAGAGCGACCCGTGTGCATCGGCGCTTATGAAATACACGGTGTTCCCCGCCAAGCCGTCTTCGCGACTGATCTGGCTGATCTGACTGCTGTTGTTATCGTGACAAATAATACCAGCGCCGACCGTCCCTATCCATACGCGATCCTGTGCATCGACATACAGGCATACGACATGGACACTGCCGACGCTCCGGACCGCCAGCACATTGCCGCTCCGCAGGTTGATACGTGCCACGCCGGAATGCGTCCCTATCCACATGAAGCCGAAGGGATCCTCCGCAATGGAACTGATACGATCACTGGGCAAGCCATCATTCCTGGTGTACACTCTGGTCTGCTCGCCGTTCCAGACCGCGAGGCCGCTATGCGTCGCTATCCAGTATCTGCCGTCGCTGCTGCGATACATTGCCTCCACACGGTGATCCGGCAGGGGAATCAGCGCATCCATGGAGGCAATTCTGTCGCCGCGGACATGGGCCAGACCATTGCTCGTTCCCACGAGTATGCCGCCGTCGGGGAGTTCCAGCAGCGCGGAGACGTCATCGGACGGAAGACCGTCTCTGACGCTGAAGGTGCGGCTCTCTCCGCTGAACAGCCGCGTCAGACCCCCGCCAATTGTGCCGATCCACAGCACATGCTCGCGGGTGGACAGCACGCTCCACACGCCGCGCGCTCGCGCGTCAAGCTCCTTTCCGGGGAGATAATTGATGATGCGGTCCGGCGTGAACCGGAACAAGCCATCCACCGTGCCGGCCCAGATGTTTCCCTCATTGTCGCAAAACACACTGAGCACGTTCTCATTCCCAAGTCCGTTGGAATTGCCGTAGCGCACTCCCCCCGCGTCGTCATGCATGATGAGACCTCTGTCCGTGGCCAGCCAGATGCGCTTGCGGCAGTCTCTGCTCATTCCGCGGACCTCGGTGCCGGGATAGTCCTGCGTGAGATAGCTGTACCGGAGCGGCGATACCGGTGTCAGGCGAAGCGTGGAATCCCGCAGACGGAAAAGCCATGCGTAGTCGTCACCGCCGATGTACAATTCGCGGTTCGGGCGCATGTACATTTCCCGAATCGGTCCCCGCACGGGACGCAGGTATCTGTTCAATGCCGAGTCCGCCTGATCGTTCATGTCCATACCCAGACGGAGACAGCGCACGCCGTCGGGCCCCGCCACGAACAGGTGATTACCCCCATCCGTGGTCAGCGCCGTCACGACGCCCGGTACGGCGGCATTGTGTGCGTCGAAGGATACAAACTCGCGGCCGTCGAAACGCGACAATCCGGCGTCGCCCGTCGCTATCCACAGAAAGCCGCGGTGATCCTGTGTGATACCGGTGATGTAATTTTGGACGAGTCCATCCGATGTGCCGTAACGCGTGAACGGATGCTGCTGCGCGGCACCGGAGCTCATCAACGCAATACAGGCGATGAGTGTGTGGAGTGTACGTGTTCTGACCCGCATACATCCGGAAATTACGCAATAGCGTTGACAAAGGGAGGGGTAAAAATTGAGGGGCGGTGTGCGGAGGTGGGGGCCGCGTAGAGGAAGGAAACACTGATTGAACACCACCCCTCACCTTTTCGCTCTTTTGGGAGGGTACGGTAATATGGCACAGCTATGTTAGCGACCTGTAAGGATACCGCTATACCTGTGTCAGGATTCTGTTAGCATAAAAAAGGTGAGAGATTTGTGTCCGCAGTACCCGCTGCACGAAGCCGATGCCGTGAGCGTGCAGGAATACCGCATCGCATCCACCGCCGCCCGCGCTCGCGATTCCCTGACGAAAATGCTACCTTGCTGCAGGACAAGGCATGGATAAGGACAATGGCGAAACACACTCTCGGTGATCTGGCGGACCTCGGTAAACTTTTTTCGGAGGGTGCTTACGAAGCTCCGCAAGAATCTCCGGACACAATACCTGAAGCGAAGACTGACCGGGCCCTGCGCCTCGCAAAGCTGCTGATACAACTCGAGAAGAAAGGCCGTAAAGGCAAAGGGGTCACAGTCGTGAAGGGCTTTTTCCATACCACCGCCGACCTCGAGCAATTCGCGCGCGAGCTGAAAACGCGCTGCGGCTCGGGCGGTACGGTAAAAAACGATACCATTGAAATTCAAGGCGACCATCGCGAGACAGTGGCCTCCTATTTCAAGGCGAAGGGATTCAAGGGAAATTTTTAACCTCGCCGCAAGTCCCGGAACCGAAGTGTATCGTGGCTCGCGACGGATCCGCGTGCGTCATTCGCGCGGTAACAACCTGGCCTCGCGTAACAATGCGCGGGTCACGTCATACCGCGCCTGCGGAAACGTTGATGCGTCCGCATTGTGTTTCACCAGCAAGGTTGCGTACACCCATAGCCCGCCTTTGACATCCACCGCGCCGACGAGCCAACCGTAGTGGACATTGTCAATAATGCCCCAACCGGTCTTTCCATACAGGATGTGATGCTCGCCGCGCTCCAGCACCATCAGGTCGCGTACCTGCCGCATGACCTCGGGTTTGAATGGCAGAGCATCGGTGAACAACTTTCGTAAAAAGGCGATCTGCTGGTCCGGAGAAATGCGCATCTTCCCGTCCAGCCAGAAACGGTCGATGCCTCCTCCGATGCTCCGGTTTCCATAATCGAGCCGGTCCAGCCACTGGCCCATCGTCCGTGACCCGATGCGCCGCGCGAGCTCCTGGTAAAACCAGACGCAGGACCGCTGAAAGGCCATGGACATATCCATGTCCTCCTCCCACGAGCGAAAGCTCTTCCTCTTGCCATCCCATCGCAAGGTGTCATGTATGCCGTTGATGACGCCGGTCTCGAGCGCAATGCAGGAGTTCGGTATCTTGAACGTGGATGCTGGGATCACCGCTTGACCGCAACGCTCCGGATTCACGCGCACCATAGCCTCGCCCTCGAGGGGCGAAAGAATAAACGTGCCGTCGTAGCCGAAGGAGCGGAACACCTCGCGGAGGCGGGTAGCGTCATCCTGCGCCGTGGCGGGATATACCAGGAGCAGGAACAACAGGAGAGGAGCAACAACGTATTTCATTCAACAATCCGGTTAAGGTGTAAAACAGTTCTCATACACGCGCAGCGCGTTGCGGCCGGCGATACGCTCGATTTCTTCAAGAGTAAAACCGCGGTTGTACAGGGTCTCGAGAAAGGCCGGGACGCCGCGCACATCCTCCGCACCCTTCACGAAGGCCATGAGATCCGCCGGAAGATTGTCGCGGCGTATCCACGCGTCCATCGCGTCCATGTAATAATCTGCGAAGTCCGGGCCCAACGCAAGCGCTTCGGCCCCGGCAATGCCCGCGATATGCACGGCATGGTCGGCCAGGCGGTCCAGATCAGCACGGCTGCGGTTTTCATCAATGAACAACGAAAGGAAATTGAGTCCGATCACGCCGCCGCTTTCTCCGACGGCGCGTATCTGCTCATCGTCCAGATTGCGCGCGTGCGGACAGAGAGCCCGGGCATTGGAATGCGAAACCATCACCGGGGCATTCCACCGTCCCAGCGCGTCCCAGAACGACGGCACCGAAAGATGCACGAGATCCAGCACCATGCGGAGCGAACGCAACTCCTCGACGAGCGTGCGTCCGAACGCGCTGAGTCCGCGCGGCTCCGGTTCGCTGCAGCCGTCGGCGGCGCCATTGCGATGATTGTGCGTGAAAATGACGGAACGCAGACCGAGCGCATGCAGCTCGTGCAAACGATCCGTCGACTGCTCCAGACAGCGCACACCTTCAAGAGCCATCATGAGGCCGAGAGCGCCCCGCTGTTGCATGCCGCGCACGTCTTCGGCGGTCAGGATCAGTCGAAAGAGATCAGGACTCGCCGCAATGCTTTCCAGCAGCGATCCGCTTATGCGTTTCACCAGCTCGTAATCCCACAGATCCAGTTCCCCTATATCGAAATCGCCGCCAACCGTATGTACCTCCATGGAAATCCCCCCCTCCCGCAGCATCGGAAGATGCAGCGCGGCGAGTGCGTCAGGTCTGCCGTCGCGCATTTCGCGATACAGCTGAATCGCATAATCGGAGTGCACGTCGATGACGGGAACGCGGGAGAGCAGGGAAGCGATGGTATCCGAAATGTGCATTGCGTCGTCCTCAGATTACGTGCGGGAAGTGAATGTGTGCCGCGTAATGGTCGACCCTCTCTCCGTCCAGGTTCAGATAGCCGCCGAAAGCGTCGGCGGTAAGGCAGGAGTGCACCGGGAGCACAGCGAGGAGATCTCCTGGTTTGAGTCGGTGCAGTATCGGTGCGGGGAGTCGCGCAATACCATGCTCCTGCGACATGCCGCATAACCAGCCGCCGTCGATGGGCTCGCTCCAGCCCTCGGGCGTCAACTCGCAGAGCAGACCGTAGATCGGATAGCCATCGTCGCCGGGGATGCTCTCTTTCGACAAATATACCGCGCCGCCGTACAGCACGGCCTCGCCGCGCTTTTCATGCACGGCAACGACGGGACAGGCGGCGGCCACCGCGATGTCGTGGATGCCGCACACTCCCCGCTTTGCCTGCATGAGGTCGTAAAACGTCATGTTGCCGGGTCTGATCTCCGCAAGGCCCTCAAAGCTCGCTGCCAGCGTGCACCCGGGCGTGTCGCCGGCAGAGCACAGTAGATTGCCGTGCCGTTGTGCCGCACCGACGAGGCGGGCGCGCGACTGTTCGAACAACACGCGCACCTCATCCGCATTGCCGGCGGTGTACGTCATGCCCGCATGCGTCAGCAGTCCGCGCAGATGCAGACGCGGGAAGTGCCGGATTGCGGAAATCACAGCGTCGAGGGCGGCGTCATCGTCGTGCGGAATGCCCGTTCTGCCGTAGCCGCTGTCGAGCTTTATCCAGACGTTCACATCCCGGCGCACGGTGCCGCCGAGAACGTTCGCCGTTTCGGTGGATTCGATCAGGAGGTGGAGTTGTACTTCTGCGGCGAAGGCGTCGAGCGCGTCGCTTTCACGCAGGTTGAACGGGAAGGCGATGGTGATGTCATCCCAGCCGTCATCGGCGAAATAACGCGCCATGCCCACGGAGGAGACGGTGATGCCGCTCACACCGGCCTCGCGGAACCAACGCCCGATCAGCCGTGATTGCGCGGTTTTCATATGCGGCCGGAAGCGCACCCCCGCTTCCGCAGCGCGATCGCGCATGAAGGCGATATTCGCACGGCAGACGCGTTCGTCGAGCAGCAGAGTCGGTCGCGTAATGGAGGCAAGGTCCATCATCGAAGGCGCAGTTGATTTTTTCCTATATTAACCGCGATCTCACAGCGGCAAACAACACATGAATTTTTTCGAATTTCTTCTGGGCGACAACGATACCGCCGTGCTGCTGAGCACCGGCGTGATCATCATTACGGCCTGGCTCGCAGGAGCGCTGCTGAAAAAACTGCTCCTCCTGTTCTCGGGAAAGATAGCAAAAAAATCCCGCTCGCAACTCGATGACATGCTGCTCAACGAAGCGGCCAGGCATGTTACCGGACTCCTGCTGCTGGGCAGCGCGTATTGGGCCTTTACCGAAGCGCTCCTCAGCATACGCCGCGATCCGCCGCTGATCCACCGTATGGCGGTGATGCTCACGGAAGCGCTGTTCATCGTGCTCGTGCTGTACCTTGCGCTCGTCGTCGCGCGTCTGTTCGATACGGTCATTCGCTGGTACCTCCATGCGGTCGCCGTCAGAACCCAGACGCATCTCGACGACGAACTGGCCCCGCTGGTCAACCGCGTGCTCAAGGTGCTCATTCTCTTCGTCGCGGTGATCATCATTCTCGATCATTTCGGACAGAACATCAGCACGCTGGTGGTGTCGCTGGGTGTGGGCTCGCTGGCTATCGCGCTGGCCGCGCAGGAGACGCTGGCCAACATGATCGCCGGTTTTGTGCTCATGCTGGACCGGCCCTTTCGCGTGGGCGACCGCATCCGTCTGCCGGACGGCACCATCGGCAATGTCACGGAAGTCGGTATCCGCTCCACCAAGGTGATAGACGACAATCAGGTAATGATCATCACCCCGAACGCGGAAATCGTTAAAAGCCAGATCAAGAATTTTTCCTATCCCAACGACGTGGTGCGCTTCGACGTGAAATTCGGCGTGGCGTACGGCACCGATCTCGACGCCATGCGGGCGATCATCCTCGAGCGCATCCGTCGTGAAGAGGACATTGTGGACAAAGAGCATGCGGAGGTCCGTATCGAGGCCATGGCGGATTCCTCCGTGAACGCGACCCTTCTCTGCCGCATCCGCAATCCGAACAACATCCCCCGCCGCCGCAGCGACCTGATGCTTGTTATCTACAACACGCTGCGTGAACACGGCATAGAGATCCCTTTCCCGCAACGCGTGGTGCATTTCGCGCAACAACCGCCGCGCAGCTCCGACAGCGGTTCTTCCGGCAACGGAGGCGGGAATGGCTGACGAATTCACCATCCTGACGCATGAACGCCTTTTCGAGGGCCGCGTCTTCACCATCGAGCGCGATACGGTGCGCCATGCCAGCGGCTACGAAAGCATACGCGAAGTGGTGCGGCACGACGGCGGCGCGGTCATCGTCCCCATTTTGCCGGGTCCCGATGTGCTGCTGATCCGCCAGTTCCGCTATCCCGTCAATCGCGAAATCATCGAACTGCCCGCGGGCAAGCTCTCGCCCGGCGAAGATCCTATGCACTGCGCCGTAAGAGAACTGCGCGAGGAAACCGGCTACACCGCAGCCGAGATGCTGCCGCTCGTCTCCATGCTCACCACGCCGGGCTTCTGCAGCGAGACCCTGCATTTGTTCATGGCCACAGGACTCACGGACGGCGCGCAGGCGCTGGAACAGGGTGAGGAAAGCATCGCCCTGCTGCGCACACCATTGGCCGAGGCAATGCGCATGTGCGGCGACGGACGCATCACCGACGGAAAAACCGTGACGGGTCTGACCCTGGCGGCACTGAAGTTGGGTGTGTTGAACATTGAAAGCGACCTATGAAAACCTATTCTCCGCGGTTGGAACAGGCTCTGCGCACCGCTTTTCGTTTGCACGAAGGACAGCGCCGGAAGTCCGATCCCACGTTGCCGTACACCACACATCTCGTGCATGTGGCCTGCATCGTGGCCGCGCATGACTTCGATGAAGACGTCATCATCGCCGCGTTGCTGCACGATTCCATCGAAGACACCGCCTACACGGCCGAGGAACTTGCCGCCGACTTCGGAGACGAAGTATACCGCATCGTCATGGAAGTGACGGAGAACAAAGCGCTGCGCTGGGAGGCCAGAAAAAGCGCGTATATTGAAGGCGTACGCGGAGCATCCCCGCAGGGCAAGGCCGTGTGCTGCGCGGACAAGATTCACAATCTGTCCTCCATTCTCGAGGCGGAAAGGCAGCAGGGCGAAGCGCTGTGGGGTGTGTTCTCACGCGGACGCGACCGCACCCTGCGTTTTTATGAAGATGTTCTCGACGCGATAGCCCACGGCTGGTCGCATCCCATGCTCGAGGTGTATCGAGCCGTCGTACACAAGTCCCGCGGCCGCGCCGCTGCGCCCGGAAATCACAACAACGAAAGCAAACACCAATTGTAGAACATACCTTTCAGGACAATCCCATGAAGACGTTTCTCTTGCTTCTGCTCATCATCGGCGTCACCACCGCCTGTCGGGCGCAGGACGACGACGCTCCCGCTTCGGACATGAACGTACATCATTTTACCATGACGACCATCGACGGTGAAGAGAAAGCGCTCAATCACTACGAGGGTGAAGTGCTGCTTATCGTCAACGTGGCCTCGAAATGCGGATACACACCGCAGTACAAGGGCATGCAGGAACTGTTCACCCGTTACGCCGAGCGTGGTTTCCGCGTGCTCGCCTTCCCGGCGAACAACTTCGGCGCGCAGGAACCCGGCAGCAATGAAGAGATCAAGGAATTCTGCTCGACGACGTACAACGTCACCTTCGACATGTTCGCGAAAATCTCCGTCAAGGGCGACGACATGCATCCGCTGTACCGCTGGCTCACGAAGGAGAGCGGCTTCAACGGCGACATCAAATGGAATTTCACCAAGTTTCTTGTGGACAGGGACGGCAACGTCGTCGCCCGTTTCGAAACCAAAGTCAATCCCCTCGACGACGCCGTTACCGGTAAAATCGAAGAAGTCCTTGCGCAGTAATCCGGACGTCACATATTCAACGACCGGCGGGCGGCTTCTCATGGAGCCGCCTGTTTTTATCCCGGAACGTCTTCGCATCGCTGATCACGAATACGAGTGCCCAGAAATTCAGATAGCACGGGGCACCTCGAATTCCAGCAGATAGGACAGAGTGACTCCAAAATCGAAGCTCTCCCTTTGGTGTTCAACCAGTGTTCAGCCAGCCCAACGGCGTTTTGACGGAGCCCGGCTTTTTCGTAGCTTTTTTGTTTGAGCACTACCGACAAGCCTATCAGAGCCGTTTTTACCGCATGCAAGCCCTAATGACGATTATCACCGGAATCGTGGTCGGTATTGTGATCACCGTTCCGCTCGGGCCGACATCGCTGTACATCGCTCATTCGGCACTGAAAGGCGAAGCCCGCAAGGGGCTGCTTGTCAGTATCGGCGCCGTGGGAACGGATATCTTCTACTGCCTCGTCATCACCATGGGCCTGATCTCCTTTCTGCATGCCTATCTGCAGAATCCGGTGGTGCAAATTGTTTTTTCCGTTTTCCTGATCGGCTACGGCCTGAAAATGATTCTCTTCGACCGCAAAGGCGTAGCGGAAGACGAGCCGATTGAAGGCAATCCGGCCACGCCGCCCAGATTGCGCAAGCTCTCGTCCAAGTTCGGTGACATCGCCATCGGGGCGTCCATGACCATCGCCAATCCCACGTTGTTCTTCTCCTGGGTGGCCGTGCTCAGCTTCATCACCGCGCACGGGCTTCTGGTGGATGACACCGGTCACAAGGTGTTGTTCTCTCTCGCTGTCGGAGCGGGAAGCATGATGTGGTTCCTTGCCCTGATCCTCTTCATGCGCAGCAGGCGCCACGCCATATCTGATTCCTTCATCCGCAAGGCGTCATCAATTACTGCCCTTGTGATCATCGGATTCGGAGTGTATTTTACGCTGACCATCTTTCAGCATCTGCACAGCAGCGTCTGACTGGGCAATCCGACGTTCTCCCGTTCTTTGGTCTTGACTGCGCACCCGCGTGCCGGCTTCCGCGGAGTGCGATACAATCTACAGATGTAACCGGCTGTTTTTACGGGAATCTGACAATGACAGTAAGTCTTCCTCTCAGAGTGGCGGCATTTGCGCTATTCACTCTCGGTCTGGCCTCCGCGGTTCAGGCGCAGCCGCGCAATGTCCGTATGGATAAACCCGGCAGCAATCCCGAGGAAGTCTCCATCGCCATAAACCCCCTGAATCCGGATAATATCATCGCCGGTTCGAATCTGCGGTATTACTATTACTCCTTCGACGGGGGTGAAACCTGGACGCAACAGCAGCTTCCCAACGGTACCTGGGGCGATCCCAGCGTCACGTTCGACAACACCGGCCGGGCGTATATCGCCAATCTGGTCTACGGGTGGGATGCCATTGTCGTGCGCTACAGCGACGACGGCGGCAGAACCTGGTCGCCCGGTGTGAAGCTGTTCGGGCCAAGCTCTCCGAACGCGAAACCGGGAAGCTTCTACGAGTCCAGCCTGCAGGATAAGGAGTGGATCGTCGCCGATATGAGCGACGGCCCCCATGGCGGAAATATCTACGCGGCCTGGACGGATTTCACGAAATACGGCAGCGCGGAACCCGGCGACAGCAGCGTCATCGTCTTTGCCCGTTCCACCAATCGCGGCGAGAGCTTCGAACCTTTCGTGCGCGTGAGCGACCGCGGCGGCGATGCCATCGACAGCGACAATACGGTGGAAGGGGCTGTGCCCGCCGTAGGTCCGGATGGTGAAGTGTATCTCTGCTGGTCCGGCCCGCAAGGTCTCTACTTCGACCGCTCCTTCGACGGTGGCGTCACCTGGGGCAGCGACCGCGTCATATCCGATCAGCCGGGTGGCTGGGACATCGAGATTTCGGGCATCAACCGCTCGAATGGGCTGCCTGTCACCATCACCGACATTTCTCCGTCGGCTTACCGGGGAATGGTGTACATCAACTGGGTGGATCAGCGCAACGGGGATACGGATGTGTTCATCCTGGCTTCTTCGGACAAGGGTGAAACCTGGCGCGGTCCGGTTCGCGTCAACGACGATGCCATAGGCAACGGCAAGGAGCAGTTTTTCACCTGGGCCGCTGTGGATCCCGTCACGGGCGAGCTCGTGGTGGTGTTCTATGATCGCAGGAATTACGCATCCGATTCCACCGATGTCTATCTCGCGCGTTCCACCGACGGGGGGCGGACGTTCAGCAACGAGCGTATCAGCCAGGCCGCGTTTCTCCCCTCGCCGATGGTGTTCTTCGGCGATTACAACGGTATCGCCGCGTACAACGGACGCATACGCCCGATTTGGACGAAGCTCGACCAGGGGCGCCTTTCCATCCATACCTGCCTCATCGAGAGCGGTCCGGTTCATGCGGAGGCTCTCCCCGTGGCGGAACGCGGCGTCAAGCTGGATCTCTGGCCCAATCCCCTCATCGGCGGTGACGGCTCGAACGGCACGGTGTATCTGACGCTGGACGAACACGCGGTTGTGGATGCGGCCGTGTACGATCTCATCGGAACACGCGTGGCGACGGTGTTTCGTGGTGCGCTGCAGCAGGGACAGCACTCTCTGAACTGGTCTGCCGCCGCTCTCAATCCCGGCACCTATCTGTGCCGCGTCATCGTGTCGGGAATGCGGAGTCATACCACCGCGACAGTGGTCAAAGGCCGTATTCTTACCATTCTGCGCTGATGCGCCGCAGGTCAACGACGGCAGAAGCCGGCGTATGTACAATTTTTCATCCATAGACATCCATCGAATGAGGATGCAGGAAACCCCATGAGTGATTTTTCAAAAATGACCAAGGCCGAGCTGATTGAAGAGCTCAAACGTTTGCGTGAACAGCCCGCCGAAAGTACCGTCGCAATCGAGAGCAATGGCCAATTCGACGAAGACGAGCTGTTTGACATGGTGCGCGGACAGGAAGGAGATGAATTGTTTGTCGTAACCGAAACGGGACGTTTCGTGTATGCAAACGATTCGCTGCTCCGTGATCTTGGATATTCGCTTTCGACCATGTTGTCCATGACGCTTTCGCGCATCGATACGCGAAACACGCGCGCAACCTGGCTGCATCGCGTATCGCAACTCAAGCAGCAGCGTATCCCGGATGTGTTCGAAACCGAATTCCTCGATGCCGCCGGGGTCGGTCGCGCAAAAACAATCAGCGCCAATTACATCGCCTGGCGCGGCAAGAACTATATCCTCTGCGTCAGCCGGAGCAGCTCCGGTGTGGAAACCGAGGGGGGGAACGTCTCAACGGTGAAATCCCGGGATCAGGTACTGCAGCAGACCACCTTCGACGGGGTCCTGATTGTCGATACGCGCGGCACCATCGTGGAAAGCAATCAGATTGCGGATCGCCTTCTGGGCATGACGAAGGCGGATCTCTCGTCCCGTTCCTGTATAGATCCGCGCTGGCGCTTCATCGATGCCGATGGTCAGCCGCTCACCGTTTCGAGCCACCCGCTCATGATCGCCCTCGTGGAAGAGCATCCGGTGCTGAATCGAAAAATCGGCATGCTGCAGCCGGATGGCTCGAAACGTTTCATCACCATCAACGCGTCGCCGTTGTTCGAGCAGAATGGCGATCTCTTCGGCGCGGTTGGCTGTTTCCGGCTCTTCGAGGACAGCGCCGAGCGCAACGATGCCATGAAACGTGAAATTGCGCTTATGAAGGTGCAGGCCGAGGTGGTGAACGCAACGCTCACAGCCAATTCCGAATATGATCTTGAGCGTACGGTGTGCGAGATTCTTGTGAAGCATCTGGGGTATCCCCTCGTCTGGCGCGGAGTGACAGGGGAGAATGATATGCGCGTCAACCCGTCAGCCAGCGCCGGGAAGGACCATGACTACTTACGGAAAATCAAGATTCGCTACGATGACAGCCCCTTCGGCCGTGGTCCTATCGGCAAAGCCCTGAAAACCGGTCAACCGGTCACTGTAGCCGATATCCTGGCGGATCCGGATTCCGCGACCTGGAAAGCCCAAAACGAGAAAACACATTTTCAGTCCCTCGCCGCGCTGCCATTGATGTACGAAGGCGCTGAGTTGGGAGTGCTGGTGTTGTATGCCAGAGACAAAAACCATTTTATAGGACCCGAGTACGAGAGGCTCAGGGAAATCGTGCGCATTCTGGCCTTTGGTATCGGACAGCGCCGTCGAATAAAGGACGCCGAGTCGCGCATCGCGGAAGCCGCCATGCAACAGCGTCTGCTGGAGGCGTATCAGACCAGCTTGGCGGTTGCCGTGGCGGTGTTCGACGCACGCGAGCCGTTCCGCTGCGTCAGCGTCAATGATACGTTTTCCGAGATACTCGACGAACCTTTTCGGTCGCGCGGCGTCGAAGGTCAACTCCTGAGCGATTTCATCTATTCACTCTACCATCGGGATTTGTACGACCGTCTTGTCGAAGCAGTGGAAGCCGGAGATCTGGTTACGCGGTCGCACGATGTGTTCACGGATTGGCAGGGTCAGCAGACGCTGTGGTCGTGGTCGCTCACGCCGCATTCGGAAAAGGACGGCGACGAGCAATTCCTCTACCTTGCCTGGAAGCACGAAGGGGCGGCTGCCATACCGACACAGAGCGAGAGCGCCGTTCTCGGCGGCGTGACGCAGGCGCCGCCACACGAATGCGGCGTGGTCTCCGTGACCTATCCGAAATTCGGTCCGCGAAGCAAGCTCGGTACCCGCATACAGCGATTCCTCAACGAGGGTCGTACCGAGATTCTGAGTCCCGGTGCTGTCGAGTTGCTGTGTCTCGAGGGTGAAGTCGGAAATCCTGCGCGTCAGGTGTTTCCCGCCAATGAAGCGACACAGATCCTGCTGGACACGGTGTTGTCGGAAAAGGAATCGGCCATACGTTTTTCCCACACAAACGCCGAAGGCCGCGACGTGAACGTCACCCTGTTTTTTGATGTGACGGACGACGCGCAGCAAGTGTGGCTCTTCACGCAGCCGGCGACGTGATGCGGGAGTAACCGCGTGATCGAATCCGTTTTCAATGACCAGGCCATTGCGCTGCGTCCTACCGTCATACAGGTGGATATCGACGCGCTGCAGTGGAATGTTCAGCGCGTACGCGAACGGGTGGGGACGTCGCGCATCATGGCGACGGTCAAAGCGAATGCCTACGGCCACGGGCTGATACGTACATCACAGGAACTTCTCGCCTGCGGAGCGGATGCGCTGGGCGTAGCGTTCCTGGAGGAAGGCATCACTCTCCGCCGCGCGGGGATCGCGAGTCCAATCCTCGTGCTTGGCGGCATCATCGGAAACCAGATCGCGCATTTTCTCGAATACGACCTGGACATCACCGCATCATCCGTCTATAAACTGCAGCAGATAGACGAAACCGCGCGCAGCATGGGCCGCACGGCGCGCGTACAGCTCAAGATCGATACCGGCATGGGACGCATCGGCATCCGGGCCGAGCACGCCCCGCAGTTGTTCGAAGCGGCGCTGCGGGCGCGACATTGCGAAATTACGGGCGTGTTCTCGCATTTCGCTTCGTCGCACGATGCGGATTTTACCTATACGCAGCGTCAGCTCGAGCTCTTTCTCGAGACGATCGAATATTTCCCCAAACACGGACACCCCATGCCCACCCGCCATATCGCCAATTCCGGGGCTGTACTGCAGCACCCCGCTTCCTGGCTCGATATGGTGCGTCCGGGCATCATGCTCTATGGAGTGTATCCCGGAGAGGATGTGCAACGCAGCGTCGAACTTCGTCCCGTGCTTTCCATGAAAACGCGCGTCGTGTATTTCAAAGTCGTCCGCGGCGGAACCTCCATCGGCTACGACCATACGTGGACGGCTCCGGCTGATACGCGCGTCGTGACGCTCCCGGTGGGCTATGGCGACGGGTACGCCCGCAGTCTCTCGAACGCCGGTTCCGTGCTCATTCACGGGCGGCACTACCCGATTGTCGGCCGCATTTCCATGGATCAGTGCATGGTGGATATCGGGCAGGATTCCGCCTACAATGGCGATGAGGTGGTTTTGATCGGTACGCAGGGTGACGCGCGCATTACGGTGGAGGACCTGGCGGCACTGTGCGGCACGATACCCTATGAAGTGCTCACCATGATCAATACCCGCGTACCGAGAGAGTACGTGCGGTCTTCCGTGCTTTAGAACAGCGGCCCGGCGGCCCGGTATGCATACTGTGGCCGATGCGAGGTCGCACGGTGCCGGACGGTGGCCGACGATGCAGCAAGCCTCTGCTTGTCCCCGGCCGTTGTCCGATGACAAGATCGAATAGTTCGTTTCTTATCTATTGTCATGATATATTGCACTGTTACTCCCGACACCGCGAATGAATCAGGTGGAGAAATGTATGGCGGATGAAAGGAAATCCGTACTGGTCGTTGAAGACGATGAACAAAGCCAGAAGTACATGAGCATACTTCTGTCGAAAGAATTCGACGTGTCCATAGCCGCGACGAGTGAACAGGTCTGGGACATCATCATGAACCAGAAAATCGATCTCATTCTTATGGACCTTTCACTCCGCAACGGGGATGATGGGCTGCAGATCACCAGACGCATCCGTGTGGCGGCGAAGGACCCGCGCGTCCCCATCATCGCTCTGACGGCGCATGCGTTTCCGGAAGATCGCAAACGCAGTCTCGATGCGGGGTGCGACGATTATGTCTCGAAGCCGTTTCAATGGACACAGCTTCGCGCACTCATGATGCAGTACCTGTCCTGATTGCCCCGCTCGCGGAGCAGAGCTTCCCGTACAGAAACGGAACACATGAGGCAAAAGCCGCGTCGTTCCGTTGTGCCGATCCGATGTTGTTGATTGATCACCCAGTATGGGTTCCCATGCCGTCTTTCACTACCTCAAGTACCCGCCTGTTCACGCAGCTTGCCATGTGTATGCTGTTGCTGCTCTCCCGCGCCACCGGGTTTGCGCAGGAGAGTGTACGCATCAGCCCGGCTTCGGTGTACCTCCATGATGGCAGACAGTCTCTGCAGGTGACATTCACATCCGCATCAACGCAAACTGCTGCGCTGCATTTGTCGGTGATTTATGGGTTTGACGGAATGACGCCTGCGGCCACGGACACGCCGGAGTCTTCAAGGCAGGCGAAGTCCTGCGCCGCATGGGTGCGCTGTCAGCCGTCCGCACTGGAGCTCGAGCGCGGGCAATCCGCAACCGTCGAAATCACGGCCGCCCCGCCGGCCGGCCTCAAAGACGGAGAATACTGGGGGCGCGTTATCGTACGGAATGGGGAGGGGGGATCCACGGTGGAACGACCGGTAGTCGCCGAAATTCCCCTGGCCTATCGCAAAGGCGATACCTATGCGGATGTGCAGCTCGCGGGGACCAAGATCATTCGGGACGGGGAGACCGTGCGGCTGAACTTCGAGTTGCAGCAGCTCGGGAATTCCGCCTATCACGGGAATCTCGCGTTGGTTGTGCGCAACGCCAAAGGGAAGGAGCTGTTCAAGGAGAAAATGCCGATTTCCGTGTACGAAACGGGAAGCAAGCGCTTCGACATTCCCGGTAAAACCATGCCGCCGGGTGTGTACAAGGCCACGCTCAATTTCGATGCCGAGCGTCCGGATCTCGGGGATGCGGCCCTGCTGGTGCTTCCGAAAAACTATACCGTAGAGTTCCGACTTCCATGAGCGCATCTGTGTACATTGTGCCACCCACAGCCTCCGCTTCGGATTTCTCTGAAGCACGGCTCATGGTTTCCTTCGTTTCGGCGATTTCTGTACCTTGCCGATGTCATTGTTCCACAGGCAGCTGCGGCAGACTCACCCTCTTCGCAGGCCGGCGAAGGATGCGCTCGATGAAAACCTTGCGACGGGCGCACCGTGAACCGCCAGTCGGGGTATCCCGCTCGCGGCAGTTGTTGAACCTACCGGAACTCTCGCGCGAAGCACGTCCACCGGAATCCATACAGAGTCACACAACGACAGACCACTATTCATGAGCGTCAACAAAAAATCGAACACTATCGTCGTGATCGAGGATATCGGCTCGATCACCAAGCTGCTCTCGATAATTCTCAGAAAAGCGGGCTACGAGGTCGCTACGTTCGATACGGGAGAGACCGCCTGCGAATGGCTGCGGGAAAATGAGCCGCTCGTCGTCCTCTGTGATATCATGCTGCCCGGCATGCACGGAGAAGAAGTTCTGTCCTTCATCCGCACGCTCCCGCATGGACAGAGCCTGCACGTCATTGCCGTAACCGCCCTCGCGAATCCGGGCGACCGCGACCGTCTTCTGCGTCATGGCTTCACCGATCATATCGCGAAGCCCATCAATCCCGGTCTCTTCATCTCCCAGATCCAGCAACATTTGGGATTATAGCGCGGCCCATCGCCTCGTATCATTCAACGCGCTCCCGAATCCTTGGTCCTGCTGACCACCGGACACCTGTACCAGGGATGTACCGTCGACACCCCTTCCGGAACAGGGGCTTCCTTCACCAGCCTACCCTTCCTCCTCCATCATCTCCTGCCAGATCCGAAGATTGTCCTCCGTCTCCGGTACCGCTGTGACCGTCGCGACAGAGAAACGGAGCAAGGCATCTTCTATTGAAACTGTGGCCAGCGCCGAGTCGCGTCTGCCGGTGAAGGGAAAGTGATCCGGTCCCCGTTGACATTTGCCGTTGACGTTGATGCGTCCCACGTAGCGGGCCACGGTACGCGTCACCTCGCGCAGCGCCGTCGCGGAGGAGGAGAACACGCTGAGTTGCTGTCCGTATCGGGAGGACTTGAGCATGGAGACCGCTTCGTCTGCCGAAGTGATCCGCATCACCGGAATGATGGGACCGAATTGTTCTTCCTGTGCAATGCGCATATCCGCCGTGACGTCCGCGAGCAGAGCGGGAGGATACAGGGTCATCACCGGCTCGGGTCGGTCTTCGTTCACGATACGTGCGCCGAAATGCACCGCTTCCTCGAGCATGCGCTCCAGATATTCAGCGTGATCCGCGCTGATCACCGGCGTCACACGGCTGTTTTCCCACGGCATGCCGGGCAGGAGCGGTGAAACCGCCGCACGCAATTGTTCGAGAAATTCCGCTTCGATGCTTTCATGCACGGCGATGAGCTTGAGCGCCGCGCACCGTTGTCCGTTGAATGCGAGTGCGCCTTTGACGATTTCGGCAACCGTATGCTCCATCGGTGCGTCGGGCAATACCATGGCCATGTTCTTGGCCTCGAGCCCGAGTATGGAATGCAGGCGATGCGGACAGGGATGCTCCGCGATGAGCGCGTCCGCGACACGACTCGTGCCGATAAAGGCAAACACGTCGATTTTTCCGCTGCGCATCAACGGAGGCAGCAGCATTTCGCCGTCCCCGAACACCATGTTCAAGGCTCCTTGCGGAAGCAGTTTGTCGAAAATGGGGAGGAGGGGGGCGTAGAGTAATTCTCCTCGTGTCGGGGCTTTTACGATAACGGTATTTCCCGTGAGTAAGGCGGGAATGACGTTGGTGAGTGTTTCGTAGAAGGGATAATTATATGGCCCGACGCACAGCGCCACACCGATGGGCTGAAGCTCAGCGCGACCGGTGACCTGCTGCAGCGATTGATCCGTGCGCATGCGCTGCTGCAGTTCCATACCGCTGCGGATGGTATCCGCCGCATACTCCAGCGTCCGGTCGAACTCGTTGAGCGCTTCTGTCCAGGCCTTGCCGACGCCCCACATGATATGGGAAGCAATACGCTCGCGCAAAGGACGGATGCGTTCCAATAACGCATGGAGTACCATGGCGCGGCCTTCCATGGACATCGAGGGCCATATTCCGTCTCCCTCGTCCCAGGCCTCCAGCGCGGCATCGAGGGCCAGCATGGCGTGCTCCTCGTCGCATGCCGGGAAGCTTCCCGGAAGGGCGTAGGCCGCCAGACCGTCGTTGCGCCGCAGGGGGACGGGCGATTGCGACGGAACCGTCTCGCCCTTCCAGGCAATGCGGCCGCCCGCCAGAACCTCGGTGATGTGCGTTTCCTCAAACCGGTAATCGCGCGGGATATCCCCCCGTGATACAATCCTTTCGGCAAGACTCATAGTGCTGTACTGCCCGACGGCAGCTCCTTCGTGTTCATACAGCGCGTAACACTGCGCCCAGCCTCTAATTTACACATTGTACGGCGAAGGGGAAAATGAGATGAAAACATCCGCTCGTAATTCAGTCGTCGATGCTCCGGCCATACGCTTTCCACAGGCGCCTCTGCATTTCGACGAGACCGCTGCTGCTTCTGGACGGGAGCTTTGCCAACAGGCCCAGATCCAGCAACGCGACGACCTGTTCCCAATTGTACGGCATACCGTGCAGCCGCTCCCTGCGAAGCCGGGCCGCTTCTTCTTCGCCCCGCCGGCGAATACGCACAAGTTCGCGCTGCTGCTCAAGACTCAACTGCTTCATGCCGAATCTCCGAGCAGTTGTTCCGCCTGCCGTAAGAGATCTGGGGAGTCCGCGATAAGAAATATCTGCTCAAGTTGGCGATAAATATATCCGGTGTCAAGGGACGCAGTGCGTATGACGATGCTCTCGGCGTCCAATCTGTCCTTTCTTCGGTCAGAAAACATTTTCATGATAAAGAGGTCCTCTGCTGTGCAGCAAGGAAGATGTATGCCGGGAGCGAATTCCACGTTGACCAGTCTGTCCATCATTTCCTCCTCGAATGGCAGAGCGCCCAATGCTATATCGATATCAATACCGTTGCTGCTTCGGAGCAGCAAGACACGGTTGGCCACAGCGAATTCAAGCGCACTATCGATCCGGGCCTCAAAGCGAGCATGGAGCGCGTTGGCGTACTGTTCCTCCATTCCGATACCCGAGAGCACGGTAATATTAACATCAAGTGTTGTTCGTGCCTCTCCCCAATGCTGTATCGCAAGCCCGCCGATAATACAGCATCGCCAACCCTCCGTGTGAATGAAATCGCAGATTTCCTGCGCTGCCTCAAGTATGGGATTCATCTCACTTCCTCGCTTTCATACAGATGGACGGAGCTGAATCGAAATGCGTGTGCCGGAACAGTGTGCCGGAAACAGATCGTCGCCGTCGAGCCAAAACAACAGCACGATATCGCCCAGGCCTATTGCGCTGCCACACACAATCAACAGCTCGCCCGACCCCCTCCAGCCCTGCTTCTCCCGCCTCATCATCGGTATTCGAATTTCTTCCTTCTGTCCTTTTCTGTTCTTTCTGTTCTTTCTGTTCTTTCTGTTCTTTCTGTTCTTTCTGTGGTCTGTGGTCTGTGGTCTGTGGTCTGTGGTCTGTGGTTAGCTGGCAAGCGTGCGATCTACATACATGGCCAGCTTGCCCAGCGACGTCACATAACTCCCGAACTCATTGTCATACCAGCCGAACAGCTTGGCGTGCGTCACGGGTACCTGAATCGGTTGATCGCTCTGTACGCCGGAAGTGCGGAGAATGTCTGTCGGCAAATCAATGAATCCCGTCCGGGTATGCGTGTCGAAGCCCTCGATCACCACCGCTGCCGGGACACCCAGCAGGTCGGCCGACACGTTTTGCTTCTCGCTGAAAACGAGCAAATCCTTCTGCGCACCGGCCGCCGCCTGCTTGTAGAGATTGTTCAGAAATGCGCGGTTGATGGTCGGCACCCCTTTGTCGTTCAACGGCGAGTGAAACGTGAGGTTGAGATTGATAAGCGACACCGTTGTGGTCGGAATGCGGACGGAATCCGCCATGAAGCCGACGCGCTTGATCTCGGGGAGAACGAGTTCCAGTGCCTTCGCTGCCCCGGTGGAGGAGAGAATGATGTTGTTGAACACCGAACGCGTCTTGCGCAGGTCGGACGCACCGGACTTGGGCACTGCGTCGAGAACGCTCTGCGTGTTCGTCGCCGCGTGAATGGTCGAAAGCGACGCGGTAAGGATGCGCGATGTTTCCTCGTTTTCGAGCAGAGGCTTCATCATGTGCGCCAGTCCCGTGGTGGTGCAGGATGCCGCTGAAATCAGGGCATGTTTGCGCGTGTCGAAGTTCGTGTGATTGATGCCGTAAATCATCATCGCGCTGTCGTCGGGCATGCTTGCCGCCTTGTCTTTGATCTTGAACGGCGCGCTCGCCAGCACTACGCGTGCGCCGCCGGCGAGGTGGCCGCGTATGCTGCCCTTCGCGTCGTCCATCGGGATGGTGGGATCGAGGTAGACGCCGGTGCAGTCAATGACGACCTGCACGCCCATGCCCTTCCAGTCGATGTCCTTCGGATTCCGTGCGTTGCGCAATACCGTAATCGGCAGGCCGTGGATTTCCATTACACCGCTCTGCTCGTCGACGATGCGTATGTCCCGTTTGCCGGAGAGGCCGAAGAGGAACATCTCCATCGGTCCGTACGTGGAGTCGGCCCCGATTTGATGCGCGAGATCCTCGAGGGAGCGACCCACTTCACGACCCGTGTTGATGACGATGCCGTCAAAGTGCTTGTTGTGCACAAAAAACCACAACAGCATTTTGCCGATGCGGCCGAGACCGTTGATGCCGAGAAGATTCCCGCGGCGGACATCGCTGCTCATACTGACCTCCTGTCAGGGAAATTGGATTTTTTCATAGCAAATGGGGTGCGTCCCCGTAAAAATAAAGCCGAGCCGTCCATCAATTGCGATGGAATCGCCGGCGGCCCAGCGATGCGGACCAATCGAACAGGTTTTTTTCGTCTCGTCGACGATCAGATCACGGCAGTCCACCACGCAGGTCTTGCGCAAGCGTACCGCTGTCACCGCCGCGTGCGAAGCGGCACCACCGCGGGCGGTCAGCAAGCCATCGCATTCGAAGATCATGCCGATGTCGTCCGGAACGGTGTCCGGCCGCACCAGTATCATGTGCTCTTCGGGATGCACATGTCGCTGCTCCTCGAGATCCGACATATCGAAACAGACGATCCCGACCATTGCGCCGCCGCCGATGCCGAGCCCGGTGCCCGCAGGGTGCAAGGTGCCCGGGGGACTGTCGAACACCGGCATTTCGCTTTCGTGCAACACAGAGTGATCGCGTGTCTGCAATATGTACAGATCTTCCGCTTGTTTCGTCTCGAAGGTGAATTCTATCTCCTGATGTCCGAAACCGCGGTCGTACACGAGTTCCCGGGCGTACGTGTGCAGCTTCGCGAATATCTCCGGGAAGTTTCTCTCGAGCGACAACTCCTGCGGGGTATTGGAGCGCTTGCGCTGTTGCTCGGAAATGGGAAGCACATGCACCAGCCCGCCCACGATATCCTCACCCTGACTGCAGATGGTGAAGTCGCCGTAGAGGTGTATGCCGGGTTCGCGGGAGAATGGATCCCTGGTGAACAAGACGCCGGTCCCGGAGTCGTAGTTCAGATTTCCCAGTACCATCTGCTGCACGACCACCGCCGTGCCCCAATCCTCGGCGATACTCAATTTGCTGCGATACACCTTTGCACGGTCCGTGTACCAGGAATCGAGCACCGAGAGAATGGCCTGGATCAACTGGCGGAACGGATCCTCCTCGATGCGCACACCATGCTCTTGCAGCACATCCTTGTAGGTGAAGGCGATATGCCGCATCTGCGCCGGAGTGAACATGATTTTCTGTGTAACGCCATACTCCTCCTTGAAACGCATCATGATGCCGTCAAAGGAATCCCGGTCAATGCCGTAGGCCATGCCCCAACCCTGAAGGAAGCGGCGGTAACAATCCCACGAGGTCCACCCGTAATTATGCTTCGTGCTCAATCGCTCGACAATGCTGTCGTTCAATCCCACATTCAGAAAGGTGTTCATGGCTCCGGGTATGGAAATCGCGGCCCCGGAACGGACGGAAAGCAGTAACGGATTGTCCGGATCACCATAGCCCCTGCCGGTGATCAATTCCAGATCGTGCACGCGATCCATGATTATCGCATCCACTTCCGCACTCATATCCGGGTGACGCGTCAGCATGGTCCTCCGGCGGAACAGCTCCGTGGTCAGCACAAAGCCGGGCGGAACAGGAAAGCCGAATTGCGTCATTTTCTTGAGATAGTATCCCTTGGCCCCGAGAAACACCGGATTGTCTATATCGCTGTTCTGCTGATACAAGCGCGTGGTGATGAGCCGCGGTTCGTAGGTCAGGGCGCTTTGCGCCGCATCCGAAGGCAGATGCCGCATCATCTCGTTCAGCGACGCCACCACGGAACTGATGAAATTGTCCAGCTGCGGCACCGGGAAACTGCCGGCAATCAGATCCCGATAGAACTGCTCGGAGAGGGCATGAAGCTGCTGTACCTGAATGTCCTGGTGCATCGCACGCACGAGGCGTGTCAGCATGGCGTCATGCGGCTGAATGAAGTTTTCCGTGATGATACCGGTGACGTTCGAGGCCATGAACTGGAACAGATTCATGAACTGCCCGATGGTGAACGTCCACGTCGTGAGACTGTAGCGGAACATCTCCAGCGTGCTCGTGAAACCGACATCGGAGAGACCCTCGATCTCGAGACTTTCGGTGAGTGCCGAAAGGATGAGCGCGATACGTTTGAGCGTCGGCGCGGTGATGTATCGGAGATTCGTTTCCGCGATGAGCTTTTCGATCAGCTGCGAGGCCAGCGCCTCGAAGCGGAAGGTGAGACCCATGGCCTGGAATTTTGGCTCCAGATAGCGCCCGTACATCGAAGGGATACCCGCCGCGATATGGCGTTTGTAGTAGATGTCTTCGATACCGGTCGTCTGCTCTGCATCGAGAATCACATTCCGCAGGCGACGAATGGCGTCGAGCACAAAGGTCAGGGCCTTCATCGCGTCACCGGACGCAAGCAGACGTTCGAGTTCGTCAATATCGTGACGTCGGAATACCGCCAGTTTCTCCATGTGCGGCACGATGTCATGCACGTCTATGGTGTACTTCTCCGTCAGCAATTGCTTGATGCGCACGAGATGCCGCACACGGGCGCGGTGCATGCTCGGCACCTCGGTCATGGCATCCAACAGCGCCTCGATACGGCGGAGGGGTATGGTCGAGAGAAGTTCGGGCGGGAGCTGCAGGGTGGCGCACAGCGTGCGTACGGTGTGGTGAACATCGTCGTACCAGTGCCCCTCCGCTTCCAGTCCCTCGGCCACGTCCAGCGGGAGATACGGGAGCAGCGCCTCGCTGTCGCCATCGAACCAATACCGCAGAATGCCGTCTGTGAGCTTGATATGGAGGTTGTTGCTCTCGGCGTGTACCTGCTTTCTGAGAAAATGAATGAGGCGGTCGTGGCGCTGCGACAGCTCGTCAATCACCGTACTGGTGTCGCGCAACTCGCCTTCGGCGCCGATCTCGTTGAAGTACACGGGAAACAGCATCGCGAGCTGTTTGACGAGGTAGTACACGGGACCGATGTCGGCATTCAGCAGTGCGGTCACGTCGCGCTGAAACAGATCCGTATCGGAAATGAACACGCCGCCGAGCTTCAGATTGATCAGCAGGGCCGAAAGCAGATGGCGCCACGACGCAGGATGCAACTGGATAAGCGCAAGCCACACGCGAATGTTCTTGATGTGATTGCGGTCGACGCTCACCTGCCATTCGTCCGTGACCCCGGAGAGTTTCGGGGTGACAAAGCCGAAATCCACCAGATGCTCGATGAACGCGTCTATCAGTCGCTGCGATTCCGTTGCATGCACTTCGCGGCCGAGCGTGAGCACGCAGTCGAGTATGCTGGACATATGCCTGTTCCGCAACTCCCCGAACATCGTGAAGAGTTTGCCGAAAAACACCAGCAGCTCGTCCTCGCTACAGGCGTCGCGCAGCAGCTTCAGCGCGCGGTTGATGTCCCGCAGCAACTGCTCGCGCATGCCGTCCATGCTCTCCTGATGGATGACGATGAACAGCCAGGACAGGCGTTCGAGGGGCGACGCAAACAATTCCGACGCCGCGACGATACGGTCGGCCGTGGCGTTGAAGTCCGCCACGCGCACAAGATCATCCCACTCCCGCGCGTTGCGCAGCACGGCGCGCTCGCGTTGGAAAAACGGCTGTCCGGCAAAATCAATGATGTGATCATAATTGCCGGGGAACAGGGTTGAGCGCTCCGTCAGCCAGCGTTCGACATCGGTCTGATTGCTCCAGTAATCGAGCGACAACTCCAGTGAGCGCTTGAGCAGATCGGACAGGCCCGGGCGGAATCTTGCATCCCCGGGTAAGTGACGAAGCAGAGCGCGCAGCAACCCCGATGCCGCTACGTGCAGTTTCTCGTTCCCTTCCAGCATTTCTCGTATGAGCGCCAGACCTGCTTCTATATCACCAAGAAAGCGGTCATGATCCTCACGCTCGCGGAGATGCTCAAGAAATTCGAGCAGCGTCTGTAAACTCCGTTTCTGTAGCGGAAGGGGATATTCCTCGGCGAGCTGTTCGCGAAAAAGGGAAAGCAGGGTGCGGAGCAGCGCGGGCGCATCGTCATGTCCGGCATAAAACCATAGATCTTGTAACGCGATCTGCCGGAGGCCTTCGATAAGCACCTCGCGATTCGGGAAGCGATGGTGCAGCTCCGCGAGAAACTGCACGAGCCGCCGCTGAATGCCATAATGCGACGCGGCGGCGTCCACGAGAAACTGATGCTCACCGGGGAGCGTGAGCTCCTCGGTCCGCGTTTTCTCGAGATTGACCCGCAGCGCGGTCGATTCAAAGCGACCAGTGGTCGTCATGACATTCTCCGGTAATAGCACCCCTGTGCTGTGTTCAACGGCCGCCGCACAGCTCCCGGCCGGATTTCCTTTCCTGAATTTAGGAAGAAAGCGCATGATTTACGAGACGCGGACGGAAAGCGCCCGCTCATCCCGACGGCACGCTGCCGCGATTCTTGTCAGAGGTATCGCGCGGCACAGCACGCATTTTCCTATGTTGTTAGTATGAACACGCAGGAAACGTACAGCTTTACACCGATCGGCTACATCACGTCCGACGCGCTGGCACGCTACGATGCGCCGCGTCAGGGGGTGCTGTCGTCCGCGTGTGAAGCGGTACTGCGGCTGTTGCCCGGTCATAATTTTGAGCAGGCGGTCGGCGATCTCCTCGGTGTCGAACGTGTGTGGGTGCTCTATGTCTTTCACCTGAACACAGGCTGGAAACCGCGCGTAAACGTCCCGCGTCACAGACGCGATAAGGTTGGGGTGTTCGCCACCCGCGCACCCTATCGTCCGAATCCGATCGGACTCAGCTGTGTGCGCCTTCTGTCGGTGGACGGGCTCGAACTCCGTCTCGCGGAATGTGATCTTCTCGACGGTACGCCTGTGCTGGATATCAAGCCCTATTTACCGTATGCCGACGCTTTCCCGGACGCCTCGAC
This sequence comes from Bacteroidia bacterium, assembly GCA_027493955.1. NCBI lineage: Bacteria > Pseudomonadati > Bacteroidota > Bacteroidia > Bacteroidia bacterium. The sequence goes on along the minus strand of JAOSJT010000001.1, from coordinate 3,179,245 downwards.
AGGCTGGGTGCGTAACGACGAAGAGTCGTACACCATCGAGATCACACCGTCTGCACGCGAACGTCTCGATTGGCTGCGGCAGGAAGGCGGCATAGACTTGCGTCCCTTTATCACGCTCCAGCTTGAGGTCAATCCGGTGCGGTCCAAGCGCAAACGCATCAAAGCGCTTGGCGATGCCGACGACCACCGTTACGTTCTGGCCCGCCGCACCTGGCGCATCGCGTTCGAGCTCTGGCACGAGAACCGACGGGTTCGTGTGTTCGACGTGTTTTCCTGCTACACTGCTGCCGACCTTGCCGCCGATGAAGATCCCCACGAGGATAAGAATCTTCACCGACGCTTCAATGCCCGCTTCTCCCGGCAGCCCTTCGCCGAGGGTAGCGGTCCAATTCGTGGATGATATCTGCTCGCATTGGTCCCTGAGCGTAGTTCCGACGGTTCATGAGGGTAGTTCCGGCGGTCCCTGAGCGTAGTCGAAGGGCCGCCCGACCACTGCCGAAGGGACCGCCCTTCGGCTACAGTTGAGCGAAGCCGAAACTCGCTCAAGTACCAGCCATCACAGTGATCATCGTTCCACATTGCGCGATGTCATCCGCATGGTTCTCTGACGCAGCGAAGATCCCATCAGGCAATACCATATTTGGCCGAATCCCACCGGAATACTACTTTCCACTTTTCCACCGCACCGAGGAGCTTCCATGGCAAAGAAAATCAATCCGTTCGATGAGCATGTACAACCGCCGTTCGCGGGATTTCCCAAGGACATGTTGCGCTTTTTCAAGGAATTGAAGGCGAATAATACCCGCGAATGGTTTCTCGAAAACAAGAAACGCTATGAAGAGAGCGTACGGGAGCCCATGCTCAGTCTCCTCGACGACCTGGCAAATCGTCTTCGTGCCGTGGACAGCGATATCGAGATCGATCCCAGGAAAGCGCTGTACCGCATCAACCGTGATGTGCGCTTCAGCGCGGACAAATCGCCGTACAAAACAAACACCGCCGCCGCCTTTACCCTGCGCGGCTACGACAGAAAAGTGGACGCCGCATATTATTTCCACATCATGCCCGGCGAGGTCGGCGTGGGCGGCGGCTTGTACGCACCGTCCGGCGACCAGCTCAAAAAGCTGCGGCCCGCAATCGCCGCGAATCCCGACGAGTTCCGCGCCATTCTTGCAGATAAAAAATTCGCACGATTGTTTGGCGGATTGACGGGTGAATCTCTCACCCGCGTCCCCCAGGGATTCGATAAGGATCACCCTGCCGCCGATCTCCTCATGCGCAAACAATTCCTCGCATGGGCCGAACTTCCGGGCAAATCACTCGACGACGGCGGCTTTGCCGATATACTCGTCGAGCATTTCACCGCCATGACTCCCTTTATCCGCTACCTCCTCAAGAACGGGTAGAGGGGTAGTGCGAAAAGTGAAGAGTTAAACGTGAAACGTTAAAAGTTAAACGACGCCTTGAGCCCGCAGGACGACACTGTAGAGGTGAAGGGTGAAGAGCCCGAAGGGCGCCACTGGAGAGGTGAAGGGTGAAGGGTGAAGGGTAAAGAGTAAAGGGATCCCGAGCCCGAAGGGCGACACCTCCTCTGACCCCGGGCTTCAGCCCGGGGCCTCTGACCCCGGGCTTCAGCCCGAAGGGCGACACCTCCTTTAACGCCTCCTACCGCAATGCATCCCGCAGGCGCTGCGCGTCGTCGAAAGCGACGATCTTCCCCTTGATGTGTATCAGTCCTTCGTCCTCGAGCTTGCGGAAGGTACGGGACAGAGTTTCCAGCGACATACCCAGCGTTGCCGCGAGCACGGACTTGGATACCGGCAGTCGGATATGCGATATCAGCACGGAGTGCGACTGCCGGGAATGCTCGTCCACGATATACCGCAACAGGCGCGTACGCACATCGAGCGCCGTCAGATCTTCCAGTTGCGAGGCAAGGGCGCGCAGGCGTTTGGACAGACCCGCAAGCATCTTCAGTGCGAGTTCCGGATCCCGGTTGATCAGCGCCAGGAAGCCATCCTTCTCCACGAAGCACAGACGGGAATCCTCCAGAGTCTCCGCATGCGCCGGATAGCCGCTGCCGGCAAACATGGGGATTTCCGCCAGCGTCTGCGTCGGGAAAAGCAGATGCAACACCGTTTCCTTTCCCTCGGCGGTCATGCGGAACACCTTTACCGATCCCTCGATCACTACGTACATCCCCCTGTACGGCGCGCCCTCCTCGAACAGCAGCGTCCCCTTTTTCACATCCTTCAGCGTGCACGATTCCATCAGGACGATGAGGTCGTCGAGATCGAGCTCGGAAAAGAGCGGAATGGTTCTGACGATATCGAGTAGGGTGTCGTCGTTCATAGGGTAAAATAGCAGAATTCGAACGATATGTGACCACCCGCAGGAGCGGGACAGGGCCTGCGCCTGGTCGTGCGAAGGCAGTTGTAGCGCCGGATGGCATAAAAAAATACAAATCCTCCAAAATCTGATCTGTGTCAAATTTCTCCCGGCAACTGGTGTCTAGATTGCATGCAGGAGCAATCACCAATCAGCACAGGAGATGTGACATGAATACAACAGCGCAAACCGTCGGCGACATCGTTCGCGAAAATACACAGGCAGCCCTGGTGTTCGAATCGTACGGGATTGACTACTGCTGCGGCGGAAAAATTCCCCTTGCCGAAGCCTGCGCCCAGCGGGGTCTCGATGCCGGCGCGATTCTCGATGAGGTTGCGAATCTTCCCCGCAACGGATCGCCCGATGTGACCGCCTGGTCCGTCGAATTCCTCATTGACTACATCGTGAATACGCATCATCAGTACGTACGCACGATGCTGCAGCCCATCAGCGAACATGCGGCAAAAGTGGCCTACCGTCACGGTGAATCGCATCCCGAAACCATCGAGGTCGAAGGGATTTTCCGCGCCGTGCGTGCGGAACTGGAATCGCACATGGTCAAGGAGGAGCAAATCCTTTTCCCTTACATCAAGCGTCTCGCCGCCATCGAGCGCGGCGATATGCCGAACACCGGCGGTGGACTCGGATCCGTCATGGGCCCCATCTCGGTCATGGAAGCGGAACACGAAAACGTCGGCCGCGCCTACGAACGCATCCATGCGTTGACCAACGGTCTGGAAATTCCTCCCGATGCCTGCACCACCTTTACACTGCTCTACAACGAACTGCGTGAGTTCGAACAGGATCTGCACATGCACATTCACCTCGAGAACAACGTGCTCCATCCCCGCGCCATCGCGATGGAGGAAGCACTGTTCGCGATCCATTGATCCACGCACACTCCACCTCAACACTCTGAAGCACTTCAAAGGAATTCCGATATGAAACACGAAGAACCTCGCTCCGGCATTTGGAAGCACGTTCTGCTCCTGACCATGCTCTTCGGCTTTACCGTTCTGCTCATCGGCGGCTATTGGGTCTATGAAGACGCCGCCCCGCGCCCGGCCGAAATTGTGGACAACAACGGCAACGTCCTCACCACCTATCAGGCTATCATGGCCGGACAGGCCGTGTACCAGAGCCACGGGCTGATGCAGTACGGCAGCACCATGGGCCACGGGTCCTATCTCGGACCGGATTTCACCGCGCAATCTCTGCATATCACTACCACCACCATGCGCGACCATTATGCGCACACTCTCCATGGCAAAGAATATGCCGCTCTCGACATCGCACTGCAGGACGCGATCGCGGCGCAGGTAAAACGCGAACTCAAGCACAATGGCTACGATGCCGCAACGGATCGCATTGTGCTCACCGACGGTCAAGCGGCGGCGTTGGAAGCCGTACGCGCGCATTATCGTGAGATGTTTTCGAAAGCCGATGACCGCGCGGGTTTGCAGGCCAATGCGATTATCCGCACTCGCGAAACGACGCAGGGATGGTTCATGGCGGGCGATCAGGCCCAGCACATGGCAGACTTTTTCTACTGGACGTCCTGGCTCTCCACTGCCATACGGCCGGAAACAACGAGCAGCTATTCCAACAACTGGCCCTTCGACGCCGATGCGGGAAATCAGCAATCCGCCAACTCCTTCGTGTGGAGCGGGGTAAGCGTCACGTTGCTCATTTTCATGACCGCGGTGCTGCTCTTCGTGTGGAAGAAATACCGGCTCGAATCGGAGGAAGCCTTCAGCAGCTTTCCCGCCTTCAACATGAACCGCCTCATGCTCACGCCGGGACAGCGTGCGGTGGGGAAGTACTTCGTGGTCGTGACGCTGCTCTTTCTCCTGCAAACCGTGCTCGGCGGCTATATGGCCCATACCTACATCGAGGGCAACAAATTCTACGGCTTTGATATGGCGGCGATACTGCCGTTCAACATCGCACGCACCTGGCATCTGCAGCTCGCAATATTCTGGATAGCCACCGCGTGGATGGCCATGGGGATGTTTCTGGCGCCGATGATCAGCGGCAGCGAACCGAAGCATCAGAAGCTGCTGATCAACGCGCTGTTCGTCGCTCTGGTGGCGCTCGTGGGCGGAAGCCTCGCGGGCGAATACCTCGGTGTTCGCGGCGATTTCGGCGACAACTGGTTCCTCTTCGGCCATCAGGGCTGGGAGTATATCGACCTCGGCCGCTTCTGGCAGGTCATCCTGGTCGTCGGTCTCACTCTGTGGCTGGTCATCGTGTATCGCGGCATCAAACCCGCGCTGCGGAAAGAAAGCGACAAGGGCGGACTCACGCATCTGCTGCTCTACGCCACCATTTCCATACCGCTGTTCTACGGATTCGCGTTCTTCATGAGCCCCGGTTCGCATATCACCATGGCCGATTTCTGGCGCTGGTGGGTGATTCACCTCTGGGTGGAAGGCATGTTCGAAGTGTTCGCCGTGGTGGTCATCGGCTTCCTTATGGTGAACATGGGCCTGGTGACCAAACGCTCCACGCTCCGCGCGCTGTACTTCCAGCTCACGATTCTTCTGGGCAGCGGCATCATCGGCACGGGACATCATTACTACTGGATAGGTGTATCCGAAATGTGGCTTGCGCTGGGTTCCGTGTTCTCGGCGATGGAAGTCATTCCCCTCACGCTGCTGGTCGTCGAGGCCTACGAACACTACCGCTACATGAAACGCGGCGGTGAGGAATTCCCGTACAAGTGGGCGTTCATGTTCCTCGTGGCCGTGGCGTTCTGGAATCTCTTCGGTGCCGGCGTTCTGGGCTTCCTGATCAATCTCCCTTCCGTCAATTTCTTCTCGCATGGCAGCTTCCTCACCTCGGCACATGCACACGGCGCGCTCATGGGTGTGTACGGCATGCTCGGCATCGCGCTGATGCTTTTCAGCATGCGCACCATATCCAATGAGAAAGCGGACAAACTGCTGAAGTACTCGTTCTGGGGTCTCAATGGCGGCTTGATGGGTATGATTCTCATCACCCTGCTGCCCGTCGGTTTTATGCAGCTCTTTCAGGGCATAGAAAACGGCTACTGGTTCGTGCGCACTATTGATTTCTACTATCAGCCCGTGGTGCACACGCTGTTGTGGCTGCGCATGCTTCCCGACACGGTGTTCATCGTCGCAGGCGTGCTCCCGCTGGTGCTTGCCATCTACAAGATGTGGCGCAATCCGCGACAGCCGCGCGAAGACATGGGCGGCATGACCTTTGCGGATGTGCTGCGGAAAAATGAAAAACCCGTGGGTGTCGTGTCCGAATTACAGGACTGACGTACACCCGGAGCCCTCTCTCTCCGCCGGATATTTCCGGGGTGCATACGGCAGAGGGAGGGATATACCGTCCCGGCATTCCTTTGCCGGCTTCACACAGCGGGCGCTGCCGAAAGGAGCGCCCGCTGTGTTGTATCCGATACTGATACCCGTTATGTAAAAAAGATCATCGCCTGGCCGCAGGATTCATGCTATCCGTGTCCCTCCACCGGAAATTCCTCGATCTGCGTGTGGGGCTTACGCAGTTCGAATACCAGGACTTGCCCGGGCGCGAGATCGAAATGGAACCCTCCGTCCCCGCGCGTACTTTCTGCGCCGGAGAGCTCGTCTTTCAATACCGTAAAATCTGTATCGAGGGAAAGGGCGACATGCGCACCGGCATGCACATCCATGTTCGCGACTATGGCAAGTGTCCTGTCGCGCGCCGGCGACATCCGCAGGAAGCACAGCAGTGAGGGATTGCCGCACTCCAGCACCTGTATGCTGCGCGCCGAGGGATTGACGATCACGTCGCTCCATGCTTCGCGTAGCGTCATCACACGTGCGATGTAATCGCTGATCTGCCCGCCGTTGTCCCAGCACAATGCGGATTGGGAGAACAGCGGCAGTGTATGCGACGGCAACGCGGCGATGTCCTCGGGCGTGAAGCCGAGGCCGGTGTTCACCGGGAAGGTCTCGCCCAGCTCGAAGCCCTGATGGATGAACGGTACCGCCGGGAGAAACGCGTTCACCGCCGTCACCAGGCGTGAAAAATGCAGACCGCCCGGACGCGTGGCCGCCCGCGGGGTGTTGTGCGTCTCCGGCGTTGCGAAGAAGGGCACCGGTACGTCCTGCGATTGAAGCATGTGCAGAAATTCGCGCAGCTTGGCCGGGATATGCTCGTCGCTCCACAAGTAGCCGACGGTGGCGTTGTATCCCTCCTGACGGCTTTTGACGGAGATGGCGAAGTTCTCTTCCCAGAACGCGAAGTCCGGATCGATTTTCCTGGCCCGCTCCACCATGCTCTGTTTGAGTCTCTTGGGAAGCGCATGGCCCATGTCAATCATCACGCCGTCAATCCCGAAATTTTTCTGAAAATGCGGAATGATGTTGATGATGTTGTTCCACAAGCCCCGGTTTTCATGTTCCACCGTCGCCAGCCGGGAATCGTAAATGCGAATCGTGTTGTAGGCGATGTAATTGAAGCCCGGATGATCGAAGAGCTTGAGATAGGTCACGTCGTTCCAGGGCGGCTGCACGTCGTCCGGTGGCCAGTCCGCGAAAGCCCCCGGTATGCGCACACGTGTGCCGTCGCCGAGTATGCCGATGTAGCGGTCGCCTTCCTTGACGACTTCCTCCGGAGCGCTGCGGAACATTTGCCTGTACGCCATGCCCGGTGGCGGCAGACTGCTGGTGTCGTTGCGCTTCACGCGCAAGTTGATCACGTTCAGCTCTTCGCTGCTGAAGCGCGGATTGCCGTAGCCATCCTCATGCCCGGCGCCCCCGTCGCGATCCGGAATGGCTTCGTCTATCCAGTAAAACCAGTTCGGATGCTCGGGAATCCAGTCGCTGTCTTTCGAGGCGGTGCGGAACACGAACTCCATCACCACACGCATGCCCAGGCGATGCGCCGCTTCGACGAACGCGGCAAACTCCGCCTCCGCTCCGAGTCCGTGAAAGGGCTCAGCCAGTCGCTGATCCAGCTCGTAGGGATTCCGTATCGCGTACGGCGATCCGAGCGTCCCCTTGTTGCCGTCTTTCCCGATGGCCGTGATGGGCAGGAGATGAATGGTATTGCAGCCCAGACTCCTGATGTGCGGGAGCATCGCGATGCTTTTGAGAAACGTCCCCGTTTCGCGCAACCCGCCCGGTAGATCCTCGATCCCGACGTTGCCGTCGCCGTCATGATCCCAGGCGGTCGTGAGACGCGTGAACATGTTGTATACCACGGCGCCCTTCGTCCATTCGCCGCCCGAGGCCTGCCGTACAGGGGAGGCGTCCGGCAACGACAGTATCGCGTCAATGCCTTCCAGGAAGAACGGGATGGCTTTGACGACCCGCACACGTTCCTGTTCTGTATCACCTGCGTGCAGCCAGAGTGCCGGGATGCGGTACTCCGTGCCGATGTTCTGATATTCCTCTTGCGCGATCGCATCGCGCAACGTCTGTAAAGCGATCATGGCGTGTTCCGCTGTGATGGAGATTGCTGGCGTGCCGAAACTCCGGCATGGGAGAACAACGTATATCCCGCGACTCCGGCGCTACCAGCACACAGCGGAGCGCCGCGTCGTCGCAGGCGGTAAACGTCAATCCTGAAAATATTCGGCTACTTTGTACAGGTCGGGATCGAGTTCCTTGATGCCCGTGGCAATCTGTGTGATGTCAATGTCCACGATCTTCGTCCCCTGCAAGGCCACCATGCGTCCGAAGCGCCCTTCGTGCACCAGTTCCGCCGCGCGTACACCGTAGCGCGTGCCGAGTACACGGTCGAACGCGGACGGCGAGCCGCCGCGCTGAATATGGCCGAGCACGGTGTGACGTGTCTCGAAGCCGAGGCGATTCTCGATTTCATCGGCCAGCACTTTCGCGACGCCGCCCAACATTACATGACCGAACGCGTCTTTTTTCATGCTGGCGATCACATAGCTGCCGTCCTCGTCGCGCTCGCTGTCCGTGGCGACTTTCGCACCTTCCGACACCACTACGATGCTGAAATTCTTTCCGTTTTCATGACGCCGCTTGATGCTCGCGCACACATCCTCCACGCTGAAGGGATGCTCGGGCACAAGAATCACGTCGCCGCCGCCGGCGATGCCCGCGTACCAGGTAATCCATCCCGCGTGACGTCCCATCACTTCCACTACCAGTACGCGGCTGTGGCTCTCGGCTGTGCTGTGCAGGCGGTCAATGGCCTCCATGGCGATGTTCACCGCCGTGTCGAAACCGAAGGTGAAGTCCGTGCCCGGCAAATCGTTGTCAATGGTCTTCGGTACGCCCACGAGTTTGACGCCGGCTTTGTGCAGTTTCACGGCGACGCCGAGCGTGTCCTCGCCCCCGATGGGAATGAGCGCGTCGATGTTTTCCTTCGCGATAGTGTCGAGAATGCGCTGCTCCCCGTTCTCGAGCTTATAGGGATTGGTGCGCGAGGTGCCGAGTATGGTACCGCCGCGGTGCAGAATACCGCTGACCGCATCGCGCCCCAGAGGCATGGTGATGCCTTCCACTATCCCTTTCCATCCGTGCCGGAAACCGGTGACGGAATGACCCAGCTTGAGAGACGCGCGCACGATGCCGCGAATAACAGGATTGAGTCCGGGACAGTCGCCGCCGCCCGTGAGCACCCCAATGTTCATAATGTATTCCTCGAGAAGCAGTGAGAAAATCGATAGACTCTCAAAGATACGCATTGCGGAACAAATCCGATAACCACACTCCCGGGAAGCGGCGTACGGTTGACATCGGATGCATGGCGAAGATGTTCGCTGCCGCTGTCGGCCGCATGCGATGCGAGCCCTGCTGTCTTGAGAAGCCGCGTGCGACGCGACGATTTGCACCGAATGCCGCTTTCCTGCATCATATATGATTCCACAAATGCACCGCCCGGCACTTCCGGGCTTCACATAGAGATTCTCACTACCATGAAGCTCACACTGACACTGCTGCTGTTTTTTGCTTCCGCACTCGCGGTCGCGCAACAACCCCTGCGTATACCGGACACGCTCTCCGGGCCCGAGTACGAATTGGTGCTGCGCGAAGGTGCGACGGAGTTCTTCCCCGGCATCCGGACTCGGACAATGGGAGTGAATGGCGATGTGCTTGGCCCGACGCTGTTACTCAACAAATACGACGACGTGAGTCTCCGTGTCATCAATCAACTCTCCGATACGACGACGTTGCATTGGCATGGTCTGCATGTCGCCGCGCGCAACGACGGCGGTCCGCACAGCACCATAGCACCCGGTGCGACCTGGAATCCGCGATTTACTGTATTGGACTGGGCTTCGACCTACTGGTACCATCCGCATCCGCATCATAGAACCAACGAGCACGTTTCACTGGGTATTTCGGGCCTGATCATTGTGCGCGACAGCGCGGAAGCGCGTCTGCAACTCCCGCGGCGATACGGCGTCGATGATTTTCCTCTCGTCGTGCAAAGCAGAGATTTCGATGGAAGCGGACAGATCGCCATGCATACCGCTCACGATTCGACTCTGATGGTGAATGCAACCATCAAACCCTATCTCGATGTTCCGGCACAGATCGTGCGTTTTCGCTTGCTCAACGGATCCTCGGAACGCACCTACCTCTTCGGACTTTCGGATAACCGGCCCTTCCATCAGATCGCTTCGGACGGCGGTCTTCTCTCGACGCCTGTCCGCATGACCCGGCTTATGCTCTCTCCCGGCGAGCGGGCGGAAATCCTCGTCGACTTCTCGAATCAACGCGGTCAGAATGTTCTTCTGATGAATTTCGGTTCGGAAATCCCCTCCGGTATTTACGGCGCGGCACAACCCGGTATGGGGCCGGGGCAGACCATTCCCGGCTACACGGCGAATCCGCTGAATGGCAGGAACAGATCGGTGCTCGAGTTTCGCATCGGCGATGCAAACGCGGAAGCGATTACCTCGCTGCCAACGTCCCTCGTTCCACATGCTCCATGGCCTGCCTCGAGCGCCGACACCACGCGCACATTTACCTTCATGTCTTCGATAATGGGGCCACGGGCAATCGAAGGACCCTTCATGATCAATGATGTCCATTTCGATCCGGACATCATCAACGAATATATCCCATTTGAGAATGTGGAGGTTTGGGAATTGCGCAACATGACTCCCATTGCCCACCCCTTCCATATACATGATGTGCAGTTTTGCATACTCAGCATCAACGGCGTGTCGCCCCCTCCCGGCCTCGCCGGTAGAAAGGATGTCGTGCTCGTGCCGCCCGGCAACGGCGTCGTCCGCTTCATCACGAAGTTCGAGACCCATCACGACAATACGTTTCCCTACATGTACCATTGTCACCTGCTTACGCATGAAGACCATGGTATGATGGGGCAGTTCATCGTTTCATCCCCGCCTGTTTCAACCTTCAGAGAAATTCCCACCGTGCGCGATCGTGCCGTCCTCAGGGAAATACACCCCAATCCCGCCAGCGATGTCGTAACACTCCGCTACGAACTCCCTTCCGCGGGGCATGCGCGGCTCCAGGTATTCGATGCGATGGGACGACTTGTCGCAACGCTCGTCAATTCCGAGCAGCAGTCCGGGGTACATCAGACGCGCTTCACCGCGGCAGGTCTGCCGCCGGGAATGTACACCTGCGTGCTGCGGACGACCGATGGTTCAGCCGCAATGAGGACGTTTATCCTTCTACGCTAGGCAGATTTCCGCAAGCGAAATCGTTGTCTGCGCGTTCTCTCCCGATGCCCTGCGAGCATTGAACTTTCCTCCTCAGTCCGTATGTTTAGGAATGGTCTGCTCACAACATTGCACAGCACATGAAGCTCTACGTTTCCAATAAGCGCGAAACCCCCCGCATGTTCGACAACGGCGTCATGGAGTTTTTTTCGCGTACCCATTGGTCCGTACCACTGTGGTTCTTTGTCCCTATCGTGATTTCCTTCGTTGCGCTCGGTGTCCTTCGCGGCAGCTTCACCATACCGCAGCACATCGGTCTGCTTCTCGCCGGGCTGTTTATCTGGACTCTGACGGAGTACGTCCTGCACCGCTTTGTCTTTCACTATGAGCCGCGGACCGACTGGGGCCGCAAATTTCACTGGATGTTTCATGGGGTGCATCACGACTACCCCAGCGACCCCCTGCGCCTCGTGATGGTTCCCTCCGTCAGTCTCCCGCTGGGTGGGCTGTTTTTCCTTCTCTTCTACGTCGCTCTTGGTGATCCGTCGGTATTCCCCTTCAGTGCCGGCTTCTTCATCGGGTATCTGTTCTACGATATCACCCATTACGCCGTGCATCATTTTCCGATAAAGGGAAAACTGTTCGGCACGTTGCGCGAGCTGCACATGCGGCATCACTTCCAGCAACCTGACCGCGGCTTCGGTGTCAGTTCCCCGATGTGGGATCACGTCTTCCGCACCAGCATGCTCCGCGAACGCTCCCGCGTCTCCGAATCTTCAAATGATGAGTTAAACGCAAACAGTTAAACGTTAAAAGTTAAACGTTAAACGACAAATAGGTTGGTATCCTCGTATTCCCTGCGGATTGACGAGAGATCATGTGTCTTCCAACCTCTAACTCCTCCTTTCACTTTTCACCTTTCACCACGAAGTGTCGTCAGCCTCTGGCTGAGCTTGGGAGGAGAGGTTGCGCTTGCGAGAACCCCACACTTTACGTGCGGGGATTGAAAAAGTGTCGCCCTTCGGGCTCACAATTTCGTTTAACGTTTAACGTTTAACCCTCCCCGTATTATGAAAACGGCGAACCGTAGTCCGCCGTTTTCGTTTGGTCACAGGAAAATCGGTCAGGGGCTGACGTACACACCACTCTTATCGGCATCAGCCACGACGGCGGACGAGAAGCGGCCGCCCCAGCGGAAGCGGCGGGCGTAATAGCCGTCCGTGATGTGGTTGAAGGTGACGCCGATGGATGTGGACGAATGTGCGAATACGCCGTTCCCGAGGTAAATGCCGACATGCCCGATGCGCTTGGCGGTACGGCGGGTCCCGGAGAAAAACATCAGGTCCCCGAACTGCAGGCTGTCAACAGAAAATATGGGAGCGAACTCTTTCGATTGTGCGCTGGAGGAATTCCCGATCCGGCGTCCGAGCGTCTCATCCACCATCTGACACACGAATCCCGAGCAATCCACACCGCCGCGCGAACGTCCGCCGTAGCGATAGCGCGTACCGAGCCAGTCCTCGATGGACTGAAGCAGTTCGAGCCGAAGCATGGGATTGACGAAAGGGGAGGTGGCGTCGAAGGGGGCGGGGACGGGGACGATGGAGCTGCCGCGATAATAAATATCCTCGAAACGAACACTCTTCGCTTCGAGAATATCTGCGTAGTTGGGCAGGTACTCACGAAGCACGGCCAGAGCGGCATGTTTGCGTGCAAGGGATTTTTTCGCGGCGCGGGTTTTGGGGGAGTTTTGCTTGACGGCGTGTGTGTTGCTGACGGCACCGCTCATGGTCGAAGGTGCTAAAACGATGACTATCGCTATTGTCAGCAGGAGCAGGAATTTTAAGGTTCGTCGATTCATAGGCCTCCATGTGCCAGGGTACAACGTGAACAAAAGCTCTCCGAAGGTTTCGAAGATTCTTTAAGGTACGGATACACGGCAATGCGATGCAAGCTCGGCGCCGTTTTCCCGCCGAGACCTTCCCGGATTCCCCGCCTATGCCCCAGAAACGGCCAAAATCGTAAAAAACACCCCCCACATAGCCATGTTCCCCCTACCGCAACAGTCCGTCAGGCGTTCCGGCGACACCGAAAAAACGCAAATATCTGAATTACTCCTCCCCGGCCCGAAGGGCCGAACCCTCCTCTATCCCTCCGATGCATCGGGGGGAAGGGGGGGCGCCTTGGAATTACCTCCCCCCGATGCTAGTTTACAGGAGTTGCTTGTGTCATTTCGATCGGACGCTCATGAAGCTGCTCGTCACCATCCCCGTGTACAACGAAGAGAAAGCTCTTCCCGTCAGCATTCCCATGCTGCATTCCTTCCTGAGTGAGCACATGGACGGATACGACTGGAGCATAGAAATCGCCGACAATGCCTCCATAGACCGGACACCCATGGTGTCCGAATCTCTCGTCCGCGATTATGACCGTGTCCGCTATCTCCGCCTCGAACAAAAAGGCCGCGGCCGCGCGCTCAAACGCTCGTGGACCGGTTGCGATGCGGATATCGTGAGCTACATGGACGTTGACCTGTCCACGAATCTCGAATCTTTTCCTCCCATGATTCACGCCCTCGCGCACGAGGGATTTGACATCGGCACCGGCTCCCGCCTGATGAAGGGCGCAAACACCGTGCGCAGCGTCAAGCGGGAGTTCATCTCCCGAAGCTACAACCTCATGGTCAAGGCCATGTTCTTTACCCGTTTCTCCGACGCGCAATGCGGTTTCAAGGCGGTGACACGTCAGGTGGTGGATGTGCTTCTCCCGGAAATCGAAGACAATGTCTGGTTCTTCGATTCCGAGCTGCTCATCATCGGCGAGAAATGCGGCTACAGAATCTATGACGTCCCTGTAAAGTGGATCGAGGATCTCGATACACGCGTGAAAATCGTCAAAACCGCCATAGACGACATCAAAGGCCTCCTCCGCGTCCGCCGCAAATTCTGGGCCGGGGCGTATCGCGATCTGAAAAAATGATCCATTCGCGAATGACACGTATTCTCGCATGGGACTAGGGACACGGATCGTCACGAATAGATCGTTCTGGGGAGTGTGCCGACAGTTCTGAGGTATGGGATAGGTACTCGGATCACACGGATCGGCACGGATTTTCACGGGTGCTTTTTCGAAAAACATCCCACAGATTTTCGCTACGAGCATCGAAATAATTCCTTCCGCGTAGATCCGCCTTAATCCGCGCCGATCCGCGTCACCCCAATCCGCGTCACCCAAATCCGCGTCACTTAGATGATCCGCGTAAATCCGCCTCGATCCGCGTAAATCCGCGTCACCCCAATCCGCGTCACCCCAATCCGCGTCACCCCAATCCGCGTCACCGCGTTTTGCAGTTTTCCCCTCAGCCGGTATATTAAAGGATCAGGACAAACTTCAATTTCAATCAGAAACACAATGAATATTTACGTTTGCGTGAGCCATGTGCCCGATACCACCACCAAGGTGATGGTCGGCAGCGATGGCAAGCATATTGATCCCAACGGCGTCACATTCATTCTCAATCCCTACGATGAGTACGCCGTCGAAGCCGGCTTGCAGCTCAAAGAAGCCCGCGGCGGCGAAGTGACCGTCGTCTGTGTCGGTCCCGAAGCCGTGAAAGAAACCATGCGCAAAGCCCTCGCCATGGGCGCCGATAAGGGCCTGCACATCAAAACCGACGATCAACGCGATTCTTTCGGCATAGCCCGCGCCATCGCGGATGCGCTCGCGGACAAAAATCCCGATGTCGTGTTCTGCGGACGTCAGTCCATTGATTACGACAGCTGGCAAATGGCCGGCCTGCTCGGCGAAATGCTCGGCATGCCCTCCGTGTCCGTGGTCGCCAAACTCGACATAGCGGAAGATGGCAGTTTCACCGCCGAACGCGATATCGAGGGCGGACAGGAAACCGTCACGTCCAAACTGCCCGCCGTCATCTCCGCGCAGAAAGGACTCAACGATCCCCGTTATCCCAAACTGCAGGGCATCATGGCCGCCAAACGCAAGCCCATTGATGAAGTCGTGCCCGCAGCGTATCAGAACCGCGTCGAAACCGTGTCCATGAGCAAGCCCGCCATCAAATCCGCCGGCCGCATCGTGGGCGAAGGTCCCGACGCCGTCAAGGAACTCGTGCGACTGCTGCACGAAGAGGCCAAAGTGATTTGAGGAAAAAAGGTGAAAAGGAAAAAAGGTGAAAAGGAAAAAAGGTGAAAAGGAAAAAAGGTGAAAAGGAAAAAAGGTGTGTCGCTTCAACCTGCAATGAATTGTCAGCAACCCACCAGTTCAGACCAAGGCACGTCTTACCCTTTCACCCTTTCACCCTTTCACCTTTTCACCCTTTCACCCTTTCACCCTTTCACCTTTTCACCCTTTCACCCTTTCACCCTTTCACCCTTTCACCCTTTCACCTTTTCACCTTTTCACCCTTTCACCATTTTCCCGTACCCTACGAATCTCAATACATACAAATACACATAGCCAACCATGAATATCCTCGTCATCGCTGAACAACGCGACAATACCGTAAAGAAAGCCTCCTTCGAAGCCGTGCGCGCGGCTGCGAAGCTGGCCGGGCAACTCGGCGCATCCGTCACCGGCATGCTCATCGGCGGCAGCGCCGAAGCGGCCGCTTCGCTCGGCGGCTACGGCGCGACCAAAGTGCTGCACGTTGCGGACGAACGGCTCGCGCTCTACTCCAGCGCCGCCTATGCCACGGCAGTCACCACCGCCGCAGCAAAAGAGAACGCCGATATCGTCATTCTTCCCGCCACCTCCATGGGCAAGGACCTTGCGCCCCGCCTCGCCGTGCGCCTCGACGGCGCCGTCGTGCCGGATGTCACCGCGCTCGATGTGGATAGCGGCGACGTCATCGCCACGCGTCCGATCTATGCCGGCAAGGCGCTGGAAAAGGTCCGTGTCACGACGGCGAAAAAAGTGTTCTCCCTGCGTCCCAATGTGTTTACCGCCGGACAACCCGATGGTGCGGCAGCGACAGTCGAAACTCTCGCGGTGGATTTCACCGACGCCGACTTCGCGACCAAAGCCACCGGCACCAGTATCGCTTCCGGCAAACTGGATGTGTCCGAAGCCACCGTCATCGTTTCCGGCGGACGCGGCTTGCAGGGACCCGAGCATTGGCCGCTCATCGAAGGTCTTGCCGCCGCGCTGGGCAGAGTCACAGGCGGTGCCGCCACCGGTGCCTCGCGCGCAGTGGTGGATGCCGGCTGGCGACCCCACGGCGAGCAGGTGGGACAGACCGGCAAAACCGTGTCTCCCAATCTCTACGTGGCCTGCGGCATCTCCGGCGCCATCCAGCATCTCGCCGGTATGTCGTCTTCCAAATGTATTGTGGCAATCAATAAGGATAAGGACGCTCCCATTTTCCAGGTCGCGGACTACGGCATCGTCGGCGACGTGTTCGAGGTCATCCCGGCGTTGACGGAAGAACTTGGAAAATTGTAGAGTAGCGGAGAGTAAAGAGTAAAGAGTGAAGAGTAAAGAGTAAAGAGTGAAGATCAGTAATGTATACGAGCACCGCGCGATTGCGTGTTTACTGGCAGGCAGCAAGCTGCTTGTGCAGCAGAAGTCAGAACGAGCAGAGCGGGCCACCCATGTACAGCATTACTTAGCCCCCTTTACCCTTTACTCTTCACTCTTTACCCTTCCCTTTACCCTTTACCACATTTCTGACAAAAGCAGTCAAACACGACTGTAAGTAGCTGATTTTAACAGACCCCGCAAATGTCAAAAATTAAAGTCGACATCCTCGGTCTCTCCACCTCCTCCTCCAGCGGGGGAGCGTATGCGCTCATCCTGCGCGAGACGGACGGACAGCGCCGCTTGCCCATCATTATCGGGGCCTTCGAGGCGCAGGCCATCGCTCTGGAAATCGAGGGCATCAAACCGCCCCGGCCCATGACGCATGATCTGTTCAAGGACGTGATCGAAACGCTCGGCTTTGCCATTACCGAAGTCACCATCACCGAGCTGCGCGAGGGGACGTTCTATGCCCGGCTGTCGCTGGACAATACGGCGATGGACGAGGTGGACGCCCGTCCCAGCGATGCCATCGCCCTCGCCGTGCGCTTCGGCATACCCGTGTTTGTCGCGGAGGAAGTGCTGGATGAAGCCGGCTTTGTCCCCGAAGGCGAGGAGCATCACGACACCCACGACGCAACGGCGGACACGGTTCTGGCTCCGCGTGAACAGCGCCTGGCGGAGTTGCAGTCCCGGCTCGACGATGCCATAAACAACGAGGATTACGAGGACGCGGCAAAAATTCGAGACGAGATTCTTCGCCTGCAGAGTGGTGATTGACCGAAAAATTCCGTACTTTTTAATGACATCGAAACAATGACCGGCACGCCCGGATACCTTCCGGAAACCGCCACGTTAGAGTGAGATCCCATGGCCCTTGGGTCCGTCAAGATAGTAGCAAATCCCGAATCCGTGTTTCCCGGCGATGATATGTCCTTCGCCGAAATAGATCGTATCGCTGCCTGCCGCACGAACGGAACGCTTGCGCTGAAACGCGCCGTGCCGGGCCTGCGCTACACCACCGACGTGCCGCTTTGCGGCACGCCTTCGTATAACCACAGAAACCGCAGAAAAATACAGAAAAGACAGAACGCAACCGCAGAAGGCGCAGAAAAGACAGAAGACGCAGAAGACTTCTCGAAAGCATTCCGCGTTTTCGCTTCCAGATCCCTTACGCCTCCGGCGGACAGATTAACCTTTAACCTTTAACGTTTAACATTTAACGCTTAACGATTCTGCGCTTTCTGTGAATTCTGTGGTCTCGGTTAATGCCCGGGTAATAAAATAAGATCACGGCATGTGGTCGTTCCGCAGAGTGCGTTGCACTTCCAATCGGTCCCCGAAAATGGGACTGAATTGGAACGCAGAAGGCGCAGAAAAAACAGAACAAGCAGAACGCTTCTCGAAGGTTTTACACCGTGCCGATTCCCGATTAACGATTCTGCGTTTTCTGTGAATTCTGTAGTCCCGGTCAATGCCCGGGTAACAAAATAAGATCACGGCATGTGGTCGTTCCCCAGAGTGCGTTGCACTCCCAATCGGTCTCAAAAATGGGACTGAATTGGAACGCAGAAGGCGCAGAAAAAACAGAACAAGCAGAACGCTTCTCGAAGGTATTACACCGTGCCGATTCCCGCTTAACGATTCTGCGTTTTCTGTGAATTCTGTGGTCCCGGTCAATGCCCGGGTAACAAAATAAGATCACGGCATGTGGTCGTTCCGCAGAGTGCGTTGCACTCCCAATCGGTCCCCGAAAATGGGACTGAATTGGCGGAGCTATACAGACCACAGAAAAAACAGAACGCAGAACACGCAGAAAAAACAGAACAAGCAGAACGCTTCTCGAAAGTATTACGCAGTGCCGATTCCCGATTAACGATTCCCGATTAACGATTCCCGATTAACGATTAACGATTCCCGATTAACGATTCTGCGCATTCTGTTTATTCTGCGAATTCTGCGTTTCGTGATCAAGACAATTCGAAAATATCCGATCGCATCCCAACCCCGCGAAAGTGACTATTGGCGCACGCGTACCGGGCAGGAGCGTCTGCAGGCCCTCGAAGATATCAGGACGGAATACAATTCCTGGAAATACCCGGATAATCCCGGCTTCGAGTATGTGTGTGTTGTCCGCAAAATGGATGAACGTGATACGAGCAGTGCTTGCTGACGGGTGACTTCAAAGATTTCGTTCAATGCCTTGTCGGGCGTGAGGTCCGCTTTCTCATCGTCGGAGGGTACGCGGTTGCGTTTCACGGTCATCCGAGGTACACGAAAGATCTTGATATCTGGATGCGCCCTGATACCGACAACGCAAAGCGTATACTTCTGGCTCTCAGTGACTTTGGCTTCGGCGATCTCGATATCGTTGAAGCGGATTTTCTGAATGCAGAGCAGGTAATACAGCTTGGGCAGCCCCCCAACCGAATCGATATGCTCACACAGCTCAAAGGAGTCGATTTCGACGAGTGCTATGCCCGGAAGATTGTAACGGTTATCAACGGTCTTGAAGTCCCGTTCATCGATCTGCCCCATCTTATAGCCAATAAGCGGGCTACAGGAAGAGCTCAGGATCTGGCCGATGCGGAGAACCTGGCCATCTGTTGATACCGCGCAGGGACAGGGAGCGTCGAAGACGGAAGGTCGGCGACTCGCCGCGACGAGGAGAGTCAGTTGATGCCAGCAGGTGGGATGGTGAGCAGGAGCTTTTGGCAAGTACTGTGCGATAATTCCCAACTCACCCCCCCGACCCCCTCTCTTGGAAGAGAGAGGGAGTAAGAGGAGCTCTCACTACAGTTTGTGCTGAAGTGGTGATGTAGAAAAGCGAGATGTACAGCATCCCTTTCTGCGAATGTGGCACTCACGATTGCAGCAAACGCAGACCACAGAAGAAACAGAACACACAGAAAAAAACAGAACGCTTCTCGAAAGTATTACGCAGTGCCGATTCCCGATTAACGATTAACGATTCCCGATTAACGATTAACGATTCCCGATTAACAATTTCTGGCATTTCTGCTCATTCTGTGGTTTCTGTTAATTCTGTGGTTTCTGTTAATTCTGTGGTTTCTGTTAATTCTGTGGTTTCTGTGGTTTCTGTGGTCAAGTGGAGAATTCTCTACGTCCGTCCCCGCTTCGAGAAGAAAATCCACCAGCAGCTTCTCGAGCTTGGTATTGAGAGTTTTCTCCCTCTGCGGGAAGAAGTGCGACAGTGGTCCGACAGAAAAAAACGCGTCATCGTTCCGCTGTTTAACGGCTACATTTTCGTGCGGGTGGATGAGCGGCAGCGCATCAAAGCCCTCGATATTTATGGTGTCCTGAAGTACATCCACTTCTCCGGCGTTCTGGTCGAAGTCCGCCCCGCGATCATCGAAAGCATCCGCATCGCCGTCGAAGGACCCCGCAAGCTCGACGTGCTGCCCGAACGCCTCCCCGAAGGCACCCCCGTCAAAGTCATTCACGGACCCCTCACCGGCCTCCGCGGCGAACTCACCCAATACCGCGGCTCCTCCAAAGTCGCCGTCTTCGTCGAAGGCATCCGCCAAAGCGTGGTCGTCGAGGTGGATTTGGCGGAGATTGAAGTGGTTGGGGGAGGAGGTGAAAGGGGGAGAAGGTGAAAAGGTGAAAAGGTGGGAGAGGAGAAGGTGAAAAGGGGAACGGGTGTATCGGAGACAGGGTGGAATTATTTGACTCGCATAGGTGATCGCCATCAAGTACATTCATAGGGTGTTGAATGAGGGAAGGGGAAAATCCACTCATTCGTAAAAAGACAGGGATCAGCTATGCAACAGCAATTTGAATGGTCGCATAGGCGACTGGATGCTTGGAAAGTCGCTATGGACCTCGCGATAAAAGTCGCGGAGGAGTTGAGGAAATTCCCGCGGTATGAATTATACGGATTGAGCGCGCAACTTCGGGATGCGTCAGTTTCGGTTCCAACGAACATAGCAGAAGGGCGGCAAGACCATCAAAACGTGAGTATTATCGCTTCCTCGGTATTTCAAGAGGTTCATTGAGCGAAATGGATACCGAGTTGGAATTGGCATTACGTCAGGGGTATATCTCGAAGGAATCTGAGGTATTCCCACTACTCACCCGAGCGTCATATCTGCTAGATGGACTAATGAAGCACGTCTGGTCGCAATTAGACAACACCCGACTGGGGAAGAAGTAAGACAAAGCCAAACCCCTTCCCTCTTACCTTTTCACCTTTTCACCTTTTCACCATCTTTGAAAAAAGCCCTCATTACCGGCATAACTGGCCAAGATGGTTCTTACTTGGCCGAACTCCTTCTATCCAAAGGTTATGAAGTCCATGGTGTAGTGAGGAGAGTCGCTATCGAAGCTCCCGAGCAGCGTCTCGGACGGGTGAAGCATCTGATCAATGATATACAACTCCATCCCGCCTCTCTCGAAAGCTATCCGTCGCTGTTCAAAGTCGTGCGCGATATCATGCCGGACGAATGCTATCACCTGGCAGCGCAAAGCTTCGTGAGCTACAGTTTCGAGGATGAGTTTTCCACTTTCAATACGAATATCAACGGCACGCATTATCTGCTGTCGTCCATCAAGGAAAACGCGCCGGAGTGCAGATTCTATTTCGCGGGATCCAGCGAGATGTTCGGCAAGGTGCGCGAAGTGCCGCAGAATGAGGACACCCCCTTTCATCCGCGTTCGGCCTACGGTATCACCAAGGTAGCGGGCTTCGATCTCACGCGCAATTATCGCGAGGCCTACGGCATCAAGGCCGCCAGCGGTATATTATATAATCACGAGTCGCCCCGCCGCGGTTTCGAATTCGTTACACGCAAAATTACCAGCACCGTGGCGCGCATCAAAAGGGGAGAGGCGAAGGAGCTCCGTCTCGGCAATCTCGACGCCAAACGCGACTGGGGCTATGCCAAAGAATACGCCGAAGCCATGTGGCTTATTCTGCAGCAGGAGCACCCGAAAGATTACGTCATTGCAACCGGCGAAACGCACAGCGTGCGCGATTTCTGCCGCGTCGCCTTCGAGCATGTCGGCTTGAATTACGAAGACTACGTCGTAATCGATCCGCTCTTCTACCGCCCCGCCGAAGTGGAAATTCTCCTCGGCGATCCCTCCCGCGCCAAAACCGAACTCGCCTGGACTCCCGAGGTCAAATTCGAGGAACTCGTCCGAATGATGGTCGATGCGGACATGGGGAATGGTAAAGGGTAAAGGGTAAAGGGCTTTGGTAAAGGGTGAAGGGTAAAGGGTAAAGGGGGCGCAGTTTGTTTTGTTCAGATGGACCGAGTCAGCCTGGGTGTGATTTGCGAGGTCTGGAGAATATACGAAAGGGATGGGGACATACGTTGTAGTGTTTCACACTCCTTATTTTTTTCTACAATTTCCAAATAGGGGTTACAATGGGAAAATTCAAGAGAGCACACGAAAACCTGGATGCATGGATAATAGGTATGGATGTAGTTGATGCTGTCTATGCTATGACAAGGAAGTTCCCAAAGGACGAGTTGTTTGTTCTGAGCTCGCAGATGCGCAGAGCAGCAATTTCGATACCGACGAACATCGCAGAAGGCTCGGCTAAGGATTCGTTCAAGGAGACTCTTCGATACTACACTATTTCACGCGGATCTTTAAGTGAGCTTGAAACGGAAGTCAAGATTGCGGAACGGCAACACTATATAGAGAATACGGATGAAATTGACGCTCTGCTTGATCATGAATCCCGCGTACTGTCAGGACTTATTAATTCTGTCAGAAGGAAGATACGGGACGACCGAAAACCATACAGATTACCAAGAAATGGCTAGTCATTGAGCCTAACCGCTTGAACATAGCAAACAGCGACCCTTTACCCTTCACCCTTTACCCTTTACCAGTTCTCCAGATTTCGAAAGCAACGCCATCGTCCAGCCTAACCGCTTGAACATAGCAAACAGCGACCCTTTACCCTTCACCCTTTACCCTTTACCAATTCTCCAGATTTCGAAAGCAACGCCATCGTCCAGCCTAACCGCTTGAGCGTAGCAAACAGCGACCCTTTACCCTTTACCAATTCTCCAGATTTCGAAAGCAACGCCATCGTCCAGCCTAACCGCTTGAGCGTAGCAAACAGCGACCCTTTACCCTTTACCAATTCTCCAGATTTCGAAAGCAACGCCATCGTCCAGCCTAACCGCTTGAACATAGCAAACAGCGCCCCCTTTACCCTTTACCCTTGACCCTTCACCATGCAAGTCCCCCTGCTCGACCTTAAAGCCCAGTACCAGCAAATCAAACAAGAAATCGAACCGGTCCTGCTCCGTGTTGCGGATTCACAATACTTCATTCTCGGTCCCGACGTCACCGCGCTCGAGAAAAACATCGCCGAATATGTCGGCAGCACGCACGCCATCGGCGTCTCCTCCGGCACGGACGCGCTGCTGCTGGCCATGATGGCCCTCGGTATCGGACCCGGCGACGGCGTTATCGTACCGACCTTCTCCTTTTTCGCTACGGCCGGCGTAGTTTCCCGCCTCGGCGCCACACCGATTTTTGTTGATATCGATCCACTTACCTATAATATTTCACCCTTTGCCGCCGCCGAAGCTTTCGAAAAGTACCGCTCCTCCGTCAACATCAAGGCCATCGTGCCGGTGCATCTGTTCGGACAATCCGCCGATATGGATCCCATCATGGGCTTTGCCGAAGCGCATGACCTGTACGTGATCGAAGACGCCGCGCAGGCCATCGGTACGCAGTACAAGGACGGACGCCGCGTCGGCAGCATCGGCACGGTGGGCTGCTTCAGCTTTTTCCCGAGCAAGAATCTCGGTGCCTTCGGCGACGGCGGCATCATCACCACCAACGACCCCGACCTCGCGAAACGTATCGAGCTTCTCCGCGTCCACGGCGCCGAAAAGCGCTACTATCACGACATGATCGGCGGCAACTTCCGCATAGACGCCCTCCAGGCTGCCGTCCTCAACGTCAAACTGCCGCATCTGAACAGCTGGCATGAAGGCCGCCGGAAAAACGCGGCGTTATATAATGCTTTATTTACTCAGGCCGGAGTGGTGGATAGCGGTAAAGTGAAGCTCCCTGCCTCCATATACGAAGCGCCCGGCTTGCAGCATCCGCACATCTACAATCAGTATTGCATACGCGTACAGAATCGCGACGGCTTGATGGAGCACCTCACCGCCGCCGGCATAGGATGCGCTGTATACTATCCCGTGCCCTTCCATCAGCAGAAATGCTTCGCCGGCCTCCCCAGTTGCGCCGACGCCTTCCCCGTCTCCGACGCCGTCTGCGACACCATCATCGCCCTCCCCGTCTACCCCGAATTGACGGAGGAAATGATTGGGGAGGTGGTGAATTGCGTTGTCGATTTCGTTGGAAGGAGTTAAAGGTTAAACGTTAAACGTTAAACGAGGGATAGTACCGACCAACTCTCCCCTCGTTTAACTTTTAACTTTTAACGTTTAACGCTCCTCATCGAGCTTCCTTTTGAGATAGCGAATCATGCCGCTGAGCGGTGAAGCGACCTTCTCAAGTTGAAGCAGAAGCGATTCCAGGTTCTCTGTGTAGCCGAGTTCCTTTGCGATGAAAAGCTCGGTCTCAATTTCGCTTAAGGAAGAACGGGCGATTGTCAGAAAACGCAAGTTGTCCTTTATCGTCTCACGAGCTGCGCCTTCCGCGATGTTGCTCGGCACAGATACCGAAGCACGCCGTAATTGCGACGTTAGACCGTACATCTCCGATTTCGGAAAGCCCTGAGTCTCCCGGTAGATAGCAACAACAAAATCGATTCCCGCTTTCCAGGCATCGAGTTTTCTGTGAGAACGCATGAATTCAGACATGATAGACTCCCTTGTTCTGTCGAAAAAATAATGCGACCGCAAGATGCGGATTAACTCCTATGTACGGAAATGCAAAACGAACGACCGGAAATTCAAATGACAGGGGAGGTTAAACGTTAAAAGTTAAACGAAAGAAGTTAAAAGTTAAACGAAAGAAGACACCTCCCCTCGTTTAACCTTTAACCCTCCCCTCGTTTAACCTTTAACGTTTAACCCTCTTCTCGTTTAACGTTTAACGTTTAACGTTTAACTCTCTCTCCCACGTTTATTTCCCCATCCCAATAATGTCCACCCACATCCACCCCTCCGCCTTCATCGACTCCGACGTCCTCATCGGTGACGGCACGAAAATATGGCATTTCTCGCATATACAATCCGGGGCGAGAATAGGGAAGAACTGCGTGTTCGGACAGAACGTCAACGTGGGCAACAATGTGCGCATCGGGGATTATTGCAAGGTGCAGAACAACGTATCGATTTATGAAGGCGTCATACTCGAGGATTATGTATTCTGCGGACCTTCCATGGTGTTCACCAACGTGATCAATCCGCGTTGCAAATATCCGCAGGTGGGCAGCGAATTTTATCTTGAAACCCGCGTCTGCGAAGGCGCTTCCCTTGGCGCCAATTGCACCATCGTGTGCGGACACCGCATCGGACGCCACGCCTTCGTCGGTGCCGGCGCCGTCGTCACCCGCGACGTCCCCGACTACGCCCTCGTCGTCGGCAGCCCCGCAAAAATCATCGGCTGGGTCAGCGAAGCCGGCGAGCGTTTGGAATTCGATGCCGACGGAATGGCCGAGTGCGGAAGGACGGGAATGCGGTATCGATTGAATGAGATTGGAGTGGTGGAAGTCTCTTAGCTCTGGCCTCACCCCCGTCCTCACCCCCGGCCTCACCCCCGGCCTCACCCCCCCGCCTCACCCCCGGCCCCCTCTCCGCAAGCGGAGAGGGGGAGGAATCGGATTGTGTGAGTTGTTTGATTGCGTTGAGTATGATGTCTGTTTGATGAAGTGCGATGTGATTGGGAAATCTGAGGACACGAAAGCCGAGATTCTCCAGAGTGTCGTCTCGTATGCTGTCATAATACCGTGTGTCATCGTGTATGGGACCATCCAGTTCGATGATCAGGTTGAGTTCATGTGAGTAAAAATCCGCTATATAGAATGATTGTCTGCCGCCGACATCGTAAAATATCGCACGCTGGCGATAGAATTTGACGCCGTGGCACTTACGATTTCTCAAAAGATCCCACATATGGATTTCCGCGTTCGTCTGTCTTTGACGCAATTCCCTGCACCGTATTGACGCAGCCTGGACCAGAAATTTTGAAGGCATACATTCTCCCATTCGTATGACACAACGAATATCACCTTTGACCAGTAACAACAAAAGTCAAAATTCTCCCCCTCCCCCTCTCCGCTTGCGGAGAGGGGGCCGGGGGTGAGGCCCATAGGCGCTAACTTAAGAGCTTGACTTTTTCCGTGCGGTTTTGTACCTTTACCGCATGGATGCCAAGAGTCAACTTGAATACGAGTGGGCCCATCTTCTTTCCTTCTTTCCCCCTGATGATGTGCTGGAGCGGACGGCAAAGGAATTTGGGGCGATTACCCGGAAAAGGCTTATTGATAAGGCTTCAACCCTACTACGGCTAGCGTTTGCCTATGGGTTCTGCGAGATGTCGCTCCGACAAACAGCCGCATGGGCCGAGGTCATCGACATTGCTCATATATCTGATGTCGCCTTGATGAAGCGTCTGCGTCTCGCCTCGGACTGGCTCGGACATTTACTCGCTCTTAAGTTAACAGAACGAGCGCCGCCACCCCAGCTAGCCCATGCCGCACGACATCTACGTCTGGTGGATGCAACCACTATCAATCGACCGGGTCGATGGGAACAGATTGGCGCGTCCACCTTGGCTTCAATCTGATGGATTTGAAGATTGATTCAGTGGAAGTGACCGATGTCCATGGCGGCGAAAGCCTCAAGCGCTTTCACTTTTGCCCTCATGATCTCGTTGTCGGTGATTGTGGCTATGCACATCGCGCGGGGTTCCATGCCGTGATCTCCGCCAAGGCTGATTTTCTTATTCGACTGAATTGGCAGAATGTGCCGTTATGTGATATTGCGGGAGACGCGTTCGACATCCTCAGAGCGCTCCGCAGTATCAGTGACGCGACACCGACGGAGTTTGCTGTCCGCACGCAGGCGGTACCGAAAGACAACATCCCGGCAATCCCCGCGCGATTGCTGGTCATTCGGAAATCGGAAGCCGCCGCGAAGGCTGCGCGTGAACGGGTCCTGCGCGAACGATCGAGAAAGAGCAGAACCATTGACCCTCGAACACTTGAAGCGGCGAGGTACATTATGGTGCTGACGTCCGTCCCCGCCGACGAGTTGAGCGCGCTCGATGGGCTCGAACTCTATCGGTTCCGATGGCAAATCGAGTTGGCGTTCAAGCGTCTGAAAAGCCTCCTGAATCTTGGCGAGGTCCCGACAAAGGATCCTCCCCTTACGCACAGCTACCTCTATGCGAAATTCCCGCCGCTTTAATTCTGGAAGATTTGACGGAGGAATTCCTCTCTTTTTCCCCTTGGGGGCATCGACTTGTCAGAACGTAATCCATCGATTTGGCGTATTCAACGAGCTTTGATTGATGGAATTCGTTTTTGTATTCTCGGGAGGGTCTCGGCGCAGGACTGGTGTCGGGACGCCGAATCGCTCTTCCGACATTTCTTCAACGCGCCACGCCGCAGAGGCATGCAGCAAGCGCGAGTACT
Source organism: Bacteroidia bacterium (assembly GCA_027493955.1). Lineage (NCBI taxonomy): Bacteria > Pseudomonadati > Bacteroidota > Bacteroidia > Bacteroidia bacterium. The sequence goes on along the minus strand of JAOSJT010000001.1, from coordinate 3,152,087 downwards.
AGCAAATGATCTGGTTCCCATTTTTCCTTAAGTTAGCGCCTTTGGGGGTGAGGCCGGGGGTGAGGCCGGGTGTGAGGCCAGAGGTACATTGAAAGGCATCATCCTCGCCGGCGGCTCCGGTACCCGCCTCTACCCGCTCACGCTTGTCGTATCCAAGCAACTGCTGCCGATATACGACAAGCCGATGATTTACTATCCTCTGACGACGTTGATGTTGGCCGGGATAAAGGAAATCCTCATCATCTCCACCCCGCACGACCTGCCCATGTTCAGGCGGCTGCTGGGGGACGGATCGCAGTGGGGGATGCAGCTCGCATACGCCGAGCAGCCCAGGCCCGAGGGATTGGCGCAGGCGTTTATCATCGGTGAAGAATTTATCGCGGGCGAGCCGAGCTGTCTCATACTGGGCGACAATCTGTTCTACGGCGCCAATCTGGAGAACATCGTGCGCGAAGCGGCGGAGCTCACCGAAGGCGGCAACATCTTCGCGTATTACGTGCGCGATCCCGAGCGCTACGGTGTGGTGGAGTTCGATGAGCGCCGCAAGGCCATTTCGATAGAAGAAAAACCCGCACAGCCCCGTTCGCATTACGCCGTACCCGGATTGTATTTCTACGACGGCAATGCGAGCCGCTATGCGAAGCAGCAGCGTCCCTCTCCCCGCGGCGAGCTCGAAATCACCGATCTCAACAACCGTTATCTCGCAGAAGGCACCCTCCGCGTTTCCGTTTTCAGCCGCGGCATGGCCTGGCTCGACACCGGCACACACGAGTCCCTCCTCCAGGCCTCCAGCTTCATCGAAACCATCGAGCAGCGCCAGGGATTGAAAGTCGGCTGTCCGGAGGAAATCGCCTGGCGCAAAGGATGGATAGATGATTCTGAGTTGCGGAGACTCGCAGCAGTGTACCGCAATAATCCGTACGGCGAGTATCTGCTTTCGTTAATCGAGAATCGTTAAACGTTAAACGTTAAACGTGAATCGTGAATCGTCCCGCCTACGCCCACTTCCAACAAAGGTTGTGCCAAACACGTACGATGCTTCGGCGGGCAGGCAAATCGCAAATCTCCTCCTTCGACTACGGGAGCATAGGTGAAAGTAATGAACCCGGAGCTGCAACGTATCCTTGCAGCGAAAGAGAAGCGACGCCTCGCCCTGGCCAGGCTTCCGATTGAAGAGAAAGTCCGTATCCTCATCAAGCTTCAAACCATCGCCGCACCATTGCTCCGCGCACGAGGCGAGCCCGCATATATCTGGAAGCTTGACGATACCGGGGACAATACCGACGGTAAAGACGTTGCATGAGCTGAAACGCTGCCTCCGGATTTCCACAAATAGCACCCTGCCAGGCCTAACTTCACTGAGTAAATCGTCCCGCCTTCGCCCTCTTCCAACAACGGTCGTGCCAAACACGTACGATGCTTCGGCGGGCAGGCAAATCGTCAATCGTCATTCGTCAATCGTCCATCCACCATCGTAAATCCACATGCTAACCCACCTGCACATCAAGGGATTCAAGTCTCTCTGCGACTCTGAGGTGCGCCTCAGTCGTATGAATGTGCTCGTTGGTGCCAACGGAGCGGGAAAAAGTAATCTCATCGCGTTTTTCCGTTTTCTCAATGAGATGATGGCCCAACGATTGCAGATACACATCGGTGTTTCCGGGCGAGCGCAAACCATTCTTTCGTACGGACCAAAGCAGACGCCGCAGTTGGAGGCGACGCTGAAATTCGAGCTGGATGGGGCGGAGGATGAGTATTCAATGCGTCTCTTTCATGCGGCCGGGGATACGCTGGTATTCGCTGACGAGACCCTGCGGTATCGTAAAACCGATCAGGTCAGACCCGTTGAAAAATCACTCGGGGCAGGCCAGCTTGAAACACGCATAGGAGACGCTGCCGAGGAAGGCGACGAGGTGGCGAAAGTATTCAGGTACCTTCTCAGTCGCTGTCGTGTATATCACTTCCACGACACCTCGTCAACCGCGCGTGTCCGACAGCATTGCTATATCGGTGATTCGCGCTTTCTCATGCCGGACGCGGGCAACCTGGCCGCCGTCCTGTACAAATTGAAGAACGAGGCCGACCCGAAGCAGTACCATCGCATCGTGAAGCACATACGATTGATCGCACCATACTTCGACGATTTCGATCTGGAACCCGCAGGAACCGAGAAGAAAGACATCATCCTCAATTGGAAAGAAACCGGCTCCGATCAGGTGTTTGGGCCTCATCAACTCTCGGATGGAACATTGAGATCCATCTGCCTGATCACACTCTTTCTGCAGCCAGTGGATTCAACTCCGGATCTGATTATCGTAGACGAACCAGAATTGGGCCTTCATCCGTATGCGTTGAATGTGATCGCTTCGGTGATGAAGCAGGCCGCAATGAATACGCAAGTCATGATTAGTACACAATCACCCGGCTTACTTGATCACTTCGACCGCAATGATATCGTGATTGTTCAGAAAGTGAGTCGCGGTACGCGTTTCTCCAGACCGGATCCCGACGCATTGGAGTCATGGCTTGAAGAATACACACTCGGCGACGTGTGGGAGAAAAACGTCTTCGGCGGCGGCCCCTTCTGATGTCACGGTTGTATCTTTTTGCTGAAGGTCCTACCGAGCAGACGTGGGCTGGAAGCACGCTGAACGAGCACCTGTTGCGCAGGGATATACAGGTTCATCCTGTACTGATCGCGAACGCCCGGAAAAGGCAGCATGTGCATCGTGGCGGGATCCGAAAGTACGTACAGATGAAAAATGATATTGTACGTTTCCTGACGCAGAACCCCGGCAGGGATGTGTACTTCACCACGATGATCGATCTCTATGGGCTTCCCGGGGATTTTCCCGGAAGAGCAGAGTCAGAGATGCATCGCCCCCGGCCGTACGACCGGGTGGCAGAACTGGAACAAGCCTTCTCCGCCGATATCGCTGATCCGAGATTCATACCCTATGTACAATTGCATGAGTTCGAAGCGCTCCTCTTTGTGGATCCGGAGCAATTCCGAGGATTGCTTAATTGCGGTGACGGGCCGCTCCAGAATTTGGCCGCGATAGCACAGCAAACAGAGCCCGAACTGATCAACGACAATTTTGAAACTGCTCCGAGCAGGCGCATCATTGGGCAGATACCTGAGTATGCGGCGGCGAAATCAACAGCAGGTCCGCTCATCGCGGAAGCGATAGGTCTCCAGCGCTTGCGTGCCGCTTGTCCGCATTTTAACGATTGGTTGACTCGTCTCGAGACCTTGGGCTGAAGAATCGTAAATCGTCAATCGTAAATCCCTTCACCCTTTACCCTTTACCCTTTACCATTTCCCAACCGCTAACCCAATTGTCCAATTTCGCCATCACCGGCGTCGCCGGTTACATAGCTCCGCGCCACCTCAAAGCGATAAAGGAAACCGGCAATACGCTTGTGGCGGCGGTGGACCCGCACGATTCGGTGGGGGTGCTGGATAGCTATTTCCCGGATGCGGCGTTTTTCACGGAGTTCGAGCGTTTCGACCGGCATCTGGAGAAATTGCGGCGGGGACCCGGGAGTGAGCGGGTGCAATATGTGAGCATCTGTTCCCCCAATCACCTGCACGACGCCCACATACGGCAGGCACTCCGGGTGGGAGCGCATGCGATTTGCGAGAAGCCGCTGGTGCTCAATCCCTGGAATCTCGATGCGCTGCGGGACCTGGAAGCGGAGTATGAACGCCGTGTGTATGTCATTCTCCAGTTGCGCCTCCATCCGGCGGCGATAGCGCTCAAACAAACGGTGGAGCAGGCCGGGGGCACAAGGCGACACACGGTGGATTTACGCTACATCGCGCCGCGCGGACGCTGGTATGGCTATTCGTGGAAGGGCGACAAGGAAAAATCCGGCGGCATCGCGAGCAATATAGGCATACATTTCTTCGATCTGCTGCTGTGGATATTCGGGGACGTGCGGGCCGTTGACGTGGAGATCAGAGAGCGACAAAAAATGGTCGGCCGCCTGCAGCTCGAGCATGCGGATGTGTCCTGGTTTCTCTCCACCAACCCCGCCGATATGCCAGGGGAGGCACAGGGCCGCGGTTATCGCGCCCTCACCGTGGACGGCGCCGCCTATGACCTCGCCGGCGGCTTCGAGCACTTGCATACCGACGTGTACCACGACATACTCAGCGGCGGCGGCTTCGGTATAGACGAGGCCTATGCTTCCATCGCGTTGGTGCGGGAGTTGCGGTGATGGAGGGCTCATCTCACAGGACGCCAGCTTCTTGAGTTACAAGGAAGTTGGTTTAGCGAGCTGCTCGGCGATGCGATCCGGCGGCTTGAGGTTCCTTCGCATAATGGAAGACGGATTTAACTTTGGTGGACGCAAGAGTGTTGGAGTAAAACGTACGCCACACTTCTCTACTCTCATCCGGATTGTACGTTACCGGTGCGTCAGAAAGCGACATAGAATCGGAAAATGTAAATGATAGCGATATACACGATCAACTTTAAAAAACGGTGTATGAGATGAAAGTGAGTATCGTAATCCCGATATGCAATGAAGAAGATAGCATCGAGCCAATATTAAATCGGATCTTTGTAAGTGTGCGTGAATCTGATCTAAGAGAAGTTATTTTTATTGACGATGGGAGTCAAGATCGCAGTTTGGATAAAATTATCTCGTTGTCACTTTCTGATCAAAGAATAAAATATCTTTCATTTTCAAGAAATTTTGGTCATCAGGCGGCATTGAGAGCAGGTATATCGTATGCCAGTGGTGATTGTATTGTCATGCTCGATGGGGATTTGCAGCAGCCGCCGGAATTGATCCCGCAGATGATAGAAAAATGGGAGCAAGGATATCAAATTGTAACAACGGTCAGGATTGATAATGCTAGCGTGCCTAAGTTAAAAAAATGGACTTCAAGGTTGTTCTACCTAGTAATGTCGCGATTATCTGATACAAATATTGTCCCGGGTAGTGCCGATTTCCGATTAATTGATAGGCGAATCGGTGATTTGGTAAAGTCATCAGAAGAGTACGAGTTGTTCTTTCGTGGATATTTTAATTGGGTTGGCTTTAAGAGATGTTGCCTGCAATATGAGTCATCGGAGCGGTGTTTCGGCGCAACGAAATATAGCTATAGAAAGATGATTGCTTTCGCTACAACAGGGATAACATCATTCAGCGTCAAACCATTGCATTTGTCAGCGCTATTGGGAGCTGTAATTGCGGGATCATCTGCGCTGTATGGTCTCTATGCGATCATTATGGCGCTGTTTGTGGGCAGAGTTGTCCCGGGGTGGGCTTCTGTTCTGGTAAGTGTACTGTTCATTGGTGGTATGCAGATGATTGTTCTTGGCATACTGGGTGAGTACATCGCAAGAATGTTTTTACAAGTGAAATCAAGACCCGCATACATCGTGCAAACAACAAATCTGATCAATTCTGCGTACGATACGGCCGCGGAGAGAAATCACCAGTCTGCTTGAAATCCCGCGACAATAATTCAGTAACTGTGGCTCGTTAGTAAGAGTTAGAATGGAAAAAGTAATACGTAATAATGTACCGTTTGTTTTGTTTGCTACTGTATGGCTCACGTACGCTATGTTCTTTACGCCAGCAGGCGGAGTGACTCCAAATAGGTACATGAACACAACACACAGTCTCGTAAATGAAGGGTCGTTTACTATCGATAAGTATCATGAGAATACATGCGACAAAGCATACTATGAAGGGCATTATTACGCCGGAGCATTGCCGGGTCCCAGCATTTTTGCTGTGCCATCATATGTGCTTTTCAAATTAATGTATGCGATGTTGCCTGATGCAATCAAGGCGAATTTCGGTGAAATCCAATCCTATAAGAAAACAAAGCTCGAAGACAGCTCGTTCTACGGTAGCGTTGACAATGTTGAGTATTTCCTTTCTCAAGGTTTCGTCGTCATTTTCACTGTGGGTGTTGCCGGTGCTTTGCTCGTCCTGTTTATCTATAAAATATCCTTGCTTGTTACAAGTTCGGCCTTTACATCGTACATGGTGGCAATTGCCTTTGCCTTTGCCACGCATATTATGTGGCATGCGGTAGTGCTTTTCGAGCAGGTTTTTTCCATGCTATTCACAGCAATGGCGGTGTATTATCTATTGCGCGCTGAACACGATGAGCTGACAAAATGGCATGTTGTGGCCTTGGGTTTAGTGACGGCGATGACTTTTACTGTCGAAGTTTCCGGTCTGCTCGTTGCTGCGGGAGTAACAATCTATGTTGTGATGTTTAAAAGACAATTCACAGTTTTGTATTTTGCAGGATTTGCGATCCCTGTTATAGCCTTAGCTTTGCATAATGTGGTCTTGTTTGATCATCCGTTCAAAACAGGTTATCATTTCCTTGCTGGCGAATCATATCAGAATATCGTGAGTGAGGGTATGATCGGTCTATCGTATCCTAGAGCTGAAAGGTTTATCGGATTGCTACTGAGTCCTGAACGAGGTCTACTTTTGTTCGCGCCGATATCGATGTTGGCGATTGTTTCTTTTGGGCACGCGATTGTTGATAAGCAAAAGAGAGACAGAATGCTTGTGTTTTCTGGTGTCATGTTCCTTTCAGCACTTTGTTACGTTGCTTCATTCAAGGGTTGGAATGCAGGAGGCGCCTTTGGTCCGCGCTATCTTTTGTTTGCGATGCCATTTTTGGTAATTCCGGTATCAGTAATGCTAAGAGAACGAGGCAAGGGGACATTCTATTTCCTTATGATATTTGGCATGCTTATAAATATTGCTGGTGCCATGCGAGGATTTACTGAGACCTACTATACGCATGTGTTGGAATTCGTTAATTCCGGCTTCACGTTGCCATGGTTGGGGCAAATCCAATCCCATACAGTGAATCCGCACGGAACTATTTCTAAATTATTTAGTGTTTTACAGTCTGTCGCGATTATACTTTTATCTCTACTGGGTGCATTTTCTCTTTATGTTGGATGGACTTTGAGGCGCAAAGAGATGCAAAAAGAACATGTCGAAAATCCAGAACTCGTCTCGACTGGATTAAATTCATGAAGCAATACTGAAGAAGTGATCTGTTGATACATCCTCCAGAATTCATTGTATTTGGCCAACCACGGATAGAATCTGAAGAGATCGATGAGATAATCTCTTCCCTCCGCTCCGCCTGGCTTGGTACCGGTCCCAAGGTCGCGCGTTTCGAGGATATGTTCCGGGAGTACAAGGGTGCTTCGTATGCGGCCGCGCTGCATTCCTGCACGGCGGCACTGCATCTCAGTCTGCTTGCGGCAGGCGTGGGACCGGGTGACGAGGTAATCACCACGCCGATGACGTTTTGCGCCACCATCAACGCCATTATTCACAGCGGGGCTGTTCCCGTGCTTGTGGATGTTGACGAAGCGAGCATGAACATCACCGCTGCCGCCATTGAAGCAGCGATCACGCCCCGGACAAAGGCGATTATGCCCGTGCATTTTGCCGGCCGCTGCTGCGATATGGTTACTATCATGAAGCTCGCCGAGGAGCATGAGTTGATGGTGATAGAGGATTGCGCGCACGCCATCGAAAGCACCTGGCATGGCCGGCAGTCCGGCAGCTTCGGGGATTTCGCCTGCTTTTCCTTCTATGCCACCAAGAATATCACCACGGGCGAGGGAGGAATGGTGCTGGCCAGGCGCGAAGAGCACATAGACCGTATCAAAATGCTGGGCTTGCACGGCATGTCGCGCGATGCCTGGAAGCGCTTCGGCGATGATGGTTACAAGCACTATCAGGTATTGGAGGCGGGCTTCAAGTACAATATGATGGATCTCCAGGCCGCCATCGGCTTGCATCAGCTCGAGCGTATCGAGCAGTATTGGCAACGGCGCGAGGCGATATGGCTACGATACATGGAGGCCTTCGCCGATTTGCCCGTCACCCTGCCCGCGCCTATTGACCCCGCATCGCGGCACGCCCTGCATCTCTTCACCCTGCTGATTGACGAGCAGCGCTGCGGCATTTCGCGCGACGGCTTTCTCGACCGCATGACGCAGGAGGGCATCGGTGTGGGTGTGCATTATCTCAGCATACCCGAGCATCCGTACTATCGCGAGCGCTATGGCTGGCTGCCGGAGCAGTATCCGCAGGCCATGCATATCGGGAGGCAAACGGTGAGCATACCGCTGTCACCAAAGCTCAGCGATGGCGATGTGGACAGAATCATCCATACCGTGCGCGGGATACTGCTCAATACCGTATAGGTGAGCTCGTCGCAAGAGTACGGCCATTGACCGCCCTTCGGTTCCGCTGGCTGAGCGAAGCCGAAGCCAGTAGCCGAAGCCAACGACCACCGAAAGCACCATGAGGCCGTGATAAACCGTTACATCTCAGCGATACTAACCCGATTCAAAGAGTTGCGTCCTACTCTGGCGCTCTTCGGCATGGTCTTCCTGTATCTACTGGCCATCGCTCTGCGGCGCGGAACCTACGGCGGAGAGGACGCGCTGTCCCTCGGGGAAATCATCGCCTTCACGCTGCTTCCCCTGCTGGCCGGTTGGTGGAGCCGCGACAGAGTGCTGCTGCTCGGCGGCTTGCTGGTGGCGTCCATGGTGCCCTTTCAAAAGACCGTCGCCCTGGTGTATGTGCTGGCGGTGCTGGGTATGTTGCCGCGCCTTGGCAGCGCATGCGTACGTGCACGCCTCCGGGTTTCGCCGATTTTCCGTGCCTGGTGTGCTTTCCTCGTATACCTGCTGCTGCTGTGGCTGCTGCGCCTCGGCGATACGACGGACATCTGGTCCCTGCCGGCGTATTTCGCTTCCGCGCTGGCAATACCGACCTTGTACATCCTGCTCTTTCAGGGCCTGGAATGGAGCCGCGAGGAGTTGCTCGCACTGCGGCGTATGTTGCTCACGCTGCTCAGCGCCCAGGCCGCCGTCGTGCTGCTGTACCCGCTGCTCATCGGACATGCCTCGCTATATCTCGCGGGGTTCAATGGCCTCTTCAAGGGGTTCAATCTGTTTCTCGGCCTCGGCGTGTCGCTGCCGTATGCCGATCCGGACTGGAATCGCGGTACGCTGGTGGACGCGCATCAACTGGGCTTCCTGTTGGCCATACTCTTTGCATGGGTGCTCCTCAGCGCGTTGCAAAGGCGTTCATTCCCGCTTCTGCTGCTTGCCGTCGCCTTGCTGTATCTCTTTGGCGTGACGGAAACCACGCATGCCGTACCATCCCTGCTTGTGGCCGCCAGTATTGCCGTCGCGCTGTTGCTGCTCTCACGTTTCGCGGTGAGGATGACGACCCTGACATTCACGGCGTTGCTCCTTGGCACACTGCTCCCGATTGTTTTGGCCGTAATGATTTACGCTGGCGACACCTGGTTCGCGCACACGAACAAGGCGCTGCTCTACCGCAACACGCTTACGTATCTCTACGATAATCCCTTGGATGCGCTGTTCGGGACAGGCGCGGGCAGCTTCGGCAGCCGCGTGGCAAACAAGCGGCTCACCGACGGATTGTACAAGCTCGAATATCCTTTTCCCAGTGTAATTGGTGCACGTACAGCACAGGAATATGAGACTGTGCTGAAGCAGGCACAGAAGGGGATAGCCGGAGCCACGGCGCAGGTGCAGGTATCGGGACTGGTGGCTCAGGCAGCGGAATTCGGTCTGCTCGGCAACCTCCTCCTTCTGTTTTTTCTCGGGACCGTGTTCAGAGAGCGGCTACGAGCAACAAACGGTGATGGAGTAACAGAGCAAACCCGCAACATCGCTCTCGTGATGTTTACCTTCGTGCTCATTTCCGGCTCCCTCTGCTTCCGGCAATACCTCGAATATCCGCAAATCATGGCTTTTGCGTGTTTGTTATTACTACTCCCTTCTGTTAATAACTACTCCCGCTTCTCGGTTCAAAAATAATAGAAATGCAAGAGCAAAATTCAGCCGAGTGGACAACAATTATTAAACCGAAAAGCGGTTGGTTCGACGTAAACCTGCGCGAGCTTTGGCAGTACCGTGATTTGATTATGTTGTTCGTACGCAGGGATTTCGTACAGTTTTACAAGCAGACAATTCTCGGACCTCTCTGGTTCTTCTTGCAGCCTTTTTTTACCACTGTGATATTCACGGTGGTATTCGGTAATATCGCCAAAATCCCCACCGACGGTGTGCCGCCGATGCTGTTTTATATGGCAGGCACCATCACCTGGACGTATTTCTCTACCTGTTTGACCAAGACCTCCGATACCTTTATTGCCAATGCCAATATTTTCGGAAAAGTCTATTTTCCCCGGCTTGCCGTGCCAATATCCATCGTGATCACTAATATGATCACCTTCGGCATTCAATTCCTGTTTTTTATTGGCTTCCTGTTCTATTATTGGTTTATCGGTACCGAGGTGCTGATTAATTGGTATGTACTGCTACTCCCTGTTCTCCTGTTGATGATGGCCGCTCTGGGTCTTGGTACAGGGATTATTATCTCCTCGCTCACGACGAAATACAGGGATTTGCGCTTAGTCGTACAGTTCGGTGTCCAGCTCCTCATGTACGCAACGCCGGTTGTCTATCCACTCTCAGTCCTTCCGGATAAATACCTACCGCTGCTCCTGGCAAATCCGATGACGGCAATCGTTGAAGCGTTTAGATATTCCTTCCTCGGAGCAGGTGTGTTTCGATGGGATTACCTCGGTACGAGCGCTGCAGTTATCCTGCTCACGCTCGCTTTAGGCGTACTTTTGTTCAGCAGGGTGGAAAAAACCTTCATGGATACGGTTTGATCTTGCAACAATCACATCCCTCAATCAAATATAATTAGCACCATATTGTCCAAGGTTGTAATAAAGGTCGATGAACTCACGAAGCGCTATCGGCTAGGAGTTTTGAGTCATAAAACCCTTACACACGACTTGCAGTCCTGGTGGGCTCGCAAGCGTGGACGCCAAGATCCGAATCTACGAATTGATCAAACAAGAGGTGTGCTTCAGGGCGGTATGGACGAAGTTATGGCCTTGCATGGCGTCTCCATCGAAGTAAACGAGGGCGAGATTTTGGGGATAATTGGTAAAAACGGTGCAGGGAAATCGACGCTGCTGAAAATCCTCTCAAGAGTTACAGCACCCAGCTCCGGCGAAGTGAAGATTCGAGGTCGCGTGGCAAGCTTGCTCGAAGTTGGTACAGGATTTCACCCGGAGCTTACGGGTAGAGAAAATATTTATCTGAACGGCTCTATTCTCGGAATGACGAAACGCGAGATCGCAGAAAAATTCGATGAGATCGTGGAATTTGCGGGTGTCAATGCGTTTATTGAAACGCCAGTGAAGCGATACTCTAGCGGTATGCATGTACGGCTCGCCTTCGCAGTTGCGGCGCACCTGGAACCGGAGATACTGGTAGTGGACGAAGTCCTGGCCGTAGGCGATGCGGAGTTCCAAAAGAAATGTCTCGGAAAAATGAGCGAAGTAGCGTTGGAAGGGAGGACGGTCCTGTTCGTCAGTCACAACATGGAGGCTGTTCAGAATCTCTGTACAGGCGGCATCGTTCTTAAACAGGGTGAAGTAGTTTACCGTGGGAGTGCGCGTGATGCGGTATCTTCGTATATGAAGAATTTTCTTGTGAGCAATGTACGCTGCGATTGGGAGCAGTCAATGGCTCCGGGGGATGCCGAACATAAACTGCTCTCCGCAGAGGTATTGATGCCGTCAAGTCCTGGCACGCCACTGTATACAAGCGACGAAATTCGTTTCAGATTCAGGTATTGGACGAGGAATTCCCGGGATCTGTTGGATGTGACGTATCATCTTCGAGATGAAAACGGGATACTCGTGCTCGTAGATAGCTCTGTGTATCGTGATCACGAAAAGTACGGTATCGGCGAGGTTACGCTATGCGCAACTATCCCTGCCAATATTTTGAATGAAGGAACCTACTCCATTGGTTGGCTCCTGCTTGTCGCTAATCGCGCCCATGTAGTCGCTCAGGCGCACGATGTGCTCACGTTTGAACTTCTGCCGTCACCGAACGGTCAGTTCGGCTGGCAGGGACACAAAGAGGGCGTAATCAGGGTCAGAGCGACGACATGGTGTCGAATCGAGGGTAGTGATCACGCGGAGGCTGCAAAGACGCGTATGTGGAGTGCAAATGGGACTGCCTGATACGGGCGTCGTGATTTGGGGCGCAGGTGGACATGCGAAAGTAGTAGCCGATATCGTACGTCTGGAGGGCCGGTTTCAAATCGAGGGTTTTATTGACGAGTTGAACCCTGATCGAGCCGGAGAGGCGTTCTGCGGATCGTTGGTCATTGGCGGTAGGGAGTGCCTCGAAATACTGCGTAAAAAAGGAATATTGAAAATCCTGCCTGGCTTCGGGGATTGTCGAAGGAGATCGCAACTCAATGAGGAATTGCGCACCTTGGGGTTCGTTATGCCGAATGTCATCCATCCCCGGGCGACCGTCGCTGCGGATGTATGTATTGATGGTGGTACGATTATTGCAGCGGGTGCGGTAGTAGGACCTGGAGTGCGATTAGGCCGCAGCGTTATTATCAATACAGCGGCATCTGTAGATCATGATTGCGTACTTGGTGATGCGGTGCATGTCTGTCCTGGTGCTCATCTCGCCGGTGGTGTCATTATCGGTGAGGCCTCACAAATTGGAATAGGAGCAGTCGTGATCGATGGGGTATGTATAGGTGCGCAGTCTCTAATAGGTGCCGGCGCGGTCGTCACGAAGAATATTCCTGAGAGTGTCGTCGCCTATGGTGTACCAGCACATATAAAAAGGGAGCATCTTCAGTGAACATCAGTGAAGAAGACCGAAACTTAGCGATATTTGGAGGCAGGCCAGCATTCAGAGAAGCACTTCATGTAGGTCGGCCGAACATTGGCAACCGTGATCGGTTCGACGAGTTGCTGGATGGAATCTTCCAACGGAAATGGCTCTCCAATAATGGCCCGCTCGCGCAGGAGTTCGAGAAGCGCATAGCGGAGTACCTCCAGGTCAAACATTGTGTCGTCGTTTCCAACGCGACCGTTGGACTTGAAATACTGATTAAAGCGTTGGAATTGAAGGGCGAAGTTATCGTTCCGTCCTTCACATTCGTGGCGACAGCACATGCACTGCAGTGGCAGGGTATTACGCCAGTATTCTGCGACATAGATCCGGAAACGCACAATCTTGACCCCGGTAAAGTCACAGAACTCATCGGCCCAGCCACTTCAGGAATTCTTGGAGTGCACGTATGGGGGCGTCCTTGTGCCGTTGATGAGCTTATTGAAATCGCTAAACGAAAGAATGTCAAACTTCTGTTCGATGCTGCGCATGCCTTCGGTTGTTCTTACAATGGCACCATGATCGGGAACTTCGGAGAAGCGGAAGTGTTTAGTTTCCACGCAACGAAATTTTTCAATACCTTCGAGGGCGGAGCGATCGCGACAAACAGCGAAGAACTCGCCGGTCGCTTGAGACTAATGAAGAATTTCGGTTTTTCGGGATATGATAACGTCGTTGACCTCGGGCTGAACGCCAAAATGTCCGAAGTGCATGCTGCAATGGGTATTGCGAACCTGGAAAGTATCGATGATTTCATATCAGTCAATCGCAAAAACTATCTTGCGTATAAAAAAAGTTTTAGTAGTCTGCCAGGCATCCGGATTATCGAATACCCTGAAAGAGAAAAATGTAATTATCAGTACGTTGTTGTTGAAATAGATGAAACTATCGTTGGTCTTACCAGAGACGAAATATTACAGGTGCTGCATGCAGAAAACGTGCTGGCGCGGCGCTATTTTTACCCCGGTTGCCATCAAATGGAGCCGTATAAGAAGCAAATAAAGCATAGGCGGGAAGTATTACAAGAAACGGAGCTTCTGGCAAAATGCATTATGATCTTGCCAAATGGATCAAGTATACGTCGTGATGAAATTAATTGTATTTCGCAGGTTATATCTCGGGCGTTTGCAAACAGGCACGAAATTCATTCGATGCTCAGTAGACGGACGAGAGTACAAAGCGCACGAAAATAATTATGGTATATACAAATAATAATAATAACCAAAATACTATTACGCCAAAGGTGAGTATTTTGATGTTGGCGTATAATCACGAGAAATTTATTGATCGTGCAATAAATGGCGTACTTATGCAAGTTACGGATTTCTCGTTTGAATTGGTCATCGGGGAAGATTGCTCGACAGATAGGACTGGCGATATTTGCGAAGAGTATCAAAGGCTTTATCCCGATATAATAAAGTTAAGAAGAAATCCGTCAAATTTAGGTATGAATAAAAATTTCGTAAAAACATACAATGAATGCAGGGGTGAGTACATTGCATTTTGCGAAGGGGATGACTACTGGACTTATAATGAAAAGCTGCAAAAACAAATATTGTTTATGGACAAGTTGGATTTATGGCTATCTTTTCATAACGGACGAATGGTGAATGATCAAGGGCAATTAGTGCAAGAGCGCATATTGCCTACTGCTAATTGGAATATTAACAAACTGCTTCAAATATTCCCTTTTACGGCAACAATAGTTATAAGGAAGATCCCACTTACGATTGAAACACAATCATTATATGAATACACCTGGTCAATTGATCATATGGTTATGCTATTGCACGCGAATAGGGGTGATATAGGTATGCTCGAATCCGTATGGTGCGATCATGTCTATCATAAGAGCGGGGCAACATCCACCCTGCCCTATGGGAAATGGGCGTTAAACAGAATTAACTCATTAGAAATATTTAATAAATTAACATCAAAGCGTCATAACAAGCATGTGAAACAAGCACAGAAGGAGTTGTGTTATCATTTTGCTGAGATTCATGCTAGAGGTGTTTTGCAAAAGGTTAAATTCGTAGCTAAAGCATTAAGATATGGTATGAATATTAATAGCATAGAGGCATTGCGAATCGAAATTTTTAGGATTAAGGTTTCATTGTTTGGTCGATGAAAATGATATCTTAAGCGTACCGTGCTGTCTGTTGGTGCGAGTATGTAAGTTCTAAATCCCATAAAAATATGTAATTTAATATAGCGACTAATCCAAATATATATAGAGTGCTTCATAGTGCATTGTAATTATCTTAATTTACTCGGCTAAACATTTTGGTTGCTAAAGTGTTACCTTATGACATGTATTATATGCCAGTCTAAACTGGTGCAAGTTCAGGAATCCTACAATTCGGAAGTTATACAAAATCTCTGGATGCAGGTGGGCGTTGAGTTGAGTAGTAATGTAATTAAAGAACTGCCTTTGAGTGTAGAGTTCTTTGAATGTTCAAATTGTAGATTTGGCACTTTTCAGCCGCTAATTGAGGGAACATCTGAATTCTATAATGATATTTCAAATGAGAAGCACTATTACTTGGATGAAAAGTGGGAGTATAATATGGCTCTCGAAGATTTAGAAAAATGTCAAAAAATTCTAGAAATTGGATGTGGAGAAGGATACTTTGTAGATAAATTATTAGCTCTTGGAAAGGAGGTAAAGGGGATCGATAAAAACAATCGCGCAGTAATGAATGCTCAAATCAAATCTTTACCGATAACTGATAATACTTTAGATGAAGTGGTACATGCAGATAGAGGATCGTATGATGCTGTTTGTGCCTTTCAAGTACTAGAGCACGTCGAGGCACCACTGGACTTTATTCGCTCAGCTAATTCATTGTTAAAAACGGATGGTTACTTTATTGTTGCAGTTCCAAATTCGAGTGGGATATTGAAGTACTTACGTCCTTCTCCAACTGATTGTCCTCCTCATCACCTAACACGGTGGACCGCGCGATGCTTTAACGAGTTGCGTCGATATGGATTTGAGGTGGTTAGATTAAAGAGAGAACCATTGGACTCCCATAGGTTTCATTGGCTGTTTTCATGGTGGGATTCAATATGTAATATGAAAGATGTGCAATGTCGCTCATGGATCGAGGAAATTGAGTTAAACTTATTTTGGGCCGTAGGTAGATTCACGTTATCAGCGATGATTCAGATATTGCGGTGGATTGGTATAAAGGAATTAAGATTTCTCGCCGGACATACGCTATATGTAACCCTCAGAAAAATAGCGGTTTAGGAAGTTCTAATATCCACGACATACACTATATTGCGCGACAGCATTTCACACTATTAAAACCGCACTATGGATGAAATGGATTATGCAATATTTGGAGAGCAGGCCTTTTCAGCTGTAAGCAACAGTAAGATGTATCATATTCGAAGACATGCCGGGAGAGTTATTCTCGATGTTGGTTGTGGCCCAGGACAGTATATTGAAGCTTTAACTGCAGAGGGTCGTATCGTGGATGGCGTTGAAATTAATACAGTGCTGCGTTCTCAAGCGATGCGCTATGGTAGGACTATTTTTAACTACGATATAGAAAAAGGCGAATTGCAGAAGATCCCAGCTGGTGTTTATGATACCGTTCTTTGTTTAGACGTCCTGGAACATGTAGTTAATCCTGAATCAACGCTTAAGGAAATGGCTCGGATAGCAAAGCGAAATGTAATTATATCTGTACCGCTGGCAACACCATCGGAAATTGAGTTACACGGATTACTGTATTCGTCATATAAGGATCCGACGCATCTTCGATACTATACAATACATGAGCTTAAAGGTGACCTTGCTAATGCAGGATTTAAAAATATATTGATAGTCCCGACATATTCCGTTTCTGTAATATTGCATCGAATGATTAAGTCTGCTTTCTTGCAAAAGTTTCTAGTGCTCGTCAATAGGCTGTTATTACGCTTCATTGATAAAAATAATTGGTCGGTAGTATTGGCTGTCGGCGAAAAATAAAGCGATAAAATATTGCCCATAAAAATAACATTAATGTCGTCCCTATAGCAACACTATAAAAACATGTTTGTGCGAATTATTGTAACAAATTAATGAATATATTGTATCTGTCACAGCTTGGAGGTGGTCACGATTCATACGTTCGGCGAATAGCCAATGAATTAATTCGTCTTGGAAACACTGTAACAATCTTATATATAGAATATGGAAATAAGAAGATTACCATCGCAAGTGAAAATGGCCTCACGATTGTTTCTGTTGGTCTTCTAGGCTTACATTACTATGCATCAAAGCTATTAAGCAATTGTACAGAGGTTGTTCGTTACTGTCGATCCATTGAGTATCAATGGCAGCTTACAAAGACCATTAAAATGTTAAATAAAATATTTCGCTATGATCTTGTCGAGTGTCATGAGGTTGAAGTTTATGCTTCAGTAAGGAGACTGCTCCCTGTCATCATAAGAATGCACTCTCTTGATTGGGTTTGGAAGGAAAACGCTGATGACTCAGGCTACCAAGCAAGTCGTTCAGAAGCTGTAACTCAAAGACGGCTAGTATTAAATGCAGAAGCAGTGTTCTCGCCAAGTAGATCACTTATCGATATTGTAGAGAAAAAATGCAAAGTAAATAGAGAAATAACTGTAATACCTTATCCTGTAGATACGGATGTGTTTTATCCAGTCGATAAGGCATCCGATGAGCTCATTATTCTATTCGTTGGCAGGGTCGAGTATCGAAAGGGAGCTGATTGTATTATTTCAGCTATGCAAATTATTTGGTCTCAATTCCCTGAAGCAATATTGAAATTAGTTGGATCTGTTGATGCTTCTATGAAGACAATGTTGAAGACGATAGGTGATAATAGAATAAAGGTAGTTGGAAGAGTCAGATTAGAGATGCTGCCCGAAATCTATCGGAAAGCGTCAATTGTTGTCGTACCATCGCGGTGGGATAATTCTCCAAATGTAATTTATGAGGCAATGGCGTCTGGTGTCCCTGTTGTTGGCTCAAAAGTTGGCGGTATACCAGAGCTTATAAATGATGGTGTAGACGGGCTGCTCTTTCAGAGATCAAATGTACAAGAACTTGCAGGCAAGATCTTGTATTTGTTAAGTAATAGGGACGTCTCAAGATCAATAGGAAATAAAGCTCGGGAAAGGATGCTCCAAACGTGCAAGCTTGAAATCATTTCCAGGAAAACACAAAAGCATTATCTTGACATCATACAATCATGGAAAATTAAAAAATGAACATGGCTGTGAACCTAGTGAAATAAATCACCGATGATAAAATATAAATATTTCAGTATAACTTAAAATTTCAAGATGTGTATTGTCTACGCAATACTAATAAGAAATACTACGTAATTAGCTGAGTATGTAAAGAAAATATATCTTGTGTTAAATATTATTTTAGCAAATAGATGGTATCCGCCATACTCCGGTTTTGGGGGTGTCGCCGCTTACCAACGGGATCTTGGTCGGGAACTTGTCAATCGCGGGAATTCAGTAACAGTTCTCGCCGCGCGATACTCAAAGAGGGATCCGGAAACGCAAAATGATTTAAATGTTGCCGTATACCGTGAGCTTGTTCGCGAAAGAGGAATTACAGCTCGACTACCGGTGTTACGTGCACGTGTTAGATCATTGGATCAATATATTTACAGCAAACGCCTGAATGCGCGACTGAGGGAGCTCGAGGTTGAAGGAAAAATATCAATTGTAGAGTTTGCAGAGGTTAATGCGGAGGCATATATTTATTTGAATACGGGACGTACCATACCCGTCATTGTGCGTTGCCATACTCCGACGTTTGTTCTCCAAAAGTATTACGGCAAAAATGAATTCCCTGTAGATTGGGAGATGACTTCCAATCGTGAAAAATTCTGCATGTATCAAGCGGATGCATTAAGCGCACCTTCAAGGGACATGGCCTCTTTGATCGAATCAGAGTTGCACCTTACTCCAGGTACGATCCGCGTGATTCCAAATGCTCTCAATGTACAGGAATATTCCTCAATAAGAGCGAGCAAGGAGAAGAGAAATTCATTGGTGCGAATCCTTCATGTCGGTCGTCTCGACAGGACAAAAGGAATCGAAATACTAATGAGAGCGGTGCCCGAAGTCATTTTATATTGTCAGAATGTAGAGTTTGTATTTGTGGGGCCAGACAGGCCGGATCATTCGGGTTCGACCTGGATGACACGCATGACCCAGTACTTCAAAAATACTGGAGTATCTGCAAAAGTCAGCTTCCTGGGTGAAATTGACCACGAATCGATCCTTTCTGAGTATGCGAAGGCCGACATCGCGGTAATACCATCCATTCTGTATGAGAGCTTTTCTTATACATGTGCACAAGCCTTAGCGGCAGGTTTACCTGTAGTCACATCTTCGATTGGCGGAATTCCGGAGACTGTGGGAGATGCGGCACTCCTTGTACCGCCTGGTGATGCAGGTGCTCTTGCTGAAGCACTGGTACACCTCGTGCAAGATACAGCATTGAGGTCGGAGCTGGCGGCGCGTACGATTGACCAATGCAGGCTATTCGACGCACCTGTTGTCGCAGAGCAAATGTTACGATTTTATAAAGAAGTCGCTGGCTGAGCGGTCGAAGGTTTGCCTCATAAGCGTATTTTATACGTCACACCATTCCATGATGCTTTGCCTTATAGCGGTGCTGCGTTGCGGAGTACCAAACTATATCAGGAGTTAAGAAAGCAATTTGATGTTACGGTAATCGCTGCTCAGGAACCAGCAGATCGTCGTGTGCTTCCAACAGTTAGTGATGAAAATCTTACCCGTGTCCCTTTTTTTACACCCAGCAACAAAAATAATAGCGTTTTCCGCCGCCTGCTGAACACGAAAGCCCCGGGGTTCAGCGCGATCGAGACAACAATATTACGGGATGCGATCCGGCGTGAGTGGATTGAGAACGGACCCTACGATACTATCTATTTCGTAAGCCAATTAACTGCGAGTGTGCTGCCGATCAAGGGAATGAAATACAGGGCTGCGATAGATGTTTACGATTACTACGCAACTATACATGCCGCGCGACGTCAGCAAATATCAATATTCCGCCCATATTACTGGATATATCTGAAAGACGGGATTCTTTCGAGGAGATTGGAACATCGAGTTCTCCGTCAGGCATCGTTGATCTTTGTACCGACTGTGGATGAGTTGTCTGCATTAAGTAGGACCATCTCAGGTATACCAATCCACGTGCTGCCGAATGGCGCAAGTACGCCTGTGAAACGATGGAGTAACGGTGATAATCTATCCGTTTTAATGGTAGCAAACTTCGATTATGGTCCGAACAGAGAAGGCCTTCAATGGTTTCTGGAACATGCATGGCATGAAGTTCTCAAAGTGCAACCTTCAGCTGTTCTCCGCATAGTGGGTAAGGGCAGCAGTAATCTACGTTTAGGAGATGTTTCAGGAGTCATGCAGATCGGACAAGTTGATGATCTATCGTGCCAATACCTTAACGCAGCTTGCTGCATCATACCAGTATTAAGTGGTGGTGGCTCACGGCTCAAACTGCTTGAGGCGATGGCGTACGGCATCCCGACAGTTTCGACTACTTTCGGTGCATCGGGTATTCAGCATGAGAACACCATCTTCTTAGCCGACACACCGCTCGCATTCGCCGCAGCGGTCTCGTCTTGTCTTCAAGGAAATGACATGACGTTATATCGGGCGGCAAGATCCAGTGAAGTTATCGCAAATTCCTATACTTGGGAGAAAATAGGTATACAACTGAGAAGTCTGTTATCATAATGATGCACTCCGGCACGCGTATAACATTTATTCATCCCTTTATATACAAGTTCGCTCGGGGGATAGAGCGCTATACAATGAATCTGGCTACCGCGCTCGTGCATGAGGGGATGGATGTAAGTGTTTTAACCTGGCAGATGCCCGAGCCAGTACGATGGGGTGAAGAAAATAGACATGTGCAAATTATATCCGTTCCTGCACGAAGGTATTTTACTTCATGGTTCGCATTCCCTTCGTACATTAAATCTATTCTCCGCTGCAAGTATAATCACATTCTCATTCATTTTGCCGATTATGGGGAGTCGCAGGCATTCAACATACTGAGATTACTTCGTATATCAGTACCGTATTCCGTGGTTTTACATTTTCCATACTCACAGGTCCCGCATCGCTATCACACGTTACGATCAAAAGGTCTATTCAAG
The DNA here is from genome assembly GCA_027493955.1 of Bacteroidia bacterium. Classification (NCBI taxonomy): domain Bacteria; kingdom Pseudomonadati; phylum Bacteroidota; class Bacteroidia; species Bacteroidia bacterium. The sequence continues at coordinate 3,131,113 of JAOSJT010000001.1, read as the reverse complement.
CACGCGACTAATGTTATTGCTGTCAGCGCCTTTGTTGCCGAGGAGGCCAGAAGGTTCACGAATGGCACTCCGATAGTGATCTCACACGGCGTCGATACTGTTAGCTTTTCCCCTGACTCCTCTGCTCATAGTCGTCTTGTAGCTGCTTTGGGATTGAAAAAAGACGCACGCTTTCTTATAACAGTGAGCGCCCTTGAGGAACGCAAGGGTGTACAGTGGGTCCTTCGCGCACTGCCTGCACTTTTGAAACTTTGGTCCGGCTTGCACTATGTCGTGGTCGGCGATGGTCCGTATCGTGAGGCCCTGCAGAGACTCGCAGTGGAGATCGGAGTGCATGCGAATGTACACTTCCTTGCGGCCCGAACAGATACTACTACCTACTATCAGGCCGCCGAGCTGATGCTGATACTGAGCCGTGGCGAAGCATCTTCCCTCGTTGCATTAGAGTCACTCTCCTGCGGTACACCTGTTATTGCATCCAGGCATCGGCCCTTTGACGAGCTTATTCGTCCCGAATGGGGATTGCAGGTTGACGAGGAGAACACCGAGGAGGTTATACATGCAATTTCTTTCTTGTTGAATGACCCCGAAAGACGCCGCAGCATGGGCGAGGCCGGGAGAGAACACATACTCGCAGAGCATACCTGGGAACATATCGCGAAGCAATACATGGAGAGGGTGTTCACATGAAGCGGGGCCACATTCTGGCTCTTGCAGGAATCTGCTTCCTTCTGGCTCTGCTTCCGCGTCTATACTATGTTGATTGGGGACTGCCCCAGCGCTTCCCGGCGGATGAGGCCTCTCAGGTGGAAAATGCCTATCGCATGCTGGGGGCAGACCTGAATCCGCATTTCTTCCGTTACCCGTCGCTGCAAATATACCTGCTTGCAGCAACATATCTCCCTGTCGCCATCAGTGGAGAGTCACTTGACGGGCCGTATCGCTATCTGCATGCACGCGTTTTAAACGCCTTGATGGGTGCGGGCACGGCAGTGTTGTTGTTTTTTCTTCTCCGTTCGCTGTACTCTGTACTTCCGGCATTGGCGGGTGCCGTATTTCTGGCACTGCATCCAACGCATCTGGAATTGTCCCGTTATGCGACGGTGGATGTACCTCTGCTGTTTTGGGTGTTAATCATGCTGCTCTTGTTGCTTCGTGCGCAGAGCTACGAACAACAGGATATGGGAAAGGAGCAAGCGAGGAAGTCCCGATGGCGCTTACTCAGTTTCGCCGGGATGGCGCTGGGACTGGCTATGAGTACGAAATACTCCGCCATATTCTTTCTACCTCTATTCGCGGCCGGGTCGTGGTTCAGTCTGCGGAGCATGGTTGATCCGCACGCTTCAACACGTCGGAAAAATGCAGTCCGCGTAGCAGGGGTTTTGTCGATGCTGGCTCTCATTATCGGACTCCTTCTGCTGATACTTCGTTCCGGGCTCTTGCAGTATGCCGCGGCATATACCACCGACGGTATAGTCGAAACGGAGTACGAAGCATTTGTCGTGCGTGTGGGTATCGCGGGACTCGTTGCTTCAGTTGCGCTATTCATGCTGAGTATGGCTTTCCGGCGGCTGCCATCGTCGCATTCGCTGCACCGGCTGCATCATCCCCGCTATTTGCTCCTGCTGCTCCTGCCGTTTTTAGTGTTTATTCTGTCGTCACCTTTCGACCTGCTGGACTGGCCTCATGCGCTGCGCGACATACTGTACGAATATCGTCACATGAATATCGGCTCCGCGGCACATTATCCTGTAGGCGGCGAAGTCCATGAGATGTTTGCACCGGAAAAGCTCGCTTTCGCCTCATTGTCTTTTTACCTCGATTGGTTGCGTGCCAGCGCCGGCTATGTGTTTCTGCTTCTGCTACCTGCGGGGGCGGTTCTTGCGGTGCTCCGTAGACAATGGTATTTGCTGTCGCTACTCGCTACTGTGCTGCTCTATGGCATGGTGATAAGCTCGTGGGGCAATCAGGCGGTGCGATACGCGCTGCCCTTGCTGCCCCTGCTGCTCATCATTGCGCTGTATCCGCTCTGCGTGCTGTATCAGAGTCGTTTCAGGACGCTGCGGTACACCATCTTCCTGGCTTCCATGGCTCTCCCGCTCGTGCCGGTACTGGCAAGCAGCGGGTACATCTCGCAGCTTCGCGTATCCGACACGCGTTCACTGGCCCTCGAGTGGTTGTTGCAGCAGGGAGCCGAGGGCGCCGACATTGCCCTGGACGATAAAACACTGGATCTGGCCTTCGTCCCGGTCTTTGGGAGCGTACGAACAAGCTCATCTTCCGTGCTTATGGATATGTCTGTTGAAGAATTGGAAAGCCGGCGCTATCGCTACATCGTCCTGCGGGATCTCCCGGATATCATAGCTCCCTCGGACGAACGACGCCGCATACTGACGGCGCAGTACCAATTGCGCAGAACCCTCAAGGCAGAAAAGGGCAGCAGCAGGGGACCACGTTTGTATATGTATGAAGCACGGCCATGACAGTCAGCGTGCTGATCTGCACATACAACCGCCATGAACTGCTGCGAAAGGCCCTGCAATCCGTACTGGTGGATGCGGAGGAAAGGCCGGACGAATTGGTGCTGGTCAATGGCGGGGATGACAGAGCCGATCATGTTCTGGATGAGTTCAGAGAGGGCACTGATGTTCATATCAGGCATCTAAAAACGAGCAACATCAATCTGGCCACGAGCAGGAACCTGGGCCTGAACGCATGCAGCGGAGACATCATCGCTATGACCGACGACGATGCAGAGGTGTTTCCGGATTGGATCACGCGCATCAAGGCCTTGCATGAAGAATTGCCGGATGCCGGTGCCATAGGCGGTGCGGTGTACGGGCGTAACGTCCATGGCCTTGTCGGTCGCATTGCCGATCTCATAACCTTTCCCTCCTGGACGAGCAGAACCGTTGTCCGCACCTTACCGGGCGTAAATATTTCCTACAAGAAAAGCGTGCTGGACGAGATCGGCATGCAGGATGTGCGGCTCTTCCGTGGCGAGGATGTGGATTACAACTGGCGTGTGCTGCTTGCCGGCTACGAGGTCGTATTCGATCCGTCAATGAAGGTGTGGCATTATCATCGGCCAACGCTCAGAGGAGTACTGCGTCAGCATTATATGTATGGCCGTGCCTACTACCTTGTGAGGAGGAAATGGCCTGCCATGTACAGCATTTATCCCCGGTCATGGAGGGAAAGGCGTGCGCTATTGAAGTGCGGCAGATGTGTGCTTGGCGTTGTATTGGATGCAGCTCAACTTAGCGGAAAATTGGGTTCAAGAGGCCAAGCCTGTGTAGCGTTTCCCTTGTTGCTTGTGATTGGGATTTTCTGGCGATTCGGTATGCTGAGGCAGAAAATTTCCACTCTGACTACGGCTACTGCATGAGAATTCTGATTTTCTCATCATCCTACGCTCCTGTTATTGGAGGGCTGCAAACGGTGCTCAGCGATCTGACCCAGGGGTTAAGAGAGAAGCATGACAGCATTCTTGTAGTGACGAATCTGTATCCCCGACAGCTGTGCATATATAACAAAGTAGATGGTATCACCGTTCTTCGTCTGCCATTACTCGCGATGTACAACAAGATACTATCAACATCTTCTATCCGTCTCGTAGCATATACCTTCATATCTTATTTCAGTACACTTGTACTTTTTTTGATTCTTCTGTTTTACTCGCCACATATCGTCAACATTCATTTTCCCGACCATCAGTTGCGCTTCTATGCGCGATTGAGAAAGCTATTCAGACGCTACTGCGTTGTCACCTCTCTTCACGGAGATGACATTCAACGCTACAGCAGTACGAGAAGGTATGAAAACGAGGATATTGTCTGTCAGTTTGAGCACTTGCGCAGTTTATTGGCCGACAGTGAAGCTGTCGTTGTCTGCAGCAGGTATATGCACGATGAAGTGCTCACTCACTTCCCGGCTTTAAAAAATATCGCAGTAATCGCAAATGGAGTTCGCGAACCGGAGGTCCGGAACTCAAAGCCAACTTTTACAGCGGTGATACAGCCGCCTTTTATACTTTCCTACGGTCGTTTCACGGGCAAGAAGGGCATCGACATGCTCATAAAAGCGTATGCCGCGGTGGCCCAACAAGATAGGGGCATTCCTCCGCTTGTTATAGCGGGTTCGGGACCGGAAGAAACACTTCTGAAGACCATTGCGGCAGAGTCCGGAGTGGCTCAGCTTGTGATTTTCACAGGACCATTGAGGCGCCAGGAAATATTCGCGCTATTGAAGATCTGCGAATTCGCAATTTTCCCTTCACGCATCGAGCCATTCGGTGTTGCTGCTCTTGAGGCGATGTCATGTGGGAAACCTGTACTGCTTACGGATGTAGGGGGATTTGCAGAATTAGGAAGGGATTGTGAGTTGATATGTGCGAACCCTTCTGTGGATGGTTTGCGTGATGGCATTCGCGAAATGTTCGCTCAGCGCGCTTCCTGGCGAGTCATGGGGGAGCATAATCGTTTTTGTGCAGCGAAGTACTCAGTTGAGTTATTCGTCTCGCGGTACAAATCATTATTTATGGATATTACCTCCGGACAAGTGACTTCTTCAGAGTGTTAATGTTTCACGCAGCTCTCAACTTGACGCTTGTTCTCCTCGATCACCTTCTGGTTTCCTGCTACGGAGGTGAAGGGTTGAATGTCTTGCTAAGGATTGTGCCGATGCGATACATGCCGCAGCTGCTCAGGCGGCATGGCGCGAGCATCGGGAACAGCGTTCGGATAAAGGCTCCGTTGACTGTCCATAACTATGGACTACATTCCAGATCAATGCTCGTAAATCTGGACATAGGTTCTCATGTATTTATCGGTCGTGACTGCATGTTCGATCTCCAGGCGCCACTCTGCATCGAGGACAATGCCACGTTGTCGCATCGCGTCATGCTGGTCACGCATACGGACGCGGGTGAAAGTCCGCTTTCATCGACGAAAATTCCTCCGACTTCCGGCTCAGTTTGTATTGCTGCAGGGGCCTATCTGGGGGTAAACGTCACTGTGCTGCAAGGCGTCACCATTGGTAAGCGAGCTATCGTTGGTGCAGCTTCATTGGTCCGGAGAGACGTCGCGGCAGAAACCATTGTAGCGGGCGTGCCTGCGAAAGAATTGGGAAAGTCCTGACATGACAACAATTGTTCAGACTGCATCAATTTCGCAGAACCGTAAGCCATGGGGCATTATTGCCCTTGTACTGTTGGCGGTGTTCATCAACCATTACTTTGGTACGAATGCGGTATTCATTACTGCCGGCTTCGTAACAGTGACATATCTGCTGTTTTTCAAACGTAGTGTTGCGGAGTACAGCACCTACGGACTGGTTCTATGGTTCGCGGCCGGATACAGGGCGTTCTCTATCGGGGGCGGGTATATGCTGCACATGCTTGATATCATTCCGCTGCTTCTCATCGTGCTCTGGATACGCGGTGATATACCGGTTGCCTCCTCTGCGCTGCATCCGGGCTTCCTCAAGAAAATGAGCACAAGAAGACTTTTTATTGCGGGTATCAGTTTATACGGATTGGTAATTGCGATGTTGAATGGTATTTCATTGCAAAGTGCAATTATGGTTATGAAGAATTTCCTCATTCTCATTCCTATGACCATACTTCTGCCGAGAATATTCCATCAGAAGCAAATTACGTCCGGTATTATGTGGTCCCTCATGATAGCCGGTCTTCTAATAGCGATCCCGGGTATTCTGGAATACAATCTTGGTATGTTCGCGGCGGGTTCTTCGTACAGCGATGGATTCAATAGGGGTCTGTTTAGTTTCTGGGGCGCGACAATGGCTGTGCTTGTGCTCACGCTTTGTTTCCAGTCTCACTGGTTTCTCTGGGGTGAAGTGAGAAGTAGTAGAGATCGCCTTCTTCTCCTCGCCTCCGCTGCGATTCAACTGTATGCCATATATATCAGCGGCACACGAAATATATGGATCGCAATATTGTTGATTTCCAGTGTGGCCTTATACGTACGGCTCGGCGCTTGGAAGGCGATGATTGCCATCCCGGTTTTCATCGCTCTGCTTTCCTATGCTCCGGAAGAGGGTGTAAAGCGCATGGAATCATTCTATTTCCTTCACGATACCGATCAATTCGGCCGTCAAGATACACGATGGCTAGACTCGAGTGGTGCCGACAGGGCCGAGCGCATGAGTAATGCGGTGAATTCCATGGTCGAGCAGCCGCTCGGGAGAGGCTGGGCGCATGCCGGGTGGGTGCATAGTGATATACTTTCAATAGGAGCGGAATTAGGGGTAATCCCGGCACTTCTGTTTCTGTCGCTGCTGCTCACGACAACCATCAGGCTGCTTATCAAAGCGAAGCGCTGCGAACGGAGTGAGCAGTTTCGCTGGCTGACCTATGTCGGCTTCATGATTACGAATATTATGCTCTTCTCTTTCGGTGGAGTCACGTGGATCATACAGTATGCGCTCCCGGCATGGTTCACCTGGCTGCTGTCTGAATACCATCTCTATCATGACCGATATGAGGCGAATGCCTGACCTGACCGTTCTCATCCCATGCAGGAACAACAGGGCCTATCTGGAAGCACTTATCCCCACCTGCTCATGGGCCGATGCCGTGTTTGTGGTGGACAGCTTCAGTGAGGACGGTAGTGGAGAGGCGGCCGTGTCCCTGGGTGCTCAGGTGTTGCAACATGAATATGAGAATTCATCACGTCAGAAGAATAGGGCGCTCGATCTCATACGAACGGAGTGGGTTTTTCAGATCGACACGGATGAAGCGATGGAGTCGGGACTGGAGAATGAAATTCTCGCTGTAATCGCCAATGCAGGTAGCGAGATCTCAGCTTTTCGCTTACCCAGGAAGAACCATTACGGCCCGCATTGGTTACGCCACGGTGGACTCTATCCCGACTATCAGACGCGGTTGCTGCGAACAAAGCGCTGCCGCTGGTCCGAGCGGGAAGTGCATGCCCAGGTGATAGTGGATGGAGAAATCGGCACCCTTCGCGGTCATATCATCCATCATGGTATGCCCGGCATAGCGAAACAACTCTCCAATCTCGATCGCTACACGAATTACGAGCGCGATGAGTGGCTGAAGACCGGGAAAGCCATTGCGCCGCATCGCCTGCTGTGGCATCCGCCGCTGGTATTTGCCTATCGCGCCTTCTGGCGGGGCGGCATACGCGACGGCTGGCGCGGCGTGGTTCTGGCAATGTACGCCGCGTTTTACGACATGGTGCGCATCGCCAAGCTCCTCGAGCACACAGATGATCATCCCACGCCGTAGAGACGTTGCATGCAACGTCTCTACAGGGGAAAAAACGATACCATGACGCATAACCCCACCCCGCACCGCCTCTGCGTGCTGGAATGCAGCGCGGATATGGGCGGTGTTCAGCACAGCACGCTCAATTTGTTGCGCTGTCTGGACCGCACCGTTTGGGATGTTGTTGTTGTGCTCCCGCTAGAGGGGCCGCTGACACAGGAGCTGGGAAAACTGGGTCTTGCCTTTCAACTGCTCCCCATGAGACCCCTCGCATCCACCAGCCGCTGGACCGACGGCTTGCAACGCAGACCCGCGCCTCTGGCCTGGTTGCGCAATGCCCTGGCGCTTGTAACGGCGCTTCCCGCGCTTGTTCGTTTACTGCGTACGCTGCGCGCGGAAGTGCTGTATAGCAAAGGACTGCAGTCGCATTTACTGGGCGGTCTGGCTGCGTGGATAGCCCGCATCCCCTGCGTGTGGCATGTACAGGATGTGATTTCCGAGCGGCATGCCGGCATCAACGTACGAATCATGGATTTGCTGGCTGCTTGCTTCGCTACAAAGCTTATCGCGGACGGCCGGGCTATCGCGGGGCAATACTCCCAGCGAATACGTGGGCGTACGGAAATGATACTGAATGGTGTGGATACCGGGTTGTTTGAGCCGGGTAACTCGCCGCAGACACGCGGTGAACTGGGTATACCGGAACACGCGCTGTGCATTGGTCATGTCGCCCGTGTCACGCCATGGAAGGGTCAGGCCGCCTTACTGGAGGCCTTTTTGCTTTTGGCGGGGCGCCATCGGGATGCGCAGCTGCTGTTTGTGGGCGGGCCCCTGTTCGATGGAGAACAGTATATGCGCGACTTGCAGGCGACAGCGCTGAGAAGTGACTACGCGCAGCGCATTCATTTCACCGGTTACAGAAGCGATCTGCCGGATCTGTATCGCGCCATGGACATTTTTGCCTACCCTGCTCTGGAAAAGGACACCAGTCCCCTGGCCTTGCTTTGCGCTCTGGCCAGCGGTCTGCCCGCAGTGGGTTTTGCCATAGACGGCGTGACGGAAATCGCGGATGCAGGCACAGGTCTGCTTACCGTGCCGGTGGGCGACGTAGCTTCCCTCGCGACAGCGCTGGAATCTCTGCTGAGCGATGCCGCGCACCGCAAGGCAATGGGAGAGGCGGCACGTAATATGGCCCTTCGTCACTTCGCGTTGCCGGAATATGCAGGGAAATGCGAACAGGTGTTGCTGTCGGTACTGCGATGAAGAAGTGGAAAAAGGGAGGAGGAGACAGTACCAGGGCAGGTAGTCGCAAGAAGATCCTTTTTGTCCACAATGCGCGCACAAGCTTCGTCAGGGACGATTTGGAGATCCTTTCGGCGGAATTCGCTGTGGAGGAGTTGTACGTTCCTTCACCATTCGTTATCCGTCCGCTACGGCTCTTTACGCATGTGCGAAACTCGGACGTGGTGTTCTGCTGGTTCGCAAGCTGGCATACATTGCTGCCGGTACTGTTCGCGCACTGCTTGCGTAAGCCCTCGGTGCTTGTCACCGGCGGCTATGACACTGCCAATGTACCCGAAGCCAATTATGGCTCGCAACGTGGAGGGATCAGAAAGTGGCTCGCAAATACCGTGTTGCGGAATGCAACCCGGCTGATAGTAAACTCGGAAGCCGCTTACCGCGAAGCCGCAGCCATAGACGGGCTGGAGTCGTCATGTATAGATGTGGTGTATCATGGTGTTCATGCTGTTGCGTTTACACCGCATGCAGCAAAAGAGAAACTTGCACTGACCGTCGGCGGAGTCTGGCGCGAAAATCTTCATCGCAAGGGATTACTGCCTTTCGTACGTCTGGCCGGGGAACTGCCGGATTGGAACTTCGTGCTGGTAGGGAAATGGCAGGACGACAGTATAGAGACACTCAGGGCCGAAGCGGGGGACAATGTATATTTCGCCGGATTCGTCGGCGAGCGGGAATTGCATGACTATTACGCGCAGGCCTCTGTGTATGTGCAGTTGTCCTTGCACGAGGGCTTCGGTTTGAGTGTGGCCGAAGCCATGACGGCGGGATGCAGACCCCTGGTAAGCAATGCGGCTTCACTTCCGGAAGTCGTGGGAGAGCACGGTGTAATCGTGGACCTCCACGATCATGCGGCCTTATCCGTGGCTTTGCTTCAGGCGCATGCCGCGAATGACGAGCAGCGTAAGGCAGGAGCTGAGTGGGTAACATCGTCCTTTTCTATGCAAAAACGCACTGTTGAACTCACCAACATAATCAAGAAACTCTGTGACTCATCAATTCGTGGTTGATGCTGCATACTCATCCCTTCCCTGCGCTTGTCTACGGGCAATAGTCTCTGATTACACCATTATGTTAATTATCGATTTCACGGTGTTACATTGAAACGGCAATCAACACCTGTCATCGTTCTCGGATTATTGCTACTGTCCGGGCACAGTATTCTTGCTTTGCTCTACAGCGTTAAACTTCCCTGGGGTGGCGATGAGTGGTACACTGGGAGGGGGAGCAGTATCATGGCTTTGCCATATACTGCGGCGGTATTCCTGTTACGTCAGTTTCTTGGTGACGTGAATGCCGAAAACTATCTGCTGTATCGGCAGATCGGTCTGCTTTGCATCCTCGCCACGATATTGTACCTCTCGCTGGGTATTTCTCGCACGAAAGACGAGGCATACAATCGGTACCTGTACTTCGGTATCTGCTACCTCGTCTGTTCCAGCTTTGCCCTTTATCAGGAGCAATTGTTCCGTTACTATTCCTTTTACGTGCTGGCGGCATTTGTCATCTTCGGGACGCTGTACGTCGATCATGTGCGCGGTGTGTACAAACGAAAGAAAGTACTGCTGCTCTTGTTGACCGCGCCCTTTCTGCACATGTTTCTGTTCTGGCAGCTGGCCGTGTTTTTTATTCTGACGGAGCTGTCACGTGCACCGAGAAAGCAGAGGTCCCTGCTCATTCTGAGTACGGTCGTACTGGCAACACCGTTGCTGCTGTACTGGGGAGATATTATGGGAGCATTGCTTCCCATGCTCGCTTCGGACATGCACGCCACGGGTATGCAAATGCGTGGCTTCTCTCTCTCCCTGCTCATCAAGCCCGTGTATGCTGTGTTCCAGTTCTTTTTCGGCACAGAACTGACGCCCACGGAGAATGGCTTTGTCATATCGGTGTTCGCATTGCTCCTCTTGTTCCTGCTGTGGAAACTCTTGCAGATCTGGCGGGAAAACCGCGCAATGTTCGTCTTTCTCTGTACAGCGGGTTTCATCCCATTTTTCGGCATGTACTTGTTTCTTGAGCCTCTGACCTTGCCGGGGTCTACACAGTTCGAGTCCAAACATGCGATTTTCGCGTTGCCGTATTTCCTGTTGCTTCTGTCCTGGTCTCCACCGTCGGTTTCGCGATGGCGGCGGTATATCGTCTATCTCCCATTGCTCCCTGTGCTCTACGGTCTCTTCTTCGACTTCAACGTCGCGCGAGCGGATTGGCCGGCCATCGCGGAAGAGGGACGGCGCGCTGTGGCACATGGCGGCGTGATCGTCCTGGATGGTCGCGCGGACAAGACGTTTCGCTTTTACTTGGGAGAAGACGGGGAGAGTGCCCGCATTCTGTCACTGGATGAGTTTGCTTACGGGGGGGCGGACCTGAACTTGCCCGGTGAGCTGTTCCTTGTGCTGAATGACTGGAAATCCTATCAGGCACTTTCCATGGAGCAGAACTGGAACAGTGGCGTTGCCAGCACGGGCAAGCTGCATGCTCTGTCCGCCGGCCTGGAAGTGTTGCGACAACATGGGTATCGCAGTGTCTGGAGCAGCGGCGTGTACCCGACGTATGCATACCGATACGAGAAACGCATTACCGGTGAGAATCCGGGATTTATTCCCCGGCCACCGGAAATCATGTATCGCGATCTCGTCTTCCCGATTCATCACAAAGGCCTGACCTTGCCGGGTTTCACCCCGCTGCGTATCGGGGATAGCTTGCGTCTTGACACGGGTGCATCGTCACGGGAAATCTTCTTCATGCTGCGTTGCGGGCAGGATTTGCCGCCGGGCACAGTAATAGGGTTTGTCTCTGTCGATGGGGAAGAACGGGAACTCCGCCTCGGAGCGATGTCGGGTAATTCCTTTGCTGATCGCTTCAGTCGTGGTCTGCAGAATTCAGAGCGCTGGTACACCTGGAGCAAGAGGCCGGTGGTGACCGGCAGTCTCGCGTATCCGGGATCACTGTGGCCCGCGGTAGGGCATGTGTATCGGCTCTCCCTGGCAGGGAAGGACATTATTCTCTGCGTAACGCAGCCGGATGTTCACATGAATATCTTTCAGACTTTGTACCGGTGATGTGGTTGAGACGGTTACCAGTCTGGGCGATTGTCTGTGTACTGTTGCTTGTGCCGCTTGTAACGGTCATCGCTTTTGACGTTACAGGAATTTCCGCTCGCTGGGGCGGTGAATCTTCGGATTATGTGGGGTATTCTCTCCCATTGGGTCAGAGTCTGGCACAGGGGAAGGGCTTTATGCTCGATGGTGAGTTCTCGTCGATGGCCCCGGGTTTTCCCTTCATCATCGCCGCGACGATAGGGTTGTCGGATTCTTTTGGTCTTCCCTTCGATCAACTGTTCTCCTGCATCCTCGCCTTGATGCTCGGATTTTCCGCTGTGGTGCTTTTCCAGCTTGCAATCGGGTTGTTCGGAAAAATTTCAGCATTGCTCGCAGCCCTGCTCTGGCTTGCGTATCCGTTGACGGCCAGCTTACTGCTGCAGCCATTGAGTGAAACGCCGTTTGTCCTCGCACTCGTGTTGGCGGTGTTGTCGTATGTACGGGCTGTGGAGGACGCTTCCGTCAGATGGGCATATCTGTTCGCTGCGTCACTCCTGCTCAGTGTGAGCATGTTGTTGCGGCCCATAGCGGTAGCACTCCCCTTCGTGTTTGTACTGCATTTGCTTGTCCTGCGTAAATGGGCATTCCCCGCAAGGATCAAAGCTGCGTCGGTGTTGCTTCTGTTCGTTGTCCTGTGCCTTCTCCCCAATCTGGCCTGGACGTCCTCCTATGGTCAGCCACGTCTGTTGCCTGGAGGAAACGCCGTAGCGAGCATACGGGATGGCCTGACCTTTGGCGTAGAGAAGCTTTCGTACAGGGAAGCAGTGCATGTACCAGAGGGCGTAAGATCATTGATGCTCCGCTATGCGGCTGAGCAAGCGACAATGCAGTCTGTACCTGAAATCACCTCCACTGTGCTGCGGCTGGCGGTCGAGTATCCAATGGAAACGCTGCAGCTTGCCGGAATGAAAATAGTACGAAGTTTGTACGGAACGGATAGCGGCAGAAACGAAACGCTGATGATTCTGATACAGCTCGTGTTTCTGCTTCCCCTTGTGTGGGGTGTTTACCGTCATTTCCGAAGCTCTGGTATTCAATGTATTTCGGAGTCGCTGTTCATAATTCCCCTCATATTTGTCTACTTCTGGGGCATGACCTTTCTCGTGCTGTCAATAGTGCGATACATGGTGCCGGCAATCACTCTTCTCTTCGTGTTCCTTCCGGCAATCTATTCTAAGGACGAGCAACCGCTTGAGGCGGTCGCACCATACATACCAGGGCAATAAATCATGAGTTGTAAGTGAGTACAGAGCAAGTACCGTTGCGCACTTTGGTGACTATCGTCATCCCCTGTTACAATGAGCAAGCAACCGTTCGCGAGCTGGTGGAGACGGTACGACATGCCGCACTCCCCTCGCGTTGCCTGCGCGAGCTGATCCTTGTTGACGATTGTTCGACGGATGATACCGGTCCGATTTTGGCATCGCTTGCGGATGAGGAGACAAGAGTGTTTTCTCATGACAAGAATCAAGGAAAGGGTGCGGCTCTCAGAACGGGATTTTCTCACGCACGGGGCGACATTGTGTTGATACAGGATGCCGACCTCGAGTACAGTCCGTCGGAGTATCCTCGCTTGCTCAAACCGATTCTGGAAGGGAAGGCGGATGTGGTGTATGGTTCACGTTTTCTGCCCGTAGGGGAACATCGTGTCCTGTATTTTTGGCATTATCTCGGGAATCGCTTTCTGACCACGTTGTCGAATGTCTTTACAGATTTAAACCTCTCCGACATGGAAACCTGCTACAAGGTGTTTCGCAAGGAAATCATTGACAAGATTCGCATAGAAGAGAACCGTTTCGGCTTCGAACCGGAAATCACCGCCAAAATTGCGAAACAGCGCTGCCGAATTTACGAAGTCGGAATCAGCTATTACGGAAGGACTTACGAAGAAGGGAAGAAGATCGGCTGGAGAGACGGTGTGCGGGCGCTTTGGTGTATTGTCAAGTATAATATTTTCCGCTGAACAGGCCGCGGTTTCTTCCAACAAGACATGCCCGACGTTTCTGTCCTGCTCCCGCTGCGCAACGAGGCGCACTTTCTTGATCGCATTCTCACAGCGATAAACGCACAGGTTTATACGTCTGGCAGTATTGAATTTCTTCTTATTGACGGGGCATCCACTGATGGCAGCAGGATTTCGCTTGAGACAACCATAGAGTTACATAATCAGTCGCTTTCATTCGGAACCGGGAGGACGCTCCGCGTTTTGGAGAATCCTGCGACCTTCGTTTCGCATGCATTGAATGTTGGCCTCACCTCGGCGACCGGTGATATCATCGTCCGCTGGGATGCGCATACCGAATACGATGTGCATTACATCACGCGCTGCGTTGGGGCATTGGAACACACCGGTGCCTGGAACGTAGGCGGCCCCGCACGCACAAAGGCGACGGGCTATGTCCAACGTGCCATTGCGGCCGCATATCACTCGCCCTTCTCGGTGGGAGGCGCGCGCTTCCACGATGTGGACTACGAGGGCTATGTTGACACCGTGACCTACGGCTGTTGGCGCAGACAGACCTTGCAGGACCTGGGTGGCTTCGATGAGGAACTGGTCCGAAATCAGGACGACGAGTTGAACCTGCGTATCATTCGCGCGGGTGGCACCATTTATCAGTCACCGGAAATAGTATCCTGGTACTATCCGCGATCACGGCTGCGTGATTTATTCCGGCAGTATTTGCAATACGGATATTGGAAAGTACGCGTCATACGCAAGCACAAGCTGCCCGCGTCTCCCCGCCATCTTGTTCCAGTGCTGTTTGTCCTGGGTCTGTTCGGAGGTCCGCTCCTCGCCGCTCTCTGGTCGCCGCTGCTGTGGGTCTACGGCGGTGCCGTGTCGCTGTATACCGCGGCGAATCTCTTCTTTTCCTTCAAAGCCGCGAGAGAACATGGCATGGACCTGCTTCCAGCCCTTCCCGCGACCTTCGCCTGCTATCACATTTCCTATGGCCTGGGTTTCCTCATGGCCTTGCTGCACGCGTTGCTCGGCATCACACAGCCGGGACGCCTTTTCACCGGGCTGAGCAGGTGAGGGCTTCGTGAGTTTACGCGCTGCGCGGCATATCGGAAACGTGGAGAAACATCTTTCGGGGCAACTTGCCTTCGTCACGAGAAATGCTGTTATAATGGAGTGCGACGTATGAATGCGGCTGAGCTCCAACGCCTACGCGAGGTCTACGACGCGTATCGTCTCGACGCGCGCAAGCAGCGCTCCTGGTCCTCCGCGAATGCGGGTAACCGCGCTATGGGCATGGAGCGCGACGGCGCGTTGCGAGAATTGCTCGCCGCAACGCAGGGGGCCTCACCCGCGCCTGTTCTCGATATCGGCTGCGGTGCCGGAAATGTGCTCGCTACCTTGCATACGATGGGTTTGCCGCAAGAGATATTATACGGTGTGGATATCGATGCTGTTCGCATTCACCAGGCGCATGAGCGCTATCCGGCCATGCACTATGCACTGGCAGAGGGCTCACGTCTGCCCTTAGGCGACGGGAGCGTACATACCGTGTTGCTCTTCACCGTGCTCTCATCCATACTCGTGTATAAAACGCGATCGGCCATAGCTCGCGAGGCTTTGCGCGTATTGCGACCGCAGGGGAGCATCATTGTGTACGATTTCCGCTACAACAATCCGCGTAATCCCTTTGTCCGGGCCCTGAACCTGCAGGAAATCCGCGCCCTGTTTCCCGGAACCCGCCTGGAGTGCAAAACCCTCACGCTTTTACCTCCCCTCGCGCGCTCGCTGGGTCGCCTGACCAACGCGCTCTATCCCGTGCTCGCGCGCATACCTTTTTTGAAATCCCACCACCTCTGCAGCATCCGTCCTCTCTGAATCAGTGTCTCCGCACGCATAACGGTACGAGGTGCGTACGGTAATCAGGTTAACACGACAGCATTTCGAGATAAACAGATCAAAGAACATCCAGAGCGCCATTGCATCTTCGTGCTCAACATTTCAAGACAAGTCGGTAAAAGCGCCGCAGAGACGCGAACTCGCAGAGAGACTCTATCCCATAGCGCGAAACATCCGACGTACTTTCCGACACTGACACCATGCACATCCCCTTTTTCCGTTTCCTCCCCGATCCCGACGCCCTCGCTGGCATTGAGGAATGCCTCCAATCCGGCTGGCTTACCACGGGACCCAAGGTAAAGCAATTCGAGCAGGACTTCGTCAACGCGCTCGGAAACCCCGAGCTCCATGCCGTGGCCCTCAACTCCTGCACAGCGGCCTTGCATCTCGCGCTTGAAGCCATCGGCCTCAAACGCGGCGACCGAGTCCTTGTCCCCACCATGACCTTCGCCGCCACCGCCGAAGTCGTCCGCTACTTCGATGCCATCCCCATCCTCTGCGACGTCGATCCCGACACCCTGTGCATCACCCCTACGACCATCCGCGCAGCTATATCCCAAGACCCCTCCTCCTCCCCTCTCCCTACCGGGAGAGGGGCCGGGGGTGAGGGCAGAGGGGCCGGGGTGAGGGCCGTTTCTCCGCAATCATCCCCGTCCACTACGGCGGACGGCCGTGCGATCTCGAGGGGATTACCGCTGTCGCCAGCGAAGTTGGGGCGGAGGTCATCGAAGATGCCGCGCACGCATTCCCGGCCGGGTGGAGAGGGAGCGTAGCGCAAAGCGCAGAGCGCGTAGCGCCAACTTCCCGTACAGACCATGCGGATACCGGCGAAACAGCAGAATCTGAGAACGCTACGCGCTCCGTGCTGCGCGCTACGCCTCCCGCTCACCGCTCTTCGCCTCTCAGCAATCCCATACATTACGTCGGAAACAATACATCAAAAGTGTCCTGCTTCAGCTTCTACGCCAACAAGACCATCACCACAGGGGAGGGTGGCATGGCGGTAACGGCGGATGCGGAGTTGGCCGCGCGCATGCGGCTGATGTCGCTGCATGGCATGAATCGCGATGCCTGGAAACGCTTTACCGCCGACGGAAGTTGGGATTATCACATCGTCGCTCCAGGTTTCAAATACAATATGACGGACGTGGCGGCGGCGCTGGGACTCTCGCAACTGGCGAAGGCGGAGCAATTCCGTCTTGAACGCGCTCGCATCGCGTCCTTCTACGACGACGCCTTCGCCGATGTGGAGGAAGTGGAAACGCTGCCGCAGAATTCCGCGCTTCTGCACGCGCATCACCTCTACGTCATCAAACTGCGCCTCGACCTTCTGCGCATCGATCGTGCGCAGTTCATCGAAGAAATGAAACAGCGCGGCGTGCTGTGCTCCGTGCATTGGCGTCCCCTGCACATGCATCCGTACTATGTAGAGAGCTATGGTTACAAACCGGAGGACTTCCCCGTCGCGGCGTCACTCTGGCCGCGGCTGCTGTCCTTGCCGATTTACCCGGGTTTGACAGACGAAGAAATGGCTTATGTCGCCGAATCGGTTGTAGAAATGCTGCGTCGCGCGCGGTTGTAGAATACTCTCCTGATTGTACACCGCATGCAGCGCCTGATAGACATTCTCGCATCTTCGCTGGGCCTGATACTGCTTGCGCCGGTATTTATCGTTATCGCCGTATGGATCAAGCTCACCTCGCCCGGGTCGGTTCTCTACAGGGCCACGCGCACGGGCAGGAATGGCGTACCATTCGCATTGTACAAATTCCGCAGCATGCGCACGGATGCCGACCGTATCGGTTCCGGCATCACCAGCGCCGGCGATACGCGCATCACCCCGGTGGGACGTTTCTTGCGCCGGAGCAAGCTGGACGAATTGCCGCAGCTCATCAATGTGCTCAAGGGCCAGATGAGTCTCGTTGGTCCCCGCCCCGAGGATCCGCGTTTTGTCGAACACTATCCTGAACACCTGCGGGATATCCTGAAATACCGTCCCGGTATGACGAGCCCCGCATCGATCGCCTTCCGCAATGAAAATTCATTGCTGACAGGTGATAATCACGAGAAATTATATATCGAGCAGATACTTCCCGAGAAGCTCCGAATCGATCTCGCATATTGTCAAAGCGCTACCGTCCGCTCAAATATGATGGTGGTACTTAAAACACTATTGTGATTTCCTCCCCCGCTCTCCGCTTGCGGAGAGGGGGCCGGGGAGAGGCCGGGGGAGAGGCCGGGGGAGAGGCCGGGGGTGAGGCCAAAATCGCCTCCAACACCATCTCCGGATGAGCCAGCACCAACTCATTCTGAAATCTCAGCACGCGCAAACCGTACATACGTAATACGTCATCTCTGCCGGTATCATACTCCTTCCTGCTTTCATGAATAGGGCCATCCAACTCGATGATGAGCAGCAGCTCGCGCGAATAGAAATCCGCAATAAAGAACGATTTCTTTCCGGGCACTTCATAGAATACTGCACGCTGACGATAGAATTTGAATCCACCGCACTTCCTGTTCCTGAGCAAATCCCACAGAAAGAATTCGGCCTTTGTCTGACGTTGTCGCAATTCCCTGCAACGTTGTAGTGCGACTTGAGCGAGAAATTTTGTTGGCATGTTTTCTCCCAAAAACATATTAAAAAAATTAGAAATTCTGCTGATGCACGGAAAGTCGGAAAATTCTACGGTCAATTCCCTCCCCCTCCCCCTCCCCCTCTCCGCAGCGGCGTAAAGATCAGATGCCGGAAGCGGAGAGGGGGGCCGGGGTGAGTGAGGCCTGGGGTCCTGCACTGTGTTTTACTTCTTTCACTCTTCTCTCTCCTCTCCTCCGCCCACGCCCAAACCGTCTACGAACCCCTGCGATCACCGGTCTACGATTACCTGGACCGCATCGAAGCGCGATACGGGTACGCGTTGCCGCAATTTGTCCGGGCCCTGCCGAGAATGGAAATAGCGGCTCTGCTGGATTCCCTCTCTCGTTCCGCTGCGATGCTGACGGAATATGACCGTATGGAGCTCTCTTGGTACCGCGCCGAGTATGCCGAGGAACTTTTACGACTGGCGCGTTCCGGCAGCGGTACGGAGGAGCCGTCCGATGAGCGTTTGAATGTTTTGCGCCTCCGCGGAGAGCGACCCGCGCACGGTTTCCTCTCGGCCGACATCGTCTTCGGCGCGGGCTATGCTCTGCGGCAGGATGCGGAGAATGTATTTACGCGCGCGTTCGGCATTCGTGCCATGGGCTATGCGTCGGAGTATCTCGGGGCGTCGCTGCGCTGGTATGACAATGGGCGCAGGGGTATACCCTATGACGCCGGAGCGCGGCGCGTGCCGGAGCAAGGCATAGTGAAGGGTCCGTCGAAGGATGTGGACCGATACGACTGGGAGGTGGCGGAGGGGCAATTCACTTTTTCCCTCCCCTGGCTGCGATTGGGGTTGCAAAAAGCCGATCTTTGGTGGGGAAGCGGGAGAACGGGAGCGGTCATTCTCTCGGACAAGGCGCCGTCCTTTCCCGCGATGAACCTGCACGTGCTCATCACCGACTGGCTGCGTCTGGATTATATGCACGGCTGGTTATTTTCGGATACACTGGAGGCGTATATCAACTTTACCGGTCCGGGTGCGGTGGAGGGATTGCAGTACTTTGAAAATAAGTTCTTCGCTGCGCACGCCATTACTGCCCGGGTCATGCCTTCTCTGCAGGTGGCGCTGGGTGAGTCCATCGTGTACAACGGCGGTTCAGTGAATCCGCTCTTCCTGCTGCCCGTGTTACCCTTTCGCGCCGCCGATCGCTGGACACGCGCGACAACGGGGAATGCGCAGCTCTTCGCGGACCTTCGTTGGAGGGCCTTGCCCTCCGTCATAGTGTACGGTACCGGCTACATCGATGAGCTGGATTACAGCAAGATTATGGCCTCGGACAAGACCGGCTTCGATTATCATGTAGCGTACACCGTGGGGGGGCTTCTGACCGACGCATATACCCATTGGCTGCCTCTGGCCAGCGAGACGCGCGTGGAATTTTCCCGTGTGTATCCGTATGTGTACACCAATCCCAAGCCGGTACAGCGCTACAGTTCGCACAATGTCGTACTCGGACACTGGATCGGCGCAAACGCCGATATTCTCTTCCTCTCGCATACCGTCCATCCTCTGCGCGCCGTTGATGTGACGGGTGCCGTCAGCTTCGCGCGCTATGGACAAAGCGACATGTTCCTCCCCGCCGGGCCCCGAACCCAACCGGCCTTTCTCTATGGTCATGAATACTCGCAGCGCAATCTCGAGCTGCGTATACGTTGGATGCCGCTGCACGATCTGTACGCCGTCGCGACAGTCCGCCACGTCGCCATACAGCCTGGCGAAGGGTACAAAACCTCTGTCGAGCCCGAAGGCCTCACCATTTCTCTCCGAGCCGCCTACGGGCTTTGGTGAGGATTGCTCTGCTCCACCATCCACACTGAGCGAGTCAGCGAACGAACACACCGTGGGGACCTTGCGAGGCTGTGGACCGGTGCACGCAGGGAAAACCGGTCCCACCGGCGGTGATTGTGCGTAGCCCTACCTCCTCTCAGGGCCCGGCACACCGGTTATCGCGGACCCGCTCCGATGTCTCAGCCATACTCCCATACAGGAGTACTCCTTCGACTGTGCTCAGCGACCAAAACCACTGAGACCTGATGTCACCCACGAATATACCCGGCCTGCCTGGCGGCCCGAAGTTGGCTCATTCGAGCGCAGCACCTTCATGTAGACCGATTTCTGATTCCCGACTCCCGATTAACGATTCCCGATTCATCCCCCTGATTCCATTTTGCTAACACCGAAAAAAATGATATATTTGACGGTCATCCATCAGGCTGCACCTTGAAACGGCTCCTCCGCTTATTTCTCGGGATACGCAACAGACATTATCTGTTGTTCGACCTTGTTGCCATGATGATTGTGCCGTCACTGGCGCTGTCGTTGCGGCTGGATACACCCAATCTGCTTTTCGTCTACGGTCATTCGCTGTTGGTGTACACAGGATTCGCCTCCGTCGTGAAGCTGATCGTCTACTACCGCTTTGGTATGTACAAGCACCTGTGGCGCTACGCGAGCATAGAGGAAGTGGGCGTCATATTGATTTCTGTACTGAGCGCGGGTTTTGTATTCAGTGTGATCTATCTGGTGGTGTTGCCGCTGTTTCCCGCGATTCCCCAGCGTATTCCCCGTTCTGTTCCGCTGATCGATTTGATGCTCTCACTGCTGCTGCATGGAGGTATTCGCGTGATGAGCCGCCTCTACGTCACGGAACAGCGTCGAAGGGTGCGCAATCACGATACAAGCCGGCGTGTGCTCATTGTTGGTGCCGGAAACTCCGGCACCATGATTGCGCGCGAAATGCTGCGGCATACTGACGGACAACTTGTGCCGGTGGCTTTTGTAGATGATGACCACCGCAAGCTTGGGGGCGTGATTCATAGGCTTCCCGTGCTCGGATCCCGTGATGCCATTCCTGAGATTTGCCGTGAGTACAACATCGCGCAGATACTGATCGCGATGCCGTCCGTCTCCGGCCGTGTGATTCAATCGGTGCTGAAAATCATTGAACCCCTTAAGGTAAGTACTCGTATCCTCCCGAGCGTGAGTGAAATCGTGGGTGAGACGGTGGAGTTGAGTCATCTCCGCAGTGTCCGCATTGACGATTTGCTGCGTCGTGATCCTGTAAAGACGGATATGAGTAATGTGCGGGGTATGCTCTCCGGAATGCGCGTGATGGTAACCGGTGCGGGTGGCTCCATCGGCGGTGAAATATGCCGTCTTGTAGCGCAATGTTCGCCCTCCGAACTTCTTCTGTTGGGTCACGGGGAGAACAGCATTCACGAAATCTCCCGTGAATTGGCAAGCAGGTATCCGAGGCTGCAATATCGCACGATTGTCGCGGATATCCGTGATGTGGATCGTATTCGCGATATTTTTATGGAAAACCGGCCACAGGTCGTGTATCATGCGGCAGCACACAAACATGTGCCCCTCATGGAGGTGAACGCGATTGATGCGGTAAGCAATAATGTTGGTGGCACAATTACGATGTTGCGCAGCGCGCTTCTGGCGGGGGTCGAGCGCTTTATTCTTATCTCCACGGATAAGGCCGTGCAGCCGCGCAGCATCATGGGAGTGACGAAACGTCTGGCGGAGATCGCCGTACAGCTATGCGCGCGTGAGTACAACGCAAAATACTCTGCAGTGCGTTTCGGCAATGTCCTTGGCAGCCGCGGCAGTGTGGTCCCGATCTTTCAGCAGCAAATCGATGCCGGGGGGCCCGTCACTGTCACCCATCCCGACATGAAGCGCTATTTCATGACCATACCGGAAGCAGTACAGCTCGTATTGCAGGCTTCCACATTGGAAGGGAATGGTGAAATCTACGTTCTGGATATGGGTGAACCTGTGCGCATCGTGGATCTTGCGGAGGATTTGATACGTCTTACAGGCAAGGAACCCTATCGGGACATATCCATCGAGTTCAGCGGATTGCGTTCCGGCGAAAAACTTTCGGAAGCGCTGTTTCGCCCCGGCGAAGTCTATCGTCGCTCCGAGCATGAGAAGATTTTTACTATCCTCGATCCCACTTTCGACGAGAGCGCACGTCATAACGGTTCCGCACGTATTCTCGCCTCCTGCGATGCTTTCGAGCAGTGGGTACGCTCCGAGCTGCTCACGCTGACAGAGCCTGCGCAAATCCTGCGGCACATACACAAAATCATTCCCGAATTCGAGCACTCTCTGGTGGGGGGCACAGATATCACAGAATAGAAGCTCTTTGGGAGTTTGTGCGTTATTCACAACGCGCACCGCAACTCTTCGATTTCACAAGACAAACCACAATCTCTCCTCTGCGCACATCTGCACTAGACGCAGCGCTCTGTATTGCATCAGGCAACCTGTCTTAATCCGGGTGATTTGCTCAGACGCATACAAGCTCCCAGGTGTGATGCGTACAACGCTTCAATATCGTGCGGTTATTCGAGGGTGAAAGTCAGAAAGCAATTTCACCGTTTTCTCCCTTCTCTCGACAGACAGGGGTAATATGAGGAGGGAGGAGCGAAGGTTGTGTATTGAATTTCTCCTCCCGCCTTCTCCTATTTTCCGCCTCCGGCAGATGAAAGAGGGAGCCCGGGGGGGTAAGTCCGGAAATAAAGTACGGAGCCAGGATAACGCACAAACTTCTTTTTTTCGATAATCATAAACATTACCAATAACTCGTACCAGTCACCTATGAAAACCGCACTCATCACCGGCATTACCGGACAGGACGGCTCGTATCTCGCGGAGCTGCTGCTTGAGAAAGGGTATACCGTTCACGGCCTCATTCGCCGGAGCTCGTCGTTCAACACCGGAAGGATAGATCACCTGTACAACAATCCGGATGTATACAACAAACAGTTGTTCCTGCATTACGGGGATCTCACGGATTCGAGTAATCTGAATCGCCTGCTCGAGAAAATCGCGCCGGACGAAGTGTACAATCTCGCTGCGCAATCGCATGTGAAGGTATCATTCGAGGTGCCGGAATATACCGCCGAAGTGGATGCGGTGGGGACGCTGCGTTTTCTCGACGCCATCAAGGAAAGCGGCGCGAAAGTGCGTTTTTATCAGGCGTCAACCAGCGAGCTGTACGGCAAGGTGCAGGAAATTCCGCAGTCGGAAAGCACACCCTTTTATCCCCGCTCTCCATACGCCGTGGCGAAGATCTACGGGTATTGGATAGTGGTGAACTACCGCGAGGCGTATGATATTTTCGCCTGCAATGGTATTCTCTTCAATCATGAATCTCCCCGTCGTGGTGAAACCTTCGTGACGAGGAAAATCACGCGGGCTGCAGCGCGGATCAGAGAAGGACTTCAGGACAAGCTGGTTCTCGGTAACATGGACGCCAAGCGCGACTGGGGTTACGCGCCTGAATTCGTGGACGCCATGTGGCGCATGCTGCAGCAGGACACCCCCGACGATTTCGTTGTCGCCACAGGTGAGACGCATACCGTCCGCGAATTCACCGAAATCACCTTCCGCGAACTTGGGATTGAGCTCGCGTGGCAAGGCGAAGCTGAAAAAGAAAAGGGCATAGACACCGCCACCGGTGCGGTGCGCGTGGAAGTGAGTCCGCATTACTATCGTCCCACCGAAGTGGATCTTCTTATCGGCGATCCCTCCAAGGCGAAGCGTCTGCTCGGCTGGGAGCCAAAAGTGAAGTTCGAGGAACTTGTCAAGATCATGACGGCCGCGGATTTGGAGAAGGTGCGGCGGAGAGGGTATTAGTGGGCGTAGAGCCGGGATGCGTAGCGCATAGCGCGTAGCGCGTAGCGTCAGGATTTCGCTTAATATTCGGCTTAAAACATTCGAGAAGCATTAGCATTGCGCTCTGCTCTCCGTCACCGTTCATCCATCAACATTCGAGGTACGCCTATGTTTCGTTTTGAGAAGCTTGAAATCTGGACTGAAAGCGTTGATATCCTTGATACAATCTTTGATCTGGCAGACGATTTAACCGACAGGAAATACTTCCGCTTCGCTGAGCAGCTTCGGTCATCGGTATTATCAGTTTCTAACAATATAGCCGAGGGGTCTGGTAGCACTTCGATTCGAGATTTCCAGAATTTCCTGAATATCGCTCATCGCTCCGTGTTTGAGACGGCAAATATGGTAATTATTTGCTCTCGTCGTTCACTTATAACAGAGGCAGCGAAGACCGCACTATTAGAGGCACTTGATCACAACGCCAGGAAGATAAACAGATTCTCTGCTTCGCTGATCAAGTCCAAACCACTGCCGTAAAGACGTCTGGCGCCCGCGTTGCGGAGAGCGTAGCGCGGAGAGCGTAGCGCCCGCGTCTCGTTTACTGCATCGCTTTGAACATTTGAGAAGCCTGCGCTCCGCCCTACGCGCTCCGCATTTTCGAGAAGCCTGCGCTACGCCCTTCGCCCTTCGCGCTCTGCATTTGACTAGTACTCAATAATATCATCCTGACCATGAACACTGCATCGAAAATTTACATCGCCGGCCACACAGGCATGGTGGGCTCCGCTATCTGGCGAAATTTACAGAACGCCGGCTACACAAATCTCATTGGTAAAGCACTCAGCGAACTCGACCTCACCCGCCAGGCGGATGTCGAGCAGTTTTTTAAAGCGGAGCGGCCGGAGTATGTGTTCCTCGCGGCAGCGCGGGTTGGCGGTATATATGCCAACAATGTGTATCGCGGGGAATTCATTTTTCAGAACCTGGCGATACAGAATAATGTGATACACGCCGCACATATGTATGGCGTAAAGAAGCTGCTTTTCCTCGGTTCGTCCTGCATTTACCCGAAACTCGCGCCGCAGCCCATCAAAGAGGAATATCTTCTCACCGGCGAGCTGGAACCGACAAACGAGCCGTACGCCATCGCAAAAATTGCCGGTCTGAAAATGTGTGAATCCTATAAACGGCAGTACGGCGACAATTTCATCTCCGCGATGCCGACGAATCTCTACGGCTACAACGACACCTTCAATCTGAA
This sequence comes from Bacteroidia bacterium, assembly GCA_027493955.1. Taxonomy (NCBI): domain Bacteria; kingdom Pseudomonadati; phylum Bacteroidota; class Bacteroidia; species Bacteroidia bacterium. Next base: position 3,106,068 of record JAOSJT010000001.1, on the reverse strand, counting down.
GAACAGCCACGTCCTGCCGGCGTTGATACAGAAATTCCATCTCGCCAAACTCCTGCGAACCTCTCCCCAGGTCCCTCTCCTGCCAGGAAAAGGGTGGGAGGTGAGGTCCGGGATAAGCGAGGATCACGTAGAGATTTGGGGCACAGGTTCTCCCCGTCGCGAATTTCTGAATGTCGATGATTGCGCGTCAGCTCTTGTTTTCCTCATGCAGAACTACGACGGTGAGCAGCACGTCAACGTCGGTACTGGCGAGGATCTCACCATCCGGGAACTCGCGGAGATGGTGCGACGCATCGTGGGCTTTGAAGGCGAGCTGCGCTTCAACACGGATTATCCGGACGGTACACCGAGGAAGTTGCTCGATATTACGAAAATTCGTGAACTAGGGTGGCGACCGGAGATATCGCTTGTGGAGGGGATACGAAGAACATACGATTGGTATGCGAAGAGGGTAACGGAGCAGGTGCCGTGAACCGAAAGGTGGAATAATGGGGCTCTCGGTGCGGTACTGAGTTACGTTGGTAGAATCGCGACATCAGATAGCGGCGAATCCGTACTTCAAACCGTGGCCGTAGCAGACGAAACATGTGCGACGTGTTTCGATGAGCAAGGCTTTTCGAGGAAAGATGTCACCGTTATGACGAATAGCGCGTATGTGAAAATCGTTTTGATTTGCAGATGCGAATACTAAAGCTCCGAAACGGGAATGAAGCATTTTTACTCACTGCAGCATTTGATGCGGTAGTGAGTTTTCTTATATATCCGCGAGTGCGACATCTCATGGGGGCAGTGGACGGCGAAGGATATGCGAAGCTTGCGGACACATTACTGTCATGCGGTAAATTCGCGTTCGGTTGCGAAGCGCACAGCACAGTATTCCGGGGTCCGGGATACCCGGGATTTCTTGCTTTGATAAATTTGCCATTTGGGCAGGTCTCGTACGAGTGGACCGTGATAGTACAGATACTGTTGAACGCGGGCTCGGCAGCGTTACTGTTCTCTCTGGTGTTCAATGAAAAAGGATTGCGAGCTGCAAACACAGCATTGCTGGTCTTTCTCTCTGTCCCGGTTTTACATGTTTTCGTTCCCCGTTTCCATCTGGAAAATGTGCTTCTGTTTTTTTTGCTGGCAGTGGTCGCACTTCTCGTACGGAGGAGTGAGTATAACCCGATGTGGTCGACCATCGCAGCTGCAGTACTATTGGGTCTCGGAATTCTAGTGAAGCAAACGTTTCTGCTCCTTCCCATCATCCTGGCTTCTGTCGTATGGAGAGTTGCGAGACAGCCGCGCCTTGCACTCGTGTTACTTCTTCTCCCGTATGGTGTCGTTCTGCCATGGAGCGTTCGCAGCAGTGCACTCGCACAGAGTTTGTTGCCCGTGCATACGAATGCAGGATTTAACATGCTCATCGGTAACGAGACCGTGAAAAAATTTCCAGAAGCACCATTCACGGGATCTGTTTTGTGGGACTATGGATATGCAGCTGTCAGGAAGAGCGGTAGTGACAGTGAGCCCCGAACTGCAACGCAGGAGTATGAGGAGGATGCGCGATTATTGGACATCGGTCTCCGTCAGCTCTGCGAAGAACCGATAATACTCGTTAAAATACTAATAAATCCAATATTGTTTTTTACACTTGGTTCTACACTGCTAAATAGTATAGTACTTGGTGTTCCGGCTCTGATCCTGGTATTCTTCAGTGCAAGGGGAGTATGGGCCGGACATCTATCCGCATTCCTCTCGATACTCTGCGGTGTGATTACCGTGTATTATCTTTTCGTGCACATACCATTGTATGCTATTGGGAGGTTTTCCATACCAGTGCTGCCACTGATGATCGTGCTTGCCATGGGGTACAGACAGAAAATGCAGATTTTAGAATAGTGTAAAGCTGTCTGAAAATCATGGTGTGAACGTGGAAAATCCGTATCAACCGCGCAATCCGAAATTGCGATGGCTCAAAGCGCTTCTGCGTGGAATGATGAGCGTCGTGGGATTGTCGTGTGTTATACTGCGCTATCCGAAAGTCAGGGAGCACGCGCTCATGCACTGGCTGCGGTGGCACCGTGTGCTGTGGCCATGGATGCGCAGGCCCTGGCGAATGCGGACACGCGATTTGAGTGCGGTATATCTTACGTCGCGAACACGCTGGGATGGTCCCGGTTCGCAGATACTTGCAACTATGTCGAATATCTGCTTCGCGGATTTCACTGGTGTGCAGTATGTGCATACACCTTTTCAGCGCATGTCCCATGCACCAGCGGGTATGACGGATGAGGAATGCGGTCGGCGCTGGGAGCGGCATCTGCAACTGGGTGAGGGCTATCCCTCCGCTGAAAGTATACAGCCTGCAAAACGGATGGTCGCGCACGGTGCGGCAGGAATCAGGTATCGGTCCGGCACACTGAATGTGGTGGACAACTGCCATGCCTTCACCGATCGCTATCCGTCCGTGTGGGGACCGGCGCTGGATGGAATAAAACGGAACCGCTGGGCTCCGCCAGCTCCGCGGGATGGTCGGCCGATCGTCGTAGCGGCTCATGCGCGCCGCGGCGATGTACCTGCCAGCGAAACATTGCGCTACACCAGCGATGCATATCTCGCGAGTACATTGGGCGGCGTGGCGCAGGTGTTGAGTGATTACGGACTGCACGCGACCTTGCATGTGTACTCCGAAGGCCGGGAGGAGGACTTTGCGGGATTGCGTGAACTGGAAGTAACACTCCATCTCGACGGAGATCAGATCGGGGATTGGGAAGCGCTGCGCGCCGCCGACGTCCTCATCGTTTCGCGCAGCGCATACAGCTACAGCGCTGCCTTGCTCTCGGATGGCATCATCCTTTGTCCCCGCTTCTGGCACGAGCCCCTGCCTGGATGGGTGCGGGTGGGGAGGGATGGCGCCTACAGTGCAGAGAATTTGAAGGGAAAGTTACTCGGATGAAAGCTCAGCATTATTTGGTGTGTGCAATAATCTTACCGGTAGTATACGGGATGTAGCGATGATCGAAACGGCGAAAGCACGATTGCGGAAATTCCTCGTGAGCACGCCTGCGTTCTCCCAGAACCCGCAGGTGGATCGGACTCTGCTGGCGAAACATTATCGCTTGATCTAGTACATACTTCCACCGGAGGTGAGGCCAAAGCTTGCTGAAGTTGGCTTTAAGGTGTGTTCGGAATATAAAGAGGATGGCTTGCTCCTGTACATCTTTTCATTGGTCGGTAGCACAAACAAGCGGGTCGTTGAACTGTGCGCGGGAGATAGCCGGGAGTGTATGGCCGCGAATCTTATCATTGATCACGGCTGGGAGGTCTCTTGTTCGATGGATTTCAGGAGCTCGATGAAAGTGGGTGGGCATATTTCGCAGAAGAGCGGGACTCGTGGCGTCATCCACCGATCTTCAGGCATGCATGGCTTACCCGTGAGAACATCAACGAGACCATCGCCCGGGAGGGATTCGTTGGGCCAATTGACCTTCACAGCGTGGAAGACGACGGAATAGACTACTACTTGCAGAGGCGATCAGTGTCGTTGAACCAAGGGTTATCATTTGTGAAACGCATAATGTCATCCTGAGTGCACTGTCGCCCGCGGTACCGTACGATCCGGAATTCCGGCGGATGCTGGGGCCCGATCCGGACTTCATGGGTGCTTCGCTTCTAGCAGTTAAGCGTCTTCTGGGCAGAAAGGGATACCGGCTGATTGGTACCCATCGCTTCAGATTCAACGCAATTTTTATACGGGAGGAACTTGGTGAGCGATACTTTCCGGAAGTCAGTGTCGAAAGCGTACACGATAACCCATACACGCGACTGAGAAGTACCGTTGATTGGGGGAGAGTCAAGAGCCTGCCATGGGTTGAAGTATGAGAACATAAGGGTTAGCAGAGTGCTACTCGATGTTGTGGGGTTATTCATACTGTCTAGCCGGGAGATATTTATTATGTGCTATATCGGGGTATTCAATGTAGGTGTGACAAGTTTACGGCATAAATAGCAATGTAAATTCCGTAATCAAATAGCATAAATTAATATAAAAGCACAGGATATCGAAATTCTAAAAAGCAAATGCAGATAAACTTTCCTCCGTAAAACTATATTTATAGCGTATGCAAGCTATCATGTTGCTCAAACAGGGAATGTTGCATTCGAGGGATTCTGAAGTAATAGTTGCAAGTTGGAGGAGTGTTTCTAATTTGTCTATGGGTATAGTGAACGAGGTGAAAAGGTGATAGAATCGAATCAAGGTCAGTACGCTAGCAGGTGCACAGAATTAAAAAGAGGCTTTTTGATTGAGGGTCAATAGCAATTCGCGTGAGATAAATTAGATGAATCGTTCTAAGCTTGGACGCCGAGGTGGGGAGTGCAGTGTCATACTTGGAATAGTTGTTCTATTTGTGGCCTACATTAATACCGGATGGCCAGATTTATTTGAATATTGGAATGTACCGATAATGAAGCCAGCGTTTGCAGATCTTCGCACCATTACACATGGTGCAGATGCCGCAGCTATCGGAGTAGATCCGATGATAGAGAACAATTTTGATCCATGGAGCCGGCGTTTAAATTATCCACGCGTCTGGCAGTTGTTGTATCCACTTGGCGTTAATAAATCGCATACTGAAACATTAGGGTTCTTGTTGGTTGTCCTGTATTTCGGCGGGATGCTGCTCGTTTTCCGTGGGATGAAGCTTTGGTGGTCTCCTGTCTTGATTTTGTTTGTGTTGGCTCCAGCGGGGATGCTCGCGATAGAGCGAGGAAATATAGATATTGCTGTGTTTTTCATCCTCTGTTTGGCTGCCGTCCTGTATACGCGCAACAGACGAAATAGCGCCGCTGTAGCCATACTGCTGACGGTGATGCTAAAAATATATCCTGTATTTTCAATAGGTATTATGAATTGGAAAGACGGTCGGGACAGGGTTTATTTGATCTTGCTGCTAATTGCTTCGATTTGTTATTTTGCATTAATTTATGAAGACTTGACGCTTATTGCAAGAAACACCCCGGCTCCTGATTCACTTTCGTACGGTATATCGGTCATTACAATAAAGTTTGGAAAGCATTTTCCCGAGATGTACACATTGGCGAAAATAATAGCATATGCGGGAGTAGGTTCCATGCTGCTGGGGTCATTATGGTGCATTAAAAGAGGCCGTGCAATCTCATCTAGAAGTGAAAATCGAGATGTGCTGTTTATAATTGGTTCATCGATATATATTGGGACATTTCTGCTTGGTGCAAATTTTGATTATAGATTGATTTTTCTAGCTTTTGTGCTTCCGAACCTTTTGACTCTTCTGACGTTTGATCGTCTTGCCTTCAGGCTATATGGTATGGTAATGTTGGCATTAATACTCATAACTACCTGGTATCTGATTCTTAGAAACTATATGGACGCATACTTCGTTGGTCCGCTTGCGAGCACAATTGTTGATGAAGTTGCTCATTGGTTGCTATTCGGAGGTTTGCTTTTCCGACTCCTATCAATGTATTGGCAAGTAGACTCAACAAGAGGATTTCGTGGGGACTCAGAGCGGAAAATTGCCTGACGCCGGATAGTAAGGCCATGCACAGGAGAATTATGGATGGCATCGGCTTCATTATTCCCTTCCTGCGCGAAAGTATCGTACTGCTTGTTGCGGCGGGAGTATCGCTCGTTCTGTGCCGCAATCGGCTGGCGGTGATGATCGTATCGCTGTTTGTCGCGATGCTGGCGTACCAAATCTACATCGGTGGTGACGCCTGGGACTACTGGCGCATGCCGGCACCATTGATCCCGTTGCAGCTCCTGCTGGTGTTGCGCGGTTTGCACGTTCTGATCGGCGGCTTACGGAGCAGTCCGGTGTTCGGCTTGCTCGGGAAGAGTCAGTCCCGGGTGGTCGCTGTACTGTTGCTTTTCGGGATAATCTGGAGCGTGAATTCCCGTTTCCTGCGTGAGGCGACGTTGATTGACAAGGCCTATCAGGTGGACATGAATACCGTGAATACCCGTGCCGCGGTAGCATTGCGGGATGTACTCAAGCCGGAAGCGACCGTCGCTGTGGCCTGGGGAGGAACGGTACCATATTTGACCATGCTTCGTGCGGTGGATATACTGGGGAAAAGCGATAGAGAGATTGCTTCGCTTACACCGTACAGGGGTTCAAATCACTTTTGGGGCGGGATGAAAGGAGCGCCGGGACACAACAAGTACAGTCTCGCGTATTCCATAGTAACCCGAAAGCCGGATTATACCGATACATTCCAATGGTTTGCAGAGGATTACCGGTATTTGATCGGTAAGGAATACAAAGAAGTCGTGCATCGCGGCGCGGTGCTGCATTTGCGCGTGGGATCGGAGCAGGTGCGTTGGGAAGTACTGCATGACAAAAATGTCTGGCGTGCGGAGTAGTTTGCAGCAGCTCTCTAAAGCATCCTGGGAGCCATATCCAACGCGACGGTGGAGGATTATCGGCGGCATCGTTATTGCTCTTTTCACAGCACTGTGGTTTTTTCCCCAGATTCTGATCCAGAATGATTTCCGTACGGACGACTTCTATCTTTTTGCGGTGCTCGGCGAGAGCGGACTTGTATGGCCATGGGAGAGCGGGCAGTATCTGAATTTCATGGGATTTCGACTCGTTTCCATGATTCTCTTCCTGGGGCAGTTGCAACTCTTCGGTACCATGGCCTTGGGGTATTACGTCGTCGGATTGCTCTTCCACATCCTTGCGGTTCTGCTTTTCTATGCACTTCTGCTCACGACAATGGAACATTTCGTTGGACAGACACATGTGCACATAGCAGTTTTTACGACTTTGGTGCTTTCTGTTCACGCCGATGCGTTTTACAATGTCCTGTGGATATCCAATCAGACGGAGACGCTGGCACTGCTGCTATGCATGCTCTACCTGTTGCTAATGCTGCGCTATCTCGCTTCGGGGATGTTGGTCCATGCACTCAGTGGCATGCTGATACTGTTCATCGGTTTCTTCGTGAAGTTCAGCATCGTCGTGCTTCCATTTCTTTTTACTGTAATGGCAGTGGTGTATTGGCGGAGTGCCAGGACAAGTGTTCGCCGGTCTATGCTCGTGCTGGTCGCCGTCGCAGGAGTGTTGTTGTCCTTCGCGTTCGTCGGTTTTTGGTTCGCATTTGATCGTTACGATGAAGTGTTGTCATTCGCCATTCTTCCAACGAAGCTATTTTCGACTGTCGCGATCATGATGATCGCGCTGCATCCATGGGTGGCGGAGATGTTGTATCCATTCATGTACGAACAGCGTATTGTGGCATTGCTGCTCGGGGCGCTGGGAGCATTGTTGCTTTTCCTGTTGCTGAGGAAATTGAGCCGCGAACACCGCACGTCTATCCTTATCGCGCTGGTTTTGTTGCTTATCGCCGTGCTTCCACGTGCAGTGCATCAGATTGCACCGCGCATCAACACATTGCAAATCGCTGTTCTGCTGCTGCTTCTCTCGATAGGTTTTACGATGTACCGTCCGCGTCTGACTTCGTGGGTGATGGGTCTTTTACTGCTTTCGCATCTCGCCGGCTCACTGGTGATTATCCCGAGGTGGCGAGGGGAAACAGCGAATGTGCGGTACGTTCGCCTGTTGCACGAAGAGACGGAAATGGCGACAAAGGCCGGCATGCTCCTCGTCCATCAAACGATTTTCGATCAATACGCGATTCATTTTTACCGTACCGGACGATTCGGTAAGGATACTCTCCTGCAGGTTTCGCCCGTACGATTACTGAGAAAATACGGTGTTCGCTCCCGGAAGGAATACGATATCCGCCGTGATGACAAAACCATTGAGCTCGTGGCGACAGACATACGCACCGGCTTCATGGCCGATACCACTGTCGCCAGACCGCCATGGCTGGACGTGACTTTCTCCGAGCCCTTACGCGACTACGGATATCGTCGCGCACGCCTCGATATCGCCGCCGCTCCGAAGGGCTTGCGCCTTCTCGTCGAACGGGGCTTTGCATACGAGGGAATTTAGCGGTGAGGCGGGGATATCGGCAGAGTGTATGCGATGGTCCGCAATGAGTGTGTCCGCACGACTTGCGAGTGCCGGCCTGCTTCTGGTCGCGCTTGCCGTAGTCGCGGCGCCCTTTCTCTTGTCTTTCCATTTTTCCGGGGATGACTACGAGGTTCTGCGCGGCTCCACGATCAATGCGTTTCCGGTTGATGGCGATTTCCGTGTTATCAAGGAGGGCGCGTATTTCCGGCCATTGGTGACGCTGAGTTTTGCGTTGAATGCCTGGCTGAGTCCGGGACTGCCGTGGTCGTATCATTTGTTTAACCTGCTGGTGCATGCGCTGAATGCGGTGCTGGTGGGGATGTTGCTCCGGAAGCTCTTTCAAACCCGTGCGCGGATCGCTCTGCTCACGGGTTTCGTGTTTTTTATCCTCCCGCAGGGTGTGATCAATGCGTACTGGATTGTCGGCAGGACTGATTTACTGTACACCGCGGGCGTGCTTGGGGCCGCCGTATCGTCGCTGCTGTTTATCAGGAACGGGAAGCTGCGGTACATCGTGCTGATGGCCGTTTCGTTCGTCGCTGCATTGCTGTCGAAAGAAAGCGGGGTGCTTTTTCCGCTGTACCTCGTGGCGATCAGTGCCTTGCTTTTGCTTCGCGGAGCCGACAATCCGCAGCGCTGGAGGATGATGGCCGCGTTTGCCGTCAGTTTCATTATCGTCGCGGTGTATTTCGCGCATCGTGCTTCCATATTCGGTTCTGTTCTTGGTGCGAATGATGCTGTTGGCATACACGATAGCGGAAGAGCGATGATGTGGCTTCTTCATGGCATCGCTTCCCTTGTCGCGCCGGTGGACCCCGTGGATTATCAGGCACTTTGGTTTACGTGGTGGCCGGGCGCTGTGCTTTTTCTGATTCCGATAGCTACGTACCTGTTTGCCATTGCCACGTTGTTCCTCCGCTCCGATCGCACGGTACGACAGGATGTGCTGTTGCTTTGGGGAGCCGGTCTTGCGGCCTTGCTGCTGTATCTGCCGAATTTTCCGTCCATGCGGCTTGCCTACGGTATCCTGCCCTTGCTTCTGCTGCCCGCCGTGCATCTCCTCGATACACACCGGCGGGCGCTGCGATTGCGCAATCTGCTACTGACCGGTGCGCTCAGTATCATCCTGCTCAGCAATGCGGCACTGATATGGAAATTCCACCACATAGGGTCATGGAACAGGCAGGTGGAGCGTCTCGCCGCATCGCTGCCGGAAAAGGGTACGGTGTATGTCGTCGCGCAATTCGGAAGAATAGGACAAGCGATATCGGAAACAGCCATGCCGGTGTGGCATCCGCTGATCCCCGATACGGACGATGGAAACACGAGAGTTGATCGCGAGGTGCGGGTGCTTGGACGATTTGAAGGCAGCATGTTTACCGATTGGCGACAGCCGTATACGATGCGCGTGAATAATGATACGCTCGAGCTTCTGTCTTCGGATGAGGTCTCAGGATTTGTTCCCGTCAGCACGCAGAAATTCTCATCACACGCCGATGTTGCGATGAATGGTTTTATCCTCCGTCCCGTGGAATTCGCTCCAAAGCGCGCCGGAGTGCTCCGGCGTCTGCAAGCGTTTCCCGTGTCGGGGGACGATGCCCCGGTGATATTTTATGACAACGGAGCATTTCATCTGACATCGCTGGCGGCGTTTCGCGCACGCTTTATTATGCCCTGAATGGATGAACCCGTCAATCCGGATTCAGTCCGGAGTTCTTCTGCCTCCCCGACGGAGCTTTCCGCCTGCACCCACGCGCATTTGACTCGTAAGAGACTGTGCTCTAATGTAGAATACTTGTTTTGACACGGAAATACTTCTTTCATGTGCGGCTTCAATTCGATTTTTCACTATAACAGCTCTCTTACGGTGGACCTCGCGGAACTCCGCGCCACGCGCGACCACATGCACGCCCGCGGGCCGGACGGCTTCGGCGAATGGGTGTCCGACGACGGCCGCGTGGGTTTCGGGCATCGGCGGCTGTCCATCATTGACCTGTCGGACCGCGGTGCGCAGCCGATGCACTCGGTGGACGGGCGGTACAGCATTACCTTTAACGGCGAAATTTACAATTATCGTCCGCTGCGGGAGACGCTGCTGCGGGACGGATGGTCGCTCCGGTCGGAGACGGATACGGAAGTGCTCATGGGCCTCTATGCACGACATGGCGCGGACATGTTGCCCATGTTGCGGGGGATGTTCGCCTTCGCGCTGTGGGACCATGAGAGGAAACAGCTCTTTGCGGCGCGCGATCCGTACGGCATCAAACCGCTGTATTACGCGGACGACGGCGGCTGCATTCGCATGGCATCGCAGGTAAAGGCACTGTTGGCGGGCGGGGCAGTGGATGCGCGCGTTGACGAGGGTTCGCTGTGCGCCTTTCTGATGCTGGGCTCCGTGCCGGAACCACGGAGCATCTATCGTGCTGTTCGCGCTCTCCCGGCAGGACACTGGCTGCGCGTGGATGGTTCCGGAGTCAAAGGACCTGTGGAGTACGGCTCCATTGCGGGGATGTTGGCCGAGGCGGCCCCTCTCCTGAGAGGAGAGGGGGGGAAGACCTCACCCCCGGCCCCTCTGTTGGAAGAAGAGACCATTCGTGAGGCGTTGCGGGATTCGGTGGCGCATCATATGATCGCGGATGTGCCGGTGGGGGCGTTTCTCTCCGCTGGGATTGACTCGGGCACTCTCGTCGGATTGGTGCGTGATGCGGGCATAGAGGATTTGCGCACGGTGACGCTGGCGTTCGAGGAATTTCGCGGCCGGCACGACGACGAGGCGCCGCTGGCGGAAGACGTTGCGCGTCACTACGGTACGGATCACCGCACGCGCATGCTGACTGCGCAGGAATTTTCCGGCGATCTCGACCATATACTCGCAGTCATGGATCAACCCAGCATTGACGGCATCAACACCTACTATGTCAGTAAAGCCGCACGAGAGAACGGTTTGAAAGTGGCGCTGTCGGGTCTGGGCGGAGACGAACTCTTCGCGGGCTACAACACCTTTGTGGATGTGCCGGAGTGGGTACGGAAATTTGGCTTTGCGAGGCGCCTCCCCTGGCTTGGGCAGGGCTTTCAGAGTGTGTATGCGTCTTTGCTTTCCGGGCATTCGGAGCGCAGTCCGAAAGTCGCCGGTGCTCTGAAATACGGACACAGTTATCCGGGTGCGTGGTACCTGCGTCGCGGACTCTTCATGCCCTGGGAGCTGCCGGAGTTGCTCGGTGTTGACCGGGCGGAAGCCGGGTTGCACGATATGGACATCATGGGTCTGATCGGCGATGCAATGACTCCGGATCCTGTTACACCGTACGGACGTATCGCGGCGATGGAGGCGGGCCTGTATATGAAAAATCAGCTTTTACGCGATTCGGACTGGGCGGGCATGGCGCATTCCATCGAAATTCGCGTTCCGCTGGTGGACATCGAGCTGCTGCGTCGCCTTGCGCCACTCATGCACACCCTGGCGCTGACGCATCGCAAGCGCCTGCTGGCGATGAGTCCGTCACGTCCCATACCACAGCAATTGCTCGACCGACGGAAAACCGGTTTTCAGGTTCCCATCCGTCATTGGCTGGAGCAAGACGAGCGCATCGACACATGGAAGCGTGTACCCACGCTTGTCCGCGCGAATTGGGAGAGGAGGTGGGCGTATGTGTTGGCGGATCGGATGAGTAAAGAGTAGAGAGAAGGGTAAAGGGTGAAGGGTAAAGGGTGAAGGGTGAAGAGTCCGAAGGACGGCACTTCCTCTGACCCGCAACGTCAGTTTGGGGACACGCGCAACTCACCCGTTCTCCTGGCCCGAAGGACGACACTTCCTCTAACCCCCAACGTCAGTTTGGGGACTCGCGCAACCCACCCGTTCTCCTGGCCTGAAGGGCGGCACTTCCTCTAACCCCCAACGTCAGTTGGAGGACACGCGCAACCCACCCGTTCTCCTGGTCCGAAGGGCGACACTTCCTCTAACCCGCAACGTCAGTTTGGAGACACGCGCAACCCACCCGTTCTCCTAGTCCGAAGGACGACACTTCCTCTAACCCCCAACGTCAGTTGGGGGACACGCGCAACTCACCCGTTCTCCTGGCCCGAAGGACGACACTTCCTCTAACCCCCAACGTCAGTTGGGGGACACGCGCAACCCACCCGTTCTCCTGGTCCGAAGGGCGACACTTCCTCTAACCCCTAACGTCAGTTGGGGGACTCGCGCAACTTACCCGTTCTCCTGGTCCGAAGGGCGGCACTTCCTCTAACCCGCAACGTCAGTTTGGGGACTCGCGCAACCCACCCGTTCTCCTGGCCCGAAGGGCGGCACTTCCTCTAACCCGCAACGTCAGTTTGGGGACACGCGCAACTCACCCGTTCTCCTGGCCCGAAGGACGACACTTCCTCTAACCCGCAACGTCAGTTTGGGGACACGCGCAACTTACCCGTTCTCCTAGTCCGAAGGACGACACTTCCTCTAACCCCCAACGTCAGTTAGGGGACTCGCGCAACCCACCCGTTCTCCTGGTCCGAAGGGCGGCACTTCCTCTGACCCGCAACGTCAGTTTGGGGACACGCGCAACTCACCCGTTCTCCTAGTCCGAAGGACGACACTTCCTCTAACCCGCAACGTCAGCTTGGGGACACGCGCAACTTACCCGTTCTCCTGGTCCGAAGGACGACACTTCCTCTAACCCCCAACGTCAGTTGGGGGACTCGCGCAACTCACCCGTTCTCCTGGCCCGAAGGGCGACACTTCCTCTAACCCGCAACGTCAGTTGGGGGACACGCGCAACCCACCCGTTCTCTTAATCGTAGCCGAAACCACAGAGACCTCATGTCACCCCACGAAATGGTCCAGTGTATGCGCCTGAGGCGAACTGGTGGGCACACTGAGGCTGACGACACCTGGAGAGATCGGAAGTTGTCCCGCCTGTGCTCTCATGTACCGACGGTTGTGCCGTGGTCCTGTGACGCTTCGGCGGGCAGGCCCGCCTGCGCTCTCATGTACCGACGGTTGTGCCGTGGTCCTGTGATGCTTCGGCGGGCAGGCCCGCCTGTGCTCTCATGTACCGACGGTTGTGCCGTAGTCCTATGACGCTTCGGCGGGCAGGCCCGCCTGCGCTCTCATGTACAGACGGTTGTGCCGTGTTCCTGTGATGCTTCGGCGGGCAGGCCCGCCTGCGCTTTCAAGTACCGAAGGTTGTGCCATGATCCTGTGATGCTTCGGCGGGCAGGCCCGCCTGCGCTCTCATGTACCGACGGTTGTGCCGTGTTCCTGTGATGCTTCGGCGGGCAGGCATTCGAAAGTCGTAACATTCCGCCGGTTCCGGTGTCTGTTTCCTTGCGGTGAACGGAATCCGATTCCTTTTTACCGCCGGAGTTCGTATTTTTCAATACTTGACCTGAAGGCAATAGTAATTCATGCTGGTATATCCCTTCGTTGCCCTTATTCTCGCCGTAGTACTCATGCCGTTGTGCATACGGCTGGCGCGACGCTATGGGCTGTTCGATTATCCTGACACGCTGCGGAAGGTGCATGAAGGCAATGTTCCCGTGACGGGCGGCTACAGCATTATTCTCGCGTTTGCGCTGACATTGGCCGCGATTTGGCTGATCGAAGGGATTTCGGTGTTTTTCAGTGAGCGCGCATCGTACGCTCTGCTTTACCCGTATCTGGCCGAGGCAACGGTGATCATCGTGGTGCTTGGCGTTATTGACGATTTACGCGAGCTGAGCTATTCGCAGAAATTTTTCTTTCAGTTTTTCGCCGCGTCGTTGATGATTCTCGGCGCCATCAAGTCGCATCTTTTCCCCGAAGTGTTCAGTCTGGAAGCGTCCGGTGTGTTGCTCAGCTCCGTGGCCATGGTCGTGTCGCTGCTGTGGATGGTGGGGACGACGAACGCCATCAACATGATTGACGGCATGGACGGCCTGGCCGGAGGTACCTCGCTGATTTCGGCGGCGGCGCTCGGCATTGTCGCGATGCTTTGGGGCAATCCGGTTCTCGGAGCCGCACTGTTCGTTCTCAGCGGCGCGATATTGGGTTTCCTGTTGTTCAATGCGCCACCCGCGCGGGTGTTCATGGGCGACGGCGGCAGCATGTTCATCGGCTTCACGCTGTCGGTGAGCGGATGGTTGCTGGTGGACAGTGCTCCCGCGACGCTGACGTCGCTGGTCGTACCCATCATCGTACTTGGCCTACCTGTTTCAGATACACTGCTCGCATTTTTCAGACGCATAGTGCGGGGGACGAATCCCTTCAGCGCCGACCTGCACCACATACACCACATGCTGCGTGCGAAGCGGGGCTTTTCCACGAAGATGACGGTGGCTGTTCTCATGTCCGTCAGTTTGCTGTACGCCGGCGCGGGCATCGTGGTGGCGATCAGTTCCACGACGGTGGGATTCGTTGTCATTGGCATCCTCATCGGCTTAAAATTTATCTTCCTGCACTGGCTGGGGTATCGCGAGTTGATCGCATTGGGTGATGGCGAGCTGCATCCGGTGAACGTCCTTCCGCTGAACGGCAATGGCCTTCGCAAGAACGGCAGCAACGGTCATCACGCGGTACGCGGTAACGGCAAGGTCGCCGGAAGCAAAGGCAGTGTCCACCTCAAACCCTGAGCTATGTTTCGCACGGGTTGCGCACATATTTTCCTCCCGAATCCACCTATCATCCCTGTGAGTGAGTATGCCTTATACCATCGCTGTCGTTGGAACCGGCTATGTCGGTCTGGTTTCCGGAACGTGTTTCGCCGAGAATGGCAATCAGGTCATTTGCGTTGACAACGATCCCCGCAAGCTTCAGAAACTGCTGAACGGGCAGATCCCCATTTACGAACCCGGCCTGCATCCGCTCTATGAGCGCAACAGCAAGGAGGGGCGTCTGTCGTTTACGGACGATCTGGAAAGCGCGGTGCTCAAATCGGACGTGATATTCCTCTGTCTCCCCACTCCTCCGACGGAGGACGGCTCCGCCGACTTGCAGTATGTGCTGCAGGTCGCGGATGATATCGGCCGTATTCTCGCGAAGCATGCGCCGCAACCGTTCAAGATTATCGTGGACAAGAGCACGGTGCCCATCGGCACATCCGAAAAGGTGACGGCGGCCATTGCGGCACACTACGGCGGCGAGTTCACGGTGGCCTCGAATCCGGAATTTCTCCGCGAGGGTTTCGCGGTGGAAGACAGCCTGCGGCCGGACCGCGTCGTGATTGGCACATCCCATGAAGAGGCAAAGCGTATTCTCACGGAGCTGTATGAGCCCTTCGTGCTTTCGGGAAATCCCATCATTGTCATGGACGAGCGCAGTGCGGAGATCACGAAGTATGCCGCGAACAGTTTCCTCGCCATGCGCATTTCCTTCATGAACGACCTGGCGAATCTTTGCGAAATCCTTGGGGCCAATGTCGACAATGTGCGCCGCGGCATCGGCACGGACACGCGTATCGGCAAGAAATTCCTGTTTTCGGGTGTGGGCTACGGCGGCTCGTGTTTCCCCAAAGATGTCAAAGCGCTGTTGAAAACCGCCAACGACGCGCAGCATCCACTGCGTATCGTGCAGTCCGTCGAGGACGTCAACGCGGACCAGCCGCGCAGATTTTTCAAGAAAATTTACGAGTACTTCGACGGCGATCTGAAAGGCCGCACGGTCGCTTTGTGGGGCCTGGCGTTCAAACCCAACACCGACGACACGCGCGAAGCACCTGCCTTTATCGTCATTGATGAACTGCTCGCAGCCGGCGTTACGGTGCAGGCCTTCGATCCCGAAGCAATGGAGAACACCCGCGAGTATCGCTTTGGTGATCGTATCACCTATGCGAAGAGCGCCTACGCCGCACTGGAGAACGCGGACGCTCTGCTGCTCGTGACCGAGTGGAATGAGTTCCGTATGCCCGACTGGAAGAAGATCAAAGACTCCCTTAAGCAGCCCGTGGTATTCGACGGCCGCAATATCTACGACCCTGTGGAAATGGCGCAGCTCGGCTTCGACTATTTTTCCATCGGTCGTCCGGCTATGCTGAGAGCGTAGGGGTCGTGAAAAGGTGAAAAGGAAAAAAAGGAAAAAAGGTGAAAAGGAAAAAAGGAAAAAAGGAAAAAAGGTGAAAAGGAAAAAAGGTGAAAAGGTAAGAGTAAAGAGCTAAGTAAGAGTGAAGAGTACCATAGGCATTCATAACCTTTTCACCCTTTCACCTTTTCACCCTTTCACCCTTTCACCCTTTCACCCTTTCACCCTTTCACCCTTTCACCCTTTCACCCTTTCACCCTTTCACCCTTTCACCCTTTCACCCTTTCACCCTTTCACCTTTTCACCTTTTCACCCTTTCACCTTTTCACCTTTTCACCCTTTCACCTTTTCACCTTTTCACGAAAAAGTTCGCTTATACCGTACTACCCAGCTTAAAAATAATCGTAAGTCGTAAATCGTCAATCGCACATCGTTAATCCATGCAATTTACCGCCACATCCCTCCCGGGAGTTTTCCTGATCGAACCGAAGGTTCACGGCGACCATCGGGGATTTTTCATGGAGACGTTCAGGCGTGATTTGTGTGATGCCGCCGGGATTCCCGCGTTGGTGCAGGACAATCATTCGCGGTCTGGAAAGAATACGCTGCGCGGATTGCATTTCCAGCACCCGTACGGTCAGGGGAAGTTGATTCGCGTGGTGGACGGCGCGGTGTACGACGTCCTGGTGGACGTGCGGGAAGGATCGCCTACCTTCGGGAAATGGGAGGGACACGAGCTGTCCGGCGAGAACAAGCGGCAGCTGTGGATTCCCCCCGGCTTCGCACACGGCTTCTGTGTGCTGAGCGAACAAGCGGATTTTCTGTACAAGTGTTCCGATTACTACCATCCCGACACCGAGATGACGTTGTTGTGGAATGATCCGGCGGTAGGGGTCCAATGGCCAATAACGGATCCGATACTCTCCGATAAGGACAAGGCCGGGCTGCCGCTGCATGCGTTGCCGCGATTGCCGGAGTACGTCCCTTAGTGGCATTTTCATTTCTTTGCATGCGAAAAGGCGGCCTGTGGTCGCCATTTTTTTTAGAACGCAGAACACAGAACGCAGAACACGCAGAATGAACAGAATTCGCAGAAAGGAAGAAGAGGGGGACCTAACGCAGCCCATCAACGGTGGTTGCCCTTCGACTACGCTCAGGGACCACCGCGGAGGGATATTATCATGGCGCGGACTTTGGTCATCCACGTACGTGCGCTCTGCTCTCCTGACTTCGCCAATGCAGCCCCATGATTAGTCCAAAGAAGAAATCATGCCTGATGAAATCGCGTCGGAAACGCAGATCGCATCTCTAATCTGTAGAGTTTGGCGCAACACCCAATCCGAAGATAAAAACCTTGCAACTCATGTATATCAACATGTGTCTGTTATGCCACCAGTGTCGTGGCGAAGTCAGGAACAGAATTCGCAGAAAGGAAGAAGAGGGGGAGCTAACGCAGCCCATCGACGGTGGTTGCCCTTCGACTACGCTTAGGGACCACCGCGGAGGGATATTATCATGGCGCGGACTTTGGTCATCCACGTACGTGCGCTCTGCTCTCCTGAATTCGCCAATGCAGCCCCACGATTAGTCCAAAGAAGAAATCATGCCTGATGAAATCGCGTCGGAAACGCAGATCGCATCTCTAATCTGTGGAGTTTGGCGCAACATCCAATCCGAAGATAAAAACTTTGCAACTCATGTATATCAACATGTGTCTGTTATGCCACCAGTGTCGTGGCGAAGTCAGGAACAGAATTCGCAGAAAGGAAGAAGAGGGGAACGTGACGCAGCCCTCGACTACGCTCAGGGACCGCCGCGGAGGGATATTATCTTGGCGCGGGCTTTGGTCATCCACATACGTGCGCTCTGCTCTCAACTCACTGCTCTCCGTTGCGGAACCGAAGTGATATGGAAATTGGTTATCCCTTGCGTACGGAGCACATTTTTTTTCACAGGTTGATTTTTGCAATGACGTATAATCGAATTTTAGTTTTGCTTTTATTGTTGACGCCATCACTCCTTCATGCGCAGGGGGGAGGAGCCATACGCGGTACGGTTACCGATGCGGTGACGAAGGAGCCGTTATTCGGCGCGAATGTGATACTGGTCGGGACGACGTTGGGCGCCGCGAGCAACCTTGACGGCGTTTTCGAGATTCGTGAAGTGCCTGCGGGCATTTACCAGATCCGCGCATCCGTTATCGGGCACAAGCCCCAGGTCGCATCGGACGTTGAGGTGGCCCCGGGCAGAGAGACACGACTGAATTTCGCCCTGCAGCCGTCGGTGATCGATCTGGAGGAAGTGGTTGTCGAGGCGGCCTGGTTTCGTGAAAACGCCGACGCGCAAGTGAGCGCGCAGACTTTGTCGTACGAGGAAATCCGTCGCGCACCGGGAGGATTGGAGGATGTGATTCGCGCTGTGTCGGTGCTGCCGGGTGTGGTGCAGGCGTCCGCAGGCCGCAACGATCTGATTGTCCGCGGTGGAGCTCCATCCGAGAACCTGTACGTTGTGGATAATCTCGAAGTCCCGAATATCAATCATTTCGGGACGCAGGGTGCGACCGGCGGACCGTTGAGTTTTATCAACCTGGATTTCGTGGAAGATGTGACGTTTGCCACAGGTGGTTTCGGTGCGCGCTACGGCGATAAACTCTCCTCCGTGATGAACATACAGCTCAGGGATGGTCGTCGTGACCGGCTCGGTGGAAAGCTCACCGTCTCCGCGTCCCAATTCGGACTTAATGCCGAGGGTCCCATCGGGGAGGTTGGTTCCTACCTCTTCAGCGCGCGACGCAGTTATCTGGATTTCATTTTCAAGGCGGCGGGTTTTGGCTTCGTCCCGGAGTACTGGGATTTCATTACGAAGGCGACGGTGTCTCCCGATCGCCTGAATGAGTTTTCCTTCCTCGGCATCGGTGCGCTGGACAATGTGCGCTTCTTCAACGACACCGAGGATCAGCGCTTCTCGAATTCGCGCATTCTTGGGAACTCACAGAATCAATACTTCACCAGCTTTTCCTGGCGGCGGCTCATGGACGGCGGTTTCATGACGTTCAGTCTCGGCCGCACCTATGTTGATTACTCCTTCCTGCAGTCCGATTCTCTTCTCTCTCCGGTGTTTCGCAGTGACTCGAAAGAGGGCGAAACCAGCCTGCGGGCCGATGGCGTGTTTCTCCTCAGCCGCGACACGGAACTGTCCTTCGGCGCGCAGGGCAAAATGGGACGCGTCAGAGGCGACTTCGCTTTAACGCCGACGGTCAATACGATTCAGACAGGCCCTGCCCTGGATCCGTTGTCGAACGTGTGGGATACGACGGCGTTCAAGGGCTCGGTGTACGCGCAAGTAGCACGGACGTTTTTTGAGCGCTTACGTGTCACGCTTGGCGGCCGATTGGATTACTTCAATCTCATTGACGAGTCCGCCGCCATTGCTCCCCGTCTGGCACTGCGGTACGCACTGACGGATCTCACCACGCTGACGCTCAGCGGCGGCCGCTATCATCAGGCGCCGTCGTATATCTGGCTGGTGTCGAATGCCGCGAACGCGTCGTTGCGGCATGTGCAGGTGGATCAGGCGGTACTCGGTATTGAGCACCTGTTGCGTGCCGATCTTCGCGTGCGTCTGGAAGGCTATTACAAGAATTACGCAGATTATCCGGCGAGCACGGTGCGTCCCTGGCTGGTGCTCGCCAACACGGGTGCGGGTTTCGGCGGCGCGGAAGAGGGCTTTTCGTCCTTTGGTCTTGAACCTCTCGTCAGCGAAGGGGAAGGTGCCTCCAGCGGTGTAGAGCTGCTGCTGCAGAAGCGCATGTCCGACGTGCCCCTCTACGGCATTCTGAGTCTTTCGTACAACAACACGGAGTATGCCGCACTCGATGGCGTGATGCGTCCGGGCCTGTACGATCAACGAATTATTTTCAATGTGAGCGGCGGGTACCGTTTCGATGCCGCCTGGGAAGCGAGCTTCAAATTTCGCTACGGCACCGGTACCCCGTACACGCCGTTCGATGTGAACGGAGAGCAATTGTTCGCGTCGGATTTCAACGCCTCGCGGCTGCCGGATTTTCACTCGCTGGATGTACGAGTGGATCGTCGCTGGTTCTTCAGCGGCTGGAATCTGATTGCGTACATTGATATTCAGAATGTGTACAACCGCAAGAATTCGCAGGCTTACCGCTGGGATCCCCGCAATAATGTCGTGGAGAGCACCGGCGGATCCATCGGGATATTACCTACAATTGGCGTGAGCGCGGAATTTTAGGGGAGAAGTAAAGAGTAAAGAGTGAAGGGTAAAGGGGTCCTTTTCGTATACATCTGTGCGTTCGACCCCTTCACTTTTTACCTCCTCGTGGTCAAAGCCACAAGACGTACCGGCATAGCCCCCTTCACTCTTTACCTCCTCGAAGTCAGAACCACAAGACGTACCGGCAATAGCCCCCTTTACTCTTTACCCTTCACTCTTCACTCAGTCGTCGTCAAAGCCACAAGACGTACCGGCACAGCCCCCTTCACTCCTAATCACTCCGGTGATACAGGTTACAACCGAAACAGGAAAGGCCCCGCAATGACGGGGCCTTTTACTGATGGCAGAGGTGTGATGTGGCTGATGAGAAGGGTGTGTGCGGCGGGAATTGATGTGAGTGGTGTGGTGTGGTACCCCGCCGCGGTGGGATTATTTCACGAGATGCATGCTCCGGGTGAGCGAACGTCCGCCAACCGTAAGCTGATACAAATAGACGCCGCTGGGCAGCGACCCGCCATCGAAGCGGACCTGATGATCACCCGCGTCGAGGCGTCCGTTGACGAGGACGTTCACCTCGCGGCCGAGGAGGTCGTATACCGCCAGGCGGACCGGTGCGTCTGCGGGAAGGGAGAAGCGTATGACGGTTGAGGGATTGAAGGGATTGGGGCTGTTGCGCAACGTGATAGGCGCGGCGCCCTCCACAACGATATCCTGCTCGAGTGTCGCTTCGTATTCCGCGGGATCAACCATGGCGTAGCGGTCCGCGATGTCCACGCGGTGGCCGTCGCCAAGACCGAGCACATCGGCTTCCAGCACGACGTCACGCCCGTTAAACGCCGAGAGATCGATAGTCTTGGCTTCGAGCCGTGCCATAGTGTCCTGTTCATCGGCGGGGAAGTCCAGCAGACGCAGCAGTTCGCCGGTGACGGCGTCGCGCAGGCGGATGATAAAAGAGACAGCCGCGTCTGTTATACCGGTGGCATAGCGTTCGATGCGGAAGCGGAGCGAGCCGCCATCGGCAGTCGGAATGCGGTCGCTGCGCATTTTACCGGCTACGGTGGCGTTGAAGCCGATTTGCAGAGAGTCGTGCTCGGGATTCCAGTCCACGCTCATACCCCTGTCGGTACCGTCGCTCACGCGCAGATCGGCGATACCGAACACGCTGAAGCCCTCGTCCTTCGACAGAATGATTTCCCTCATGCGGGCCGGGACGCGGGTGTCGGCTTTGGTCAGGTGATTCTGCGAACTGTGCAGATGCCAATCGTAGGGCTGTGCCGCCGGCAGACTGAACACATCGAGAAGTCCATCCGCCTTGCCGGACCAGACCGTCATATTCGGATCGAGGCCGTCGGCGTGATATTCGTTGCCGAGCGCGTGGTCGAGTTTGACCGTGCGCAGGCCGCCGATGCGGTCGTTGTAAGTGATGCGCAGGGACGAGGACTTACTGCTCTTGGGTGTCGGCGCCATGGCGGGGCGAGTTCCGACGGTGGGCGCGGTAAGCGCCTGACCGGGATTGCTTGCGCTCACGACGGTCGCGGTGGTATTCCAGCCGCCGGTATGAGCGAGCGTGTTGGGCCGTTCGCGCAGCGCGAACATATTCGCCGGACTGCCGCTCGTACCGCCCGCTGTGGGAGAGGTCGTGGGCGAGGGCGAGTGCCAGCTCACCACGTCGAAGGCGACATGCACATGCCCGAGATCGTCAACGGCGATGGAAGGGGCGTGTTTTGCGGGATAACTGAGCCCGGCGCTGCCGGTGCGCGCATGCACCACTTCTTTCGCGAAGGTGCCGCCCGCAGTCCAACCGATGATGGCCGGGGTTTTCTGCATGCGATCGATATTGATCTGGCTGTGGAAAATGGAGCCGTTTTCTATCCAGGCCACATGAAAGGCCTGCGTCGGATTGGCGGAGGTGACGGGCAGCACAGAGGCGGCGATGCTCGGGAAGCGCGGCTGATCAACGGAATTCGCACGCTGTGCGCCGTAGACCATGACCTGATTATCCACGATGGGATTGCGGTTTGCGATGACGGCGAATTTCAGCACGTTGTAATCCTCCCATACTAAAGCGGAAATGACGGCGTGATCCACGGAGCGTGGTTCGTCGCGGAGAATGGCGAGCACCGGCGTTGCGTCACCGACCATGTTCACCGGAGCGGTGTAGATGGGTTTCCACTCGCCGTATTCATACATGCGCAGCTGCACCTGTCCGTCCACGAGGCAGGAGATGTACGCGCTGCTGGCGATGGCGGCGATGGAGGGACGGGTGGCATGCACACCGGCTTCGGTGACGGCGATTTCGGGCGACCAGCTCGCTCCCTTGTCCGTGCTGCTGATGTACCAGATGCGTCCGTTGCTTTCATAGACGGCGTGATACGAACCATCCTGTGCCAGGGCCACCTTGCGCTGCGAATTGCTGTTGCTGGGTGCGATCTGTCCCACCGACGTGCGATGCGTTTTCACATGCGCGTTGACGATGGCGGTGTTCTGCAGGAAGTTCACCGCGCGTGTGTCGTACTGCTCGGGATTCAGGAAGGCGTGATGCTGCGGCTGCAACGCGTTGAGCGCGTCGTCATACAGCTCGGAGTAGATCGCTTCCCATTCCTGGAAAATGTAATCCCCGATTTCAGGCGTCGGCCATTTGTGCGCGAGCGTGCTTTTGTCCCAGATCTTCGACGCGCGAATGGAGTAGTGGGGGAGAAGGGGTTCATCCTGATCATAATTGTTCAGAAAGATGCCACCATTCGACGTTGTTGTCTCGTACGGCTGATACCTGTCGAAGATACCGGGTTGATGAATATCCCACTGCGTGCATTTTGACGGATCGACGTGCCAGGGATCACGAAAACTGGGGTAGTCGCTTGTAAGAGGCTGGCCAAGCTCGCCCATAATTTGAATAGTTGGGACAATGTAACGCTCGGAGTGTCGATAAAAGCAGTTAACATCAGGTTGATTTTCATCGACACGCGCGTCGTACTGGTGAAGTTCGGACTTGAATTGCTGAGCGTACTTCCAGGACGAAAACTTCGCTTGTGTATCCCGATGCATAAGATAGTGAGAACGTAGTGAGAGCGGATCGCCAACCTCTTCATTGAATGGTGTACCCGAGGTGGTTCCCCAATCCGGAAAATGAACATTAAACCGATCTCTGTTGAAGAAATCAGAATAACCATCTGCACCTGTATTGCGAACTACGAAAGTTTCGGGCATAGAAAGTTGATGCGCGAACCACGCCAGCAGCGTTGCTGTGGCTCGAATGGCATAGGGGAGTGTATGGTCGCGTATTGTTTCCATCTGCATGGTCTTCGCCGGTGTGTACCACGTCGACGGATTATAGCGGTCGAGCATTTCGGCTACCGTCCGTGGCGCACCTGCATAGGGGCCATACCCGTCGACATCGTCGCTTGCGAAGGAAGCAGCGCGTTCGCGCGTGCTGTTGAAAATGAAAAACAGCGGGTCGGGATGATTGCTCAGGTCGAGCAGCCCTCCCTGGATGTTGTTCGCATTCCAATATGCGCGATGGGGCGAGGCGATCCAGTTTTCATAGCTGTCCTGATCGCGAATAGTGATCGAGATGCTTCCCCAACTTCCCTGATCTGAGTACAGATCCAGATTCCCCATGTGTATATCACGGTGTGTATGCGCAGGAACGCTCATGTCCGCCAGCAGATGACAGACGCGGCCCAGCATTTCCCATACATAGCGATTCCGCTGTTCCGTTGTGAGCGTGAACATGGAAGAATTGTCGATTCCGGGAATGCTGAGATAGCATGCACCGGTGTTGTACAAGTGTGCGAGTGATTCATAGGAAATCGCAATTTCCTGCGAGGCATGCGTCTGCTGAGGCAGCAACGCCTCGCTCGAATTGTTATTGTAACGATACTTGCCTCCCTGCTCCCACCATTTGTCGCGTATTGCTACCGTCCAGTTGGGACGGATGATGCGCTGTGCCTTGTCCCAGGCCGTCCATTGCGGTTTGATAGTGAGAATCTGATTGTCGTCGTCCATGACGTCGAAAATGCCTGTACCGTTTATAACGATGCCGGATTTGATCAAATAGCGGTTGGACGAGGAGGCATCCCAGAAATGCGTACAGGTCGTTAAGCCCTCAGCGAAACCAGGATCGTTCTTCAGCGATTTTTCGAGCTCGGAATACATACCGTCGGACCAATAATCCTTGCGGCTCATATCAATGTCCGGCCACTGCTCTTTGTTCGCGCTGCCATAGCCGTACACCACGTCTTCGGCATCCTCTCTCCAGGCGCCGGCGAGTATGGTTTTCGCATCCCAGGGCGTTGATCCCGTATTGAGCGGAAGACCCTCGGAGTCCATGTGTTTTTCCAGCTTTTTCGCAGCAACGGGATCAAGTCGCTGCAACAGCTTGTAGGCCTCGGCCACGATATACTGATGCATGGTCTGGCTGTGCTGAATGCGGTTGTCGGGCAGGCGCTGGGCGCCGGCGTTCGCGCAGAGAAGCGCGCAGAAATACAGGGTGAGAATAGCGGTGATCGCCTTCATACATCCTCCCAGGGAGTGTGATGGTGGTGAATAATGAATTGTCCCTATGCCGGAGAACCGGCGTTATTTTTTTCGTTCGCCCCGGAATACGAGGCAGCGCTGCATTTCGCCTATGGCGATGAAGTATACGAGATCCTTTGTGGCTGTCAATCCCATACCATAGCAGATCCCGCTATAGTCCGGACCGATGTCTTTCACATCGATGCCGTTGTAATGATAGATGGTCGAGCTTCCCGTTCCGATGAAGATGTCATTTACGGTATTCGCCTTCAGACCGTAGATGTTCTGATCGGTTTCGAACATCGCGATCGCGCGATCACCGTAGCATCGGTAAAGGTTGCGTCTCGTTGTAAAAACGATGTCATCATGTATTGTGACAGAGACGTCTTCAATTTCATACTTTGACAATTTGAGCACTGTGCTGAACCCACCCTCGCGGTTCATGCGGAATAGCGCACCCACATTGAACTTGCCAGCCCCTATCAGTGCATCACCGTTCGAGAAGCCGTCCACCGCGTTGAAATCATACCCCGGAGCAGAGAGGTGTTTTACATACGCGCCGTCCTTGAAATAAACCAAACTGCTGTCCGGTCCCACAAAAATCCTTGTGTTCAAATCATCAGAGACCCAAGCGTCAAGTGTGGATACTTTATGTCCAAGGCTCCAGAAATCAAGTGAACGCCATCGGCTCCCGTCAAAATGCCATCCGCCTCCGCTCATCATCCAGATATTCCCCGGTCCAGCTGCACAAACAACACGCTTCTCTCCTCCCCAACCCCTTGTCCCATCAGTGATATTATAAATCGTCCACTTTTTCCCATCGAAATGTGCCGCGTTGCCCCGTTTCGTAATATCGTAGCGGCCGTCGTCTCCCCTTTGCTCGAACATCCCCACCACCCAAACGTCATTTTCGGAAATAATCGCCACATCGTTGATCCAGGACAGCTCCATGCCTATGGTATCCACGGTCCAGACGAAGTCGTGACTGGTGGTATCAATGGTTGGAGGGAGGACGGGATCAACGGGAGCGTCGGGCGGATTGTCGTCGCAGGCGAGGAGGAGGACAACACTGAGCAGCATCGCGAGACCAGCCAGAAAACGAGCGCTGTACTGGTGTCCGGCAATGCGGAGACCGGCAGGAGGCGCAGCCGTCTGGAAGGGAGAACGGTGAATGTGAGAACCGCGGTCTTGCGATGCCGGCTGCAGTGTGTCGTCTTTCTCAATAGTCCAGGATAGAATGTCATGCATCATGGTGTATTTCATCTCAATATTCCGCTGCGGGTGAATAATAGGGAAAATGGTGTGCATTCTGAAAGCGGACTGCGTCCCGAATGCGATTACTGCGGTCCGGGAAGCGGGGAGCGAGCTCCCCGGCCTCCCGGACGCGATGCGCCCCACGGTGATGTCGTCACGAATCCGGTACTGCAGACACCGACAGCGACAGCGCCGCTCCCTGCTGCGGACACTCCCTGCGTCCGCCCGGCCGACTGTCCGTGCGATCCAGAACCATGAGGGAAACCTGCTCCGCACCTTCCCGCGGTCCGGCTTGACATCGGTACGATGCCGTACACTCGCCTGCCGACCGACCCCAACGCCATTCTCCCCCAGAGAACAGCCCGGTCCGCGCTGGTAGCGCCGGACCGCGGGGACCCCTGTTGTGCGGATACCAACCTGACGGAAACCCTTCCCCAATCGCTCACGGTCACTGTGTGTGTCCCACCCGCTTCGTGTCCCTCATCTTCCCCGCGCTTACGGTCCGTGATGATTGTGCGTGCTGCCATGTGAACGATTCCTGTCAGGTTAGTGAAAGAAATACAGAATCTTATGGAAATTGAGTCAAAGCTCAATGCAATGTTAAGGAAAATAAATCGCGGTGTCAAGTCCCTAAATCATCATTTTTCATTACAATTTTGTAAGAAATAGGGAATGGTATACCCAGTTATACCGCAAATCTAATAAAATCAACGGCATAGTCAGGGATTTTATTCATGCGTGCAGGGGGTGTGGTCAATAAAATTGTGGGTATAAGATTACCGATTCTTGAGCACGAGCTGTGTGAGATCGGGAATTGAGACCACTGTCTTTGGGGAGTAAAATGTGTATTTGCTTTAGCTGACAGCGTGTGCGTAGGGCGGTGTCGGGTTCTTCCGTGGAAGAGGATATTGTATCTCCGCTTGTCCGTAATTCACGGACATCGTTGTTTCCGGTATCGGGAGCAGTGGAGAAAGCGGAGAATAAATGTCCGTGAGTGTGTGTGTCGCTGCGCTTTATCCTGCTTTGAAAATCTGGACGTACATGCATCAGAGGCGCAGGGGGGAGAGGAGAATGTAACGCAAAGGCGCAGAGATGCAGAGGCGCAGGGGGAGTGGAGAATGTAACGCAAAGGCGCAGAGATGCAGAGGCGCAGGGGGAGAGGAGAATGTAACGCAAAGGCGCAGAGATGCAGAGGCACAGGGGGGAGAGGAGAATGTGATGCAAAGGCGCAGAGATGCAGAGGCACAGGGGGGAGAGGAGAATGTGATGCAAAGGCGCAGAGATGCGGAGGCGCGGGGGGGAGAGGAGAATGTAACGCAGATGCGCGGCGAGGGAGTCTCGCTGAGAGTAATTGACCTGGCTCGAGGATGCGCGGAAATGAGGAGAGGTCTTTGTGCCGGAAATTCCAATCACCGCGACACCGTACGGGACTACGAACACGAGGTGTGGTCACTTCCCGTCCGAGGGAACCTCCCACAGCGGAATATACCCCACATTGCGGACGACGGTTTGTCCGGCGTTGCTGAGTACCCAGTCCACGAAGAGCTTCAGTTCGCCTTCGAGGGGACGGGAGGCGTAGAGATAAAGGTAACGGGAGATGGGATAGGATCCATTCCGCACATTGTCAGCCGTGGGTTTGATGCCGTCGACGGCCACGTGGCGGAGATCCTCGCCGAAAGGGAGGCCGCCATAGCCGATAGCGCCGGGCAGCTCGCGCACGCGCCGTATCACCGCATCCGTACTGGCAACGGTTTCGGCGTCGCGGCTGTACGGCCTGCCCTGCAGTACATGCTCCTCAAAAAAGAGGAATGTCCCTGAATTCGGGGGACGGCTTATGACGGTCACCGGCAGATCGGCGCCGCCGACGGTGCGCCAGTTTCGGATTTCCCCCGTGAACAAGCCGGTGATTTGTTCTATCGTAAGACTACCGACAGGATTATCCGGGTGAAGATACACACTGAGTGCGTCCTTCGCGGTGAGGACGCTGATACCGAGCGAACCGCGCTTCTGCAAGAGGCGGCGTACTTCCTCCGCGCGCAGCGTGCGTGAAGCGGCGCAGAGGTCGGTTTCGCCTTCGATCAGCGCTTCAATACCAGTTTCCGTTCCGCCGCCGTCGGCGTAGACGGCGATCCGCGGATGGACGCGCATGAAATCCTCGGCCCAACGGGTGGTGAGCAGGAGCATGGTATCGGAACCCTTGATGCGCACGGAGGATCGGGTGTCCGTTGTCGTATCGCTCCCGCTGCCGCAGCCGCCAAGGAAGAACGCGAGGATGATAGCAGCGACGAGTGTCCGCCTGAAGCGAGGAAGAGGTGGAGTGCTTTTCGTCATCGTTCCTCCGCGATGGATTGAAGACGCGCGTTGATGTATTTGGTGCCGCGTATCCATTGCGGCGCCTCCCAGGTGTCTGCAAGCGCCGCGAGAGTGGCCAGCAGTACGACGGTGTGATGTCCTACAGCGGCGGTATCGACAGGCTGCTCCGCGTCGTCGAAGGGTGTATGATACCGCTCCTTGCCCCATTCGATGAAACGGCGGAATCCCTCTTCCGGTCCGAGATTCCGATACTCCGTACCCTCCATGACGAGCATGGCAGGAATACCCGCCTGCGCGAAGGCGATCTGGTCGGAACTGGCGAACGCATCCAGGTGATCGAACGCCGGCGGGATTTCCGACACGGTGAGTCCAAGCTCGACGGCAACGCGCCGCAGCAATTGCTGCAGCGTGGAAAATTCGCTGCCGATGCCGACTATGTCGCCGAATGTGTCGATGATTCCGATTCCGTCAATGTTCAGAACGCTGATCGTCTTATAGAGGGGGACGAGCGGGTGTGAACAGTAGTACTGTGAGCCGAGCAATCCTTTCTCCTCCCCGCTGACAAATAGAAACAGAATAGAACGTCGCGGCCGGAATTCGGGTCGGGACAACAGCCGTGCGAGTTCGAGCGTCGCGGCCACGCCCAGTGCGTTATCCACCATGCCATTATAAATCGAGTCGCCCGCGAGTACTGGTCCGACACCGAGATGATCATAGTGCGCCGTACACAGCACCCAGGAATCACGCAGCAGCGGGTCGCTGCCTTCGATAGACGCGGCGACATTGTACGCCAGAAAGTCTCTCTCTTTGAAGCTCCCGGCAAAGGACATACGCGTGTCCAGCGTGAAGCTTCGCATACGTCCCGAAGCATCGAGTTCCAGCACATCCCGCCAGGACCAGGCGGCCCCTTCAAACAGCAACGGCGCCCGCGACGGATTGAGGAGCACGCTCAGATGTGAGGGTACGGTGACGGGAAGGGTGACGTCTTCGAAGGAGAACATCTGCACCCAATCAGACCAGGTATAGCCGACGCTCTCGCGCGGCAAGGGGAGCATGACGCTTCCACGGGCGCCGCGTGACAACGCGACACGCTGCTTCATTTCCGGAATGGCATGCAGGGAAGGACGTCGGCCGTCAAAAAATCCTTCGTCATCCGACAAGGGTTCTCCCGACAGGTACACGACGATGGCTCCGGCGACGTCAATGTTCTGATAATCATTGTAGTCGAATTCCGGAGCAACAATGCCGTATCCGACGAATACCATACGCAACGGTTGGGGAATAAACGTCTGCGCGCCCGTTTTGTAGAGCAAATAGTCCTTGCGCAGCGCGAAATCGTGCATGACGCCACCGGCCGCGAGCTGCAAGCGGCTGTCGCTGAGCGGGACGCTGCCATGCAGAGGGATGGCCTGAAGGTAGCCGCCGTTTTCTCCGGCGGGGGGTATGGCGAGATTCCGCAGCTCCTGCTCGATATACGCGGCGGCAAGACGTTCACCTTTGCTGCCTGTACCGCGTCCGTACAGAGAATCGTGTGCGAGCGCCGTCGCATGCCGGATGATGTCTGCCGCGGAAACCCGCCGCATTGCCTCGTGGACGCGCTTCTCGAGGGCGGATGGTTGCGCGCACGCGAGAAGCGGCGTCAGCAGCAAGGCGGATATAAGACGGAATCGCGTCATGTGCTCCAGGTTTAAGGACAATATACGATCGTCGCGTGAGAGTACGCAGCTGACAGCGGAGCGAATACACTTGTCCCCAAACTCTTTTCGGCGCACTTTTGTTCAGAAGAGATACAAACACAACGACAGGCAATCGAATGACACATACAACCCTGACCATCGGCGGCATGACCTGCAATCATTGCGTGATGACTATACGCAGAGCTCTGGCCGCACTCCCCGGCGTGGACATCCTCGATGTGACAATCGGGACCGCGTCCATTTCCTTCGAAGAAGTGGTGACTCCCCTGGCGAGCATAATCGCGGCAATTGAGGCCGCAGGATACACCGTTCTCGCATCGTGAGCGACGAGACGCCCTCCGCAACCGTTGGCGGGATCCGCACCTTGAGTCTGCCCGTCAAGGGTATGACCTGCGCCAGCTGCGTCTTGCGTGTGGAGACGACACTGCTGCAAACGCCGGGCGTCGAGAAGGCCTCCGTCAATCTGGCATCGAATAAGGCTGTCGTCAGCGTTGCGGCGGATACGGATATGCATGCTCTCGAAGCGGCCGTACGCAAGGCCGGCTACACGCTGACCATCCCGGATGAGAGCGCGCGGAGCGACAGTACGGCCGAGGTCTTTGCCGACGCTGCCTCTGCGGACGAGAGCGACGTCCGTGCATTGCGCAGGGATTTGATAACGTCGGGAGCGCTGACATTACCCGTCATGCTCATCAGCATGCTGACCATGTTTCCGTCGGTCGCGGCGGTGTGGCCGATATCCATCGACGATACCAATCGCATTCTGTTGCTCCTCACCGCGCCGGTGCTGTTGTTTCCGGGAAGAAGATTTTTTACAGGCTTTCTTGCGGCACTGCGTCACGCCACGGCGGATATGAATACACTGGTGGCGGTTGGGACGGGAGCGGCCTTCGCGTACAGTTCGATCGCCGTCCTGTTTCCGCAGTGGCTGCGGCTGCATCCCGGACACGGCGAAGTGTATTTCGATACCAGCGCCACCATCATCACACTGATATTGCTGGGAAAATATCTCGAAACCCGCGCGAAGCAACGGGCCTCCGACGCGATCAGAAAACTCGTCGGCTTGCAACCGGCAACGGCGCGTATCGTGCGCGACGACGGCGACGTCGATATACCAATCGGTGAATTATCGCATGGGGATGTGGTGCTCGTGCGTCCCGGCGAGCGCATTCCTGTGGACGGTACCGTTCGTACGGGCAGCAGCAGCGTGGATGAATCGATGATCACCGGCGAGCCGCTGCCCGTGGAGAAGCGTGAGGGCGACCGCGTGATCGGTGGCACGGTGAATCAGGAAGGAAGTCTGCGTATCGAAGCCACGGCGGTGGGCAGTGAGACGGTGCTCGCGCATATCATCCGTCTGGTGGATGAGGCGCAGGGATCGAAGGCTCCCGTGCAACGCCTGGTGGACAAAGTCGCGGCGGTTTTTGTGCCCATCGTTATCGGCATCGCGGGAGTTACAGGGATTTTCTGGATGGCTGTCGGCGCGGAACTCTCCGTCGCACTGATGCATCTGGTCGCGGTGCTCATCATCGCCTGTCCCTGCGCACTGGGACTGGCAACCCCGGCGGCGATCATGGTAGGTGTGGGTGTCGGCGCAGACAGGGGCATAGTGATACGCAACGCCGAGGCCTTCGAGCGTGCCCGCTCGGTAAATGTGGTGGTGCTCGACAAAACCGGCACCATTACCGAAGGCAAGCCTCGTGTCGTGCTCATGCGTGTCGCGGAGGGAATGGACGAGGCCAATGTGAAAATGCTTGTGGCGGCTGCGGAGCGCAACTCCGAGCATCCTCTGGCGCGCGCGATCCTGGACCATGTGTATGCGCCGGGCGATGTGCGGCTCGAGGCGGAATCGTTTCAGTACGAACCCGGGCTGGGTGTTTCAGCCTTTGTCGGAGCAGATTCTGTGCTGATCGGCAGTCCCGCTCTGATGCGCATGTACGGCGTCCGGCTCCCGGAAGACCTGGACGCGCAGGCGGGGGCAACCGTATTGCATGCCGCGGTCAACGGACATCATGCGGCCACATTCGTGTTGGCTGACGCGGTGCGGCCAAGTTCCGTGCAAGCGGTGGCGGCGTTGCGGAGGCAGGGGATTGAGGTCATAATGCTGACCGGGGATGCAGAGGCGGCCGCAAATGGTATAGCACAAGAGGCGGGAATAGAGCGCGTCCTGGCAGGAATATTGCCGGCGGGCAAGGAAGCCGAAATTCGTCGCTTGCAGGAGGCCGGGAATATCGTCGCCATGGCGGGCGATGGTATCAACGACGCTCCCGCTCTGGCGCGTGCGGATCTGGGCATCGCCATGGGAAGCGGAACGGACATCGCCATGGAGACGGCCGACATGATACTCATGCGCGGGGATTTGCATGGTGTCGTGGACGCCCTCCGACTTTCGAAAGCGACATTGCGCAAAATTCGACAGAACCTGTACTGGGCTTTCGTGTACAACGTCATCGGCATACCGCTGGCCGCCTCCGGTCTGCTCTCGCCCATGATTGCGGCGGCCGCGATGGCGTTCAGTTCCGTGAGTGTGCTGGGGAATTCGCTGCTGCTGCGGGTCGGGAGCGGAGCGCGGAGAGAAAAAAGGACAGACTCCGTAGGATGATGAAAAGATTTGGATCGTGAAACGGTGAAAAGGAAAAAAGGTAAAAAGGTTGGGATCGCTATTACCTTTTCACCATTTCACCTTCTCACCTTTCCACCAGCTATCAGAAGCGGATTTTACGTATCCAGCCCCGCGCTGTGAAACCTTCAGCGGGGGTGCGGTGTTGTGGAATATCTGGAGGAGCTTCCACATACATTGAACCGGAGTATTTCTATGCCGTCCCTGACGCTATGGCTTGGTATCATTCTCACCGCACTTGGAATTTTCGGATATATCGGATCGGGCGCCGAGAGCTTCACCGCTCTGATCCCGAGCTTTTTCGGTGTCGTCTTTATCCTGCTTGGTGTTCTCGCGCGTAAGGAGCGCTTGCGCAAGCATCTCATGCACGCCGCCGCTGTGCTGGCCGTGCTCGGCTTCGCAGGCTCGGTGCGCGGGTTGACGTCCCTGTTTACGCTGCTTGGCGGAGGGGACGTGCCGCGTCCGCTCGCGACCATCATGCAGAGCGTCATGGCCTTGCTCATGATCGCATTTATTGTCCTTGCGGTGAAATCCTTCGTCGACGCCCGTCGTCAGCGCGGCGCTGCGACACCCTCCGCTTCCTGAGTCCATGCCTCCCAGAAAGCGTCAAGTTGAAGAGCTGCACGGTCTGACCGAACCCCGGCTGACCGACGCGCAGCGTGAGCATTTTCTTCGCGGCATCGGTTTGTTCAACAGCGGGAAGCATTGGCACGCGCATGAGTCCTGGGAAGCGGCCTGGCTGCTTATGGGCGACGATGCGGCGGACGACGCGGAGATTTTTATTCGTGCGCTGATACAGGTCGCCTCCGGCGTGCATCTCAAGCGCAGCGGACGCTACAAGGGAGCGCGGAATCATCTCGAGAAAGCGCTGCCCAAACTCCGCCTGGCGCCGGCGTGGTTCATGGGCATCGATGTCGCGGGGGTGCGGTTATTTGCGGAGCATCAGCTCCGGAATTTTGAAAGCACTATCGCGTTTACCCTGCGCGTCAGGCCTTCGGGAGCGTGAAGGAAAACAGCGATCCGCCCTGCGGCAGACTTTCGGCATACACCTTGCCCCCCAGTTTCGCGATAATGCGTCCCACAATACTCAAACCAAGGCCATGGCCTTCGACGTCGAGGTCGGAAAGCCGTGTAAACGGTTTGAAGAGATTGTCGAGTTTGTCCGCGGGAATGCCGGCGCCGTTGTCCCGCACCCAGAAACACACACCGTCGTCGGTATCATCAAAACCCAGTTCCACGACGCAGGGAGATCCACCATACTTGAGCGAGTTGCTGAGGTAATTCACCCACACCTCCTCGATCCAGGGCGCATACCCCTTCACATCGGGCCATTCTTCCGGGTAGGTCAGCGAGGCCTGGCGGTCGGCGATCAATTTCCGCAGACGGCGCACGGCATCGTGCACGATGGCCAGCATATCGAGCGTCTGCATGGTGACGTCCTCCTTCCGCACACTGGCGAGAAGCAGCAACGCATTGATGATGGTTATCATTTTTTTGGCGTTGAAGAGAATACTGTCCGCAAATTCGCGCAATTCTTCAACGGAGAGATCGCCGCTTTCCTCGTTGATCAGTTCGGCATAGCCGATGATAAGACTTAACGGATTCTTCAGGTCGTGCGCGACGCTGTGCGTGAAGGCGTCGAGTTCGTTGTTGCGTTCGGTCAATATGATATTCTGCTCTTCCAGCATACGGCGATTCTCCTTTTCTTCGCTGATGTCGCGAACCAGCGCGACGATATTGGGGCCCACACGCCGCAACCGTGCTTCAAGCTCCGTCATTCGTGTAAAAAACGGAGGTCCGAGGCGGAATTCCAAGTGGTCGACGCTTCCGCCGGCCTGGAAGCGCCGTATGAAATCCTCCAGCATTGCCCCATCCGGACCCGGTACTCTCTCGCGCAGTATCCGTCCCCGCGTGCCGCTTTGCTCGAACTGCTGTTTTTGCTCGTCCTCGAGGTGATAGTCGATGATGGTCAAATCCGCATCGAAAATGAAGAGCATATCGGGAAAGGCCGCGATGAGGTCGCGGTGGATGCGTTCGCTTTCCCGCAGAGCATTATCGGCTTTCCTTTGCTCGGTCACATCGCGGCTGATGCCGACAAGACCAATGATATCGCCGTCCTTGTCGCGCAGTGGAACCTTGATCGTGTCGAAGTAGCGACACTCCGGAGTTCCTGGTGACTGGACGTCTTCGAGGTGGAAGGATTTGCCCGACTGGAGTACGGAAACATCCGCATGATGAATCTGCTCGGCGAATTCCGCGGGCAGCAACTGCGCATCCGTTTTACCGATCACATCGGCTGGATTACGTCCAAAAAAGTCACAAATAGCCTGATTACAGATGCGGTAGCGTCCTTCCCTGTCCTTGAAATACACCATGTCGGGAATGACACGCAGCAGGGTGTGCAGCTCATCGCTTTTTCTTCGGAATTCCAGCTCCGCAAGCTTCAGACTGGTGGTATCGCGGCAAATGGCGGCGAGAAGGCGGCCGTGCTGACTTACGACAGGAAAAGCGACAAGCTCAAGATGCCTTCGACGTCCGTCGTTCAGTTCTGTCCACACGCTATACGGTTTGCCGATCCAGTCCTCTTCGGGGGACTGAAGGATGCCCTGCAGCCATTGCTCGAGTTCCAGAAGCAGCTCCGGAGTCCGGATCTCGTCGAGTGACAGTTCCCAATGGACATCCCAGCATTTTCGTCCGAGCACGTCATCCGCCCGCAGGCCTGTAATGCGCGCCATTGCGGGGCTCCATTCCACCAGTACCCCGCGTTCGTCAACGAGAATGATGCCGTCGGGTGAGTTGTCCAGGATACCCCGGAGCTTACGTTCCTCGTTCTCGATAATGTGCGATGCGAGACTCCTCTCGGTGATGTCGTGCGCGAAGAAGGCGATACGTCGAGCTGGATCCGCTGTCTCCCACAGGGGTGTGAAGTGTGCTTCGTACACGTGACCATTGAAGACGACTTCGAAACTGACGACCTCTCCGGTTTCGCGTGCTTTCTCGAGATGCAGACGGCACGAATGAGCCGTATCCTTCGGAAGCACGTCGAGAAGATTCCTTCCGCTGAAGGTATCAGGGTCTCGATGGAACAGTGTGATTCCTGCGACATTCGAAAAGACGATGCGGCCCGAGTTATCCAGCAGCATTGCAACGTCCTGCGATGCGTCTATAAGCAGGTCCGGTACATCGTTTTGTAACCCGGGTGGTGTGTGAGTCCCGACGGAGGGTACGGTGCGCGTTTCCGATTCCGGAAGGGATGTTTTCCCCGCCGGCGCAGCTTCGCGGTGTTCGACTGCCGCGAGAACACGCTGGTACTTGAGCATGCCGGAAGTGGCGAGGCGCATCACCGTCGGATTCACATCCTCGGAAGAGATGACGGTTGCCTCTGACCAGATTTGGGGCTCGGGAGTCGGGTGTTGGGCAAAAGCTTCATCGATATACAGAACTTTTCCGAGGCGAGC
This sequence comes from Bacteroidia bacterium, assembly GCA_027493955.1. Lineage (NCBI taxonomy): Bacteria > Pseudomonadati > Bacteroidota > Bacteroidia > Bacteroidia bacterium. The sequence continues at coordinate 3,069,973 of JAOSJT010000001.1, read as the reverse complement.
GCATCCGAGCAGCTCTGCGCGCAGTGTCTCGCCGCAGGCAGCGCTGAAACCCGATGAGAGCACGAGGACGTCCCACGAGGCAAGAGGAAGGCCGTCCGGCGCGGTCTGCACGTCGCCGGAGGAGGTAACATGCGCCGGGATACTGCTGCGCAGGATTGCCTGGCGTACGTTTCCGGAATTCACCTCGTTCGTGTCGAGGATGAGTATGCGGATAGTGCTGTTGTTCATACTGAGCGTGGACTAAAGAGCTCGCCGGAAAATACCAATAAAAATGGAGATTTCATGCAGCGTGATGCTGCGTCGCGCCGAGTGCGTTTTGCCTCATGAATCCGTCGTACCTGTGTCTCGTCAGTCACAGGCAGGTGACCGAATCGTTCAGGGGATGCTGGGGGATGGGCCGGGTTGTCGGGATCGGGCCGTCCGTGATTCACCGCGCGATACCGCTTCGTATATTGGAACATCCCACGACCATGTATCCATGACGAGGTGTACACATGAATATCGATATGCTCAGAACGTACTGTCAGGCAAAGGCGGGCTGCGGGGAAGACTTTCCCTTCGACGATCAGACGCTGGTATTCAAAGTCGGTGGCAAAATTTTCTGTCTCGCTTCTCTGGACAGCATTCCGTTGCAGATCAATCTGAAATGTGATCCGGAACGGGCAGTGGAATTGCGGGAACAGTTTGAAGCGATTCTTCCCGGCTATCACATGAACAAGAAGCACTGGAATACTCTCGTGCTGGACGGCTCCCTTTCGTCGCGCCTGGTCAGGGAATTGATCGATCACTCGTATCAGCTCGTCGTGAACACCTTGCCTGCGACCGTACGATCCGCTCTCCTTCCACGGTGACTGCGGGTGGTATATCCGGTGCCACAAGCTGACCTTGCGCGTCGGTGATGTTCTCTGCCGCAGGCAAGACCGGAATGGACGTGCATTCACCGCAGGTCGATAACGACAGAGCGGTCCGCCCTCTTTCGATGTGGTGAACAGCGATGCAGAGACGATTTAGCGGGGACGCAAAATATCGTACATACGCCTGAGTGCCGCATACGCGCTGTGGCTGCCGCGCACCGCGGCGTCACGATACATGCGGGCTGCAATGCCTTTGTTGGGCGAGCGGCCGATACCGGCTTCATAGCTGCGCGCCAGTGCCGTCAGGGCGAGCAGCGATCCACTCTCCGCATATGCTTCGAGAATGGGTAATGCAACGGCAACCGGAAGCGGGGATCCCTCACTCACGACCGCTGCGGCGGCGAGTCGGAGCCGCGCTTCTTCATTCTGCGCCGCCGCTGCCCGCTGGAAAGCCTCCATAGCCTTTTCCCTGTCCTGTGTCACGAGACGCCCACTTGCATACCACAGTCCCAGTTGGACCAGGGCGTCGCTCGAAGACGATTCGATAGCACGCCGTAGAAAATCCATTGCCTGATCCGGCGTGATTCTGTTGTCTATTTCGAGAGCTCGCAGAGCAGCAAGCGCGTATTGCGCGTCCGCATCGCCCTCCCAGGCTTGCTTTACGAGTATGTCACGATGACGAGGAACATTCAGGAGACGTCCGAGCGAAGCCAGGGCGAGCGGCGATTCGTACCATGATGCCTGCAGGTAGCATTTTGCCGCGCGGGAAATGTTCGCGGAGACGTTTCTTCCCTCCTCGTACAAGCGGCCAAGAAGCAGCATCGCCTCGGGATTGCAGACAAGCGCCGCCCGGCGGAGGCGCTCCAAAGCCACATTCGTGCCGTCCCCGCCATCGAGCAACGCGACGAAGCGCAGAGAATCGTCGGTGTCAAGGGAGAGCGACAGGATGCAATCATGCAAAAGCCGCATGGTGCTGAGATCGGTCTGCATACTGTCCCGCTCGAAATCGAGGAAAAGAGGTGCCCAGGCTTCGCTTCCCGCTTGTGTGTTCCGATCATCCGCGGAGGCGTCCACGTCGGATCTATTAGTCTCCTTCGTCGTGGTGTGTGAAGGAGGAGCGTCGGAAGCATCGTCGGGGTGCTTAGCACCGCGGGAGGTGTTTGTGTCCACGGAGTCTGCGTCCCATCTGCTTTCGTTGGCACGGGTTGCGCTGCTGTTGTATACCTGTGTGCCTGCGGGGACATGGCCCCTGCGTTCTATTTCATCTTTTCCGCGCTGTGCCGCCTCATGCCCCTCTTTCGCCGCGAGCGACATCCAACGATGAGCTTCTGTCCAGTTCTGCCGGAGGACGAGATTGTCGGTATGAAATACTCCGACCACGAATTGCGCCTCGGGCATGCCTTTTTCCGCCGCGCGCAAGAACCAGGTGTAGGCCTCGAAGGGGTTCCAGTCCACGCCCCAGCCGTTCACCAGATGCAGGGCGTAGTTATACATGGCCGGTGTGTATTGCTGCTCCGCCGAGCGCTTCATCCAGAGGGCGCTGCGTACGCTGTCCGCTTGAACACCTCGTCCCGTCAGATACCGTACACCGAGTTCATGTTGGGCAAGCGCGTCGCCATTCGCCGCTTCGCGCTCCAGAAGAAACAGATTGAGCTGCTGCCTGTACACGCTGCCGCGGTCCTGGCGTTCGGTCTTCGGTCTGTAATCGCGATAGACGGGTGAATCCGGATAGGACTGTCCCGTAGCTGCCGTTGCGAGCAGGGCGAAAAAGAGGATGTGTATAAAACTGCGCCGCATATATCCATTCATTTTACGAGTAGCGGCGATCATGCGCAATGCAAAAATCGCGATCACGACACCGCGCGCGTTGAGTCCGTTGGAAGCAGGCTTGCACAATGTGTCACGATGGGTTACACGTGTGCGAGGGATAGCGGCGGACCCTGCCTCTGCGGTTGCGCATTGCCGTTCCGCCGGCGTAGGATAACCGGTCAGGTTTTCCGTTGGTTACGAATCGTCGACAGAATGGCGCGGCCTGCTCAACCGAAGAGCAACTGCACGAAGAATACCGCCGCGAGGAAGGAGATGAAGTCGGCCAAAAGTCCGGTGGGCAGAGCGTGACGGGTGTTGCGTATGCCGACGCTGCCGAAGTACACCGCGATCACATAGAATGTGGTTTCCGTACTGCCGTACATCGTCGACACGAGCATTCCGAGCAGTGAATCGCTCCCGTGCGTTTTCATGATTTCCGTCATAACACCCAGCGAACCACTTCCGGACAATGGCCGCATCACGGCCATTGGCAGGGCGTCGGCGGGTATGCCCAACAGATCGGTGAGAGGACGCACGGCAGTGATCAGCACATCCATGGCGCCGCTGGCGCGGAAGACCGCAATGGAAACGAGCATGAGTACGAGGTAGGGTATGATGCGCACGGCGATTTGAAACCCTTCTTTCGCGCCTTCGACCGCGACTTCATAGACCTTCACTTTGCGCATGGCGCCATAGACGAGGAAGAACAGCATCAGCGCCGGAATGGCGACGGCGGAGAGGATGGAGACAATTGTTCTCAGAATATCCATTACGTCGCCTCCGAGCGTTCCCAACGGAACATACGAAGCCGGCCGAACAAGCGCGCCAGCAGCACAGCGCTGATGGTGGCCGTCAACGAGGCGAGAAAGGTGGAGCCGATGATGGCGGCGGGATCGGACGAACCCGTCGCCGCGCGAATGGCGATGGCCGTTGCGGGGATGAGGGTGACGCAGGAAGTATTGAGCGCCAGAAAGGTCACCATGGCGTCGGTGGCCACACCGGATTTGGTGTTCAGCTTGTTCAGTTCTTCCATGGCTTTGAGGCCGAAGGGTGTCGCAGCGTTGCCGAGGCCGAGCATGTTCGCGCTGATGTTCATGATCATCGAGCCAACGGCGGGGTGATCCGAGGGAACGGAGGGGAAGAGGCGTTTCATCACGGGACGCACGACGCGCGCTAGCACGGTGATGAGTCCCGCTTCCTCTGCGACGCGCATCACGCCCAGCCACAGCGCCATGATGCCGATCAATCCCAGCGCGATGTTCACGGCGGTTCCCGCCATGTCGAAGGCGGCATTGGTGACCTTTTTCAGATAGACGAGATTGACGGGATCGAATTCCGCTCTCCAGGCGCCGTCGCTGTCGCGATACATGCGCGCGTTGAGCGTCCCGTTCGACCCGGCGGCCTCCGCCATGACGCGGAAGCGCCCGGGCGCATCGTCGCCGACGGTAAGCAGCATGCTCCCCGTGTCGGCGGTTTTCAGGATAAAACGCGCTGGTAACGCAACATCGCTTGCCGGCTCCGCACCCGGGAAGTGTTTGCGGAGTTGCTCCGCCGAGAATAACACATCACCGTGAAGTTCCGATCCTTCCGCAGCTCCGGCGGTGAGCTGCGGACTGCTCACGATCCAGGGGATTCCGTTGCCGTAACTGTTCTGTGTAACCTCGTAGATGTCCCTTCCCGCAGCGGTGAGAATACCGACAACAATAAGTGCAAGCCAGATATGATTCAGCATGTCCGACGCGGTTGTTGGAGGATCCGTTCGATGCACGTCAGCGGAGCACTTCGGTGCTCACGCCTTTGATAATGAAATTCTCGCTGTCCACGACGCTCACATCATCTTCCGTGATGGTCACGCCGGGGAAAATGCATTTGCCCGTATTATCCGTCATGGCTTGCAATGCGTGATTGAGTTCCACCAGTACAAACGGGGCCGGATTTTTCTGCCGGTCAACGACGCTCACCTCCACCCGTTTCGTTCCGGCACTGTTATATCCCGCATCGCTGAGGATGGCGCTATAGAGTGCCCAGGCGATATTCCAGGAAAACAGCGGTGCGACCTGCGCCGTGTACGTTCTGGCCGATGGTGCGGGGAGATCGATACCGATTTGTGTATTCCCCTTGAGTTCGGAACGTGGCGGCATGCGAAGCACGAAACGGTGGAGAGAAATTCTGGTGAACTGCGGCACGATACGCTGCAGCAGTATGCCCAGATCACGGCTGCGGGATTCCGCATTGGCGCGCAGAGTGACGGTGCGTCCAGCCGCATCAACTGCGAACTGCACGACCAACGCGCGCGGCTCGCGCATAAGTGCGTCCTCCATCTTCAGCGTGGTATCGATGGCAGGGGCCGTTACCATGGCGCCGCTCGCGACCAGGAGTTGCCGAAGATGCTTCATGGCGAGGAAATCAATTCTTTCCCTGTCGTCCGAGTCCAACGGCGAGGCGAGGTTCAGGACCACGGGCTTGCCGAGCAACGCGCCATTGGCCACGGGTGCGAGAAGCACTGGATCCTGTACCGGTCGTCCCGTGAGTTGCTGCCGGAGACCAAAATAGCCACGCGCTTCGACGATGACCTCCATCCCCTCGGTGTCCCTGCCGGCGATGATATACTCGCCGCGATCATTTGTCGTGACCGCCGCACCGCCGGGCATCACGATACTCGCGCCCTCGATGGCTTTCCCCTCGGTACTCATGACCAGACCGCGGGCATATTTGGCATCAGGTGCTGTGGTGACCACGCCTTCGGTGCGGATGGGTCCGTTGCTGGCCTCGAAGGTGACCCGCTCGCTGCGTCCCGGGTAAAGGTACACGCGCGCGAGGCCCTCCCTGAGCGTGAGAATGGTGTCGAGACCGGTGGATGCACGGAAGCGGATGGGAAGACCGTCCGGTACCGAGCTCCCGGTGCTGTCCAACGCGAGTATGGTGATCATGCTGAACGCGCTGCGATCCGGTGGGAGTAAAGCGGGTTCGGCTGTGGAGCGCAGAGAGACGGGCGGTTTGCCGACCGCGAAATGCAGCTCGAAAGGCGCGGAGGAATTGCCGGCGCTGTTCCTCACCTGTGCGGTGAGTCGGTGATACCCCTGCGCAAGTGCGTCGTAGGGCGTGACGGTGATGCGTCCGGTGTTGCGGTTATAAGCGAAGCCCTGTTCCTTGCCGTTGATATAGACGAGTATGCTTTCGTCGAGAATGTCGGCGCGGTCCGACACTTCGATTTCGATTTTCGGCTGACTCTCGGCGAACACTACAGGCGAGGCATAGCGGAGCACGGGAATTCCCGCGCTGACGTATTTCCCGATGCCGCGGAAAATGCCCCAGGCCTGTATGCGGTTGAATTCCTCGTTCTTCAACCGCTGCTCTTCGTACGCGCTGGAGAAAAAGGAGCATTCCACCATGGTTGCTGTCATCGCCGTGTTGCGAAGCACGGAAAATCCCTTGCCCGGATACAGTTGGAAATCCGACATGGTGCCGTCGAAGGACGCCAGCGGACCGGGTGTGCCCATCACATAAGAAAGGTCGCGCTGGATGTAACGCGCGAGATCGAAGCTTGACGGCCTGTAGCCCGGCTCTCCAGCCCGCGAATGGTAGAAGGTGACGGTATAGTTCGTGTGGGGATTGTCCGCCGCGTTGTGGTGGATGGAAATGAACAGGTCCGCCTTGTTCGCATTGGCCTGCTGTGCCCGGGCTTCGAGAGGAACGGTCACATCCGTTTCGCGGGACATAATCACATTGGCACCCGCTTGCTTGAGATAGTCGCGCAGCGCCAGGGCGACGCGCAGATTCACATCGGCTTCCACCACATCGCCCGCCGGACCGACGCTGGCGCGGTCGTCGCCGCCATGACCGGGATCGAGGAAAATGGTTTTGGTCCGCAAGGCATCGCGGAAGGATGCAATGGCGGAATCGCGTTTAAAGGCGTCTTTCCAGTCCGGCGGCTGAACGTAATATACCGTGGGCCCACAGGCGGAAAACGCGAACGACAGCAGCAGCAAAGGGATGAGCCGGTTCAGGAGCGCGGGAATGTACGATTTCTCTGGCTTCATTATTGAAATATACCGATGCGGCGGGGGACAGACAAGGGAGGGTATACCGGGCAGTCGCGAACGGCGGTGCATGCGCTCTCTCTGCTCCGATGACTGGCGTAACGATCATACCCCGGGACGACGATCACGGCACGATCCGGATCGGTGCGTGTCTCCATGCGGGCCTTGGATGCGGGCGACCGAAGGGAGCACGACATTCGTGACAATGCCGCATCGGTGACCCATCGGTTTGTTCCTCACACAAGTATTGCCATTTTACTGCATCGCGGAAGGGGTTCGCGATGACCGTAGCGCTATGAGGTGTGTGCATGAATATTCTTGATCCCGACGCTTTCTACGACAGTCTCGCCTCCGAGTACGATGCGATGACGCAATTCGCCGCACGGCTGGAAAAACAAAAGAGTATGCTATCGCAATATGCGGGCGTCCGCAGGGCCGTCGACATGGGCTGCGGGACGGGCATCCACAGCATCGCGCTTGCGCAGCTCGGTGCGCGTGTTGTCGGCATCGATGTGTCCGCAGGTATGCTCGAACGCGCCCGGACGCACGCCGCAGGACTGAACGTGATTGTGGATTTTGTGCAGGGAGATTTTATGTCCACACCTCCCGCTCCTCTGCTGCCGGCGGATCTGCTCTTGTGCCTCGGAAATTCCCTCCCGCACATCGAACGCGCGACGCTTCCCGGCGTACTTGCGCATTGGAGGGCATTGATGACGCCCGGAGGCACCGTCGTGATACAACTGCTGAACTATGAGCGCATTCTCCGGGAGCGGGAGCGCATTGTGAACATCAGAAAAACTGCAGACGGAACCGTGCTGCGCTTCTACGATTTCCTCGATGAGGGCTTGCAGTTCAACATCCTTACCATGACAGAATCGGATCTGGGATTGACGCATTCGCTGCGCTCCACACGCTTGACCCCGTTTACCGCTTCGACTATCGTCTCCGCCGCTCGCGATGCCGGATTCACGAATGTACGGCTGTGCTCGACCTTGAGCGGAGATCCCTTCACCCCTGACGCCACGGACTGTGTCGCGATGCTGGGGGGCGGGTAGCATGCGCTGCGAAGCCAGTGTATATGACCCGTCCTGAGCGATGGAGGATGGATCGATTCTGGAGAAAATCGCAGACTTGCGTATCTTGAACAGACCGGCGGTGCCGGAAATCGTCACGTCATTGGAGACACAGTATGAGTCATCACAGAGAAATAGTGCATACCGACAAAGCCCCCAAGGCCATCGGTCCCTACAGCCAGGCGAATATCGCCGGATCCTTGATTTTTGTTTCTGGTCAGCTCGGCTTCGATCCCGCGACAGGCGAATTCGTTGCAGGCGGCGTGCGCGAGCAGACGCATCAGGTGTTGAAAAATATGACTGCGATACTCGAGGCCGCGGGCGCGTCTTTGGCGGACGTCACCGCCTGCACCGTGTATCTCAAAGACATGAACGACTTTGTCGCGATGAACGAGGTGTATGCGCAATACTTCAGCGAAAATCCTCCATCGCGCGCTGCCATTCAGGTCGCCCGGCTTCCGAAAGACGGCATCGTGGAAATCAGTTGCATCGCCGTGAAGCCATGACGCCGCGCCTGCTCTTCATAGGCATGCTGACGCTCTCGTTCGCATGTGCGTGCAATTCCAATACCGACTCGCAGCCCAAGGATGTGCAGGAAGGTGCCGCACTCTTCATCAGTAAAAACTGTGTCACCTGTCATGGCCCCGAAGGCGAGGGCGGCGTGGCCGGACCGGCTCTCAAGGATTTGGCGGAGTACTACACGGTGGAATCGCTCGCGGAGTACCTCAACGATCCCGACGCCGCTGTGCAGCGGGACGAACGTCTTCGCGAGCGGGCCGAAGGGTATGGTGCCCTGATGCCGAAATACAGCTATCTCCCTATCGAAGATCGCAGGAAACTTGCGATGTATGTACTTTCCCTGCGTTGATCTGTTCTTTCGCAGGCGAACGATATGAAAACGGGACGCAGCGCGTCCCGTTTTGCATTACTGACAGATGTACGGAAGGTTGTCGGTACCCGGACGCACGCCGCTCACCACTCGCCGCCCTTGATGCGCTTGACGCTCAATGAAGAAAGGCCGGACTCGATGCGTATGCTGATACGCTGCCGCGCCTGATCAAAATTGGATGTCCGATACAGCCCGGAATTCACCTTATCGAAGCCCTCGAAATTCTTCGAGGACAGCGCGGACTCCGTGCGGAGCTCACAGGCGGCTTCTTCCGGGATGAGGAGTTTGACACTGGAAGCGCCGGTCTCGACGCGGACATCGGTGGTATCGCTCCGGCCACCAAGACGGACTTCGATATCTGCAGCACCGGCCTCCAGAGAGAGTGTACGGATTCGGTAGGGTGTGAGATCGAATTTCAGCTTGGCCGCACCCGCCTCGACGAACACATCCCATAGCGGCGTGGGATTGAGGCGCATGCTGACGCGGTTCTTCGCCGTTCCTCCTTCCCATTTCACGGAGGATTCTTCCATCCCGACGTAAAAATGATCACGGCCCTCGATGCGCTCTCTGCGCAGCAGGTAGGCGCTGATACTCGAGTTGACATCGACGCTCACGTAATCGGCGGTCGTATCCTCCATGACGAAGCGCCCGGCTCCTCCCTCGAAACGGAATACGGACGTCGCCGTGGGGTCGGACCAGCTTTCGATAAGCGTCTGCGTAATAGTCGTGCTGCTGTCGTCGTCGTCAAAATTGTGTTCGACGATGCGATGCACACTGTCACAGCCATGCTGAATGGAGGAAAACAGCACCACCCCGGTCAGCAGTCCAATGGAGGCGACGATTATCCACTTGAGTTTGGTGTCCTTCAGAAACACACTGATACCGAGGAAGACGAGAAGAAGCGGCCACAGCTTCCACAGCGTTCCCCAGCAAATGCCGATACCGAAGAAGTTGTTCAGAATTCCCAGGAGTCCGAGAATGACGAAGAAGGCGCCCCAAAATACTCTGCCGGATTTCATGATTCCACCTCGTTGACTGTATGACGTGGGGTTGCGTTCCAGAGTATGCCGATACCGAGCGCGATGAGCAGCAGCGGCCAGTAATCGCTGAAGGAAAATCCGGGCAGGAAGTTGTTGAACAGAAAGAGTACACCGATACCGATAAGTAAATAACCGGTGGCTGTATGCCCCTTGCCATTCTCTTTCGGAGTCGGTCGGCCTGTTCCTTCAGCAGCGGAGAATTCCGCTTCCGCCTCTTCCGCCACAGATGCCGTGGGCGCCGCAATATACTCGGGTTGCCAGGGTACGACGATCCAGAGGATGATATAGGCGAGCAGTCCGATGCCGTTGAAGAACAGGAGCACGATGAAGAGCAGACGGATGAGAACGGGATCGATGCCGAAGTAGTCCGCAAGTCCGGTGCAGACCCCCCCGATCATTTTGCCGTTACGAGATCGGTAGAGACGGGATTTCATAGCTGCACCTCCGTGTAAAAATGAAGATTTGCATCGGGGTACGAAATTGTCAGGTCAAAAGTTGCGCCATGGCGCAAACCCTCGCCGCGACATCATGGTGCGTCGCTTGCGGTGGCATCCTCCGGCATCTTCAGCAGCACCGGCCGGTCTTCGCGCCAGACGAAGCCTTCGAGGTTGTAGCTGCTCTCGACGCCGGTGACGTATTTTTCGGGGTAGTATGTCCCTTCCACGCCGCCGATGGTGCGTATGGATTTCGCATCACCCTCGACGAAATCGAGGAGGATCAAATCACCGCTCTCGCGCCGCACCCCGTTGAGCGCGCCTTCGTCAAAAAGATAATACAGACTGATGGCCGACCCCTCGATGCGGATATGACGCGGTTTGTCGTTTTCAAAAAACATCTGTATCTCTTTGCCTGTTGTCTGATCAAAACGATCAGGCGGATACAGCGTATCCTGCTCCGCGGGCTTGCTGCGCGAAATGCTGAACGCGTTTCCCAGCACATGAAGATGGCGCAGCTCGCCGTCGGCAATGCGGGCGGCGACCGAATCGCCGGTGAGTTGATTCTCGTCGTACCAGAGTACGGGAGACGCGCGCAGGATGATGAGACTGTCCGAACGAAGGAAGAGCGCGCTGCCACCGCGGGCGGAGAAACCGCCGCGCACCATGCGCACGTTCCCTTCGGTGAGGAAGCGGTTCGTGGAATCTCGCAGCGCTTCCATGCGGTCTGCCGCGATGTTCAGCGTGTCGAGCGCGAGCGAATCAATGCCGCCCGTCGCGTCGCGCCGCACATAGCTGGTGTCGATTTGCCAGAGGACAGGATCGAGAAAAAACTGCGAACGTTTTTCGTCGGGGTAATGCCGCACGGAATCAGCGGTGATCAGAGATTCCTCATCCTTGAAACGGATGCGTACCTTCCGTGTAGCAACCATAAGGCCGCCGCGTCTGTCGTAGGTCACTGCCCCCGCGTGTATGGTAGCGGCCGTGTCGTCGATGGTGACGTTGTTCAGAAAATCCGCGATGCGCGTACTCGTCGCATAGCTGCCGATGGCCGCGCTGAGGGTGACGTGCCCGTCGTAGAGATGTACTCCTTCGTAGGATCGCGCGATCTTCGTATTCGCGTCGTAGCTGCCACTGTTCGTGCGCAAAAGCAGTGTATCCTGACGTATGACAACGTTGCCGAAGAGCGAGACGGTGTTGCGCGTGAGATTTTGCGTGGCACGGTCGCAAGAGATGTGCACATTATCCTGCTGCAAGCGTACGCTGCCGACCAATTCGCGCAGCTCGACGTCACCAACCGTGCGCACTTCGAGGCGATCGGCCTGGAGGACGCGGAGAATGGAGCTCTCCTGTGCGAGCACTGTAAAAGGCAGCAGCAGTGCGAGAGCGAACGGGATGGATCGAAACACAATCATCCTGCAAGATACGAGGGAATGACATGAGAGTACACTGGTATACGCCGGTGGAAAGAGCTCTCCTGTTACCACGGCAACGCCGGACACGAGGGATGACACACGATGGGATTCCATGCGTCAATAGTAGAAAGATTACGGCGTTCGTGCTCGATGCTTGTTCGTGCCCGATGCGCATGCAGCGCTTGTTTTTGGCGATGGTACTGCCTAGCTTTCACGCACCACAGCTGTACCGGCATCGTGCGACTTGCAATATTGTCCGACATTCACAGCAATCTCGAGGCGCTCAGGAGCGTATTCGATGATATGGACCGCAGACAGGTGGACCGTATCATCTGCCTGGGTGACATCGTCGGGTACGGTGCCGAACCGGCCGCGTGCGTGCGGCTTTTACGGGAGCGCGTTTCCGCCGCGGTGCTCGGGAATCATGACGCGGGAGTGCTATCCGCCGCCAACAGATCGTTTTTCAGCCCTGCCGCGCTCGAAGCGCTGCTCTGGACGTCCAGCAGACTCGGTGAGGATGATCTGCGCTGGCTTTCAACATTGCCATATCGGTATTCGAAAGACGACATGCTGTTCGTGCATGCGGCGCCGCGGGTACCCGAGCAGTGGGAATATGTGTTCGGCGGAATGGAAGCACGGCGGTATGCCCGCTACTTCCACGAGCGATTATGCTTCATTGGCCACTCGCATGTACCCGGTGTCTATCCCCTCGATCCGGACGTAAGGGAATATGATACCGTGTCCCGATTTTTGATCAATGTGGGCAGCGTCGGTCAACCGCGCGACGGAGACTGGCGTGCCTGTTACGGCGTGCTCGACAGTGTGGCCGGAACATTCATGCATATACGGGTCGAATACGACGTCGCCGCCGCCATGCATGCGATACTGAAAACCGGACTGCCGAGAAAGCTCGCCGAACGACTCAAATCCGGCACGTGAAAGCCGGTTGAAGATGATGAACGACGGCCGAAAGCGCCGTTGATAACTTTCCGCGGATGTGAGACGAATGACGGTTTTCGCGTGAAAATTTCCTCACACGCATACGGAAATATCCTTGCGCGGGCCTGATTTCATGCTGTTCGCGACGGGTTGCGCAGGACAGTTGATTCGCACGGGTGTGTTTGGTATATTTGCCAACTACTGCAAAATGGAATAATCTTGCAGTACGTTGGGGCGTCGCCAAGTGGTAAGGCATCGGCCTTTGGAGCCGACATTCGCAGGTTCGAATCCTGCCGCCCCAGCTGACGACGAACCAGGTGACCCCGAACACGAGGCGCAAACATGTTGGTTTTCAGCGGACGCTCCAATACCGTTCTCGCGGAGGCGATAGCATCGCAGCTCGGCGAGCCGGTCGGTGTATGCGAAATCCAGACCTTCAGTGACGGTGAAATCTGGGTCAAATATCGCGAAAACATCCGCGGCAGGGATGTATTCATCATACAGAGCACCAATCCGCCCGCGGAGAACCTGCTCGAACTGCTGATCATGATCGATGCCGCGAAGCGGGCGTCGGCCCGGCGGGTCACTGCCGTGATTCCGTACTTCGGTTATGCGCGTCAGGACAGGAAGGATCAGCCCCGTGTGGCTATCACCGCCAAGCTTGTCGCGAACCTGATCACCAGCGCGGGTGCGGACCGTGTGATCTCCATGGATTTGCACGCCCCGCAGATTCAGGGGTTCTTTGACATACCGTTCGACCATTTGTACTCGTCCGCGGTGTTGCTCAAGCATTTCCGTGATCTCGACCTGCCGAATCTCAGTGTGGTGTCGCCGGATGTGGGCGGCATCAAAATGGCCCGCGCATTTGCCAAGCGCCTGGAGGCGGATCTCGTTGTGCTTGATAAACGGCGCCCGCGTGCGAACGAGGCGGAAGTGATGAATATCATCGGACAGGTGGATGGACGCAATGTGCTGCTGGTGGATGATATGATCGATACGGGTGGGACCTTCGCGAATGCCGTCAAGGCATTGATAGCCAACGGCGCCCAGGCGGTGTACGGGGCCTGTACGCATCCGGTGTTTTCCGGGTTGGCACCGCAGAAAATTTCCGCCTCCGGCGTGAGCCGTATTTCCGTGACGGACACCATTCCGCTGCGGAAGGAAATGGAAGAAACAGGCCTGATTGATGTGCAGTCCGTCGCCGTGTTGTTTGCCGAGGCAATCAAGCGGACGCATCTGCATCAGTCTATCAGCTCACTGTTCGACGTGGACAAGGACAAATAGTTTTTGCAATACATTTACGACACAATACAGGTATCAGGAGTTTCTCGTGGCAGAAATCACACTTAAGGCATCGATCCGCGATTACAAGGGCCGCTCTGCCTCGAATCAGGCGCGCCGCAGCGGGCGCGTTCCCGGCGTCTTCTATTTCCAGAACAAGAAGAACATCCCCATCGAAGTCGTCGCTTTGGATCTTCGACCGCTCGTGTACACCGCCGAAACGCATCTCGTCAATCTCGTTCTGAGCGACGGTACGAAGGAGAAATGTGTGCTTCGTGAGGTGCAGTTCGATCCGGTAACGGACAGAATAATGCATATTGACCTCGTCGGCCTGGTTATGGGCGAGAAGATGAAATTCGAGGTTCCGGTTGTGCTCGAGGGCACTCCCGTCGGCGTGCGCGACGGCGGCGTGTTGCAGCACATTCTGCACAAGCTCGATGTCGAATGTCTGCCGGGTGAGCTTCCGGAGCATATCACGGTCGACGTGTCGGGACTCCATGGCAGCGAGTCTCTCACCGCCGGACAGATAACTCTTCCGAAAGGCACGATTCTCAACGATCCCGAACAGGTGGTTGCCGTTGTGAGTCATGCACGCGCAGAAGCCGCAACAGACGAAGCAGCCGAAACCTCCACCGAACCCGAGGTGATTGCACGCGGCAAGTCAGCCGGAGAAGAGGGCTGATCAGTTTCTTTCGTCGTTTGCGCGACAGATCCGGGCAGCCCATCGAACCCGGCCGCCGGCTGTGTGTCGTAGGGCTGGGCAATCCCGGAGAACGCTACGCGCGGACGCGGCATAATGTCGGATTTCACGTGGTCGACAAACTTGCGGATGTGTTGCACGTTCGCAAGTTTGCCGTTCACCCGACGTATCTGTTGGCAGAAGCGAACCGCGGTGACTGGAGCGTGCTGCTCTGCAAACCGACGACGTTCATGAATCGCAGCGGCGACGCTGTCCTGAATTTACATCGAACGCTCGGGATTGATTTTTCCGAGCTTCTTGTTGTGTACGACGATGTGAGCCTTCCTCTGGGCGTGCTTCGCCTGCGACGGCGCGGCAGCGACGGGGGTCACAACGGTCTATCCTCCATCCTCACGACGACGGAAAGTGATGCAGTGGCGCGGTTGCGTTGCGGCATCGGATTGTTCACCGCGCCTGGGGATCTCGCGGATTTCGTGTTGCATCCGTTCGAGTCGGATGAACTCCCGCGTGTGGACGCCATGACCGCGACGGCGGCGGACGCCGTTCTTGCAATCATGGACGACGGCTGGAACAGGGCCATGAACGTGTATAACACCATTCAACCAAATAAACAGGATTCGATATGAATGAACTCGGTACGTTGGGAATGCTGCCGCCGCTGCTCGGAGCCGTCGGTTTGCTCATCGCGCTCATCATTTTCGCGGCTATAAAGCGGCAGCCTGACGGCACGGACGCCATGAGAGACATTGCCCATCAGATTCAGATCGGCGCCATGGCGTTTCTTCGTAGCGAGTATAAAGTTCTCGCGATCTTCGTAGTCATCGTGTTTGCTCTGCTGGCATCATTTCTGGGTCTGAACACCGGCATCGCGTTCGTGGCCGGTGCCTTGTGCTCCGTCGTTGCGGGTTTCATCGGCATGAAGGCCGCCACACTCGCCAACGTGCGCACCTCCGAAGCGGCCCGTACCTCCGGGCAAGCAAAGGCACTCATGATTTCGTTTTTCGGCGGCTCGGTTATGGGACTTTCGGTTGCGAGCCTGGGTCTGATCGGTGTCGGGATTTTCTTTATACTTTTCCATGCACCGCAGGACGTCGGCACGTTGAGCGGCTTTGCCATGGGTGCCAGTTCCATAGCATTGTTCGCGCGCGTTGGTGGCGGTATCTATACCAAGGCCGCCGATGTCGGCGCCGATCTGGTGGGCAAAGTGGAAGCGGGCATTCCCGAGGATGATCCGCGCAACCCCGCCGTTATCGCAGACAATGTCGGTGACAACGTCGGTGACGTTGCGGGCATGGGCGCCGACATTTTCGAATCCTATGTCGGATCCATTATTGCCGCGCTGGCCATCGCCGCTTCCACCGCGATGGGAATCGCGTACATGTCACTTCCTCTGGTCATTGCCATGATCGGCCTGGTGTCGTCGCTCGTTGGCATCGCTTCGCTGAAGCTGTACGCGTCGTCCAATCCCGCGGCAGCCCTGCGGTACTCCACCATCATCGCGATCGTCCTTTTCCTTATAGGCGCTTTCGTGGCGCTGGGTCCGCTGGGCATTCCCATGAACTATTTCTGGCCGATACTCGCGGGAGCTGTGGCCGGTCTCTTCATCGGGTTTGTCACCGAATATTATACCGGCGGAGCTCCGGTACGAAAGATCGCGAATGCCAGCCGCACCGGTGTCGCCACGAACATCATCTCCGGTCTCGCGGTCGGAATGGAGAGCGTTATCGGCGCGGTGCTCCTCATCGTGATTGCCATTTTCGTTTCCTTCGAGACGGCCGGAATGTACGGCATCGCCATCGCGGCGGTCGGTATGCTCGCGACCGTGGGTATCACGATGTCGGTAGACGCCTACGGACCCATCGCGGACAATGCCGGCGGCATTTCGGAAATGGCCAGGCTTGGCAAGGATGTGCGCAAGATCACGGACACGCTGGATTCGCTCGGCAACACCACGGCGGCCATCGGAAAGGGCTTCGCCATCGGTTCGGCGGCTCTCACGGCGCTGGCACTGTATTCAGCGTACACGAGCACGATTATCGCTGTGAGCGGTAATACCGGTTTCATAATCAATCTTCTCGATCACACGACGGTGATTGGACTCATGCTCGGTGGAATTTTGCCATTCGCCATCGCGGCAATGACCATGACCTCGGTAGGCAAAGCCGCGTTCAGCATGGTGGAGGAGGTCCGCCGCCAGTTCCGCGAGATCAAAGGGTTGATGGACGGCACGGGCAAGCCCGACACTGCGCGCTGCGTGGATATTTCCACCAAAGCGGCGCTGCGCGAAATGATACTTCCCGGTATTGTCGCCGTCGTCTCGCCGGTGATCGTCGGTTTCCTTCTCGGTCCGGAAGCGCTGGGCGGCATGCTCGCGGGAGCGACGCTCTCCGGTGTGCTGATGGCGCTCTTCATGGCCAACTCCGGCGGTGCCTGGGATAATGCCAAAAAATGGGTGGAACTCGGTAATCTCGGTGGAAAGAATTCCGATGTACATAAAGCCACCGTGGTGGGTGACACCGTGGGCGATCCGTTCAAGGACACTTCCGGTCCCTCGATGAACATTTTGATAAAATTGATGTCCATCGTATCTTTAGTGATTGCTCCGCTTATCGCATATTTGGCGAAGTAAGTAGAGCACAACAATTTGCAGTCCCTGTTCGGCGGCGTACGAAGCGCCGCCGGGCCGATTTTTCATCACCAGTCCAAAGGGCTCTGTTTCGTATGAAGCGATTTTATGAGTGCACGTTCATTGTCAATCCCGGCATGGACGATGCGCAGATCGAAAGCACCGTCAAAATGGTGGAAGACACGATCACGAAAAATGGCGGAGAGATGGTCTCCACCGAACACATCGGTCGCCGCCGCCTCGCCTATCCCATCGCCAAGAAGCACAACGGGTATTACGTCTCGCTGGAATTCGAGGCCGAGGGCCGCATTATTGAAAAGCTCGAGCGTTTCCTCACCCTCGATGAAAATGTGATGCGCTATCTGACCATCAGCCTCGATCACCGGGAGCTGGCCGCCAAGCGCGCCCGCGCCGCCTTCCTGCAGGAGCAGAAGGACGCGGAAGCCGCCGCCGCTGCACGTCCCGAAGAAACGGACGCGCCCGCCGCGGAAAGCAGCGTCAACGCCTGATCCGTATCGGTCCGAGAAGATTTCCTAACGACGAGGAAGCGTAATGGCAGACCTGAAAATGCCGGAACTCAACTACGTGCTGATCGTGGGCAACCTGACGAAGGATCCTGTGTACCGGACAACCTCCAATAACACCCCGGTCGTCAATTTCTCCATAGCGTCGAATCGGCGGTACAAGGATCGCTCCAACGCCTGGCAGGAAGATGTATGCTATATCGGCATCGTCGCCTGGAACAAGCTTGCGGAAAGCTGCCACCTGCGTTTGCGGAAAGGCAGCGCGGTTCTGGTCGAAGGCGAACTGCAGTCACGTAACTGGAAAACCGACGACGGCGGCTACAGGAGCATTCTCGAAGTCAAGGCACGCAGAATTCAATTTCTCAATAAATTCTCCCGCGCTAACGGTATGGAACAGTTCGGCGAATCCTATGACGAGCACGATCTCTTTGCCGACGGTGAGGAAGACCACTTGTTCGAGCTGTTCGAAAGCAGCGAGGACATGTATTTCAACGTGGATGCGGATCACATCGCGGATTCACGAAAAGATTAGCAACAAATTTCCTGTTCGGAGTACAGCATGAAAGTCATTTTGCGCCAGAATATCGATTCCATCGGGAAGATGGGTGAAGTCGTCACCGTCAAGGACGGCTACGCACGTAACTTTCTTCTCCCCCGCGGATTCGCGTACGTGGCCACCAAGGGTAACCTGAGCGTGCTCGAGGAAGAGAAAAAGCGCCTCAGCGTGAAAATGAACC
The DNA here is from genome assembly GCA_027493955.1 of Bacteroidia bacterium. Taxonomy (NCBI): domain Bacteria; kingdom Pseudomonadati; phylum Bacteroidota; class Bacteroidia; species Bacteroidia bacterium. Next base: position 3,051,612 of record JAOSJT010000001.1, on the reverse strand, counting down.
GTGAACTCAAAGCCGCCGCCGATATCGCCGCCGAGCTCGAGAAACACGAAAACGCCATCACCATCGCCATGCAGGTCGGTGAAGAAGACAAGCTGTTCGGTACGGTGACCAAGGAAATGGTCGCGGAAAAACTTGCCGAGAAGGGCTTCTCTATCGACCGTCGCAAGATCGAGATCGACGAACCCATCAAGGTGCTCGGCATCTATACGGTCAAGGTGAAATTGCATACCGATGTCGTGGCAAAAGTAAAGGTCTGGGTGGTCCGCCAGGAAAACTGACGGGCCTTTCTCCAGCCGACGTACCAGAGAATGACCTTGTCCCCGTCACGGGGACATTCTATATTTCACGGAACTGCTTGATTGACAAAGGTTTGAAGGCAGAATTATGGCAACCACAGTAGAAACGGCGAATGGCAAATCGACGAAGACCGTCGATTTTGTCGACGTCGAACATGTCGTCATCCGCTTTGCCGGTGACTCTGGCGACGGTATGCAGCTTACCGGTACGCAATTTACCACGACGACGGCGCAGGTCGGTAACGATCTGAGTACTTTCCCGGATTACCCGGCCGAAATTCGGGCCCCGGCCGGCACACTGTACGGTGTGTCCGGTTTCCAGCTCCACTTCGGAAGCAAGAATATCTACACGCCGGGAGACAAGTACGACACGTTGATCGCCATGAATCCTGCCGCACTCAAGGTCAATCTCAAGAATGTGCGGGAAGGCGGGAATATCATCGTCAACGCTGATGCTTTCGATGCAAAAAATCTGAAACTGGCAAAATACGAGAGCAATCCCCTCGAGGACGATTCGCTCAAAGGATATCAGCTCTTTACCGTACCCATCACCACGCTCACAGCGAATGCGCTGGAGGACAGTGGCCTGACTCTTCGCGAGATCACCCGTTCGAAGAATTTCTTCGCGCTGGGTCTCCTGTATTGGCTCTATGATCGTCCTATGGACGCCACGCTTGAGTGGATACAGACGAAATTCGGCAACAAGCCGGAAATCGCCAATGCAAACGAAAAAGCTCTCCGGGCGGGACACAATTTCGGCGAAATCACTCAGATTTTCAATACACGCTACACGGTGCGCGCAGCGGATCTTCCCGCGGGGACGTACCGCAATCTCACCGGCAACGAGGCGACCGCGCTGGGTGCCATAGCCGCATCCATCAAGGCGAAGCTGCCCGGTTTTCTCGGGAGCTACCCCATCACTCCTGCCAGTGAAATTCTCCACGAGCTTTCGGCGCTGAAGCATTTCGATTTCCGGACCTTCCAGGCGGAAGACGAAATTGCCGGCATCTGTACGGCCATCGGCGCCGCCTATGGCGGTTCGCTCGCCTTTACCAGTACCAGTGGTCCCGGTATGGCGCTGAAACAGGAAGCCATCGGTCTGGCTCTCATGGTCGAACTGCCCCTCGTGATCATCAATGTGCAGCGCGGCGGCCCGAGCACGGGCTTGCCCACAAAAACGGAACAGGCGGATCTGATCCAGGCCATCTATGGCCGGAACGGTGAAGCGCCTGTACCAGTCATCGCCGCGAATACACCCGCGAACTGTTTTCACATGGTGTTTGAAGCCGCACGGATCGCGCTGAAGTATATGACGCCGGTTATCCTGCTTACGGACGGGTACATCGCAAATGGCAGCGAACCCTGGCTGCTGCCTAAGGCGGAGGATCTCCCGGATATTTCCGTTCCCTTCGCCTCCGATCCGGAAACCTACAAACCGTACCAGCGCGACGAGCATCTCTCCCGTCCCTGGGCCGTACCCGGTATGGCCGGTTTTGAGCATCGTATCGGCGGACTCGAGAAGCAGCATATCACCGGTAATGTCAGCCACGATCCGGCAAACCACCAGTTCATGGTGGAGATGCGCGCGAACAAGGTAGCGGGCATCGCCAATGATATCCCGGAACAGACCGTGTTCGGTGCCGAGAACGCCGACCTCGCAATTGTCGGTTGGGGCGGAACCTACGGCTCCATTCGTGTCGCGGTGGAAGACATGGTGAAGGAAGGAAAATCCGTCGCCCATATTCACATCAAGTATCTCAATCCCTTCCCGACAAATCTTGGTGAACTTCTCAAACGCCACAAGAAAATTCTGATACCGGAACTCAATCTCGGGCAGTTGGCTTTTGTGCTGCGCGCAAAGTATCTCGTCGAGACGGAATCGATAAACAAGGTGCAGGGGCTGCCCTTCACCCCGAGCGAAATCAAAGCCCGGGCGAATGAAATTCTCACGTCGTTGAAATGAGAGGCATGTTATGAGTATAGATGAATCAACCCTCGAACCCCAGGTGGCGAAGTTTACCCCGAAAGACCTCGTTTCCGACCAGGACGTCCGCTGGTGCCCCGGTTGCGGTGACTACTCCATCCTGTCGCAACTCCAGAAAGCGCTGCCGGAAGTCGGCGTGCCGAAAGAAGATATCGCCATCATCGCCGGAATCGGTTGCTCCAGCCGCTTCCCGTACTACATGGCCACATACGGGCTGCACGGCATTCACGGGCGCGCCGTCGCGATTGCCTCCGGACTCAAGGCCGCGCATCCGAACCTGTCCGTCTGGGTCTCCACCGGTGACGGCGATTGCCTTTCCATCGGCGGCAACCACTTCATCCATGCCTTGCGCAGGAATATCGACATCAACATCATGATGTTCAACAACCGCATCTATGCGCTGACCAAGGGCCAATATTCGCCGACGTCAACGCATGGACAGAAGAGCAAATCCAGTCCGCAGGGCGTCATTGACCATCCGTTCAATCCCGCGCTGATGGCTCTGGGTGCGGAGGGGACCTTCGTGGCACGCTCGATGGACCGCGATCCGAAGCATCTTCGGGATATGCTCATCCGCATGCATCAGCACAAGGGTACATCCTACATCGATGTGATGCAGAATTGCCCCATTTTCAATGATGGCGCGTACGAGATTTACACCGACAAGGAGACCAAAGACGATCACACGATCTTCCTCGAGCACGGTAAGCCGTTGCTGTTTGGTAAGGAAGACGACAAGGGCATTCGTCTCGATGGGTTCATGCCGACGGTGGTCTCCCTCAAGGAGTATAGTGTGAACGACCTCCTCGTCCATGACGAAAAATCGAAAGAGCTCGCGTTCATCCTTGCCGAAATGAGCGAGCAACCCGGCTTCCCTTCCGTTCTCGGTGTTCTGCTCGATATCGAGCGCAGTGTGTACGAAGCGGAACTCGATGCACAAATGGCGACGGCAAAGGCCAAGGCGAAAAGCAAGACGCTCGATGAACTGCTGCACGAAGGGCAGATCTGGGAAATTGCCGAGAACTGATCCTACGCCATACCCATTGACCTTCAACGCCCCGCCTCTACGGCGGGGCGTTTCCTTTACTGCCTGAGGGTCTGCCGGAGCACGTGTATCGTGGAAATCAGCGGACGTTGATGACGCCTGCCCCCGTGACGATGCTCTCTCTGTATGGGCTTCGAACCAAGCCGTCGGAGCGCGTCCGCTTCACTCTCGGGTACTCTTGTGCAAAAATAAAGGCGCATCTCGATGCGCCTTGTAACTGACACGATGTACCGGAATGGTGATCATCCGTCGAAACGCCACCACAGGCCGATGTAGGGTAACACGTAGCCGGTATAACCTTTCGGCGAGAAGTACTGCAAGCCGAGCTTGAGGCGGAAGCTGTCCCAGCCCCAGAGAACACCGCCGCCCAGTCGCACACCTTCAAATTCGATATCGTAGCCCAGATCGCCGACGAACTTGGTCTTGTTGGAGAGGCTGTGCTCGATTCCAGCATTCACGGACGTTCCTTCGGTGGAAGCATTCAGCTCCTCGGCGTCATCAATATCGACGTCGGCTTCGAAATGCGTGTAATTCGCCCCGAGGTGCAGGCGGGTTGAGGGACCGACGGGCATGCTGTAGGCGATGTAGGGGGAGAAGGATGTGAAGCCGGCATCGGCACCGAACACCTTGAGATTGAAGTACCCCACCCCGACACCAGCCGCGAAAGCGCGCTCTTCCGTGTTGATGAAAGATACTTTCAGGTCGGCATTATAGTATTGCAGAATGAAGAGGAGAAGATTCGTCCCGATCTGCACATTCTCGGTAATACCATATTCGACGGGACCGATGCCGATGGTGAACTCACCCTGATGCAGAGTGTTTCCGGTCGGGGCAAAGAGATTGTTGGTAATGGGCCGGCCGGCGAAACCGGTCTTTTCCTGGGCGCTCGCAGAGCCGGCAAGGAAAATTGTCAGGAGAAAAAGCGTCGCAATGCGTTTCATGGGAACCCTCTTAATGTGAATTGAAGTGAACAGACAATACAACGTGCTACGAAAATCCAGTCTGTTTTGTTTCTGATATGCGTCCTTCCGAATGATGAAGATGAACGAGACCCAAAAGTTCGGTACGCCGGAAATTTCAGGCCCGGTGCGGAGGAGGCGGTATCTTGTGCGTGATACCATGGGCCACCGTACCGCCGCGGCACCAGCTGCCGTGTGCGGAGCGTCTGCTGAAAGTGCAACTGTACGGACGTCTGTACCGACGTCAGCTCCGCCGCGCGATAATGAGATAGAGATCGCTCAGTTCCCTGACAACATACGGAGTAAAATCGTTTTTTGCCAACAAAAGCGACAAGGCGTCGGCGGGAGGAATGACGTCGCCTTGAACGGCTTTTCCCGCGGCGCGATGCATATCGTTCAGTTCCCTGTGTCCCATGAGATGGAAAATACACAGCCGGCCGCCGGGTATGAGACAGCGGCGGATTTCTGTCAGTGCTGCAACGGGATTCTGAAAATGCGGATACACGCTGAAACACATCACTGTTTCGTACGAGGCGTCGCGAAAAGGGAGGTGATGGGCATCACCCTGGATGTAGTGCACACCGGAACGTGCGCCATGCAAGGCGCGGGCGTGTTGCATCATCTCCCGCGAAATATCGAATTCCGTTATGAGAGCGGAGTCATCGTTGTTCGCGAGGATGAAGGGAAGCAGTATGCCCGCACCGCTACCGACATCGAGCAACGGCGCGGTAAGGGGAAGATCGTGCTTGGCAAGAATGCGCGCAATGTGCGCGCTGCGCTGCTCCGCGTCTCGTACCCATCGCGGTGCGGTCTCGTCAAAAAACAGTTTCTTTACGGATATATCGTGCATGTCACCGCAACCGTGCCGCGTCCAGACGCGGGAATCGAGATGTAATGAGCGCGATAGCCGGCGGGATGACCACGAACATCAGGATGACACCGGGCGCTCCCGACAAGACAATCGCGGGACCGAATAACGGATGTTGTACTCCGGCAAGTCCCGTCGCGGCATGAACCATCACGAAAAGCAATGCGCGACCGACCAGCAACGCGGCGGCGAGAGCGAGGACGACGTTTTTTCCGTACCGAACCCGGATGGTGGAGGCGACGAAGGCCGAGACCGCGAGTTCGGGTAGCATCAGAGGGAGGATGGGTGGAGAAAGCGGCGGCATGCCGGTGAGCAGGAACGACGCCAGCGGAGTCAGAATAGCCACGGTGCAGGCAAGCCCGCGGGGCAGCAGCATCGCGGCGGAGAGCACAGGAAGGAACATGGGTAAAAACGTCGAGCCCAGACCGAACCAGTGAAACACTTGCGGCAGCAGGACGCCGAGCGCGGTGAACATCGCCGCAAGCGGGATGCTGCGCACGCGCTCCACAGCGGCGTCTGTCGTGGATTCCATCGGTCTCATCCCTCGAACGCGTACCGGAAACCGGCAAGGAAATGTACTCCCGGCGCGGCGTACCCAGGCAGCAGGTTGTAGGTGCGATCGAGAATGTTTCTTCCCTTGAGATAGGGCTCGACGCCCCACGGCGTTATCCAGGAAAGTGTGACATCGAGCGTGTGATAGTCCGCGAGCGGAAGGGTGTTCTTGTTCCCCGCGAACAGCTCATGCACGTACTGGCCGGCAATGCTGCCGTGTATCGGGCCCGCAAGGAGTGTCAGCATGTACTTGAACTGCTGTGACGGATTGTACGCGGTGAAATCCCCCGGCTCGATGCCGCTCCATGAAACGCGGCCCAGAAGATAGGGCAGGATGCGATACTGTGCGCTCACTTCCAATCCGCTCATCTGTACGTCGAGGACGTTGAGATTTCGCATCGGCGGCGGAGGCGAGGGATTGGCCACTGTCGCGATGAGGTCCGTGGCGTCGGTGCGGAACCACGCGACTCGAAGGGACCCCTCCGGAAGCAGGTACTCGGCGCCAGCTTCGTAGCCGAGAGTTTTTTCTTCGCGCAGACTGGCGTTGGCCGGGGGAAAGAGATACAATTCGCGCGGCGTCGGATGGCGGAAGCCGCTCTGAACGTTGGCGAATACGCGCAGACCGCCGATCGGAGTAACGCTGACGCCAGCGGAGGGTGCGAGCGAGTTCAGTTCGAGACTGTGATATTGGTAGCGCATACCTGCGCGGAGATGCAGTATGTCCAGCGGACTGTACATCGCCAGTGCATAGATGCCCGCAGTCTGGAGCGAGTACTCCTTGTTGTCCACATTCGTCTTCCCGCCGTAGGAGATCAGATCCGTACCCATGGCGACGCTGACACTGCTTGCCAGACGCCATTGCTGATAACTGGACAGTCCGTACGCCTGATCGTCGGATACGAAACCATCGGCGAATTCGTGATGGCCGCTGTTGAGATAGATTTGCGTCGAACCTTGCACATCCCCGGTTCTGTTGTGCAGGATGATCTGTCCCATGTTGCGTTTGATGTTCCCGTACGTGCCGAGCCCTGCGGGATCGGTGCTCCGCGTCGGATCGTCGAAGGTGAAGGGGACGTGCCTGCCGCGGAAAGAGAGACGCCAGGCGTCGGAGAATTTCCAGTCGTACCCGGCCTGCACACGCATGCCGGTGAAGCTGGTCTGCGCAATGTGTCCGTCCGTGCCGTTGCGTCCGAGTGTGAGCTGCACGCCGTGATCGCCGAATACGCGCGAAGCACCGAGCGTGGTACTATAGGTTCCCCAGCTGCCGCCTTCCGCCGAAACGCGCAGGAGATTCCTCGATGCATCGCTCGTCACGAGGTTTATGACACCGCCGAGTGCATTGCTGCCGAACACAGTGGAGGCAGGACCGAGCAGCACATCCACTCGCTCGACGTCCTCCATACCGTATGCATCGGGAAGCGGGTGACCGAAGATTCCCATGAAATCAGGATGGCCGTCCACCAGCATGGCGATACCGGTGTTGGGTTTGCCTCCCATACCGCGCAGGTACACGGCACCTGTGCCGGCGGTACCGACACCATACCCGCCGACGCGTGTTTGAAGCACAAACGCTGACGGAACCTGCCATTTCAACATTTCAAGAATGGAATGATCCGCTATACGGGTGATATCCTTCCCGTCGATGACAACGATGGAATTCGCCTCGCGCGACAGAGGCGAGGCGTAGCGACTCGCCACGATAAGCACGGAATCCCGAAGCTGATACAGCCTGGCATCGGACGCATCCTGCGCGAGCAGCGCCAAAGGAGAGACCACTGTGATGAGGAGGGAGATGATGAAGGAACGATTGATCGGGTGCATAGGGAGGCGTAACACGTATTTAATAATCGTGCTACTAATCTACACCGCATACTCTCAGGAAACAAGTGCGGATGATCTGAAATACGTGCTCAGAATAGCAACCCCCTCACGAAACTGAGCGGAAGGAGAGCCGTTGCAACCCGAGAGGTAGCTCCAGATCGTGCCGATGGAGTAGGGTGGCGTCCGTCAGCATGGTATGGGCTGCGGCATCCGCGATGATGGTTGTGTTGAGGAGCAGCACGCGGTCGCAGCACTCCGCCACCATGTCCAGGTCATGGGATACCAACAGCAGCGTAAGGTCTTCCTGCAGGTTCAACCAATCGATGAGGCGACGCCGATGCAGGGGATCGAGATTGCTGCTGGGTTCGTCCATTGCGAGAATACGTGGACGCATGGAAAGGACGGAGGCGATAGCCGCGAGACGTCGCTCGCCGAAACTCAGTTGTACCGGGTTGCGATCAGCGGCATATTCGAGTCCCACGCTTCGCAGTGCCTCCGTTACACGCCTGTCAACTGATTCCGGCGGCATGCCCATGGCCAATGGTCCAAACGCGACATCGTCCCGCACCGTGGATGAAAACAGCTGATCATCCGGATTTTGGAACACTAATCCCATGCGCAGACGTACGTCGCGCATGTTCGGTTTGTCTACCGTGAATCCGTCAATTAACAGAGTACCGGAAAAAGGCTGTACACCGACCAGGCAACGGAGCAGGGTAGACTTCCCCGCACCATTGGGACCGATGATACCCACGCGCTCACCATAGCGTATGGAAAAGGAAACCTCCTGCAACGCCGCGATGCTGTTCGTGTAGCCGGATGCGAGAGCCGCACACTGGACGGCGGACTGTTCTGACGCAATCCCGCTCATGACGGCAACCAGATGATGAGCAGCAGCGCAGCGGCGGAACAGCAGATAAGAGTATCCGTTACCTGCCAGCGCAACGGATGCAGGACCGGAATGTTTCCGTCAAATCCACGGGCGAGCAGTGCATCCGCCATTCTGTCGCTTCGCGACACAGCGCGGACGAGAAACGCGCCGGCGATGCGGGAAAGTATCATGATACGAAAGCGAAGCGACAGCGATGTGGATCGTACCCTCACAGCTTCCAGCATACGGCGGGCGTCGGCGATCAACAGCAGGAACAAGCGTTCTGTCATCCATAGAACGGACACCGCCGAGGCCGGAACCTTCAGGACGCGCAGCGCCGTCGCAAGCCGCTGTATCGGCACAATGAGACCGAACAGCATCGAAGCCGCGGCAATGAGAAGGAGACGGGAGACCGTGCCGACGGACATCGCGAGGGCGTCAGGGGACTCCCTGCCGATTGCCATTCCGGAGTCACCGGCCGTGAAAAACATGTGGACACCCAGGCCGATGCTCATGGGCAACAGCAAAAGCAGCCTGCGCAGGAGCTGCGGCAGACAATGCTGAAGCCCGGCGACAAGCACTATGCCGGCGGCGATGGCGGCCAGACGCGCGTCCGTCGGCGAAGCCACGATCACCGCGCACACGCAGAGCAACAACAACAGTGCCGCTCGTGGATCGACATCCGCGGCGCTCGTTGTCCGTAAGCCTGCGTCAGTGTTCATCACCGGTGGAGGTGAGATGCAAGCCTCCGTGTTTCACTCCCTTGATGGAGATGATGCTGTCCGCGAAGTGCTTGATGTCTTTTGCGCGTCCATGAAGCAGTATCACCTCCAGACAGTTGTCATGATCCAGGTGAACATGAGTGGTGGAGATGATGGAATCGTGGTGATCGTGCTGCAGCGCGTTCAGTGTTTCGGAAATGGCGGTTTTGTGGTGATCGTAGAGGAGACTCAGGACGCCGGCCACCATACGATCGCTGGCGATGTCTTCCTGCACCAGTTCGCGCCGAATCAGGTCGCGAATGGCCTCGGAGCGGTTGGGATACTGCTTTCGCCGAATGAGTGCGTCGAAGCGACTGATGAGATCCTCGGGAAGTGAGACGCCGAAGCGTGTGAGTTTCATGTGATGCTCGCTCATGTTCTGCAGTAATCTACGTACGCGTATTGATTTTTTCTACGTGGAAGGGTCAGCGTCTTTTTCGTCATTACCGTAAGACGACTAACGAGCATCCCCCCACGTTGTGCAGCGTGCACCGCTGCCTACGGGCGGGCATCAAAGGTCGCGGTGAGCGAATCGGCGGGAACGCGGGAGCGGAGCCAGTCGAGAACACGAGCGCGATCACGTTGCGGAAGAGTGCGCGAGGTACCGAAAGAGACAACTGTCATGCGTCGTGGCGGGCCCGTTGTGGCGGAGTACACAAGTGCCTCCGAGTATCCGCAGGCGATGATTCGCGGCTCGAGAGGCCTGATCTCCGAGAGCAGGCGGTTGCCGAGCTGTTCCCGGAGCAGAAGACTGTCCTGCTTTCGTTCCGAATCACGCAGAAGCAGCGACAGACGATTGATCTCACCCTTCAACTGCTCGATTTCACTGAGATCTGTCGCGAATTCGCTGAAGGACAAACCCTGCCGGATATCGATACGCGCATCGAGGAGATCGAAATCCTCTGCCCGTTTGCGAATCATATCACGCTGTGTCGTGTCCAGCGAGCTGCCGCCATAGACCAACGAAACGCTTCCCTGCTTTGGACGCACCTCGGAGCCGAGCAGGTAATTCCCCTCGAACAGTCGAACACTCGCAATAAAGCGCGATGCCCGCTCGTTGAAGCGTTCCTGCTGCACAAGCATGTAACCGAAGTACACGCTCGGTGTTACCGTGATGATGATGACGATGGTGATCAGGCGATTGACGCGCTTTTTTTTCGATTCATCCTGCAAGGTGCGGATGGGGAATTTCAGAATCTGTGAAATCACCACCGATGAAATCGCGATGAATACCGTGTTGATGGTAAACAGATAGATCGCGCCGAAGAAAAACTCAAATTTAGCGGTCGCCAGGCCATAGCCGGCGGTGCACAGCGGCGGCATGAGGGCCGTTGCGATAGCTACACCAGGGATGACGTTGCCTTTCGTCCTGCTGCTGATCGCCACGATGCCCGCGAGTCCCCCAAAGAAAGCGATGAGTACATCGTAAATCGTCGGACTGGTACGTGCGAGCAATTCCGAATGTGCGGTGGATACGGGACTGATGGCGAAGTAGGCCGTGGAGGCGAGCAAACTGGCGCCCACAGCGAAGGAAAAATTCTTCACGGCGATGCGGAGCAGCGGAAAGTTGTAGGTGGCTATGCTGTAGCCCATTCCGTTGATCGGACCCATCAACGGCGAAATGAGCATGGCGCCGATGATGACCGCCGTGGAATTCATATTGAGACCGACAGACGCCACAATGATAGCGAAAACAAGGATCCAGAGGTTGGTCCCCTTGAAAATGACATCCTTGGTGATGGTCTCGTGAATCCGGTCGAAGTCTTCGACGTCGCTGTCGAGATTCAGGTAATGAAGGATTTTTTCCAGCATGGGGGTGCCTCTTGTTGCCCGTGTGCTCCGAATGGGACTGAAGCACAAATTATGCCGAAATGGAGCGAGGGGCAAATATGACATCAAGGATAGGAATCCCGTGAAAGGGAGCGGAGGGCGCCGAGGGCTGGCGTCCCTCCGTGTTCCGGTTTCACATGCTCATGGCTGTGGGTTTGGCGATTATTGGTACAAGGTGTACATGTTGTCCTTGTGTTCGATGATTTTCGACAGATACTCTCCCATGGTATCGGGATACTTTTTCCGCAGGCGCTCGATATACATATCGAAGAAATCAAGATGCGCTTTATGGTCCTTTGTTACGAAAAAGAAGTTGAAATTCCACTCGTCGCCCCAGGCGTGTTCCATGAGGCCGTAGCTGACGAGTTTACCCTCTCGGACGAGGTCGTTGAGTATGGGCACTGCCTGCTCAAACCAGATCTTCTGCAGCGCCGACATGTCCGTCATCTTTACTTTGTTGAAATTGATTGCCATGAACTTCGGTTCGGGACGCTCGGCGGATTGCGCCCATGCAGCGCTTGCGACGAAAAACAGACACAGCACGACGGATATGGTAAAGGACTTCATAAGGGCCTCCATTGAATGAAATGATGATGATCTTGCCGCCGGTATCCCCGCATGCGCGTGGTCGGCGGTGAGAGTATCCCGCGGGGTGGAGTCCCGCGACAACGGAATGTATGGTAATTCAGGAAAAAGATGGCGAAACTTTTATTCCCGAACAAGGGGGACGACGGGCGGGATCGCTGGAAGCAGACCGGGACGCGGACCTGCGTTGTATTCCTCACTCGGGAATTTCTGCATTGACAGCGGCGAAAATATTTCATAAGTTCCTGCAACGATACCACAACCTTTGGCGACGGAACGCGTGTCCCTCTCGAAACGAGTGCCGGACAGTACAGGCATCTCTGCGATGGGGTACAATCCCAATCGGGGTGCAACGATGAGTGATGTCAGAGTAAACCAAGGTACTCCCACGCTGGAGCAGCTTGCCGCACAGATTGTACAGGAACCTGCCGGGAAATTCCGCACAATCTTCGAATCCTCGAGCGATGCGCTCTTTCTGTTGACGGAAGACGGATTTTTTGACTGTAATCCGCGCGCGATGGAGATTTTTTGCATTCCGTCGCGCGCGATGATCACCACGATTCATCCATCCGACATCTCCGCGCCGTTGCAGCCGGATGGCCGAAAATCACGCGAGGCGGCACTGGTGCACATCGCCAGAGCATTGGAGCAGGGTACGGACAGTTTCGAATGGATGCACAGACGGCTGGATGGCACGGATTTCTTCGCGGACGTTCTGCTCTCCGCAATAGATTTCGGGGGGCGGCGCGTGCTGCAGGCCACGGTGCGCGACATCACACCACAGAAAATCGCCGAGGCGGCTCTGCGCGAAAAAACGGAAGAACTGGACCGTTTTTTCAATATCGCGCTCGACTTGCTCTGTATCGCCGATACCGATGGCTATTTCCGACGATTGAATCACGAGTGGGAAAGTACCCTGGGCTACACGCTCGGGGAACTCCAGGGACGGCAGTTCCTGGAACTCGTGCATCCGGAAGACGTGCAAACGACGCTCGACGCCATAGCGACGCTGTCCACACAGAAGCCCGTGATTGGCTTCGCGAATCGGTATCGCTGTAAAGATGGCAGCTACAGATGGATCGAATGGCGTTCGGCACCTTCCGGCAGAATGATCTACGCCGCGGCCCGCGACATCACACCGCATATCGAGGCGCGGGAACGCCTGAAGGAACTCAACGAATCGCTCGATCACCGCGTACGCGAGCGGACGGCGCAGCTCGAACAGCGCGAGGCCGACTTGCGGCAACTCAATGCAGAGCTGGAGCAACGTGTGCAGGAGCGTACGGCGCTGTTGGAGGCGGCAAACCGTGAGCTGGAGGCCTTCAGCTATTCGGTGTCTCATGACCTGCGCGCACCCTTGCGGCATATCAGCGGTTTCGTGGATCTGCTGCTGCGCGATACCGCCGGGACGCTCGATGAAAAGGGAAGGCGATGGCTTGGACTCGTGGCCGACGCGTCGAAGGAAATGGCACAGCTCATAGAGGATTTACTGGTCTTTTCGCGCATGGGACGCACGGAAATGATGCGTACGGACTGCGATTTGAGAAGCATCGTGCTCGAAGCCGTGCAGCGGGTTTCGGGCGATGTACATGACAGGGACGTGGAATGGAGCATTTCCGAGCTGCCGGTCGTTCACGGCGATCCCTCCATGCTGCGGCTGGCCATGCTCAATCTTATCGGCAACGCATTCAAATACACCCGGGGCCGCAGCCCAGCCCGCATCGAAGTCATCAGTTCGGAAAATGATCGTGAGTGGATCGTGGCCGTGAAAGACAATGGCGTGGGCTTCGAAATGAAATATGCGGACAAGCTCTTCGGCGTATTTCAGCGGCTGCATTCGGCGAAAGACTATGAGGGTACCGGAATCGGTCTGGCGAATGTGCAGCGCATTATCCATCGGCATGGAGGCCGTGTGTGGGCCGAAGGAGAGCTGAACAAGGGGGCGGTATTTTACTTCAGCCTGCCGAAACGGACGGAGAACAAGGACAATGAAAACCATTCCTTCGAAAATCAGCAGAGGACGTCATGAAACCGTATTTGCGAGGTATACTGCTCGCGGAGGACAGCGCCCGCGATGTGGAACTGACGCTCGAAGCGCTGGCGGAATTTCATCTCGCCAATGAGGTTACCGTCGTCGAAGACGGCGTGGAAGCGTTGGACTATTTGTTCAGACGCGGAAAGTATGAGGGCAGAACCGGCGGTCCCCCGGCAGTGGTGCTGCTCGATATCAAGATGCCGCGCTTGAACGGCATCGAAGTGCTCCGGGAAATCCGCGCAAGCCGGGAATATCGCTCGCTCCCCGTGGTCATGCTCACTTCATCGAGGGAAGAGCGCGACATATTGGAGAGCTATGAAGTGGGCAGCAATGCGTATGTGGTCAAACCGGTGGATTTCACGGAATTCATTGAAGCGGTGAAAGCCCTGGGCTTGTTCTGGGCCGTCATCAACGAATCGCGTCCGAACGGTCAGACGCGACCGCAGGAGTAAAACGGATGTCTCACGAAGCAGAACGGAGGGTATGATGAAAACCCCGTTGCATATACTCTATCTCGAAGACAGCGCGATGGATGTGGAGTTGCTGAAAGCACATCTCGATACGGAATGTCCCGGTTGTCGTGTCGTGGACGTCGACACGCGGGACGACTTTCTGGGAATGCTGCGCGACCGGCCTCCGGATGTCATTTTCAGCGACTACACACTGCCGGGCTACGGAGGCCTGCAGGCGCTCGAGGATGCTTTGAGCGCAGCGTCGGATATTCCGTTCATCTTCGTCTCCGGGACCATCGGTGAAGAAAATGCCATAGAGACGCTGCGGCGCGGCGCTACCGATTATGTGCTCAAGCACAACCTCCGGCGTCTCGTCCCCGTGCTGCGTCGGGCAATGGACGAAAAGGATGAACAGCGCCGCCGACGGAAAGCCGAGGAACTCATCAGGCAGAAAGAAGAACAATTTTCCGCGTTCATGAGCAACCTGCCGGGTGTGGCGTTCATCAAGGACAAGGATCGCCGCTATGTGTTTCTCAACGATGCCGCTCCGCTGTACATCAGCCATGAGCCCATCGAATGCCTCGGTCTGCGCGATGAGGAAATCCTGCCCTCCGATCTCGCGGAACGCATGCGCAGCAGCGATGAAGAGGTACTGCGGGAAAAGCACGTCGTGCATCTTGTGGAGGAAATCACCGTCACGCACGCGGCGCATAAATGGTTTACCACAAAATTCCCCATCATGGACAAATACGGCAGCGCGAACTGGCTGGGTGGGGTGGGGATAGACATCACGGTCTACGGCAATCCCGCTCAGATGCCATGACACAGCGGTGTGCTCCCGGATTGGTCTGTCCGCCGGGGCCGATCGGAAGCACCGCGGCCTTCCCTTCTCTTCCTCAGCGTTGCCCTGAATGCGCAACGACGACATTCGATCAGCCTGAAGTGCATCGGGCAGGAAAAACATGTACATTAGGAATAATCACTACGACACTTTATCAGGAGCTCGCGTTGCGACGTGCGCGTGAAGCTGCATAGCGATTCGCCATGATGGAGTGTATTGTCCAATGATCAGAAACGATGAGGTGCACATGGGTTTGTTTGATGACATCGCCGGAGCCGTGACAGGTGGAGGCGAAAAAAGCGGGAACGAGGGGTTGATGAACGCAATCGGCGGCATGCTCAGTGGTGGCGGTATGCAATCTATCGTCGAAAATTTCACGAAGAACGGACTCGGAGATACCGTTTCCTCGTGGATCGGTACAGGCAGCAATCTGCCGATCTCCGCCGAGCAGATTCAATCCGTGCTCGGCAGCGAGCAGGTGAAGGCTATCGCCGGGAAAGTCGGCATATCAACAGAAGATGTATCCAGCGGCCTTGCGTCGCTTCTTCCGGGTGTTATTGACAAACTGACGCCGGATGGTAAGGTCCCGGATAGCGGATCCATCGAAGGTGCGCTCGGCGGTCTGTTCGATATGTTTAAAAAATGAAGCGGAACAGGTATTCACTGAGTACCGAACCAACGCACATATCATCGTACACACCAGCGCCCCCGTTTCATCGGGGGCGCCGTGCACTATAAGCGATGTAAAAGGCTTCAATTCAGCGGACTGCCGACAGGAATATCGCAGCGATGGCCCGGCTGTCCGTGGGGCGGATTGAGGTTGCCGGCTTTTTGCGTGCCGCCGGTTGGAGTGGCGGTCGCTGGTGCGGGTGTCGGTGTGCTTGTCGCCGTCGGTGTGCTGGTCGCTGTCGGTGTGCTGGTCGCTGTCGGTGTGCTTGTCACCGTCGCCGGCTGTTGCACACTCCCGGTCTGCATCTGCGGCTGCACGGTGTTTTGTACCGGAGTGGGCTGTGGAGACGGAACCGCCTCCTGTGCCTGCATTTGCACGGGAAGTTCCGTCGCGGCGTCCGGTGTCGATGGTGTGGCCACAATGTAGATGATGCTGACCGCGAGTGCGACGGCCAACACAGCGGTGGCGACGCGGAGTTGCTTCACGGTTCGCTGCAACGAGACGAGTTGCGATTCCTTCCCGCCTGAGCCGCCCTGGTTCTGTGTATTTTTCATGCCTGTCTTTCCTGTATGATGTTTCGGAATGGGAGTCTGTACTCGACAACATCCTGAAGTCGCTCAGGGTGCCCGTCGTCATGTCGTTGTGTGGTCGAGGCACGGCTATTGTGCCCGGAGCCATTCGTGCGGGGCTGGTCGCGTCTTTGCATTGAAGACGAGTGTCCGTATCACGGGAACGGCGCGTTTCTTGTTCAACGTCGTATTTGTCGCCAATTATGAAAAGTAGTGCGGATGGGAGGGAGAATCAAGTCACCAATATCGCTCCGTCTCCGAATGCGCTGTGCAGGCTTCGTTGCGGATGGCGACGGGAAGCAGCGTAATACAGAGGGATATCGTATGCCCGTACCCGCAGGTCCTGCTATTGCTCTGTGTACGCCCGGACGACGTGCAGAAATCGCGGGAGCCGCTCCTTGTACAAACAGCGGACGGATAGCGCAGCCGGGAATAGTCCGTTCCTCGGATGACACATCTGAGGAGGAAGGTCGTCAGAAGCATCCCGCGATGAGCCGATGACAGCTCCGGTGATCATTCCGCCGATTCCTCCGGCGATTCCAAAGCCCAGGGCGACACCGTCGTCGTCGTCCGAAGCGACGAGAGCGCCGAGCCCACCGCCCACGAGTACGCCCGGTAGCATCCCGAGAAAGGCGCCGAATATGCCGCCGACAATACTCGGTAAAGCACTGTATTCCGTCCCGTGACAATACACCGAATCCACATCCTCCGGCGAAAACCAGTAGACCGCATCGAGCGGAGGCACTGTTTCGCGCTCCCAGGATTGCATGCTGAAATCCGCGTAGAGCGTGCTGTCCGTGCAGTACAGCAAGATGGCGGTCCGTGTCGATCCGCCGACCAGGTATAGCGTGGCATCCGCATCGAGTTGCGCGGATGCCAGGCCATGCGTGATGTGGAACAGCGAGAAAACAAGCAAACATGTGCAACGCATGATCGTGCTCCGGGATGTGTGACGACGATGGAAATATCATCCATTCCCGATCATGCGATGTCATGAAGATGTCATATTTCGATCTCCGGGACCACGTGTCGGTGTGTATCGCAGAGGTGTTTCCCGAATGGAAGCTCCAGGAAGAAACCAGGGCGGGCGAGAGCCAACGCGCATTGCGGGATGTACGCCGTTTATGGTCTGCCTGCTGTATCGTCTGGGCGGGTGAAAAAAAACTGAAAACACGACAAAAGGCATTCGATTGAATCATGGAACCGGGACGCGGGGTGTCCTTCTCCTTCCATCGTAGCGCGAGAGAGCGATCCGAAGCCCGGACCTCATCCTCTTGTCATCTGCTGTTCGATAAATGGTCAGAAAAATGAAAATCACGTAGTACTACTCATGGAAATGAGTAGTGCTACGCATTTCTCACGGGGATACGAATCCGCAATTTGTACCCAGTCACTCAAGCACATTGCGTTCCGCAGCACCCGGGCTCACACGCATACATGATCGAGCCGTCGTCACCGGAGTTCCACCACGGTTGTACGAGGTACGCAGATCGTAGGAAGACCTGACTGTATATCCGCCATGCGGATGTCAACAGGACGGTACATGAAACACAGCACACGATCATCAACCATACCATATTTCTGGAGGTCTATCATGAGAAAAACTCGACTGCACGCGGCCCTGGCCACGATACTTGCATTCTGCGCTGTTCTGGCCTTTCCCGTCCAGGCACAGTGGACGCAAACCAATGGTCCCGAGGGTGCATCGGTTCGCGCGATCTGCGCGTCAGGCAGCAACTTTTTCGCCGGTACCGGCGGGGGTGTGTACTACACAACGAACAACGGTGCGAGCTGGGTGTTCAAGGGTCTGGCGCACTTGGATGTCAATGCACTCGCGGTGTCGGGCTCAACGATATACGCGGGAGGCGCAGGCGCCATCCACCGTTCATCCGATCTGGGAACGACCTGGACCGAGGTAAGCACCGGTCTCACGAATACCAACGTCCGCTCCCTGTGCATCAAGGATTCGTATGTGTTCGCCGGTACCGCGGCGGGAGTATTCCGCGCTGATCATTCCGGCGGGAGCTGGACCTCCGTAAGCAACAATGCCTTGAGCGGCGAGATGGTGTTTTCGCTGACCGTGAGCGGCAACTTTGTTGTTGCCGGCACGTGGAAAGGCGGCATTTATCGAAGCAACAACTACGGCGGGAGTTGGAATAAAACCAACACCGGTCTCACCCATCTCTCCGTCCGTGCCTTGTATCGCTCTAGTTCCGGCAGCTATCTCTATGCCGGTGGCGATGGTGGTGTGCATAGATCCACCAATAACGGGAAGGACTGGACATTCATGAATACCGGACTTGTTACGGGCGGCAATACTATGCCGATCGTGTATGGGCTTGCCGGCACAGGAGCGAAAGTGTATGCGGCAACATGGTACGGCGGAGTGTATTACTCTTCCGACAGAGCAGCGAACTGGACTGCGACCACGCTTCAGCAAGGAAGCGCGCTCAGTGTGGCAGTCGTTGGCTCGAATGTGCTCGCGGGTACGCTGCGCAATGGCGTACATCGCACGACCAACCTCGGCTCAAGCTGGACAGCGATGAACACCGGCTTGCGTGCGTCGCATATAAACGCTCTGGCCTCGAACGGGAGCATTCTGTTCGCAGGCGGTTCCATTCCGGCCGATGTAATGAAATCCACGGACGAAGGCGCAAGCTGGACGGGGACTTTGCCGAGTCTGCCCTAGGTACTCCTTGCGACCGGTACTTCCGTCTTCGCGGGAACGTTCGGACAGGGCCTGTATCGGTCCAACGACAACGGTGCAACGTGGTCCTCCGCAGTAGTTGGCAGCGCGTACATCGGTGCCATGATCGCGAAGGGGTCGTACATCTTCGCCGGTTCGCCGAACCCGTTTGTCACCACGCAGAGAGGTGTCTATCGTTCGGCTGACAATGGTGCGACATGGACACAGGTCAACAACGGCCTTACCCACCAGCGCGTCTACGCCTTCGCGGTCAACGGCACGGACCTGTTTGCCGGCACCTCCGACGGCGGCGTGTTCAAATCGACGGACGACGGGGGCTCGTGGACGCAGACCAACAGCGGTCTGACCAACACGAATGTGATTGCCCTTGCCGCCACCGGGACGAACCTCTACGCGGCGACCTACGGCGGCGGAGTGTTTGTCTCCGGCAACAACGGCGCAAGCTGGTCCGCCGCAAACAGCGGGCTCACGAATCTCTACGCAAATTCTTTTGCGGTGACCGGGGGTAAAGTATTTGTCGGCACGCAGGCCGGAGTGTTCCTCACCACCAATCACGGGACGAGCTGGTCCAATGCAAGTACTGGTATGAGCAGTACATGGATAAGCGCCCTGGAAATCATGGGAACCACGCTCTATGCCGGTACCATCGGAAACGGTGTGTGGAAGCGTCCGCTTGGCGAGATGATTCCCATGCCCAAGAGCGATGTCGGAGCCGTTGCTACGGATCTGCGGCTCGAACAGAATTATCCCAATCCCTTCAACCCCACGACAACCATCAGCTATTCCATCCCTGCCGAAGCAGTGGTGCAGTTGCGCGTGTTCGACGCGCTCGGTCGCGAAGTAGCAGTGCTGGTGAATGAGGTGAAAAGCGCCGGAACGCACAGCGTGCAATTTGACGCCGGAAGTCTGACCAGCGGCCTGTACGTGTACCGCCTTGATGCCAACGGCGCGGTGCTGAGCGGGAAGATGACGTTGATGAAATGACCGTGATGATCGATTACACCAATATCACAAGGACATTTCAACCATGAAAAGAACAATCCTTCTACTTGCAGTCTATCTCTTGCTGGGACTTCCTGCATACGGCCAGACGATTCAGCAAAATCTCTGGGAGACGAACGGGACGGTTTCGGCCACTGTCTATGAACAGAGTTCCAATACCGTGTATATCGGCGGAAACTTTTCCTACGTCGGTCCTCATACAGGAAATGGCGTCGCACTTGACGCAACAAGCGGGATCAGGGATGCGGCTTTTCCAAAGGTCAATGGTCTCATCCTCGCTGCAGTTTCGGACGGTTCCGGTGGCTGGTTTATCGGTGGTACCTTTACATCCGTTGGTGGCGTCCCCAGGAACGGGATTGCGCACATCCTGCCGAATAAAACATTGAATCCAAGTTGGAACCCGGATGCAAGTGGTGCGATTATGGCTCTCGCCGTCTCCGGATCAACTGTCTATGCCGGCGGCAACTTCACCAGCATCGGAGGGCAAGCGAGAAATCGCATTGCCGCACTCGACGCAACAACGGGCACCGCAACGGCGTGGGATCCAAACGCAGGCAATGATGTCTACGCTCTCGCCGTCTCCGGCACAACCGTCTATGCTGCCGGCAACTTCAATAGTATCGGAGGTCAGACGCGAATCTGCATCGCCGCGCTCGATGCAACAACCGGCATAGCGACCGGATGGGATCCGACTGCAAACAACACTGTCAGGGCTCTCGCCGTATCCGGATCAACCGTCTATGCCGGCGGCGACTTCACCAGCATCGGAGGGCAAGCGAGGAATCGAATTGCCGCACTCGATGCAATAACGGGCAGTGCGACTGGTTGGGATCCGAATGCGAATAGCTCTCTCTCCGCCCTTGCTGTCTCGGGCTCGACCATTTATGCTGGTGGCACCTTCAGTAGTATCGGAGGTCAGACGCGAATCTGCATCGCCGCGCTTGATGCAACAACCGGCGCCGCGACAAGCTGGAATCCTGATGCGAATGGTTTCGTCGTTGCTCTCGCCGTGGCCGGTTCAACAATCTATGCCGGAGGCGGGTTTAAAATTATTGGAGGGCAACCACGAAACTACATTGCCGCGCTCGATGCAACGAGCGGCACTGCGACCAGCTGGGATCCAAATGCCGGCGGTGTTGTTCAAACATTTGCCATTTCCGGTGCTACTGTCTATGCGGGCGGCGCCTTTACAAGTATCGGTGGCCAGAATCGAAACCGTATCGCCGCGCTAAACGGCACATCCGGTGTGGCTACAGCCTGGAATCCGGATGCAAACGGTAATGTGTTTGCGCTTAGCATTTCAGGTACCACTGTCTATGCCGGAGGGAGTTTTACC
The DNA here is from genome assembly GCA_027493955.1 of Bacteroidia bacterium. Taxonomy (NCBI): domain Bacteria; kingdom Pseudomonadati; phylum Bacteroidota; class Bacteroidia; species Bacteroidia bacterium. The sequence goes on along the minus strand of JAOSJT010000001.1, from coordinate 3,030,428 downwards.
AGCATCGGGGGGCAGACGCGAAACCGTATTGCCGCGATCGATGCGTCCACAGGCAGCGCAACAAGCTTCAATCCGAATGCGAATGGTTCGGTCAATGCCATCGCCGTCTCCGGTTCAACAGTCTATGCTGGTGGCGCCTTTACAAGTATCGGAGGTTCGACGCGAAACCGCATCGCCGCACTCAGCGCAACAACTGGTGCCGCAAGCAGCTGGAATCCGAGTGCGAGCAATACTGTCAATACTCTCGCTGTCTCCAATTCAGTCGTCTATGCAGGGGGGGCGTTCACCAGCATCGGAGGGCAGGCACGCAACCGCATCGCCGCACTCGATGCAACAACGGGTGCCGCGACAGGTTGGGATCCGAACGCAAACGGCGCAGTCCGTGCTATTTCAGAGTCTGGTTCGATCATCTATGTGGGTGGTGACTTCAATACTATCGGAGGGCAAACGAGACGCTGTGCCGCACTCGATGCAATAACGGGCGCCGTGACGAGCTGGGATCCGAATATTGATGGTGGCGTTTGGGCACTCGCCGTTTCCGGGTCAACCATCTATGCGGGAGGTGGTTTCAACAATGCCGGAGGGCAGCCGCGGAGCCGTATCGCCGCACTTGATGCAACAACCGGTGCCGCGACGGCCTGGAATCCGAATGCAAGCAGCGATGTACGCTCTCTCGCGGTGAATGGCTCAACAGTGTATGCCGGAGGATTATTCGCGTCGATACTCGGTGAAAATCGAAAGGGTTTCGCAGCTCTTACCAATGGTTGCGATCCACTCGTCATCAGCACTCCTCCGGTGAATCAAACGAAATGTGCCGGAGAATCCGTGACGTTTTCTGTAACGGCAAGTGGAACAGATCTCACGTACCAATGGAGAAAGAATTCCGTAGATATCCCGGGTGCAAGCAGCGAGAACTATACGATACCTTCAGCTTCGCCAGGTGACGACGGGAATTATGATGTCGTTATCGGTAACTCGTGCACACCATCGCAAACGTCCTCTATCGCAGTATTGACAGTGAATACTCCGCCTTCGATCACAAGCCATCCGGGAAGCGCAACCAGGTGCGAAGGTGAGCCAATCACCTTCTCCGTCTCCGCCACAGGCTCCGCCCTCACCTATCAGTGGCGCAAAAACGGCGTTGATATTCCCGGTGCCGAAAGCGAGACCTACACCATCTCATCCGTCGTCACCGCCGACGCCGGCAACTACGATGTCATCGTCACGGGTGCATGCGCTCCGTCACAAACCTCGGCGGTGGCGACTTTGACCGTCAACGAAACAGCAACCATCACCGCTTCCGGACCGACGTCATTCTGCGAGGGCGGCTCGGTGGTGCTTGAAGCGAGTGACGGCATCGCATGGCTCTGGAGCAACAACGAGACCACGCGCTCCATCACTGCCACGACGGGCGGTGATTACTCCGTCACTGTGACCTACGCGAACAATTGCTCGACGACATCCGGGGCGGTTACGGTCACCGTGCATCCGTTGCCCGCCGTCAGTATTACCGCGCAAGGTCCGACCACGTTTTGCGAGGGAGCATCGGTTACGCTCACCGCATCGGGCGCTGCTTCGTATCTGTGGAGTACCTCCGAAAGCACACCGTCCATTACCGTCTCGGCCTCAGGCAGCTACAGCGTCATAGGCACAGATGCGAACGGCTGTTTCGCGACATCGGCGCCCGTGGAAGTGCTTGTGCAACCCCTGGTGACCGCCGGGATACTCAGCGGGAGTCCGTCGCTCTGCGTTGGATCCAGCGCGTCGTTCAGCAGCAACGGGACGCCCGGTGGCGTTTGGAGCTCGGCGGATAATACCGTGGCCACCGTGCATCCTTCAAGCGGGCTGGTTACCGCTGTGGGAGCGGGGAACACAACGATTTCCTACACGCTCACCAGCGGCTGCGGAAGTCCGTCAACGGCGAGCGCGAGCGTGCAGGTAAATGCCTGCGCGACGTTCTGCACCAGCGGACAGGGATACTACGGTGCCACCAGCAATATTGCACTTGTCAACACTCTGCTTCCGATCACTATTGGAAAACCAGGCCGCTCGCTGACCTTCGAAGCGAATCAGGGTTCATGCCTTGCGTCAAAACTGCCTGCGGGAGGTCCGCCGTCCGTTCTTCCGTCCGGTATCGGCGATTACTCCGTGGGAACGTCGCTCTGTCCGACCAACACGATCATCCCGCTTTCGTCCACAGGCCGCTTCAACAACGTCCTGCTTGGGCAGACTATCGCTCTGACGCTGAACATTCGTCGGGATAATCTCCTTGCGGCCTTCACGCTTCCGGCGTCGTTCTGCACGCGGCGCGATGCGCAGTCTCCGATAGCGGGACCGTACGCCATACCAGGCCTGGTCTTCACGGCGCTCAGCAATCTCACGTTGCAACACACGGCCGGTGGTTTACTCGAACTCGCGAATCGGGCTCTGGCGGGGCAGTCCACCGCGGGCGCGTCTCTTTCACACATCAACGACGCGGTTACCGCGATCAACGAAGCGTTCGACGAATGCCGCACCGTGGTATCCTGCGCCACACCGAAGCATGCGGCTGTCGATGCCGGCGCAGCGGTTCGACTGCACGGGAATTATCCCAATCCCTTCAACCCCTCGACCACCATTCGCTACACGCTGCCCGATCAGGCGCATGTGACGCTCCGGGTCTTCGATCTGTACTCCCGTGAAGTCGCTACGCTTGTCGAAGGCACACAGGGCGCGGGCAGCTACGCCGTGCATTTCGATGCAGGCGCTCTTCCGGCCGGTACGTACATCTGTCGTATCGAAAGCAGCGGGACCGTGCTCTCCCGCACGATGATGCTGCTCAAGTGATGCACAAGCGAGTCCATGTCAACACCGTCGTCGTGGTGATCCTCACCGCCACGACGACGGCGGACTCGACTGCTCGCGCACTCCGGTGATACCCTTGCCCCGCACAGCGCACGGTTTGCGTGACGCTCGACGCTGCAAAAGAGCGGAGATAAACGCCGGATGGCAGCGCGATACCGCGACGGTGTTTGCCGCAAGACATTCAATGATCATATACAAGAGGAGATTATCTATATGAAAACATTAGCAACCTTCATCCTGGTGGCCCTTTGCGCCTCGGCGGCGTTGGCCCAGACACCGTCGGTGACTACCACCTACCGCAGCCGCGACATCACGCAAACCTCGGCTACGGTAGGCGGCAGTATCACTTACAGCGGCAACAGCGATGATATCATCCGACGGGGTGTCGTGTGGGACACGAACCCGAATCCCAAAGTCAGCGACTTCAGAATCAGGAAGGGGTCGGGTACGGGGAATTACTGGTGTGATCTTACAGGATTGCAACCGAATACCACCTACTATGCACGCGCGTATGCCGTCACCGATAACGGCAGAACCTACGGCAATCAAATCGTCTTTACCACTCTCGCCGATCCTGTCTTCGGTACGGTCACGGACATCGACGCCAACACCTACACGACGGTGATCATCGGTTCGCAGGAATGGATGATGGAAAACCTCAAGGTGACACGCTACAGCAACGGCGATCCGATTCAGCACGTCACCAATAATGCGACCTGGTTCAATATAAACACCGCCACCGACAAAGGCGCGTATTGCAACTACGACAACGATGCTTCGAACGTCCCGACCTACGGACGACTCTACAATTGGTACGCAGCCACAGATGCGCGCAACATCGCGCCGGCGGGATTCCGTGTTCCTTCGAGAGATGACTGGAACGAAATGGAATTGTATCTCGGGAGCACCGGCAGCGGCTCCACCGTCAATGGGATCGGTCGAAAGCTCAAGGAGATCGGCACGATACATTGGACCTCGCCGAACGACGCAACAAATATCAGCGGTTTTACCGCGCTGCCGGCCGGGTATCGCTCGCAAGGCGGATCCTACCTGCAGCGGGGAGACAGAGCACGACTGTGGAGCACTTCGCTCTCGGGAGGCTGGGCCTTTTACCGCGAGCTGTATTACAGCAGCGATGATATCGTGTTCGTCATCGCCTCTCCGAACAAGGATAACTACCGGCTGCTCGGTCTTTCCGTGCGTTGCATGCGTGACATCCAGAAAATCAGCGCATCGTCCGGACCCGGCGGCACCATCTCACCGACCGGACTCGTGATAGTTGGTGAGGGTGAAAATAAAAGCTTTACCTTCACTCCCGATCCGGGATATGAGATAGCTTCGGTGAAGGTGAACGGTGTACCAGTACCGAATCCGCAGTCCACGTACACGTTCACGAATGTCATCAGCGATCAGAGCATCGCGGTGGAATTCGCGCCGTTACCCGGAAGTATCGAAGGTGTGCTCACTTCGGGCAGCAGCGGACTCTCCGGCGTCACCGTCAAACTGCTCGATGGAAACGGAAATCCTCTTCCCGGCTTCGATCCGGTCCTCTCAGGCAGTAACGGACAGTACGAATTCTCGCCGCTTCCGCCGGCGGCGTATCAAATCATGTTGGTGGAACCCTTCGGCTATACCATCGATCAGAATCCCAAAGCGGTCACCGTACTCCCCGCCACCGTACACACGCTGGACTTCTCTCTCACGCCTGTAGCCACCAGCAACGACGCCAGAGGCAGGGGCTACTGGAAGCATCAGTATGATGTGCACGTTACGTCGCAGGGACAAGCGCAGGAAACGGCATCCCAACTTGCGGACTACATCACCGCAGTGCACGCGCATTACACCCCGCGCTTCGATCTGTTCGCGGGCGTTGCGTCCTTCCAGCAGTGGCAGACGGCTCTGACCGGAGTCAATCCCCAGCCCATGCACGGAAAGGCGAAACGGGAGCTTGCCGCGCTGCTCATGAATTTCTTCTCACTGAAAATCGGACCTGTCAGTGTCGTCACTCTGGACGGGCGCACCGCGGCGGATGTGATGACCTACGTCTCAGTACTTCTTACCGACAATAATTCCGGCAACGATGCGCTCGCGAAGGATCTCGCCGAACGCGTCAACAATCAGGTGATGATAGGCGCGGGCATAGTACCAGCCGGGAATATTGTGTACAAGGGCAGCGCGTCGGGACGGGAGTCCGGAAGGCACGTTCCCGATTTTTCTCTCTCGCGCAACTTCCCCAATCCCTTCAATCCCTCGACGACGATTCAATACTCCATTCCTGAAAGCGCTGAAGTCACGCTGCGCGTATTCGATGCGAGCGGTCGTATCGTTGCGGAACTGGTCAACGGCGCGAAAGCAGCCGGATCCTACGCCGTAACCTTCGACGCTTCTTCGCTCGCGAGCGGCGTGTACTTCTACCGTCTCGAAGTTGAAGGTCGCGTGCTCACGCATTCGATGACGCTGCAAAAATAAGCGTCGCACGGCAGTCACAGCCCGTAGGCGAGGGGCTGTGACTGCCTTCATTTTTTTCTTCAAGGCAGCCGCTGGTGGACAATGCGCCGCGACGTGCTATGTACAGATTCGCTGCAATTTTTATATTGTACGCAGACAAACACTTCATACGAAAGGTTGCATTCCGGCATGACGTCAGTATGCCCGGGCCTGTCGTAAAACGGCTCCTCACGGTGGATACATGACCGCTCATTCAACCATCACATTTTCGCTGCCCGCTCTGACGCTGCTTCTGCTGACGCTGTTCCCAATCGCGCCGGCATATTCACAGAACGGCAAAAGCGACAGTCTTCTTCACGTCCTTAAACGGGCGAAGCACGACACGGTTCGTGTTCAGGCGCTGACGGGCCTGAGCGCGCAGACCCTCGCGAAAGACCGGCGGAAAGCGAAGGAGTACGCCACGAGGGCCGTGCAGCTTGCAGAGGGCCTCAACGTGCCGCGCGCGAAGACAACGGCCTATTTCGCGCTGGGACGAATTCAGGATGCGGACAGGCAGTACGGCGAAGCGCGGAAAAGCTACGCGTCCGCGCTGAAATGGGCGGCGCAAGGCAGCGACGGCCGGATGCGGTTCCGGGTGCTGCGCGCGATCGGAGCGATCGCGGAAAAGCAGAATAATTTCGAAGAAGCGCTGTCGTATTACACGCAGGCACTGGCGATCGCAGAGGCAAATGCTGACTCGCTCAACATTGGGGCGATACACCTCGACATCGGCATCCTGTACGCGGATCGGGGTGACTTCAAGGAAGCGATCGTACATGAGGAGCGCGGTCTCGCCTTGACGGAGCGTCACGGTACTCCCGCGAATATCGCTGCCGCAGCCAGCAATGTCGCCATGACGCTGCTCCGCCTCGGGGAGTCGAAGCGCGCGATGGAAATGCTGCAACGGGGCTTGCGGCTGCTTGAGGAAAAGGGAGATTCACTCCAACTTGCTTCCTATCTTCACAATATGGGGATGGTGTACGGACAGCAGAAGCAGAACAACAAAGCGCGCGAGCACTTCGAGCGCAGTCTCGCCATTCGTGAGGCAATACAGGACACAGCGGGGATAGTGAAATCCCTGGGGAATCTCGGCAACATCTATCACGCGCAGGGAAAAACGGCCTTGGCGGAACGCACGTTCGAGCGCAGTGCGCGGCTCAGCGCGTCGATCGGCGACAAAAGGAGCGCGGCAGCCGCACTGGGCGGTATCGGGATCATTCGCGAAGATCAGGGGAAGTATGCCGAGGCCCTGGACGCGTATGAGCGGAGCCGCCGTCTCTCAATGGAGCTTGGCGACAAATACGGTATCGCGGCGGTGCTGAGCAACATCGGTCTCATATACAAAGCGCAGGGCCGCTACGAGGAGGCACTGGATATCGCCAAAGAGAGTCTGGAATTGCGAGAGGGAATGGGAGACAAACACGGCATCGCCATCTCCCTGAACAATATCAGCTCGCTTCTCAGGCGTATGGGCAGGAATGAACAAGCTCTGGAGTATTTACTCCGCGGTTTGACAATCTCACAGGAATCCGGAGACCGGGCGCAGTATGCATCCGCATTGGCCAACATCGGCAGCCTGCATACGGAACAGGGGCGCCCGGATCAGGGACTGGAGTATCACATGCGGGCTCTGGAAATCCGGGAACAACTCGGGGAGAAGGCAAAAATTGCGGCGTCCCTGTCGAATATCGGCACGGTCCTTGTCCATCAGGATAAAACGGATGAAGCACTCGATTATTTCATGCGCAGCCTGGCGATGAACGAAAAACTCGGACTCGATGCCAGCGTCGCACATTGTCTGAACAACATCGGGATGATACACGAAGAGCGTCAGCGCTGGACCGAAGCCATGCAATGCTATACCAGAAGCCTTGCGTTGTCCAAGGATATCGGAGACAAGGCCGGAGTTTCCTACACGCTGGCTTCCATGGCCTCTGTCTCCGCTATGCAGGGCAGGCACGACAGCGCTGTGGTCTACGCCGATCAGGCCTACGCGCTTGCTTCTGCTATGGGTGATATAGGACTGATGAAAACCGCCGCGCACACGCTGAGTACCTCGCTTGCAGCGAAGGGAGACTACAGAGAAGCCTGGCGGCAGCTGAACACCGCCGCCGTGCTGCGCGACTCGATGGTCAATATGCAGAACGTGCGTTCCATGCAGGAAATGGAGGCGAAGTATCTTTCCCGGCAGAAAGAACAAACCATAGCCCTGCTCGAAAAGGACAAACGACTCCAAGGCCTGGAAATGGAGCGGAATCAGCGGCTTCTTCAGCTGCAAAGGCTGGAAGCCGAACGGAACCGGCAACGAGCGGAATTGCTTGCGAAGGAGCAGGAACAGCATCTGTTGCAAATAGACAAGCAGAGAGCGGAACTCGCCTTGCAAAAAAAGGAAGCCGAGTCCGAGAAAGCAAAAAAGCTGCAACTCGCGAAAGAAAAAACCTACCTTGCCTCCATCGCGGCTCGCGCCAACAGCCTGCGCAACGCATTGATAGGGGGGCTCGTCCTGATCGTCGCTCTGGGCTTCCTCGGAGTAAAGCGTATGCAATCACGACGCGTCGAAGCCACGTTGCGCGCGGAAGCCGCCGAATACCGTGCGAAAGCGGCGGAAGCGCAGGCTCTCGCGATACAGGTCGAAACAGAACGCCGCGACCGTCTCGCACAACGCCGCTACACCAAACAACTCATAGACACGCAGGAACGGGAACGCAAACGCATCGCGGGCGAATTGCACGATAGTCTCGGCCAGGACCTGCTCGTGATCAAGAACAGGACGCTGTTCGCGATGCAAAAGGGTGATCTTCCCTCGGAAATCCGCAGTGAGTTCGAACAGATCGAACACATGGCGACCAATGCGCTCAAGGAAGTCCGTCATATCTCCCACGATCTCCGTCCGTATCAGCTGGACCGCGTCGGTCTGACCCGTACCCTGCGCTCGCTCGTGCAGAACGTGGCGGAGCAATCGCGCATCGCCTGCACGGCGGAGATAGACGACATTGACGAGCTCTTCCCGAAGGAAGACGAAACAAGTATTTATCGCATTGTGCAGGAGAGTCTGAATAACATCATGAAACACTCCGGTGCGACCGCGGCTATGATACGCATCGTGCGCGTGAATGGGCGCATTTCCATTCTCGTTTCCGATAATGGAAAAGGACTGCGCGAAGATGATGGGGCCGGCGCCACTGCTGGTTTCGGATTGCAGAATATGCGCGAGCGCGCCGAAATGCTCAAAGGTGTACTGCGTCTGACACAGGCTGGTGGCGGCGGTACTACCGTGGAGATTGAGCTGCCGGTTGCGACAGAGCGTATCCTCAACCAAGGTGATACAGAGCCCGCCCGCGGAGGGCATGCGTATGTCTGAGGCACGCCATGCTTCAGGTTACGGCAGGTCCGGACACGTGCACCTTCGATGGATGTATGCGCCTCATATGCATGAACGTACAGGATCGCTCCGGGAAGCAAGGGCGTGGAGCGTGCCTGTTTCCGGCGCGTTGCGCCGCGTACTGCGCACAAGAGAGAAAAGGGATACGACACCTCCGGAGCTCGCGCCGCTGCAGTGGACGCCGGTTTCGACTGCTAGGGGGGGGAATGCATGAAATTGCGACCCTCTTCTCCGACCTGGCGTCTGATGGTTATGACGGCATTGCTGATGTTGGGTGCATCTGTGTCGGCAGACGCGCAAAACTCTTCAGTGGATGATCTCCGGCGTGCATTAAAAACTGCGCGGCATGATACAAGCAGAGTGATACTGCTGACAAAAATCTGTGAAGAGCTGCGTTGGCGGAATCAAGAAGAGTCCCTGGAGTACGGTCTTCAGGCGGCGAAACGTTCGCGAGCCGTCGCGTCGCGGATGATCAGGGCGAGGGCGTACACAGCTCTGGGTGCGACACAGCGATGGATCGGGCAATACAGGGAAGCACAGGATAATCTCCAGACCGCTCTGGCGTATGCGAAAGACGCGCACGACGATCGCACACAAATAATCGCATGGCGGGAAATCGGTGCGGTCATGAAGGCTCTTGGAAACAATGATTCCGCGCTGGTTGCCTACGAAGATGCACTCGCCGCTGCCGGAGGATGCGGCGATTCCGTACTCATCGGCGCCTTACTCACCGATATCGGGAATGTGCACTATCATACGGGGAATTACGCCGTTGCGATAGAATACCTCCAGCGTGGTCTGCTGCTGTTTGAACGCTTCGATGAGCAAAGAAATGTCGCAGGTACGCTGAATAGTCTCGGACTCCTGCGGTTGAACAGGGGCGAGTACCTGCCGGCCCTGAAGTATTTTGAGCGTGGTCTGAAAATTGCGGAAGGCCTGAAGGATACCGTGAGTATCGCAAGCTTTCTCAACAATCTCGGCATGGCTTACCGCGAGCAGAACAAGCAAGAGCGGGCATTGCGTATGTTCGGGCAAGGTCTGGAGATACGCAAACAGCAAAAAGATACCAGCGGCATGGTGGCGCTCCTGATAAACATGGGAATCTCTCATTACATGCGGGGTGAGTATGATACGGCGTCGGAGTATTATGCACGCGGACTGCATTTAGCTGAAAAGGTCAGTGATAAGTCCGCTATTGCCAGCGCACTCGGAAACATCGGACTCATTCATGAACTTCGGGGCCAACCCGAACATGCGTTGGCTGCGCATCAGAAATGCCTCTCTCTGTTCGAGGAACTTGGCGAGAAGCAGAAAATGGTCGGGGCGTTGAACAACATCGCAATAATTCACAGTACGCAGGGACGATACCAGGAAGCACTGGACATCTACGAGCGTACGCTGGCACAATGCCGGGAAATTGGTGACCGGCCCGGCGAGCGCAACGCGTTGCTCGGCTTCGCATCGGTGTTAAAGAAACTCGGCAGGTACGAGGAGGCATTGAAATACGCATATCGCTGTATGGATACCGCCGATGAGTCCGAGGACAAAATCGCCTACGCGAGTGCGTACGTAACTATTGCCGGTATTCACTGGGAGCAGGGACGCGTGGAGAAGGCGCTCGAATACAACCAGCGCGAGTTGGCATTGAGGGAGGAATTGGGGGACAAGCAAGGTCAGGCTGCGGCGCTTCTCAATATCGGTAACGCGTATGTCGCACAGGACAACGACGAAGCGGCGTTGCAATACTACAAGAGGAGTCTCGCGCTCTTTGAGAGCCTCTGGTCGCCGGGCGGCATTGCGGCCTGTGCGAACAGTCTCGGGCATCTTCACCAGCGACGCGGCCGCTTGGAGCAGGCGGTACAGTTCTATCGAAAGAGCCTTGCGCAAGCGCGCGAGGTGAAAGATTCCACCGGAATGGTCTGGGCGCATGTCTCCCTCTCGTCCGTGCAGGCGGCGCGAGGAGTACACGACAGCGCGGTATTGCATGCACAGCAGGCGGAAATTCTGGCTGGCGTCCTGAACGATATCCGTATCAGCGAGCGGGCGGCGCATTCCCTCAGCGAGGCCTATGCGCAGGCAGGAAATCACCGCCGGGCATACGATTATCTCAATACCACCGTCTCATTGCGTGATTCGCTGGTCAATGAGGCGAATGTGAAATCCGTGAGCGAAATGGAGGCGAAGTATCGCTCGTCACAGCAGCAGAAAACAATCGAACTGCTGGAAAAGGATAAGCGTCTGCAAACCCTGGAATTGGAGTCGAAGCAGCGACAGCTCGCTTTTCAGCGCTCGGAATCGGCGCGCATCCGTCAGCGAACCGAACTGCTCGAGCGTGATCAGGAACTGTACGTCATCAGGATGGAAATGCAGGACGCCGAGCTGGCGCTGCAAAAAAACACTGTGGAGTCCGAAAGAGCGCATAAGCGGCAACTCGCGAAAGAAAAGGAATACCTGGCCTCCATCGCGGCTCGCGCCAACGGGCTGCGCAACGTCCTGATAGGAGGGCTCGTCCTGATCGTCGCTCTGGGTTTCCTCGGAGTGAAGCGTATTCAATCACGACGCGTCGAAGCCACGCTGCGCGCGGAAGGCGCCGAATACCGCGCGAAAGCGGCGGAAGCACAGGCGCTCGCATTGCAGGTCGAAACAGAGCGCCGCGACCGTCTCGCGCAACGCCGCTACACCAAGCAACTCATTGACACGCAGGAACGGGAACGCAAACGCATCGCGGGCGAATTGCATGACAGTCTCGGACAGGACCTGCTCGTGATCAAGAACAGGACGCTGTTCGCGATGCAACGGGAAGACCTCCCGGATGAAATCCGCAGCGAATTCGAACAGATCGAACGCATGGCGACGAATGCACTCAAGGAAGTCCGTCATATCTCCCACGATCTCCGTCCGTATCAGCTGGACCGCGTCGGTCTGACCCGTACCCTGCGCTCGCTCGTGCAAAACGTGGCGGAGCAATCGCGCATCGCCTGCACGGCGGAGATAGACGATATTGACGGAGTTTTCCCGAAGGACGACGAAACCAGCATTTATCGTATCGTGCAGGAGTGTCTGAATAATGTCCTCAAACATTCGGGCGCGACAGCAGCAGATGTGTACATCGGAAGGAACGCCTCGCGCATAACCATCAGTGTGCGGGACAACGGCAAGGGCTTCGATGCGAACGTCACCATGGGATATTCGGACGGCTTCGGTCTGCGCAACCTGCGCGAGCGCGCGGAGATGCTGCACGGCGAAGTGCGCTTCCGATCGCACCCGGACGGCGGTGCCTGGATTTCCCTTGAACTCCCGGCGGGAACGGATGACACGAAATTGGCGACGCAACACGCTCACTCAAAACAGACGGAACCGGAATCGCGTGTCAACGCCGCACCCGGGTCGTGGCAAAGAGCGCATAATTCAGGAGAACAATCATAATGCACGAACCGACCGTCATCATCGCGGATGACCATCCCATCTTCCGCAAAGGACTTCGCGACGTCATCGAAAACAGCGCCCGCTTCCGTGTGCTCGGCGAAGCCAGCGACGGCGCCTCGGCGCTGGCGCTCATCATGGAGGAAATACCGGATGTCGCCATCCTCGATATCGAGATGCCCGGGATGAGCGGCATTGACATCCTGCGAAAGGTGAGCGAAGCCGGACTGCATGTGTCCAGTCTGATCCTGACCATGTACGACGACGAGGATATGTTCAACGAGGCCATGGATGCCGGGGCCATGGGATATATCCTCAAGGACAGCGCGATTCTGGAAATCGTCAAAGGTTTGAGCAAGGTCGCCCGGGGCGAAATTTTCGTCAGCGCCGCGATGACCTCTGCCGCGCTGCGCGGCAAGACGGAAGCGCATCCGCAGTTACGCAAACGTCTCGGCTTGCATTTACTCACCCCGGCCGAGAAGCGTGTGCTGCAGCTGATCGCGGAGGACAAAACCACGAAGGAAATTTCCGAGACGCTGAGCGTCAGTCCGCGCACGGTGGACAATCACCGGGCACATATCTGCTCCAAGCTGAAAATCACCGGCGTGTATGCGCTGATCAAGTTCGCGGTGCGCTACAAGGCGCTGCTCGATTGACCACGGCGCTGCATCCACTCGGATGATCCCGTACGGGATCAGATCAATCCCGCGCCCAACGCCAGCGCTATTCCGATCAGCATGATACCGGTGATGGTCTGCACCGTGTGCATGGTGATCTTATGCAGGAAGCGTGTCCCGAGCAGCACACCGGCGAAGGCCGCGGCAATACCCGTGAGTATCAGTGGCCATTGTCCGGCGCCGAGGGGATTGTCCGCCGAGGCGAACACGAACAACGCGGCGTACATGATAATACGCGCGGCGTCCACGAGAAAGCCGATGACGGCGTTCGTCCCCACAAACGCTTTCGTATCGATGCCGACTTTGGCGAGAAAGGCCGAGCGCAGCGCGCCCTGATGCCCCGAAAATCCCCCGAAGAATCCGGACAATATTCCGCCGATGACGAGATGCCGTTTATCGAAGGTCAGTGCGCGCAGCCGCGGCAGCAGTTCGAACAGCGCGAAGAACAGCATCATGAGGCCCAGCAGCAGCTTCACCGGCGTGACCACGGCGTCTTTGCCGCCGATGCTGTAGCGTGCGATTTCGTCAACATGCGCAACGAAGCCCAGCGCCGCGGCGCCCGCGAAGGCCGCGAGAATGGCGGGGACGCCGAAGCGCAGCACAATGCCGCGGTCCGCATGGCCACCGACCAGAAAGAGCTTGAATACATTATTCGCGCCATGCACCACGGCGGTTGCGGCCACGGCCGCTTCGATAGGGAAGAACAATGCGAACACCGGCAGCAACAGGGTTCCGAGCCCGAAGCCGGAGTACAGTGTGAGACCGGCGGCAAACAGCGCGATCAGGGCAACGAGGATGAAGGATGTCATGCCGTCCCCCCGTGCTTTTTTCCGACGCGATGCTGCGCGGGATCAATTTCCCCGGAGAGCTCGCGAAGCTGCACGAGCGCCTCGTCCAGCAGCGCTCGTCCATCGTCGGTAAGCGAATACCAGCGGGGCGCGCGGCTCCCCCGTCCCTCACCCGTGGATCCGCTCAATAGGCCCGCTTCCTCCATGCGATGCAGTATGGGGTAGAGCGTACCGGGACTCACCGCGTAGCCATGCCGCCGCAGTTCCTCCAGCATCCACTGCCCCAGCAGCGGCTCCTCCCCCGCGTGATAAAGGATATGCAATTTCCAGAACGAGAGCAGAATCTCGCGCTGCAAGTATTTTCGTTGTGTATCGTTCATATCTGTTCTCCTGTGATGTATTACGGTAAATGTAAACGATAATCGTAATACATCAAAGAACAGTTGTGCCCCGTTGGATGGAAATGTTGGATGGAAACCTCGGTCCATACCTGGTGTACAGAGTCACGAATGAACCGATCACCGCGCACACAACAGGATATTTTTTCCGCGCTCCTGCAGCAGTCCGTCCTGTCGCCTCGCTCTCCAGCTCGATCTGCAAGGAGAGGGGACTGGTGGTCGAGTATCGCAAACCCCTTGATTCTATTGCCTCCGCTTCATTTTTCCACAAAAAGATGAACGGCGTTTCTCGTTCGAAAAACGCCGTTCATCCGTTTGAGTACACCAGTACGCCTGACTCTCCAAGCAGTTTGGAGCAGGCATTGGATCAATTCCGCTCTTTCTTCTTATCGCCGAGATCGTTCCTCGTAGATCGTCCCTCGACAATGAAAAAATGGGTGCTACCACCTATACAAAAAGGGTGAAACTACCCATTCCCGCGCCTGATCCCGGACGCTATCTTTGTATTAAAAATAAAGGGCCCTCATATCTGTTAATCAGGTCCGGACCGCAACTGCCCACGATACGACAGGACGAAGTGCCGCTTCCCCTCGCACAGCCCCGGCACACGAAACAGAAGCAGAGCCGACTCACAGCAATCAACCAGGACTCATCGCAATCTCACAACCATACAGCCGAAAGGAGCAGACATGAATCGTTCATTCAATTTTATCGCATTGTTCCTGCTGACGCTTGCAGGCATTGTTACGCAGAGTCAGGCGCAGCAGCAGCCCATCGCGAATCCTGTGCTCTTCGACATCAATCCCCTCGTCACAAATGGTGAAGGTGAGTGGTCGTGGTGCGGTCCGTTTACTTCACTCGGAAACGAGTTGATACTCGCGGCAACTGATGGCATGAGCACCGCATTGTACGGCATCGATGCCACCGTCGCCGCTCCGGTACCGAGAAGGATCAAGGATTTCTATTACGTGGCAAACCAGAACCCGCACGCCCGTTCGCCGCGCAACGTCAACGGCACCGTATATCTCCCGGCTGCGCCGAGCGCTACAGTCGGGCGGGAACTGTTCAAATCCAACGGCACCACCGCCGGTACCGTGCTCGTCCGGGATCTGCAGACGTCCACCAAGTACCCGCACAGCCAGCCGGGGAACTTTCATGCGTTGGGGAATGGCAAAACCATCTTCACCGCCGCGTGGGGATTCTGGCAGGAACGACCGCAGTGGTATGTCGAGCTCATTGGTCTGGGCGTGACGGATGGCACGTCCTCCGGTACCGCAAGCCTCAGTTCTGGCAAATCATTCGTGTTAGGCAACAATAGCGAGATCATGGCTCTTACCGTGCATAACGGTATTGCTTACTGCTTTATGAAGGACTACATCAAGGGCAGTCCGCCATCTTCTAAATATGGGGTGGAACTCTGGAAGAGCAATGGTACGGTAGCCGGTACCGTCATGGTCAAGGACATCAATCCCGGAACGGCCTCGGGATGTGTGCTGGCATATTCCAACAATGCGGGGGTCGCCCTGGCAAGCGCATCCAGTCGGCTCGTCCCCGTGGGCAACGATCTCTATTTCACAGCGACCGATGGCAGCAGCGGTTACGAGCTGTGGAAGACCAACGGCACAGCGGCCGGCACAGTCCGCGCGGCTGACATCTTTCCGGGCGCCGAGAGCGGATGGCCGGCCTGGCTGACGGTGATGAACGACATTGTGTACTTCGCCGGCCGCAACGGCAACGACGGCGACAAACTCATGCGCTATGTGCCTGCAACGAACACGGTGGACGTCGTGGCCGACATACACCCGGGCACCGGCCCGCGCGACAGTGCCTATGTAAGCTGGATGACGGCTATTGACGGCACACTGTATTTCTCGGCGTTTGATCCCGAGCACGGGCAGGAATTGTGGAAGAGCGACGGCATTCCCGTGGCGCTGGGCGGCAGCACGGTGCGTGTGGCGGATATCAATCCGGGAATTCATGGATCGTACCCGAATATCGCCTGGCCTGGTGCCGAGACGATGGAAGCCAATTCCATGGACGAACACCGTTTCTTCTGGCACAACGGCTGGATATACTTCCCGGCCGACGATGGCACGCACGGCATCGAGCTCTGGCGCAGCAACGGAACAGTAACACAGCTCCTGACCGATATCAATACGGATCCCACGTTCAACGGAGGCTCGAGCGATATTCCGTACACCATGAACGTGGTGAACAACAAGCTGTTCTTCCATGGCTACGACAAGCCGCACGGCTGGGAGCCGTACATGATCGATCTCGCCACGCTTCCAAAAAGCTCTGGCGAGCGGCAGGCGACACCGTCGTCTCTCGCACTGCAGCAGAACTACCCTAACCCCTTCAATCCGACAACCACAATCCGCTACGCGATTCCGCAGGACGCCCGCGTTCAGCTCCGTGTTTTCGATGCACTCGGACGCGTTGTCGCTGAGCTCGAAAACGGGATGAAGGAGGCCGGTACGCACAGCGTCATATTCGACGCGCCGCGCGATCTCCCGAGCGGCTTGTATCTCTACCGTCTCGAAGCCAACGGCTCCGTACTCTCCGGAAAGATGTCGCTCATGAAGTAGCATACATGAAACGGCCACAATCCGCATGCGCCGGGTTGTGGCCGTTGTAATATTTTCGCTAAGACATACATTCCGTATCCTCAGTCACAGGGGACTTCCTCATATCAATCCGCTTTTTTTCTTCGTTGCGATCCTGATGATTTACACTGCCGGCTTGAGAGAGCGCAAGAAAGCCATGCCCCCGGCATCATCGACTCGAGCGACTGCTTCCATGCCATCCGTCCCTAATCCCCAATCCCCAATCCGCAATCCGAAATCGTCAATCGTAAATCGTCCCTCCCCGACAATGAAAAAATGGGTGCTACCACCTATACAAAAAGGGTGAAACTACCCATTCCCGCACCTGATCCCGGTCGCTATCTTTGTATTAAAAATAAAGGGCCCTCATATCTGTTAAGCAAACCCTGACCGCAACAGCCGCAGATGCGACAGGACGAAATACCGCGCTTTCGTGCACAGCTTCGGCACCCGGAGCAGAAGCAGAGCCGACTCACAGTAATCAACAGCAGGACTCATCGCAATCTCACAACCATACAGCCGAAAGGAGCAGACATGAATCGTTCATTCCATTGTATCGCATTGTTCCTGCTGATGCTTGCAGGCATTGTTACGCAGAGTCCGGCACAGCAGATGCCCATCGCGAACCCCGTATTGTTCGACATCAACAAGCTCGTCGTCAACGGCGAGGGAGCGTGGTCCTGGTGCGGCTCGTTCACGTCGCTCGGTAACGAACTGATTCTCGCGGCAACCGACGGCATGAGCACTTCGCTCTACGGCATTGACGCCACGGCCGCCTCACCGAGTCCGAGACGGATCAAGGATTTCTATTTCATGGCCAATGAACCTGCTTATGCCGGCACGCCGCGCAATGTCAACGGAACCGTGTATCTTTCTGCCGCGCCGAGCGTCGCCGTCGGAATGGAACTGTTCAAGTCCGACGGCACGACCGCCGGCACGGTGCTCGTCCGCGATCTACTGACCTCCACCAAGGTCCCGCACAGCAATCCGTCTTATTATCATATGCTCGGGAACGGTAAGGTCATTTTCACCGCCGCATGGGGGTTCTGGGAGTCTTTCCCGTGGAAGTCGTACTATGTAAGTATCTACGGCCTCTTCGTGACGAACGGCACCTCCTCAGGTACCAGCGGCCTCACCACGAACAAAGCATTCCAGTCACACGGGAGCCACAAAATCGCGTTGACCGTGCACAACGGCACCGCCTACTGTTTTCTCAAGGATTACGTTGCCGTGAAGAAAGGCGCCCCGTCGACGAAGTTCGGCGAAGAGCTGTGGAAAAGCGACGGCACCGCCGCGGGCACGGTCATGGTAAAGGACATCAACCCGGGCACGGGGTCGGGATGCGTTCCCGCTATTTCCGGGAACTGGCCCCTGGCCTATGATGCGAACCGGATCGTCTCAGTCGGCGATTACATCTACTTCACGGCGACGGACGGGAGCAGCGGGTACGAGCTCTGGAAGTCCGACGGCACTTCCGTCGGCACGACGCGCGTCATGGATATTTTCCCCGGTGCGGAGAGCAGCCTGCCGGCCTGGCTGACCGTGATGAACAACATCGTCTATTTTTCCGGCCGCACGGCCAACGACGGCGATAAACTCATGCGCTATATACCTGCAACGAACACGGTGGACGTCGTGGCCGACATACACCCGGGCACCGGACCGCGCGACAGTGCCTATGTAAGCTGGATCACCGCTATTGACGGAACACTGTACTTCTCGGCGTTTGATCCTGAGCACGGGCAGGAATTGTGGAAGAGCGACGGCATTCCCGTGGCGCTGGGCGGCAACACGGTGCGTGTGGCGGATATCAATCCGGGAGTTCATGGTTCGTATCCGAACATTTCCTGGCCGGGTGCAATGACGCTTGACGTGCATTCCGAGAATGAACACTGTTTCTTCTCGCATAACGGATGGCTTTATTTCCCGGCCGACGACGGCGTGCACGGCATCGAACTCTGGCGCAGCAACGGCACAACCACCCAACTGCTGACCGACATCAACACCGACCCGACGTTCAACATCGGCTCAAGCGACATCCCATACACTATGTGCGTCGTCAACAACAAGCTCTTCTTTCATGGCTACGACAAGCCGTACGGCTGGGAGCCGTACATGATCGATCTGGCCACGCTTCCAAAGAGCGCGGGCGAGCGGCAGGCGGCACCGACATCACTCGCGCTGGAGCAGAATTACCCGAATCCCTTCGGCTCAGCAAGCATGCAGTCTACCGCGATCACCTTCTCGCTGCCTGAATCAGCGCTTGTTCGGATTTCGATACACGACATGCTTGGCCGCGAAGTGGCGGTGGTGGTCGAAGGCGTGCGTCCCGCTGGCACGCAGAGCATCAGCTTCAACGCATCCCTTCTTCCCGCCGGCAGCTATGTGTGCCGCCTCGAGGCGCAGGGCGCGATGCGGACAAGGATGATGCATATCGTCAGATGACGGGTTTGGTATTCGAAATCCCGAAATATCCTGCCTTCCCCGGTGCACATCGCCGGGGAAGGCACGGAGCGTTCCCGATGCGCCGGTCGAGAGAATACTTACCAGTCTATCTGAAATTTTCACACGAAGTCCGTATTTTCGCCATTGAGCACCTAAGGAAGAAATCACCAATCCCTCACTCCCACATCAGCCGGGGTCGACATGACACGTGCTTCTGCCTTCCATACGCTCATTCTGCTGTTCCTCTCAATGTCTGTGTCTTTTTCCGCTTCGCCGTATTTTTCGGCGGCAATGGACAATGTGCGTGTGAACGGTGTGCCGAGGGCCTCCGATGCGGAGTTGACGCGTGACAGAGTAACACTACCGGTAACGAGGCGATCGCCGATACTCTACGATGCGGTGCTTCTGCCGAAAGCGGAGATGAAGCGCGATGCCGATCCGGCCGCGGAGCAGAAAGTCCGTTCCGCCATGGCGACTGCGTCGATCCGTTTCACGGAGAACCGCGGGCAAGTCGCCGATACGGATGGGAAGCCCCGGCCTGAGATTCGCTATACGGCCGATGCGGGAGGGACCAGGTTGTACTTTACGGCGACAGGTGTGAGTTACGTGTTCACCAGGACTGAAGATGATGACACTCAGGCTGGCCGGCGGATGAGCGACGACCCGCTTGACGAACGCGACCGGGAGCCGGAGAAGGTCACGGTGTACAGGATGGATATGAGGCTGCAGGGCTGCAATGCGAATGTGCGTATACGGCATGATATCGAGCAGGAGGGCTACAGCAACTACTACCTCGCCCACTGTCCCGACGGAATCACCTATGTGAAAAGCTACGGGAAACTGGCGTACGAGAACATCTACGACAACATCGATCTGGTGTACTACTCCGATCAACAAAAAATGAAATACGAGTTCATCGTGCATCCGGGAGGAAATCCGAAAGATATCCGCATGCACTACGACGGCGCGACGAATATCCGGGTGAACGATAACGGCGGCCTTGAGGTCAAAACGCCGTTGGGCGAGATCAACGAAAAGAAGCCGTATACACACCAGAACGGCGCCGAAGTGCCGTCCGCTTTTTCGCTCCAGGGCGAGGTTGTGGGCTTTTCCGTTGGAAATTATGATCCGAACGCGATGCTGGTGATTGATCCGTGGGCAACGTATTTCGGAGGATCGGGAGGTGAGAACTGTGGTTGGATTTCCCGAGATGGTAATGACAACATCTTCACCGGCGGAGACACATATAGCACGAATTTCCCAGTGATGAACGCCCATCAATCGACCCACGCAGGTTTATCAGACCTTGCCATCATTTCGTTCACCCCGACCGGGTCATTACGTTGGGCTACATACTATGGGGGAAGCGGATCCGATGGCTGGCCTTCGTTCGCTTGCGACAATTCCGGCAACGCCACTGTCTCAGTTCGCACACAGAGCACGAATTTTCCTACAACTTTTGGCGCGTTTCAAGCGGCTCACGCCGGAGGCAATGATGAAGGTGCGATCATCAAATTATCAAACACCGGTATTCGCGTCTGGGCTACATACATCGGCAGTAACGGAGTGGATACTATAACTGATTTGAAATGCGATGCCAATGACAACATCTATTTCATCGGATATACCAACGGCTCAAACTTTCCAATGGTGAATCCGTTTCAATCGTCTCTCTCAGGAGCGTATGATTGGGTGATAGGGAAATTCAGTTCCTCCGGCCAGCTACTGTGGTCAACGTACTATGGTGGGAGCGATAGCGATACCTCGACGCGTATTTCTGTCACGCCTTCCGGCGCTCTCGCGGCGGGAGGTTTTACCGACAGTTCAAATTTTCCATTGCAGAATGCATGGCAGTCTGTTCGAGTCGGCCGTGAAGCCGTCCTTGTGAAATTCAATGCATCCGGACAGCGTGAGTGGGCGACGTACTACGGTGGGTCAGGGGATGACCGCTGTCGAGGAGTAGCCATGGATCAGGCAGGTAATGTTTTTTTGGACGGCACGACGAGCAGTTCCAACCTGCCGGCTCCCAACGGATGGCAAACCACAAATAACGGAGGAGGCTATGATGCATTTATCTCAAAGTTCTCCTCTAATGGAACCCTCTATTGGTCGACATATTTTGGAGGAAGCGGTACCGAATACGTAGATGATATCGTTTGCGCATCGAGCGGAGCAGTGTATGTCACCGGGTCCACCAACAGCACGAATCTCCCTGTATTGAACGCCCACCAGAGCACAATTGGAGGAGGCTATGACGGATTTTTCCTTGCCGCGTCGTCAAGCGGCGTTTTGCAATGGGCAACCTATTTTGGAGGAAGTGGTAATGATTGGTTCCAGGGAATAGCGTGTAGCTCAACCGGTGAAGTGATAGGGATCGGAAGGACGTTTAGCATGAACATGTACACGTTGAACCCATATCAGTCAGCTAACGCCGGTAATGACGATCTGTTCGTCGTCGTCATGAACGCACAGGGCCAGTTTTCGTCTGTGCCCATGCAGATACTGACATCGCAGATTATTCCCTCTTTGCTTTGTGGTGGTGCATCTCTGCCCGTGTCGTTCACTGCATCAGGCACTTTCAACGCTGCAAATGTTTTCACAGCGCAATTGTCCGACGCCACAGGGTCGTTTACATCACCCTCAGCCATCGGAGCATTGTCAGGGACGCAATCCGGAAGCATCAATTGCTCGTTACCTGTAAACGCTGTACCCGGTACTCGATACCGCATCCGTGTCGTAGCCTCCAATCCTTCCTGGACCGGTACCGACAATGGCTCGGATCTCACCATCGGTCCCAGGCCCAGTGCCAGTATCACACCGGCAGGGGCTGTACCTCTCTGCCCCAGTACCTCTATAGCACTCACTTCCTCCGGAGGATCGGGATATACATATCAATGGCTCAGGGACGGCAATGCAATCGGTGGCGCAATCAACGCCACCTACATGGCGGCCTTACCGGGATTGTATCGCGTGATACTCACATCTCCTGCAGCCTGCAAAGACACCTCGGCGGCAACGCAGCTTGTGCTTTACTCCGCCGATACGACGCACCTGGTCTGGACCGGCGCAGTGTCACGTGAATGGAGTACTCCCGGGAATTGGAATCATCCGTGTGCCACACCGGGTTCGGGAGATACAGTCGTGATCGCCGGAAGCGGACAGACCCCGATTTCCATTCCAAGCGTGACGCTCTCCGCCCTCGAGATGAACAACACCAATGGCACGCTCGTGGGCGGTCAGCTCGGAATCACCGATGCGCTCATCCTCAGCAGCGGCAATATCGATGCGGGAGCGGGAGAGATTCGTCTCGGACCGACAGCCGCGATCTCCGGCGGAAGCTTTACCTCGCATATCGTGACATCGGACACGGGTTCGCTCGTTATCGACGGCATCGGCACGGGAGCACGGACAGGCGCTGTGCTCTTTCCCGTCGGAGCGTCGCATGTGAGCTACACTCCCGTGTCGCTCACGAACGCCGGCACAGCGGATGCGTTCCGCGTGCGCGCCGTTGCAGATTTGCGGCTTGCGGGTCTCTCGGGAACCGTCATCACCTCGCATGCGGTCGGACGCACCTGGGTGATCGAGGAGGGGAATCCCGGCGGTAGCGACGCGACGATCACGCTTCAATGGTACCTCAACGACGAACTGCCGGCTTTTCTGCGAACCGGGAGTATGATCCACCGCTTCAACGGCAGCACCTGGTACGCGCTGCAGCCGCCTGGGCCAACGGCAGGCAGCAATCCGTACACCCGTACCGTGTACGGTGTGACGGCTTTCTCGCTCTTCGCAATTGCCGACAGCGCGGCGAATCTGCCGGTGGAACTGCTTTCCTTCTCGGCGCGGCTCGAGGCCGGTGCGGCGATAGTTACGTGGAGCACGGCGTCGGAGACGAACAACGCGGGATTCATCGTCGAGCGGCGGGTCGGATCCGGGCCATGGCGGTCCCGTGGTTTCGTCCCGGGAAGCGGCACGACCATGGCCGGGCAGGAATACGCATTCAGCGATGCGATCGAGACCAGTATCCCGGCCGGGACACCGCTCGCCTACCGTCTCCGCCAGATCGACACTGACGGCACCGAGACGGTGAGTCACGAAGTGACCGTGCTGCAGTCGTCGGATCCGGCATTTTCTCTGGCGCAGAATTATCCGAATCCCGTATACAACGGCGAAGCCGGAGCGTCCGCAACGATCTTCACCTACTCGCTTGCCGCCGAAGCGTACGTCCGTCTGACCATCCATGATGCTCTCGGCCGCGAAGTGGCGGTGGTGGTCGAAGGCGTGCGTCCCGCGGGCACGCAGAGCATCAGCTTCAACGCATCCGGTCTTCCCGCCGGCAGCTATGTGTGCCGTCTCGAGGCGCAGGGCGTGGTGCGGACAAGGATGATGCATATCGTCAGATGACGGATTTGGTATTCGAAATCCCGAAATATCCTGCTTTCCCCGGTGCACATCGCCGGGGAAGGCACGGAGGGTTTCCGATGCGCCGGTCGAGAAAATTCTTACCAGTCTATCTGAAATTTTCACACGAAGTCCGTATTTTCGCCATTGAGCACCTAAGGAAGAAATAACCAATCCCTCACTCCCACATCAGCCGGGGTCGACATGACACGCGCTTCTGCCTTCCATACGCTCATTCTGCTGTTCCTCTCAATGTCTGTGTCTTTTTCCGCATCGCCGTATTTTTCGGCGGCAATGGACAATGTGCGTGTGAACGGTGTGCCGAGGGCCTCCGATGCGGAGTTGACGCGTGACAGAGTAACACTACCGGTAACGAGGCGATCGCCGATACTCTACGATGCGGTGCTTCTGCCGAAAGCGGAGATGAAGCGCGATGCCGATCCGGCCGCGGAGCAGAAAGTCCGTTCCGCCATGGCGACTGCGTCGATCCGTTTCACGGAGAACCGCGGGCAAGTCGCCGATACGGATGGGAAGCCCCGGCCTGAGATTCGCTATACGGCCGATGCGGGAGGGACCAGGTTGTACTTTACGGCGACCGGTGTGAGTTACGTGTTCACCAGGACGGAAAATGATGACAATCAGGCTGGCCGGCGGATGAGCGACGACCCGCTTGACGAACGCGACCGGGAGCCGGAGCAGGTCTCGGTGTACAGGATGGATATGAAGCTGCAGGGCTGCAATGCGAATGTGCGCATACGGCATGATATCGAGCAGGAGGGCTACAGCAACTACTACCTCGCCCACTGTCCCGACGGGATCACCTATGTGAAAAGCTACGGGAAACTGGTGTACGAGAACATCTACGACAACATCGATCTGGTGTACTACTCCGATCAACAAAAAATGAAATACGAGTTCATCGTGCATCCGGGAGGAAATCCGAAAGATATCCGCATGCACTACGATGGCGCGACGAATATCCGGGTGAACGATAATGGCGGACTGGAGGTAGAAACGCCGTTGGGCGAGATCAACGAAAAGAAGCCGTATACACACCAGAACGGGGCAGAAGTGCCGTCCGCATTCTCGCTCCAGGGCGAGGTTGTGGGCTTTTCCGTTGGAAATTATGATCCGAACGCGCTGCTCGTGATTGATCCGTGGGCGACGTATTGTGCCGGAGCAGGTTTTTGGAATGTTGATTGTGATGCCTCGGGAAATATCGTTGCCGTCGGTTTTTCGAGTGGCGGATTTCCGGTGCAGAATGCCATTCAATCGTCAGTCGCGGGTTCAATAGATTGGTGTGTCATCAAGTACTCCGCGAGTTGTACTGTACAATGGGCGACGTATTATGGAGGCAGCGGCCAGGAATTCGGTAACAACGGATACGTGAATCGGGTTTCTATCGACCCGGCCGGCAATATCGCCATTGCAGGCACGACTGAAAGTATAGACTTCCCGGTAAGCACCGGAGCGTATCAGACGACGTTTGGCGGTCAGAAGGATTGCGTGCTCGTTCTATTGACCCCCAGCGGACTCCGAAATTGGGCGACGTACGTTGGTGGTTCAGGTTCCGAACAACTCGCGTTCCCTGATTGTGCTTCTAACGGCAGTATTGTTCTGGGTTTCGTCACACAGAGTTCGAATATGGCGACCTCTAATCCCTTTCAATCGAATCTCAGTGGCCCCAGCGACGGATTCATCGTGGTGTTTTCAAGTACTGGGCAAGTAAGCTGGGCCACATACTTTGGTGGCTCCGATGACGACGGCTGTTTCGCCGCCTTCGGTTTCGATAATTCAATCTACGTTGCCTCCGGAACAGAAAGTAATAATTTCCCTGTGCTCAACCCGTTTCAGGCCACACGTGCGGGGAGCGGCGATCTGGCGTTGTCTAAGTTCAGTCCGGGGAGACAACTTCTTTGGTCCACCTATTTCGGAGGTTCCGGGAGCGCATACGAAATACTGCGCGACATGACCGTGGATGGGAGCGGCAATGTGTCTATCGCCGGCCAGACGAGCAATGTGAATTTCCCGGTGTATGGAGCATTTCAAAGTGTATATGGCGGAGGACAGGACGACGGATTCGTTGTGAAGTTCTCCAGCACTGGCACCCTGATGTGGTCGACATTCTTGGGCGGTTCGAATACGGATTCGATGCTCGGTATTGACTGCGACAGCGGCGGTTCATTATATGTGGCCGGATGGGCAAGTAGCGCAAATTACCCCACGATGAATGCGTTTCAAGCCTCGAATGCAGGTGGTCCTGATGTGGTCATTACAGCTTTCAGCCCTGGCGGTGGATGCCTCTGGTCAACGTATTATGGGGGGACGGGGGGCGACTATGGATACTCTTGTACAGTCGGATCCGGTGGTGCGGTAACTGTTGTCGGTAACGCCGGACCAGGGTTGCCCTTATTTAATCCTATCTACATCTCGCCGGTTAACAACGCCTTTATTGCATCGTTCAATCAGTACGGTCATTTTACCAACAACATAATGGCTCTCCAGACCGCTGCAGTCAATCCCTCGATATTCTGTGCCGGTTCCATGCTGCAGGTCAGCTTCACCGCAACAGGAGTATTCAATTCGGGGAATAATTTCACCGCACAACTTTCGGATGCGACAGGGTCTTTCTCGACGCCTGTTGCTATCGGCACCCTAGCAGGGACGCAATCCGGAAGCATCAATTGCTTGTTACCTGTGAATGCTGTACTCGGTACCCGTTACCGCATCCGCGTCGTAGCCTCAATCCTTCCCTGGACCGGTACCGACAATGGCTCGGATCTCACCATCGGTCCCAGGCCCAGTGCCAGTATCACACCGGCAGGGGCTGTACCTCTCTGCCCCAGTACCTCTATAGCACTCACTTCCTCCGGAGGATCGGGATATACATATCAATGGCTCAGGGACGGCAATGCAATCGGTGGCGCAATCAACGCCACCTACATGGCGGCCTTACCGGGATTGTATCGCGTGATACTCACATCTCCTGCAGCCTGCAAAGACACCTCGGTGGCAACGCAGCTTGTGCTTTACTCCGCCGATACGACGCACCTGGTCTGGACCGGCGCAGTGTCACGTGAATGGAGTACTCCCGGGAATTGGAATCATCCGTGTGCCACACCGGGTTCGGGAGATACAGTCGTGATCGCCGGAAGCGGACAGACCCCGATTTCCATTCCAAGCGTGACGCTCTCCGCCCTCGAGATGAACAACACCAATGGCACGCTCGTGGGCGGTCAGCTCGGAATCACCGATGCGCTCATCCTCAGCAGCGGCAATATCGATGCGGGAGCGGGAGAGATTCGTCTCGGACCGACAGCCGCGATCTCCGGCGGAAGCTTTACCTCGCATATCGTGACATCGGACACGGGTTCGCTCGTTATCGACGGCATCGGCACGGGAGCACGGACAGGCGCTGTGCTCTTTCCCGTCGGAGCGTCGCATGTGAGCTACACTCCCGTGTCGCTCACGAACGCCGGCACAGCGGACGCGTTCCGCGTGCGCGCCGTTGCAGATTTGCGGCTTGCGGGTCTCTCGGGAACCGTCCTCACCTCGCATGCGGTCGGACGCACCTGGGTGATCGAGGAGGGGAATCCCGGCGGTAGCGACGCGACGATCACGCTTCAATGGTACCTCAACGACGAACTGCCGGCTTTTCTGCGAACCGGGAGTATGATCCACCGCTTCAACGGCAGCACCTGGTACGCGCTGCAGCCGCCTGGGCCAACGGCAGGCAGCAATCCGTACACCCGTACCGTGTACGGTGTGACGGCTTTCTCGCCCTTCGCAATTGCCGACAGCGCGGCGAATCTGCCGGTGGAACTGCTTTCCTTCTCGGCGCGGCTCGAGGCCGGTGCGGCGATAGTTACGTGGAGCACGGCGTCGGAGACGAACAACGCGGGATTCATCGTCGAGCGGCGGGTCGGATCCGGGCCATGGCGGTCCCGTGGTTTCGTCCCGGGAAGCGGCACGACCATGGCCGGGCAGGAATACGCATTCAGCGATGCGATCGAGACCGGTATCCCGGCCGGGACACCGCTGGCCTACCGTCTCCGCCAGATCGACACGGACGGCACCGAGACGGTGAGTCACGAAGTGACCGTGCTGCAGTCGTCGGATCCGGCATTTTCTCTGGCGCAGAATTATCCGAATCCCGTATACAACGGCGAAGCCGGAGCGTCCGCAACGATCTTCACCTACTCGCTTGCCGCCGAAGCGTACGTCCGCCTGACCATCCATGATGCACTCGGCCGCGAAGTGGCGGTGGTGGAGGATGGTATACGCCAGGGCGGTATGCACTCAGTCGTGTTCGACGCGGCGGCATTACCTGCAGGAATGTATATGGTACGGCTTGAGTCGGCCGGATTGGTGAAGGTGAAAAGGCTGAGTGTCGTTAGGTAAAGACAGGCACGCGTCCGAAAAACAATGTGTCGAGTATCATGCATATACAGGACCGAATTACGTGGAAAAATGCAGTAGAATAGTACATCTTCCCGCAGTTTCGAATATGGATACCATGAATCCGAAATACCCTTCGCACAATAGAGCCTGCACTATCCATAGAGCTGATGGAGCTGCAATGAGTGCCACCTCCCGATACCCCGAGACTTGTGTCCGATCCATCTCCTGTCCTCCGTGCGTAGAACCCGTCATTCCTCAATGCGCGGCATACGCGTCCACCGCGGACCGGAGGTGTGTGCAGACGTGCAAGCCGGCAGCGGACGCATCCTGTCTCGTGCACCCCGTCCTGCACCCTTCGCCAGGTTTCTTGTCACTCACTTTCCGCGCAGCCATGCCCGTCGTGCTGCTCTTCGCGTTGCTGTTGGCCTCCATCCCCGCATTCGCTCAGCCCGCGCATATCGACAGTCTGAAGCGCGTTCTCGCAGGGCTCAAGAAGGACGACAAGACGAAGGTGGAGGTCCTGGTCAATCTCTCTGCTTACACCAGTCTTGTCAGCACGAAGGATGCACTGCCTTATCTCGATCAGGCGGCGAAAATGGCGAAAAAGCTCGGTTTGAAAGAGTGGATCGCCGAGTGCGAATATCAGCGATGCCGACTCTCGCTGAACGCCGGCCGCTACGACGAGGCGCTGGAACATCTGGAAAAATTCCGGAAGATACAGGAAGAACTTGGCAATCAGAAGAGGATAGCGGTTGCGCTGAACATGGCCGGGGACATACACGGGAAGAAAGGCGGCACAGAGCGTTCGCTTGACTACTTCTCCCGGGGACTGCGCATCCGCGAATCGCTCGGCGACAAACAGGCCATCGCCATGTCGGCGAATAACGTCGGCACCACGCTTATGCGGCTGGGCCGGCTCGATACGGCGCTGAGCTGCCTCAACCGTGCGCTGGCGCTGTGGACGGAGACCAATTTCCGACGGGGACTCCCCACCGTCCTGAAAAATATTGCCTCGATCCATGAGTCCCAGGGACGTTATGGAGATGCGATGCGTTTCCTCGAGCAGGCGCTCACCATCACCAAAGAACTCCAGGCTCCCGCGGAAATCGCTGGCGTTGAGAATGCAATCGCCAACGTGGAAGTCAGGCGCGGTAACCTCGTTGCGGCCTTGCGGCTCTACACTCGCAGCCTGGAATCCTATCGAAAGATTCAGCAGCCGTCCGGCATCGCCATGGCGCTGAACAACATCGGCAATGTGTTCCGTACCCGCGCAATGTACGACAGCGCGGCGCTCTATTTCAGAGAATCGCTCGACATCTATCAGGACATCGGGAATAAAAACGGCATCGCCTCGGCGATGGAAAATCTCGGCCTCGTGCAGGAACTGCGCGGCGACTACGTCGATGCGCGACGGTGCTACGATGAGAGCTACTCTATGTGGAAGGAGCTGGGCGACAAGTACCAGATGGCCGGTGCGCTCAACAATCTCGGGTCGCTCGAAAAAACTCAACGGAATTCCGACAAGGCGCTGGAATACTACACTACTGCGCTGCGCATTCGCGAGTCTCTCGACGACAAAGCAGGGATAGCACAGAGCCTGGCGAATATCGGCGAATTGTACCGCAGCAGGGAAGAATATACGTTGTCGCTCGAGGCCAACGAGCATGCGCTCCGTCTTTTCAATGAGGTCGATGAACAGGACAACGTCGCTGCAAGCTGGCTGCGCATCGGGATGGTCCACCACGGTCTCGGAGCGATGGACAGGGCGCTGGAGTGCTTTCTCAAGGGCAGCGCAATCGCCGAACGCATCGGACGGAAAGATCTCCAGGCACAAGCGTATCAGCGCATGACGGCACCGCTCCTCGCAGCCGGCGAGATCGGAAAAGCGTTGTCTTATGCAATGCGCGCTATCGCACTGCACGAAGAAACCGGCGACAAAATCGAGATCATGAACGCAGCGCTGCTCGCCGGCGAATGCCTGCAGGCGGACGGCGCTTCCGACCGTGCGCTGGAGATGTTTCGCCGCGCGATGCGGATCAGTGAACAGACGGATGACCGACTCGCCCGGGCCAGGGTATGGAGTAAGCTTGGGGCGCTGTACCGATCCATCGGGGAGGCAGAGAAATCGCGTGATGCGTTCAGCAACAGTCTCCGTCTTCGCGAGGGTCGCGGCGATCGAGCCGTCAGTAATGACCTGATCGAGGAGGGGCAGATATATCTTGGCCAGGGCGATTATGACGCAGCGGCGCTGTTCCTCGAACGTGGCTGCACACTTGCACGGAAGAACGGATTCGCAGACAGGGAGCGCGATGCGCACCGGGCGCTCAGCAGCCTGTACGAGAGACGCGGCGACACGGCTCGCGCCTTCTCCCACTATAAGCAATTCGCGACAGCGAAGGATACGGTGCTCAACCGCGCAAACCTGCTGCGGCTGCACGAGCTGAACATCGCATATGAGACGGCGCAGCGCGAGCAACGCATCGCTCTCCTCGAAAAGGATAAATCGATTTCCGGTCTGGAACTCCTCCGTCAGCAGTCGTCGTTGCGCCTGCAGCAGGAGGCCATACGGCGTCAGCAACTTGAAGCCTCGCAACGCCTGCAGCAGATTCAGCTTCTCGAACAGGAGAAGGATATTCACGAGCTCGACCTCGCCTATCAGAAAGAGCAGTACGAGCGGAAGCAGCGGGAAGCGACGCTGCTCCGCACCGACAACCAGCTCAAGGCATCGATACTCAGCAGGCAGGAGCAGTTCACCGGCGGTATGATTGGCGGACTGACTCTGCTGTTAGTAGTCGGTCTGCTGGGCTACAAGCAGGCGAGGCAAAAACGCAAGGCCTCCGAACTGCGCGCTGCCGCGGCCGAATTTCAGGCGAAGGCTGCTGAGTATCAGGCGCAGGCGGCGGAGGCGGAGGCGCTGCGGCTGCAAGCGGAACACGACCGCCGCCAGAAAGAAATCCAGCTCGAATTCGCCCGGCAATTGATCGACGCACAGGAGCTCGAACGCAAGCGCATCGCTTCCGAACTTCACGACAGCGTGGGGCAGGAGGCCATGGTCATCAAGAGTAATCTGCACCGCGCCCTGAACGATACGACGCTGCCCGAACAGCTTCGCCGCCCGTTGTCCAAAGCCACAACCATCTCCGCGAGCATGCTCGACGATATCCGCGCCATCGCGTACAATCTCCGCCCGATTCAGCTCGAGCGCGTTGGACTCAGCGAAACCCTGCGCGAGACCACCGAAGAAGTGTTTCAGCCCACAAACATCCGTCTCGATCTGCATGTGGATGATATCGACGGGCTGCTCGGCAAGACGGATGAGATTCATATGTTCCGCATCGTCCAGGAAGCGGTGGGCAACGTCCTCCGACATGCGCAGGCTCAGTCCTGCGAGCTTCGCGTCAGACGCGAGGCGGATCGGCTCATCGTCACCATACGCGACGACGGCATCGGGTTCGACACGCGAGGCCCCGGCCGCTCGCATCGCAGTCTCGGGCTCAACGGCATCCGCGAGCGGGCGGAAATCATCGGCGGATCGTGCACCATAGAATCAGCCCCCGGCAGGGGAACGTCCGTCCTGATCGACATTCCCCTGAGCAGCACGCCGGCAACATTCGCAGAAGGTGAACTATCCTGACTGGTCTTCGATGCCACAACACGTTCACGACAGTAGTTTTTTCAGCATTCAATATTCAACCTCCAGCGTCCAGGCCGCCATGAAATCCCCGATCTCTATCTTTCTCGCCGACGACCATCCCATCGTGCGGGATGGACTGCGCGATATACTCGAACAGCACGATCGATTCGTCATCGCTGGTGAGGCTGGCGACGGCGAAGAAGTCCTCCGCTGCCTGCGTATCAACGTACCGGATGTGTTGATCCTCGATATCGAGATGCCGAAGAAAAGCGGGCTCGAGGTAGCCAGGGCAATCCGCGATGAAGGCATCGGGGTGCTGATCCTTATTCTGACCATGTACAATCAGGAGTCGATCTTCAACCGCGCAATGGACCTCGGCGTAATGGGCTACATGCTCAAGG
Source organism: Bacteroidia bacterium (assembly GCA_027493955.1). NCBI lineage: Bacteria > Pseudomonadati > Bacteroidota > Bacteroidia > Bacteroidia bacterium. Next base: position 2,998,544 of record JAOSJT010000001.1, on the reverse strand, counting down.
ACAGCGCAGGAGAGGACGTCATCCGGGGAATAGAAGCGGTGCTGAGCGGCGAATACTACATCAGTCCGGCGCTGAACAAATACGTGATGCGCGGACAGAAATCGACGCCCCAGCATCCGCTCAGCGAACTGACGCCCTCCGAGCGGAAAGTCTTTGGCCTTATCGCCTCCTCGCGTACCACCAATCAGATCGCGGAAGAACTGCATCTGAGTCCGCGGACCATCGAGCATCACCGCGAACGGATCTGCAATAAACTCAATCTGTCGGGCAGCTATGCGCTCCTGCGGTATGCTCTGGAGAACAAGTCGTTGCTGGATATTGCGTAACACCGCTGGAGTGCGCCCGGGGGCGCAACCGGCAATTGAGTTCCTCAACGCTCACCTGCACCACACATCCGGCGCGCTTGCCGCAAAACGAAAACCGGCATTCTCCCTGAGATCAATGCTGGTGAATCCGGACCATTCATCACGCATTGACTTTCCCGGCAAGCGGGAGTACATTTCACGTTGTACCAGATCTCTGCCTGTTTCTCCCAATTTCCCTGTCGACGAGGTGTCGATGTTGACGATCACACGGTTCGTCTTGTGCGCGGCGGTGCTCATGCTGGCATGGGCGCAATTGCTGTTCGCGCAATCCCATTCTCCCGTGCGCACATCCTCTGATAGCGACGCCGACACGATACGGATGTACATTCCGCTGGATACGCTGCGCGAGTACGAGTATGCCGAAGACCCGGATGACAGAAAAACGATGCGGATCGGCGAAAGCAGAATGCTCTACGGTCACATCTGGTATCGCATGTATATACCCGGCCGGACCATCACGGCGGATGGGTGGTACCGTAACGACAGCGACGGGTTGCATTCACTGCGGGACACCGCAAACGGAATGCTGGTTGATCGTTTGCTGATCCCCGCCGTCGTTCGCCGGCATGAAGCACTGCGGGACGGGGAGCTTATCGATACCGGAAGCATAGCGCACGGCGGCGTTATACGGCGCACCGTAACCGTCAGATACGGAACACGGGGCACCATCACCTGGGCCGACAGTCTGGGGATTTATGCCATGACGGATAGATCCTATCGCTATCTGCTTCTCCACACCGGCGGATACCGGAACCCTGTTCTCGATGTGCAGCCCGCGGAATTCCAGCTCCCCTACGGGCCCGGCGACATCCTTGTCTACAAGGTGACGCCCGAACAATCAAACAGAGTGCTCCACTCGAAAGCCTTCATCGTTGCGTCGCGTGCGCACGGTTCTACCGCGAGAGTGGAAACCTGGTGTATCAACGCAAAGTACCATCCGATGTTTTGGATATCCACGTATGATTATTATGAGATGTTCGTGGATGCTTCGAACTTCATCACCTTGTATGGTCGTGAGCGCATGCAGATGTATCCCGCCTATATACCGAAGGGTAAGGAAGTGCTTCTGAACAATACGATCTGGGACGTCGTCCGTACATTGGACACAACAGTCTTCGGCATGCCGACGAAGGCCTATCACATCAAACGAAAGAACATGCAATTCATCGTTTCGGATCGCTTCGGCGAGCTCTTTGCGCAGGAGGACGATTTCATTCTGACCTTGAACAGCGCCGTGCTCCGCGACACGCTGTACAACCGCGACACGACACGCAGAGAGTATCTCCCGTTGTGCGTCGGCAATCGCTATGTGTATCGTCACGAGGAGGATGAGCGGAATATCGATGAGCTCGTTACCTCGACCATTACCGCCGATACAATGATCGCAGGCCGCCGCTACTACCGGTTCAGCGGATGGGGACCGCTGCGCGGATTGCTTCGAAGCGATGAAAGCGGAGTGTATCAATATAATGCGAACGGCGACCTGTGCCTGATCCAGAGCGATGCCTCTCTGGGTTCGATGACGCCATCGGGCTTTGTGTCCGACACCTCGACGCGAACGGACAGGGGCGTCCCGCGCTTTTACGTACTGCACAATTATGTCATTACGGATCATTCTACACACCGAGAGTGGCTTGAAGGTATTGGCTTGCTTTCAGACCATTTCTGGGGTTATGGCGGAGGGAGCAAGAATTATTCGCTTGTCCACGCCATCGTGTGCGGAGTGGAGTACGGTACTCCTGTCGCGGTCGATGCGCCAGCCGCTCTCCCGGAGAGGGTCGAGATCACTTCAATACAACCGCATCCGGTCACGAGTGATGGGACCATGCGCTTTCGTCTGTCGCACGACGGCTATGTACAGCTCGAGCTGATGGATTATCTCGGCCGCCAGGTCGGACTGCTACACGACGGCGATCTGCGGCAGGGCTCGCATCGGGTGGCGATCAGTATCAAGGGTCTGCAGTCCGGGCTATATTTCGCAGTCCTGCGTTCCGGCGCCGCTGTTTCGGTGCACAAAGTTATCGTACAGCATTGACCGCCCCGTCTGCGCAGAAGGCAAAGCAGCCGGAAATTCAAGCTCACCTTTCAACACAGCACTACTTTCCAACTCGTGTTGGAAGGAGGGCGCACTGGTGATCGAATACCGTCAACCCCTTGATTCTATTGCCTCCGCTTCACTTTTCCACAAAAAGAAAAACGGCGTTTCTCGTTCGAAAAACGCCGTTCATCCGTTTGGTACACCAAGACCGAGGATTCTCCCACCACTTTGAATCAGGCACTGGAGCGTTTCCGAGCGTTTTTCCTGTCGCCAACTCGTGCGACACGGGAACTCATCGATCTGTTCCAACCACTCCTTCGTGGTTGAGTCCGCTTTCGTCTCTCACTTTCCGAAGCAACTGCGAGATTCTCTTGCGACGTGCCGAGTCTGCGGCATTCACAAGCTGTCCGTATGCATCGAGATATTCCACCGCTCGTTGAAGGTAATCGGTCAGATCGGTCGCCCACGGTGATGCGGAGACCGAACCAGCCATTGCTTGTTCTCCCTGCGTCAGCGAGTCGATGTTGGTGCAGAGTGCGATCAGTACACCCAAGTCCACTTCATCGCTCAAGGATACCCTCTGGCTCATGATCGCACCGCCTGTGTGCTCGACCGCAGGAGACGAGCAATGCGGCGACGGGTCTGAGACTCCGAGATCGGTGCCGTCGAGATTCTCTCGATGTCATCCTTCTCGATCCAGTCTCGCAGGAAGCCCAGATACATCGTCGCTCGTCGGATATAGTCCACCAGTTCTCGTCCATCCTCACGCTCAATCACAGAGCCATTGATGATCAGGTGCTGGAAGCCCAACGAGTCTACTGCCGCTGTCAATGCGAGTAGATCCTCTTCGGGTACGTTGGTGGATACGGTGAATGCGGTGTCGATGTCGTTCATGGTTGCCTCCTGTTCTTATGACTGTCTCTCCGATAACTACACTTGACGAGTCTCAAGTGTAGTTATGAGAAAGGAGGAACACCATGAGACCCAACCGAACACCGAACCGCCAGCGAAGACTCCGCACTCGTGGATTGATCCACGAGATCGTTGAACGAACCGCCATCGTAGAGGACATCAAAGCCTTGTTCTTTTCACTGCTCTCGCAAGCTCAGGATCTCTTGCGTCTCGCTGAGGACGGGTGCGTGGACGGGATGATGGCGAGGGGATTTCTTTCGAGAGCCAGTATGCTCCTCAACGACGTGCGGACTTCGATCCAAGAGCTTGGAGACGGAGAGGAGGAGCGACGACTCCTCGGACAGGCGACCAAGGTCGAGAACATCATCAGACAAATCACCGATCTGTGTCTCGACGACGATCTCCTTACTGAGAGGTGGAGGTGATTGATCCGTTCATCTTTTCTCACGCCTGCAGGATAGTTATGTGTGAAAGATCTTTCATCATCACAGACAATGGAGGTACATCCATGACGCTTCAAGATTTTCCGCACGGCATGCTCATCGATTGCACTGGCGACTCGCAGGTGGACATCGGCTTTTTCCTGCTCATGCGAGAGACCTACGGTGAGAGAGCAACGCCAGAATCGAACCAGTTGGCGATTGACTTCTCTGGGCTTTCGCCAAGAAAGATCCATGAGGAGAAGGGATGGGTCAGGCACATGTTCGATCTCCGGTGACCCCAATGGTCGTGTTACGACCACGAGGAACACCGTTCCCTGATTATTGAGACTGACTCGTGGAAGAGAGGTAGGACTTGAGTGTTCCTGCCTCTCTTTGCTTTCTACCCCTCTCACCACCCCGCTGTGTGCATTGCAGATCCTGCCCATCAGACCTCCCCGAACCCGTGCGTTGCGGGTCTGATGCTCACCGTCTCAAGGGATCGTTGGCACACGCAGGATCAACACCTGCGGTGCGTGAACGATGTCCTCCATCAGATGAGTCCCAAGAGGCACCGCTGATGCGTGGGTCGTCAGCGGGTCGTGCCCAGCGGCGACGGCAACGCTGGATCTGCGGCTCCCGTTCCTCCCTCGTCCGTGATAACGTATACGTTTCGGTACATAGGGGAGCATGCCATTCCTCACACAATGTCAGACTGATGGAAGAAAGAGAGATCCTTGGTAGATTTGAAGAGCAAGGAATCCTGATGAGAGAACGCTTCCCTTCTGGATTTCTTACTTGAGATTTCTTGAACTCATCCAGCGACAGAGAAATAGAGAACAAATGGATCGCTACACTGCCGAGTATTTCTCTTCTCTTCTGAACAAAATTGCTTCTCAGAAGAAATTCTCGCACGAATACCTTCTGGTGCCAGAAGCCGCCCTCCTTGATGACCGCATCATGAAGGGAAAACCCTTTCGTGGTTACAACAAAGAAAATGCCCTTTTTCTTCTTCATCTCATCACTTCTGTGGAACTGGAGAATCCTTGGCTTCAGGATGACGATGGATGGGTTCCATTGATGTCCACAAGAATCGAGGAGGTCATTCCCCACAACCACGCAAAGATCTTCCGGATGCTGGAGGATTTCGGATGGGTTGAGATCAATCGCACGTACATCTCAACTGATTACGCCGATGCTCTCTCTGAGAAGAACAAGGCGACTGGAGACGGGGGTGATGTCAAGGCGATTTCAATGAGGTATCGGATCGCTCCTGCATGGAAGGACTCTCCTCTCACACCTGTGCGAGTCAAGAGACAGCATATCTGGCTCTTTCGATTGCATACGGGAACAGAAGGGATGAACTTGGAGGATCTCATCCAAAATCATGAATACGGATTTCTTGCCAAGTGGCTGTCCCAGCTTTCCATCGACATCGAGGGTGTCTCACGCCACCTTGCTGAACTGTACTCGTCTGCTGACGGAGGGCACTTAACAATTGGCATACCTCGAAGAATGCGGCTTCATGCGGTGTGCGAGTTGGTATCCGGAAGAATCCGCTTCAGTCAGGATGATTTCGGGCACCGTATCCACTCCAACATCACGAGTTTGCCGAGGGATCTCCGACCCTTCCTTCGACTGAATGGAGCAACTCTTGCGAATATCGATCTCAAGAATTCTCAGCCGATGCTTCTCGCCGCATTGCTACGGGGAAACATTCGGAAGACACCATTGGAGTTCCTCTCGGAGGTTGGAATCGAAGCTGGATCAAAGGAATACGAGACTTTCTTGAAGACGATCCGGCTTCTTCAACGCATCGATACAGAGGAGTCCGATATCAGAACCTACTGCGACCTCGTCCGTGAAGGCAGGTTCTACGAGGACTTCATCGAGAGACTCCGTAGCTGGAATCCTCACGACCCCAACGCAAGTGAGTATGAAAACGTCATCAATCGGCTCAAGAAATTGACGAAGTACAAAACGATGGATCGAGATCAGGTGAAGAGGGAAGTAATGGTAACCCTGTTTTCTTCCAACAGGCACATTGGATACAAGCCCGACGCTGATATGAAGAATAGATTCAGAGAGTTCTTTCCAGATGTATACAGCGTCATTCGGAAACTAAAGGAGGGGGAGAAGAACCGTCTTGCCCGTTTCCTTCAGCGGTCGGAGTCGATGGTGGTTCTCGCTCATACCTGCAAGCGGTTGCACGAACTTGACCCCGAAATCCCTCTGCTCACGATCCATGATTCCATCAGTACTACGAAGGAACATGCGGAGATCGTCAAGCAGGTTCTGCTTGAAGAAGTAGAAAAGTTCGTTGGTTTCGAGCCAACGGTGAGCATTGACGACTGGCATTGAATCCTTCGTCAACCACAGGGACTACCATGACTCAATTAAATGTTTTCGTTTTGTTAAAAACCGCAAGAACCCATGGACATGATTCAGAATGTCAGCACGATCTTGTTCTTCCGGACAATGTCGTATAGTTCACCCATAGTTGAGATGGAGCACTGTTTCGGGTTCGGATTGTTCCTGCTCTGCAAACATGTGCCACAAGCAAGAATTGAACCATGGTTGCCTCGGAACAGGTCAACCTGTTCCTTCAATCGAGAACTCGTCAACAGCAATCCGTCAAGCTCTACGCCCTTCCCAAGAAGAAAGATGGTGACGGTATCGCCATTCGTGATAGAGTAGTTCGCTAATCTCAGGACATTCCAGATCGTCTCTTCATCATTCGAAGTGATGATGATGCCCATGGAGGTAGGCTCAGGGGCTATATTGGTTGCTTGAGGCTGTTGAGCCGTTGAAGGATCTTGAAAAATTGCCACCAGCATGATCATTAGTAAGGGAAGAAGCTTCATCTTACAATCTCCTTAAAAGGTCAACACTTTGTCGCAATCCACTGTCCACTGAGCAAATTCCTTCATGTTGCTCAGTTGGACTCCCTCAATAAAGGCAACCTTGTCGATCCCTCTGGCTTCCGAGCACCCCCCACAACTTTTCACCTCTCCTCCCTTTTGAAGAACAGACTTCAACATCCGTTCGATGTTGTAATATCCGGAAGGCGTGACCTGACTGGGGAGTCCGCAGAATACTGCGTCCGCAAGGAGGAAGATTTTGACTGAGACGCTCTCGCCATGCTCCTTCTGAAGAGTCATTGCCATTCGCAGGGCGTTGTACGCCTTCTCGGTTCCGTAGGGTGCGTCATTGATGATAATAAGGATTTGTTGCATAGAAAAGTCTCCAAAATAGAAGGTTACGGAAAAGCCTCTTCAGGAGAAGCCGTAGTTGTGGGATGCGTGTAAAAGCGTTTAGGTTCAACGGAAGATTTCACGTTATCAGAATCCAGAAGAGAAGATTTCTCTCATCAAGATTTCTTGCTCTTCAAATCTACCAAGGATCTCTCTTTCTTCCATCAGTCTGACATTGTGTGAGGAATGGCATGCTCCCCTATGTACCGAAACGTATACGTTATCACGGACGAGGGAGGAACGGGAGCCGCAGATCCAGCGTTGCCGTCGCCGCTGGGCACGACCCGCTGACGACCCACGCATCAGCGGTGCCTCTTGGGACTCATCTGATGGAGGACATCGTTCACGCACCGCAGGTGTTGATCCTGCGTGTGCCAACGATCCCTTGAGACGGTGAGCATCAGACCCGCAACGCACGGGTTCGGGGAGGTCTGATGGGCAGGATCTGCAATGCACACAGCGGGGTGGTGAGAGGGGTAGAAAGCAAAGAGAGGCAGGAACACTCAAGTCCTACCTCTCTTCCACGAGTCAGTCTCAATAATCAGGGAACGGTGTTCCTCGTGGTCGTAACACGACCATTGGGGTCACCGGAGATCGAACATGTGCCTGACCCATCCCTTCTCCTCATGGATCTTTCTTGGCGAAAGCCCAGAGAAGTCAATCGCCAACTGGTTCGATTCTGGCGTTGCTCTCTCACCGTAGGTCTCTCGCATGAGCAGGAAAAAGCCGATGTCCACCTGCGAGTCGCCAGTGCAATCGATGAGCATGCCGTGCGGAAAATCTTGAAGCGTCATGGATGTACCTCCATTGTCTGTGATGATGAAAGATCTTTCACACATAACTATCCCGCAGGCGTGAGAAAAGATGAACGGATCAATCACCTCCACCTCTCAGTAAGGAGATCGTCGTCGAGACACAGATCGGTGATTTGTCTGATGATGTTCTCGACCTTGGTCGCCTGTCCGAGGAGTCGTCGCTCCTCCTCTCCGTCTCCAAGCTCTTGGATCGAAGTCCGCACGTCGTTGAGGAGCATACTGGCTCTCGAAAGAAATCCCCTCGCCATCATCCCGTCCACGCACCCGTCCTCAGCGAGACGCAAGAGATCCTGAGCTTGCGAGAGCAGTGAAAAGAACAAGGCTTTGATGTCCTCTACGATGGCGGTTCGTTCAACGATCTCGTGGATCAATCCACGAGTGCGGAGTCTTCGCTGGCGGTTCGGTGTTCGGTTGGGTCTCATGGTGTTCCTCCTTTCTCATAACTACACTTGAGACTCGTCAAGTGTAGTTATCGGAGAGACAGTCATAAGAACAGGAGGCAACCATGAACGACATCGACACCGCATTCACCGTATCCACCAACGTACCCGAAGAGGATCTACTCGCATTGACAGCGGCAGTAGACTCGTTGGGCTTCCAGCACCTGATCATCAATGGCTCTGTGATTGAGCGTGAGGATGGACGAGAACTGGTGGACTATATCCGACGAGCGACGATGTATCTGGGCTTCCTGCGAGACTGGATCGAGAAGGATGACATCGAGAGAATCTCGACGGCACCGATCTCGGAGTCTCAGACCCGTCGCCGCATTGCTCGTCTCCTGCGGTCGAGCACACAGGCGGTGCGATCATGAGCCAGAGGGTATCCTTGAGCGATGAAGTGGACTTGGGTGTACTGATCGCACTCTGCACCAACATCGACTCGCTGACGCAGGGAGAACAAGCAATGGCTGGTTCGGTCTCCGCATCACCGTGGGCGACCGATCTGACCGATTACCTTCAACGAGCGGTGGAATATCTCGATGCATACGGACAGCTTGTGAATGCCGCAGACTCGGCACGTCGCAAGAGAATCTCGCAGTTGCTTCGGAAAGTGAGAGACGAAAGCGGACTCAACCACGAAGGAGTGGTTGGAACAGATCGATGAGTTCCCGTGTCGCACGAGTTGGCGACAGGAAAAACGCTCGGAAACGCTCCAGTGCCTGATTCAAAGTGGTGGGAGAATCCTCGGTCTTGGTGTACCAAACAGGATAAACAGGCGGTTCAGTCAATGAATCGCCTGTTTTCTTTTGAGCTTCAATCCCCGCAAACGCAATCGCACCAAGGGGTTCCCGATACGTGACTTCAAGGTGCCCATCCCTCCACACCGAGTTCGAGAGCGTCGCAGAGAGGCAAAGTTGTCGCTCGGCTGGATTCGCTTCCTTGAACCGTGTTTGCAGGGTCTTGAGTAGTTCGAGAATCTCAATGCCACCTCGCAAGGCTGAGCCGTTCATCTCAGTTACAAGAAGGATCTCCCCTTCCACGCTGTCGTACTCCTTCTCGACCTGACCTTTGTAGGTCTTGTACGCATCCGTACTGATGATGTGGTCGAGCCGATCTTTGTAGAGCAGATCCAAACGTCTCGTCAGGAGAGCGAGTTGAGTGCGTAGTTCATGGAGCCGCTGAGCCTTGATCTCGTCACGATCTGTCGAGGTTGTTTCCAACGACTCACGGAACGAGCGTTCAATCTCGATGGGAAGGCACAGTGCCGATAGAACTTCTTCGAACACCGAGTCAAGAAGCTCAGCACGGACGTAGGCTCGGCTCTTGCATGGTTTGATGCGACCGCTACAGTGGTAATAGGTGTATCTCTTCTTCTTTCGGTCGGCACTCATGATCCCGCCGCACTCGCCGCACCTGAGCAGACCCTGATACGCCCAACGGGCTGTGTGCTTCCGCTTCGTCTTCCTGCGGTTGCCTTCGCTGATCTGCTGTGCATGGAGGAAGATGCTCTTGGAAATCAGCGGCTCGTGAACGCCATGGTATCTGACCCCACGCCAGTAGTAGTCGCCGTAGTATATGGGGTTGGCGAGGATGCGATGAATGTTGGAAGTGCTGAAGCGGTAGTCGAATATGCTTGACTGCTCAAGAATAATTTTGTATCTTTACCTGTAAATGCAGAGATGAAACAGCATCCATCCGAAGGAAGACAGTGGCAAAGAAAGCATCTCGGTCAAAAAATCCACACGCAGTGGCATTGGGTAAACTTGGTGGTCTCAAAGGCGGCACTGCAAGAGCCGAATCATTGAGTGACGAACGCAGGTCTGAGATCGCAAAGAAGGCGGCTCAGAGCCGATGGAAAAGGATAGAGGTGCACCAGCCGCTCTTGGTTAAGGAATCAGCAGACATCTATAAGGCTCATGTGAAACAAATCACCCTTCCGACAGAGCACTCACCTCTACTCGTAATCCAAGGTGATACCAGAGAGGTAATACAGACCATCCCGTCTGATTCGGTGCAGTGTGTAGTTACATCGCCTCCATACTGGGGGGTGCGAGATTACGGAGTGAATGGACAGATTGGAGCAGAACCAGTCTTGATGGATTACATCAAAGACCTTGTGGCAATCTTCAGTGAGGTTCGCAGAATCTTGAAACCAGATGGCACTTTCTGGCTGAACATTGCAAACACATACACTTCGGGTGGGCGAACGTGGAGGCAGGAAGACGACAAGAACAAAGGCAGGGGAATGTCGTACCGCCCTCCAACACCAGACGGGCTGAAGAAGAAGGATCTGATCGGAGTCGCTTGGCTACTTGCTCTTGAATGCCAGAAAGACGGCTGGTATTTGCGAAACGACATCATCTGGAACAAGCCGAACTGTCAGCCAGAAAGCGTGAGAGATCGGCTCACTGTTTCACATGAATACCTGTTTCTGTTCAGTAAGTCCGAACGATACTTCTTTGACCAAGACGCTATCAAAGAGCAAACGCAGGACGGGAAAGGATGGAAGAACAAGCGGACAGTATGGTCAATCAATACGGAGCCATGTCCAGAGGCACACTTTGCAGTTTTCCCTCGTGCATTGGTAAGACCGTGTGTTGAAGCAGGGTCTCGCCCGGGCGACTTGGTGCTCGATCCCTTCTATGGTGCAGGTACAGTAGGGATGGTTTCCGCAGAACTCAGTCGTCTATGTGTCGGGATCGAACTTAAGCCGGAATACATTGAGATTGCTGAACGGAGAACGTCGTCCGTTCAGAGTGCTCTCACTCTGTAGGAATTGAGAACTCCCATGTAGCATGGACTCGGCATTGATCCTTCTTCAGATTCTTGATTTGGAGCTTTCTCTCGGAGCCGCCATCAAAGTAAAGTTCGAAAAGAACCTCACCCTTGTCGTCTTTGACGTAGCAGTACCCGGGTTTCGGATTCTGCTTGCTCTTTCCCATCATCTGAAGTTCACCTTCCTTTGCTCGGAGAAGAAGGTCTTTTGGAATCTCGACCAACTCGTACTTGCAGTCAGGCGGTTTCCTCAAAGAACGGAGAACGATGATCCGCTCGTAGCTCTTCATGTGTTCCAAGAATTGGTCTCGAAGTCCTTCGAGTTGAGCAGGATCGTCACTCCATTCGCCCTTGCCAAGCTCCATGAACTTGCTGATCCAGAGCACCGTCTCCTTGATTCCCGAATCGGCTTGTGTCTTGAGCGAATACCTGATTCCATCGACGGTGATGTCGTGTCCCGGGTTCCCTTTTGGTGCCAACTCGGCAGACTTCCCATGCATTGCCGAGATGCGAACCAGCACGTATTCAAACTTGTCTTTGCTGAATGGCTCTGCGGAAAAGGCGTGATGAACCCTCATGGCATCTCCGAGACCTTCGAGTATTTGACCGTCGAAGAGATCAGCACGATGGAACTCATAAGTGAAGTCGGGTTCAAAAACCTTTACGACTTTTTCCACCCAGTAAAGCTGACCAGCGGTGAGGTCAGGAAGGTTATCGATAAGCGAGGCGACGTACTTCTTCTTCTCGATGGTCATGATGGACTCAACATGCAACTTCATTCAGCGAACCCGAATCGACGACGGGTTAGGTACTTCAACAAAGATGCGTCTTTCAGCCCAGATCACCAAGACGATCACTGCTCAACAGCGGATGTTTCGAACTGGTGGATGGAAGAGTCTTGGTCTGAACATTTGGCAACCGGATTGGAGCTTGTATGAAAAGGATGAACGTTCATATTCATGCCGTGATCTATGCACGAGTATCCTCCACTGAACAGAAGCGGTCGGGGTATTCCTTGGACGCTCAAGTCAAGTTGCTGAGACGGTACGCAAGAGAGCAACACATAAAGGTGATCGGAGAGTTTGTTGAAGCTGAATCGGCAAAAAAAGCAGGGAGGGAAAAATTCAATGAGATGCTTGAGATGCTTGCCAAACTCAGGCAGGGTGTCTCAGATGCCCAGATCGAGTACGCAATCCTTTGCGAAAAGACGGATCGAGCGTACCGAAATTTCAGGGACTACGTCCAGATAGATGAACTGGATGTTGCTGTTCATCTCGTAACTGAAAACGTGGTGCTCAGCAAGAACTCGCAAAGCTCCGTGAAGCTTCTGCACAGCATGAAGGTCGTGTTAGCCAAGAACTTTCTTGATAACCTGTCCGAGGAAATCGTGAAGGGGATGGGTGAAAAGGCAAGTCAGGGTCATTATCCCAGCCGTGCTCCTTTCGGATTCAGGAACGTTCGTCAGAGTGGTAAAAGTCTCATGGAGGTCGATCCCCAAGCCGCATCCGTCGTGCGGCTGATCTTTGAACTCTACACGAATGGGTGCCGTTCACTACAGCAGGTACAAGCGGTAATCGAGTCGAAGATCCGATCAGGCGAAATCGATGTGGACTACCGCTTCAGCACTTCCAACATTCATCGCATCCTCGCCAACCCCATATACTACGGCGACTACTACTGGCGTGGGGTCAGATACCATGGCGTTCACGAGCCGCTGATTTCCAAGAGCATCTTCCTCCATGCACAGCAGATCAGCGAAGGCAACCGCAGGAAGACGAAGCGGAAGCACACAGCCCGTTGGGCGTATCAGGGTCTGCTCAGGTGCGGCGAGTGCGGCGGGATCATGAGTGCCGACCGAAAGAAGAAGAGATACACCTATTACCACTGTAGCGGTCGCATCAAACCATGCAAGAGCCGAGCCTACGTCCGTGCTGAGCTTCTTGACTCGGTGTTCGAAGAAGTTCTATCGGCACTGTGCCTTCCCATCGAGATTGAACGCTCGTTCCGTGAGTCGTTGGAAACAACCTCGACAGATCGTGACGAGATCAAGGCTCAGCGGCTCCATGAACTACGCACTCAACTCGCTCTCCTGACGAGACGTTTGGATCTGCTCTACAAAGATCGGCTCGACCACATCATCAGTACGGATGCGTACAAGACCTACAAAGGTCAGGTCGAGAAGGAGTACGACAGCGTGGAAGGGGAGATCCTTCTTGTAACTGAGATGAACGGCTCAGCCTTGCGAGGTGGCATTGAGATTCTCGAACTACTCAAGACCCTGCAAACACGGTTCAAGGAAGCGAATCCAGCCGAGCGACAACTTTGCCTCTCTGCGACGCTCTCGAACTCGGTGTGGAGGGATGGGCACCTTGAAGTCACGTATCGGGAACCCCTTGGTGCGATTGCGTTTGCGGGGATTGAAGCTCAAAAGAAAACAGGCGATTCATTGACTGAACCGCCTGTTTATCCTGTTTGGTACACCCAACGGGATTCGAACCCGTGTTTTCAGCGTGAAAGGCTGACGACCTAGGCCTCTAGTCGATGGGTGCCTAGTCTATAAATATAGCAATCCGGAGCTATGATGTCAAGATGGCGCCGCGATTTTTCACAGGAGCGGAACAAAACCATTGAAATCGGACCAATGAACATCTGAGGGACCGCGGGAATCAAAAGTCTGCGACAGACAAAGATGCGATTTCCCAGTGTGCTTATCCGCCGTATCATCCGGCTTCATCCGTCACTCCACGTCCCACCCCACCGCAGGCAAAACGATTCACGATTCACCTTTCACTCCGACCTGGGCGGAACGATTCCCTCCGCCCAGGCGCACCGATTAACGATTCTCGATTAACGATTCCCGATTAACAGGAGCACAGGTTTACCTCCCGGCTTCCTCGGACGTAACAAAGCGCAGCGCTTCCGTGTCTGTTTCGAAAACCGGCGGCACAGTGCCAACGCCTGACCCAATCGCAACCAATGTACACCACGAGAGAGCGGAGGAGCTCATGAACAAACGCTACGCTTTTTTTGCCTGTTTCGTCACGCTGTTGTTGCTTTCGGGCGCATCGCTGCGCGCACAGGGCAACATTGACTGGGAATTGCTCTGGATCAACGTCCCGACTGCGCCCACCAGCCCCGCGCATCACACAGGGTGGATGCAACCGACAGCATCTTTCACCGGTCTCGCCTACGACAAATGGCGCGATGTCGTGTACGTGGTCAATCCCGCTGTTGATGCGCAGGGCAATGCGCAACCACGCATCCATATCTGGGACGCGGCAACGGGTCAGCCCTCGCAGTACCTGGGCCGTTCCGCGCATCCGTCAAACGCCGGCGGGGGAGCCGAACTGCCCGTGCCGCTCGATACGCTCGCGCCGGCGAGCGGCCAGCGTTTCGGTTTCGACAGAAATCGCTACTCACTGTTCAGAATCGATCTCGACGACGAAGGTCGTATCTGGGCCTGCAATCTCGTCTCACCGCTGTGGGGGATATGCGTATTGCTGCCTTCTGCGCAATGCGATCCGGCCTATCTGGACCAGGGCCCATTCCGCGTCTGGCGCTGGGATACACCGACATCCACGCCGATGCTCGCCTACGCCACGCTCAACAGCACCGCATCGGCTATCGGTTCAATTCAGGGCAGCGAGCAGGCCTATACACGCTGGGGCGACGCCTTCGATGTGATCGGGAAGCGATCACTGTACGATCCGCAGGACGGGAATCCGCCCTACGAAGTGGACAGTGTGCGGGTGTACGTCTCCGGAGGATCCTTCCCGCTGCAAAGCGAATGGAATCGCGAGGTGAATGTGATACTGGCCGACACGCGTCCGCCCGCACAGCGGCCCGACCGCGATACGCCTGGCGGCGGCAAACTCGATCTGCGCCTCGCCGTCAAGCTCTCCAACACGAACTCCGGCCTCGCGGCGCATGGTGTGGCGGCGACGGCGACATCACTGACGCATGACGTGTGGATGGACTCGAATCCCGGTTTGACGACCGTGGCATTGCACGTACAGCACCCGACGAATCCCTGGCCGCAGACCTACCAGCAATCCGTGGTAGCGAATCGCAGCATCAGCACCAATATCACCGGCCCGTCAGGCACGCTCAAATATTTCGAGCTTCCGCAGTACGGGCGCAAATTCCTCGTTCTTGCCGACGGCACTCCCACAGGTGGTATGGATACGAGCATCGCGAACAACAATACCACTGCGCGCGTGCTGGATATCACATCTCCCGGCAGCGCTTTCCTCGCCCTCGGTGCGACGCCGAGATTGGGCGACAAACGGCTCGACATCACGGACGCGATGAGCAACTATATCAGCGATGTGGACTATGGCTTCCGTTTCTACTCCGCACAGGAAGCGCCGGACGATCCGGGTACCTATTTGATCCTCTATGTGCTCATGTCGAATAACGGTATCGCGGCATTTCGTTCGCGCCGGAGCATAGATCCCATTCCCATCGAACTCACCAGTTTCCGGGCCACAAGAATTGATGGTGTGGTGGAACTGCGCTGGGATGTCGCCATGGAATTGAACAACCATGGTTTTGAAATCCAGCGGAGCTTCGACGGTGGCGCGCAATGGGAGGTGCTTGGCTTCGTCCCTGGTCAGGGTACGACAACGCAGCCAACGCGCTACACCTACACCGATGCCCTGAGCGAGACGCACAGGCACCTGCGCAGGGTGCTGTACCGCCTGCGGCAGATTGATCACGACGGCTCCGACTGGCTTTCACCTGTGGCCGAAGTGCGCAATGACGCGCTGCCTGCGACAATCACCCTGTACCAGAATTACCCCAATCCGTTCAACCCGGCTACCACCATCAGCTATGCGATTGCGGAACCCGCATGGGTGTCCCTCGAGGTGTTCAATACGCTTGGTGAGCGGGTCGGCATTCTGACCGACGAGTACAGAAAGGCGGGGACGCACAGCATTGGCATGGACGCGTCGCGATTGCCCGCTGGTGTCTATCTGTACCGTTTGAGCGCAAATGGCGTGAGCGTTGAGAGGAAAATGACGGTAATGAAGTGAGAGGAGGAGTTAAACGTTAAACGTGAAACGTTAAACGATGTCTGAGCCCGCAGGGCGACTCGCGACAAGCACCGGGCTCCCAAGCGCAGCCTTTGGCTGACGACACTTCCTGTACCCCCCGACGGCAGTTGGGGGAGCGATCCCGAGCCCGAAGAGCTACGGCTCCTCTATCCCCGCCACGCGAATCTTCGATCTTCTATCCTGGCGACAGCTCGGGGACACAGTGTAACAAAGCGCGCCGTGACGTGTCTTTCTGTAATGTGCGCGCAAACCGCAAGAAAAACATGCAAATCGGCGTGCACCGTTCGGAAATCTTGCGTGATCTTTCACATTTCGGTATGTTGAATGAACGGCTGAAAAAGTGATATTTCGCAATTCACCGACATCAAGAATGTTCATTTTCACTTATATCATCATCACGGAGAGAATTCCATGAAGAGATTTCTACTGACGACAGGTTGCCTGCTGGCGCTGTTGCTGGGCACGCTTCCAGGCAACATGGCCGCCCAGGGTAACATCGACTGGGAGGAACTGTGGCGCAACACCCTTCCCCCGGCAAATCAGCCCACACACCCAAACGCATGGATGACTCCCGCGCGCTCCTTCACCGGCCTCGCCTATGACAAGTGGCGCGACGTGGTGTATATCGTGAATCCCCATACCACTGTGTCCGGTACCTTGTGGTGGCAGACACCGCGTATCTGGGTATGGAATGCTAACACTGGTCAACCGGCCATGAGTGTCGGCCGCTCCGCCGATGCGCAATACGCGGGCGCCGGTGGCGAACTCCCTGTACCAGATACTCTCATCGGGCTCAATCCCCTCAATCGTGGATTTTCGCAAAACACATACAGCATTTACAAGATCGACCTTGACGATGAAGGCCGTATTTACGCCTGTAACCTCGTGGTGCCGATTTGGGGTATCTGCATTTTGCTGCCCAGCGGCCAGTGCGATCCCGTGTATCTTGGTCAGGGGCCCTTCCGCGTCTGGCGTTGGGAGCACCCCAAAGCCACACCGGTGCTTGCGTATGCCACATTGAATCCCAGTGCATCGGCGGTAGGCAGCATGGGCAACAGCGAACAGACCTACACCCGCTGGGGCGATGCATTCGATGTCATCGGCATGCGCTCCACTTTCTATCCGACCAATGGCGATCCGCCATACGAGGTGGACAGCGTACGCATTTACGTGTCCGGTGGCTCCTTCCCGCTGCAGAGCGAATGGAATCGCGAAGTCAACGTCATTCTCGCCGATCCCCGTCCGGAAAATCAGCGTGCCAATCGTGACGTGCCCGGTGGCGGCAAGCTGCCGCTGCGTCTGGCCGTGCGCCTTTCGAATTCCAACTCCGGTCTCTCATCGCACGGTGTCGCGGGAACGGACCTGAGTCTCGTGCACGATGTGTGGATGGACTCCAATCCCCGTCTGACCACCGCGGCCACACATGTGCAGACCGCGACCGGCGCCTGGCCGCAGACCTACAATCAGAACGCAACAGGTAACCGCTCGCTGTCTACAAACATCACCGGCTCCTCCGGTCCGTTGAAGTACTTCGAGCTGCCGCAGTACGGACGCAAGTTCCTGGTGCTGGCGGACGGCGCTCCCACAGGGGGCATCGATCCGACTATTCCGAACAACAACACCACCGCGCGCGTCCTCGACATCTCCACGCCGGGTAACGACTTCATCGTATTCGGCGCCACACCACAGCTCGGCAACAAGACGCTCAACAACAACTCCGGTGAAGAAAACTACATCGCGGATGTTGACTACAAACTGCAGTACTACACTCCGGACGAAGATCCCGACAATCCCGGCCTGCACATCATCCTGTACGTGCTGATGTCCAACAACGGCATCGCGGCGTATCGCTCACGCAAGGCCTTCCCGGTCGAGCTCAGCACCTTCGCGGCGCAACTCAACGGCGACAAGGTGGATCTCAAGTGGAACATCACCATGGAGACCAACAACCACGGTTTCGAACTGCAGCGCAGCTTCGACGGCGGAAGCAACTGGGAAGTCTTCGGTTTCGTGCCCGGCCGCGGTACCACCAGCGAGCCCAAGCAGTACGATTACTCCGATGAGGTCACCAGCACGCATCGCAGTGTCGGCAGCGTGAAATATCGCCTCCGTCAGATTGACACCGACGGCACGCAGTCCCTCTCGCCCGTTGTGGATGTGTTCTTCAGCAGCACTCCGACCACGGTAGCGTTGTATCAGAACTACCCCAATCCCTTCAATCCCTACACCACGATCAGCTATCAGATCACCGAGCCCGGGCATGTCACGCTGCGCGTGTTCAACTCCCTCGGCGAGCAGGTAGCCCTGTTGGTTGACGAGCAGAAATCCGCGGGCGCACATCAGGTGTCCATGAGCGCGGAGAAGCTCCCCTCCGGCACCTACATCTATCAGATCAGCGCCGGCGGCCAGACCATTCAGAAGAAAATGACCGTGATGAAATAAGCGCTCCGAAAAGCCAAAATCACACAAACTCCCGCTCTGGAATCGGAGCGGGAGTTTCTATTTACGATCTGCGACTTACGACACAATTTACGGATTACGACTTTCTTTACGTTATCACAATATCGTTTAACGTTTAACCTTTAACGTTTAACTCTTCTTTTCACCGTTCATGCACTCGCGGCACCATACCGCAGCCGTACCATGCCGGACGAGTAGTGTTTTGTGTCGCGGAGGGTGAGTGAGGTCTCCGGGAAGGGTCCGTCAAACAGCGTGATCCCGCGGCCGAGAAGAACGGGGACGATGAAGATACAATATTCGTTTATCAGCCCGCCGTCAAGGAAGGCGGAGATGAGAGCACCACCGCCGACCAGCCAGATGTCCTTGCCCTCTTCGAGTCTGAGCGCGTGGAGCACCTCGCCCGGATTCTCGTCGGTGAAGCGCACATGTTCGCCGATTTCGCCTGCACGCGAGCGCGAAAACACTATCCCCTGCATCCCCGCGTAGGGATACGCGCCGAAGGTCAGAATCTGCTCGTAGGTGATTCTTCCCATCAGTACGGTGTCAATGTCCGCGATGAACTCGCCGTAGCCGTAATCCTCCCCGGCCTCGTCCACTGCGGGCAGCCAGTCAATCGAGCCGTCTTCGCGTGCGATGTATCCGTCCAGACTCATGGCGATGTAGAGAATGACCTTGCGCATGTGTCACCTTGATGTTATGAAGTGATGCTGCTGCATGATACGAACGATTCCATTTTCATCGCAATGTCACAGGGGAGGGATCGTATCGCAAAGGAGCAGAGGGGAGATTAACGCAGAGACGCCCCTTCGACTACGCTCAGGAGTAGCAGAGGCGCAGAGGAAAAATAGAGGGAGGAGGAACCGCCGAAACCTCGCTCAAGACGTGGGTGGCCGAGACACACTCCCGGCCTCGACGAATCCAGCACTAGGCCTCCCCATAAAAAATTCCTCTGCGTCTTTGCGCCTTTGCGTTTATTCCCCACTTCTACGCCTTTGCGATAGATTGACAGGGCCGACGTATGTGCATCCTGGGATTCGCCAGCGCCA
The DNA here is from genome assembly GCA_027493955.1 of Bacteroidia bacterium. Lineage (NCBI taxonomy): Bacteria > Pseudomonadati > Bacteroidota > Bacteroidia > Bacteroidia bacterium. Next base: position 2,978,960 of record JAOSJT010000001.1, on the reverse strand, counting down.
ATTCCCGACCCTTTGTTTCGGGCCTCGACGAATCCAGCAATACGCCTCCCCATAAAAAATCCCCACAAAAAATTCCTCTGCGTCTTTGCACCTTTGCGTCTCTGCGTTAAATTCCTCTGCGTCTTTGCACCTTTGCGTCTCTGCGTTAAATTCCCCTGCGTCTCTCCCCTGCGTCTCTCCCCTGCGTCTCTCCCCTGCGTCTCTGCCTGTTTCTCCATTTCCCGACAAAAAGCTATGTTACGGGACTACCCGCTCTGTGAAATCGGAGGATACCATGTCCATTGTTCTTGACGGTTCGAATTTGACCATTGAAGCACTCGTGCGCATCGCGCGTGATCACGAGTCCGTTGCCTTGCATCCCGCGGCGCTGGAGCGCATCAAAACCTGTCGCGCCATGCTGGAGGAGAAAATAACGCAGCACGAAATCATGTACGGAGTGAATACCGGCATCGGAGAATTTTCCGAGGTCGTGCTCTCCGACGAACAGGTGCAGGAATTCCAGAAGTACCTGATTTACAATCACTCCGCCGGTATCGGCGATCCCGCACCCATCGAGTACGTGCGCGGAGCCATGGCCGCGCGCATCAATGTGCATGCGCATGGAAACTCGGGTTGCAGACCCGAAATCACTCTGACGCTTATCGAGCTTCTCAACAAGGGTGTTACGCCCGTGGTGTGTCAGAAGGGATCGGTCGGCGCCTGTGGCGATCTGGCGCCCATGTCGCAAATAGCCCTGCTCATGATGGGCGAAGGGGAGGCGTACTACCGTGGCGAACGTATGCCCGCGCTCCGGGCAATGGAGGCGGCCGGCATTCCCGTGCCCGGCTTGCAGGCGCGCGATGGTCTGGCGACAATCAACGGATCCAATCTGCTTACGGCCATGAGCGCCATTCATCTCTATGATATTGACCGCTGGCTGCGTCAGGCGGAAATCGCCGCGGCAATGTCGCTCGAAGCGCTGCTCGCGAATCTCAAGCCCTACGATACGCGTCTGCACGAGCTGCGTGGTTTCCCGGGTGCGGTGCGCAGTGCACACGCCATCGCCCGCTGCATCAAGGGCAGCGATTTACAGACGGGCAAGCTCAAAGTGAAAGTGCAGGACGCCTATTCCATGCGCTCGACACCGCAAGTTATCGGTGCCGCGCACGACGCGGTGGCGCACGCCCGGCGTCAGGTGGAGATCGAGCTCAACGGTGTCGGCGACAATCCCATTTTTCTTCCGGAAGAGAGACTGACACTCACGGGTGCAAATTTCCAGGGGACACCGGTAGCTCTGCCCATGGATATGGTCGGAGCCGCTGTCACCATGGTGAGCGTACTCTCCGAACGACGCCTGAATCGCTTGCTCAATCCCGCGCTCAGCGTCGGTCTTCCTTCCTTCCTGACCAAAGGCGCCGGGATGTTTTCAGGCATGATGCTCAGCCAGTACACCGCCGATTCGCTTATCGTGGAGCAGCGCATTCTCTCTGTACCCGCCTCCATACAGTCCATCCCGGCGGCGGCGGATCAGGAAGATTTCGTGTCCATGGGCATGAACACGGCCATCAAGAATGCGCAAATCCTGGACAACGCCTGTGGTGTGCTGGGCATCGAGTTCATGGCCGCGGCGCAGGCGCTGGATTTCCGGGATTTCGGCAACGGAATCGGTGTACAGAAAGCGCGGGAAGTCGTGCGTCGGCACATCGCGCATCTGGACGTGGATCGCCCCCTCTATCCCGATCACACGACGATGCAGGCAGTGGTGCGGAGTTGTGAGATTCTGGAAGAGGTGGAAAAGATACTCGAAGCATAGTGGCGTAGGCTCGCTGATACCTGAAGGGCAGATCGCACGCATGTCAGACCGCCGCCTCGTATGGAGACCTACGAGGCGGCGGTCGCTTGTTTCCATGATGGGGAAGACCGCGGTACGGCGAAATCAGTCGTCGTCGTACTCCGGGTGAAGGTAGAAACCGACTTCCATGCCCGGATTGTCGGTGTATTTGCCGCTTTCATAGCAGTGCCCCGACAGACGGGGATAGCTGTCGAAATCCATGCACCATTGATACGTGCATTCGTGTTTCGTGCCGTCCGCCTCCCAGCGTATCCGGACCACGCGCACTTCATTCCCGATGGCGTACTCCAGGCCCCAGCTCCCGCGTACGGACGCTTGCCCGGTCCGTCTGTCGAAGGTCCCCGCGCCGTTCTCGTCCACCGACAGTGTGAGGACACCGAGAAAGGTTGTCTCCGAATTCAACGCTTTTCCGATGAGCGTATAGGAGCCGACAAAAAATTGTGCGTCGGGGAATTCTTCCTCCTGCGCGAGCATGACAGTCGAACTGAGCGTGAAGAGGAAAAACAGACAGGTGGTAATGGTCTTCATTCTTGTGATCCTGTGCCGTGCGTGTCGCAAGATACGGAGATTCCAGAAACAAAAGGGGCGCGGCATGCAAGCACACCGCGCCCCGAACGCGCAGAGAAGCGTTTTCCGCGCTTTCAGCAGTTTATTGCCAGGCCTTCAGTTCCCAACGTTCGCCGTTGAGCTGGTAATTGGTCAGCACGAGATTCAGCAGCGTGCTTTCCTGCCAAAGAAGGATTCGGCCTGAGGGATCGTCGGAGTACCAGATATGCACCTTGATCGTCGATTCACTCCCAAGGATGTTGATGATATTCGACAGTTCGACGTGCCACAGATTGATGGTTTTTCCATTGACGGTGACGGTTTCGGTCCTGTCCACGAATTTTCCCCTGATCTTGACATTTGCGGAGAACAGGCCAACCGGGATGTTGATACCCGCGGCATCGGTGATATCCCATTCCACACCGGGCGCGGCGGGTGTACCTGCGGCGCTGTTGAAATAGCCGAGAACCTTCCACTCGGGATCAGGCAATGTGGGTACCTCGATAGGAAATCCACCGTCATTCATTCCCTGAATGAAACGCTTGATGAAATCCGTGGCGAAGCCGTACACTGCAAGATTTCCGTTCGCGTCAATCCGCGCTGTAAGCGTGTCTTTCGTGCCGGCGGGATCAGTGTCAATGACGCGCCACCAATCCGAGTGTCCGTCCAGATTTTGACCGCTGCCTTGCTCGACGACGCTGTTCACCGTCACCGGCGAGCCGGTCTTTTGATTGGTCTCGTCGAGGTTCCAGACATCGTAAGAGAATGTCGCTCCGGCACGGAAGGTGAAACCGAAGACGCCCGGGACAATTTCACTACGGTGACAGCAACGAAATTCGAGGCGTTTCCGGCGGCATCGTACGCTTTCGCGCGAATCGTGTGCGTCCCCGGTGTGAGGGCGGAGACGTCCAGCGCGGTCTGCCATGGTGCGTTTTGCAGGGTGACGGCAGGCGAACTCGCGGTATTGACGTAGAGCTCGATTTTCACCACGCCTACATTGTCGGTAGCGGTGAGCTCGACGTCCAGCGTCGCCTCGCTGAATTGCTGATCATTCGCCGGCTTGACGAAGGTGACGCTGGGCTTTTCCGTATCTCCGGTCGGCGGCTGTGTGGTGTTGTCGTCGTCGCTGCACGCGGCAAGCAATAACAAAGGAAGGAAGGCGAAGAGAAACAGTTTTTTCACGATGGCTATCTCCATGATATTCGGATGCGTTGCGTTAAGCCGTCCGGGGTCGCGTACCGTCGGTTGCGGCTGCGAAATGTTCAAATTTACCGTAGCACCAAGATACGGACAGTCCGGGAAAATGTTCCGACCCGAAGCTGTGCGAAATAGCTGCCGGCGGGAAGCCCCTCGCTGCTGAACGCAGCGACATGGTCGCCCGCGGGCAGTCGTGTATCTACGAGTCGCGCCACGCGCACACCCGCACTGTTGTACACCTCGAGCAGCGCATGCCCGGGAGCGTCGAGGCGGAAGCGCAGCATGCCGCCCAGCTGATCGGGGCCGACGGGATTGGGCCAGGCGGGATACAGGTGCATCGCGCCAGGGCTGACGCGTGCGGTTGCGGAGAGCAGGGGAGAATTCTTCAGGCGCTGAACGATACCCGCCTTGGTCACCACCCAACCCTGCGCAGAATCCGCAAACACCGATGCCTGCACAGGTCCGGCCGGGACGAGCGTTGTACGCATCCAGTTTTGTCCGTTTGTGTTGCTCACCCAGGCATGCGTGTCGTTGACGATCCAGACAGCGGACGGATCGCTGGTACTCGTTGCGTGTGCGTTGCGTTCACCGCTCATGGGATAGAACGCGGCGCGCCAGCCCGCGCCACCGTCCGTACTGCGTCGAAGCACGCCGCTCATGTCGTCCGAGCAGAATCCGGTACGTGCGTCGGTAAATGCGAGACCGGAAATATTCTGCGCCGACACCACCGAGGATTGCCAGCTTTTGCCACCGTCTGTGCTCCGCAACACATCGGGACCGCCGGGTGAGGAGCGCGAATAATTCGACGACGCGAACCAGGGCGGTCATCGCGTCGTGCATCACCAGTGTGTTGTCCAGCACCTGCCGGGCCGGTGCAGAGGCGAGCACACTCCGAGGGCCCCTCCGTCACTGCTGGCATAGATTATCGCGAGATCCGTGCGATCAGGATCGCCTGTGATCGCGAGGCCGTTGTTGTCGTCGGTGAAGCGAATATTGCCGAAGCTCGCATTGATCTCGTTGAGACATACCGTCCAGGTTGCACCGCCGTCGTTCGTACGCAGCAAGCGGCCATCACGCGTACCGGCAACAGCCCGCATCGCGCTGAACGCGTGCAGCGCGAGGACGTTGGCGTTCCCGCCCGGAAGGACGAACTCCTCCCAGCGTTGTCCGCCGTCGGTGGAACGCATAACGAAGGCGCTGTCACGCCCCATCCACAGACTGCCATCGGACGCGCGCACCAGCGTGGTGACTGAGGTAGACAAAGGATATGGTTGTACGATTTCCCAGTCCGTCGTCCGATACTCGTGTGTCGCCACGGTGAAATGCTGCGTTGCCTTGCCGATGCTGTTCTCCGCTTCGATGGTGAATGTACCGACACCTTCCGCCGTCCAGCGCACGATGCCGAGATCCGGATCGATCGTGGCACCGGCGGGAGCGTCGAGCAAAGTGAAGCGTGCCGCAGGGGAGGAATTCAGCACGGGTGCGTACACGAACATCGAGGCACGCTCCAACGCTGTGGTATCCGGATGCGAACGGAATTCCGGCGCACTTCCCGCCAGAGTCTGCCATTGCAGGTCGTACATGCCGCGTCCGTGTGTGATGGCGCGCAGCGTTCCGGTGCGGGCGTTGTAGCGAAGACGGAACACAGGCACCGACGGCATGCCCGTACCGAAGCGCTGCCAGGTGGCACCTTGATCCTCCGAAATGAACATGCCCACCTCGCTTGCAAGCAGGAGCTTGCCGTCGAGCAACACAATGTCATTGACCGGAACGTCGGGGAGGTTGCCGTTGAGATCCTGCCAGGTCGCGCCGCTGTCCGCGCTGCGCCAGACCTTGGGCACACCATAGCGGCTGAAGGTGACGTAATACACGCCCGCTTCGAAACTGCGCACGCTGCTGACATAGGCGAAGGGAAGAAGGCCATCGGGTATGCGCGACCAACTGCCGCCGGCGTCGTGCGAAATGGTGATACCGCCCGCGTTGCTCCCGGCCATCACGACGTTGCCGTCGTACGGTGCGACGGACAGCGCGGAAATGAAGTAACAGGAGTTGCCCGAACCGAGGGCGCAGGACGCGACCTGTCGCCACAGTTTCGCGCCGTTGGTGGTCTTGTACAAATTCGTCGTCCCGAGATACAGCGTTTCGGGATTGTTCGGGTCCATTGCATAGGCGATATAGAACAGCGAGCGATCCATGCCCAGCCCGTTTTGCATGCGCGTCCACGTCGCGCCGAAATCATCCGAACGGAAAAATTTCAGCGTTTCGCGGGTGGTGTACATGATATTGGGCCGCTCGGGATTGATTTCGGTGTTCCCCCCATCGCCGTACAGCACCAGATCGAAACGCGGCGCCTCGGTGGACAGCAGCGTGCCATTGTCCTGCGTACCGCCGAAGAGCACGGCGTCGCTCGAGGGATGCATGGCGCCGCCGATGAATTGTGTAACCGAAAGTCCGTAATCACGTTTCTCCCAATCCTGCCCGTTGTTCCGTCCCACAAAAAAACCGCCGTCATTGCCGAGGTACACAATGGAGGGATCATGCCGGTTGAATTCAATCGCGTGCTGATCCACATGCACGATGCCGCCGTAACCCTGATCCGGTACGCGGAACCAGCTCGTTCCTCCGTCGGTGGTGACGATGAGCTTGACTCCGCCGGCATAGACGATGTCCGGATTCTCCGGATGCACGCCCATGATATTGTCGAACCAGCCCTGCGATACCATGTAGTCGAACGGAACGGTGAGTTTGTTCCAGGTCGCTCCGCCGTCCACGGTTTTAAACACGCCCAGCAGCGGAGTACGCTCGCCGCTCAGTGCCGAAACACCGAGATACACCACATCGGGCTGTGCGTCGCAAATTCCGATGCTGGTGCGTCCCATGAGCGTATCGTTCATATCCGGCAAATCCAGCTTGAACCAGCTGTCACCGCCGTCACTGGTTTTATACACGCCGAAGCGCGAGGCCTCACGGCCCTGGCTCACGGCGCTGGAAACCGTATACAGGATGTTGGGATCCTTTACATTGATCACGATGTCATTCATCCTGCCGTCGAGGACCAGTGCCCAGGTGTTGCCCGCGTCGGTGCTGCGCCAGATGCCGATATGCGCCGGATCCCGGAAGCCGTCCGGTATTGCGGCGAAAAGGATATCGGGATTCAGAGGATTGATGACCATGTCGCTGGCCCGGCCATAGGGCGGTAGCGTCCCGACGCCGATTTCGAACCAACTCGTGCCGCCGTCGGTGCTCTTGAACATCCCGCCGCCGTCGAAGGTGTTGAGCGCGTAGCTCGCCTCGCCTGTACCGGCGTATACGATGGAGGTATCCACGGGATTAATGACTATTGCGCCCATGGCTTGGGTCGGTAACGCATCCGACACACTGTGCCAGCTCAGGCCTTCGTCATAGGTCCGCCAGATTCCGCCACCCGCCGCTCCGATAAAAATGGTGCGTGGATTTTTTGGATTGACGGCCACCGTGAGCAGTCGTCCGCCGACATTGAAGGGACCGGCGTTGCGCCATTCCATATTTTGCCAGAGCTCCTGCTTCCCTGACGGTTTGAACAACTGCATCTGATCCTGTGCGTACTTCCACGCTTTCACTCTGGCCCCTTCTGGTATCGTGCCGCCCGGTGAGGTCAGGCGTTCGTAGTGCCAGGCGCTGCGTGCACCCGGTTTGTCGGGAACGGGCGGGATCTCGTTGGGGACGGTAGTCTGGGCCACGACCTGAAGAGCGTCGCTCAGCATTAAAACGAAGAACAGTGTCGAAACGATGTGCGGAATGTGCATGATCCTGATCCTTCAATAACTGTCGCGAGGGCTGAGGTGCCGGAGCATCATCGTGCGATGATCATACTCCGTGTGCTGGTGCCGGCATCGGATTTCATGGTGATGAAATACATGCCGTTGCTGAATCCGTCGGGAGTCCAGGAAGCGAAGTGGTTTCCCGCGGGGAAGTGATTTTCGGCGGCGACGGCAACCTCTTTACCTGCGCTGTTGACGATGGAGATGCGCACCGGGCCGGGCCTCATAAGGCGGAAAGGAATTTGTACGGCATCCGTGCCGTAGCTCAAAGGATTGGGCCATGGAGCCTGGAGCTCCGCCCCGCCGGGGGTGGGAGGTTGGGCTGCGGAGACGACGAAGGGATCGCGCATCAGTTCCTGTACAATGCCGTTGCGCGAAACCGCCCAGCCGCGAACGGAATCCGCAAAGACGATTCCGAGCATGTCGCCGACAGGGACGAGCGTGGTTTTCATCCAGGTAAGCCCGAGATCGCGGGATGCCCAGGCATGCGCGTCGCTCAGGACCCACACGGTGCGGCTCGCTTTGTCCACAGCCATCCCGACCAGCCGTTCGCCGTTCATCGGGTAGGAGGTCGTGATCCAGCGTTGTCCGCCGCTTGTGGATTTCTTGATCGTGCGTCGCATTTCATCTATACCCCAGCCGTATTGGCCGTCAAGAAAAGCGATATCGGACACATATATCATGCCGGTTCCGAAATTCTTCGGCTCCCAACTGCGGCCGCCGTCGGTTGTTCGGAGCAGAGCCGCGTCGCCGCGGATGTAGTAGTCCGATGTCCCGAACCATCCGAGATTCCTGTCGGCGAATGTGATTGTGTTGTACATGGGAACACGCGCAAGCACACGCGCGCTGCGTGTCCAGGTCGTGCCTCCGTTCGAGGTCAGGAACACATCGGCGGAATCATTTGCGCCCTGCGAAGCGGCGATACCGTTCTGTGCGTCCCAGAAGTGGATATTCGCGAAACGGGAATCGATGCCGTAGAGCTGATCGGTCCAGCTCATACCGCCGTCCGTGGTTTTCCAGATATGACCGCTGCCGGTGTTCATCAGACTTTGCGGACCGCCGGTCCCGACGAAGGCGGTGTTTTTGTCAAAAGCGAATACGCTGATCACGGAAACCTCGGTGTCGGGCAGGCGCAGGTGCTCCCAAGTCCGTCCGGCGTCGGTGGAGCGGGAAATCCAGGCCGTATCGCGGGCCAGCCACAGAGAGTTATCCGCAGCGAGAAATGCGTGATTGACTGCGGTAGTCATCGGCGTGTGGGACACGATCTCCCAGTCGGTCATGAGCACATCATTGGTGGCGAGCACCCAGGACTGCTCGGTTTTTCCTGTGCTGTTTTCCGCTTCAATGGTGAAACGCGCAACGATATCGCTCGCCGTCCAGCGCACGACACCCAGCACAGGATCAATGGTCGCACCTTGCGGTGCTTCGAGCAGTCTGAATGTGGGGCGCGGTGTGGCATGGACCACCGGCGCATACACGAAGGGTTGACGCATATGCAGTGTCTCGGTGTCCGGGGTTGAAACGAACACCGGTGCGGACGGCGGGATGTGCAGCCATTGTGCGTCGTACATGCCGCGTCCGTGCGTGATAGCGCGGAGAACTCCTGTCTCTTCCTGATAGAGCAGACGTTGCACGCACAGCGCCGGCATGCCTGTCCCCAGTCGCTGCCACGTACTGCCTTCGTCTTCGGAAATGAACACGCCGAGTTCCGTCCCGATGATGATGTTGCCGTCAAGTTCCATGACGTCGTAGGTCGGGATATCCGGCAGATTGCCGTTGATATCGGTCCAGGTAGAACCGTTGTCGCCGGATCTCCACACTTTGGGCACACCATAGCCGCTGAACGTGGCATACAGGACGTTTGGCCGGAAGGTGCGGAAGGCGCTGCAGGCTGATACCGGCAGGCCAGAGGAGGTGACTTGCCAGGAATCGCCGCCATCCTGTGATAGTGCGGTCTGTCCCGGACCGGCGGCGAGTATGAGGTTTGCGTTGTAGGGAGCGATACTGACCGAGGTGATATAGTAGCACCCGCCGCTCGGTGCCGGGAAGAGACAGCTTTGCCGCTGACTCCAGTTCACACCGCCGTTCGTGCTGCGGTACATTCGGTACGTGCCGAGAAAGAGGCGCTCGGGGTCGTTCCTGTCCATATCATACGGAATGTAGAATAGCGATCCTTCATTGGGCAGATCGCCGTTGGCCCAGGACCAGGTGCGCCCGAAGTCCTGCGAGCGCCAGAGCTTGAGCTGCTCCTGCGTCGTGTACATGTTGTTTGGCGCGGCGGGATGTATGAAGCCGTGTCCTCCGTCGCCGTAGAGCGAAAGTGCAAAATTGATCTGTTGCTCCGAAATCAGCGTCCCGTTGTCCTGCGTGCCGCCGAAGGCGAAGGCGTCAGTGCCGGGATACATGTCGCCGCCTATGAATTGCGTGATGCTCATGCCGATATCGCGCTTCTCCAGAGTCTGGCCAGCATTGGTCAGCAGATACAGACCGCCGTCGTTGCCAACGTACACGCGATCGGGATCGGTGGGATCGAACTCGATTTCATGCTGATCGACATGCAGGATGCCGCCCGCGAGCTGATCGGCGATGCGTTCCCAGGTCGCGCCTCCGTCGGAAGAACGAATGAGCTTCACACCGCCCGCGTACACGATATCCGGATTCGTGGGATGTACACCAATAATATTGTCGAACCAGCCCTGCGAGATCATGTAGTCGAATGGCACGGGCAGTTTGGTCCAGGTCGCTCCCGCATCCACGGATTTGAAGACCCCGAGTAACGGTGTACGTCCCGTCCCGACAATGTGCGACACACCGAGGTACAGTACATCGGGCTGCGTCGCGCATATGCCCATGCCGGTACGGCCGATGGTTTCGGGGGGTATGCCGAGATCGAGGCGCGTCCAGGTATCGCCTCCGTCCGTGGTCTTGTACAGGCCCTGATTGGCGGGTGCGGCACCGCCCTGAAAGATGATGCTCGACACGGTATACAGCACATCCGGATGGAGCGGATCGATGATGATATCTGTGCAGCGACCGGGAAATACGAGTTGCCACGTATCACCGCCGTCACGCGTCCTCCAGATGCCCTGCTGCGACGCTTCACGGACGCCATCAGGGACTGCGGCGTAGAGTACGGAAGGGTTGGCGGGATTGATGGCCATGTCGCTGATATTGGCATAGTCCGGGAGCGTACCGGCTCCGACCTCGAACCAGCTCTGTCCTCCGTTCGTGCTCTTAAACATGCCCGCGCCGTCGAACGAGAGCGAGCCGAAGCTCGCGTCGCCGGTGCCTGCGTACACGATATTCGTATCCACGGGATCCACGACCAGAGTCCCCATCGCCTGCGTGGGGAAGTCCTCGGACACGGATTCCCAGTGCAAGCCGGCATCGTACGAACGCCACACACCACCGTTGGCTGCTGCCGCATACATGGTCGCGGGCCGCCCGGGATTGAACGCGAGTCCGAAAATGCGACCTCCGACATTGAAGGGGCCGATGTTCTTCCACTCCAGCTCGCGCGACAGGGTGTGCTTTCCGCCGCCGTGGAACAGGGGAAGCTCGCGTGATGCCCGCCAGGCTTTTTCGCGCGCACCTTCCGGAATCACGCCGCTCGGCCAGGCCACGCGGTTGAAGAAATACTCCGCGCGCGCGCGGGCTTTTTCCTTGAAGGCGGCATCACCCGTGGGAGTATCCGTATGAATGAGCGTACCTTGTGCCGCGGCGACTGCCGGGAGGAAAAACGCAAGCAGGAGAACACGAATAATGAACGCGTTCCGGATGCACATAACTACCTCGCGAATGTAAACACGAATCGATACAGTCTCGGAAAAGTGAGAAAGGGCCGAGCATATGTAAACTACACTCAGAGCAGGCGATTGTCAATGCGGTACGCTGTCCCTGCACGATACCGGCTGCCAGGCAGGATAACACGTGCGGGAGTGGCACCAATGACGGCGGATTGTGGCGGGCGACTGAAACACGACAGCTTCTCCGGGAATTGGCCGGAAGGGCTTCGGTGCGGTATGTTGGGGCGCTATCCTTCCGCTTCGTTTTCGAGTGTCACCCTGCGGGCATCAATGTCGATGTGTACCCTGAGAGTGTTGGGCCGGCAACACACCTGGCAGTCCTCTTCGTACTCCTGATCCTCCCCGGCAGAGAGATCTATGAAGATCTCATTGATCTCAAAACACCAGGCGCACCTGAACGTCTTTCGCATTGCGATACTCCTTCCGGAAAAATGTGCGGCTTCTCGCGGGCAAGGTAGCCGATGGCGCAGTGAATGTCAAGTGACGATTGACGAATATCCTTGCTCCGTGCGGATACCCGGGTGGTCGTGAAAAGGAAAAAAGGTGAAAAGGAAAAAAGGTGAAAAGGTAACAGTCTCTTACCTTTTCACCATTTCTCCTTTTCACCTTTTTACGAGCGCGCGATTCGCGGGAAATTATTCCTTGAGACTTTTCTCATATTCCACGGCGAAATCCGCTATGGCGTCATAGAACAGCCGTGCGAGATGGGATTGACCTGCCTGTGTCGCGAGGTATTGCTCTTCCTTCGTGTTGGAGAGGAAGCCTGCTTCGATGAGGACGCTGGGCATGGAGGCGCCGACGAGTACGTAAAATCCGGCCTGTTTGACTCCCTTGCTGCTGATCTGCGGACTGCGTTTTACCTTTTCGTGCATCAGCTCGGCCACGCGTTCGCTGTATTTGGCATAGGCGCTTTGCGCCATATTGATCAGGATGAAATTTTCGTCCGTCAGCTTGGCGTAGCGCTTCTCGTAATCCTTTTCAAACTTGATAACGGAGTTTTCGAATTCGGCGATGCGAATGGCTTCTTCCGTACGTCCCGGCCGAAGGATGTACACTTCGAAACCGCGCGCGTTGGAAGGTTTCTTCTCCGTGGAGTTGCAATGCAGGGAAATGAAGAGCTTGCCGCCGGCCGCGTTCGCCATCTGACCGCGCTTATCCAGTGGGACGAAGGTATCGTCTTTGCGGGTGTACTCGACGCGAACGCCTGGCATGTTTTCTTCGATCAGCTTGCCCAGCTTCAGCGCCATGCCGAGTGTGATGTTTTTCTCCTTGATGCCGCTGACGCCGATGGCGCCGGGATCCTTGCCGCCGTGCCCCGGATCGATCACGATGCAATCGAGTTTCCACTTGCTGCGGTCGCCGCCTCGCGGTCCCGACTGCTCTTCGCGGACCACCTTGTGTACATCCACCTGCTTGTAGAGCGAAACGAGGAGATCGTTCGTGCGCACATCGCGTGATACCTTATGCGAAGTGAAGTCACCGTTGAGTCCAAGAATCAGGCGCACGTTGCCGCCGAGTTGCTCCGCCATGACGGAGGTCACGCTCTCACCGTCAGTCGGCGTCTGTCGCAGATTCGCGATGTCTGCGGTGGCGCCTTCGATGGAAACAAGCAGACGACCTTCGCCATCGAGCTCACTCTCGAACTTCGCGGTCTTCTTCTTCGAGTGAACGCGAACGAGCACGCCGTTCTTTCTGGAATCCACCGTAAGATGTGAAATGTCGAAGCGCGTGGCGGCTTCGGGGACGATGGCGCGAGGTGCAAGCGCTTCCGACACCGGTCCGGCATTTTTTGCGGGTGTTGTGCCCGGCTGCTCCGCCGCAGGTGTTTCATCGGCGACGATATTTCGGTTCGTCGCGGACTGCGTGCGTGTTGTACCTGGAGACGTGTTGCTTGCCGATGAGCCGGTGATGCGGGCGAGTCCCGCCGTTTCGGTCGTGACCGTCAACAGAGCCGCATCGCGGTCGAGCGTCAGTGAGCGTTTCATGAGCCTTGCCAGCAGCGGGAGGAGCGACGGCATGGGCACATAATACGCGGCATCCGTTTTCATGACCTCGCCGGGCATTTGATATACTTCGCTGACGCTGTTGTCTTTTTGTGCGATCACGACCACGAAGGGATTGCCCGCAGTGAGCTTCATGCGCGCCTCACCGACGCGCACTTCAATTTTGGCATGCTCAGCGCTGCCCCACAAGGGGAAGGACAGACGCTTGCTCAGCTCCGTGATGGAGGCGTACAGCACTTTGTCGTGCGTGAACGCGGGCACGGTAAATCGCGTCGAGCCGGAAACGACCGTCATCGCGGTGATCTCGGAGCGGGCGTGCGTGGTCATCAGAGGGAGCAACAACAACAGGAGGAGAGGGATGCGTGTACCTGACATGGTGGTATCGGATCTTTCGTACAACAACAATAACAATTAGCGGGTACGCTTGATGACGACGAGGGTTTTGTCGTCGGAATGTCTTCCGTGTGCGCTGAAGGTCTGCACCTCCTGCAGTATCGTCTGGCAAATTTCTTTGGCGGAAAGTTGGCCGTTGCGTCGAATGCACTCCATCAGTTTGCCTTCGCCGAATTCTTCGTCGCCGTCGTTGGCTTCGGAGATGCCATCGGTGTAAATCACCAACACGTCATCTTTCAGGATGTTTGTGTTGGTGACGGAGAAATGGGCATCCGGCAGCAGGCCGATCACCGGACCGGTAACGCTGAGCTCTGTGCAGGAAGCGCTGGCGGCGTGATAGTGCATCGGCTTGGGGTGCCCTGCGTTGGAGTAGAGCATCAGACCCTCGTCGCCGTCAAACAGCTCACAGTAGCAGAGTGTGAGAAAGCGCTCCTGTGGAAAAATTTTCCTGTTGATCGTGTTGATGCGTCGCAGCATGGAGGAGATCTTGCTCTCCGCTTCGACACTCATCATCAGCGCGCCGGAAACGAACAGCGCCTGTACCGCGGCGGGAAAACCCTTGCTCGCGGCGTCACCCACGGCGATGGCCAGGCGATCGTGATCACCCGGAATTTCATAGTAGTTGAAAAAATCTCCGCCGACGGTTTTCTCCGGCACACTCACACCGTACAGTTCGTAGCGCCCGAAGGAATACTCGTGCTGCGGAAGAATGCGTCGCTGAAGATCGCGCGCATGCTCCATTTCCGTGAGCAATTCCATGCGCTGCTTCTCGCTGCGCCGGCCGGAAAGAAGCTGTGTCACCGCCTGCCCGGCAATACCGAGCATGTAACGCAGCTCGTTGTCGACGGAGACGGTATTGAACGCCATCAGATATTCATAGAACGACAGAACCCCGATAGTCACTCGGTCGCCGATACCTGTGGCGGAATAGCGCACGATGCCTTTTTTCTTCAGAGCGGCATTGGTTTCATCGGCGAGCACGGTACCCTTACGCGCCACCTGCTCGAATACCGGGTAGCCCTTGAGACTGATAGTGAAGCCGATACCGACGGACTCGATGTTGCCGCTTTCGTGCATCAACGTGTACCGCCGCTTTTCCGGAAGCAGTTTCCAGATGCGTCCCCCTGTGATGCTGATGCGTTCGTTCTGCACGATTTCATTGAGAATCGCCTTGAGGAGATCGTCTTCGTTGTCGAAATCCCGACGTCCAATATCCTCGATCAATCTGTACAGAGTGCGCTGTGTCATGGAATATCCTGAATGCGATAAATGGTGATCACGTCAGAGCTGTACAACACCGTCTCGCGACGGTACTCTGAGACTGATCCATGCGAGAATGACGACAAGGCTCATGACGATACCGCCGGTGAGAAACGGCCACGATGTTCCGGCGGCGTCAAACACGAAGGCCCCCCAAATCGGACCGAGTACGCGACCCAGCGCTCCGAGCGCCTGATTGATGCCGAGCACGCCGCCCTGTTGGGACGGATCGGCGTGACGCGAAATCATCCCGAGGCAACTGGGCGTCATGACGCCTGTTCCCAGGGAGAGCACCGCGAGAATGATCAGCAGTGTCGTCGTAGAAACGGAAAACGGAATCAGCGCGAGGCCGATGGCTGCCAGTACCGCGCCTCCGATGAACAGCAGGCGTTCCTCGATTTTCGGTGCCAGAATACGAATGAGCCACCCCTGCGTAAAAGCGCCGACAAGACCGATGAAGCCGAAGAGATACCCGACTTCTCTGTCCGTCATGCCGAATTCCCGGGTGGAAATCATGGGGAAGGTGGCATAAATGTTCGCATACGCGAAGGTGACCAGAAAGAAGAGCAGCAACAGGGGACCGACCAGAGGGCGCTTCAGCGCATCGAAGAGCAAGGCAAAGCTGAATTCCGCGGAAGCGGCCTCCGCGACCGCTCCCTTCCGCTGAAGCGATTCGGGCAGAGCAATGGCGGCGGTGACGAGCGCGAGTGCGCTGAGTATGGCGGCCGCATAACCCGGGACGGAGTAGCCGTAGCCGACAAGAACCCCGCCGATGACGGGACCGAATACAAAGCCCAAACCGAACGCGGCGCCGATCATGCCCATGCCCTTGGCGCGCTCCTCGGGACGCGTGACGTCCGCGATATAGGCCTGCGCCGCAGAGATGTTCGCGCCGCCTATGCCCCCGAGAAGCCGTGACACGAACAGCACGGTCAGAGATTCGGCCATGCCGAACATGATATAGCTGACCACAGTGATGCACAGTCCGATCAGCAGAATCGGTTTTCGTCCGTAGCGATCGGACAAGCGTCCCCACACCGGCGTAAACAGCAGTTGCGCAAAGGAGAAGGATGCGACAAGCAAACCGATGGTGAAATCGTCCGCCCTGAACCCATGCTCGGCATAGGACGGGATGATGGGAATCACCACCCCGAAGCCGAGCAGGTCGATGAACACAATGAGAAATATTATCGTCAGCGGTGTACGCTTCATCCAGGCTCCACTTGCCGCGGCAACACGGCCCCTCCGGGTGCATCGAAGAGGAAAATGCCACGAACGGTCAATCTTTAAAAATATCCAGAGTTGCTCCGAATTCCAAGGCGCCCCACATCCTGCCGTATCCGTAAGTAGCAAACGCAGAGACGCAGAGGAGGGGAGGGTAACGCAGAGGCGCCCCTTCGACTACGCTCAGGAGGCGCAGAGGAGTATTACGTGGGGAGGAGGAATCGCACCGGTAGCGGAGTTCCGGTGCTTGCGCATACGTGCGTCTCGCGGATACGTGCTCTCTGCTCTTCGCTCTCCGCACCCGCTTACGATGCTGCTCAGGATTTTGTACTTTGAATGATGAATTGGAAGGGCGCATGATGCTCCGAATACACACGTTTCTTCTGAGGACTTCCCGTCTCGCGTTCGCCGCGCTTTTTGCCCTGCATTCGGGTTGCAGTGAGCCGACACCAGCGACACCCGACCCGGTGCCGGTGGACACGACGAAGGTTCCGATTTCCGGGGATACACTGTACCTCGCGTCCAGACCCACCGGTGTGATCGCTGATGCGCGGCTGACGGAAATTTCGGGTATCGCCGCGTCGCGCCTCCGCGGCGATGTGCTCTGGGCGCATAACGACAGTGGAGACAAAGCGCGCCTGTACGCCATCGATTCGACAGGACGGTTGATTGCGGTCGTGAACGTGAACGGCGCCATGGCCATTGATTGGGAGGATATGGCCTCCGCGAAAATCGACGGGATTCCGCGTCTGTACATCGCCGACGTAGGCGACAACGGCGCCACGAGGCAGACTGTCACGGTGTACCGCTGTACGGAACCCGCAGTGGATCCCGCGGCGCCGGAGTCCGTGTATACGGTCGGCGCCGAGCGCATGCATCTGCGCTATCCGGACGGTGCGCGCGATAGCGAGGCCCTGTTCGTGGATCCCGTCGGCGAAATACTGTACCTTATCGCGAAAAGCGGTGAGGAAAGCTGCGGTGTGTACCGGGCCCCCTGGAAAGCCGGTGATACGACTATCGTACTCGAAGCCGTAGGCGTACTGCGCATCCCGTCGCCCTTCTCGCCGCTGCGTCTGGTGACCGCCGCGGATCTGGCCGCCGACCGTTCAGCCGTGCTCCTGCGGACCTACGCCGCCCTGTACGAATACCGGGGGATCGGGTCACCGCTGCAGTTGCTGCAAAGCACCCCGCGGGCGGTGCATGGCGCTCCCGTCCAGCCACAGGCGGAAGCGGTGTGTTACGATAAAGATTCTCGGGGTATATTTCTCGCCACTGAAGGGAACGCCTTACCGTTACAGTACATGACGCGAAGGCCCGGTCGCTGAGGTCCGTGCCCTTCCAGACGACGAATTCACGGCAGCAGGAACGTGCAGCCATCGTCTGTCGTAGAAAATAGTTTCCCCTCGCCGCAACTTTGAATCAGCGCCCTCGTACACTCTCCTACGAACGCGAAAACAAACACACTTTGCATACAGGAGATGACGTCATGAAAACGACGCTGACCGCCCTTATTCTTTGCCTCGCCTTTCTCAGTACTACCGTCCACGCCCAGCAACCCGTCGCCCCGAGCGAGCGGCAGGCGAAGCTGATCGAAACCAACGTCATCGCAAACCTGCAGCACCCGTCGCTTGAAGTCCGCGCCGGCACCATGCAGCTGCTCATCGATATGAAAAAGGAATGGCCGCAGCAGGATCTCAGCTATGCCGTCCTTCCGATGCTCGAGACGTTGAAAAGTGACGAGAAGCCTGAATTCCGTATCCTTGCCGCTTTGGCGCTGTACCATCTCGACTCCGATCTCGGCCGCTTTGCCGTCGAACGCCGCGCGAAATACGACTCTTCGGAACGCGTCGCCAAGCACTGCGCCGCGCTGGTGAAATCCTGGGACAACAAGAGCAGCTACGGTACCAATCTTATGGCCGAAGTACACAGCATGAACTGAACCATCACACCCCGGATGGGAGGCGGAAAGAGCAATCTTTCCGCTTTTTTTTTGAGCGAGCTACCGCTCCCGAACAGCGCTGTTCGCACGGGCCGTTTGATGATCGATGGAGAGATAGGACGCGGACCGTAAAAAAGAAAAAGAAAATTTTTCTTTTGTAACATCTCCCTCGCGATCGCGTACACACTCTTACGCACGCAATCAACAACGTATTGAATACAGGAGATGACGTCATGAAAACGACGCTAACCGCCCTTGCCATTTGTCTCGCCTTCCTTGGTACGAACGCCTTTGCTCAGCAACCGTCCTCCCCGGGTGAGAGGCAGGCGAAGCTGATCGAAACCAACGTCATCGCGAACCTGCAACATCCGTCGCTTGAAGTCCGCGCCGGAACAATGCAGCTGCTGATCGACATGAAGAAAGAAAAGCCGCAGATGGATCTCAGCTATGCCGTGCTCCCGATGCTCGAAACGCTGAAAAGCGACGAGAAACCCGAATTCCGCATTCTTGCCGCTTTGGCGCTGTACCATCTCGACTCCGATCTCGGCCGCTTCGCCGTCGAGCGCCGCGCGAAATACGACTCCTCGGAACGCGTCGCCAAGCACTGCGCCGCGCTGGTGAGATCCTGGGAGACCAAGAGCGGCGACGGCACGGATCTTCTGGTGGAAGTCAAAAGCATGATCTGATCCATCCCCCTCGGATTCTCAAGCGGAAAGAGCGATCTTTCCGCTTTTTTTTTCACTTGTGTTCCCGTCCTGACCACATCCTCCGCAACGCATGCCGTCGGCGCGGCGTCCGGTCGCGCCGTTTGCCTTTGTCCGCGAAACATCGTAGATAGAATATCAAAACAAAGGAGATTTCGGTATGCAACACCATGATACGGACAGACGCGACTTTCTCCGGACCCTTGCACTCGGGGGCTTCGTCGCTACAGTACTGCCGCACATCCCATCGGGCTTTCTTCACGCGGAAGATCCGCCTCTCACGCCGAAAACGAATATTGCCGAAGCGCTCGCCGTACCCCGCACAGCGCAATCGATGCCGGGACTGTACCCGGGGCGCGTCGTGGACGTGCAGGACGACACCTGCGTCGCCAATGGCGTTCCGGACAACGAGCGCGCGATGAAAATGCTCGAACGGGCGATGCTGGAACTCACGGGTGCGGCATCGCTGAAAGAGGCGTGGCTGCGCTTCGTCACACCGGAAGACTACATCGGCCTGAAGGTGAATCCCGTCGCCGGTAAGTTGTTGAGCACCAGCCATGCCATTACCCTCGCGGTGATCGCGCAATTGGAACAGGCCGGCATCCCGCGCGACCGTATCGTGATCTGGGACAGACGCGAATTCGAATTGCATGAAACCGGTTTCACGCGTGAGGCCTATCCCGGCATTCGTATCTGGGGCGCGGAATGCAAAGACGCTTCCGGATCATTCTACGATGAGCGGAAAATGCTGTACAGCCTCGACCGCATCGATGAAAGCGTGTATTACTGGGCCGACTGCGAGGAGAGCTATGATGAGGAAACACTTCCGTACATGATCAACGAAGGGAAGTTCTCGTACTTCCACTCATTGCTCACACAGGAGCTCACGAAAGTGATCAACATCCCCATTCTGAAAAATGCCGGCAGCTCCGTCACACTCTGCATGAAAAACCTCGCCTACGGAGCCATTTCCAACACAGCCCGCCTGCACAAGCAGCTCTGGGCCGAGACCTGCGCGCAGGTGCCCTGTTTCGAACCCCTCCGCGACAAGACCGTGCTCAACATTGTGGATGGAATGATCGGGTGTTACAACGGCGGACCGGCGGCGAATCCGCAATTCATCACTGAATTCAAACGCATTCTCGTTGGGAGCGACCCCGTGGCCACAGACCGCGTTGGATATGACATTGTCCTTGCCAAGCGCATCGCCGAAGGGGTGCAGAAACAGGAATCCCCCCGCGCCATCGGTTTCATGACCATGGCCGAAAGTTACAAGCTCGGTGTCGCGGATCCCGCCCGCATCACGCATGTGAAAACTTCTTTGAAAGGCTAGACCATGAAATTCGTGCTGTATTTCACGTGGGCAGTTCTTGCAATAATCGAACCGTGTGCTGCGCAAAAGGGCGCACCTTCACTCAATACTGCCGACATACCCGGCTGGAGCATCGAACAACCGGACCGCTATAACGACAAGCAGCTCTTCGGCTATATAAACGGCGGGGCGGAATTGTATTTGGAGTACGGATTCAGGATGGTAACGGCCTGGCGCTGTCAGAAGGGGAAGCAGGAATTTGTGGCCGATGTGTATGAGATGGCCACCCCCGCCGCCGCTTTCGGCATGTGGTCCATCTCCCGGAGAAACTGTACGTCCACACTGGACGGAGCGATGTGGAGTTGCGTGACGTCGAATCAGATTCTGTTTACCCGCGGTTCCGTACTTGTGAACATTACCATCTACGACAAGAGTGAAGAGAGCAGAAGTGCCGCCCGGAAAGCCGCTGTCGCATTGCTGAAGCGCATCGAAGGGAAGGACTTTATGCCTCCTGAAGTGTTCACGACCGGCGCACTCTCCAGGCAGAAGAACGAGCTCCGTTTGATGCAAGGACCACTTGCCATACAGGGCTCACTTGCGGACTGGTCCGGATTGCTCGAGGGTATCGCACGCTGCGACGTTTTTCACACGCGCAGCGGGGCCGGGAAGTCCGCCACCGATGTGGGCATGCTTCGCTTCCGCTCCCCCCGCGATGTGGATACGTTCATCGCGGCGGCCGGTTTTCGCAAAGAGGATGTGCGGAAGAAGTGGAACGTGAATGCCGGGAAAAAACGTGCGCTGAAGCTCAGCGACGCGACCACGGTGTGGTTTCTCGAAGGCGGAAATGATATCGAACGTCTGGTGAAAATCCTCTGACCATTGCCGGATTGGCCGCCGGAGGCAGCGGTCAACCGATAGCGGGTTCACAGCAAGCAGACGGGCGGAACGTTGTGCATCGTTCCGCCCGTTATCTTTTTTCTTCTGTCATTGCCGTCCTTTCCGGGAGCCGGCTGCCCGATACGGGGTGTGCGCTTATTTGTTTACCGATCCGAAGGTGCTGCGCCAGGACAGCATCCCTCCCTGCACGTTGAAGGCGGTGTAGCCCTTCTGGCGAAGGATCTGGGTGGCGGCGACCGAGCGATTCCCGCTGCGGCAGATCACATGGATTTCGGAGGATTTGTATTTTGCGAGTTCGTTGACGCGCGAAGACAGTTCACTCAATGGGATATGCACAATGCCATCCAGTTTGCCGAGTTCACTCGTGAGTTCGGGAGCGGTGCGGACGTCCAACACAATCACTTTGCCCGGGCCCTTTTTCGCGATGGCATCCCGCATTTGTGTCACCGTGGAGGATGGGATACCGCCCTGCTGTGCGCAGGCGGAGGCGTAACTTACTACGGCGATGACGGTCAGGAGGAGCGCCACCGATTTCAGGGAAGAGGGGACTTTCATCGGTGGTCTATCCCAGTCCACACATGCCGTTCGCGCAGCCACCGCCGTAGCTCGGAACGCCACAAGATCCGGTGGCGCATCCGGCATCGAACGAGGAGGCGGTGCTTCCGACGGAAGCGGCGAAGGTGGAGAATTTTTTTACGGCATTTTTCGAGTGACATTCGGGGCATTGAATCAGATCCTGATTCTCCGCGCCCTTGTGCAGAATGTCAAACGTATTTGCGCAGTCATTGCAGCGATATTCGAAAATGGGCATGTATTACCTCTGTTCAGGTTGCTGATCTGATGGTATGTGTTCCGTTGTCGTGTTCTTCGTTTTCTTCTTTCCCGGGAGCAGCCAGGTAGCGCCTACCAGGGCTCCGTAGAGCGTACTGGTGTACCAGGTACCGGTAATCGGACAACTGCCGTTAAGGCAGCCGATGAAATACCAGTAGGCGTATCCTGCGCCCGTACCGATGACCACGGGGAGCATTTTCCTGGCAATTGCGAGTGTGTTCATGTATCATCCGTGCTGTTCATGCATCTTTCATTCGATGCCGTGAGGTACGACAAGGATTCAACACCGCTCAGACCAGGAAAATTTCGCGTTGGGGTTTGGAGAGAAATTCCACGCCGTTTTCCGTAACCCAGACAATTTCCTCAATAGTGGCAACACCGTAACCCTCGACAGGCAGACGGGGCTCGATGGTGAAAACCTGTCCGGCTTCGATTTTTCCGTATGGAAGATCACCGTATCGTTCCCAGCGCGGTAGCAGGCCGACACCGCCGTCATGGGCGGCGCGACCGACCTGATGCCCGAGGGCATGCGGATATTCCGGATAGCCATTGGCGACAATGAAGGATCGCGCTGTGTCGTCCACCTTCCATGATACGACGCCGGGTCGTATCGCATCCGCTGCGAGCCGAATGCTGTCGCGTATGACCGTGAAGCCGCGCTGTACTTCAGTCGGAGCCGTTGTTTCACCTTTCTTCCGCACATACCAGGTGCGTTGCAAGTCGGAGCAGTAGCCGTCGACTTTCACCCCGAAGTCCAGATTCACGACATGACCGGGGCGGATCTTGCGTTTCGTCGGTCCGAAATGTGCGCCCGCGTGCTCGGGGCCGGTGAACACGGCCGGACAGTGATCGCGATCCCATGCGAGAGCGAGTCCCCGTCGCGCGACCTCGGCAAGAATAAAATCCGCGACGTCTTTTTCAGATTTTCCGGGCGCCAGGAAGCCGGTGACCATGTCATAGATTTCGAGAGTCTGTTTGATCGCCTTGCGGATGCTGCGAATTTCGGCGGACGTTTTGCGCCCGCGGAGTGCGGAAAGCACGTCCTGGGAGGGTACGAGGCGCGAGGCATAGGGCGTATCCCTGAGCATATTCTGCAGCAGCAGGAACATGCCGTGGGTGAGACCATCTGCCATGACGGAATCGGTGGAATAATTGATGGCAATTTTTTTCGGTTTACGCGTGCGCAGCACCTCGAGTAACGGCTCGCGAATACCTTGAACATACGGGATCACCGTTGTGTACAGTCCATTCTTTTCGATACTCGCGACATCCAGACTGCCCGCGATGCAAATCGTCTCACCCTCGCGCGTTATGATCCAGGCCGTTTGCCACGTGGCATGCTGCCCGACGACGACGTCGAGCGCAGGATCGGGCATGGAGGCGCTTTCGCGCACAAACGTGAGCCACATGTCAATGCGTTTCTCACGGAGAATGTCGATTGCCTGAGCGATTTTTTCCTTGATCATAGTCATCATGCACCTGTGTGAAGGATTTCCGATAGGAAGTAAGATAGTACGTCGTCCATTGCCATGCACGGAGGAAGCGACACCAGCTCTTGAACACCTTCATGAATCGATCTTCTGATTCAGTGTGCAGGGATTGCGATGCATGAATCGATTGGTTTACCCGCGGGGCCGAAGTCCATTCACCAATCGCCGGATCTTCGGCCCGCAACCTGCCGCAGAGACTGTGAACTACCCGTACGCACACTCTCTCGGAGGCCTTGACCCGCAGGGCATCCATTAGCGCTTCCGGATCTGTTGGTCCGTAGCTTCCGCCTTCATTCCCTTTCACTCTCGATTATTGCCTTGCGGGAGTGTATCTTACGCATGCACGTGTCTCACCATCGCGAGTCCATATGAATGTTGTGATCATCGGTGCCGGTCTTGTGGGCACCAGCCTGGGCGAGACCCTGCGCGCCAACGGGCACGACATTGCCATCATCGAACGGAGTGCACCGCGATGCGCGCTCATCGCCGATACGATGGATGTTTTGGCAATACACGGATCAGGGAGCAATCCGAAGGATCTGGAGCGCGCGGGTATCGCCGATGCGGATATGGTTATCGCCGCAACTCCGATTGACGAAGTAAATCTTGTCTGCTGCAGCATTGCAAAGCAGTACGATGTGGCGCACCGTATCGCTCGTATCCGGACAGACATTTTTTCCGGAGAGCACGTGCGTCCGGAGGATTTCGGTATAACACAGGTGATTTACCCGGAGCAGAGCACGCAAGACGCCGTCCTCAATATTGTGGAAACTCCCGGCGCCATAGATGTCCAGGACTTTCAGCAACATGCCGTGCTTCTGCGGAGTTTCCTGCTCACGGAGGGCATGCCCATCGTGGACAGGGACTTACGCGAGCTGAACACCGATCCCGCCGGGAGAATGCTTCTCGTCGTGGCGATTATTCGTGGCGAGGAGGTTATTATCCCGCGCGGGGAAAGCATTCTGCGTCCGGGCGACAAGCTGCTGTGCATTTTTCCCAACAGCGCGCGACGCGACGTACTGGGCCTCATGGGCGTAGACAGTACCGCGAAGAGAAGGGTGATCGTGTTTGGCGACACACTCACCGCGATCAATATCGCGTCGACACTGGAATCAGAGGTCGAGCGCGTCACCTTCATCGATCCCGACCCGAAGCACGCGGACGAAGCGGCGGCACGACTGCGGGGGAGCGATGTGCTGCACGGCGATGCGAACGACATTGATGTGCTCATCGAAGCGAATGTACGCTATACGGATTTCTTCATCGCGGCAACGGAACAAAATGACCGGAACATTCTGAGTTGCCTGCTAGCCAAATCCGAGGGAGCGAAAGAAGTCGTTGCGGTACTTACGGACGAAAAGCACATAGATCTGTTTCAATCCATCGGCATCAACCATGTGATCAATCCGCGGCAGCTGACGGCGGCGGGCATTCTGAACGCCGTGTTGCCGGGCTTTGTCGGCACTTCGTTGCACATACAGAAATCGGATATCGATGTACTCCGTTTACCGGTGCGCGAGCGAACGGCGGTAGCCCACCGACCATTGAAAGATTCGTGGAAGCGGATGGTGGGATCGTCCATTGTCGGTGCCATCCTGCGTGACGGTGAAATGCTCGTACCGCGTGGAGACACGCTTCTGCTTCCCGGGGATCTGGTGCTTGTGTTTGCGCGGAGCGCCGGGGTGAGGAAACTGCGGAAAATGTTTGGTATCGAGAACCTCACGTCGAGCGGGACGCATGCATAAACGAACGGTGCTCTTTGGTGTGGCGCGCCTCCTGCAGGTCATGGGGCTGTCGCTTTTCGCACCCCTGGTGATCGCCATCAGCGACAGTACCGAAGCGACATTCGCGCAGCGTATGTTTCAGCCCGATGTCGCGGGATTCTGGAGTGCCATTGTGCTCACGCTTACGGTGGGGACGGTCGTCACCATCGCATTACGGAGAACACATCATCAACAGACCGTGCGCGAGGGCTTCGCCATTGTCGGCATCGGATGGATGGTGCTGGCGCTCTTCGGATCCATACCCCTGTTCGTGTATTTCCTCTCGCAACACGCGGTGCTCGATGCAGTCATTATTGCAGAAAGTTTCACCGACGCCGTATTCGAGATCATGTCCGGCTTCACCACGACCGGCTCGACCATTTTGCGCGACATCGAATCGGTGCCTCGGGGGATTCTGTTCTGGCGCGCACTGACACATTGGCTGGGAGGGATGGGAATCGTCACGCTTGCGCTGGTCATTTTCCCCGCGTTGGGTGTTTCCGGGTATCACATGTTCAAGGGCGAGGTGCCGGGTCCGTCGAAAGAGCGCGCGCACACACGGCTGGCCGGTACGGCGAATGTTCTCTGGGGGGTGTATGCACTGCTCACACTGATCGAGATCATTCTCTTGTTGATCGGCGGCATGGACTGGTTTGACGCCTGCTGCCACAGCTTTGCCACCATGGCGACGGGCGGATTCAGCACGAAAAACCTTTCGATTGCGGCCTTCGATTCAGAGGTGATCCATTGGGTCGTGGTCGTATTCATGTTCCTGGCCGGAGCAAATTTCCTGCTGCACTATAATGTATTGCGCGGGAATGGTCGTCTCATGTTACGGGATGTAGAATTCCGTTTTTATGTGTATATCATTCTGGCGGCCATCACCGTCTCGACGCTCGTTCTCACGATTGACGGTTTGCCGTCGACGGAGGCTTCGAGAAGCAGCTTCCGGAGCGCTCCGATGCCATACGAGGATTTTGCGGAACATGTGGAACGGCAGGAGGATCTGGTCGGGACGTTGTACGGGAGCTTTCGGGCTTCGGCTTTTCAGGTGGTTTCCATTATCACGACGACGGGGTTCTGTACAGCGGATTTCGACCTCTGGCCGGCGATGGTCAAGTTGCTGCTGGTGCTGTTGATGTTCATCGGCGGCTGCGCCGGTTCCACGGGCGGGGGTATAAAGGTGATACGGATTCTGGTGGTTATCAAGGCGGCCTGGCGGGAAATCATCCGCATGGCCCGGCCCCGGATTGTGCGGCCCATCCGTATCGGGAATGATTCCATAGAAGAAACGCGCGTGGGAAACATCGTTTCTTTTCTCCTGTTGTTTCTCTTTATCACCGTTGCAGCCGCCTTGCTCCTGTCGCTGTATGTGCCGGATCTGACGACCAGCGTGACAGCGGTTGTTGCCTGTATCGCGAATATTGGTCCCGGTCTGGCCGGTGTAGGCGCAATCGAAAACTTCGCGTGGATACCTCTCCCCGGAAAGTGGATCCTGATTCTGACCATGCTGCTTGGACGTCTGGAAATCTTCACCATTCTTGTCTTGCTCCGACCTTCTGTGTGGCGGTAGGAAACAAAACGCGCGGGAAGAACCCGCGCGTCAAGCAGTAACCCGTCGCGTCTTTTCCGTTTGATTCTGCGCGCGCAGGTTTATTACGTATTTCTGTCAGGGATAGAGTTCGTCGAGCCAATCGAAGATGATTTGGTTCAACGTCGCGAGATTGGAGACGTGATCGTGGGCATCGGCCTCGTGGATGGATTGTACGGTGCGAAGGGACTTGACCTCGCTGCTGATCCCTTCGAAATAGAAGCGTGACTGCACCTCGAGTTCCGGGTAGGCGGTATCGCCGTGAATGCAAAGCGTGGGACAGTGAATGCGGTACAGACGGTCGCTTATCGAGTATTGTTCGGTCGCCTTAATGAACTGCTGCAGGCGGTTTACGCCGAAACGGCGGCACATGTTGAGAATGAACAGTTTCAGCGGAACGCGGAGAATAGTGTCGGGCAGTTCGTTGAGATCCTCAAGGGAGAAATCCACGTACGTCGCGCGCGGGCCGAGCAGTCCGATGAAAATCTTCTGCATGTCAACAAACGGAGGGTTGACCACGAGTGCTTTGATTCGCGGATCGAAGACGGCGAGGCGGGAGACGAAGTAGCTCCCCAATCCACTGCCGATCGCGGTAATCGTGGACATATCCACGTCGGGGCGTTTTTCAAGATAATCCATGCCTACCAGCAGCGGTACCTCGAAGTCATGCCGGAGAAAGCAGGTGGGATCGGTTCGGAACATACCTGTCTGCCCCGGGCCCTGGAAAATGAATACGGCATAGCCGCGCTGGAGGGCGCTGACCGCATGGTAGAAGTATTGTTCCTCTCCGCAGCTTTCGATACCGGGGACAAGGATGACGGTGCGTCTCGGCGCATCACCTCCGTCGGGCTTGAAAAAATAGCAGGGGTAGGTTCTGTCCAGCGCCTTGAGATTTACGACTTCGGCGTGGTAGGGAAGCAACGGCATTGCCTGCTCAAAGCACTCTTTGCATTTCAAGCCATAGGTAACGTGATCCCTGTTTGCGACGAGCGCATAGTACTCGGCAGCATGGTAGTAGTTGGAGGCCCTGAGGTACGCCTCGCACGCACTGACGGAATGGCCTCGTTCCCGACTCGAGACGGCGGTTCTCTCAACGTCTTCCGCCAGAGTCGCCCATTCCCTGACCCACTCGGACAAATTCCAATCGACCATCGTCCGGGCTGCCTTGTAGCACTCCCCGAAGGTTGCTCCCCCATAGGTGATGAGACCGAACTGCCGCAGCAGTTTGAACTCAAAATCGGCATTGCTCAGGATCAATGAATTTGCGAGTCTGGACGATAACACATTGTCCATGCGTTCCTCTGGATGATTCGTGGCACAGGGAGGACATGCCTATCCCCCCTCGGATAAGACATCCCGAACAACACGACGGGGAGTACATAGCAAAAATCAGGCCGATTTTTTTTTAACTTATGCGTAACGTAAACAGCAATAGCGCTTTCCGAGGCGTGAAAATATGGGCCATTCCGTGAATTTTTCGCACTGTTCGATGTGGGCTCCCGACCGGCTCTGTATCCGATAGCAGAAAAAGTCATTTCGCGGACTTTTCCTCGTGAGGTCCTCTGTTTCTGCAAATTCAATCGGAAGAAATACCCACGTGGATTCACTGTTCACCCGGCACTATTGTAAGGAGATGTCCTGCTTCCCTCCTCAGTGAGATGATCCGATTGAGGATTTCAGGATTCCAGGGGATTGGAAATCCGCAGATGGGATGCGTGTTGTCAGGATGGACAAAATAGGACGGTGTGAAAAAATCTGTATCACGCTATGGCGGATCATTGGAAAAAGACGGATATTGAAGCAGTAATACACAGACGTTAATCTACCGGAGGTCTATATGCGCATTCCTGCTACTCTGCTGGTCCTGGCATGCATCCTGCTGTCCTGCTTTACGGCCGAGGCACAGATTTTGCCAGCCGACAACATCATCATGCGCGTCCGCCAGGTCTGTAATCAGGGGAATGGCGGAACGCTCTCTGCGGCATTCGAAATCCAACCCCGTACGAATATGTGGCCACCGAATTACGGCCGTATTGGTGGCTTTTCGGTGGTTTTCACGTTTACCTCAGCGAAGCTCGTGTTTAACGGCGCTCAGCAGCGCTACAATCCGAACTATTGGGGCGGCGCTTTCCGCAGCGCGGCCTTCGGCTCATCCGCATGGTTCAGTCAGCATGCCAGCACAGGCAATGTCAACAACGCCCTGCCCGTCGAAAGCCAGTATTTCTCACAAAGCACGGATTGCACAGGGAATCCGCTGCAGGACGGTTTTTTTGAGATAATGCGCTATACCATGACCATTATGCCCACCGCGAATGGTACGGTTGATCTTGGTCTCTACGACATTCAACCGTACAACACAAGCATGTATCTCCAGGAAGTGCAGATGACGGCGATTTTCAGTCCGAATCTCCAGACCAATCTCAACGATTCGGTACGCCTCGCCACCAATCTCATCATCCCTGTGGAACTGGTTGCGTTCAACGTCACTGGGCGGCCGGACGGCAGCTCCATGCTGACCTGGCGGACGGAAACCGAGACGGAAAATCTCGGTTTCGAGGTGGAGCGTGGGGATGGTGTGCACTTCGAGCGCATCGGTTTTGTGTCCGGTCGCGGGACAAGCACGCAACCCCACGACTATACGTTCATCGACGACAAGCCCGTCTCCACACGCGAAGACCGCCTGGTATTCTATCGCCTCAAGCAGGTGGATTTTGACGGGACATACGCGTACAGCGATATTCACTCCACGCAGATCATGCCGGGGTATGTTGGTCTGGAAGCGGTCTATCCGAATCCTTCCTCATCCGGCGCGAGTGTTTCGATTCCGTATTCCCTCGCCGTGCCCGCAACGATTACGTTACATGTGTACGATGCTCTCGGCAGGCGCGTCGCCCTCCTCCAGGATCAGAGCGACAGACAGCCCGGGCGCCATGTAGTGACGTGGAATACCTTTGACGAGTTTGGTCAGTCCCTGCCGTCCGGAAGCTATTTTGTACGCTTTGAGGCCGCCATGGGTAAGGAAACCATCCGTGGGATGCGGCAGATATTCCTCGTTCGTTAAGTTTTGATCCTATCAGGTCGTAATACGGCGGGGTTTCCCCGCCGTTTTTTTTGGGTGCTCGTGCACAACGCCCATCCGGTGGACTCGGGCGTGTATCTGCTGCGAACGCAACGCAGAACGGCGACGCGAGAAGGAAGATTATGGCGCTGAGCTACTTGCAAATCGTGAATTATGCACGGTTGTATGTCGAAGGTCAAAAACCGGACATCGCGCATCGTATGTTGAAATGTCAACCGTCGCGCCTTTGGCGGATACGTCGTAAAGCGTCATTCCCAACGCGCCGTTTTGGGGGAGCGTGGTATATTTCGTACTTTTCGGGTTGAAAGAACCGCATACACATATCCGAGAAATCCTCATGTCTCACCTCGCCACTACCGATCCCCAGCTTCATCAGATCATCCAGCAGGAAACCGAACGCCAGATTACCAAGCTCCAGCTCATTGCGTCCGAGAATTATGCGAGTCCCTCCGTTCTCGAAGCCGCTGGCAGTGTGCTGACAAACAAATACGCCGAGGGATATCCCGGAAAACGGTATTACGGCGGCTGCGAATTCGTCGATCAGGCGGAAGACCTCGCCCGTCAGCGGCTCATGAAACTGTACGGTGCGGAATATGCCAATGTGCAGCCGCATTCCGGCGCCACGGCGAATCAAGCGGTGTATTTCACCTACGTGCAACCCGGCGACACCGTGCTCGGTATGGACCTCGCACATGGTGGACATCTCACCCATGGGTCACCGGTCAACTTCTCCGGCAAGCTCTACAACATCGTGTCGTACGGCGTGCACCGCGAAACCGGTATGATTGACCTTGACGAGGTGGAAGCCACCGCCCTGCGCGAGAAACCGAAAATGATAATCGTGGGAGCCAGTTCCTACTCGCGGAATATCGATTATCAGGCCTTTCGTGCCATAGCCGACAAAGTCGGCGCTTTCCTGTGGGCCGACATGGCCCATCCGGCCGGCCTCATCGCCACGGGTTTATTGAACAATCCGTTGCCGTATTGCGATGTGGTGACGTCCACGACGCATAAAACGCTTCGCGGTCCGCGCGGCGGTATGATACTGCTGGGCAAGGATACGGAAAATCCGTTCGGCCTGGTCGCACCAAAATCGGGACGCAAGAAAATGATGTCCGAAATCATTGACAGTGTCGTGATGCCCGGTATTCAGGGCGGGCCGTTGATGCACATTATCGCGGCCAAAGCCGTCGCTTTCGGCGAGGCCCTGCAGCCGACTTTCGCCACCTATACGAAACAGGTCAAGGCCAATGCCGCGCGCCTGGCGGAGCTTCTTGTTGCGAAGGAGTTCAATCTGATTTCCGGCGGTACGGACAATCATCTCATGCTCATCGATCTGCACAACAAGAATGTGACGGGCAAGGAGGCCGAAGCAGCCATGGAGCGCGCCGGTATCACGCTGAACAAGAACATGGTTCCCTTCGATGATCGGTCGCCCTTCGTCACCAGCGGTATCCGCATGGGCACCGCGGCAATAACCACGCGCGGTTTCCGCGAAGCGGATATGGAATTTGTCGCGAACGTGGTGGATTCCGTCATCAGCAATATCGGCGACGAAGCGAAGCTCGACGACATACGCGAAAGCGTACGCGAGTACTGTTCGCGATTCCCGCTCTACACCGATCTCGTGGATTGAACTCCTCCCGACGCAGTCCAGGGCCGCGGGTAGTGCACCGCGGCCTTTTTTTTACTTCAATTTCGCGCGCAGTGCCCGGACGTATCCACGCAGGTACCCACTCTCACGGTAACGAATGCTCTGGGCGGTGTTGATCAACAACTGCCCGAACAAGGCCCACAGGCGGGCTGCCCTGCCCGTGCCGGCGGCGGTCTGGTCACTGATCCAGCGCATCGCGAAGACGTACAAGGCCTGGGTGGTCCACAGCGATTCGCGGTTGACCGGACTTTCGATGTGTGAATACTCCGCATCGTCAAGAACCGTCATTCTGCCCCGTTTCGCGAGTTGATGTGTGAAATACAAATCCTCACCGAAGCAGCGGCCGGTAGTCAAGCCCAGGGGTGCGCCGCTTAGCCAGTATTCCTCGAAACGGAGACCACGGCAGACCTCACGGCGAAGTGAAAGCACCGTTGAGGGAAGGACCTCCGCCGCAATGCGCCGCGGTACGGCAGCAGCGACGTCGGGGAAACCGGAAAAACGCATCCGAAAAGATCCGCAACCGGTCTGTACCCCCAGCAACCGTCTCAGAGCAAGCTCGACGGGGCCGGGACACGTCGCCGCGCGGTTGCTCCCCGCGAGAGCCACGAGATCCGCTTCATCACGGAAACGACGCAGCACGGTTTCCGAGTACCGTGGCGTGAGTTCCGCATCGTCATCGATGAAGGTGAGGATGTCGCAGTGCGCTTCGTCGAGCCCGCGGTTGCGCTGGGCGGAGATGCCGGGACGTACCCGGATGCGCCGAATACGGAGCACCGTGTCCGAACATTCTTCGGTGAGTTCCGCATTGCCTGCATCTATGATGAGAATTTCTTCTGCCGGGTGTGTCTGCTGCCGGAGCGACGCGAGGAGGCGTTGCAGCTCCCGCTGCCTGTTCATGGTAATGATGACGATGCTGTGCGTCACATTCCATCCCGAACACGTCTCTTGGCCGCAGCGGATTCATCCCTGCTTGGAAGACGGCACCCGCTCCACGCCCGCAGTTGTCGCTTTGTCATTCGGTGTGCTTCAGTGTGCCGTGTCATTGTGTCTCCGCTGCTCCGGTGTCAGCAACAGCAAAACTTCCAGATGGTCGGTCCCCGGGAAATTGTCGACCGGAATCGCGCGGCGCACGGCATACCCGCAACGCGCCCATGCGGCAATATCGGGTTTGAGACGCTCGGTGTTGCAGAATACATGCAGAATTCGCCCCGGCCCTCTGTCCGCCACAGCCTCGATCACCCCATCGGCCGCACCGTTGCGCGGGGGATCCATCACGACAGCGTCGTCTGGTCCGAGCATGGGTAAGGTACGGATCAGACTTTCCGGGGAAATATCTGAGCGATTGAATCGGACATGAGAGAGCTTGAGCCGGCGCGCGTTGTTCATGGCGGAAGCAACGGCCTGCTGCGACACCTCGAGGCCGCGTACCACGGAGTAACCCGAAGCGAGTCCGATCGAAAAAAGTCCGTACCCGCTGTACAAATCGAAGAGCGAGGCACCGCGCTGGCCGAGCATCTCCCGTGCTGTGGCGAGCAACGTAGGCATGACGGAAAGATTCACCTGGGAAAACGCCTGTACATCGTAAACCAGACGGAGATCATCCATGCGCAGAGAGATTTCACGTTCACCGTAGAGTCGACGGAATGCCGCCGCCGCTGCGGTGTTCCCCCCCATGTAATAGCGGTCGCCACTGTCATCTTCAAAAAGGAACACTCCCTGTACCGAAGGAAACTCGCGCGTCAGCAGTTTGGAAACGGTGTTCGCAGCCTTGACAGCGTGTTGGGAAATTTCCGAGAGATTGAAAATGACCGCTGTCGTTTCGTAGTTGCCTTTGAGTATGACGTATTGCAGCGCCGCGACCAACGGATTCGCGGCGCGATGTCGTAACAATGCGGCAATGCGTGCGTACAGCGCGGCGTGCGACGCGGGTTCGATAGCACAACTGTCAACATCGAGCAGCTTCCTTCCGACAGGATCGATCAAGCCCATGGAGAAACCGGCGCGTGTCACGTGCACCTTGCGCTTCGTGACCACGCGATATCCGCGACCCGAAGGGGATGGTCGCAGCCTGTCCACGACGTTTTCCGATGCGAAGGAGGCCCAAAAGCGCCGGAAGGCCGTGTCTTTCACCTTCAGCTCCTTCGCATACTCCATGGAAGGAGCGTGGCAAAGGCGGCAGCGTCTTCCATCGGGCGTGACGCAGCTACCGGGCGGAAGTCGCGCAGGCTGACCCGACGAGCGGCGGCGTTCCTCATCATAATACTCGGTGAAGGATTTTGTCATTCGGCAACTCCGTCATAATGCGGCCGCA
Organism: Bacteroidia bacterium; assembly: GCA_027493955.1. NCBI lineage: Bacteria > Pseudomonadati > Bacteroidota > Bacteroidia > Bacteroidia bacterium. The sequence continues at coordinate 2,945,329 of JAOSJT010000001.1, read as the reverse complement.
GGCTCCAGCCGGCCCGTCGTGCATCGTTCCAGAAAGAGGGATACGATTTGCTGATACTCGAGGGATGATCGATGATCAGCGGCGTATCATCACCCGCCAGTAATGCGGCGGCCATCACGATGCGATGATCTCCGAAGGTGCGTATTCTTGCCCCGCGCGGGATGCTTGAGCTTGCGCCATCAATGAGCAATGCGTCACCCTCCACACGGGCAACGACGCCCGCCGCGGTAAGTGTGTCGGCAAATACGACGAGACGGTCGGATTCTTTGTGCCGCAAGGCCTGCAGGCCGGTGAAGCGCACCCGGCGTCGCAAGCGAATGGCGACGGCGACAAGTACGGGGAGCAGGTCCGGGGTGTCGGTTAACGTCAAAGGCAGCTCGGAGGCGACATCGTTGCGCAGACGGGCGAGTAGTTCACCGACCGCGCTGTCCGGCTGCCGGGAGTCGGTGCCGGGTATCGAAGGCTGTAGGGGATGCCCGAGCGCTGCGGCAGCATGCCACACGGCGACGGAGCTGGCATCCTCCTCGATGCTGAGCGACAGAGCTTCATTCAGACGCTCTGTCTGATTGAAGGCGATGAGGTCTCCATGCGCGATGATGTCCACACCAGCCGTGCGCAGCATACGCAGTGTCATGTCCAGATACGGTGCACTGACCGGCGTCGAAAGCAGCCGCAACGTGAACGGATGCTCCATACCCACGGAGAGCAGTGCGATCGCCGAGGCGAATTGTGAGGATTGATCGGCCTCCACCGAAAACATCGCAGGCGCTTCCTTCCAGCCGGTGACGACGATGCCGCGACCGCTGCTGTCGTCGAAGGGCCGGATGTCTGCTCCGCCACTGCGCAGCGAGCGGAACAGGGCTTCGTGCGGCCGTTCGAGCAAACGGTCTGCGGCGATGATTTTTGTGGGTTTCGATGACGTGCAGGCCAATGCCGTCAGGAAGCGGAACGTTGTACCGCCTTCACCCGCGTTGATGCGTCGCAGCTCCGGGGCATCATAGTGTTCCAGGCCGCGATTGAGGTTATCAACACAGAATCCGTCGGTCGTTTCTTGCAGAGGATAACCGAGAGCGCGGAGCGCAGTCACCATGGAACGCACATCGTCCGCGCTGCTGCGGCCGACTATGGTGGTTTTGCCGATACGCTGTGCCGCTATGATCAGAGCCCGGTTCAGTTCCGATTTCCCGGCTTCTGCGGTAATGCGTACGGCGCGTTGCGTGCACTGCCGAACCTCGATGGGGTGATGGATGAATGTCCGGTATGCGTCATGGAAAGCGTCTATCCATTCCGATGCCGATATTCCCGTACGGATTATCGGTTGTCCCAGCCGCTGCAGGAACACGGAGCGGAGCTGGTCGTGGACATGTTTCTTATCGCGGCTCATTGCTCCGAGAAGGGCGAATCTTTCCGGTAGTTGCTGAAGGGGAAGGAGCAAGGAAAAGAGCTGCTTTTGCATGAGCCCCAGGTCATCCGGCGGGAGCCCGAATTCGGACGAGAAGCGCAGCGCGGCTGCAAGACCCCATGCGACGGCGTTTCCGTGTCGCAGCCCGGCGGTCAGCTCCAGCGCATGGGCCACTGTGTGTCCAAGATTCAGCACCGTGCGAATCCCCCGCTCCTCTCGGACATCTTCCCGGACGATACGAAGCTTGACGGCAATGGCCTTTTCGAGCAGAGGGAAGAGGACTGCTGCGGCTTCCTGTCCCGGCGCGTACACACAGCGTTCCACATCGAACGGATCGAGTGCGCGGGCGGCGTCGCTATCGCCGAGCCAGAGCGCCTTGAGCACTTCAGCCATACCTTCGCGGCGCAGATCGTGCGACAGGGTTTCGACAAGCTGTTCAACGATGATCGTTCTTGAGGGCAGATGGAAGGTCCCAAGCTGATTCTTTGCCTCACCGAGATTGACGGCGGTTTTTCCTCCGTGCGCGGAATCCACCATGGCGATCAGCGTCGTAGGAACATGCCACAGCTCTACGCCGCGCCACAGAATGCTCGCAAGAAAGCCCACCGCGTCACCGACAGATCCGCCTCCGACAGCCACAAGGGTCATCGGTCGCGATGACCTCCGGCGTAAAACCTCGGAGGCAAGATCGCCGACAGAATGGAGCGTCTTCAACTCCTCTCCCGCACGTACCAGCAAAGGATTCGGCAGTGCGCGCAGGACGTCCACGGGCAACGCGCTGTCCGCAATAACGATGCAGCGGTTGTCGGCGCCTATATCCGCGACGGTGCGCACGCGTTCAGGTTTGAGAATCACATCATGGGTGGTCATGCAGTTGCAACAGTCTGTCTGAAATCATCAATATACGAAATGCCGCATCGGGTGCCGGCTTCGCCGATGTGGCCAGAATGTCTTCTGCGATGGACAAGGGCAGAGCGTGCACGGCACAGACTGGGGACACGGACACCCGGAAGGTGCGGAGCCTCGCGACAGCACCATTCTCCGCCCGCCGTCGTGATCAGCGGAACATCTGTCCGACTGGAACGATGCGTATGTTCTCCCGGCGCACAGCGAGGGGATACACCTGAATGAAGGCATCGTCCTCGATGACCTTCACGGACTTGGGAGCGTCATAGATAACGGGACTCGGCGCATCGGTCACCAATGAGTCCGCGAATGCGCGTGCGCCTTTCGTCACTACGGCGATTTTCAGGTTCGCGGGTTGAAGATACGTTCGTATGGCGGTATTCACCTCGTCAAGAGACACCCGCCGCAAGCGCTTACGCAATACATCGAGATAATCGCCTCGTAATCCGTAGAATCTGCTGTCCATGGCGTAGCCGAGGCGATCGAAGGCGGTTTTGGCATAGTGACGAACGTATTTATCCAGAAAGCGCTTGGTGAGATCGAGCTGTTCCTGCGTCATACCGCTATCCACGGCCATCTGCAATTCACGCAGCGCGGCACGAAGCGCGAAATGCCGGTGTTCATGCCGCACCGGTCGCAGCCATATCTCAAACAACTGCTGACGGCGTGCATGATTCGGGGTTGGCATGTGCGTGTGGCCGCCATTCGGAAAGAACTCGATATATGAATATGCGCCGTAATTCATGCCCTGCGCTTCCCGTAGTACCTGATACAGATGTGAAGAAGAGTTTCTGTGTTCACCAAACCAGGAATTGAACAGGAATAACGGCCAGAAATCGTCCTGCCCGCGCAGCACGTCGATGGGGACGCCCATGCTGATGGACGTGGCTTTGCAGTCCTTTTCCACCAGAAGGAATTGCAGCCCCTGAATCTCATTCGGTGCGGGCATCCCCGGCGGTGTCGGCGCTCCGACCGGAAGCTTGGCGATATCGAGCTGGAGACGTTCGATCAGCGCATCATCATAGCCGCCTGCGATGCCGATCACGATGTTGTCTCCGGTGTACCAACGCTTGTAGAATGAACGGACATCGTCCACGGTGATTTTTTTCAACGACGCCACGCGACCGACGACAGGATGTGCGTACGGTGTATCCTCGAAAACAAATGTGTGCAAGGCCGCCTTGCCAAGTTCTTCGTCGTCGGAGTACCGCAGACCTTTTTCTATCGCATTGATCATGTCCGTACGAATTCTCCTGAAGTCATCCTCGAGAAGCGCCGGATGCAGAACAGCGTTGATCAGCAGCGGATAGAACTCCTCGAGATTGTCGACATGTACTCTCGCGGTAATTACCGTCATCTCCTTATCCACCGTCGCCTGATACGACGTAGCCATGGGATAGAGGAGATCGAGTATCTCCGAATACGAATGCACCTTTGTCGAGGCCCGGGTCAGCATTGCGGCGGTAAGTGCGGCGAGCCCCTCCCTGCCTGTCGGGTCGCACTGCGATCCGGTCTTGATCCACAGTCGTAACGACACGATGGGATCATCCTTATCGGGGAACGGGATAAGGTGTTCGGATGCTGGAGGGGTACAACCCGCAAGCAGAATCGCAGACAGTATCATTTTCGCCAGCGGCCGGACGTAAGAGGACATGTCATCTCCTCCCGGTCAGGACAGCTATCGTACTCCGCTCTTTCCCGAGCAGCGCGGAGGCGGCATCGCGCAGGTCGGTCGCCGTCACATCCGCATAGCAGGCGAAGAGCTGCTCGACGGCGTCAATACCGCCCGTTATCCCTGCATAGCGCGCGAGGTTGGCGGCGATGTGATCCGGTGTGTCCAGCTCCATCAGAAACGAGTAACGAAGCCGGCGCTTGAGCCGTGTGAGATCCTCTTTTGCAGGAGCTGTTTGTATGGAGAGTGCAACAGTTTTTTCGATTTCCGACAACACATAGCGGATGTCCCTCTTATCCTTCACGCTGGCCATCACGCTCCAGAGTCCGGGATCCCGATTCAAGCCGAAATCCACAGCCAGGTGCCGGACTTTTTGCTCTTTGAGAACCAGTTTTTTATACAGGGCGCTTCCTTCGCCAAAAAGCCACTCGCCGAGCATGTGTCCCGCCGCCATGCGTTTACTGGAGGGCTTCAGAGCCTCCCCCATCCACGCAACAGCCAGAAGCGGCTGGGTCTGGCCATCATAGGTCACATCCACGCGACGCCGTTGGCGCTGTTCGGGCTCCGCGGGGATGGCCGGCTCGACATATCCGGATGGCCATGAGCCGTAGTATGTATCGATCAGTGAGCGCGCTTCTTCGGGGTCAAAATCGCCGGTGAGCAGCAGGACGGTGTTTTCGGGTCGGTAATGACGTTGATAAAACTCTTTGCTGTATTCGAACAGCCCTGGCATGGTTTTGATGTCCGCCTCGAAACCGATGGTCGTATGCCGGTAGGTATGCTGGTCGTACGCGGTTCGGTGCAGTGCTTCGGAGAGAGATTCCCACGGATCGCTTCTGCCTTTGCGATACTCGCCGTATACCGCCGCAGCTTCGGTTTGAAATGCTTCCTCGTCGTACGCAAGAAACTGGAAGCGATCGCTTTCCAGCATGACCACCGTCTCCAGATCCTCGCTCGCAAAGGACAGGTGATAAGCGGTGTAGTCGTCCGTGGTGTAGGCGTTGGCATTTGCGCCCATGGTCGTAATCATGCTGTCGTATCTGGCTGCGGGAAAGTTTTTCGAGCCGCGAAACATCATGTGTTCGAAAAAATGCGCAAAGCCGGTCGTGCCTTCCTCGACCTCGTCTCTGCTTCCCGTTCGCACGATGCTGTAGTAGGTCATGAGCCCGCCTCCCGGGCGGGGAATGAGAATGACGCGCAAACCGTTTTCGAGGCGGTACTCGGTGAAACGAAACGGAAGTATCTCTTCCGCCGATGTTGCGTGCATACGCCCGACGGCGAGACCAGCTGCGATAAGAAGAGGGATCAGTACGGTAACCATGCTTCCGGAGGTTCACGCCGCTGTTAAGGACTGCTGCATCGTAAATGTACGCCAATGCCGCGCGATTCACAACGTGCATGCGGTGCGCAGTGACACCGGCGGCGGACACATTGGGAAAGGTCGCGTACGACAGGTATATTTCTCATACTGTCACAGTAGTTCTGTCTCCGTCATCATGACGATGAATGATGTCGAATCGAATGGCAATGCGGCGCAACGGCTGGTCCAACTGGCCGATGACCCCGCGCTGCCATCAGAGCGGCAACGCGTCGCGCGCGTCCTTTTGCTCTACGTGCAGGGATTCGATACGTCATTCATCGCGCACGATTGCGGCCTTTCGCCGAGCCGTGTCCGCTTCTGGAGAAAAATGTACCAGGAGCACGGAATGAGGATTTTCGAGCCCGACTTCTCATCGGAAAAGCGGCGGGGCAAGCGCGTGCGGTCATCCCCCCGTTCTTCGAACGGCAACGCGTTTCCGGAGGCATTGCTGCATGCGTTGCGCGAGGTGGATGGGGCGAGGCTGGATGAAACTCGCCGTACGGCCCTGCGGATTGCGCTGGGCTATGCCGACGGTCGCTCGACCAGTATCATCGCTCGCGAGGTGGGACTTTCCGAGAGCCGGACACGCTATTGGCGCAATGCGGTGTTGCGGCAGGGAGTCGCCTTGTTCCAAACGGCGACCCCCAATATCCGGCCGACCCGCGCCGACAGGGAAGACGCATCCGGAAGTGCGTCTCCTCAACCGCGGACGACGCCAACGCCAACAAGGCGGAAGGCCCCGAAGGAGAACGACACACTCGACCCGATGCTGCCGCTTTCCACCGTTGCTCGTCGAATCTGCGGACAGCAGCTGGATATCTTGTTGCGGCAATCCAAAAGGAAAACGCTCGGTGCTGATCCCGAAGTTGTGCACCGCATGCGCGTCGCTACGCGAAGATTGCGGTCGGCGTTTGTCCTGTTCGAGGACGCATTCAAGGCAAAACACATCACGGTACTGCGAAAAGCGTTGCGTCGCCTGGCACGCCTGCTCGGCAATGTGCGGGACCTCGACGTGTTGCTCTTGCACATGCAACGGCATGTCGATACGCTCGACGAGAACGAACAGCAGGCATTTTTCCCTCTTGTCGCAATCTGGCGGGAAGAACAGGCGCTCCACCTGAACGCCTTGATCGAACACATACAGTCCGACAGCTTCGTCGTTTTCGAGCAGGGCATGCTGGATTTTCTTGCGCATCCGGAGAAAGGCGATGCCAGGGAAATGACAAATGACGCCGGATTGCCGCTGCGCATCGGGGCCATCGCGCCCATCATGATCATGCGCCGCTATGCGGATATCATCGCATTCGGGCCCTATCTGGAAACTGCGACGCTCGATGTGCTTCACGCGCTCAGGATTCACTGTAAGAAACTGCGTTACACGGTGGAGTTCTTCCGTGGCCTTCTTGGCGCTGAGGCGCGGATTCTGCTTCACCATACAATTGCGATGCAGGATTTACTTGGCGAGATCCAGGATGCACAGACAGCGGGACAACTCATCTCCGCTTTCGTGGATGATCTCGAGCGTCGTCAACTGGATGTCACGTTCACCGAGCGCATCAATCCCGCGCCATTGCTCCATTATCTCGCCATTCGTCAGGCCGAAAAACACCGCCTGCTCTCCACCGTCCTCCCCGCATGGGAGAATATCACCAGCACCGAATTCCGCACATCCCTGCACGCGTCCGTCATGCATATAGATTTGCCGCTCCGGGCAGGCGGCGACCGAGACCGCGATGCTACGCTGTGATGGAGCACTGCGGATTTCTACTCCACCACGAAGCACAGGAAAACAGTAAAAGGTATTTTTTTACCGGCTGCGCCCGGCGATTTCCGCGCGGCAGGTGATATGGAGTTTCCTGTAGATACTTTTCACATGCGTCTGTACCGTGCTCAACGCCACACAGAGTTGCGCGGCGATGTCTTTGTACGCTTTTCCTTCTCCCAGTAAATCGAGAATTTCCTGTTCGCGCCCGGTTAGTTCCGTGGCAGGTACGCGCAAAGACGGTCGGTGCAGTGAAGCGAGCACACGTCGTGCGACCGAAGGAGTCATCGGTGCACCGCCGGAGCGGACCTGCGCCACGGCGGCCAGAATTTCATCCAGTGACGATCTCTTGAGCAAATACCCGCAGGCACCGGCTTTGAGCGATGCGAAGACGTTTTGGTCATCCTCGAAAGCGGTACACATGATGACGTCCGTTTCCGGAGCGAGAGCTTTGATCCCGCGGACGCCGTCGATGCCCGATGCACCGGGAAGATGAATGTCCATGATCACGAGATCATCGGGGGCGATGCGAAACGCTTCGAGAAAGGTCTCCAGGTCGCCGAAGGCCCGGAGCTGGTATTCCTCTTCCGTGCACAGCGCCTGTGTGAGCGCCTGACGCCATTGGGCATGATCCTCCACCACGCCAATCCGATACATGTACCCACTCACAGCAACAACCATCCGATAAGGAGGAGGCCCGTAAGCAGCACGAGACCGAAACCCGGCAACGTAAAGCGCCGCAGTGCCGTGGCGCCCAGAGTCCAGGCGATGCCCGCTTTGACGATAGTATTGACCACGACGGCAATGAGAATGGAAACCGCCGCAGTGTTTTCCGCGACCGCACCGCTTCGTGACAAATTGGCCATGGAAAGCGTAATCGCATCCACATCGGACACCCCCGCCAGTGCGGCCGCCATGTACACCCCGCTTTCGCCGAGGTAGATTTGCGCCGCTTTGGATATGAACAGGATGACGGCGAAAATCAGGCCGAACTTGATGGCCGACGTCAATTCGAAGGGATTCTGCAGGGAAACGTCGGTGATGGTGTCTGATTTTTTTCCGAAAAGAAGCAACAGGCTCGCGGCAATACCGGAAGCCAAAAGAATGCTCAGCAACGGCCACATGAAAGAGAGCAGAGATTGATTTACGACGGCGATTTCGACAAGAATTCTCGGATACATGATGCTGCATGCGAGAATGATGGCCGAGGCGAAAGTCCGGCTGAGATCCGGAACCTCCCGGCTCTTCTGGGAGAACGACAGCGTCACCGCGGTGCTCGAGACGAGTCCGCCCATCATTCCCGTTATCGCCAGTCCGCGCTTTGAACCAAACACCTTCACCAGGACATACCCCGCGAAACTGATGCCGGCGATCAGCACCACCATGTACCAGACCTGTCGGGGATTCAGCACATCCAGCGGACCCATGGTCTCGTTGGGCAATACCGGCAGCACAATAGCGGTGATTATCGCGAATTTCAGCGTCGCGTAAATGTCTTCCTCGGAAACACGCGCAATCAGGCGCTGCAAGGGTTGTTTCATGGAGAGGAACAGCGTCAGTACCACACCGCTCGCTATCGAAACGGCATACCATTCCTCAAAAATGAGAGCGCCGAGTACGAATACCAGTATGGCCGCCACTTCGCTCGTCGCTCCATGATATCCCGACCGCGCTTCCAGCATGTACGAGCTGACCACGAGCGCTATAAATCCGATGCTCAGGACGCCCAGCATCCATGCACCGGCAGCATGGCCCAGCAACGCGCTGAGGCAACCCAGCAGACCGATCAATGGGTAGGTGCGTATGCCCGCGAACAAGCGGCGATGCTCTTCCACGGCGCGCTCGCGCTCGATACCGACCAGCGCGCCCACGAGCAGAGCAATGGCGATTTTCTGAAAAAGACCTGGCACCGAAAGATCCAGTGCTCCGGCTGCACTATGAATCTGCGTGAGCATTGAGGCGGTCGAGTCCATTGTCGTTCCATGGTAATGATGGTGCAATATATGGAACACCAGGCATAAACAGAGCGCACACAGAAAACTGAGCACAGTGAAGCGGGGGTGCAACGCGCTGGAAGACCCGCACGAGAATGTGTATCAGTATCTTGCCGTATCAGGAAATGATCGCGCTCGGGGACGGTCCTTCGTCAAACAGACTGAGGTGTTATCGAGATGCGCGCCTCGCACGGTTGAGATTTCGTAAGCGAACGTCCGTGCAGGTACTTGGGTACGTGATTTTTTTTTCCCTGACGGAGGAACGTTTCTCTGTTTCATGTGTCATCCCTCTGTATAACATCGCATTCGGAGGGCTCGTGAAAAGAATACTGCTCCTGTTGCTCCTGCTGCTGCCCTGCGCGCAAAGGGTGGAAGCCGGAAAACTCTTCGCGCGCGCGGCGGGCACAGCCTCGCCGATCTACAATCTTTGCCAGACTATCGTCAATACCACCGTTACCATCAGGGATTTGCTCGCGGTCACGCACGTGGATGAAACCTTTCTGAACACGCAAAGCCGCGAAGTGGAGGCGTGGTACGTATTCCAGCTTCCTGAGGGCGCGGTGGTGGATGGTCTCTGGCTGTGGATAGACGGCAAGCGCGAGACCTTCGTCGTCAAGCGCCGCGAAGTGGCGCAGCAAATCTATGATTCTCTTGCAAAAACCCCCTACGCCGATCCGGCGATGCTGCAGACGCTCGGCGCGAATCGTTTCCAACTGCGATTGGCGAATATCGGTCCTGCTGAGTCGCGTCGCATAGAGCTGCAGTATTTTCTGCAACTTCCTGTGCAGGAGGGAGGCGTAATACGCTACGTCTACCCTGTTAATATGAGCGGCTATCAGACTTCACCGGTAGAGAAGCTGCAACTCACTCTGGATATTGAGATGGGCTCCTCCATCGCCGATCTGACCATCTCGCCCGACAGCCGCTTGCCTCGTATCGCGTATACGGAATTATCCGACGCCCATGTGACGGCGAGCTTCGGCGGGGAAGACATTCTGGAAAACAGCGATTTCTGGATAGAAATCACGGTAAGCGACTGGACCGACACACTTTACGTTCTCCGGCATACCGAAACGGCGAGCGACACCGGATTCTTCATGCTCTGGTATCCGGACACCTTGCCCGTCGCAGCGTCCGGCACAATGGATGTCGTATTCGCAGTGGATGCCTCGGGATCCATGACCGGTTTGCGAGCGGATGTCGTGCGAGCGTCGTTAACGACGTTGCTTGCGGCACTGCGGCCGTATGACAGATTCCGCATCGTGCTCTTCAACGACAGGTTAACGGCATTTCCCGCAGACACGGCGATGGCGTTCGCGACGGCGGAGAATGTCACGTATGCACAGGACTTTTTATCGGCGGAATACAATCCGCGCGGCATTACCCGTTTCGATGAGGTGCTGCGATCATTAGCCGGTACCGCCTTCCGTGCTAGCGGCGATCTCCGGTGCATTTTCATTTCAGACGGTTTGCCCATTGACGGCCCTCGCAAAGCCAGCGAACTACTTGGGATGCTGCAAACCGCGCACGGACAAGTGCGTTTTTTCCCGCTTACGGCATGGTCGCAGCCTTCGGCGGTGCTGGAGACGATAGCACAGCTTTCCGATGGCGTGTATGCGCCGTTGGAGCAGGGCGACAATCTGGAGGATGTGCTCCAGCGCATCACCTTCACTTTCGGAAGCCAGGGCCTTCGGGACTATCTGCTCACACTACCCGCGTTTGCGAGGGAAACATATGTGGATTATCGGAAAATTGGCAGAGACATGCTGCACGTCAGCGCAACGGGATTGTTCACGGACGCTGGGGAAGGAGAGTGCGGTATATCGTTGCGCAGCTCGGGTAACAGCACGCCATACTCTCCGCCTCGAACACTCCGCCTCTTCCCTGACACGACCGATCCGCTGCAGGTGGCCCGTTTCTGGGCGTCGAAACGCATCTCTGATTTGCTGCTGCGGCTCGCGGATGTCACGGATTCCACCGTCATGCGGGAAGAAATCATACGACTCAGCGAGAAGTACATGATACTGAGTCCCTTCACCGCGTTTCTTGTGTACCGGCAGAAGGAAAGCTCCACGGAGGCCTTGGCGGAACTCAGGACTCCCGTCGGATATACACTGCATCAGAATTTTCCGAATCCCTTCAATCCTTCGACCGTCATCCGCTTCACCATGCACGATGCCGCCGCGTCCGTAGCGGTTGTCAGACTGACTATTTACGACCAGCAGGGTCGCCTGGTAAGAAAGCTGTACGAAGGACGTCCCGGTCCCGGCACCACTACTCTTGAATGGGACGGGAGCGATGACATGGGCCGGCCGCTGCCTTCCGGACTGTATTATTGTCTCATGAGCTCTGCCCACGGTACCTCACGTATTTCCATGACGCTGCTGCGGTGAAAGGAGGATATCAACATGAAACGCATTGCTCTCGGCATCCTGCTTTTTTTGTCAACCATGTCGTTGCACGCGCAGCTTTCACCCTGGGAACCGATGAACAGGGGACTGCTCCACACGCTCGTATACACCATCGAAATCGATCCCGTGGATTCACTACGCATGTACTGCGGAACCGACTATGGCAATCTGTACACTTCGACGGACGGTGGCTTCAACTGGTCTCTGATAACCGAAGGAATTCCGACGACCTACTCCAATGAGAGGGTGACGGCGCTGTTTCTGGACAAGAACAACACAAATGAACTGTACGCCGGTTTCGGAGGACGGCAAAGTGCGGACAATCTTTTCCGCTCTTCGAACAGAGGTCAACTCTGGACCGCGATAGTCACACCGGAAGACTGGAAATACCGTGGTGTGTTACACGTACTCAAAACGGGGACTTCACCATCGCGACTCGTCTGCGGACTCGGGCATGCGTACGGTATTTTCGTCAGTTCCGACGAAGGCAAGAGTTGGGAGCACCGATTGACGCAGCAAGGTATTCAGGTCATTGCCGCGCACCCGGCGAATCCGCACTTGCTCTTCGCCGGCAGCGCGGCGTTCCACGCGATGCATCGCTCGACGGATGGCGGATTGAACTGGAGCGGCGTGCAATCGGGGCTACCGGATCCGACGCAAAGTGGTGTACGGGCTATCACCTTCAGCCCCTCCGACCCGGCCACGATCTATGCCGGGGTTACGGGCACCGGTCGTGGGCTCTACCGTTCGACGGATGCGGGGCAACACTGGAGCCGGCTCAATGAGGTCTCCGAGATTTCCGAAATCGCCGTATATCCGGACGATGAACGCGTACTGTACATTTCGGCCATCGGTACCGGCGTATGGCGCTCGCGAGATGGCGGCGCAACGTGGGTGCGGGCGTCCGAGGGCCTTCCGACCGGCAACATCATGCGTGTTCGTATCGCACCCGGCTACCCCGTCCGCGTCTTCGCCTTGACTCTCGATCACGCGATTTTTCGCATGGTGGATGAAGAGCTTTGAAGGGTGCGGACAGAGAGACCACCGAGCGAACAGAATTCGCAGAGAACATTAGGAGCTTCGTACGCCGGATCGCGGAAACCTGAATGCCGCGTGTCTCGGGTGGTTGATATGCGTGCGATGACGTCTGCATGGAATGACCACCGGAGCACATCCGAATGTGCTCGGCCTCTTGAACATGCCGGCCTGGGTGCGCTGGCCCGCGTGCGCCATCCGGAGTCTTGACTTTCGCATGATTACGGTGTACATTGATCATAGATAATCGACTCGACATTCGGCAATTGAAAGTATGGCATTTTTCTCCAAAGCATGCGAATACGGAATACAGGCGACGCTCTATATCGCCACGCGCGGCGACCGGCGCGTCGGGATCAAGGAAATCGCCTCGGAATTGCATATCCCTGTTCATTTTCTGGCGAAAATATTACAATCGCTGAGCGAAAAACACGTTCTCACCTCCTATAAGGGTGTGCACGGGGGATTTACCCTGCAACGGGACGCATCCGACATCCACATCATTGATATTGTCGGTGCCATTGATGGACTCGATTTTTTCGATACCTGCATTCTCGGCTTCCCCGGCTGCGGCACCGGCAAACCCTGCCCCGTACATGACCACTGGGGCGAAGTGCGCGAGCGCTTCCGCGCCATGCTGTCCAACGACAGTCTCGCGGACCTGCTTCCCCTGTCCCGTGAGAAAATCGCCAATGTCATCAACCGCTACGCCCAAATGAGCTGATTTTTTTTTGCCTATATCATCGACAAGAAAGTCTACATTATGCGCGACGTCACGAAGCACCTGGAGAAACGGCAAAGCACGAACGGACAGCAAATCCGTTTCTGGGTGCAATTCGCCTTTCTCGCTCTCTGCCTCTGGATAGGGGTGGAGTTCATCCTCTGGTTTTACCTGCACGAAGGGAGCGCTACTCTCGCGATCACTCGTCCACCGGGCGTTGAGGGCTTCCTCCCGATCTCATCGCTGATGAGTCTGTGGTATCTGCTTCTCAGCGGCGAAATCCATGGCGTGCACCCCGCGGGGCTGTTTATCCTCCTCGCCATCGTGGTGATGTCCATTCTGCTGAAAAAATCCTTCTGCAGCTGGTTTTGTCCCGTCGGAACGCTGTCGGAAAATATCGGCGAATTCGGAAAAAAAATCTTCGGCCGGAATTTCCGCGTCTGGAAATGGCTCGATTATCCGTTGCGCTCTCTTAAATACATCATGCTGTTGTTCCTGATTTGGGTGGTGTTTTTCCAGATGGACGCATTGTCCCTGCGCATGTTTCTGGACAGCCCGTACAATAAGGTTGCAGATGTCAAAATGCTTTTGTTTTTTGTGGACATATCGCGCTTTTCGCTCACAGTTATCGCTTTACTGGTCCTATTCTCACTGTTCATCAGGAATTTCTGGTGCCGCTATCTTTGTCCATACGGTGCGCTGCTTGGCTTTATCGGACTGCTAAGTCCCTTCCGCATTACCCGCAATGCCGAGAGCTGCATCGACTGCGCGAAGTGCAGCAAGGTCTGCCCCAACAATATCGCGGTGGATCGTCTGCGTGTCGTCATGTCAGACGAATGCACCAGCTGCATGGCTTGCGTGGATGTGTGTCCTGTAATAAACACCCTGCAGCTCAAAGCGTCGAAAAAAAGCCGCTTCGAATGGAAGCCGCTTTGGGTGGCCGCGGCGGTGATAGGCACGTTCATGCTCGTAACCGGCATCGGCATGCTTACGGGCAACTGGCACAGCAATGTGAGCGAGCAGGAATTTTCCAGACGTATCAAGGACATAGACAATCCCATCTATCAGCACAATCAGGGCAGCGCGCCAGCGGAACCCGAGGACTATCCTTATGGCACGCAACACGGCGCCGGAACAAACGGAAACCGCACCTCCACTCCCTAACGACGCGTAAGGCGCGTCAAGGAGCCAGTTTGCACCTTGCACGAATACGGGCGATCTGTTTCGTCCGTAACCAACAGAACAGTCTGTTCTCATCCTCGCGCATCATCTCATGCACGGGAAGCGGATCGGTGTACTCCGGGGACGGCTCTGCGGTCTTGCCCGTGCCGCGCGCGAGTGCCTCCTCTCCGTGGCCCATTCCCCGTTGCCTACGTTTCCGCACGACACGATCGACTCTTTTCCTACACACGAGTTTCATTTCTCACCAATTGGAGGCCGTATGTTGAGATCTCTCACTGTCGGTATTCTGCTGCTCATTACCACGACATTGGTGCATGCGCAGACGATCACCGTTACCGGACAGCTTCGTGAGCGGAGCGAATTCAGCGACAAGATTTTCCTCGAGAATGCACACATGGATGCCTTTCATCTGCTTCGTGCACGCCTGGGGGCCAAAGCCACCATCACTGATCGCGTAAACGTCGTGGTGGAAGTGCAGGACGCCCGCTTCTTTGGAGGGAGCGCAAGCACCCAGAATATCGGCGCGTCGGCGTTCGATTTGCGACAGGGATATGTCGAAGTCACCGGCTGCGCGGACGGCTATGTCAGTTTCAAACTCGGGCGTCAGGTGCTCTCCTATGCCAATGAACGCCTGCTCGGCGGCATCGACTGGAGCAACTTCGGGCAGTCCTTCGACGCCGGCGTGCTGCGTGTGCATCTCGGTGACGTACGGGTGGACGCGATCGGTGCGGCCATCGCCCGCAATCCCATCAATATCGACTATGCGCGCGACGTCTTCCTTACCGGTCTCTGGGGAGTCTGGACGCCGGAAGGAAGCAGGAACAGCGTCAATGCCTTCTGGCTTTTCGATACTCCCGCCGGCTCCCTCGTCCGGCAGAACCGGCATACCGCCGGTGTCGTCGCGGGTGGGCATATAGGCATGCTGGATTACGAGATCGAAGGTGCGATGCAGTTCGGCGATCATATCATGGTGCAGAACGAGGAGAAACATCATATCTCCGCGAATATGATCGGTGCACGGGTGGGCTATCGCTTCCCGGATGCGCTGGGATTGCGTATCGGCGCAGGTATTGATCGCTTGTCCGGCAGCGATCCGGAAAAAACGGACACCTATGGCGTCTTCAATACGCTGTACGGCACGAATCACAAATTCTACGGCTTTATGGATTACTTCACGAACATTCCGACACACACAAGCAATCTGGGACTGATGGATATCATCGGCCAGGTGAGCATCGTGCCGGTAAAGGATGTCGTTTTCGCTGTGGACGTGCATCTGTTCAGCACAGTCACCGATCCGGTGAAAGCCCTGCCCACGCGCGATCCGGAGTGGTCGTCCAGCATCGGCACCGAAATAGATGTGACGGCCAAATGGAAACTGGCGGAAGTTGTCGGAATGACGGCAGGCTTCTCCATGTTCAGCGCGAATGCCGACCGCCCCGTACTTCGCGCCATCGGAACGACGACAGAGAGCAGCACATGGGGCTATGTTATGACGACGGTCAATTTCTGAACCACAGGCGAGAGCCATGAATAGAATCATTCGTTTTCTTATCCCCCCGCCGCAGTGGCGTTTGCCCGTGATACTGCTGCTCGGCGTGCTCGGCGGTCTCGGGGCGCTGACGCTCTACATCAGCAATGCGGTGTCGTACATGTCCGACGATCCGCTGGCATGCGTCAACTGCCATGTCATGACGCCTCAGTACGCCACCTGGCAACATGGCAGCCACGGGCGTGTGACGACCTGCAACGACTGTCATGTGCCGCATGACAACATCGTCCGCACCTACGCTTTCAAAGCGAGTGACGGATTGCGTCATGCAACGATGTTTACACTGCGTCTGGAACCGCAGGTGATTCAAATCAAAGACGCTGGTGTCGGTGTGGTGCAGGAAAACTGCATACGCTGTCACAGCGATCTGATTCATAAGGTCTCGTCGCGCAGCGTTACCGCCACGTCCGCAGCCGCGGGTGAGGGCCTGCTGTGCTGGGACTGCCACCGCGAAGTTCCGCATGGACGTGTGAAAAGTCTTGCGTCCACGCCACACGCGCGCGTGCCAATTCCGGGAGCGGTCATGCCCTCCTGGCTGGAAACTTTCATTGAACAATCCGAAAAATAACAGTACGCAGAAGGAGCACTCATGAAACGTCGAATCATGGACATCGTTCAGGAAAAGCCCTGGCTGGGTTGGACGCTGTTTCTCGGCACCGTCGTTGTTGTCTTCCTCATCGGTTTGCTTGGCGCTTCCATTATGGAACGACGCGGCGAATCGCAACTCGTGGTGCAGGTAAAACCCATCGCGGACTGGGAGCCGCGCAACGAGGTCTGGGGCGAAAATTATCCCCGGCAATACGAACGCTATGCTGAAACCGCCGACGGCAGCTTTTCGAGTAAACACGGCGGTTCCGCCGAAATCGACTACCTCGAACATTACCCCAATCTGGTGGTTCTCTGGGCAGGGTATGCGTTTTCGCGCGATTACAAGCAGGGCCGCGGTCATTATCACGCGGTAGACGATGTGCGCAATACGCTGCGCACAGCCGTCCCGCAACCTGCAACCTGCTGGAGTTGCAAAAGTACGGACGTCCCGCGTATGATGAATCAGAAAGGCGTCGCCGAATTTTACAAGGACACCTGGGCCAACATGGGTCCGGAAATCGTCAACAACATCGGTTGTCAGGATTGCCACGATCCCAAGTCAATGAATCTTCGTATCACGCGCCCGGCGCTCATCGAGGCCTTCCAGCGCCAGGGCAAAGACATCAGCAAGGCGACCCATCAGGAAATGCGCTCGCTCGTGTGCGCGCAATGCCATGTGGAGTATTACTTCAAGGGCAAGGAAGAGAAATACCTCACCTTCCCTTGGGATAAGGGCTTTTCCGCGGAGGAAATGGAAGCCTACTACGACGAAATCGAGCATGTGGATTTTGTCCACAAACTCAGTCGTGCGCCGATCATCAAAGCACAGCATCCCGATTATGAGCTGTACATGACGGGCATTCACGCTAAGCGCGGAGTATCTTGTGCGGATTGTCACATGCCCTACCGCAGCGAAGGCGGCGTGAAGTTCACCGACCACAAGATTCAGAGCCCGCTCGCGAACATCGCCAATTCCTGCCAGGTCTGCCACCGCGAAAGTGAGCAGAATCTGCTCCGCGATGTGTATGAACGTCAGGACAAAATGGAGGAAATGCGCAAGCTGGCCGAGGATGCGCTCGCCAAGGCGCATATCGAAGCCAAGTTTGCCTGGGACAAGGGCGCCACGGAAAGCGAGATGGCACCCGTGCTCAAGCTCATCCGTCAGGCACAGTGGCGCTGGGACTGGGTGGCCGCCGCCAACGGCCTCGGTTTCCACTCCCCGGTAGAGGCCAGCCGCACTATGGCGAATGCGATTCAAAAGGCTGAAGCCGCACGGGCGCAGATCGTCCGTGTCCTCGCCAAGCGCGGCTATACGGACGCCATTCCCCTGCCCGACATCAGCACGAAGGCAAAGGCGCAGGCATTTATCGGACTCGACATGGCGGTGCTGAATACAGAGAAACAGGACTTCCTGAGCAAAATCATTCCTGAATGGGATGCGGCGGCCAAAGCCCGGCAGGCGAAATACTGACAACCTGCACAGATCAACAGTCAGAGGACGGCCACCGGGCCGTCCTTTTTTTACCATTACGGTACGTGGAGGATCAACGTCCTTTGACGCGCTTGTCCCTTCCGTTTCTCACACGCCTGGCGTTACGACCAATGCGTGCGACAAACAGAAAGCGGACACCACTGGGGTGTCCGCTTGTTCCGGGGTGAGCGACGGGGCTTGAACCCGCGACCCTCAGAGCCACAATCTGATGCTCTGCCAACTGAGCTACGCTCACCGTAGAGAATTATAATATACGCATTGTGTTGATATATGTAAAGAGTGCGCTTATAACGCACACTGATACCGCACGAGACGGACGCCGTATCGTCCTCGCGTCTCCCTGTCAATGGAGAATTGACAGAACGCCACACGCGCAGTGTTCCGGTTTCCGCCTCCCCCTCAACATGCTCAGAAAAAATTCAGGCACCGGTGTATCGGTGCCTGAAGTGCGGTCTGCGATGGCAGAGAGACAGGGAAGAAGTGTATCGATCGGCTGATCCGAACGGAAGGCTTCACTGACGCGAGGGTGCCGTTTATTGCACGCAGGTCCGCGCGAGTTTCAGAGCTTTTGCGATCTCGGACCAATCGAATGCGGAAACATTGCCGTCGTCATGGATCGCGAAAAATGCACCTGCCGCAAAGGAATCGAAGCTGCGTTGCGTAAGCACGATACCGTCTGTGTTGCGAGTCGCGGAACCATGGAACATGCCGACGAATTCGAAGGTCACGCGGTCGAAGACGAGAAAATTGTTTTCGGTTTTCCCCTGATCCGTCATGACCCAATAGCCGCCACCATCGGGGCACTCGTACAGTACGATACCCTCCGGCTGAGATTTGAAGAGTCCCTTGCCGACGATGTCTCCCGTAAAACGCCCGTCGAGATCATAGACCTTTACATCATTCCGTGCTGAATCTTCATCCGCGATGAGCAAGACGTTGTGAACGGTGTCGGCACAGATGGATTCCACGATCTGAAGCACCCCGGCACCGGTGGTCTCGCCGAAGCTCCCGAGGTAATTCCCCTCAGCCACGTCGCCCGTAACGGTGAGCGAAAAGCGCTTGACGCGTCTGCCGAGCTCCGAAGCAGGCGGTACCATTTCGTCAGCGGTTTCATAGTTGTCGGTGACATACAAGGAAAAACCTTTGTCCATGCGGATCACAGCAATGCCGTATGGTTTGATGAGTTGATCCGCACCGAAGTATCCGAGCGGCTTTCCGTCAGGGAGGCGGAATACCTGAATGCGGTGGTTGTCGCGTTCGACGATAATCGCCAGATCATCAACGATGGCAATCCCATTCGGTCGCTTCAGTTGTCCGATGCCGCTTCCGCTCGTCCCGATGGTGCGGAGCAACTTTCCCGATTTCGCATCATACACCAGCAAGCGATCCGTGGATTTCGCTGTGGCTATGACGATATGGTTGCCGTCGGGCGCATACCAGAATGCGGGCGAATCCACATTGTCCGTCTCGTTCCGCGGCGAGTTCCATGCTTCAGTGACCAGAATACGCTCGATGCTATTCTGTGGCGTCTGCCCGGTGTCCTTCTGTCCTGAACCGCAGCCCGTTTGCACAACTGCGCTCAGCACGAAGGCAAGTATGATGAAGTGTGATTTCATGTGTTGATTCCGGATAAGGGCCGGCGCCCCCTGAAAAGGGAGCGCCGGTATTGATGTCAGAGATCGAATTTGACGCCGGCGCTGAAGCGACGGTTGTAGTACTCTGCCTGATAGGTGCGGCTGCTCTCGCCGGCATAATAACGCAGCGGTTGATCGAGCAGGTTGTTCGCCTCAAAAAAGATCCGCAATTGAGGAGTCAACGCATACGACGCGTTCAGATCCAGATGCGTGACCTTGTCATAGTAACGCTCGAGACCGGGAGTCAAATCCAGTTCGTCGGGATCCATGTACGGGCTGGTGTAATTGAACGACACACCCATGACGAAACGGCTGTCCTGCCAGGTCAGGGACGCGTTGAGAGAATGCGGCGCGGCGCCGGGAAGATCGAGATCGCGGTCTCCGAAATCAGGATTGTCGGTGGTCGAGGACGTGAAGGTGTAGTTGGTGTACAGTCCGAGCCTGGAGAGGAAGCCGGGCAGGAAATCCAACTGCCGCTGGAAGGCGAATTCCACGCCTGTCAGCGTCGCCTTGGCACCGTTGCGCGGTTGGAACAGATTGTACGTCTCACCGGTCGCCGGATCGACAAAACCCTTCTGATTGTAGATGTAGATGAAGTCGCTGATGTCCTTGTAAAACACCCCCGCGGACACGATTCCGACGGAAGCGAAGTACTGTTCGGCCATCACGTCAAAGTTCATGGAGGTGGTCGGTTTCAAGGTGGAGTTACCCAGGAACAGTTCCTCATCCTCCACAGCTATGTTGCGATACGGTACGATGTCATAGTAGTTCGGCCGTGCGAGCGTGTTCGTCCACGCAAAGCGGAGTATCGTGTTTTCGTTGATGTCGTACTTCACATGCAGACCGGGCAGCACGTTGCTGTAGTCGGAAGTTCCCGCGGTCGGGGTGATTTCCTCCGTGTCGTCGTTAAATTCGTACCCCTTGTAGTCAACCTTGGTCTGCTCCAGGCGCACACCGGCAATGACATGCATTCTGTCGCCGATGTTCTGATTGAGTTGAACGTAGCCGGCGGTCACCGTCTCATTGGCGTTGAAATTCGCCGCGGCGTACTCGGCCGGGACGTCGGATTTTTCGAACAACGCGGGATTATCGAGATCGAGCGAACCGAGGAATTCCGGCGTCGCGAAGGATCCGATGCGGTAGTCACCGGCCAGAAAGTCATCGTCCGTGTAATCGGCGTTTGCAACGGAGGCCAGATTGTCGAAGCCGGACAGCGGCTCGTATTCAAAGAATTCGTTGTCACGCAGTTTGTCCTTTACCTTGTACCGCCCGCCAAATTTCACGCTGTTCTTGTAATCGCCGGCGGTAAGTAATGGCAGTTCGAGATCCAGACGGGAATTGAAATCCTTCTCCTCGGTATACTGATGTTCTTCCGTCAGTTCATGCAGCGTGTACTTGTCGAGGGTGACCAGTGAAGCATCCACGGGTGAAGGGTAGGGCGTCTTGGGATCCGAGAGGTCCATGCGCACCGGAACGCGGCGTACGCGCCAGCCCAGATATCGCTCATTGGGTCTGTCCTCGCTGGCTTTCGACCATGCGACGGACCAGTTTGCCTTGATCAGGTTTGCGAACACATGGTCACCACCCAACGAGGCCGTCCATGCTCTCTGATCCTCAAGCCGGGCATTGTCATTGATGTCGTTGTTGATTCCTCCCTTTACCTGCCGACGGATTTCCGTCGATTGGGAAATGCCGCTGGCATCCGTGGGCTCCAGTCGGTAGCGCAAACGCAAGCGGTTCTCCCAGTCGTCCCGATGATTGTACATGGCACTGGCATAGAGAGTGTTTGAGGCATCCAGACGGAAATCCAGCGCGGACGAGACGCTGCGGCGGATACGATGCACATCGTACGCGCGGACTTCCCACTCCTCGGCGAACACGTTCCCGTCATCGTCTTTGCTCCAGATCCCTTCGGTGTTGTCCGATCCGAGATGATGGTCATGATACGAACCGCTGAGCGTGATACCGAGCTTGCTGTCCAGCAGTCGCGTACCCGCCACTGCCGATCCCGTCCACATCGCCTTTTCGGAAAGCATGTTGTAGCCGCTGCCCAGCGTGGCGGAAAGGCGCAGGCGGTTCGGTGTTCCGCGCGTGATCAGATTGACCGACCCCCCGATGGCATCGGCATCCATGTCCGGTGTCACCGCTTTGTTGACTTCGATGGACTGCACAGCGTCGGAGGGAATCAGATCCACCTGCACTGCGCGACGCTCTCCCTCGGCGGAGGGGATGCGCTCGCCGTTAATCATGACTGAATTCAGGCGGGGTTCGGTTCCGCGAATATTCGCAAAACGCGCCTCGCCCTGATCGTAATTCACGGTAATGGCGGGAACACGCTTCAACGCGTCGCCGATATTCGCATCCGGGAAGCGACCGACCTGATCGCTGGAAATGATGTTCGTGATGTTCGGATTGCTGCGTTGCTGACTGAGACTTTTCGCCTGCCCCTTCAGACGCTCACCAAGCACGACGACCTCCTCCCCGACGATAACGCCGGATTGCATACGAATATTCAGCACGACGGTTTGCCCCGCCTTGACGTCGACAGCCACGGTCTCAGGTCGATACCCGATGTAGGAGACCGCTACCTGATGTGTTCCGGCGGGTACGCGCAGCAGGGTAAAACCACCGTTGTCGTCTGCGGCGGTTCCGATGCGGAGTTCGCGAATGAAAATATTCGCTCCTGCCAACGGCATGGTGCCTTCGTCGCTGATCCTGCCGCGAATCGTGCCGACAGATTGCGCCGCGCTTATCTCTGCCAGCATGGCAAGTGCGAGAATACATAACGTCACATGTTTCATGAGGTCCTCATGTCACTGTTCATAATGGAATGGTACGGTGTAGCATTCGAGTTGGAATTGAATAAATGCTTCCTTTGGCCCTGACCTGAGGGTCATCCGGTTGCATTCTCAAAACTAGATCCCGTGTGTTAGCTCTTTATGAGGTCTGCATTCGATCTGTGTTCAGGAACTGCGCCAGTGATTGGCCGGGGAGTGCGAGGCGGAGTCCCGTTGCCAGAAGTATGGAAAACGGGGAAGCTGCGGCGTCGCACAGGGAGAAGGACATGTGGAAGGAGGGACGAACGGGAGTGAGGAAGGGAAACAGCGGGTTGCGGAATGCGAAAAAAACAGAAGCCGCGGTTCCCCGCGGCCTCTGTTGATCAACGAGAGAGGGAGTCGAAGCTCACGAAGCCTTCAGCCTCACCACGTTATCGGCGAAATTGATTTCCACATAGTCGAGCGTCGAGAAAAAGCTGTTTCCGAGCAGCACGGGTACGAGGTTCTCGGGAATCTGCGAGAACACCCCAAGCTCCGCGATCCCGAAGCTCTGCTTCCCGAAGCTTGACGCTCCGAATGTGATGTCCTGCACGTTGGAGCCGCGAACCTTCAGTGCATGCCCATCCAGGGTCTGCAGCTCACGAGTGGAGTTCGGTGTTGCGGAAGCGCCGATCAGTCGCAAGGTTTTGACCGGGAACCAGGATTCCGGCGATCCGGTGTCCAGCAATACGTCCACGGCGGTATTGTTGATCGATCCCTGAACAAACGCATACCCGTTCACAACCTTCATCGGAAGCTCCACGGACCCCGCTGTGGAGCCGCCCTTGCTTTTAAGCAATAAGCGCGGCTTCGCGCCGTAGTAGAATACCGCGATCTCCGCGCGACGCAGCAGATCCGTCCCGATAATGCCGGCTATGCGGCGTCCGGCGATTTCCGGTGTCTGCTCCAGAACCGCGACATTGGCGTCAGGGAATATCAGCCCTCCGAGTGTGAGTTTCGGCAGGGTCGCCTTGCCGGCGACATCACCTGAAAATCCGACGCCGCCCAGCGCAAAGTAGCTGCGAACCTCTTCCATGTCGGCGCGACCCTGATATTTCTGAATCCGCGCCCTGTCACCCAGCCAGGCTTTGCTCACGCTGGTGGTGGCAACCGCGAGATCCACGGCAAACCATGCGTCGCTCCCGTCGGGCATAGTGGACGATGCGAAAAGATATCCCCGGTCAAACGTGAGCTTCATTTCTCCATACACATTCTGTGCCGGGGAAAAATGAACAAGACAGACGAGCATCAACAATGATGCGAAAACTGTACGTTTCATGCGGGTATACTCCAGATTGATGACGACGAAGAATGGACTGGCGGGTCCAACAACCGGTGTACGGATCGTGGACCGATTTGTTGCGAGTCTGCGCGAAAACTTTCCGTCGGTTCTTCCCTCGATAATGAAAAACGGGCACGGCAAGCCGCACCCGTCCTGTGAAAATGTCTGCCGCAATCGCCACGCACGGTTCTCCCGGGCGGCGATGATTCTTGTCTATCGTGCCCTTTCGACCGTGATGTCGCCGAAACTGCTGTTGATCTGCAGGCGATCGTTGCCGCTACCCATGGTCGCGCGCTTTTTTTCGGCCGTGGGCCCGTATTTGTTCTTTTTCCCGAGATCATCGAAATCTACGTCGCCGTCGATGTCCCCAAACGATGTTTCAGCTTCCACCGTACCGCTGAACGCGGACGAGAGCGTGATATCCACATCGCCGTAGGCGTTCTTGATTGCTCCGCCGCGGCATTCTTTCACGGTAATCTCCCCCATGGATGAGGTGATTTCTACCGGACCGGCGGGACGCGTCACGTTCAGATCACCGTAGGACGATTCGATGCGTCCACCCGGCACGCTGAATGCCTTGATGCCGCCCATGGAGGACTTCAGCCGCATGCTGCCGCCAATGTCACCGACGGACACTTCGCCGTAGGAGGAGTACACCTCCACATTGGAGCATCGGGTCACTTCGACATCGCCGAAGCTACTCACGACTTTCACGCGTCCCTGCACGCCGCTGGCGCGTACGTCGCCGAACTTGGTTTCGCAAAGCAGACGTGCGCGCGATGGTACGGAAACGGTGACGTTGATTTCAAGGTTGCTGTTGTCCATGCCGCCCTGCTTTTTCGGGAGACCGGCGCGCACCAGCACGCGGTTGCCTTCCTGGCGCAGATCCACGGTGACGCTCTCCGCGAGACGCTTCGCATCCTCCTTCGAGCCCTTGCTCACCGCAACGCGCACCATTGCGTCCACCGCGTTGTCTTCGGACTGCGTGACCGTGACGTCGCCGAAGCGCACGTCCACAGTCACTTCGGGATCCGCGGGGGTCTGGAAGCGCTGTTTCACCAGGCGTTCATGTTTCTGGGCTGCGAGTGGCAGCGCGGCCGCAAGCAGCAGTGTGATGAATATGCATGCTGTTCGTTTCATGTCAGGCGCTCCTTTTATTGCTGCTGCGCCAGCATTTCCTGCAGAGTGGACTGCAGGTCGCTGTATGCCGCGAGCAGATAGTGCTGCACGCGCGGGTGCAATCCGTTATCGCGCAACGTCGTTTTGCATTCGTCGATGGATTCGCGCAGGAGACGGATTTTTTCCTTCTGCAGTGCGACGAACTCCGGATCGAGCTCGTTCTCGCGCTCCCGCGCCGCAACCGACAACTTCTCGATTGCGCGTTCATAGTAAAACATTGCCTGTTCGATGTCCGCCTTCGCATCCTGCAAGATGTCGCCGGAACTCTCTGTTTCGGACGCCGAAAACAGTGCATGCCGCTCGCCGTAATCCTGCAACAGATACCAGCCCATGCCCGAACCGCTCAGAAGCAGCAGGGCGTAGACGGCAAAGCGCAGCGCGGGACGCCGGAAAAGACGCCCGATGTGTTCGAGCACGCTCCGGTCCCGCTTCTCGGCGTCGCGCTGTTGCATTTCGCGGAGGTCGCTTTCAATGCGCTGCCACAGTGTGTCCGGTGGATCCATGCCGTGCAGGGACGAGGCAAGGCGCTCCAGCTCGTCGCGCTCTTCGTTGTCCTGTCGTTCGCTTGTCATGTCAACATCTCCGATCGCTCGATTCCGTAATCCGCCAGTCGTTCCTTTAATGTTTCTTTTGCCTTGTGATACTGGGATTTCGACGTGCCGACGCTGATGCTCAGCGTGTCGGCGATGTCCGTATGCGTCTGTCCGTGTACCGCGTGCAGCAGAAACACGGCGCGTTGTTGCTGCGGCAGCCGTCCGATAGCCTGCTCCAGAATGTCGCGCAGCAGCGCGTCGGGCTCCGCACTGTTGCCGGAGTGCAGGTTGTCTGCGATTCCCGGATCCAACCGCTCTTCACGATTGCGCTTCGCGCGAGTGCCGCTGATGCAGGTGTTCATTACCACGCGATACAGCCAGGTTTCCAGACGGGACTCAAAGCGGAATTCCGGCAGCGCCTTGTAAATGCGTATGAAAGCCTCCTGCAGGCTATCTTCGGCATCCTGCGTATTGCCGTGAAAGCGGCAGGCGAGTGAATACAGCGGACGTCGGTAGCGCTCGTACAGCGCCTTGAACGCCAGAATGTCGCCGTCCCGGCAACGCTCAACAAGCGCGTATTCGCCCGTGCCCGGGGCGTTCTGCTCCTCGATCATGAGAGTTTCCTCGATGGCACTATGGATGTATTCCGCGCTCATGGCTACCACACGGAAGCTTTGACGCACGGAGTGGAAAAAGGGTTGCCTTGCGGTGGACGATTATTTCGCAGGGGCTGAAGTTGCGTTTCATGGTCATCGGGTTGCTCGCAACATGTCCTTGTACGAATTACGTGAAAATGTGAGAAATGCGAACGATCCGTTTCGGTGCCTGGCAGTGTCTGAATCACGATTCTTTTACATGAAGAAGGAAATATTGCACACGCAGGAGTCAGGGGCAAACGTCGTCTGCGATGGAAGTGTCCGGACGTTCGCCGGCATCCGTCAAAAATCCTTGTGCATTACTCAGATCGCGGGATGGCCTGGAACATTACGGCCCGGCTTCCGTCTAAAGCTTCCTGAATGCGAGTCACATAAAGAAATTGGAGCTATTCATGAAAAGGATCAACAGCTTTTTCGCCGCTATGCTGATACTCATGCTTGCCGCGTCGTTCATTCATGTGCAGGCCGATGCGCAGTCCATCGCCGGCAAGGAAAAAAAGACCGGCGCCTGGCTGGGCGTGCGCCTCAAGGTGGAGAAAATCGAAATCGAGAGCGACGGCAAAACCGAAATCAGGGAAAATGCCAACAACGGCGCCGTGGTGGAGGGAGTGGTGAAAGACAGTCCCGCCGAGAAGGCCGGTCTGAAAAAAGGCGATGTCATCACCGCGTTCGGGAGCAAGGATATTACAACCGCAGAAGCCCTGATGGATGCGGTGCGCGAAGCCACTCCGGGCAGCAGCATCGCTCTCACAACTCTGCGCGACGGCAAAAAGAGCACCGTGAATGTGGAACTGGCCGAGTCTCCGTCACGCGATGAAGAGAAGCGCGTCGTACGCCGCAGTATACGCGCACCACGCGCGCCGCGCTCGCCTCTGCCGCCGTCGGCTCCTATGCTCTGGCACGGTAAGTCCGCAAGCTATGGGCTCTCCCTCAGTACACTGAACAAACAACTCGGGGAGTATTTCGGTGCGCCGGACGGCAAAGGTGTGCTCGTCGAGAAAGTGGATGAAAACAGCGACGCCGCCAAGGCGGGCTTCAAAGCCGGCGATGTGATTCTCCGCGCCGGAAAGAAAACCGTCGTCACCGTCAGCGATTTCCGCAGTGTGCTCGGTGCCTACGACGCGGGCGAGAAAATCCCCGTGAACATTATCCGCAAAGGCGCGAAGCAGACCATCGAACTTACCGCGAAGGAGCCGGAAAAGGACCTGAGCTTCCACGGCGCACCCGGTCTGGGCGGCGTGTTCCGTTTCCGCTCCGACGGCGCCGACGATCAGTACGAAGACGCTCTCAAACGCTATGAAGACGTCCTCAAGGATATCGACATCGATATCGATATGGACGAAATGAAAGAGGGCATGCGTAAAATGCGCATCATCATCGATGGCAAAGAGCTTGAACTCGA
This sequence comes from Bacteroidia bacterium, assembly GCA_027493955.1. Lineage (NCBI taxonomy): Bacteria > Pseudomonadati > Bacteroidota > Bacteroidia > Bacteroidia bacterium. The sequence continues at coordinate 2,917,750 of JAOSJT010000001.1, read as the reverse complement.
CAATGTGAACGAATCCCTGCGTGGCATCATGGAAGATGTGAAGAGTCACATGGAAGAACTGCGCGAAGGCGAGAGCGAGTCCGTCGAGAAAAAAGTAAAAATCCGCGCCACGCAAATCTGACCACAGAATTTGCAGAAAACACAGAAAAGCAAAAACACGGAACGCAGAACACGGAACGCAGAACACGGAACGCAGAACACGGAACGCAGAACACGGAACGCAGAACACGGAACGCAGAACACGGAACGCAGAACACGGAACGCAGAACACGCAGAATAGACAGAACACGCAGAAAAAAGAGCTTCCCTCTGCGTCTTTGCGCCTTGGCGTCTTTGCGTTAATTCCCCTCCCCAGCGGAACGCGGAACACGGAACGCAGAGCACGGAACGCAGAACACGCAGAATAGACAGAACACGCAGAAAAAAGAGCTTCACTCTGCGTCTTTGCGCCTTGGCGTCTTTGCGTTAATTCCCCTCCCCAGCGGAATGCGGAACACGGAACGCAGAACACGCAGAATAGACAGAACACGCAGAAAAAAGAGCTTCACTCTGCGTCTTTGCGCCTTGGCGTCTTTGCGTTAATTCCCCTCCCCAGCGGAATGCGGAACACGGAACGCAGAACACGCAGAATAGACAGAACACGCAGAAAAAAGAGCTTCCCTCTGCGTCTTTGCGCCTTGGCGTCTTTGCGTTAATTCCCCTCCCCTTCGGAACGCAGAATTCGCAGAAAAGACAGAATGCGCAGAAAAGAATGTGATCTGGAATCGTGTCCATGGAGCGTGCGATAACCGCCGCTGGGCACTTTTTCAGATTTGGCCATCCGGCCCGGACATGCTCTCGTCTTCGCTTTCCGTACTCGTTTAGTCAATACTATTTCTGCGAATTCTGCTTTTTTTGCTTGTTCTGCGCTCCGCGGTCAGCGTTCTGCAAATTCTGCGTAAATCAGTGACACACCACCCCCGCCGCGCTGCGCGTGCTGCCCGTGAGTACGATGGTGTAATAGCCGGGCTGCAGCGTCACATCCTGTATTGTGATCTGCTGCGCGCCGGGTACGAGCGTGTGCTGCCTGCTGTACACGCGGCGGCCGGTGATGTCGTGGATCTCGAGTGTGCTCTGTTCCGCAACTTGGGCTGTGAGGCGTATGTGCAGCTCGCCGCTGCCCGCATGCACGGGATTGGGATAGACCTCCAGTTCCGGACCGGGCGGCAAGGCCGGCGGGGATACACCCAGCAGTTTAGGACTCCCGGAAAAAACTATAAAACCGTTTTTACTCGCGAGGGACCAACCACGAGCCAAGACCAGAACGTCGTCATAACCATCTCCATTGACGTCGCCTGCGGGAAATACTTGTGTTACATCGACATGATGCCAATCGGTATCGACAGCGAAACCACCCGTGCTGAACCGGTACAGGGATCCTTGTCTGTTGGGATAGCAATAGAACGCGGTGGTCTTCTGATACGGATTACGAGTGTATCCCACCATAATATCATTAGTGCCATCACCATTTATATCTCCAACCGGATTGACGGAAACAACGTGCTGGTAGGTTGAGGAGTTCGGATTCATCAGTGAATCATCTGGTTCGATACTCGCCAATTCCCTTCGTCCGCGAAAGAATGGCAGATTGCCGTATTCATGTGATAACTGATTCGAGAAAATATCGGCGCAGCCATCGTTATTTATATCCGCGATAGCTGGGTAGTACATGTCGAAATACCAGCTACTGTCGCTGCGCAACTTAAACTCGGCAGGCGCATACTGTACGTTCGCACGGCCAAGGAAAATATCCCATGCGCGGATCGTATCCCGAAGGTTTCTGTCATTAATGTTCCAGATCATAACATCCGTTCTGCCGTCTCCATTGATATCACCGACCAAATGCTGCCACCATGGTCTGAAAACGGGAGACATCCAATAATTGTAAAATGCGAAACCTTTTGCAGGGATTTTTGGATCGAGAGTCGTGCGGAGTGCATACCCCGAGAGGTATGTTTCCCAGTGCGCAAAAGGATAGAGCAGGTCAATCTGATCATCTCCATTGAAGTCAATAAGCTCGATACTCTGACGCTTCCCATGTAAATTATCTCCCCAATATCCACTACTAACCGCATTCCCTTCGAGGACAAAGTCGGGAGGATCAGAAAAATATGCATCTCTGCCCTTGTTGAGGTAGAAACGAATTCGTCCAGGCGGTCGACCAAGCGGACCAGGATGAAGGTCGGTACATTCAGATGTTACGATATCGATGAGACCGTCTCCGTTTACATCTGCCGCGCGGAGGCCGGCACAACCACCCAGGAGAAACGTCAATGGCAGCCACCCTACGGTGTCTCCGCCTAAAAAAACGAAGGTTGTGTCGAAATAACTACTCACCGCAAAGTCGTCGTATCCATCACCATTGATATCCCCCAATTCGGCCGACCATCGTCCCAGACCCGGATGGTTTTGCGGCCGGACGCGAGCAATCTCCTTCATTTCACCCAGCATAATCTCCGGCGGCTGCCCGCCGCCGCCCGCCTCCTGGGCGGGCAGCGGGGTGGGAATGAGAAGGTAGATCGCGGCGACTACGACGAAGTATGCCAGTGCCGCGGAGAGTGTGAATTGTCTGTATGTATGCATAGTGCGCTCCATGGCCTGTCTAGTGAGTCAACAACAGTTTTTGCGTCAGTACTTCCGCGCCGAGTATATGTTTGACAACATACAATCCCGACGTCCACAGCGCGGTGTTGAGCCGGAAGAGTGTGTGTACAGCCCGGGCGTACGAGTTATACACAAAATAACCACCGTCAATCCTTCTTGCGGATTGCGTTACTCGGCACGGATAATCTCTCTGCTCTATGCTCTCCGCTCCGCTCAAAACACTTGCCCCACATTGAAGTACACTCCCACCGCGTCGCTGCTCCGGCCCACGTCGCCGCGCACAATAAAGGTGTCGAAGGCGAAACGCAATCCGATGACGGGTGCCGCGGACCATCGGGCATCGAGCACCCCGGGCAGAGTCGCGCTCACGGCTCCCGCGTCCACGCCCAACAGCAGGCCAAGACGCCGATAGAGCGGGATGCGCAGTTCGGCATTGCCTACGGCGGAGGCGCGATCGAGAAAGCGGTTCTCCGGCTGACCCCGCAGCGTCCTGTTCCCGCCCACCGCCAGCATCTGCTGCACCGGTACCGCGTCGCCGGTGATGTGCTGCAGCATGCCGCGCGTTGCAAATACCATGCCCGCAAGCATTCGATACCAATGCGCGGTGACGCCGAGTCGTGTCCAGACACTGCCATGCCGCGTCAGCGACAGCGCCTGCTCGACCTCGCCCTGCAACACATGTCCCGCGCTGGTGTGCAAGGTGTTGTCGCGTGTGTCGTGACGCACCCGCAAGGCGAGCGAGGAGAGGTCCGATGTGGTGGCGTTGTCCGCGCGGTCGCGCAGCCGACTTGTTTCCTCGAAGCCGTAGGACCACATGCGTTTGAATTTCATCTGCAACTGCGCGACGAGTGTGGGTGTAAAGCCGCGGCTGAATACGGCCTGCAGCAGTACGGGCTCGTGCACGTAGCTTTCCTTGTCCTCGTAGCGCGAGCCGCTGCCGGTGCCGAAAAAGCTGGTCTGTATCATTTTGTCGTATTCGAAGCGCAGATCCACGGCGAAGTCGTACTCGGTCCCCTGGCGTAATTCCTCCGCTTCCATCGAGAAGTCCAGCCGCAGGAGGCGTTCGCCCTTGCTGCTTGCGAAGAGCATCAGCTCGAAACGCTCCCTGCTCCCGAGAGCGCTGCGCAGCACGGCATTGGCTCCCGCACCGAAGCCCACGTCGGTGTCGTACAGCGCAAAGGGGAAGTATTCGAATTTCAGGCTGTCTTCCGCGGTCTGCGAATGAAGCGTCTCCGTCGCCGAAAGCAGACAGATCGCGCAGACGACACACCGTGTCCATACGGCGGTCAGGTGCCAACGTGGGGTAACCGGGGAGGCGTTCTCTGTGTCGGGGATGCAGGCGGGCATACAGGACTCCGATGTGTCTTTCGCAATATACGGAGGAATGTCTCCTCCGCTATTTCGCAGTTCCTCTGTCTTTTCTATTTTGCACCATTCATCATTGACACTGGTGCGTACATGGCGGACAAGGATCGGAAAATTGCGACGGTTTTTCTGGGCATTCTGGTGCTCATCGCTCTCGGCGGTGTGCTGGTATGGATGCAGTCCGTTGTGCTGCCGCTGGTTATTGCGGTGCTGCTGTCCTACATCTTCAAGCCGGTCGTGTTGTTTCTACGGACCAAGCGTGTGCCGAATGCGCTGGCGCTCGTGGTCGTGTTTCTGGTGATCGCGGGGCTGTTCTTCGGCTTCGGCTCGATACTCTACTCCACTGTCAATACTTTTGTGAAGGCGTTTCCCCGGTATCAGGACCGCCTCACCCTGCTCGTGTACGAGGGTAGCCGCATCATCGAGAGCCTCGCCGCGGACGCGGGTATACGGCTCGACGGCATGACGCTCACGGATGTCATTGACGTATCAGCCATTGGTTCCATCGTCAGCAGCAGCGCGGGATCGTTCGTGAGCTTGCTCAGCAATCTCGTTCTTGTGCTGCTGTTCATGTTTTTTATTCTTGCCGGCAGCGGTGACGTCATCGCGAAACTCAAAACGGCGGTTTCGCTCAAACAGGCCAGCACTCTGGCAACGATGATTGAAACCGTGGACCTGAAAGTGCGCCGCTACCTGATCGCGAAAACGCTGATCAGTTTGCTCACGGGAGCGGTTACTTCGTTGATATTGCTCATCCTCGGCGTGGATTTCGCGCTGCTCTGGGGCTTTCTCACGTTCTTACTCAATTTCATCCCGACGGTGGGATCCATCGTCGCGGTGTTCTTTCCGTTTTTGTTCTCCCTCCTGCAGTTCGATACCTTCACCGTTCCGTTGCTCACGCTTATCCTTCTCTCGGTTGCCCAGAACACGATTGGCAATGTTCTGGAACCCCGTTACCTCGCGCACAGTCTCAATCTCAGTCCGCTGCTCGTGCTCGTCGCGCTGCTTTTTTGGGGCTGGATCTGGGGTATCTGGGGCATGATACTGTCCGTGCCTATCATGTCCACCATCAAGATCATCTGCGAAAATGTGGACTCGCTCAAGCCGGTCGCCGCACTGATGAGCGGCAGCGTGGATGGGAAGTAAGCCACGCGTCCACACGCAGCTCACAGCGACGGGATCATGACACTTCTCCTGCAAATACAACAGCCGCCCCCGGAAGGGAGCGGCTGTTCTGCTGGGTGTTGAGTTAGTTACGATATCTGGATTTCTTTGGGCTTGACTTCCTCGGCCTTGGGAACGGTGACGTGCAGCACGCCATCCTTGTAGTTCGCGGAGATCTTATCGGCGCTCACCATGGTGGGGAAGTTGAAGGAGCGGTAGAACTTGCCGAACACGCGCTCCACACGGTGGCAGGTAGCGTCCTTGCTCTCCTCCACACTCTTGCGCTCGCCGGAAATCTTCAGCGTGTTCTCGGCGAAATTCATCTTGATGTCCTCGCGCGACACACCGGGGATGTCGAAGGACAGCACGTACTTGTCGGCGTCCTCGACGATGTCCACCATGGGACTCCACACTGCGGACTCGTAATCCTCGTCGCGGGCTGTCTTGGGCGCGATGCCGTTGAACACGCGATTCATCTCGCGCTGCAGGGTCATCAGATCATTGATCGGATTCCAACGTGTGATTGTCATGGCTGTTACCTCCTTATTGAGAGTTGTTTTGTGATTCATTCATACACCGTTCTTCGTCTCAACTCCCGTGCCAATTGAAATTATGCGTCATTATGACGTGTATTTATGTCATTATGGCTCGAATACCGTGCTGAGAATTGTCGACGTCCAGCAGCAAGGACAATTTGGCGCATAGGCCTGCCAAAATGGCGACGTTCCTTCTGATTTCAATAATGGTACAGAATTTGAAGTATTCTGATTAATCATCCGGCGGTGCTAGTTTTGAGCTAAGAAACACATGCGCCCGTATCGCCGGAAGGAGAAGACACCATGAAACAGAAGGATTATTATCAAATTCTCGGCGTCAAGGAATCCGCCGAAGAACACGAGATCAAGCAGGCCTATCGCAATCTTGCGAAAAAGTGGCATCCCGACAGGAATCCAGGAGACTCCTCCGCCGAAGGCCGCTTCAAGGAAATCAGCGAGGCGTATGAGGTTCTGGGTGATACCGAAAAACGCCGGCGTTATGACGAGCTCCGCAAATACGGCACGGGCGGCGCGCGGGATTCGATGTCCTGGGAAGATTTCAGCAGCCGCTTCGGGGGCTTCCGCACGGAAAACGCCCGCGAATTCACCTGGGGCTTCGACGGCGGCAGTCTCAACGATATCTTCGCGAATCTCTTCGGCGGCAGCGAGCGCCGGAAATCACCTCGCGGCGGCAGCGGGCCCTTTACACAAAAGGATTTCCGCGCGGATGCGCAAGGACCACAGCCAACAGCCGATGCTTTTTTCAAACGCCAGGGCAACGACGCGTATGTGGACGTCACGCTCAACATCGCGCAGGCGCTGCTCGGCTCCACACTGCGCGTGCGTACACCGGGCGGAAAAAAAGTAAACGTGCGCATTCAACCGGGCACGCAACCGGGCGCGGTGTTACGGCTTCGCGGACTCGGCTATCCCTCAGCCGGCGGAAACGGCGATCTGTATATAAGAACACAGCTCTCCATCCCCGCGGCACTGAACGAAGAGCAACAGCAACTGGTACGGAAGCTCGCGGAGAGTCTCCACCTTCGTCACTGAAACACAGAAGACACAGAAAACCACAGAAGACACAGAAAACCACAGAAGACACAGAAAACCACAGAAAAAACGCAGAAAAACACAGAAAAAACAGAAAAAAAGGAATAATGAGGACGGAAAGAAAAACGTGAGGAAGCATTGCCGCCGAATGAGGAAAGACGCGCTGCGCAAGCGCTTGCACGTGAGGAGTGAATCGCGACACGTGTACGTTGAATGCTCTTCGATTCACTCTGTCTCAGGCGGACCGATTATCAATTAACGATTCCCGATTAACGATTAACGATTCCCGATTCCCGATTCCCGATTCCCGATTCCCGATTAACGAAAATAGAAAGTCTACGAAGATACAGGACACGATCATGAGACTCGAACAATTCACGGTAAAGGCGCAACAGGCAATCACGGACGCGCAGGGTATGGCGTCCCGCGCGAATCATCAGCAGCTCGAACCCGAGCATGTGCTCGCGGCACTATTGGCGGATAACGACAGCGTACCCTCCGCACTCGTCCGAAAAATCGGAGGCAATGTCGAACGCTTGCGGGAGCGCGTTGAACGGGATCTGACCCGCAAACCCGCGGTGAGCGGAAGCGGCGGCGGCGGACAGGTATATCTCTCCCCCGCGTTGGAGAAAGTGTTTCGCAAGGCCGAGGATGAAATGCGATCCCTGCGCGATGAATACATCAGCACGGAGCATATTCTCCTCGCGCTCGCCGGAGACCGCGGAACCGATGCGGGGCGCTTGCTCGCGGAAGAGGGCGTTACGCGCGACGCGGTACTCCGCGCACTGAAGGAGGTGCGAGGTTCACAACGCGTAACGGACCAGAATGCCGAAGAAAGCTATCAGGCGCTCAAGCGCTTCGGGCGCGATCTCACGGATTTTGCCCGACGCGGCAAACTCGATCCGGTGATCGGCCGCGACGAGGAAATCCGGCGCAGTATTCAGGTACTCTCAAGAAGAACGAAAAACAATCCTGTGTTGGTGGGCGATCCGGGCGTCGGCAAAACCGCGCTCGTGGAAGGCATCGCGCAGCGCATCGCCTCCGGAGATGTGCCCGAGGGACTGAAGCATAAAACGGTGTATCAGCTCGATCTGGGAGCCCTTGTCGCCGGCGCGAAATTCCGCGGAGAATTCGAGGAACGCCTCAAAGCCGTGCTGCGCGAAGTCACCGAGGCCGACGGCCGCGTCATTCTTTTTGTGGACGAACTGCACACCATCGTGGGCGCGGGAGCCGCCGAAGGCGCTGTGGATGCCGGCAACATGCTCAAGCCCTTGCTCGCCCGCGGCGAACTGCGCATGATCGGCGCGACTACCCTTGACGAATACCGGAAATACATCGAGAAGGACAAAGCGCTCGAACGACGCTTTCAACCGGTGCTGGTGGATGAACCGTCCGTGGAGGACACCATCTCCATTCTCCGCGGACTCAAGGAAAAGTACGAACTGCATCACGGTGTGCGCATCGCCGACGGCGCCATCATCGCCGCCGCAACGCTGTCGCAGCGCTACATCGCGGACCGCTTCCTGCCCGACAAGGCCATCGATCTCATCGACGAATCCGCCGCGCGCCTCCGTACCATCATCGACTCCATGCCGGAGGAAATGGACGAAATCGACCGCCGCATCAAACAGCTCGAAATAGAGTCGGTGGCGCTCGGCAAGGAAAGCGACGATGCCTCGCGTGACCGTCTCGGCGTCATCACAGCGGAGCTGGCAGACCTGAAGGAGCGCTATGCCGCACTCAGTACGCGCTGGCAGCATGAAAAGGAGCTGATACAGGAAATCCGGGGCACCAAGGAAGCTGTGGAACTCACGCGCTTCGAAGCGGAGCGGGCCGAGCGGGAAGGTGATTATACCCGCGCGGCGGAACTGAAGTACGGAAAGCTTATTGAACTCGAGCGCAGGCAACAGGAACTCGATACGCAACTGGAGCAGATGCAGTCCGGAGCCTCCCTGCTCAAGCAGGTTGTGTCCGAAGAGGACATCGCCGACGTGGTATCGCGATGGACGGGCATACCGGTTGCACGCATGCTCGAGAGCGAACGCGAAAAAATCCTCAACATGCCGGATCGCCTGCGGCAGCGCGTTGTCGGACAGGACGAAGCCCTGGCCGCGGTGTCGGAAGCGGTACTGCGGTCACGTGCCGGGATGAGCGACGAACGCCGTCCCATAGGATCGTTCATTTTTCTGGGGCCGACGGGTGTCGGAAAAACCGAGCTTGCACGCGCTCTGGCCGAATTCCTGTTCGACGACGAGAACGCCGTAGTTCGTCTCGACATGTCCGAATACATGGAACAGTTCAACGTCAGTCGCCTCATCGGTGCACCCCCGGGCTATGTGGGCTACGATGAGGGCGGGCAGCTCACCGAGGCCGTGCGCAGGCGTCCCTACAGCGTGGTGTTGCTGGATGAGATAGAAAAGGCGCATCCCGAGGTGTTCAATGTTCTGCTGCAGGTGCTGGATGATGGCCGCCTGACGGACAGCAAAGGCCACGTGGTCAATTTTAAAAACACCATCATCATCATGACGTCCAATCTCGGAGCGGACCTCATCATGGACCGCTTCCGCGCGGTGACCGGCGAAACCATGGACGCCGCCTACGACGATGTGCGGCGCGATGTGCTGCAACTTCTGCAGAAGCGCATGCGTCCGGAATTTCTGAATCGCGTGGACGAAGTGCTGGTGTTCCGACCCCTCTCCCGCGGAGATCTGCATCGCATCGTCGAAGTACAGTTCGAGCGTCTCGTGCGCTTTAACGTACAGCGGCAAGGTATGGATGCGCGTATCACCGACGCCGCGAAAAACTGGCTGGCCGAGCAGGGGTACGATCCGGTATTCGGAGCGCGTCCGCTCAAGCGTCTCATCCTGAGGGAAATTGTGAATGCCCTATCCGCCGGTATTGTGCGCGGCCACTATGCGAAAGGCGCCACCATCATCGTGGACGCCGGCGAGGAGGGGCTGAACTTCCGGCTGCAGTGAGTCTGGCCGGTGGTCTACGGAACGCGGAGGGCTGTGGCCGGAATGCCACGCTCTCAGCCGGACCACGACGTCACCAGAACAAAATTCACATATAGTAGAATTGCCGCATTCTCGCGTAAAGCGAGAATATGCGGAATTCCGCCGGAAGCGGTCATTTCCCCATGCGTACAAGAATTTTCGACCGGGTAACCATTGTCGGAGATCGCACACGGTGCTAGTTTACAAGGACGTTACGGCCCATGAGCTGTCCATGAATCACTCGCTCGTTCGTTCCTTCATCGCGCTGTATCCCGATGCCGAGGCATTGGAGCATATCGCCATGTACATTCACTGCCTCACTGCCCGGGATCGCAGCGTCAGATGGGAAAAGCCGGGGCAGGTGCATATCACGCTGAAATTCCTTGGCGATATGGAACCCCAAGCGCTCGATGCCATTGCAGCGGCATTGGAGACGTCGTGTCGCGCGACCGGGGAAGCAATTGGACGCATTGATACGGTGGGAGCATTCCCGAATTTCCGTGATCCGGGAGTACTGTGGCTCGGCTTTTCGACGGCCGCGGAACGCTTCATCGCGTTGCGGAATATCGTGGAGAATGTCTGCGCCCAGGCGGGTCTCGATCGCGAAAGAAAGAAATTCACCCCGCATTTTACCATCGGCAGAGTCAGACAGCGCGGACGCGGAGGGGATTTGGAAAATGTGCTGCATGCATGTAGCTTTCGTGCTGTACCTGTGCGCTGCACTTCGATACGCATTATGGAAAGTACGCTCACTCCGAAAGGTGCCATACACCGGGAGAGAGCTTCCATTATATTGACACCCGGAGAATGACAGCGGGGAATCATTCACTTCACTGGAGATCATCATGTCAGAAGAAAAGGATGGCAAACTGAAAGCCCTCGATCTCGCCATGCAGCAGATCGAAAAAACCTTCGGCAAGGGCTCGATCATGCGCATGGGAGACGGCGTGATCGCACCTGTCGAAACCATACCCACCGGCTCCATTTCGCTCGACGCCGCGCTCGGTATCGGCGGTGTGCCGCGCGGGCGCATTCTGGAAATCTACGGTCCCGAATCGTCGGGCAAGACCACGATCTGTCTGCACATCGTGTCCGAAGCGCAAAAAGCCGGCGGCCTCGCCGCCTTCATCGACGCCGAACATGCGCTGGACGTAGGCTACGCCCGGAAAATCGGTGTGGACGTCAACAACCTCCTCGTGTCGCAGCCGGAGAACGGCGAGCAGGCGCTCGAGATCTGCGAGACTCTGGTACGGAGCAACGCGGTGGACGTCATTATCATTGACTCCGTGGCCGCGCTGGTACCGCGCGCGGAGATCGAAGGCGAGATGGGCGATCCCACCATGGGGACGCACGCGCGCCTCATGTCACAGGCCTTGCGCAAGCTCACCGCGGCCATCAGCAAAAGCAAGACCACGGTGATCTTCACCAATCAGTTGCGCTCGAAAATCGGCATCATGTTCGGTAATCCCGAAACGACAACCGGCGGCAACGCCCTGAAATTCTATGCCTCGATCCGCCTCGACATTCGCAGGAAAGACGTCATCAAAGACGCCGCGAACATCATCGGCAATCGCGTCCGCATCAAGGTCGTGAAGAACAAAATGGCCCCGCCGTTCAGGGAAACGGAGTTCGACATCCTGTACAATGAAGGCATCTCCAAGATCGGCGATCTGCTGGACATGGGCGTGGAATGCGGCGTGGTACAGAAGAGCGGCTCATGGTTCTCCTACGGCGAGGAGCGTCTGGGCCAGGGCCGCGAAGGCGTCAAGAAATTTCTCAAGGACAATCCGGAAGTTCTCAGCACCCTCGAAGCGCATGTCAAGCGCGAGTTGGGAATCGGCGTTCCTCTGGTCGCAAGCCAGGGCGACGGGGCTCTTCCGGCAGACGAGCCGGCACCCGCGGCAAAGAAAAAATAGCACGGAGCCACAATGGGCAAATCCGCCCTGCTGCTCATTGCCGCCGGTATGCTCGTCATCGCCTGCGACAACGACTTCTCACCCAAGACGGACTTCGAGCGCAAGCTCGTGGTGTTCTGTGTTCTCGAACCGACGCAGGACATGCAGGTCGTACGGCTTGCGTGGTCGTACGATGCCGATATCGGTGTCCCTCTCCGGCCGCTGACACCCGTCGAGGTCGGGGAGGCCGCCGTGTTCATACGTCAGGGAGGTAACCCCTATCGGTTTACCGATACGGTGCTCACTGCCGCCGACGGAAGCCTGGTGCGCACGTGGATTTCACGCGAATTGAAACCGAAGAACGAGACGGAGCATCGTCTTGAGGTGAGCGTTCCGGGATATCCCCGGGTCACGCATGCACTCACCACACCCTCGCGTATGTACGTTTCCGCCGAAGGAGTCAAGGCCGATACCGGTGAGGGATGGATGCGGCTGAGCAGCGGCATCAGCAATTACAAAGTACGTCCGGGCGGATTCTATTTCCGCGCATGGCTTGTCGTCACGGTGCGCGAAAACGGTGTCGTCAACGAACGACGCGCGGAAATCCCGCTGCACATGGCGACGGACCGCGATCAATGGGTATATCCCTCGCCCGCGAAGGAGGACGAGGTCTTTTTCGACATCCGTATTATCCGGCGTATAGCCAACCTGCTCTTCGACGAAACGGAGGAAGTGGTGACCAAGCAGATCATCACGCGGGGATATACCATGAACAATGAACTGTATTCTTATTACAAGGTCGTCAGGGGATTCGACGATCCCGTTACCATGCGTCTCGACAAACCCGATATCGCCTTCATAGATGGTGCGCTCGGCGTGTTTGGCGCCGCGCTGCCGGATTCGGCGACATTTCCGTTAAGTCGTTTCGTGAAATAATCCGGGATGCGTATTTTATCAGATTGCATCCGACAGTGCCTTCGGCCCTGCCGGCTTACGTTGTATCTGCTTTCGAGGTTGAAGTGATCCCATCACGCCTGCTGTTGTTGACGCTGTTTCTGCTGCCGCTTGTGGCTTGCGACAATACATTTTCGCCGAAGACGACGTACGAAGATCGTGTGGTGGTGTTCTGCATTCTCGATAAGAGCGCTCCCTATCAGACCGTGCGGCTGGAAAGCACCTATGACGCCGAACTCACGAGTCCGGACAAGCCCATCGGCAAAAAAGACATCGAGACCGCCACAGTGAGCATACGCAACGAGCAGGGCGTCCATTTGTTCCGCGATACACTCGTGGCGAATCCGGACGGATCCATGAAGCGCATCTGGATCAACCGGACGCTGGTGCCGACCGAGGGACGGACGTACACGCTGTGGGTGGACGTGCCAGGTTTCGAGCGCATCACGGCGCAGACCACCGTTCCGAGCCGCGCATATTTGCAGCTCCAGACTTCGGATCTGGGTGTCCGGCTCACATCCGTGACAAATGTCGCTGCTCCCGCCACGGCGTTTCTTTTCCGTATGTGGGTTGTCGGCAAGCGTGTGGAAGGCGGGACCGAGGTGGAGGTCCGGCGTGAAGTACCCCAACGCTTCAATGTTGCGACGGGCGTCTATGAATTTGCGAGTCCCTCGCGTCAGACTCTTACCGTATTTCCCACTTCCAATCTCGTGTACGCGCAGGGGCAGTTACAGGGGCAGGATGGCGTAACGGGACAAGATGTGGTGGCCACCGCTTATTCATTGGATCAGTACCTGTACAGCTATTTCCAGCTCGTTCGCGGTTTCGATGATCCGACTTCCTACCGGCTCGACCGTCCGGACATTTCCAATATCACCAACGGTGTTGGAATCTTCGGTTCGATGTACACCGACTCGCTGCGCACACGGTACAACGCGGTTATTCAGTAACGGGAACTACCCGCAGGCAGCTCCCGCCGTACATGGGCGGACAGGCGCAGTTTGAGCAGAATGACATGGCAACAATCACACGACTCGAACGTCAAAAGCGTCAGCGCGGCAGAGTGTCGGTGTTCATCGATGGGGAATTTTCCTTCGGATTGAACGAGGAAACCGCCGTGTACTTCGGACTGCGGCCCGGAACAGAAATGGACGAATCCCTGTCCGCGCAACTGTACGCATTCGACCTTCGCGTTCAGGCAAAGCGTCTCGCCGAGCGTCATCTCGCCACGCGCATGCGTTCGGAGTACGAGCTGCGCCGCTATCTCTCCCGTAAAGACCTTCCCGATGATGTCATTGAAGAAACGATAATCACCTTCCGCAGAGTGCATCTGCTGAACGATGAAGAGTACGCCCGCGCCTTTGTCCGCGACAGACTTCGCCTCAAACCCAAGTCCTCCTCCCTGTTGCGTCGGGAACTCTCAGCCAAGGGAATTGCGCGTGACATCGTGGAAGCAGTGCTCGCGGAGGAGAAGCCCGAAGACGCCGGTATCGCTCATAACCTTGCCGCGCAATGGTTGTCGCGGCATCGTACCCCGGATATCCCGACCGCAAAGCGCCGCCTTGCCGGTTTCCTCCAACGCCGGGGTTTTTCGCCTTCCGTCATCTACGATGTATTGACCGAGACATTGGGTTACGACAGAGGGGACGAGGAGTGATCGGGAAGCGTCAAAAGATCAAAGGTTACACAATCGGTTATTGCGGGTACATTGCATCAACCGCGACCATGCGCGGCGCTTTATGCTTTGTCCCGAACATCGAAGCTCCGCGGCGAAACAAGAGGAAAAAAGCGGATTTTCGCGCAGCGTCATCACTCCTGAAACGAGCAGCCTTCGCTTGTCACCGGTGCGCCCCGACGACCCGCTGATCGTGCGCTCAAGAACTTGCGCACTCCCGATCTCTGCACAATGCAACGGCTCTTCAAATCGTCAAACGGTCCACCTCAGCCGTACACGCCCTTCACCCTTCACCCTTCACCCTTTACCCTTTACCCTTCACCCTTCACCCTTCACCCTTTACCCTTCACCCTTCACCCTTCACCCTTCACCCTTTACCCTTTACCCTTCACCCTTTACCAGCACTCATAAGTCGCAAATCCATTTGTTCGATGCCTGAATTTTCGATACATTATCTGTCTGCATCGCTTGCGATGCGCAGAGTGTAGGCCAAGTCCTCCGCAATGATGTCGTACCCAACCCCGCCAGGTCCGGAAGGAAGCAACGGCCGGTATCGGATCATGTGACGGGGGGTAGCTTGGCCTTTTTTTATGCGTGCTTCTTGTGATCAAATGAAAAGGGCAAAGATCGGAAATCTTTGCCCTTGTGCGTTAATCACCGCCACCTTCACTGCGGAAGGGCTGCGAAAAGTGGCGTAATGCTATTTGACCAGCATGACACGGCGATAATCCCGGCTGCTCCCGGCGGATATGGCGATCATGTAAACGCCTCCGCTGAAATCCGTTGCGTCCAAGATATACTGATGCTCGCCGGCATTGACGGGACCGTTATAGAGAGTCCGCAACCGGCGACCGAGCACGTCGTGGAGTTCGAGTGTGATGTCCGCATACTCCGAGACGGTGTAGCGGATGCGCGCTTCCGGATTGAACGGATTGGGTGATACGGCAATGAGCCGCACTTGCGGAGTTGTTGGAGCCGGCGCGCCGAGAGCATGCTCGCATGTGCCGCTCACGGTTATCAATCCGTTGAACGAGGATGCCTCGGTGCAGAACTGTTGCACGGCCGGCGGCGATACGGAGATCTCCGTTTTGCCGCTGTAGAACGTCGGCCGGGCTTCAAACGTGAGCTCGAGCAGTGTCCCGGCTTCTGTGAGCGGTGTGGCCCCTTGCAGTTTGACGTCAACGCCGCGCTGCGTAGGAGTGGTTGTCACGATATAGCCGGTGCTGAGGCCCGTGGGTCGCGCGTCTACGAAGGTCAGCAGATTGCCGTCGAAGTTTACACTGAAATCGAAAACGGACGGGGCGCGATTGGCCGAGACGCGAGACAGCTCGAGAGGTACGGTAAGGCGTTTGCCGCTTTGCACGGCGTACTCGCGCTCCATCGAGAGGGTGACGTAGGAGAATGTGGACGTGTCGTACGGCAGAGTGTAACGTGCCGTGCCGGCGGCCACACCCTGCGTGGTGTTGGCGCGCACATCCACCGTTACCTCGTCGCCGTTCCAGCAATCAATGGGCGAGAAATAGCGGAGCTCGCAGATGCCAGTGCTGATGAGAGAGAGATTGATTTCCGCGTAAATCTGATCGAGATCGGACGCCTGCGGTGCCTTGAAGAATTTTCCGCCGGTATCCTGTGCAAGCTGACGAAGACGATTCTCTTCGATATTATTGCCGAGCCCGATGGTATAGACCATAACGTCGTCAGCAACCGCGGCGTCGCGGGCAGTACTGAAGGGCGTTGTCGATCCCGTGTCCTCGCCGTCGGTAAGCACAATCATCACCTTCTTCTTGCTGCGGGAGCGGGTGACATTGACACCGGCGAGAACGGCGTCCCATAGGCGCGTTGAACCCCAGGGATCGATATTATCAATGCGCGATTTGAGGAGCGGCCAATTTGTGGTCCAGCTTTGTGTATAGTATATCTCGCTGTTGAATACCATCAGAGCGGCTTCGTCCTCTGTGGAGAGGCGATCGATGAAATTTTTCGCAGCCCGCTTGGCATCGTTGATGGCCATGGTACCCAGTGGCCAGCCGCCCATGCTCCCGCTGGCGTCTATGACGAGGAGAACCGACACGGGACCGCGGGTTACGGTATCTTCGCAGTAGCCGCCGGTGATGGGCAGCACCAGCCCGTTTTCAAGGAGGGTGAAGTCCTGCAAGCGCAGGCCCATGACGCTGTTGTCTCCCTGCATGACACGTAATTGCAGAACCACCTCAGGAAAACCAGTGACATTCACGGAATCGATGACGGTTCGTAACTGTGCATGACTATTGCCGGGCACATTCGGCAGAACGAGCAGAATCATGACCGAAAAACGCAGAAGAAATGATTTCATCAGAAAATCCGGGCTGTGCGTCTGAAACACCGAATAGTAGCGGATTATCGGATCACGTGCAAGTCTTTTCGGCGTGGATATGACGGAAAAACCGCTCATGGTTGCAGGCCGCATCACTGACCCGGTGCAGAGGAGGAAGGGGTGTACCGAGAGTCACGCAACGCAAAACGGGGCTGCACCGGTTGGCGCAGCCCCGTAGAGCGGGAGAGAGAGTAGTTTATTGCACCGCGCGACGCGCGTTGATGCGGCCTTTGCCGTAGTAGGGATCGACGCCGGGAGAACCGAGATCATCTGCGGTGTTCTGCAGTTTGGTTTGCATCTGTCCCGCGTTGGCATTGGGATTCCGCGACTTGATGAGCGCGGCGACACCGGAAACATGCGGTGCCGCCATGGAGGTCCCGGCCGCGAACACATACCAGGTGGTGGGATTCGGCAGGCCGAGCTGGTTTGCCACATAGGGTGCGAAGGGCGCCATCACAAGGTCCTGAACAACGGCATTTCCGGTGGCACAGTCGAAATTGCCGCCCGGAGCTGCCACGGCGATGGTGCTGCGGCCGTAATTCGAGTAACAGGCGAAGCCGTCGGGATTCTGACCCTGGGTCGGGCCGGTGGCGCTGACACCCATGCTCGTACCGGCCTCAACCGGCAATACAACAATGTTCCCATTATGATCCAGATCCATCGCGCTGTTGCCGGCGGAGCACACTACGAGCGTGCCCTGCGAGCGGGCGTAATTCACCGCCTCTGTCAGCAGACTCAGGAGCTCGCCTCCAATGAGTGCGCGCGGTCCGTAACCACCGAGGCTCATGTTAATGATGTCGCAATCGCCGCCATTGGGATCGGCGGCGTAGAGGATGGCGTTGATGACGTCCTCGAAATCCGCGGACCCGTCGTCTCCGAGAACTTTCACGCCGACGAGAGTGACATCCGGTGCGACGCCTGCAGTCCCGATATTGTTCGATGCGATCGTTCCGGAAACATGCGTGCCGTGGAAATGACGATCCTGGTAGTCGGTCGGATCCGCGGAGTTGCTCCAGCTGAGATTGATGCTTCGGGTGAGGTCATACTTGCCCGCAAGATCCTGATGATCCGGACTGATGCCGGTGTCGAGAATTCCCACGCGTACTTCCGAATTGCCGGTGGTGGTCGGCCAGGCATTGTTCGCCTCGATGGCGCGGAGATTCCACTGGTACGCATTGTAGAAGAAGGCGTTCTCCGGATTGCCGTTGGGTAGCAGGTTTTGGATGAGCGCACCCGACTGCGGTGTGGTGCGGCTCGCTGCGTACGACGGAACCCATGTGATATACTGATCCCGAACGACGGTGCCGATTGTCGAATTGGCACGGAGCGTTGCAGCTTGCGCCTCGCTCAGACCTTCGACCACTGCGATTTTCAGGGCGGAAAAATTCTTGCGCACCGTCCCTCCAGCCGCCTGTACGGCGGAGGTCATCGCGCTCGCGCTGCCTTTGTACGCGATGAGGTGATGCATGGCGGCTCCGGATTTTCCGAGCGTGCTGCCTGTCGTACCGGAAGACACCGGGCCGTTGGAATTGTCGTCGCTGCACGCGGTGAACACGAGCGCGACCAGGGCGATATAGAGTAAACGTTTCATGGATCTCCTCTGAGATTGAGATGAAGGAAGATTCCCGCACACACACATCGCGTGACCGGGAATGGAAGGGTGAATTCGGCAAATAGAGGTCCACCCGATGTGTATATCGGTTAAAAGCTCCTTCGTCCGCGATGCCACAAAGCGGACGCCACGCATACGCGTGGTTGAGCGAAGAGATGTGCTGCTGAAAAACGGATATATGACATCCGCAATATAGGGAATCCTTCAGCGGAAAGCAACACCAATTAGTTTTTTTAACAGAATATTTATTTGCCGTTCCGTTTCCCGGCGGACTTCTCGCGCGGACAGGGATGGAACTGCGGCGCTGTGGGCGGGTGTGGCCTGCGGCGGGCCTTCGGTTTGGACGAGCGCAGACGCGTTCATCGGTGGAGAGAACAGAATCACGGCGACGCGGTTGTGGCCGCGGTCAGCGGAAGGCGGGGAGAACGATGGAGAGAAGTATCCAGATCTGAGCGAGGGTGAGCACAACGCCGGCGGCAGCGCCGGCGATGACCTGGCCGAAGGAATGTGCCCGTGTTTCGATGCGAGCCCAGGCGAGGAGCGCCGCGAGCGGGACCGCCGCCAGCAGCCAAATGCCGAGAGCCGGCCAGAGAAAGACGAGAGGCCCCGTGAAACCCATCATGTGGGCCGAAATTTTCCAATGTCTGTTGATGGCGTACAGAATGATCGTGTTGAAGGTATAGCACCAGAGCAAACCCCAGAGAAAGACCGACGCATTCAGGAAGAGGAGGACGAGCAAACCCGCCGCGCTGATAGCGGCGCTGATGAGATAGGGCTGAGAGCGATGCTCCTTCTCCGGCACGTCCCAAGCGCTCACCTGATCCAAATGTTTCAAATACAATACGTAGGCGATTTGCAATCCACCTGTGGTGAGCACGGCAGTGATCCACACGATCAGCTGATGGAAGGTGCTACCGTGTTCTCGCATCAGGACGAGGATGGTGATGACCACGCTCGCGATCACGGGAGGGATGAGGGCGATGGATGCGATGGTTGCGAGTTTCTTTCTGATCATGCAACAAAATGTGAAAATCGGGTGTAGGCGCCAAGCACTCTTCACATCAGCCTGCGAACGGGTTGTCGCGCATGCGCAAGCCGAAGCCGTCCGATTCTTCGGGGAGATTCATGCCAGCGGACAAATCATGCTGCACCTTGCTGAGCAGCAACACGGAGAGCTCCGAATATTTTCGTGTTGCTTGCAGGTGAGAGGGTGATACTCGCTTTTCACGCCGAAATTGTTAGATTAGTGTGACCATCCGCATTCTCATCGGGGAGGGATCCCGGGGCGGAGTGCGGGAATCACTTACAGGAATTTCGCGGAGACCAGCATGCCATTGTATCAAAGTGAAAAAGAGTTTCTCCGTTCCCTCAAACGCTTCAACGCGCTCTCCTCTCAAAAGTATGAATGGCACACCGGCATATCATCGAAGGAGCATACCTGCGAATTCGGTCATAGCATTCCACCGGACAGCCTGTACTTCAAGAAACCCCTGGACATGGATGGCGAGAAGAAAATGCGTGTGTGCGATGCGTGCATGAAAGTGCTCGTTCATCTCACGGTTGATATAGACGTCCACAGTAAGGAAATATCCGAGCGATTGTACCGGGACCGTCATCCGGTTCGTGGGAAACTGAGCAAAGTCATCGCCCGCTGACACACTGGAGCATTGAGCGTGAAGGGATGCCGATTGCGCATCCCTTTTTCTTACACTCACCATCACATGCCTGACGCAACACTCGATAGAACACTCCTACACTTCACTGCGGCGGACTGGACGCTTGTCGCCTGCTATTTCGTGCTGTTACTCTATCTCGGCATACGCGGTCGTTGGAAGAAGGAGGAACGGGAAGCGGATTACATTCTCGGCGGCCGCATGCTGACGCTTCCGGGTTTCGTCGCTGCTCTCGTGACAACCTGGGTATGGGGGATACTGGGCGTCGGAGAGTTTTCCTATACCTATGGCCTGTCCAACTGGCTGGTCTTTGGCGCACCGTACTATGTTTTTGCATTGATTTTTGCTTTCGCTTTCGCCCGCAAAGTCCGGGAGTCGGGGATGAGCACGATACCGGACATGTTCTATCATCGGTATGGAAGGAACAGCGGTATTCTTGGATCGGTTCTGGTGTTCCTCAATAGCTCACCGGCACCGTATACGTTGATGCTCGCGGTTCTCATTCAGGTCGTGACGGGTTGGCCGCTTGTGCTTTCACTTATCGCCGGGCTGATCGTCAGCGTCGTGTACGTATTCATCGGAGGGTTCAGAGCGGTCGTGCGCATCGACAAGCTGCAATTCCTTTTGATGTTCCTCGGCTTTTTCATGCTTCTTGCCCATCTGATACCGGAGCACGGATTTCTGGATTTTCTTGCGCGTGAATTACCTCCCGGTCATCTGACGGCGACGGGCGGACACAGCGTGCAGTACATCGCCGTCTGGTTTTTCATCGCGCTATGGACGTTGGTCTCTCCGCAATTCCATCAGTTCACCATCAGTGCGCGCAGTCCGGGCACAGCCCGGAGCGGCATCATTCTGTCCGTGGGATTCTGGTTCGTTCTCGATGGGATCACCACATTTTCAGGGATGTATGCGCGGGCCTTGCTTCCGGAGCTTGGAAACGCGGCGATGGCCTACCCGTTGCTGGCCGACATGGTTCTGCCGTCCGTTGCGAAGGGACTCTTCTTTTTGGGTTTACTTGCGACCGTCATGTCCACCAACGACGGACTCATGTTCATCTCCGGGCTCACGGCGGGTCGTGATATCGTTGCCAAATGCACGGGCAAGGAGGACGAGGTTTCCCTCCGACGCTACGTCCGCATTGGGGTGCTGTTGACCGCTTTCCTTTCGGGTGCCGGTGCGCTGGTATTTCCTTCGGTCATCGAACTGTGGTACGTCATCGGAACGCTGTTCATTCCCGCCTTGCTGCTCCCGTTGACGGCGGCGTATTATCCGCGGCTTCTCATTCGTCCGGCGCTCACCTTTGTTGCCATGGCCGGAGGATTCATCCTCTCCCTGGGCTGGTTTCTCGTTGCACAGACAGGAGTGGCAACGTCAGACGGAAGGTATCCGTTCGATGTCGAACCGATGTATATCGGACTGGTCTTTTCCGCTGTCGTGTATCTGTTCGGGATTGGGGAGAGGAAGAGGCGGGGATGACCGCGGGTGCATCTGCTGTGACGCGTCGTCAGGCGGAAAGATTACATCAACAATTATTGCGCTTGACGGGAATCAGGCCTGCTGAATGTCACAGTGGTTGCCGCGATCAAGCGCGTCCGAGAGATCGAGGAGGCTGCCGATTATTGTCGCATGTTTCTCTTCAGAGAGACAGGTCAGTGCCGATTCGTAGACGTCGATACATTCGGCGCTCACCTTGCGTCCGATCGCTTCTCCCTGTTTCGTCAGACGGACATTGATGATGCGGCGGTCGGAAGGGTCGATGTGCCGGGTGACGTAGCGCTTCCTGACCAGGCCGTCGATGATACGTGTCAAACGGCTGCTGGTAAGGCTCATCCGTGTCGCAATCTCCCCCACCGAGAGTTCCGTATCGTGGCGGAAGGCCCTGAGGCATTTGAATTCGGACAGGGATAAATCGGCGTCACCGGCGATGCCTTCCTGTTTCCGTTGACAGGTCCACATCAACTTGAGCATGAGGTCGGAAAGTGTTTCAGCTCTATGACGTACCGCGGCATCCTGCATGACTTCCATCTGTTCTGTCCTAACAACAACTTATCGGTAAAGCGGGAAAATGTCAAGCGTATTTTAAGATATTTATATAATAAAAGTTCGACAGAATCCTGTGACGCTGTCCGGCCCTGATTCTCGCGCAGGCGGTTGATTTCGTTTTGCTTTCATCGTATCATTCAGGCATTGAACTGAATCCGCACATCGAATATCGAGGCCGAGTATGGAGCATTTCCGTCAAAGCATGCTGAAACTGATCATCCAGACGTCCACGAATCTGCCGCGCGACGTGCGGTCTGCGATGGATCGCATTCTGGACAAGGAGGAGCCGGGTAGTCGCGCCGCGATGGCGCTCGCGACCATTGCGCGCAATATTGACATGGCGTGCGAACAGGAAGGTGCGATTTGTCAGGACACCGGCATGCCGACTTTCAAGATCAAGACGCCTGTCGGGGTCAACCAGATCGACATGAAAAAGGCGGTGCTCTGGGCGGTCGAGGAGGCCACACGACTCGGCAAGCTGCGTCCGAATACGGTTGATTCCGTTACGGGCAAGAACAGCGGCAACAATATCGGGCACGGTGCGCCGGTGTTCTACTGGGAGCAATGGGAGCGGGACGACATCGAAGTACGGCTCATTCTCAAGGGCGGCGGTTGTGAGAATAAAAACATACAGTACTCTCTGCCAACGGTGCTTGAGCACCTGGGGAAGGCGGGGAGGGACCTTGAAGGAGTTCGAAAGTGTATTCTGCACGCGGTGTGGCAGGCACAAGGGCAGGGGTGCTCCGTCGGCGCCATCGGTGTCGCCATCGGATCGGACAGGGCCTCCGGATACGCGTATGCCAAGGAGCAGTTGTTCCGCGAGCTCGATGATACCAATCCCGATCCGGTGCTTGCCGAGCTGGAGACATACATCATGGATCACGCGAATACCCTGAACATCGGTCCCATGGGCTTCGGAGGCAACAGCACATTGATCGGCTGTAAAGTCGGAAGCTATCACCGACTCCCCGCGAGCTTCTTTATTTCGGTTGCCTATGATTGCTGGGCTTTCCGCCGTCTCGGCGTCCGTATCGATCCCGCGACGGGAGAGATTACCGAGTGGATGTATCGCGAAGCCGATCCAAAGCGGATGGCCGTTTCCGAGGGGCTGCCGCTGACGGGGAAAGAGGTCGTCCTGCAGGCACCGATTTCCGAGGAAACCATTCGCTCACTGAAGGTGGGTGACATTGTGTTGGTATCCGGGCGCATGTACACCGGCCGTGACGCGCTGCACGGCTATCTGATGGACCATGATGCACCGGTGGACATGCGCGGGGGTGTCATCTATCACTGCGGACCGGTCATGCTTCAGGACGCAGATGGCGTATGGCATGTCATGGCGGCGGGGCCGACGACGAGCATACGGGAGGAACCGTATCAGGCCGAGATCATCAGAAAATTCGGCTTGCGTGTCGTCATCGGAAAGGGCGGCATGGGGGCCAAGACCCTTCAGGCCATGAAAGAGCATGGCGCGGTGTATTTGAATGCTATAGGTGGGGCAGCACAGTACTATGCCGAAACGGTCAAGCGCGTACCCGGCGTACATTTTCTTGAGGAATTCGGCGTACCCGAAGCGTTGTGGGAATTCGACGTCGAGAATTTCGCCGCCATCGTCACGATGGACGCGCAAGGAAACTCTTTGCACGCGGACGTGGAAGCCGACTCGGCGACGCGTCTGGCGCAGCTGGAGCTTACGGTTCTGCACTGAAGGAACACAGAAATGGACCCGATAGAAGCATCATTTTCGGAAGCACAGGATTGTTTGACCTCGTTCATTGCGGATGACGTCCATTTCCCGAGAGTTCGTCTTTTCGCGAGCAAACTGGCGGCGACATTTCAGAGCGGCTGCAAAGCGATGGCCTGCGGCAACGGCGGCTCGATGAGCGATGCCATGCATTTCGCGGAGGAATGGAGCGGACGGTATCGGAAGGAGCGTCCCCCCATGCCGGCGATTGCCTTCAGCGATCCCGGACACATGAGCTGCGTGGCGAACGACTATGGTTTTTCGGAGGTGTTCGCCCGCCAGGTTCTGGCGCTCGGTCGCGAAGGTGATCTGTTGCTGTTGTTAAGCACCAGCGGTAATTCCCCGAATCTTCTGCGCGCGGCCGAGGAGGCGCGGAGCCGTGGAGTGACCACCGTCGGATTGCTTGGCAGGGACGGCGGTGCGCTGCTTCCGCTTTGCGATATCCCCATCCTTGTCCCCGGAGCTACAAGCGACCGTATTCAGGAGTTGCATATCAAAATCATCCATACGGTGATCGAAGCGGTGGAGCGCATGCTGTTCCCGGATCTGTATACGTAGAGACAAGCGCACGGATTACTCCGCACAGCAGAAATAAACGTCTTTACGTTACTCAGTCGGATCTCGATACTTTTTCGTCACGAGGGTCGGGAAGATTCCTGCCCATAGCAAATTCGCGATCAATCTGCGTCATCCGTGGACAGATCGACGCCCGGGTGAGCATTGGCCAATTTCCCGAAAAAAATGCCCCGTATTGGGAATCGTGGAGTCCGTAATCCGTACAGTGCTGACGGATGATGTTCGTAAAGTATTTATTTCCAACGTGTTATAGTTTGGCGTGATATATGTTCATAACGAAGCATGTTGAACACAAATACAGTACGAAAAATGCTTCGTTTCCTTACCCTCGCAACGCTCCTTCTCCTCTCTTCCTCATCGCTGATTGCCGGACCGACGCCACAAAGGCGACAGGCACCGAAGGCCGCGAAGACAGAGAGCAGCCTTGACCTCTCCGCGCAGAAATTGTCCGTCGAAATCGGTACACTTCTCGCTGTGCGCTTCGTCGACCTGGTGAAATTGACGTGGGACACACGCCAGGAACAGGGCAATCATGGCTTCGAAATCGAGCGTAGGTCCGGGAAAAATGCCGCGTGGACGACGGTGGGATTTGTTCCGTCACATGGAATAGGCGCACAAGGTACGTACGAATTTACCGACCGCTCGTCTTTCGATGCGGCGACGTATTACCGCATCAAGCAAATATCCACCAACAGCAGCGCCACCTATAGTGGGAGCATGGTGGTGCTTCCCGAAAGCTACTCTGCAGAGTTCAGCGTTCTCCCGGCTGTCAATGCTCCCGGCAAACTGCTCTCCTTCACCCTGCCGTCGGATCAAACGGTGAAGCTGCGTGTCATGGATGTGTATGGCAAGCAGGTAGGTGTTCATTTTCAGGAGATGCGTCTCTCCGCTGGTCATCATCTCGTGCCATTTACCGCAAATGACTACGCACCAGGCGTGTATTTGCTCAAATTGGAAAGCGACAATGGTGTGCTGACGGCCACGATGGTAAAATAATCCTTCCCGGGCAACAACTGCCCCCAGATGTCGTCCAATCACTGCAGAAAAGCGGTCTCGAGAGACCGCTTTTCGTTTGCTTCACGGCTGAGCAAAACTACCAGTGACCGGTCCAATTCTGTCGTTCTTTCCACAGCAGCAATACATGTTTTTCGGCTATGGCCCGTTTGAGCAGACTCCCGAGGAATCCAATGAAACGGAGCCGGGGGATAAACGGCAGAGAGGCCCAGCCGATAGCGAGATGCTTGCCGAGCGAGACAACTTCTCCGAGCACCTTTGGTTTATAGGGGACGAGCGATGCATTCCGTACGGAATTCCTGACATTGTTCGCAGTCAGATACCCCTGCTGAAGGGCGAACTGTGCGGCCGTCGGCACAGATTCCCCGGTACGCGGATTTTTTGCGAGAGCGTTGTCACCGATGGCGAACACCTCCGGTCTATCCTTCACCCGCAGATATTCGTCCACGATCACGCGACCTTGCGGTCCGGTTTCCGCACCGCTGCGTCGAATCAGGTCTGAGATGCGTATCCCGCCGGTCCATATCATCGTCTGCGTTGCTATGGGAGTCCCCGGATCTCGGAGCACATACATAGTTCCGTCGCGTTGTTCCATTCCCATGACGCGCGTCTCTGTGATAATACGAATGCCCATCGCCTGCATCGCCTCGACGGAGCGGAGAATTTGCCTCCCGTCGAGCGACGGCAGGATGCGATCGGAAAGTTCGATCAGGACCATTTCCGGTTCGGACGGGTCAACATGATACTGCACGCACAGCGCGTCGAAGCGCTCCGCCATTTCCGTCGCGAGTTCAACTCCTGTCAATCCGCCGCCTCCGATAACGAATCGTAACAGTGCCTTGCGTCTGTTCAGGTTCGTCTCCGTCGCCGCCATCGCGAACATGCGTTCGGTGTGCTCACGAATACGCTCGGAATCCTCGAGCTCTTTCAGCTGAAAGGCGTGTTGCTGCAGGCCGGGGATCTGGTAAAAATTTGTTTTACTGCCGAGCGCGATGACAAGATAATCGTAGCGAATGCGCCGAGCTTCCGGCTGCGTCGTGTCGGACATCCCGTAGTCCAACTCCACGGCCCGTGCCTCGAGATCGATTCGTGTCACTTCGCCCAGATGGAACGTCACATTCGGCCGACGTGCGAGAAACCGTGCCAGTGGTACGGTGATCTCCTGTTTCCGGACCGCCCGCTCATGCAAACGGGTCTCCAGCAGATGGTAGGTGTGGCGGTCGACAAGATGCAGGCGAACGTTCGCGTCCTTGCGAAAGAGTCGTGCCAGGCGGGAAATGCAGCTCATCCCGCCATATCCCGCTCCGAGGATCACAATGTCTATGTGCTTCGAGGTATCCATGATGTGTACTGAACCAGACTCGTTCCAGTACAACACTGCAAGCAGGGTAAAACAATCCCGGGCAGTGCATTAGAGACGACTGCGCTGACCAAAAAAACAACGGCGGACGATCAGTCCGCCGTTGAAGCCCGTCAGGCATGAAGATATTGTACCACGTTGCGCTAGTTCTTTGATGCGGAGGATTGCTTCACCCGTGCCAGTGCTTTGCGTGCCGCGTCGAGCAATGGACTTGTCGAAATCGGGGCGCCGACTGCGGTCTTCATCCATAAATCGGGGGATACGTTGCCGACAGCGCACATGCGCTGCATCTCTTTCGCGAGATCCTTGCCCACAAGGTACTGTTCGATCTGAAAAGCGATAATGTGGCCAAGGGGATAATCCGGTGTGTATAAGCCTGCGTCCACCATGTGGGAATAAATGGCAAGCAACGGCGTATCTTTGTGTCCGAGAACAGGTGCAAAATACTGATTCCACACTTCGGTTGCGATGCGCTTCACCGCATCGCGAAAATCAGCGGCGGAAGCGTCCGGATGTTCATACAACCAACGCCATGCCCGCATATCGACCAGCGCCACACCGGAGATCTCGAATGTAGACCAAAGAACATCCAGCGAGCCGAGCGCTGTGGCGAGAGGATCGTTCACCCGCATACCGAGTAACTCCAGATCACGGGATTGAAAAACAAAGGCGAAGCCCTCGGTGAACGCAGTGTTGGGTACGCCTCTGAGCAGTGTATGGTCGATGTTCTGGAAAGAAAGTACCTGCTCGACATTGTGCCCGAGTTCATGTATGGCGATGTTGTAGCCTTTGTAATTCATCCCATTCGTCGCAATGCGGGTGCGCAGTCGGGCCTTGTCGGTCAGGCGTCCGGGAGGCATGGCGTGTCCGGCGCCGCGGGAAGCATCAACAGCGATGCGATCCGCCACAAAACGCGCCATGGCGGGATCGAAGCCGAGTTTGCGGAGGATGTTGGGTATGTCGCGTTCGAAGGATGCGGCATCGGGGTAACGGGACGCGACAACCTGATCGAGCTCCGCTTCGCTGAGCGGCGGTTTGGCCTTGAATCCGGGGTACCAGATATCAAAGGGCTCCAGCGGTCTGCCGAGTCGGTCCGTGATCAGTCGGGCCACATCGGCGATAACGGGGTCGGAGAGAACAGAAATCAGGAGTTGCTCGACAGCGTCCTCGGGAATCTCTCTGTCGATATCGAAACGCCGTGCGATATGCGTCGGAGCCGAGGGCGTCCATGCATCGATTGCCTGCTCACCTTTGAAGGTTTTCAACCACATCGCATACCGCGTATCGGGTTCGCGCTCACCCGCGGTCGGTTTTGTCTCAGGTGCGCCTGAGGGTCTGATGGTGTTGTCCTCAACAAACCAGTCGTATGCGGACGTATTGATCACGGAAGTCGGAATTTCCTGCGTGATGATGCGTTCCATGATGCGCATGATGAGCTGTTGTCGCACCAGCCCGTCGGGTGCGGCATACTGTGCTTTGAGCTCGTCTCGAAGCCCCCAGTGAGAAATGAGAACGAGGTCTTTCGGGAAGAGCCGTTCACCTTTCGCATTCAGCACGTGATGCATATACACGTTGTAATTACTGATGTAATTATCCGCCGCGGTGTACGCCGAGATGGCAACCTGCTGCGCGGAAGCGGGGATGCGGACGTCGAAACGCTGTGCGAGTCGTGCCTCGGCCCACTGCCTGCGATTCCACGAGGCACCGTCACGCAGTCGTTGATCCAGTGTCGTCAAAGGGAAGTTCAGCAACGCGGCGAACGCGAGTTTGGTGGTGAACATGTCATCGAGCAGATGCACCCCCGGTGAAAACTCACCGAAGCGCAAATCCACGGGAAGTGTCGGGCCGGTGTCCAGCTGCAACGGGATGTTGAGATCGCGGCGCAGTTCGGTGTAATATCCACCGATGAGCATCAGATTTCGTTCGAAGCGCGCGAACGTTTGATCGAGGACCACTTCGTCCGAGATAAAATGTTCCCGGCAGAAGTTCTGAAATTCTGCCTCGCTGCCATCCGCTTCCTGCCAGCGATCTGCGACTTGACGAATCCCCAGCTCGATGCGTCCTCGCTGGTCTTCGCCATGCAGGGCGATCAAGGTGTCAATTACTTCCGTGACCGCGTTCGGTCCGATGAAGGTTTTGCTGCGCGTCATTTCGCCTCTGTCGTCCTTTGCGCAGGAAAGCAGCAGACCGGCACAGAGCACAGTGATAATAGGAAGGAGTGAATGTGTACGTAGCATCGTGGGCGGTTTCCTCTGTGGTGTTGCGTGTACGTGGGAGGTAGTGTCATTCCTGTTGCGCCTGGTATTCTATCTGACGTGGCCGGTGAGGTCCTCAAGATAAAATACCATACTTTTTCAGGTCGGGAAAGTAACGCCCGACGCATACACGCGTCCATGCCTGCACCATCCAGAAAGCGCATATGCGGAGGGTGCATGGTACAATGGGCTGTCGGAATATGCCGCCGTCGCGCCGCTGCTTTTTCTTCGGTCAACCCGACCCGCCAGGAGTCGGTGTACCGGGAATGGATGCTCGGGCACGTCAACGGCGAAGGAATTGCCGGAGACACGCGGCTTGCCGATATTGAGGTACGTACCTTCACTACAGGTAATTATGAAACGCTCGCTTCTTTTCTGGATTCTCGCCGTCATATTCACATTTTCTTCGGCTGTGTACCAGCGCATGACAGGTCCGACGCACCCCGTGCGCGGCAGCGCGACGCTGGGAGGCGGCGAGGTGCGCTGGAAGCTGGACCGATCCCACGGAGGTGCGGGAGATCAACCGGTCCGCGTGTTCGTTCGGCATGCCACGACGGAGGGGTCGCTTTTCTATAAGCGTTACAAAACCGATGACGAGTGGACGCGAGTACGTATGGTTCGAAAGGGGGATACGCTTTACGCCATGCTTCCGCATCAGCCGCCCGCTGGGAAACTGGAGTACGCGGTGGAATTGCACGCAGGGCAGAGCTTTCTCCGAATACCGGAGACGGAGAGTATTGTCACACGCTTCAAGGGGCATGTACCGAATGGGTATTTGTTTCCCCATGTGATTGTGATGTTTCTTGCGATGCTGTTTTCCATGCGTGCGGGATTGGAAGCGCTCCGACGGGAAGCGCAGCTCAGGAAGCTTGTCCTTTGGACCACCATACTGATCACGGTGGGCGGGATGATACTCGGACCCATCGTGCAGAAGTTTGCGTTCGGTGCGTTCTGGACCGGTTTCCCCTTCGGAACTGACCTCACGGACAACAAAACACTTTTGGCTTTCATCGCGTGGATTGTGGCATTAACTGTTGTCATTCTGGCGGGAATAAAACCAGCGATGCAGCGCTGGCTGGTGCTGGCGGCTTCGATCATCACTCTCGCGGTGTATTTGATTCCACATAGCATGATGGGCTCGGAGTTGAATTATCGGGAGTTGGACAAACTGCAGATGCGGGAGGCACCGCTCGAACGGGGTACAGCTCCGGAAATACTATGAGCGATTCAGAGAACACTACCAGCGAACAGCCCGGCCGACGCTTGTTTCTGGCCGCTGCCTGGACAGGTGCGGGCACTTTTTTTGTGCTCCCGGTGGCGGTGTTGCTGGCCGGACGAAATCCCTTGCTCGCGGCCGTTCTCGGATATGCATCCATAGCAGTATTCACCGGAGGCATTGCGGCGCGCTACGATGTTATCGTCGCGCGAAACGCGATCATGCAGCTGCTGGCGAACATCACACTTTCCACCGGTGTCGCGTTGGTGTTTTTCTTTCTTTTTCTCCTGCTCTATCACATCTAAAGTATGCAGTGCTCCTTTGGAGAGAGGGTACGCGGAGATACAATCGTGAGGTTGTGATGCGGTACCGGGTGCCATTTTTGCGGCGTGCGTTGCCCGGTCCTCAGGGTGGGTTTCGCTTCCAAACTGCATAACCGCACCGCTGCGCACCTGCAACGTCGGTGTATCGAGTGGCACTCGCCGGGAACGCAGAAGGCCCGGAACTGCGTCGCAACGGAGATCGGACGGATATGCTTCCGCGCTGGGAAGGCGCTTGTTCCATCGTGCTTCGCTTGGAGCGGGGCGGGAGAAAACGGGAACATGCATCGGAGAGCGCTCGCGAAACCGAGTTGTCTTCACCCCTGCGGGTTGTCCAAACGGAGCTTGTATCGACATCTCGCGTGTCCTTTGGCTTCCTGCCGCTTCCTGCCGGGGAATCATGATGCGCCAGGGTGCGTTATAGATTTCGTATTCGGTCTCACTATCCATTTTTTTACCCTGACAATTGTGACTTAGTCACTGACCGGGTCAGTCCTGATGCCTTAATTGCTGTTGAATGTTTTCAAACTTAAAATAGTGTTGCAACATTTGTGACGCACATACTCTAACAACGTCAGGACTTCTCACGGTCAGCAGTAATTGCGGTGAGAGTGTTTCCTGCAGACTTTGAAAGATCATGACATTTACAAAAAGTTTTCCGCGCATCGTCCCGGCCGCGCTCCTCGTACTGGCGGTGGTATTCCTATCCGCATGTGCTGATTCCATTGTCTCGGAGTGCGATCTTCCTGATGGACCGCTCCCGGTGAGCGCACGTTTCAGCGATATCGAGGCGAAGGTGTTTGCGGTGAGCTGCGCCACGGCAGGATGCCATGGGGGGGCAAATCCGCAAGCAGGCATGGATCTTTCCGCAGGACGGTCGTACGATGCGTTGGTAAATGTCAACAGTCTCTACTTCCCGGCTCAAAAGCGCGTTACACCCGGCAACAGTGCGGAGTCCGTATTGATCTCTCTCCTACGCCGTGAAAAGCAGCCGGCTATGCCTCCTGCGGGAGCGCTGGAAGCAGCCATCATAGATTCAATTGCTGTCTGGATAGATCGCGGTGCGCCCCGCGACTGAAGGATATGAGAAATGGAGGTACTGTATGAAATTCCTGATCTGTCTCATGTTGTGCAGCTTCGCGGCCTCCGCGCAGATCGTCGAGTATCACGTGGACACGAAGGCGAAGAATGTCGTCAAGTTCATCTCCGACGCTCCGGTAGAGGATTTCGAAGGAGTGACAAACAGGATTGATGGATATCTCAAGCATAGCGGAAGCAGTCTGAACGAGAGCAGCGAGCTGTATTTCGAGGTGGATTTGCGAACACTTGATACAGGAATTGGTTTGCGCAACAGGCATATGCGCGAAGAGTATCTTCACACGGACAAATACCCCTATGCGAAATTTTCCGGAAGCATACTCAGCGTACGCGATGCCGGCTCCGGCCGGACAGCGGCGGTGAAAGGCACAATGGATATTCACGGGGTGAAGAAAACCATGGAAGTGACAGCCAGCTTGTCCCCCACATCCAGCGGAATGCGCGCAAAGGTTTCCTTCATCGTCAAGCTCACGGATCATAACATCGAGGTTCCGAAGTTTATGTTCCTGAAAATCAGCGAAGACATGCAACTCGAACTCGATATGTATTTGAAAAAGGTCAAAGGATGAATCACAGAGCGCTACGACTATTTTTCCTTCTTGTTCCTCTGGTCATCGGTGCCCAAGGCCTCGCACAGGATGGTTCCGGCTGGAAGCGCAGCGAGGAAGCGGAACCGCCGCCGCTGGAACTGTTCCATTCCACGCATGCAGTCAATCTGCCCACCGCGACCACCATGCAGCAGGGGAACTTTGAATTCGAGATTTCGCACCGTTTCATCCCGACAATCAAAGACGGCAGTACGACGCTGTGGGGTTTCGACGGACCGGTCAACATTCGTCTCGCGTTGGGGTATGCCTGGAGTGATGACGGTGTTGTGACGCTCGGGCGCAGCAACGTGCAGGACAACCTGGATCTGACCGTGAAGCACAAGCTTCTCGCAATCCGCCACGAGGTGATGCCCCTGCTCGTTGCCGCCCGCGCCGGTCTCGCATGGAATACGGATGTGCCGGGTACGGATACCTGGGATACCGATAACGCGCAATGGTTCGCGCAGTTGATTTTGAATACGATGTATGATGAACGATTTGCGCTCGGCATCGTCCCGTCGTATCTGAATAACAGTCATCTCCCTTGTCCCGAGCGGCAGTACTCTTTTACACTTGGTGTGCACGCCCAATACTATATCACGCGGGTTCTGAACGTCCTTCTGGAATGGAATCCCACGGTGACGGGATGGCGCTCGGGCCACAATCCGCTCTCGGTGGGTGTGGAACTGGAGACCGGTGGACATTTTTTCAAAGTGTTGTTAAGCAACAGCACCCTGCTTAACACGACCCAATTTTTGGCCGGTGCCGGCAGTTCCTTCAATGATGGAGAATTGCATATCGGCTTCAATATCACGCGCTTGCTCACATTTTAGAACAGATTTTCTGGAGAACATATGAAAAAAATCGTAGTACTCTTTTTTCTTCTGGGTATTACCTCGGGCACCTTTCTTATCGGAAGGAACTTTCGCGAAAATCAGGTCCCACACGGCACCGTGAAATCCTGCCTCACCTGTCACGTCGTGCCCGGAGGGGATCGCAATGCGTTCGGGAGAGAGATCCAGCGGAATTTCCTGACGGTGTCGGGAGCGGCTGGCAGTGTGAAGTGGGGACCAGAACTCGCGCAGCTTGACAGTGACGGGGATGGCTTTACCAACGGACAGGAATTGCAGGATCCGACAGGTTCCTGGACCCCTGGTCAGGCGCAGCCTGGCGACCGCAGTCTCGTGACGAATCCGGGAGATCCCACGGATTTCCCGAAAACAACGTCGGTTGAAACACGTGTTGGTCTTGCTGCGGAATACCATCTCGGAACGAATTATCCCAATCCCTTTAACCCCACCACGAGAATAGAATTCGGTGTCCCCCTATCGGGTCACGTGCGTCTCGAGATATACAGCGTCGGCGGTGCGCTTGTGCGGACGTTGGTCAACGATGTCATGCAACCGGGAGTTTACTCCGCAACATGGAACGGTCGCAACAACGACGGACAGCTCGCAGCTACAGGGTTGTATCTCTATCGCATGTCCGCGGGCACGTTTTCTGCGGTCAAGCGTATGGTCATGATTCAATAGAATTCGGCACTACCAGCCCAACGTGACGGCGGCGTCCCGCACTGATGCAGGACGCCGCCGTACCATTTCGATCCCCGATGCTACTTGCGATGTTCGGCGAGAAAATCGAAAAATTCGTCGAACCAGATCAACTGCTCCTGTGGACGCAGTACCCAGTGATTTTCATCCGGATACACGATGAGCTTTGAGGGGATTCCCTTCACCTGTGCCACCGTGAATGCCTCGAGACTTTGCGTATAGGGAACGCGGAAATCCTTCTCCCCGGTGATGATGAGTATGGGTGTGTCCCAGTTCTGTGCATAACGATGAGGGGAGTGCTTTTCGTAATTGGGTGTATAGCGCGGGTCCCAGTAGGGGCCGCCATTTTCCCAATTGGTAAACCAGAGTTCTTCTGTCGCGCCGTACATGCTCTCGAGGTTGAACACGCCGCAGTGTGATACAAAGCTGCTGAACCGCCCCTGATGATTCCCGGCGAGCCAGAATACCGCATAACCGCCAGCACTCGCACCGATGGCCGATACCTGTTTCGTGTCGATAAACGGTTCCTTCAGCATCGCATCCGTCGCCGCCAGAATATCCTGCATGGGCATGCCACCCCAATCCTTACTGATGGCATCGTTCCATTCCTGACCGAAGCCGGGAAGTCCGCGCCGGTTCGGTGCGACAACCACATACCCCTTCGACGCCATCAACAGGAAGTTCCAGGCGTAACTGAAAAACTGGCTGACGGTCGCCTGAGGTCCCCCCTGGCAGTAGGTGATCATCGGGTATTTGTTCTTCGGATCGAAATCCGGCGGATACACAATCCAGGTCTGAACTTTCTTTCCATCCGTACTGGGGATCCATCGTTCTTCGAATCGGACCTGCCGGATGTTCGATAGAAAAGCTGTGTTTTCAGCGGTCAGGGGAAGCGGTCGGGCGCCTTTTTTCGCCTCCTGTGCGTAGAGTTCCGTTGGCGCGTTGAAGTTGCGTCTGCCATATATCAGCGTTTTCCCATCGGGAGTAATATCCAGGCCGGCATCATGGTTGAACAGGCCCCCCGTCAGAATTTCGAAGGACCCGTCGAGTATCATGCGATAGATCTGCACCGTGGCGCCGTCCTCCGCCTGGAAATAGAGAGACTTCGAATCAGGCGCCCACTTCGTGCTTCCCACCCACTGATCGAGATTTTTCGACAACTCACGAATGTCGCCATTTTTTCGATCATACAGCATGAGGCGGTTTCTGTCGGCTTCATGCCCGTCCCTCTCCATTGAGTGAAACGCGATCCAGCGGCCGTCGGGGGAGTAGACCGGATCACGGTCGAAGCCGACAAGACCAGTGGTAATATTGCGTGTCACCTTGCTCGCGATGTCGACAATGTACACATCCGAATTCGTACTGGTCGCATAGTTTTCGATTTTCTTGGAAACGTAGGCAATTTCCTTTCCATCGGGGGACCAGGCAATCTGCTCGGCACCGCCGAAGGGTTTCATCGGCGTTTCGAACATCTCGCCCTCCATCAGATCCACCGCGGGTCCGCCCTGTACGGGCATGATACACAGATGCATGGAGAGTTCATCGTTCCATTCATCCCAGTGGCGGACATGGATGCGATCGTAGATGCGGACATTCGCTTTAGCTCTGTTCGGGAAACGCTCCGCAATGGTTTTCCCGACCTTCACGTCGGAAGTGAAGGCAAAGTAGGCGCCGTCCGGCGACCAGGACAGATTGCTGACGCCGTTCTCGATAGCACTCACCTTGACGGCTTCTCCACCATCTACCGGAATCGTGTAAATCTGCGGAGTGCCTGCGCGTGTTGAAATAAAGGCGACGGTTTTGCCGTCCGGAGACCACACACCGTTGTAGTCTGCAGCCGGAGATGCGGCGAGCAGGCGGCGAATGGAACCGTCGATGGAGAGGAGGAATAAATCCGTGTTTCCGCGATTTTCTGTGATGTCGGGAGTGTTCACGGAATACAGTATCCATTTCCCGTCAGGGGAGACGCTTGGTCCGCCCACACGTTTCAGTGAGAGCAACTCCTCGGCGGTGATCAGTCGGGTCGCTTGCTGCTGCCGCTGGAGAACCTGCGCTTGCAGTTTCTTCTGCACATCGGGAGAGATCGGTCGACGTTCTGCCTGGTTCTGGGCATCGGAGATGCGAAACATGACTGCAAGGAGCAGCCCGATAGGTATCAGCTGTTTGTACATCGTACATCCTTTAATGAACAATGAATCGGACACATAACACTAATATACTCAGCCGGACGATGCGGCGCCACCCCCACATGCAGCCTGCCGGCGTGTAATGTGACCCGTACCTTTGTGTGCATGTCCATGGGAAGGAGCAGGTCTGCTCGCAATGACCGGAACACAGCGCGAAAAGCCGTGCCATGCAACAAGGATTTTCTGGCATCCTCGCAACGGATACCCGTGCTCCCGGGTATTCCGTCATCCCAGGCGGATGCGACACAGCGGATACTATCATCGCTGATGGTTATATTATCCAGGATGATGAACCGGATGAACAAAATAGTACATCTCCTCGCGCTGCTTTCCGTCCTCTGCGTGCCTGTGAACGGATTGCTGAACGCACAAAATGCGGGAGAACTTGTCGCGGGACGTGGCGGTATGGCC
This sequence comes from Bacteroidia bacterium, assembly GCA_027493955.1. Lineage (NCBI taxonomy): Bacteria > Pseudomonadati > Bacteroidota > Bacteroidia > Bacteroidia bacterium. The sequence goes on along the minus strand of JAOSJT010000001.1, from coordinate 2,881,468 downwards.
GTTTCCGCATGTCCGCTTGCTACCGAGGCCGGGGTGAATGTATTGCGAAACGGAGGGAACGCCGTTGATGCGGCGGTCGCAATGGGCTTTGTCCTTGCGGTCACCTATCCCTCCGCGGGAAATCTCGGCGGTGGATCTTTCATTCTCATCCGCACGGCGGATGGCAGGACAACTGCGATTGATGCCCGCGAAACAGCTCCCTCCGGCGCACATCGCGACATGTATCTGCACGGTGACGGTAGCGTACGAACGAATGCATCACTGCGCGGACCACTGGCGGCAGGGACGCCGGGTACTGTGGACGGATTTCTGCGTGCGCTCGAACAGTACGGAAGCATGACGCGCGAAGAGGTGTTGCGCCCGGCGTATCATTACGCGCGCGACGGGTTTGTCCCGCATCCGCGACTGCGTGCGTTGCTGCAAAAATATGCCGACAGCTTCCGATTATATACTTCAACATCTCGCTGTTTTCTTCCCGGCGGCAAGGTTCCACGGAAGAGCGTCAGATGGAGGCAACGCGATCTGGCGCGGAGCATCGAGCGGATTATTATATCGGGACGTGATGGCTTTTATCGCGGTGAAACTGCTCGCAGTATAGCGGAAGCGATGCGCCGGGATGGTGGATTGATAACGGAAGAGGATCTCGCTAACTATCGCAGTGTGCAGCGCGTTCCCCTGCGCGGATCATACCGTGGTTTGGCGGTCTTGAGCATGCCGCCCCCCAGTTCCGGGGGCATCGCTCTGCTCCAGATGCTCGGTGTGTTGGAGAACTATCCCCGTTTGATCGAGCCGCGCTCATCGGCATTGACCGCGCATGTCATGACCGAAGTCATGCGCAGAGCGTTTGCGGATCGCGCGGTATTCGGAGGAGATCCGGAGTATACGGTCGTTCCGGTGGACTCGTTGTTGAGCGCCTCGACCGTCGCGGCATGGTATGAAGCCATCGATACTGCCCGAGCGACACCCAGTACAGAGCTGCATGGTACGGCGTTACCCGTGCGGGAGAGCGATAATACAACGCACTTCGCCGTTATGGATGCGCGGGGAAATGCTGTCTGTGTCACGACGACGCTCAACAGTACCTTCGGTGGATACTATGTCGTCCCCGGGACCGGAGTGCTGTTGAATAATGAAATGGATGATTTCAGTGTAAAGCCTGGAGCAGCGAATCAATTCGGCTTATTGGGAAGTGAAGCGAACAGCATAGCTCCGGGCAAACGGATGTTGAGTTCCATGACACCCACTATCGTGCTCAAGGACGGCAAACCGTGGTTGCTTACGGGAAGTCCGGGCGGTTCGAAAATTATAACCTCGGTGCTGCAGACGATACTGAACATTGTCGCATTCGATATGCCGCTGCACAACGCGATAGCCGCTCCGCGATTCCACCATCAATGGTATCCTGACAGAATCGAGTATGAGAGTGGTGCATTGGCGCCGGAGGTCCGGATCCAGCTTTCCGGCAAAGGCCATACATTGAAGGAAGTGCAGCCGTTCGGCAGAGTGGAGGGGATATTGTACGATGCGACCACAGGGATATGGTATGGTTGTAGCGATCCCCGCGGATATGGCAAAGCGAAGGCGGTAAAGAGTACCGGCACATCCAACTGATGCACCGTGCACTGCGGGCCTGCCTGCGCCGGTGCGTCCGCCGATGCTGAGTTTCGTAAGAACCTCTCTGTCGAAAAGCAACCGGAGGTCGTGCCGCTCCCTCGCGATTCTCAATCTCATGCACATCTCCGAGGCGGCATGCGCCACTCCTCTGCGAGCACCTGATCGGCGCCACCGGGATAGCGAACGGCGGCACCGGTGCGGCGGCGCTGCTGATTTTCGGTGCAGCGTATGTGTGATTCACCGGCAAACCGGTATCGGCTTTCTATGTGCACTAGTGCCGGGATGTGTAAAATCCTGAGCTCGTTTTTCGCAGGATCAGCCGTCATGCGGTGGATCCGGAAATACCGTGACGGAGGGATGAGGCACGCCATGGTATGTGACAACGGTGAGGGATACACCACTTTCGCAGGCACGCATAATCTCGCACCGAGAATAATTTTGTTGACAGTGACTTCCGAATTATATATTTTTCATTTCAGAATTACATCTCTCATCTACACCAACCCTCTCTTCTTTCATTTATCAACCCAGGAGTATTTCATGGACGAACTGCAGAAAATCCGGGCCGCGCTCGCCGTGATGGAGAAACACACATCGCTGCGTCAGGTCTCGATTCAGAGTGGTATTAACTATATCACACTGCGGAACATCAAGTCGGGGAAGTCCGGGCGTGTGACGGATAGTGTCGCCGCGCGTTTCAACAAATTCCAGGAAAAATTCGCGGCGTCTCCCAACGCTGTTGCCAGTCCGCGAACGACCAAAGCGGCTCCGGCGCCTGTTGCCTCCACGCCCGCGTCCAAGAAACCCGGCCCGAAGCCCAAGACCGCCGGAAAAAAACCGGGACCGAAACCCAAGGCGGAAACCGCTCCCGCCCCTGTGGCAGCGAAAAAACCCGGACCGAAACCGAAGGCTCGCCGTAAGGCGGCAGGACGGCCGAAGAAGGCGGTTCCCGCGAGTGCACCCGCTCCGCAGCCCGCAAACCTCCCCGTCTCCGGTCTGCTGGGCGGAACGCTCTCAAAGGAAATCGCCATGGCGGAAGCCCGTCTGGATTTCCTCAAGCAGCTCCAGAAACTCGAAGCAGACTTCCTCAAGAAGATTGGAAAGTAAAGCGCGTTTGCGTATTATTTCTTACTGGTTCCGTTCCAGACCAGGGAACGGAACCAGCATTTTTACAACCGCCCTTACCCGATATATCACGATACGATGAGTACACGGAAATCTGATACCATCAAATGCTCCTTTTGCGGACGTTCATCACGTGACGTGGAGAGCATTATCGCCGGCCCCGATGTGTACATATGCAATCAATGTGTATTGAGTTCGGTGGACATTCTTAAAAGCAATGCCGCCGCCTTTAACACGTCATCGGCGAAATCCCGGAAGCTGCGAGCACCTGCGCAGATCAAGAAAGCCCTGGATGACTATGTTATCGGGCAGGAGAGTGCGAAGAAGACGCTTGCTGTCGCCGTCTATAATCACTACAAGCGCCTGGAATCGAAGCAGTTTTTCAGTGATGATGATGTGGAGATCGAGAAAAGCAATATTCTCCTCATCGGTCCAACGGGAACAGGGAAAACCCTTCTGGCCAGAACGCTCGCGCGCATTCTCGATGTACCATTCGCGATAGCTGATGCCACGACGTTGACCGAGTCCGGCTACGTCGGCGATGATGTCGAGTCCATTCTCGTGCATTTATTGCAGAACGCGGAGTATAGCGTACAGCGTGCCGAACAAGGTATTATCTACATTGACGAGATAGACAAGATTGCCCGTAAGAGCGAAAATGTATCCATCACACGCGATGTTTCGGGTGAAGGTGTTCAGCAGGCTCTGTTGAAAATCCTCGAGGGCTCCATCGTTGGCGTGCCGCCCAAAGGAGGCCGCAAACATCCGGAACAGCCCTTGATAAACATCAATACCAAAGATATTCTCTTTATCTGCGGTGGCGCTTTCGAAGGTCTGGAAACAATTGTTCAACGCAGAACCGGCAAGGTGCCGGTCGGTTTCGGATCCGATGCCACAGCGATGAACAAGCACGACAGGCTGCATGTTCTTTCGCATGTGGAGCCGGACGACATGCTGCGTTTCGGTCTCATCCCCGAACTGATCGGGCGTCTCCCGGTTATGTCCGTGCTGCATCCGATTTCGCGGGAAGGATTACGTAATATCCTCACCCAGCCGAAGAACGCTCTGGTAAAGCAATATAAGAAGCTGTTTGAGATGGAAGGTGTCGAACTCGAATTCGATCACGATGCCCTCGAAGCTATCGTTGACAAAGCCCTGGAACGTGGCACGGGTGCTCGCGCCTTACGTTCCATTCTGGAGAAGGCGATGATGGACATCATGTATCATCTGCCCTCGCGTGAACAGGTATCACGCTGCTTCATTTCCCGCGACACCATCGATAACGGTGCCGATCCCGTGCTCTCCTTCAGTGAGCAGAAGCGCTCCGCCTGAAGTACTCAACATCGTGTAAACAATACGAGGCTGTCCATCGACAGCCTCGTTCTTTCAAACAGGTACCGGTGAATCACTCGCCCGGCGGAACCGTGGAGGCAGTCTCGCTTGCAGACGCATCTTCCGGACGCGGTGTGCCGCGACGCTTGCGCTTTTTCTTGCTATCCCGCGTTGCGCCCTCGGGTGTGCCCTGGACGGCTTCCGTTGCGGCGGATCGGGGCTTGCCCTCATAGACGCGTCCATGCAGCCCTTGCACATAGGAACGATCGAGAAGCATGGCAAGGAGAGGGCGGAGGTCTTCGTCCTGCGCCATCGTCTCCGCGAGCGAAGAGAAGCGCTGTGCCCGCTCCCTGTCCATGATCGCAAGATCAATCATCTGCTGTTCGAGATGGACGGTGAGCCGTTCCGCCAATCTCTGCTGCAGCGCGTCATCGGATGGTAATTCGCTTTTTTCTATACTGAAACCATAGCGTTTGGCGATACCCAGAAGCTTTTTCTCCTGAAATTGCTCGCAAATGGTGATGGCAATCCCTGTTTTTCCGGCGCGGGCGGTGCGCCCCGACCGATGGACATACACCTCGACGTGTTCAGGAATGTCATAGAGAAACACATGGCTCAAATCGCTGATATCAATGCCGCGCGCTGCGACATCGGTGGCGATAAGCAGGCGCAGTTCTCCGCTTCGAAGGTTATCCATCAGCCGTTCGCGCTTACTTTGCGGCAGGTCGCCGGTCAAATGCTGCGCTTCGATGCCGTAATTCTTGATGAACGTCGAGAGATATTCGGCGTCGCGCTTGGTGTTGGTGAAAATGATTGCGGATTCCGGATTCTCGTATTCAAGCAGACGGACAAGGACCCGATCCTTTTGCAACGCCGGCGAGAGATAGTACAAATGCTCGAGCTGGGAGACGGATTGATTACCTCTGCTCAGACTCAGGCGGTCGGGATTCTGCAGAAACTCATGCGCGAGCTGCTCGACATGATACGGCATTGTTGCCGAAAACATGCAGGTGTGCCGTTTTTCCGGTAATTGCTTTCGGAGTTTGCGCATCGAAGGATAAAAGCCCATCGAAAGCATTTCATCCGCCTCGTCCAGTACAAGCATCTTCACGCGCATCAGTGTGAGTGTGCCGCGGTAGAGGTGATCCAGCACGCGGCCCGGTGTGCCCACGATGATATGCGCGCCTTCTTTCAGATCGCGAATCTGCGCATTGTAACGCACGCCTCCATAGACGAGGGCTGAACGGATACCCGAGTCACCGACGAGTTGCATCAGAACGTCGTGAACCTGCTTGGCCAATTCGCGGGTGGGCGTGAGAATGAGCGCCTGACACCAGGCCTGCGTGGTGTCGATGCGCTGGATAATCGGGAGCAGGTACGCCGCTGTTTTCCCACTGCCGGTGCGCGCTTGGACGATTATGTCTCTGCCCGCCATGACGTACGGTATAGCCTTGCGCTGCACGGGGGTGGGGGTGAACCAACCAAGACCTTGTACCAGTGAGGATAATGCAGCGGGGAGATCGGTGAAGGTGAAATCGGGCAGGGGATTATCCGGTTCGTACAAGACCTCTATGTCGGGCTCTTGTTGGGGACGAAGCTCGTCTGTCATGTCGTGAAATTCTCTTTGTTCTTTAGCATCATCAAATATACCGAAAAAATCCATGGTAATCCGGTCGGGGGTCCCGGGTGTCGCAATGAACAGGAGAAAATTCGTACCATGCGACAGCGGTATCGCGGAGGCTGCGCACCGAGAAAGTTCGTCCTATTCCTGCGCACAGCTTACGCGGGACGCGGCGATCCATGTTTGAACTGACGAACGAGGTGAGGTACAGTATGCCGGAACGGCAGCGAGTTCTCATTACCGGTGCAGCCGGCTTTCTGGGCTGGAACATCGCCCGCGGATTGACTTCCGTCGGGGTAGACGTGACGGGTGCGTGGCATCAAGCACTGCCGGACCGATCCGTCGCCGCATCGTGGGTGCGTTTCGACCTTGAGATGGTCGGATCAGTCATGCCGGGTCTTCTTCGCAATTTCGATGCTGTCGTTCACTGTGCCGCGATCGCGTCCAGAGCTGCCTGCGATGCCGATCCCGCCCAGGCGCAATTGATCAACACCACCTCCGCCCGCATCATTGCCGAGTGCTGCGCTGCTGCTGGTGTTCGCCTCATTCACATTTCGACGGATCTGGTTTTTGACGGTTCCGACGGCCCATACCACGAGAATGCCGCAACCTCACCAGTGTCGGTGTACGGTGTGACCAAAGCCGCTGCTGAAACGGCGATACACCGCATACACCCAGATGCGCATAGTATCCGTACGGCGCTGATGTACGGCCCCGGACCATTCAACCGAGAAGGTGCCATGTTGGCCTGGACACTGAGCGCACTCAGGGACGGACGTCCTTTGCGTCTGTACACGAATCAATACCGTTCACTGTTGTATGCCCCCGATGTGGCGCAGTTGGTTCGTGTCCTTCTGCATGAGGAGATCGCGCCGGGGATCATCCATGCCGGAGGACCGGAGCGACTGTCCCGCTACGAAGCGGGTTGCCGTATCGCAGCGGCGTATGGCTTTTCCACGGAAGGAATCTCGGCAACAGTTCTCGAACGAAAGCCGCCCCTGAGCTCTACGGATGACTGTTCTCTCGATTGTTCGAAAACAATCGAGAGAACCGGTATTCAATTCACCACTGTGTACGATGGGCTCGCGGCGATGAGATCCATGTGAGTACCGGTGGCATGACGAGAGAGAAGCGAACACATCCCTCTCGCAGCGAAGTGGTCCGCCGCGAGCGGTAGAAACTCCACTCTTCCGGATGTCCGTGGTATTGTGCAGATTGATGGATGCACATATTTGGAAAGAAAACAGCATGAAAGCGTTTCAGCTCGAATCAGAATACAAACCGACCGGCGACCAACCGGATGCCATACGCCAGTTGGTGGAAGGCGTTGAGCGGGGAGACCGGTATCAGACCTTGTTGGGGGTCACCGGCAGCGGAAAGACCTTTACGATTTCCAATCTCATCGCGACGGTCGGAAAGCCGACCCTGGTCATCTCGCACAACAAAACACTCGCGGCACAACTATACGGAGAATTCAAGTCCTTTTTTCCGCATAACGCGGTAGAGTTCTTCATTTCCTACTACGATTACTATCAACCCGAGGCCTACATTCCCTCCACAGATACCTACATCGAGAAGGATATGGCGGTCAATGACGAGATTGACCGCCTGCGACTCAAGGCAACTACGGCGTTGGTGGAAGGACGCCGCGACGTCGTCATCATCGCATCGGTTTCCTGCATCTACGGCATCGGCTCGAAGAACACCTACGCCGATCAACTCGTACTTATCCGGCTGGGGGAGCAGATTGAGAGAAACGATTTCCTGCGCAAGCTCAGCAGCATCCATTATGTCCGTAATGATTTCGATTTCACGCGCGGTACCTTTCGGGTCCGGGGAGACGTCATCGAGATCATTCAGGCCTTCGAATCCGAGGAAGTGCTGCGAGTGGAGTTCTTCGGCGACGAGATCGAGGCGCTGTCGCTCGTCGACAGGATGACAGGGAAAGTCCTCGAGAAAGTGGAATCGGCGGCAGTGTATCCCGCGAAGCATTTTCTCACCACCGACGAAGAGCTCAAGCGCGCGATTGTTGACATAGAAAAGGAACTCGAGGAACGTCTGGAATATTTTCGCAGCTGCGGAAAATATCTCGAGGCGCAACGTCTCGAGCAGCGAACGCGTTACGATCTGGAAATGATGAAAGAAATCGGTTACTGCTCAGGAGTCGAGAATTATTCGCGCCACCTGGCCGGCAGAGCGCCAGGGGAACGCCCCGAGTGTCTGCTGGATTATTTTCCCGATGACTTCCTGATGATCATTGACGAATCGCACCAGACGCTTCCGCAAATCCGCGCCATGTACAACGGTGACAGAGTGCGAAAAAGCACGCTCGTCGAGCACGGCTTCCGCTTGCCGTCGGCGCTTGACAACAGACCATTGAAATTTGATGAATTTGAAGCGATGATACGGCAATGTGTGTTCGTCAGCGCGACTCCGGGGCCACACGAACTCACGCAATCCGGTGGTGTCGTTGTTGAGCAAATCATCCGGCCCACAGGCCTGCTCGACCCGCCGATGGAAGTCCGACCGATCAAAAATCAGATTGACGATCTGATCGCTGAAATACGGGACCGTGCGGTAAAACAGGAGCGCGTGCTTGTCACCACGCTGACGAAGCGCATGTCCGAAGATTTGACGGAGTATCTGGAAAATATTGGTATACGCGTACGCTATATGCACTCCGATATCGATTCACTGGAGCGCGTGGAAATTCTCCGCGACTTGCGTCTCGGAAGCTTCGACGTACTGGTCGGCGTCAACCTGCTGCGCGAGGGACTGGATCTGCCGGAGGTGTCGCTCGTCGCCATTCTGGACGCGGACAAGGAGGGCTTCCTTCGCAGCGAGAGCGCCATTATGCAGATTGCCGGACGCACAGCGCGAAACGCGGACGGGCGCGTCATCATGTACGCCGACCGCGTCACGGATTCGATGCGCAAGGTCATGGATGAAACCCGGCGCCGACGGGATCTGCAGACGAGCTACAACATCGAGAATAACATCAATCCCGAGACAATCAGGAAATCGATGGAGGAAATTCTGCACTCCACCGCTATTGCCGATCTCAAGTCGCGTCGCGACGAACGAATAGCCGAGAGACAGAAGCCGCGCATGGTAGCTGAACCCGTTCTCCGCTACATGACGAGCGAGCAGAAGCGGGAACTGCTCGACCAGCTTCAGAAAGAAATGATGGAAGCCGCGAAAGACCTGGAGTTCGAACGCGCCGCGCAGTTGCGCGATGAGATACAGCGCATATCGGGCCAATCTGCCACATAGGTACCGTCCGTATCACCCGACGCGCAGCAGGCGCACCGCAGCATCTTGCCGGGCGGGCCTCCGGATTTACCGCGTGTCTATTCTCCCGCGTATCCACTGCACGGAACGTTCCATTGAGTCAATCCACTGATTTGGGGTATTCCGCAGTCCATGTCCGGCACCGTGATAGACAACGAATTCCACCTCGCAGCCGAGGGCGTGCAGGGCCTGATACATTTCGCGTGAATTCGCGAGGTTGGTGTATTGATCTTTGTCACCCTGGAGAATCAGTGTCGGCGTCGTGATACTGCGCGCATACGTTTGCGGCGCACGTGCGATCCAGAGATTGTTCATATCGAGCGGTTTTTCCCAGTAGTTGTATCCGAGATACATGACCTCAAACACTGGTTGCCAGGAATTGCTCCAGTCGGTAAACCAGCTGAAGATGCCGAACAGCGATACAGCCGCTTTGAAGCGCTGTGTTTGCGATATTGTCCAATTCGTCATGTACCCGCCGTAACTCCCGCCCATCACTGCCATTCTGCCGCTGTCCGCTACCCCGCGCGTGACAAGCGCGTCAACGATGCGCATGGCATCACGAAAATCGCCGCCGCCGAGATCATAACGGTTCGCCTGCCCGAACGCATCGCTGTAGCCGGAGCTGCCGCGGACGTTGGGCATGACGGTCGCTATACCGTGCGCCGCCAGAATATGAGCGGGATACGCCTGGAAAAATTTGTTGTCGAAGTCGCCGTACGGTCCTCCATGATACGCAAGGAGCAGTGGCACCGGAGTGCCGGGCTTCATCGTGGGCGGTGTTACCAGAACGGCCTCAATGTCGAAGAGGTTATCGTCGCTTCGAATGGTGATGACTTCCTGTTTGCCGAGGAGGAAGGGCTTGAGTTGATCGGAAAACCGGGTGCGCAGCGTGCTGCCGTCGCGGGATTGTAAATAGAGTTCGCGGAGCGAGGCGACACCTTCGGCGGTAAATACCGCCGTGCCGCTCCGTGAGGCATGAACCTCGGAAACCACAATGGCGGGATCTGTGACACGTCGCAGCGCTCCGCTTCCGGGGTCAACGAGATGCAACTCCGCAGAAGTGCCGACATTGAACAGTGCCAGCAGTGATCCGTCGGGCAACCAGTGCATGTCAGCGACGGAATGTATTGCGTTGGCGGTGACCCTCCGGGTTTGTCGGGTCGTCATATCGAGCAAAGAGATTTCCGTTTTCGCGAACTCGATATCCGGTACGGTCTGACTGAGATAGGCTATGAAACGGCCATCGGGGGAGATGCGTGGTTTTCTTTCCGGACCATCCATGTCGGTGAGCCGCGTGGTCACGCCGGAGAGGTCTGTCACCCATAGATCGTGCTTCTGTTCATCATTGTACTCCCCGGAGTAATTGGTCTGATAGGCCAGCCGCTCTCCGTCCGGAAAGAAGACGAAGTTGGCCACCCCGCCGTCGAGATCGGCGATCCGCCGTATCTGGCCCGATGAAACAGTCAGCAGCCAGAGCGTGCGGCCCGGCTTGGGATCGGACGCTGCCGTGAGGTTGAGTTTGCGCTGTGCCCGACGCTTTTGGATGGCCAGAGAGCTGTCCGGCAGCGCTCCCATCGTAAGGAAGGCGATGTGTGATCCGTCGGGAGACCAGACGTACTCAAGAACATCCTCTTCGGGTGCGGCAAGCAGACGCGCCTCACCGCCGGTCATCGGAATGCCAAACAGGGCCGTATTCCCCTTCGAGCGTTCTCCGTTCGCGCCCAGGCCTGCACGCGTGGAGAGAAAACTTACCAGCGCGCCGTCAGGCGACCATGCCGGCGCAGTGCACGACTCCGCCCCGCGTGTCAGCTGTCTGCCGTTTCCTGCGGCATCCAGCAGATGCACATGGGTAATCCAGCGATTGGCGGCGGTGTCGGCCTCGCGAATGGTGTAGGCCACGGCGTTCGACACCGGCGAGAGTACCGGTGTCGCCGGCGTACGAAACAATGCTTTGTCCACCGGCGTCAGTGGACGTTGCTGGGACGACGAAGCGACGGTCAAAACGATGTTGAGTACAAGAACAAGTTGAAGTCGCATGGATATCCTCTCATTGAGCGTCAGAAGCATGCGCTTGCCATTCTTCCTCGCGCAGCAGCGGCAGACCGTCCAGCGACATGCAGCGAAGTACGGGATAGACGTTCATTCCTGTATCATACCAGGGCGAGCGCTCATAAAAAAAATCCAGTCGCGCTCTCGGCGATGAGGCGAAAGCGGTGTCCGAAGCGAGACGCTGTTCGAACTCCTCGCGGAGTTTCTCGTCCCGCTGCAGCATTTCCGGTGCGATGGCTTCCATCATGTATGCTTCGTAGTATTCTTTTTGCTCGAAAACGGCGTTGAAAAAACCCCAAAAGACAAACGAATCCGGAGCATCGGCTTCAAGAAGATTGATCGCCACCCGCGCGGACGATTGCGCGAGATCCACCACGAAGGAGCCGGCGGGAATGCGCAGTGTCGCCGTGTCCTTGCGTGTCTCGACGTTCACAGGTACGCGCCCTTCGTACGGCCGTGTTCTCCACACCGCTTTGCTGAAGGTGCTTCGCTCGCAGGAAATGTTCGCGTCCCGGCTCGTTCGATGCAATTGGACGCCGTGCAGCCGAAGTATCGAAAGCACCTCCGTCCATTCCTGCGGAATAATGTATGCGCGGGGCGGACGGACGCCGAGTGTCGGCTGCACATCGCGGTAGAGAGGAATCGATACGGTCTGCGGTTGCGAATGATCCCACCAGATGTATGTCCCTCCCGACACCGAACTGTTCCGCAACTCTGTGGCGAAGCCCTTGAATTGTATCGTATCCGCCTTGTCCGTGGCCTGAAACCGAAGTGGAAAAGATGTCGTGTCTCCGGACCTGAAACGTTGTCTGTCGTCTTCCTCCGCCCGACGGACGACATCGCGAAGCGTACCCGGATATGCGGCATTGAATTCCAGGACGGCCTGCAGCAATCTGTACGTGGCGTACACGCGGTCTTTGAAGGGTTTCAGGCTGTGCGTTTCTATGAGCAGATTGGCCCGGTTACGCACTGCGGCATATCCCGTGCTGAGACGGGGCTGCGAAGCCCAGTCCACGAGCCCTTTGGAGAGATCGTTGTTCTCGCGCGGAAAAACGTACGGAATGACAGGGTCGCCCGCCTTCTCCATGGCATCGATGAACCAATACTGAAGGCGGTTCTGCCAGTCCGCAACGATGGGATGCATGTTCCCGTAGGTTTCCGCGGCGTACGAGAGATTGTACTGAAAATCAATGCCGTCTGTCACATGACAGTCGATGAGCATATCCGGCATCCATTCGTTGAAAGTACGGAGCCAGGCCTTCATTTCAGGAGCGTCGGCCTTCATGTAATCCCGGTTGAGGTTCAGGTTGGTCGCCGTGACGCGCCACCCCATGGTGTCCGGACCGTCCTGATTGATGCGATTGAAGGGACTGCGGCGCTCGTGTCCGTCAACATTGAAGATAGGCATGAAGAGAATGACCGCATGGTCGGCGAGTTTCGCAAGCGTACGTGTGACGGCTATTTCGCGCAGAAGCATCATGCCCGCATCCTTGCCGTCAATTTCGCCGGAATGAATTCCCGCTTGAATGAGGATGATGTTTTTTCCTCCGGCGCGTGCCGCCTGCGGATTGAATGTGCCGTCCTTCGATACGATGACCAAGGGCAAGGCACGCCCTTGCGGTGAAAGGCCGAAGGACTGTACGGAGATCCATTCCGACGCGCTGTCGAGCCGGTTCAGCCATCGCATGGTCTCGGCATAGTCGGGCGAGGAACGAAAACCGCTTTTCTCGAAATGCGTGAGCCAGCCTTCTTGCGCGACTGCGGGAACAAGGTGCGCTACAGTGATAGCAACACCGAGACAGAGGATATGGAATGGTTTGTGCATGAAAATCCGTGAGTGCATCATGTGATTCAGAAGGAAGGGACCAAAGGAGCACAGGTCGAAAAGACGCATTTTTGAAAATCCGTAATCTCCGTGCGTCATGCAATACCGTCCGGGAATTCTCCCACTGACCCGCGTGTTGCATCCTTCATACACAACCCATGAGGTGCTTCCATGCGCAGCAAGATTCATATATCCACCACCGTGCTGTTATTTCTCACCGTCGTTGTCGCGCTGTTTGTCATTTTTCCCGCATCCGAACGAGGCATGAACGCATATAGCAAACATCGCGTCGCTGAGTCTGTCACAGCCGCTCCGGAGCCGTTGCCGGCAAGCATACACGTGTTTGTGGTGAAGGGTGACGAGAGACAACGGGAGCTCTCGCAAAAACTTCTCTCGGCACTAAGCGGAGTACAGTCTGCCGATGTCGAGCGCGACCGCATTACCGTTACCGCTTCTCATGGTGCCTTCTGCACCTGGACGGCTCTTCACCTGCTTGAGCGACATGGCATCAGCGTTGTGCTGGAAAAGAACGCCGACTCCGGAACGGAGAGTGCGGAGAGTCAGAAACTGTGCCCGTATTCCGGCGCGAAACCGACGCCATCCTGTCCGTATACTGGCAGCGATGTGCCTGCCCCCGAGGTGCGAAGGATCTAGTTCTGCATCGCCATTGCACACAGCATCCCCATGATATAAAAAGAGCGGAAGCCATAGTGCTTCCGCTCTTCTTTTCCTGACAACACATCTGTTGTCCTCATCTCCCAGGGGAGAGGTCATTCCCGGGTTTTTGCAAGCAAACGGAGTATCTCGATGTATAACCACACGAGTGTCACCATCAACGCGAAGGCACCATACCATTCCATATGCTTCGGCATGCCGGCCGCGGAGAGCTGCTCGATCATATCGAAGTCCAAAACGAGATTGAGCGCTGCGATGACGATGACGAAGAGACTGAAGAGGATCCCGAACATCCCGCCTTCAAAGAGAAAAGGGATGCTGATGCCGAAGAACCCCAGTCCCATTGCGATGAGGTAAAACAGCGCTATACCCATGGTGGCGCTGATGACGCCGATGCGGAATTTTTCCGTGACTCTGATCAGTCCCGATCGATACGTCACGAGCATACCGACCATGATACCGAACGTGAGTACGATGGCGGGTATGACGATGCCGGGGTACATCCCCTCAAATATCGAGGAAAGTCCGCCGAGAAACATACCCTGCAGAAACGCATACACCGGGGAGATGTAGCGCGCGAGATGAGGCTTGAACGCGGTGACAAGGGCAAGCACGAAGCCGCCAAGCAAGCCGATGAGCATTTTTCCTGAAAAACCCTGTGCACCGGTCCAGCTCATATCCGACCAGGTCCAGGAGGCGCCGACGAGAAGAATCAGAAAAAGCAGCGCCGTTTTATTCAGCGCGCCGTTGAAGCTCATCGTCTCGGAGCCGACAGCGGATTCCTGTATCGCGCGGAGCCGTGATTCTTTGAGAAAGGGATTGCCGGAATTCATTGTAGTTCGCCTCCAATGCGTGAAACTGATGCAGCTTCCATAACAGCGAAATGTCTGCCGTGGTTCACACGCCTAGCGCTGTGCCCCGGACGGAGCGTCGACGGGCGGGTGTCCTTCAGGCAGTGCGGAGCCTCCGGGTGCATCTACGGGGGGATGTCCCTCGGGCATCTGACTATCGGATGGGCCGTCAACAGGAGGATGCCCTTCAGGGAAATTGCTGATGATGCGCGGTTCCTCGATTTTCGCATCTTTCGGGGGGGCAAACATGTCCGCGTCCGGAGAGAACGATTCATCGATATCCACGGCGGTCATGATAATCTCACTGTCGCCCATTTTGATTTTCGAGCGCATGGTGACACTGTTCCACAGGGAAACGACCACGCCGGACATGGCCAGGTCGTAGACCGTGCATTCTTTCCCCAGAATGGTTTCCTTGCCGATAACCTTCGCACCGCTTTTCAGCAGGTAACTGGCCTGGAAATCTTTCAGCTCCTGCGGGGAATAACCATCGACGAGTTTTTCCAGCCGCGCGACTTCGAAGGACGTCCGGGTGCCGCTGTTCTTCGTTTTGTCTATGTGATATTGCACGGTATCTGCGATGATATCGATGATGCTGACCGTTCGTTCGTTTCCACCCAACGTATAGGTGAGGTCATCTTCCATTCGCTGATACATCCCGTAATTCGCGATGAGGTGGGTTTTACTCCCCTTGGCCGCGCCGCTGTATTCGTACTCGATTTTCACGTTCTTGACGGCGTACACTTTTACGGTCGGTGGATCGTCGCGGAGGGCGTCGCCATTGTTTCCGGATCCGCAGGCGGCAAGGAGAACGGCGCTCAGGGTGATGAACAGCAGAGAAAAATTGCGCATGGAAGTTTCCTGCAAAGTGAGAGGGCTTGGCCGCGTGACATGGCGCCGGAGTCTGTCCCGGTGAGCTGACTGGACATGCGTGTACGGCTTCATGGACGGGAGGTGTGGGCAGTGAGGGATTCGAACCCCCGACCTTCTGGGTGTAAACCAGACGCTCTGAACCGGCTGAGCTAACTGCCCGAAGCAATACCAAATATAGCAAAATATTCGTTGAGAATGTATACTCGACAGATAACGCAGCCCGGCTCATGACTCAGCCCGGGCCGGCCGCGGTGCCGTGCGCGCGGCGGAGGCAGGTCGAGAGCGAGGGCTGGGCACGTTTCGTAGAGACGCAACAGGTGGATCGGGCGAGATGTGTCGCGGAATGACAGAGGTTGATCGTCAGCGGCGACGCCACATGCTCCAGATACTCCAGCCCGTCATCAGAAAAAAGCTGAACGTCATCGCCAGGCCGCTGACCGCCATGAGCGCACTCCAGGCGGGATGGGAAAAGCGCACGAGCCACATACCCCCGAAGGTGAGAGCGATGCTGAAAAACGGTTCGACCAGGACGAATCCCCGTAACCATGACGGGAGTCCGGTACTCAACGCAAAGATGCCGCCAACGGCGAGAAAGAGCAGGGAAAGCGTGATAATGTGGGCGTGCGTGATATTCAGGATTTCCGCTTCCGATTTTTCGTACTGTATCTCCCGCTCCGGCGGCAGCGTGGCGGGATCGAGGCCCATTGCTTCCGTGCCGCGGTAACGCTCCGCGATACCGTCGGTGGACAGCCTGGTCGTATGCTCCACAAAGAGCAGGCCATGGACGAAGCCGAAGGCCGCAGCCAGCAGAAACGCGGTCAGGAAGAGGCGCAGGGATGTGGGAAGCAGGTGCAGAGCCGGCAACGAGATCATGGGTTGCTCCCGTTCATGAGATGCCGTGCAAGCGCGGCAAGCGCTTTCGTCCCCTTCGTGACGCTGCGTACACTGATGGTCGCTCCGCTGATGTTCCGAATGTCGCGGCCGACGAGCAAACGGTCCTCGTCGCTTTTACCGCGAAACTGCGCACGGAACATATCGGAGGCCACTTCTCCGCCATGCGACTCGCGGTATTCCAGAATTTCGACGTCCAGAATTTTCGCTTCACCGTCGAAACACACGAGGTACGTAATCGGACGTGATTTTCCCTTTACATTGTCAATGAACGCCCAGCCGGCGGTGCCGCTACCGCGTACGACACGCAATGCCTCCACCGCATTCCAGGGATGTGCGACGCCGGAGCTCGCGCTCAGTCGCGCGACCGTTTCCGGAGTCAGTTTGAGCTGTGCGGGTACGACTTTCGCATTCGCACCGTAGAGCCGCTGAATGGTGGATTGTACGTCGTAGCGGGACTGCGCGTAGGCAGTCCCGCTGAGGAGGATTGGAAGGAAGAAGAGGATGTATGCGATGTCAGAAAAACGCATAGCCGATACCGATATTCAGCTGACCGGTCGCTTTGTCGGCAGCGGCATGATCGAACATCTGATAATCGAGTTTGACCGCGACTGCGGGATCGGGCTTATAGGTAAGTCCGATCGTCGTGTCGTTGCGGTCGTACTGCCTGAGAGCTTCGAAGCCGGTGGTTTCCGCCTGCGTATTGTATGCCTCATAGCGTCCGAACACGAAAAGCTGCTGTTCCGTCTCCGCGAGATGCCGAAGGAAATCATAGGCGGCCTCGATGTAAAAGCCGTTCATCTTGTCGGCAACCTGTTTGTTGAAGGCCGCGTTGAGCTTGTCGGCGTCGGTGACGGAAATCATTGCCGCCTCACCGCGAAGCTCGAGTCCGCCGATGCTGTAACGCACGTCGCCTGCGAGAATACTTGTCGAAGCATCACCGAGCGCTTCGTCGCCGCCGGTGAGTCCGCCGGTAAAGAAGGACGCACCCAGAGACAGCCCGGCCAAAGGTAATACATCCACGCGGCCGGTGAAACCCATGTCGGCAGTGGAGGCTTCTGCGGCCTTCCAGCGCCCGCCGCGGAGTCCATTGGACGCATTAAGTCCGTCGCCTTTGAAGCTGGACACGGTGTAGAGTTGCACATGCAGCCCGTCAATCGGACTGGAGAACACGCCGACTCCGGCTTCTCGCCAGGTCGTCGGAATGATCACGCGGTGGAAGCTCGGGCGTTCCACCCCATGGAAAGTGTTCGGTTCGTGGACCTGATTGATGATTCCCACCGGCGGGAGCAGGATGCCGGCGCGTATGCCGAATTTCTTCCACGGTGTGAACTCAAGGAAAGCCTGCTCAATACCCAGTTCACCCGGACCGCCGGAGGATGAAAACCAGGTATGTTCGATCTCGGTTTCCGAGAAAAATCCGATCCAGTCGTTGAATTGATGATTGAGATAGATGACGAATCGGTGCATGTCGACTGTGCCCTTCCGCGAACCCTCGGGCTCGTTGTAATGTACCTCGCCGTAACCGCCCACACTGGTGCCGGTGTTCTGCGAAAAAACGTGCGTAGTTGCGAGGAAGAAGGTAATGGCAAAAATGAAGCGAAATGTTGTCATATGTACTCCTAACGACAGAGTAATTTAGATTTGGTACAAATAAAGATAAATGCTCGCATACGAGAAAAGCAAGAAAAATCCCACGAGGATCTGAAATTATTTTCATTCGCCGGACGGGCTTTCCGGGGTGACAAAGCGCAGGAGGAGTGCCGTCGTGCGGAGTGCGAAAACGGAAGGAAATTCGCAGGAGTGCGCAGGCGCACAGCAATGACGGTGCTTCAAGGCCATGACGGCTGAAGCGCTCTTTCGTCTCTGCCTCATCCCGTATCACCCATGCCCCACCATGCGACGCTGTTTTATGTGGATGGCGCCGTCTGGAGGTCCCGCGAGAATATTCCCTGCGCGTCATCGGTGTGAGTTTCAGGAATGAAATATGTCAGTTACTTTGCAGCATCAGACGGAGCATTGCGATGTACCACATCTTATTCTACACCACCGCGGACGATTACCTTGAGCGTCGTGCACCCTATCGTGAGGAGCACCTTGCGTACGCCCGTGCCGCCTTCGATCGCGGAGAATTGATCATGGCGGGCGCACTGGCGGATCCGGCGGACAGCGCCGTGCTCGTATTCAAGAGCGACTCACCGCAAGCGGCCAGAAATTTCGCGATGGGCGACGTGTATGTACGGAAGGGCGTGGTCATATCCTGGGACGTACGACCATGGACCGTTGTGGTCGGTGGAGACCATTGAATCCTGCGGGCGAGAACATATGACAAGGCAGCAAGACTCTCCGATCCTCGCCGCGCAAGCGGAACGGACACTGGTGTACGAGATGGACCGGCAGCTCGCTGCCTGGACGGCGGACGCTGACCGGAAAGCGGTGTTTCTCGGCTGTTACACGATGATGACGAAGAACATGTACGCGGCGGTCGCACGCGAAGAATTTATGGACGCCGCGTGGGTACGCCGCCTGCTGGAACGTTTCGCGCACTACTATTTCGATGCGCTGCGCGTGTATGTCAACAACCCCGACCAAGCACTGCATGTATGGAGAATGGCGCATGACGCCGCCCGCACACCGTCTGTCACACCCGTGCAGTTGCTGTTTCTCGGTGTAAACGCGCATATCAATTACGACCTCGTTCTCGCGGTGGAGGAGTTGCTCGCTCCGGATTGGCGGGAGCTTCATGGTGCGCAGCGGGAAGCACGGTTCGACGACTATTCGCAGGTCAACGCCATCATCGCCCGAACCATCGACGCGGTGCAGGACGATGTGCTCTCGCCCGCAATGCCATCGCTGGGCGTCGTAGACGCGCTGATGGGGAGATTGGACGAACTCCTCATCTCGACGCTGCTCACACGTTGGCGGGACGATGTCTGGCAGTGGTCGTTGAAGCTCCTTGACGCCGGCGCCGGACCGAAGCGGGATGCGCTTCTGTGCGATCTCGACGCACACGTCATCGGTCGGGCAGAAGTCTTGTTGTCGCCGGATTGGAGGAACTTCCACAGATTGTTCTAGCGGCAAGACCCGTTCCAGAATTGTTGTCGGGAGCTCAACAGTCTCTTCACCTTTCACGCATCGCCACACAATACCACAGCATCATGTCGCAAACACCTCTCACCGCCAGCGTTCAGCTCTTGAATGAAAAACTGCGATTCAGCGGCTCGGCCGACAATTTTCCGGATATTCTGCTCGATTATATCCCGCCTCTTGGGGAAGGGAGCGGATACATGCCCATGCAGCTCCTCCTGATAAGTCTGTCCGCTTGCAGTGCGTCGTCCATTCTCACGCTTCTGCGGCGCATGGGTAAGACCATTACAGCGTGCAGCGTCGATGCCGAGGGCATCCGGCGCGAGGAGCATCCGACCGCTTTTCGCTCCATTTCCCTCACCTTCCGTATCGAGAGTCCGGACCTTCAGGTGCAGGAGTTCACGAAAGCGGTGCAATTAAGTGCCGATACGTATTGCCCGGTCTGGGCAATGCTGAAAGGCAATGTAGAAATCACCGCGACGCTGGCGGGAGACACAATCGGGGGATGATCCCCGCCGGACGATATGTGCATCGCCCCAGTTCGGATGCACCTCGGCCGTCCGGGAGGCCTGACGGCATTTCCGGCCCATATTCAAGCGTCATCGCTCGTCATCCCGTGAACCTCCGCGATTCCAACGAATGATGGACGTTGCGCAATGGTATCATATTGACGTACGCCTGCTTTCGCCGGAGTTCAACGGATTTTGCTCATGGAATTTCGTATCTTCGAAAACTGATGAACTCCGCCCGGCCCGATGCCTCCGCGGTTCTTTATCCACGAAAAACAAGTGATGCATATGCACAAGCTGCTGCTCTATTGTGCCCTGTGGCTCGTATGCGGCGTTGTCGCCACGAGCTCTGCACAGAATCTCACCGCACGCGCCAAAGCACCGGCCAACGCGATCGAAGCGTTGGACCGGATTCCCTCCGATGCCGAGGTTGTTCCCGGGCGCATCCTCGTAAAATTTCGTCGTGAAGCGGAACATCTGCTGGAAAATGATTATGCCTCGGTGGCAGCGATCAATCCCCTGCTTGCGCGATACGGCGTTTTCAGGATGACGCGGGCGTATCCGGGTCATATTTCCCGTTTCAGGGCGGACGGCAGTGAAATCGCACTGCAGCGATTGTACTACGTGGAATTCGACGACGAAGCGCATCCCATCGACGTGGCTCGCGCGTTCTGCCGCTTGCCTGATGTGGAGTACGCCGAGCCCGATCTCGTGCAGAAGCTGTGTCTCGTACCCAACGATCCGATGTTCACTCAGCAGTACGGACTCTATGCCGTATGGGCCCGCGAGGCATGGGATATCAGTACCGGAAGTCCCGACGTGGTTATCGCCATCGTGGATAGCGGTGTACGATGGACACACGAAGACCTTGCGGACAATATCCGGGTCAATCCCGGCGAGGATATCGACCAGGATGGAAAATTCACCACAGCTGATATTGACAGCGTAGACAACGACGGCAATGGGTATGTAGACGATATTATTGGGATTGATTTTGTCGGCCCAACCGGTCTTTCGGGAGGCAGCTATTACGACAGGGATCCCAATCCCACGTCGACCGGCAATCCGCATGGCACGCATGTCGCGGGCATTGCCGCCGCACGCGGTGATAACGGAAAGGGGATTGCAGGCCTGGCCTTCAATTGCCGCATTATGCCCATCAAATGTGCCCCTGATCGTTACTCAACCTCCATCATGCGAGGGTACGACGGCATCGTGTATGCGGCGGATAACGGAGCGCATGTCATCAACTGCAGCTGGGGAGGCGGCGGGTACATGTTGAGTCAGGAAGAGCGCATTGCGTACGCCATCTCCAAAGGCGCGGTCGTTATTGCCGCCGCCGGAAATTCCGGCGATGAAACCGTGTCCACTCCGGGTGCCTATCCCAACGTCCTCTCCGTCGCCAACGTCGGACAGGGGGACAAAGTCCATTCATCTTCGACCTATGGCTCCTGGGTGAACGTCTCGGCACCGGGTGTGGATATCGTGAGCAGCATCAGTCAGAGCAACACCAGCTACACCGCATACACAGGCACTTCCATGGCTTCTCCCTTGGTTGCCGGCTTGGCGGGGTTGGTAAAAAGCGTCTTCCCGCAATTCACACCCGAGCAGGTGCGCGAGCAAATTCGGGTTACATCGGATACCATCGATTATCTGCAAAATCGCTGGCTCAAAGGAAAAATCGGCCGCGGACGAGTCAATGCCTATCGGGCGCTCACGGAACAGTGGCCTGGTGTCCGGCTGGTTGATTGGTCATGGAGCGACACCGAATACGGCAACGGCAACGGCATCGCCGAACGTGGAGAAAAACTCGCCATACGTATGCGCTGGGTGAATTATCTCGCACCGACCACCAATGCCGTCATTCGTCTGAGCTCCCCGAATACACGTGTGACCATTGAGCAGGGAGAATTTCTCGCCGGACAGATACCGACAATGGGAGAGGTGTCCAATGATGCGACACCGTACGTCCTGACACTGGAAGACGTGTATGCGCCGAACAATCAGGTGGATCTCATCTACCACGTAACCGACGGCGAATACGTTGATCAGGGCGGCGTATTTTTTATTCAGCAGCCGAGCTACCGCGATCACGACATCAACGACATACAGGTTACACTCAGCAGCGACGGCAACATCGGCTACGACGACATGTCGGGTGTCACCGGCAGCGGATTTCGCTATAAAGGAATGGAAAGTGTGTTGTTTGAGGGGGCGTTCATGGTGGGTGCCGTGATCAACAACACACCACTCGTCGTGGATGTCGCGCGTTCGGGGGCCAGTGCGCAGGCGCGGGATATGCAGGCGGAGTACCTGTACAACATGGACACCCCGGGTGCACGGGCCGAGCAGGAAGGCGACGGCGTGTTCGAGGACCTCGGTGCGACGCTTGCCAATCGTCTGCAGACGCGTATCCGACTCGAAAGCTTCGCATTCACGCGTCCGGAACTTCGAAACATGGTGTTCCTGAAATACCACGTGCAGAACCTTTCTTCGAACATGCATGAACGGCTTCATACCGGGCTGTTCTTCGATTGGGATATCGGCCCGAATTCCCAATCGGATTTCGCGAAATACATCGACACCCTCGCGATGGCCATTTGCTTCGACAGCACGGGCTCACCCAAAACACAGACCCGCATCGGTGTGCTGCCGCTGTCCGTGGAATATCCGGTGACCTACTGGGGCATCAACAACAGGGATAACGACGATTCGCTGACCATCGGTATTTATAACGGTTTTAGCAAAGCAGAGAAGTGGAAAGCGCTGTCGCGCGGTATAGTCCGACCGGTTTCACAAATCACCGACGTGTCCTTCACCATCGGGAATGCTGTCGGGGATGTTGCAGCAGGGGATTCGGTTGTGGTCGGTTATGCCCTGATTGCGGGCGAATCGCTTGCCGAGATTATCGCGTCGGTGCCCGCTGCGCGAAAAATGTGGGATACGCTGGCCACAGCCTGGGATCCGACCTCTGTAACGGACATTGCGCTCCCCCGGTCAGAGCTCCTCCGCCTTGGCGTACATCCCAATCCGCTCGAAGGGCGGCGTGACGTTGCTGTTTCTCTCGATGTCGCTTCGCAGCGCGCTGTCCGCCTGAAGCTCTTCGATATGCTCGGAAGGCAGCGTGCGGACTTCGGTTCGGTCGAACTGCTTCCGGGTCGCACGCTTCGTGTGCTGTATCTGCCGGAAATACCTTCAGGGACGTATTACCTGCGTGCTGAGAGTCCCGGATTGCTCCGGACCGTCCCCTTGAACATCGTACGCTGAAAAGACCTACCCTCTGCGGATCGCGTGGAGCACCCGACGGTGCTCCACGTTTTTTTTTACGCTATCGGGCAGCACCAGAACGCTGATGCCGATACAGTATCGGTGCCATCGCAAGGCGGAGTGAAATTGTCCGAGGCGGATGATAGCGACGGATTTGTGGATGAACAACAGACCGTCTTAAAAAAAAAACAGAAAAATAATCCAGTTTTTTCACCAACCGCCCTCGTTGGTCCTATTAATAACAAGAACGTGTGGGGGCCGGGATGCGACCGTCGCGGGTTGAGGTAGGATGAGAGGCGCGTCGCATCCCGGAGTATTTTGCAGAAGGGACTTTCCGATCGTCCCCGCGCAGGTGCAAAGAATGAATCAACCCGTTATTTGCAGCCACCTCCGGGTCTTATCACGGTTTGTACACCCATTCCGATGGTGCTACATTATGAAATGTATCATTGCGAAGACCACATTTCATGAACATTCTGATCACGGGCGGAGCGGGATTTATCGGCTCATCGATCGCCGAGGCGTACAAAGCGCTGGGACACGAGATCATTATCGTGGATAATCTCTCCACCGGCGTGTCGGGCAATATCCCGAGCGGAGCGCAATTCTATCAGATGGATATTCGCGACCAGAACTTCGCCGATGTGGTGCGCGAGCACAAAATCGATGTCATCAACCATCACGCTGCACAGATCGATGTGCGAAAATCGGTGGAAGATCCGCGCTATGACCTCGAAGTGAACGTATTGGGTTCGCTCAACGTCATCGAGGCGGCGCTCGCGCATGATGTGCAACGTGTGATTTTCGCTTCATCAGGCGGTGCGGGATACGGCGAGCAAGTCTATTTCCCCGCCGATGAAGCGCATCCCATCGCTCCCTGCTCGCCCTACGGCATTACCAAGGTCACCGTGGAACGTTACCTGCATTATTTCAATGTCGTCAGAGGGCTTGAGTACACGGTACTTCGCTACACCAACGTCTACGGTCCACGGCAGAACCCTCACGGCGAGGCCGGCGTGGTCGCAATATTCTCCGACAAGCTGCTCCGGGGAAGCAACCCGGTCATCAACGGCGACGGCTTACAGACGCGGGATTACGTGTTCATCGACGATGTGGTGCGGGCGAACGTCCACGCGTTGGAGATGCACGGGAGCGACGTCTTCAATGTGTGCACGAATGTTGAGACAGACGTGAACCGTTTGTTCCACATACTCAACGCCTCGGCCGGAGAGCCCGCCCGGGAGATACACGCACCGGCCAAGCAGGGAGAGCAGCTCCGGAGCGTCTGCAGCTACGGGAAAATTCAATCCCGTTTCGGATGGTCGCCGAATGTGGGGATAGAAGAGGGATTGCGGCGAACGTTCGAATGGTTCAAGGTACGTAGCGAAAACGTGTAGTCCCTGTTACGCGACTCCCGTTCCTGTCACTGCTGCGGGCGATGTACGACTCGTCGTACACGTCGCTGTACGAGGCATATTGCCGGAGAGTAGTCTCTCTGCATACCGATGATGCTGGTTCTTCTCATGGCGTTCGTGCCCCGGGCCGGCGAGAAGAATGTCGGAACGGCATCCCGGTTCAAATTTCACAACCCAGGTAAATACTGTGAATACTGCTCACGAGACGTGAAATATATTCACGTATCAGGCTTGTAATACGCAAAATTTGCATGGAACTGGGGCAATGCGGCAGAAAAGTGTGTTTGGCATGATTTGTGAATAATTCCACACGCTTTGGCCATTTCGACAATCTCACTCGGAAAAATACTTCGTGTTCAACACCTCGGAAACAATCAAGGATCTGGAAAGCATCGAAGGACGTCGGCTCCTTCATGAGTTTTTTCATGATCGCCGGGTGAAGAATTTCTCGGAAATCCGGACACTCTTCGAATGTTGGAAGGTCTGCCGTAGCGCAACGAATATACAGCTCGGGGACGGCAGAAGAATGCGATTTGAGAGCAGTCTCGGCATGAAGCTCGGGACACGTGTGTTTTTTGAAGAAATCGTGAGTACGTACTACTACAACACCATTCAGGGGTTGGTGTATTTCGGCGCCATGCTCGTGCTCGTTGGCGTGGGGCTGTATCTGAGCGGGTATGATCTTCTCTTCGCGCTCGGGGGATTGGCGATCGAAGCGCTGTTTCTGCTGTTGCTTGCGACGGTCACCGCGTTCAGCAGGAACGACGAGCCCGGCACCGCCGTCACCCCGACAGGGTTGTCTGACACACTGATCTCCTCGATTAACAGCTCCATTCGTGAAATGACGACCGCGGTTTCCGATCTGTTTCGTCTCATCTCGCAAACAGACATCCGGCAGGATGTCTTGCTGACGAAGCTGACAGAGAATTATTCGAGAATAAACAGCGATAACGCCAGAAAGTATCTGGACCGAATGGATCAAACCAACGCCCTGTTCCGCGAGCAGGCCGAGGCGACCCAGGCGCTGCTGCACAATCTCCTGCAGCAGCAGCAGCAGATGGCGCAACAGACACGGCGTTTGCTCAACCAGGCAGATGCGCAAGCGGGGGCGGAGGCATGATCGAGCGTTTTTATACTGACCGCCTGTCGGGTCGAGGGGTGTGACGTGTGGCAAGACGTCGGCGTGTCGATATCTTCCTCATCCTGTACCTCACGGCTATCGTGGGCTTTGCGGTTATCTCCCGCGAGCGCGATCATGCGACAAGCACCCATGCACAGCGGCACGAACATCTTGTTGCGCAGTTCATTCCCCCATTGCCTCTCGTACCCGAAAACGATACGGTGCGCTACTATGTCTCTGCCGACGACCGCAGCGGCATCGTCAGCACCGCGGTCCCGCCCTTCAGCACGAAGATTTTCGTTCACGACATTGACCCGGACGACCAGGTAACAATGACTCTCCACTCTATCGTACGTGACAGCCTGCTCACCTCTCCGGATCTCCTGCAGATCGGAGAACGCACAGGGTATGGCAATGTGTACGACAGGGTTGTGTACTTCCCGCTGACGGGCAGATTCCCGAGGACGGGGACCTACACCGTAAATCTCAAAGCCGGAGCCAGACGTATTCAGCGGGCGGAAGGCGGCAGTATTGAATATCGCGGGCTCAAGTTTGATACGTCGGACATATCCCACGTTCAGGTCAAAGCGCTTGAGCATGCAACCGGCACCGTTGTCATTCAGGTGATAGACACCTCTCTCGCGCGGCCGAAAACGCTTGAAGCGCTGCGGATTCAATCCTCACAAACCTCCATCTCCTCCGCAATAGGCTTCGAGGAACAGAATACCATCACTGCGAACCTCGGATGGTCTGCACCGCATGTCTCGATTGTCAGCGGCAGCGGGACGCTCACGAAAGTGACCAGGACGGACCGGCAGGTGGAGTACCGGTGGTCCGGTGTGGTCCGGAGCCTACCCGACACCGTGGTAATCGAGGCGCGACTTGACAGAGGCGCAGGCGGGAAGGATATCGCCCGGACGCAGTTCACCCTCAACGGAACGCAGCCCTTTCTTTTCGAGCAGCCGCCGCTGCACCTGTATGCGGGCGAGGAAATGTCCGTGAATTTGCAGGTTCGCGGACTTGAGCAGGAAGCGCTCTACACCTGGTCACTGTACGAGATAGCCGGCGTAAACGAAACGGTGATAAAAGCGAGCGGCACCGGTCCGGTCGGTCGCTGGCGGATTCCGACATCGTATGTCGGAAAGAGATTGGTGCTGGAGGTCCGGTATATGGGACGTCTGTATCGCTATTTATCAACGCAGACACACCGATCCGGAATATCCCGTATCTCACTGCCGGTGGAGGTCCCTCCCACGCGCATCGCCGCGTCGCTGCCGGAGCGCGCACCTTCCAACGCCGCATTCCGCTTCACGGCATCGCGGTATTCGCACCCACGTTTCATGGGCGAGCAGCCGATAGATAAAATATCGGATGTCGCAGTCGAAATTACCGCATCCGGTAACCGCCGGTTTGAAGCCAGTGTGTCCATGATACGGAAGGGCGAATTCGAGTTCGAACTCGAGAACAGTGCCGCGGTTGCCGCCGGCGGCGAGCAGGTGCTCGTTACCATCCGTGCCGCGGGCGCTATTTTTCAGCATGCAATACGGTTGACACGCTAGGAGCAACGGAGATGTCTGCCGGATTTGACACATATATGTTTAATGTACGACCTTTATGTGATGTGGCTTTCGTCCACCCTCAGCACGTTGATCCGAATCCCCGGAGCAGTGCAGCAAGCCGGAGCCGACATCCATCACATACTCAGCATGAAAACTCAATAACAGATCGTTACCCGCTTCTCCGCGGCACGCGATTTTACAATGTCTTGTTAGGAGGCCATCCGTATGAAGAGTAGTGGATTTCTTCGCCATCTGATGCTTGGCGCCCTGGTGGTAGCCATGTTTTCGGTGTTTGCCGCACCTGCCCTTGCCGCGGGCGGTGAGGCTTCGTCCGACCTGATGACGCTCGATGAAATGAAAATGAAACTCCGTGACGAAGGTAAAGACCGAGATCTGAGCCAGCTCACGCACGCCGAACTTGAGCAGATCCGCCCGTCACAAGGTGGCATGGTGGCAAATCTGTTCAATACCGAGTATGTGTTCAAAATCGGTACCTCCACCTTCATCATCAACCTGTTCGCAGTGTCGACGGTGATTACGATTTCATTTTTCGTCGTAGTGTTCTTTTTTACCCCCATCGGTCTGTTCCTGTTCAGGGGCAGCTTGCATGCCTTCGTGGGTTCCATTCTGAAGGCCACCGGTATTTCAAGCAAATTCGGTGACTCGCTCATGAAGAAGCCGAAATACTGGTTGCAGAAAGAGCGGAGCGTCCGTCAGGGCTTCGGCATGTACATGCACAACGATTTTATTCCCGACTACAAAAACAACATCACCGCTATCGCCTTCATCGGAACGGCCTTCCTGATTCTCAACATCGGTCTCCGTGGTGTGAAGTTCATGACCGCGCATCAACCTGATCTTATCGTTATCGCCATTGTGGTTGAAATTACCGTGCTTTTGCTGCTGGGTATGACCACTTGGTACGAGAAGGAAGAAAAGGAAGAAGAAGGCCAGGGTCAGGGGCTTCCCGGAAAGCAGCTTTCTCTCGCAGAGGTCGAACGCAAGCTCGACGCACTCAAAGCGGAACTCGAGACCAGCGTTCGCACGGAAACAGGTCTTCGCCAGTAACAGGCGGAGGATTCATTTTTCCCAAGGAGACCAACAATGGCAAGTTCCGGTGATCACTATAAAAAATATCAGGTTTATTTCTTCCTGTATCTGGCGGTTATCTGCGAGCTTCTGATCATCATCGTGGAACGCGATGACGCCGAAGCCGAGTTGATGGCCCAGCAGCGTGCTCTGGAAGAGAAAAACCGACGCATCATTCTTGAGCTGCTCAAGAACATGCCCGCTGTCGCGGCTGCGGGCGACAACCAGCTCAAAGTCAACGAAGAGCGCAGATTTACCATTTCCGTCAAGGGCCTCGGCGACAGCGACGAAGTCACCACCCCGCCGGAAGTGAAAGTGTACAAGGATGGTAACGAGGTTCAGACCCTCAAGTACCCCGATCAGATTCAGGACTCCACACTGCATGCCTCCACCGGTGAGCGTCTGTATCGTTTTACCTGGAAGGCGGATCTTGGCCCCGGACTGTTCGAGCTCTGGGTCCAGGCCGGAACAGACCGTGTTTCGCTGCAGCCCGATATTGATGAGGGGACGGCGAAGGTGAAGGTCGGTTCTCTTGAATTCTCCCGCAAGGAAATTCGCAGCGCTCTCGATTCCGATCCTGAACTCGAAGGTGTACCCATCGAGGAATTTGTTCGTCAATCAGAGAATCTGAGTCCCGATAAGTTCATCGTGGAAGTTGTTTCGGAAGAATACGATCAACTCCAGATTCAGGCGGATCAAATTGTGACGGCCGTCGGTTTCCCCACCTTCAATGAAATCAAGGTGCGTGGCACGACGGTGGACAAGATTTCATCCATGCCCGTCGTCGGCGGCGGTGTCGCCATGGACCCGCTGAACCGTTCAAATCCATTCTATAACACCGATCCCGAGCGCGGTAAGTGGGTATGGTCCGGCACATTTAATGAGGCTGGTACGCGTCGCGTGACAGTGGAAGCCCGCGACAAGCGTAATGCCGGGGCGAAGAGCGTCTCCCGCCCGATCAGCTTCGAGGTCGTGGTCAAAGAGCCCTTCCTGAGCCGCAGACGGCCGCAGGGTGCCTTTGTCGGCGAGATGTTCGAAATGTATATCAATGTCGGCGGTCTCGAAGACGTCGGTAGCTATACCTACGAAATCGAACTTGACGGCAAGGAAGTCGAAAGCGGTACAGGCAACATCATCAAATACAAGGTTCCGAATGACGCGATGGGCAAGACCATGATTGTCAAGTCCAAGTATCGGAATCGTCCTTATCAGGTTCTGGTGGACTCCACTTCCACGAATCTCACATCGTCCGAATTCGTCTTTAACATTTCAGCTCCTATCGATCGTATCGGATCGCAGTCCTTCGCGAACGGCGGCGAGTATCCGATCAACAACGTCTTCCAGTTCGTCGCCGCGCGCTGCGGTCGCTGTGTGAGCGGAAATATCCGCAACATACAACAGTCCGAGATTCGCATCGAAGCGGAATCGGATGACGGTCAGGATCTGCTGGATGAGGTTCAGGTCATGCCGCGTACCAACCCGAATACCGGGCAGGAGCAGGGCAGTCTCGTCAAGTTCTTCCTGAAGGGCAAGGTCAAGCGCGACGGAACAGATGCTACCATCACCATCCGTTACGGTACCATCAACGAGAAGTACACCGTTGTGTTGTACTCCGAGTAAACGGCGAATCGCATGACCACGATATTCGCGAAGCTGAACGATCAATTCGATAGCAGAGGATATTCCATGAGCAAGAAACTCATTGTACGTGCCCTTTTCGTTGTGGCGCTCCTGGCTTGCTTCTCCCCACGGATTTTCGCGCAGGCGGATCAGGCCGTGAAGGAGAAACAGGGCCAGCTGAAGACGGAGTACAACGACGCACAAGAAAAAAACCAGATCATCCGGTCGGCCGCCCAGGACAAACCGCGTGCGACCACCGGCCGTCGCCGCGCCAGCGCGACGACAGGGTATGACTATACCCAGGTGAAGGGCTACGCCCTGCGCCAATACTACGAGCGCATCGACAAGGTCTTTGCCCGTGCAAACGACCTTGGAATGTTCGAGGAAGAATACCGCCTCGACGGCACCTTCGAGGTCGCGGGCCGCAAGGGTAAAGGCAGTGCCCAGCTCCGCAAGGTGGAAGTCTACTATGTGGAGGCCACACCGCAGGAGCAGGAAATGTACGGCATCGCTCCCTTCGAAATCATCGAAGTGTATGTCGAAAAACTGGAAATGCTCCCGCCCGAGGAAACCGGCACGGATGACTCCGACGGTGAAGGCGGCCTGGGCGACTTCGGCGGTGGAAGCACCGAACCGATCGCGAAAGGCTTTACCATCTCCGGTTCCGATCTCATCAGTGTGTTGCAACTCGCGGACGAAAATCTGTATGACGACATTCTGAGCAAGCGCAGCCAGTCGGCCTCCATTCCTCTCCCGGAACGCGGCGATTGGATGCCCGGCAAGGTCGGTCCCTTTATCGTCATGACGCAGCGTGAGCTGGAAACAACGACCAGCCGCTTCAGCGATTTCTGGAGTACCCGCGACACGCTTGAGGGATCCATCCAGATCCCGCAATATGACGCCGCCGGGCCATTCTATGAGCAGCAGATCCCGGTGTTCTTCCCCGATGTTCGGAAGCTGCGCATCCGGAATCCGGAAAACCGTCCGCTGAAAATCACGAACATACAGTTCGTCGGCGCCAATGCCGATCAGTTCGAAGTGAAAACCAAGTTCCCGATCCAGCTCACCGAGAAAAGTGGAACCATGGACCGGACGGACATCGAGTACAACTTCCTCAGCGACACCCGATATGAGGTGCGGGGACAGTTGGTCATCGATGCGCGCGAAGCTGGTCTGACGCAGATTATCGACGTCGTCGCCAACCCCGGTGTGTATCCTGCGGATATCGTCACCATCGATGCGTCGCTTGACAAGATCGAACTCCGCTCACCGGCACGATCCGGATTGGCTCCCAACTGGAAGCTCGGCTACACCATCGGCAACGATGAAATCGGCCTTCCGCGCTGGTCCACCGGCATCTCGTCGCTCTCCATCGGGTATAAGAACCAGATGAGCGTGGGTGTGGTCCTGCCGATGAATATGATCGCTCCCGACCTCCCCGGTCCTCTCGCCTTCGAAAAGGGTCTTCTCTCTTCGGCTGGCGGGTATAACGTGGATTTCGATTTTACCTTCGGTTTCCCGTTCTCCTTGGGCGGCAGCCTGTTTGTCATCAATGACTTCGACGGACAGGAAGCCTATGATCACCTCCGGACCAGTACGCAGCGTCCGGCACAATTGGATGATGAAGATTACTTCGGTGATTTCTTCCACATCTCCACCATCGCGCAGGTGTACTATCCCATCATGTTCAAGGACAGGGCGATCAATCCCAACGTCGCTTTCCGTCTGAACATTGGTGGTGGATACATGCAGATCCGTCGTAATCATCTCGTTTCGTCGGCTGATGTCGGTCAGACAAAGCTCGACCGCGAATTCCGTACGGAGGACGTCGGAAAGATGTTCACTCTCGGCAAGGAAGACGAATACTTCGACGTTTACGTCCGTATGTCCTTCATCAACCTGAGTTCGTCCAACCGCTACGGCCTTGGCGTCCAGTATTTTGCCGGACGCATGATGACCGACGCGTTTCTCGAACTGACGAGCTGGCTCCGCGTGGAGGCCAAGTACTCCTTCCTGCTGCGCACACGTGAGGTGTGGGAAAGCGAGACCAGCTACTTCATGATCACGCCCCGCTTGCGCATCGGGCTTCCTTCCATTTTTAACTGAAAGGGGGCGGTATCATGAAGAATGTTTCATATTCAAGCACGGAAACACAAGGCATGCAGACGAAACTCCGACTTCTCCCGCTCCTGCTCCTGGTCTTCTGCGCATCGCTTATCGCACCTGCTTTCACCCAGGCGCAGAACACAGGAGATGCACTCACGAATGTTGAGCAGATACTGCGCTTCATGCGGAGTGCGAACTATTCCGAAGAAGATATGCTTCGCCGCATGGCCTGGAGCGACAGACTCGTCACCGAATTGGCTTCACACCGTCCCGGAGAAGATGACCGGCAGAACTACCTGCGTCTGCTCGACATGGCCATTGATCACTATAAGGACGAAAACGACCGCCTTCGCGTGCTCCTCCGCGCACTGACCAGTCTCGATCCACTCGTCAACAAGTACTTCCCGCAGTGGATCATCCAGGATGAACCGACCATTCTCGAAATCATGCGCAAGGTCCGCGACAACCGCGACGATCTTCGTGATGCCGAAGCAGTGACCATCGCCGAGCGCGTGCTCACCGGCAAGGCCCGTATGCGCATCATTCAGAGTCCGAAGGACAGCGAGAACCTGATCGGCATCGTGATCGAAAAGGCACGCGCCCACGATCCCGAAAACCTCTCCGCCGGCTTCATGCCCAACACGGATAATTCCGATTTTGACGATTACCGCATTATCGGTCGTCGCAATCTGCGTGAAGTGCTGACGCCCGATCTGTACGACTATGTCGTGCGTCGCGAGCAGTATGCGCATCTCGACGAAACCGGCGCTCTCAAGCCTGCACCGTATGTTGCGGAAGCGACGATTAGCATCCCCTTCGGTGGCGGCTTCATGTGGACGCTCGATTCGGATGAGCGCGCCGCTGACGGCGTCGCCCTGCAGCCCTCACGCATTCGCGCTGGCTTCGAACTGAAAATCGGAAACGACTGGGTGAATCTGCCGTTCCTGTACGGTGCGCAGTGGAACACCTTATTCGTGTACGAGCCTTCCAACACCGAGCGCATCAAGATCGGTCCGTCCATTCCGTTTGGTTTCGGCGACATCAGCGTCAAGGATGAATTCCCCATCTTCAAACCCCGGACCATCAACGGCACGTGGGGCGCGGCTGGTGAATACTTCAAGCAATTGTCAAACACTGCCGGTGCTCCGGGTTCGGACGCCGACGGTATCGGCGCGGCCGCATTCGTTTCGTTCGGACTGCCGAAGCTCGGCGGAAAGAAGATCACGGACGGTGAAGGACGCATCATCAACGGCAGCGAGGTAAGTCCGGTCTATGATCCGAACGACCCCAGCAAGGCGTTTTACATGAACCGTTTCTATTACCTCGCCAACACCGCGACGGCGTATTACTGGCGTGATCTGGGCTTCGCTCTGCGCGGACTTCGCCTTGCCGCAGGTATCGGGTATCAGAAAATGATCGAAGCACAGCGCCGCGATCCGGCTCTCGCACCTGCGGGTTCGGATCCGGGCCTCGTGTTCGATTCGGTTCGTACCGTTGCAGATCACAGCACGCTCGATCTGTTCGCGCGTCTCTCCTATGATCATGTGGGAAAGACGACCTATGGCGTGGCACTGCAGTACTTCAACGGTGGACTGATGGGCGAGGTGTATTTGCATATCTTCGCATGGATGCGCGCGGAAGTGAAATACTCCCGCGTCGTGTTCCGCGACGTCGAGAGATGGGAGCATGATGAAATGATCGTGCCCGGTCTCAGATTCGGCTTCGCGTTCTGACGTCGCGTATGAAGCGAATACACAGTTTGTAAATTGCGAAACGTACAGGCGATGAGCGCGAGCCATCGCCTGTATCGTTTCTGGCTGTTGCTCCGCGGATGCGGAACATACCCCCCCGTGTGGATGTTATCGGATATTTGCTGTCCCACGTATGATGCAGTACATCTCCTCCGTTCTTGCGCCGCTGTTATTCGTCCTCCTGGTGCATCCGTCTCCTCAGGAAGTCGCAGCGGATCCGCATAATCCCGCCGCCGACAGCCTCCGGAAAGCGACGATCATTTCCGCGCATACGACGGATCCGCAGCGAGTGAACGTATCTATCCGCGCTGTAGACATCAGTCGCTATCCCGAGGTCAGCGTCATTCTCGACGCAAGGGACTCTCTCAATAACCACTTTCCGCATCTGGTCAGAAACGATCTGATCATTTACCAGGACAGCAGGCCCATGCGCGTCGAAAGTCTGGAGCGCATCTCGGCCGAAAACAGCCTGCCCGTCGATATCGCTTTCATCATCGATCAGACGGGAAGCATGCAGCAGGAAGTGAACGAAGTCAAGGCGAATATCATTGAGTTCACACGGCGCCTGGCGTCGCGCGGTGTGGATTACCGTCTTGCCCTCATTTCCTTCAGCGATCGCATCGACCGGTATAAGGACTTTACCGAGGACGTCAATACCTTTATCGCGTGGATAGACGGCGTCAAAGTGGGCGGCGGCGGCGACGACAACGAAAATGCGCTCGAAGCCCTATACGAAGCCACGTCGTTTAAATTTCGCCTTTCAGCACAACGTATCTTCATCCTCATCACCGACGCCATGTTCCATCAGAAAGGCGACCGGGGGGACGGGAAAACGGAATTTACCACGCGCACGATGATTGATTTTCTGAACAAACAGAACGTCAAGCTCTTCGCCATCACCCCTCCGCTGATAGACGAATACAGACAGATGACCGATGCGACAAGAGGAAAACGCTTCAACATCATTGAGGATTTCAGCTCCATCCTCGATGAGTTCAGCGAAAGTCTCACGAACCTCTACGCCGTTCGCTATCGCGTACCGGAGGAAGTACCGCCGGAAAAGATCAATCTGGAAATTCGCAATATGGCGAACGAAGTCGTACTGCGGGAGGAGCACACCGTCCTTGAAGTGGATAAAAAATTTGTTCTGGATAATATTTTATTCGACTTCAATCGCGCTACCTTCGACATGACGTATACCGAGGATCTGAACCGCATTCTTGCCATGCTGAAACGATATCAGGGAATGCACATTGAGATTCGCGGCCATACGGATTTCATCGGGAGCGATGAGTACAATGTCGCGTTGTCCGATGCACGCGCCCGGGCGGTGAAAAAGTTTTTTTCGGACAAAGGTGTCAGCGCAGACCGTATCACCACCCGGGGCATGGGAAAATCGCAGCCGGTAGCTCCGAACGATACAGAGCTGGGACGGCGCTTGAACCGGCGGACAGAAATCGTGATCACCCGAAAGTGATCGTGCACGGTGTCGATAGTATCATGCGCGCGGTGCGAATGAAGATGGCCCCGACGTGGGCACGCCGTCGCCGGAGACCGACGGTTTACTCGCCCATCACTTTGATCAGAACACGTTTCTTGCGTTTGCCGTCGAATTCCGCATAGTAGATCTGTTGCCAGGGTCCGAGATCCAGCTTGCCGTTCGTCACCGGCACGAGTACTTCATGGTGGACAAGCAGACTTTTCAAATGGGCATCACCGTTTGTCTCGCCGGTGCGGTGATGGCGGTAATCAGGGCGAAACGGTGCCAGATGCTCCAGCCATTCGTCGATATCCGCAATAAGACCATTTTCCGCGTCGTTGACATAGACGCCGGCGGTGATATGCATGGCGGAGACGAGGATCATCCCTTCGCGGATCCCGCTTTTCAGCAGGGCGGTTTCCACCTCGCTTGTTATGTTGATGTACTCGCGTAGATTGTGCGTATTGAACCAGTGGTACTCGGTGTGAAATTTCACGACGGCATCCTTCATGATGAATAGCTACGAGCACGATGATAGCAGGGCGAAAGGAGAAACGCAAGGGCAGCAAACGCTGAAAGGCGTGTTGGAACGTGTCACGTGGTCGTCTCCGGACAGTGCATTCATCGTCGCGCGCCTGCGTGTGGATGGTGAGCTCTTTCCTGTGACCGTCGTTGGTGAAATGATGTCTCCGTCTGTGGGAGACGACTTCATTCTGACCGGGACGTGGGAGGAGCATCAAAAATACGGCAGACAGTTTCATTTCACATCCTATGAGCTCGAATATCCGACGACCGGTGAAGGAATAATCCGCTATCTTTCGTCGGGTCTCATCAGGGGCATAGGGAAAGCGCTCGCAGCCCGTATCGTTGATCATTTCGGCAGTGAAACGATGGAGGTGATGAATACGCGCATCGAACGACTGCTGGAAATCGACGGCATCGGTGAAAAAAAATTGTCGGCGATACGCAAAGCGTGGGATGCCCAACGCGGTGTGCAGCATGTCATGCTGTTCCTCAAGGCGCATGGAATCAGCACGGCGTTCGCGGTACGGATCTACCGTGTATTTGGTGCCAATGCCGTCCACGTCATCCGGGACGATCCGTACCGCCTCGCGCAGGAGGTGGAGGGAATAGGATTTACCACCGCAGACAGCATCGCACGGGGAATGGGGATTCTCGCGGACGACCCGAGACGGTTGCTCGCCGGCGCCAGCTATGTGCTGGGCGAGGCGGCCCGTCGTGACGGCCACTGCTGTTTACCGGTGGACGAGTTCATTCACCATGCGGCGAACCTCATGGGCAC
Source organism: Bacteroidia bacterium (assembly GCA_027493955.1). Taxonomy (NCBI): domain Bacteria; kingdom Pseudomonadati; phylum Bacteroidota; class Bacteroidia; species Bacteroidia bacterium. Next base: position 2,845,015 of record JAOSJT010000001.1, on the reverse strand, counting down.
GGATGCCGATAGCTTTGCCTCCGCACTGCGGGAGGCAACAGCGCGGGGTCTGGTGATCGAGGAGGGCGACATGGTCTATGTGCCGGAGCTGTTCCACGCCGAACGCGCGATCGCGAGTGCACTCCGCCGCGCACACAACGAAATCTGGAATGGTCTGGATCATTTGGCGCTCGATGATGCTCTCAAACGGATTGAGCAGCGACATGAAATCAGCTACAATGCGCAGCAGGTGGAGGCGATACATAAATGCATCGCAGGTCCCGTCTGTATTCTCACCGGAGGACCGGGAACCGGAAAGACCACGACGCTGCTGGGATTGCTGCAACTGGCCACCGAGTTGGATATGCGCTGCGCCGTCTGTGCGCCCACGGGCAGAGCGGCAAAGCGCATCACCGAGATGACGGGCATCGAGGCCCGCACCATCCACCGACTTCTGGAGTTCGATCCAATGGTGCTTGGCTTCCAGCGTAACCAGGACAACCCGATAGAAGCGGACTTGCTCGTCGTCGATGAAATGTCCATGGTGGACTGCACCCTGTTCGCGGCACTGCTTGCGGCGAGACCGCCGGGTTGCCGTATCGTACTCGTCGGAGATGCGGATCAGCTCCCCTCCGTTGGTCCGGGAACGGTGTTGCGCGATCTGATCGCGTGCGCTGAAATTGACACCGTGGTGCTCAAACTCATTTTCAGACAAAAAACGCACAGCAGCATCGTCACGAACGCGCATCGCGTCCGAGATGGATTCATGCCCGTGTTCGACAAGCGGCGCATTGACGGGGGAGAAACGTTTTTTCGGGAGGTGGAGCAGGGTGAGAACATCGCCCATCTCATTCGTGATCTTGTGGCAGAGCGCATCCCCCGAGAGCTGGATTGCGACCCCATGCGTGACATACAGGTGCTCTCGCCCATGTACAATACGACGGCCGGCGTCACCAACCTCAATCATGTGTTGCAACAGGCGCTCAATGCCGGAGCCCGTGTGCTGATGCAGCGGGGCGACCGTGTGTTCCGTGCCGGTGACAAGGTGATGCAGACACGCAATGATTATGAGAAAGACGTGTACAACGGCGATATCGGGTATGTACGATCATATGACGAGGATGAGCAGACGCTCCGCGTGCTCTTCGATGGGAGGGCGGTAGAGTACGCGCCGGAGGACACCGATGCTCTCGTCCTCGCCTATGCCATCACGATTCACAAAAGCCAGGGCAGCGAGTACCGCGTGGTGCTGTTGCCTGTCGTTACGCAGCATCGCATCATGTTGCGACGCACCCTGCTGTACACGGCAATGACACGGGCAAAGCACATGCTTGTGTTGCTCGGACAGCGTTCAGCGGTTTCGATGGCCGTGAACACCGCGCGCGAGCACCTCCGCTATTCCGGACTTCTCGAACAGCTGCGACTCGCCCTGCGGTAATGCACCAACGGAGGCGAGCGTTCCCCCGTCGCTGACCGCCAGGAACGGGGCCTTGCGTGTGCGGCCTTGCACCCACGGGGTATCGCGTGCTACGCGAACACAGCACATTCCGGGAACTGCGACCGGCCGATCTCGCGAGAGACGCCGCCGATGGTTTTCTGCACGATTTTGAGTACATTGGTATGTCAATCCAGGTCAATGCGTTGCTGCCTGCTGCAGGTGGGACGGTGTTCCTGTCATTCGATGTGCACAGTGCATGTTCAAGAAAAAACGACCACTGAGTCTTGATACACTGAAGCTGTCCAACCCGCAAAAAGTTGCGGTTGCGAAGCTCCTCGCTCAGCAGAAGAACAAATACAAAAAGCTTCTGCATGAGGCGCATGAACGCATGCATATCATCGCGGATCTTTCGTCCAGTCTCGAGTTCTGGTACAATGTGAATGGAAACTACGAATTCGTCAGTCCATCCTGTGAGACGATATTGGGGTATCCCGCCGAAGATTTTTTACAGGAAGGGCTGCGCCTCGAGGCATTGGTGCATGCCGATGACGCAGAACGGTTCCGAAAAGATAAAGCACGTGCGTTGCTCGGGGAATCGGACAGCGATGTGGAGTACGTGTTTCTGGCCAAGGACGGGACTCCCCGATGGATGCTGATGACCTGGAATCCGGTGAAAACAAGACGCGGGAAACACATCGGAGTGCGCATCAGTCTGGACGACATCACCGCATACAAGCGATGCCAGTATTTTTCGAACGCGTATCGCCGCCTGATGCTGAATATCAGCGACGAATTGAAGGAGACGGCGATTTTTTCCATCAATCCGGAAGGCGAAATACAGTCATGGAACACCAGCGCGGCGCGGCTTTTCGGGTACAGCAGAGATGAAGTGACCGGCAAGGATTTCATCATGCTTTTTGGCGGGGACGTTGATCTTGAACAGGAACTGCCGGATCTGACGTCTATGGACTGCAACGCACGTATCACCAGGCGCATGACGTTTCACCCGAAAAAGGGATCGGATTTCATCGAGGAGATAACGTTTCTGGCGCTCTGTGACCAGACAGATGCGTTACATCTCGTTACCTGCCTGATCCACCTCTCCACGGTGAAATAGTGCCTCACACTCCCGGCAACATCGCATGCTGATCAATACGGTGGTTTTTCTCCTGACGTTCACCGCAATGGAGTTCTGGGCGGCTTTCGTGCATCGTGTCGTCTATCATGGCGTCCTCTGGTCGGTACACCGTTCGCATCACCGTGCAAGAAGGACCGGAGTATTCGAGCGGAACGATCTGTTCGTCCTTCTGCACGCCATCGCCGCGGCGTCGATAGTCGTTGCCGGACTGTTCCTGGGCAGCGACCTGCTCGCTGCTGCGGGTTTCGGGATCACTGCATACGGTATTGCGTATTTCATCGTGCATGACGGATACATCCATGCGCGGTTGCCCGTCGCCTGGTTGGATCACTTCGCCGTTTTTCGCCGGATCAAAGTCGCACATCTCTACCATCATACCGGTGACCCTTGCACGCATTTCGGTTTGTTTTTCTGGAACCGTCGCTACGGGCGTCCCTCACCATCATCAACAGTGTAGAGTCCCCCGCTGCTATCACCACGGAGGGATACGCTCTACGCGAATCATGCAGCATGAACCGACGATGAAACTCACTTCACATCACACCCTTTCTCTCGTTTCATCGGGCGCACCGCAGCGGAGCATCCTGCCGAACGGCCTTCGCGTGATCACCGAACACGTACCCGGTGTGCATTCCCTGGCCGTCGGAATCTGGGTGAATGCGGGGAGCCGTGATGAAGCACCGGACGTCAGCGGGATTTCTCACTTCATTGAACACATGGTGTTCAAGGGAACCAGCGGCAGAAAGACGCATCACATCGCACAGTATCTTGAGGCGGTCGGTGGATACGTAAATGCCTACACCACGAAGGACAGCACGTGTTACTATGCCCGCATACTCCGGCCACACCTGGGGCGCGCACTGAATCTGCTTGCTGACATCGTGATGAACGCCACGCTCCCGGAAAGGGAGATCGAGAAAGAGAAACAGGTGATTATCGAGGAGATGCGTGGCGCAGACGACGATCCCGAAGATTTGTTGCATGACCGTTTCGAAGAGCTCCTGTACGGAAAGCATCCGTTGGGACAACCGGTCATCGGCCGCGAGCACACCGTCCGATCCTTTACGCGCGATGTCCTGCGGGACTTTATCACGAGGCATCATAGCGCATCGAATATCATTGTGACGGCGGCTGGGGCGGTGGATCACGAAAGCGTATGTACCGTATGCGCGCGCGAACTCTCGTCGCTGCCCGAGGGCGTACCGATCCGGCGACGCAAACCGCGGAAGATATACGGCGGGAGTGACACCTCCACCCGCGCCATACAGCAGACCCATATCATCCTGGGCACGTCGGCTGAGGGATACGCAGGGGACACACGCATGGCACAGCAGGTATTCAGCGCATTGCTCGGGGAAGGCATGAGCAGCAGGTTGTTTCAGCGCATTCGGGAACGGCACGGCTTTGCGTATAACGTGTACTCCTTCGTCAATCCGTACACGGACGTATCCACCCTGGGGGTCTATCTTGCGGTGGAGCAGGGGCGTGAGCAGCGCGCCGTGGATCTCGTGCGGCGTGAAATTGAGGAACTCGCTGTCAAGCCTGTATCCATGCGCGAACTCAACAGGGCGAAGGAGCAGGTGATCGGCAGCATGTTGCTTGGCCTGGAAAGTATGAGCTCACGCATGACGCGGCTTGGCAAAGATGAGTTGGGCCCCGGACGGGATGTCCCTTTGTCACTGCTCGTTCGCAATATCCGCGAGCTGTCGCCGGATGATATGCGTACCATCGCGACTGCGTTTTTCGCGAATGAGGGACCCGCGGTTGCGATGCTTCTCCCTCGGGAGTAGGTCTGCCGAACAACCGCAGCGCCTCCGTGCAGCGGAAACGCACACACTCCGCCAGCAGGACCTGGCACAGTCGGGCAGCGGGATGTTTTAGCGAGGGTGAAGGAGGAGCCGCATCGCAATTTCTGCGGCGTGCGTCTGTTCGTTCTGACGTTGCGCATCCAGCGGTGATTCGTCGTCCGTGCATCCCGTTTTGCGATTTGGGCCCTGTCTCGTTACATTTGACAGAATAGCATGATTCCACTCGACATATGCTCTTGTGCGTGTCGGGAGCGAATCTTTCTGTCACCGTTACCGGTTCTCACATGACATCCGCACCTCAACTATCCCGCCGCGCAGCTCTCATGCCCGCATCGCCCATCCGGAAACTCGTCCCCTTGGGCGATGAAGCGAAGAAGCGCGGGACACATGTCTATCATCTCAACATCGGGCAGCCCGACATCGAGACGCCGGTCGAGTTTTTCGACGCCGTCAGGGGTTTCCAGGAAAAAGTGATTGCCTACGGCAACTCGCAGGGGATACGCCCGTTCATTGAAAGTCTGCAGCAGTACTATCAGACGCTCGACATTCCGCTGCGATACGACGACATCCTCATCACCACCGGTGGTTCCGAGGCCATCATGTTCTCCATGATGGCGATTGCGGAGCCCGGCGAGGAGATCATCGTATTCGAGCCGTTCTACACGAACTACAACGGTTTCGCCATTATGGCCGGGATCACCCTGGTCCCCATCGCCACGGAAGCCGGGGATGGTTTCCATCTTCCCGCACAGGATGTTATCGAGTCGCATATCACCCCGCGCACGCGTGGCATCATCATCTGCAATCCCAACAATCCCACCGGTACGGTGCTGCGGGAGGACGAACTCGATACGATCCGCGACGTATCTCTCCGGCATGGGCTGTACGTGTTATCGGATGAAGTCTATCGCGAATTTGTGTATGAAGGCCGCGCGAAAAGCGTCCTCGAGATCGAGGGTCTCGAACAGCAGGCCATCGTCATGGACAGTCTCTCGAAGCGGTACAGTCTCTGCGGTGGACGCATGGGCTGCGTCATCAGCCGCAATCGCGGCTTCATGGACGTGATGTTACGCTTTGGCCAGGCCCGACTTTGCTCGGCCACACTTGAGCAGATTGGATCCGCGGCGCTGGTCGCCGAAGGAGCGAAGTACTTCGATTCGATGATCGCGGAATATCGCGGACGGCGCGATGCAACATATGACGAACTTCTCGCCATACCCGGTGTACTGTGCCGCAAACCCAGCGGCGCGTTCTACATTATGGCGCAATTCCCGGTTGACGACATCGAGGCCTTAGCATCTTGGATGCTGACAGATTTCAGTGACGGAGGCGAAACCACCATGATCGCACCGGGTCCCGGCTTCTATGCGTCAGCCGGCCGCGGGCTCAACGAAGCACGGCTCGCATACGTGCTGAATGACACCTCCTGTCGCCGTGCGGTAGAACTCATAGGAAAGGGCATCGCCGAGTTTAACAGCGTGAACAGAAAGGACTGACCGAGCGGCATGATAACCATCACCATCGACGGCAAGCAAATTCAGACCGACCCTTCGAAAACCATTATCGAAGCGGCATTCGAGAATGGCATCTACGTTCCGCATTTCTGCTGGCATCCGGGACTCTCCATTTCGGGGAATTGCCGCATGTGTCTCGTGGAAATCGAGAACATGCCCAAGCAGGTGATCGCCTGTTCCACCCGATGCATGGAAGGCATGGTCGTGCATGTCAATTCGGAGAAGGCCATCAATGCCCGTGAGGCCGTGATGGAATTTATCCTCATCAATCATCCGCTGGACTGCCCGATCTGCGACGAGGCGGGTGAATGCAAGCTGCAGGACTACGCCTACAAATATTCGGTGGGTGAGAGCCGCTTCGACGAGGAAAAGGAGCATAAGAGGAAGCGTGATGAACTTGGCCCGCATGTCATGTTCGATGCGGAGCGCTGTATCTCCTGCTCCCGCTGCATACGTTTCTGTGAGGACATTGTCGGTTACCCGCAGCTCACCTTTGTGGAACGCGGAGACAAGGTGACCATCGAAACCTTCCCGGGAAAATCCCTCGACAATCCGTATTCGATGAACGTTATCGATATCTGTCCCGTCGGCGCCCTCACCAGTAAGGATTTCCGCTTCAAGTCGCGTGCCTGGGACATGTCCGACACACCGACTCTGTGCACCGGGTGCGCGCGCGGTTGTAACGTGGATATGTGGGTGCGGCAAAACGCCATCCTGCGCCTCACACCGCGCGAGAATCAGGAAGTCAACAACTTCTGGATGTGCGACCACGGTCGCCTCGAGAGCTGGCGTCACGTCAATGCCGACACGCGTATTGACCAGCCCATGCTGCGTAAGGAAGGCGCGCTGCTTGCAGTGGATTGGGACGAGGCCTACGCCGCCGTCGCCTCCGAACTGAAGAGCTATTCCGGAGAGCAAATCGCTGTGATCGCCTCGGCTTTCGACACCTGTGAAGCGAATTACCTCGCGGCACGTTTCGCAAAGGAGGTGCTCAGGACGCCGTACCTCGACATCCTGCCGCACGTCGTTCCGGGCGATCAGGACGCGTTTCTGCTTCGCGAAGACAAAACGCCGAACAGCGCCGGTGCACGGCTCGTAGGTGTTCAACCGAAAGATGACGCCCACGCATTGCCGGGAATCATTGACGGCCTTCGGAGCGGACGAATCAAAGCCGCCGTGGTGCTTGACGGGCGTGCCGCGGAGTATCCTGGTCTGCTTGACGCTCTCGCGAAGGCACAATACGTAGTCGCTGTGGTCAGCAATACATCCGCTGTGACGGACGTCGCCGGTGCGGTGCTTTCCGCTGCGACTTTTGCGGAAGTGCTGGGTACCATGATCAATTGCGACGGGCAGCTTCAGTTGCTGCGGCCTGCCATCGCGACAGCGGAAAATGAGCGTTGGGCTGGTGGATTCGCGATGAGCAGGCTGGACAAGTTCGGCAGCGAATTCGACCGATGGGGGAAAAGCAAAAAGTATGATGCCCGTACCACCGCGCGAATTCTTTCCAACCTCGCCATGTTGCTCGGGAGCAAATGGAAATACGACCACCCCGAGGACATTTTCGAAGAAATGTCCGGAGTCATCGAGCCGCTCAAAGATTTGACGTACGAGCGCATCGGACGCTGGGGTGTGCGCCTGTGGGGCCCGGCACCGCAACATCTGCTCCCATACATTTACACTGACGTGCATCCCTGACGCAGGAAGCGGAGAACCATGGATCTGACCGACATACTCATCACCCTCACGAAAATCGTGCTGGTGTTCACCGTAGTTCTGCTGACGGTAGCGGAACTCGTGTACACCGAGCGCAAAATCAGCGCGTGGATACAGAATCGCGTCGGACCGAATCGTGTCGGCTGGCGCGGTTTGCTGCAGCCCTATGCCGATGTGATCAAGCTGCTGTTGAAAGAGGACATTGTCCCCGTCGCTGCCAACCGCTTCATTCACACTCTTGCGCCGATCATTTCCATCGGAGTTGCGTTCAGTACGCTCGCCGTCGTGCCTTTCGCCGGACAGACGTTTACGCTGTTCGACCGCGAGATCTCGCTCGTCATCGCCGATGTCAATATCGGCATTCTGTACATCCTCGCTTTAACCTCCATGGGGGTCTATGGTCTCACCCTGAGCGGATGGGCGTCCAACAACAAGTACTCGCTACTCGGCGGATTGCGCTCCTCGGCGCAGATGATCAGTTACGAGCTGTCCATGGGTTTGAGCGTCATCGGTGTCGTGCTTGTCGCCGGCTCACTGCAGCTCACCGAAATCGTCGAAGCGCAGGCCGGATGGAAATGGAATATCATACTGCAACCAGTCGGCTTCATCACCTTTCTGGTTGCGGCGTTTGCGGAAACCAACCGCACTCCATTCGATCTTCCCGAAGCGGAGCCCGAACTGGTTGGCGGGTACCATACGGAGTACAGCAGCTTCAAGTTCGCCCTCTTTTTCCTTGCGGAATACGCGAACATGATCACCGCCAGCGCGGTGGTAACGACGCTGTACCTCGGCGGGTGGCAGGTCCCGTACCTGGAACTCCTGCATCTTCCGGTCTGGGCAAATATCGCGGCACAAATCCTGGCGTTCGTGATCAAGGTGGCGTTCCTGCTCTTCATTTTTCAATGGGTACGTTGGAGCGTGCCGCGCTTCCGCTACGATCAGCTTATGGATCTCGGATGGAAAGTCATGCTCCCGATCGCCTTGCTGAACGTCATGGTCACCGCTGCTGTCATGCTTCTGATGTAATGCGAACCGAATCGAAAGGATAGACATGTCGACACAGGCCGTCAATAAATATGAACTCACCTTCTGGGAGAAAATCTACATCCCCGAAATCCTGAAGGGGATGAAGATCACGCTCGAACAGATGCTGAAAAAGAAGGAGACGCGCGAATACCCTGAAGAAAAATGGGTGCCGCCGCCTTCGTTTCGTGGTGCTCCCGTCCTGGTACTCGAGGAGAACGGCGTAGAACGCTGCGTCGCCTGCGGTCTGTGTTCGCGTGTCTGTCCCGCCCTCGCCATCGAAGTGCAGGCGGCGGAAACAGAACTGGAAAAAGAGCGCTATCCCGTCTTGTTCGAGATCAACATGCTGCGCTGCATATTCTGCGGATTTTGCGAGGAGGTATGTCCGGAAGAGGCCATTGTCATGAGCCAGACCTATGAGCTCGCTTTTCGCAATTACAGCGATGCAATTTTCGGCAAGGACAAACTGCTCACTCCCGTGGAGGAGTTGCGTCCGCGTCTCGAGTATCTGAGGGCGCATCGTTAAGGTGGTGCTTGCGCGCCCCGTCATATTCGGCGTTCGACGCATGATCATGCTATCGTCCCTTCTCGGGGCGATAGTGCTTTTACCGGGATGTCTCTCACTGATCTCCGTCATTCACGCTCCGGAAGTTGTGATGGTGGAACAGGAGTTCTCCATTGCGGTGGATGGCTCCGTTGTCGGGCATGGTGGCGGCATCGCCGCGCTGGTAATTCAACACCCCGAAGAATTGGAATTGACGGGTGCGCATTACGTTGGTGATCAGGTACGGCGCGCCTTGCGCAAACACGCCGCCATCGCCCGGCGCTTTACGCCGGAAAAAGGTCAAGTCGTGACCGTGCTCGCGGATTCCATTCCACAAACACGGATCAGCGACGCCTCGCTGCGCGTTCTGTTGCGCTTCAGGCCCACAAAGACCGGCACCTTCGCGTTGAAGTTCGCGACCGGCGTTGTGGCGGAAGAGCGGGGGAGATTGAGCTGGAAGATGACCGATCCTGCGGCGTTCGATGATTTTTCGGATCTCGTTGACGAACGATATATCCGGCAGATTCGCGTGGTTGTGCCTGAGCGGAACGGCACTGCCGCTTTGTCGCTTTCAGGAAAACGCGAGTACCTGCTCTTGCCGGACAGCGGGCTGTTTCGATTTGCGCTTGACAAAGATTTTTCCGTGGAGTTCTGGTGCCGCACCATTTCTTTTGGTGCGCCGCTGCTCAGTACCCGACGCGACGACTATCATGGAGCGCATCCATTCGATCTTTCCGTCAATCACTCCGGTGCATTGGAGCTGCGTTGTGCGGATGGCCAGCGCACCTACCGTGCTGTCAGCGACCGCTTCATCGCAGACGGGACCTGGCATCATCTTGCAGTGAGTTATTGCGCGGACAGCTCGCGGTATCAGCTTTTTGTAGACGGTCTCCCCACGGGATTTCTGTGGCTTCCGGCCACCATGCGCGGCGTCACCGCAGAGGAGTTGCTGTTCGGCACCACGAGCGCAAGGCAGCAATTCGCTTCGGGTGAGTTCGAGGAGTTGCGATTCTGGGAAAACTGCCGCAACGAACAAGAAATTGATTATTACCGCGATTTGCCGCTCGGAGGATTCGAATCCAATCTTCACGCGTTGTTTTCTTTCGACGGAGGGAGCGACGGCCTGCTCCCCGCGCAATCGCAGATCGAGGGTCTTCTGGCCTATGCGTACAACCGTCCTCGACTCGTCGTATCCACGACGCCCTTGCGGCTGGAACTGCTCGCGTTCAGCGCCTCGATGGCGGAGGATGAAGTGGTCATGACCTGGGAGACCTTTGATGAGACCAAGGTGCTCGGGTACGAAGTGGAGAAGCGCCTGGAGTCTGGCCGCTATACCGTGCTGCATCAGATTGAGCCGAAGCGCGATCCTTCGCGGCATCAGATCTACACCGTGACGGATTCCTGGGACGGAAAGATGATTGCGTATTACCGTTTGCGGAAGCTCAACAGCGACGGTTCGGCGATTTTTTCCGCAGACGTTCCCATAGGTGCGGAAAATATTCTGAACTTCACGCTCGAGGATAATTCCCCGAATCCTTTTACGGACAGCACGGTGATCCCCTACACGGTGTTGCGGCGTACGAAGGTGGAATTGGCGGTTTTTGACATGATGGGGCGTGAAATACAGCAACTGGTCGCGGACAGAAAAGAGCCGGGAAGCTACAGTGTGACCTTCGTTGCCGGGGATCTCCCGGGCGGAATGTATTTTTATAAAATGCGAACAAATGCTGGTTCTCAAACAAAAAAGATGTATCTTGCTCGGTAAATCAGTCGGGAATCCAACCTTCGCCACAGGCGCGGGAAGGGTGTCGCGGCCCGGATTGTGCGCTTGACATTAGCGCGATCCTTGTTTAGATTGTCTGTATCTTTAATGTGAGAAGAAAATCATCAGCGGTAACAAAGCAGACACACCCGGGATACGATTGACCTGTCGCTGTATTGCAGTTGAAGATCAGTGTGTCAATAATCGTCCCTCCGTATCGATCTTTTTCACTTCCACAAAAGCCAATAAATGAACCATATCATCTCTTTTATTCCCCAACTGCTAGGAGGTATTTCATGAGGAAGTTGACTCTTCTTTCTGTGGTATTTCTGCTAGGCATACTGCTGACGCAGGTGGGGTACGCCGACGGTACGTACAAGTACACGAGCAAACCCCATCTTCCGGTTGTGAGCGCGCAGACCACGCTGGATGCGATTTACGTTCCTGTGAACGTTCCCGTCGCGGATGTGCGCGTGGCTCTGTACATCAAGTCCGTGATGTACTCCACACTTCGAATCACGCTCGTTTCACCGCGAGGTCGTCAGGTTGTGCTCAAAGCGGAAAGCGGCAACATCACCGTTGCCCCGCTGTACGGTTCCATCGGAGCACCGGGCTCCCTCGCGCTGTTTCAGCAGGGCGGTAACGCCTTCGGTGCGCAGCCGAATAACATCCCGCTCAATCCCTCAACACCGCTCGCCGCACTGAACGGCGATCTCTCCAGCGGTTGGTGGACCCTGCGTGTACAGGACGAGCGCAACCCCAATGCCTGGATCCCGCAGGAAGGTTTCCTCGAGGAATGGCATCTGTATTTCAACCGTCAGATCATCGAACCCGTCCAGCCCTTCAATCCGGCGATCAACTATCTCCGTCCTGGCGGTGCTACGTTGTTTGGTCAGATCAACGGCTCGGCCGCGTCCTCGACCAACCCCCTTCGCGCACAGATCCCGAACGAGCAGTTTGCCGCTCTGCTGTGCAACCCGGCTCCCAATGATCCGAACGTCGTGCTCGGACGCAATGGCGATGCTTTCCCCGTCGTGATCAGCGGTCACCCGGGTGCGCTCATCGGTCAGGCAGCCAATGGCTACCCCGCCGGCCGTTTCCGCATCACGATCACCGTGGAAACGCAGTACTTCCCCGGTTCGCCGTACCTCCCCGGTCTGACCGAGGATATCGCGATTTACTTCGGCAAGGTACCTGATGCTCAGTATACCCCGCCGTTGCCCGCGCCTCCCGCAGCTCCGAATCCGGCATTCCAGGCGAAAAATCCCTCCGGTTGGCCAACCGGTGCCGGCACGGTCAACTCGCTGCTCGGCGGCGCCAGCGGTCTCTGGGGCGGCGTCCGCCTCACGAACTGCCTCTCGCCCCTCCCGGGTGCCGATGATGGCGGTTACGATCGCGTGACCTTCGACGATTTCGCCCTCGAGCAGATCGCCAACAATCTCCCCGCCGGTCCCAGCAATGGTTTTGCCGGTACCTACAAGCCGCTGCAGAACCTGAGTACGCTCAATGGTCTGCCTGTGGATGGTCTCTACTACGTTACCGTGTACGATTGCTTCGGTGATGCGCAGGCCGGTTTCGGCCACATCCGTGTCACGTACCTGCAGGTCGAGTACATCGTTGGTGGTGGCGAGATCTCCGATCCCGTCCGTCATCAGGGCTTCAACAAGGCTCTCGCCGGTGTTCCTGTACCGGGTACCTTCACGGGCTCGACGCTCGGTTATCTGACCGACGTCGTGGGTCCCGTCCCGCCGTACCGCGAAAACTCCAAGGATCAGGATCCCATCCTCGTATTCTGGGCAACGCAGAAAATGTATCCGCAGAATGCGGTCGGTACCGAGCGCATCATGGCTGTGAACCGCAGCAATGTGGCACCTGCCTCCGCGACGCACTATCACGGTCCGTACGCCTACCCCGCCTCGCTGGATTCCGATCCGACCAAGGCCGGTGCGTTTGTGAACGCTGACCTGCTTATCGTGCCGCAGGGCGACTACAGACTGCGTGTCAACATGATTCAACCGCGTTATGACGACGACATCTCCGACAACGAATACAATTCGGCTGAGATCAATGTCAATCCGGTGTCCATGTCGTATTTCGGCGAGCAGATCCAATTCTGGAACAAGTTCGTCGATCCTGCAAGGCTGAACCTTACCGCAGCTTTCGGTGTGACGCCGACGACGGGTATTGCCCAGAGCTTCACGCTCTTCAAATTCCCGTTCACCAAGGTCACCAGTGTTGATTACAAGTTCGATGCGCAGACAGTCAACGACCCGCGTTCGAACGTCCGTATCTCCGTCTGGCGCGTGAACGGTATCACCGGCTACACGGGCGCACCGGCCACGTTGGTCGCACGCTCAACGACGGTGAACGCAAACGCCTATGTCGGTCTCGGCAACTGGCGTACCTTCGCGTTGTACCCGATTGACGGACAGGGGAACCCCGACGTCAATGCAGGCGGCTCCGTGAATCTCAGCCCGGGTACGTACGTGTTCGTGCTCGACAACGTCGGCACAGGCAACTTCGCATCCTATCCCTACACCTACGGCGCGATTCCTGCTCTCAAGGATCGTTACTGGGATTACATCTTCGGCGACAACTATGGTCCGCTGGGTCCGTTCAGCACTCTCGGTACCCGTATGGGTTACTACAGCGGTGCGATCGGCAATCCTCCGACCTTCGCATGGGGCGCCACAACCGGCGACAACATGTCGAACTGCGCGCTGCCGATGCGCGTGAACATGACCTCGATGAACGATTTCGGTGTGAACTTCGTCCGCTTCTCCAGCCAGACGTCACCCACCGAAGCGATCACCGTCGGTCAGCCCGTCACCCCGTCCGTGAACGTGTCTTCGTACTCGACGCAGGGCGGCCTCCAGAAAGATTTCAATATCTACCTCGGTGTTTTCGACCAGGGCGACAATCTGATCTGGAGCGATATGGTGAACGTCGCCAATGCGCCGTACTTCGGCATCGGCGGTTACCAGACCCTGACCGTGAACATGGATTCCTGGACGCCGCAGACCGGTGGCCTCTTCAAACTGCGTGCGTATTTCACACGCAATCCTGACGATCAGAATCCCATCAACGACCGTCTCGAGTACACACTGTACATTCAGAATCAGCCCGTGATCGCGTTCGATAATGACGTTGATCGCAAGCTGCTCAACGAAGCCGTTGATAACATCCGCGATCTCGGCGCCGAGCCGAAATTGGTGGATCTCAGCCAGGCGACGCTGAAGGCCTATAACAACAGCACGATCTATTTCGTCGGATCGATGAACGGCAGCGCCCAGGCGCAGCTGACGGATGCGGTGAGCCGCGGTAATGACATTGCTTTCGTCGCAGAGCGCAATGCCAAGCCGGGCGCGACCATCCGCAACATCGACAATCTCTACGGTATCGAGCGCGCGAGCGCGGTGGATTACGACAACGTCGAAGTTCTGCCGACCTTTACCGCCGTTGCCGAGAGTGACGAAGGTATTCAGGGCATCGAACTGCCGCAGTTCACCTCCAAGGAAGAGCTGCTCAAGTACGTCACTTCCGCCGAACTCAAGGTGGATAAGCCTTTGAATCCCTCGTTCAAGAAAAACGTCGAGCCCAACAAGGCCTTCGAAAACGCACTTCCCGTTGCCCTCAACTCGAAGTTCGGAACCATCCGTTACCTGAGCAACGAGCGCGGTAACATCAACATCGTCTACACGATTCCGTCCAGCCGCAAGGCCGGTTCCATCGTCACCGACGAAGTTGTGCCGACCGCATTCGCTCTCGAGCAGAACTACCCGAACCCGTTCAATCCGACAACGGCTATCTCCTACACGCTGCCTGAAGCCAGTGTCGTGACGCTCCGCGTCCTCGATCTGCTCGGTCGTGAAGTCGCCACCCTCGTCAGCGAAAGCCAGAATGCCGGCAGCTACACTGTCAGCTTCAAGGGCCTCGACAAGAACGGCAAGGAACTGACCTCCGGCGCATATCTCTATCGTCTCGAGGCCGTCCCGTCTAATGGCGGTGCGATCTTCACGAGCACGAAGAAGATGCTCCTCTCCAAGTAAGCCGCGGCTTCCGCGCTGAACGGAAATCAGAATGAAGCGGGCGCCCCGAAACGGGCGCCCGCTTTCATTTTGGAGGCAGGACGCTTCGTTTATCCTGTCGGATTTATTGACTGGAATTCGTATACTACAATTTTGTATCATCATCGCTGCGGATGACGACATGCGGACCGGTATTCTGTTCTTTTTCCTCTTCATCCTGTGTGTGACCGCTCAAACCGCTGTGGGCCAGAAGGACACGTGCCAGCCGCGCATCTACTATGATCCGTCTGCTCCAACTTCCATGTATCTTTCGAGCTTGCCGACACCCTGGTTCGGCGTTCGTATGTACACAGAGTGGGTTTCGACCGTAGACAGTGCTTTTTTTGGTTTTGGGATTCATCGGGCAACCGCCTCCACAAAGCGCGATACGCTCGAGGTTCGCGTGCTCGGGAACACTCTGCCGGCCTTTACTCTGCTCGATCGGATGGATTTTGTGCTTATCCCGAATTTCAATGGTCTGTTTCCCGATGGCTATTACGTGGCAGAATTTCAGTTCGACGCACCGGTGGCCTGGATAAACCCTCCGGGTGAGTTCTGGTTGAGCTGGCGCATCAAGGGAACGCCCACAGACCAGGCGCGAATCATGGTGAAAAAGCCGGCAATAGAACCCCGCCGCTCTGTGATCATTAATTCGAACGGCAGCACGGTGCTCGCGACGGATTACATGCGTACGCAACTCGGCCTCGGCGCAGGCGATTCGGTGGACTTCGTCGCGGAAGCCCGCCTGTGTTACCCTTTCGGGACACCAGTGGAACTTGTGTCGTTTCATGCTGTCTGGCAAAATGATGGAGCGCTGCTCTCCTGGGAAACTGCCACAGAGGTCAACAATTATGGCTTTGAGATATTGCGTCAAACCCCATCCGACCAGCAGATGGTAAAGTTGTGGGAACGTATCGCCTTCGTACCCGGGCACGGCACCTCTACACGTTCACAACAGTACGCATTCCATGATATCGCCGCCGAGGCGGCGGCCGACGCACACGGAATCGTCCGGTATCGCTTGCGACAGTTGGACTACGACGGCAGCGCAGAACTATCTCATGTCGTTGAGGCGCATGCTCCGACGCCCGTTACCGGTTTGTATCTGTACCAGAACTACCCACATCCGGTACGCGCGGGCAGTGCTTCGACAGTACTTTCTTTCTCCATCCCCGAGGCGCAGCATACACGCCTGGAGGTGTACGACGCTCTAGGACGCATGATCGCCGCACCGATCGACAAAGCGCTCTCCGCAGGTCGTCACTCGATCGAGACAGCAATCCCCGAAATTCGGCCAGGCATTTACTTTTTACGACTGCAAAGCGGAACGGGTGTGGTAACACGGAAAATGATCGTTACGGAATAAACCCGCGATGTCGCAGGTCATGAATCCATCGGGCAAGAACAACGCTCGTTCGGGGAAGTTGCTATCGAAAGGGAAACAAGGCATTGATCGCCTGACGCGTCGCCGGGATGTCCTTTTTGCGATCGCAATTGCTGCCGGGGCACTGTTTCTCCGTCTGCTTTTCCTTTGGTCCTGGTCGGAAACTCCTTTCTTCTCACGACATTTCTCTGATTCAAAAATCTACTACGATCTGGCTGCACGCATCCTGTCCGGGCAGGACACGGATCGAGCGTTTTTTATGTCGCCGCTGTATCCGTGGTTGCTGTCACTGATCATGCGCATCACGGAGGACGTCGATCTATGGATGCGCCTGATACAGGTACTCCTCGGTTCTGTTGTGGTGTATCTCGTATGGGACATGGGGAGGTCGCTTTTCGGCAGAGGAAGCGCCTTTATCGCAGCGATACTTACGGCGGCTTCCGTTCATCTGATTTTTTATGAGAACATGTTCCTTCTCGACTCGCTGCTCACCGGATTGATGGTGGGGAGTCTTTATTGCCTCCTGCGAGCAATATCACGGGGACGATCGCGTGATTGGGTGCTGTCAGGCGCGCTGTTTGGTCTTGCGGTGCTTACCCGCGCTTCGGCGGTGCTGTTTTTACCGATGATGTTGATCGCATGGATGTTTCGTTCGGGAAAGGAGCCGGGTCACTTTCGTGGTGTCGGGTTGTGGACGGGGATGTCACTACTCATGTTGCTTCCATCAACGCTGCACAACTTTTCCGCCGAAGGTATTATACTGCCCGTCACCTCTTCCTTCGGATATAACTTGTATGCCGGAAACAATCCCGGTGCAATGGGCTTGTATCATATGCCGGAGCCGGTTGATTTATATTCGGATCCTAACGGACATCAGTATGCGGAAGCCAGAGCCGGTGTGGAAATGAATTCTGCAGAGGTATCATCGTGGTGGAGAGACCGGGCGGTGCAATGGGTCCTGGCGGAGCCTGCGGCATTCATGCAGCTACTGGGCAGGAAACTTCTCCTGATGTTCCACACGGGCGATATCGATCAGGTCGGACTGAGTATGGCGTTCGTACAGAAGGAATATGGCACGATTCCGGGCCTGCCTTTGCAGGTGTTTCCGGTCGTTCTTGTGTTCGGCCTGGCGGGCATGGCCGGGGCGCTCAGAACCGGGAAGAATGATTGGCCTCTGAGGCTGTTTTTCTTCACGTATCTCCTCTCCACCGCACTGTTTTTTGTGAGTGGGCGACTCCGTTTACCGCTGTTGCCGATGTTGTATCTGTATGCGGGCTACGGTGCCATGCAGTTCTGGCGGATGTTCCGCATGAAAGCGTTCGGCAGGGAGGGGATACGGATGGTCTTCGGGGTGTTGATCGCGGTGGTTGTTCTTCTCGTACAACCGCGCATTGATCAACGCTTCGAGCAGGAGTATCTCAAGCTTGGGCAGATATCTTTCGACGCGGGCAAGTACACTGAGGCTGCAGCATTGTTCGCCCGGTCCGTTGACGAGCGCCCGACCGTGGATGGTTATGTCAACCATGCAAATGCTCTTGCGGCCCATGGAGAATTTGAAACAGCTGAAGCTCATTTCCGACAGGCTCTGAAGATGGATTCCACGTCAGCCCTGACCTGGTTCAATTACGGAAATATGTGGATGCAGCGCGGGGCTCCGGGCAGAGCCCATGCGTGTTGGATGCGGGCTGTGGAGACCAATCCCCGCTTCGCTCCGGCCAGACGCAATCTTGGCCTGTTGCTGTTCCGGGCGGGGAAGCTGGTCGAGGCAGAGGAGCAACTCGCGAGGTATGTGGAATTGGAGACGGATGTGGAGCAGCGGGCATCCGTACAAAGAGATCTCGCCAATATTCGGAAGCTGTTACGCAGCCCTGGCGCGATGGGAGGCAGGGAATGACAGCGTTCGTAGCAGCCACTGATGGCTGATGGAGCGATGGCCAAAAATGAAACGTGGAGGATAGTCCTCCACGTTGTGCAGATGCAGGGACACGCCTGCTGTTTCCGTGCGGGTCGGGACTACATGATCCCGTCGTTCCATTCCTCCTCGTCATCGATGGGCGGGAGGGGCTCCTCCTCCTGAATCGCCATGCGATGCGGAGGCAGATTGAGCACTTCATCGGCGAAATGCTGCACCAGATAGGAAACGATAGCCTTGACGGATACAATGCCGATGGGTTCAAAGAGATCGTTGACAATAGGGATGTGGCGATAGCCGCCGAGATCCAGAAAATTCAGCGCATAGGCGATGGTGTCGTCTTCATTGAGCGCCTGCGGATTGATAGTCATGACCTCGCTGAGCGGCGTTGTGCGTATATCGAAATTCGTTCCAACGATTTTTTTCAGTACGTCGCGTTCCGTGAAAATTCCGAGTAATTTTCTGTGGCTGACCACCAGCACACAACCGATGCGGTTGCGCTGCATAAGCAGAATCGCCTCATGCACCGAAGCGTCGATAGGTGCGGTGATGGCGGGTTTCATGATGCTGCTGAGCGGCCGGCGGAGATCATCCGCCTGCAGAGCGGATGTGGTGGATTCGTCAGGATTGATAAAATCAGCGTTGGTGTCCATATCTGCCCTTCCGTTCGGGAGTTATTCCAGATTTCCGATAGCGTTTTCAACGTCCGATAAGATAACATTTTTTTGCACGAGCTGTGCAATTGTCCGGAGGTCGTCATGCAGGAAGCGGTCGGCGGCAAGGTGTGGTACTGATGCGCGAATACAACGGTGCGCGATCGCAGTCCCGTTTCCCGGCGTCAGGGGGTGGTGAAAATCGAGTGCCTGCGCGGCGGTCAGGAATTCGATGGCGTTCACGTGTTCGAGATTCCGCATGATCTGCCAGGCCTTTCTTGCGCCGATGGACCCCATGCTGTTGTGGTCCTCCTGATTTGCAGAGGTAGGTATGGAATCGACGCTGGCTGGATGCGCCAGGACTTTGTTCTCGGAGACGAGAGCTGCGGCGGTATACTGCGCGATCATAAGACCGGAGTGGAGACCCCCTTTTTCGGTAAGGAAACGCGGGAGACCGCTGAGTTTTCCATTAACCATACGCTCCACTCTGCGCTCGGAAATGTTGGCGAATTCCGCAAGCGCTATTCCAAGAAAGTCCGCGGCCAGCGCTACAGGTTGCCCGTGAAAGTTGCCGCCTTCTATCAGACGCCCCTCATCGGCAAAGATCAGCGGATTGTCCGTGGCCGAATTGATTTCTCGAAGCACGACCTGTTCCACATAGTGTATCGCATCGCGTGAGGCGCCGTGTACCTGCGGCATGCAGCGCAGTGAGTAGCTGTCCTGTACCGCATCATGGTCGTAAAGATGCGATTCCCGAATCCCGCTGTTCTCCAGCAGGCGAAGAATATTCCGTGCCACCGCTTGCTGACCCGGATGCGGCCGTACACTGTGCAGCAGTGGATCGCAGGCATTCGTCGTGCCGAGGAGTGCTTCGAGCGACATGGAGCCGGCGATATCCACCAGCCGCATGAGGGATAATGCGCGATGCACCGTAAAGGTCAGATAGGCCGTCATCATTTGCGTGCCGTTGATCAGCGCCAGGCCTTCCTTTGCGGCCAGTTCGACCGGGGTGAGTCCCGCTCGTTGCAGTGCACGACCTCCGGCCTCGTGGTCGCAGGTGTCACTCCAGCACATACCCAGCCCCATCATGGCTGTGACGAGGTGCGCGAGCTGCACAAGGTCCCCGCTGGATCCCACAGAACCCTGGGACGGGAGTACGGGAATGACATCCCGATTCAGCATGTCCAGTAACAGTTGAACGGTGGATATTCTGATGCCGGAGTGTCCCTTTGCGAGCGCGTTTGCGCGCAGCACCATGAGGATACGCGTAATCTCCTTCGGAATGGGATCACCGCAGCCTACTGCATGGCTCAGGATGAGATTGCGCTGAAGCTCGCCGAGTGACTCCGCACCGATGTGTACGTTCGCGAATTCACCGAAGCCGGTGGTTATACCGTACATGATGCGTTTGTCACGCACCCATTCGTCCACAAGATCACGGGATGCCTGCATACGCGGCAGTGCCGATGGAGAAAGGGCGACCTGCGTGCTGCCGGTTGCAACGGACATGATGTCATCGAGAGCAAGGGAGTTACCGTCGAGAAGCAGATGAGAGTTCATAGATGCGGATTCAATTGTCCAAAAAAACCTGTCTCTGAAATGTAGCGCGACGCATCAGGATATTCAAACGTCTCCTCGAAGCACGAGAGGGAACCCGGATCAGAGCGGAGATCGCGTCGTTCGTCGGCATTCTCATGGTGTGACGAGCTTCCCTGTGACTGGTAGGACGAAATCCCGGTGCGGCTACAGGGCCTTGCAGGTGCATTTGTCTCTGCCGATGGAAGCACATACATTTGAATGATTGTCTTTCCGCCATTAGACTGGAGCCCCGACATGACGCTTCGATTCCTCTCCCTCCTTGTGATCTCATTACTGTTCGTCGCGGCCTGCTCCGACGACGATACGTCCACGCCCTTTACACCGTCCGTCAACGTCAGCATTTCGTCCGTTGTACCTCTGTCCGGTCCCGCTGGGGCTACCGTGACCATCAAGGGGTCGAATTTCGGAACGAACAGTGGTGAATTGTCCATCAAGTTTGGTGGCATCGCGGTCACGCCTACATCGCTTGCCGATACGGAGATGAAAATTCGCGTTCCGGCAGCACTGCCGAAGGGCAATTCGAACATTGAAATTCAACGAGGAACAGGGAAAAAGGTAACCCTGCAATTCACCGTGGAAGACCCCGTGGTCGGTATCTGGACCTCACAGGGCCAAGCCAACGTCGCACCGCTTCTGTATGATCCGCCCCTCAACATTCGGAAAATCGTCGCCACATTCAAGGCGGATGGTTCGTACATCATGGTCAGGACGGACAGTAACAACGTGTCGCAGACCTTCACCGGCACCTACGTTGCCGCCGCCGGCAACGCGCCCGCTCCGAACAACAACATTCGTACCATCGTGATCAATCAGAGTCCTCCCAATGCGCTCACCGTCGAGGGAATCTATGAGATCACCGTCCTGGATACGGGCGTATCCATGAATTTCGAAGTTGTGCAGACGGATCCGCCGATCGGTATCGCGAAACCGACCCCCGCAGCGGGATTCGGCAGCACCGGCGGTGGCTCTGCGGGACCGAATTATATTCAGAAGTACCTGAAGTAACCATTCGTCGATGTCCCTCTTTTGTCAGCGTCCGCGCCGTGTTCACACGGCGCGGACGCTGTTCTGTTATCTGTGAAAAAATACCGCCTTGCCGTAAATATGAGCGCATGATACCGTCCGTGACTGTCCCCTCGCCGAATGTCGTCTGACCTTGGCACCGAGTCCCGGCCCGGAACGTGCACTATGGGATCAGCGCTTGTCGGACGTCCATCCGTGCGCAATCGGGTTCTGCGGCACGATGCAGAACGTGATGTCACGTATGCAGCGCCCGGCACAAATGGTTTCCGGGATCTGTGTCAATGCGGCGTTGGGAACCGTCGAAGAAATGACGGAAGGCGGCGCCGCCAGTCCGGACTATAGAATATGAGGCCGGTAGCGGCAAGTGTCGTGAGTCCGGCCTGAGCGATGATAAGCCAGAGAGGAAGGACTTCAATGAACATCCCGAGGGGAGTGAACCACATCCAGTCCCAGGACGGCGGTAACGCACGCATCGTCATTGCGTAGTACAGCAAGTCACACAATCCACCCCACCAGGTGAGCAATGCGGCAACCGCGGCACGTTTGCCTGCGGCGTAAAACACCATCAGCGTGAGGATGATTTGAAATGTTACCTGCAAGATGCGATAGGCGTTCAGCGAGGACATATACGACGCACGCAGTTCAGGCAGTAGCTCCATAGTCCGATAGGCGGTGGAGTCTGTCATGACCAGGAAATCATAGCCAAAAACGTCGTACAGTGTGAACGCGATGATCCAGAGCAACGCCGCAAGAATGCGACGGGGTGTTCTGCGACGGGTACTCAGCAAGGCAAAAAGGAGGAAAACCCCGCCGAGGACGAGATATCCCGTCCGTGTTCGAAGAAAAAGCAGTTCGGCGACACCAATCAGGGACAATTCCATGGGATCAGGAATGCCGGGGCTTCCGGAACAGCCAGGGCTTGAAAATCTTTGTCATCACCGGCATGACCGCGTAGGTCATGAGAGCGACCATCACCGCAGCGATGATCATGACCTGTGTCCACGACGGCAGAAAATCCAGAAGCCACAGCATGAGCGGCTGAACGACGAGCACTACCGGGAAGAGGGCAAGCCAGGTGACAACCGCCATTTTTATCCGTGGAGGTGCATCGTACTCAGGCAGGTCCTGTACCGTAAACCAGTACTCGAGGCCCGAAAGACGGTGGATGTGCGTCTCACCGATGATCAGATCCTGCACACGCTGTACCCAGCGGTGACGGATTTCCGAGGTCTCCCAGTCCTCGAGATGCTGATAGCTGTCGAAACGGAAAATAATAACGTACTCAGGCCGGGATGAGCTGGTCGGGCGGATGATGTTGGTTCCCATATGTCCCGGGAATCGCAATGCATCGCCGCCTATACCTTTAAGCCACAGTTCGAACTCCGCTTCCTTTCCGGGTTTGACCGTGCGGCGAATCACCGCGGTGACGGGGCCGTCCGAAGTGGAGAGGGGAGCCCTGTTCGAAACCTCGATGTCGCTTTGCACAACCGTTCTCTCTGGTCGGGTGGTATTCTCAGTCATCACCCTCTAATATAGCACATACCGGCGATTTCGCCCGTATGCAGACGTGCCTATTCCAGCCCGTGCCCTTCCCCTCTCCCTTCGAGCCTGGCGCATGCAGCGCATGGTGTCCCCGTGTGCTTCAATTCCGCCATTCGGGGAGATCGTCCGATTCAGCGGACGATCAGCAGCGGTTTTTGATACACGACGCCGCGGTCGATCATGCGTATGAAGTACGTCCCGGCAGCAACGATACGTCCGGAGGTATCCCGGCCATCCCAGTGCACGGCCGTGCGACCCTCTGTGTCAGGCGAGGGAAGATGCCGTACCGGTCTGCCGAACATGTCATGCACGCTGACGGTCGCAGCGTGTGCGGTAGCGGCGAGGACGATGCGGAGTGCGGTCGCCGCGGGATTCAAGGGATGTGGATGGACATCCAGAATGCCGTGATCCGCGGTTGGCGAAGAATATCCGCCGGAGGAGAGCGGGGAGCTCAATTGCAGCAACAACTCAGCGCGTGACCCGGGGCCGAAATGTACTGTGTTTTCCGCGAGCAGGGTGTCGCCGGCGATGTACATTGTTCCGCCGTTGTTGAGATTTCGATCGAAACGCGGCCAGTTGGAAGAAGCGATCACGACACGGATGCGGTGCCCAGGAAGAAAAGTATGCGCAATATCGGGCAGCGACACAGTGGTGGTGTATGGCGCCCCGGGTTGCATCAGCACTTCGGAGCGCGTGCCGTCCCGGAAGCGCATGCGCCGAATGCCGTCGCCGAGAATATATGAACGTCCATCAGGATACACATCGCACAGGCGTACGCTGATATCGGTGTCGGTGCGGTTCGAGGAAAGAGTGACGATTACCTCAATGGGGCCTGCGGTGCGAACGTTGGCTCCCAGAGGCGATGAAGAGAAAACCAACGCATCCTGTCGGCTTTCCACCGTGGTCGAAATATCCAGCGGACCCGCGATGGCCGTAGGATCAAGGGGATTGAACCTGGCGCCTCCAAAGGAAGGCGACGGATCACGGGGATCGTAGGACATGATGCGCGTCGCGGCAACCGATTCCATCTGCTCGGCCAGGGCTGCCGTCTGAATGCAAATGCAGCGTGTATGGGATTGCGGGCCTTGCATCCCATCCGTCGGCTGTTTCCCAGCTGTTTTCTCCCATCTGGAAGTAACGCAGCGCCGGTTGAAGGGGCCAGCCATTTTTCGCGCCCAGAAGATGATACGCGAAAAACTGCAGTGCGGCATCGCGAAACACATCCACCGCTTCGGGAAAGCGCAAATCGCCCTGCGTCTCCAGATCCACCTCGCTGTGCGTCCATGGCCCCATGAGGAGTTTATGCTGCGACCGTACACGTGCGTCACTGCGGGTGCGCAAGTCTGCAAATGCGCGAAGTACGTCCGCGGGATAGTGGTCGAACCAGCCGCTGCACATGAGCAGTGGAACGGCAATCTCCTCCGGATAATCCGACTGATTTCGGATCAGATCCCACACGGCGTTTTCTGCCGGACGTGAAGTGATCAGAGCGCTGCTGGTGAATCCCAGGCGCTCAAGCGATTGCACGTGTTCATACCGCAGAACGCCCTGACAATAGTAATCCGAGTATTCTGTCCTGTAATCGATAATGGCAGGTGCCGCGCAGACGAGATGGGGGGGCTTGTGCCGGGCTGTTTGAAACTGAATCATACCGAGCGCCGAACCGCCATAGGTCCCTATTTTACCGTTGCACCAGGGTTGCGCCGCGAGCCATTCAACGATATCGTAGCCGTCGAGACCCCGGTCATAGCCCGGTACTGCAGCCGCAGCGGATCCGTAGAATCCACGCCAATCAACGAATACATAGTGATACGCACTGGTGTCGAGCGGGAAGTTCGATCCCTTCCTCCCAAGACTTACGCGGTACACAAGGCGATTGTACGGTGTCTGTACCAGAATGACGGGCTTTCTGTCGATACCGCCCCCGATGTACAGATCCGCCTTGAGTGTTTTCCCGTCCCGTACGGGAATATCTGTCTCCTGATAGGGTATTTGCGAGAAGGCTGCCAGGGACGGAAGCGAGAGGCAAATACAGAGTGCCAATGTACGGATCGTTGGTATCGCATGAAGCATGGAGTGTCCTTTCGATGTGATTCCCATTGGACATCCGTCGCGAAACCAGGTTTAACGCCCGGTACAGGGAATCAGTTTGGTACGACGGTGAGTATGCCGCCACCTCGTCGCATGGGATAGAGGGCGTAAGCCGGTCCCAGGTCGCTGACGTTCGCGGTGATGCTGTTCAGCAGCTCTATCGGCACCGATTGCCGTTGCGGAAGAATGTAGGGAAGGATTTCATAGCGACCCGCTTTCATCGTGCCTTTGGGAATGATGAGCATCATCATACGCGCATAGGGCACCGCTCCGAGCTTGATGTAGTCGGACTGCTCGACGCCGGTTACCACGGTTTTCATTACGCGCGCCTCGCCGGTCTCCAGATTGTGGAGCACGATGGGGCCTTCCACTCCATTGTGTATTCGCGGGAAGAAAACCTCCGTTCCCGTCGTCCGCGTTCTCAGATACACGGTCAGGGTGATGACGCGCGGCGAATCTTCCTCGATGCTTCCGCGGCTCAGTACGGTCTCGGTCGTGAACAATTCCTGCATGAACATCGGATTGCGCACGAGGCCCGTTTCATCAATACTTTCCGTGGGGAAGGAGAATGTGCCGTTCCGCACTGCGGTCCGTATGGCTACAGGACGATAGTTACCAAGAAATGCGTAGAGATTGAATATCCCGTTTACCCCGCCAGGTGTGGTTTGCAGGGATGACGGTGGAAGAAGCAACGCGAAGCGTCCATCGCTTCCGCTGACCGTCGCCGTGCCGAAACCCTCGAGCCAGAGCAGGGCTCCGGAGTGATCTGCTTGTCCGTCCAGCACTACGCTGCCGCTCACACGACGCATGGATCCGTTTACCGGCTCGCCGCTCTCGAACGGGTTGTCCGTGCAGCCCCCGGCAACAATAAACAGAAGGCATGCAGCAAGGATACGGGCGGAAATCATTTCCGAAGCGCGCGGCCGTCCGGCTCTCAGGGTTGAATCAGTATCTGGCGCCGATGGTGACATAGTACCTCCTGTCCCGCAACGCCAGTCCTGACAGCAGGACACTGCTGTCGTTGAGCAGATTGCGGAGACTTACCGTGATAAAAGCACCCAGCCCGCCGAGAGAAAAGGAGGATGCGACGTGTACATCGAGATTGCGGAACGCGGGCAGGACGGTTTCCGCGAAGCTTCCGTCGGGTAGACGCAGGATACCGATCTGCTCGCCTTCGTGAAAGGCGAGTATGCGTAAGGAATGCCCGGAGTAATTCGCGGATACGCTGATAGTCTGCTTACTCTCGGATCGGAAGGGGAAGGCCGCGAGATCGGAGATAAAATATCGCGAGACGCCGACCTCCGCCAGGACAACTTTTCCCGCGAAATACACTCCCGCGGAGGCCTCGAGACCGGTGATTGACGCGTCGTCCACATTGTCGTAGAGATCGAATGGGAGTCCGGGCGTGCTGATACTTCGAAGTTTGTTGGTATAGCTGTTTTGAAAGACGCCTCCATTCAACTCCCAGCCTGAGATGAGCCGTCCACTGAACGTCCGGGTCAGCGAGGCACCCAATTCGACGCTGCGATTGGTCTCTGCTTCAAGACGGTCCACGGACAATGTAGGATCGATGAGCGCGGGTACGCTGACGAGTTGCGCGAGCGTCGGGAATTTTACGTTGTTGCCATAGCTGAGAAATATGTCGAGCAGGATATCGTCGCGCATGCCGGATACCCCGACAGCGAACTTGAAGAGCGAATGCGACCAATCCCCGAAGGTCGGCAGCACGGCGCCGCTGCTGCCCGCCCGCAGTTCGGAGTTGCTGAGTCGGTCGTTCAGCATGTCGTGCCGCAATGCGACGTCGAAATGGAAATGCCGCAGAAACGATGAACCCGTCTCGCCGCGGAGTTTCCCGATACCGACGAAGGAATGTTGCTGTCGCTGTATGCTGTAGCGGGAAAATCCCACCGGCTGCCGAAGAATAGTGCTTGCCGTCTCCTCGGCGTCCAGCTCTCCACCGGAAAACTGATAGGAGATCAGAATATCCGCTGAACCGATGCCCCAGGTTTTCTCCAGCCGTGCCTGCACCGTCCCATCGTCGGTCGCACGGCTGAGCGTGTTTGTCGCCGTCCCCAACGCGACGTCGCGACGCAATCCGGACCAACCTGCGGAGAGAAGAAATCCTTCGGAGCCGAACACACTACCGCTGTATTGGCCGACCGCAATGATCGAGCGCTGGTCAAGATTTTCTTCGTCACGTTCATTGCTGTAATCATTATCCGCGTAGCGGAAGTTGAGAAGAAATTTTCCCGCGGTCTGCGCGTTCGCGCCCGGGAGAGTCCAGCCGATATGCGCCGCGTGCGCGATGAAGGAATTCCGTAAGGCAGCATCGGCAACGTCAGCGTAGAAGCGGCTGCTCGCGCCGTTCCGAACGCTGTAGCCCGCATTCCATGCGCCGAAGCGGCGATAGAGCTGACCGCTCCAAATGCCCGCATCATACGAGCCGATCTGTTGTTGCACACGGACGGTGTACGGCCGCTCGTCTGCCGGGACGATGTTGATCACTCCTGAAAATGCGTCGGGGCCATAGAGCGTCGTATTGCTCCCCTTGATAAGCTCCACGCGTTCGATGTCCGCAAGGTCTATCATGGAAAGATCGAACATGTTGTCACTGTTCTCGTTCAGTTTCATGCCATTGAACAGCACAATGACGTCGTCGGGATTGCCCCCGCGCATGGACAGTGTTTTTCTGCCGCTGAACTCCTCGTCCACCTGCAGCACATGTTCGGCGTGCAAAAGATCGCCAACGTCCAGATAGCCTCGCCCGTCGAACGCATCCGCTTCGATGGCTTTGACGGAGATCTGCATTTCGCGTGCCGCGATGCCCTCCGGACGGCGTCCGGAAATTTCAGCGGATTGCAGGGGGATGATGCGCGGTTGCAGAAGTATGGTGACGGTACCATGTAACTGGGTGGCGTCGATTTCCCGGGGTTCATACGCGATATGCCGGAAGCGCACGGCGCCCGCGCGCCCGGCATCGGGAATGGTGAGCGTGAAGCGTCCCGCCGCGTCGGTGGATGCTCCGCGATCTTCACCGTAGGAAATATTCACATCCGCGATCGGTCTCCGCGAATTTTCGTCCAGTACCGTTCCGCTGATGCGCAGGGATTGCGCGTCGGCGGTGCCGGCGTACGACGCAAGCAGCGCCATGGCGCACAGCGCCATTTTGAAGGCAACGGTCATGCGGCACGTTGAATTGGTATCCTGCCTTGCCATTCGTATCTTGCCCTTGTCAAAAACCACCGACATTCTTTATCATCCGGTTCGCCGCCGGCGCTGCTGAAGTGTGATTTCGAAAACTTCGTATATCCAATATAGACACAGAAAATGCCATTTGGTTTCGACGCTGACGCCCGACTGTTGAGCTTCCTGCTCTTCCCGCTTCTGATTTTCCTGGCCCGCGTGCTGGATGTCTCCCTCGAGACGATTCGCATCATTCTCATCAGCAGAGGTATGAAGCTGCTTTCCTCCGCTATCGGCTTTGTGGAAATACTGATATGGCTGGCCGCGCTCGGTCATATCATGCAGCATCTCGATGACCCCGTCAATTACTTTGCCTATGCGGCGGGATTCGCGGTCGGGAACTACGTGGGGATATGGATCGAAAACAGACTTGCCATGGGTCTCTCACTTATTCGCATCATCACGCAGCGTGAGGTGATGGAAATCGCCATCGCCATTCAGGCGATGGGTTACGGCGTAACCTATGTCGAGGCACATGGAGAAAGCGGCCCCGGCGCGATTATCCTCGCAGTGGTGAAGCGCAAGGATCTGGAGCAAATCACCGCTGTGGTGAAGGCTATCGACGCAAATTCCTTCTACACCATCGAGGATGTGCGTTCGGTCAGCAAAGGGCGCTTTCCCAGCCGCAGGCTTTCATTACGCCGCGGGAAGCTGGGCGGGACCTTCGCAAGGGCTTGAGCCGCGACGTATACCCGCCTTATCGCAGCACGCTGAATGCGCGCACACTCCGATGACCATCCACGTTCAGATGGATAAACCATGTTCCGGACTCGTAGGCACTGACCTGCAGCGGGATGCTGTGCAAGCCCGGAGAGCGCATCTCATCAATCAGGACGCGATGCACGCGGCCCGTCGCGTCGGCGATGCTGAGACGCACATGCGCCGCGCGGCCGAGGGCAAAGGGTATCACGGCCGAGGCGCTCGCGGGATTCGGATAATTCTGCAGGAGGTCGAACGTCAGCACGGAGCCCGCCATCGTGCCGATGTCGGTCGGATCGGACACACCTTCGCCTTCCAGTGCGATTTCCAGTGCATCCGCGATGCCGTTGAACTGCAGTTTCAGCGTTGCGCGACGCGTCCCCAGGGCCGAAGGCGTAAATTTTACCGTCAGCGATTGCTGACCCATGGAGGGGATGGTCAGCGGGAGTTGCACGGCGCTGAGGATGAAGTCCTGGGCTTCCGCGCCCTCGACGGAGGCCGTCGTCAGTTGTATGCCTGAAGGCAGTGTGTTACGGATTACCGCATCAGCGCTTTTGTCGGTCAGCACCTGCACTTTTCCGAAGGCTATCGGTTGCTCCTGCACGTGTATCCCCGGTCTGCTCTGCTTCACGACAACCGTTCTCTGTTCTACCGTGGTGCAATGCGCGTTCGATGCCGTGCACCGTACGACGAAGTTGCCGGTCGTCGAATAGAGATGGGAGGCGTCCGCTCCGGTCGCTGTTCCGCCGTCGCCGAACACCCATGCGAAGGATTCCGCGCCGGGAGCGATGGCATTGACGGTGAGCGTTGGATCTTCATCCAGATACAGCGTGTCCGACGAGAGTGCGAGGGTCACCCGGAGCTCCGGGAATATGGTCAGACTTGTCTGTGCCCAGCCTTTGCCGACGAAATTTTCATTGAGCAGGGAAACGGTCAGCGGACCTTCCTTGTCGGGCGTGAAGGAGGCCTGCGCTCCGCTCGCGAGCCACAACGGATGTGTGGCGTCGTAGGGGGGACCTTGAGCGAGAACGGCTGCCGTGTCGCCCGTGAACCAGTGCAGCAAGCCGGGAAGCGTGTTGCCCGCCTGTATCGTAGCCTGTGCTCCGACGCAGAAGCTGGGTCCTCCGCTGACAGCCGGCGTTGGAATCGGCGGCATCTCCGTGATGATCGAAGTTTTCGGATCACCGACGACGACAGCCATCCATGAGAACGTCGGATTCGACATGTAGAAGCTTTCCGCGAGGTTGAATCCCCGGGTGTAGCGGTCAAACAGGTAATTCACCCAGGTGAGGGCGACGGTATAGGGCTCGAACACATAACCGCTGGCACCGGTGCAGCCCTCGGCGATAAGATCCGCAATGCGCGACTGTCCCGAGGTTTGACCCGGTATGAAGTTTCGTGCCGATGTCGAGACATAGGTCTCGGCAAGGGAGCCGGGCAGCCAATGCGATTGCGGACGCGCGAATTGAGTGAAAAGGTGGTCGTAATGATCGTTGGAGCCCCAACTGCCGTAGCCGATGACGTTCCGCTGCTTCGTTACATAGACGGAATCGGCATTGAGCAATACGTTCCAGCCGCGGCTGGCCATGAGCTGTCCCGCAAGGGCGAAATTGCTGTCGTACGGGGTGAGCTGTATAGGGCGGGGATCACGGTCGAACACGAAGAGCGCACTGTCTTTGTTGACGAGCGTAAACGGTCCGCTCCGGTCAATCAATGCGAACACATCCTCCTTTGTCAGACCGATGAGGCGCGTCGTCAAATACAAATCATACGTCGTTTGCGGGTTGCTGAAGGGAACGATATCCTTGCGTCGGTAGGGTGCGGTCTTGCTGAAGTACGAATGAATGCGGAAGGTCGAGGGAGTCGGAAACAGCGTGTTTTCACCGATATGCGGAGCATACACGCCCAGTATCAGCATGATCTCGGCATCGAAGGACGCGTTGCGCGGATCGCTGGATTCTCCATGCGTAACACGCAGGGGCACGCCCTTGGTGGTGACAAAATAATTGATGCTGTCCCGCAGCCCGCTTTGTATCAGATACTCTTCGATTTGCGTGCGAATCGGGGTGAATTCCGCGAAGGTTATGGTTTCTTTCGCCGGCGCATCGATGCGCAGGATATTTCGCTCACGGAATTGTCGCTTTGCGGCGAAATAATCGCCGATGGCGACGGAGTTCGTATCGTTGCTGTTGATAATGAGCAGTACGTCGTCGTAGTTCACCGGCGCCTGGGCAAGCAGCACCGGGACGGTGCAGAACAGAAACAGCAGGATGAAACAAGTGCGCATAATGTGTCCTCGGATGTTCCGGCGATAACGGGAGTGTTCGATAGTGAGTGTTCCGGATACGGAAATCAGGAACACCGCAACCGAAAATTACTCCGCAGCGATTCACGGGGCAAGTATTTCGCTTGCGTCGTACATTAATATTTCCTGAAATTTTTACATGACGAAAAAACACATCTTTCCCATTCTGCTCGTCGCGGCCATGCTGCCATCCATGGTCGCATCGTCGCTGCACGCCCAGCAATTCTCGCCGGAGGAGGACCCCTGCGGCCACCACCTGCTATCGCTGTCCGCTCATGCGCTGCTGTGGGGCTATGGCCTCGATACGCTCGAGGCGGATATGCAGCGCTGGACGGCGCATCCGTGGGTTCGCATGGATACGATAGGCCTGAGCGTGCAGGGACGTCCGTTGCTGCACATCGCGCTGACAAACCCATCGTCCATGCTTCCGAAAAAGCGTATCTGGATACACGCGCGCACACATCCCATCGAAGCGGAATCGTCCTGGCTGACGCGCGCCATAGTCAACGAGCTGCTCTCCGCCTCACCCCTTGCCGCGGCCATTCTCGACCATTGCATCGTCAACATTTTACCCATGCTGAATCCGGATGGAGTGCAGCTCGGCAATGCGCGCGAAAATGCAAACGGCGTGGACATCGAGAGCAACTGGGGTGCGGCCACCCCGCAGCCGGAGGTGCGGGCCTTGCGCGCGCAACTCACTTCGCTCATGCAGTCGCCTTCGCCCGTCGGGGTGGCGCTCAATCTGCATTCGGCGTATCAGTGCCGCAGGTATTTCGTGTATCACGATCCCGCCGGAACCTCCGAACTGTTCGCCACGCTGCAGCAGCGCTTTATCGGCATGGTCCGCTCGCGCTTCCCGGGAGGAATCGAGCCGTATGACTATTTCGTGACCTGGACAGGCGGAACCCCCGACCGCTACCCGGAGAGCTGGTTCTGGATGAATTTCCGGGAAAACGTGATGGCGCTGACCTACGAGGATATGAACTGTGTTACGGCGGGGGAATATGATCGCACCGCCTTTGCCTTGCTTGGCGGAGCTGCGGAGTATCTGGGTATCGTGGGATCCGTGGGAATCACGGATGAAATGGCGTCACCCGCCGCCTTCGCGATCACGGCGGTCTATCCGCAGCCGTTCAGCGCTTCGGGCGGCGGCCGCCTCTTTGTGCGCGTCACTGTGCCCGAATCGGGAAGGCATGTCCGCATTCACGTGCTCGACGCGCTCGGCCGCACCGTAGCGCAGTTGTGGGATGGACAATTATCCGGGGACCGCGTGCTTGCCGTCAGCGGCGAAGGGCTCTCCACCGGTGTGCATTTTGTGCGACTTGCAGCAGGGGATGAAGTTCGCATGCAGCCGATACAAATCCTTCGCTAAGGGCGTGCGCACAACGGCGACACCCCTTGCGAAGAACACCTCCACAGCGATGAATTGGTTCGTTCGCGGTGATCGATGGTTTCGCTGATGAAGCGGAATCGGCGCCGGCTCGGCGACAGCTCACTGTTTCACGATAGCGGTGCTGTGCATGCGCATACCGTTGAAATGAATATGGAGAAAGTGCATACCGGAGGCAGTACCCGCAAGATCAAGGGGGATGCTGAGGGAACCCGCTTCAATGACACCGGAGAAAATGCTTCGTTGCGATCTGTCCAGCAGGTCGCTGAGGAGCACATCCAGTCGACCCTCACCGTACACCACTATTTCAGCGATCGCATAATCCGTGAACGGATTCGGATACACCCGCACCTCCGGGGGGGCCGTATAGCGCAGACCTTCAGGATGCCGGCAGGAGGCATTGATGCAGATGCGGCCGTTGGCGGCATTTACAGGCATGGCCTCCTGACCGGGTACGGCAAGATTGGCGGTCGCACCGACGACGGTCACATCGTGGCAACCCTGCATGTCGCTCAGAGCGACAAATTCCATCTGTACCAGAGCGCCGGTGCTCTGCAGCGCTGCGGGACTGCTCACCCGCCACTGTACGGTTCCGTTGCTGCTTTCGCTGACTGACAGCGTCGCCGCGGCGGGGAGACCGGCGCCGCGGTTGACGTTGCCTGTGAAACGCAATTCCGGCGTCGCGTAGCGGAACGTGCCCTCGAGTGTGTAGACAGGGGTGAATTCCGGAAGCGTGTCCAGCGACAGGGCGAGCGAGCCGCTGCCTCCGGGTATCAGCATCAGCGCGGGGCGGGTGAAGCTCATGGAGATGCGTTCCAGAACGCCGGTGAATTGCAACGGCAATGGTTCCGAGGCGCCGCAGGCCATGCGCACGACAGCGCTGTCGTGCGTGACGCCGGAACTTCCGGGACGGACGCTCACGCGCAGCGCGAGACTGTCGCCCGGTTGAAGCGAGACCGGAAACGGCGAGGCGGGTGAGAACGTGACAGCGGACGACGTCGCGGTGACGCCGAGAATCTCCGCCTCGACCATACCGGTGTTGATCAGATACACGACGGTATCGCGCAACGCACCGACGGGCTGGGGATCGAGCACAAGTCCCGCCACGCTCCATGCGACTCGTGGAGTGTACGCCGACACGCGTAACGTGTCGTACACCGTTTCGCCCTCGTCGGAATCCAGCCGCAACACCGCCTGCCAGCTTCCCTCACCCGGAATCTGCATGCGGACAGGGATGGAAATTTTTCCTTTCCACGGCAGCACGGATGGGATCTGAACCGAGGGAAGCATAATGACGCCGGGCGTCGCCGTGGCAAGGTCGATGCGCGTGATGGTGAGGTCGTTTCCGAAATCATGATCGTTCGTGACGATGATGCTCGTGTCGATGGTAAAAGGCGTACAATAGCGATAAGGACCGAAGTCCATGCGCGCGCGCGAGGGCATGGCAACACGGATATCGTCCAGAATATGCTCGTTGAAGGCCGATCCGCATGCTGCAGTCACAGCGAGATAGCCATCGAAATCGGTGAAAGTGGAAATCGTGTGGCGGAGGCGCAACTGGCCGTCAATCCATACAGACACCGTCTTGTCGCGCAGTCGAATGTGCAGCATGTGCATGCGGCCATCCTCCAGCGTCGGTATAGCGAGTGTTTCGTAGCGAAGATGATTGCTCGATACGTCCTTGATTACAGCGATGTGCTCGTGCGTGGGATCGCCGTACTCGGTGTTTTGATAGGTGTCGAACTCCACACCAAACCCGAGGGAACTGTTGAAACCGAGTGTGCCTCCGCCACCTTCCGGCCAGTTGTCCACAGGTCCGAACACGAACACCATCCCATCGCCCCCGCCATTGGTCATGGAACCTCCCACACCGAAGGACGCGCGCAGAGAAACGTCAAAGGATGAAATGGGCAACAGGCGGCGCAGGATAATCCTTCCCGCCTGTCCTGTTTGCGCGGGTGTCAGGATCATTCTGCCGTTGAGCGCATCGTGCCGCGTCGCGCTCCCTGTGGAATAGCGCGCGCTCTCGAAATTGGAGAAATCGTCGCGCCAGACATCGGCATGCCAGGGCAATTCGATCTGCGCAAGAAGCTGCGGACTGAACAGGCACAAAAACAGCAAGAGTACCGTCAGTCGCGGCGGCTCAGGCAAAAATTGCGTCGAGCACCCGCTCCGTATCCGCGAGATTCTCGAACAGATAATCGGGACCATGCGTGGCCAGCTGTTCATGGCTGTATCCTCCGGTGGCTACCGCTATGCTTCGTACGTTCAAATGCCGCCCGCAGTCTATGTCGTGCGGCGTATCACCGATGATGACGATTTCTTTGGCCCGGAACACAACACCGAGTCTGTCGTAGGCTCTGCTCTTGGCGATCTCCGGAAGCTCATGCCGGTGATACGCGTCGCTGCCGAAAGCGCCGAATGCGAAATAGCGCAGTAAATCCGGCGGCGTGAGTTTGATACGCGCGCCGCGCAGCATATTCCCGGTAAGCAGCGCGCTGGTTGCGGCTTCTTCCTGCTCCAGCGCGTCCAGCAGTGTGCGCACACCAGGGAGAATGGCTACGTTGTCCGTCGTCAGGCGCTGTTCGAGCAGGGTAAAAAATGTATCGAACACCTGATCCTTCCGCTGCTCCCGTTGTTCGGGGGCGATGCCTGCCAGCTCCGTGATCTCGTTGTAGATCTGCTGATCGGTTTTGCCGGCGAAATCGTAATCCCAGTTCCGGGACGCGAGACCGAACGATTCTCCGGCGGCTTCGATAAAGGTGTGTTTCGCGACGCCGTTCGTCGAAATCAGTGTACCGTCAATGTCGAACAGCACAAGACGGAGATATTGCTGGTGGATCATGCTTCCTCGGGAGTTGGGACCATTCTGGAAAGTACGAAATCCATCAGTCGCGGAAAATGCACTCCGGCGAGCACATACAATTTTCCGCCGGCGGAGACGACGATTTCACGCCGCCGCTGACGCACACAGCGGTGAATGGCTTCCGCAGCGACTTCCGGGGGACTGGTGGGTACGGCGCGTCTGCGCGTCTGCGGAACGGCGTAAGTCATGGAACGGAAAAACGGAGTGTCGGTTCTTGCGGGGCATACCACGCCGACGTGTACACCGCGATGCCGCACTTCCAGGCGCAGCGCATCCGCAAAACCATGCAAGGCGGCTTTGCTCGCGCTGTATGCTGCGTTGAAGGCCAGCGCACGCTTCCCGAGCACGGAGGAAACGAGAACGATGCTTCCGTTCCCGCGTCGCAGCATGGATGGGAGTACTGCGTGCACGGTCGCGATGGCTCCACTGATATTGGTGTGTAGGATGGATTCGATGTCCTTCCACTCCGTCGCCGCCACCGGACCGTACAGCCCTATTCCCGCGTTGACAATGGCGACATCCGGCGGATACGTGCTGATCATCTCACCGAGCGCAGCAAGGTACGCATCACCGCCCGCGACGTCGGCGACGAGGATGCGATGCTCCCCTCCGGCATGTGTGGTGATTTCCTCCATAACGGCTTCGAGAGAACGGAGCGTTCTCCCGAGCAGGAGGCAATCATACCCGTCGCGCGCGAAACGCAGCGCCGCGGCTTTCCCGATTCCTGATCCCGCGCCGGTTATGAGCGCAAGGGCACGCGGAGTACGTGTCATTTGTTTCTCCAGAAATGGTGGTGGCTCGTTCCGTTCGTGGGCCCCGCGAGGCGCGGTTCCCTCCGTCCTTCGCGACAGTGGTGCGGACGGTTCCAATCGTATTCTCGTACGATTGTTTCGCTCACCTCTTGCGATTCATCGCTGAAATGTATAAAATCCTATGCTTAAGTCATTCCGGAATTTCTCCCGAGCTGTTCCACACTTTTTTTCTGCGCACCGATATGAGTGAGAACAAGGATATTCTGATTGTTGATGATGAGGAAATGATGGGTCTCGTGCTTTCCGGTGTTTTCGAAGACGCCGGATATACCGTGCGAACAGCAACGACGGGGGAGGAGGCGCTGAAACTCCTCAGCGAACGCCTGCCGGGTGTGCTGCTCATGGATATAATCATGCCCGGTCTCAGTGGTCTCGAAGTGCTGCGGC
The DNA here is from genome assembly GCA_027493955.1 of Bacteroidia bacterium. Classification (NCBI taxonomy): domain Bacteria; kingdom Pseudomonadati; phylum Bacteroidota; class Bacteroidia; species Bacteroidia bacterium. The sequence continues at coordinate 2,808,123 of JAOSJT010000001.1, read as the reverse complement.
GTATTAAAAGTATTGACGACGGGATCCCGGTGATACTCATGACTGCCATGGCGGGAGTTGCGGGTGCCGTTGAAGCCATGCGAAGCGGCGCGTTTGACTATATAGCCAAGCCCTTTCGCAACGACGAGCTGATCAAAGTCGTGGACAGGGCTGTCACTGATCGCGAGATGCGCAAAACAGTGCTGGAGAAACGCAGCACCCCAATTGACGTGCGTGATCCGATTCTTTTTGATATGGGGACCAGCGAGGTCGTTGTCGAACTGGCCGCGCGTACCCGGCGGGTCGCGAAAAGCAACTTCGATGTGCTGATCACAGGCGAAACCGGATCGGGTAAAGAGCTCATAGCCCGCGCAATTCATTCCATGAGCAGCAGGGCGGACAAACCCTTCATTCCACTCGATTGCGGGGCCATTCCGGACTCACTGCTGGAGAGCGAATTGTTCGGTCACGAAGAAGGCGCCTTTACCGATGCGCGTTCGCAAAAAAAGGGGAAGTTCGAACTTGCGAACGGCGGAACCATCTTTCTCGACGAAGTTCCGAACATGTCCTGGTCCTCACAGGCGAAGCTTCTGCGGGCCTTGCAGGATCGAAGTATTTTTCGTGTCGGAGGCTCGAAACCCATCAACGTCGACGTACGCGTCATTGCCGCGAGCAACACGGACTTCAATGCGATGATCGAGGGAAAAACATTCCGGGCCGACCTTTTTTACCGTCTGCGCGAATTTTCCATACACGTACCGGCTCTCAGAGAGCGCCGCGGGGACATCCCTTTCCTCATTGATAAGTTCATCCATCAGACAAATCTGGAGCTGGACAAGAAGGTGTCCGGTTGCACCGCAGCCGCGCTCGATATGCTCATGATGTACGAATGGCCCGGGAACGTGCGGCAATTGCGCTCAACCATTCGCAGCGCCGTACTGCAGGCAGGCGATGTTATTGACGTCGAGCATCTCGAGTTTATGGATATGCACGGCGGCGAAAGCATAGGACATCTGGAGGGACTGGATCTTGGAAATGGCGCTCCGTTGAAGGACCACGTCAAAAAGCACATTGCCCAGATCGAAAGACAGATCATTCACGAAACGCTGAAATCCACGCGTTGGAACAAGGCCAAGGCCGCGAGGATTCTGCAGATTGCATACAACACCTTGCTTTCGAAGATTGCGGAATATGATCTTCAGAATCCCAACAGCTGAACCGGCTCAGACGACTCCTCCCTTCCGGACAGGGTGAGTTTTTCCACTCAATCAATCGTACACCCTATGGACGACGTCGCGGGAATTTCCCTTCTTCATGTCGAAGATGATTCCGACCACGCCGCGCTCGTGAAAGCGACACTCGGCGCGGATGTATTGCATGAGTGGACCGTAGTCCATGTGGACAGTATTGCCGATGCAATGCTCCAGCTTGGGAGCGGGCACTGGGACTGTGTTTTGCTCGATCTGAATATTCGGGACAGTAGTGGTCTCGATACCTTCCATGCCATCGCGGCAGCGGCGCCTTCTGTCCCCATCATCATCCATTCCGGCGTCCGCGACACCGGCTTGGCCGTTGATGCGGTGCGTGCCGGCGCACAAGACTATGTCGTGAAGGATATCGGTTCCCGTGAGCATCTCGTCCGCAGCATTTTGTATGCCATCGAGCGGCACCGGCTCAAAATGGAATTGGACAGAGTGAACACGGATCTCGAGCAGCGCAATCGTGAATTGACTGCGGCCAGAGAGGAGATACAGCGGGAACGTGATCTGTTCGTCTCGGGTCCCGTGGTAGTCGTCAAACGTTCGGCGGAAGCGCCCGGCATCGTTGACTATATTTCGCCGAACGTCATGCGGTACGGCTACCAGCCGGAGGATTTTATCACGGGTGCCCGGACCTTCGAAAGCATTGTCCACCCCGCCGACACGGAGGCGCTGCAAGCGAAAATTCTTGAACGCCTCGCTGCCGACTCTGTCATCATGGAGCATGAATACCGGTTGATGGATGCACGGGGCGAGGACGTGTGGGTCAGCGACGTTACGCGTGTGTCGTTCGATGAGACCGGTAGCGTGCAATTGCAATCCTATCTCGTGGATATCAGTTCACGACGACGAGCCGAGCACAGTTTGGGAGAAGTGGAACTGCGCCTGAGTTCGATACTCGACGGCATCAACGAAGCCGTGTACGAAATCGACACCAACGGCCGCATCACATTCATCTCGCCTGTCATTTCCAAAATCCTCGGGTATGAGCCGGAATTCCTTATCGGCAGGCAGTTGTCGGAATTCGTCGTCGAAGAGCAACGCCGGGATTTCGTCGAAGCGCTGCACCATCTGCCGAAAACCGCCGCCGAGCCATGCGAATTTTTCATGACCAACCGCGACGGCGAGGTCCGCTCCGTTCATATTTCCTGCGGCCGCCATCTTCCGCTCGCAGAGCATGGCCGTATCGCGGGTGTGCTCAGCGACGTCACAGAACAGCACCGCATGGCGGATCTTTTCCGTTCCGCGCGCAAAGAGATTCAGCAATATCTCGACATCGCCGAGGTCATCTTTCTCTCACTCGATGCCACCGGAAGCATCACCCTGATCAATAAAAAGGGTTGTGATCTTCTGGGGTATACCGAGCAGCAGCTTCTCGGCCGCGATTGGTTCGATCTCTGCCTCCCGCCGGAGATCCGGGAGGACACGCGAGCCGCCTTGCATACTCTCCTGCACGGCGAGTACCAGACCGCGGAAATCCACGAAAACGCGGTGCTCACCCGTCGCGGCGATCAACGCATCATCCGCTGGCACAATTCACCGATCCATGATGCGAGCGGACTCGTGAGCGGCGTACTTTGTTCCGGTGAGGACGTGACGGAGCAGCGCCAGATAGAAGCCGAAATGCGCGGATCCCGGGAATTGCTCGACCTCGCACTCTGGGGAGGCGACCTGGGCGCCTGGGAGTGGGATGTTGAATCCGACACAGTTATCCTGAATGACCGGGCACGCAGCCTCCTGGGATACGAGCAGGACGATCTCCCCTCGTACAGCGCGATGCGGCGTGAGATTCTGCCGCAGGACGACGTCCGACGACTACGCGAGGAAATGGACCGGTATCTCGAGGGACAGGCGCCGTTCTATCAGGCGGAGACCTGGATCGTCTGCAAAAACGGCGAATGGAAATGGATACTCGAACGCGGGAAAGTCGTGCTCAGAGACGCCGTCGGCGCTCCGCGAAGGGTTGCCGGCACCATACTTGACCTGACGGAGCGGAAGTACGCGGAAATCGCCATTGAGGACAGTGAAAAAAAATTCCGCCTCCTCGCGGAAAATTCATCGGACATCATCTGGACAAGCGACGCTGCCTGGAACCTCACGTTTGTCAGTCCCAGCGTCGAGTACATCAGCGGTTTCCTGCCTGAAGATATGTTCGCCATGGGACTGAAGGGGGTGTTCGTCGAGGAACACTTCGAGCGACTGCAGAATGCGTTTTCCGAACATGTCGATAGGCTTCGGCAGGGTGGCACGATGGACCGCAGTCTGCGCCTCGAGCTGAAACTCGCGCGCCGCATGCTCGATCCGCTGTGGGTGGAAGTCGTGGCCATACCGATATTCGATCGCCTCGGGAATCTGGTATCCGTCCACGGAAACACGCGCGATATTCACAATCGCAAGCTCGCCCAGCTCGCATTGCAGGAGAGCGAAGAGAAGTATCGTCTCCTTGTGGAGAACCAGACGGATCTTGTCGTTAAAATGGACCTCGACGGGCGTTTTCTCTTCGTCAGCCCGTCCTACTGCCGGACATTCGGGAAAACGGAAGAGGAATTGCTGGCCAATACTTTCATCCCCATGGTGCATGAGGATGATCGCGCCGCCACGCTCGATGCCATGAAGGTCATTCTCAGTCCGCCGCACACCGCGTACGTGGAGCAGCGCGCCTTGACCGTGGAGGGGTGGCGTTGGCTGGCCTGGTCGGAGTCTGCCGTGTTCGACGAGGACGGAGAGATTGTCGCCCTTGTCGGCGTAGGGCGCGACATCACCGCAAGAAAAATGGCCGAGTTCGCGCTCGTCGACAGTGAGAAACGCCTTCGTACGGTGATTTCCAATCTCCCTGTCATTCTGTTTTCGCTGGACGCGAACGGCGCTTTCACCCTGTCGGAGGGACGCGGCCTGGACGCGCTGGGGCTGCAGCCGGGGCAGGTCGTCGGTCGGAGCGTCACCGAGGTGTATGGCGGCAATCCCGTCATACTCAGCAATATCGAACAGGTAATGCGTGGCGAACACCTCGCGTCCATCGCGGAAGTCGAGGACAAGCAGTTCCAGACCTGGTACTCTCCGATATTCGACGCGCACGGAAAAGTACAGCAGGTGATCGGTGTGGCGGTGGACATTTCGGAGCGTGTGCGCACGCAGCGTGAACTGGACCGGCACCGTAACCATCTCGAAGAGCTCGTCGAAGCCCGAACGCTCGATCTGGAACGCGCAAACGAGCGTCTGCGTCGTTTCCGCTTCGCGCTGGACAGTGCCGCGGACAACCTGTACATCATCGATCCGGCGACGCTTACGAATGTTGATATCAACGACAGTGCGGCATCGGCTCTGGGGTACAGCCGTGAGGAGTTGCTGACGCTGCGTCTGACGGATATCGTCCCGGAGGACGAACATACGAGAGTGCTCACGGTGATTCAGGATGTCCGCAGCGGTCAGCTCACGGTGGGTGTGCTCGAGACGAGCTTTGTCGGACACGATGGAAGTCTGTTCCCGGTGGAAATGCTCATCCGCGAGTTCACCACCGGCGATACACCGCTGCTGGTAGCCACGGTGCGCGATATCTCGCGTCGCGTGAAGGCAGAGCGCGCCTTGCGCGAGAGCGAGGCGAAATACCGCAACGTGCTCGAAAACGCCGGCGAAGGTATTCTGGTCGTCCAGGATTTGCTGGTCAAGTTTTTCAACGATGAAGTGCTCGAACTCACCGGTCTCGATGCGGCGACGCTCGAGAATCTTCCTCTGCTGGAATTCATCCATCCCGACGATCACGACACCCTGCGCTCGCAGTACGAAACCCGACTGCGCGGTGAGGCCGCACCCGAGGGCTACAACGTGCGTATGTTCGACGTCAACGGAACGATAAAATGGATGGAAGTGCGCGATGTCGTCATCGCCTGGGAGGGACGCCCCGCCACGCTCAGCTTTTTCAACGACATCACCTCCCGCAAGGAGAGCGAGGAGTACATTCATTTTCAGGCCTCCCTGTTGCGCATCGTCCGTAATTCCGTCATCGCCGTGGATGTCAACGGTCGTGTGATCTACTGGAATACTTTTGCGGAGCAAATGTACGGCTGGAAATCCGAGGAAGTGCTCGGTCGCGTGGTGGATGACTTGCCGCCCTTCGGCAAGGAATTCGGAGCAAAGATTATGCCCACGCTGCGGCGTACGGGTGCATGGCAAGGGGAGACCGAGCGCACGCGTAAGGATGGCGTCATTCTACCGGTCGAATCCCGCTGGAATGTGATTGAGATAGACGGACGCGTGCACGGCTATGTCGGCGTCGGGATTGATCTGACGGAGCGGAAAAAGCTGGAACGCGAACTGCTGCAGTCGCAAAAACTGGCCTCACTGGGCATTCTCTCTGAAGGCATAGCGCACGAACTGCGCAATCCCCTCGGCTATGCGTCTTCGGCCGCTCAGCTGCTTTTGACCAAGCACAATCTCCCGGAGGAGCAGCTTCGCAAGTATGGCGAAGTCATTTATTCGGGAGTGGAGAAGGCGAACAAGATCATCGAGAATCTGCTGCTCATCGGCAAGCCCAAGGGGCAGTTGATGAAGGGTCAGATTGATTTGGCCGATACGGTCGCGGAGGCGCGTTCTATGCTTTCGGCGCATCCTCTCGCCGCGAATGTGACGGTCAGCATTGATCTCCCGCACGGCGCCGCAGTGATTTTCGGGAACCGGGAAATGCTGGTGCAATTGTTCTACAATCTCTTTACGAACGCGGCCAACGCGCTTACCGGTCCCGGCAACATTTACGTGCGAGGCGGACGCAGTGGAGACGAGGTGCGCATTCGCGTCAGCGATACCGGGCCGGGCATACCGCAGGAAATCGCGGACAGCATTTTCGACCCCTTCTTCACGGCTTCCAAAAGCGACAAGGGCATCGGTCTTGGCCTGACGCTGTGCTATTTTATCGTGGACGATCATGACGGCTCTATCGAACTTCAGGCCGAACAGGTTGCCGGCGAGGAGGGCGCGGTGTTTCTGCTGACCTTCCCTGCAGGGTGACGAAGGATCCGCCTCAAGCGGAACGTTGTACGATCGCCTGCCCGCCGAAGCATCATAGGACCATGGCACAACCGTCAGTGCATGAGAGCGCAGGCGGGCCTGCCCGCCGAAGCAGCATAGCTTTGCTGCACGGGTGTTGTTGGACGAGGGCGAAGGCGGGACGATGTACGACTTGACCAGCCCCTGAGCGACGCGAACGGTGAGCACAGAGCGATCGCAACGCGAAACTCTCCCGCGATAGTTGTTCATCGGGACCGCACAAACGAGCGCGAGCGTGAGCGCCAAAATTCCGCTGTCCGTGCTGCTTCTTCCCCATAGGCTATTCTCTGCGTCTTTGCGTCTTTGCGCCTCTGCGTTACATTCCCCCCTTTCCATCCCGAGTGCGGAGTTTCGACGGTCCCTTCGACTCCACTCAGGGACCGCCCTTCGACGATGGTTGAGCGTCCCTTCGGCTTTCGCTCAGGGACCGTCGAAGCTCGCTCAGGGACCGTTGAAACCACCGACACCTGATATCATTTCTGCCCCGGATCTGTGCGCCTTAGGGATTGTTTGGAGCAGGATAGGGAGTCCGATACCACTTTCCACTCACGTGTGTCGCTGAGCAAATCAAAACGGACACAGCGTATCCGCATTTACGCCGCATGTATCGCACATTCCTGTTTTTCTGCCTTGACGGTGACCCTGTTTCCATAAAACTCCGGCATTTCGCGACATCTGTCCGATAAACAGACAATCCCGGAAAAAATCGAATCTGTATTTTATTCAATTCGCTCCCTATGCAACCCGTTGCATAGCTGCGCATCGTTTTGCATAGCAACGCGTTGCAATCGGCGCTGCAAAAAGCGGAGAAAATATATCCACAATAAAAAAATCCGATTGAAGGCGTCGGTAGAAAACTCATAACGCAATCAATTTGAATGAGTTACAGGGATCAAGAGAAAATCGCTATTTGGAGTACGTCTCAATAAGAAAGTTTGGCACGGTATGTGTACCAATGTAGCGTGGAATGAAAACCGCTACTTCAAATTTTTTTTAGAGGAGACACTATGTCGAAAATGAGGATACAACTGGCAACAGGATTACTGTCCCTGCTTTGTCTGCTGAGCGCCGTACCGGCTCAGGCGACGATCTATACATGGACAGGAGCCGGGGCCAACAGTAACTGGAACACCCCCGCCAACTGGAGTCCCAACGGTGTGCCCGGCAGCAGCGATGATGCTTTCTTTAGCAGCAACGCCTCGGTCAATGTCACCGCCGCTGTGACTGTCCTGAGCTTCAGCATCACCGGAGCAACAGTGACCCTGTTGAGCGACACCTCCGTGACGGTGACTTCCACCATGACTCTCACAGACGCTCTGTTGCAATTAGGCTATATCACCCCGACCCGCGCCGGTTTTCCCCTCGTTATCGCGCAAAACGCAGCGCTGAGTCTGCTCGGTGTTTCTGGTTCCAGAATCGTCCCCAACGGTTCTCCGAGCAAGCATGTCAACATTCGTCTTTTCGGTTCCGTGAATATGGGCGATTTGCGCGTGTGCCACATAGGAGCTCTTGATGCGAGTCCCAATATTCTCAGTCGTCTGGAACGCTCCAGCGGACAATTCACGAGCGATGTTCGCTTCGAGGGCAATGTTGTCCTGAATGCGCGCGTGAATCTCGGCGCCTATAACGTGTGGCTTGGCAAGAACGCGGGCAATTCCCGTATCACCACCACGGGCGCCAATCAGGACTGCTTCACCTTTACCGATGTACACACGTCAGGATCCCCCATCGGCCGTATTATCAAGAGCGCGAAGTATTGGCAGGACGGAAACGGCAACTGGGATCCCAATGTGAGTTATTTCATCATCGAGACGGGCTTCGATGTCAGCCAGGGCAATATGTCCATGGGTGTGGACATCAATGTCGCACAGCTTGACAACAGCTGGTCCGCCACTTCCACTGAACCCTTCCGCGGTGTTTCCGTGCGCTACGTGCGACAGATCCATCCGGAGAATCAGGCCACAGGCAACAAGGTCGTCGCGAAGTACTGGGTCGTCCAGCCGGTCGGTTTCCTGCAGGAGAGCAACCCGTTTTTTGCGCCCTTCCCTCCGGCGAACAGCATTTGCTACGCCGTGGAGTTCAATACCAGCGACGTTTCCGCTCCCGCCGAGGCCTATGCCGCCATCTGGTCGGATAATTACGAGGATAATAACGGCGGCGCCTGGTACAGCTACGGCAGCCAGTTCGGCGGTCAGAACATCGGCGGCAGACTCTATGTGGTCATGTGTCCCACCTACTATTTTGGTGACATCACCATCGGAGAGGGCAGCAATCAGATTCCCGTCGAGCTCACTTCCTTTGCCGCGCGCTATGTGCGGAACAACGTGGAACTCAACTGGCAGACCGCGACGGAGCTGAACAACTACGGCTTCGCCATCGAGCGCTCGCTGGACGGCCGCGTGTGGGAAGAAATTGACTTCGTGCAGGGCGCAGGCAATTCCTACAGTCCGCGCAACTATTCCTACACCGACTTGCTCGATGATCGTCTGCGCCGCGTGCCGCAAATCGGCTACCGTCTGCGCCAGATCGACCGCGACGGCACCACGGACTACTCCGATATCGTGTTTGTGAAAACCGGTGTGATGCCGTCCGGCGTGGAACTGTACGACGCGTATCCGAATCCTTTCAATCCGAGCACTACGATCAGCTTTTCGCTGCGCGAGACGCAGCCCGTCACCATGAAGGTGTTCAACATCTTTGGCCAGGAGGTGGTGACGCTGATGGAGAACGCGCAGACCGAGGCCGGCTTCCACACGGTGGCCTTCCGCGGTGACAATCTGCCCAGCGGTTCCTACCTCGTGGTAATGAACGCCGGCGGTGCGCTGAAACAGCAGCGTCTGGTCCTCAACAAGTAAGATGTGAATGCGCTCCGGCCGGGGCGTGTAGCGGCGCCCCGGCCGGAATATCTCCCCACGAGGAAACGGAAGCAAGGAAACAGTGTTATGTTTACAGATCCCCTGGAAGGTCACATAGGTCAGAAGCTTCGCGGTGCCGAAATACCCTTCACATTTTCCCGAAGGGCCTGGCCGTTGAATCCAAGCGCCACAGTCACCTTCACACTCGAAGAACCGCAGGAAATTACCTTAAAAATTTACGACTCGTATGGAAGAGTCATTCACACGCTGTATGAAGACGTCATGATGAAGCCGGGCTATCACGAATTGCAGTTGTACGGGGACCTGTTCCCTGCCGGCAGTTGCTACGCACGTCTCCAAACCCGATATGGCGTACAGCAGCGAAATTTGATTTTGAATGCAACACTACACCCCTGAACAACGACAGGTACAGATGGAACGATAAGATTAAAGAGAGAGACAGACTCCCTCCCGGCAGGAAGCAGGAGGGAGTTCTTTATTTTTGGGGATTTTCATCGGGAGGAACGTCAAAGTATACGGTTTTCGAGAGGCATTCTGTCGATTGTTCTTTGTAGTGAAACGTAAAACGGGAAATCCTCTTGAAAACATAAGGTCCCTTCGCCCGAAATCGGTACAGTACGCGCGGTCAGCGAAGCGCCTATGCAAATCATTCCCTATTCACACGATTGCCTATCACTCACGGCTATTGAATAGCAATTGCGCTGAAAAACTCGTCGCAGTCGCTCAGTAGCCGCCTCGTCCGGGGTCGCGCCCGACTTCGAGCGTTACTTTAGCTGATTGACCGATGATTCTGTCATTCTGTTGCATACCTCGTGCGCAGCGCGAGCATTTCTCTTCAACAGGGACAGAAGATAACCCACCCTGAATATCTGGCACGCTTTTCGCTCCTCCTCTTCCGGTTTATACCGTTACTCATCACAGAACTTCTTGAGGAGAGATACTCATGAGAGCAAAAACGACTATTCGGAGCATCGCCTTCCCCCTGCTGTTAGCGATGGTGTTCCTTTTTGGAACGGATAATGTGCTGGCGCAGAATACACGGACGTGGGATGGTGGTGGCGGCACTGACACCCGATGGTCAACAGCCGCAAATTGGGATGGAGGCACTGGAACTGGGATAGTACCAACGGCTACCGATTATGCTGTTATTCCCACCGGCTATACGGTTACCTTTGATGCGAATGCGACCATTGCCAACCTTAGTATAAGCGGGAACGTTACCTTTATTTCCGACTTTACACTAACAGTTACCGGCATATTTTCCCTTACAGACGCGACGTTGAATCTCGGGTACGACGGAACAACCGCGAATGGATTCATCATACAGCTTGGTAGCAGTACAGTGCCGTCTGCCGAGTTAAATCTCACCAATTCAAAGATCGAGTATTACTCGGCCAACCCAAATACCGACCGGAGAGACGTCCTTATACGTGCCTATGGTTCAATCTCAATGAATAATCTTCTGACGAGCTACATTGGAACCTTAGATCGTACTCCGAATGTGAGCACGCGATTAGAGCGGTTTACCGGACAGTTTAGGAGCGATGCACGCTTTGAAGGTGATGTGATTTTGGGTGCCCGTGTAAATATTGGCCAGCACAGCGTATGGTTAGGAAAAGAGGCTGAGAATATCCAACTGAGTATTCCCAGCGTTGGTGAGACGTTCTTTGGCTTCACGGATGAGCATCTCCCCAACACAACTATTGGCCGACTGGTGAAAAGTGCCCGCCATTGGATGAGGGAGGTCACCGACCCATCGGATCCCATGTATGGGTATGAGGTTTGGGATGAAAGTGTCGAATACTTCATCTTCGAGACGGGAAAGGACGTTTCCCAGCAAGCTGCTATGTCTATGGGAGTGGATATCAATGTGGCATATGAAACGACGTTCACCCCCTCAGCAACAAAGCCGTTTCGAGGTGTATCTGTTCGATATGTAAAAAAGATACATCCTAAGAATATGGCGGTTGGTAACAAAATCGTGGCGAAATACTGGGTTGTGCAACCAGTAGGATTTGCGCAAGTGAACAATCCGTATTTCCCGACGTACTTGGGACCACCCACAAACGACATCTGTTATGCAGCAGAATTCAACACGAGTGACGTCTCCACACCTAGCGGAGCGTACGCTGCTATTTGGTCCGAGAATCTCGAGGATATCACAGATCCGCTTCCCACTGGAGTTGATACCTCGTGGTACACGTATGGGAGTATCTTTGGCGGACATAACATCAATGGACGACTCTATGTTGTAATGTGTCCAACCTTCTACTTCGGAGATCTCACCATCGGCGAGGGCAGCAATCAAGTCCCCGTCGAACTCACCTCCTTCTCCGCACGCTATATTCGCGACAATGTGGAGCTGAGCTGGCAGACGGCGACGGAGCTCAACAACTACGGCTTCGCCATCGAGCGCTCGCGCGACGGCGAGATCTGGGAAGAAATAGACTTCGTCAACGGCGCGGGCAACTCCTACAGCCCGAAATCCTACACCTACACGGATTTGCTCGACCCGGCCACGAAACGCGCGCCGAGGCTGGCCTACCGTCTGCGGCAGATAGACCGCGACGGGACCACGGAATACTCCAATATCGTGTTTGTGACTCTGGGTGCGCTGCCGACGGGAGTGGAACTGCACGAGGCCTATCCGAATCCCTTCAATCCGAGCACGACCGTCAGCTTCTCGCTCGGAACGGCCGCTCCGGTGAAGATCAAGGTCTTCGATATTTACGGACGTGAAGTGGCCGTCATACTCGACAACGCCGCGCTCGAAGCGGGCGTGCATACCGCGGCCTTCCGCGCATCGGCTTTGCCGAGCGGTTCATATATCGTCGTGCTCAACGCGGCGGGCGTCACACGCTATCAGCGCGTGGTGCTGAACAAATAGGGCAAGAAGAAAGAGAGAAGCTTTCTTCGGGTGTGGCCCGCGGATGCAGACATCCCGGATACTGAACGAACTGACGGAAACAGTGACACTCAGTCCGGATGCGGGAACGATGAGTAGCGGCATTGCCCACACCGCATCCGGGGCCAACCCGAAGAAGGTCCACCCATGAGGAGCGACACATGTTCGACAATCAAATACTCCGGAAGCCGAGGAACGGGGCAGCGGGACGCGAAATACCCTTTACGTTTTCGCAACAAAGCTATCCGCTCAATCCGAGCGCCACTGTCTCATTCACATTGGAAGAACAACAGGAGATCACACTCGTCATCTACGATTCATACGGCCGCGTGATTCACACGCTCTACGACAGGGCCCTGCTGAATTCCGGCTACCATGAATTGAAATTGTACGGCGATGCGTTCCCGGCAGGCGGCTGTTATGCCAGACTCGAAACACGCCACGGAGTTCAACAACGCACGCTCATCCTCACCACCAGTAAATCCTGAAAAGGAGGATCCCGGAAGTACGCGATTAGATTGAAAGAGAGAGACAAACACCCACGCGAGACGTGGGTGTTTTTTTATTTCCGTAAAGCGCAGAGCCCGAGCAGTACGTTCCTTCGCCGCTCGGCATACTCCCACCTCGATTTACGATTAGCGATTCTCGATTAACGATTCTCGATTAACGATTCCTACGTCGGAGCAGGTGCCACGCTCTCTCGTGGGTTCACAATTCAGTATGCTATGGTTTTCTCGTCGCGGATGCCTAAGTTTCCTCTTTCCACATCAAAAGGAGTTACTATGCGTCATATTGCCATCATGCTTGTTGTCGCGGCCTCGCTCGCCGCCTGTTCCTCCACAAATCCCGTGCTCGAAAGAAAGGTGTTGGAGTGGCACGCAAAGGGATCGTCGCAGATGTTCGACGGAAAGGGACTGTTCCAACGGCCGATGCCGCTTGCCGTCGGTCAGTACTGCGTATTCAGGATGATTGACGGCGAGGATCGCTCGGTCATGCGCAACGCCGTGGTCGGGAAGGAGGGCGACGGCTGGATATTCGAAACACAGTCCATCACCGCCAAAGGCGAGTCCGTTACGCAGATGCTGCTTAAAGGCGTGGATCAATCCTGGGAGAACTGGGATCCCGATCGCATCGACATCGTGTGGGTGAAAATGAAGGCGGACGACGGGGAAGTGCAGAAAATCGAAGGCCCCGCGCTCTCCATCATGAAAGGCAGCTACAAGAAATTGCTCAACGGCATGTACCTCAAGTTCAACAAGGATGAGGGCGTCGCGGCGGTGAAAGTACCCGCCGGGACGTTCAACGACTGCACCAAGGCCACCACGGAGCTGGAAATTCTGTTCTGGTCCGATACCGTCGAGGCGTTCTATCATCCCTCGGTACCGCTGAATGGCCTCGTACGCAGCGTCTCCAAGGACGACGGCACGACCATGGAACTGGTGGAATTCGGGACGAGCGGCGCCAAACCGTCGTTTTGACGAGGGAACCTGTCGTCGATTCGCATGAGATCGAGCCGGGGTGGCGCAGGCCCCCCGGTTCCGCTCTCCCCCCTGATTCCCAGCAGCCCCGGTCGCGCTGATCGTATCGTCTGCAGCCCTTCTGTCGCCTGAATATTTCGTATGGTGATAGCAATGAAGCACATACTCATCCTCCTGTTTCTGCTGCCAACTTCCGCGAATGCCCAATTCTGCGAAACGGTGACAGACAGCGCGTGGTCGGCACGCTTCGATGCGCTGCTGGCGCAACGCGATCCCATGTTCCGTGCGCTCGCAGATACGGGCGTGGTGGAGGTGCCGGTGATCTTCCATGTGCAGACACAGGGCGGGTCGCCGGTTGTCAGTGACGGGCGAATCGGTGATGCTTTGAAGACGACTAACGAGTATTATTTCAGGGGAGGAATCCGTTTCGTGCGCTGCGGCGAAACCAGGTACTATCCCGAAGGAACATCGCCGGAATGTAACAATCCCGCGGTAAACGTCGATGTGTATCGCTCCTCGACGGGATGTGCGTACGAGGTCGGCGGGAGAGTGTATATAAACATTGCCTGCCCCAGGACGCTGGAAAATATCCTCAGCCACGAGCTCGGTCATACCGTCGGTCTGCCGCATACACATGGACCCACGAACAGCGGCACAACCACCGAACTCGTAGACGGCAGTAATTGCACAACGGCGGGCGATAAATTTTGCGACACGCCGGCCGATCCGAATCTGAACGGCAAAGTCGATGCCGCGTGCCGCTACACCGGTACCGCCCGTGATCTCCGCGGCATGGAATATCAGCCCTTGACGAACACTGTCATGTCGTATACGGCGTCGCACTGCGCCGATAGTCTCACACCGATGCAGCTTGCCCGCGCACGCGCCGTGGCGCTCAGCACAGGATACGATTGTTGTCATGTCGCGCCTCCGCAACTCCACGATACCAGCGTCTGCGTCGGCACAAGCGTGGTATTGACGGCAACAACGAGTGCCCCGGACGTACGCTGGTTCGATGCCGCGAAAGGAGGTACACTGCTGGGAAGCGGTCGGGTGTTCGTCACACCGCCGGTCAGCGAGGACCGGAGCTGGTTCGCGGAGGCTGTCGATTCCTGTATCAGCCGCCGTGCCCGCGTAACGGTCACCGTTGGATCGATGCCTGATGTTGTTACCGAGGGTGCTCTCGCGGTGTTCGATCCCGATACCGCGAAACAATCCACCATAAAAATCCTGACTGCGGACTCACTGGGAATTGTTCTTCAGGCGGACGGTGGTGCGCTGTGGTATTTCGACGGCAGATCAGGCAGCGGAAGGCAACTCGCCGCATCGCCCCCTGTGGGAAAAAGCCTTCTCTCCGTTCTCCTCTGGAATAACATGTTGCTCTACTTCCTCTACGATGAAGTGCTTGGCCCCTCGCTCCATCGTGTCGATCTGCCATCAGGGAACACGACGGAAATTTTCGTACAGAATGAGCGCTGGAGACCCAGCAACTTCTGGCTCACTCCCATTGATGGCGCGGTGGTCTTTTTTCTCAACGGAGGTGAATACAAGACGGAGTTGTGGCGCTCGGACGGAACCACAACCGGAACATATCTTGTGAAACAATTTCCCTACACAGATATATTCAGCGCTTTTAATATTACCGCCGTTGATGGTAAAGCGGTGTTTCGTGCGGACGACTTCGAGCATGGTCCCGAGCTTTGGGTTACGGATGGAAGCGAATCCGGCACGCGAATGATCGCCGATATCCGGCCGGGGCTCAATGGCAGCAACCCGGCTTCGTTTGCCCAATCCGACGGACTTGTGTACTTCAGAGCAGATGACGGAGTCACAGGCGCAGAGCTGTGGGTGACCGATTTCACGCACGAAGGTACGCACAGAGTGGCGGATATCAATCCGGGGGCGGGAAGTTCCTCCCCTGCTTCGCTCACAAGCCGTAACGGCTTGCTTTTCATGAGCGCGGACAACGGTTCCGGAGGATTTGAGCCCTTTGTGAGCGATGGCACGTCGGAGGGGACACAGTGGATCGAGAACATCAATCCGGGACGGAGCAGCTTCCCGGAACATTTTACCGCACTGGGAGAAAGGATTTTCTGCCTCGCTGACGGAGGGAATGGTGCTGAGCTGTGGGAATTGCTCGACAGGGGAGTGAAAGGAGCGAAATTAGTGAAACGCATCGATCCTGTTCTCATACAACGAATCACCGAACTCGCAGTCCATGATTCCTTGCTGTTCTTTGCAGCGAATGACAGGGACCACGGGATTGAACTCTGGTGCAGCGACGGTTCGGAAGACGGGACACGGATGTACGCGGATATCGATACAGTGTCCTCGTCCCGGCCGGAGGGATTCAGGACACTGGGAGGCAAGCTGTATTTTATCGCATCGAATCACCACGGTGCAGCACTTCATACCATTTCCTCCGATGCTGCGACTGTTTGTTCCGGCGAGCGTGCACGACTCATGATTGTGCATACCACCGGTGTGCTTCGCTGGTATACCAACGAGAGCGGAGGCGATCCTATAGGCAGCGGGCGGGTATTCGACACACCTCCGCTTGAGGAATCAGCAACGTTCTGGGTGGAAGTCGATGACGGCGTCTGCGTGAGTCCGAGGAAACCTTTGCGAGTTCACGTTCGGGCTTCCCGTCCTCGCATCAGCGGTCCGTCTTCTGTACTTCTCGGCAGCGACGTGATGCTCGAGGCCGCTGTTCCGGGCGGTGTGATAGAGTGGCATGCGAGGGGTGATGGAACTGCGCCACTCGACACAGGAAGCACGTTGCATATTTCTTCCTTGCAATGCGATACCACCGTGTTTGCCCGATCGGTGGAAGGTCCATGCTCCAGTGCTCTGGTGCCGCATCGGATCTCTGTCCACACAGGCACGGATGTCTCCACCGTGACACACGCCGCGCATTTTCATCTGCATCCCTTTCCAGCGAGCGACCGACTCACCGTTGATCTGGGCGAGGTGTTCAACGGGGACCTTCGGGTTACAGACCTCCTGGGCAGGGAGCTACTGCACCGGCGGGTATCATTCGATGGTCGGTATGAGCTCAACGTCGCGGAGCTTCGTGCCGGGACCTACTTTCTGGAATTGTCAGATCGCGTTTCGCGCAGAGCGAAAATGTTTATGGTCGCCCGATAGGAGATGAATGGAATGGTTGTGAAGGCCACGCTGTTGCAAGGCCAAACGCGATTATAGCACGAGGGCGAAAGTACGTACATTCCCACATCTCTGTACAGGCACAGCGCGAAGCGAATCGCATGCAAGCACATTTGTCGTAGCCGTTGACGGGACATATCATGAAAGCTCTTCCACTCCTCTTCATCCTCTTTACTGTGTCTGCGAATGCCCAATTCTGCGAAACGGTGACAGACAGCGCGTGGTCGGCACGCTTCGATGCGCTGCTGGCGCAACGCGATCCCGTGTCCCGCGCGTTCGCGGATACGGGCGTGGTGGATGTACCGGTGTTGTTTCACGTGCAGACGCAAAACACCGCGCCGGTGATATCCCTGCAGCGTATCAACGACGCATTGAGGGCGACGAACGAGTGGTTTTTCGCGGCGGGTGTGCGCTTTGTCCGCTGTGGCGAGGTGCAGTATTACGCGGAGGGCTCCTCGCCGGCGTTCAATAATCGCGCGGTCAACGTCAGCATGTACAAGGCGGCTTCAGGATGTGGCTATGAATCGGGCGGTTCGGTGCACATCAACGTCAATTGCAACAGGACACTGGAGAACATCCTGAGCCACGAGCTGGGGCATGTGCTCGGCCTTCCTCATACGCATGGCTACACCAACAGCGGCACGACAGACGAACTTGTGGACGGCAGCAATTGCGCGACGCATGGCGACCGCTTCTGCGATACACCGGCAGATCCGAATTTGCTCGGCAAGGTGAACGGCAGTTGCGGCTATATCGGCAGCGCGCTCGACGCAAACGGCATGGCATACAGGCCGAATACGCACAACATCATGTCCTATACGTCGTCGGCGTGCGCGGACACTCTGACGCCGATGCAGCTTGCCCGCGTCCGCGCCGTCGCGCTTGCGGGGAAGCGCGAATGCTGTTTCGTCGCACCGCCGTTGGTTCGGGACACCACGGTGTGCCGTGGAGAAAGCGCAATTCTTACCGCCATCGGCATGGGAAACGAGATACGCTGGTATGATGCGGTTGAAGGCGGCCAGCCGGTCGGTTACGGGGCGGTATTCGTCACACCGCCCGTGGAAGAAAGCCGGGCCTGGTATGCGGAGGTCGTGGATTCCTGCGTGAGCAATCGTGCCAGAGTTGTTGTGCGCATCGCGCTTGCATCGGGAGTTATTCCGGAAATTGCCCGTGTCGTCGCGCGGCCGGATACCTCCGCGCGACCATCGCTGTTCAGGATATTCGCGAATGACGATATTCTGCTGTTCCAGACCTCGGACGGCGCGTTATGGTCCAGCGATGGCACGAGCGAAGGTACAAGGCGAGTTGCGCAGAAACCCGCGGGGAACGAAGTGTACCTGACGGATGCAATTATCCGGAGAGAGATGGTTCTCTACGGAGTGAACGACCGCGGCACGGGTCCCATGCTGTTTCGTACCGGGCTCGATGGAAGCGGCACAACCGAGCTGCTCAGGATAACCGGTCGGGACGGATTCAGCAACTTCATGCTGACCGCTCTGGATTCTGTGGTCGTGTTCATCCTCAATGACGGTAATGACAAGGCGGAGATCTGGCGCAGCGATGGCACCGCTTCCGGTACCGCAAAGGTCGTGTCACATCCGCATACCAGCGCCTACAACGATTTCGGGCTGCTTTCCGATGGCGGGGTGGTGTACTATCAGGCCTCCGACTCTCTGCATGGGAGCGAGCTCTGGCGCAGCGACGGCACCACGCAGGGTACATACATGGTCGCGGACATCGCACCGGGGACGGCGGACGGTGATCCCGGAGATTTCGTCTTGTCGGATGGTATGCTCTATTTTTCGGCGGATGATGGGGCTGCGGGCCGCGAACTGTGGGTCAGTGACGGAACGGCGCAGGGGACACGGCTCGCGGCCGATATCCGACCCGGCGCGGATAGCGGCAACCCGGGCGGCTTGACTGCGCTCAACGGCTTCCTCTTTCTCTACGCGGACGATGGTGCGCACGGTCCCGAACCCTGGATCAGCGACGGTACTCCGGAAGGTACGCGTATGATAGCCGACATCCGCAAGGGCAACGGGAGTTTTCCGCAGCACTTCATTGCCTTGCAGGACCGCGTGTTCTGTGTCGCCAACGACGGAAGCGGTGCCGAATTGTGGGAGCTGCTCAACGGCGGACGTGCGGGTGCCGCTGTCGTCAAGGACATCCATCCCTTCTCCGGATCAGGTATCGCGTCCATGATCAGTACCGGGGCGGAATTGTATTTCACGGCAAACGATGCGCAACACGGAAACGAACTCTGGCGCAGCGATGGAACCGTGGAAGGAACACGTCTGGTGGCGGATATCGACAGTACAGCTTCGTCCTCTCCGGACGGACTGACGATGCTGGCGGAGAAGTTGGTGTTTTTTGCCCGCGAAGGCTCGCAGGGTCCCGCGCTCTATACGATTGCGCAACCGGATGTGGCCGTGTGCCGTGGTGAGTCCGCGATACTGCAGGTGGGCAATACCAATACGACGGTCCGTTGGTATGGTGAGCAGAGTGGTGGCCCGGTGTTGCACGAGGGCAGAACGTATCAGACAGCTCCGCTTGCCGGGTCCAGAATGTACTGGGCGGAAGTGACGAACGGCAGTTGCGTGAGTGCGCGCCGGGCGATCCCCGTCCGCGTACTCGCAGAGGATCCGGTGATCACTGGTCCCACCGAGGTCACTCGCGGAGGCGACGTCACTCTTGAGGCGGTTGGCGGCGGCGGAGTCGTCGAATGGCACGCGAAAGACGACGGGAGCGCGCTCATAGATACCGGACGCGTACTGCTTCTGTCCTCGATGCAGAGCAGCGTAACTGTGTTCGCGCGCTGTGTGGAAGGTCGCTGCGTCAGTTCCTTCGTGCCGCATCGCATCGAGGTGCGCGGGAGCACGAACGTCCCGGCACTCGCGCAGGGAAACACGATCGAGTTGCATCCATCGCCGGCGCGGGATGTGTTGCATATACGATTGACCTCTCCCTTCTCCGGCGAACTCCGCATTGTGGATTTGCTCGGAAGAACCGTACACACTCAGTCCGCCGTCATTCCTGATGCGCATGTCGTCGGCGTTTCGCGACTGCTTCCGGGTATGTACATGCTGATGCTGACCAATGGTGCGGGCAGCACCGTCCGTCCCTTTATGGTCGCGCCCTAGCCGTCCATCGCAACCACTTCTGCGTGGAGTAGCTGTTGCGCGATTGCCGTCGCGAGGGAGAGTCGGAGCGGAGCGACCGCAGTACAGGGAAGAACCGGGGTAAACAAACGCAGAGCACTTTGGGAATTCATCGCTCCGATAGTCGGTGCGAGCCGCCGCATTCCTCTTCCTGATAGCTTCGAAAAAATATTTTTTGGATTTAATAAAAAATCTAATTATGATAGATGCTATCCGAATTCCACGAGTACAGACAGGCCGGAGTTTCCTATGAAACTCCACCGCCAACAGTGTCATCACCAGTCACAGGACCATTTGTCCCTTGATCGCAGAGTACAGTACGGCACCCCGATTCCCGCGTCTGGCGGTCTTCATCCTGTTGTTCTGCGCGCATGCTTACAGTGCATGGTCGCAGGACCTGGGCGCCATCGGGAGCAGCGATCCGATCCGTGCGGGTGGAAGCGTTTCCGCCAGGACGGTGATGTATTCCGCCAGTGAAATCCGCGGGCGACGGCAACCGTTTTCCTGGGTGTTGAACGGTACCGTCAATGTGAGTCTGTACGATGTCGATATGCCATTCAGTTTTACCTTCAGCGAACAGGAGCGCAGCTTCGCGCAGCCCTTCAATCAGTTTGGTGTGAGTCCCCGTTACCAATGGGCCACAGGACACTTCGGCTATCGCAACCTCACGTTTTCTCCGTACACCCTCTCGGGGCATCAGATGCTGGGGGCGGGATTCGAGCTCAATCCCGGCATCGTGCGCGCCGGATTCATGTACGGACGCTTTCAACGGGCGGTGGAGGAGGATACCGCAGCTTCGCGTTTCGTGCAGCCGGCGTACGAGCGAAGCGGCTTTGCCGGAAAAATCGGTGTCGGGAGCGGGAGCGAATTCATCGATCTCATTTTCCTCAAGGCCAAGGACGATCCCGCCAGTCTGCGCAGCGCGCCCCGCAACAGTCTGGTGCTGCCGGGGGAAAACCTGGTTTTGGGATTCACGGGTGGCGCGACACTGTTTGGCGGCCTGCGTGTCACACTCGATGCCGCAGCCAGCGATTACACCAGGGACGTTCGCGCCATGTCCATCGAGACATCGAACAACACGCACCTCGATGCCTTCGATGCGTTGATTGATCAGCGCGGATCTTCACAGTTTTACACCGCTGTCCGCGGCGGACTGGCCTGGAACGCCCAACGATGGGGCGTCGGCTTCAATTATGCGCGCATCGATCCGGATTATCAGTCCATGGGCGCGTATTACGTGGGCAGCGATATCGAAAGCTTCAGTCTCGCGCCGCGCTTTATTCTCTGGAACGGCGCTGTACGCGTGAACGCCAACGTCACCCAGCGGTACGACAATCTTCAGAACAAGAAGGCGGCGACCACCTCGCGCCTGCTCCCCATGGTGAACGTGAGCGTGCAGCCCGCGCCGCATTACGGTATCGATGTGCAGTACAGCGATGTGCTCACCTCGCAGTCCGCTGGCAGGAAACCCCTCAGCGATACGACGCGTCTTGACAGCTCCACACCGATGCTCACGGTCGCACCGCGCTACTCCATTCTCGGTACTGATGGGACGCATACATTTCTCGCAAACGTCACCTATCAGACGCTGAACGACCACAATACATTTTCATCCCGCTATTCCGAGTACAGCACAACGAACATGCACCTTGCGTACTCGCTGTCGCTTCCGAAGCTGCACTGGTCCTTTACGCTTTCCGGAAACGCCACGCAGATGCGGAACGCCGCGGGTACTTTCCGGAACAGCGGCTTCTCGCTCGGCGCGGGAAAAAGTTTGCTCGAACAGGCCCTGCGGTTGAACGGCAGCTTCGGCATGTCGTTTCACGCCGCGGGCGAAACCATGACAAGCACTATCGCGGGCACCTATTCCGTGCAGCGGCGGCACAATTTCAGCGCACAAATTGCGCATGTGTCGTCCAATGCCGGTTACTATGCGCAAAAGACATTTTCGGAAATCACTTTGGTGTTGGGCTATGCATACACATTCTGATTCAAGGACCCGATGGGTTGCCGTCGTGGCAGGACTGCTCCTGATGGCTGCGGCCGTGCAGGCGCAGACGGACATCACCGTCATCACGCAGGTGCTGCCGCCGTATTCGCCCTATCTGTCGGACTACGTCACCATCGAGAACAAGGTGGTGATCACGCTTACCAACACCACTCCGTCACCAAAAAGCGTCCGTCTGGTCGGCCGCATCGAAAGCGAGGGCGGAATCACGATCACCATTCCACAGGATTATTTGCCGCCGCAGAGCATCGATCTCGCGCCGAACGAAACCCGCCCACTGATGGGATTTGATCTCGAGACCTATCTCAATCCGGATGTCCTGCAATTCGCCGGCATTACCAAGGCGCAGGTGGTGCAGGGGAACGGCCTCCCCGAGGGCGATTACAGCTTCTGTATTCAGGCGGTGGATTATCAGAGCGGCACACCGTTGTCTCTGCCCGCGCCGTCGGGTTGCGCGTATTTCTCCATCACGCATTTCGAGCCGCCTGATATTCTCATGCCAGAATGCAATGGCAACGCCGCGGCCCAGACGCCGCAGAATCTTGTACTGAGTTGGACCATCCCCGCCGGAGCTCCGCCGCAGCATATCGAATACGTCATCACCATGGCGGAAATGATTCCGCAGCAGATAGACGCCACGCAGGCCATTCTCGCGGCTACAGATCCACCGTTTTTCTCGACGGTGGTGCAGACGAATTCCTTCCTTTTCGGACCTGACGCGCCGCAGCTCGAAAAGGGAAAACGCTATGCCTGGCGCGTCACCGCCAGAAGCCGTGATGGCGCACCCAAACTGCTTTTCAAAAACAACGGACACAGCGGGGCATGCTTTTTCCTCTGGCAGGATGGCATGCAGCAACAGGGAGATGGTGAGGGCGACCAGGATCAGGACCAGGTAGATATTGAGGAACAGTACGCCAGCGACTGCGAGGTGCTGAACTGTGCGCCGCAACCCATCGCGACCGGACCGGCGGCGAACAAGAATTTCAACCTCGGGGATGAAATCCAGATCGGCTACTTCATCATGCGTCTGACCCAGCTTTCCTCATCGAGCGCGGCGAGTTTGAGCGGCGAGGGCGAGGTGGACATGCCGCTGTTTAAAACCAAGCTCAAGGCGACGTTCTCCAACCTTCAGGTGAACAATGAGAATAAGGTGTTCTCCGGCAAGGTTATCGGCGCCTACGATCCCGGTGCGCAGGTCAATCAGGCGCTGAAGGATGTTTCGGACAACCTGGACAACATCACCGGAGAGTACGTCAAATCCGTCACCGATTATGTTAAGGGAGCACAGAAGTACGTCGAGAATTTCGTGAATCTCGAAGCGAAGGGCCTGCCCTTCGCGATGAGCAAGCTGCTGTCCGGGAATATCCAATTGATCAACATTGCGGCGATTGAATTCGCCCCCGATGGCGCGCGCCTCAATGCGTTTTTTGATATGCCGATTCCTGAGGCCAACAATAAAATCCTCGCCTTCGGACAGAAAAACCTCTGCTTCCATCCCACCGGTTTGAGCGTCGGTGGATTGCAGAAGCTCACCATGCTCGGGAATGACTATACTTTTCCCTGGGGACAGAACGTGGACTGCACCATCAAAGCCGTCAATGGCAACAATGGCGGGACCTATGTCGCCTGGGATTGCGAGGGCTTTAAGGAGATACAGATCGACGGCATGTTCACCTTCAAGGGGGGAATGCTCAAGGCCAAGCAAGGCAACGATCCCGTGACCGCTTCGTTTAAATTCAACGGCACCACCTGGGGCGATTTGCTTGGAGAAGTCACCATGACGCCGTTCAGCATTGCGGGTTTCGAGGGCATGGACGTCACGCTCGATAAAGTGGTGATGGACTTCTCGGACACGCGCAATCCCGAGGGCATGGTCTACCCGCAGAATTATCAGGGGCCGCAGGGCAACGACTGGCGCGGTTTCTATTTCAACAAGGTGACCATTGTCCTGCCGGACTATCTGAAGAAAGGGAACGATCCGGTATCCGTTACCATGAGCAATGCCCTGATCAACAAGCAGGGATTCACGGGCAGTCTGATGGTGCAGCCGGTGTTCAGCACCGATCAGGGGAACCTCGGTGGTTGGGCATTCTCGATGGATAAAATCGAAATCGACATCGTCAACAATACGTTGGCGAAGGGATTGTTCAACGGCAAGCTGCGCATCCCGATATCCAAGACCGATCTGGGGTACAGTTGTGTGTTGTCCTCATCGCAACAGGGTCTGAAAACAGCCTTTGCTGTGGAAAATCTGGGCGATATCGAAGTGGACATGTGGGGAGCGACTTTGTCCATCATGGAGGGGTCTTCCGTAAGCGTCGAGGCACAGGGTAATGACGTGCTTGTGCAGGCGGTGCTCAGCGGCGAGCTCACGATCAATAAAGAATTTCCGGACATGAAAAACGTGAATGTGAACATCCCCGATGTGGAGTTCAAGGATTTCACGATCCGGAATAAGAAACCCTACCTCTCGGCAGAGTACTTCAAATTCGCGAGTGAGGAGAAAAAATTCGCTGGTTTCCCCATTTCCATCGATCCGGAAAAAGGCATCATGCTCAAATTCGACGGCGACAGCCGCGTCGGCTTGCAGCTGGCCTTCAACATCGGACTGGACGGAAACGAGGAGAGCGCGCTCAGCGGTGGTACCGCGTTCACCGTCTGGGGAAAGATGGTGCAGCAGAACAATAAGCAGACCTGGACACTCGATACACCGGAACTCAACTCCATCTGGATCGATGCCAGCATCGCGGCCTGCGAGATCAAGGGATCGGTAGATTTGTACAAAGGCGATGTCAAATACGGCAATGGCTTCCGCGGCGCGCTGGAGGTAACGTTCAGGCCGCTGGTGAAGATTTCGGCGACGGTGCAGTTCGGCAGCACCAAGTACAAATCCGCGAATACCTACCGTTACTGGTATGTCGATGGCATGGCCGTTATGGGTGTGGGAATCCCGATCTATCCAGGTCTGGGAATTTACGGTTTCGGCGGCGGCGCATATTATCACATGAAACCCGTCAGCCCGGTGCCCTCGGCGGCGTCGCTCTCCGGTGACCCAAATAATGTGGATGATTTTGATCTTGATTCGCCGGGTCTGACGTCGACGAAGGTTGTGTACGAGCCGGACGGCAACATCGCCTTCGGATTCAAGGCCACCATTGTGCTCGGGACCATGCCCAGTCCAAGGGCTTTTAACGGCGACATTACGATCGAAGCGTCGTTCTTTGAAGGCGGTGGCCTGAATGAAATAGCACTTTCCGGCAATGGGTATTTCGTTCAGATCCCCGATCCGAAGGCGCGTCCCGGCAACGACGCCGTACTCAAAGCTTCGGTGATGTTCAAGTATTCCAACGCGCAGAAAACATTTGACGGCCTGATTTCGATTACCTTCAACGTCAAGGCCGGGAATCAGGAACTGATCGCCGGCGGCGGCGACGCATCCATGCATTTCAGCAAGGACAAGTGGTTTATAAAGTTCGGAGAGCCCGACAATCGCTTCGCCCTGTCGGTACTCGGTCTGATCGACATCGACTCCTATTTCATGATCGGCAAGAACAGCCTGCCGGGCATGCCGGATCTGCCGTCGAGTCCCATCGACTTCTACAACAAGCTCCCGAGCTTCAACGACCAGAATGCGCGCAAGCCCGCAGTCAACGGCGGCAGCGGTTTCGCGATGGGACAAATGCTGAGCGTGGATACCGGGAAGCTGAAATTCCTCGTGTTCTACGCCCATATCGCCATCGCGTTCGGGTACGACGTCTCCATCCTCCAAACAGATGCCACCTGCGCCAATGTGGAAGGCAAAATGGGGCTCAACGGCTGGTATGCTACGGGTCAGGTGTACGCCGGCATCGAGGCCAAGGTCGGCATCGATATCAACCTCTGGTTTGTGAAGAAGGATATCGTGCTGCTCGAAGTCGGTCTCATCGCCGCGCTGAAGGGCGGCCTTCCGAATCCGACATGGCTGCAGGGTGAAGTCGCCGGGTATTACAGCATTCTCGACGGACTGCTGACAGGCCACTGCTCGTTCAAGTTCAAGTATGGCGACGTCTGCGACCCCAACGAAGGCGATCCTTTCGGCGGGCTCAAGGTCATTTCCGACGTGACGCCGGAAGGGAACGATGTGGACTGCTTCGTCTTCCCGGAAGTCGCGTTCAATCTGCCGGTGGGGCAGGACAAGATCATGGCTGTGGAGGTGCTCAAGGACAAGGACAAGACGGAAATCATCAAGTTCCGTTTTGACATCAAAACGTTCGAGATCCGCAAGAAAAACGGCAACGCGAAAGTGGCCGGGAGCTTTGCGAAATTCAACAACGCCATGTCCGCACAATTCGAAGCGGATGAAATGTTCGACGAGAAAACGGATTTCGTGTTGAAAATCGAAATCCACGGCGATCGCATGGTGAACAATCAGTGGATTCGCATCAAGGAATGCGCGAATTGTCCGAAAGATCATATCGAATCGCGGACCGTGAATTTCAGGACCGGCACCGCGCCGGAGCATTTCCGCAACGATCTTATCGTCGAAACGCGCCCCGCGCGCATGCAGCGGTACTATCCGTACTCGCAGTACAGCAAGGGGCACATCAGTTTCAAACAGTACCCGAGCAATATTCCGGCACTCACACCCGATGATCCGAATTATCAGTACCGCTACGAAGTGCGCTTCCACAAGGTGGGAGGTGGTGCATCGCAGGTGCACACCTCTTCATTGCAGTGGGAAAACAGTGGATCCTTCAAAGGGGTGCGCTTCGATCTCCCGACGCATCTCAAGGAAACGATTTACATCGCGCAGGTCGTGCGCGTGCGTGAGCTGAAGGCAGGCAAACAGGACAAGGGCGGTTTTGCGCTGGTCAACGAGAAAAAAGCAGTAGGCGGTGGTCAAACCGTGACGCAGCGAACCGCCCGGCTCAACTCCACACGCATTGCCGATGATGAATTCCTCGTGTACCAGTTGGCATACAAGACCAGTCAATTTTGGACGTACAAAGCGAAGCTCGACGATTATTTGTCGAGCCCACCTACATTCTCCAGGATGTCCACGAACAAGTCCTCGCACGATTACAACAAGATCTTCCTCAAATTCAAGGGCAAGGAGCCCCTCGATCCCTACGACATCGAGGAGTATTCCTGGTCCAAGGGGTCCATCACCAACTATGTGCCACCCATGTTGCGTGTGGAAGCGGAGAACCGCTCCGGACCCGGTACCATCGCGAAGTACTGGAGACAACTGTATGAGGAATACTACCGCTATAGTCTGGAAGACCAGTACATTCGGACCGTGTATATTCAGTCGCTGCCGCTCAATGGGGGGTTGAATCCCAACACGGTACGGGTGTATCCCAGCGAGAATCAGTATCGTCCGGGCAGCCGCCTGACGCACGGGACGCGGCTCGCCGATGTCCGCTTCCCCAACTGGGCTACCGACATCTCCTATCAGGGGAACATGCATGACGGAAAACTCACCAACGAGGAAATCAACGCCGTGTTCTGGAAAGGATATAACCCGCCGAAGCAGGGAGGTCCCGCCGGATCCAAGACGGTGAATGCCAAGGTCGGTCAGGTCGCCAATCAGAATCCCATGCTCAACCAGAACATGAATATCAAAGTGAACGAGATCAACCACCTCGTCATTCGCTACGACGTTCCGGCCGTGCTGGAGAAGGACCGCGGACTCATCGTGGACGAGCTGATGCGCCGCTATGGAAACGTGCTTGGCCAGACACCCGCCTTCTGGCATTTCATGCGTCATAATCTCGACGCACAGAGCGCCAGCGCCATCGGTGTGGAGAACTATGATTTCTGGGATATGAAATTCCCGAGCAACGCAAAGATCTATCTCAAGTACCACGTCGAGGGCATGGGATACGACCTGCCACGTGACTATACGTTCAAGGATTGACAATGATGAACACCATGAAAGGTCTTGTTCACGCCACTCAGACCGGCTTTTTCCTGATGTCGGTTCCGTTCCTCCTGGGCGCGGCGTTCTCCGTCGCAGGGGCGCAGACCGGCACCGCAAGCGAAGAAAAAGCTCCGCCTCCACGAAATCTGCATCTGGTTGTTCGTACGGCACCGGATTCCATCGTGCTGCGTTGGGGTACGACGGACTATGTCACATGGAAAACCGCCGCAGCGGCCGGGTACGTCATCGAGCGGGCGGAACTCGCGAAACGTGGCGGCGCCTCTCTGGAGCCCCAATGGAAGCGTCTGACCGAAGCGCCGCTGAAACCGTTGCGTATCGAAGACTGGAAGCTCCGCTTTGCGCCGGAAGATTCGCTTGCCGGAGCCGCTGTGCAATCGTTCTATGGAGAGAGCATCAGTACGACAAACGATCCTTTTGGATCCCTGTATGAAATGTATCTCCAGCAGCAGAATCTCCACGGCTTTGGTCTGTTTCTTGCCGATATCAGACCCGATCTCGCGGACGGTCTCGGGCTGCGTTTTGCTGACAGGAGTGTCGAGCGTGGCAAGCCGTATGTCTACAGACTGTATGCGGCGACACAGAATCCCGATAACCCGGTGGATACCGCATTTGCCGTTGCCACCGCCAAAGACGACAATCCTCTGACTCCCGTCACAAAACTCACTGCGGTCGAGGACGAAAAACTTGTCGTGTTGCGTTGGGACAGGGAGGAAAGCGCGGCGTACGGCGGCTTCGTCATCGAACGTTCCAAAGATGGTGGCGGGAGCTTCACACGCGTGACGCCGCTCCCGTATCTTCCGCTGGTCAATCCTTCGGTGGAGGACGTCGGCAGCTACCATGAGTACCGCGTCAAACAGCAGCGAAATTACGAAGCCGCACAGTACCGCGTCAGCGGGGTAAACGCGTTTGGCATGCTCTCGCCGGCGGGAACGGTTGTGACCGCGATGGGCCGGGATAAAACCGCACCGCGGCAGCCGGCCATACTTCCGCATGAGATTGTGGATGAGGTGTCCGTGAAAATATCCTGGGAGGTGCGCGATACCCCCGACAAGGATCTCGATGGTTTCATCATCGCGAAAAGCGAGTCGCCGGATGGTCCCTATGATATCATCAGCGATCTGCTTCCTGTTGGTGCACGCACATATACGGACAGCAACGTGCGCGATCTGCCGCCGCATTACTATGTCGTCTCCGCTGTTGATACAGCCGGCAATTCGCGCATGTCCGCGCCAATGTTTGCCGTCTTTCCCGATTCCATCCCTCCCGCGACACCGTCGGGATTGGTTGGGTCCGTGGACTCAAGTGGCGTCGTACTGCTCCGTTGGACGTCGAATACTGAACAGGATCTTCAGGGCTACCGCGTGTTCTATGCCAACGATCCCTCGCATGAATTTCAGCAGCTCACGACAACGATCGGCACCGATACCATATACACCGACACACTCACGCTGAAAACACTGTCGAAGCACATCTATTATAAGGTCACGGCGCTTGACTGGAATTTCAACCACTCTCCGTTCACGCCCGCACTGGAAGTGAAAAAGCCGGACATCGTTCCTCCTTCCGCGCCGGTGATACGCGATGTGCAAAGCGCGGTGGACGCTGTGACCATATCCTGGTATCGGAGCCCGACATCCGATGCACGCGAGCACGTGCTGCTGCGCCGGCGTGTGGGGGAGACGCAGTGGAGGGAACTGTTGCGGACAGACGAGGCGTCCAGAACGACGCATCGGGACGAGGGGGCCGACGCGGGAGAAGTGTACGAGTATGCCGTTCAGGCACGTGACGAGGACGGGCTGCTGTCACCGCTTTCCAACATCGTCAATGCCCGGAAGGTGGCAGCGGGTACCCGCCCCGGAGCGGAGCAGCTTGTGGCACGGTATGATGCGCAGTCCAATGCTGTGCAGCTTCAGTGGCGATTTACAGGAAATCGTCCCTGTGAGTTTTACCTCTACCGTGGTGCTTCCGCTTCACCGCAGGTGCTGATCAGAACGGAAGGAGATGCTGCGTCGGGCTATGCTGATCGCGACGTACGCAGCGGTGCTACCTATGTGTATGCTGTGAAAGTGGTGTATCCGGACGGCGGCGAATCGCCGCTTGTGCGGGCCGAGGCCGTCAGTATCCCTTGAGAAGGCGTTCTTTGCACGCATCCAGAAAGGCCTGCCCTATGCTGTCCTTGAGCGCATGGCCCTGGGGCAAACGTTCCGGATGCCAGTGAACCAGCAGCAGGAATGGTTTCCCGTCTGGTTGCGCCCACTCGAGTGCTTCCGGCAGGCCGTCGGCGCTCCGCGCCGTGACGCGAAGTCGCGGCGGAATCTGCTCCACCCCCTGATGATGCGCGCTGTTCACAATCGCGAACTGTTCACCACTGAGAGTCGCAAGCATGCTGTCGGGATCGATATGCACTTCATGCTGACGATCCGTTTTGTCCAGGCGGTGATGCCCGTCGTATCCTGCGCCCGGAAGATCCGGGATGAGCACGCCGCCCAATGCCACCGTAGCGATTTGTAATCCACGGCAGATACCAAGGATCGGGATTTCTTTCCGGATCGCGATTTCGATGGCTTCCAGTTCCAGTGCGTCCCGATCCTGGTCCACGTTGCAGAGCGGCAACGCGTCCGCTCTGCCGTAGAGAGCGGGTGCGGGATCCCCGCCACCCGGGAGAAGAAGACCGTGGGCGTCCGCAAGCGCTTCCGCGACATCTTCCCTCCTGGTGACGAAAGTCACGCCGACAGCATCGCGAAGTGACCGCAGCCAGTCGCCATAGCCGCTGTACAGGGAGGGGTCTAAAACCGTGCAAACGATACGCAGCATCATTCAGGCGAGAGACGAGGGGGCGGGTGTGTCACCGGGAGCGGGATTCAAGCGCTGCTCCAATTCGAGAAGATATTCCCAGGAGTAAATGCCGCTGTCGTGGCCATCACCCCAGGATGCCGCCACAGCGTAGTTGCCTACCGGAGCCAGGCGTTTCAGCTCGTACTTGCCGGGTACCGCAATTGGAAGCTGAAGCGGCATTTTGAGATCGCCGAAAATGTCGGTTTCACCCTTGCAGCCGGCACAGGGACATTCGTCACGGAAGAGCTGCAGGGAAATGCGTGTACTATGGCCATCGGACCAGGTAATGCGCAGGTCGCGGCCATCGAGAAGTTTGAATTCCTTCGGGACAGGGGTCATATCAGAAGATCATTTTTTTGCCGGCATCGTCGCATCGAGCACAACCACCGGCATCTCGCCGAGGACCTCGGCTGTATGTTTGACGTAGG
This sequence comes from Bacteroidia bacterium, assembly GCA_027493955.1. Lineage (NCBI taxonomy): Bacteria > Pseudomonadati > Bacteroidota > Bacteroidia > Bacteroidia bacterium. Next base: position 2,777,069 of record JAOSJT010000001.1, on the reverse strand, counting down.
CCGGAACCACAAAACGTTCGCCCGCGCGAACGATATGATCCGTGTCTTCGAGGGTGATCCGCATCATGCCGTTCAGGATCACGTGTATCGTTTCGTGATCGTGCTCGTGCGGAGGGAAACACATACCGCCGGGATAGCTGTACACGTAAATGTTGTATCCTTCATCGCGGAGTTGCTGTTTGATGGCCGCTATTTGCTCACCGTCCATTAGTAACTCTCCGATTCGTTGGGAAAGGTGCCGGACTTGACGTCCTGAATATACTGCCTGAAAGCGTTTTCCATATCGTCGGCGATGGATGCGTAGCGGCGCACAAAACGGGGACGGAAGTCCTCGAACAGCCCCAGCATGTCGTGCGTGACGAGGATTTGTCCGCTGCAGTTCGGACCGGCACCGATACCGATAGTCGGGATGGAGAGCCGCTCCGTTATCCGCTTGCCCAGTGTGGCCGGAATTTTTTCGAGAACGACGGCGAAGGCGCCCGCCTGCTCGAGAATTATCGCATCATCAATCAGTTCGTTCGCTTCCTCCTCGGTGGTGCCTCTGGGCAGATAGCCGCCATACTTGAGAATGGACTGGGGCATGAGGCCGATGTGTCCCATCACGGGAATACCCTCCCCGGCCATCTTCTCCACGACCCCGGCGATCCTGCGTCCTCCTTCGACCTTGACCCCGCCCGCGCTTGTTTCCTTCATCACGCGTCCCGCACTGCGAAATGCCTCCTCCGTGGTCACCTGATAGGACATAAACGGGAGGTCGGTCACGACCATCGCGCGTCGCACGATTCTGCTGACGGCCTTGGTGTGATAAATCATTTCATCGAGAGTGACGGGGAGGGTTGTGTTGTTTCCCTGAAACACATTGCTCACAGAATCGCCGACGAGGATAATGTCCACGCCGGCGTCGTCGAGCAAACGCGCCATGAGATAATCGTACGCCGTCAGGCAGGCAATAGGTATGCCCGCATCGCGCATCTCCTGTATCCGTCTGGTCGTGACGCGCTTGGTGGACGTTTGGGATTCTGTACTCATGTGCCTCGCGAACCTGTCTCGGCACTAAAATACTGATTCCCCGCAAGATTTGTACCATGCATTTCCCATGATTCGATAAAACCACCGATCACCGCTTTTGCGACCTCTCCGACGGAGAGTTCTCTGCCGGCGATCTCGTTCAGAGTGATAGTGTGGCGCTGCATGTCCTGACGGAGCTGTTCGCGCACCTCGTCATCCACCGCAAGGAAATCCGCAAGCGCGAGATGTGCGCCGCCGATAAGGATGGACCCGTGTTGCAGCACCGCGGAGCCTATGCGCCGCTGTGCGCTTCCTACAACCTTTCTGTTATCGAATTCAATCTCGTAGCGTGCGGAACTGGAGAAACAGGGGATACTCCCGGGTTCGCGATACAATTTCTGAAAATCCGGCTGACTTTTCGCGATGGCGATATCCGGTGCGAGCGTACGCAGACCCGCGGTGAGCGCTTCGCTGATCTCCTTGTACACTTCCATGATGCTGCGGCCTTCCGAAGGCATGACCACGCTGTATGTGAGCTCCTCGGCATGAAGAATGGCGCGGCCGCCGGTGGGCCGACGGACGATTTCATAGCCGGCTGCCTGCACCGCTTCCTGATCGATGTCCGCAATATCCTGATGCCGTCCGAGCGAGATGCACCAGGGGTCCCAGGTGTACACGCGCAGCATGGGCGCGGCGACGCCACGGTCCAGCGCCTCAGCGCGTTGCACATCGAACGCCATATTCCAGGCCCCGTCGTGCGCTCCGGTGTCGATGATTTCGAAATCCAAATTCATTCGATCGAATCCTTGAGATAAATCGTCGCGAGCATACGGCCGGAACGCTCTCCATCCCTGCGCCAGGAATGAAACAGCGCACGGTCCCGAATCGTGCAGAGTTCGTCGATTTCGATATTGGCGGAAGGGATACCGGCGTGCTCAAGTTGTTGCGCGTTGAGTCCTTTCAGATCGATGCGCGGCCGGTCGCCCGAGGAGTCGACATACGTCGCGGGAAACAACGCCGCGACCTCCGGGCCCACTTCGTAGTGCTCCTTGCCGGCGCAGGGTCCGATGTACGCGAATATTCCGGCGGGATCGGCATGCTTCTGCTCGATCAGATGCGCAAGAAGCTTCGCGGTAATGTGCTCCGCTGTGCCGCGCCATCCGGCGTGTGCGACGGCCACGGCTTGCACATCGGGTGCATACAATATCACCGGTGCGCAATCGGCGACGCGCACGGTAATGCCGACGCGGGGCTGCGTGCACACCAGCGCATCGGAAGCGTCGTACAGGCCCGGCTCCGCGACGTCGCGGATGGTATCGCCGTGCACCTGCTTCATGACCGCCAGGTCTCCGGCGTCGAGACCCAGCGCCTCCGCAAAGCGGGCGATGTTGCCTGTCACACGCTCATCGGCGTCACCGAGCTCGTAGCCGAGATTGAAGCCGAAGGGCGCATCCGGCGCCTCGCCCTGCCGCGTGCTCATCGCGAATTCGATGTTCGGGAATTGGGAAAGCAGCGAACTGCGAATCAATGTAAGGGGGTATTCGAACATGGTTACTCCGATCGCTGTATCTCTGTTGCGGTGACACTTCACAGACTCTAATGTACTTCGGATTCGCATCAGCTGTCAAACACAAGCGTCCTCTGGAGGGCGCTGCGAAAAGCGCGTACGGGTGTTCACCGTACGCGCTTGAGGTCTGAAGGTATTTGCGGTCTGAGAACCGGCTTCCCGGGAAAGGGGCGGATTTGCGACACCGCGTCGGAAGCATCATTGATTCATCCGAAGCACAGGCCTGTGACTACCGCGGGTTCAGCATGAGAAGGGCCGAGGATAGACCAAGGACACTACCCGATCGCGGAAAGCGCCGCGTTGAGGTCTCTGATAATATCCTCCGACCGTTCGATACCTATCGAGAGCCGAATACCTCCCGGATCCATGCCGCGCTGCACCTGCTCCTCGGCGGGGATGGCGGAATGGGTCATGCTCCCGGGATGCTCGATGAGTGTACGCGTGTGTCCCAGACTCACCGCGAGGGTGATGGCATAGGCGTTGTCGGCGACAAAGTTGATCAGCGCTTCGCCTTTATCGCGGCTCTCCTGAGCCGAAGCGCTGTCGAGGGTGAAATACATCAGTGTACCCGGAGCGAATTCGCCGTCGTAATTCGTCATCTGTCGGCGCGCGAGCTCGTATTGCGGGAAGCTCTTCAATCCCGGATAACTCACACTGCGTACTTTGGGATGCTGCTCGAGAAATTCCGCCACGCGCATCGCTGTTTCGATCTGCTTCTGCACGCGCAGCGAGAGCGTCGGAAGGCCGTACACAAGCACCGGCCATGCCGCTTTCGGGGAAAGCACCCCGCCAAAGTCCTTGCGATAGAGCAACAGCATGTCGAGCCACTTCTCGGGACCGACCACCACGCCGCCCATGTCCGTACCGAAACCGCCTATGCCCTTGGTGAGCGAATGCACCACGAAATGGGCGCCGTGTTCCAGCGGACGTTGGCAGTAGGGTGTGGAGAAGGTGTTGTCCACGACGATGTGAATATGCTCATCCGCCGGACGCGCATTGTTGATTTTGCGCACCAGTCCGGCGATCGCTGCGATGTCAATCAGCGTGAGCGTGGGATTGACCGGGGTTTCGAAATACACGACGCGGGTATGCGGAGTAATGCTGGCTTCGAGCGCGGCAAGATCATGGAGATTGATCAGTTGCACGTCGATATTGTAGCGCGGATACCAGTTGCGCAGCAGGGAAAACGTGCAGCCGTACATGGTGCGGTGAGCAATGATCTGATCGCCGGATTTGGTGAGTATGCCGAACACGGCGCTGATGGCGGCCATGCCGCAGCCGAAGGTCACGGCACATTCGCCTCCCTCGGCATAGGCCAGATTCTCTTCCAGCATATCTTTGTTCGGCTCGCCCAGACGATCGTAAATCAGGATTGGTTGCTTGCGCTTGGTCTCATCCGTGGTGTTCGCGAATTCGATGAAGCCCTGGGCGCCGCGTTGCGCGGAGTCCAGGCGGTAGGTCGCGGAAGAGGAAATGGGAGGAATGACGTGATGATCGTAATCCCATTTCATGGAATGGGATTTTCCGTAAATCAGGTGCGTTTCTTTGGAATAGTTTTCATTCATTGAATCGTCGCTCATGTCCGGCTCCGGTACGCAGGTACGCTGCTGATGTGATATGCACTGTATGGTCGGGCAACACCAAGTATCGGTGTATCAGAGGAAAAATACCGAAAGGCTTCTGTCAAATCAAGGAACCCACGACGGCCACGCATGCCAACCATGTCATCTGTCCTGTTAATGACATCCCAAAACAGTACCTACGTACTACGTGCGTAAAGGAAAAAATCATACTTTTCCGCAGTAGCGGAACTGCTCAGCTGACAACAAATACTTGAGGGAAATCTGTGCTGTCGCAGCGCTCAGCATGACGAGGTTTGCTGGCGCAGCGATGTCACCTACGAATTGGTCAGCCTTAGGCTGATCCGGCTGAGGCGGACTGGTGCGTGCACTCAGAAACACCGCCAGTCGGTTGTCTGAAAAGAGAAAGAGCATGAGATGTCTCATGCTCTTCCTGTCGCTCACGCTTGACCGGGCGTCGGAGGGGGGCTGTCAGCCGCGGCGGCCTCCGCCATGACCTCCACCACCCAGGCGCCAATTCATACGCAGGGTTTTGAGGAGGTCCCACTTCGCTGCCTGTTCCGGTGTCAGCAGTGCGATAATGGCGGCGTCGGTTTCCCCGAGAAGGGTCTTCAGCTCTTCACGCAGTCCTTCGGGATCGTCCTTGTACTGCTCGCGCAGATTCTTTATCGCTTCGTGCTGTGCAAGCAGAATGTCCTTAATGGCGGCCGCCTGTTCGTCCGTCAGTCCGAGGGCGGTCTTGAGCATCGCCACCTGACGGTTGATGCGTTCCTGTGCCCATTTCTCGCGCAGTTCTTCGCGAAGTTGCTTCAACTGATCGATCAAGGTCTGAAGATTCGCAAGCTGCTCCGGAGTCAGGGCTGCGTTCATTTCTGCGATAAGGCGATCATGCTCGGCTTTCAGGAGGGCCTTCAGCTGTTCCGGATTGTTAAGATTGTCGCGGATGATCTGCTGACGCGTGGCGTTCGAAGCTTTGATCATATCAATGAGCGCCTGCTTGGCGGTCTCGTCCATATCGGGATTGGCTTTCAGGATCAGGCGCAGATGGACCAGAGCGGCCATGTCGAAGGCGATGCCACGGGGATCCCGCGAGGTCGCGAAATCCGGCGCGGTTCTCGTGATCACGGTGTTGAGAGCGTTGAGCTGCGTCGGAGTGAGAAGGCCGCTGAGATCTTCCTCGAGCCAGAACATTTCATCAATCTGGGCGAGCTGCTCGTTGGAAAGGGACATCTGCTCCACCGCCTTGAGCAGGGTGGAGGACTGACTGTTGTCCACCGGCGAAGAAGGATCGCTGTCGCAGGCGCTGACGACGAACGCCGTGACGAGCAACAGAGAAAAGAGAATACGTTTCATGGAAGCACCTCTACTGATAGGTAATTGGGTTCGTGTTTTGGTCAACCGTCAGTCTGACGAGGGATATGACAGGCGTCCGCGCAATAGGTTTAATCTGTGTTGGATGATTCTTCCGTTGTTGAACGAGACGCTCTCAAATGACAGAGGATATGCGATGAAGGTTACAAGCGCGACGCTACGCACACAACCGTCGGGCACAGACCGACGCTGACCGGTTCGTCGAGGTTGACTACTATAGGTTCTCTTGAGCACATTTACCAGCCGAGGGCTTTGAACAAACCGTGGAGCACAGCTTGATTACACGCGAAAAGGCACTGGAAATCCTTTATGAACATACCGCATCCGAGAGTCTGCGACGGCATGCCCTGGCCGTCGAGACCGCCATGCGCGCCTGCGCGCAGCGCTCCGGCGGTGATGTGGAAGAATGGGGTATCACAGGGCTGTTGCACGACTTCGATTACGAACGGCACCCATCGATTGAAGAACACCCGTTTGTCGGAAACACCATACTCGCTGAGCGCGGGGTGTCCGACAGCATTCGCAGGGCAATCATGTCTCATGCGGAGCACACGGGTGTGTCGCGCGAATCGGCGATGGAGAAATGTCTTTTCGCGGTGGACGAGCTTTGCGGTTTCCTGCTCGCTGTGGCCTACGTTCGTCCGGAGAAGAGGATCGCCGACGTGGAAGTGCGTTCAGTGCGGAAGAAAATGAAAGACAAGGCCTTCGCGCGCGCCGTGAGCCGTGAAGACATGCTGAAAGGAGCGGAAGAGCTGGGTGTCGATTTCGACGAACACGTGGCCTTCGTGCTCGAGGCGCTCAAAGCCAATGCGGAGAGCCTCGGCGTGTGAACCTCGATGCCGCCGTATCCGGGAGACTATGGAGAACCGTCTGTCATGGCAGTGCCACAACGTTGCGTCACGGTCAATCGCCTGCAAGTACAGCGCCCCGGGTGCTTGTCACAAAGTCGCGGATTTACTTTCACCCGCCTGCGAAATGCACAGCGGCGGAGAATTGCAGTCCGACACCCCAAGTGTACGTTGCGCTGTGCCCGTGCTTTCGCGTCGTTGCTCTATTCAGACCGAGACGAGCGTGCCAAGCGCCTTCTCGATGTCGGTATATTTGAAGTTGTAGCCGCTTTCCAGAGTGCGCCGGGGTGAGACGCGCTGACCGCCGAGAAGTGTTTCGCCGAATTCCCCAAGGGCCAATTTGATCACAAAACCGGGAACCGTAAAACGGGCCGGGCGCTTGAGCGCTTCGCCCAATGCGATGGCGAATTCCCTGTTGCGCACAAGACCCGGAGAAACGGCATTCACGACGCCATGCAGATCCTGCGTTTCGATGGCATGGAGAATGAGCCCCACGACATCGTCGATATGCACCCAGGGAAACCACTGTTCACCGTTGCCGACGGGTCCGCCGGCGAACATCTTGAACGGGGTGAGCAGTTTCTCCAGCGCTCCGCCGTCGTCGGCGAGTACGATACCAAGCCGCGGTGTGACGACGCGGACGCCGAAATCTTCCGCACGGTGCGCTTCATTTTCCCACTCCACACAGACACCGGCAAGAAAATCGCTGCCCGCCGGCGAGTCCTCATCAACCGGCACATCCCGTGTGTCGCCGTAGTAGCCGACGCCGGACACGGACACCAGCACAGCCGGTTTCTGTCCGGCCGAGGCGATGGCATCCACGATTTCGCGGGTGCCGTCCACCCTGCTGCCGTGAATACGTTTTTTGTATTCTTCCGTCCAGCGTTCTTCGGCGATGGGTTCACCCGCGAGATGGATGACACCAGCGCAACCGTCAATGGCGGCAGACCAGGCACCTGCAACGCCCGGGGCCCAAAGCAGCACCTGTGCGGCGTCGGGGAAGTGGCTTTTCGCCCTTTCCGGATTTCTTGAAAGCACAACGACGTCGTTGCCGCGTTCGCGCAAAGCGCGGTACACGCGACGGCCGATAAGACCGGTCGCGCCGGTCAGGATAAACGTAGATAACATGGGAGGTATGGAATGTTCGAACGCGTGAAAAACAATCAGTGAAACCGTCACAGCATAACGCATCCCAGCTCCGTTTAATTCCACAGATTTGCGGAGAATGTTTGTCCGTGATCCCGTCCCGTCGTAATTTTTGTTATGTACATTTTTCTCAACAAGTTCGAAACACCATGATCGACACCATTCGACAAATGCTGGGTTCCGACGCGGACGCACTTTTGAATCATGTCAGCACCGGAATACCGAAAGAGACGTTGCACCTCCCGGGGCCGGATTTCGTGGATCGCATCTGGAAGGACAGCGACAGAAGCATCCGCGTGCTGGTGAATCTTCAACGAATTTACGGCACAGGGCGACTGGCCGGGACGGGCTATATGTCCATTCTCCCCGTGGATCAGGGCATTGAGCACAGCGCCGGAGCTTCGTTCGCACCGAATCCCATCTATTTTGATCCCGAGAACATCGTTAAACTCGCGATCGAGGGCGGCTGCAACGCGGTGGCCAGCACGCTCGGCGTGCTTGGCTCCGTCGCGCGCAAGTATGCGGACAAAATCCCGTTTCTCGTCAAAGTGAATCACAACGAGCTCCTCACCTACCCGAACAAGCACGATCAGATAATGTTCGCAAACATCGAGCAGGCCTACGACATGGGAGCCGCGGCGATCGGAGCGACGATTTACTTCGGATCCGAAGAATCCAGCAGACAGATCGTTGAAATCGCCGAAGCTTTCGCCTACGCGCATGAACTCGGAATGGCGACGGTCCTGTGGTGCTATCTGCGGAACAGCGGTTTCACAAAAGACAAAGACTACCATCTCGCCGCTGATCTGACCGGTCAGGCCAATCATCTGGGCGTCACCATTCAGGCGGATATCATCAAGCAGAAAATGCCCGAGAACAACGGCGGATTCACTGCGGTGAACTTTGGGAAGACGCACAAACTCGTATACGACAAGCTGACCACCGATCATCCGATTGACCTCACTCGCTATCAGGTTGCCAATTGCTACATGGGTCGGGCCGGCCTGATCAACAGCGGCGGCGCATCCGCGGGAGCAACGGATATGGCGGAGGCCGTCCGTACCGCAGTGATCAACAAACGCGCCGGCGGACAGGGGCTCATTTCCGGACGCAAGGCCTTCCAGCGTCCCATGCAGGAGGGCGCGGCGTTACTGCAGGCCATTCAGGATGTGTACCTGACGCCTGAAGTCACCATCGCGTAACTGAGCAGAGAACCGACAGTACAGAGTCAGGAGCCGAGAGCCGAGAGCAGAGAGCAGAGAGCAGATGCTCTCCGCTCTTCGCTTTTCACTCTCCGTTCCGCCTGCCGTTTCATTCATCAGATTTTCACATCGCATGCCATCTCACGAACTGTCGCGCCGACGTACTTTCGGCATCATCAGTCATCCTGATGCCGGAAAGACCACGCTCACCGAAAAGCTGCTTCTCTTCGGCGGCGCAATTCATACCGCCGGCGCGGTAAAGAGCAACAAGATCCGTAAGACTGCGACATCGGATTTCATGGAAATCGAGAAACAGCGCGGCATCTCCGTCGCCACATCGGTCATGGGCTTCGAGTACAGCGGCTACAAGGTCACGATACTCGACACCCCGGGTCACAAGGATTTCGCCGAGGACACGTACAGGACCCTCACGGCGGTGGACAGTGTCATCCTCGTGATTGATTCCGCAAAGGGTGTGGAGGAGCAGACGCGCAATCTGATGAATGTGTGCCGCATGCGCAGCACACCCGTGATTGTGTTCATCAACAAGCTTGATCGCGAAGGCCGCGAGCCCTTCGCGCTCCTGGACGAACTCGAGAACGAACTCGGCATTCATACGCGTCCGCTTACCTGGCCCATCGGCATGGGAAATGCATTTCGCGGTGTTTTCAATATGTACAAGAAACAGCTGGAGCTGTTTTCCCCCAGCAAAACCGATATTGCGGAAGATGTTGTCCTGATAGAGGACATCGGCAGTTCCGTGCTCGCCGATCATATCGGTGCGCGGGCGGCGGGTGCGCTGCGCGAGGAGCTGGAGATGATCGAGGGCTTGTACGAGCCATTCGACGCGGAGCATTATCGCGAGGCCTATCTCGCCCCGGTATTTTTCGGAAGCGCGATCAACAATTTCGGGGTGAAGGAGCTGCTGGAGACTTTTGTCCGTATCGCGCCGCCGCCCCTGCCGCGCGATGCCGCGCCCCGCATCATTCATCCCGGGGAGCCGACATTCACGGGCTTCATTTTCAAGATCCACGCGAACCTCGACCCGAACCATCGCGCCCGCATCGCGTTCTGTCGTGTGTGTTCGGGGAAGTTCGAACGGGGAAAGTTTTACCGGCACACACGACTGGGGAAAGACGTGCGCTTCACATCGCCGACCACCTTCATGGCCAATGAACGGACCGTTGTGGATGACGCCTGGCCGGGCGATGTGGTCGGCCTGCATGATAACGGCAATTTCAAAATCGGCGATACGCTCACCGAAGGTGAGGATGTGCAATTCAAGGGCATTCCCAGCTTTTCTCCCGAGATTTTTCGTCTGGTGGTGAACCGGGATCCGTTCAAGTCCAAGCAGCTTGACAAAGGTATCAGACAGCTCACGGACGAAGGGGTCGCGCAGTTATTCACGCGGCAGTCCGGCAGCGAGAAAATCGTCGGCACGGTCGGGGAGTTGCAGTACGAAGTCATCAAATTCCGCCTGCTTGAGGAGTACGGCGCCTCGGTGGACTTCAGACCGATGAATATCTACAAGGCATTCTGGTTCACTTCCGACGACAAGCCGGAGCTGGATCGCTTCATGCGTCTGCAACAGCACCATATCGCCAGAGATAAGGATGATCATCCTGTCTATCTGCCGGAGGGCAACTGGTCCTTCAATGCCGCAACGGAAATGTTCAAGACCATCCATTTTCACGCGACGTCGGAATTCAAGCTTGCGTAAATCTCATACTGCGATCCGGCGCATATCGGTGTTCTGACCAGGACTGGTCCTACCGGGATATCTTCTGAAGGGAAACGGCGCGGAGTCGTTTTTCTCCCCGGCGTTAGAATCCTCCGTCAGAAAAAATTTCGCGCATTGCCGTTGTTATGACAATAGCATCTCTTTGCGTGGGAGCGCCCAAGCTGCGAAGAATTTGTCCCGTGTATGGCCTTGCCGCAGATCGCTCATTCCATGGAAGTTTTGCAGGGGGATATCCGATTGAGCTGTCCCCGCAGCATCCTGTCTCTTCATCACAATAAAAGACGGTAGTCACGCATCATAGTGCCACCTCTTCACGTGTGAGGATTACGTCCGCACGTTCATACGCATGTTTGCGTTTGATGGCGCTGCACCGTTATATTGCCCCTTGAATTATTCTCTATTCGAGCTATCTCTCCAGTGATTCGTTGACGCGCTCATCCGACGTGATGAGATCAGTCGGTACATGGCATACCGACATGTTTACGGTCACAGTGCAGCGGAAGCAAACATAGAATAACGAGATCCCGCCGTAGCGTCACGAGCAGCAGCGGGATTCGTGTAGTGCACCCTGTATCCGGTCACGTTGCGGCTTCTGGAGGCCCGTATGCAATCGGGTAACAAGCGACCTCGCGCCGGATTACAGATTGACAGCGGTACGTCCAAAAGGTTACCGCAGTCATGTTGACGTACGGCTGCTAGGCGCATCGGAGACCAATCCGCGCGGCAGTTCCTGTCCCATCCATCGAAAGGTGTTATCCGAAAGGTCATTTCCCACTTACATATTATCCTCACATTCTCGAGGTGATGCATGAAATTCTCTTCCACGAGGCTTGAACCCCGGAATCGGTTGTGGACAGCAACGACGCTTTTGTTGCTGGTTCTTGTGACCTCAACACTGAGCGCACAGACGACACCACAGTATTCCACTCCTGCGAACTCATCGGGCTCTAACTCATTCCCGCTGAATTCCTCCACCAATAAGATCCAGCTACAGTATCAGGCGGGCGAGTTCTCCGGGGCATACAACGGACTCATCACCCGTGTATACCTTCAGCGAAGTGCGACAACCACGAGCCAGTCCACCTTCACCAACCTCACCATATCATTGGCGCAATCGGCGACCTGGCCGACTGCGACAACAGGCTATTACACTCCTGTCACACTCTGCTACACCGCAACGACGACGATCTTCCCGGCCGGCTCGGCGGATCAGTGGATCGGCATCACGCTGAACACGCCGTTCGCATACGATCCGACACAACACCTCATTGTCATCGTCTGCCAGGAGGGCTACAGCACAGGCATTTCGCTGCGGAACGTCTCCACCGCTCCCGCACCGCGCCGTATCTGGGCGACCGGCGGTTGTTCGGCGAGTACACCGACGGGAAATGGTTCTGAACGCTACAACTTCGGTTTTGATCTTATCTCTCCGGGTCCGATGGACTACGCGTCCTCTACCACCACGCAGAACAATACGACCCCTGTGGGTACCGGTACGAACAACGCTGAGATCATCGGCGTCCCGATAGTGGTGACCGGCAGCACAAGCCCGATCTCCGCAACGTCGTTCACCTTCAACACGACCGGATCGACGAGCACGGCCAACATGACGGCTGCAAGAGTATTTTACACCGGCTCGAATCCGAGTTTTGCTGCGACCAGTCAGTTTGGAACAACCGTCACTAATCCCAGCGGGTCGTTCACCGTCAACGGCACACAGGTGCTGGGGCCGGGGACGAATTATTTCTGGCTCGCCTATGACATCGCCGTCAACGCGACAGTTTCGCATGTTGTGGATGCGCAATGCACGGGGCTCACGGTGGGCGGTATCCCGCGCGTTCCCACGGTGACCAACCCCGCGGGTTCGCGAAGCATCATCGAAATGCTGAACGGTATTTACACCATAAATCCCACCGGCAGCGGAAACAGAAATTTCACCACCTTCAACAATGCCGTCGCAGCGATGCTTGCGGCGGGTATCAGCGGGCCGGTCACGTTCAATGTCGCGGCTTCCACCTACACGGAGCAGGTGTCCATTCCGGCCATCCCCGGTGCGAGCTCAACGAACACCATCACGTTTGACGGCGGTGCAGGCAACGCGTCTACCAGAATTCTTCAGTACAGCACACCCAATTCGTATGACCGCGTTGTGCTTCTCGATGGCGCAGATTACCTGCGAATCAGAAATCTGACCATCCGTGCTACAGGTACCACATACGGGTACGGGGTTCTGTTCACGAATTCCGCCGATAACAACGAAATCACCAACTGCAACATCGAAGTGTACAATGGCGGTTCGAGCACGAATCATATCGCGGTACTGGCCAGTACGACAACGTCATACAGTACGTATGGCGCCCACGGCAGCAATAATTTGCTCGAAGACAACAACATCATCGGCGGGTATTACGGCATTCGCTGGAACGGTTCGAGTTCGTCGGATTACCTCGTTTCCTCGGGCAACCAGTTCATCAATAACACCATTACGGACTGGTACTACTATGGCATGTACATGTACTACAGTGGTTCGATCACGGTGAAGCGCAACCGTTCCATACAGAGAACCACCGGCACGTTTACAACCAGTTCCGGATACGCCTATTACATCTACTATCCGAACAACGGCCCGGAGATCAGCTACAACTACGGTTTCGCGGCGTACAGTCCTTTGTACGTATACCGCCCGAACTATTACTATGCCTCGACAAACAACCGTGCGCGTGTCTATAACAACATGGGCGCGACGAACGGTACCTCCACGAATTACGGGCTGTATGTGAGCTATCCGCGTTACACAGATTGTGTGTACAACTCTGTATTTTGTAAGACCACCGGTACCACATACGGTCTGTACGTTTACGGAGAGGCCACAGCGTACGACAATAAATACGCCAATAACTGGGTAGTGCTCGAGGGCAGTGGTACATTTTACGCGCAGTATCACATGACTTCGGGATCGGCGGTGTCGTACAGTCTGTTCGACAACAACGCATTCTACCGCATCGGCACCGGAACGACATCATACTACTGGGAGGGGACGAGTTACACCAGTCTTGCGGCCATGCAAGCGGTGTCGACCGGATTCAACCAGAATACAGTGTACGGCGATCCGTATTTCGCCAGCGCAACGGATCTCCACAGCAGCTCGGACGTGGGATATCAGGCGGGTGTCGCGGTGAGCGGGTACACGGACGACTTCGATGGTGATCAACGCGGGCCGAGTCCATGTATCGGCGCTGATGAATATCCACAGCCACCTCCCCAGTATGATGTCGCAGTGGACGACGTGCGTTTGAACTATGCCGATATGAACTGGGCCCGTATTGAAGGTGGCGCGGCACATACCGTGGATGTCGTGCTCGAAAGTGTTGGGCGCGAAGCTGCGCCGAATGGCATCAGCATCACATACAAGATGGGCAGCATGCCGACAAGCGAGTTCGACGGTGTGCAGCAGACCTTCAATCCGACCTGGAACAACCGCAAGGCTGTGGTGAGCTTCAATCAGAAGGTGACGGGACTCGTGCCCAGCGCCGGACAGACAGTCTACGTCAAGGTGTTCTGGGCCGCAGATGGTGACGTGACGGACAATACCGGCAGCGACACGCGTCGCATCGATAATACGAAAATTCATGGCCGCGAGAACTTCGACAGCATGCTTGCACCTAATTTCAGTGATGATCCCGGATTCCTGGATTACGATTGGACGGTGTACAACAGTGCTGGTCCCACCGTATGGTCGGTTGCCAACGGTGTCGGTAGTGCGGGCAGCAACGCTGTGTCATATCCCGGTGACACGCAGGTCGCCGACGATTGGTTCTTTACGCCTGGAGCTGATCTCCAGGCCGGATCGAGCTATAGAATAGCTTTCAACATGAAATCCGTCAGCGGCGCCCCGCAGCGCGTGGAAGTCGCCTACGGTATGAGCCCGGATCCCGGGTCGATGACCACCTTCGCGACCTTTGCGAATTTCACCAACACCGGCTTCATGACCGCCAAGCAAATCGCGGGCGGTCTGGATCCGTACTTCAATACCCCGAATCAGCCAGGTGTGTACTTCATCGGCTTCCACGTCACAAGCAACGCCGGCGCGGGCGCGGTGGTAATTGATGACATCGTACTGGATGACAATCCCTCTCCTCCGCCGAAAATCGCTTTTGGCATCCCCGGCGATCCGGTGAACACGTTCATCAATGATCCGGGGAAGAAGCTGCAGTTCACGGCAACCTATAAGGTACCCGGCCTGATCAATAGGACGTACGAGGTGGCATCGTCCACCAACATCTACGGTGCCAATGGCGACTTCCTCTGGGATGTGGAGACGAACACCCCGTGGATCACGCTGACGAAGGCGACGCCGGAACCGACGATGCAGGGGTACAACTTCACTCCGCCGCGTCCGCGGCAGTTCCAGGACTTCACGCTGACCATCAACCCGAACGGCCTGGCTCCGGGTCTGCACGTGGGACAGATCACCTTCTACGGTTTTCTGTTCAACGACGACTTCCCGCCGCCAAATAACGGTTTGGTCGCGACCAACGAACCGCTGAACATCGACGTGGAACTTCGCGTGGTGAACTCCGGCACGAAGGGCGGCACACAGTACGAGGAAGCGACGCTTTCGTCGCTGTCCTCCGGCAACACCTACAACTTCACCGCCACCGGCACCGGCAATCCGATCGCCACGGTGGAGGTGACGGGTGGTTCGATCGCGGGTATGACCATTCGCGTGTATCCGTATCAGTTGCCACAGAACCTTGCGCGCATGCTGTACGTGAAGCGCTACTGGCAGATCACGACGACGGGCGGCGGCTGGTGGACGGCGAACATCACCTTCCCGTATGCGGATCAGGAAGCTGTGATGATTGCCGACCGCAACCAATTGCACGGCGTGCGTCAGGCGGTGGCCCTGGGTCAATGGGAAGACCCGATCATGGGTACCAGTTCGGCGTCCGATCCGGGTAACAACCTGGTGACGGTGTTCGATCTGAATCCGACGAACAGCACGGGCAATATTGCGCTTGCGCAGTCGTACATGATGGGCAAGCCGGGCGACGCGTTGCCGACCGTTTTCGGTCTCGAGCAGAACTACCCGAATCCCTTCAACCCGTCCACAACCGTCAGCTTCACCGTTGCCGAAGAG
The DNA here is from genome assembly GCA_027493955.1 of Bacteroidia bacterium. NCBI lineage: Bacteria > Pseudomonadati > Bacteroidota > Bacteroidia > Bacteroidia bacterium. The sequence continues at coordinate 2,761,466 of JAOSJT010000001.1, read as the reverse complement.
CGTCCCGTACGCATCGTCGTGTATAACGGACTCGGCATGGAAGTCGGCGAGCTGATCAACGACATACTTCCCGCCGGACGCTACGCCGTGGACTTCGACGCGAGCGGGCTGCCGAGCGGCACGTATGTGTACAGAATGATGGCCGGAGACTTTGTCCAGAGCCACCAGATGGTGCTTTCGAAGTAAGCCTTCCGATTTTCTTCGTTCTAACGCGCAGGGCCGTCCAATCGGGCGGCCCTGTGTGTTTCAGCGCGGATAGCGGAGCGCGGAGAGCAGAGCGCGGAGAGCAGAGAGCGGAGAGCAGAGAGCGGAGAGCGTAGAGCACGGCCATGCAAGTCGAGCGTTAGTGCAGGAAGCGGAGTCATGTCCGCTGCCCACTTTTCGCACTACATCGGCACTTCTCATTCACAGCCAGAACTTAAAGGACTAAACCCTCTTTGTACTGTTACGGAAAGAATTGAGGATGGTCGGAGCATTCTGTCTCTCTGCTCCTCCCACACCGACGTCCGACTTGCACGACGATGCTCTCTGCTCTTCGCTCTCCGCTCAGAACACGTACTTGACAGCGACAAAGCCGAGCACGAGCAGAATCACAAAGGCGATGGAGAGTTTGTCGAAGTATTTTTCGATAAAAGTCTTGATGCTCGGCCCGAATTTCCAGATCAGTCCGGCGACGAGGAAGAATCGTGCGGCACGCCCCAACGCCGATGCGATAACGAAGGGCAGAAACGGCATGAGTGTCGCGCCCGCGGCGATAGTGGCCACTTTGTAGGGAATGGGAGTAAACGCGGCTGCGACCAGGAACCACACGCCGACCGGCCCGCGATACGCTTCCTCCACCTTTAGCCAGTACGCACCGGCATTATAAAAGTCGATGATCGGCCTTCCGATGAGATCCATCAGCTCATAGCCGATGAAATATCCGAACATGCCTCCCAGTACCGAGCCGACGGTGCAAATCGCCGCAAACTTCATCGAGCGGGCAGGCATGGCCACCGCGAGCGCGATAAGTAATACATCCGGTGGAATCGGGAAAAAGGACGATTCCATAAACGCTATGATGAACAGTGCCCACAGTGCGCCCGGTTTCGTCGAGAAGCCCTCGACCCAATCATACATTGATCGTATCCAACCGAAAATCATTTTCATAGAGGAGTGCTCATTTGCATGTGTGTCAACGGACAGCTTTCATAGCGTCCAATCTCTCAATCTACGAGTTAAACGTTAAACGTGAAACGTTCAACGTGAAGCATCAAGCCTGAAACGTTACGCGTGAGGTCAAGCGGGGGAAGTTCAGGGCGAGTCACCGCTCAGAAACGAAGTTGCAGTCGCAGACCGTTGGCGGCAGGGAGAAGTTGCAGTGCATCGACGTCGCCGATGTCGAAGCTGTAAAGATGGGCATCCACGAAAGCGTCGGCGATCTGGAACAGATACGCGATGAGAAGCCACCAGGCATAGGTGTCGCGGCGGTCGCGGTAGAATTCCCTGAAAAGCTTCAAGCGGAGGTTCCCCGATGGTACGTCGGTGGTAATTGAAGCGTCGTACTGGTCGCGATAATCCGTGTAGGTCGCGTGCTCTGTCACCACACCGTAGATGAGAAATCCTGTGAGACCGAGAACCACCGGCACCTTCCAGTACGCTTCGTTGTAGAACTGCCCCAGTCCGGGCAGGATAGCCGAGCGAAGCACCGCGCCAAGAGGAGATTTGCCTGAGTGTACAGAGGCAGAGTCTGGTGATACAGTGTCGGTGCCCGTGCTTGCGGTGTTTGAGGAGGGATGTTGCGGATCGGATTGTCCTGACCCGGCCTCCTGACTCAGGGAGACAGCCGAAATACAGATGAAGAAAACAAGAAAAGACAAGGCGTTCCGCATGAGATTCAACATAGCATGGGCGTGGTGGAAAAACAATCAATTGTTGTGAAGTCGAGAACCGAGAATCGTGAATCTTAAGTCGTCCCGCCTGCGCTCTCATGTTCCGACGGTTGTGCCATGCTCCTGTGATGCTTCGGCGGGCAGGCGAGCGTACATCGTCGCTGGATTGCATGTACCCGCATCCCTGCGTATGTTTCTCTCTGCGTCCAGAAACTCTCGAGGCCCCATGATTATCAAACGCATCGCTGTCCTGTTCGGAGGCCGTTCCGGAGAACACGAAGTTTCTCTGGTGTCCGCTCAATCCGTTATGAACGCTCTTGATCCGGCGAAATTCGACGTCATCCCGGTCGGCATCGACAAGAGGGGGAGATGGTGGACGGGAGACGGGGCGTTGGAACTCCTGCGCAGTGGCGCCGGTGACTGCACCCCCTGTACGCTTCCGCCCGAACCGGGCCGCGGTCTGCTTCTCTTTGACGAAGCAGGTGCGCATCAGCTTCAGATCGACGCCATTTTCCCGGTGCTGCACGGCACCTACGGCGAAGACGGTTGCATGCAGGGTCTGTTCGAACTGGCCGGCATTCCCTATGTCGGCGCGGGAGTGGCGGGCTCGGCGGTTGCGATGGATAAAGTGCTGCAAAAGCGTCTGCATCGCGAATCCGGTCTTCCGGTCGCGGAATTTCTTTCCTTCCCTTCGTCGCTGGTGTTGGACAGTGCCGAGGATATCGCACCCGGCGTTATCGAAGCACTCGGGTTGCCGGTGTTCGTCAAACCGCCGAACCTCGGTTCAAGTGTGGGCATCAGCAAGGCCACGACGGAGCAGGAGCTTGTCGCAGGGATGCGCCTCGCCGCGGAATTCGACACCACCGTCCTCGTGGAGCACGCGGTGCAGGATGCGCGCGAGATCGAAGTCGCCGTACTCGGCAACGAACAGCCGATTGCAAGTGTCGCGGGTGAAATCGTCCCCGGCAACGAATTCTACGATTACGACGCGAAGTACGTGGACGGCAACTCGCAACTCCATATCCCCGCTGAAATGGATACCGCCTTTGGGGCGCAGCTCAGAGACATGGCGGTTCGCGCATTCACCGCGCTGTCGCTCGAAGGGATGGCGCGGGTGGATTTTCTGCTTTCGCGCAGCACGGGAGAGCTGATCGTCAACGAAGTAAACACCATTCCGGGCTTCACATCCATCAGTATGTACCCCAAATTGTTCGAGGCGAGCGGTGTTCCGTATCCGGAATTGCTGGAACAGCTGATTGATCTGGCCATCGAGCGGCACGCGCGCATCTCCCGGCTGCGGAGGGAATACACACCTAAAACCGACTGGCACAACGCCAATGTCTGAAGTGAATCTCCCGGAATTCTGGGACGAGGCCTACCGCAGCGAGCGGGATGGATGGGACATGGGGACGCCGACACCGGTGTTCGATGACATCCTCCGACGTAACGGTCTGGATCTGCGCGAGATCGGAGGAGCGGATTTCCGACTGACAGACCATGCTCCCCGGGCGGCTCTTCCGTGCAGCGGTCGCGGTTACGACGCCCTGCTCTTCGCCCGATACGGTTTTGACGTCACCGCCATTGATTTCAGCAGCGAGGCATTGAAGCACCTGCGTGAGTTGACACCCACGCCGGAAAGACTCACGCTGCTTCATGCGGACTTGTTCGACATGCCCGGAGACGTACGCGGGAGTTTTCATCTCATCGTCGAGTACACCTGTGTCTGCGCCGTCGATCCTTCGAGACGGGCTGAACTGGTGCGGGCGACACATGCGCTGCTCCGTCCGGATGGTTACGCGCTGATGCTCCTGTTTCCCATAGATGGTCGCCCGGGTGGTCCTCCCTTTTCCATCGATGTAGACGTATGGAAGCAGCTCATGTCGCCGTACTTCAATCTGACGTTTGAATGCACGCCGACCACTTCCGTCAAACCCCGGATGGGACGTGAGCGGCTCATGATGTGGAAGAAAAAGGAAGCGGGAGACACCCCGTGAAAAAACTGCTTCATCACGAGCTGTCCCGTCCGACACCGGCGGAAGCCCTGCAGAAATCCCGCAATCCACTCGTGATTGTCGTGGACAACGTCCGCAGTCTGTACAACGTCGGTTCGATCTTCCGGAGCTGTGATGGCGCGTTGGTGCAAAAACTGTATTTGTGCGGGTACACCCCCTATCCTCCGCGCAAGGAAATTTCCAAGACCTCGCTCAGCGCCACGGAGAGCGTGCCCTGGGAGTACGTGTACGATGTGACGGAAGTACTCCGACGCCTCAGGCAGGAAGGCCTGGCCATCGCCGCGCTTGAACAAACCAGTCAGAGCGTCTCCTGCTTCGATCTTGCTCCGGAGCACTTCCCGCTGGCCGTCGTGGTGGGGAATGAAATCACTGGTGTGTCCGACACGGTTCTCCCCTATTGCGATCTGGCCATTGACATCCCCATGCTTGGCGCCAAACACTCCCTCAATGTAGCTGTGGCGACGGGGGTGCTGTGCTACGAATGTCTGCGCGTCCTGAAAGAGACTACAATCCCATGTCCGTCTTCTGCGCCGAAAGCAGAACAACGATGACAGCACCGCTGCTTCGCAACGCGACCTGCGAAATCAGGTCACTCCTTTCTCCCCTTGGAAAAAGATTGACAAGCGCATATATTTAATTTGTTCACCATTTCACCAGAAGGAGCCACGTATGAAGAAAATCCTCAGCCTCGCGACAGTGTTCGCTCTTACCTTTGCGCTGTCCGCAGTCAACGCCCAGGAGCAGCCCAAGGCCGAGTCCAAAGTCAAGTCCGGCTGTTGCGCCAGTTCCTCTTCCAAGGCAAAGCAGATGAGCGACTGCAGCAGCGAAGCAAAGGCGAAGAAAGCCTCGAACAAAGCCGAGTGTGAAGACAAGGCCGTCGAGACGACCAAAACCGCCCAGAAAGCAAGCAACAAGACCGAATCCAGCAACAAGAACTGATTCGGAAATTGAATAGATCGTTGAAAAAACCCGCCGTATGGCGGGTTTTTTCGCTTTCAGAGCCTCATGTCATCCCCGATGTGAACCGTCAATCAGATCAAGGCTGTCTGATGCCTTCAGGACGCAGCGTGACGATTTCTTTTTCTTCAGCGCTCTTATCGCTTTTTGCTCAGTAGCTGAACTTCCCGAGTTTCGTTTTCCCCCGGAAAATCCAGTAAATCGCTATCGTGTAACTCAGCACAAACGGCATGCCGAGGAAGGCGATCCACATCATGATACCGAGCGTCTTTTGTGACGACGCGGCGTTGTAAATGGTCAGACTCCATGCGGGATTCAGACTCGATACGATCATGTTGGGAAAAAGCGAAAAGCCGAAGAGAAACGTGAGCGCCGCGATGGTGCAACAGGAGGAAATGAAGGCATAGAACGGCTTTCCGAGATATATCGCGCGCGGGATGTTCGCGATCGCGAGCACGTTCAGCAGTACGACGACCCAGGCCCAGGGGATTTCCTGAAAATTCCTTACCGCGCTCGGCAATGTTACGAGCGTGGCCATGGTCGTGACCATGTAGAGGACGAGAAAAATCCCGAACGTCGTCCACATCCATGTGTGAATGCGTTGCTGCAATGCGCCTTCGGTTTTGAGATACAGGTAAATCGCGCCGTGCATCGCGAAGGTGGCGACGGCGAAAACGCCGGTCAGGAGGGCAAAGGGATTCAGCATGGACAACACCGTGCCCTGCGACTCCATGTCCGGACCGATGGGGAGGCCTATCATCATATTACCCACCGCCACACCGAAGAGCAGCGTCGCGAGTGTGCTCGCAACGGTGAAACTTCCGTCCCACATGCGGCGCCACCAGCGCATCTCCTGCTTGCTGCGGAATTCCATGGACACGGCCCGGAATATCAGCGCGAACAGCAGAAACATGAACGGCAGATAGAAACCGGAAAAGGCCGTGGCATAGGCGTTTGGAAATGCCGCGAACAGTGCACCGCCAAAAGTCACCAGCCAGACTTCATTGCCGTCCCAGAGCGGACCGATGGAATTCATGAAAATCCGGCGCTCATGGTCGCCCTTGCTGAACAAGTGCAGTATGCCCACACCGAGGTCGAAGCCGTCGAGTATGGCGTAACCCGTGAGCAGTACGCCGAGCAGTATGAACCAGAAAATGTTCAGATCCATGCTATTTCTTCTCCTTTTCTTCTCTGTCGCCGTGTGCGAGAGACGGTCCGCCATGGTCGGCGAGCGCGGACAGGGTTTCCAGCAGCGGACGCCTCTCTCCGGTTCCGGCGGGTGAGAGCTCTTCGGGCCCGTGTTTGATCTTGTCGTTCATGATGTACAGCCAGATCGCGAGAAGGAAAAGATAGATCAGCGAAAACAGAATGATGGAGGTCAGCACCTCCTCCGCTTTCACCGTTTTTGAAAGAGCGTCGCTGGTGCGAAGCAGTCCGTACACAATCCATGGTTGTCGTCCCACCTCGGCGGCGATCCATCCCGCCTGATTTGCGATGTAGGGACCGATGATGGAGAACACGAATATCCATAGCAGCCAGCGCTTGTCGAAGAGCGTTCCGCGCCAGCGGAACCACGAAGCCAGCAGTGTGATGCCGATGAAATACATACCGAGCGCCACCATCAGATGATACATCTGGAAAGGGATTTGCAGCGGGGGCCACTCGTCGCGGGGAATCTGATCGAGCCCTTTCACCGGCGCGTCGAAGTCGTTGTAGAGGAGAAAACTCAATCCGCCGGGAATGCCGAGCCCGTAGCGCACCTGCCGCGTTTCCTCGTCGGGTATCCCGAACAGGTACAGCGTGCCGGGACCCGTTTCGAAGTGTCCCTCGAAGGCGGCCAGCTTCGCCGGCTGCGTTTGCGAAACGGTATGCGCCTGCGTGTGACCCGAAACCAGGGCGGCCAGCGACGCAAGGGTTCCCATGACCAGGGCGATGGTGAAGGATTTTTTCGCGATCTCGACATGGCGGCCACGAAGAATGTAATACGCGGTGATGCTCATCACGAAAAAGGCGCCGAGAATCCAGCATCCGATGAGTGTGTGCGTGAGCCGGTCCACACTGGAGGGATTGAACACCATTGCCCAGAAGTCGGTGATCTCCGCGCGCGCGGTCATGCCCTCACCCACGATATGATATCCGGCGGGAGTCTGCATCCACGAATTCGCGACGACGATCCACACGGCCGAAAACATCGAACCGAGAGAGACCATCACAGTGGAGAAGAAATGCATTTTCGGGCCGACGCGATCCCAGCCGAACACGAGTATGGCCAGGAAGCCGGATTCGAGGAAGAACGCGAACACGCCTTCCGCCGCGAGCGGCGATCCGAAGACGTCGCCGACATAACGGGAATAGGTAGCCCAGTTGGTCCCGAACTGAAATTCCATGACGATGCCGGTGGCCACGCCCATGGCGAACACGACGGCGAAAATCTTCGTCCAGAACCGCGCCATGGTTTCGTACTGGCGGTTCTTCGTTTTGAGGTACATCCCTTCCATGATCACCATGAGCACACCGAGCCCGATGGAGAGCGGCGGGAAGAGATAATGGAACATGATCGTGAGCGCGAATTGAAATCGCGAGAGAAACAGTACGTCTAATTCCATGATATCAGGCCTTTCACTGAGGTGCTGCGACCGTAGAATCTACAAAACTTCCGTGTCAGAAGAAAAACGACAAGCCGAAGAGGGGAATTCAACGCAAAGGCGCAGAGGAGAATTCAACGCAAAGGCGCAGAGGAGAATTCAACGCAAAGACGCAGAGGAGAATTCAACGCAAAGGCGCAGAGAGGCAGAGACGCGGAGGAGAACTCAACGCAAAGGCGCAGAGAGGCAGAGACGCGGAGGAGAATTCAGCGCAAAGGCGCAGAGCTGCAAAGACGCGGAGGAGAACTCAGCGCAAAGGCGCAGAGCTGCAAGGACGCAGAGGAGAATTCAACGCAAAGGCGCAGAGAGGCAGAGACGCGAAGGAGAACTCAACGCAAAGGCGCAGAGCTGCGAAGACGCGGAGGAGAACTCAACGCAAAGGCGCAGAGAGGCAGAGACGCGGAGGAGAACTCAACGCAAAGGCGCAGAGCTGCGAAGACGCGGAGGAGAATTCAACGCAAAGGCGCAGAGAGGCAGAGACGCGGAGGAGAATTCAACGCAAAGGCGCAGAGACGCAGAGAGAGCTTCTACTGTAATGTGACGGCTTGCGAACTTTTTCCGGCGGGGAGGATGCTGACAACGAGTTGATTGTTCTGCGTGAGGTAGCTGCCGGCAGCGCGCTGCAGGGAAGGGGAGCCGGCAGCCAGCGAGGCGTGGAATTGATTGAAGTTGAACAGCGGTGAGCCGGCCAGGAGATTGCCGAGGTTGAGCAGATCGCAGCGACCACCGAAGCCGTAGAAGGCTTCCATCGGCGCGAAAAAGGCCATGGACATATGGTTGCGCGCCGAAACAAGATCGTCCTCCGGCACACCGCCGTCTGCAATGGCCGCGACAATGCGCATCACGTCGTCGTACACGGGTTGCAGCTGGGCATCCATTTTGCAGGTGATGGTCAGCCAGAATGTGCCGGTCACTTCCTGCGAGCTCTGTGAGGCCTCGACGGAGATGATATTGGGATTCTGCTTCGGGAGATTGCGGCGCAGGACGGCCTCGTTGGAGCCGGCGAGCACCTGTGCGAGAAGGCGCAGCGCGGGCTCGTCGGGATGGCCGGCCGCCACGGTGGGGAACACCAGCATGAGCTGATTGTAGCGGATATTGTCCTCAAGAATAAACCCACCTTGTCCGATGGGAGTGAACACGGCGTCGGTTTTCCATTTCTGCGCGCCGCGGTTCCCCTGTATCCTTCCGAAGTACTTTTCGACATAATTGCGCGCTGCGGAGAGGGAGAAGTTGCCGCCGATCGTGAGACTGCCGTTGCCGGGATGGTAGTTCCTGCGGACGAAGGCACGGACGTCCGCGAGACCGATACTGTCGAGATCGTCCGCGTCGCCGATGGTCACATGCCTGTAGGGATGCCGCTCATCGTACAGTTCCTGAAAGATTTTCGGATTGAGTGTTCCGAGCGGCTTCTGCGCGCGGGCTGCATGTTCCTCGCGCAGGCGCTTGATGGCCGCGCCGACGGATTCCGCGGTCAGGGCGTCATCGATGCTCTCGAGACGATCCGCCTCGATCATGATGGCGGCTTCGAGGTGGTTCATTGGCATGGTGGTGGAGAGGTTCACCCAGTCGACCCCGGTTTGCGCCTGAATCATGGCGTTGTATTTCGATCGAAACTCCAGCAGTTTCTCGCGCGGCACTTTTCGTGTCCCGAGCATGAGATGCTCCCCGGCTATCTGGGCGATGCCGGTTTTGCCGGGCTTGTCGGCCGACGATCCTGCCCGGTACGCCATGGAGACACTGATCAACGGCAGCGTGGTGTCCCTGTGCAGGATAACGTCCAGTCCATTCTTCAGCGTGAATTTTTCGAATTTCGGAGCCCAGTTCTGGGCGGTGAGTGTGCCCGTGAGCAGCAACGCGACGCCTATGACGGCGGAAAGGGTGCGAGTTATCATCCTGTAAAATACTCGCTCGCGCGGATATCGTGCAATGCGGAAACGATGGCATGGCCGGGAGCATCCCTCAGGTCATAAATATTTCCCTTGTTCCGTAGCATGTCTTCTATTTACGTTATTCCCATCTGATATTCCGTCCCGGCCCGAAATGTGACCGGTTCGTACAACGAGCCTGCATAGATACATCCCGCATGTGCCCTATGACCGCCGCCCTGCGCGGACGCGGGGGACACGGTCGCGTACTCCGAAAACCACGGGCATGTGCATGCTTCCGCGCGGCACCGGCCACGCTTCCGTTACTCAACACAACAACAGGAGTTGCCATGGACAAACACCTGCGTACACTATTTCTTTTCGTGCTCGCCGCCGCTTTGTGGCGCTGCTCCGAGCCCACGGTGCCGGAGACGCCGCCGCCCAAGCTCGAGCCGTCTGCGGATTCCACCAGTCACGCCTACACCTGGGAGTTTTTCGTGCTCGGCAAGTTCGGCTCCACGCTCGTGGCCGTAGCCGCGGAATCCGACACCAGTGTCTGGGCTGTGGGCGATGTGGAACTCGGATATGAGATACCGGGACTGTCAAGCGGGCGGATGAATCGAAGGGCGAATGCATTTCACATCACCCCGAGCGAGATCAAACCGTATGCCATCGATTTAGACCTGAATGGCTTTCTAAGCGCTGTCGCCCTCGACGGAGTTACTGTCGAGGACGGAAACGTCACATTTTGGGGCCCAATCGCGAGTACGAAACTGCGAGGCGACTCGGCAACATTACGCTTCCACCGCGAGCTCAATGGCCTGTACATTGGCACTGGCAAAATAAAATCCGGCACCGATGGTCATGTCTACATGTTCGGGGGGCGAGGAAATCTGCTCCGCTTCATCGGTCCAAAGCATGAACGCTTCGAGCCCATCCCCACGGGCACGGCCAAGACGATAAAGTCGTTTGCGCAGGCCGGGCCGAATGAATTCTACATCGGCGGCTGGGATTATGACTCGACCGGAGGAATTTTCCATCACTTGCGGGATGGGATGATCACCCCAATATACCGTGAAACCGGTCGCGCCCATCCGATCACCTATGCCACCGCTATCTGGGCGAGCGAGGAGCGCCTGCATGCGGTATGCCCGGATTTCATCTACATGCAATCGCTGGTGAATCCCGCCGTATGGGATACTCTGCATATTCCGCCGCCTACGCCGGATCGCATCGTTGGCTTGCCAATCTGCGCAAATGGACGCGCGGACAATGATGTCTTCTATGCGGGGCATTATGCGACTGTCCTGCACTACAATGGCAGAAATCTGTATTTCTACGAGGAAATATCACGGCGATTCCCCAACGGCCTTGTCATTTATGACATCGCGGTTTCACGAAACGGCGTGTTTTTAGTTGGAAACAGCAACAGTACCGCCATTTTCATTCGTGGCACCAAGGCGGCACAGTAGCCGTCAACATTTCTATCATCAAGAAAGGAGGTCTCCATGAGATCTGTCATTATCACCGCACTGCTCCTCGTCCTGCTCGCCGGAGGCCTCTCCGCGCAGGTGCAGACGACGTTCAAAACTGTCGCCGATGGACAGGAGCAAATCAATGGCGAAGATATCGCCGAACCCGAGTACTCCCTGACACGGGAAGGAGGGCAACCATTCCAGTTCACTCCCCCTCGCACATTGCAGCTTGATCCCAATGTCAACTACAAGGTGTTACTCCTTGACGACCGGATCACTCCGGATATACTGTACAAGCACCACAACTGGGATGGTCAAGTTGCAGAGCATCGCCTCCTGCACCTGTTCAATACAGGTAATCCACAAAATCCGATCGAGAAAGTTGCAAACTTCTTCTCTCCCGCCTCCGTTCAAATTTTCAACAACTTCGAGGAATTCGCCGACGACGGCACGGTGCGCTTTCGTGACCCCTGGTTTGTGGATGGCAACGGCGATCAGACCGGCGAGCCGAACGACTTTCCCTCGCCCTACATCCCGACGGGTAACGCGAATTATCCGGATCCATCGGACGCGGCGGTGTTTTTGGATCAACCGGTAACATCAGGCCGTCCGTTCTACTCCGCGGAGTTTCCGACATTTCTTTCGTGGGACCGCGGCTCGACGGTGACGCCGCCGCTCGCGCAGGGCGACTGGTCGCTGGTCAGAGTCTATGCGCGCGACGCGGATGATGCGGTGCTTACCCGGGGAATGGATTTCAGGGATGCGGCCATCCCATTCAGGTCATAAATATTTCCCTTGTTCCGTAGCATGTCTTCTATTTACGTTATTCCCATCTGATATTCCGTCCCGGCCCGAAATGTGACCGGTTCGTACAACGAGCCTGCATAGATACATCCCGCATGTGTCCTTTGACTGCCGCCCTGCGTGGGTGCAAGGGGACACAGTCGCGTACTCCGAAAACCACGGGCATGTGCATGCTTCCGCGCGGCACCGGCCACGTTTCCGTTACTCAACACAACAACAGGAGTTGCCATGGACAAACACCTGCGTACACTATTTCTTTTCGTGCTCGCCGCCGCTTTGTGGCGCTGCTCCGAGCCCACGGTGCCGGAGACGCCGCCGCCCAAGCTCGAGCCGCCTGCGGATTCCACCAGTCACGCCTACTGAAGATTCTCACTCTACCTGCAAAATGGCCGGACGAAAAATCAATGACTTACGGGGATTCGTTTTCACACTAAATGCAAAAACGGGAGAGGCGGGTGGCTAAAATGAGCCGTTTTCGAGGGGTAGCCTCAGACTGACTCACTTTTCTGAGTCTTGCGATTTTTGCTCGGACTTGGCCTTATTATCCTCTTGAGCGTAGCTATCCCATATCCTATCGAGAATGGCCTCGTCTTCAGTGGTAAACGAAATTTCGTCACCCAGGAGACGGTCGGGGTTTTCGCGTCTCGCTTTGGATCTGGCGCGGATCGCCGCCACTTGCTCATCTGTCATAGGAGGGGTCTCGATCACTTTTACGGCCATGGATACACCTTCCGAGATAATGAATATTCCCTCAAAGTTCGCATCGAATAACTATCCGGCGCAAGGTCAAAATCGACGGTAACAGTATCGCCGTTCAGCGTCCACCAATCTCGGCCTTGTTTCGTTTTCATCAAGTCTGAAAGGTTATCAACGTCAGAAAGTTCCGGGGGAAGTAGGCTCCTGAATTTGACTGGAAGCTCAGCATCGTAACCGAATCTCGGCCACGTGTAATATCCATTCAAATCGCGGTCGCGTGCAGCCGTCGTTCTAATCTTGCGAATCCCTAATTCGCTACATTGCTGCACCTGCTGCTGAAACGCTCGCAATCCAAAGGCGCCAGGCGATTCCTTCTTCGTAAACAATCCCTCATTTACCATCCTTACATCACCATTACCGGCTTTATAGATCCTGCGGACGCACTGATCGCTGTACAAAGGGTGCTCAACAACGAGTTCAATTGCATTGCCGGCAGGCTCTACCAAAAGCTTTGCACCGTCCGGTGCTCCCGCCAATCGTATAAATTCACTGCGCTCCAGTTCTCTTCCGAAAATGCGTTTTTGGGTGGAAGCATCAACGTCGATCAGCGTTTGTACGTCCCTATTAAACCACTCCTCCGACACCTCGTCCCTCACCGGCACCGGCAGCCACTGGTGTCGGCAGTTGTAGCCGCCGCAACTGGACCATACGGGAAGTCCCTGGCCGTTGTCCATTGCGTTGATTTCGGCAAGGGTGTAGAAACGGCCGGTGGAGAGCAATGCCTGGCAAAATTCGCGCTCAGCGGGGGGACCGTGATACTTGTACCTGGTGATGCCTCCCTGACGCGCGAGGAGCACGTTCGCGGCATTGTCGTATTGCGCCAGGGCGGTGTTTGCCAGCGTGCGTGCGCGATGACCGACGACGCGCAGGCGTTGGAGCCTGCGCGTTACATCGGTGATTTCGCCGCCGGTATCGATGACGTGCTGCAAGGCCCGCTGCACGGTGCGATTGAGTCCGTGCCTGATGGCCGGGAAGTCCACCGCGGCGCGTGCTTGGAGAGCTACGGGCTCCAGGCTGAGTACCGCGTCGGTGATGCTGCCGTGCATTTGCGCGCGGAGCCTCGCCATGCGTGCCTGCCCTTCGTGAAGGTGCTTTGTGAGACGATCGCGGGCGGATGCCGGCAGACGCAAATCGCGGTCTATTATATCGGCAAGTTCGGTAAGGTCGGTGTCGGGATTGTCGCGGATGATGCGGTGGAGTGCTGCGAGTGTGGCCTCGGCGAGGAGTTCGGCATCGGCGCTGAGAATTGCAATGATGCGATCGCGCAATGGACCAAGCTGTGCGATGAGCTTGCGGTATTGTTCCGGGTCGATCATTTGCGGATGTACCTGGCTATGCGCTGCGCGAGCTGACGCTCTTTGCGCTCCTTTTCCTTCTCGCGCCTGTGGATGTATGTATCGTCAAACATATCCATAGTGTTGCCGTCTTGTGCTCCCTTTCCCCAGGTTATACCAATGCATTTTTCCTCAGTCACGAAGCGGTGCCCACACTCCAGGCATAACCGATGGCGCAATTTGTGCGGCAACATGAAGTTGTCGCGCACGGTGTGCACCCGGTTGTTATCCTTTTGGCAGTTGGGGCAGCGCATGTGGTTACTGCATTGATTTTAGGTGCCGCTGCAGGGCGATCCGCTGCACCACGGGGCGAGCGCTTCGCATAGACAGACCGATCCATTCGATACATGCCTTAATATCAGCCTCGTCATTGTCCATGATGTGTTGCATCCGCGCATGCACAGCGGTCAACGTCTCGGGATTGAGCGTCGCCGTTTTATCGTTCATGATTTTACTGATATATGCGGGACTTACCCCGCACGACTTTGCCACGTATCGCAGGGTATAGCCCATCCGGCGGCAGTGAGTCTTGAATTTGCGGTGAAATGCCTTACTCATGAGCTCCTTCCTATGTTGGGTGTTACGACGGCATGCTGTAGCGGGCTACGCGCTTACCGCCCGGCGTGGTGACGAGATCTTTGCGGATGTCGTGACCACGCGCCTTGAGGTTGTATATACGCGCCCCGAGACGCAGGCAACCGTACTTGCGCAGGGCCTGGAGCGGTGTGAGCGATCCTCCGGCTTTGAGGTGCCGGAGGATCTGCTCGTTCTGTGACTCTGTTCCTTTCTCGCGTGCCATAACGGGCCTCTTAGAGTTTCTGCTTGCCGATCTTGTAGAAAAACTTCTCGGCCGCTTCGATTTTGAGGCCGAGTTTTTCGAGCCCCGCTTCCTTGAAGGTGCCATCGTCCACGGCTTTCTTGACGGCGTTCTTCACCAGCGTTTCCTTCGATTTGATCCACGTGGGAATGAACTTCTTCGCGAACTTTTTGATGAGTCCGATGACGGTTTCTTCGGAGTGATCTTCGAGGTATTGCAGCGAGGGCGGCGAATCCTTGAAGCCGAATGTCCCGAAGGGCAATTCGAGCGACTTGGCATCGGTGGTGAAGAGCAGCGCGCGATGCTCGGTGACGAGATCTTCCAGCGCCTTTTCCTTCGTGGCGATTTGCTCGGCAATGGGCGCGATTTGCTTGTCAAACTCGTTTTGCACGGGCTTGATTTTGGCATCGCACTTTGCCTGGATCGTATCGCGCTTTATGGTCAGATCCTTGAGGTTGCTCATGAGATCTTTGGCGCGGGAGTGAATGGCTGCGGAATCGGGTTTTGCTTTTGCCATGACGGCTGTTCCTTGATGGTGAGGGAAACGGTGTGGTGCCTTTCTCGCACCGCTTCACTTACGCCTGGGATAGGGTTAGTGCGGCGTCGAAACGCACGCGGTATGGGTAGGGTTGCGGCTCGTGGCGTTGGAGCGGCTCGCCGCAACAGGTTGCCACATCGAGCAAGCTTCTAAATGCTCCGCGCCCGCAGATGTCGCAGACGTAGAATCGCTTGCCGTTCCACTCGTCTATCGCGAAGGTGCGGCCGCCCGCTGTGAAGGTTTCGCCCGTTTTCATACGCGGCCATCCTTGTGCAGCTTGAACTCCACTTTTTCCATGCGCTGGATGATGTACCAGGCTTCGTACTGCGTGAGGTTGTCGATTTTGCGGACGGTGCGCTTGCTGATATCGACGCCTGATTCGAGATCGGTGGCACCGGCGTAGAGCTCGCCGATCCAGACGGGGAGGTTGTTCCAGAACCACTGATCGCCATACACGGCGCCGAGCACGTATTTGCCCAGGCGGGCAATTTTCTTGCGCTGCTGTATGGTGGGGCGCTTGTGCTGGGCTTTGCGCGGCATGGCGATGGTGACGCTCTGGAGCTGCTCGATGGCATACTCGCACATGGCGGCGTCGAGTTGCCTGCTGCTGGTGACGCCGCAATAACGCTTGAGAAATTCCTGCTTCATTTGCACGACGCAGGGCAGGTAATGCGTTTGATACCCGGCGCGGTCCATCTTGGCGACGAGCAGCTTGTGTAGCTGTTGCCTGAGCAGCGATACGGGCACTTGCGGCTTTGCGGTGCTCTGGCCCGGCTCGATGAAAGGGGTGGTGACGAGGCTGGTCATATCTGCCTCAGCGTTTGTTTGTCGCGGCTGAGGCAGGTAAACCAGCGGCGTTCGCCCTCGGGGCGGCGGGCGCCGGCGTAGCCCTCGCGCTCCATGCGGCGGCGCATTGCGCGCAACTCCAGCACGTGCCAGACCAGTGCAACGATGAGGCCGGCGAAGGCGAGTTGGATGTAGTAGAGGATTTCGCAGAAGAGTGTCATAGCGGCAACACCTCCTGCGCTGGCATGATGTGCGTAAAGCCGCGATCGCTCAACACCATTTCGGCGAGTTGATCGTCGAGGAAGCTGATCTCCGTGGCGGTGGGTGTAATGAGCCCAAAGCCGACGGGCGCGCCTTCGATGGCGGATACGATGCGCCTTGTCATGGCGGTACCTGCGGCGTCGCGAAGCTTCTCGGGCGTGGGGGTAAAATCATCCGGCACATCCACGCGGATGATGAAGGTGGCGAGGGCGACGAGGGTGTGGCTGGTCATGACTCGGAACCTCCTTCCAAAAGTTTGTACGGGTGTCTCTCCCACATGCCTTCTAGAAGGTCATCACTGATAGCGTCGTTGTCCGCGAAGAGGTTGAAGAACTGCTCCTTCGTTATCGGGACCTTGTTGAACAAAGGGTTTTGTTGCGCGAAGTGATCTCCTAACCGTGACATGAGGTCGCGATGTTCAGCATAGCACTGCTGTAGTTCATCACGATCTTCGATATTCGCGGGATGGTTGATGAAGGCAGTAATACCATTCTCCTCCGACATTAGGTCAGCAAGAGAACCGAAGTCATAATTGGCAAGAAGCTCGCCAGCCCTGCGCATATATAGAGCGTCTTTAAGAAAGGCCTGCGCCTCCACGTCTGGAGCGTTAGCAACCGAGACCCGAAGCACCTCGTAGTTGAATGTGTCCATGCCATACCCATCGCCAATTCCCTCGGCCAGTCGCATTATCTCTTCGCGAATACTTCCGTCCATGTCTCCGCGCTCGAGCATTGCATTGGCTGACCCGTCGAGGTTGTTATCCTGAAATGTGACAACCATGCCGAGTGTTATGTTGATGACGATCCGTCGTTCAGCCATTGCGCAGCTCCTCATTCTCGCCCGCAGAGAGGCGTTTGAGATCGGTTGCATAATAGGAGGCAACCTTCTCCTCGGTTGTCAGATCAAGGTCCGGAATCTTACTTGCGAGGAGGGCGTCAAGGGCGTGGTGCTCCTCCTGTAAACCGCGAATGGACTCTTTGACCCTCGTAATGTTGGCGACGGTGGATGCATATTCGCGATATTCGCGCGTGGATTTGTAAGCGGCTTCAAACAGTTTCCTGTCGTGATCCAATGCGCGAAGACGACGCTCCAAGCTGTAGCGGATGCTGTCGATACTTGAGATCCGTTCCGCTATTTCGGGGACCCGCCGTTTGAATTCCTCAACGCACTCCATCGTTGTGTCGGGTAGCTCGGCTACCTTCATGGGTGGGATCAACGCCGGGACACCTCCGCGTTTGGTAGCTTTGTTGCTCTTGATTAGAGCCGTTTTTTTTGCCATGATGCACTCCTATATTGATGGTGTTGTGAATGAACGATCTGTCGCCTCGAGAATTTGGCGATACTCCAACGGCAGGTCGTTCAGGTTGATCTCTATGTCGTCATTGACGACGGGATGTATCGGCAGTCGCAATGGTTGTGAATCGTATTCTTTGATTTCTTCCGTAGGGAAGTTCAGTGGACGGTTCACAACCTTTTTATTGGCCTCCGTTACCTCACGCCGTTTCTTATTTCTAAAGCCTCTGACATGAGACTTCAATTGCTCGGTGGTTATCTCTCCGCGACGCTTGCGCAGGATAGGACACTCCGCGACTCCGATATACTTGCGATCGCTGGATCTGTAGACATGCGCGAAGGACTCATCCACGGGGTCCAGCGCCAAGTCCACCTTCTCGTATTTCGGCCAGCGGAAGTTGATCTCATTGCAGTAGTACGTCAGTATCTCGCCCTTGTGCTTGAACTGAATGCTCCCCATTTCATTCACGCTTTTGCCTTCGAACCTGTCGTAATGGTGGTACATCGCTGCGCGTAAGCATTCTTCAGATATCGGTAGAGAGACTCTTTCCGCGCGTGTGCATTCAATCGCATTGTGGGGAGTTGGGGAAAGCCCAAGTTTTTTCACCTCTTTCAGCGCTTCTGGCATTTCAAGCATGTGATACGGTCGGATTCCATCAGGGCCGATCTCGCGCGATTCGATAAAACCGCACATATTTCCCAAAAAAGTCTTCCATGGTACGGCATCCTGTTTTCGTGGGGAACGCCGTAGCGAGCGGCCGGTGGCTGTAGCTCTTGTCGATCCGGCGTATCCGTAGTGACTGAACAGCGCGTCTCCATAGCGTTGGATCACACCGAATACACGTTCCGTTATTGGCTTAACAAAATCCGTGGGGATGTTTGCCATGCTGTTATGAAACGGACTGTTGACTGGCTCGATGAAGCCCCATGTGTATTCATTACCGCCCGTGCGAAACTCCGCCAGCGCTTCTGGAGTATGGAGGCTCTCGTAAAACGAACGCGAGTCGATGTTGTCCTGCTCCCTACCATTGTCGATGAACATTCCGCCCGGTGGTAACCCGTATAGATTCGCTGCGAACAGTACGACCTGTCGCACCTTTTTGGCATTGAAGGCTTGCTTCGAAAATATAGCGGCAAGTATTGCGCGGGTTTTGATGTCGATAATGTAATAACCGAATGGTTTGAAGAGTTCGTCGGTTTCCTCGTCATAGCACCATACGTCGCTCTGCCGGCCGTCCATCCCCCAAAACTGGTTTTGACGCAAGTCGTGCCAATGGTTGTGGCCGTGGATTTTTGGCAGATTTGCTTGGAACTCCTTTTGATTGTATCGCGCGTTCCACTGAATTTTCATGCCATCTTCCATTGGCTTGAGCCAACGCCATATCGTCGGGAATGAGGCGTGAATTGCATTAAGAATTTTGCCTTGGCTGATCAGGCGGTCTTTGGCAATCTGGACGCATATCTGCATGGCGAAATCGCGGCGCGATTGGCGCAGGTACACTTCCTTGACCAACTCCAGGAATTCGGGCATATCGGAAAAGTCGGTGCTGCCTTTGTCGGCACGGGGCTCGCCGGGCTTCTTCATGCGATTCGGGATCAGGTAGATGATCCGTTCCGGTACACCGGTCGCAACGGCGATGTCCTTCGGCTTGACGCCTTCCTTACGCGCCGCGGCAATCCGATCGTAAAGCTCGGGCGAGATGTGTTCTTTACTTTTTGCCATTTCGCGCCATGATCTTTTTAAGTGCGTACACGGCTTCCGGATGACTATGATTCTGGAGCTTGCCCTCTTCATTCAATTGATGCGCCTGGTCGTAGTCCGCAAACGTCAACTTCATCATTTCAATAGCGTAGGACGAATCCTGCTTCCGTTCAGTGGTCAAGAAGTACTCCAGGACGTAGAGATAATACAGCGCGGACTCTCGGTCGGCTTTATCACCAAATCCAGCAGACCAATATTTCTGTCGGAGGTCCTTGGCGAAGGCGGAGAGGTTGTCAATGGCCCAGGTGCTGTTGCCGCGCTTCCCTTCGGCAACTGCCTCCTCCGGAGTCTTCGGCGGCTTGGGTGGCTTGCGTGTGCGCAGCATGAACTCGGATTTTACCTCATCGTAATTCACGGAGTCGCGATCCATGCACGGTACGACGTCAAGTGCATCCCCGTCCTCCGGGACTTCTTGCCCCGACTCGGGCGGCCCCGGCAAGAGACGCTTCTGGTCCAAAATCTTTATGTATTCCTTCACCTCGTTGAGTTTGATCTCCACGGGACGCTTGCCCGACACCGCTTTGATCGCGTCGGCTATACGGTTGCCCTTGGATACAAGATGCTTTGCGTACGCATGGCTGAAATTATGTTTCTCACACAGTTCTTTCATGCTCACCAAGCCGTCTGCGCGCCAGAGCTTCCCCTCGTTGATATTCCAGAGGGCAGCGATGCGTACCGCGATCGAAATGCGCTCAGCGAGGAAGCTACGGTGGAAGGTCGAAATATAGTCCTGAAGCTTCTGTTTCTCTTTCGTCGGATTGACGACTTTCCCGTTGTACCTGGCCAGATCGCTCATTGAGACCCCATTAAATATGTGTTGTAAACAAACGAGTTACGGCAGTCCAATGAGTTATAACTCATTGGACGTGTACTGACGAACCATGCTGGGTGTCAGCACTTTTGGGCGGAATGCGTGTTCGGCAGTATGCGCTTTGGCGACGCGATTGCCCTTGAAGACTAGATACTTTGCGTACGCATAGCTGAACCCGTGCGCTTCGCAGTAAGCTTTCATGGTCCGACCTTCAGTTAATCTGAACCGGCGCGATTGCTTCATATTCCAAAACATGCAGACCCGCTCCGCGACTGTGACCACCGGTGGCGGTGCCTCGATTAAATGTTCCATCACAGTACCTCAATCGCATGCTTGAAACGCTTCTCGGCTTCCAATGCATCATCCAAAGCTTTACGGACCTTTCGATACAGATCGGTATCGTACGTATAGCCGTTGGCAATATTCAAAACGTAGGTCAATGAGCAGTCACACTTTGTGGCGATGGCTCTGTAGATTTTTAACTTGACAATCATTACTTTACCTAGTTGTGTGTTGAATCCAGTAGCGCCGTGTCAGCGTCATTGACAACATACAGATTTATTAACACATTGTCAAGGATTATGACTAAGCATGCCAAAAAATATTCACGTATTCTCTCAGAGGCTCTTACGATTCATCGAATCGAAGTATCCGAGCAAGGTGGCATTCGTCGAGGACGTTGGCATCTCCTCTCAAAGCCTTCATACCACATATCTCAAAGAGACCCCTTTCCCTGGATCTATGTTTTTCCATGATCTTGCCCTCCTCGGTTGCGATTTGAACTGGTTGATGACCGGCGCCGGACTGCCGCCTGACCCAAGCATAGAAGAAATGGCGCGATGGTTGGGGTATTGCGAAGGGCAGGTGAAGACTTGGACCGAACGCCTCGATTTGGAACTGGCTGCGCTAGATGAGATCAGGGCCAATATCCGACGGCAATTGGCTGAAAATCCCGACCTTCCCAGCGCCCTCCGCGATGACGATGCGTAGCTCATGAGTGCAATTTCAGCCATGGTGGGTGCCGGAATTATTGACGATTGTCGGGAAAATCAGGCCCCGGGTCACCAGGGCCGTATATACAATCATTAACTGTTACAGGAGTTTTCACTATGGAAAGGGTCTCCGTCAGTTCAAGCAATCTGCGCTCAGTCGGCTACGACGCGGCGAGCCGCACTCTCGAAATCGAGTTCCTGAATGGAGGGCTGTATCGGTACACCGGGGTGCCGGCTTCCGTGCATGCGGGATTGATGTCCGCCTCGTCGCACGGCTCGTACTTCGACGCCCACATCAAGAAGGCTGGGTATCCGTACACGAAGTTGCGTTGAGCGCTGCGTCAATGACGCAGAGTGTGCCGTTGGTATCGATGATCCACGTGGTTTGCGGTTCTGCGGCATCGGCCGCGTGCAGGCCGTTGAGCGTCATCAACTCGTGACGCGCCGTCTCCAGCGCGCCGCGTAGTCTGGTGAGTTCATCGAGAACGATGCGGGCTTCTGAGCTCATGGTATTCATGGGTTACTCCTTTACTGATGTTTGCTTGCCCCGGTGTTTCCGTGGCTTTTTCTTTTTCGGCGGTTTTTTCTTTTTCTTCAGCGTGAGTTGCGCACCGAGCGGGAGATCGTCGGGGAAGAGCCAGGTGATTTCGACGGACTTGCAGTGGAGCGCGTCCAGGCAGCGGCTTGCGATGTTCTGCATGCGGTTGCCTATGCGCTGCTCGTCGGTGACTTTGCGTGAGACGATGGCGTTCCAGAGCGCGATGGCGCTGCGCAGCGGACCGCCGAGGCCCCTGAAGATCAAGTCCTGCCCGGAGAGCTGGGAGCTGAAGTCCAGGCATCCCGGACCGACAAAGAAGACGATATCCGGCGCCTTCGAGTCTGGCTCCGGGTAGCAGTTGAGGGCGATGGCTGAGCGGCGCGTCATAATGCGTACCTCGCCCACTGGTAAAAGGCGGACTTTTCGTGGGGCGGAAAGGTGCCGTGCTCGACGGCGGTTTCGCGCCCACGTTCGAGCCAGTTGAACACGCATTTGAACGTGCCGTCCGCTTGCGGGCTGGCTTGCTTGCACACCGATTTAGCGCCCGGGTGCGAGGCGCGATAGCGGCCTACGCTATCCTTTATATCGGAAAGCGACATGGAAAAAAACTCCCTACTGTTGGTATTGAATGGCCGCCTGCGCATCGGACGCGAGGCGCGAAACCTCTTGCGCGGTGAGGCCGAGGAACTTGTGCGTCGTGCGGGACTTGCCCGCGCCGAGTTCGTTGTGATACGATGCCAGGCGCCGGGCGCGGCCCTCGGTGAAGCCGAGCTCGACGGTAAACTCACGGGCCGAGACGCGCGTGATTTTGAGGTTGCGCATCATCTGGCCGGACCAATTGAGTGTGACGCGGTCGGACTCGCGGCCCGCGAGCTCGCGGAACTTGGCGTAACCCCCTTGCAGCACGATCCATGCGCGGCGGCTGCGCATGCTGGTAAACAGGCGCGCCTCGCCCGACGCCACGAGCTGCGCGAGCGCCCGCTTGCCGCGCGCCCGAGCGGGCAGCGCTCCGAGCGGCAGGGGCATGGGCGTGGTGCTGTACCGGCCCGAGCCGGTGGAGCCGGGAAGGAACTGGCCGCGGAGGGTGCGCTCTTTGATGATATACAGCGCGGCTGTGCCCAGGTTGATGAGCAGGGCGCGGCTTATGACGCGGGCGGCGATATTGAGTTCGGCCTCGGCCATCAGAACGCGGCGTCCAGATCGGGGGCGGCGGGTTTGCGTTTGACGGTGAAGCCGGTTTTGCGCTGGATCTCGTCGGGATCGAGGTCCCACCCGGCGCCGTCGAGCCGCTCGATGATGCGGGCGTTGCGCTCGTAGTCTTCGCCCTCGTCGGTGACGATGCGGAAGCGCGGGTACTGTCCGCGCGGGGGGACGCCGTAGTTGAGGCGGTAGTCCGCCGCCACCACCTGCTCGGAGAGCCAGGTCTGAAAGAGCTCGATGTCGGCGAAGTTGTAGTTGGCGGTTGTTTTGTTGGCCTCCTGCGACTTGGCGTTGGAACCGACTTCGGTGGTTTTGTTGACCACGTCCTGACCGAGGAGAATGCGCTCCTGCTTGCTGGAGATGCGGTCGATAAAGCGGTCGAAGGTTTCGATATTGGCGCCGGACTTGAGCGCGTCTATGATGTCGATCTTGACGTCGTCGGGTATCGCGGCGGCGGAGTCCTGCGCCAGGAGGCGGAGGAACTCGAACACCACGGCGATGTCCGGCGCCTGGGCTCCCACGGGATAACGGGCGATGACGGGCGGATCGCCGAACTTTTCGTTGAAGCGCGCCCAGTCGTACAGGTTACCGTGCTTGAGCATGGTGTGCCAGATCACCGAACGCAGCAGTCCGCCATAGTACAGTGCCTTGCCGCCCTTCATGGGGTTGTAGGTGGCGAGCAGCAGATTCTCCCGGGCGGCGTATGGCACGAGAATCATCTTGTCGTCGTCGGGGCGCGCGTAGGTGACGCGGCTGTATCCGGTGATGGACGCGGCGTCGGGATGGAGGTCCACGGCGTCGATAAGCTCGTAGCGTTCGATGCGGTGCGCGCCGTCCACGGCGGTGCTCCAGGCGAGTTCGATACCGGTGTGACCGAAGTAGAGGGCGTTTGCCACGGCGTCGAATTCGGAGGTGATGCCGCACTCGCGGATGCGGGTTTCGATGTCGGCGGCGCGTTGCAGCTCGCGGGCCTCGGCGCTCGTGCCGCCCGGCGTGGGGGAGCCTCCACGCGCCCGGGGCCAAGAGAGCAGGTTGAGGCGGCGTGTTTGCATGAAGCCGAGGATGTCCGGATCCGCCTGCGGCAGCGCGGTGCAGATGGCGACGAGCGGGCGGATGTCGCGCGTGCGGGGATTGGGATCGTCCGCCGAGCGGATGGCGGCTTTGAGGTGCCGGACGTTGGGCAGCGCGTTGTTGCGGAGGCCGGGATGTTGATACGCCATAATGGGTCCTTAAAATTTATCGAGCGGTCCGAGCCGCCGTTTGCGCACGGAGTGATACTCGCTTGCGCCCACGGGCCGCGAGCCGTAGCCGAGGTCGTAGAGAAATTCGTTTGCGCAGATCAGGGCGTCGGGCGCGTCGTCTTTGCGGCCCGATCGCTTTTTGCCCGAGAAGCTCCAGAGCTGCGCGGTATAGCGGATGCCCTCTTCCGTTTTGGCGAAGCCGGGCGGGAAGAGGAAGCCGCCTCGGTTGAACTCCATTTGCGTATTCTTGGCGATGTCGGAAACGGAGTACTTGCGGAACTCGATGCGCGGCGTGGGTATGCGGGCCTCGCGCGCGTAATTGCGCAGGTGATTGGTCCAGTGCGACTCCTGCGACACGTTGCCGTCGAAGCCGAGGGCGGTGACGGGCATGCGGTTGTCGTAGAGCTGCGCGACGATGCGCATGTATGCGGCCAGCAGCTCGTTGCTGTCGCCGAAGGAGCGGCAGCGCGGGTAGAGCACGTATTTCCGGGCCGTTGCGCGGGAGTAGGCCAGCGCGTGCATGGCGGTGGTGTCGCCCTGGGATTTGAGCGCGAGGTTGGGATCGCACCACACGAGCGCGACGAGGTCCGCGGGCAGGCCGTTCCACTCGGCGTAATGTTGCGAGAGGAAGTAAAATCCGGTGGGCTTGCGCGGGCGCTGCTGGAAGCTGCCTTCCCAGGTGTCATCGTCCATGGGTTTGAGCAGCCCGCGCAGCTCGGCCTCCGAAGACGCGGGAAAGCGCTCGGGCCAGAGCGGTCCGGTGCGGCGGTTGCTCGAGCCGTCGCCCGCGTCTTTCCAAGCGACGAAGCAATGGACCGTCCACGACGCATCGAGCGTGCCCGCGCGGTACTCCGCGAGCATGCGGTTAGCGACGCATTCCTCGGCGAAATTATTCGCGGTCATCACCAGGCAGCCGTCCTCGGCCAGCGCGGCCTGATACTCGCCGAGTTTGCGGCGGCGGCGCAGCACCGCGTCTTCGTCGAGCGCGGACATCTGATTTTCCAGATCCTCGACGCAGATGAGGTCGAACCTTTGGAAGAAGTCCACGTTGCGGCCGCGCGGTGAGCGCCATTCGGAAAAGCACTTTATCCAGGACTGGCGGGAGTCGCGGGTACGCACGCACAGCTCTTCGGCGGACGCGGTGAGGAGTTCGATGTCCGGATAGTCGTGCCGGAGGCGTTCGTTGCGTTGGATGAACCCGGCGATGGCCGCGACGATGGAGCGCGGGGTATCGAGCGTTTCGGAGACCAGGCCGATGAAGTGCCGCTCGCCGGTGACGAGGGCGTGTACGATGCGCTTGTAGACGAAGGCGCTCTTGGCATGGTCGTGCGGTCCGAGGATGAGTGTGCACTCGCGTCCGGTTTTTTCCGTGGCGGCCACGACGGCGCCGTGAAAGTGTTTGTTGGGCCGGGCGTACTGGCCGTCGTAGGCTTCGGGCGGGAAGTACCACTGGTCGAACTTCCAGAAGCCGCCCGGGGCTTTGGCCGCGCGGCGCCGCTCTTCGACTGCGGTGCGGGCTCCTTCCGCCGCGCTCCATGGAGCCGCATGGGAGTAGAGCGCGCGGAGGCGCAGATCTTCGGCGAGTTGGGAGAACGACTCGTCAAGATGTCCGAAGTCACTCCGCATCGGACCTCCGTTTGACGATGTCCACCGCCTGTTTGTAAATCGCGATGGCCTCTTCCTCGGTGGCGTTGGCTTCGTACATACGGATGATTTCCAGGATCACTTCGGCGTCGCGACGGCCCATGCTGTTGACGAGCGATGCGCGCGTTGTGCGTTGGTTGACGAGCGACGCATCCTTGAGCAGTTCGATGCGATCTTCGGGAGTAACGCGCGTGCGGACGGCGAGCTGGTTGAGCGCTTCGACCAGGCCGTCGCGGATGAGCGCGACGGCATCGTTGGACTTGCGGATGGGCGCGTCGGCTCCGACGGGCGAATCGTGCGAATCGCTGCGGGGCGTCTTAACGGTTTTGGTGCGTCCGTATTTGATGCCATTTATCTGGGCGTCCGTCGGATCGTAGCGTTTGAAGCGCAGCTTGATTTGCGAAATCGGCTTGCCTTCGTCGAGCATGATTTTTATTTCGCGCCGGACCTTGATGGGCAGCGGCTTGCGCACTTTGCGCGGGGGCTTGCCGTCGTTGCGGGGGCGGCCCGGGCGGCGTTCCTCTCCCGTGCGGAGCTTGCCGGGCATTTTGGGCGCGCGTTTTTGCTTTGGGTCCATGGGCTCCGGCTTGGACGCGGCCTTCGACGGTTTTTTCGGCGCGGACTTTGCTTTACGGGAAGAGGCTGAAGGGGACGTCATAGTTCACCGCGCAGATGAAGTTGTCTGGAAGCGCGCGCACGAAGGCGAAGGGCTCGGCGGCGTTGAGTTCGAGCATTCCGCGCCAGGCGCGGAGGATCATGTGCGCTTTTTGCGCGATGGTCATTGCCTCCACCGCCGCGTGCGCGACGGTGGCTTTGGCGGAGGCGCACACGAAGAGCGTGAGCTCCCACGACTGGAATTGCGGCAGGCCGCGCGCGGCGTCGGGCGCGGCGGGCGGGGAGAACATGACGATGATGCCCGGCGCGACCATGTCCACGCCCTGCCCTTCGAAGCGGAGTTCGGCGGTTGTGATGCCGATCTCGGTTGCGGCGTCCGCGAGGGCTTGGGCTATGGCCTCGGCCATGTCGATAAAGTCTTGCGGGTTGGTCACAGTATTTCTCCGGTGCGTTCGGTGGTGGCGTATTGCGCCGTGGGGCGCGTGAAGCCGGGCGCCGTCGGGCGGCCGCGCAGATCCTTGAGCTCGCGCACGGCGCGGTCGTAGTTGGCGCGGCGGCGGGATACCTCGTCGTCGTCGCGTATTCCGAGATGCGGCAGCATGAGGTAGCTCACGATCCAGGCGGCGTAGAGCAGCATTTGCTCGTTGCCGGTTTGCGCGGCCGGATCGTCGGGCGCTTCGATGCCGGACGCGGTGGTCATGACGGAATCGGCGGTAGTGATCAGCGCTTCGAGCACATCGGGCTTTGCCGCGACGAACGAGGCGACGGCGCTTTCGCCGAGCGTGGTTTTGAGTAAATCCGGGGATGTAAAGGGCATGGTGCCTCCGGCGGTCATAGAGCGTTTCTGCGGGGCGATCGTTTTTAGGGTCCAACGGGTCGTTCTCGGGAGCGGAGCGGGCCGGAGTGGGCTTATCAACGTGTTACCAAGCAAATTCCGAGGCCCCCCGTGTGTTCTCCGAGATTGCGGCCCGGATGGCCTTGAGACCTTGCGCTCCGCGCAAGGTCTCAAGGGCAATCTCGCTCGCTCCTCGATGAAAAAAATGTTGCATGCGCATGCAACATGATTTCGTTTCGCCACCCGGCGATCTTGCATCATGTACCTCGCGGCTCCGGTCGCTAAAACTCAACGAAGGACCCCCAATGGCCAAGCAGCTTTACAACCTCTTCAAGAAGCACGGTCTCCTGCCCGCCGACGCGGACGAGTCGAAACTCAAAGACCTCGAGAAGGATCTCGATGGTATCGAGGATTCGCTCGCGAAGCCCGTCGCGCCGGCGAAACCCGCCGATAAGCCGGCGGAGGGCGCGGCCGTTGCCGCTCTGCCTCCGGAGGTGCTCGCGGACCTCGAATCCCTGAAAAACACTGTTGGAGAGTTGACAAGCGGGCTGAAGGTGGTTGTGGACGCGACGAAGGCGGGACAGGCCGAGCGCACCGCCCAGGAAGCCGCCGCGCAGAAGCAGAAGTACGTCGATCACGTGGCCAAGCTCGTTGCCGAGGGGCGCATCACGAAGGCGCAGAGCGACGAATACCTCAAGCCCGAGAACGCGGAGAAGTACGGCAAGGCGCTGGACGTGTTTATCGACACCACGAGCCAGCTCCCCGTCAACCCCGCCCTCAAGGGCGCGGGTACTCAGGGCGTGCAGCCGAGGAGCGAAGAGAGCAAGGGCGGCGAACGCCGCAGCTACTCGCCCAACGATGCGCACGCCGAACGCAAAGCGCTGGAGGACGCGGCGCTGCAGGAAATCATCGACGGCATGGCCGGCAAGGTCTGACCACCACCCAACGAAAACGAGACTCAATTTTTCACGAGGCAGATATGAAGTTCTTCGACTTGGGCAACACGCCCGAAACCGGCCAGGAAAATCAGCAGCAGCGCTCGCTGATATCCGCGGAGCTCCGGCAGTGGTGCCCGCTCCTCGACTACATGGAGTTCTACCAGATTGTGGGCTCCGCCGACAAACCCCTCAAGGATTCCACGGCCACTGGTGGCGAGCACCGCGACCTGAACGCCCCCTTCCCCGACAACATCGTTGATCCGGACTACGCGGACATTGCTCTGAAGATTTTCGGCGGCAAGATCCAGGTGGACGATGCGCACGTGCGCCGGCATGCCGGAGACAAGGCGCTGGCGCTCGCCACGCTGCGTTTGCGCGAAATGAAGAAGTGGGCGCGCCGCGTGGGCCAGAACCTGCAGTATGCGGTTGTGAACAACACCACCGTTGGGGATACCCGCCGCTGGGACGGCATGCTCGCATCGCTGCCCGCCGGACGCACCACCTCGCTGAGCGACACGCTCGCCACCGACGACAAGGTGAAGAAGCTCGTGGAAAAGATCGCGTACGCGGTCAGCGACATTCCGGGCGGCGCGCAGTTCATCATCATGGACTCGGGCGTGCGCTCGCGGCTCTCCACGCTGGGCATGGGTTATGTGCAACTCGGCATGAATGAGCTCGGCACGCAGGTGCGGAGCATCGAGAACGTACCGATCGTGATTGCCGGCTACAGCTCTTCGGGCGCGCGCGTGCTGCCGTGGACGTCGGGCGCGGGCGCAAACGCGACCAAAGTCATCGTCGGCCGCTCGGGCGAGCAGCAGGATATCGCCTTCGCGAGCAACGTGGGTCTGGTTGTCAAAGACCTTGGGCTGATCGACCCGCACTGGACCACGAAGGTGGAGTTCGACATCGACATGGAAATTCTTTCGGACGAATCGATCTACGTGATCGACGAAATTCAGGCGAGCTGATAATACCCCCAAGACAGGGACGCCGGGGTCGAGCCAGAGTGGCGCTCCCGGCCCCGGCGCTCCCGCGATTACCGGACAACCGCAAACCAAGAATCAAGGAAATAGACCATGAAAGCCTTTCTCGCACTCCTTACCCTGAGCCTCTTCGGCATGCTCCTCGCGGGCATGCCGGGGCAGGCGACGGCGCAGACGCAACCGACCTACGGCTCGGAGACTCTCCATCCGCACACCATCACCCTGCCCGACCGCGCGTTTTATCGCGGCGAGATGAAGTTCCAGTTGCAACTGTCCGATTCGGTTGCCTGGGCGGATACGCTCGTGGTCCCGGGTTACGACTCGACGTGCACAGTGCATTTTACGCGCGTGAGCAAGGGGGCGCGCGCCCCCGGCGTGCTGGACAATCACCCGTGGTTAACGCACATGGTGCCGAAGCGCGGCAAGTTCATTCTCAATTTCCAGAAGGCGGATACGCTGACGCTGGACGTGGCCATACGAAAGCCGTATTAAGTATGGAGTACGCGATTCTCGCAATATCGCTGCTCGCCTCGGCCCTATCCGGAGTGGCCGTTTGGCTGCTGAAAGACCTTAAGCGTAGCTCCGACGAATTGCACGGGCGCGTAACCTCACTCGAGGTGCTCGTTGCGAGGGACTACGTGCGTACCGACCAACTCACGATCATCATCCGCGCCATAATGCAGGGCATGCAATGCAAAGCTTGAAGAAAATCCTTCCCTGGGCGATTACGCTCATCCTCGCGGCCCTGTGGGCGTGGCTCGGCTCCGGTTCTCCGGAGCCGGGCGCGCCGGCGGAACCCATGTTCGTAACGGTGCGCGACACCGTGCGCGATACGGTGTGGAACGAAGCTCGTGTGCCCGCTCGCGTGGTGATAGTGCGGCGCGATACTGTAGAGCGCGATCCCGGAGCGATGGCTTTGGACGGTGAAGCGCTGCGCCGCCTGATCATCGAGCGCGACAGCCTGAACTTCGAAATTTTGCGGCTGGGCGAAACCCGGGCCGACATAGATACGACCATAACCATAGCCCTGGGCGACAGCTCGAGCATTACGCTCGAGGTGCGCGTAAGCCACGAGATCGAGCGGGGCTATACGACGCTGGCGTTGCGCGTGGCGGAGGCGGTACTGACGCAAACAGCCGTATGTCCCTCCAATACGTGGAGCTGGATCACAGCCGCCGGCGCGGCGATAGCCGCCGTGCTGGCAGTCATCATCAAGTGAGGTTCATAATGAAGTCCCGTCTTTTTCTTTTCATCGTTGTTTGCGCGATCGCCGTGCTTGCGGCCATCGAAGCCGCGGCGCAGCAGTTGCCGGATATTTCCGCGATCGACCTTCCCGCGCTCATTGGCGACTGGACGCAGCTCGTCCCGGTCGCGATCGCTTTTTTGGCCCCGATGATTCTCGGCTGGCTTAAGCGGCAGCTTATCATTGAAACGACGCTGTCCGACGGCACAATAGTCAAGTCCCTGCCGAAATGGTTTCCGAAGTGGGCGCCGTATGTCGCGGCTCCGCTCCTGATCTGGCTCGCCGATTTGTGCGTACAGGTGCTTGGTGGTGGTCCCGGCGTATCGCCGTGGATACTGGCTCTGCTCATGCCGCTGCCCACATGGCTGCGCGACGGCGCGGATCAAATCCGGAAGATTGCGGGCGGCGTGAATCAGTATGTGCTCAACGTGCCCGCCGCGGGAGGTCCGATCATCTACACCGACGATCCGCGCCTTGTGGAGCGGCCGCAGTCCCCCACGGAAACCGGCGACTCGACCCGTTAGTCATGGCGCGTTTCCAGATCATACCACCATCGCGGCCGCAACAGAAACGCGCGGTCACCATGCAGCGCCTCCATGAGGCGGGGTACTCCGTTGGCGCGCACGGCGCGGCCGTGCTCCTGGGCGTGCGCGGGTATTACCTGGACACTATGGGACTGGCGGGCGTCAATGACCGCAAGCTGTACGACGACGCAATGTTTCTCGTTTCGCCGCGCATCCATCTTGCGGCGAATGCCAACACGGACCCCGGAGCGCACCGGCGCGGCATCGCCACGCTGCTGCCGGGCATCCATCCCTACAAGCGCGGCAGGCACGGAATTTCGCGCGGACCAGGTTATCCGGCTCTCAGACCGGCCACGCCGGGCGAGCGCCTGCCAGTCTGGCGCGACGGCATGACGGATGTGTACACCGGTATCGCGATCAACATACACAAGGGCTCGCGCACGTCGGTGAGCAGCGAGGGCTGCCAGACGATCTGGCCCGGGCAGTACACGGAATTCATGGAAGCCACGTATGCGGAAATGACCGCGATGAACCAAAGCATCATTTACTACGTGCTCATCGAAGAGCGCGCATAGCGAGGTACTCATGCAAGACGATTTGAACGAAGCGGATATCAACAAAATGCCCGACGGAGACGGCGAAGGAAAAGGCTCGGCTCCCGGTTACGACGGCAATACCGCCGATGACGGCGCGAAGGCCGCTCCCGCGTTTCACGACATCCTTTTACAGGGTGCCGATCAGCTCCTTGGAGAAAGCGACCAGGGCGACAGCACACCCATGCTGATCGAAGAGGCGCTGGACCGCGCCGGCGTGAAGCTGCGCGACCAGTCCAACGGCCGCGAGATCAAACCGAATCTCGGCGACATGGGCCTGTTCCTGCGCCAGGCTATGCAGGCGGGCGCGTGCGTGGACATGCCGATGCCCGGAGACATCGTTGTGTTCCGCTACCGATCCTCGCGTCTGCACTGGAGTGCGATTGTCGAGACCGTGGGTCCGACGGAGATGGGCGTGTTTATCTCGCATCCCGCGCCCGCTGGCGAGGAAAGCGAATACGAGCGCAAGGTCATCAACCGACGCGGCATCAACGATGGCTGGCGCGTCGTGGGCTTTATCCGGCTGTAACAGTTTCTTTTTGCGGGTTGGAGCAGTGGTAGCTCGCCAGACTCATGCCCTGGAGGTCGGAAGGTTCGAATCCTCCACCCGCGACATAAATTTCCATTTTTATTCGGAGTGAACCATGCCCACGTTTGACAGCACCCTCGTTATCCCCTCGCTCCCGACGCACGTGCGCCGCGGCGGCGGCCCATCGGTTTTGCTCATCGAATGCGAGTCCGATTACAGCGCGGCCGCGAGCGGCGCCGAGTGGAACGCGCTCACCATCCTGCAGAGCAAATCCGACAACGTGGCGGAATCCGCCGCGGGCGGGCGGCAGGATCTGACGCTGCAGCTCGTGCACGGTCCACGCCACGTGCTCAAAGATTCCGAGTTCGACAGCGCCGAGGATCAGGAGACGAAAGCGCTCGTGATCGCGATGAGCGATATGTACACCTTCTCTATCCGACGCTGGACCAAGGGCAAGCGATTCTTCATCGTGGACCCCGTCCTGCTCACGCCGACAACGAAGATCGTTCAGTTCGGTTTCGGTTATTTCGAGCGCACCTTCACGCGCAATCACGACTACGCGCAGATCATCGCGACCAACGCCACGTTCCGCTTCGAACCGCACGGTCAGACCTCGCCGACTTTCCCCGCTTTGCCGACGAACGCCGATCCCCTCTTCACAACGGACCCTGCCAACATGGAGTACCTCGGATGGTTGCTTGCGGCCGCGGATGACGACAAGGGTGGATTCGGCAACGCGGTGACGCTCCCGACGACGAGCGAACTCGCCGCCGATATGCCGAGCGTGGAATTGGAGTTTTGATACCCCCCGATGCAGCGACGGCCCCGGATGCGGACTCGTGTCCGGGGCTTTTTATCAAAGGAGCGCGAATGAAAGAGAAACGGAAAAAGCCCTCGAACCCCGCCCCGGTAATCGCGAGGTTCCTCGACATCTGGCTCGGACGCAAATGGGAACAGCTCCCCGATGTTCTTCAAATCACATACGCAAAAACAACGAGCGACAGCCTGCCGAACACGGAACGCCAGCTGGCGGGCATGCCCTTGGCGTATGTGAAAGTGCTGCGCGCAATCAAGGTCAGTCCTGTGATCATCGATTATCACGTCGAGTGCGATTACGCGGACGGGCGCGATTCGGACGTGCGCGTAATCCGGATGGTGTGCGAAAGCGGCGTATACGATCCCGACCCGTGCGGCAACTGGGGCGTGAACCCGATCTCGATTTACCGCGTGTGGGAGGGCGAGGGAGCATGATACCACTTGACGAATACGAACTCAAGGCGGCCTCCGTGCCGATGACCGTCGGCACCATCGCCCTCGTCGAACGCATCATCGGGTCTCAGCCGCTGCAAACACTCGAGCGCACCGGGCAGGCGGTGATCACGATAGAGCAGAAACTCCGGCTGATGACGGACGTGTTGGGCTATCCGGCACGCGAAGCCGAAGACGCGCCGGTGGAACTGCTGGAGCTGGAGATGACGTGTTTTTTTTTTCGATGGCTCGAACGCTGCGCGATGGCCAGGCTGCACTCCGAGCATTCCCGTCTTTCGGCTATACAATCATTGCTGGAGCGGGGCAAAGCGGCCTCGGACTGAGCGATGTGCTGCCGGACGGAGAAACCTACAACTTCCTGCTTTTTATGGCCTCGGGCGATGCGGCCGAGGAACGCGCGTTGCGCGATATGGCCTTCGTTGAATTCGCGAAACGCCTCGGCATGCGCATGGCCCGCACCGTCCTTACCACAGACGCCAAACATCTGATCAAAACACGATGAGCGACACTGTAACATTGCGATTGCGCGTAAGCCCCGACGACGTCAAGGCGATGGAGGAGCGCATCAAACGCGCCGGCGGCAAGCCGATCGACGTTCCGGTGCGCGCTCCGGGATTGCCGGAGGTGGAACGCCAGGCGAAGTTCGCCGAAGGCTCGGTCGGTTCGCTCAAGGCGAAGATCCGGGAGCTGAACGCGGAGATCGAGCACCTCGCCGATAACGATGCGATCGCAAAAAAGCAGGATGAGATACGCGGCCTGGAGGGGCGGGTGTCAAGCCTTCTGTCGAAGTCCGCGGCTTCCGGCGCCGCCTCCACCGCGGCGGGAGCCGCCGGCGCCGCCGGTGGTATCGGGGGGCTCCTCAACGGTGGATTGGCGGGCGGAGCGCTCCTCAAGCTCGGTGGTATCGGCGCGGCTGTTGGGGGCGTGGCGGCGCTCACGGCCGCACTCAAAGACGGCGCGGCGAAGGCCATCGAACTCGATACCGAGGTGCGCAACATCGGCTCGCTTGGCGTGGCGAACTTCGAGCGCTTCAGGGAGATCTCCCGCGAGATGAGCACGCGCCTGCCGCAGACGGCCGCCGAAATAGCGAAGGGTACGTATCAGGCGATCTCGGCCGGCGTCGATCCGATGAAGGCGGGAGCCTTCGTTGAAACGGCTGCGCAGGCTGGAATCGCGGGGCTCTCGAGCACCGAGACGGCCGTCAACGCGCTGAGTTCGGTGGTGAACGCGTACCGGCTCAACGCCGATCAGGCGCGCCTGGTCAGCGATCAGATGTTCACTGCCGTAAAGAATGGGAAAAAAACCTTCGAGGAAATCAACGCGGCCATCGCGAACGTGGTGCCGGTTGCGGCAAGCGCGGGAGTTGGATTCGACCAGGTGAGCGCCGGCATCGCGACGATGACCAAGCAGGGCATTCCCACGGCGCAGGCATCGACGCAGATGCGCCAGGCGATCGTTGAGCTTCTCAAGCCCGGCAAGGAACTCGAAGAGATCATGACCAAGGCGGGCATTGCAAACGGCGCCGCGGCTCTCAAAACACTCGGGCTGCAGGGCACACTCCAAAAACTACAGGTCGCCGCGGATGCATCGGGCAAAACCATGACGCAAGTGTTCAGCAGCGTCGAGGCGGGCTCGGCGGCGCTGGCGCTGACCGGCGAGAACGCGGCCATGGCCGCCGCCGATCTTGATGCGATGAACAATGCCGCCGGCGCAATGGGCAAAGCCTACGAAGTGAATGCCAGGAGCGCGGCCAATCAGCTCAAGCTGCTCAACAACAACGTAGACGCGGTGAAGATGGCGGTGGTGGAAACCTTCGGTCCCGCCGCGAATTGGGTGCTCGAAAACTTTACCGGTGGTCTGCAAAAGATCAACGAGGCGCTGCTGAGCACCGAAGCGCTGATGCGCCGAACCGAGCAGCGGGGCGCCGAGGCGTTCGCCGATCAGGCGCAGCGGCAGCGCTTGCAGGATCGAGCGCAGGCCGTGAAAATGCTGGGCCTCGAAAACGACGCCGCCCTGGACAATGTGAAGATAACGGCGGACATGGTGCGCGGGTTGGAGGCGGCAAAGGGCGCCACAGACGAACAAATCAAGAGCACCGTGGAATACTGGAAGGCTCTGCAAAACGTAGCAGCAGCCCCGCCACCCGCCACCGACACTACGAGTGCGGGGGCTGGAAAAAAGAGTAGCGGGGTGAACGAAGCGCTGCAACTGGCGCTGGAAAATTTGCGCAGGGAAGAGGAATTGGCGCTACTCCGCGCCAAGTATGCGAAAGCCGGCGAGGAGGATATTCTCGCCACTCGCGTGCAATACCTGCAGTTGCAGTTGGGCGAGCAGATCAAGCACAAGGATAAGGCGCTCTCGATCGCGAAGACGCGGAGCGACATAGAGAAGGCGCAGTTGGAGATCGGGCTCATCGCCATGAACCGGGCGGTCGCGGGATCGATAGAGGATTTGGAAAAGCGCTTACGCGACGTGGGAGCGCGCCTGTCGAAAGTGGACCCGCGCAGCCCGCACTTCGCCGCCGCCGTGCTTGAGACGCGTCAGCTCTCCGAGCAACTTGACGAGCTTCGGAAAAAAGCATCCGACCCGCTGTATCAGATGCTGCCTGGCTTTGGCGGATTGATCGACGTGGACGAAAAGGGATTCAGGGAGCGCATTGCCGAAGGGCTCAAATTGGATGAGAAACAGAAAGAGGAAACTCTCAACGAGTATCGCGCCCTTGGCGGATCTCTCGGGCAATCGGTAGGTTCGGCCCTCGGCGATGCGCTCAAAGGCGCCAAGTCTCCGGGGGACGCGTTGCGTGCCATATACAGGTCTATCCTCGCCGAGATGCTGGAATTTATCATACGCAAAGCCGTGATAACGCAAGTGGCTGTTGCGCTCGAGGAACTGGCGACGAAGGGACTCGCCGGACTGATCACAGCGGGGATCGCCATGGGCGTTATCCAGGGTGGCTTGCAGGCCGCAAAGGGCGCAATATCCGGTTACGAGCATGGAGGTGTAATCGTAGGAGAATCCGGTCCTGAAATTATCGCGCCCGCCCGGGACTTCTCGAGCTTTGCGGACCGCATCGTGGAGACTGCCGTGCAGACGTTTACACGCGCGCTGATGGTGCTCGAGGAGGCGGACAGGCGGCAGCGTCAGGACACGATCAGCGTGGGAGTGAGGGCCGAGCCGGTGGAGTTCGTGCAGCGCGGAAGCGATTTGCACGCGGTGGTGCTTTTGCAGGAATTCAGGCAGTCGCGCTCCACGTTGGGAGGTCCCTGATGGCGCAGCAGTCGTACCGTTTCAACCCGATATTTCAAGCGGGCCGTTACTGGAGGCTGGATGTTTCGTGGCGGACGCACGATGCCGATCCTCGGCACTTTATCGATGAGTGGACTGGTGAAATCCCACAGCAGCCCGCGGGTCAGGTGACGCTTTTTACCGTGCCTTCGTTCAAAATATTGCCTCGCGACGAAAACGAGCTTCTGGCCGTCGACCGCGTCGAGATAAAAATCAAAATGGATGCGGTGATCGCCGCGCTTGTGAATCCGGCAAACGTATCGGCGGAGCTGCGCTTGTGGTGGACGCGCACGCCGGATGCTCCGGCAACATGGGTGCCTCGATTCTGGGGTGTTGTAGATCTGGACGATGTGGACCCGGACACCCGAGCCATCGTAGGGGGCGTTTGGCACAAGACGGTTACGATTATGGCTTATGACGGATTGTCAGCATTGGGAAAGGCGCGGTTCAATGACCAGTCAAAGATGGATACGGAAGGTTACCACCGTTTCGCGCATGACGATGTTTATCTCGGTCCGGCGATGATGGGTCTCGTTATGGGCAGGTACAACAATATGACCTGGAACGTGCAACCGAAAAAAGACGGATACGCCCAGCTCATCCACTGCAAGTATTATCTCGAGGAACTGGCTAAGGTCTGTTTCGCCGAGCGCGAGGAGGCGACCGCTTTGCCGCTTGCGCAGTATGGTCCGGATAAAGACAACCCGGTGACCTCACCCATCCAATTCCGCGCTTTTACAAATTATGTATGGCCGTACAGCTACGTCGAAACGGGTTTCGAGTCGCTGTACTTCTGGTATGACCTTTTCGCGGCGGAGTGGAAAGCGGAGTTCTCCTCCTGGGGCGAGTTTCTCGCCGAACTGGCCGAGATGCTCGGATTTGTCGTGACCACCAAGCACTACCTCGAAGACGGCCGCTGGGTGCGAGTGTTGTGTTACATGCGTGTGGACGGCGACAACGATTTGGAGGTGGCGCCCACTGGAGTATTGCTGCAAAAGACGGGACCACGCAGCAGACGTGGTGGTCGCAAAGTGGTCGTGACCACGCGCACGCCCTCGGGAGCGAAATACCCGATTTTCGATGCCTATCACGGAGCCGGACCGGAGAAAAAACTGACCGTGCATTGGCGCACGGTCGGGCATCGCGGCGACGCCGTCGACAACAATCTCAATGATGACCAGACCATGAACGACCTCAACGGCTGGCAAAAGGAAAACATCATGTGGGGGACGATGGTGATTGAAGTGACGCCGGAACAGTTGCAGATCGTCAATCAGGTACGTTGGAAAAACGTCATTCGTCCGCTCTACGAAACCTCCAGCCAGCTCTGGGCGCCGTATAACCTCGCAAGCTATTTCGCGATCCAGCCCAACCCGAACGGCTTTCACGGCCTGTCGGGCGTGCTGTCCGTATTCTACGCGGAGGAGATCTTTTCACCTGGCCGGGCAATCATCGAAGATACCTGGTCGCGGCTCGAGGGATCTGACGGTGAGAGCGAAGATGTAGGCAACTGGATTCCGTATTGCCTGACGACTGACATCGAGCGCCCGGACTGGCCCTATAAAGTAACCGGCATTGAAATGGACAGCGAAAGCGGGCACATAAAAATCCGCAAGGAAGAACTTCCCTTGCCAAATCCATTCGAGTAGGTGTTGTATGCCGAATATCCTGGGAAACGACATTACTGGCGCGATCGATCGCGCGGGTTGGTCTAAGGTCGAGATTTTGCTGACCCGAGGCGTTACGCCAACGTGGACCAAGGTCATGCCGTCCGGTGGCGGCGATTTCGTGGAGGAAGCGGTGCAGGACCGCGGCCTCGACGGCGTTGTGGACGTGCATTATTACAAGCAACGTCTGACACTGTTGTTTTACCAGGCGGACATCGACACGCTCAATGACATATACTCCGAGGAAGTTCTCCCGCAGCTACAGGTAACGGGAGTTACCGTCCGGCTCTGGCGTCTGGATGGTGTACAGGTTATCGAGTGCGCCGGCATGCGCTTCGCGCTCACCCCTCAAGGGCGCGGTTACGAGAGCGCCTTTCACGTGCTGTTCGAAGGCGAGAGCGCTTCGCTTATGAGCGTGTTTCGAGAGATTCCGCCGGAACCGGAGGAGTAATGTTCAACAGGGATTTCCACACGCTCAGCAAGGCGCAAATCCGTAATCTGCTGCAGGGCGGTTCGCAAACGTCCGTGGTCGAAAACGTGACCATCGTCCAGCAAGTTGCGCAGGCCGTTATCATCGATTTCGAGGATGCCGAAAGCATGCTCGTAATACATCCAGGACCTCATCGCTGGGTGCAGGTTACCATCTACAACACAGACCATTACCAATTGCCTCCCGAACGAATAGCGAGCATCCACTATGGCCACGAGACAACCGACCCCGACAACCCGTACTATTACGTTGCTATCGTTTTTCATCAGCCTGAGTCTGGCATCGTTCGTGTCACCCTCTGACCTCGCCGCACAGGTCGCTCCGGGGTCGTGGCTCTACTTCGAGTTCACGCCGGCCAACACCAAGTTGCACGTACGCATCGACTCTGTGACCAGGCGAATTTCCGACAGCCTCAAACTCGTGCGGGACGATCTCGCCGGACGCCCCCGCGCCCGGTATTACTTCGATGATTGCCTCCGCATTACCAGGCTGGGAAATGCCGCGGACAGCGCCTTCCATCTCCGGATCGCGGATACATGCCGAGGCACGGCCGACACCATATTCGTCGGTTCCGGCACACTCACGAATGGGAGTATTGCCCTCGTCGCGCCAGCCGACAGCACAATCATGTTTCGCTACAGCCGCGGGCGCCAGATGTGGGCTATGAGGATCGATACGATCTCCATTGCCGGCTATCCCGTCAAGTATGACACAAGTTACGTCCGCGCTTTCGCGCCGGACACCATTCAGTTTCTGACGAAGCCGGTACACTGGGATGACATCATCGGCAAACCATTATCGGCGACGTATTTCTTTCACGAGGACACGTCGGATCTTGCCGGGTACAATTATTTACGTCCCGTGCCCGCCGACCATCCGGAGCACGTTCATAATCTGGCGGTCAGCTCCGGGCCTCCGACATTATTTCATCAATTCGCAACCGATTCCGTAACGAGCCCGATTTTCATTCCTGCGGGCAAATGGATCGTACACATATACGGCTACGTCGACAACGCCGCTGGCGGGAGTTATATCTGGACGGAAGTCCTTCACAGGACGTCGAACGGGACAGAGACCAGCCTATTTACGTTGTCGACACCCACGCTCACTACCTCGCTGGCTCGTCACGAAATGACCTATTACGGCGGACAACAGGTGATGAACACCGGTGATCGAATATTGGCGCGTGTATATGCCTATAGCACGAGCGTACCCTCGCGAACGGTCACCTTCGTAATGGAAGGCGACACAGCCGCAAGCCATATCCATTTTCCCGCGATTTACGAAGGCGAGCCCGTTACTCCACCTTGTACCGATTCAACATTCCTGCAGCTACGCGACACGCCCGATAGCTATGTTGGGCAATCCGGCAAACTTGTCGCCGTCAAAGCGACGGAAGACGGACTCGAATTCATCGACGCC
Source organism: Bacteroidia bacterium (assembly GCA_027493955.1). Classification (NCBI taxonomy): domain Bacteria; kingdom Pseudomonadati; phylum Bacteroidota; class Bacteroidia; species Bacteroidia bacterium. Next base: position 2,721,471 of record JAOSJT010000001.1, on the reverse strand, counting down.
GGCGCGGCCACGCGTCAAATTATCGGATACTCGAATTATCTCGGGACTCCGCTCGACAGAACGGCCGATTACGTTTGGCTCGTAGGGCTGGGTGGTGTTATCGTTGGTCATCAATACAATGGCCCTTCGCAAGACACAATATCCTACCTTTTCTCGCTGGATTGGGATTGGATAAAGGATTCCGTCATGATTTGGACTGCATCATCGAGCACGTTTCTCGGCCTGACGGATACGCCGTCGTCATATACCGGCAACGCGGGCAAGGTCGTGAAGGTGAACCCAAGCGCGGACGCCTTAATTTTTGCCGATGACGAAACCGGCGGCGGCGGCGGCGGTATTACCGTCGTAATGGATTCAACGAATTACGTCGCATCCGATAGCGCATACTATTGGTACTTCCGTGAAATGAAGCCACAAAAGTCGATGAACCCTTCGGCGGGAGGCGATTCGCTCGTGACGAAAAACCGGATAGGATGGAAAGAATGGGAAGTCGTCTGGTTCCAGGTGCGAAACAACGTGACGACCGGCCATCTGGATTTTGACATCCGCTCCGATTCGCTAAATGATGTAGCAATCCTGATGTGGGAGGCGAACGGAACGTCCGTCCGAACAAGCACGTCGAGCCCGCCATACATTTCGGACGCAACGGCGAACTGGCAAGTAATCTGGCGACCTAATCTGATGGCTACTGCATCTGGAACGACGCGCAGCGGTGGGTCTCCGGCCGGTCCATCAACTTTAACGACCATAGCCGCGCCGAATTCGAATGTGAGAGCGGATGGATATGCGCCGATTTACTGGGCCAATGCACTCATGCAACAGTCGAACAGCGGAACAACGGCGCATTTTTTCCGCCTCCGGGTATACTACGTTACCCCGGTCAACACATCGTCGTCATGGTATGTGCAAATCGAAAATCTGTAAGCGAGACATGTCTTCCCCATCTGAAAAGCAGCTTGCTACCCTGTCGAGCATAAGCGACACCATCCTTTCCATCTGGATCAAGCTCGGCGAAAAATATTCCGAGTGGACTGAAGCGAACATTCATGGAATGACGTATAGCAGGCACGTAACTGCCACGCTTAGGATCAGGTACGAAGATTACACCTATACCGAGGCGCAACGGGCGATCGGCTTCCTCATGAAGGTCAAATCAAGTTATCAGGCCATGTGGAACAAGAAGTGGCGTGCGGACGCAGAGAGTCGCTCCGCCCTAGCCTTGGAAGATGAGCAGATAAGGCAAAATTGTATGACTTGGGAGGCGGTAATCGAATGGATGACACGGGTGCACCCGTTTTACCAGTTCGTGCCTTGTTACTTCGACTTCGTGAAGCGCATTGGGCGGGACACGTATTGGATGAAGCGCGATAAGGTTCGGCCACTATTCACTCGGCGTCAGACCGAGGACAAACACAAAGCACTCAGACTCGATGAGGCGGGTTGGATGATAGCAAAAGCGTGGGATGCGGTGCAGTTGCCTGGTCACGATGGGACGCTTTTTGAACTCATTCCGAAGCTACAGTACCTGCTACAGGGTTGAAATTTGCAAATAGCGTGAAAACGCTTTGCAAATAGCGTGAGAATTTACACTACACCTGGGAGTTTTTCGTGCTCGGCAAGTTCGGCTCCACGCTCGTGGCCGTAGCCGCGGAATCCGACACCAGTGTCTGGGCTGTGGGCGATGTGGAACTCGGATATGAGATACCCGGCCTGTCGAGCGGGCGGATGAAGCGAAGGGCGAATGCATTTCACATCACTCCGAACGAGATCAAACCGTATGCCGTCGAACTGGACGAATATGGCCGCACGACCTACAGCGCCCTCGACGGAGTTACTGTCGAGGACGGAAACGTCACATTTTGGGGCCCAATCGCGAGTACGAAACTGCGAGGCGACTCGGCAACATTACGCTTCCACCGCGAGCTCAATGGCCTGTACATTGGCACTGGCAAAATAAAATCCGGCACCGATGGTCATGTCTACATGTTCGGGGGGCGAGGAAATCTGCTCCGCTTCATCGGTCCAAAGCATGAACGCTTCGAGCCCATCCCCACGGGCACGGCCAAGACGATAAAGTCGTTTGCGCAGGCCGGGCCGAATGAATTCTACATCGGCGGCTGGGATTATGACTCGACCGGAGGAATTTTCCATCACTTGCGGGATGGGATGATCACCCCAATATACCGTGAAACCGGTCGCGCCCATCCGATCACCTATGCCACCGCTATCTGGGCGAGCGAGGAGCGCCTGCATGCGGTATGCCCGGATTTCATCTACATGCAATCGCTGGTGAATCCCGCCGTATGGGATACTCTGCATATTCCGCCGCCTACGCCGGATCGCATCGTTGGCTTGCCAATCTGCGCAAATGGACGCGCGGACAATGATGTCTTCTATGCGGGGCATTATGCGACTGTCCTGCACTACAATGGCAGAAATCTGTATTTCTACGAGGAAATATCACGGCGATTCCCCAACGGCCTTGTCATTTATGACATCGCGGTTTCACGAAACGGCGTGTTTTTAGTTGAAACAGCAACAGTACCGCCATTTTCATTCGTGGCACCAAGGCGGCACAGTAGCCGTCAACATTTCTATCATCAAGAAAGGAGGTCTCCATGAGATCTGTCATTATCACCGCACTGCTCCTCGTCCTGCTCGCCGGAGGCCTCTCCGCGCAGGTGCAGACGACGTTCAAAACTGTCGCCGATGGACAGGAGCAAATCAATGGCGAAGATATCGCCGAACCCGAGTACTCCCTGACGGGGGGGGCTTTGGCCATAGGCGCTAACTTAAGAGCTTGACTTTTTCCGTGCGGTTTTGTACCTTTACCGCATGGATGCCAAGAGTCAACTTGAATACGAGTGGGCCCATCTTCTTTCCTTCTTTCCCCCTGATGATGTGCTGGAGCGGACGGCAAAGGAATTTGGGGCGATTACCCGGAAAAGGCTTATTGATAAGGCTTCAACCCTACTACGGCTAGCGTTTGCCTATGGGTTCTGCGAGATGTCGCTCCGACAAACAGCCGCATGGGCCGAGGTCATCGACATTGCTCATATATCTGATGTCGCCTTGATGAAGCGTCTGCGTCTCGCCTCGGACTGGCTCGGACATTTACTCGCTCTTAAGTTAACAGAACGAGCGCCGCCACCCCAGCTAGCCCATGCCGCACGACATCTACGTCTGGTGGATGCAACCACTATCAATCGACCGGGTTCGATGGGAACAGATTGGCGCGTCCACCTTGGCTTCAATCTGATGGATTTGAAGATTGATTCAGTGGAAGTGACCGATGTCCATGGCGGCGAAAGCCTCAAGCGCTTTCACTTTTGCCCTCATGATCTCGTTGTCGGTGATTGTGGCTATGCACATCGCGCGGGGTTCCATGCCGTGATCTCCGCCAAGGCTGATTTTCTTATTCGACTGAATTGGCAGAATGTGCCGTTATGTGATATTGCGGGAGACGCGTTCGACATCCTCAGAGCGCTCCGCAGTATCAGTGACGCGACACCGACGGAGTTTGCTGTCCGCACGCAGGCGGTACCGAAAGACAACATCCCGGCAATCCCCGCGCGATTGCTGGTCATTCGGAAATCGGAAGCCGCCGCGAAGGCTGCGCGTGAACGGGTCCTGCGCGAACGATCGAGAAAGAGCAGAACCATTGACCCTCGAACACTTGAAGCGGCGAGGTACATTATGGTGCTGACGTCCGTCCCCGCCGACGAGTTGAGCGCGCTCGATGGGCTCGAACTCTATCGGTTCCGATGGCAAATCGAGTTGGCGTTCAAGCGTCTGAAAAGCCTCCTGAATCTTGGCGAGGTCCCGACAAAGGATCCTCCCCTTACGCACAGCTACCTCTATGCGAAATTCCTGGCCGCTTTAATTCTGGAAGATTTGACGGAGGAATTCCTCTCTTTTTCCCCCTGGGGGCATCGACTTGTCAGAACGTAATCCATCGATTTGGCGTATTCAACGAGCTTTGATTGATGGAATTCGTTTTTGTATTCTCGGGAGGGTCTCGGCGCAGGACTGGTGTCGGGACGCCGAATCGCTCTTCCGACATTTCTTCAACGCGCCACGCCGCAGAGGCATGCAGCAAGCGCGAGTACTAGCAAATGATCTGGTTCCCATTTTTCCTTAAGTTAGCGCCTTTGGGGGCTTTGGCCCGACACTGCCTCCCATCTCCACCACATTGGATGCCAATACCAACTACCAAGTGCAACTTCACTCCGACAGAATTCACCCCGACATCCTGTACAAGCATCACAATTGGGATGGGAATATTGGAGAGTATAAGCTAAAGCATCTCTTCAATACTGGGAATCCACAAAATCCATTGCCGAAACGAGCACACTTCAAGTCTCCCGCCTCCGTTCAAATTTTCAACAACTTCGAGGAATTCGCCGACGACGGCACGGTGCGCTTTCGTGACCCCTGGTTTGTGGATGGCAACGGCGATCAGACCGGCGAGCCGAACGACTTTCCCTCGCCCTACATCCCGACGGGTAACGCGAATTATCCGGATCCATCGGACGCGGCGGTGTTTTTGGATCAACCGGTAACATCAGGCCGTCCGTTCTACTCCGCGGAGTTTCCGACATTTCTTTCGTGGGACCGCGGCTCGACGGTGACGCCGCCGCTCGCGCAGGGCGACTGGTCGCTGGTCAGAGTCTATGCGCGCGATGCGGATGATGCGGTGGTGTCGTTCAGCAGCGAGCCGAATGTCTACGAATTGTCTCAAACCAGGCAATGGCAGCGCACCGCCTCACTCGGGGTGGACTTGAAGTTCGAGAATCCGGATGCTCAGATCTTTGCGTTCTACAAAGCACACATGCGCGCAACGCAAGAGATCCCGCCTACCCGCGGCAACAGTCAGCGAAAAATTGCGGCCATGCGCTGGACCTGGGACTCCACCTGGTACCATGCCGTGTACGTCAGCGGCGGGCGCGTGTGGTACACCTGGACGGAAGACGCGGGCGACACGTGGCAACCGGAGGTGCTGATCAGCGACTTCCATCACAACGCATCAAATCCGTGTATTGCCGTCAAAAACGAGCACGATCCGGGCTCGCTCGCAGCTCCGACGATGATATACATTTCCTATGTCGATAACTCGGCGGGGGCTGTTGTGCTGAAAAGCAAGCTACTCTCGGAGCGACCCGATGCCTGGTATACGCTCGACAGTATCGCTGTGGCGGATCCACCCAACACGCACCCCGTCGTCGCGGCGGCAAGCTATAGCGAGAGCAGATACTGTGTGCTCGTGTACGAGGGGAACAAGCAAATGCGTTACTCGGTCTATAATGCCAGCTTTCCCCTGTACGCCGGTCATCAAACCAGTCAAGGCACTGCGAACGTGTTATTCAGCGATGTTCTTCTGGAGGACGGTCTCTGGGACTTCAGGCCGGATCAGCATCAGCCGGAGTATCCTTCCATAAGCCATTTGTATGCCTGCAACAATGCGAAACAGTTTGTTGTGGCATGGAGAGAAGGCATAACCGGACGCATGCGTTACAAGATGCTCACGATAGACGACCAAACGCCAGGAAGCACCGTCGTGGTGAATCCCGATGCAGCCAACGTTCCGGCAAACAGCATCAATATCGCCAACACCGCCGGGCCGTCCGTCACCAGTCAATGTTTCGGGGGGAATACTGTAGCCGCGATCGCCTACGAGATGGTAAATCGGGGTACTTTCCCGAATCCTGCGCAAATATCTCCGTTGGGTCTGTCCATGATGGGCCGCACGTTCATGCCAGTCACTTCCTTGTGGCCGATCGTCACTCCCGATCCTACTCTACCGATACCGACCGGTAACCGCGTGGCAGTGACGAGGTTCAGCGCGGCCGGAACCCGTGTGACTCAGGTCACCAATCTGCCGTCAACGCAAGCCGTAAAACCGGAACCGGTGTTGAATTTTTCGATGTTCAACGGTTCGATGGATTTTCTTGTGGCCATGAATCTCAGAGAGGTAGTACTACCGCTGACTTCAGTGGCGCACGAGATCGCATACGCGAGATTCCCTCACAATATGCCTGCAACTGTTGCAGCGAATGCCCAAGCCATGGGGTACTATCCTGCGATTTCCGAGTTGTACAAACCGTTGGAGATCTTCAGTACCTCTTGGGGGTATCCATCACCCGCCGATCCCGGATCGCCGGTGTTGCGCGAGGCTCTGCAATACCACGTCAACACCACAACCACAGGTCTGCGAAAGTCAACATCGATACTCGTCAGCGATCCGCTGCGCGAGCTAGTGGTGCGCAAAAACGACTCCTCCTACGCCATGTTCGGCATCGTGAAGCCGCATGTGATTGCCGCCGGCGAGAATTACACCGAGATTGAATGGGACCTCGAGGGTGACTCGCTGGATCTCCGGTGGTGGAGCGACATAGGCCGGTGCATGCGTACTGCGCCCTTCACCGTCCCGACCGGAGGCGCCGTTGAATACGGCAACGAGCTCTATGCCGAGTATCCGGCCGATCTGGACAGCAGCATGGTCGTGCTCGTGCGCTTCAGGGACGCCAGCAGCCATCAAGTGTTGCTCGAGAACAGCATCGACATGTATGGATATCAGGGCGATACGGCGCTGTATGTACTCGACAGACATGACCTGAGCAACATCGGCGGTTCGACGGTGTACATGTGCATAGAGCTTGCGGATACAACGTCTGCGGATGGGTGGGAGGTACAGGTTATCACCAGTCTCGATACGCTGCAGCAACAAAAAGCGATGGCGCACGACGCGCCGAGACCGACGGGGCTGACGCTTGAACAGAATGCGCCGAATCCTTTCAATCCGACGACCAGCATAAGCTACGGTATAGAAAGCGACGCGCACGTCGAACTGCTGGTCCATGATCACCTCGGTCGCAAGGTGGCGACCCTGGTACAGCAGCACACGGCGGCGGGTCGCCATCGCGTCACCTTCGACGCGCGCAATCTCCCCAGCGGCGTGTACTATTACCGCCTCAGTGCGCTCGGACAAAGCCTGACACGAAAGATGACGCTGTTGCGGTGATGCGCGCCGGGCGACCTATGCGGGATGCAATAACGTTGTACCGGACCACATGGCTGTGAGTGACGAGGGAATGGTAATTCCGCTCTCACCCTCTCCTTGAACACGGTTTCGAAATCGCCTCACAATCGTGGGGCGGTTTTTTTGTTTTTCCTTGCTCAAAGAAAAAATCCGTGCTACATTATTTCATTCACTCGGGGTGCTGCCGGAGATACCGGCAGCTGAGAATACACCCGTCGAACCTGACCCGGATAATGCCGGCGTAGGGAAGGAAGCCTCTCTACACCGTTGTTCTGCTAACCGCAGGGTCAACGGTTTTTTCATTCCCTCTCCCTCACCCATCCAACGTCAGGGTCGAGTCCCGGAAAACAACTCAGGAACCATGCCATGAGAACATTCTGGTTACTCGCCCTCGCAGTACACACGCTTCTGCAGGGCCCGCTTTTCGCTCAGTCCATCACCGGCCGCGTGAGCGACGCGCGCACCGGTGCGCCGCTCCCCTCCGCCAACGTGCTGCTCCAGCCGGGCAACCGCGGCGTGGCCACGGACGAAACAGGCCGCTTCTCTCTTCCGCAACTTCAGCCGGGCGAGTACACGCTGCGCGTCAGTCATGTCGGCTATCGCAGCGATGTGCGCACGGTGTCGCTCGGCAACGAAACTCTGACGCTCGCCATAGACCTGCAGCCGTCCCCCACGCAGGGACCGCTCATCGAGATCTCCGCTTCGCGCGCGACGGAGCGCTTTTCGCCGGTGACCTTCTCCAACATCGGTCGGGAGACGCTGGAACGCGAGTACTTCGTGCAGGACGTCCCGGTGCTTCTTTCGGACCTTCCGTCCGTGACCTATTACTCCGAAGGCGGCAGCGGCATCGGCTACAATTATCTCCGTATCCGCGGCTTCGACCAACGCCGGCTTGCCGTCATGGTCAACGGCGTGCCGCAGAACGATCCGGAAGACCACAACGTGTACTGGATCAACCTTGTGGACATGCTCGGGAATACCGAGGACATTCAGATACAGCGCGGTGCCGGCAGCGCGTTCTACGGACCTCCGGCCATCGGTGGCTCCATCAACATCGTGACGGGGGATTTTGCGGACAGAAAGGGCGTTACGCTGAGTACCGGCGGAGGCAGCTACAATACGCAGCGCTACGCGATTGCCGCGGGATCGGGATTGGTGGACGACACCTACACGCTGTACGCGCGTCTCTCGCGCATGAGCACGGACGGTTATCGCGATCATTCCTGGGTCAAAGCCAGTTCCTACTATCTTGCCGCGACGCGCTACGATACGGACGTCACAACGCGGGTCAACGTGTACGGCGGTCCGCTGGAAGACGGCTTGGTGTACACGGGCTTGCCGAAATTCGCGATCAAGGATCGGGACGCGCGCAGGAAAAACTACAATTACTGGGAAGCCGAGAACGGTGCGTACACCTATACGCAGGACAGGCGCAAACAGGAGCACGAGCAGTTCAGCCAACCGCATTACGAGTTGCTTAACGAGTGGCGCGCATCGGACGTGCTGACCTTCAACAGCGCGCTGTTCTATGTCGTGGGGCAAGGATATTTTGATTACGACGGGACGGGTTGGACCGACGCCGCGTATTACCGCCTCACGCCGGAATTCGGTTTTCCGAACGCGCCGGACCCGGGCAATCCCATCATTCGCGCCTATGTGGATAACCGGCAATTCGGCTGGCTGCCGCGCCTCACGCTGAAGCATGGCGGAGGGGCCTTCACTGCTGGTTTCGAGCTGCGCCGGCACCGCTCCGTGCATTGGGGCCGCATACAGAGCGCCGCGGGCTTGCCGGAGGAACTCGATCCGTCGCGGCATTACTATGAATACAAGGGCGGGAAGGATGTGGCCGCCGTATTCGCGCAGGAGCAGCTTCAACTGAGCGAGCGCGTCAACGTGCAGGGCAGCGTGCAGTATGTATTCAATCGCTACCGCCTGTTCGACGAAATGTATGTCGGTACGGATTTTTCCAGCGACTACCACTTCCTCAATCCGCGTCTGGGCATCAACTATAACATCGACGAGCGGTGGAATCTCTACGGCAGCGTATCGCTTACCAGCCGGGAGCCGCGGTTGAAGAATCTGTACGACGCCGCGGAATCCAGCGGAGGCGAAACTCCGCAATTCGCGCAGCGGCCCGACGGAAGCTACGATTTCACGTCGCCGGTGGTGAAGCCGGAACAGCTTCTCAATTCCGAATTCGGCGCGGGATACATTGCGGATGGCGTGCGCGTGCTCGTCAATACCTATGTGATGGATTTCAGCGACGAGATAGTAAAGAGCGGACAATTGGACCGCTTCGGGCAGCCCATTACCGGCAACGCGGAGAAGACGCTGCATCTCGGTCTCGAGCTGTCGGCGCAGCTGCGCTTGCTGCGCACGCTCACGTTGGACGTCAACGGATTGTTCAGTCGCAGCCGCCTCAGCCGCTACTCCGTGTTCGAGGATGACGGCAGCGGCGGCGTGCTCGAACGCAAACTCGACGGCAACCACATTGCCGGCTTCCCCGAGCAGCTTGCCAACGCAAAGCTCACCTGGCGCGACCGCGGCCTGTCCGTCGTGGCGCTGTGGAAGTACGTCGGCAAACAGTACACAGACAACGAACAAAACGAGGACAACAGCGTCGACGCGTGGAATGTGTTCAATCTTGCAGTCGGCTATCGCAGCACGGCATTGCCGTGGTGGAAGGCGGTCGAGCTGCGGCTTGCAGTGAACAATGTGTTCGACGCCCTGTACGCGCAGAGCGGCGAAGGCGATCAGTTCTTCGTCGGCGCCGAACGCAATTACTTCATCGATCTGGCTTTTGAATTATAATCAGGATGGTGGCGGACGGTGCAGCTCGCACTGTCCGCCGTCTCACACAGCCGTAGAATATCGGGACACGGAGCACCCATGGATACACCATACGCCTTGCTGATCTGCAATGGAGAGCAGCCGCAAGCTGCGACACTGCGCGAACTGGCCGCGAGGGCATCGCATATCGTCTGCGCGGACGGAGGCGCGAACGTGGCCCGCAGAACGGGCATTCAGCCGCAGCTCATCATTGGCGACTTCGACAGCATCACACGAGAGACGCGGGAGTACTATGAGCAGCGCGAAGTAGAATTACGATACTTGAGCAGGCAGAGCGATACGGATTTCGAGAAGGCCCTGCTGTATCTGCATGAGACCGGCCATTCCTCCATCGCGGTAGCCGGGGTAACCGGGGGGTTGCTCGATCACACGCTCGGGAATTTCTCCATCCTGCTTCGGCACAGCTCCCGCATGCGCATGGTGCTGTTCGATCCGCATTGCCGCATCGACGTCATCACGCAGAGTGCGGAGTTCCGTGCGTCACCCGGAGACCGCGTCAGCATCGTGCCGCTCGGGCGCTGCGAAGGAGTGCGCTACGATGGTCTGCGCTATGCCCTGGACGGCGGAGTGCTTGAAGCGGGAATTGCCGAAGGGACCTGCAACGAGGCGCTGGGCGAACGATTTACCGTACATCTCGCCTCCGGCGTCCTGCTGGTGTTCAGGAGATACCACGAGGACATGGCGCGGATGTGAGATGCGTTAAACGTTAAACGTTAAACGATGTATTACCGACCAACTCTCCCCTCGTTTAACGTTTAACGTTTAACTCCTCCGCTATTTCTCCAGCGGCATTGCGGGGATGGCGGGTGGCATGTCGCCGCCGCCGCGCTGCAGATAGGTGTCGAACCAGTCCATAGTGCGTACGAGATAGTCCAGGCGGCTGGTGTTCCGGCGATTTCCGTGTCCTTCGCCCAGATACCAGACGAGGCGAACAGGCGCCTTGCCGTGCAGCTTTAGCGAGCGGTACAGTTCCAGACTCTGGCTGGGATGCACGCGGGGATCCTCGGTGCCGTGCAGAATGAGCGTGGGCGTGACGCTGCCGTTGGCCCATTTCACGGGGCTGCGGTCGTACACCTTCTCGAAATTCTCATGTGTCCATATGCCCCAGTGCACGTGATAATCCTCCCAGGGAATGTCCGTGGTGTTGCGCTTGGATATCTGATTGGACACGCCGACAAAGACCACCGACGCGGCGAAACGCTTACTGTGCCGCGTGGCCGCCCAGGCGGAGAAGTAGCCACCGTAGGAGCCACCGCCGATGCCCACGCGCTTCGGATCCACGAGCTTCATCTTCACCAGCTCGTCAATGCCGTCCAGCACATCCGTGAATTCTTTGCCCGCGAGGTCGCCGAGACCCATTTTCGCATAGGCCACGCCGCGACCTGTGCTGCTGCGGTAATTCGGCATGAACACCACATAGCCCTTGGCCGCGGCTACCTGTCCCCAGTTGCCGTAACCCGTCACCCAGTCGTTTTGATACGCCGCTTCGGGACCGCCGTGTATGTCCACGATGAGGGGATAGGTTTTTCCGGGTGTGTAATCCAGGGGATAGATCAGCACGGAGGTGATTTCGAGACCGTCCTTTGCCTTGTACACAAAGCGCTCCTGGCGGGCGAGGCGGATGTTTGCGAGCCAGGGATTCGACGTGGTATGACGGGTGAGCGTGCCGTCCCGCCAGGTGAAGAGCTCACGCGGATGTGCCGGTGTGGAAGCGGCGAAGGATAGCACGCCTTTCTCCGCGGAGAAAGCGCCGAAGGCTACCGTGCCGCCTGCGATGAGCAGTGTATTGCCGCCGCTCTCGACGGAGAGTTCGCGCAGTGTGATGTCCACCCCTTCTTCCGAAGCGAAGAGCAACGCAGTGTTGTCTTTCCAGGCGATATCTATCACCGAACCCTCGAAGCCGGCGGAGTAATTGCGCAGTTCCTTGAATGGTTTGGGGCTGTTCCTGTCCGCAATGAAAATACTCTGCTCCTTGGAGTCCCAGACCTCTACTGCTGAAATGAAGGCCAGTTTCGATCCGTCGGGGCTCCAGGCCAATTTGCCGAGTTTTCCGGGATTTTCGACCAGCAGGGTCATTGCGCCGCTCGCGGGATCGATGAGATGGATGCGCTTGAACATATAGGACATGTCCACCGTATTTTCGTTCGCCACAGCCGCCGCGATGCGGCTGCCGTCTGGGCTCCACTCGATGTCAAACACCGAGACCCCACTGGTCAGCTTTTTGCTGGTGTTGGTGGCGAGGTCCAGAATGTGGACACCACGTTCGGCGTTGAGTTCCTCGTACACCTGCGCATCGAAGCCCTTTTTCCGCGCATCGGCCAGGGCCGCAGGCTGCGGATCCGTGGCGAGGAACGCGAGCCTCTTTCCGTCGGGCGAGAACGAATAGTCGGATACCCCGGTAGCGCTGGTGGTGAGCGCACGCGCTTCGCCGCCGCTGAGGGACATCGCATACAGCTGCGCACCACCGTTGTTATCGAGCACGCCGAGGAAGGTCACCTGTGAACCATCGGTTGTCCATCCGAGGGAGTAGACCGCCCGCTTTGCGGAAAGGAAAGTGCGCGATTGTCCGCTCTGCGTGTCGAAAAGCACGAGATCGCGGTAATCGGGCCCTGCCGGATCGGTGAAAGGACGCGGCGCGAACACCGTGTAGGCGATATGGCGGCCGTCGGGAGATACGGCGGTTTCCAGCACCTGCCGGATATCGAAAATGTTGCGTGTGGTGAGAACGTCGTTCTGCGCGGACACGCCGGAAACCAGCACGGCGATGAGCACCAGTATCAGGGAGAAGCGGATGGAGTTACGCATAGGTTGGACAATCTGTTGAACATACAATCAGTGGCATCGTTCAAGATAGAGATTTTGGGGATTTTTCCATCCTGTCTGAATGCGCTTTTCACCACAATTTTCGGCAGAATGCCGCCACTGGGAATTTTTTTGCGTTTTGGTCTTGTTTTGGATAGACAATCTTGACAATTTAGTACAGATTGTGCGAACGAGGACACGCAGCACCAAGGACACAAGAATGAGCACCGAAACACAAGAACTTCAGGAATTGACCAGCGGTGAATACAAGCACGGCTTCGTCACCGAAATCGAATCCGATACCATTCCCAAGGGATTGAGCGAAGACGTTATTCGCCTGATCTCACAGAAAAAGCAGGAGCCGGAGTGGATGCTCGAACGACGGCTGAAGGCCTTCCGTCTCTGGCAGACGATGGAGGAACCCCGCTGGCCCAATGTGCATTACGAGCCCATCGACTACCAGGATATCTCCTATTATTCTGCTCCGAAAGTGAAGGACGCTCCGAAGAGTCTCGACGAGGTCGATCCCGAGTTGCTGGCCACCTACGCCAAGCTGGGTATTCCGCTGCACGAGCAGGAAATGCTGGCCGGCGTTGCGGTTGATGCTGTGTTCGACAGCGTGTCAGTGGCGACAACCTTCAAAGACAAGCTGAAGGAAATGGGAATAATTTTCTGTTCCTTTTCCGAAGCGGTGCGCGAGCATCCCGAGCTGGTCGAGAAGTATCTGGGTTCGGTTGTCCCCGCCGCCGATAATTACTTTTCTGCCCTGAACACCGCCGTATTCAGCGACGGCAGCTTTGTCTACATCCCGAAGGGTGTGCGCTGCCCGATGGAGCTTTCGACCTACTTCCGCATCAACAGCAGCGAGACCGGGCAGTTCGAGCGCACTCTCATTATCGCCGACGAAGGTGCGTATGTGAGCTATCTCGAGGGGTGCACGGCACCGATACGCGACGAGAACCAGCTTCATGCGGCAGTGGTGGAACTGATCGCGTTGGACAACGCGCAGATCAAGTACTCGACGGTGCAGAACTGGTATCCCGGCGACAAGGAAGGCAAAGGCGGCATTTATAATTTCGTGACCAAACGCGGAAAATGCGCCGGCATCAACAGCAAGATCTCCTGGACACAGGTGGAGACCGGTTCGGCCATAACGTGGAAATACCCGAGCTGCATTCTCGCTGGCGACAATTCCGTGGGCGAATTTTACTCCGTGGCGGTGACCAATAACCGTCAGCAGGCGGATACCGGAACCAAAATGATTCACCTGGGCAAGAACACGCGCAGCACCATCGTGTCCAAGGGCATCTCCGCCGGCGAGAGCCAGAACACCTATCGCGGTCTGGTGAAAATTTCCAAAAATGCGCATGGGGCCCGGAATTTCTCCCAATGCGATTCCATGCTTCTCGGCGACAGATGCGGCGCGCACACCTTTCCCTACATAGAAAACGCCAACAGCTCCGCCCAGCTCGAGCACGAGGCCACGACATCGAAAATCGGAGAAGATCAGATTTTTTACTGCAACCAGCGCGGCATTTCCACCGAAGATGCGGTGAACATGATCGTCAATGGTTTCTGCAAGGAAGTGTTCCGCGAACTGCCCATGGAGTTCGCTGTGGAAGCCCAGAAACTGCTGGGCATCAGTCTTGAAGGAAGCGTCGGATAATACCAAAACGAAAGGATACAGGAGTAATTCATGCTCGAAATCAGAAATCTTCACGCGGCGGTCGAAGGGAAGCAGATCCTCAAGGGATTGAATCTTACCGTGCACGCGGGTGAAGTACATGCCATCATGGGTCCCAACGGATCGGGCAAAAGCACTCTCGCAGGGGTGCTGGCGGGCCGCGATCTGTACACCGTCACAGAGGGCGAAGTCCTCTACAATGGTCAAAACCTGCTCGATCTCGCACCGGAGGAGCGGGCCCGTGAAGGGATTTTTCTCGCCTTTCAGTATCCTGTCGAAATTCCCGGCGTGAGCAACTCCTATTTTCTCAAGGCTGCCCTGAATGCCGTGCGCAAGGCGCGCGGCGAGGCCGAACTCGATGCCGTCGATTTCCTCGCGCTGATCAAGGATAAAATGAAGCTGGTGGAAATGAATCCGTCACTGCTCAATCGGCCCGTGAATGAGGGTTTTTCCGGCGGTGAAAAAAAGCGCAACGAGATTCTGCAGATGGCGGTTCTCGATCCTCAGTTAGCCATTCTCGACGAAACCGATTCGGGCCTCGACATCGACGCGCTGCGCATCGTTGCCGGCGGCGTAAACAAACTGCGCAGGCCGGACAATGCCGCCATCGTCGTGACGCATTATCAGCGTCTTCTCGATTATATCGTCCCCGACGTGGTGCATGTGCTTGTGGATGGACGCATCGTGAAATCGGGCGACAAGGACCTGGCGCTGCATCTCGAGGAAGAGGGGTACGACTGGGCTCGTGAACTGATGGCGGAACCTGCCGCGCAACCCGCGTAACGGAACAAGGACAATGAATAACGAACAGGCAATTCAACGCTTCCGCGAACACTTCGACCGCTTCGAGCGCACGCTCAACGGCGAATCAGCTACCCCGCTTCACGGTCTGCGACGCGAGGCTATCGGCACTGTTGAGCGCCTCGGCTTCCCGACGCTCAAGCAGGAGGATTGGAGATTCACGAACATCGGTCCTCTTTTCGCCACGGATTTTGTCCCCGCCGCCCTCGTACATGCTGCGTTGCCGCAACGTAGTGCTCTGCAGCATTTCTTCGAGGGCCTGCATGACGCCATAACCATGGTGTTTCTCGACGGCATCTATGCCCCTGCGCTTTCCACGATGGAGTCCCTTCCCGATGGACTGACCGTGCGGTCGCTTGCGGAGATGACAAGGCCAGATCCCGCCCTGCCGGGTGGCATGCATGCGGATATCTCGGAGGGTACGCAGGCCTTTCCGGCGCTCAACGCGGCATTCCTCGTGGATGGAGCCTACATACATCTGCGGCGCTCTGTCGCCTCTGAACGTATCGTGCATATTTTGTTTCTGAGTTCCGCAACCGAGGCGCCGCTGCTCGTCCAGCCGCGCGTACACATTGCCGTGGAAGAGGGTGCATCTCTTCGTGTTGTCGAGCAGTATGGGTCCTTGGCCGGCGCAGCACATTTCACCAACGCTGCGGTCAGTGTGGAAATCGGACCCAATGCCGGGCTCGAGCACGTGGTCGTGCAGCGGGAAAACACGCAGGCGTTTCACATAGGCATGACGCACGCCCGGGTCTCACGTGACGCCCGGTACAGCAATCGCTACTTCGGTTTCGGCGCGGCAATCACGCGCAACAACATCACTGCCGTATTCGAAGGTCAGCATGGCGAGACCGTGCTGGAAGGCTTGTATCTCCCCACCGAGACGCAACATATGGATCATTTCACCGTGATTGACCATGCGCAGCCGCATTGCGAAAGTCACGAGCTGTACAAAGGTATTCTCGACGACACGACGCGCGCCGTGTTCAGCGGCCGCATCATCGTGCGTCAGGATGCGCAGAAAACCAATGCGAAGCAGTCGAATAACAACCTGCTTCTTTCAGACGACGCGAAGGTGAACACCAAGCCGCAGCTTGAGATCTACGCCGACGATGTGAAGTGCACGCACGGCGCCACCGTGGGCCGGCTTTCCGACGATGCACTGTTTTATCTTCGCAGCCGCGGCATCGACGCCGGACAGGCGAGGAGTATACTTGCCCATGCCTTCGCGGCGGAACTGGTTGACCGCGTGAGTATCGAATCCCTGCACGACTCTCTCAACGCGCTGATCAATGCGCGACTGGACCGCAGCACCATCAGCTAAGGATGCAGCCATGTGGCAACACGAATCCGCCACCGCGATGAGTACACCGCATCTCTTTACGTCGCATTTCGACGCAGATCGCGTTCGCGAGGACTTTCCCATCCTCGCGCGCACTGTCCGTGGTCGTCCGCTGGTGTACCTGGATAACGCGGCGTCCACGCAGAAGCCGCAAGCCGTGATCGACGCGGTGTCGTCGTTTTACCGCGAGGACTATTCCAACGTGCATCGCGGCGTGCATTATCTCAGTCAGCGTGCCACGGATCTGTACGAAGACGCGCGACGCACGGTGCAGCAATTCCTGAATGCGGCGAGCGACGATGAAATCATTTTCGTGAAAGGCACTACGGAGGCGATCAATCTCGTCGCGCAGACGTATGGACGCGCGAATGTGCGCGAAGGAGACGAGATCGTCGTATCGGCCATGGAGCATCACGCGAATATCGTGCCGTGGCAGATGCTCTGCGAAGAGAAGGGCGCGAAGCTGCGTGTTATTCCGATGAATCACGACGGCGAACTCCTCCTCGACGATTTCGAATCGCTGCTCGGACCGCGTACACGCATCGTATGTGTGACGCATGTGTCCAACGCGCTTGGTACCGTGAATCCCGTACGCGACATCATCAGAATGGCGCATGCGCACGGTATTCCTGTGCTCGTGGACGGGGCGCAGTCCGCCCAGCATCTGCCCATCGATGTGCAGGAATTGGACTGCGATTTTTTCGCTATGAGCGGACACAAGATGTACGGTCCGACTGGCACAGGTGTGCTCTATGGCAAGCGCGCACTGTTGGATGCCATGCCGCCATATCAGGGAGGTGGAGACATGATTCTCTCCGTCACCTTCGAGAAAACGATCTATAACGAGGTCCCGTTCAAATTCGAAGCCGGCACACCGAACATCGCCGGTGCTGTCGGGCTCGCCGCCGCACTCCGCTATTTCAGATCTCTGGATCTCGAAGCGCTCGTTGCACATGAACAGGAGCTGTTGCGGTATGCCACCGAGCAGCTCGCCGCCATCACCGAGCTGCGGCTGGTCGGCACGGCGAAGGAAAAAGCGAGCGTATTATCCTTTACTCTGTGCGCTGTGCATCCGCACGATATCGGCACGATACTCGATCAGGCCGGCATTGCGGTGCGGGCGGGTCATCACTGCGCGCAGCCGGTGATGAAATTCTATGGGATACCCGCGACGGCGCGCGCTTCATTTTCGTTTTACAATACGCGCGAAGACGTCGACGCCCTGGTGCGCGGCGTGCACAGCGTGCTGGAGGTATTTGCGTGATCGATGAAATACGAGATCTCTACCAGGAAGTGATACTGGACCACAATAAGCACCCGTACCACTTCCACGCCATGACGGATGCAGACGCCACACTGGAGGGATTCAATCCCCTGTGCGGTGATCATTACACGTTTTATCTGAAATACGACGGCAGCACGATTAAAGAAGTCAGTTTCGAAGGGAGCGGCTGTGCCATATCGAAGGCCTCCGCCTCGATCATGAGTTCTGTGCTCGAAGGCAAAACCCGCGAGCAGGCTGACCGGCTCTTTGAATTGTTCGTCGGCATTATCACCGCGAAACTGGATCCGTTGGAGCACCTCGACGAACTCGGCAAGCTCGCCGCTTTCGCAGGGGTGTCGGAATTCCCCATGCGCGTGAAATGCGCGACCTTACCCTGGCATACCATGCACGGGGCGTTGCATGGCGAGAACCAGCACGTGACTACGGAGTAGCTGATGGGCATGCTGAAAGACGAGCAACTGCGAGAGATAGACGAGAACGTCGTGCACGTCATCAAGACCTGTTTCGACCCCGAGATACCCGTCAATATTTATGAACTCGGGTTGATTTATCAGATTCGGGTGAAATCGGACGGCGCCGTGACGGTGAACATGACGCTCACCTCCCCGAACTGTCCCGCCGCGCAATCCCTCCCCGCAGAGGTGAAAGAGAAGGTCAGCCAGATCAACGGTGTCACAGCGGTGGATATCAATATCGTCTGGGACCCGCCCTGGAGTCCGTCCATGATGTCCGAAGCGGCACGGCTTGAGCTGGGGTTCTTTTAGCAGAGAGCGTAGAGCAGAGAGCATAGACATGCGTTCCGTATGCGTGTGCTTCGAACAATATTATGACATGAACAAATTTTAAAGTATGCACATTAGGAAGCACAGGTTGCAGCACATGAGCGGGCGTATCGCACAGACTGGCTCTCCGCTCTCCGCTCTTTGCTCTCCGCGTTTTCTCCGCACTACCAGGTTTTCACAGTTTGAAAGGATCGATTGATATATGTTTGAGAATATTTCCGTTTCCCGTGGACCGATGTACGATCCGGTTGCGGTGCAGCCCATGCGCGACGAACTGACATTTGTCGGTTTCGAGGAACTGCTCACGCCGCAGTCCGTGCATGATGCCGTGACGCAGACCTCCGGAACGCTCTTCGTGCTCGTCAACAGTGTCTGTGGCTGCGCGGCCGGCAGCGCTCGCCCGGCAGCCACCGCAGCCCTCCAGCACTCTGTCATTCCCGACAGGTTCGTCACCGTGTTTGCCGGTCAGGAGCGCGATGCCGTGGACGCGATGCGCGGCTACTTCCCGGGCTTCGCGCCGTCCTCCCCATGTATGGCGGTCCTGCGCGGCGGAAAGCTCGAGTACATGCTTCAGCGCCACGATATCGAAGGACGCGGGGCGGAGGACATCGCGGCGGAACTCCGTGAGGTGTTTGATCGGATGTGCACCCGGCAGGGACCGTCCATTCCCGCCGAGCGGTATGCCGAACTCGATCATGCGCGCATGTGCGGGTCGAAAATTCCCCGTATCGACGGATAGAGAACAATGAAGTTCAGCTCACAGGAAGAGTACGGGCTGCGCTGCTTGCTGCAACTTGCGCGCAAAGGGCAGGGCGCTTCGATGACCATCGCGGAAATCAGCGATGCGGAAGGCATTTCACAGGCCTATGTGGCAAAGCTGCTTCGGCTGCTTCGGCTTAACGGCTTTGTGGACAGCGTCCGCGGTCAGGAAGGCGGCTATACACTTTCGATGCCGACAAGTGACATGCATGTGCTTGACGTCCTCGGAGCCTTGGGCGGTCGCTTTTACAAGCCCGGCTTCTGTGACAATTTTTCCGGAACGGAGGAGGTGTGCACGCACACCTTCTCCTGCTCCATCCGCCCTCTCTGGCGACGCGTACAGACCGCAATCGACGAAGTGTTGGGAGAAACCACTATCGCCGATGTCCTGGACGCTCCCCATGATACACCTCCCCGCGTCGCCATCCCGAGGGAGTCACTCGTCTCTACCCGCTCCGCCTCCTAGTACCCTTTCACTAAGAGACATTTCCGACACGGCAGCTCCGACGGGAGTATCGAATACTGTGCTTCCACCGCATTTTTCGCGGGAGCTTGCGGATGTATACGGTTCACCGCCACCTGATCCCGCTTGTCGGAGGCCCTGGTGAGACGCTGTCGTACATTATGCCGAGGTTATCGTATTTCTGTATATTGAATGTTCGGAATAGGACGGACCGATAACAGACACATGCGAACCTACACGCCTGATCAGCTCCTGCTCATGACCCTTCGTGGGGAACTCGACAGAGTTTCGTCCGAAGCGATGGTACGGTATTGCATTGAACGGACTGTGGGCATCATTCAATGGAGCAACGGTCAGTCGGTGTACGCACAGAACAGGTTGGGACTCGGTATTGAGGACCTGGCGTTCGATATTGTCGCCGACCTTGTCGCGGAACAGGATGATACGGGATGCGCGCTCTTGCGCCACGCGCTGCTTCAGCTTCCGCATGAAACCGAAGAAGAGCGTCGCATGAGTTTCGAAGGGACGTTGATCAGAAATGTGACGCAGTCCCTTTCGCGCTTGCTGGGTGAATTCAACCGCGCCCAGTACCTGCTCCTCCGCTCGCTGCGCAGCGGCGTACGGCGTCGTACGGACATCGTGACACTGGATATGCTGGACGGGCGCTGGTATATGCGACATGACACCGCGCACGCCTTTCTTGAGCGCGAGTCCATACCCTGGGAGCAATTGCGCATGCACATACGCACTTCCGGGGTGCAGGGGAAAGCCCTTGTGTTGGAATTACTCGAAGATACGCTCGATATGCTCGATGCGCAGTCCGAATATCGGAAAGCTGTCCGTGAAAGCGATATTATCCGCATCGCCACTGAGATTTTCGCCTCGCAATTGCAGACGGTCGCCGATATTGAGAGTCTCGACGATCAGAACAACGATATCACGAGCACGATGCAGAGTGTCGATAGTTATCTTCTCTCCGCAATTGATGATGTCCGGCAGAGGTTGGGAGAATTCTACGACGATACCCAACGTTTGAGTGCGAACGAGTTGGACGCCTTCGTTGCCGCAGCGCAGGAATATCTGCAAGCAGCGACCGCCGGCGAACGTCTGACGCTCTATTCCTGTCTGCGCGGGTCAATGCCGGGTCTGACTCGGCTCAGATACCGAGAGACGTATCGTAATCGATTTGAGTATTTTATCAGAAAAATCACGGAAAGACTTGCGGTCTATGTAAACGCCGAATGATACGCGCCTGCAAAAAAAATGTTTTTTTTTTAAGACATTTTCAGCAGTAAGCACGTCTGGTCCTATATATACTAGAGAATTGCACCATTAACACGCGGTCCGCCATGGAACACCTAACAATTCAGCAGCTTCTCATGCTCGCATGCCGGGGTGAGAGACCAGTGCACGTGGCCGAATGCGCATTTTGCAGGGAGCAACTTGACCTGGCGAAGGATTATCTCGCCTTTTCAGAAAAGATCGCTCAGCAGCGCATGAGCGAAATGGCCTCATCCGATGAGCCGCAGGAGTTCGTCTCCAGCGCAAACTATCGACTCGCCGCCCAGACCCTTGACATCGGACCTGTGATGTTCCGACTGCGCAGGACCTGGTATCTGAACAACAACTCCGTCGTGCTTCGCGTCATCGAGGACATGCAACGGAAGGTGTTGACCGGCTTTCTGATCAGCGAGCACGAGAAGTCCGCTCACACCAGGGTACGTTTTGACGGTATCGACAAGGAGTATACTCCGGATCTGAACGGAGTGTTTGAAATCGGTTCGGCGAGTATCGAGATCGAGCCGATGAACGTTACGCTATCCGCCAGCTGAAGAGCGCGCACGGTATTGCCGGTCATGCATAGCATTGAATGTGGGCTTGCTCATGGATGAAACACCGGGAACACGGGGGTACATCCGCACGCCCGCCGATCTGGACGCCGCGGCGCGCGCGCTTGATCGTTCTCTGGCTCAGACGCGGTCCCCGCAAAAGCGATTTCTGCTGATAACGGATTTCTATACACAGATCCGGGCGGTGCCGGAGGATTGGCAGCAGGGGTATGTGCTCTATCTCGCGCCGGGTCTGATCGAACTTGTTCGTCTTCCTTATGTTCCATCGCTGCCTCCGGAAAATTGGGCGGCAGCCCTGGATTTTTTTGCTTTCGTGCGTGCTCAGGCGTGGGCGGACCGCTTTACACAACTCGATGAAGCGTTCGCGGAGGCCGCCGGCCACGCCGCGCTCACGCATGCGTTCGTATCCTCCCTCCGTGAATTCCATCGGCTTTGCCTGCGTCACGCATTGCTTACAGTGCAACTCGATGAGAATGACTGGGCGCGCATTTTCGGTTCGTCCGCGAGCGCCTATGAAACGTTCCGCAGCTATATCGGCACCCTGCGTGATCGGACCGAAGTACACCTCGACTGGCTGTACGCGTCATTGGAAACCTGGACGGCGTTCCGCAATCGTGCGGGCGCGGTATCTGTGGTCATGCTCGAGGAGGATCATCTCGATCGCCGTCCCCTCGGACGCGTACTGTTGATGGACATCCACGGCTCCGTGAACGGGACCGGCGGCACGCATGTGGGAAATGTCCTTGGTCAACAGGGAGTAACGACACTTGAGCAGTTGAAGGAGGCG
The DNA here is from genome assembly GCA_027493955.1 of Bacteroidia bacterium. NCBI lineage: Bacteria > Pseudomonadati > Bacteroidota > Bacteroidia > Bacteroidia bacterium. The sequence continues at coordinate 2,699,027 of JAOSJT010000001.1, read as the reverse complement.
CAGCGACAGGGCGAGCGTCTGCTCGCCGGAAGCTTGTCTGTCCGCGTTCCACACCTCGAAATCACCTTCGCGCTTCATGAAGGAAGTGCGGAAATCGTCGGTGAATCACTGGGGCTCGCCGCCGCCGCGGGACTCGCGGCAACCCTGAGCCAGAGGATGAACCTGTCGGAACGCTGGACGCTCCGCCCGACTATTGCCTGTGTCGGTAGTCTCGACACGGAAGGGAATGTCGAGGACCCCGGCTGGACAATCATCGAGCATAAAATTCGCACAGGATTTTACTCACCTCTCGAAGCCATGGTCATTCCCGCTCCGCATCGGGAAGCGGCCCGCCACCTGGTCCACCGTTTACAGCAGCGCTATCCGAACCGGTCGCTGGAGATGTACGGAGTTCAGCGACTCAGCGATCTGCCGCTCCTGCACGGTGTAATGGGGGTGGAGCACCGCTCCAACGCGCAACGTCTGCGGGAGTTTGTCCGCCAGCATTCCGTCGCGGTGCTGATCACGGTGGTGGTGGGCCTGCTGTTTGTCGTGGGCTTTTTCGCGTACAAATCCTATGTGGATTATCCGAATCTGGAACTGTCGCTCGGCATCGATGTCGGAGCAAATGCCGTCGTATTCAATCCGCGAGATTCCATCACCTGGTGTCTGCGCGATTATGCCATCGTGCAGCCCTCGGTGGTTGACTTTGGTGACCTGGAAGTCGGAGATGGCTTCACGCGGAATTTCTGGCTGTGGAATTTTTCACCTGGCACGCTGGATGTCAGTCTGTCGGTCGAGGGCCACGATGCCGGCGATTGGTATCTGAACTGGCGCAACGGAACGCAGGAGGTCCTGTCCACCGAACAGCTTCAGTTCTCTGTCATGTATTCCCCGCTCACCCCCGGCAAATCGAAGCGTGCGCGCTTGGTCTTTCGCGATGCGGCGACCGGCGCCGCTTTGCATCAGCTGGAGTTGCGCGGCTCGGCCGGAGCGCCGACGGATGCAGGGTACGCACTGCAACTGGACGGAAAGGATGACCATATCTTTTTTGGGAAGCGCAGCACCGCCTTCGATGTGCCGGAGGGGACGTTTGAATGCTGGGTGAAGCCATACTCCACAACACGTGCCATGATTCTGCACAATGGCATTGCACGGCAGGCCGAGCCGTCGACAGAGGATCTCTGGTTCGGCTTTCTCTCGCCCACCACACTGTACATACGTGTAGGTTCCGAAATCGGACTCGTGAATCTCCCGCCTGCGCTTGTGCTCGCTCCGGGAAAATGGACGCATCTCGCGCTCGCATATTCGATCCCCGGAAGGAGCGTCGCGGTGTACGTCAACGGCATCGAGCTGGAACGGAGGAAGACGGATTTCATTTTCGAGGGACCGGGTTCCGCGTTCGTGACCATCGGCGCACAGAATACCTCACGCAGCCGCGAAGCGTTCTTTCACGGGGAGTTGGATGATGTGCGCTTCTGGTCGGTGTTCCGGACAGCAGCCGAGATCCGGCGAAGTATGCACGGAACCGTCCCGGGGCTCACACCGGGATTGAGCGGCTACTGGGATATGGATGCAACGGTGGAAAACACCGTGTTCAACGCAAATCTGCGCGCCCATTCCGGCATCCTGCAAGGGCGTACAGCCGTGGTGCGCTCAACTGCACCGGTGTCACACCCGACGCGGCATACGACGCTGATCGCCGGTCCGAGAGGGAAAACTGCCGTTCAGCTTTCGGCGGGTCGCTATCTCGCTTGTGCACGCTGGCCGATGCAACGGCATGGCGACGCCACCTTCGCGTTCTGGTTTCATCAGTCCGGAGCGCCGGCAATTCACTTCGCCTACGTCAACGGTGAACGCGGATGGATTGCTCTCGAGGACACTGCGACTTACACGTCGGTTGCAAAACACTGGTTCGTTCGTAAACCCGAAGCCGGCTGGCATCACGCGGTACTCACCACGAACGGTGAGGGAGATCTGGCTCTGTACATTAACGGACGGCTCTTCGACCGCAACCGAACGACCAATAGCGGATTGCACGATTGGCATTATCGCTTCGAAGGATTACAATTGGGATTTCGCTTCGATAAGCAGCAACAACTCAGCTCGAAGTACTACAACTGGTACCACCCGACACTCAACTATCCCAGAGCATACGCGGACTTGCATGTCTGGCAACGTGTGCTCTCGGCGGATGAGATCGCAGAGCTCTACGGCGGCACGCGTCTGCCCGAACGCGGTCTCGTCGCTTCGTGGAACTTCGACAGGCAACCCGACTCCTACCTCAATTACCAGGACAACGTGAACGGCCTGCTCATGCATGTGAAACAGGTTCGCGCCTGGGAGTGACCGTCGGTCTCATTGAACCGATGGACACTCCTTTACATACGGTTCTGCCGCAATGGCGATGGAAAACGACCAGGCACGGTCGCCGGAGCTTCCGTGCCTGTGTCGCGGGAGATCGCGATGTGAAATCGCTCAATTATCTGTCGCAGCCCACAAGTCTTCTGAAAAAGCCGATGATTTTCTTGTGATGCACGATGACGGCGGTGAAAAGAGATGAGGTCCCACCGACGATGACCGCTCCGATGATTTGCTTCTCGGGTCCGGCTCCGGCATATCGTTCGGCTCCGGTTATGGCGCCGGCAACGTCGGCCGCTACGATCATCTGTCCGGGACTCGCGTCCTCGATGGTGATATCCACGGGCTCATTCGATGTCTTCCCGAGAGCGTTACGATCGAGAGAGAGGGCGAGGGAGAGGACGCGTTTCCAGTAGGCGAAACTGTGCTTGGCCACAGCGATTGCGATACGCGGAGCCGACTCGGCGTTTCGGTCTGCAGGCCAGGGCTCCGCGAGTATGTCCATCTCCAGCAGTGCGAGTCCCTTCTCCACTTCTGCGAAGGTCCCGCGCGTTGCAAGCACCTTCCCCAGCTTCCGGAGGAAGCGGTTCTCGCGTTCTGTGTATTCCGGATTGTTCAAGCCGGCCAAAACGGCGCGATAATCCTTCGCCGGATCGCGCGCGATACCCTGGTCAATGCAGGCGTCGGAAAGCGCCGCATCATAACTGGAGAAGGCAACCCATTCGCGTGTACGCTCGATCATACGTTCCACCATCGCGGTAGACGAGACCGTATCGCTTGCCAGCAAGCCGGTCAAGCCGGCGTGGACGATGTCGTTGTGCCGCAACCCGACGGATTCGAAAGGATTGCTGTAGTTTGTCACTCCGTACACAACGACGGATGGGTCGACCACTGCGCTGCTGCGGCCGGGGGACACTGCGGTGGACTCATCGTCTTTGCTGCAGGCCACGGCAATCAACGCGATTACCAGGACCACGGAGAGCGCGGGCAGCATTGCCGGGACGCGGCGGATGAATGAAGGCATGGTCTTCATGAAGACTCCCTAGTTTATTAATGTGATGTGAAGTTGCGCACCGCCGTAGCGGTGCCTTTGTAATCAACGGAGGATCAGCGCGGGAAGATTTTGTCGGCGTTCTCCTTCGACGACAGAGGTCAGATCAATGGAGAAGGTGAAGAACGAGGCGATACGAATGCCGATGCTCGTATTGGTCTGCGTCGTACCACTCCGGGGTAGCCAAAGAATGCCGGCCGTACCGACGATCTCAGCATTGTCCAAAAACCGCCACGCCGGACGTATCCCGGCGTAGAGCAGCGTTTGCCGGTGCTGCACGTCGGCAGCTGAAGGATAGCTGATGGCGGAGCTCCATCCGGCATGGACGGGGAGTATGAACATCGGCTCGGCAAGGAGCCGCACACGCAAGCCCGCAGCGAGGGCGGAGTGCATGCTCAGCTCATTCGTTGCGTTCATGTGTCTGCCGTCGAGAAGTATCGCCCCTTCAAAGCGTAGCTGCTCCGTGAGGTCTACGGACAAGACATTGGTGAGACCGAAGCTGCGGCCGCTGTGCTGCCCCCCGTGCAGTTGCACGAATGCACTGCTGTGTACACCGAAAGGGGCCTCTGTCTGCAGCCATGATACGCCGTCCTGCCCGTTCAGCGGAGAGCAGCCGAAGAGTACGAATAGGGCGACAAGGCTGTGTGTGAAATGGGTAAGCATGATTCCTGTCCCTGTGTGTGATACAGTCCCCGTTCCGCTTCCCGTCCCTTGTGGAGTAATGGGTAGCGCTGTGCAATATCGTGCAGGCTATCTGTCTGTACAATCCCAAAAATTGTGACCACCTGATCCGTTGCCCTGAAACCGCAGCGCCCCGCATCGCTTGCGGCAATGCGGGGCGCAAATGCTTCAGTTCGACCGGTCAGTCCACCGATACCAGTTCTATCTCGAATGTGAGATCCATACCGGCGAGGGGATGATTTGCGTCGAGTGTCACGGATTCTTCACTCACACTCGTCACGCGAACAGGGATGCTCCCGCCGTCGGATTGATGCATCTCGAGATCCATCCCCACTTCGGGCTGAATCTCCGGGGGAATGTCGGTCGGCTTGACATTGATGGCCCATTCGTCCCGATACTCGCCATAGGCGTCCTTCGCGGGAATACTCACCGTCCGCACGTCGCCGATTTCCATGCCTTCCACCGCGCTGTTGAAGCCGGCGATGACCTGCCCCGCCCCGATGGTGAAGGACAGAGGATCGCGATCGCGCGAACTGTCGAACACCGTCCCGTCCGCCAGCGTCCCTGTATAATGCACGCTGACCATATCTCCATTCTTTGCTGCCACTGATTGCTCCTTGGTGTTGAAATACTCTATAAGGTAGCGATCCCGTGTGAGAAATGCGATGCGGGAGGATGGTGAAGAGTTAAGAGTGAAGGGTAAAGAGTAAAGGGTAAAGGGGTCTGTTACAGACCCCTTTTTCTTATGTTGAGGTTGCCATGAGGCAATCCTCAAATCGTCACTCGTACATCGTCAATCAGATTATCGTTGTTCAAGTAGCAGCAGGGGATTTTGTTTTTGCCGCTGATGCCACAATTCGAAATGCAGGCCGGGACCGTCGATGCTCTCGCCGCTCATGGCAATGACCTGTTGCGCGGCCACTGCATCTCCCTTCGTCAAGCTGATTTCGGAAAGATGCGCGTACACCGAGAACACCGCATTGTCATGCTCGAGTATCACAATGTTGCCATAGCCCGGGATGGATTCAATCAGGGATACTTTGCCAGGCGCGACGGACATGACGGGCGAACCCACGGGTACCGAGATGTCGATGCCCGGATTGTGGGTGACGGTGCCCAATACCGGATTGATTTGATCGCCGAATTGCTTCACCACGCTTCCGCTTGAAACGGGCCACGGGAGAGGTTTGTCGAACAACGCGGGTCTGGCAATGTCCGCAGTGGCGGCAGTGTTACCGTTGACATCCCTTTCGCGGGCGGAGCTACCGTTCATGCCCGTATCGGTGTTTGCAGCGCAGCCGCCGAGGCACAGAATTAAAAGTACTGCGTAGGTGAGCTTCATGGACATCCTCCGGTAATGGTAGGTGTAGATGGCGAATCCTGACGAGAATATCGGAAAATAATGGGACAAGGTCAAATGTGCCTGCTTTGACCTAACGTGGCAGTTGCCCGGCCACGCGCTTACACGCGTCGCGTTGGCGGGGCATACCCGGCATGCCCGGACTGACCTGGCGAAGTCTTGCGGCTACCGCACTACCATCACCGTCCTCGCGCTGATTGAAGCTGCGGTTGAGAGGCGAATGGTATAGCGTCCCGGAGGCAGATCCTGCACACCGAGGCTGGTTATGCGCTCCGATATTTCCGTTGACAGATGCACGCTCCTGACGAGCTGCCCGCGAGCGTCGAAGAGCTCGAGCAGGGCAGGCGCAGTCTCGGTGGAAGTGATGCTCGTTGCGACATGCAGCATATCGTATGCAGGGTTTGGATATGTCGAAACAATGGTGGCAACCGCTTTGCGCCGTACGAGGAATTCGCAGCGTCCGTCAACCCACACCCATTGCCCGGACGAACCGGTATTGTAGCAGCAGTCCGCGTAAAGCTTCATGCTGTCTACGCCGACAAAGGTTCTCATGGGCTTTTTCTCTCCATGAGCAAGGAAGCGAAGCCGCGGCAGCAGCGAGTCGGCATTGCTGCGTGTGTAGAGATCGATCCGCAACCTCCCATTCGCCTCGTCAATCTGTGCGTCCCAACCCTCGCCCGCCGCATCGTCTACACCGGAGAAACGGAGCGCCGTGGCAGCATAATGCAGCCATGTGCGCAGCAGCACGGGCACGCTTGAGCCTGGAAGTGGAATTGCGAGTGGAACCGTGACCTCTTCACCGTGGGTCGCGATGGCAATGCCATGCATGTTGGCAATGAAGCTTTGCTCGCATTGACAGACTTCCATGGTGTCGGATATGAGAATCACCGTCGTGGGACAACCGGCGGTAAGCGTGAGGCTGTCGAGCGTGAGTACCACAGGACGACTGCTGTCGCCCACCGCATGCCGCAGTTGTATACCGATGAGATTCCCCTGCGACATGCCGGGCACTGCGAATTCGGCCGAGAATTGCAGCACGCCGGGCCGGAGCTGACGCACGCGGGCGGCGGTGTTTTGCGTGATGGTGCCGACGGTGATGGCCGTCGGCGGTGTGGCGCTGAGCAGCGCGGGATCGTAGCGCAGCAGGAAGCGGAAGCTGAGTTCGAGCCCGGTGTGCAATCCCGGCTGCAGCGCGATGTACACCAGCGCGCGATCACCGGGCAAGATGCGGTCGGGAGCGACGACGCTCGCGTAGAGCGTATCCGCGCGGAAAGGTGAGACGTAGGCCGTGTCCGTCGCGGCACTCTGTCCGTCCAGTGTGGCGGAGAGGTTCAGGATGCGCAGGCTGTCCGCGCAGCCGGTGGCTTCGTAATTGATGGTGCAGTACGGCGAGGCGATTTCCGAAGCGATGCTGCGCAGAATGCCGGCGATAAGTGCCGGTGCGAAAATGCGCCAGTAGCGTCCGCCGGTGTCGCGTGCGATGGTGGAGAGGATGTCGTCGGAAAGCTCCGTGTTGCCGAAACCGATAATATACACGCGTATGCCCGCCGCTTGCGCCCTCGGAATGAGATCGCTCCATAGCACGCTCGATGCATTGTCCACGCCGTCGGTGAAGACGATGCAATACTTCCTCCCGACACGCGCGTCGAGGTCTCGCAACGCCATGTCGATAGTCTGGTACAGCGGCGTATTCCCACCGAGGGTCATCGCGCTTACGGTGGAATGAAGTATGGCTTTGTCCGTCGTGAAATCCAGCACACGTTGGCCACCGTTGCTGAAATTGTACATCGCAGTGGCGTCGTTGTCGCGGAGGCTGTCCACTACCGAATGCGTGCCCGCCTTGAGACTGTCGAAAGCCAGACCGCCAAGACTTCCCGAGTTGTCCAGCACCAGCGCCACGTTGTTCATTATCGAGCTGTCGGGACAATCGACGTCGATCTGCATCGGCTGTCCGTTGTCGAGCAGCGAAAACACCGCACGACCCGGTTGCGTCAGCGCCACACCTCCGCGCGTCACCGCAACCTTCAGCCGCATCTGCGGCAGTGCCCCCGCATCAATAGAATGAATGCGCAGCTCCAGCGGCTGCGAGAGTGCCGTGGAGGCGAGGAGGGCAAGGAGAAGGAGGGTGTTGCGGATAATGGACAATGGATAATGCATAATTGATAATGGACAATGGATAATTTAGGATTACAACATCGTCATCCTGAGTCAGGTAACCTTCGCACTGCTCCGGTTTATGTCGAGTGTGACATTGAGTTTGAAGCGGTCTAATCAAACCCCGTCACCCTGAGCGTAGTGTCCGCGGTAAGATCACAAGGAAGAGGCACAGGGTTTATACGGACACGGAGTCGAAGGGCCAACGTCCATGCTTTTGCACTCTTCACAAGTACCGTCCGGATGATGTCATGAGCAGCGAAGTGCCCGCAGCAATATGTTTGGAAGATGCACTGACGTTCACGGGCACTCCGCCACTGCGGAGAAGGATCCGCATTCGTCTTTTTCAGTGTTCATAGGTCCAGAGCATTACATGTCATAAGCAAGTCTCTCTTATTAAAAAATCTCTCCTCACTCTCTCCGCTCTCATCGCTCTCTTTACATGGATTCTGCACAAGCTATTCGTGATAACGCGACTCACGATTAACGATTACCGATTCACCGATTCACCACCACCGGTCTCACCGTTACCGCATCGCCCGCTTGAACGCGCAGGATGTAGACCCCGGGCGCGATGCCGGGAACAAGCCACCGTACTTCGGCGGAGGCCGCATCGGAAGCTGTGAATGCTATGTTCTGAATCGTTTGCCCGAGCATGTTTGCGAGGGTAACACGAAGCACACGATGCGTGGTAGTACCGAATTCGATGGGAATGTGCGAAACCTCGCCTCGCACTACGGGATGTGGATAGGGCGAACCGACACTCAGCGCTGAGGGAACGGCGAGCAGCTCGCGCACACTATTCACTCCGCTGCTGGAATTGCGCAGAATCGTATCGTAACCCTTCAGCTAAACGGTGCTCTTCCCGGCCTTCACCAGCGACTCCGCCGATGTGCCCAGATACCGATAATCTTCGACGAATGAGGTTTTCCAGGCGTCGATGCTGCGCCTGAGTTCTGTACCCGCTGTTGATCGTCCAAAGAGTCCCGTGCTTGCGCTATTGGAAATGGAGCTGCCGTCATCGAAATAGATGATGGGGTGATACGAGTCAAATCTCGTCCCCCGGGCACCGGGCCACGCGCCCCACGTCTGTCCGTTATCGTCGGAATGAAGGACGTAATCCAGGTTGCCGCCGTCTCGATATTTCTCCGCGTGAATGTACACCTTGCCGCTTTCGGTGACGTGCAGCTCGTGGAAGTAACTGTACTTATAAGAAAACGAATCGGGTTCGACCAGCGCTGCATGCCATTGCGTCCAATCGCCACTGCTATACAATACGCTGTCGATGTCGGCCTCCGTTCTGCCTCGAGGCTTCTTGATCATCAGCCAGGAGGCCTTTCCGGGAGACAGATGAATGCGATAATTGTCGTCACCCGTGACCGGCAGCGGCAGCGTGTTCCATTGCTCGCCCTGGTCGGAGCTGTAGTACAGTTTTTTCTCAATAATCATGCCCACATAATTCGTATCCGTAATCGTCACGACATCGATGCCTTTGTCCAGACGCAAATCGGGAAGATCACTCCGCCTCAGCGCCTCCGTCCATGTTCTGCCTGCATCCGTGGAACGCGTAACGATTGGCACACTCTCAACGACGGTGGATTGCACGCGGTACCAGAGCGTATTCGTTATCGGATGGATCAGGCACGTCAAGAAGCCGGGGGCGTCTTCGTCCATGACGTATTCCATCGTGCGCCAGCCGTCCGAGGTTCTGTAATAGCCGTTTGTTCCGCTGTCGTAGTCCTTGACGTAGATGACGCCGTGATCAGCGGAAGCCATGCGCATTGTTTCAATGAATAGCGGATTCCTGCGACTGATTTCCCAGCTCACACCTCCATCGTGACTGATCGATATATTATCGTTGTCCTGTGTGGCTACGATAGTATCGCGACCCTGGACCGATATATAACTGAAATATTCATCCGGCAGCAGATTGATGAACGTTGAAAAGCCGTCGTCGGTCCTATACAGCTTTTGCTCGGCCAGCACGTATCCGCGTCCACCGGAAGTTGCGATAAACTGCCTGACCTGCTGAAATGGAGGGTAGCAGAGATGCGTCCAGGTGTCGCCCCCGTCGGTGGTTCTTTTGATATCGCCATCCTTTGTGTATGTCACGAACTCATCCGCCGAGAGCCAATCGTAATTCGCACGAAACAGTTCTGATGTGGACGGGACGAGCCCCGCTTTGGCATTCCAGGTAGCGCCTGCATCCGTAGTGATTTGCAGCACGTTGTAAAAATTTGCCGCGAGGTGCGTGCTGTCGAAACAGGTCAGCGGCGATTTCCGCGGGACGTAGGTCGAATCGGGAAGAGGGATGGGGTCCCAGCTTTTTCCACCGTCCAGCGAACGATGGATGCTCGTACCGGGCCGGACCCCCGCCTGACTGAGGAAGAGCGCATCGTTGCGCGCCGTGATATCGTAGAACTGCACGTAATTGAGCCAACTGGAATCTGTCCCCGGTAGCACGGGGATGGAGACGATGTCGAGTGAATTCTTCAATGGATCGTATTTCAGCAGTGCTGCGAGATGTCCCGGCGCAAGCGACGTATCCGCCCAGAAGGTCGGTTCGCCAAGGAGAAAAATCCCGTGCGAGGTTTTTGCCGAATTGTAGAAACACCAGTTGCGCCCCGCAGGCCGCAAATCCTCCCACGTTTTTCCAGCATCCACCGAACGCATAATCAACCCATCGCACGAAGGGATGAACACCGTGTCGCCGTTCCAGTGTATCGTGGCGCGTGCTATGGCGACGTCGTGGGCGGGATACATTCGTTCGTATGCCTGTGCATGCGCAAACGACGGAAGCATTGCGAGAAGCAACGCAACGAGCAAACACGGCAGGAGCGGCGTCAAGCGATCAACGGAGACGGCCCGGTGCCGCTGAACATCAGCGAAAACACACTGTTGAGAATCGGCGACACAGGGCGTCTGCTTTCGTTTGTTAAACGCGGGTATGAGAATGCGAGGCATGGCGGGCGTCTGCTCAGTATACAGAGGCGATTCGGCAATGAGTCACTTCAGATATCTCCGATGAAAGAATGCTGCGTGATACACATTATGCAGAGCAAAGTAGCCGGAAAAACCGCAAATGTCAATGTGGGGAGTGGGCTTGAGATTGCGCCGGGCTGCAACGCACCACAAAGGAAATCGGAGCATGCCACGGTATGCCGCAACAACGGGTCTTTATCTCCCCGTCTACGCCCTCGGCTCTCTGCTCTACGCTCTCTGCTCCACGCTTCCCGGCAGCCGCCACCAGGGGACGCCGGGCATGGCGTGATGCTCCAAATGATAGCCGAAATGATAACAGGTGAGGAAGGAAAGCAGGACCCCATAGCCGCTGGACACTGCACGGTGCGGCTCGGTGTAGCCGGCGGCCGGCTCGCGGTGGGGAAGGTAGGTGCCGAAGAAAAAGAGCTGGAAGGTGCTCAGCAGGGAGGGAAGCACCCAGAACAACAGGATCGTGATGTCCGATATCTCGGCGGCGTATTTCAGCAGGTTGAAAATAATCGCCATGCCCAGGAGCTGTTTCCAGGTGACATACGTGAAGAAGAAATGCAGATACCAGCGAAACAGCCCCGCATGCCGCCCGTCGTGGAAATCCGGATCGCCGCCGCTCGCGGGATGCCTGTGATGCTCGCGATGCTTGCTCAGCAGCAGATCGAAGGAAAACAACGCGTACAGCAGCGTACACGTGCGTCCGATCGCGTTGTTGAGCTTCGGCAGCGTCGGTGCCACCGTGCCGTGCATGGCGTCGTGCGCGGTGATGAACAACCCGGTGTAGAGAAAGGTGATAAGCAGCACGAGCAATGGTATGACAGCCGTATGCATGTATTCAACACCGGTTGCAAGACTGCCGGTGAGCGCGGTTGCCCAGGCGGACATCACTGTCGCTGCGACGAGCAGGCCTTTCCAGCGATATGTCGTTTTCTGACGCATGTGTCTATCGAAATTGGCGAAGTAACGCTCTGTCCCGCTCGCCGTCCCTGCGGTGCTTTTCCTCGAGCTGCGCGCGCACCTCTGTCGTCTGTAGCGAGAACGCGGCCTGCTTGCGCAAGGGACGCCGGTTTGCATACACCTGCTGCTCGACGATGTCCGCAAGGTACAGCATGCGGTCCCCGGCATCCATCGATTGCACAATACGGCAATCTGCCCAGCCGCAGCCGCCGGTAAGAACCGCGAGTCCGGAAGCGGTCCGGCCAATATCCACACCGTCGAATTTATCGCCGTCGCGACCGCTCCGCAATCCGAAGCGCGGGACGAGATCGTACTGCTCTTCGCAGAGCATGGAGATGGCGAAGCGCTGCGTCGGAGCAATGAGCGTATGCGTGAAGTTCTGCGGCGACAGCACCGCGACGATTCGGGGGTGATCCGGCACCAGCGTAGCCGGCATGATCCACGTGGCGATCTGCCCGTTGTCGCGTCCTTCGTGCCGCGCAGTCACCACATAGAGCTCGTGATCGGTCAGCGAGAACATGGAACCGGGGTATGCGTCGCTGCTCATCAATCTACATCCGTAAGATCCACGGGGCGCGAGAGGCAGCTCGTAAGAACGTCGCCAAGTACTGCGGGCAGCGGTTTTTCATCCGTGTGCGTGTACCACTGCTCCTCCACGGCATCCCAGTACAAGGTCTCCACGCCCTGCGGAAAACGCGCGTCGATATGCATCGCCTCGTCGTTACGGAGAAATTCACAGCTTAAACCATTCTCCAACATGAGTTTCAACCCCTTCTCCAGCGGATACGCCTCTACGCCGTCCAGAGCGAGTCGCTCGATGACGTGTTCGATATATTCAAACGCCTCGCGGGCGGTTACTTCAAAATCCTGTCTGTCCATATCACTTTCCGTTTGTTTCTGCATGTAAGGGATAACAGCAATATACGGGACTGCGTTCATAAACATGATAGTCGAATCGCATAAAGAAGTTAAGAGTATAGAGTAAAGAGTGAAGAGCAAAGCGAATCGATCCCAGCTCAGCCTGAGGCTGACCTCACTCCCTCTAACCCCCAGCTTCAGCTGGTGGGTCACGCGCATAGCACATCCGCCATCAGCCCGAAGGGCGGCACTTCTTCCAACCCCCAGCTTCAGCTGGTGGGCCACGAGCATAGCACATCCTCTTAGCCCGAAGGGCGGCACTTCTTCTAACCCCCAGCTTCAGCTGGTGGGCCACGCGCATAGCACATCCGCCATCAGCCCGAAGGGCGGCACTTCTTCTAACCCCCAGCTTCAGCTGGTGGGGCACGAGCATAGCACATTCGCCATCAGCCCGAAGGGCGGCACGTCTTCTAACCCCCAGCTTCAGCTGGTGGGCCACGAGCATAGCACATCCGCCATCAGCCCGAAGGGCGGCACGTTTTCTAACCCCCAGCTTCAGCTGGTGGGTCACGAGCATAGCACATTCGCCATCAGCCCGAAGGGCGGCACGTCTTCTAACCCCCAACGTCAGTTGGGGGCCGCTCGCAACCCACTCGCCCTCTTAGTCCGAAGGGCGGCACGTCTTCTAACCCCCAGCTTCAGCTGGTGGGTCACGCGCATAGCACATCCGCCATCAGCCCGAAGGGCGGCACGTCTTCTAACCCCCAGCTTAAGCTGGTGGGTCACGAGCATAGCACATTCGCCATCAGCCCGAAGGGCGGCACGTCTTCTAACCCCCAGCTTCAGCTGGTGGGCCACGAGCACAGCACATCCGCCATCAGCCCGAAGGGCGGCACGTCTTCTAACCCCCAGCTTCAGCTGGTGGGCCACGCGCATAGCACATCCGCCATCAGCCCGAAGGGCGGCACTTCTTCTAACCCCCAGCTTCAGCTGGTGGGCCACGCGCATAGCACATCCGCCATCAGCCCGAAGGGCGGCACTTCTTCTAACCCCCAGCTTCAGCTGGTGGGCCACGCGCATAGCACATCCGCCATCAGCCCGAAGGGCGGCACGTCTTCTAACCCCCAACGGCAGTCGGGGGGCACGCGCAACCCACCCGCCCTCTTAGCCCGCAGGGCGACACTTCGTCGCCTGACTGGTGTTCGCAAAAATGCTAACATGCCGACATGCCATATCGCATCGAATACTATCATGCACGTGTCAAGAAGGTGATCGAAAGCTGGCCGGTCGGTATCTTGGCGGACTATTTGCGAATGATCGAATTGCTCGCGGAATTTGGTCGCGAACTACGAATGCAGCATACCCGCGCCTTGGGCGACGGCCTATTCGAGCTGCGACCACGCGGAGCCGAGGGAGATGGACGCGCATTCTACTGCTACATCTCCGGACAGCGCATCGTGCTTGTGCATGCAGTTATGAAGAAAAGTGAGAAAACAATGTAACGCGACCTTGAGCTCGCCCGATCAAGAATAAAGGAAGTGAACAATGCCTGATCTTATCTACAGTCCGACACCGCATGAGCACGAGGATATGCTCTCGAAAGCGATGGCGCGCAAGGCTTTCCGGAAGCGTATGAGCACCTGACAGTGGAATACGCCATCGTCAAGGAGATACTGCGTGCCAGGCTTCGCGCAGGGATGACGCAGCAAGACGTGGCCGACGCAATCGGCACGACGAAAAGCGCGGTTTCACGAATCGAGTCCGTGCGTGAGCAGACGCCCTCCGTCGCAACACTCATGAAATACGCGGATGCCGTGGACTGTTAACTGGAAATTCGATTTATTCCTCGCGACAGGAAGCACGCTTCACGCGTTGTTGCGGAGCCCCGCAAGCGCAAACCGCGCCAGACCAACCACGATTAGTGATTGAGCTTTGCTCTGAATTCCGCGATCCGCAGCCCTGTTATTTCTCCCCGAAGAAATCGCGCAGCGTGTAGAAGAGGATATCATCCGACAAACGTCGATTCGAAGCGCGGACAATGCCGTCGCTATCAACGAGCATTCTGAAATCAGCGAAATATGCGTACTGCCCGTTCAGAGTATGCAGCGCGTCCAGGCCTTCTCCCATGATGTACATGGGATGCTCCAGGTGCCTGGTGAAACGGTCAATGGAAGGATTGTCAGGAATCTCGTAGCACAACAAGCTTCGCAGGCCCTGCTTTTTATATACTCGTGAGGCTTCGAGGGCGGCTTCGACTCCGTAAGAAGTACCAATCATGCTGGCTTTGAAAATCACGAGGAGATAAGGCGTTCCCCGCAGTTCTTCGCTGCTGAGCATCGTGCGAACGGAGTCCAATGTGATCAAGCTGAACGGCGGCATGCTCCTGCCAGCGAGTTCATCGGGAAGCAGATTTTCGTAGTGTCGTTGTGCCTGCTCATTGCCTTCCATGAGCCGCTTCATGCGCCATGCCTTCATCCCTTTATATCCCAGTGCGGCCTGGATAACGGATTCGGATTCACAACTACCATCACTACACACGGACATCGCGCTGTCAAGCAGTGTCAAGATCTTTAGGGAGTCGGCCTCGCTGCCTGAGCGGCGGAGGAGCAGGAAGTATTCCCGATACGCACCAAGTCGCACGCTGTTGGAACGCTGCCGCCAGATCAATCCTTGCAGATAGGCCCTGCGTGCGGGATCAGGTAGCTTTGCGGCCAGAGTGTATCCTTGCGAAAGGCTCCAGACCGGGGATTCCGGCGGTACAAGTTCGAAAACGCGGCTCAGCAACGCGGAGTAGTCAAATGCGGAATCGCGTTCGACCATCAACAGTGCCTCGGCCAGCGCAGCGGCGGCAAATAGCTTGTCTTCGGCCGTGCCGGATATCAGAGCCTTCTCGAATGCTGACCGCTGCGCCTCGAAAGCACTACGGTACTCGGCGCGAACGCTCTTGCTCAATTCCATTTCGGCAGTGGTGTCGGAGTAATGATGGACTCCAGCCATGTCGACATACCATTTCGTCCATGCATGTGAGGTACCATCCCGCGGCTGACGCCAGGGTTTCCCGTCCTTTCCGGAGGCGATAGTATCGGTGAGCGCATTGTAATCGTCGAAATGTTTCTGCTGCATTTGTTTGTTAAACTCAATCTTAGCTAGCAGCTTTGCCGCACCCTTTGCCACGGAATGTTGCAATGGCGTGCCCTGCACCAGCTCTTGCGATGCTTCGGGCTTGTTGTGATCAGGCAACAAAGCGAGGTCGAGGATGATTTCCATTTCGCTCGCATTTTCCGCACAATCCACGCAGCTCTGATAATCACCGTCGCCGTCATACGCATACAACGTGCTTTGCGTCCCGTTGATGTATCGTCGAGGCATAATGCCGGAAATGTGATAACAGACAGTGCTTCTGTCGGAGGGACAGGGAAGCTTTGCGGTGAATCGTCCGTTGCCGAGCGGCGTCATGGCGTTGTAGCGGCGGCCGGGCCATCCGGGATCGTCGTACACGATGAATACTGTGTCGATCTCGTGCTGCTCGAAATACGGATTTACGCCCAACCTGGTGGTAAACGTGTTGTCGGACTCGTGTCCGATGTACGCATACACGGGCTCTGTCATGCGATGATTCACGCCCGTGAAGCGCAGGCGATACAAACCCGGGGGCACGCGCGTTATCCACTTGCCATCTCTGGCCGCTTCGATGGTGTAGTTGTGCTCTTCGTTGTGCTCCCAGGGCAGACGGGTCAAATGCGCATGTGCTTTGAGCGGCGGCGCGCCATCAGATGCGAGTATGCTTCCGCCGACGGTGATTTTCTTCTGCGCGGACAGGGGTGCCGCCGCGAAGCTACCGAAGATGAGTACGATGGTTACACAACGGAGTAGATGCATGATGAACCCTCCTCAGACGAGATCACTTCGGTGCGGCGAAATCAGAACAACTGTATATAAAGTATGCACTCGTGCTGATTCAGGCAATGAAATCGGATAAGAAGTGTCTGATATTGCCGTGCCGGTAAGTGGCGGCCCGTGCGGGAGCATCCAGTGCGTCGGAAGGTGCCGGCACGCATGTGTTGGAGGTGCGACAGGGATGCTGTCTGTATTCCCGGAGTACTCGCCTGTTACTCACATCAGCAGAACGGAGTGCCAGGCGCATCAGTAGTGGGGTGTCTTGCTCCGTTATTAACAACATTATGAATATGCGGAGTCACCGCACATGCTCACGCAGCAGGTCGCGCAGACGTTCGCCGTGAATGTCATTTCCCTCCGCGATAATGCCTCCGTCGCGGTTCACGAGTATGTAATGCGGAATGTTCTCGAGTGCGAAGGCAAGTGCGATGATGTCGTTGAAGCCGCCGTTGAGTCGCCCATGGAGCCAGGGCATGGTAAAACGCTTCTGCCGGAAGCTGCGCACGCGCTCGTCACTGGCATCGAAGGACAGACTGACAATGGTGAATCCTCGTGGCGAGAATTCCTTGTGAATGTGCTCCAGTTCGGGCAGGGCCTCCACGCAGGGCGGACACCAGGTAGCCCAGAAATCCACGAGATACACTTTCCCCTCAAGGGATTCGCTGGAAATGAAGCGCGTGGTGTCGTCCAGCGAGCGGAAGACAAACGGCGGGGCTTTGGGCTGCGCCCGGAGCGGGACAACAGCAATGCAGATCAGAGCAAGGAGCAGTAGACAGAAGAGTTTCATCCTGGAAATATCGCACTTTCCGAGGAGTAACACAGCATGCGTTTTTGGTTGAGGTAGCCAGGTTGCGGTAGCCTGGCCTGCCGCCGGGATGCGACAACCCTTTACCGTCTCATGACAATTCCGCGACAAGTCCCGTCGTTCGTTTCCACACTTTACCGGTGGAAATCGGACACAACCCTCAATCGGAGGATATCATGAAAACGCTCATCATCTCTCTTGCGCTCACAATCTTCTTCCTGTTCTGCACGGAAGCGACAACAGCGCAGCCTGTGCCGGTGGAAGGGCCGGTCACCTTCGCCGAACGCAATCTCGGTGGACCACGTCTCGGGCTCACCTTTATCCCCGGCGGCGGTAAGCTGCGGGACGAGCTGGACAAGCGGGAAATCGGCGGTATCATTTCGCAATTTGGCTGGCATTTCGAATGGCAGGTCATTCCGGACGGCGGCGGACCGCAGTTCGTCGTGGAGTTCATCCCCCTCGTCGGCGGTGTGGAGTACGGAAAAGTTCTGCTCAGCACAACGCTGGGTCTCGGCATCCGCATGCCCTCGGGCATCGAATTCGGTCTCGGTCCAAACCTGCTTCTGGCCGGTGACGGTGCGCACACGGCGCTGATGGCCTCTGTCGGGAAAAGTTTCGATTACAGCGGCGTCAGCATACCCATCAACCTGGTATGGGTGACGAACCCTGACGGAAACAGAATTGGCATAATCGTCGGCTACGCCATTGCAAAGTGACAGCACCGAAGGACTTCCGCTTCTGTCTCCGCAGATTCATGGGGTCCGGGAAACTGGGCCCCTGGTATTTGTGAGGAGTGAGGAAGCGTCAGCCGTCATGTCGTTTCATACTGCTGTCATTTCTCGCGCGGACATTTTTTCCTACCTTACAGGCATTGATTCTTGTGGTCTGGCTCAGACGCACCCGGGCGAAGACCGGGGCACTGCGCACCTCGGGAATGGTAAACTCGTCATGTTTTGATCAGGAATAGAGTCCATGCGCAACGTCGTTTCTTCCGCAGTCGTATTCTTTTTCATTCTTTCCGCTCTGTCTTTCGCGCAGCGCACCCCTCCGCCCAATGCCATCGACGGGTATTTCGAGGACTGGGACGCCCGACCCGTGCTGTCGAATGATGCTCCCGGAGACCGTGGCGTATCCGGCATTGATTTTCGAACACTGCGGGCGGACAGCGACGCCGAATGGGTGTACATCAGCTTTAGTACAGAGGATGCATTTCTGCTTCAGCAGGACAATCCGCTCAAACTCTATCTGGACACCGATGTATCCGATGCGACGGGCACACGTTTCGCTGGCATCGGAGCCGAACTGGTGTGGAATTTCGCAAAGCGCGAAGGCGAGGTACGACTCGGTCCCTCCACCACGACAGTGCAGCATGCGGACATCGGCTATATCCCCGCGCCGTCCATGACTTCCTCGCGCTTCGAGATTTGCTTTCGGCGCGATGCCACCATCGCGGGCAGGAAGCTGTTTCCGGGGGACCGTATCCGCGTCGTGTTGTTTGCGGAAGAGCCCGGCGGCGACCGCATGCCCGATCAGGATGGCGGTGTTACCGTGGAACTGAAAAACATCCCAGCTCCCCGCGTCACCGAGCGAACACTCGAAGCTCCGGCACCGGGGAGCATACGTCTCCTGTCCTGGAATGTGGAACAGAACGGCTTACTCGATCAACAGCGTCGGCCAATATTCGAACGTGTGCTGTCTGCTCTCAAACCCGATGTGATGTGTTTTCAGGAATGCTTCGAACTGAGCGCGGGACAGGTCCAATCCATGGTAGAGGCGACGATGCGGGCGCCTGAGGGCAGGCATTGGCGCGCACTCAAAACCGATGCCGGCAACGTGATGGTGACGCATCTCGACATCGAGAGCGACTGGCTCATTCAGCCGAATTACCGGGAGTCGGCCTACCTCTTGCGTACGATGGACGGCAGGCCGCTGCTCGTGATCAACGCTCATCTGCGTTGCTGCAATGCCAATGAAAAGCGCCAGCAGGAAGCGGATGGCGTCATCGCTTTTCTCCGCGATGCCCGTACGCCGGGTGATCGAATCGATCTCGAATATGGTACACCCATCATCATGGCGGGGGATTTCAATCTTGTGGGTGATTCCCGTCAATTGCGTACGCTGCTGACCGGCGATATCGTCGACAATGCAACCTACGGTCCCGACTCCGCGCCGGACTGGGACGGCGGCGAATGGACGGAACTTCCAGCGGCTCATCCCGTGTCGCTGTTCACCTGGACCTGGTATGACAAGGGCAGTAATTTTGCGCCCGGCAAGCTCGATTACGTGTTGTATACGAAGAGCGCCCTGGACATCACACAGCATCTCGTGCTCAACACGGAAGAGATGAGCGACGCGCAGCTCAGCCGCCTTGGACTGCAGCGTGGTGACGCCTTCGCCGCATCCGATCACATGGCCCGAATAATCGATATTGTCGTGAAAAAACCATCAGGCAGCGGCTCGCTGCATCCTTCCGGGAGGCCCGAACTCGGTGCTGTGTATCCCCAGCCCGCCCGCGGCCTGCTGCATGTGGGCATCAATGGCTTTGCCGGTACGGCCCGGCTCACGCTCAGCGACATGCTTGGAAGAACCACACTGTTCTCCGCGCTCGCACATTATGCCGACGGCAGCGGCGAGCATATACTGCGTTTACCGATGTTACCGGCGGGCGCCTATACGCTCACAGCTACCGGAACGGAAGGCGCCGCACGTCGCCGTGTGCTCCTGCACTGATCGCACAAATTCTCCTACGACTACAGCGATACGGGGATCATCCTTCCATGCCGTTCAGATTTCTCCACTGCGCCGACGTCCATCTTGGCAAATACGGGCATCAGAGCCCGGAACGCTATGGTGATTACTTTTCCGCTCTGGCTGCCGTTGTGCGTCACGCCTGTGAGGAGCGCGTGGATGCCGTGCTCGTCGCAGGGGACCTCTTTGATGAGCAGGAGCCGTCGAATGAAACGCTCCGCCGCGCCATGGAAACGTTGCGACCACTTCGCACAGCAGGCATACCGGCCGCGGCCATCGAGGGCAATCACGACCGGCGCAAGCGGGGCGAGCCCTCGGGACCGCTCGATCTGCTGCACAGCGAGGGCTATCTGCGCCTGCTGCGTCCGGATTATGATGACGCGGGAATCGTACTGGGCGAAGCGGAAGGCGGGGCGCTGTGGAAACCCGCCGCGGGAATCACCGTCGCCGGCATCGGCTTCGTCGCCCATCGTATCGAAGAACATCTCGCACGAGCCGCCGCGCAATTGCCGGATGACGATATCGTGATACTGCTCGCGCATTTCATGGTGGCAAAGACCAGCGATGCGTTGGAATATGGCTGCATCGCGCAGGAGGATCTTTCGCCGCTGGAACAGATCGTGACCTGTCTCGCACTCGGCCACCGCCATACTCGCGTGGGTCTGGACGGTGAAACGGATGGCTGGATCTTCAATCCTGGTTCGCTCGAATACGTCAATCCGCTGGACTACCGCCTGCCCGCCGAGCTGCGGGGCTTCTACGACATCACTGTCTCCGATGAATTGCGGGAACCTGAGCCCGGCTGTCTGCACGCCGTGCGCCGGAACCGGCACCTGTATGTGCGGCATGTGCCCACCGACAAGCGTCCGGCGCATACATTGCGGGTGGATGTAAGCGGAGCCTCGAGCCCCTCCGATATCGTGGAGCGACTGCGCGAAGCGGCTGCGTCCTCGCTCGATGAGCAGGCGCGAGCCAGGCGTCCCATAGTAGTCGTACGCCTTGTCGGGGCGCTGGGCCTGTCGCGCGTTCTGCTTCCGCGCGATGCAATGTCGGAACTGCTGAAGGAGGACTTCGGCGCTTTGCATGTCGAAATACTGATGCAGGATGTATTGAGCGCCGGCGATCACGGTACGTTGATTCTCGACGACGCAGGGCTGGAACGTGTAATGGACCGCGCGCGCGTTATTGCGGCGGGTTTGCTGCGCGACCGCGGCATCGCACACGGCAGGGAAGAGGAACTCGCTGCGGAGCTGCTGAACGTCAAGGCGCAGTTGCAGGGACTGGCCCAGAATCCCGGTCCCGCTGTCCTGGACGACGTACGGAGACGTCTCCTACCCTTCGTCGAATATCCGGAGCTGTCCGGGCGGGAAGCTGAGGCGCTGCCGGGAAACGCTCACGGAGGTGAAGCATGATCATCACCGCCATCCGACTGTTCAACATCAAATCCTTTATCAGCGAGGAACTCCGTTTCGTGCGTGGCGTCAACGTCATCGCCGGACGGAACGGCGCGGGAAAATCCACAGTCATCGAAGCGGTGGGACTAGCGCTCTTCGACGCCTGGCCGAGAAAATTCCGTGACGCAAACGCGCGTACCGGCTTCATACGCAAGGGTGAAAAGGAAGCGAGCATCGAGGTCGAGGTGCAGCGGGGCGCCGAGCGCTTCACGGTGCGCTGCGAACTCGTTTCGCGGAAACGGAAGGGCAGCGAAAGCATCGACTACGAGCGCAGCATCTTCGATGCGCATGGGAGCGAGTTGGCCAACAGCGGGGGACGGAAAAAGGATTTTCAGGACGATATCCGTCTGCACATACTTGGCGAGGCGCGCATTGACGACGACAGGTTGTTTCGCGACATCATCGGCACCGAGCAGGGAGGTTTCGACGAACCCTTCACGCGCACCGAGAGCGAGCGGCGCGACCTGTTCGAGAAGATTCTGGGTATCGAGGATTTCCAGACCTTCGAGAAGCAGTTCTACGCCTTCGTGAAATGGCAGGCAAGCCAGCTGAAGGAGCTGAACATCCGGTATGATGAGCGTTCCGGCGTACGCGCGGAGCTTGAAGAGGCCATGAGGATTCTGTCGGACCGCGAAGAGGAACTCCGAACAGCTGAACAAACCCTCGCGGCCGCCTCGAAAAACTCAGCGGCAGCAAAAGCCGTTGTGGAGGCACTGTCAACGGTGCGCGACGAATTGCAGACGCTCCGCTCCGAGAAACAGCGCCTTCAGGAGAAATTGAACGGGGCGCTCGATGCGGAAGGGAAGGCCCGCCTGCTGCTCGATGAGGTGAAGCTGGCGGCGGCGGCCATGCGTGAAGCTCTGCCGGGATTCGGACAATATGTTGAGGCCGGGAAGACGCTCGACGCGCTCAGAGCTTCCGTGAAAGAACGCGACACCGCGAAACAGCAACTGGCGGCGGAAACTTTGCGTTACGAGTCAACGATCGCGAGAATACAGGCCGGCCGAGATGCAGCGCTTCAGGAATCGGCAAACACCCGCACTGCGATCGAGGACGCGAAACAGGATATTCTCGAACGTGAGACACGCATAGCCACGCTGCGCGACGAGTTCGCGCGTCTCGATGAGGATCGGAAAGCCATCGAAATCCGCGCGCAGCTTGCGGGTGAGCTCCGCTCCTATGTGCAGGACGTGAACACCACGCGCAAGACGCTGCTTGCTCAGGGATCGAAGATCCTCGATCTGCGCAACACCTTCGATGTGCTCAACCAACGCCTCGCCGACATACAACTGGACGCGCCCTTCCTTCCCGCTTTGCGCGAGGAGTCTGAGCTACTCTTCGAGCGTTTCACCACGGCGGAAGCGACAACGGAGGAGAGTACGGTGCTGGACGCCATGTTGTCCGAAGCGCTGGGTATCGAAAAGCGCCTGCAGAAACTTGCGAAGGACGCCGTGAAGGACGTCAGTACTGTGAAAGAGCAGGGTGTGAGCGAACGGAAGCAGCTCGAAGAAAAGCAGCGTGCCTTGCAAGCAGCTCTCGATAAGGATACTCAGCTCACGGATCGGCTGGCAGATCTGACAAACGACATCGCAAGGCTGCAAGCCGCCTGGCTGACCTCATCGTCAGCTCTCAATGGTATCCTCGGACAGTACGAGAAGCTGGATGAGCACATTACGACTGCGGAAGCCGAACTGGAGCGATCGCGTCCGGCCTACGAAGCATATCTCGCGGCACAGCCCACCGCAGCGCAGCTTTCGCAACGTGAAGCTGATGTGAAGGTTGTCGCTCTTGATATCGCGGATTCGCGCAATGCGCTGGGTGCGCTGTCCCTCCGCGAGGAACAGCTCTCGCAGGCTTTTTCCGAATCCGACTACACCGAAGCAAAAACCCGCTTCGACGAGGCATCCGTCGCGGAGAAAGAGGCACATGCCGGGCATGGACGTATTGCCGCTCTTGTGAAAGAGCAGGGCGAGAAAGTTGCCTCCCTGCAGAAAGCCCACAAGGAATTTCTCAAGCTTGAAGCCATGCTCGCTCAAGCCGGGGCGGAATCGGCGTTCTCCGGCGAAGTGCATCAGCACGTGGTACGCGAGCTGGCGAAGCACGTGGGCGCAAGCATCGTCAGCGCACTGTCGGCCTTTGCTGCCGAATTGTATCAGCGCATCGCGCCCGAGCAGGGGCTGCAACTGCACTGGGATGAGCAGACCTACGCGGTGGAGCTCCGCGACGGTGAACGTCGGATTCGCGGACGCGAACTTTCCGGCGGACAGCTCATGGGGGTCAGTCTCGCGGTCAAACTTGCGCTGATCAAATGGTACTCGCAATGCCGCATCGGTTTTCTCGACGAACCCACCACACACCTCGACAAGGAAACCCGCCGGCATCTCGCAGACGTCATTGAGCATCTCGAGGATCTCACCGGCGACAACGATCCGTGGTTCGACCAGCTATTCATCATCAGCCATGAAGAATCCTTCTCCGGCGCGGGCCATCGCATCGAACTCGAGCGCAGTCCCGATCACGGGAGTAAGCTGATGAAGGAGGAGTGAATCGGATGGGAAGCGTGAAAAGGTGAAAAGGTAAGATCGTGAAAGGGTGAGATGGATAAAAGGTAAAAAGGTAAGACGCTCTTCGATTAGCACTCCTACCTTTTCACCTTTTTTCCTTTTCACCTTTTCACGAATCCTTCCTTTTTACGATCCCTCCAGAAAATAGAGAATACCGCCCATGAACCTCATCGATACCGCTCTCTCAATCGCCCTTTCCGTGCATACGGGACAGGTGGACAAATACGGCGCACCGTATATTCTGCACCCGCTGCGTGTCGCCATGCGTGCGCAGAGCGTGGATGACATGGTCATTGCCATCCTGCATGATGTGGTGGAAGACGGCGACGGAAAGGTAACGCTCGATACACTGAGGGATAGCGGTTTTCCCGAACACATCGTCGCCGCGGTGGATTGCCTGAGCAAGCGCGTTATCGACGGTGCGGAGGAGGAGTGGGAAGCATACATCGCCCGCGTCATGACCAACTCCGCCGCCATGCGCGTCAAACTGCTCGATCTCGAAGACAATCTCGATGTGCGCAGAATTCCGGCCTCCGCCACGAAGGACGACGGGCGCTTCAGGCGTTATGAGTGGGCCAGGGAATGTATTAGCAAGAAACAGGTTGGAGCGGAGCCGACGGATAATAGCTGATTCCTTTCATCGGATCATCGCCTTTATCACTGGCCTACAAACGGCGGTGTGAAGCAGAACAATCCGGCGCAATGTATCCATACGAATGTGGAGAACTCGCGCGATTCTTGAGCAACGCATTGCGAAAACAGAACAAACGCCATATATTAGACATATGTCTAATGTGAAGAGGTGAAACGATGGGAGAAAATGCAAATGCCGATTGCGTGCATTGTTCCGAGGATGCTTTCAATGTAGCTTTCAGTGTACGAGAAATGCCATTTCAATTGAGCCTGCCAATGTTTGATACTGCACCAGCCCACGCAAAATATGCTGCCGCGGATGCGGAGCAGCGAGGGGCTGTTTTTACAAAACACGAGGTCGTTGAGTTCATACTGGATTTGGCCGGCTATTCCGAAGATGCTCCGCTCTCAACATACAGAATATTGGAGCCATCGTTTGGCGAAGGGGATTTCCTTACCGAAATCGTGGAGCGGTTGCTGAAAAGTGTTCCCGCGAGCGCATTGAAAAAGGATAACATAGTCGGGATAATGGCTCCGTGCATCCGCGCGGTCGAGGTGCATGAGGCAAGTCTCCGAAAAACCAGAAGTTTATTGAGCGCCCTTATGGTCGGGCGTGGAGTCAGTATCAAAAATGCGGAGTTATTGCTTGATGAATGGATTGTACTGGGTGATTTTCTGCTCGTTGACATTCCTGGTGGGTTTACTCACGTCGTTGGCAACCCTCCATATCTTCGTCAGGAAGCTATCCCGACCGAGCTCCTCAACCTCTATCGAAAGCGGTACAGCACCATGTATGATCGTGCGGATCTCTACGTGCCATTTATCGAGCGCGGGTTGCGGGAGTTGATTCCTGGGGGGAAGCTGTGTTTCATTTGCTCGGACCGATGGATGAAGAATAAGTACGGTCAGGTACTCCGGTCGATGGTAGCAAGGGATTACCACCTGGACTGCTATGTGGATATGGTCGATACACCCGCTTTCCATTCAGATGTGGTAGCGTACCCGGCAATCACTTTGATTTCCAAAGAGAAAAAACAAAAGCGCACCCGTATTACCCACCAACCTGAGCTCACATCGTCCAATCTCAAAAAGCTTGCTCGGGAGTTACGATCCGGATTAAATTCGATCCTTCCCGGAATAGTCGATGTTGAAGGTGTTGTGAACGGCTCCCAGCCTTGGTTATTGCATTCCTTCGACCAACTTTCAATTGTCCGGCGCCTGGAGAAACAATTTCCTTCCCTGGAGGAAACAGGCTGCAAGGTTGGAATAGGTGTGGCAACAGGAGCCGACAGAATATATATCGACACAATGAACACACTTCCCGTCGAGGAGGACAGAGTCTTACCCTTGGTAACCACGAAAGACATCGAGAGTGGTGTGATACGGTGGCGTGGTCTCGGGGTCATTAATCCGTTTTGTGATGACGGTGGACTTGTTGACTTAAAGGAATATCCGCGACTCAAAGCATACTTTGCAAAGCATCGTGAGGCATTGAAGCAACGTAATTGTGCAAAGAATCAACCACTCCGATGGTATCGCACGATTGACAGAATTCACCCAGTGCTTCGATCAACACCCAAGTTGCTCATTCCCGATATAAAGGGCGAGGCCAACATCGTATACGACTCTGGTGAATATTACCCGCACCACAACATTTATTACATTACGTCGCGAGACTGGGATTTACGAGCCCTTCAAACAGTCTTGCGTTCAGGGATCGCAAAACTGTTCGTCTCGACGTACAGCACGCAGATGCGCGGCGGATATCTTCGCTTCCAGGCTCAGTATTTGCGCAGAATCAGGCTACCGATTTGGCGCGACGTGTCCGTATCCTTGCAGAAAAAGCTCAGTCATGCTGCGGAAGTGGACGATTTTGAAGACGGACAACAAGCTGTCTTTGACCTTTATAGCCTCAGTGCTGCCGAACGGGCAGCAATTGGCGGAAACGGTAAGGAGTAAATCATGGGACTTCACGTATTGGATTACCAGAAAGAAGCACGCTCCGCGATTAAGAAATTTTGGCGGCAACGAGACGGCGCTCGCCAGAAGCAAGCCAACCGTGGGATATCCGATCAGGGGGAACGGGCTGGAGTCACGGCAGGGAAGAACATGGATGGCTTCGTCACGTTGATCAAAAAGGTTGTCCTGAATAACGGACTCACAGACGCCCATATTCAGATTGGCCGACACGCTTTGACGTTGCCTGGGTACTTTCGGCCGACGAAAATATGGGATGTTATCGTCATACATGACGAACAATTAATCGCGGCGATAGAACTGAAGAGCCAGGTAGGGCCGTCCTTCGGAAACAATTTCAATAATCGTTGCGAGGAAGCGATCGGCACTGCCGCCGATTTCTGGACCGCTTTTCGTGAAGGTGCATTTGGAGAAGCACCCCGGCCGTTTATCGGCTGGCTTATGCTTCTTGAGGATTGCGAAAGGTCCCGGAAATCTGTGAAAGATCGAAGCCCGCATTTCCCGATCTCTCCGGATTTTCAGAATGCGTCCTACGCGAAGCGATATGATATTCTGTGTAGAAAATTGATTCGTGAGAATCTCTATACGAGCGCAAGCCTTTTGCTGTCCTCCAGGAATGCGAGTTCGACAGGTAAATTCACCGAATATTCTACCATGTCCGGATTAGAAACATTCATCACCACCTTTGCAGGGCACATCGCCGCTACCGCCGCTCGTAGTAAGTGACGACAGTGGGAAGGGGAGGCGGTGCGCCAGAACAAGCTCCCGCACGAAGTGAAACAGGGAAATTTGCTCTTTACCCCAAAAGTTTGTATATCGGACTCAGGTATCGCACATATTCGCAGCACATCCAACCACTCCGGGGGACAACATGAGCAACGTCAACAACTACGACCGCATCGCCGATCTGTACGACCTGTACGTCACGGCGGATTACGACATTTCGTTCTGGAAGAAGGAGGGTCAGGGAGCCTCCGAAGTTCTCGAAGTCACGGCGGGCACCGGTCGCGTATCGCTGCCTCTCGTCAGGCAAGGATCGAAGGTGACCGCGCTCGATGCGTCCTGGAAACAATTGCAGCGCATGCAACAGAAAGCCGCTTCCGAAGGTTTGCATATCGACATCGTGAAAGCGGATATGCGTGACTTCGATCTCGGGAAGACCTTTCCGCTCGTCATTATTCCTTTTCAGTCGCTGCAGGAGCTCACCGATCCCTGCGACGCCACCGCCGCGCTCAGGCGTGTGCGAGCGCACATTTCAGAAGAAGGCCGGGCCATTGTCACGCTGCACCATCCCTCGGCGCAGACCTGCGGCGACGGACGCACACTGCGTCTGGTGGACGAGTACCGGCTGCCCAACGAAAATCGTATGCTTTTCTGGCTGGCCCGCAACTACAACGCCGAAACGCATATCGGTACGAGCTATCAGATTTACGAAGAGTATGACGTAGATGGCCTGCTCCATCGCAAGCGAATCTTTACGCCCACCTATCGCGTCTTCGAGCGTGATGACATAGAGCAGCGCATCGCCTCGGCGGGGCTGCGCATCACCAATGTCTGGGGCGGTTACGACTGGTCGCCGCTCACCGACGAAAGCCGTTTCATGATTTATGAGCTGAAGGTGTAGCGCAGACAATTGCGCGGAGATGAGCGACGGGATTCGTTAAAGGCTACGTGAAAGACGATAAGCGGTATCGTGCTTTGCACGGTGGTGGCCGATACCTCTCGCGGTGCACCGCCCTGCATCCCGAGCCCGCGAGTATGGAATTGCCCCGTCCCTTCACTGTCCAGTCAGGACTCGTAGCCTCCTGGAATGCCAGGCGATTTCTCGTAACGGTCATTTCCCTCCTTACGGTATCGTACAGCGGCAAACCTGAAGACCGACGCGACGGAGATGCCACGCTTCGTCCATAACCACCCACGCTATATCCGGGTAAGCGGCGTCCTGTCACACGCACGAAAGCATGTGCTCACCCGACTGTCATGAATCCAATTTATAATTACATTTGCGGGAGATAATTGTTGATGGAAAGCCGGAGACCAGCGTATAGTAGACGGAAAACGGTTCTATGTCCCGAGAATGTCTTAAAAAAAAACAACACCCGCGTTGCATCTCTTGATATAGTGCAAGACGATCGGTAAATTCCTTACACGAAAGATGGTGATCCAGTCGTAAGGCACAATTCCATGCCAACAGCGATTTGGATCCATTCCACGTACCAGGGCAAACGAGATGCCGGTGCTCCGATGTGACGAGCCCATAGAGCTACAGCAACGAGGAGACGTGTATATAATGAAACGCCGACTGCTTCAGAGAGGAGTGCTCGTACAACTCCAACTCATCTTCAGTGTAGCATTCATAACAATGTGCACACAGGAGAACAATGATGCGGATTCGCAGCGTTGGCAACGGCTCGTCGATGAAGCGCCCTTTCATGTCAGCGCCGGCAATGACTCCATTGTTATGAAGTACGCCTGGGAGAAGAGGATCGATCGCTACACTATCCGTATCGACAGAAGGGAAGAGAGCTATCTGCGTCCCTTTGACACCGTTATCGATACTCTTCCGGCACTGCGCCCCGGTGACGCGCTCGTCCTGACAACTCGCGAAATACGCGAGGAACTATGGGATAGCGGCTTCGACCTGCTCTTTCTGCATGGCGATACCACGGATGCGGTGTATGGATGGCAATATGCCGACGGGCGCATCAAGATGTTCGTATCCAATGTGAAATGATTCCGCGCAGCCGGCTGCGCGGAATGCGAAGTGACGGTGCAACGATAGAGTCTCGCGAGCGGCGCCCGATTGGGGACGTGGTGCCTTCGTCCGGTTCGGCTCACCCCAGCTCGGCGCAGATTTCATCGCACACGAGCATTCCCTTGCGCGTGAGGTGGAGTATGTTTCCCTGCTGCATAAGCAGATCTGCTTCAAGGCAGCGGATAACGAACGCCCGGTTATCCTCGGCGAGATCGCTGCCGAACACTTTCCGGAATTCCGTGAGATCTATGCCCTCGCTTCTGAGCCGCAGATATATGTACTCTTCGCGTCGCAGTGTGGGCGAAAGCAATTCGCCTCCGGCCTCGGGCAAGGCGCCACGCTCGATCGCCGCACCGTACGCATGTACACTGCTGACGTTCCACCAGCGGCGGCCGGTCCAGGTGCTGTGCGCGGAGGGACCGAAACCGAGATAATCCTCATGCCGCCAGTACGTGAGATTGTGCCGGCATTCATATCCGGGGAGCGCGTAATTCGAAACTTCGTATTGACGGAAGCCCCAGCCGGCGAGCGTGTCCATGGTGAGCTCGAACAGCGTCGCGTCGCTCTCATCAAGCGGCATCGCCACCGTGCCGCGACGCACCATGCTCGCGAGCGGCGTGCCCTGTTCCACGGTCAGCGAATAACAGCTCAGATGTGTCGTGCCGAGCGCCCGCGCCCGCTCGAGATTGTGCATCCAGCGCTCCGGCGTTTGTCCCGGCAGCGAAAACATGAGATCCAGATTCACATTGTCGAAGCCCGCCGTGTGCGCATCGCCTATCGCCGCCTCGGCCTGCGTGACGGAGTGAATGCGGCTCAAAAAGCGCAAATCGTCTTCGTGAAAGGACTGCACTCCGAAGCTCAGCCGGTTCACGCCCGCTTCGCGATATCCCCGCAGTTTCTCCACATGCACCGTCCCGGGATTGCACTCCATGGTAATCTCGGCATCGGACGCAACGGGGAAGCGCGTGTGCAGCGCTTCGAGGAGATCGCCGATCTGCCGCGCTTCCAAAAGTGATGGGGTTCCCCCACCGAAGAATATGCTGTGAAACGAGGATGGGGCGACGATCAGATCGGCTTGCCGCGCTATCTCTGTATGCAGTTGCGCAAGAAAGCGTTCATGCTTCCCGTCGCTTTCAATGGAGTAAAAATCGCAGTAAATGCACTTCGTGTCGCAGAAGGGAATGTGCAGATAGAGGCCGGGCATGGTCAGCGAACGATGCTGAACACCCGATCCCAGCGCACGGAGCCGAACAGTTCGATGGGACTGCTCAGCGGGATGTACGCATCCCAGGACCAGTAAATCAGCATCGCCTTTCCGATGATATTTTGCTCGGGTACGAATCCCCAATATCGGCTGTCCTGGCTGTCGTCCCTGCTGTCGCCCAGAACAAAGAAATAATCACGCTCCACGATGTAGGAATTTTCCTCATTGCCGTCCACCTGTATCGCACCTTCGGCAGTGAAGCGCACCGCGTGTCCTTCTCTCTCGATGAACAGTCGCCAGTGATCGATGTTTTCCAGTGTCAGGTCTATCTCCATTCCGCTGTAAGGTACCACCATCGGTCCCCACCAGTCGCGATTGAAGCCGCTCGCTTTGGGATAGATGTACGCGTCAAAGTCGCCCTGACCCATCACATGCGGATGGAAGCGCGCCGTAACCGGATCCTCCAGTCGCTCGCCGTTGACCAGCACGCGCTTTCCGGCAAGTTCCACCGTGTCGCCGGGCAGGCCGATGCAGCGTTTCACGTAATTCAGTACGTTCGGCTGTTCCAGCGAAGCGCGCTCGCCCGGGAACTCGAACACGAGGACATCTCCGCGCTCGGGCGAGGAATACCCGGGCACAATGGTCACATGCGGAAGTCGAATGCTCGTAAGCGGAATCGTCCGCGGGGAGCGTATGCCGTAGATGAATTTGTTGACGAACAGGAAATCCCCCGGCAACAACGTCGAGGACATGGACGGGGTGGGAATGCCAAAGGCCTCGATGAAAAACACCTTCAGGAACAGCGCGATGAACAGTGCGAACAGCAGCACACGCCAGTATTCGCGCAACGGATTTTTCCGCGGAACATCACTGTTGCGCTCGTCTGTCGTTTTCGCGGTGTCTCCTGCGTTCGGAGTGTTCTCCGCGACTGCGTTTCCTTCGCTCTGGCGTTCGTCGTCGGCCATGTCATCCGATAATGGTGAACATGCGGGAGAGGCGGATTTTCTTGAAAATGTTGTTGATCATCGGATCCATGGACCAGTACACGATCATGGGTGTCCCGATCACATACTCCTGAGGAATGAAACCCCAGAAACGGCTGTCAAGGGAATCGTCGCGATTGTCGCCCATGCCGAAGACGTAGTTGCGCTCCACCGTGTAGGACGTCGCAAGCTTGCCGTCGATGAGGATATCCGTCCCGCGTACATCCACCTCGTGTCCTTCACGCCGGATGAAGGTAGCCCACTCCTGAATGTTTTCGGCGTTCAGTTGAACGACGTCGCCCTCGGCGGGAATACGCAGCGGGCCGTAATTGTCGCGGTTCCATTCCTTCCCGCGCGGGAAGATGTCGCCACTGACATACCCTGCGGGTTCGAGGTTCCGGCTGAACAGCACACCCTCGGGATCGTCGAATTTTTTCCCGTTGACGTACACCTGCTTGTCCTTTATCGCGAGTGTGTCGCCGGCAGTGGCGACGCAGCGTTTCAGGTAGTATTGAAAAACGCTCGCTTTCACCTCGTCCCGATAGCCGGGAAAAATGAAGACGATCACGTCGCCTTTTTCCGGATCGCTGAAACCGGGAACGCGGAAATACGGGACCTCGATCTCGGTGCCGAAAAGAATGCCGAGCAGGGGAATGGTCGGGGGAGTGGTTCCGCCGTAGATGAATTTGTTCACGAACAGGAAATCACCCGCCATGACCGTGTTTTCCATCGATCCTGTCGGCACCTGAAAGGAGGCCAGGACAAAGCTGTTCAGAATGATGACGGCCACAAGCGCGAAGCCGAGGGATTTCAGCGTTTCGATGAATGATTTCTTCATGTCGAATATCCTGTTTCAGAAAACGTCAATGTGTCGTACCTCGAGAGGCAACTTCCGGAATACGAGGCATGAGCCGTACAGTTACGCGGGGATGAAATATTCCCCTACTCGTCCATGGAGAGCACGGCGAGAAAGGCCTCCTGCGGTACTTCCACCGCACCGACCTGCTTCATGCGCTTCTTGCCTTCTTTCTGCTTCTCGAGCAGCTTCCGTTTGCGGGAGATATCGCCGCCGTAGCATTTGGCGGTCACGTTTTTTCGCAGCGCCTTCACCACATCGCGGGCTATGACCTTATTGCCTATCGCCGCTTGAATGACGACCTCGAACATCTGCCGGGGAATCAAATCCTTGAGCTTGCGGCAGTAACGGCGGCCCCAGTCGTAGGACTTGGAGCGATGCACAATGCTCGACAGTGCGTCCACGGGTTCGCCGTTGAGCAGGATGTCGAGCTTGACGAGGTCGGATTCGCGGTAATCCTTGTATTCGTAATCGAAGGAGGCATAGCCGCGCGACACGGATTTGAGCTTGTCGTAGAAATCGAAAATAATCTCGGACAGCGGCAGCTCGAAGTGGACATCCGCGCGCGTGGGATCGATGTACTGTGTATTCACATACACACCGCGGCGCTCCATGCACAGCTTCATGATGTTGCCGAGGTACTCCGTCGGCGTGATGATCTGCGCGGAGATGTAGGGTTCTTCTACATACTCGATTTTTCCGACTTCCGGCATCATCGAAGGATTGTCAATGACGACGCGCTCCCCGCTTTTGAGAATGACGAAATACTCGACGTTGGGGACCGTCGTGATGATGGTCATGCCGAATTCCCGTTCGAGGCGCTCCTGCACGATCTCCATGTGCAGCAGGCCCAGGAAGCCCGCGCGGAAACCGAAGCCCAGCGCTGCGGAAGTTTCGGGTTCGTACATCAGCGACGAATCGTTAAGGCGCAATTTGGCGAGTGCGTCGCGCAGCTCCTCGAATTCCTCGCTGACCGTCGGATACATGCCGGAGAAGACCATGGGCTTCACTTCCTTGTATCCGGGTACAGGACCGGAGGCGGGATTCTTGACGTTCGTGATGGTATCGCCGACATTCGTGTCTGCGACAGTCTTGATGCCGGCGATGAGATAGCCGACATTGCCGGCGGAAAGTTCTTTGGTCCGGAATCGCTTCAGGCGCAATATCCCGACTTCCTCCACTTCGAATTCCTTGCCGTTGGAGAAAAATCGAATGCGCTCACCCTCCCGTATCGTGCCCTGCACCACGCGCATGTACACGATGGCTCCGCGATAGGAGTCGAAAACGGAATCGAAAATCAGTGCCTGCAACGGGGCTTCGGGATCGCCCTTGGGAGCGGGAACACGCTTAACCACGGCGTCGAGAATCTCGTCAATACCGACGCCGGATTTGGCGCTGGCGGGGATGATGTCCTCCGGATCACAGCCGATGAGATCCACGATACTGTGCGTGACTTTCTCGACTTCGGCGCTGGCGAGATCCACTTTATTAATAACCGGGATGATCTCGAGACCCGCTTCGATGGCGAGATAGAGGTTCGAAATGGTCTGCGCCTCTATGCCCTGCGTGGCGTCCACAACAAGGATGGCGCCTTCGCAGGCATTGAGCGAGCGGGACACTTCATAGGAAAAGTCGACGTGCCCCGGCGTATCGATAAGATTCAGCGTGTATTCGAGGCCGTCGCTGTGCTTGTACTGCATCTGCACGGCATGCAGTTTAATGGTGATGCCGCGTTCCTGCTCCAGATCCATGTCGTCCAGTACCTGGTTGTTCACCAGATCGCGCTGTGTGATTGCGCCCGTGCGCTCCAGCAGACGATCCGCCAGTGTGGATTTTCCGTGATCAATGTGCGCGATAATGCAGAAATTGCGCGTGCGTTCCATGTGCCTCTTGGTTCAAAATTGCATATCAAATAAATATACCTCCGGTTGCAGGGGGAAACAACCGGCGTTTGAGGATTTACGATCAACGATTTACGATCAACGATGTACGATGGCCTGCCCGCCGAAGCATCATGCGAGAATGGCACAGCCGTTGATACAAGCGAGCGTAGGCGGGAACATTTACGACGTACGGCTTGATCAACGAGTTAGGCGAAGAGGTAACACTACCCGTGAAAAGGAAAAATGGTGAAAAGGTGAAAAGGTAGTGGGCATCCGGTAATTTTCTTCTTTATACGATGCGCTCCTGCCTTTTCACCATTTTACCATCCACTCATACCTTTTCACCTTTTTTCCTTTTCACCATTTTCCGACCGCCCCATTATCTACACGGAAGAAGCACATTCGACAATCGTTAATCGGCAGTTGTTACTCATACGCAATCGGATCCTCGATGCCGGCTTCGCGGAAGCCCTTGAGACGCAGGTGGCAGGACTCGCAGCGGCCGCACGCGCGGTGTTCGCCGCGATAGCAGCTCCAGCTCAGCTCGAGAGGCGCCCCGAGTTGCATTCCCGTCCGCACGATGTCTGATTTACGCAGGTGAATCAGCGGGGTGTGTATGAGCAACGGCCGCTCATACCTGGTGCCGGTCTCAATCACACGTTGATAGGCCTGATAGAACTCCTCCCGACAATCGGGATACCCCGAGGAGTCCTCTTCGACGGCTCCCACGAATATGGCCTCCGCGCCCAGCACTTCGGCCCAGCTGACGGCGATGCTCAACATGTTGGCATTGCGAAAGGGGACGTAGGTGTTCGGTATGCCGTCCTGCCGCTCCTCTGCGTCGGGAACGCGCAGTTCGGTGTCGGTAAGACTCGATCCCCCGATGCGCAGAAGGTGCTCGATGGATATGATGAGCTGGCGTTCCGGGGGAATGCGATAATGTGCGGCGATATCGCGAAACGCGCGCAGTTCCCGCGCCTGCGTCCGCTGTCCGTAGTTGACGTGCAGGAGAGCCGTGTCGTAATCCTGCTGCGCGATGGCGATGGTGACGCAGGAATCCATACCGCCGCTCGCCAGTACCACGGCGAGGGGTCGCGGCCGCGTGTTGCTTGTCATGAGTTACACGGTATTCTGGAAGATGATCATTTTGCGGGCGACCAGCCCGGCTTCACATACTCGGTCTCGACGACGGAGTGTATGCCGCCCCGCGTATTGAATTCGCCGATAACCTTCATGTACCGCGGCGCGCAAACGGCGACGAGATCGTCGAGGATCTGATTCACGGACGATTCGAAATAAATGCCCTGATTTCTGAAACCAAGGTAGTAATACTTGAGCGACTTCAGCTCAATGCACAGCGTATCGGCGATGTACTGAATGGTAATGGTCGCGAAATCCGGCAGTCCCGTCACGGGGCAGACCGAGGTGAACTCCGGATTCACATGTGTGATTAGGTAATCGCGGCCGGGATATTTGTTTTCGAAAGTGACGAGTTCCGCCATGAATGTATCCTTGTGATGATAATGTCGGTAAGAGAGTGCGACTGTCCGGTCCGGTATGACTTCCGTGGCTACCCGCGAAGTTTCGTGAAAACCGTTTCTCGCACCTGTGCGCCGGCGGCGCGTCTACACACCGCGGGTGTCGGGATGCCAGATGAATTTGTGCAGCTGCAATTGCATGCGCACACGCAATCGATCATCCAGTATCCATCGCGCCAGATCCGCCGCTTCGATTGAGCCGAACACCGGTGAAAACAGCACTTCACCGCAGCGCGTTCCGATGCGCTCCGTTTTCATAAGATCGCACGCCCACTCGTAATCCGCTCTGTCCGCGATAACGAACTTCACCTCATCCGTCGGCTTGAGATACTCCAGGTTGGCGAGGCGATTTTTCTTCGTCATCCCGGAAGCAGGACATTTGAGATCCAGAATCACGATGACGCGCGAATCCACACGGCTGATGTCCACATGTCCGCCTGTTTCCACCGCCACAGTGTGACCGCGATCGCAGAGCTCTGTCATCAGTTCGAACGCACCTTCCTGCTCGAGCGGCTCGCCGCCCGTGAGTTCCACGAAATTGCATCCGAAGGATTCCACCCGCGCAATGACCTCGTCGAGTGGAAGAACCTCGCCGCCGTTCTTATGGTCGAGCGCATAAGGTGTGTCGCACCAGAAGCAGCGCAAGCCGCAGCCATGCAGGCGCACGAACACGCAGGGCAGGCCCGCCCTGCTGCCCTCACCCTGTATGCTGTGAAAAATCTCGTTGAGTCGTACTGTGGTCATGATTTCACCGCCGGTGTGTAGCAACCGGACAACAGGAAAAATAGTGAATGCCGGGTTGAGAGCATAGAGAGCGAAGAGCAGAGAGCAGAGAGAGCGAAGAGCAGAGAGCAGAGAGCAGAGAGAATGTCCGCACAAGACAAGGAAGTCCGCACACGAACCGGGCTTCGGCTGCGAGTGTCTATCGTTTCAATTTGTTGCGCCGACATCCGAATTGCACAATCCCCTGAAAATGAGTTGCGATATCTGGATGCGTCGCTCGTACGTTCGACGTGCAAGGCCGTACTCTCCGCTCTTTGCTCTCCGCTCTCCGCTGTCTCTGCTCTCCGCTCCTAACAGCAGCGCCCCCGGAAAACCCGGAGGCGCTGCGGAAAAAAGGATACGAGAGCGTGTTACTTCATCAGCGTCATGCTGCGGGTGAGCACCACGTCGCCGGAGATCATGGTGATGAAGTAATTGCCGGATGGCAGCTCGCTGGCGTCGAAGAGCACGCTGTGCGATCCGGCTTCGTAGCTGCCGTTGACGATGGAGCCAAGCGAACGGCCCAAGGCGTCCGTGAGATTGATCTTGACATCCGAGCGAACCGGCAGCGCGAAGCTGATGGTCGTGCTGGGATTGAAAGGATTCGGATAGTTCTGATGGAGGACGAATTCACCCGGTGCCGGCGCTTTTTCCACATCGGTGATACCGAGCATGAGGGGTTCGCTGTAGCTTTGCTGCACGGGACCCGGGTTGCTGCCGTTCAGGCGGTGGACATACACGACAATGTGTGTGCTGTCATCCACACCATGCGGCGAAGTGAAGCTGAACTCCTTGATGACTTCGCTTTGCGTGGCAAAAGTATTGCTCGTCGAGAGGGGCATGCCCTGCACATCGGGCCAGATGCCGCGGACAACGGCATAGTGATAGTACGGATTCACACGGATGTTGCCGCTGGACGTGTACTTGACCTGCTCGTAATTCAGACCGTCTTCAGTGATAAGCGCGTTCAGGCGCAGATCCGCATTGATGCCCTGATGGAAGAACACCTTAACCTTGAAGCTGAGTTGCTTTGTCGCGGGGTTGTAGGATTTTTCCATCACATCGATACCGACTGGCGCACGCAGATTGTTCACGACAAATGTTGCGTAATTACCCCAATCACCACGGCTCACGGGAATCGCATTGTTGCCAGGCCAGGTGATGCGGTTGATCGACGCGGTCGGGAATCCGGTGACGCCGATGAAGTTGTTCATCGTTTCCCACGCGGTGATTTCCATGGGATCACTGTCGTGCCAGGAAGTGCGGACAACGCGATTGCCGAGACGCCCGATGACCGCGGCGAGGGAGTCCGCGCCATACGGACACCATTGGCACCAGATGCCGGTGTATTGCTCGATCAACACATTCGAAGGCTCGTCAACGTCCAGCTCCTGCACAGTGATTTGCACAGTGTACGTGAGCGTCGCGTTGTCCGGATCGTTGGTCGTCACTTCGATGGTACCGGTGTGCTGGCCTTCGGTGAGGGAATTCGGATTGACGGTGAAAGCAATGAGAGACTGACCGCCCGGCGTGAGCTTACCGCTGGTCAGGCCGCTCATGTTCATCCATGTGGACGCGTTCGGTGAAACAGCGGCGCTCCAGGTCAATTCTTCGCCGCCGGTGTTACCAACATAGAAGCCATTGTTGTATGTACTGGTGCGCTTGGCCCAGAACGTTGTACCCGTAGCGGAAAGCAGGGCTGTGGGCTTCGAAGCGGCCTGGAAATCATACGCTTCGACGGCTTTGACATACGCACCGCCGCTCGTCTGACCCGCAACCTGATACAAGGTTTTGTCGCCGTCGTAGAGCAGATTCGATCCGTAAGATACGGCTGTCGGCTTCATGAGTTCGCCTCTCCAGCCGTCCACTAGGGGATTGTAGGCCCAGCTGAGATTGGACATGACGCCAGTCTGCGCTGTGATCGTAGTGTACCCACCGGTCAGGTAGAGGATATTGCCGTCGGTGCCCATGGAATGACGCATGATGGCGCCGCCGGGGAAGTCCGCAAGCTGCGTCCAGGTCAGGTCGTCACCGTTGATGGTACCCTTGTACATTTGTCCGAAAAACTGTCCCTGCGTGCCAACGACCGCATAGCCGCCGACAATGAACGGTGTTCCTTTGATGTTCACTGCAGAGAAGGAACGGAGAGAGCGGGGAAGCTTGGAATTCGACTGGGTCCAGGTATCCGATGCTGGGTCGTAAATCTGAACGACGTCGGTCTGGGCCTGGAAACTGGTCGTACCGCCGCCGAGAACCCAGATGCGGCCTTCATGCACGAAGTAGCCGGCGGCAAACACCGGTACCGGCATGCGTGCTTTTTCCGTGAATCGGTTGGTCGCGGGATCGAACACCAGCACAGTGCCTTCCGTGGTAAACGGACTACCAGTGCTGTAACCGCCGATCAGATAAATCATGTTATCAATCACCACGGACATGGCAAGCGCGCGGGGTTTGGGCATGTTTGCGACCTGGTCCCAGGTGTTCGATGTCAAATCAAGTTTGTACACCGTCGACAACAGAGCGGTCGCTGTCAAACCCGAGAAATTGTATATCGCGTTATTGTAGTACACGGCGGTGTTGTACCCCATCGCGGTGGGAATGTCCGCGCGGGTAGACCATTGACCCATGACATCCGCAGGCCCGCTTTTCGCGAGTGCAACGGAGGACATCGGGACAAAGGGACCATCGCTGTCGGTGTGCCCACCCTTCGCGAACGCGGTGTTCAACGAGAGCAGCATCACTGCACAGGAAAGAAAGAAAACAGAAACGCTTTTCTTCATGGAGCTTCTCCAAATGTAAGCTGTGGATGAAACGCAGTATTAGTTTAGGTGCGGAACGCCTGAATTAGGGGGGGCCGAAAGGTACAAGTAGAAACATACGCCATTTCACATACGCGGTCAAGTCCCTTTCTCATCCCTCAAAAATTGACCGCCGGCTCTCCCTTGCCCGCCCGGAACGCTGGTCAGGGATGATTATGCGTCGATGTACTTCGCGAGGTCCTCGCGTGCCGTCAGATGAACGAGCCAGTCATGCCCTGCCAGTTCCTCGACAGCGGACTTCCCCTTTTCGACCGAAACGCCGTATTTGTAGCAAAAATGCCAGATATCTATGGGTTGTTGCAGGATTTCGAACAGTAACACCTCGCCGATGCTGAGCTGCTGCCCGGCGCCCGCGCGGTCGAGTATGCCGGGAAGGTTATCCCGTGCTTCCGGT
This sequence comes from Bacteroidia bacterium, assembly GCA_027493955.1. Classification (NCBI taxonomy): domain Bacteria; kingdom Pseudomonadati; phylum Bacteroidota; class Bacteroidia; species Bacteroidia bacterium. The sequence goes on along the minus strand of JAOSJT010000001.1, from coordinate 2,659,363 downwards.
TTAATGTGGCGGTCCGTGAAATAATAATTGTCACAGGCCTCGAGTTCGCAAATGACGAACCCTCTGTCCGCACGCTTGAACGCTTCGATAAAATGCAGAGATACGACGGGTGTGTCGTCTCCCCACAGGTCGGTGAAGACTGCGGGATCGGCGTCCTTCAGCCATTCCATGAATACGCGTTCTCGCGGCGGAAGCAGCATGAGAACACTCGAGCCGTACTCATCGAGTACCTCCGTCAGAGCGGCGGTGTCTATGCCGTCAATTTCTTCGTCACTCATCTCCAATGCGCTCCCATGGAGCGTGAGTATTCTCGTTTTCAATTCCGCCGCAGTGATCATCATTGTGCTACTCATCATCGGTGTAAGGTGAAACAGAAAGCGGGATGGCGACGGTGAAGGTCGTACCATCTTCCGCGGAGGACGTAAACCAGATGCGTCCACCCAACATGCGCTCCGTGAGCAGTCGGGCGCTGTACGTGCCGACGCCGCGATCCTTCGCCTTGGTGCTGAACGACCGTTGGAACACCTGCAGTTTGACATCATCGGGCATAGTCCCGGTATTATGGACGCTGAACAGGATATCGTCATTTTCACGAACACCCCGCAAGGTCACCACATCGCCATCCGTGCTGGCTTCGAGGGCGTTTTTCAACAGATTGCCGAGCACACGCCCCAGAAGTGCGGGATCGGTGTCCACGGGAGGGAGATTGGCGTCCGCGATTGACCGGATGGTCTTTCCGTGAGCAAGGGAATGATAGCGGTACAGGGCTTCGATGTGGCGGAGCATTTCATGCGGCAGCGTCGGCTGCAGTCGTGCGCGCAGCTCGTTGCGCTCCGCGGCCAGGAGATCCCTGTGTGCGATGATTTCTTCAATGAGCTGCGTCGAGAGATTCTCCAGATCCGCTATCAGCGCGTTGCGCTCGTTGTCGCTGACGAGGTGATACAACTCGGCAACAGAGCGAACACCGGATGCCGTATTGAGCACGTCGTGAAAAAACATCCGTTCCAGTATGCTTCGGCGTTTCTCGTCGCTGATGTCCACGAGTGAAAGTACGGTGATGGTGTGATCACGCACGGTGAGCGGCACGGCGAGCACGCGATAATCCAGAGGTACGGTTACGCCGTCTAACTGCGCGTTGATACGGCATTCCTGCACGCCCGTCTCTCCCTGCTGCGCCTGCAGCATGGCGATGACGGCACCGCACAGCCGACAGCCCTGTCCCGTCCCGCAGCCTCCCGGTGCATCCGCAACGGTGACGCAGCCGATGGATTCACCGACGCGCAGACCCAGCAAGGACTCATCATGTCCGCGTGGTACGGCGTCGGCGAATCTGCCGTTACAGGCGACGATTTGCCGCTCCCGATTCAATACCGCCACCGGCGAAGGGAAGGCCTCGAGCATGTCCTGAAAATGCAGCTCCTGCATAAGGTCGTCGTGCATGCGACGCACCGCGTCAATCGGGGCGCGTTCGGCCGGTGCAAACCAGGTATCAGGGGTCATAGGATTCCGCAATGCTTCATAGAATCTCGAACGGTTTAAGATAGAGACTGACCAGTACTTTCTCAACCGGGGGGGAACACAGAGGACACAGAGGGGAACACAGAGGACACAGAGTGGGGGGCGGGGAATGCGGAGGATACAGAGAGGGGAGAGTGTCATGGCGCGAATGAGCGGCGTTTGTGTATTTTTGTGGAATCGTAATTCTATATTCCACGATACATGCAGCTTCTCACAGATCTTGTCGTTATCGTCGCCTTGTCCACAGCCGTGGTGTCGGTGTTCCATTGGCTGCGGGTCCCCGCTATCATCGGTTTTCTGGTCACCGGTGTTCTGGCGGGTCCCGGAGTGTTCGGAGCGGTGCGTGATGTGCACGCCGTGGAGCTTCTGGCCGAAGTCGGCGTCATTTTGCTGATGTTCACGATAGGGCTGGAGCTTGCACCGCGGGAGCTTTTGCGCATGCGGCGAAGCGTGCTGGGCGGTGGCGGCCTGCAGGTTCTCGTGACGCTGCTGTGCACAGGATTGATCTCTGCTCTGACGGGACAAAGCATCGCGGTATCCGTTTTCGCGGGTTTCCTGATAGCCCTCAGCAGCACCGCTATTGTGCTCAAGAGCATGCAGTCGTCAGGTGAAATAGACAGTCCGCATGGTCGGGCAACGCTGGGGATATTGATTTTTCAGGACATTATCATCGTGCCGATGATGCTGTTCACTCCGTTGCTGGCGGGCGGATCGGGCGACGCGATCGGCAGCGAGCTATTGATGTTGCTGTTGAAGAGCGTCGTCGTGGTTATTGCGGTAATCGTGGCGGCACGCTATGTGATGCCTTTCGTGCTGCATCGCATATCGGCGACGCGCAACAGGGAGTTGTTCCTCCTTTTTATCGTCGCCATGTGCTTCGCGGTGGCGTGGCTCACGTCTATTGCGGGCCTCTCTCTTGCCCTGGGCGCGTTCCTCGCGGGGCTGCTCATCGCGGACTCCGAATACAGTCATCAGGCATTGGGGAATGTCATTCCCTTTCGGGACCTGTTCACGAGCATTTTTTTCGTTTCCATCGGAATGTTGCTGGATCCGGCGAATGTCCTCGAGCACCCCTTCATCGTCGCCGCGATTACGCTCATCGTCGTTCTCGGGAAACTTGTTCTCGCCGCCGGGGTGATTCTTCTGCTGGGATATCCGACGCGCACCGCAATACTCACCGGTTTCAGTCTGGCGCAGGTAGGGGAGTTTTCGTTCGTGCTCTCGCGCGTCGGCGTGAAGCAGGGATTGCTCGGGGCCTCGGATTATCAATTGTTTCTCGCCGTGGCCATTCTCAGCATGGGACTCACACCGCTGCTCATGGCTATCGCACCGGTTGTGGCGGAAAAGCTCGCGACAGTTTTTGGCGGGACGGACAAAGCCCCCGAAAAGACATCGGCAGGCCGCGACGGCCTGTTGGTGATCGGCTACGGGCTCAATGGGCGCAACCTGGTGACAGCAGCTCTCTCCGCAGGCATTCCCTACACAGTTATCGAAATGAATCCGGACACGGTGCGCAGAGAGGCGCGTGCCGGCGTCAACATCATGTTCGGCGATGCCACACAGGATGCCGTCCTGCTGCATGCGGGCGCGGCGACCGCGCGCGTCATCGTGGTGGCCATTTCCGATCCCGCCGCTACCGCGCGCATCACGGAGCGTGTCCGCGCACATAATGCGACCAGCTCCCTCATAGTGCGGACGCGATTCGTCAGCGAAGTCCCGCATCTGTATAACCTCGGAGCGGACGAGGTGATTCCGGAGGAATTCGAGACCGCCGTGGAGATTTTCGCGCGTGTCCTGCGGCGCTACTTGCTTCCGCGTCACGAAATCGAGCGCATGATCGCCGACCTTCGGTCTGATGGATACGAAACCTTTCGTGGTGCCGGAACCCGAAGAAGCGAAGCACTGCCGTTACCGGATTTCGACATCTGCAGCGCCGCAATCTCCGATGAATCACCCGCCCTGGGAGAAACGTTGCGCACCCTCGAGCTCCGCGCACGCTTTGGAGTATCGGTGCTGGCGATACAGCATGGGAATGAAACACAACCCAATCCCGATCCCGACACACCCATACAAGGCGGCGACAAGCTGTTTCTTCTCGGCACGACACTCGATCTTTCCCGTGCCGAGGCCTTCCTTCGCGGCGTGGATCCTCTCGACGGGCCCTATGCGCCTTGAGGTCGTACCCGGCGGGGAATGAGGAAGTGAAGATTGAAATATGAAACGTGAAAAGTGAAGGGAAGAGTTAAACGTGAAACGTTAAACGACGCGTTGAGCCCGAAGGGCGACGCCTCCTGTACCCTTCAAAGGCAGTTGGGGTACGCACGCGCCTAACCAGGACCTTCCAAGCTCAGCCTGAGGCTGACGACAGCTCTGGTTAACGATTCCCGATTCCCTCCGCTTGGGCGGACCGATGAACGATTCCCGATTCACGATTATGTTGCGCTTTTCCTTTCATCCTTCACTTTTCACCTCGCCGCCCATCCGCGAAAACCAAAAGGGGCGGCCCGTGAGCCGCCCCTGTGCTGAGCTACATGCAGTTCAACGGAGAATATGTATCATGCGGGACACCGAACCTTCGGGGGTGGTGAGACGGATGATCCATGCGCCCGCAGGCAGATCGTGCATGCCGAGAGTGAGGTTATGCGTCCCCGCTGCGCGATTGCCGGAATAAAGGATCTTAGCCTCCGATCCGAGCAGCGAGTATGCGGTGAGCGTCAGTGATCCGCTTTTCGGAAGATCGAAGCGGAAGGTCGCGGGAGAACCGGACGGAATGGGATTCGGATAGCTCTGGAGCAGCGACAGCTGTGTGGGCCGGATCAGCGACGGCGTCGATGTCGCAATATACCCCTCGCCGAAGACCTCGATGGTATCAGGACTTCCCGCGGCGTTGTGTACAACGCGCATCGTGGCGCTCATAGGCTCCGGTGCTGTCGGTGTGTATTCCAGCATCAATTCGCCGCTTGTGCCGGGAGCGATTGTCAGCGGCATCGCCGTAGTGACGGAAACTTCCGCACTTCCGCTGATGGTGGCCGCGCTTATCTGGAGATCTGCCAGACCGGTATTCTGAATGACGAGCGGCTTTGACGAAGTGCTTCCGACATCCACCCAACCGAAACCGACGTTCGGGATTTCCAGCGTGAAGACCGGGGCATTCCGGATCTTGAACTGCTTGGACATCCCGGTAAGCGCGGTATTGTCCGCATTGCTAACACGAACGAAGCATTGTTCGGCCTCGACCTTCGGCACATTCCAGAGGTATTCACCTGCGTCGGCATCGAAACTTCCGGTGATGGGGAGCCATTGCGTGCCGCCGTCAATGGAGTACTCGATTTTCACGGAATTCACGCAGAAGTGCTTCCAACCGATTTTGTATTGGCTGCCCGCGGGAATGACCATGTCCCATACGCCAGGCTGCAGCACGTTTATCGCCGTAGCCGGAACAATCAGAAAACGCGTCTTTGAGGTGCTTTTCCCACAGGAGCTGTTCACTTCACACCAGTACGAGCCGAAATCACTCTGTTGCACATTCTGAATGGTGAGTTCGGGTGCGTTGACCGGAAACTCCTTGTTCACGCCGGTGACGCTGCGATAGAACCATTTGTAGGACAGATTCGAACCCTCCGCCTCGAGCGAAAACGTGGCGCTTCCGCCGATACAGGTCGTGTCATTTTCCAGGTCGCGGGTGATGACCGCGCTCGTAAAGACCTTCAATAACGCCGGCTCGGATTCCGCTGAACCGCAGTCGCCCGTAACGACACAGGTGAATTCGCTGAGATTGTCGGACGTCTGGAGGTTCTGCAACTGCAATTCGTCGCGCGTCTCGCCGTCGATGTTCTGACCATTTTTCTTCCACTGATAGCGCAGGGTCCCGGAACCGGTGGCGCGTACATAGAACCATGCACCTTCGCCAACGCACACATTGCGCCATTTCACCTGATCGGTGATTTGCGTTCCCAGCGTTATCGTGAAATCGGCGTCCATCGCGTCAACAAGTTCCGGGAGCTTGTTGTCCTGAATCTTGATGCGGTACTGCGTCCCGACGGGCTGGTCGTTCGGGATGTTCCAGGTCCACGAACGGACGGAGCGCGGGATATCCGACACAAGCACCTTGTCGTAGGTCGCGCCTCCGTCGCTGGAGAGCAGAATGGAGAAGTCGTTATTCCCCTGCGCCTCCCAGGTGATTTCCAGGGTGCTTCCGCCACATCGCTCCTCGCCGCCTGTGGGCGACATGAGGGTCAGATTGCGCACGGTACTGGTGACGTTCATGCACAATGCGGCTTCGGCGCGGCCGCGGACGAGGGCGCCCGTCCTGTTGCGGAAAATGTTCTGCTTCGCCGAGCCCCCGAAGCGCATATGGCAGTAACTCATCATCTCGCCTCCACCGAGGATCAGATGAATGTCGCTGCTGGAAAAGCACGGCGCCTGACCACGTACGGGTTCGGCCGTGTAGCAGGAATCTATCGGCGGATTCCAGAGACAGGAATGCGTGTGCGGCGACCCGAAGTTGTGACCGATTTCATGCGCCCATACACCGGTGTGCCCGCTGATCCAGCTGTTGTTTGCGGACAGCTTGGTAAATGCGTAGCCGCGGGTTTTACTGCAAAGCTGATTGACCCACGCGAGTCCCTGCGAGACGCCGTCGGCGGAAATCCGCTTGCGGGAGATGAGCTGGGCGAGAGTTCGGTCCACATGACCCATATTCGCGCCCCAGTAATCTGTGAACGTATTCAAAGCGGCATCGTCACTGGCTGCGCTGTAGGGATCGGGCGTTTCCCAGGTGCGCATGTAGCTGATCTGAAGCGTGATGGCGACGTCGCGTTCGTATATCGCCGTCACATGGCCCATGAGCGTGTTGATGTACGTCTCGGTGGCGTCGACTGTCTTGAAGTGTTGATAGGCCTCGTGATCGGCTTCCACAGCGATTTTCGCGACGAGGGTGTCGAGTGCCATAGTCCCGGCCGAAAGTTGTTTGGGCATGTTGCGAAGGTACTCATCAATCATCGCATCGTCGTCCACACCGCAGTGATAATAGGACATCTCCTCGGTGTTCTGATAGATGTGCAGCAAGCGCTCGTTGTCCGACGGCATGGGAACATCAATCATGGTCGTGAAACTGTACTCCACGCCGCTCCGCTGGATTGTTCCCGATATATCGTGCTTGCCGATTGCCATGTACACGAACGATCCCGGCTCATTCGCTACTTCTCCGCGATAAAAACTCATCATCGGCGTGGGCCTGCGAACGTCCCCCGCGGAGGTGCGTGACCAGAACTCGGCATCGGGTGCGAAGACGCGGAACTCCGTCAGTCGGAGATCCGCCTTGGAGCCGTCGGGGATGGGGAAGTCACGCAACAGCATGCTGCCGGCGGAACGCAACGCATCGGTTGCGCGCTCGCGCAGAGCGAGGGTGATCACCGATGGGGATTCCACGGGGGTGGTTTTTGCGAGGGAGTTGCGCGCAGGTGTCGCAAATACTTCGTCCGCAACTACCTGGCGCCGGAACTGCTGCGCATGCAGTGACGTGAAGGAAGCGACAAGAATGAGGAGGACAGTGAGGAAAGAGAGTAATCCGGTGTGAGAACTGCGGATGGACGATGTCGCAAGACGCATGAGCTACCTCTTGGGTGATGAGGGAAAGGTGCGAGGGGCTCACCGGTGTGAGCCGCATCGAATCAGCTATGAAATGTAGGAAAAAGGGCGGATTCAGGAAAGGCAGTAGCTTGTCGCCTTTCAGTCGCCGGCGCGGAAATGTCCTGTGTGTTTCTCTCGCTGCCTATACCCGCTGCGGACTCCATCACTCCGTCGTCAGGCCTCGGAGCGCTTCGGTCGCGAAATCCGTCACTCAGTCATCAGCAGGGCGCGGGCGGGGGCGCCATCGCCGCCGGTGATGAGGAGCGGTGCGACGAACAAGGTGTAACGGCCCGCAGGAACGTCGTCGAGGTGCAGCCCCTCGAGGATCAGCACACCCGCGCCGAGCAGAATCTGGTGCACCGGGAATGATGGATCATGATACTGCTCGATGGACAGCGCGTCGATGCCGATGATGTTGACGCCGCGCTCGACCAGCCAGCGTGCCGCATCGGTGGAAATCGCATGGAAATCGTCGGGATGCGCATCGGGAGCGCGATTCGTGTTGCTCTTGAGCAGCACCGAATCTCCCGGCCGGAGCCCGGCATTGCGAAAATGCTCCGAATCCATAAGCGGTATACCGGATACCTCCACGACCACCGCGGATGAAATCCAGCGCTCCGGAGGGATCTCGTCAATTCGAAGTCCGGTGTCGATGAAATGATAGGGAGCGTCGACATGCGTGCCGATGTGAGCGCTCATCCGAAGCGTGCTCAAATTGTACCCCGCACCCTCCCGCATGCTGTGAATCACGGTGCGATCAAATGGCGGATCACCGGGGTACACCGGTGTGTGCATGTCAAGGGGCCGGGAAATGTCGTAGACCATGCGTCAAAATATCCTTGTGCGTTGTTGCTACGGCTGCCGGGAACGGCGTGCACCCGTCTTCAATGACTTTGCGTATCCATACATTCTCCGCCATGGTCGGCATCACCCGGGAGCGAACAGGCGACGGGTGCGGCTTCCGTCTCTACTGTCGCAGACCGGGCAGGATGGTCGAGAGTTCTTCGACCTGCTGCGCAGAAAATCCGATCTGTATGTCGCGAATAATATCCCGGCTGTCCACGGCAAAGAGCATAGGCAGACTGTCCACGCCAAGTATCGCGAGTGTGGCACCCTGATTGAGTAACACTTGGTCCACGATACCCTTTGCCCGGGCAACATCCAGGGCTTTGCTTTCATCCACATCGACGTTGACATAGTACACATCAATATCGGTGGCATTCATCCGGATAATTTCCTTCAGGGCGTCAATCTTTTGCAAAGACCGCTCCGATGTGCTGGCCCAGAACAGCAGCAGCGTGGGCCGTCCGCTGCCGCGCGGGAAGGAGGTCCGTCCGCCTCCGGGATTGTTCAGATTGAATGCCGGTAACTCGGTGTTCAGCAGTTGGGAGCGTTTTGTCTGGGCCTGCATCTGGCGTTCGAGCACCTCCGCTTGTTTGGCGTCTCTGTCGAACATGCGCAGCACCTGCGGCCACTGCCGTGAGGGCGCGATGCGTTCGCGAAAATCCAAACCGCGCTTCTGATCCTGAAGCAGGTAGTACCAGGTCTGGGCAGCGAGGTTCAGGAATTCGTCGTCATCGCCGAACTGCTTTTCCATTTCGCCCAGCCTGTTCGCTATGCGCTCCTGAATTTTCGTGTTGCCTTTGCTTTGCTCCATCAACAGGGAAAAGTACTGATGGTAGGCGGGGAAATTGGTGGGATAGTCCGCCAACTCGCGTTCCATTTCCCGGATGAGAATTCCTATCTCACTCCCGGCAAGGCGTAAAAACTGGATGTTGAAGTAGCGGGCGTTACGTACCGGTTTGCCGTCACCGCCGAGTACGTATTCCACATAGGTTCGCTCAAGATTCCCGTCCATGTACACGCCATCGCTCACTATCCACGAGAGCAGAGCGGCATCCTCCGGAATCTCTATCGTCGCCGTCCATCCCTCGGCGACGCGTTGCATTTCCGCGGACCGGAGCCGGTTCGTGTCCGGACGCAGCACGTTCTGCCACAGCGCCATACGTGTGCCGTAGCGGACGTTCCAGTAGTCGAATACATAGAACATCGTCACGGCCTTGCTCTGGCTCAATGGACTGGCCGACGGCGGATTGTAGACGACGGTGTACGACGAACCCGCTCTGGGACCTGTCTGCGCGGACAGGTCGCCAGACCGCAGAAAAAACAATGTCAGGAGTAGGAGGACGAATAAAAAACGGAGATTCATGCAAACGACGTGTTATGGTGAATGGGATTGCGCTCAGCCGGTGTCCGGTTGCGCCGGGACAAATCATAGTATACGCTTCGGGCCACGGGAAGGTTCTCGCGAACGCTATTGCGGCTGCACTGGTGCTTTCGTTTTGAAAATATTTCCACCGATTACGCCTCCGAGCGCTCCGAAACCGGTAAACACGAACAGCGAAGCCAGCAGCACAACGACAAACAGCATGATGGGGTTGGTCATCAAGCTGGTGATGAATTGCTGTACGGCTTCGATGGCTGCCGGATCGCTGCCTTGTTGTGCTGCCTGATCGAAGGCCTGCTCGAGTTGCGTTTCCAACTGCGCGGTCATCATTTCGTCCGAAAAACCCATGGTCAGTGTTTCGATGATGGATGTGAGTACCGCCGCGATCATGCCGGAAAAGGTACCGACAATCGCGCCGTCACCGACGCGAAAGGTCATCTCTTCCGGAAAACTTTTCTTGTAAAACCACACACCCAGCACGGCGCCACCCATGATTCCCGCGCAGCAGAGGCAGTTGATGGCATTCACCAGAGGAATGACCGCTGTTGCTGTCATAGCGCCCGCACCGATGAGTACCGGAACGAGTTTTGATGGTTTTTGATCGATGAAGTATTCTTGTGTCATCACTACTCCGGTTGATGGTTTGTTATCCGGCCGAAAATCTGGCACCACGCCTCTGTCCAGGCCGGGACCACGAACAGCGCCAGCCCGCTTCCCCCGATGAAGCCCGTCACGGTTCTCGTCAACGCATCATTCGTCCATACGCCGGCAACGTCCAGCATGTAGTCGAGGAACATGGGCACTATAAATATAGCTCCGCGCACGGGAGAGAACGAAGCGGCACGGAACCGTCCGCGAAAAAACGGGAACAGAGCGACGGTGAGGGTAAAGGCGAGATAGATGCCGCCGCAACGGTGGCACACGCTGATCGGATACCCGAAAAGGTGCTGACTGCGCGGCGCGTCCTGATGGCATACGGGCGCATAGAACAGACGCGCCGCCAGTGCGGAGGTATCAGCATGATGATGATGAAGGATCGGGGCGGCCACAGTGCCCACTGTCCAGAGCAGGGATGCGACGAGCAGCACGCCATACCCGTTGCGCGGCGGCGTCATCGGATCAACCGGAGCGGGAACTGAGAAAATCTTCCCAGGAGACGGATTTGTAGCTCTCCGTGTGGATGTATTCGAGGACCTTGAGAAACGTCTCTTTCGGTATATATCCGGGGACGACGGTGATTGGCTCGCCCTTGGCCGTCAGAAACACCGTGGCGGGGTAGCCGGTCACGCCCCAGGCTTTGGCGATTTCCCGCTCGGTAGCGTTGGTACCGTTGAAGGTGTGACTCGTTGACGATTCCGCATTCAATTTTGCAATGACGAAGTTCTCTTGCAGGTAGGCACCCACGCTTGCGTCCGCGTACACATCTCTGTCCATACGCTTGCACCAGCCGCACCAATCCGTGTAGACGTCCACCAGAATGACCTTCCCGTTCGATGCGCCGGCGTCAACCGCCTGCGTAAGCGTATTCCAGGGTGGTGATCCTTCCTTTCCGCCGCTGCTGCAGGATGTCACGGGTATGCAGAGCAGAATGCAGAGTGCGAGGGACGTGAGGAGGTTCATCGTTCGGCGTCTCCATTGTCGAGCATGCGTTGAAGCAGGGCAAACACCGGTGGATCCGGGAGGGGATTGCCTTCGGAATCCCTGCCGTCCGTGCAGATGTTCCGAAATGTTCGGAAAGCTCCGAGCGCTTCCTGATACCGTTCAATACGTGTGTACGCCTGAACGAGAAAGTAGTAGGCTTCGGGCAGCCTGTCGCCGAGTCCGATGGCTGTCTTGCATGCCACGACGGCTTTATGCGGATTGTCGGATGTGAGGCAAAGCTCGGCGTAATCCACCCAAATTGCCGCATCGGTGGATTCCAGACCGAGAATCACTCCAAAACTATGGAGGGCATCGTCAAAGTTGCCGCATTCGTATTCGATGTCGGCCTTCGCATACCAGGCATCCAGATTGTCGGGCGTCAGCTTTGTGGCCCTGGTAAAATCGTTGAGGGCGGCCTGAAGGTCACCGGTGGCTTCATGGACGCTGCCCCGGCCGAAGAAGGAATCGGCGTTGTCGGGAGCCAGAGCGATGGCGCGGGAATAGGCCTGAATCGCATCGAGATTGCGTCCTGCTTCCTCGCAGGCATTTCCCAGATTGTGCCAGGCATGCGGGTCGGTAGGTTCGAGTTCGACTGTTTTACGAAAACAGGTGATCGCTTCGTCAAAGCTGCCGAGATTTGCGCAGCTGTTGCCCTTGTTGTACCACGCGGAGCCGAAGTCATCCTGAATGGCGATGGCGAAGTCATAACTCTCGATCGCTTTGCGGAATGCCCCCATGCGATTGAGAACGATTCCGCGGTTGTACCAGGCATTCTGATTGTAGGGATGCAAATCCAGTGCCCTGTCATAACAATACAGAGCCTCCGTGAGATGATCCTCGAAATCGTGGCAAAAGCCGAGTTCATACCATGCGTCTTTGCTCTCGGGATCACGGGCGGTCAATTCGGTAAAAAGCTCAATTGCGGCCGTATAGTCTCCGCTGTGCTCCAGTGTCAGCCCTTTACTGAACAAGGCGTCGTCGTGCTGCGGTTCGAGAGAGAGAACGTAATTGAAGCAGTCCAACGCTCCGGCGGTATCACCGAGGTTGTCCAACGTGATGCCTTTGTTCATCATCAACTCGATGTCGCCCGGATTGAGCGTTTCGGCTTTATCGAACGCTGCAAGGGCCTTGCCGTAATGGCCGAGATTGTTCAAAGCCATACCCATGCGCTCCCACGCTTCCGCGCTGTACGGTACCAGTTCGGTCAGGAGCTCGTAGAGCTTGAGGGCTTCGGCAAAATTGCTTCGTTCAAGATGCCAGGCGGCGATTTCGTCGATGTTTTCCGTGCTGATGTTTCCCTCTCGGGCTTCATGCGTCAGTTCGCTGATATCTCTGTCGGCGAACTCGGGCACCCCGCCTCCGCCGGATTCCAGCCATTCATCTTCATGGTCATCAAAGTCAAGGTAGCTCATGTATACGCTTCGTGGTCTTTCTTCATATTGACGCTAGGAAAAACATACCTTTCCGCATCCCAAAATGCAAGTGGATGATTTTTGCCTTGCACAAAACCGCGATATCGATGCCGAGAGGAGCATTTCCGTTCGTACAATCGCGCGTTGAATCCCTTCACTCCTCACCTTTTACCTCTCCTGGTGTCGTCATCTTCAGTGTGAGCTTTCGCTCCTGCCCCTTTACTCTTAGCTCTTCACCCTTTACCATTCCAGTGTCGCCCTTCGGGCTTGAGATCGGGGTGCTGGCCGCGCGAGGCCCCCATGCTCACGTATGGAGTTTGAGGAAGTGTCGCCCTTCGGGCTCGGGACTCGCAGCTCTTTGCTCTCCACTCTTGTCCCTTCACCCGGTACCCTTTACCCTCTTTTCCCTTTACCCTCTTTTCCCTTTACCCTTTACCCTTTACCCTTCACCCTTCACCCTTTTCAATTCGTTTAACCTTTAACTTTTAACGTTTAACTTTACCGTTTATCGTACCTCGTAAATCGTTCCGCCTGAGTCGGATCAATCGTACATTGTTTCTCTCCTTCGCGAACCGTAGCTTTGTATGTTATGGCCGACGCGACAGGGACATATTCGATTGTCTTTATCACCGCGTCTTCGTCCGATGAAGCGCATCTGCTTGCCGCCGCACTCGTCGAAGAGCGGCTCGCCGCCTGCGTGAGCATCATCGAGAACGTCCGCTCCACCTATACCTGGCAGGGGCGGCTCGAGGAAGCGGACGAGTATCTGTTGATGTGCAAGACACAGAGCGGACTGTTCGACAGTCTCGAAGCCCGTGTGCGCAGTCTGCATTCCTATCAGGTGCCCGAAATCATTCAGGTGCCTGTGACCGGCGGTTCGGCGGCGTATCTCCAATGGATGGAGGAAACGCTGCGGCCCGATACGGGCAAGTGAACAGCGTTCGCCTCATTCACGTATTTACCGGAACCCATGTCCAGAATCATCGCAGTAGCAAATCAAAAAGGCGGCGTCGGCAAGACCACGACCTCGGTCAATCTCGCCGCCAGCCTCGCCGTCGCCGAGTACAAAACCCTTCTCGTCGACATAGATCCCCAGGCCAATGCCTCCAGTGGTGTCGGTATCGACGTCAATACCGTGCCCGCCACAATTTATGAACTGCTGATAGACGGAATTTCCGTGCGGGAGGGAATACAACCTTCGCTTCTGCCCGCGTTGAACGTTGTCCCTTCACACATCAACCTCGTTGGTGCCGAGATAGAGCTCATCGAACGCCCGGGAAGAGAGCATGTTCTGAAAACCGCGCTGGGACCCGTCCGGAACGAGTATGACTACATTGTCATTGACTGTCCTCCGTCTCTGGGACTGCTCACGCTCAACTCCCTCACTGCGGCCGACTCGGTGTTGATCCCGGTGCAATGCGAGTACTATGCACTCGAGGGACTCGGCAAGCTGCTGAACACGATCAACATCGTCCGCCAGCATCTCAATCCGACGCTCGATATCGAAGGAGTGCTGCTCACGATGTACGACACCCGACTTCGTTTGTCCAAGCAGGTGGCGGAGGAAGTGAAAAACCACTTTGGCGAGAAGGTGTTCGAGACCATCGTGAGCAGAAATGTACGTCTGAGCGAAGCTCCCAGCTTCGGCAAACCCGTCATTCTCTATGACGCCCTGTCTGTCGGCACGCAAAATTATATCGATCTCGCGCAGGAGATTGCGCTCGGCAAGGAAGAATTTCGTCGGCAGAAGGCGAATCATCGTCCCCCGCCCCTGAACGACGAGCAGCAGCATCACGATACGGATCAATAAAGGACGAGAACGTGTGAGCAAGCAAGGAAAAATGGTACTGGGCAAGGGCCTCGGCGCGCTGATTCCCTCGGGAGTGCAGCCTGCGGAACCCGTGAGTGTGGTCCCCACGCCCGAAACGCTCGATGATGGCGCGTCCTACGATATTCTCGCGCATGTCGAGGTAGCACAAATCGATCCCAATCCCTACCAGCCACGGGTGGATTTCGACTCGGAATCGCTCAGAGAGCTGGCGCAGTCCATTCGCGAAAACGGTCTTGTGCAGCCGATCACCGTTCGCCGCTGGGAAGGCCGCTTTCAGTTGATTTCCGGCGAGCGCCGTGTCCGCGCCTGTCAGCAGGCGGGTATCGCGCACATCCCCGCCTATATCCGCAAGGTGGAAAGCGCCGAGGAGATGCTGGAACTCGCGCTGATCGAAAACATTCAGCGCGCGACGCTCAATCCTGTGGAAATTGCTCAATCCTACCGGCAACTCGTAGAGGACTATGGGCATTCTCCCGAGCAGGTCGCACAGAAAGTGGGCAAGGATCGCAGTACCGTCGTCAACTTCATCCGCCTTCTCAAATTACCAAAACGTATTCTCGAGAGTCTGCAGAAAAGCGAAATCACCATGGGGCACGCGCGCGCCCTCATCACCCTGCCCGACGAAACCGCGCAGCTTCGCACCTGGCAGCGCGTCATTCGGGACGGACTCTCCGTGCGCAAAGTGGAAGAGCTGGTGAAGAGTATATACAACCCGCAGCGGCCGGTCATACCTCCGAAGAAAACGGCAAGCCCCTCCTCCGCATCGGGTGCCTTCGACGATATCACCCGAAAACTCCGTCCCATGTACGGCACCAAGGTGCACATCACCGCCTCGAAGGATGGCAAGGGCAACATCTCTTTCGAATTCTATTCCGACGACGACCTTGAACGATTGATCGAGCTCTTTCTGAGCGCGGAGAGGAAAGCGTAGAGCTCTACTGCACGATCACTGCAAGTACGACAATAATGAGGGTAGAGTCTCAAAACTCTACCCTCTTGTCGTTTGGACCGCTACCTTGGAGATGATCGCACTACGCTATGCTCCAGAATCTCTACTTCTGGCCCCCATGCAGCAGGGAATTCCACGCGAGTGCTGTATGTTCTATCTCACATGCACACCTACACGACATCCATTCGCATTCATGCATCGGTGGAAAGCGTATTCGCGTTTCATACAGATCCCGCCAACCTGCTGCGCATAACTCCGCGAACTATCCGCGTGGATATTCTCCGCTTCGATGCCGCCGGCGAGGGTGCGATGGTGGAACTGCGCATCCGTCCGCTGCCTCTTATCTTCACTCGCTGGCTGATGCGCTTTGATGTGTTCGAGCCGCCATACAGGCTCTCCGATGTGCAGGTACGCGGGCCTTTCCGGCATTGGCGGCAATTACGCGAGTTTATACCCGACGGCGACGAATACTGTCTGTTGCGTGACACCGTCGAATATGCGCTTCCCTTCGGAATCTTTGGCCGGATTCTCAATCGCGCTCTCGTCGCTCGCCAGATCCGTGGTATGTTCGCCTACAGGCAGGAAAAGACCAGAGAGACGGTTGAGAGCGCGGAGCGGAGAGCATAGAGAGCGGAGCAAAGGAGCGCAGGGAGCAGAGAGCACGTCATTGCGTTCCGGCTGTATGCAAAGAAAACGATATCCGCTTCCTGGTTCTGCAATAAAACAGCACTTCCCATTCACAGAGTGAGGCGTTTGCACGATTAGGGCTTTCCCGCACGAGCGTGCTTTCTGCTCTCCGTTCTCCTTCTGATGTGAAGTTCTTCAACGATTCGAGTGATCCCGCACGAGCGTGCTCTCTGCTCTCCGCTCTCCTCCCGAAGTGAGGCGCTTGTACAATTCGAGCCAACCTGCACGGCCATACTCTCAGCTCTTCGCTCTCCGCTCTCCGCTCTTTCCTCTCCCCCACTCCCCGGGTGTGCTACGCGCAAAAAGAGACGGGAGGCCTTGCGGCCTCCCGTGTCAGTTTCGACTGAAGTGATGCTTATTTGACGAGCATCATCTTCTTGGTGGCGGTGTAGTTGCCGGCCACGATGCGGTAGAAGTACACACCGCTCTGGACGGAAATGCCTTCGCCCCGGTGCCCGTTCCACTGCACGCTGTAGGTGCCGGCCTGATACTGGCCGTTGACGAGCGTGTAAATCAGCTTGCCGGAAGCGTCGTAAATCGTGACGTTCACGTTCTGCGCAGTCGGGATGCTGAAACGGATGGCTGTGGTGGGATTGAAGGGGTTCGGGTAGTTCTGCTCGAGAGCGAAGTCCTTCGGACCATCAATGCGCTCAACGCCAAGGGTCTTGGCGACGGCGATCGAGGCTGTAAGCAGATCCTTGGCATACAGGAAGTTGTGTACACCGAAGCTCAGATCGTTGTTGACGAAATACCAGTTGTAGTGGATGTCGCGCTCTGTGCTTGTGAGCGTGGTATCCATCTGGTACAGCGGGTTGCCGTCGGAGCGCAGTCTGAGATAGGACTTGAGTTCATTCAGCAACAGCTTGATCTCCGCCTGAGTGTCCTGCATGGTCTGCAGTTCGACACCGCTGCTGTGGCAATCGATACAGCCCGACTGGTTGATCACATCGTCCGAGTGGTCATCCGGGGTATCGTTGTCGAACATGACCTTGAAGGTATGTCCGCCGAGCTTGTTCTTGTAGGCTTCGTCCGGTGTGGCCATGTGACACTGCACGCAGCGGGTGTCGATGGCGCTGTGGGCGGATTTGCGATAGGTGTAGCCGGGCAGTTCCATGCCGCCCTCGCCCTTGATCATCGGACCCTGATGCGAGGTGTGCAGACCACTATGGCTGCTGGGACGGATGCTGTGGCAATCGGTGCAGGATTCGTCAATACTCTTGCGAAGCTGTGCCGGATTGGTGTTCGCATGCGGGTCATGGCAGGCGATGCAGGTCACGGGCGAGGGATTCGCGTATGGCGCGCTGGTGCTCGGGGCGCCGTTAATGTGTACCTCAACATGGCCGTTCGCTGTGTGGCAGCGGGCGCAGTCGCTGTAGGTATTGGTCTTGCTGCCGCGATTGGTGTACTCGGTATTCAGACCGTTGACCATGGAGTTGCCATGGCCGGCATTGTCGTATTCCTGGAATTCGGGATGGTGCTCCGGTGCGTCGTGGCACTGGCGGCACTGGAAGGCCGTGTAGCTGACGACGGTTTTGCTGTCGGTCTTGACCGCGTTATGCGCACTACCGGGACCATGACAACTTTCGCACTGCACATGTGCCATCTTGGCGAGCTCGGGGAAGTTCGTCTTGATTTCGTCCCAGTTACCGACCTGGATGACGGCGGGGAACTGCCAGCCGAGAACACGTGCGCGATGCGCCCAACCGTCGCCTTCTGCGTCGGTATTGGGTGAGCCGGTGGTATGGCAGGGGAGGCAATAGGAAGCGAAGTGACTGTTGGTTTCGATGACCATGAGCGCCTGGGAGTGTCCGGTGCCTTCCCATGTGGTTGCGATACCGGCATGGCACACGCGGCACTCCGGCGGGGTGGCGCCTGAACCCACGATACCGCCGATACCGACGTATTTCGCGACGTTCACTACCACGGTGGCGGTGTCGAGCACATTGGCATCGTCCTGGCTTATCATCTCGATGCGATAGGTGCCTTCCGCATCGGTGACGAAGAAGTAGGTGATGTCGTCAATTTTTTCGAACATCGCGTTGGAAGCGGCGGGTTTCTCCGTGAACGTAAAGTTCGCGGTGGCCCATTTGGTTGCGCCGGAATTGAGGGATATGACTCCGCCGGCTTTCAGATACACTTTATCGCCCTTGGCGACGTTGGGGAGACCGTTGGACGGCTTGTCCATCCCGGGGATGTTCTGCTTCAGCATTTCCGCTGAAACTCCCATCACCGTGATGCGCGCCTTCGGCGGGGTTACGGTCTGTGCTTGGGCCACGTTGGCGACCATCAGGACCGCACAGAGTGCTACGCACAGGGTAGCGGTAACATTACGCATGGAACCTCCAAAAGAGATTGGGTTGAGGTGCAATTTATTGTTGAAAACCTGGTGCCGTTGTTGGCACGTTGATGAAACTGCGAGAAACGTCTATGTTCGCAGAACCAACGGTATTGGAGGGGGTAGGATAGGTTCACACGGTGTTTCTATGGTCGACGGTGTGTGAAAGGAGACACTTCCGAAAACGACGGTCTGTTCGTCGACGCTATAGGTGTCAGGGGGAGCCGATTGCGGTGGTTGATGCATGCAGGCACAATGAGAGCATCCCGAGGCAGCTTGGGCACTGTTTGTGTCACAGCCTTCATTCGATCGCCCCGCTTCCGCGTCGGCGTGGCCATCGCAACAGCAGGGAGATTCCGCTGGCTGCACTTCCTCGCAGCATGCGCATGCGCAACGAGCCTGCCTGCAGGAAAGCGGTGCGGCACGGAGACAGCATACGAGAAGCAGCAGCGTCATTCCGATGCTCACACTCCTGCGCACTATGTCTTGTGCATACATCATCAATTATAACATAGTATTTGATGATCGCTTTGTCAAGTATTTTATTTGATATTTAACATGTTGAAAATAAACGAGTTACGGCGCACAAAGAACAGGAGCATCATGACCGATATACAGATTAACGGATTTACGCTCTCCGGATTCGTCTTTTCAGGCATTTCCTATGAACTATCGCTCCGTATTCCGTGTTGTGTTATGTTGATTTTGTCTTGACAAAGACGCGTATCCATCTCATATCATCGGATGTTTTTACCATGACCGAACACGAACAGAGAGAGCTCGAGGCGATAGAAACCTCAGAATGGCTCGCATCGCTCGATTACGTCCTCCAAAACGGCGGTTCCGAACGTGCCCAACGTCTGCTCAAGGAATTGCAGCAGTACGCGTTCAGCAAGGGCGTCCGCATGCCGTTTTCCGCAAATACACCGTACATCAACTCCATACCGGCCGACCAGCAACCGGGATTTCCGGGAAGCCGCACGCTGGAACGGCGCATTAAGAGCCTCATCCGCTGGAACGCCATGGCCATGGTGGTCCGCGCGAACCGGAAGGAGACAGGCATCGGCGGGCACATTTCCACCTATGCCTCCGCGGCAACGATATACGAAATCGCCTTCAATCACTTCTTCCGTGGTCGCGGGGAAGACGGTTTCAGCGGCGACCAGATTTTCTTCCAGGGTCATGCGGCTCCGGGCATTTACGCCCGCGCGTTTCTCGAAGGGCGTCTGAGTGAATCCGATTTGCAGAATTTCCGACGAGAACTCGCCCCGGGCGGCGGACTTTCGTCCTATCCCCATCCATGGCTCATGCCGGATTTCTGGGAATTTCCGACAGTTTCCATGGGACTTGGTCCCATCATGGCCATTTACCAGGCCCGCTTCAATCGCTATCTCGAGGACCGTGGCCTGAAATCCGATCACGGAAACAAGGTCTGGGCCTTCCTCGGCGACGGAGAGACCGATGAACCCGAAGCTCTGGGTGCCATCTCCCTTGCGGCGCGTGCGAAGCTGAACAACCTCATTTTCGTCATCAACTGCAACCTGCAGCGCCTCGATGGTCCGGTGCGCGGGAACGGGAACATTATCCAGGAACTCGAACGCAATTTCCGTGGAGCGGGCTGGAATGTGATCAAAGTGATCTGGGGATCGGACTGGGATCCGCTGCTGGAGAAAGACAGCGATGGCGTCCTGGTGCGCCGTATGGGCGAGGTTACCGACGGCGACCGGCAGAAATACGCCGTCGAATCCGGTGACTATATTCGCCGCGAGTTTTTCGGTGTCGATGAACGACTGCTCAAGCTCGTCGAGCAGTACAGCGACGACCGCCTGCGCCGCCTCCGCCTCGGCGGACATGATCCCGAGAAGGTCTATGCGGCATTCAAAATGGCTGTGGAAAGCACGGACGCGCCCACCGTTATTCTCGCGCGCACCATCAAGGGTTATGGGCTCGGCGAAGCCGGTGAAGGGAAGAATATCACGCATCAGCAGAAAAAGCTGAACGAAGACGAACTGAAAGAATTCCGCACGCGCTTCAATATCCCGATCTCCGACGAGGACGTGGCCGAGGCGCCGTTCTACAAGCCCGACCCGAACAGTCCCGAAATGCAATACCTGCGCGAGCGCCGTCAGGCACTCGGCGGTCCGGTGCCGTCACGCAGAACGGACGTGCCGAAGCTGAAAGTCCCCGATGCCGAACTGTTCGAGGAATTCCGCGTCGGTACCGACGGGCGTGATGTCTCGACCACCATGGCCTTCGTCCGCATGCTCACCAAGCTGCTCAAGGACCCGGATATCGGCAAATACATCGTGCCCATCGTGCCGGATGAGGCGCGGACCTTCGGTATGGAGTCGCTCTTCCGCCAGGTGGGCATCTATTCGCATGTGGGGCAACTCTACGATCCTGTGGATTCCGCCAGTCTCCTCTATTACAAGGAAGCGAAGAACGGACAGATCCTCGAAGAGGGCATTACCGAGGCGGGCTCCATGGCCTCCTTCATCGCGGCGGGCACCTCCTACGCAACCCATGGCGTCAGCATGATTCCGTTTTTCATTTACTACTCGATGTTTGGCTTCCAGCGCATCGGCGACCTCATCTGGGCCGCTGCGGATATGCAGGCGCAGGGCTTTCTCATCGGTGGCACGGCGGGACGCACCACACTTGCGGGCGAGGGATTGCAGCATCAGGACGGTAACAGCCACCTGCTCGCGCTGCCTGTCCCGAATCTCGTGACCTATGATCCGGCCTTCGCTTATGAAATCGCCGTTATCCTGCGCGATGGCATTCGTCGGATGTATCACGAGCAGGAAAAAGTGTTCTATTACATCACCGTCGAAAACGAAAACTATCCTCAGCCCGCGATGCCGGAAGGCGACGACATCGAGGAAGGCATTTTACGTGGATTGTACCGTTACAGCGCGTCAACGCTCCAAAAGCCGAATGCGTACGCGGACATCCTCGCCAATGGCGCCATCATGAACGAGGCCATCAAGGCAGCCGCGCTGCTGGAGAGCAGCTACGGCGTGGCCGTCAATGTCTGGAGCGCGACCAGCTTCAAGGAATTGCACCGCGACGGACTGGAAGTGGAACGCTGGAATCGCATGCACCCGGGTGAAGAGCAGCGTGTTCCATACGTGACGCAGCAGCTCGCCGATGCGAAGGGTGTGGTAGTAGCCGCGTCGGACTATGTCAAGGCCCTCGCCGACACGATTTGCCGTTGGACACCCGGAGGTTTGATCTCGCTGGGTACCGACGGATTTGGCCGCAGTGAAGGCCGCGCCGCGTTGCGCGATTTCTTCGAAGTGGATCACCGTTTCATCACACTTGCGGTACTTTCGGCTCTGTCGAAAAAGGCAATGATAGATGTGAAGGTCGTGAAAAAAGCGATGAAGGACCTGGACATCGACTCGGAAAAAATGAATCCCATGATCTCGTAATAAAGGAAGCACATGGCTACAGAAGTAAAATTACCCGAACTGGGTGAAAATATTACCGCCGGCGACGTCGTCAGAGTACTCGTCAAAGCCGGTGATGTCATAGAAAAAGATCAGCCACTGATAGAGCTGGAAACCGACAAGGCATCTTTCGACGTACCGTCGCCCGTTGCGGGCACCATTGCACGGATCGATGTGACCGAAGGCGCGAAAGCCGCAGTCGGCAGCGTTATCGCTCTCGTGGAAGAAAGCGCCGCCGCAGCGCCTGAAGCTCCCGTCGCGAAAGCGGAAGCTCCTGCCGCCAAGGCCGAAGCTGCGCCTGCACAGATCTCGACACCAGAAGCCGGTGTTGAACCGCGCCCCCAAAAACACGAGGAGCCCGCACGGCAACCCGGTTTCGCACGTCCAGCCCCGACGCCCGCGGGAACGCACACCCCGCCGCAGAAGGAGCAGGTGGAAAAACCTGCTGTTCCCGTTCCCGCTGCTCCGAGTGTGCGCATGTTCGCGCGCGAAATTGGTGTGGATATTTCCGCCGTGCGCGGCTCCGGTCCCAACGGACGGATCTCCGTTGAAGACGTGAAAGCTCATGCAAAAGCCCTGCTCAGCGGAAGCTCGATGGCGGCTCCGGCTGCCGCGGGCGCGATGTCCGGACGTCGACAGCCTCTGCCGGATTTCTCGGCTTTCGGTTCGGTGCGCCGTGAGGCCATGAGCAAGGTGCGGAGGAAGACGGCGGAGCAGATGGAGCTGTCGTGGCGCATTCCTGTGGTGACGCAGCATGACAAGGCCGATATCACGCATCTGGAAGAGCTTCGGCATCGTTTCGCGAAAAAGGCCGATGCTGCGGGCGGCAAGCTCACCGTCACCGCTATCGCTCTCAAGGTTGCCGCGGCCGCCCTGAAAAAATTTCCGCAGTTCAATGCCTCTTTGGATATGGAAAGCGGCGAGATCGTGTTCAAGGAATACATCCATCTCGGGGTCGCCGTGGATACCGAACGCGGGCTTCTCGTACCCGTGCTGCGGGATGTGGACAATAAAAACATCCTCACCATTTCAAAGGAAATGCAGGAACTCGCGGAGAAGGCGCGCGGCAAAAAAATCATGCCGGATGAAATGTCCGGAGCGAGCTTTACCATCACCAATCTCGGCGGCATCGGCGGAACGTTTTTCACACCGATCATCAACTGGCCTGAGGTGGCGATACTGGGTCTCTCCCGTGCTGTCATGGAGCCGGTGTATAGCAACGGTGCATTCCAGCCGCGCTTGATGATGCCGCTGTCGCTTACCTACGACCACCGCGTCATTGATGGCGCGGATGCCGCCCGTTTTTTGCGTTGGTTCGCCGAAGCCCTCGAGGAGCCGCTACTGCTCGCGCTGGAGGGATAAGCTGTTTTTTTTGCATGTGAAACTGGAGTACATCAATGGCTGACATACAGCAAACCGATCTCATCGTTATCGGCGGCGGACCCGGAGGGTACGCCGCCGCCTTTTACGCCGCAGACAGCGGCATGAACGTCACACTCGTGGACACGGATAAAAATCCGGGCGGCGTCTGTCTCTACCGCGGCTGCATTCCGTCCAAGGCGCTGCTGCATGTGGCGAAACTGATCAACGAAGCAAAGCACGCCGCGGAGTGGGGCATCAGCTTCGGCGATCCGTCCGTGGATATCGACACGCTACGCGCATTCAAGAACAGGGTGGTGGACAAGCTCACCGGCGGCCTCGGACAACTCGGCGGTGCCCGAAAAATCACCTTTCTTCAGGGGTGGGCAACATTCCGCGGCAGCAAAACGCTGGAAGTACAAAAAACCGACGGGGAGAGCGTGACGCTCAGCTTCCGGCATGCCATTCTCGCAACCGGATCGCGTCCCGCAAGTATTCCCGGCATGCCTGAGGGATCGAAGCGCGTGTGGGATTCCAGCGCCGCCCTGGATCTGCCCTTCATTCCCGGTAAATTGCTGGTCATCGGCGGCGGCTATATCGGTCTGGAACTGGGTACCGTGTATGCCGCACTGGGCTCGAAGATCACCGTTGTGGAAATGACCGACGGCCTGCTTCCCGGCGCCGATCGCGACCTTGTGAATCCCCTCAAAAAGCGTTTGGACGCGCAATTTGAAAGCATCCTTCTGAAGACGAAGGTTTCGGAAATGAAGGAGCAGAAAAATGGCGTAAAGGTGACCTTCGAATCCGTCGATGGCGGGAGATCCGAGCTCTTCGATGCCGTACTGATCTCCGTCGGACGCAAGCCCAACACGCAGGGCTTTGGCCTGGAGATGACACGCGTCGCGGTCAACGAGCGCGGTTTTGTCGTGGTGGATCCGCAGCGCCGCACAGCGGACGAGAACATTTTCGCCATCGGCGACATTACCGGCGATCCCATGCTCGCGCACAAGGCCTCGCACGAGGCCCGTGTGGCGGTGGATGCCATCGCCGGGAAGAAGACCGTGTTCGAACCCTACGCCATTCCCGCCGTGGTGTTCACCGATCCCGAGATCGCCTGGGCCGGACTCACCGAAACCGAAGCGAAGCAGCAGGGACGCAAGATAGAAATCGGGCGCTTCCCCTGGGCGGCCTCGGGCCGTGCCACGACATTGGATCGCTCTGACGGCGTCACAAAGCTGCTCGTCGAGCCCGAAACCCAGCGTGTGTTGGGCATTGGTATCGCGGGTCCCGGCGCCGGTGAGCTCATCGCCGAGGGGGTGCTCGCGCTTGAAATGGGCGCCACGGTCAAGGACCTGGCCCTCAGCATTCATCCGCATCCGACCCTCTCTGAAACCGTGATGGAAGCCGCCGAGGCCTATTTCGGACATGCGACGCATTTGTTTCGACCGAAGGGGAGGTAGCAGAGAGCGAAGAGCAAAGAGCAGAGAGCACGCTCGTACAAACTCGCTCAATCCGCGCAGAATCCAGACTTCTGTGCATGGAATTCAAATCGTGATATAGACTTCCGCATCACACGGATGTGCTCTACGCTCTTCGCTCTATGCCATCAACCGCCACCACGAAGCAACCCAACATCATCAACACAGACGCTCCGCACGTAGTCAGCGATGAAGACCAACGCCCTCCGCATACTCGAAGCCCGGTACATCCCGCACGAGCAGATCAGCTACGACAGCAGCGACGAGGAAATTGATGCCGTCTCCGTGGCGGACAAAATCGGCGCGGAGCATGAGCAGGTGTTCAAGACTCTGGTGGCGCGCGGAGATAAAACGGGAACCGTCGTGTTCTGCATTCCGGGTCCGTTCGAACTCGATCTGAAAAAAGCCGCGTCGGTCAGCGGCAACAAGAGCATCGAAATGGTGAAGGCCAGGGAATTGCTGCCTCTCACCGGCTATATACGCGGCGGCTGCTCGCCTGTCGGTATGAAGAAGCTTTTTCCAACATGGATCGATGAAACGGCGCTTCTGCACGAACGGATATACGTCAGCGCCGGCGTACGCGGGATGCAAATGCTGCTCGCGCCTTCGGATTTGGCGCGGTTGGTGGGTGCGGAGTTTGTTGACGTGACGTAGGAAGCGGAGAGCATAGAGCTGAGAGCACGTTCGAGCGTCACGGAAGTACGTGCAACGGTTTGTACCCGAAGGTTCCCATTCCATCCAATGTCAGGTCCCTATGAGCAGTTCGTTTCTTAGTGCGGATATGCGTTCTGCTCTACGCTCTCAGCTCTTCGCCCTCAGCTCGCTGCTATGCCAGCAGCAGAGCAATCGCGAGTAACAGATATTGCAGCGCCAGTATGCGAAGGAAGTTTTTTCTGGGGAAGCTCTCGCCGACGATACGCTTGTACCAGCCGATGTTACCGTGCAGCCAGTGGAGCTGCGGGGGAAAGATGCGACCGCCTTCGTGGGGGCCGCCGTATACGATACGCGTGAGCAGGTAATACACCGTATCCTCGGTGTAGAACACCAGCCAGCCCAGGATAATTTGCCACGGCCATCCGAAAACCAGCACGAGAATCAGCTGCGGCAGCATCCACAGCGCTGTGATGAAAATGTGCCAGCGATGTTCGTGGAGCAGCCAGCGCGGCATGTCGCTCCACAGGCCTCCGCGGGCGAATAGCCGGCGCTTGGTGACTTCTTTCAGGGTAAAATCGACTGTCCCTGCGACGAGGTAGGGAAAAAAGATGCCGGTAAGTACTGCGGGGAGCTGATTGCTATCCATCCGTTTCGATGGTCATGACCGCCCCGAATCGTGTGTCTCACGCTTGTGTGACGGTTTCCTGTCCCTATACTACCCAGAGGTCAGACGTGAATCAAGCGTGATACGGCAGCATGCATTCTTCGCACCTCGCCACGACCAACCCATCTCTGCGCGCTTCCAGCCGTGAGACGCGTGCGCGTACGATTTTCAGGTTCGTACGATTTTCACGTTTCTGACTTGACTTTGTGGTCAGAATTGTTATCATAAAAATGATACCCTCTCCAGTGACATGCAGTGTGCTGGGCATCGCCAGGCCGCGAGAGGGCAGAACCATCCCTATTCCAATCACAAGGAGGTCACAATGGACATGCGACCGCTATCACCGCCCGGCAGGGCCAGGCCGCACGTCTTTCATTCGAAAGATCCGGCCCCGTTTACCTACTTCACCGAAAAAAATTTTGAACAGATCCCGCGCATTCGCGCACTCTCCTCAGCGGAACGGTTCGATATACGGGTAGTGTCGAGCGTTCTGCCCTTCAAAGTCAATTCCTATGTCATCGATCAGCTTATCGACTGGAGCGATATTCCGGACGATCCGATCTACCAACTCACCTTCCCGCAGCGTGGCATGCTGACGGAAGAGCACTTTCGTCGCATGGCGGAACTGCTCCGCAATGATGCGCCGCGAGAGGTGATCCGTGAGACTGCCGACGCGATTCGTATGGAACTGAATCCGCATCCGGCCGGACAGACCACGCTCAACGTTCCGAGCATGGATGGCGAGGTCCTGCCCGGACTGCAACACAAATACAAGGAGACAGTCCTCTTTTTCCCCGCAGCGGGACAGACCTGCCACGCGTATTGCACGTTCTGTTTCCGTTGGGCACAATTCGTGGGCATGAACGACTTGCGCTTCGCCGCCAAAGAAGCCGGGCAGCTCAAAGAATACATCGCCCGCCATCCCGAAGTCACCAATGTCCTCTTCACCGGTGGCGATCCCATGGTGATGAAAACGTCCAAGCTCGAGCAATATGTCGAACCATTGCTGGATCCGTCATTGGAGCAGTTGCACAGCATACGTTTCGGCACCAAAGCCCTGTCGTATTGGCCCCAGCGATTCGTGACCGACGCAGACGCCGGCGATATGCTGCGCCTCTTCGAGCGCATTATCGCCTCAGGCAGATCCGTGGCCGTAATGGCGCATTACAACCACCATCGTGAACTTGAAACACCCATGGCCCGTGAAGCCGTGCGCCGAATACGCGATACCGGTGCCGTCATTCGCAGTCAATCCCCAGTCCTGGCGCATATCAACGACAATCCGGGTGTATGGGAGCTGATGTGGCGAGAACAGGTACGTCTGGGCATCATTCCGTACTATATGTTTGTGGAACGGGATACCGGTGCCGAACATTATTTCAAAATTCCGCTGGGCAAGGCCTACAAGATTTTCCGTGAGGCCTATAAACATGTCAATGGACTTGCACGCACGGTGCGGGGGCCCTCCATGTCCGCGACGCCGGGCAAGGTGGAGGTGACCGGAGTCACCGAGGTTGCAGGTGAGAAAGTATACGTTCTGCGTTTCCTGCAGGCGCGCAATCCGGATTGGGTTGGGCGCCCATTTTTCGCGGCATACGATGCCGAAGCGAGTTGGCTGAGTCATCTACGGCCGGCCTTCGGTGAGCAAAAATTCTTTTATGAACAGTGATCACATCGAAGGTTCCAGTTCAAAGGGGTCGGCGCAAAGCGACCCCTTTGCGTTTATTTATTGAGAATTGTACAAGCAGAGAGCAGAGAAAACAGAGATCGAAATGCGCAGAGAATGAGAGTGCGAGACGAATATGCGTGCAAGCCATGTCAGACGCAGCGAATGTACGGCAGTACCGTAGCGCCCGCAGCTCGTACATGTGTCATTCACAACGATGCACTCGCCTCCGTTCCGCAAATACAAGCCCTCAACGCTCAGCAACTCTGCGCATTCTGCCTTTTCTCCTGATTTCGTCATTGCAGCAGCCGAGAAACGGGAAGGTATCACAATTTCCTCCTCGCTGCAGGAGGCTCATTGAATCGCGAAACGAAAACAGCACCCTCTCTTCACTTCGCGTCTCTGCTTCTCTGCGACGTTGCGTTCCATTCTTCTGAAGTCAGAAGGGAATTCAACGCAAAGACGCCAAGAATGGCTATTCTCACGAGCCCTGTCGCTGCAAGAAGTAGGCACCTCTGCCCTGATATCGCCAATGCAGCACCCAAATCACAACCGGAATTCCCGTAAGTCATTGAAAACAATGACTCACATTTGCAACGCAAAAAAGCGTGACGAAGGCAGGAAAGTGTGGGTTCCAGGAAACTCAAGTTCCGTGCAGCGCCCAGATCTCGCCGGAAAAACTGGTACGTCATTGAAAACAAACACGTACATTCGATCTCGCGTAGAGGATGGCGAAGTCAACGCTCGCTTCCATTCCGTAAATACTCGCCCTCAACGCTCAACATCTCTGTACATTCTGTCTTTTCGGTGTGTTTTCTGTGTGTTCTGTGGTCTGTTGTTTGTTCCCGCGGATCGCCCTATTTTTCCGAGCGTCTCACTGTGGACAGCTACTGTGCTTGCTGAATTTCAGGAACTGGCGACAGACAATACCTCCGGAGCGACGGAACTCGTTCGCAAGCTCCTCGCATTATGCGAGAACTGTGCTATTGGGTATTGTTTCGACGATATCGAAGAGGGGTTTGCCCTGCTCGAGCAATCGCAGAAAAGCATGCCTTCGCTGCATGCGGTGCTGCATATACTAAAATCCGAGTTCCTCCCGAGGTTACAGAAAGACGAGGAAACCGCTGACGCTATCGCTTATATTTCCTCGCTCGAAAAGATCCTCGCCGAATCCGGTTCCGCTATAGCTGAACTGTTCTGCTCACGCTTCACTTCACCCGTGCGCTGCGTGACGCTGAGCAGGAGCTCGACGGTGCTCGCATCGCTGCGGGCCTTGCAGGAGCACGGTCTCCTCGCCCAGGCCTTTGTGCTCGAGGCGCGTCCCATGCTCGAGGGGCATCGCACGATACGCGATCTCGATGAGCATGGAATCAGCGCGACACTGCTTACTGATGCCGCCATGGGTGTGGCGCTTTCCAAGGTGGACTACGCGGTTGTCGGTGCGGACAGCGTCAGCGCGGACGGATACCTGCTGAACAAGACCGGTACACTCCCTCTTGCCATCTGCTGCAAGGAATTCGGTGTACCGTTGTACGTGCTCAGCGACTCGCTGAAGTTTTCACCGCAGCTTCGCGAGGAAATCGTCGTGGAACACCGCCCGCCAGAGGAACTCATTCTTCGGAATACGAAAGACCATTTTTCTGTCTGGAATCGTTACTTCGAGTGGACTCCTGTCGAGTACGTCCGAGAGTTCATCACCGAGCGCGGAGCATTCACCCCGGATCAGTTGAGCGCTCTCGCGGGTGATGAGGGACTTTCGCCTGAAGCCGAATTGCGATGATGTTCTGCTACGCCGTCATTCCTGTTTCATTTCATCCCGAAAGAACACCCTGCGATTATGAGTGAGTGTCAGCGTCCCCTCCCGTTTGGCGGTATTCTCTCCGTGTTGTTTACCATCGCGTCCTTGTTGCAGCCTGTCTGTCCGGCTTCGGGCCAGGACGTCGAGGGGGCGCATCAACGGGATCAGCGCGAACAACCGCAGCCGGTATTTCCGCAAGCGCAGCCAGAGCACCTCCCTCGCAAGGCTCCCAACGCGCTTACGCATGTCGTGCATGGATACCACCCGTACTGGATCTCCGACGATGCCGTGGATCTGTATCGCCTCGATCTGCTGTCGCATGTCGCCTACTTTTCCTGCGAGATCGATCCGGCCTCCGGTCTGCCGACAAACACCCGGGGCTGGCTCACCTCGACAGTTCCGGCACGCGCAAAAGCCGCAGGCGTGAAGGTGCTTCTGACGGTGACGAATTTCGGTGCCGGTGCGAACCGGACCTTGCTCGCCAATCCGGTCGCCTGCGATACGCTGTGCGCCGTGCTCGTTCGGCTCGTGCATGCGCGCGCTGCCGACGGTGTGAGCATTGATTTTGAAAGTGTTCCGGCGGATCAGCGGGACAATTTCACGACATTTTTCGCGAAACTGCGCAACGCGCTGGATGCCTACGGCGAAGGCATGATCATCAGTGCCGCGGCGCCCGCTGTGGATTGGTCGGGCAGTTGGGATGTGTCGTCGCTTGCGGAATATATAGACCTGTTCTTCATCATGGGGTACGACTATTCCTGGTCCGGAAGCACGGCGGCAGGGCCCGTCGCCCCGTTGCGGGGTTTTTCCCTCAACGTGGAGAAAAGCGTAGACTGGTACCTTTCCCATGGAGTCCCGGCGGAAAAATTTCTTCTCGGTGTACCGTATTACGGTTACGACTGGCCGGTACAGGACGACAGGCAGCAATCTCCGGCTACCGACAGGGCCAACGCTCGAATCTACTCGGTCATACCCGACATACTCGCGCATTTTCCCCGGCAGTGGAGTGAGAGCTATTCCGTGCCCTGGATCGCTTACCGTCCGTCCGCATGGCGACAATGCTGGTACGACGACGCCCAGAGTCTCGGGCTCAAATATGCCTTCGCGAAGGAGCGCAATCTGGGCGGCGTCGGGATGTGGGCCCTGGGTTACGACGGGGTGCTCCCGGAATTGTGGGAGGAACTCCGCAAAGCCTTTACGACCACAACACGCATCGATGCGGCATGGACATCGGTGCACAGCATCGAGCTTTGGCCGCAGCCCCTCCGGCGCGGCGAGAGCTTCGCGCTGGGTGCCGTTGAGCCGGGGCTGAACCAAGCGTATTTGTACGACGTGCTTGGCCGCCGGGTATGGTCCGCCGTCTTGCCCGCGACCTCTACTCTGCGCTGCCCGGACGTAGTGCCCGGCATGTATATGCTGCGGCTGGTAACACACAGCGGGATAGCGCATAAAAGCGTCATTGTAGAATAACACCCCCCCTCCGCACAGGAACGTCAGTCCGATGAAATCGAAGAGACCCAGGCCTGCTCAGACCACAGGTAAAACCGATGGCCGGAATCTGCCATCGAAAGCGTTGCTGTATCGAAGCGGCACCGTATTCGTACTGCTTGTCCTGCTGCGAATATTTGCGGCCTATCAACCGGACGCACGCCTTTGGGGAATATCCTATCTCGCCTATTTACCGGACTGGGCCATGTATACCGTCAGCGCGTTTGGTGTGCTTCTCGCGCTCGGCATTGCCTACCCGATGTTTCGTCTCAAAGCGGCATGGATGGAAAAGTGGAGCGGGCGCACAGTGGTGTTGGTTGCGACGCTTGGTTGCGCGGCGCTGTTCTGGGGCTTCCGGATGGACACCTACTTCCTCGGTGACGGGGCAGTCTATCTCGCCGAACATTTCCGTCTGGTACGAGGGATGGATGTGTCGGACACAGTGCTGTATTCGCTCTTATCCGCTCCGCTCACAGGGTATCTCCTCGCCGGTCTGAGCACGCTGCTCTGGTCCGCGTCCGAGGGAAGCGGATTGCTGGGCAATCCGCAGGCGGCGTGGTGGCTGAGCGGCGCGGTTGCAGGCGCAGTGTATGTGTTTGTGGTGTTCTCGGGGATGCGACGCTTCAGCAACGACGGCGCCGTGCGCGTTGCCGGATTGGCAGTACTGTTGCTGGCACCCGGGGCGTTGTTCTTTTTCGGATATGTCGAGTACTACACCTTGCTCCTCACGGCCGGCACGGCCTATTTTTTCAGTACGGACAGGGCTGTTCGCGGGGAAGTACCGGTATGGATACCGGCCGTGCTCTTGGGGTTTTGCGTTGCATTTCATTTCATGTCGCTATTGTTGCTGCCGGGTTTTCTGCTTCTCCTGCATGCTCGTGGGTTGAAGGAGGATGACGGATCCGCCACGATGCGCATGTTGCGGATTGGCACCGCCGCAGCCTTGCTGCTCGGGGGATTGTGGTATTTCGCAAGCGGAACCGCGTTCGAGGGCAGCCGCGTCATTCTCTCGCTGTCGCCGTTTGGGGAGGAGGGCGCAATGCAGCACTATACGTTGCTTCATCCGGCTCATCTTCTGGATGTCGTGAACATACTCCTCCTGGTGGGTGGCCCCCTCCTTATGGTGCTGCCATTTCTTTGGACCAGAAAAATCGGTACCGAAGCGGCCATTGCGCTGGCGCACGTCCTTTTTCTGGGATTTCTTCTCTTTTTCGGCTACACCGGCTTCGGTATGGCGCGGGATTGGGATGTCAACGCACTGTTCGGTGTCGCTTTGGGGATGTATGTACTCACCCTGCTGCGGTCGCAGAGTGATGCCGCCCGTCGTTCGTGGTTGTCGTACGTCCTCGCCGGAGCCATGCTTGCGGGCACACTGCCCTGGCTTGCGGTAAACATCACAACGGAAGCGTCTGTGGCCCGTTTTCGTGATGTCATTGCACTGGATGATGAATTGATACCCGGAGATTTTGCTCTGAACGGTTACGAACATCTTCGGAAATACTATCAAAGCGTGGGGAATAGCGTCGGCGTGGCCTGGGCGATACAAAAGAAGACCGAGATGGTTGGCTACCCCGATGATTTCCGGAAATATGTTCTTGCGGCGGTGACAACCATGCGCGGTGCGGA
The DNA here is from genome assembly GCA_027493955.1 of Bacteroidia bacterium. Lineage (NCBI taxonomy): Bacteria > Pseudomonadati > Bacteroidota > Bacteroidia > Bacteroidia bacterium. The sequence continues at coordinate 2,626,947 of JAOSJT010000001.1, read as the reverse complement.
ACGGGAGCTTGCATTCACAAGCGCGTTGGGCGGTATACTGGAACGATTGAGACGGATGAAAGACGGCGGTGTAGAGAAGCTGTATGAAGGAAGTATGCGCAGTTTCGAGGAAGTGTACACGGAAACGCTGATGCAGGCGGAGTATCTCGGCCTCGCCGGTGCGCTGCAGCCGTCACTGGCGCGTACGTATCTTGACAGTCTTCGTGCACTTGAAACCGCAGGGGTGGGGGTGGTGCTCGCCGAGGGGTTGATGCGCGAGGCACGCGGCATACCACCGGAATCGATAGCGCAGTTCGCGTCTGCTGCCGCGGCGATTGAATCCAGTGGCACCCTTGCGGCGTATGCGGGTCGTGTATTACTCGCGAACGGCCGCTACGAGGAAGCCGTCGTGGTTCTGCGAAGGGCGATAGAGTTCGACAATCAATTTACGCTCCCCTCGCTCTATCTGGCGCAAGCATTATTGCGGCTCGATACCCCTGATCCAGCTGCGGCCGCGGAACAGCTCCGGCGTTTTCTCGCCTCACCTGAAGGACATAGGGTGGGTGATCCGGCGGCGCAACGGCAGCTCATCGATACCGCCGAACGCATGTTGCTGCAGCTCCAGACGCAATAGCGAAGCGAAGCGCTTCATCAGAGAGTAGGGTGTTTGCTGTGGCCTCACGTACGGCAGCGATGCATCCGCTATCGTCGCTGATTACCGTGTGGGACAAAGATACCATTTACGGGAAGTTTTGCGCCACGGTACCGTGACCATTGCTTCTCCTCTTCGAGGACGCTCAACGAAAATCGTTACAAATCGTTGGTCCTGCGCGAAGCAGTGAAAGGAAAGTGGGCGATACATGAATCGCCCATTTTGTTGCCGCCTGACTTCTCCCAAGCACTTCCCGCCTGGGCACTGTGTTCAATGATGCTCCTCATCCAAAACGCCCAATGAAAATCCGCGAAAATGTTTACGCATGCGCGAAGCAGTGAAAGGAAAATGGGCGATACATGAATCGCCCATTTTGCTGCCGCCTGACTTCTCCCACGCACTTCCCGCCTTGGTACTGTGTTCAATGACGCCCCTCATCCAAAACGCCCAATGATAATCCGTGAAAATACTTGTACATGCGCGAAGCGGCTACAGAGAAGTGGGCGATACATGAATCGCCCATCTCCCGTGAATAAGTGAATCCGATATTCCACGGAACCTTACACTCGCAATAGACGACGAGTTTGATAAGAAGCCAAGCCCGGCTGAATTCTGCAATTACCCCGAGTTACGGTCACCACCATCATGGACCAAAGGACCTGAAATCCCTCGTGTTCACCCGTCAGCTGCCGGCTCATGGCCCACAAAACATTCAGTGTGAAAAATAATCTCATGAAAATGGTGTTAAAATCAATGAAAATGGGCGAATCGTCAAGTCAACGGGCAGAAATAACGTGGCAAATAATCACTGTGAAAAGAATTCTCTATTTTCCCTTGCATGCAGCGGTGATGTGCTTTATATTCACTATGACCTGCCGGACAGCGACTCGGTTCAGGCCAGGAGCCCTGATGCTCATGCAGACGGATCTTCACCAGAAACAGATTCCAATAAAACGACCACAGAGTACATCACATACAGGAGCCTCATGATGAAAATCTCTCTTACCCGTTCTCGTGGATTACGCTTCCTTCTCCTGGGCGTCCTGCTCCTCGGCTTAGGACTTCTTTCACCCAGCGTGCATGCTCAGCTCAACGGTGTCTACACCATCGGACCGAGCGGGACCTATTCGAATTTCAACGACGCCGTGACGGCGCTTGTCGCAAACGGTGTCTCGGGACCGGTCACCTTCAATGTTCAGCAGGGAACCTACACACAGCAGGTCTCCATTCCTGCGATTACCGGAGCCAGTTCCACGAACACCATCACGTTTGACGGCGGCGCAGGAAACGCCGCGACCCGAATCCTGCAGTACAACACTGCAAGCCAGGGGGATTACGTGTTGAAGCTCAATGGTGCGGACTATTTCCGTTTCAAGAATCTGACAATTCGCGCGACCGGTTCCACGTACGGGTTTGGTGTATTGTTCACAAGTCAGGCCAACTACAACCACCTGATTGACTGCAGCATCGAGGTTTCCACTACCTCCACGAACTACTACTGTATCGCGGTTCATGCGGGCAACGGCACATCGTATTCCGCCTACGGAAACTGGGCGAATCATACGCTGGTCGAAGGATGCCGCATCAAAGGTGGTGGCTACTACGGAGTACGCTTCAACGGCTCATCATCGTCTTCGACGACGCTGAGCGTCAACAATCGCTTCATTAACAATGAAGTCACCGACTTCAACAACTACGGAATGTATTTCTATTACCAACCCGCATTGCAGGTCAACTACAATTATATTCGCCCCCGTGTCTCAACATCCAGCAGCTACGGTATCTACTCCTATTACGCCAACGAAGGCGCGCAGATGATCGGCAACGACATTCAGGTCTACTACAATCCGCTGCGCTCCATGTATCACAACTACGCGCGATCGAGTTCGAACGTCCGTGGTCTTGTCGCGAACAATATGCTCGTGGCGACGTCCTCGAGTACGAACTATGGCCTGTATGTGTCCTACCCCCGGTACACCGATGTCGTCTATAACACTTTGTACATGCACGGCAGCAGCACCGGCTACGGTATTTACAATTACGGGGCGACAACCAATTACGACAACAAGTATCTCAACAACATCATCGCAAAAAAGGGCAGCGGAACCTTCTACGCGATTTACAATCAGTACTCGAGCGACATGACGGCGTTCGACCACAACCTCTTCTGGTGCGACGCGAACGTCACGCCGTCTTTCCGTTGGAATGCCACGATTTACAGTGGACTGACCGCCTTACAGAATGCGGTGCCTTCACGGCATCAAAACTCTGTGTACGGTGATCCGTATTTCACCAGCGATACGGATCTGCACAGCAGCTCAGATGCTGCGTATCAGGCCGGTCTGTATTTCGCGGGTGTGACCGACGATTTTGATGGTGACACGCGCCTCGCGAATCCCTGCATCGGAGCCGACGAATTCCCCGAGCCGCCGCCGATGTACGAAATCGGCATTGCGAAAGTCCGACTGAATTACGCCGACGGCAAATGGACACGCGGCGAGGATCCAGCAGCTCATTCCGTTGATCTTGTTCTCGAGAATAACGGCAGGGAGACAAATCCGAGCGGCATCAGCATCACCTATAAGGTGGGAAGCATGCCCACAAGCGAATTCGACGGTGTACAACAGACCTTCAGCCCGTCCTGGAGCAATGGAAAGGCGGTGGTGCGCTTTAACCAGAAGGTGAGCGGCCTGGTGCCGACCGCAGGGCTTACGGTGCACGCCAGAGTATTCTGGGCGTTGGACGCCGATCCCGCAAACAACAGCGGCAGCGACACCCGCACCGTGGATAATGGAAAAATTCACGGTCGGGAAAATTTCAACGCCATGCTCGCGCCTGATTTCAGCGACGACCCCGGCTATCTGGATTACGATTGGAAGGTGACCGATCCTAACGGAGGAACAACCTGGGTGGTGGCGAATGGTGTCGGCGTCGGTGCCACCAATGGTATCGAGTACGCCGGAGACACCCAGACCGCGGATGACTGGCTGTTCACACCTCCCGTGGAATTGCTTGCTGCGGCGAGTTACCGAATTGCCTTCGTCGTCAAGTCCGTAACCGGTGCACCCCAGATGCTGGAGGTTGCATACGGTTCGAGTCCCGATCCGGGTTCAATGACGACGTTCGCGACATTCTCCAACTTCACGAACACCGACTTCCTGTCCGCAAAGCAGCTTGCCGGTGGAATGGATCCGTACTTCAATACCCCGGCGACGACCGGAGCGTATTTTATCGGATTCAGAGTCATCAGCAACGCCGGTGCAGGGGCGCTCGTGATAGACGACATTGTCCTTGACGACAATCCCTCACCTCCTCCGAAAATCGCCTTCGGAAATCCCGGAGATCCGCTCGAGACCTTTATGGATAGCCCTGAGAGCAAAATCGCGATTCAGGCAAACTACAAGGCACCCGGTTTGATCACGAAGACCTATCAGGTCGTCTCTTCTACGGACATCTATGGCGTAAACGGAGACTTCCTCTGGGATGTGGAGTCCAACACCTCATGGATCAAGCTGACCAAGGCCACCCCCGAAGCGACGGCGCAGGGGTACAATTTTTCACCGCCACGTCCGCGTCAGTTCCAGGATTTCACACTCACCGTGAACCCGAACGGCTTGGCGCCGGGTCTCCATGTGGGACAGATAACCTTTTACGGCATTCTCTTCAACGACGACTTCCCGCCACCCTCCAGTGGATTGATCGCTACCAACGAACCGCTGACCATTGACGTGGAACTCCGCGTGGTGAACGCCGGGACGAAGAGTGGTTCACAATTCGAGGAGCACACTGTAAGCGGACTCACTTCGGGGAACACCTACGATTTCAAGGATCCCGACACCGGCAATCCGATTGCTACTGTCGAAGTGACGAGTGGTGACGTCACCGGTATGACGATACGAGCATATCCCTACCAACTTCCGCAAAACCTCGCGCGCATGCTCTATGTGAAGCGCTACTGGCAGATCACAACGACGGGCAGCGGCTGGTGGACTGCAAACATCACCTTCCCCTACTCCGATCAGGAAGCGGTGATGGTCGCAGATCGCAATCAGCTTCACGGTGTGCGTCAGGCAGTGGCGCTGGGCCAGTGGGAAGATCCCATCGTCGGTACCAGCTCTACTTCCGATCCGGGGATGAATATCGTGAAGGTGTTCGATTTGAATCCGACGAACAGCACGGGCAATATCGTGCTCGCGCAGTCGTACATGATGGGGAAGCCGGGTGACGCCGCGCCGACGGCTTTCGCGCTCGAGCAGAACTTCCCCAATCCTTTCAATCCTTCGACGAGCATCCGGTTTACGGTTGCCGACGAGCGGCAGGTCCGGCTGACCGTCTACAACAATCTCGGTGTGGAGGTCGCGGAACTGCTGAATGACGTACTGCCATCCGGCCAGTACACGGTCGATTTCAACGCTTTGACATTGCCCACAGGAACCTATACCTGCCGCATGGTCGCGGGGGATTTCGTGGGCTCCGTTCAAATGATCCTTTCCAAGTAACATTCGGATCTATCTCCGCAACGAGGCCATCCACTGTGGATGGCCTCGTTGCGTTTTGGGTAAGCGGATTCTGATCGAAGCGCAGACATTCTTCAATAACATCAGCGCGGAAGCATCAGGGCAGCCGCAGAGTATCGCGGCAGAATACGGGGGCGGATTCTTCACGCGAAAAAGAGATTGCCACAGCGAGAGGCCCGAGTGCGCCGGAATAATCAGGGGTACCGACACGCAGTCCCGACAATCGGAACGGCAGCAGGACGAGCGGCACAGCAGCGCCGCGTGCAGGGCGACGGTGGGAGTATCTCCGGAGCAGCTTTCGTAACCTTTTTCAGAATAAACCGTACACCGGTGGACATGTTGCGTAGAATGTACATTTATCCTAATTTCACGATAGTCCTGATGCGGGTGATCTTCGCCTGAAATTCCGTCGCTGCGACGAATCCGGACCGGACAATTCCCCACAACTCCGATCACAGCCAAACGGACCAGGACAATTCCTTTCATTCGTTGCTTTCGACCACACACCCTCACGCGACAGAAAGGATGACCGTGTAACTTTTGCACATCTCCGATTGTCATCCCAGTCTGTGGTTTCGAGCACAGCGCGTTCGTAGACAGAGAATCTCAAAGATGTTGTTTTGAATGATTCAGTTCGCACACATGTTTCGCCTGACTGAAAGTAGCTACCCAAAAAAGACGAAACCCTCGCATGCCGTAAAGCCGACAGGCGCTGGAATGTCGCGAGACTTCCTTCGCCGTCAGTGGCGTCGCCGCATCGGACCCGATTCTTCGCCGTCGGCGGTAAAACGAGCGACATTGATGCTTACGATAGTTCGCACGTACGGACTCCCTGCGCAATGTCCCCTTCCGCTGTATAACAACGCCTCATTCACCAGCTGACATTCTTCGGTCGTGTTACACGAGGATGTCGCATTTTCTCAATATTAGAGGTATTACCATGCAGAAATGTGTTACTTCCCGGGCCTGTTCCCGCGCATTTCGGTCCACCGGGGTTGTCATGCTGCTTCTCCTCGGCAGTATGCTCCTGCATGTTCCCTTGCATGCGCAGGGATCCATGACCCTCCCCATGGGACTGACCGCCAACAACGGCTCGTCGGGAATCTGCTTTGAAGTGACTGCGCTTCGACCGGTGCAGATTTACCGCTTGTGGTCGCAAGGCAGCGCAGGGACCAACACGGTCGAGATTTTTTACAATCCCACCGGTCTCATCAACACTCCCAACTCGAGTTCCGGCTACAATTCCACCGGATGGATCAGTCTTGGTCAGGCGGTGTTTACCGGTGTCGGGTATGGCACCGACATCGAAATTCCCTTCAACATCAACCTGAGAATGAATCAGGGCGACAGATGGGGTTTCGCTATTAAAACGATTTCCGGTGGTGTCTCGTACCGAAGCGGTGTCGCTCCCTACATCATCGCTGACACCTACCTGAGCGTGAACACGGAAGGGTGGGGCGGCGCAGTGCCGACCACATTCTCGAACTGGCCGCGTCAGTTCTGCGGACGTATCGTCTATGACCCGGTTTCCACAGGTCCGAATGATGTCGGCATTTCCTCGATCGATTCGCCGAACGCCTTCTGTGCGGGTTCGCATCCCGTTATTGTGACCTTGCGGAACTCTGGTACCAATCAGGTGACATCGGCCACCATCAACTGGAGCATCAACGGCACTCCGCAGACAGCGCACAGTTGGACTGGTCTGCTCGATACGCTCACCGTTCAGTCCCGCGAAACACAGGTGAATTTGGGTTCGAGGACGTTCGCAACCGGCGTACCGTATACCATTGTCGCCTACACGACCAACCCCAACGGGGTGCCGGATACCAGTAATGCGAATGATACTTCCCGCGTGACGGTCAAGGCGGCTCTGTCCGGAACATTCACCATCGGTGGTCCCTCACCGAATTACGCAAACTTCACCGACGCCATGGCCGATCTGGCAGCGAGCGGCGTGTGTGGTCCTGTGACCTTCAATGTCGCCGCCGGCACATACACGGAAACCGTCACCATTCCGGAAATCCCCGGCGCCAGCTCCACGAACACCATCACCATCGATGGCGGCGCCGGCAATGCGTCAACCAGAATTCTTCAGTACAGCACTCCCAGTCAATATAATCGTGTGCTGCTTCTCGATGGCGCCGATTATGTGCGAATCAGAAATCTGACCATTCGTGCTACTGGAACAACCTACGGGTATGGCGTTCTGTTCACGAATTCCGCCGATAACAACGAAATCACCAACTGTAACATCGAGGTGTACAGTGGCGGCTCGAGCACGGATCACATCGCTGTGCTGGCCAGTTCGACAACGTCGTACAGTACGTACGGCGATCACGGCAGCAATAACCTGCTCGAAGACAACAACATCATCGGCGGGTATTACGGCATCCGCTGGAACGGCTCCGGCTCTACCGACTACACCATTTCCTCCGGAAATCAGTTCGTCAACAATACGATCACGGACTGGTACTACTACGGAATGTACATGTATTACAGCGGCGCGATCACTGTGACGCGTAATCGGTCCATTCAACGTACGACGGGGACGTATACGACCAGCTCGGGTTATGCGTACTACATTTACTATCCGAATGACGGTCCCGAGATCAGCTACAACTATGGCTTTGCGGCGTACGGACCGCTCTATGTGTACCGCCCGAACAATGCCTACGCCTCGACCAACAATCGCGCACGTGTGTACAATAACATGGGTGCGACGAACGGTACGTCCACGAACTACGGTCTGTACGTGAGCTACCCGAGCTACACCGACTGCGTGTACAACTCGATTTTCTGCAAAACCACGGGTACCACCTACGGTCTCTATGTTTACGGAATCGCATCGGCCCTCGACAATAAATACGCCAATAACTGGGTTGTGCTCGAAGGCAGTGGCACGTTCTACGCGCAGTATCACATGACGTCGGGCTCGGCGGTGTCGTACAGTCTGTTCGATCACAACGCTTTCTACCGTATCGGCACCGGAACGACATCATACTACTGGGAAGGAACGAGTTATACCAGTCTTGCGGCCATGCAGGCGGTGTCAACAGGATTCAACCAGAATTCGGTTTACGGTGATCCCTGGTTTGCCAGCGCGACGGATCTGCACAGCAGTTCGGATGTGGGATATCAGGCAGGTATCGCTTTCCCCGGTATTACCGACGATTTTGACGGAGACCAGCGCGGTCCGAATCCCTGCATCGGGGCCGATGAATACCCCGAACCACCGCCGATGTACGATGTGGCGGTGAACGACGTGCGTCTCAATTACGCGGACATGAAGTGGTCACGCATGGAAGGCAGCGCAGCGCATTCTGTGGACGTCGTGCTCGAAAGCACTGGTCGCGATGCCGCACCGAATGGCATCAGCATCACCTACAAAATGGGTAGCATGCCGACAAGCGAGTTCGACGGTGTGCAGCAGACCTTCAATCCGACCTGGAACAACCGTAAAGCCGCCGTGAGCTTCAATCAGAAGGTGACAGGGCTCGCGCCCAGCGCCGGACAGACGGTCTACGTCAAGGTGTTCTGGGCTGCGGATGGAGACGTGGCGAACAATACCGGAAACGACACGCGTCGCATTGACAATACGAAAATTCACGGCCGCGAGAACTTCGACAGCATGCTTGCGCCGGAATTCAGTGACGATCCCGGATTCCTGGATTACAATTGGACGGCGTACAACAGTGCTGGTCCCGCCGTATGGTCGGTTGCGAACGGTGTGGGTACCGCAGGCAGCAACGCTGTGGAATATCCCGGCGACACGCAGGTCGCCGACGATTGGTTCTTTACGCCCGGAGCGGACCTCCAGGGCGGATCGAGCTATCGCATAGCTTTCAACATGAAATCCGTCAGCGGCGCTCCGCAGCGTGTGGAAGTCGCCTATGGCATGAGCCCGGATCCGGGTGCGATGACTACCTTCGCAACTTTCGCGAATTTCACCAACACCGGCTTCATGACCGCCAAGCAGATCGCGGGCGGTCTGGATCCGTACTTCAATACCCCGAATCAGCCGGGTGTGTACTTCATCGGCTTCCGCGTCACGAGCAACGCCGGCGCGGGTGCTGTGGTGATTGACGACATCGTGCTGGACGACAATCCTTCGCCTCCACCGAAAATCGCTTTCGGCAACCCCGGGTCCCCGGTGAGCACCTTCATCAACGATCCGGCGAAAAAGCTCCAGTTCACGGCAACCTATAAAGTACCCGGACTGATCAATAAGACGTACGAGGTGGCATCGTTCACCAATATCTACGGTGCCAATGGTGACTTCCTCTGGGATGTGGAGACGAACACCCCGTGGATCACGCTGACGAAGGCGACGCCGGAACCGACGATGCAGGGGTACAACTTCACCCCGCCGCGTCCGCGGCAGTTCCAGGACTTTACGCTGACCATCAATCCGAACGGCCTGGCTCCGGGTCTGCACGTGGGACAGATCACCTTCTACGGTATTCTGTTCAACGACGATTTCCCGCCGCCGTCGAGCGGTTTGATCGCGACCAATGAACCGCTGAACATCGACGTGGAGCTGCGCGTGGTGAACTCCGGCACGAAGAGCGGCACGCAGTACGAGGAAGCGACGCTTTCGTCGCTGTCCTCCGGCAACACCTACAACTTCACCGCCACCGGCACGGGCAATCCGATCGCCACGGTGGAGGTGACGAGCGGTTCGATCGCGGGTATGACCATTCGCGTGTATCCGTATCAGTTGCCGCAGAACCTTGCGCGCATGCTGTACGTGAAGCGCTACTGGCAGATCACGACCACGGGCGGCGGCTGGTGGACTGCGAACATCACCTTCCCGTATGCGGATCAGGAAGCTGTGATGATTGCCGACCGCAACCAATTGCACGGCGTGCGTCAGGCTGTGGCCCTGGGTCAGTGGGAAGATCCGATCATGGGTACCAGTTCGGCGTCCGATCCGGGTAACAATCTGGTGACGGTGTTCGATCTGAATCCGACGAACAGCACGGGTAATATCGCGCTTGCGCAGTCGTACATGATGGGCAAGCCGGGCGATGCGCTGCCGACGGTTTTCGGACTCGAGCAGAACTACCCGAATCCGTTCAATCCCTCGACCAGCGTGAGCTTCACGGTGGCCGAGGAGCGTGCGGTGCGCCTCGTGGTGTACAACAGTCTCGGCATGGAAGTCGGCGAGCTGGTCAACGATGTGCTGCCGCAAGGCCGCTATACCATCAGCTTCGACGCCCGCGACCTCCCCTCGGGCACATACGTCTGCCGCATGATAGCCGGCGACTACAATAAGACGATACAGATGGTGCTGTCGAAGTAAGCGCCCACGTTGATCCCGACTCAATCAAAGGCCGCCCGAAAGGGCGGCCTTTGATTTACGACGAACGATTTTCGCACCGGTCCCTGAACGAAGTCGAAGGGCCGGTCCCTGAGCGTAGGCGGGCCTGCCCGCCGAAGCATCAGGCGAGAATGGCACAGCCGTTGATACAAGCGAGCGCAGGCGGGCCTGCCCGCCGAAGCATCAGGCGAGAATGGCACAGCCGTTGAAACAAGCGAGCGTAGGCGGGCCTGCCCGCCGAAGCATTATAGTTGCGTATGGCATAAGCGTCAGTGGACGAGAGCGAAGGCGGAACGATGTGTGAAATGCGAGGATATAGCGGAATCGGTGAGTGTAGCGATCGTTCCACCGCGGCTGATCTTCGATTCGCAGCCGAAGGCTGACGGTGCATGTCGAGCGTAACGAGGGAGAAAAAAATGCCGTCAGGCTGATAAGCCTCAGGCTGAGCCACAGGATGAGTTTCGGTGATAGAAACAGTGCGAACCCGGCGCTTCCGCCTCAGGCGGAGAAGCGCCGTGTCCGTTTTCCTCGATGCGCACAAGTACCGATCCGTGTCTTCATGCGCTGCGAGTTTCTCTTGTAGAGTATGGGGCTGATGCTACCATTTCCAGAAGGGCGGCCTTTGTTTCAAGGGCGCGTTTCTGTGCAAGTACTATTTCCACAGTTGTGTGGAGGTTGATCGTCCCGGTGTCCGGGCAGGTTGACGCAGCGAAGCGCCTTTTCCGGGGATGTCCCAGGACGGTCCTTCTGCGTGGTTCATATGCGTCCATGACCTTTGATGAAGCATGCGGGAAGATCTGTGAGATGCTGCTTCGCTGATGTATCGCCGCCATCCTGCAGACCGTGACGTTGGGAAGTGGCATGAAGCAGGATTTTGAAACGAAGAAAAAGTCATGTAGGTTGCGTTAGAAGTGAAAAACACGCCCAGTGAAAAACACTCACTGGCTTCGCTCCTGGTCTGTGTTCGGAAATGCCGGAAATTGATTCCGTAACATTATCGCGCACTCGGTCAGAATCCACATGTCTCAGCATTCTGCGAGGAATAACTATGCAAAACACACGACAAAATGCGGGGAACAGGTCCTCGAAGCGCAAAATGGCTTTGGCAGGCCTGTGCGCGTTTGTCACACTGTTGGGGTTGACCATGTTCAACAGTGCGCCGCTCCAAGCCCAGGGGAGTCTGATCCTACCGATGGGAATAACTGCAAATAACGGCTCATCCGGCATCAGTTTCGAGGTCACAGCCTTGCAACCGGTGCAGATCTACCGCTTGTGGTCCCAGGGATCCGCAGGCACGAACACGGTGGAGATTTATTACAATCCCACAGGTCTTATCAATACCCCGAATTCGAGCACCGGCTACAACAGCACCGGTTGGATCAGTCTGGGGCAGGCGGTGTTCACCGGTGTAGGGTATGGAACCGATATCGAGATTCCCTTCAATATCAACCTGCGGATGAATCAGGGCGACCGCTGGGGCTTCGCAATACGGACAGTGTCGGGTGGCGTGTCGTATCGCAGCGGGACCACGCCCTATGTCTTTTCCGACGCGTACCTGAGCGTCAACACGCAGGCCTGGGGGGGAGCGGTTCCCAACACTTGGAGTTTCTGGCCACGGCAATTCTGCGGCCGCATCAGCTACGACCCCGTCGCATCGGTTCCGAACGACATCGGTATCGCTTCGATTGATTCACCGACGTCGTTCTGTGCAGGAACACATCCGGTTTCGGTGACCCTCAAGAATTCCGGAACGAATCAGGTGACGTCGGCCACAATCAACTGGAGTATCAACGGCACTCCGCAGACCGCTTACAGCTGGACGGGCTTGCTGGATACACTCTCGGTCAGCACACGCGAAACATCCGTGACGCTCGGGAACAGGAATTTCCTCGCAGGCGTCCCGTATACCATCGTCGCCTGGACCACAAACCCGAATGGCGTCCCGGACACGGTCAATAACAATGACACGGCAACGGTCATAGTGAAAGCCGCATTATCCGGTACATATACCATCGGAGGAGTATCTCCCAACTATGCCACGTTTACCGCGGCGGTGGATGATCTCATTTCTTCCGGCGTCTGCGGGCCCGTGACCTTTACCGTCGCCTCGGGCACGTACACGGAGACGATCACGATTCCGGAGATAGCGGGCGCAAGTTCCACGAATACCATCACCTTCGACGGTGGCGCCGGCAACGCCGCAACGCGCATACTCCAGTATAGCTGTCCGAATGCGAACGACCGTGTCGTCGCATTGAATGGCGCTGACTACGTGCGGTTCAGGAATCTGACCATTCGGGCGACGGGAAGCAGCTACGGTTGGGGTGTGCTTTTCACCAATTCGGCCGATTACAATGAAATCACGGACTGCGTGATCGAGGCCTATAATGGCAGTAGCAGCAGCAATTTTATCGGCATTCTCGGTTCGAGTACGACATCAAACTCGACGTCGGGTGATCACGGCAACTTCAATCTTATCCAGGACAACACCATCACCGGCGGGTATTACGGCATTCGCTGGAATGGCTCCGGAACAACGGATTACACCACCGCCAGAGGAAATCAGTTTATCAACAACACGGTGACGGACTGGTATTATTCCGGTGTGTATCTCAACTACGGCGGTCAGTTGATGGTCAAAGGCAACCGTTCGGTTCAAAGAAGCTCCGGTATCTTCACGACATCGTCGGGATATGCCTACTACGTGAACTATCCGAATGACGGACCGGAGATCAGTTACAACTATGGCTTCTCCGCTTCGTACCTGTTCTACATTTACCGTCCGAACTACTATTACACCTCGAGCAGTAACCGCGCAAAGGTGTACAATAACATGGGGGCGACAAACGGTACGTCCACGTGTTACGGACTGTACGTCAACTATCCGCGTTTTACCGATGTGGTGTACAATTCGGTGTATCTGAAAACCACCAGCACGGTCTACGGCATCTATTGCTACGGTGAGACCACTGCGTATGACAACAAGTTCGCCAACAACTATATAGTACGAGAAGGTAACGGGACGTTCTACGCTCAATACCTGATGAACAGCAATACCGCGTTGGACTACAGTTTGTTCGACCACAATGCGTTCTACCGCATCGGGACGAGTGGCACGACCTATTACCACTGGCAGGGCACGAGTTACACCAGCCTCCCTGCGTTGCAGGCGGCCGTATCCGGATTCCATCAGAACTCGGTCTACGGTGATCCGTATTTCGCGAGTGAGACCGATCTGCACTGCAATTCCGACGTCGGCTATCTCGCGGGTGTTTCTTTCCCCGGAATCACCGACGACTTCGATGGCGATCAGCGAGGACCGAATCCGTGCATCGGAGCGGACGAATATCCCGAACCGCCGCCTCTCTATGATGTCGCAATTACTGATGTGCGACTCAACTACGCAGACACAAAATGGACGCGGAAGGAAGGCGTCGCGACACATTCCGTGGATGTCGTTCTCGAGAATAACGGCCGTCTGGCCAATCCCAACGGCATCAGCATCACGTACAAGGTAGGCAGCGTACCCGCAAGTGAATTCGACGGCGTGCAGCAGACCTTCAATCCCGCGTGGAGTGGCGACAAGACCGTCGTTTCATTCACCCAAAAGGTGACGGGTGCTCTTCCCGCTGCGAGCGTTCCGGTGTACGCGAAAGTGTTCTGGCCTCTGGATGCGGTGCCGCTGGACAACACAGGCATTGACGTACGACGCATCGACAATGAGAAAGTTCACGGACGCGAGGATTTCAACAGCATGCTTGCGCCGGATTTCAGCGACGATCCGGGCTATCTCGACTACGACTGGTCGGTGAACAACGCCGGCGGTGCCGCCACCTGGGCGGTGGCCAACGGTGTCGGCAGCGGCGGCACGCATGCGCTCGAGTATCCGGGTGACACGCAGACAGCCGACGACTGGGTGTTCACTCCCGGTGCGACCTTGCTCGCCGAGGCCAGCTATCGGATAGCGTTCAATATGAAATCCGTCAGCGGCGCCCCGCAGCGCGTGGAAGTGGCCTATGGCATGAGCCCCGATCCGGGCTCGATGACCACCTTCGCCACGTTCGCGAACTTCACCAACACCGGCTTCATGACGGCCAAGCAGCTTGCGGGCGGCCTGGATCCGTACTTCAATACCCCGAATCAGGCGGGAATGTACTACATCGGCTTCCGCGTCACGAGCAATGCCGGTGCCGGTGCGGTGGTGATAGACGACATCGTGTGCTGACGACCCCTCGCCGCCGCCGAAAATTGGGTTCGGCATCCCCGGCGATCCCTTGATCACCTTCATTGACAACAGCTCGCGGAAACTGCAGTTCACGGCCACGTATAAGGCGCCGGGACTGATCAACCGGACGTATCAGGTTGCGTCGATGACGAACATTTACGGCTTCGGGGGCGACTTCCTCTGGGATGTGGAAACGAACACCCCGTGGATCACGCTGACGAAGGCGACGCCGGAATCGACGATGCAGGGGTACAACTTCACCCCCGCCGCGTCCGCGGCAGTTCCAGACTTCACGCTGACCATCAATCCGAACGGCCTGGCTCCGGGTCTGCACACGGGGCAGATCACCTTCTACGGTATTCTGTTCAACGACGATTTCCCGCCGCCATCGAGCGGTTTGATCGCGACCAACGAACCGCTGAACATCGACGTGGAGTTGCGCGTGGTGAACTCCGGCACGAAGAGCGGCACGCAGTTCGAGGAAGCGACGCTGAACGGACTCAACCCGGGCAACACCTACAACTTCACCGCGAGCGGCACGGGCAATCCGATCGCCTCGGTGGAGGTGACGAGCGGTTCGATCAGCGGTATGACCATTCGCGTGTACCCGTATCAGTTGCCGCAGAACCTTGCGCGCATGCTGTACGTGAAGCGCTACTGGCAGATCACGACCACGGGCAGCGGTTGGTGGACGGCGAACATCACCTTCCCGTATGCCGATCAGGAAGCGGCGATGATAGCCGACCGTAACCAGTTGCACGGCGTGCGTCAGGCGGTAGCCCTGGGTCAGTGGGAAGATCCGATCATGGGCACCAGCTCGGCCTCCGATCCGGTCAACAATCTGGTGACGGTGTTCGATCTGAATCCGACGAACAGCACGGGCAATATCGCGCTTGCGCAGTCGTACATGATGGGCAAGCCGGGCGACGCGTTGCCGACCGTTTTCGGTCTCGAGCAGAACTACCCGAATCCGTTCAATCCCGCGACCAGCGTGAGCTTCTCGGTGGCCGAGGAGCGTGCGGTGCGCCTCGTGGTGTACAACAGTCTCGGCATGGAAGTCGGCGAGCTGGTCAACGATGTGCTGCCGCAAGGCCGCTACACGATCAGCTTCGATGCCAGTGCGCTCCCTTCGGGCACCTACGTCTGCCGCATGATTGCGGGCGAGTACAACAAGACGATACAGATGGTGCTGTCGAAGTAAGCACCCACGTTCATCCCGACTCATTCAAAGGCCGCCCGATCGGGCGGCCTTTGTTGTACGACGTACGGTATTTCATGCCGTGATCTTCGCATTGTAATCCGATGAGAATCCAAGGTCCAAGGAGGGGCACCGAGGAGTTGCTTTTACTCTCACCCGCGACCATTTTGATCTTGACGTGACGAGTAGTAATTTCACGTGTGAAGAAAAAGCACGACACGTGCGTCCGATTTCCATATTCTGGCTGTTCGTACGGACGACGTTATCCCCCAAAATGGTTGCGAATGATGGCGTGATACTCAGTCTGATGCCGAGGATACCTTGAACCGCGAGCCGGAGAAAGATTGTCTCCGCTGCGACACCTCTTTGAAATGAACGTGTCTGAATCGGGTTGGCCTGGAACCCGACGGGCAGTGTGCTTTCCCAGCATGGTCGTCACTCACTCAATATAGGAGTATATCATCCATGAAGCATTTGTGTACAACTTTACCCGTGCGTATGTCCGCGTGGTCGGTACCACGATGGACGGCATGCCCGGGGGTTATCATGGCGTTTTTCCTCATCCTTCTGGGGTCGGGAAACCTCCCCTTGCTTGCACAGACGATGATGCCGCTGCCTGCTCACGCGTCATCCTATACCGGGTATATCCGCGGCTACTGGTTCCAGGCGCCGACGGATTTCGTCATCACCGGTGTACGAGTCCCAACGGATGCGAGTACTTCGCAGCAGTCGATACAGGTCATGCGCATGGATCCGGCTGCTCCCCCTCCAACATCCTGCTCCACACCGCCAAACCCCCTCAATTTCGTGACGTTGGGATACTGGCCGAATGTGCCGGGGACCAATATCATCCAGACCAATATCCTCGTGCGGCAGGGCGATTACATCGCCATCCTGGGTGCGCGATGGCAGACAGCAGGGAACTTCACCTCGATCAACTCCTATGGCGCCGGACCAGCCGCCTCGTCCATATTCGGGTTCCCGGTAACACTGAACAGGTTGCTGTTCCAGGACGGGATCATGTCATTTCCCGCAAATTGTATCTGGACGTCCACCGGTCAGATCGGACGTGTGGAGATGTACTATGCCGCCCCGGTGTTCGCTCCGAATGACGCCGGTATCGAATCAATCGATTCCCCCAGTTCCTTCTGCGCCGGATCTCATCCGGTTACCGTCACCCTTCGGAATCACGGTTCGCAGCAGCTGACATCCGCCACGATCAACTGGAGCATCAACGGCGTGCCGCAAACCTCGTACAGCTGGACCGGACTTCTGGATACGACCACGTTACAGGCGAGACAAACCTCGGTGAACCTTGGCACGAGGACATTCGCATCCGGAATCCCCTACACAATTGTCGCATGGACAACGAGTCCCAACGGTGTTCCGGATACAGTGAACACAAACGATACCGCAAGCGTCACGGTGCGGGCGGCACTTTCCGGTACCTTCACAATTGGTGGGAGTTCACCGGACTACACCACCTTTACCGCCGCCGTCGCGGATCTCGCCACCAATGGTGTATGCGGGCCGGTAACCTTCAACGTTGCGGCGGGGACATACACAGAAACAATTACCATCCCGGAGATTCCCGGCGCCAGTTCCACAAACACCATCACCTTTGATGGTGGTGCGGGCAATGCGTCCACAAGAATTCTTCAATACAGCACCCCCAATTCGTACGATCGTGTGGTGCAATTCGACGGTGCCGACTACGTGAAGCTGAAAAATCTGACCATTCGTGCCACAGGCACGACATACGGATACGGGGTGTTATTCACGAACTCCGCTGATTACAACGAGATCAGCAACTGCACCATCGAAGTCAACAGCAGCGGATCGAGCACGAATCACATCGGCATTCTTGCCTGTACCCAGTCCTCGTACAGTGCGACCGGAGACTTCGGGAACTACAACCTGATAAAGGACAACAATATCATCGGTGGGTATTACGGCATCCGCTGGAATGGCTCGTCAACCACCGATTACACCACCGCGGTCGGAAATCAGTTCATCAACAACACAGTCACCGACTGGTACTACTACGGAATGTATCTGTACTACGTCGGTGGTCAACTCGTGGTCAAGAGCAATCGCTCCGTTCAACGCACGAGCGGGACCTTCACTACGAGCTCCGGATACGCGTACTACATCTACTATCCGAACGACGGTCCGGAGATCAGTTATAATTACGGTTTCGCGGCGTATTCCCCATTGTACATTTATCGTCCGAACTACTATTACGCCTCGACGGGCAATCGCGCAAAAGTGTACAACAACATGGGCGCGACGAATGGCACCTCCACGAACTACGGCCTCTACGTCAGTTACCCGCGCTATACGGACTGTGTGTACAACTCGGTATTCCTGAAGACGACCGGTACGGCGTATGGTCTCTACCAGTATGGCGAGTCCGGCAGTTACGACAACAAGTTCGCGAACAATTGGGTGGTACTGGAGGGCAACGGGACGTTCTACGCGCTCTACAACTACACAAGCGGATCGGGCGCATCGCACAGTCTGTTCGACTACAACGGCTGGTATCGTTTCGGGACGGGGTCCGACACATACCGATGGGACGGCGTCAGCTATACGTCTTTCGCAGCAATGCAAGCCGCCGTGTCCGGTTTCCATCAGAATTCGGTGTACGGTAATCCCTGGTTCGTCAGTGCGACCGATCTGCACAGCACCTCCGATGTCGGCTATCTCGCGGGTATCTCCTTCCCCGGAATCACCGACGACTTCGACGGCGATCTGCGCGGTCCGAATCCCTGCATCGGGGCCGATGAGTATCCCGAACCGCCTCCAACGTACGACGTCGCTGTGTCGGACGTGCGTTTGAACTATGCGGACGCGAAATGGTCGCGTATGGAAGGTGCAGCGATGCATTCCGTGGATGTGGTGCTTGAAAGCGTTGGTCGCGAGGCCGCGCCGGGAGGCATCAGCATCACCTACAAACTGGGAAGCATGCCGGTAAGCGAGTTTGACGGCGTACAGCAGACCTTCAATCCGACCTGGAGCAACCGCAAGGCCGTGGTGAGTTTCAATCAAAAGGTGACAGGCCTCGCGCCCAGTGCGGGACAACCGGTGTTTGTCAAAGTGTTCTGGGCTTTGGATGGCGATGTAACCGACAACGCGGGCAGCGACACACGGCGCATCGACAATCAGAAAATCCACGGACGCGAGGATTTCAACAGCATGCTTGTGCCGGATTTCAGCGACGATCCGGGCTATCTCGACTACGACTGGTCGGTGAACAACGCCGGCGGTGCCGCCACCTGGGCGGTGGCCAACGGTGTCGGCAGCGGCGGCACGCATGCGCTCGAGTATCCGGGTGACACGCAGACAGCCGACGACTGGGTGTTCACTCCCGGTGCGACCTTGCTCGCCGAGGCCAGCTATCGGATAGCGTTCAATATGAAATCCGTCAGCGGCGCCCCGCAGCGCGTGGAAGTGGCCTATGGCATGAGCCCCGATCCGGGCTCGATGACCACCTTCGCCACGTTCGCGAACTTCACCAACACCGGCTTCATGACGGCCAAGCAGCTTGCGGGCGGCCTGGATCCGTACTTCAATACCCCGAATCAGGCGGGAATGTACTACATCGGCTTCCGCGTCACGAGCAATGCCGGTGCCGGTGCGGTGGTGATAGACGACATCGTGCTGGACGACAATCCCTCGCCGCCGCCGAAAATTGGGTTCGGCATCCCCGGCGATCCCTTGATCACCTTCATTGACAACAGCTCGCGGAAACTGCAGTTCACGGCCACGTATAAGGCGCCGGGACTGATCAACCGGACGTATCAGGTTGCGTCGATGACGAACATTTACGGCTTCCAGGGCGACTTCCTCTGGGATGTGGAAACGAACACCCCGTGGATCACGCTGACGAAGGCGACGCCGGAACCGACGATGCAGGGGTACAACTTCACCCCGCCGCGTCCGCGGCAGTTCCAGGACTTCACGCTGACCATCAATCCGAACGGCCTGGCTCCGGGTCTGCACACGGGGCAGATCACCTTCTACGGTATTCTGTTCAACGACGATTTCCCGCCGCCATCGAGCGGTTTGATCGCGACCAACGAACCGCTGAACATCGACGTGGAGTTGCGCGTGGTGAACTCCGGCACGAAGAGCGGCACGCAGTTCGAGGAAGCGACGCTGAACGGACTCAACCCGGGCAACACCTACAACTTCACCGCGAGCGGCACGGGCAATCCGATCGCCTCGGTGGAGGTGACGAGCGGTTCGATCAGCGGTATGACCATTCGCGTGTACCCGTATCAGTTGCCGCAGAACCTTGCGCGCATGCTGTACGTGAAGCGCTACTGGCAGATCACGACCACGGGCAGCGGTTGGTGGACGGCGAACATCACCTTCCCGTATGCCGATCAGGAAGCGGCGATGATAGCCGACCGTAACCAGTTGCACGGCGTGCGTCAGGCGGTAGCCCTGGGTCAGTGGGAAGATCCGATCATGGGCACCAGCTCGGCCTCCGATCCGGTCAACAATCTGGTGACGGTGTTCGATCTGAATCCGACGAGCAGCACGGGCAATATCGCGCTTGCGCAGTCGTACATGATGGGCAAGCCGGGCGACGCGTTGCCGACCGTTTTCGGTCTCGAGCAGAACTACCCGAATCCGTTCAATCCCTCGACCAGTGTGAGCTTCACGGTGGCCGAGGAGCGTGCGGTGCGCCTCGTGGTGTACAACAGTCTCGGCATGGAAGTCGGCGAGCTGGTCAACGATGTGCTGCCGCAAGGCCGCTACACGATCAGCTTCGATGCCAGTGCGCTACCTTCGGGCACATACGTTTGCCGCATGATTGCGGGCGAGTACAACAAGACAATACAGATGGTGCTGTCGAAGTAAGCACCACGTTCAACCCGACTCATTCAAAGGCCGCCCGATCGGGCGGCCTTTGTTGTACGGACGATTGCATACCTACTGAAGCATCATGCGAGAATGGCACAGCCGTTGGTACAGGCGAGTATGGTTGCTCAGGAAAGCAACAGGCGGTGCCTGAGGGCAATACGAGCAGCAGTTCGTATCTGCGGAGAAACGGGCAGCTCTCAGCTCTGCGCTGTTTGTCCGTTTATCATCCGCACAATCTCCTCAGCCACCTCCAACGCCTGCTGCGCGGCGTAGCCGTCCACAATGGGACGCGTGCCGCTGCGTGCGGCATTGACGAAGAGCTGTAGTTCGTATTTGAGGGGATTGTGGTCCTGCGGCGCGGGGGGCTGCTCGAAAATGATATTGCGCCGGACCTTACCCTGCTCGATCATGCCGAGCATGTAGGTGGGCGTGACGTCGGCGTCGGCGTCCACGAGACGGAACACCTCGCTCTGACCGGCGAGGAAATCGATGGAGATATAGGCGCTGCGCTGGAAGAGACGCATCTTGCGCATGCGGTTCTGCGAGATGCGGCTGGCGGTGATATTGGCGACGCAGCCATTGGCGAATTTCAGCCGCGCGTTGGCTATGTCGGCGGTGTCGGATACGACGGCAAGTCCGCTGGCATCGATGCTGGTGACCTCGCTTTTCACCAGCGCGAGTATGATGTCGATATCGTGTATCATCAGATCCAGCACCACGGCGACATCGGTGCCGCGGGGATTGAACTGCGCCAGACGGTGCGACTCGATGAAGAGCGGAGCAAGTTCCAGCGTGTCCAGCGCGACAATGGCGGGATTGAAACGCTCGATGTGTCCCACCTGTATGATTACGCCGCGCTCGTCCGCCATCGCGTTGAGCTCGCGGGCCTGCTGCACCGCCTCGGTGATGGGCTTTTCGAGGAACACGTGTTTTCCCGCGTGTATGGCGCGGGCGGCCGTGTCGAAGTGATTGGATGTCGGCGTGGCGATGCTCACGGCGTCAACATGGTTAAGCAATTCTTCCAGCGATGAACAGGCGCGCGCACCGTAGAGCTTGGCGATTTCGGCGCAACGATCGGCGTTGCTGTCGAAGACGGCGGTCAGCGAAGCCCCTTCAGCCGTGCTGAGCATTTTCGCATGAAGAGAACCGAGATGACCGAGACCAGCGACGCCGACAGTGAGTGCCATGAGGTGCTTCCAGTAGAAAAGTTAAGGGTGAAGAGTAAAGGGGTCGAGTGAAATGGTGAAAAGGAGAAATGGTGAAAAGGAGAAAAGGTGAAAAGGAGAAAAGGTGAAAAGGAGAAAAGGTGAAAGGTGAAAGGATTCGTCGAAGCGAACGGTCGGCGTGGTTCAGCGCAAAGGTCTGTGCATGCCGCCGCGGGAAGCACAGACTAGTTGCGCGTTCCTCTGATAATGCCGCGGTTGCTTCCCGCGATGAAATCCAGTACGGCGGTTACTTCCGGTATGGCCGGAAGGTTGTCCTTCACCCACTGTACACCCTGGCTGACATTCATGCCTTTGAAATAGATGGCGGCGTAGGTTTGTTCGAGCAGATCCAGCGTCTCGCGCGAGAACCCGCGGCGGCGGAGGCCGATGGAGTTGAGTCCCTCATACCGTGTCGGCGTACCGCCGGCAAGTATGTATGGCGGAATGTCCTTGACGATACGGGAACTGGAAGCGATCATCACATGCGCACCGATGTGGCTGAACTGATGAATGCCGGTCAGGCCGCCGATGATCGCATTGTCGCCGATCACGCAATGGCCGCCCATGCTCGTCGAGTTCGCGATGATGATGTTGTCGCCCACGATGCAGTCGTGCGCTACATGCACCCAGGCCATGAAGAGGCAATTGCTGCCGATGACGGTTTTCCACGAATGCGTGGTGGCGCGGTTCAGCGTGCAGTATTCACGGATGGTACAATTATCGCCGATGAACAGCTCCGTTTTCTCGCCGGCGTATTTCAGGTCCTGCGGAGGCGTGCCGACCACGGTGCCCTGATGGATGGTACAGTTGCTGCCGATGCGCGCGCCGTTGTCCACGAGACAATGCGGCCCGATGCTGGTGCCTTCGCCTATGCGTACGTCCGCTTCGATGATGGCGTAGGGACCGATGGTGACGGTATCGGCGAGTTCCGCCGCGGGATTGACGATGGCTGTCGGGTGTATGGTGGGCATGTGCGTCGCTGTCCGGAACTGGTGAAGTGGTCTGTTATTCGCTTTTCGCTTTGCTGCCGTTTTTGTCAATGACGGCGGCCATCATATCCGCTTCGGCGACGAGGTCGCCGTCCACGTAGGCCTTACCGCGGATCTGAATGAGATTTCTGCGGCGGTTCATCATCTCGACTTCCATGACGAGCTGATCGCCCGGCACCACCGGCTTGCGGAATTTAGCGTTGTCGATGGTGGAGAACAGCGCGAGTTTTTCTTTCGGATCGCCGATGCTGTTGAGCATGAGTATGCCGCCGCACTGCGCCATGGCTTCGATGATGAGAACACCGGGCATAACCGGTTTGCCGGGGAAATGCCCGTTGAAAAACTGCTCGTTCATGGTCACGTTTTTCAGGCCGACGATTTTTTTATCCAGTTCGAGACTGACGATTCTGTCCACGAGCAGGAAGGGGTAGCGGTGGGGGAGTATATCCGCGATGGCGTTGACGTCCAGCACCACGCCCTGCTTTTTCTCGAGCTGATATTTTTTCACCAGGCGTTTTTCGAGATAGAGCTTGCGAATCATTTTCGCGAATTCCACGTTGCTCGCATGTCCGGGACGCGCAGCCAGAATTTGGGCCTTGAGCGGGACGCCCACCAGCGTCAAATCGCCGAGCAGATCGAGAAGCTTGTGGCGCGCCGGTTCGTTCTTGTAGCGCAGCGTGATATCGTTCAGGAAGCCGTGGTCGTTGAGATGCATGGTACGGTCCAGCTTGAGCTTTTCGCTGATCGCTTCCAGATCATCCGCGTTCACATCGCGGTCTACAATCACCACCGCGTTGTCGAGACTGCCGCCTTTGATGAGGCCGGCGTCGTGCAGCATTTCCACTTCGGTGAGGAAGCAGAAGGTGCGCGAGGAAGCGAACTCGGACACGAATTCCTCGAGATTGAACATGCCGGTGTGCTGGCTTCCGAGGGCAGGGTTTTTATAGTCCACCATCACCGTCATGCGGAAGTCGTCCAGCGGCAGGGCCACGATGTCCACTTCCTTGTCGGGGTTGGAGAACTGAATCGTTCGGTCGATGATCAGATAGTCTTTCGGTGCTTCCTGCTTTCTGATGCCCGCGCGCTGCAGGGCTTCGACGAAGGGCATGGCGCTGCCATCGCCCACCGGGGGTTCGATACCGTCGATTTCGATGATGAGATTGTCAATTTGCATCCCCGCGACCGCGGCGAGCACATGCTCCACCGTGTACACCTTGATATCACCGTGACCCAGAGTGGTGCCGCGGGACACGTCCACCACATAGTCCACGATGGCGGGAATCTCCGGATTGCCTCCCAGGTCGGTACGCACGAAGCGGATACCGTGGTTTTCAGGTGCCGGTTTGAAAGTGATGGTGCACTGGGCGCCTGTATGCAAACCTGTTCCCGAGTAGGAAACCGGTTCTTCTATGGTGCATTGGTGAACGAGCATGTTTTCGATGGAATAGTGACGTTACAGAATATATCCATGTAAATTCGCCAGAAAAATGCGAAAAAACAATCGAATGACGATGTGCGAGGTACGATGGACGATTTTACGGAATTTGCCGGCTGCGTGCGCCGATCTCAGGCTCGTAAAAAGGTAAAAGGGAAAAAGGGTGAAAAGGTTGAGTGCCGAAGGGGGTAGAGTCGCCGCGGTGAAATGATACTCTGTGGATTTGGGAGCGACTCGATCCCATCCCTTTCACCCTTTCACCTTCTTTCTTTTTCGCCATCACCACGAGAGTACCGGCTACGGCAGCGGAGAGCTATGCATCGCGCTAACAGAATCCTAACCGATTTACCCTGCAAATGGCGTGGAAATTGCATAATTTTGTGGATTACAATCTATTGGATGCACAATACATGAGCGAAGCGAAGACGAGCGGCAGTATTCACGAGATTCACATGCGAGCGCAGGACAGTGCTTCCATGGATCGTGATCGCGAATTCAGGGCGGATGAGGCGGTCATTCCGGCTTTTCACCCCGTGGATCTATACTCCCCGGAGGCGTATTTCAACCGCGAGTTGAGCTGGCTGGATTTCAACTGGCGCGTGCTCAACGAGGCGCTGGATCCCGCCGTACCGCTTTTAGAGCGACTGAAATTCATCGCCATCACTGCCGCGAATCTCGATGAATTTTTCATGATTCGCGTGGCAGGGCTCAAGCAACAGATCGAACTGGGTGTGACGGACCTGCCGTCCGACGGCATGACGGCCGAGGAGACCATTAACGCCATTCGGGTGCAGGTCTGCCGCATGAACAAGGCCATGTCGGATTGCTTTACCGGCGATATTCTTTCGGGACTGGAGCGTGAAGGCGTATTTCTGCATGCCTACGAAGATCTGGACTCCGCATCGCGGGAGTGGTGTGAGAAGTATTTCATTGATCAGGTCTTCCCGGTGCTCTCACCGCTGGCTATCGATCCGGGGCATCCCTTCCCGCATCTGATCAACCGCTCGCTCAATCTGATTTTGACCGTGGTGGATTCCATCACTTCGCAGGAGCGTATCGCCGTGGTGCAGGTGCCGCCTGTCGTGCCACGCCTCGTCTCGATACCGGGGCGTTCGGACGGGTATCATTACGTTCTGCTGGGCGAGGTGATTGCCGCCAACGCGAACGCGTTGTTTCCGGGGCTGTCGGTGAAAGACTCCCATCGCTTTCGCGTCACACGCAACGCCGATCTGGAAATTGCCGACGATGAAGCGTCCGATTTGCTCAAGACCATCGAGGAGCAGATTCGCCGCCGGCGCTGGGGAGCTGTGGTACGCATGGAAGTGGACAGCGGCATGCCGGCGAAGGTGCTGCGTATTCTCCAGAACGCGCTGCACCTTTCCGATCGGGAGATCTACCTGGTTGACGGTCCGCTGAACCTCGCGGATTTTATGACTCTGACAGCCCTCCCGCTGCCGCATCTCAAGGATACCCGTTTCGCTCCGCGTATCGTCGGCGAACTGCGCGTGGCGCAGGATATTTTCACGCGTGTCAAGGATAGAGATATCTTTTTCCATCATCCCTACGATTCCTTCTCTTCCGTCGTCGAGTTCATCGAGACGGCGGCGGACGATCCGACGGTGCTGGCGATCAAGCAAACGCTGTACCGCACGAATGGCGACTCGAATCTTGTGCGTGCGCTTGCGCGCGCCGCGGAGAACGGCAAGCAGGTCACCGCCTTCGTCGAACTCAAAGCCCGTTTCGATGAGGAGAACAACATCATCTGGGCCCGGCAGCTCGAGCAGGCCGGAGTACACGTCGTGTACGGGATTATCGGCCTGAAAACACACTGCAAGCTGTCGCTGGTCGTGCGCAGGGAGAGGGGATCGCTGCGCACCTACGTCCATTTGAGCACGGGAAATTATAACGAGATCACCTCGCGCATCTACACGGATTTCGGTTTGTTGTCGTGCCGCGAGGACCTCGCTTTCGAGGCATCGGAACTTTTCAATTATCTGACCGGCTACTCGCATCAAACGGAATGGAATAAAATCATCATCGCCCCCATTTCCTTGCGACAGAAGCTGCTGGCCTTGATTCAGCGTGAGGCCGATTTCCAAAAAGCGGGTGTACCGGGGCGCATCATCGCGAAGATGAACGCGCTCGTGGATGCGCAGATCATTCGGGCGCTCTACCGTGCCTCCATCGCCGGAGTGCAGATTGATCTTATTGTGCGCGGCATCTGCTGTCTGCGTCCGGGAGTACCGGGATTGAGCGAGAATATTCGCGTGCGCAGCATTGTGGGGCGTTTTCTGGAGCATAGCCGGGTGTTCGTTTTCGGAAACGCCGACAATCCGGAAATCTACTGCAGCAGCGCGGACTGGATGCCCCGAAACCTCAACCGTCGCGTCGAGGCGATGTTCATGGTGGAGGATCCCATGATCAGTGACAGGATACTCGACCATATTCTGCCGACGATCCTGGCGGACAATGTGAAATCGTACGAACTGCGTGCCGATGGCAGTTACGCGCGTCCGGTAGTGGACCCCGCACAACCTCGTGTGAACAGCCAGGAGGCCTTTATTCGCTATGCGGAAGTGGCTTCACGTGAGCGCGAGGTCTTGGACGACGATTAGTGGTATCGAAACCCGTGGAGAGGGGGTGAATATTCCGGCTGGGAGAACACAACACCTGCACGCTGCCGCTGACGCCGCATTGCGAGCAGGCAAACGAAAATCGCAATACGACCGTTGTATCCGTTACCAAAATTCCGGAGCGTTTCAGCTTGTGGATGCCACGCGGTGTCGTTCCCGTGGGCAACGATATGTGACCACTTGACATTTGTTTCGCTGTCCTGTACTATGCGGTCGATAATCACGTACACATAGACACCTCGCGAGTTCGCGTCTGTATATACAGCAAACCCTTACGTTCATCGGGTTCCGGAGGTATGTCATGAAAGAGCTGAACGCACCGCAGTGCCTGGAGTATTTCGCCGATCTGCTCGCGCTTCTCGCCACGAACAGACATTACGAACGGGTATTTCATTATGTCGTGGACCGCATTGTCCGTCTCTATCATTGCCGCAGCTGCGCTATTGTCCTGATTGACCGGGAGACCGAATTTCTGAGCATCGAAAACTGTTTCGGCATTTCGCGGTCGTATTGCAAGGAATTCCGTAAACATCTCGCAACCGGGGCCATTGGCGACGTGCTGTGGACAGGACGTCCGTTGCTCATTTCCGATGCGTCGCTGCTCCCGGCCATTGCGGAGGAGGTATATCTCGAACAACCCTTTGCGAGCTGCATCATCGTGCAGCTCAGCGTGCACCACCAGACGCTGGGTTATTTATATGCGGCGAGCGACGCGAGGGATGCGTTTCAGGCGTCGGACCTTCCTGTGATCGAAATGTTCGCCCGTGTCGCAGGAATTGCGCTCTACCAGAACAGGTTGTACGATGAGAACATCCGGCTTGACAGAGTGGATCACGAAACAGGCCTTACGCGCTATTCCTGTTTTGTGGAATCCATGCAGCAACAACTTGCGCGCGCGGCGGAAACCGGGGAAGAATTCGGTCTCATTCTGATGGACGTGGACAACTATAAGAGCATAGCGAACACCTATGGCGGCGAGGCGCGGAGGAGTTTCCTCCGGGAGTTCGGCGGCTTGTTGGTCAGGCACCTCCGCGCGTACGACAGTGCTTGCCGTTATGGTTCGGACGAAGTGCTGATCCTGCTTCCGAACAGCGGCATTGATGCCACGTTGCACTACGGTGAGCATCTGTGTTCGATAGTGCGCGAGCATACCTTTACGGAACACGATCTCCGAAGCACCGTCAGCGCGGGAGCCGTCGTGTACCCCATCGACGGAAGCACGCTGGAGGAACTCCTGCTCGCCGCGAAGCAACTCGTGTTCGACGCGCAGCGCGCGGGACGCGACCGCCTGTTATGGCGGGGAGAGTCGAAGAACGACATCGTGATCGGAAGTTGAGCGCCGTAGCGCATGGTTGGCGGACCGCATACTCGCCCACAGGTGCTGCCTTCGTTTTCCGGACGTCGATAACGGCGATGCCGTCAGGGCCTCGTTGAGCGTCCGCAAATGCGCCGGAATGCCACTGCACCGCTGATGACCGTACGCCGCCGGATGCCGGACGTGTTCGGATCGCAACACGAAGCGGGATGACGTGCGCGAACCGGCACGCATCCGCGTTTTTCAGACCCACGACAATACTCTGTCCCTCAACGGCAAGGCTGCCCGCGTCGCGAAAGGAGGTCCGTAGCGATGCTGTGGACAGCAGGATTTTTCCTATCCCCTCAAGCGGGAACCGGATCGAACAGAATTCCTGCGAGCGATGCGGGAGGGGAGCGGTGGTTTCGGCAGTTCCGGGGTTTCTGTAAGAACGGTTTTCGTGGGGAACTTCCGCTGTCCATGTGTGTGTTATAACATAAGTTTGAATTTAAAACTTTTCCCATTAACTTACACATACCTTCAGGAGCTCCCATGAAAGCTGTACGGATGATTCCGCTTCTTTTCCTCGCCTTCGCCTTCACTGCGTCTGCCCAGACGCGTTGGACGTTTGACAAGTCGCATACCAATATAGGTTTCAACGTCACCCATCTCGTCATCTCCGAGGTTGATGGTTTTTTCAAGACGTTTGACGGATCCATCACCACGAAAGGTGACAGCTTCGATAACGCAACCATCGAGTTTTCCGTTGACATCGCCAGCATTGATACAGACAATGAAAAGCGTGATCAGCATCTGAAGTCGGACGATTTTTTCAATGCCGAAAAATATCCCAAGATGACATTTAAGAGCACGTCCATGAAGAAATCCGGCAAGAACACCTACAAGCTCATCGGCGACCTGACCATTCGCGACAAGACCAAGCGGGTCGAACTCGATGTGCGCCATAATGGGACGGTGCAGGACCCCTGGGGCAACACCAAGGCGGGTTTCAAGATTACCGGCAAGATCAATCGCTTTGATTACGATCTCAAATGGAATACGCTTACCGAAGCCGGCGGTGCCGTGGTGGGGAAAGACGTTCGACTGAATCTGAACGTGCAGCTGAAGAAGGAAGCGTGACGCGGCTCGAGGAAGAAATACAGAGCAAGTTCAGCAGTGAATATCACAAGCTGACCGTGGGTATCCTGTATACCCACGGTCGGCTTGTAGCTGCCGCGAACGAGGTCCTCAAACCGTACGGATTGACACTGCAACAATTCAACATCCTCCGCATACTGCGGGGACAGATGCCGCATGCAGCCACCGTGTCTCTGCTCAAGGAACGAATGCTCGATAAAATGAGTGACGCATCGCGATTGGTGGAACGCCTACGGACCAAGGGCTTTATTGAACGGCGTACCAGTGCAGAAGACAGGCGTCAGGCGAACATTTCCATAACGAAAAAGGGGCTCGAAACGCTCGAGCGCATCGGCGATTTCGACGGAATTCTGACTGCGGTTTCAAAGGTGGTCACGGAGGAGGATGCGCGCACTACCAACAAGACTCTCGACAATCTCAGGGACGCTCTCGGGGCCTGAGTCAGAACCTCCGTCGCGAAAAGGCAGTGTGGGGCGGCTGCTCCCCGCACCCAACGGCACTGCATGCACAATTACTCGGAACAGCAGCCGCCTTTGTGCGTAGCGGAATGCTGTGGCATCTCTGTTGTGGTGGCTTTCTTTTTCATCATGTCCATATCCGGACTGAGAAACGGAATTCCGAGTGATAATCCGCGGAGGATGAACAGTACGCCCATCACAAGCACCGCGACGGGTATCGCTTTGTTTATGCGTGTACGGAGCGAACCGGTAATAAGTCCGCTCGCGAACGAGGCCGCAAACATGACCGGAAGTGTCCCCAGTCCGAAGATGAACATGTACAAGGCGCTGCCGCCGATCGAGCCCATGACGAGCGAACCGGCAAGCGCCATGTACACCAGTCCGCAGGGAAGAAAGCCATTCAACACACCGATCAGCAGCATGGACGAATGCCTCGTATTGCCAAGCAATGATCCGAGCTTCACTTTCAACCTCGTGAACACCTTGTCGTAGAGGGCGGAGGGCAACACCTTTCGTGCGGCGCGAGAAGGCAACAGCACACTCAGCACCATGAGACCACCGGCGACAATCCCGAGCCATTGCTGAAATCCCGCCATGGCGACACCCTGTCCGACAAGTCCCGCAACCGCGCCCATGAGGGAATAGGTCACAGCGCGCCCGAGGTTGTACAACAACCGTTCTACGGTAAAACGCAGGCGCTGTGCGGCATTTCCGGGCAGAGCGAGTACGATGGGACCGCACATTCCGAGACAGTGAAGACTCCCGATGAAACCGATGATAAAGGCTGACCAGAGCATGGTATCGCTCCTGAAGGTTCTGACAATAACTGTTCTCTCTCGACGTGGACGTGTGCGTCAGGTCGCTCGAAATGTCACTGTAAATAGACGCGCTGCTCGAGGTAGAACTCCTCTCCTTGTTCCACCCAGGTCATTTTCAGTATCCATTGTCCCAGAGGAAGGGCACTGACGGAGATATGCTGCCGGCCTTCGCTATTGAGCTGCAGTGGCCGGGTGACGTCGTTTTTCGCATCGGATATGCGGAAAAAGGTGACCTCTCCGCTGATATCGTCGTAGCGCTCGCGCGGCGGATAGCTGATGATGCAGACGCGGGACTCGCGGTCGATTTCGATGACAGGACGTTGTTCGAGAGCGTCTGTGCGCTTCTTCGTTTCTATGCGGTCCTGATACCTGAGATCCTTCTCGTAATAATTATCTGTGACGAGATGGTATTCCTGCTGACTGATGATAACAGTCAGCACGATGGTGGAGAGAAGAAAGAGGACGATCGTGATGGTGATACCGACCGCCCAGATATGGATTTTTTTATCTGCCATACATTTTTGTTACTGTGTGGCCGGCCCGATGAACGTCGTCTCGACGCTTTCAAGCAGGCGATCGCCGCTGTAAAGGCTGATGGAGATCGGAGTTTTTATTCCATCGAGTTCAGATAAAGGAAGATCGATGAAGAACGCCGATTCTGCAAGTCCGTTCGCGAGCGCGACGATCTTTTTATCTCCGACGACAGAGAGCGTCCCCTCCTTTGCATCCAGTTTCAGCCGTATGTCGAGATCTGCTCTCGTTTTATTGACCACCCTGAGGGTAAACAGATTGCGCACATTCTGTTCTCCCTGAAGCTGATACAAGGTGCCCGGGGCGCGGAGAATTGTTGTCTCGATGTCGGCGCGCGCGAAGAACAGGAAGACGATGACACCCAGCAACACCAGCAGGACGCTGGAATACCCGATAACACGGGGCGTGACAATCCGTGTGTCGCCGGTGGTAATGGCTTTGTGCGAGGCGTAGCGAATCAATCCCCGCGGAAAGCCGACTTTGTCCATCACGCTGTCGCATGCATCGATACACGCGGTGCAATTGACGCATTCGAGTTGTGTCCCGTTGCGGATGTCGATACCGGTGGGGCACACCACAACGCACTGATGGCAATCCACGCAGTGTCCGGCATCGGTGCGGGGGTCTTCGCGGCGATAGCGCTTTCGTTGTTCGCCCCGAACGAAGTCGTAGGAGATGACGACTGAATTTTCATCGAGGAGCACGGACTGCAGTCGTCCGTAGGGACAGACAAGCACGCAGGCTTGCTCGCGGAACCAGGAAAAGACAAAGAAGAACGCTCCGGAGAAGAGGACAATCGCGATGAATCCTCCGAGATGTTCGCTGGGTGGGGAGGTCACGATGTCGAGCAGCGCATCCATTCCGATGATGTATGCCAGGAAGAGATTACTGATGGCGAAAGAGAGCGCATAGAAGATGCCTGTTTTCACGCCCTTCTTGAAAATCTTGTCCGGCGTCGAGGGTTGCGCGTTGAGCGCCCGTTGCTGTTGCGCGTCACCTTCGATAAAGTACTCGATTTTCCGGAATACCATTTCCATGAAAATGGTCTGCGGGCAGATCCATCCGCAGAAGATGCGGCCGTATACAGCGGTGAAGAGGAAGATCGCCACGATGGTGGCAATCATGATGAGGACGAAGAGATGGAAATCCTGCGGCCAGAAAGTGACGCCGAAGATCACGAATTTTCGTTCGAGAATATTCAGCAGCAGGAGTTGCTCGCCGTTGATTTTGATGAATGGGGAGAAGAAGAGAAAGGCCAGCAGGATCCAGCTCACATACGTGCGCCAGCGGAAAAAACGCCCTGAGGGTTTTTTCGGATAAATCCAGTTCCGTTTTCCGTGTTCGTCCACGGTGGCGATACGGTCGCGGAAGGTGATTTCTTCGTAGAGCTCTTCCACATCATGCTTGCTGCTCATAGGTGCTGACCGGCCTTTCGATGCGTATGTAACGGATTCTGTTGTCTCATACGGAAACCGCCGGCGCGTGGCCGGCGGTCGCGCTTACTTCGCGATTTTCTCCCCTTGCGGGGCTTTCGGATTCGGAGGGCTGCTGCCCTGCAATTTGACCAGGATGAAGCTGGCCATGGCGTTGATTTGATCCGGCGACATGCTTTTTTCCCAGGCAACCATCCCTTGTGCGGGGACGCCTTTGGTGATCACCTTCACAACCTGCGCGATTTTATTGCCGTGAATCCAGTACTCATCGGTGAGATTGGGACCGATACCACCCTCGCCCAGCTTACCGTGGCAGGCGGCACATTGCGCTTCGAAGAAGGTTTTCGCGTCTCCGAGCAGGCCAGCATCGGTAATCGGTTCTGTGATGGTCGCAACCTCCGCTGTGGCGGGAGCGCTGCCAGCCGGCAGAGTGCCGCCCATAGCGACATACTTGTCGAAGATGACCGGGAAACTCTCACGCAGTTTCGCCATTTGCGAGGCGTCTGCGTAACGCATCGCGTTGAGGACGTCTTTTTCGAAGGACTGATAGGCTTCCTTTTGCAGGAGGGCGATGGTACGCGGTGTGACGTCGCTTTCTTCGGCGGCCACCGGGGTACGATAGGAGCCAAAGACCACGCCCCGCGTTTCGGGTCGGGCGGGAACGTAGTCCGGATCTATTTCACGAAGGTATTCGGTACCCGGGAGGTCGCCGGTACCGAACACGTGGAAATGCAGTAAGTAGACGACGCCAAGCACGATGGTGATGTAGAAGAGATTTTTCCACCAGCCCGGGAGCTGATTGTCATACTCCTCGATGCCGTCGTATTCATGCTTGAGCAGTTCGTCCTGTGGTACTTTTCGTTTCGCCATGACTAATCCTTGTCAGCATCGTTGGTTGCGGTGGTGAGGGAGCCGTCTTGCAGAGGAAGATTTTCCATTTCCGTAGTAAACGACTTGCGGAGTAAGAGTGCGCGGATGACGATCGCGACGAATACCACGAAGAAGAACACTGTGGTGGCGATGCCCAACGCTTCAAAGTTCGTGAAATCCACGAGATTCTTGAACATCTCTCACTCCGTGCGGATATCCGTGCCCAAACGCTGCAAGTACGCGATGAGCGCGATGATTTCCTTGTTCCAACGGGTTTTGATGCCGGCGGCATCGAGCCCCTCGGCGATGGTGCGCGCCTGCGCCTCAAGGTCTTTTGCCGCCTGGCTTTCATAGCCTTCCGGATAGGGGACGCCGATACTGCGGAGTGCGCCGATTTTTGATTGCAGATCGGAATAATCCAGATCGTTTTCGATCATCCAGGGGTATGGCGGCATGATGGATCCCGGTGACATGGAGGTGGGATCGTACATGTGATTGTAATGCCACGCATCGGGATATTTCCGGCCGACGCGCCAGAGATCGGGGCCGGTACGCTTGGAGCCCCAGAGGAAGGGGTGATCGTACACGTACTCGCCCGCTTTCGAATATTCTCCGTAGCGTTCTGTTTCAGAGCGGAAAGGACGCACCATCTGCGAATGGCAACCGACGCAGCCCTCACGAATGTACAGATCACGTCCCTCGAGTTCAAGCGGTGTGTACGGCTTGACGTTGGTGATGGTCGGGATGTTCGACTCAACGACGAAAAGCGGAAGATTGCCGATAACGGAGCCGATCAGGATAGCCACCGCGGACAGAATCGTGAAACGAATGGGGCGGCTCTCAAGCCAGCGATGACCCCAATAGGTTTTGTCCTCATGCGCGATCTGCGCCCGGAGGGGCGGCGCTTCCGCCTCTTCCTCGGCCTGGAAGGAGCCTGATTTCACGGTCTTTATCAGATTAAACACCATCAGGATCGCTCCGACGAGGTAAATACCGCCGCCGATGGCGCGCATGATGTACATGGGTACCAATTGCAATACCGTCTCGAGGAAATTCGGATACTGGAGCACACCGTCCGGAGTGAACTGCTTCCACATCAAGCCTTGTGTGATTCCGGCCCAGTACATCGGGATAGCATAGAAGAGAATGCCCAGCGTACCCAGCCAGAAATGCCAGTTGGCCAACTTCACGGAGAACAACTTGGTCTTCCATAGCCTGGGTACCAGCCAGTAGATCATACCGAAGGTCAAAAAACCGTTCCAGCCCAGAGCACCCACGTGGACGTGTGCGATGGTCCAGTCCGTGAAATGCGACAAGGCGTTCACGCTCTTGATGGACAGCATCGGCCCCTCGAACGTCGCCATGCCGTAGGCGGTGATCGCGACGACGAGGAATTTGAGGACAGGATCCTTGCGCACGGTGTCCCAGGCACCGCGGAGCGTCAGCAGGCCGTTGAGCATGCCACCCCAGCTCGGGGCGATAAGCATGAGCGAGAACACCGTGCCCAGCGACTGCGCCCAATCCGGTGTGGCGGAGTACAGAAGGTGATGCGGTCCCGCCCAGATGTAAATGAAAATCAGCGCCCAAAAGTGAATGATGGACAGCTTGTACGAGTACACGGGGCGGTTGGAAGCCTTCGGAATAAAGTAATACATGAGGCCGAGATACGGTGTGGTCAGGAAGAATGCGACCGCATTGTGTCCGTACCACCACTGTACCAGCGCATCCTGTACGCCAGCGTACAGCGAGTAACTTTTCATGAAGCTTACCGGGACCTCGAAGGAATTCACGATATGCAGCACCGCGACGGTCACCAGAGTGGATATGTAAAACCAGATGGCAACATACATGTGTTTTTCACGCCGCTTGAGTATGGTGCCTATCATATTCCAGCCCCAGACGACCCAGATGACGGCAATGGCGATGTCGATCGGCCACTCAAGTTCGGCGTACTCTTTCGACGTGGTGTATCCCGCGAACAAGGAGAGCGCCGCCGCAACGATGATGAGCTGCCAGCCCCAAAAGTGAATTCTTCCGAGCAGGTCGCTGAAATTGCGTGTTTTCAGAAGGCGTTGTATCGAGTAATAGTACCCAAGGAATATGCCGTTACCCACAAAGGCGAATATGACCGCGTTCGTATGGATTGGCCGTAGCCGTCCAAACGTTGTGGCGGGAGCGAAGTTCAATCCCGGAAACGGCAGTTCCAGCGCGATGACCAGCCCGACGAGAAAGCCGACAATACCCCAGAACATCGTCGCCAAAAAGAACAGTCGGACGATCTGATTGTCGTACCTGAATTTTTCAACGTCCATTCGATGGATCTCCTATATTCGTATGATCATGTTCGTCGTTGTCGCGGTCGCGCTTTCCGCGTGTGCCGTCATCAAAAAGCATGCGTATGGACGGCGTTACTTTATCGTCGTATTGCCCGTTGCGCACAGCCCACAGATACAATCCAAGAAAGATGAGTGCAACAAGCAGGCTGAAGCCTATGAGAATGAACATCACCTCCACGTCAGGCCAGCCTCCGCTTCCGGGCATACCAGCGTGTGAGCAAAGTGGTGAAGGCAACAACACTGACCGAACTCACCGGCATCAACACTGCGGACACCAACGGTGTCAGCAAACCGGCCACCGCGAAGGAAATGCCGATCACATTGTATGTCAGTGAGAGAATGAAACTCGCGCGGACAATGGCGTGACTGTTGCGCGCGAAGTCCAGCATACGATCAAACGTATGAAAGCGGTCCGCGGACAAAATACCGTCACAGGCCGGAGAGAAGGCATTGATATCCTCGGTGAGGGAGACGCCGACGTCCGCTGCCTTGAGCGCACCTGCGTCGTTGAGGCCATCGCCCAACATCAATACATGCCGCCCCTGGCTGCGCAAGGTCTCGACATACCCCAGTTTATCCGCCGGGGTCTGGAGGAAACGCATCGGAACATCCTCGCCGAACAGCGCTTTGAGCCGTGCTTCCTCGCGCGGGGAATCGCCGGAGAGTATCGCCAGGCGATAACGGGAACGCAGGCGGGCGACAAGCTCGGGGAGTCCGTCGCGGTACACATTCGGCACGGTGAAATGTCCCCGTGGTTGACTATCGATCGATACGTACACCGATGTGGTTGCGGTGTCAATGGGTGCGTCGTGATCGCGCCAGGCCCAGTCCGCCGAGCCGATGAGCACGCGACGTCCTTGCACACTCCCTTCTATACCTTTTCCGGGAATTTCCGAGTATCCCTCAACGTCAGCCGTCGGGACATCGGCAAGGAATGCGAAAACCTGTCGACTGAGCGTGTGTGTGCTTTGCCGCAGAACGGACTTGATGAGCAAGCGCTCCTGCTCATTCAATCCGGGTCCGTGGAAGCGCACACCGCCGGCACCGCTTCTCGTGAGCGTGCCGGTTTTGTCGAAGACGATCGTGTCGATATGGGAGAGCATTTCGACGGTGTCGGTGCTCTTCACAAAGAATTCGTTGTAGCCATACACACGCTGCGCCGATCCCAGCGCGAACGGGGAAGCGAGCGCGAGCGCGCAGGGACAGGCCACGATCAGGACCGAAGTGAACACGAAGGTCACCATACCCGGCTCGAGCACGAGCCAGACGACGGATGCGACAAGCGCGATACTCAACACCGCGTAGGTAAAGCGTGCGCTGATGCGATCCACGAGTGCTGTGAGCGGCGCCCGGCGCTCCTTGGTGAACACGTCGTTGTTCCACAGCCGGGTCAGATAGCTTTGCTCGATTTCCTTTACAACTTCGAGCTCTATCGCCTGCCCCACCTGTCTGCCACCGGCGTGAATGCGGTCGCCGCTGAATTTGCGGATGAGTTCCGCTTCGCCGGTCACGAAGCTGTAGTCAATATTCGCCTCGCCATTGAGGAGAATGGCGTCGGCGGGGATCAATTCCTGATTCCGCACCACGATGCGCTGTCCGACTCTCAGGCGTGTGAGAGGAATTGTGGTTTCGTGATGCTGCTCTTTGACCGCAACGGAGAGCGGGAAGTACGAACGAAAATCTCGTTCGAAGGACAGCGCGTCGTATGTTTTCTTCTGGAAGATTTTTCCTATGAGCAGGAAAAACACCAGTCCCGTGAAGCTGTCGAGATACCCCGGACCTGTTCCGCTCAGAATGTCGTATATGCTGCGGAAAAACAGCATACTGATGCCGAGGGAGAGCGGGACGTCAATGTTCAGGAAACGCTGACGCAATCCGGCCCAGGCCGACTGAAAATATTCGAGACTGCTATAGAAAAAAACCGGTAGCGACAGCCCGATGTTGATGTAGCTGAAGATGCGCGCAAACAGCGGATCGATGCCTCCCTCTCCGGCCAGGTATTCCGGAAAGCTCAGAAGCATCACATTCCCGAAAGCGAAACCCGCGATGCCGATCTTGTAGTACAGCCGTTTGTTGCTGCTGCCGCGGCGCTTTTCTGCGACACTTTGCAAGCTGATATGCGGTTCGTACCCCACCGAAGCCAGCAGCGTTACCACGCCCTTGAGCGTGATCATGGAAGCCTTCCATGTGATGGCCGCCTCGCGGCGGGTGAAATCCACGCGTGAGCTGACGATTCCGGGATTGAGCGCGTTCAGTCGCTCCAGCAGCCAGATGCAGGAACTGCAATGCATGGAGGGGATGCTGAAGGTGGCCATGCGTACATCGCCATCGGTGAACTCCAACAATTGCTCCTCGATTGCCGGATCGTCGAGATAGGCGTACCTGCTGCCGTAAATCTGATCGTGGGGACTTTTTCCGCGGACCGCCTCGTCCACATCGTAATACGCACAGAGGTCATTGGCGTGCAACAGCTCGTACACCGCCTTGCATCCGTTGCAGCAAAAATACTTGTCCCCCAATGCGATTTCGTCACTGAAGCAGACGTCACCGCAGTGAAAACAGACCAACGGCGCCTTGCGCTCGCCCGTCTGTCCGGAATACCGTAGGGGACCAGATTCAATCATTGAAACGCGGGACCTTTCCTCGAGCTAGACGTTGTGCGCGACGGAATCGTGAAATTTCGGATCCTTGATAGGAACAGCGGCATGCGCAGTGTAGCGCTGCCAGAACAACCAGAGCACCAATCCGCCGATGCCGAGCAATGCGGTTATATCCGTCCACGCGGGCAGGGGCGAGCCGGCACGAAAGGTCGGCATGACCAGCCAGTACATATCCACCGCGTGCATGACGAGCATCAGAATGGTGACGGCACGCAATACCGCGGGCGTCCGCTTCATACGATAGAAGATCAAGGTGAAAAACGGCACCGCGAAGCGGAAGAAGATGAGCAGGACGCTCACCACCCACCAGCCGTTGTCCCAGCGCGCAAGATACCAGACTGTCTCCTCCGGAATGTTCGCATACCAGATGAGATAGTACTGGGAGCCGCCGATATACGCCCAGAAGACGGTGAACGCGAAAAGCATGCGACCGAAGTCATGATGGTGATCGATACCCACTTCCTTCGTGAGCAGGCCTCCGCGGCCCATGGACTGGAAGAACAGACTCAGCAATGCCAGCGCCGCGAGGAATCCGCCGGCGAACACGTACACGCCGAAGATGGTTGAGTACCAATGCGGTTCGAGACTCATCAGCCAATCGAAAGCGGCGAACGTCATGGTAAACGCAAACAGGAAGAGTCCGCCTGCGCTGATTTTCCGCAGTGAAACAGTATGTCCGGGATCCCCGTCCACATCCTGGCGCAGGGAGTGCCTCGTCAGCAGCCAGCCCAGCACGATCCAGATCGCAAAAAATACCAGCCCGCGAATGCTGAAAAACGCGATGTTCAGATAGGGTGCTTTCGAGGCGAGCAGATGATCGCTCGCGACGGCGTCTGCGTGTGACCAGTGAAACAGCGTATGTGCGCCAATGACGACGGGAACGAAGAACAACAGCAACAGCGGGAGTGTCTGCGTCATGGCTTCCGCCGCGCGCCGTGTTGTGACACTCCACACCGCGCCGGTGGCATGTTGCAGCATCACGAAGAACAGGGCTCCCAGCGCTATCGTGGTCCAGTCGCGCGAAGGCCATGAGCCATGATGCAAGGAACTGATGGCTGTCGACGAAATAGCCGATCAGAGTCAATACGGTTCCGACCGCTCCGATCGCGAGCGCGATGACACCGAAGCGTCCTTTGTCGGTGAATCTGTAGGTTGTCGTGTCGATTGCTGCCATGGTGCTGGGTGTTACTGTTGTGGCGGTGTCGTGTTGGAAGGCGGAGGAGCGACAGGGCTCTTGCTCTGCAACTCGCGAACGTGTGCGACGATATTCCAGCGGTCTTCCGCCGGAATCTGTTGACGATACGATGGCATGTTCCGGATACCGTTGGAAATGACTTCGAACAGGGCTCCGTCCGCGAGGTCGCGGATGCGTTGCTCCATGAGGTTGTTCGGCGGTATGGGATACTTGTACTTCATGATTTTTCCCTGTCCGTCTCCTTTGACGCCGTGGCACGGTGAGCAGTAGATGGTATAGCGTTCTTCGCCGCGCTTGAGTACCGCCGCGTCAACGGTAAAGGGAATCGCCGCAACCAGCGTCGAGTCCTCGTAGCGTCCGTTGAAATACCCGACGTCCTCGTGCAGTTGCCCGCGGGCGACCGTTCCTTCAGGCGGTGTGCGCATGGCGGCGCCGTCGGCGAAAAAGCCGCTCTCACGCTGCGCGATGTACTTGGCCTGATTGTCCATGTTCGGATTGGGATGGATGGGAGGATTTTCCGAAGTCATTCCTCTGCATCCTCCCAGAAACACCACTGCGGAGGCTATGACGAGTGCCCGGGAAATCATGTGCGAAATGCTGCTTGCCGAGTTCATGCGTCCCCCCGTACGATTTCGATACTCTGCGCTCCGAGCGATTCAAGAAAGGCGCGGGTGCCCGCTTCGTCGAATTTCGGATCCTGCGCGTCAATGCTCACGAGAAAACCGTCGTCGCTGGCTTTACTCAGCATGTCGGAATAAAACAGCGGCTGATGAAAACGCGGGAGCTTGTTCAGACGCAGCATACCGACCACCGCACCGAAGGCGCCGAACAGAACGAACAGCGCGAAGGTGATGATGATGAAGGCCTGCCAGCTGAACAGCGGCTTGCCGCTGATGATTAACGGGTATGCCGATGTCGCGACCCGGTCTGCAACGAAAAATTCCATCGCTGCGCCCAACGCCGCCATGCCTCCGACAATGAAGCCGACAGGCGAGCGGCCAAGACCCATGGCATCGTCCATGCCGTGAATGGGGAAGGGCGAGTGGCAGTCGAAATGCGAGTATCCTGCATCGCGTACCTTTTTCGCCGCGTCCATCAGCGATGCGGGAGAGGAAAACTGAGCGATCAATGCATGCGTGGTCATGCGGCACCTCCTTGCTGCTCCCCATGCCCGGCGTGATGATGCGGATCCGCCTCGGGAAGCACGGCTTTGACTTCAGACATGGAAATGAGCGGAAGGAATCGCAGGAAGAGCAGGAACAACGTGAAGAACAGGCCGAAGCTCCCCACAAAGGTCAGCACGTCCCAGGTGGTCGGCGAATAGTAATCCCAGGAAGAGGGAAGGAAATCGCGCGACAGGGAGGTGACGGTGATGACGAAGCGCTCGAACCACATGCCGATGTTCACAAAAATGGACAGCGTGAACATGATCGGGATGCTGCGGCGGAACTTGCGGAACCAGAACAATTGCGGCGTGATCACGTTGCAAAGGAACATGATCCAGTAGGCCCAGGCGTAATTGCCAAACCCCCGGTTGACAAAGGCGAAGACCTCGTAAATGTTGCCGCTGTACCACGCGATGAAAAACTCCATGATGTACGCATATCCCACCATGCTGCCCGTCACGAGAATGATCTTGTTCATCTTCTCGAAATGATCGATCGTGATAAGGTTCTGCAGACTGAACACCTTACGCGCGATGATCGCCAGCGTCAGCACCATGCCGAAACCGGAGAAAATGGCTCCCGCAACGAAGTACGGCGGGAAAATGGTGGTATGCCAGCCGGGTATGAGACTGGTCGCGAAGTCCGTACTCACCACCGAATGCACGGACAGCACCAGCGGTGTCGCGAGTCCCGCCAGCATCAGGTACGCCAGCTCATAGTGACGCCACTGTCTGTTGCCGTTATTCCAGCCGAGTGAAAGGATGCCGAACACCATGCGGCGGAGCTTGGTTTTCGCTCTGTCGCGGAAGGTGGCGAGATCCGGTACCAGCCCCACGAACCAGAACAGGAAGGATACGGTGAAATACGTGCCCACCGCGAACACATCCCAGAGCAACGGGCTGCGGAAGTTCGGCCACATCTCCATGGAATTCGGCAGCGGGAACATATAGTAGGCGATCCAGATGCGGCCGACATGGATGGCGGGGAAAATGCCCGCGCAAATCACCGCGACAATCGTCATCGCCTCCGCGAAGCGATTGATGGCGGTGCGCCAACGTTGCCGCAACAGGAAAAGGATGGCTGAAATCAGTGTCCCTGCGTGGCCGATACCGACCCAGAACACGAAGTTCACAATGGCCCATCCCCAGCCCACGGGATTGTTGAGGCCCCAAATGCCTGTCCCTTCGTACACGAGCCAGCCAATGGAACCAACCAGTATCAGCGTTCCCGAAAGTGCCATGCCGAACAGAATCCACCACAATTGGGGCGTCTTCGTCTCGACAACGCCGCTGATTTTCTCCGTGATGCCGCTGAACGTCAGGCCACCCTGTACCAGTGGTGCTTCCTCGAGTACGGCTGCGGCGGTTTTCGTCGTTGTTGTGTTCACACTCACGTTGCTTCTGCGTGTTGGTGATGTAGAATAGTCAATTACGATGTTGCGTTATCCGGTCAGACGGAGCCCTTGCCACGCAGCGCCGGATTCGGGTTACTCACTTTCGCGAGGAAGGTCGTGCGCGGACGAAGATTGAATTCGCCCAGCAACTGATAGGTGCGGGGTGAGTCCTTTTCCTTCGCCACGGCGCTGTTCCGGTCGTTGATGTCGCCAAAGACAATGGCCTGCGTCGGACACGCATCCTGACACGCGGAGCGGATGTCGCCGTCCCGCAACTCGCGACCTTCGACCTTTGCATGGATTTTCCCGCGTTCGATGCGCTGAGTGCAGTAGGTGCATTTTTCCATCACACCGCGGAAGCGTACCGAAACGTCGGGATTCTGCGCCATCTTCATCACCTCGGGCAAATCGCCCGTATAGTTGAGGAAGTTGAAACGGCGGGCCTTGTAGGGACAGTTGTTGGAGCAATACCGCGTACCGATGCAGCGGTTGTAGGTCATCACATTGAGACCTTCTTCGTCGTGCGAGGTTGCGGCCACGGGGCACACTTGTTCGCAGGGGGCCATTTCACAGTGATGACACGCGAGCGGCATGACGCGTACGCCGGGATCGTTTTCGTCGCCTTTGTAATAGCGGTCGATGCGTATCCAGTGCATTTCGCGTCCGTTGAGGACCTGTTCCTTGCCGACCACGGGGATGTTATTCTCGCTTTGACAGGCGATGGTGCAGGCGCCGCAGCCGATGCAGGCGTTGAGATCGATGCTCATGCCCCACTGCATTCCAGTGTCGTAGCGATGATCATTCCACATGCTTCGCAGTTTCGGCATGTGCACAACATGTTGGGCGAAGTCGGGATGCTCACGGAATTCGTCCAGCGTCGCTTCGCGGAAAATCTGCGGAAGCCGCTCCGTCACACCGTCCCGCGCCATGCGCTCTTCATCGAGTCCGTGATGATCCTGTACACAGGCAAGCGCATGCGTGCCGAATTTCGCGCCCAACGTCAATCCCTGCGCCAGGTACATGGCGCCCGTCGTACGAAGGCGATACGCATTGAAGCCCACGCCGGACCCCACACGGCCGGCTCTGCGTCGTCCGTATCCCAGCAAAACGGTCACGGACCAGTCCGCCTGGCCGGGAACGATCCACACCGGCATCGGGGTCTCGCGCCCGAACAGGGCGAGTCGCACCAGATCACCGTCTTTCAGTCCGAGGGCTTTTGCGTTGGACCGGCTGATAAGTGCGGCATTATCCCAGGTCAGCTTGGTGACCGGATCGGGAAATTCCTGCAACCAGGCATTGTTGGCGAAACGACCGTCATGCACGGCGGGAGAGAGGCGGAACACGATTTCCATCGCGTCCCTGCGCGGTGGTGCCGCGTCGAAATGGCGCGCATCTATCAGCCCCGCGATGCTGGCGGTATTGGGCGCGGGTGTCGAAGTGGTCACCTGCCAGGGATATACACCGTCGTGCAATATGCCGCGCCAGCTTCGTTTGGCCATACCGGGGATGAGGGTTTGCCATGTGGCCTTCACCAGGTCGGATCCTTTTGCCAGCTCCCCGCTGACGAGCAGATGGAGGAGTTCGACATCACTGACCCCATCTTCGTAGAGGGGCGCGATCAGCGGTTGTATCACTCCCAGACGACCGTCCGTCCCGCTCACATCTCCCCAGCTCTCCAGGTAGTGACGCATGGGCAGATGCCAGGTGGACGAGGTGGACGTTTCATCGACGTAGAGAGAGAGGTGTACACTGAGGCCGACATTCTCCAGCGCGGTGCGGAATTCGAGATCGGCTGGCATGGTGTACGCGCCGTTGCCTCCGAGCATGATCAGCGCTTGCAGCTTGGCATCTTTCATCGCGGCCGTGAAATCCCGGAGCTGCGACGGTTCGCTTTCCATGGCGTACGGTTGCGTGAGGTACGAGACAGTGGCGCCGGCGTTCCCCAATGCGTGATTCAGCGCAGCCACGACGGCATGTACAGCCTTGGATTGTCCGCGTCCGGCGACGATCAGTCCCGCTCCCTTCTGCGCGAGCAAATCGTCCGCGACAGCATTGACCCAGGTGCTCTCCACAGCGGGGGAGGGAAGCTTTGTCAGCAGATCGGATGAAATGCCAAGCCCCTTGCCGGCGAGTGTATGCGTCAGTGTAGCGAGCAGGGCCGGGATGCGGCCCGCGGGGAGGCGCAAACGATGA
Organism: Bacteroidia bacterium; assembly: GCA_027493955.1. Classification (NCBI taxonomy): domain Bacteria; kingdom Pseudomonadati; phylum Bacteroidota; class Bacteroidia; species Bacteroidia bacterium. The sequence goes on along the minus strand of JAOSJT010000001.1, from coordinate 2,582,414 downwards.
TCCGCCATGGCGGTGGTTTGCGTGAGGCTGCTTTCCACGAGATACAGGCGGTTCATGCCGGGTTTCGCATTGTCGGGCTTGCGCTTCGCGGTGAAGGCTTTCGCATGCACGAATGCGTCCCGTTCGGTGCCGAAGCAATCCGCATCCAGCGCCAGCACCACGTTGGCCTTGCTATAGTCATAGACAGGCCGCAACGGAGCGGCGAATGCTGCCGCGCTGCCATCGAGGATGTTGCGGTCGGAGACGGGATCGTAGCAGACCATGCGCGCGTTGGGATACGCGCTTTGAAACTCGCCGACGAGACGCCACAGCGTGGGAGAGGCGAAAGGCGAGAGCAGCAAGCCGAGACCCTCGCCGCCATTTTTCAGAAATGTCTCGCGCTGGACTTTCCAGACTTCGGCGAAGGCGGCGACAGTGGATGCTTCACCTGCACGTCGGGCATGCATGGAACGATCGGGGTCGTAGAGGCCGAGAATGGAGGCATTGGCCCACACGCCGGACGCGCTGCCCATGGAGTCGCGAAGCGGGTTGCCGGCAATCTTGTATGGTCGTCCTTCGCGGGTTTCCACCAGAAGGGATTCATTTTCCGTGCCCAGGGGCATACTTGTCGCGTACGACAGACTGTTGCCCGGGGTGATTTCTTCCGGACGCGAGACGTACGGGACGATATGCTCTTCCGGACGCCGGCAGCTTGTCAAGCCCGCAAGGGCCATGGATGCGCCCATAACCGTGAGGAAACTGCGTCGGTCCATTCCCGCCGTCAGTGGTGGGGAAGGGAACTCCCCTTGTTGGAGAACGCGGTACTCCGGCTCGCCCGTCTTGTCGCGGAAGCTCAGCCAGTACTCTTTACTGTGCGTGGAGTCGTCAGAGTCGACAAATGGCCGGTGTTTCATCGATGGCATCCCGAGCAGGTTTCTGGTGGATTAAGATTGAGTGTTTTCTTGATCTCCGCGGCGCGCTCCGCCTGATTATCCGGGGGTACCCAACCCATAACGGTGATGTCCTGAGGCGAGCGCAGATGGGGATCGGGGTTGCGGTGGCAGTCCAGGCACCAACCCATACTGAGAGGTTCCCTGAGTTCCATCACCTCCATGGCGGCGACATCCCCGTGGCAGCTTTCACAGCCCACGCCGGCACGCAGATGCGCACTATGATCGAAATACGCGTAATCCGGTACTTTGTGCAGGCGCACCCAGCGCAGTGGCTCACGCGACTCCCAACTGGCGCGCACGGGAGCGAGCTTCTCGCTCTCGGTTTTGATGAGCGTGTGGCAGTTCATGCAGGTTTGCGTGGGCGGCACCATGGCTACCGGAGACGTCTCTGCGCCGACGTGGCAGTACCGGCAGTCGAGGCCCAATTCGCCCACGTGCAAGGCATGGCTGTAGGGTACGGGTTGCGCCGGCGCGTATCCCACATCGGTAAATTTCGGGGACCAGTAGTACCATATCCCCGCGACGATGAGGATGATGAGAATGCCACCGGAAACTACGATGTTACGGGGCAAGGAGTTGGTCCACTTTGGAAAGATTTGCGCCAAAGCTTATCCTCTTTCTCTAGATTTTGGGAATGCGTTGATGCACTGTATCAAATACTGCGATAGCCGAAAGACTCAAACGTGATGGACGGGCATTAAAGAGACAACAGTCTTTATTGACAGATAAGGTAGAGAAAAAAATCCGACAATGCAAATTCGGATATGCGTTGTCGCAGTTATGCCGCGCCTTTCCGGAGTTCCGCACTGCAGCTTCGTTGCGTCAACCGGCGCGGCAGAATCTGATGCGGGGTGTCGAGGGTGTCGGGAGCGAATTCTGCAACGTGTGAAAAAAAATCCCTTCTCCTCGTCAAAACCCTTGCTTTTCCGCATTTCATGCGCCAATTTGCACGCATATTTCTCCTGAAATCCGAAGTGTGCCGCTTGCGGTATGCTGTGGTTCGGCACTTCCGGAGAGATTGCGCTGCGTGCCCCAAGTGCTGAAGGTGCGTTGGCCATTCCTTCGGGAGCGGCCGGTCCGAGGTTCAAAGGTGGAGGCAGAAATCGTCGCACGGTCGCGGCGTAGCTGGAACGCGTTTCAATGCCATTGGCGCCTCCCGCTTCCCATTGCACGAAATGGCATGTTATCAGTTTCAAGGTCTGTTGTATGAACATCTATGTCGGCAACCTTTCGTACCAAATGACGGATGATGACCTCCGGGCAGCATTCGAGCCTTACGGTGAGGTGAGCAGCGCACGCGTTCTCCGCGATAAGGAGACCGGTCGTTCCAAAGGCTTCGGCTTCGTTGAGATGCCCAACGATAGCGACGCAGAGGAAGCGATCAAGGCGCTGGATAACGCACAAATAGGCGGCAGGAACGTAAAGGTGAATCAGGCGCGTCCCCGCACGGATGACGCACCCCGGTCAAGGTCGCGCTTCTGATTATCAGAATCTCGTCCGTCTCCCTTTGAACCCGTCCCGCCACACCGGCGGGACGTTTTGTTGAACGCAGAACACAGAAGGGACAGAACACAGAAGGAACAGAAAATACAGAATGTTGGTCTGGGAAACGGGAAACGGGAAACGGGGATCGAGAATCGAGAATCGTGAATCGTGAATCGAGAATCGTGAATCGAGAATCGTGAATCGAGAATCGGGCACCGATCCATTCGTTGGTTACAATAGGTCCCGGAGGTTTCAGATCATGGACCGAAACCACCAGGACCTGATGCGTCCCAGGAAATAGATCGGTGTCCACGATCCTGAATCTGGACAGCCGGGTGGCACACTCAACGTGAGGCTCCCCGCCCCTTTCCCGCTTCTCCTTCCCGATTAACGATTCCCGATTAACGATTCCCGATTAACGATTCCCGATGGTCTTGCCTGCGGCCGTATTGCCGTGCAATTGTTTTGATAAAGCCAGAACTCTCCGTACATTTAAGGTTCGGAACGAGTAAAAGGCGGTTTGTATATGCTCATAAGTATGACTGGATATGGAAGCGGGACGGCGGCGAATGAATCGACCACAGTCACGGCCGAAATTCGCTCGGTCAACAACCGCTATTACGAGTTCTCGGTGCGGTTGCCCAAGCATCTGCAGAACAGGGAACTGGATCTGAAGGAATTGATACGTCCCCGCGTACGCAGGGGCAAGGTCAATCTCAACGTGGCAGTGGACCGGGCCGCAATCGAGGCCGCCCCGGCGCGTATCAACGAGGAGGCCGCCCGTGATTACCACGCCATGCTGATTTCTCTCCGTGATGCCCTCGGGCTTGAAGGCGGTATCACGCTCGATACGCTGATGAAATTTCCGGACGTATTCGCGGTGGATGAGCAGGAAGCGATTTCCGATGAGGAATGGACGCTGGTCACCGATGCGGTTACCGCCGCCGTGGACAATATGCTCAGCATGAAGGAAAAGGAAGGGCGGGAGCTTTCGGATGATCTCGCACAGCGGGCTGGCGTGATGAGCGCCGGCATCGACGCCATCGAGAAGCTGGCCGCCGGGCGCGCGGATCTGGAGCGCGAACGGCTCGTCGAGCGTCTTCAGGCCGTGATGGCGGACGAGAGAATTGATCGCGAACGTCTGGAACTCGAAATCGTGCTGCTTGCAGATAAAATGGACATCACCGAAGAGCTCGTGCGCTTCCGTAGTCACACAAAATTCTTCCTCGAGAATCTCGACTCCGGCGAGTCGGAAGGGAGGAAGCTTTCTTTTCTCCTGCAGGAGATGAATCGGGAAGCCAACACCATCAGCTCCAAAAGCTATGATGCGGAAATCGCGCATATCGTCGTTTCCATCAAGGAAGAACTCGAGCGCATCCGCGAACAGATACAGAATATCGAGTAAATGCTTTTCGTCCTTTCAGCCCCGAGCGGCGCGGGAAAAACGACCATTGCCCGCGGCATCCTCCAGCGCTTTCCGGCACTGCGCTTCTCCGTTTCGGCTACGACGCGTGCGCAGAGACCGCGCGAGACCGAGGGCAAGGATTATTATTTTCTCACACGCGAAGAATTCGAACGCCGCGTTGCCGGCGGAGACGTCGTGGAGTGGGAAGAGATATACGGCAATCTCTACGGCACCCTGCGTTCGCAGGTGGACGAGGTGCTGCGTGAGAACGGGCACATGCTGTTCGACATCGACGTCAAAGGTGCCCTTGCCATCAAACGACTGTATGGCAGCTCCGCCGTACTCATTTTCATCAAGCCGCCAAGCCTGGAGGTGCTCCGCCAAAGACTCGAGCACCGCGGGACCGACGGCGCTGAGGTAATCGAACGCCGCATGGACCGTTCCGTCTGGGAACTGGAACAAGCGGTGCATTTCGACCATGTGGTCATCAACGACGATCTGACGCGTTCCATCCCCGAAGTTGCGGCGCTCATCGAATCGTATCAGAACAGCGAACACGTTTCATAATAACTCAGCAGGAGTCATTCTATGTCCCTCGAACCTCTGGATCTTTCCGTCATCGACAATCACGCCGAAAACATCTACGAAGCAATCGTGGTGCTTTCGCGTCGTGCACGGCAGATCAACGAAGAGATCAAGATCCAGCTCAATCAGGAGCTGGAAATGTTCACCACGCGCATGGATTCCGATGAGGAAATCGAGAGCAATCCCGAGCAGGCGCGCATCAGCATAGAATTTGAAAAAATGCCCAAACCCACACAGCAGGCGGTAGCGGATCTGATGAACGACCGCGTAACCTATCGCTACAAGGAAGAATGAGCCTTCGCGGCAAGCACATTCTCGTCGGAGTCACCGGCAGTATTGCGGCATATAAGTCCGCCCTGCTCGTTCGTGAGCTCGTGAAATGCGGGGCAGAGGTTCGCGTCGTCATGACGCCCTCGGCTTGCGAATTCATTACACCGCTCACTCTCGCAACACTCAGCCAGGGGGACGTGGTCCTGGACATGTTTCCCGCCGACCGGTCCAAGGGGACCTGGCATATCCATCTCGCTCTCTGGGCCGACCTCATGATCATCGCGCCGGCGTCTGCGAATTCCATTGCGAAAATCGCGCAGGGCATGGCGGACAATGCGCTGACCTCGCTCGTTCTGGCGCTGCGCTGTCCGCTGCTGGTGGCTCCTGCGATGGATACCGACATGTTCGTTCATACAGCGACGCAGGAGAATCTGGACATCCTACGCCGCCGTGGTGTCGGCATCATTGATCCCGACGAAGGCGAACTTGCGTCCGGATTGTCGGGCCCCGGGCGACTTCCCGAAACCGGCGTACTCATGGATGCGATCACGCGCATGTTTGCCCGGGCTCACGACCTAGCGGGACGTACCGTCCTGGTCACAGCCGGTCCGACATATGAACCCATCGATCCTGTGCGATTCATCGGGAACAGAAGTTCCGGGAAAATGGGCTATGCCATTGCCGCCGCCGCCGCCGCGCGCGGTGCGCGGGTGATACTGTTGAGCGGCCCAGTCCATCTCCCGACGCCGGAAGGTGTCGAGCGCATGGACGTCGAGACCGCTGACGCGATGTATGCCGCCGCGATGACGCATGCCGACAGTGCCGATATTTGCGTACTCACCGCCGCGGTAGCCGATTTTCGTCCTGCCAGCCCCGCAGAGCAGAAGATGAAGAAGGATGACGGCAACGAAACAGGCCTTGACCTGCGCCTTGTACGCACGCCCGATATTCTGCACGCCCTGGGCAGCCGCGGTGGGGCGGTGCTTGTCGGATTTGCGCTTGAAACCGAAAATGAAAAAGAGAACGCCCGGAAAAAGCTTGTCGGGAAAAATGCGGACCTTATCGTTCTGAACAATCCACGGACGGAGGGTGCCGCTTTCGGTTCCGACACCAATGTCGTGACCTTGTTCGGGCGCGATGGTTCGGAAGAAATTCTGCCTTTGATGGATAAGAGGCGGATCGCGGAGATTATTCTCGACCGGGCGGCTTCGGTGCTGGCTTCGCGCGCCGGCTGACTGGTTTGGATTGATTTCCCGGGGAATGTAGTTTTCCACTTCGTACATGAACATGGTAATGCCAGTGTCTGATCTCCATCGCTATCTCCGGCAGCAGCAAGAACAGTATGGAGACCTGCTCTACGTCGAGCACGAGGTCCTGCGACGCGTTACTCTCGCCTCGCAAGGCCTGGTTGAGGATAATGGGCGCGTGGATGAGATGTGGAAAACAGCAGATACGCTCGGGGCGCTCAATGCCATGATCTGCGATTGCCACAAGTGTCCTCTGGGAGAAACGCGTACTCGCTTCGTCTTTGGTGTCGGCAATCCAGCCGCCGACGTCGTGATAGTAGGCGAAGCCCCTGGCGCTGATGAGGACAAGAAAGGGGAGCCGTTCGTCGGCCGTGCCGGGCAGTTGCTCAATGACATCCTCAAGGCGATTCATTTTTCGCGTGAGGAAGTCTTCATCTGCAACATCCTGAAGTGTCGTCCGCCGAACAATCGCGATCCGCTCGCCTCCGAGGTGGAACAATGCGAACCGTATCTGCACAAACAGTTGGAACTCCTTCAACCGAAAATCCTCCTCGCGCTCGGACGCATCGCCGCACAGACATTGCTGCGCACGAACGACTCACTGACGAAGCTTCGCGCATCCGTCCATGAGTATCGTGGTATTCCCCTGGTTGTGACCTACCATCCTGCCGCGCTTCTTCGCAATCCGAATTGGAAGCGCCCCACCTGGGAGGATGTGCAAAAGTTCCGGGCCCTCTACGATACGCTTTCTGTCGGAAGAAAGAGCTGATACCATGGACGCACCATTCCCTCCGTACGTTACAGAGCGAAGCAGCGCAACCGCTGTCCGTGTTCCGCCGCAGGCGCTGGATGTGGAGCGCGCCGTGCTGGGTGCGATGCTGCTGCAGCCGGAAGCTACGGTGTCGCACGTGTTATCGCTGCTGACGCGCGAAGCGTTTTACGCAGACGCACACCGCACGATCTTCGATTCCATCGCGCGCCTTTTCGAGAAACAGCAACCAGTGGATCTCATCACCGTCGGCGAGGATTTGCGCAGAGCGGGCAGCATCGAGACGATTGGCGGGATGATGTATTTGACGCAGCTGACGGGTGAAGTGATTTCGCCCGCGCATATCGAGTATCATTGCCGCATCGTACTCGAAAAGGCCATCAAGCGCCAACTGATCGAGCTGAATACATCCCTGATCACCGATTGCTACATCGAGACCAGCGACGCCTTCGAGATGATCGACCGGGCGGAGGAAGAGATATTCAAGCTCTCCGAGCGACATATAAAGCAGAGCTTCACCGAGATACGTGTCATCGTGAAGCCTCTGCTCAACAAGGTCTACAAAATCTCCCAGGAGCATTCGGGTGTTACCGGCGTACCTTCAGGATACACCATGCTCGATGACAAGACTGGTGGGTGGCAGCCGACGGATCTTATCGTGCTTGCGGCGCGTCCCTCCATGGGCAAAACGGCGTTGGCGCTTTCCATGGCGCGAAACGCGGCAATCGATGCGGATATGCCAGTGGGCGTGTTCAGTCTGGAAATGTCCAGCGAGCAGTTGGCGCTCCGTTTGCTCTGCGCCGAAGCGCGTGTCAATATGCAGCTCGTTCGTACGGGACGCATTCGCGAGGAGGATTTCAATCGACTCGCCCGCTATGTGGGGAAACTGGAGAGAGCGTCCATTCTTATTGACGACACGCCCGGCATTTCCATACTTGAGCTGCGTGCGAAGGCGCGTCGCATGGTGCACGAGCATGGTGTGAAGCTGATCGTGATCGACTATCTGCAGCTCATGAGCGCACCACTGGTACGCGAGAGCCGTGAGCGTGAAATCGCCTCGATCAGTCGTTCGCTCAAGGGACTGGCAAAAGATTTAAATGTTCCGGTTATTGCGCTTTCGCAGCTCAACCGAAGCGTAGAGACGCGTGCCGGCGGCAAACCGATGCTTGCCGATCTTCGTGAATCCGGCGCCATCGAGCAGGATGCCGACGTTGTGATGTTCATTCACCGGAATAAGGACGCCGAGGCTCCCCCGGAGGAACTCGGCCGCGCCTCGGTCATCATCGCGAAGCAGCGAAACGGCGAGGTCGGTGAAGTTGATCTGGCGTGGATTTCCGAATACGCGCGCTTCGAAAATCTTGAAACACGCATGCCGGTGAGCATGCTTCCGCCGCCGGATGAGGAACCGAGCTTCTAGCGCATGCACTTGGGCATGTGAACCGACGTGGCCGTTTTCCGCCACGTGCATACCAAGGGAGGAGCATTACGAATGGTCTTGTTTTGCGAAGACAACGATTCTAGTTTTTCCTGATATCGAGGAAATCGACACATGCGTCTTTTCAGTATTCTGTTCTCAATCCCATTTTTTGTATACGGCACCCTGATCGCCCAGAATCAGGAAGAACGCGTCACGGTCCCGCTCTCCATCGCCGCAGAGATGCGGGGTTTCGATGCCGGTCAGATGCATCCTGCGGAGAGCATGAGATTTCAGCCGATGATCCCCGCGCCACAGAGGATGAATCCGGCGAGAAAGAGTCCCGTGTTGGCGGGGGCTCTGTCCCTGATCCTCCCCGGAGCGGGCGAAGTGTACGCGGGCAGCTATCTGCTGGCGGGATTATTCGCGGCGCTTGAAGGAGCCGGTTGGTACTACTCGATTGACGCCAACCGAAGGGGTGACGATGCGACGGTCATCTATCAACATTATGCCGATCAGAATTGGAGCGTGGTCAAATACGCCCAGTGGTTGAACGAGAATGCGAAAAACTATCCTGGCGGCGACAAAGCGGTGCACATCGACATCAATCCCGACAAGTCCTTGCCACATTGGCAGCGCGTGAACTGGGAGCAGATGCACACGACGGAAATGGCGGTACCGCAGTTTTCACACAGACTACCGGACTACGGCGATCAGCAATACTACGAACTGATCGGGAAATATAACCAGTATTCCTACGGCTGGAATGACAAATTGGAAGGGGATTACTGGAATCCCTCCCCGAATTTCCTGTACTACAGTGGTCTCCGTGGCGATGCAAACCGGTATTACGACAGATCCAGCGCCATCATCAACCTTCTGATCCTGAATCATTTTCTCAGCGCCATCGATGCCGCCTGGGCGGCGGCACGTTTCAATCAGGCCGTGGAGTTGCGCTCCGGCGCACGTTTGCAGCGCCTGCCCGATGGCCGTCCCGATATTGTCACCTCCGCGCGATTTACCTACCGCTTCTGAAAGGCAGGCAGTGCAGACCCTTCGCATACTGATTATTGTGTTTGCCGATGTCCTGCTCGCATGTGCGGCCACCGTGTTCGCGCAGGATGGAGAGCCTTCCGCACCGCTGGCGCCGCGTCCGAATCAAGTCATTTCAGCGGTGGGAGTTCTGGGCAACGAGTTGACGAAAACGGAAGTCATCCTGCGCGAGCTGACACTTCAGGTTGGGGATACGATAGATGTTGCGGAGCTCGAATATTCGAAGAACAGAATTTACAGTCTGGGTTTATTCAATCGCGTGGACATCACCTGGCCGCCGATCGACAGCACGGTTCTCATTATCGAGGTGGACGAACGCTGGTATCTGTATCCTGTCCCGATGTTCGGTATAGTGGAAAGAAACTGGGACAATTGGTATTACGGCCTGGGCGTAAAGCACGACAACTTCCGCGGGAGAAATGAGAAATTATTTGCGGGATTCGTACTGGGCTACAACCCCTGGGTATCATTGAGCTATGTCAATCCATGGATACTCGAAGACGAGCATATGTTCATGGAGAGCAATTTCGCCTGGTCGCGGGTGGTGAACAAAAGCAGGATTTCGCAGGGTGAAGGACCCAACTTCGACGAGATTCGCTACAAGCTGCATCAGGGCTTTGGCAAGCGTATAGACCAGTTTCGCAGCGCCTGGATTACCGCCAGCTACAATTACGTCGAGGTGACCGACAAGCGCGCGGGGAGGACCTTATCCGACGCCGGGATAGACCGCTATCTGACGGTGGGTGCCGGAGCGCGGCATGATACCCGTGATCTGGCGGAGTATCCCACGAGCGGCATTTTCGGCATGGCGAACATCGTGAAGAAAGGCGTATGGTTCGGCTATGTCGATTTTCTACAGTGGTCATTTGATGTCCGCGTCTATCAGCTCCTTCCGGGAGGTGTTTCCCTGGGACTTCGCACATTTGCGGTACTCAGCAGTGGGCCATCCGTTCCGAATTACGAGCATGTTTTTTTCGGTTTTTCCGAGCGTCTCCGCGGTCATTTTCATACGGAGCTCGAGGGTGAGAATGCCGCCGGTGCGTTTGCCGAATTGCGTATCCCTATCGTACCGCGATTGTACATTCACGTCCCCGAGGTACCGGTACGCCAGTTCCGTACCTGGAAACTCGGTTTGTATGCGGCGCTCTTCGCCGATGCCGGCATGGTCTGGGACAGGAAGGAACATCCTGACATCGCATCGGCGTCCAGGGGATACGGTGCCGGGTTGCACTTTCTTTTGCCGTACAGCACCGTGTTCCGCATAGACCGTGCCTGGGATGAAGCGGGACGCGGACAGTGGATATTCGATGTGGGGGCATCGTTCTAAGGCGCCTCGATGACAAGATCTGGAATTCGGTTTGATCGCTGTACGAACCGCCGGGTGTTGGAGCCTGTGCGCTTGAATTTCGGAGTCAGCTGAGGTCGGTATACGAAAAGTACTGTCGGTTTTTTTCGTTCCTCGGGGAAAATAGGCCGGGCCCGGATTTTTGACTTTCGACTATTGGGAGTATTGCATAGTTTGCTTGTTCATACTTTCTGACCATGTTCATTTTGGGAGCATTACATGGACAGCACAGGACAATTCAATCAAAAGCGTTTGCCGGATCATGATTACTCGGAGCCGGGGACGTATCATCTGCGCTTCGACGTCGACAAACACGGGGCGGTACTCGGCACGATGAACAAGGGAGTGATGACGCTCAACACCTTTGGCGAGTTACTGCTGGGCGTGCTTGGCACCGCCTTACAGGTGTTCACCTGCCTGCGCATCGATGCCATGGACATTCGTCCCCGGTGCGTGGAGTTTGTGGTCACCATCGAGTCGTGGCGGAAGCCATTCATTTCCCGCTTCATCGAATGGTTCGACAAGTGGCTGTATCGTCGCCAGATGACCATTTCGGCGTTCGCGGGATATGTGAAAATGAACAGCGCGCGCCGCATCAACAGCGCGCGCGGCGGGAGCGGGACGCATTTCTGGACACTCGGGTACAAGGATCGGGTCTTGACCGATCAGCATGAGATCGATCGCGTGTGCGCGCGACTTGATATGCGCTTCCGTCGCGTGCGGTGTTCGTTGCGCTCCGAGGAAGCTGGCGCACAGAGCGCACAGACGCAAAGCTTTTCATCGGCCATGTTGAGCGGCTTGCGGAAGGTGTTCGGGGCGTTGTGCGGCGGCGCAGAGGTGGTTGGGCTTCCGGAGGCAGTGGAGCTGCCGTGCGACACGATGCTGCTGGGCCGGGCACTGTTTCTGAACAACTCGTTGTTGCGGCCGTTGACCGGAATTTTTGGTAACAGGGAAGCGACAGGAGGAGAGAGTGTGCCCGGAGGTCGCACGCGAGTACGGTTGATCTGGTCTGTGGGTCCAGGTAGGATTTTTCTGAGAGAGCCCGGTGATAGTTGACGGGCAGCATTGAGTGGTAATCCTGCGAAGGCGGGTGTGGGAAGCGTATATCCCGGGTCGGCGAGCGGCTGTGCGGGGAGGCGGAGCGTGGGGTGACGGATGAATTGGGTGGTGTACGGGGAAGGGAGGAGGGGCTGGAGGTGATGGCAGGGCTGGGTTTGATGAGGCTGAGGGATACAGAGGACCATATCCTGATCCTGAAGGTAGTAATTTCGATTCATGAATCGAAATTGGTTCACAGAGCCCACCCCCGGTAATTTCGATTCATGAATCGAAATTGCTATACCCTGAATATCGGTTTTCCTACATACACAGCCCCAAAAACCCGGGGAAGCTCGCTGCCCTCCACGACCACCCCACAGAAAAGAGCAGTGCGATTCATGAACCCAATTCCCAATACAACGCGATGGCGGCACAAAGCACCAATCCACCACGCCCGCCTTTTCTCCCTAGCACATCCCTTCGTACATTAACAGCATGAATCTCTTCTTTGCCCGCGAATTCACCTCCACAAACTCCGCGCGAGTATCTGGTCAGGAACACCTCCACCTCTCGCGTGTCCTGCGCCTGCGCGAGGGAGATCCGATTCTGATCAATGACCTCAAGGGAGCCGTGTACGATGCCGTCATTCACTCGATCGAAAAGGAAGCGACGATCTGTACGCTCAGAGAGAAACTCCGCCATTTCAATGAACCGCCGATCCCGGTTACTCTGGCGCTCGCTGTCATGAAAAATCCAGGCAAAATGGACTGGGTTGTGGAAAAAGGTACGGAACTGGGTATGACAGCTTTTCAGCCGCTTCTGACCAAACGGACAGTACCATCATCAGTGAAGATCGCGCGGCTCCGAACTCTCGCCGAAACCGCGGTGAAACAATGCTTGCGGGCTGTCGTTCCGGAAATCCATGAAGCACTGATACTCGAGCAGACGCTGCACGCCGCTGCGGAGCACAGATTGCTCGTGTGTCACGAAGCCGCAGATCTGTCCTGTACTCCGGAAAACCTCAGCTTCGATGACAAACCGATTACCCTGTTCATCGGGCCGGAAGGTGGATTCGCCGATGAAGAAGTCGCTCTGTTTCGTGATCGTGGCGCGGAAATTCTTTCTCTGGGACCACGCCGATTGCGGGGGGAAACCGCGGCGATTGCGGCGCTTGCCCGCGTCATCGCCCGGCTGGAACACCAAAATCCGTCGCGGGACAACCAGGTGTCTGACATCACCAACGCTGAAGAACGCTCTCGTAGGTAAATCTGATCACTCACCAACACCGCACTATGTCCTACTCCCAGATTCTTCGCAGACTCAGTCGTGTCCTGAAAAGTACTGTCAACGACGTACTGGACAATTTTTCACAGGAAGCCAAAGATCTTCATGACTTCGATGAGGAACTCCGGCGTGGCGCACAGGGCGGAGAACCCGAATCCGGACCTCGATCACAATCCTCCTCCTCCGGCACCAACACTGGGAGAAGCCATTCCTCCGGCCGACAAGAACACCACGGCGGTAACAGATCCGAGGGAAAACGTAAACCGGGAGAGCGTGAGGACGCCTGGTATTTCACTCGACTCGGGCTCACCCCGGATGCGTCCGACGAGCAAATACGAAAAACCTATCGAAAACTCATGGCGCAGTACCATCCCGACCGGGTCGCAACGCTCAGCGCTGAGCAGCAAGCCGCAGCGGCCGAAAAGGCGAAAATCATCAACGAAGCATATCAGATCATTGCGCGTCGCAGAGGAATTCGCTGAAGGAGAGTCTCTCCTTCGTTCTCCTCGGGCGCAAAGGTGTCAACGGAGGATGTGCATCAATGTCGAAGTGGATGGCGCACCATTGTGCATCAGGATTATCTGATACAGCCCTGTGGGTTGATCCTGTAAATGCATTTGCAGAGCATGGGCGGTGCCGCCCGTGACTGCTCCCTGCGTGACTCTCTGTACCACCCTCCCGAGTAGGTCGCGAACAACCACTTCCACACCGGCTGTTGCAGCTGTTTCGTAACGCACGGTAACACTTCCCGCACTCGGTGTGGGATAGACGGTAATTGATGGAGCATCATCTGTGACAGAGAAATCAGCAGCGGTGGTCATGCCTTTGTCCAGCGGTAAAGCAATCGATGGTAAATTTCTGTCCATCCAGTGCAGGCGGTCCCGGATCCAGTTTTTGAGGTAATCAACCTCATCCAGGTAACTCTCACCCACATAGGCGTTGGGCCAAATGTACGTCCCGAGGAGGTCCCAGCGCAGGAAATGCCTGACCTGCGCCTCGTCAAGCAAGGTCGCTACGGAGTCAATGATGTGTCCGACCCGCTCCTCGTGCAATGATGAGGCGCGCAGTTCCGTCCAGCGCTTTTCTAGTCTTGACACGAAGGCGGTATCCTGCAGTAGTCGGCGCCACCAAAAAGGCACTCGCTCGTAATGAATTCTCCATCCGGAGCTGCGCTCGCCTCCCGCATAATTCGCATTCCCGAAGGCGATATTGAAATCCCACACCGGGCCCGCCGTGAGCTTCCCTCCGGCGCTCTGCCTGTCTTTATGCAGGTAGGCACTGGCGACATAGCTGTCAACATTGTTGGACCACTCGTTGAGCAAAATGTAATCAATAAAAGAATCTAGATTCAGGAATGCCGCATACCCGCGAAGCGGGTCATTGAATGCGGGATGGCGCATGAGCGCCTCGAACGATTTGACGTATCCTTGTATATACCACTCTTGCTGTACATTGATGTTTTTCGGAGAGGGATAGATATACCAATACACGAAAGTTCCCAGGGAATCCTCCGCGGCCGCGAAGCCTTTGTCGTTCTGTTTGCCGTTGTGGTCAATGGCAAGAATATAACCACCGGTGAGGGGTTCGCCGGAGGTGATGTCTCCTGCGATTTTGGAAATGTTCACGCGGCTTTTGTCCCGCTTGACATTTTCCATCAACACATACACACCCCGGTAATCGCCATTCAGGACGAGTTCGCAAAACTGTGTGCGGCTTGCGTACCAACCGAGTTCACGTGCAATGCGAAACATGAGCACGTTGCGCATCAGCGATTTGTCCACCGCAGGACCGAACAGAATCCATTCATGCTCGGCAGGAAAGTCCATAAGTACGACGTTGCTGTCCTGCCCGGATGAGCTCACGGTTTTGAACAGATATTGCTTCTGATCATAGGTCAAGGAAGAATTACCCCGGAGCTCTATGGAAATCAGGCCGTCATAGTCGGTGAAGGTGCTGTCAATGTGATTTGCGCCGGACGAGGAACGAATAATTCCCATGTACGCCGGAACTTTGGGCTCGTCCGGGATTTCGACGCCATCGGTGTTGATGACCACAATTGGAAGAGAAGATGCGGTGAATTCCACTCTCTGTGCCCGGAGCTCCACGGTGCACGAAAACACGCCGAGGAACATGATCACCGCATGCAACGCTGTAAGAGCCCGGAGCCTACGTCGGCAACACCTGTGCAGGCAAGAGCGATATTCCGATGCCGGCAGAATGGACAGAAATGGGATACCGGGTTGCTGCGATGGACGTGACATGAAGGAACTCTGTGCCTGGAGTATTGAATTCATCAGAAATCCGCTTCCTTTCTATCGGAAAAAGTACGTTCCCGGAGCTGGCGGAGCAAGGGTAACAAACCAACGCATGCAATCCTGCGGACAAAGTGTCGGGACATGATGATCGTGACAAGAAAGCGGTCTCAGGAAGCGCACGAAGCGATCTGCGCTTACCGCCGCGAGATCAGGCTGAGGAGGTACAGACACCGCTCGCTTACCGCTATACGACCATCGCCATCGCTCACACGAGCGGAAAAAAGGCCAAAACCAGTACATTGTGTTGCTTTGACCTCCTTGCAGACATCCTCCACGGTGTCGGTGTGAAACAGCACCAGCGTAAGGACTTATGGCCCCGCACCATGGGTATTTGAGCGCGAAGCACGCGGCAGCGATGATTCTCGGGTCCCGTCCCCACAAGTTTTTTTTCGGTCCTTCCACAATTTGTTGCGTTTCTCGCTGGAACAGTGTAATTTCCGCACAGATCATCCCTGAAAGCGCATTGCTTTCGTTCAAATGCCGCATAGCCCTCTGCGCGGCCGCAAACGAAGTTCCGCACCTGCTCTCATCCTCACCGGACTGAACGTCCCATAACTGCTTGCATCGGCATCCACAGGTCGCCGCGATATACGGTGGCCGTACGAACAACAAAAGCGGATTGGTGAGATGTGCTTCCACCCAGTACACGGAAGGAAGGACATGTAATACGAGTACATATTCGGATCACTCTTAATTAACACGAGGTATTTATGAAATCTCCTTCGACATATGTCGCGACCCCAAACCTACGGAGTATCACAGCATTACTCGGGTCTGTTGCCGTGTTGTTTCTGGTGCTGACGTCGTCCGCCTCGGCCCAGTACTGCACTGCGGGGTCGACCTACTGCGGCGGTGGCGACGAACAAATCAGCAATGTCACGGTTGCCGGCATCAACAATAACAGTGGTTGTGGCACCGGCGGCTACTCCGACTATACCGCAACCGTGACTCCGGGGGCCATGACCGCCGGTTCTTCGTATCCCATTTCCGTCACCAACTTGTATGCCTACACGGGGGATCAGGTGAACGTCTGGGTTGACTGGAACAACAACAATGTGTTTACCGATGCGGGGGAGGCCTTCCTGCTCAGCACAACGAACAACGCATTGTTCACCGGCAACATCACCTGTCCTGTAGGCACACTCACGGGTAACAAGCGGATGCGTGTCCGCCTTTCCTATTATCCGACGCTGACGAACCTCTCGTGCGGCGTTGAAACCTTCGGTGAAGTCGAAGACTACACCATCGCTGTGACAGGGCTTGGCGATCCACCACCCACCATTTCGCTGACCAGCTCTCCCGCATGCGGTAGCACGGCGAACCAGACGGTCGTCGCCAATATCACGGACAACGGTACTGTCGCCGCAGCCGTCATCTGGTTCCGCAAGAACACGGGGACGTGGTATAATGCAAACCCGACGTCCACTGTCGGCAGCACGTACACCTTTACCATCAACCATGCGACGGTCGGCGGTGTGGTGCCAGGCGATGTGATCTGGTGGTACATCGGCGCACGCGACAATCTTAACGGCGTCGCCACCTTGCCCTCCGGCGGCAGTGGTACGACACCTCCGGGTTCCACGCCACCCCCGGCGCCGAATTCGTACGGCATCGCCGTGTCCTTGCCGTATTCACAGAGCTTTGATGCGGTGGGTCATGGTTGGACCTTCGGAGGAACGGCGTCAACCTGGCGTGTCGGGACTCCGGTTGGTCTGATCGGTACGACGGCCGCATCTCCTCCGAATGCGCTGCTGTGGCAGACGACTTCCGGTCAGTATGCGAACAACGAGCAATCGTGGGCGATGTCTCCGCCGATGAGTTTTACCGGGCTCATCAATGACCCCGTGATCGCCTTCAGCCAGAAGCGCAATATCGAGAATGTGTGGGATGGTACCTGGGTGGAATACACCACCAACAACGGCACCAACTGGATTACTCTCGGCACCTTCCCGCCGGGCCCCAGCTCCCTGAACTGGTACACCGTTGGTTCGCTCAACTCGGCGCCGAATCAACCATCCTGGACCGCCGATTCCTACACAGCGTGGGTACGATCCGTGCATACTCTGACAGGTCTCGCAGGCCAGTCCTGCGTGCGTATTCGTATTCGTGCAGCATCCGACGGATCGGTCGTTTATAGCGGCATGGCGATCGATGATCTTGTCGTGGGCGACTTCCCGCAAAAGGATATCGAGGTGGTATCCGCAAATGTGAGCTACGCGGTTGATCGCTGGGCACAGGTGCAGGGCCAGCCGCATACCGTCAGCGCGGTGATCAAGACCAATGGCTGGGAAACCCCGCCAACGTCCGTGACTTTGGTGTACAAGGCGGGCAGCGTGCCGGCCAGCACCGGTGACGGCGTGTCGCAGACTTTCTCACCGACGTGGGCCAGCGGCCAAGCGACGGTGAACTTCTCCACACCGTACACCCCCACCGCGCTTGGTCCGGTCACGGTCCACGTGCGCGCTTTCTACACAGGTGACGGTGCCCCGGGCAACGACAGCAAATCCTACATCATGAACGTGCAGACGGACAAAGTGTATGGCTTCGAGGATTTCGAAGGTCTTCCCGCTTCCGGCTTGCCGAATTTCCGCACAGGTTGGACTGTCATCAACAATGGCGGCGCGAACACCTGGGGTGTGTACATCTACGTTCCGACCGCGAGTACCATCGCCGGTTACCTGACCGATCTGAACGCCAACGATTATCTGATCAGCCCGCCCGCACTGCTGCGTGCCGGTTCGAGCTATCGTGTGCGCTTCAAGTACGGCGGTTGCCCTGGTGCAGCGGGACCGATCACGCTTGCTCTGCTTGTCGGGCAGACGCCGAATCCGGCAACGATGTCCGTTGTGAATACGTGGGTTGTGCCCCAGACCGGTGTCGCTATCGATGCAGCAGGAGTAATCCCCGGAACGGCACCGTACTTCAATACCGATCCCTCCGCTCCGGCGAATTACTACATCGCTTTCCATGCAACGAATCCGTCCGGCGCCAACAGTTGTGTCGCGATCGACGACATCATCATGGACGACAACCCGTCGCCGCCGCCGAAAATCGGTTACGGCTTCCCCGGCTCGCCGATCACCTCGTATGTGGACGATCCGGGCATTCCCATTCAGATCACGGCCAACTACAAACAACCGGGCCTGATCAACAAGACCTATGCCGTCTCGACGACGACGAACATCTTCGGTACCCTTGGCGACTTCCTCTGGGATGTGACGACCACGACCCCGTGGATCACGCTGACCAAGTCCACACCGGATCCGACGCTGCAGGGCTACAACTTCACCCCGCCGCGTCCGCGTCAGTTCCAGACCTTCACCATGACCATTGATCCGTCGGGCCTGCCGATCGGCGTGCATCGTGGTGAACTGCAGTTCTACGGCATGCTGTTCAACAACGACTTCCCGCCTCCGATGAACGGCTTGCGCGCGACGAACGAAGTCTTCCGCGTGGTGGTCGAGCTGCGCGTGGTGGCCAGCGGCGGCGGATATGCGCCGACGTCGCAGAGCCGGACGCTCGGACCGATGACGGCACCGAACACCTACATCTTCACCGACGCCGCGACGGGCGACCCGATCGGCACGGTGCACATGACGAGTGGCACGGTGAACTCCATGACGATCACGGTGTTCCCGAACCAGCTGCCGCAGAACCTTGCGCGCATGCACTACGTCAAGCGCTACTGGCAGATCACGCACAGCGGCGGCTCGTGGACGGCGGACATCACCTTCCCGTATGCACCGCAGGAAGCGGCGATGGTGCAGGATCCTCTGCAGCTTCGCGGCGTTCGCCAGGCGGTGATGCTGGGCCAGTGGGAGAATCCGATCGCGGGCACGACGTCGGCATCCGATCCGGCGAATTCGCAGGTGAAGGTGTTCAGTCTGAATCCGGGTAACGTGGGCGGCAACATCGCGTTGGCGCACCCGTACGGATTCGTGAAGGCCGATGGCGACGTTCCGGTGAGCTTCTCTCTGGATCAGAACTATCCGAACCCGTTCAATCCCTCGACGAGCATCAGCTTTGGCGTAGCGGAAGAGCGCACGGTGCGCATCGTTGTGTACAACCAGCTGGGCGCCGAAGTGGCGGAACTGGTCAAC
The DNA here is from genome assembly GCA_027493955.1 of Bacteroidia bacterium. Taxonomy (NCBI): domain Bacteria; kingdom Pseudomonadati; phylum Bacteroidota; class Bacteroidia; species Bacteroidia bacterium. The sequence goes on along the minus strand of JAOSJT010000001.1, from coordinate 2,563,172 downwards.
GAGACGATGCCCGCGGGCCGGTACACGACGCTGTTTGACGCACGCGATCTGCCGAGCGGCACGTACATTTGCCGCATGATCGCCGGTGACTATGTCAAGACCATACAGATGATGCTTTCGAAGTAAGCGCATCACACCGACAATCCTGACCATGAGAAGGCCCCGCAACAGCGGGGCCTTTTCGTATCGATGGGGCCAATTAGCCCCCCACCTGTGGTCAATGGCTTCATTCCTATCGGTACCGGTAGAAGGGAGGGATCACTCGCTGGAGAAGTCTCTCATGGTCTGTCGGAGAGATATCAAACGCTCGACGCATATCGTGGAGACTCTGATGCAAATTTTCACTGAGGTTGCATCTTGGCGAGGAAAACTGTAGGTTTCGGTGAAAATTTTACGGTATGATGTCGGCGTGTCTGTCGATGGAAGCCACAAAGAATCCCGTGGTGGAAACCATCTACGATTAATCCGATACCGAGTGATTGATGGAACTACGGCCTGTTGCACGACGGGAAGTAGATAATGCACTCATATATTGTCTTGTTATAGCTCAAGTCCCTACATAGTTGTACCTTCAAAAGGAGAAACGCCATGAAACCTTGTTTCAGCATGCACTGCGTTGCGGTAAAGTTCTTACCGTTCGTGGCCGCATTGTTGCTTGTCCTATCCGGCACTGCCTCGGCGCAGTACTGCACCGCGGGTTCTACCTATTGCGGAGGATATGATGAAGCAATCTACAACGTCACAGTCGCGGGCATCAATAACAGCAGTAATGCCTGCGGTACAGGAGGATACACCGATTTTACGACAACGGTTGCACCGGGAGCGATGACAGCCGGTTCGTCCTACCCCATTTCCGTCACCAATCCCAACGGCTATTCAGGTGATCAGTGCAATGTCTGGGTGGACTGGAACAACAACTCGGTCTTTACCGATGTCGGGGAATCGTTTCTCCTCACAACGACCAACAATACGCTCTTTACCGGCAGCATTACCTGCCCTGTTGGTACACTCACCGGTAACAAGCGTATGCGTGTACGCGTGTCGTATTATCCGTCATTGACCAATCTCTCATGCGGTGTCGAGACGTTCGGTGAAGTGGAAGATTACACGATAGCAGTTACGGGACTGGGTGATCCGCCGCCGACTATCGTTCTCACCAGTTCCCCTGGCTGCGGAACTGTCGCCAATCAGACTGTGGTTGCTACGATTACCGACAACGGAAGCGTGGCCGCTGCGGCGATCTGGTTCCGCAAGAACACCGGTTCCTGGTTCAATGCCGCCGCGACCTCGGTGGTAGGATCTACGTACACCTTCATCATCAATCATGCGACGTTGGGTGGAGTCGTTCCCGGCGATATGGTCTATTGGTACCTGGGCGCAAGGGACAACCTCAACGGCGTGGCGACGCTTCCATCCGGAGGCAGCGGTGCGACGCCTCCCGGCTCAACGCCTCCGGCGATTTTCTATTCTTACGGTATTGCCCTGTCCCTGCCGTATTCGCAGAGCTTCGATGCGGTAGGGCACGGCTGGACCTTCGGCGGAACGGCATCGAGTTGGAGAGTTGGAACTCCCGGTGGCAGCATCGGTACCACCGCCGCGTCTCCGCCTAACGCATTGCTGATGCAGACGACGTCCAACACCTACAACAACAATGAGAATTCCTGGGCCATGTCGCCACCGATGAGCTTTGTTGGCGCGGTAAATGACCCCGTACTTGCTTTTTCTCGCAAGTATGATTTCGAGTCCTCCTGGGACGGCGCATGGGTGGAGTACACCACGAACGGTGGCACGAACTGGCTGACGCTCGGGACCTTCCCGCCGTTGCCGTCCTCCCTGAACTGGTACAACGTCGCCAGTGTCATCTCCTGGGCCGGCCCATGCTGGAACGGTACCGCAGCGAGCACGTGGGTGCGTTCGGTGCATACGCTCACCGGTCTTGCCGGACAGCAGTGTGTGCAGCTTCGATTCCGCGGCAGTTCCGACGGTTCAGTGATTTACGCCGGCATGGCGATCGATGACCTGGTGGTAGGCGACTTCCCGCAGAAGGACATCGAAGTCGTGTCCGCGCATGTCGGTTATGCTCTTAATCGCTGGGCACAGGTGCAAGGTCAGCCGCATACCGTCAGCGCAGTGATCAAGACCAACGGCTGGGAAAGCCCGCCGACGTCCGTGACTCTGGTGTACAAGGCGGGCAGTGTGCCGGCCAGCACCGGCGATGGTGTGTCGCAAACCTTTACACCGACCTGGGCCAGTGGACAGGCCACGGTGACCTTCTCGACCCCGTACATCCCCACAGCGCTCGGACCGGTGACGGTGTTTGTGCGCGCATTCTACACGGGTGACGGCGCACCCGCCAACGACAATAAATCCTATGCAATGAATGTCCAGATCGACAAGGTCTACGGGTTCGAAGAATTCGAAGGTCTGGCAGCGACCGGCCTGCCGAATTTCCGTACCGGCTGGACGGTGGTCAACAATGGTGGCGCGAACACCTGGGGTGTGTACACCGATGGTCCGCGCTATGTCGGCGCCTATGTCAGCGACCTCAATGCGAACGATTATCTGATCAGTCCGCCCGCGCTTCTCCGTGCCGGTTCAAGCTATCGGGTTCGTTTCAAGTATAGCGGATGTTCGTGGGGTACCGCTCCGACAACGCTGGTGTTGCTCTATGGTCAGAACCCGAATCCCGCCACCATGAGTGTGGTCAATACGTGGGTCGTGCCGCAGGTCAGCAACTACGTGGATGCAACCGGTGTCATACCCGGCACCGCGCCGTATTTCAACACGGATCCTTCGGCTCCTGCGAACTACTACATCGCCTTCCGTGCCACGAATCCTTCCGGAAATGGCTGCGTTGCACTGGACGACATCATCATGGACGACAACCCGTCGCCGCCGCCGAAAATCGGTTACGGCTTCCCCGGCTCGCCGATCACCTCGTATGTGGACGATCCGGGCATTCCCATTCAGATCACGGCCAACTACAAACAACCGGGCCTGATCAACAAGACCTATGCCGTTTCGACGACGACGAACATCTTCGGTACCCTTGGCGACTTCCTCTGGGATGTGACGACCACGACCCCGTGGATCACGCTGACCAAGTCCACACCGGATCCGACGCTGCAGGGCTACAACTTCACCCCGCCGCGTCCGCGTCAGTTCCAGACCTTCACCATGACCATTGATCCGTCGGGCCTGCCCATCGGCGTGCATCGTGGTGAGCTGCAGTTCTACGGCATGCTGTTCAACAACGACTTCCCGCCTCCGATGAACGGTTTGCGCGCGACGAACGAAGTGTTCCGCGTGGTGGTCGAGCTGCGCGTTGTCGCCAGCGGTGGCGGATATGCGCCGACGTCGCAGAGCCGGACGCTCGGACCGATGACGGCACCGAACACCTACATCTTCACCGACGCCGCGACGGGCGACCCGATCGGCACGGTGCACATGACGAGCGGCACGGTGAACTCCATGACGATCACGGTGTTCCCGAACCAGCTGCCGCAGAACCTTGCGCGCATGCACTACGTCAAGCGCTACTGGCAGATCACGCACAGCGGCGGCTCGTGGACGGCGGACATCACCTTCCCGTATGCACCGCAGGAAGCGGCGATGGTGCAGGATCCTCTGCAGCTTCGCGGCGTTCGCCAGGCGGTGATGCTGGGCCAGTGGGAGAATCCGATCGCGGGCACGACGTCGGCATCCGATCCGGCGAATTCGCAGGTGAAGGTGTTCAGTCTGAATCCGGGTAACGTGGGCGGCAACATCGCGTTGGCGCACCCGTACGGATTCGTGAAGGCCGATGGCGACGTTCCGGTGAGCTTCTCTCTGGATCAGAACTATCCGAACCCGTTCAATCCCTCGACGAGCATCAGCTTTGGCGTAGCGGAAGAGCGCGCGGTGCGCATCGTTGTGTACAACCAGCTGGGCGCCGAAGTGGCGGAACTGGTCAACGAGACGATGCCCGCGGGCCGGTACACGACGCTGTTTGACGCACGCGATCTGCCGAGCGGCACGTACATTTGCCGCATGATCGCCGGTGACTATGTCAAGACCATACAGATGATGCTTTCGAAGTAAGCGCATCACACCGACAATCCTGACCATGAGAAGGCCCCGCAACAGCGGGGCTTTCTCTTGCGATCGCCACAAAAACACCATGGGAGCAGCCGCGGAAGCGCTTCCGGTTTTTATCCCTCCCCCTTGCTTTTCGTACATCGGGGTGCTAGATTCACAGTGTAGAGTTAGCCCGGCCCCAAAGTGACCGATTCGCACCGACCAATTCACAGGGTTGTTGGAGGTTATTCACACGCCGCACCGTGAATGCAACACGAACAGACATATCAAGTATTGTCTGGAACTTGTGCTTTTATTTACCATTAAAAAGATAATACGGTTGTATGATCCGATAAAAATCACCTCATTCACGTAGTCGCACCTTCACAAGGAGTAGATGTTATGAAGCTACGTTTCTCACTGCGAGTTCTCGCGCTCGCGATGCTGTTGATCCTGGGGTTGGGAGACGCATCCGCCCAGATCACAGTGACCATCGGCACAGGGACCTCAACACAGTCCTATCCGGTTAATATGGTCTGGTGGTACAGCCGCTCGGAAGCGGTGTATACCGCCGCTAATCTTGCGGCGGGAGGGTGGATCGGTGGTCCGGGTACCATCACCAATCTCCGCTGGAATGTTGCATCTGCAAGTTCTTACACGCCGCAACTCGGATCGATGTTGTACATCTATCTCGAGAACACGACACAAACGACCATGTCGACCGGTGCTCCCTCGACATCGGGTACCCTGGTCTGGAGTGGCACACATCCACTGTTCAACGTCACCGGATGGTGGAACTTCACATTGACCACGCCCTTCCTCTACTCGGGAGGCAATGTTATCGTGCGAGTGGTTCGAGACGACACCAACTGGGGCAGCGGTCCGTCCTTCTACTATACCACGTCCACGACCACGCAGCATCGCAGCGCTGCGGCCGACAACAATCCACCGACGAGTTTGAGCGCAAATACCTCGTTGCCGAATATCCAGATGGTATTGAGCCCATCAGGCGATCCTCCTCCGACGATCACTGTGACGAGTCAGCCCTCCTGCGGCGGCTCAGCAAACACGACGGTCACGGCTACGATTACCGATAACAACTCCGTCGCTGCGACGGCGATCTGGTTCCGCAAGAACACCGGTTCATGGTTCAATGCCGCAGCCACGTCTGTGGTTGGCAGCACGTACACCTTTACCATCAACCACGCAACGCTTGGCGGCGTCGCTCTCGGAGACGTGGTCTACTGGTACATTGGTGCCCGTGACAACAACAACAATGTCGCGACCTCGCCTTTCGGAGGCAGCGGCACGACGCCTCCAGGTTCGACACCGCCAGCTACTGTCAATTCCTATGGTATCGCAGTCTCTCTGCCGTACTCGCAGAGCTTCGATGCGGTGGGTCATGGCTGGACCTTTGGCGGTACGAACTCAAGTTGGCGCGTCGGCACTCCGGGCGGCAGTATCGGTACGACGGCTGCCTCTCCGCCCAACGCGCTGCTTATGCAGACGACGTCCAACACCTACAACAACAGCGAGAATTCCTGGGCCATGTCGCCACCGATGAGCTTTGTTGGCGCGGTAAATGACCCCGTACTTGCCTTTTCTCGCAAGTATGATTTCGAGTCCTCCTGGGACGGCGCATGGGTGGAATACACGACCAACGGAGGTACAACCTGGTTGACTCTCGGAACTTTCCCGCCGTTGCCGTCCTCCCTCAACTGGTACAACGTCGCCAGCGTCATCTCCTGGGCCGGCCCATGCTGGAACGGTACCGCAGCGAGCACGTGGGTGCGTTCGGTGCATACGCTCACCGGTCTCGCGGGACAGCAGTGTGTTCAGATCCGTTTCCGCGGCAGTTCCGACGGTTCGGTGATTTACGCCGGCATGGCGATCGATGACCTCGTGGTAGGCGACTTCCCGCAGAAGGACATCGAAGTCGTGTCCGCGCATGTCGGTTACGCTGTTAATCGCTGGGCACAGGTGCAGGGTCAGCCGCATACTGTCAGCGCAGTGATCAAAACCAACGGCTGGGAAACCCCGCCGACGTCCGTGACTCTGGTGTACAAGGCGGGCAGTTTGCCGGCCAGCACCGGCGACGGCGTGTCGCAAACCTTCACCCCTACCTGGGCCGGCGGACAGGCAACAGTTACCTTTACGACGCCGTACACACCAACCGCACTCGGTCCGGTGACCGTGTATGTCCGCGCATTCTATACGGGCGATGGCGCACCCGGCAATGACAACAGTTCCTATCTGATGAACGTGCAGATTGACAAGGTGTACGGTTTCGAGAATTTCGAAGGTCTGTCTCCTAGCGGTCTGCCGAGCAATTTCCGCAGCGGCTGGACTGTCATCAACAATGGCGGCGCGAACACCTGGGGTGTGTACATCTATGTACCAGTCTCAAGTCAGGTTGGCGCGTATCTCACTGACCTGAACGCAAACGATTACCTCGTGAGCCCTCCCGCACTTCTTCGCGCTGGTTCGAGCTATCGCGTGCGCTTCAAGTACGGCGGTTGCCCCGGTGCAGCGGGACCGATCACGCTTGCTCTGCTTGTCGGGCAGACGCCGAATCCCGCCACGATGACGGTGGTGAACACTTGGGTGGTCCCGCAGACGGGTGTGCCCATCGACGCCGCCGGCACCATTCCGGGTACGGCTCCGTATTTCAACACGGATCCATCAGCACCGGCGAATTACTACATCGCCTTCCAGGTTTCCAACCCGTCCGGTGCCAACAGTTGTGTCGCGATCGACGACATCATCATGGACGACAACCCGTCGCCGCCGCCGAAAATCGGTTACGGCTTCCCCGGCTCGCCGATCACCTCGTATGTGGACGATCCGGGCATTCCCATTCAGATCACGGCCAACTACAAACAACCGGGCCTGATCAACAAGACCTATGCCGTTTCGACGACGACGAACATCTTCGGTACCCTTGGCGACTTCCTCTGGGATGTGACGACCACGACCCCGTGGATCACGCTGACCAAGTCCACACCGGATCCGACGCTGCAGGGCTACAACTTCACCCCGCCGCGTCCGCGTCAGTTCCAGACCTTCACCATGACCATTGATCCGTCGGGCCTGCCCATCGGCGTGCATCGTGGTGAACTGCAGTTCTACGGCATGCTGTTCAACAACGACTTCCCGCCTCCGATGAACGGCTTGCGCGCGACGAACGAAGTGTTCCGCGTGGTGGTCGAGCTGCGCGTTGTCGCCAGCGGTGGCGGATATGCGCCGACGTCGCAGAGCCGGACGCTCGGACCGATGACGGCACCGAACACCTACATCTTCACCGACGCCGCGACGGGCGACCCGATCGGCACGGTGCACATGACGAGTGGCACGGTGAACTCCATGACGATCACGGTGTTCCCGAACCAGCTGCCGCAGAACCTTGCGCGCATGCACTACGTCAAGCGCTACTGGCAGATCACGCACAGCGGTGGCTCGTGGACGGCGGACATCACCTTCCCGTATGCACCGCAGGAAGCGGCGATGGTGCAGGATCCTCTGCAGCTTCGCGGCGTTCGCCAGGCGGTGATGCTGGGCCAGTGGGAGAATCCGATCGCGGGCACGACGTCGGCATCCGATCCGGCGAATTCGCAGGTGAAGGTGTTCAGTCTGAATCCGGGCAACGTGGGCGGCAACATCGCGCTGGCGCACCCGTACGGATTCGTGAAGGCCGATGGCGACGTTCCGGTGAGCTTCTCTCTGGATCAGAACTATCCGAACCCGTTCAATCCCTCGACGAGCATCAGCTTCGGCGTAGCGGAAGAGCGCGCGGTGCGCATCGTTGTGTACAACCAGCTTGGCGCCGAAGTGGCGGAACTGGTCAACGAGACGATGCCCGCGGGCCGGTACACGACGCTGTTTGACGCACGCGATCTGCCGAGCGGCACGTACATTTGCCGCATGATCGCCGGTGACTATGTCAAGACCATACAGATGATGCTTTCGAAGTAAGCGCATCACACCGACAACCCTGACCCTGAGAAAGCCCCGCAACAGCGGGGCTTTCTCCTTGATACGGAAGAATGATACGGGAGAACGACCCATGCATGGCCGCAGCCGGGAGGCGCCGCTTTGTACCTGAAAACTCTGATGGACCTGGGATTCTTGCAGGGGGCTCTCCGTGATCAATGAAAGTGCCGGAGATCGAGGACGTTTCACACGTATGTATGCCTGGTCAGACGTCGTTGCGAGTAGCGCCGGGTAAGCGTCCGCTTCGTGTTTCGCGACCGACTATCGCGGTCACGGTGGCCGTTATAACCAACACATGCTGGCGACATTAACGGCGCGGTATTGCCATTGTTGTGGAGACGGAAAGTGTCCTTGTATGATCCCATGCCCGACAATCCAGCGCAGAGCACTGCGCAGCGCTTTTGCATCTTTTCGACGCGCATTGTAAGATGCAGTGATACGGTATGCAAAAATCTGAATCGACATATCTGCTGCGGCTGGCATCGCGAACGCTCGATCTGCGTACGAGACCCTGCGTCATGGGGATTGTCAATGCGACGCCCGATTCGTTCTCCGACGGAGGGCTGCATGCTTCAAGCTCTGAAGCGGTCGACTTCGCACTGCGTATGGTGGAAGACGGCGCTGACATTATCGATGTGGGAGGGGAATCCACGCGCCCCGGCGCCCACGACGTCGCCATCGACGAGGAGTTGCGCCGCGTCATTCCACTGATCGAAAGACTCCGGGCGGCGTCGCCGATACCCATCTCCGTGGATACCCGCAAAGCGCCAGTAGCCGAGGCGGCACTGACGGCGGGGGCGGATATTATCAACGACGTCAGCGCGCTACGCTTCGACGAAGCGATGATTGACGTCGCGGCGGCAAGCGGGGCGCCGCTGGTGATCATGCACATGTCCGGCACTCCGGCTACGATGCAGGACAATCCGGAGTACCACGATGTCGTGAGCGCGGTAGCCGATTTTTTCCACGAACGCCTGGCCGCATGCACTGCGAAAGGAATTCGACAGGTCATTCTGGATCCCGGCATCGGCTTCGGGAAAACCTTGCGGCATAATCTCGCGCTTATCGGATCCGTGCCGCGGTTTTGTGACCTCGGAGCGCCCGTGATGGTCGGGGTCTCACGAAAATCGCTGATTGGTCAGATAACCGGCCGTGCGGTGGACCAGCGCCTTGCAGGCAGCCTCGCAGCGGCGGTGCTCGCCCTGCGGTATGGTGCGTCGGTCTTTCGCGTGCACGACGTGCGCGAAACCCGCGATGCGCTGGACGTCGCCGCAGCGATACTCGAGGAGGAGCAACACTATGCTGTTTGACATCGGTTTTCTCACGCTGAGCTGGACGGACCTGCTGGACGTGGCGGTGGTGACGTTCATTTTCTACCGCCTGTATCTCATAATGCGTGGCACCATCGCGATACAAATATTTCTGGGCTTGCTTGTCGTGGTGGCCGGATCCTTCGTCGCATCGTCACTGGATCTTCAGGCCGTGTCGTGGATTCTGAAAACACTGACCGACATCTGGGTTATCGCTTTCATTATCCTTTTTCAACCCGAGTTGCGAAGGCTGCTCGTCATCCTGGGACGCGGGCGTCTTATGGCCAACCTCGTACGCAGAAGCATGAACGAGACCATCGACGCGGTTGTCGAGGCGTGCGAAGAAATGGCCCAGCGCCAGACGGGAGCCCTCATCATCATGACGCGGACCACGGGCATACGAATGATTATCGAATCGGGAGTACCGCTGAACGCAGAAGTCAGTAAACAGCTCCTCCTCTCCATCTTCAATCCGAAAGCTCCGCTGCACGACGGCGCAGTGGTGATCAAGGATCGTGTTGTCATGGCCGCCCGCTGTACGCTGCCGCTCAGTGCACAGCTGCAGATAGATGGCTTTATCATGGGCATGCGACACCGCTCGGCAGTGGGCATATCGGAGCAAACCGACGTTCTGGCCATCGTCGTTTCCGAGGAGACCGGGACAATATCCGTTGCGGAGGATGGGATCTTGCGGCGCAATTTCGCACCCGAACAGCTGCGCACCCACCTCCGGCAGGCACTCAACGTGTCATCGAAATCGCATTTTGACGCAATGCTCAGGCGCACAGTGAACGAAAGCAGCGACGCATGAACGCGAAACCTACAGGCAGACACCAGGACGTAGCGCGGTCACAGCTCATCGAGCTTCTCCGTAAAAAAGGCATCACCGACGAAGCCGTGCTCGGAGCGATTGCCGCAGTTCCGCGACAGGAATTTGTGCAGGACGTTTTTCAATCCCGTGCGTGGGAAGACAGCGCCCTGCCTATCTCCTGCCAGCAAACCATATCGCAACCGTACACAGTGGCATTTATGACGCAGGCCCTCGCCGTTCGCCGCGGCGACAAGGTGCTTGAGATCGGGACGGGCAGCGGGTATCAGGCGTGCCTTCTTGCCGCGCTGGGTGCGAGAGTATTCACCATAGAAAGGCACTTCGCGCTGCTCGAAGAGGCGCGCGTGCGTTTTGATCGATTGGGATTCAACATCGCTTCAAAGGTGGGGGATGGAAGCGTCGGGTGGTCCCAGTTTGCGCCCTACGACGGCATCATTGTCACAGCGGGAGCTCCCGACGTCCCCTCGTCGCTGCTGCGTCAGCTTGCGGATGGCGGACGCATGGTCATTCCTGTCGGAGGGGAGAACACGCAGGACATGGTGCTCGTACATCGCAATGGGGAAGAGTTTACCTCCGCCCGCAGCGCGGGCTTCAAGTTCGTTCCGCTCATAGGCAAGGAAGGCTGGAAAAAGGGCTGAGCATGCCACTCCCTCCGGTCATCACGGTGCTCACCGGCCCTACGGCTTCGGGAAAAACAGAGGTGTCGTTGCTTCTGGCCGAGCTCCTCGGGGCCGAAATCATCAATGCGGACTCCCGCCAGGTTTTTCGCGGCTTCGATATCGGTACTGCGAAGCCCTCATCCAAGGAACTCGGGCGCATACCCCACCACGGAATCGACATCTGCGGACCGGAAGACAATTGGACGGCGGGGGATTTTTACCGTGAAGCCCAGGTATGGATGCACGACATCACGGAGCGCGGCAAGAAGGTGCTCGTGGTTGGCGGGTCCGGCTTGTACGTTCGGGCACTCACGGACGGGATATTCGAGGGACCATCACCTGATCCGGCGCTGCGTGAGAACTTGCTGCGGCGCCTGCAGAACGAAGGGCTCGCAGCATTACGCACACAGCTCCAAGATCTGGACCCCGAAATCATACGGAGTATCGATCAGGACAATCCTGCGCGTGTCCTCCGTGCGTTGGAGGTCTGCCTTCAGAGCGGAAGGCCGTATTCGGACATCCGGCGCGAACGTATGCCGACAATCCCCTATCGCAGCGTCATTCTCGGACTTCATTGGGACCGGCCGCTGTTGTACAGACGCATCGACGCCCGTGTCAGCGCCATGATGGAACACGGTTTCGCGGATGAAGTCGCGGCTCTGCTCAGCGCGGGCGTCAGTCCCGATTGCCAGGCAATGCAATCGGTTGGTTATAAGGAATTGACGGCGTACTTTTCTGGTTCATTCGAGATGGATGAAGCTGTACGACGGATACAGCAGCATACACGGAATTTTGCGAAGCGGCAGATGACATGGTTCAGGCGCGAGACTCGAATGCAATGGATCTCTGCGGAGGACGATCCGGGAATTCTGGCTGCGAAAGCTGCCGCGATCGTGCGAGAGGGCGGGCAAGTGCAAGAAACGACCTGGAAGGAGTGACACAATGACGCGTTACAAAGCACTATTGATTCTGGCGGGCGCATTTCTGCTCGTCCACTGCCAATCGAAAAGCGACGGTCACGTAACGGCGGGAGTCTCGGCGGCCGCCCGCGGGAACAGTGCCGCACTGGCCGCCGCACGAGGAGGCGAGGAGGAGGTCACCTTCACCACCAGCGACGGCGTGCGCATCAGCGGAACGCTGTATACGGCGGGCAGCAAGGCGCCTGCGGTGCTGTGCCTGCATCAGTGGCGCAGCGACAGAGCCAGCTTCGCCGGTCTTGCACGAACACTGCAAGCCGCGGGAATAACCGTCCTCGCCATCGACATGCGTGGCTATGGCGGATCGACGCGTACCTCCGGAGGCGCTTCCGTGCGGCCCGACCGCAAGGCGAGAGCCGACGTCGAAGCATCCATTGCCTTCATGCGGCAACATGCCTCGGTGGATCCGGCACGCATAGGTATCATCGGCGCCTCGTATGGCAGCAGCAATGCCCTCCAGTATGCCGCAGCCGACAGCCGCATCAAAACACTGGTACTGCTCAGTCCCGGGCTCAATTATTTCAACGAACTTCCCACCGAAGATGCAGCCCGTACCTGGGGCGCACGCCCACTGTTGGCGGTGGCGAGTTCGGAAGATGTACGCTCGGTCGAGACCCTGCAGGCGTACGCAAAACTGGCTTCCGGTGCGCAAACACAGCTCTATGAGAACGCCGGCCATGGCACGGACATGCTCCATTCCGCGCGCGGACTCGACGGTCTCATCGCCCAGCACCTGAAAAAAAATCTGTAAGTTTTTTGCAGATGCGTACTCAGCTATTTGACTTTTCAAAAAACCTGCATATATTTGTGATCCTGTCCACATGAGTGGACATTCCTGCTGGCGTAGCTCAGTTGGTAGAGCAGCTGACTTGTAATCAGCAGGTCACCAGTTCAAGTCTGGTCGCCAGCTCAACTGGGAAACGGTGGGGTACCGAAGTGGCCAACCGGGACAGACTGTAAATCTGTTGTCACACGACTTCGTAGGTTCGAATCCTACCCCCACCACAGACTCCTTCCGCCTTGAGCGGAATCCCCGCGCGGGGGTAACTCAATGGTAGAGTCACAGCCTTCCAAGCTGTTGGTTGCGGGTTCGAGTCCCGTCTCCCGCTCCATGCTCACGTAGCTCAGTTGGTAGAGCACTTCCTTGGTAAGGAAGAGGTCACCGGTTCAATCCCGGTCGTGAGCTCCAGGTACTCAGGTACTGTTACGTACACGCCACATTGCAGGAATGGTGCAGACGACATGGCAAAGAGCAACAAAGGCCGCATTATCATCACGCTGGAAAGTACCGCCGGTACCGGCTACCGGTACTCCACGAAAAAGAACAAGCAGCTCCATCCTCAGCGGGTTGAGCACAAAAAGTACGATCCCGTGGTGCGCAAGCACGTCATTTTCAAGGAAACGAAATAAACGTTTACGAGAGTAGCTCAATTGGTAGAGCAGCGGTCTCCAAAACCGCAGGTTGGGGGTTCGAGTCCCTCCTCTCGTGCGAGGTATTCAGAATCCATCCCGACCGGACCATGAAACAAAAAATTATCGACTTTCTTAACGGCGTTACCAAGGAAATGAAGAAGGTGACGTGGCCGACGCAGGAAGAGCTCAAAGAATCGACCGTTGTCGTTCTTGTCTCCACCCTCATCGTGGGCATGTTCATCTCCCTTGTCGATGTCGTCTTCACAAAACTGATGGAAACGCTGTTAGGCAGCTGACAGCAAGGTGCACTCGATTCGTGGCGACGGAAGCAGAAAAGCAACAGGTTGACCATCTTCGCTGGTATGCGATCCGCTCGTATTCCGGCCATGAGAATAAGGTCAAATCCTACATCGAAAACGAGGTCCGGCAATCCGATCCGTCCATGCGTATGGAGGAGCGGATCGTCGACGTTATCGTACCCACGGAAAAAGTGTATGAAATCCGTGGAGGGAAGAAGCGCACGAAGACCAAGAATTTCTTCCCCGGCTATATCCTGATCCATTGTGTTCTGGACCGCGACACGAAGCACCTCATTCTCAACACCCCATCGGTCATTTCCTTCGTTGGCCCCAAAGGACAACCCGCCCCGCTCCGTGAGGACGAGGTGAATAAAATCCTGGGCCGGATGGAGGAGCGCCGCGACAACGAAGTACCGGAAGTGCGCTTCCGTGTGGGCGACCCCGTGCGCGTTATCGATGGTCCTTTCAACACCTTCAGCGGTTTTGTGCAGGAAGTGAACCAGGAAAAGAGCAAGCTGAAAGTGATGGTCTCGATCTTCGGACGCAAAACGCCGGTCGAGCTGGATTTCAGTCAAGTGGAATTCGATACGTAATAGTCAGTATACAGGCAATTTATCATGGCAAAGAAAATCACGGGGTACATCAAGCTCCAGATTCCCGCAGGACAGGCGAATCCCGCCCCTCCTGTCGGCCCCGCGCTCGGTCAAAAGGGCGTGAACATCATGGAGTTCTGCAAGCAGTTCAACGCACGCACGCAGGAAAAGATGGGGCTCATTATCCCCGTCGTCATCACGGTGTACGGCGACAAGTCCTTTACGTTCATCACCAAGACGCCGCCTGCGGCCGTCCTGCTGAAGAAGGCCTCCAAGGCCGATAAGGGCTCCGCGGAACCGCACCGCAATAAAGTGGCGAAAGTGACCAACGCACAGGTTCGCGAAATCGCTGAATTGAAAATGCCGGATCTGAACGCACATACCGTCGAAGCAGCCATGAGCATGGTTGCCGGTACCGCGCGCAGTATGGGTATTACCGTCGAGGAATAAGGTGACGCCATGAAATTGAACAAACGCATGAAAGAGGCCGTCAGCCTCGTCGAAAAACACAAAGAGTACTCCATCGCCGAGGGCATCGCCCTCGTCAAGCAGACCTCGAAGGCGAAGTTCAACGAGTCCGTTGATATCGCCGTCCGTCTCGGTGTTGACCCCAAAAAATCGGATCAGATGATCCGCGGTACGGCCTCGCTGCCCAACGGCATCGGCAAGGAAGTGCGCGTGCTCGTCATCGCCAAAGCGCCGAAAGATCAGGAAGCGCGCGATGCGGGCGCCGAGCATGTCGGTTTCGAAGACTACCTCGAGAAGATCAAAGAGGGCTGGGCCGAAGTCGATGTGATTATCGCCACACCCGATGTGATGGGCGAACTGGGCAAGCTCGGCAAGGTGCTCGGCCCCCGCGGCCTGATGCCCAACCCGAAGTCCGGCACCGTGACGCTGGATGTCGGCCAGGCCGTCAAGGAAGTCAAGGCGGGAAAAATCTCTTTCCGCGTCGACAAGGGCGGCATTGTGCATGCGATGATCGGCAAGACCAATTTCGATGCGCAGCAACTCGTGGAAAATGTGCAGGCCTTTATCACCACACTCAACCGCATGAAGCCCTCCGCCGCCAAGGGCGTGTACATCAAGGGCGTGACGTTGAGTTCGACTATGGGCCCCGGCGTTCGCGTCGACAAGAGCGAAGCGGCCGCGCTGCACTGATCCCATCGTATGATATAGACACGTTTACTTTTCGGCGAACATCCCGCCGATAACGCACTCTCAATGCTTCTACTCTAATTCACAGTGACTCACAACGCACTGTCCCGTTGAGGAACGAATGACGAAAGAACAGAAAACCCAGGTGATTGACGACACGATCGGACGTCTTGAGCGGACGACAGGTCTGTACCTGGTCAGTTTCTCGGGACTCACCGTTGAAAAAGCCAATCAGCTCCGCTCCGAATTCTTCAAAATCGGTGTGGACTACAAGGTCATCAAGAACACGCTGCTCAAACGGGCCATGCAGGCCGTCGGAGGGTATGACGACGTATTTCCGTACCTCGTCAACCAGACCGGCGTCGTGTTTGCCTATAACGACCCGATCGAGCCCGCACGCGCGTTGAAGAAGTTTGTCAAGGATAACGAGGCAACCTTCTCCGTGAAATCCTGCGTGATAGGCAAGGACGTGTTCGACGGCGCACGCCTCGATGACCTTGCTTCGTTGCCGACACGCGATGAACTCATCGCCGGCATCATCGGCACGATCGCCGCTCCCGCGAGCGGAATCGTCGGCGCGATCAACGGCGTCATTACCGGCATCGTCAATGTGATCGATGCCATCGAGAAACAAAAACAGGAACAGGCTGCCTGATTCCTCCTCAGATAACGACTGTACAAACATTCTCTCCATAGGAGTTATACAATGTCCGTGATTGATGAAATCGTTGAGAAAATCGAGAAACTGACGCTGCTCGAAGCTTCGGAGCTGAAGAAAGCGCTGGAAGACAAGTTCGGTGTCACCGCTGCCGCACCCATGATGATGGCCCCCGGCATGATGGCCGGTGCCGCCCCCGCCGCGGAAGTGGAAGAGAAGACCGAATTCAACGTCGAGCTGACCACGGTCGGCAGCAACAAGATCAACGTGATCAAGGTTGTGCGCGCTGCGACCAACCTCGGTCTGAAGGAAGCCAAAGACCTCGTCGACGGCGCCCCCAGCATTGTGAAGGAAGCCGCCCCGAAGGAAGAAGCCGAGAAACTGAAGAAGGAACTCGAAGAGGCCGGCGCCACCGTCACACTGAAGTAAGGATGACTCGAGGCGTGCAGCGAATCAACCTCGGTAGCTTCATCTGAACACCAGTGTTGCACAGATTGGAAACGACAAGACGCGGGTCGGAGTTCTTCGACCCGCACTTGTCGTTTTGTCGCCCTCTCCCAATGCGATCTCCTGACACGATTCAGGGATCGGCCAACCCGGATTTCCGACACGAACGCACCATGTAAGGAGCAAGGAATTGACTACCTCTAACGCGAACGGCTTCAACGATACATTTCGGAATCTCAAGCTCAGGCAAATGCCGAACGGGCGATGGAGCTTCGGGAAGATTTCGGATCTCTACGAGTACCCGAACTTCCTCGACGTGCAGCGCGCGTCGTTTGAAGGCTTCCTGCAGGAACGCTCGGCACCCGTCAGCCGCAAAGATATGGGCCTGCAGCAGGTGTTTACCACCAATTTTCCGATTACGGACACCAGAGAAAACTACATACTGGAATTTATTGAATACTTCATCGAGAAGCCGAAGTATACCGTTGCGGAGTGCCAGGAGCGCGGCCTTACCTTCGCCGTGCCCCTCAAAGCCCGGCTTCGCCTCTCCAGCAAAAGCGAAGAGCCCAACAGCAACGAATACATCGAAACCGTCGAACAGGAAGTGTATCTCGGCAATCTTCCCTATATGACCGACCGCGGTACCTTCATCATCAATGGCGCGGAGCGCGTCGTCGTCAGTCAGCTCCATCGCTCGCCGGGTGTGTTCTTCGGCGAATCCGTGCATCCCAACGGCACGAAAATGTATTCCGCCCGCATC
This sequence comes from Bacteroidia bacterium, assembly GCA_027493955.1. Classification (NCBI taxonomy): domain Bacteria; kingdom Pseudomonadati; phylum Bacteroidota; class Bacteroidia; species Bacteroidia bacterium. The sequence continues at coordinate 2,546,026 of JAOSJT010000001.1, read as the reverse complement.
ATCCCGTTCCGCGGTTCCTGGGTGGAATTCGCGACCGACATCAGTCATGTGATGTATGCGTACATCGACCGCAAGAAAAAATTCCCCGTCACCACCTTGCTCCGCGCCCTCGGCTATTCCTCGAACAAGGAACTGCTCGAACTCTTCGACCTGGTCGAGGAACTCGATATGACCGTTCCGGATGTGGAAGAATACTACGGCCGCATCCTCTGTGAACAGATCATCGACGAATCCACCGGGGAGCTGCTCGTCGACGCCGACGTGGAAGTGGACGAGGGGCTTGTGGAGGTCGTCCATCTGCACCACGTGAAAACGATTCGCGTCTATAAAACCGACAACGAAAACGCCCTGGTCATCGCCAACACCATCCGCAAGGACGAGGCGAGCAACGATCAGGAAGCGCTGGAAATGATCTACAAGCAACTGCGCTCCGGCGAAGCACCCGATCTCGACACCGCCAAGGGGCTGATCGAACGCCTCTTCTTCAATCCCAAACGCTATGATCTCGGCGTGGTCGGCCGCTACCGGCTCAACAAGAAGCTCGGCCTCGACACCGACCCGGAAATCACCACGCTCACACGCGATGATATCGTGGCCATTGTCCGTTATCTCATCGACCTGCTGCAGGGACAGCAACCGGTGGACGATATCGATCACCTCGGAAACAGACGTGTGCGTACCGTCGGAGAGCAACTCGCGGCCCAGTACAACGTCGGCGTGTCGCGCATGGCGCGCACCATCAAGGAGCGCATGAACATCCGCGACATCGAGAACTTTACACCGGCGGAACTGGTCAACGCGCGTACCATCACCAGTGTCGTGAACGCCTTCTTCGGCACCAACCAGCTCTCGCAGTTCATGGATCAGACGAATCCTCTGTCGGAACTGACCCACAAGCGACGCATGTCGGCGCTCGGACCGGGCGGTCTGACACGCGAACGCGCCGGCTTCGAAGTGCGCGACGTTCATTACACACACTACGGACGCCTTTGTCCTATTGAAACGCCCGAAGGACCCAACATCGGTCTGATCTCCTCTCTCTGCATCCATGCCCGGATCAACGAATTCGGCTTCATCGAGACCCCGTATCGCATCGTCAAGAACGGAAAAGTTTCCAGCGAGGTGATTTACCTCACCGCCGAGGAAGAGGACGAAGTGGTCATCGCGCAGGCCAACGCCCCGCTCAATCCCGACGGGACCTTCGTGCTGGATCGCGTCAAATGCCGTCTCCGAGGAGATTTCCCCGTCGTGCAGCCGGCGGACGTGGTGTATATGGACGTCGCTCCGAATCAGATCGTGAGTCCCGCCGCGGCGCTCATCCCCTTCCTGGAGCATGACGACGCCAACCGTGCGCTCATGGGCTCGAACATGCAGCGCCAAGGTGTGCCCCTGTTGCGGCCTGTTGCGCCGGTGGTCGGCACCGGACTCGAAGAAAAAGTCGCGCGCGATTCGCACGCGATGATTATCGCCGAACACGACGGCAAGGTGCTGTTCGTGGATGGCACGCGCATCCGTGTGCAGTACGATCTGGGCCGCTCCTCGGACGACCGGCTCGTGGCGTTCGACAGCGACGGCGTGGAGGAATATGAACTGACGAAATTCTTCCGTACCAATCAGGACACCTGCGTCAATCAGCGGCCGTCGGTACGGCCCGGACAGAAATTCAAGCGCGGCGATGTGCTTGCGGACGGAAGCTCCACCGACAAGGGTGAACTTGCGCTCGGCCGCAACGTGCTTGTCGCCTTCATGCCCTGGCGCGGGTACAATTTCGAAGACGCCATCATCGTCAGCGAACGACTCGTCGCCGAGGATGTGTTCACCTCGATTCACATTGAGGAATTCGAACTGCAGGTGCGCGACACCAAACGCGGTGAGGAAGAACTCACTCGTGAAATTCCGAACGTCAGCGAAGAAGCGACCAAGGACCTCGACGAGGACGGCATTGTCCGCGTCGGCGCCGAAGTGCGTGAAAACGACATCATCATCGGAAAAATCACGCCCAAGGGCGAGTCCGATCCCACTCCCGAGGAGAAGCTGCTCAAGGCCATTTTCGGAGACAAGGCCGGCGACGTGAAAGACGCCTCGTTGAAGGCGCCTCCTGGAATGAAGGGTATCGTGATCAAGACCAAACTCTTTACACGGAAGAAACGCGAAAGCGATACCAAGAAGGAAGAGAAACGACGCCTTGAAATGCTGGAAACGGATTTCGACAAGCGCCGTCGCGATCTGTTCCAACTCTTTGCAACCAAACTGACCACCCTGCTCAAGGGCGAAAAGCTGTTGGGCGTCCGTGATATTGGCGGCACCAGCATCATTCGCGGCGGTACGACCGTCACCGACGATCTGTTCTTCAACAACATCGACCACATCGAACAGCTCGATCCGTCGCAGCCGTGGGTGGAATCGAAAAAGACCAATGCGTTGCTGCTGCGCCTCTACGACAACTTCAAGTACGCGCGTCGCGACCTCGAGGAAGACTACAAGCGCGAACGCGGCAAAATTCAGATGGGCGACGAACTGCAGCCGGGTATTGTCCAGCTCGCGAAAGTGTACGTCGCGAAAAAGCGCAAGCTGTCCATCGGCGACAAGATGGCCGGACGTCACGGCAACAAGGGCGTTGTTTCCAACGTGGTTCCCGTACAGGACATGCCGTACCTCGCGGACGGTACCCCGGTAGATATCGTGCTGAATCCTCTTGGCGTGCCGTCACGAATGAACCTGGGGCAGCTCTACGAAACCGCTCTTGGGTGGGTCGCGGAACGCCTCGGTGATGATGTGCGCTTCGCCACACCGATTTTCGACGGCGCGAAATGGGAAGAGATTCAGGATCTCATGGATTCCGTGGGCCTCAACCGCACCGGAAAGATCGAACTCTTCGACGGCCGTACCGGCGAACGCTTCGACCAGACCGTCACCGTCGGCTTCATCTACATGCTCAAGCTTTCGCACCTTGTGGACGACAAGATCCATGCGCGCTCCATCGGCCCGTACAGCCTCATCACCCAGCAGCCGCTGGGCGGTAAGGCACAGTTCGGCGGACAGCGCTTCGGCGAGATGGAAGTGTGGGCGCTCGAGGCGTACGGTGCGGCGCATGTGCTGCAGGAAATTCTCACGGTCAAGAGCGACGACGTGCAAGGCCGTGCGAAGGTGTACGAAGCCATCGTGAAGGGCGAGAACCTGCCCGATCCGAATGTGCCGGAATCATTCAACGTGCTCGTGCGCGAGCTGCAGGGCCTTGGCCTTGAAATGAAAATCGAATGACGGCGCACGACGCAACAACCGGTTCTTCCCGACTATCGATTATGAAATGACTGGAGATAGAAGATGCCCTTCAAACCGCAGGAAGTAGTCAAGAAAAACTTCACGCGCATCTCGGTGAGCCTGGCCTCATCGGATGCGATCCTCTCCCGATCCTACGGCGAAGTCACCAAGCCCGAAACGATCAACTATCGCTCGTTCCGGCCCGAGAAAGACGGTCTGTTCTGCGAAAAGACGTTCGGACCCGTGCGCGACTGGGAATGCCATTGCGGAAAATACAAACGCATCCGTTACAAAGGCATTATTTGCGACCGCTGCGGCGTGGAAGTGACGCAGAAGTCCGTCCGCCGCGAACGCATGGGGCACATTTCCTTGGCCGTCCCCGTGGTGCACATCTGGTACTTCCGCTCGCTGCCCAGCAAAATTGCCAACATCATCGGCATTTCGTCCAAGGATCTCGAGCGTATCATTTATTACGAAAGTTACGTCGTAATCAATCCCGGGCCGACGAGCTTCCCGAAACCGTTCAGCAGTCTCGACGACGAACTCCCCGAAGCCGAGACCGATGACAAGGTGGACAAGGCGCTGTTCCGCAACGACATTCGCCTCATGACGGAAGAAGAGTACCTCGATGTCCTTGATACACTCCCCGAAGGCAATCAGGAACTCGATGACGACGATCCGAACAAGTTTGTCGCGATGATCGGCGGCGAAGCGATAAAGGCCCTGTTGCGCATGATCGACATCGAGAAGCTCGGAGATCATCTGCGTCTGCAGATCCGCGTGGAAAACTCGATGCAGAAACGCCATGAAGCGATCAAGCGCATGCGCGTGGTCACCGCGTTCAGCAACAAGAAGGAAACGGAGTACATCAATCGTCCGGAGTGGATGGTGCTGGATGTCATTCCTGTCATTCCCCCCGAACTCCGGCCGCTCGTGCCTCTCGAAGGCGGCCGTTTCGCGACATCGGATCTGAACGACCTCTATCGCCGCGTCATCATCCGCAACAACCGTCTAAAGCGCTTGATCGATATCAAGGCGCCGGAAGTCATCCTCCGCAACGAGAAGCGCATGCTTCAGGAAGCCGTGGATTCGCTGTTCGACAACAGCCGGCGCGTGAATTCGGTGCGCAGTGACAATAATCGCGCCCTCAAATCGCTGTCCGACATGCTCAAAGGCAAACAGGGGCGTTTCCGTCAGAATCTCCTCGGCAAGCGCGTGGATTACAGCGGCCGTTCCGTGATCGTGGTCGGTCCCGAGATGCGTCTGCATCAGTGCGGTCTCCCGAAGGACATGGCGGTGGAGCTGTTCAAGCCCTTCATCATTCGCAAACTCATTGAGCGCGGTATCGTCAAGACGGTCAAGAGCGCGAAAAAGGTGGTAGATAAAAAGGGCCCCGACGTCTGGGATATCCTCGAGAAAATCATCGACGGACATCCAGTGTTGCTGAACCGCGCACCGACGTTGCACCGCCTCGGCATTCAGGCGTTCCAACCGCTGCTTGTCGAAGGTAAGGCCATCCGTCTGCACCCGCTCGTCTGTACCGCGTTCAATGCCGACTTCGACGGCGATCAGATGGCCGTGCACGTCCCGCTGTCGTTCGATGCCCAGCTGGAGGCCGGCATCCTGATCCTCTCGTCACACAACATCCTTTCGCCGCAGAACGGCAATCCCATCGCCATCCCGAATCAGGAGATGGTGCTGGGCTGCTACTACATCACCAAGGCGCTGCCGGGTGATCTGGGCGAAGGTCTGGTCTTTTCCTCGCCCGACGAAGCGCAGATCGCATACGATCAGGGCCGCGTCGGTTTGCACGCCCGCATCAAAGTGCGTATCTCGTCCACGCCGGAGGAGATCGCCGCCGGTAAGCCGGCGAAGCAGCTCGTGGACACCACCATGGGCAGGACGCTCTTTAACCGCATCGTACCCCCTGAAGTGGGCTTCATCAACGAGATTCTGACCAAACGTCGCCTGGTCCAGATTATCGGCCTCATTTTCCACAAAATGGGCAATCTGGTCACGACGCGCTTCCTGGATAATCTCAAAGATATGGGCTTCTACTATGCCACCAAGGGTGGACTCTCGATCAGCATCTCCGATGTGGAAATCCCGGATGAAAAGAACCAGCTTATCGAAAAAGCCCAGCGCGATGTGGAGAACATCCTGAATCAGTACCAGATGGGTTTCATCACCAACGGCGAACGCTACAACAAGGTGATCGACATCTGGACGCGTACGACGAACCGTGTGGCCGACAAACTGTTCGACACGCTGCAGAAGAGCCGCAACGGCTTCAACTCCCTGTACATGATGATGGACTCAGGTGCGCGCGGTTCCAAAGAGCAGGTGCGTCAGCTCGCGGGTATGCGCGGACTGATGGCCAAGCCGCAGAAGAGCCTCACCGGTCAGACGGGCGAAATCATCGAAAACCCGATCACCGCGAACTTCCGCGACGGCCTCTCCGTCCTCGAGTACTTCATCTCCACTCACGGTGCGCGCAAGGGTCTCGCGGATACCGCGCTCAAGACCGCCGATGCCGGCTATCTGACCCGTCGCCTCGTGGACGTGGCGCAAGATATGGCCGTGACCGAGTTCGACTGCAACACCATTCGCGGCGTTGAAGTGGCGGCGCTGAAGGAAGGAGAAGACATCAAGGAGCCGTTGTCCGAGCGCATTCTCGGCCGTGTATCCCTGCTCGATGTCAAGGATCCCATCAGTGGCAACCTGCTCGTCCACGCGGGCGAGATGATTACCGAGACGCATGCGGACGCCATTTCCGCAACGTCCATCGAATCCGTCGTCATTCGCTCGGTGCTCACCTGCGAGTCGCGCCATGGTATGTGCGCTCGTTGTTACGGACGCAATCTGACCACCGGTCGCCTTGTGGACGTCGGTGAGGCCGTAGGGATTATCGCGGCACAGTCCATCGGCGAGCCGGGTACACAGCTCACGCTGCGCACCTTCCACATCGGTGGTACCGCCAGCCGCATCGCCGCACAGTCGCAGGTCGCCACGCGTTTCGACGGCAATGTACAGTTCGACGCCATCAAGACCGTCGTCTATCATGACGATGAGGAAGATCGCGTGATTTGCGTCAACCGCAACGGCGTCGTGAACATTCTCGACGACAATAACCGGATTCTTTCAAAGTACGACATCCCGTACGGCTCGACCCTTCTTGTCCACGAAGCGCAGAAGGTAGCCCGCGGCGAGGTGTTGTACGAATGGGATCCCTACAACGCCATTATCATCGCCACGCATGCGGGTACTATCCGTTACGCGGATCTGCATGAAGGCCGCACGTTCCGCGAAGAACCGGATGAGCAGACAGGTCACATTCAGAAAGTCGTCATCGAATCGAAGGACAAGTCCCTCAACCCGCGCATCCAGATTGTGGACGAGAACGGTCATATCCTCGCCGAGTACAATACGCCGGTGCGTGCGAACCTGACCGTGGACAACAAGCAGCGTATCATTGCCGGTGCGGTACTCGTGAAGATCCCGCGCGAAATCGGCAAGACCCGTGACATCACCGGCGGTCTGCCGCGCGTCACGGAGCTTTTCGAAGCGCGCAGTTCGCAGAATCCTTCCATCGTCAGCGAGATCGACGGTGTGGTGACGTTCGGATCGCAGAAACGCGGTTCGCGCGAAATCATTGTCACCAGTCACGACGGCAGCGATATCCGCACCTATCTCGCACCCATCGGTCGTCACGTGCTCATTCAGGAGAATGATGTCGTAAAAGCCGGCGAGCGGCTGACCGACGGGTCGATCAATCCGCACGACATCCTGCGCATCAGCGGCGCCGGCGCCGTGCAGGAGTACCTGGTCAACGAAATCCAGGAAGTGTACCGCATGCAGGGTGTGAAGATCAACGACAAGCACATTGAAGTGATCGTCCGCCAGATGCTGCAGAAGGTGCGCATCATCAATCCGGGCGACACGCAGTTCCTTGAAGGCGATGTCGTCGAGCGTGGCCGTGTCGTCGCTGAAAACTCTGAATTGGACGACAAGGTCGTTATTACCGACAAGCAGGATTCCAAGCTCAAGAAGGGGCAGTTGCTCAGCAAGAAGAAGGTCCGCGAGGCCGCATTCGACCTGAAGAAAAAAGGAAAGCTGCCTCCGGATACACGGCCGGCGGAACCCGCGAGTTACGAGCCGATCCTCCTGGGCATCACCCAGGCGTCGTTGACGACCGAGAGCTTCATTTCCGCCGCGTCCTTCCAGGAAACGACGAAAGTGCTCACGGAAGCCGCCATCGCCGGCAAAGCGGACGATCTTATCGGACTTAAGGAGAACGTCATCATCGGCCATCTGATCCCGGCCGGAACCGGACTCAAGAAGTTCAAGAATATCGTCGTCACCCCCACGCAGGGGGAAGAAGAAGTCACGATCCCGTCGCCGCCAAGAGCTGCGGTGCCGCAGGAGAGCTACCAATAAATGCCCGCGCAGATGCTTCCCGCGCGGTGTTTTACCGCGCGGGAAGAAAAACTGCGCAAGGTAGAAGATTGGTGCTTGACTGATATAGTAAATTTCACTAAATTTATAAGCTCTTGTGAGTTCTATTGATCTCACGGGAGAAATTCTAGTCTCTCACTCAAAGGACCGATACCGTGCCAACGATCAGCCAGCTTGTCCGCAAAGGCAGAACCGTCGTCAAGGCGAAGAAAAAAGCGCCGGCGCTCGACGCATGTCCGCAGAAACGCGGTGTGTGTACGCGCGTGTATACGACAACGCCCAAGAAGCCGAATTCCGCGTTGCGGAAAGTCGCCCGTATCCGCCTCTCCAATACGCAGGAGGTGACCGCCTACATCCCCGGTGAAGGCCACAATCTGCAGGAGCATTCGATTGTGCTCATCCGTGGCGGACGCGTGAAGGATCTGCCGGGTGTGCGCTATCACATCATCCGCGGAACGCTCGACACGCAGGGTGTGGAGGCGCGACGCCAGGGTCGTTCCAAGTATGGCGCCAAGCGGCCGAAATCGTAAACAGCAATAGCTCAGATCAGACGCATATGAGAAAAAGACGCGCAGACCACCGGCCGATGAGCCCGGATCCGAAGTTCAACGATGTGCTCGTTTCGCGCTTCGTGAACTCCATCATGTTGCATGGAAAGAAGAGCACCGCACGCCGCATCCTCTACGGAGCGATGGACGAGATCGAGCGCCGTACAGGCCAGAACGGCTACGAGCTGTTCCGCAAGGCCCTGTTCAACGCGCAGCCGATCATCGAAGTCCGTGCCCGCCGCGTCGGCGGCGCCACCTATCAGGTCCCCATGGAAGTGCGTCCCGAGAGACGGACGGCACTGTCCATCCGCTGGCTGCTCAAAGCGGCGCGCGCGCGCGGAGACAAAAGCATGATGCGCCGTCTCGCGGCGGAATTGATCGCGGCGGCAAACAATGAAGGCGGAGCAATCAAGAAGAAAGACGAAGTGCACCGCATGGCAGAATCAAACAAGGCGTTCGCCCATTTCAAGTGGTGAGAGACGCCGGATCAGTATAGAAATCAAGAGAATGGCAAAGCGGGAATTTACATTAGACAAGACGCGGAATATCGGCATCATGGCCCACATCGATGCCGGTAAGACCACGACCACGGAACGTATCCTGTTCTACACAGGCGTGCTGCACCGCATGGGCGAAGTGCATGACGGCGCCGCCACAATGGATTGGATGGAACAGGAGAAAGAGCGCGGCATCACTATTACCAGTGCCGCGACGACGTGCTTCTGGCGCAACAATCGCATCAACATAATCGATACGCCGGGACATGTGGACTTTACCGTGGAGGTCGAACGCGCTCTCCGCGTGCTCGACGGCGCCGTTGCACTGTTCTGTGCAGTGGGCGGCGTCGAACCGCAGTCGGAAACCGTCTGGCGTCAGGCCGACAAGTACCGCGTTCCCCGCATCGCCTTCGTCAACAAGATGGACCGCGTGGGCGCGGACTTCTACAATGCCGTGGATATGATGCGGACGCGCCTCGGCGCGAACGCCATTCCCATCGCACTGCCTATCGGCCAGGGTGAGACCTTTGTCGGCCTCATCGACCTGATCACCATGCAGGCGCGCATTTACCACGAAGACACCTTCGGCGGAACCTGGGAGGAAATCGATATTCCCGCGGATCTCAAGGACATCACCCACGACTACCGCACGAAAATGCTCGAAGCGGTTGCCGACGTGGATGATTCGCTCCTGGTGAAATACCTCGACGGAGAAGACATCAGCCCCGTCGAAGTGCAGGCCGTGCTGCGCAAAGCGACGCTCGAAATGCGCATCATCCCGGTGCTCTGCGGCTCCTCGTTCAAGAACAAGGGCGTGCAGAAGCTGCTCGACGGTATCGTGGACTTCCTCCCGTCGCCTCTCGATGTCGGTGCCACCATCGGTCATCATGTGAACCTGAACGACAAGGTCGAGCGCCAGCCGAGCGATGATGAAAAGTTCTCCGCGTTGGCCTTCAAGGTCGCGACCGATCCCTACGTCGGCAAATTGATTTTCTTCCGTGTGTATTCCGGCACCGTCAACGCCGGTTCGTATGTGTTCAATTCCGTCAGCGGCAAGAAGGAGCGCATCGGTCGCATTCTCCGCATGCACGCCAATCACCGCGAGGACGTGGAAACGGCGTACACCGGCGACATTTGCGCCGCTATCGGTTTGAAATTCACCAAGACCGGTGACACGCTGTGCAGCGACAGCGACGTTGTGGTTCTCGAGAAGATGGAATTCCCCGAGCCCGTTATCGACGTTGCCATCGAGCCCAGGACCAAATCCGATCAGGAGCATCTCAGCGAAGCGATTCAGAAGCTGGCCGATGAGGATCCGACCTTCCGTATCCGTACGGACGAGGAAACCGGACAAACCATCATCAGCGGTATGGGCGAGTTGCATCTGGAGATCCTGATCGACCGCATGAAGCGTGAATTCGGTGTCGAGGCCAACGTCGGAAAACCGCAGGTGGCCTACAAGGAAACCATTCGCACCGCCGCGAAAGCCGAAGGCAAGTTCGTGCGGCAATCGGGCGGTCGTGGCCAGTTCGGACATGTGTATATCGAACTCATGCCGAACGAAAAAGGCAAGGGTTACGAATTCGAGGATGCGATCGTCGGCGGTGTCATCCCGCGCGAGTACATTCCCGCCGTGTCGGAAGGCATCAAGGAAGCGATGCGCAACGGTTTGCTTGCCGGGTATCCCATCGAGGATGTGAAGGTACGCCTCTATGACGGATCCTATCACGACGTGGATTCGTCCGAAATGGCGTTCAAGATCGCGGGTTCCATGGCTTTCAAGGAAGCTGCGCGCAAGGCGAATCCGGTTCTGCTGGAACCAGTGTTTTCGGTGGAAGTCGTCACACCGGAAGAGTACATGGGTAGTATTGTGGGCGATCTGAACTCGCGCCGCGGACGTATCGAAGGTATGGGCTCGCGCAGTGACGCACAGGTCGTGAAGGTGACAGTCCCGCTCGCGGAGATGTTCGGGTACGCGACGACGCTGCGCTCCCTCTCCCAGGGACGCGCCATTTATACCATGCACTTCAGTCATTACGAAGAAGTGCCGTCCAGTATCGGTGACAAAATCATCGAGAAGATCAAGGGCAAATAACGGTTCACGACATCACAGAAAAACGTTCACATTCATACAAGTCACAGGAGCTACAGTACCATGGCCAAAGAAAAATTCGATCGTTCCAAACCCCACGTCAACATCGGCACCATCGGTCACGTCGACCATGGTAAAACCACGTTGACCGCAGCCATCACCATGGCGCTCGCGAAAAAGGGTCTTTCCGCAGTGCGTACCTTCGATTCCATCGACAACGCACCGGAAGAGCGCGAGCGTGGTATCACCATCGCTACCGCTCACGTCGAGTATCAGACGGCCAACCGGCATTACGCTCACGTCGACTGCCCGGGCCACGCTGACTATGTCAAGAACATGATCACCGGTGCCGCACAGATGGACGGTGCCATTCTCGTGGTTGCAGCCTCCGACGGCCCCATGCCGCAGACACGCGAGCACATTCTGCTTGCCCGTCAGGTGGGTGTGCCCCGTATCGTCGTGTTCATGAACAAGGTGGACATGGTTGACGACGCCGAACTTCTGGAACTGGTCGAACTCGAACTTCGCGAGCTCCTCAGTTCTTATGAATTCCCCGGCGACGAAATTCCCATCATTCGCGGCAGCGCTCTGCATGCACTCGAAGCCGGTACCGACAGCGACATTCCCGTCGATGACAACCGTCTGAACTGCATCTGGGAACTCATGGATGCGTGCGATGCCTACATTCCCATTCCCGAGCGCGAAACCGACAAGCCCTTCCTGATGTCGATCGAAGACGTGTTCTCCATCACCGGTCGCGGAACCGTGGGCACGGGACGTATCGAGCGCGGTAAGGTCCATGTGCAGGACGAAGTGGAAATCGTCGGTCTCGGCGCCCACAAGAAGACGATCGTGACGGGTGTGGAAATGTTCCGCAAGGAATTGGACGAAGGTATGGCCGGTGACAACGTCGGTCTGCTTCTCCGCGGTGTCGACAAAACCGAACTCGAGCGCGGCATGGTTCTCGCGAAAGTCGGTAGCATCACCCCGCACAAGAAGTTCAACGCGCAGGTGTACGTGCTGAAGAAAGAGGAAGGTGGACGTCACACTCCGTTCTTCAACAACTACCGCCCGCAGTTCTATTTCCGCACGACGGACGTGACCGGTATCACCGTCCTGCCCGCCGGCACGGAAATGGTTATGCCCGGTGACAACGTGGACGGTATGACCATCGAGCTGATTTCCGAAATCGCGATGGAAGAAGGTCTCCGTTTCGCCGTCCGCGAAGGCGGCCGCACCGTAGGCGCGGGTATCGTAACCAAGATTATCGAGTAATCAGAATGTGATAAGGACAGTGGGTGGAAACGCCACCCACTGTTTTTTCTCTCTCCAAGAAGAAGGTTAGTGACAGTGGCGCAGCAAAAGATCCGTATCAAACTGAAATCCTACGATCACAATCTGATCGACAAGTCGGCGGAGAAAATCATCAAGACAGTGAAGTCTACCGGCGCAGTGGTATCGGGCCCGATCCCGCTTCCCACCAAGCGCTCGGTGTACACGGTGTTGCGCTCGCCGCATGTTGACAAGAAGTCCCGCGAGCAATTTGAAACCCGTTCGCACAAACGACTCATCGACATCTTCAATTCCACGCAGCGTACCGTCGACTCGCTGATGAAGCTGGAGCTGCCCGCTGGTGTCGACGTTGAAATCAAAGTGTAACGACCTATTAGCTGGTTAGAAATTATGCCCGGAATACTTGGAAAAAAGCTCGGAATGACGAGCATCTTCGATGAGAATGGCAAGCACATTCCATGCACCGTCATCGAAGCCGGTCCCTGCACCGTACTGCAGCTTCGGACGAAAGAGCAGGACGGCTACGAAGCCGTACAGCTCGGTTTCGGTGAGAAGCGCCCGAAGAGCACGAACAAGCCCGACATGGGCCAGTTCAAGAAATTCAATACCCGCCCGTTGCGCAAAATCCGGGAATTCAAGGGCTTTGACGTTTCCGCGATGAAATCCGGTGATACGGTGACCGTCGACATGTTTGAAGCCGGTGAAAAGGTGACTGTGTCCGGAACGACCAAGGGCAAAGGTTTTCAGGGCGTCATGCGCCGTCATGGGTTTGGTGGTGTCGGTACCGCCACGCACGGCCAGCACAACCGCCTCCGCGCACCAGGTTCGATCGGTTCGAGCTCCTATCCGTCACGCGTGTTTCGCGGGATGCGTATGGCCGGACGCATGGGTAATGCCCGCGTCTCCTACAAAAACCTCACCGTCGTACGCGTCATCCCCGAATCAAACCTCATCATCGTGAAGGGTGCGGTTCCGGGAGCGAAGCAGAGCTTCCTCGAGATTCACAAACAAGCCAAGTAACCCTGAACCATGAACGTCCAAGCATACACAACAACAGGTCAGAAGGCTGATCAGATCGCCTTGAACGAGAACGTGTTCAGCGTCGAGCCCAACGCGCATCTCGTGTACCAGGCCGTACGCATCCATCTCGGGAATCGTCGTCAGGGTACCTCGAAAGCCAAAGAGCGTTCGGAAGTCCGCGGTGGCGGAAAGAAACCCTGGCGCCAGAAAGGCCGCGGCACCGCGCGTTCCGGTTCGTCCCGCTCTCCGCTGTGGGTCGGTGGCGGTACGGTGTTTGGCCCGCGCCCGCGGAACTACCGCAAAAGCTTCCCAACCAAAATGCGTCAGCTCGCCCGTAAGTCCGCCTACTCCATGAAAGCGGCCGATCAGCAAATCATGATCGTTGACGATTTTACGGTCAACGAACCCCGCACGAGGGAAGTGGCGGCGATTCTGAAGGCCTTGTCGCTGGAAAATACCAAGACCTTGCTCCTCGTCCCGGCGTATGACAAAAACCTTTGGCTCGCAGGGCGCAATATTCCGACACTCGAGATCCGTGAAGCTGCACAAGCGTCGACATACGACGTGCTGAACAATCAGATGCTTCTGATTCAGAAAAGCGCTCTGCCGGTGATCGAACAGACCTTCACGAAAATCTAATTCGGTGGACAGGATATGAACAGCATTATCAAGCGCCCGATCCTTACGGAAAAGATGACCATGCTCGGAGAGAAGCATCAGTACGCTTTCGAGGTGGACATCAACGCGAACAAGATCGAGATTGCAAAGGCCATCGAGAAGCGGTTTTCCGTGGATATCGAAAGCATACGGACCATCCGCTATAAAGGGAAGCGCAAGGCGCAATTTACCCGTCGAGGCCGCATCCCGGGCAATCGCCCTAACTGGAAAAAGGCGATCGTCACCCTCAAACAGGGTCAAACGATCGAATTACTGGAAGCATAAACGAGAAACGAATTTTACAGAAGGAATCGAGCAGTGGCTGTTAGAAAACTTCGTCCGATGACGCCTGCGACACGGTACTATTCGATATCGACATTCGAAGAAGTAACGTGCACGACGCCGGAGAAATCCCTGCTTGCACCGCTGTCCAAATCGGGCGGACGGAACAACAAGGGCCGGATTACATCGCGGCACCGCGGCGGCGGTCACAAGCGCAAGTACAGGATCATTGATTTCAAGCGCAACAAACTGGGTATCCCGGCACGTGTCGCCACCATCGAATACGATCCCAACCGTTCCGCACGCATCGCATTGCTTGTGTACGCCGATGGCGAAAAGCGGTATATCCTCGCGCCGGATGGCCTCAAAGTGGGCGAAACACTGATGAATGGGCCAGAGGCGGAAATCCGTGACGGCAACACGATGCCGCTGCAGAATATCCCGCTCGGTTCCTTCGTGCATAACATCGAAATGCGCCCCGGCAAGGGTGGCCAGCTCGCGCGCAGCGCCGGCAATGCCGCACAACTCGTCGCGAAAGATGGTCCGCATGTACAGATCAAGCTCCCCTCCGGCGAAGTCCGCATGGTCCCGAACAACTGCTCCGCCACCATCGGCAAGGTCAGCAACAGCACGCATGAGAATATCAGCTGGGGCAAGGCCGGTCGCAGCCGCTGGCGCGGTAAACGTCCGCATGTGCGCGGTATGTGCATGAACCCCGTCGACCATCCCAATGGTGGCGGCGAAGGGAAGTCGAAATCGGGTGGTGGCCGTCAGCATCCCGTCTCCCCGTGGGGCAAGTATGCAAAAGGTCTGAAGACGCGCAAGAAGAAGAATTTGTCCAATAAGTACATCATCAAGTCGCGGAAGAAGTAATGGCACGTTCACTGAAAAAAGGACCCTTCATCGATCAGAAGCTTGCCCGGAAGGTCGAGGAACTGAACAGGACGAACCAGAAGCGTGTGGTCAAAACGTGGGCGCGGCGCAGTACGATTCCGCCGGATTTCATTGGACACACCTTCGCGGTGCACAACGGTAACAAGTTCATTCCGGTGTACGTGCAGGAGAACATGATCGGCCACAAACTTGGCGAGTTCTCCCCGACGCGGATTTTCCGGAGCCATCCCGGCGGCAAGGCCGAAAGATCGTCCCGATAAACGAATTCGTCAAGGTACACCATGAGTCTCGAAGCACGCGCTATCAAACGATACATCCAGGGGTCGCCCCGCAAAATGCGGCTGCTGGCCGACCTGATCCGCGGGAAATCCGTCGAACAGGCACTGGACATTCTGCATTACTCGCCCAAGCACGCATCGAAAGTGTGTGAGCTGACACTCCGTTCGGCCGTGGCGAATCTCATCAACGCCAAGGATGGCGGAAGAATCAATCCCGAAAACGTCTTCGTCAAGACCATCACCGTTGATGGCGGTCCCATGGCGAAGCGCATTCTGCCCGCACCGATGGGCCGGGCGTTCCGCGTTCGCAAGCGGTCGAATCATCTTACAATCGTAGTAACCGAAAAAGACTAGGCAAGCAGGAGCACTATCTTGGGTCAGAAGACACATCCCGTTGGAATTCGCCTGGGCATCGTCAGAGAGTGGGATGCCAATTGGTACGATGAGAGGAATTTCGCGACGAAGCTGGACGAGGATCTGATGATCCGCAATTACGTCCGGAACCGTCTGAAAAAAGCTGGCATCGCGCGTATCGTCATCGAGCGCACACCGAAGCGCGTCGTTCTCGCCATTCATACCTCACGTCCCGGTGTCGTGATCGGAAAGAGCGGCAAGGAAATCGCGCAGCTGGAAGAAGAGCTCAAGAAAGTGACGAACAAGGATGTGAAAATCCTGATTTCGGAAATTAAACGTCCGGAACTCGACGCCTATCTCGTGGCCGAGAATATCGCCAGCCAGCTCGAAGGCCGTGTCTCGTTCCGTCGCGCCATGAAGTCCGCCATCACCTCGGCCATGCGTATGGGTGCCGATGGCGTCCGTGTCATGTGTGCGGGTCGTCTCGGCGGCGCGGAAATGTCCCGCACCGAACAGTACAAAGACGGACGCATCCCTCTGCATACCCTCCGGTCCAACATCGAGTTTGCCCGAGCGACCGCGAAAACCATCTATGGCTCCATCGGTGTCAAGGTGTGGATTTGCAAGGGTGAAGTGATCGGTAAAAAATCCGCCATGCAGTCGGGCCGGGTGTAACGGCGGACGATACCAGAACAGCAAGCGAAGGATATAGACCATGTTAATGCCCAAACGAGTCAAGTTCAGAAAACAGCAGCGCGGCCGCATGACCGGCAAGGCGTACAGAGGTTCGAGCGTGAGCTTCGGCGACTTCGGCCTCAAGGCCCTGGAGCCGGGTTGGATTACCTCGCGCCAGATCGAAGCCGCGCGTATTGCAATCACGCGCCGTATGAAGCGCGACGGAAAAGTCTGGATTCGCATTTTCCCCGACAAGCCCGTTTCCAAAAAGCCGCTCGAAACCCGTATGGGTAAAGGCAAGGGAGCACCGGAGTTCTGGGTGTCTGTCATCAAGCCCGGCCGTATCATGTTCGAAGTGGGCGGTGTCGCGTCGGAACTTGCACACGAGGCCCTCAAACTTGCGGCCTACAAACTTCCCCTGAAGGTCAAAATCGTTACCCGCCCCGATTTTTCGGGCGAATAAGCGCTGGAGCAGCAGATAATGAAAGCATCAGAAGTCCGGAATCTCACGAATGCTGAAATCGAGGAGCGCATTGCGCAGGAACTCGATCAGATGGTCACATTGCACTTTCAGCATGCCAGCTCGCAGCTGACCGACACCTCAAAGATCAACAAAGCGCGTCGCGATGTCGCGCGCATGAAAACGGTATTGAACGAACGCGAAATCAGCGGAGAGAAGAAGTAATCATGGAGAACGCACAGTCATCCCCTTCCACCGAAAGGAATTTCCGCAAAACGCGCGTCGGTCTCGTTGTTTCCAATAAAATGAACAAGACGATCACTGTTTCCGTCGAGCGTCAGGTTCCGCACCCACTGTATAGGAAGTACTTCAAGACCTCCAAGAAGTATCTCGTGCATGACGAACATTCCACCGCCGCTCCCGGCGACAAGGTGCTGATCATGGAAACCCGTCCCCTCAGCAAACGCAAACGCTGGCGGCTGGTCGAAATCGTAGAACGTGCACGTTAACGGCTTAAAGTAATAGGTATCACCGATGATTCAGGAAGAAACCAATCTCGTCGCCGCCGACAACTCCGGCGCGAAAAAAATCCGCTGCATCCGCGTTCTGGGCGGATCCGGACGCCGCTATGCCGGCGTGGGCGACATTATCGTCATCACGGTTAAATCGGCCATTCCCGGCGGCGCCGTGAAAAAGGGAGAAGTCTCCAAGGCGGTGATCGTGCGGACCAAAAAAGAATACCGCCGACCGGACGGTTCCTATATCCGTTTCGATGAAAATGCGGCGGTGCTCATCAATAACAACCTCGAACCCCGCGGTACACGTATCTTCGGACCCGTCGCGAGAGAACTGCGCGAAAAGTCCTTTATGAAGATCGTCTCACTTGCACCCGAAGTACTCTGATAACCATCATTCAGCGTAAAGAATCATGAAGCTCAAGATCAAGAAAAACGACATGGTGATGGTCATCGCCGGCAACTCGCGGGGGAAATCTGGTAAAGTCCTGCGCGTGATCCCGGAAAAGTCGCGCATCATCGTCGAAGGTGTCAATATCGTCTCGCGACACAGAAAGCCGACACAGGCCAATCCCCAGGGCGGCATCTCCCGCCAGGAAGCGCCTATTCATATTTCCAACGTGATGCTCCTCGATCCGAAATCGAACGAGCCTACACGCGTCGGGAAAGCTCCTGTCACCGACGAGAATACCGGAAAGACCCGCTACGTGCGACGCAGCGTAGCCAGTGGTGAAACAATCGAATAATCTTCAACGCACTCAATATTCAGATCATGGCCAAGACCAAGGAAAAAGCTGCGGCAAAATCCGCGGCAAAACAGAAAGAGTACGGCGACGATCCCGTCGAAAGCGTCCGTCTGTTCGAACGCTATAAGACCTCCATTGTCCCCGAACTGATGAAACAGTTCTCCTACACCAGCATCATGCAGGTACCGAAAATCGAGAAGATTTGTATCAACATGGGTCTCGGAGACGCGATTCAGGACGCGAAGCTCATCGAACAAGCCGCGGACGACCTTGAGACGATCACCGGACAGAAGGTCGTCGTCACCAAGGCAAAACTGAGCATCTCGAATTTCAAGCTTCGTACCGGTATGCAAATCGGCTTGCGTGTCACGCTCCGCCGCGCCCGCATGTATGAATTTCTCGATCGCTTCATCAGTACCGCCATTCCCCGCATCCGTGATTTTAAAGGTGTGTCGGACAAGTCCTTTGACGGCCGCGGAAACTACAGCATCGGTGTAAAGGAACAGATCATTTTCCCTGAAATTGATGTCGACAAGATTGCTCGTGTGTTCGGTATGGACATCACGATCGTGACCAGCGCCAAAACGGACGAGGAAGCCATGGCCCTTCTCAAGCAGTTCGGCCTTCCGTTCCGGAAAAAAGAAGTTGCATAAACGATTAACGAAGAAGAGGATACACCGTGGCTCGTACGTCTCTGATTGTCAAGTCCAATAAAAAGCAGAAATTCGCCGTCAGGGCATATAATCGCTGCAAGCAATGCGGCCGTGCCCGCGCGTACTACCGCCGCTTCGGCCTCTGCCGTCTCTGTTTCCGCGACCTCGCCCTCGAAGGTAAGATCCCCGGCGTCCGCAAGGCCAGTTGGTAAGAGTATTCACGACGGATAAACGATAGAATTCATCATGACAGATCCAATCGCAGATTTTTTGACGCGCATCCGTAACAGCATTCGCGCGAATCACAAGCAGGTCGAAATCCCCGCATCGAACATGAAGGTCGGGCTGACGGAAATACTCTACCATCAGGGGTACATCAACGGCTTCTCGATACTCAACGATACCGTGCAGGGCACGATACGCATTTACCTGAAATACAAGGGCGGGAAGTCCGTCATCGAAGGTCTCGAGCGCATCAGTTCTCCGGGTCTGCGCAAATACGCCGGCTCTCACGAGGTGCCCCGCACGCTCAACGGGTTGGGTATCACCATCGTCTCCACCCCGAAAGGGCTGTTGACCGACGCACAGGCGCGAGCGGAAAACGTGGGTGGGGAAGTTCTTTGCAGAATCTGGTAAGCATCATCGAGAAGGAGTTGAACCGTGTCTAGAGTTGGTAAAAACCCCATTGTGATTCCCTCCGGCGTGAGCGTGACGCTCATGGATGGCATCGTTACGGTCAAAGGCCCCAAAGGTGAGCTGAAGCGCCCCGTGTCCAACGAGGTTACCGTCGCCATCGAAGATGGCCAGGTTACCGTTACGCGTCCTTCCGACCTGAAAACCCACCGGTCGCTGCATGGCACCACGCGCGCGAACATCCAGAATATGGTTGTCGGCGTCGTTGACGGATACACCCGGAAGCTCGAATTGGTCGGCGTGGGTTACAAATTTGAAATGCTCGGGACCAAGCTGTTGATGTCCATGGGCTATTCGCATCAGGTCGCGTTTATCCCGCCTGCGGGAATCACGTTTACCGTTGAGTCGAATACGGCGATGACCGTCACAGGCATCGACAAACAGCTCGTCGGTCAGGTGACCGCGAAAATTCGCGCCATCCGCCCGCCCGAACCGTACAAAGGCAAGGGCATCAAATACGCCGGCGAGCAGATTCGTCGTAAGGCCGGTAAAACCGCGAAATCGTAATTGAGAAGTATCGATACTGGAGCATAGAATATCATGTCCATTCGTAAAGTGAAAAAGTACACGGAACGCGAAAAGCGCAAAATCCGCATTCGCAAGAAAGTGGTCGGTACCCCCGATCGCCCGCGGCTTACCGTGTACCGCAGCCTCAAGCATATGTACGCGCAGCTCTTTGACGATTCTCGCGGTGTTTCCCTCGGCACTGTCTCCACCAAGACCGAAGCGGTCGTGGAGGAATTGAAAAACCAGAAAGGGAAAGTGTCGGCCGCACAGCTTGTCGGAAAGGAAATCGCAAAGCTCGCACAATCAAAGAACATCACCAATGTGGTGTTCGACCGCAACGGATACCTGTATCACGGTCGCGTCAAGGCGGTTGCCGACGGCGCTCGTGAAGCAGGTCTCCAATTGTAATCTGGACGGAATTTTTAAGGAGTGATACTTGGCTACCGTAGTTAAAGCAAGCGAGCTCGAACTGAAGGAGCGACTCGTCCAGATCAAACGAGTTGCGAAGGTCGTAAAAGGCGGTCGTCGCTTCAGTTTCAACGCCATCGTCGTGGTAGGCGACGGCAACGGGCATGTCGGCATCGGTCTCGGCAAAGCAAATGAAGTGACCGACGCGATTTCGAAGGGTGTGGAAGATGCGCGCAAACGCGTCATCCGCATCCCGATCATCAAAGGCACCATCCCGCATCCGGTCATCGGCCGCTACGGTGCAGGCAGGGTCATTCTCAAACCGGCATCGCAAGGTACCGGTCTCATTGCAGGCGGGGGAGTGCGCGCAGTACTCGAAAGCGCCGGCGTCCTCGACGTGCTGACGAAATCTCTCGGTACGTCCAATCAGCATAACGTCGTCAAAGCGACGATGGACGCGCTTGAACGCCTCGTCGATGCGCGTTCGGTTGCGGCCAGGCGTAACGTGACGGTGAAGGACGTGTTCACGACCCAGGTCAGCAAGTAAAGGGTGGAAAGAAAAATGGCGAAGCTCAAAATTACACAGACGCGCAGCGTCATCGGCAGACTCGAAAATCAGAAGCGCACGATTGAAGCGCTCGGACTCGGTCGGCCGAATAATGTTGTCATCCACACGGATACCCCGCAAATCAGGGGTATGATTCGCAAGGTCTCCCACCTCGTATCGGTCGAGGAAGTGGAAGGCTGAGACGGACGAGAAAACGATAGCAGGATAATACAATGACGAATCATTTAGGAAATCTCCGACCCGCGGAAGGTTCGAGAAAGAAACCCAAACGCATCGGGCGCGGCCAGGGCAGCGGTCACGGCGGCACCTCGACACGCGGACACAAAGGTGCGCAGTCCCGCTCGGGCGCCAAGCGCAAATTGGGCTTCGAAGGCGGACAGATGCCGCTGCAGCGCCGTCTGCCGAAATTCGGTTTTACGAATCACAACCGCGTCGAATACCTCGGAATCAATGTGTCGCGTCTCCAGGAACTCGTTGAAAACGGAGTCGTTACCGACGGTATCATCAATCCGGACGTGTTGTACAACGTGGGTGTCGTGTCCAAGCGCCGCTCTCTGGTAAAGATCCTGGGCAACGGCGAGATCAGCAGCAAGCTCGAAATCTCCGCACACGCCTTCAGCGCTACCGCCAAGGAGAAAATTGAGGCGGCAGGCGGTACAGTCACCACAGTTTCAGCGTAACACACAGGTATATAATGGCTGGGTTCGGCGAAAGTATTCGCAATATGTTCAAGATCCAGGAGCTGCGGGAGCGGATCCTGTTCACCCTTGTCATGCTCGTGATTGTGCGCTTCGGCTCACACGTCACGCTACCGGGCGTCAATGCGTCCCTGCTGGCGGATTATCTCAGTTCACAGACGGGCTCCGGCGGTCTGTTTGGACTGTTTGACCTTTTCGTCGGCGGTGCCTTCAGTAACGCCGCGATCTTCTCGCTCGGCATCATGCCGTACATCACAGCTTCGATTATTCTTCAGCTGCTCGGAGCGGTAGTGCCGTACTTCCAGAAGCTGCAGAAGGAAGGCGGCGAAGAAGGACGGAAGAAAATCAACCAGTACACCCGTTATGGGACGATCTTCATCGCCGCCTTGCAGGGGTGGGGCGTGAGTGTGCGCTTGCAAAACCTCACGACACCCGGTGGCGCGCCCGTCGTTCCGCCCGAGGTACAGGGGCTTTTCTTCGCGCTCACGACGATGTTGATCATCGCCGCGGCGACCATGCTCATGATGTGGATCGGTGAACAAATCACCGAGAGGGGTATCGGGAACGGTATTTCCCTTATCATCTTTGTCGGTATTGTTGCGCGTCTTCCGCAATCGCTGCTAAGCGAGTTCACGGGAGGAACGAACATCATCATCACCATCATCATTATTGGCCTCATGGTGGTCATCACCGGAGCAGTGGTCATGGTGACCCAGGGGACGCGGCGAATACCCGTGCAGTATGCAAAACGAGTCGTGGGTCGCAAGGTCTACGGAGGCGTGACGCAGTACATTCCTCTGCGCGTGAATACCGCCGGCGTCATGCCCATCATTTTCGCGCAATCAATTATGTTTGTGCCGGAAACGATCACGATGTTCTTCCCGGAGAACGAGTTCATGCAGACGCTTGCCGTCTGGTTCCGCTTCGACTCGTTCTTTTACGCGACGATTTACGGCATCATGATCATCTTCTTCACGTACTTCTACACGGCGATCTCCTTTAATCCGCAGGACGTAGCCGACAACATGAAACGTCAGGGCGGCTTTATTCCCGGCATTCGTCCGGGAACGCACACCCGCGATTACATCGAGAACATCTTGACCAAGATCACGCTTCCTGGTTCGATTTTTCTCGCTATCATCGCCGTGCTCCCGACCTTCATGATGAAATTAAATGTCACGCCGGAATTCGCGCAGTTCTTCGGCGGTACCAGTCTGCTGATCATCGTAGGCGTTGCGCTCGACACGCTGCAGCAAATTGAAAGCCACCTCCTCATGCGTCATTACGACGGCTTCATGAAGAGCGGCAAAATCCGCGGACGAATCGGACGCGGTTAGGACACTGAACCGGGCATGATCGAAAGGAAAACCGAGGCAGATATCGAGCTGATGCGTGAAAGCAACGCAATCGTGTCCGATGTTCATCGCCTGCTCATGCCCCTCGTCAAGGAAGGTACTCTGGTATCCGAGCTTGACACCATGGCGGAAGACTTCATTCGCTCCTGCAACGCCCGCCCTGCATTCAAGGGCTACAGTTCCGGCAGCAAAACCATTCCGCCATTTCCCGCGACGCTCTGCGTCTCTATCGACGACGAAGTGGTGCACGGTATCCCCGGACCTCAGGCCCTGAAAAATGGACAGATCATCTCGATAGATGTCGGAGCGGAGAAAAACGGATTTTTCGGCGACGGAGCGATCACGCTTCCCGTCGGAACCGTGGATCCTGAACGGCAGCGACTGATGGACGTCACCCGCGAAGCGCTGTTCCTCGGAATAGACAAGGCGGTGCCCGGCAACCACCTGTACGATATTTCCGCAGCGATTCAGGAGCATGTCGAAACCAACGGCTTTTCCGTCGTACGAGACCTCGTCGGGCATGGAATCGGGCGGCGGCTGCACGAAGAACCGGCTGTACCGAATTTCGGAAAGGCCGGCACCGGCCCCAGGCTGGAAGCTGGAATGACGCTCGCGATCGAACCGATGGTCAACTACGGAAGCTTCAAGGTACGCATCGCAAAAAATGGATGGACGGTACTGACAAAGGACGGCTCCGCATCCGCGCACTTCGAACATACAGTGTACATTTCTAAGGAAGGACCGGTTTTGCTCACCAATCACTTTGAACGACGCGATGGCTAAACAGGGCTCCATTACAGTAGACGGCGTGATAACGGAAACCCTTCCGAACGCGATGTTCAGAGTACGCCTCGAAAACGGGCACGAAGTGCTGGCCCACGTATCCGGAAAAATGCGCATGCATTTTATCCGCATCCTGCAGGGCGACAAAGTGACGGTGGAACTCTCGCCGTACGACCTGACCAAAGGCAGAATTACGTATAGATACAAATAGTTTTTTTACGGAGATATCATGAAAGTCCGTGCGTCTGTGAAGAAAATGTGTGACAAGTGCAAAGTGATCCGCCGCAAAGGCGTGGTACGGGTCATTTGTACGAATCCCAAGCACAAGCAACGCCAGGGTTAATCCGTTGGTATCCAGAACTCACCAAAGAGCTGCAAGGAGTTACAGTTGGCACGCATAGCTGGAGTCGATTTACCAAGAGCGAAACATGCCGTCATCGCCTTGACCTACATCTACGGCATCGGGCGTTCGACCGCGAAAAGTATTCTCGATGAAACGGGAATACCGCACGACAAGAAGATCGAGGATCTGACTGAAGACGAAATCAACGCGATCCGCAACATCATCAGCGGTATGAAGGTCGAAGGTGCGGTGCGCAGCGAAATGCAGATGAACATCAAGCGTCTGATGGACATCGGCTGCTACCGTGGTCTTCGCCACAGAAAAGGTCTGCCGGCACGCGGCCAGCGGACGAAAACCAACGCGCGCACCCGTAAGGGCCGCAGAAGAACGGTCGCCGGCAAGAAAAAGGCGCCTTCGAAGAAGTAATCTCGCACACAAGAGTTTTATACAGGAGTCGCTGTGGCAAAAGCCGTAAAGAAGACGAAGAAGAAGATCCAGGTCGACACCACGGGCCGTGCCTATATCAAGGCCACGTTCAATAACGTTCTCGTGACGCTGACGGACGTGTACGGAAATACCATCTCATGGTCCTCCGCCGGCAAGAACGGATTCAAGGGTTCCCGCAAGAACACTCCGTTCGCCGCACAGGTCTCGGCGGAAGGCGCCGCCAAGGAAGCATATGATCTCGGTCTTCGCAAAGTTGAAGTGTTTGTGAAGGGGCCCGGCTCAGGTCGGGAAGCCGCTATCAGGTCGCTGCAGACCGCCGGTCTGGAAATTATGGCGATCCGTGACGTCACACCGATCCCGCACAACGGGTGTCGGCCGCCGAAGCGCAGAAGAGTCTGACGCAGCATCGAACTGACCCGGCAGCCTTGCCCGCCGCGTGTCGTGTACCCGATGTCAGACTGTCAGACCGTGACCAGACACAGAACCCTTTAACAGGAGAACATTTTCACAGATGAATACGACTATGATTCAAATGCCTGAGGGCATCGTCCTTGACGAGGCGACCTATTCCGCAACCTACGGAAAGTTCGTTGTTCAGCCGCTTGATAAGGGGTACGGCATCACGATCGGTAACTCCTTTCGCCGCGTTCTGCTCTCCTCGCTCAGCGGCATTGCCATCACCGCGATCAAGATCGACGGCGTGATGCATGAGTTCTCCACCATTCACGGGGTTGTCGAGGATGTGTCGGAGATGGTGCTTAACCTGAAGGAAATTCGCTTCAAGGCGGTGAATCCCAAGGCCTCCAGCATCATGATTTCGCTCAAGGGGCCGCATACGTTTACCGGTGCCGACATCCAGGCCGCCTCGCCCGAATTCCAGGTGTTGAACCCCGAGCAGTATATCTGCACGCTCGGGCCGGAAGCTGCGTTCGATATCGAACTGCGCATCGGCCGCGGCAGAGGGTACGTGCCCGCCGATGAAAATAAACTGGCGGATCAACCCCTCGGAACGATCACTATCGATTCGATCTTCACGCCGATCAAGAACGTAAAAGTCCTCGTCGAAAATACGCGTGTGGGCGGAAGCACGGACTACGACAAACTGACGCTCGAAGTGACAACCGACGGCTCCATCACTCCCGAAAACGCGCTGTCGCAAGCCGCGAAAATTCTTCTTGACCATATCGAAATGTTCATCAGCTTCGATATCGGCAAGAAAGAGGACATTGAGCTCTCCATGGAAGATGGCGAGGTGATGCGCATTCGCAAGATTCTCACCACGTCCGTCGATGACCTCGAACTGTCCGTCCGCTCGCACAATTGCCTGAAGGCCGCGAACATTCGCAACATCGCCGATCTCGTCCGTCGCGACGAAGCGGAGATGCTCAAGTTCCGCAATTTCGGACGTAAATCGCTCGCCGAACTCGGCGCGATTGTGGATGAGTTCGGATTGTATTTCGGTATGGACGTCGACAAATATCTGAACGCTGGCGAGATCCAGGAAGAAGAGTAACCTAAGAAATAGAATATCATCATGAGACACGCAAAAGTTGGACGGAAACTTTCAAGGTCGGCGAGTCATCGCAAGGCTCTCCTCTCGGCGCTCTCCGTTGCGCTGATCAAACACAAACGCATTCAGACGACGGCAGCGAAAGCGAAGGAAACCCGCCGCATCGTTGAACCGCTCATCACGCGTGCCCGTGACGCCTATATGCGCGAAAAAAGCGGCGAACCCGTGGATATCCATTCACGCCGCATCATCGCGAAATTCATTCGCGACAAGGAAGCGCTCAACCTGCTCTTTTCCGAAATCGCGGAAAAAGTCGGCAAACGTCAGGGCGGATATACCCGTGTGCTGAAACTCGGCAATCGCCTCGGCGACGGCGCGGAAATGGCGGTGATCGAACTCGTGGATTACAACGAGGCGCAGGACACCAAACAGCGCAAAGATCGCGTCGCCCGCTCCAAGGCCGCACTGCAGCGTCGCAAAGCCGCTGAGGATCGCAAGGAAAAAGCTGCAGCCGCTCCTGTCGCTGCCGCGCAAGAAGAGGTGGAAGCACCCGTCGCAGAGGTGGAAGACGCCGCCGCTGTCGCGCAAACCGACGACCTCGCAAACGCGGAAACTCCGGAAACAGAGACCCCCGCAGCCGAAGCCTCCGAAGAGGAGCCCAAGGCCTGACCGCCACGTAACCATTGCAGCGCCGTGGCAATGCCACGGCGTTTTTTTTGGCACACCCATGCACGCAGTTTTCGAAATCAGCGCCGTCTCGCCGTCGCAATTCCCCGCACCGGATCGCAAGGAATTCGCGTTCGTCGGCAGGTCCAATGTCGGGAAATCCTCGCTGTTGAACCTGCTGACCGGTCTGAAGGGACTCGCGAAAGTGAGTGCCACGCCCGGCAAAACGCGGCAGATCAATTTTTTCCGCATCGGTGATACCCTCCGCTTCGTGGATCTGCCGGGCTATGGGTATGCAAAGGCGTCCCATACCAGCAGAGCCGAGTGGGGAAAGTTGATTACCAACTATTTCGGGGAACAGCGGCCTCTCGGTCTGGTCCTGCAACTCATCGATTCACGTTTGCCGCTGCAGGCGTCCGACGCGAGTGTGCTCGGCTTGTTCATCGAACGGGTGCTTCCCGTACAAATTGTATTGACCAAGGTGGACAAGCTGAACCAATCCGAGCGCTCGAAACAGACACGGCTGCTCCTGAACGCCATGCGCGAGATCGGGTACACGGGAGATCTCCTTCTCGTGTCAAGTCTGAAGGGACTGGGGAAAAAGGAGCTCTTGCAGCGTATTTTCGATTCCGCGGGGAATGTGGACTAGACCGCAACATCGTTTCATACAAGCCGGCTGATCGACTCCTCGTCATAGCGCCGGCCTCACCTGGATGAAGCCTGCTTCACTCCGTTATCCGTTACAACAGATCATGCTCGAATCATTCGCAAAGTCGTTCATCCCGCTGTTCGTCGCCATGGACACGGTGGGTCTCGTTCCGCTCTTCCTCGGCCTCACGCAAGGGATGGCAGACAAGGAACTCCGCAAACTCATTTACAGCGCCGCACTCACGGCACTGATCATCTCCGTGGTTTTTCTGTTCACGGGCACCGCGCTCTTCGAATTCATGGGCATCACCGCACACGATTTCCGCATCGGTGGCGGTGTACTGCTGCTTATCCTCTCCATACAGGATCTGGCGACATCGCAGAGTCAGGAGGATCGGCGCAAACCCAAAGCAACGGTCGGCGTGGTCCCCATCGGTATACCGCTGATGATGGGACCCGCAGCGCTCACCACCATCCTGATTCTCGTGGACACGCAGGGCATCCCCATGACTCTCGGAGCGCTGCTCGCAAATCTGCTGATCGTCCTCCTTGTGCTGCTCAATTCCAAATTCATCATCCGTATCATGGGTGAGGCGGGATCGCAGGCGTTCGCGAAGGTTGCGTCTCTGTTCATGGCCGGTATCGCGGTGATGATGATTCGCTCCGGTGTGGAAGGCGCACTGGGTATCGGCTGACACCATGCACATAGCGACAGTCAGCTGCCTTCCTGAAGCATAGCGCGATTGATGGTGCTATCAGGGAGCAGCGGCATTCGCATCGTACGTGCTTCCTGAGTGACTCCGGCCCCGGCGGCACTGATGAATCCCTGATGAATGGCGGGTGCTGTATCTCGTGTGCTTTTGTTGGCAGGAAATGATTTTTTCCGGTTTCGTTGTTGCTTACATCGCAGTGAACACACGAAGGTATCATCATGCCGTATACATACTTCCACGAACGCGTCCCGAAAATCGGATTTTCTGAAACGCGATCAGTGTTTGTACATGGCGATCTTGTATTACCGGGCGACGTGTACGGATTTCTGGAGCTGTACTGCGACGATCCCGCCTGTGACTGCAGGCGCGTGGTGCTTTTCGTTTCCTCCAGATTGACGCTTCCAAAGGTGCTGGCAACAATCAGTTACGGCTGGGAGGGCCTGCGTTCTACGAGAAGACACTCCACGACAAGCCACTGGCTCTGGAGAGCAGCGGTGCGTCCCTCGATCCCTACAACGAGCAAAGCGAATACTCTGTCGCCTTGCTGGATGTGTTTATCAATGTCGTGCTGACTGATGAATACGAGGAGCGTCTGAAACGGCATTACCGCATGTTCAAAGCTGCGTTGCGTGAACATGCCAACAAGACCGTGAGACCACGAAAAACGCTACGCGGTCGATAGCATGGTGCGCCGTATTCTTCCACTCGAAGAAGCTCTGCCGTGAGCATAGAGACTCGAGGTGGAGTCGCAGGACTATCCGTTCTCGCGCATGGGAGGGTCGATGAGCCGAAATCCCTCGATCTCCCGCAAGAGCCCGCACCCGGCCGCTTGCGATGGTGTAAGCACCCCATGCGGAACCTGGCCCGAGAGAATGCGTTCGGTCAGCGCCAGCGCGGTAAGAACAGTGGTCGTGTACCCCTCGGGAGTGATCATCCATTTTCTGATGCGATTACCGGCCTCGTTGCGAACTTCCCCGAGTATGTGATACCGTCCGTTGCGACGTTGCCGCAGGCTCGGCCCTCGCACCAGTGAGTGAATCACCGCTTCACTCGCCCGTAACATCGCACCCCGCATGACGTGGGTCACGCCACGCATCGCACGCATGACATACGCGGCGCCGCGTCCCGTGCCCCCGAATACCTCGATGTTGGGTATGCCTGTGCTTCTGTACGCCGAAGCGATGTCGCCCCAGGGAATGCTCATGCACCATTCACTGCCATGATCGAATTGCAGGAGTTCGATGCGGTCCGCATGCGGAATGTGCAGCAGCTCACCGTCCCTCCGTATCATCCCGCCGCGGGGAATCGCCTCGAGCGTGGCTTTCCAGGTGCCGGGGCTTTGATGAATTTTTCCCGCGAAGGCAAGACGCAAATGTGTCGCATCGGGCATGTCCTTGTGCAGTGAAGCGGCGAGACAGTCCGTGGGCACCACATCGAAGCCCGATCCGGGCAATACGGTGATGCCTCGCGCACACGCCTGCTCGTGTAAAGGGTACTGCGCTTCGAGTACCGGGATTTCGCCGTTGATGTCCATGTAATGCGTCCCGGTGCTCAGACAGGCATGCACCATGGCCTCCCACGTTCGCGTAAACGGCCCCGCGCAATGCAACACCAGCGATATATCCGACAGCGCATCTCCGAGCTGCGCTGCATCCCCGAGGCCGCATACCCGGATTTCGCAACCCAGGCGGGCGCCAAGGTCTTCCAACGCCTTTGCGTTACGGCCCGCCAGGACAGGCCGCTCGCCGCGACGGACAGCTTCTTCCGCGATTAACGTCCCCGTGTATCCGTTTGCGCCATACAGCATCCAGCGATGGTCACCGTTCGTATCCGTTGCTTCGTTCATGGTAGCATCTCCGTGCATTGTGTGATGGACTGGTCCGGAGTATCAGAAGGGCTCAACGCCTGAACTCAAACGCGCCGGATTGGTCGGCCCGTGCGGGAGAGAACGCAGCGCGCACACCGCCGCGCACCGCGTGACTCGAGATGCGTCACTCGTGCGTCGTGACAGACTCAGGGTCGCACCCCGGATACAGCGTCATGCTGTATCATCAGGTATGAATCTATGAAATCAGTGACGGAGACGTGTCACGGAATTGTAAAATGCATTGCCTTCATGCCTATCATGGGATAGTGCCCGCAATACCCGCCCTGCGCGTCACCGCATCCGGGGAGGGACGGCGGCGAAAGGCGATTCCCCTTTCCGGGAGCATTATCCGGAGACGGAAATACCTGCTCCGAATCAGCTGCCGTGCGCCTCCGCAACCAGACGCTCCACGATTTTGGCCGACGACAGCACGCCCGGCAATCCCGCACCCGGATGGGTGCCCGCGCCGGTGAAGTACAAATTGTCCACGTCTTCGCTGACGTTGTGCGGCCTGAACCAGGCGCTCTGTGTCAGTATGGGCTCCACCGAGAATGCAGAACCGAGATAGCTGTTCAGCCGGTGCTGAAAGTCATCCGGTGTGAAGATGCGTATTGTCGCAAGATGCTTCGAGAGATCGGGCAGGAAACGCTCCTCCAGGAAGCGCATGATGCGGTCGCGGAAACGGGGTCCCTCCACGGTCCAGTCTATGCCGGATGCGTTGTGCGGCACGGGCGCGAGCACATAGAACGCGTCACAACCCTCCGGCGCCATGGAGGAATCCGTGGCGGTGGGGCGGTGGAGATACAGGGAGAAATCGTCCGCCAGAATTTTGTTGGTGAAAATATCCTCCAGCAGCTCCTTGTACCGATGACTGAGGATGATGTCGTGATGCGCGATATCCGGATACTGGCGGGTCGTTCCGAAATAGATCACGAACAAGGACATGGAGTAGCGCATGCCGGCGATTTTCTTGTCGGTGTATTTTTTCCGCTGTGCACCGTCTATCATACGCAGATAGGTGTATGCCACATCGGCATTCGACACCACGGCGTCGGCTTCGACGAATTCGCCGTTCTTGAGATGCACTCCTGTTGCCCGTCTGTTCGCCACTTCGATGCGATCAACTTCCGTGTTCAGACGGAGCGTCCCGCCCTGTTCCGCGAAGAGCTTCGCAAAGGCCTGAATCACCTGTCCGGTACCACCCATGGCATAGTGCACGCCCCACTCCTTTTCGAGATAGTGGATCATGGCATAGATCGACGTGGTGTGGAACGGATTACCGCCGACCAGCAGGGGATGAAACGTGAAGACCATGCGAAGACGCGGATCGCTGATGAACTTCGACACATACGAATACACACTCCGATGCGAGCCGAGCTTGACCAGGTCGGGCAGCACCTTGAGCATACTGCCGATAGTGAGAAACGGCTTGTCCGCCAGCTCCACGAAGCCCTTCTCGAATATGGGTTTCGTACTTTTCATGAACGCACGATAGCCGTCCACATCGGAAGGATTGAATTTCCGTATGTTCTCCTCTATGAAGCCGGGTTCGTTGTTGTACTCGAAAAAACTGCCGTCGTGGAAATAGATGCGGTAGAAAGGATGCACCGGGACGATTTCCACGTAGTCGCGACTGTTTTTTCCGAACAACTCGAACAGTTCGTGAATCAGCCACGGTGCGGTAATCACAGTGGGGCCGGCGTCGAATTTGTACCCGTCCTGCTCGAAAACGTACGCTCTGCCGCCGGGCTTGTCGAGCTTTTCAAGAATGGTTACTTCATGCCCCTGGGCGCGGAGCCGCAGGGCCGCGGCCATGCCTCCGAATCCGGAACCGATCACTGCGATGCGGCTCATCTGGTCATTTCTCCGGTGTTGATAGGTTCGTTGATCATTGATAGCTTACAAGTCTGCTATCAATAAGGCAATTATACACATGAAAAGTTCCTTCCTCCCTCGCCGGATCGTGCTCGCAGTCCTTCTCGCGTTCGTGAGTCTCCCTGTTCTCCTCATCGCGCAGCAGGGGACGCCGGTTTCGAATCAGACAGTCGACTTCCTTGTCGTCGGAGACTGGGGAACGGGCGGCGTCGGCGCGAAGCGTGTCGCGAAGGCCATGACCTCGGTGTACCGACAGCACGGCGCGACCGCGGTGTTGAGCACCGGAGACAATTTCTATCCTTCCGGTGTCAGTGATGTGAACGATCCGCAATGGCAACGCACGTTCGAGAAAGTCTTTACCGCTTCGGACCTTCCCGTGCCGTTCTGGGCGGTGCTGGGCAATCATGACTATCGCAAAAATCCGGATGCGCAGGTCGCCTACTCCGGCCGCACGCTCACAGACGGTTCCGTCACCCGCTGGCGCATGCCGGGGCGCTCGTGGAGCACAGCCTTCGCCTCCGCGGACGGGCATGTGCGCGTCCGTGTGATCGGTATAGACACGCAGCAACTCATCGCCGGAGCGGAAAAGCGCAAGGCGCATCTGGCCTGGATAGACTCGGCTCTCGCGGCTTCGGACGAGGAGTGGAAGCTGCTCGTGGGCCATCATCCGGTGTATTCGCACGGGCATTACAAGGACAATGCAACCATGAAGCGCCATTTATCCCCGCTGATGGAGCGTCACGGTGTCCACGCGTATGTGAACGGACACGACCACGACTTGCAGGTCATCAAGCAAGTACACGGTATACGCTATCTGATCAGCGGCGGGGGAGCAAGCAATCGGAAGACGGCGCCGGGTGAGCGCACCGAATTCTGCGCCGCCTCCATGGGTTTCATGCGTATCGCCTGCTCGAAGGAATCGATGCTGATCGAGGTGTACGACGCCAATGCGAAGCTGCTCTACTCGACCGTGGACCCCCGTGAGAGAAATCGCCGCTGATGCGCATGTTCGCCTGAGCCAGTACTCGTGAAGTCCGGAAATTGAGTCAACGTGGCTGATTGAAAGTTCGCTTCCCGTTCGATGTCGTGGACACGTTCTTTACATTACCCGACTCATCCCCATGATCTGTGCAGGGAAGGTGGTCGTTGTGCGTGAAAATCGTACAGAAAGGAAATATTTTCGGGGGTGTTGACATTAATAATGTAGTTCGTGATATTTCTGGCGATCAATGTGCGGAAAGATCGATTTGCATGCTTGTTGTTTTTAGTTCGTCTGTAGAGTATTCCCGGCTTGATAATCCTTCCGCCTCAGCGGATCTCCAGTGCACACCAACGGGGTGCTGGTGACATGTAATTACAGCATCAGGAGACGGTTATGAGATCAGGAAATTCCCTCATTCAATATATGCGACTGAGTTCTGTTCTTATCATTTTAATGGTAGGCCTCGAAGTTCGCTCCCTACATGGGCAAATCAAGGGAATCGAGGTTCTGACGCTGTTCAGCGGAGATAGTGCTTCGTATAATGATGAAGTGGCTCTGGGAAGTATACTCGTTGACAGTACGCATGGACGGTTGATCTGCATGTATTATACAACCGAGAGAGATTTGCCCGTGACGGTGGATGCCTACCAAGGAAGCATGGCACTATCGAGTAAAGTGAGTGTGTATATTGCCGTGTACGATCTTGACGTGTCCAGGATACTGTATGCGAGCTACCTCGGGGGAAATGGCTATAGTTTTCCCTACAGACCTTGCTGGGATGAGACCGGCGGCGCCGTGATATTTGCCGGGCATACCAACTCAACGGATTTCCCTGTGACGGAAAATGCGAGGCAGAAACAAAGAAATGGCGAATGGGATCTCTGGTATGCCCGATTCGATGTTGCTTCGTTCCGATTTACCTACATCAGCTATCTTGGAGGCGATGGGGACGAAGCCCGAGCGTACTCGATGGTGACTTCGGATGGCCGTCTGATGCTTGCCGGATTTTCCAATTCAACGGATCTCCCGATAAATCCGGAAACGTTTTCGCGCAAACCTACATCATGGTTGGGAGATGCCGCCGTGTTTGTTCTCAGAAACGATTCGCTGGAGCAGGTCGTGTTCTTTGGAGGGCTTCAGGACGAGACATTCAGGGGCCTGTATGAAACCAACGATTCCTTCGTATTTGTCGGTGATACCTGGTCCTGGGATTTAAAGGTGACCGGGAACGCGTTTCAAAAGGATTTCGGCGGCGTCACCGATATGTTCATTCTCCGCACGGATAAGCAGTTCCGCGCAATCGAGTATTGCAGCTACGTCGGCGGAATAACCAATGACTTCATTTATTCGACGCGTCAACAAGGCGAAAAGATACACATCGTCGGTATGACCAACGGTACGGAAGGTTTTCCCCTTACACACCCGGCAATTGGACAAGATACGCTCGGATTTTACTCGGCCAGCTATGTTATTTACGATGCGGCAAGGGATGAAATTCCCTTTTCAGGATTGATCGTTGGTCATGGTGCAGAGGAAATAATTGACGTCGCAATAGTAGATGATCAGCGTGCAATATTAAGTATGGCATCGAATTCGGATACGCTTCTCGGCGTTCTCAAAACGCCGCAGGGTGACTGGAACACAATGATGATGCTTCTTGTCGAATTTGATCTGTCCCAATATCAGCCGACCAAGGTCCACTATCTCTGGAACGGGAGCGGTCTTGATTGCATCAGCGAAATTATACCCTCACCGCTGGGGTGGTATTTCACCGGCTATACAGGTCGGCAAATCCCTGTCCGTCCAGGTGGCATGCGCACGCAGTATGTCGGTGGCGGGACCTCGTTCATCGGGAAAATCCACTTCGACACAAACGAGATGGAAGAAGTGGTGCACGCATCGCCTCGGCTCCTCACCATCACTCCCTACCCCAATCCGGCAGGGAAAAATGCATCAATCGTGCTTATGGGCAAGCGGGGCTCCTACACTTTGCATCTGTATGGCATGGACGGAAGGCTGTACAGTACGCAGCGCCTCGAGCACAGCGGCGATGGAGCGAGCACTATCCCGCTACCGCTCACGGGTCTCGCTGCCGGCCGCTATCTGCTCGTAGCGCAAGATGCCGAGGGTATACCCGTTGCGCGCTCCTCGGTGGTGGTGTGGTGAACCAACGTGTACCTCACAGTCATCGTTGCTCAGCGGAGGTGATCGAATGATCGCCTCCGCTGTCGGCATTGTGGGGAATGTACATGCGGGAGGATGGTTGGGCCGATCAGGATTCGTTGTCTATCGTCGCTGATAGGCACTTTCTGAGGATCGGATGGAACGCGAACAAGTATTATTTCCCGCGATTCAGGTTCTACATCGAAGGCGCCGGGCATGTACTCAGAAATCCGTGCTAATCCCGAAACCGATGTTGTTTCCGCTGTAGTCGTACCAGGTGCTGTTGGACTGGTTGCGCAGATACGTGTACTGCAGCGAGAGCTTCATGCCCTGGAACAGCAGCCAGTCGCCGCCGATTTCTTTGCTGATTTCGATCCATGCGCCGAAACGCGTATCGAGGCGCATCGGGCCTGCGGTGCCGTTCTCATCCAGCGAGGCCGCGTAGGCGTATTGCTTTGAAAAGTAGAATCCGCCGCTTCTGGCCTGCATACTCCAGGGCAGGATCTGGGTGAGCGTCAGTGAGGCCTCGCTGCCTTCGTAGCTGTATGGGTCGTCGAATAATTCCTCTTCTCCGATCAAATCCACAGTGCCGCCTACGAATGCGCGGCCGCGTTCGGTGAGATTGATGCGCTGCTGAAAACGCAGGCTCAGTCCGGTTTGCTCACCGAGGGCCTGACCGATATTCACCCAGAGTCGCACCTGGCTGGTGGATGGCTCGTCGTACATCAGATAGGAGACCTCAGGATTGAGCCCATGCTGTCCCATTCCGATACCGCCGCTCCCGCCGCCTCCCCAACCGCTGCCGCCGCCTGTGCCGCCACCGCCGTTCCCGCCGCCTCCATTTCCGCCTCCGCCATTGCCGGGTCCGCCGCCTTCGATTCCCGCCACACCCTTTGTCAGCGATGTCGTCGCGGATGAGCCCGTGAACTGCGCTGTGCTTTGCGACGAAGCGGATGACTTCTGATAATTCTTGAAGCCCGCTTCGGCTTGAATACGGATGCTTGTACGCGATTCAAGAAACACCATGCTGCCTATTGCTGCGACATTCTCGAGGTAGCCGAGTTCGCCGAAGTTGGGATACGAGCGGTACCTCGTCTGCAGCGATGCCTGGCCGAACAGGTTGTCCAGGAAGTAATGCTTCGCACTGAGCGAGGCCATCGCCTGGCGGTAGTCATACAACGCGTACTCAGGTTTATCGGTGCGCAGTGCGCCCATGACCAGGAGGGAAAGGTTATTATTGCCGTCCTCTCCATACGGCAGACCGAAGCTTCCGCCGAGACTGTGTGTCGAGAACAACCGGTCAGGATATTGCGCGAAACTTGTCAGGGCGCCGGTGTAATTCACTGCCCAGTTGGCGTCTTCCGGGAAAACCCCGAGCATCAGTGTCGCGTCGGTCGATGCCGCCGGTGTGCGTAAAGCGCTGCTGAACATATTGTCGGAATAGCCGCTCTCGAGCGACACGGTACCGAGGAATTGCGCTCGGGCGCCGGCGAAACTCACAAGCAGAAGGACCACAATCGCACTGAACTTTTTCATTTTCGACCCCAGCGCTTTCCTTTGCCGGAACCGGTTGTTGCTCCCACTCCCGCGCCCCGGGAATCATGGATCCCGTCACCGTCACGGTCGATGAAACAATCGCGGGCACGCTGCCTGCGGTGCTGTCTTGTCGGCTCGGTCTGTGAGGCATCGTCACCGCTCTTGCGGTCGTCAATGCCGTCGCCATCGCTGTCGACAAATTGTTGTGTTTGGGTTGCTTTCTCCCGCTCGTCAACAGTTGTCTGTTGCTGCTTCGGCTTCGTCGCCTGCTTTTCCTGTGCGCAGGTGCGGGAAACGTGCATGCCCGAGAGGAGAAGAATGGTGAGGAAGAGGGTGCGTATCATGATCGGCTCCGCTACGAAGGCGGGGCGGGTGTTTCCCGCCCCAAATCGTTGGTCTTACTTTGCTGAATTTGTGTTTTTCCGCTGCTTTGCGCCGGTGCGGTTCGCCGGTGTATCGCCGCAGGATCCATCACGCAGGCGGAGGCGCTGATGATCGCCGGTGCACTCGCCTTGGCCCTGACCCTGGCCCTGACCCTTGCCACCGTTGCGGTACTGGCGTCCCGTGTTTGTTCCCTTGTTGTCGCACACGCCGTCGCCGTCTTCATCAATGAATTTCGGTCCGACCTGTGTCGTGTTGCTGCCTTTGTTGGCTTTCGGGTTGCTCTGGGCTACCGCGCTGGAGTTGAATGCGAACGCGAGCAACACGATCGCGATGGCACTGATTTGAAAGATGGTTTTCATGATTGTCCTCAGAGTGAGTAAGGTGTTGCCGGAATAAATACAACTACCGTGCCAAAATGTACTTTGCCTTTGCGTACTCGCTTTCTGCTGCCGGATCTCTCGGAGTCGGCAAAAATTGTCGAACGGTCCGTTGTGCAGTCAGAAAATGTCGAAACGTCACTCGTTTTTTCTTCTGGAGAGTTTGTACCTGAGAGTACGCTCGGAGATGTTGAGCAACGCTGCCGCGCGAACCTGATTCCCGCCGCTCTCCTGCAATGCTTTTTCAATCATCGCGTCCTCCAGCCTCTCGACGGCATCGTTGAGATCACCCAGGGCAACGTCGCCCATCGCAAGCGGACCCGAGGTTTTCATGGCGAGTTGCACGTTCGGCGGCAGATCGCCTGTTGTGATAATCTCCTCGCGCGCGAGCACGACAGCGCGCTGAATAATATTTTCGAGTTCCCGGATGTTGCCCGGATAGTCATAACGGAGCAGCATATCCATTGCTTCCCGCGAAACACCGCTGACGCGCTTCCCGTTCTGTTCCGCGAATGTGCGCACGAATGCTTGCGTCAGCGATCCGATATCTGCTTTCCGTTGGCGCAGGGGAGGGAGGGTGATCGTCACGACATTGAGGCGGTAATACAGGTCTTCGCGGAAGGAGCCGTCGCGTATAAGGTCTTCCAGCGGCCTGTTGGTGGCGGCGATGATACGGGTATCGACGTGCAGAGTATCGTTACTCCCCAGACGCTGGATTTCACCGAACTGCAATGCCCTCAACAGCTTCACCTGAATGGCCGGCGGAATATCCCCGGCTTCATCAATAAAGAGGGTCCCACCGTCCGCTTGCTCGAATTTACCGATGCGCTGGCGCTCGGCTCCGGTGTACGCACCCTTCTCGTGACCGAAAAGCTCGCTTTCGAACAGTGTTTCAGGTATCGCGGCGCAGTTGATGACCACAAACGGCATGTCTCTCCGGTCACTTGCCAGATGGATGGTCCGCGCGATGAGTTCTTTCCCGGTGCCGCTTTCACCGCGAATGAGCACGGAAGCCTTACTTTCCGCCACCCTGGCGGCGGTATTGAGAACGGTTTCCATTTCCGCGCTTTGCGATACGATATTGGCGAAAGACGCTTTTCCCGCAAGCTGTTCGCGGAGTTGCCGATTTTCCGATATAAGATGGGATCGCTCGTGCGCGCGCTCGATCACCAGCAGCAATTCATCCAGATCGACGGGCTTCTGGATATAGTCGAATGCTCCCTGCCGCATCAGACCGACAGCGCTCTCTATCGAGCCATACGCCGTGACGACGACCACCGGAATATCCGGATTGATCTCACGGATTCTGTGCAGCACATCTCCGCCAGTCATGTCCGGCATGCGGAAATCGGTGAGTACGAGATCGAGATGCGTGGAAGCGGCGATATCCACCGCCTGCGTACCCGATGCGGCCTGATGTACGGAGTATCCTTTCTTGAGTAAAAAACCCGCGATGGAAGAGCGCTGCGCTTCCTCGTCGTCGACAATCAGTATTACGATGGTGCTCATGGAATCTGGTCCTGGCTGTTATCTGTGTGATGCAGCAAGCATCATGCCGGATTGCCGCCGGCAAGAGAAAACCGCAAAACGAAGGTCGCGCCAACGCCCGGCTCGCTCAGGACGTGCAGCTCGCCTCCATGCTCGCTGACGATTTGCTGTACCATCCCGAGGCCGAGTCCGCTGCCTTCCGGCTTTGTCGTGAAATAGAGATTGAACATGCGTTCTTTGATGTGTTCAGGAATTCCCGGCCCGGTGTCGGCGACGCTCAGTACGGCGTGCGAATCCGCTCTGCACAGAACACATTTGATCCGTCCATCGGTACCGATGGCTTCGATGGCATTCTGGAGGATGTTCAACAACGCCTGCTGAAGCCTGTCTGCGTCGCCCAGAATCATCGTCCGTGCTTCCGAAATGAAGAGTACATCGATATTGACCGCGCGCGCCTGACTGCGCACCGTCTGAATTGTCTGATCGACGAGTTGCTCAAGGTCCACCACGCTGAATACGGGTCTCGGGGGGCGGGCAAATGCCAGGAACTGGGTAATGATCGCGTTCACCCGCTCCACCTCGGTGCGCATGGTAGCGGCCAGTCCGCGGTATTCGTCAACATCCTGTGATGGCACGAACTCCTGCTGAAATCGCTGCGCGATGATACCAATGGCATTGAGCGGATTGCGGATTTCATGCGCGATGCCGCCGGCGAGTTCGCCCATGGCGGTGACCTTATCCTTGCGCTGCAGTTGCTCGACAGCTCTCCGGTGCTCCGTCAGATCCCTGGCCACGGCGATGCGGACGTCCGGTCGCCCCTGGGCATCGAGGACAACGGATGTTCTGATTGCGTATATCCGTGATCCTTGTTCCGTCCGAATGGTTTGTTCACGATACGCGATCGGACCCGCGTTCGCGGTCTCGTTGAGCAACAGGAGATCTCCCGGGAACGCGGAGTCGTAGGGCAGGGACTCGTCTGTGCTGCCCCGGGCGGACGAAATCTCCATCGCCGCCCGGTTGATTCCCGTCACCCTGCCTCCCGGATCAACGGCGACGACGGCGTCGGCTATGTTGTCCAGTATCACGTCCGTCGAACCGCGCATGCGTCGGTGTTCGTCATGCAGCAGAGAGAGCCTCGCCCGGGTGCTCAGAAACACCGCCACGAGCACGATGCAAAGAAAGAGACCTCCCGCAAGCATGATGACGCGCCGCATCGAGCGTTGCTGAATGTCGCGTACGCGTGCGAGAGAAACGCCGACTCTCGACAGCATGGGTTCGCGTTCAGGGATGTGCAACGGTCGCACCACTTCCAGCACCACGCCGTCGTCTGTATCGGTAATCCTGGTCGCTGTTTTTGAGCCCGACAGTGCCGAGAGGAGAAAGGGATCATCCACGATGGCGCTGAGCGTGTCAATCCCGGCACTTGCTGTAACAATGCCATCGACGTCCTGAAGAACGACGTAGGCGATATCGGGATTGTCGCCGATATCGCGCACGAGGCGTCCGATACCCAACCGTTTTCTCAGGTCGAGCAGAAACGACGACCGAACCCCGACGACGATGGCTCCCCCTCGCTGTCGTGATGCCGCCAGCAAGAACAACGTGTCATTCAGCACCGGCAGGGAAACCGCGGGCGCGGCGTACCACTGGTACTCTTCCTCGAGTACCGGCTTCGCGACGAGGTGTATCGCATTTTCGCTGCCGGCCGGATGTATCCCGTTCGATGAGGCACCGGAAACAATACGACCTTCAGGTGTCAGCACGAGTATGAGGTCGAGGTCGGAGTTGCGAAGTTCCTCGGTCAACGCGGATTCGTCGAGTCGCATGTGTTCCCCGATATGATCCACAAGTCGGGCGGCGACCACGAGCCGGTCGAGCAGGAACGTCTCCATCTCCCGCGTTGTCAGAAGGTTCATCGCGCTTCCGAGATTGAGCGTCTCGACAAGGGTTTCCGCCTCGGCGGTGGCGTGGGCAAGCAATTCGTCGCGGCTTTGCGTCACCTCCACATAGACAAAGGCGACAAGGGCGGCTGCGGTAATGGTCATGCCCACAAGGAGAAGGCGCGTTCGAAAGGACAGGTGTGGTATCACGGCAGATCCGGTTTTGTACAGCACATAGTACGAAACCCCCGCGAGAATTGCAGAATGCATTCTCTGTTTCACATCCCTCCGCAAACACGACTTCCATACGTAACACTGCATGCAATGGTTTGTCGTACTCTGCGAAACACGGGTTGGACCTTCACCGGAAATTTCATACCATACATGTTCTTTTCATTGCAACACCGAAACATGTGAAATCCCGCATCATTTCCATTGGCCTTCTGCTACTGACCTTCGTGCTCTCCCTGCTCGTCCTGTCGTCCTTCCGACAGGCCGTGCCATCGCTGCCGGAGCGCACCGATGTGTTCATGTACATGATAATGCCCGACCGCTTCGATGACGCGGAACCCGCCAACAATAATCGCAACGGACTCTCCGATGCATCCAATCCTCTGGCGGTGCAGGGTGGCGATCTGAAAGGTATCGAGCGACGCCTCGGCTATCTGCGCTCCCTGGGTGTGAATGCGATCTGGATAGCCCCTGTGCAGAAGAACGTACCCGGTGCGTTTCACGGATATTGGATACAGGACTTTCTGACCGTGGATCCCCGGCTCGGGACGATGGCGGACCTGCGCCGTCTCATTCGCAAGTCACACGCTCTGGGCATACGCGTGTACCTCGATATCGTGTGCAATCATACCGGTCCTCTGTCCGAACCGGTGGGGGGGGAGTGGGAATGGAATGATGCCGGCTACCAACTGGTCTGGCGCGACAGCACCCTGCTCCCGCTGCCCGAGGAGCTGCAGGACCTCTCGCTGTACCATAATTTCGGCGAAGCGAAGGCCTGGGCCGATCCCTGGCAGGTGCTCGGAGAACTCCCCGGTGGTCTGGATGACTTGCGCACGGAGGATGCGCGCGTGCTCGATATCATGGTGAGGATATGGACGTGGTGGATGGAGCAGACCGGCTGCGACGGTTATCGTGTAGACACGGTGAAGCATGTGGATATGCCTTTCTGGTACGCGTTTCTTGAGGCCTTGCGTGTGCGTGCCCTGCAGCTCGGGAAAAGCGATTTCTTTATCTTCGGAGAGGTGTTTTCCGGCGAGGACGAAATCTGCGCGCCGTTTACCCGGCCGGATTCGCTCGGCCGTCCGGGCTTCGATGCGGTGCTCAATTTCAGCTTTGCCGAGGCAGTGCGCGACGTGCTTGTACGAGACGCCTCTGTGAACGTCATCGCCGGAAGCATCGCCAACCTCGCGCTGTATCATCCAGACACCCGGCCGTTTCTGCCCACGTTTATCGACAACCACGACATGCCGCGCTTTCTTCACATAGCGCGTGGCGATAGAGCCCTGCTGCATCAGGCGTTGTCGCTCCTCTATTTCGCCGAAGGCATACCTGTGCTGTACTACGGCACCGAGCAGAACTTCCTCGGCGGAGAAGCGGATTACGAAAATCGTGAAAGCATGTTTTCCACGGGCTGGAAAGGGAGGAATGCCGCGGGCGACTCCTTCGACCCCGCTACGGATACCTGGCGCCATGTTCGGATGCTGACCCTTTTGCGCGAGCGCACACCCGTTCTGCGAAAAGGCAATAGTCGCGTCGCATACATCGATACGATGCGCAATGAAATCATTCTCCAGCGGACCATGAACGCCACCTCGGCGTATGCTTTCGTCAACCGGCACCATGCCGCGAGCGCTGTGACACTCCACAGCGCGCACGGTCTGACGGCCTGGCCGGATGGGGAAATCCTGCATCCGCAGGCGGATGGCAGTATCCGGCTGTCCTGTCCGCCGCGGAGTGTCCGGCTCTTCCTTCCGAGATGAGCGGGCAATGCGGGTTCTGCACCTCATCAACAGATTGGATGCCGGCGGCGTACTCAGACATGTCATAGACCTGGCCGAGGGCCTTGCGCAACAGGACGTCACATCGTGGATAGCGACCTGGGTGCCGGACGGTCACACGCTGCGCGCGCGCGACGACGTCCTCGTATTGCCGTTGTACTCGCAGGATGGTCGCAGGAAGTCGCCGTACGGAGCGGTACGCACCATCACCGCGCTCCGTCGCTTTCTGATCACCGAGCGTATCGATATACTCCACATGCACAGCCGCTTCGCCACCATGCTCGGTGCGGCGGCTGCACGCGATGAGAACATCAGACGCGTGTATACCGTCCATAACGACTTCGCTGATCTTTCTTTCCTGCCCTGGTACCCCGACACCGTCATC
The DNA here is from genome assembly GCA_027493955.1 of Bacteroidia bacterium. Classification (NCBI taxonomy): domain Bacteria; kingdom Pseudomonadati; phylum Bacteroidota; class Bacteroidia; species Bacteroidia bacterium. Next base: position 2,503,061 of record JAOSJT010000001.1, on the reverse strand, counting down.
GCGCCTTCGGAGTCCATTCGCTCCTCCTTTCTGCGCAACGCGCGCCTGTACAGAAAGGGAAACGTGCGTGTCGTACCCTATGGTGTTCCATTGGCGGAAGGACAGCGGCCTCATGCAATAACAGATACAGAATTCGTATTTGTGGGGAGGATGGAGCCGCAGAAACTGCCGGGGCTTCCGCTCGACGCGCTGACGTATTTCCCCGACACCGTCCGCTGTAGTATCGGGTACTACGGAGGCGGCACATTGCAGGACGAACTGCGGGCGAAAGCTGACCTGCTGTCTCGACCTGATGCGACGCGGTTCCACGGGTATGTTGACAATCCCTGGACAGAGATCGGAAACCCTATGGCGTTGCTGTTTCCCTCCGACGCACTCGATGCCTTGCCCTATGCCATACTCGAGGCATTCGCTGCCGCAGTGCCTGTGATTGCGTCGGACCTGCCACAGTTGCGTGAACTCGTCCGACCGGGCGAAACAGGATTGCTCTTCACTCCGGGCGACGCGCACTCGCTCGCGGACCGGATGCTCTACGCCCTCGAGCATCCCGACACCATGAGAACCATGGGTGCACAGGCGCGTGTATTCGTCCGGGAGCACTTCAGCATGCAGGCCATGCTGCATGGGACGCTCGAGGTGTATGAGCGATTGCTCCCTTCCCCCTGAAACAGACCTGCGCCGGCGCTTCGAGCTCGACCGCAACATGCCTCTGCATCATGTACATTCTTATAAAGAAAGAGGACACGACGAGACGTGTCCTCAATATGCGGGCGTCGGGGGACAGGGAAAGAGGATTGTTGTCAGAGACTCTCGTCGCCGGGGACGGGGCGTCCCATGCTTCTATAGATGTCCTCGATCTGCGTTATTTCACCTATGAGCTTGTTGCTTCCCGGATCCAGCACAAGCGCGTGACGATACTCGACCAGCGCACGGTGATATTTGCCCTGTCGGGGAGAAACGGGGCTTTCGTACTGCATGTAGTCACCGAAATCCGTGTACGCCTTAACGAGCGCCGCCTTGCTTTCGGCGCTCTGTCCGGCGTCAAAGGCCTTTTTTGCTGCGGTGACTGCATCGTCGTACTTCTGGATTTCAGGATCGAGCTGGACAAGGGTGGCCGTGGAGATGTCGCGTTGGGCCGGAGCGTCCGCTGTTTGCGCCGTCGCATCCGTCTGTTGCTCCGCGTCACCACCCTGTTGCTTCGAGCAGGCAACGGTCAGCAGGAGCACTGCGGACAAAATGTATGAAACGTGTTTGAACATCGTAAAAACCTGTGAAAGTGATAGAGGAGGAAAGTAGCAAAACACGAAATTCCGCTGCCGGGTTCACAATCCGTCGAGGACGGCTTCGATCCCCGCGCAGTAGGTATGATGCGAGAAACGTCGTGCAGCTTCCGCGCTTGCGGCCGCACCCAGCCGGAACGCGTCGTCTCTGTTGCGCAGCAGTCGCTGAATCGCGTCGGAAAGGGCTCCGACGTCGCGCACGGGTATCAGCAAGCCGGTCTTTTCATTCTCGATGATGTCGGGAGTCCCTGCCGAGTCCGTCGCAATGATCGGAAGTCCCGATGCCATCGCCTCGATAGTGACCATCCCATAGGTCTCGGATATGGAGGTCAGAGCGAAGAGATCCATTGCCGCATAAGCTGTTTCGACCGCGTCGAGGAAAGGTCGGAAATGCACACGGTCAACGATATTCAAATCAGAGCAAAGTTTGCGCAGGTACGCCCCATACGCCTGCTCCTCACCGCGTGTATCCTCGCCGACAAGCAGGGCATGGACATCCCAACCCGATGCTTTGAGGGATGCGACGGTATGCAGGAGATATTCCTGGCCCTTCCCGTGATCAAATCGTCCGACGGTGCCGCAGAGAAAAACCCGTTCCGGAAGCTGTAGCTGGCGGCGTGCAGAGTTTTGAGACGGTTTCCGCATGAAGCGCTCGATGTCAATCCCGAAGGGCAGTACATGGATGCGGTCACGTGGAAAGGTTGTTCGTGTGCCGACTTGTCCGGCAAGCCAGGGAAGCGGAGCGATCCAAGCGTCGAGATGCCGGTATTCCCAGGAGTGGAACGGATCGCGTTTGTCTGTACCGAACTGCATATGCTGAAACTGGATGAGGCGTAGGGGAGGTCGGCTGAAGCGTTTCGTCAGTACACCGAGATTGAGGTCGCGGGGTGCGTTCAGAAACAGTATGCGCTCATTTCGATCGCGCAACTGTGCGGCGAGGCGCCGTGCAGCGCCGAATGCGCCGTACCTCCTCACCGGCTCCAGCGCTTGCACGGGAATGCCGGCCGCGGACGCGTGTTCGACCAGCGGTGCATTCTCTATTCCGTACACGGTACAGGAATGTCCACGTGCACGGAGCCAGGAAGCGATGCGAAGCACATTGAGTTCTATCCCTCCCAGCGCCCGTGTCGTGCACAATAACGCTATTCCACGACGTTCATTCATGCTCCAATATGGAGAAATTCGGCGAGCTGTGGAATCCGAGGGGGGGGAAGCGGAGGTCGTACGACATCCCTCGCACTGATCCTCATGCCACAGGAGGCGAAGTTCAGAGCGACCAGCCGACGGTGTGGTAGGTCATATCCTCCACCACAATACGCAGCAGCGCGACGCCGGGGATGACGTAGAATACATGTGAGGGGAAGCTGCCTCGCCAAACCTCGTAGCGGTGAGTGGGAATCTGTATCCCGCTCGAAAGAATGGTCATCATGGTGTCTGTGTGCGTGCACACGACGCGATAATCACCACCGTGGGACGTGCTCCCCTTTCTCGCGGGATAGGGAAGGCGGAACATGAACTTCGGCTGGCGGGAAAGGCGCGTGGTATCCTCGGCGATGAGAGGTTGATAAAACGCCAGACCCAGCGTGTCGTTGCGCAGAAGCGACGGGAACGCGAACACGTTCGGGAGGGGGCCGCCGCTGATATAGAAGTACGGCAGATAATAAAATTCGAAACCATCTTTTTCGAGTTTGCGCGGAGAGACGGTGCGCGGAGTGCTCAACGGTCGGTTGCGCGGATCCACGAGATAGGTCCATCTCTCCTCGCCGGTCAGCCGCAGCAGCGTGCGCACGGTGTCCGCCACAGGCGGCGTGATGGTACCGTCCAGCGTTTTCAATGGGGGATCGGCCGGGAAGTCGCACGAAGCAAGCAGGAACAACCCGATGAGCATTGCGGCGATATGGTGGAGTGTGCGCGGCATCAGAAACGGACCGTCATGCCATAGTGCAATCCGACTTTCGTGCTGACTTCGCTGCGGAAATGCGAGAAGAGACTCGGACCGATATACGCCTCGATCTGCGGCAGCAGCGCAGCGCGCAAGCCGGCGGTGACTTCGGCTCCGGCGGCGGCATCGCTCCAGACGGCGGATGCCTGTACGAAAGGCATGAGTGCGCCTGACGACGCCAGGAGGCGCACATAGGGGCCTGCGTAGCCGTACGTCCAGGCCACGACACCACCGAAATCGGAGATCTTCTCGATATCGACATTATTCGCCGGATACTCGTGAAACGCATCCTGTCCGGCGACGATGCCGACTTCCATCCAGCGTGTCACACGCATCCCGGCACGGAAGGCCATGTGCGTGAACATGTTGCGGAAACCTTTCGCCTGATCCGCGGGGAATTGATACGAGAGACCGCTCTCAATGCCTGCGGAAAACAGTTTGTACTCCTGCGGGTAGAGGGCAGCGGTGACCGATGGTACACTGGATACTGTGGATGGTCTCTGCGCCATATCGGGAACGGAGGCGCTCTTCGTCATCGGACGTTCGTCGCGGTACAGTGCGGCACCGTTCGCGTTTTGTGCTTCGAGTACGGCGGTGTAGTTCCCGTCGGGAATATTTCCGCTGTTCCATGCGACATCGTATACCCCAGCTTCGCGCTGTCCTTCGTCGAGTACCTGCTCCTCCCCCTGTAAGCGTATGGCCAGCCGGACATAACTTTGAGTAGGCACCGCGTAACTGATGAGTGTGCGGCCGTTGAACGGCTCCGGAAAATTCGGCGCGAGAGCGAAATGTCGCGGTGTTTCGAGTGTGAGCAGTACGGCCTCGGACAGCGCCGTCGGCAGCAAGGGTCGGCCGTCCGACGCGAGGGCATCCCAGGGGGGGAGATCGAATTTGAGCGGGAGATTGCCTTCCAGTTCGACGGGACGCGAAAACACTTCGCTGTTGATGACCCGCACACTGTCTCCGCGTTCGATGACTACTGCGCGCTCCAGAATGACGCGCGCGCGCAGGACGGAGGCCGCGTAGCTCTCCGGGACAATCGCGACACGGAGCATGTAGCGATGGCCGTCAGGATTCAGGGCAAGATCCTCCGTTGTTTCTCCCGCCCGCGGCAGATCGAGCAGCATGCCCCCAAGGAAATTTGGCGGTGCCTGCTCCGCGGACGCTGGTGCGCCACCTGATGAGACCGTTCCGCTTTCCTTTGTCGGAATGCCCGAGAGGTGCAGCTCGATCGGTCCGCGTCGGTAGACGATTTCATTCCCGGTATCGCGGCGCAGATACTCGACGGCACAATCCAGCCGCGGCAGCGCGGGATTCCCGGCAGCAGTGCGCAAGGCCTGCTGCACTTCGCGTTTGAAGAGCTCGCCGCCGTCCGAAACACTGTAGCGGCTTATGTCCTGCGATTTCAACGAATGCAGATTCATGGCCGTGAGCAGCAGAATTGTCAGCGCCGTATATCGGGAAGCTCTCGTCATCTTGCTTTACTGTGAGACTCTGTCCCGTGAAGTGAGCTGAACCGACTCTACCGAGGCCAGCATGGCGTTGTACTGTTGGAGATACTGGCTCACCTTTGCCTGGCGCTGCAGCTCGCGCAACGGCTGCACCTCCGCGTAACTCACATCTTCGAGTACGGACGGGATGTCGGGTGTGACGGCGTCCGGAGCGACCGGTCTGTCGGTGAGCGCAGGCATGTCTTCCGCCGCCGCATCGTCGGGACGTGCCTGCTCCGCGGTGCGTGTGATGTACACCGGACGCACAATATCACGGGTTTGCACGACCGTGTCTCGTTCCACAACGCGCAGCGTATCGATGATGCCCGCGTTCGATACGGGGATATCGCTCTCGGTCACGAAGAAGAAGAGCATCCAGACGGCGGCACCCGCTGCCAGAGCGCTGCCGAACATGTGTGCCCAGCCGAAGCGGCGGGGAGCGAGGCTCGCAACGGGAGCTGGCGGCATCGCGGCTTCCCGTCCGGCCTGCAGTTCGTTCACGCGGAGCAGCAGGTCGTTTCTCAGATCGGCGGGAACCTGTGTCTGTTCCCTCAGGCCGCGGAGTTTGAGCGAAAGCATGATCTGCATGCGCAGATGTTCTGCGGTCTCGGGATGCATGCTGCATGCATCAAACAGCTCTTTGTCCTGTTCGGGGGTGTTGCCTCCGTGCAGGTAGCCGATGATCAGTTCGTGGATGCGTTCATTCATTGTTGTGCAATATCGGTTCGAGGAGTTTCTGCATTCTGAGTTTCGCGCGATGAATGCGCACTTTTACGTTGGAAACGGTCGCTCCCGTCATCTCGGCAATTTCCTTCAGGGAAAAGCCTTCGAACTCGGCGAGCAGAAGGGCGTCGCGGTGCTCGGGAGAGAGCTGTGCCAGGGCCCAATTCAGGTGCTGTGTCTGATCGATATCGTCCATCGAAAGCGGCTGCGGCTGGGCGATTTCGAAATCGTCGTCTATCGCAATGTTGCGTCTGTCGTCACGTTGTCTCGATTTCATCGCGTTGAGACATTCGTTGCGCGCAATGCGAAAAAGCCAGTTGGCGGTTTTGTCTTCCTCACGTATGGTGTGCAGCATCGTGTACGTCTTGATGAACACATCCTGAAACACGTCGTTCGCTTTGTCTCTGTCGCCCAGCACGTACACGCAATAGGCCAGAACACGCCGGTCGTACTGGGCGTAAATTGCATCGAAGCGCGAGCGCCTGTCGTGTTCCGTCATCAATCAATCGATGTCTAAGCTCGGCAATTGTTGGGAATCCGGTGAAAAACCGCAAAAATCACCGTGGTTGAATGACCGCTTCCGAGTAGGGAAAGTTACATTTTTCAGGGCAATTATCAGAGGGAGAAGCAGATTATTTTCATTCCGTTTCGGCGTCTGTCACAACACCGTTTTCTGGTCCGACGGGCCTTCATGTGACTTTCCGCCGCGGAAATCACCGCAAGCTGCCGATGAAATGAACTGGTGCATGCAATACTACCTCAACATTCCATGGAAGGGCCTGTTCATCGCGTAGCAGCCGGGAGCGAGGAGCAGCGAATTGGGGGTGCTGTGTTCGATGCGAGGATGCCGGTACATTTCTGAGCACTTGCCGCTGCCGCAATGCTGTCTGTCATGCCCCTCAGGCGCTTTCGTGAGTATCCGTATCGTCTTCTTCAGGGAAAATGACTATTTTTGACTTTCAGCCGATTGAGAACGATGTTGGGTATGAAAAAAGTAAGCAAAACTCACACAAATAACCGCGGTGCAGTCGGACGGTACGCACCGCTGATCGTTATCGGAGGCATCCTCCTCTTTCTCGCCGTGATTTTCCTCGTCGTCTCGCAGTTTATCCTCCCAAAACCGGGCGAGGAAGCCCGCGAGGCGATGGCGGAGCGGAAAGCACCAGCAGGCGAGATCGTGTTTCGCGATGACGCTGCACTGCGTTTCACGGATGCATCCGGTCAAAATCTCGTGGAAATCTCCGTAGAGATCGCCGAAAGCGAGGAAGCACGCACACAGGGACTCATGGGCCGTACGCGCATGGGCGAGCGCCAGGGCATGCTGTTCCTTTTTCCGAATGAAGAATACCGGTCTTTCTGGATGGCAAACACACCGCTTCCTCTGGATATTTTGTACGTTAATTCTGCACTGCGCATCGTCACGATCAGACGCAACACCGTGCCGTTTTCCGAAGAATCCATCCCCTCCTCCGCACCCGCGCAGTACGTGATTGAGGTGATTGCCGGATTCTGTGCGCGACATGGTATCGTGGAGGGAGCATCGGTGTCATGGACGAGGCGCGGTACGTGAAATGACCCGGAAACTGCTTTTTTCTCTGCTCGCACTGCTTGTTCTGGCGGCTGTGCTTATCGTCGCATTTTCGTGGTTCTCCGTGCCCGAAGGGACGCCGGGTACGGAAACGCCTATGGTGTGCGAGGACGATTCCGTTTCCTCGCCATCCGCTTTGCACGGAATCGTCGTGGAAGACCTCGCGCTCCTCTCGCTTGCACGCACTCCCGTCATGCTGCACGAACTCGCGGGACAGCGCTTCACGGTGCTGGTGTTTTGCTCCTACCTGTGTCCCTGCTCCGACGGATATATCGATCGTCTCAAAACACTGCGCACGCAGTATGAGGGCAGGGGCGTGGCCTTCGCCGCCATCCATTCCAGTGCGAACGAAAACATCGATGGCATGCAGCGGTATATCACCCGGAGAAAGTACCCGTTGCCGGTGTATCGCGACGAACACGGAGCGGCGGCGGATGCGCTCGGCGCTGCGGTTACACCCGAGGTGTTCGTCTTCGATGCCGCATGGAAGCTGCGTTATCACGGACAGATTGACGATGAAAAGCTGGGCGCGCACATGACGCATCCCAGCCTCTCGCTGGCCCTGGACACACTGCTCGACGGACGCCCTCTGCTGGTGAGCGAGCGTCCCGCTCCGGGCTGCGCGATTGTCCGTCAGAACGAGAGCGATGTGTAAGCGTACCGATGCGATTAAGCAATGATGTCATGGAGATTTTCGAATGAGAGGCAGATATCGAGTCATTCATATTGTTCACTTGCTGCTCCTTCCGCTTGCAATTGTCACCGCACAGCGAGAGCAGCCCGGAAACATCATCTTCATGATCGGCGACGGCATGGGTACAGGGCAGTTGAGTGCTCTGGTGCTGGCGAAGCCCGGTGCGGCGGTTCTCGAATTTCCCGTGGCGGGATTGAGCGCGACACAGTCCGCGACACATTTTGTCACGGAATCGGCGGCCGGAGGAACGGCGTTGAGCACCGGTTATCGCACCAACAACGCGTCGGTAGGACTGCGATCCGACGGAAAGCCCGCACAGACCCTCCTGGAATTTGCCCGTGACCTCGGGAAGGCGGTGGGCGTTATAGCAACCAGCTCGGTGACGCATGCCACGCCGGCATCCTTCCTGGCGCATGTGTCCTCAAGGAAACTGGAATTCGACATCGCGGAACAGATGGCAGCGTCCGGTGCAGACGTCATTTTTGGAGGCGGACGTCAATGGTTTTTGCCTGAAGGGCAGGGTGGCAAGCGCACCGATGGCCGTAATCTTTTATCCGAAATGCAGAATAAAGGATACACTGTGTCCGTTACACAGAATCCGCCTGCCGACGGCAGCGACAAGGCCATCTGGCTCACGGCGAACGACGGCACTGCTCCGGCTCCGGGGCGGAAGCCGACGTCTGCCGAAATGCTTGGCGAAGCGCTGCGATTGTTGTCGAAAAAGGAACACGGCTTCGTGCTCATGCTCGAAGGATCGCAAATTGATTGGGCCTGCCACGACAACGATTTTGCACGGACACGTGACGAACTGCTCGATTTCGACAACGCGGTCAGAATTGCGCTGGATTTCGCCGCGAAGGACGGTAACACACTCATCGTTGTGACCGCCGATCATGAAACCGGCGGACTCGGAGTCATGGGTACGAATCCCGATGGATCGGACATGCAAGGCCAATGGCTGCACAAGGAACACAGCGGCGGACTTGTCCCCGTGCTCGCTTACGGACCGGGTGCGGAGCGTTTCGGTGGTATTCAGCGCAACGACGAACTGGCCAGAAAGCTGTTCCACTGCCTCGGTGACAAAGCCTTCGAAGGTACACCGTGATCCGGCAGTCCGGCGAAGCAGTGCGAGGCCGCTACCATGACACCGTCAGCCGCTGTTCGTGGAATACTCAGCCCTGCACGCCGGTTTCAGGCCATTCGCCGCGTGCGAAGGAGATGAAGTCCACCACCGCAGGTTTCGCGCCGCACTCGCGCAGTCGCCGGTTGATCTGCGCCCTGTGATAGGCGGAGTGATGCGTGACGTGGGTCAGGATATCGGCAACGGAGGTCGTGAACGCGTCTCCCCGGCTGTTCTTGTATGAAACGTCCCGCGCCAGTTCCGCCTCCGATGCACTGGTGAGATACGCGCTGATGATGGCGTCATTTTCGCCGCAGCGTTCACGGCATTCGGCCGGACTCAACGCCGGCCACACCTCACGCGTGGTGGTGTCGAAGCCCTCGATGCGCAGGAACCAGATGTACTCGGCCATGAGTGCGTGCGAGAGCAAGGTCACCACAGCCGCATCCGCTGCAGCTTCTTCGATTGCGGCGAGTACGCGCTTGTTGGCCAGGGTATTCCAGACAAAGGTTTTTTTCAGTTGCGACAACGTATCCATGCGAAGGACCTTTCGTACTGCAGAATGCGGTGTGTGAACCGGAACGACGGCATTCCGTGTTGAGAAGATGACCGACAGAAAAGTTACCTTTACACTGAACACGACACAAGACGGAAGACCGCATGGCCGATCCCGGATTTACCGCCTTCCCTGTTTCCTGGATACTGCTGGCAGCCACTATCGCGGCCAGCGTTCTTGCCTTTCGTTCGGAACGGTTTCGCGCCGCGGCACTGCTGTATCCATGGGATATTGTCCGCAGACGCGAGTACTACCGCCTCTTCAGCTACGGTTTCATACATGCTGATATCATTCATCTGGCATTCAACATGATCGCGTTGTATTCCGTAAGCTTTGCGCTGGAGAGCGTGATGGGAAGCGCGCGACTGGCCGTGCTCTACCTGGCGAGCGTCGCGGCGGCCGCCATACTCCCGACACGGAAACAGCGGGATAATCCGCATTACAGCGCCCTGGGCGCTTCCGGCGCCGTTTCCGCCCTGTTTTTCAGCGGGATGCTCTATTTTCCGGGCGCGAAAGTCATGATCTTTCTTCTGCCGATTCCCTTGCCGTGGCCCGTATTTGCGGTGCTGTTTGTGCTTGTCAGCATTATGGGCAATAAGCGACAGTGGGGAAATGTCGGTCACGACGTGCATCTGTACGGAGCACTTTCGGGCCTGCTGCTCACGGTCATACTCGATCCCCGGTCAGTGCAGATATTTTTGACCGGGATTGCAACGCTGTTGAATGGCGGCTAAACGTGCTAATTTGTAACCGACTCTGCGCGACAGTGTCTATATAGACGGATTCGCGCAGCTTCGCACCGGACAATAACCGGAAGACCAACAACGCGATCCATGTCCGCGGATTTCAGCAGACATACCGACACAGAGCTCTTCGCGGCGTTCAAGTTGAACGGCAAGGAGAAGGACGCAGCGTTTCGAGAGCTGTTTTCCCGGTATGAACGCAGAGTGTACACCTTTTGCCTGCGCATGACAGGCGATCCCGACAGTGCGGCGGACATTTTTCAGGAAACGTTTACACGCTTCTACAAGCACACGCAGACGGACGAGCAGATTCTGAACATCCTTGCGTATCTGCTCACCAGCGCCAGAAACATTTTCCTGAACACGCGAAGAAATGTGGTACAATGGTCGCCCTTTGACGACGAGCAGCAAATTGCCGAGCAGGTCCCGCTGTATGAGCGCAACGAATTGATGAATCTCATCCGTTCGGCTCTGGACCTGCTGGACGACACCTATCGAGAGGCATTCATCATGCGATTTTATGAAGGGCTTTCGTACAAGGAAATTTCCGAAATCACAGGCGATTCTGTCGCATCCCTGAAAATCCGTGTGATGCGCGCAAAGGATCAGGTGCGGAGTATTCTTTCTCCGTACATCAGCGACCTCAACAAGTAGCAAGTAGTACAGAAAGCAGACGACCCATGCGTCACGAGGAATTATTACACGGCTTTTTCGACGAGGGACTGGACGAGTCGCTTGAGGATGCGCTGTTCAGCGACATGGCGGCCGATCCCGAACTGCGAAGGCAATTCCTGGAGCACATGCGGCTGCATTCCATGATTCAGGAAGACGCGGCATCCATTACCACGCCGGCGCATGTCAAGGAAAAGTTGTTCGTTGATCTCGGTCTTTCCACCCCGCAAACCGTTCCCGCCGCCTCGTCTTCCTGGCTGAAACGCTCCGCCGCTGCCATCCTCGGCCTCGGTACCTGGTTGTCGCAATATCGCGGATACGTGGCCACCGCAGTCGCCGCGGCCGGCATCACAGCCCTATTGTTCACATACAATGATCAGCGTGCCGCAATCGAGACCCCGGCAGTACCGGGCGGCGGGATTGGGGTCGAAACCGTTGAGTCATACACACAGGGAACACGCCAATCCGAGGCGTACGAACCGCGCGAGAACGCGGACCCGCGGCAGCCGCGGATTGAGAATACGGATGTAACCGGAGCGACATCCCCGCCACAGGACGCTGCAAGGGCAACGGCAGGCATTTCCTCTACGCCCTCTCTTCCTCCCATGGCGTCGTTGCGCACGCAGCCTGTGAGCAGCGGGCAATCCGGAGCGGCAGTTGCCATGCCACAGCCGGATGCACTTGCGTATCCGGGGCCGGCCGCTTCAACGTTTGTCGCCTTGCCGGTGGTCCTGCGCCGTACTGCCGACGATATCATCCTGCGTACGCCGGCACCGGAGCCAATTAGCATGACACAGACCGGCATCATCGAGCCTTGGCATTTCTTCCGACCGGTTGCCGGAGCGTCGCTGCTTTCGAACATGGTATTTGAAATCCGTAAGCAATACGGCAAATCATATCCGGATGTGGACCTACAGCACAGTTCGCATAAGGTGTTCGAGAACATGGCGCTCAGCGCGGTGTACAAGGCCACCGAGCATCACGCCTTCGGTTTCGAATACGGGCGGGAAGACTTCGGACAGGAATTTTCCCGGATGATCCCCGTCCGTCGCTTCCCGACGGATGACCCGAATGTCCTGCAGGTCGGCGTACCTGCGGAAACAGCAACCATGGCGGAATTCCAGGAGCGTCGCATGCTCGATGTATTCGGCGCAGTCTGGAAGCTGTCGCTGCCCGAGTACGGAATGTTCGGCATGATCTATCCGTACATGCGCACGTTCGTCGGCGCCACGAAGCAGGGCCCGCTCGGCAAAGTGCGCATCGGCGTCGAAATGTATCCCTCGAATTTCTCCATGTTCAACGTGGGCATCGAAGGCGGCATGCTTCGATACTCCGTGGAACAGACCTCCTACTACAGCGCGAAACTGAATTACTCGTTTGGCGTAGCCCTCGGTTTCTGACAGGAGAATGACGATGCGACTTCTACCCGCGCTTCTGATAGCAATGCTTTTCCCCGCGTGCTCGGAGCAGGCGACACAGCCCGACGAGCCCACTCCGATTCGACAACTCACGGCCGGCGAGCGACAGATTTCGCGCTCCACCTCTGCCTTCGGCTGGGGCCTGTATGCCACTGTCGCGAATGCGAAACCCGACGCGAATATCGTCCTCTCGCCTCTCAGCGCCTCGCTGGCGCTGGGAATGACGATGAACGGCGCCGACGGCGAAACCTGGTCGCAAATGCGTGACGCCCTCCGGCACGGCACCCTGGCGCAGGGCGACATCAACACGGGATACCGCGGACTCATGGACGTGCTCAAATCCATGGATCCCCGTGTGACCACGACGATAGCGAACTCGGTGTGGACGCGGCAGGGTTTTTCCGTGCTGCCGGACTTTATCTCCACGCTGAAGACCAGTTTCGACGCGGAGGCCCGCAACCTGGATTTCGATCGCGCCGATGCGGCGGGCATCATCAACGACTGGGTGAAAACACACACCGGCGGAAAAATTCCGTCCATCATCGATCCGCCCATATCGCCGGAAATGGTGATGTACCTGATCAACGCCGTGTATTTCAAAGGACAGTGGAAGCACAAATTCGACGCGAAAAACACGCGCGACGCGGAATTCACCGACATTCGCGGCGTGAAGAAAACCGTGCCCATGATGGCGCGCAAGGCGAAAGTCCGATACCTCGAGACGATGCTGTACACCGTTGCCGATCTTCCCTACGGCTGGGACCGCTACCGCATGGCGGTTCTCGTGCCGAAAAACGTGGAAACTCTCCGCATGCTGGAGAGCAGTCTCGGTGAGGCCGAATTCGCCACCGGCATTCTTGAAAACATGGTGGAAACAGACGTAGAAGTGCAAATCCCGCGTTTCACGCTCGAGGATGACCACAATCTCAACACCACACTTGAGGCCATGGGCATGCCGAGGGCCTTCCAGCCCGGCGTCGCCGAATTTACCAGAATCAATCCGGAGGGAGGATTGTATATCAGCAGTGTTCGCCAGAAAACCTTTATCGCGGTGGACGAAGAGGGGACGGAAGCTGCCGCTGCGACATCCGTCGGCGTCGGCGTTGTATCCGTACCACCCACACTGCGTGCGGACAGGCCTTTCATCTTCGTCATCCACGAGGTGAATACCGGTGCCATTCTCTTCATCGGCCGCGTTGCGAGTATAGGCAACTGACGCAAATCTTTCTCCCGGCAAACACAGCCATGACAGCGGCGTTCGTCTTTTCGGTGGACGCCGCTGTTGCGATTGGTGAAGTAAAGAGTGAAGAGTGAAGGGGGTAGATCGTGAAAGGGTGAAAGGGTGAAGGGGTAAAAGGTGAAGAGGTGAAAGGTTATATAGCGGGGTCGGTGTCTGATATGATGAGCACGTTATTATTGGCACTTTCACCGATATACAATTTACCGCTCTTTACTCTTCACCCTTTACTCTTTACTCGTTACTTTACCGCTCTTTACTCTTCACCCTTTACTTTTTACCGTTCCCCTCCCCTCCCCTCCATCAGAGCGATTTCCGTATCCCACCCAATCCCCGTAAATTACAAGATATGATTCACCGATTCTACAGGACGGACCATGTATCACACCATCAATGAATTTTTGCGGGACTGGAAGTACGAAGCGGATGCGACACTGGGCATGTTCAACGCACTGACCGACGCATCGCTGGCGCAAAGGGTCTCGCCCGAAGGACGCGACATCAGGATGCTGGCGTGGCATATCGTTACATCGTTGCCGGAGATGACGAAACGCGTCGGACTCGGCATAGAAGGAGTTGGCGAGCACGATGCGGCGCCGGATAGCGCGGCCGTGATAGCGCAGGTGTACGCGACTGCGGCGACTTCGCTGCGTGAGCAATTGCTGCAAACCTGGACGGACGAAACCCTCGCGACGGAGCATGACATGTACGGCGAGATGTGGAGCAATGCGAAAACGCTTTCCGTACTACTCGTGCATCAAATTCATCACCGTGCACAGCTCACCGTACTCATGCGGCAAGCCGGACTGCGTGTACCCGGCATCTACGGCCCGGCGCGCGAGGAATGGGAAGCAATGGGCATGCCGGCGCAGCCATGAGCTCAGCCATGACACGCAACCCGCACGCAGGCGACAGTATACTCGAACGCGCGATGCACATAGAAGTGAACGGTGATTCCATCTATGTGAAGCTGCTGCTGCACAGATCTCCGGAGACGAGGGAGCAGTCTCCCACACTGCTGTTTCTGCACGAGGCGCTCGGGAGCGTCGGGCAATGGAAAAGTTTTCCCAAAGAATTATGCCAGGCGACAGGCTGCGACGGTGTTGTATATGATCGGATAGGGCACGGGCAATCCTCGCCGATGCACAAGCCCCGGGACCTGCATTTCTATCAAGAGGAGGCCGAGGTCGTACTGCCCGCGCTCCTTTCCGCATTGAATATCAGGCGGCCGCTGCTGCTGGGACATAGCGACGGCGCCACGATAGCATTGAAATTTGCGTCCAGCTTTCCGGAGGCAGCGGTGGGAGTGGTGTCCATGGCCGCGCATGTGATCATCGAGGACATTACGCTCGACGGCATACGCGACGCACAGCGGTTATATACTGAAACGGATCTCCGCGCCAAGCTCACACGCTATCACGGGGACAAGACGGACGCCGTCTTTTCCGCCTGGGCCGGCACCTGGTTGCAGCCCGGCATGAAAAAATGGAATATGCTGGACGATCTTCGGCTCATCACCTGTCCGGTGTTGATTATCCAGGGCGAACGCGACGCCTATGGCAGCCGCGCACAGGTGGATGCTATAGCGGAGCATGTTCACGGCAAGCACGAGATACTCTGGCTGAAGGATTGCGGGCATGTGCCGCATCTGGAGGAGCGGCAAGCGGTGATCGCGTCGGTCTGCCGTTTCGTCGAGGATGCGCGCAGCCGGGAGTAAGTCCCGCGACCACCACACGAAGGGTATGCCTGGCAGGTCAGGGCGGCCGGGTGGAGTACAGCATTGTACGGGGACATCGGTACAAGAACGTTATATGTAATGGGGATTCCATTCACTTCCGTCTGCAATGAGTTGCTTGCAAGCCGGAATCCGAATGCTCTGCTGAGTGGCCACAAGGAACTACTGGCGATCCCGAGTGTCCCAAGCGGTTTCACGACGATTTCACCTCCCTTTTGCGGACTACTTTGCTGAGAATATTCCTCATCCTCTCCGTTTTCGTCTGCTCCTGCACAAAGCCGAGCACAGCAAATAGGGAGTATGGGGACAGGGTTGGGGCTTTTCGCAGTCCTTTTCCGTGCGGCACAGCAATGACGCATTTCTGATTCGGTATGCATGGGACAAAGTGAACAGCGAATACGCGACGTAATCGGCCACCAGTCTGCATGATATCTATGAAACCTGCCTGAAACGGCCAGTACTACAGATTACAGCGCCTGGAATCGATCTATGCAAAACCGCTCCGGAAATATCCCGGAGCGGTTGTCGTATGCATTCAATTCTAATATCGTCTGGAGCCGCGGCGGCAGCCAAGCTGTTATTTCGCGATGACAAGTCTCCTCGAGGCCATTTCGCCGTTGAGGCTGAGGCGCAGCAGGTAGTGGCCGTTCGTCAGATCTGCGGTGGGAAGCGAAAGCAAGGTGCTTCCGGACTGTACGTCCCGCGTCATGGCTGAGGCTACCCGTCCGAGCGCGTCGAACAGCTCAACGCGGAGCAGTCCTGCGCTGCGCGTCGAGACGGAGATGTTGGCGCTCTCGCGTGCGGGAGACGGCCACACAGAGGCGACTTTCCATGATTGCGGTTGGGACAGATCAGGGACGGACACCGTGGCGTCCACCACAATCTCGAAACTCTGCTGATGCATGCCCGCGCGGTTTGTCGCCTGAATCAACACAACGTGCGTGCCGAGCTGCGTATCCGTCGGGGTCCAGGTGATGAAGCCCCAGGCGGTGTCGATTTCCATGCCGGCGGGAGCCGCATTCAATTTGAAAACGGGCTGCGGACGCGCATCCACTTCGAGGGAATACCAGAACGGGAGATTTGGGCCCGTGATCTTGTTCGAGACCGCCGAAATGATGGGCGCCTTGTACACTTCGAGGACGTAGGCCTGTTCGGTGTCGCCGCCGCTGTTGCTCGCCTTGATGCGTACGTTGTGCGCACCGGCATACGCGCGCGTGGGAGACCAGTACACCGTGCCGCGCACCGCATCGATGATCATACCCTGCGGAGATTCCACAAGCGCATATTGCGGAGGAGGGCTGGCCGACGAGGCGAGCTGATAGGTATAGGGCTTGCCCGCAATCGCTTCGGTTACCGGCGTGGAGGTAATACGCGGTCCGGTGGCCGAGCCCTGCACCGCGATGGTGTAGGATTGCGCATCGCTGCCGGAGGGATTCACCGCCGTGACCGTGACGTTCTGCGGACCTTCCTGTCCTGTAGCGGGCGTCCATGTAATGACACCGCTGGTCGGATGTAAGGTCATCCCGGCGGGAGAAGTCGTGAGCGCGTAGGTCGGACTCGGTGTGCCCCACGCCGTGACGATGTACTGATAGGGTTCGCCTACGCGGGCGACGGTGTGCGGCAGCGAGGTGATGAGCGGGGCGTTGCCGCTCAGGCAGCGAAAGGGCAGGGCGGTTTCGGCATGCACCAGGCAGGTAAGGGTATCGGTGCTCGCTCCGTAGCGCAACAGCCAGTACTGTCCCATCGGTACGTAGCCGTTCTGCACGGGATTGTTCATGATCAATGCGAGCAGCATGCGCGTGTCGGGGTGCTGCTGCAGGAAGGTCTCCGCACCGCCATCTTTCGAGCCCTGCAAGGCCGCGTCCGAATCCACCCAGGAGTCGCTGAGCGGCGTGCTGCCCAGGTCCACCGGCACGTTGTTGCTGAGCGTATCGAGATCGAACTTGATGGCCTGATATCCGAGTATGGTGACTTTCACGCCGACGAACCACGCCGAGGCATTCTGTGCGGGGGAATAGTAGCGGTACACCCAGCCACTGGCTTTGCCGTTCGTCACATCCATTTCCAGACGAATGCCCTGATACTCCACGCCGTAGAACATGGCGTGCGTAAGCACCGCGTCGGGAGCGAAATCGCTGTGTGCGCGGGATTGTACCAGCGACAGCGGCTCCTTGACGGTGATCTGCTCGAGAAATTGCGCCCCGGCCGGAGCGGTGAAGGCGAGGAAAAACAGACAGTACAGCAGTTGTTTCATTATCGTGCCACTTCGAGTGTTGCTGAGATCTTGAGAATTCGCATAACTTCGTAAGATAGTAAAAGATGAGACGCGGAGAGATGCAAAAAACGGGGGTACGCGGATTCGCGATGATTCGGGCTGCGCAGGTCAGGCGCTGTCAGGGAGACTCAACAAAAACCGCCAGGCGGGCAGCACGTCTATCGTTCCGGAATCGACCTGTATCCGCTCTTCCTCATTGCGCGTTACAATGGTACCGTGAGACAGCTTCAGTTCTTTCATGGCTTCGGCGAGAGCTGTTATTTCTCTCTTGCGGGCTTGCTGAGCGGCGAGAGATTCACAAACCTGAACAAGCCTGTGCGACGTAGCTCTTCGCCCGAAGATGAAATCGACCTCGCGACCGGTCCGGGTTTTGTAATAGAAAATGTCCGGCGTTATCCGGCGCAGTGCAGTAAATACAAGGTTCTCAAGCAGATGGCCGGAGTTGACGAGAATACCGGAACTTACGGAGGACACCAGAGCGTGATCGATGCAATAGATCTTTTTCGGATTCGTATTGGCCCGGGCCAGCGATGCGTCAAAGATCCGCACAGTAAACAGGACGTACGCATCTTCAAACCAATCGAGATAATCCGAAACAGTGGATTTCGGAACCTTATGACCCAAGGATTTCAGATAGCCGGTCAGCTTGTTTATGGAATAGAGCGCGGCCGCATTGTCCACCAGCCAATGTGCGAGATCCGCGACCGCCTTGGGATGCGAGATGTCATGACGCTCGACGAGGTCACGGAAAAGCATCGCATTGAAGTATTCCTGATGGATCTTTATCCGCAGCGCAGGATTGATGCCCGCAACCTCGGGAAAACCACCGGTCTCCCAATACTCCTCGAATGCTTTTTGTACAGTCAGGCGCTTCTTTGTCGAGAGTTGACCCTCGCTCGCGATGCGCTTGTAATCGAGAAATTCCCGGAATGAGAACGGGAAGAGTTCCCATGAGAGCGCTCTTCCACGCATCTGTGTTGCGATCTCCCGTGAAAGCATGTGAGCCGAAGATCCGGTGATGTATACCTCGCATTTTTCCATGCGTATCAAGCGGTCAACGAAGGACTCCCAGCCCGGCACGACCTGGATTTCGTCGAAAAAACAATACACTGTTTCGACATGTTTTTTCTCCGGGTAGAGCGAGAAATAGGTCTCGGAAATCACTCCTGGCTGGTGATGTCGCAGCCAGTGCAGGCGATCATCAAAGAAATTCAGGTAGAGAATGTTCTCCCGGGATACACCCGAGTCGCGCAACCTCATCATGAATTGCGACATCAGTGTTGATTTACCGCCGCGGCGCACACCGATGCATACGGTTGCTTTACCGGGCACCGGAGTAACCGCGATGCGCCGGGGAATCCCCGTTGCCGGGTCAAGTTCCTGAAAATCAAGAATTATTTCCTTGAGCAGGTCAATCATGCAAACACTCTCTCATTGTGTATTCTGTCATAACCCCGTGCTAACTGGTAATGGAATATACCGGTTTTAGGCATAACTGGCAAGAAATATTACCGGTCATTCCCGACACAGCAAGGCATGGCGGGTTAATGCAATGGTTGTTCGCAGGGTATTAACAGACGCGAGTGGGATGTGTCATCACTGCAGTTCTTTTGACATCATGAAAAGCCGAGTCTCATTGTGCGTTTCGAAGCGAATCATGCTTTTCCGCAGTAGCGGAACCACCGAGCAACATTTCATCATTGCCTATCGAGCTTGCCGCGGTGGCTCCTGTTGATGACATCGAGTAGTCTTTACTTGCCGAACCTGTTGAAGACCGGACGCTGCCCCTTCGACTCCGTGCCCGTGAACGTCCGTACATCCATCACGCATCCTGCTACGGGCACTCCGCTGTTCTTGACATGTCTGGAATCTGGACCTGTGAACACCGTGGAGGACGGACGTGTGCGCTTCGACTCCGCACCGTATTAACATTTTTCTCCGAACTCGATTTTTGCCGCGGTGCTTCGCTCAGCGTGACGATATCTTTTAACATTGCCTCAAATGTCACACTCGAAAGAAACCGGCGTGTAGCGATGGTTACCGGACTCAGTGTGACGGAGTTTGTTTTCATTATTTTCAAGACCACATGTCATCCGCGAAATGGAGCGGAGTACGGCACTAGAGATCACGCTCAGCGGAATAGGTGCAACTTGCTGCTGCGAGTACCCAGGGCATTGCGAAGCACAAGCAAATACGTACCGCTCGCGGGGCGGACAGGGAGATGCAGCGTGTGGCGGCCCGGCTCGAGAGAGTGCATGCCGATGCTGAACGTTCGTCTGCCAAGCATATCGTACAGTTCCACCTCGCTCGCAGGCAACGCCGAAGCCGTCTGCACCGTGAAGTCAAGCACACCGGCCGAAAGCGATGCGTATCCGATACTCCATTCTGTCGCTGTCGGGATGCTTTGCACACTGACGCTTATGTCGCCGCTGTAGGGGATTATATAACGGCGGTTGGCCGCCAACGAGGGAACGGTGCGTGTGTGTCCGTTGGGGTAATGCAGGACGAGACTGTCCACGATTGAGGCGGAGCCGAGCCCGAAATGCAGGCGCGTGCTGTGCGTGGCGGCCCGCGAACCGGCGCTGGAGGTCGAAAGCGTTCGTGTGATGGTCTTTCCGCCGACATAGGCCACGACGCGCGTGCCGAATGCGGATTGCGGTACGCCTTCGGCAGGATTGCCCTGCAGAGTCACGGTGATGTAGCCGCCGCCGCGTGGGAAATCGTTGCGGAACAGCGCGACGCCGTCGTGCGGACTGGCGACGAGCAAATCGATATCGCCATCGTTGTCATAGTCCAGGCGCGATACCGTCCAGGCGCCGTGAATCAGGGCGCCGGTGTGCCAGGTCCTGTCGCGGAGGCGGTAGCTGGGCGGCCCTTCATTGAAATAGACACGGGAGTAGCGGGTCGGTTCGCCGTTGCTGCCGGCGGCCTGATAGGAATACTGCGACTGCCAGAGATCGAGCCAGCCGTCGTTGTCCAGGTCCGCCCAGGCGACGCCGCTGTTCATCTCGAAAAACTTCAATCCCATATCACGCTGCATGTTGGTGAAGCTCACGCCCATGTTGTTATGGAATATGAGCGAGGGATTGGAGACGGCCCCGCGCCAATCCGGGTGTCCGAGGTTGCCCACGGCGAGATCGCTCCAGCCGTCGTTGTCGAAGTCGCCGAAGTCGCAACCCATGCCATGGCCGAAATACTGGGGAGAAGCGGTGGGTACGCCGCGCGCGCCGGTTTGCGCACCGACCTCGGTGAAGGTGCCGTCGCCGTTGTTGCGAAAAAGCATATCCGCCGCGAGGCGATAGGTGGCCACGAAAATATCGGTTAACCCGTCGTTGTTGTAGTCGCAGGCGGTGGCGCCCCAGGTGTCGAGATAGGGAGCGGGCTCCGCGGCCGCTATGCCGCTCGCGGCGGTGACGTTCGTGAAGGTGCCGTCGCCGTTATTTTTCCAGAGGCGGTCCTGGAAATAGGTTTCGGTGCCGCCGCTTTCTCGGCGTCCATTTGCAAGGAAGAGATCCAGATGACCGTCGCCGTTGTAGTCGAGCCACACGGCCGATACGGTGGGAGCGGGGTTGCTCAGTCCGCTCGCGGCGGTGACGTCTTCGAAGCGCCCTGTTCCGGTGTTTCGGAACAGTTTATCATTATCACCGCCGTTGAGGACGTAGGCGTCGGGGAGGCCGTCGCTGTCGTAATCGCCCCACATGGCGTAGCCTCCGCCTATGGCCAGAGCGGAGGTGACATTCTCGAAAGTGCCATCGCCTTTGTTCCGGAAGTAATTCCCACCGATGGAAATGTCGTCCCAGCCGTCCGTATCCCAGTCGGTAACCGACGCGATGGCGGATTTGACAGGGAGGCCCGACGTCACGAGTCCGGCCGCGACAGCCACATTCGTGAACGTGGGGGCGGGCGGAGGCAGTGAGCCTTGGCCGTCAGGATAATCATAGCGGACAAGAATGCGGACCATGTAATCGTTGGTGGAGAGGTAGTAGCGGCCGGGACCACCGAGACTGTTGGTTTCGGTGGGATTCATGAGGAAGGACCAGTACGGCGTGGTTTGCGCATCGCTGTCCACGGAGATGCGGGGCCCGCCCGGTTTCAGCCAGTGCTGTATCACGATACGGTCGTAGCCGTCGCTGCGGAGATTTTTATCGCGCACGTCTATGGTTTTCCAGCCGGGAGTGCCGTTGTAGTCCACGACGATCGGATCAATGACGGTGTTGTATCCCCAGACCCAATGCGTGGGAGGCACCGCTCCCTCGGACGCATCTCCGGCAATGATGAGCGTATCCCGCGACGCGGTTTGTCCGAGGTAGTAGATGCGGATTTCCAGCACCGGCAGGGGTCCCGCAACAGGAATGATGACGGATTCGTTGGTGAAGGATGGAGCGTTGTAATAGGCACCAAAGGAGGTGCCGTTGTCACGCTGGATCAATACATCCTGGGCTTGCAACGAGATTGTGCAGAGAAGCACCGTGAGCAGCATTGTCGCAAAAATTTTCATGTCGGACCTGCGGTAAAGAATTGCGGAGCGGATGCTCCGAGTATACGATTTCAGCTGCACAATGACAAGGCCTGTCGATGCGAGCGGAGGCGCAGAGCGCGTAGCGACTGCATCTCGAACGATGGAGATCAAAAGATCGCGCTATGCGCTATGCCCTCCGCACTACGCTCCCGGGCGCCGGATAGGGTTCGTTCTACAGACATCCACTTCGTGCTTAGGGCGCCGGGCAGTCTGCGGGCTCTGATCCCTTTACTCTTTACCCTTCACCTTCACCCGTTAACGTTTAGCGTTAACGGTTAACAGTGTAACGCGCACGATCAATTTCCATTCCGGAGTATCGAATTCCGTATTCCGAAGAAAAGTGCTATTTTTCCCCGATGCTTGTTCAACGAGGAAACAACAATGAGTCAACCGACATCCCCGACGCCCGCGGCAGAAGTGCCGCAGAAATTCCCCGCCACGTTCTGGACGGCCAATCTCACTGAATTATTCGAGCGCGCGGCGTATTACGCTGTCGCGAGTTTCGTGGTGCTGTACCTGGGTCAGCTTGGCCTGGGCGATTACTGGCCGAGCACGCTCAACGGCATCCTTTGGACGCTCGTGTACTTCCTCCCGATTCTCTCCGGTACCATCGCCGATCAGGTGGGCTTCAAGCGCGCGCTGCTGACTGCTTTCATTTTGCTCGCGGCGGGATACTTCCTCATGGGGTATCCGGTCTGGTTTGGCGGGCAGGTGATGAGCGAGATGGTGTCCAGCGAGATCACGGCCGGAGCGGGCGTACTGGTGCCGGTGCTTCTGGGTATCATCATCATCGGCATGGGTGGCTCGGTGATCAAGCCCTGCATTTCAGGAACGGTGCAGAAAACCGCCGCGGGACGCGCGACGCTGGCCTTCGGCATTTTCTATATGGTCATCAACATCGGTTCGCTGGTCGGACGCGGAATCAGCTACTATGTGCGGACCAGCTACGATTTGAGCTTTATTTTCGCGGTCGCTGTCGGCTGTTCCATCGTGGCGTTCATAGTGGTGCTCTTCCTGTACAAGGATACCGAGGAAGACATCGCTGCCCGGCGTAACCGCACAGGCCGTCGCAGTGTGGGACGTATTCTGCTGGACATGGTGCTGGTGCTGAAGAACGTACGCTTCGCGATGTTCCTGCTCGTATCCAGCGGCTTTTTCTTCATCTATAGCCAGGTGTACAACGTGCTGCCGCTGTACCTGAAGAAAGTCGTCGAGACCGATCCGGCGGTGGATATCTACACCATGGCGAATCCCTTCACCATCGTGTTCTTCCAGTTGCTTATCACGAAGACGTTCGGGAAGATGAAGCCGATCAATTCCATCATCGTGGGCATTATCATCATCGGGTTGTCCATGCTCATCAATCTCGTGCCGGTGTTCATGGCCGGCGGCGTGAGGATGGAAGTGATGAATCTGCTTCCGATCGGTTCGCTGTTCATCGTCCTCACCGTGGCGATGATCGCGTTCGGTGAATTGTTCACTTCGGCGCGCACATACGAGTATATCGGTGCGCTGGCACCGAAGGGACAGGAGGGGCTCTTCCTCGGGTACGCGAATCTCCCCATGGCCATCGGCGCACTCATCGGCGGACCGGCGGGCGCGGCGATTTTCAACGAGATCATGTGTAAGAACTCCAGCGTACTCGAGAATGGCTTGCTGGAACTGGACCCCACCTGGAATGCGCTCGGTTGGGTGGTGCTGATGGCCATCGGTCTGGTGTCGGCGTTCAGCATGTGGATGTACAACCGCTGGCTGAAAAAGCAGATCTGACCTGTTTCCAACGACGTGAAAAAAACCCGGCGTGTTGCCGGGTTTTTTATAGATCAGAAGTGATTGCGGTGTTGCGAATTGCGGGAAACGTCGCTACGGAGTGTTGCGGTGAATCATGCGGGGGAAGGGGATAGTTTCGCGGATGTGTTCGAGGCCGCAAATCCAGGAGACGGTCCGCTCGACGCCCAACCCGAAACCGGAATGCGGCACGCTGCCGTAGCGGCGGAGATCCAGGAACCACTGGAACACCTCCTCGGGTAGATTGTGCTCGCGAATGCGCTCCAACAGAAAATCGATATTGTCCTCGCGCTGGCTGCCGCCGATGATTTCGCCGTAGCCCTCCGGAGCGAGTACGTCCATGGCGAGGGCCTTGCTCATATCCTCCGGATCGCGCTTCATGTAGAAAGCCTTCACCGCGGCGGGGTAGCGATGCACGATGACCGGTTTGTCGAAGTACCAGGTCAGCACGGTTTCGTCGCTGCCGCCGAGGTCGTTGCCATGCACGAAGTTTGCGGCCGATTCCTTCCACTTGGGAAGATTGCGCAGCATTTCGGTGATTTCCTCCAGACGGGAGTTGATCTGGATTTCGCGTGCGTCGAATTTGCGGCGGATATGCTCCTTGACCGCGTTGTACTGCTTTTTATTCTCCGCCAATTCACTTCGAAGCGCGGCATCCTCATCGCGCAGGGATTGCATGCGCTCGTCAATCCGGCGGGCGGTTTCCTCGCTGTGCAGCATAGCCACGGCTTCGTCGTAGGAGACTCGGGGAAACGGCGGGAGAATATTTTGCAGCACCGAGGTGTCGCGTTCGAGTATTTCCAGTTCTGCTTTGCGCTCTTGCAGCACCGTCTGTACGATGTGGGAGATGAAGTCCTCCGCGAGGCGCATGTCGTCGTCGAGGTCGAACCAGGCCATCTCGGGTTCCACCATCCAGAATTCGGTGAGGTGACGACGGGTCTTGGATTTTTCCGCGCGGAAGGTCGGTCCAAACACGTAGATGCGCCCGAGCGCCATTGCTCCGGCCTCGCCGTAGAGCTGGCCGGATTGCGTGAGATAGGCCTTGCCGAGATCGAAGTACTCCGTCTCGAACAGCGTGGAGGTCCCTTCGGCCGCGTTGGGTGTCAGAATCGGCGCGTCGAAGAGCACGAAACCGCGGTCGTCGAAGAAATTGCGTATCGCGTTGATGATGGTGTGACGAATGCGAAGAATGGCGGTTTGCCTGCGTGAACGAATCCAGAGATGCCTGCGGTCGGCGAGGAATTCCACCCCGTGTTCTTTCGGGGTGATGGGATACTCGTGGGCGAGGGAAACGACCTGCAGGGTGCGCACGTCCATTTCATAGCCGCCGGGGGCTCGCTCGTCGGCGCGGATGCTTCCGGTGACGATGAAGGAGGATTCCTGCGTGAGCGCCTGGGCGCTGGCGAATTCCTCGGGGGTGAGGGCGTCCGCGGTGGCCACGCACTGACAGATGCCGGTTCCGTCGCGAATGATGAGAAAGACGATTTTCCCTCCGGATCGGCTGTTGTACAGCCATCCCTTGAGGGTCACTTCTTCGCCGACATGGGCTCCCAGATTCTCGATGTAAACGTCAACCATGGTATTCGATGCAGTGTGATACAGATACACAAAATAGGAATTCCCGCCCGTAGTGGAAACTCAGGCTGTTTGCGTCACACGCAGCGCGACGGGCAGGCCGAGTTCCTCCTCCAGCAGTTCTTTACGACGTTCCGCGCCCCAGATCTCGATGCTGGTGTCACATTCCCTGCGCAGCACGGGTTCGATCAGCACGCCGGCGTTCCGCACGGTACATTGCAGGGAGCGGAAAATATTGTTGTGCCTTCTGTCGAGACCGTCGGCAACACGGAGAATGCCCGCAAGCGCGCGGACGATACGCTGGTCCTCATCTTTCAGTCGTGGATAGCCTTCATGCTTGATCTTTGGATGGCTCTTGCGATGATACCGCGCCACGTTGGCGATGATCTCGATCTCCCTGTCGGTGAAGCCGAGCAACTCGCTGTGCCGGATGAGGTAATAGCTGTGCTTGTGATGCTCGGAGTGTGAAATGTGATAGCCGATATCGTGCAGCAGTGCCGCCGCTTCAAGGTATTCGCGCTCCGCATTTCCAAGCCCATGCCGCGGCCGCAATTGGTCGAACAGTTCAAGCGACATGCGGCGGACGGTGTCCGCATGACGGGCTTCGTAATGACAGGATTCGCCGAGATGCAGCACGCTGGCTTTACGGATGTCGGTGAGATGCGCGACCGAGCGCTCTTCGCCGATAAGCTTGTGCAAGGTGTCCAGAAGAATGCCTTCGCGCAGCGCATACTTCGCGGTGACCATGCTGTCGAGTCCGAGCTGCTCGAACACCTGCTCGAGAATCAGCACCCCGGCCACGATAATGTCCGCGCGCGAGGTATCCATCCCTTCGAGTTCGCGCCGCTTGCCCACGGTGCGTGCGCCCAGAATAGCGTCCACGACTCGCGCAAGATCCGCGCGGGTGATGGTGAGATTGTTGGTCTCTTCGGTGAGCAGCGGTGTTCCATTCATGGCCTGCACCATCACTGCGGTACTGATGATGGTGCCTGACGATCCGATGGCGACGTCGATCTGCTTGCCCTGCATGACGCGTGCAATGGGATTGATGGCGCCGGCGAGATGTTCGCGACAGGCGGCGATGTTTTTCGGGCGGATGCTGTCTTCGCGGAAAAATTTCTGCGTAAGCCGCACCGCGCCGAGTTTCAGACTGTTGGCATATTCCACGACGCCGCGCGTGCCGCTGAGAAATTCCGTACTACCGCCTCCGATATCTACAAGCAGAATGTTTTTGTGGTACACGGGCAGGGCTTGCAGCACACCGAGATAAATGAGCCGGGCTTCTTCGTAACCGCTGACGACTTCGATGTCGAGTCCCACGGTATCCCGCGCGCGCTGGAGGAATTCGTCCTGGTTCAGTGCTTCGCGCACGGCGCTGGTGGCCACGGCGCGGACGGGCGCCGCCTGGCTCTGCGCGATGAGCGTGAAGCGACGCAACGTCTCCATGGCCCGCGTCATGGCCTCCTCGCTCAGGTGCTTCATTTCATTGAAGCCCTCGCCCAGACGTACCATTTCCTTGTCCTTGGACACGACGGTGAATTTGCCGTTCGGTTTCACGTCGGCGATGACGAGGTGGAAGGAATTCGTTCCGAGATCAATTGCAGCGAGGCGTCGTATGGTGTTGGGCATGTGCTGTACCTCTCTCGCGTGCGTTTCTGATTGTGTGGGAAAAAATCAGTCCTGCTGCACCGTGGCAAGTTCGCGCTTGCCGACGCGTGCCTCCCGCAGCATATGCGAAAGCACCGTCCACACCTTGTCGGTACTGATGCTGTCGAGCGTGCCGCCGCGGCCGAGAATGAAGTGGTGTTGCGATCCCGGCGGCGCCCATTGCAGCGGATCCGTCGGACCGAACAGGGAAAGGGTTGGGGTGCCGACACCGGCTGATACGTGCATCATGCCGGTGTCGTTGGTTACGAATACATCGCAGTGACTGATCACCGAGGCGACATGCCGAATGGGTTCCTTATGCAGCACGAGGCATTGGTTCGGCATGTTGAGCGACATTTCGCGCAGCGGCTCATCGTCGTCGGGGCCTGCGGTAATGACGATGAAGGCGCCATAGATTTCCGCGCAGCGATTGGCGATTTCCGCGAAGCGGAGGGCATCCCAGCGGTTGGGGATTTTCGCCGCGCCGGGATGGAAACCCACGACGACATCGCGGGCTCCGCGTGCTGCGTCGAGTGTGCCGCGTCCGGTGGAGCGTTCCTCGTCCGAGAGGCCGATATGCAACTCGATGGAATCGTCTTCGAGCACCAGAATGGAAGCGATATCGAGATTGCGCTGGGTCTGATGCTTGTTGGGATCGGTGGACCAATCGAGATCCACCTGCACATTGTAAAAATACCCCGTGATGTTTTTTTTGCCGTTGAGCGACCGCGGACCGATGCGGCGCGGGGCGCCGGACAGCCAGGCCAGCACGTCGCTGGTGACGGACATGGATACGGTGGCCGGTGTGATGGCCAGGTCGAATTCCCGCCGCTTCAGGGCGCGGCCGAAGCGGAATACCTGCATGGGCGATTGCAGGAATTTTGCCTTGTCGTACACGATAATTTCGTCGAGTACCGCGGAGCCGCGGAGAATTTCGCTGTTGAGCGGCCGCGAGAGCAGCGCGATATGCGCGTCGGGATACGTGCGTCGCAGGGCGCGAAAGAGGGGCACGGCGCAGAGCATGTCGCCGAGCTGATTATGCTGACGAATGACGAGAATGCGGCGTACGGACGAACGGGGCACCGTGGTGACGGGGCGCGAATGCACAAGCATGCGCAGCAGTGAGAACAGGAAGCGTTTGACGCCTTTCTCGAGCTTGCTCATTCGTTCCGCGTTTCCTTACCGCCGGACGATGTGCGCGTGTCGTCGTCCAGCTCCTCGAAATCGGCGTCCACGGCTTTGCCGGCGTACCGCCTTCCGCGGGACGCACCCGCGCCGGTCGCGCGTTGCTGCTTCATCCCCGTGATTCCGCCGAGCACCCGCCGGATCAGCCAGAAAATGCCGTAAAAAATCAAACCATACAGAATTGTTCGAAAAAGCATTACTGACCCCGTGCGATGCGAGACATGGGCGTGTAGTATTCGACAGCAACATGATTGGGCTTGGTGATTTCCCGGATCAGTTCATCGAGGTGATCTTCATGCCGGACGAAATCAATTTCCGTGGCGTTGACGATGAGCAGGGGAGAGCCCTTGAAGCGGAAAAAGAAGTAATTATACGCGTCGTTGAGATCGGTGATGTATTTGCGGGAAATCGTTTTCTCGAAATCGCGGCCGCGCATACGTATGTTCTGCATCAGTCTGTCCACGCTGGACTGCAAGTACACGACGAGGTCGGGCTTTGCGAGATTTTTCTCCATATTCGCCGCTAGCATGTCGTAGAGATGCAACTCGTCGTCCTGCAGGTTGAGATGCGCGAAAATTCTGTCTTTTTCGAAAATGTAATCCGTGAGCAGATACTCCGCGAACAGCTCTTTTTGCGCGAGCGCCTGAAGCTGCTTGTAGCGGGTAAGGAGGAAAAAGAGTTGGGTCTGGAAACCGTAGCGTTCGGGATTCTGATAGAAGCGGGAGAGGAAGGGATTTTCCTCGAAACGCTCGAGAACGAGCTGACCGCCGAGACGTTCGTGCAGCAGACGTGTGAGACTGGTCTTTCCCGCCCCGATCACGCCTTCGATCGCTATGTACCGGACTTCATGTTCCACGCGCTTCTCCATCGCCGTGCACCGTGTGCAGATACAGGCGGAAATCGGTTGGTGTCACGGATCCGCTGTCAGGGCAGCGCAGAGCCAACTCGCTGATGGTATGGCCGCTCACGGGATGCTTCAGCAGCGGAGCAAGATCGCGGAGCGGCACGAGAACGAAGTTTCTGTGCTCCATCATCGGATGCGGGATGCGAAGGTCATCCGATTGCAAAACGCGCTCTCCGTACAGCAGAATGTCTATGTCTATGATGCGCGGACCGTTTTTCGGACCTGGCACTCTTCCGAGCGTACGTTCGATCTGTTTCAGCTGTTCGAAGAGCGCTGGCGGTTCCAGCGTCGTGACGACTTCCAGCACACAATTGAGAAAGCCGGGTTGCTGATACTCGCCCCAGGGCGAGGTCTCGTACACCGCGGAGCAGCGCAAGGGCATCGTATCCCCCAGGTCCGCGATGTGATCCACAGCAGCTTGCAGCATGGCGGTGCGGTCACCGAGATTGGAGCCGAGGCCGAGATAGACGGTTGTTTCAGCGATATTCATCGACTTCGACTTCCACCGTATCAATGGCGCCTTTGATCGGGACGCCGGGTTTGCGGACGCGGACGTTGACGGACTCGGCCTCGGGGAAGCGGTCCAGGATTTCTCTTGCGATACGCCACGCCATGGACTCGAGCAGTTTGAAGCTGTGATTCGTCACGAGGTTTTGAATCAACAGATACACCGCTTCGTAATTGACCGTCTTCGAAAGGTCATCGTTTCTGGCCGCTTCGGTGAAATCCGTGCAGATATCCACATCGACGTGAAAGCGGGCGCCGAGCGAGCGCTCTTCCGCGTAATTGCCGTGATAACCGAAGAAAACGGCGTTATGGAGTCGGATATGGTGCCGCTTCTGCATCCACTCAAACTACGCTACATCCTGTTCTCACACAACCGGTTGAACGCCCTCGCCCAACACGTCCAGAGCGTAACGGAGCCGGCGGAGGCAGCAGTCTCTTCCGAGCACTTCCATCACGTCGAAAAGGCTCGGCGAGGTGGCAAGGCCGGTGAAGGCGAGGCGCAGGGGATGTATCAGCTTCCCGGCACCGATACCCCTGCGCTCGGCCTCGGCGCGGATAAAGGCCTCCAGAGACACGGCATCGAAGGGCTGTGCTTCGAGCGCCGTCAGCAAATCCCTCAGTACGTCCGGCAGGGGCTGCTTCCAGTGTTTGGCGACGGCTGCCTCATCGTATGTTTCAGGGTCGCGGAAGAAGTACATGGCGGCGTCAAAGAAGTCCGGCAGGAGCACGATGCGCTCGCGCAACAGAGGCAGAATGCGGCGGACGCTCTCCACATCCGCTTCGGGAAGGTCAGCCGGACGGAAGTGCATCACCTCGTCGAGCAGCGTATCCGTGTCGAGCCGGCGAATGTGCTGGCCGTTCATCCAGCGGAGCTTCTCTTCATCGAAAACAGAACTTTTTTTAAGAATGCGACGCACATCGAAGGAATCGATCAGTTCGTCGCGGGAAAGGATTTCGCGGTCATCACCGGGCGACCATCCCAGCAGGGCGAGGAAATTGAAGACCGTTGACGCGAGGTAGCCGCGCTGCTGGAATTCCCCCAGCGAGGTGGCCCCGTGGCGCTTCGACAGCCGCTTCTTGTCGGCGCCAAGAATCAACGGCAGGTGACCGAACATCGGAGCTTCGTAACCGAACGCCTTGTACAGCAGAAATTGCTTGGGCGTGTTGGAAAGATGGTCGTCGCCGCGCAGCACATGCGTCACGCCCATGTCGTGATCGTCCACGACGACGGCGACCATGTAGGTGGGTGTGCCATCGGAGCGGAGGAGGACGAAATCGTCGAGTTCTTCGTAATTGAAGGAGGTTTCGTCGTGCACGATGTCGCTGAAGGTGATGCGCGCATCGGGCACGGCGAAGCGCAGCACGCGCGGCATGCCCGCGGCGTCGTTGCGCGCACGGTCTTCGGCGGTGAGTGCGCGGCAGCCGCGGTCGTAGAGAAAGGCCCCGCCCGCCTGCTCGGCCGCGGCGCGTTTGATCTCGAGCTCCTCCTGCGAGCAGTAGCACCAGTACGCCTTGCCCTCGTCCAGCAGACGCAGGCACTCGT
The DNA here is from genome assembly GCA_027493955.1 of Bacteroidia bacterium. Taxonomy (NCBI): domain Bacteria; kingdom Pseudomonadati; phylum Bacteroidota; class Bacteroidia; species Bacteroidia bacterium. The sequence goes on along the minus strand of JAOSJT010000001.1, from coordinate 2,471,920 downwards.
CGCGGTGCCGCTCGATGCGTGAAGATTGAATGAGGGGCTCGTCGTCCCAGTCTATGCCCAGCCAGCGGAGGCCGTTGAGTATTTCGCGCGTCATTGCGTCGCTCGAGCGCTGCCGGTCGGTGTCTTCGATGCGCAGGAGGAAGCGTCCGCCCTGACTGCGGGCGAACAGCCAGTTGAAAATCGCGGTCCGCGCGCCGCCGACGTGGAGATACCCGGTGGGACTGGGGGCGAAGCGGACGGTGAGATGGTCAGTCATGCAAGGTCGGTGGTTGAAGGTGAGTGGAAAGGTTCGGCGCTCATTCCCCGTGTTGTGCTGTTCAGGGGATCAACGTATCCTGTTTCGGTCGTCGCTTCCAGATCAGACGCAGCGTGAACAGCAGCACGAGCAGCGACATCACGCTCCAGAGCACACCCCAGACGATGGCGGGGATGCCGGTGGCCGAAGCCATGATGCTTGCGTCCGTGAGCCGGTGCTCGAGCGTGATGAGATCTTCCTGCACATCGATGAGCGCGTACAGGCAGCTTACCGTTCCGAGATACTGCACGGCGAGCGGCAGCCAGAATTCGGAGAAATAGCGCGCCGCCGCGAGCAGTGCCGCACCGAAGAGCACACCGAACACCAGGCCGAACACATTGCGCACAAAGAGCAGCGTCACGAGCAGGACGGCGATGCCGAGCGCCGCCGCGAGAACGCGTGTGCCCCGGCCGCGCACCGATGCCAGCAGTATCAGCGAGCCGAACAGCATGCTGCCGACATAGCCGCTGGATACCACCAGCCAGTGCCAGCCGCCGCGCGTGACGGCAAGGCCGCCAATACGGGAGTCGATTTCGATGCGCTCGACACTGCCGCCCGTGAGGATGGCGGCCAGCGCATGCGCGGCCTCATGGAGCAGGACCACGAACAGCTTGACTGGTGCAATGAACACAGAGTCCCAGAAGACTATGGACAGAAGAACGAGCAGCAGCAGTGCCGCATTTCTGTACGTCGTATGTTCGGGCGACGAACGCATCATCGTGAAATCTATACCCCCGGAGCGGCGAATGCAAACAGGAAGCGTCGCGTCGGGACGGTGGAAATGGGTGGTGAAAGCAGCCGGCATCCCTGACTTCGCCATTGCAGCACCCGAGACACGTGAAAGAATCACAATATCCTCCTCGCTGCAGAAGGCTCATTGAATCGCGAAACGAGAACAGCACCATCTCGTCACTTTGCGTCTTTGCTTCTCTGCGACGTTGCGTTCCATTCTTCGGAAATCAGAGGGGAATTCAACGCAAAGACGCCAAGGTGCAAAGACGCAAAGAATGGCTATTCTCACGAGTCCTGTCGCTTCATGAAGTAGGCACTTCCGTCCTGATATCGCCAATGCAGCACCCAAATCACAACCGGAATTCCCGTAAATCATTGAAAACAATGACTCACATTTGCAACCCAAAAAAGCGTGAGGAAGTCAGGAAACAAGAAGCGTCGCGTCGGGACGGTGGAAATGGGTGGTGAAAACGGCCGGCATCGGCACGACGAACATCTGTTTGCCCGGGGGTAGATGCCTGGATGTACCCGCTGCCATGAGAGTTGCGTGCGATGCTCAGGGATGTCGCACCGTCCACCCGGCGTGCAGGCGGGAAGCGGAGACCCAGGCGTAAACAGAGGTCCCCCGCGCCTCCAGACGCACGGTATCGCTGCGAGCCCTGTACTCTTCTGTGGCCTCAGGCAGTCACTTTGTCACCAACACTTTCGCGGTTCGCACACCGTCTGACCCTGGGGCGGTAAGTATGTACACGCCTTGTGCGAGATCTTGAATCTGCATACTTCCATATGCATTGGGTCCGTTGCACAGCAGTGGAGCCTCTGCTACACGGCGACCAAGCAGATCGTAGAGTTGCGCCCGTCTTGCTTCGGGTACTGCTCCATCCACCACAAAGCGCAATTCGTTACGGGCGGGTTGAGGGTACGTATGAAGTCGTGGTAGTTGCAGCGGCATGTTACCAGTTTCGATTCGGTTTGTCGAGGGATCATACTTAATGCGATATAAACCATAATTCGGTCTCAGAACATAGATGTACGTGTCGGTTTTATCGACATGAATGGTCCATCCTCTGCTCAAATTATGCATCTCCGGCGTCCATATCGAATTCCCCTCTTGATCGCGCAATAATCGCCAGCGGTCATTATGAAAAATGTACATCCCCGTATCTGTTTCAAGTATGATTTCTCCATGAGACTGGAAATTTTGTATGTGTTGAACGCGACCACTGAACCCCGATGGCATCCTCTTCCATGAACAACCATAATCAGTGGAACAAGAATCCGCTGTATTATAGAGAAAATAGCGATCCGCATTCGTGGTATACAAATTGTAGGTATGGTTGTTATCGCGCTCATTAATATTTATACAGGAATACGAACGTCCACCGTCTGGTGTATAATAAAAGCCGCCGACGTCATTTTGTAAGGGGTCCTTCTCTATGGCGACTATAACTATCCTCAGAGGATCCAATTGCGACGGCCATGGCGTTACTGCGGACACACTGGCAGGGATGCCGAACCACTGCCAGGAGGTTCCGTGATTCGACGACCATCCGATAGTGGAGGTATGCTTGGATACATAAATCCAACCCGGAAATCGTTCAGAAGGGATTGCTCTGAATGTTCGCGTCGATGTTCTGTCAATGGGTATCGGCCGTGAAATGGAAGTTGTAATCAGTATCGTATCCGGTACGCTCTGACCAGCCACACCCGATATCAATGCAAAGCGTCCATCGGGCACGTCAACATGCAGGTAGTATCGCGAGGGCCTTCCCGCGTCCACAAAGAGTTCATAGACGGCGCGGGAGGTAAACAGAGTGTCCCAGGTCATCCCGCCATCGTCGCTCTCCAGTAAGGCGTAGTTGCTTTGAAGCTTTCCACCGTCCGAAATAAGTACGAACATTGTATCGTCGTGGGCATGCGCAAATTCAATGCTCGCAAAATTAAAGAGTACCGGCGCGGATGGCACCTCGGACCAGGTGGTCCCATAATCCATGGATCGAAGAATCCCACGAATCGGGACGGTTGCGATAAGAACTGTATCCACAAGAACAACATCCAGAATGAGGAAATTTGTCAGTTGTGTAAAGGTTTTTCCGGAATCCATGGATCGCAGCAATGATTGGCACGGTTGAATAATGTCCATTGTATCATTTATGTGGAAATGCTTTCCGTCATAACGATTACAATCTCCTCCGATAACTTGAATCGTTTGCGGGTTCAACTGCCGCCATGTTTTACCGGTATCGCATGATTCAAATACCTTCAAGTTATCAATACCGGATGTCAAGCGAAATACACGTCTACCGCTCCTGAGGAAGGAATGGATAAATGAACGTATAGAGTCCGGAAGTGGATATGGGATCCAATCATTTCCACCATTCGTCGTCACGACAATGGAATTCTTTACCTTGTAACCCTGTTTCAAGGCCATAATTATACTCCCATCTGTGGAAGCAGTACAAAAGTCAGTGACTGTTCCAGAGCCGAGATTCTTTGGTCCTATTTCCCTCCATGAATCGCCATCATCTGTTGATTTGTACAGGGATTCCGTGTCGCTATCCCAGACGAAGATCGATCCATCCGCTGTTACCTTTGTTTGACTGTAAGCAAAATAATGATCGCTCCCCGGCACAGGCAGAGAGTCCCATACGACACCGTCAGCATCTGATCGCCATAATCCATTCAACGAGGTCGCGTATATGCGCCCTTGCGGATCAAACGTAAAATTCACAAAGCTTTGATCGAAGCGGAAGGTCTCGTTCCGCATACGAGCCCAGCTATTCCCTCCGTTCTTTGTTCTGAAGAAATTCCCTTGCCGGTTATACCCGATGATGTCCTTTTCGTTGTAGGGATTCTGGACCAATTTATCGAGTTGCCCGCCATTCAGCGGCAAGCGCTCCCATTGCTGGGTGTCAAGCGGTTGGCACAACAGGCACAGCAACACCAGGATGAAATATCTCATGGTGCACTCAGAATCTGGCTTTGCTCCGTGGGGAAGTTCAGGCGAATGAACCGCGGAGCAACGCTGTATCGGATGCCACATGCGTATATACCTCCAAAGCGGTATAAATATCTTAAAGGGAAGGTACGGAATTGTTTTGACAAGGGCAATCGTCGTTGCGTACAAGAGACGTTGCGTGCAAGAGACGTTGCGTGCAAGAGGCGTTGCGTGCAACGTCTCTACTGCGCACAATACACATTCGGGACGATGTGGAGTTGCTCGATTTCGTTCGCACGACATTAACGCGAAAGCTACCGCGCATTTTAGTATACGATCTTCCGTGGTGGCTTCGGCTCCGCTCAGCCACCGGCGACGGCGTTTCGGGCCCTGAGCGGAGCCGAAGGGGCAGAAACAACCGGGACACAACGTCATCCACGAAATGAACCGACGTCCGTCCGGGCGGAATGGTTGCTGGATTGCTCATGGCATGTTGGGATCGGGACTTGGGAACACCGAACAGGACAGACGCGGGCGCTTCGACTGCGTGCTGACCTGTATTTGTACCTTAGACCGAAAACCTGCCGCAGCACTTCGCTCAGCGTGACGGGGTTTGAGTAGACCGCTTCGAATGCATGTCACACTCGAAATAAACCGTCAGCCTCAGGCTGATGGTTACATGACTCGGCATGACGATATTTGATAGATTCTATCACACTCGATAAAAACCGTCACGCAGTGATGGTTCCGTATTCAGGGTGCCGGGATATGATGGAGACACCGGACCGAACGTCATACACTAACCGGACCGGGAGGTGATGCCCTGCGCCGGTGGTATCCGAATATCGGAAAAACATTCTGAAATACTTGCTTTTCGCAAAATGTCCGCTATATTAGGACACGAAACATCCCAGATCGAAGCACCCGGACCGTTTGCTCATCCTTGAAGGCTCCCGACGTCCATATAAACATGTTCGGGGACGCCAGGAAGGCGGTCCATGAAGCGTCAGTCCAAACGGCGACGCATCACGCTGCGGCAATCTAGACAGCCCTGCAACGGTCCAGCGCTTCGGGAGGATCGCTTTCCGGTGCATGTTGCCCGACGAAAGGCCGATTCGCGATGATCGCCTGGATTATGCCCGATGAGGCAGTGATGGTTCTTGCAGAATTTCGCTCAAACGCATTCACATTATTTCAGGATGCTATCATGAAACGGTCCATACAGTCTGTACTTTTCTGGTGTCTGGTTTTCGTGCTTGCCGGAACCGCCGGCGCAAGCGCACAATCGTTCATGGCGCAGGCGCAGTCGAACGGCTTCACGCTCAAGAAGGTCGTGAGCGACACGGCGATAGCCACCGGACAGAATTTTTCATACACCGTCTATTTTTCCATACCAGCCGGCGCGACGAATGTGACGATCACGGATGTACTGCCGTCGAGCGTGACATTCCAGAGCTTCAGCGTCACCAGCGCCTGCGGTACGCCCACGGTGGTCACGCCGCCGGTGGGTTCGTCGGGTACCGTTTCTCTTTCATGGGCGAGTGTGCCCTCGGGCTGTTCGGGATCCTTCGTCGTCACCGTGCAATTTCCCAACGGCGTCACTTGCCCCGGCACCACCGCGCGGAACAACGTCTGCCTGACCGCGATGCTCAGCGGGGTGCCGGTGGATTTCTGTACCGGCTTCGTTTCGACCACCGCACTGGCCTCGAATCCCTGGAATATCGGGAAATGGGTTGTGGGCGCGGGCACGCAGCCGGGTCCATGTCCGTACGTTACGGCGGATTCCCTCATCACCTATCAGATTTGCGTGTACAAGAATGTCGGCCTGACGGGGCAGCTCAATATGTTCAATGCGGTGGTGTACGACACCCTGCCCGCCGGAGCGTATCTCGTCAGCTCGTCCTGCGGCGCGACACAGGTCGGCAACGTCATCACCTGGAATATCGGAGCGCTCTCCGCCTTACCCATGTACACGATGGTCTGTTGCACATATACCATCGCGTATCCGCCGGCTACCTTCCCGACCGGGACGCAGGTTACCAACAAAGCCACGCTTCAGGGAACGCTCGGTAGCGCGAACAATCCCTGCGGTCCCGCCAATCACACAAGTCAGCAGACCTGTGTGGAAATCAAGTCCGTGACCAGCGGGACGCTCGCCAAGTACGTGTACACAAACGGTCAGCCCGGATGCACGGGTAAATACATGATCTGGGTGTGCAACAACGGCAGCACCACAATCAGCTCCATGACCATCACCGACACCATTCCCGCAGCACTGACCGGCATCTCGCTCGGCACCGTGTCCACGGGCTTGACAGCGGTGCTCACGGGTAACGTTGTCACTGTCACTCTTTCATCCCCGCTGCCTCCGACGCAATGTCGCTACTTCGAGGTGAATTTCACTATCCCCTCAACAGCCACCGTGGGCAGCACGATAACGAACTGTGCGCATGCAACCATCGTCGGTGTACCGCCATTGACGGCCTGCGCGACCTTCACGGTCAGCGCGCCCGCGCCGACACCCTGCCTGTGGAAGGAAGTGTGCAGCAAGCAGCCGTCGTACACGCCGGGAAGCATTTTCCGCTACCGCCTGCGCGTGCAGAACATCGGCGGGCTTCCCATCACCGGTGCCACCATCACGGATGTGCTCAATCCTAATCTGCAGTATGTCGGCAATCCGTCTTACTATACTGGAACCGCCTGGAACACCCCCTGCACACCGACTTCGAATTGGACTGGAGTCTCCGTGGCGCAGGCAGGCAACACGTTGACCTTTACGCTTCCGAGTATCGCCGCGACCTGCCAGAACATTTTCTATGGCGCCTGCGGCATGTACGGAGCGTTCGGCGTCCCGTACTATTTCATCGAATTCGATGTGAAGGTGGCGGACACGTCGGCTCTGGGCAACATCCCGAACAACTTCACGATTTCCGGCGGCAATCTCACCGGCACGACAACGTCGAATACCGATCTCGTCACTGTGGTCGGCACGACCGGCTTCCTGCTCGAGAAGGCCGTCGCCAAGGATACCACAAGCTGGGCGTCGACGGTGAATACACTTGCCGGATCGAACGTCAACTACCGTCTGCGTCTCACTGTAGCGCCGGGCAGCGTCGGTTTGCGGCATGTCACCTTCGCCGATCTGTTGCCGCGCGACAATGCACCCAACGACAATCTGATACTCGGTCCGTGCAGTCCGCGGGGAAGCGCGTTCGATATCGGCTTTGCATCACCGATATCCACCTCGCCGCTTGCGACGGGCTATCGGAATGCGACAGCGGGCTTCGCGAACGTCAACATATTCGCACCGGCCGGAGCGCCCGCGGCGATGTTTACCAGCGGCTGCGGCACTACGGGCAGCTGGGCGCCGGGAATTCTCGCAGCGGACAGAAATCTCGGCTGGTATTTCGGTTCCGCGCCGATACCAGCGGGGAATTCCGCGACCTCGCTGTTCACGGCCACGGTGCCCGCAAGCGCGCAGGACCAGACAACATCGTGCAACACCTTCGCCGCAAACGGCGCGGTGCGGCATCTCATCAACAGCACGGTGATCAGCGATCAGGTGATCGGCAATCTCGAGTCCGGAACCGCCTGCGTGACCGTGGTCAAGGACACCACGTCGAAGGAGGGCTGCTTCAAAGCGGTGCTGAACGGCGTGCTCAATACCGGTGTTGATTCGGCCGGGAACTGCACGTACGACGTTATCGTGACGTTCACGAACACCGGCGCTCCGACCATGGGCTATTTCGAGTCGTTCTCCGGTGTGGTGAATCCCTCGCCGTTGCTCATCCCGACCGGCACGACGGTGGACACGCTCTCCTTTACCGACACGCCTCCGACGGATATTTTCGTGTGCATTCGCTACGGTGTGCTCGATCCCACGGGTGCGCCGCAACTGTGCGACAGTTTGTGTCTCGACCTGCCTCCCTGTGCGTCGGGTGATCCCTGCGACTCGCTGCGGGCACAGTTCAAGTCCATCAACGCGACAGGCGTGGATGCCGTTGGCAATTGCACCTACAGCGTGGACATCGATTTCACCAATACGTCCTCCGGACCGATAGCGGTTTGGTTCGATTCCTTCCAGGGCTCCGTGGTGCCTGCCGGCGCCAACCTCCCTGTCGGAGTCAGTACGCAGACTTTCACTTTCACGGATATTCCCCCAACGGACGTACTGGCGTGCATACGATACGGTATCACCCTGGGCCAGCAGCCTCCTGTGCGTGTGGTCTGCGACAGCGTGTGCTTTGATTTGCCGCCTTGCGACGATACAGGCGATCCCTGCGACTCGCTGCGGGCGCAGGTGAAGCAGGTGTCAAGCACCGGCACGAACTCCAGCGGTAATTGTACCTACTCGGTGGATATCACCTTCACGAACAGCGCGTCGAGCACGGCAACCGTCTGGTTCGAGTCCTTCCAAGGCGCTGTGGCTCCGGCGACGCTCAACATTCCGGTCGGCAGCAGTACGCAGACAGTGACGTTTACCGACACGCCGCCGACGGACGCGCTTGTCTGCATCCGCTACGGCTATTTCCAGGGTCCGCAACCCGTAAAGCGCATCCTTTGCGACAGCATCTGCTTCGACATCACGCCCTGTTCGGATCTGCCCTGCGATTCCCTTGTCAAGGCGGAACTGGACACGCTGTGCTGCGATTATAAGGCGACCATTGTCAACGCGTCGAGCACGCCCATCACGTCCATCTCCTACTACATCACGGGCGGTACGCTCAACAGCTTCACGACCATGCCGTGTATGCCGGTGTCGCCTCCAGCGGTGGGCAGCACCTCCGGCATTCTCCTGTACAGTCCGGCCTGCAATTCGAACATCAATTTCATGTTCCAGGCCGTGCCGAATACGCCATCCAACACCGTGTCGGTGACGCTGGTCATACATCATGACAAGGATTCCTGCGTTGTGCGCTTCCAGTACACCTGCGACCGCACCCCCTTGCAGCGCTGTGACGATCTGAAGGTCAAGCCCTTCATCTCCAGCCCGTTGAGTCTGTCGGGCAGGTCGTTCACGATAACGAACAACAAGGTGCCCGCGTCACCCATCACGCATGTCACCATCACACCCGTGCCGACGCCATGTACGTTCATCGGCGGCGGACTACAGGTGGATTACACCGCCACTCCCTGGGCAGGCCCGTACACGCGGATTCCGGCCACCGGTTTCATCAGTGCGAACGCGGCGGTAAGCTTCAATCTCGCCATCAATTACTCCTGCAACTGGACCGGCAATGTGCAGATCGTCGTGCATCATGCGGACGGCGACAGTTGTATCTACACCTACGGGCCATGGAAAGCGCAGTTGGGTATCGGGACGGGTGTGGTGATCAGCGATCCGATCAAGGATCGTGTGTACGCCAACCGTCTGCGCATGCAGAATCCCGGAAGCGGTTCGCCCGTGAAATGGCTGTCCATCAATGTGGAAGCGCCTACCGATGTGATCATCGCGGGTTCGGGCAAGCACTGGGACGGCGCGACGCTTCGCGGCGGATATGAAATGCTTGAAGGGTACGAGCAGGGCGCCACGGAAGTACTGTTCACCTTCGACACGCCGATAGCGACCGGCCGTACGAGCGAGTACTTCAACCTCGTCGTCGCACGCGACTCCGCAGCGTCCGGTATTCCCGTGGTGCGGTGGACCACCTATGACGAAGAGGGCAACGCGCTTGCGACCGACACGGTGAGCATCACGACGACGGTGCTTTCCGTGCGCGGCGGCGGGGCCTCGTCGTTCCCATCGGATTTCGAGTTGCTGCACAGCTTCCCGAATCCTGCCATGCATTCCGTCACGGTCAATTACGCGATGGCGGCGCCGATGGACATTCGCCTCGAGCTGTACAATCAGCTTGGTGAGCGGGTGAGCACGGTGTGGCAGGGGCATCAGTCTTCCGGGCTGCATGCCGCGCGCTTCGATGTATCCGCACTCGCGGCGGGTACGTATATTGTCCGGCTCTCTTCCGCCGGCGGCTTTGTCACACGGCCGTTGATCATCACACGGTAAACGCACGACAGATCAGATAACCGCAGCGGGCCCCTTGATGGGGGCCCGCTGTGCGTTACGGATTGTGTGATGGCCGATGGCCGACGCAGAATGAAGATCTGCCGCATTCTCCGTACAGTACATTCTGCGGGGCGATCGTCGTCGTCAGCTGCGGAACGGCCGCGTCAATGAGCTTCCAGCCAGTTCGCTCCCCAGCCGGCGTCGACCTCGATGGGGACCTGAAGCTGCATGGCGGATTTCATGATGTTCAGTGTGAGTTCACGCACTTCGTCCAACTCGGCGTGAGGCACTTCCAGAACCAGTTCGTCATGGACCTGCATGATCATGGCCGAGACGGATTTGCGGCGGCGGAGTTCGCGGTGCAAATCAATCATGGCCAGTTTGATCATGTCCGCCGCGCTGCCCTGAATGGGGGCGTTGATGGCGGTGCGCTCGGCGAACATGCGCACGTTGCGGTTGCTGCTGGAGATGTCGGGGATGTAGCGGCGGCGACCGCGCAGCGTCTCGACATAGCCGTGTTTTTTGGCGAAGGCGATGGTGCGCGCCATGTAGTCGTTGATGCCGGGATAGCGGTCGAAGTAGCGGTCAATCAGATCCTTTGCATCCGCGTTGGAGATGCCGAGGCGCTGTGCGAGGCCGAAGGCGCTGATGCCGTAGAGAATGCCGAAGTTCACCGTCTTGGCGCGGCGCCGCATCTCGGCGGTCAGTTCTCCGGCAGGCACATCGAAGAGCTTCATCGCCGTACTGCTGTGAATGTCCTCGCCGCTTGCGAAGGCCTCCATAAGGCCGGCGTCGCCGGACATCTCTGCGGCGAGACGCAGTTCTATCTGAGAATAGTCCGCCGACAAGAGGACAAACGCGTCGTCGGCCGGCACGAAAGCCCGGCGAATCTCCCGTCCGCGTTCGGTGCGTATGGGGATGTTCTGCAGATTGGGATCGGTGGAGCTGAGGCGTCCCGTTGCGGCAACGGCCTGATTGTAAGACGTATGCACCCGTCCCGTGCGCGGATTGACCATGCGGGGCAGGGCGTCCACATACGTGCTTTTCAGCTTGGTGAGCTGCCGATAGCCGAGGATTTGTTCCACGATGGGGTGGAGGCCGAGCAGGGATTCGAGTACCGATACGTCGGTGGAATACCCGGTTTTGGTTTTTTTTCCCGAAGGCAGCTTCAGTTTTTCAAACAGAATCTGGCCGAGCTGCTTCGTCGAACCGATGTTGAAGATTTCTCCCGCCTGGTAATAGATATCGCCGCACGTCTGATCGATCTGTTTTTCCATTTCAGCGGAAATTTCGCCAAGCGCGTCGATGTCTATGCGCACACCGCGGAATTCCATATCGGCGAGCACATGCACGAGGGGGAACTCGATGTCGCTGAGCAATGCCTGCTGTCCGGTACTTTCGACGTCGCGCCGCAGAGCGTGGGCGAGCTGCAGTGTGACGTCGGCGTCTTCCGCCGCATATTCCGCGATGTCGTCGAGTGCTACGTCGGCCATGGAGAGCTGTCCTTTCCCCTTGCCGATCAATGTTTCGATTGAGACCGGTTGGTACTCGAGGTAGCGGAACGCGAGAGCGTCCATGCCGTGCTCGCCGTCGGGGCGGATGACATAGGATGCCAACATGGTGTCGAACAGCGGGGCGGCGATTTCCATACCGGCGGCCGCGAGGACGAGCAGATCGAACTTCACGTTCTGTCCGATGAGCGTGCGGGAGCCGTCGAACAAAGGTCGCACGGCGTCGAGAATGCGATCGATCGGCAGTGCGCCATTTGCAGGAACATACCATGCATGCTGCGGTCGAACGGCGAAAGACAGTCCGACGAGCTCGGATTGCAGGGGATCGAGTCCGCTGGTCTCCGTATCGAAGCAGAACTCGGCGTGCCCGGCAATTTCCGCGACCATCGCCGCAAGCGCCAGATCGTCATTGATGACGATGTAATCATGCTCAACGGATGCTATTGTCCGGATGCCGGCTCCCGCGGCGGACGATTCACCTTCTGGGGCGCTTGCGTCTTCCATCAGATTTTGCAGGTGACGTTTCAGTTCGAGTTCGGAGAACAATTCGCGCAGGAGCGCTATATTCTTCGGCGATGCGCGCAGCTCGTGCGGATCGATTTCGACGGGTGCATGCACATCGATGGTGACAAGCTCGCGGGAGAGCATGGCCATGTCCTTGTTATCCTCGAGTTTTTGGCGGAGGCCTGCCTTGGGGATGCTGTCGAGCTTGTCATAGATCGCAGGAATGGATCCGTATTCCTGCACGAGGGGGATGGCGGTTTTTTCTCCGACACCCTTAACACCGGGGATGTTGTCGGAGGCGTCGCCCATCAGTCCCAGCACGTCGATCACCTGATCCGGGCGGACGCCGAATTTATCCCGCACACCTTCGATGTCGATGATCTCGTAGGAATCCGCGGTCTTGCCGGGCCGGAACAACTTCACCTGCTCCGTGACGAGTTGCATATAGTCCTTATCCGGCGTCACGAGAAAGCATTCGAGACCTTCCTGTTCACCGCGCCGGGCCAGAGTGCCGATCACGTCGTCCGCTTCCCAGCCGGGGAGTTCCAGACAGGGGATGTTATAGGCCTCGACGATGCGTTTGAGCCAGGGGAGCTGCTCCACCATGTCCTCGGGCATTTTTTCGCGTGTCGCCTTGTACTCGGTATAGCGTTCATGCCGGAAGGTCGGATGTTTGGTGTCGAACACCACCGCGATGTGATCCGGTTTTTCGTCCGAGAGAATTTTATCCAGTGTGCTGACGAAGCCGAACAGGGCACTGGTGTTCAATCCTTTTGAATTTATCAGTGGCCGGTTGATGAAGGCGAAGTACGCTCTGTATGCGATGGCCATTCCGTCGATGAGAAAAAGGCGTTCCATAATGCTTGCGAGATGTGATGATTCCGACAAAGACTAAAGGTAGCGAAGTGAACGATACGGAGGAAGCGGCGGACGAGGGACGAAGGAGGTTAAACGTGAAACGTTAAACGATGTTGTGAAAAGTGAAGAGATCGTAATCCGTTAAACGTGAAACGTTAAACGTTAAACGATGATCTGTAGTGTGAAGAGATCGCAAATCTCACGACGTACGAATCACGATTCTGCGTGTTCCGTCTTTTCTGCGAATACGGTGTTGAAACCGACTCGTTTAACGTTTCACGTTTAACATTTCTACGTGGTAAATAAAGAAAGGCGGCCATTCTGACCGCCTTTTTCCGATTCTATTTCAGTTCCAGCACCACGGGCGCGTGATCGGCGCCCTGGACGTCCATTTGTATCGAGGCGTCACGGCAACGCGGAAGTACGTCGGGGGTGACGATAAAATAGTCAATCCGCCAGCCCGCGTTTCGCGCGCGCGCCCCGGTCCGCATGTCCCACCAGGAATACTGATCCTCGGCGTCGGGATAGAAATGCCGAAAAGTATCGACATAGCCCAGCGCGGTGATCTTGTCGAGCCAGGCGCGTTCAATGGGCATGAAGCCGGAGGTTTTTTCGTTCTGCTTCGGATTCTTCAGATCGATTTCCTTGTGCGCGGTGTTCACATCGCCGCAAATGATCAGCGGGTGTCCGGCGGCGCGTTCGGCCTCGAAATGCGTGAGAATCTCCTCGTAGAAATCGAGTTTGAAGCGCAGCCGTTCCTCGCCGCGTCCGCCATTGGGAAAGTAGATGTTGTACAGGAAAAAATCCTTGTACGTCGTCCGCAACACGCGGCCCTCGGTGTCCATGGGGATGATTTCGGTTCCCCGGGAAACGGATTCCGGTCGTTTTTTTGTAAAGGTTGCCACGCCGCTGTAGCCACGCTTTTCTCCGGAATGCCAGTATGTGTAATACCCCGGCGGGGTCAGCAACGATTCGTCGAGCTGTTCTTCGTGCGCTTTGGTTTCCTGCACGCACAGGATGTCGGGCGATTCGCTTTCGAGATAATCAAAGAAATTCTTCTTCGCAACGGCACGTATGCCGTTGACGTTCCACGAAACGAGCTTCACGTCGTTATTCGTCCTTTCCTTCCGTTTTGGATGAACCACCTTTAGGCTTGGTGCTGCCACCGCGGCGCCGCGCGGGGCGTTTCGCGGGCTTCGCTTTCGCGTCGGACGCTTTCGCGTCGCCGGCGGCCGTGTTGGCCGAAGCCTCGGCAGGTGTCGCAGCATTGCCCGAATCATTGTCGGCTTTTTCCGGTCTGGAAGGCGGAGTCGTTTTGCTCGCGGAGCCTGAATTGGGATCGAATTCCTCGAACATCAATTCACGCGTTGCCTCGGTGGTTGCCGCAGCTTGCGGCTCGTTCGCATCGCTCCGTCCCTGCTTCCCCCGCCCGCGGCCGCCACGTTTCCCCCGCGATGTGCGACGCTCCTGTTGCGAAGCGCCTCTTTCCGCATTGGCGGGCTGCGCCGTCTCCTGCGTCACGTCTGCGGAGGTGTTGGTGTCGGAATCCACTTCAGCGCTGACAGTCGGCGCTTCTTCGGGCTGCACGGCTGCGGAAACGCGGGCAGTTTGTTCACGACGCGTATCGCGCTGATCGCGCTGATCGCGCTGATCCCGCTGTGGCCGCTGATCGCGACGATCCCGACGGTCCCGTCCGCCGCGACGCTCATCGCGCTCCGGCTGCGGTGCTTCCGTTGCGTCGGGCAATGCCTCCGTCGTCTCCGCCTGTTCGACGGGTTGCTCCTCACGACGCCTGGCGCGCTCTTCCTCGTAGCGCTTCCGCCGCTCGTCTTCCTGCGCCTGATACTCCTGCCGGCGACGTTCCTGCTCGTCGCGCAGCGTGTCGAGAAACGCGTGTATCACGGAGGTGTTCTTCGGTGTGCACACGGGGAGGGGCACTCTGCGGTGATACGCCGAATCCGCGGAAGTAAAGAGGAAGTCACCGTCTTCATAACGTACTGCCGGACGCACAAGATCTTCGGAGACGTTGAGCAGATCGGCGATGCGGCCGGGCTCTTCCACAAAGGTGATCGGTCCTATAAAGTAGGAACCCACGCGCCGCGCGAGCCAGTGATCAATGGCGAAAGCGCTTTCCGCGGTGATGCAGAAGCCGAGCCCATGCCGGCGGCCGTTGGTCTGCAGGAGCTGTACGCTGTCCGCAAAGCGGTCGCTCCCCGCTTCCTTGACGCCGTTCCCATTGCGGTTGACATAGTCGTCAATGTTATTGAAAATGAACAGCACCGGTGTGCGGATTTTCAGGCGCTTGATTCTCTCGTCCACCAGCGTCTGCGCGAGTGTACCGACAAAGCGCAGTATGTCTGTGGTTTTTTGTCCCTGTACTACCAGCAGACTGGACTTGGTGTCGTCGTTGAGCTGATTGACGAGGTCCTGAATGGAACGGCGCGCGGGTGCGGGAATATCTTTCGAGTACGTCTCGAAAACCGAGGTAACCTCCGCCTTGAGATCGTACAGTGTGCGGCGCGCGCTCTGAATGCGCGCATCGCGGCTGAATTCCTCGATCATGTCCAGCAAGTCGCGGGTGTTCTTCTCGTTGAAACGCTCCCCGCGATACGTCTCGGCGATGCCGTTCATCAGCTCGGTGATGTACTCCTCGGCGTCCTCCTCGGTGCCGTCGAGAATGTCCACGCGAATGTCGTTGATGAACTGATCGATGGTCTGCTCGTTCGGACGGTAGATGGCGACTTTGTTTGCGCGCATCCAACCCGAAATGGCATAGCTGAAATCATGCCGGCGTTCTTCGAGCACGGAGGGAAGAATCATCATATCGAGGAAATCCAGCACTGCGCGCTTGTGCATGGACCGGTCCTGCAGATTGCGCATGGCATTGAAAATACTCGACGGCACGAACTTGTCGTTCAGCGCCAGCACACTGGCATGCTCGAACTGGGTGAGCAGCGGTGCGAGCGAGAGCGTGCCCATGTTGTTTACATCGAGATACACGACGTGCACGTGCTGCTCCATTTGCTGCAAGAGCGCCGAAATCAAATTGTAGGTGATTGTCGTGCGCGCGCGCGGACGTGCGCTGATCACCGCCCCGTTGCCCCGCAGTAGCGAGGAAGGATCCATTCCCACGCTCACATTCGGGTTGCTTCTATAGCTGCCGATGTCGATGCGATGGCCGTGTTCGGTCACCCGGCTGTCGGGCGCAATGTGGTGAATGATGGTGCGCGTCATCTCATCGTCGAGCACCTCCACACCACCGCCGTGCGCGGGAAAGGTGTCGGATGGCATGATCTCCGTGCCTTTGCGGGCGCCGAGATGCAGCAATTCCTGTCCCAGCGGTATCGCGGTGCAAGTCATATTCAGGCCCGCTTTCTTGGACTTGCTGTCCGTGAGAGCAGGGAAGGTGTCGATGATCTGGAGAATGGTATAGCGCTTCTCCTTGGAGGTGAACAGCACGTTTTCCGTCGCAATGAGCCGCCCGGGCTCGATGTTGGTCAGCTCTTCCAGGGGAA
This sequence comes from Bacteroidia bacterium, assembly GCA_027493955.1. Taxonomy (NCBI): domain Bacteria; kingdom Pseudomonadati; phylum Bacteroidota; class Bacteroidia; species Bacteroidia bacterium. The sequence goes on along the minus strand of JAOSJT010000001.1, from coordinate 2,455,560 downwards.
CGGTGAGCGTAACGGTGCACTGGTAACGTGTCTGATTGTTGGGCGTCAGCTCGGTGACGGTCCCGGTAATGGTACTGATGAACATAGGTTGAAATCCCTCTTAAACCATAGAGGCTGTGATGTCGCGGCTATCGGCGCCGCTGCCATGTTGTTAAAAAATCACGTGCTGCGTAATATGACGGCATCGAAGCGATCGATCAGCATCTGCACGATGGGTGGCGCGGGATTGTCCTGTACGGCCTGGTGGGGAAGCGTTGCTTCCGGCGGTCTGCTGGGGAGGGATGTACTGTTCGGATTCAGGGACGCCGCGATAGATGGCATAGCTGCCGCCATCGCTTTCTGATACACCGCTTCGGCGCCGCGGAGCTGTTCGCCCGCGTCCGGTACGGGGACTGGGGTGCCCAGCATCGTCACCGCCGCGGAGGGCGATACGGGCTCGGCAACTTTGCCCGGACTTGCGGCGGCCGGCTGTGCCTGCGGGCGACGCGGCTGCGGTAGCTGTGCCCCGCCCTGACCCATGCCCGAGAGCAGGGTACTGATTTCGACAGTGGAGTCCATCTTGATCATGTCGATGAGCGCCACCTCGAATCTGAGGCGGGGTTGCGCGCTGTAGCGGACGCTTTGCATGGTCTGCCCGGTAAGCCGGAGCAGTCGCAGCAGGTCGCCTTCCGAAAATTCCTTCGCGACCGCCGCGTAGCGGTCACGCACATCCGCCGGTGCCTCGATCAGCCGCGTATCTCCGGTCGCGCGTACGACAAGCAGATTGCGGTAGTGTTCCTCGAGGCCGGCCAGGAAATCCTGTATATCGTATCCGCTCATCACGACGTCTTCGGCGAGGGCGAAGCCCCCGGCGGTGTCGCCGTTGATGATCAGATCGGTTACTCTGAAAAATGTTTCCTGATCCACGATGTGCAGCACTTCGCGCACGGCCTCGTAGCTCAGGTTGTTGCCGCAAAACGCCACCACCTGATCGAAGATGCTCTCCGCGTCGCGCATGGAGCCGTCGCCCCTGCGGGCGATGGTGAACAGCGCGGCCTCCTCGGCGGTAATGCCTTCCTGCGCACAGATGCGCGCCAGCTGGCCGACGATGTCCTCCACCGCGATGCGGCGGAAATCATAGCGCTGGCAGCGGGAAATGACGGTGGGAGGCAGTTTGTGGGGTTCCGTGGTCGCAAGAATGAACAGCGCATGCGCGGGGGGCTCCTCCAGCGTCTTGAGCAACGCGTTGAAAGCGCCTTTCGAGAGCATATGCACTTCGTCGATGATGTACATCTTGTACTTGTCACGGCTTGGCGTGTAGCGCACGGAATCCCGTATCGTGCGCACCTGCTCCACGCCGTTGTTCGAGGCACCGTCGATCTCGATCACGTCCATGCAGCGGCCTTCCGCGATTTCCACGCAGGTATCGCAGGTGTTACAGGGCTCGCCCTCGACGGCATTGGGACAGTTCAGCGCCTTCGCGAAAATTCTGGCCGTGGTCGTTTTTCCTACGCCGCGCGGACCCGAAAACAGGTATGCGTGCGCCGTCCGCCCCAGACGAATGGAATTGAGCAAGGTATTGCTCACATGTGCCTGGGCGACGACTTCGGCGAAAGTGGATGGCCGGTACTTCCGGGCGGTGACAAGAAACGACATGAATCCTTTCTCTCAGAATCAATTCTATAAAGTAGAGAAATACGGTGTGGGAGGCAAGCGCGCAGCGTACGGTATGCCATGTGGTCCCGTGCGGGTCCATGTTCGCCAGCATCCTGACGATGTGGCACGATCCGCGGTCCTGGCGATACGCTTTCGCGGGATTGGAGAAGATTTTTCGTCCGGTTGAGAGCCTGCGAGCGTCCCGTAGCTTTGTTGCGATGGCAGGATTTCAGGCAGTTGCGCCTGGCAAGTCGTTGTTGCTGAGATGCGCCCTGCATGAGAGGGACTCGTACACATCGTCGTATTCTTCTGCAGGGGAGAATCCCGTCGTATTTTCGGACACGGGAAGGAGCAATTTCTGCTGCCTGTCGATGTTGCTCGCGATGGAATCTCCTTGTGTGTGGTCTCTCCGTCCTTCTATATTTGTATGTCGTATTCTTGCGCCAGGCATCCGCTTCAGGGCGATTCTCTGCGGGTGACTGAAGCTCTCAAACCCATACTCCCAACGCAAGGCGTATCACCGGCGGCCTCATGAAAACAGCAGCGGCATTTTTCTTCTATTTCACTCTCATCGCCACTCTGTCGGCGCAGCAGACCGACATTCCGCAGGCAGCGGAGAAAGCTCTTTCGCAGCGCTACCCCAAGGCCGAGGCGGTTATCTGGGATGTAACCGAGGAAGGAGAGTACGTCGCGACGTTCATGCTGACGCAAACCGAAATCAGCGCGCGGTATAACGCCAAGGGCGTATGGCTGGGATCCATTCTCTACCTCGAGCATGAAAGCGTCCCGGAAGCCGTCCACCGCGCCGTTGCCAGACAGTTCCCGGACTACGAAATGTACGATGTCACCAAGGTCGAACTCCCCTCAGCCGAAGGCTACTACGAGGCCATTCTCGAAAGCGAATCCGAGGCCCTCATCGTGCGCTTTTCCGCCGCAGGCAAAGTCCTCCTGAAGGAACTGATAGAAATGGACCTTGAGTAACGATTTTCGACAGCCTGCCCACCGAAGCATCGCAGATACAAGGCATGATCGTCGGTGCATGAGAGTGAAAGCGGGACGATTTTCGATTGCCTGCCCGCCGAAGCATCGCAGGCACAAAGCACGATCTTCAGTGCAGGGGAGCGAAAGCGGGACGATTTTCGATTGCCTGCCCGCCGAAGCATCATAGGCCCACGGCACAGCCGTCGGTACAAGCGAGCGCAGGCGGGCCGATTCCCGTTTAACGTTTAACGTTTAACGTAAGTCATCAGCTTTTTGCATTGCATTTCCCTCCTCCTTTTCGTACAATATTTTATTGATCACTTCGGCGTAATCATGCTTCCTCAGGAAATCATACGGAAACAGCGTGACGGGGAATTGCTTTCGTGCGACGAACTCGAGGGCTTCTTTTCGGCCTTTTTACATGGCGATGTGGCGGACGCTCAAATGTCCGCTTTTCTCATGGCCTGCTACTTCTCGCCGCTGAATATGGAGCAGACGCTCGCCATCACAGAGCACTTTCTCCGTTCGGGTACGCGCCTCGATCTCGCCGCCGTGCAGGGCGCATTGGTGGACAAACACTCCACCGGCGGGGTAGGGGACAAGACCTCGCTGCTGGTGGCGCCTATCGTGGCGGCCGCAGGCGTGAAAGTTCCGATGATCTCCGGCCGGGCCCTGGGTCACACAGGAGGGACGCTGGATAAGCTCGAAAGCATTCCCGGTTTCTCCACGCAGCTCGCTCCCGTGCGCTTTATGCAAGTCCTCGAGCGGACCGGAGCCGCGCTGGCGGGACAAAGCGACGACCTCGTGCCGCTTGACCGCGTCGTGTACGCGCTCCGCGACGTGACGGCCACCGTGGAGATCCCCTCGCTCATCGCAGCCAGCATCATCAGTAAGAAACTCGCCGGCGGTGCTTCAGCGCTGGTGCTGGATGTGAAAACCGGTTCGGGCGCCTTCATCCGCGACGAAGCGCGAGCGTTTGATCTTGCCGGCTTGCTCGTCCGCGTCGGAGAGCACTTCGGTCTTCGGACCTGCGCTCTGGTGAGCGACATGGATCAGCCGCTCGGCCGTGCCATAGGCAACTGGCTTGAGGTGGTGGAAGCCTCCGATTGCCTGCAAGGCGCCGCTGTGCCCGATCTGATGGAACTGACCTATGCTTTATCCGGCATGATGATTCACCTCGGAGGCAAAGCACGCTCGATACCCGAGGGCATGGAAGTGGCGCGGGAAATGGTGCGCAGCGGGCTCGCCTGGGAACGTTTCCTCGATATCATCGAGGCGCAGGGCGGTGATACCTCCTTCGTACGCGAGACGCTGCGTTATCGCAACGCCGATTCCATGGTGGAGGTCTGCGCGCCGCATAGCGGAACGCTGCGCCGTATCGACGCCCGTATGCTCGGATTGCTCGCCACCGAAATCGGGGCCGGACGCAAGAGAAACGGCGACGGTATCGATCCCACCGCGGGCATCGTGCTGTGGAAAAAAGCCGGCGAGCAGGTTGAAGCGGATGAACCGTTGTGCCGTTTGTACTCGTCGAGCACCGAAGCACTCGTGCAGTACCGCGACCGGGCGCTGGCCGCATTCGATGTCGGATACGGACAGCCGGCAGAAGCGCCCCTGATTCTCGCGCTGGTCACTCCGGAAGGCATTCAACCGTGGGTATCGCATCATGTGTAAAAAAAGACGATATTGCTTCTGTCTGATGTACGTGTCTTTCCCCACTGAACGAGGATAGCATGAGATCGTTGATGCTGTTGTTCATCCTCATCGCCGTTTTTTCCCTCCCGGTCGCCTCCGATGCGCAGCCGGTCAACGAAGTGCGCATACTGCATGTGGACACAAGGGCTTTTCCGAACGTCAAAGTGCATGTACGTGCGTATTGCGGCGGACAGCAGTCCAGCAATATCAATCAGGTCAAGGTGCGTATTACCGAGAACGGGCAATTCCGCAATCTCGTGTCCATGACCTGTCCTTCGCAAACGGAGCCGGTGTCCGTGGCCCTGGTGCTAGACCGCAGCGGTTCCGTAGCCGGGACCAGTATCTACCGCATCAAGGAAGGTGCCTGGCGCTTTGTGGAGCTTTTCCAGACGCATTGGAGCGGACAGGACGAAGGGGCGATTTTCAGCTTTGGCGACGATGTGACGATGCACACGGGGATGACGAACAATCTCGCACTGCTCTTCGACGCCATCAGCCGCATCTATCCCTACGGCCTGACGACGATGTTCGACGCCATTATCGAAGCGCTCAACGAAGTGGCGAACAACGGCAACAATCAGATCAAAGCGGTGATCGTGCTTTCGGATGGTGACGACAATAACAGCATCGCCTCGCTGTCGGATGTGATTACCCGTGCGCAGCAGCTCATGATCCCGGTGTTCTGTATCGGGCTGTCCTACGACTTGAACACGCAGGGCCTCGATCAGCTGCGTCAGATTGCCGATCAAACCGGGGGCATGTTCCTCGAGATCAAGCATCCCGATGACATCATTCCGGCATACAATTCGATGATGTCGCTGGTGACCAATGGCGCGAACGACTGCATCATGAATTACGTCAGCGACTGCGCCGACGGTTCGCGTCGTGAACTGCAGATCATCGCCGAGGCCTGCGGCCTGGCGGATACAGCGGTGGTGACCTTCACCGCACCGCTGGATCCGAATCTTCCCACCGTCCATGTCTGGTTCGATTCCACGGCCGCCTTTGAGAACGGTGAGATGCACGTCCCCGTCATGATAGACGCTCCGGCGGGTACCATTCTCAATGATCTCCGCATCAAGATTCTCGAGCGTCCGCCGATACAATACATCGGTATGATCACGCAGGGCTTTCTCGCGGAAACGACCCAATTGCTTTATGGACGCGTGATGGATACCGTGGGCATTCAGCTGATGGCGCCGCTGTTTATTCCGGGTGGGCCGGATACGCTGCTTCTTGTCCGCTACCGGACACCGAAGATCAATAAAGACACGAGCTTCGTCTATCCGGCGTTCTTTGTCGACAAAAAAACCACGGACTGCATGCCGCTGAAAGCGCGGACAAGCAATGTGTCCATTCATAAACGTCCCTCCCTGGAAGTTGCATGCGACGACACCGTGCACGTGACCTGGAACTATCCGGACGGCAAGTATGACAATGGCGATGTCACCGTCGGCGTCAACGTGGCCAATCGCGGTTCTCTGCCCGCGAAGAATACACGTGTGCGCATCATCGTCCCCTGGGGGACGGAATTGCTCTCGCCATCGGATACGTACGTTGTCGGCGGAGGAGAACTCCCGGTTGGTTCGTCCGAATATGCCTCCTTCAATCTGCGCGTCCTGCCGGTAGACACCGCCCGGACTATTGCTGTGTGTATCGAGGTGGTGCCCGACAGCGGGCTCCCTTCGATCTGCTGCACCTATATCACCGTGGAGCGTGCGCGGCCATTGCTGGAGTTGGAATGTGATATGATCAGCAGAGTGGAATGGAGCGACAGTCTGAATCGCTACATGCCGGAAGTGTTTCCCGTGCGCGCCCGCGTGCGCAACAGAAGCGAACTCGACGCGCGGAATATCAGCGCGTGGATTCACGTCCCCGAAGGTTTCGAGGTGGACAGCACCACCCCGGTGAACACCTTCGTAAATCCGAAAACCCTGACGCAGTCGGATACGGGCTGGGTGACGTGGATGGTGCGGCCGCTCGAACGCCCCACATCGGATTTACTGACCTTCTGTGTCAAAGTTGCGGCGGGCCTCGATACGGCCGAATGCTGCAATCTTCTGTATATCACCGCGTCACCGGTGCGTGTGCGCATGCAGTGCACCGATCCCATCGTCATCACCCATGACGAAGGTACGGGAGAATACGATCCCCGTGTGTGGTTTATTACCACGACGGTGAAGAATATCAGCACGCTGAACATGACCGCAACGCGCGGACATCTGCAACTGCCGCCCTTCCTCCGCATCGGCTCGTCCGATTTCTTGTCCAAGGACTTTCCGAATGGCGCGGTGATTCTTCCCGGCGACAGTGCCACGGTGACGTGGGTTGTGGAGCTGTCCGGCGCACCGAGCGCAACGGCATCGATCTGTGTCCGCATCTCCGCAGAGAATTTCCCCGGCGCGCAGTGCTGCACACCCGTGGATCTATTCGTGGAAAACGCCATTCCGAGTATCACCTGCACACTCGATGGCCCGGACACGGTTCGCTACGTCAACGGCGGATATGAACCGCAGCCGGTGGAATTTGCCGTTCGTGTGAGTAATACTGGTGCCACGCCCGCAATGCGTGTTTCCGCCGCCTTACTGCAAGGCGCCGAGCTCTCGATTGATCCCGGCGATGTCGCGCTCAAACTTCTGAAAGACTCGCTCGCGGCCGGCGCGAGCGTGGAGGGCAGCTTCCGCGTGCGCATTCTCGACCGCCCCGTCGGGCGCATGGATACTGTGCGTGTTACGGTGTATGCCGCGAACGGCGGTGGTGCGATTTGCAGCAAACTTGTCTACATCGAAGCTGTCAGTGGTCCGGTGCTCGAACTGGCCTGTAACGGACCGGACAGCCTGGTATTCAGTGATTATCTCGGGAAATACGAACCCGAGCCCTTCATCGTCTCTGTTGACGTACGCAATGTCGGAAGCGCCTCTGCCGATTCCATTGTCGCCGAGTTGCTGCCTCCGCCGGATATGACGCTCGCCGCCGGCGAGCAGCCCGCGAAACTGCTCACACCCTCCACCCTCAATACCGGCGAGTACGGAAACGCACGCTGGTTGGTCCGCGCCACGCCGCGCAGCAGCGCTCGCATGGATACACTTGCCGTTCAGGTCCGCGCGAAGGGGAAAACTCTGCAGCAGACAGCCCCCTGTCTCGTCCCCGTCTATGTCCCCGCCGCGCGCACGCCGAATCTCGAGTTGAATTGCGCAGTGCTTCGATCGGCCGGGTCTGATGATACGGTGATCGTATCCGCGACGGTACGGAATAACGGAACGGCAGTGGCCTTTGATATCGCGACGCGTGTCGAGGTACCGGCACGGCTCCGATTGCTGCCGGCGAATCAACCTTTTGTGCAAACTATTCCTTCATTACAACCAGGGAAGGAACACAGTTTCACATGGCGTATGGTCGTGACGCGAGGCACGACTGTGGACTCCGCCGAGGTCTGCTTCGAATCAAGCGCACGCTTCGTCTCGCCGGTCCGCTGTTGCCTGACCATCGACATACCACCGAAGGACCAGCAGTCCTTCACTGCCTCCTGCGCACTGTCCGTCGACACCCTGCGCTACGACGACATGACCGGCGACTATCCCGAGGTCGTGTTCTCGGTCGAATTGGTAAATACATCGACGGTGTATCTGGATTCAGTGTTCCTGTCGATTACCCTGCCGACAGGGGTCGTCCTTGGCCCGGGCGAGGGTTTGGATAAATACTATCTGCAGCTTGGCCCGTCAGCCGCGACCACCATCAGATGGCGGTTGCGAGTGTTGAAAGACACCGCTTCGGTCCTTCGCGCCGCTGTCATCGGTGTGCGTATTTATGGACTCGGCAGTTTCCGCGTTTGCGAAAAGGTCCTCGTGATCACTCCGCCACCACAGGCGAGCGTCTCCATCGGCGTCGGCTGCGCCGCTCCCGATACGCTGTATTTCCTCAGTGCCTCGCTCGGCTACAGACCCGCGCCTTTCCCGGTCAGCCTTGACATCGTGAACACCGGCGCCTCCTCCGTGAGCGGTATTCGCGCATCGGTGGCGCTTCCGCCGGAAATCGCGCCCGAACTTGGCGAGACGCTAACGAAGGACGTCCCGGGTGAACTTCGCCCCGGGGACAAAACGACGGTCGTGTGGCTTTGCCGCGGTCTCGCGCAAACTTCCACGAAAACGGTACGCGTCAATTTTACCGCTTCAGCCGATGGTGTGACAGGGCGCTCCTGCGCACAGGATATTGTGCTCTTCCATCCGCCGCCGGTGGACAGTGCTTCTATGGTTCTTACCTGTGCTTCGCCGGACACCATTCATTACGACGCGCGAACGGGCACTCTGCAGCCGTCGCCGTTCCCCGTCACAGTGGAAATCACCAACAATGGCAACACCACACTGACGGACGTCACGATCAATCTTCATCTGCCGCCGAATGTCGTGCCCGCGCCCGGCGAAGGGACGTTCAAGCCACTCGGCTTCGATTTGCCATCCGGATCTTCCGCCACGGTAACCTTCAGTTGTGTGGCTTCCGTCGCGGAGGAGGATCTGACGGCGAACATGCTGTTCACCGTGACGTCGGCGCAGACAGCTTCAGTGGAATGCGCGACGCAAACGCTGATCGCGGGTCGTGTCACCGCCATAACGCTCAGCATCCCCGATAATCTCATCGGGGTGATCGGCCGGAGTTTTATTATCCCATTGCACATCGGGAATAGCGCGCAGGCAGTAGTGACGGAGTTCGACTTCACCCTGCGATTCGATCGCAGTGCCATTGGTATCGATGCCGTGCAGTCCGCCGGGACGCTCACCTCCGACTGGATCCTCGATGTAACGGATCTGCCGGATGGTATGCGCATCGTCGGTCAGGGCGGACGCTCGATCACCGGAGGCGGTACCTTGCTCGAACTGCGCGCGACGGCGCTGGAGCGTCCGGGCTTCGACCGTCATTTCGACGTCTCCGTGCTTCCCGTCGAATACCGCACACCGTTGAATTTCGGTCCCCGCATCGCGGTGATATGGACGGACGGCGCGGTGACCATTGCCGGCGACTGCGTCGAGCCCTTGAAGAGCATGCTGGTGCTGGAACAGAATGCCCCCAATCCCTTCAATCCGTCTACACGTATCGAGTACTCTGTCGATGCCGCGGCGGATGGTGCCTATGGCGTACTCGAGGTGCTCGACGCGCACGGCCGCAGGGTGCGTCTTCTGCATGAAGGAGCACTTGAAGCGGGCACACACAGTGTGACCTTCGACGCGGGTGAATTGCCGAGCGGAGTCTATCTCGCTCGCCTTCGGGCAGGGGCGCTTGTACTCACGAGAAAAATGCTCCTCGCGAAATAGACGGATGGTATACATACTTCAGGCATCGGACGCATTCGAAAACAGCGCCGTCCCACAGCCCCTGCCATCGCCTCGTTCCGGACCTGCGCGTAATCAATCCCTTACTCACTACTTGCACATGGGGGACGGCGCGGCGCGGTCAGCGGTGGAGGGGCAAATGTATTTACGATGGAACCGCCTCAGGCGGAACGATGTACGTGTTGTCCAGCGGAACGACTTTCGATCCTCCACTTGCGATGTGCCAAATCCTTCCTTGAAGAATGGGCTGCACATAACTGTCTGCACCTTTTCACCTTTTTACCTTTTTCCGACTTTCCGCTCTTTACTCTTCACCTTCACCCTTCACCCTTCACCCTTCACCCTTCACCCTTTACCCTTTACCCTATGATCATCACGACCCCGGAAATAGAACAATATATTACCAACCTCCTCCCACCGCGGCATGAGGTGTTTCTGGAATTGGAAGCCTATGCACAGGAGCAGTCCTTCCCGATAATCGGACCGATGGTGGGGAATGTCTTGTCCATGCTTGCCGCAAGCGTCGGCTCGCGACGCGTCATGGAGTTGGGTTCGGGATTCGGGTATTCGGCGTTGTGGTTCGCCTCCGCACTGCCGGAAGACGCGCGTATTTTCTGCACCGATGGCAACGAAGCACATCGCGATCGGGCACTACAGGCGTTCGAGCGTGTCGGCGTGAGTGAGAGGATCGAATTCCACTGCGGCGACGCGCTTGGCATTTTTTCCGAAATGGAAGGTGATTTCGATTTTATTTTTTGCGACATCGACAAGCACGAATACCCTGCTGCCTTCCGTGCGGCGTTTCCACGAGTGCGCCAGGGCGGTTACCTTGCGTTCGACAACGCGCTGTGGAGCGGACGCATGCTGGAAGGAGACACGAGGGAAGCGACCGCGGGAGTTGTCGCGTTGAATCGCCTCGCGTTTTCGGAGCCCGGCTGCCATGCGGCAATCCTTCCGATCCGCGATGGCGTTTTGCTCTGTCGCAAGCTCAGGTGACACCGCCGCATGCACCGATTGGTACATAAGGGTGTGGCAATCGAATACCGCCTCCTGAAGACGCGGCAGAACCGCCACATGCGGCTCACCGTGTCCAGCAGTACCGGTGTCCGGGTGTCGGCACCGCGAGGCTGTCCGGAAACCGCCATGCATGCGCTGGTGCGTGAGAAGGCGGACTGGATACTGCACAAGCTCGGTGAATACGAGGAGCAGCGCCGGAACAGACCCGGCATCACGTTTCAGCATGGCGAAACCGTTCCGTTACATGGCGAGACGCTGACCCTCAAAGTGGGGCGGTGGAACAGCCGCAAAGGCCGCGTGCGACTCGAAGCGGGAGAGCTGCATCTCGACCTGCCGTCGGGAATCAACGACAGCGACCGTCTCGTGCGGCCGCTCTGCGAAGCATGGCTGCGCAATTACGCCCGCTGGTATCTTACCCGGCGCTGCACGGAGCTCGCCGCCGGGATGGGACTTTCGCCGACGCGCATCGCGGTGCGCAGACAGACCAGCAAATGGGGGAGTTGCACCGCGAAGGGCAGCATCAGTCTCAACATCCTGCTCGTCTGTCTCCCGCGTGCGGTGTGTGACTATGTGCTGATCCATGAGCTGGCTCATCTTCAGGAACTCAATCATTCACGAAAATTCTGGCAGCTCGTCGAGCTGCACTGTCCCGATTACCGGCAGTTGCGGCAGACACTCCGCGACCATACGTGGCTCCTCGAAGCCTGGGATGGCGATGATGCGTAATTACCGCGCCTTGTGTACATTTCCATGATGGTGAATCATTCACGAAACTGACGCATCATACCCTATGAGTGCAGACGACGAAGTACAGGTGATTGAACAGGCGAAGCAGGGCGATGCCCGCGCGATACGCCGGCTGGTGGACGAATATGCTCCGGTGATCTACCGCTTTTCCTACAATATTTGCAGGAATCAGGATCGCGCGGAACATGCGACGCAGGAAACCTTCATGAGCATGCTCAAGAAGCTGCATCAGTTCGACAATCGTTCGAAATTCTCCACCTGGCTGTACACGATTATCTCCAACCACTGCCTCATGCTGGCGCGCAGCGAAAAATCCCGCCGGCATGTGTCCCTCGACGACGAAGACACACAGTTCCCTGAAATCGCCGTCGATCACTGGGATTTCAATCCCGACCTGGCGGTGGAGCGCGCGGATCTCAAAGAGCATCTCGACGCGGCGATAGAAAAGTTGTCACCTGAGTACAAGGTGGTGTTCATGTTGCGCGATGTCGAGGGCCTGTCCACCGAAGAGGTCGCGAACATCACGAACCTCAGCGTCCCCGCCGTGAAATCGCGTCTGCACCGCGCGCGGTCTTTCCTGCGCAACGAACTCGCACCCATTTTCGATGAACAGCAGAACGGATGATATGATGACTACGCATTTCGAGAATTGCCAGGAGGTGGTAAGCTATATCTGCGGCCACTTCGGAGAGGATGAAAACTCCGAGCGCTGCCGTGAGATGAAGAAGCATCTTGAATCCTGCCCCGATTGCAGCACCTACTGCGACTCCATGGATAAAATGATCGGTCTCTACCGCGCGGCCTCACCCTGCTTCCCCGAGCACGCCCGCAACAGCCTCCTCGCAACACTCGGCATCGAAGATCAACAGTGAACCCGATGCGCACGGTTGCGCATCATACTCGAACAGTCCGCGGCGGACACTTCATGCGTACGGAGTGCCCGCCGATTCACGATACGAGGAGAATAGCGCCATGGATCTTTCCCAACTCGAATACACGAAAAGCAGCAACAAACCCTTCGACCAACTCGTGCAGGCCATACAGGACGATGCACTCGCCCGCGGCTTCCGCACGCTGCACATTCACGACGTCAAAGCCACGCTGAAGGACAAGGGCTTCGAGATCGGGGACTACAGCATTATCGAGGTCTGCAATGCGAAGTACGCTTTCCAGGCCATCAGCGCTTTCAAACCCATTGGCATGATGTTGCCCTGCCGCATCGTTGTCTATGCCGACGGCGGCGAGAACAAGGTCATGCTCATGCGTCCTTCATCAATGAACAGCATCCTCCCCGATGCCGGTCTCGGCACGCTCCCCGACGACGTCGAAGCTACGCTCAAAGCCGTGGTGGACGAAGTGACATCTCTCTGAACGCGCATCCGTGCGGACGAACACGGATCCATTCGTATGACAGCGGTACAGTCTGATTGTAAGAAAAATAGCATCTGAAGTCCGATGTCGCGTCCGAAATGCCGGACAAGAGATCACGTTGATCCTTTCCTGAACACCGGGCAGAGGACACAACAACCGTACAATGCCGTCATCCAGTCGCAGCCTCCGTCTGTGCGAGGACGGTGCTCACGGTGTACAGGCAGACGCACGTTCAGCGGGGTGCGCTCGGTAGGGCGCACCCTGTTACTTTTACGCCGTGTGCAATTTCCGGATGTATCTGGAATTCCCCTCGCAGCTCGGCCAATCGATAATCTTGTTCGCGCCACATTTGCCGATTCACAGCGGCGTTGCTATCATGCGGGATGGAGACACAGGATGCCAAGCTCATTGTTGCTCTGAGGAACATTTTCCTTTTCGAATCGCTCGACGGCGAACGGCTGGACTATGTGGCCTGCTGCGCCGAGCTGCTGCAAGTACCGAAAGGGGAGCACCTGTTTCGCGAAGGCGACGTCGCGCGCTATCTCTATGGCGTCGCCGGAGGTGTGCTCAAGCTCTACCGTGTCACGTCTGCGGGAGATGAATTCGTGGTGCATATACAAAGGACGGGTGATCTGGTGGCCGAAGCGGCGATGTTCGACATAAGCAGGTATCCCGCGAATTGCGTCGCGACGGAACACAGCACCGTGGTGCGTATTTCCGCGAAGGGTTTCGTCGCCATTCTACTCGATCATCCGGAACTCGGTCTCGATCTCATGCACGCGTATTCGCGGCGTCTGCGCGGCTTTGTCACCGCGCTCGAAGATCTCTCGCTCCGCGACGTCAAGTCACGGCTCGCGCGCTACATGCTTTCCAATAGCGAAACGCGTGATGGCGTCAATAGCTGCACGCTCCCGTGCAGTAAAAAGGAGCTTGCCGCATTGCTCGGCACCATCCCCGAAACGCTCTCCCGCACTCTCCGTGAGTTCAAAGGCAAAGGAGCAATCGAGGAGCAGAGCTGGGGCTTTATCATTCTCCGGGAGGATTTGCTGAAGCAATGGGTGGGGGAGTGAGCGGGGAGCCGCACTGAGGTACAACTCCGAAAACCTGACGCTCCGCTTTCCGGACGTTCCCTGTCGTTGCCGCGACCTTGCTGACGACGAAGGGCGCGATGTGGACGAATGATGAAATGCAACGTCACGACCGGACTTCGATGCTACGTCGAAGGGGGACGCTCGACCCGAAATAGGAACGGCCCTTCACGCACCACGGAACTCATCACCGCTCCCATATCCTGCAGAGCGTTCCACCATACCCAGGCACGGAAAAAAGGTGAATCGAACGCATAGCCTGTCGGCGTGCTCACCCGTTCGCGGGTGAATGTATCTTCCCGCAGCAAGAGTCCCGAGGTCACCATCGCATTGGCGGCATTGATCGCGGAACCGCTGCTGCCTAGGGAGAACTGACGGATGACGGAACGTGTGCTCAGGCCGCTGTCCGCTGCAGCGACAGCACGCAGGACGTTTTGCTGCAGCACCGTCAAATTGCGCCATTGCCGCAGATGGATGTCATGCTCCTCCGCGACGATTTCGCGCAAGGCCGTCTCCACATCCTCCGGCCGCACCCTTCCGGTGACGCGGCCCCGATCATGACAGACACGCGCGATCTGTATGCAGTCGCGCGTCCTGCTGCCCCCGGCGGCTATGATAGCGGCACCCATGCCATCCGCATTCACACCGGTTGCGCGAAAGCGTTGCTCTAACCAGAGGGCTAGCTCGCCGGCATCGATAGGACCGAAAGGCATTTTATCCGCGAATTTATAAAATGCTCCCTTCGCTCCGGTCATGGCTTCGATCAGATGTCCCTGGGACCCGGCGAGAACGTAGGCGAGATGATGATGATGCTGCATCGCTCCGCGCAAATGCCACTCCGCGCGCTCACCGCCCAGTGTCGTGATCTCCTGAAATTCATCGAGGGCGACCCCGATAATGATATTTCTCTTCTGCGCCATGGCGTTGAGCACGTCAAGCACATCCGTGAGAGTCTCGCGCTGTTTCTCCGCGGCCCAATCCCGTGCCTGGAGATCCAACCCCGGAAGCGGCAGACCGCTCAACGGATCGACAGACAGTGTGATCGAGAGTTTGAGACGGGAGACTAAATCGGTGAGGAAATCGTGCATACTTCTGCCCAGCAGCGCCCCCGCCGCGCTCAACAATCGGTTGCTCATATCGGCGGCGGATGAAGCGGTCGACAGATCGGCAAATAGCGCATAGCCGCCACTGCTGTTGATGTTGTTGATCGCCCGAAGCAGTACGGAGGTCTTGCCCATGCGTCTCGGGCCATACAGGATGAGCTTGCTCCCTCCGTCGCGGAGGGCCGTCTCGAGCCGCGCTACCTCGTTCAGACGGTCCGCAAATGCCTCGCCTTCAACGACGCCATGAATGCGGAAGGGATTTGGTGTGCGCGTACTTCCGGCTGCCATATGTATTGCTCCTTTCCGTTCGCTCCACATGCTGTAACAAAATAAACTTTATCCATCTAAAGTAAAAATACTTTAGATAACGAAAGTTTCAGTATCTACAGCAGTATGCTGCGCGTCTGTGTTCGCACAGTGGAGAGACGCGGAAGAGCGGGAGGGAGGTGCAGCGCTGATGTCTGCGGTGTCACGCCAGAGGCAAACGGACAATAACTTCCGTCCATTCTCCGTACGCTGATTTCACGGACAGCGTACCCCTGTGTCCCTCGACAATGCTGGTGTAGCTGAGACTGAGGCCGAGGCCGGTCCCGACCCCTGACGGTTTTGTTGTATAAAACGGCTGGAACACTTTCTGGAGGGCCTCTGGTGGTATCCCGGGTCCGTTGTCGCGAAAACGGAATTCCGCGTCATGGGGTGTCCGGGCGCTGCTGATCGAGAGGGAAGGAAAATACGACGACCCTGCGGATCGTGCTTTCTCTTTCAGATAATAAAAACTGTTATCGATGATATTGATGAATACCCGGGACAGATCCGCTGCAATCACCTCCATCGCGGGAAGAGAATCATCGTAGCGCGTTTCGATCGCAACGGTAAATGTGTCGTCTTTTGCACGCAGGCCATGGTAGCACAACGAAAGCGCCTCCCCGATCAGGGTATGCACGTCCTCCGTTGTCCGTGTGAGTGACCCGCTGCGTGAATGTTCGAGCATACCGCGTACGATGCGCTCGATGCGCAACCCGTGATCGTGAATCTTCTTCGAAACATCGTGTAGTGTCGCCAGATCGTCCTGCAGCGACAGCGAGGTGCCGATTCCTTCTGTCGCCGCGGAGCGCATTTCGGTCGTCAGTTCGACACACAGCTCCGAGAAATTGCGAATAAAGTTGAGCGGATTCTGAATCTCATGCGCGACTCCCGCAGTGAGCTCGCCGAGGGAGGCAAGTTTTTCCGCCTGGATCAGCTGTGCCTGCGTTCGCTGCAGGTGATCGAGCGCCTGCTGCAATTCTTCGCTGCGCCGCTCCAGATCCTGCGTGCGTTCCGCGACCATTTTTTCCAGTCCGATACTGTACTCCTCGAGCGAGCGACGGGCCTCGTCGAGACCGGCGTAGAGACGCGCATTCTCGAGCGCGGAAGCGATTTGTGAGAACAGCAGCTGCAGAAATTCGACACGCGCGGGACTGAATACTCCCGGATTGAGGTTGTTCTCCAGATACAGTATTCCGATCAGAGCGGATTTGTACAGGACGGGGATGCAGAGAACGGATTGCACACCCCGGCGTTGAATGTCCGCGTCGCCTCCGAATTGCTCGGACGTCAACGCGGTATCGAGCAGGATCTGTTTCTTCGTCCGTTCGACGTAGCGCACAATCCTCGACACGATTTCCGGGGTCTCCTCAGGCCGGAGGTGTTCGAGTAACATCGCGCGCTGCGATGTGGCATCCCAGTGGGCATGCGTCCGCATATCGCCATCCTGCTCCAGCAACAGCGTTCCGCGTTCCGCGCCCGCATTCTCTACCGTGATGTGGAGCAATTTCTCAACGAGCCTTGCCAGATGAATTTCTTCGGTGATCACGGACGTGGCCTTGAGGAGACTGCCGAGATCGAAGGAGGATGCGGCTTCAGGAGTAACAGAGTGCTGCGATGATATGCCGCCTGAAAAAGCGGGTGGAACCGACCGACGTTCGGTCCGGAGATATTGTTGAAAGCACGCGTCGGCATATCGATACGCGCCCCAGGCACTGAACGCTTCGACCGCCGTTCGCGCGTAGGACTTTCCAACCTCGTGCAATCCCGCGTTCACACATGTTCGTGTTGCGGATCGCGCAGTGAGTGCCTCAATCCTGAAATCGTTCCGCGTCTTTGCTTTTTCGAGTGACTGATCGTAGAGTCGAAGGGCTTTCAGCGCATCCCCGGAAATCGCCGCAAGTTCCGCCGCGAGGAGCAGACGCCGCGATGCAAAATTCTCGGGACAGTGTTTCTCAAACCGGCTGAGCGCCCGAAGACTGCGGCGCAGTGTCTGCATATCGGACCGCCCACCCAGGCCTTCTTTCAGTTTTTCTGCGGCGACCAACGCGCGGCTGGTATGGTATTCGATATGGGACAACTGGCCCATTGTACCTGCCACGTGGCGTTTCGCGAGCCAGAGCATCGCGTCGGCATCTGCCAGACGATCAGCCGCGAGAAACGCTTCCATCCGAAGAATGTAATAATGCGCCGCGGTAGCACTGTCCCCTGACCCTTCGATCTCAGAGCGAATCTTGTCTTCATCAAAACCCGCACCATGCCAGTCTCCGGGTTCAGACGATTCCCCTTGCAGATCCCGATAGAACTGCCGATACACCTCAAGCGAAATTGTGGACAGCTGATGCTTCCGTGCATGGATGAACAAGGTGTCAATCACCTTCAGAACTTCGGCTATCGGAGTACCGAGGAAGTGCAGGGTATGCACTTTGAACTGTCCCGGATAGAGCTCGTACAGTGTATCTCCGCAACTCTTTGCAGCCTCCATGGCGAGATCGAGGAGCGGGATACTTTCGCGAACATCGTGCGTCCAGTGGTTTACGACGGCGGCGGTGGCCAGATAGACGCGGGTTTTCCAGTACGACGTGGGGGTGCCCTCCATCATGCGAATGCCCGTGTGGGCGAAGTGGTACGCTTCGCTGTGACGTCCCAACCCGGCACCAAGTACGAGTCCGTATTGCGAGAAAATATACGCCGCACTTTCCACTGTGCCGAAACGGGCGACAAGTCGCATCATCCGCAGATTGAAAAATCCGATCGTTTCGGCCGAAGCGAAATATGCCGCAGTGAGAAGACGTGTCATCAGCTCGGTTGCGCGCTTGGCATTGTCATCTGTCATCTCCGGAAGCGCGGCTATGTCCTCGGGCGTCCGTCCGCGCGTGGCGATGCGCAGCCGAATCAACTCCGCAAGCACATGCAGTCGCGTGACGCGTTCGGGGATGTGGTGACCGAGAACGACCAATCCACGTCGACCGAGTTCAAGAGCTTCGCGGAATTTGCCGAAGTGAATCATCAAATGGACCCGCTCGGCGAGGGCCTCGGCCTCCTCGATGGGTGTACGCGCGTGAGCACTCATTGTCTCAAAGTACCGGGATGCGGCATCCAGATTTCCAAGCGCGTATTCCATCCTCCCAATCTCACGCGTCGCCGTCCACAGCAACGCACGATCCGATTCCCACGTGTTCCCGAGCAATTCCAATGCGATGCGGAAATACGTTACCGCGGACCCGAACGCGACGGAACTGCCGGCCTTTATCCCTGCGAGAATATTCAGTCGTGCCAGTGCTATTCGTTCTGCGTGCGTTTCGATGAGTGCGCGTCCGGCATTGAACTGATCCGCAAGAACAAACGCGTACTCTTCGTGCCGATCCGTGGGCAATTGATCCAGCAGCCTTCTGCCGATTGTCAACTGTGTGGAGGCTCTGCGGTCCTCCGGGATGAGAGCAAAGGCCGCTTGCTGAACACGGTCATGTAAAAACCGATATTTCGGATCATCACCGTTTCTTCCCGGCAATTGAAACATGGGCTTCTGCCCCTTCTCCATCGGAAGCAGCAGCCGCGCCTCGATCGCAGGACGGATCTCGTCCTCGAGCTGCGCCACCTCCCGTCCGCTGGCGACAGCCACGGAGGAGAGCGCGAAACTGCTGCCCAGTACGGATGCCATCGCGAGCGAGTCCCGGGCAGCTTGTGACCAGGTCTGCATCCGTTGTGTCAGGAGCAGCACGACGTTCTCGGTGTGTGGCAGCTGTGCCGTCTCCTCGAGCGACCATCGCCACGACTCCGTTGCCTCATCGAATCGAAGCAGCGCTTTCTCATGCACCAGCGAGAGGAACTGGCGCAGAAAAAAGGGATTCCCGCGCGTCTTCAGATACAGGACCTCTGAAAACTCCAGCGACTGTGCCGGCGGGATGTGGAGAGCCATTGATACGTATTCGTTCACGCGGTCAAGGCTGAGCGCATCGAGCGTAATGGTCCCGGCAAATCCTTCCGTATCGGAGAGAGTACGCAGAAAATCCGTCGCAGGCATCGCGTCGGTGAGTTCGTGCCCGCGTACGGCGCCGATGAACAGGACATGCCGCGCACGCTGTTCATCGAGTATGGCCCGCAGCACCTGCAGCGTATCGCCATCAACCCATTGAAGATCATCGAGAAAGAATACGAGCGGGTGGCTTTCGGAAGACAGCGCTTCAAAAAACCGACCCATGCCTTCACGAAAACGGTTCACGGCCTCTGCCTGGGGTACGGCTTCCAGAGTGAGCTGCGAACCCAGGAAAAATTCCATTTCAGGAATGAAACGCGCAATCACGGCGGCAACGGAATCCAGATACTGCCTGAAACGCTGCTGCCAATAGTCGAGCTGCTCGCGGTTCTCCATCAGCAACTGCGTAATGAAATCGCGTATCGCATTGGAGAGAGCCGCGTAGGGTGTATCCCGTTGCAGCTGATCGGCTTTACCGCGAAGGAACGAAGCGTTGTGGCGCACAATCAACGGCAGAATCCCTTGAACAAGCGCCGATTTCCCGACTCCGGCGTATCCGTCGAGAATCAGGGACGTACGAATGCCGCGTGTACATCTCTCCCATGCATCCGTCAGCTGTGCAAGCTCGGTATCCCGGCCTACCAACCGTTGCGGGAGTTCGAAGTATCCGGAGGTTACGCCTGTTCTTGGTTCAAAGGAATGGGAACGCTGTGTATCCGAATGAACGGTCCGCCAGCGCAGCAAATCATCTTGCAGAATCATGGCACTCTGATACCGATCCATGGGATCTTTCATGAGCAGCGCCATGATGATTCGTGAAAGGGCCTCCGGAATGGAAGAATCGACCTCGTGTGGAGGGACCGCATTTTTTGCCAGGTGCGCATAGATCACCTCCATGGGATCGTTGCTTCGGAATGGAGTCCATCCGGTCAACGATTGATAGAGGATGACACCTATGCTGTAGAGATCACTCCTCCCATCCACCACGCGTTCGATACGGCCTGTCTGCTCCGGGGAAATGTACGGGACAATGGCGGTACTCGATCGAAAGCGCGGAGGCAGGACGGTGGGAAGGCCGTGCGGTTGTGAGAGAAACAAGTTCGTGACTTTGATCCGCATCGGCCGTCGTTCGATGAGAATGCCGGACGGTTGGAGCAAACCATGAAGAAGTCCCAACGAATGGAGATCCATCGCCGCCTGCGCCAAAGCGATTCCCAGTTCTATCACTTCCTCGACAGGGAGAGGTCCGCCATCAAGGGTCAGGGAAAGAGGCGATCCGCGAAAATCCTCATGAACAAGCGCCACGAAATCATTCAGGTGAATGATTTCCTGTATTGAAAGGAATGCCGCGCTGTGGCTCTGCGAAAGTACGGCATGTTCCCCAAGCAACAGCGGAGATGCCCCCTGATCGTCAGTGTCATCCGAAGCGATCTTGACGAGGACAGCAGCGTTGTCCGTGACGCGAATACCGCGAAACATCCGCCAGCCGGGGCCGGCGGAATACTCTTCCTTCAGCGAGTATCCGGGGACTTGCATCAGCTTCCTCGTGGAGACACAACGGAGGGACTCTGTAACCTGCGTTTTCGTGTGAAGGTCGCGATATAGAAAATATCAAACAGCAGCGCGATGATGCCCATCGCGTGAAGAAAATGGTTGGAGGGATAATGTACGAGCATGAACACGGTATTCATGCCTGTGCCGACGGTGCGCAAATAGGCGAACGTCAGAGAAAAACCGGTGAAGTCCTCCCGCTGCAGGACGAGCAGAACATAATACACGGAGATGAAAAGCTGCGCGATGTATGCGGAGTTCGCACCGATCGGTGTGTCATGTCCCTGTGCGGTGAAAAAGTAATACAACACCCCGAAGCACAGCATAGCGCCGATGATAGCCGGCGCGAAATGTCGCCGGAGCGTTGGCGTCGTCACCAACTTCGCTCCGTACAATATGACCATCGAAAAAATCGCCAGATCGAAGATGATCCACGCGCGGTATGTCCAGATAAGCAAGTGCCCCATGTCGGTTTCAAATGCGGTGGACCAGAGCGCCTCCCACGCGAAATTCGATGCGGCCGCGATCGGAGGCATCTCGATGATTTTGAATCGCAGACCATTGCGTATCAGAATACCGTACGCGACCACCCAGAGAATACAGCCCCCTGCGAAGAGGAACATCTCCACGCCCGTGTAGTCTGTGAGATTCAAAAACGCGTCGCGTCCCGCTGTGTAATCCGTCTGCATGGTGTGTTCCGTAGTGATGATGGGTTCCGATGGCGTTTCACACCATCTTGTGAAAATCCGTGATGGTGACCGGGACGGTAAAGGTGACGGAATGTCCGAAGGCATCGTCAATCAGATGTTGAAAAAGCAGTCGGCTGAAGGAATGCCGGGGGTGCATGCCGAGCGCGGATTCAGCCGACGTTACCGACCGACTGATCGCATACCATACACGTGGCAGGAAATCCAGGATGCGCTTCAGGAGGGTGTGTCCGGGTATGGACGCGATCCCGACGCGCCGGCATGCGTCTACCCCCGCCAGATGCAGCATGTACACACGGGGAGCGAGTCCGAGGCCGAACCGGCGCGGGATAGGAGGAATCATGTCGCGAAGCATCGAGAGATTCGCCTGTGCGAGAGCGACGCCGTCAGGATTCCTGTCCGCATCAGTGAAATGCCGTTTTGCATAGGAGGCGTAGAACACTGCCGCGTCATCCACGCTGTCCGGAATCCACGCCATATTCTCGGGTTCGTCCGGTGGATGGATGCCGCACAGCAAGGCGAAGACCCGCCACAGATAGAACAGGTCCTCTTCCTCGTCGCGGGTGAGCGAACAGTGCAGAATACGCATGCCGGTGATGACGAGATAGGAAAACCCCATGATGGTTGCGAGCATATCCTCGAGGTTGACCGGAATACCGTGCTCGGCGCGGTACTGCGGCATGCGTCCGTCAATGATATGCCGGATGCCCGCGTGGAGCAGCCGCACTTTTTGCGCGGTGATCAGGGCGCTGCCACCATGACGGAACCCTCCGAGCGATGCGACGTTGAGCACCATTTGCAGCACCGACAGCAGACGGTGGTAGGGATGTGCGCGGAGGTTTCCCGAAACGTTGAGTATCAACGACAGATTCGGTGCCGAGTATCCCTCGGGAAGACTTTTCGCGAGAAGAATGAGCGTGATGGGAAAGGCATTCCTGATAAAAATCTCCTCAGCGCGGCTGATGCGCTGCAGGTCCACAAAATCAGGGAGATGGTGCGTGCTCTCCACGAATCCCTTCAGCGAGGGGTAACCGGTATGTGGAGCAGTGCTGTCGTTGGTGTTGAGGCCTCGGAATATCTCCTCGATCCGATTGATTTCGCCGTCCTGCAGCATGCGCGCAAGCGCGGCGTCGGCGAGCGCATCGCCGTGCCGGCGCATTTCGTGCGAAAGCGCTTCGGTCCAGCGGCTTGGTGTTGCTGTATCAGCAGCCATATCGTGCACTGTTGAGCAGACGGATGCGGCAAACGTGCTATGCCTCGACGGCACCGTATCCGGACTGCGGTGTTGAGGAGTGAATCTATAAAAATATAATACGATTTTTCCTTAATACAAACGGAAATCCATGCGCCGAACGCGCGGGCACGAGCCTGTAACCCCGGGCGAGCAGGCTGTGCGTGTCTGTACCAGGAAGCATCGGATGTATGTGCGCACACCGCGATACTCCTGCCCCGGATCACGATGCGTTGAACTGCAGCGATACAGTGCGAACCTGCGGTATGGCGGGGGAACATCCGGCCTGAATAAAAATCCGGCGATTCCGCATGGGAACCGCCGGCAACAAAGTTTGCAAAAAACGACTACTTCGAAAGCAACAGTTTCTTCGTGATGCTTCCGCTACCGGTCTCGAGGCGATACATGTAGACGCCGGGAGCGAGACGTATACCCGAATCGCTCACCCCGTTCCAACCAACGCTGTGCGGACCTGCCGCCCGTGTACCGTCGACGATGGTCGCTACTCTCTGTCCGAGCAGATTGTACACCGCGAGAAGTACCTGGTTCTCCGCGGGAAGTGTAAAGCTGAACGTGCTGCCGTCAGTCACGGGATTAGGAGAATTCTGATCGAGTTGCAAATCGTAACCGGATATCGTTGTCGGAGCCTCTTTCGGGGCGATGTTGCCGATAACGCGGATGATATCCAGGCCGCTGAACTCCGTTCCGTCCATGAACTCTCCTTCGATTGACAGGAAGACGCAGTCGTTGTTCGAAACGGGTCCGAGCGTCGCCGCGACGGCCTGACTGTTGAAATGAAACACTCGGTCCATTGTACCGTCCGGCCCGAGCACATTACAATCCATGCAGTCAGCTTTAAATCCGATGTACGGTGTGGAAACATCGGACAGGGATACGCCGCCTGTCGCGGGTACATCGTTCAATGTGACGGTTGCGGGATTGATCGCACTGACGTCAAATCCGGGCGAACCGAGTATGGCGACGGGCAGATTCCCCTTGCTGTTGACATTGAAGGGATTCGGGCAGGAGCCGGGCTTGATATCAACGAAGGAATGCAACCTGTTTTTGACGGAAATGATATGCGCGCCCCAGGTGATGCAATCCGACATGGCGCTGGCTTCCGTTGTGACCGGCGTACTGATGTTCGGTTGGAAGAGCGTGCTCACATCGAATGTATGTGTATCCCACAGACCATCCAGCGCGAAGACGGGTATGATGCCATCGGCGCCGTCAAACGCGTCGTTCGTCTTGATGGCTGTTCCGGGACCACTTGTGGGAATGCCATTGAGCTTCGTTGCGCCGCCCGGGGCTCTGGCTTGTCCGTCGGCCATGATGTAGGTTTGCTGTGCCAGTTGATCGGCGGGATTTCCGAAAGGGCGCCCGATAAATGTTCCACACCAGAAGCTCACCGCAGTCTGTGTGAAGGTGTTCGCACCGGTGTGAATCATGACGGTATTTCTATCCCATTGCGGGTGTCTGAACACGAAGACGAGGGTCGCTCCTTCAAGAAGCGGGAATACGATATTCCCTTGCGGCGGCGCGCCATTGGTCAGACCACTCGGGAAACCCGTCAGAGTGTTGAGCCCGTTCACGGCAATCCCGGTCACATCGGCGAGGTAGAAATTGATGCCCTCTCCTCCCCAGCAGGGAGAACCGCTCGTCCCTTTGAGTATGCCCGATATCGGGTTGCCGTTCAGTGTCCCTGTGTTCGGTGGCTGAGTGTCGTCGTAAATGATTGCCCAGAAAAGATAGGCCTTGTGCAGGACCCCGCCGGTGGGAATGGACAGGTTGATGGTTCCGGACCCGATATTGCGCATGCCGACACCGGCGGCGACATAGTCACCTTGGAGAGTTGTCGAGATTAGAGGAGCCAGATTGGTGGTTAGGGTAATGAGCCCGTTGGTGGAAGGACCGTTCGTGGGTGCGACTCCGCCGGTTTGAGACAGAGACTGTCCGGAGATCAACAGCAATCCTGCGATGAGCGTCATCATCGCTGTGGTAAAACGTTTCATGGGAAAACTCCTCAGATTAGTAGATCAATTAGGAAGATGAACCGTTAAAGGTTGACTTCCCGCAGACCGTGCGGCGGACGGTAGTGCCCCCCGGAACCGCTGATCGGCGGATTGATGCGTACTCCACGCCACATTGCTGTGCGCTCGTCCACGCTGCAATCGAAGCGTCATTGCGTCACCCCGTGAGGAGACGGGGAAAAACGGCGTAGTGCGTCTCAGGTTGCATCGGTAACGGCGAGTGTAGAGCCGACATGCTGCACACGCGGCCGGAGAAAATGAACGATGACCGACCGCGACAGGAACAAGACACCCCGGAGCAAAGCTCCGCCTGTGGCAGTAGCCGTTACGATGACGCGCAGTATAAACTTGACACTGCAAATATTACCAAGCGCATCAGGAAAATCAAGTGGTATCGGGGTTCGGGAAAAAAATATTTTTATGTCGGAAATGAATACAGATTCGCCCTCCCCAAACGATAGTGAGATATCCTTTTGGGTGCCTGGTCGCTTCGACCGATTCTCCTACGAGCGACTTCCCCGTTGTACGGGGCTCCTGCGCGTTCGTTGTGCGTCGTCCTGCCGGACGATCGCGGACGACCGCTGCGCTTGCCTCTCCCGTAGGACGCTCCGCACGAGGCGTACCGCAGAGTCTGCGCCTCAGGACTTTTCGCATGCATCACGCGGTGCAGATAAAGGCCGAACAGCATGGAGCTTCGTTCCGCAGTAGTCTGTCACCGCATGCGTGTGGGAGAATGTGTGGAAGAAAATCGGCGGCCCCGAAGCGAGGCCGCCGTTGTGAAAAAAGGAAATCGCAGATTATTTCGAAATCAGCAGCTTCTTCGAAATGATCTGGCTGCCGGTCTCGAGGCGGTACATGTAGACTCCGGGAGCGAGACGTATGCCCGAATCGCTCACCCCGTTCCAGCCAACGCTGTGCGGACCTGCCGCACGGCTACCGTCGACGATGGTCGCTACTCTCTGTCCGAGCAGATTGTACACCGCGAGAAGTACATGGTTCTCCGCGGGAAGTGTAAAGCTGAACGTGCTGCCGTCAGTCACGGGATTCGGAGAATTCTGATCGAGCTGCAAATCGTAACCGGATGCCGTTGTCGGGGCCTCCTTCGGGGCGATGTTGCCGATAACACGGATGATGTCCCGGCCTGAGAACGGCGTTCCGTCCATGAATTCCCCTGCGATTACCAGGAGCTTGCAGTCGTTGTTCGAAACGGGTCCGAGCGTTGCCGCGACGGCCTGACTGTTGAAATGAAACACACGGTCCATCGTACCGTCAGGACCGATCGTATTGCAATCCATGCAGTCGGTTTTGTATCCGATGTACGGGGTGGAAACGTCGGACAGGGACATCCCGCCTGTCGCCGGTACGCCGTTCAGTGTGACTGTGGCGGGGTCGATATTCGCGACATCAAAACCGGGCGACCCGAGTATGGCGACGGGAAGGTTCCCCTTACTGTTGACATTGAAGGAATTCGGGCAAGAGCCGGGTTTGATATCCACAAACGAGTGCAGCCTGGTCTTGACGGAAATGACATGCGCACCCCAGGTGATGCAATCCGTCACGGCGCTGGCTTCCGCTATGGCCGTCGTGTATATGCCATGTGGGAAATAGGTGCTTATATCGAGAGTATGGGTATCCCACAGACCATCCAGCGCGAAGACGGGTATGATGCCATCGGCTCCGTCGAACGCGTCGGTCGGCTTGATGCCCGTGCCGGGACCGCTAGTCGGATTGCCGTTGAATGCTGTGCCGCCACCCACAAATCGGGCTTGTCCATCAGCCATGATGTAGGTATGCTGTGCTACCTGATCGCCGGGATATCCGGCAGCGCGGCCGGTATACGTTCCGACGTTGTAGCTTTGTGCAAGATTCGCAAAGGTGTTCGCGCCGGTGTACAAAGCGACGATGTTGTAATCCCATTGCGGGTGTCTGAACACGAAGACGAGGGTCGCTCCTTCAAGAAGAGGGAATACGATATTCCCTTGCGGCGGAGCATTATTGGTCAGACCACTGGGAAATCCGGTCAGGTAGTTGAGACCGTCAACAGCAATCCCGGTCACATCGGCGCTGTAGAAATTAATGCCGTCCCCGCCCCAGCAGGGAGAGCCACTGGTCCCTTGGAGCGTACCCGTGATCGGAGTACCGTTCAGTGTGCCGGTAAGCGGCGGCGGAGTGCCATCGTAGATTATCGCCCAAAAGAGATAGGCCTTGTGCAGGATCCCGCCGGTTGGAACGGAAAGATTGATAGTCCCGGAACCGATATTGCGCATACCAACGCCACCAGCGATATAATCGCCTTGAGTTACCCACCCCCTGTAGAACGTGAGATCGGTGGTTGGAAGGTAAAGCATGTTGGTGGAGGGACCGTTCGTGGATGCGATTCCTCCGGTTTGTGACAGCGTCTGTCCTGCGAGTAGCAGGACGCCTGCGATGAGCATCATCATCGTCGTGATGAAACGTTTCATGGGAGAACTCCTCAGATTAGTAGATCTATGGGAAGATGAACCGGTACGGGTTGACCTTCTGCAGATCAGACGATGGACGGTGTTGTCCCCCCGATACCGCTGATCGGCGGATTGATGCGTACTCCACGCCACATTGCTGTGCGCTCGTCCACGCTGCAATCGAAGCGTCATTGCGTCACCCCGTGAGGAGACGGGGAAAGAAGGCGTAGTGCGTCTCAGGTTGCATCGGTAACGGCGAGTGTAAAGCCGACATTCCGCACGCTGCCGCCGGAGAATGTGAACGATGACCGGCGGCGACAGGAACGAGACTCCCTATGACAGATCTCCGCCTGTGGCAGTTGCCGTTACGATGACGCGCAGTGAAAACATGACAGTGCAAATATTGAAAAGCGCAAAGGGAAAGTCAAGAGTTGTCAGGGATTGGGAAAAAATAATTTTATGTCGGAAATATATACAGATTCGCCCTCAGCGAATGATATGTAGATGTCCCGCCGGAGGCATGGTCGCTTCGGCTGCTCCTCCTTCGAGCGTCTTCTCCACGCAAGGTGCTCCGGCTTGCTCGCCGTGCATCACCCTGCCATACGATCGCGGGACACTGCTATGTTTGCGTCTCCCGCAGCGAAAAAAAAACGGCGGCCCCGAAACGAGGCCGCCGATGTGGAAAAAAGACATCGCAGATTATTTCGAAATCAACAGCTTCTTCGAAATGCTCTGGCTGCCTGTCTCGAGGCGATAGAGGTATACCCCGGGTGCGACACGGGCGCCGTTATCGCTCAAACCGTTCCAGCTCACCATATGTGAACCTCCGGGCTGCACACCCTGCGCAACGGTGGCGATTTTCTGTCCGAGCGCGTTGTACACCGCAAGCTGCATGAATCCCTCGGCGGGAAGCGTGTAGCTGAAGCTGGTGCCGCCCACGACGGGATTCGGGGAATTCTGGTCGAGCTGCAGCTCGAAGCCCGCGACGCCGTTCGGAGAATCTTTCGGTGCGTTGTTGATGATACGAAGGATGTCGGTTCCGCTGAACGGAGTGCCGTCATAGAACTGACCGGCGATGACAACAGGAACGCAGTCGTTGGTCGCGACGCTTCCGAGCGTGGCGGCGAGGGCTGCCGAACTGAAGTGGAGTGTGAGATCGTTCGTCATATCGGGTCCGGCGGCAGAGCAGTCATTGCAGCCCGAAGCGAAACTGCCATACGGTGTTCCGACATCGGAGATTCCCATGCCGGCAGTGCGGGGTACACCATTGAGTGTGACCGTAGACGGATCGATATTGGCAACGTCGAAGCCGGCGGAACCGAGAATGGCTACAGGGAGAACACCCTTGCTGCTCACGTTGAACGGATTCGGACAGGTGCCGGGCTTCACGTCAACAAACGCGTTGAGTGCGGTTTTCACGGAGATGACATGCGCACCCCAGGTGAGACAATCGCCGAAGCCTGCCAACGCGGCGCTTGAGATCGTTGCGTTTGCCGAGGTCGGTGTCCCAACAGAGAAAATCGAACTTACATCAAATGTGCGTGTATCCCAGATAGGACCGTCGGATGCGGTAAAGGTATCCGGGTCAAGAATGCCGGTACCCGGTCCGCTCGTTGCCGTGCTGTTGAAGGCTGTTCCATCCGCGCCCGCGTTCTGTCCGTCAGCGACGATATAAGTATGCTGTACAACCTGGTCTCCGGGATTGCCAGCAGAGTATGCGGTATACGTACCCAGCCCTCTGGTTACAACCTCGAATACAAATGTTGACGGTCCGCCAACCACTGTCACCGTGTTGTAATCCCATGCCGGATGCTTGTATACGAGAACGAGAGTTGCACCCTCGGTTAAAGGATATGTCGTCACTCCGTTCGGTACATTGTCAATCGTGTTGTTGCCACTGACGGCCACACTTGTAACATCAGCGTAGAAGAAGATCAACCCGCTTCCGCCACGGCATGGAGAACCGCTCGACCCCAGCGAAACGCCGCTGATATTCGTGTTGTTGAAGGTGCAACTGCTCGATGGGATCGTTCCGGACCAGAGCACACCCCAAAAAAGAAAGGCTTTCTCGATCGAAGCACCAGGCGGGATCGTGAGATTGATGTTTCCGGTGCTGCTTGTCCACATTCCGGTTCCCGCGGCGACATAATCGCCCTGGATCTCCTCTGAGTAGAGCTGGACGAACGGATGTTGCGTCCCGTAAAATGTATTTGCGGTTGGTCCGTTGCTGCTTGCGGCCGTGCCGTCTTGAGCCTGTATCGGTACGGCTGCTGCGACAAGTCCCGCCACAACGAGAATCTGTATAGAAGAAAGGAGATGTTTCATATATGAGGTTCCTGTAGAGTGAGTAGGTGATAGTGGATTGGATGTATCGAAATCTCGTTAAAGACTCCGTGCAGAACAGAGTGGTGCAACGCTCAAGTCGTGGTCACGAGAGTTGTGGATGCGTATACATGAACATCCTGCATTACCGGACGACGGGAGGACCGTGCCCCGTAAGCGCAATTCTCACATCATGAGAGACATCGGTATAATCGGTGTGTGTACGGTGTGTCCATGAAACACACGATCACATACTACCGGTCCGATTCAGCTTCGGAACCATTATCCGGGGTGATGGTTCCGAATGGTCAGCGAGGGACGTATGATGAAAACCAGTACGACAAATATACTCTACACAAATACCCGATGTCAAGTATGGAGATAAGAAATATCCGGAATCACTGGCCAGCATCTCCTCCGTGAGAGAGAATATCCAGCCTGGTGGGATCGGAGAAGCGATACAGGCGGAAAGGCGAGAACGTGCATAACGGTGCGTGGAGAGCTTCCTGTTGGCCGCATGAAGTCGGAGAATCTGCGTCGGAAAACTGTTGAGCTGGACCTGCCGAAGTTGCAATCCGGATTCGAGGCCCACAAATGACAACGGCGGCCCCGAAACGAGGCCGCCGTCGTGGAAAAAGGAAATCACAGATTATTTCGAAATGAGCAGCTTCTTCGAAATGCTCTGGCTGCCGGTCTCGAGGCGATAGAGGTATACCCCGGGTGCGACGCGGGCGCCGTTGTCGCTCAAACCATTCCAGCTCACCATATGTGAACCGGCGGGCTGCACACCCTGTGCAACGGTGGCGATCTTCTGTCCGAGCGCGTTGTACACCGCAAGCTGCATGAATCCCTCGGCGGGAAGCGTATAGCTGAAGCTTGTGGCTTCGACAATGGGATTCGGGGAATTCTGGTCGAGCTGCAGCGCGAAGCCCGCGATACCGTTCGGGGAGTCCTTCGGAGAGTTGTTGATGATGCGGAGGATATCTGTTCCTGAGAACGGCGTGCCGTCATAGAACATGCCGGTAATCTCCACGGGTACGCAGTCGTTGGTCGCAACCAGACCCAATGTCGCGGAAACCGCCTGCGCATTGAAATGCACAACGAGGTCGTCAAATCCATCCGCTCCGCCAGTGTTGCAGTCCATGCATCCCATCTGGAACATCCCGTACGGCATAGCCGAATCGGAAATGGAAACGCCGCCGGAACGTGCGACGCCGTTGAGCATAATGGTCGCCGGATCGATATCGGTGACGTCAAATCCCGCTGATCCAAGAATTGCAACCGGGAGATTGCCTTTTTGCTGCACATTGAAAGAGTTCGGGCAGGAACCGGGTTTGACGTCCACATGGGCGTTGAGTGCTGTTTTGACCGATATGATGTGCGCACCCCAGGTGATGCAGTCGCCCCCGGAACCAGCACTGGCCTCCGGAACGGCGTTCGTGGATACACCATGCGGGAAGAAGGAACTCACATCGAGAGTGTGCGTATCCCACAGCCCGTCGGTGGCCGAAACGGGAACAATGCCGTCTTCGCCGTCAAACGCATCCCCTGTCTTTACCGCTGTGGTCGGGCCGCTCGTTGGCGTGCCGTTGAATGCCGTACCATCGCCAAGGAATCGCGCCTGGCCGTCGGCCACAATGTAAGTATGCTGTGCAAGCTGATCTGCGGGATTGCCTGCATCACGACCGGTGTAGGTGCCGACGTTGTAGAGAATGGATGGTTCCAGCGAAAAAGTGTTCGCACCGGTGTATATCGAAATCGTATTGTAATCCCACAGCGGATGACTGAATACGAGCACCAGTGTCGCACCTTCAAGAAGCGGGAACGTCGCATTACCAATCGGCGCAGAATTGTCCGTCAGGCCACTGGGAAAGCCGCTCAGGTTGTTCACACCGCTGACGGCCTCGTTTGTGACGTCCGCGGCATAGAAATTAATGGCGGTGCCGCCCCAACACGGAGATCCACTCGAACCGAGCAGCGCTCCCGAAATTGGCGTACTGTTCAGCTCTCCGGTTGCACTGGGAGGTGTCGTGTCCCAAATGATAGCCCAGAACAAGTACGCCTTTCGCAGAGTTGCTCCTGCGGGAATCGAAAGGTTGATTGTGCCGGAACCGACGTTGCGCATCCCAACCCCGGCTGCGATATAATCGCCCTGGATCTCGTATGACTCCATTTGTGTTAACCCGACAGTCGGCGGGAAGAGCACGTTCGTCGAAGGACCATTGTTGACGGCGGTGCCGCCGTTCTGTGCGTGAAGCTGCACTGCCGTAGCGAACAGAGCGCAAACGGCGAGTGTCTGTATGGGGGAAAGAAAACGCTTCATAGGAGAACTCCTGTATAGAATGGAAAATGAGTTTTGTGGATGAGCGTTTGCTTTTTTGCGAATCTCTGTCTTGTCCTTCGTTCGCAAAAAGGAATGAGCCGTCTCCGTACCCGCATCGTAGGGCTACCTGCATGCGATCATCATGCTGTGCGGTACAAATGTTCCGGCGAAGGTGCGTGTTATTGGATCACACTATCAGGCGAAGTAGTGTTGTTGTGCAATGTCATACGGGACTGCTCAAGCAGTCGTCAGGTTCTCGAATCCGCGAAGCCAGGGACAGTGGAACACGCGACTACTGTGGTGTCGTACGGGACGTTGTCGTGCGTACGCGTAAAGGAGCAGTCTACCGCGTTCTTCACGAGAATCAATGTTTACTGCGTGTTGGTAGGTTCGGGCGTCTGACGGATACCTTGCTTCGTGCGTCAATGTGCGTCATATCTGCTTCGAAACAGGTGACAAGGTGCAGTTCAGATGTTTTGGACTTACTGCTATGCCGGGGAAACGCACCGTATTCCATGACAGCAGTGGAGCTGCGGCAATAGCTGTATTATTCCTGCGGTCAGCGGGATTTCCGCAATGTGCGGGAATGTATAGAAGATGTCAGGCTATGGAGAAACGATAGATCCTGTAAAAATCCTGTGGTTTGTTTCGTTGACAGTGAGGTACAACAAAAACGGGAACAATGATGAAAACGCGAGAATCAACGTTATACTGCGCAATATTGGCTATGTTCCCAGGTGACGCACTTTTTTTTTGCGGGGGGATTGAAGTATTGTCCGTACGCAGTACCCTATCCCGGCAAATCCATGCAGCGAAATAAAAAAACGGCGGCCCCAAACGAGGCCGCCGTCGTGGAAAAAGGAAATCACAGATTATTTCGAAATGAGCAGCTTCTTCGAAATGCTCTGGCTGCCGGTCTCGAGGCGATAGAGGTATACCCCGGGTGCGACGCGGGCGCCGTTGTCGCTCAAACCATTCCAGCTCACCATATGTGAACCGGCGGGCTGCACACCCTGTGCAACGGTGGCGATCTTCTGTCCGAGCGCGTTGTACACGGCCAGCTGCATGAATCCCTCGGCGGGAAGCGTATAGCTGAAGCTTGTGGCTTCGACAATGGGATTCGGGGAGTTCTGGTCGAGCTGCAGCGCGAAGCCCGCAATGGCTTCGGGCGCATCCTTCGGCGAACCACCGACGATGCGGAGAATATCGTAACCCACGAACGGCGTGCCGTCGTAGAAGTTACCGGTAATCTCGACAGGGACGCAGTCATTGAACGCGACCTGACCCAATGTTGCGGCTACATCCTGCGATTTGAAATGCACGACGAGGTCGTTCATGAGATCCGGGCCACCGTAGTTGCAATCCATGCATCCCATTTGGAACATACCGTAGGGCATGGACACATCCGAGACGCTCGTGCCACCGGTGCGGGAGACGCCGTTCAATTTCACAGTTGCCGGATCAATGTTTGTGACGTCAAAACCCGCGGAGCCGAGGATCGCGACCGGAAGATTACCCTTGTTTCCAGGATTGAACGAATTCGGGCAGGAACCGGGTTTGACGTCCACATGGGCGTTGACACGCGTCTTGACGGAAATGATGTGCACACCCCAGGTGAGGCAGTCGGCACCGCTCCCGGCGAGAACTTCCGGATTCGCATTGGTCGCGACGCCATTCGGGAAGAAGGAACTGACGTCCAGCGTGTGCGTGTCCCACAATCCGTCGGATGCGGATACCGGTACAATACCGTCAGCGCCGTCGAATGCGTCCGCGGTCTTGATGCCCGTGGTCGGTCCGCTTGTGGCCGTCGCGTTGAAGCCCGTACCGTCACCCGCGAATATTGCCTGTCCGTCAGCGACAACGAAGGTGTTCTGTGCGAGCTGATCGGCGGGATTACCCGCAGTCCAGCCCGTGAACGCACCCGCGAAAAGGCCATAGCTCTGAAGGGCGAAGGTGACCGAGCCGGTATGAATGGAAATGGTATTGTAGTCCCACATCGGGTGGTTGAACACGAGCACCAGCGTCGCGCCTTCCATGAGCGGATACACGACATTCCCCTGTGGGGGAGCATTATTGGTTAATCCGCTGGGGAAATTGCTGAGACTGTTCATACCGCTCACGGCAACACCCGTGACGTCGGCGCCATAGAAGTTGATTGCATCACCGCCCCAACAGGGGGAACCGCTCGAACCGAGCAGAGCGCCGGTGACCGTGGTGCTGTTCAGATCACCGTTTGCGGAGGGAGGGGTCCCTTGCCAGATAACAGCCCAGAATAAGTACGCCTTACGTAACGTGGCGCCTGCGGGGATGGAGAGGTTGATTGTTCCGGAACCGACGTTGCGCATGCCGACGCCGCCGGCCACATAGTCCCCCCGGATCTCCGCCGGTCCGACAAAGGTAGAGAAGGCGGTCGTGGGAGGGAGCAACGCGTTCGTGGACGGACCGTTGGCACTCGTACCGCCATTCTGCGCGAGTACCGTAGTGGCACTACCGAGCAGAGCACAAACAGCGAACAGCTGTATCGAAGAAAGAAAACGTTTCATGAGAACTCCTCAGATTGATGAAGGGGATACGGCTCGGGTCATTGTCGTACGCAATGCGGACACTGACGAAGATTTTCCAAACGGAACCTCCTCGTCGCTGCCTGGTAGATTCCATCTGACAAACCATCATGCGCGCGTATCCACAAGAATTTCTCAACGAAGACTGTGTACGACAGTGATTGTGTGTACAGCAGAATCGTTCGCGTGTGGACGTCTTTCCCGAGCAAAAAATGCCCGGACAGCAGTCGCGCGTGTTCGCATAGGTGCGGGAATACTATGGAAGTTCGACGCCGGCAACATACGGACAGAAAAAGTAAAAGTCAAGTATGTTGATAAAAAATATCCGAATCGCGTCACAGGCTCCCCGAAGCCCCGGCGCCGAACGCGGCATGAGCGACGATGCGGAAGCATGGAGGTCCTTCCCCGTGTCGTCTGTGTTTACGGGACCTCCCGCGCGTTGTGACTCCTTCCGGAAGCGCGTTGGCCCCGGAGCGAGAGCGTACCGCCGCGGGGAAGGGGAGCGGCGTGCACCGGAATATCGGCACGCCGGTTACGACGAACCGCCGTATGCTCGGGCAAAAACAGTCCACCGCAAAACGGCTTGACAGCGGTGAGGCAATACTGTATGTTTCAGGAACCTGCCGGGCATGATTATTCCGGCACACGATGCATTGATTGATGGTTTTCTTTCATTTATTTCGGGGTTCGTGATGTCCATTATCGAGTTCACCAAGATTGCCGTGTTTTATGACGGGAATTTCTTTTCGCACGTAAGCAATTACTATCAGTTTCATCACCGCAGGCATTCGCGCATCAGTATCAGCGGGTTGCACGATTTCATCCGTCAGGAGATAGCCAGAACCGACGGGACCGACGCTCGCTATTGTCAGATCGTGGATGCGCATTATTTTCGAGGCAGACTCAGAACCGTCGACGCCGATCAGCGCGATGTGCTGGTGAAGGAGCGGACCTTTGATGATGTGCTGCTTCGCGAAGGTGTGACGACGCACTACCTTCCGCTCTCCCCGACTGGTGAGAAAGGCATCGATGTCTGGATGGCGCTCGAAGCATACGAACTCGCGCTGTTGAAACGCTATGAGGTATGCGTGCTGGTAGCGAGCGATGGGGATTTTCTGCCGCTGGTGAGGAAATTGAATTCCGTCGGAACCCGTGTCATGGTGCTTGGCTGGGATTTCCGTTACACCTCACGCGAAGGGCAGGAGCGTGAAACGAAAACAGCCCAAATCCTTCTCCGCGAAGCCACCTATCCGGTGATGATGTCCGAGCGTATCGAACAGGGAAGCATGATTGGTGATCCCGCAATCCAGGCGCTCTTCATTCCCGTCAACGAAGCCCGACGCCAGAATGCGGCGGCCCGTCTGCAGCATAAACTCCGCTTCGATGTGGATGCGTCGCACGTGCCCGGCCAGGACGGGGCTGCTGCTGCGGCGGTGACAGAGGTCTCTGGTCTTGCTGCGGATCGCCCCGGTGGAGACACCGATGGGTTGACCGAGTCAGATACTGCGTCCGGAGCGGCGGATCCGCGCAGCGAACCCGGGAACGACAGGACGGAGAATCCGGAGCATGCGACGGACTCCATCTTCGAGGTGTATCCCCTCGCGGACCCGTCTTCGACGCATTCCCCATTGACGGACTTTGGTGAAGAGGAGTATGCACCGCGTGTCACAGGGAGAATACATTACCTGCGTGACGGATTCGGATTTATCACACCCGATTCCGGTGAGGAAAATATTTACTTCTTCCATGCGGATGTGCGTAATGCGGCCTTCCCTGATCTCACAGTAAACGATCAGGTGGAGTACACACCGGGAGAGAATTTCCGTGGTCCGGCCGCACTGGATATTGTCGTCTTGAAATAAATATTCAATCCGGCGCGGTGCACAGCCGGCGGTACCGGAGTACTGTGTAGATCCGGAAAACGCGATGCTGCTCACTTCAAGGGTACTTCTTTCAAAGTGGCAGCGAGAGCTTCAACGACGCGGGTAGAGTGATCCGCCGCCGTTTCAGCAGCATGCATCACCGATACGGCGACCATATCTCCGTCACTGAGCGGAATAAGGTAGGTCTCCATCTGGCCGCGTCGTGGTATGGTGATGTTCTGCACGTCTCCGACGATGTTGTTGCCCAGAAATGTACGCTCGATGTTCTCGTCCGCCCTGCTGGTTGTGCCGAGAAATGTCCCTTTCACGAAGTCCAGAATTGCATCCTGGTCATTATCCAGACTGTTCTGAAGATCGGCAGGAACGGCGATCAACGTAATTTCGACCTTCGCCTGCCCGGGTTCGCTGTCGGCGGGATAGACAAAGGCAACCGCTCCAATCCCGAGCTCGATGGGACCACGGCATTGGAGGGGGAGATCGAAGGCGATCTTCCACCATGAATAGGAATGTGTTTCCTCCATGCCGCCGCAGCCGGCCCACTGTATCGCGGCCAGAAGTATGACCAGTGTCACCTGTGCACGTGTCCGTCGCATTGCTGCCTCCTTGCGTTTGAATCGTCTGGTGCGAAAATCTATTGGAAAACCCCAAGGTATAATCCATGCCGTTCAAGAGGAAAAGGAGTTTACGGAAACCGGCGGAACCACTCCGCGTACCATACTGCGCTGTACTCTCCAGGATGCCCATCCTGTTCCTGCTCTCCTGCGGTACGTCGCCAGGGCGATGCATTGAAAAGTATAATGCAGGTGTGTAATATCAGAATAATACGATGTGGTGGAGTATCTCCATTCGGGTACGGTCCGTCTCTGTCTGTGAATCGTTGGATGTAATGTACGTGTGTGCTTCCGTATTGTCAATCGCGCCGATGCCTTGTGTCTAAGTCCCTGTGTCCAATTCATATGTGCCGAATCCGGGTCCGGCGGAGATACCGTGACAGACTGGGGAGGATACAACGCCGCATTCAGATGTATGGTCTTCGACACAGGTGAGCTTCCAAATAGTCGGAAATGTATCCGTTGTTTGCTGTCGGACGCGGACTAAGTGTTATAGTGAGGGAGAAAAACGTGACAACGCACAAATCGTCTTAAAAAAAAAATTGATTGATCCCAAGCTGGCCCGGTATTCAACAAGAAAAAAATATGCAACCCGGTGAAGGGGGAACTTTCATCGAAAATAAGGAGGATTATCCATGTGTAACGGAGTAATGTGATCCGGGCTTGTGATTGTCTCCAACTCTGGTTTACCAGAAAAATGAATTTCCACCTGTCGTCGAACACCAAAATACATGGATATTGGGAACCAAAGCGTCTCTTATAGGGAATTGTTGCTGTATGCGATAAGATGATGTGTTTCCTGGACTGTGATCTCGTATTCAAAAATCTCGCGGTGATGATGAAATCGTCCGATATTCGGACGCGTATACTTGACATGGGCTATGAATGCTTCGTATGTTACACCGTCAAAAATTATCTCTGGCTCAGTTTTCCTGCCAACTGAGGGGATTTCACCCCGAAAATCGCACGAGCTTTCGTGCTGTGTGAAGATTCCTGTTTCGGACGAGGCTCGATCTGCAAGGCCCTATTCATCGATACGCACAAGAATGCGAACATCAATTTTCAAGCGCATCAACCCCTGTCGAAACGTTGGGGGTAACAATAAAAATCCATAATGACGAATCTCATTCATTTTATCACAATTCATGAGGAGGCATCATGAACTGTACCAGAGGAGTGCTCCTGGCACTCCTGTTACTTCTGCTTGCTCCGTCCCTCCATGCGCAGACCGGTTGGTCTGTTGACCGCTACGAGGGTTTCAGGGCGAATATTACCAGCGGGACGAATGTCACGACCGGCT
Source organism: Bacteroidia bacterium (assembly GCA_027493955.1). Lineage (NCBI taxonomy): Bacteria > Pseudomonadati > Bacteroidota > Bacteroidia > Bacteroidia bacterium. The sequence goes on along the minus strand of JAOSJT010000001.1, from coordinate 2,417,360 downwards.
GGACGACAGGCAACTTGGGCAATGCCTGGGATGAAGGCGAGTGGGTTCCCTACCGCCTGACCTTGCAGAACGTGAATCTGAACAACACCAGCTTTTCAGATATCGTGATCTGCTATGATTTTTCGAAAGGCAATCCCTCCGCACGCTTCGTGGATCTTGTGCGCGGTATTCAGGTGGGTTCCTCGCCCACCGGAGACGGATGGCCGCAGTCGAACGGCAGCGCATACCCATTGACCACGGTCGCGCAACTTCAGACTGCCCAGAATAATCAGACCGAATACACCTGGACGGGCTACACGCTCATGAATCTGCCGAATTCGCAGGTCCATCGTTCCACCGGCGCCGGTTACCCGGTCGGTGGAGTCACCGATGCCGAGCGATGTTTCATCATCACGAGACAGGATCTCCTGAACCGTGGTTTTTCCGGCACCTACACGAACCTCTACATTTATTTCAATCTTCATCTTTCCCAGACCTTCATCTGGACTCTCTCCCTGCAGTCACAGCTCAATAATCCGCCTACAAATAATTGGGGTGGATATTTGTACGCTGCGCCGCCGTTCAGTACGGACAGCAGGCAGGGATCCGGCTATGTACCGGGATCATCGGGGCACACCTATCTGACGCAGGGGAACAGAACGGTTTCCATCCCCATTCCTCCGGCACCGCTCGGAGAGATTTCGGGAATCAAATGGTACGATGCCAACAACAACGGTGTGCGTGACAACAACGAACCCGTGCTCGAAGGTTGGCCCATTTACATCTCCACCATTGTCGGTGGTTTCCCGGTATCCTACACCGAACTCACGGATAATGCCGGTGCGTATAGCCTGACCGGGCTTCCGCAGGCAATCTATACAGTGAGCGAGAAATATCAGGGACCGACCTCAGGCCCGAATTACCCGACTGCCGCCTTTACCCAGACTCCTCCGTCTACGTGGGATCAGTCCTACCCTCAGATCAATACGACCGTAGGTGTTGCAACGGGTATTGCAACCTCCGCACCGGGGCTCGCTCTCGGGTATGGTCCGGAATCCTGGTCTGTGGACCTCAGCGGAACAGTCTCCGTGCAAGGGAATGTGAACTTCGGTAACTTCGTCCCACCGCCGGAATGCGCCGTGACGCCGGCCTCGGAGACAGCCTGCCTTGGCGAACAAGTCACCTTCACCGCTGCGAGAATCGCGCAAGGTACACCACCGTACACGGTGAGTTGGACCGGACCGAATAACTTCAGCGCGAGTACCTTCGCAATTACCATCACCGCCGGACCTAACACCGTTGGTACTTATACTGCGGTGCTCACAGATGCGAACGGTCTTCAATCTCAGGGTTGCAGCGCGACCTTGTCGCTGTATCCGCAACCGGCGTGCGCCATAACGGGCGGGCCCACGGCAGTCTGTGCGTTTTCGCCCGGACACACCTATTTCGCACCGGCGAATAATACGCCACCAGTAAACATCGTCGGCTACAGCTGGCAGGTCACGGGGAACGGTACCATCGTCGGACCGACGAACGGCCAACAACTGACAGTGGACGCAACCGCTGACGGCAGCTATACTGTGATCCTTACCACCGAAAGTGTTGATGGATGCTTCAGTACCTGTTCAACCACGGTGACCGTCAATCCGCTTCCGTCCTGCATCATCACCAACACCGATCCGGTTTGTCCGGGTGCGACGACCGTGCATGCGGGTCCTGCAAACATGAGCGGCTACCAATGGACCATCAGCGGTAACGGAACGATCAACGGATCGACGACTTCGCCGACGGTATCTGTGACAGCGGGCAATGCGAATAACGTCAGCTACACGCTGATGCTGACCGTGACCGATGCCAACAATTGTTCGGCCATGTGTCAGGCTACCGTGCAGGTCCAGGATGTGACGCCGCCTACCATGGGCTGTGCCGACGATCAGACAATCAGCTGTCCTGCTCCGACGACCCTCCCGTTCACACCTCCCACGGTGACGGACAATTGTGATCCGAACCCCGTGGTGATTATCGTCGGTGATGTGACCACGCCGGGATCATGTCCGCAGAACTACAGCGTTACCCGCACCTGGCGGGCGACCGACCTGTGGGGGAATACCGCCGTGTGTTCGCAGACGATCTTCGTCGTCGACACTCAGGCGCCGGTCATCAATAACACACCACCTACGCCACTGACCGTGGAATGCAATGCCGTTCCGACGGCGCCGACACTGACCGCAACGGACAATTGCGATCCGAATCCGGTCGTGACATACGGTGAAACGCGCACCAACGGTCCGTGTCTCGATACATATACACTCACCCGCACATGGACCGCGACGGATGCCTGCGGCAATACGAGCGTCTTTGTGCAGACCATCAATGTGCAGGACACGACCCCGCCGGTGATGAGCGGTCTTCCCCAGACGCCGATCACAGTGCAGTGCGACGCAGTACCCGCTCCGGCAACCCCGACGGCGACCGACAACTGCGATACGCAGGTGGATATCGTGTATGGCGAAGTGCGTACCAACGGTCCGTGCCTCGACACCTACACGCTGACCCGCACGTGGACCGCCACGGACAACTGCGGTAACACGCAGCAGTTCGTGCAGACGATCAATGTGCAGGATACCACCCCGCCGGTCATGAGTGGTCTGCCCCAGACCCCGCTTACCGTCGAGTGCAGCGCGGTTCCGGCTCCGGCTACTCCCACGGCATCGGACAACTGTGACAACAATGTCGACATTGTATACGGTGAAGTACGCACCAACGGTCCGTGCCTCGACACGTACACGTTGACCCGCACGTGGACGGCCACGGACAACTGCGGTAACACGCAACAGTTCGTGCAAACGATCAACGTGCAGGATACCACGCCGCCGATTCTTGCCGGGACGCCGCCATCCCCGATCACGGTGGAATGCAGCGCGGTTCCGAATCCCGCAAACGTCACGGCGACAGACAATTGCGATCAGTCTGTGGATATCGTGTATGGCGAAGTGCGTACCAACGGTCCGTGCCTCGACACATACACGCTGACCCGCACGTGGACGGCCACGGACAACTGCGGCAACACTGCCCGCTTTGTCCAGACCATCAATGTGCAGGATACCACTCCGCCGGTGATGAGCGGTCTGCCACAGACCCCGATCACGGTCGAGTGCAGCGCGGTTCCGAATCCCCCCGTCGTCACCGCGACGGATAACTGTGACGCCAACGTGGATATCGTGTATGGCGAAGTGCGCACCAATGGCCCGTGTCTCGATACCTACACACTGACCCGCACATGGACGGCGACGGACAACTGCGGCAACACGCAGCGTTTCGTGCAGACCATCAACGTGCAGGATACCACACCGCCGGTGATGAGCGGTCTGCCCCAGACCCCGATCACCGTGCAGTGCGATGCGGTACCCAATCCGCCGACAGTGACTGCCACAGACAATTGTGACACGCAGGTGGACATTGTGTATGGCGAAGTGCGCACCAACGGTCCGTGCCTCGACACATACACCTTGACCCGCACGTGGACGGCAACGGACAACTGCGGTAACACGCAGCGATTCATACAGACCATCAACGTCGTTGATACTACTCCGCCGGTGATGAGTGGTCTGCCGCCGACACCGGTCACGGTGCAGTGTAGTGCTGTCCCGAATCCACCGGTCGTTACCGCCACCGACAACTGCGACACACAAGTTGATATAGTGTATGGTGAAGTGCGCACCAATGGCCCGTGTGTAGACTCCTACACGCTGACCCGCACATGGACTGCGACGGACAACTGCGGCAATACGCAGCGGTTTGTGCAGACCATCAATGTCGTTGATACCACGCCGCCGGTGATGAGCGGTCTGCCGCCGACACCGATCACGGTGCAGTGCGACAATGTTCCGAATCCGCCGGTTGTGACTGCCACGGATAACTGCGACACGCAGGTGGATATCGTGTATGGCGAAGTGCGCACCAACGGTCCGTGCCTCGATACCTACACACTCACCCGGACGTGGACAGCCACGGACAACTGCGGTAACACGCAGCGCTTCGTGCAGACCATCAACGTGCAGGATACGACGCCGCCGGTTATGAGCGGTCTGCCGCAAACACCGATCACGGTGCAGTGCGACGCAGTACCCGCTCCGGCAACCCCGACGGCGACCGACAACTGCGACACGCAAGTGGATATTGTGTATGGCGAAGTGCGTACCAACGGTCCGTGCCTCGACACCTACACGCTGACCCGCACGTGGACGGCCACGGACAACTGCGGTAACACGCAACAGTTCGTGCAAACCATCAACGTGCAGGATACCACGCCGCCGGTGATGAGTGGTCTCCCGCAGACCCCGATTACCGTCGAGTGTAGCGCGGTTCCGGCTCCGGCCACGCCCACAGCGACAGACAACTGCGACACGCAGGTGGATATCGTGTATGGCGAAGTGCGCACCAACGGTCCGTGCCTCGACACCTACACACTGACCCGCACGTGGACCGCCACGGATAATTGCGGCAATACGCAGCAATTCGTGCAGACCATCAACGTGCAGGATACAACCCCGCCGATTTTCGCCGGCACACCGCAGACTCCGATCACGGTGGAATGCAGCGCGGTCCCGAGTCCCGCAAACGTCACCGCAACAGACAACTGCGATCAGTCTGTTGATATTACCTACACGGAAGTACGCACCAACGGTCCGTGCCTCGACACCTACACGCTGACCCGCACCTGGATTGCTACGGACAACTGCGGCAACACTGCGCGCTTTGTCCAGACCATCAATGTGCAGGATACCACTCCTCCGGTGATGAGCGGTCTGCCCCAGACCCCGATTACGGTCGAGTGCAGTGCGGTACCGAATCCCCCCGTCGTCACCGCGACGGATAACTGTGATACCAACGTGGACATTGTGTATGGCGAAGTGCGCACCAACGGTCCGTGCCTCGATACCTACACACTGACCCGCACATGGACAGCGACGGACAACTGCGGTAACACGCAGCAGTTCGTGCAGACCATCAACGTGCAGGATACCACACCGCCGGTGATGAGCGGTCTGCCCCAGACCCCGATCACCGTGCAGTGCGATGCGGTACCCAATCCGCCGACAGTAACTGCCACGGACAACTGTGACACGCAGGTGGACATTGTGTATGGTGAAGTGCGTACCAACGGTCCGTGCCTCGACACCTACACCTTGACCCGCACATGGACGGCAACGGACAACTGCGGTAACACGCAGCGTTTCGTGCAGACGATCAACGTGCAGGATACGACCCCGCCGGTGATGAGTGGTCTGCCGCCGACGCCGATCACGGTGCAGTGTGATGCTGTCCCGAATCCGCCGGTCGTTACTGCGACCGACAACTGTGACACGCAGGTGGACATCGTGTATGGCGAAGTGCGCACCAACGGGCCGTGCCTCGACACATACACTTTGACCCGCACATGGACTGCGACGGACAACTGCGGTAACACACAGCGTTTCGTGCAGACGATCAACGTGCAGGATACGACGCCGCCGGTGATGAGCGGTCTGCCGCCGACACCGATCACGGTGCAGTGCGACAATGTTCCGAATCCGCCGGTTGTGACTGCCACGGATAACTGCGACACGCAGGTGGATATCGTGTATGGCGAAGTGCGCACCAACGGTCCGTGCCTCGACACGTACACCCTTACCCGCACTTGGACTGCAACGGACAACTGCGGCAACACGCAGCGTTTCGTGCAGACCATCAACGTACAAGACACGACTCCGCCGGTTATGAGCGGTCTGCCGCAAACACCGATCACGGTGCAGTGCGACGCAGTACCCGCTCCGGCAACTCCGACGGCGACCGACAACTGCGACACGCAGGTGGATATCGTGTATGGCGAAGTTCGTACCAACGGTCCGTGCCTCGACACCTACACGCTAACCCGCACGTGGACCGCCACGGACAACTGCGGTAACACGCAGCGTTTCGTGCAAACGATCAACGTGCAGGATACCACGCCGCCGGTGATGAGTGGTCTCCCTCAGACCCCGATCACTGTCGAGTGCAGCGCGGTTCCGAATCCCCCGGTCATCACTGCGACGGATAACTGTGACGCCAACGTTGACATTGTATATGGCGAAGTGCGCACCAATGGTCCGTGCCTCGACACGTACACGTTGACCCGCACGTGGACGGCTACGGATAACTGCGGCAACACGCAGCGTTTCGTCCAAACGATCAACGTGCAGGATACCACGCCGCCGGTCATGAGCGGCTTACCACAAACCCCGATCACGGTGCAGTGCGATGCGGTACCCAATCCGCCGACCGTGACCGCCACGGATAACTGCGACGCCAGTGTGAACATTGTTTACGGCGAAGTGCGTACCAATGGTCCGTGCCTCGACACGTACACGCTGACCCGCACCTGGACGGCGACGGACAACTGCGGCAACACGCAGCAGTTTGTGCAGACGATCAACGTGCAGGATACGACACCGCCGGTGATGAGTGGTCTGCCGCAGACACCGCTTACGGTGCAATGCGACGCGGTTCCGACTCCTCCCGTCGTCACCGCAACGGACAATTGCGACGCCAGCGTGGACATCGTCTATGGCGAGGTTCGTACCAATGGTCCCTGCCTCGACACCTACACGCTGACCCGTACGTGGACGGCGACGGACAATTGCGGTAACACGCAGCAGTTCGTCCAGACCATCAACGTGCAGGATACGACTCCGCCGGTGATGAGCGGTCTTCCGCAGACGCCGATCACGGTTGAGTGTGATGTGGTGCCAACACCTGCCAATCCGACCGCGACGGACAATTGCGATACGAACGTGGACATTGTGTACAACGAATCCCGTACGAATGGCAACTGCGCCTCGAACTACACCCTGACTCGTACATGGACGGCTACGGACAATTGCGGCAACACGCAGCAGTTTGTCCAGACCATCAATGTGCAGGATACCACACCACCGGCCCTCACTTCCGCTTCGGATGAGACCGTCGAGTGCGACGGCCAGGGTAATCAGGCGGCACTCACCGCGTGGCTCGCCAACAATGGCGGTGCAACTGCGACAGACAACTGCGGCAGCGTAAGCTGGTCGCATGACTTCACGGCGTTGTCCGACCTTTGTGGTGCCACGGGCGCCGCAACGGTGACGTTCACGGCAACCGACGAGTGCGGTAACACCGCTTCGACTTCCGCGACCTTCACCATCGAGGACACGACCCCGCCGACCTGGGATATCATTCCCGCTGACGCAACGATCCCCTGTGATCAGCAGGTGGTATTTACCACCCCGACCGCCACGGACAATTGCGGCACGGTGACGGTAAATCAGGTCGGACAGGATGTCATCGTACCCGGAAATTGTCCGCAGGAGTATTCCGTGTCCCGCACATGGGCCGCGGAGGACGAGTGTGGTAATACGACGGGCACTGTCACCCAGACCATCACTGTCGCTGATGACGTCCCGCCCGTGCTCACCGCCGCTCCTGACAAGGACGTGTTGTGTGCATCGATTTGGGATTTCGATGATCCGACCGTGACGGATAATTGCGACACCAACCCGACTGTGACCATCGTGTCCACCACAACCGTGGTGCTGCCGAGTGGCGAAAAGGAGCACACCCGTACATGGGTTGCGACAGATGCCTGCGGCAACACTTCGCTCGAGGTGAGCCAAGTTGTTACCGAAGGCCGCTGCCAGTACTTCACTCTTACCCAGGGTGCATACGGCAACGCCAACGGTAGCTGGTGTGGTATCGGCCATCCGCGGCGTCTGGCGCTGATTCAGCAACTTCTCTCCAGTGGTCCCATCGTGTTGGGTCAGCCGGGGCGGTCACTGACTATCACCGTCAACGACGCACAGTGTGTCATCAACAAACTGCCGGGCGGCGGTCCTGCCGCAACCCTGCCGGTTGGCGATGCGACGTTCACCAACAACTGCTCCACGACAATACCGTATCCGCTTCAGGGCCAGCGTTTCCGCAATGGACTGCTTGCCCAGGCCATTACCTTCGCACTCAATCTGCGACTCGATCCGGGTTTGGCGGCATTCAACCTGCCGGCTCCTTCGACGCCGTACATGAGGACGGAGGATCCGAACTACGTCAACGGCATCTGCGGTGACGGCGACGATCTCGGTCTTGGTACGTACGTGGTGAATTATATTCCGCCTTCGGTGCTCACCCATCTGGGCTCCAACGGCACGAACAAGACGCTGGCTGATCTGCTGGCTCTCGCCAACACGGCGCTGGGTGGTGGAAGCACCGGTACTGTTTCGCTTGCGGATATTTCGGCCGCGCTCGACGCCTATAACCAGGGCTTCGACGAAGGTCGCTTCTTCGCCGGCTATCATGCTGTGCCGCCTCCCAAGAGCGCGAGCGCCGAAGTCATGCCTTCGGACTTCCAGCTCTTCCAGAATCATCCGAATCCCTTCAATCCCTCGACAACCATCGAGTATTCCGTGCCGGTCAACAGCGAAGTGCATCTGACGGTGTACAATGCGCTCGGTAACCTGGTGGCGGTGCTCGTGGATGGCGAGGTACGCGAAGGACGTCATTCGGTGGTGTGGAACTCCCGCGCCGCCGGTGCCGATCTCCCATCGGGTATCTACACCTACAGGTTGATCGCGACCGGTTCGGACGGACGCAAGTTCTCCGCCGTAAAGACCATGATGCTCGTCAAGTAAGCATCGACCATCCTGACTCCGAGACGGCCGCTCCATGGAGCGGCCGTCTCGCGTTTGGTGATGGATTAACGTCTGAAATCCTCTGCGCGTGCCACCATGACGCAACGTCATACAGGGTGCTACCCGCATCATAGCGACCGAAGAGCATGGTGGATGAGCCGGAATTTGTCCCACAGCTGCTGTGCATCGAAGAATTCCGATGCGTCTTAAAAAAAAAACGAACTTCTGTCGAAGTTGAGACAATAATACCCAGTCAGAGAGAACGATTTTTAAACTCCTGACTGTAACCCATCAAATTCAGGAAATGATTCATGCCGAACTGGGGAGAGAGATGGATGAAACGGTCGCTCGCACCGGAGTGCGCCCTGTTGATGCAATTGCGGCTGTCTGGGTGTTCAGAGACGGGGAAGTGTACAAGGGAATGTTCCCCCAAGTAGCAGGCAAATGATTCCTGCTGCTTGTCCGTAAACACAGCAATAAAGGAAAGTGGCTGGAATTAGAGGGATGCCCGCGCATAGATCGGCTACGGCTGTCCCTGCCGGCACTTGACTTTGAATGAGAAGTTGTGTTATGTTCGGGCGTCAAACAACAATACACCGCTCCGCGTCTTTCTTCACTGCTTCGTCGGTGGAATGACACGTCCGCCGGAAGAAGGACCGCCGCTGGCGCTGATTGAGTTCATCATGATTGCGAGTCCCGCGTGAAACGACAACGCCGTGCTTCACATGCCCGGTATCCGGGGAGTGCGCCGCGTTCGATATCATATATACAGCTACTAATGTCTATGACTCACGATTCATGAGGAGGCATCATGAAATCCGTTACCGGAGTGCTCGTCGCACTCCTCACGCTCTTCATCGCACCTGGCCTTACGGCGCAGACGGGCTGGTCCGTCGCTAAATACGAGGGCTTCAGAGCGAATATCACGGGTGGGACCAATGTCACCACAACCTGGACTACCGGCAATCTCGGCAACGCCTGGGACGAAGGTGAATGGGTCCCCTATTGCCTGACCATCAATGTGAGCAATCTCGGAGCGACTGGATTTACGCCGATTCGGATTGCCTATGATTTTACCAAGGGCAATCCCGCAGCGCGTTTCGTTGATCTGGTTCGTGGTGTACAGGTCGGCTTTACCGGTTGCAGTTATTTCCCTCTGACGACGAATAGCGGCTGGGGATGGCCGAGCCCGAGTGGCACACCATGTCCTGTCGCTACCGTGCTTGAACTCAATAACGCCCAGAAGTGCCCGGACGCGAATGTTTGGGGTAGTGGTTCGACAGCATGGAAACTTCTCAGTTTGCCTGAAACTCAGATGAACCGCGATCTGACGACGACTCCCCTCGCGTACGGGAGTGTCGGGACGGTCACGGAGGCGGAGCGCTGCTTCACGATAACGCAGGCAGACCTGACTGCGGCGGGTGTTCCGTCCAACTATTCGGGGCCACTCCAGATTTACCTGGTTCTTCATCTTTCCCAGACGTTTATCTGGACACTCTCGCTGCAAAGTCAGCTTGACACCCCCCCGACGGACGCCTGGGGTGGCTATCTTTACAGTCTGACAGGATTTTCTACCGACAGCAGGCAGGGATCCGGCTACGTCCCGGGCGCATCGGGGCATACGACGGTTCTCGGTGTCGGCAGCCGTACCGTATCCATCCCTATCCCTCCCGCACCCGCAGGGGAGCTTTCAGGATTGAAGTATTACGACGCCAATGCGAACGGCGTGCGTGACGGGAGTGAGCCGGTGCTGGAGGGCTGGCCGATCTATATCTCGACTATCGTCGGAGGAAATCCGGTATCGTACACCCGGATAACTGACAGCCAGGGCGCGTACAGTCTTACCGGCCTGCCTGGTGCTGTTTACACTGTAAGCGAACTGCATCAGGGACCGAAACCCACGGCATCTCCTCCACCGAATTACCCCTACGCGGCCTTTGCTCAAAGTCCGCCGTCCACATGGGATGAGTCGTATCCGCCTATACCGACAAGCATCAACGGCGGAGCGGCAATCGCTGTGGCAACATCCGCAGCCGGTATCGCGCTGGGATACGCCCCCGAATCATGGGCGGTGGACCTTGTCACGACAAATGTACAGGGGAATATCAACTTCGGTAATTTCGTACCACCGCCGCAGTGCGAGGTCACTCCATCAGCAGTTACGGCGTGCCTGGGCGATCAGGTAACTTTTACCGCAGCCCGTATCGCCGATGGAACACCACCCTACACGGTGAGCTGGTCGGGACCGAATAATTTTTCCGCCAGTACCTTCGCGATCACCATTACCGCCGGACCGACTACCACCGGCACTTATACCGCGGTACTGACGGACGCCAATGGACTGTCCATTGCCACAGGCTGCAGTGCGACCTTGTCGCTGTACCCGCAGCCCGCATGTGACATTACTGGTGGTCCTCTGTCTGTTTGTGCCTTCTCTTCCGGCCATACCTATTATGCCCCGGCAAATAATACGCCGCCGGTGAATATTGTTGGCTACAGTTGGCAGGTAACCGGTAACGGGACCATTGTGGGCCCGACGAATGGCCAGCAGCTTACGGTAAATGCCAGCGGTGATGGCAGCTATACTGTGATACTCACGACGGAAAGTACAGATGGTTGCTTCAGCACCTGTTCGACAACGGTAACAGTCAACCCGCTCCCGTCATGCATCATCACAAACACCGATCCGGTCTGTCCGGGTGCGACAACCGTGCATGCGGGACCCGCGAACATGACGAGCTATGTCTGGACGATCAGCGCCGGAACAGGGACTATCAACGGCTCCAACACCGGTCCCACTGTATCGGTAACCGCCAGCAACACCAACAACAGCAGCTACACCCTGATGTTGACCGTGACCGATGCCAACAACTGCTCGGCCATGTGTCAGGCCACCGTGCAGGTCAAGGATGACACGCCACCCACAATGGGTTGCGCCTCCGACCAGAATATCAACTGCCCGGCTCCGACGGTCCTTCCGTTTACCCCTCCCACGGTTACGGACAACTGCGATCCGAATCCGGTTGTGATCATCGTCGGCGATGTCACCACGCCGGGAAATTGCCCGCAGAACTACAGCGTGACGCGCACATGGCGTGCCACAGACCTATGGGGGAATTCCGCAGTGTGCTCGCAGACGATTTTTGTGGTGGACAACATCCCGCCGTCCATCACCGGTGTGGGCGGTCCGCTCACGATAGATTGTCCTGCAACACCGGTGTTTTCGACGCCGCAGGTCTCTGATCTTTGCGATCCCCAGCCCGTACTCACCCATACCGACAATGTGTCTCCTGGCAATTGTCCGGGTAATTATATGGTAACACGGACCTGGACGGCAAGGGATGCCTGCTTCAACTCCAGTACCGCGATGCAGACGATTACTGTGAGGGATATCACTCCGCCAGTGATCACTCTCCCGCCAACGACCCTGATACAACAGTGTTACGACGCGGGCGGTGTCGCATCCTGGGCTGCGACTGCCAGTGCGCTCGATGCTTGCGACGGCGCTGTCGCAGTGCTGCCGAGCTGGACGGCTCCCGTCGACAACTGCAACCGGACGGTGACGGTGACGTTTACCGCAACGGATCTGTGTGGCAACTCGAGTACAGCCACCAAGACTTTCCTGGTCAACGACAACACACCGCCGACGATCATCTGTCCGCAGGCCATCACCGTGCAGTGCGCTTCGCTGGTGCCGAATCCGGACATCACAACGGTGACCGCGACGGATAATTGCGGAACGGTGACCGTGACGCATGTCGGCGACGTGATCAGCAATCAGACCTGTCTGAATCGCTATACCATCACCCGCACGTACAAGGCGACGGATGGCTGTCAGAACACTGCGACTTGCTCGCAGACCATCACGGTCAATGACAACACACCGCCGACGATCACCTGTCCGCAGGCCGTCACCGTGCAGTGCGCCGCGCTGGTGCCGAATCCGGATATCAACTCCGTCACCGCATCGGATAACTGTGCCGGAACGGTTACCGTGACGCATGTCGGCGACGTGATCAGCAATCAGACCTGCCTGAACCGCTTCACCGTCACCCGCACGTACAAGGCGACGGATGTGTGCGGCAACAGCGCGACCTGTACGCAGATCATCACAGTCTATGACAACACACCGCCGACGATCACCTGTCCGCAGGCCGTCACCGTGCAGTGCGCCGCGCTGGTGCCGAATCCGGATATCACGACCGTCATCGCGACGGACAACTGTGCCGGAACGGTTACCGTGACGCATGTCGGCGACGTGATCAGCAATCAGACCTGCCTGAACCGCTTCACCGTCACCCGCACGTACAGGGCGACGGATGTGTGCGGCAACAGCGCGACCTGTACGCAGATCATCACGGTCAATGACAACACACCGCCGACGATCACCTGTCCGCAGGCCGTCACCGTGCAGTGCGCTTCGCAGGTGCCGAATCCGGATATCACGACCGTCACCGCGACGGATAACTGCGCCGGAACGGTGACAGTGACGCATGTCGGCGACGTGATCAGCAATCAGACCTGCCTGAACCGCTTCACCGTCACCCGCACGTACATGGCGACGGATGTGTGCGGCAACAGCGCGACCTGTGCGCAGATCATCACGGTCAATGACAACACACCGCCGACGATCACCTGTCCGCAGGCCGTCACCGTGCAGTGCGCTTCGCAGGTCCCGAATCCGGACATCACGACCGTCACCGCGTCGGACAACTGTGCCGGCACGGTTACCGTGACGCATGTCGGCGACGTGATCAGTAATCAGACCTGTCTGAATCGCTTCACCGTCACCCGCACGTACATGGCGACGGATGTATGCGGCAACAGCGCAACCTGTACGCAGATCATCACGGTCAATGACAACACACCGCCGACGATTACCTGTCCCCAGGCCGTCACCGTGCAGTGTGCTTCGCAGGTGCCGAATCCGGATATCAACTCAGTCACCGCATCGGATAACTGTGCCGGAACGGTGACCGTGACGCATGTCGGCGACGTGATCAGCAATCAGACCTGCCTGAACCGCTTCACCGTCACCCGCACGTATATGGCGACGGATGTGTGCGGCAACAGCGCGACCTGTACGCAGATCATCACAGTCTATGACAACACACCGCCGACGATCACCTGTCCGCAGGCCGTCACCGTGCAGTGCGCCGCGCAGGTGCCGAATCCGGATATCACGACCGTCATCGCGACGGACAACTGTGCCGGAACGGTTACCGTGACGCATGTCGGCGACGTGATCAGCAATCAGACCTGCCTGAACCGCTTCACCGTCACCCGCACGTATATGGCGACGGATGTGTGCGGCAACAGCGCGACCTGTACGCAGACCATCACGGTTAATGACAACACACCGCCGACGATCACCTGTCCGCAGGCCGTCACCGTGCAGTGTGCAGCGCAGGTCCCGAACCCGGATATCACGACCGTCATCGCGACGGACAACTGTGCCGGAACGGTTACCGTGACGCATGTCGGCGACGTGATCAGCAATCAGACCTGCCTGAACCGCTTCACCGTCACCCGCACGTACAGGGCGACGGATGTGTGCGGCAACAGCGCGACCTGTACGCAGATCATCACGGTCAATGACAACACACCGCCGACGATCACCTGTCCGCAGGCCGTCACCGTGCAGTGCGCTTCGCAGGTGCCGAATCCGGATATCACGACCGTCACCGCGACGGATAACTGCGCCGGAACGGTTACCGTGACGCATGTCGGCGACGTGATCAGCAATCAGACCTGCCTGAACCGCTTCACCGTCACTCGCACGTACATGGCGACGGATGTGTGCGGCAACAGCGCGACCTGTGCGCAGATCATCACGGTCAATGACAACACACCGCCGACGATCACCTGTCCGCAGGCCGTCACCGTGCAGTGCGCTTCGCAGGTCCCGAATCCGGACATCACGACCGTCACCGCGTCGGACAACTGTGCCGGCACGGTTACCGTGACGCATGTCGGCGACGTGATCAGTAATCAGACCTGTCTGAATCGCTTCACCGTCACCCGCACGTACATGGCGACGGATGTATGCGGCAACAGCGCGACCTGTACGCAGATCATCACGGTCAATGACAACACACCGCCGACGATCACCTGTCCGCAGGCCGTCACTGTGCAGTGTGCTTCGCAGGTGCCGAATCCGGACATCACGACAGTGACCGCGACGGACAATTGCGGCCCGGTTACCGTGACGCATGTCGGCGACGTGATCAGCAATCAGACCTGTCTGAACCGTTTCACCGTCACCCGCACGTACATGGCGACGGATGTGTGCGGCAACAGCGCGACCTGTACGCAGCTCATCACGGTCAATGACAACACACCGCCGACGATCACCTGTCCGCAGGCCGTCACCGTGCAGTGCGCTTCGCAGGTGCCGAATCCGGATATCAACTCCGTCACCGCATCGGATAACTGTGCCGGAACGGTTACCGTGACGCATGTCGGCGACGTGATCAGCAATCAGACCTGCCTGAACCGCTTCACCGTCACCCGCACGTACATGGCGACGGATGTGTGCGGCAACAGCGCGACCTGTGCGCAGATCATCACGGTCAATGACAACACACCGCCGACGATCACCTGTCCGCAGGCCGTCACTGTGCAGTGTGCTTCGCAGGTGCCGAATCCGGATATCACGACCGTCATCGCGACGGACAACTGTGCCGGAACGGTTACCGTGACGCATGTCGGCGACGTGATCAGCAATCAGACCTGCCTGAACCGCTTCACCGTCACCCGCACGTACATGGCGACGGATGTGTGCGGCAACAGCGCGACCTGTGCGCAGATCATCACGGTCAACGACAACACACCGCCGACGATCACCTGTCCGCAGGCCGTCACCGTGCAGTGCGCCTCGCAGGTGCCGAATCCGGATATCACGACCGTCATCGCGACGGACAACTGTGCGGGAACGGTTACCGTAACGCATGTCGGCGACGTGATCAGCAATCAGACCTGCCTGAACCGCTTCACCGTCACCCGCACGTACATGGCGACGGATGTGTGCGGCAACAGCGCGACCTGTGATCAGATCATAACGGTGTATGACGACACGCCACCGCAAATTACCGTACCCGCAACTGACCTGACCCTGCAGTGCTACGACGCAAGCGCTGTGGCGACGTGGATCGCAACAGCCAGTGCTCTCGATAATTGCGACGGCACTGTGGCGGTAGCTTCCGATTATGTGCCGCCGACGAGCAACTGCAATCAGACAGTGACGGTGACGTTTACATCGCTGGATATTTGCGGTAATCAGAGTCAGGCGACGAAGACGTTCACGGTCAACGACACGGAAGGTCCACAGTGGATCAACCAGCCGCCGGTGGACATCGTGGTTGACTGCGCTGATCCGATTGTTTTCTGGGATCCGCAGTTGAACACTGACTATGCGGACAATTGCGATCCGCTCCCCATTTTGCACATCAAGACCGACCATATGATACTGCCTCAGCCCGATGGGACGAAGTGGCATTATCGTTCATGGTGGATTGTGGATGCATGTCAGAACTGGTCCGATTCGGTTTCGCAGACGATTGTCGAACTGCGCTGCCAGTTCGCCACACTGACGCAAGGTGCGTACGGTAACGCCAACGGCACGTGGTGCGCTACCGGTCAGACCAGGATACCACTACTGAACAACGTCCTGCTTACCACGCCGCTCACAGTCGGTCTGCCGGGACACTCGTTCACCATCGATCCCGGAAAGGGGGCCTGCCTGGTGCAGTACATGCCGTCGGGAGGACCCGCTGCCGTGCTGCAGTCGAATAATTACTACTTCGGCAACAACTGCAACATTATTCCGGGCAACTTCTCGCAGCTCTTGAACGGCAAGTTCCGTAATATCCTTCTGGGTCAGACGATTACCTTCGCGCTGAACCTCAGGCTTGATCCGAACCTGCTGACGGGAGTCAAACTTCCTCCCGCGACGCTGCCGTACATGTATACCATTCAGGCCGACTATGTGAATGGCATTTGTCTCGACGGAGATGACGTCGAGATGCCGCTCGCAACACCCTTGGCCTTCTACATCCCGCCCAGTGTGATCACGGCGCTGCAGGCACTCTATCCGCTTGCGACGGATCTGTATCTGCCAGACCTGCTCGCCCTCGCGAACATGGCCCTGGCGGGACAGAACACCTACGGAGCCTCACTGGCCGATATCACCATGGCACTCGACGCGTATAATCGTGGCTTCGATGAGGCGCGTTTCTTCGCGGGCTACTGGCCGACATTGCCACCCAAGAGCAATGACGCGGAGGTCATGCCTTCGGACTTCCAACTCTTCCAGAATCACCCGAATCCCTTCAACCCATCTACGGTCATCGAGTACGCTGTGCCGGTCAACAGCGAGGTACATATCGCAGTGTACAACTCACTGGGTACGCCCGTTGCAGTGCTCGTCGATGGTGCGGTGCGCGAAGGACGCCATTCGGTCATGTGGAATTCCTCCACCTACGGGAAGGATTTGCCTTCGGGCGTCTACATGTATCGCATGACGGCGGTCGGTACTGACGGAAGGAAGTTCGCCTCCGTCAAGACCATGATGCTGGTGAAGTAATCCACTTCATCCTCACTTGCCAGCGGGTCCGCCATCCGGCGGACCCGTTTTTTGTCCGTAGAAATGGAGGGGCACGCGCGCCCCGGGAGTTCGGTGGCAGCATGTGCACAGAGGAAAGATCGGGCGAACCGGGAAGGAGCATCGCGAATGATCCGGGCCATGTATCAGGCCCCGGCCCGCTTCGGTGAGACCTCGCAAGCCAGCGTTCGAGCATGTAACAGATTCTGTCCTTCACAGGTGTATCCGGGGATGATTGCCAATGATTGCGTATTATTGTTTCTACCATTCTGTCTCTTCTGTTTTTTCTGCCAATTCTGCGGTATGATGGAATTTCCCAATAGACGACTCAATCGCGACGAACTCCTTCAGGTGATTCGTGACCACCATGTACTTCCAGGCATGTACCCGATGACGGTTATCGCGCGTGCAGGCAGCGCCTTCTACGCAACGCTGCATCTGTTGCTCGAAGAATTGCAGGGAGAGGGTAGCTTCCGCATTGAGGAGAGGGCCTCTTCGAAAAAGAATTTTTCTTCCTTCCGTGTCGAGATTTACGTGGAATCGGCCGAAACGGCATTGTATCGCCGTGAGCGCATCTCGGAACTCGACGGTGTGCTGATGCTCCTGTAGCCGTCCGTCATCGCGCCACCGATGTCAGACGCTGTAACCCGAAGCCATTGAATGTTCTTCTCCGAAAGCAGGAGAAGCTACGCTGGAAGCGACGCAGCCGCTGAAATCAGGCACACGTACGAATCAGCCCGGACGTCGCACGGCGTGACGTCCGCGTCTCCTGTATGTTTCGGCATTTATCGGAGTCCCATGTCGGTTGCCCCTCATGTGTCGCCTGCGTATTTTACCTTGTTTGTGGTGAATCAGCATCTTAGACATTATGAGTCCGCTCGCTACACCGGAAATCGAAACTGATGTGACCGACGGCACCGATACCGGCTTGCCCGCAAAAGTCATTCTGTTCAATGACAATCTGCATTCCTTCGACGAGGTGATCGATCAACTCATGAAAGCGATTTCCTGCTCACACGACAAGGCGGAGGCGCTCGCCTGGGAAGTGCACACTCGCGGAAAGGCCTGCGTGTACACCGGCGATATGAATGAATGCCTGCGTGTGAGCCATGTACTTGAGGAAATCGCCCTGCACACACAAATCGAGTATTGACATTCCACGCACAGCCCCCTCTATCCCATGACATCCAGCGAAATACGACAGAGCTTTCTCGACTTTTTCTCCGGTAAACAACACCGCATCGTGGATTCCGCACCCGTTGTGCCCCATGACGATCCCACACTGCTGTTCACCAATGCGGGTATGAATCAGTTCAAGGATGTGTTTCTCGGGACGGGTTCACGCGACTATCTGCGCGCCGCCGACACACAAAAATGTATCCGCGTCTCGGGCAAACACAACGATCTCGAAGAAGTCGGTCGCGATACCTATCACCATACGTTTTTCGAGATGCTCGGCAACTGGAGCTTCGGCGACTACTACAAACGCGAAGCAATTTCGTGGGCCTGGGAACTGCTCACCGGAGTATGGAAGCTTCCGAAGGATCGCCTGCATGCGACGGTGTATCAGGACGACGACGAGGCCTTCGGGCTCTGGACCGAGCTGACGGATATTGATCCGGCGCATGTACATCGCTTCGCAGAAAAGGACAACTTCTGGGAAATGGGCGAGACCGGCCCGTGCGGCCCCTGCTCCGAAATCCATATCGACCTGACACCCGACAAAAGCGGCGGCCCTCTCGTGAACGCGGGTGTTCCGGAAGTGATGGAAATCTGGAATCTCGTATTCATCCAGTATAATCGCGACGAAACAGGGACGCTGCACGAGCTTCCGAAAAAGCATGTGGACACCGGCATGGGCTTCGAACGCATCTGCGCCGTGCTGCAGGGAAAAACCTCCAATTACGATACCGACGTCTTCATGCCGCTGATCGACGCCGTCGCAAGCGTGACCCGGCAACCCTACGAAGAGGAGCACCGGCAGATAGCCATGCGCGTCATCGCTGACCACATCCGCATGCTCTCCTTCTCCATTGCCGACGGCGCAATGCCTGGACCAGATGGCCGGGGCTATGTGCTTCGCCGCATTCTTCGTCGCGCAGCGCGCTTTGGCAGGAATCTGGGTATGCGCGAACCCTTCCTCTGGCAGCTGGTCGCGACGTTGGCGGATACCATGGGTGCTGTCTTTCCCGAACTCGTGGAAAAACGCTCCATCATCGAACGTGTGATCCGCTCCGAAGAGGAAAGCTTCAATGCCACACTCGACCGCGGGTTGGAGATTTTCGAAGATATCGTGGACCGTACCCGGCTGCATGGTGCGACAGTTATAGCGGGGGAGGACGTCTTCAAACTGTACGATACCTTCGGCTTTCCTCTGGACCTGACAAATCTGCTCGCGCAGGAACGCGGACTCTCTATCGATGAGAACGGGTTTGAGGCTCTCCTCGCCCGGCAAAAGCAGCGTTCCCGCGCCGTGACGAAAAGTAAAATCGTCATTCCCATGGCAAATACGCAGGGGGAACTGCAATTCGAAACCTTGGGCGACAGGACCGAAAGTCAATTTGTCGGATACGATACAATGGGCGTGGACGCAACCGTGATCGGCCTGCACCCCGAGGCGGATCTCTTGTACATCATGCTCGACCGTACGCCGTTTTACATCGAATCCGGTGGTCAGGTCAGCGACGGCGGGCTGCTCACCTGGAAGGATGTCGACGCAACAGTGCGCGGCTTGCTGAAAAGCGACGGTACGCTTGTGCATGTGGTCGAGGCCTCACCCGCATTCACTCCGGCACTCGGCGATGTTGTGCATGCTGAGGTGGACGCACACGCGCGTCGCGACACCATGCGCAACCATACCGCGACGCATTTGCTCCATGCGGCGCTTCGCCAGGTTCTGGGTACGCATGTGCAGCAGGCGGGCTCACTGGTTGATGCGGAACATCTGCGCTTCGATTTCTCTCACTTCGAGAAAATATCGGACGAGCAACTCACCGAAATTGAAGGTCTCGTCAACCGGCACATCTTCATGGGCCTTCCTGTGCGACGGCACAGGGACATTCCGTTCGAGCAGGCAAAAACCATGGGTGCGCTCATGTTTTTCGGAGACAAATACGGGGATCACGTCAATGTGCTCGAGATCCCCGGCTTCTCGATGGAATTCTGCGGTGGTACGCATGTGCAGAACACCGCGGAAATTGGTCTGCTGAAAATCGTCAGCGAGGGCTCCATCGCCAGCGGTACCCGGCGCATCGAGGCTGTGACCGGACGAGGAGTCATGGAGTATATTGTCCGGCTTCAGGCGCAACTGGCGGAACAGCGCGGCCGGGAAGCGGAACTGCAGGAGCGGCTCAGGGGACTGGAAAAGGAACTCGGCCGGCTCGCCGTCGAACAGGGCTCCGCCGAAATCGATGCGCTCATCGCCGGGGCGGAAAGGATAGGCGGAAGCCGCCTCGTGATAGCCAGAATGCCCATCACTGACGCCGACCAACTGAAGGCGCTCGGTGATGTCCTGCGCGAACGACTTGGCTCGGGAGTGGGTCTGCTTGCGGCCGACATCGAGGGCAAAGTGCAATTGGTGTGTGTCGTTACGGATGACCTTGTCTCCAAAGGTGTGAAGGCGGGCTCCATCGTCGGACCGCTGGCGAAAAAACTCGGTGGTGGCGGGGGAGGCCGCGCGCACATGGCGACCGCCGGCGCAAAGGATGTCGCAGCGCTCGATGCCGTTCTCTCCGAAGCACCCGCCATCATTCGAGAGATGATGACCGCATGACACAGCCCCCGGCAGTGTATAACACTCTTTTTTCCGCCTTTCAGGAAGGAAAAAAGCAGCTGTTTGTCCTGATCGATCCGGACAAGGCAGACATGGAGTCGCTGCCCGGATTTGTTGCCGAAGCGGAACACGCCGGCGTGGACGGTTTTCTCGTCGGCGGTTCTTTGGCACTCCTGCCGCGTTTCGAAGACACGTTGCGGCACATAAAAATCGCCGCCACGCGTCCGGTGATCATTTTTCCCGGTGGCGTGCATCAGATATCCGCACTCGCGGATGCGATACTCTTCCTCTCTATTGTCAGCGGCCGCAATCCCGAGCAACTCATTGGTCAGCATGTTATTGCCGCACCCATGGTGCGCGAGCTGGGGCTGGAAGCGATTTCCACCGCGTACATGATCATCTCCTCGAATACGGTGACGTCCACCGAGTTCATGTCGTACTCCAAACCCATACCGCGACAGAAACCCGAAATTGCCGCCGCGCACGCCATGGCCGCGGAAATGCTGGGCATGAAACTGATCTATCTCGAGGCCGGCAGCGGCGCAGAGCAGACGGTGCCGAATGATATGATCCGGATGGTGAGCGCCATGGTGGATGTTCCGGTTATCGTCGGAGGTGGCATCGCCAGGCCGGAACTGGCCGCGGAAAAAGCGGCCGCCGGTGCCGCGATCGTCGTCATTGGAAATCACTTCGAAGATGAGCGTAACCGCGCGCAGCTCCGCGACTTCGCCGAAGCCGTCCATGCGGGACCGGCGCGCAGCATCACTGAGGTCTAGGGGCACACCGATGAAACGCATCTGCGCATTTCTGCTCGGTGGCATCGCCGTACTGCTCAACGGCTGTGTCCCATTGTCCGAGCTTGACAGTATGGAAGCGACGCTGACTTCCCATGCGGATTCGCTGGAACTGCAGCTCAACGAGTGCCGCTCACAGGCGGTATTGCTTCTCGACCGTCTTGCGGCCATCGAGCGGGAGAATCTGCATCTCGACGATCAGAATCGTCTGCTCTCCGCACGTCTGGCGGAAATTCTCTATGCAGACTCGACCGAGGCCGGCACAGCACAAACGGATCGCGTACCTGCCCGCACGGCGGATACACCATCCGATACAGATGTCCCTCCCGTGGCGGATCGCAGCGCGCCGCCGGCTCCCGCGGCGGCAGGTACGGAAGGCGGCTGGCTGAAGCTGAACGCCTCCGGAGCGCCGTTGGCATTCAGCGCAGCCGCTGCGCCGGATCTCGACTATCTCCGCAAGTATCAGGAAGCCCTGCGCCAGCACCAGGCGGGGAAGGACGACCTTGCGTTCATGAGTTTCCAGGCATTGCTCCATGCGCCGGCGAACGACATGGCGGACAACTGCCTTTACTGGATGGCTGAGTCCGAAATGAGATCCGCGCGCCATGAGAGCGCGACACGTCTGTTTACCGCTGTGCTCGGCTGCGAACCTTCCGACAAGGCGGCGGCCGCCTTGCTCGGACGCGCTCGCGCCCGGATCGCGCTCGATCAGACTCCCGATGCCCGCGGCGACCTCGAAGCTCTCCGCATCCGCTATCCGGAATCCCAGGAAGCCGCGCAAGCTCTCACTATATTGCGCGACCTCCGATGAACCATTTCCCACCGAATCCAACATCCGTATCGTCATGAGCAATACACAACCGTTGTCTGTAACTCTGCCAACACGGGACGAGGCCGATCCCGCCAACACATGGCGCCTCGAAGCACTGTACTCCTCCCTTGAGGCCTGGGAGGAGGACTTTGGGCATCTTGACGAACTGATCGCGAAGCTGGATCAGTTCCGCGGAACGCTCGGGGAATCCGGCGAAACGCTGCTCGCATGGTTTCGCTTCGCCGATACCTTGAATGTGCTCGCCGGAAAGGTGGGAAATTACGCGTTTCGACGCTTCGACGAGAACACCGCAAATACGCTGTACCAGGGATTGACCGACAGAGTTATGTCGCAGCACACCCGCATGAGCGCGGCCACCGCGTGGGTGGTGCCGGAACTGCTGGAAATTCCACCCGAGCGTGTTTCCACATTTCTCGCCGAAGTTCCGGACCTCCGTATCTACGAACACCATCTTGATGAAGTGCTGCGTATGCGGGCGCATGTGCTCTCACAGAGAGAGGAAGAGCTGCTCGCGCTGTCGCTCGAAGCCACCGGCGCTGCAGCAAATATTTTCGGCATGTTCAACGACGCCGATATCCGCTTCGGTACGATACAGAACGAGGATGGGACGGACGTCGAGGTGACGAAGGGTCGGTACATACAGTTGCAGGAATCCCACCACCGGCAGGTGCGCAAAGCCGCGTTCGACGCTCTGTACGGCGCCTATGCCGGCTGGAAAAATACACTCGCGGCGATGCTCAACAGTCAGGTGAAACGGGAAATGTTCTACGCCCGCGCCCGGGGATATGAATCCACATTGCATATGGCGCTGTACGAGGACAATATCCCGGCTGCCGTATACGACAACGTCGTCAGCACCGTCAACGACAATCTCGCGCCATTGCACAGGGCGATGGAGTTACGTCGACGTGTTCTCGGTCTGGAACATGTCCGGCCCTGGGATCTGTACCTTCCGCTGGGTGGGGATATGCAGTTGTCCATTCCATGGGAAGACGCCCGGAGAATGGTTGGTGAAGCGCTCGCGCCCCTCGGCGCGGATTACGTACGGGACCTCACTGAAGGCTTGCACGGCGGGTGGATAGACGTGTACGAGAATCAGGGGAAAACCTCCGGTGCGTATTCGGCCTGGACCTACGGCGCCCATCCGTTCGTCCTGATGAACTACACGAACACGTTGAAAGACGTTTTCACGCTCGCGCATGAAATGGGACACTCCATGCACTCGTACTACACGTGGAAAGCGCAGCCGCCGGTGTACGGGGGCTATACGATTTTCTGTGCGGAAGTCGCTTCCACCTGTAATGAATTACTGCTCGTGCGTCACCTCCTCGATACACGTCCGGAAGCGGAAGTCCGTGCGAACATCCTTCTCCACCACATTGACACGATTCGCGGCACGGTGTACAATCAGGCTTTGTTCGCCGAGTTCGAGCGCTTTATTCACCGCGAAGCGGAGGAGGGGAGACCGCTGACCGTGGATCTCATGAGCGGGAAAATGGAGGAATTGTATGTCCGCTACTATGGCCCGGCGTTTCAAACGGATCCGCTGTTCGCTCTTAACTGGGCGCGTATTCCGCATTTTTACCGGAGCTTCTACGTCTTCCAATACGCCACCGGGCTTGCAGCGGCGGCGGCGATTTCGCAGCGGATACTGGAGGAAGGTGATGCGGCCATGCGGCGATATCGCGACTTCCTCGCCTCAGGCAGCTCGAAATACTCCATCGAGCTGCTGAAGCTCGCTGGTGTGGATATGACGTCTCCCGATCCTATCGCGGCTACGGCGCGTCTCATGGATTCCCTCCTGGACGAGGCCGAAGCGCTGTTGCCGTAAGTCACCAATGCTGCGGGAATGAAAACAAAGAGGCCGGCACAAATGCCGGCCTCTGTCGTAACTCTGCTCCTTTGTCGCTCAGGCCTGAGGATTCGTTTCCTCGTCCTGTCCTTCCGGCGTTGATGTCGCTTCGTCCGAAGGTGCTTCTTCAGCGGCAGGCGCTTCTTCAGCGACAGGCGCTTCTTCAGCGACAGGCGCTTCTTCAGGGGCAGGCGCTTCTTCAGCGGCAGGCGCTTCTTCAGCGGCAGGCGCTTCTTCGGCGACGGGCGCTTCGGCGACGGGCGCTTCGGCGACGGGCGCTTCTTCGGCGGCAGGCGCTTCTTCGGCGACGGGCGCTTCTTCGGCGACGGGCGCTTCTTCGACCGCTGCCTCTGAGACAGTGGCTTCTTCGGCAGGGGCCTCGGCCGTCGTTGCTTCGGCGGCGTCAGCGATAGCCGTGGCATTCAGGAGCTTTTGCAGGCCTTCAATGTCGCCAAGACGGAAGGCGTTGTCGGAAGGATTTGCGCGCGGAAGGTTATACTCCTGTTCGCGTTCCGGACGGCGACGATCCGACTCATGGCTTTCGTCGCGCATGATCGCGCCGATGAAGCTGTGCTTCTGCGGATCCATTTCCACAACCTTGAGATGCACAGTGTCGCCGACATTGTATGAGGGTGCCGACGGCTGCTGGGGGCCTCCGCGCTTGCCGCCGCGGCGTGAACCCATTTTGCCCTTCGGAACAAAGCAGTCGAGGCCGTGCTCCATGGCGACCAGAATGCCCGCGTCGAGTATCTGCTTTACCGTACCTGTCGCTTCGGAATCCGGAGGGAAGACGTTGGCGAGGCGTGGCCAGGGATCCGGTTGCGTTTCCTTGAGACTGAGGCTGATGCGACGGTCGCGGGTGCGGACGCTCAGCACTTTCACCTCGATCTCATCGCCAATCTTGACGACTTCGGAGGGATGATTGACGCGGGATGTCCACGACAGATCCGAAATATGCACCATACCGGTGATGCCGGGCTCCAGTTGCACGTACACGCCGAAATCCGTGATGTTCTGCACTTTCCCCTTGAGCTGAAGACCGGGGGCGAATTTTTCCTCGGCGTGCGACCAGGGCGACGTGGTAAATTCTTTCATGCTGAGAGCCAGACGCTCTTCTTTTTCGTTGATCTCGACGATACGGACCTTCACGGTCTGGCCGACTTTGAGGAGATCCGAGGGCTTCTCCACGCGAATTTTACTCATCCGTGAGATGTGAATGAGTCCGTCGATGCCGCCGATATCCACGAATGCGCCGTACGGGGCCAGCGAGGTCACCACGCCCTCGACGATGTCGTTCTTCTTCAACTCAAGCATGCGTGCGCGGCGTAGCGCTTTTTTCCGGCTGCACACGTATTTGCGTTTCACGAAATCGCTGAGCTCGAGAATCATCAGCTCGATTTCCTTGCCGATCAACGCGTCTATCTCTTCCTGCTGGGCTACGCCATGAATGAGGAAATGGGATTTCGGAATAAAACCCTCAAGTCCTTTGTATTCGCAGATCGCGCCACCTTTGGTGCTCCTGAGCAGCATGAAGGGAAGGATGGCATTCTGCTCGTAGGCGCCGACCAGCTCGTCCCATACAGGTTGCGCCTCTTCATCACTGAGCCCGGGCTTTTTCTTGCCTCGTTTGCCGATTGCGGCAACCGCATCGCTGCTCTCGGTAGCCGTCGCTTCAGCAGCGGGCGCTTCGGCGACAGGCTCTTCGGCAACAGGCGCTTCGGCGACAGGCTCTTCGGCGACAGGCTCTTCGGCGACAGGCTCTTCGGCGACAGGCTCTTCGGCGACAGGCGCTTCGGCGACAGGCTCTTCGGCGACAGGCGCTTCTGCGACAGGCGCTTCTGCGACAGGCGCTTCTGCGACAGGCTCTTCGGCGACAGGCTCTTCTGCGACAGGCGCTTCTGCGACAGGCGCTTCTTCTACCGGTGAGGCGAACGATTCCTCTTCCGCCACGGTCGCTGCGGCATCGTCTCCGGAGGCTTCCTCATCGTTTGCCATGGAGGGCAGTGCTTCTCCTGTCTGCAGTTCAGGAGTCTCCGCGGTCGTGTCGGTGATCCCGCTTGCTTCCGTCTGCTCTGCAGCCATTTCCTGCTCCGGCAGTTGTTCGGGAGTCTCGTTGGTGGTCGGGTCGTTCGTCATGGTAGTGTCCAGTTGTTGTGAAAAAATCAGGCACAACGTGCCGTGACCAAGCTTGCCGTCCCGGTATCTCGACGAACTGGAGTGTCGGTGACACTGCGTCGAAGAGATTGCAAACCAGTGGCAGAAAGAAAAACTACGGAATTCTCATTGAAATGGCAATATGTGAAAATGAACGGCCTGTCGCAACAGCACGATGGCGTATGGGAGCGGGTGCCGAGTCCGCAGGGTGGTACGTTATGGTGAAATGTGAGAGGAGGAGTTATACGCTAAACATGAAACGATTATCCGGAGCGACACAGCCCGGAGGGCGATACCTGGAGAGGTGAAGGGTGAAGAGTGAAGAGCCCGCAGGGTGGCACTTCCTCTGACCCCGGGCCTCAGCCCGGGCTGCACGCGCCAGCCACGACCTCCCAAGCCCGAAGGGCGATACCTGGAGAGGTGAAGGGTGAAGAGTGAAGAGCCCGCAGGGCGGCACTTCCTCTAACCCCGGGCCTCAGCCCGGGGCTGCACGCGCCAGCCACGACCTCCCAAGCCCGAAGGGCGACACCTGGAGAGGTGAAGGGTGAAGAGTGAAGTCCGCAGGGCGGCACTTCCTCAAATCCCGGGCTTCAGCCCGGGGCTGCACGCGCCAGCCACGACCTCCCAAGCCCGAAGGGCGACACCTGGAGAGGTGAAGGGTGAAGAGTGAAGAGCCCGCAGGGCGGCACTTCCTCTAACCCCGGGCCTCAGCCCGGGGCTGCACGCGCCAGCCACGACCTCCCAAGCCCGAAGGGCGACACCTGGAGAGGTGAAGGGTGAAGAGTGAAGAGCCCGCAGGGCGGCACTTCCTCTAACCCCGGGCTTCAGCCCGGGGCTGCACGCGCCAGCCACGACCTCCCAAGCCCGAAGGGCGATACCTGGAGAGGTGAAGGGTGAAGGATCCGGCGTGCAGGCACTCGTACATGGTCCCGCCTTCGTTCACTGCCATCGACGGCTGTGCCATTCACCTGTGATGCTTCGGCGGGCAGGCAAGCGCGAACGCAGAATTCGCAGAAAAAACAGAACACGCAGGAACGCAGAATTCGCAGAAAAAGCAGAACACGCAGAAAAGTCAGTGCAAACTGATGCGCCGCCGGTCAGGAATGCGTGTGCGGGTAGGTAAATCGTAAGTCGTAAATCGTCACCGCAGGCTTTCCTCCAGCGCGGTCGCGGCGTCCGTGCGCTCGTCGCGGTACTTCACGATGACGGGGGTGTAGAGCTGCACACCGGCGGAAGCGGCAAAGTCGCCGCGTGCGGGTCGGCTGCCCGGAACGACCACGGCACCTTCGGGAATTTCCAGCGGTCCGTCCGCGCTTTTTCGCAAAATGCGCCCGTGCACCAGATCGTACACCGGTGTCGAGGCGTTGAGAATGACGCCTGTACCGATGACGGCGCGTCGGCGCACAATCGTTCCTTCGTAAATACCGCTGTTGCCGCCCACCATCACATCGTCTTCGACAATGACGGGCACCGCGCCGACCGGTTCCAGCACGCCGCCGATTTGTACCGCCGCGCTGAGGTGCACATTTTTTCCGATCTGTGCGCAGGAGCCGACAAGGGCGTGGCTGTCCACCAGTGTCCCTTCATCCACATACGCTCCGATATTGATATAAGCGGGAGGCATGACGATGACGCCGGGAGCCACATACGCGCCGTCACGGATGGTGGTGCCGCCTGGCACAACACGTCGTCCGCTGCCTGCCGTGAAATGCTGCACGGGAAGCGTATGCTTGTCGGTAAAGCGGAACACCGGCGAATCTTCGATATCGCTGAGCACGCCCGCTCGAAAACCCCATAAGATCGCTCGCTTGATGTTCGTATCGGCGATCCATCTCCCGTCGACACAATGTGCCGAACGCAGTATTCCGTCGCGCAGTGCGGTGAGGATTTCCGAATACATCGCAAAGGCCGTGTCATCGGCTCCCGCGGGGTCTATGGCCAGAAGGCGGTCCACTACATCCATTGTGCCAGCTCCAGTCGTTGCGTGAGTGATTTTCCTGCTCCATAATATGTCAGATGGAACAACGCGGGACAACCTGTGGTTGTTAGCTTTATGTGCCTTTACGCAAATTTCCACTGCAACATTTTTTGCACCACCGGCACCCTTTTCGTAATTTTTGGGCTATGGAGTCATACATGAAGAAATTTCGCCTCGTCTGTGTGTTCGCCCTCATCGCTGCATGCACTTCCGGCTTCGCACCCCTCACTGCGCAACCGGTGATTGATTGGGAAGAAAATCCGCAAATTACCGTCGAAATCAACGGAAAGAGTGACCTCAGCGCTCTGGTGTTTCAGCCGGTTTCGTACCGGCCGTTCATGCTGATCACATCGAACAAGCTCAAGGACCCCGTCCTCATTGATCTCGGACAAAAACAGGTCTCCACACTGAAAGCCGGTGACGTCACGGTGGAGCATGGTTTCGCAAAAACCAAGGGCATACCCGCGGGCACGGTCGCCGGCTCCTACACGATGAAAGGGCAGTCGAGCGTATTCAAGGTGGGGGGGAAATCGGTGGGAATCACCGTGCGACAGACCCTGGTCGGCGAGGTGACTCCCGCTATGATTCTCGCCTACAATCCCGAGTATGGGATGCGCATGAAGGCCTACAAGCCCAAACAGGCGAGTATAAAAAAGCTCAAAACATACAAGAAAAAAACCGAAGTCGTGGTCATGTTCGCCACCTGGTGCAATACCTGCAAGCTCTCCCTACCGAAAACAATGCGCATTTTCGGGGACGCGGCGAATAAAAATTTTCACGTGCGCTACATCGGTATCGCCATGGGAGGTAATGAACCGCGCGATGCTATCGCGAAATACGGACACGATTATCCCGCAGTCATATTTATTCAAAACGGGAAGGAAATTCAGCGCGTGATCGGTGATCCGCCCGGCGCGATGGAGGACCTGTTTCTCACCATCCTGAAATAACATGCAGCTTTCGTCCAACCGCGCCCTCGTTATTATCGCCCGCGCCGTGATGATCATTGTTGCGGCTGTCTTCTATCTCGCCGCGACTCTGAAGGCGCTCGATCCCGTCTCGTTTTCCGAGCAGATCGCGACCTACAATATCTTTCCGCACCTGTCCATGCTCGCGGCATGGACGCTGATCATTGTGGAGATACTGCTTGCGACCGCGCTGGCCGTCAATTTTCTGCCGCGCGTCGCACCAATTTTAATGATAGCACTCTTGCTCTTCTTCATCGGGATAACCTGGTACGGTATGGCGATCGGACTCGGTGAAAATTGCGGCTGTTTCGGCAACCTGGTTCATCGGGGACCGGAAATGGTCATTATTGAAGATGCGATCATGGCGGCGGGATTGCTTTTCTCGCTGGCGGTGCTCTGGACAAAGCCCGCGACAGGCATCAAATGGAAAAGTGCGGTGACGCTTGCGAGCGGTCTCGTCGCGGCAGGGGTCACATTCTACAGCCCCGCGATTCCCGCTGACGATATTGTCACGACCCTCCGTCCGGGTGCGCGATTCGATGTCTGGCCGGTGGACGGTTTGTATGGCACCAGTCTCAATGAAGGGACCCGCGTGGTGTTCCTTTTTACTATGGACTCCCGCGATCTTCAGCTTGATGTCAACCGCATGAACGACATTGCACAGCAGGAGGAAGTACATTCCGCCACGGGATTGCTTATTGACGGCACGGAACATCTTACCGCCCTGATGTTCGAATATGCGGCCGCCTTCCCCGTCGGTGCAATCGAACCGCGTTTCGCGCGGCCCCTGTATCGTTCCCTTCCAAGAACGTTCATTTTACAAGATGGTATCGTGAAAGCGACCTGGTCGGGATTGCCTGACGCCGCCGCGGTCGTCCATGAGCTGCGAACGCAGTCCGGAAAGTGAGCGCTGTGGTGAAAATCTATACGAGAACCGGCGACACTGGCATGACCGGCCTTTTTGGAGGCCGGCGTGTCGGCAAGGACAGCGCAAGAATAGAGGCGTATGGTACCGTGGACGAGCTCAACGCGCAACTGGGCGTCGCACGCGCACTTTCGGAGGACGCGGAGCTTGCACAGCGCATTACCGCTCTTCAGAATGATCTGTTTGTTCTGGGAGCCGATCTCGCCACCCCGATCGATATGGAAAAGACCTCCGTCAAGCGTATCGAGCAGCGCCACATCGACAGAATAGAGACGGCGATCGACGACATCGAAGAGAAACTCGATCCGATTCGCTATTTCATACTTCCCGGAGGACATGCCGCTGCAGCGCAGCTGCATGCGTGCCGGACGATCTGCCGCCGTGCCGAACGCTGCATCGTACATCTCGCGGCTCTGGAAGAAGTATCCGATACCAACGTGCGATTTATCAACCGTTTGTCCGATTATCTCTTCGTGCTTGCGCGCTACGCGAACAAGCTTCGCGGGCAGGACGATATCCGCTGGATGCAGGAGGACTAAGCGCTATGTTTATCGCCATTTCCGGTAATATCGGTTCGGGCAAATCCTCGCTCACGTCGCTGCTGCATCAGAAATTCGGCTGGGTCCCCTACTTCGAATCCGTTGATGACAATCCGTACCTCCCGGATTTCTATCAGGACATGGCGCGGTGGTCCTTTCACCTGCAGGTGTATTTCTTGTCCAAGCGTTTCATGCTTCATCGCGAGATCAGTGAGTCGGGACGCAATGTGGTTCAGGATCGCTCGATTTACGAGGATGCCGAGATCTTCGCGCTCAACCTGCATGCTATCGGGAAAATGGACGACCGCGATTACGAAAACTATACGGCTCTCTATCATGCGATGACGTCCTACCTGAAGCCGCCTGATCTGTTGATTTACCTGCAGGCATCCGTGCCGACGCTTCAGAGACAGATACAACTGCGTGGACGGGATTTCGAACAAGCCATCGAGCCTGTATACCTCGAGCAGCTCAATGCGCTGTACGAAGACTGGCTTGCGCGCTACACCCTTAGTCCCAAGCTGGTGATTGATTGCGATGTCGCGGACTTTGTGCACGACATGCAGTATCAGGAAGATCTTTTGTACAAGATCGAACACGCCGTTCGCAGGCGTTATTGAGCCCGTCATGAAGCCAGTAGCCGTTCCGACACTCGCAATCGCCCTCCTGGCATTCACACTTCTGCCTCCTTCCATCCTGTTTGGTCAAACTGCCAGCGTGCGGGGTCGCGTCACCTCGGAGAGCGGGGAACCGTTGATCGGAGCGAACGTCGTTCTTCGCGGCACCGTGCTCGGGAGCGCGACGGACGCGGACGGACGGTATTTCATCCGCGCAATCCCTCCGCAACGAAAGGTGACGCTTACCTGCTCGATGATAGGTTATCGCAGCGTGAGCGAAATCCTGATTCTCGAAGCAGGCGAAGAACGGACGCTGGATCTCCGACTTGCGGAAACAACGGTCAGCACGGGAGAAGTCATCGTCACCGCGGGGAAGCATGCCCAGAGCTTCGAGGAAATACCCGTCAGTATATCCGTTTTAAGCGGTAAAAGCATCGAGGAGCGTGGTATCATCGAACTCGACGACGCTTTGAGAAAAATATCCGGCGTCAACATCACGGAAGATCAGGTCAATATCCGCGGTTCCAGCGGCTACAGCAGAGCGGTCGGAAGTCGCGTGCTGTTGCTGGTGGACGGCGCGCCTGTACTCGCCGGCGACGCGGGGGAGATCAAATTCGATGCCGTACCCATGTTCAACGTCGAACGCATCGAGGTCGTGAAGGGTGCGGGTTCTGCGCTCTATGGCTCCAGTGCGCTCGGCGGCGTTATTAACGTGATCACCTCCGAGCCCAGAGAACGCAGCTCCCGTCTGCGTCTGTATACGGGGATGTGGGACGAACCAAAGCATGCGCAGTGGAAATGGTGGGGCGACAGTCCGCGATTCTCCGGCGGAGTGGATGTGCAGCACGGTGATGCGGCGGGCTCATTGAGCTATTTGCTGACGGCCGGATTGCGTGGAGATCAGGGATACAGAGAGATCGAGGATTTCACCCGCTGGAACTTTGGCGGACGGGCGTGGTATCGTTTTTCGCCCGACAGAAATCTGAGCGTCAACCTCACCTGG
Organism: Bacteroidia bacterium; assembly: GCA_027493955.1. Classification (NCBI taxonomy): domain Bacteria; kingdom Pseudomonadati; phylum Bacteroidota; class Bacteroidia; species Bacteroidia bacterium. The sequence goes on along the minus strand of JAOSJT010000001.1, from coordinate 2,384,670 downwards.
AGTTCCAACGACCGCGGGAACTGGGTGTTCTGGCGCGACTTGTCGAATGCGCTGCGGACGCCGGAGGATAAGGACAAGAGCGAGCGCATCCATTCGACGAAGATGCTGGCATCGGCGCAGTACCGGCAGACACACAGTGGGAACTTCGCCTCCTCGTTGCGGCTCTCCGCATACCGCACCGCCTTCGATACACGGAGCGACACGTCCGATTTTTCCTTCCGTCCGGCCGACCGTACACAATCCACTGCCTGGCAATACAGTGCCGAGTGGCAGGGCTCGCTCGCAATGTCTTCCACGCAATTACTGACCTTCGGAGCGGATTTCGCGCTCTCGCAGGTGAACGCGTTGATCTACGGAAAGCGCTCCGGCTATAGTGGGGCCGTCTATGCTCAGGATGAGCTGCGGCTGCACCAGGACGTGCAGCTGTCTGCGGGTGCGCGCTTCGATGTGACGTCCATCGATACGCTTGAGGCCGACATGCAGGTGAATCCCCGTCTGGGACTGACGTGGCAAGCACTGGATGGCACCGCCGTGCGCGCATCGTACGGCTGGGGTTTCCGATCACCGTCTATCGCGGAGCGTTTCGCCACGGTTGGGGCGGGCGGCCTTCTGACGAAACCCAATCCCGGGTTGAAAGCTGAGCGGAGCACCTCCTACGAGGTGGGTGCCACGCAGCGGTTACCGTGGCGTACGGTTATCGACGCCGCCATTTTCTGGAATGATTACGAAAATCTCGTTGAGCCGACGATCGATCCCGTGGATGGTCGTATTGTATTCCGCAACATTACGGAAGCGAGGATACGCGGCTACGAGCTCTCGGTGCAGACCTTTCCCTGGGAGATGTTCGATTTCTCCGTTGCATACACGTATCTGTATCCCGAGGACAGAGGCAGCGGAACAATCCTGAAGTACCGGCCGCGCCATCTGTTCTATGTCTCCGGCAGTGTGGACCTCGGGCCGTTCCGCTTCGGTGTGGATCACCGTATCATCTCGCGACTTGAGGAAGTGGACATGGAACTGTCCGTCGTCATTCCCGACGCGGACAGACGTGTGCCAACGTATGTCACAGATCTTCGTCTTGCCTGGAGCGGCGCAATCGCCGGTCTTCCCGTGCGCGTCACCGCACTCACGGACAACATCCTCAATTATTCCTACACCGAAGTCGTCGCCAACCTCGCGCCCATACGGCAATATCGCCTGATGCTGGAAACGACCTTTTAGGATGTACGACTTACGATTCGGGATTTACGAATTGCGATTGACGATTTGGGATGTGGCTCCCTTTTAAAGGGTCGTCAAAGATCCGATAAGCTGGTTTTCGGCACTTCACTTGCACCGTCATTTCTGCTCCGATTCCCGATTCCCGATTAACGATTCCCGATTAACGATTCCCGATTCCCTCCGCCACCGGCGGACCAATGCTCACGTCCAGACACATTCTGACGCTACCATTGGATTCGATTGACTCCAAATCGTAACTCGAAAATCGTATTTCGTAAATCGTATGTCGTAAATCCTTTTTCGCCCTTGCAAGACAGTCATCGGGATGGTATACTCCCATTTGTATCTTTGATTCGGGAGTGCGTATGCGTTGTATCATGCTCTTCGTGGCCTTGTTGCTCTTCCTGCTTTCGGAAGCAGGTGCACAGAATACGGCGGACACATCCATTGCGGGAGGCACACGGAAGGGGCTGTCGTTCGATGTGTCTCACCGGATGCGCTTTGTGTCCTGGGATGCGGGCATGAAGATCATCGGCGGTTCGCCGGTCACCTTTACACGGAACCGGACGAGAATCGGCGGGACATGGCGACCGTTACCGTCACTGGAGTTCCGCACGATGCTCACCAATGAATTCTTCAACTGGATCGAGTATCCGGTGGAGCGGGATTTCAATCTCGACGAAGTCATTTTCGAACATCTGTACGTCCGATGGCGCAACGATGCTCTGCTGCCGGTGGACGTCACGCTGGGCCGTTTCGACATGCCGCTGGGTGAGGGTTTCGTGATCATGGACGGCACACCACTGGATGGTTCGCGCACGCTCTACATGAATGGCATCCGTGCGGTGGTCGAGCCGGCCGAAGGTCACAAAGCGACACTGTTCTTTGTGCACCAACCAACACAGGATAAACTGCTGCCGGTTTTGAATGACAGGGACAGATTACTTGCAGAAGAGGACCGAAATGTCGCGGGATTCTATTACACCGGCGCGTGGGACAGGATGGATTGGGATCTTTACGTGTTGCATACACAGAGTCGGGATTCCGCCGTCATAAGCCACAGCGGAGTCGAGGATCTGAAGGGTCTGAGCGAATTTACTTTCGGTGCGCGTGTTGCGGCGGAGTTACTGCCGGGCGTGAGCGCCACGCTCGAAGCCGCTCTTCAGCGAGGCGAGTTGCGAGTGAGGGCGAAGCCATCGTTGGACAGAAAGGCCTGGGCGGCGCATGGAAATCTTAGTTGGGATCTCCGGCCCGGCCTCGAATTGCCGGTGCTTCTGCGTGCCGGCATGTATCACTACAGCTACGAGATGCTGAGCATCCCGTCAGAAGGATCAGGCACGTATGGATGGCTGTTTCTAATCGGGCAGTGGGATCCCGTCCTGGGCCGTTGGCCGAAATGGAGCGAGTCGCTGGTATTCACAGAGGGTATACTATTGCGCCCGGCGTACTGGTCGATTGTGCAGGCGCCGTTTGCCGAAGTTTCGGTTACGCCGCATTCCGACTGGGTGATCCGCAGCTCAATCCAGACCCTCAAACGCGCAAAGGAATTCGGGCCGGATCCGAGAGTCGGGACGCTGCTGACGGCGCATCTGTTCTGGAAGCCGGATTTGCCGTTTTCCGGACACGCAATGCTGGAGCGCATGTGGTACGACGGCGATTTCAGAGCTGAGGCGTCTTCCTACCTCTGGGCGCGTCTGGAGTTGCTGTATCGGATGGAGTGGTGAGCGTCTATCCTCCCGGTCGCCCGGACACATGCATTCCGTGGAGTACGGGCACTCGGTGGTTTGTTGAATGCGTGCGGGAAAGAATGAGGCGGTGTTGACGCACCGCCTCGTTGCAAACGAAGGGAATCTGGTGATCTCCACAGGCAAAGCCTGCTGTTTGCATGAGAAATATAGGGGAGAAGTAGTTTCAATTCAAGGAAATGTTGAAGTGGTGCGATTCAAGCGGGCTGCGTACTCGTCACTCGTGCTCACACAAATCCGACGGAAAATTTACATTCCTCGAACACCGTTCTAACACTGCCGGTGGTAACTTGCTATACGTCCCTGCTGTACCAGATATCGGTCTCCGATATCACTGAGCAGGGAGCGGTTTTGACGGACCGCGTTGAACAAATCATCTGGTGATCGATGTCGTTTTTCTCCCATATGTTGTTCACTCCCGCGTTTTGCGGGAAATGCACTGCGAACGCGCGTCCCCGTTGAGGTAGGATGCGCGTTTTTTTGTGCGATGATCACGAGCATCGATTCCACCTGTACCGGCACAGTAGGTGCGATACACTCGGCACACCAGTTAACAAAAGAAGCTTCAGATTATGGCACGTATACTTCTGTTTTCAACTGTTCTTCTGCTTATTGGCTCACAAATCCTGATTGCGCAAAAAGTGTCCCTTCACGGCACAATACGTGATGCCGAAAGTGGAGAGGCGCTGGTGGGAGCCAGCGTGCTGGTCGTGGGCGCAAGTATCGGCGCATCAACGGACATCGACGGGAAATACATCATCCGGGGACTGGCCGAGGGAAACGTCAGCCTCAGATTTTCGTATGTCGGTTACACGTCGAAAACTTTGACCGGGATCAAACTTGCCGCGGGAGACAGCAGAAAAATCGATGTAGCGCTGACGCCCGAGGTTTTCAGCACCGACGAGGTGGTCATCTCGGCGGAGCGGGAGGTATCAACGGAGAGTGCGCTTCTCGCGGCGCGCAAAGCCGAATCAACGATCGGTGACGGCTTCAGCGCCGAGCAGGTCAAACTCTCACCTGCCGCCACGACCAGCGACGCGCTCAAACGCGTAACAGGCGTCACGATCATGAGCGACAAGTTCATTTACGTTCGTGGCGTGACGGACAGGTATAATGCTACTCAACTCAATGGCGTCACCGTGACCAGTACCGATACCGATGTCGACAAGAAGAGTTTCGCCTTCGATCTCATTCCCGCGAATATGGTGGACAATACCATTGTCACAAAGACGGCGACCCCCGATTTACCGGGAGATTTTACCGGCGGTCTGGTGCGGATGAATACTCTGGATTTTCCGGATAATCCCATGTTCCGTATCGGAATATCAGGATCCTGGAGCACCGAAATAACGGGAAAAGACGCATTGGTATCACAGGGCGGAGGCAGCGACTGGCTTGGATATGACGACGGCAGCCGGACCTTTCCCGATACGAAACTCAACCTCTACGACATCGGCAAGACGCTGCCGAATACCTGGGCGCAAAAATCATCCAAGGCTCCTCTCAACGGTGCTTTCGATATTTCCTTGGGAAACCGCCTTTTCCTCGGCGAGGGAACGCAATTCGGCGCCATCGGTTCGTTCACCTACCGCAGCGGGTTTAGCAGAGAAGAGACGGAATACAACAACATCGAGGGCGGTACGACCATTCTGACTGGTACCGGGCAGCGGGATAAATTCAGCGTGCTCTGGGGTGGTATAATGAACATGAGTGCCAAGTTCGGTGGTACCCATAAGGTGAGCCTGAGAAACAGCTTCAACCAGTCGGCCGAAGATAAACTGTCCAGGTTGGATGTATCCGGCGACAACCTCAATCCTTCGGACATACGCATCACGGAGTGGGATGAACGCGCGGTGCTCGCTTCGCAGCTTTCGGGCGAACACCTGCTGATGTCGTTTGGCGGATTGAGCCTGGAGTGGCGCATGGCCTACTCGCAGTCCATCGCCGACGAACCGGACAGGAAGCAGTCCATTTTTCAGGAGGTGGACCAGGATGTCTGGGCATTGTCGATAGCAGACCGCGCATGGTCCAATCTTGATGAATATTCCCGCAGCGTGGGATCCGATGCGATGATGCCGCTCGGCGGGCAGGCGAAGCTCAAGATAGGGGGACTCTTCGAAAAGCGGGAGCGTTACTATGACATCAAGTTCTTCCTTACCGAGCTTGAGCGAGGAAGCCGGAATTTCGATCTTCTCCTGCTTCCGCTCGAAGAGATTTTCTCGCCTGAAAATTATGGCAAGGATAAATTCGTCATGTCCGTTCTTTCTGACGCCCGCGACAAATATCGGGGAGCACACACGCTCATAGCCTACTACGGCATGCTGGATTTGCCGTTCAGGCTGCTGAATCAGCGGTTCCGTATGACAGGCGGAGCGCGGATTGAGAATTCGGAGCAACTCGTCTACACGCTCAGCCCGTTTTCTACGAACGAACTCTACAGGGCGGAGGTGCGGAACGTGGACGTGCTGCCATCGATGAATTTCACCTGGCAGGCGATGGAGGACATCAACGTGCGTCTGGCATACAGCCACCCGTGAACCGTCCGGAGTTTCGCGAGCTGGCCTCCTTCTATTTTTACGATTACAGCGTATATGAGGGGACCTTCGGCAATCCGTTGCTGAGGCGTGCCTTGTCGAAGAATCTCGATGCGCGGGTGGAACTCTTCCCCGGTCTCGGCGAGGTGCTGGCGGTGAGCTGGTTCAGGAAGGAAATGAAAGATCCGATCGAAATGAAAATCCTCATTTCCTCCAATCCGGAGCGCACCTGGTTCAATTCCCCGCACGGTGTGAACAGCGGTTGGGAGTTCGAAGTCCGAAAGTCCCCGGATTTCTGGGCGACTACTGGAGCAATCTGATCATCGGCGGCAATTACACTATTGTGCATTCCGAGATCGAGTACCTTCAGGGATACAAGGTTGACATGGGTGGCGGTGTATACATCGACGAATTCCGCACCGAAACGCGTGAGATGCAGGGGCAGTCGCCTTACATGGCGAATCTGTACCTCGTATTCCGCGAGCCCACACTGGGCACCGCGCTGAGCCTGCAATACAATTCCTTCGGCAGGCGCATGCATGCCGTCGGCGATTACCGTGAATCGGATGTGTATGAACTTGAACGCGGTGTGCTGGATCTCACGATCACGCAGCCGTTGACCGGAGCACTGGAAATGAAATTCAGTGCGCATGATCTGAATCCCCGAGACCTGGTATTCGAAACGCGCACCGGAGATCCGTACCGCAGAATACGGAACGGATCGGTGTATTCCTTCAAGCTGTCGTATTCGTTGTGATTTGTTGAACGAAGCGTTACGAAACGGTAAGGCTGAAAGGAAGTTCGCACCCAATTCTCACACATCCGGAGATTTGTCCTAACACGGGCGCTGTAGATTGCAGATGTGTGACGCGAGGAGAGGAGATGGGGGGGGTGTTGAGGATGTCGGATGCGTTTCTCCGTTATGAAGCGCCCGGTGTTGACGCGCCGGATCGGACCTGAAGATACTGGTGATCTCCGCGGAGCAGGGCCTGCTGTCGTCGTTTCGGCGCGCAGACCGCCGCGGAAAAGCGGAAGGAGCGTTGTCGGACCAAACGGAGAGGTGTATGATCTGATCGAAAAGAGCCAAACTGAATGCATTAACACAATACAAACTGACTACCCTTCATAATACAACGGAGACAAACATGAAACGTTTTCAACTCGCTTTGGCTGCCGCAGCGCTGATACTCCTCGCTGGGACGGCAATGGCGCAGATCAAGCCGACAGCAATACTCGGCCCCGGCGTTGGTTCGGGCCGGACCGTCTATCACCAGGTAGGTAACCGCACGCTTACCGCAGACAGCGTGTATATCCTTACTGGTATCTACTTCGTCGATTCAACCTATACGTTGACCATCCCCGCCGGCACGCTGATCCTCGGTGATTCGGCAGCCGTGCTTACCATTTCCAGAGGTGGGCAGATCCTCGCGACCGGCACGGCTCTGAATCCGATCGTGATGACCAGTGCGAAGCCGGTTGGTGAACGCCGTCCCGGCGACTGGGCCGGTGTGGTGATACTGGGCAACGCCCCGACAAATCAGGTCAATCCGCAAATCGAAGGCGGTATTGTTCCGGGTTCCTACGGCGGCCCGAATCCTACGCACAGCAGCGGTACTTTCCAGTACGTGCGCATCGAATACGCAGGGTATCGCTTCCAGTTGAACAACGAAACCAACGGTCTTACCCTCGGCGGCGTCGGCAGCGGCACGACCATCGATCACGTGCAGGTCTCGTATTCATTCGACGACGGCTTCGAATTTTTCGGCGGCACGGTCAATGCGAAATATCTCGTAACGGTTGGCGAAACCGACGATGGTTTCGATACCGACTTTGGATATAGCGGAAAGGTTCAGTTCGGCTTTGGCCTCAAAGATCCGAATTACTGGGATCCGACGGACAACTCGCGCGCCATCGAAACGGATAACTGCGGCAGTTCTTCCTGCTACGCCACGAGTCCGCGTACCAATCCCATCTTCTCGAATTTCACTCTCGTTGGTCCCAAACGCACAAATGCCACCACCATTCCGACTGGTGAGCGCTTTGATTATGCTCTCATGTTCCGCCGCGGTACGCAGCAGAATCTTCTCAACAGTGCGGTGCTTGGTTACGAGCGCAGCATGTCCTTCCGCGATGTCGAGACATACAACTCCATCGACTATCCTTCCTATACGAACGAGCTTATTCGTGTCCGTAATACGAGTTTCGCTTCCTTCGTCGGGACAGTCGACTCTGTTGAGACTAGTGGCACCGGTGTCGACAAGGCGAACGTCAATGCATGGCTCAATCGCAATGGTAATATCTGGAGCGCCGCGTCGCGGCAACCAGACGCTCTCGGGCTTCAAAGCATGTCGTCTTTGACCAATCCCGACCCGCGTCCTCTGACAACTTCGGAGTTGGCTTCAGGAGCAGACTTCACTGGTCTCGATCCCTTCTTCACCGCAACCGCCTACCGTGGCGCATTTGATCCCAACGCATCCTTGAGCTCGCAGTGGACTGCCGGCTGGACGGAATTCGACCCTCAGAGCCGCGTGTACAACATCCCGGCCAACGCGACCTACAATCTGCACAACGCGGGCTGGAACATCGTGTCGGTCCCGACCTTCGTGGCCACCGACTCCACTGTCAACACTATCTTCCCCGGTACTGTCGGTACGACAGTGTACGGCTTCAACGGCACGAGCTACAACAGCATCCCTGGTACGGGCACGGTGAGCACCGGCGCAGCCTACTGGGCGTACTGGCCGACTTCCCGCACGACCTACACGCAGGGTAATCCGGTTAACAGCTTCAAGATCACGGTAAACCAGGAAGGCTGGGTCCTCATTGGTGGTGTGAACGGCACCGTCCGTGATATCTCCCCTGCAAATGGTGATGCCGACGTTGTGACCACACCTTCCAATCGCATTCTTGCCGGCGACGTATGGGGCTACAATGGCGCCACGTACGAAACAGTGAATCAGATGAATCCCGGCCGCGGCTACTGGGTGTACATCACCGGCGGCAGCTTCCCAGTGGACATCACCGTAACCAAGAATTTCTGATCTCCAAAACAACAAAATGTTCCAGCATAGCTTTTTCAATCAGGAGCAACATAGAATGAAAACGAAATTTCTCTCACTGCTCATAGTGCTCGCGCTGGCTGCACCTTCGGTGTTCGCGCAGGGCGTAAGCTTCCAGAAGCAGATCACCGTGACGCGTGGCACGACCGTGCTGTCGGTTTCCCTTGGAGTGAATGGTGACGGGCGAGGCGGCAACCCGGACAACAGTGTCGGTCTCGATACCGATCCGGGGCTTGGAGTATATCAGGAAGCACCCGCTCCGCCGGCACCGCCAAGTATTCCTGTCCTCGATGTAACATTCCGAACACTTCCCGGCCGCGTAACCTCGATCCCGGACGGCCTCGGATCCACCGGCTCGTATAAGGATTACCGCAACTATTTCGGCAGCACCCAGGTGGACTCCTTCATGGTCCGCTTGCAGGGTGACGATTTCGACATCAACGGTGCGACACTCTCCTGGCCGAATGATCTCGCGTCCTATGGTACGACCTGGACAATCAAACCGCGCAGTGGTTCACTTTTCCCGACCACAGACATGATTGCGAACACCTCAGTGGTCATCCCGGGTCCGAATTCGGGATCGCCTCTGGATGTGATCATCATCAAGACCGGTGCCTTCGCACCCGCTCCCGTGAATTTCTCCGTCAGCCCAAGCCCCGTCGCTTTCGGTTCCGTCAATGTCGGCAACACGGCGACGCAGACCCTCACGATCACCAACACCGGTACGTCTGCAGCCCTTACCATCACCGCGATTACCAACACCTTCGCGGGTACGGATTTCACCTTCGTGACCGCCCCGACTCTTCCGATCAACCTCAATCCCAGCCAAAGCACAACCTTGCAAGTGCAGTTTGCTCCGTTGGCGGCCGGCGCACAGAGCGCAGGCATCACCTTCACGCATAATGCAGCCGGTTCCCCGACGGTTGTGAACGTCACCGGCAGCGGCAACGCGCAGGGTGGCACGCTGTGCTTCCGCAGCGAAGGCCAGAATGTCGGTGATGCTCTCACCGGCCTTCAGGACACTGTGCAGCTTTCCGATTATGCTGGTAAGGCACTCCGCTCCCTGCAATTCCGCATTGTCAACGGTCCGACCAGCCGCCTCGTTTCCGTCGCACGCGGCGCCCGCATTGCCGACCCCGCAAAGTGGATATTCCAATACGAAATCGGTCGCGGTCCCATCGATCCGCTGACCTTCGCAAGCATCGATACCATTCGCCTCGTGATCCTCGGTGTGACGGATTCCATCGATGCCTTCAGCGGCGCCACGGACATCGCTTACTTCCAGTATGCGACGACCAATACTCCGCTTGATGCGAGCACGACGATGGAACTCACCGAAATAATCGGCTCGACCACGCTTGGAGAAAATGCGCAGGTTACCGCATGCACATCCAATCCCCAGCAGATCCTGATCACCGATCTTGGTGTCGGTCAGAAGGGCGATGCCAATGCCGACGGTTTCATTGACATTCTTGACCTTCTCCAGGTTATCGATCACATCCTCGATCGCATCACGCTCCAGGGCTCGGAATTCATCCGTGCCGACGTCGCTCCTTGGCCCGCCGGTGATGGCAATCTCGACGCAACGGACGTTGCGCTTCTCCAGTCCATGATTCTGAACGGCGAGTTCCCCGATGGTACGCCGCTTCCCTTCACGGGCAACCGCAACTCGGCCAGCAAGTCCGCTTCCCGCGCAACGCTGTACCTCACCGTCAGCGCTTCGCAGCTCGACGCCCGCGTCGAAGCAGTGGTTCCGGTCAAGGGTGTGCAGTTTGATCTTCAGGGCGCCGGAATCGCCGGAATCGGATCTTCCGATAACGGTACCGTCCTCAGCGGCCGCAACGACCGCGTGCTGTATTACAACTCCAACGGCGTCATGAACGCGCAGCTCTTCAGCATCCCCGTCGCTTCCGTGGACGTGGCCGCGCTGAACGTCGCCAATATGACCGTTGCCGATGCGCAGAACAACGCGATGGATGTGGAAGTCGTGCTTGTGAAGCGTGCCGCCACCGCTCCGGATGCCTTCGCCCTCGAGCAGAGCTATCCGAATCCATTCAATCCGTCGACCACGATCAGCTACACGGTACCCGTCTCCACGCAGGTTCGCCTAAGCATCTTCAACAGCGTGGGCATGGAAGTCCGCAACCTGCAATCCGGCACCGTCGAAGCCGGTACGCATTCGATCACATGGGACGGCACGGACGCCAACGGCGCCGCGGTGACCTCCGGTGTGTACTTCTATCGTCTGTCCGCCGACGGTTTCTCCGCCGTCCGCAGCATGATGCTGACGAAGTAATCCGCTTCACATAGACGACACAGCGCCTGACCCGCGCGTTAACCCGCGCGGGTCAGGCGCTCAATAAAACGCTTATTAAACGCTCACATATGAGGAAATCATGCGACGCTTCATTCTACCGCTTCTTCTACTGATTGCTTTCGCCGCGCCTCTTTCGGCACAGGTATCGTTCAAGGTCCCGGTTTTTGTCCGCTGCGGCAATATCGGCGATACGCTGTTCATCGGCGTCAATCCCGGCAACACCGTTGGCATCGATCATGACGACAGCTTCGGTGAGTTCCAGGAAGGCATGATGCCGCCGCTTCCGCCTCCCCCGTTCAATTTCGACGCGCGATTTATTTCACTGCCTGGACGCGTGGCTACGTTTCCCACAGGACTCGGTACAGGGACGAATCGCGATTTTCGAGGGTATGTCGACGCGGCGCAAATCGATTCATTCCGCATCCGTTTTTCCGGTGATTTACTTGAGACCGAGAACGTGATCATCTCTTGGCCGGAGGGTCTTTCCAGCTATGCCACGAAATGGACCATCAAACCGCAGTCGGGTACAGATTGGCCGGAAACGAACATGATAACAGATACGATGGTCACGATACCGCCATTTGGATCTCCCTCGGTTATCATCATCAAGGAAGGCGCACGGCTCGTGAGTGTCGGTTACAGTCCTGTGGCGGCCGATCTCGCACTCGAGCAAAATTACCCCAATCCCTTTAATCCGACGACGACGATAGCTTTCACACTGCCGCAAACCGCTGCCGTGCGTATCGCCGTGTACAATGTACTCGGAGCGCAGGTTGCCGTTCTCGGTAACGGCATGTGGGAAGCGGGGAGGCATACGCTGCGGTTTGACGCGAGCGGACTTCCGAGCGGAAGCTATGTGCTCGTGCTTCAAAGCGGAGCGACAGTACTCTCACGCTCGATGATGTTGCTACGGTGATCGAACACATGAAACTGATTTCCACCCTCGTCGCGCTCCTGCCGCTCTTCGTTCTGAGTGCCGCCGTATCCGTTGCGCAGCCGGTGCAGGTGCCGCTTGCTGATTCACTTCGCTTCACGGTAGAGGACGCCAACGGGATGCAGCACACGCTGCTGCTGGGCTATCACGAAGCCGGCACGCCGGGGTACGAGTGGGAACTCGGCGAAGGCGCCGTGCCACCTGTTCCATTCGAAATGGCCTTCGATTTTCGTTTTCTCGATCCGCCGGGAGTGAAGCGCGTGCCCAACACAGGTGCCTACCGCGATATACGGAGTACCGCCGCCGGCCGCATCGATACCTTCGTGGTCCGCTATCAGCCAATGAACGAGGGCTATCCGTTGAAATTCACCTGGTCGCTGACGGACGCATCGCGCTTCATTGCGCTGGAGCTCCGGACGTCCGACGACAAGCTCCTCGTAGCGGATATGCGGATTCGTAATGAAACCATTGTCCACGAACGCGGCACGCAGGTTCTGCATATCATCGCGCGGCATTGACGGCCGACCCGCTCCCGCAACCATGAACGCATTTTCACGACAGAGGATTGCCATGTACAGCATTTCACCACAATGGTTCATTATCGCGGCGCTTGTGCTGCTCTCCGGCACTGAATTTACGGCGATCGCAGGCGGCGGCGCACGCAACGCGTCGCAGGGAGGCGCCGTTGCGTTCGAGTCCCCGGAACGGACGCGTATGGACAACTCGCGCGGCTTTATCGACAGTATCGGACTGTACGGCTATGAGGGTGGTCCGCTCAAAGCGCTGCAATTTCGTGTGCGCAACCTGAACGGCAGGATACGCATCACCGGCGTGGAGCTCGATCCGTTGCTCAAAAACGACCCACGCTGGTTGTGTATGACGAATATTCAGCGAAGCACCGTGCTGCCTGATCTCTCCACCAACGACACTGTTTCGGTGGTGATACTCGGTCAGGATGATGCGGTGCTGGAACCGGCCGCTCTGCACGGCCTCATCCGATTCACGTACGACGCCGTCGACGTCAGCAATCCGGGTCCGCACGAAACCCGGCTGGAGATCTTCGATGTGGTCGGCTCGCTCGTCGGAGGGACGGACGCCGGGCTCGCGGCGGGTGGGATGCAAACAATCGTGCTTCGCAACACGGTGGAAAAGGCCGATGTGAATTTTGACGATGAAGTGAACATCAACGATCTCCTGAGCATTATGCATGTCATACTCGGCAAGGCAACGTTCCAGGGCGATGCGCTGCTGCGGGCCGACATTGCTCCATGGCCCTTGGGTGATGAATCGATAGACGTGAAGGATTTGGCAATGACACAACAGGTTATACTCGACGGACAGTATCCGAACGGCATACAACTTTCCGCGCCGTCAGAAAATGTGCGCAGCGCCGCGAAGTCGACGGATGTACAGGCGCAGGCGAAGATCACGGTGTATGTCACCAAGCGTGGGGTGGTTGTGCGCATGGAGAATACGCTCAACGTAAAAGGTATACAACTCGAACTGAGTAATATTCCCTCGGTACCGGATACCGCAAAAGTAAACACAATCTGGGGACCCGGATCAAAAGGTTATTCGAACAACGTGCTCCGCATCATTGCTGCGGATCTTTCGAGCGGCAGCGTGGTGTCGCCCGGCAACAGACTGGTAATCGAGATGTTGTTCGACATTGCCAATCCTCTGCAAGTGAGTTTCAAAAAGCTTATCGTGGCAAAAGAAGACAACAATCCCATTACCGACGTTGAAGCGTCCATCGTGTATGGATCACCCAACCCGGTGGAGGAGGCGATTGATCTGCCGAGATATGAACTCGGACAGAACTACCCGAATCCGTTCAATCCCTCTACTCGCATTCAATTCAACCTGCCCTCGGCTGGCAATGTGCGCCTCGTTGTGTACAATCAGGCGGGCGACGAGGTCGCCACACTGTATTCAGGCTGGGCCGAAGCCGGCCGGCATTCCGTTGAGTGGAATGCACTCGGTAGTGGCGGCGAGCGGCTGGCGTCCGGTGTGTATTTGTACACCTTGTACACCGCGCGGACCCGATTCTCGAGAAAAATGATGTACATGCAGTGATCGTGTAGAGATGGACCGTCATTTCGCAAGTGGAGCCACGCCGACGCAGCATCGAGGTTGCGTCGGTCTGCGAGCAATCATATTCCTCGCATGTCTCGCGATTTTCCCGGACTCGCTCCACAGCCAAGGTTTCGATATAGGCTGGGCGGACGGCTATGCCTTGCCGGGGACGAACGGGGTCGTGCATGCGGTTGCGGTCCGGGGAGAGGAGATTTTCATCGGTGGTGATTTCACGACAGTCGGTGGTGTGAGGGCAAAGAACATCGCACGATGGGATGGTGAGAACTGGACAGCGCTTGGCAGCGGGGCAGACAGCACGGTCTATGCACTTCTGGCGACAGCCGATGCCGTCTACGCGGGGGGAAGCTTCAACCGGGCGGGTGGAGTACTCGTCAAGGGTGTGGCCCGATGGAGCGGCAACAATTGGTCTGCGTTGTCCGACGGTGTTGTCGGCACAGTGCGCGCGCTCGGGATGTGGAAGGACAGTGTGGTGATTGGTGGATTCTTCGCGATAGGCGGCGGCATCATCGTGAATAACATAGCCAAGTACGCGAACGGGCAGTGGTCGCCTCTCGCGACCGGTACGAACGCGGAAGTACGGTGTATCGTTACGACGGACAGTGCATTGTATATCGGCGGGGGATTCAGCGGCGGCGTGCAGATGTGGAACGGCGCACGGTGGCAGACTTTTGCCAGCTATTTCTTTGGCACCGTGTCGGCTCTTGCCGTTGAAGGATCGAATATTGTCATAGGCGGTTCGTTCTATATAAGCCCCTTGTCCGGAGCACGGTATCTGGCCCGAGCGAACGCTGGATCGTGGCAGGAATTCGCCGGAGGTGCGAATGACGAGGTGAATGCTCTGCACTACTATGACGGGAGACTCGTTGCGGCCGGTCTGTTTACCAGCATCGGTGGTCAGCCACGATCACGCATCGCGGAGTGGAATGGGACGTCCTGGGCCGCAATAGATGGAGGGATGGATGGTGCGGTCCATGCGCTTGCGTCGTATGGTGATAAGCTGGTCGCGGCGGGCATTTTCGCGCATGCGGGAAACTTTGGCACGTCGAATGTAACAGTGTTGCGCGGTACGGCATGGTTTCCCTTCGGCATCGGTGCCAACGGTGGCATTCGCGCCATCGCCGTGTCCGATACGGCACTGTTCGTCGGTGGTGATTTTACCTCCATCGGCGGGACGGACGCCCAGTTTATCGCTTCATGGAATGGAAGCCGCTGGCTGGCTCTTGGTCATGGCTTCAATTCCAGCGTGTTCACTTTGAAGATACTCAACGGATCGCTGTATGCAGGCGGTGCCTTTACGCGGTCGGGTTCAGCGCCGATGAATCGCATTGCGCGCTGGGACGGTAGCGCCTGGCATGGGTTGGCAGACGGAATGAACAGCGCAGTCGATGTGCTGGAGATTCATGCATCGACACTTGTTGCCGGGGGATTGTTCACATCAGCGGGCTCGGTTTCTGCGAACGGCGTCGCACGTTGGAACGGGAGCACATGGTCCGCATTTGGGAGCGGAATCAATGGCCGGGTGTTCGCTCTCGCATCACATCAGGGATCGCTGTTTGCCGGTGGTTCGTTTTCCTCGGCAGGTGGAACTCCCGCGCAGAATCTCGCGCGATGGAACGGCAGCCAATGGTTCTCGATGAGCAATGCCACGAACGGTACTGTGCAATCCCTCTGCTCTGCGGATTCGCTGTTGTACGTCGGCGGGCGCTTCACGGTGTTGAATGGACTGAGCATGCCGTTTCTTTCCCGATGGAATGGATCAGTGTGGTCAAGCCCGGGTGCGGGCGTCAATGGTTCGGTACTGAGCATCACGCGTTATGATACGCTGTTAGCTGTTGCAGGCGAATTCACCGCGGCGGCGGGAATCCCTTCGGGGAAGGTTGCCTTCTGGAATGGCAATTCCTGGCTGGGCACCGGGTCAGGGACTGATACGACTGTGCGTGTTTTGGCCGAAAGCGACAGCGGTCTGTACATCGGTGGCGATTTTTTAACCGCCGGACAAAGGCCGGCATCACGTCTCGCCCGTTACCGGCAGCCGTACATCGTGCCTTTCGAATCGGGTTGGAATATGGTGTCATTGCCGTATTCCGCTGCCAGAACGCAGGCGTCCTTCTATTTCCCCGATGTTGTCGGCAATCTGTGGAGCTTCGAATCGAATCAGTATCAGGCGGCGAGCGATCTTCGGAACGGCCCCGGTTATTGGGTGTATCTCCTGTCGCCGACCTCCATACCATTTGCCGGAACACCGATTCAATCCGTACAGCTGCAAGCACCGGACGGCGGACGCTGGTACATGCTTGGGTCAATCAGCCGGGTGGTTCCCGTGTCCAACATCGCGACAATCCCATCCGGAGCAATTCTACCCGGTAGCATCTATGAATATATATCCGGACAATACCGCCAGGCGCAGGTCATTGAACCGGGCCGAGGGTACTGGGCGTATCTGCTCCATCCCTGTACAATTCTATTACAGTGAGAAAGTGCGAGGTCATGGTGCTGATTCTTGCTTCGCCGCGGTGGATGGCTTACCTGGAGCACGCCACATGCATCATCTCCCGACACACAGCGCCCGTCGCGGCTCTGTTCTTTCTAAACATGGTTATCGCAGCACAACCGCTGGCATCTCAGCAAATGGATGAGCCCACAGAAGCGAAGCAGACACAAGGATTGTTCCTGCCGGAAATGCACAATTGCTCTCCGCTGTCCTTTTCTGCGGGCCGTGAACCATCCCCTGTATTTGGACTCTATCTCCGGGATTATCCACAAGAAGGTACGATGGGGCGATCCAATACGGTCAGCTATCTCGGATGGAACATTCTTGGGCAGGACACAACCGACGGGGGTATGTGGCTGAATTTCGAATACGATTATCATGGTTGGTTCGAACACAATATGGACATCCGCGCAAAGAATGGAGCATTTGTGCGTCGAATGAAAAGTGCGATTGATCGTGAAAGCGGAGCCGGTGTTTCGAAAAGCTGGGCATTCGACCATATCACTCTTCATCACGGGCGCACAGATGCAGGGAGTGGTAATCCGCAGATAGAATTCTCCCTTGATCCATCACCGGATTTCACACGTCTCCAGGTACATGGACAAATAATAAGCGTCAGAAGGATGGTCAGCAGAGCGGTAACCCTGAGAGCGGAGGGTGTGGCGATCATAGATTGGGAGGCGTCGAATGTCATAGATCTTCACATTTCCGGACCGGTCGAATTATCATTTCGCAATACACTTCCGGGACAGCGGTTGATCCTGGTGATTCGGAATCCGGACGGTCATTCGCTGACTTGGCCAACCACGATACGTTGGCCCAGCGACGGAAATGTCGGCGTCAACGCACCCCTGCAGAGTGTTGAACTCCTCGCATTGGATGATATCATTCTTGCCGGGCATCTCCGTACCTATCGAGAGTAAGGTTTATCCCAACTCCTAGACGAGAAGAGTTACGATGTTATCACTCCAGAGAAGCTCTCATAGTATCGTCTATTGCTGCATTCTTGCGTCCATATTCGGCTTTGGAGCAGTTCGGGCGCAGGAGGTCTCGTACATCATTCCGGATATCGGAACGCCCGGGATGGCGACATATATCGAGGGGATAGGACCTGCTGACCGGATCGGGAATTTCGGACCGGACGGCCTGTATCTCAATACACAGGGGAGCGCTGTGCGCCTTGAATGTGTCGAGGCATCCGACTCTCACCGTATCATCATCGGACCGGTCATTGTCTCCTGGGGTGGACGGATGTTTTCCTCGCAGATTTTTGTCCCACCGTTCGTCAGAGCGTCTACTCATGATTGGCGGGAAGCCGCCCCAGAAGACATTATTCCGCTCAGATTGATCCGGAACGGCATACCGTCAAATGTCATTCTTTTCCGCATAGTACGGGCCCATCCAGCATTGCATCTGCGCGGCGATGTCGTGCTTGGCGATGGAGCGCACGGAATACGTTCGCCCCGAGGTGCGTTCGTTTTCGAATCCCTCACCCTCAGCGATGCGCGTGTGCGATTCTCCACCGAGGACTGCGACAGCACCATTGCGGGAAATCAGGGCCTTTTACCGGCGGTGCTGATGATTCGGGGAGAATTGCGAGGGGATGCTCATTCCTCTATTGACGCTTCCGCTATGGGGAAACATGGGGGACCGGGTGGCGGCGGCGGCGGTGGGATCTTTTGCTATAACGACTCATCGGGCTACCAAGGGGGTGACGGATTCACTGCAGGTGGACGAGGCGGACGAATGATTGGTCATACGCTCGGTGTGTATACAACGCATGCAAGCGGATCAGGATCAGCAAAGGGAAATGACGGTGTGTCGCTTAATGGGCAGCAACCGGGATATTCAAACAGCTTTGGAAACTCCGGGGGAGGGACTGGCCATCCATTCGGACAATCAGGCTCAGACAGCGACTCCACCACCGGGCTTGTTGCAGGAGGGCGGGGAGGCGGAAGCGGAGTTCCTCAAGGGCACGTGTCAGGGAATGGAGGCAACGGACAGGATGGTGGCCCCGTGGAGGAGACACAGCATGGCCGGCGCCATGGAAGTACACAATTAGTTCCGCTTGCCGGTGGGTCAGGCGGTGCCGGCGGTACGCCCACTACTCATTCAGGGTGCAGTGGTGCGGGCGGTGGTGGTGGGGGAGGTGTAAGGGTGTATGCCTCTCGAATCGAGGGCATATCGATGTTTGCACGCGGTGGCAGGGAGGCTTCAGGGAATCCCGAATCCGTTGGAGGAAGTGGTTCTGGTGGAAGCATACATCTGGCGAGTAAGCAAAGCTCCGTTGTATCAATACTCTCGGTCGTAAACGGAAGCGACTCCTTGAATGTCGGCGCAGGGAGGTTGCGATTCGATGGCGAAATAGGGTATGGTACTATTGTACCGCCAGGAAGTGCATCATACTCCGGGCCGAGCACCGATACATCCAGGAGCATCAAACGGTCATCATTTATCCTCACGGGAACCGGCGATGGCAACCGCGTACGCCTGTATCTGAAGTCCTCCTCCATGCCCTGGACGCACATAGCAACGGTTTTCGAGTATCAGAATACCCGATGGTCCATCGCACTTGAATTACCCGGCAACGATCAGCTCTACTATCTCGTTGCTGTACAGGAGAATCCATCGCCGCATGTTGACTGGTATCTATCATCCCCCCGATTTGTCATGTCACCGGCCGCAGCCAACATATTTCACAATATCGAGGCAGGTCGCAAGCTGACGGCCCCGGACACTGTGTCATTCGACCCCTTGGCATGCGACACGGCCCGTGTCGATACGCTCGTCATCCGGAATGGCGCAGAATCACCGCTGCTGATCCGGGAGATTGAAGTCTTTGGAGGAGACGGTTTTTACATTCCTGAAGCAGAACGATCCACACCGTGGACCATTCCAGCGCAAGGCACCATGATGATTTTTCTACGCCCCGCGAATGCACGGCGCCCGGCTGGGAGCTATGTTGATACCCTGCGACTCCATACGGATGACTTGTCCCTGCCTGTGTTTTCCCATGACATCATCGTGAAGGGGCAGATCGACAGCTTCAGTGTCGCATTCGAGCAAGCAGAACTCCACTTCGGTACGGTAGACATGTGCGGAGGTCGTATGAGCTTTGCCGATGCCGTCGTCCACAATGATGGCACGCAGGTGCTGTGGCTTGAAGCGCCGGATATTTCTGACCCCGATGTGAGGTTGGAGGAGCCCGGTCCGGTAGAATTTCCACTTCAATTGTCGCCGGGGCAACGCCAACGACTTCGGTACGTGCTGGCACCTTCGATGTATCGTGGCCACGTAAGCGGTCACACGACACTCAGAGCCTACGCAGTTTCCTGCAGTGCGGAACTCCTCCTGCCATTCACAGCAGAAACAGATACCGCATTTCTTGAAGTGGAAAATGAACTCGCTTTTGGCGCACTGACACCTTCGCAATTTCCCGCGCAGCGACGATTTCAGCTTACCAATCCTTCGGATAGAGTGATCCGAATCCAGCGGGCGGATATCGGGCCAGGCAGTCCCTTTCGTGTACAATCCATTTCGGACAGCACGCTCTTCCCCGCGAAGTCCGCTTCTGTTGTGATCGAGAGTGTTGATCCTTTGGATGCGGGACTATATGAAGCCGTACTCACTATCGTAACCAGTTCAATCTGTGCGGATCGAAACGTCCTTCTGTCTCTCCGACGAATACCACGGTCCGCCAGATTGCGTGTGGAGGATGCGGCGGGAAGCGCCGGGGACACGGTGCTCCTGCGCGTGGTCACGGAGATCGAGGATCCCGCAATGGTTGAGAGCATTATTCGGGTGCGCGCCATGCTGAATGTGCCCACATCATTGCTGGTTCCCATCATGGCACCGTTCGGTGCCGTGGATGGGGAGGTGCGACGCATCCCCTTGTCCATGGAAATCCCTGCCCTCGCAGCCGATCATGTCAGTGTTTACCCATTTCTGGTGACACTCGGCTTCGCTGAATCTGCTGTGCTGGCTTTGAGCGAAGTTACGATCGAAGGACAAGAGACTGAAATCCACCTGAAAGACGGACTATTCCATCTCGATGGCGTTTGCCGGGAGGGAGGAAACAGACTGTTTGATGGCCGTGTGCGATCCGGGATCGAGTCCGTCTATCCGAACCCGGCGCAGTCGTTTACGGTCATCACCTGCGCAGCGATTGAGCGCGGCATACATTCGTTGGCACTGCACGATGCTCTGGGAAGAAGGTTGTCTGTCATCGACGAATCCTACAGAGAGCCAGGACAATTCACGATCACCTTCCCTACCACCGCGCTGCACGATGGTGCATACATGCTTCTCCTCACCACTCCATCCCGTCAGCACGCAAAGCCGTTTTTGAACGCTCGTTGAATCCGCGTCGACAATCTGTCGATGCACCTAGGTCACAACGAATCTGTCCGCTTCACTGCCGCATAGGACGAGCGAACGTCAACGGTGTTTCAGTCGGGCGTATCCTCAGGGCTGTCTTGCGTTACGAGGATTTCTCGATGCGATGATGAAGAACCCAGCGTGGCTCGGTCCAGGATGTCCGGGTTTCTGATCAAAGAAAAATGACAGAGCGCCGCTTCGCGCATCCAGTCAGGATGTCAGCGAACAATACTTGCTTACCACCTGATAAGCTCTTCGTCGAGATCATCTGAAAACGCATTTATCAGGCGCCGCATCGAATTGCTACGGTCAGGTTGCTGAGCGTGATTTCTTCCGGACACCTGTGAATTTCATCAACTCTTGTCATTGCCTTTTCAGAATCGTACATTTCTTGGTCACGTAGAGGATTGGAAATGTCTATCTGTCTGTTCGAAGATTTTTCGATTGCATCATTGTTGCCGCTTACGCACCTGCAGGCCGATTTCGATCTGCGGTCCGGGATATTCACCGCGAGGCAGCGTGTGCAGAATCATTTTCGTGAGGAAGAGACATGCCTGCTGGTTCGTCTGGGCCTGGTCGATGTCATGCGTGAGCGTTCGGGGCTGCACGTCAATGAAGCGCGGGATGCCTGGTTGTATCTCAACGGGCGTACGATTCTTGATCAGGAGCTTGCCCTGCTTCTGAACAAATCCCGCGGAAGTGACGCTCTCATATTGAATGACCACTCCGTCGTAGCGGCGGTGGTCGAGACAGAGGAATTTCGCAACGTCATCGAATCCTGGTTGAAAACCGGTATGCTGCGTCAGGAGCTTGCCGCGGGACTGGTACCAGAACCTGTCGCGCGTGTATCGGTGATACGGGAGTATCCTGCACGGATGTACCGCTTTCCCTGGGATCTTATTCACATGAACAGCGCATTGCTGAGAGAGGATGCCACATGGATGCAGCCGGGGATCGATGTAAGCGCGGAAGTTCATCCCTCCGTCATTCTGGTCAATCCCGACGAGATTCGCATCGGCCCCGGAGCGCGGATCCGTGCGGGTTCCGTGCTGGACGCCAGCGAGGGACCGGTGGTTATCGGTCCGCAAGCGCATATTATGCCGCAAAGCGTGCTACTGGGTCCCCTGTATATTGGGAACGGCACGACAATCAAAGTTGGTGCGAAGCTGTACGAGGGCACGTCCATCGGCCCCCACTGCAAGATAGGCGGGGAAGTGGAAGGAAGCATCTTCCACTCTTTCGCGAACAAGCAGCACGATGGCTTCGTCGGACATTCGTATTTCGCGTCCTGGACCAACCTGGGAGCGGATACGAACACGAGCGATTTAAAGAATAATTATTCGGATATACGGGCCGTGCTTGAAGGCCGGGAATATCAGACGGGACTGCGCTTTCTCGGGACCATTATGGCCGAGCACAGCAAGTGCGGCATCAACACCATGTTCAATACCGGTACCGTTGTCGGCGTTGGCTGCAATATCTTCGGAGGAGATTTCCCTCCGAAAGCCATACCCAGTTTTACCTGGGGAGGTGCCGATGGCCTTGTCGAACACGCATTCGATCGCTGTGCTTCCACCGCACATATCGTCATGCAACGTCGGAGCCAGGTACTGACTGATGCGGAACGGCGACTGCTGCGGGACGTCTACGTCCTTACCGCAGGACAACGCGAACACCTTTTCACTCATTGAAATGAACCTCAACGACCATGAATAACGAAACACAATCACTGCCACCGTTGTACGTCGGTGTTCGCGGCATCGCCGTGAAAATTCTTACCAGGGTCGAGCGGACCGACGCGTACCTCGACAAACTCCTGGACATCGAGTTGAATGACGGCGATCTGAATCCCCCGGATAAACGTCTTCTCAGTGAGCTTGTGCATGGCGTACTCCGCAATCAGTCCAAGCTGGACTGGGTTCTCACCGGGTTTTATCACGGACAGTACTCCAAAGTCGCTCCCAATGTGCGCAGCGCCTTACGTGTGGCGCTCTATCAGATTCTGTTCCTCACACGTATCCCGCATCACGCAGCCGTGAACGAGGCGGTGGAATTCGTGAAGAAATACCGGGGCCAGCGCCTGGCGGATACGATGAACGGCCTTCTCCGAAACATTGCCAGGAATGTGGACAACATCCGCTATCCGCTCGCGTCTGTAGACGAGGTACAGTATCTCTCCGTCGTCCACTCGCATCCCGCCTGGATGATCAAGCGCTGGCACGCGCGCTACGGATTCGAGGAAACAGAATCGCTCTGCAAAGCGAACAATATGCGGCCTTTCCTGACAATGCGCCCCAACCCTCTGAAAAACGACTATCAGGGCTTTGTCAATCACCTCGTGGAAGCCGGCATCGATTACCGTCGCTGTTTCTATATGCGGGAGTATCTTACCGTCCGAAACCTGCCCAATATAAAACAAAGTGCGCTCTTCACAGACGGTATGTTTTCGATACAGGATGAAAGTGCCGGTCTTGTCGGCGAATTGCTCGCGCCGCAACCTGGTGAGACGGTCATCGATCTCTGCTCCGCTCCGGGAGGGAAAGCCATCCATGCCGGAGAACTGATGAAAAATCAGGGTCGAATCGTCGCCGTGGACAAGTATGAGACCAGATTGAATCTCGTACGGCAGGCAGCCGAACGCACCGGTATTACCATACTGGAGACCGTAGAGGGAGATGCTTCCACCATCGCGTTGGAAGCGGCCGACAAGGTGCTTGCGGATGTCCCCTGTTCCGGACTGGGCGTGTTGAGCAAGAAGCCGGATATTAAATGGAAGCGTGAAGCGGAGGATATTCGGAAACTGATCGCCATTCAGCGCGCAATCCTGGAACATTCCGCCTCGCTGGTAAAACCCGGCGGGGTACTGGTGTACAGCACCTGCACCGTTGAACCCGAGGAAAATCACGACATCGTGTTCGAATTTCTCTCCAACCATCCGGAATTTACCATCGACCGCGCCGATCAGTATTTGCCGCCGCGCGTCGTGGACGAGCACGGTTTTCTTGTCACGTTCCCCCATCGCCATCGCATGGATGGCGCCTTCGGTGCGCGCCTGGTAAAGAATACGGATTAAACCGCCAGAATCCCGTACGCACCGTTTCACGTTGTGACGCGGACGACAGAATATCGTGAGATCGCTGGAGTTCAAGCCGGAACGCTTTTCCTTCGGTTCGCTCCTCGTTACCCCTGCTGTCTGACCGGACTACCTTTCTGCATCCTGCCAAACGTCACGCACCGGGCGAGGGTCCGTTCCGTTTGATTCTCCTACGCTGCGAAAAGCGCATTCAACAGTGTGGTCACCGTACCGGAAACGAAACCCAGCATCACAACGCCATACATGCGCCTGCCAACAGTAGCGACGAGTATCTGTTCCTTCGACACAAAGAGAATCAAACAGCTCAGGGTCCAGGCAAAGGAAAAGGAGTCCATAGGATCCTCGGTCATCCCCAACTGCGCTATCAGGAGAACTCCCACCGCAGTGGACAGCATTGCGAGAAGAAAAAATCCGGTGTCGCGGAAACTGTTTGTGAACTGTGTCAAGGCGGGATCATTCATCGCAGCATCCTCTGCTCAGTGAAGGAGGGGTTTCGTGGTCGGTATGCAGAATGCGGACCATGGTCAACAGCAGGCGATGAATTCCATCCCCCACAGGGCATGGCTATCTTACTTTCCGGACCTGAATTGTACGGTTAGCGGAACGCCTTCGAATCCCCAGATTTCCCGGACGCGGCGTTCGACAAAACGGCGGTAGCTTTCGGGAATGTACTTTGCCTCATTGGCGAAGAGCACAATCACCGGCGGCGCTTCCCGCACCTGCGTTGCATAGTACACCTTGACCTGGCGCCCCGTCGGGGTGGCGGGTGGCGGTGTGGCACGGAGGATTTCGAGGATGTTGTCGTTGAGCTCGGCTGTCGGGATGCGCTTGCTTCGCTCGTCGTACACGCGCAGGCAGAGGTCGAGCGCCTTGAACACACGCTGCTTCGTGAGCGCCGAGACGAAAATCACGGGAACGAAGTCGAACATCTTGATTTTCGCGTGAATATCCTTGACGATAAGATCGGCGGTCTTGCTGTCTTTTTCCACGAGATCCCATTTATTCACCGCGATGACGAGACCTTTATTCAGTCGTGCGGCTTCATTCAGCACATCGATGTCCTGGTGCAACAGTCCCTCGGAGGCATCGAAGAGGATCATCGCCACATCGCAGCGCTGTATGCTTTTCATTGTCCGCAGAGTCGAATAGAACTCGACATTGTCCTTCACCTTGCTCTTCCGTCGCAATCCCGCCGTGTCGATGAGGGTGATCTTCCGGCCTTCATGCTCGATCAGACTGTCGATCGCATCGCGAGTCGTACCGGGGATATCGGTAACGATGGAGCGCTCTTTCCCCAGTATTGCGTTGGTAATGGATGATTTGCCGACGTTGGGCCGCCCGATAATCGCGAGCTGCATGTGGTCGGGTTCCTCGGCTTCTACGGCCGACGGGAAGCCCTCGATAATGAGATCGAGCAGGTCGCCGGTGTTGCGACCGGAAATCGCCGACACGCTGTAGGGCTCTCCCAGACCCAGCTCATGAAATTCGTGACGCTTCGGTTCGGCTTTCGTGGAGTCGATTTTATTTACCGCGAGGATGACCTTTTTCTTTGAGCGGCGCAGCATGTTCGCAAGCTCGGCGTCCATGGGCAGGAGACCGTCCTTCCCGTCCACCATGAAGACGATAACGGTTGCTTCCTCAATAGACAGTCGCACTTGTTCCCGTATCGCGCGTTCGAACACATCCGAGGAATCCGGTACATAGCCGCCGGTGTCGATGAGCACGAAATCACGCCCGGACCAATCGGTCTCGGCGTAGTGCCTGTCTCTCGTCACGCCGGGTTCATCCATGACGATGGCAGTCCTCGCGCCGATGATACGATTGAAGAGGGTGGATTTCCCGACATTCGGGCGACCGACGATGGCGACGACAGGTTTATTCATGATAAGCTCACCGTAAAAAGAGTGATAGGACAGGGATGCTGTCCTACCTGAGTGTACCCACCAGTCCGCCTCAGGTGGACACCGGTACATTTCGTAAGTGACATCTCTGCGCCGGCAAACCTCGTCATGCTGAGGGCTGCGAAAGCACGGATTTGGCGCAAAAATCTGTTGCCAGTAGAGCAGTGTCTCGAAGCATGATTCTTTCCGTAACGCACGTGGAAAGTAGGCACTGTCTTCAGGATGTCATTAACAGGCAGCGGAGACTCCGGTGCGACCAATTTGAAATATACAAAAGTTTGGGAAGGAAATCTTTGTGCTCGAGCATCGAAGCTCCCGTACCGGATTCGTCTTCGCATACAATCGCAAACCATGCTTCATCGTAGCGATCCCGGGAGCATTGCCGAGATCACCGATCCCTTGCGTGCTTCCTGCGCTCGCACCTTCGCTGTCGTCGCCGTGTCAACC
Source organism: Bacteroidia bacterium (assembly GCA_027493955.1). Taxonomy (NCBI): domain Bacteria; kingdom Pseudomonadati; phylum Bacteroidota; class Bacteroidia; species Bacteroidia bacterium. The sequence continues at coordinate 2,358,453 of JAOSJT010000001.1, read as the reverse complement.
GCTCTGGCGCATGGTCACCGCAGTGTTGCGGCGAGACGGTACAACGGAGGGCGAACAGGATATGCGTATAAGTGCGTATTGTGAGAAATGGATGTATTCGCGAAATTTCAACGTTGAATCATTCCCACTGCCGCACCGCAACGGACACCTCCATGTTCCTGCAAGACGATGGAGTCTGAACGACTGCAATGCGCGGCGCAAAGCGGTCGGCGCGACCAGGAATGGAAGGTCCATCCCTGCGTAGCTCCGAAAGGATCAGTGCTCCGTCTCCAATTCCCGATCAACAACAATTGGAGCAGGATCACGATGATGTCTGCAGTAACAACGTTTTTTAAGCGTTTACCGATATTGGGCTTGCTGCTGGCCGGAATGGCGACGCTGCCGCAGGGCAGGATGATCGCTCAACCGGTATTCAGTAACGTATCCCATGTCGTCACAACGCTTGTAGATGAACTCGATGCCTCGGCGGACTCCACCGTGGGCGCCGGTACGAGTCTTCGCGAAGCAATAACCTACGCGGGTTCCGGAGATATGATTCTTTTCGGCCCGGTCGTGCGAGGTTCGATTTACCTTACTCTTGGCACAATCAACGTGCCGGAAGATCTGATCATCACCGGACCCGGTGCGGCAGCTCTGGAGATCAACGGCAATGATTTGTCGAGTCTCTTCAATCTCGACAGCGCGGCATTGCTGATCACCGATCTCTCATTTTCCAGCGGCCGCGCATTGAATGGCGCGGTGTTCATGTCGCGCAACTGGCTGTCTGTCAAATCCTGCGATTTCCGCTGGAGCACCGCAATCAGCAATGGCGGCGCAATCTGGCACGACGGCAGCACGCTCCTGCTCTCCAAATGCCGTTTTTTGAATAACGATGCGTTTTTCAATGGCGGTGCTGTCTATGCGGAGGCTGGTACTATCGGAATCGACAGCTGTGTGTTCAGAGACAATGGTGCCGGCTCAAGCGGTGGTGCTCTCAATCTCGGTGCTGTCACTGCCACGATTACCAACACAAGTTTCGAGGATAATTCCGCGGGCGCCAATGGCGGGGCGATTTCATTGGCATTCGGCGGAACGCTTTCCTCGCTGCAATCTACTGCGAGCGGCAACAACGCGGGCAATGGCGGCGGCGTATTCAATGCCGGCACACTCACCGTGCATAGTTCCACGTTGAGCGGAAATACGGCCGACAACAATGGTGGCGGACTTGCGAACGCCGTTGGTGGTTCAGCAACAGTCGATTTTTCAACAGTCGCCTTCAACGGCGCCGATAACGGTGGCGGTGTGTGGAACGCCGGGACCTTCTCCACAAAGCGTAGCATTTTCGCGGAAAATAGCGCTCCCGTGGGGCCCAATGTGTCTGGTGCTGCTTCATCGACCGGGACGAATCTCGTGCAAGACGACGCGGGCAGCAGCGGGTGGCTCGGCAGCGACCTCACCGGAACTCTTTCGAAACCAGTGAATGCCGGCTTGGATGATCTGCGACTGAATGCGGGCGTCACCAAGACGCACGGACTCCTTGCTTGCTCACGTGCGGTTGATGCGGCGGACAGCACGGGTACCTTCAACATGAAGGATCAGCGCGGCAGCAATCGCAAGGTGAATGGTGATAATGACGGCATCGCAAAGCCGGACATCGGCGCTTACGAGGCGCAGGGCATACTCGATACCGAGGCGCCTACATTTACCCCGTTCCCTGGATTTACCGTCTATCTGGATTCCGCTACGGGCACAGCCAATATCTCGGCCGATACACTCATTCTCAGCGCTTTCGATAACTGCGAAGTGGTGAGTAAGAGCATCAGCAAAACCAGCTATTCCTGCAGTGACATCGGTACCGTATCGGTGACGCTCACTGTCCGGGATCGGGCTCACAATGTGACGACACAAAACATAGATGTGTTTGTTGTGGATCGGACGCCGCCTGCGGTCACTCCTCCCGCCAACATTTCGGTGAACGCGGCTGGGAATGCATGCAATGCGGCCGTGAATCTCGGAACGCCAACAACGACGGATGCGTGTGGAATCAGTTCCGTTTCCAGTAGCCCCGCCGGACCGTTCCCCGTTGGTGTTACCACGGTGATCTGGACGGTAGAGGATAACAACGGCAACATCACGCTCGCCAAACAGACGGTGACAGTTATTGACAATAGTGCGCCAGTATTGACTGTGCCCGCGAACGTCACCGTCACCGCTCCCGGAAATGCCTGTTCGATTTCGCGCGGCTTGGTGCCCCTGGGCACGGCCTCGGCGACGGACAACTGCTCCGCGACCATTTCCAACAACGCTCCGGCCTTTTTCCAACTCGGTGCTACAACGGTTACCTGGTCCGCGGTGGATCCCTCCGGAAATCTCGCAACCGGTAACCAGACGGTGACCGTTGTCGATCAGACACCGCCCGCGATCTCCGCTCCTGGTGATCTGAACTTGATCGCTGATCCCGGAGTGTGCTATCGCGATGGTGCGAACGTCAACCTCGGCCTTCCGAGTGCCGTCGATAACTGCACCGGGGTTACCCTGAGCAATAATAAGCCCGCAACTTTTCCGATTGGTGTCACTCTCGTGACCTGGATTGCTACGGATGGAAACGGCAACTCCGCCAGCGCCATTCAAAAGGTCACAATCTTCGATGGCAACATTCCGACTGTGGTCGCACCGCCCGACATCGTGGTGGATGCCGATCCGGGTCTGTGCTATTGGACCGTGGACAACAACGTCCTCGGCACGGCGACAGGTACGGATAATTGCGGCGTACCCAATCTCGTGAATAACGCCGGCAGTACGCTGTCCGTTGGCGTGCACCGTATTATCTGGACCGCGACAGACGCCTACGGCAATCGGTCGACAGACGTACAGCTGGTTACCGTCGTCGGTGATCCGCCCACGATTGCCTGCCCGGCCAACATTGTTGTGAGCACCGATCCTGGCATGGCCGGTGCTGTCGTCAACTTCACCCCCCCTGTCGCCAACAGTACATGCGCGGATGTTGAAGTGATCCGTACCGAAGGTCTCGGTAGCGGTTCCTTCTTCCCCCTCGGGACAACCACGGTTTCCTACCTCGCCATTGACGGAAGTAATCAAACCGCGACATGCAGTTTCACGGTCACAGTCGAGGATAATGAGGCGCCGCAGATTTGGGTGAAAGTCGCCCCGCGGTATCTCTGGCCGGCGGATAACAAACTGTACGATATCAAGGCCACCGTGGAAGTGTGGGACAACGTGCCGGGTACCACTGCGCGTCTGACGTCCATCACATGCAACCAGAATGCCAACGGCGATATCGTAGGTGAGACCATCGGTGTATTCGACGATATGTTCCAGCTTCGCGCGAAGCGCGATAATGGCCCCCGTACGTACACCATCACCTACGAAGCCATTGACGCCGCGAATAACACCACCTTCGCTTCAGCCACGGTAACCGTCCCGACGCAAAAGCCGAAGGATGCGGACATCGAGGAAGGCGAATTGCCCATTCCAACCGGTGTGACACTGGCACAAAACTACCCGAATCCCTTCAACCCGACCACGACGATCAGTTTCGGTACGCCGGATACCCGGCATATGGAATTGGTCATCTTCGACGTCATGGGTCGTCCCATCCGCACGCTGTTCGATGTCGTGCTGGATGCCGGATCCTATTCCGTCACCTGGGACGGCCGTTCGGATGCGGGCGAAACCGTACCCAGCGGCATGTACATATATCAGCTCCGAGCCGGCGATGTTCGTCTCGAGCAGAAAATGTTGCTTGCCCGCTAGGTCTCGCACTATTCTCTCTTATCTCTCAATCCCGGCCGGTGTGCAACCGGCCGGGATTTTTCTTTCCCGACGCAGACCAGGGAATGAGATCCTGAATGAGTTCGGAATCAAATCGGGTACACTCCGGTTGCGGCTTTCTTCGGTCGTCGTGTTCTTCTTCCGTCTGAACCCTCGGGTTACGAGGTGAGGAAGCGGCAGCGGTGGATGGCCCGGGTTTTGAATTGCCGTTCATCCTGTGCTACTTTACCACGCGATAAGCCCCGGATATTCATGAGTGTCAGCTGGCAATGATCAAACCGACAATCGGTCACTTACGACAGGATCCGAGAAAAGGCTGCGTCAGCAGCGTACTTCTCGCCTTGTCAAGCAGACTTTTCACACGCGGGTTGCGTGACGCCTTGCATGCAACGAACGATATTCATGTTGTCGCCGAAGCGCATGACATCACGGATGCACTTCACGCGGTTGATCTGTATCGACCGGAGGTATGCATTCTGGATGTGGAATTGTCGGGTGGAGGTGCTGCTGTACTGCTCCGACGTTTACATCAGCAGGGATTATCAACCTCCATCATATACGTACTTCAGGGGAATGGCAACGAGCATCTCATGCGGGTCAGAGACACTGCCCGACTTTTCGTGACATCGCTGGACAGCGAGGAAGAAATGATTACCGCTGTACGATCGGCCTCGGGGGGGAAAACCTATGTCAGCGACAAAGCACGATCCATTCTCGCTTCCCTTCCCTCGGTATCAGAGGTAAACGAGAGCAAAGAATTCGAGCTCACCGCCACCGAATTGCAGATTCTCACCCATCTCGGACACGGACGTACAAGCAAGCAAATCGCCGACCTTCTGTTTATCAGCTACCGGACTGTTCAAAAGCACCGGGCAAATATTGCGCGAAAACTCGGACTACGGGGGAGCAACGCCTTACTGGCGTATGCGTTGAAGCGCAACGCAACCGATTGAAAGCACAATTCCCATAAATACGTATAAGTGCGTATTTATGGGACTAGGGAAAAAGAGTATACTGCACTACGCAGGAACATGGTTACGTAGCTGACGGAAATTTCGCCGTCTGTATCGCGGAACGGCACGATGCTCTCCGGCATCTGTGGTGGATTGAATATTTTCATCATGTAACGGAGGTCGTGTTATCCATGAACAAACTCATTCTCGTGCTGATCTTGTGGTGCATCGCAGGGATCGTGCACGCTCAGCGTATTGAGCCATCCGTCATAGCCGTATCAGGAGGGCATGCGCAGACGCCGTCTGTGAGCATCTCCTGGACCGTCGGCCAGACTGCCGTGGAAACGCGGTCCACCGGCTCCACCGCGCTGACGGAGGGATTTCAACAGTCCTTCCTCACCGTTATCCCCATGAAAGACCGAGGCGTACCCTTCAGCTTGCAGCTGTACCCGAACCCGGCCCGCTATTCGGTGCTGGTGTCGCTGGACGGCGTCAAAGAGGATATGCGTCTCGTACTGTACAACCTGCTCGGTGAGCCGGTATTACGGCATGAGGTCAGAACCGGCGAACGTATGGTTCGCTTGCAGCTGACATCGCTTCCGGCGGGCCTCTATCTCCTCGCAGCGCTCTCTCCCACAGGTGGACAAACGGCGCTCTACAAAATCGTCAAGGCAGAGTAACAACAACATCCAATAGATTTGCAATGAGAACAACACTCTCGATTTTCATACTCTTCCTGCTCTGCGCTTCCACACTGCTCGCGCAATCGCCCCCGTATATGAATTACCAGGGCGTCGCACGGTCGGTTGACGGCACGCTATTGCAGGACAAGGCCATGAGCCTGCGCATCAGTATTCTGAAAAACGGGCCCACGGGACCCGAGGTGTATAACGAACTGCATTCCGTGCAGACGAACGAATATGGACTGTTCACTCTCAACATCGGTGCCGGCGAACTCCGTCAGGGAGCATTAGACGCGCTCGATTGGGGGAAAAACAGCTATTGGCTCCAGGTGGAGCTCGACGAGAACGGCGGGACAAACTATTCGCTGCTCGGAGCTTCGCAACTTCTTTCCGTTCCCTACGCTTTCCACGCTATCCATGCGGATAAAGCGGATCGTCTGAGTTCAACAGACGGACGCTCGGAGAGCACCGGCCCGCTTCCCTCCAACGGATCGCCTTGGTCCACCCGCGGCAATGTCGGTACCGACGCCTCGTTGGACTTCGTTGGCACGAGCGATGATGTCGCTCTCGTCTTCCGTACAGACAACCTCGAACGCATGCGCCTGACCGCCTACGGCAAACTCGGCGTGGCTACGCCGACCCCTGCAAGTCAGATGGACGTCAAGGGCAATGTCACGATCGGTGAGACTTGGGGAGGCAGCAAGGCCGCACCCGAAAGTGGTTTGATCGTGGAAGGCAATGTGGGCATCGGTGAAGCGTATCCGGCCGCGAAGCTGGAAGTCGCCGGTGAAGTGGTGGTTGGAAAAGACTGGACAGGCGTCCATCTCCCCCCGATGAACGGCGTGCTTGTCGAAGGTCGTGTCGGTATCGGCACCCCGAGCCCTGGCAGTTCGCTGGGTGTGAAGGGTAATGTTGCCGTTGGTACGAATTTCTCCGAGAACCAGGCACCCGCTAATGGCGCCGCGATCGAGGGCAAATTGGGCGTGGGAACGACCATCCCGAAATCCACCGTCGGTATCGCGGGCAATACTTCCATCGGTTCGCAGTATGCGCGTGAATTTGAGGCGCCCAGCAACGGCCTCATCGTGCAGGGCGACGTCGGTTTCGGCACGGAAGCCCCGCTGAGCCGCCTTGGTGTCGCGGGTAATGTGGCCATCGGTTCCACCTACGCTAGCAGCTTCCCCGCTCCGGAAGATGGTTTGATGGTCGAGGGACCCATCTGGTCCGGTGTCACGGAATCCGAATACGCATTCCACATCATCGGTAACAGCTTCCTCGACGGCACCGCCGAAATAACCGGAAACACGAAAGTGGGGGGGACGCTCGAGGTAGATGGTGTTACCACGATTTACGACGAGACTGACGTCCCGGTCATAGTGGACTTCTACTCCGTCTCCGATGCCAGCTTCAATGGCAGTTTCCGCACCATGGGTGGCGCGGGTGTCAAGAAAAATCTCAATGTCGGTGTCGACCTCGGTGTGGGCCGCGACGCCTATGTCGGCCGCGACCTCAAAGTCGGCGGTACGGCGAAATTCAAGAATCTTGTGGTCGAAAACCAGGCGGAAATCGGAACCAATCCGGATCCGAACTTCGATGCCAATCTCAATCCGAATCCGCTGTTCCCGGTTTCGTTCGTGAATGAGGGCGATGCGCTGTTCAAAGGCATCACCACTGTTGAGAACGCGACACAATCCACAGCAAAAAATAACGGCGCCCTCATTGTGAAAGGCGGTGTCGGTGTTGACAAAAACGTCAATCTCGGTGGACAGATGCATATCAACTATGCGGGTCCCGCATTTTCCAGCAGCGAGAAGGAAAAGTATCCGATCTTCGTTGAAGGTGCGAAACATGGTATGTCCATCAAGCTCAACGAGAGCGAAACCAGTACGGACAATAACTACATCGGTTTCTGGGACAATACCAAGCAGCGCGGAGCCATTACGGGCGAGACACTGGGTGAACGTGCCGGAAGTCTCGAGTACGTCCTTATGACACTCGGTCATGTGTTCGATGTCGCCGATGCGGCTGTCGAGTTGATCTCCTCCATAACGGATTTCCGTGTGGGCGTCGGTCTCGGTGTCGTAACCGTGACGCCGGGTATCGCGAAAATCGTCTACAACACCGTGAAAATCATCCTGCTCGCAGCACAGGTCATTAACGAGCAGGTCACCTATCTCACGGAGTACGGTGTCGCGTATTCTTCCGGCAGTGCTGACTACGCGGAGTGGCTCGAGCGTGCAGATCCGGCCGAGATGCTTACCTACGGCGATATCGTCGGGGCGCACGGCGGCAAGATCACGCGCAAGATCGAAGGTGCGGACATGGTGTTCGTTATCTCCAAGTCACCGATTGTCCTCGGCAACGTCCCGCCCGCGGGCAGTGAACATCTCTTCGAAAAGTGCGCCTTCCTCGGCCAGGTACCGGTCAAGGTCAGTGGTCCCGTCAATATCGGTGATTACATCCTTCCCTCGGGTCGCGACAACGGTATTGGTATGGCCGTCGCTCCGGATGACCTCACAGCCGAACAAGCCAAAATCGTCGTCGGTGTGGCCTGGAGCACGCTCGCCCGCGGAGTGCCTGGTTACGTCAATGTGGCCGTGGGAATGCCGGTCAAGGCCGGGCTCGAAGTCCTGCAGAAGCAGCAGGAGACCATCGGCACGCTTGAGACCCGTATGACCGCCATGGAGTCCGTACTCCGCGAATTGATTCCCGACCTCGATCAGCGTCTCGCCGCCGTCGGTGCCGAACCCCTCACTGGTGGCACTGTCAATCCCTCCTCGGGTGCCTCGCATATTGATCCGGATCCCGTCGTTGATCCCAAAGATCGCGAAGCAGACGCGAATATCCTGACCGAGGAAATCTTCAACCGCGCTGTCGGTATCGCCATCGATCAGTACCGGTCCATGGGCCATGATCCCAATCTCAATCCGGTGCTCCGCCGATTGGGTCAGGAACCCGCCTTTAGAGCTACCTATCTGCAGGCGATGAAAACCTTGATTCGCACGGACGGCGATCGTTCCGAGCTCGAACGCATCATCAGAGAAGCGCAGGACGCCCCGCGTAACTGATTTTCTCATTCGACGACAACAAACACAGAGGCAGGCCGCAAGGCCTGCCTCTGTGCTATCAAGGTGTTCCTGCCGCGCTCTGCACCCCGCGCTCTGCGCCCCGCGCTCTGCGCTCTGCGCCCCGCGCTCTGCGCTACGCGCTTTTCACGCCTGTCACGGTCACACTAACCAGGCGTGCTCCGCTGAGGGTACGGTGCTCCTCGGGAAGGGCGGCGGAGACATCGTGGAGAATGGACTCCGGAATAATTATGTCCTTCTCCTTCGGGATGTCCACTTGCCCGAACCCCGCCTCGCGGATCAACGCAAGGTATTCGGATTTCTGTATCGCGCCCGATACGCAGCCGGCGTACAGCTCGGCCACGGTTTTGAGTGCCTCGGGCATGCTGCCTTCGAAGACGATGTCCGAAACCGCGAAATGTCCGCCGGGCTTGAGCACACGGTACATCTCGGCGAAGGCCTTCGCTTTGTCGGGGACGAGATTCAGCACGCAATTCGATACGATCACATCCACGGTCGCGTCGTCCACCGGGAGTTGCTCGATGTCACCGAAGCGGAATTCCACATTCGTTGCGCCAACCTTTTCCTTATTGCTGTTGGCCTTATCAATCATCGCCTGTGTCATGTCCACACCGATGACGCGTCCCTCGGGCCCGACTTCACGTGCGGCAATGAACACGTCATTCCCGGCTCCGCTGCCGAGATCGAGCACGGTCATGCCGGATCGTATGCCGGCGAAAGCGGTCGGGATGCCGCACCCCAAACCGAGGTCGGCTTCGGCCACGTACCCATCCGTCCCCGTATATTCGTCGGCCATGATGGTGTAACTCATTCCATCACCGCAACAGGAACTTGTCGCTCCGCAGCAGGAGGAGGCATTCTCGTCGCGGGACTGCTCGGCTATTTCGGCATATTTCTCTTTAACTATTTGCTTCAGTGCATCCGGGGAAATCATTGAAACCTCATTAGTGGGTAAGTGAAGAATGAAGAGTAAAGAGTAAAGAGTGAAGAGTGAAGCCAAAAACAACGGATACCCACCTCTTTACCCATTACTTGCTAAAGCGTCCATGACATACACCATTTCCCGGGCTATCTGCCGGGAGCGTTCTTCGTATACTGCGGCCTCCAGAGGTGTGCCGTCCGCTTCTTTCGGATCGCCGTAAGGAAGGGAAATCCGCTGTGCGGCGCCCAACACGACCGGACATCCATCATCGGCCTGAGAACAGGTCATCACGGCGATAAAGCCGTCAGACGGATTTGATGCGTGATCGTATTTCTTCGAGAACGCAACGAGGGGTGCGGAAGAGACAGCATACCGTACGTCGTAGCGGGGATTGGTGTCATGCGTTGCGGTTTCGATCTCAAAGCCCGCATTACGGAGCGCCTGAACAGCGCTTGGGTTGAAGGCCGTCGTTTCCGTGCCGCCGCTGAAGCATGCGATGTCGTGACGTCCGTTCCATATCGCTGCAGCTTGCGCCCAGAGTTGGCTCAGGTGGCTGCGACGGGAGTTGTGTGTGCAGATAAAAATAAGACGCGCTTCGCTGTCCGCGTCAATGCGTTCGTTGATACTACGCACCAACGCGTCGAGCTGCTGACGCCGAGCGCTGTCGATGCGATCGCGTTCGCTTCGTGCGCGCATCAACGACGCCGCGAGTCGAGGAAAAATTTCGGGTGTTGACATTGTGCTCCTCGTGTGTGCTACTGCTTCTTCATTATCCGTTCTGTGTTCTCAACTCTCACCTCTTTGCTCCTTGTGCTGCTCTCAACGCACTCCTTCGTTACCGAAGTATTTTCTCCGAAGCCACAGCGACACTGTCACCAGACCGATGAGCACGGGGACTTCGACCAGCGGACCGATCACAGCCGCGAAGGCCTCGCCTGAACCGATGCCGAAGACGGCGACTGCCACAGCGATGGCGAGCTCGAAGTTGTTGCTTGCGGCTGTGAAGGACAGCGTCGCCGTTTTCGAATAGTCGGCTCCGTAATACCGTCCCATGAAAAATGAGACCAGGAACATCACCACGAAGTATATCACCAGCGGGAGGGCGATGCGCAGCACGTCGAAGGGCAGTTCCACAATCACTTCGCCCTTCAGGGAGAACATCACGAAAATCGTGAAGAGCAACGCGATAAGCGTGAGCGGCGAAATTTTCGGGATGAAGCGTTTGTGATACCACTCCTTTCCCCGTGCCCGGACCAGAGCCCAACGCGTGAGCATCCCCGCAAAGAAGGGGATGCCAAGGTAGATCAGGACTGACTCCGCGATGTCGCTCATCGTCACGTCCACAACGCTTCCTTCAAGGCCGAACCAGCCCGGCAGGATGGTGATGAACACCCACGCATACACCGAGTAAAACAACACCTGGAAAATGGAGTTGAACGCCACCAGTCCTGCCGCGTATTCATTGTCGCCGCAGGCCAGCTCGTTCCAGACGATGACCATGGCAATACAACGAGCCAGACCAATGAGGATGAGGCCTGTCATGTATTCGGGGTGATTCGGAAGGAAAACGATAGCCAGCACGAACATGAGCACCGGACCTATCACCCAGTTCTGAACAAGTGACAGAGCGAGGACGCGCTTGTTGCGGAAGACGTCTCCCAGCTCTTCGTAACGGACCTTCGCCAGCGGCGGATACATCATCAGTATCAGTCCGATAGCAATGGGAATGTTGGTCGTCCCCGCCTGAAACCGATTCCAGAATTCGGCTATCGACGGCGAAAAATGTCCGACAGACACCCCGGCGCCCATGGCAAGAAAAATCCAGAGTGTGAGAAATCTGTCGAGAAAGGAAAGTCGTTTCTGATTCGTGTTCATGTTGCTTCTTCGTGTTTGACCGGGAAGGTGCAGCAGACGAGATCGCACGCTGCGTTGAGTGAGGTGAGATCGGCTGCCAACGCGGGAATACCCGGAAATGTCCGTTCGCACATCGCGCAGAGTTCCCTTCCCAGCGGTGTGTCTCGAAGTAAGGTGTAATACATCCAGCGGGCATCACGTCGTGCCGTGACAAGACCCGCGTTTTTCAGTATGGTAAGATGACGGGAGACGCGGGTCTGCGGCATCGCCAGGACGCTTTGAATGTCGCACACACACAGCTCATCACGCGCGAGCAGCAGATTGATGATGCGAAGGCGATTTTCGTCGCTCAGGGCCTGCATGAGGAGGGTGAGCGATTCCAGCGTCCCCGTAGCCTCTGTCTCTTCTTTCTGTTTCATTGCCGACTCGTAATATTTACGCATGCGTATATTTGCATAAGCGAATATATGTAAACGACAAGGCACATGTCAAGGCACGCAGAAATATTTTTTCGTCGAGGAAAAATGTAAGAGCAGTGCGTCCGGAAAAATTGTATTATGGCTTGAGATAGTGAGACTGAAGGAGGTCATCATGTTGAAAATGTTCATTGCGTGCGCATGTCTGGCCATGGTGTTCCTGCTCCAGGGATGCAGCGACGATCCCGAGGGTACCCCGACCGATCGCTTCGTGTACTATGCGGACGCAAGCGGTTTGCATCGGTATTCCATCGGAAGTGAAACGGACGAGATTCTCGCGCAGGAGAATGTCGTCTCTCTGACACAAGTGGCGGAAAACGGTATTGTCCTCTACGGAACGGAGAGCGGCGGGGTGCGTCGTCTCTGGGGCCGTTGTGAAAACGGTACGCTCATCCCGGTACCATTGCCTGTCGCGGAGTCCGCAAATGAGGAGTACATTCTGGCTGGTACACCGGCATCCTTGAGTTGGAAAGGTCACCATGCCGCGTTCATCGCGTACCGTCGCCCATCGGGTTCCATTGATTCGACGGTATGGAACGCCACACTGTGCTGGTTCAACTGTGGCGAGTGGAAAATGACTCTGGGTGACATAACCGCTTTCCTGCGAACACGCTTCGCGGCGCTCGATCTCACCTTGCTCACGGTACGGGTGCACGCGGTGCATGTCACGGATTACGGAGACGCGGTCGCCGTTCTGACGCAGGTCCGTGCCAGACGTCCGGACGGATCGGAGATCAACACCAGCGCTCTCCTGGGCTTTGACGCTGCGGGCTTTCGCGTTCTCGATCCCATACAGACAGGGGAGGGTGAAATCCTCTCGCATATAAAGTTCGATCAAAGAAGCTCAGTCATCTACGCGTTCCCCTCATGGAAGCCACCATTTGCAGTGGATCTCAGGACGGGCGATACCCGCGACCTCGTCACCCCCGCCATTCCGTATGATCCCTGGACGCCCGTGAGCCAGGAAACAGCCGAGTTTGTCGAGACCTGCCTTCCGGATTTCGTACTGCGTCGCATCGATACCGGCGCGCGGACGACAGTACTCACCGCCGTCGGAGTATCAGTCGCTGCACATACCGATCTGATGCCTGGAGCAGCGCATGCACCCGCGCTCAGTCCCGACGGACAGTGGGCCGCCATGTTGTGGCCGAGCACGGATGGTCAGGAGGTGCTGTTCCTTGTCGGTCGTGGCGGTGATATCCGGCGCGTCACGAAGGGATCGTTGAAATACAGTGTCTCCGTTTCCGCAGTCGTACCGGAATAAAGGATTTCTGTCCGGCTCTTGTACAGAAAAAATATTCGGCTCAAATTCAAGGAACCGAACACATTCATCCTGGGTAACACAGGATTTCCCTTCAGCAGGAGCGCATCATGATTTCACTGAGAATCTCCACCGGTATTGCCATCCTCCTTTTTCTGACCTTGACCGTGCAGGCCCAGGACCGCGATATTATTGCCAACACTATCGGGATTGGTCCGCGCGCGGGTTGGTATGTCAGCAATGACGCCGAAGAAGGTGCGTGGTATTTCGGCGTGGCGGGACGGCTGCGTCTGGGAAAGAACGTGGGTTTCGAGGCCGCACTCGATTATCGCACCGCGGAGCGCTTTTCCACCGGTCGCATCGACCAGCGCCAGTACACCGCGGATGTGGCCTACATGCCGCTGACGTTGTCCGCCATGATCTTCCTTCCCTTCGGTTCGAATCTCTCACCGTACGCTGTCGGAGGATTGGGCTGGTACTACACCCTCGTCGATTACGATCTGCTCTCCGCCTCCATTCCGGAATTGCGCGACAAGTTCAAGGATGAAAAATCCTTCGTACCGGGTTACCATTTCGGGGTCGGTTGCGAAATTGTATTCGGGTCAAATTTCGCCCTGCACGGTGAGTTTCGCTATCTCTTCCTGGGTACGGAAATCAACAGTCTGACAGATGTTACCAACCTCGACGTCGACACCCGCAACAGCGATGGGGTGGTTTGGAGCTTTGGCTTCATGGTCTATCTCTGATGCAATTCCGCGAGCGATAGCCTGGCTGCGGCTCCACGCGTATATGGGGCGCGCGTTCCCGCCCCGCGCACGACACCGTGTGAACTACACGTATGCAGTGAAGGAGAGGGGACATGCCTTGGGAAATCTCCTGCAATGTGTATCTTGAAGCTGCCTCGCAGCATATGCACAGGAATTACATCAGCATAGCGTGGATCTTCGTCATCCTTCTCTCCGGTACGATCGGCGTGAACGCCCAGGTGCCGGAACCTCCTTTCTGGGCCCGGGGAGAGGTGTGGTATCTGCTGTTTCCCGACCGATTTCACAATGCCGATACGACCAATGATCCTACTGCGGCGGATGTGTTGCTCGACAGCAGCTTGCCATGGAAGGTCTCGGATTGGACGGCGGATTGGTACAAGCGCACCTTGAATGAAATCATGCTGTATGATTCCTTCTATCCCGCAGCTATGCTGCGGCAATACGGCGGTGATTTCGAAGGTATCCGATCACGGCTGGATTACCTTGACTCACTTGGCATCACCGGAGTGATTCTTACCCCGACATTCGAGGCCCGCTCTTCACACAAATTCGACGTCAGTACCCTGCATCACATGGACCGGCATTTTGGACCCCGTGTTGCGGTCGACACCATGTACTTGAAGCGCGAAGTTCCGGACGACCCGAACACCTGGTACCTCACCTCCGCTGATCGTGCGTTCATCGACCTCATTGCCGAGCTGCGACGACGGGGCAAACGCGTGTTGCTGATGGCGCAATTTGTCCACTGCGGCGCCGATTTCTGGGCATTTCGCGATGTACTCTCGCAACAGGAGAAATCCCGTTTTGGATCGTGGTTTTCCGTATCCGCCTGGGATAAACCCGAGACGCCGTATCAGTCCGAATTCAGTTATCAGAAGATGTGGGGAATTGATGCGTTTCCACGCTTCGGGCAGGACACGCTCGGTCTGGCACAGGGTCCACGCGAATACGTGTATGCCGCCACGCGGCGCTGGATGGATCCGAATGGCGACGGTAATCCCAACGACGGTATCGACGGTTGGTGCATCGATCTGGCCTCGGAAATGCCTTCCGTTTTTTGGCGTCATTGGGCTGATTTTTGCCGGAGCATCAATCCGGACATCATGCTTGTCAACCTCGAAAGCGGAGCCGGACTCGCGGCAACACCCTTCGATGTCGATAGTCCGCAGCGCTTTGCCGAGGCACTCACGGGTTTTGCTCTGACTGGGGAAGAAACCAGCACCGCTTTCGATGCTGCATTGAGCGCCATACGCTCGAGAACAACGCTGAATGGCAGCGATGCTCTGCTGAATCTCATTGGCAGTCATGAAACGGACCGCATCGCCTCCATGTGCGTCAACCCCTCCTTACGCTATGATCAGAAGAACTCGCCGGTGGTCAATGCCGGGTATGACATCAGAAAGCCCGATACAAAGGCAAGGGCGTTACAACGCATGCTTCTATTGCTGCAATTCACCCTCCCGGGCTCGCCGGTAATCTACTATGGTGATGAAACCGGCATGTGGGGTGGCGACGATCCCGATAATCGGAAGCCCATGCTCTGGCCAGGAATGATTTTCGAGAAAGAAGCGCCCTTCGATATCAACGGCGATCCGGAAAAATATCCCGTTGCCTTCGATTCTGTCATGTTCCTCTACTATCGCTCGCTGATCGCCCTGCGAGAACGTTTTCCACCACTGAAAACGGGTGCCACGCAGTCCTTGCTCATTGATGATGTTGCGTCTCTGTACGCTTTTATGCGCAGCAGCGGCGCGGACAAAGTTTTTGTCGTCGTGAACGCCGGCGACGATGTGCAAACCTGTACCCTATCCTTTCTTGGCGTACCGGAAGGTTCAGCGCTTACAGATCCGTTACAGAACGTCACCTTCTATGTGCAACGTGACGGTGTTTCGCTTACTCTCCCGCCAAAAACAGCGACCCTCCTCGTTCCCAGGCACCAACTCTGAGTCGAGAATACGTAACACGGAGCACGGAACCGCGAGCAGAGAGCAGGGAGTACGTCCGCACGGGATAAGGAAGTCCGGACAAAAACCTGACCCCGGCTTTCGTTCGACAGAGGCCGTACGATACTTCTTCCCTGCTTCGGGAATAGAGGACCGCCGCCAATCCCCAGGGTCCACTGACCAGTAATTGTATTTTCCGTCCATCCCTGCTATCTTACATTCTATTTTGAATTCCTACATATTCATCAGTGAGCAAAGAGAGAATGAACAAGGGCGCTATTGTACAGGTTATCGGGCCGGTCGTCGACGTAGATTTTTCTGGCGGTCAAATCCCCTCCATTTTGAACGCATTGACAATCGAGCGGAAAGATACCGAAGGCCGTTCTGATACGCTCGTCGTGGAAGTACAACAGCACCTCGGTGAGAACCGCGTCCGCTGCGTAGCAATGGATTCCACCGACGGCCTCGTCCGCGGTATGGATGTGGTTGACACCGGTGCGCAAATTTCGGTTCCGGTTGGGCCGAAAACTCTCGGACGATTGCTCAACGTCACAGGCCACCCGATTGACAATAAGGGAACCCTCGAAACGGAAATATATTTCCCGATTCACCGCCACGCCCCCGAGTTTCATGAACTTTCCACGCAAAAGGAAATGTTCGAAACCGGTATCAAGGTCATCGATCTTCTCGAGCCCTACACAAAGGGCGGTAAAACGGGTCTGTTCGGTGGTGCGGGTGTGGGAAAAACGGTCATCATTCAGGAGCTCATCAACAATATCGCCATGCATCACGGCGGGTATTCCGTTTTCGGCGGTGTCGGTGAACGTACCCGCGAAGGGAATGACCTCTTCCTGGAAATGACGGAGTCGGGCGTTATCGACAAAACCACACTCGTCTTCGGCCAGATGAACGAACCGCCAGGTGCTCGCCAGCGCGTTGCCCTCACTGCTCTTACCATGGCGGAATACTTCCGCGATGTGGAAGGCAAGGACGTTCTGCTGTTTATCGACAACATTTTCCGTTTCACCCAGGCAGGATCGGAAGTGTCGGCACTGCTCGGCCGTATGCCGTCGGCGGTAGGGTATCAGCCAACGCTTGCCACGGAAATGGGTGAGATGCAGGAGCGTATCGTCTCCACGACGAAGGGGTCGATCACCTCGGTTCAGGCCGTGTATGTGCCCGCCGATGATCTCACCGACCCCGCACCGGCGACGACCTTCTCCCATCTCGACGCCACAACGGTACTCAGCAGGCGTATTTCCGAGTTGGGCATCTACCCTGCCGTGGATCCGCTGGACTCCACCTCGCGTATCCTCGATCCGCTTGTCATCGGCGACCGTCATTACAATGTGGCCCAGAACGTGAAACGCATTCTGCAGACCTATAAGGATCTGCAGGACCTCATCAACATCCTGGGTATCGACGAGCTCTCGGACGAGGACAAGCTCGTTGTGCATCGCGCCCGCCGTATTCAGCGCTTCCTCTCGCAACCCTTCTTCGTGGCCGAACAGTTTACCGGCTTCAAGGGCAAGTATGTCAAAATCGAGGATACCATCGAGGGCTTCGAAATGATCATCAATGGCGATTGTGATGAACTTCCGGAAAGCGCGTTCATGTACAAGGGAACCATTGACGAGGCGTTTGAACATGCAAAGAAAATGCAGGAGGCGTAGTCCGGCTTCATGGACAAGCTCTTCGATGTTGAACTCGTGACGCCTCAGCGCGTTGAATTCACCGGTAAGGCGGTTTCGGTCTCCTGCCCCGGAATTGAGGGCCGTTTTCAGGTACTCTACAACCATGCACCCTTCCTTTCGGCGTTGACTGTCGGTCTTCTGAATCTCGAACGCGCCGGCGAAACGGCACTGGTGTACGCCGTGAGCGGGGGAGTAGTGCAGGTTTTTCATAATCATGTACGCATCCTTGCGGACACCGCCGAGCGGTCGGATTCTATTGATGTGGTACGCGCCACCAAGGCCAAAGAGCGTGCCGAAGCCCGACTCAAAAGCCATGCACAGGATATGGACAGTGCTCGCGCCGAAGCGGCGCTGCACCGAGCGCTCAACAGACTCAAGGCTGCCGGCAGGGCGTGATGACGGCGCACCGGTATTTCCCACTTCTGCTTCAACGGAAGTGGGATTTTCGTTGTCTTGAGGTCAAACACTATCGCGAACCAGCAACAGGAAACGACGATTCATGGACGCATATGCGTTGATTATTGCAGGGGGTGTAGGGGCCCGCTTCTGGCCCCGCAGCCGCGAACATGCACCAAAACAATTACTCGAAATCATCGGCTCAGGCACGATGATTCAGAATACGGTGTATCGTCTCGATCCTGTCATACCCAGAGAACGGATTTACGTTATCACCAACGCGTTGCAGGCGGAAGAACTGCGCAGACAATTGCCGCAGGTGCCGGCCGAAAACATCATCATCGAACCGTTCGGCCGTAACACAGCACCTGCGATCGGTCTCGGCGCCGAGGTGCTGAAAAAACGTGTCGGTGAAGCGGTGATGGTAGTGCTTCCGGCTGACCATCTTGTGCATGACATCGTCGCGTTCCAGGACACGTTGAAAAGCGCCATTACTCTCGCGACGGAGACGAAAGGATACGTCACCGTCGGAATCCGCCCCTCGCGTCCCGAGACGGGGTACGGGTACATCCAATTCGATCAGCATGAGGCAAATCGCCCTCATGAAGAGCTGAACGCCTGGTCGGTTGTGACCTTTGCCGAAAAACCGAATCTCGAAACCGCGCAGCGTTTTCTCGAGAGCGGCGATTTTGTCTGGAACAGCGGAATGTTCATCTGGCGGGTGTCCACGATTCTTAACGGTATCGCCGATCAGCTGCCGGAACTCGCCGACGAATTGAGCCGTGTCCGGGATGCCGTTGATACCGAGCGCTTTGCCTCCGTTGTCGAACACGCATGGAGCGAGATGCGCCCCATATCCATCGATTACGGTGTGATGGAACAGGCAGCCAACCGCTTTGTCATCCCGGCGGATTTCGGCTGGAACGATCTTGGAAGCTGGGACGAAGTTGCGCGAATTTTCCCGAAAGACGATTCTGGGAATTCGGGTGACGGCGCGACCTTTCTGAGCGGATCGCACAATTGTCATGTCTCCGCCTCACCCGGACGCTTCGCCGCGGCAGTGGGGGTAGAGGATCTCATCGTCATTGACAGCGGAGACGCCGTTTTGGTCTGCCGAAAGGGCGAATCCCAAAATGTGAAGGAAGTCGTGGATTTCCTTCGGAAAAAAGGTTTTAAGCAGTATCTTTAAAGTCCGCTTCTATCATTGCGACACTTCGGACGATACGAAGCGATTCCCTGTTCAGTTTTTTGAAACGAGGACGATATCGAAAGTCACCTTCTCGGAACCTGAATCTGTTTGTCTCACAAGCAAAGAGGTGCATGATGAAACATACACCCCTTCCCATTCTCGTATTTCTTGCACTGACGGCCATGCTGTTCGTTGCATGTTCATCAACGCAGGAGACGGCGGACTGGCACGATATCCGCAATTACCCCCAAATGGATGCGTTGGAGGAAGCAGAGGGAATCGCTTCCTATTACCATAACAAATTTCACGGACGTAAGACCGCCAGTGGCGAGCGCTACGATAAAACCGAATTCACCGCTGCACATCGCGATTATCCCTTCGGTACCTGGGTGAGAGTCGTTGTGCCTTCCAGTGGTCAATCCGTCCTCGTCCGCATCAATGATCGTGGGCCACGCCTCAAATCCCGGGTTATAGACCTCAGCAGAGCGGCGGCAAAGGAGCTGGGTATGCTTCGAGACGGTATCGTTCCCGTACGCCTTGAAGTGTTGTCCTGGGGCGAGGGCTAGACGCAAACCCGACGCGTCGGTGCGACCGTACTGCGCAGAGGCAGCGTCCGCTTTGCTGACAACCGGAATGCGGTCCAACACCATATCCAGCGAAACTCATGCTGCCTGAAATCACGGTCCGCATCGATCTACCCTCCGATTTTCGTCGCGGAGCGCGACATGCGCTTTTTCATCTCGCGTTGATCGCGGGATTCCGGCCGCGCTTCATCGGCCACGCCGATGCGGACATCACCTATGCCGCCGAGCGGCCCGCTACGGGCGTGTGGCTGCCGGCGGATACTGCACTTCACGCACGGTTATTGGATCGTCGGGCGACGGGTGCGGAGTTGCAGCGCATCCCCGCTTTCGGAGAACAGTGGCATATACTCTTTCCCATAGCCGTCGATCATACGATTCCGTTCGATCTCCCCGCCGCATCGCTGTTTTTTCTGGGGCTGCATGAGCAGTGGTGCAGCGAAAGCAGGGACGCCTTCGGCCGCTACCCTGCGTCGCAGTCGCTGCTGGGGAAGCACAACATGCTGGGTGTACCCGTCGCGAGTTCCTGGGGACGTTTGCTGCGGATGGTACTGCGTCAGGCGGGATTCAATCTGCCGGACGGTCCCGGATTCCGTGGCAAGTCCCATGCGGTGTGTATGACGCATGATATTGACTATCTCTCGAAGTATACTCCGGGATTGCTGTTTCGAGAAATCGTAAAGAATTTTTTATTCAATCGCCGTCATGTCCCTGCCGGGGAACGCCTGCGCCGACTCCGCGAATACATCGGCTTCGGCTTCAGTGGCAGGGATCCCTACCGTGAATCCATTCGCCGAATGCTCGAAGCTGAGCGCGCCGCGGGAATGAAAGCGAGCTGGTTGTTCAAAGCCGGAGGGAATGACAAACGCGATGTAACGTACAACATTCGCGGCGCGGCGGCTGCCGAAGCACTTCGCGGGATTCGAGAGGACGGCCACGATATCGGCATTCATCCGAGTTTCAACGCGCATACGGATGCAACGATGTTCGGGAGGGAAATGCAGCGGTTGGCGGAGGTCCTCGGTATCTCGCCGCGCACGGTGCGGCAACATTATCTGCGCTTCGAATATCCCGCGACATGGCGTATTCAGGTGGAAAACGGATGCGAGGTGGATTCCACTCTCGGTTTTGCCGAACAGGAAGGATTTCGCAACGGTTTCTGCCATCCCTTTCTCCCGTTCGATTTCGAGCGCGGAGAGGCGCTCCCTATCTGGGAGGTGCCACTCACAGTGATGGATGGAACACTCGCCGGGTACCGCGAACTCGACACAGTAGCGTCTCTGCAACGTATTCGCGATATGCACAGCGCTGTGCGCGCTGAAAATGGTGTCCTGGTGCTTCTGTTCCACAATACGGTCTTCGACCTGCACGATTTCCCGGGGTGGGGGGAGGTGTTCCACGAGGTGTGCACGGATATACGTACCTCACCCGACGTGTTTGCGACCGATCTTTCCTCGCTCGGGAAGCACTGGTGCGAGACTGCCGGGTACAGCAATCCGGGTGAAATTCGTCAGGTCATAAATACGGAACCTGTGTAAAACGCTTGCATTTCTCCGCAAGAGGGAATAATTTCCACCCATAACATTTCTGAAATCGCCTATCGCCCCTTACGTACCGCCGTTCCTGAAGCCCCGAAACAAATCTGCACATCCCTGTGTTGTACATGTTCCGGTGCACTGATTTTTCCGGTCTTCAGCAATCCGGTCACTGATTTGTAACTTTTTTTCAAGTCATGTGTCTAAACAGATGTATTCAGGAACTCTCAGGAGAAGACGTATCGATTGCAGTTGGTAGTGCTTCGCTCGTTTTCGATCACCATCACGCCACAATCCGTCAGGAGGCACTATGCAGAACGACATGTATCCCGAGGACAACCCTCTGCGCGACATCATCGATGATGCAACTTTTTCCGAACTCGCAAAACATAATCTGTTCAGCGAAAAAGCCATTCGCGATTACATGATTCGCCGCATGTTCAAGAACATGCGACAGAACATGAGCGCCGGAGACGCCATCGACAAAATCCGCGAGCTGTATCCCTATCTCCAGTTCGATACCGTACGCAAAATCGTGTACCAGATCAGCAAGTGAGCGCTCAGGGTCTCAATATAGCCCCGCCTCCCGGCGGGGTTTTTTTTACCACGCCGCGACGCGAACGCAGGCGCACAAGCTCGTCGCATCCCTCGAATGAGCAGACCGTAGCGGCCACCGAGAATCATCGGAACGGAGACTGTTGGTGTCTCCAGCGGCTCTGAGCATGCGATGCTTCACGCAGCACCTGTCTGTATGCATGCGCGTCGGAGCCGATCCGCGCAAGGATATCCGTCGGACGCTTTTCACTGCAACCTTTGACTGCGGTCATTCCCTCACGTTGGAATTCCACGCGAAGGGGAGTAAATTAAGGATTGCGTCCGGAGGGTTCGCATAATGGTATTGCAGCGGTCTTGAAAACCGCCGTCCGCAAGGACATGAGAGTTCGACTCTCTCACCCTCCGCTCCTATGAAACGGCAACCGGCTGTACAGGCCGGGTGCCGTTTTTTGTGCTGTTTCGGTTGCGGCTGTGGGGTAACCCGTCCATGGCGTCGCGAGCATCACTCGAGCCGTGTCTTTCGCGTAAGTGCTTCGTATATTGGAGCATTCGAAACAGACCGCTTTCGCCATGTCCAGAACGTCCTGTACCGTTTCCCGCATCGCAGCCATGATCGCTGCACTGTGTTTCCTGCCTGTCGCCGTACTCTTCTCGCAACAGAGCGTGCGACTGCACCTTGAAGAAGGAAAATCCGGCGCTGTATGGGACATCGTTCAGTCACCGGATGGGAAAACCCTTTATTCCTGCGGGCGCGACAGCAGTGCGAAATCGTGGAATCTGGTCACGGGTGAATGCATACGCATGTTCCGACCGCAGCCCGCAACGCTCGTGACGGCGATAGCGTTGGACTATACGGGGACCAGGCTCGCAGCCGGCGATATGAACGGCACTCTCACGGTCTGGAATGCCCGCAGTGGCATCCGATACTTCGATATCCCGGCGCATCGCCTCTACATCACCGACATTGCGATCACACCCGACGGCAAGTCCGTGCTCACGGCCGGGCGCGACGGGGTTTTGCGACGATGGTCGCTCGACGACGGTCAGGAGCTGTGGACGGTGCAGAGCGGAATGCGCTGGATTCAATCGCTCGCGACAACTCCTGACGGCACAATGATCGCCGCTGGTGGACAGGACGGAAGCGTCGGTCTCTTCCGCCTTTCCGACGGTGCCCGTGAAGCGACCATCGGCAGGCATGCCCGCAGAGTGATGGCGCTGCATGTGTCGGATGACGGCCGCTATCTGTTTTCCGGTGGCGCCGAAGGTGCTCTACATGCCTATGACCTCTCTACACGAAGCGTTTACAGGCAGTTCACCCTCGACGCGGGGTATGCACACAGTCTGCATTTGGACAGGATGGGTGAAAAACTCCTCGTGGGTTCCATGAACGGACTTATGGAAGTATGGGACTGGAAGAAACGCCTGCGCAGCGCGAAACTTCCCGCTGCTTCCTACGGTACAATGAAGTCTCTCTTCGACGCGGACGGAAAACGCCTTCTCAGCGCACACACTGACGGAACCATTCGACTCTGGAATATGCAGGACGCAGCGCTACTCCTTTCCATGGCAGGCTTCAGCGACGGGCAGTGGCTTTCATTTACACCTGACGGCTACTACGACTGCTCTTCCTTCGGTGATCGATACGTTACCTGGAGATCCGGCGACGATGTCTATCCCATCGAGCGATACAGGGATCTGTATCGTCGTCCCGGAATCATCGAGGACGTACTTCGCGGCGGCTACACACCCGGCACGGCACAAGCATCATTCACGCTCCCACCCTCCGTACGCCTGCTTTCGCCGAGGGTACAGCAATTATTCGTCTTCGGGAGTGAAAAACTCGAAGTCGTGGTGGAGGCCGAAGCGCGTGATATCGCGCGCATCGAACGCGTGCTCGTCTACTTCAACGGCCGCCTCGTCAATCATGACGCCTTCACCGATTACGACGTCATTCAGAAAAACGATACACTCCTCCGTATTCGGGCGCGTATTCCGGTTCTGCCGGGTCGAAACAGCATCGATGTCGTGGCCGTGAACGCGACGCGCGTGCGCAGCGCAGCCGCCTCGGCGCACATCACCGTTCTTACAACCGGGCAGCGTAATCCGGATCTGTACGTCCTTACCGTGGGTGCCGATCGTTACACTCCCGATTACCCCGACCTGCAGTTCGCATCCGTGGACGCGGAGTCGCTGAAAGATGAGCTGTCGCGCCAGGAAGGCGGCATGTATCAGCGCGTCTACCCGAAAGCGCTCACAGGAAATGGCACGACGAAGGACAATATCGTCGCCGCGTTGAAGGAATTCCGGGACATCACGTCGCGCGACGTGCTCGTGCTCTTCTTCAGCGGTCACGGAGTGCGGCAGCGGGATAAAAGCGGAAAACAGCGCTATTATTTTTTACCCGCCGGCACACGACGCGACAAAGTGAGCACGCAGGGTCTGGCATGGGAGGATTTCACCGCGGAGCTGAGAAAGCTCAACGCGGGACGTGTCATCCTCCTGCTCGATGCCTGTCACTCGGGGGATGTGTCCGCCGGGGCGTCCAATGAAAAGGTGGCCGCGGCACTGGCCGGTGAAGCCGGTATCGTGTTCACGTCGAGTTCGGGAAACGAGTACTCGTACGAAGACCCGTCCTGGGGTCACGGCGCCTTTACGAAAGCGCTGTTGGACGGTCTGCGCGGTGCCGCCGACTTTACGAAGGACAACGTTGTGGACTGGAGCGAACTGCAGCTCTACGTTTCCACGAGTGTGCGTGGGTTGACGAAGGGCAGTCAAAATCCCATGGTCCCACGACTCGAACAGTTTGCCAATTTTGATGTAGTGAGAATCCGATGAAACGCATACGAGATATTGTATTCGCCCTGCTGCTGCTCACGCTCGGGTCCGCGGCGCAGGAAAAGGCCGAGGTTGCGCTCGTGACCTCGGTGAGCGGCAGCGCCGCATTGTTGCGGGAGGAGGGCGAAACTCCGCTGACACTGGGCCTGCGCCTCGTCGAAGGTGAAACCGTGCGCGTCGGGAAAGGAGCGGTTTCCCTCGTGTTCTTCAGCGGCGAATTGGTCTCCCTCGCCGACGGCGAGGAATTGCGCCTCGGAGCGACACCTGAACACAGTACCCTGCAGGCCGACGGCAACACCCGTGGACTCGGAGCGAGCGATGGCCTGTCCGTACCCTCCGGGGGGCTCGGCGGCTCCGACAATGACGTATGGCAGGCGCAACTCGCCTCCGTGTCCGGCATCCGCGGAGACGCTCTGGCGGTGGCCGTATCGCCGCGTCTGGCTGTTTCAGAACCTCTGCCCCAATTCGTCTGGTTCGACTCCGATTCCAGCGCACGAGACAGTGAACGGAACTGGACCCTGGTTTTGCGTGATGAGAACGGCGAAACGATCCTCACGCAGCCGCTACGGGGGAAGGTGGGAATGTTCAACACCTGGCAGCCTGAACGCATGCCCGCGACCTTTCGGGCGGTGGCGGGGAAGCAGTATTCGTGGGGAGTATTCCCGGCCGGCAGCAGCGCCCCACCGGGCGCACTCGAGGCGAACTTCGTATACATCGATACTGAAGGAATGGAGCACGCCGCAACACAACGTGTGCGTCTTCAGACGCTTCTGCATTCCTCGACCATCGATCAGCCGACCTTTCATACGCTCAACGCAACGGTTGCCATGGACGAGCGGGAGCGTCTCTTCGCCGACGCTGTGCCGCATCTCCTTGCTCTGGCAACCACGGAGCAGGGACGAAGCTGGAGCGGCGAGCAGCTGTCCCGCATTCTGCTCCGCTTCGGTGGACAGGCAGCCCCTCTGGCCCCTTTGGCCGCACGTATTCAGACGGACCTGACAGCCCGGTAAACGTATGCGTCCTTCGCGATTACTCTTGATGGCGCTGCTTCTGGCATCGTGCAGCAGCGCTCCGCCTCCGTCCCCTGAGGATACCCGCATAAGCGCAGGACGGGAATTGTACGATCGATCGGAATATGACGCGGCACAACGTCATTTTCAGGCCCTGCTGGCGGAAGCGGTACTGGAGCGAAATTCCCTCGTCGAAGCTCAGGCGCAGAAATGGCTCGGGAACGTCCTGCTGGCCTACGACAAACCGACGGAAGCCTTGCCCTGGTTCGAAAAAAGTCTGTCAACACTGGACAAACAGAGGGCGATTGCGGACAGCGGCCGGCTGCCGCTGCCCGAAGTGTACGAGGAGGAGTGGCGCAACGTACGCAGCAACATTGCTGTGGCGAACAAGATGCTGGGAAATTTCGAGGACGCCGAACAGCAATTCCGTGACGTTCTTGCGGAGGATGAACGAAAGGGCGACGCGTACAAGGTCGCCATTTCCCTGTACAATCTTGCCGATGTCCATCATCAGAAATCCATTCGCCTTTTGCAGAAACGGGATACTGTCGCGTTCGGTGCGTCCGGCCTGCAGGCGCTCGAGCTCCTGAAGCAGTCGCTCCGCACTGCGCCGACCGCGGATGCCTATCTGAATCTTGGCAACGTCCACGCAGCCGCAGGCCGGCCCGACAGCGCCGTTGCGTCGTACCGTCAGGCTGAAACGCTGTATGGCAAGGCCGGGTATCGCGTACACCGGGCACTGGCGCTCGGCAACATCGGCGTGCTTTCCCTCAGACTTGCCGATACCGCCGCGGCATTGGATGCTCTCCAACAGAGCATCGTTATTGTGGAGGAATTGCGCGGCAGCATCTCGTCCATTGACATTCGCTCCAGTTTCATTTCCAACAAATTCTTCATTTACGAAAACCTGATTGGTATCCTTGTGCAGCAAGGGAAATTCCGGGAAGCCTTCGAGTATGTGGAGAGAGCGAAAGCCCGATCCTTTCTCGATATGCTCGGGAACAAAGCGGTGGGAGAAGGAAAACAGCGCAGTGCCGAAGTGCTCAGTCTCGTCCAACGCGAGCAGGCGATTCAGAAGCGTATCGGCGCATTGCTGACCAGGCCTGACAGCGCTGCGCGACTGGGCAGTGCGCTGAACGAGCATCAGATCGTGCTTGCGGAATTGCGACGCCTCGATCCTGAATACGCGTCCGTCAAGAGCATCGAACCGCTCGCTCTCGAGGCGCTGCAGGGTTTGCTGGACGAGAGCACCGGTCTACTGGAATACTTCATGGGCGAACGTTCAACGATTGCGTTCGCCATCACCCGCGACACGGTGGTTGTTCGCAGGATACAGCTCAAGTCCGACATAGGGATCGAACGGGAGATCGAGGTGTTGCGCGGAATGCTCTTTCGTGATTTTCCGAATCAGAAACTTGCGGTGCTGCGGGAAAAACGATTGAGCGAACGGCTCTCTCCCCGCGAAGCGCTTTCCGCCTGGCGCAGCACGCCGACATCCAACGAATGGCAGCTCAAGCTGGTGAACATGTACTCGCGTTTTTTTGCGCCCTTTGCTCCGGCACTGCGCGACAAAGCGGTGTTGTACATCATTCCACACGGACCGCTGCATCATCTGCCTTTTCAGGCACTCATTGCACCAACCGATATCGACATGAGTCCGGGCAAGCATATCGGGCGGCCGCGCTTTCTGATCGAGAAGCACGCCATCGCTTTTCTTCCCTCCGCCAGTGTGCTGCCGTTTGCGCTGGCGCGTGAACTGGATACCGTACGCAGCGCGCTCATCGTCGGTGATCCGGTGTATGCCGATCCGAAGTACCGCAATCGTCCTCTCGAAGCGGCGCTCATCGAAGCCGATTCGGTTGCCCGCCGCATTCCGGAGCCCACCGTGCTCACGCGTGAGCAGGCGGAGGAAGCACTTGTCAAGCGCAAAGCGGGTTTGTATGACGTGCTGCACTTTGCGACTCACGGCGAACTGAGTACACGCAATCCCATGGAGTCGCGCATATTGCTCGCCGCCGCGAAGCCGGACAGTGTGAACGACGGCAATCTGACTGTCGCGAAAATATTCAACCTCGATCTGCGCGCGTTGCTTGTTACCCTGAGTGCCTGTCAAACCGCGCAGGTCACCGGGGAGGCAGGCACGTTCACGACCGGGGATGACCTTGTCGGACTCAGCCGCTCATTCATGTTCGCGGGCACCCCCGCCGTTATCGCGTCGCTGTGGATTGTGGACGACGCGGCGACGCTGGCATGGATGCGGTATTTCTACGATGCCTGGCTCAGTGCGTCGCTGTCCCGCGTTCAGTCCTCACGCGCTGCGGCCCTGCGCATGCTGAATGCGCCGGAGGATCCGGACTGGATTTTTCCCTATTACTGGTCCGCATTCGTGTATATGGGGGATACGCGTTGAAGCTCCGTGGATGTCCGTAGAGATGTTGCATGCGGAGATGTTGCCTGCGGAGATGTTGCACGCAACGTCTCTACGGCAACGTCTCTACGAATGCCATTTACGCGTATGCGCAACCTCGCTGTATAATCTCCGTACAATGAAGCATGTGCCCGGTCAGGGCAGGGATTCATTCAACAGTTTGCGGAGCATCTCAAATGAAATTCTGGAGCATCCTCTTCCTCGCCATCGTACTGAGCATGCCGCTGGCAGCCCAGGAGCAGGAAACACTGTTCATGTCCGACGTGGACCATGGCGGATTCGGAGGATTGGTGCATAAGCTCACGAGTATTCGCGGCGAAGCGGGATTGCTCATGGGTGGGTATGGCGGATGGCTGATCAATCATCGCTTCATGATCGGCGGCGGAGGATACGGCCTTGTCACGAATGTGCGCGCGAGCGCCGAAAGCGAGGCCGCATACAGCCCGTTCAACGAACCATTGTACGTCGAGTTCGGTTACGGCGGACTCATGCTGGAATACGTCATCGCGCCGTCCAGGCTCGTGCACGTCAATGTGCAGGCGCTGATCGGTGCCGGCGGCGTGACGCATCGCAATAATATGTACGACAATCTCCTCGATGATGACGGTCCGGATATTCATCATTATGGACGAAAAGAAGCCGTCTTCGTCACCGAGCCTGCGGTGAACGTGGAATTGAACGTGACGAATTGGTTCCGGATCTCTGCGGGTGGCAGCTATCGCTTCGTCACGGGGGTGAACGAGATCAGAGGTCTTTCCAATTCCGATCTTTCGGGTCCTTCCGGCACCCTGGCGCTCAAATTCGGTGCGTTCTGATACTCTATAGAGCTCCGGACAATAAGAAAACGGCTCCCTTCGGGGGGTCGTTCGCGCTTTATAGGGAAAATCCCTCAAGAACAACGCCCACGTGGGATGAAACGGGTGTGTTGTACAAGCTTCGGCGTAAGGAATCAGAAAAATGTGCAGCGAAATACACATTTTTTCTGTTGTCGCTGGTCCGGTATGGAGAGAATGCCCCAATAATTCAGTCTTTTCTTCCCTGGACCCGTTTTGAAATGCCCAAATCGGCGTAGAATCAAGCTGTTCAATTCGGATGTATTCAATACGCTCCCTATGCAATTAATTGCATATATATGCAATTGAAGTGATAGTTCCCGTTGATTACCCTGTGGAAAAACGGGAGTAACGGCGCAATTCTGAATGGGAGGCCTCTCGCGTATGGCAACTCGGTTGCGCTTAAGTCCTTAAAAATCAAGAGCTTGTGCCCTCCAATGCGGAGCTGCCTGGTCGTAAATCCCATTTCGGCACACTCCCGTTTATTCTGGCCTGACTTTTGCATTCACGTGTTCCAGAACCGAACCGTTTCCCCGAATGCAAGCAGAGGAGAGCTTTTTATGACATGTAAGTCACTGGCGAGTACCGCACACTGGTCGAGTGTGTTCATCATCTTTTTTGCATTGACTTTGAGCGTGGTTGCGCAGACAGTTACCTGGAACGGTGGCGCAACAGGCAGTTGGGACACTCCGGGTAATTGGTCAGGCAGCGCTGTTCCAACCGTAAACGACAATGTTCAGATTAATGGAGGTTCGAGCGGAGTCGTGATATCGCTGCCGAGCAACCGGACCGTGAAAGCGCTAACAGTTCTCGGACAGGTAACTCTCTCCTCCTCGACAACCACCCTTACTACCGGTACGCTAGAGGTCATCGGAACATTGTCGCTTGATCGGGGCACTTCCACAACCACCAATTCTTTCTTGCAGACCACCACGATTTCGCTTGCAGGGAGGATTCTGAAAGCCGTAGGCTCGAATCCGGTTCGCATTGCGGCTGGCGGCAGAATCAGTATGATAGGTGTCCTCGATCAACATGAACCATCCTATCCGGCCTATATAGGTGAAGGCGTGCGCACTGTCATTACCCACACCGGGACTCCGTTCGGGAGCCACGTGCGCTTCGACGGTGATTTGGAATTTCCACCGACCAACAACAAATTATTCGATCTCGGCATCTATGATCTGTATCTCGGTAAAAACGCAAATCTGACCATTTCTCCCACGGATGGCGCCGGATACATCGCCACAACCAGCACGCACTCCAATACACCCGTGGTTGGTCGTCTCTGCCGTGAGTTCGATGCCAATAGCGGGCCGTTTCTTTTCCCCGTTGGGCCTTCGCAGAGTAATGGCAAGTATGTACCGATCCGCATTGGGATCACTGGTCCTGTAGGTACCTTCGGCACCGCCAATCCCTTTCCGTATATATCGGTGCGTGTGGTGGCGGAGAAACATCCGGATAATCAGCAGACGAATGGCAGTTTCAACCTGTACTGGGTCGTGAAGGGGTACGGAATGCCCGATCCCATCTGCCTGAATGTTGATATGACCTATCACAACTACTATCGTACCGGCAGTCCCGCGCCACTGTACTCCGCGCGCTATACACCGAATTACGAATCGGCTATGGGTATCTGGGATCTCACCGGTTCGCAAATCTCCTCCTCCGGCGGGAATGTCCGCTTTGTGAATATGGGACCGTGCGTGCCTGGTTTCGGCGATTTCACCATAGCGGTGGAAGGCAGTGCGCTGCCGGTGGAACTCACCTCTTTCTCCGCGCGCTATGTGCGCGAACAGGTGGAACTGAAATGGCAGACGGCGACGGAGCTCAACAACTACGGCTTCGCCATCGAACGCTCGGTGGACGGCAAGGTCTGGACGGAAGTGGACTTCGTGCAGGGCGCGGGTACCTCCAACAGTCCCCGCAGCTACAGCTGGACGGATCAGCTCGACGAAAAGCTCCGCGGTAACGAGAAATTGGCGTATCGTCTGCTGCAGATGGACCGCGACGGCAGAACCGAATATTCGAACATTGTGTACGTTACGCTCGGTCCGGCTCCCGCGTTCGTGGAACTGCACGAGGCCTATCCCAATCCCTTCAATCCGGCGACCACGGTGAGCTTCACGCTACCCGAGGCGATGCCCGTGACCGTGCGCGTGCAGAATCTGCTTGGTCAGAATGTGGTCACTCTGCTGGAAAACGCGTCGTTTGAGGCCGGTGTGCATACAGTGAGCTTCAATGGCGACAGACTGCCGAGCGGAGCGTATATCGTATTGCTGCAGGCCGGCGATGTCGTGCGGCATCAGCGTATCGTGCTGTCAAAGTAATTCGGATCGGCGGTTTCTGCCTCCCGTCGGCAGCAACACAGACGGATTTCCATTCCACGCTTTCATATCGGAGCAGTTCATGTTCACCGAAATACATCACAGACAGCGCACAGTACCAGCCGTCAAGGCACAGATCCCTTTCAGCTTCTATCAACGCAGTTGGCCGTTGAATCCGAGTGCGACGCTGGCTTTCACACTGGACGACACACAGGAAGTATCGCTCAAGCTCTTCGATTCGTTCGGACGGGTGATTCACACGATTTACGATCACGTCGTGCTTAAGGCAGGATTTCATCAACTGCAGCTGTACGGCGAAATCGTCCCTCCCGAGGGGTGTTACGCCCGCCTTACCACCCGCTACGGCGTGCAGCAACGAACGCTGGTCATGAGTGCCGCGGATATGCAGCCCGACTGACACGATACTGCGCGAGGCCCTGCCCGAATATCACAGGCCGGATCAAGACGATCCGGCCTGTCGCTTTTACGGGAGTGCCCGCATTGAGAGATTCGTCGCGAATGCCCGGAGGCTGTTTTGCTGCGTCTCAGGTCTCACGAGGCATGTCATGGAGGCCGGAAGGAACACGTTGTCCCGCATTTTTTTTCATGGCATTGCGAAAGTAACTTCGGAGTTCTCTATTTTTCTTTGATAGGAAAGCGCGGACGAAATAGACGCGGGGTACCGGTGACAGACAGTGAAAAGGAAATATTGATCGTTGACGACGAAGATCTTATCTGCTTCGTCCTTGCGAATTTGTTCAAAGTCCATGGCTTCAGAACGCGTACCGCCTCGCGCGGGGAGGAAGCGCTCGCCATGGTCACCGATCACGCCCCTTCACTGGTCGTTATGGACATCCGCATGCCCGGATTAAGCGGTTTCGATGTGCTCGTACGCGTGAAACAGATCAATCCGGACATCCCCGTCATTCTCATGACTGCGCTTGCGGGTGTGCGTGATGCTGTGGAAGCAATGAAAGCGGGCGCCTTTGATTATGTGGCGAAGCCCTTCAATAACGATGAGATGATGGACGTCGTGCGTCGTGCGCTTGAGAGCGCCAGCAAGGTTGCTGATGCATCGGTTTCGGAAGAGGATACACCCCTGCATCCTCTCTTCACCGCCATGGGCGACAGCGCGGCTCTGCGCAAACTGGCTCGACACGCGGCACGGGTGGCCTCACTGAACGCTCCGTTGCTCATTATCGGGGATATCGGTACAGGGAAGCGCATGGTCGCGCGCATCATACACGAAATGAGCGGGAGACCAGGAGCGTTCGTGACGCTGGACTGCACGGGAGCGGATCCCGCGCTGCTGCGACATGACCTGTACGGTCCCGCGGAGCCCTCCCCGGGCCGGGGTCGCCTGGAACTTGCCGCGGGAGGCACACTGTTGATCGATGAAATCGCCGAACCACCCGCACTTTTTCAGGAGGTCTTCGCGGATGTGCTGCGTACCGGCCAATACTCGCGCGATGGGGGCGAACATATGATCAACCACGATGCGCGTGTTATCTTTACCTGTACCGCACCACAGGGGAGCGCATTGGAGGATTTGAACATCAGTCCGTATCTGCTCGACGTCATTGGCGCGAATCTTCTGCTGATGCCGACGCTGAAGGACAGGCGCGAAGATATCCCGCATCTCGCGGCAATGTTCGTTTCGCAAGCGGCGGAGGAACTCGACAAGCGCGGCAAGGACATCTCCGCGGAGGCGATGCAGGTGCTTGAGACCTACGAATGGCCGGGGAATGTCCATCAGCTGAAATCCGCCATCAGGCGTGCTCTGCTGAACGCAAAATCGCACATCACGATCGAGGATCTCGATCTTCCCGTGCTGCCGCGTATTGCGCGCAGCGCCGATGAAGCCGCCTTTCAAGTCACGGAATCACCGCTCAAGGACCAGGTACGCAGGCATATTTCGGAAATTGAACGCCAGGTGCTCCTCGACACATTGAGGAAAACCGGGTGGAACAAGGCGCGGGCCTCACGAATGCTCAAAGTCACGTATAAGACCATCCTGAAGAAAATTCAGGAATACAACCTCGAAAAACCGCAGTAAAGCACCGCATCCCGATGAATCTGAACCTCCCCGACTCCTATGATCCGTCCACCGGCCTGCAAACACGCGCGATTCTCGACGCGCTGCATCATGCGGTGGTGTTGCTCGACGCAGCCGGCGGCATACGCTGGCTGAACAGTGCGGCACTGCAACTCTATGGCCGGACCGAAGCCGAGTGCGTCGGTGTCCCGGTCACGGAGTGTCCGGCCTTCAACTACTCCTTCAGGAATGAAATCCTGCGGGTGCTGCACGCTTCCGGGCGTTGGGAAGGCGAGAGCGAGCGTGTCAGGGGCGACGGAACAGTCGTCCATGTGCACGGCCATTGGTCCCGCGTGGATACCGACAGCGGGAGCGGCTTCGTTGCTATGGAATACGACATCGCCGACAGAATCAATCTCGAGGGTGAGTTGCAGCAATCACGCAAACTGGCGAAAATCGGTATACTTGCCGACGGCATCGCGCACGAGCTGCGCAATCCGTTGAGCTACGCACTGAGCGCCGCGCAACTGCTTTCCGATGATCGTCTTACGCCTGATGTGCGCGAGAAATGTCTGCATACGATTACCACCGGTCTGCGAAAGGCCGGACTGATAGTCGAGAACCTTCTGTCCCTCGGTAAGCCGGCAGGGCGTTTCATCCGAAAAGCGGTCAACGTGTCCGGTGTGGTATCCGAGGCCATAGACGCCGCATCCACACACAGTAATATGCGGCACGTGCGCATCGATGTGCACTTTCCCGCCGAAGCGCTCATGGTCACGGGAAATCACGACATGCTCGTGCAGGTATTCCACAACGTCATAACCAACGCGCTGAACGAGATGCCCGGCGGCGGATCCATCAGTATCCACGGTGCGTCAGCCGACGGAATGGTGACCGTGCGCGTCACCGATTCAGGACCGGGTGTATCGGAAGAACAGATGAAGCATCTCTTCGATCCCTTTTTCAGTGCTTCGCGCAGCGGGCGGGGCACAGGTCTCGGTCTGACGTTGAGCTATTTCATTATGAAGGAACACGACGGAAATATCGAAGTCGAATCCGTGCTCGGGAAGGGGGCCACCTTCGTCCTCCAACTTCCGCTGCGGGTCGAGAAAAGCGCCTGAACGACTGCGGACGCCGCGATGTTCTTTCCCGGCGTTCGTGTCGGACACGCTGACAACATTTCAACGCATCTGCCGCACAGCCGGCATAGAGTTTCAGGAGAATGCATGACTCAGCAATCGTATTTCAATGAACAGGACGTCCTCACCGCGTTGAGCGTGGTGTCGGCTCCATACATGACAATAGACATGGTCGCAGCCGGCATGGTACGCGATGTGGTCATCGAGGGGACCGACCTGCAGTGTACCCTGGTGTACCGGGTACCGAAACTGGCCGTTGCGTCGGCGTTCGAGGAGGTAGTCCGCGCAGCACTTTCGAAGCATCTCCCTCATCTGGGTACGGTGACCATTACATCACTGACGGAGATTCCCGCATCAGCGGACGTCGCTACACGCGGGATACTGCCCGGTGTGAAAAACACTATCGCCGTCGCCAGCGGGAAGGGCGGTGTGGGAAAATCCACTGTCGCCGTCAATCTGGCCGTCGCGCTGGCACAGAGCGGCGCCACGGTGGGACTTATCGACGCCGATATTTACGGTCCGAGCATTCCGCTGATGATGAAGGTGGACGAGCAACCGCGCGCCTATCGCGACGGGGAGAAGACGCGTCTGCTGCCGACGGAACGCTACGGCGTGCAGCTCATGTCCATCGGTTTTCTCGTGCGGCCCGAAGACGCCCTCATCTGGCGTGGCCCCATGGCCGGGGGCGCACTGAAGCAGTTCCTCACCGACGTGGACTGGGAAGACCTCGATTATCTGCTCTTCGATCTCCCTCCGGGTACCGGTGATATACAGCTCACGCTCAGCCAGTCCCTTCCGCTTACGGGAGCCGTGATTGTCACAACCCCGCAGGACATAGCGCTGGCGGATGCGCGCAAAGGATTCCGTATGTTCGAGAAAGTGGCCGTCCCCATCCTCGGCATGGTCGAAAACATGAGCTACCACGTCTGCAGTCAGTGCGGACATCGCGACGAGATTTTCCATCACGGCGGCGGCCGCGCCACGGCGGAAGAGCTGCATGTACCCTTCCTCGGCGAAATTCCGCTCACCACGCGTGTGCGCGAGGGAGGTGATCAGGGGACGCCCATCGTCGTACTCGAACCGGAGAGCGCTGTCGCGAAAAGCTTCATGGACGCCGCGCTGCAACTTGCCGGCAGCGTCAGTCAGCGCAATCTGACCGAACCGGGAACTCCCTCCATCGATATTTCCCTGTGAGGCGGCATGGCAATTGACGATATCGGGCAGGCCCGGCAGATTATCGAGCGCTCGCTTGAAGACATGCGTCCCCATTTTCGCGAGGATGGGGGCGACATCATGCTCGTGGACGTCGATCATGAGGGTATTGTCGAAGTGCGATTTCTCGGTGAATGCGCGCAATGCCCCATGGCGCTCATGACGCTCCGCGCCGGCGTCGAGCGCTTGCTCATGCTTGCGCTGCCGGGAATCAAGCGTATCGAGATGGTATAGATGGTGAAGAGTAGAGGGTAAAGAGTGAAGAGATCTGTTCGGGCGCCCTGTGTGAGTGTTCGGGACGGATACGAGCTCTGTGCAACGCCGATCCCGTGTGGCGGCTTGCAGACTGACGCGGATGTCCTCTTCTTTTCGCGGAGCCCTCTACGTTCATTGTCTGACCTCTGTTTTTTCCGGACATTGCATTTTGGTCTCTTCACACGGACTTGCCGCGGAGCGTGAGAGCATGACAACAGCAGACAGCGTGGTATTCGGCCTTTTCGGCAATGCCGGGAAGCCGGCAGCGGTGGAAGCGGTACACAGCACCATACAGTTTCTCGAGGAACACGAGATCGCCTTCCTTGTGGAAACGGACATCGCCGGCATGCTCGGATTCAGCCCCGACGAGGATTCGTCCGGTGCCGTGGCCACACGTGCCGAGCTCGGCAGGCAATCGGATTTTGCCGTCACCTTCGGCGGGGACGGAACCATGCTCATGGCGCTGCAATGGACGCTGCCGTGGGACACTCCCGTGCTGGGAGTGAATCTCGGGAAGCTGGGTTTTCTGGCCGATGTATCCGTTCCCGAAGTACCCTGGGCCATCGGGCAGATTCTTCAGGACCGCCACACGGTGGAGCGGCGCATGACCATCACCGGACGGATCGAGGGTGTGCCGCAGGAGATTTCTGCGCTCAATGACATCGTCATCGGAAAGAGCGGGACGGCGAAAATCATCGGAATCGACGCGTGGGTCAACGGCGAATTCCTCGCGTCTTTTCTTGCGGATGGTATCATTATTTCCACCCCCACCGGTTCCACCGCCTATTCTCTGGCGACAGGCGGCCCCGTGGTCGTGCCGTCCAGCGAAGTGATCATCATCAGTCCGATCAGTGCGCATACGTTGACGGCGCGTCCGGTGATCGTGCCCGGAAGCAGCGTCATCACCCTCCGTGCGAGCACGGACGAGGGCATGCTCATGGTGATGAACGACGGCCAGCCGGTGGTGCACGACGCGCGCGAGACCGCGATGGAGATTTCACGGGGGCGACACAGCGCTGCCTTGATCAAGAACCTCGGGCCGAATTATTTTGAAACACTGCGCACCAAACTCAGTTGGGCGCAGGACGGCAGAATGCAGCTGCCCATACATCACCACACTGCACAATAACGCTGAACAATCATCATCGGATAGAAGCATGAAGACGATTTTTCTCCTCATCACCGCACTGTTCCTGTGTACCGGCAGCGCAGCCGCGCAGGCGCCGGATATCATCGGACCCATGAGCATCGCGGATATGATCGAATTACCCGGTTGGTTCACCGAGGATTTCCTTGCCTACGCGCCGCAGCCGGAGTACGCGAACGCGATTCCCGCGCACATGGGCGACGTGGAAATTCTCTGTGTTCTCGGGACCTGGTGTTCCGACAGCAAGCGCGAAGTCCCGCGCATGATTCGCATACTTCAGGCAAAGAACATCGCACCCGAGAAACTCATACTGATCGGTGTGGACCGCTCGAAACGCGATCCGGACGGTGTCGCGCAGCGCTACACCATCGAGCGCGTTCCGACCTTCATATTTTTGCGCGGCGGGAAGGAAATCGGCCGCATCGTGGAAGCGCCCATGGCCAGTCTGGAAAAGGACATGCTCGGCATCATTGATCCCAACGCGGGCAAGGCCGCTCCGCCGCCGCCGCAGCTTCCTCCTCCGCCCATCACCATCGAGCATCCCGACGGAAGCGTCCAGCAGCATGAAGGGCAGCATGATCCCGGCGCGCATCATCCCGACGGCCATCATCCGCCGCATCCCCACGATCACGAACACCCGCAGCCGCAGGCGGATCCGCAGCCGCCGAAATAGCGGGCGAGAGTTTTGCCCTACGAGGATGAACTGGTCCTGTATCGCAGGGGTGCGATGCTTCCAACGAAATATGGAGCAACCGATAAGTCTCCGTCACGCATCGCGTCGGACAGGCTGTTTTTCCGGCATCGGTGTCCAGGGTGCAGACAGCCGGTTGCGCATCGAAACGAAACACACGCACGAGCGGACGCCAGCCATCATCGCCGTTGTCGTCACGATCGCACCCGCACAGAAAAAATGTGGCCGAACAGCAGATTCATCGCTCCGAAGACTTGCCTCTGAACGGCAGAGGTGCTATATTAGTGAACATAGTGATTGCCCCTTGGTGTAATTGGCAACACGTCTGACTCTGGATCAGAAAAGTCTAGGTTCGAGCCCTAGAGGGGCAGCAGGAAAACGGCGAAATCAACAAGGTTTCGCCGTTTTCGTTTTAGACCAAACACGGTTTTTCTGCATCGGAAGGAATAACGCGGGGAAGCCCCGTTCTCAAGGCGGGTACAAGCCATTGACTTGACAGCAGAATACAAAATGCATACCTTATTGTTCGTTGCGACTGACTCTGTGTAATAATCATAGAGCATGCACATGAAGCACAAAAAATCAGATATTATGGAAAGGATCACGGTGGGTGCTCAGACTCGTCGTCGACCGGATACCGATTGTATCAGCGCGACTGATATGATCAAATCTTCAATTGAACCAAACGCAGATCCCCAGAATTGGACCGGTCCTGAGCCAGGGGAGGATTCCTACAGCTCCAACCAGATGATCGAGGCTTTTAAACAAGGCGTAGATCGAGGCAGGGAACAGAGATTTACTGAAATGCTCAACGACCTAATCCAAATGATCAAAGCTACGGCCGAAGCTAACGCACAACAGGCTGCGGAGGACACTTGGATAGTCTTGAGAGCACTGGAGGATCGGGGATGCAACCCTGTTCGCGCACTGCTGAAAGAACTCGCATTCAATGAAATGCGGGTACTTATTTTTCTCCCTGAGAATGAGTATGTTTCCGCTGAATTTCTCGAGACATACAAAGAAGTAGTCTGTTTAGAGCAGGGGTTTCAAAAGCCAACGTATCAAATACAATTTTCCTTTACTGCAGATAGCGAGGCGCTGGATCCAGATCTGTTGCGAGTCGACGGGTACATTCGGTCGCATACATACCTGGAAGCCAATGAGTCTTGAATGGGGAATGCACAACGAGGGTGCCGGTTCATACCTACAGCGTGGCAAAAACTGGCCGGATTGGGAAGTGACGATAGCATTCTATGCGGCGGCCCAGTATATCAAGGGAACTCTATTCCCATTACACCATAATGGGAAGGTGTATTCAAGCTGGACCGACTATCTCGCGGATGGAAAAACGCTTGGGATGAGTCGCCATGAACTTCTTGGTCATCTGTGTAAAACCTATCTCAGTGAGGCTTCGGTATTATACCGGATGTTGCGAGACGAATCGAACAACTGCCGGTATATAAATTATCGAGTTTCCTCCGAACGAGCATCCAAGTGTTGGGAGTACTTCGGGCTTATCAAGGAAGTCTGCATGAAAGAAATGGAGAGGCGGCGGCGCAGGGCAAGACTACCAAAAAAAAAGTAGACTCATCCCGTTTACATGCTGTAGCGGCACCCCACCGACGAGCAACGGTAAACACGTTCAATAACCGTCGCAGCGATCAAGCGTAGTAGGGCATACACGGCGCAGATGCTGTCTACGGAGCTCAGCGATCCGCCAACAACCGAGGGCGGTGCTGGTGGCGCTCCACCACCGCTCGCGCACGGCTACAGCGACGGAAAGGGACTGGCAACGGTGGCCGTCGTAATCATCCTCGCCGTCGCCGTGGCGGGGCTGGCGGTGTATGGGCTGTATTATGGGGTGCGGTGGGCGGTGAGGAGGTAGTTGAATTGACAGATTCTCCTACCGTGTAACACTCTAGCCGATAGCGGTTACAGAATCCCTCACTACTTAAAGTGCTACATTAAAATTTTTTCAGTTATAAAATCCATGAAAATAAGGGATTACGGGCTTTCGTTAAATTGACTTGTGAAACCCTAATAGGGATTCTGCTTGCTTCGCCCAGCAAGTGCATGTAGATTGTTTTCGGCAAACAAAATAGGCCGACTGCGCTAACAGATCGGCCTATAAGAATTCCGTCATTCGCAATCTATCGCTGCTCACGACGGGGTCAATGATGCCGATTCCAATATACTTTGGGATTCTTGATCGAGCAAGCGAGAAATTCTTCTACACGGAGGATTTCTTGGAAAAAAGGAAATCTGGACGGCAAACCGTCCACCCGCCTGAAGATCGCGGCCGTCGCGTCCCTTACTGGGAGCGTCAGCGAGGAAGGATCTACCATCCTCTGCCGAACTCCTCCGGTCTCAAATGACAACCTGACAACCAAAGCCCTGCTTAATGAGTGGGGCTTTGTTAATCGGACCGTCGAGACGGCTGTTCTACCCAATTGAATATGGGCTTTAGCCATAGGGAAACTACCGGCGATTATGTTGGATTTAGTGCTTGATGAGCCTGTCCAATGTCGAAATATGGGCTGAATTTTTATCCAGATGCTTGCAAATGTCCCTAAAATGTTGTAGTGTTGTCCATACTGCTGCGGTTCGCCCCCGGAGCTTCATACCCTCACATAGCACATTTCAGGATCTTTTCGATCCTGATTCAATTGCAACTTCCGCCGTGACCGATAATCATCTCCATTGGTCGCGCCCGAAAAGTAGTAGGGTATGGGCAATGGACAAAAGTAGAGGAGTTGAAGCATGAAGGTATTCTTCTGGGCGCTATTGATTACGCTCGTGATGCCGTTTGCAAGCCAGAGCCAGCAGACCACCACGAAGGTGAAGGTCTACTCCGAGCTCACCGCATCCCAATCATTCTACACAACCAGCATGAAGACCGTTGCCGTTACCGCGAAGAACGACAACTTCAAGGATCTGCCTGCAAACGCTTATTGGTGGGCACCGGGTTATTCGGATGCAGCGTGGTCCAGCCCGATAATGCATCCTTCCGGGTGGACTCCAAACAATGGCATGTGGCCTCCAGTGTGGCCGAACCACACCTCCCCGGCAATTCCGATATGGGGGAATCTGCCGCCAGACTCGATGCGCGGTAGCAAGGTATATTTGCGCCAGTCATTCGTGATACCGGATTGCATGCTTATGAGCGCAATCTTCCGTGCTTCAGTGGATGATGATTTCTGTGTTGACGATGCAACAAACGCAAGAGGACTCTACGTAAACGGTCACTTTGTTGATTTGTCAGCGTACGACGTGTTGAACCACCACGATGACTATATCTCATATGCAATCCCCACCTCTTATTTAATCAAAGGAGCAGTGAATCTGATTGCGACCCGATTGAAGGATGGTACTCCTTTACAAAATCAGGCCGTACGGTACGAATTGGAAGTGACGGTAAGTTGTCCGACCATTGAGAACTATATGTGCATCGACTCGCTTGAGGTTTGGGCATGTAAATCGCCAACGATCAATAGCCAGTTCCAAGGCGTACCGGACCCATTGCTGCTCGACGAAACCACGTCACCGATGCCTCTTGCCTACGTAAATGGCGAGTACTGGATTTTCACTGCAGGTGCCCCGAACAGTGTTGCCACTTGGGAGTCAGCGCCAACTATGGATGCACCAGATAGAGTCTATTGCACGGCAGATCCGTTGCAAGACGTTTCAACGCTTGTCACCTATTGTGGGACAAATACGAGACACTACACGGATTCATGGTTCGACGCCGCGGCGTCAATTCCGAATTATGTTGACAATAGTTACACCTACAAGTTTAGGGGACAGGTCCATCCTCTTACTTCTGGTCAAAATGTTGCATACGGTCCTTTTGTCGAGGTCGAGGCTATCGGAGACAATGGCAGTCAGGACTTCCAGAGCGCATTTTCATATTTGGTCCCTGGCCCGGTCGCTCCCGACAATGGGATCGTCTTCCGAGCATTTGAACAGATCCCAACCATGTACCATCGATTTATGGGCAACGTACAGTGGGATCCTATTCCAGATATACGAGGCCTACAGTACACGTACTGTATGGATCTACAATATCATTTCCACAATT
Organism: Bacteroidia bacterium; assembly: GCA_027493955.1. Classification (NCBI taxonomy): domain Bacteria; kingdom Pseudomonadati; phylum Bacteroidota; class Bacteroidia; species Bacteroidia bacterium. Next base: position 2,316,800 of record JAOSJT010000001.1, on the reverse strand, counting down.
TCAACAAAAGTGCTAGGACCTTCCAATGGTCGATCACCGGGACATGCTCATGGTACACCATGGCCGGTACATTGATTGCACAAGAGAATCTCGATTCTCAGGCACCTATTACCTTGAGTCCGGGTGTCACAATGAGGGTAAAAAGAGCACTTTCCAATATTAAGGGCTATGTCTACTTCGGTAACATCTGGGCAGGCGAGTAAGGTTAGTTCCAGCTCACCTCAAGTCACAACGTAAAGGGAAGGTCGGACTTAAAGTCCGACCTTCTTTATGGACCTTCGTAAGTAAATCAAAGCTCGTCATCGAATTTAACGCATCCATTCGCAAATCATCGTCTCATTCGGCCGCGTGTTGGACTTGTGCGTGTCCGAGGAAGCGCCCATGTGGCTCCCTGTACCATGCGCTTCATGTCATATTCTCCAAAAATGAAATGCGTTTCCACTCAATGCACAAAGGTATTGTTGAAAGTTTGTAGAGATTACCCGCAATTCTGCCTAATACGCGCCAAATACGCCATTCTTCGTCTGACTCTGGATCAGAAAAGTCTAGGTTCGAGCCCTAGAGGGGCAGCAACAAAACGGCGAAATCAACAAGGTTTCGCCGTTTTCGTTTTTACCGGACAGGATGGTATGTTGTCAGGAAGTGCCGGGACTGCGTGTGGATCAGGGTAGGTCGAAGTCTGATACCGCATGCTCGCCGCGGGAGCAGGGATATGGACGAATCACAGCAAAGAGTGGAGGACGTATGTGGCTTTGCACGAAACACGGATTTTACAGCGTCAAACAGGATAGCGAGGACCGCTATTTTATTCGGGCGCGGCGGCGGAGGGATCTGGAAAATCTCATCGCGCTGATGGCGGGACGCTGGGTCGGCTCGCCGGATGAGCTGGACCTTATCCGCAGCAGCAGCGAACGGAGCGTCTGGAGCGAATGCACGCCGCAGCTCATTCTGGAATGGCCGCAGGCGGACTATCGCTTCCGCCTGATCGTATCGCAGCGGGCGCTGCGTGAGGCGTACGCCGCGCTCGCGGACGGCATCGATTACCCGAATTTCAAAGGCGAAATCGCTGAACGCCTGGATCAGCATGATCATCTGGCGCTGTACCATCGCGTGTGGGCGGTGATGAGCGATCTGCAGGAGGAGTAGGCATTATTCCGGGGACATCGTCGCGAAGTTGATTTCACACCGAGAGGCAACGCGTCCGCTGCCGTTCGCGAGATGGGGATGACCGCGCCCTGGAACGCGTGTCCGGTTGTACTGCCTGACCATACAAGTTGCTGGTATCGTTTCCCGCTGTACCGGCACCAACGCCTCCGGCTGCTACCGAAGAGTTTCCGCGCGCGCTTTGAGCGCCTGATTCATCTTCTCGAACGCGTCTCTGGTCTTCCGGAGCAGCGATCCGCGGAAGAGCGGTACGAGTATCCCCGAAAAGGTCTCCTCCTGTCGAAAAAGACTGCCTCCTCGTGGTGTTCCTTCTATGGTGAAGCGATGCTCACCATCGAAGATCCCGGGGAGCAGCAGTTTGCCGAGCCATCGAAACTCGTGCGGCGCATGCGCAGCCACCACACGTGGCCGAAGCGCCATCGGCTTTCCGCCGTTGAGGCGAAGCTGTACCCTGAGAAGCGTGCCGGCTTCCGGGACGCCATGTATTGCGGTGATAAATGGATTCCATACGGGATATGCGGTGAAATCGGTCAATATCGCCCAGACCTGTTCGGGAGGTGCTTCGATCTGTATTTCCGTACGCAGTTCATGCTGATTCATCGTGACCCTTTCATGGAGCGAGAATATTTTTCCTTCTACGGATTTTTTCATGACGGGTTGCGAAGGAATGCCCGAGACCCCGGGATATGGCACGCGTGAAAAAAAACACCCCGCTGTCGCGGGGTGCTGAGAATCGGGAGGGAAAGGAGGAGTCTATTTCACCATCTGCATCTGTATGGTCTGACTGTGCGTCGGGGTGACCATGCGTGCGAAATAGATGCCGGCTTCCACAGCCGCGCCGTTGCTGTCCGTACCGTCCCAGTCGAGAACGTGTCCGCCCGCGCTGTGCGCGCCGGTGGCGAGCGTCTTGACCACGCGGCCGAGCATATCGTACACGGCGACATGCATGTCGCTGTCTTCGGCGAGCTCAACGACGATGCTGGTGCTGGGATTGAAGGGATTGGGATAGTTCGGGTGCATGCGCGTTTCGGTAGGAACGGGGGCGACCATGATGCGGAAAATCGGGGAGTGCTCCGTCGTACCGTCGAAGTCCATCTGCCGCAGGCGGTAGTCGTAGGTCTCGAGCGGACGCACAGCGCGGTCGGTGAAGGTGTACATATTATCTTCCAGCGTCGTACCCTTACCGGCGACGAAGCCGAGATCGGTCCATTCGCCATCCAGTGCTCGGCGCTCGACGGTCCAGCCCTTATTGTTGCTCTCCGAGGCGGTGCGCCATTCGAGACGCACGTTATCATCCACCTGCACGGCGTTGAAGGAAATCAGTTCCACGGGAATCGTGCTCAATGCGGAGAGGACGGGTTCCTGCCAGGCCTGTTGCACGGCCATATTGGTCGGGCGGGGCTGCCCGTTGACAGTCAGGGTTACCTTCGTGGTGACGAACACCGCGATTTTGCACTGGGTGATGTCGTAATTTCCGGGCACGGTGTATGTAATGGGCTGCGTCACGACCTGGTTTGCCTGGAAGCCGTTGGTACTGATCGTTGTCCCGTAGGCACCTGTAATCATCTTGCGAACGACACGCTTGTGATAGTAGGGATTGAGGGTAACGACCGAGCCGCCGACGTTTTTCACCTGCGCGTAGTTCAGATTGTCTTCGCTGAGCACGACATTCAGATAGAATTCGCCGGAAAGATCCTGCAGAATATTCAGCGTCACGTTCATGTTGATTTCGCGAGTGTCCTGATGATAGGTGCCGGACACGCCGATGGACATGGGGGCCGTCGTCGCGTGGCGTTGTGTCATCACATTGCCCCAGTAACTGCGGCTGATGGCGATGGCGGTGCCTTGCGGCGTATTGATCAAAAGACGGTCGATGGCAGCTGTGGGATATCCCCCGACGAGAAGGTGTGCGATAATGGCATCGCCTTCGGTCGTCTTCATCGGTTCGCTGGCGCTTCCCCCGTGATAGGCGAGGGCGCGGGCGTTGGGGAGATAACCGAGCAACGCGTTCACGCTGTCGGCGCCGTAGGGACACCACTGGCACCAGGTGCCCGTGAATTGTTCAAGGAGGGGGGTGCGAGCGGTCTGCGCCTGGGAAAGCACTGGCAGCAACAACACACATGCGAGCAGCGAAGAACGGAGCAACGTACGCATAGGCGGGCTTCCTTTCTGAATGGAGAGATGAGAGCGTTCGATATGAGAGCCGGCTGCTATCCGGCGACAAGGGAAAGAGAGGCGAGAATCCTCTATTTTTCCACATGCATTGAAAATCGGCATTTCCGTAATAAAATGCAATGCACTGTCGCTTGCATGGAAGCTTCGGGGAGGATGGGTCGGGAAGGGACACGCCGTGCGTCCATCGGCAGCCCGTCTCGTGGCGGAGGAATGCGGTGGGGCACGCGCGGAAATACAAACGGCACCCTGCTGCAGGGGTGCCGTTCGATGATACGAGTGGGAGAGGTGTTATCGTTTGGGCGTGAAGCGCTCCACGGCGTTACGCACAGGTTTCTGGGCCATCAGATGTGTGTAAATGGCGCGCAGATCCTGTTCCGTCATATGACCGTACATGCGCCAGGGCATGATGGTGTTGAAGTCGCCGGGAGAGAGCGTCGGTTCCGCATAGGCGGAGTCCACATAGGCCTTGAAGCGCTGTACGAACATGTCCTCCGTCCAGTTTCCGATACCGGTCTCCTTGTCCGGAGTGATATTGGCGGCACGGAGGCTTCCGATGGGCAACTCGAACACGGAGCCTCCCGCATACTCCTTTCCCGGTATGGGTGCGCCTTTTTCCATGGGTGTGTGGCATTCCGCACAGGCAGCGGCCATGGTCATGTAGGCGCCATAGGCACGCTTATCCGACGGATCGGGACGCGTGCCATGTGCGGCATCGGCCGGTATGGTGCGCATGATCAGACTCATCGGGAATTTCGCCTCCGATGCCGGTGTCGTGTGCTCCACGGGCTCCATGCTGCGCAGATAGGCGATGATGGAGTAAATGTCCTCCTTGTCCATCCGTCCGAAATTGGGGTAGGGCATGATGGGGAAGAGCGCGCGGCCGTCGCGGCTGACGCCGGCGGTGATGGCGCGGTACAGCTCGCCATCGGTCCAGTTCCCGAGATTCGCGGGGGTGATGTTCGATGCCACGAAATTCCCCGGGAGGCCCATGGCCTCGCCGAACACCTCGCCGCCTTGTCCGTAGGTCCCCTCAATGACCGGAGCGGCAAAGCGGGTATAATCCCGTTCCGAATGACAATCCACGCACATGGCCACGCTCTCCGCAAGATATTTTCCGCGTGCGATGCGCTCCGGTGTGCGTTCCACCTTCAGATCCGGAGCGTCACCGACGGCCGGGAAGGCGAGCATCATGTAGGAATACCCGCCGACGATGGCGAGAACGAGTACAAGTATCAGTCCGAGCAGGACTTTTTTCACAGTCTTCATGATTCTCCTCTGTAAAACAGTTGTGACGATGGCAGCTCAGCCGTGCTCGCAGCATCGCGGTGTGCCAAACAGGCAAGGGCACTGGCGGAACATGGGAATTGCCACATCCATTCTACGAAGCAAAATGCGGATGGATGCAGTCCGAATTAAAAAAATATTGAACTGCTTTATTACACCATGGTGAGGGATGCCGCGGCAGCGCATACGACAGCGGAAATGCCTCCCGTACGGCGGGAGCGAACAGCAAGCTGGCGGTTTCGGGAACAGGGCTGGCGGGAACGGTCAGCGCATGCGCGCGCGGCTGCGTGTATACGACGCGAAGGCGCGGGAGAGCAGGGCGTCTTTGCGATAGACGTCGTCGCGGAACTGCAGTACACCGCTGCTATCCACCCATGACGTATAGTAATCGATGTACAACGGGGGCTTGTGGGCGAGAGGAACGGGACGGGCGTGCGCACCGCTGCGGATCATCTGCTGCACCTTGTTCACGTCCCACTGCTCGCTTCCTTTCAGCAGAAAGCGCGCGAATTCCATCGGTTTCGCGATGCGGACACAGCCGTGGCTCACGGCGCGCGACGCGCGGTTGAACGCCCACTGCTGCGGCGTATCGTGCAGGTAAATGCTGTGCTCGTTGTTGAACATGAATTTGATGTTCCCGAGCGCATTCGCATTCCCCGGTGCCTGCGCGAAGCGGAACGGGAGGTTACGCGGATTGTACTTGCTCCAGTCTATGGTGCTGTGATCCACCAGCGAGTCCCGAAGGTATACGCGGTATCCTTTGCGACGGAGATAGGAAGGATCCTTCAGCGCGGAAAAATACGTCTCCCGCGCGCCGATGCTGGGTGGGACGTTCCACACAGGATTGAGGATAAGATGGGTGAGTGTGCCGTGAAGCTGCGGGGTCTCATAATTCTTGCGCGCGTAGTGCTGATTCGTCTCCCGCATATGCCGTGCGTACGAAGGATCGTAGGACAGGGCACTCGGAAGGCCGGTGCACACCGCCATGTCGGTTTGTACTTCTCCGTTTTCCACTGCGTACAGCCAGAAGGCGGGGATATTGACCATGACGTAGCGTCCGTTTGTCGGGTAGTGCACCCATCGGAAACGCTCGAGCGTATGCTCCACCTGATCTATGTATTCGTCGAGCGTGCGATTCATCCGTGCGATGGTGCGTACGCCGATGACGCCGTCCGGAAGCAGTCCATGCCGGAGCTGATAGCGCATCACGGCTTTCACCAGCATGCTGTCGTACAGCATCGGGCCGAGAACCTGCAAGCGTGTGCTGTCGAGCGCGTAGGCCTTCGTCGCCAATTCGTCCAGTACGGAGATCATTTTCATCGGAGACCGGTAGCTGCCGGTGAGTTCTCCGGTCATCAATAACCGTTGCGCGATGAGCGGAAGAATCGAGGAGGTATCGCCGTGGACGATTTTCTGTATGCCGGCGGAGGGGATACGCACCCAGCGCGGATCACGCTTCATTGTTTTCCACTCTCTGAGAGCGCTCTGCAGCGCACGGTAGCGTGGATCGCGGGGCTGTATATTCCGCAGATACGCGGCGACATTCACGCTCTTCAGGGGCTCCAGGAAATCCCGACGGGAGGGTGCACGGGCAGGCAGGTAAAAGGCCGGGTCAATCGAGCGAGGGTCGAAAATACCATACCGCAGATGCTTCGCATACTGCAAAACGGCATCGGACAGCAAAATGTCAATACGCGCGAGGAGAGCGGGCTGTTGGTCGGGCGATACGCCGCCGCTCATACTCGCCGCGATGGCGCTGCGGAGTTCGGACACGTGATACCAGTCCGGTTTCAGGCCGTGCTCCCAGGAATTCGACAACCACGGGAGAACGGACTGTATTCTCGATGGCCAGGCGTCTTCCTGTATCCAGAGCGGAGAATAATCGCGTCCACGATACTCCTGGAGCAGGGTGTCGCGATATACCACCGCCGGCAACTTTCCCGCTGTGCATATTTCCTCGATCGCATCGCGCAGCTGTTCCTCCGTAAAAGGCGGGCGTTGATCCGCGGCGACGGCGCGTGTATTGTCCGCATGCGCAATCGAACCGTCAGACTGGCTGAAGCAGGCCGTGAAAGACGGCAGGCAACACACGGTAGCAATGATCAGAAGATACTGTCGGCTGAGCGGAATCATGGGTGTCGAACGGATGCCTGGTCCGTAAAATTGTCAGTTACGCAATCCATAAAAATACGTCGAAAAACGGCGTCTTCAAAAAAATCCCCGGTTGGCGAAAAGGCGTCCGCCCGCAGCATCCATGAGGAACATTCAATCGTGCAGAAGCGGCGCGAGCACCGTCCGCGCGTGCAGGACGTCGTCCACTGTGTCCAGCTCCATGCAGGGCCAGGCGGAAACATCCACCGCATACACGACATGTCCTTGCTCGATCATTTCCTCGAACGCCGCTTCGTAGAATATGCCGCTGCGTCCCTCGTGGGTGATCATGCGCTCCAGCAGAGCGTACATCGCTCGCACCCACGATGGCGAGAAACGCTCGATGCCGATGGACTCGCCCGCCGCATCGCCGACGGGAACGGTTTTACTTATCTCCCGTACGCGCTCATCGGGTCCGAGAAGTACCTTGATCTCTTCGTCGCCGACAGGCCCACGCCGCAATGCCAGGCAATTGTCCTGCGGTGCCGCAAGAAGGGCGCCGACGATTTCGGGTGCGAAAAGGATATCGCTGTCCAGAAGCAGCATCGCATGTCCGCGCATCGCATCCCGAGCGAGCCAGAGCGAATAGATGTTGTTGGTGGAGTCGTAGACGGGATTGTGAACGAACTCCACATTGATGTCGGGAAATCTCCGCGTGACGAAATCGCGGATCAGATGATCGAGGTAGCCGGTCACAATCACGAACGACGTCACTCCGTTCCCTGTCAGATTGTCGATCATGCGTTCCAGAATGCACTTGCCGCCGATGTCGAGTAGACATTTCGGTGTCTCGTCTGTCAACGGCCGGAGCCGGGATGCGACGCCTGCCGCGAGTATGAGCGCTTTCGTCATCGTTTCTCCAACTCCCGGTTAATGCGCGCCTGTGCGATATAGAATGCGAGGGCGAGAATATTTCCCGCGCTGAACAGGAGAAAGACGTAGGTTTCAAGACTGTTGAGCAGTGCGCCGATGATGACGTAGGTCAGCTGGCTGGTCGGTCCGAGCAGCAGCCAGAATTGAAGCATGCGGACGTTGGCCCTGTAATAGCGCGCAGGATCGACCTCGGCGAGGAAGGAGTGTTCCCCCGTCCCTGAGGACAGCCGACGTTGCAGACGTGAATAGCCGAGGTACACTCGGATGACGAAGCGGTCGAAGGGAGCCACTCCGCGCGCGCGGAGGTCCTCGTATTCACGATGGAATTCTTCGAGATCTTCCTCGAAGGTGCTTTTTCTTTGAAGCACTACGTCGAGAAAACGATTGCGATAATAATCCACCAGTATCGAATGTCCCGCATTGCTGAAACCCGCCAGCGCGGTGAACAGCCACCACAGCAGAGGAGTATCCCATCGCGGAGCATACGCAATCGCAATGGCGAGATACATGCTGAAGCTGACGATGTAATCCGCGAAACCGTCCAGAATGCGGCCTGTGCGTGTACCGTTCTGCTTGAGACGCGCAAGCTGACCATCGCTGCAGTCCAGCACATCGTACGCGAGGAGCAACAGCGCCGCCAGGGGAAGAAGGCCGGCATCACCCGATCCGATGCACAGCGCGCCGGCTATGCCGAAGAGCATGGAGAGCAGGGTGATCTGATTCGGCGTCAGCGAAGTGCGGTAGATCAGCTTGACGAAAAGGAAGGCAAGGGGACGATAGAGGAAGAGGTCGAGCTTTTCCTCAACCTCCACCATTTTCAGGGAGCGCTTGTACTCGGAAAACCAGGTCATGCGTCGCCCGTCCGCGCCATGAAGACGTCTATGGCATCGAGAAGCAGGCGGTTCTGCTCCCGCGTTCCGATAGTGATGCGCATGTGGGATTGCAGGGCTTCCTCATTCATGAACTTCACGATCAGTCCGCGCGCTGTCAGTGTTTCTTTCAGAGAATTCCTGTACTCCACCGGGAGCTTCACGAGCAGAAAATTTGCGTCGGAATCGTACACGGTAAACCCCGGATAGCGATGTAATCGTTCGCGAAACAGCGCCTTGTCGGCATCCATGTACCCCGCGATCGTTCGGTAATAGTCCGGCGAGTCCAGAGCGGCGAGTGCGACACGCTCTGACAGGCGATGGTATCCCAGATAGCGCGCGCTGAATTGCGCAAGCCTGGTGAGTTGCCTGCCCATCACGGCGTAACCGATGCGCACCCCCGCGAGGGCGAAGTATTTCGAGAACGTGCGCACGACGAGGAGGTTGGGAAAACGGTGATACAGCTCTCGCAAAAAGCCGGCTTCGAGGTCGGAATGGAGGCAGTAGGCCTCGTCGAGCACCACCACGGTGTCGGGCAGGGACTCGAGCAGCTGCAGCATGATGTCGCGCGGCATGCTGTTGCCGGTGGGATTGTTCGGTGAACTGATCAGCACGACGCGGGGCGCATGGGCGCGGTACAGTTCTATCATGCGCTCGCAGTCATACGAGAACGAGGTGGCCCCCTCGACGATGGGATACTCGATTTTCAATCCGCCGACTTCGTCGGAGATGGACTTGTAGTACCACCACGAGTGCGAAGGTATCATGATGCGTTCACCGGCCGAGAGGTAGCAGTGGACCGTCTGTTTGAGGATGTCCTCTCCCCCGTAGCCGAGCAGGATCGCGCTCTCGGGCAGGTCGAAATCCGACGCCAAGCGTTCGGAAAGCGGCGATTGTACACCGCGCGCAAAATCGCGCGAGTAGCAACTCATCTGCTCGATGGTGGCATTCCGCAATACATCGAAGCACGCCGGTGCGGGACCATACGGATTTTCATTGCGATCGAAATAGATGAATTCATGTGACATGTGAAATTCTCCTCGAGATGAGGCGCAGCAGCGGAGAAATCGGCGATGGGATATACCTGATCGTTGCGTGAACGCGTCTGATTGCACCCTCCGGTATTCGCTGCTCCGTCACATTGCAGGTACCCTTACCGGCGTCTGTCACCGCACTCCATCATTCGCGTCGCTCCGGCATCGTCGCCGAAGGTGCATGGGAAGGTGTGCTTTCGCATTACTGTACACATGGAGCGAAAAAGAGATACTGCCGGTTGTTATCCTGCAATGTTACTGAGAATCCCGGTGTATTCCAAGCTCTGCGCGCATCGTGCTACGTGGAGAAATACGTCCCTTCCGACCCGCGCATCGGTTGCATTGCAGGCCTCAGAGACCCTGTGCGAGGAAGCCCCCGTCCACGGCGATGGTCTGGCCGGTGACGTAGGAGGCCGCGTCGGAACAGAGAAACTGCGCGACAGTGGCGACCTCCCGCGTTTCTCCAATCCTCCCCATCGGAGTTCGGGCAAGCACGCGCTGCAGATACACCGGATCCGCCAGAACGCCTTCCACCAGGGCGTCCGAATGTACCCGGGGGGCGATGCTGTTCACCCGTATGCCATCCGCCGCCCATTCCACGGCCAGATAGCGGGTGAGCTGATCGAGCGCGGCTTTGCTCATGGCATAGGGCGCTCCCGTCGGCACGGTGGTGATTCCCGCGGTGGATCCTATCAGGAGGATGGCGGCGTTCCCCGCCGCCGCGAGGTGGGGATGCAGTTGCCGGCTGAGTTCGAACGCGGGCCAGGCGTTCGTGCGCATGATGGTCCAGAAGGTCTCTTCGTCGTATTCCGTGGTCCTGTTTCGGATATTCGTGCCGGCGCAGTGGACGAGCGTGTCGATGCCGTTCAGGCGATCCAGCGCCGTATCTGCAATGCGGCGGATGTCGTGGGAGTCGCTCACATCCGCAGCGATACCGTGTGCAGGCAGATCTTCCGCGACCCAGGCGGCGACCACCTCCGAGAGTTGTCCGGCGCCACGCGCCGCGATCAGGACTTCCGCACCGTGGCGCAGAAAGAGATCCGCGATGGCAAAACCAATGCCTCTGCTGCCGCCGGTGATGACGACACGTTTGCCGTCGAGAGTCGTATCCGTGTTCATCATTCGTCCTCCGTGAGTATTGCTCGAGCAAGGATACGACCGGATGTCGAACCGTGCAAATCATCCATGGGTGCGGGAGCCGCAGAGGCAAGACACAGCGTACCGTATGGTCTGCGGACAGGCACGGTCAGGTTTTCTTCGCGTGATGCGGGAATGGCGCGGGGAGAAAGACAGCGATGGACATCCGGGAGCAGGTCGGAAGCAACGGCGAATGCCCATGGAATACCGACTGTTCTTTTCTGTGCGGGGCAGTTGATCGGGGGTACGGTAAAGTGGTGTGTGGACGTTGAAATTTGCGTAGATTTCGCTGTCGGTGAAGCGCGTATGCGAAATCGCTTCCGAAATGACGGTGCGAAATTCCGTTTGCCGCGAAGCCTCGCACTCGGAGAGCCGCACACATTTCACCGACTTCGCTTCGACCCATTAGATGATTCGATGGCGCATGAATGCAGCCCGGTGTATCTGTTTGATCGTGAGTCTCCTGTTGCCCGCGCTGGCAGCGTCGCAACCCGTCGCTCACCCCGGGGATGCCTCGCCATCGCCGCTGCTCCGCTACACCGGCCGATTGCTGTCGCTGTCGGCGGGCGCGGGTTCGGCAATCTATCAGGGAGAATTCGACGCACGCATGGGAGGGCTGCTCACAACCTTCTCCGCCGGCTATGCGGTATTTCCTGAGCTTGCGGTAAATTTCTCGGCGGACATCGGGGCGCTATCCCTTCGCAGGACGGCGGACGGGCAGGATGCCACAGTATACAACTTCCAGTTCGGGGATACACCGCAGGCGGCAGATGCGGCGGTGTCGTTCACCGCGTTCAGCTTATCCGCGGAAGCGCATCTCTTTCCGAGGGATTTTTTCAACGTGTTTCTCACGGCGGGTGTCGGGGTGACTCTGTACCAGGCGGATGATTTCAACGTTGTGCAGCTTCGTCCGACAGCGGATTTTCCCGCCGCGGTGAGTGCACCGATTGGCATCGGTGTGGAGTATTTCTTCACGCGTGTCCTCTCCGCGACGCTGCTTCTGAGAAAACACTTCCTTTTTCGAGGCGATTTCGACGCGTACGATCCCGCGGAAATCGCATCGGAATACAATCGCCGGAGACAGCCCCGGATCGATATACCGGAGGGGGGCAACGACGGCTTCCTTTCTCTCGGTCTCGGTTTTCGCTGGTATTTGTTCGAGAGTAGTGATTACGACGGCGACCTGTTGACGAACGCGGAGGAAGAGGACGTTGGTACCAGCCCGTATCACATTGACACGGATATAGACGGCCTGACCGACTTCGATGAAGTGCGCGTGTACCTGACCAGTCCGCTGAAATATGACACGGACGATGACGGGTTGGGGGACTATTTCGAGATCATGCGATACAACACCAATCCGTTAAAACCAGATACGGACGACGATCGCCTCACTGATCGCGAGGAGGTGGAAGTCTATAATACTGATCCGTTGAAGCCCGATACGGACATGGACAAGTTGACGGACTACGAAGAGGTGATCATGTACAGTACCAATCCGAGGAATCCCGACACCGATTACGACGGTCTGGATGACTATGCGGAGGTACGGATTCACACGACAAATCCTCTCCATCCGGATACGGACGACGACGGCATTTACGATTTCAACGAAATCATTACCTACAAAACGAATCCATTGCGTGTGGACACGGACGAAGACGGTCTGTTGGACTACGACGAGATTGCGTATTACGGCACCAACCCGCTGAACAAGGATACGGACACCGACGGTGGGAGCGATCATGCGGAGATATTCCGCACGATGACCAATCCCGTGAAGCACGACACAGGTTTACCCGTTCTTCCGGATGAGAAGACCTATTACGCCGAGCTTTTGGAGACACGGTCTCTTCCCGGCGGCGGCACCTCCTATCTGATCGCACCGATAGCCAAAGGAGGCACCGCATCCGATGCGCTGGCCGGAGACGCGGAACGGGTAATGGAATCACTGTACGACTCCAGTCTCACCGAAGAGCAGCAACGGGTTCTCCAATCGTCGCAAGACGCTGATCGTTACCGGAGAAGAAGCGTGCAGTTTGTGCCTCCGCCTGCGACGCGGGCGAAGCGCGTGATGGTGCATCTCGATTCCATCGCCCTCAAGCCAGGAGATATCCTCAGCTTCAGTAATATCAATTTTGAATTCGATCGCGACGACATCAGAATAGAGTACATTCCGATCCTGAATGAAGCGGCCCGGCTGTTCGAGCGGCATCCCGGAATGCGCGTGGAGGTACGGGGACACACGGACCGCAAAGGGGAGGAAGCGTACAATATGGCGCTGTCCGAGCGACGCTCGCAGCGCGTCAAGGAATTTTTCGTGGCGAAGGGGATCGCCGCCGATCGCTTACGTACGGTGGGGTACGGTGAGACACAGCCCATCGCCGACGGTGCCACGGAGGACGGTGAGGCGCGGAACCGTCGTGTGGAACTGTTCATTCTGTCGCTCGGCGAAGAAGTGAAAAGGCGGGAATGAAATATCGCCGCGCATATCGTTGTCGTTTCCGCGCGGCGTCGTTCGCACTGTGCCTTGCGGCAGTGGTTGTCGCCGCACCCGCGTCCAACGCTCAACGCGTACCCACAGGCGGCTGGCCGGGACGTCCCCGCGTACCCGATGGCAAGCTGGTCGCACAGCTCGGCTTCGGCGGCACCAGGTATTTCGGGGAGTTCACGGACAACAGCACCGGACTGCTCTGGGTCGTCGCATCGCGATATGCAGTCCTGCCGTTTCTGGATATCGGCGCGGAGGTCCACGGTGGAACAATCACCTATCTCCGCCGCAACCGCCGGAATATGGGGGGCACCTATGCGCTCCAGTTCGGTGACGAGAACCTTGTGGAGCGCAGTACCGGTTTATTGGCGTTGCAGGGACGCGCACGACTGAATCTGCTTCCCGGGCAGCATCTCAATCCCTTCGTCGAAGGAGGATTCGGTGCCACGATGTACTCGCCGGAGGACTATCGCAACGGAGACGCGACCTATACCGCCCGCACCCCGATCACCGCTTTGAATATCGCGCTGGGAGGCGGCTTCGAATACGTGATTGCACGCAATCTCAGCGCACAATTTGCAATTACCGGAATGTTCATCTTTAATGGAGAGATTGATGCTTTCGATTCGGGTGAACTTGCCGCGCTGTACGACAGAATACAGAATCCTCTGGGAAACCCGGACCGCGTGAAGACGGCCTATGACAAATATCTCGGCATCAGTCTCGGTGTGAACTGGTATCTTTTTGCCACGGATGATTCGGATGGAGACCGGCTGACCGATACCGAGGAAGGAGTCGCGGGCACCAATCCGTACCACGCCGATACGGACGGCGACGGCCTCGACGATTTTCTCGAAGTACGACGTTACGGTACAAATCCGCTGTTCTGGGATTCGGACGGGGACGGACTCAGCGATGTTCTCGAGACCACGAAGTACAACACCAATCCTCTTGCGAAGGACAGCGACGGAGATGGTCTGGACGACCGTGAGGAGTTGCTGACCTACGGCACGGATCCGCTCTCCGTGGATACGGACAATGACGGACTCTCCGACGGTGATGAATACCGGCTCGCAACACATCCGAGAAAGGTGGATACCGACAGTGACGGAATGGTGGACGGTGACGAGGTGGTAATATGGAGGACGAATCCGTTGTTGCCGGATTCGGATGGCGATGGTATCAACGACTATGATGAGATTTATGTGCACAGAACCGATCCGAATACCTCGGATACCGACGGAGACGGCCTGACCGATTTCGAAGAGATTCGTCTGTTCCGTACCGGTCCCTTGCTCACGGATACCGACGGGGACGGGGTGTCGGATTACGACGAAGTACGTCGTTTCGACACTGACCCACTCCGGGGCGACGACTTCCCCGCAGGGGCAGCGCAACCCACCCCAACCCAATCACCCCGCCGATAGGAATTGCCATGCGTGCACTAGCATATCTGCTGTTTCCCGCTTGTTTCGTGATGTTTCTTGCGGGTATGCTGCCTTCGGATGCCACCGCCCAGCAGCGCGGCGAAGCCGAGCGGCTCGAAACGATGATTCGGAGCAGAGAGTCGAGGGGCGAAAAAGATTCCGTTCTCGTGCGTCTTAAACTCGATCTGGCGCAGGAATACCGCCGCGGCAATCCTGACCGTGCGTTGCAGATCGCTCGGGAGGCCGAGGCGATCGCCCGTGAAATCCATGATCAGATCGGCCTTGCCAACGCCTATGCGAGTAGTGGAATCTCCTACGCCCAAACCGGGGCCTGGGTGCGCGCGCTCAATTATTTTCTCAAAGCGCTGCAACTCAAGGATGAACTTGGGGATCAGCAGGGTATGGCCGCATTGCTCTCCAACATCGGCGTTCTCCACGGGAAGCTCAACGATGAGGAGCGCGCCTTGCGGTACCATGAACGCGCACTGAAGCATTTCCGGGAAACGAACGACACGCGCGGTCTGGCATATACGTACAACAATATCGGCGTCATACACATGGACCGCGGCGAATATGACAAAGCGCTGCGGAGTCTGATCGCCTCCCTGGAACTCAAGCGTGGTCTGCGCGACGTCGCCGGCCTGGCCAGCACGCATCTCAATATCGGTATCACCTATTTTTTGCAGGGAGCGCACACGCGCGCAATGGAGAATTACGAGCGTTCCGTCGAATTGTACACAAACAGCGGAGACAGGCACGGGCAGGCCGAAGTGTGGCAGCGCATCGGTTTGCTCTACCTGACACGAAAGAACGCCGAGAAAGCCTTGGAGTTCGGTCGCAAGGCGCTTTCCACTGCTACCGCCATCAACGCCCGCGCCATCGAGCGCAATGCCCTGAAACTGTGTTCCGATGCCGCAACGCTGCTCGGACGACCCACCGAGGCGCTGGAGTACTTCCGCCGGCATACCGACCTGAAAGATTCGCTGTTTAACGAGGAAAGCTCCAAGCTGATCAACGAGATGACGGCGAATTACGAACTGTCGCAGCGGGAACGCAGCGAACGGGAGAATGAACTGCTGAAAAGAGAGCAGCGTATCCGCGAAATGGAACTGGAGCGACGCGCGGCGCAGCTCAAGGACCAGGAACTGAGCATCGAACTCCTGAACAAGGAATCCACCATCAGCGGTCTCAAGCTCAAGGAACAGGAGGGGGTGTTGCTCAGGCAACAGCTCGAAACCACGAAGCGCAACGAGGAGATCGCGATACTCCAGAAGGACAAGGAATTGCTTGCCCGCGAACGGGAGATGAAGGAAATCGAACTGAACCGGCAACAGACACTCCGCAACTCCCTGATCGCGGGTTCCGTCTTTCTCGTCGTCATTCTGCTTCTGCTTGCCAACGGCTACAGGCTGAAACGCAAAACCGCGGTGGCGTTGGAGAAACAGAACGCCCTTATAGAGACCGCCTATTCCGAAATAAAAAAGAACGAACTGCTGCTGCAGAAGCAGGCGGAGGAAATCGAGCGCAGCAATCAGGAACTGACGCGTCAGAATGTGATCCTTGAAAAACTCAACGCGGATAAAAATGAGCTGCTCGGTATCGTCGCTCACGATCTGCGCAATCCCATCGGCGGGATACGCATGGTCGCCGAAGCCATGGTGGAGGAAGGCCGGTCACCGGAGTACCTTCAGAACAAAGCGCAGCTCATCTACGATACAGCCGATATGCTCATCGTGCTCGTGCGCAATCTGCTGGATATCAACCGACTCGAAGCAGGGAGAATGGACCTCGACACTGTGCCGGTTCAACTTCCCCGTGTGGTGCAAAAAGTTGTGGGCGCGCATCAGAAATGGGCGGAGCGGAAGAGCATCGGTACGCATGTGGACATACAGCCGGACTTGCCCGCCGCATTGGGAGACGAAGGGGCCGTGCTGCAAATCGTGGACAATCTCGTATCCAACGCGATCAAGTACTCGCCCTACGGCAGTGATGTGTGGCTGCGCTGCGCGGCGGTCAATGGTCGGCTCCGCATTGAAGTCCGGGATAATGGACCCGGCCTGACGGCGGAGGATCTGGGCAAGCTCTATCAGAAATTCGGCCGCCTCTCTGCAAAACCCACTGGCGGCGAGTCCTCTTCAGGGCTGGGTCTCTCCATCGTCAAAAAGCTCGTGGAGTCCATGGCCGGAACGGTGCACTGCGAGTCGGAGGAAGGAAAGGGAGCCCTGTTCGTCGTCGAACTCCCGTCGGTTGTCTCCTCTGCCGGATAAACGCAATTGGCGGGGCTCCCCGATCCGACCGCGTCGTACGACGAAAAGGGGAAGGCAGTTCGCCGTTCCGCCAGGGTAGCTGAATCGTCGTCCTCTCTCCGTGCATCCAACGAAAGGTTGGAATAAAAACGTCCTTTCATCATGGAGCTTGCATGGAACATTTGACGAAACAGACCTTCATCGAGAAGGTATTTGACTACGAGAACAAGAAGGAATGGGAATTCGCCGGCGAGCGTCCCTGCATCATCGATTTTTACGCCGACTGGTGTGCGCCCTGCCGCATGGTGGCTCCCATTCTCGAAGAGCTCTCGAACGAATACAAGGGCAAAGTGGACATTTACAAAGTCGATACCGAGCGCGAGCAGGAATTGGCCTCGGTGTTCGGCATTCGCAGCATCCCCTCGATTCTCTTTGTACCGATGGGCGATCGCCCGCAGATGGCCGCCGGCGCGCTCCCGAAAGAGTCGTTTGTGCAGGCAATCAACGATGTGTTGCTGAAGGCACCTGCCGAACAGAATTGAGCGTCATTGTGATGCATTCGGGACGGCTGAGCCGTCCCTTTTTTTTACAGGTCAGGTGTCGGCGAAGGAATTGATGTGATGGGAATTTCGGGCAGACAGTCCGTACAGGAAACGATGGAGTCTACGCAACGAGCAGTGCCGCCCCGAGCATGCCCGCATCATTGCCCAGCTGCGCCGGTAAAATGCGGAGCGCATCGCGGTGCACATTGAGTACCCGCTCGCGAGCGCTGCTTCTCACGCCTTCGAACAACGGCGCTCCGGCGCCCGCAATACCGCCACCAATGATGAAGGTGGTAATATCGAGAAGGTTCGCCGCACTCGCGATTGCGACACCGAGGGCCGTACCGACGGTGCGCAAAATGTCCGCACACGGTTCATCGCCCGCGGAGGCAGCGTCGCTGATGTCTTTCGGTGTGAGAGACGCCGGGGCATCCATCGCCGCGCGATGCAGGCGGGATGTGGGCTCAGAGCGCAAGCGCGCAAGGGCGACACGTAACAGATGCTCTATGCCGACATGCGCTTCGATGCAGCCATGGTTGCCGCAATTACAGCGAGGACCGTTCCTGTCAATGGTCATGTGACCGAACTCCCCGGCGAAGCCGCGTTCACCATGGTAAACGGCTCCGTCGATGATGATGCCCGCACCCACGCCGGTGCCGAGTGTCAGACCAATAAAGGACGTCACACCGCGACCCGCGCCGAAACCGGCCTCACCCAGCGCCGCGCAGTTCGCGTCGTTGTCTACAGCCACCACGCACTTCCAGCGTGCGTGCAGAATGTCAGCCAAAGGTACGCGTTCCCAGGCCGGCATGTTGGGTGGCTCTTTCACGATACCGTTACGGTAATCCACTGCGCCGGGCACACCGACACCAATGCCAATGACGGGCTCAACCGCGCCCGTTACGAGTTCTTCAATACATGCATGAATTTCGTTGAGTGATCGCTCCAGCGCTTCGGCAGCCCGTGTCGGGCGGGTGCTGCGCAGGAGCACATTGCGGGCCTCGTCAATCAGGGCCGCCTTGATGCTTGTTCCGCCGATATCGATACCGATACGCATCAATCGGAGGGTTTTTGATCGCCTGGCAGAATGCGGTAGACGATCTCTCCCGGTTTGATCATACCATGCGATTCTCGTGCTACATGCTCGATGGCCTGGAAATCGTCGCGCAGCATGTCCCGCTCCCTGCGCAGTTGCTCGATGTCCCGCTCAAGTTCACTTACGCGCTGTTTGCGCTCCGACAGGTCCGCCTCCACCTGAATTCTGCTGATAAAGCCCTTGGAACTGAAGCCGAAGTACAGCAGCGCCAGTCCCACAGCCGACAGGATGAGCAGGCGTGATTTGTTCTTCACCATCCTTAGCAGACGTGGTTGCGAACGATGCGTGCTATGTGCAAATGGCGGCATGATGCAAAGGTACTGAAAAATAACGCGTTTGTAAAGCACCTCTCAAGTTACGGTTGAAGAAAAAGCCCGTAGACCAGTGCTGCGGAGCTATCACGCATTCGGAGCGGCTGTACGAGGAGGATTCGGCCCGGAGATTGCTCCGCGGATTTCGCGGAAGGAAAGCGGATCAACGCTGAAGATTTTTTCGATGTGTATAAGCGGATATTTTCCGGATGCCTATCCTCAACACATTCCCTCGGCGGAAATCCGTCCCGATGCGGAGGATTCGTGTACTCATTCGTACGCGGATTTCGCGGATGGAAAGCGGATCAACGAAGTGGATCAACGAAGCGGATCACACCCGGCCCTCGGCCAGCTTTTTCAAATTTTCGAGAAATTGCCAGGCCTCGACCGGTGAAAGGGTGTTGATGTCCATGGCGCGGAGGCGATCTTTCAGCTCCATGTCGCTGGCTTCGAAGAGATTGATCTGGAAGGTGCCGCGTTTGGCGCGGAGGCGCTCCCGAACGTCTTCCTCGCGTTTTCCGGCGAGCACGGTCAGGTCCTGTCCTTCCAAAGTGCGCAGGACCTCGCGCGCGCGCTCGATCACCGAGTCTGGAAGGCCGGCCATCTGTGCGACGTGAATGCCGTAGCTGTGATCCGCCGTGCCGCGGGATACGTTGCGAAGGAATATCACCTTGTCCTTGTATTCCCGTACTTCCACTTTGTAGTTGCGGATGCGCAGGAAAATATCCGCCATCTCGTTGAGCTCGTGATAATGCGTCGCGAACATGGTTTTCGCGCGGCTCTCGGGATGGTCATGCAGAAATTCGGTGATGGCCCAGGCGATGGAAATGCCGTCGAAGGTCGAAGTTCCGCGACCGATTTCGTCGAGCAAGACGAGACTGTTCGGTGTCGCGTTGTGAAGGATGTTGGCCGCCTCGTGCATTTCCACGAGAAAGGTGCTCTCACCCGCGGCGATATTGTCCGATGCGCCGACGCGCGTGAAAATCCTGTCCACAACCCCGATACTCGCGAATCTTGCGGGCACGAAGCTGCCGATCTGCGCCAGCAGCACGATCAATCCGGTCTGGCGCAGGTACGTGCTCTTGCCGCTCATGTTGGGACCGGTGATGATGAGGATTTGCTCATCGGTGTCGAGGTGCACATCGTTGGCGACGAAGCGGTCCCCCGCGGGGAGCAGGCGCTCGACGACGGGATGACGGCCGCCGATTATCGAAATCTCCGTCCCGTCATTCACCGTCGGGCAGGTGTAGCCGTAATCGATGGCCGCTGTGGCCAACGAGCACAGGCAGTCCAGCGCCGCGATGGCGCGGGAAATGACCTGTATGCGTTCCGCGGCCGCGCCGACGGCCATGCGTAATTCGTTGAACAGCTCCGTCTCGAGGAGAACGATCTGCTCCTTGGCGTTGAGGATTTTATCCTCATACTCCTTCAGCTCAGGCGTGACGAAGCGTTCGGCATTTGTCAGCGTCTGCCGGCGGATGAAGCTGTCCGGTACTTTGTCCAGATTGGCGTTGGACACGTTGATATAGTAGCCGAAGGCGCGGTTGAACTCGAGCTTGAGTGAGGCTATGCCGGTTTGCTGCCGGAGTTTCTCTTGATAGGTTTTCAGCCATTCCTTGCCGTGCAGGGCGATGTCGCGGATGTCGTCCAGTTCCGGATGGAAGCCCGGACGAATCGCGCCGCCGTCGGCGAGGGAAATCGGGGGATCGTCCACCAAGGTTGCGTCTATGAGGCGTGCGACATCCTCCATCGGCTCGATATGTGTATGCAACGACCGCAGATAAGGTGCGTCCAGCTTCCCGATTGCGTCGCGGATGACGGGGAGGCGGCGGAGACTGTTGCGCAGCGCGACCATTTCGCGGGGAATGGCACGACCAGTGCAGATGCGTCCGATAAGGCGGTCGAAATCCACCGTCTCGCCGAGAATGGTCCGCAGAGTGTCGCGTTGTTCATGGACGGTCACAAGCTCCTTGACCGCGGCGAGGCGTTGTTGAATGGCCTCCAGGCGCCGGAGGGGATGCGTGATCCAGTACTTGAACAGCCGGCCGCCCATGGATGTGGCGGTCTTATCCAGAATGGAGATCAGCGTGCCGTCCTGCCCGCCTTCGCCGATGGCGGTGATGATTTCGAGATTGCGCCGCGTGCCCGCGTCGAGGGTGATGTACTCATCGACAAGGTAGTGGCGGATGCCGCGGAGGTGGGGGAGGGCCGCCTTCTGCGTTTCCTTCAGATAGTGCAGGGCCGCGCCTGCGGCAATGACGCCGCTGTGGAGCGCTTCGATGCCGAAGCCCTTGAGAGATTGCGTCTTGAAATGCGTCACCAGCAGTTCATACCCTACATCCCTGGTGTACAGCCAGTCGTCGAGCTTCGTGACGGGCACGCGGAGCGGGGCCCGGGCGAAGAGATCCTGAAAATGCTCCCAGTCTTTCTTTGCGATCAGTACCTCGCTCGGAGCGATGGTTTCGAGCTGATCGAGCAGGGTGTGTTCCGGCATTTCCGTGGTGAAAAAATCTCCCGTGGATGCGTCCACAAAGGCCACACCGGCACTGCCGTCGCGAAAGGCGATGGAGGCGAGAAAGTTGTAATGCTTATGATCGAGCAGCTTATCGGTGAACACCACCCCCGGTGTCACCACCTCCACGACATCGCGCTTGACGATGCCCTTCGCGAGCTTCGGATCTTCGAGCTGCTCGCAGACCGCGACACGGTACCCGGCTTTGACGAGCTTGGGCAAATACGCGTCGAGCGCGTGATGCGGAAATCCCGCCAGGGGCACGTCGCTCGCCGCGCCATTCGAACGCTTCGTCAGCGTGATGCCCAGCACCCGCGCCGTGGTGATGGCGTCGTCTTCGAAGGTTTCGAAGAAATCGCCCATACGGAAAAGCAGAATGGCATCGGGATACTCATCCTTGATCCGCTGGTACTGCCGCATGAGAGGGGTGGACATGAATTCAGCCTTTTTTCCGTGTACCGCAGTGACGAACACGTAAAATAGGAAGAATCGGCGGGGAGGGCAAAAACGTCGTGGGGCGCAGAGCGCAGAGCGCAGAGCGCCGGCTTCCCGAAACAATAGAGGGTCTTCCAATTCAGGTTGCGCGGAAGGAGGTAAGGCGATCTACAGCAGATCGGAACGGAGATTCAGAGCTCCGCCAACAGCGAATCCCACGCAGCAAACCTGAACGCTCTCTTCGAACAGACTTCACGCGCTCAGCGCTCCGCTCTCCGCGCCCGGCGCTGCGTCAGACGAACAGCGACGTCAGCTCGAATTTCTCCGCGTCCACGAGGCCGAGGTCGGTGACCTTCAGGGCCGGGATGGGGGAAAGCGCGAGGAAGGACAGCGTCATGAAGGGATCGGGAAGCGTACAGCCGAGGGACTGCGCGGCGGAGATCAGCGCGTCAACCTTTTGCCGGACATAATGCAGTGGTTGGTCGGATACCAGGCCCGCAACAGGAAGAGGCAGGGCTTCGACAACGGCCGCGTCGTCCACCACGCATTGCCCGCCGTCCATGCGGATGACCTCCAGTGCGGCGGCGTACATGTCCAGGTCGTTCGTCCCGACGACGATGATGTTGTGCGCGTCGTGCGCGACGGTGGATGCCAGCGCGCCCCGTTTGAGATTGAATCCCCGCACGAAACCCACGCCGATGTTGCCGGTGGCCCTGTGCCGCTCTATCACCACCAGTTTCAGGATGTCGCGCTCCGTATCGCTCACGACCGTGTCGTCCACCACGGCGGGATCCTCCACCGAAGCCCGGGTGATGATTTGTCCGGGCACGAGATCGATGACACGGATGCGCGCGTCCGGTATGGTGGGAACGATAAAGCTGTCGCGCCAGAAGGGACCGACATGCATGGTGCCCTTCATGCCCGCGATGTCCGGGGGATTATCCGGTGTGAACAGCGCCTCACCGTCGCGCGCGACGAGCACGCCGCGGTGATACACCTGTTCGGCGCGTATATCCTTCAGATCGTTGCACACAACGAAATTCGCCCAATACCCCGGAGCGATGGCGCCATGGCCCTTCAGCCGATAATGCCGTGCCGTATTGATGCTCCCCATCTGTATCGCGATCATGGGATCGATACCGAAACGGATGGCCTCGCGGATGTGATGGTCTATGTGTCCTTCGTCTTCGAGGTCGGCGGGATGTTTGTCATCGGTGGCGAAGGACATATTTGCGGCATTGCTTGCTGTGACCAGAGGCAGCAATTCCAGCAGGTTACGTTCAGCGGTGCCTTCGCGGAGGAGGATGTGCATGCCGCGGCGCAGCTTCTCTCTGGCTTCGTCCAGCGTGGTGCATTCATGGTCGCTTTCGACGCCGGCAAGAATGTAGGCATTGAGCGGCGCACCATGCAGACCGGGTGCATGCCCGTCGACGGTCTTGCCGCGCGCAGCTGCGATTTTCTCCAATTCGGCGTCCATGCCGAGATAGACCCCCGGGAAATTCATCATTTCCGCGACACCGGGCGAGCGTTCGTGGCTCGTGTATGTGCGGATGTGCGCGGGTGTGATGCGCGCGCCGGCAGTTTCAAGATGCGTGGCCGGCACACAGGAAGAGATCATCACGAACAGCTCCAGCGGCACGGCTTGTCCGTAATAGAGCACGTACTCGATGCCCGCCACGCCAAGCACATTGGCGAATTCGTGCGGATCCACCACGCAGCCGGCTGTACCGCGCGGCACTACCGCGCGCGCGAACTGATCCACCGTGAGCATGCTGCTCTCGATGTGAATATGCCCGTCTATGAAGCCGGGCAGCAGATATTTGCCGGCGAGGTCCACGATTTCGAGGCCATCGTAGCTGCCGATGCCGACGATGGTCCCACCGCTCACGGCCACGTCGCCGCCGTGGTACTCGCCGCTCAGGACGTTGACGATGGTCGCATTTCTGAACACAATCTCGGCGGGGGTCTCACCCCGGGCGGCGGCGAGTTTCTGACGAAGGTCTTCCATGATATCTCCTCGGTATGTGCTTTGCCTCCAAAGAACGCAATTCAGGCGAGGAAGTCAAACCCCAAGCGCGTGACCCGGCGGAGAGAGGAGAGCGTTGCGCGTAGCGCGGAGCGCATAGCGACAGCTTTTCGGAGCAGCGGTGGCGTCGGCGTTGCTACCTCCGTTGCGTAGGTACATCGACGCGTCGGGACGATGCATGCTGCGGTAGCTCCGCTCCGTGAAAACGGCAGCTCCGCTGTCCGAAACAAAATGGTGACGGCGAGCGTACCCCCTTGATATGTTCGCCGAGACAATTTGATGAGAAAGGAGCAGGCCATGACAACAGACGAACATCTTCAGGAAGAGGAACATACCAGCTATAGATGGAAAATTGTACAGATTCTGATCATGACGCTGGCGGGCGCTTTGCTCTTCATCGCGCGGCAGTTGCAGATGTTTTGAGCATGCTTCGCGGCATGCGGCGTTGGCGGGCAAGGATGGAGCCCCGCGCGCAGGGCCGTACCAGCAGGGTGACGTGTGTCGCTTGCCGCTGTCAGGTCCGTTTCGGTAATGTAATGCGGAACGTGGTACCTTTGCCCGGCGCGCTTTCATGTACGAACAGACGTCCGCGATGATAATCCTGCACGATGCGCCGCGACAGACTCAGGCCCAGCCCCCAGCCGCGTTTTTTCGTGCTGTACCCCGGACGGAAAATGTCTTTCTTCTTTCTCGCTTCGATGCCCTTACCCGTGTCATGCACATCGATGACGACATGGCGTGACGTTTCGGACAAGTGGAATTCAATTTTCCCTTCATTGCTCTCCATCGCGTCCAGGGCGTTTTTCATCAGATTTTCAAACACCCATTCCATCAGTTCGGCGTTGTAACGCGCGCTAATATGCGCGTCTTCCGGCACGACAATGGCGACGCGCTTGCCGAGCTGCGGCGTACGTTTCCGGAAGTAGTCGGCCGATTTCCGTATGGTATCCATCAAGTTCTGTTCATCGAGTTGGGGACGCGACCCGATTTTCGAAAAGCGCAACGCAATGCGGTTGAGGCGGCTGACGTCGTTCTCCATTTCATCAAGGGTGTTGCGCGTCGCTTCGGGATCGTCCGCCTGTCCGCGCAGCAGCTCGAGCCAGCCCATGAGACTGGAGAGCGGCGTACCGAGCTGATGGGCGGTTTCCTTGGACATGCCGACCCAGATATTGGCCTGTTCGCTGCGCTTGATGTAGCTGAAGCCGATATAGCCGATGAGGATGAACATGCCTCCGACCAGGATTTCCACGTAGGGCAGCATGCGCAGATCGTGGACAAGTTCGGATTCGTCGAAATAGACATAATTCAGGATGAGCGAATCGCGGTGCTTGACCACGATGGGGGGATTGATGGCCGCCATGCGGTCGCGCTCGGCGGTGAGGAAGGCGATGCGCTCTTCTTCGGTGAACGTGGAATCTATGTCGATATTCTGGCTGCTGAGCGGCTCCTTGTCCGCATTGGTGAGCAGGATGGGGAAGTCAATGGCGCGAATCATGTCGAAAGCGAAGGTATAATCTCCCGACTGCGAGGCGTCGCTGGCGATGTACTCGAAAGCCTTGGTGTACAGCCCCGCGCTGGTGCGTTCGCGCTCCTGCAATTTCTCGACGATGGACTGCGTGTACAGCAGCACGCCGAGCACGATGATGACGGCGAGTGCGACGATGACAATTTTAAAATTTGCGGACACGGGCCGACGCGACATGCTCACCTTCCAGAGCGTGAATAATCGTTTCAGATTACGAAACGGGAGGGGACATTCAAAGGGGAAAATGCGTCAAGGACCTGGGGTTCCGGTCCCGTGCGGCATCTCATCAGTTTCACGAAAAATCATCCTGCGGCAGTGCGTCCTGCTCACGCACCCTCCCCCGCCTGCGTGCATCTGCTGTCGGCGGTCTCGCGGTGGTAGAGGTAGGTCGGCGTGTCCACGCGGAGGAGGCGGTACCGCAGTGATATGCGACGCAGCAGATCGGCATCCTCGCCGTAACCTTCGTGCCAGCCGCCGACGGACTCGATGACGCCACGGCGCGCGAAGAAGGTGCCGCCCACGGCGCAATCCCGCAACGGGATGAGGCGCGAGGTGTCATCGAGATCGGGAACGAAGGCGAGCGAGGGATCGCACGAGACGAGAATCCCGCCATGCACGAATGGGAGGTCCCGATCATGTTGAAACAAGTGCATCCGGGAATACAGATGCTCCGGCAGATACTCGTCGTCGGAGTCGAGGAAGGTCACAATGTCGCCGCGTGCATGCCGCATTCCCTCGTTGCGGCTGCGGGCGGGACCGGCGTTGGCGTGGCGGAATATTTTTATCCGCGTATCACTCCGACATACTTCCGCGAGCAGGTCCTGTGTGCCATCGGTGCTGCCGTCGTCCACAATAATCAACTCCCAGTGCTTCCAGCGCTGCGCCCGCACCGATGCGATGGCCCGCCGCAGCAGCGGAGCCCTGTTCCAGGTTGCGAGAATGATGGATACGAGCGGGGACGTCATGATCTTTTATAACAGCTGATGGAGGTTTTTGGTTCGCCGGGTGGGATCGTGAAGGTGAAATGGTGAAAAGGTGAAATGGTGAAAAGGTAAAATGGTGAAAAGGTGAAAAGGTAACAGTCTCTTACCTTTTCACCTTTTTTCCTTTTCGCCTTTTCCCTTTTCACCTGTCCGAGCCATTGCGCCGCGTCGCGCATGGTGATATCTTGCTCCGTATATGCCCATTCACTCATGAGGACAGCATGGATACACCCGAGGTCCAAGAGAAGCTCAACGAATTCGAGCAGCGCATAGACGGTATCGAGCGGCTGCTTCGCGATATCAGGCAGCGACAGGACGCCATGCCGGCGCTGCCGGATACGAAGTTGCTGAGCGGCAGCTTTCTGACGCGGGCGTTCGCGGTGCTCGGCCACAGCATCGTCGCACAGCTGATTATCGTGCTCCCCCTGTACATCGTGATCATTCTCATCTTTTTCGCGGTGGGTTTGTCGCTCATGGGTTGAGCGATACCTGCATCCCATACCATGTCCTATCTCTCCGACTATGCGGCGCTGCGGGCGGCGTGGGCCGCTCAACGTGACATGCAGCCGATCGAGGGGATGCCGTATCGGCTCACGCAATGGCGCTGTACTTCGAACGCAGCCGACCTGCTCCCGGGCCATGCTTCCTATCGTTGTGCAGAGCACGACCTTTGCTTTGTGGCGGAGGCGGTTTCGGAGGTCTCCGCCAGTGTTTCGGGTAGTAACGAAGCGCTCGCGATTGCGGATGCACGCATAGGGGAAAACCGCGACTTCATCTATCACATTCTTGCTCCGGCAGGCGTGCCCCGCTTCAACAACGCGATACTCTTGCTGCATGGACTGAACGAACAGCATTGGGAGAAATGCCTGCCCTGGGCGCTGGGATTGGCGCGCCGCTGCTCGCGTCCGGTGATACTTTTCCCATTGGCGCTGCATATGCAGCGCGCCGGCGCTGGATGGTGCGTGCCGCGGGCGATGCGCGATGTGTCGCTCGAACGGATGGAGCGCACTCCCGGTCTCACCGCTTCCAGCTTCAGCAATGCGGCTATCAGTACGCGTCTGCACGCGCAACCGTCGAGGCTGTTCTGGGCGGCGATGCAGTCGTGTATGGATGTGACCGCGCTGGCCGGGTTGCTGCGATCGGGAAGACATTCGCTGTTTGGAGAGGGCACGACGGTGGATTTTTTCGGCTACTCCATCGGCGCATTTTTGTCGCAATTGCTGCTCATGGCGGATGCGTCCCCGCTGTTTCGGGATGCCCGCGCTGTCCTGTTTTGCGGAGGGACGACACTGGACCGCATGCATCTCGTGGACCGGGCGATACTCGACGGTGCCGCATGGGAAGCGCTCCTGCGATTTTACGGCCCGGATCTACCGGGACACCGTATGAAGGACGCGCGTCTCGATCACTTCCTTTCCGATGCACATGCGCTCGGCAGGGCGTTCCGGCTCATGAGCACCTTCGAGGGCAGTCGTGCGGAAAGGGAAACCGCGTTGGAGGCGCTGCGCGATCGCCTGATCGCCGTGGTGCTCGAGGGTGATACGGTGATCACACCGCTTGACACCCTTGCGGTGCTGGACGGTGAACACGGCCGCCCCGGAATCGTGACGCATGTGCTCGACTTCGCGTATCCGTATTCGCACATCATGCCGTTTCCTGTGCAGCCGAAGCACGAAGCGTTGGTGGAGGCGGCGCTTCATGCGTTTCTCGATACCGCCGCCGGGCAATTTTGTAGGGATGGAGCGTAACAGCAAGAGTTGCCATCGCCAATACATCGGTGCTATCTTCGGGATCAGGGAGCAGATCCATCTCAACGCATGTTTCCGACCCCGGTACCTGTCGTCACGCCGTACTCCGTGTGACACGCCTGTGTATCGCTGTCAGACACACGAAGCCTCCGTGGTGGCAATCATCCGTTCCGTTGCGGGACCTTTCCGCTCAAGGGAAAAATATAGGACTTGACATATCCGAAATGCTTTCGTACTTTTCGTTGTCTCTATAACTGGACATTCTGTCTGCTTCTCTCCGTATCAACGAATGCGGATGATGGAGTATATCACTCACGCTGCCACATACCGTTGCAGCGTCAAGACCCCAAGTGTATCATGAGCATAGACAAGAAAGGCGTTTTTCTGGCCATACAGCAACCCATGCTGCGCAGCTCCATGGAACAGCGGATGAGCGGGCAGCCCGATCTCCGTATCGTCGGCGACAGCATGGATGGTGAAACGGCTCTGGGACTCATCGAAGCGTTGCGACCCGATGTCGCGCTGATCGAAGATCATCTGCCGGTGATCAGCGGACGAGAATTGGCCGAGATGATCCGGGAAGCGAAGCTCGATACGAAAGTCATACTGCTTCTGCCGCCGGGAACGAGAGAGCGCTTGAGCGAGGATTTGCAGGCACTGGCGGATTCGCTCATGTTTTCCGACGACAATCCTGCGCACATAGTCCGGGCTGTGCGCACGGTGCTCTCCGGACGCAGGTACATTTGTCCGTTGCTCGGCACCTGCAATGCCTGCAACGGCTTTGGGAAGATCGCACCGGAAAAGCTCGAACACCTGACCGAACTCGAACGCGACATTCTGGGACTGATGGCGGAACAGCAATCGGCACATCAGATTGCCCGCTATCTCGGCATCAACTACAGGGATTTACACCGGCATCGCGAAGCCTTGTGCGAGAAGCTCGGTTTCGAATCCGACGACGACAGCGAGTTGCGGATGTTCGTGGTGCGGCATCGAGCCGATTTTCCGCAAAGCGGTTCGACGCACTGAAGCTGCTGAACGACCTCAACGGAAAAATCCGGCCCGACCTGTCCCTTTCCATATTTTCGTTTCCCTCCCGCTGGTAAATTGCGTGAGCCTGTGCTAGGTTGCCATTGGTGCGCTACTGTGTCGCGCCAGCATCGGCCCGGAGTTTGCTCTGAACAGCGAATATTTCATGGACATACTGCCCATTGCCATCGCGGCGCTGACGCTCGTCGGCATCGCGGCCGGACGTTTTCCGGTGTTGCGCATGAATCGCGCCACCATCGCGCTGGTGGGCGCTGTGGCAATTGTGCTGACGGGCGGAATGTCGTTTCATGACGCAATACATGCCATCGATTTTGACACGATCGCATTGCTGTTCGCCATGATGGTCATCAACGTCAATCTGCGGCTGGCCGGTTTTTTCAGTCTGCTGGCGTCGAAGGTGTTGGCTGTAGCGCGCACCCCGAGGCAATTGCTGCTGCTCGTGGTGCTCTCGTCGGGCAGCTTGTCCGCGTTGTTTCTGAACGACACCATTGTGCTGATGTTCACGCCTGTTGTCCTGGAGGTGCTGCTC
This sequence comes from Bacteroidia bacterium, assembly GCA_027493955.1. Classification (NCBI taxonomy): domain Bacteria; kingdom Pseudomonadati; phylum Bacteroidota; class Bacteroidia; species Bacteroidia bacterium. Next base: position 2,287,192 of record JAOSJT010000001.1, on the reverse strand, counting down.
GCGTTGCGACGAAAGCCCGTACCGTATCTGCTTGGACTGATGATGGCGGCCAATGTAGGCTCCGCCGCGACCATCGTGGGTAATCCACAGAACATGATCATCGGCATTGCATCCGGTATTTCGTTTCTGGATTTCGTGACGATGCTGGGTCCGCCGGCGCTGGGCGGGTTATTCCTTGTCTGGGGTGTGCTGCTCCTGACCTGTCGCGGAGAGTTTTCCGCGGCACAACTTCCGACGGTGATGCCGCTCCGCGCGAGGATATACAAGCCGCTGTTCCGGAAGAGCATGGTCGCGCTTGCGTTGCTGCTAGCGGGCTTTGTTTCCGGCATGTCGGTCGCGGTTGCGGCACTCGGCGCGGCATCCCTGTTACTGGTCACGAGGCGGCTCAAGCCCGAGAGGGTGTTTTGGGAACTGGACTGGTCGCTGCTGGTATTTTTCGCCGGTTTATTCATCGTCACATCGGTGCTGCCTACGGGCGCGGCGGGGCTGCACCTGCGGGACGCTGCGCACGGAATGCAGTTGCACACGCTGCCGGGTCTGGTGGCCGTGTCGGTGTTGCTGAGCAATATCGTCTCGAACGTACCGGCTGTGCTCCTGCTCTCACCCATGATTTCCGAAGCCGCGGACGCGCACATCCTGTGGCTCGGTATGGCAATGGCGACGACGTTCGCCGGAAATCTCACGCTTCTTGGTTCCGTCGCCAATTTGATTGTTGCCGAAGGCGCGGCACGGCGGGGTGTGCGTATCGGATTTCTGACCTATATCCGCAGCGGACTGCCCGTGACCATCCTGACTCTCTTCCTCGGTGTGCTGTGGCTGACCTTGGCCGGTTGAGGCCGCACGATGCCCGCGGGGGAGGCGCTAGCCCGGGATTTTTCTTTTCAGCGGAAGGGGACGCGAGGGGCATTCCGGAGAAATTCCGTACATTAACACGCATAGCTCCGCGATACTTCGCTCGAAGAATCGCCGGAGATCTCCTTCTTTCGTGACAGCCATCCCGGAGACTCCATGAAAATAATCGTCAGCCCGCATCTGTTTCTCTATCCCTTCGAAGCCACGCATGCCGAACTGCTCGCGGATTGGGTCCCCGACAAACGAACGCTCCTCGCGTTCGGCGGTGAGGGACTCACACTGCCGCTCACGGCGGAGCAGCTCGTCGCATCATCCGATCCCGATGATCCGAAGAGCGACAGACGTTTGTACAGTGTGTCCAGTCGCGATGTCGGTATGCTTGCAGGGCACGGGGAGATACTCGATATCGATCATACGGCTCGAAGCGGACGGCTGGCCCGCGTTCTGCTCGCGCCCATGTTTCGAGGTGCGGGTTTCGGTCACGAGCTGGTTGCGCTGTTGTGCACCGCCGCTTTCGATATCGTGGAATTGCGTGAGGTGACGCTTCGCGTGTTTGAAGACAATGCCGCGGCCATCGCGTGCTACGACAGGGCGGGCTTTGTGCGCACGGATGCCGCGCCCCTGGAGCGCCGTATCGGAAGAAAAACCATGAAGGCGTTGGAGATGAGGCTCACCGCGGCGCAGTGGAAAAGCGTCCGACCCGATTGGGCCCGTGCGATGCGCCAGGGCGAGGATTGTTGCGATCATTGATGTTCGCGGGAGGGACGGCCTGGCGCGGATTCCGCGCAATGCATTCGTTCGCGGTTGTTCCCGCGGGAAGCCCATGCTTGACAGAATCAATAAGAGGTGCGAAGTATGACGGAATATCACATTCGGCCGACTCCCCCCCGGCGGTTGCTGCCTTTCCTTCTTGCAGCGCTGTCCGTGGCGGCATGCTCCACGCCGCCCTTGGTGCAGTATGTCGGTCACAGCTATGAGGCGACGGAAAAGGTTGACCTGTTTCTCGCCGAAGATCCCATCCCCCGGGCGCATCGCGTTATGGGACGTCTCCAGGCGGAGGCGGCCTTCGAGTACCGTGCCGACAGGATACAGGAGTATGTGTTGAAGTACGCGGCAGAGCGCGGCGCTCACGCGGTGATTATCGAGGGGCTCGACATCATCGAGGGCGAGCCGGTGCATGAAACGCAAATCGTGGAAAAGAAGCGCGACGACGCAAAGAGCACCTCGGTATCCGTGACGGATTCCGTGAAGAACGCTGCGACGGAAAGACAACGCTCCGCGGAGCGATCCCGCAGAGTGGAACAACCTTCCGACACGCTTCAATCCGGCTCACGCGCTGGGGAAACACAGCCTGCGGCGACGCGCACCAAGCAGATCGAGCGCAGCGCTGGAGAGTCCACCACGTCCACCACCATTCGCGAACTCTCCTACAGGCCGCGCTGGCTGCATTTGCGCGCGACACTGATCCGTTATGAGTGACCGGGCCCCGCACAGACTCCCGCTTGTCGGCAGTGCGACACGACGCACGTATGTTGCGCGCATCAACCGGGTTCTCGATTACATCGAGCAGCATTTACAGGAATCCCTGACCTTGGAACGTCTCGCCGACGTCGCGCATTTTTCCTCCTATCATTTTCACCGGGTGTTTGCTGCCATGGTCGGTGAAACACTCAATCGTTTCATTACGCGCGTGCGCATCGAACGGGCAATGCAGCGCCTTGTGGCGCATCCTGATCGCAGTATCACCGACATCGCACTCGACAGCGGCTTTGCATCGTCGCAGACCTTCGCAAGAGCATTCCGCGACCATACCGGCATGAGCGCGAGCGCATGGCGTACTGCGGGATTCCGGACGGGCGACGCGGACAGCGGTACGAAAAGCAAGATGGGCAACAGTTTCAGCAAGATCGGCGAAGATTACGCCGGCCGTGAGGGCTATTTTTCTCCTGACCTTTTATCACACAGGAGATTACCCATGTCGCACGTCTCACCCTCCTCCGTCACCGTGAAAGATCTCGCCGATACGCCGGTAGCCTACGTTCGCCACATCGGGCCCTACGCAGGCGACGAACAGCTGTTCGGAAAACTGTTCGCGCGTCTTTGCCAGTGGGCCGGGCCACGCGGACTCATTCGCGATGGTGCGGAGTTCATCACCATTTATCACGACGATCCGAACATTACCGCGCCGGAAAAGCTTCGTACCAGCGTGTGCCTCACCGTTCCGGCGGGGACAGCCGTGGATGGAGATATCGGCTCGCTGACCATTCCCGCGGGAAGCTACGCTTTCGCTCGTTTCGAAATCCTGCCTTCGCAATACGGCGAGGCGTGGGACGGACTCTGCGGCGCATGGTTGCCGGACAGCGGGTACGAACCCGCCGACGGGCCCAGCTTCGAGATCTACCGCAACGATCCAGCGCAGCATCCCGAACACAAGCACATCGTGGACATCTGCATACCGGTGAAGCCGATGGGGTAGCGGGGCTGAGCCGCGGTGTGCGTCGGACGAAAAAAGTGGGCGATACATGAATCGCCCACTTGTACTCCGCCATGCATCGAAAATTGGTGACGGAGCGACGTGATCACGCACTCCGTCAGGAACTGCATGCGCATCCCGTTCGCGTTGTCGCGGGTATTTGCTCCACGCGACCTCTCGCCGTATTTTGACCTCGGTAATCTGTTCATAGGCAACTCTCCCCGCATGCACAAGAGCACTTCGGGAGTGTTGAGGTATTCACACATCATTCGGAGGTCATATGGAATATTCCGACACCGGTTTATTCGCGAGCATGGGTATCATGATCGTCGTGTATCTTGCCCTCATCGTACTCATTATCGTTTCGTACTGGAAAGTATTCACCAAGGCGGACAAGCCCGGCTGGGCGGCAATCGTGCCGATATACAACATCATCGTGCTGTTGGAAATCGTCGGCAAACCGGTGTGGTGGTTCATTCTGATGCTCATTCCCTGCGTGAACATCGTAATAGCGATTCTGGTGAATATCGAACTCGCCAAGGTGTTCGGTAAGTCCACCGGCTTCGCCGTCGGCCTGATACTTCTGCCCATTGTCTTCATACCCATTCTCGCGTTCGGTGACGCCGAATACGAGGGTTGATCCTCATACCGGAGCGTGGTCCCGCAGCACTGCGGGACCACCGGCTCCGACGTCCCGCATCCCATGCCTCCAGTGAATTCCTGTAAAATTGTTCTCCCTCTGATTGCTGCCGTTGCGGTCGCGCTGTGGGCCTTCGTGCTCGATCCCATCGCGGCGGGCTGGACCATACCCTGTCCGTGGTATGAAGCGACCGGAACGAAATGTCCGGGTTGCGGCCTGCAGCGCGCCGCACATGCCCTGCTGCATGGAGATATCGCCGCCGCACTTCATCACAACGTGCTGAGTCTGCTTCTGCTGCCGCTGACCCTCGCAGCATTCGTCGTGTGGTATCTGCAGCGTTGTTTTGACGTACCCACTCGCCGCTTCGAAATCCCTGCACCACTCACCTGGGCTCTCGCGTTTCTGATCATCGCCTACTGGATTTTGCGGAACAGCCCCGGCAGCGGCTTTGAGTGAAGAGTGAAGAGGTCGTGAAAAGGTAAAAAGGGAAAAAGGTGAAAAGGTAAAGGGTGAAGGGGGGGGCGTGAAAAGGTGAAGAGGTAAGAGTGTATAACGGAGAGCATCTTACCTTTTCACCTTTTCACCTGGTACGAACGTCCGATTGTCCGCACGGAATAAGTATAATCGTCAAACTTCAATTTTCCAGGACTTCCATCACTGTTTCCACTCTTCCGAATGGTGCGGAGATCTGGATGCCGGCTATGCTGCCCCGCATTTCGGCGAGCGTTTCGCGAGCGATGGCGATGCCCTCGGCACGACCGGCTTCCTTTGAATCGGCGAAGCGGCGCATGCGCTCCATGATCGCTTCGGGCACGCTGCAGCCGGGAACTTCGTTGCTCATGAACTCGGCGTTGCGCAACGACGCCAAGGGCCAGAGGCCTGCGATCAGCGGAATATGGATGTGCGCAATCCGTTTGAGAAAATGCCAGAATACATCGAGATCGAAGACGGGTTGTGTGACGATGAACTCCGCTCCCGCCTCCACTTTCCAGTCCAGTCGCCGCAGTTCGTGATCGAGATCCAGCGCACCGGGATTGGCTGCAACCCCGATGTGCATGCCCGCGGGTGGACCGATCGGATTACCGGCGATGTCGAGGCCGTGGTTCAGGCGGTTGATGATATTCACCAGTCCAATGGCGTCAACATCGAACACGGCCGTCGCGTCGGGATAATTCCCCAGCTTGGGAGGATCACCCGTGACCGCGAGTATGTTTCGCACACCAAGGGCGTATGCTCCGAGCAAGTCGGACTGTATTCCGATGACGTTGCGGTCCCGGCAGGCGTAGTGGAGCACAGGTTCGACGCCGATTTCCCGTTGAATCGTTGCCGCCAGCGCCATGGCCGACATGCGCGCACTCGCGCGCGGTCCGTCCGGAATGTTGATGGCGTCAATACCGCTATAGTAGAGACGTTTGGCTTTATCCAACTCCGTCCTGGCGGAGATTCCCCGAGGTGCGACGAGCTCGACCAGAGTAACAAAATGTCCATCGGAGAGCCGGCGGGCGAGTCGCGATTTATCCGGCAGCGGAATAACCTCGACATCTGCGGGTTTCTCGAATTCGCGCACATGGACAGCGGGTTGCTCGGCCTTGGAATCATGCGCCGACAGCGCATTCCGCATCGCACGGATGTGCTCGGGACCCGTCCCGCAGCAACCGCCGATGATATTCGAACCGGATTGCAGATAACGCCGCGCATAGGTGCCCATGTACTCCGGCGAGGTCAGGTAGATGTTGCGTCCGTCGATATTGCGTGGTTTGCCGGCGTTGGGCATGACGGAAATGGGCAAATCCGTCAACGGCCGCACCTGCTCCAGCCATTGCAGCATGACGCTGGGACCGACGGTGCAGTTCACGCCGAGCACATCCGGTTTCATGGCCTCGATTTCGCGGATCATGATCTCCGGACTTGCGCCGGTCAGCGAAGTTGCGTCGTCGTTGATGGTCATCTGTGCGATGACCGGGAGATCGCATAACGCGCGCACTGCGAGAATGGCCTGTTCGAGTTCCTCCGGGTAGACGAAGGTTTCGAGGATCACCAGGTCCACGCCGCCTTCGATCAACGGTCGAAGTTGCAGCATGAACATTTCGCGAACCTCTTCGCGGGACAGCGGACCCAGCGGCTCCATCTGCGCGCCGAGTGGTCCGACGGATGCGGCAACGTACGCATCGTCTCCTGCAACGTTCCGGGCGATGGTCGCGCCGGCGAGATTGATGGCATTGAGCTTGTCGAGCAGACCGTGGGCTTGCAGTTTGTGGGGATTGGCCCCATAGGTGTTGGTTTCCAGCACCTCGGCGCCTGCCGCTTTGTAATCGCGATGCACCTGTTCGACGAGGGAGGGATTGCTGAGGTTCAGCTCATCATAGCACTTGTTGATGAACACACCCCGCCGATACAGTTCCGTGCCCATGCCACCGTCGAAGAGCACGGCTCCGGAGGCCAACCGTTCCCGAAATGGTTTACGCATAGCGTGTCTCTTACCCCAATCCCAACTGCACGAGGTCGTGCAGGTGAATAATCCCGACGGGATGTCGTTGATCGTCAATCACGATCAACTGCGTGATTTTGTGCTTCTCCATCAGCTCCAGCGCTGTTGAGGCGAGAATATTGCTGCTCACCGCTTTCGGCCGGGTGTTCATCACATCCACCGCCAGCAGATTCTTCATGTCAGTGTCGCGTTCCAGCAGACGACGGAGGTCGCCGTCGGTGATGACACCGACGAGAATGCCCTCGTCATTGACGACGCAGGTGGCGCCGAGGCGCTTGGATGTGATTTCAAGAATGGAGTCCTTCAAGGGGACGGCCTGATGGACGACCGGGACGCGCTCGCCCTTGGTCATGATCTGATCCACCTGCAGCAGCAGGCGTTTTCCAAGACTGCCGCCCGGATGGAAGAGCGCGAAATCCTCCACAGTGAAGTCCCGCTTTTTCAGGAGCGCGACAGCGAGTGCATCGCCCATGGCGAGCGCGGCGGTTGTCGACGCCGTGGGCGCAAGATTGTGCGGGCAGGCCTCCTCACGCACGCTGGCGTCGAGGATGATATCCGACACTTCGCCCAGAGACGAGTGCACGGCTCCGAGAATGGAGATGAGTTTCACACCGATGCGACGGAAAATGGGCAGGATGTGCTTGAGTTCATCGGTGTTGCCGCTTTTCGAAATGAGCAGCACCACATCCTCGCCGCGCACCATACCGAGGTCGCCGTGAATGGCGTCGGCAGGGTGCAGATAAATCGCGGGAGTGCCGGTGGAATTCATGGTCGCGACGATTTTTCGTGCGATGATACCGCTCTTCCCGATACCGCTGACGATGAGTCTGCCGCGGCTCTCGAAGATGAGATTCACCGCATCCGCGAAACGAGAATCGATGCGGTCCACAATGTCGCGCAGGGCTTCGGCTTCGATTCCGATGACCTCGCGCCCGTGTTCTATGATCTGTTCGTCAGCCATGCCGTTTGAAAGAATTCAGGAGTCGTTGAAAAATGGTATTCTTCTCGCGATCCGCCACTGCCGCTTCGGGAATCGTGAAACGACCGGAATGCGCCCCGTAGCGGAGGAGGGCGTGAATGATATCAATATCGCTGAAAAGAGCATGATCGGAAAACAGACGCTCTGGCGCCAGAATACGTTCGGGATCGCGAATCCCGCAATTCCGCATCAGATGGTTGTACACGGCTGTCATGGGGAGCAGACGGTTGAATTCGGAAGAGGTATCATGCAACCAGAGCCGTTGCTCAGCGGGACAGAGCGCGAACACGTAAGGTGATGCCTGTATCTCGATGCATCGCACCTCCGATCCTCGCTCCGGGCCCGGGTCGCCGGGCGACCAGTATGACAGACTCCAACGTGCTGTTTCCGCTGCTCCGTTGTCAGGCACGCGGGGGCAGATACGCAGAGTGATGCTTCCTTCGTTCTCGTCGTGAACGGTCATGGTAACGCGTTTCGAGGGAAAGCGCAGCACGCCTATCGCGGATACGGGCTCAAGCGTCCCATCGCGGTCGTCCGGCGTGGCCCCGTCAGAAAAAATGAGTTCCTCGTCCAAAGGATTTCCGGCACAGGACATGCCCTCGAGGCGCCGGAGTAAGGCGGCGTAGGCCGGACGGTGTGCGGGGAGAATCCACCGCAACAACGATTGCTCTGTCGCTGAAAGCACTGTATGTTCCGCCCCGCGCACTATTCCCCGCTGAATTGCACGACAAGATCGCGCGAACGAGGCCGGTTGTCGAAATCCACTACGACGACCTGTTGCCAGGTGCCGAGCAGCAGACGTCCCTGGCCGATGGGTATCACGAGACTCGGACCGAGCAGTGACGCACGAATATGCGAATGGCCATTTCCGTCATTCCAGGTTTCTTCGTGGTAGTATTGCGCGTTCTTCGGGATAATGCGCTCCATAAACACGGAAAAATCCTTTTTAAGCCCCGGCTCATACTCGATGGTCGTCACTCCTGCGGTGGATCCGGGGACGAACACCAGGACCTGACCGTTCTTGAGCTTATATCGCTGAAGCATGCGCGTGAGTTGATCGGTGATGTCCACCATGTCGCAGCCGCCATGCGTGTCGATGTTCAGCGAATCGTTGATAATGGTCATTTGCCCCTCCCGGCCACCGGGTGCGCGACAAGCACGCTCCGGTTGCGTACATACAGTAATTGATGGTCTTTGACGAAAAAGGAATCCATTCCCGGGGCATCGGCATAGTCCAGTATCGTATCGCGCATGAGCTGGCGGCCGTCGGCATCGAGAACCGCGAAACGTTGGGCGAGTCCGCCGGCGGTCAGCTTTTCATGCCAGGCGACATAGCGCACATCTCCGCGATCGAGGATGTCCACAGTCCCAACGATCGCTGCGGTGTCGAAAAGAGCCTGCGTGCGATCCAGCACCTGCTGCCATTCCGTGTGGCCCGGTGTGAACTGTTCAGGATAGGCATAACCGCTGAACCATTCTTCCTCGTTCAGCTGCGCTCGCAATCGATTGAGCGGGGCGGGGTCGTCTCCGAGATCCCGGACCCGCGCCCCCGTTGCCGCGTCCAACTGATGGAAGTGCAGGGTGTCGAAACGCTGCTCCGCGGCGTACACATGTCCCTCGTGGTAAAAAAGAAACGCCAGTTCCGTTTCGCGCCACAGGACCTCAGCCGTGTCGATACTGCAAGCGATGATGCCGAGATGTTGCGGCATATCCGGTTTGCCGAAACCGTGAAAGAAGATCCGTCCGTCAATGGCATCCTCGATGCCGATCCACCAGCTCTCCTCGAAACGCAAACCCTGCCAGAGCGGAGCTCCGGTGTGTTCGTCGATGCAGAAAAATGTACAGATGCGGGCTTCGGGATCGCGTGCTTCCCCAAGAAAGTGCCCGGCGTTATCGGGCTTTATTCTCCAGAGTACGGTTCCCGCATCAAATTCCCAGAGCGGTCGTGGCGTGAGGGTGTTATTTTTACTGAAGAGCTTCAACGCAGTTGAATTTCCGGCTGATATTTGGCATTTTACCGGGTACGAACCTTCAACTTATGCGTTTCGGTGTTGTCGTGCAATCCGGCGGCACTGCACAGAAAGGACAGATGCAAGCACAACAGCGCAGAAAACGGATGTACCGCAACACTCTGGGCAGCATTGTAAGCTGGGCGATTTTTCGCGCCGCAGCCGTCATTTTCGGTGCCTGGCTCCTCAACGAATATGCGCCCTGGCTCGACTACGGAGTGTGGTGGGGCGTGACATTGATCAGCATCTATGCCGTGGTAATACATCCCATCACCATTCAGTACCAGCTCTACAAGCAGGATACCTCCGACGTGGTGTCGGGAACGCTGTGCTCCACATGCAGACATTTTGAAAAGGGCAGTGTGCTTTGCCTCAAGCTCGACGAGCATGTCAGTGAGGACGATATCCCCTGCGAGGGCGAGCTGTGGGAACCCAAAGGCTATGAAGATGAATGACCGCCGCGCAGAAAGCGACATGTCCATCGCTGCGGTGCGCAAACGCGCACCGGGTGAGAGAGAACAGCCTGTTTTTTTCATAAATCCCTTCCGTTAACTCGTTCAGTTCACTGTGGAACTCCCGATCCCATGCGACTTTCCCTCTATCTTTTCAGTGTGATTCTCCTTTGCGCCTGCGGAGGTGATGAGAAACCCGGCCGGAACAACGGCGAGACGACGGATTTTTCCGCTATCGAAGAGCTTGCCGAGCGGGGCCAGACAATATTCCGCGATCGCGAATTCGGAGAGGAAAACGTTGCCTGTGCCGATTGTCATGCGGATTTCGATGAAACTCTGACCGACGAGGAGACCATCCGTCCCGGCAGCAGCATCCTTGGTGCGCATCGTCGCGCCCGGACCTGGAACGGCGAATTCTCGGGCGAGGCTCTCCTTGCTACGGCGGCGGGTGCGGCGAAATGCGCGCATCTGTATCAGGGCCGCGGCTCCTCTCCGGCGAACGCTATTACGCAATCTGAAGCCGAAGCGCTCATGGCGTTTTACGAATACATATCCACCGGTGAGGAAGCGATGCTCCTGCCATGGGATGCACTGACCTGGCCGGGCGATACCAGCTTGAGTCGCGAGCAACTCAAGACGGAAATCGCAAAACTTGAGGGCATACGTGGCAACGCGCAGCGCGGCGAGGCATTGTTCAAGCGCGCTTGCGCCGGCTGTCACGTCGATGGCTACGCTCCGGCCATGCGCATGCTCCGGCGCAACGTCACACGCAATGTCCGTGCCGGCTATGGCGGCATGCCCTTTTTCTCCCGTGACAAGCTCAGCGATCAGGATGTGGCCGATATACGGATGCTTCTGGAGGGGAAATGAAATGTCTACGCTCCTCCCAGAGTTGGATTTCAGCATTTCGTTTCGGGACCGTCGAAGAGTCTCATGTATCCGATGAGAAGAAGTGCTGCACATTGCACGGTTTTCCACAGACCCGCGGTATAGTCCGCGTCCAGCACCTGTGATCACTCGCACATCGTGTCTGAGGACTACTTCACGTACCTGTTCGATGTCTTCCTGTATTTTGCATCCGTTCGTCGTGGAAATGCTCCACCTCCCGCTCCCGGCTCGGCCCTCTGCTATGCACCCGTGACAGTGTTCTCATGAGCGAACTTCTTGGCAGTGATTTCTATCTGCGCCCGACGTTGGCGGTGGCGCGTGAGTTGCTGGGGAAGATCTTGGTACGTCGCATGGGGGAGAGGGTACTTTCCGGCCGCATCGTCGAGGTGGAGGCGTATCATGAATGCGGAGACGAGGCTGCGCACTCATTCAAGGGTCGTACGCCGCGCAATTCCGTGATGTACCAGACCGGTGGTGTTCTCTACGTGTACTTCATTTATGGGATGCATCACTGCATGAATGTGGTGACGGAAGAGGAAGGAATCGGCGCCGCCGTCCTGATACGCGCCATCGAGCCGTTGGAAGGGCTTGACCACATGAGATCGATGAGAGGCCGTTCTGTGCGCGATATCGATCTGACCAATGGCCCGGCCAAGTGCTGCCAGGCCTTCGGAATCGGGAGGCGAGAGAACGGGCTCGCTCTCGACGGCACAGTCGTCGGCATGTACGACGCACCCACACCTTCGGGAAGAGATATTATCGTCACGACGCGCATCGGTATCAGGAAAAGCATGTCCTTGCCCTGGCGCTTCTGCCTGAAAGACAATCCCTGGGTATCGGGAAGATCCGCCGAGCCCGGATAGACCGAAACCGTTGAAGATAGTAGTGACGGAACAGTGACGTTTGAGATGTCCTGCGTCCGATCAAGTTCGATCTGCGCGGGTGGCGCTCCCTCTTGGGTGCGCATAACTCCCCGTCGGGGAGCTCGCCGTGGATTTTTCAGGGGAAAAAAGTGCCGAATCCGGACCTGCCAGAGCCGATATTTGAGATTTTTATAAAAAAGTGTCCTGCGCCCTTTGTAACGATCAGATTTTTTACCATTTTCCATCAGATATTCTGGTCTGTATACCGTAACTGCCACCCGTTCGACTGATACGACCGCCCCAATGATGATCTTTTCACCGCGTTTCAGCTTCCCTTCCTCTCCACGCATTCCTGCGCACTTCCCGTTTCACACCATACAAAGGAACCGTCAATGAGCATCGGCGCCTACGCTTTTCTGGCGTTCGAGGACCCTGAGCAGCTTCTTCCCGCGGTCGACACGGTTCGATCCACCCCCGGCGTGCTTCATTGGCACGCCATCGAAGGACATTATCACCTCGCCATCGCGGCCGACACCGCCGACGCGGTCGCCGCGCTACGCTCTCTTCCCGGGCTGGTCGACGTGGCTGTCTGTACCGTGGCGAAAGAGATGATCTCCACCGGCTCGCTGTCCTCTGAACACACACATGCCTACATCTCCATGGAAATCGCTCCTGACACGCAGGAACGCATTTTGAGCACGCTGGCTGCGGACGGAGGACCCCAATGGGGTATGCTCGCCGCAACAGACTGCGGCATCGTCGGCGTATTGAGCGCCGAGAGCTTCGACGCCATCGAGCGCACAATCAATTCGGTCGTGCGGCCACTCGACGGCGTGCTCCGCCTGAAGCGTGACTGGATCATAGACCTCACCCAGCTTTGAAAGGAAGGACGAGGATGTCAGAACAACACACCGAAGAATTCAAGCGCTTTAACGTGGACCTGTGGAAATATGACGGGCACGCCGGCGCGCTCATTCCGCTGCTGCAGTCCGCACAGGACACTTACGGTTACGTGCCCGAGAAGGCGATTCACTCCATCAGCCACGTTACCGGGATTCCTTCCGCGGAAATTTACGGCGTTGTTACTTTCTACGCCCAATTCCGCACAAAACCCCTTGGCCGGAATATCATTCGCGTCTGCAACGGTACCGCCTGCCATGTCAACGGGGTGAAAGATATCTACAGCACCATTCAGGATGAACTTCATATCAGTTACGAGGAGACCTCCGACGACGGCGCATTCAGTTTGCTGTCCGTCGCCTGCCTCGGCTGCTGTTCGCTCGCTCCGGTAATCACCATCAATGGCGAGGTTCACGGCCGCCTGACAGCGGCAAAATTGCGCAAAATTCTCCGCGACGCCCGCCGTCGTGCCAGGGATCAACAATAACCCATGCAGGAAGGCACAGATATGAAAACAGTACTCGTTGGTCTCGGCACGTGCGGTATTTCCGCAGGAGGCGAGAAAGTGTACCGGGCGCTGCAGGAAGAGCTGAAAGAGCACCCCGGAGCATTCGAACTCAAGGAAACCGGCTGCATCGGAATGTGCTACCGCGAGCCGCTCGTCGAAGTTATCGACGGAGACGCCCCCGGTCGACTGTATGCCGAAGTGACGCCCGACCGTATCGGTCGGCTCGTCGAGGAGGACATCCTCGGAGGTAAGGCGATTGACGAATGGCTTGCCACGACCGATCCGAAAGAGCAGGAGTTTTTCGACAATCAAGTCCGCATCGTGCTGCGCAACAGCGGTATCATCGATCCGGGTTCGATAGACGAATACATCGCCCGGCAAGGGTATGAAGCGCTGCGCAAAGCGGTACACGAACTGAAACCGGACGGTGTCATTCGCGAGGTGCTGGCATCCGGCCTTCGCGGACGCGGTGGCGGCGGTTTCCCCACGGGAAAGAAGTGGGAATTTACCCGCAACGCCAAAGGCACGAAGAAATACATCATCTGCAATGCCGACGAAGGCGATCCGGGCGCGTTCATGGACCGCTCGGTGCTCGAAAGCGATCCGCATTCCGTACTCGAGGGCATGATGATCGCCGCATACGCCATAGGTGCGGATGAGGCGTACATCTACTGCCGCGCAGAGTATCCGAAAGCCATCGCACGACTTCGTCAGGCGATTTCGCAGGCCATGACCCGAGGACTGCTGGGCGAGAACATTCTCGACAGCGGCTTCAATTTCCACATTCGCATCAAGGAAGGCGCCGGCGCATTCGTCTGTGGCGAGGAAACGGCGCTTATCGCATCCATCGAAGGCCGCCGCGGAATGCCCAAATTCCGTCCGCCTTTCCCCGCGGAAGCCGGACTCTGGGGCAAACCCACGAACATCAACAATGTCGAAACCTTCGCCAATGTCCCCTGGATTATTCTCAACGGCGGTTCCGCGTACGCGGCGTACGGCACGGAGAACAGCAAGGGCACCAAGGTATTCGCCATGGCGGGCAAGGTGCGCCGCGCAGGTCTCGTGGAGGTTCCCATGGGGCTCACCATTCGCGACATCATTTTCCGCGTCTGCGGCGGCATCAACGAGGATAAGAAATTCAAGGCCGTACAGATGGGTGGTCCCTCCGGCGGCTGTATCCCCGCGGACATGTGCGACATCGGCGTCGACTACCAGGAAATCAACAAAACCGGCGCTATCATGGGCTCCGGTGGTTTGATCGTGATGGACGAAACCACTTGTATGGTGGACGTCGCACGGTACTTCCTCACATTCACGCAGTCGGAATCCTGCGGTAAATGCACGTTCTGCCGTATCGGCACCAAGCGTATGCTCGAAATCCTCGAGCGCATCACCGACGGCAACGGCACGATGGAGGACCTCGACAATCTCGAGGAGCTTTCCGCGCAGATCAAGGCCGCGTCACTTTGCGGCCTGGGACAGACGGCACCAAATCCCGTCGTCACCACATTGAAGTATTTCCGCGACGAATACGTGGCGCACATTGTGGACAAAAAATGTCCCGCCCACGTTTGCGCGCCGCTGCTCACCTATTCGATCAACGACAAATGCACGGGCTGCACGCTCTGTGCCAAGGCTTGCCCGACGGTTGCCATCGCGGGCGAAAACAAACAGCTGCATTCCATTGATCAGGAACTCTGCATCAAATGCGGCAAGTGTTTCACGGTATGCCGCTTCGACGCGGTAGTGAAGGACTGAGGTGCCCCATGGTAACATTGACAATCAACGGAAAACAAGTAACCGCCTCCCCCGACAAGACCATTCTCCAGGTCTGTCACGAACAGGACCTTGACCAGATCCCGACCCTCTGTTACGACGAGAAACTGCCGCCCTTCGGTGCCTGCTTCCTCTGCGTGGTGGAGGTCGAGGGTCAAAGCCGCCTCTTCCCGTCGTGTTCCACGCGTGTGCAAGAGGGCATGGTCATCAAGACCAAGTCCGACACCGTGCGCCGTGCACGCAAAACCTGTCTCGAACTCATCGTCAGCAATCACTATGCCGATTGCTTCGGCCCGTGCCGCCTGAGCTGCCCGGCCGATGTGGACATTCAGGGCTACATGTCGCTGATCAGCATGGGCAAGTTTACCGAAGCGGTGGCTTTGATCAAGGAAAAGAATCCGCTTCCCTCCGTATGCGGCCGCGTCTGCACACGCAAATGCGAAGTGAGCTGCCGACGCTCGATGGTGGATTCCCCCGTGGGCATCGATTTCCTCAAGCGCTATGCCGCCGACCAGGACATGATCGGCGATATGTGGAAACCCGAGGTGAAGGACGACAACGGTGTGCGCGTGGCTATCATCGGCTCCGGACCCGGCGGCCTGACGGCGGCGTACTATCTCGCGATCGAGGGCTATCGTCCCGTGGTGTTCGAGTCCCTGCCCAAACTGGGCGGCATGCTGCGCTACGGCATACCCGAGTACCGCCTCCCGAAAGACGTCCTTGATAAGGAAATCAGCTGGATCACCGATCTCGGCGTGGAAGTGCACACGAACCGCACGCTGGGCAAGGACTTTTCCATGGACGATCTGTTCGACCAGGGCTACCGCGCGGTTTTCGTCGCACTCGGTGCGCAGGTCGGCAAGCCCATGCAGGTCGAGAATGAAGAGGCCGAGGGCGTGCTCCGCGGCGTGGATTTCCTCCGCCAGGTGGAAATGAAGACCAATCCCGACGTCAAGGGCCGCGTGGTGGTTGTAGGCGGTGGTAACACAGCCATCGATGCCGCACGTACATCTCTACGCCTCGGTGCAACGGAAGTTATTCTTCTGTATCGCCGCACCCGCAAGGAAATGCCCGCAAATGAAATGGAAATCGTCGCTGCCGAGGAAGAAGGTGTACAGATGCATTTCCTCGCAGCTCCCACACGGGTGATCGTGGAAGAAGGCCGCATGAAATCCATTGAATGCCTCCGCATGGAATTGGGCGAACCCGATGCCAGTGGGCGCCGCCGGCCTGTCATCGTGGACGGCTCCGAATACCAGCTCGAATGCGATTGGGTCATTTCCGCCATCGGTCAGGAACCCGATCTGGACGGCGTGGAAAGCGACCAGCACGTGAAAGTCACAAAGTGGAAAACGATCGAAGCCAAAGAAGGCACCTTCGAAACCGACCGACCCGGCGTGTTCTCCGGCGGTGATGTGGTCACGGGTCCGGCAGATGCGATTGACGCGATCGCCGCGGGCCGTATGGCCGCGCGTGCCATCGACAAGTACATACAGACCGGTATCGTTGTACCCCTCACGGATCGCTTCGAAAGCAAGCGTGACAATTTCCACAAACTGACGCGCGAGGACGTGCCGCAGATTCTGGAAAGCGAGCGCCATCACGCGCATGAAGTTCCCGCCGAGGAGCGCATCAAGGGCTTTGGCGAAGTGGAATTCGCTTACGACGACCAGACTGCTTTCGAAGAAGCGCTTCGCTGCGCCGAATGCGGCTGCGACGCGGGTCTCGCGTGTCGTTTGCAAGACTACTGCACCGAGTACGGCGTGGACCAGAAGCGTTTCGTCGGCGAGTTCAATCGTTACAAGGTGGATACGCGGCATCCCTTCGTCAAGATTGACTCCAACAAATGCATCAACTGCGGACGCTGCGTGAACACCTGCGCCGAGATTCTCAACGTCGCGGCACTGGGCTTCGTCAATCGCGGTTTCCGTACCATCGTCAAACCGGCGATGGAAAAAGCCCTGCACGAGACGAACTGCGTGAGTTGCGGCAACTGCATCGATGTGTGTCCCACAGGGACGCTCGTCGAGAAAATGCCCTTCCGCCGTTCGGGTCCGTGGGTTATGGACTCCATGTACAGCGTGTGCAACTACTGTTCCGTCGGGTGCAACATCACGCTGAAAGTCAAGGCGGCTGACCTGTTCTATGTTGTAGGCGCCTCGCCCGAGCATGGGCCGAATTACGGTGAGCTGTGCGTAAAGGGTCGCTTCGGCTATCAGCACTACCTCGACGGATCGCGCGTCACCAAGCCCATGGTCCGTAAGGACGGCGCGTTGGTCGAAGTGTCGTGGGAAGAGGCGTTCGAGGCTATTCACAAAGGCCGCGAGCGTATGCTTGCCACGCACGGAGCCGATGCCATGCTCGTCTCCGCGTCGCCGAAACTCACCGACGAGGAATTGTATCTTGCCGGCCGCTACGCGAGGGCCGCGCTCCGCACCAACAATCTCGTATCCTTCCATCAGCTCGTCAACGAGGCGGATTATCACGCGCTCGACGACATGCTCGGCTCCACCGTATCCAGCGTCGGCGTCGAGGAACTTGAGAATGCGGATCTGTATCTTTTCCTCGGTGGCAATCCCACCATCGAGAATCCCGTGATGGGATGGCGGGTGAAGCGGCGCATGCGCCACGGCACGAAAGCCATCGTCATCAATTCCTCGGAGATCGATCTCGTACCCCATGCCACTGTGTGGGCCGATCCTCGTCGCGGCACGTCCACCCTGCTGCTGACCGGCTTACTTGGTGAGCTGATCCGAAGGGGGGCGGTCAATGAAGAATTTGTCGCAAAGCGTTGCGTCAATTTCGACCAGCTACGCGACAAGGCCTTGAGAACCGACCTCGCGGAGGTCGCGGAAGTCACCGGTGTTGCGCCGGCTCGCATACATGCCATCGTGGATCTCCTCGTGCAGCCCGATCAGCGTATTGTGGCCTGGTACAACATCGAGAGCCGTATCGACCGCTCCAGCGACGATCTCAAGGCCCTGGTCTCGGTGCTGCTCGCTCTCGGCAAAATCGCCGTACCGGGTTCCGGACTCGCGTTGTTCAGCGGCGAGTGCAATCTCACCGGAATGACGGTTGCCGGCTTCGACCGGCAGCTTCTGCCCGGCGGCGCGAGTATTCGCAACGAGCGTCTTCTGGATGCTGTGAACCGCTTCTGGAAAACCGACATCACCGATGTCGTGGCTTCGGGAAGCAACATCGGCAGGAAGATTCGCGAGGACAAGATCCGCGCCGCGATGATATTCGGCGAAAATCCTGCCGCTTCGGAGGACTACAATGGTTTCATCAACAACCTCGAGTTCCTCGTTGTCGCGGATATGTACTTGACCGAGACCGCGCAGGCGGCCGACGTATTCCTTCCGATGTCGTCGTACCTCGAAGGCCGCGGACATTTCACCAACTGGGCGGGCATGCGCCAGCCGACCGTTCCTATCGGCGATCCGAAAAACGGCATGCTGAACATTCACATCCTCCGTCGGCTTCTTGAGATCGAAGGCCTCACCCCGTCCTTCGAGACGCACGAGCAGCTCTCGTCGGAAATGATGTCCTTCATCCGTCAGCAGGGCAGTGAAGGCCGCATCCGGCAGGTCTTCCCTACAACCGACGGCAAGGCGCATTTCATTCTGTACTCCGACCAAATCCTCGCCACCGGCGCCCGCGCCCCGCAGGTGCTGGAAATCGATGCGCGAATGACGAACCGCATGCAGCTCATTCACGCATAGCGTTCACCGACGAAAGCATATATCTCGGTCCCCGGAGCAATCCGGGGACCATTTTTTTTGAACACGCTGAACTCCATGAGGCGATTGCGTACTCGCCGGCTCTTTCACGCAATACAATTCGCAATCGTCAATCGTACCTCGTACCTCGAACCTCGAACCTCGAACCTCGAACCTCGAACCTCGTACCTCGTCAATCGTCGATCCCTTGCTTCTTCCTGTAAAAAGCACAAACTTACATCGTGTGCCGCTCATCGAGACACGCAAGGAGTCCGTCGTGAAACACTTCATCGTATTATTCTTGCTCGTGTTTGCGGCGCCGGTGCTTCCGGCGCAATCGCACGTGTCAAGTCCTTATAACCCGGAGGCCAACGCCGAGGCGCAACTGGACGAGGCCATCGAACGTGCCGCGATTCTCGGGAAGCATGTGCTGGTTGTTGTGGGAGGTAATTGGTGCACCTGGTGTCGCAAGCTGGATAAACTGTTCAAGCAGGATACGCTCGTGAACGCCGTATTGAACGCAGATTATATTCTGCTTCACGTCAATTACAGCGAAGAGAATAAAAACCTTTCGGTTATGAAGCGGCTTGGGCACCCGGAACGTTTCGGCTTTCCGGTGCTTGTCATATTGGACGGGACCGGTCACCGCATTCATACGCAGGACAGTGCTCTTCTCGAGACCGGGTCCGCGCACAATACGGAGCTTGTCGTGCGCGTCCTTCGAATGTGGGGGCCCGTCGTGCTCGACCCGTCCATGTATCGGTAAGTTCTTCACCCGTATCCCGGCTATCCACTATCACCGCAGAATTCTCTGGCAGATACGAATGAGTGCACCCTCGGTTCAGGAAAGTACATCCGATTCCGGACAGCTGCGAGAAGCCTTTATCCGCAATGTACGCAACTGCCAGCGGGTGATCGTGAACGACTTTGAGGAAGTGCTGGCTGACATTATTGAGCAGTTCGAGAACCCACCGATGCGCGGAGACAGGGCCGCAACGACGCTCGAACTGTCCGAGCTTGTCGCGGAAGCAATGGGTGAGGGCTTTTCCGGTTTGCATCCGGCCGGCTTTGAGTTCGCCTGCTGGCTCTGGGAAGTTGCGCCGTTGCATGTGGTTGGTATACCCATGCCGGCATACGCTACAGCCGAGAAAGGTTTTCGCCACGGCGTCTTGCATCTACGCCGCATCGCATCCATGCTGTGTGGTTTATATGTCGCGCAGCAGCCACAGAAGAGCGAGACGGTCATTGAATTACTTGATTCGAGCATGGACTGGGTGGATGCGCGCAATCTCGTAAAATTCGCGCTTGTGGATCATTTCGAGCGTGTGTTCGTGGAGGAAGAAAAGCTGCTGTCTTCCATGGCGGCCGGGAAAAAAATGTGGCGTCGCCTCCTGCCGCTCGGTACCGCCGCGCGTATCATCGGCATGCATCCTGAGGAATCCGACCGCGCAATAACCCTGGTACGGAAAGCGCTACCCTATCTGCATGAGGAGAGCACGTATCGGGCAACATTGTATGTGCTTCGTGTCGCCGTGCTTTACGGAGATCAACGCGCGATATTGAGTTTTTTCGACACGCTGCGTCACAGTCCCGTCGAACACGCACGACGTCTGTTCTGCGAGTCGCTAAAGAATCCGAAACAGCATTGGGAGCGCATCCCGCATGATTCCGTGGTCACCCTTTTTCGATCCTGGCTGAACGAGGCCACTCCCGACATTGCCGCCTGCCTCGCGGCGGCTGTGGCGAGACTCGAGAGCGCTGAGGAGAGCAGAGATACGTAGCGCACGGTTGTGCGACGTGTCGGCGGTGGAGAGTGGAGCGCGCATGAACTCACCAGGGGGATAGTCCACTCGGTTTTGACTTTCGGCTGATGTGAGTATCTCGTAGCTTACCGATTCAAATCACCTGACCATGCACTATGTGGGAGTATTGCATGGAAAGCAGTGGACAATTTAATCAAAAGTGTTCGCCGGATCATGATTACTCCACGCCGGGGACGTATCATTCGCGTTTCGACGTCGGAAAGCACGGAAGTACGCTCGGTACGATGAGCGGCGGAGTCATGACGCTCAACGCTTTTGGCGAGTTGCTGTTGGGCGCACTGGGCACAGCGCAGCAGATATTCTCATGTTTGCGTATTGACGCAATGGACATTCGTCCGCGCTGTGTCGAGTTCGTCGTCACTATCGAGTCGTGGCGGAAGCCATCCCGTTCCCGCTTCATCGAATGGTTCGACAAGTGGCTGTATCGCGGCCAGATGACCATTTCGGCGTTCGCGGGATATGTGAAAATGCACAGCGCGCGCGGCGGGAGCGGGACGCATTTCTGGACACTCAGGTGCAAGGTTCGGGTATTGACCGATCAGCATGAGATTGATCGCGTGTGCGCGCGACTCGATGTGCGCTTCCGTCGCGTGCGGTGCCGGAAGCAACGGTGCAAAGTTTCGCCTCGGCGATGACGCGCGGCCTGCGGACGGTGTTTGGCGCGTTGTCGGGCAGCGAGGCTGTGGTGTCGGTACCGGAGTTCGGGGATCTGCCGTGCGACACGCTTGTTCTGAGGAGGGCGTTGTTTCTGAACTGCTCGTGGTTGCGTCCGTTGAGCGGCATTTTCGGAAGCGAAGCGCGTGCACCGGGAGGTCGCACGCGATTGCCGTTGATCTGGTCGGTCGGTCCCGGGAGGATATTCTTGCGAGATTCCGCGGAGAGCTGACGGGTAGCTCAGATATCTGATCCCTTGACGGATGGTGAAAACAGACATTCCGCGGCTGGAGAGGTTTGTGCGGGGAGGCGGAGCGTGGGGTACAGCGGTATGGAATCGGATCGGGAGGGAGTTGTTGGGGGAAGGGAAGTGAAGGAGGGTGATGGCGGATGAAATCGCACGATGTTTGGTGGCTTCACGCAATAGTCTCGATGCATGAATCGAAATAGATGCTCCCTCGGACAAGCGAACGACCAATTTCGATTCATGAATCGAAATTTCCTGTAAAAGCGACGTGAGATCGATCCAGGACGATGTCCAGAACCCAGCAACACCCTCAGGATGCCCCGCCGAGATCCTACACCTCTCCTCCGCCACCCCCTGCGTATCTCAAACCACGCTTCCCATGATCACCGCTTGCTCACCCTCCAGCGCAGGCAAAAGATCCGCAACCGCATCCCGGTCGGCAATGATGATCATGCCGATACCAAGATTGAAGGTGCGACGCATGTCCTCTTCTGGAACTTCTCCGAGCTCCTGAATCATGGAAAAAATCCTCGGAAGTGTCCACGCGTCCCATTGGATGTCGAGCCTGCGGTCCTCGGGAATGACGCGGCTCGTGTTTCCGACAATGCCGCCACCCGTGATATGCGACAGACCGTGAATCATACCCGTGGACAGCAATGGATACACCGGCCCGAGATAGGAACGATGCACTGCAAGGAGAGCGTCGCCAAGCGTACCACCGAGATCATCGAATTGCGCATCCAGACTGAAATGCGGGAGAAGTGCCGCGCGGGCAAGTGAATACCCATTCGTATGCAGTCCCGAAGAGGGGAGCCCGATCAACACATCACCAGGGCGCACATTATTTCGGTTCAGTATCGCGCTTTTTTCGACTATCCCAACAATGGTCCCGGCGATGTCGTACTCGTTCGGGGCATACATCCCCGGCATCTCTGCGGTTTCGCCACCAATGAGCGCACAACCATTTTCACCGCAGGATTTGGCAAAACCGGAAATCACCTGCTCCGCAACATCAGTATCGAGCTTGCCTGTTGCGAAATAATCCATGAAGAACAGGGGTTTCGCACCCGTTGTGAGTATATCATTGACGCAGTGATTGACGAGATCCTGTCCCACCGTGTCGTGCCTGTTGACCATCGAGGCAATTTTCAGCTTTGTGCCGACACCGTCAACGCTGGAGACGAGCACGGGCTCACGCATTTCCGGAAAGGAAGCGTCGTACAAAGCACCGAATCCGCCGATGTTTGACAGTACCCGGGGCCCATGCGTGGCCGCCACCTTGCCTTTTATGCGACGTACGAGCTCCTCTCCCGAATCTATGTCCACACCCGCGTTCTTATATGTCAGACTCACGTTTTTTCACTCCTTCAGGTAGAAAATATACAAGTTAGAACGCGAAGCAGTGAAAGGCAAGGAGTTTACAAAACAAGCATACGTCAGGGTTCAAGGCATTATCTGAAAAGAAGTCCCGGAAACAACGTCGGTTCATTGGATATGAACCTCGTTCGCGTCAGGAACCCGGGTGGCCCCGGGATCAAGGCAAATCCTTGGGAAAACGGGTGCTGCGTCACCAGGAGATCTGCTTCCAAACACCGCGTATTTGCGCGAATCGGCATGCAAAATTGGTTCAAAAAAACAATGTGAAAAAAAAGCACATCGAAAGACTTGCATTCTGCAAATCGGTGAAGTATATTCACATAGCAACTGGCGAGCTTCATAATCTGACAGAGTGGTGTAGCCACGACTACGTCATGCGAATAACACTTTGCTCGCCGATCGAATTTTGATTTCGCTTGTGACGCGGACACTTCCGTTGAAGCGATGATCACACAAGTGGTATCGGTCGCGGCCTCACGCTTCCGAAAACCAACAGGATGACGCTGTCCAAGCAGCAGCGGCATCACCTCGTGGATGAGCGACCCCGCCGACAGGCGGGGTTGTTTTTTTGTGCATGCGTGAAGGTGTGCGGGATGTCGCGCAGTATTGGGGCTGGGCCTGCGTACGGAAGCTCTCCGAAAATTCTCGATAAGGGACTGCAACACGGGAGAACATCTGTCAACGCTTGACGTTGTGATTATTTCTTTTTGCGCTCCCCGTACACAGTTCTGCGCTTCGTGTTCGTCCTTCTGGACACCCTCCGAGAGCGCCAGTGTGGTACTAATTTTCACCCTTGTGAATTATTCGCCACGCATGTAAATTGTTAAAGTTATTTTCGATTTCTCATTCGTGTCCGTACATCCGGACGGACTTCCCGGCTCCTTGTTCACAGAAATTTCCTCGGAATATTTTCAGTGTGGCAGAGTCGGCTTGTTGCAGAGCACGGAATTTTCGCTCATTCACATCTACTCATTCAGGAGTTTCGTATGATACATCACAAACCGCGTTTCGTCACTGTTCTGGGTGTGACTGTATTCGCAATGCTGCTGATAGCCGTGCCTCCTTCGGCGGTATCGCAGCTGTCCGGTACATACACCATCGGCGGGTCCTCGCCGAATTACGCCACCTTTACCGCTGCCGCCGCCGCGCTTTCGGCCGGCGTGTCGGGCCCCGTGGTGTTCAATGTTCGTCCCGGAACCTATCCGGAGCAATTCACCCTGCCCGCCGTAACAGGTGCCTCCGCGGCGAATACCATTACGTTTCAGGCGGAAAATGGTCAGGCCGCGAGTGTTATCGTCGCCTTCTCGTCAACGACCAGCGCGAATAACTTCACCATCCGCTTCGATGGTGCAGACTATGTGACGCTGAAAAACATGACTCTTCGCGCCACAAACACCACCTATGGGATCGTCATCCGTTTCGGAACGACGAACGCCTCGACCAATAATACGGTCGAGGGTTGTGTTATTGAAGGAATCAACGTCGCTTCCACATCGCTCGAGCACAGCCTGGTGCACTGCTATCAGGTTGCAGCCAATCACACGAATAACACTTTCCGCGGCAACACCTTCATCAATGGCGCCAAGGGCATTCAGCTCTATGGTACAGGCACCACCCGCTATGGCGGCATGATCGCGGAAAACAACATCATGCAGAACCAGGGTGAAGCCGGCATCTACTTGTGGAATGTGGATAATCCCACCATGCGGGGTAACACCATCAACCTCTCCACCACCAGCACGGTGACGCAGTATGGTTTGTACCTCAACACCCTGTACGTCGGCTTCCTGATCGAGAAAAACAAAATCGCGCTCATGGGCGGCTCCGGCGCCAAACGCGGTATTCAGTTCTGGAATTCCAGCATCATGCCCCGCGGCTTCATCCGCAACAATTTCGTCACCGTCAATGGCGGGGGGTCGACTTCCTACGCGTTCTATATCTCCACTTCCGGCGGAAAGCTGATCTACAACAACACCTTTGTCTGTACCGGCACCGCCGCGAGCAGCCGTGGGGCCTACATCGTCATTCCGCGACAGGAGGGACTCGAGCTGCTGAACAACATTATCATCAACCATGGCAACGGCCAGTCCTACTATACGCAGGGCGTAACCACCACCGCACCGATCTTTGCGCAAGACTACAATGTGTATTGGGGGCCGAACCCGGGTACCGCAATTTACTGGAATGCGGTCGCAATGCCCGATATCAACGCCCTCCGCGCCGCAAGTCTTATGGACGCGAACTCCATTTTCAAGAATGCGACCTTCCTCAATGAGTCCATCGGCGATCTCCACCTTGCCGGTCCATCACAGAACGATACGGATCTCACCGGACTCGTTCTTGCTTCTGTGACAGACGATATTGACGGCGATCAGCGTACCGTTCCGTACCGGGGCGCGGACGAGGCCTGCTATACGAAACCCGAATGGTACAGCTACAGCCTGGAAGACGGCAACGGTTTACCCCCGTCGTACATCGTCGCACCAGGTACGGTGTTTGTGCGCTACAACGTGAACAATCCTCTCGATGCCGCCACCATTACTATCACACTGCGTTTTTACAGCGTCACCGATAACAGTCTCGTCACCACGCAGAGCTTCCAGGTTAATAAGCCCTACGGCCAGGCGGTAGATGGTTTGTATCCGGTTTCCATACCTGCGGACCTGCCTCCCGGTTACTATCGCATCGAGGTGTTCTTCAACCTGATGAATTCCTGCGCGCTGTATGTGGACCGCAAGGCCTTCCCCGATCGTGGTGTGCTCGTTGTGGCTCCCGGAACCAATCCCTGCGTCGTGTGGCCGGGTGATGTCAATAACGATGGTGTCGTGAACTATGGTGATCGCAAGGATCTCAACACGTACATCTACGATTCCAGAATGAACTCCCTGTGGCTCAATGGGCCGGCACGTTACGTCGCCGAAGCCGTGAGCGATCCGATGGCATACGTCGCATGGACGCCGCAGGCAGGCGCGCCGTGGTACACCCCGCTCGGCTGCTACATGGATTCCGATGGCAACGGCGTTGTGAACAACTTCGATTACCTCGCTATCAAGCTCAACTGGACCCGCGTGCACGGTGCGATCAATCCCAAGCAGAGCGATGGCGTGGCTGTCACCGGCTTCGATATGAGCCAGAACTACCCCAATCCCTTCAATCCCGCAACGAGTATTCGCCTCAACATTCCTGAGAGGAGCGAGGTGACCCTCCGCGTAACCGACATGCTTGGTCGCGAGGTGGAAACTCTGGTGCAGGGAAGCATGGAAGCAGGTGCGCATGTGCTGAGCTTCGATGGCGGTTCGCTGCCGTCCGGGCAGTATAATGCGACGGTGAGCATGACGGGCAAGGACAGCGGTCTGAGCTACTCGCGTACCATACGCATGCTGCTCTCCAAATAAGCACGACGATTTTTCTATTCCGGCAGGCGCGGCCATTGAGCCGCGCCTGCTTTTTTATGCAGACACCTTCCGTCTGCGGGAGACAGTATGCCCAGTGTCTGCTGTCGGGGTCGGTCCCACCCCGATGCGCGACGGGATGGAATCGACGGAAGCGGGCGGTCGTCGCATGCGCGGCGGAGGCAACATACCGAGTGACGAGAATGCAGTGTGATGACGTATAGCTGTTCTGAAAGCAGGAAGGAACGTTCCGGTACGCTTGCATCGTGACGCACGGATGCCCGTGTGAAATGCATCCACGCATCCGTTTCACGTGCGCGAATGTTCGTGCCCTTTATTCACGAAGCGTGTGTGGCTGCCCCGGTGATGCGCCGGCCTCGGTGGGAGTGGACGGCACGCTGTGGCGATCGGGCGCGTTCCATGGAATGAGGTCGTATGCTCTGTAATATGTATATTTTATAAAAAATTCTTGCGTATCAGAAAATGAATCAATATATTTATCACACACAATGAAGAGATAACGTTGTATGTTTTTATTCTTGTGATCGTCGCCTGAAAACGCACCGGACGGTGATCTCGATCCTTCATCCACCCAATCCATGAGGCAAATCATGAACTCGCGCACCATGCTGTTAACCGTGCTGTTGATCGGCGCGATGAGTGCGGGACTCGGCGCTCAAACCATCGCCACAAAGCCGTTTGTCGAACTGCAGGGCACGTATACGGAAATTACCGGTACCGATATCTGCACGCCCGTCGGCTATCATGACGACGAGAGCTACGCCGTGAACATCCCGTTCACCTTCTACTACAATGCCAACCCGCATACCGTGATGTACGTCACCACGAATGGGTACATCACCTTCGGAAGTTCGCAACCGTATATCTACGGACAGGCGCTCAACAACAATTACGATGTGGTGAGCCCGATCAGCCGCGACTTACACGGCAATTACCAGGGCACGATTACCTGGGCTGTCAGTGGGACGATGCCCAATCGCGTGATGACGGTTCAGTGGAAGGATTGGATGACGTATTACAACCAACTCGACAAGCTGAACTTCCAGGTCAAATTCTACGAGACCAGCAATATGATCGAGTTAGTGTATGGTGACTGGATCACCGCAGCCACAACGAACACCGGCTATGTCGGTATCCGCAGCGCGACCGCGGGTGACGTGCAGAACAGAATCGGGCAGTGGACAGGCACAAGTGCCTCAACTGACGGAACCATTGCGAAGCAATACGGTGGCGCGGTGAAGCCGCCCGTCGGGTATATCTATCGCTTTGGTTGCTATGTCCCGCAAGGTTCGGTGGCCATTGCCATGACGGACGCGCTCGGTTCGCCGATGGGGTATTACACCACTCCGGGTATGGTGTATGCGCGCTACTCGATCCGGTATCCACTCGATCAGGAATACGACGTTACCATAACATTGAAGTTCTTCCGCATAGGCGATCCCGGCGCGCAGCCCGCGCATACGGAAACCTTCGTCGTGCACAAACCGCTGGGTGTGCTCGACGGCGTGCGCGGCATGAATCTCAACCTTCCTCCATCCTACTACCGCGTCGAGGCAACCTTCTCGATGTGGAACAACTGTCTCATGTACGAGGATGTCAAGACCGAAACCTCCACACTGTTTATCGCGCCCGGGACGCAGCTCTGCGAGGTCTGGCCCGGTGACGTGAACAACGATGGTGTGGTGAACTACGGGGATCGCGGCGCGCTGAACAAATACATCTTTGACGCCAACCTGCGGACGCTGTGGCTCCATGGTCCGGCGCGATACAAAATCGAAGGCCAGACGGATCCGCTTGTGTATCTTCGTTGGGAAGGACAACCTTCCGTTCCCTGGTATACCACCGAGGGATGCTATATGGATGCCGACGGAAACGGTGTTATCAACAACTTCGATTACATCGGCGTCAAGATGAATTGGTTGCGCGCACACGGCATGACTCCCGCGAAGCCTGCTCAGCGACTCGCCGCGGCCACCTTCGATATGGAACAAAATTTCCCGAATCCCTTCAATCCCGGTACCTCTGTTCGATACAGCGTACCGGAGCGCAGTCTTGTAAAGCTCCGGGTAACGGATATGCTCGGACGCACCGTCGCAACGCTCGTTGACGGTTGTATCGAGGAAGGGGTGTCCACTGCGATCTTTGATTCTGCGGAATTGCCCGGCGGCCAGTACTTCGCCACCGTGGCTATGCGTGGTCTCGAGAGCGGTCTCACGTTCTCGAAAACCATCAGGATGACGCTGGCCAGGTAACAGCGTACATCCTCTGTGGATGACAACCCCGCCGGGAGGCGGGGTTTTTTTTGCCAACTCGAGACCAAAGCGAAATGCAAGAATGGATCGACCCGATACGAGGCGTCCGAAACCACGAGTGGTATCGTCGGCGCGGGAGGATAGCCTCCTAGTGCCCTCGACTTGCGCGCCCCCAAGGTCCCATTTCTATCCATCCGAGACAGTTTTTCGGACTTGCGAAGGATGCTGATTTCATGTATTTTTTACTGATTGACAAAATAGGCGCACCACCCGATTGGTTTTTCAAAGATCGGGACGAGGAAGCTCATCCACAGCAAACCTCGAGATTCAAATACATATTCTCATCCACTCTCTATCTGCTTGGAGGTCGTATGACCATACGTTCCATGAACGCCCCCCGCTGGTTACTTGTGCTCGGAGGGCTTTTTTTGTTGCCGCTCATTGTCGCAGCACAAACGCCTCAGTACTCAAATGCGAGCACGGGAAACAGCAACAATGTTTTCCCTTTCGGTTCAACCTCGACCATGAAGGTCCAGCAGAACTACATGAATAATGAGTTCTCCGGTGCCTATGCGGGGAATATCGTCACCGTGTTCTGGAAACGGAATACCGCCAGCACGTTGACGACATACACGAACCTGAAGATCTGGCTCGGTCAGAATCCTGCCAACGCCTTCCCGTCCACGACGACGTTCTATACTCCGGTGACGCTGGTGTATAGCGCGGCGAGCACAGCCATCCCTGCGGGTAATGCGGGTGACTGGTTCTCTGTTCAGCTCCAAACACCATTTTATTACAATCCGAACCAATCCCTGGTCGTGCAGGTCTGTCATGAGGGCTATTCCGGGGGAGGTATTCAGTTACGCACATCCAGTATGACGACCCCGCCTTTTCGGCGCATCTGGGCATCTACATGCACGACGAATCCCGGAAGCAGCACCGACGGTAACTGGTACGATTTCGGTTTCAACATGAATCCGGCGCTTCCCGACGATGCGGGAATCTCGGCACTGGTCTCGCCGATCAACTTCTGTACCGGGACCTATGACATCAAGGTGAAGCTCCGCAACTACGGCACGAACACCGTCAACAACGTGACCGTGAACTGGAGTTTCGACGGCGTGCCGCAAACACCGATCGCGTACAACACGCCCATCCCCTCCACGACGGAGGTCGATCTGACTCTCGGTTCGCGGACTTTCGCATCCGGTATCAGCTATCCTCTCGCCGTGTGGACCTCTCAGCCGAATAATGTGGCGGACAGCTTCCCGCAGAACGACACGCTGCGCGCAAACCTGAAAGCAGCGATCAGCGGAACGTATACCATCGGCGGCGCGTCGCCGAACTACGCCACCTTCGCCGCCGCGGTTGCGGATCTTACCGCTAACGGTATCTGCGGTCCCGTGGTGTTCAACGTCCGAAGCGGCACGTACACAACGAAAATTGATCTTGCCAATATTGCCGGAACCTCGGCGGTGAATACGGTCACGTTCCAATCCGAAACCGGTAACCGCGCGGATGTGATTATCAATTACGCCGCGACGTCGACGACGGACAATTACGTCCTCCGCTTCGGTGGTGCGAAATTCGTGACGTTCAAGAACATGACGCTGAACGCCACCAACGTGTCCTACAGCACCGTCGTGGAAGTGACCGGCAGCTCGAACGACTGTACGGTGGAGGGCTGTGATCTGAACAGTCTTCCGGCGACCTCCACCTCGACGAACAACGCCGTGGTTCGTTCCAACACGGGCACCCTCGCGCATAACATGACCTTCCGCGGCTGCAATATCCGCAACGGCGCCTACAGTATGTACCTCTACGGCTCGAGCACGACTTCGACGATGAACAATCTCCGCGTCGAGAACTGCGAGATCACGGGCATGTACTACTTCCCGCTGTATTTCTATTATCTCGGCGAACTCAAGCTCATCGGCAACAAGATCGTCCAGAATTCCGCCTACGCCACGAAGTATCTCGGCTACCTGATGTACGGCTTCAATACGCAAATCGAGCGCAATACCTTCGTGAGCGACGGTGGCTCGACCGCGTACGGTCTGTATATTTACTACGACAACTACTATCAGGCGGGCATGTCGCGCATCGTCAACAACATGATATCCGTGCGCAATGTGACCAACGCCTATTACGGCATCAATCACTATTACAGCAACGGCAGCCTGTTCGCGCATAACACTATCCGCGTCGAGAGCGGGTACGCGAGCGGTTACGCGCTGTACTCGTACTACGGCGCCAACAACACGTACCGCAACAACATCGTCATGCACACCGGCGCCGGCTACGCCTGGTACGTGGCGCCCGGTACCAACGTTACCGCATCAAATGACAACAACTGGTATAGCGCCGGAGCGAATCTGGCGTACTGGGGCGCGGCGCGCGCGAATCTGGCAGCGCTTCAGGCCGCCTCCGGACAGGATGCGCAATCGGTCAGCAAGCCTGTGAGCTTTGCCGATGTGATGTCCGGGAATCTGCATCTGGTCGCTCCCTCCGACGACGATGACGATCTGATCGGCGTGCTTCTGCCGCAGGTGACAGACGACATCGATCTCGAACCGCGCGTGCGTCCGTACATGGGCGCCGACGAGGCCTGCTATTTGATCGCCAACAGCCTGACCTACGACTTCGTGGACGGCTCAGGCAATCCGATCGGGTACGTCGAACTTCCCGGAACGATCGGCGTGCGCTACCGCGTGATTTTCCCGCCGTTCGACGCGACGATCACGATGACGGCGAATTTCTACAGCGTGCCGGGCAATCAGCTCATGTACAGCGAGACGTTCAGCGCGAACAAGCTGGCCAATCAGGATCTGAACGGCACGTCGTACTTCAATCTGCCGGCCTCGCTGCCCTCGGGTTACTATAAGATCGAGCTGGTGTTCAACACGAAGAACAGCTGCGGCTACTACCGCAACTACATGCCGTATCCCTCGTCGCTGCTGCTCGTGCCCAATGGCGCGACGCCGTGCGAAGTGTGGCCGGGCGACGTGAACAACGACGGCGTGGTCAACTACACGGACCGCAAGGATCTCAACGAGTACATCCATGACGCGAACCTGAGCACGCAGTGGCTCAACGGTCCCGCCCGTTACCGCGCCGACGCGGTGCAGAATCCGCTGACCTACATTCAGTGGATGCCGCAGGCGAGCGCTCCGTGGTTTACGGCGATGGGCTGCTACATGGATGCCGACGGTAACGGCGTGGTGAACAACTTCGACTACCTCGCCATCAAGCTCAACTGGATGCGCCAGCACGGCGGCGTGGCTCCGCGCCTGGGCGACAGCTTCGCACCGACGACCTTCGACATGAGCCAGAACTTCCCGAATCCGTTCAATCCGACGACGGTGCTGCAGTACAGCGTCCCCGAGCCGAGCCGCGTGCATCTGCGCGTGGTGGACATGCTGGGCCGCGTTGTGGCGACGGCCGTTGACGGTATCGTGGAAGCCGGCGTGCATCAGTACACCTTCGACGCCGTGAATCTTCCGAGCGGTCAGTACCTGGCCATCGTGAACATGACGGGCAACGAAAGCGGCCTGAGCTTCTCGAAGACCGTTAAGATGACGCTGAACAAGTAATCCGCGTCAGAGCATTTCTGCACAGCGCATCCCGCCCACTGCCAGGGCGGGATGCGCTTTTTCTGTGCGAATAGGGAAGGAAAAAGGCGTGTAGACCTACCAAGCCGGCATCCCGTAACCGTACACAGCCCCCCCTCTGTGGCCGCTCGCACGGTTGCCCCGCAACGAATCATAACCATCCTATTCGAAAATGCGTGAGCATCCGACGAAAGGGAGCATCTGAGAACATTTTCCCCTGTAACTTTTCGGCATCTGATGTGTCGTTTATTATTGTGCGAAATTGCCGCTTCTCCTTATTGGGAGAGGTAGCTGTTTCCATTTATTTTAGCTAAATGAAGCCGGTTGTTGGAACCTGGCAACACAACCGGTCATTTCCTCTCTCTTCCGAGCCCGCCGAACGCCGACGAGCTGGCCACATACAATGATTCGTACATCTGCATCATCCACAATCACATTCGGAGGTACCATGACACTGTGTACCAAACCGTGTGCAAGCTTACGTGTATCCGGAGCTCTCACACTGTTCGCACTGATCATGTTGTTACAGATCGGTCCACTGCAGACCGATGTCAGCGCACAGGGAGCGTACATGCTCTCGACGCAACCCACCTCGACAACGTCAACCTCGTCGAATTCCTTTATTTCCTTCGACATCACAGCGCATCAGGCCGTGCGACTCTACCGTTTTCAGAATACCTTCGCGGGGACGGGCACCACACTCGTGGACATCTGGGCCCGGCCGAACGGATACGTCAATCAGAACAACGGCTGGATCCATCTGGGCCGCGCCAATGTCACCGTGACGAGTACGACCACCTACACCGAGATCCCCATCAATCTCGATTTTCTCATTCAGGCGAACGAGACCTGGGGCTTCATCATTTCGCATCACACCATCTCGGTGAAGTACAATTCCACCGTCACTCCGGCGACGTATACCGACGGACGCATCACCATCAGCTGCGGCAACCACTGCGCAGGTACCGGCACTGGTGATCCAGTGACGCAAGTGACCAGCTTCAACTTCAGTCTCTGTCCCCGCCAGATTGCCGGAGCTGTTCGATACGATGAAGGCGCAACGGCGCCGAACGATGCCGGCATTTCGGCGCTGGAGTCCCCCAAGGATTTCTGCGCTGGCACGCATGACATCAAGGCGACCCTTCAGAATTTCGGCATCAATCAGATCACTTCGGCGACCATCAACTGGAAACTGAACGGCGTACCACAGACACCTGTGAGCTGGACCGGCCTGCTCGATACGTTGAACGCCACCACGCGAAAGACCACGGTGACCCTTGGCTCACAGAACTTCACTTCCGGTATACCCTACACCTTCGAGCTCTGGACCTCGAATCCGAATGGGGTACCGGATACCTCGAATGTGAACGACACCTTGCGGGTTACACGCAAAGCGGCGATGTCCGGTACCTTTACCATTGGTGGGGCCTCGCCGGATTATTCCACAATCGCAGCGGCGATTGCGGATCTTCATGCGAATGGTGTATGCGGTCCCGTGGTGTACAATATCCGTTCCGGGACGTACACGGAACAGATGGCCTTTGGCAACGTCGGATCCATCTCCGGCACCTCCTCCGTCAATACGATCACGTTCCAGTCCGAAAGCGGGAACAAGAACGACGTCACAGTGCAGTTCACCTCCGTGACGGGTAATCCGACGCTGTACTTCAACGGCATCAGTTGGGTGACCATGAAGAACATGACCATACGCGCGCTCAATGTGAGCTATGGGGTTGTCGTGTACCTCACCGGAGGTTCGCAGAACATCACAATCGAGAACTGCGAACTCATCGGTCCGGTAACCACCACGATCTCGACGAACACTGCCGTGGTGTGGTCCACCAGCGGTTCGCTCGATCACAACTTCACCGTGAAAAATACCGGCGTCCGCAATGGAAGCTACGGCATGTATATTTACGGCAGCAGTACGACGTCCACCATGAACAACCTCCGTGTCGAGGATTGCGAGTTCACCGGTCAGTACTATTTCCCGATGTATTGCTACTACGTCGGCGAGGTCAAATTCATCGGCAACAAGGTTGTGCAGAACTCCGCCTACGCGACGAAATATCTCGGCTACTTCATGTACGGCTTCAACACGCAGATGGAGCGGAACACCTTCCTCTCCGACGGCGGAACCGGAGCCTACGGTATTTACATCTACTACGACAACTACTATCAGGCGGGCACGTCACGTATCGTCAACAACATGGTTACCGTGCGTAATGTGGCTACCGGCTACTACGGTATCAACCATTACTACTGCAATGACACGTATTTCGCGCACAACACCATCATACTCGAAAGTCCGTACACATCCGGACGTGCCCTGTATTCCTACTACGGCGCCAACAATCGCTACCTGAACAACATCATCCTGAACACCGGCGCCGGATACGCCTGGTACGTCCTTCCCGGGACCAACGTGGTGGAATCAAACTATAACAACTGGTTTAGTTCCGGTACCAATCTCGCATACTGGAATGCCGACAGGGCAAACCTTGCGGCTCTGCAGGCGGCGTCTGGTATGGACGGCGCATCCGTCAGCAAGCCGGTGAGCGTCGCCGACGTGTTTGTGGGGGATCTGCATCTGGTAGCGCCTTCGGACGACGACGACGATCTGATCGGCGCGCTTCTGCCCTCGGTCACCGAAGACATCGACAAGGAACCGCGCGTACGTCCGTACATGGGTGCCGACGAGGCCTGCTACTTGATTCCGAACAGCCTGACGTACGACTTTGTGGATGGTAGCGGCAATCCGATAGGATTCGTCGAACTTCCGGGCACTGTTGGTGTTCGTTACCGTGTGATTTTCCCGCCGTTCGACGCGACGATCACGATGACGGCGAATTTCTACAGCGTACCGGGCAATCAGCTGGTGTTCAGCGAGACCTTCAGCGCGAACAAGCTGGCCAATCAGGATTTGAACGGCACGTCATACTTTAATCTGCCGGCCTCGCTGCCCTCGGGTTACTACAAAATCGAGCTGGTGTTCAACACCAAGAACAGCTGCGGCTACTACCGCAATTACATGCCGTATCCCTCGTCGCTGCTGCTCGTTCCCCTCGGCGCTACTCCGTGCGAAGTCTGGCCGGGCGACGTGAACAATGACGGCGTCGTGAACTACACGGATCGCAAAGATCTCAACGAGTACATCCACGATGCGAACCTGAGCACGCAGTGGCTCAATGGTCCGGCCCGCTATCGCGCCGACGCCGTGCAGAATCCGCTGACCTACATTCAGTGGATGCCGCAAGCCAGCGCTCCGTGGTTCACGGCGATGGGCTGTTACATGGATGCCGACGGCAACGGCGTGGTCAACAACTTCGACTACATTGCCATCAAGCTCAACTGGATGAAGCAGCACGGCGGCGTGACACCGCGGAGCGATAATGGCTTCACACCGACGACTTTCGACATGAGCCAGAACTTCCCGAATCCGTTCAATCCGACGACGGTGCTGCAGTACAGCGTACCCGAGCCGAGCCGCGTGCATCTGCGCGTGGTGGACATGCTGGGCCGCGTTGTGGCCACAGCCGTTGACGGCATCGTGGAAGCCGGCGTGCATCAGTACACCTTCGACGCCGTGAATCTTCCGAGCGGTCAGTACCTGGCCATCGTGAACATGACGGGCAACGAAAGCGGCCTGAGCTTCTCGAAGACCGTTAAGATGACGCTGAACAAGTAAGCAGCACCGCGCAGTTTCATTGACAGGCCCGCCCCGTCTCCAACGGGGCGGGCCGATCTGTATCCTGGCGGCGGCTGCGATGGATGGAAACTGGCAGTTCCCAGTTTGCGCCTGTTCAAAATGGCAATTCAGCGCCGCGAGTCTATCACCTGCAATCGTTGCGAAGCAGGGAGATGCTTCCACGGAATGAGCCTTCGTCTTTGGGTACGGCTTTAGTGATGGTTGTTTGCATCAACTGTCCGATAGCATTTCGCCACGAATAGTGGAAAAATATCACGGTTCATCGCTAAAAGTGAATAGCGGATACAGTTGTTCGAAGAAAGAACCCACGTCTGTTGTCTGCTCTCGAACAGCGCTGAAGGCCTAAAACAAGCCATTTACGATGAAATTCGGGTCAACAAATGAAAAATACGCTGCAGTGGCGCTTTTAGGAGCTAGCAGGCGAGAGAATGTGTGCCGATCGTAATCCATGGAGAAAGAAATCCCCCTTGCGCGGCTACATTTCTTGTTGTATTATAGTGAAGATTTGTAACATGTGTAAAATACGATGATCCTGATTGGGATTTTTCTGCTCCTCAGGCTCATCATCCACGAATAGTCCTTTCTTCACATAAGCCTGGAGGCCGTATGACCATACGATCCACATTGTTCCGCAGTTCGCTTCTGCTCCTGTGCATGGCTGCGTGGCTGACCTTTCCGTCGGCGACGCTTGATGCGCAGACTCCGCAGTTCTCCCACGCGAGTACCGCGAACAGCAACAATATCTTCCCGTTTGGCTCGACCACAACGAACAAGGTTCAGCAGAATTTCATGCCCAATGAGTTTCCGGGAGCCTACGCCGGAAACATCACTACCGTGTACTTCAAGCGGAACACGAACAGTTCTGCGACGACGTACACCAACCTGAAAATCTGGCTTGGTCTCAATCCGACCAATGCATGGCCTTCGACGAACGCATTCTATACGTCCGTCACACAGCATCTGAATGCTACGACATTCACCATCCCTGCCGGGAACGCCGGTGATTGGTTCAGCATCCCGCTGACAACACCGTTCTATTACAATCCCGCACAGGCCTTCGCCATAATCGTATGCCACGAAGGATACTCCGGTGGTGGTGTCCAACTCCGGACCTCCTCGATGACAACTCCTCCGATGCGGCGCCTCTGGGCGAGCGGCTGTAACACTACCACCGGTTCCACCGATGGTAACTGGTATGATTTTGGTATCGATATGAACCCGACGCTGCCGGACGACGCGGGAATATCCGCACTGGTTTCACCGGTGAACTTCTGCTCCGGCACCGAAGACATCAAGGTGAAGCTGCGCAATTTTGGCACAAACACAATCAACAATGTGACTGTCAACTGGTCGTTCGATAACGTTGCGCAGACCCCGATCAACTACACTACTCCGCTTCCGTCGAATACGGAAGTCGAGCTTACCCTCGGCACGCGCACTTTCGCTGGCGGCGTCAACTATCCGCTGCTGGTGTACACCTCGCAGCCGAACAGTGTCAACGACAGCTTTCAGGCGAACGATACATTACGTGCGAATCTGAAAGCTGCCATCAGTGGCAACTACACTATAGGCGGCGCTTCACCGGATTATGCGACCTTCGCCGCGGCAGTGGCCGATCTGGTTGCCAATGGCATTTGTGGTCCCGTGGTGTTCAATGTGCGCAGCGGCACCTATACAGCCAACATCGACCTT
The DNA here is from genome assembly GCA_027493955.1 of Bacteroidia bacterium. Taxonomy (NCBI): domain Bacteria; kingdom Pseudomonadati; phylum Bacteroidota; class Bacteroidia; species Bacteroidia bacterium. Next base: position 2,249,867 of record JAOSJT010000001.1, on the reverse strand, counting down.
GCAGCCATCCCGGGTGCTTCTGCGGTCAACACCGTCACCTTCCAGTCCGAGACCGGGAACAAAGCGGATGTGATCATCAACTGGGCGGCATCCTCGACCACGAACAATTTCGTGCTCCGCTTCAGTGGCGCGAAGTTCGTGACGTTCAAGAACATGACGATGAACGCGACGAATGTTTCGTTCAGCACCGTCGTGCAGCTCAGTGGAAGTTCTTCGGACAATACGGTGGAAGGTTGTGACCTCAACAGCCTCGTCGCCACGTCCACTTCAACGAACAACGCGGTGATTTTCGGCACCAGCGGCACGATGAATCACAACACCACCTTCCGCGACTGCAATATCCGTAACGGCAGCTTCGGCATGTACATTTTCGGATCGAGCACAACCGCGACGATGAACAACTTGCGCGTCGAGAATTGTAATTTGACCGGTGCGTACTATTTCCCGGTGTATCTGTACTATATCGGACAGCTCAAGTTCATCGGAAACCGCGTAGAAAACACATCCCCCTATGCCACGAAGTATCTTGGCTACTTCATGTACGGCTTTGATACGCAGATGGAAAGAAATGTCTTTCTTTCCAGTGGCGGATCCACGGCGTACGGCATGTACATCTACTACGACAACTACTACCAGGCTGGCAATTCGCGCATCGTCAATAACATGATCGTCGTGCGCAATGTGAACACGGGCCAGTACGGCATCAATCACTACTACGCGACGAACACGCTCTTCGCGCATAACACCGTGATTCTTGAGAGCCCTTACACTTCCGGCAGGGCGATTTACTCGTACTACGGCAGCGGCAACCGCTTCCTGAACAATATGATACTCAACACGGGCGCGGGTTATGCCTGGTACGTACTCCCCGGCTCGAACATCGTGGAATCGGACAACAACAACATCTACTCCACGGGTGCAAACCTCGCCTACTGGAACGCCAATCGTGCCAATCTCGCGGCGCTGCAAGCGGCGTCCGGTATGGACGGCGCCTCGGTGAGCAAGCCGGTGAGCTTCGCGGATGCGATGACCGGGAACCTGCACCTGGTCGCTCCCTCGGACGACGATGACGATCTGATCGGCGTGCTTCTGCCGCAGGTGACAGACGACATCGATCTCGAACCGCGTGTGCGTCCATACATGGGTGCCGACGAGGCCTGCTACCTGATCGCCAACAGCCTGCAGTACGACTTCGTGGACGGCAGCGGCAATCCCATCGGCTACGTGGAGTTGCCGGGGACCGTCGGCGTGCACTATCGCGTGATTTTCCCGCCGTTCGACGCGACGATCACGATGACGGCGAACTTCTACAGCGTGCCGGGCAATCAGCTCATGTACAGCGAGACGTTCAGCGCGAACAAGCTGGCCAATCAGGATCTCGATGGAACGGCGTATTTCAATCTGCCGGCCTCGCTGCCCTCGGGCTACTACAAGGTTGAACTCGTGTTCAACACGAAGAACAGCTGCGGCTACTATCGCGACTACATGCCGTATCCGTCGTCGCTGCTGCTCGTGCCCCTCGGCGCGACGCCCTGCGAAGTGTGGCCGGGCGACGTAAACAACGACGGCGTGGTGAACTACACCGACCGCAAGGATCTCAACGAGTACATCCATGACGCAAACCTGAGCACGCAGTGGCTCACAGGTCCCGCCCGCTACCGCGCGGACGCCGTACAGAATCCGCTGACCTACATTCAGTGGATGCCGCAGGCCAGCGCGCCGTGGTTCACGGCCATGGGCTGCTACATGGACGCCGACGGTAACGGCGTGGTGAACAACTTCGACTACCTCGCCATCAAGCTCAACTGGATGAAGCAGCACGGCGGCGTGGCCCCGCGCCTGGGCGACAGCTTTGCCCCGACGACCTTCGACATGAGCCAGAACTTCCCGAATCCGTTCAATCCGACGACGGTGCTGCAGTACAGCGTACCCGAGCCGAGCCGCGTGCATCTGCGCGTGGTGGACATGCTGGGCCGCGTTGTTGCGACCGCGGTGGACGGTATCGTGGAAGCCGGCGTGCATCAGTACACCTTCGACGCCACGAATCTTCCGAGCGGTCAGTACCTGGCCATCGTGAACATGACAGGCAACGAAAGCGGACTGAGCTTCTCGAAGACCGTCAAGATGACGCTGAACAAATAGCCTCATCACCAGTCCCCATTCGAGTCCCGCCCCGCTTTGTGTGGGGCGGGACTTTTTTCTTTCCAAGCTCATGACATCCCAAAGCCAGTACCTACTTTCTGCATGCGTAACGGAAAAATTCACGCTTTTCCGCAGTTGCGGAACTGCTCTGTTGACAACAGATTTTTGTGCGTAATCTCTGTTGTCGCAGCCTAGATAGTGACATTTGGAGGACCCTCCCTACATACACCGAGAGATCCGAACGCCGCACTTCTCCGCCTGAGGTGGACACACCGCGTTTACCTTGTTCTTCGAACACCTGTTTTGCTGCGGTTCAACCTGCGGCTGATCCGTGTGAAGTTCTTGTGAATGCCCGAAGAAGTTGATGTCATCCCATGAAATGGACCAGGGTACGGCGCTGGTGGGAACACTGCGGCTGACTGGTGTGCGCAGTTCGGCTGACGCGAGCCATTTCAGCGGGAGCTTCGCGCGGAACTCTGTCGGATGATTCATACCGCTAAGGAGAGCAGGGGGGGAGCGTTACCGGGCTGTTATCGGCCGCGTGTGTACTTGCTCGTCCGGGTGGAACGCGCATTCTTCGGGCGGGATGCTCCCCAAATACAGCGGTTATACCTCGTGATAAAACGGGACATGTGAGAAACATTCAAAGGTACTTGCTTTGAATGTGAAGGAAATACTATATTGACATTATGCATTAATCTGCTCGAACCTCTCTCATCCACTCCTGAGTTCGATCAGCGCTACTGAAAAGCCCCTGCTTGCGCCATGCGTGAAAATACTTCACGATTTGGGAATTGAACAGCTTTTCGGCCGTAGCGGGTATTTCGGTACCCCTCCAGCACTGCGACCCCACTCATCTACATTTTCAGGAGTTTTCAGTATGAGAAGAGCCCTTACAGTGCAGTCATCCGTGAAAACGGTTGTCTGTTTTCTCGTTGTGGCGTTGTTCGCCGGCTTCACCCTTCCGGAGGATGCGCAAGCGCAGACCCCGCAATATTCCTTCGGTCTCGCTACCGGTGGAAATTCCATCCCTTTCAATCCGAACCTTTCGACGTCCTGGCAGAAATGGCAGGGTTACTATAACGCAGGACTCTTCACCGGCGCCTATGCCGGCAATATCACGAGCGTGTTCTTCCAGCGCAATCAGGCGACGTCCGGAACGACATACTCCAATTTCGGCGTGTATCTCGGCCAATCCTCGTCGACCACCTTCCCGACGAATCAGTTTTTCTCTCCCATGCAGCAAGGTCTCTACCAGGCCAGCTACACCATCCCCGCCGGCTCGGCCGGTCAATGGTTCCAGATCGTCCTGACGACGCCGTTTTACTATAATCCGAATCAGACGCTCATCGTGCAGATTTGCTCCGAGGGTGTGACGGCAGGGACCGGCTTTGCCATGAACGATGGTGCGGCCGCCGCAACGCCCAACGTCACGCGAATGTGGGGCGGTCCGGGTGGCTGCAACACGGCCTCGCCATCGGGATCCAGCTCCAGTTATCGCGCCAATTTCGGCTTCAATCTCAGCCCGGCCTTGCCGGACGATGCAGGCATCTCCGCTCTGATCTCCCCGATGAATTTCTGCACCGGTACGCATGAGATCAAAGTGAAATTGCGCAACTTCGGTACCAACACCTTGAACAACGTGACCGTAAACTGGAGCTTTGACGGTGTGCCTCAGACTCCGATTGCGTACAATACACCCATCCCGACGCTCACCGAAGTGGATCTTACCCTGGGTACCCGGACCTTTGCCTCCGGTATCACCTATCCGCTCGCCGTCTGGACGTCACAGCCGAACAACGTCGCTGACAGCTTCACACCGAACGACTCCCTCACCGCGAGTCTGAAGGCGGCGGTAAGCGGCACGTATACCATAGGTGGCGCATCTCCCGACTACCCGACATTTGCCGCTGCTATCGCTGATCTGGTGGCCAACGGTATTTGCGGACCTGTAACGTTCAATGTGCGGAGCGGGACCTATTCCACCAACATCGACCTGCAAAGCATTCCGGGTGCTTCAGCCGTCAACACCATCACCTTCCAGTCCGAGACCGGCAACAAGGCGGATGTGATCATCAATTGGGCGGCGACTTCGACCACCAACAATTTCGTCCTCCGTTTTGGTGGCGCGAAGTTCGTGACGTTCAAGAACATGACCTTGAACGCGACGAATGTTTCGTTCAGCACGGTCGTGCAGCTCAGCGGGAGTTCCTCGGACAACACAGTCGAAGGTTGCGACCTCAACAGTCTCGTGGCCACCTCGACCTCGACGAACAACGCGGTGATTTTCGGTACCAGCGGCACCATGAATCACAACACTACCTTCCGCGACTGCAATATCCGCAACGGCAGCTACGGCATGTACATTTTCGGAGCCAGTACAACCGCAACGATGAACAATTTGCGCGTCGAGAATTGTAGCTTGACCGGTGCATACTACTTCCCGGTGTATCTGTACTATATCGGACAGCTCAAGTTCATCGGGAACCGCGTGGAAAACACGTCCCCCTATGCCACGAAGTATCTTGGCTACTTCATGTACGGCTTCGATACGCAGATGGAACGGAACGTCTTCTTATCCAGCGGAGGCAGCACCGCGTATGGCATCTACATTTACTACGACAATTACTATCAGGCCGGCAATTCGCGTATCGTCAATAACATGATCACCGTGCGCAATGTGAACACCGGCCAGTACGGCATCAACCACTATTATGCGACGAACACGCTCTTCGCTCATAACACCGTGATTCTTGAGAGCCCCTACACTTCCGGCAGGGCGATCTACTCGTACTACGGCAGTGGTAACCGCTACCTGAACAACATGATACTCAACACGGGCGCGGGCTATGCCTGGTACGTACTCCCCGGCTCGAACATCGTCGAGTCGGATAACAATAACATCTATTCCACGGGCGCAAACCTCGCCTACTGGAACGCCAACCGTGCCAACCTCGCAGCGCTGCAAGCGGCATCGGGCATGGACGGCGCCTCGGTGAGCAAGCCGGTGAGCTTCGCCGATGCCTTCACGGGTAATCTGCACCTGGTTGCTCCCTCGGACGACGATGACGATCTCATTGGCGTGCTTCTGCCGCAGGTGACAGACGACATCGATCTTGAACCGCGCGTGCGTCCGTACATGGGTGCCGACGAGGCCTGCTACCTGATCGCCAACAGCCTGCAGTACGACTTCGTGGACGGCAGCGGCAATCCCATCGGCTACGTGGAGTTGCCGGGGACCGTCGGCGTGCACTATCGCGTGATTTTCCCGCCGTTTGACGCGACGATCACGATGACGGCGAACTTCTACAGCGTGCCGGGCAATCAGCTCATGTACAGCGAGACGTTCAGCGCGAACAAGCTGGCCAATCAGGATCTCGATGGAACGGCGTATTTCAATCTGCCGGCCTCGCTGCCCTCGGGCTACTACAAGGTTGAACTCGTGTTCAACACGAAGAACAGCTGCGGCTACTATCGCGACTACATGCCGTATCCGTCGTCGCTGCTGCTCGTGCCCCTCGGCGCGACGCCCTGCGAAGTGTGGCCGGGCGACGTAAACAACGACGGCGTGGTGAACTACACCGACCGCAAGGATCTCAACGAGTACATCCATGACGCCAATCTGAGCACGCAGTGGCTCACCGGTCCCGCCCGCTACCGCGCGGACGCCGTGCAGAATCCGCTGACCTACATTCAGTGGATGCCGCAGGCGAGCGCTCCGTGGTTCACGGCCATGGGCTGCTACATGGACGCCGACGGTAACGGCGTAGTCAACAACTTCGACTACCTCGCCATCAAGCTCAACTGGATGAAGCAGCACGGCGGCGTGGCCCCGCGCCTGGGCGACAGCTTTGCCCCGACGACGTTCGACATGAGCCAGAACTTCCCGAATCCGTTTAATCCGACGACGGTGCTGCAGTACAGCGTCCCCGAGCCGAGCCGCGTGCATCTGCGCGTGGTGGATATGCTGGGCCGCGTTGTGGCCACGGCCGTTGACGGTATCGTGGAAGCCGGCGTGCATCAGTACACCTTCGACGCCGCGAATCTCCCGAGCGGTCAATACATGGCAATCGTGAACATGACGGGCAACGAAAGCGGCCTGAGCTTCTCGAAGACCATCAAGATGACGCTGAACAAGTAAGCGTCATTCCCAAGCCTCATACGAGTCCCGCCCCGCGTCCAGCGGAGCGGGACTCGCTCGTTTAATACACTGATAATGGATCCGTCCGTCAAGGGAGACGCGAAGCATGCGGGTAGGGAGCCCCCGGATATTCCCATCAATCTTGCGCATTGATCTTCCCTCTCACCTTCAGTCCATCGGCAGGGAGGTGGCGGACATGATGCGGCTCGTCGTGCATCGTCTCGCGTCGGGGTTTTTCCCGAGATGAAACGGCGGTCACCGGGAAACAGATCCGATACTCACGATGGCGTCCGCCGCGTCCGTGAAGCTGCCTGAAACGTGTCAATAACTGTGGTGATAGCGAACATGTGAAAAAATATCACGTTGCGTTGCTTTTCAAGTTTAAATTTACTATCCTGAAATCACAGAAATACCGCTTAGGCACCTCTCATCCACTCCTGAATGCTCTAATACGCCTCAATACGGTGAATCCGGAGCAAGACACAGTGAAGAAATATCACATTGCAGGTTTCAGATTTTTCTTCACGCACGATAGAAATGAAACGAGACACACTCGGAACCACACCCACGATCTATCAGGAGTAACAGACTATGACGAAACACGATACACGGAAAATAGCCGGCAGGTCAGCCGGGCTCTTCCTGGTTCTTGCGATGCTATTCTGTATCGCATTCGATGGCGAGGTGCAGGCGCAAACGCCGCAGTATTACTTCGGTTCGGCGACGGGGGGGAACAATATCCCCTTCAATCCAAATCTTTCCACTTCCTGGCAGAAATGGCAGGGCTACTATAATGCAGGGCTGTTCACCGGCGCCTACGCCGGAAACATCACCAGTGTGTATTTCCAGCGTTGGCAAGCGACCTCCGGAACAACGTTCTCAAATTTCGGAGTGTACATCGGACAATCGTCCGCGACTACTTTCCCGACGAATCAGTTTTTCACGCCCGTACAGCAATGCCTGTATCAGGCCAGTTACACCATACCTGCTGGTGCGACCAATACCTGGTTCCAGATTGTCCTGACCACGCCGTTTTACTATAATCCCAATCAGACGCTCATCATTCAAATATGCAGCGAAGGTGTAACCGCCGGGGCGGGATTCGCCATGCTTGATGGAGCCGCTGCTTCATCGCCGAATGTGACACGCATGTGGGGTGGTCCGGGCGGCTGCAACGCGACCTCTCCGTCCGGTTCCAGTTCCAGCTATCGCGCAAATTTCGGCTTCAATCTCAGTCCGGCGCTGCCCGATGACGCGGGCATCTCCGCGTTGCTGGAACCGGTGAATTTCTGTGCCGGGACGCATGACATCAAGGTGAAGCTGCGGAACTTCGGCACCAACACCCTGAACAACGTGACCGTGAACTGGAGCTTCGACGGTGTACCGCAGACGCCGATCGCGTACAACACGCCCATCCCGACCCTCACCGAGGTGGACCTGACTCTGGGTACCCGGACCTTTGCCTCCGGAATCAGTTATCCCCTCGTGGTATGGACATCGCAGCCGAACAATGTCGCGGACAGCTTCTCGGCAAATGACTCCCTTGTCGCGAATCTGAAAGCTGCGGTGAGCGGTACATACACCATCGGCGGAGCTTCGCCGGACTATCCGACTTTCGCCGCGGCGATAGCGGATCTGGTAGCCAACGGCATTTGCGGACCCGTGACGTTCAATGTGCGAAGCGGGACGTACAACACGAACATAGATCTCCAGAATATACCCGGCGCTTCGGCGGTGAATACCGTGACCTTCCAATCCGAGACCGGAAACAAAGCCGACGTGATCATCAACTATGCGGCGACAAGCACGACGAACAACTTCGTGCTTCGTTTCGGCGGCGCGAAATTCACCACCTTCCGGAATATGACGTTGAATGCCACCAGTACATCGTTCAGCACGGTGGTCGAGGTCACCGGCAGTTCCAGCGACTGTACGGTGGAGGGCTGCGACCTGAACGCTCCCGTGGTGGCATCCACCTCGACGAATACCGCGGTGGTTCGATCGCCAACCGGTACGCTCGCGCATAACATGACCTTTCTCGACTGCAACATCCGCAATGGTGGTTTCGGAATGTATCTCTATGGTGGCAGCACGACCAGCACGATGAACAACCTGCGCGTCGAGAACTGCGCGATCACCGGGGCGTATTACTTCCCGCTGTACTTCTACTACCTCGGTGAAATGAAATTCATCGGCAACCGCGTGGAGAACACCTCCCCGTACTCCACCAAGTATCTCGGCTATTTCATGTACGGCTTCAATACGCAGATGGAGCGGAACGTCTTCCTGTCCAGTGGCGGATCCACGGCGTACGGCATGTACATTTACTACGACAACTACTATCAGGCCGGCAGCTCGCGCATCGTCAACAACATGATCACGGTGCGCGGCGTCAACACCGGTGTGTACGGCATCAATCACTACTACGCGACGAACACACTGTTCGCGCATAACACGGTGATTCTCGAGAGCCCCTATACTTCCGGCCGTGCGATATATTCCTACTACGGAAGCGGAAATCGCTTTCTCAACAACATGCTTCTGAACACCGGTTCGGGGTATGCATGGTATGTGCTTCCCGGTTCCAACATCGTCGAATCGAATAACAACAACATTTACGGAACAGGTGCGAATCTCGCGTATTGGAACGGTAACCGCAACAATCTCGCCGCTCTGCAGGCGGCGTCCGGTATGGACGGTGCTTCGGTGAGCAAGCCGGTGAGTTTCGCGGATGCGTTCACCGGCGACTTGCATCTGGTCGCTCCCTCGGACGACGACGACGATCTCATCGGTGTTCTGCTCCAGGAAGTGACGGAGGATATTGACGAAGAACCGCGTGTACGACCGTACATGGGCGCCGACGAGGCTTGCTATCTGATCGCCAACAGTCTGCAGTACGACTTCGTGGACGGCAGTGGCAATCCCATCGGCTATATCGAACTTCCGGGTACCATCGGTGTGCATTATCGCGTTATTTTCCCGCCGTTCGATGCGACGATCACGATGACGGCGAACTTCTATAGTGTGCCGGGCAATCAGCTTATGTACAGCGAAACCTTCAGCGACACGAAGCTGGCCAATCAGGACCTCGACGGTACGGCGTATTTCAACCTCCCGGCGTCGCTGCCTTCGGGCTACTATAAGATCGAGTTGGTGTTCAACACCAAGAACAGCTGCGGCTACTATCGCGATTACATGCCGTATCCCTCGTCGCTGCTGCTTGTGCCGCTTGGTGCGACACCCTGCGAGGTATGGCCCGGTGACGTGAACAACGATGGCGTGGTGAATTACACAGACCGCAAGGACCTGAACGTGTACATCCACGACGCGAATCTGAGCACGCAGTGGCTGAATGGTCCTGCCCGCTATCGCGCGGACGCCGTGCAGAATCCATTGACCTACCTGCAATGGCAGCCGCAGGCCAGCGCTCCGTGGTTTACCGCCATGGGGTGTTATATGGACGCCGACGGTAACGGTGTGGTCAACAACTTCGACTACCTGGCCATCAAGCTCAACTGGATGAAGCAGCATGGCGGTGTCACACCCCGTAGTGACGTTGGCTTCACTCCGACGACGTTCGACATGAGCCAGAACTTCCCGAATCCGTTCAATCCGACGACGACGTTGCAGTACAGCCTTCCCGAGCCGAGTCGCGTGCATCTGCGCGTGGTGGACATGCTGGGCCGCGTTGTTGCGACGGCGGTGGACGGCATCGTGGAAGCCGGCGTCCATCAGTTCACCTTCGACGCTACAGACCTTCCGAGCGGTCAGTACATGGCCATCGTGAACATGACGGGCAACGAAAGCGGATTGAGCTTCTCGAAGACCATCAAGATGACGCTGAACAAATAAATCCGGGTCGAAACCGGTTTCAGTGGACGCAAGCCCCGCTCAGACGAGCGGGGCTTGCTCGCTATATGGGGTGTAAAGCGGGGAGCGGAACCGTCAGGTTTTCTCTGCGCGGAGGATACTCGCACGCTGGGAAAGCGCGCGTCGTCGTATCATCCTGCCGAAGCTGCATTGCAGCGGAGTCAACGGTTCCTCCGCGATGGTACATCGCATTTGCATCCCGATGCGCTGTTGGATGATGGGCCCGGTGCAAAATGCCGGTTTCGCGATACCCACAGAACGAAACCCGATCATGATTGAGAGTAGTGACATATAGAATTGTCTTTTCTGACAGGACTTTCAGACTGGGATTCTGACTGGATGAATGAAGCATTTGCATTTTCTTAACAAAAGAGTTACCATATCCGTGATATTTTGGACCCTCACACCTCTTCATCCGAGTTTCGGGTCTGATGTCGGATGTTACGCATCCCGTCAAACAAGTCCCTGACACACCGCGCGAGTGAGAATTCGGCAAGCGATGCGTGCAATCAGAGACGATGACGCTTCCGAGAATCTGTTCTTTCACATATCTCATCCACACCATGAGGAGATTCATATGAATCTACCGCACCGCTTTACGAGCGTACGGCTGCTTGGAGCTTGTATGCTTCTCGTTCTTCTCATTTCTGTGTCGCTTTTCCAGAACACGGTTCAGGCACAGACCCCACAGTATTTCTTCAACCTGGCTTCGGGAGGCAACTCCATCCCCTTCAATCCCAACCTCTCCACCGGTTGGCAGAAGTGGCAGCAGTATTACAATGCGAACCTGTTTACAGGAGCGTATGCCGGTAATATCACGAGCGTGTTTTTCCAACGCAATGCGGCGACCACGGGAACGACATACTCGAATTTCGGGGTGTTTATCGGCCAATCATCGCTGACCACCTTCCCCACGAACCAGTTCTTCTCACCCATGCAGCAATGTCTGTATCAGGCGAGTTACACGATTCCGGCGGGTTCGGCCGGACAGTGGTTCCAAATCGTCCTCACAACACCTTTTTACTATAATCCGAATCAAACTCTCATCGTGCAGATTTGCTCCGAGGGTGTGACGGCCGGAACCGGCTTCGCAATCAATGACGGCGCTGCGGCCTCAACTCCCAACGTCACACGTATGTACGGCGGTCCCGGTGGTTGCAGCGCCACGGCCCCGGTCGGCTACAGCTCCAGCTATCGCGCCAATTTCGGCTTCAATCTCAGTCCGGCGTTGCCGGATGATGCCGGTATTTCCGCGCTGATTTCTCCGGTGAATTTCTGCACCGGTACGCACGACATCAAGGTGAAGTTGCGTAATTTCGGTACGAATACGGTGAACAACGTGACCGTCAACTGGTCATTTGACGGTGTCCCCCAAACGCCGATTGCGTACAACACGCCAATCCCGACGCTCACGGAAGTGGATCTGACCCTGGGTACGCGGACCTTCGCCTCCGGTATCAGCTATCCTCTGGCGGTGTGGACCTCGCAGCCAAACAACGTCGCCGACAGCTTCATGCAGAATGACACGCTGCGCGCGAACCTGAAAGCGGCCGTGAGTGGCACATACACCATTGGCGGTGCGTCGCCTAACTACGCCACCTTCGCCGCGGCGATCGCGGATCTGACCACGAACGGTATCTGCGGTCCCGTGGTGTTCAATGTCCGAAGCGGCACGTACACGACCAAGATCGATCTTCTGAATATTCCCGGCGCCTCGGCGGTGAATACGGTCACGTTCCAATCCGAAACCGGTAACCGCGCGGATGTGATCATCAATTACGCCGCGACGTCGACGACGGACAATTACGTCCTCCGCTTCGGTGGTGCGAAATTCGTGACGTTCAAGAACATGACGCTGAACGCCACCAACGTGTCCTACAGCACCGTCGTGGAAGTGACCGGCAGCTCGAACGACTGTACGGTGGAGGGCTGTGATCTGAACAGTCTTCCGGCGACCTCCACGTCGACGAACAACGCCGTGGTGCGTTCCAACACGGGCACCCTCGCGCATAACATGACCTTCCGCGGCTGCAATATCCGCAACGGCGCCTACAGTATGTACCTCTACGGCTCGAGCACGACTTCGACGATGAACAATCTCCGCGTGGAGAACTGCGAGATCACGGGCATGTACTACTTCCCGCTGTATTTCTATTATCTCGGCGAACTCAAGCTCATCGGCAACAAGATCGTCCAGAATTCCGCCTACGCCACGAAGTATCTCGGCTACCTGATGTACGGCTTCAATACGCAAATCGAGCGCAATACCTTCGTGAGCGACGGTGGCTCGACCGCGTACGGTCTGTACATTTACTACGACAACTACTATCAGGCGGGCATGTCGCGCATCGTCAACAACATGATAACCGTGCGCAACGTGACGAACGCCTATTACGGCATCAATCACTATTACAGCAACGGCAGCCTGTTCGCGCATAACACTATCCGCGTCGAGAGCGGGTACGCGAGCGGTTACGCGCTGTACTCGTACTACGGCGCCAACAACACGTACCGCAACAACATCGTCATGCACACCGGCGCCGGCTACGCCTGGTACGTGGCGCCCGGTACCAACGTTACCGCATCAAATGACAACAACTGGTATAGCGCCGGAGCGAATCTGGCGTACTGGGGCGCGGCGCGCGCGAATCTGGCAGCGCTTCAGGCCGCCTCCGGACAGGATGCGCAATCGGTCAGCAAGCCTGTGAGCTTTGCCGATGTGATGTCCGGGAATCTGCATCTGGTCGCTCCCTCCGACGACGATGACGATCTGATCGGCGTGCTTCTGCCGCAGGTGACAGACGACATCGATCTCGAACCGCGCGTGCGTCCGTACATGGGCGCCGACGAGGCCTGCTATTTGATCGCCAACAGCCTGACCTACGACTTCGTGGACGGCTCAGGCAATCCGATCGGGTACGTCGAACTTCCCGGAACGATCGGCGTGCGCTACCGCGTGATTTTCCCGCCGTTCGACGCGACGATCACGATGACGGCGAATTTCTACAGCGTGCCGGGCAATCAGCTCATGTACAGCGAGACGTTCAGCGCGAACAAGCTGGCCAATCAGGATCTGAACGGCACGTCGTACTTCAATCTGCCGGCCTCGCTGCCCTCGGGTTACTATAAGATCGAGCTGGTGTTCAACACGAAGAACAGCTGCGGCTACTACCGCAACTACATGCCGTATCCCTCGTCGCTGCTGCTCGTGCCCAATGGCGCGACGCCGTGCGAAGTGTGGCCGGGCGACGTGAACAACGACGGCGTGGTCAACTACACGGACCGCAAGGATCTCAACGAGTACATCCATGACGCGAACCTGAGCACGCAGTGGCTCAACGGTCCGGCCCGCTACCGCGCCGACGCGGTGCAGAATCCGCTGACCTACATTCAGTGGATGCCGCAGGCGAGCGCTCCGTGGTTTACGGCGATGGGCTGCTACATGGATGCCGACGGTAACGGCGTGGTGAACAACTTCGACTACCTCGCCATCAAGCTCAACTGGATGCGCCAGCACGGCGGCGTGGCTCCGCGCCTGGGCGACAGCTTCGCACCGACGACCTTCGACATGAGCCAGAACTTCCCGAATCCGTTCAATCCGACGACGGTGCTGCAGTACAGCGTCCCCGAGCCGAGCCGCGTGCATCTGCGCGTGGTGGACATGCTGGGCCGCGTTGTGGCGACGGCCGTTGACGGTATCGTGGAAGCCGGCGTGCATCAGTACACCTTCGACGCCGTGAATCTTCCGAGCGGTCAGTACCTGGCCATCGTGAACATGACGGGCAACGAAAGCGGCCTGAGCTTCTCGAAGACCGTAAAGATGACGCTGAACAAGTAAGCTTCAGCAGCATCAATATTGCATCACGCAAGTCCCGTCCCGCTTAAAGCGGGGCGGGACTTGTGCTTTCGGGGCGGGGCGACACCTCCGGAGGATCAATGTCGACAGGGGAGGGGATGCGGATACGATGGATGCTGCCCTCTCCGCATGAACGAACCAGCACATTGAAGCGAATGCAGAGGAGAGGGAGGTATCGAAACTCTGTCGGATGAAACCTGTAAACGGGCGGGAAGGGGAGCCCCCGACGGTGACCGCATTACACATTACAGTTGAATTCCTCTCAAGCAGATCTCATTTTTGACCTTTACTCACCCGGTTTCTCAACCCCTTCCCGATATACCTTTGTGATCGTTTTTCTGATCGTGCAACAGATGTTGCATTATTTCCGGAAAAGCGTTAGTATGCGGGCGAAATACATTTCCGTAGCCGGAGCGCTTGCTCCAAGCCCGGCGTGGCGTACAAGCACCGCGTCCATCGTAGTACCTGCTGCACAAAGGGAGAGATGCAGTGCATCGCTGTATCTCCGTTTGTGTAATGGTGATCTGATCCGCCATTTGTTCCTTCACATATTCTCATCCACACCATAAGGAGATTCACCATGAATCAACTGATCCGCATTTCTGGCGGATGGCTGCTTGGAGTTTGCGTGCTGCTTACTTTCGCTTTGTCCATACTCGCCTTCCACAACCCGGTTCAGGCTCAGACACCACCGTATTATTACGGTCTGGCAACCGGCGGGAACAACATCCCCTGGAATCCAAACGTTTCAACTACCTGGCAGAAGTGGCAGGGTTTTTATCAAGCCGGTCTTTTCACCGGAGCGTACGCCGGCAACATCAGCCGCGTATACTTTCAACGCTATCAGGCCACATCAGCGACGACCTTCTCCAACTTTGGCGTGTATCTCGGTCAATCCTCCCTGACGAATTTTCCGACAAATCAGTTCTTTTCTCCCATGACGCAGGCCCTGTATGCCACGTCCTACACCGTTCCCGCAGGCGCGGCGGGGCAATGGTTCGAGATACAGCTCACGACACCATTCTACTATAATCCCGCCCAGACACTTATCGTGCAAATATGCAGCGAGGGCGTTACCGCTGGTGCGGGTTTCGCCGTCTATGACGGAGGAGCGCATACCATACCGAACGTGGGCCGTATCTACGGTGGGCCGCTCGGATGCTCCACGACGACACCGGCCGGATTCACGTCCAGCTATCGCGCCAATTTCGGTTTCTATCTCAGTCCCGCGTTGCCGGATGATGCCGGTATTTCCGCGCTGATTTCCCCGGTGAACTTCTGCACCGGTACGCACGACATCAAGGTGAAATTGCGCAATTTCGGCACGAATACGGTGAACAATGTGACCGTCAACTGGTCATTTGACGGTGTCCCCCAAACGCCGATTGCGTACAACACGCCCATCCCGACGCTGACCGAGGTAGACCTGACTCTGGGGACACGGACCTTCGCACCCGGAATTACCTATCCACTCGCCGTTTGGACTTCGCAGCCCAACAACGTCGCCGACAGCTTCCTGCAGAATGACACATTGCGTGCGAATTTGAAGGCGGCCATCAGCGGCACGTACACCATCGGCGGCGCATCGCCGGATTATCCGACCTTCGCCGCCGCGATCGCCGATCTGACCACCAATGGTATCTGCGGTCCGGTGCTGTTCAACGTGCGGAGCGGCACGTACAACACGAACATCGATCTTCTGAATATTCCCGGCGCCTCGGCGGTGAATACGGTGACGTTCCAGTCGGAAAGCGGAAACAAAGCGGACGTGATCATCAACTTTGCCGCCACATCCACAACGAACAATTTCGTCCTCCGTTTCGGCGGTGCGAAGTTTACCACGTTCAAGAACATGACGATGAACGCGACAAGCACATCGTTCAGCACCGTCGTCGAGATTACCGGCGGTTCGAATGACTGTACAACCGAAGGTTGCGACCTGAATTCACCGGTGGTCGCCTCGACTTCGACCAATAACGCGGTGGTTCGCTCCAATACCGGCACCATCGCACACAATATGACCTTCAGAAACTGCAATATCCGTAACGGCGGATTCGGTATGTACCTGTACGGAGGCGGCACGACCTCGACCATGAACAATCTGCGTGTCGAGAACTGCGAGATTACCGGCGCGTACTACTTCCCGGTGTATTTCTATTACCTGGGCCAGCTCAAATTCATCGGCAACAAGGTGGTGAACAATTCGGCCTATGCGACGAAGTATCTGGGCTATTTCATGTACGGCTTCGCGACGCAGATGGAGCGCAATGTGTTCCTCTCGGACGGCGGCTCCACCGCATACGGCATGTACATGTACTACGACAACTACTATCAGGCGGGTACTTCGCGCTACGTGAACAACATGATTACGATACGCAACGTCGCGACGGCGTATTACGGCATCAATCAGTACTACTGTCAGGACATGCTCTTCGCGCACAATTCAATCCGCGTTGAGAGTCCGTACACATCCACGTATACACTGTATTCGTATTACGGAGCGAATAATCGCTATGTGAACAACATCGTCATGAACACCGGTGCGGGTTTTGCCTGGTATGTCGTTCCCGGAACAAACGTGGTCGAGTCCGATCACAACAACTGGTACACGACCGGCGCCAATCTCGCGTACTGGGGTGGCAACCGCGCCAATCTCGCGGCACTTCAGGTGGCTTCGGGCCGCGACGCGAATTCAGTGAGCAAGCCGGTGAGCTTCGCGGATCCGTTTGCGGGCAACCTGCATCTTGTCGCTCCCTCTGACGACGACGACGATCTGATCGGCGTGACGCTCCCAAGCGTCGTAGACGACATCGACCTCGAACCGCGCGTGCGTCCGTACATGGGCGCCGACGAGGCCTGCTATCTGATCGCCAACAGCCTGACCTACGATTTCGTGGATGGCTCCGGCAATCCGATCGGTTACATCGAACTTCCCGGAACGATCGGCGTGCGCTACCGTGTGATTTTCCCGCCGTTTGACGCGACGATCACGATGACGGCGAATTTCTACAGCGTGCCGGGCAATCAGCTCATGTACAGCGAGACGTTCAGCGCGAACAAGCTGGCCAATCAGGAGTTGAACGGCACGTCGTACTTCAACCTGCCGGCCTCGCTGCCCTCTGGGTACTACAAAATCGAGCTGGTGTTCAACACGAAGAACAGCTGCGGTTACTACCGCAACTACATGCCGTATCCCTCGTCGCTGCTGCTCGTGCCCCTCGGTGCGACACCCTGCGAAGTGTGGCCGGGCGACGTGAACAACGACGGCGTGGTGAACTACACCGACCGCAAGGATCTCAACGAGTACATCCATGACGCAAACCTGAGCACGCAGTGGCTCACAGGTCCCGCCCGCTACCGCGCCGACGCCGTGCAGAATCCGCTGACCTACATTCAGTGGATGCCGCAGGCGAGCGCTCCGTGGTTCACGGCCATGGGCTGCTACATGGATGCCGATGGTAACGGCGTGGTGAACAACTTCGACTACCTCGCCATCAAGCTCAACTGGATGAAGCAGCACGGCGGCGTGACACCGCGCTTCGGCGACAGCTTCACACCGACGACCTTCGACATGAGTCAGAACTTCCCGAATCCGTTCAATCCGACGACGGTGCTTCAGTACAGCGTACCCGAGCCGAGCCGCGTGCATCTGCGCGTGGTGGATATGCTGGGCCGCGTTGTGGCCACGGCGGTGGACGGTATCGTGGAAGCTGGTGTGCATCAGTGCACCTTCGACGCCGTGAATCTTCCGAGCGGTCAGTACCTGGCCATCGTGAACATGACGGGCAACGAAAGCGGTCTGAGCTTCTCGAAGACCATCAAGATGACGCTGAATAAATAATTTTCATCAACGTCAAATCCCGGAATGCGCAGGTCCCGCTCGAAAGAGTGGGACCTGCGCATTTACGATTTGCGGTTAAACGTTCAACCTTTAACGACGTACGACGTACCGAAGCCTGAGGTGTGACCCGATCTCTGTCGGAAGCTCTCTTCGCTCCCTTTGCTCTTATTGTCCGTTTTGCTCACCCAACATGGTTACTGCGCATGCTGTTCGAGGTATGACGACGATAGACGGACGGTTGCGGGTGTGGAGGCGGGGAGGTCAAGGAGCGCTGCGCAATGATGTTGAAAGCGCTGAGCCGGGTTATTGTAGAGGACGTTTGTTTCCAATCGTTTCGGATCCTGTGTGTCGATAGTATTCGACCCCGCCCGGAGACCTCGCGCAAGGTCCGGCGGGCAACGATACCTGCGTCGGGAGTGGGCCGGGAGGCGATCGTTCCCGACACATCCGCTTCGCCCTCGCCTTGGCTTGAGGCCTCCATTTTTCCTGCTTGCTTTTAATGGAGAAAAGTGTCAATTTTTCACTATGCAGAGTTGAAACACCTGCATCTGCTTCACCTGCAGTGTGAACATTAAGACCACTGTGTATGAATTCCCAGGGCTGTCGCTTGTATACATTTTTCCGGTAGTCGCACCGCTGACCACACCCCCTCGTCAGAAACAATACCATTATACACTAATCCACGAGTATCTCTTCATAAAAGGAGTCCATTCGACATGATGAATGACAATCCGATTCTCCACAGATCGTTCAGGAAGCTGTATCTGCTTGTCCTGCCGGCATTGATCTTTGGAGTCCTGTCCCAGGCAGAGGCCCAGACAATGATGCCATTGCCGGGCTACGGTTCCACCTACACATCTTCTCAAATCCGCGGCTATTGGTTCCAGGCGCCGACGGACTTCACGATCGTAGGCGTACGCGTACCGACGGATATCGGTACGACACCGCAGAACGTGCAAATCATCCGCTTCGCCGCCGGTCCTCCTCCGGTATACGCCACATCCACGAACGCCCATACGACTTTGGGACTGTGGACCAATGTCAATACCACGACCATCATCCCTTGTAACATCGACATCAAGTCGGGTGACTACATCGCGATTTTTGGTACGCGCAACAACGGTACCAACATGAACAACTCCTACGCCACACCGGCGGGACCGTTCAATTCGAGTATCCTCGGCTATCCCGTTACACTGACACGCATGGTGTATCAGGCCGGCTCCTTCCCCGTGACAGATGTCTCGCAGGAAGTCAGCGGCCAGATTGCCCGCACGGAAATGTATTACACGACGACGGTTACCGGCCCCAACGATGCGGGGATCGTCTCCATCGATTCTCCGAAAGATTTCTGCGCCGGTACCCATGATGTGAAGGTGACTCTCCGCAACTATGGTACGAATCAGCTCACCAGCGCGACAATCAACTGGACACTGAACAGCGTTGCGCAGCCTGCGGTGAACTGGACAGGGTTGCTCGATACGCTCAATCTGACCACCCGTCAGACACAGGTTACGCTCGGCAACCGTTCCTTCGCTTCCGGCGTGCCGTACAATATCGCCGTCTGGACAACCATGCCGAATGGTGTTGCCGATACGATCAACAAAAATGATTCGGCGGTCGTGAACGTGAAAGCGGCCATTTCGGGAACGTATACTATCGGCGGCGCTTCTCCGGATTATCCGAGCATCGCAGCGGCGGTGACCGATCTGAATGCGAATGGCGTCTGTGGTCCTGTGGTATTCAATATCCGCAACGGCAGCTATCCCACCAATGTGGAGCTCGGTGCCATCTCCGGCACGTCCGCCGTCAACACCGTGACCTTCCAGTCCGAATCCGGCAACAAAGCAGATGTAACGCTGACGCATGCGGCGACCTCGACCACGAACAACTTCGTTGTCAAGTTCAACGGTGCTTCGTGGGTCACGTTCAGGAATCTCACCATGACCGCGACGAACGTTTCGTACAGCACGGTGGTGGAACTGGCCGGGACCTCCACCGACAACCTCGTGGAGAACTGCGAACTCGTCAGTCTCCCGAGCACTTCCACCTCGACGTACAATGCCGTCGTGAATTCACCGTCCGGCGCCGGTAAGCCCAACAATACCTTCCTCCGTTGCGGCATCCGCAACGGCAGCTTCGGCATGTACATTTACGGCTCCGGCACAACGTCCACAATGAACAACTTCCGCGTCGAGGGCTGCGAATTCACCGGTCAGTATTACTATCCGACGTATTTCTACTATGTCGGTGAATTGAAATTCTTCGACAACCGCGTAATCCAGGACTACGGCTACACCTACAAGTACGTGTTCATGTCGTACTACGGCTTCAACACGCGTGTTGAGCGCAACGTGTTCGTCGCGGATGGTGGTGCATACCAGTACGGCGTGTATCTCTACTACGACAACTACTATCAGGCGGGCAATTCCCGTTTCGTCAACAACATGATCGTGGGCCGCAACGCCACGACCTACGCGTATTCCGCTGCGCGCATGTACTACTGCAACGACCTCTATTTTGCGCACAATTCCATCATCATGGATGGGACCTACGCATCCGGGTACGCACTGTACACCTACTACGGCGCGAATGGACGGTATCTGAACAACATCGTATTGCATTCAGGCGCCGGCTACGCGTGGTATGTGACGCCCGGGACGAACGTTGTCGAATCGGACTACAATAATATCCTTTCCTCTGGTGCCAATCTCGCATACTGGAACGGTAACCGCGCGAATCTCGCAGCTCTCCAGGCGGCGTCCGCGATGGATGCGAATTCCGTCAGCAAGCCCGTGAGCTTCGCGGATCCCGCAACAGGAAATCTGCACCTGATCGCGCCGTCGGACGACGACGACGATCTGATCGGTACATTGCTTCCGACGGTGACCGACGACATTGACAAGGAGCCGCGCGTGCGTCCGTATATGGGTGCCGACGAGGCCTGTTATCTGATCGCCAACAGCCTGAACTACGAATTCGTGGACGGCAGCGGCAATCCGATCGGTTACATCGAACTTCCCGGAACCGTGGGCGTCCATTACCGCGTGATTTTCCCGGACTTCGACGCGACCATCACGATGACGGCGAATTTCTACAGCGTGCCGGGCAATCAGCTCATGTACAGCGAGACCTTCAGCGCGAACAAGCTGGCCGGTCAGCTGCTGGACGGCACCTCATACTTCAATCTGCCGGCGAACCTGCCGACAGGGTATTACAAAATCGAGCTGGTGTTCAACACAAAAAACAGCTGCGGCTATTACCGCAACTACATGCCGTATCCCACTTCGTTGCTGCTTGTGCCCCTTGGCGCAACGCCCTGCGAAGTGTGGCCGGGCGACGTGAACAACGACGGCGTGGTGAACTACACGGACCGCAAGGATCTGAACGAGTACATCCATGACGCCAATTTGAGCACGCAGTGGCTGAACGGACCCGCCCGCTTCAGGGCTGATGCCGTGCAGAATCCATTGACCTATATTCAATGGCAGCCGCAGGCCAGCGCTCCGTGGTTCACGGCCATGGGCTGCTACATGGATGCGGACGGCAACGGTGTGGTGAACAACTTCGACTACATCGCGATCAAGCTCAACTGGATGCGCCAGCATGGTGGTGTGGCTCCGCGCAACGGTGACGGCTTCACGCCGACGACCTTCGACATGAGCCAGAACTTCCCGAATCCGTTCAATCCGACGACGACCATTCAGTACAGCGTGCCCGAGCCGAGCCGCGTGCATTTGCGCGTGGTCGACATGCTGGGCCGCGTCGTTGCGACAGCGGTGGACGGCATCGTGGAAACAGGCATTCATCAGTACACGTTCGACGCCACGAATCTCCCGAGTGGCCAGTACATGGCCATCGTGAACATGACGGGCAACGAAAGCGGCCTGAGCTTCTCGAAAACCATCAAGATGACGCTGAACAAGTAAGTCACCTCGATAATCCTCTTCAAGCGCATCCCGTCCCGGAAGGGGCGGGATGCGTTGTATTATGAACAGAGGGAGTCTCGGTGAGCAATCGCCATTTCGACCGCTTCCAGCGGAGGAAAGAATTGAGGGGAGGGGAAATGTAACGCAGCCCCTCATGTTCCTTCGGTACACCCAAAAAGATGAAAATGGTGCTACCCTCTCGTACATTCCAGCACGGCATTCGGCGAGGGATCATGGTCGTATCTCTGTGATACTACGAGTTCATAACGCAGTTACGTTGGAGGTCTGTGAAGAGGCAGCGTGAGTATTTTCTGAGCAGAGGCACTCCTTCGACTACGCTCAGGAGAGGCAGAGGCGCAGAGGAGAATTATAGGGGGAGGGACGCCGCCACATCAGCGAGAAGGAAGGGTGATTGGGCAAAAAGTCCCTCTGCGTCTTTGTGTTTAATTCTCTTCCATCTCGTCTTTGCGCCTTCGCGTCTCTGCGATTAACTCCCCTTTTCTGCGTATTGGGTTAGATTTTCCTCTTCTTCTTTCCTGCCGAAATCTGGAAGAATTCTGTCCGAATGTGAAAAAAAATCAAGCCAAGGGAGTCAGTGCCAAAAGGCAACGATTTATGTCTTGCATTGGCGGGCAAAAGTGAGTAATATTCACTTCGATAAGACGGCGATCTTCAAAAACGCTTGATTCGTTTGAAAAACGCACAACAACCTACTTCCGCGATGACCCTGTTAAATCGGAAAGTTCCGGTTCCGCAGGATACTCAACGCGCCCTGATAGGATTTTCATAGGATTTTACACTCCACGAATAACTCAAAAAGGAGTTCATTTGCAATGATACCCGACAAGCTTTTCCCGAAACGCAGTCTCGGACGTGCCGTCGCGGTGCTTCTGCCGATCATGCTGTTCTGCATGGTTTTTTCGGCGCAGGCCCAGACAATGATGCCATTGCCAGGATACGGCTCCACGTATACTGCCAATCAAATCCGTGGATACTGGTTCCAGGCACCGACGGACTTCACGATCGTGGGCGTGCGCGTACCCACAGATATTGGCACGACACCGCAGAATGTGCAGATCATCCGCTTCGCGGCGGGTCCACCGCCCGTGTACGCGGCTTCGACATCCGCGCACACCACTCTTGGTTTGTGGACAAATGTGAACACCACCACGATGATTCCCTGCAACATCGATATCAAAGCCGGTGATTACATCGCGATTTTCGGCACGCGAACGAACGGTGCCAACATGAACAACTCCTATGCGACACCGGCGGGTCCGTACAACTCCAGTATCCTTGGATTCCCTGTGACGCTGACCCGTATGGTGTATCAGGCTGGCAGCTATCCCGTTGCGGCGGTATCTCAGGAAGTCAGCGGTTCGATCGCCAGAACCGAAATGTACTATACGACGACGGTCACAGGGCCGAACGACGCCGGCATAGAATCCATCGACTCCCCCAAAGATTTCTGCGCCGGTGCACACGACGTCAAAGTGACCTTGCGCAACTATGGCACGAATCAGCTCACCAGTGCGACAATCAACTGGACGCTGAACAGCGTCGCGCAACCCACGGTGAACTGGACCGGCTTGCTCGATACGCTCAACCTGACCACACGCCAAACCCAGGTCACCCTTGGCAACAGGACGTTCGCTTCAGGCGTCCCGTACAACATCACTGTCTGGACAACGATGCCGAACGGTGTTGCCGACACGATCAACAAGAACGACACCGCCATAGTCAACGTCAAGGCGGCTATCTCCGGCACCTATACGATCGGCGGCGCATCACCGGATTATCCGACCATCGCAGCGGCGGTGGCAGATTTGAATGCGAATGGCGTCTGTGGTCCTGTGGTATTCAATATCCGTAACGGCAGCTATCCCACAAATGTGGAGCTCGGCGCCATCTCCGGTACGTCCGCCGTCAACACCGTGACCTTCCAGTCCGAATCGGGCAATAAGGGCGATGTGACCTTGACGCATGCGGCGACGTCGACCACGAACAACTTCGTCGTCAAGTTCAACGGTGCCTCGTGGATTACGTTCAGGAATCTCACCATGACCGCGACGAACGTTTCGTACAGCACGGTGGTGGACTTGTCGGGTACTTCCACCAACAACCTCGTCGAAAATTGCGAACTCGTCAGTCTGCCGAGCACCTCCACCTCGACGTACAATGCCGTCGTGTATTCACCGTCCGGAGCCAGTAAACCCGACAACACCTTCCTGCGCTGCGGCATACGCAACGGCAGTTTTGGTATGTACGTGTTTGGTTCGAATACCACCTCGACCATGAACAACTTCCGCGTCGAGGGCTGCGAATTCACCGGTCAGTATTATTATCCGACGTATTTCTATTATGTCGGCGAGCTTAAATTCTTCGACAACCGCGTCATCCAGAACTACGGCTACATCTATAAGTACGTATTCATGTCGTACTACGGTTTCAACACGCAGGTGGAGCGTAACGTGTTCGTCGCGGACGGCGGTGCATATCAGTACGGCGTGTATCTATACTATGACAACTATTATCAGGCGGGGAATTCCCGTTTCGTCAACAACATGATCGTGGGCCGCAACGCCACGACCTACGCGTACTCCGCGGCGCGCATGTACTACTGCAACGACCTGTATTTCGCGCACAACACGATCACAATGTCCGGGACCTACGCTTCCGGTTACGCGTTGTACACCTACTACGGTGCGAACAGCCGCTATCTGAACAACATCATCGAGCACTCCGGTGCGGGGTACGCCTGGTACGTGCTTCCGGGTACGAATGTCGTTGAATCGGACTACAACAACATCCGGTCCAATGGCGCCAATCTCGCATACTGGAACGGCAACCGCGCGAATCTCGCAGCTCTCCAGGTGGCCTCGGGCAAGGATGGAAACTCCGTCAGCAAACCCGTGAGCTTTGCGGATCCCGCGACAGGAAATCTGCATCTCGTCGCGCCGTCGGATGACGATGACGATCTGATCGGCATGCTGCTTCCGTCGGTGACCGACGACATTGACAAGGAACCGCGCGTGCGTCCGTACATGGGTGCCGACGAGGCCTGTTATCTGATCGCCAACAGCCTGAACTACGAATTCGTGGACGGCAGCGGCAATCCGATCGGTTACATCGAACTTCCCGGAACCGTGGGCGTCCATTACCGCGTGATTTTCCCGGACTTCGACGCGACGATCACGATGACGGCGAATTTCTACAGCGTGCCGGGCAATCAGCTCGTGTACAGCGAGACCTTCAGCGCGAACAAGCTGGCCGGCCAGCCGCTGGATGGCACGTCGTACTTCAATCTGCCGGCGAACCTGCCGACAGGGTATTACAAAATCGAGCTGGTGTTCAACACCAAGAACAGCTGCGGCTATTACCGCAACTACATGCCGTATCCCACCTCGCTGCTGCTTGTGCCCCTCGGCGCAACGCCCTGCGAAGTGTGGCCGGGCGACGTGAACAACGACGGCGTGGTGAACTACACGGACCGCAAGGATCTGAACGAGTACATCCATGACGCCAATTTGAGCACGCAGTGGCTGAACGGCCCGGCCCGCTACCGCGCCGACGCCGTGCAGAATCCGCTGACCTACATTCAGTGGCAGCCGCAGGCGAGCGCTCCGTGGTTCACGGCCATGGGCTGCTACATGGATGCGGACGGCAACGGTGTGGTGAACAATTTCGACTACCTCGCCATCAAGCTCAACTGGATGAAGCAGCACGGAGGCGTCACCCCGCGCAACGATGCCGGCTTTGCCCCGACGACCTTCGACATGAGCCAGAACTTCCCGAATCCGTTCAATCCGACGACGACCATTCAGTACAGCGTCCCCGAGCCGAGCCGCGTGCATCTGCGCGTGGTGGACATGTTGGGCCGCGTTGTTGCGACAGCGGTTGACGGCATCGTGGAAACCGGCATTCATCAGTACACATTCGACGCCACGAATCTCCCGAGCGGTCAGTACATGGCCATCGTGAACATGACGGGCAACGAAAGCGGCCTGAGCTTCTCGAAAACCATCAAGATGACGCTGAACAAGTAAGTCACCTCGATAATTCTCTTCAAGCGCATCCCGTCCCGTAAGGGGCGGGATGCGTCGATTTATGAACGGAGTGAAGGGTGGCGAGCAATCGTAGTTCGATCGTTCCGAGCCGAGGTGTGAAGTGCGGAGGAGGGGACATGAGCGCAGAGGCGCAAAGGTGCAGAGTCGCAAAGACGCAAGGGGGGCGAATCCCGGTCTTGCATCTTACTCCGGCGAGCAGTAGTTTATGAGTTGCGAGTCCTGAAATACACGCGCATTCACTTAACTCATCCACGAACCCAGTGATGCTGCTGCCTGAAAAGAATAGCCTTTCGGCATTTCCCACCGAAATATCGGCTTCCCACATTCCGACAGACGGATGGGGACACCCCGCAGATCCGCATCTCTGGTATTCTGTGTTCGATGAAACCTATCATCCACAGTTCCAGGAGGTTTCATGAAACCCTTGTCACGACGGGGCGTCGCCGTGAAGCATCTGCTTCAAGGTATCGTGCTGTTATGCATTCTCATTTTTGGTGCCGGTGAGGCAACGGCCCAGAACCACATCTTTTCCGCCACGTTCACCAATGGCCAGACGCCGACGGCGCAATGCAACGCCTGGAACGCCTGGCGAGCGACCCTGACACCCGGCCAGTATCTCGGTGTCACCTTCCGCGGCAGCGCCAATGCGGGTGCCCAGGTTGGTGTAACCTGCAACGATCCTGCGATGGCGAACGCGCTCGCGGCCGCCATTATGACCGGTGTGAATGGCGCCCAGTACACTTCGCCCCTGTGTAACGGACGAATCTGGTACCTTTGCGATCGGTACGGCGGTGAGCTGTGGATAGACGCCCCCGCGCTGTGCAGCGGTTCGAACTGCCCCGATCCCGCGTACATCATGCGTGTGTGTATCGGTAATCTGAACTGGGGCGGTGCAAACACCCCGACATGTACGAGTAATCCTACCCAGGTGATGGAACTGATTTTCATCCGGCCTTCCGCGCCGAATGACATCGGTATCGCTTCGCTGGATTCCCCGAAGGATTTCTGCGCCGGAACGCATCCGATCAAAGTGACGCTCAAGAACTTCGGTACGCTGCCCGTCACCAGCGCCACCATCAACTGGACGCTGAACGGTGTCCCGCAGCCGGCATACAACTGGACCGGCCTGCTTGATACCCTGAACGCCACGACCCGTGAGACACAGATCACCCTCGGCACACAGGCCTTCGCCAGTGGCGTACCCTATGCATTCAAGGTGTGGTCGAGCATGCCGAATAACGTCGCCGATACGGTAAACATGAACGACACGGTCACCGTCACGCGTAAAGCCGCGATTTCGGGGACGTTCACCATTGGCGGTGCCTCGCCGAGCTACCCGACGATTGCCGCCGCGGTGACGGATCTGAATGCCAATGGCGTTTGTGGTCCCGTGGTATTCAACATTCGTAACGGAAGCTATCCGACCAATGTGGAACTTGGCAGCATCTCCGGAACATCAGCGGTCAATACCGTAACCTTCCAGTCCGAATCCGGCAACAAAGCAGATGTGACGTTGACGCATGCGGCATCATCCACCACCAACAATTTCGTGGTGAAGCTTAACGGCTGTTCGTGGGTGACGTTCAAGAATCTGACCATGAACGCGACCAACGCATCCTATAGCACCGTAGTGGATCTGTCCGGGACGTCCACCAACAACCTCATCGAAAACTGTGAACTCGTGAGTCTGCCGAGTACCTCCACCTCAACGTACAATGCAGTGGTGTACTCACCGTCAGGCGCAATGAAGCCGAACAATACCTTCCTGCGCTGCGGCATTCGAAACGGCAGCTTTGGTATGTACGTGTACGGCTCGAGCACCACTTCGACGATGAACAACTTCCGCGTCGAAGGTTGTACGTTTACGGGTCAATATTACTATCCGACATACTTCTACTATGTCGGCGAATTGAAATTTTTCGACAACCGCGTCATTCAGGACTACGGCTACACCTATAAGTACGTGTTCATGTCGTATTACGGCTTCAACACCCGTGTCGAGCGCAACGTGTTCGTCGCCGAGGGCGGTGCCTATCAGTACGGTGTGTATCTGTACTACGACAACTACTATCAGGCAGGCAATTCACGTTTCGTCAACAACATGATCGTGGGCCGCAACGCCACGACCTACGCGTACTCCGCAGCGCGCATGTACTACTGCAACGATCTGTACTTCGCGCATAACTCCATCCTCATGGACGGCACGTACGCCTCCGGTTATGCGCTGTACACGTACTACGGTGCAAACGGCCGCTACCTGAACAACATCATGCTTCACAGCGGAGCCGGATACGCCTGGTATGTGGTTCCGGGTACGAACGTCGTCGAGTCGGATTACAACAACATCCGCTCGAGTGGCGCAAACCTCGCCTATTGGAACGGCAACTACGCAAATCTGCCGGCGCTGCGCGCGGCATCCGGGAAAGACCAGCATTCCGTTACCGTGCCCGTGAGCTTTGCGGATCCCGCAACCGGCAATCTGCATCTGGTCGCGCCCTCGGATGACGACGACAATCTGATCGGGACACTACTTCCATCCGTGACCGACGACATTGACAAAGAGCCCCGCGTGCGTCCCTACATGGGCGCCGACGAGGCCTGTTATCTGATCGCCAACAGCCTGACCTACGACTTTGTGGACGGCTCGGGCAATCCCATCGGCTTTGTCGAGCTTCCCGGCACCATCGGCGTCCGCTACAGCGTGATTTTCCCGCCCTTTGACGCGACGATCACGATGACGGCGAACTTCTACAGCGTACCGGGCAATCAGCTCATGTACAGCGAGACCTTCAGCGCGAACAAGCTCGCCAATCAGAACCTGAACGGCACGTCCTATTTCAATCTGCCGGCCTCGCTGCCCTCGGGCTATTACAAAGTCGAACTCGTGTTCAACACCAAGAACAGCTGCGGTTACTATCGCAACTACATGCCGTATCCCTCGTCGCTGCTGCTCGTGCCCCTCGGCGCCACCCCTTGCGAAGTGTGGCCGGGCGACGTGAACAACGATGGCGTGGTGAATTACACGGACCGCAAGGATCTCAACGAGTACATCCATGACGCGAATCTGAACACGCAGTGGCTGAACGGTCCGGCCCGTTACCGTGCCGACGCTGTGCAGAATCCTCTGACCTACATTCAGTGGATGCCGCAGGCGAGCGCCCCGTGGTTCACGGCCAAGGGTTGCTATATGGATGCCGACGGCAATGGTGTCGTGAACAACTTCGACTACCTCGCCATCAAGCTCAACTGGATGCGTCAGCATGGCGGTGTCGCTCCGCGTAGCGATGCCGGCTTCATGCCGACGACCTTTGACATGAGCCAGAACTTCCCGAATCCGTTCAACCCGACGACGACGCTGCAGTACAGCGTGCCCGAGCCGAGCCGCGTGCATCTGCGCGTGGTGGATATGCTGGGCCGCGTTGTGGCAACCGCGGTGGACGGCATCGTGGAAGCCGGTGTACATCAGTACACCTTCGACGCCACGAATCTTCCGAGCGGCCAGTACATGGCCATCGTGAACATGACGGGCAACGAAAGCGGTCTGAGCTTCTCGAAAACCATCAAGATGACGCTGAACAAATAGTTCATCCTCCAACGAGGAACGACTATCAACGCCCCGCGCATGCGGGGCGTTTTTTTTATTTGGAAGGCTGCCAAGGGAGGCGGCAGACGAGAAGCCTACGTGGAAGGTGTTTCCTGAGTTCGTCATTGCAGCACCCAAGACACTGCAGGAATCACACTTCCCTCATCGCAGAAAAAGGCTCATTGAATCGCGGACCGACAACAGCATCTGTATAGTCACTTTGAAACATTACGTTCCGTTCTTCTGAGGTAAGAGGGGAATTCAACTCGAAGACGCAATGATGCGAAGGCGCAACAATGGCCATTTTCACGATCACTATCGTTCGTGAAGGAGGCATCTTCGCCCTGATTTCGGCATCGGAGCACCCAAACCGCAGAAAGAAATCACATCAACCGATGGGAATCAGCATCTCAGCACAGGGTCAGATATCAGGGACGAGGTCGGGAGCTAAGAAAGGATGTCGCCTGCAAACCGATGTTGAAGGAGTGTGTGCAAAAAAAACAAACATGTATGATTGAAATCCTCTCTATCGCCTGATGGAAGGATAGCCGGCAAGGAGTACCCGCCGCAGCGCGACGGGAGCCCCGGTTCGGGTGAATGAAGACGCGACCGAATAGCTTCGATCAGTCAAATGTTCTGCATTGCGTTCTATTCCCGTGTCGAAGCAATTTCTTGCCGTCACCCGGAAATGGGCTGCACTGATCTTGGCGAGCTCTGCTGTGCATAAACGGCACTAACTTGCGACATTGTGAATAGATATGCCGGCTGTGAGAAACTCCGAGACCGGGATGAAATGGTAGAGCTCCAAAGCAATTAAAATCTGACCGAAACAGGCGATATGTAGGTAAAAATGCTACTACGAATATTCACTACGGGAGAATCGTGAAAAAAAATCACGAATCTGTTGCTTTCGTTCCGGGAAAGGGCTAGATTCCCAATGACACGACGACTGTTCTCTTCGAGGTCCGACTGTGGTGGAAGTATGTTGATCTAATATTCAAACATGCAGCACCCATTATGTCGGGGTTCAGTGAAAGCCGCCTATGGATTTGAAAATATTTATCCCGCAATACTGTCATCCACTTTACCTGGAGGTTCAATGAACGCAATGATACCACGATCATTCATTCCAGAACTGCGATCGAGAGGGCTTCTCATCATCGCTTTGCTCCTCCTCGCAGGGGCTACGGCGATCGCGCAGAACCACAAGTTCTCCATGCAGTTCGTCAATGGTCAGACTCCGACAACGCAATGCACCGCGTGGAATACCTGGCGCGCGACCTTGATGCCGGGTCAATACCTCGGTGTGACCATACGTGGAAACGCGAATGCCGTCGCGCAGGCAGGCATCACGTGCAACGACCCCGCGATGGCGAATGCGCTCGCGAATGCCATCAAGACCGGCGCGAACGGCACCCAATACACCTCGCCTCTCTGCAACGGGCGCATCTGGTATCTCTGCGACCGCTATGGCGGCGAGCTGTGGATCGATGCTCCATCGCTGTGCAACGGATCCAACTGCCCAAGCCCGGGATGGATTTTCCGCGCCTGCATCACCAACCTCAACTGGGGTGGTTTCAACACCGCTACCTGCGGTGCTCCGACGCAGATTATGGAAATCGAATTCATCCGGCCTTCGGCTCCCAATGATATCGGCATCGCATCCATCGACTCGCCAAAGGATTTCTGCGCCGGGACCTATCCGATTCAGGTCACCCTGAAGAACTTTGGCACCCTTCCCGTCACGAGCGCCACGATTCACTGGACGCTCAACGGCGTCCCGAAACCGTCGTTCAACTGGACCGGACTTCTCGATACGCTGAATTCCACCACGCGTGAGACGCAGGTGACACTCGGATCCGAGACCTTTGCCAACGGCATTCCGTACACGTTCAAGGTCTGGACGAGCATGCCGAACAACGTGGCCGACACGGTGAATCTCAACGACACCGTGACCGTAACGCGCAAGGCCGCAATGACCGGTACCTTCACCATTGGTGGCGCTTCTCCCGATTATCCGTCCGTTAATGCCGCAGTCGCGGATCTTGTAGCCAATGGTGTATGCGGACCAGTGGTGTACAACATCCGCAACGGCAGCTACCCGACGAATGTGGATATCGGCACCATTTCCGGTACGTCTGCCGTCAACACCGTGACCTTCCAGTCCGAATCGGGCAACAAGGGCGATGTGACCTTGACGCACGCGGCGACGTCGACCACGAACAATTTCGTCGTGAAGTTCAATGGGTGTTCATGGGTGACGTTCAAGAACCTCACCATGACCGCGACGAATGTTTCGTACAGCACCGTGGTGGATTTGTCCGGTAGTTCTACCAATAACCTCGTCGAGAATTGCGAACTCGTCAGCTTGCCGAGCACCTCCACCTCGACCTACAATGCGGTGGTGTACTCGCCATCCGGGGCTATGAAGCCGGACAACACCTTCCTTCGCTGCGGCATCCGCAATGGCAGCTTCGGAATGTACGTGTTTGGTTCGAGCACCACCTCGACCATGAACAACTTCCGCGTCGAGGGCTGCGAATTTACCGGTCAGTACTACTATCCGACGTATTTCTATTATGTCGGCGAGCTGAAATTCTTCGACAACCGCGTCATCCAGAACTACGGCTACATCTATAAGTACGTATTCATGTCGTACTACGGTTTCAACACGCAGGTGGAGCGTAACGTGTTCGTCGCCGATGGTGGGACGTATCAGTATGGCGTGTATCTGTACTACGACAACTATTATCAGGCGGGGAATTCCCGTTTCGTCAACAACATGATCGTGGGCCGGAACGCCACGACCTACGCCTACTCCGCGGCGCGCATGTACTACTGCAACGATTTGTACTTCGCGCACAACACAATCACCATGGACGGGACGTATGCATCCGGTTATGCATTGTATACGTACTACGGTGCGAACAGCCGCTATCTGAACAATATGATGCTGCACTCCGGTGCGGGGTACGCCTGGTACGTGCTTCCGGGTACGAATGTCGTTGAATCGGACTACAACAACATCCGGTCCAATGGCGCCAATCTCGCATACTGGAACGGCAACCGCGCGAATCTCGCAGCTCTCCAGGTGGCCTCGGGCAAGGATGGAAACTCCGTCAGCAAACCCGTGAGCTTTGCGGATCCCGCGACAGGAAATCTGCATCTCGTCGCGCCGTCGGATGACGATGACGATCTGATCGGCATGCTGCTTCCGTCGGTGACCGACGACATTGACAAGGAACCGCGCGTGCGTCCGTACATGGGTGCCGACGAGGCCTGTTATCTGATCGCCAACAGCCTGAACTACGAATTCGTGGACGGCAGCGGCAATCCGATCGGTTACATTGAACTTCCCGGGACGGTAGGTGTCCATTACCGCGTGATTTTCCCGGACTTCGACGCGACGATCACGATGACGGCGAATTTCTACAGCGTGCCGGGCAATCAGCTCGTGTACAGCGAGACCTTCAGCGCGAACAAGCTGGCCGGCCAGCCGCTGGATGGCACGTCGTACTTCAATCTGCCGGCGAACCTGCCGACAGGGTATTACAAAATCGAGCTGGTGTTCAACACCAAGAACAGCTGCGGCTATTACCGCAACTACATGCCGTATCCCACCTCGCTGCTGCTTGTGCCCCTCGGCGCAACGCCCTGCGAAGTGTGGCCGGGCGACGTGAACAACGACGGCGTGGTGAACTACACGGACCGCAAGGATCTGAACGAGTACATCCATGACGCCAATTTGAGCACGCAGTGGCTGAACGGCCCGGCCCGCTACCGCGCCGACGCCGTGCAGAATCCGCTGACCTACATTCAGTGGCAGCCGCAGGCGAGCGCTCCGTGGTTCACGGCCATGGGCTGCTACATGGATGCGGACGGCAACGGTGTGGTGAACAATTTCGACTACCTCGCCATCAAGCTCAACTGGATGAAGCAGCACGGAGGCGTCACCCCGCGCAACGATGCCGGCTTTGCCCCGACGACCTTCGACATGAGCCAGAACTTCCCGAATCCGTTCAATCCGACGACGACCATTCAGTACAGCGTCCCCGAGCCGAGCCGCGTGCATCTGCGCGTGGTGGACATGTTGGGCCGCGTTGTTGCGACAGCGGTTGACGGCATCGTGGAAACCGGCATTCATCAGTACACATTCGAAGCCACGAATCTCCCGAGCGGTCAGTACATGGCCATCGTGAACATGACGGGCAACGAAAGCGGCCTGAGCTTCTCGAAAACCATCAAGATGACGCTG
Organism: Bacteroidia bacterium; assembly: GCA_027493955.1. NCBI lineage: Bacteria > Pseudomonadati > Bacteroidota > Bacteroidia > Bacteroidia bacterium. The sequence goes on along the minus strand of JAOSJT010000001.1, from coordinate 2,216,183 downwards.
AACAAGTAGTTCCGTCTCGATCCGATCATTTTCTTCCCGTCCCCGCCCTGAGCGGGGGCGGGATTTTTTGTGCGCCGATACACGTCTGTGATCCGGGGCCCGGCTTGCGCGACAACAGGGGAAACAGTACTTCACTACTGCAATGTCCAACATTTCTGATGGGAGGTTCTCGACACCCACCTGGAGGGCCAGCGCTCAAGTTCGATCCCGCAATCCATGTAACCGGACCACAGGGTATACGCAATTTTCCGGGGATGAACTGCTCTGAAAACCCCGTTCGGGTTACGCGCTGCAAGAACACGATATGCGGCGTCATCCTGGGTAGGAACGGGGGAGGTGCGAAGTTCTCTGAAATTGAAGCTTCTGCAATCCTAATTTGAAGTGTGAAAAAATATCACGCTACTCGGATTTGATTAGCTGCATGAGTGTCGAAAAATGTGAGGATACAAACATTTTTGGCCATATGTTCACATCCCGAATAATTCTCCGGCAACACGTATAGGAACTCGATTATTCTCTTGCAATTACTATTCGAATGTTGTATCATAAAAACGTGGCAAATAGTCACACAATGAGCAGATGTGAAAAAAAGCCACGTATTTGTCGTGCCGATGTACGCACTTCCCGTAGCATTGTCCGGCAGGCGAGAATCCGATAGTGCTCTCTCGGTGATTCCAGGTGACCACGAACACACTGGACGCCACATCATGCGTGATGACGGGCGTGTAATCCATAACGCGGAAATGCGGACCCACGTGACGCATCACCATCTGATGATGAAGCACCTGAAATCGAAGCGACGCAGAATCAATGATACCGTTACACAATCCGGAGACATCATGAAGCATATGGCCACAAATATTGCAGGGCTCTCGAGACGCTTGCCTGCCGCTGTGATGCTGATGATTTGTACGTTTCTTCTCCTGCAGCCACATCAACAAGCTGCAGCACAGGGCGCGTACATGCTTTCGACAAAGCCGACAGCCACAACCTCGACTTCTTCCAATTCCTTCATCTCTTTCGATATCACCGCGCATGAAGCGGTGCGGCTGTACCGTTTCCGGAACACCTTTTCGGGAACCGGGACGACGACCGTCGATATCTGGGCGCGACCGAATGGCTACGTGAACCAGAACAATGGCTGGATCCATCTCGGACGATCCAACGTCACCGTCACCACGACGTCGACCTATACCGAAATCCCTATCAACCTGGATTTTCTGATTCAGGCGAACGAAACCTGGGGGTTCATCATTTCGCACCACTCCATCTCTGTCAAGTACAACTCGAACGTCAGTCCACCCACATTTACCGACGGGCGCATGACGATATCGGCCGGCAGCCATTGCGCGGGTACAGGAACCGGTGATCCCGTTACAGGGATTACGAGTTTCAACTTCAGTCTCTGTCCTCGGCAGTTCGCCGGAGCGGTGTTGTATGACGAGGGCGCGACTGCCCCGAATGATGCTGGTATCTCCGAGCTGGAATCGCCCAAGGATTTTTGCGCCGGGACGCACGACGTGAAGGTGACATTGCAGAACTACGGCATCAACCAGATCACGTCCGCGACAATTAACTGGACTCTCAATGGGGTGCCCCAGACTGCGGTGAATTGGACCGGTCTCCTTGACACGCTCAATTCCGCCACGCGGAAAACGACAGTCACGCTCGGTTCTATGAGTTTTGCCGCCGGGATTCCCTACACTTTCGAGATCTGGACTACGATGCCAAACGGCGTTCAGGACACGGTGACGAATAATGACTCCCTTGTCGTCACCCGCAAGGCCGCCATTTCCGGTACGTACACTGTCGGTGGTGCGACACCCGATTACGCGACCATCGCCGATGCGGTGAGCGACCTCAATGCGAATGGTGTATGCGGTCCCGTGGTGTTCAACATCCGCAGTGGCAGTTATCCCACGAGGGTCGAATTCGGCAACATTTCCGGGACTTCGGCGATCAATACCATCACCTTCCAATCGGAAACCGGGAATGCGACCGACGTAACGCTCACAAACGCCGGGACATCGACGGGTACGAATTATGTCGTCAGTCTCAACGGCGCGCAATATATCATCTTCCGAAATCTGACAATGCAGGCTACGAACAGCAGCTACAGCACGGTGCTTACGTATGCGGGAGGGACGAGCGATTGCACCTTCGAGGCCTGTGAGTTTGTCAGCATGACGAGCGGCTCCACCTCGACGAACAACGCGGTAATCATCTCACCGTCCGGTTCGGGCAATCAGCCCAACATGACGTTCCGTGACTGCGGCATACGCAACGGCAGCTACGGCATGTATATCTATGGCGCCGGTACCACATCTACGGAAAACAATCTCCGTATTGAAGGAAGTGAGTTCACCGGACAATACTACATGCCCGTTCGTCTCTACTATGTCGGCGAGGTGAAATTCCTCGGAAACACCGTCGTTCAGAATTACGGATATACCTATAAGTACGTCTATTATTCGTACTACGGGTTCAACTCACAGATCGAGCGCAATGTGTTTGTCGCCGATGGCGGTGCCTATCAATACGGCGTGTACCTGTACTACGACAACTACTATCAGACCGGTCAGTCGCGCTTTGTGAACAACATGGTCGTGGGCCGGAATGCGACGACCTATCCCTACTCGGCGGTACGTATCTACTATTGCAACGACGTGCTTGTCGCGCACAATACGATTTCCCTCAGCGGGAATTACACTTCCGGGTATGCGCTGTATTCGTACCAGGGGTCGAGCCAGCGTTACATGAACAACATCATCCTGCACGAGGGCTCGGGGTACGCGTGGTACGTCTCCACACCCTCAGCGATTCTCGAATCCGATTACAACAACCTGAAGAGCAACGGAAGCAATCTCGCGTACTGGTCCGGAGCACGATCCGATCTCGCCGCGTTGCAAGTCGCATCGGGCAAGGACATGCACTCCGTGAGCAAACCGGTGTCTTTCGCCGATCCGTCGGTGGGGGATCTTCACCTGATCGCACCTTCCGATGATGATGACGATCTGATTGGTGTATTGCTTCAGGAGGTCGGTGACGACATTGACGAGGAGCCGCGCGTGCGGCCGTACATGGGTGCGGACGAAGCGTGCTATTTGATCGCCAACAGTCTGAATTATGATTTCGTGGACGCCGGTGGAAATCCCATCGGTCACGTTGAACTCCCCGGAACAGTGGGAGTGCATTACCGCGTGATTTTCCCGCCTTTCGATGCTACTGTGACGATGACGGCAAACTTCTACAGCGTGCCGGGGAATCAACTGATGTACAGCGAATCATTCAGCGACACGAAACTTGCGAATCAGGATCTCGATGGCACGGCCTATTTCACTCTTCCGGCCTCGCTGCCATCCGGGTACTACCGCATCGAGCTGGTGTTCAATACCAAAAACTCCTGCGGGTACTACCGTGATTACATGCCGTATCCCTCGTCCTTGCTGCTGGTCCCACTCGGAGCCACACCCTGCGAGGTCTGGCCGGGCGATGTGAACAACGACGGGCTTGTCAATTACACGGATCGCAAAGACCTGAACGTGTACATCCATGACGCAAACCTGAGTACGCAGTGGCTGAACGGTCCGGCGCGCTATCGTGCCGACGCCGCACAGAATCCCCTGACCTATGTACAGTGGCAGCCGCAGGCCAGCGCACCGTGGTTCACGGCCATGGGCTGCTACATGGACGCAGATGGAAACGGTGTGGTGAACAATTTCGACTACCTCGCCATCAAGCTCAACTGGATGAAACAGCACGGCGGTGTTACACCCCGCAGTGATGACGGATTCACACCGCACACGTTCGACATGAGCCAGAACTATCCGAATCCCTTCAATCCTTCGACCACAATTCAATACAGTCTGCCCGAACGCAGTCACGTCCATCTTCGCATCACGGACATGCTCGGGCGCCATATTGATTCGCCCGTCAACGGCTCTGTCGATGCGGGCGTACACACTCTCCAATTTGACGCCGCGAAGCTGTCCTCGGGCCAGTACATCGCGACGATCACCATGAGCGGTTTTGAGAGCGGTCTCAGCTTCTCGAAAACCATCAGGATGACGCTGGCCAGGTAACAGCGCCATCATTTCGTGGATGAGGACCCCGTCCCGTGAGGGACGGGGTTTTTATTGCGCATTTTGAAGCCTGGCAGCGGGAAGGATGCCTGCGTCACAGGCGAGAGAGCGGATGAGAGAGCTGACGGGAGGGGGGATAAAGCACGTTTGCTTTCCGATATTCTTTCAAGTAAGTTTCGTTGTAAATCGGATATCGCACCTCCAGAGATCACGTACCTTTCGCTGACCCGCGCCCGGCACAGAGGCATACAGGCGGGCCGTCATTCGTATCCTGCGTTACACTGTTGATCCCTTACTCATCCACTATAATCGGAGGCTGTATGTCAGCATCGATACACCGCGTTCATCTATCGCGACGAACGCTTCTGCTTGCGATACTCCTGGCTCTCGGCGCACCCTCGCTTCAGGCACAGGACCATATTTTTTCCATGCAGTTTGTCAACGGACAGACACCGACAACGCAGTGCACGGCATGGAACACCTGGCGCGCAACTTTGACGCCGGGCCAGTACCTTGGGGTGACTATACGCGGCAATGCAAACGCCGCCGCGCTTACGGGTATCACCTGCAGTGATCCCGCAATGGCGAATGCTCTCGCGAACGCCATCAAGACCGGGACAAACGGAACACAATACACATCACCCCTCTGCAACGGCCGCATCTGGTATCTCTGCGACCGCTACGGCGGTGAACTCTGGATCGACGCGCCGTCACTGTGTAACGGCTCCAACTGTCCCAGTCCCGGATGGATTTTCCGCGCCTGTATCACGAATCTGAATTGGGGCGGCTTCAACACCGCTACCTGCGGTGCGCCGACGCAAGTCATGGAAATTATTTTCCACCGTCCGTCGGCCCCGAACGATATCGGCATCGCATCTATCGACTCACCGAAGGATTTCTGCGCCGGCACACTTCCCGTCACGGTGACAATGAAGAACTTCGGCACGCTTCCCGTGACCAGCGCCACCGTGCACTGGACGCTCAACGGCGTACCGAAGCCCTCGTTCAACTGGACGGGTCTGCTCGATACACTGAATAACACGACGCGCCAGACGCAGCTTACTCTCGGTACGGAGACCTTCGCCAACGGTGTACCATACACCATCAAAGCATGGACAAGTATGCCGAACAACGTGGCGGACACCGTCAACGCGAACGACACAACGACCGTCACGCGCAAGGCCGCCATGGCGGGAACGTTTACCATCGGAGGCGCGACACCGAATTATCCGACCGTCGTTGCGGCGGTCACGGATCTTGTGGCCAATGGCGTCTGCGGACCGGTGGTGTACAATATTCGTCCCGGCACCTACGCGACAAGCGCTCTGCTTACGGCCATCGCCGGGACGTCGACGGTGAACACCGTCACCTTCCAGTCCGAGACAGGCAACAAGGCGGACGTCATACTCACGAATGCTGCAACGACGACAACGAACAATTTTGTCGTGAATTTCGGTGGCGCGAAATTCGTCACGTTCAAGAATCTGACGATGAACGCCACCAACACCACGTACAGTACTGTGGTACAGTTCAGTGGAAGCTCCTCCGACTGCACCATAGACAATTGTGATCTGAACAGCGTTGCCGTGGCATCCACGGGTACGAATAATGCCGTCGTGTATTCAACGACCGGCACCCTGACGCACAACATGACCATCAAGAACAGCGCCATACGGAACGGCAGTTTCGGTATGTACCTGTACGGCAGCAGCACGACCTCGACGATGAACAATCTGCGCGTCGAGAACTGCGACCTCACTGGTGCGTATTACTTCCCGGTGTACTTCTACTATCTGGGCGAACTCAAATTCATCGGCAATCGGGTGGTGAACAATTCCGCCTACGCCACGAAGTATCTCGGCTACTTCATGTACGGGTTCAACACACAGATGGAGCGGAATACCTTCCTCTCCACCGGTGGGAGCTCCGCGTACGGCATGTACATCTACTACGACAACTACTATCAGGCTGGTACGTCGCGCTTTGTGAACAACACAATCGTGGTACGCAACGTAGCGACGGCATATTACGGCATCAATCAGTACTACAATCAGAACATGCTTTTCGCGCACAACACAGTTCGTGTCGAGAGCGCGTATGCCAGCGGCTATGCCCTCTACTCCTACTACGGCGCCAGTAACCGCTATCTGAACAACATCGTGATGCATGGCGGAACCGGTTTTGCCTGGTACGTTGCACCGGGAAGCAACGTCGTCGAATCCGATCACAACAACTGGCACAGCACCGGTGCGAACCTCGCGTACTGGGGCGGAAACCGCGCAAATCTTTCAGCCCTTCAGACCGCATCGGCAAAGGATGCGAATTCCGTGAGCAAGCCCGTGAGTTTCGCGGATGTGAGCAACGGGAACCTTCATCTCGTGGCTCCCTCCGATGACGACGATGATCTCATCGGTACGATGTTACCGGAGGTATCCGAAGACATTGACCGTGAGCCGCGCGTGCGTCCGTATATGGGTGCCGACGAAGCCTGCTATTTGATCGCGAACAGCCTGACCTACGACTTCGTGGACGGCTCGGGCAATCCGATCGGCTATGTCGAACTCCCCGGTACGATAGGTGTACGCTACCGTGTGATTTTCCCGCCGTTCGCAGCGACGATTACGATGACGGCGAATTTTTACAGCGTCCCGGGTAATCAGCTCATGTACAGCGAGACCTTCAGCGCGAACAAGCTGGCCAATCAGGATCTGAACGGCACCTCGTACTTCAATCTGCCGGCCTCGTTGCCGTCGGGTTACTACAAGGTAGAAGTGGTCTTCAACACGAAGAACAGCTGCGGCTACTACCGCAATTATATGCCGTATCCGTCGTCGCTCCTGCTCGTACCCCTCGGCGCGACGCCGTGCGAAGTGTGGCCCGGCGACGTAAACAACGATGGCGTGGTGAACTACACGGACCGCAAGGATCTCAACGAGTACATCCATGACGCGAACCTGAGCACGCAATGGCTGAACGGCCCGGCCCGCTATCGCGCCGATGCCGTACAGAATCCGCTGACCTACATTCAGTGGCAGCCGCAGGCGAGTGCCCCGTGGTTCACGGCCATGGGCTGCTACATGGATGCGGACGGCAACGGTGTGGTGAACAATTTCGACTACCTCGCCATCAAGCTCAATTGGATGAAGCAGCACGGTGGTGTCGCTCCGCGCAATGATGCCGGCTTCACACCGACGACGTTCGACATGAGCCAGAACTTCCCGAATCCGTTCAATCCGACAACAGTACTGCAGTACAGCGTACCCGAGCCGAGCCGCGTGCATCTGCGCGTGGTGGATATGCTTGGTCGCGTTGTGGCCACCGCGGTGGACGGCGTCGTGGAAGGCGGTGTGCATCAGTACACGTTCGACGCCACGAATCTCCCGAGCGGTCAGTACATGGCCATCGTGAACATGACGGGCAATGAAAGCGGTCTGAGCTTCTCCAAAACTGTCAAGATGACGCTGAACAAGTAAGCGTCATGCCCAATCCTCACACCGGTCCCGCCCCGCAAGGGGCGGGACTTTTTATCATCAGGAGTACGTGATGCGATTGCGGAGCGCCGAGAGCAGGGCGCGGAGTATATCGAAAAATCGTTGTTCCTTCGGAAACAAGAAATTCAAAGCTGCCCTCGATCTGTAAGCCCCTTCCCGCTTCCCGATTAACGCATCCCGATGAACGCTTCCCACTATCCTTTTCCGGGAAGAACCCGCTTCGCCCTCCCACGCACGTAACCCCAGCCACTGCTTGCCGCTTTACTTTTCCTGTTCTATCTTCAATGATCACCCCCGCTGCAAAGCAGCTCCTCACCAACGCAACGGAGGCCCCATGGCAGAGAGACGCACCTTCTTTCAACGCTCATTGGACCGTATTGAGCTTATCGGCAACGCATTACCGCATCCGGCCACGATCTTCGCAATTCTCGCGGGGCTGGTCGTCGTACTCTCGGCTATCTCCACCTGGCTCGGGCTGACGGCAATACATCCCGGCACAGGCGAGACCCTCACGGCGAAAAGTTTACTGACTGCCGAGGGCGTGCGATGGATGTTCGAGAACATAGAACATAATTTCGTGAAATTTCCTCCACTGGGTCTCGTACTGGTTGCGATGATCGGAATCGGCGTAGCGGAGGGATCGGGCCTGCTGACCGTGCTCATTCGGGCACTTGTTCTCAAGGCACCGAAGCGACTCATCACAGCATCGCTGGTGGCGGCGGGCGTCATGTCGCATCTTGCGTCGGAAGCGGGCTATGTGGTGTTGATACCTCTCGGTGCTGTGATTTTTCTCGCTCTGGGCCGTCATCCGATGGCGGGGCTCGCGGCGGCGTTCGCTGGCGTCAGTGGCGGATTCGGAGCAAACATACTGATAGGAAGCGTGGACCCCGTTCTCGCTGGTCTGACGCAAAGTGCCGCGCAAATCATTGATCCGAACATTCATATCACGCCGGCGACCAATATCTATTTCATGTGGGCGTCCGCCCTGATGATCATCGTCGTGGGCACTGTGGTCACGGACAAGTTCGTCGAGCCGCGGCTGGGGAAATACGCGGGCAAAGAGACCGCAATCGAGATGGAGCAGCTTACGCGCGTCGAGAAGGACGGGCTGCTGTGGGCCGGCATCAGTGTGCTTGTGGTGGTGGGACTCTTTCTTGTCGCGGTCGTGCCGGAAAACGGCTTGCTGCGTCATCCCGGTAAGACGGTGCTGCAATCCGCTTTTTTCAACGGCATGATCACGGCGATCATGATTTTCTTCCTCATCCCCGGCATAGTGTATGGATGGGTGACGAAGAGCATACGCAACGACAAACAGGGGATAAAAGAGATGATCAAATCCATGAGTCATCTCGCGACGTATATCGTTCTCGTGTTTTTCGCGGCGCAATTCGTGTATTATTTCCAATACACCAACTTGGGTCTCATCGTGGCCATCGACGGCGCCGAATTGCTGCGCGGCATAGGTCTGAGCGGCATTCCGCTCATGCTGATGTTCATCCTGCTCAGCGGATTCATCAATCTGTTCATGGGCTCGGCATCGGCGAAGTGGGCCATTATGGCGCCGGTGTTCGTTCCGATGTTCATGCTGCTCGGCTACCATCCCTCGCTGACGCAAATGGTATTCCGCATCGGCGATTCGGTGACGAATGTGATTACGCCCATGATGTCCTATTTCGCTCTGATTGTGGCCTTTGCGGAGAAGTACGACGACAAGTACGGCATGGGAACCATCATTTCAACCATGTTGCCGTACTCGATCATGTTCAGCATCTTCTGGGCGCTGCTGCTGATCGCATGGATGCTCTTCGGCATTCCCGTGGGACCGGACGGTCCGCTGCATTATGTACCTTCGTTCGGAGAGACCGCGCCGTAACCGCAAGCGCGTGCAGCGTTTTGCTGAAGCTTGATCATGGCACCCATGTCAATGGGAAGGGATGCAGCTGATTACCCGGTGTATACCGTCGGGGATGTGGATCAATCATCCTTGTGAAAGCCGGCCCTTCGGCTTCGCTCGGGGACCGGCACTCCTGCCCTTCGGCTTCGCTCGGGGACCGGCACTCCTGCCCTTTCTAAACATGCAGGCCTGACACCGGTATGCATAGGTAGAACCCGTAATCCACGATACCACTCCTCCAGCCTTAATGTAAGGTGCGGATATCCGAATTGACCGGCGTGCTTGCCAGAGCTTGACTCTGGCCGCAATGATGCGTAGTTTCACGTACGAACTGAAGTACCCGTCCACGATACATCGCTTTATCCGCCATAAGGTATGGCAGGCCTAACGCACCGATATACGAAATCGGACGAGGCCAGGTGTTTTGATCATGCCATACCTGATAGTTTCACGATACATCAGACAGGAGTCATCATGATCACACGGCGAATGGGTCTGCTCGCAACATTGCTCGTTCTTGCCCCATATATGGCTGCGTACGGACAATGGATTTCCGATGCAGCGTCAAACAACGCGATTTGCAGGGAAGGGAATTATCAGCGATCACCGCGGCTCGTGAGCGACGGGAAGGGTGGAGCCATCATCTGCTGGGCCGATGAACGGGCCGCGGCGGGTGTGATCAAGGTGTACGCGCAACGCATCGACAAGGATGGCATCGTGCGATGGCCAGTGAACGGAGTTGTCATAAGTCCCGCCCTCTCCAAGCAACTCAAGCCGGAAATCATCGCGGATGGCGCCGGTGGTGCGATCATCGTCTGGACAGACACCAGAAATATCAACACGGATATATTCGCTCAGCGAATCGATTCATCAGGGAATGTCCTGTGGACCGCAGAAGGTGTTCCTGTGGCGACCGGCAGCAGCGAGCAGATGGATCCTCAACTCGCAAGCGATGGGCAGCAGGGCGCCATAGTCACCTGGAGCGCCCATACCAATACTGCGCAGGACGGACACATCTTTGCACAGAGGATAGACAGTAACGGTAACCAGCTGTGGAGTCCGGAGCTGACCCTCAGCTTTTCCGACCAGTTCGAGAGCAGACCGAGCATCGCAAGTGACGGCAACGGTGGAGCGTACATCGCGTGGGTGTTTTACAATAACGCGGCATACGACGTGTACATGCAGCGGGTAACTTCCGGTGGTGCGCAAATGTGGACTAACGGTGGCGTTGGTATCGCGATCGACGGTGGTCCGCAGGATTCCCCCATGCTCGTCGCCGATGGCACGGGTAAAGCGTTTCTGGCCTATTATGATTGGAATTCCGGATCACGACCAACGCTGCATGTCGCGGTTGTAAATCCCGATAGCACGAAAGCGGCATCGCTGCGCGTGACGTCCTCGTCGGGCGGACAGACAAACCCCCAGCTTTCGAATATTGGTCCGGGATTGTTGGGCATTGCCTGGGAAGACGGGCGTGTGTCGGGAAAAACCCGTGCCTATGCCCAGATCATCGACAACACGGGTAAGAAATCCTGGGCAGCCGATGGCGTTGCCGTTACCAATCGTGCGGGCAGCCATGCCACGCCCTTCGTTATCCCCGACGGCAACGGTGGCATCATCGTCTCATGGGAGGACCAGACCACAAGCATCATTGAGAGCGACATTTTCGCGCAGCGGATTTCGTCGGCAGGTGCGTTGCTCTGGTCCAACGCAGGTGTGGCCGTCGGCACGGCTGGACGCATGCAGACTTACCCGTGGATGTGCAGCGATGGCGCTGGCGGCGCTATCATCGCGTGGGAGGATTACCGGCTCTCATTCTCGAATCCGGATATTTACGCTTCCAGAATACTCGCCGACGGGAGCTTTCCGCTCGAGGCACCGACACTCGCCCTTTCCTCCAGAATGGTGGATTTCGGTACGGTCAGCGTTGGTTTTTCCTCGACCAGGAACATCACGCTCACCAACACGGGCGACCTTCCGTTGAACATCGCTTCCATAACATCGAGCCATCCACAGTTCACGATGACGCCGGACAACACTACCATTCCCCCGAACGGGGATGTCGAAGCAGTGCTGCGCTTCGTCCCAACATCCAAGGGCACTCTCAACGGCGCCATCGTTGTCGAGAGCAATTCCATCCATAGTCCGGATACGATTTTCGTCACCGGGAAAGCGACCGCAACTCCGGCGATCGAAGTGGACAAGCGTTCGTGGAATTTCGGCAGCGTGCCCATCGGAACGCGCAAGTCCACAGTATTGAATATCTCGAATCCTGGAAACGATACGCTTGTCATTTCGAGTATCACCGCGAGCAATCCCGTGTTTACCGTCGCCATCGCGTCACATGTACTTCTGCCCGGCGCCGCGTTCAGCGACACCGTGTATTTCTCGCCGACGGTGCCGGGTCCCGCTTCCGGCGAGCTCACAGTGACAAGCAACGCGCCGACATCTCCGACACTCGTATCTCTTTCAGGGACCGGGAGCGAAGCGACCGTCGTGACGCTGACCATCGATCCCGGGGCGATCACGTTTGGCGATGTTGATCTCGGTTCGCACAGAGATACGACAGTCACGATCACGAACACAGGCAACGACACCTTGCGCATCTCGGCGTTCACATGCTCCGATTCGCGTTTTACGCTCGAGTCGCCTCTGGCGCACATCGCACCGTCCGCTACCAGGGACTTTACGTTGCGGTTCACTCCCGACATGATCGGCCCGGTCAGTTCCGTATTCATCGTGACCAGCAATGCCGTGTCCGCCGCGGACAGCATTGTGGTACAGGGCACCGGTAAGGAGGTCGTGTCGGTACGGCCGACGCATGAGCTGCCGGGCGCGTTCGCGCTGCACCCGAATGTGCCGAATCCCTTCACTTCCGTCACAAGCATTCCGTACGAGTTGGGGATATTCGCTCCCGTGCGCCTCACTGTGCATGACGCCCTCGGTCGGGTCACGGCGGTGTTGGTGGACGAAGCAAAGGGTCCTGGCGTCTACTCCGCACAATGGTCACCCGCGCAGGCCGTGCCCGGTGTGTACTTTCTCGTGCTGCGTGTCGGGACGGAAGTGCGCTGTCAGCGGATGTTGTACATGAGATAATCGCGAGCGTGGTCGAGCAGAGAGAGCCGGGATGAACCCGGCTCTTTCTGCGCGAGGGGGAGCGGATACAGCAACGGAGGCGGTGAATGCAGAGCTGATGAGGCGTGAATACGATCATCCCCGAGAAATAGCATAGGAGCAGTATCCTCGAGTCCAGACACGATGAGCTGTCGCGAAGAAAACATTTCGCCCTTCATCGTCATTGAATAGCGGCGCGCCGGGTTTGTATTTCAGTTCCCGGCGCGTCACTTTACAGAAAAACGGTAGCGTCCATGACCCGCTGGTTGTTGCTTGTTGTTCTCGCCCTCATTGCTCTGTTCGTGTATACACGCGAACGCGGAGAGCGGCGCGTCGTGGAGCATGTGCCTGAATACGAGACCCTTCGCTTCGGCAACGGGACCACCGTGCGCGTCCGTGAGCCGGATGCCAGCGAGCGCATGCCGGGTCTGCGGATGAGGAAGGAAGACAGTCCGAGGGTGGACAGCATCGAGATTCGCAGCACGGCACCGGCCGGAACAGGAGTACGCCATCTGATGCACTTCCCGCATCCGCGGCGGGAGGGACCGGGGAGAGTGATCATCATGGTCCACTGCGGCGAGGATATTTCCGAACCCGATGCGTTTGCGCGCGAGCTTGCCGGCTTTGGCGCGGATGTCCATACTCTGGTCTTATCACGGCCGGAGGTGGAGCCCGACCGCATATTCCTCCGCGAGCGTCTCTCCGCGCTGATCAAGGACGTCAAGAACGGGAACGAAGCAACGCAGCTCACAGCGGTGTGCGGGCCGGAATTCCTCGAACTGTCCCTGTTGCTCGCGGGATGGCGGCGTATGGATGTCGCGGAGGGTGATGTCGGCATGAGAAAAGTGTACGACGGAGTCATCCTTCGCGGCGCGGACGCTTCGGTGCCCGAACTTTTCGCCTCGTTCAGAGCCCCGGCGGGCAGCGCCCCGTTGCTCATACTCGCCGACGCGCAAGCAGGCGAAAAGCGCAAACATGGCACGGAAAGCGGGACCGCCCAGATCTCCAGACTCGCCGCTGCGAGCTCACGAGTGTTGCAATGGACAAAGGGTGGAGCCACACACACAGAAGCAAGACAGAGCCTGGAACGGGAATTGCTCCGGAGTTTTCTGCTGTATCAGGATGCCGTCGCTCTCTCCGGCGGCATCGCCGAAGCGCAGGAGCGTGCGCGAAAGTTGGGAGGTACCTTGCACTGACGCCGTTTCGATTCCCGGACCCATGCCCTCTGAGCGTCGTCGAGGGGCGGCATCCGATTGTTGACGAATCAGAAAAATTACTCCCGGTGGGGATCGAATTCCGCTTGTCGGGTATGTTAGCTTGTCGGGTATGTCGAATCCTTGAATCACAGGGGTTTTCTAACGATATTATATGTTGATTTGCAATGCTCCCGTAGCTCAGCTGGATAGAGCATCTGCCTTCTAAGCAGAGGGTCGCAGGTTCGAGTCCTGCCGGGAGTACACAGACGCCGTCGCTGTCACGGCGTTTTTTTTTTGATACAGGGAATTTTTTCGGCGCTGATGTGTCATTCCTCTGTATGTCTGCTTGTCGATGTTCCGGATGCCGCGCTTCACCCCATAACACGCGTACCGTAACACCGCCACGGGCAAGCGTACGATGTCGTGTTGCAGGAAGCGACACGCATGTGCATGCCCAAGGAAACAAGGTTGAACTATGAATGCCAAACAGTTCGAGCGAAACAGGCCATACGTTTCATTGGGGTGTCTGTCGCTGCTCCTCATAACGCTATTGTCCGTGAATGCGGTAGCACAGCAGGACTTCGACTTCCCCATACCGGGTGAGAAAGACCGCTTCGTGTACGCAAACGATGAAGGCACTCCGACGGGGCTGCTTTGCCGCTACAGCGATCACTGGCAATCGTTTGCATTTAGGGAACTGCGGAAGGGATTCGATGGATACACGTACGTCGGACCGATGCTTACGGACAGCAACGGGGTGGTGTTTCTCGATGGACCATCCTTTCGTGATCTCGTATTCTGTCCGCTGCGGAGGCCTGCAACGGCGGTTGTCCGTTTTGACGGTATGGAATGGACCTGGCACGCGTTCGATACCACCGTGTTCGGTCGGAGCATTTCCGCGATAACGTATCGAAGCGGCTTCGGGCTGGCGCAGAGGGTCAGGACTGTCGGCGAGTATTATGGCCTGCTCTACGACCGTGACAAGGGCGAGGTGCTGCGACTCAACAGCGCGGTGATCGGAGGCATACCTTACAATCGGGAGACTGTAGCACGTGCCTATGTTTCCATCTGTGGAGACCGGATGATGCAATACCGGGTCCAGTATTCAGGAGGAAGCTATTCGTACAGGTCGTACTATCATTCCGGTGATCGTATTGAAAACGGGATCCGTTATGCCGTGCATCCGCTTTTCCGGTCTCCGCTCACCCAACAACCTTTTCCCTACGGAATTCACGTAACGGCCGGTCCGGGAGGTGTTAGCATTATTGGTGGCGGAGTCATCATTCCTGCGACGGTGAGTATCGGAGACTTGATCGCCTACGACTACTTTATCACCGATACCGCTTCGATGCAATTTGGTGGAGGGCTGAAGCGTGTACTCACGGCTGGAACGCTATCCGGATATGCGTATGGAGTGTACGCGCAGGTGAGCATTGTGGAGAATGTCGGGGTGTTGCGTTCTTTTGGCGGCAACATGGAATATTCCTGGAACGACGCACTGGTGTATTACACCGGTTGCGGAGAAAGCTGGGGCACACCGGTCTCGGTGCCGGGTGAAAAGCCCACGCTTACGCACATATCGCTGTCAGTATCTCCATCTCCTTCCTCCGCGGAGCATGGCCACGCAACCGTCCGGATCAGCTCCCCCGCATCGGGAGAGGCGGCACTGCACGTGACAGACGTGCTCGGCAAACGCGTACACGAAGAACGCTTCCGCATCGATGAAGGCAGCAATCCGGTGTATCTGGGAATCGGCGGCTACACTTCGGGCATGTACATCGTGTCGGTGACAATGGCTGGCGAGAGGGCCTGGACGAAGCTGCTGGTCCGTTAGGTCAGGGGATGGACAGTCGGATTGATTGGAACTGGTGTGCGCTGCTGTTCAGTCAGCTACCGGGTGATGGTGTGCTCGTGATAACATTGATACATGCTCGGGGATATCTCCTGTCTTCCGGAAGTGTTCACAAATAGTAGTTTGCAGTCCCCAGAGTCGGGCGCATTGAATTTCACAGCCTTTGGAGTGATATTACAATTCGGGCACAGCAACGTATTTTTTTCCAGAATGTGCCGGAGCAATCAGACAACCGTATCCATGTCTCCACTCACCTTTCTTCTCGTGATGCTCGCCGGCGTAATCACCGGATTGCTTGGTGCTTTACTCGGTATAGGCGGCGGCATCTTCCTTATACCGGTTCTGGTGCTCGGCTTCGGTTTGCCCATGCATGAGGCCGTTGCAGCGAGTGTGATCACCATCATCGCAACGTCCAGCGCCTCCGCGTCGGTGTATGTGGACAAAGGCATCAGCAATATCCGGCTTGGGATGTCGCTGGAAGTGATGACGACCGTCGGCGCGGTACTTGGCGGACTTGTGGCAAACGTGTTGCCCGGGGACGTGCTCCGCAGGATTTTCGGCACCTTTTTGTTCGTCATCGCCGGATTGATGATCAGCAAGTTGCGCACCGGCGCAAAGGCGGATGTGCACTATGATCCGGCGCTTGCGATCCATGGCCGGTATCGCGACGAAGCGGAAGGCCGCATGGTGGAATACAGTGTGCGCCGCTTACCGGCAAGCATGCTCGTTTCCCTGCTTGCCGGAAAGTTGAGTGGGCTGCTCGGGGTGGGAGGAGGTTTGATCAAGGTGCCTGTAATGCACATGGTATCCGGTGTCCCGATGAAGGCCGCCACGGCCACAAGTAATTTCATGATCGGTGTCACAGCGGCGGCGAGTGCATTTATCTATTTCTCGCACGGACATGTCAATCCGCTTTTTACGGCTGCGGCGGTGCTGGGAGTACTCGGCGGCTCGCTGTTGGGCACGCGTCTCGGCGCAAAAATCCGTTCCGTGTACATTATGCTGCTTTTTATCCTGCTTCTCCTCGCCACAGCGATACGGATGTTGTTCTGATGGCCCCGCATGATCATGACATGGACCACCGCCGCGAGCACAGCGTCAGCCGGCTCCTGCGCGCCGGCATCATCGCCAGCGGTGTGTTTTTACTGCTCGGCTTCGTGCTCTATGCCGCGCAGCCGCGCTGGTACACCGTCGCGGATCCTGCGGCAATGTGGCGTTCGCTGCTGAAAGGGGAGGATGTTTCACCTCTCAACCCGTTCATCCATCTCTACCTCGGCCTTTTTCTCCTGATGCTGACGCCCATCGCACGCGTCGCGATGACGGCTTGGATGTTCGCGCGGGAGAGAGATTCCCGGTACACAACAATCTCGCTGCTCGTCCTCTTCGTGTTGCTCGGGAGCATTGCTCTCTCGCTTTTTACCCACTGAGTCTGGTTTCTTGACAGAGGGGTGAGGTCAGCAAGGCGCGCCGGCTACTTGTACCTGCGTCCGAAGAGGCGGGTTGTGTCTCACGACGAAGCAGAGAGGGTGCAGCTTTGGCGTGCCGATGCGGGATGCCCGTCCTCGTACGGCGTACTACTCCACGGGTGGCTTTGCGAAGCGATTACCGCAGTGAGGGGCAGATGGCATTCGGTGGAGTTCCTCGTAGGTGATAAAAAAACGGCATCCTTTCGGACGCCGTTTTTTCTGCTCATTGCGAAGATTACACTTCGACTTCTTCTTCGTCGGATTGTTCCTTCTTCTTGATTTGCTCCAGCTCGAGAGCATGTTCGTGCTGCATTTCCTCTTCCGTGAGCGTGCCCTTGATCCAGGCCAGATTCATCGGATAGACGTCAGGATTGAACATGACGAAGTAAATGTGCCAGACGATGATGGCCAGCGTGGCGAGCCAGGCTTCGTAATAGTGGATGACGCGGGCGATATCGTAGCCGAGCTTGCCGAAAATGCCCATGAAGTAATTGTCGAACCACATGAAGAAGCCCGTCGCCGCCATCACGATGGTACCCCACACAAGTGCCCAGTATTCGCTTTTCTCGATATACGAGAAGCGACCGAACTTCGGTTTTTCGGTTGTGAATCCAAGGTTGTACTTGAGTACCGCCCAGGCGTCAGTCGCATCGCTGATCTTCGGCAACAGATCCATAAACAACTGCCGGCCGCGCTGAGTGAACGCCAGATAGTAGGTGTGATAGAGACTCGCGGCAACCATGACCACGGCGGCATAGCGGTGAATCACACCCCGGAGATCGAAGGCCGGCGCCCAGAAGTCGTTGATAAGTCTGACCCACCAGGCATCCGGGAAGCGGAGCATGAAGCCGGTCAGCACCAGCACCCAGAACGACAACATCAGGGCGAGATGCTGCATGCGTTCGCTGAGCGTCATGCGCACGTAGAGCCGGTGCGACTGCACATGGTGCGAGGGCATGAGGCCGCGTCGGATCTTGAGGTTGTTTTTGGATTTTCTGTAAAAATCCAGCGCGTTGTGCAGAAGCATGCCGCCGATGATGACGAAAATCAGGATCAGGTACAGCGTGGAGATCCAATACAGAAGGGGTTCTTCTTCCGCCGAGTCGAGCTGCACATGTACCGTGCCCTGCGAGAAGCGTTCATTCGCTCCGGGATGGCAGGAACCGCAGGTTTCGACCAGATTATCCTTATGGACCAGTGACCGGGGATCGGTCGAGGGAAGGATATTGTGGACACCGTGGCATGATGCGCAGTTCGCTACCTGCAATGAACCGCCTTTGAGTGCCAGGCCGTGATAGCTGTCTTCGAAAGTATTGATGCGGTTGCGCGCGATACCATACTTCTCGGAGAGCTGCATCGAGCTATGGCAGGGCGTACAGACCTTGCCGGACACGTTGCGGGGCGCCACGGGCGACAGCGGATTCGACGGGGAAAGGATGGTGTGCTCACCATGACAATCCGTACAGGACGGAGCGTCCTTCACGCCGCGGGCAAGCGCGGTGCCGTGCGAACTCGTCGCGAATTCCTCGGCGATGGTGTCGTGGCAGGCGCCGCATGTGGTCGGAATGTTCCTTTTGCTTACGAGAGAGATGGGATCGCCACCGCGCGCCACCTCATGAGCACCGTGGCAGTCCACACAATTCGCGGCTTCACCGTTGCCCTTGTGCAGCGCGATGCCGTGTACGCTATGGTCGTAGGCCTTGATAAAACCTGCGCTGACGGAGGTGCGGGAGCGAATATCTTCATTGTCGAGATGGCAGGAGAGACAGAGTTTTTCCTGCACAACCTTCAGATCCGTCGGATTCATGCCCGTGGATGCCGTTATATCGCTGGAATGGCAGGTGATGCAGGTCGGAGCGCCCTTGACCTTGTTGGCGTAGGCCTTGCCGTGATCGGAGGCCGTGTAAAGACGCACAGCATCCTCATGGCATTTCCCGCAGGTCTGCATCTGATTCGAAGCATGAAAGGGAGAGGAAGGATTCTTTGTGGATTGCACATTGTGCGTCCCGTGACAATCCTTGCAGCTCGATTCCAGCGTCCCCTTCGCACGCGCGGCGAGGAGCATGGAAGAGTGGAATTTGTGACTGCGCACCGCATCCTTGTGACAGTTGGTGCACTGCACAGGAGTGATGCGTTCCTTGTGTGGAATGTCCTCGGCGCTGAAGCCCACGTGACAGGCAACGCAGGCGAGCTTCGCATGCGGCGATGCCTGCAAGACCCTGGCGTTTGTGTACAGCGATACGGGTTTGCCACGGCGCTCCATGGAAAGCTCGGTATCGCTGTGGCAGGCCATGCAATCCTCGGACGTTTGCGCGTTTAGGTTGCCGCTGACCGCAAGGAACATCCCCGCTATTACCAAGGATAAAAAAGTCTTTTTTCTCAGCATAAAGTGATCCTTTCGGATATCCCGCGCGCTGAATGCGGGCTGGTGGTGCGTCATATTATGTGATAGTGTCAACAGTTTGGGATGCAAACAGTTGCTAACTGTTGTTCCCGTAAGTTCCAATTTTTCCGCAAAGAATGCAAATATTCCGACACATGGAACTGAAGCTCCAGATTGCCTGGCGTCCGTGCCGCATCACCGCGGCAACGGAAAGCGCCAGCCATGATCCGGTGTCCCGGTGCGGGATGACGGATAGGTGTGTGGCATGGTGCGTCTTTCCGGGCAAAGCCTGCTGCATTCACCGCCGCTGATTCAATTTCCGAGATGACAATCGGAACAGTTGACGTCTTTCCACGCACCGTCGATGTCGGTGGGGTGCTGGAATTCCATTCCTGCAATGTTGGAAACGGGATTGGAAATCGGCCCCTGCTTAATAATGGTATGGCAGAGGGAGCAGTCGTTTGTCAGCACCCTCCCGTCGTCGGACACGTGCTTGTTATCGTGACAGCGGAAACATCCGAGATCGTACATGTGACCGATATGATTGGGGTAGGCCTTCCAGTTGACTTTCATTTCAGGGAAGAAGTTGCGCGAATAGATGCTGACGATTTGCTTGATGCTTTTATCAATATCGCTCTTGCGCTCTGTCAGGATGTTCGGATTCGATGCACGATATTCGGCGCGAATCAACTCCGGTATTCTGCGTTTCGCCTCCGCCGACGAAGCGAATTCCCGCGTCATAGCGTACGATGCAATGCCGCGGATACCGGGCAGCGACGCATTGATGGTGCCGGCGCGCATGGCATCGTTAATGGTGCGGAAGGGCGGGTAGTAAATGTGCGAAGGACGGTTGTGACAGTCTATGCAATCCATTTTCCGCTCTTCGAATTTCCGAAGCTCATCGTCGGTCATGTCGAAGCCGATCGCGCGGAAAATCCGTGTGACGCCGTTGAGATCGGTACTCTTGATCCAGGGAATCGTCTCGCGCTTTTTATCCGTGGTGATATAGGAGACCTTGTTGGCGGTATTCATGTGCCAGTGAATTCCTTCCGTGGGGCCCAATTCGCTCTGGCCGCCGCCGATTTTCAGATCCATCTGAATCATCCACGGCTCGGCATCAGTGGTGTCGATCGGGTAATACACCTTCTCCAGCTTCTTGTCGCTCGAGAATTTGCTCGGCCAGTGGCATTTCTCGCAGGTTTCTCTTGCGGGTCGCAGATTCTCCAGAGGCGTCGCTATGGGACGGTGGTATTTCTCAAAGAGAACAGAGTACACCTGATAGGAGCCGCTGATCTTGGCTTTGACGAACCAATCCGCTCCCTCACCGATGTGGCAACTCGCGCAGGCGACACGCGCATGCGGAGAGTGCTGATATGCGATGTACTCTGGTGCCATGACCACATGACAAATCTCGCCGCAAAATTCCACGGATTCCGAATACGTATAGGCTTGATATGTCCCGGCTGCGGAGATGACGACCAGGAGCATGGTGCCGACAGTGAACACCATGACAGCGGTGCGGTGCCGATTCTGGTTCAGGTCGAGCACCATGTATCTTCGAGCTTCGCCCTTGTGTTTTCGCTGGCGCCGTTTTTCAAGCCAGATGCCTGCGGGGATGAGCAATAATCCCATGACCATCACCCCCGGGAGGAGCATGTAGGTGAAGATCCCGAGATACGGCGATTGCGTGTATCCCATGACGTCCATCAGAAAAAACACGAGAATACTGCCGAGCATCACCAACGCGATGGTCGCGCCGATGAGACTGATTGGATTGTACACGCTGTCCGGAAGTTTTCGCATGCGGAAGTCTCCTGTGATAGTGGCTTCATAAGGTACATCATGAAACGCGATGTTTCAAGACCTCGGCTATCCGAATCCCGGGGTTCGAAATTCCGCATCTACATCTGATGGGAGGTTTCCTCCGCGTTTCCGCAGGGAGAGATATTCGTTCGAGCAAACCACAACAAACGCAAGTCCACGCAGGGGCAGCCGCTTCCTCTCGGTACGACGGATGGACAGTTGATTCCTCACGCAGGATTTCGTACAATCGGGTGTGGAACATGTTGGAGTGCCCATGCACATCGTGTCCGGAGGGCAGACAGGCGTCGACCGCGCGGCGCTCGATGCCGCCGTGGAATGCGGCCTGCAAAGCGGCGGATGGTGTCCGAGGAGCAGAATCGCGGAAGACGGCACCATCCCCACGCAATACCTGCTGCGTGAAACGCCTTCGCACCGATATCGGCAACGCACCACATGGAATGTCCGCGACTCCGACGCGACCCTTATCCTCATCCGTTCCCTGCCGCTCCGGGGTGGCACGCTGCTGACGAACGACCTCGCCGTCTGGCTTCAGCGTCCGGTATTCACGGGGCTGCTGGGAGCAACCTCGCCCGAAATGGTGCTGACATGGATAGAGGAGACAGGTGTGAAGGTACTCAATATCGCAGGGCCGCGTGAAAGCAGTGAGCCGGGTATAGGAGCGGAGGCCCGGGAATTCCTCCGACGGCTCTTTCAACAGTATCTCCGATCACAAGAACCGAGGTAGCCATGAAACGCACATCACTCTTCTTGTCAAGCGTACTGATCGTTGGCCTCGCCGCGTGCAGCGGTAGCCATCCCGGCGTGGAAGAACAAGCGGCCGCGTCACGGAAGGCCCAACAAACGGCCGATCGTCTTACGGGTGCCCTGCTGGGCGAGCTGACTGCCGCAATGAAGGAGGGGGGACCGATCCGGGCAATCCAGTATTGTTCCGAAAATGCGCAGAATCTTACCAATGCCATCGGCAAGGAGATGGGTGTGTCTGTGCGGCGTGTCACGATCAAACCGCGAAATCCGCTCGATGTGCCGGATGAATGGGAACGCGGGATACTCGAACGCTTTGACACTGCCGCGCGCCAGGGTCTGCTCAAAGCGGATATTCATGAGGACGAGATCATGAAAATGGATGGACGCCTGGTCATGCGGTCCATGAAACCCATCCTGATCAAACAACCCTGTTTGATGTGTCATGGTACGGGACGGGATATACCGGGGGACGTCGAACAGCTTCTGAAAACACGCTATCCGGAGGATCAGGCAACCGGTTATGTGGTCGGAGATTTTCGCGGCGCTGTCAGCGTCATCGTCCCTCTCGACAACTGATTAATTGAATTCGAAGGTGAAGCCCAGCAGGGACTGCACCTGAAAGCTGCCGTACTCCTTGAATCCCTTCATCCCGCGAATCTGCAAGTCGATGCTGCCGTGTTCGTAGGTCAGGAGGTTGAGATCGATTCCCGCAAGCGCTGTCGGCACCCAGTGTGAGCCAAACAATCCGAGCACGGCGAGGTCCTTGTCCAGTGTCGCGTTGAGATATTGCATCCCGCCGCCGAGGATCAGGGAAATGCTCGACACGGGCCCGAGCATGATGATGACATGACCACCGTATGCCCCCATAGTCTCGACGGCGTCAACCCGGCCCTCCTCGTCCGGAAAGCGCACCTCGGGCTTGTCCATCGTCCATCGCTTCGCGATGCGGTGATAATAGGCTTCCGTACCAACCCAAACGGGCAGCAGCGTTGTGTCGATTCGTATTATCCCCTGCAGCCCTATCATCACACCGCCGGACGAACTCAGCACCGTATGATCAAAGCCGTCCTGAATCAGATTCGAGGGGTCGTTCATACCGTTATACCCGGCGAGAATGCTCGCTTTGATCGGTACACCTTCCGATTTTGTGCGTCTGAGCTGAAAGCGCCCTTGTGCCTCGACAGAGGTGGTGCAGAGGCCGTAGAAAAACGCTGTTGCGAGCAGCGGAAAAAGCAGTGTCCGGAGGCTTGAGACAGTTCGCGCGGGTCGAGAAAGAACATTCGTTTTCATATTTCTAATTTCCCTTCTTACGCGACGATTTCCAACTTCAGCATGGTGGAAAAATTTATCCGGTGTGCGCGGCACCCCGGGAATTCCAGCGCTTCCTTACCGCGCCCATACCGGGACGGTATCGGGAACGATGCCGAATACCTCGAAACCCAGCGCGTACAACAGCAAGGCGACGAGCACGACACCCAGCAGATTAAAGACAAAACCCGTCAGTGCCATGGTCCGAATACTCACAAGGGAGGTGGAGAACACTATGGCATTCGGCGGTGTCGCCACCGGCAGCATGAAGGCGAAGGACGCGTTCAGCGCGGCCGGAAGTGCCAGCAGCAACGGATGCTCGCCGAGTGCAACAGCCGCTGCCGCCATGACGGGGACCAGTATACTGGCTGTCGCGGTATTGGACGTCAATTCGGTGAGGAAGGTGAGAAGCAGGCAGACGGAGAGAACCACCACGAACGTCGGAACCGTGTGCATGCCCTGTATCAAGCCACCGAGATATAACGTGACCCCGCTGCTGCGCATGGCCTCCGCGAGCGAGAATCCTCCGCCAAACAGCAACAGTATTCCCCAGGGTACGCCAGACTGCACGTCCTTCCATGTCAGCAGTCGCTGGTCCCGGTCACCATTGAGGAAAAACAGTACTACCGCGGATGTGACAGCGATGGTTGCGTCCGTCACCTGTGGGAGCATATCACTGATACCAGGGAGGCGGAACGATCCGAGGTCAATCGGAGAACGGAATACCCAGCCCAATGCGGTGAACAGGAATAGCAGCAGCACCTTTTTTTCCGCGGGGTGCATGGGCCCGAGTGTTTCCAGCTCCCGTCGCACGGATGAATGCGTCTCTCGAGAGGCGACCGCGCTGTGCACACGCGTGCCCGGCAGAATGCGTACCAGCAGAATCCAGACCAGCGGAAGGAACAGCGCGGCCAGGGGGACACCGAACAGCATCCACTGGACGAAGCTGATTTCCGGTCCGTTCGGATAGAGCTTGCGCATCACGCCTGCAAGGACGATGTTCGGCGGAGTGCCGATGAGTGTGGCCGTGCCACCGATACTGGCGGCGTAGGCGATACCAAGCAACAGCGCAGGGGAAAAGCCACGTGCGGAAGGCGAATGGCGAGAGCCGGTGTTCGAGAGCACTGCCATAGCGATGGGAAGCATGAGCATGACGGTGGCGGTATTCGATATCCACATGGACAGCGCGGCCGTCGCCAGCATGAAACCGAGCACCAGACGGGATTCGCTCGCGCCGATGCGCCCGATGACGTGCAGCGCGATACGTCTGTGCAATCCGCTGCGCTCGACACCCAGAGCGAGTATGAAGCCACCCAGAAATAGGAAGACAAGCTGATCCGAATACGGTGCGGCGGCGCTTTGCATATCCAGAACACCGAGGAGAGGGAAGAGCAGTAACGGCAGCAGGGAGGTGACCGGTATGGGCAGGGCCTCTGTCATCCACCAGAGCGCGAGGAGTGCAGCGGAAGCAAGGGCCATTTTCCCCTCGCGCCCGAGTCCTGCCGGCTCCGGCAGGAGAGCGATTGCGAGAAACGCGACCGCGCCAAGAAGCAGGCCGAGCCGCCGCATCATGGAAGGGGTTTGAATAGCGTTCCCTTTACTCATACGTCCGTACCCGGAAACAACGATGTTGAGAAATAGCCATTGTTGAGCGATACCGGGTGCGCGGGAAAAACGTGTCCGGAGCCCGATGCATCGCCAGGGGCCTCAGGAGAAGCGCGAAAGAAAATGACGCACGGCAATGGCGAAACGCACGGGTCGCTCGAGGTTACTCAAATGGCCGGCGTTGGGGATCACATGGAGCTCCGATTCCGGTGCGAGCGCGGCGATTTGCTCCGCCTCCGCGGCTGGTATGAGCATGTCTTCGGCACCACCGATGGAACAGACCGGCATGCGGCATGAGGACAGGAGTGCACGGGAGTCCTCACGCTCAGCCATGGCCCGCAGCATGGCCATGCAGCCCTCCGCGGTCGCAGTGCGCGATAGCTCCCGCACGAGCGTCACCACCTCGGGGGCTACCTCTTTCGTGCTCTCGCCTACAAGTCGCGGAAGCAAGCCGTCCAGTACCAATGCAAGTCCGCCGTCTCCAATGCGCGCGATCTGTTCCATTCTTCCGCTTTTTCCCTCGTCGCTGTCTGCGGAGGCGCGGGTGTTGGCCAGCAGCAGACCGAGGACGCGCCCGGGATGATGCCGCAGGACCGCCAAGGCTATGTAACCGCCCATGGAGCAGCCACCAATAATCGCCTTCTCGATGCCGAGGTGATCCAGCAGGGCCACTGCCATATCCGCACAATCGCGCATGCTCATGGAGGGCACGGCCGGGCCGCCCCTGCCGAAGCCGGGAAGATCAAAGGTGATCATGCGGCAGTATTCCGCAAGCGAGTGTCGTTGCGCTTCCCACATTGCCGCGTTCAGCGGAAATGCGTGACAGAGCAGAAGCGGGATGCCGGCATCATCATCGGTGTAGAAAGCGGGCAGCATGCGTCCTCCTGAATCAAGGTACGTTCCCGGCGGCAGAATGGCATCTGCCGCCGGAAAGCGGAATACACTACTGTTTGGCGAACGGGACGTTCGGGATATGCTGATAGGACACGACCATCTCAAGATAACGATCCGCACCTGAACCGCGAACCATTCTTCCGCTTGGGTCACGAGTGATCAGCAAGCGGAAGTAGATGTTATCCGTACCGCGTTTGAGACGCCCGTACACCACTTTTCCTTTTTGCGTTGCCGCCGCAGTGATGGAAACATCATTGCGCGTGTAGGTCGACGTGAGCGGTGCGGTGGTCTGCGTCTGTGCATCCAGGTCGTCCGCATCGTAATCCACGGTGGAGAATTGCGTCTCCATGCCCTTGTTGTTGGCGGCGCTCGGCGTTCTGAGCACTAGTGCGCCGCTGGTGGGACTGTCGGCATACACGAAAAGATCACCTCTGTCCCGAAACTCAGCACCGGATTGAGGGATGACTTCCGCCTTCCCGTCCGGGTTGAACAGATCGACGGCGCTGTTGAAAGTGGTGGATGTCGTCGCGTAGACGCGTATCGGCTGACCCGCGACGTCCACACTCCGGCGGATGGCAGGGGCCCATTCGATTTGCGCGAAATCCCCACTTTCCTTGCCATTTTTGGTCACAGCCCGGACGGTGATAACATACAAGGTCCCATTGTCAAGATTGGAGACTTTGTACCCCGTGCCTTTGGGGGCGGTTTCGATGAAAAATTGATTCGTGCTTTTATTCAGCACACGGACCTGATAGCCGTCAAAATTTTCCTGGGATTCGCTTGTGGAAGGCGTCCAGGTGAGATTCAGTGCCTGATCGGCGGAGGAAGCCCGGAGACTGGTCGGAGCCAGAACATCCGGATCCACAGGGCCGGTGCTTTCCTCGTCGCAGGCGCTGAAACCAATAAGCAGCGTCAGTACGAGAAGGGAGGTGATGATTTGCTTCATACTTTCCTCGATACGTTGAACGGAAGAAGAACGCGGCTGCGTCCATCGAATTTTCGTAACCGTGAAAGATAGGGAAACCGGCAGAAAGAAGCACAGAATTACGCGGAACCGCTGTACGCCGAAGGAAAATTTTCTTCGTACGCATCTGTCCGCCTGTTCGTCCGTTTCATTGTTGGATCGCGGGGAACAACGCGAACGCCATGCCAGGCTGGCTGCAACGCGTTCGCCCGTCCGTAGCGATGCGATAATAAAAAAGCCGCCCGAAGGCGGCTTGAGATAAAAGCGTTGACAGATTATTTCTTCGCGAACGGATTGTTCGGGGCGTTCTGGAAGCTGAATGCCACCTCCACGTAGCGGTCGGCACCGCTGCCCTGCACCAGCTTGCCGTTGGCGCCGCGCTTGACGAGCATACGGAAGTAGTATTGATCGGTTCCGCGAACCAGGCGTCCGAAGTACACCATGCCGGCGGCGACGGTCGCATCACCGAGAGTGATCTCCTTCAGCGAGTAGGAACTGCTTGCCGGGGGGGCGCTGGCGAGCTGCGTGTTGAGGTCGTCTGTCGCAATGCCGGCGACGGTGGAGAACTGCGTCTCCATACCCTTGTTGTTCGCCTGATCCGGGCTCTTGATGCTGAGCGGCGCCGTTGTGCTGGCGGCGGTCACATAGAGGTCGCCGCGATCGCGGAACTCAGCACCCGACTGCGGAATCACCTCGGCCTTGCCGGCGGCGTTGAAGATGTCGATCGCGCTGTTGAATGTGGTAGAAGTAGTGGCGTACACTTTGATCAGCGCACCATTGAGATCGAGCGCCTGCCGGGGGGCCGGGGACCATTCGATCATCGCAAAGTCGGTGCTTTTCTTGCCACCGGTGGTCAGGGAACGAATGGTGAACTCATACCGCGTACCGTTGGTCAGGCCGTCAATACGAACACTGGTCACGCCGGCACCGGCGGAAATCGGTGTGAGCGCGGTGTTGGTGGCTTTGTTGAGAATGGCGATTTCGTAGCCATTGAAATTGCTGGCGGAAGCGCTGGCGGAAGCCGTCCAGTTGAGGAACACGGCGCCGTCGGCCGAGCCGGCTTTCAGATTTGTGGGAGCGAGAACGTCGGGATCGGAACCGATGGGATCGCTCTCTTCATCGCAGGCGACGAAAGAGACGCTCACCAGCAGCGCCAGTGCAATAGTTTTGAGAAATGCGAATGATTTCATGACAACCTCAAAATGATAATTGTGGATAACTCGAACAGATTCAAGTGTAACGGCGGCACGAAGACGTTTGTTCCTTCGTCAAGCCTGTTTGTGCAACGTGTTTGCTACTAGTATCTTGAGAGCGACATATCAGACTCAAGTATAGCGAGACCAGATGAAAACTGCAAGTGTAGCTGCATTCGTGCTCTTTTTCATACAATGTCTATCGGCGCAACCGCGGCCCTTCCCGCAGCTGTGGCCTTCTTCTTCCTTGCCACATGCGGGCTTCGTGTCTGCGGTATCCCCTGCGCCGGGCGATCTGATCGTGGGATTTCCGAATCCGAACGAAGTGCGGGAAATTTCCTCTGAGCTCGCTGTGGAAGGAAATATTATCGTGCTCAATAACGGACGTCTGAGCATCAGAAATACGACTGTGCGTCTGTCCGGAAACATCCAACTGCTGAACAACGGGAAACTCGAGGTGATTGACGGCAGATTGGAGCTCCGTCAGGATTATTTGTATCATCGCTCTGTCGCGCTTTTCAACACATCGTCTCTCTGGCTCGCCAACAGTACGCTGGATATGGGAGGCTACAATGCCGGCTGTCTGGCGACGGACTCCGCGGCTCTGCGTTTCGACGCTTCGTCGCTCGCCTCGGGAGTGATGACCACCACGCTGCGCGCCCGTGCGATGGTTGATGCAGCAGGGAGCCAGCCGCTGGGGGAGATGCTGTTCTTCGATTCCAGCCGCGGCTCGTTCAATAATTGTTCCTTGTTGCTCAGCTGGTTTGTGCTTCCACCGGCATCTCTGCTACGCGGTTCGCTTCCCGGCCGTATTGTGAATGATGCATGGGTGTTTCCCGATGCCATGCGCACCGCGTCAGGTATCGGGGCCCGGGTACGCTATGAGAATTGTGTTGATCTCGCCTGGGCGATGATGACTATGCAAGGATGCGACGCCGTGATCGAGGATAGTGACCTTCTGGCCATGGGAGCGATATTCAGCGGAAGCGGAAACAGTGAGATCAGCGGTCTGGTGAACGGTGTGACGCATACGAGTTACCCGTTCCCGACCGTGGATCGCTCGGTGCGACTCGATCGGACGCGTGTCGGCGCATGGAATCTCTACACCTTCGGATCAGGGGAATTGACGATCAACAACTCGGTATTCGGCGAGGTCATCTCTTTCGAAAACAGCAGTGTCGTGGTCAACAACAGCATCTGCGACGGCAGCGGCGGCTACATCGGGAGCATGGATGATTCCCGTATGCAGGTGGTGCAGTCCTCTGTGCGCGCGCCTGTGATTTCGCGTCATCGAAGTCAGTTGCTCACCATTCTTACCACCCTGCAGGGAAACGTGGCGCATGCGGCGGACAATAGTGTTCTCGCATTGCTGCACAGCGGGTTCACTGCTCTGCCGAGCGTGGATGCCGGCGCTGTCGCGGCGGTGGTCGGAATTGACGATCCGTCGCAGGCGCCCGTCAACGCCCTGGTGCCGGTGTACGGTACCGTGCGCTTTATCCCTGGCGCGGACGTGCCGCTCTCCTTTGTCTCGTTCTGGCTGGACGGTATTCGCGTCGAGGATCCCGATGCGCCTTTCCCTGTTTCTCCGCCAAGTATACGACAGCGGTATCGCGATACATTGTGCATCTGGAATACCGCCGGGCTGCTGCCTGGGGATCACGCGCTGCGTGTGCACATGCGGCTCAGTAGTGGCGATACCATCGTCGTTCCCTGGGCGGTGCGTCTCACCGTGAATACCACGGTGGAAGCGGTCGCCGTCGCAAACGGGCTGCGAGTATCGGGCCCGGCCCCCAATCCTTCACGCAGCGGCGATGCTCCGTTGTTGACGGTCCATGCGGATGACCAGCGTTCTTCCATTCTCCTGCACATCTACGACGGTGCGGGCAGACGCGTACAGCAACACGTCGTGTCGCCGGGGCAATCCATGCGGGTGAATACAAACGGCTGGGCCCGGGGTCGCTATCAGGTACTTGCGGTGCAGGGTGGACGCTCCACCGGAACAGCGCTCATCGTGCGCTGACGGCTGTGCGACGCGCACCCGCGCCTTCGCGCCCTGCAGTGTTTCCGTAGACCGGCGTAGACTGCGGTGATCGCATACCATACTCTGCGAATGCAGTACTTTCCCATAGCTGCGATGCAGTGCAGCAGGACGCCGCTTCGCGTATGCACATCGATGCACGGTGCAGACCCTACTTATGTCGAATCCTGTTTGAACATACACGTCGGAATTGAACATGGAACTTACCATCGTCCCCATCGAAAAACCCGAGGATATGAATTTCATTCTCGGGCATTCGCATTTCATCAAAACCGTGGAGGATCTGTACGAGGCCATCGTGCAAACGGCCCCCGCAATGAAATTTGGTATCGCTTTCTGCGAGGCATCGGGAAAAGCCCTGATCCGGCACGCGGGGAATGACGCAGATCTGACGGACCTCGCGGTGAAAAATGCATGGGCCCTGTCAGCCGGTCACAGTTTCATCATCATGCTGCGGGAGGGCTTCCCCATCAATATTTTGAACACCGTGAAAATGGTTCCGGAGGTGACGCGCATTTTCTGTGCGACGGCGAATCCGACACAGGTGATCCTCGCGGAAACCGGGCAGGGCCGCGCGATACTCGGTGTGGTGGACGGCATGAAATCGCTTGGCATCGAGAATGAGAATGACGCCGCGGATCGCAAGCATTTTCTGCGGGCCATTGGCTACAAATTCTGAGACACGTCTCCCCTCGGCGCATGGTTGCCGGATGAGCAGGAAAATGCTAGCTTTCGGACTGGCATCAGGTGTATGAAATTTCCAGCATCATCCATACTTGTCATTCGCATGAGCGGCATCGGCGACGTCCTCTGGACCACGCCATTGCTGGCCAATCTGCGTAGGGCCTATCCCGCAGCGCATATCGCCTACGTTGTGCGTACAGCGAGCGCTCTCGTACTGGAAAACAATCCCCATATCGACGAAGTCATCCTTTTCGAGAGCGAGGATCTGGTCTGGCAGCTCGGTTTCCTCGCACGTCTGCGCAAACGGCGTTTCGATTTGAGCATCGATCTCATCTGCTCTCCGGCCACCGCTATTCAGTCCGTCGTGAGCGGGGCACAGACCCGCATCGGATTTGATTTCCGGGGGAGGAAATACCTGTACAATCATCGCCTGTCCGCACGCGCGGCAAACCATGGTCATGAGGTGGAGTTCAATCTGTTTCCGTTGCAGTACATGGGGATTCCCGTGACCACACGGTCGCTGGTGTGGAAGGTCTCCGCGCGTGAGGAGGAACAATCGGAGGTGACTTGGCGCAGTATCGGATTCCCGCGCGAAGCTCCGGTCGTGGGGATCATACCGACGGGCGGGTATGCTTCGAAAAAGTGGCCGCTCGAATACTGGCAGGAATTGGTCGGGCTTCAATCGCTTCAGGATCTTCAATTTCTGATATTCTGGGGAAACGACACAGAGCATGCTGATGCGCAGCGTATCGCATCAGTCTCCTCCGCTCGTGTCTGTGTCGCGCCCGCATCTACTCTCCGACAGTCGGCGGCGCTCATGCAGCGTTGCCGCGGCATTGTCGGTAACGACAGCGGTCCTTTGCACATCGCCACCGCGCTGCAACTCCCGGTCGTTGCACTGTACGGGCCATCGCGTCCGGAGAGTCAGGGGCCATGGGGTGAACGTGCTGTGGTGTTGCAGGCGGACGACGTAGACGCTGTGTGCTGTCGTCGTGTGGATTGCCCCGATCCTGTCTGCATGAAGGGCATCGCCCCGGCGCGCGTCGCACAAGCGTTGCTCGCGGAGCTCGCGTCCGCGGAGAGCGCATGAAGCAAGCACCGGCAGTATCCCTGATTGTCGCGGTCTACAACAAACCGCGAGAACTGCGCCTGCTTCTTCAGGCCGTAGCGCGGCAGACGTGGACGGACTTCGAACTGATCGTTGCCGACGATGGTTCGGGACCTGAGATAGCCTCTGTCATCGCGGAAATGCGTCCTGCACTGCCCTTTTCCGTGGAGCACGTCCGCCATGAAGATAATGGATGGAGAAAGAACAGAATATTGAATGCGGCGATACGCAGCTCTTCGGGAGAGTGGCTGGTGTTCATCGACGGCGATTGTCTTCCGCATCACCGTTTTCTCGAGGATCATGCCCGGCATCGCAGCGAAGACGCCATTTTGTGCGGACGCAGAGCGGAGATGAGCGCGCGTTGGTCCGCGGCGCTGACGGAGGAGCGCGTGCGCAGCGGTCGCTTCGAACGTCTTGGGCTGCGGGAGCTGTGGGAGGGCGTGCGCGGGAGATGTGTGCGTATCGAGGAAGCGTTTCGCTTTGAAAGTCCGGTGATCAGAAACATATTGCACTCATCGGTCCGAGGTGTGCTCGGGAGCAATTTCTCCGTGGCACGCCAGCACCTGTTTGCGGTAAACGGCTTTGACGAAGAGTACGATGGACCCGGTTTTGGCGAAGACAGCGATCTTCAGTTCAGGCTGGAAATACTGGGTCTTCGTTGCGTGTCGCTCAGACATTTGGCGATACAGTATCACATGCACCATCCGCTCACAGCCATACCCCGTCGGAGCGTGGAGCTGTTTGAACGCAGACGTGCAGATGGCCGCCTGCGCTGCAGGCTCGGATTGCTTCATGAGCCATAATATTCCGAACGCAAGAAACACGTGAAAACAGTCATCCGTATCCTTCGGTACGTCCTCCCCTACAAGCGAAATCTCGCGTTGTCGTCGGTGGCGATGTTTTTTTCCGTGATATTCAATATGGTGACCGTGATACTCATTATCCCGTTCATCAATATCCTGTTCGACAAAACGAGACCCACGCTGCAGGCGGTGCCCGCATTTTCCCTGGAGAACCTGAAGACATGGTCCTTCACGCAGATGAACAACCTCATGGCGTCGACGGATCCTGTCACTGCGCTCCGAACACTCTGCCTGCTTATCATCGGGGCGTTTGTACTGAAAAACGTTTTCCACTATGTACAGAGCTGGTTCATGGCACCCGCGGAACAGGGGATTATCCGTGATTTGCGGCAGAATCTCTATGAGCACATGAATCGTCTGTCGTTGAGTTATTTCACGGAGGAGAAAAAGGGCCTGCTCATGTCGCGCATTATAAGCGATGTGCAATTGGTCAACGATTCCGCGATCGCGGTGGTGAACAGTCTGTTTCGTGATCCTCCGCAAATTCTGGTGTACACCATCCTGTTGTTTGTGATCGACTGGGAGCTTACCCTGCTGGTGTTGCTGTTGATTCCGACCACGGGTTTTATTCTCACGCGGCTCGGGAATTGGGTGAAACGCGAAAGCGGGAAGCTCCAGGAATCCATCGCGCGCATCACCTCGGTGCTGGACGAAGGGCTGTCGAGCATGCGTATCATCAAGGCGTTCCGTACCGAGGCGTATGAAACAGGACGCTTCAGGAGGGAAAACGAGCAGTACTTCAGAACCTTCGTCAATATCAAACGCAGGAGAGAGATCGCATCGCCGATCACCGAGATACTCAGTGTGTTGGTCGTCGTCCTCATCCTGTGGTTCATGGGTGACAGCATTCTCACCGGCCGCAGTACCATGAGCAGCGGGGTGTTTGTGGCATACATCTTCGCCATGCTGCAAATGATGCAGCCGCTGAAATATTTCGGGCAGACCATCAACCAGATTGCCCAGGGGATGGCCGGAGCACAGCGGGTGTTCCAGGTGCTCGATATCGAGCCACGCATCACGGATAAACCGGGCGCCCTCCATATCGCTGGCTTCAAAGACCGCATCGTGTACGAACGCGTGCATTTTCGCTACGATACGGGAGAGGAGGTGCTTTCCGGAATCGATGCGGAAATCCGTGCCGGAGAAGTGATCGCCATCGTCGGGCCCAGTGGTGTCGGAAAAAGCACGATGGTCGACCTGGTACCGCGTTTCTATGACGTCACTGGTGGACGGATGCTCATCGACGGCACCGACGTGCGCGACATCAGCGTGCAATCCCTGCGGCGGCTGATGGGAATCGTCACACAGGAGACATTTCTCTTTAATACCAGCATACGGGAGAATATCGCCTACGGGGAGGACAATGCGCCGATGGATCGCATCATCGCCGCGGCGAAAGCGGCGAATGCGCATGAATTCATTTCCGAAACACCGCAGGGGTATGAAACAATTATCGGCGATCGCGGTGTCAAGCTGTCGGGCGGTCAGCGGCAGCGCCTCTCGATAGCGCGGGCGATATACAAGAATCCTCCGATATTGATTCTCGACGAAGCCACAAGCTCGCTGGACACGGAATCCGAGGTGCTCGTGCAGAATGCCATCGAGAACCTCATGCAAGGCCGGACGTCTATTGTCATTGCCCATCGCCTCTCCACCATCAAGCGTGCAGACCGTATCTATGTACTTGACACGAATGGCGTAGCAGAAGTGGGAACGCACGAGGAGTTGCTGTCCCGCGGCGGTCTTTACCACAAACTCTATCAGTTACAGTTTCAATTATGACCCCCGCCCGCTCCATGGATAGTGCCTGGCGTCACCTGCTCTTCTGGGCGGTGCTGGCGACCACCGGCGGCATACTGTTTTCCATGGCGCTGTCCTCGATCGCATTCGGTGTGTCCGTTATCATCTTTCTCGTGATGATTATCATGGCATGGCGCGGAGGACACGGAGCATCCCTGCTCCGGCCGAATGGCATGGAGTGGTACATTCTGGCGTGGATCGCAGCCGTGCTACTGATGGTGGTGTTTGCGCGCTACCCCGGGTCGGCGCTGGGCAGCGCCAAGCGCGCCCTCCTGATCAGTCTGGTGTATATGCTACCCGCCATGTTCGGCAGTCAGGCCGATGTACGGCGCTTCCTGCTCCTTCTTGCAGGCATAGCCGGCCTGCACTCACTGCTGAGCATCGTTCTTTTCGTTATCGGTGATGCGGCGCGTCTGGGCATATTTCAGCATTACATGACGGGCGGGGGTATACGGATGCTGTTGTTGTTGCTTCTGCTTCCGGTCGCGCTCGACCGGAATACGCCGCGGACGCAACGCATTGTGACCGCCATCGCGATGCTCTTCATCCTTTTTGCACTGGTCCTGACACAAACCCGCAGCAGTTGGCTGGCCTTCGGTGCGGGCGCGGTTTTTCTCGGAGTGATACGGTATCGCACACTATTACTCGGATTGGCTGTGCTGGCACTGGTTTTCTGGTTTGCCGCACCGGCGCAGTATCAGAACCGCATCACGCATATGTTCACCACAGACAGCAAACTGGTAGAGGGAGCGGCGGGAGACACCGAAGCCGTAGTCGGGAGCAACCGCAGTCGGCTGCGCATGCTGGAAACGGGGTGGCGTATGTTTCTTGACCATCCGATCACGGGCGTCGGAGACGGAGAGATGCATGCACTCTACCGCGAGTATGTGCCGGACGCGATCAAGGATGAAGGAGGTCATTTGCACAATACGTATATTCACGTTCTGGCCACGCATGGTGTTGTCGGCGGGGTGGCCTTGCTGCTGCTGTTCTTCGGTCTTGGACGGTGTTTTTTCCGCACCTACGTCAGGCATCGAGAGTCCATGCCGGGAACCATCGCGCTGGGCGCCATGGCCGCATTCATCGGTTTTCTGGTGAATGGTCTCGCCGAATACAATGTTGGCGACCATGAAATCGTCCTTATGCTGTGGATGATTGTCGGTGTGACAGTCGCTGCAGCGAGAACGGACGCATCACCTCCTCTCAAGGCAGTGCTATGAAAAACAGAACCTCAGCCGGCATACCCCTGTACTGTGATTTCAGCTGCGAGCATGCGTCGTTCAGCGATCCCTGTGCCGTGGGTGCCTGTCGGCGCGATGTAGGCGTGTGGTGCAACGCCGCCCGACGATACCATACGAAACATGCGCGCTGTCTGCTTCGGTCAGACACGCAGAACCCTTCGTTCGCAAGCACGACGGAAGGTGCGGGTAGCGGCATTGATCGCCGCGCCGACGAAGCGTCACAAAAAACATGACAAGAGCAGTCTGAATTCACTTGAAAAATCGCGTCTCATTTGCTATAATGGGCGCGGACGTGGACTGAAACGAAAAAACCATAGAACGCGATTCAAGCACTTATTCGGAGAAACAACGTATGATCTGGACAATGGAATTGGCCTCATGGCTCGACGATGCACCGTTCCCCGCGACGCGTGACGAGTTGGTCGATTATGCATCGCGCATCGGGGCACCGCTTCAGGTGATCGAGAATCTTCAGGAACTCGAGGATCCCGATGAAACCTACGAATCCATCGAAGACATCTGGCAGGATTATCCGGTAGACGAGGACTTTTTCTACGGCGACGAAGAGGGCGAAGACTACTGATCCGGTTTGGAATGCACTTCGTCCGGGTGCTCCGGTTCGATCATTACAGGTTGCCGGCCGAACTGCCGAAGGGGAATCCCAACTCATTACCGCGGGGTGATTCCGTGACACAACAATCCGGACGATGCGATACAGGCAGCGCAGGCATTATACCGCCGCTTCTCCGGCCACGGTTGTGGAGAGGACGTGTGCTGTTGTTCTGCATCAGCGCGGTTCTCGTTCTTTTATTGCCGTCGCAGGACGCCGGGGCACAACTCAAGATCACTGTTTTCGACTCCCTCGCGATTTCTTCCGTCCAATTTACCGGGAACAGCGCTGTCAGCGACCAGGAGTTTCTCTTGCGTATTCAGACGCAGGAAACTCCTGGTGCCATTGCATCCTGGTTGTATCGGGCTTTTGGTGACAGATTTCCGTTCGCCAAAGAACCACGCTTTTTCGACGAGCCGTTGTTCCAGGATGATTTGGACATCATCCGCCAGTTCTATAAGAACAACGGTTTTTTTGAAGCGCGTGTGGAAGGGGATTATGCGATAGAAAACGGCGGCGTGAATGTACGCATTCGTATCCACGAGGGCAGGGAATCGCGCATTGATTCCGTTGCATACCGGAATCTCCATCGGCTTCCCGAGCCGGTTCAGGAACTGATCGCGCGCGCTCCCTTACTTCGTGTGGGACAGCCCTATCGTGCCGACGATGTGGAAGCCGAACGGCAGCGTATTCTCGGCATTATGGCGGACAACGGCTTTCCGCGAGGATCATCCGACAGCGTACGCGTTGAGCGGAAGCTTTCGAATAACAACGTCATCGTCAAGCTGTCCTTCAGTCATGGCCGTCGGCTGTTCTTCGGCGAGGTGACGGAGATCATACGTGGCGAAGATGAACTCAATCTTGCGCGGCGGATCATCTATGATCGGCTGGATTTCGAAAAGGGCGAGACGTATTCTCGGACACGACAGATCAATGGCGAAATCAATCTGAACCGTCTGGATGTATTCTCCTCCGTGCAGCTCTCCCCGATGTTTCCGCCGATTACGGCGGAGAACGATTCTCTTGTACCCATCACGCTCGAGCTCACACCGCGACAACGCTTCGAGCTCGCTCCCGCGTATGTGCTCAACAATCAAATGCGCGGACTGACCACGGGCGGGGAAATTTCCTTCAGCATGAGAAATGCCTTCGGGGGGGCGCAGACGGTTTCCACGAAATTCAATCTGCTCGGACGTCTGCCGAATTTCACCGGTACCTATCAGGCCGGTCTGCAGCTGCTGTTCGATCAACCCTATCTGTTTTCCAACACGAATTCCGGTTTCGTCAGCGGCGCCTATACTCTTGTGGCGGAGCAGGACCTTGCAGAAGGTGCGATCCTTCAAATCGCCATAGGTGCCAAGCGATTCTTTTCCACCCGTCTTGTCGGGCAGCTGAGCTGGACGTACGAAATATCCGAATTCAGCGGCGACGCGAAGGCGCTGCTCGGGAGCAGGCTCATCGCCATAGATACGACGGAGACGATCAACTTCAGGAACTCGATTCGCGCGGTGAACCTGGAGTACGATTTGACGGACGATCTCTTCAATCCAAGCGCAGGGACAGCCTACAAGCTCCTGGCCGAAGAAGCGGGATTCCTCGAAGGCATTGGTGTGAGTCCTCTGCCGCAGGCCAATGAGGCCAAGGGAATCCGCTCTACGGAATACCTGAAGTTGGAAGGGACGGCAAAGTATTTCGCCGATCTGTCATCGAATCGTACGACGATTTTTGGATGGCGGGCGAGAGTCGGCGGTATTTTCCGTTACGGTCAAAGCAGGGAAGATAACTTACCCGTGCCCCCCAACCGTCGGTATTATGCAGGCGGTGCCAGCAGCGTGCGCGGCTGGACAGCACGCGAACTCGCGGCCGACACCAGCATCGCGTTCTTCGGGAGCAACGCCTTGGTGGAAATCAGCGCTGAACTTCGCTGGCATCTTTTCCCCCGAGCCAGAAACTGGCTGGATGGTCTCTGGTTTGTCGGCTTTGTAGACGCAGGGAATCTCTGGGAAGAGTTCGACAAAATCGCGGTGGAGCAAACGGCGCTTGCAATGGGTTTCGGTGTTCGCTATAATTTGTTCTTCGGACCGATACGCGTAGACTTCGGCCTGAAGGCCTATAATCCGACTTCTGAGCACCATAGATGGTTCTTCGAAAAACGGCTGTGGAGCGAGGTGATACGCAAAGGGGTGTTTCAGTTCAGTATCGGACATGCCTTTTAGCGAAGAGCGGAGGGCAGTTTAGAGTGAAGAGTAAAGAGTGAAGAGTAAAGAGTGAAGAGTGAAGAGTGAAGAGTGAAGAGTGAAGAGCACGTTCGTAAAAGATCCCTCGATATTATAGTGTTTCCGGACTTAGAAATATGAAATACAGATCGTCGCATCCCCTTTCGTACTGCACATACGTGCTCTCCGCTCTCCGCTCTCTGTGCTCTCCGTCTGCTCTCTGCTTCACCTCTAATCCGTGAGACCGTCCATGTCCTGGGATAGCATCATAAGTCAACAACGGGTAAAGAATCTTTTACGCCGCATGGTCGAACAGCAGCGCCTGCCGCACGCCCTGTTGTTTTTCGGGCCGGACGGCACGGGGAAGGACGCCATGGCTATCGAGCTGGCCCGTGTGCTCAATTGCGCCTCCGGGCTGCCTGATGCATGCGGCGTGTGCGCCAGCTGTCAGTCCATGGATACCCTGCGTCATCCACATCTTCGGCTGGTGTTCGCGCTCCCTTCCAAAGATGACGAAGCAGGTGCGTTGGACAAACTGACGGCTGACGAACTGGAGGAGGTGAATGCGCAAATAGACGAAAAAGCCGCAAATCACTATCACCACTTTTCCGTACCGAAAGCTTCCGGTATCAAGATCAGCAGCATCCGCGACATACGGAAAGAGGCGGCGTTTCGCGCCGAAGGACGCGGACGGACCGTGGTGCTCATCACCGAAGCGGAGCGTATGAATCCCAGTGCCGCCAATGCGCTGCTGAAAACGCTCGAGGAGCCCGG
Organism: Bacteroidia bacterium; assembly: GCA_027493955.1. Taxonomy (NCBI): domain Bacteria; kingdom Pseudomonadati; phylum Bacteroidota; class Bacteroidia; species Bacteroidia bacterium. The sequence goes on along the minus strand of JAOSJT010000001.1, from coordinate 2,176,839 downwards.
TGGTGATCTCCTGCTCATTCTGACCACCGCCCGCAAGGAAGCGTTGCTGCCTACCATCGTGTCGCGCTGTCAGAGCATACGCTTCGATCCGCTGCGTATGGAAGACGTCCGGAACGCCTTGATCAGCAGGGCCGGAATAGCCCCGGATGTCGCGGAAAATGCGGCGCGTCTGGCCAACGGAAGCTATGCCGCCGCTCTGGATCTGGCGGCGAGCGGCAATACGCTCGGTCGCGATGTACTCCTCGAGTACATACGCGCCGTGGTGCTGATGCATCCGGTGAAATTGCACACCTGCATACAAACCGTGATCGGCAAAGACGACCGGCTCGCGGCTATCCGCTTTCTCGTGTCTGTAGCCAGTTGGTTTCGTGATGTGATTGCCGTTATCGAACATGCCGGCGACCGCATGATCAACACCGACCTCAAAGATCCCATCGAGCGTTTTGCCGCACATTATCCCGATGTGCGCTGTTCCGATGCAATTGCGGAGATCGAGCGAGTCATTGAAATGATCAGGAAAAATGTGCATCTTGTGAACATGATGATCGTCCTGTCGCAACGACTCCGGAAATGTATCGTCAACCCTCTTCCCGGCCCGTAGAAAGGACCATCGATGACTTCCCCGCAGATAGATTCTCAGAGCAATACCGACAGAGACCCGGAGGTTCCGCTGGAGCTCCGCAAGCTCGACGATGCCGTCCTGGTGTTCACCAGCGACGAAGGTGAAGTCGGGGCCGCCCATCCTTCGGCCGGTACCCAGGCCGCCCATGATTCCTGCTGTCATGAGCGCGGCGCTTCCGAGGAAAACACTGCGACGTACATCGAATTAGTTTTCAAAGGTGAGCGTCGCGGGTATTATATCAATGAAACCGGCGAGCAATTCGAACCCGGTGACGCCGTCATCGTCGAAGCGGAGAAGGGTGTGGATCTCGGAGAGGTCGGCAGTCTTGGATCCACCGCCTTCATGAAAAGCCGGCTGCGTATGCGACCCTGCCAGGAGACACCGCGCAAGGTGCTTCGCCGTGCGACGGACGAAGACCTGCGCATCGTCGCGTTCCACCGTGATCAGGAAATGCTCGCATACGATATCTGTATCGAGAAAATCCACATGCTGGACTTGCCGATGAAGCTGGTTGATGTGGAATATCAATTCGACAGGAATCGGATAACATTTTACTTCACGGCCGACGGGCGTGTGGATTTTCGGGAACTGGTTCGCGAATTAGCGGCGGAATACCGTACGCGTATCGAACTCCGGCAGATCGGACCACGCGACGAAGCCAAACGCATGGGCGGCTTTGGCGTTTGCGGACGCGAATTATGCTGCAGTTCCTGGTTGGGGGTATTCGAACCCATCTCCACCGAAATGGCCCGCCTTCAGAATCTCTCACTCAACCCCTTCAAACTGGCCGGGCAGTGCGGCCGCCTCAAATGCTGCCTCAGCTACGAAGCGCAATTGTACGAGGAACTGCTCAAGCGCTTTCCCCCGATGGACTATCGTGTCTGCACGAAAAAAGGCGAGGGGACCATCGAAAAAATCGACATTTTCCAGGACGCCATATACGTGCACTATCCCGGTGAGAACTCATGGGACCGTATGACGCTCGACGAGCTGCATGTGCTTATGGAAGCCAGTGAGGAAGCAAAGAAAAAAGCCCCTGTGCGATAGGGGCTTTTTTTTTTTGCGGATTGCAGGGGATCGTGAGAAGGTGAAAAGGAAAAAAGGTGAAAAGGAAAAAAGGTAAGACGCTGCTTGCTCCAGATTCGTGCTGTGGTCTTGTGTATCTGTATAAACTCGAAGAATAAAAAAGGTGATGAGGTCTTGTACCTTTTCACCTTTTCACCTTTTTACCCTTTCACCTTCCCCATCCTTCACCTTAAACCGCACGAGACTATTTCTTCATCCAGCTCTGCCAGTACTCCTTCCATTCCACCTGCTCGGCTTCGGACGTGACGTACAGCGTGTTGGCGGTGTCGAGCATGACGGCGATTTCGTCGGTGCGTTTGAGGTTGTGCATGTTGGCCAGGGCCTTCGGATGCGGTCCGTGATGCACGCCGGTGGGATGCAGCGTCACCATGCCCGGCTTGATGTTGTCGCGGCTGAAGAAATTGCCTTCGTGATAGAACAGCACTTCGTCGTAATCGGTGTTGCGATGGTAAAACGGAATTTTCAGTGCGTCGGCATCTTCTTCGAGCGGACGGGGGAGGAAGGTGCAGACGACGGCGTTGTTCATCAGGAAGGTCGTGTGGGCCGGCGGCGGGAGATGAACGCGATGGCTCATCACCGGACGAATGTCGCGCACGTTGATTTTCCACGGGAAGAGGTCGCCCTTCCAGCCCACCGCGTCGAGCGGATTGAAAGGATAGCTGACGCTCGAAATGACACCTTCGCGCAACACGCGGATTTCATGCTGTTGGCCCGCGCGTTCGTCGTACTGCTCGGGCAGTTTCGGTACGGTTATGGCCGACAGATCGAACAGCGCATGTACGCCGATGAGCCCTTTCTGCGTGGCGTTCGGGATAGTGAGCTTCGGGAAGGCCTCGATGATGAGGAAAAAAGAGGACGGCGACGTGAGGTGTATTCTGTAGGTCGTCACTCGGGGAATGACGATGTAATCGCCCTTCTCGAAATGCAGCGTCCCGTAATCGGTTTCCATGAAGCCCTCGCCCTCGTGGACGAAGTACAGTTCGTCACCATCCGCATTGCGGAAATAGAAGGGCATGTCGGCGCTGCGGCGGGACACGGAAACCGCGACATCGTTATTGTACAGCAGGCGCGTTCTGCCTCCAACCGGATCGGCAAGATCCGATGGTTCTATCTGGGTGAAATCGAAGGCTTGCGGGCGCAGTGGTCCCTCGAAATTGTTCCAGTCCGTGGGCGGATGGACCCGGTAGAGATGCGAGACCGGGCCGAAGAAGCCTTCACGGCCGTGCTCTTCTTCGAATGTGCCTTCAGGGAGGGCGACGTGCGCCTGACGTGTATGTTTTCCTTGATGATACAGATACATGGCGGTCCTTCCGCGGGAATGAGAGGTGAAAATGGTGTGAGCGGCATGCGTCTGTGTGAACAGACGCATGCCGTCCGGGTTACATATTGCTGATCAATGCGTCGCCGAAGGCGGAGCACGCCACTTCCGTTGCACAGTCCATGAGGCGGGCGAAGTCGTAGGTGACGGTTTTCTGCGTGATGGTTTTGTCCATCGCGCTGATGATGAGGTCGGCGGCTTCGTCCCAGCCAAGATAGCGGAACATCATTTCACCGCTGAGTATGACCGACCCCGGATTGACCTTGTCGAGGCCGGCGTATTTCGGTGCGGTGCCATGCGTCGCTTCGAATACCGCGTAGCCGTTCTGATAGTTGATATTCGCACCGGGCGCAATTCCGATGCCGCCCACCTGCGCCGCGAGCGCATCCGAGATGTAGTCGCCGTTCAGGTTGAGTGTGGCGATGACGTCGTACTCGGCCGGACGTGTGAGGATCTGCTGCAGGAAGGCGTCGGCGATTACATCCTTGATCACGATGCCGTTGGGGAGCTGCATCCACGGACCGCCGTCGAGCAGGGTCGCGCCGAATTCTTTCGCGGCGTAGGCATAGCCCCAGTCGCGGAAACCACCCTCGGTGAACTTCATGATATTACCCTTGTGTACCAGCGTCACCGACTTGCGGTTTTTGTTGATAGCGTAGCGGATGGCCGCGTCCACCAGGCGCTCGGTACCTTCCTTGGACACGGGTTTGATGCCGATGCTGCTGCTCTCGGGGAAGCGGATTTTTTTCACGCCCATCTCGGATTGCAGCCAGGCAACGACTTTCTCCGCCTCGGGGGTGCCGGCCTGCCATTCGATGCCCGCGTAAATATCTTCGCTGTTCTCCCGGAAAATGACCATGTCGATATGCTCAGGATGTCTCACCGGCGAGGGGACGCCCGCAAAGTAGCGCACGGGACGCAGGCAGACGTAGAGATCGAGCATTTGCCGCAACGCGACATTGAGCGAGCGGATGCCGCCTCCGACCGGTGTCGTCAGCGGGCCTTTTATGCCGACAACGTATTCCTTGATCGCTTCAAGGGTGTCGTCCGGCAGCCAGACATTGTCGCCGTACGTCGCAACAGATTTCTCGCCGGCATAGATTTCGAACCAATGAATTTTTTTCGCTCCGCCATACGCTTTCTGGACGGCGGCATCCAGGACGCGCACCGAGGCGGCCCAGATATCGGGACCTGTCCCGTCGCCCTCGATAAAGGGGATGATGGGATCGTCCGGAACGACGAGCGTGCCGTTTTCGATACGGATTTTGTTTCCTGCAGCGGGAGGTACGAGTTTTTGATACGACATTCCAGTCTCCGGTATAAAAAAGATATGCGGTTGCTTGTCAGGTCCCTTTAGGGGGCCGATAATCACTTGATGCAGCGATTCCTGTTCAGGATTCAGGTAACAGATAAGGTACGAAAAGATGAGAAAAGTTCAAGGAAGCTGTACAATGGATAATGGACAATGGATAATGGACAATGTTCAGGAGAGACATCGCATTTGTAGAGAGGTTGCACGATGAATCCGGCATTACAACGACGACTCGATCCATCGTCTCTGCGACGACGCCTCTGGCGCTGATCGGCAATCGAAAATCGTTCATCGTGGATCGTTCATCGGGAATCGGTTTGTCTGCGGCGGAGTGAAGCGTTCATCGGTTATCTATTCGCGGGAGGGGAGGGAATTGGGAGTGCAATCCCTGGCATCACGCTGCGGGAATGCGAAAAATCAGGCACAGCACCTGAACCTTTCGTCCATCATCCTGGTGTCAGTTGTTCTCCGACATCTCAATGATCACTGGTACACACAGCTTCAGTCCTTGAGCAGCAAAGGCGGAATGTCCGACAATGGCTGATGACCGGTGCTGTATGGTGCAACAATCGAAAAAAATTCCCCGGCGGGTGCCGGGGATGGTCTGTTGCGGGGAAGTGGAAGAATCAGCCTCGGGGCCTGATGCTTCCGGTCTTCCACTTGAGATACAAGGCTTTCTGCTCTTCTGTAAGTCCGGCGATGCCGAGAATGGCGGTCTCGGTCGCCTTCTTGATCTCGGCAATTTTTTCCGCGAGGCTGTTGCGATCCGTGGCGTTTTTCATCAGCTCGTCGATCTGGGCTTTTTCGCTCTGAAGGATTTTGGCCAGTTCGGCTGCCTGCTCGGGATTGAGGCCCAGCAGCTTCGTCAGCATATCCACCTGCTGCTGGATGGGATCGACCGGATCGACGGGCTTGATGTCGCGAATGCCGCGCCAGCGGTTATACTGAGCGATCTGAGCGTCGGTGAGGCCGAGTTGCCTGATAATCATTGCGTCGTACTGCTTCTTGATCTGCTCGATTTTCTCGGCCAGCAGGCGGCGATCCGTTGTGGGATCTTTCATGAGGGCGTTTATCTCGGCTTGCTGCTTGGTCAGAAGTTCCTTCAATTGCGCAGCCTGTTCGTTATTGAGCCCCAGCAGTTTCGTGAGCTCATCCACCTGCTTCTGGATGGGATCGACGGGGTCCACCGGTTTGATTCTTCCGCTGCGGATTTCCTTCCAGCGCTCCCAGAGTTCCGGGGTGATCGCTCCGCCCATGCGGGCATCGATGTCGGCGAGGAGTTCCTGAAGCGCCAGACGGAGGCCTTCAGGATTGTCCTTGTACTGCTCACGCAATTCTTTGAGCTTGTCGTGCTGATATTTGAGCACGATGGCGACAGCGGCAGCCTGCTCGTCAGTGAGGCCAAGGGCGGCTTTCATGCGGGCGACTTCGGCGGCGATGCGGAGTTCCACCATCTTGTCCTGCAGTTCCTTGCGACGGGCTTCGATGTCGGCTTTCAGTTTCTCGGCGTTGGCGACGGCTTCACGACCAGCTGCGGCATTGATAGCTGCCATGAGGGCGTCATGCTCTGCTTTGAGCTGGGCAGCGATTTCCTCACGCGAGGCACCGCTTTTCAGGATTTCCGCGCGACGGGCGGCGGATTCGGCGATGAGCTGACGAATCTGTGCGAGAACCGTCGGGTCGAGATTAGGATTTGCCTTGTAAATCAGATTGAACCAGACCACCGCTTCCATGTCCACCGCCATGCGACGGGGATCGCGTCTGTCGTCCGCGAGGGTCGTGACGAGAGAATTGAAGGTGGTGAGTTGGGACGGATTGAGGAGAATGGACATATCCTCCTGCAGGTAGGTCATCTCGGAAATCAGCGTAGCCTGTCCCGCGTCGAGGTTCAAGTACATTTCCGGCGCTTTCTGCAAGCCATTCCCGGGACTGGTGAGCGAATTGGATGCTCCGGGATCGTCGCCGCAGGCTGTGGCCAGAAACGCGACAGCGAGAAGGGCGAGGAACAAGGTGTTCTTCATATGTTTCACCTGGTGGTTGAGTGTGTTGATTGCGATGCTGAATATCCGCGGCAAGCGGATGAAAGAGAGACCGTCAAGTAACCCGAAAAGTTACACATCGTTGTCGGAAAAAGAAAGTCCGCGGCAAATCACTATATTTCCGGAGAGTATTGGAGTGATGCCATGGCATTTTTCAGGGCTATTCGGTGGATTTTACGCGGTGCGGGTCTCGTCGCCTTTGCGGCGGTCATGAGCGTGGCTTTGTTCCGGGTGTTTCCCCTGCCTTCCACACCTCTGATGCATCTTCGCGTCTTCGAAGGAGTGCTCGAAGGAGAGTTCGTGGGTGCGCATCGTATCTGGATGCCGTACGAGCAGATCTCGCCCAATGTGTTCCGGGCTGTCGTCGCAGCGGAGGATGCCCGCTTCATGCGGCACAATGGTATAGACTGGAGGGCCATGGAAAATGCCATGCGCTATAACCGCGCGCATAAAGGCCGGAAGGTTCGCGGAGCGAGTACCATCACCATGCAAACAGCGAAGAATGCTTTTCTGTGGCATGGGAGGACGTACGTTCGGAAAGGAATGGAGGCGTGGTTCACGTTTCTCATTGAAACACTGTGGGGAAAACGTCGCATCCTGGAAGTGTATGTGAACGTGATCGAAATGGGTTCCGGCATCTACGGCATCGAGGCCGCATCGCGAAAATATTTCGACAAATCCGCCGCGGAACTCACGCGAAAAGAAGCCGCTCTCATCGCTGCCGTCCTCCCCAATCCCCGACGCTGGTCGCCCGCTTCACCCACACGCTATATTCAGCGACGCACGCAGTGGGTCATGGGAAGAATGGGTGGAGTTCCTGTACCTTAGAGAAGAGCGTAGCGCCAGCATCCCGGAAGATCCGACTATTTCCGTTCATGCGAGGATGAGGCACTGCGCCCCTTGCCCTGTGCGCTCAGCCTCCGGCAGGTCCGACCTGACGCAGCCATTCAGGCACGAACTTGCGAGCAGCTGCTGCTCTCCGCATCCTCCAACAGGACAGATGTAATTCAGTAAATAACATATGCACATCCGAAAAGCCGACGCTGCGCCCTCTGCGCTACACCTTCCACCTCTATGATCCCAGCAGATGCTCGGCGAGGATGCGCACGCCGATCACAATGAGTATGACACCGCCGATGAATTCCATGTGCCTGCCGAGGTGATGGGAAGCTTTCTCGCCAATCCGAATGCCAAGAAACGACATCCCCCCCGCAACAACACCGATAACGAGGGAAGGCGCAACAATCTCGACGTTGAGCATCGAGAGACTGAGACCCACCGCCAGTGCGTCAATACTTGTGGCGATTGAGAGACTGATAAGCGACAAACCCTTTGTAACGTCCTTGCGCACTGCGTCATGATCGCTGCCGAATGATTCAAGAATCATCTTTCCTCCGACCACGGCGAGCAAACCGAAAGCGATCCAATGGTCCACGCTCGCGATCAGTCCCGCGAAGCTCGTACCTGCCAACCAGCCGAGCACCGGCATAAGAAACTGGAATAGTCCGAAATGAAAAGCGAGGCGGAAGGTCTGACGCGCATTCGCCTTGACAAGATACGCTCCGGCGGAAACGGATACCGCGAAGGCGTCCATCGCGAGTGCGAAAGCGATAAAAAGCAGCGTCAGAATATCCATCGGAACGCAGAACACACAGAAAAGACAGAACACGCAGAAGGACTCTATGGATACGCGCGTACAACGGGAAGCGTCAGTAGAGCATTCGGAATGAAGTATCCCCAAGATGGAGACTATCGTTCAAGATAGCATTTGGTCATCCAAACAGAAAACCATGAACGCTCAACACAGAACACGCAGACAAGACAGAACACGCAGACAAGACAGAACACGCATAACACAGAACAACTAGAAAGACTATTCGATAAGCGCGTGCAAAGAGCTGAAAGCACCGCCGTGCGGGATGGGCAACCAGTAAAAGAGACGAGCAGCGGATAGTATGTGCTGCTCGTCTCGTATCTGTTTAACGTGTCTGCTATGTTCGCGGTCTGGCTTTCTTTGTTTTCTGTTTTTTTCTGTTTTTTCTGATTTTTTCTGTTTTTTCTGTGGTTTTATCTGACGATGAGCATCTTCTTCGTGATAACACCCTCGGCGCTTCGAAGTTGATACATGTAGGTGCCGGGCTGAAGCACGCCGAAATTCAGCGTGACGCTGTGGACACCCGCATCGAAACGTCCGGTGATGCCGGTTTCAATTTCGCGACCGAGCATGTCGAACACGCGCAGGGAAATCTCCGAGGCACGTGGAAGGTTGAAGGAAATCGTCGTGTGTCCGCTGCGCGATGACACCGGGTTTGGAATGTTCTGCGACATACTGAAGCCCTGCGCGGCAAGTCCTTCCGCAGTCAGTATGCCCATCGGTTGGAGTTCCACCGGATCGGACTGGCGCGCGCTGCCCGTCTCGTCGAAGGCAAGGAGGCGATATTGCCAACCACTCGTGCTGCTTCCGCAGTTGTCGATAAACTGATAGCTGCCATTGTCGTTCCTGTCCACAACACCGGCGGTCAACCACTCGTCCTTCCCGAGCGGACTGCGCTCGATGATGAAACCGAGTTCGCTTATGTCCGCATCCGTGGACCATGCAATGCCGGCGGTCGAAGGATCTATCCATCGCGCGTCCACGCTGTGGACGTTGATGATCTCGGGCATGACGAAAGGATACGCCATTCCCCAAATGCCGTTCAGGTCTATGAGTGCAGCGGTAGTGACGCTCTGCTCCACATGGTTGGCGGAGCCTGCGATCGGCACCCAGGTAAACAGCGCGGGTCTCTGGAGCCAGGGACGCAAGCGCCATGGCTCGGTGATGCCGGTTTGTACGAGTTCGCTGAGTGTGTACCACATGGTCATATTGGCGGTATAGGTACCTGTGGCTTCGACGATGTAGTGACGGAAAGCATAGCGGAGTCGCTGAATGTTGCGCGGGAGTGAGAAGGGATTCATGCGTATCGTCAGCGACTGAATGCTGCCCGAGGTAACATCGATTTTTGCGACGCGATGGCCTTCGCTGTTGTAGAAAGTGGTGGAACTGCCCATCGGAAGACTCGACCTGCTGTGTACTACCGCGTCCCACGGCTCCACTTCCAGCACAACGACCACGTTGAGGGGGGAGTTCTTGATTGGATCATTCGTGACCGAATTGACGCCCGTGATCGTGAGCAGACCCGTGTATGTACCACTCGGGAAGAGGTGTGCATCGATGGTAAGTCCCAGCCAGTCGCCCTCAAGTCCTGACCCGCTCGTGATCTGCAACCATGGTGTCGTTGTCGTCGCGTTCCAGGCGATTACGCCGGGACCGAATGCTTCACCACCGTTCACGACAGGAATACTCGTGCTCACCTTTGGTTTTTTATAGGTCAGTTTTATGCGAAGCGTGTCGACACCGATGCTGATCATGCGGGGTTTGTACACCCGGTAAAACACCGGTATGGTTACGGGACTGTTGACCGCATGGATATCCGTGATCGTGATGGTGCCCGTGTATGTGCCCGGCACGAGATTGCTGCGTGTGACCTGCACCGAGAACTGACCAGCGTTGACCCCCGTTGCCGGAGAAGGTATAATGGCGAGCCATGTCGGGGCCTCAATGGTGGATGATGTCGCTGTCCACTCGATGATCGAACCATTGCCGTAGGCGTTGGAGACGGCAATGTTCTGGGAAGCGGGGAGGGGGCCATCCTGTTCCGTTTCGTAACTGAGCGTCGCCGGTGTTGCATCAATCATGCCCTGCGGTGGATTGGCATGCATGGTCCACAATCCGTTTATATCCGCGAGATCGAGCACGAGCGTGTTGGCGGTAGTGTTGAGCGTAGCGCTGCGATTGTTCCAGCTGCTGCCGTTGTTTGTCGATTTGAAGAGATTGAGAGCGGGCTCGACCTGACCGTTCAAATCATCCTGCGCGTAGTGCACCGTCATGGTGACGTTCATGGAATTGGGATTGCTATCCTCGATGGTGTACTGCCGGAGGATGGAAGGACGGTTGTCGACCCAGATGTACGAGCCGCTGCTCATGGTCACGGTCACGGTACCCGGCACAGCGGCGAAGGTCTGTGGACCGGCTGGCGGAGGCGTCCCGGACAGCGTGATGCCGATGCCGCCGAAGTTTTCGACTCCTCCCGGGAAATTCCGTGTCGAACGTATTTTCCCGATGAAACGACCCTGGTTCGTGAAGGTCCCGACAGGACCGAGCGTGATGATGTTCGGTGTATTGACGACAAGCCAGACACCCGTACCGATGCTCAATTGGCCGTTGACGGTCACAGCGCCACTCACAGTTTTCGGAGTGCTCTGTCCTCCGTTTAAAAGCTTGAGATTGTTGTAGACGGCGTTGAAAATGTTCTGTGCTGCAGTACCTGGATATTCGACGGTGGCATCGGAGGCCGTCGCGTTGAACGTGCCGCTGATCAAAGTCGGATTTTGGAGCAGGGCGAGAACAGCCGCGATGTTTACGCCATCGCCTACGGTAAGATTGCCGGCGCCGCTGCCATTCTGCGCATTGCCGTTTCCGTTGGTCGAGAGGCCCTGTCCGCTTTCGTTCAGGCGGCCATCGGCTATGAGCAGAATATTGCCGACGTTTGTGGGACCGGCAAGCGTGAGAATGGCATTGTTGTTCACCGTCACGTCCCAGAAAAATGTACCGGAGATCGAGCGGTTTGCGGTGATGGTACGGCTGCGCAACGTTCTGAGATACGCGCGGTTGCCGTCGGCATCGCTGGGATTTCCGAGACTGGGCGCCGCTGCTACGACGTACGTGTCGATCAGAAAATCGGTGTACACCATGGGTGCACCGCTCCGTGAGAAGGTGATACTTTCAACACTCGCAACAGAGCCGGAGCGCCAGCCGTGGCGGCCCGTGGGGAGCGTGTTCTGATTGTTTGCACCATAGGCCAGGCCATGTACGAAATTGCCGCCCGCGTCACGAATGGCGATCGCGTCGGAAGAGCCGGCGAAGGAGAGCTGATTGCTGCTGTAGGAGAAGTACTGATTGCTCGCATTATTCACCGGTGCCTGCAACAGCAGTAGACCGTCCGAAACATCCGTGTCAGGGATGGGCACTGCGAACATGCCGCCTATCACGATGATCGTACCGGCCGGGAGATTGCTCCACAGGGCGTCAGTGGAGAAGGTCAGCACGCCATACGGATAAGTGCCGCCGCTGGTGGCATCCGCGAGACTATACCCGCGAAGATCTGCGCCATCCTGTACGACGTAAAGTTCAACCGCTTCGTCGGTGCCGATGTGGCCGTATGCATTGAAGGCCTCGTTCACAATGACGGCAGGCATCGGGGGAGGATCATTCTCGAGAATCGTCAGCGTATGCATCGCCTGGGCTCCGACGGAAGCGCTGTTGCCGCCTGTTACGCCGGTGATGGTGAATTCCAGCGTCTCGTTGCCCTCATAATTGGTGTCGTCGAACAGTGTGAAGGAAATGGATTGATTGGCGTTGCTACCGGCGGGGAAGGTCACGGTCTGCGTCGTGTACGCCGGGAGCACATCCGAGCCGTTGACGGCAGTTCCGCCTGTCAGGGCCACAGTCGCTTGGGTGGCGTTCGTTGCGTCCGGGTTTGTGATGAGAAGTTCCACGTTCACCACTCCTGCGCCTTCACTCGCGGTCGAACTGCCGAGGAAGAAGGCGACGCTGGTGGGACCGGATGACCCGAGCGGTGTGGCGCTGAAATCGTCGATTGCGAGACCGTGGTCGCTGCCGGAGTGATCGGGATCGTACCAGCGCAGCATGATTTCCTGACCCGGTGCGAGCGTCACCGCGAGCGTTCCGCTTATGAGGACGCGGTTGGCCGACGCGTTACCGTCCAGTGCTCCGGTCGTTCCGCTGATAATCGGACTGGTAAAATCGAAGGAGGCGGCGTTGGTCCATGTGCCTGTGGTCAGACTGTTGAGACCCGTGCCGGTCTGATACGAAAACGTCACTACCTGCGCGGCGGCCGTTCCGGAGTAGCGCCATTGTTCTCCGTAATAGGAGATGTCCAGTGCGGTGATGGTGGTGCCGGTGTTATTGATGAAATGAACACCCCACCAAAGGTTTCCGACAGCGGCATTGCCTGATCCCACCGACCCCAGTGCGCGGTCCGCATCGGTGCCGGTTCCGAAGCTGTACAGCGCACCCGAGTTGCTGCTGCCATTGCCGGCGACGATCAGGTCGCCGGTACCTGTGCGCGCGTGATGCCATGCGGTGATGGTGCTGTTGTTCACCCACGAGACGCTCCCCGATGTGTTCAGCGTGTTGAAATTTTGTGTGTAGGCCGTGTTGAGCGCGGTGAACGGTGCTTGGGCAACGGCGGGCATCGCGGCGGCGCACAGCAGCAGCGCGAAGAACAGCAAAGTCGCATGGCGTCTCATAAAATGGTCCTCTGTATGGTTCATATTTGGTGTCAATATTAAAGTGGAAAAATACGGAAATCCCCGTTGAGAAGGAACTGTTGGAGTGTGAGGATTGTGTTCACCTTGGGTGCGCCTGGATACATGGGGAAATGTCCAACGTGGTACAGGAAGTGTCGCCCTTCGGGCTCTTCATCCTTCATCCTTAACCCTTTACCTCTCCAAGTGTCGCCCTTCGGGCTCTTCACCCTTCACCCTTCACCCTTTACCTCTCCAAGTGTCGCCCTTCGGGCTCTTCACCCTTCACCCTTCACCCTTTACCTCTCCAAGTGTCGCCCTTCGGGCTCTTCACCCTTCACCCTTCACCCTTTACCTCTCCAAGTGTCGCCCTTCGGGCTCTTCACCCTTCACCCTTCACCCTTCACCCTTCACCCTTCACCCTTCACCCTTTACCTCTCCAAGTGTCGCCCTTCGGGCTTGCTCCAGGCTGTGCTGTGCGCGTGGCCCCCCAACTGACGTTGGGGGTTAGAGGAAGTGTCGCCCTTCGGGCTCTTCACCCTTCACCCTTTACCTCTCCAAGTGTCGCCCTTCGGGCTCTTCACCCTTCACCCTTCACCCTTTACCTCTCCAAGTGTCGCCCTTCGGGCTTTTATTTTGGAGGTGTGAACCCTGCATGGAGGTTCGGGGTGGAAATACACTCCGCCGTCGGTTCAACATATCCGATGATGAAATCCGTAAATCCGGGTTCCCTTTACCTTTTGCCGGGCCTGGGTTAACTTACAAGATGCATTCTCTTCGACATTTCTATCGCTTCGGTAACGGCCCCTCAAGCAGTCACACCATCGGTCCACAGCGAGCCGCCGCGGCATTTTTACAAGAATGCCCTTCGGCGGCGTCGTTCCGGGTTACGCTGTATGGAAGCCTGGCGTCGACGGGTGTCGGACACATGACCGATGTCGGGATTACGCAGGTGTTCGCGCCCCGCCCCGTGGAGTTCGTTTGGAAACCCGATGTGCTGTTGCCCGAGCACCCGAACGGTATGGAGTTCATCGCACTGGACGCCGGGGGATCGGAAATCGGCAGGCGTATCGAATACAGCACAGGTGGCGGTACGCTGTTAAGCGATACCTCGCCCGAACATGTGTATCGCGAGGAATCCATGGCGGAAATCCTTTTGCGCTGCCGTGAACGCGGGGAGTCTTTCTGGGAACATGTCGAGCGGAATGAGGGCAAGGACATCTGGCGCTTCTTGGAAGAGGTGTGGATGGCGATGGTTGCGAGCGTCGAGCGCGGTCTCGCCACCGAAGGTCGCCTCCCGGGACAGCTCGGACTTCAGCGCCGGGCGCGTGCCTTTTACCGTCGCGGACAGGCGATAGCGGACGGCTATTTCCGAACGGATGCGCTGCTGGCCGCATACGCGCATGCCGCCGCCGAGGAAAATGCGGCGGGGGGAATTGTCGTGACTGCGCCCACCTGCGGCTCCAGCGGCGTGCTGCCTTCGGTGCTGTATCATTTGAATACGGAACTCGACTGCAGCCGCGACGACATCCTGCGCGCGCTCGCCACTGCCGGACTGGTCGGGAATCTGGTCAAGCACAATGGCTCGATATCAGGTGCCGCTGTCGGTTGCCAGGGTGAAATCGGTACCGCCTGCGCCATGGCCGCCGCGGCAGTGACGCAGCTTCAGGGTGGCACGCTCGCGCAAATCGAATATGCGGCGGAAATGGGGCTTGAGCATCATCTCGGTCTCACATGCGATCCGGTAGGCGGACTGGTGCAAATTCCCTGCATTGAGCGCAACGCGCACGCAGCGGCCCGTGCATTGAGTTGCAGCAGCTTCTCCATGCTCACGGACGGATTGCACTGGATCAGCTTCGATAATGTTGTTTCCGTCATGGTGGAAACCGGCCGCGCGCTGCCATCAATGTATCGCGAGACCTCGGCCGGGGGGTTGGCCGTGGTGTATCGGAGGAGGATGGCGGAATAAGGGAATTTACGAGGTACGAGTGACGATTTACGACTTCCAATTTGACTGCGCCTGACTCGGCGCACTACGACCGATCAGGGTGTCCTTTCTGACGCTGATTACTCTGCCCGGAATCCTGTTCAGATTCAGGGGTATCCCGAGACAGAGTGCGCTCCGTCTCCCTGACCGAATCCCGCGTCGACGCACATGTTCAGCAAAGACAGACAAATCGTCAATCGTAAATCGTCCCTCGTAAATCGCCAGTCCTACAGCTCCCACAAGGCATGCAGAGGGACGGCGAAGAGGCGGTCGCCGAAGCTGACGATGCTGTCGCCGTCGTAGAGAACAACACCGCAGGCGAAATGATCGCCGTGCGCATTGCGGAGTTTGGTCAAGCCGCGGAAATCGGATTTGGTTACTGTGGCCGACGCCTTGATTTCGATGCCGGCGATATTGGAACCGACTGCTTCGAGGACAAGATTGATCTCCACGCCATCTTTGGTCCTGAAGTGATAGAACGACACATTGCCGTCGGCTCGACTCGCCTGTCTGCGCAACTCCTGCACGACAAATGTTTCGAGCAACTGTCCCAGAAGCGCCCGATCCTTGCGGAGTGTGTTGGCGTCCGCTCCGAGCAATGCTGCCGCCAGGCCGGTATCCGTGACGTGGAGCTTCGATGATTTTATCAGTCTGCTGATACGGTTGCTCGACCATGGCGGAAGCTGCTCGATCAGAAATGCACGTTCGAGAAGCTGGATGTAATCCTTGAGTGTTGGTCGCGAGAATTGGAACGCTGAAGCAAGATCTGCAAGATTCACCATCCGCGAGGTCTGACTCGCGGCGAGTCTCAAAAGGCGCGGCAGGGAATCCAGAGAAGCAATACGTGCAAGATCGCGTACGTCCCGTTGCACGATCGTTTCGATATACTCATGATACCAGGCGGCTTTCCGATGGAAACTCTCACGCGACAGAGCCGCCGGGTATCCTCCGCTGATGATCCTTTCTGTAATGTCCAATCCCGCGCGCGGGATGCGTCCGCCAGGGAAAGAAGCGGAGAATAGTTTCGCGAGAAAATCGGATTCCTTCCCCGCCAGCTCCTCCTGCGACAGGGGATGCAAGCGCAAAATTTCCAGTCTGCCCGCGAGAGAATCCGCGAGTTTCGGGAGCAGCAGCACGTTGGTGGATCCCGTCAGTATGAACCTCCCGGGACCTCGGTCAGCATCCACCGCAGCTTTCAGGGGCAGAAAAATCCGCGGGGCACGCTGAATTTCGTCGAGAATAACGCGTTCCGGCAGATTGCGAACGAAGCCCACAGGATCGCTGCTTGCACCATCGAGTTGTACCAGGTCGTCGAAGGTGATGTACTCGTAAGACGGCGCCTCTCCGAAAAGCTGAGCAAGAGTGGTCTTGCCGCACTGCCTTGGACCATGAATCAGGATGACGGGAGTATCCTTCGCCGCCTCCTCGAGTCGGTGCATTGCAAAGCGCCTATATTTCTCTACCATGCGTACCATCTCCGGTAATTGTGTTCTGTGAGAAGGTAGGAAAAATTCGTCCAAATGAAAAGATATAGTACGGCCAAATGAAAGGTTATGCTCATGTCGCAGGCGAGAATCTCGTTTTCAGCGTTGGATTTGCATGGGAAATAACATAAAATCTTGAAAATCCAGCGGTATTCCCTATTTTTTGGAAAAGAAAGCCTCATCCGGCAGGAATACTAATTCCGGCCAAATGAAAGGATATGCTATCACCAGATGAAAGGTTAAACTACGACCAAATGAAAGGTTATGATGCGGATGGGTTCAAGGGGTGGTGAGGATTCGTGGTGTGCGGTTGGCGTTTGTACGGGCGTTGTCGAAGAAAATAATGCAGAGACGCGAAGACCCAGAGAAGCGGATATAGTGGATACAGATGGTCGATATTGCTGTTCATCCCAATAAGAAGGGAATCGAGTCTCCTCGCGCGTTGCGGAACCAATCATCTCGCCGCGGCGAGTCCGCCACGGCGAAACTTCTATCTTCGACCTTCGAGATACCGCCGATAAAAGACTTCACAATTACCGGACTTCATTTCGCGACGGCTCCTTCTTATGACATCTTTGGAAATCGGTTTAATCCGCCTGATTTCGTAAACTCACCACGCCACGGCGAGGCGACGGTATTTGGCTAATTCCATTCAAATTCCCTCTTTGCGACTCTGCGCCTTTGCGCCTTTGCGTTAAATTCCCCTCTTATTCTTCGCCTCTTCTAATGATATCATGGACGTACCTAGTCTCCTCGTGCGTTACGGAGCCAATCATGCTTCGAGACGCCACCGAACTACGTCAGAGCATCTACTTGAGATTCTGCCGTGGTGGCTCCTCAGCATGACGAGCTTTGTTAGCCCGGAGCCATATACTCATGCCATCCAGGTCAGCCTCAGGCTGATCAGTCTGAGACTGACTGGTGGGCGCACTGTTAATGACATCTTGGAGTCGGTGCTTGCGAAAGTCGTAGAAACCGGACGCAGGCCTCCTGAGCAGCCACCGCAGAAATATTTAGCTGCGCATACCAAGTATCGCCCGGTGGCTGTCGAAGGACGACTCCGCACCCGTAAACGAGAGTACCTCAAACCAAGATTTTGCCGCGGGTGCTACGCTGCTCATGACAACTTTGGATCTGGACTTGTAAACACCGAATAGGACGGACGCCGTGCTTCGACTTCGCGCCGGGTTAGCATAGTTTTTCAACCTACACCCATCCTGCGGCGCTGCGCTCAGCATGACGGTACTTTTTAACATTTTTTCAAATGTCACACTCAATATAAGCCGGTGTCCGCCGGGCGGACTGGTTACATGACTCAGGGTGACGGTACTTGTGAATGCCCGAAAAAGCTGATGTCATCCACGAAATGGACCGGTGTCATCCTGAGGCTGACTGGTGGGCGCACTCAGGATGACGAGGTTGGACAAATCGTAAATCGTAAATCCAAAATCATAAATCAAAAACGGCGCCCTGGGGAAGGACGCCGTTTTTAAAATCCAGGTGGAATTCGGATCAGACCGTCAGGCGCCAGCTATTGAGGGCTTTCATGTAATTGGCGCGTTCGAAGGCGGCGGGCTCGGCCACGGAGCGCTGGCTCATGCTGCCTTTCAGCTGCGTGACGGATTCGTATTCCTTTTCTTCCATCCAGCGCTGCATGTCGGTGAGCACGGTGGTAATGTGGTCGGGACCCTTTTCCAGAAGCGCGGAGCACAGCATGGTGACGTCGGCACCGGCCATGAGCATTTTCAGAGCGTCCTGCGCAGTGTGCACGCCTGTGGTGGCGGCCATGCTTGCTTTGAGGTGACCGTAGAGGATGGCGATCCAGCGCAGCGGGAGACGGCCTTCGCCGGAGCTGCTGAGATTGACGGTGGGGACGACAGACAATTCTTCCAGATCGAAATCGGGTTGATAGAAGCGGTTGAACAATACCAGCGCGTCAGCGCCGGCGCCGTCGAGCTTGCGGGCCATGTTGGACATGGAACTGAAGTAGGGGCTCAGCTTCATGGCGACTGGAATTTTCACCGCACTTTTCACGCGGGTCAAATCCTCGACGTAAATCGCTTCGATTTCCTCGGCGCTGTAGCGTCCGTCAGTGGGAATGTAGTACACGTTGAGTTCGAGACCGTCGGCGCCCGCCTGCTCGATTTTCGTGGCATATTCCAACCAGCCGCCGGCCGACACGCCGTTGAGGCTGCCGATGATGGGGATGGAGGTGGCTTCTTTGGCCTGACGAATGTGTTCGAGATACTCGTCGGGACCGAGATTGAAATCTTCGACCTCGGGGAAGTAGCTCATGGCTTCCTGATAGCTTTCCGCGCCCTGGGTCAGGAAGTGATCGAGTTCCTTCTGTTCGTGCATCAGTTGTTCTTCGAACAGCGAATACATGACGATGGCGGATGCGCCGGCGTCTTCCATGCGTTTGATGATGCCGAGATCCTTCGACATCGGGGATGCTGACGGAACGATCGGGTTCTTGAGCGTCAGTCCCATGTAGGTGGTGGTGAGATCCATACGTCTATCCTCGTGTAATTTCTGTTGCAATCGTTATCGTGAGTGACCGGGAAAGGCGGGAGACCGTCGGCCTCCCGCCGAGTCCTTTACACTTGTGCCGTCTGTTCCGTCGCTGCCGCCGGAGCATTGATCGTTTCGTACAGCTTTTCAAGATGCTCGTAATATTTGAAGCGCATCTTGACCTGGTCCTGTGCGAGATCCAGGAAGCGCTTTGCTTCGTCGGGTTTGCTCTTGAACAGCATGCTGAAACGTGTTTCCGACATCACGAAATCCTTCACGAGGATTTTCGGCTGCTTGGAGTCGAGCTTGAAGGGGTTTTTTCCTTCCCTGATCAGATCCGGATTGAAGCGGTACAGAGGCCACATGCCGCTTTCCACCAAGGCCTTCTGATGATCCATGCCCTTCGACATGTCGATACCGTGCGCGATGCAATGACTGTACGCGATAACCAGGGAGGGACCATCGTACGCTTCTGCTTCGAGAATGGCACGCAAGGTCTGCGTATCATTGGCGCCCATGGCAATGGATGCAACATAGACATTTCCGTAGCTCATAGCCATCAGACCGAGGTCTTTTTTCCCGATGGGTTTGCCACCGGCAGCAAACTTCGCGACAGCGCCGAGCGGAGTGGCTTTGGACATCTGGCCGCCGGTGTTGGAGTATACCTCGGTGTCGAGGACGAGCACGTTCACGTTCTTGCCTGATGCCAACACGTGATCGAGACCGCCGTAGCCGATGTCATACGCCCAACCATCGCCGCCCATGATCCACACGCTGCGGCGGATAAGGAAGTCGGCCACAGAGAGAAGACGCTTTGCCATGGGAGTGCTGATGCCGTTCAGCTTGTCCTTCAGTGCGGCGACACGCTTGCGCTGTTCGCTGATGCCGATTTCGGTTGTTTGATCCGCATCCAGCAGGTCGCGAACGAGTGACTCGCCGAGGTCGGCTGCGAGATGGAGGAGCATTTCACGCGCGAACTGATTCTGCTGGTCGATGGTGAGGCGGAAGCCGAAGCCGAATTCCGCGTTGTCCTCGAACAGCGAGTTCGACCATGCCGGACCGCGTCCGTCGTTGTTGACGGTCCACGGAGTCGTGGGCAGATTGCCGCCATAGATCGAGGAACAGCCGGTGGCGTTGGCCACGATCATGCGATCACCGAAGAGCTGGCTGACGAGCTTCACGTACGGTGTTTCGCCGCAGCCGGAGCAGGCTCCGGAGAATTCGAACAGCGGCTGCAGCAACTGCGAGCCCTGAATCGTGTTGAGTTTCACCTGGGTACGATCATACTCGGGCAGGTTGAGGAAGAAATCCCAATTCTCGCGCTCCTGCTCGCGGATAGGTACCTGCGGAACCATGTTAATGGCTTTCAGGCGCACTTCCGATTTATTTTTTGCCGGACACACCTCGACGCAGAGCGCGCAGCCGGTACAGTCTTCAGGGGCGACTTGAATGCTGTACTTGAGACCGGCGTACTCCTTCCCGCGGGCATCGCAGTACTTGAATGTCGCTGGAGCGTTCGCGACTTCCTTTTCCTCGAACACTTTGATGCGGATGGTGGCATGCGGACACACCATCGCGCATTTGCCGCATTGAATACAGGTCACCGTATCCCATTCGGGAATTTCCAGCGCGATGTTGCGCTTCTCCCACATGGTCGTCCCTGTCGGGAAGGTGCCGTCCACGGGGAAGGCGCTTACCGGCAAATCGTCGCCATGTCCGGCGATGATCTTTGCGGTGACGTCCTTGACGAATGCGGGGGCCTTGTCGGAAACCACAGGAGGCAACTCGATGCTGCTGCTGGCCGTGGCCGGTACGG
This sequence comes from Bacteroidia bacterium, assembly GCA_027493955.1. NCBI lineage: Bacteria > Pseudomonadati > Bacteroidota > Bacteroidia > Bacteroidia bacterium. The sequence goes on along the minus strand of JAOSJT010000001.1, from coordinate 2,156,298 downwards.
TGACCTCATGCAGATTCGCGAGGGTCTGATCCACGGCGTTGTAATTCATCTGGACGATTTTATCGCCCTTGCCGCCGTACGTTTTTTTGATCGAGACCTTAATCTTTGCGATCGCTTCCTCCCTGGGCAGGATGCCTGAAATCGCGAAGAAACACGTCTGCATGATGGTGTTCACGCGCGCGCCCATGCCGGTGGCCTCGGCGACGGTGTAGCCGTCAATGACGAAGAATTTCAGCTTCTTGTCGATGATCACCTGCTGCACCGTTCGCGGCATTTTATCCCACACCTCATCCACACCGTACGGACTGTTGAGGAGGAAGACGCCGCCTTCGACGATGCGCGAGAGCATGTCGTATTTTTCGAGGAAGGTGAACTGGTGACAGGCAACGAAATTCGCTGTTTCGATCAGATAGGTCGAGCGGATGGGCTTGGGGCCGAAACGGAGATGTGACGTGGTGATCGAGCCGGACTTTTTCGAGTCGTACACGAAATAGCCTTGCGCGTAGTTGTCGGTTTCCTCACCGATGATTTTGATGGAATTTTTGTTCGCGCCCACGGTGCCATCGGCGCCGAGTCCGTAGAACATGCCGCGGAATACATCGGCCGGTTCCCCGCGCCACGTATGATCGTAACTCAAACTGCTGTTGGTCACGTCGTCGTTGATACCGACGGTGAAATGGTTTTTCGGATCGGTCGCGACGAGATTATCGAATACGGCTTTCACCATCGCCGGCGTGAATTCTTTCGACGACAGGCCATAACGCCCGCCGAGCACCTTCGGAAATCCTGCTGTCGGCAGCGTTCCGTTGCCCATGGCCTCGGCGAGTGCGGTCAACACGTCCTGATACAGTGGCTCGCCTGCGGCGCCGGGCTCCTTGGTGCGGTCAAGCACCGCTATGGCTTTCACCGAGGAGGGAATGGCGCTGATAAAATGCTTGACGGAGAAGGGGCGGAAGAGGCGGACCTTCAGCAGCCCGACTTTTTCGCCACGCTCGATCATGTATTCCACCGCTTCCTCGGCCGCTCCGGCACCCGAACCCATCATGATGATGATGCGATCGGCATCGGGAGCGCCGACATAGTCGAACAAATGATACGAGCGGCCAACGACGGACGCGAATTGATCCATGACGGATTGCACGACTTCCGGGCAGGCATTATAGAAGGGATTCACTGTTTCGCGCGCCTGGAAAAACACGTCGGGATTTTGCGCGGTACCGCGAAGCACCGGCTTCTCGGGACTCAACGCGCGCGCACGGTGCTGCGCAATCAAGTCGTCGTCCAGCATGGCGTGCATGTCCTCGTCCGTGAGTTCCTCGATTTTCATGACCTCGTGCGAAATGCGGAAGCCATCGAAGAAGTGGACGAAGGGTATACGCGCACGCAGTGTGGCGGCCTGTGCGATGAGCGCCATGTCCATGACTTCCTGAACGGAGTTGGACGACAGCAGGGCGAAGCCGGTCTGACGGACGGCCATGATGTCGCTGTGATCACCGAAAATCGACAGCGCATGCGCGGCGACCGTGCGTGCGGACACGTGGAACACGGTGGAGGTGAGCTCACCGGCAATCTTGTACATGTTCGGGATCATCAGCAGGAGTCCCTGCGAGGCGGTAAACGTGGTCGTCAGCGATCCGGTCTGCAATGCGCCATGCACCGCACCGGAGGCGCCACCCTCGCTTTGCAATTCGGCGACAATGGGAACGGTGCCCCAGATGTTCTTACGGCCGACGGCGGACCAGGCATCCGCCCACTCGCCCATATTCGAACTGGGAGTGATCGGATAGATAGCGCATACTTCATTGGTTTTGTGAGCGACGTATGCGGCGGCTTCGTTGCCGTCGATTGTCACTGTTTGTCTGTTGCTCATACGGTACCTCGGTATATCAGGTCAGAGTGATGTCAGTAGAAAAAAAACAGTCTCCGGCTGCGGCGATCCGGTTGCGGATGTCCGCGCAGCAGATGGCATACGGGAGAAACGGAGGGAATGCGGGAATGATGGCCGTCCTTTCTGCCCCTGGCCGGGATGGGCGGGCAAAGGGGCGGAGTACGTTGAATGTGCGTTTACGGGACTCATGTGCCGGGTTTCTTTCAGGAGATACGGATAGCACTGTCCAATAACAAAGGTACAGGATTTTCGGATCAGAAAAAAACTCCGAGGGATGTCGCAATCGGTGAAATGAAGCATACAGCTTCACGTCGAAGCAGTAAAACGGCCGCTGCAGGTATTGGTACATAGCGCAGTGGGTAAACACGGGGTTTTCCCTCTCAGTCCCATCGCATGAGTCGGCGAGGCGAGGTGGCTGGTCGAAGGCCGATAACGCTCAGACGAGCACAGTGTGCAGACCCTCCCTTCAAAGCCCGGCGCCGCAATCGCGGAGCTTTTGCATTCTTGTCGCACGAACGGATGAAGCGGCTATATGGTAGTAGTGCCGCGACCTTCGTACCTTAATGCTCGTGATCGTCCGCCCGGCAGATCCCGGCCGCAACGCGCACCCCGGCGGACCTTTTTCATCCTTAATACAGAAGCCCGAACATGCGCAACACTATCGATCTCCTTCGCCACATGCACTGGGCCGATGCGACGGTCTGGCACTGCATACTCGATACACCATCTGCAAAGGATGATGAACGTGTTCTGAAGCTCTGTCACCATATCCACATGGTACAGCGGGCGTTCCTGAAGGTTTGGAGCCTTCAGGATATGAAACTACCCAAAATAGATGATTTTGCGGGTCTCGCAGCTGTCGCGACTTGGGCGGAAGAGTATCACAACATGCTTCCACTGTTCATCGCAACTGTAACGGAGGCTGAACTGGAGCGTGTTGTGGATGTGCCGTGGGCGCGATATATGGAACAGCGCAGCGGCAGGAAAGTGGTGGATGCAACACTGGGCGAAACCATGTTGCAGGTGGCCATGCACAGCTCCTATCACCGGGGACAGCTCAACACCCGGCTTCGCGAGCTCGGTGCCGAGCCGCCCATCGTTGACTACATCGCCTGGGTGTGGCTCGGTCGGCCCTCCCCGATCTGGCCCGGGCAAGAACACGGGATGGCGATATGAAGCAAGTTCGCAGTACTTCTACACGCGGCCCGGAGAACAAGCTGACAAGGGTGTATTTGCCTCTGCTGCTCTGGATGAGCAGTGCGATGCAGCCCATGGCTGGGATCGCTCAGCATACAGGCGAAGCCCGCGTCGACGAGGGCGCAGGATTGTCGGGCGAGCGGGCTGCGCAGTTGCTGTTCCACGAAGCCTGCGACGATGCGGTCTTCCGGCAACGCGATTGGTACGACAATGACGCGCTGCGCGTTACAACGGACGAGCGGTTGCCGGGCAGCGGCGCCGCGCTGGAATTCCGCTTCCTTAAGGGTGCATCCACCCCAACCAGCGGGGAAGGGGTTCGGCGGCTGTTTGCTCCGACGCCGACCGTGTATCTGAGCTATTGGGTGAAATACAGCACGAATTGGGAAGGATCCAACAGACCTTATCATCCGCACGAGTTTCATTTCATCACGGATGTGGATGGCAAGTGGATTGGCCCGGCAGCGACGCATTTGACGACATATATCGAACACAACGAGGGCCGGCCGCTGCTCGCAATACAGGACGCTCTGAACATCGACGAGGCCAATATCGGCCGCGACCTGACACTTGTCACCGAGAACCGGGCGGTCGCGGGCTGTAACGGCAGCAGCGACGCATGGCCGGAAGGAGATTGCTATCGCAGCGGCAGCACGCATCGCAACGGCAAAATGTGGAAAGCCGCATCCGTTATTTTCTCGGACGAAACGGGGCCGCTGTACAAGAGCAACTGGCGCTTCGTCGAGGCGCTGTTTTCCCTTAATTCCATCGTGGATGGCAAGGGCGTGCCGGACGGCGAACTGCGCATGTGGGTGGATGGAGAGCTCGTCGTCGACGCCCCCGGGGTGATGCTGCGCACGGGCAGGCATACGGAAATGAAATTCAATCAGTTCCTCGTCGCACCATATATCGGCGATGGCTCACCGGTAGAGCAGACCATGTGGGTAGATGAGATCGTTGTCGCGACCGGGCGCATGGCGGTGCTCGGTACACCGCTGCTTCTCTCGCCGCCTGACCGCGCGATCTTGCCGGTCGGCCCCGGCGCGATGACCTGGGCGCATGTGCCGGGCGCGGCGGCATACACTGCGGAACAGTGTGCTGATTCATTGTTTGCATCCGGCGTATCGAGAAGCACTGTTGCGGCGGATACCACTCTGCTGTACAGCGGTCTGCAACCGGGAAGCACGCTGTGGTGGCGGGTGCGCGCGGAGAATCCCGCCGGCGTCGGGGAGTGGAGCGACGTTCGCAAGTTCACCGTTCGTGCAACGACGGATGTGATGCAGTTGTTTGCCCCTCGTCGGGCGGCGATAGCCGTCGCGCCGAATCCGGTACGGGATTGGGCGGGGCTGTATTTCGATCAACCGTACGGGGGTGTAGTGGAGATTGTTGTCTGTGATGCGCTTGGCCGGGTGCTGCCCTCACTCACGAAGCATATCACCGCGAGCGACGGGATGGTCATCCCTCTGGATACCTCCCGTCTTCCCGATGGTTTGTACTTCATACGAGCATATACCCGCGGTGCGGTCGTATCTGCCCGATTTATGGTGACGCATTGATTCGATGACTTGAAGAAGCAATACACGTCCGCGATGGCATATCGGCAGCACGTAAGTACTCGTTCCGAAAATACCTTCGCGGCGGAACGCGGATGCGAGCTTGTTTGGAACTCGCATCCGCCTTCGGCGACTCCGTTCATGTTTCAGGATTTCAGCTTCGCAACCGCCTTGCTGCGTACGAGAGCGTACTGGATATCGTTGAAATTCCAGTCAACGACCTCCTTGTACAGTTTCAACGCCTGTTCCTTTTCTCCGAGTGCCTCGTGCGCCAGAGCGGCATAGTATCTTGCTTCGATCATCTCGTTGCTGATCGGAGTGAAGTGACCGATGGCGTCTTGCTGCTTACCACTCAGATGCGCCACGAGGCCGCGCAGAAAATGCACACCGTTCATCGCACGAGGATCGTTCGTGCCCTGGAGTTCACGTTCGGCTTTGTCCGCCAAGGCAGCGGCCGCAGCAAGCTCTCCCTTCCGGGCGAGCATGTGTCCTTCGAGCAGAGCCAGGTTGGATTCGGTATACTTGACGAACATGGGATTCTGCAGGGCGGCGGCGATAGTACGTGCGATTTCGGCATGTTTTGCATACGCCTGCTCCGCGATGTCGAACGCTCGCGTATCCGCAGCGATGTAGCAGCGATTGGCGTAGGTGTTCAGCATGGCCTGATCCAGCTGGTCCGTGTCGGAAATGAGAGTCGGGAGGGCAGCGATCACCGCTTCGTTTGCCGCGAGCGCGGCCTTCGCGTCTCCTGCATACAACCAGGTAAACGTGGCCATATTCTTCGGCCCGGCCTGCCAGCGGGAGGTTTTCTGTGCAGCCGATTCAAAATCCGCACGGGCGGCGTCATAATTACCGAGGAAGGTTTCCACATGACCCTTCTTCGAAAGCGCTACGCTGCTCGATGCATCCAGCTCCGCTGCTTTCGCGTACGCGTCGCGTGCTTTCTCGAGTTCCACTTGTGCGCGGAATACATCGCCGAGGATAATCTGGGCGTTGGGTTCCTGCGGATCGAGCGTGGTGTATTGCTTGGCATACTCTTCCGCCTTTGCGAGATCCCGAGGCGCATCGAAAACATAGGACATGGCGAGGCTGCCGAAGGCCCGACCCCACTTCCCGTCCAGTTCGGTCGCTTTCAGCAGGGCGGTCCGGGCTTCGGTCGTTTTGCGCATGTCCGCATAGGCATCGGCCAGTTCATGCTGCGCACGCGCCGATGTTGGAAATGCGTGCACCAGTTTCTCCGCGAGCACCAGTGCCCCTTGAACATCATCGTCCAGCCGCGTCGCTGTCAGGTCGATGAGGATTTTTTCGCCTTCGCTGGCCGTTGCCTTGTTGGCGAGGGCTTTATCGACAAAGGCTTTCCATTCGACAGCCGACGATGCCGACCGCGCTCGATACAGATACGCCAGGGCGAAGGCGGGATCGGCTGCAATGGCCGTATCGAACGCGTCGCGCGCCTGCTCGACGCGTCCGGCCTCCCAGGCCTGGCGTCCGTCGATGAAGGCGGAGCGCGCCTCCTCCGACGCCGTCGTGACGGGTATGTCGTCGTCCGTTTTTGTCGGACTGCCGCAGGAAGCCAGCGCGATGCAACCCAGGGCGATGACAGGAAGGGCAAATCTATACAATGGTCTCATAACAGTTCTCCGTGATGGTGAGAATGATGCAACCGGGACGCGCCACGCCACGGGGCAGAAAACAGGCGGCGATCGGAAGTAAGAAGAAGTGACCGCTAAAGATGGCTGCAATTCCCGCCATTGTCAAGCGCAGTTGAAATGGCAACGGAGGCAGCGGGAGGCGACGGAGTGCCGATACGGTGTTGCGGTTTCACTGATAAAAGCGCGCAATTCGTTTTGTAACGGATTTCAGTGTGCGGTGTCTACTGTTCTGTATGCGTTTCTGAGCCCAAGATTCTTTTGCATAATGGAAGAAAAGATGAGACGAAGGATTCTGTTTGTCTCCGTGCGGCTTCTGTCCTGCCTTCTGGTTCTCACCGCCTGTGAGGAGGAAGCGATGAATGCATCGTACGATGAGGACGAAATCAGGGAGCTTGCATATCGCGCGTTGTATCAGGATTTACGCATCGATACACTGGATTGTACGGCCATGGGCGTTACTATCGGTGATTCTCTGGATGACGGACTGTTCTGGCCGGTGGTCACCCGCAGCCATCCGGATGCGTTTCTTGCTCGTCTCGATGACCTGCCCATCAGGATTTTGCACATGCACGATCTCGTGGATACAACGGACGCATATGGGTGGGGGCAAGGATGGCGCACGACCGACACGCGGGAACTCGCCTCGGCTTGTTTCACCCATACTATACAACGCATTGACGCGACGCATCTGGTCATCGTGTGCGGGATGTTCTTTCGCAACTACCGCAAGGCATACGCGGCCTTCCATATACGCTACGAGGACGGCGACTGGGTGCCCGCTTCTCTGCAGTACTACTACAAGCGGATGGAGGGTTGGTGATGCGCTGGACGAAGCTGATCGTGCTTGCTTTTGTGCTGTCGTGGCTGTCGGCGTGTTCGGAAAGCTCGGTGGAACCAGCCGTCAATACCGAAAGGGCAATACTGGAGGCGGCTGTACGGTATGAAATCACATCGATCGACACGGCCTTCGTTGAATTCTTCACCCTTGCCGTGATGACGGATGTCACGGCGGGAGAACTGTCCCGTGCGGAATTACACGCTCCGCCCTCATGGCTCGTCGATCGTCTTCGTGCGGTCCCGCTGCCGTACCGCGCATACGAACAATGCGCTATCGGTGTAGGAGGCGTGTCTCATGCGGATTTCGCGGGGGCGGGGTGGTTGGTCTGGACCGCTTCGGTGACGATAACCGGCAACGCCTCCGCAATCGTGTACGCGGGATATTTTTTCGCCGGACTCGGCGCAAAAGGGGAACTCCTGCAATTGAAGCGCGAAGACGGATTTTGGCGTGTCTGGCGCGCTTCGACGATGTGGATATCCTAGCTTCTCGACGGATACCTGAACGGTCCGGCAAGTGCACGCAGCACCAGGGCAAGACCGGGAAACAAGTCGACTCTGGAGTGTACCGTGATGTCCAATGTCACTCCTCCCGCTCCCGCAGTTTCCGGGCCTGGGTAAACCACAGCGTCAAACCAAATATCACGGCGATGACGCATGATTCCAGCAGATCCGATCCAATGGTCGCAGCTTCATCGTCGAAAATATTGAAGCGCTTAATCAGGAACATCGTCACAGCAAAGAGCACCGTGCCCAGCAGCAGACGCACTCTGGTTTCGCGCGTTTGCTTCGGCGATTTATTCGCCTCGTCGCGTATCGTCCGAAAGAAGCCCTTCCCGAAATGCAGGAACACGTAAAGCATCATGCTGCCGAGCCAGGGGACCGCAAGCACAAAGTACGGATCGTGCAGTGCCTCGTCATCAAAACTTTTCAGGAGGATGAGGAGGATCAGGCTCATGCCCCAATAACTCCAGAATGCTATGAACCCCGCTCTGTGCTGAACGGCGTTCAAGCGCTCATCGCGTCGTACGTCAAACATGGTGTCATTCCTTCTCGTCCTTGAGAAAAAAAATGTGTTCTACCGTCACACCCAACTCGGCGGCAATGCGCAAGGCCAGATAGGTCGACGGGCAGTAGGTGCCGTTTTCAACGTAGTTGATGGTCTGCCGGCTGACCTCGACGCGTTCGGCAAGCTGCCCCTGCGTCAAACCCGCTTCGGTGCGTATCTCACGAAGCCGCGATGCGATATATCCTGCTTCATTCACGTTGCAATCTACAATACCGAAACCGCAATGTCAAGTTAATTTGACAGACGTGCTGCTGCGTTCTGCCGGATCGGCCGTTGTGCCATACGACGGGGTGTACCGCAGCTTCCGGGTGCATTTTTTCGTACGGTCGCGAATAATGGCACTGCGGGCGTGTACAGGATACACATATCCGCTGTATATTTGTGCATGCGTTTTTTCATCATTGTTCTGCTCATGCTGTGCTCGTGGAATCTCCGCGCCCAGGTCGTGGATGGCGGAGACAGGTCGTTCGATGCCTCTCAGCCGCTCGGGGCGCGTCTCGGTTCCGTCATCGATGCGGGAGAGCGGGAGTACTTCAGCCTGTTTCCCGAGCTCGATACATTTACCTCGGCGGAGGTACGGTCGAATCCGAAGTACATCGAGATTCTTGTTCGCGATAGCGCGAAGGGCGACCGCAGAATGTTGCTCGAAGAGCAGGAAGCAGCGTTCATCCGGACGTATCTTGAGAACTTCGAAGCGATCACCTACAGACGCGGCGGCACCGATACCGAAGCCCTTCTGGAGCATATCGAAGATCCCACCCTGCTCCACGCGTTGCCGAGATTGCTCGATATCGGCTTCCTCGCACTGTGCAGGCGACCTGCATGGACCTCTGAACGAGTCACGCTCATTTACTCCGATTCGCTCCGTGTTGAGTATGCGCTGCTTGCTGCGGATGAAAGCGGCGTCTACGTCTGGAGCGGAGAGCCGCATCATCACCCCGACACAATCGCGATACGACTGCGGAGAGTGCCGTATGACTCACTCATGGATCTGCACTATCGTGCGCCGGCGGGATTCTTTCACGCCTTCGCTATACCCTTTGTGCTCACGACGGGAATGGTGCAGAAATTTCTGAGCAGAGAGCGTGACGCCATCGACGTCCCTTACAAAGTAGCAGATGAGATTCTCAGCGACACCTTTGTCAGCGCAATGATGGCTCTTCCACTGGCTCTGACGCTCGGCGCGTTGGGAGAGAACACCCGACTGCCCGCGAGCGTCGAGTTTCCGCCGGATCCGAAAAAACGTCGCGACGTCATCAGTGAGTTTCTGGGTGAAATCAGAACGGTACCTGTTCCTCAACCAGTCTCCGAGAGACTACGGGCTTTGGAGGCGGCGCATTTCCGTCCCTCTGGCGTCAGTGATACGTTGAACGACCCCGCTTCGGGAAGCGGAAATGCCCATTCGCTTCTGTGGGCGGGAGGAGAGTATGTGCTGAGCGTGTATGGCACAAAGGCGCAACTGTACAATACCGGAATCGGACTGACCTTTGCGCGGGAGTACCCTCTGCTGCGGAACGCGGAAGGAGAGACACTGCTTGCCCTCCGCGGGCGTGTCGCGGGCGGATTGACCTATCTGTCGGGTGAATTACTCGCATCGCTTCCGGCAGGGAAGCAAATGTCCATTCTTGCCGGATGCACATGGATGCGTGCCGAACACAGACTGGACATTCGCTCTGTCTGGCTCTATGATAGAAGTTCTGCGACGAAGTGGCGAGAGATCCCGGTACCGCCGGTGAAGGTCCTTCAGGAAACATCATGGACACTTGCAGCGGCCTATGATGAGGAAGCACTGCATATGGAAGTCCAATGCCGCGTGCTCATACAACCAGCCCTGATGCGCTTCGATCCGGACGCCTATCGCGTCGGAAACCAATGGCTATATACGACCAAACGCGAAATGAAAGCCTACCCGACTATTTCATTTCTCCTCGGATATCGCATTTGACGAGGGGGCATGGAAGCCCGCATGCCCGCACGTTCACCCCGATGGAGCACCCCGAATCACAGCATGCCACACGCTTTTCCGCGAAGCGACGATTTACACGTTGCATGATGATCTGAACGCAACGGGCCGGGTTGTGCGTGTGTGTTCGCGCATTTGCATTTCCTCCCGGCTCTGCGGATATTATCACCCGACGCATCACACACAAGCAGTGACGGATCGCGCGAAGTGCATAACGCCGTGAGCGATGCATTGTACGTGGTGACAGTTGTCAGCTCCGTTCTCCGGTGTCAAGGAGTTTCCGGAAGCCGCATGCTTCCGCTTTGTCGCCGACGCGGAAGCATCGCCAACGATAGGCACGGTGCGGATACACCTTCCGCAATCGGACCGGAAAGGAAAACACATGAAATTAGAGGACTTCTATCCGAAACTCAGCGCTCCCGCCCGGCGTGCGCTGCAAAGTCTGGGGCTCTCGCATGTCGAGGACCTCGCGCGCTTTGACAGAGCGGCCATCGCTGCGCTGCACGGCATCGGTCCGAACGCACTGAAAGTAATAGAAGCGGAGCTGGTATCGCTGGGGCTTGGTCTCGGCGGTAGTGCAGCGACGGCAGTACCGGTACACATGCAGCGAGAAGCGAACGTCATTGACGAATATATCGCGCGCTTTTCGCCGCAGATTCAGGAAAAACTTTCCGAAATACGCCGCATCATCCGCGAGGCCGCGCCCGATGCGAAGGAGAAGCTTTCCTATCAGATCCCGACCTTCGACCTGTTCGGAAATCTCGTCCACTTCGCGGGCTACGACCATCATATCGGCTTCTACCCGGGCAGCAGCGGTATCGCCAGGTTCAGGGACGAAATCGCCATGTACAAAAACGCCAGGGGCTCGGTGCAATTTCCTCTCGACAGGCCCCTCCCCGCGAAGCTTATCCGCAAGATCGTGCTATTCCGGGCCGAGGAGAATCGAGGAAAAGCCGGAAAGCCAAAATCGAAGCGGAAAAGGTAACTGGTTTCCGCTCCCGTACCGCGTTGCCTCTGATGACGGGGCGACGCAGTACGGAAAGGAATACTTTCGCTGATACAGAAATTTCCTCATCGTTACTACAAAGGAGTCGGATAGCTATGAATAACAGAATCGTGCATTTCGAAATCCATGCCGCCGATCCCGATCGGGCGCGCGCGTTTTACCAATCCGTTTTCGGCTGGGACTTCCCCTTGTGGATGGAGCAGCCGCCGTACTGGGGCGTGATGACGGCACCGGATGGCAGCACGGAGCCGGGCATCAACGGCGGATTGATGGCGCGCATGGGCGGCGATCCGATGGAAGGCGCAGCGGTCAACGCCTACGTCTGCACCGTACAAGTGGATGACTACGACAGCATTCACGAAAAAATCATAGCCGCAGGTGGAACCGTGGCGTTGCCCAAGATGGCGCTGGTCGGCATGGCCTGGCAGGGTTATTACAAAGATACCGAAGGGAATATCTTCGGCGTGCATCAGGCGGATCCGGAGGCGCGGTAGCGATGCAGAAATTACGATTCCGGATATCCATGTCGTTAGACGGCTTCGTCGCTGGACCGCAGCAGAGTGTCGACCATCCGCTGGGTGTCGGCGGCGAACGGCTGCACGAATGGGTGTTCCCACTCGCAACCTGGCGCTCGATGCATGGTCTTGAAGGCGGCGAGTCGAACGAAAGCACCGCGGTCATCGAGGAATCGCGTGCCGGCATCGGCGCCACTATCATGGGCAGGAATATGTTCGGTGGTCATCCGGGCCGCTGGAAAGAGGAGCATCCCTGGAACGGCTGGTGGGGAAGCAATCCTCCATTTCATCACCCCGTGATCGTTTTGACGCATTATCCGAGAGAGCCATTGCAGCTCGAGGGCGGCACGACATTCTATTTCGTCACCGGGGGTATCGAGGCCGCATTGTGGCAGGCGCGCGAACTCGCCGGCGGCCTCGATGTCGCCCTCGCCGGCGGAGCGCTTGCAGCGCGGCAATATCTGAAAGCCGGACTGGTGAACGAAATGGAAATCAGCCTGGTGCCCATATTCCTCGGCACGGGCGAGCACCTGCTCGAAGGGCTCGGAGAGCATCTGCGAAATTTCGGCCTGATCAGAATCGTCGCGGCACCGGGGGTGACGCATTACAAATTCGCGAAGCGCTGAATGAAACGAACGAACAGCGGTGTATTTCGTGAATGACATGTGGATAAGGCGACACCAACAAACACCGTCACCCTGAGCGCAACGACCGCAGCACGGCGTGAGTTTGAGGCGCAGGTTTCCACGGTCGTGTACGCATCAGGCGGAGAAGGGCCTACATCCGGTCTTCGCGGTTTTAACGAGTCCCGATCCCACCATGTAATTCGCCGAGCGGAGTGCCCGTAGCTATAGAGACGTTGCATGCGACGTCTCTACATGATGGGGGGAGGGGGATCCAGAATTCGCTGCCAGGTTTGATTAGACCGCTTCGCAAGCAAGCCCTGCACGAAATGCGAATTTTGACCCCTATCTGATACGCAGGAAGATACGCATCATCCCCGGCGGCTTGACCTGGATCAAGGCATCGATTGTGCTGTTCATGATACTTTGCAGAAGGTTGATCGAACATCTCGAAACACTGGAGCAACACATGACACGTGATATCATTGAAATAAACGAAGCACTGTGCGACGGCTGCGGCGACTGCGTCATCGGTTGCGCCGAAGGAGCCATACAGATAGTAAACGGCAAAGCCCGTCTGGTGAAGGAGGAATTCTGCGACGGTTTTGGCGACTGCGTGGGCGTTTGTCCCACCGGCGCCCTGAAAGTGGTAAAACGCGCCGCGCCCGAATTCGACGACGAAGCCACCCGCGCGCATTTGCTCAAAACCGGCGGCATCGAGGCCGTTCGCCGTTACGAACAGGCCCAGAGCCGTCACGAAGGACAGCATGCGCATCAGCACGCGCAGGGCGGCGGATGTCCGGGAAGCGCACAGCGCGAACTGCATCGCGCGCCGGTGCAGGAGGTCGTTCCTCTGCACATTCCGCAAGGGCATCCCGGGGCCATCAGCGGAGGCTGTCCCGGTTCCGCAGCGCGGTCCATCGAACGCAACGCCCAGCCGGCATCAGCTTCCTCCGCCATGGCGGCCAGCCCCGCGATCATTCCTTCCGAACTAGGGCAGTGGCCCGTGCAATTGCATCTCGTGCATCCGGCCGCTCCGTATTTCCGCAACCGCGAACTCGTCGTGCTCAGCACCTGCGGACCCGTCGCCTCCGCCGAAGTGCATCAGCGCTATCTCCGCGGACGCAGCGTGGTCGTGGCCTGTCCCAAACTCGACAACACCGCACCCTATGCCGAAAAACTCGCAGCCATCTTCAATCAGGGCGGTCCCACCAGGGTGATTACCGTCATCATGGAAGTTCCCTGCTGCCGCGGTCTCTCCATGATCGTCCAGCAGGCCCACGAGCTCTCCGGCCGCACCGATCTTCCTGTCGAAGAGCATGTGCTTTCTCTTGAAGGCGAGGTGAAGAGGGTAGTACGGATCGAGTAAAGGTGTGGGGTCGTCGCGAAAATTATGGGGATCGTGAAAAAACGGGATCGTAAAAAAGGTTAAAAGGAAAAAAGGTAAAAAGGTAGGACGCTCTTCGATAAGCACTCCTACCTTTTCACCTTTTCACGATCCTCTTGCCTTTTCACCTTTTCACGATCCTCTTACCTTTTCACCTTTTCACCTTCTTCCCTTTTCACGATCTCCCCCCTTTTCACGATTTCCCCCCTCCGTTGTAAATCGAGGCCGAAATCACTACCATGCAGCATGAAATACCTCATCCTCACTCTCTGCGCCCTGTTCGGGGGCTGCGCCGGCGCTGACTATCCGCCGCTCGATGTGGTGGACCGTGTCGATGTGCAGCGTTATCTCGGCGTATGGCACGAAATCGCGCGTCTGCCGAACTCCTTCCAGAAGCACTGCGCCTGCTCGAAGGCCGAATATTCGATCATCGACGAAAGCACGTTGCGCGTGGTGAACAGTTGCAACGAAGACACTCCCGAAGGCGAAATCGATGTCGCCAACGGAAAGGCGTTCATTGTCGAGGGCAGCAACAACGCCAAGCTGCGCGTGCAGTTCTTCTGGCCGTTCCGCGGCGACTACTGGATAATCGAGCTTGACGACGACTACCAATGGGTGGTGGTGGGCACGCCCAGTCGGGAGTATCTCTGGATACTCGCCCGCGAGCAACAGCTCGACGACCCCACCTACACCATGCTCCTTCAGCGCATCGCGAAAAAGGGCTTCGACACGTCGAAACTGATCAGAAGGGAGGAGGGGTGCGGGGAGGGTAAAGAGTAAAGAGTAAAGAGTAAAGAGGTGAAGACGGATGAGACAGCGGAGAACGACTAATCCCCACCTCTTTACCCTTTACTCTTCACCCTTTACCCAAAACAATCGTCAATCGTACCTCGTCAATCGTAAATAAAACGCCCCCGGCCGAAAAACGACCGGGGGCGCTGCTTTTAAAGCGTCAGGTTACTTTTTCTTTGCGGGTGCTTTTTTCGCTGCCGCCTTTTTGTCGCTGTTTTTACCGGCTGCTTTTTTCGCGGCCTTCTTGTCCACGGGACGCGGATTCTGCAGGGCGGCGCGGGCGGCGGCCAAACGCGCGATGGGCACGCGGAAGGGCGAGCAACTCACGTAGGCGAGGCCGATGTTGTGGCAGAATTCCACGGAAGCAGGTTCGCCGCCGTGCTCGCCGCAGATGCCGAGCTTGATGTCGGGACGGCTCTTGCGGCCTTCGGTGACGGCATGTTTCATCAGGAAGCCCACGCCGTTCTGATCGATGGTTTCGAAGGGATCGCGCGGGTAGATGTCGTGCTCAACGTAGGCGGGGAGGAAGCGGCCGGCGTCGTCGCGGCTCACTCCCAGCGTGGTCTGCGTCAGGTCGTTGGTGCCGAAGGAGAAGAACTCGGCCACGTTCGCGATCTCCGCGGCCGTGATGGCGCCGCGCGGAATCTCGATCATGGTACCGACGAGGTATTTGAACTTCGTCTTCGTTTCCTTCATCACCGCGTCGGCCGTCTGCCGCACGATCGCTTCCTGCGACTTCAGCTCCTTGACGTGGCCGACCAGCGGAATCATGATCTCGGGCAGCACCTTGATGCCGCGCTTGAGCACGTTGACCGTGGCTTCGAATACCGCGCGGGCCTGCATCTCTGTTATTTCCGGATAGATGAGTCCGAGACGGCAGCCGCGGAAACCGAGCATCGGGTTGAATTCGTGCAGCGCTTCCACTCGCTCCTTCACCTTGGCGACGGGGAGGCCCAGCGTTTCGGCCACTTCCTTCTGTCCCTTGTCGTCGTGCGGCAGGAACTCGTGCAGTGGCGGATCAATGGTGCGGATGGTCACGGGACGGCCGTTCATCGCTTCAAAAATGCCTTCGAAATCCTTGCGCTGGACTGGCAGCAGCTTGGCAAGGGCTTTCTTGCGATCCTCGACAGTGTCGGCGAGAATCATTTCGCGCATGGGACCGATTTTGCCTTCGCCGAAGAACATGTGCTCAGTGCGGCAGAGTCCGATGCCTTCGGCGCCGAAGGACACCGCGTTGGCGGACTGATCGGGCTGATCGGCATTGGTGCGGATGTTGATCTGGCGATACTTGTCCGCCCAGTTCATGATCTTTTCGTACATCTGATAGACCGGGGCGTCCTTGGGATCCAGCGTCTTGTCGATGAGCACCTGCAGTACCTCGCTGGCGCGCGTGGGGATGTTGCCGAGAATGACCTCGCCCGTGCTGCCGTCGATGGAGATGTAATCGCCTTCCTGAATCACTTCCTTGCGGCCGTCGATGCGCATTTCCGCGGCTTTGTAATCGATTTTCAGATTACCGCAACCGGCCACACACACTTTACCCATCTGACGGGCGACAAGCGCCGCATGCGAGGTCATGCCGCCGCGCGCGGTAAGAATGCCCTCGGAGGCGTCCATGCCCTTGATGTCTTCGGGTGAAGTTTCAATGCGGACGAGAATCACGGGCATGCCGTTTTTCGCGAAACGCACCGCGTCTTCGGCGTTGAAGGCAACCACGCCCGCCGCCGCACCGGGACCCGCGTTGAGGCCTTTGGCGAGAAGCTGTCCGGCATCGATGGCGGCCTTCTTGGCCTTGTGGTCGAAGATCGGACGGAGGAGCTGATTGAGCTGATCGGGATCGATGCGCATGAGCGCTTCTTCCGGAGTGATCAGTTTTTCCTTCACCATGTCCACGGCAATCTTGATGGCGGCGAACGCCGTACGCTTGCCGACGCGGCACTGCAGCATGTACAGCTTGCCGGCCTGAATGGTGAACTCGATGTCCAGCATGTCGCGGTAATGTTTCTCGAGCTTCGTGCGGATGTCCATGAGCTGCTTGAAAGAACCCGCGTCCTTCGCTTTGAGCTGCTCGATGGGCAGCGGGGTACGCGTACCGGCAACGACGTCTTCGCCCTGGGCGTTCATGAGGAACTCACCATAGAAAATATCCTCGCCGGAGGCCGCGTCGCGCGTGAAGGCCACACCTGTACCCGAATCCTCGCCTGCGTTGCCGAAGACCATGGACTGGATGTTCACCGCCGTGCCCCATTCCTCGGGAATGCCGTTGAGCTTGCGGTACACTATCGCGCGCTCGTTCATCCAGGAATTGAAGACCGCGCCGATGGCTCCCCAGAGCTGTTCTTCAGGATTGTCGGGGAATGAGCGGCCGGTTTCCTTTTTGATGGCAGCCTTGAACTCCGCAACAAGATCCTTGAGATCGTCGGCGGTGAGTTCGATGTCGAGTTCCACACCGCGCGCGTGCTTTTTCGCTTCGAGAATGGCTTCGAAGGGATCGATGTCTGTCTTGTGCTTCGGTTTGAGATCCAGCACGACATCGCCGTACATCTGCACGAAGCGGCGGTAGGAATCATAGGCGAAACGCTCGTTGCCGGAACGCTGGATCAGACCCTGTACCGTCGTGTCGTTGAGACCGAGGTTGAGGATGGTGTCCATCATACCCGGCATGGAGGCACGGGCACCGGAGCGGACCGAAAGGAGCAGGGGATTTTTCGGATCGCCGAATTTCGCTCCCATGTCCTTTTCGATTTTTTTGAGCGCCGCAACGACCTGTTCTTTCAATTCCTTCGGATATTGCCGCTTATTGGCATAATAGCTGGTACACACCTCAGTGGTGATGGTAAAACCGGCGGGTACGGGGAGGCCGATGTTGACCATTTCGGCCAGATTTGCTCCCTTGCCGCCCAGCAGGGCTTTCATCTCCGCCTTGCCTTCGGCTTTATTGCCGCCGAAGTAGTACACATACTTCGTGTTTTTGCTCTTCGCCATGAAATTGCTCCGCGTCTAATGACTAAATGGGATATGTTGCCTTCGATATTCTCCTGTGATGCGCTTTATGGAATACGGAAAATTCCATAATCCCTAAAGATAGTGAAAAAACTGACGTGGAATATGAGCTTCGTGTTAAAAACGGAGCTGACGTGGAAGCGTTGCTGTCAAAGGGAACGAACAGAACACAAGCAGGCGAAAATTGGGCGATTCATGAAACGCCCACTTTCTTCAGTACGGGTGTGATGGGGCGCTCGGTACGGACTCGGATATGGACGGTATCCGCAGATGCGAACACCTCTCTGCACCGCGATGCTGCACGAGGCGTCTTCGGTTATTCCTTGAGCGATGGATTCCAGAAACTCTCTGATCCCAAGGGCTTCAGTCCTGCGTATGCCCGGATTGTCAATCATACTTCTTGCATCGCCCCTTCCCGCTTGTACCGCTTGCACTGGCTCCCGTCGGTATCCGTGCCACGCTCATACGATGTCCCGGCCGAAGCGCGCAGGAAAAGTAAAACCGAATGGTGAAAACAAGCCGTGTGAATTTTCCCGGCCCGATTTGTGTTATCCTCACATGCCCGCGTTCAGGCGAACGCTTCGCACTATGCATGACGAGCGCGGACAGCCGTACTCAATACAATTGCACATGACGCATGAAAGGGCTGAATAATCAAATCGCAATCAGGATGTACCTGCCAATGACACTTCTACCACATCTGCTCTCTGTTTTATTGATCCTATTGTCAGCGGGAGTGCTGCACGCGCAAAGCGTGGAGATGCTTATCGCACGGGGCGATTCAGCGGATAAGACGCTCGATCTGACTTCGGCATTGCGATGGTATCAGAACGCGGAACGCATGGAACCTCGCAACGCGGAGGTACTGTGGCGTCTGTCGAAAGTGACGGGAGCCATGGCTATGCGAACACGGGACGAAAAGCGCGCCGAAACCTTGTTCAAACGCGCTTTGGGGTACGCCGAGCGTGCTGTGGGAAGCGATCCGAACAACTCCATGGCGCAGGTGTCCCTGGCCATTTCCAATGGTCAACTCGCCGTCATCGCCCCGGCGTCGGAAAAGCTGGAACTGTCGAAAAAAATCCGGGATCATTCCCAACGCGCTCTGGAACTCAATGGCTCCAACTATCTTGCCATGCTCGTGTTGGGTATCTGGAACAGGGAAGTGGCCACACTGAGCTGGTTCCTGAAACTCACGATGAAAGTCGTGTATGGTGACGTTCCCGAAGCGAGTCTTGAAGAATCACGTCGCCTGCTCGCGAAGGCGGTGGAACTCGAGCCCGGTGTAATAATGACGCAGGTGGAATACGCGAAAACGCTGATAGAACTCGATGAAACACGCGGGGCCGTCACGCATCTCCGTCGCGCGCTGTCGCTGCCCAAGCGCGATGTCGGCGACGAAAAACTGATAGACGAAGCGCGGGAACTCCTGCGCAAACTGACCTGAAACATATCACGAGTTCCGTCATGATCGGGAGAATGCCACGTGGATCGGTCGTCCTCCGCGTTCATCCGCCTCTCCCCCCGTGCATGCAGCGGACTATCCAACTACCTTGATAACAGCATTCGGATCGAGGAACCACAGTATCCCGCGCGCGTCGCTGCCGGTGACTTGCCGCCACGCGTCGCAGTACACGCGAATCTGCGGTGCATAGTGTTCGACGTACGCATCGAGATGCTCGCCGGTGACATCCGTTTTGTAATCCACAAGCGTCCATCCCTCTTCATCCTGGAAGGCGAGATCTATGTCGCCGCGTAGCGTGCCGGGAAGGCCGTCGTCTGTGTACCAGGGCAGACCGAAGGGTACTTCCGTGAGGCGTCGTTGGGCCCTTTGTACACGACCCCACAGTTCATGACTACGGACGCGCACGAGCATATCGCAGACCGAGGCCGCGAGTCCGGGATCGAGCCGGTGATGCGCCAACAGGCGGAGAATCAGAGGCGTCAGGTCTGCATCCGGGAAATCCGCTGCTCTGCGCAACACGGCGTGCACCACAGTTCCGAACGTCGCACCATGACCATCGCCACCTGCCGGAGGTAAGCCGGACTTGCCGACGCTTCCCGCCGAATAACGGGAGTAAGATGGGCGGGTGAGGAGAAGCCGTTTTTGCTTCAGTTCTGCTTCAAAGGTCGCCGGATCGCAATTCGGAGTGGACTCAGGTTGCGGCGAATGCGTGTGCTCGAATATCGGGCAATTCCGCACATCCAAGGCTTGTGCCTCGGACGCGCTGAGAAGCCCTTCACCTTTCGCGGGATGCAGGACTATGAGGCAATCCCTGGCACGGGTCATGGCCACATAGCGCAGGCGTTGTTCTTCCGCCTGCAGAAAAACTGCTTCCCGCGTCTGTAACGCTTCCCACCCCTCGGGCACTGCGATCACAGACGCTAAACCATTCCCCGTCGCAATCCGGAGCCAGCCCGAGGAAGCACCCTTTTTTCTGTCTATCACCGTGTCGGGCGGGTGTTCGGTGGAAAACGGTGTGGGCGTGAAAATCAGCACGACCGGGGCTTCGAGTCCTTTGGCCTTGTGTATCGTGCTGATCCGCACGGCATCGGTATCGGGAGAGAGCGAGGCTGCCAAGGTGAGTTTGCCGTCGGTGCCGTCTGTGTGTCCTTTGCGATTTTCAATGTTTTCCAGGATTGCCGCGATGTCGATCAGTGCCTTGCCCGCAGTGGATTGACTTCTGATCATCGCCAGAAGCGCACCGAACACCCCTGCCCGTATGGACCCGCTTTCCTGCCCTCTCAATGCGGCCAGAATACCATACTCGGCGGCCATAGCTGAAACCACCGCCCCCGGCGGTGCCGAGCGCACGAGGCGCATCGAGTTTTTGATGAAGAGGAGCCCGCGTTCGATTCTCTCGTCCATGCCTGGCAGGAAGCGCGTCGTGAGTTTGAAGGCGCCACCTGCCTCGCGCCACGCACGGAGTGCGGCATCGTCCACACCACACCAGGCCGCTGCGCAGCCGGCCACGACCGCTGTCTCATCCTCAGGATCGGCGAGGACGCGCAGCAAAATGAGCAGCAAGGCGAGTTCATCGGAGTCTCCGGCGGGCATCCCGCCCGCTACCGCGCACGGCACTTCCGCGGCATCCAGCGCAGCCGCAAGCGCCGGGAGAGCGGCGTTGGTCCGCGTGAGGATGAGCAGGTCCGAGGGATGCAGTGGCCGCGCACATCCATCGGAGCCGGATACGGTGAGTTTCGCCGCCAGCGCTGAAGCAATCCATGCGGCGAGTTGGGTTGACGCGATGCGTATCGCCTCGGGCTTCGTATTGCCTTGGTAGGTGACGGGGAGATGAAGCACTCCACGAAGCATGCCCGCTGCCGTTCGGCTCGGCTCAAGTGCCACGTGACGCGCCTGAACAGCGTCCGGACTGTTTGGGAAGACGGACCGGAAAACGCTGTTGACGATCTCGCATACGCCGGCATCCGTGCGGAAATTCCGCGACAATTCCAGCACTGCGCCGCCGGATGCGATCACAACATCGCGCATGTCGTTGTACACCGTTATATCCGCCCGACGGAATCGGTAAATGGATTGTTTGGGATCACCGACCAGGAACAGTGCTCCCGGCCGCAGGCGCAATTCCGTCCACGTTTGCACCGACGCCTCCTCACCGCACAACCATGCGAGCATCTCGGCTTGTAACGGATCGGTATCCTGAAATTCGTCGACGAGAATGCGGGTGAAGCGCCGTGCCAGCGCGCGGCGCGCGTCAGGATGATCACGCAGCAGGTTGCGCGCGGCGATGAGGAGATCGTTGTTGTCCACCAAATTTCTGGCACGCTTCAGTTCCGCGAATCTTGCCGCGGCAGCACGCAGCAGCGGCAGAAGTATGGAATACCGGTATACCAGCACGCGCGCGAAGGCGGGGCGGAGTACGGATTGAAACAGGTGCGGGAACAGCTCATCCCTCAGGATTTTTGCTTCGGCCGTATCGGACCAGCATTTCAGAGTGACCTTCGATGCTTCGGCCGGGATGAAGCAGCTCACAATACGAACGTCGCGGACGAAATCCTGTGGGTCCCGCAGCATCGCTTCGGCACGCAGCAGGGCTTTTTGCAGACCGTCTTCGTTGCCGGGCGTTGCTCTGATTGATGGCACAACGGAGTCTATGAGCGAGACAATGGCATGCACGGCGTCGCTGAGGTCGGGCTCAATCGTCTGTCCGCCATCGAAACGCGCGTCGGGCCATTCACAGAGAGCATGGAAACCTCTTTCGAGGGTTTCTATATCCAGATCACTTCCCTCGATGAGCCGCAGGGCATGCGGGTGTGTGAGAGGCAGATTCTCGACGAAATTTCGCCACGCTTCTGCGCGCATGGAGGCCGCGTCGGCTTCCTCCAGAACGATGAATCCCGGCGCGAGGCCGGCTTCTATCGGGCGTTCGCGGAGTACACTCGCGCAAAACGAATGGATGGTGCCTATGGTGATTGTGTCAAGCCTGTCCAGAGCCTCGTGCAGACGTCTGCGGGGCAGGTCTTCTACTTCTTCCTTTGCGCTGCGCTCCAGGTCTTCCTGAAACCGTCGCCGCAATTCGCCTGCGGCTTTGACGGTAAAGGTGATGGCCGCCAGGTTGTGCGCTTCGACATCATCCGTGCGCAGCAGAGCGATCATGCGTCCGATGATGGCGCGGGTCTTCCCGGTCCCCGCAGCCGCTTCGACGAGGAAGGTGGCGGAAAGATCCCGCCGGATCCGCTCTCGCGCTCTCTCATCGGAGTGGGATTCAGTGTGCATCATTCAGTCTCCTGAACACGTCGAGTGCGACGTTGGCTTCGTTGGCGAGTTTTTTCCTGCTTCTTGCGGCGATAACAGTCGCGTCACCGCAGACATGACGGAAATCACAGTATCCACAGACCGTGGCATGCTGTGTGTGCGGGAGACAGCCTGCTGTGCGCAGTCCGTGCAGACGTCCTATGTCATCCATAGTCGCGTCTGTATCGGTGGGAATCGCGACGGTTCGACCCTGCCCCTGCCGGGAGATGCAGCGGTACGCAAACCGTACCTCCGTCCCTGATGGTGCCATCCGCCGCACCGTCTCTGTGTACACCGCCGGTTGCAGATGCATTGCGGTGGTGGCCGGGTCAGCACAATTTTTTCCTGTCTTGTAGTCGGTGACGAGGAGCGCGCCATCCGCAGTGTAGTCAATGCGGTCAATGACTCCGCGGAGCAGAACATCACCGGATTGCGTGGTGAAGTGAAGGGGCGCAGACATGGGCGTGAGCGGGAGAGGCAACTGTCGCTCGGTGGGGAAGGGCACTTCGAAGGCGAGGGGAATGGCGTTGTGTGTTTCTGTTTCCCCGCGCAGGAATATTGCGCATTGCTCGGCCAGGTCGCGCTGCGCTCGTACCCGCGCGGCCTCCGAGGGAGGAGGATTTTCCTCCGCTGTCTCCGCAAGTACGGTGGCCGCAGTCTCATCCAGCAAGGGCGCCCACGCCGTGCGTGGAAGAGCATTAGCACGCAGGTTTTCCATAAAGCGCCGCAATACTTCGTGAAGAAGCGACCCCCGCTCGGCGGGATCCAGCCATACCCCTGCTGCCCGGCGCATGCTGCGTGGCGGTTGCAGGCCGAGGATGTGACCCAGAAAGTACCTGTAAGGGCAGGTGCCGAGTTGCTCCAGCTGAGAGACGCTCGTGGCGGGGAAGGATGCGGATATGCCGCCGATCATTCCGTCGAATGCAGTGAAACGCTCGGAATCACGCTCCGCCTCTGCCTGCAGACCAGCGTCCAGCATGGGATTCCAGGCACGCATTGCCGCAAGTACCGCACCCCGGGGATCCGCGCTCATGCGTTGCAGCCACCAGTCCTGCATGGATGCGGCGGTCGCGCCTGACGGTGCCGTCGCATCGGCGTCGAGTACGGCGCGGAGTTCGCTATAGCCGGCTCCGGAGTTACTCGTGGCGGCACGAAACACCTCGAGCAGTGCACGCGAAGGTCCAAAGGCGCGAAGCTGCGTGGCGTCGTTCCGCGCGCAGGAGACCGTTATATCCGCGGCGCAGCGGGAGAGAAAGGCATAGAGCCGTGCACGAACCCTCGTCCCGTGCTCCCGCGCGAGCGGCAGCGATATCCCTGTGCGCTGCGCGATGCGTACACGGTCGTCGTCCGTCAGCACAGGATTGTCCGGACAGCGTCCGGGCATGGCTTCATCGTCCATGCCGAAAAGAAAAACCCGTCTGCGTCCGGAAATTCCGGCATGACGGAGATCACAGACGAACACGTGTCCGGGCAGGGGAGAGCGGGACTGCTCCGCCACGCCTCCCACCGCTTTGATCACCGCGGGCATGCGCAGTACGCGCAGAGCGGAGAGCAGCCGTCTTGCCCCGTCAGATAACGTTTCGGAGAGGTCTGGACCGTCGGCATTGCCCCCGAGCATGATGGAAATGGCCTCTGCCGCCTGTGCTTCACCCGGGAAGGCGGGTCTGCACAATTCCCTGACCAGTCGGATACAGCCGGCAATCAGCGCATGCCTGCTCACTCTCCCGTTGTCGCTGTCTTTCGGGATGCACTCCGTGATCGCAGCGAGCAGGGCGCGGGATGCGTACAGTGAAGACAGGGCATCGTGTCCTGTCTGCCCGGCCTCGCGGCGTTGGATGTAGCGGTCCACGCGCGCGAGGAGCGCACGCACATCGGAACCGGGCCGCGCTTCGCGGAGCAGCACTGCCGTGGGAAGGCGATTGGCATGTGTCCCTTCATGGGAGAAGGCCGTGAAGTCCGGAATGCCTTCGTACATCAGCCGGATCAGCGGATACGGATCGCCATCGCGCAACCATTCGAGAAAGCGCTGCACGGTACGCGCGGTCTTACTGTACTGCACCGGAATGCCTTCCGCAAAGGTGCAGGGCAGTTCCGTCTCGATGCACAATTCATACAGCTCCGGCAGTCGTGAGGAATCCGTGTACACAAGTTCCACTTCGTCCCAATGAGTGCCGGTTTCCAGAATATCCCGCACCGCGGCGCGGAATTCCTGCGCGGGTGACGCTGCGCCGCGGAAACGTATCGTCGACGCGGCGATACCCTGCGCGGTAAGACGCTCCGGCGTGGTTTTTTCGAGAATGACAACAGCTCCCCCGCCTGCGGCCTCCACGACGCTGCGTTCGAGAGTCGTCAGTCTTTCATACACAGATTGCGGGATGAGTATACGCGGTGGCATGGCAGCGGGCGCTGAGGAGAAGCGATCCCGCGCGGCTGCGAGCGTCTGCGCAGGATGGGAGAGCGCGTGACGGTTCAGGATGTCCTGCGTCCGGATGGCGACGCGCTCCAGAGCCTTGCGTTGTGCAGGGGCATGAAAATCCTTCGGCGACAGCGTGTCCGGGGTGAGGCCGGCGTGCGCGAGGTCACGGAGTGCGGAAGAAAAGGCCGCGTGAAGACCGTGATGATGTCGTACCGGCGCGTAGAGTTCGCTGTCGGCGAGCTCCTCCAGGCAGGCCTGTTCCATGGCGGAAAGGCATTCGCTTTCACGCGTCTCGTGTCCATGTGCCGCTGACTCCAGAATCTCCCGCGCGAGACCGCGTACGGACGCCACGCGCAGCCCGATCCAGGGGACGCCCGCGCGCGCGAGCCGCTCTCTCCAGAGGCGGGCTTGTAACGTCGTTTCACCAAGGAGATACGCCTCCGTGAGCGGTGTTGCGGTGAGAATTTCTGAGAGTTGGGTGAGCAGGGGCATTCGACACTCCGATGATCCTGAAATGTAGTCAACGGGCGTGGAATGCGAAAACAATCAGGAGGAAGGTGTCGGAGATCCGGTGCGTCTCTCAGTGATACGACCATGGCCCCGCTGACGTGGACGCACCGGGTGCGGCGTGTCATCAGTCGTCCCGGAGGCGGAAAACGGACCGAAGCTGCTCCGTCACCAGGGAGAGGCAATTACACCGAGTACATAGGAGATAAAAAATATCCTCATTATCGGGAACATACCCGCCCGCCCGCGCGTACAAGGAAATTTTTACGTCGTTCCGTCTGACACACGCACCTTCGTCCTGAACGCGCAGCATGGTCAGTGCCTTCGGTGTACCGGTATCGGGGCAGGAGTTCCGTTGTGTCCGCGAATACAATAATCCGCAGCTTTTTTTAAAAAAAATGTCTCCGCGCATTGACTGAGACGGAAAGAATGCCTATCATTATCAGACAACAATTCCGAATCTCCCCGCACTGCATGTTGATGACCCGTTCGCGGGCTTCACGTATCAGCGCATCGTTGCACCTGTTCTCATGTGGCACTACGCCGCCCATCGTCGCACTTGTTTTCGCGCGGTTATTCCGCCACGGTTCGTCGCACCTTTTCTCGCGCGGTCTTCCGCAGCCTGAAGTATGCAATGAAACTGACAGGTCATTTTCACACGAAGAGAGGTCTCTGATGCGATGTTGTTTTCGAACCTTTGGATTGATGCTTGCTGTGTTGCTGTGGACGTCCACAGCCATGGGACAGGCTCCGCAGCCGGGCTATGTGCCCCCTGACCCTGCGGAGCATGGCCTGCTCGCGCACAATCAGCATCTTGCCGTCATACAAACCAACTGCGCGACGATGGATGAAGCCGTTGCTCTGCGCAACGAGCTCGTCCGTAACGGCGCGCTCGTATCCCTGTTCACATCACCACAGTTCATGCTCGCCTGGGTGCCGCCCGATGCGAAAAGCGCCGTGCTGTCCACCAAAGCCTCGTCGGCATTGGGCAGTATCGGTGTGGTGGGTGTTTCCTACAGCAGCGCGGAATTCCGTGCACAACTTGGTGCAAATCACACCATGGCCGCGCTCAACGAGGCGGACGAAGCCATTCTCGAGTACATCGACTTCATCAAGCAACCGCTGACCGAAGAGGACAAGGAGCGTATCCGCAAGGCCGAGGAAGAAATGGCCGCGCGATCCGGCACCATGCCCCCCATGGATTGTGTGCGCGATGTGACGGTGAACGAACCCTCCCCGCGCGAATTACACAAGGGCATACCCGCCCTCGGTATTGACGATCCGCAGATCATGCATGCGTCGAAAATCCGCGGCTTCGTGGTGCACACCAGTTTCTTCGTCGAAAGTAAATCCGGCACAGGTACATGGAACTGGGACAACACGATTTATACGCGTTACCGGAATTTCTACGTCGCGGGTATGAATTATTGGGCCAGTTTCACCGCCCGTTACGGACGCACGCTCACCACGCTTTGGCGGCTGTACAGTTCCAGCAGCAGCTACACGCAGGTGACCGGTGAACCTACTACGACTGGTGAAGATGTGTTCATTCCCGAAGTCGTAAAAAAATTCTATACACCTTCAGGTTCAAACAAACCTCCTGTCTGGGACTGGGCCGGAGCAGGTCTGGAGTACTGCTGGTGGTACAATCAGAAAATCCGTGACGTGTATAACTCCGATGACGCGGTCTGCGGCTTTATCGCCTACAAACCGACCTCCGGAGAAGCGATCTGGCCGCATGCGGTCAGCGTGATCTGGGGTGGGGTTGAGCGTGAAGGCGTGTACTTCACATTGGACACACAGTACTGGCAATGCGAACTGGATCCCTTCTCCAAACCTCTCCGCAACGTTATCGCACATGAGCTCGGGCATCTCTGGGGCTCGCCGGATGAGTACAAGAGCGACAACTGCAGTTGGTCCTACCGCAGCATGCCGAACGTGAATTGCCAGAACACCCGCCCCGCCTATGGGAGACCGGGGTATAACATGCGCGGCTGGGACGGCATCATGGTGGAGAATTACACCGGAGGCAACAGCAGCGCCACACCCGTGCACACGGGCGTGATTCCTGTCGGCGAAGCGGTGCCCACGCGGCTGTTCCTCAGCACGCCCTCGGGCGCAACCATCTCCTTCAGAAACTGCGACAACATCCGGAATGTGGACCGGACGACTCCGATCGCCGTTCCGATGGACTTCGATTATTGCCACCGCCTCGTCGCTCCGGCGTCACGAAACGTAAGCGGCACCACCTGGTATTTCGATTACTGGGAAATCACCCGGAAGAGCGGCGCAACCACGACAATTGACTACTACGCGAACGAACTCCCCAGTTTCGCCTATACCTCGACCTTTGCCAATCCTGTGCGGGATGTGCGCGCGGTCTACACCAACAGCCCGCCGGACATTTTCACCGTCAACACAACGCTCTCTGCGGAGCTGGCGCCGGCCGGAACGAGCGCGAGTCCGAACCCGGGTATCGCGCTGCGTTGGAGAAACAAGTACAATATGTCTGAAACACAGACATCAATCGAGTACGAGGCATCGGCGGGCAACTGGAGACCACTGACTGCCGGTCAGCACATGGTGCTCGGGCCGTTTCACGTGCCGGTCAATCAATGGACAGGCGTGCTGATTTATGCCGTTCCTGGTACCGGAGGGACCGGGGCCAATGCCATACAGTCGAATCGTGAATACCGTTTCCGCATTGTCGGCTACTTCAATACCAACCGCGGCGCATATTCGGTGATCAAATCGGTCACAACCCGCCCAGCGGCTCCGGCGGATACCGTGTATTGCTACGATCCAAGCGAACCCAACACTATCAGCAGCCCCAAGGTGCTTACCTCGTCCGGACCCGGTATGACGCCGTACAGCGTGCGGGGAGCCATTCCGGTCACGGGCATTGCGGGTGAATTCTCCTGGTTCATCCCCATCAGCGATTATTACCGTCTCACCGCCATCAATCTCTCCGGCGGACTCTTCGGCGAGGTAGTGCGTCTCAAACTGCGTGTCCGTAGCGGATCGGATTTCGAGCCCAATTTCCGCGCGCAGCGCGCAGGATCGGCGACACACATCAACTCCGTCAAATCCGGAAATACCTGGACGCTCACACTGAACACCGACGGCGAGTACCTTATCAAGGTCGAACCCAAGATAAGCCAGACGATCAGTTATGATCTTGTGGACAGGACCGGCGGACATTTCGCCTTCGGTGAATATGATTTCAGCGTCGAACGGGATGTGAACGAGCCCTCTATCGTCATGCCGTGCTTCAACTGCGTGAAGGTGAAGTTCGTGCATCCGTACCCGGGCGAGATTGTACTTACCCCGCATCCGAAGTTCAACCTGTTCCGCTCCGGCGTGGACAGAAATCCCCCCACGCAGTTCGCCATGCGTTACGTGGCGCCTCCAGGATTCAACTTCCTTGGATTTGGAGGGTCGTTCGGAAATCTTCCCGGCAATCCCACGCCGATGAATATCGGACCAAACACACAGCCGGGCGAATACCACGTATACCCCATCATCGAACCGATTGACGAGCGCACCGCAGAGCTCGTGGTCATTCATCCCGAAGGCCCCGGCGAGCCCCTCGACCACCGGCAGAGTGCGCCCATCGGCGGAACCCTCGTCGCCGAAGCCAAAGCGCCGGACGGTTTCCTCTTCGTTGCCTGGGGTGGCGATACCACCGCCACCACGAATCCGCTCAACGTGGTCATGTGGAAGAGTAAAAAACTCATCGCCCACTATCGCGAGAAACCTTGCGTCCCCGAACCCATGACTGCCTGGCGTCACACGCTGGCCTTCGTGAATTCGCGCAGCACGCAGGTGACCCTCGATTATGCGATGCAAAACGGTGCCGGCGATGGGCTGGAAGCCGGTCAGGTGGATCTGCCGCCCGTCCCGCCGCCCACGGCGTTCGATATTCGTTTCATCAACATTGTCGGTTCGCAGGGTTCGGTGACGGACCACCGCGCCGTCAAGCCCTCGCACACCTTCCAGGGCCGTGTGCAGACCGGTCCTACCCAGCCGGTGGAGATGACCTGGCCGGCACCGCCGGTATCTCCCAATGCCAGCTTCACGCTGCGTATTCAGGGTATGCCCGGCAGCATTGACATGCGTACGCAGTCGAGCTACACGTTTGCCGACGAGGGGACATACATCTTTACCATCGAGGTGAAGGAATCGTCCTGTCCGCAGCCCACGAAGGAAAACGAGGTGATCATCACTACTAAAGGTGTTGACACGCGCGACTGGCCGTGCATCAGGCTGGCGCTCGAATTGCGCAGCCGCAGTACGGGCGAATTGTTACCATACTACAACCCCTACAAGCTGCGTTTCGGTGAAAAGATGGGTGATGGCTCTGTCAAACCCATGCAAGGCACCACGTTTACGCAGCTCGACTCGCTGCTGATCGTCAACATCTGCGCCGACCCGGTCAAGCCCGGTCGTGACCGCGACATCGAGATCGTCAACGATAACGATGAAGATCCCGACGAGGACAAAGACACGGTACGCGTACGTATCCCCGTTCCCATCCCGCCCGGCACCGGCGATCCGGTCCGCTTCGCCTGGAAAATCCCCGGCGACTGGCAGATGGTATCGCTGCCGCTCAATAGCACGGCTGCCAATGTCGGTACCATGTTCAATGATCCCACACTCCGCATGTATCATTTCAATACCACGACGGGTGTGTATGACGTAGCGCTGAACATGGAGTTCGGCAAGGGCTATTGGGTCAAGAGCAATGGCCTCGACGGCATTGTCTACGGACTGGAGCAACTCACACTGGAGCTGGATGACCTCAACGGCATCGGCGAGCCCAGCGGCTTCGGCTGGAATATGGCCGGAGCGCCCAGCAAGGGTCTCACCGTCGCAAGCATTCAGTCCGCTCCCGCAGGTGGATTGAAGGCCATCTTCGGATGGAATCCGGCTTCGGGATACGTCATTCCGACCAATATCGAGCCTGGTAAGGGGTATTGGGTGCGTGTCGATCCGAACACCAAACTCACCATGCAGGGCTCGGCCGTCACCGGCGGTGGCGTCACTGCCTACTCGAAGACGGTGGACAAACTCGATATCGCCGGCATGCTCAATCTCAGTGTGGATGGCGAAGGAAACCGTCCGCTGTACGTGAGCGGCACGACGTTGCGGACCGATGAACGTGATAACCTTGCACTGCCTGCCGTTCCACCTGCGCAGGTCTTCGATGTGCGCACCGCGGAGCAGACGCAGTATCTGTTCCCGGGTGACAACTCCGTCCGCATCCGTGCCAACGGCAGCGTGGTTATCGGCATTCCTGCCGACATGCCGCGTGTGACCGTGGACGTGCTGACGGAAGAAGGTACCTCACTGGGTCGCCTGACCGGTTCCGCCGGTGAGCGGCTCACCGTCAACATTGACGGCAGCGGTGAAGTGCTGATGCGTATCTCGGTGCGTCCGCTTGCGGGCGAAGACGCGTTGGGAATCAATTACCCGAATCCCTTCCAGGTGGCGACCGAATCGTGGATCCCATACACGCTGTCTCACGACGGCGAAGTACGGCTTGCCATTTTCGATCTCCTGGGCCGACATGTCCGCACGCTCGTCTCTTCGACGCAGTTGGCGGGCGAGAAGCTCGTTTCCTGGAATGGCCGCGATGCGAACGGCGACGCCGTGCCCGCGGGCATGTACGTGTACCGTCTCGAAACCGCGGCGGGTGTTGTCACTCGAACGCTCACGATCGTCAAGTAAGGAGGACGCCATGAAACATTCCATTGCCATCATTGCCTTGCTCCTCGCACTCGCCGTTCAGGCGGGTGCGCAGGAGCAGCGGGGCGTACAGCTCGAACTGACCGTGAACAACGGGCAGGGCCGCGAGCAGGTCTTAACAATCGGCGTTCTGGAAGGCGCGTCGAACGGATTGGACATGCATCTCGGCGAGGCCGAACTCCCGCCACAGCCCCCCAACGAGATCTTCGACGCCCGCTGTTACAGCACTCCCGGTGCTTCGCAACTTGGTACGGGATCGCATTTTGATTTCCGCGCTCCCGCAACCGGGAACACCTTCGTGATGAAATACACCATCGCGTATCAGGCGGGACTCAACGCGCAAGGCGTCACGCTCACCTGGGATACTCCCTATCCCGGGCGCATCACACGTCTGCGAATTGACGATGCCGATATGGCGGGCAAGACGGAGCTGGTGTCGCAATTCGCAACCGGCCAGTTCACCGTAGAGCTGTCCTTCGATATGTCGCCGCTCGGTTTTACCGCAACCCCGAATCCTGTGACGTTCTCGGTAAACAACCGCGATCCGCGTCCGAGTACGAACCTGATCATACGGACCCAGGGCGACACCCGTGCAGCATGGACCATTGACGCCGAAAACCTGGATTGGCTGGATATCGAACCGATGTCCGGCGAAGGCGAGGGGACGGTGCTGTTGTCCGTCAACACGCAGGTTCTGCCCGCAGGCAACTACGACGGTATGATCAGAATCCGTTCCGCCGTGTATCCCGCCCGGCTTGATGTACCGGTGACCATGACTATGACTGTGGGTGTCGGGGATGTTCCGCATCCCGTCGGCCTCCACCTCGGTCAGAATTATCCCAATCCGTTCAACCCCACGACCATGATTGACATCGATCTGGGTGAGACAGCCTCGGACGCAACTCCGCGGCTCATCGTTCAGGACATGCTCGGTCGTATCGTCGCAGATCTCTCGTCGGAACTCCGTTCTGTACCGGGTCGGCAGACGGTTGCGTTCAGCGCCGCGGATCTTCCGGGTGGTGTGTATAGCTACACACTCTCCCGAGGGACCGCAATGCTCACACGCAGCATGATCGTGGTGAAATGACGACGTGCACAGTAAATGCGCCTCTCCCTCCGGCCGCCATTCCGTATGGCGGCCGGAGAACGGCGCTTCCTTCAGAACACAGCAGCACCACTATCGGAGCGCGATCATGAAATCCCTTCTCACCGCCATCACCGCCGCCATACTCCTTCTTCCGGCCGCGGCGAGCGCGCAGTATAGTGCATCGAACGGAGTGCTCTCGCTCGGAGGAGCGGGCTACGTAAGCGTTCCCTTCACTTCCGCGCTGAACAACGACCTAATGATTGTCGGCCAGGTCAGCATCGATGCCTGGGTGCGTCCCACCGCATCCGGCAGTCAAATGACCATCGTTGGCAATGATCTGAGTTTCGGCTACTGGTTTGGACTGAATGCGCAGGGGAAACTGCGTTTCAACCCGAATCCGTCGATGTTCCAGGAAAGCAACGCAACGATCGCGCTCAATACCTGGACGCATGTAGGTGTGAGCTATGACGCGAGAAACAATCTCATGCGTTTCTATGTCAATGGCGCACTCGACCGCACGATTAACACACCCCAGTCCTACATCGGATACGGGTACTTCGACTTCCGCATCGGCGCCGATCGTACACCCAACGGCCCTGCCTTGTATTGGACGGGCATGATAGATGAAGTGCGTGTGTGGTCTTCCATGATGGATTTTTCAAGCGCTCTCGGTCTTCTGTATCGGGTACCGCACGGGATGGTTGACGGTTTACACGGACAGTACCTTCGGGGAGGCTGGCGCCTCAACGGGAACGCCGCTTCCGTCGGGGGCACCGTGAACGGATCACCTGTCGGCTCCGTGTCCTTCCTGACAACACCGGATCCGCCGCATTACCCGCGCATAGGCGTGGTGTTCACGAACGCTTCCGGCACCAGCGACCGTATCGTGGTGCCGCACCGCCCGGCCCTCGGTTTCACGCAAAACTACACGCTCGAATGCTGGGTACGTCCCGCAGCCGGCGGCAATACGCAATTCCAGACCTTTATCGGAAAGGGCGACTACGACAAGTTGAACTGGCAATTCTGGCTCGGTCTGAACAAAGCCAACGGCCGCGTTCGCTTCGTCCCGACAGCGGACTGGAGCCAAACCCTCGAGAGTCCCGCCGCCATTCCACTGAACACCTGGACGCATGTGGCAGCGCGCTTCCAGCAACTCCTGACCGGGGGACGCGTCGCGGTGCTCTTCATCAACGGCCTTGAGGCGAGCCGCAGGAGTTACTCCGTCGCCGGCACGGCGATGACGGATCCCATGTTCTTCGGCTCGGCTGAAGTGCGGACCAGCGGGAATATCGCCTACGGCTACAGCGGCATACTCGATGAAGTCCGTATCTGGAATGTGCCTCGCAGTGACGACGAAATCGCGGATCATCATCGCATGGAACTGGACGGTCCGGAACCCGGTCTGCTCGCATCCTACCATTTCGACGGCGATGATCTCGACGAATCCGGCAACGCCATGCACGGGACGGGCATGTTCCCGTCGACGTCCAACAGCTATTTTGTCGATGCGTCATCCCTGCCCTCGGAACCGAGTCTCACACTGATTTACCCTGTCGGCGGAGAGCGTTGGCCGGTCGGTACGCAACAGCGCATTCGTTGGAGCAGTACAGGATTGCCGAATGTACGAATAGAACTGTCACGCGATGGCGGTGCGAGCTTCTCCGAAGTCCTCGCGCAGAGCGTCGCTGCTTCGTCCGGTCAGTTCGACTGGACGGTCACGAGCCCCGAGACCTTCACTGCCGTCGTTCGTGTGCGACCGCCCTCGACGCAGCTTCTTGCGAAAAGCAGCGGGAATGTTACTATCGAGACACCTGTTCCGTTGTTGGATGTAAGTCCGAGGCAACTCGTGTTCACGGCCAATCCCGGCGGACCACCACCTCCTCCGCAGGCGATCCATATTCGCAATGTCGGTGGTTCCACGCTGAATTGGACGGCTTCGCCGAATCAGGGATTGTGGCTGGACGTGCAGCCCCCGTCCGGTGCGTCCAACGATGATTCCACACTTGTTCAGATCACCGACACGCAGCTTCCCGTCGGCCAGTACACGGATAAGATCACCATCGGCGGGAACGCCGCGAACGCCGGTCTGCAAGTGAACATTGTGTACAATATCGTGCCGGCCATTTCCTACATGATTTCCGGCGCGGTCCGCACTCCGGCGGGATTGGGTATAGAAGGCGTGCAGGTATCCATCGGTGGGACGGAGAGTCGGAACACGCTCACGGGTCCGAAAGGTGAGTACAGTTTCACCGGATTGCCGCCCGGCGATTACACTGTTGTTCCGGTGAGCCTCTTTTATGACTTCACTCCGCCGACGCGTACCTACGCCCCATTGACCACCAATCAGAGCGGGGTGAATTTCGAGGCGCGCATTCGCAACGGGAACGTGGTGATACGCTACGACGCCGGCTGGAATCTCATCTCCCTCCCGATGAACAACACCGGCGTCACACCGGCGTCGCTGTTCCCGGCCGCGACGAGCGCGGCGTACGAGTACATTCCCACGTCCGGGTATGTCGAGGCGACGGTACTGGAATTCGGCAAGGGTTACTGGATCAAATTCCCGAAAAAGGATAGTGTGGTCGTGAGCGGGACCTTCACGCCGGATCTCACGCTGACGCTCAGCGGTGAATTCGGCGGCTGGGCCCTGGTGGGCACACCGAGCGGTCCCGTCCACATCTCAGGCATCATGCAGACGCCGGCGGCATCGCTGCTGTCCGTGTACGGCTACCATCCCGACACCGGCTATTTCATTCCTTCGGACGGCGTCATGCGTCCGGGACACGGCTATTTCGTCAAGGTCAATGCCGACGCCGTGCTCAAGCTCATCTCGGCGGTTTTGGCCGCACCCGTGTACCGACCGGATTGGTAGCGTAGACCTCTCTCTTTCTCTTCTTCCCCGGCGGCGGACAGCGATGTCCGCCGCCGCTGCGCTTGAGGGAGATGGAACCGCATGGAGGCGGCGCGGTGGTCACCGCGAATGGGGGACCGCTTCATGTGAGAGAATGAAAGTGAGACGGGGGGGGAAGGGATGAAGCCAGACATGCGTGCCGTTCAGCCAATCCGAATCTCTTTCTGCCGCGATCCTCCCGATCGCCGCGCTGTATCCTTCGCATCTCCATCGGCTGGCGTGGAATAGGTATGCATCGGGAAGTGCCCGACACAGTACTTCTTTTTTGCCCTTGTTTTCCGTCCGCGTAATCGATAATATAGGGGATCAGATTATCCTGCATCACGCAGGCGCATCCCCGTTCGCGCGGGGACATCGGCAGGTGTGAGTACAGTGCCGGCTCTGATGTGATTGACGACACAGGTGGAGGTTCTCAATGAAACGACTGATCGCGTGCTGTTGTGCGGCACTGTTGTTAGTATCGGCGTGCGGCGAGGATGAGTCCTCGTCCGCCCCAAGCGGCGAATTCGACTCGAACCTTGTCGGCTTCTGGTATCGATTGGATGAAGGTGCCCGATCTTCCTGGACGGGAACGCTCTACCACAATGCGTTTTACATCTCACCGGACGCCACGTATCATGACGCCGGTGTGGAAACAGGTACGGGAAAGATCGCTCTGCTACAGCAAAGCCTGTGGCTGCGTATCCAATTCGCCCATAACGGACGGATCGGCATTGACTGGTTCATGCCGCCCGGAGGTGAATGGGATACTCTCGACTACCGGGTGGACTGGAATGTGCTGACGGTGTCCGGGTCCTCGCCTATAAGCGGTGTCTGGGTGCGCAAGCAGCACAGTGAGAAAGTGACCGATGCGCTCGATGTGCGCTTCACACTGCTAATCGACGGAGTGCAAACCTCCATTCCCGGCATCGCGCCGGACGCGGGCGCGGCAATGCATCAGTTCGACGGATATCCGTTTTGCATGAGGGCTACGTTCGCATACGGATACAGACCCCGCGCCCTCAGTATCACTGTGCCGAAATTCAACGGACCCGGCACCTACACGTTTGGTCCGAATGAAGCCTGGTATACAATTCTGGACCACGATCTGATTACGGACTATCACACCGATTCACTCTACACCGGCAGCATCACCATCGATACATATGATGCGCAAACCATGCGCTGCTCGGGAAGCTTCGACATCACCATGCGCAGGTACAGGGACAGGAACAACCCTCCGGAGCTTCGCCGCTTCACCGACGGGCGCTTCTCGGTTCCGATCTTTCCGTGAAACGCTGCTCATTCTACGTACGTAATTGCATGATTTGCAGTATTAGGATGATAATCCCGAATATGATATGATTGTGTCATCCGGACTCCGACGTACATCCAGCTATCGCTCGGATGACATCGTTGGGCTTCCGGATGCAATGCAGAAAACACAGGAGCGTCCGGGTCTTCGATTCCCGGCGTACCCCATCTTTCCGATAATTTGAAGGACAAAGGCTCATGTTTCGGATCAAAGCGCTTGCCGCACGTTTATGCATGCTGGCAACAATCATTCTGCTCTTCAGCAGCTGCGCCACCATTTTCAAGGGATCAAAGGAAACCGTTAGCTTC
Source organism: Bacteroidia bacterium (assembly GCA_027493955.1). Classification (NCBI taxonomy): domain Bacteria; kingdom Pseudomonadati; phylum Bacteroidota; class Bacteroidia; species Bacteroidia bacterium. Next base: position 2,119,795 of record JAOSJT010000001.1, on the reverse strand, counting down.
AGTTCCGAGCCGAGCGGAGCGAAGGTCTACCTCGATGGGCAACCCCTCGGAGGCACACCATTCCAGCTTGAGTTGAAATCCAACAAAACCTACTCTGTGGAATTCCGCCTGGATGGCTTTCAGAGCCGTACCGTGCTGCTCAACAATTCCGTCGGCGCGGGCTGGATCATCCTGGATGTGCTGTTCGGCCTTATCCCGGTTATCATCGATGCCGCAACTGGAAATTGGTACCATCTCGATCAGACCCATGTGCGGGCGGCGCTCGAGGCGCAACCGCAAAAATAGATCTTCCCGATTGGCGTACGCCGGGTGTCGGAGCAGGTGTCCGCAACGCGGAACATGGTAAAGAGTGTCTGCGAAGCTGCTTCCTGGGCCTTCTTTTTTGCACTTGTTTTCCGGCTGTGCAAACGCCATTTATGCAGAATAGTCTGTCCTGTATCAGGTAAACACAAACCGCTTGACGCCAAAGATCCGGAACGCGTGATACGATCCCCGGCGCCGGGGCGAGCGACGACACTTTGTGGAGGATTATCATGAAACGACTTCTGGTTGTGCTTCTCGTGATTATTGTGACCTTGCCCGCCTGCACGGAGGATGAGACCGCCGCCACACCGGGTGCCGAATTTGACACGAACCTGATGGGGTACTGGTATCGTACGGGCAAACCGACATCGACGACGTCGGTCAGACCCGTGTACCACCATGTGTTTCATATTTCCTCAGACGGTTCCCATCATACATACGGAGTGGAAATTGCCACAGGAAAAATCGCCCCACTGTCGGAAAAAAGGGGTGTAAAAATCCTCTTCGCGAATAATGGGCGGATCGGCATCTTCTGGTTCAAGCCTCCTGAAGCTGCATGGGACACCCTGGATTATCAGGTGGATTGGAATGTGCTCTCCATATCCGGGAATTCGCCCATCAGCGGGGTTTGGACGCGGAAAACAGCCGGCCAGCGTGTGACGGATCCGCTGCACGCGGAGTTCTCCTGTCGCATAGACGGCATCGAAAGAAGGATTCCGGCAGTCGCCAGGCAGGTCGGGGCGTATGTATCGTGGAAGCCTTCCTTAACGATGGACGCGTGGATCATGGGCGTGGGTACGTCGGCGAACGTATCAATCCACATACCGGAGTTCACCGGGCCGGGGAGCTACTCGCTCGCGAACGCCAACGCGCAGTACCACATTTTCGACGATGATATCGTTACGTCGTATATAACGGATGCACAACATTCAGGGACCATCACCATCGAGAGCTTCGATAGCGCGGCGCGACAGATCACGGGCAGTTTCGAGTTCACCGCTCGTCGTTATCGCGACACCGGGAATCCTCCGGAACGTATCACTATCACCAACGGGCGCTTCTCCGTACCGACCTATCCATAACTACCGTGACGACAGCCAACGGTACGGGAGCGATTCATTCCGGACACGGATCGCGTTTCCGAAACGGAGCGGTTTTTTTTCGCATGATGGTCTGAGACCGGAAGTCAGCGCACACAGCAGGATTCCAGGCATCGCATCATTTCTCTGCGTCCTTGCGCCTCCTGAGCGTAGACGTCCTTCGACACGTCACCGAGTGATGCTCAATCTGCTGAAGCCGAATGTATCGCACGGTGGCTACTCGGGATGTTGCGTTTTTGCGTTAATCCCCCTCGCTGAGTTTCAACATTGGCGTTCCATGAACCTCCCACATTCGACGCAAAAGTGGGCGATTCATGAACCTCCCACATTCGACGCAAAAGTGGGCGATTCATGAACCTCCCACATTGGGTACAAAAGTGGGCGATTCATGAACCTCCCACATTGGGTACAAAAGTGGGCGATTCATGAACCTCCCACATTGGGTACAAAAGTGGGCGATTCATGAACCTCCCACATTCGTTGCAAAAGTGGGCGATTCATGAACCTCCCACATTCGTTGCAAAAGTGGGCGATTCATGAACCTCCCACATTCGACACAAAAGTGGGCGATTCATGAACCTCCCACATTCGTTGCAAAAGTGGGCGATTCATGAACCTCCCACATTCGTTGCAAAAGTGGGCGATTCATGAACCTCCCACATTCGTTGCAAAAGTGGGCGATTCATGAACCTCCCACATTCGTTGGAAAGTGGGCGATTCATGAACCTCCCACATTTGGTGCACAAAGAGGGTGCTCGGTGATGGCGAAATCAGGAGCGATGTATTCCGCACATGGACCGCGAGTCCGAGGCGGAGTCGTTCATTGAGGTATGCGTGCTCGCTCGAGTTCATCCGGGTAGACGGGACCTTCCGCTGAATCCACCGGAACCACGCCGCCCCCTTGTCCGTATAATCCGGCTGTGTATGTTTGTAGAGGCAACAATCCGGAGAACGCCATGTCACGTCGATATTATTCCGTTATTCTGTGCTTTTTTTTCCTCCTCACCATTGACGCCGTCGCGCAGGAGCAGCGCACATCCACCCTGCAGAAACCGGTGTTCCCCATGCTGGAATACGTCAATATCAGCGCCGAACTCGGTCTCGAATCGGATATGCTCCGCGGTTTCGGCGCCAGGGTGGACGACGCACGGCGCTCCGCGGATCCCGCGGCGCTCGCGACACAGGCGCTGGTGTTGAGCTTCGCCGAGGAAATCGCCGCCAAAACCGCCACAACCGTCACCGCGCTCGGAATACTCGAGGAAGCGGTACGAATCGCCGAGGAGCAGCAGTCGCGCACCGCCGCTTCCGTCATTTCCGCCGCCGCGCGCCGCATCCCCGGTTCGCAAGGCATCATGACGCGCATGACGGATTCCATGGCCTTGTTCATGGATATGCGCGGAGACGGCAACTTCATAGGCTACATCCGCGTGACCAACGACTGCGATCGCGCGCTGGATATTTACGTGGACGGCGCCTACAAGGGTTTTCTCTTCAGCGGCGAAAACATGACGTATTCCACCGGCAATGGTACGACCACCGTGCGGGCAACCGACGCTTTCGGTAATTCCGCCTCGGAAATTTTCAATCTGCAGCCGGACCAGACCATGACATGGACCATCACGCCGTGACGTACACGGATACCGTCGAATGGCTCTTCGGATTGCAATTCTTCGGTATCAAGCTCGGATTGGACAATATCACGTCCATGGCCGCCCGCTGGGGGAATCCCCATCGGGCGTTTCCCGTCGTGCATATCGCCGGGACCAACGGCAAGGGTTCCACCGCCAGTTTCATCGCCGCAGCGCTCACCGCCGCAGGCTACAGAACGGGGCTGTACACCTCGCCGCATCTGGAGGATTTCACCGAGCGCATACGCATTGACGGGGCAGCGATTTCTTCCGATGACGTCGTGCGTTACGCTGCGGCCTTGCGTCCCGAAGTCGAACGGCTCAACGCCACCTTTTTCGAAATCACGACGCTCATGGCGTTCCAATACTTTGCCGACAACCGTGTTGATGTGGCGGTGATTGAAACCGGCATGGGAGGCCGGCTCGACGCGACCAATATCGTCGTCCCCGCATGCAGCGTGATTACCGGTGTCGCGCTCGATCACACGGAATATCTGGGCAGCAGCATCGAGGCGATTGCCTTCGAGAAGGCAGGGATAATAAAGCGCGGCGTTCCGGTCGTGAGCGGTACCGCGGACGTGACCGCGGCACGCGTGATAGCGGATCGCGCCGCCGCACTCGGCGCACCCCTCGTTCCGGTGTTCTGGCAGGGAAGGGCGGAATGGACGGATTTCGACAGGATGTGCTGCGAACTCGGCGGTATGGAGTATCCGGTTGTGTTGGGATTGGTTGGCGAGCATCAGGCGCGCAACGCGGCCCTATCCCTGGCGGCGTTGCACAGACTGAAGGAAGCCGGTTTCGATCAATTGACGGACGAAGTCCTTCGCGACGGTTTTCGAAATGTGCGCAGCTACTCCGGACTGCGGGGCAGATTGCATCGTCTCGCGTCGGATCCGGAGTTGGTGGTGGACGCCGGGCATAATCCCGAGGGGCTGCGCGTGATGCTCGACGCCTGGTGTGCTTTGCGCTCGCCCGCGGCCACCCACGCGGTGTTTGGCGTCATGAAAAGCAAGGATCATCACGAGATGATCAGAGAAATCGCCACGCGGGGGTTTGCATCCGTCACCTTTGTTCAGGCAACGGCACACGATGCACAGCCCATGGAGGCGCTGCTCGATGCGGCCGCTCGCCAGGGTCTGGAGGCCCGGAGCGCCGACACGGTTCACCGAGGTGTGGAAGCGGCATTCGAACGGGCGCATGATGGTTCGGCGCTGCTTTTCGGTTCGCATTATGTACTGGGTGAGTATTTCCGTGCGATGCGGGAGCACGGATGAGGTGACGTGACACTTCGCGCAGCGCAAAGGCCGGCAGGTCGGCGCTTCGGGATCATCCTGTGCGCGCGGTACGCCACGCAGGGTGGCGAAAGAAAAAACGACATCGGCAGCCGGAGGGACTTGCTTCTTAGTTTGCGGGGCCTCATATTTGAATGAGGAGTCTCAATCCTTCCAAGTATCAGGACCTCCTGCGCTTTCAGCGACATGTCGTGCTTTTTCATGAACACGTTCAAGCGCCGTTCTTTTCCGAAAACGATTCTCATCACAACCTATGTAATTTTTTCCACCTCGCGACCGCGCGACGGGACATCAGAATGATACCATTCGCCTGATTCCGCGGCAGCCCAGCCCGGAACTTCGTACCCCCGCCGCTCCCCATCGACACTTTTGATTTTCATACAATAATGACCGAATATTCACGTTCATCGACGTTTACAGGGTATTTATCATGACCATGGACATTGCCGAACTCAAGTCCAAGCGCATTGCGGAGCTTTCGCAGATCGCCAAGGATCTTGACCTCTCCGGCTACAGCGACATGCGCAAGCAGGAGCTGATTTTCAAAATCCTCGAAGCGCAGACGCAGAAAGACGGCATGAGCTTCAGCAAAGGCGTGCTGGAAGTGCTGCCCGACGGCTACGGCTTCCTGCGCGCCTCGGATTACAATTATCTCCCGTCGCCGGATGACATCTACGTCTCGCCGAGCCAGATCAAAAAATTCATGCTGCGCACGGGCGACACCATCAGCGGGCAGGTACGTCCGCCGAAAGAGGGAGAGCGATTTTTCGCCCTTCTCAAGGTGGAAGCTGTCAACTACGAGAGTCCGGACAAAGTGCGAGAGCGCACGTTGTTCGACAACCTCACGCCGCTCTATCCCAACGAGCGTCTGACGCTGGAGGTGGCCCCCAATGATCTCTCTACCCGCATCATGGACTTGCTCACACCCATCGGCAAGGGCAACCGCGGTCTGATCGTTTCGCCTCCGAAGAGCGGTAAGACCATTCTCCTGCAGAAAATCGCCAACAGCATTTCCACCAATCACCCCGAAGTCATTCTCATCGTGCTGCTCATTGACGAGCGACCGGAGGAAGTGACGGACATGGAGCGTTCGGTGAAAGCCGAGGTGATCAGCTCCACTTTCGACGAACCACCCGAGCGCCACGTGCAGGTTTCCGACATGGTGCTGGAAAAAGCCAAGCGCCTTGTGGAGTCCAAAAAAGACGTGGTCATTCTTCTCGACTCCATCACACGTCTCGCGCGTGCGCACAACACCGTCGTGCCGCATTCCGGGAAGATTCTCTCCGGCGGTGTGGATGCCAATGCACTGCATCGCCCCAAGCGCTTTTTCGGCGCCGCGCGTAACGTGGAAGAAGGCGGCAGCCTTACGATCATCGCCACCGCGCTGGTGGAAACCGGCAGCCGAATGGACGAGGTGATTTTCGAGGAATTCAAAGGTACGGGCAACATGGAAATTGTGCTCGACCGCAAGCTCTCCGACCGCCGCATCTTCCCCGCGATGGACGTCAACCGCTCCGGAACGCGCAAGGAAGATCTCCTGCTCACTCCGGAAGAGCTCAGCCGCGTCTGGATTCTCCGCAAAGTTCTCAGCGAATACACCACCGTGGAAGCGATGGAATTTCTTATCGAGAAAATGCGCGGCACCAAGAGCAACAAGGAATTTCTCAAGTACATGAACAGCTGAGGCGGACCGCTCCGCCTTTCCTGTTTTCCGCACCGGCTCAGGCCGTGGCAGCTTCAGCGTCTTACTCACATAACGGATATTGGATATGAACGACGTCGTCATTGTCAGCGCGGCCCGCACGCCCATCGGGGCGTTCAACGGCTCGCTCGCATCGCTCACCGCGCCGCAACTCGGCGCCATCGCCATTCGTGAAGCCCTCAAACGCGCGGGTGTCAAACCCGAAGACGTATCGGAAGTCATCATGGGCAACGTGCTTACCGCCGGGGTGGGGCAGGCGCCCGCACGTCAGGCCGCGCTGTTTGCCGGCATTCCGCAGAGCGTTCCCTGCATGACCATCAATAAAGTCTGCGGGTCGGGACTCAAATCCGTCATGCTCGCCGCCCAGGCCATCGCCGTGGGCGATGCCGACATCGTGGTTGCCGGCGGCCAGGAGAGCATGTCCAACACCCCCTATCTTCTCGATAAAGCCCGCACGGGTTACGGCTTCGGCCATTCCACACTCGTGGACGGCATGATCAAGGACGGCCTGTGGGATGTGTACAACAATTATCACATGGGCAACGCGGCCGAGCTGTGCGCGACCGAGTGCAATATTTCCCGCGAGCGGCAGGACGAGTATGCCATCGAGAGCTACCGGCGCGCGCTCGAAAGTTTGGAGAAGGGCATATTCACAGAGGAAATCGTGCCGGTGGAAATCCCCCAGCGCAAGGGCGATCCGGTGATCGTGACAGAGGATGAAGACATCCGCAAAATCAAGTTCGACAAAGTGCCCACGCTGAAACCCGCCTTCCTGAAAGACGGCACCGTCACGGCCGCCAACGCCTCGTCGCTCAATGACGGCGCCGCCGCCGTGGTGCTCATGTCCGCTGCGAAAGCGCAGGAACTTGGCCTCGAGCCGCTTGCGCGCATCGTCGCGCAGGCCTCCGCGGCCAAAGCCCCCGAGTGGTTTACCACCGCGCCCGCCGATGCCGTCAATAAGGCACTCGCCAAGGCATCGCTGAGCACCGACGACATCGATCTGTACGAAATCAACGAAGCGTTTTCCGTCGTATCCATCGCGAACAACGACATTCTGAAGCTCGATCCGGCAAAGGTCAACGTGCACGGCGGCGCCGTCGCCATGGGGCATCCCATAGGCGCATCGGGCACCCGGGTACTGGTGACGCTGCTGTATGCCATGAAGCGCGCGAACGCGAAACGCGGTCTCGCATCGTTATGCATCGGCGGCGGAGAGGCCAGCGCACTCATCGTGGAGCGTTGAACCGCCGCACCGGCAGTTCGGCGTGTCGCACTGCGGCCCGTCCCGAATATGATCGAAGCATTCGCACGGACGGGAGTTGCCAACAGCTCCCGCCCGTGACCTGTTTCCGGCCTCGTCCGGATACGGGATCGGGAGAGGAGACGTTCGCATACGGAGCGCAGTGCTCCGATAGCTGATCCATCATTCATTCATTTGCATACAGGTAACGCACATGCAACACATCACTGTCGTCGGCGCCGGGACCATGGGGAACGGCATTGCGCACGTGTTCGCACAGAGCGGTTTCAACGTAACCCTCGTCGACATCAAGCAGGACTATCTGGACAAAGCACTTTCCACCATCGCGAAAAATCTTGATCGCCAGGTGAAAAAGGAAGCCATCACCGAAGAGGACAAGCAGGCCACGCTTGCGCGCATTGCCACCGCGACCGAACTTCAACCGGCCCTCGCTGCTGCCGACCTCGTCGTCGAAGCCGCCTCCGAGAATGCGGACATCAAAAAGCAGCTTTTCCGTACCTTCGACGAGAGTACGAAACCCGAATGCATACTCGCCTCCAACACGTCCTCCATTTCCATCACTCTCATCGCTGCGGTAACCAAACGCGCGGACAAGGTGATAGGCATGCACTTCTTCAATCCCGTGCCCGTGATGAAGCTCGTCGAGATCATCCGCGGCCACGAGACCTCCGACGAGGTGTACAAGACGATTCACGAGCTGTCCGTGGCCCTCGGCAAGACTCCGGTGGAAGTGCAGGACTATCCCGGTTTCGTCTCCAATCGCGTGCTCATGCCCATGATCAACGAGGCGGTGTATGCGCTTATGGAAGGCGTCGCGACGGTGGAATCGATTGACACAGTGATGAAGCTAGGCATGGCGCATCCCATGGGACCGCTCACCCTCGCCGATTTCATCGGACTCGACGTGTGCCTCGATATCATGAACGTGCTTCATGACGGACTTGGCGATCCGAAATACCGCCCCTGCCCGCTGCTGAAGAAAATGGTCGCCGCCGGTCACCTCGGCCGCAAAAGCGGAAAGGGCTTTTACGATTACTCCGCATCCTGATTTCATTCACCAGAGAGAGGCCGGATATCATGAACTTCGAACTTACCGAAGACCAAAAAATGATTCAGCAGACCGCGCGCGAATTCGCGCAGGAGGAAATTGCTCCTTCCGCGGTCGAGCGCGATAAAAACGCAGAATTCCCCTACGACATCGTCAAGAAACTGGGCGAACTCGGATTTCTCGGCATGATGGTGCATCCCGAATACGGCGGTGCGGGCATGGACACGCTGAGCTATGTGCTGGCGATGGAGGAAATCTCCAAAGTGGACGCATCCGTGGGCGTGATCATGTCGGTGAACAATTCCCTCGTCACCTACGGTCTGCAGAAATACGGCAGTGACCATATCAAGCAGAAATATCTCATCCCCCTCGCCCAGGGCGAAAAGCTCGGCGCCTTCGCGCTCAGCGAACCCGAAGCCGGCAGCGACGCCACCTCGCAGAAAACCGAGGGACACCTCGTCAACGGCGCCTGGGAGATCACAGGCATCAAGAACTGGATCACCAACGGTACGACAGCGGATCACTTTATCGTGATGGCGCAGACCGACCGGGAAAAAGGATACCGCGGCATTACCGCGTTTCTTGTGGAGAAAGGTCTGCCCGGTTTCGACCATGGGGTGAAGGAAGACAAGCTCGGCATCCGCAGCTCCGACACCTGTTCGCTGCTGTTCAACAAGACGCCCGTCCCGGAAGAGAACGTGATCTGGGAAGTGGGCAAGGGCTTCAACTTCGCCATGGATACGCTCAACGGCGGCCGCATCGGCATCGCCGCGCAGGCCTTGGGTATTGCCGCCGCGAGTTTCGAAGCGGCGCTCAAGTACAGCAAGGAGCGCAAGGCGTTCGGTACGGTGATTTCCGAATTCCAGATGATTCAGAGCAAACTGACCAAAATGGCCACGGATCTCGAAGCCGCCCGGCTGCTGGTGTACCGCGCAGCCGCGCTGAAGGACGCAGGACAGAAGTTTGTGAAAGAGTCTGCAATGGCTAAATTGTACGCGTCACGTGTTGCTGTCGAGAACGCGCTCGAAGCCATTCAGATTCATGGCGGCTACGGTTACGTTCGGGAATACCTTGTGGAACGCTTCCTCCGCGACGCCAAGATCACGGAGATATACGAAGGAACATCCGAAGTACAGAACATCGTGATCGCGCGGGAACTCCTCCGCGCCTGAAGCAGCACGCAGCAAGCCGCTGGTGAAAGGATTGATGACGGACAGGCACACGCAGCGAGCGGATGAACAGGAACGGAACGGCCATACTGCGGCATCGAAACAGAAACATCATTCTCTCTTTCCGTTACTTCATTTTGGAGGTCTCATGAAAGTACTTCTTCACACTGCGCTTCTCGCCGCCGTCGTCCTTCTGCTCGGGACGTCCACAAGCACCGCACAGTTCCGTCACGGCGGCAACTGGCTCGGGCCGGCTCTGACGCTCGCAACGGATCCCATCGGTTTCGGCGTCAATTTCGAACATGGCGTGAGCAAGAACATTGGCATTGGCGGGCTCATCCGTTACTGGGGCAAGTCCTATACAACCGTCGGCAACGACATCAGCTGGTCGGTGATCATGCCGCAGTTCCAGGGTGCGTATCACTTCATGCCGGGTGATCAGCTCGATCCCTTCGCCGGCGGACGTCTCGGCTGGGCGATTTACAGCTACAGTAGCGATTTCGGCAGCGCGTCCGACAGCGGCGGTCTGTTCCTCACGGCCTACGGTGGCCTTCGCTATTTCTTCTCGCCGGCTATTTCCGGAAACGGGACGCTGGAGTTCCGCGTTGCGGGTGACGATTACTTCAACAGCGCGATTCAGTTGTCCATCGGCGTGGACTTCACGCTGTAAGACAGACGGACTTTTTCTTGAAAAGCGCCCTCGCGGGCGCTTTTCTCTTTTGAAGGAATTCCGTACATTCCATTTATTCGAGAGAAGCGGAACCTATTCCGTGAATCGAATGCGTGCCTTCATGCACGGGTATTGAGCAACACCCGGATTCCTGGGCCAAATCACGAGCATCATTCACTTTTTCAAGGATGGTGGGATGAAACACTGGTTTACCATCTCAACGCTGACTCTGCTTGTCTGTCTGTTCACGGTTCCGACGCTTCACGCCCAATACGTGGCAGGGGCGCATTATGTCGGCGCAAGCGCGACTGTCGTGACCGAGCCCGTGGGCTGGGGCCTTCAGTACGAATACGGGTATGACGAAAATATCGGCCTCGGACTGATCATTCGCTACTGGGGTCAGGAGCCTAACAAGGCATTTCTCCAGACCGGTACCGCGACGCTGGATCGCGAGACATTCGCACCCATGTTTCAGGCCCGCTATCATTTCCTTCCGAAAGAAGAAATGGATCCTTTTGCCGGATTACGCCTCGGCTACTCCGTGTACACTGAAACCTGGACCACCGAGGGCATCGTGACCTTGCCGAAACCCGCCGACCGTGCAGCCAGCGGCATTTCCATGTCCATCATCGGCGGCATGCGCTACTTCGCTTCAGAAAAAATAAGTATCGAGGGCATCCTCGAATACTTCCTCTACAACGACGAGTTCTACTTCTCCGAGGAAACCTCCACCGCTGTCACCTTCGGGGTGAATTTCACGCTGAACTGAAAAAGTGCTCCATAAAGTTTTTTCGCAGACCGCCCCAGATGGGGCGGTTGGCGTTTTAGAGGTGAAGAGTGAAGGGGGCGTGAAAAGGTGAAAAGGTGAAAGGGTGAAAAGGTGAAAAGGTGAAAGGGTGAAAAGGTGAAAAGGTGAAAGGGTGAAAAGGTGAAAAGGTGAAAAGGTGAAAGGGTGAAAGGGTGAAAAGGTGAAAGGGTGAAAGGGTGAAAAGGTGAAAAGGTGAAAGGGTGAAAAGGTGAAAAGGTGAAAAGGTAAAAAGGAGAGAGAGTGAACCCAACTTTTTGACCTTTTTTCCTTTTCACCGATTTACGGGCAAATCGTCAATCGTCCCGCCTGCGCTCTCATGCGCCGACGGTTGTGCCAAGGTCCTATGATGCTTCGGCGGGCAGGCAGTCGTCAATCGCATGTTGTTACGCACCTTACTGCAACGGGCACTTGTTCGTAGCGATGATCATCGCCAAATTCTCCCAAGCTGCGATGACGCGGGCAGCTATAATTCATCGCGGGCGCGCATAGAGCCGTCAAACACTCGGATACACTCGGAACTGGACACAGCATTTGCAAAGAGAATTCAACGTCGTCATTGAGAAGGACGTAGACGGTTATTTCATTGCATCCGTCCCGGCATTGCGGGGTTGCCATACACAGGCAAAATCCCTCGATGTGTTGATGAAGCGAACGAGAGAGGCAATTTTGTTGTGCCTTGAGGTGGAGAAACCGACAGTAAATGAGTTTATCGGCGTGCAGAGGATTGCCGTTACACAATGAGCGATTTCCCGACACTGACTTGCAAGAGGCTCATAAAAGTGCTTGGGGCTTTCGATTCCCAGGTTGTCCGGATCAAGGGGAGTCACCACTTCCTCCGGCATCGCGACGGTCGCTGTACAGTGATCCCTGTCCATCACGGAGAAGCAATCGGTAGCGGGCTTTTCGGTCGCATCCTCCGTGACTGCGAGCTTTCTCGAGAGGAACTTCGGGCAGCATTGTGATTTTTCGGCATTGTCGCGGGGACCTGAGGCGATCCGCGAGCAGATCGGCCGGCATATGAGTGAGCAAGTTTCTAAAGGGTGAGCCGACTGTATCAACCTATCCTGCGTCTGGTATAGGTGGTTGTCAAGGTCGGTACTCGAGAGTTACCTCACGTCTCTATCTTTCACCACTCAATCTTCAATCCCGCAGGGATCCAACATTACAACCCGGGATAGAGCAGACGGGAAACCGATCATTCGATATCTATCCATCTCAATCCCGGCTGCGCCATCCCGGGGTCCCCGAAGCCGAACCCAGACGGTACCCGCAGTTCCGGCGCCACCCGCAGTTCCCGCGCCACCCGCAGTTCCCGCGCCACCCGCAGTTCCCGCGCCACCCGCAGTTCCCGCGCCACCCGCAGTTCCCGCGCCACCCGCGGTTCGCAAGCACGCACGCTGCAAGGCAACCCCGACCAGGCATGCTGCTCCTGCTTTTGACCAAACGGAAGGACGTATTTTCATCGTGCGTTACGGAACCAACCACACCGCCCCGGCGAGACTTCGACCTTCGAGACCCCGCCAATAAAACGCCGTGCGATGACGAACGATCAGAGTGTGGCGGCATTTCTTATGACATGTCGGACGACGGTACTTGTGAGGTCTGTAGAAAGCGAGACGTAGGCCCTTCGACTCCACGACCGTGAAAGCCTGCGCCTCAAACTCACGCCGTGCTCCGGTCGTTGCGCTCAGGGTGACGATGTTTGATAGCCCCGCCAAGAGCACATGTCATGCATGAAAGGGACCGATGTCAGACCGAAGCTGACTGGTGAAATGACTGCTCATCCATCAGCTCCCCGAATCGTCATTCGTAAATCGTCATTCGTAAATCGTACCTCCACTTGTGGGTTTCATTTTCATGGCCGTTTTCGTAATATTCCTACTTATAGCGAAACGAAACTGGAAATCGGAATTACACTTTTGGAGCTTACATGAAAAAAATTCATGCCCCTGATCATCGGCGGAGGTGTTCTCCTCGTCCTGCTGATGTGGTACATCGGCGCGCAGAACAGTCTGGTGTCCGCCGAGGAAAACGTGACGGCGAAATGGAGCCAGGTCGAGAACGTGTATCAGCGTCGCCTGGACCTCATTCCCAATCTCGTGGAAACCGTAAAGGGCTACGCTTCGCAGGAAAAAGAACTGTTGACGGAAGTGACGGAACTGCGTTCGCAGGTGGGACAAATGAAGGTCTCCAGCGACATCGTGAACGATCCCGAAGCGCTGCAGCGCTTCCAGAACGCGCAGTCGCAGCTTGGCGGAGCGCTCTCGCGTCTGCTTGTCGTGTCGGAAAATTATCCCGACCTCAAGTCGAATCAGAACTTCCTCGCTCTGCAATCACAACTCGAAGGCACCGAAAACCGTATCGCCGTGGAGCGCAAGCGTTTCATCGAAGCGGTGCAGGAATACAACACTTCCATTCGCCGTTTCCCGACCTCGCTCGTCGCTTCCATCGGCGGCTTCGAGAAGAAGGCCACCTTCAGCGCGGATGAGGGAGCGGACAAAGCACCCAAGGTACAGTTCTGATGCGCGTATCCCGGAGTCTGGCTGTCTGGCTGCTGCTGACACTGCTGTTGCCTTCATCGGCATGGGCGGAGGTGCCAGTGCTCCGGAGCTATGTGACGGATCTCGCCGGCGTGCTCTCGTCGCAGGATCGCGACCGCCTGGAGGCCTTTCTCCAGGATTATGAAGCGAAAAGCGGCAATCAGTTCGTCGTTCTCATCGTCACGTCGCTCGAAGGCGGGAGCATCGAAGAGTATGCGCTGTCCGTCGCCGAGACGAACAAGATCGGTCGCAAAGGCGAGGACAACGGACTGCTGTTTCTGGTGGCCGTCAATGACAGGAAAATGCGTTTCGAGGTGGGCTATGGTCTCGAAGGCGTGCTGACCGATGCATTCACCTCCATCATCATCAGTGATGTGGTCGCGCCGGAATTCCGCCGCGGCGATTACAGCAGCGGCATTCTTGCCGGGATGAACGCTGCGGTGAAAGCCGCGAGCGGCGAACTGACGCTGGCACAGTCCCCACGCCGCGAACGCGAGAAAAAGGAAGGCGGCAATCTCTTCGGCCTCATCATCTTCCTCATCATCCTCTTCTTTGTGCTGAAGGGTAACCGGAGACGCGGCGGAGGCGGAATCTGGTTCATCGGTCCTTTCGGCGGCGGTGGCGGCTTCGGGGCGGCGGCTTTGGCGGGGGAGGCGGCTTCAGCGGCTTTTCCGGCGGCGGCGGCAGCTTCGGCGGCGGCGGATCGAGCGGCAGCTGGTGATGCGTGCGGAGATTCCGCGATACCTCATATTCGAAACAGCATGACGACAATCAAGACGATTTGTGTAAGGGCCTTCTCGGGCAGGACGGCTTCCGTTTTGCCCGTGCTCGCTCTTGTGCTTATCGCCATGATGCTCGCATCCTGCGGTGGAGGAGAACGGCAGGAGGCGGAAACGGCCACGAAGACGGATTCCGTTTCTTCCATGTCGTCGTGGATATCGGCTGACCGCGTGCTCGTGGACAGCATGCGTGTGGATTTTTTTGGTGATAGCCAGGCACTCATGGTCGTCGCGTCGCGATTGCTCGAGGATTCCGTCATGCGCGCGGGATATTTTGACAGAATAGAAGTTTTTCCCGACGTATCCGGCAGCAGGCCCCTGTTTACGGATGTGCTGGAATACGGCGCACGTTGGTCTGTTCGCGACATCACCGGCGACAGCCTTCCGGAATGTATCGTCGAGGTGGATGCCGGCGGCAACGCACCGCTTACATCCAGCGGCCTGCACGTGTACGGAAAATCGACGAAAGGAAAAATCACGCTCATCTTTTTCTCTCCCGGCGGAGCGCCGGTGCTGAACGATCTCGACGACGATGGCAGCCAGGAAATTCTCGTTTCCGATCAATATTGGGGCATGATGCCGCATTCGGAGGCCGTGGGCTTCACCAAAGATATTTACACCTTCGACGGCGCACGCTATGTGCGGGCCAACGAACGCTTCGCGACCTGGTTCGACAGGCAAATCGAATCCGCCCGTAAGGCGTCCGCCGTGTTGCGCGTCCGCAGCAACCGGGGTGAGGATGTGCGGGACGCGCTGTACACATCCACCGTGGAGTTGCTCCTCTGGACCTGGGCGAGGGGTGGATCGCCGGCGGTGCAGAAGTTCTGGAAAAAGGAAAGCCGTGAATTACAGACGCTTCTGCCCGAAGATTATATGGACGATTTGCAGGCCTTCGTAGAGGATGTGGAAGTCATGCGGCGTCAGCAGAAGGAGCAGCGCCGATGAACACGACCGTCGCCGTTGCGCAGATCGCGCCCGCGCTCGGAAATCTGGATGCCAACATCGCGAAGCACGTGTCGCTTATCGAACGCGCGCGCGAGCAGGGAGCCGGTCTCATCGTGTTTCCGGAGCTGAGTCTGACGGGCTACACCGTGCGCGACATGAATTTCGAGTTGTGCCTGCGCACGGACGACCCGCGCCTGCATGTATTCCGTGATCTGAGCGAGGAGATTACGATCATTCTCGGCGGCATCGAGGAAAGCGATGCGTTCGGCGTGTATAACAGCGCCTTCGTGTTCGATCAGGGGAAGTGCAGCACGTATCGGAAGATCTATCCGCCGGATTACGGCATTTTTGAAGAGGGCCGCTACTTTCTGCGCGGTGAGACTACCACCCTGATCAACACGCGTCACGGCCGCATCGGAGTACTGATCTGCGAAGATCTCTGGCATCTGTCACTTCCGCTGCTGCAGGCCCTGGACGGCGCCGAGTTGCTTTGCGTCATATCCGCCAGTCCCACGCGTTTGCCCGCCGCCGGCATGCCCACGTTGCCGGAAATCAACAGCGAACAGCATCGCAGTCTGTGCAGATTGCTGAGCGTGAACATGGTGTTCGTCAACCGCGTGGGCTTCGAGGATGGTGTGAATTTCTGGGGTGCCTCCGAGGTGGTGGATGCTTCGGGGCGCGTGCTGTACGCCGCCGGTAGCGATGAGGAAGAACTCGGCTTCGCTGAGGTGCGGAGTGATGCGCTGAGAGCCGCGCGCAGGGAATCCAGACATTTTCTCGATGAAGATCCCTTCCTTTTACGACGCGAACTTGAGCGTATCCTTCGTGCGCGGGGGAGTGTGTCATGATCCCACGGCGGCTCGTGCTTGTCACGATGGTCGTTCTCGTATCCCTTCGCGCCGCCGCACAGGATGTCCCGGCGGATGTTTCTTTGGCCGACATGGTACGGAGCAGCGCGATCGAAAGCGCCGCACAGGTGACATCGCCGTCTGTGACCTTGCTCGTCGCACCCGAGCAGGCACCGGTCCTGGTAACGCAAGTGTTCGCAGAGGAGTTACGGAATCGCGGGCTGACCGTGCTGACCGCACCCGCCGCGGGAGCCGACCTCCTTCAAGTGGATGTACGGGAGATGCGTTTCTCCACTGCGTCGGGACCGAATTCTTCCTATCTTCGTAATCTGAGCACTGTTCTTGCTGTCCTGATCAGCAGCACGAACGAGCAAACGCATCGCTGGTCGAAAGAATACACACTGACGCGTCAGGACACGCTGACGCGGCATCCGTCCGATACAGAACGCGACCTGTTGCAAAGCGGGTCTGGATTCTGGTCGTCCGTGCTCGAGCCGACGATGGTCATCGTTGCCGGAGTTGTCATTTTGGTTCTGCTTTTCACTGTCCGAGGATCTTCCTGATGTCGCGTACCTTCCGCACTTTCCTGTTCCTCCTCTCCGTCGTGTTTATTGCGTGCAGCGGCAGCGAGGTTGTCGAGACTCCCACCGCCGAGCAGCGTTTCCGCCTCGGCATGGATGAATTTCTGGACGAGAACTATCTGGAAGCGCTCAACCACTTCGAGGTGATTCGTCTGCAGTTTCCCGGCAGTGCTGTGGCGGACAGTGCACGCCTGTACACAGGCATCGCGCGGTTCCGGCGCGAGGAGTTCCTGATGGCTTCGTATGAATTCAATCAGCTGATCCAAAGCGGCACGACGCGCGACATCCTGCCGGAAGCGTATTTCATGTTTGCACAGTGCTATTATGAAATGTCACCGAATGTCAAATTAGACCAGACAAACTCCATGCGCGCGATAGACGCGCTGCAGAATTTTGTCGAGGCCTTCCCGACGCATCCGAAAGCGCAGACGGCCGAAAAGCAGGTCATCGAACTCGTGAATAAGCTCGCCGAAAAGGAATACAACACCGCCGTGCTCTACGAGAAACTGGAGAACCGCGAGTCCGCACTCGTGTATTACAACACGGTGGTGGATCGGTATTACAGTACGCAGTTCGCCGAGCCCGCCGCCGCCGCGAAGGTGCGCATTCTTGTGCGGCTGAGGCGCTATGCGCAGGCGGAAAGCGCCGCGAAGGATTTCCTGGAGCGCTACCCCGACAGTCCGTTGCGCTCCGAGGTGATGGATCAGCAAAGCAGCATCGAAGCACTGCGCGCCTCGTCGGCGACAGGGAAGTAGAGGCGCGGGGAGAGAACATGAGCGACCTGGAACATTTGCCTCCGCGTCACTCCGTACGCGCCTCGCAGGTGGAGATGACGGAACTGGTCCTGCCCAACGACACAAACCAACTAGGCAATCTTTTGGGTGGACGTTTAATGCATCTGATGGACATTTGCATGGCGATAGCCGCGGCCCGGCACTCCGGCCTTGTGTGCGTCACCGCGTCCGTGGATGAGATCAATTTCCTGAATCCGATACGGCTCGGGCAGGTGGTGATCCTGCGCGCGTCGGTGAACCGTGTGTTCCGCACGTCCATGGAAGTCGGGGTCAAGGTGTACTGTGAGGATGTGAAAAGCGGACGCCGGGTGCATTCGAACTCCGCGTACATGACCTTTGTCGGCCTCAACGCCGAAGGAAAACCCACTCCGTCTCCTCAGGTGATTCCGGAGACGGAAGATGAGCACCGTCGTTTTGCCGAAGCGCTTCAAAGGCGCGAGCACCGTCTGGCGGGCAAACGCCGGAAATGACAGGAAGCCGACACGATTAAAAGCATCACTGAGGATAGACGTATGAAAATCACAGGAATTCTGATCATATTTTGCACCGTACTGTCGCTGGTCGCACAGGCCCAGGAGCAAGGACTGCGCGACATGTCGGACGGCGAATTCCTGCAACTCTTCACGGCGCGCAATGAGCAGCCGGTGCATACCGCTTTCACAGGCGGTGAGCAACCCGTGCAGGGACGAAAGTGTTCGTTCGATCTCATGGCCGAAGCTGCCCGCCGCCTCCCGCTCATGCAACCGGACGATGCGCAGCTCATGCGGCGCCTCCTCGCACCGCCGGTGACGCAAACCAGCGTGTTGAGCCCCAACGGACGCTTCCGTGTGCATTTTGATACGACAGGACGGCACGCACCGGCCATGATTGACGAAGCGGGAAACCGCATTCCCGGGTCATATTTCGCGTATGCCGACAGCGTCGGTACGGCGTTCGAGCATGTCTATGAAGTGGAAATAGCCCGACTCGGGTATGAAGTCCCGCCAATGCAGCAGGGCTTCAACGAGTATCAGATCTACATTCAGGAATACTTCGGGAATTATTACGGCGAAACCGCCTGGACCGGTATCGTCGTCAATCCCGGCACAATAAAGCAGACCTACGCCACCTATATTCAGATTGACAACGACTATCGCGAGTATTATTCGAAAGGGCTCAACGGTCTGCGCGTCACCGCCGCCCATGAGTATCACCATGCGATACAGCTCGGCCGTTACGGACTCTGGTCGGAGGATCAGTGGATGCATGAAATGACATCCACCTATTACGAAGAATACGTGTATCCGGAGATCAATGATTATCTCATCTATGTCCGCACATTCATGAAGTATCCCGATCGCGCTCTGTATTCCTGGGGCAATCAGGGCTACGAGCTCGTCCTCTGGCCCATCATGCTCGAGCGGCGCTACGGACCCGGACTGATGCGCGAATTCTGGAACGGCCTGAAACAGAAGGAGTCTATTACCGCCATGCGGGACGGTCTTGCCTCCGCGGGCGGGGATTTTGCCTCGGATTTCTGCACCTGGGCGAAGGTCAACTATTTTACCGGCTGGCGCTGGAATCGTCTCGATCCGGTGGAGTACTCTGATGGGGAGATGTTTCCCTCGGTGGTGTTCACCGCCACGCAGCCGCTCAATGCTGGCAGTGCGTTATTCAACGGCACAGTGTTACCCTTGTCCTCGCAGTACTTCCGCGTGGCACGCGGACTGGACACGGTGGCCTTTGTGGTGAGTAATGTAGACATGTCGGCGGCGCTCGCGCGCAGCGGCAGCGGTGTCGGCTTCACTTTGGAGGTTCGCGAAACGGCACCGGATGCCTCCTGGCAGAGTCTGACAAACGGCTGGGCGTACAAGTTTACCGCCGCCACCGGCAATGCGCTCTGCATGCATGTGCTCGACGCCGGCGCCACGCAAGACGACCGGTTGCGCGAACCCTGGCCCAATCCTCTGCTGCTGGCGGAATCCTCGCGCATGCATTTTCCGTTACCGCGCAACCTCGCGGTCAATCGCGTCGAGCTTGTGGTGTACACCGTCGGCATGGTGGAATTGTATCGCAAAGACAATTTGCCCGTACAGCTCGATGATCTTATCGGAGCGTATGTCGCCTGGGATATACAGGCCGGCGAGGGGACCGATCTGGCGAGCGGGGTGTATTTCTACGTGCTGAGTTACGGAAGCGAACGTCGCAGCGGCAAATTTGCCGTCATTGGGCGGTAGAAATGCCCGGGTGGTGATATGCGCATCGTCGTAGACAACGTCTCGAAAAAATTCAACCGCAAGCCCGTCTTCAGCAACATCGGCTTCACAGTCGAGCCCGGTCAGGTGTTCGGCATCATCGGACGCAACGGTTCGGGAAAATCTACTCTGCTGAAAATACTCGGAGGATTGCTCACGCCCTCCGCGGGCACTGTGAGACACGACTTGCACGGGGCGCCGGTGGACAGCGAAAAACTCTATGCGGAAATCGGCTACGCCGCGCCGTATCTCGTGCTGTACGAGGAATTCAACGCGACGGAGAATCTGCAATTGTACGCCCGCATCCGCAATCTGCGCATGAATAATCATGAGGCGGCGGAACTTCTGCAGTCGGTGGGGCTTCCCGCAGACAGAAAGGACCCTGTGCGCTCCTATTCCTCGGGAATGAAGCAGCGCATGAAACTGCTTTTCGCCACTATGCATCGTCCGCCCCTGCTGCTGCTCGACGAGCCCATCTCCAATCTCGACGCAGACGGGCGCGAGGTGGTGCGGCGCATCGTCGCCGACGCCCGCGGCTCGCGCACCGTCATCATCGCCACGAACGACGACGAGGACATCGCGCTCTGCGATGCGACGGTGAGCGTGGAGGCGGCATGCTGAAACAGGCGTGGGAAATTTTCCGCAAGGATTTGGCAAGCGAATTGCGCACACGCTATGCGCTCAATGCGTTGCTCATGTTCGTGGTGGTGACACTGGCCGTCATCATGTTCTCGCTCGTCGGAGAGACCCTTCCGGCGGGTGCGCAGACGGGCATGCTTTGGGTGGTGATGTTTTTTGCCGCCATGTCGGGGCTTTCGCGAAGCTTCGTGGCGGAGGAGGAACGCGGCACGACCATGACGCTGCAATTGCTCGCATCGCCCATGGCGGTGTATCTCGGCAAGCTGCTGTTCAATCTCCTCCTGGTGCTGGTGCTCAATGCCTTCATCGTCGCGATGTACCTGCTGACCATGGAGCAGTTTTTCGTGCGGCAACCCGGCCTGTTCTGGCTCGTGATGCTTCTCGGTGGTATCGGCATGGCCTCGGCCACGACCATAATTGCCGCGATCATCGCCAAAGCCAACACCAAGGGCACGCTGTTTCCCGTGCTGGCCTTTCCCATACTCCTGCCGCTGCTCATGGCAGGCATTTCGGCGACCAAGCTGGCGGTGGAGGACAGCTCGTGGAGTGCCGTTTGGCCGGATCTGCAGCTCCTCGGTTCCTACATCGTCGTGGTGACCACCGTCTCGTTTCTGCTCTTCGATTTTGTCTGGAAAGACTGAGTACACCCACATTTCGACGGGATTTTCCGTCCATCGGGATGGATTAATTCGGACAATTCAGGGAAATCGAGTTGCATTGAAAATTGATCGGCGTGTCCGTACATTACAATGATTGATTGCTACAGGAAACTATTGCCATGTGGTGGAAAATTCTTCTCTTCTTGTGGATCGCGGTCATGACCGCCATCGGCATCATCACGCCCATCGCGGGCGGGCTCGGCGAGCTCGGTATGATGGCGCAGGCCGATCCGGAGAAAATTTTGCAGGTGAAATTGCATCTGGGCGACGACGGCCGCGCCGACGAAGAGGGCGGCTGGCTCGTGACGGTGAAAGATGCGTCAGGACGCAGCGCCACGGCACAATTCCCATCGCGCGATATTCTTCCCGCGGGAGAGGACGGCGTGCTTGCGACGGCGCGTTATAATCACGAGGCCCACCGCATTGACGTACTGAACGTCCTCGGCGGGTATCCGGGATTTTCCTTCCCCTTCATTCCCGGTCTCGAAGAGCGTGCGAAAATCATTTTCTTCCACGTTCCTATGTCCTGGATGACGGTGGTCGCTTTTCTCGTGTCCATGTGGTACGGAATTCGGTACTTGCGGCGCAAGGACATGGAGGACGATTTCCGCTCCGCGCTTTCCGCCGGACTCGGCTTATTGTTCTGCATTCTGGCCACCACGACCGGGTCGCTCTGGGCGAAATTCAACTGGGGCTCATTCTGGAACTGGGATCCGCGGCAAACATCCATTTTCGTGCTGCTGCTGGTGTACGGTGCCTATTTCGCCCTGCGCTCGGCCATCGAGGTGGAAGAAAAGCGCGCATCCCTGTCTGCGGTGTACGCAATCATAGCTGCCGCGACCGTGCCCTTTTTCATCTTTATCATGCCGCGCATCATGCCCGGTTTGCATCCGGGTTCCGCTGGTGACGTCAACGCCGGACCGGTCGTCAGCACAGGCGGTATGGACACCTCCATGCGTATCATTCTGTACTCCCTGCTGGGAGGATTTCTGGCATTGTATGTATGGCTGATGCGCATCCGCATACGGCTTCATCGCATCATACTGAAACGTGCCGCCCCGGCGGCCTGACACCAAAGATCGGAGCACGATATCCATGTACGAATTTCTCGAACAGAATGCGCTCTACGTCGTGATGCTCATCGTCCTGATGGTTTGGACGGGGCTTTTTGCCTATCTGCTCAGAATTGACAAGAAAATCAAAGAATTGGAATAGAAAGGACACAGCGTTATGAAAAAGCGATATCTTGCCGGTGGCGCCATCGTCTTCGTCTTCCTCATCATCGGAGGACTGTCATTCCTGAATTCTTCGGTCGAGTATGCCAACCTGAGCAAGGCCGAGCAGAGCGGGAAAAGAGTACAGGTTACGGGCACGTGGGTTAAGGAAATGGAAACCCGTTTCGACACGGAGAAAAACACCTTCACCTTTTACATGCGCGACGAAGACGACAAAGTGGCGAGAGTCGTGCTCGCGGGCGCCAAGCCCAACAACTTCGACATCGCGACCAGTGTGGTAGCAAAGGGCCGCTACGAAAACGGCGTGTTCAACGCGTCGGAAGTGCTCACCAAATGTCCCTCCAAATATGAAGGCAATCCCGACGGTGAACATCCGGAAGGCATCAAGACTTCATCGATGTAGTTGCATACACCGGCGGCGTGCCGCCGGTGCGCTCCGAACGATTCTACAGACATTTCATCATACCTTTGAGCCGGCTGCAGCCCGGTTTGCCGGGTTAGCCGGCGCAGAAAGGATCACCCCATGTACGATGTGTTAGGCGCTGTCGGCAACGCCGCGATAATCCTCGGGTTTATCGCGTCCGTGGTCGGTATGACGGCATTCTTTAAAAGCATAAAGCAGCCGCGGCTTGTCGGTTTTGCCCGGGCAGGATTCCATATCTCGGTCAGCACCATCTTCATTGCCTCGGCCATCCTGCTGATTCTGATCGTCAAGCATCAGTTCCAGTTTCATTACATCTGGGCCTACAGCTCGCGCGAGCTTCCGCTGGGTCTGCTCATGTCCACGTTTTATGCGGGGCAGGAGGGCAGCTTCCTGCTGTGGACGCTCATGGTTGCCATCGTGGGTATCGTGCTGATGCTGTACACGCAGAAGCATGACAACGAACGCGAAGTGATGGGCGTGTACACGAGCATTCTCTCCTTTTTGCTCATGCTGCTCATCGTCAAGAACCCGTTCACACCCATCGAAGGCAATGTCATCCCCGCCGACGGACGCGGCCTGAATCCGCTGCTGCAGAATTTCTGGATGCAGATTCATCCGCCGATCCTGTTCATGGGTTTCGCGGCCATGGCGCCGCCCTTCGCATTGGCCGTCGCGGCGCTGATGCGCAAGCGCTATCAGGATTGGGTTACCAGCTCTCTCCCCTGGGTGGTGGGCGGAGCGATGGTGCTCGGTCTCGGCATCGCGCTGGGTGGATTCTGGGCATACGAAACCCTGGGCTGGGGCGGCTGGTGGGGCTGGGATCCCGTGGAAAACGCCTCGCTCATTCCCTGGCTGGTTTCCGTGGCACTGGTGCATACCATGATCACGCAGCGTCGCACGAAGGGACTGATGATGACGAATTTCCTTCTCGCGATTTTAGCCTTCGTCACCGTACTGTACTCCACCTTCCTGACACGCAGCGGCGTATTGGGTGATGCCTCGGTGCATTCCTTCGTGGATCCGGGGCGTTTCAGCTTCACCCTGCTGGTGCTGTTCATGTTCGCCTATGTGGATGTCGGTCTCGCACTGATCTTCGGCCGCTTCACGAAATGGGGCAGGTCGCTGTTCGAGCGTTACAGCGGCTGGAAGCTTGTGGCGCTGACCTATCTCATCGTCATCGGCCCGAGCATCCCGGTGTTCGCGCAGGTCAGCGGGGATGTCACCATCGTGTTTGAAGAAATGATCGCCGGAAGCAATCCGATACTCTACATCATACTGTACCCGCTGCTGGGCATAGCGCATCTGCTCAATCTTCTGAGCTATCTCTGGCTGCCGGCGCTGCTGGTGAAGATCGGCCTCATCGGCTATACGTTGACCGGACGCATGCACAGCGAAAAGAATTTCCAGAGCTTCGCGATGATGTCGCGCGAGACCTTCCTCGGTCTCGGCTCCGCGGTTATCGGTGTGCTGACCTTTATCGTGCTGGTGGGTACGTCCATGCCCATCATTCCGCAGTTCATGATTGACGCCTTCAATAGCGTGCTCGGGGTGCTCAACAATATCACCGGCGGTGACTATCGCCTTGGCAATACGGTGGATCCGGTGTTCTATGACGCCATGGGTCTGCCTCTCGCCATCGTGATGACGTTCATGACGGGTACGGCTCTCTTGCTGATGTGGAAGAGCACTCCCACCGGAAGCATACTGAAAAAACTGTGGGTGCCGCTGGGTATTGCCGTCGTGTTTACCGTCGTGCTCATTGTTTTCGGTGTGCACGATCCGGGTATGATAGCTCTGACCTTGTCGGCGTCATTCTCCTTTGCCTCGAATGTGTCCGTCGGATACCGCATTGTGAAGGGCAATCCCAAGTTCTCGGGTGCCTACATTGCGCATATAGGCGTGGCGATGATGCTGCTCGGCGTCATAGGATCCGGCTTTTACAGCACATCGAAATCGATGGAGCTCAAGCAGGGCATCCCCGTGCAGCATCTCGGGTATACCTTCACATACGACGGCTACGAGACTTTCTGGAACGGAGAGCGGTATTACTTCAAGGTCAAGCTGGCCGACCTGAAGGGCAACGAAATCGAGACGGTGAAGACCATCATGTTCGTGTCCAACTACGGCGGACAGGAACAGGTCATGCGCAACCCCGGCATCGCGCGTTTCTTCGCGAGCGACATGTATATCGAGCCCATGGCCTTGTACGAGGGCGATCCCGAAGGCGGTAGCAAACAAATCTTCATCAAAGGGCAATCCGCCAGCTTCGGCGGGTACACGGTGACCTTCACGGATTTCGACATGAATAATTCGCGCGAAGCGCAGAGTTTTCGCATCGGCGGCGTGTTCAAGGTCGAGAAATACGGCGAACCGGCGGAAGAGCTCATCGCCACGCGTATCACAGGTCCCGACGGTGTTGTTGCCGAGCCCGCAAAAGTCGCGAAAGGCGACATGCAGATCGAGGTGCTGGGTATGACGCCAAATCAGGAGGATCTCGCGCTGTCGCAGATCGAGGTGCGCCTGAAAAATCCGACCATCCCGGTTGACGCGTCGCAGGTGCGCGAGACGCTCGTCGTGGAGGCCTCGGTCAAACCCTTTATCGGCGCTGTCTGGCTCGGCATTATTCTCATGACCATCGGCTTCCTCGTCGCCCGCGCACGGCGCGCCGGCGAGGCACGTCGTCTCCGCGCGTACGAGCTTCCCGACGACGCCCGACGCGACGCCATGCAGGCCACGGAAGTGGCTCCCGCATCCGGGGAAAAGGAGGCGGAGAACGTGGAGGAGAGAGCGTAGCGCGGAGAGCGTAGCGAGCCCGTACCGCTGAAGCATCGCAAATGCGACGATAAAGAGGGTGGAGTCCGAAAACTCCGCCCTCTTTGTGTACCTGACGTGGCGAGGGAAAACCGCCTGATCAACCTCGAAAGTTGTTTTCGCCAAACCAGAGCACCTGCCCGGACCGTGCTACTAGACAGGCCGGTACTTCCCCACCCTGTTGCCTCAAAAATACATCATACACAGGGCAAACGATCACCGCACCGCACTCACGCTCCCCACGCACATGTACCCCACAGATGTCGGCGACGCAGAAGAGGGGAATGAACGCAGAAGCGCCCCTTCGACTACGCTCAGGAGACGCAAAGGCGCCGAGGGGGATATTAACATCTTCCCGAAACCGCGATGTTTTCGGCGACGGCCTCCCACACCGAGAAGATTGTTTGTTTTTATCTCCAGCGGCATTATATTTACGAATGCGCTGAATGGAAGCATTTTTTTGCTTTTTTCATGTCGGCGACGCGGCAAAACGAACAGACAGAGAAACAGCAATACAGGTTCTACGGAGCAGCACGAATGAAGTACAACGGTCCCAAGGTCAAGATCTCACGCCAGCTCGGCGTCCCCGTTTCGCCCAAGGCGGCAAAGGTGATGGAGCGCAAACCGCATCCTCCCGGTGCGCATGGTTTGTCCCGCAACCGCCGTGCGAAAGTGTCGGACTACAAACGCCAGCTTATCGAGAAGCAGCGTCTGCGCTGGCAATACAACATCAGCGAAAAGCAGATGTCGACCTACTACGAAAAGGCGACCCGCAAGACCGGCAACACCGCCGACAACCTCGCGCGTTTTCTTGAGAGCCGTCTTGACGCCGTCGTGTACCGCGGCGGACTCGCCCGCACCATTTTCGCGGCCCGACAGTACGTCGCTCACGGCCATATCGAAGTGAACGGCCATCGCGTGGACATCCCCTCGTATCAGGTGCGCGTCAATGATGTGATCACGGTACGTCAGAAAAGCCGCAAGATCCCGATGTTCAACGAGGCGGTGAAGATTTCCCGTCCGCCCGAGTATCTCGCCATCAACAAACCCGAGCTTTCCATCACCGTCACCGCTTCGCCCGAGCGCGAGCACATCCCGGTGATCTGCGAATTCCCGCTGGTGATCGAGTATTACTCGCGCTAACCGCTCCCAGGATTTTCGAAAAAGCGGATGCATGCATCCGCTTTTTTCATTACCGCAAAGCGACGGAGCGAGGCCACGGGGACAACAGACAGCGAAATACCGGCATGTCGCTGCCAATAAACAGGTGGCACGGTCGGTCGCAGACAGCGGGCCGTTCTTTGATCGGTGCCGCAGGCGGGACTGTTCTCATGCCGTGTCTTCTGTCGGAATCTCACGCTTTCAGAATAAATCGCACAAGGCTATGCCATGAAATTTCTTCCCGAACTCTTCGTCAGCAATAAGGCATGGGCGGCGCAACAGCTCGAAAGCGATCCGGATTTTTTCCTCAAGCTCTGCAATATCCACAGTCCCGATCTGCTCTGGATCGGGTGCTCGGACAGCCGCGTGCCGGCGAATGCCATAGTGGGACGCGCACCGGGCGAGCTGTTCGTGCATCGCAACGTCGCGAATATTGTGCCGTTGTCCGATGTGAACGCCATGGCGGTGATTGACTATGCCGTAAACGCGCTCGAAGTGAAGCACATCATTGTCTGCGGTCATTACGGCTGCGGTGGTATACGCGCTTTTCTGAACGGCGAGCACGGCGGCGTGGCGGGACTCTGGTTACAACACCTGCACACGGTGGCGACAGAGCATACGGGAGAACTCGAGGCTTTGCCGGACTTCGACGCGCGCTGGAAGCGTCTCTGCGAACTGAACGTGATGGCTCAGGTGCGCAATGTCGCCGAATCGGATGTCGTACAAAGCGCGTGGAACAGGGGAGCGGCGCTCGCCGTCCACGGCTGGATATACGACCTCGCCGACGGCCTGCTGCGCGATCTGGAAGTGACGGTGGGAGGGGTTTGATGTTCACTCCCGGGAAGGAAGCCCTGCGTCGCTCGATTTCTTCCCGCAACGCCCTTGTGCTTGATTTCACAGCGTGATATCGTACTTTACGCACTTCCATCGGGGACAGAATTCCCATGATACGTGTTTCCGGTACTTACTCAGCGCAGGAGGAAATCGGCAATGAAACTCAGGCAATATCAGGTGGACGCCTTCGCACGTCGTGTTTTCGAAGGCAATCCGGCGGCGGTCGTTCCGCTGGAATCGTGGCCGGACGACAGCATCCTCCAGTCAATAGCGGGAGAAAATAATCTCTCCGAGACAGCGTTTTTTGTCCCTGCTGAAAACGGGTTTCATCTCCGATGGTTTACACCGGTTGCGGAGGTCGATCTCTGCGGCCACGCCACGCTGGCCGCAGCTCATGTGCTGTTCGAACATCTGGGCTATGATGCGCAGAACATCGTGTTTGCAACGCGCAGCGGAACGCTCGTTGTGGAAAGGACAGACGGCTTGCTGGCCATGGACTTTCCGTCCCGTCCTCCCGTGCCATGTCCGCCACCCGCAGCGCTGTCGGAGGGTCTCGGCCGGGAGGTGGTGGAAGTGCTGGCGGCCGACGACTACATCGCCGTATTCGAAAGCGAGGAGCACATCATCTCGCTCTCGCCCGATATGACACAGCTCGGCGCGTTGGGGCTGCGCGGGGTTTGCGTCACCGCCCCCGGTCTGGAGGACGATTTCGTCAGCCGTTTCTTCGCGCCCAAGCTTGGTATCGCGGAAGATCCCGTCACAGGATCGGCGCATTGCGAACTCACACCATACTGGGCCGCCCGTCTCGGGAAAACCACACTGACGGCACGACAACTATCCAGACGAGGGGGTACGGTGACCTGCACTTTGTCGGGCGACCGGGTGCTGCTGCTCGGCTCCGCCGTAACATTCATGATCGGCGAAATCGACACCGGCGACTGATACGCCGATCACCTGAACACCGCTCGTCGGTGCCGCCTCGTGGATCGGCACCTTGCGTCATCGCCGGCGCGTCGTCGCGCGTGAACGCGCACCGTTTTTCCCTATATATCGCAACAGCAGAAAAGGCTGTACCATGACCACACATCACATTTTTGCCATGCCTTTTGCAAAGGTCTATCCGCTGTATGTTCAGAAGGCGGAAAAGAAAGGCCGTACGAAGGAGGAGGTGGACGGCATCATCTGTTGGCTCACCGGCTACGACCAGGCGGGTCTGCAGCGGCAAATCGAAGAAGGGAAGGATTTCGAAGCCTTCTTTGCCGAGGCCCCGGCCATGAATCCGCATGCGGCATTGATCAAGGGTGTCGTATGCGGAGTACGCGTGGAGGACGTCGAGGATCCGCTGATGCGGAATATCCGTTATCTGGACAAGTTGATAGACGAACTCGCAAAGGGAAAGGCGATGGAGAAGATCTTGCGCTAGCGTAGTCGGCGAGACCGGTGGGGAGCAGTCATGCGATGAAATGGCAGCGGACGTCGTTAGCCGGTCACACACGCACGCCCGGCCCGATCATGAGCAACGGTTCCGGCATCATGGACAAGGGGGCAACTCCATGCTACCCCCTTGCGATTCTTCTGATTCTGTTCTGCTGCGGCATCGCTGCGAATACCTCGTTCAACACCCTCCTACAGCCCGCTTGATCGTTTTCACGACCGGGGCGGTGTTGGCACTGGCGGCGATAACGGCGGGCAGATCGCGGCGGGCACGTGCACGGAAACGATATGTATCCACATCCTGCCGCGTCGCAGGCACGAGCGTGGTATCGAAGTTGAGGATGGCGGCCTCGAAGGCTTTTAACCCACCCTCAAGCACACGGATGTTCTTATAACCGAGCTCTCCCGCCACGGTGGCGAGGCGGCGTTCGGTGTTCTCATCAGGGGCGATGAACACGTTGATCGTTCCCCGCTGCGCGAGCAGACGACGCGGCTCCTTCTCGAAGAGATTTTCCAGTGTGAACGGAACGGCATTCGGCAAGGGCATGGATTTCGCGGCCGCAGCATCGCGGAAATCCACTACGCGCAAACGCCTGTCCTTGTCGAGCAGACGAAACGCGAACTCATCGACGCTCATCCCCGATACCGCAGCGGCGCCGCCTCCCTGCTGATGATGCGTGGCGTACAGATAATGTTCCTTCTGCGTCGGGAAAAAGTAGCCCGACACGGCGATCACGATACCGACCACCGCCACAGTCACACCGACGCGGGTCAGCAACCAGGGTTTCGGCGTCTCGCGATTCGTACGCGCTTCCACGAGGGTTACCGCCCAGAAGGCGATGAGCGCCACCGCCGTCAAGAGAAACACGAACACGGATTTCGGTAGCCCCATGGTCTCGAAAATGTGCGGACTGCCCCAATGGCCGGCTTTGTACAAATCCTCGAAGAGCGGATACCCCTCGGCGAACACAAGCACGCCGAGCAGCGAACCGAGGACAAAGAGCATGGCGTCTTTTTTACCGATGGCCGCGGCGCAGACGCTGGTCCCGGGACAGAAGCCCCCGACCACGAAGCCCAGTCCCATGATTACGCCGCCGACAATGGCCGACCAGAGAAAGGTGGGATTGATATAGACGAGATTGATATCCAGCATGCCGAAATGCTGAAGGATGATAATGCCGAACATCGCGGTTACTCCTGCGGTGAAGAACACGCGCAGCACGGTAAAATCATAGCCGTAAAACAGTCCGACGAGTTTTTTCGATGTCGAAAAGCCGGCCTGCTCGAGTATCCAGCCGAAGCCCACGCCGATGAACAACGCGACGACGTAATTCAGGTTCTGTCCGATGATATCAGGTACAAGAGGTCCCATTACTGTATGCTCCTTACACCCAGAGTTTTCTGAAAAAATACGCGAACGCGTACGCGCCGCCGAATATCGCCATCATCGTGATGATGCCCCCCGTCGAAAGCACACCCATACCGCTGAGCGCTGCGCCGCTGGTGCAGCCGCGACCAAGCTGTGCGCCGAAGCCGAACAGCGCGCCGCCAAAAATAGCCCCGGCGATGCGTATGTTTCGTGTCGTGCGCGGGCCGTGTTCGAGCTTAAAGGACAGACGGTTGGAGAGCAAGCCGGAGAGAAAGGCACCGATAACGACACCGATGACTTCGAACACCAGCCAGTTTTTCAGCGCGCCCTCGGGATGCTCTTCCTGATACTCCCGATAGTAGGGGGTGCCGGACGCGTGAGACGGTGCGACGGTTTCCACAGTGGCCACAGCCGCGCTTTTCATCGCACCGCTGGCGCCCAATCCGCGGCCCGTGATGTACACCGTCGCGGTCAACAGCAGGCCCAGCAGCACGCCCGCGAGATAGGGATTCATGTAGGGTTTGGGTGTCATGGTGCCGTCTCCGTAGCGGGTTGCTGTATCGTTTCCTGTGATTGAATGACTTCTTTTGTATCGTCGTCGTCTTTCTCGTGCACGTCTTCGAACCCGGTGAGCATGGCTTTGAGATTGCTCGTTACCGTGTCTCCGGTCGTGATCAGATACAGATGTGCTATCAGAAAAGCGATCAGCAGAAACGCCCCGGCTGTGTGCAGAATGGCGATGGTGCGGAGCGATTCGACGTTAAGCGCTTCCACCCCGTGCTGCTGTGGATAACGGTAGAGGATGTAGAGCAATCCCGTCAACAACATGCCCGGGAGAATGATGGTCTTGAGGCCGAAATACACCAGTTTCTGCAGGGGATTGAGCTTACTCAACACCGTCTTTTTCGTAGGATGAGGTGCATCGCGGAAAATTCCGAACAAGTAGTAGTTGAGATACGCACGAAGATGCGTCAGTGTCGGCAGATACTGACGCCACTCGCCGGTACTCAAGTGCCAGAAGATCGCAAAAATGATAAGGATGATCAACGCATACGCGGCGATATTGTGATACGTGACCGCGTTTTCGAAACCGAAAAAGCTGATGGAGCCGTGGATTTCGAAACCGGTGACCGCGAGAAACATTATGAGCAAGGCCTGGCTCCAGTGCCAGAAGCGTTCGAACGCGCGGTAGACATACACATGTTTGACGGGGCTCATCGGGCACCTCCATTG
The DNA here is from genome assembly GCA_027493955.1 of Bacteroidia bacterium. Classification (NCBI taxonomy): domain Bacteria; kingdom Pseudomonadati; phylum Bacteroidota; class Bacteroidia; species Bacteroidia bacterium. Next base: position 2,088,294 of record JAOSJT010000001.1, on the reverse strand, counting down.
TTCTTCCGTTTCGCCGCAATGACACGGATGCTTCCGTGCGCCGCCATTCCGACAAGAGTGAGGATGAGCAGGGCGGCACCACCTGTCTCTACCAGAGGCGAGTAGTCGCGTCCCGGCATGTAGAAATCCGTCAGACCGGCAAGTCGTCCGTTGTCCCGTGTATGACACTCGGTGCACTGAACGGTGGCGTCCTTGCCGGAGACCATGTGGTTGATCGGCCAGTACATCTCGGTTTTGATGAAGGAAACTTCTCCGCTGAAAGGGAGCCCGGCTTTCTCCATGCCGAGAGCGGCCGACCGTCGCCAGTCAAAGTCCTTCCAGAGAGCGCCTTCGCCTTCCGCATCCGCGTACAGCTTGGGCATGATCAACATGCGATGCACAGGATCGGTTGGCTGAATCGCACGGTGAATTTTTACCGGAATGATTTTCGCGTCCGCATCGGAATAGGAACCGTGCAGGCGGTTGAGGGAAATCGTTGCGGTGGAGTCTTCATACTGGTCGCCCAGGAGATAATGCGACGCCGTACCATTGAACCACACATACTCCGGTTCCAATTGTTTCCCCCATTTGAAGGAGCCCTTTATGGAAAGGTAGGTATGGTTTCCTTCTTCATCGTCCACTTCATACGGCTCCCCGTTTTTCAGCTTTCCAACGGTGGACCAATCCCAATGCGTCTTTGTGGCATTGACCTTCGCATAGACCGGGATGTGGCAGGTCTGGCAGGCCACTTTCAGGGTGTGTTCATTCAGCACGCCGCTCTCATGGGGCGTTTCGCCGTGGCAGGTCTCGCAATAAGCGCGGTTTCGGTTCATGGAAGAGAGAGAATACAGCTTGCCGGCGATATTGTGCTCCTCGGTGATGTGGCAGTCCACGCAGCCCATATCCATGCCGTCGATACCCATATGTACATCCACATCGCGCGTGGGCTGGAACAGCGCTTCTTCCAGATCACCATGCTTGACGTTGTTACCGCCGCCGCCATAGAAATGACAGACACCGCAATTGCTGCGCATGGGCTTGCCGACATTCCGTGCGATATGACCGAAATCGAGTGTCGCCACGGGTGCACCTCCCTGTTCGGAGGCTTTGGCGTAGGTCTCGGTATTGTCGTGACAGACCAGACAGTCAATATTCGTCGCGTCGGTGTAGGTCATTCCCGCTTCAGACATACCCAAGCCGATGTGACATTTGGCGCAGCTTTTTTCATTGCCCATTGCGCCGATGCAGAAATTGTTCATGGCGTTTTTCTTGCCGATGTACACCACGCCACGTCCGGCCACGTACTCCTCACGCTCCCAATTCCAGTGATTCGAGCGCATGACTTCGGTGTGGCGGTGATTGTGGCAGGAAATACAGGTTTCGGTGACGTCTTGCGGACGTTCAAAGCGCCGCTGCAGTGCCGGGAACACCGCGTGATCCACCTTTTTGGCAGGTTTGGTTTCCATTTTTTCCCGCAATTCCGTCAAAGCGGAAGGAGGTGCGTCTGCGGGAGCGAGCAGCGCGACTGCGCTAAGTACCGCGATCGCGGCGAAGGCAAGGAGCAGGAGGATTTTCTTCATAACAGAAGGTGCTGGTGAATTATCCGATCCGGTGTACATGATAAAACAACCGGAAACTCTTATAAAAGCGGAGCAACATTCCTCCGCAGGTGTATCAAAGATATGATGCCTGAGGATGAAAATTGATTCAGCTTTTTTAAAAAAAAGATCAAACATGCGCTTATTCCATGGAAGCTTCGACATAGAATTTGCCGGCTCCATGCCAGGAGACGCGTCAGAATGTACAGGAGCAAGCGAGGGTATTCCCTGTTCCCCTGAAAATGTGCGGTATGATCTGTTACGCGCAGGAATCCTGTCTCTGTCCAAGCACGCAATTTCCCGGGAGATCATCGGGGTGGAGGCGCGGTCGTACACTATTTCTGCGGTGTAACGGGGTGTGCGGTTTTCTGCCTTGTACCGAGTGCGACCACCTACATATCTTAAAGTTCGTTCTTTTCACTGCTTAGGGAGCATTTTGTGAAACGACTTAAAGAACTCAGTACCCGCCGTGTGCGGGAGTACGACTATTCGAAGCTGTCGAAGCATCTCGTCGTGTTCAAGACCAGGAAGAATGCCGAAATTCTCGGAACGACGAAAGACGGCATCACCACGCTCAGCGACGCTGGACGCGCATTTCTCGACGTGCTCGGTCAGGCGTTGCAGAATTTCCCGTGCATCCGGCTTCATGAACTGAGCATTCGTCCCTCCGAGGTGGAGCTGGCGTTGGAGATCACGGAAGTCCGGAATCCCCGGAAAGCGCCGCCGGAGGACAGTGACGAATGGATATACTACCGACGCATCATGACACTGCCGGAGTTCATGGGGTATCTGAAGATGAACAGCGCGCATCGCATCAACGCGTTGTTCGGCAGGAACGGCGGCGCAGTCTGGGCGCGGCGTTATGCATCCTGCGTTCTGGAGGACGAGGACGTATTGGCCCGTGTTTACGCGGAGTTGCGGGAGGAGTGGAGCCGTGTGGTGGTGGACCCCGCGCCTCAGACGAAGAAGGGGAAGCAGGCCTCCACCCTGGCCGATGTTCTTGCATCGGAATTCGGCGGCACGGGTGCGCTGTCCGTACATGGAAGCAAAGGGCGCGCGGTATCGGATCAGCTCGCCGGGGCGACGCTTCTCGGCCGCGTACTGCTGCTGACGGGCGCGCGGAGAGATGAAGCGGTACGCACTGCATCCAAGAAGGGCGTCGCGCGTGGGGGAGGCGCCGGTGGCATGGCGGGCAGGCGAGGCTCGGTGGTCCGGTGCCTGGGTCCTGCCAGGATTTTTCTTTCCGAGTAAGTGGAAGCCGAAGAGCACATTTTTTGATCGCAAGGGGACAGGGACAGCGCTCCGGGACGACGGACGTCAGGCGGGGAGGGAAAGCTCTGTGCATTTGTCTGGATTTGGGTCCGTCTGGTGAGGGATGATGGTCGGAAATGGAGGAGTGTGGTGGTTTGGGTGTTGGTTTTGAGGGCTGGAACCTGGGTGTGGCGGGGTGTTTCCGGGTCCTGGGGAGAAATTGGGCGATACATGAATCGCCCAAATCCGATTCGGGCCTCCGTCAAATGGCGATACATGAATCGCCCAAATCCGATTCGGGCCTCCATCAGATGGCGATACATGAATCGCCCAAATCCGATTCGGGCCTCCATCAGATGGCGATAAATGAATCGCCCAAATCCGATTCGGGCCTCCGTCAGATGGCGATACATGAATCGCCCAAATCCGATTCAGCCCTCCGTCAGATGGCGATACATGAATCGCCCAATTTCGGTTTCGACCGTACCCGCGTGGCGATACATGAATCGCCCAATCCATCCGAGGTCCCACTTCGAGGACGATACATGACGAGAGCATTTACCTAATCAGAAGTACCGCTCCGAGAACCCCGAGTGCTCCTCTCACTTCTTCCACGGGGCCAGCGAACGAAGTGATCGGGAAAAACGGTACAACCCGGGTCTACCTCGATTGAACAAGACCGGTTACACCATTCATCACACTTAGGCAGGACGGACATGTCCGGTATTCGCCATCCAGCACCTCGTTTTGCGGTGGTTGCGCATTCGAGGGCTGTGGCCTATCTTATCTGCTTCCCCGATTGTGATCGGGACCCCCGGCAGGTCGACACGCGCAATGCGCTTGTCCACCACCGTTTGCGCGCGAAATTCACGATCGCGCCATGGTGTCATTCCCCTCAACGGATAAATCGTTAATCGTATCATCAAGGTTATTCATTATATGAACAGCACATTTCTGAAACGAACAGATGCGGCCGGAGACGGTCTTCACGTCCTCGCACGCAATCTCTGGTGGACCTGGAATCCCCGGGCCCAGGATATCTTTCATACGCTCTCTGAACGTAAATGGCGTTCCTCAAACCATAATGCGGTCATGGTGTTGAACGCCATTTCACGGAACGAACTGCGCGCCCGACTTTTCGAACGTGAATTTCTTGAGCGCGTTGAGAGTGTGTTGCAGGAATTTGACGACTACATGAAAAAAGATGACACCTGGTACCATGCCCACACAAAGGGAAAGGATGGTCGTCTCATCGCATATTTCAGCGCTGAATTTGGTCTGCACGAATGTCTCCCAGTTTACAGTGGTGGATTGGGCATATTGGCGGGTGACCACACCAAATCCGCGAGTGATCTCGGGCTTCCTTTCATCGGTATCAGTCTGTTTTATCGGAACGGCTATTTTCAGCAGACCCTCGGTCCTGACGGCTGGCAGCATGAACACTATCCGCTCCTCGATCCAGAAGCCCTTCCTGTAGAATTGGTGGTGGATGAATCCGGGACACCGATTGTCGCATCAGTGGAGATCGGACATAGCCGCGTATATTTTCACGCGTATCGTGTACGTGTCGGACGCGCCATCATTTACCTCCTGGACACGAACCGTCCCGAGAATGATCTGCATTACCGCGAAATCACTTCCCGTGTGTATGGCGGAGACAGTACGACACGCGTCATGCAGGAAACAGTGCTCGGCATCGGCGGCGTCCGTTTCCTCCGCGAGTTAGGTCTGCATCCCACCGTCTACCACATGAATGAGGGGCACAGTGCTTTCCTTACACTGGAGTTGCTCCGAGAGCAACTTGCCGCAGGCGCTGCACGAGAGGCTGCGGAGGAATGGGTAAAAGAGCATTGCGTCTTTACAACACATACACCGGTCCCAGCCGGCCATGATCGCTTTTCCATCGACTTGCTCGATCATTTATTGAGTACGTTCCGGGCCTCGATTGGACTGGACGAGACGACGGTGCTTGGTTACGGGCGACAGAATCCGGGTGATGCGGATGAACCGTTCTGCATGACCATCCTTGCCTTGAAAATGTCACGAGCCGCCAATGGTGTAAGCGAATTGCATGGCCAGGTGAGCAGGGAAATGTGGAAGGAACTGTTCAAAGCCGACCATGCCGATGACGTCCCTATCGGTCATATTACGAACGGCGTGCATATTCTTGGATGGATGGCCAATCGCACACGCCAATTCTGGCACAAGCATCTTGGCGAGAAATGGATTTACTACCTGAAAAAACAGGCTATCTGGTCTCAGGTTTCCGATCCCGATCTGATCACAGATGAGGACCTCTGGGCACTGCGTTACGGTTTACGCAGGGACCTCATCGAGTATGTGCGGCGCATGATGCGGCATCAATTCCAGCACTCGGGAAGCGACTATATGAGCGTGCAGGACTCAATACTCAACCCCGACGTGCTCACCATCGGTTTCGCACGCCGCTTCGCCACGTATAAGCGCGCACCGTTGTTTTTCCGGGACTTCAACCGCATCGCCGAATTGATCAACGACAGCAAACGGCCCATTCAACTTGTGTTCGCAGGGAAGGCTCACCCACGCGACGACGAGGGAAAGCGATTTATTCAACAGATCGTGGGATACACGAAGAATCCCGCGCTTTTCGGCAAGGTGGTGTTCATCGAGAACTACGATATCAATGTGGCCCGTCACATGATATCAGGTGTGGATGTGTGGCTCAATACCCCGAGACGACCCATGGAGGCGAGCGGCACCAGCGGGATGAAAATTCTCATTCACGGCGGATTGAACCTCAGCATTCAGGACGGATGGTGGCGTGAGGGGTATGATGGCGGCAATGGCTGGAGCATCGGCGATGATGCGCATGCCGAAGACGCAGGCGTGCAGGATGAACGGGACGCCGCTGCGCTCTATGCTCTGCTGGAAGGTGCGCTTGTGGACGAATTTTATGACCGTGACGGCTATGGTATTCCTCGCCGATGGCTGAAGCGCGTGCGGAAATCAATGGAGACCCTCATCCCGGTGTTCAACACCGACCGCATGGTTTCCGAGTATGTTGTCAAATATTACAAACTGACGGACTGAGGTTCCGGTTGGAACGCGTCGCGTCGAATCCGTGTTACCTTACAATCACAAGGAAGTGACCCATGACATCAGTATTCGAGTACAAGGAAGTCGTCGGCATCTCGACGGAAAGCATCGAAGCAGCTATCAAGCAGGCGCTGGACGCGGTCTCGGCGGGATATAGCATCGGCTGGTTCGAAGTCCTCTCTTTTCGTGGACGCCTGGTCGACGCCACCACCACAGAATATCAGGTAACAGTCAAGGTCGGCTGTAAATCGAAATAATTTTCTGAACAAGGAGCATCAGTATGATTGAGGTAGGTTCGAAAGCACCGTCGTTCGCGCTGCTGGACACGAAGCGGGAGATTCGGTCATTGGATCAATTCGCCGGCAAGACCACGCTTCTGGCATTTTATCCCGGCGCGTTCACAGGCGTGTGTGAGAAGGAAATGTGTTCCATACGCGACGCGATGGCCGAATTGAATAATCTGGACGTCAACGTCGTCGGCATCAGTGTCGATTCACCCTTCGCGAACGGCGCCTTCGCCAGCCGCAACAATTTCGACTTCCCTCTGCTCTCCGATTACAAACGGGAGACTGCCGCAGCCTACGGGATTCTCTTCGATAATTTCGCCGGCATGGAAGGGTACACCGTCGGTAATCGCTCGGTGTTCATCCTCGATGCGGAAGGTATCGTGCGCTGGTCCTGGGTGGCCGAGAATCCTGGCGTTGAGCCGGATTACAGCGCTATCAAAGAGCAACTCACCGCTATCGGCTAATCACATTGCGGGGCGTCCCACTTCGGTAGGGCGCCCTGTCTCTTTTCTCTTCGTGTAACATCACTGCGTATCGTCATGCTCGCTGAAGGAAAAAAAGCCCCCGCATTTTCTCTCCCCTCAACCAGTGGTCGCAAGGTGTCCCTGAAAGATTTCACCGGTACGACGGTCGTCCTCTACTTTTATCCCAAGGACAACACTCCCGGCTGTACACAGGAATCCTGTGACTTCCGGGACAATATGGCAAGACTGCAGGCCGCCGGCGTGGTGGTGCTCGGGGTTTCCGCAGACAGCATCGCCTCGCATCAGAAGTTCAGGGAAAAGTACGATTTGCCTTTCGATCTGCTCAGCGACGAATCTCATTCTATGCTCGAGGCCTACGGCGTCTGGAAGGAAAAATCGCTTTACGGCAAGAAGTTCATGGGGATAGAGAGAACCACCGTCATCATTGACGGTAACGGGACCGTTGTACGGATTTTTCCCAAGGTAAAAGTCAGCGGCCACGTGGACCAGGTGCTCGCCGCGCTCAACGGTTGAATCCGCGGCGTGTGTCAATCAGTAGTTCGATGTAAGCAACAATCAGGTCGCCTCATTTTCGGTGTCAGCATGCAAACACTCACGGTCAGTGACATTCAATCGAACGCGGAATACGAAGCTGTCCGCGCTCAGGTACGTAAGGATATCTGCGCGCTCCGATCGCTCCGCCGTGTGGAGTTGTCAGATACTTTCATCGTCATCTTCGAGAACAGAGATACGGTGCGATTCCAGGTGCAGGAAATGCTTCGTGTCGAGCGTATGGACAGCCCCGAGCGCATCGCCTTGGAACTCAGTTGTTTCAATTTGCTCATCCCTGCGGAAGGAGAACTGAGCGCCACACTGATGATACGCGTACCTGAGTATCACAGTATCGAAGAGCGCCTCGAACGAATGGCCGGCATCACGCGCAACGCACTGTCGCTCGTGGTCGGTCACCATGAGATTCCGGCACGCTTCGAGATCGAGGATGATATCGCCTGCGAGAGCGATGTGCTGTACATCCGTTTTCACTTCACGAGCGAGCAGCGGTCCCTTTTCTGCACACCGGCGACACCTGTACAATTGCGCTCGATCCATCCCGAATGCCACGCTTCCGTTGCTTTGGAAGGCGAACTGCGCAACAGTCTTATAGGAGACCTGCTGCAATGACGTACGTCACCCGAAGAGAGCACTTCTCCGCGAGCCACCGTCTGTATAATCCCGCATGGTCGGACGAGCAGAACGATCGCGTATTCGGTAAATGCAACAATCCCGCCGGGCATGGTCACAATTACTATGTTGAAGTGACGGTTGCCGGCCCCGTGGATCCGGAAACGGGCTATGTCGTCGATCTCAAAGCGCTGAAAACGGTGATTCACGACCGTATACTCTCTAAGGTTGACCACAAGAATCTCAACGTGGATGTGGACTTTCTGCGGCATGTCATTCCCACAGCCGAAAACATCGCCATAGGAATTTGGAAAGAACTGGAGGCGCACATTCCTCAGGGACGACTCTATCAGGTGCGTCTGTACGAAACGGAAAAGAACATCGTTGATTACAGGGGTGAGTAATGCATACACCGGATGAAGCTTTCCAGCAAAAGCACGAAGATGCGAGTGATCCGGAATTTGAACATCTGATAACCGGAATATTGACCCGTATCGGCGAGGACCCCGGGCGTGAGGGGCTCCTGAAAACGCCGCATCGGGTCGCGAAAGCTTGGCATTTTCTCACACGTGGGTATCACCAGAACATCGAAGAGGTGCTCAACGGCGCAATTTTCGAAGAAGAGTACAACGAAATGGTCATCGTCAAGGACATTGACTATTACTCGATGTGCGAACACCATCTCCTTCCCTTTTTCGGCAAGTGCCATGTTGCGTATATCCCGAACAAGAAAATTGTCGGCTTGAGCAAAATTCCCCGCATTGTGGATGTGTTCGCCCAGCGCTTGCAGGTGCAGGAGCGCATGACGCAACAAATCGCCGATGCGCTGCAGCAGGCACTGCAGCCAATGGGTGTCGCGGTGGTATGCGAGGGCAGGCATATGTGCATGATGATGCGCGGTGTGCAGAAACAGAACTCCGTAGCCACGACCAGCGAAATGCTCGGTGCGTTCCGAAGCAATTCCAAAACGCGCGAAGAGTTTCTCCGTCTCATCAATACAGGGTTTTAACGCATGGAATTCCGTTCGACGGTTGTATGGGTTACCGGAGCCAGTGCAGGCATTGGCAGGGCGACGGCCGGAGCATTTTTGAACGCTGGTGCGCGGGTAGTCGCGAGCGCGCGGACTATGGAGCGCCTCGAAGCGGCGTTCGAGGGTGTCGACAATGAAAATCTGCTGCTGCTGCCCTGCGATGTCGCAGATGAAACTGCAGTGCAGGCAGCGGGACAGAAAATCGCGTCGCAAAGCGGGGGCGTGGACATATTGGTCAACAACGCCGGCACGACAGTATTCCGGCCCTTCCTTTCCTCGACCATCGAAGATTTCGATACCTTGCACAGCACCAACCTCCGGGGGCCGTTTCTCTGTACGCAGGCGGTGCTTCCGGGCATGATCGAGAAGGGGCGGGGCGCGGTAGTCATGGTGTCGTCCATGGCTGCAGTGCACGCGTTTCCGGACAGTTCCGTGTACAGCGCCGGGAAGGCCGGCCTCAAAGCGATGGCAGACTGCCTGCGGCTCGAGGTACGGAAATCCGGTATACGCGTGATCTCGGTGTTTCCGGGAGCGACCTATACCGAAATATGGCCCACGCGCGTGTTGGAGAAGCATGGCGAAAAAATGATGCAGCCGGAGGACGTGGCCTCCGCTATCGTGCACGCCTGTTCCGCACCTCACGGCGTGATGTACGAAGAAATTTTCATGCAGCCCATCGGAGGCGGATTGTGACGACGTTTGAAGGGAAAACAGCCGTGATTACTGGTGCGAGCAGCGGCATCGGCCGTGCGCTTACCCTGGCGCTGTTGCGCGAAGGTGCCGCCGTCGCCGCGTGCGGAAGATCCGCACAGCGCCTCGATGATGTCCGAACAGATGCCGGCACGGCGGCGGATCGCCTTCTGACTACCGTCTGCGATGTGGGCGATGAAACACAACTTACGGCCTTCACCAGGCAAACGGTTGAAGCATTCGGTGGCATTGATATCGTCGTCGCGAACGCTGGCTTCGGAGTGTTCAGGCCTTTGACGGAGCTGCGCACGGACGAATTTGACGCTATGATCAACACGAATGTACGAGGGGTGTTTCTCACGCTGCGCCACACCGTGCCTGTGATGATTTCGCGCGGAGGCGGCGATGCGGTCATTGTTTCATCCTTGGCGGGTAAAAATGGTTTCGCCGGCGGCACAGGGTATTCTACCAGCAAATTCGCTGTTCGCGGTCTTGCACAGTCGCTGATGCTCGAAGTACGTAAGCACAATGTGCGCGTCGTTTCGGTGTTCCCCGGTTCGACGGATACCGCTTTTTTCGACGGGACGCCGATGTCACCCAATCGCGAGAAAATTCTACGCGCGGACGATGTGGCGGCCAGCATACTCGATGCCCTTCGTACACCGCGCCGGGCATTGATCAGCGAAATTGATATTCGGCCCAGCGACCCGTCCTGATCGGCGGTGGCGCTGCCACCCCTTCTGTACGTGCCTCTCAACACGCATTGCGCTGTGTGTCCTCGTTTCACGCGATATCGAGGGAGCGAGAACACGGAGAACATCGGATCCACAATGGTATCTGTCGCGTCGGAGCTGCGCGATGGATACATGCGTAGTCCGGCGTTGCCACTGGACGACGCGGTTTTCGCTCGCGTGATACCGGATTTCCTGGCATCTGGATTTCGTGATATCACAGGATGCAGTTGTATGTTGATAAAAATTCTGCTACACTAATCAGATGTACCATTGTCCCCTGCGTCAATGTCCATCCCCCGCCGTGTGTGCTGTACGGCGTATCATCCATCAGGAGAGCTCTCATGGTGAAATGTACAAGCCACTACGGAACCGCTGATCGCATCCCTGCAACCATTCACGCGATCCCGCTCTTTGAAGATTCCGCGCAGGCAGTCGCGGCGTTGAAGCGTATTGCCCCCGAACTGCAGGAAATAGCGGCTGCCCTGCGTGCCAACGGGCAATTCTGCGGCAAAGCCGACGAAAGTTTCCTCGCCGCGACACCGATGGGACAATTCCTGCTTGTCGGACTCGGTCCCGCCGAAGCGCTTACGACGGAGCGGTTGCGCCGCGCTGCCGCACAAGCGGTGAAGAAGGCGGCGAAAGCGCCTGTTGTTTCCATCTATTGTCCTCTCGATGAGCATATCCGCAAAATACAGGCGGTGTCTTTTGAAGACAGCGTCACCGCGCTGGCGGAAGGAGCACTACTTGCCTCGTACAGCTACGACGCGTTCAAAGGAAAAAAGAAGGATGCGGATAAAACCAAGCTCGCGGAGATCAAACTCGTCACTGCAGACGAGGGCTTCCAGAGCCGGATGAAAAACGGTCTGAATCACGCGATGATCATTGCGGAAGCCGTTGAATATACTCGCAATCTGGTCAATGCTCCCGCGAATGTCGTCACCCCGGAAACCTTTGCGAAGGAAGCTGTCGCCCTGGGGAAAAAGCTGCTGATCAAAACCCTGGTACTGAATCGCACGGAGATTACGGCCAACAAAATGGGTGGTCTTCTGGCGGTGAATAAAGGCAGTGATCATGAGCCGCGTTTTATCATCATGGAATACAACGACAAGAAGCGGCGGCTCAAACCCTGGGTGCTGGTAGGGAAGGGCATAACCTTCGATTCCGGCGGTCTCTCGATCAAGCCGGCGGCATCCATGGAGGACATGAAAACCGATATGAGCGGTGCAGCCGCAGTACTTGGCGTAATGATGGCTGCTGCCAAGCTCAAACTCCCGGCCCGCATCATAGGACTGATTCCCGTCACGGACAACATGACTGGTGGTTCGGCGATGTGTCCGGGCGACATCATTACCATGTCCGATGGCAGCACTGTCGAAGTGCTCAACACGGACGCCGAGGGACGTCTCATCCTTGCGGACGCTCTGGTGTATGCACAGCGTTTCAAACCGGCGGGCATCATTGACCTTGCGACACTCACCGGAGCGGTTGTCGTTGCGCTCGCATCACATGCCATTGGCATGATGGGTACGGACGAAGAGACCATGAATGAATTGAAAAGCGCCGGTGAACGGACGTTTGAGCGCGTATGGCAGTTGCCGCTTTTCGATGAATACTCGAAAATGCTTGAGAGTGACGTTGCGGATATGAAAAATATTGCTGGTCGTTGGGGGGGTGCCATTACCGCCGCAGCATTCCTGAAGCATTTCGCCGGCGACACACCATGGGTTCATCTGGATATCGCGGGTACAGCATCGATTGAGGCAGCCACGGATTATCATCCCAAGGGCGGCACAGGCTCGGGGGTGCGGCTGCTGACCGAATTCCTCAGTGGAAAAACCGAGTGATGCGTTTCATTCCAACGGCACGCCGATACTGAAGTACAGGTTGGTCGGACCAATCTTCACAGAGGTTTCAGGATTATTTTTCACAGGAAGAAAACTCTTTCCTACGCCGAACAGCGCGGGGCCTATCGGTGTGTCGAGCCCGAGAACAAAACCCGCTCCCTGTCGCAATTCCGAGATACGTATCAACTCGGGATTGGACCATGTGCGGCCGATATCGTAGCGCAGCGACAGATAGGAATCAAAGAGAATGTCGAACGGAAGGCGGTATCGCAGCTCTATGCCGCCCACTGCGATTTGCCGGCCGTTGAATTCGTTTTCCCGCATCCCGATAAAGGAGAATAATCCGCCGATACGAAATTCCTCGTACCGGGGCATGGTTTTGTCGCCGTAGCCGAATTGCAGCCTGGGATGGAGCACGATGACATCTTCAATCAGGGGAAGATAGAACTCGTACCGTGCATCGATACGCGAGAATGCGACTTCGCCGCCAAGGAAACGCTGGGCGGATTGGTATTCTCCTTGAAAATGGACACCCTCGTCCGGGAAAGGATATCTGTCCTGTGTGTCCAGTGTAACGGAGAAGCCGACCGATACCACCAGGTGATTTTCGGCCAGATCCCCGGCATCCTTTTTCCGGAATTCTGTTGTGCGTATGCTCTGCTGCTCGTATCGGAGTCTTCCGTTCAGGATACCGAAGCGACCTGCGTACATTCCGAGGGACGCCTGCGCTCCATAACCGATGGCGCGATACACGGACTGCACCTCACGCTCGAATCGGGAACGCGAAAGCCCTTCCACATCGCCGTATTCATTGTGGTCTCTGAAGCCGTAGTAGCCTTCCGCAGTGAAACTGAAGGGGGTATAGAACATTCGGTTCGTATGGTATTCCGCCGCAAAACGCCGATTCCGAGCACCGCTGAAGAACGAGCCGCGCAATTCGGTCCCGCTCCCAAGAAAACTGGCGTCGCGGAGGAGTACCCCAAGCTGGGCGTTGCGTTCATTATCCACAAGGACACCGACCTGCAGCATTTGCGAGGTCCGCTCCTGGACGCGAATGATAAGCACGGGATCACCTTCGACATCCTCGACGTCGAAGGTCACGTTGTGGAACAGCGGAAGCGCCGCGAGATTGTTCATCCCCTGTTCGATGTCTCCGATGCGAAAAATGGCGCCGGCCTTGAGCGGAATTTCCCGAAGAATTACCACGGCATCCGTTCTCTCATTTCCCTCGACCCGGATGTCGCGAATGCGTCCTTCTTCGATCACGATGCGAATGCTTCCGGATTCCGGATCTGCGTCCATCTCTCGGATGTAGGCGAGGGAGTAACCGCGCAACCGGTATTCTTCCAGAATGTATTCGCGCAGCGAACGCAGATTCTCCTGATGAAACGGCTGGCGCAACCAGCGGCTCTCGATGCCGGCGATTCCTGCTTCCGTGAGCGCAGAAACGCCATGGAGACGGATGGTGCTGATGGCACGGGTGACGGTAGCGTTCGCTATCGAGCCCCCTCGGGTGGCTGCTGTACCTGCTGTCGTATCTTCCTCTGCGACGCTGACGTCGGAAGGGTCCCCTTCAGCTGAGCCGGAGGTCCGTAACGTGCTTGCATAGGACTGTGAAGCGGGATCGGAAAGTTGCGTACTCCTCAGATCCGAATATGCGGACATCGGATTCGCGGAAGATGTGCGAGCCGCGAGTAAAGCTTTCAATGCCCGCGCTGTCCTTTTTCCCTCGATATATCCGATCGCGACGAGACTGTCCGGATTGGAAAAATCCGTGGCGGCAGTGCTGCCCAGTCCCGGCTCAATCACCATATCCGCAAGACGGCACAAGTTCTCCGCCTGTTTGGTCATCATCACGTTGAACACCTGATCCAGCGTCTCCAGCACATTGGAAAGCTGCTCCGGCGTGCGGAGGGGGCTTGTGGTGTTTACGGCCACGACGATATCGCAACCGGCCTCTCTGGCGACATCGACAGGAACATTGGAGACGAGGCCGCCGTCCACCAGCAGCATGCCGTCCCGCGCAACGGGAGAGTACATCACCGGGATGGCGGAGCTCGCCCGGAGCGCCTCGGCGAGATTGCCGTGGCGCAATACCACCCGTTGGCCGCTGTGCAAATCTGTTGCCACGGCGCGGAAAGGGATGGCGAGTGAATCGAAATTTGTGCTATGATAGAGACTTTGTATCACGAGCGTATTGAGCGCGTTCATGAGGCGCTGACCGTTGGAAGCGGCGGTGGGTAACACAGGCTGCAGACCGTCGAGATGCACGGTGAGGATGGAGCGGTCCGCCATCGATTTCTGGTCGATAGTGAGAATGCGCCTGTCGGCTGCATCGGAAAGTTGCAGTAATTCCTTCCAGTTCAGATCGCGGACGGCCTTCTCGAGTCGTGTAGCACTGTATCCCGCGGCATACAGTCCGCCGATGATGCTGCCGATACTGACACCGACGATAAAATCCGGGCGGATACCTTCTTCCTCCAACGCTTTCAAAACGCCGACTTGCGCAAGCCCGCGCGCTCCGCCCCCGCTGAGCACGAGACCGAATCGCTTTCCGGTTCTTGTATCGTTCACGGCCGCTGTCTGCGAAGCTCCGTCTGTCCCCGGCGCGACGCGGAATCCAGCTGCAACAGGAGCGGGAGTTGCCATCTCTTGAGCCATGGTTGGTGAACAGCACAGAGAGAATGGGGTGAGGAGGAGTACTATAAGCTTCGGAAATTGCATTCTGGCAAATTACTGGGAGGGTCAGGCACTTGCAAGCCAATCCGTATTGCCCTGCAGCACCCGTGTACGCGCACCGGTGTGGATTGGTGAAAAGCCCCTTCTTCTGTCGGGTGGCCGCGTCGAACATCCACTGAAGCGGGAGCGGGCTGGACCGGATACTCCTTTCCGCTTCTCCCTGAAAGGAAAAGGCCGGCTGTTCGGCCGGCCTCTCCGGAGAGAACGTGCTTCCTTACGCGAAGACCATGAAGGTCAAAATCAAAATCCCCGCAGCGTACGGCGTATAGCGATAAATCGGGGATTTCTCGGCCTTCAACTGGTGAACCACTTTTGCCGCCCATGTGGTGGAAATCAGCAGGAATACGATGACAGCCATCACCGCATCGAGGTCCATGGTCTTGCCAAACATCTGCCGGAAGCCGGGCATCCATGCCGAACCGTACAGTACGACAATATGCGATACGTAAATCAGCAGAGAGTGTTGTCCGGAAATCGTGATGATGGACGGGACGCGCTTCACATAGCGCAATCCAAAGCCGATCACCGACCACAGCAGAAGCACCCAGCCCACACGGCTGAAACTCAACCAGATGCTCGAGGCCCCGTCATTCAGCGGCAATTTCCAACCGAAAATCAAACGCGGGACAAAACTCACGAGCAGAATTGCGAGTGCCCCGATAAGAAAATACAAAGGAAGCTTGCTATCCAGGCCGCGCTCTTTCCAACGCAAATAGAGCGCGGCTGCGGCTGCGCCGGCGAAGAGGTGCCCCGCATAGGGGAATATCGGGAACCAGGAGCCGGTCTTGGCATTCATGAAAGCCGCGGCCCACTGCGGAATATGCAGCGTCCAGTCGACCATGGCAGTGAACGGTGCCACGACATACAACACGACCGCCACCGCAACTGCAGACACCAGGAGACGTTCGCGATTTCGCGTAAGCAGCAGAAGCGAGAAAAGGCCGAACAACGACACGGCCATCAGGCGCAGCACATCAACGTTGAAAAAACGTACCCATTCGTCGCCCGACAGCGTCGTCAGGTAGCTCAGGGTGCCCCCCGGAAGATGCATGAGCGCGCCGATCGCGAAAAGGACGATAATCCAGCGCAAACGCTTGACGACGACGGAGAGGGGAACACGCGTTCCTTCCATCTTTCTGAATGTGGCAATGACGTATGCGAACCCGGAGCCGAACAGGAATATCGGGGCGGTAAGTCCGCGGTTGAATTGCCAGAGGTTGAACAGAAAAGAGTCCGATGCATAATACGTATCCGAGAGCAACGCATCGATCGTATGCCCCTGGATCATCATGAACACAGCCCACGCACGCATCACATCGAGTAACACGAGGCGGTTGTTGTTCTGCAGAGTATTTTCCAATTCTCCTACCGGATGGTTATGATCTATCATACAAATGTATAAAGTATTTTCCCGGAGAACAAGGCCAATCGTTCCATCGGCAGGTGCTCGGCGGGGGGGGGGACGTGAAACGTAAACTTCGAAGGCCGCTACTCACGGCAGGGCACTCTTTGACAGGACTCCATTGAGCCTCGTCCATCGTCAATAGTACCTCGTACCTCGTCAATCGTTTATCGCGAATTCCGCTGTTCTGTGCTATATTATT
This sequence comes from Bacteroidia bacterium, assembly GCA_027493955.1. Lineage (NCBI taxonomy): Bacteria > Pseudomonadati > Bacteroidota > Bacteroidia > Bacteroidia bacterium. Next base: position 2,071,817 of record JAOSJT010000001.1, on the reverse strand, counting down.
GCGAATCCAACGATCCGGATACCACAGCAGATTCCAAGCGCGAATCATGTCCGAAACCTCATCAAGAAAACAGGAACACGTCGAACTCTGCGTCAGCGGGCAGGTCGGTTATCGTACGAAGCGTACGGGACTGGAGGATTGGGACTATATCCACAACGCGCTTCCGGAGATCGACGCGTCGGAGATTGACACCTCCACCGAATTTCTCGGCAGACGATTGTCCTTCCCCTTGCTCATCACCGGCATGACCGGCGGCTACGCCGATGCGGAACGCATCAACGGCATGCTCGCCGAGGTGTGCCAGGAACTCCGGATCGCCATTGGGGCGGGAAGCATGCGGCAGGCGCTGGAGGATGATCGCTTTCATGCCTCCTGGAAAATCCTGCGCCGCAACGCCAACGCGGTCCCGGTGCTCGCGAATATTGGCGCCCCGGAGGTCGCGCGCATGCATGACACTGCCGCCGCGGAGCGGCTTGTCGAACTCGTCGAGGCCGACGCGCTTGTCGTGCACACCAATCCGTTGCAGGAATTTCTCCAGCCCGAAGGCGATACCCGTTTCCGCGGTGTGCTCGATGCGTTGCGTATGCTCTGCTCGCGACTCTCTGTTCCCGTCATTCTCAAGGAGGTCGGCGCGGGCATATCCGCCGACGTCGCCCGGCGCGCGTACAAGGCCGGTGTGCGCTGCATTGACATTTCCGGTGCGGGAGGAACGAGCTGGGCAGGGGTTGAAATGCTGCGCCGCAACGACGATATTGAAATAGCGTCCGCTTTCCACGATTGGGGTATCCCGACAGCGGAAGCGCTCCTGGCGCTCCGCGCCGACAGACCCGGCGACCTGCGGCTTATAGCCTCGGGAGGTATTACGGACGGTCTGATGATCGCGAAATGCATCACGCTCGGTGCGGATCTGACCGGCGCGGCACGGCCTCTCCTGACCGCGTTGTTCGAGGGGGGACAGGAGGCCCTGCGCAATCGCATCGTGAGCTGGCAGCATGACCTCACCGGAGCCATGTTCCTGACCGGCAGTCGTTCGCTGAACGATCTCCGGCAGGCCCCTATTATTCATCGTAGTACCACTCAGGCATGAACAGCCAACACGCATATTATCAGCACCTGAAATCCCTCATCGATGAACGCCTGAACGGAATTATCGACAGGGACGAACCCCTTACGATGTACGAACCCGCCCGTTACGTGCTGAGCGGCGGCGGGAAACGCATCCGGCCGGTACTCGTTCTGCTCGCGTGCGAAGCGGTGGGCGGCAATCCCCTCGATGCCGTCGACGCGGGTGTCGCCGTCGAAATCCTCCACAACTTCACCCTCGTGCATGACGATATCATGGACAGCGCGGATACGCGCCGCGGCCGGCTGACGGTGCACAAAAAATGGGATGCCAACATCGCCATCCTTGTGGGCGACGAGCTCATGGGCATTGCCTACAAGACCTTGCTCAACACGCGGTCCGGTGATATTCGCGAGCTGATTTCCGTTTTCACCGACGGCGTGATCGAGGTCTGCGAAGGACAGAGTTACGACAAAGAGTACGAAGCTCTCCCGGCTGTTACGGAACAGCAGTACCTGATGATGATCAGCAAGAAAACCGGCTGGCTTGTCGCGATTTCGGCGCAGTTGGGTGCCATCATCGGCAACGCCGAACCGGCACGGACCGCGGCGCTGCTCAGTTACGCACGGCATATCGGGCGCGCGTTTCAGATACAGGACGATCTGCTCGACGCCATCGCCGAGGAAGAGGAGTTCGGCAAGCCTGTGGGCGGCGACATTCTGGAAGGGAAAAAAACCTATTTGCTCGTCAATGCGATGGGGTTGGCAACAGGTGCGGACCTCGAACTGCTGCAGCGTGTCGCGACGCGTACCGCAGGGAGAGAAGGCCTCGTGGAAAAGGTACGTATGCTGTATGATACGCTCGGCGTGCTGGACATTGCGAGAAAACGTATTGAAGAAGACACCACCGCAGCCATCGCTGCGCTGGATACTCTGCAGGCGAATAACGGACGCGACATGCTCGTCTGGCTTGCGCGCATGCTGCTCGACAGGAAATACTGACACATGCTGGAACAGGATGTCGTAATACGGAACAGATCGGGTCTGCATACAAGGCCGGCGGCCACGCTGGTCAAAACCGCAGCACGTTTTCAGGCCGAATTTTATATCACCAAGGACGGATTTGAAATCAACGGAAAGAGTATCATCGGTGTCATGACGCTGGCGGCGGAACAGGGATCCGCATTGACCCTGCGTTTTGAGGGTATCGATGAGAAGGAAATGGCCGAGGCCATCGTGCAACTGTTCAACGAGGGTTTTGGCGAACTCTGATTGCCACGATCCATACCGCAACAGCAGGGTATGCAATGAAAGTTGACAAACAGGAATGTATTCTCAAGGGATTACCCGCGTCCGGGGGAATCGCCATAGGCCGGGCCTTCGTGTATGAACGTGAAGAGGTGTACGTCCACGAACGAACGCTTGACAACGGCGAGATCGATCACGAGCTGACCCTGCTTGATGAAGCTGTGACGCGCGCGAAGGATGAGCTGGAGAAAATTGCCGGTTTCGCGCGCGAAAACCTCGATGAGAATGCGGCAGCCATTTTTGAAGGCCAATTGCTTATGCTCGAGGATGTGGAGCTATTACGCGCATTGCGCGATCGCATCCGGAAAGAGAGAAAAAACGCCGACTTCCTGATTCATCAGGAAATCGAAAAGCATAAAGCCATCCTGTCCGCAACCGACAACGATATGCTCCGCGCCCGCGTGGAGGATCTCGACGAGGTGGGGCAGCGGCTGTTGCGCGGTATGCAGATGAAACGGCTGCACGCGAACATCGAAGGCGAGCACGTGGTGATCTCCACACAACTCACCCCGTCCGATACCGTGCTGTTCAGCCGCGGCGACGTGCTCGGCTATGCCACGGACCTCGGCGGCATCACCTCGCATGCCGCTATCCTCGCCCGTTCACTCAAAATCCCGGCAGTGACCGGTCTGCAGACCATCACCGCAAGCGTGGAGACGGGCGACCTCGTCATCATCGACGGACAAAAGGGACTGATGATTCTGCATCCCAGTGACCACCACATCTCGGAATACCGGGAAAAGATCCGTCGCATAGAGGCGTTTGAACACGCCCTCGCCGATGTGGTGGACAAGCCCTGCGTCACACCGGACGGCCGCAAGGTTGAGCTTTCGGCGAACGCGGAATTCGTCAACGAACTGGAATTCATCATCACGCAGGGCTCGCGCGGAATCGGTCTGTATCGCACAGAACACCTGTATCTGGCGAAAGGGGATTTCCCCACCGAACAAGAGCAGTATGTTGATTACAGCGAGATCGCGCATATCATGTATCCGCAGCCGGTGATTTTTCGCACCTTCGACATTGGGGGCGACAAGCTGCTGAGCGGCGCTCTGCGCGAAGATAATCCCTTCCTCGGATGGCGTGGTATCCGGATGATGCTGGACAAGCAGGAGATTTTTCGTCAGCAGCTGCGCGCTATCCTCCGCGCGTCGGCGATGAAGAATATCAAGCTGATGTTTCCGATGATCAGCGGTATGCTCGAATTGCGCGAGGTCCTGCGTCGCCTCGAACATGTGAAGGAGGAATTACGGCGGGAAGGACATCGTTTCGACGAGCAACTCGAAATCGGTGTCATGATCGAGGTACCCTCCGCCGTTTTTGTCGCCGAGGAACTCGCCCGCGAAGTGGATTTCTTCTCCATCGGAACCAATGACCTCGTACAGTATCTTGTCGCGGTCGACCGAAACAACGAGTTGATTTCCAATCTGTATCAGGAATTCCATCCCGCCGTGTTGCGTGCCATAAAGTACACGATCGACACCGGGCACCGGAATGGTATTTGGGTGGGCATGTGCGGCGAGATGGCCGGGAATCCCCTTGCGACCGCACTGCTGCTGGGACTGGGGCTTGATGAATTCAGTATGGTGCCCTCGGTCATTCCGGAAATCAAGAAGATCATTCGCTCCGTTCCCCATCAGGAAGCACAGCTCCTCGCCGAACAGGCGCTCGCACTCTCCACTTCTCTGGATGTTCGCGCATTGTTGCGGGCGGATTTACTGAAGCGCGATCCGGACATTTTCTCCACCGTCGAAAACGGAAATAACGACACAGCGGACCTTATAACCTGAATCAAGCATGACCAATACACTACGCATCGATCTCTCCAACAGTATTCCCGCAATCCCGCAGGAGGAATGGGATGCGGCGCGCAAGCGGATCCAAGAGGCCCAACGCATTCTGATGCAGGGCGATGGCCCGGGGAATGATTTTCTCGGCTGGAAGGAACTTCCACGCAATGCGCGATCCTTGCTGCCCGACATCACTGAAACCGCCGCGAGGATTCGCGAGAACTCCGATGCTCTCATCGTCGTCGGTATTGGCGGCTCCTACCTTGGCGCACGGGCGGTGATAGAGGCTCTCCGGCCGCCCTTCGCGGGAGGGCCGGAGGTGCATTATGCCGGACAACACATTGATGGTGCCTGGCTGCGTGCGCTCATGCTGCATCTCGATGACAAACGCGTGAGTATCAACGTCATTTCAAAATCGGGCACGACCACGGAGCCCGCGCTCGCATTCCGCGTCTTGCGCCAGTGGATGGAACGGCGCTACGGCAGAGAGGGCGCATCGCAACGGATCATCGCGACCACGGATGCGGCACGGGGCGCTCTCCGCGGTCTCGCGGACGCGGAAGGATACAAAACCTATGTGATCCCCGATGATGTCGGCGGCCGCTTTTCCGTGTTGACACCAGTCGGCCTGTTACCCATCGCGGCGGCGGGGCTGGACATTGCCGGATTGCTCGATGGTGCCGAAGCTATGCTCGAGCGTTCCATGAGTGATGACCCCGCGATCAACAGCGCACTGTCCTACGCCGCTGTGCGGGATGCGCTGTATCGGAGCGGCAAACGGGTGGAGGTGCTCGCGTCCTTTGTCCCGGCTTTCTCGGGTATTACCGAATGGTGGAAACAGCTTTTCGGTGAAAGCGAAGGTAAGAACGGCAAGGGCATTTTTCCCGCAGCGGTGAACAACACCACGGATCTGCACTCGCTCGGGCAGTACATACAGGACGGGGAGCGCATGCTCTTTGAGACTTTTCTCGTCGCGGATGCCGTTGACGGCGATATCGCTGTTCCGACCACCGACGAGGATGCCGATGGCATGGGATTCGTGGCCGGGAAGTCGTTTCTCGATGTAAACCGCAACGCCCATCTCGGTACCGCGCTCGCGCACAGCGAAGGCGGAGTGCCGAACAGTACCATTCATCTCATGGACACGGGCGCGGCTTCCATCGGCGCGTTGCTCTATATGTTCGAAACGGCGGTGGCCTACGGCGGCTACGCTCTGGGCGTCAATCCCTTCGATCAACCGGGCGTGGAGGACTACAAGCGGAACATGTTCGCCCTCCTCGGCAAGCCGGGGTATGAAGACCTGCGGGCTCGCCTGCTTTCGCACAACAATGCTCGTTAGAGGCCCCGGTGTGCATAACGCCGCCTGTGCATGGACTGCTTGAAGGCGTACGTGACGGGCTGGCGGCCTCGTCATCATGATATGTTGCATTGATGGAACGGTTTCATCATGTGCAGGGGTAACGAAGGACCCGACCATCCCTGTCGCACGAGCATCGCTGAAAGGTGAAGCAGATGAATACGCACCCGCCGATGGGATCGCGATCCCGGTTTTCGCCAAAACACTATCCATTCCTAACGCAGACGGGAACAGTATGACCTCAACCTACGCAGACCGTATCGCCACATATGACAGCACCGATATGTACAGCGTGCTCTGTGATTATCCCGGACAGATTCGGACCGGGTTAGACATTGGCAACACGGTAAACCTGAGCACCATTGACACGAACGCTATTCGCAATCTGCTTATCTGCGGGATGGGCGGTTCCGCGATCGGTGGTGATATTTTTCGGGTGTTCGCCGCATCGAAAAGCCCCGTTCCCATTCTCGTCAACCGCGACTACGGCTTACCTGCATGGGTCGATCACGGAACGCTGGTGGTGGTGCTGAGCTACTCCGGTGGTACCGAAGAGTCCCTCTCCGCCTATGATGAAGCGGGCGTCCGCGGTGCCGCGCGTATCGTGGTGACCTCGGGCGGCGAGTTGCTGGAGCGCGCGGAACGCGATGGCGTTCCGGTGGCCATCGTGCCCGGCGGTTTGGCGCCGCGTTGCGCACTGGGGTATCTCTTTTTTTCGCTGCTGGTGATCGCGGCCCGCTGTGATGTGTTCGACCTCGGGCAATCCGCCTTGCGTGCCTTGCTGATGGATGTGGAAGCTGCCACGAAAGATCTTGCAGACTACACGAATGAAGAGAATCCCGCCGTGCGAATCGCGGAGCGCCTGCGCGGCACGATTCCGGTGCTGTACGGTGGCCAGGCGTTCATGGATGCCATACTCACACGCTGGCGTTGCCAGATCGAGGAGAATGCCAAAGTGCTCGCGTATAGCAACGTACTTCCGGAAATGAATCACAACGAAATTGTGGGGTGGGAGCAACTGCCCGATGTGCTGAAAAGGATCTCCGTCGTCGCCTTGCATGATCTCGCCGATCCGGCGCCGCTGCGAAAACGTCTGGCAATTACGCTGGATATTGTGCGGCCGCTCGCTGCAAATGTCATTGAAGTGCACGCGACCGAAGAAAATGAACTGTCACGCGTTTTTGGCTTGATCCTGCTAGGTGACTGGGTTAGCTTCTACCTTGCTGTGGGCAGCGGCGTGGATCCCTTCCCCATTCGCAACATCAATCACCTGAAAAACGCGCTCAAGTCGCAATAGCCAACGACGGAATTTCGGAACTCCGGCAGTATGTGTAGACAGACCCCACATCGCGTCCTCTCGACGGTCGCCGGGCAAGTGTCCGCCCAACACCGGTTCTGCATACTCCTTGCCCTGCTCCTCGCAGCGACTGTGGCGTGGCCGGGGACGACGGACGCCCAGTTCCTTCCGTTCGGGCGAAATAAAATCGCGCATACGGATTTTGACTGGCGTGTTCTGAAAACCGAGCATTTCGATATTTACTACTACCCCGAAATGGCCCGTCTCGCGGCGATGGGAGCAACCATGGCGGAGGAAAGTTTCCGCCGTCTCGAAGGGCAGTTCAATTTCACCCTGCTGCACCGCATTCCGCTGATTTTCTACAGCTCGCCCATTCATTTTCAACAGACCAATGTCACACCCGGGTTCATTCCGGATGGGGTAGGCGGCTTTTTCGAGTTTCTCAAAGGCCGCGTAGTCATCCCGAGCAACGGATCGCTGGAGCAATTCCGTCACGTCATCAATCATGAGCTCGTACACGTGTTCATGCACAACAAGCTGGAGATGACGCTCCGGAGCCGCGGTATGCGCATGGACCGTTATCTGCCGCTCTGGTTCGTGGAGGGACTGGCCGAGTACTATTCCACCAAATGGGACAGCCAGGCCGAGATGATGCTGCGCGATGCGGTGCTCAATGGATACTTCGCGCCACTGTCCACAATCTGGATGATCAGCGGGAGCTTCCTCATGTACAAGGAGGGTCAGTCCGCGCTCGAATTCATCGCGGCAGAATATGGTGAAGAGAAAATCATTCAGCTCATCGAGAATTTCTGGGTGGCGGAGGAATTCAGCCAGGTAATGAAGTACACACTCGGCAAGACGTACGAAGAATTCGACAAAGAGTGGGTCCGTTGGCTGAAAAAAAAATACTATCCTCTGGTGGCGGACAATGACAGTCCTTCCGACGCCAGTACGCCTGTGGTGCCCGAGGGTTTCAATGCCAAGCCGGTGTACTACGCGCAGGGAGATTCAGCGGGTGTGCTCTACATCGCGAATAACGACGGCTACGCGGGGGTGTATTTCCGCACCTTTGCTTCCGGACGCAGTGAGCGGCTGATCCAGGGCGAAAAAACGGACCGCTTCGAGGCCTTTCACCTGTTCGGTCCACGCATGGCGGTGAACAGCGACGGGATGCTGGCCTTCGTCACGAAAAGCGGGGAGAGTGATGTGCTGCACCTCTACGATGTGCCGGCGAGACGCTTGACAAAGACGCTCGCATTCGAGGGTCTCGTAATGATCGGATCGCCGAGTTGGTCGCCTGACAATCAGCGCATCGCGTTTTCGGCGCTGAACCTGGCGGGAGAACAGGATTTGTACATCGCCGATCTGGTTGATCGGACGCTGGATCGCCGGACTGCCGATTTTTACGATGACCGCGATCCCGCCTGGTCTCCGGACGGTGCCACGCTGGTTTTCGCATCCGATCGCGGTGCCTGGGGTGAAAACGGCCTGTACAATTTGTATGCTCTTGATGTGGAGACCAGTCGCATCCGGGCGGTGACACAGGACAGCTGCAACTTTCTGTCGCCATCCTGGTCGCCCGACGGGCGCTCCATCGCCTGTACCAGCGATCGGGATGGTACATTCAATTTGCAGGTGATTCCGTTCAACCTCGAGCCGGGATGGTTGCCGCCAGTCAAGCAGGTGTCGCGCTTTACCACATCAGCCTTCGATCCGGTGTGGACCCCGACCGGATCGCTGTTGTTTTCGGCCTTTGATCGGTTTTCCTTTACCATCAACACCATCGAACAGGTTGCGAAGCGGACCGACTCTCTCCCTGAGAGCACGGGAATGCGTCCCTTCCGGCCTCGGTCCGGTTGGTTGGTGCAGGAATACGCGGGAGCAGAGGAAGCGACTTCTCTGCGTTACGATAAGACGTATCAGCTCGACATAGCGCAAAGCGCGATATCCACCGATCCGGTGTTCGGTACGCTTGGGGGAGCCGCGCTGAGCATCAGCGACATGTTGGGGGACGACCGGTATTATTTTCTTGTGTCCAACACCGCGCAAACGTCGAGCGAGTTGCTGAGCAGCTTCAATGTAGCGGTCTCGCGCGTGTCGGTGGGCCAGAAGTATCCCTACAGCTACGGCATCTTCCATTACAGCGGGCGGCGCTACGATTTGCTCGATCCGGATCTGTACTTCAACGAGCGGGCGTTTGGAGGATATTTCGCCGCCGCATATCCGCTGTCCAAGTTTCAGCGTATTGAGGGAGCGGTGAGCTTCAGCAGCTCGGACAAGGAAGCCCTCGCCCAGGTGCGACAGCGCAAAGCGCTGTTATTGACGAATTCGATATCGTACGTCAAAGACAACGCGCTGTACTACTGGACCGGTCCGATAGACGGCAACCGCTTCAACGTGACCTTATCGTACACCACGGATATCCGCTATTCGAACGTCAACTACTACTCGGCGATGTTCGATTACCGCAGGTACTTCCGCATAGGACTGCGCTCCGCCGTTGCTACCCGCTTCGAGTTTCTGTACAACCACGGCAAGGAAGCGCGCAGGTATTTTCTCGGCGGCAGTTGGGATTTGCGTGGCTGGCCGCGCTGGTCCATTCGGGGGACCAAGCGCTGGCTTACCAGCACGGAGTTGCGCTTCCCCTTGCTTGATCGCGTCGGTTTTGATTTTCCCTTCGGGGCAATCAATCTTGGCATCCTGCGCGGCGCCGTATTCGTCGATGCGGGGAACAGTTGGGATGACGATTACGGTGCCTCCCTCGGGAGCTTCGGTGCGGGCCTGCGCTTCAGCCTGTTCGGTGTGCTGGTGCTACGTTACGATTTCGGAAAGCGCATCGAGGATAATTTCAGCAGGATTCAACCGGACATGTTTCATCAGTTTTTCTTCGGATGGGATTTCTGATGCGACTCCTCCCGCTCATGATCTGTGCCATGTTTTTTTCCGCTTGCGGCAGCGCGAGTGATCTTGATTCGCCTATAAACGGCCAAGCCGGACCGGCGCAACACCACAGCGACATCACGCTGCCTGATGCGCCGCTGCATCTCAGGTGGGAGCATTCCCTTGACGGCTACGCGGGACGCAACGAAATCCTGCTTGTTCAGGACTATGCGCTGCTTTCTTCGATCACCGGCATCATCGATGTGGTGGATATACCGAGCGGAGAGCAGAAGGGACGAATCAACGCGCAGGGGTATGTTCATGCAGCACCGGTAGCGGTTTCAAACAGGCTCTATCTCATTGCATTGGCGGAACAATCCACGCTGCAATGCCACAGTCTCGATGACGCCTCACTGCTTTGGTCGGCAGATATAGAAGCGAGCGACGCATCTGTCTGTGTCAGCGGAGACAATCTGTTTCTTGTGAGCCGAGGCGGTACTGTGATGTGTTTCGGATTGCATGATTCGATTCCCAAATGGACCCGCCGGCTGTCCGGCGCTTTCAGTGCGGGGCTCGTCGCAGAGGATAGTCTTCTCTTTGTCTGCGGGGCAAACGGGGATCTTTCCGCACTCTCTGCGGTGAGCGGCGCCGTGCGCTGGACGCAGGCAAGCGGCGAAGCCATACTCGTCGCCCCGGCCGCAGATGACGGCGTCGTCTGTGCGGTGACCAGAAACGGGACGCTGATCGCGGCAGAAGCGCAAAGCGGGACGGTGCGCTTTATCCGGAAATTCAATGAACCCGTGCACGTCTCACCTCTCATGACGAAACATGGAATTGTTGTAGCCCTGTCCGGTGGTGATATCGTATGGGTGGATGCTCTGGATGGCCGCGAGCTTCGACGGGTACGTACGGGTCGTCTCCCGGGTGCCACCCCCGTACCTGCGAGCGGAGGTCTTCTGCTGCTCGCGCGCGACGGGCGCGTACACGCCCTGGGGGATGGCTCGGATGAAACAGTGCTTCTCGCGGCAATGAAGCTTCGAAGCAGTGTTCGTCCCTTGCTCACGGTCCATGGCGTGCTTGTTGTGGATGAAGAAGGAAATGCATCCTTGTTTGGCAGGCAGATGGAGAAAGGAGCCGGGAATGCAGTTGATTAAATGCCTCTGCACACTGCTGTTGATCATTCTCATCGGCGGCACAGGGCGAGTAACAGCACAGGATATCGAACCCCGCGAATCGCCCTTCGTCAGTATCGAGAGCGATCCGCAGGGAGCCGAAGTGTACGCCGGAGATAGTCTCATGGGCAGGACGCCACTTCGTGTTCTCAGGAGTGATGCCGCACATCTGGTGCTGTATTACCCTGAACGCGCGGCATGGAATGCGCAACGCAGCGCTCTCGGTCCCGATCCTCTTCCGGCGCATTTGGGGGTGATGCATGTTCGATTCACCCGCACACTACAGATCCGCAGTGTGCCCTATGGTGCCGCGGTGTATCGCGGTGAGGAATTTATCGGTTACACACCGGTCGATCTCCCGGTGGACACCGCAGCTCTTTCGGTACGGAAGCCTGGCTATCTGTCTCAGATTGTGCGCACGGGCAACGCACACGAGGGAGCATTACTTGTCGTCCTGCCCGTTGCATCGGGCGAACGTCCGGCCGGTTTCGCTCTCGTGGATGAGCCGCTGCGTATGCCCGGCATGGACATTGTTCTTCCTGCCGGAGCGACACTCGCAGCGGGTGTCGCCGCTGTGATGTTCAAGCAGTATGCCGACGGACGATATGATGCGTACCTCAGGAGCCGGGATGAAGCGTTGTTATCTGACGCGAAAAAATACGATATTTATGCAGGTCTGTCGCTTGCCCTGATGCAACTCGGGTTGGGGTACTTCATTCTCCGTATTTTCGGGGATTGAGGGTGCCGGTAGAGTGTTCCGCGAATTCCATTCCACAACTTCAGGCAGAAATTATGACCGGGAAAGTCGATCTGCATACGCACACCTACTACTCCGACGGGGCGCTTTCGCCGCGCGAGCTGGTATTGCGTGCTCATGAGGTTGGCATCGGCACACTCAGCATCACGGATCATGACAACATCGACGGCATCGAGGAAGCGCTGGGAGTGGCGGGAGATTTTGGGATTGAAATCATTCCCGGCGTAGAGTTAAGTTCCACTCTTGGAACGAAGGACATTCACATCCTGGGCTATATGTTCGATCCCTCAAACAAGGAATTCCGCGAAACGCTTTCCTTTCTCAAGCGCGAGCGATTTATCCGGGCCGAGCGTATCGTGCGTAAACTCAACAATCTGGATCTCCCGCTCGATTTCGATATCGTGCTCGAACATGCCGGCCAGGGCGCTGTGGGTCGCCCGCATATTGCCGCGGCGATGCTGGACGAAGGATTGACCAAGGATTACGCCGAGGCTTTCGAGAGCTATATAGGAGAATCCGGCCCGGCGTTTGAGCCGAAATACAAAATTTCGCCCGAGGATGCGGTGGAGATCATAGCCAATGCCGGCGGAGTATCCATCCTTGCACACCCCGGCTGGTACGTGAGCGAGCACGACCTTTCGTATTTGATTCATGCCGGCATCGACGGTGTTGAAGTGGTGCACCCCGCGCATGACATGCATCGGGTCCGGTTCTACCGCGGAATAGCATCAGAGTATTTTCTGCTGGAGAGCGGGGGATCGGATTTCCACGGAGGCAAACGCAACGACTATCCCAACTTCGGGACGTATACCGTTTCACAGGATACCGTGCAGGCGATGAAGCGCCGGCTGTTCATACAATAACATCGAGGAAGTTTATGTACACCCCCATTCAGGGAGATCTGAAAGCCGGATCTCACCGCTTCGCCATCATCGCGAGTCGTTTCAACGATGTCATTACCCGACGACTTGTGGAAGGCGCCATCGATTGTCTGCAACGGCATGGCGCGGAAGCCCGGCAGTATGAAGTGTTTCTCTGCCCGGGATCTTTCGAACTCCCGCTGGTTGCCAAACGTGTTGTCGCGGCAGGTCGCTTCGATGCCGTGATTTGCATCGGTGCGGTTATCCGAGGTGAAACCCCCCATTTCGACTACATCGCCGCGGAAGTCACCAAGGGTATCGCCAATCTCTCCATGGACAGCGGTGTACCCATCGCTTTCGGTGTACTGACAACGGAGAGCACCGGACAGGCGCTCGAGCGCGCCGGACTCAAACATGGAAACAAGGGCTGGGACGCCGCTCTCACCGCCATGGAAATGCTCAACCTCTTCGGAATCATTGACGAAGGTGGTCGCTCGTGACACTCCACCGATTGCTCCACATCTTCACCGGGCTTACGCTGTTTGCGGTCGCGGCTGTGGCGCAAACGGGTACCTGGCGCACACTCACCGACATGAAAAACGTCCGCGACATCGCCGTGTCCAACGGTCGTGTCATCGCCGCAACCAGCGGTGGCGTTTTCGTCAGCGTCGGAACGGATTTCACACGCTTTACCAATGTGGACGGACTGTCGGACATAGACTACACCGCGGTGACGACGCTCCCGGACGGCCGCCTTGTCGCCGGGGCAAGCACCGGATTTCTGAACATCAGAAGCAGCGGCGGAGAATGGAGCGAGGTCTCGGACATTGTGCGTGCGACGCAATTCCAACGCAGGGGAATCACCTGTCTCTACGAGCATGCAGGGAAGCTGTACGTCGGCACGGAATTCGGTTTGACGGTGTACGATCCTGATCGCAGGGAATTTGGCGATACCTATACCAAGTTCGGGAATTTGCCGTCGCAGGGTCGCGTCAACGATGTCCTTGTTCTGGGCAATGACATCTGGGTCGCTACGGAGCATGGCATCGCTGCGGCGGACCTTCGCCATCCGAATCTGAAGGATCCGACGAATTGGACGTCCTATACCTCGTTTCCCGGGGGCGGCTCGCCGGAGGTGCACTCGCTCGCCATCCGCAACGACGCTCTGCACGCAACCACCGCTGCGGCAATTCTCCGCTTCGAGAGCGGCGCCTTCGCGCTGCATGTCGGCGCTCTCGGAGCCGGCGCACACCGTCGCATTCGCGTGCATGGTGTCGATCTGTATCTCGTGACAGAAGTGGCCGTGTTTCGTGTAGACTCCGGGGGGAATGCCATTCAGGTAGGAGATCGACTGGACAACGGCTCGTATCCCGTAAATCCGCGATTTACGGACCTCGCCTCGAATGGCAGCGATATCGTTGTCGCATCCACGGATGGAATCAGCATACATGTGCAGGGGAACGCATGGAGCTTTGCGCGTCCCGATGGCCCGGCGTCAAATTTTTTCAAAGCTCTCACAGTGGATGATTTCGGTGTGCTCTGGGCTGCATCCGGACTTTCGGACAAGGGTATCTATGCGTATGACGGGACACGCTGGATGAATTACGACAGCAAATCCGTCAGCCAGATTTCTTCGAACACCGTGATGGACCTCACCGACGGTCCGGACGGATCCGTCTGGTTTGCCACGCGCGGCGGGGGAGTGCTTGAGCGCAAAGCAGACGGAACGTTCGTGAATCACACTGTCGGTACGGTGCCCGATTTTCCAGGACTGGACGACAATCCCTTGTTCCCCGCCGTGGAAGGAATCAAGCGGGACAACAGGGGGAATGTCTGGAGTCTGCACTTCCGCAGCGGTGGGGGACTGCTCGGGTGCAGGACCCCTGACGGAAGCTGGCGTTTCTACAGCGATCCCTCGCTGCCAAAAGGGACGATTGTTTCCGGACTTGCCGTCGATCAATCCGGCCGCAAGTGGATTATGATGAATACCTCGAACTTCCGCGGCCTGCTGGTGTTCGACGACAAAGGAACGCTCGCCACTACCTCCGACGACACCTGGACCCGCTTCAACGCGAATGACGCCAGCGGCATCAACGCGGAGAATGAGGTGACGTCCGTCGCGGTGGATATGCTTGGCGATGTCTGGATTGGTACCGATCGCGGTCTGCGAACAATCTTCAATCCCAGAGTGAACGACAGGGTCTCGAAAACCTGTTTCAATACCCGTTGCAATATCGAGGGCTTGTATATTTCCGCCATCGCCATCGATCCCGTCAACAACAAATGGCTCGGTACCAAGGATGGCGTGTTTGTGCTTACACCCGATGGGAGCGAGATCCTGGCGCAGTACAACACCGATAACAGTCCGCTCCTCGACAACGACATCATCAACATACTGGTGCATCCTCAGACCGGTGTTGCCTATATCGCGACGCGGCGTGGATTGTCGAGCCTTGCAACGCCGTACGTTGAACCTGTGGTGACATTCGGAGACGTCACTGTGGCGCCTAATCCCTTCCGTCCGGCGGTGGACGGGCAACTCAGTATCGACGGTCTGGTTGAGGGGTCCATCATCAAAATTCTCAGTGTCTCCGGGGATCTCGTCGCGGAGGTGCCCTCTCCCGGCGGAAGGATCGGATTCTGGGACGGACGGACTCTGACCGGGGAAGCTGCCGCCTCGGGGATGTACTTCGTCGTGGCCGCAGCCGCGAACGGCAAACAGGCGGGTGTTGCCAAAGTCGCCGTGATAAAGGACTGACGGTGTGTGACGTACGATTTCCGAAATCTGCTTACTCCGTAGGTCCAAACGGGCGCTGGTAAAAAGGTGAAAAGGAAAAAAGGTGAAAAGGTAAGAATTTGTTACCCTTTCACCCTTTTACCCTTTGACCTTCTCACCTTTTCGTGAAAACCCACAAAATAACCTGATATATGCGGATGAGCGCGCCACGCTCAACAACCTCGCATCTCTTGCAACAAATACCGATAAACCGTAACTTCAGGCGAATGGTGTAAATCGCCATTTCGTAAGAAATTACCCGCCAAGAACAACCGGAGACCGGCCATGATCCGACGTTCTCACTCCGGACGGCGCCTGCGCCGCTTTCTCGCTTTCATCGTGTTTCTCATCACGGCGATCTGTCTCCTGTCCGTGCAGGGACATGGCCAGGTCAACGCGGATTTCTCCGTGGATGTGGACTCCGGAGCTGCACCGCTGTCCGTGCAGTTTTTCGATCTGTCCACACCGCAGGACTCCGTCATTTTCCGGGCCTGGGATCTGGACGGTGACGGCGTAACCGATTCGGATGAGAAAAATCCCCGGTTCACGTACGAGGTGTCGGGTCTCTATACCGTGACGCTCATCGTGGCGGACAGCGCGACGTATGACACGCTGCGGCGCACGGCGTTCGTGAACGTGGCCCCCGTCGAGGAGAGCGAGATAGCCGTTCGCATTCGCGTGGTGGATCAATGGGGGCCTGTCGCGGCGGCAGTGGAGCTCTGGGGCTATGCCGGAAGCGGAATCCCCATGCCTTTCTCCCCGATTTCCATCCGTATCCGCCTCGATAGCAACGGATTCGCCACGTTCTACAAGGCGAAGTTCATCCCGATGATGACGCAGAATATTACCGATCTATATATCCTGAATACGGCCGGTGCCGTCATCGGAAAGACCGGCTTCCATTATCCCCTCAAGGATCTGGCAGCGCAGCGGCGCAAGGAGGCGATAGTTGTCGTCCATCGGGATCTCGTCGCATATCACGACCATCCCGTGGAGCAGCCATTGCTCACGGGTTGGAAGTTCCCTGCCGCCGTGCGTTTCCCGTGGCTTCCCGGAAAACCCGCACTGCCGTTCGTGCAGGGAGGAGATCCGCTTTCGGGTCCGTTGTATCAGGTCAGCATGCTCCTACCTCCAGCCGTGTTGGACAGCGCGGCACCGGCCAACGCGAGTTATCGACTCGATAATATTCGCTCCGATCGAATGCCGCTGGTGTTTGTACACGGCCTTGGCCAGCGGGATGCGGCATGGGGAGGAGATGGGAGCGTACTCTCGGTATCCGATTTTTCACAGCCGGAATTCGGCGGAAAACAAGACTACGTCTGGACCAGTCTCCCGGGCAGAGTCCAGCAACGCGACAGGGCTTGGGACGACCGCTATGATGTCTGGCAGTACGTGTACCCACCGGACCAATCCTGGGAAGAAAGCGGCTATCTTTTTGCACGAGATCTTCAACTGCTGTTTACCGAGTACGATACAGCGATGGCGGCGGTGGTGGCGCAGGGCATGGGCGGATTGGTGCTGCGCGCATATTTACAGGGAAGCGCACGCGGATATCTTTCTTTTGCGGTGCCGACGGATACTGTCGCGTTTCGAGGCGACCTGCACGCCGGTGTTTTTCTGGGCGTTCCCCATGCGGGAGAGCTGCGCGCGGGTCTCGCGTACGGCAATCCGCAGCTCCTGCCGGGTTTCATGGATGCCTATGCACCCGCCTTGCGCGAACTGACCCCGGGAGCGACAGCGTTGATGAAACTGGCGGACCGTACGCTCCCAGCAGGTGTTCGCCTGCTCTCGATCGCGGGAAGCAGACCAACGCTCCCCACGCCGTTTCCGCCGGATGAAGCGCAGAACCATGACGATTACGAGGTCGCCGTATCCTCGGCGATGCTCGACAGACCAACAGTGTGGAATGCGGTGCTCGCCGGATTCTCCGCCTCCATGCTGCGTTCAACAGCGGCGGACGAGCTAGGCAATCCGCATAGCAATCCTGCTTTGCTGCCGCACATCACAGCGGCATTTCTCGCAAGTGATACCGCTCTCACCGCTCTCACCGGCCAATTTTTACTTTTGCATCCGCCGGACAGCATGCGCTTCGCACAGCCGGAATATCAACAGCCGTCGATTACGACACTTCGCGCGGACAGAGGTGTACCGCTTTTACGGTTGACCTCCGCGGA
The DNA here is from genome assembly GCA_027493955.1 of Bacteroidia bacterium. NCBI lineage: Bacteria > Pseudomonadati > Bacteroidota > Bacteroidia > Bacteroidia bacterium. Next base: position 2,054,384 of record JAOSJT010000001.1, on the reverse strand, counting down.
CGATACACCTTTCCATCCCGCGGAGGCATGGCGCATGCGACTCGCGGTGCAGGGTATCCCGCGTCTCGTGCTTGAGCCGGTGCGAAACGAAGCGATGTATTCTGATGCTGGCCTGTACCTCTATACCCCACAGCTTCCTCCGGCCTCCGGTATTCACGCTGCTCTGCGACAAACGTTTACCGCTCTTCTCCCTGTCTCACGTTCCGGTGCGGTGCATCCGCTGCTGCAGCAACCCATTACGCATGAGGGGTTCGGATGGCAGATCCCGCAGCCGACGGAGACCTTCCTGGCCGATCCCGTTCTCGCCACCACGGACGATTTGGGTCGCCGTTTCGATGTACAGTCCCTGAGCGGAGATTTACACATGCATTGGTCGCGTGCCACGGTGAGCGATCTTCGGCTCACGCCGCAAACGGCGCGCATGCTGCAGCGACCGGCCGGATTGCACGGAATCACCCGCGGAGCGCTGGAGTTCGCGACGGACTGTCTCACCGAACAGCTCAGTTTTCTGATCAATCATGCGGGCCGCGTGGCGCCGGCCTTCCGGCTTTTCGCGCCGGACGCCACCGTACTCACCGCGTTCGATGCAAACGACTCAACCATCCTCCTGCATCAGGATCCCGCCTTGGCAACGATGTCACTCACCATCGTGCGGCCGCTGAGCGGTACATGGACGCTGGAACTCGATGGCCAGATGGCCTTGCCCGACCGCTGCATGTTGGCTTTCTCACGGACGGGGGGCGTTGAAATAGATCTCCGCGCCTCCGCGTCGCAGGCGCTCACGGGCGACACGATTTCATTGCGGGTCAACGTGTACGGCACCGCTGTCCCGGCCCCCGACAGTGTCCGGATTCGCTGCCTCGCAACAGACAGTCTTGGTGTCGGTTGGGCGGTTGTGCTGCGGGACGATGGACTCTCGCCCGATACGCTCGCAAACGACGGAGTGTTCAGCGGGTTGTACGTCCCGCAAACACCGGGCACGCACATCATAGATGCCGATCTCGACGCACGCGCCGGAGGTTGTGGCATCGCGCGGCAGGCCAGTCTTGCCCTGCATGTCCGCACCGGGCTCGAGATACTGTCGCCGGTCGGTGGCGAGGAGTGGAGAAGCGGCGACACCCTGCTGGTGCGATGGCGCGGAGAAGCTCCGGCTTTTGTGGATATTCATTGGACTTCCGATGGTGGGGGGACATGGGAAGCACTTGCCATGCGTTATCCCTCGCCTGGTGGAAGTTTTCCGTGGGTCATTCCCGCCCTCACATCCACCCGCTGCCTTGTGCGTATCAGCCATTCGGATGGCTGGCGCGCCGATACTTCGTCCGCGTTCTTCACGGTGTACGAGACTCCGCAGATCACCATACTCTCGCCAGCCGGAGGTGAACGGTGGCAGGTGTCGAGTGTCCAGGAGCTTCGCTGGCGAGTGATTGCTGTTGAGGATGTACAAATCTCGTATTCCGTCAATAACGGTCGGGATTGGCTTCCGGTGACGTCCGGAATCGATGCCCGTGCCGGATCCTGGCTATGGTCCATTCCGGTGACACCGTCCGATTCCTGCCTCATGCGTCTCAGCGGCGCGCAACAGCCGCCGGTCACCGGCGTATCGCCAGCCGTGTTCAGCATCACACCGATTCCCGCGATAACCGTCCTGAGCCCGAATGGGGGCGAACGCTGGCAGGAGGGGAGCACGCAGTTTATTCATTGGCAGAGCGCGGCGGTGGACAGCGTGGAAATTGCCTATTCCACGAACAATGGAGGCGATTGGATACAGCTCCTGGCAGTCCCGGCCACGGACGGCAGCGCTTCGTGGCACATTCCTGCACTGGAATCCGATGCCTGCAGGATTCGCATCAGCGCTGTGGGTGACCCCTCACTGTTCGACGTCAGCGATGCGGTGTTCTCCATCATTCCTGTCCCACGGCTGGAGCTGCGCGCTCCCGTGGGCGGCGAGTTCTGGGAGATTGCGTCACATGAAACGATACGGTGGGAGAGCGCCGGTATTGAACGCGTGGATATCGATTACACGACGGATAACGGCGTGCTTTGGCGCACAGTCGCTGTCAATCAGCCGGCTGCGCAGGCGGCCTTTACCTGGTTGGTGCCGGTGGAACCAACCGACATCGCACGAATTCGTATCCGCGATACCTACGACAGTACACTCGAAAGTATTTCACCACGCGTGTTCAGTATCAGCGAATCGCTCACACGTCCGACGTTGTTCGCGCCGAGCAACGCGTCCGATGCATCTTCGACCCGGCCGAATTTTATCTGGCGACCGTTCTTCGGAGCGGTGGCGTATCATCTGCAGGTGAGCAATGATGTGGGTTTCGGCTTTCTGACCTTCGAAAGAAACGACCTGAACGGGACCACCTTCACATCGCCCGAGCTCGCCGTGACGACCACCTATTATTGGCGGGTACGCGCGAAGCTGGGCGTGGGCTATAGCGAGTGGTCCACGGTATGGTTCTTCACCACCGGTGCCTCCATTTTCGGGACGCCGACATTGGTCCTGCCGTTCGATGGAGCGTTGAGTATGGGATCGAACGTGCAGTTTACGTGGACAGCATCGGATACAGCCGCTACCTGGCACATTCAGGTATCGGAATTCCCGAATTTCTCGCGGCTGTTCGGCGAGGAAATGGGTCTGACCGGTAAGACAAATGGCTTCAGTGGTTTCGCGCCGGAAGGGGATTATTTCTGGAGAGTCCGCGGGGGCAATGAGGGTTCAACAGCCTTCGGACAGTGGAGCGCTACGTCAAAATTCAGCACCGCACCGTCGCCGCCACGTCACCTTGCCCCGCTTAACGGTTACCCGGATGTGTCCCTCTCGCCGGTGCTACAATGGTATCCGGTGGCCGGAGCACGCATTTACCGGCTCCAACTTTCGCGAAGCAATCAGTTTACGACAATTCTTCGCGACACGTTGATCAATGGGGCAGGGTTGCAGCTTCGTGGTTTGTCCAGCTTCACCTCGTATTACTGGCGCATGGCGGTCACTACCGCCCGTGGCACAAGCCTCTGGAGCGAGCCCTGGTTGTTCCGCACCATCAACATCGGTACGGGCATGGAGGGGCTTCGCGCACACGCCACACAGCTCCGGTTGCTCGATGTCTGGCCGCAGCCCGCCAGCGGTATCGTGCACGTGCGATTGGAGGGCAGCAGTACCGAGGCGGTGCTGCAGTTGTACGATGTACTCGGGAGATGCGTCCGCAGCTATGCGGTCCCTGGTGGCGCGTCGGGCCGACGCATCACCACGTTGCACCTGACCGGACTGCCAGCGGGCAGCTATATCCTGCGCCTCATAGATCAGCACGGCGGGGACGCGCGGTTGCTCCAGCTCCGATGAGTGACGACCCGAGAGCGGAGAGCACGGCCATGCGAGCCGGACACTGGTGCAGGAAGCGGAGCGCTGAGAGCGGAGAGCACGGCAATGCGAGCCGGACGCTGGTGCAGGAAGCGGAGCGCCGAGAGCGGAGAGCACGGCCATGCGAGCCGGACGCTGGTGCAGGAAGCGGAGCGCCGAGAGCAGAGAGCACGGCCATGCGAGCCGGACGCTGGTGCAGGAAGCGGAGCGCCGAGAGCGGAGAGCACGGCCATGCGAGCCGGACGCTGGTGCAGGAAGTGGAGCGCCGAGAGCGGAGCGCACGGCCATGCGAGCCGGACGCTGGTGCAGTAAGCGGAGCGCCGAGAGCGGAGCGCACGGCCATGCGAACCGGACGGTGGTGCAGGAAGCGAAGCGCCGAGAGCAGAGAGCACAGCCATGCGAGCCATGCGCTGGTGCAGGAAGCGGAGCGCTGAGAGCGGAGCGCACGGCCATGCGAGCCGGACGGTGGTGCAACGAATAATACTCGCTTTCGTTGTGGCTCATCGATATACAATTTCACGTGATTCTCTCCTCACTCTTTATCCTTCACTCCTCACCCCTTCACGTGTCGCCCTCCGGGTTCGGGAGGTCGTGGCTGGCGTGTGCAGCCCCGGGCTGAAGTCCGTGGTTAAAGGAAGTGTTGCCCCTCGGGCTCTTCACTCTTCACCCTTTCCCATCTCCCGCTTCCCATTTCCCATTTATCAAGCACAAAGAATTCTGGTTGCTCCGTAACCGTAAGTTCATTATTTTTCCTGTCTTATGACTTTTGTGCGGAAATCCACATCGTTCATAGTCGCCATTGACGGCCCCGCGGGGTCGGGCAAGACCACCACAGCCAAGGCGCTGGCGAAGCTGCTCGGCTTTATCTATATCGATACCGGAGCCATGTATCGCGCTGTTGCCCTGTTGGCGTTGCGACGCGGCATTGCCCTGGATGATATGGAGGAAGTGTGCGCGCTGCTGCCGGAGGTCAATATTCGTCTCGAGCTTATCGACGGCATGCAGCGCACCTTGCTGAACGGTGAAGATGTGGAATCGCATATCCGCACGCAGGAGATGTCGAAAGCCGCCAGCGATATCAGCCGAATCCCCTGTGTGCGCGAAACCATGGTCACACTGCAGCGCCGTGCGGCCGAGGGACCGACTGGTGCGATATTGGAAGGCCGTGATATCGGTACGGTGGTGTTTCCGGACTCCCCGTGCAAAATTTATCTCGTGGCGGATGCGCAGACACGTGCCCTGCGCCGCAAGCTGCAACTCGAAGAAAAGGGCCTCACCGCCGATCTTGCCACCATTGCGCGCGAAATTGAAGAGCGCGATCGCAACGACGCACTGCGCGAACACTCGCCGTTGCGAAAAGCAAAGGACGCGATCGAGGTCGAAACAACCAACACCTCCATCGATGAACAAGTCACGATGATTCTTGGTTTGGTACAGAAGCGACTGGACCAATTCATGAAAGGAACGCAGGAATGAACGTGACCATCGATCCCACCGCCGGCTTCTGCTGGGGTGTTGTCCGCACGGTGGACATCGCCGAAGCCGAACTGCGCGACGGCAGCCGCCTGGTATCGCTGGGCGACATCATACACAACCCGAAGGAAATCGAACGCCTCGACCAACTCGGGATGACGACCATCGACCATACGCAACTCGACACGCTGCCGGACGGAACCAAGGTGCTGATTCGCGCACATGGCGAACCCGCGGCAACGTACCGCAAGGCGCGCGAGCGGGGCATTCATCTCGTGGACGCCACCTGTCCCATTGTCACCAAACTGCAGGAGCGCGTGCGTAAATACTACGACGACGGCTGGCAGGTGGTGATTTTCGGCAAGCGCGACCACGCGGAAGTCATCGGTCTTCGTGGTGTCTGCAACGACGAGTGCCTCGTCATTAAAACCCTTGACGAAGCGCGCGATGTCGTGGACCTGCGCCGGAGCACGGTGCTGTTCTCGCAGACGACGATGGACAAAAATGTGTTTCAGGACATCCGCGCATACCTGCAGGAACGCATCACGGAGTTTCAGGTCGGCAGCATGGAGGAAATCGCAACCGACTTCCACGCGAAGGACACCATCTGCGGGCAGGTTTCCGGACGCGAGAAAAAATTGCGCGAATACGCGCAGAAGCAGGATGTCATGATTTTCGTCGCTGGCAGAAAAAGTTCGAACGGCAAAGTGCTGTTCGATATCTGCCGCGATGCCAACCCGAATACCTGGTTCATTGAAGACGCAGCAGAGCTCGATCCCGCTTGGCTCGCAGGTGCTGCGCATGTCGGCATCAGCGGTGCGACGAGCACGCCGCATTGGCTCATGAATCAGGTCAAGGATTACATTGAACAGCATTTCGCCCCGCGCGGGGCGGAGCATCTCGACACCATGGCCACCAATAACCCAATCACCACACCACAAACAACATAATTCACGCTTCAGGTCTGTGCCTCGCGGTTCGGTGGCTCCGCCAGGCAACGCCGGGAAGTGATGTTCAACACAGGAGACTTCATGTCTGAAGAACTGACCCCGTCCGCACCCGCGGACCTCACCCAGAAGGACGACGTCGTCGTCAGAACCGTCGGCACGATTATCGAGAAGAAAGAGTACGGCGCGCAGGAATTTGACCAGTTTCGTGCCATGTATGAAAACACTCTGAACACGCTCAAACAGGGTGAGATCATAACGGGGAGAATCATCCACATGAACAAGGACTATGTCACGATCGATATCGGCTTCAAGTCCGAGGGTATCGTGGACATCGACGAATTCGCCAACGCTTCCGAACTCAAGATCGGAGAAGAGGTGGAGGTGTTCCTTGAATCAGTGGAAAACAAAGATGGAAACATCACGCTCTCCCGCAAGCGCGCCGATTTCGTGCGCATCTGGGAGCGTATTCAGAAAGCATACGACCACGACGAAATTCTTCAGGGCCGCTGTATCCGCCGCATCAAGGGTGGTATCGTCATGGATCTGTTCGGCGTGGACGCGTTCCTCCCCGGCTCACAGATCGACATCCGTCCGGTGCGCGATTTCGACGCTTACCTTGGCCGTTCGCTGGACGTGCGCGTCGTGAAAATCAATCAACCCGCCGAGAACATCGTCGTCAGCCGTAAGGCCATTATCGAAGAGCAAATCGCGGGTCAGCGCAAGGCTATTCTCGACAGCCTCGAAAAAGGCCAGATCCTCGAGGGTATCGTTAAGGCCATAGCCGATTTCGGTGTGTTCATCGATCTGGGCGGCGTGGACGGCCTCGTGCATATCACCGACCTCTCGTGGGGCCGCGTCAATCATCCGACCGAAATCGTCAAGCTCGATCAGACCGTCAACGTGGTGGTCCTCGACTTCGACGAAGAGAAGCGCCGCATTTCCCTCGGTATGAAGCAGCTGCAGCCGCATCCCTGGGAAAACATCGACCAGAAATACCCCTCCGGCACGCAGGTGCGCGGCAAGGTTGTGTCGCTCGCCGACTACGGTGCATTCATCGAGATCGAAAAGGGCATCGAAGGCCTCATTCACATCTCCGAGATGAGCTGGACGCAGCATATCAAGCATCCGTCGCAGGTCGTCAGCATGGGCCAGATGGTCGATGCAGTGATCCTGAATCTGGATGTACAGGACAAGAAAATCTCCCTTGGTATGAAGCAACTCGAGCCGGATCCCTGGTCCAATCTCATTGCCAAGTATCCCGTCGGTTCGCAGCATGATGGCACCGTGCGCAACCTGACCAACTTCGGCGTGTTCGTGGAACTCGAACCCGGCGTGGACGGTCTCGTGCACATTTCCGATCTGTCATGGACGAAGAAAATCCGCCATCCGGGAGAAATCGTCAAGAAGGGCGACCGCATCGACGTCGTCATTCTCGGCATCGACACCGATCAGCGCCGGATTTCCCTCGGTCACAAGCAGGTGCAGGACAATCCGTGGGAGCAGTTCGCGACCATGTATTCCGTGGGCACCGATGCCGACGGCAAGATTGTGCGCCTGATCGAGAAGGGCGTGATCGTCGAGCTCCCGGCTGGTGTGGATGGTTTCGTCCCCGCTTCACAGCTCGCGACCAAGCAGGTGAAGAATATTCCGGAAAACTTCCGCGAAGGCGACACTCTGCCCCTGCGTGTCATCGAGTTCGACAAGGAGAACAAGAAAATTGTGTGTTCCGTGGTCGAATACCTCAAGGGCAAGGATCAGGAAGTAGTGGATGCCTACCTCGCTTCCCACGGCCTGATGAACGCTCCCGCGGCCGAAAGCCTGGAAGTCAAACCCGAAGACCTCAATTTCGACGACCTCTGAGTCGCCGTCCGTGAATAGCAAGAAAAGCCCCGCGAAAGCGGGGCTTTTTGCGTAGTGGTGGAGCGGGGAGCGGAGAGCAGAGAGCGGAGGGCTTAGCGCATGCATATCGCTGGCATCGTGCGTTGTACGTTCGAGATGTCTGCGCTAAGCGCTACGCCCTCTGCGCTACGCGAGTCTTTCACATAGCACTTTCCACATTCCGCCAGAGACTGGCGCCCTTGGGGCTCGACATCAAGGATGACGTTGGCAGCAGTGGAATCCGGTCTCGAATCAATCTACAGGGAGGTCTATTTGTTTTTCCGAAGTCTGTAACTTTTGCGAGGCAACTTCATAGTATGTCTATGGAAGGCAGCGTATGATCGATTTTCACGAGATATACAACCGCTACGCCGGTGATATTTACCGCTTCGCCCTTTTCCTCTGCAAAGATCCGGAAGAGGCGAAGGAAATTTCCGCCGAAACATTTGCGCGTGCGCTTACCGGAAAAACGCCGCTGGTGTCTGTAACGGTCAAAGGATATCTGCTCACCATCGCAAGGAACCTGTACTACGAGTCGCTGCGGAGCCGGAAGAAGCATGGGGAACTCCCGCCTGAACTTCCGGATATGCGGCCCCAGGTGGAAGACGTTATTATGCAAAAAATGGAATTAGAAGAGCTGCGGATCTACCTCCAGACGTTTCCTGAAGAGGATAGATCCACGCTCCTCCTACGTGCAGACGGTATGGCATATAGTGAAATCGCACAGGTGCTTACTATTTCGGTGGCATCGGCCAAAGTCAAGGTGCATCGCCTGCGGCTGAAACTTGCGGAATGGCGGGCGAATCGCGAGCTCAAGGAACAATGATACAACAGGAGGTACATTATGGAAACCATATCACGAAATATCATCATTGATCTATTGCCGGCGTACATTTCCGGCGACGCCAGCGAAGATTCCCGGGCTCTGGTCGAACGATTTGCGCGAACCGATCCGGAAATTGCGCAGATGATTCGCGCAGGGAGATTGGATTCCACCGATATCGCACCTGTATCGGACGCGCCTGCTGATCTTGAAATGAAGACCATGAACCGCATCCGCCGCAGCATCCGACGTCAGATGTGGCATGTTGCACTCACAACGGCATCCATTTTGATGGTGCCCTTGGTGGCTATGGTCTTCACCACGGAAGTGAACTGGGGTGTGTTCGATTTCGTTGTCATGGGAATGCTGATTTTCGGCACCGGTCTGACGTACGTACTGCTCTCGAGGATTTCGGACAGTCTGTCGTACCGGGTTGCCGTCGGCGTAGCGGTAGTGGCAGGATTACTGCTTGTTTGGGTGAATCTTGCCGTCGGCATCATAGGGTCGGAGGATAACGCTGCCAATGCGTTGTATCTCGCGGTGTTGTTTGTCGGAATACTCGGTGCTGTTCTTGCTCGCTTCCAACCGCTCGCGATGTCCAGGGCATTGTTTGCAACAGCCATTGCTCAAATGCTTGTCCCGGTGATCGCATTTATCATCTGGAGGCCTGCCTTCGATGATCCCCCTGGTATCGTGGGCGTCTTCATGTTGAATGCGTTTTTTGCTATGCTTTTTTCCGTCTCAGCGATACTGTTCAGGCAGGCTGCGCAGAAGCAGTAAGGTGACGTCCTACGTTGAAGCATGGGGTTTGAAGAAGTGTCGTCCTGCGAGCTGGGGAACTGAATCTGTGATGGGCGTGCGGGAGCCCCACACTCACGTGTGGAGTTTGAGGAAGTGTCGCCCTGCGGGCTTGGGAGCTGAATCTGTGATGGGCGTGCGTGAGCCCCACACTCACGTGTGGAGTTTGAGGAAGTGTCGCCCTGCGGGCTTGGGAGCTGAATCTGTGATGGGCGTGCGTGAGCCCCACACTCACGTGTGGAGTTTGAGGAAGTGTCGCCCTGCGGGCTTGGGAGATCTTTGCTCGCTGCGTGCCCCCACACTCACGTGTGGAGTTTGAGGAAGTGTCGCCCTTCGGGCTTGTCGGTTTTGTTGAGGCCGTGCGAGCCCCCCACTGAAGTAGGGGGTTAGGAGAGGTGTCGCCCTTCGGGCTTGTCGGTTTTGTTGAGACCGTGCGAGCCCCCCACTGAAGTAGGGGGTTAGGAGAGGTGTCGCCCTTCGGGCTGGGGAGCTGAATCTGTGATGGGCGTGCGTGAGCCCCACACTCACGTGTGGGGTTTGAGGAAGTGTCGCCCTGCGGGCTTGGGAGCTGAATCTGTGATGGGCGTGCGTGAGCCCCACACTCACGTGTGGAGTTTGAGGAAGTGTCGCCCTGCGGGCTTGGGAGATCTTTGCTCGCTGCGTGCCCCCACACTCACGTGTGGGGTTTGAGGAAGTGTCGCCCTGCGGGCTTGTCGGTTTTGTTGAGGCCGTGCGAGCCACCACCCTCACGTATGGGTCGAAGACTCGCCGCGGCGGGGTTAGAGGAAGTGTCGTCAGCCTCAGGCTGAGCTTGGAACGCAATCAATCCGCTTTTTTGCGTAGCAACGCGGGCACGGCCCGCCGTGCCCCTACAGGTCCGGATGTAATGATCCGCAATCTCCAATCTGCAATCCGCAATCCGTAATCCGCAATCCGCAATCCGCAATCATGCACGCGGCCCGCCGTGCCCCTGCCGTGATTTACGGTTATCGATTTCCGATGTATTTCCGAGATGCATGCGCTAAGCTCTCCGCTCTCCGCTCTCCGCCCTCCCCGCCAGCGCCAAATCTGATCATCGATATCCTGCGGGACTGTCAAGCGGCTTCGGCGGGCAGGCGCTCTCCGCTCTCTGCTCTCCGCTCTCCGCTCACAGCATGGGTCGCAGGGCGTCGAGAATATGGCGTGTCGATCCGGCGCGAGAGGCGACGAAATTACCGGCGATGCTGCCCGCGTCCTTGCGCAATGCATCATTGGTGAGCAGACGTCGGAGGATGCGGTAGATGTCCTGCCGGGAACGCACAACGAAGGCTCCGCCTGCGGCGACGAGTTCACCGGCTTCGCGGCTGTTGCCGTACTTCGGTCCGAACAGGACGGGGATACCATAGGCGGCGGGCTCCAGTGTGTTGTGTACGTTGCTGCGGAAGCCGCCGCCCACGAAGGCGACATCGGCGGAAGCGTACAGGGGCAGCAGTATGCCGATGCTGTCCACGAAGAGCACGCGCTCGCCTTCCCAGGAGCTGATCCAGGAGAAGCGACGCGTCGCGGCGATGCCTCTGAAGCGGTACTCCAGCCACTCGAGGTGATCGATGGTGGGTTCATGCGGCACGATGATGCACAGGAGGGTGGGATCCAATTCCAGAAGTTTGAACACGGCGGGAAGAAATACCTCCTCGTCCTCTGTCCAACTGCTGCCGAATACCACCACGCGACGGCCCTCGCGGACGCGGTCCGGCAGGGGAGAGTTTCCTTTCGCCTGTGCCGCTTTGCCTGCAACGCGATCATAGCGCGTGTCGCCCACCGCGGTGATGGCGGGATTCCTGAGTCCGAAGCGCCTGAAATTTTGCGCGTCGTCGTCCGAGACGGTGAGGATAGCGGACATGCCGTCGAACAGTTTTCTGTGGAACGCGCGCAAACCCGGCCACAGCCGTGGCGAATCGTGCCGGAGCGTGGCGTTGGCAAGCATGACGGGAATGCCGAGTTCGCGACAGGCCCAGATGTGATTGGGCCACACATCATAACGGATGAATACTGCGGCGACCGGCTGCAACAATTCGAGAAAGCTGCGTGAGGCGCGGGAGGAATCGAACGGCAGGTACACCAGCGCATCGATGGCGGTGTAGCGGAGATTGTTCTCGTAACCCGAGGGCGAGAAAAACGACGCAACCACTGCGATTGACGGATCCTCGCGTTTGAGCGCTTCGATGATGGGTTTCGCCTGTTCGAATTCTCCCATCGATGACGCATGCACCCACAGCCGTCGCGGCGGAGGATTGCCGCGCAGGTAGACCCGCAGCCGCTGCAAAGAGGTGTGTCGGCCACGCAACCCGCGCCGGACCTTGCGGTTCACCAGCCAAAGCGCGCGGAAGGCAAGCCAGAGGGCCGGAAGCACGATAACGTTATAAAGAAATTTCCACACGGCAGATGAGTGATGGAAGTGTTGGAATTCCGCAAGCGGAATAAACTATTAAGGTACGAGCTTACGCGGTAAAAGTTAAATGGATCGCGACAGTCGGCGGGAGGAACAGTCGGTGGAAGGAGTCTGGCGGAACGTATCGCCGTCTCCTCTTTTACGTTGAACAGTGTTCCGTCGCCCGTTGTGCTTCAGGCATGCTGTCGCCGATGACCCGAACATACCATTTCAGGTGCATTGGAATTCAGGGCTCAAGTCAATATTTTATGTTTTGTCCCAAACAGCGCAGCTAATTGCCGAACGTTCATCATTCAAGCGGGTACGAAACAATGATTCAGGCATCCGGGCCGGGAGCGCCCGATCTCGACATCTCCGTCGTCGTGCCCTCATTCAACGAGAATGATTCCATTCCTGAGCTGACATCCCGGCTTGCCGAGGTGCTTGACAGGATCACCCCGGATTGGGAAGTGTGGTACATCGACGACGGCAGCAGCGACGATTCCGTGAAAACACTCCATGCGCTGCATGAGAGGGATCCCCGATTCAAATTGGTGCGATTCCGGCGGAATTACGGCAAATCCGCCGCTCTGGCCATCGGCTTCGGCCTGGCGCGGGGACGCCACGTCATCACCATGGACGCAGACCTGCAGGACGACCCGGCGGAGATCCCGAATCTGCTCGCCAAGCTGGACGAGGGTTTCGACATGGTGTCGGGCTGGAAGAAAAAGCGCTACGATCCGATTTCCAAGACGCTGCCGTCGCGTTTTTTCAATTTCGTCACCGGAAAAATGTCCGGCATCGATATACACGATTTCAACTGCGGGCTCAAGGCCTACAGGTACGACGTGGTGAAATCGGTCAAAATTTACGGAGAGATGCATCGCTACATTCCCGTGCTGGCGAAGATGGCCGGCTTCAGCGTTGCGGAAATTCCCGTGCTGCATCATCCGCGCAAGTACGGCAAGACCAAGTTTGGTCTCAGCCGCTTTTTCAAGGGTTTTCTTGACTTGCTTACGGTGATGTTTACCTCGCGCTACACGCAGCGTCCGCTGCATGTGTTTGGAACCATCGGCAGCATCATGATGGTGCTGGGCTTTTTCATCAATTCCTGGCTCACGATTGAGTGGCTCATGGGCTATCCGGTAAGCAACCGACCGATGTTGCTGCTGGGCATACTGCTCATGCTTATCGGTATTCAGCTCATATCCACGGGTTTGATCGCAGAAATGATCACGAAAAGCGACAGCGGCGAACTCGATTACAGCATTCGCGAAATTCTCCCCTGACAACGACAACGAAGTACACCGCCGCCATGACGGAACATATTCTCTACAAAGCCGACTGCCGACACTTCCGCGGCGACATTCCCTGCGCACCCCATAAACGCGAGGGTGTGCACTGCATTGACTGCGTGTATTACGATGCTACCGACCGCAACATCCTCATCATCAAGCTGGGAGCCATCGGCGATGTGATCCGCACTACGCCGCTGCTGCACCGGCTCAAGCGCGAATATCCCGGCGCCCGCATCTGGTGGCTGACGCTGACGCCGGAAGTGCTACCGCCGCAGGTGGACAGAAAGCTCCGCTTCGACATGGCCGGCGTAATCTCGCTGCTCGCCATCAGTTTCGACCTCGTCATCAATCTCGACAAGGATCGTGAGGCCTGTGCCATCGCCGACCGCGTCCACGCCAGCGTCAAGCGCGGATTCACCCTCCGCAACGGCGTCTGCGCGCCCATCGACGACGATGCGCGGCACAAATTCCTCACGGGCATTTTCGACGATCTCAATCAGAGCAACACGAAACACTACGTGCGGGAGATTTTCGAGATATGCGGCTATGCCTGGGACGGCGAAGAATACATCGTCAACGAGCCCGCGGCGTTCGATGTCGCCGCCGCAGTGGAGGAACGGGGCCAGCGCTTCGATCCCTCGCTTCCGCTCATCGGTCTCAACACCGGTTGCGGGGGACGCTGGACCAGCAGGTTGTGGCCCGACGCGTATTGGGTGGAATTGGGCGAACGCCTTCGCGACGCCGGCACGCAGCCGCTCTTCCTCGGCGGCGAGCAGGAGCATGAGAAAAACCTCGCGCTCTCCGCCGCTTGTGGCGGGTTGTACGCGGGACATTTTTCTCTCGACACCTTTGTCGCATTGATGAACCGCTGTGACGTGATTGTCTCGGCCGTGACCATGGCTATGCATCTGGCCATCGGCCTGAAAAAACCGCTGGTACTGTTCAACAACATTTTCAACCGCAACGAATTCGAACTCTACGGCCGCGGCGAAATTCTCGAGCCCTCGAAAACCTGCACCTGTTTTTTCCAGCCCACGTGCCGGAACGAAGAGTACCGCTGCATGGAGCATCTCGAAGTGGCGCGCGTGTTCGATGCGGTACAGCGCTGGGCGGGGCAGGGCAGCGGCGCGGCGCGATGAATATCGTTCTCGTCGGCACGGCATATCCCCTGCGCGGAGGCATCGCGCATTACGTCGGATTGCTGTGGAAGTACCTGTCGCGCACGCACAAGGTCAGCATCGTCACCTTTTCACGCCAGTATCCGAAGCTGCTCTTCCCGGGTAAAACGCAGGACGAAAGCGGCGACGCAGGCATTCCCGTGGACAGTGAACAGTGGATAGACTCCATCAATCCGTTCTCCTGGATACGCACCGGTCTCCGCATACGGAAAATGAACCCCGACCTCATCGTGTTCAAATTCTGGATGCCGTTTTTTGCACCCAGCTACGGCGTCATTGCAGCCGTCGCGAAAATGGGCCGACGCACGAAGACCATGTTCATCTGCGATAACGTCATTCCGCACGAGAAGCGTCCCGGCGACAAGCTGCTGACGAAGTTCGCTTTCCGCTTTATCGACAGCTATGTGGTGCAGTCCAAAGCCGTGGAGCGTGATTTGAAACAGTGGAAAAAGGATCCGCTGTTCGCACTCATGCCGCATCCCGTGTACGAGATTTTCGGCGACGAGCTGGATAAATCCGCCGCCCGCAAAGCTCTGGCGGCGACCGATCCAGCGATTCAGCTTGCGGATGACGAGCGCGTGTTGCTGTTTTTCGGCTATGTACGCGATTACAAAGGCCTTGACGTGTTGCTCGACGCCATGCCCGCCATACTGCGCGATCTGAAACTCACGCTGCTGGTGGTGGGCGAATTCTACAACAACGAACAGCAGTACCGCGATCAGGTGGAGCGCCTCGGAATCGGAGACAACGTCCGTTTCCATTCCGACTATGTGGCGAACGAACACGTCGGCACATTTTTTTCCGCGGCGGACGTATTGACGCTGCCGTACAAATCGGCGACGCAGAGCGGCATCATACAGATCGCCTACAACTTTCACCGCCCCGTGATTGCGACCGATGTGGGCGGACTCGGGGAAGTGATCGTGGACGGAGCAACCGGCTATCTCGTGCCGCCCGGGAATCCTGCAGCCCTGGCCGAAGCTGTGCTGCGCTTCTATCGCGAGGACCGCTGCGAAGAATTCCGTAACAATGTGATCGAGGAAAGAAAGAAGTATTCCTGGGAGCACATGACAACTGGCATTGAGGACTTGTATCAACGAAGTTTGACGCAACAGCACTGAAATATCATGGCAAAATCCCGCACGACGCAAAAAACGACCGCACAGAAACGCGGACAGGACGCCGGCCTGGCGCCGTTTGATCTCGACGTCGTCGTCGATAAGTACATCTGGCTGCTCGTGCCCGTGCTCGTGCTGCTGTACTACTGGTTCAGTACCGGGTCTACCGGATTTTACCAGGACGACGAAATCGGTCATTACCGCAACATTCGTCAGTTCTGGGGCGATCCGTTCAGCATCATGGGCAATCAGCCCAAGCCAGGATGGAAAATCCTGATGGTCGTGCCGGGGTTGTTCGGCTTTACCGGTGTAGCGCTGGCACACTGTCTCGTCGCGGCGCTCACCGTTGTGATGACGTACAAACTCGGCCGCACGATGAAGATGAAGAACAGCTCGATCGCGGCGATTCTTCTCGCGGTGCAGCCGCTGTATTTGCAGCTCGCCTTCAGGAGCTACAGCGAGATAACCGCGGCGCTGTTCATCGTGCTCTCGCTGTACTGGTATTACCGCGAGCAATGGATATTCGCCGCGCTGGCGTCGTCGTACGTGTTCGCCATCCGCCAGGAATTCGCGCTGGTCACAATCGGGCTGGGAGTGATTTTTCTCATGCGCAGGCAGTGGCTGCCCTTCCTGGTGTTGGGATGGACGCCCGTGCTGCTCGCGTTGATCGGCTGGCTGCACACCGGCAACATGATGTGGTTGTTCGACGACATGCGCCGCATCGGTCTTGGTGTGGAGGTGCCGCACAAACCCTTCTGGCATTATTTCGAGACGTACATCTATATGGTGGGTCCGGTGACGCTGGCGCTGCTCGTGGTCGGGTACTTCCGGAATTTCTTCCCCTTCGACCGTATGCGCGAACAGATTTCGAAGCACGGATTTTTCTTCTTCACCTATACCATCATGTTCGCATGGGCGGTGTTCTCCGCGTGGGATGTTCCCAACTTCGGTGCGAATCCAGGTCACTGGCGCTACATGCTTTCCATTGCGCCGCTGACGGCGATCTATGCCGCGATGGGTTTCAACACGGTTTTCGAGTCCGGCAAGAGATCCTATCTGCTGGGTGCGGTTGCAGCGGCCTCATTGATCGCTCTCTTGTTTCTTTCACGTGATACGAATGGCCTCATCCTCACCGACGTTGCCCGCTTCGATCATTCCGGCATGGTGGTCTTGGTCGGTTTGTTGCTTGCTGCCGCTGCCCTTGTGCGTGTGCCGAGCGGCAGTGTGCTGGCCGGTGTTTTTCTGGTCGGAGCCACCGCATTCACACTGTACGCCGAGAAACCGCGTACCCTGGATGTCGAGGCGGAAACGGTCAAACAGGCCGTCGAATGGTATCTCTCACAGCCCGAGGAATTACAGCAGCGTCCGTTGTACTGCAATCACGTGCTTTTCCGCTACTTCGCGGATATAGACATCAATGACCACAACCGCGATCGCACCATGCTGATCGAAACCATACGGAGCGCGGAGCCGGGTTCCATCGTCATCTGGGACAGCCATTACGGCCACAACCAGTTTGGCGGCGATGTGCCCATGGAGTATTTCGAACAGGATCCGTCGTTCAAGTTGCTGCAACAGATCATCGCGCCCGACAGGACTTTCGGTGTGCTGGTATTTGAAAAAATAGGAGAGTCGCCAACGCCGCCTCCCGCGGATGCTGCCGCGCCCGCCATCCCGAATAGCGGAGGACAATAATGATTACTCCTTGATTTTCAAGGCGTTACGATTTTCATTTCATTGATTTTCTTATAGGCGCTTCGTACTTTTAACGAATGGATCCGATGTGTCCCGTGTTCAGGCGGGGCAGCTGTTGCTTTCACGATCCGCCGAATCCAGACTTGATATCGAGGTAGTATGCGCGTAAACCTTCGTAACTCCGCGTCCCGGGGATTTCTTTTTTTCATGAGCATGCTGCTGCTGGCTTCGTGTTCATCACAAAAGGAAGTAGTCAGGGACGAGGCGCAAAGCACGTCTCCCGCCACAGCCATCACACCCGACAGCACCCGAAGCGAGTCCGAACCCTTTCTTCCGCGTCCCGACATAGATTTCGGTGAAATCGAGCAGGAGGTCAATGTCAGTAAGGCCGAGAAGGAGCCATTGCTCGACCGGGCGCGCCTGCATGTCGTTCTTGCAGGCAAATCCTTGTACGCCGGTGACACGGCCACCGCACTGCAGCAGTGCGCGCTTGCTGCGGAAAAACTTGACCGCGCGAGCTATCTGCCGGAGATAGAAAGCGATGCGGGCTATCGCGAGCTGATGGCGAATCTGACCCGGCTCTACAAGAGCTGTGAACCCCTCATCGTGCGGAGCGAGGTCGAAGTGCCGATGTCTGCACTGCAATTGCTGGCCGACGAAAGTGTCGAGTCCGATACCGTTGACCTGACCCTGCTGACCTTCAAGGAACCGCCTCCGACCACCATACCGCTCCCGCTGAATGTGGAAGTGGAAAAAAACATCGTCTACTTCACCACGAAAATGCGCAAGCATATGGTGAAATGGATGGAGCGCTCCGGAAAATACTTCCCGGTGATGCGCCCCATCCTCAAAGAAGAGGGGATGCCGGACGAAATCATTTATCTGACGATGATTGAGAGCGGAGTCAATCCCATCGCACGATCCTGGGCGAAATGCGTTGGCCTCTGGCAGTTTCTCAAGTCCACGGGTGAGATGTATGGACTGGACGGAAATTATTACACGGATGATCGCTGCGATCCGGAGAAATCCACGCGCGCAGCCGCACGGCATCTCCGGGATCTGTACAATATGTTCGGAGACTGGCATCTCGCGCTCGCGGCCTATAACGCCGGCGCCGGACGAATCAGCCGTGCGATCAAAAAATCAGGAAAGACGAAACCGTCGTACTGGGACATTCGTCCCTTGCTCCCGCAGGAAACGCAGAATTACGTTCCCCGCTACATCGCGGTATCCATCATCGCGCTGGATGCGAACGAATACAATATGGACGAAGTCGAGCTGATGCCTCCTCTGGAATTCGACGTGTTTCCTGTGGAAAAGCCGTACCAGCTCAAGGATCTCGCGGAGGGGCTGGCAATTCCGCTGGAGACCTTGCGTGATCTGAATCCCATGCTGCTTCAGGGCGTCACACCTCCGGAGCGCTATCCCTTACGTATTCCGAAAGGGAGTCGCGACGCGGTGGCGGAAGCCATCGTGAATGTGAAATCTTCCGTCACGGTAGGTGAGAGCGTCTCCGGCGATATTGTCATCTCCGATTACAAGGTGAAACGGGGCGACAATCTGAACAAAATCGCCCGCAAGCACAAGATCACCGTCAGTCAGCTCATGAAGGCCAATGATATGTCGAAGAGCCGATCCTTGAAAGTCGGCCAAGTCCTTCGTGTACCACACAAGGAAGTTGTCAAAACACCCTTGTATGCCACTGCGGTGGACAACGTCTCCACACCCCGTCCGGATCGCGATCCGAGCAAGCGCACCGAGGGACGCAGCAAGTTGATGGTGAAGGTGGAGAAGGGAATGACGCTGGGGACTATTGCGGATTACTATGGAGTGACCGTACACGATCTTATGCGTTGGAACAGCATGCAGGCGGATCAAAAACTTCTGGCTGGCGCGGTGCTCGATGTGTGGGTACGGGACAGCTCGCGGCAAGGCGCGATCAGCGCATCACTCGCATCCGCCGCGACTTCCGCCGCCGCGGAACCCAGCCGCGAACAAGCCGGCGATCTCCCTCCCGCCGTTGCCTCCGCCGTCATGGTGGAATATCAGGTACAGCGGGGTGAGACTCTGGCCAGTATCGCGGATGCATTCAGCGTCACGGTACAGAATCTGATTGACTGGAACGATTTGAAGAATACCCGTGTCAAAAGCGGATCCACTTTGAAAATCCGCTCCACTTCCACAAAATCGTCCAAAGGTGATGAGGCCGTCCGTCAGGAGCAGCCGCGTGCGCAGCAAGACGCAGCGGGGCAGGACAGCGTACATGTCGTTAAGAAGGGTGAGACCCTTTTCAGCATTGCGCAGGCGCGGGGTCTTTCGGTGAAGGATGTCATGAAATGGAACGGTCTGGCGAACGAGAACATATTGGTCGGTCAGTCTCTTCTCCTGTTTGACAGGGACGCGAAGGGGAAATCCAATACTTCGGCATCCGCTTCGAAAGCGACGCAGCTCCCGCAGGACAATGCCGCAGTCAAGGAAACGGCGCGTACGGCAGCGCGTGAAAAAGCGGCCCCGGCGCAGGCATCGACCTCTGTGATCCCAAAGCCGACACCTTCGCCGACCGCGACGAAGCCCGTGGTCAGCACACTCCGCGACAGCACAGCGTCCCGGAGCGCCACGAAGAATGTGGACGCGGGCTCTGCGGTGAAGGAGAATCCTCAGGCAAGCGTCGGTTCGTACACGGTACAGGCCGGCGACAACCTTTTCAGCATCTCCCGCGCGACGGGCGTAAACATACACGATTTGCGCGCCTGGAACGAACTGACTCATGACAATCTCAAGCCGGGCCAGGTGCTGCAACTTCGCGGTCCGAGAGATGCCGCACCGGTCCCCACGGCCTCCGACGCTTCACGCCGCGACACGGTAGTTCGCAGTGGCGGGCGCTCTGTCACTGTCGTGACGCATACCGTACAACGCGGCGACAATCTGTACAGCATCGCCCGCGAGTATGGCGTTTCCGTTTCCGATCTCAAGAAGTGGAATGACCTCAAGAAGACCTCACTCAGCATCGGGCAGGAATTGGAAATCCGCGATGCGCAACGCGAGGTCTCGCAGCATAACGCCCGGCCTTTAACCGGCAGTCCCGTGACGAAAGCTGTTGCTCCGGCTGCGAAACCGAAGACGGCCACACCCTCCTCCGAAGGAGAAGAGGATGTAGCGCCCACGCAGCAGAGCGACGCGGCAAGCCCGACACAGCAAAAACGGGAACATGTGGTTCAGAGCGGTGAGACGCTCTACAGCATCGCAAAAGCACTGAACGTGACCGTGCAGGATTTGCAGAAGTGGAACAAGCTCGGCGATGTACTCAGGACGGGTCAAAAGCTCACCTATTACACCAGCGAGTGAGATAGTCGCTCGACGGCGAGCCGGGTGCGTGCAGGGCCACACGGAGATGCACTCTGCGGGATGGTTGAAGCGCCGTTTGCCGCGTAGTTGCCGGCACCATTCCCCGTCGTACATGAAACTTCTATCTCCGCCGGGAGGGTGCAGCCCTTACCGCTGCTGTTATACTCGTCGATCTCCCGATGGTGTAGATTTTCGCATTGCTGATCCGGTATTCGAAGCCGCCTGGTGATACTCCGTTTCCGGAGGACTGCACTTCGAGCGAGGCCATTCGGAAAAGTCCTGCGCCTGATGTATTCTTTCGTCTGATTTGTCCAGTTTCGAAGCCGGTATCGGTGGCAGGATTATGCACCAGATTTTCCATTCCCATCCATGATGTACAGCACGTACGACAGACACAGGAAATTCCTCCTCACGCGTATGCGTGCGAAGCGCTTGCGGCGTCAAGCGGCTGCGACTGTGCTGATCGCCGGCACGGGGATTCTCGTGTGCCTGCTGCTGCTTCCGATGCTCATCGGCGACCCTGCGTACACGACGGCCCAAGAGACTGCGAATGCGCTTGTCTCCCGCGCGTTTCGCGGTACCACGGAGCTGGTTGACGAACTGTACCGCTCCGTACAACCTGCGGCGTCAGAGCATGCCCGAAACGAAGCGCTGGCGTTGTTTCCGCATCACCGTTCACATGCCCGGGCGCAGATTCTGTCGGCAGGAATACGAGAGTGGGTCTGGCCACGCACGGAAGACGGAGCATCACACAGGGCGCTTGACGTCCTTCTTATCGGTACCGACAACCGCATCGGTGAGCGCCGCGGCCGTGCCGACGCACTGCAGTTGATCAGCATCGACATAGATACCCGATCATTGACCATCATGGGAATACCCCGCGGCACACCGACGGATTTGGGGTACGACAGCGCTGCCTGGAACATACTTGCCAATGTTCTGCCGTTGCGCGGACGCGAAGCGCTGCTGCGTCGCGTCGCGCATCTCACGGGCCGGGACAGCATCCGATACTGGATGGAGTTCGGTTTTTCCGACGCGATGGGCGTGCTGGAGATACTCGGTTACCGCGATCCGGACCGCGATGTACGCATGCTGCGTCGTCGTGAGGGGTATCGTTACGGAGACCACACGCGCAGCTACGTGCAGGCGTCCTTCATCGGCAATTCTCTGCGTCGGGTGTTACCGCTGCTTGGGGAGGCGATGGGCGAACTAGTGATATCGCAGGGCTTGCAGATCGTCAAAAGTAATCTCAACATCGAACAATGCCACG
This sequence comes from Bacteroidia bacterium, assembly GCA_027493955.1. Lineage (NCBI taxonomy): Bacteria > Pseudomonadati > Bacteroidota > Bacteroidia > Bacteroidia bacterium. Next base: position 2,032,790 of record JAOSJT010000001.1, on the reverse strand, counting down.
GCCTGGCGCTTCTCCTCCGCGATGCCGGTGTCGCCGAGCGTCCGGAGTTGATCCATGTGCGCGTGTTGAGCCCTTACGACCGACATCTTGCCCGGGATGCACGCGGAGCAGGCCCGATTCGTTCGCAGATTCCGGCAGCGAGGGTGAATGCGGAACGGCGCATCGCCTTGTTGCTTGCCCGCGCAGCACGGGCCACGGAGGGGGATGCCGTCCAATTGCTGTGGACGCCGTTCCAACAGCATGTCTGGCTACAGGTGCCCGACCAGCGGCGACGCCGCACCGTGCGGGATGAGATGGCCGGTCGTCTGATCACGGCGCTGTCCGTGCTTGGAAGAACGGAGGAAAGAGACAGCATTCTCCGGATGATGCAGGCCGAGGACGCTTTATACTCCATGATGGGGAAAGTACGGCCAGGCGTCGCGACGATAGTGCGGCCATGAGACTCCGCAGCACCGCAACATTACCGTTTCCGGGCCGTATCCGCTTCAATGACCTCTTTTAAGAAAGGAATTGTCGATGAAGTTTTTATACATTTTCCCCCATCCCGACGACGAATCCTTCGGTCCCGCCGCGGCCATGCATGCCCAGCTCGCCGAAGGACACGAGGTGCACTTGTTGACGCTCACGCGCGGTGGCGCGACGTTGCAGCGGCATCGCTTGGGTTTGAGTGTCGAAGAAATGGGAGAAGTGCGTCTGAGGGAAATGCTCGATGTCGAGCGCGTTCTGGGATTGACGAGTATGGCGGTACTCGATTACCCGGATAACGGGTTGAAAGATCTGGATCCAAGAATACTGGAACGTGTGGTGCGGGAGTATATCGTGAATGTCGGCCCCGATGTTGTCGTGACCTATGCCGTACACGGCATCAGCGGCTTTCACGATCATCTTGTCACCCATGCCGTGGTGAAGCGCGTCTTTGTGGAGTTGTGCGAGGAGGGTGCTCCCGGATTGCGACGGCTCGCATTACTTACATTGCCTGATCCCGGTGGATCCGCGTTCGATAACGGGAAAATACGTCTGAAGAACTCGGCTCCGGAAGACATCGACTGCGAAATGCCGTTGACCGAGGCCGACACTGCCGCGATGAAGGCCGCGCTTTCCTGCTATGCCACCTATCAGGAGACGATAGAGGAGAGTGGCGTCATCGAGAAAGTGGGCCGTACGCTGTACTTCGAATTTTTTGCGGAGGATTGTACGCCTCCAGTCGGGAAGCTGGAAGAAGGTCTGGGCTGAATCATCGGTTCGGGCTTGATGGTGAAGGGTGAAGGGTGAAGGGTGAAGGGTGAAGGGTGAAGGGTGAATCGAGAATCGTGAATCGAGAATCGTGAATCGAGAATCGTGAATCGATTGTGTCGCCCTGCGGGCTGTGCCGTGATGTGCGTGTGGTGTGCGATCCCCAATTGAAGTTTGGCGTCGAAGACCCGTAGTAGCGAGGTTGCAGGAAGTGTCGTCCTGTGGGCTGTGCCATGATGTGCGTGTGCTGTGCGGCCACCAACAATCGTTGGAGGGTATGGAAGATGTCGCCCTCCGGGTTAATGTCGTTTAACGTTTAACGTTTAACGTTTAACGTTTAACGTTTCACGTTTCATGTTTAACAGCTCACCATCGCGATCATTTGCTGTAGACCAACCTCCTGCTGAAAAGGGCGCCATCAACGGATAGTACCGCGATATAGCAGCCACCCGCAAGGCCTTGTTCTGCTGCGTTGAAGCGAACACGATGAGATCCTGCTGGATATCTGTCGGATTTCAACACAGCGACTCTTCGTCCGAGCATATCGTACACGCACAAAAGAACGTCCGCGGGACGCGGGAGCGTGAGAGTGATGTCGGTGGAGGATTGAAAGGGATTGGGCGCGCTGAATACCTCCGGGGTTTTGGGCCGAGACTCTTCCGCGACACCCACCGCGACGGCATTTATGCGATACACGTGTACCACCAGTGCGCCATCGTGTTCACGAACGAATTCCGTGAGGAACAGCAGGGAGCGCTGCGCGTCGTATGTAGTGGAAAAAATTTCCCGCGCGGAACCGAAAAACCGTGCTTCGTCGAACCTGATGGCGGCGTAGGGCTGAGGCAGATGCGACGGGAGAGTGCCCGCTGCGACATCGGCCAGATCGGCGGGATCGAAGAAGAGCATCATCGGACGCAAGCGATGCGCCCTCCATCCCTTGCCGTCGGGATCTGTGTCATCGAACGCATAATACGGCACGTCGGCGATGATCCAGTCATGCGGCATGCGCTCGCCATGATAACCGTACCAGTTATCACCGTGTGCCTTCCGTCCGATGACCGCGACGGCTGCCTGCGTCCCGGCGCCGATCCAGCATGCCCCGCGCCACTCATCGCTATGCTTATACCCGTCAATAGCATCCGGAAAGTGGTAATTATCCGTCCCCTCGACGGACCCGTACTCCAGCAATGTCGTAAACTGCACGGCGGTATTGGCGGCGGGAGGTGTGTTCCCCACTGGTGCAAATGCGTACAAGGTAGGTCCCAATCCGCTGAGGCCGCCATCGCGGGCGCGCCCGACGACCATGCTTCTGCCCGCCGTGTGCGCGTTGGCCCACGTTTCCGGCAAGGAGAAAAGATAGTCCGCGAACTGCGCGTCGATGGGCGGTGTGGCGGGGTTGCCGAGATACCAGGGTCCGTAGCGCGCGGCGGAGGCCATGCCGTCCACGTTGGTACAGCTCAGTCCGGCATGCTTTTCGCCCGTCACGGTATAATGCACACTCCAGGAACTGTACAGACGCTTTTCGCTTGCACGATATTCCAGGCCGGTACGCCAGATGTCGACAAAGTCCCAGGCATCGATCGAGGGAGGACGAATGTTCACAGGCGAGCGGAGTATCGGGGCAAGCGGCAGGAGAGAGATATCACTGCTTCCGATGACGCTCGGCGCGGGAATGCCAACCTCACCGACGTGTCCATGCTCGGGTTGATTTACATCAGTCACGAACAACGATCCGGCGAAACCGTCCGAGGCGCCGCTTCCCGACGGGCCGCCGTCGCCGTCGGGATAATACGCCACCGCCTCGCCGCCCCAGGAGAATTCTTCAGGCAGACGCAACGCGCCGAGATAGTGCACGCCCGAAGGCGCAACAACGGTGGCTTTCACCGTGTACGGCTGTGTACGTGTGGTTACTGCCGTTGACGCCGGACTTTCGTTGAGCATGATATCCCGTGCCGTCACCGACAGACGATACTCCGTGTCCGATTCCAGATAGACGCAGGTATAGCCATTTTCTCTGCTGTAGCCTTCTATTTCGCCGTTCAGGTACACGAGATAATCGTACACGCCGGTATTGTCTGATGGCACATCCCATGTAAGCCGGATTTTGGAATCCGTCGCGTCGCTCACACGCAAGCCTGAGGGTGCGGCCGGCGCCTGTGTGTCGGCATCATCCCGCAGTTCGATGCTGCTGCAGACCAGGTGCTGCTTGAGGTCGCTCATGCCCCACTCGACGGCGAGATTGATGTTGACAAGCCCGTAAACGCTGTCTGTTTTATGCACACCGGTATTGCGTATCGCGAACATGGTCTGAGCGGTTTCACCGGGACCGATCTCCGTCCATGTATCGCGATACTGCGCCGCGCTGCGCATGGTGTACCAGCGACCGTGCGAATTCCCGCCGTCCGCTTCGTCTGCATCGGTAAAACTTATGCGGGAGGTAAAGCGGATATGTTGATCCGAACGATTGTACCAGGTTACGAGCACGCGTTCACTTGTCCGGAATTGGCGTGCCTGACCGCGAACGCCCTGATAGTCCGCATACTCATCGGCGGACGCATCGGCGACAAGCCCGGCGGGACCATCCGAAGTGTAGTTCACGGACGAGCTTTTCAGGAGAGTATTCCAGCCGGCGAGCCCGAAACTGTTGGCTCCCGCCGATGCACCGAAATCGACCAACACTGTCTGCGCCGCACACGGCAGGGTGGTGAGGGCGAGCAGGAGAGCGGGAACGAGGAGAAGGACTTTTGTCGCGGGGAGCGTGCGCAAGGGATGATGCCCGCGTGTCGGGCGGGAAGGTGCGTACAATTGCATTGCGGCCTCCATGTAACACGGATGCGCAACCCGGGACGTTGCCACGGCTGTTTACCAGGTTCGTTGCCCGGGAGCCATTCTGCGTATTGCGCCAATATGCCACGCGATGCGGACATTGTCAAGGAGTAGGTCTGAAAGGCGCGGGAAGTGCGCGCGGCGGCAACGATAACTGCTGCATCGTTCCGCGGACATCCCTTGCGGCAGGAGTACCATGTCCGGTGTCGCGCGCAATCTCCCGTGAAAGATACTGTCATTCCCCGCTCCATGAGGTATACGCAATTACCTTGAAGTGGCGACTCGGCATGCGTATGTTTTCAGAATCCCCGCGGGAGTTGCGGGGGCAGTTCAACATAGTACAAGGGGAATATCATGGATGAACACGTCAATCCGGACACCGAGGCGCCGGCGCGTCACGATGCGGACGACGAGGATGCGTCGCGCCGAATGATCTGTGTCGACCACACGGGGCAGCCAATCTACGATGACGAAATTCCGACCGGCACGGAGGAGTCATTCCTGCGCGACTGCCGCGATGCCGAGCATCCGCGGCGACTCGCGCATTGGCTGAAATTCATGCGCAAGGAACTCGGCAACTCGAAAGATTGCATTGCCATGCAGATGGGAAGCAGCGTACGGGCGATCACCGACATGGAGAAAGCTGAGGACAGTGAACTCCGATTTGTGGATGTCGCCCGTTACCTCGAAGCCATCGGCGCGGGATGCACCTTGCGGGTGCGCGACTTCACCCTGCATGGGCAGGAGCGCGAACGACGGCTCATCATCGATGCCGCGCGCTCGCTCAGCGCGTTGCGCGAGTGCTTCGCCGATCGCGAGGAACGCGTACTCACACGGGATCTGGACCGCTTTCTCGGTGAAACGCTGACGAAGCTGTTGCTCGCCGTACACGATGAAGCTGTCGAGCAGCAGGAGATTTTCGTTTGCGGGATGCGCATCGAGCGCGTACCGTACTACCACTAACACTCGTAGACAGATCACAGCAGCCGACCGGGATCATCAGCCCCGGCGGCTGCATGCTTTCTTGCTCGTGTCAGAAGATGAAGCACTTGGCCGCGCCGGCACTACCGTCTCGCGCCGCACACGCAGTGCCTGTTTCAAGTTCCTCCCATCAACGTGCACTCATGACATCCATGTCGAATACATGGCAAATCTGTGTTTTTCCGGCACGATTTCATTAGATTCGAGGGAACTGGATAGTACTTCTCGGCGAAGCAATTCGGTCTGCATCGTCTGGGGCCACCCCGATAGAGCACAAGGCGCATGACGCGAAGAAGCAGCCAACCGATGTGACATCAGGAAACAAGAAAGGCATAGGACTATGCGATGGCAAGCACGCAGAGCGAGCACAAACGTGGCTGATCTTCGGGGAATTTTGCCGATAACCACGGTGGGTGGCGGTAGCAGTCCGGTGGTGCTCCCGTTGCTCGTCTGCCTTCGTGTCGGTGGTACGGGGCAGGCACAGACCGGAAACCCTTATTCCGGCGGACAACCGACAGGGGAGTATCAGGAGATATCAGAGGTAAAGGAACCCGTGGCTTTTGATTCCGCAGTGCACGCGGAGACGCAGCATGTATGGACGGCGCCGTCCCGGCGGAGCATGCCGGAGCATCGCTCTATCAAATCGCAGTCCTACCATAACGCGAGGGGGTGGAGATGACAGTCGCCGGACTTGCGGATGCCCCGACCATGGAAATTCTGCTCAGCGTTGCCCTCGGCGTGGGACTGAGCGCGGCGTGCGGTTTCAGAGTCTTTGTCCCGTTGCTGGGTATCAGTATCGCTTCGATGGCCGGACATGTCGGTCTCGGCGACGGCTTCGCATGGATGGCGAGCTGGCCCGCGCTCATCGCCTTCGGCACAGCCACGGTGGTGGAAATCGCTGCATACTACATCCCCTGGCTGGACAATCTTCTCGACACGATAACGGGGCCGCTCGCGGTCCTGGCCGGCATCATGGCAACGGCATCCGTTGTCGGCGACATGTCACCGCTGTTGCGCTGGTCGCTGGCGCTTATCGGAGGAGGAGGTATAGCCGCTCTGGTGCAGGCCGGGACGACAGTGCTGCGCGCCGGTTCCACCGGACTTTCCGGAGGATTGTCGAATCCGATACTTTCAACGGTGGAGTTGGGAAGCTCTACCGTGATGACAGTGCTTGCGGTCCTGCTACCGCTGTTTGCGGCCGGGGCGGCGCTGATTCTTGGAACGATCATCGTCATCCGTTTCAGGCGGCGACTCTTTACGGGACGTTCAGCCGGCTGATCTGCCATCGGGTATTACGGGAATACCACGCTGCGGCCAACGTTTGACGCAGACGTTGCACACATTGCGCCGTGTCCGCGTCCTCGATATTTTTGCAGTACGGAAACAGATTCATCCCGAGCGCTGCGCGTCGCGCCGCCTCACGCTTCCCACAACCATGCACCTGCATCTCACCTGCGAGGATACCCGCCATGCATAATCCCTCTGCCTCCTTAACCTGCTATTTGCATCGTAAACTATTGTATATTCTGTCGGCGTCGCTGTGTCTCCTCGTCGCGCTCCCGCAATTCGCGCTCAAAGCGCAGAATTACGGCGGCAGCGTCACGCCCGGACCGGATATGCCCGTCGCGCGCATGAGCATGACTACAGTCGTTCTCGGGGATGGGAGGATTGTCATGATCGGCGGCCATGGGGAAGGATTTATCGGGCAGGCCGCAGTATTGGTATACGATCCGGCAGCGAACAATTTCGCGGCGCAGCATACCTTGCAGCGCCCGAGGGATGGTGCGGCTGTGATTCCTCTCGGCGGCGGGCGATTCATGCTGGTGGGCGGTTCGGCCAGAGTCGGCACCGCTTCGCCTGACACCACCGCCGAGATATACGACGCCATGACAGGCCAGTCATCTCTGCTGCCGCGTCCCTTGCAAAATCGTCTCAATGCCTTCGGTGCGTTGCTGACGAGTGGAGACGCGCTGGTGGTCGGAGGATGGTATGATATCGCTTCGGCGACGACGCCGGATCTCTGGCGTGCATCGGAAAACCGCTTCATCGCAACGGGTCCGTTAAACGTTCCGCGATCGTTGCCCTATGTGTTTCCAACACCGGACGGAGGTGCCCTCGTCGTCGGTGGGCTCACGAATACCGGACAAACGTTGCCGGGCAGTCAGGTCGAGTATTTCGATCCCGCAACACGCACGTTCACGACTGTTTCCGACGCCCTGATCGCCGATGATCCCGGTTGGCAGACCTACTGTTCGGTCGGATATCCCATGAGCCAAATGCTGCTCGCCGACGGCCGCTACGCTCTTCCGGTCTACAGACCCATATCAGGCGACACCGAGTACGGATTGATGTTTGTCGACCCCGTATCGCGCAGCTTCACGTTGGCACCGGGCAGTCCGTATCCGTACTCCGGTTGGCCATTTGTTTCGCAGAACGGAAAAACAGCGCATTACTACACTATCGTGCCGAACAGTAACCCCTGGCAAGTGCAGCTGATAACCATTGATCTGGAAAACGGGAAAGTGAATGCGCCCGAAGATGTGTTCACTTTTCCGGCCAACACCTATCTCGGTCCAGGATCGAGTGGTATCGCATGGCGTCCGGACGGGAGTCTGTTCGTTGCGGGGGGATCGACGTCTTCGGATAGCCAGTGGAACTTCCGTCCGCACGGAAAGAGCTATATCTTCCACTTCGATGCTGCGCCGCCACCGGAGGAAGGGGAGGAAACATGGGCTGGCCAGGGCGGCGGCGAAGGATACGATGAAATATACTCCGTAGCGGTGGATACGCGCGGATTCACCTACAGCGCCGGCGCATTCAAGCATACCGCATCCTACGGGAAGCGCAGCGTCAGCAGCGCAGGGAAATCCGATGCCGTTGTCGTGAAACGGGACCAGAGCGGAGAGGTCATGTGGGCTGTTCGGGCCGGAGGCGTGGAAGACGATTACGCCATCGGAGTTTCGGTTGATGCCGAATCCAACGTGTACGTCAGCGGATATTTCCGCGCTACCGCGGAATTCAGCGGACGGCACCTCGTCAGCCGCGGCGGATCAGATATGTTCCTCGCCAAATACGGCATGCACGGAAATCTCCTCTGGGTGCGACAGGGCGGGGGAGCGGGGCTCGACCGCGCATTCAGAAATGCCGTGTCCGCCGCCGGGTGCGTCGTCGTGGGTGCCTTCAGCGAAACCGCCACATTCGAATCGAAGACGCTCAACAGTAAGGGAGCGCAGGATGCCTTCATCGCGCTCTATGATCCCGACGGGTCTCTGCTGTGGATCAGCGCCGCCGGCGGGGACGGTGAGGATGGCGCCGGAGATGTCAGCGTCGGTACGGACGGCGGTCCGCTCGTGTCGGGATTGTTTTCCTCCGCTGCCACGTTCGGGGGGCCGTCTTCCGGGCCGCAAACGTCGTCGGCGTCGGATATCACCTTCACCAGCAAGGGCGGGAAGGACGGTTTTTCCGTGCAATACTCCGCGGATGGAGTTCCGTTGTGGGGTACGCAGCTCGGTGGTCCCTACGACGACGCCTGTTCGTCTGCGAACAGAGATGGCAGCGGCAATGTGTACGTCGCTGTGGTGTTCCAGGGGAGCGCCGACATCGGGCCCCTTCAGTTGCAGGGAAAGGGGATGCAGGATGCAGCGGTGATCAAGCTCGCACCGGACGGACAGCCGCTGTGGGCGCAATCCGGCGGCGGGGTGTATATCGATGGCGGAGCGACGGTGATGGCGCTCCCCGAGGGCGGCTGTTTCCTTGCCGGCGCCTTCGTTGGAGCAGTGGCCTTCGGAGATCAGTCCCTCGTCAGTCGCGGGATTTCCGACGGCTTCATCCTCCGCTATGACGAGAAAGGAGTAGCGCGCTGGTCAACGAGTCTCGGCGGCAGCGGCCAGGACGGCATCACCTGCATCACGGTGGATAGCAGCGGGGCTGTTTACGCCGGAGGTGTATTTCAGGAGAGCGCGAGCATCGGGGGACGCGCGCTGCAAAGTGCGGGTGAAGCGGATGAGTTTGTCGTAAAGATTAGCGATATCGTTCTTGTCGTTCCCGCCGCACGAGGCGGCCGGCCGCAAAGCATACGGGTCCACTGCTGGCCCAATCCGGTGGTGGCACGACTCGACATCGCCGTCAATTTCCCGACGAGCGGACAGCACCGCGTATCGCTGCGCGACGCTCTCGGACGTGAACTCCGTGTCTTCTCCGACGGAATGCACGGAGCGGAGACGCTGCACGTGCAGGCAGCTGTGGATGATCTCGCGGCCGGCGTGTATCTCCTCTGCGTGCACAGTGGCGATGCGCTCAGCACATCCCGCATCGTCGTCGCCCGTTAGGCGCTGTCGCATCGTCGGAATACATGCGTCTGCCGGCGTTTGATTGTGGTCCCTATCTCGGATGGCATCCATTATCCGGATCCTCCGATGTCAAAAGCAGGGGACCTGCGTGTTCAGAATCTCCTTGCGCAATTGTCACATGATCATGGCTCAAGGTGCCCCGGCGCGTGCTCAACCCCGCCGTTGTCGGTGGTGAAACGATGTCCACAGACAGGACAGACCGTCGTTGCGGACATCGAGCCACGCCTGTTCATTTCCTCCGAGAATCCCGATGCGAGTATGCCCGCGGGGAGAGCCACGATACCCACACCGAGCAATGCGATGATGGCGGCGAATATTTTTCCGAGCGTGGTGATGGGGTACACATCGCCGTAACCCACGGTAGTCAGCGTGGCGATGCCCCACCACATGGACATGGGAATGCTCGTAAAGGCCTCCGGCTGCGCGTCGCTCTCCAGCACGTAGATCGCGCTCGACGCAAGTGTGAGCAAGAGCAAGACGACGACAATGGTGACAGCGAGATCCGCACGTTTTGCCGCCAGCACCCTGCCGATCACCCGCAGGGAATGCGAGTAGCGGCCGAGCTTGAGCACGCGCAGGAAACGGAAAATGCGCAGAATGCGGAGTATGCGCAGATCGAGCGCGAAGAACAGCGGCAGCAGGGAAGGCAGGATGGCGAGCAGGTCAATGATAGCGAAGGGAGTGAGAGCGAAGCGGAGTCGTCCGCGCAGAGCACCTTTGAACAGCGGGTTCTCCGTGCACACCGCGATGCGGATAATGTACTCGACAGTGAAGACGATCACGGAAAACGTCTCAAACCATCGAAACGCGGCGGCGTAGGAGCGGCCCAACTCCGGAACCGTCTCGAGCACCACCGCAACGACGTTCAGCGAAATGAGCGTCATCAGGAACAGGTCCACCCAGTCGTAGCGCATGCGACTGCTCGAACCGCTGTCCTCCGCTTCGATCAGTTCCCAGATTTTCCGTTTCAGTGCGCCCATGGCAGTTCCAGGAAGTTGTTTGGGGATTTCGTGCAAAGATAGCGGTTTACGGTGAGCTTTGCACAGAGTATGCTACAGGTGTTGCCGGCATTTGGCTGAGAACACAGGAATAGTATCACTCCGGTCGCAGACCGCTGGACTAGGGCGCCATGGCGGGAAGGAAAACCTTCGGCTCGCATCGGCACGCGTCATCGCGCTGTCACGCGGCAAGGAGTGTGCACTGCTGGAGAGGACGGGGGAGGATGCGATTGGTTATATTGCACCGCAGTATGGATAAGAGTTGTGTACCGGGATCGTTCGTTCATGTGGCGCGCGCGAAACTCCGAGGTGAGCATGTCGTATATGTAATGTTATCGAATTATTGGATGGAGGTGTGTCATGTCGCGAAATGTGCGTCTGGTCCTGACCGCTGTCGCGGTACTCCTGGGTCTCGTGCTGATCATCGGCGGTATCGATGCGAGCAAGAACGGTGCCGTGGTCATCGGCATCATTGTCGCAGGGGTCGCCGCGCGTCAATTCATTGCCGGGTGGAAGTCGGGCGGCGAGCGCGAAAAGAAGGGATAACCGGACGTCCGAGCCCCCAGTGCTTCCGTGTTCCAGGGTGATGGATAATGACTCCGGCGTGTTGTGAGGAAAAGGATTGATCTGCGGGTTTGCATTCGATCGGCCTTGCCGACAAGCCGATGGAGAATGTCCGATTTCGGCGATCTGCTCCGGCCACTGTTCCATCCGAACCAGCACCTGTGTACATCGCCCCGGCGGAGCGGTTCACACTTCTTCGTCAAGATGCACTACAGGAAGGAGGCAATCTGTGTTTGCAATTTCCGTGATTCTGAAGGAATGAAAAAGTCCCTCACTGAGGGACTTTTTACGGAGCGGACGATAGGCCGCCAGACACGGGGCCTGGTGCTGAAACTGCGATACACACTCCCTAATCCCTCGTTGATACGCTGGTGATAAGGGTACTACCTCTGTCGTAGCCCTTACGATATTACGAAAGGTGTGAGGGAAGAACGGTGACAATCATCAGAGGAATGCCGATGATTATCGCGCTGTGACATTACCAGTCCGTAGCACCTACGGAAATTGTAGCATGCGTGCCTCTGCCTGCCCATGAGCAGACAGTCGAATGATGCACGTACCCGCGGCGGCGTTTCCGAGATCAATCTGCAAAACATTGTCGCCCGGGAGGGCCTGCCGCGTTCCCTGATACAGGACGCGACCGAGAATATCCGCAACAATCACATCCAGCACTCCAGCCTGCGCAGTGTACCGCACCGTCAGAAGACGCTGTGAAGAAACGGTTAGGGAGTGTATGGTAAGATCCCGCGGTACGTCCAGCCTGCCGGTCGAATTGACGGCATCCTTGACGCAGCGCACGCAAAGCCCGATGGATTTCTGGAAGCTGATGGCCTGGAGAGAGTTTTTCCCTAACTCGATGAAGGGGGCATTTCCGGCATCAGTCTGTTCGGCGGTCCAGAAATAGGTGCGCGTGTCTGAAGACATGGCGCTGACGCGAAAGCCTCCGTTCATCGTGCAGCGATACCCGGTCATCAGGGCGTCAAAACCAGATGCTCCGCCATCGTTCAATACGGCATACGCACCCGCGCCTCCGAGATAATTGAGCAGGGTGTTCCATTCGCTATTTGACGGGATATGCCATCCCTGGGGACAGATCCCCTGAACAGGGAGCGACGGCTGACCATTCCAGTATTGCATCGCTTCCTGCCATTCATAGAATCCGCCACGTTTCATCACTCCGCCGGTTCCGTCGCAGTTTCCTTCGTCATCTCCCCAACAGTATTTCTCGATAACGCCGTTGTCCTTCATAAGGGAGCCCGGCGCATTGGATGGAATTACGGATCCGATGTTCAGATTCTCGGCCATCCAGGTTTGCGTGCCGATGATAACTGTACGATACGTCTGGCCGTCCCGTGCATCGGTGAGGGGACTACCGGCATGCCCTTGTCCGTGCAACATCACGGCGGGCATGACAACCAACAGTGCAATGAGGAGCAATAAACGCATAACGATTCTCCTGTACATGTGCGTGGAAAAGTACTCTATGAGTTGCAGATTCATTCCTTCGCCATCAGCCCAGACGTCGTTCTTCAACGACTTGCCGGACACGCTCGTGATAGGTTCTTCCGATGGGAATTACGGCATCGCCAACCCGGAGAAAGGTCCGATCGATCACCGCGATGCTCTTGATTGAGACAATCCATGATTTGTGCACACGGAGATATCCGTAGTGCGCGATACGTTCTTCGATATCGCGCAACGACTCCCGCACGACGAACTCCCGCAATCCGGTTTTAATGATCGCGTATTCATTCAGGCCTTTGATGTAGAGGATGTCATGCACGTCGATACAGACATCTCCCTGATCGGTATGAATGAAAAACTGCGACGAGCCGTTGTGCACGTGTCTGTCGGTACGTTCTTCCGCCGCTTTCTGTGCCGCGCGTACGAAACGTTCGAACGTAAACGGTTTCACGAGGTAATCCAACGCATCCAGGGTGTAGCTTTCAGCGGCAAAATGTGCGTAGGCAGTGGTAAAGACGACCATCGGAGGCTTGCTCAGCGTACGCAGCAATTCGAAGCCCGTGAGATCGGGAAGCTGAATGTCGAGAAAGAGTAGATCGATTTCACGCGAGCGAAGAATCTGCAATGCTTCCATCGATGTGCCGCAGCGGCCGACCAATGTGAGCCAGCTGATTTTCTGCACAAAGGTTTCGATCACGTCAAGCGCCAGGGGTTCGTCGTCAACGGCAAGGCAAGAAATGGTCATGATGTTTTCAGAATAAGATCGATGCGGTACAAGTGCTGTTCTGCGGAAATGTCCAGTTTGTGGCGGTTGGGGTACAGCAGGCGCAGCCGTTTCCGCACATTGTGCAGGCCGATGCCGCTGGTGTCATCCTTCCTGCCTGCGGACGGAGTGTTCGCCACAATCAGCTGCAACTGGTCTGGTTGCACTCGGAGTTGGATGTTCACCGTTGTTCCGTGAGAATGCAGGTCGCCATGCTTGAAGGCATTCTCCACGAAGGGAAGCAACAGCAGAGGATAGACCTTTCTCTCATCAATGTCTCCATCCACGGTGAAGGCTATTCGATTGTCGTCAGGGTACTGCAGACGTTTGAGATCCAGATAGCTGGTCAACTGCGTGATTTCCTCGCGTAAGGTGCTTTCGTTCTCGTCTACGGTGCGGAGCAGGGCACGCATCAATTCCGAAAGCACGACGATGGCGCGCGGTGCCGCTTCTGATTTATTGATGACAAGCGAATAAATATTGTTCAGTGCGTTGAAAAGGAAATGTGGGCTGAGCTGCTGACGGAGTAACGCCAGTTCCGCATTCTCGCGCTCGCGCTTCAATTCGGCACTCAACCGCTGCAAACGAAACCAGTCTCTGGTGAATCGAGCGCCGGTGCTGAGGAGGAGAAAGAAAAGAACCTGAAATGCGATGGTCGACAATGCGGGGATGCGATCATCGATGAAAAACGTACCTGCATCGAAATACCAGTCCAGGAATAGTGCATGCAGAAGAAAGAGACCGAGCATCAGAGGGATAAGCAAGGCGACCGCAGCGCTGAAACCCCAGTACTGCTTTTTCGCGAGCAGTTTCGGTGTCACGAAAAAGTAATTGATGTAGAAGCCAACGGTCATGACCGCGTAAAATGTCCCCTGCTTGAGAGCGATGCTCTGCACGCCATATCGTTCGAGATACTCAGCCGGATACGTCAGCACCGAGTTGGCCGAATACAGCAGCCATGCTCCTGCGTGTATGAGTATCTCTTTGAATCGCAGCATGTGCCAATATTGTACGCCGCTTGCGTCAATGCAAGAAAAATGCTGGCAAAAGGCCCATTTGATCTGTGAACGCCCATCCACGAGATGTGTGTGCGGACGGTGTGAAAAGTGCTTAGACCTCTAATCCCATGGTTGTGGCCCGAGTCTCTTGCATCCCCTGAGGACGGGTGGCAGCGCATGCGAACGATGCAGAAACAGCATAGCCCGATGTCGCGGTATCGAACCCGTTGCAGAAAGACGGCCAGCACGCTGCGAAATGCCGTGGACCGTTTCAGATGGGGCAGTCATACGGAGGAGACTCAGACCGCGCGAACTGTTTCACGGATGCAGACGGTTGGGTTTGTGCTGGTGGGGCAAAAGAGCCAACGAAAAGGACTCAGCAGAGTACGCATCGTGGAACCTCATAGCATTATTCCGCAACGGGTGTTGACCCGCCGGTGGAGATGATTTTGATCTTCGAACATCTTGATCAGCTGAAACATCTGCTCGTTGCGGCGGGATCGCTGGCTTGGGACAAAGGCGGCACCATCGCTTCCTCTGCTTCTGTGGCCTGGCGGATGGTCGATCATCTGTTCTGATTTGGTCGGCGACAAAGAGAGGTGCTTGCATAATTCAGCATTGCAGTGTCCACTGCACACAGAATCGTAACCGACAGATGGACGGTCTTCAAATCGACATATGGACGAACATATAATCGACATATGGTCGGAGCTGTACCTGACAGTTGGACGATTCCATCCCCTGCAACTTCATACAGGCATCGATCATGGATATCCCGCACTCAGCAGAGATCACCGACCGCTATCCCCGCCATCTGTCACGTGTGCTCATCGAGGCGATGGCGGATACGCCTGTGGTGTGTCTGCTGGGTCCCAGGCAGAGTGGCAAGACCACACTGGCACGGAGCCTCGATCCGGACCGTGGCTACATCAGCCTCGACGAGCGGAACTACAATAATCTTGCACTCGACGATCCAGCAGGTTTCATTCGTGGACTTCCGGACAGAGTGACGCTGGATGAGGTGCAACGTGCTCCGGGACTGCTGACGGAAATCAAGCGAGTGGTGGATGAAGACAGACGAGCCGGTCGATTCCTGCTGACAGGATCGGCCAATCTGTTATTCCTGCCTCAGGGAGCTGAGTCCCTTGCGGGACGCATGGAAATCGTCCACTTGCATCCGCTGACCGAGGCCGAGAAGGAGCGAAATCCGGGGAGCTTCCTTCGCGTGCTGCTCGATGGTGCGCTGGGATCAGAAATGGGCACGGAGCGGGAAGAAGCGATTTCGCTGGCGGAACGGCTGGTTACGGCGGGTACCCTGAGCCGATCGGCCGGACTCCGGTCCGGGCCCGGCGCTGGCACAGGCAATATCTCAGATCCCTGATCGATCGCGATGTCCGCGACATCGCACGCATCAAGGACAGCGACGAATTGGAGCGACTGCTCGGACTTCTCGCATTGCGAACGGCAGAACTCCTGAATGCCAGCGACATTGCACGTACACTCGGCTTGCACCGGGTAACAATCGACAATTACATCGCAGTACTGGAGCGGCTTTTCCTTGTCCGGAGGCTGCCGGCCTGGCATAACAATCCCGGGCATCGGTTGATCAGATCTCCAAAGATTCATTTGGTCGACAGTGGTCTTGCGGCAACGCTGGCGGATTATTCGGCAACAGACTGGTTCGAGCAGCGGGAACGCATGGGGCACCTGCTCGAGTCCTTCGTTGTCCGGCAGATCGTGGCCCAGGCGGAATGGACAGACCCGGACCTCCGTTTCTGGCATTACCGCGACAAAGACGGTCTGGAGGTGGACCTGGTCATCACGCGGGGGAAAAAGACGTGGGGAGTCGAGGTGAAGGCCTCGAGCGCGGTACACCGAAAAGACGGGCGCGGGCTTGAACACCTTGCACGACAATGTGGAAAGAACTTCCAGGGAGGATTTCTTCTATACGATGGAACGGATGTCCTTCCCCTCGCTACCTCGAACGTGTTCGCTGTTCCGTTCAGCAAGTTATGGGAACTTTGAAAAACCGGAGGAGCGGAAGCTGTAGTCTCACATTCATTTCTCCCCAATGAAAAAGCCTCTCAGACGAGGGGCTTGCGGTGTGGATGACTTCCGGCGAGACCGCAAAATGAACGATGTTTCTATACGCTGCTCGCTTGCGTGGCGATCAGGCTTCGATGTACTTCCTGCTCTTCCGTCGCTTGATCTCGTGCTCGCGTCGTACGGCGCCTGAGCGGTCGGGATACTGCTCGGTGTATACGATACGCCAGGGTCTGCCGGTTTTTGTTGATCTGCTCCAGCCATCGTTGTGATGCGCCAGCCGGAGCCGCACATCGTGCATCGAAGCGACGTAGTATCGATTCGTCACGGTGCTTTGGAGAATATGGACAAAGAACATCACCGATCTCCCTGATTGTGATGGAATGAAAAAGCCCCTCAAGTGAGGGACTTTTTGCGGAGCGGACGATCCGCCGCAGAGGACCGATCTTCGGGATGACCTCCTGCGTATGCGCAGCAGCCCAAATAAACAAGGCCTCAAAAGAGGCCTTGTTGCGGAGCGGACGAGACTCGAACTCGCGACCTCCTGCGTGACAGGCAGGCATTCTAACCAACTGAACTACCGCTCCAATTCCGCATCAATCTTGATGCGAATTCTAATATACGAACATTGATTCCGTGAAAGCAAGTATCATGGAAAATTTTTACCTGATACATACAAAAGGCGGGTGCAAACTGCACCCGCCTCGTGATAGTGGAGAATGACGCGTAGCTACACAACGCTACTTGAGCAGCAGCATCATCTTCTCTTGCACGAATTCTCTGCTGCCGTCTGTGGATTTTGCGCTGAGGCGATAGATGTAACTGCCCGAAGGTATCTGACGGCCTTGCTCGGCCGTGATGGTCCATGTGGCATCATGTAAACCCGCGGGAATCTCCGCGTCGACCAAAGTGCCGATCTCGCGACCAAGGGTGTTGTAAATCGCGAGGCGTACATGGCTCGTTGTTGGCAAATAGTACCTGATCGTGGTGGTAGGATTGAACGGGTTGGGGTAGTTCTCGAACAGAGCGTATTCGCTGAGAGATTTCTGTCCGTCCGATCCGCCGGCGGAGGATTTTGCATACACATTAATAGTGCATGTCGCTTCGCAGGCAGCATTGTTCGGATCATTGGGTGTCCAGTTGGCATCCCGCACAACGAGAGTGATTGTGCCAAAGAAATTGCAGGGGACGTCCACAGTCGGTGTCGGCATCGCGAACGGCATCCAATGGTAACTGTAGGGTGGGGTACCTCCGTAGACCTGGGCGGAAGCAATGCGCATTCCGTTTATGCAGTCCGAAAGGCTGCAGACCACGGTGAGAGGAGGCGGCTCGACGATGGTGATGATCACGGTGTCGGCGCATGAATTCGCATCATGCACCACGAACCTGTGCGTACCCGCTCCGACCTGGAAGTTCCCCACGCCATTGTATGGCGGGGTGCCGCCCCAGGCAGAAATGGTGACGATGGATGAGCCGCCATTGCACAGTATCGGCGTGGCGCCGGCCGTCGCATACAGCGGCGGCGGACCCTGCACGGTTACCCGGACGGTATCGGTGCAGCCGTTCGCATCCGTCACGGTGAAGATGTGCGTACCACCTGTCCGATAGTAATTACCGACGCCGCTGTACGGCGGAGTACCGCCTATGGCACCGATGATCACGAGTGCGCTGTCGCGGCCGCAGGCGACGGAAGGATCGTTTGCGGTGGCGAAGAGTTGGGGTGGTTGCGTTATGGTGATTGTCGTGCTAGCCGAACAGCCCCGTGAATCCGAAACGACGTAGGTGAACGTGCCCGCCAACGCCGGAAATAGTCCGGTGCCCTGATACGGTGGCGTACCTCCGGAAGCTGTCACAGTAACGAAGGCCGTGTCGCCGAAACAGAGGATGGGGGTTGCGCTCGATGCCGCTGTGAGCGGTGGAGGATCGATGATATTGACTGATGCCACTGCTGTGCAGCCGTTGTAGTCCGTCACAACAAAGGTGTACGTTCCCGGACCGCGGCTGAACGACCCGATTCCGGTGTATGGAGGCGTACCTCCACTGGCCGCGACGGTAACCGTCGTTGTACCGCCGGCACAAAGTATTGGCGGGGCATCGGCGGTTGCAATCAATGCCGGTGGTTCCGTGAGTGTCACCACCACGGTGTCGCGGCAATTGTACGCGTCGCTGACGATAAACGTATAGGTGCCCGCCCCTTGCTGGAAGGATCCGACGCCGGTATACGGTGGCGTTCCGCCCCAAGCGCTGACGGTAATCGTACTCAGGCCGCCATTGCAAAGAATTGGTGTGGCGTTCGCTGCAGCGAAGAGGGGCGGTGGCCCCGTGACCGTGATGCGTACGGAGTCGGTGCAACCGTTAGCATCGGTGACGATGAAGAGATGGGTGCCCAGTCCGCGTGGGAAGGTGCCGATACCGTTGTACGGCGCGACGCCGCCTGTGGCCGAAACGGTGACAGGGGCGAGATCCTTGCCGCACACAAGTGGAGGCGCAGCTGCGACAGCCACGAGAAGGGGCGGTTGTGTGATGGTGATAGTGGTCGAAGCGGTGCAACCATTCGCATCGGTCACCACGAACGTGTAGGTACCCACTCCACGGTTGAACATCCCGACGCCTGCATACGGCGGAGTGCCGCCCGCGCCGCTGACAGTAACCGTTGAAGTACCACCATGGCAGAGAATCGGGGTTGCGGCTGAAGTTGCGGTCAGGGCCGGAGGATCGGTCAGCGTTATCATTGCGGAAACCGCGATACAGCCGTTCGCGTCTGTAACGGTGAATGTGTAATTGCCCGGTCCCATATTGAAGCTGCCCGTTCCGGTGTAGGGTGCGGTGCCGCCGCTCGCGCTTACGGTAACAATGGACGTGCCGCCATGGCAGAGGATAGGCGGAGCGTCGACATCCACAACCAGCAGGGCGGGCTGTAGAATTGTGGTCACCGACGAGGTGGCGGTGCAGCCGTTGGCGTCGGTAACTGTGAACGTGTAGCTGCCTGCGCCGCGGGTGTAGGATCCGGTTCCGGTGTACGGAGGCGTCCCACCCGATGCACTCACGGTGACCGTGGTGAGGTTACCGTTGCAGAGAATCGGCGGTGCGGTCGCGCTGACCAGCAATTGCGGAGGCTGAGTAATGTTGATCGACGCGGAGGTTGCGGTGCAGCCGTTCGCATCGGTGACAGTGAAGCTGTACGTCCCCGCAGTCCGGTTGAAGTTGCCGGTACCAGAGTACGGCGGCGTGCCTCCACTTGCGGAGACGCTCACTGTCGAGCTGGATCCAAAGCAGAGAATGGGTGTCGCCGTAGCGGAAACTGTAAGAGCGAATTGTGGTTGTGTAATCGAAATGGATGTGCTCGTAGCCGAGCAGCCATTGTTGTCGAGCACTGTGAAGCTATACGAACCGGGACCACGGGTGAAGTTCCCCGTCCCGGAATAGGGAGGTGTACCGCCTGTCGCCGTTACGGTGACGATCGCACTGTCTCCGTGACACAAAATCGGCTGTGCGCTTACCGACACGACCAACGGAGCCGGATTGGTCAGAGTAGTGACTGATGAAGTGACCGTGCAGCCGTTGGCATCCGTGACCGTAAAGCTATAATTGCCTGCGGGAAGATTGAACGTCCCTGTCCCGGAATACGGCGGCGTACCACCGGTCGCCGACACGTTGACAACGGAGGTGTTTCCATTACAGAGAATCGGTGATGCGTTCACAGTGAGCACCATGGGTGGTGGCTCTGTGAGAGTAAGCGCGACCGTTGTTGCCGTACAGCCATTCGCGTCTGTCACGGTAAAGGTATAGCTGCCCGCTCCGCGGCTGAAGTTGCCGGTTCCGGAGTACGGAGGCGTACCACCGAAAGCGGTGACAGTGACGGGTATTTGCCCGCCGTTGCACAGTATCGTTCCGGCGGTTGCGGACGCGGTGAGCGCTGACGGTGCGGTGAGCGTAATCATTTGTGAGGTCGCGGTACAACCGTTAGCGTCGGTGACGGTGAAGCTGTGTGCACCCGCACTGACGGGGAAGGTCCCGGTACCGGAGTACGGCGGCGTACCACCGCCGGCCGTGATGGTTACGTTCGATGTTCCACCGTTGCAAAGAATCGGAGGAGCGACAACCGAAACAGTCAGTTGCGGCGGCGCGCTTATTCCTATGGCGGATGTGGTCGCAGTACAGCCGTTCGCGTCGGTGACGGTGAAGGAGTAATTGCCCGGTGCGAGCGCGAAGGTCCCTGTACCGGTGTACGGGGGCGTGCCTCCACTTGCCGTTATTGTGACCGATGCGGAACCACCGTGGCAGGAAATGGGTGTGACGTCGGCGTCCACCACGAGCAGCGGCGGTTCGGTCAACGTGATCTGCGCCGAAGTCGCGGTGCAACCATTCGCATCGGTGACGGTGAAGGTGTAGGAACCCGCTCCGCGGCTGAAGTTGCCGGTACCGGAGTACGGAGGCGTACCGCCGACTGCGGACACGGTGACCGTCGCTGTGCTGCCTTTACAGAGAATTTGCGTCGGCACTGCAGTCACCACCAAACCCGCCGTTGGTTGGGTGAGCGTAATCGACTGCGTCGTTGCTGTGCAACCATTGGCGTCGGTTACAGTGAAGGTATAGGTGCCCGCTGCGCGGGAAAACGCTCCGATCCCGGAGTACGGTGGTGTACCTCCGGTTGCGGAAACGGTGATAGCCGAAGTTCCGCCAAAACAGAGAATGGGAGCTGCGGTCGCGCTCGCGATGAGTGCGGCGGTCGGCTGTGAAATCAGCATCGTTGCACTGCCGGTGCATCCATTGGCGTCGGTGACGACGAAGGCGTAGCTTCCGGCACCGCGCGTGAATGTTCCCGTACCCGAATACGGTGGCGTTCCGCCTGTCGCATCCACAGTAACAGTAGCAGTTCCACCGTAACACAGCGGATCGGTGGCCGTTGCGCTGACCGTGAGTTGTGGTGGTGCGGCGATGGTGACCGATGTCGTTGCGACACAGTAATTCGCATCCGATACGGTGAACGTGTACGTACCGGGTCCGCGGTGGAATTGTCCGATACCGGCGTACGGCGGGCGACCGCCACTGGCGTTGACGGTTACCGCCGAGGTGCCGTTAGAGCACAACAACGGCGCCGCGCTGGACGACGCGGCGAGCTGCATCGGTTCGGTGATCGTGACCGATACGGTACTGCTGCAGCCGCGACTGTCGGTGACGGTAAAACTGTGCGTTCCGGCATGACGCAGGAACACACCCGTACCGGTGTAGGGTGCCACTCCTCCTGATGCCTCGACGGTGACAGGGGTTTTGTGGCCGTTGCAAAGTATGGGTTCTGGCGTTGCGCTCACCGTCAGACCATTGACGCTCACCTGTGTGGGACAGCTCACGGTTTGCACACCGTCACGAACAACAGCGGTGATGGTATAGGAGCCCGGTCCTGTGCCGGCATCCACGAGAACGGACTGCGCCGTCGTGGAACCAACGATGGACGCCCCGCTGCTGTTGTTGCTCAGCGACCAGGAGTAGCTCAACCCGCTCACCTGACTATTGAAGGTGTAGGTGTTTTGTGTCCCGGCGCATACGGGACTGGGTCCCGTCGAACTGCACTCGATGCCGATAATGACGGCGGCGCTGGAAATCTGATTGTCCTGACTACCCAAAGGCCGATTATCGAGTTTACCGAGAGAAACGTGATAAGGGCCACCGCTGATGCTTCCGGCTCCCATGCCGCTTCCGTAGCCGATCCCCCAGCCGGCACCGCTGACATCGTTGCCGAGGGCGAGATGCGCGGCGAATTCGATCAGCACAGTGTTCGAGGAGGAGGTCCAGCGGAGCGTGTAGTCGGCGATCGCATCCGAACCGGAAAAAGAATATCCTTCGAAAGTAAGCGATGCGTTGGAAATGGCCGCACTGCCAAAGATGCGGAGAGTGCGGTTTTGGAAGCGGCTTTCATACTGCGCGACACGCGAGGCGACGTTGTTTCCGAGCACAGTTCCCATCGCGTCGGGAAGTTCGACGCTGACGGAGTATCCGTTGCTGCGTATTTCGTTGCAGGCTCCCTGCAGCGTGTTCGGCGGTCCGATACCCGCTCCGCATTCATTGAGCTGCTGCAGAACGGTGGGACCAACTATGGCGTTGGCAGAGGTCAATGCCTGCTGATACGAGGTGAGAAAATCGTACGCATGCACGCCGCCCTTGCTTGCTTTGTGACTGAAGGTCAGGGAGTGCTGGTTACCCGGTGTGTTCGGGACGTTACTCAGGACAATGCGTTGAGGTACAGACATTCCCTCATAGTATTTCGAATTGTTCTGCTGCAGAATGGACTGCACCCAGTGGACGTTCCCCAGATTGTGCGGACTGTCGTCGTTCGCCGCCTGGCGGAAATCAGTGCGCAAGGGCTGTGCGTGTGCCGTGGACATCCAGCAGACACAGAGCAGAGACAATGCAAAGGCGGTAGCAAGGCTCTTGCACATATCGTACCTCGGTTGTGGTTACATCATCAGTGGATGTGAATCCCGCGGCAGGCGTCTGATGAGAGACTTCGGAATTACAGCGGTAAGATGCACTCCCGAACCTTTCAGAAGACTGAACGCAACCTTACAATTCCCTTACAGAAGCATTACGGTTTTGTAAGGTTGCGTAATCGGGGATTCCGGGGCGCCGCATTTCATCCCTCTAACTATATAGATCGCAGGCCTTTTTCGCGAACGCTGTTAGTTGAAAAGAGGATGCGCCTCTTGCTTTTGATGCCGATTTTTGCTTTCAAATCTTGATCTTGTTATCGTAGCAACAGCTCGCGGGAAACAAGGATCTGATGGAATGCAGTTGTAGTTTGCTTTCAAATCTTGATCTTGTTATCGTAGCAACAGCCACAGTTCTCGACATTGTCGCATCACTCATGTTGTAGTTTGCTTTCAAATCTTGATCTTGTTATCGTAGCAACAGCGTTTGAGGCAAGGCAACTGATTGAACGATTGTTGTAGTTTGCTTTCAAATCTTGATCTTGTTATCGTAGCAACAGCAATGAACCCGAAGGATCCCGATCATGGCAAGTTGTAGTTTGCTTTCAAATCTTGATCTTGTTATCGTAGCAACAGCACCTTGCCCGAATTGCGGAAGCGTAAAACTGTTGTAGTTTGCTTTCAAATCTTGATCTTGTTATCGTAGCAACAGCGAGCCGCGAAGGAAGCCCCGCTTTGTCTCTGTTGTAGTTTGCTTTCAAATCTTGATCTTGTTATCGTAGCAACAGCTCTCCGTTATACGATAATACACCGCCAACAGTTGTAGTTTGCTTTCAAATCTTGATCTTGTTATCGTAGCAACAGCAGAACGGATTGCTGCACTTACTGGCCAAAGGTTGTAGTTTGCTTTCAAATCTTGATCTTGTTATCGTAGCAACAGCACAACATCACCAGCGGCCAACGCAATCACGGTTGTAGTTTGCTTTCAAATCTTGATCTTGTTATCGTAGCAACAGCGCTGAATGCAAACGGCAGCAGAATCAGAGAGTTGTAGTTTGCTTTCAAATCTTGATCTTGTTATCGTAGCAACAGCGCTGAATGCAAACGGCAGCAGAATCAGAGAGTTGTAGTTTGCTTTCAAATCTTGATCTTGTTATCGTAGCAACAGCGGTCCAGTGTATCATCGTTGAACCAGAGCGGTTGTAGTTTGCTTTCAAATCTTGATCTTGTTATCGTAGCAACAGCAGATGAAATCGACGACCTTATGCACCATGGTTGTAGTTTGCTTTCAAATCTTGATCTTGTTATCGTAGCAACAGCAAGGCGGCTGAGAACATCGAGTAAATAGAGGTTGTAGTTTGCTTTCAAATCTTGATCTTGTTATCGTAGCAACAGCCATACCCGATAAGCCTGTTGAGGACGAAGGGTTGTAGTTTGCTTTCAAATCTTGATCTTGTTATCGTAGCAACAGCATTGGCGTGGGTGGGGCACTTTATCTGCTTGTTGTAGTTTGCTTTCAAATCTTGATCTTGTTATCGTAGCAACAGCTATTTTAATGAAAATAACACATCCTGATTAGTTGTAGTTTGCTTTCAAATCTTGATCTTGTTATCGTAGCAACAGCGGAAGGGCGTACCTTCATTTGGGCTGTCGAGTTGTAGTTTGCTTTCAAATCTTGATCTTGTTATCGTAGCAACAGCTGAGTGAGTACGCAGTCTCTCCATCGGGATGTTGTAGTTTGCTTTCAAATCTTGATCTTGTTATCGTAGCAACAGCACCGTGCTTCGCCAGCCCCACAGTCACAATGTTGTAGTTTGCTTTCAAATCTTGATCTTGTTATCGTAGCAACAGCCGATGGCTGAATACGAGACATACGCCTTTTGTTGTAGTTTGCTTTCAAATCTTGATCTTGTTATCGTAGCAACAGCCGAGAACGACGGAGCAACCGAAGGCAGGGCGTTGTAGTTTGCTTTCAAATCTTGATCTTGTTATCGTAGCAACAGCAGACGCGAAGGTAACCCGGCTTTGTCTCTTGTTGTAGTTTGCTTTCAAATCTTGATCTTGTTATCGTAGCAACAGCAATACAACATTTCGCACTCTCCTGAATTGTGTTGTAGTTTGCTTTCAAATCTTGATCTTGTTATCGTAGCAACAGCAATACAACATTTCGCACTCTCCTGAATTGTGTTGTAGTTTGCTTTCAAATCTTGATCTTGTTATCGTAGCAACAGCTCCGTGGAAGTCCGCCCTGGCTGTCTACTAGTTGTAGTTTGCTTTCAAATCTTGATCTTGTTATCGTAGCAACAGCTGAGTGAGTACGCAGTCTCTCCATCGGGATGTTGTAGTTTGCTTTCAAATCTTGATCTTGTTATCGTAGCAACAGCGATCAAAGCCGAAACGAAACGGCTCGGATTGTTGTAGTTTGCTTTCAAATCTTGATCTTGTTATCGTAGCAACAGCGCCAGCGCGGGAGGGCTTTTGCTCGCCATAGTTGTAGTTTGCTTTCAAATCTTGATCTTGTTATCGTAGCAACAGCGGCGACTAGCGATGAAGCAGGATCAAGACGGTTGTAGTTTGCTTTCAAATCTTGATCTTGTTATCGTAGCAACAGCCCAAGCGCTTGCGCGGCATTTACATCCATAGTTGTAGTTTGCTTTCAAATCTTGATCTTGTTATCGTAGCAACAGCCATCCGCATCGCGACAGTCGCGCTGTACTCGTTGTAGTTTGCTTTCAAATCTTGATCTTGTTATCGTAGCAACAGCCGCGCAATCCGGACTATCCCGGGCGTCCGAGTTGTAGTTTGCTTTCAAATCTTGATCTTGTTATCGTAGCAACAGCTACTTTCGTTTGTCTAGCGCCCCCGTGGTGTTGTAGTTTGCTTTCAAATCTTGATCTTGTTATCGTAGCAACAGCTATCTGTGAGCTTGATCCATCGAAGATTATGTTGTAGTTTGCTTTCAAATCTTGATCTTGTTATCGTAGCAACAGCCGTCCAATTATCCGTCTGTTCAAGTCCGGGTTGTAGTTTGCTTTCAAATCTTGATCTTGTTATCGTAGCAACAGCACCATTCTCGGTTCGGCGTTCTGTGCATCAGTTGTAGTTTGCTTTCAAATCTTGATCTTGTTATCGTAGCAACAGCCACTGACGAATTAGGGAAGAACCGCAAAGAGTTGTAGTTTGCTTTCAAATCTTGATCTTGTTATCGTAGCAACAGCAGGGAAACAAGAGGGAAGCAACCAGTTGCCGTTGTAGTTTGCTTTCAAATCTTGATCTTGTTATCGTAGCAACAGCATTTCTACGGTCAATTAGAAGGACCGCCGAGTTGTAGTTTGCTTTCAAATCTTGATCTTGTTATCGTAGCAACAGCTACAAACATTACCGGAATAGGTGCTGACAGTTGTAGTTTGCTTTCAAATCTTGATCTTGTTATCGTAGCAACAGCACTAGAGATTACCGGCAAGATATCCGACTTGTTGTAGTTTGCTTTCAAATCTTGATCTTGTTATCGTAGCAACAGCAAAATAGCGTATGTTCACAACAACGAATCGGTTGTAGTTTGCTTTCAAATCTTGATCTTGTTATCGTAGCAACAGCTTCGTACTTCAATGAGAACCTGATCGCTCGGTTGTAGTTTGCTTTCAAATCTTGATCTTGTTATCGTAGCAACAGCCCCGCGACGATGCGGAGAAAGCGGCGATCTGTTGTAGTTTGCTTTCAAATCTTGATCTTGTTATCGTAGCAACAGCACTTGGCCTGCGTAGTGTTCATATTGATTGGTTGTAGTTTGCTTTCAAATCTTGATCTTGTTATCGTAGCAACAGCACGCGTGCGGTAAGGCGATGCCACCAGGCGGTTGTAGTTTGCTTTCAAATCTTGATCTTGTTATCGTAGCAACAGCCGACGTATGTGCAGGTGTGGGACCCGGACTGTTGTAGTTTGCTTTCAAATCTTGATCTTGTTATCGTAGCAACAGCAGGCAGTGCCGGACAATTCCACCGCGTCTTGTTGTAGTTTGCTTTCAAATCTTGATCTTGTTATCGTAGCAACAGCGTAGGCGTATTGAACAAAAGCAGCGCACCAGTTGTAGTTTGCTTTCAAATCTTGATCTTGTTATCGTAGCAACAGCGTAGGCGTATTGAACAAAAGCAGCGCACCAGTTGTAGTTTGCTTTCAAATCTTGATCTTGTTATCGTAGCAACAGCAGCCGAACAATCGCGCGATCGAGCTGATCAGTTGTAGTTTGCTTTCAAATCTTGATCTTGTTATCGTAGCAACAGCAAGCACGATTACAGCAATCTCCCACCATTTGTTGTAGTTTGCTTTCAAATCTTGATCTTGTTATCGTAGCAACAGCAGACGGCCCCATTGAAGACCACGACGGCGGTTGTAGTTTGCTTTCAAATCTTGATCTTGTTATCGTAGCAACAGCAATCTCAGAGACGAGACGTTGTACTGGCGTGTTGTAGTTTGCTTTCAAATCTTGATCTTGTTATCGTAGCAACAGCTCGTGACTTGCTGGGAGAGAGAGTGCAACCGTTGTAGTTTGCTTTCAAATCTTGATCTTGTTATCGTAGCAACAGCTATTGTAGGCAAGGTCATTTATTCAAACAGGTTGTAGTTTGCTTTCAAATCTTGATCTTGTTATCGTAGCAACAGCATGATGAATGCAACAACTCAAGCGAGTAAAGTTGTAGTTTGCTTTCAAATCTTGATCTTGTTATCGTAGCAACAGCTGTCTTTTTTATGAGGTGCGGCAATCATCTGTTGTAGTTTGCTTTCAAATCTTGATCTTGTTATCGTAGCAACAGCGTGAAGCCGGACGAATCGCAAGGGACGAAAGTTGTAGTTTGCTTTCAAATCTTGATCTTGTTATCGTAGCAACAGCGTGGCGGTTGGCGATGAAGCAGGATCAAGAGTTGTAGTTTGCTTTCAAATCTTGATCTTGTTATCGTAGCAACAGCGCGCCGAAGCTACGCAAGGCAAGAGCAGTAGTTGTAGTTTGCTTTCAAATCTTGATCTTGTTATCGTAGCAACAGCAACCCGAACCCGAACCCATCTGGCCCGTCAGTTGTAGTTTGCTTTCAAATCTTGATCTTGTTATCGTAGCAACAGCTACAGCAATAAGGATAAAACATGTTTACATGTTGTAGTTTGCTTTCAAATCTTGATCTTGTTATCGTAGCAACAGCATACTTGGATATGACAATCCCCCGCCTTTAGTTGTAGTTTGCTTTCAAATCTTGATCTTGTTATCGTAGCAACAGCCTGACGAAGAATAAGCCGCTCTCCTCACGGGTTGTAGTTTGCTTTCAAATCTTGATCTTGTTATCGTAGCAACAGCTAATCTAGCAACCGACCCCGTGGGCTTCGTGTTGTAGTTTGCTTTCAAATCTTGATCTTGTTATCGTAGCAACAGCAGTCGGCTGTGTGCCGCGCATACGCTGCGTTGTTGTAGTTTGCTTTCAAATCTTGATCTTGTTATCGTAGCAACAGCGTGACTGATGATGATGCCGTTGACGCCCCAGTTGTAGTTTGCTTTCAAATCTTGATCTTGTTATCGTAGCAACAGCTCAAACCCGGCGAGGACCTGGCGAAGATCAGTTGTAGTTTGCTTTCAAATCTTGATCTTGTTATCGTAGCAACAGCGGAAGAAACGTGCCCGTCATCCACCAATGGTTGTAGTTTGCTTTCAAATCTTGATCTTGTTATCGTAGCAACAGCCATGGAGTTGCAGCCCAAGCGCGACGAGATGTTGTAGTTTGCTTTCAAATCTTGATCTTGTTATCGTAGCAACAGCCGCGAGTCCGAGCTGTACGCGGAGTTGCAGGTTGTAGTTTGCTTTCAAATCTTGATCTTGTTATCGTAGCAACAGCGCTGGCGATCTTGCTTACTCCGCGATTCTTGGTTGTAGTTTGCTTTCAAATCTTGATCTTGTTATCGTAGCAACAGCGCAGCCGCGCGTCGCTCTGAGCGACCGTTTGTTGTAGTTTGCTTTCAAATCTTGATCTTGTTATCGTAGCAACAGCTTAAGATGGTGACGGCGCAGTTTAGCGTTAGTTGTAGTTTGCTTTCAAATCTTGATCTTGTTATCGTAGCAACAGCAGAGGAGCGTTGGGATATGCTCTGGTCTTAGTTGTAGTTTGCTTTCAAATCTTGATCTTGTTATCGTAGCAACAGCTCCACATTCAAGGCCACAAATGTCTCGATGGTTGTAGTTTGCTTTCAAATCTTGATCTTGTTATCGTAGCAACAGCACAGCAGATGATGCGTACCAGCGCGCGTGAGTTGTAGTTTGCTTTCAAATCTTGATCTTGTTATCGTAGCAACAGCCGTGACGTTCCGCATCCCGTCGATCCGCGAGTTGTAGTTTGCTTTCAAATCTTGATCTTGTTATCGTAGCAACAGCGCGCTTCCTGAGCGGCACCCAGCGTCCCGGGTTGTAGTTTGCTTTCAAATCTTGATCTTGTTATCGTAGCAACAGCGCGGAGCGTGCAGGAGCTGTTTGGCATCCTGTTGTAGTTTGCTTTCAAATCTTGATCTTGTTATCGTAGCAACAGCGGAACGCAGTGGAACACCATCGGCGCGGTCGTTGTAGTTTGCTTTCAAATCTTGATCTTGTTATCGTAGCAACAGCCGTGAAGGATATCGTTGTGGACGCTTTCCGGTTGTAGTTTGCTTTCAAATCTTGATCTTGTTATCGTAGCAACAGCTCGGCGGCAACGTCACGATTGACAGTACGCGTTGTAGTTTGCTTTCAAATCTTGATCTTGTTATCGTAGCAACAGCATAACGGCGACGAAACATTCGCGCAAGCAGGTTGTAGTTTGCTTTCAAATCTTGATCTTGTTATCGTAGCAACAGCTCCACCGCATTGACCCCGATGTATCAGGCAGTTGTAGTTTGCTTTCAAATCTTGATCTTGTTATCGTAGCAACAGCGAAGCCGGGCTCGCCTGGACAATGTGGAAAGTTGTAGTTTGCTTTCAAATCTTGATCTTGTTATCGTAGCAACAGCCGCAGCGCGAACGAGGTCGAGGTCGTGTTGTTGTAGTTTGCTTTCAAATCTTGATCTTGTTATCGTAGCAACAGCGCTGCGTAGCAACATCGACAAGCTCTATCCGTTGTAGTTTGCTTTCAAATCTTGATCTTGTTATCGTAGCAACAGCGGCACACCATGCACATCAAATGCAATGCCTGTTGTAGTTTGCTTTCAAATCTTGATCTTGTTATCGTAGCAACAGCAAAATGCGCTCCGGATGTTTACGAGGCAGAGGTTGTAGTTTGCTTTCAAATCTTGATCTTGTTATCGTAGCAACAGCCAGGCCGAACGGGCGATTGCCCTGCTGGAGGTTGTAGTTTGCTTTCAAATCTTGATCTTGTTATCGTAGCAACAGCGCGTATGCGATACAGCAAGGATAGCCGAGAGTTGTAGTTTGCTTTCAAATCTTGATCTTGTTATCGTAGCAACAGCAATGAAAGTCTTGAATATATTCGCACACACTGTTGTAGTTTGCTTTCAAATCTTGATCTTGTTATCGTAGCAACAGCCGCGGGGCTGTGGACTGTCTGTGACAGCAAGTTGTAGTTTGCTTTCAAATCTTGATCTTGTTATCGTAGCAACAGCTTATTGTTCCTTAAGTCATTGAAAATAAATGACTTAGGATGCATTTACACAAGCGTTTTAGTGGCGAAAATTCCGTCTCCTATCCAGACTACGGTTGCGGAATCAGAAAAATTCGAGTTGTTGCGGAGGTGCTTTTACCGCCCTGGGCTTCGCCTCGTAAAAAATTTCCATCATCCCAAACTGTTTGTCGGTGATTCTGAGGATACCGACTTTCCCGCGTGGCGGGAGAAAGCTTTTGACGCGCTTTGTGTGGACATCGGCATTCTCCTGACTCATGCAATGTCGGAGATAGATGGAAAACTGGAACATTTCGAAACCATCTTTCATGAGCTTCTTCCGGAAATCCGCGTAGGCCTTTCGTTCAGCGGCTGTTTCCGTGGGTAAATCGAAAAAAACCAGTACCCACATGATCCGATACTCGTCAATTCTCATGAGGCGTGGGGAAGGTAAGTGATGCGGATTTCTCGGCGTAGCACTCTGCGAGTGAGCTGCTGCTCATGCTCATGGCGAGGAGCAGGGGGCGCCTGTTTCCTGCTATGAGTACATCAGCTGTCAAGACGCTCAACAAGGCCGCTTTGGCATCTCTGCTGAGATAGTGCTCGCCTTGTTCAAAGTACAGGCCGCGCACGATCGAATCCACGAAGGGCCGATAGGGCTCCATCAAATCATCGGCCAGACAAAACGGATTGTAGCGATTACGGTGGTGAATGCCGAGCGAAGGGTGCAGACCAGACGAAACCACCGCTCTGGCCATTGCTGCCCGTAAAATCGCGTACCCATAGTTGAGTAGCGAGTTCGGAGGATCGCCTTCGGGGTCACGCAGAAATTTCTGTGTCTTACCGAGGAAGCGTTTCCAGTACCAGGAAGCTGCGCGGGCTTCGTAATTATCAGGATCGCCTGAGCGGACCTTTTTGGACCAGCGGAAGAGGGGATCGGCATGATCTCCCCATTGCTTCGAAAATACCGCCTGGTTGCTGATTTTGGCCTTGACGGTCACCTTCCAAAGTTGTTTCCGGAGAGGTTGACTCGCCTCGACCTGCGTTCGCAGTACCTCCGTGTGCGTGCCACCTCCGGCGAGAGGGAGGAGCAAGCCATTAGGATGGTGATTATCCGTACAAGTTATAACGGCAACCTTCGCTTCCATCAGTCTGCTCAATGCGGCACCTGTTATAATGTACTGAGATGTCTCCAGAAGGAGAATCCCGAGATCCTCAAACGACACACTTAATGTGCTCTCGTCGCTCTTGGCACAGACCAACTGATCATTCGAAATATTGATCCGGCATGGTTGACTTATGACAATGGTTCTCTTCACCTATCACTGTTATCGGTTCTTAGCTTTCCAAGGATGCTCACTCGTGAGGGTATAACTTTAATCGTACCCGGAGTCACTGCATAAAAGAGACTGTTACGGTCCTTTTCATCCAGTTTGGAGGCGTATAGATTGTCCAGATAGATTATGCCTTTCACATCGAATTTGCGAACACGGTACAATCGGGGTCTAAGATCATCGATGTCGTCCCAGCGTATTTCATCAGGGTGTTGATGATAACGAACAACTATGTCTCGTTGTTTCAGGCTGAGCATCAGTGGTTTACCCTCGAAGGACTCTCGCACTACTTTCTGACCGCTAAGCGTCCGGCGGACAGCTTCAAAGTAAGGGATTGTTTCGAACGAACGTTTACCGCTTGCCTTGTCTTCGTAAATTGCGATGGCGTAATTGTTTCCGGTATCAACCCAGGTGTTCGTGGTTTCGCGCAACAGTTTTAGCTGCTGTCCGCTCGCTTTTATCCGGACCTTGTTGATTTTCACGCGCTTGCCGGTTTTGGAGTACATGTACACGGGATTGTTCTCAAGATCGGAAAAGGCCTGTTTGACATTTCCGCCGAATTCCGCCACACGTTTCTGAAGTACTTCACGCACTTTTTTGTCTATAACCTTCTCAAGTTGCTTGCCATCCGTGAATGTGTTTATTGGTTTGCGGTGGACAAACACATCCTCGCCCCCCTGCTGAATTTTTCCGTACAGCGTTTCTTCATGCAGTCGTCCGCGAATCGAGACTGTCGTCTGGCGAAGCTTCCCATCCGGATGTTTTTTACCGGCTTTGACCTTGATACTGTTGGGTTTCCGGGATACCAACCGTTTGTCATTGCGAAGTGAGATAATGATACCGTGGATCACTTTCTCGGCGTCCGTGCGGAAACTGCGCCATGGCGCTTTTATGTGTTCGTTGCTGAGATCGCTGAGTTCGTTGAACTGACTGTACCGTGCGAGATCGTGTGTGATTCTTGGTGTGGTGCAGGCAATGACGAGCGCGTCCACTGCGTGATGTCGATGGTCGCCCCGGTTCTTGACCGGATTTTCGTCGTTTGAAAGGATTGAATTCAGGCCCCATAATCTGCGCAAGTTGGATGTGGCCTGCCCGTTCATGACCTGTACGCGAGGGTGCCAGGTCCCATCGTCGTTCATAACAGGCGGGAGCAGCGTTTCGAGCCGCTCCATTGCTTCCCTTGCAGCATAACTCGTGTTCGTGAGCTGGCTGTTTAGGAAATCTTCCGGGATTTCCGTCATGAGGAAGCGGTGCCGCTTGATGCCGCGGAACTGCGCCACTCTTTCCTTGAATTTCTCAAGTTCACGTGGGCCCAAGGACGCGAAGAAATGATAGGGGAGCTGATTGCCCTTCCTCCGATTGATGTCTGACTCGCACAGCGACAGATTGGTGAATTCGTTGTTCATTGTCCTGCTGTAAGGCAGGATATGCTCTATCTCGATTTCGGCGCTGAAGAGCCTTCGCAAGGAAATTGTTTTTCCGCTGTATGGGGAAATTCTGTCGCATTCCTTCCATAGTCTGTATTTCACGGCATCACGAATCTTCCCGTTTCGGAAAAAGCTTTCGATATCGTTCAATCCCGCATCCTTGCAGCCCATCTCGAGCCATAGTTCGTACTTCCGAATTTCGGGATCGTTGGCATAGATACGACGCTTGAAGTGCTTGCTGAGCAGCTCTGCATACTCCTCACGCTGTAGCTGCTTGACCTGTGCTTTGTATCGCGCCTCTTCGCGGAGTTTTTTCGGCTTTTTCAATGATCGTGCCATTTCTACGCGAATCATGTCCGGTTTACCGTACTCCCGAACAAGCGCATTAACGACTTTGAAGGTCTCGGTAAGAATCTGCTGGACAATCGGATTCCGCAGTTCATTCGGCTTCAATGGCGGGATTTTATCGAGCTCACGTATTTTTTTTGTTCCAGGACCGACACCCCCATAGCCGGCGGCGACCGCCGCGTCGTACATATTCATGTCACTGCGGAGGTGGGGTAGAAGCTTCCGGATAGCCTTTGTGGAGAGATTGCCGTAACCATCTTCGAACTTCGTGTTGATTATGTTCTCTATCTGCTCCGGATTCAGTGCAGGAAGAACACGCCTGGAAATCTTCCGCTCGATTATCGCCTGCATTTTCTCGTCATCATCGCAGAAGGAAATGATGTGCCACAGCTCACGCATGGCGTCCTCTGAGAGTGCCTCGTAGGTATTTTCGCCAATCGCCTCTTTCAGTCGCGCGGCGGTAGTGTTCCCTAGCAAATCGAAAACATCATTGAATTGTACGCTTGCCGGCAGGCGGAGGATGGTGCGGGCTTTCGTACGTGTCAGCTTTGGATTCTCGGCCAGGTATTCCGCGAGAAGCACTTTTTGCTCAAGAGTGAGCGGTTGATTCAGCTCGGTACCAAGATCATACCGCACGGCGCCCAGTTGCTGCCATATGCGGAATTCCTGGAAATCAAACCCACTTTTCGGCGCGCATCGCTTTGATGGCTCGTAACGGCAACGGCCGATAGTACCTTTCTGCGATTTCAGTGGACGCTGAAAATAAATCACCTTGTCGCGAATTTCGTGTCGGAGATCGTCAGTGAGGATGCTGGGATAATAACGTGACTGCTTCGCCCAAATAAGATCGAATTCCTGCTGGTACATGGACCTGTCGACGAATCGCCCACGAATACGCTCGATCGGCTCGTCGCTGTTATGCCAGCGTTTTTGCTCGTCTGTCGCATCGAAGAGGGTCGCGAAATATTCTCCGACAGTTCGGCAGCCCGTTTCCTCGATGTCACGTTTAAGCTTGCCAATGGCTTCCTTGACGACACCTTCCTCCTTCTTTGCATCATCGCTCACGGCAGTTTTTCTGTTGCTTTTAAAACCGCGGCGTTTGTTCAGCATCAGCAGTATGCGGCCGAGGTCAGCAAGCGGGATTTTCTTGTCCAGAGCTGTACGTCTGAGTTCATAGAGTTTCCGCGTCCCGACCGCACCGAGCACAGGCATCATGTTGTGTTTTTCGAGCAGGGCAATAAGTCTCGCTCTTCGCAGGAGATATCGGTGTCTGCGTCTCCGGATACCACGCGCTATGCGCCGGTCAACATTTTTAGAGACCTCCTTCCCTTGCTTGACGTAGTCATCTTCCTTTACTCCGACGGGGAAAATCCGTACTCCTGATGCTATGATCTGCTTTCCGTCTTCGACCAAACACCAGCCAACGGAATTTGTACCGAGATCGAGTCCTAACGTTTTTCCCATTGCCCATCTCCTGTGCTTGACATTGTATTGGAGTTCTTGTATGTTTACTGCGAAAGCTTACTACAATAAAGATTATTCTGTAGGCTTCACGCCTCGCCCCTGTTCTTCAGGGGCTTTTTATTTGCTTGAAGTACTACCGGTGGGATTAGGCGATCCTCTTTGTTCCAATCAAGTAGCGGATAATACGCCTTTATATTCAAGAAAGCAATAGCATGACTTTTGCAACGGGAGAGCCAGTAATGCGGCGGACCGATTTCCCTTGCCATTCACGGTGCTGTTGCCGATCTTCCAATATGGTACGCCGAGTCGCCATAGTAACTGTGCTCATGTGCAGCGTCCTTGCGACGCTGTTCTTGCCCATGCGCGAAACGCGATCCTGGACGGGGGAGTATTCCATAGTCGCCGTACCGCTCGCCCTCCCCATTCAGAATTCCGAGACCGAAAGCCGTAAACGTCCGCTTCAGTCGGCCACGGTTGTACAGTCGAAGCGGCAGCTGCGCAACATTCCACGAATTGTCGCGCCGGCACCGCGCCACGGCGTTACCGTGCTTTGGTGTCGCGAAACTCCGCAACGCCCCTCCCCGCCGGAACACGCACTCATCCCTCCAAGGGCTCCTCCGGTACTCTGCTGAATATCGTTCAACACACGAATTTCTTCACAGTACACGACGGAGTAGTATTATGTCTGAAGACACGCAGACCGCGAAGGGCCTGCCCCTCGGTCTTATGATCATGCTCGGCGCCATCGTCGCCGGTCTGGTCATCATCGGTATCAAGCTGGTTATCGGCTGATTCGCGAATATCAGTTGAAGCGCGTGAAAGCGGGGGATTCGGTCTCCCGCTTTTTTTTTGGCGTCGGCATCGCGAAGGCGGGGAGAAGATAACGCAAAGGTGCAGAGGCGCAGAGGAATTTTTTAGAGAGGTGGCAGCCGCATTCCTGTGTCGCCGCCTGATCAGTGGGGAGCATGTCCGGGCGCTGCATGCACCGGTTACGGCAAGGCACAAAAAAGAACGCCCCGATCTCTTTTGAGTATCGGGACGTCCCGGATGAGCGCCGCGTATGCGGAATGACTCAGTTTCGGATGACAAGTTTTGCCGCGGTCGCGCGGTTCTCCTGCTCGAGGCGCAGCATATAGATGCCCGTTGCGAGCGAAGCCGCATCGAAGCGTACCGTCGTGCTGCCGTTGTTCATGGCCACTCCGGAGAATACCCTGGCGATCTGCCGTCCCAGCATATCATGCAGGGTGATACTGGCGGTTCCCGGTGCGTCGGTACGGAATCGAACGAGTATTTCCGACGTTGCGGTGTTGCGGAGCGGATTTGGATAGACGCTCTCGATGACCAATCCGGTCAACGAGGACGTGACGGATGCGGTGACGACACTTGAATAGGCTGCCGTGCCGTCAACATCGATCTGACGCAACCGATACAGCCATTGCCCCTGTACCGGTGGATGATCGTGATAGACGTACCCGTGGCCGGCACCTGGGGCAGCGGCGCTCGGGATGAAGGAAATCGTCGCCCACTCCGGGCTCCCGGCAAGGCGGCGTTCCACCTCGAAGCCGAGATTGTTGACTTCGCTTGCGGTTTCCCAGCGAAGGGAGACACTGCTTCCATGCACATCCGCGGTAAAGGAGCGGAAC
Source organism: Bacteroidia bacterium (assembly GCA_027493955.1). Classification (NCBI taxonomy): domain Bacteria; kingdom Pseudomonadati; phylum Bacteroidota; class Bacteroidia; species Bacteroidia bacterium. The sequence goes on along the minus strand of JAOSJT010000001.1, from coordinate 1,996,308 downwards.
TCCACAGGCAGCGGAGAATCACCATCCCCGATGGCGAAGGGAGAGAAGCTGGTTACTCCGGTGACGACTCTGTTGTAGGGTCCGCTTCCGCCTGCGGCGCCGGGGCTTTGCAGCGCGATCCAATCCGCACCGTCATGATGCCCGACGTAACAGGCGCCGCGATCGAAGGAACCGAGCTCGTCTCCACTGTTCCATTGGAAGGTCAGTGTCGCGTTGCTGCCTCCCGCTGAGGCCTCCTCGATCAACCATGTGATACCGACGACATCCATAGTGAGCTGGCTGCCGCTGCTTCCTCCTGACAGGACTTCCGCGCGCGTACGGACGCGGAATTCATCCTGTGTGCTGGAATTCATGATCTGTACGGGTGTATAGGTGTTTGTATTCGGTCCGATGGGGAAGAGAATCGTCCCACTGCGTCCGCCGCTGCCAATTCCCGCCTGCCGGAGTTCGCCGAGCCCGTTGGTGACGATAAAACTTGTCGCTGTTCCCCCGGTGATACTCGCGGTGGCTCCGAACGACAGGTGGGCGTTGTTGAGAGTGATCGTGCCGCTCATCAGAGTGAGGTTGCCACTGATATGGAGATCATTGGACAGCGCGATGCCGGTACTGTTGTTCAAGGTCAGTCTGTTGAGCGCGACCGCCGGAATGCCTGTCGGAAGAACTGTTCCCGGACCGATGATGACAGTATCGCCGGCAGTGGGTATGGCGCAGGGATTATCCCAATTACCCGGGGTCGCCCAATCCGTGCTGACGCTGCCCACCCAGGTGAGCGTTGTGGGATCGGAGGGAATCACGGTGACACGTACAGCGGCGGAGGTCGCCGTGCAGGAGCCGTTGGACACTTCCACGGTATACAAACCCGCAAGGGCTGCAACGTAGCTGTCCGCGGTTGCACCAGGAATAACCGTGCCGTTGCGTTTCCAGATATATGTGTATCCTGTACCGGTATTTGCGTTCAGCGTTACGTCGTCGCCCTCGCAGAATGTGGTTACACCGGCAGGGGTGATTTGCGCAGTGACGGCATCTACGATATTGAGATCGCTACCGTTGTTGGTACCGATCACTGCGGGGCTTGAAGAGACGACGCGAATCCGATACCCATTGCCTGTTGACGCTCCCGTTGGCACGGTAGCGGTAATCTGTCCGGACGTGGTCGCTGCCAGAGTGCCGATGTTGGTCGGAGCGGCGAAGCTACCGCCCGCATCGGAGAGTTGCGCCGTGAAAATGTTGCCGACGCCGAACGATCCGGTGGCGGTAAAGGGCACTTGAATCGCCGCACCCTTGCACAGGGTGGTGGGGGTGATACTGCCCGTGGTGACGGTGGTGAGTACCACATTGATGATGCCTTTCATACCGGCGCCCGCATGCGGTGCGCAAACGTAGTAATACGTGCCCGCGACGGGGAAGATGACCGTACCACCGCCAAACGGAAGGTTGAACCCACCGTTGGAGGTGTTGCCGTTATTGTTCCATGTCGTCTGCGATACTTCGACGGCATTGTGCATGGTGGCAAGGGAGAAGACGACCGTATCGCCGACGTTGATGTTCAACGTTGCCGGACTGAAGGACAACCCTGCATCAACGATAGTATGCGTCGCAGCCGTCCCTGTGTGGGGAAGGCAGACCAATAACAGTAGCACGGGGATGTATCTGAAATGCATGAGACCTCCATCTCTATTTCATACGCCGTATGCGGCGCATAGTATTTCAAGTTTCAAGGAAAGTACCGATACCCTGAAACATCTTCTGTGACTAAGTCACAAAAGCGCTTGTCTTTTTATGCTCCTACCGTGGAAAATGTCGGTGACTCAGTAAAGCGGAATGACACGTCTGTTGGTACACTGATGCGCGTGGCAGCACCGCTTCGCCGTTTCCATGCACGCATTGGAGGGAGGAAATGCAGGTCATCAGCAATTCGAAAGGTCTGCAAATGCGTATGCGCACTCCGGTGCGTTGTATTTCGCATAGTAGCGGTAAACACAGCGATAGAGGGAGCCGCGATACAACGCGTTTTCACTCGCTCCGACAGAAGATGCCGCGAATTCCACATCGTTCGCCACAGGCAGAGCGACTAAACGTTCAGGAAATGAACATGCGGAACGCGACGGAGACCGGGATAGGGTAGGCCATCACGATTTCTCTCCTGTACGGGGCGAGTGTACAGTGACCGACGCGATCTACGTTTTGCCCCGAACGGTTCGGGAGCTGGTATAGTACAGAACAACGGAAAGGGAAGGAGCCGCCGCTCCTGCCCTTTCCGCTCTCTCGACGGGATCGGCTACTTTACATTAACCAGAACTTCGATCAGACCGCTGCCGCTGCCGTCGAAATTTTGCAGAGCTTTGCCGATAATTGCACCGGTGGGATACACGCCGATGCCTCCTACGACGACAGGAGATGCCTTCATCGCATGGCCCGGAGTCGAGGCGGTGACCAGCAGATCTCCGCGACGTATGGGACCATTCTCCGTCGTGACCTTGGTGGGGATGACACCCATCATGCCCATGGGAATGTATTGCCCCAGATCCTCCTCGGCATCGTAGGGAGCAAGCAGGACGCCGGGCTTTGTGGCATAGACACCCGCAACCGCAGTGGAATACGCGGTCGTGGATTTCATGACTTTGCGGTCACTGTGTGTTGACACGATAAGCACATCACCGGCCTCATACTGATCGCGCTTCCCCTCGAAATCGAAGGCCTCGGCGACATCAGCGCCGCCTCCGGTGAAAGCGCCGTCGCAGCGCACGTTGCCGTCCTGCAGGACGCGGAATCGCAGATTGCCGAACATTCCTCCGGCGCCATGCGCTTCGATGATATTCTCGGTCCCGCTGTACGCACGAACACCCACACCGGAGGTAGCGTAACCCCACACAGCGACACCGGTGGTAGTGTTCGCCATCACGCCCGTTCCGACGTTCGTATTGTCCGCGCGCAGGGCCGGCTGTGCCGAGGCACTGAGGCTGAGGACTGCGGGACTGTTCGCATTTGCATACGCGCGCACACCTGGTCCCTGTGTACTGCTCCCCTCCACACCTGCCGCGGTGATGCTGAAGCCTTTGACTCCGGCGTTGCTTTCCGAGCTGCCGAGCACACCCGCATTGCCCTTGCTGTATCCCTCGGCGCCATAGCCGGTTTCACTGAAACCCTTTACTCCGGGATAGCCCTTGCTTTCGCCATAGACACCTATACCTCCGGAGCTTTTCCCTTCAACGCCGATACCACTGCCGGCATGCGTGCCATACACACCCGCACCGTACTCGCTCACACTGCTGTTTATTCCACGTACACCATACGTCGCCGCGCTCTGCGTCGCAGCAGCACGTCCGAGGACGCCGGCTGCGAGCGCGTCGGCGGACTGTGTGACGCCTTCGATGGCGGCGGCGGTGCCGCTCGAGGAATTGGTCCGCGCATATACTGCGTTGCCGCTGCCTGACGTCGTCGCGTAGACGGCGGCGGCACTGTTGTTGGCGAAACCGATCGTGAATTTCCCGCCATTGCCGAAATCGGAGGAACCTTCGACACCTGCGCCGTTCTTCGATGTGCCTCCCACTCCGCGTCCGTCTATTGCGTATCCTGCCACTCCCGCATCAAGGTAAAACGACGCGCCGGCATTACTCACGATGCCGCGTATGGCATTGCGGCCGGGAATGGCGCGGGCGGTCAAACCATCGCCACCGAGATTATCAACGAAGATGGCTGGTTTCCAGTGATTCATGGTATCGGCGTACGGAATAGAGAAACCACTCCCGTTCCCATTTCCCGCAGGAAGATCGGCCCAATTGATACTGCCGGCATTGAACATCGGCACCTGGCCATCCTGTGCGCCGCTCGTCGCAAGTTTATCCAGCGATACTGCGCCAGGCGCAATTTTCGCGTTGCTGACCGACTCATCGGCAAGCTTGTTCGTTGTCACCGCGTCGTTCGCGATCTTTGCCGCGGTAACGGCATTGTCCGCAATCTTGGCTGTCGTTACGGAAGCTTCCGCAAGTTTCATGGATGTGACGGCATTGTCGTGTAGCTTGGACGTCCCCACGGCGTCGTCGGCGAGTTTTGCGTGCGTGACGGCTTCGTCGTTCAGTTTCGCTGTGGTGATCGCGCCGTCCATGACTTTCTCCGTGCGCACCGCGGCATCGGCGAGCTTCGGTGTCGTAACGGCTTCGGCGAATATCTTCTCCGATGTTACCGCGTCCGTCTTGAGTTTTGTGCTCCCAATGGATTGATCCGCAATGCCAAGCGTGGCGACAGGCCCGGTGGGATTGGCGATGTCGAGCGTCCCGTCATTATTCTGGACGCCCGCTATGCCGTTCGCGCTGCCGCCGGTGGATGTAATGACGATGGTATTGCCGTTTTTGGTAACTGTGGTTCCGCCATCGCCCTGAATGACGATGTCACCATCCAGACCGTTGATGGACCCGACAACGCCATCGGCGCCCGGCGCGAGGGCGTCGGCTACATCGGCGTTCGTGGCCCGAGCGGAATGCAGCGCATAGGGCACGGACGTGAACGGAGTGCGCGGTGTCATTTCAGGTCCGCCGTCCACACTTATACCGAGAAAGTACTGTGTGTCGAAGTTCAGATTCTGTGGAATGGGTGTCGTGTTGCCGATGACCAGGTTGAACAGTCCGTCCTTCAGTGTCGTGGACTGCATGTCGGTGTACACCGGGGAGCCGCCGTTGGCTGAGGAATAGAGGGAGATCCGGATCTGATGCTGCCCGTCCGGCAACGGGGAATTCGACGCATCCACGAGGACGCCCTGAACGCTGATGGTACGCGGCACCTGCGCGAGAATGTCAGGCGAGCAGAGCAGAGCGGAGAGAAGGATGAGAGAGAAGAAGATATACTGACGCATGGAATACTTCCTTGGACGTGTTATACAATGAGTGAAATCTGTTATCGTACGAGAACGAGAAGCACCGAAGTCCTGCTGATACTGCGGCTGTGCGTGTCCGCCGCAGTGAACAGAAGCCGGTACGTCCCGGAAGGCAGCACCGCCCCGGCGCGGTCACGTGCATCCCACGTAACACTGCGCGATCCTTGCGCGAGGCCGGGGAGGCGGAATGAAGAAACAACGCGACCCGACGCATCAAGGATGTCTGCATGAGCATCGCCTTCGAAAGGCATATCAATGTGCAGCGTCGTCTGCGTATGAAAGGGATTGGGGGAAACCCGCACGTGCAAATCCACGGGACGCAGCGGAGGCGAGGTTGCGGACGTGGTGGAGCGCCCTCCGGCGGCCCAGAACCCGAGAGCGCCGCCGCGCTGCGCATTCCCGGCCGCTCCGATGACGGTCTGTCCGATACTCGCCCGGATAGCGGTGCCGATAACCCCTGCGGCGGGGATCACATGACGGATAAGCCGTGCCTGCTGCGCCGGTACGCAGTGCGACATAAGCACGAAAGCGGTCGGTAGAAACAAGGCGACGACCGCGCGTCGCATGGGTACATGAACGGTGCTCAACGGGAAATACATGGATGTTCTCCAATTCTGATTGTATAATACTGTGTGTTCACGTCGATTGAATGACAAATAAAAAATATATAATCACCCCAGCGTGATCAACTGGATAGATGTACAGTTTTGTATAGTCTGTGCGAATAGAGTAATTCGGGTCAAGGGTAAAGAGTAAAGAGGAAAGGGGACGGAGGAAAGTGTGCGGGGCGATGTGCGGGGGGGTAAATAAACATCCCCGGAGCGACCCGGGGATGCGCTGATTGAACGGGGGATGTGTGAGGTGGGAGTTTATTGAATAGTGACCGACGCGACGGGCGACATGCGCGATTCGCCGCTGCCGGATTTGACGCGCACCGCATAGTGATACGTCTCGCCGGGACGAACAGGTTCCGACCATTCGCTGCTGTCATGCGAGGCGGTTGTATACTGTTGTGGTGTTTCATTTCCGACCCCGCGGTAAATCACGAACCAGTAATCCTCCCTGGGGGCGGCGGGATAGGACCAGGACACGATGACTTTTCCACGCGCTTCATCGTATGCGGCATGCAAGGACTGAACGGCATCGCGCACGCCCGTATCGTAGGGACGTCCCCGGACGGTGCGTGGGCAGTGCGCTTCGAGTCCCGAGACGTCGATCGCGGTGATGCGGTATTCGTATTCCGTCCCGCGTTCGATGTCGACGTCAACATAGCTGCCGGTCGCTGTATCGGGTGTGGCGATCAGCTGCCAGTCTGATCCTGTACTCCTGCGCTCCAGCCGTTGCGCGCGGACATCCTCGCTGCCGCTGCGGGCCCACTGCAGCTCGACCTGCGCGTCGCTGACGCGCACGTCGGTGAACACCGGTGCATCCGGCGGGAGGATGTCCGGTCGCTGCACTTCAACAACCGCGGAGGGTTCGGAGTGCATATAGCGCGTATCCACAGCCTGCACCTTGTAGTACACGTGTGGGGTGGAGGTCTGAAGCGTTATCTGATGGGTGATCATCGTGTCCCGATGAATATGCGGTGTCAGCTGCGAGAACTCATGGGACAGGTCATTGGCCCAGAGCACTCGATACCCGTCGATATCCTCTTCGGTGTTGCGCGTCCAACGGATGGTGACGAGCCCGGCGGAGTCCACACGTGCCGTAATCCCGGTGGGCGCGGCAGGTGGCAACGAGTCAATGATCTGCACATAGGTGCGGATGGATTCGCTTTTATTTCCAGCGGTATCGACGGCTGTCACGGAGTACCACGCTGCTCGGTCGTTTGCCTCATTATCGAAGAAGAACCGCGTGTCCGGAGACAGAATACCCTCATGCAGTGGTGTGAAAGGCGTTCCGCTTTTGGGATTCGCCGCCCGGGCGACGACATACCCATGCAAATCCTGTGCGTCCGAGGCCGCTTCCCATTCGAGGAGCACTCCGTTCCTGGCGATCTGCTTTGCCTTGCGTATCACAGGAGCGCCGGGCCCTTGTTGATCAGCAGACCATGCTGTTACCTCCGCCGCTTCGCTGCGCTCACCGAAGGCGTTTATTCCGCGGACGCGATAGCGGTAGCGTATGTAATTCGTGACTGCGATGTTGTCCTGATAGGAGGGAGTGATTGAGCGCTCCTCACCCGCGGGTGCGACGATAATGTGCGGATTCTTTGTCCGAATGGACCACGAGCGGCCGTCATCGTCCGATCGCTCGACGAGCCAGGCGGAGTAGGGCGACAGCGGGTGTTGATCCCACTGCAGTGTAATGCTGCCATCGTGGCTGATGAAGCGCAGGTTCTGTGGTGCGGGATTGCTCTCGATTTCACCCACCTCCACGACAATCACCGCAGTGTCGATGCTGTAATCCTTGGCTTGTTGTGCCGGCATGATGCGGTACACGACACGTTCGCCGCTGCGCACGTCTCTGTCCACGAAGCGCAACGCCATACCCTCGGCGATACGCGGGTCAGTATCCGCCAACATGAGCGCGAAACCAAAGCGGTTTTCCGCATCGCGTACACCGTTACGCAATACTTCGAGTTGATCATCCGGATTTTTCGGCGGCGTGAAAAAGGTGCCATGCATGAGCTGGGCCGCGACCGCCAGGGCTATCTGCGAGGTGTCCTGCATAATGCGGCGTTTCCACTCATCCAACGACCAGGGGCGGAGAGGTTCGGGTGTGAGCGTGCTTACACCGTCGTCACTGATCGAACCGTCCGCATTGACACGTACTCGTTCGATGATATAGCCGTAGCTGTTGAGGATGTGAAATGCACCGGGTTTGTCCGGCGCCCATCGAAGCACGACACCTTCGTCCGTTCTCTTTGCGAGAAGCATCACCCGGGCGTCGTGGTTGGAGGGTTGTTCAGCGTCGGTGCTGTCCGTCGCCTGGAACTGTGCCGAGGCAGGCAGGGCCGTGAGGATGAGGACAAGCAAAGTATGAGAGAGAAGACGTGTCATGAAGCGTGTATCCTTGGATAGCATTATCATTCTGTCGTTGATAGTGCCCTGCGTTGACCAGGGGATTGCGAGAGAAAACGTGTGAAATTGACTTCTGAAATCTACCTCCGGACGCGGACGCAGGACAACTGCACAAATGTCCGGTTTTTATCGCACGGCGTCCGAAGTGGCTGTACACCCGTACAGGCCGGGATGCTCCACGTTGATGGGAGCATCCCGGACCAGATTTACCAAGTGAAGGATGTATTCTTCACCGTCTGTACATTGGGGCCCAGCTTGAAGCTGAAGCGCAGGGGATAGGTTCCCTTCTGGAGCTTCTTGAACGGTGTTTTCCAGAGCGATTCGAGCATAGTGTATACTGCGCCACTGTAGTCGCGCTTTGGGTCACCGACTTCGTACACCGTGGTTTTCTCGATTTTCGGACCACCCTTGCTGTACTCGATGTCACCGTTTTCGTCGGGATTCTGATTGTTTGTGTACACTTTCGCGGTAAAGAATTTCGCCAGACGATTCTGGAAGCTCTGGTAATCCAGCGCCGCCGCAACGCCATGGGTGTAATTGACCGCCATGGACGAAAGAACCAAGTTGGAGTACTGACCGACAGGGAGATTCTGCTGCGGGACTGTGTAGCCCCCGGGTAAATACCCCTTGCCATCCTTGCCGCTGTATGATGGTGCCTTCGGCGCGGGCGGATTGATTTCGTTATCCGACAGACCATCGAGGATACGGCTCTTTTTCCTGTCGATGTGCACCAACGTTTGCGTGTTGTCCCGCCAGTAGCGATAGTACGAGCTGTTCCAGTAGCGGAATGCCGCCTTGAAATACGAGGATTTCGTGGTTTTCATGACGTTGATCACCTGCTGCTGGGGCTGATAGATCTTCGGCAGCGCGAATCCGGTATGCCAGGGTTTGGTCTGTTCGTCCGATTTCACGACCAGCAGGGGACCCGCATTGATATCCTGCTCGTAATACAGTCCGTTTTTCAACACCTGCCCTTTGTACATATGCCCGATAACCTCGTAATCCTCCAGGGCCTCCTGCAAGGTGAAATTCGCTCTGGCCAGCACACTGTTCCCGTTGGTCTCGGACGTCGAGGGTTTGACCGTCGCTGCGTTTATTTTTTGCGGCATGGTATTGTAGGTGCTGGTGCGGAAGTTGATCTCATAGAGCTTCTTGTCGCCTCCCGACACAAGGTTGGCGAGCAGTCGGCTCTGGTTGATCGCAACTGTGCTTGAGGCAAGTTGCTGACCGATGCCGTAGCTTTGATCGCTCCAGCTCCTCTCCTGTGCGTTGAAACTCGACGTTCCGACCTCGGTGACTTGCACGGTGCCCTGCTTTTCGCTGAGCGTCGTTCCGCCTTTCGCCTGATCGCTGCGTGAATCCGCGATGATGGTGGACTGTACGGTTGTCTTCAGCTTGTCGAGCCCGCTGGTGCCGCTGACGAGATTGCTCGTGGTATTGCTGGTGAGTTTTTCGTCGCGTCGCACGATCATGAGTTTGTAGGTCGTATTGTTGTCCAACTGGGGGATGGGGAAGCGTATCTCGCCGTTGACATAGGATACCGGCGTTTCCTTGACACTCATACTGTCTTTATTGTTCAGCGGCTGGAACTTCGCAAGGTACGTACTGGAGAAACCTGGGCGACTGTAGGTGAACAGGCCGTCGGGATGGATGCGCGTAATGATGAAGCCCATCTTGGGCAGGATTTGATCCTGCAGGAAAAAGCGCTGCCGGTCGAGCGGCCAGGAATACTGTACCTGCTCGGAGGGGAGATGGTTCGGTGCCAGCCCGGTCCGGAAGATCACGCTGTCGCGCTCGACGATATGCGTTCCGGGAGTACCGTTTTTCGCATTCTGCGAGTAGAGTGATTTCACAAACTGGCCGTTCTTCTTTTCCCAGGCCGACGCGGTAATACGCGTTTTGAAATACGTATTCGACCGCAATTGCGCTTTCGGCACCAGCACCGCGGATACGCCACCTTCCTGTATGGCCCAGATGCCATCAACCTTCTCCTTCGTGTCCTTGCGCTCGATGCGGTACTCATCGATGTTGATTTTGAAGACGCGCGTGGAGGGATCACCGCTGGGCGTGGTGACGGGGAGCTCGAACTCCTTGTGCACGGGGAAGGTGAACGATGCCTGCGGGATGGTATACACATCCGCGATTTCCTTACCATCAGGTCGGAAATCCGACACGAGCTTGATGTTGTCCAGCGGATTGCTTTGAGGAAGTTTACACTGCTCGCCAACCTCGAACTCGAAGCTCACGCTTCCGCTGATCAAACCACCAAGTATCGAGTAGGAACCGTAAATCACGCCTCCCAGCCACGTGGGGTTGGGCAACTGCGCCTTGAGCGCGGCGCCGGCATCCACACCCAGGATCTCGAAATCACCGCTGATGATGGCGAGATCCACGGAAATACCCACAGCGCCGCTGATGTAGGCATAAGCCTGCGCCTGACAATACCAGCCGTCAAGTCCGACCACCTGGTCGGTATTGCTGCATTTGAGATCGCCGTAATTCATCACCGAGGCGTCGAAGCCGAAACCTGCCGCGAGCGATGCATAGAAAGGACCGAAAGTGAATTTTTTCTTCGGGAAGCCGGACCACACACCAAACGCCGCACCCCCGAAATTCGCGGCCATATCCACCGCGCTCTGGCGGTTGGAGTTGGAGAATTTGGACTTGAGGTTGGGGCTGAGGTGACTCATGATCTGCGAAGGGATTTCCGCGATCTTGTCTATGGTGGTGCCGACTTCGAAGTAGGAATTTGCCGAGAACACGCCCAGGAGTTCCAGATTGATGCGCTGTGTCGGGCGTCCCATCCAGAGATACCACTCCTCGGGACTTGCGAAGAGAACGACATTGCCCCCGCCAGTGATTACATCGTACACATTGAATGCGATGTCGAGATTCCCGGTGAATTCTTTGTGTACGTTATCATAGAAAAACCCGACGCTTCCGTACACCGACGGATCGCTGCGATCATACAGACTGGTCAGCATATAGCCCTGACCGTTCAGGAAGATGCTCGCAAGCCCCCCATTGAGGAAGGACGCACCGAGTTCCACATCCGCATTGAACAACTGATCGGAGGGTGCGGCGATCACCACGGTGGCCTTCAATCCCCATTCGCCCTGCGACGAAGGTGTATACTTGATGCCGGAGTTTGTGACACCGATTTGTGCCGACGCGGAATTGCTCTCATGTCCTTCGGAAATCGTCAGCTTCTGCGCAGGCATTTGTGCCGACATATTGTACCAGGCCCCAATGCCCATCCCTCGGATCACCATCACGCCACCGAGGGGGATGCCTCCCGGAATAATAGCTTTGGCGTCGGCCATCCAGTAACGGAACGAGTTGTTCTGATTCGTCTGTTTGGATCCGAACATCGCCGTCGCATTGATCTCCACCATCTCCAGAAACTGCGCCTGCACGGTACCGAAAAAGCCATTCCCGTACTCGGCGTTGTTCCGGTAGAAAATGATCGTTCCGTCAATTTTCACCGCGGCTCCAAGCTGCGCGCTCAGGGTGATGTCATCGATGTATGCGTCCTCGAAGCCGGGTGTCCGCGTGATTTTATCGTAACTGCCCAGCACTGTGAAATGCGTCTCACCGCTGATGCCCGAGGCGTCGCTCCCGCTGCCCATCAGATTCAGGGCCATGCCGAATTGCAAACCGAATTTCGGCTTGTTGGAAATCAGATCCTCCACCACGGGCTTCACGCCGGTCAATGACACCGGGAAACCACCGACGCCGTGTTGCGGCGATGCCAGCGCCATCTGTCCCAGCTCAAAATACGGCTCGTTGGTGGTAAGCTTGAGTTTGGAGAACTTCAGCCCCGTGAGGTTGATGAGTGGAATGGTTCCGACTGTTTTCTGGAAGCCCAGCATACCGTTAAGCTCGATGAAGGCCTCGAAACCGGTACTGTTGGCGGTAAGCTGAAATATGGATGTGGGTTCGATTGTCAGCGTCAGAGCCCACATCGGTACGTCGATGTCCGCGCCCGGAATCACGTTGCACAGGTAACTCATGCCCGAGTCGGTCTGCGCCAACACCATCGAGTACGCGAGCGGCTGGGTGCTGATCGGGATCTGCAAGGTCCCGTTTAACGAACCATGTTTGAAGGAGCTGTTGGTGATCTGCACGTCAATATGATCCAGACTCGCCCCCCAGGAAGAGACATTCATGTCGGGATACGCGATGATATCGTCGGCCTGCAAGCCGGCGGTGAAGCCGGTGTTATCCACCAGCATATTGTTGATGCTCACCGTGACGGGATTTTGCCCGGTCTTGAATTGTTGCGGCAAGGTCACCGTCGCGGTGGGCATGAAGAAACCATGCCAGCTCAGACTGTCCTTGTTCGGTCCGGTATAATCATCCGGAAACGCCATTTGCGGCGGGTTCTGCGTGTCGGAGAAATCCATCCACATGGAGGGCACGTTGATGGTGAAATCCGGCAAGGCGGTCGGGGCGAAAGTCCCCGATGTACTGAGCTGTACGAGCCAGTTCATGACATTGTCTTTCTGAATATCCGTAATCAGATTCAGCTTCACCGTCTGTCCATTGTCGGGTACCGGCAGCAGGGCTGTACGCGCGAAGCCGACCTCGCCGTGCACATGCAGTTTTTTGAAACCCGTGCAGTCAATTTCGGCATAGCTGCCCTGCCCGTTCTGTTCGCGCAGCAGTTGCACACTCCAGGATCCATTCATGGGATTGTAGCCGAAGTCATCTATCAAATACATGTGAACGGGAGTGTTGCCGGCGCCGATACCGCCCGGATGCATGCAGACACCGTTAACGCCGAAGCCGAGCCGTCCGTTCGGTCCAAAAAAGGGCAGAGGGAGCTGACACACTGCGTTGAACTGCGCGCCGTCCGGATTGAACACGGCACCGATCAGTGATACGACGAGCTGCTGCCCCGTCCCGGGAATGGTGTTGTCGATTCCAACGGGGAGATTCACGGGTGTCAAGCCGGTGAACGCGCTCACGAGGCGTCCGCTCTGTCCCAGCCAGGTCTGAATGTCCTGCATGGTCTGAGGATTCATTCCCACGCGTTGCGCCATGTTGTTGGCCTGCGGAATCGAGATAGGCGATTGCACCACCGCCTGTATTCCGGGATCGAGCACCTGCCTGAGGCTGTTGACACGGATGCCGGTGAACTCCACGATCAGCCGAGCCTTGAGATACGGTACCTGCACCAACCCTTTTCCGCTCAATGCTGACGGACTCGGATTGCTCAGCTCGGTGAGTTCCATCGTGAACAATCCCACTGTCACGCTGTCACCGATGGCCAGACTTCCCGGAAATAGTGTCATGACAGAAGGCGGCGGTGTGATACACGCGGCGTTGCAGCCATCAGGGGATGCATTCTGCTGCTGCTGGTGCTGGACGATGTTTCCGGGTTGCTGCTGTTGTGCTTTCGACGAACCGAACGAAAAAACGCCGATTTCGCTTTTACCCTCATTGCGTGCCGCCGGAACGCCCATGGTGTTGCTGCTCACATCGAGGGCTTGCACCTGCCATGCCCATGCCACGGCCGACGGATATGCGGAAAAAGGTTTATCTGCAGGGGTGTACGGCATGGATGTAGAGGCGATGCGCTTGTCCACGACATGCTCTGTATTGCTCTCGATGGCCTGACGCGGCGTTTGACCGGTGAAAATCGGTACGACGCGGAGACGGTACATGATGCGCATGGATGTGGGCAAAGGCGCCACGGGTGTCCACTGAAATACAGGATTGCTTGCCAGAGGCAACACCTGCTCCTGCCAGGGAGCGATGAGCATCGGCGGATCGGGGATGATCACGTCGAACGGTGCGCACACCGGACTCATGACGGCCAGTTCTGTCACACCATCACTCGCGAGCAAACGGACACAGAACTCGTAACTGCCCTCGGGCAGCGCATCGGTCGTGATCGCGGTGCTGCGCAGCGACTGATCCACTTCGAGCGCTTCCTGCCGGATGATGTCCGGACCGGAGAGTGCGAGTGTGTGCCCCGGCAGTAAGGTGAACCGCGGCATGGCGGGCGAGTCGTCGCGCGTCCGCGCAACGATTGCATCGCTGTTCAGGTCGCGGATGACGATGGAAACGAGAGTATTCTCATGCCGGTCGCGTGACGCGTTCGCGAGCGTCAGACGCACGATGGTCGGGTCGCGGCGCCATTCCGTCAGACTTGTCGGAGTGGGACGGCGCACGAGCACATTCATCGTCACCTGAGCCGCCGCCTCAGACGCACAGAGCGTGGCGAGCAGAAGAGCGAGAAAGAGAAGCGATATGCGATTCATGGTAGTGTAATCCTTGCGTGATCAGAAACCCACGGAGTACTGCAGACTGCCGAACCACTCGTCGTACGAGGGACGGTCCACGGACTGCCCGTAGCTGTAATTGTTATTCGAAAGTGCGAGCGAGAGCGTGCCATAATCCTCGATCGTGTATCCCAGCGAGAGGCGCAGGCTGAATTGCGTATCCTCTGTGGTCGCTGTGCTGACAATATTGTACCCGCCTGTCAGTGACGTACTGAGCGTGTTGTTGAAAAAATTGTGGCCCACTGTTTCGGTAAAGCTCAGGATACGCGTATCGGAAAAGGAAGAAGCCATGCTGTTCCACGTCACACCCGTTGTCAGACTAAGCGTGGAAGGGAACAGGAGAGTGTGCATGAGCGACAGCGCTTCGGAGCTGTTTTTGTTGCCTTCTGTGGTAACGGGGTTACCGTCCGTCGCGGATTGCACCATCAGATTCAGGTTGATGGAATTGTCTCCGCCGAATCCATCGAAGGTGTACGTGGGCGACAGATACAGGGAGTGCGTGAGGTGATCTATGCGCAATGAGTCCTTCGTATGCGTCGAGCGCATTCCGTAATTGCTGTAGTTGGTGCTGATCCCGAGTTGTTCGCTGATCTGCCAGGACCCGGACAGCGAGCCGATGAGACGGGTGGTGCGTGCGAGCCGGTTGTTCCGGAGATTGTTGAACATCACACCCAGCGAACCACGCACGTGCATGCGCTGCTCGCTGAGACGCACCATGGGAGCGAGAGTGAATTCGAAGACGTCGTTCGGCAGCTGCACATAGCCGAGCGAGAAGTAGCCCGGGCCGATCCACCTGCTGTTGAGCGCCACCTGCCAACTCTGCGCGGGCATGATGAGCAGATTGACCTTCGCCGCACCATCCACCTGCGCGGTGTACCCGTCGCGACTGCGTACGCGCAGATCATTGATGGTATGCGAGAGCGCCGCCTCACCCGCGATGCGTACGACCGTTCCGACGGGGAAGCCGAAGCCTAACGATGCGGTCGTGTTCTCTCTTGCGGCGGGCGCGAGACGGCCTTCGTCAACGCGAAAGGTCGCTGTG
Source organism: Bacteroidia bacterium (assembly GCA_027493955.1). Classification (NCBI taxonomy): domain Bacteria; kingdom Pseudomonadati; phylum Bacteroidota; class Bacteroidia; species Bacteroidia bacterium. Next base: position 1,981,086 of record JAOSJT010000001.1, on the reverse strand, counting down.
TCATCGGTGGCGCGCATCGCATTCAGATGCAGAAAAAATTCGCCTTCCTTGCCGTAGCCGACTTTCGCCGCCGTGACCATACGGCGATAGTCCCCTCCGAATCCCGCGGCGGTGTCGGGCGCCAGTCCCTGACGTGCGCGCCCGTACAATGCGGTAATGCGCCAGGGCCCGGGCGACATATCGATACCGCCGCCGAGCAAGCGCTCATCACCGAACGTCAGTTCCGAGACACGGCTGGAAAAGTAGCCTCCGTGCAGACGCAGCCATCCGGCGATAAGGGGACTGACACCGAACTGATTGAACGGTTGATGATAGCCCGACGACTGTGTCGAAATGTACGCTTCGAAGGGCAGATCGATCTGATCGTACAACGTCAGCGTCGTGCGGAGCACAGCGCGGGAGACGTGCTGATCGGACCGGGGTGTCCATTGCGGATCGCTGCTCGACGAGGAGTACAGCTCGGTTGACACCCCCAGTGAACCGCTGAGACGCACGGGCTGTGTTTGTGAGACGGCGGTGAGTGAAAGCGCCAGGAGGGCGAGCAAACAGAGTGCGAGGACGAACGATAGGAGGCGCAGTGATTTCCGGACATGCCGATCCTGGAGCGGATTGTCTCTGTGCATGCTCATGCCGCCGCCGTCGTGCCTTCCCCGCCATGCGCCGCATCACCCCCTCTGATCATCGCTGATGCGATCATTTCATATGCCGCAGTCCAGGCCTCCCGCAATTCCGGCGTGAATTCATCACCAAAGCCCTGCTCGAGCGTGAGCAGAAGTGCCAAACCTACCGTGGCGTACTGTTCCGGGGTGACACCATAGCGCACGTGACGCTGACCGAGACTGTGCAGCGCGGGAAGAATCTGATGCCGGTCATTCAGACCTTTGACGACGAGGGTCAGTGCCGACATCAGCTTCCGCCCCTGTTCGTTGAGGTCGCCGCTGAACAACGGGCGCAGGGAGGGATCGAGTGTGAAGAGATTGTTGTAAAACATCTTCGCTACCCGCTCCGACATGGGCAGGATGCGTGCGAAGCTGCTCTGTACAATGTGAATATGTGACTGGCGCATGGATTGCTCCGTAGTGATACAAAAGGCTGTTCCGATTTTTGTCCTTGAGTGACACTACAAAGCTAATCCGCATGCACAGGGCGGGACAACTGGACAAGTGTACGGTTTATTGCGTGCGAGGAGGGAAAGGAGGGGGAAATGTACAGGCGGAAAGGGATTTTGGATTTACGAATTACGAATTGCGATGTACGATTTCAAATCGTACATCGTGCATCGTACGTCGTCTATCACCCTACCCTCTGCGTTGGCGCATGACTTTCGCGACCGCCTCGGCGCGGGAGGTGACATGCAGTTTTTCGTAGATATTGTGCAGATGGAAACGTACGGTGTGGACGCTGACGAATAATTTTTCCGCTATGGCCTTGTAGCTGTGTCCTTCGATCAACGCTTCGAGCACTTCGATTTCCCTGTCCGACAGCTCCGCTGTTTCGTCGGCGGGTTGGGGCTGCTGGAAGAACAGCAACACCCGTCGCGCGATTTCTCCGGACATGGGAGCACCGCCCGCGTGCGCATCGCTGATGGCCTGCAACACTTTCACGGATTGCGATTTCTTCAGAATGTAACCTACAGCGCCGGCGCGGAGCGATTCGAAGATTTTCTCGTCTTCGCTATACACTGTTTGCATGACAATCTGCACCTCCGGGTAGGACGCTTTCATGGCGCGAACGCATTCGATGCCGTTTTTCCCGGGAAGACCGATATCCATGAGCACGACATCGGGGAGTTGCTCGTCAATATGCTCCATCGCGTCAGCGCAATTTTTGTAGACGCCGGTACAGGCATAGCCTTCGGAAAACTCCAGCATCCATCGCAATCCGTTGCGGATATCCTCGTCATCGTCAACGATGGCGACCCTGATTATTTCGTCGTTGCGTTTTGTTTCCATGGCGGTAATGTAGATGTCCAACGGATTTCGTTCAACTGTACGTTTGTACAGTTCTCTGCTGCGATGCTTTACTCCCGAAGTGGTATTTCAGCGCGAATGCTGGTCCCGTCTCCGGTCGCGGAGATGATGTGAAGTGTGCCGGCTGCCTTCTCGACCCGGTTTCTCATATTGGTCAGTCCGTTGATGCGCGACAGCGCGGCTTCATCGAAGCCGCAACCGTTGTCGCGAATTTCAATGTGTAGGCGGCCATTGTCCACCCGGACCATCATCCCGATCTGTGACGCTCCGCTGTGCCGTATGGCATTGTTGATTGCTTCTTTGCTGACCAACAGGACACAACGGGACAGATCCGAATTCGTCGTTTGCTGTTGTGTGTCGCCCCTCGTCTCCAGCCGGAAGTCTACATCCTGCGACTCACACACGTCCAACGCAAATACACGGACGCGATCAATCAGCCGGACGAGTGAATCGTTGCGCGGGTCTATGGACCAGACCACATCACTCATCCCTTCCACCAATTCACGCGAAATGCTGCCGATTCGGGACATTGTCGCACCGATTTCATGCACGAGTGCTCCATCCACTTTTTGCTGACGCGACAAGCCATGCACCTGCCGCTGCATCACCTCTGTCATCAACGCGATGCGTGTCAGTCCGGAACCGATGTCGTCGTGCAAATCCGCCGCGATGCGCGCACGGATGCGCTCGATTTCCAGGAGCCGTCGGACGCGCCCGCGTATAACGCCGAAGAGGATAAGACCGATCACGGTAATGCTGAGGAGGATAAACCACCACTGCTGCCAGTATGGTCGGTTGATGGTGAACACCAGTCGCGCCGGCTCGCGACTCACCACTCCTTCACCGTTGATGGCGCGTACGAGCAAGGTATAGGAGCCTGGTCGGAGAGCCGCAAAGGCGAGGCTCCGCTCGCGTGTCGGGGCGCTCCACGAGGTGTGTACACCCTCGAGCATGTATTGATAACGAATGGACGCCGGCCTTCTGAGCCGAACCGCAGTGTATTCTATTCTGCAGTTGTTTTCACCGGCCCCGAGCGAAATCGGAGATTGCAGATCAATGAATTTCCCATTCGCCTGCATGCCGGTAATCCGCACGACGGGAGGAACGGTGTCGCGTGCGCTTTTGGTCAGATCAACCAACGTGAGCTGATAACGCGTGGTGATATGCAGAAGCCCGTCCTGCCGTACGGCACAACCATACACGGGGCTGTCGGTGAGGTCCTGGTCTATCCTGAACGGCGGATCGCCGCCCGGGGCGTAGGCCATCCCTGTCTGCGTTCCGATCCAGATCGTGCCATCGCGCGCCTCGGCGAAGCTATGAACTTTGTTGCTGGGGAGGTTGTCCCGCTCTGAGTAACGAATGATCGTATCCCTGTCGACAACGAAAAGACCGTCGAGCAACGTCCCGATCCACATTCTGCCTCGCCGGTCCATGAAAAAATTGCGGGTGCTAATGGTTTCGAGTCCTTTTACGCGTGTCACGCTCGCGGATCCCAGATCACTTGCGTCGATGATGGTGACGCCGGAATTGTAGCCTCCAACCCATATGCGGCCGTAGAGATCCTCGTAGATCTTTCGTATATCCCGCGGGATGCCGGAGAACATCCGGAGCAGTCGGCCATCCTTGAGCGACACAGCTCCCAGACGTCCTTCGCCGAAGTTACACCACAATCTGTCCTTGCGATCCGCACAAATGGTAAATCCGTCGGGCGGTGGCACGTCTCCTCTCGGGACGATGACAGTCGGGACAGGCAGGCCGCGCTGCTGCGTTCCGTAGTGTGCGATATCAAAGAGGGCTATTCGTGCCGAAGCGAAGGTGACGACGAGTCTGCCCTGGGCATCAAGCACGATGGCATACGGATATCCCGTCGGCCATCCTCTGTCGGCGCGATGCAGTGTCCGCGTCCAACGCATCTGACCCGCGGAACGGTATTCCCATATCCCATCCACCGAGGTGAGCCAGAGTACGCCACGCTTGTCGAATACTCCCAGACCGGTGAGGTCAACGTCGGCAAACACCGCAACATGCCGGTCCTCGAGACGCGTGATGCCTTTACCCTCCGTACCAAACCATAAATTGTTCTCCGCATCGAAAAATCCGAGATTCAGGGCAGAGGCAGGAAGACCATTCTCCATGTCATATCTGACACCAAGTGAGGGATCGGGACTCTCGGAGCCGCAAGCGTAGAGCCCGTTGGATGTCCCCACCCAGTAGATTCCATGGTTGTCCTGCACAACAAACATCGGGAGCACGCCTCCGCCGGCAATCTTGCGCGTCAGGACGCCTCCAGAGAATTGGACAATGGAACTGTCGCGCGCGCAGACAAATACGTCACCCTTCGCGTCGTGCATGATGGCATTCGAACCGGTGTAGTAGGCGCCGCTGCTGTCAATGGTGCGCGTCATGCCGCGTCGGGGATCATAGCGGTGTACACCTAAGTCGTTCAATATCCAGACCATACCATCCGGTGTAACGGTAAGACGTGTCACGGTGCGCGCCTTGCCCGTAACAGGAACTCTCTCCAGATCCCCATTGCGGTAGCGAAACAGACCACCTCCAGCCCCTGCCCACACAGTCCCGTCCCGGTCCGTGTCCAAATCCGTGATCCAGGTCGCTCCGGGATCGCTGCTCGGAATCTGCCGGACACGGTTCTGGCGCAAGATATACAGGCCGCGGGTTGTTCCGATGAGCACGGTTTCGTCTTCCACCGGATCACACGCGAGGGCGGTCACCGAAGCGACGGCGAGTCCCTCTTTGCTGCTGAAATTTGTGAAGCTCACACCATCGAAAACGCTCACACCCTCTGGTGTACCGATCAACAAGCGTCCGCTTTTATCCTGTTCGATGCACATGATGTAATTCGAGAGCAGGCCGTCCCGAACGGAAAGGGTATGAAACGGTAATTGCTGCGCCGGGCTTCCGGAGATTAGGAAGATGGTGAGCACAAGAATGTGTCCCGGCAGCCGTCGCTGGGTTTTGCTCCGTAACATCAGGGGTCTGTTCATCGCTCTGAATGGTAACGATAAAAATATACGGTGTAGATCGTGATTGAGCAATGCGCTGAAACTTCGGAGGGTGAAATTCGTACATGCTATATCCACATTAGGAACGCATTTCGCGACCGCTTCCCCCGCAGCGGGGTACGGCGCGGATCATCGAAAGATTTTTTTTTTCACTTTCCGGAGATCTGCATACTCATGATTCGCACAGACCTGTTCACCGCCATACATAAGGCTATTCGCGCGCAGTTATTCGATGCCGCGCTGCGCATGCAGAACCTTGATATACACAACGATGAAGATGTAGTGTTGTTCATCGGCACCATTCGTGACCGCCTCGCCTTTCTCCATGAACATGCCGACAAGGAAGATACCTACGTCTTTCCATCTGTCGCGGAGTTTGATCGTGAACTCGTGAACGCCGTGGAGCGCGAACATGACCAACTGCATTTGTTGACCTCGCAGGTAGAGGAGGCGCTCGATCAATTCGCGTCCGCACCGAAGGAAGATCGGCATGAAGCGCTCTCCGTCGTGCGCCGTACCTTCCATCAGCTGGTCGCTGGTCATCTGTCACACATGAATCACGAGGAGGAACAGATCCTGCCCGCAACCTGGCGCTATCTGACAGAGGAGCAATTGCAGACCATTCTGATGAACATCCAGAAAAACATCCCTGCCGATCGCTACACCGAGTGGATGTATTGGATGCTTCCGGCGTTGCAGCCGCAGGAACTCGCCGGGATGCTTCGCGGGATGGCGGCTTCCGCTCCGAAAGAGATGGTGGATCTCGTCCTGCGCGTCGCCGAGCGGAGCGTGGATGAACATCGACTCGCGCGTGTGCTGGATCTTGCCGGTTTGAAAACCGCGGCCTGACCCGGCCTTCCGTCTCTGTTTCATACGTCCTCCTGAAGGGACAGCCGACGCCTCACCGCCGTTCAAAGCGGTGAGGCGTCGGTGCGTTGCACCTGCCATTGTCGTCAGACGTTGCCGCGAGAGGGAATCAGAAGTATTTTATGCAGCAACTCTGTGGCGGCCGGATCACCTTGTCGTACAGACCGAATAGAGAATCGCATCACGGAGCCACCATGTCCAATAAAAATTCCTTTCCCATCGTCACACTCAAGCGCGGACGGGAAGAGTCGTTGCTGCGGCGCCATCCCTGGGTATTTTCCGGCGCGGTGGCATCCGTTTCGGGCGAGGTCACAGCAGGTGCGACCGTGCTCGTGCGCAGCGCGGAGGGGCTTCAACTCGGCTTCGGCGCATGGTCTCCCGTATCGCAGATTCGGATCCGCATGTGGGGGTACGGCGACAGTCCCGCACCCGATGCCGCACTCTTTCGCGATCGTTTGCGCAACGCGGCCGCGCTTCGATCGCTTGTCATCGATGCATCCGTTACTGATGCATATCGCGTCGTCTTCAGTGAAGCCGACGGGCTTCCCGGTTTGATCGTCGATCGCTATGCGGATTGGCTGGTGTGTCAATTCTTGTCCGCGGGAGTCGAACACTGGCGGGAGGCGATTCTCGACGCTCTCCGCGAGGAATTCCCGGGGCTGCGCCTCTACGAGCGCTCCGATGAGGAGAGCCGCGGCAAGGAGGGGATGGAGCCGCGAAGCGGCGACCTTGGAGACGGACAACCGGACAGCGCCATCCTCATCAAAGAAAACGGCATGCGGCTGTTTGTCGATGTCGTCACGGGACACAAGACGGGACTCTATCTCGACCAGCGCGACAATCGCGCGACGCTCAGAGAATTCGCGGCCGGCAAGGATGTGCTGAACTGTTTCAGCTATACCGGGGGTTTTGCGGTCGCAGCGCTTACGGGCGGCGCCGCGTCGGTGCTCGATTGCGATGCATCGGCCGATGCCCTTGCGCTGGCCCGTGAAAACACCGCGATGTGTCTTCATGCGTCAGCAGCGTACTTCCAGGAGCAGGGCGACGTGTTCAGCGTGCTTCGGTCCTTCCGCGATGCGCGAAAGACGTACGACATCATTGTGCTCGATCCCCCGAAGTTCGCGCATACGGCCGCTGCCGTGAACAAGGCGGCAAGAGGGTACAAAGATATCAACCTGTTGGCGTTCAAGTTGTTACGACCGGGGGGGCTGCTTTTCACTTTTTCCTGCAGCGGTCACATCGTGCCGCCGCTGTTCCGAAAAATCGTGGCCGATGCCGCTGTCGATGCAGGTGTGGATGCCGTGGTATTGCGCGAGATGACGCAGAGCGGCGATCACCCGGCCGCGCTTTCGGTGCCGGAGTCTCTCTACCTGAAAGGTCTGCTGTGTAAAAAGATGTAGACTCCGATTTCTTCTACAGGCATTGCAAAGACGTGTTGGAGGGCCATGGGTGTACGTAAATTCGGTGGTGCAGAAATCCGCTCCGCGGATTGCGCTTGTGTGATGCGTGAGATTGGCATCCCTGAGGTTCGATGTCCTCAACGCATACCCACCACATGCTGAACTGGCAGATTCGGGTCTGCCCGGCGTTTTTAACGTGACCATACAACGACGAGGCCGTCCCGCACACACCCGGGACGGCCTCGTTTCACACGAAGCAAAGAGAACTTTTATTTTCCGTCAATCGTCACGTTGAAGCGATTGAGTACGGTTTCGATCGGAGTTGCGAAGACGGTTGTACCACTTTTTCCGAAAAGGAGACCGACAGGATTTGCGTTGGAGTCGTCCGTTACCACGAGCGATCCCGAATCTCCGGCAATGGCGAATTCGCTGTTTTTACGGGCCGGTTGGATCGCGATCTGATTAATGAAGCGAGCTGAACCACAGCTGTAATTTATACCTACGATGACATTGATCGCGCTTACTTTGCCCTCAGTGAGTCGCGAGCTGCGACCGTATTTCTGAACGGGCATACCGATATATGCGGCGGCCGTGGTGCTCGAAGGGATGCCATACCCATCGGTCGGTGTGGAGTTGCTGATGAGATCCACCGTCGTGGAGGCCATGGCGGCGTCCATGAGATTGTCATACGACGTGGAAAACACGATGCTCTGTACGTCGGCGACACGTCCGACCTCGTCGGTAGTGTTCTGCGTGCAGCTCACGTCCGAGCGCCCCGGCTGGAGAATGATTTCGCCGCTGAGGGCATTGTTCATACGACCAAACACATGATTGTTGCTCAGCACGAACACGGCATCACCGCGACGAACACGCACACCAAGCGTGGCGGAACCGCATTCGTACCAGTTGCTCGTCGCAGAGCCGATGGGTACGGGACGTGAGAGACGATCAGTCGGCGAGCCGGTCGTGGAGGAGGGAGTACCTGTTGGATTTTTTTTCGAGTTCGTCGGCTTGCCACCCCATGAAAGCGCTTCGACGACACCAACGACTTCCTCACGGACGGGAATATCCTCGACATGCTCAGGGATCTTTCCCTTACCGAGAGCGCGCTCGGTGAAAATGATCATGGTGGGATTCCCTTCCTCGTCCATGCCCGTGCCAGTACCCACGACGCCTTTCATTTCAAGAAAGCGTTCCGTGTTGCGGGTCTGCACCTCCATAGCGCGTTGTAAGCCCGGCGCATCCTGCTTCATGGCGCTGAAGGCGGGTTGGTCGGGTGCGAGAGCGGTATCGGGTTGCTCGCCGCAGGCGGTGAGAAGCACGGAAAGCGTGAGCACCGTCAGAGCGGCGCGGGTCAGGGTGCGGATGTTGCTGAGAATGTTCATGGTGTCCTCCAGGGCGATTCGATTATGATTGAAGTGTCCTTGATTTTCCATTCGGGTTCATTCAAGATCCACAGGTCAATTTATCGGGCGAACCTTACAGAGGACTGAATTCTCCATTACAGGGAGCTTACACTTTCATTACGTTTTTGAAAGAAATAGGGAACAGTGTACCCATGTGCCTGCTAAGTCGTTTAATGACAATGCGTTGCAAGTTCTGCACCGCTGTAATCGGAGGTGGCGCGCATAGTGAAAATGGTACACAAACACGCTTGACAGAGCGAGAAATACGCTGCGGATCGGGAGTGCGTCGAGACATCGTGTGTTCCGCAGGCGCTATTTTATTCGGCGAGATGCATCGAATCCTCGGTACGGGCGTAGCTTTGAGCTGCATGATTTTCTCCTTACCGGGCTGGATGAGAGATATTGCGGGAGTGGAATTGGTGGATTGTCGAGGGCAGCGGTGGGGGGGGCAGGAAAGAGCGAGAGGAAGGGCATGCACCCTGGCAGACAGTTTCTGCGCATGCCTCGATTGTGCAATGCAGGTTGCAGCGATGTTGATTCATAAATCGCCTCCTTCCCGGCAGATGGCGTCACCGATTCACCTTGTCTCTCCAGCGGGGTTTCGGTACTTTTCCTTTTTATTCATCAAAGTGTTTTCGGGATTATGAACCTATCCTTCGCGCACGGAATACTGGCAACCATCGTCTTACTTTTACACCTCACCGCAGCACTCCCGGCGCAGGACACGCGGGAAAGCGCGGACTTCAAGCTGGCGGTACGGCTGTACAACGATAAACTCTATGGCCAGGCGGAAGAGCAATTCAAGAGTTTTATCAATCGTTTCCCGAACTCGGCAAGCAGCATCGAGGCGCGATTCTATCTCGGTCTTTTGCAGAAGGAAGCAAAAAAATACGGCGAGGCGAAATCCACCTTCCAGGACTTCGCCCTGCGTTTCAGTGATCACAGCAAGGCACCGGATGCCTGGTGGAATCTTGCGGAAGTCTATGCCGCCGAGCACAATTATCCGGAAGCAGGGCAAGCGCTCGCAAAGCTGAAAAGCTTTCATCCCCGCAGTCCCAAAGCCGCTGAAGCGCTGTTGCTGGCAAGCAGGCATTTTCTCAGAACCGGTGATACCGATAACGCGCGTACCGTACTCAATGCCGTCCTTATCGAGTATCCGCAATCCGCGGTGCGGGCCGAAGCACAGTTCGAGCTCGGACGCATGTATCTCGCCGCCGGCGATCCCGATCGTGCAATGCGGGAATTCCGGCGCCTGCAGACGGAGACCATCCCCGCCGAGCTTCGAGCCCGCACCCTGGCCGCGATCGGGCAGGCGCAGAGCGAACTCGGCAATCGCAGTGAGGCAGAGGCGCGTCTCAACGAAGTCGTGACAACCTATCCCGCGACCGCGGCCGCACAGGAAGCGCGTGTCCTTTTGGCGGATCTGCAGAAGAATTTCCGTGAGTTCGATAAAGCCGCGCAGAACTATCGCGCCGTTGCGGAGAACTCCGCCGCTCCCGCAGAATTGCGCATGCGTGCCTTTATCGGTACGGCTGATGCCGCGATGGCAAACAAAAACAGTGCCGGCGCTCTTGCCGCCTACGACGCCTTGTTCAAACAATTCTCGTCCGGGCAGATCGAACCTTCGATGATACGCTCGGCGGCGCAGGCCGCGCGGCACGCGGGCGACCACATGCGCGCCCAGGGACTGCTCGAAAATCTGCTGGCGGACACGTTGGTGGCCGTGGACCGTCGTGCCGTGATGGCGGAACTGGGAGACATTGCGCGCGATGGACGCTCCTTCGCCGCGGCTGTGGCATGGTACCGCCGCTACGTGCAGCAGTATCCCGCGGACCCGGGAGCGCCCTTCGCACTGCTCCGCATCGCAGAAATCAACGAAAAAGATCTGCGGAACAACAGTGAAGCCCTCACACTGTACGCCTCGGTGATCGAGCGCTTCGGTACGACGCGGGTAGCCGACGATGCGCAATTTGCCAGGGCTCGCGCCCTCGAAGCGCAGGGACGCGGTGATATTGCCGCCGAGGCCTATGCACAGCTTGCCGCCCAGTATCCCGCTTCGGAGCACGCCCGTGAGGCGCTGCGCCGCGCATCGGCACTGCGCGGTGGAACAGGAGCGGCGAGCGGACTCGAGCGGGTCGCGGAGGCCATCGCGGCGCTGCAAGACAAACCCGGTGACGGACGAGTGGATCTGCTGCTCGGGCATCTCTATCTCTTCGATCTCAAGCAGTATGAAAAGGCCGCTCGCTCTTTCGAACGGGCGGGGAGTCGTGGTGTGACCGGCAGCGATGCGGAGGAGGCCGCCTGGGGCAGCGCCATGGCTGCGATACGCATGGCGGAAGCGGGCCAACGCCCGGTGGCGGAAGCCGCACAACGCTGTGAGTCGTTCTTTACATCGTTCAGTGGGGGTGAACGCCGCGACGAATTGGGATGGGCCTTGCTGCAATTGCAAACCATTTCCGCGCAACCCGCCGATGCGCTCGCCGCAGCGTCGCGCTTTCTCGCGTTGCAGCCGGAAAAATACCGCGAAGACGCCCGTTTGATTTCGGGAGATGCATTGCTCGCGCTCGGGCGTATTGACGAAGCGGATAAGGAGTACAGCGCGATTCTGGGGACCTCAGGCCAGACTCTGCGCGGAGCGGAAGCCTGGTACGGGCGTGCGCGTGTCCGTCAGGCGCAGCGCCGTTTCGAGGAAGCCTTGAGCGACCTCGCGGCCTATGAAAGCGCCGCACCGGATGGTGTGAAGGCTGCGGAGGCCATGCATTTGCGCGCGCAATTGCTCGAACGAACGGGCCGCTACGCGGAAGCAGTGGATGTGTATCAGCGGCTCGCTTCCCGCTTCGTGTACAGCGCCTATGCCGACAGTGCACGTTTGGCCGAACCGCGTGCCCTCGTTGCCGCCGGCGACGCGGAACGTGCCTCGGCACGCGCGTTCCGCTCTCTGCGTGAGGTTGAGGACAATCCATTCCTGAGAAGCGCGCTCGGACCCGAGTACCTGTACAATTACGCGGTGACCATGGCGCAGGCACGTGACCGCGCCGGAGCGCGGAAAGCGCTGACCCGCTATCTGCGTGAATACCCCGACGGACAGCATACAGCGGATGTGTATTTCGCGCTCGGACAGATGTATCGCGACGAGGGAAAGGTGGATCTGGCTTCGTCCTACCTGCAACAGGCGGCGACGCTGCGCGAAAGTCCCGAGGCTCGTCGCTCCGCGGCGGATATGCTGTTGGAAAGCGGCCGCTTCGACGCGGCAACCGCCCAGTATGAAAAACTCGCGGCAGCCGCTACGCTTCCGCAGGAGCGACAGTACGCGCAGTCGCGTATCGTCGTGTCTCTCTACCGGGCCGGCAAGCTGCAGGATGCCGACAAAGCGGCGGCGGACTTCCTTTCCGCCCATTCCGGCCTCGAAGCTGCAAAGGATGAATTCGCTCTGGAAAAAGGAAAGCTTTACTTCCGGCAGAGCGACTACCGAAAGGCAGCCGATTTCTTCGACGACGTCGAGGACAGCGATTTGCCCGACCTGGCGGCCCTCGGTATGTTCTGGCTCGGGAAAACGCTGGAGGCCCAGAGCAAAAACAGCGATGCAGTCAAGCAGTTCAATGATGTTGTTAAGAAATACCCGCGCACCGAAGCGGCCGTGGAAGCGATGATGTCGCTTGCCCGCATGAGCATGCGCGCGGAAAATTATCAGGAAGCGGCCACGCAGTTCAAAAGTGTCGTGGACGCCGGGAGCGTTCCCGACGCCGTGCTCAAGGAAGCGCTGAATGGATTGATCAAGGCGTACGAGGGACTCAGCGTGAACGATGCCGCCGCCGAAATGACGCGGAAATTCATCGAAACCTGGCCCGAGGATCCCACGGCATTTCGCAAGAAGGTGAATCTCGGTGTGTACTACTATCAGTTGCGCTACTTTGACAGAGCGATTACGCATCTCGAGAGTCTCCTTTCCGAGGCCGCCCCGGACGATCAAGCGGAAATCCGCTACTACATCGGCGAGAGTTATTTCTACAAAGGTGACTTCAATCAGGCAGCGCTCGAGTTTCTGAAGGTGCCGTATCTCGTCATCGGTAAAACGGAAATTGACTGGTCGGCGAGTTCCTACTATATGGCGGGTCGTGCCTATGAAGAGTTGTCGCGCCCCGCGCTTGCGGTGGAAATGTATCAAAAGATCATCGACACACCGGGCGTTGATCCGCGTTTCCGCGCGGAAGCCGAGAAAAATCTCGCGCGCGTCCGGGCCCTGCTCGAATAGCACAAGGAGGCCGTCATGGGCGGCATTGAATGGACACAGGAGTTGCGCTTCGTCGTGGCCCTGGGTCTGGGCTTACTGATCGGTCTTGAGCGGGAAAGCTCGGGCGCCGATCGTGCGACGGGGAAGGTGTTCGCCGGTGTGCGGACCTACACCATCATCAGTCTCTACGGTTTTGCCTGTGCCTGGCTCTATTCCATCGGCGCCGTGTATGCGTTACCGGTGGGCATGCTCTCCGTCGGCGCTATCGCTCTGATGGGCTACATCGCCAAAGTACGCGAGGGACGTGTGGGCTGGACGAGCGAGATCGCGGCGATGCTGACGTTCGTGACCGGAACGCTCGCTCTTCTCACCGATGTGTGGGTCCCCATCACCCTCGGCGTCGTCAGTACGATGCTTTTGTCCGAAAAAGGGGAGCTGGAGCATTTCGTGGACCGGCTGGACAAGGCCGAGTTTCTTGCCGTACTGAAATTCCTCCTCATCACGGCCATCATTCTCCCCGCGCTTCCTGACCGCGGGTACACGCGTTTCGGTATCAATCCTGTGCGCGTATGGCAAATTGTGATTCTCGTGTCCTCGCTGGGCTTCGTCGGCTATGTGCTCACAAAGCGCCTGGGAGACAGAATGGGATTATGGCTCTCCGGTCTGCTCGGTGGTATCGTGTCCAGTACGGCGGTGAGCATCGCGGCCGGACGCATCGCGCAGCGCGCGCCGGAACTTTCCTTTCAAGCCCTCCGCATGGCCATGCTGGCCGGCGCAGTGATGTACGTTCGCATCCTGGTCATTGTGTGGGCGATCAATCCCGTGGTCGGAGTTTCGCTGTGGTGGCGCTGTGCCTTGCTGGCTGTTGCGGGTGCGCTGCTCGCGATGCAGCCTGGGAAGAGCAGGGTACAGACCGATCCGGCACATCTGGCGACACTGCGCAATCCCTTTGAACTGCGTCCCGCCCTCATATTTGCCGCGGTGTTCGTCCTGCTCATCATCGGCACCTCATTGGCACGCGAAAGCTTCGGAGCGGCAGGACTGCTGTTTTTAGCGGTGATTGTGGGTTTAGTGGACATCGATCCCTTTATCGTGAGTCTCGTGCAGGAGCAGACCCACGTTGCGACAATGGTGCTGCCGATCCTGCTGGCGATGATGAGCAACACCGCTGCGAAGGGAATCTACGTGGCGGTGCTGAACAGGGACGCGAGAAGACAGACGCTGTTGCGCTATGCTCTCTGGGCGATGCTTCACGTCCCGTTACTGCTGTGGTAGTCGCCGGGGAGCTGTCCTCTGTGCGTGCATGGTATCGCTGCCTGCACATAGCCGCACTGCCGGGGACGATTATAGATCAAGATTATCCGGAGCAGCTTGACTTTTACCTGACGGATAGCGAAGTTGCACTATTCGCCGAGTACTCATGACGTATTATCCTGGCATCAATGGAGGTTTGAATGGTACGGAGTTGGCTACGTGTCTTGCTGCCGATGCTCTGTGTCGCTGCTTTGTGGACTACGGTACAGGCACAGACCAAGGCCGTCGGTCCGGTTCTGAAAATCACCCCGGATCCGGTTGATTTCGACTCCGTGTATTGCCGGCAGCGTCACTGCACGCCGATCACCTTCAGGAATATCGGCGATACCACTCTCGTTGTCCACAACCTCGACAAGATCAACAGACCGTTCTATGCGCGCATCGACACGCCGTTTACGCTCCAACCCGGAGAGGCACGGACGTTCGAGTATTGCTATACCCCGCTCACCTGGAGTAAGGACAGTCAGCGCGTGAAACTCCGCGTGGATTCGCGCGTGCCGATGTCCATCGGTATGCTCTTCGACGTGAGTTTCAGCATGATCACGATTATGCCCGATGGGAAGCGGCGCATCGACGGGACGAACAAGGCTGGTCGGGAATTCGTCGGTTACCTGCTCGACACGCTTGGCATCGAGGACGAGGCGGCGGTTTTCACCTATGACGCCACCCAGAACTTCAAACGTGTCCAGGATTTCACAAAGGATACGGCGGCGCTGCGCGCGGCAATTCCAACGGTGGTGACCGGCACCTCAACCTGCACCTACAACGCGATCGCGCGGGTTATCGATACACTGAACAGAAGATCCAATGCCCGCTTCGTGGTTATTCTCACCGATGGAGACGATAGTGGTCCGACCTGTGGTTCCATCGGGGTGGACGACGTGTTGCAGAAAGCAGCGGAGACCAATACCCGCGTCTACGTTGTCACCATCGGGAATGTGGACCAGTCGCAACTGGCCCGTATCGCCACCTCCACAGGAGGAGCCTACTTCAATGCCAGTAATAGTCTCGATCTTCTCGCCATTTATCGGCAGATCGCCACGGAGCTGAGCAAAAACAATGTTATGGATTTCCGGACCAAGGGAACGGCCATCGGACCGCGTATAGAAATCGAACCAAAGGATCTGCAGTTCGACAGTGTGCGCGTCGGACAAACGAAATGCCTGCCGATCAGCATACGCAATGGGGGCAATATGCCGTTGCACGCGGATTCCGTACGAAAATTATTCAAAGCTCCATTTTCCCTACACGACCTGATCCCGGCCTTTATCCTGCCGTATCAAACAGTCCCCGCCACATTGTGTTTTTCGCCGACGTTGCCGAGGGATTACACGCAGGCCATAACCTTTCTCGCGTCTCCGTGTGAAGTGTTCAACGACACGATACGCGCCGGAGCGCAAAGTTATCTTCTGCCGCGCGTGATCCCGCCCCGGCCGATGCTGAGCTATACTTCACCGGTGTTTGACACCACCCTGTGTCGCACGACGGAATGTCTGGAGATGGTATTCCGTAATACCGGGGATACAATTCTCACGATACAATCCGTCGATCCCATCCAGCCGCCGTTCCGCGGAAGTATTCCGGCCCCCTTCAGTATAGAGCCCGATGGCGAACGACGCTTCACCGTGTGTTATTATCCCGAGGAAGCCCCGCGCGATGATACCTTGCGGGTCGGCTTCGAGGCGGAATTGCGACCACCGCAACACATCGGTCTGCTGTTTGACGAGGGGAGGGAGATGGAAGAAGAATTCCTGCCTGGCGTCTCGCGCCTGACAGCGGCCATTTCCGGGGCCAGCGACTTTATTGATGGTTTGCTGTTCAATGAAACGGATCCCGACCACGCCGCGGTCATGCACTTCTCCTCCGGTATGCCGCTGGCGAGCACGGGTATGAGCACCGATCGCGCACTCCTGCAAGCGTCGTTGAGCAGTCTGACCCGCGATAAAGCATCCTGTATCTACGATGCCGTAGAGCAGGCCGTGGATTCCGTCGCCACGCAAGCAGGTTCACGAAAGCTGCTGCTGTTCACCGCCGGGATCAGCGCCACAAATGGCTGTGGTGGCTCGAGCGCGCAGCGCGCCGGTCAGTACGCCGCGTCGAAGGGTGTGCCGATCATCGTTCTGCAGCTGGGCGATGCCGACAGCAGCGACATCGCCGACATGGTTGCTTTGTCCGGTGGTGAGTACTACCGTCCGGGTGATCTGTTCGATCTCATCCTCACCCTGCGTGATCTCAACACCCGAATGACAGGACTTGTGCGGAGCGAAATGCATGCCATCGCACACGCTGTGACACCGATCCTTACAACAAGCGTCACAGAAATTGATTTTGGTGCCGCGGACACCTCATCGGAAGTCAGACGCTGCTTCACCGTGTACAACCGCGGCACGGCGCCATTGCGCTTCTTTGATCCGTACGCTCCGACGGCGCCTTTTCATTATGATTCGTTGAGCACGCCGGGTTCCGGTTTCCGGGGGATGAGCCTGACGGCCGATGCGGATCCGGATACCGTTGTTGTCATGCCCGGAGATTCGGTGGTGTACTGCATCACCTTCAGACCGATACGCCATGGCGCGGCCACCGACACCATCACCTTGTTCCACAACGGCTGTATGCAGCCTGAGCAGCGCATTGTTTTGAAGGGGTTCGGCATCGCACGCCCCGCCGTCATGTGGACCTACCCTTCGCCGCTTGTCGTCCCCACGTCGTCACATCATAATCTCCCCTGCGGCCCGGTGCAATGCTGGCCGTACACATTCAGCAATCCCGGCGGAATGGATAACGTGGTGCGACTGCTGCGCGGTCCCTCACCGCCGTGGTCGGTCACACCTGACGATTCTCTGCGTATCCCTGCGGGTGGCTTCGCTTCGATGGAACTCTGTTTCGATCCTTCCGCCGGCGGTGAAAACAACGACACCATCATTGTTGCCACCAGTATACGTCCGCAATTCGGCATTGTCGCTCTTCTGGCGCGGGACGCCTCTATGAGCGCCTCTCTGCCCGAGGGGCTGGAGGTGGACGCGGCGGCAATGGCGGCTGTCCGTATTCTCGGTGAGAACCTGCGGCGCGATACGACGGACGGCGACGTTTTGCAGGTCTATACTCTGGGCAACGGTGCACCCGAACTCGGCATCGAGTACACAGATACGGGCGTGAGGGAAGTCCGCTGGCCGCCGCCGGCTCCGTCGGGCACTCCTGCGGAATTGCGACCCGCTCTGGAGCAGGCGATAGACCTTGCTGCGCAGTTGGACGGCAGTCGGCATGTCATACTTTTCGCTTCGGAGGTGCTGACGGCTGGCGGATTCGATGCTGCCGCGCTGTACGCGTATGCCAGTGCACAGGGTGTGCGGTTGCATCATCTGCTCTTCTCTCCCCAAAGCAGCGATTCTCTGCGTAAATATGCCGGGTCGCTGTGGAGTTACGCGGAGTACTCGAATATGGAAGCGTTGTCAGCGGATCTCCACGCCGCGACCTTGAGCGGGCTTGCCGTGCGGTATGATACCACAGCGCTCTTCGCCCGCGTCGACGTTCCGAACCTCGAAGTTCAACCGACACAGCTGTCCTTTGGCTCCGTCACTGTCGGCAGCGACCGCTGCCTGCCTGTGCAATTGCGCAATACCGGATCGGCACCGCTGCGGATCGTGTCCATCATCAATCCGGCCGATCCCGTCCCCGTAGAGATCCCCGCCGAGATTCCGCCGAATTCGCAGGCGACCATCAGCCTTTGCTTCAACGCAACCGGCTTCGGCGAAGCAACCGCCACCGCGCTTGTCGTGTACGACGGATGTCCGCTCGACACCGTGCGCATTGCCATGACGGCCTTCGGCAGCGACAGCCTGACTGTCGGTATCAGCGGCGAGTTTGTCGGTAAACCCGGCAGCGTCGTGCACATCCCCATCCAACTCTACGCACAGCTTCCATCGGAATACGATGTCCGCAGTGTGGAAATTGCAGTAGAGCACAACAAGACCATGCTGTATCCGCTGGAAGCCCGGATTGCACAGCAGGGTACGCTCATGGGCACGCAGCAGATAGAGACGCTTTCGATGCAGCCGAGTTACGGTGATACCACAGTCACGACGCGCTACCGCTTCACGCGCGGTGTGCCGTTGAATAATCCGACGCCCGGTGCCGTCATGCTACGCCTGCCGTACCTCGTGCTGTTGGGCGACGCATTGCGGACGCCGCTGCGCATCACCGACATTCGCTTCAATGACGGACTGCCGCGCGCCGGTGTCGCCGTCAACGGCGTATTCCGAGTGGACAGTATCTGCTTCATCGAGCAGCGCTTGCTTGATGCGGCCCACAGGGGACCGGCAAAAATCACCGGTGTGTCCCCGAATCCCTTCAACGGCAGCACCGTGATCGGCGTCACAGTAGTGAGTGCTTGTGACGTCCATATCACGCTCCTCGATATCATGGGTCGCGTTGTCGCCGAACCGGTACATTCCTGGCTCCAAGAGGGCCGGTATGTATTCACCATTGATGCCGTTGCCTGGCCCAGTGGTGTGTACCTCTGTCGCATGGTCGCGGGAGGGCAGGTGAGCACAGTACGACTGATTCTGGCACGGTAGGAGGAAACATGAAAAAGCTGATCATTATCGTTGTTCTGTACACGCTCAGTCATTCCGTGTATGCACAATCACCTGACGAGGGTGTTCCTCCTCTGCTGCTCGGGATAGGCGGCGGAGTTCAGTTCGCCTGGCACAGCGGAGCCATCACAACATACGAAGGCGCGTACGAGTGTTGTACCTTCGC
This sequence comes from Bacteroidia bacterium, assembly GCA_027493955.1. Taxonomy (NCBI): domain Bacteria; kingdom Pseudomonadati; phylum Bacteroidota; class Bacteroidia; species Bacteroidia bacterium. The sequence goes on along the minus strand of JAOSJT010000001.1, from coordinate 1,962,117 downwards.
CGATGGTACCGGTGCGGGCCTGGTACTCGGTGCGAGGGGTATATTTCACCTGAGTGGCCCGTTCTCCCTGCGCGCCGGTATTGGCATGGAGCGGCATGACGGAGAATTCTCCAGTGTCCGTCTGGCCTACCCCATGTTATCCAGTGCCAACTCCATCGAATATGTGGATCTGGACGAGGCTCTCGACACCCGCCTCTCCACCTTGACGCTGGAAGCGGAAATGCAGTATCTCGTGCTGAGCCCGGGCCTGTATCTGTCAGCCGGTCCCGCGTTGCATATCCCCCTGACACGTGAGTGGACGCATACCACGACGATAACCTCGCCCTCCGATGTGCGATTTCTCGATGGATCGACAAGCAGAACGCTGGTGGACGGAGAGATCCCGGACGCCTCTCCCTGGCTTTCCCTGCGTCTCGGCGCGGGTGCGTTGTTGCCTGTCACACGAGGGATGTATGTGAATCCGGAGGTTCTCTATTCGATAGCCCTTTCGAATGTCCGTACCGCGTCCTCATGGTCCGTGGCCGGATTTCAGATCACACTCGGGATGTATGTAGGGCTGTAAGAGCACGCAGGGTAAAAGCCGCGCGTATCGTACCGCTGCGGTCGTTGAAGAGAATGTGAAGCAGCGTACACGCACGTCTCATTGCTCGTAATGCCGGCTTTTCACTTCGACGTGTTGGCCTCGGCTCGTATCACACCAACCAACGGAGATGTACGAAGCGGCCCGTGTCAACAATATCCGAATTAGGATTGGCCAACTATGGCGGGGCTGCGAGACCGGCTGATTCAGGATGTCAGTGACGGAAATGGAACTTGACCCGATCTGCTCACGGGCGCCTATCCCTGAGTTCAGGGATCATGTCCCGACGGTATTCAGGACAGGGTACCTGCCAATAATCGCATCAGCGCAGCTTTTCCCCGCGGAGCATATCGTCCAGCGTCTGGCGCTCACGTATGACTGTCCATGCGTCGCCCACGACGGCTACCTCGGTTGCGAGGGGCCGGGAGTTGTAGGTGGAACTCATACTTGACCCATATGCGCCTGCGGAGAGAATCGCCACAAGCTGGCCGCGTTGCAGAGAGGAGGGAAGCTCCGTTCCCGCTACAAAGACGTCGCTGCTTTCACACACAGGTCCGACCACGTCGCAAAGCATCGGCTCCGCATTCTCGTCGCGTTGCACGGGAATGATGGCGTGACGGGCCTGATACAGCGCGGGCCGCATAAGGTCGTTCATGCCTGCATCCAGGATGACGAAGGTGCGGTTCGGTGCCGAGGGTTTCAAATGCTCGACCGAGCAGAAAAGGGCACCTGCGTTGGCCACGAACGACCTCCCCGGCTCCGTGATCAGCTGTATGGACGCGGCGCGGTCGCCAAGAACATCGCGTATGACATCGGCCAGAGACTCCGGTGACAGTGCGGATTCGTCCGCCGCATACGGCACCCCGAAGCCGCCGCCCACATCCACCACGTCCGGTGCTTCGGGGAGCAGCGGTGTGATATCGTCGAGGACTTTGAGCAACAGGCGGAGCGCGTCGCGGTAGGGATCGGTACTGACGAGTTGCGATCCGAGATGGAAGGACAGACCCGCGATGCGCACGCCCGGCAGCCAGCTTTCCTGCGATGCCAGCGTACGGATATCGGCGGGATTGAGTCCGAATTTATGCGATGCCTCGCCGGTGGAAATGTAGGGGTGCGTGTCCGTCTCGATGTCGGGATTCAGGCGCAGGACAATGTTGGCGCGCACCCCGCGCCGGGTTGCTAATTCGCTGATGAGTCGGCATTCGCTGGCGGATTCGACGTTGAAATAGGCGATGCCCGCGTCGAGGGCTGCGGCGATGTCGGCGGAGGATTTACCCACACCAGTCATGATGATACGCGTGGGATCGGCGCCCGCTGTGAGGCAGCGATGTAATTCGCCGCGGGAGTTCGCATCGAAACCGCAACCCGCGCGCGCAAGCATCCGCAGCAACGCGAGCGAAGAATTCGCCTTCACCGCATAGCAGGTCTGATGCGTCAGCCCCGCGAAAGCGTCGCGGTGTTCGTGGTACCGTGCGACGATGGAATCGAAATGATACACCCACACCGGAGTGCCGGTCTCCCGTGTAATGTCGGCGATACGGACAGGTCCGCAGTGCAGCGATCCGTCACGGTAGGAGAAGCCGTCTGCGAAGGTCATAGCGAGGCCTTTCAATGTTCAGTGAAGAAGGTGCGGCGTGCTGTACTGCGGCTGATTGAAGAAAATACCGAGCCGTTGCATTTATTCAAAAATGCCCGGTTCCGAAATCGTGGAGAAAAATTCGTCATGCAATTCGAGTACGGCTTCGGGTACGCGCGCATCGTCGATCACCATGGTCAGATTGATCTCCGATGCGCCATGGCTGATCATGTCGATGGGAATGTCGCGCAGACGACCGAACACCCGCCCCGCGATCCCGCGCTCGGATTTAAGCCGTTCGCCCACGATGCAGATAATCGCCTTGTGTTTCTGCACCGAAATTTGTCCGTATTCCTCAAGTTTACGGATGAGCGGCTCCAGCGAGGGAGTGGACTCGATACTGAGGGAAAGACTGACCTCCGACGTCGTCACCAGATCCACCGAGGTGTGATACTCGGCGAAAATGTCGAAGATCTTTTTCATGAAACCATAGCTGCCCAACATCCGCGTCGAGGAGATGTTGAGAATGGTGATGCCGCGCTTGTAGGAAATGGATTTTACCGCGACACTCGAGGACGCGACCTGCCGGCGAATGAGCGTGCCGCTGGTCTGGGGCCGGCGTGAGTTGAAAATGTACACCGGAATGTCTTTTTCTATGGCCGGGAGCAGCGTGCTGGGGTGCAGTACCTTTGCGCCGAAATAGGCCAGCTCGGCCGCTTCCTGAAAGGACATCTCCCGGATGCGCAGGGCGTTGGGCACGATGTTGGGATCCGCGGAGAGAATCCCGTCCACATCAGTCCAGATTTCGATGTCTTCCGCGTCCATCACCGCGCCGAAAATGGCCGCCGAGTAATCCGATCCGCCACGACCGAGCGTGGTGGTCACACCCTGCCGGTCTGCGCCGATAAACCCTTGCAGGACGGGGACAATGCCTTTCTCCACACGGGGACGGATGTGCGTGGTACAGGCCTCGGCGATGTCGGCGAGCATCGGCTCAGCCTTCCCGAAACCGCTGTTGGTGATCATGCATTTACGCGCGTCGAAGAGCTCGGCCTTGACTCCGTGCTCGCGCATTGCTATGGCGGCGATCGCCGTGGACATGCGTTCGCCATACGACATGACGAAATCCAGCACGCGCGGCGAGAGGTCGCCGGTGATGGAAATGCCGTAGAGCAGACTGCTGAGTTCCTCGTCCAATCCCTTGAATTGGCGGATCAGCGCATCCTGCTCCTTGAGTCCCTGGATAAGATTCAGGATGATTTCGTAATGGCGGTCAATAATCTTTTCCTTCAGCACCGCCTGGGCTTCGCTGCGTTTGCCGGTGGCCGCCAGCTCGCCGCAGCGAATCAGCGCATTGGTGATACCGGACGCCGCCGACAGTACGACGACAGGCCTGCGTTTCAGACGTCCCTTGACGATTTCGCAAACGTTGGAGATGGCGTTCGCGTCCTCCACGGACGTCCCGCCGAATTTCATGATGATCATGTTCTCATATCCATGTTCAAAGCACCCGTTCGGGTGAATCATAAAAATACGGAATTTCGCGGATAATCATCGGACGGCGGAGTATCGCGCGGTCTTCACATCGTGGCCGAAGCGGGGTGCGGAGAGCATCCAGTCGGCATTGCAGCTGCGGGCGGGAATGTATTTCATTCGCATGATCGGTGCGGGGGCCCTGGCAACGCGCGCGGTGGTGGTGCGGTAGAGACGCCCGGCCGGACGTCTGTACGGGCGGTGGTGCGGCCGAGAGCAGAGAGCCGAGAACAGAGAGCAGAGAGCAGAGAGCAGAGAGCCGAGAGCAGAGAGCCGAGAGCCGAGAGCAGAGAGCAAAGAGCAGAGAGCTGAGAGCAGAGAGCACGGCCGTGCAAGATCGCTCGAATTGCACAAGTGCCTTTGTTTGGGAGGCGGGTGGCGTCGGATACACACAAGAGCCAGGCAGCGGTTATAGTTCTTTGTGCGGACATCCGTAACGCACGACCGTGCTCTCTGCTCTCTGCTCTCTGCTCTTTGCGCCGCGCCCCCAGCACGACCGTGCTCTCCGCTCTTCGCTCTCTGCCTCCTCCCGAACTGAGGCACTTGTACGGTGCGAGCGCCCCCACACGGCCGTGCTCTCCGCTCTTTGCTCTCCGCTATTTGTCATTTCCGTGCGTCCGTAAAAGACAAAACCGCCCATTCCGGCCCATTTTCGATGGGGACGAAAAAGTGACCTCTTTTTTTTTCAAGACATTTTCAGCACCGGACCCGAGTGGTTCTATTTATGGGATAGAGCGCCGTGACGCACTATGAACGCGGCGCTCAGCCTGACGCCGGAGGCGCGGAGTCATGCTCTCGTGTGATGTTGTGATGGAATCATTCATGCTCCCGCCGCCTCGCTCTCCCGGTTGTGGCCGCCCCGCGGTCGCAACAAAACCGTCAACCTGATCGCGCGGATAATGCGCGCCCAACCCGAGGAGTCCGGGAGTGACCGTCCGGACTGATGAGCGGAAAACTTCATGCGGCGAAGCGCGACAATAATGCGCTCTTACCCCTGCGGATACCGCTCAAAACCCGATTGCACGCATACCGGTCCAAAAAGACGGTTTGCAAATTATCACACTTTTACCTACCATTCTCTTTACGAGGAGTACCTTGATGAACCGAAAACCTTCCAGCAGTACAGTACAGTACAGTACAGTACAGTACAGTACAGTACAGTGCCTTTGCTGTCCGCTGTACTGATTTTATCGTGCGATGCCTCTGCGGTGTCGCCTTCCTCCTCTGCCTGATGGCGATCATCCCGGATCATAGCGCAATTGCTCAAGTGGAGTGGAAGGATCCGCTCACCTGCGGCGCCATCGGCGATCAGATCAATCCCACCGTCGCCCGGCCGTCGCAAGCCGACTACACCATCGTTTTCTGGCAGGACGACAGAGGTCAGGGATCGGATTTCGACATCTATTGTCAGAAGATCGACAACTTCACCGGCCTGCCGCAGTGGCTGCCTCCGGAGGGCGTTCTCGTATGCGGCGCCGCGGAAGCGCAGATCGAACCCCGGGCGGCGTATGATTCGCTCGGCGGCGTGATCGTTACCTGGCTGGACGCCAGAAACGGCTACTACACCTCCATCTATGCGCAGCGGCTCGATGCGACCACCGGCGCGCTGGACCCGAACTGGCTGGCGGACGGTATGCCCGTGCGCGATCTCGATGGCAACGTGGAGCATGTGCGCATCGCGGGTAACAGCGACGGGGCGTACATTACCTGGCTTGATCACCGCTCCGCAACGGCGGGTTCCGGCGGACGGCTGGTGTACGCGCAGTACATTCTCAGCGCCACCGGCAATTGGCCGCAGGGCGTCAACTGGGTGCAGAACGGTATACCGGTATCGGCAAGTCCGGGAAACGATCAGGAGTATCCCGAAATCGCCCGCGATTACATTTTCAAACTCGACGCGAATCAGGTGGTCAAAGCCGGCTGCGTGATAGCGTATCAGGACCAGACGCGCCACGGCAACGGCGTCGATTACTGGAATGTGATGGCCACGAACATCGACGCGGACGGAGTCCGACAGTACGGCGGCAACGACATTCCCATGGCCGCGATAGACGCCGATCAGCTGCATCCCCGCATCGTCTGCGGCGGAGCCGAGGCAACAGCCGATCAGCCGCGCGCAATCGTGGTATGGCAGGATGCACGGCAGGATCCGAATGCGCCGCTCTACGATATCATGGCCCAGGTGATCTACGCCAGCGGCACGGTGAGCAATCCGGGTACCGGCGAGGTGATCTGCGACATGGGGGATTCGCAAATCCTCCCCATCCCGGTTATCTATGAAAATCCACAGCATTCACCCAACTACGGCGATCCGTACATCCCCTACGTGAGCGTGGTGTGGCAGGATTTGCGCGATGCGCAGACCAGCGGCATCGATCTGTATGGGGGCACGTTCGATACCCGATTCATCACTCTGGCCAATCCCTCCGGCTCCGCGGGCGAGCTTGTGTGCGCTCTCGGCGGCGATCAGACCGAGCACGCGCTCGATCATATCAACGGCGGCGACGAGGTGAACATCGCCTGGCGCACGCCCGGCCAGTATCAGGGTGGGTATGCGAATGCGGATATTCATCACCAAAAAGCGACGATACCATCGTGGAGTTTTCAGCGCCCGTACAACGGCTGGCCGGTGACGGAGGCCAAGGGCGACCAAGTCCTGCCGGAAGTCAGCGGCGAGGTGATGGTGTTCCAGGACCGCCGCAGACAGCCTATAGTAAACGACAATCGCAACGACTGGGATATCCACTGTCAACTTTCCGGCGAATGTGTTGGTCCCGCGGCCATGCGCTGGCGCGATATGTGGGCCAAGGTCACGAACATCAGCGACGCACAGAGTTACCGCATGGCCACCGACGAAGAACACAACGTCTTTGTGGTTTGGGATGAAATCCGATATCCCAACCAAGGACGTCAGGTGTACATACAGAAATTCGACAAGCACGGCGTGCCGAGGTGGGATCTTGGCGGAGTCCTCGTGAGCGACCCGAGCGTCACGGATAACGCCAGACACGCGGATGTTTCGATTGACGGAAGCCGCGGCGCTCAGGTGGCCTGGCAGCAGTACAATCTCGCCGGAAGCATCGAGGAAGTAGTCTATGGACACATACGCTACGATGGTGTGGTGAGCAGGCTTACCCTCACCCCACCAGCGACCAGTCTGGGTATGATTGAACCGAGCATTGTTTTCACTCCTCCCTCGATACAGAACTCGTGGGATGAGGGAGCTATAATCGTCGCGATCAATCAGACTGGAGCGGCGCGCGAACGAGTGTTGTATCGGATGGATGTCGTTTCCTTCGCTCCGGTTGCGTCCCCTCCCCCGATCCCGATGGGCGGTACAATACCGGAGTACTTCGAAATTAAAATAGTTTCGGATGGTGACGGTGGAGTTCACATCCTTTCGCGAACAGAAAGTACGACAGTTCCACCCACCAAGTACATTAATGTCACTTCGATGGTGGAGGACAATGTTTACCCATATTTCGTCGCATACCAGGATGAGGGTTTACAATACACCGAGTTCAACGGTTACGACATAGACGTGGACCTTGCCTGGCCGGTTCCGCACAGACCGATACTGGTCTACGCGATGGCCTTGCCCAGCCTGGACCCGGAATTGATCATCTCATCCTACGATGGTTCACAGGCGAACGCCGGCACGCGTTTTATCGGTATCCCCTGGCCGGATGGTGGTATAGCCACCGCTTCGCAACCCAGCATCGTTTCGGACAACTATGACCGCGGGAATGTAGGCGGTATGCTCATCGCCTGGAATCAGGAGTATGTCAATGGAATGTCGCAATTGCGCAATCGCGTGCTGTCCGAGCATGTCTACTTCTATTCGAATACCCACTCGGTTCCGCAGGGTGGACCGCTCGTACTGAGCATGGACCTTACGGAAAAAACCTGGCCCGACATCGCAAGGATGGAGTATCCCATACCGGGACAGGAACCGTTGGGCATGGTTGTCTGGCAGGGAGGTGGAGAAACCTCAAGCTGCTCTCCTCCCCGCCCGACTGAAATCTACAGTCAACTGGCGGGATACGAGGTTAATGTCGATCGCGGGTTGTATTGGACACAGGAAATGATGGTCGCGCCGGGTCCGGGAATGTACCATCAACTCCGTCCGACCATCCAACCTTCCGACGATGGTACATTCTCGACCTTCTGGCTCGACACCTGGGGCGGCACCGCCAGCCCCATGGGTACGCGCATGTATCGTATCGACGACGATAACATCGGTTGGAAGAAGCGGAGCGAGAAAGCATCGCCACTGAACCTCACCGCATCAGTGTACCCGAATCCGGTGGGCACCGACGGTGCTATTACCGTTCTTCTCTCGAGCGAACGTGAACAGTATACGCGAGTCTTTATCACGAATGCCCTCGGGCGCACCGTGGCCCAGTTGCATGACGGAGTCTTGCGCGAAGGTTTGACGTCGATAGCCGCCGGTCTGCCGCGCGGACAGCTACCTTCCGGCACGTATTTCGTGAGCGCGATCACCGCGGGCGGTCGCACTCTAACTTCCTTTATCGTCCTACGTTAATCACCTTGCCCGCCGGGATCGCACTGATCCCGGCGGGCTTGTATATATTCGAGAGGTGTGAAAAATGCTGCGCTTACTCACGTTGTGTATTTTGCTTCTATGGGTAAATGCTACCGATCTCCTCGCACAAATCAGTCATCCGGAGGTGCTCGCACCACCCGCAGAATTTATCCGCAACGTCGGGCAATGGGATGCGAGCGTAAAGTATGGACTGCTGGTACGTGGCAACGCCGCGATGCTCACAGACGATTGTATCACGTTGTACACACGTTCAAAGCGGTTTGCGGAGAATGCGAGCATTGAAAGGGAGGTGCGCTCAGCGGATGATGGTCCCTTTTACGATGTCCGGCGAATCAGTTTTATCCGGCCGTCAAAGCATAGTCATATCCGGGCGCTCGACACCAGCGAGGGCGTTGCACATTTCTATCGTGGTTCCGACAACAATACCTGGCATGAACATGTGAGCACCCATCGACGCGTCGGATATACCGAGTTGTGGCCCGGGGTCAACGCGGAAATGGAGAACACAGCTCGAGGGTTAGCGCTGACATTCAGTGCTCAGTCGAAGGAGAGTCTTGAGAGTGTCCGTCTTCTGGAGCAGAGTCCAGAGAATCCCTCAGGCCGCCTGCTCATACCCGGGCAATCAAATAATACGATATCACGCTCGGCTGATTCGCTTTCCTTCACATTCAGTGTGAATCTGGGTACATACATCGGCGGAGGCGGCATCGAGTATTCGTACGGCATGGCGCTCGACGACGCGGGCAGTATCTATGTGACCGGCGAGACCAACAGCGTGGATTTTCCTCTCGCGAATTCATATCAATCTGTTATGAAAGGTGGATATGACCGTTACTTGCTGAAGCTGAGTTGCGACGGACGACGAATATTGTTTTCGACGTATATCGGCGGGAGCGGCATGGAGGAGCGAGGAATTTTTTACTGGGGGTGGGGCCGAAGCGCTGTATATACATTTCCCTCCGACACTTACCGACTCAGTGTGTGTGGTTCACGAATATATACAATAATAGCTACGGACTCAAAGGATTTTCCCATCACTCCTGCTGTAGTGCAAACAACTCGCTCATCTGATTCGATAGCCACAGTTGTTGTTTTCAACTCGAACGGAACACTTTCGGCGAGCACTTATCTGAGCGGTCCGGGCTTGTTCGCCCCCGAAGCACTCTGTGTTGATGCCTCGGGGGATGTTATCATCACGGGTGCGGTAATGCATGATTCTCTCTGGTTCATCACGCCTGGGAGCGTTCAGTCCACCATTCAGAATACGGGGTATCCCGCTTTGCTTGCGGCCGCCGTGGTGAAGCTGACGCCAGATCTCCGGAATATCGTGTTTGGGAGCTATTGGCTTGCACCTGATGGCAACAATTCCCGCTTCCCAATGCGAAACCCTGAACGCCCGAATTGGTATCAGGAATCATCTGCAATACTTGAACCGCTCCAGGCGATGCGAGGCATAGATATGATTCCGATGGTCGATTCGAAAGGGAATATAATATTGACAGGATTTGCTGGAATGAACGATATTCCGTTAGTGAATCACCCAAGTGATACTTCATCACTAGGGTCGTTGTTTGCAACCAAGCTGTCTCCGGATGGAAAAAGCATTTCGTTCTCGAAACTTCTTGGTAGCGGAGACTGGAAATCCAGTTTGGAAAACGTACGAATCGATCACTTTGACAATCTTCATGTGACTGGAAGCACAACTTCACCGAACTGGCATCCGATTAAGTCCTTCCAAACATCAATAGACGGACACCCCCAACCAGTTTATTTAAAACTATCTCCAACAGGGGTTATTCTGCAAAGTTCCTACGGATTTCGCGGACAGGTGAATGCTGGTCTTGTGATAAATCATGATGCGTGCTCCAATGCATTATTGTTTGGTGTTGCCGAACAAACTGTAACCTTACCGTTGCTGAACCCGATCACTACTTCGCCCTGGACTCTCTGCAGTTACTCCTACCTTGTGTATCTGGACAATAGCGCTAATGAACCTGCAATGATCACATGGCTAAAGAATCCTAGCACCAATCCTACCTATCAGATCGCTGGCGACAAACGAAGCAACTTCTACGCACTCCACAAGTACTTCGACACCACCGGATTATACCGCGCCGAGTGTTTCGGTTTCGCCATAAAAAATGCTGCACTTCCCGAGTTCCGGGGTGGCGTCCTGGACGTATTCCTCTCCCGCTTCCGCATCGACGGCCTCTGCAATCCGCTCACCTGCTCCATCATCCTTCCCGACTCCATCCGCGTCGCATCCAGGCGTGGCTTTGCCGACCCGGATAGTTTTTTGGTCACCGTGGAGGTGGAGAATACGCTCGACTATCAGCCCTATCGGGCGCGTTACCTTGAGCTGGAATTACCCGATGGTCTTGCGCTCGATAGTACCGATCAAAGTCTGCTGGTACAGCCCACGCCCGATATTGTCGTGTACGGCGCGAAGCTGCGTTACTCTTGGCGCGTGCATGTGCGGCGGGGGTATGCGCTCAGGCATGGTACCGTACGCGTGCGCATACATTACGCCGAGCCCGAGGCGGCCGGAGACTGTCCGCCCGGTATCGGTACCTGCGAAGCGGAGCTGCCCATCCGGCTCTACGAAGACAAGGAACCGATGCTCCGCTGCACGCTGGAGGGTCCGGACTCGCTTACCGTGTCGCGAACGACTCTCGCGCCCAACCCCTTCGAACTGCGCTATCGGCTCAGCAATATCGGCGGGGACACCGCCGTCGTGGCCATGCTCAAACTGAGCGTGGGAATGGGCATGGGTGTGCGTTCTATTACACCCGCATCGCGTCCGGGACGGACATTGTTGCCGGGTGGCGCGCAGGAACAGGTCTGGCAACTGGAGGCCGAAGCGCGTCCTTATCCGCGCACCGTGCGCATACGCGTTCAGGCGGATGATCAATGGGGCTTCGATGTATCCGTCTGCGAGATGGAAATGTATATACCCGCCGTGCCCGCGCCGCTATGCTCGGTCGCGGGCGACAGCGCGGCCATGTACGATATTCGGCGAAATGTCCTGCTGCCTGATAGTCTGGTCCTGCTGCTCTCACTGGATAACGCCTGCGACACGTTGCTGGCAAATGTGCAATTGCGCTGCGATCTCTCCGCCGCTCCACATCTGCGTCTCCGCGCGGGACAGGAAGCGGAGTTGGACGCGTTCAGCATCCCCGCACGGTCAGCTCACGCGTCGCGTTGGGTGTTCGAGCTCGCTCAGGCGCCATCCAGCGATACCGGACAGCATATCCGCTGGGAGTACCGCGACGCGCTCGATACCACCTGGCGTGAATGCGGCGTGCGTATTCCGCTGTGCATACTCGATCAATCCCTCGTCTGCGATATCGCCGCTCCGCAAGTCTTGACGGAACAGCAACTCGAATATCATGAAAATGTACAATTAGCTTACACGCTCTCAAACGTAGGAACCGTTCCCGTCACCATCACCCGCGTCGATCTCGCAATCTCATCCGGTGCCGGCGTCCTCCCGCTCGACCCTCTCTCGCAACCCGGCGGCACGCTCGCGCCTAGCGGCAAGATTAGCAGGCAATGGCACCTGCGTCCACTGGTCCTGCGCAACGAGCGTACGGCCACTTTCGAAGTCACCGCCTACGGCGCCGCCGACAGCTTGCTCTCGGTGTGCACGCACGACATGCATATACCCGGCATAGACGGGTTGCGCTGCGACATCACTGCACCCGACACCGTTCGCTTCGTCCGCGAACCGCTGGGTTACAACCCCGATCCCGTACCAATAACGCTGGAACTGCACAATATTCTCGATACACCGGAGACGGGCATCGAGGCCGAGATCGATCTCACCGCCGCCCCGCGCTTCGGACTCGCGTCGGGCGAGACGCCGATCAAGACGCTCGCTTCCATCGACAGCAACAGCAGCGCACAACTGCAATGGCTGCTGCGGCCACTGCCAGCCTCCGCAACCGAAGCGCAGCACATCACCATCCGCTACCGCTCCCTTGAGCAAGGCGAATGGAAGGAGTGCACGACATCGATCATCGTCGAGGAATGGCCTCCTGTAAAGACAACGCACTGCGTTGTCTCCGGTCATGACTCATTGCACGCCGATGAGGCCTACGAACGCATCATCCCCGAGCCCTTCGAAATCTCCTACATCGCCACCAACACGGGCACCGTGGCGCTGCACAACTGCGCGGCTACGATTACGCTGCCTCCGGAATTCGAGCTCGTGAGCGACAGCGCCACGCTCAGCTTCGGCGAGTTGCGTCCAGGCGACGGCAACACGCGCTGGTGGACGCTCAAGACCACACCCGCGCTGGCGGACTTCGGAGCGTATGCCGTGAACTTCACCTGGTATAGCGACGAACAGGGCAGTAGCACTGGCTGCGATCACACCGTGCATGTGCTCAAAGACGCCTCCGGCGGCATGGTGTTCACGCCCTTGCATCTGCATTTCGAGGCCGAGCAAAACGATCCGCTCCCCGCCGCGCAGCACGTGCAGCTCTGGACGGGCGGCGGCCTCTCCATGCCGTGGATCGCGCAAGGCGGCCAGTGGTGGCTCAATGCCGATCCCGTCTCCGGCGATCACGCCGCCCGCATCGCCGTGCAACCCAACAGCACCGCGCTGCCCGTCGGCCTGCACGCAACGGCACTGACCATCGCGGGGCAAGCACCGAACCTCCCGAAGGATGTGGCGGTGACGTACCTCATCAAAGGATTGGTGGGTGTCGAGTCGCCGGCTCCGCTCATATCATTCGGCCTCGGTCCCGTCTGGCCGCAGCCCGTGCCGCTCAACGGCGAAGCGCGCATTCCCATCAATGTCCCCGCGGGCGAGTATGTGCGCATCATGCTGTATGACGCGCTGGGCAGAGAGGTGGCGGTGGTGAAGGAAGGCGTGATGCCCGAGGCGGATTCCGTGCTGCGTATCGTGCCATCGGCATTGCGTTTGCGGCCCGGGATGTATTTCATTCGCATGATCGGTGCGGGGGCCCAGGCAACACGGGCGGTGGTGGTGCGGTAGAGACGCCCGGTCGGGCGTCTGTACGGGCGGTGGTGCGGCCGAGAGCAGAGAGCCGAGAACAGAGAGCAGAGAGCAGAGAGCCGAGAGCAGAGAGCCGAGAGCAGAGAGCCGAGAGCAGAGAGCCGAGAGCAGAGAGCCGAGAGCAGAGAGCCGAGAGCAGAGAGCAGAGAGCAGAGAGCACGGCCGTGCAAGATCGCTCGAATTGCACAAGTGCCTTTGTTTGGGAGGCGGGTGGCGTCGGATACACACAAGAGCCAGGCAGCGGTTATAGTTCTTTGTGCGGACATCCGTAACGCACGACCGTGCTCTCTGCTCTCTGCTCTCTGCTCTCTGCTCTTTGCGCCGCGCCCCCAGCACGACCGTGCTCTCCGCTCTTCGCTCTCTGCCTCCTCCCGAACCGAGGCACTTGTACCGTGCGAGCGCCCCCGCACGGCCGTGCTCTCTGCTCTCCTCTCGGAACGAGGCGCTTCTACGATTCGCGCACTCCCGTCCACCCGTGCTCTCCTGCGGCTGTCAGAGTACCCCACCCCGGCTCCTCCCGGGAATAAAATCCAAATCCGACGAAATAGCGGACGATTTGGTTTTGAAATCATTGCTGAAATTGTGATTTTTGTAACGATCCCTCGGGATGAAACAGGTTCCGTTTTCAAAATCAATACACGCACCTCCAACCGAATCGACCTCATCACACTTCCTGCGCATCATGAATCTTAAAACATTTCCAGGCGGGGTTCATCCCCGGGAAGAAAAAGAACTCAGCGAACATTGCGCCTTCGAAATCATGCCCGATCCGGGTGTGATTATTCTGCCGCTGTCGCAGCATCTCGGCAAGCAGGCGAAACCACTCGTGGAAAAACGCGCCGCGGTGGTCAAAGGGCAGGTCGTGGCCGAGGCGGATGGCTTCATTTCCGCACCGGTGCACAGCCCGGTAAACGGCACCGTGAAAAGTATCGGACGCGAAAGCAACAGCAGCGGTTTCGTAAAAGAGGCGCTGGTTATTACGCCCACCGCTCCCGCGGAAGGCGAAGAAGCCCCAGCCCCCATACTCCTGCCGCCTCTTGACGTGGACAGCATCACTCCCGATCAGATTCGCCAGCGCGTCAAGGATGCCGGCATCGTCGGTCAGGGAGGCGCCGCCTTCCCGACTTTCGTGAAACTGAGTCCGCCGGAAGGGAAACACATCGAGGTCGTCATTCTCAACGGCTGCGAGTGCGAGCCATACCTGACGCGCGATGATCGTTTCATGATCGAGCGCCCCGAGGCGATTGTCGGTGGTCTGAAACTGATCATGAAAGCCCTCGGCGTTGCGTCCGGCGTAATCGGTATCGAGAACAATAAACCCGCCGCCCTTGAATCGATGCAGAAGGCGTCCGCGGGCGAGAACGGCATCATCGTGTGTCCACTGAAGACCAAGTACCCGCAGGGCGCGGAAAAAATGCTGATCAAGGCTTGGAACGGCCGCGAGGTCCCGCCCGGAAAACTTCCGCTCGATGTGGGCGCGGTAATTCAAAACATCGGCACCGCTGTCGCGATTTGGGACGCGGTGACGAAAGGCGAGCCCTCCATCACCGCCGCGCTGACAGTGACCGGTCGCGGAATTCGCAATCCCAAGAACCTCATCGTTCCTGTCGGCACACCGTTGAAGGATGTCATCGATTTTTGCGGCGGTCTGACGGACGACGCCGCCAAGGTCATTGTGGGCGGTCCCATGATGGGTGTGGCGCAGCACGATTTGAGCGCACCGGTCATGAAGGCGACCTCGGGCATTGTGGTGCTGACCATGGCCGAAGCGAAAGGTGAACAGGAAACTTCCTGCCTGCGCTGCGGCAAATGCATCGACGCCTGTCCGTTACATCTTTTACCCACGCGCCTGGCGCGCCTGGCGCAGGTCAATAAGCTCGAGGAGGCGGAAACGGAGGGGATCACCGTGTGTATGGAATGCGGGAGCTGCGCCTTCACCTGTCCGGCGCATATCCCGTTGGTCCAATGGCTGCGCCTCGGCAAGCAACGCGTCATTCAGATGCAGCGCAAACGCGCGACAGCGTAGCGGCACGGTAAAGTACGGCTTGAAGCAACTTTTTTCACGAACACGATACACAAACGTATGTCAACAGTCACAGTGACAGAGGCACCAAGTGGACGCGATCTGCTGATCACGTCGTCGCCTCACATGCATTCCCGCTGGACGACGAAGCAGATCATGTGGTTCGTGGTTCTTTCGCTGCTCCCCTGCGTGATTTCGGCCGTGGTTTATTTCGGCTTCACGCAGTTGCTGCTGATCGCCACGGCGGTGGTCTTTGCGGCGGGTACCGAAGCGTTGATCCAGTACCTCATGAAAAAACCCGTCACGGTCAGCGACGGCAGCGCGGTCATAACCGGCCTGCTGCTCGGGCTGATTCTGCCGCCGAATTTCTCGCTGGTCTTCACCGCGCTGGGCTCGGTGTTCGCCATCGCGTTGGGGAAAATGGTGTTCGGTGGTCTGGGCTACAACATTTTCAACCCCGCGCTGGCCGGCCGCGCATTTCTGCAGGCCGCTTTTCCGGTTGCCATCACCACATGGACGATACCGAATTTCGCGGTGGACTCCGTTTCCAAGGCTACGCCGCTCGCGGCGTTCAAATTCGATCACGTGCTCACCGGTTTTGAATCACTTTTCGTCGGCAATGTCGGCGGCTCGCTGGGGGAGACATCGGCAATCGCCGTGTTGCTCGGTGGGGGTTTTCTGCTCGTGACCGGCGTCGCTAATTGGCGCATCCCGCTGTCCATGCTCGTCGGCGTTCTGGTATTCGGAGGCGCCATTTGGCTCATAGATCCGGCCGCGCCGAATCCGCTGTTTCACATCTTCGCCGGCAGCTTCCTCTTCGGCGCGATGTTCATGGCCACCGATTATGTCACCTCACCGGTGACGGGTCTGGGAATGTGGATATACGGACTCGCCATATCGTTGATCATTGTCGTGATCCGCGTGTACGGCGGTTTGCCTGAAGGTGTTATGTATTCCATTCTTTTCATGAACGCCTTCGTGCCGTTGATCAATCGGTATACACGACCCGCGATATTCGGGGAGGCAGGCAAATGAAAACGATCATCTCCATGCTCGTGGTGCTCAGCATCATCGGCATCGTGTCCGGCGGCGGATTGTCCATGATCAATAGTTGGGCCAATCCACTG
This sequence comes from Bacteroidia bacterium, assembly GCA_027493955.1. Taxonomy (NCBI): domain Bacteria; kingdom Pseudomonadati; phylum Bacteroidota; class Bacteroidia; species Bacteroidia bacterium. The sequence continues at coordinate 1,945,688 of JAOSJT010000001.1, read as the reverse complement.
ATCGCGGCGAATAAAAAGGCCGACACAGAGCGTGCCATATTTCTGGTACAACCCGACGGCAAGAGTTACGAAAAAGTGGAAGCGGTGAAATTCGAGCTGTACAAGGTGTTCGACGCCGCGCAGCAGCCCATCGGCTATGCGCTGCCCTGGGAAGGCAATGGATTCCAGGGAAAGATCCGCATGATGATTGGTCTGTCAGAGGATGTCAACACCATCACCTCCATCGAAGTGCTTGAGCAGGTCGAAACGCCCGGGCTGGGCACCAAGGTCACCGAAGAACCGTTCACGTCCCAGTTCAAGGATCTGACCGTCGATCCGGACGTGGCCTGGGTGAAAGGCGCTCCACCGACAAAGGAAAATGAAATTCAGACCATCACCGGCGCCACCATTTCGTCCAAAGCTATCGTCGCGATTGTGAACGATGGTATGGCGAAACTGAAAGCGGCGTTGCCCGGAGGTACGAAATGAAAAAGCAGACCTCGCTCTTCACAGAGTACAGCAAGGGAATCTGGGACAACAATCCCGTATTCAAACAAGTGCTGGGCATGTGCCCCACACTGGCCGTCACCGTATCCGCTATGAACGGTATCGCGATGGCCCTGGCAACGACCTTCGTGCTGGTGTTCTCCAGTCTCATCATTTCTCTCGTCCGTAAAGTCATACCGACGCAGGTGCGCATTGCGGCCTACATCGTGATCATCGCCACCTTCGTGACTATCGTGGATCTGGTGATGCGGGCGCAGTTCCCCGACCTGAGCAAGTCCCTCGGTCCCTACATTCCGTTGATCGTGGTCAACTGCGTCATCCTGGGTCGCGCGGAGGCATTTGCGTCCAAGAACAATCCTCTGCGTTCGGTGCTCGACGCGCTTGGCATGGGGTCGGGCTTCCTGCTTGCGCTGTTTGCCCTCGGCGGTATTCGCGAGATCATCGGATCACGGACCATCCTGGGCATGCAGGTGCTGCCGAATGCCTTCGAACCCTGGCTGATCATGATTCTCCCGGCAGGTGCCTTTCTCACTCTTGGTGTGATGATGGGGACAATCAATGCGTTCCTCGAGTCACGCAAGAAAAAGGCGGAAAAGGCGATCGTGACGGGGTACATGGAAAAAGAGACTGTCTCCACCGCAAGCGTACAGGAGGGATAGACGATGGAACTCATTTTGATCTTTCTTTCCGCCGCGCTGGTCAATAACTTCGTGTTGGCGTACTTCCTCGGCATCTGTCCGTTCATCGGGGTGTCGAACAAGCTCTCGTCCGCGTTTCCCATGGGGCTCGCCACGACCTTCGTCATGGTGATTACCGCAACGGTGAGTTGGCTGATATACCATCTTGTGCTGGTTCCGTTTCAGGTCGAGTATTTGCAGTATGTCTCCTTCATCCTCATCATCGCCTCCCTGGTGCAATTCGTGGAAATGGTGATCAAGAAGGTGAGTCAGCCGTTGTATCGCGCTCTCGGTATATTCCTTCCGTTGATCACCACCAATTGCGCCATACTCGGGCTTGCGCTCTTTTTGGTATTGAAGGACTACAGCTTTATCGAAAGTCTCGTATTCGGTATAGGAGCCGGCGCGGGCTTCACGCTGGCCATCAGTATCATGGCCGGGATACGTGAGGAACTCGATCTTGCGGAAGTCCCCACCTCCTTTCGGGGTGCTCCGATTACCCTGCTCGTCGCGGGTCTGCTCGCGCTGGCCTTCATGGGCTTCGCCGGAATGATTACCGTGTAAACAGCGAAAAATGTTACAGGAGTATATAATGATCTCTCGCCGTTCTTTCTTGAAACTCTCCGGCCTTACCGCTGTCGCCATCGGCGCGGGCGCGGGTACGGGAAGTCTGTTCCGTGACGCGTCTGCGCGACGCTTCGCCATGCACGGCTTCGTACCCGACAGCGATCAACTCACCGCGGATGTGCTCCGCGCATTTCTCGCCGAACTTCCGGAGGATGCGCGCGCGCTCACACCCGTCATCCATGCCGATGCGCGTTGGACGGGCGTGATCCGGTCTGCCATGCGCGGTGCGTCGCACAGCAGCGGTCCGCTGTTTGGCGGAGGCAACATCGTGTTGCGCATGCAGCCGCTCACGGACCCCGTACCGGCGGACGTTCTCGTGCTCGACGATCGCAAACGCATGTACGCGCCCGAGCGTGATTTCACGAGCAATCTTTCGACGGTTCGCGATAAACTGCATGGCAGCGCCGCTCGGTGGCAGATCTCCGCGGAATATACGGAATCCGCTCCGCTGGCCGGGTTGCTTTCGGGCGGACAGGTGCTCGTGATAGAAAACGAACAGGGTCTGGTGGACAAAATCACCATGAACCGTCATCGTACGCTTACCGTACGCGGGCCGCAGGGTGCCACTGGTGTCACGATCAGTGAACACGGAGCGCATGTCCATTCCTCCACCTGCCGGCATGCCTTGTGCCGTCGCGGCAGCGCCAGCCGTTCGGGCGACGTCATTGCCTGCGCGCCGAACCGGATTCTGTTGCGCGTGGAGAAGGCCTGAGAAAGGCACGGTGAGCACCGCATGGGCAAGGAAGTGATGCAACCACGCCGAAGCACCACCCGTCGGGCAATCATGCTTGCGGCGTATCTCGTCGTGGTGTTCATCATCAGTTTTATCGTTGTCCGCGAATGGGGCGGCCCGGCCGATGAGGAACGCGTCCGCACACAAATCGCCATGGGTACCGTTATCGAAATGCAGATACGCGGTATGGATGTCGAAGCTGCGGACCGGGCCATGACGGCGGCATTCGCAGAGGTCCGGCGCGTTGACACACTGTTTTCCACCTACCTGCGTAACAGCCCGGTGTGGAGAGCAAATCGTTCCGGCGGCGACGTGGTGACGCTCCCTGACGAGGTGTATGCTTTGCTCCGTCGTTGCGATACGTTGTATCGCAACACCGGGGGCGCCTTCGATGTCGCGATCGAGCCGCTGGTGCAGGTCTGGGGCTTCGACGATGACGCGCCCGCAATACCGGATGCCCAGCGCCTGACAGAAGCTCTGTCCCGCAGCGGATGGCGTCATGTAGAAATTCTCGACAGCGCGCGTGTGCGTCTGAACGGGGGAGCGGCGCTGAACTTCGGTGCCATCGCGAAGGGCTACGCCGTGGACAGAGCCGTGGCGGTGCTCGCAGCGCATGACGTACGCGAAGGGCTGGTCAATGCCGGCGGGGAAATTCGTTCGGTCGGAGGTACATGGACTATCGGCGTGCAGCACCCCCGGGAAGAGCGTCGTCTCGCGGCAAGCGTGAGAATCGACTCGCGATCCATTGCCACCTCCGGAGACTATGAGCAGTTTTTCGAGGAAGACGGCAAGCGTTATCACCACATTTTCGATCCTGCCTCGGGCAAACCTGCGAGCGGTTGTCGCAGCGTGACCGTTCTCGCACCGGACAACACAACCGCTGACGCACTTGCGACCGCGGTGTTTGTGATGGGGCCGGCGAAAGGCATGGAATTTTTGACACAACAGAAACATATTGACGGAATGATCATCGACGACCGGGGCGCTGTGTATACGACGCCCGGATTCGACAAGCATAGTTCGAGGTAGCACATGGATGTCAATCTCCTGATCGCAGTAGCAACAATGGGCGGCCTGGGTTTCTTTTTCGCCGGGGCGCTCGCTATAGCGGATAAAAAACTCCGGGTTGAGGAAAACCCGCTCATCGGCGAGGTCAACGACGTACTTCCCGGCGCCAACTGCGGCGCCTGCGGCAAGGCCGGCTGTTACGACTTTGCCGTCAATATCGTAGAAGGCACCGCAGCCGTCAATGGTTGTCCCGTCGGCGGGCAGGACGTGGCCAATGCCATTGCCACCGTCATGGGTGTCGAAGCGGGCGCGGCAGTGAAAATCGTCGCCCGCGTGCTCTGCCGCGGTGGCAATATCGAAGCCGCGAAAAAAATGGTGGAGTACCGCGGCCCGCAGAGCTGTGCGACCATGGATCTCGTCAGCGGTGGCACGAAGCTCTGCCAGTACGGCTGCATGGGCGGCGGCGACTGTGTGGACGCGTGCACCTTTAACGCCATTCATCTCAACGAGAACGGTTTACCCATCGTCATTGACGCGTTGTGTACCGGCTGTGGCATGTGCGCCAAGGTCTGTCCGCGCAATATCATCGAGATGCACCCGATTGACCGGGAAGTGTTCGTGTTCTGCAAGAATCACTACGATCCGAAGACCGCGCAGGCGGTGTGCGATGTGGCCTGCATCGGCTGCGGCATCTGCGCGCGTAAATCCGACGGCGGTATCGTGATGCAGGATGGTCTGGCCGTGATCAACTGGGACAATTTCGATCCCGACAAAATTCCCTTCGACAAGTGCAAGACCAGCGCGATCTGCTATCTGAAAGACGCGTTCGCGCAACATCAGGCCGGGCTGACCGAGACTACGCCGGAACAGGCGAACTGACGCGGCCATGCGCGGCGAAGACATTTACGAACATGGTATTGTGACGGCGACGGGGCAGGGTAACGCCACCGTCGCCGTGTTGCGTTCGGATCACTGCGAAGAATGTACTGCCAAAATTATCTGCGGCGTCGGTGATCAGAACGAGAACCACGTCGAGGCCGTGGATCCCTTCGGTGTGCATGTCGGAGACGAAGTGCGCATTCGCATCCGGGGAGAATCGCTATTCGCGGCGGCGGGTTTACTCTACGGTATTCCGCTGCTGCTCATCCTTGCGGGGATTCTGACCGGTACCTATCTCTTCGATCCTGGAATAATGCGTCAGGAATTGTGGGCCTTCACATTGGGCATCGGACTCGCAGCGGTGTACTATCTGCTCGTTTTCCTCGGCAGCGACGCCCTGCGACGGAAATCCCTCATGCCGGATATCGTGTCGGTGCGGGAGAGCGGAGAGCAGAGAGCGTAGAGCGGAGAGCGTAGAGCGGAGAGCGGAGAGCAGAGAGCGTAGAGCGGAGAGCGGAGAGCGGAGAGCGGAGAGCGGAGAGCAGAGAGACCGTAGAGAGCATCTATGTGCACAACGAAAGCGGGTGCACCGTTCGGTACTACATTCAGTCTCATTTTTTGCGGGTAGGTCCGATTACCACGGCCGTGCTCTCTGCACTACACTCTACGCTTTTTTTTGCATTGCGCTTTAGTCCGGGGATAGGGATATTTCGGAATTCGCTCCTGCATTCGCCATTGCAATTGGAGGTACGCATGATGCTGGTGAGACTGACTTTCCTGCCGATGCTCCTGTTCCCCGTATTACTCGACGCGCAACCGCTGTGGGTGGATGAAGGTGGTCCGTACGGCGGATCCATCGTTGAGATCATGAAAAGTGCGAACGGCTTTGTCGCTCTTCCGTCCCGGAGAACGTTCGTCCTGCTTGGTTCGCATGACGCCCGTCAATGGGTGCGAAGCGACATCCCCGATGGAGACGCCGTCGCGAACGGACTTTTTGAAACCGATGGCAGGTTGCTTGTCGGCGGAGATGGGCGCGTCTTTCTCAGCGACGACGGTGGAGTGCGCTGGCGTACCAGACGGGTGGACTGGGAGGACGCCAGCGACATCAGGACCATAATCCGACACGGTGGCGACCTTTTTGCGGCGAATTACTCGTATCTGTACCGCTCAACGAACAACGGGGAAGGGTGGTCAAAGATGTCCGGCACCGTTATTCCGCGGACGATGGTCTCGCTCGGAGCGTGGTTGCTTGCGGGCGACGCCGGCGGTGTGCAACGGAGCAGTGACCATGGATCGACCTGGCAGCGCTACGAAGGACTGTCGCTCAAGCCGCTCCGTTTGCACGCGGCGCCGCAAGGGACTGTACTGCTGAGCACACAGAGCGGCAGCGGTGTGTCCGCACCCACCGCCGTGATCTATCGGTCTGTGGACAGCGGTTTTTCGTGGCACGCCACCATGTTGGCGGGGCAGAACGTCAATGACATCACCTGGTCGAACGGCAGGTGGAGTGTGGCCACCGGCACTGGTGTGTTCCATTCGGACGACGACGGGGTACATTGGACGCGGGCCTCCGCGATCACGCCCTACGCCCGCGCGGTACTTTCCATCGAGGCTTCAGGCGATACTCTGCTCGCTGGTGTCGCCAATCTGGGACTGTGGCAGAGCATCGGCGGCGGGGAATGGACGTACGTCTCGCATGGCGTGTTTCCTATCGGTGTGGCAAATGTCGTTTCTACAGCGGAAGGGCTGCTTGCGCACAGCCTGAAGGATAATCAAATATATATGCGCGACGCACAGTCTGGCACCTGGGATATGCGACACTATCCAGTTGACGAGACACCCATGGGTTTTCTTTTTGATCGGGGACGGTTATATCTCTCCAACACCGGCGCGCTGCTCATGTCGTCCGATCTCGGACGGAGTTGGGAGCGCAACAGCGCGGGTTGGGAAAGCCACGAGATGCTTGGCGTGCTGGTTCGCAGCGGCGAATACCTTATCGTGAGCATCAACGGCTTCGGCATTGCGCGCTCGAAGACCGGCACAGGCGATTGGGAGCATGTACGCATCTGGGATTTCTGGCAGTGTTTCGATTTTCTCGATGTCGGGGACGCGCTCTATGCCGGGCATCCCATGGGCTTATTCATCTCCCGCGACCACGGCGCTACCTGGGATCTGGAGACCAGCGGTGGCTTTCCGACGTACATTTACCGTCTGGCTTTCGCAAACGGACTCCTCATCGCTGCGGCGCAGAACGGCGTGCACACGTTTGATCCCTCGCTCTCGAAGTGGCGCACGGTATACGGCAAACCTGCGTTCGCAGTCGCGGCCACGGGGGCTGGTGTGTTCGCTCTCACACGCGACGACAGAGTTATTCGCCTCTCTCCGGATTTCGCTTCGTATGAACCGTACAGCCAGGGAATTCCACCGGCCAGTTTTGTGGATCCCACCGTCTGCCGTGCCGAACTGAAGGAGATAAACGGGCGGCTGTACCTGGGCGCGTGCAGCCTGCCGGGATTGTTCTCGCTCGATCTGACGTCGATTACCACGGCGGATTTCCCCGCGGCACAACCGGCGCAGCTGCGGATACACGGCACCTGGCCATCTCCGGCCGGATCTACCTTCAGCGTAGAGTGGAGCGGCCCGCAAAGCGGGACGGTCCATGCCGAAGTATTGGATGTACTCGGGCGCACGATCCGCACGCATACGGACGAGATGCGCACTTCCGGCAGACAGACGATGACTATCGACACACGGGGGATGTCCTCCGGTGTGTATTATCTCCGCTTGCGGTCGGGCGGAGAGCAGGCGCTGCGGCGCGTCCTCGTGCATTGAGGACGGTGCTCGCATGCGGTTGGCGGACCGCGCATCCCTCGCCGTGACTGGGGAGGTTACTGTGCATCCGCGCAGGGTGTGCGCCGGTATTACGGCGAAAAAGTATTTTATCAGAGCAGATTGACTTTTTACGCCGACTTTCGTAAACTTGCAGCAGCTCGGCTCCGGGAGGGGCGTTGTTCCCATCACTTCAGAAGGAGGCAGTATGCGTGCAAGCAGGATGCTCAAGGGCGGCATGACAGCGTTGATTGTCGTTTTTCTTTCCACACTGGCGCGGGCGCAGGATAAAAGTCCCGCCGCTCAATTCTGGGAAAGCGGGAACTCGACCTGCATGCTTTTCAGCATATCGAATCTGACAGCCTCGGCCTACGGCGGAGGAATCGGGCTCGGTTTCCTGACTTCGCCAACCACGCTGTGGCGGCTGTCGCTGACCGGCACGATTGAGTACCAAGAGACGACCGGATATTTCGCGTCGATCCAGAACTCTCACAGAATTTCCCTGTCCGTATCCCCGGTCTACAAGCTCAAGTCCTGGGAGGAAATCTCCTTCTTCGCAAGTCCGGGGCTGGGCATCGGCTACCAGTACAACAGCAACAGCAGTTCGTCGAAGTACTATACCGCCGGCATCAGCGGGAAGATCGGTGTCGCATATTCCTTTCATGAACAGTTGTCACTCCTTGCAGAGTACGGTATCTCCGTTTCAATCCTTTCGGGAGAACATGGCAATCGCTCCATCAGGGCCGGTACCGGAGAGGGCTTCATGACGCTTGTCGTCAAATTGTGATTGGCGCACGACGGTCGAGTGGCTCGTCCGCAACGGCATTAGGTCGCGACCGGCAATCCTTTCGCTCCGCTCTCTGTCCGGGTAATCCGTGAATCCGCGCCTTTCCGCGTACGAGTCCGTACGCGGATGGGTGTGGATCGGCACGATGCTCGCGGTAGCTGCTGCATCCATCTCGCGACAATGCTGCGCTTTCCACTCGTCCAAGCGGCGATCCGCGCGACATCGCGGTCGCATTGGGATTCGATTGCCCCTGATTCAAGCGTGCCGACTGCGTGCGACCTCATATCCCGCCCTTGCAAGGCACTGTTCTTGCAAGGCAGTATTCGTTGATTGGGCTTGAAATCGGATAGCGAATATCCTATATTCCGGCGCAACATCATTCCTGCACTAACCACCATGAAAGGGCCTGATCATGATACTTGTTCGTGATATATTTCGTATTCGTTTTGGACAGATGAAAGGCGCCCTGGCGTCGCTGAAAGCGTTCTCGTCGGATCTGACCGAGTCGGGTGAAGAATTCCCCATGCGTGTACTCACAGACGTTACGGGTCCGTACTATACCCTTGTCCTCGAATCCACGTTCGAGAATCTTGCCGCATGGGAAAGCATGAGCCATAGCGAGATGGCGACCGCCAAGTGGCAGGAATGGTACAAGAATTTCCTGCCCTTCCTCGAAGATGGGAAGCGGGAAATTTTCACCATAGAACTCTGACGGAGCACTGTCCTGCGGGTACTCCGGCGACCGCCGGCACACGACCGTCGCATGACAGCATACAGACTTGACGAAGGGCAATTCCTGTACGGATGTCGGGTGCCTGATCGTATGGTACGCTCACGAGCAGCGGCGGTTTTCTGCATTGAACAGACAGCGAACGGGTGCCTATCTTTAAGTTCGTTCTTTTCACTGCTTAGGGAGCATTTTGTGAAACGACTTAAAGAACTCAGTACCCGCCGTGTGCGGGAGTACGACTATTCGAAGCTGTCGAAGCATCTGGTCGTGTTCAAGACCAGGAAGAATGCCGAAATTCTCGGAACGACGAAGGACGGCATCACCACGCTCAGCGACGCCGGACGCGCATTCCTCGATGTGCTCGGTCAGGCGTTGCAGAATTTCCCGTGCATCCGGCTTCATGAACTGAGCATTCGTCCCTCCGAGGTGGAGCTGGCGTTGGAGATCACTGAAGTCCGGAATCCCCGGAAAGCGCCGCCGGAGGGCAGCGACGAATGGATATACTACCGGCGCATCATGACACTGCCGGAGTTCATGGGGTATCTGAAGATGAACAGCGCGCATCGCATCAACGCGTTGTCCGGCAAAGGCGGCGGCGAAGTCTGGGCGCGGCGTTACGCATCATGCGTTCTGGAGGATGAGGTGGTCTTGGCCCGCGTGTACGCGGAGTTGCGGGAGGAGTGGAGCCATGTGGTGGTGGATCCCGCGCAGCAGACGAAGAAGGGGAAGCAGGCCTCCACCTTGGCCGATGTTCTGGCATCGGAATTCGGCGGTACGGGTGCGCTGTCCGTCTATGGAAGCAAGGGGCGCGCGGTATCGGGTCAGCTCGCAGGGGCGATGCTTCTCGGCCGCGTTCTGCTGCTGACGGGAGCGCGGAGAGATGAGGCGGTACGCACTGCATCCAAGAAGGGCGTCGCGCGTGGGGGAGGCGCCGGTGGCATGGCGGGCGGGCGAGGCTCGGTGGTCCGGAACCTTGGTCCGGCCCGGATCTTTCTATCCGAGTAAGCGGAAGCGAAGAGGACATTTTTTCATCGCAAGGGACAGGGACAGCGCTCCGGGACGACGGACGTCAGGCGGAGAGGGGAAGCTCTGTGCATTTGTCTGGATTTGGGTCCGTCTGTTGAGGGATGATGGTCCGAAAGGGAGGAGTGTGGTGGTTTGGGTGGTGGTTTTAAGGCTGGGACCTGGTGTGGCGGGGGTGTTTCCGGGTCCTGGAGAGCAAGTGGGCGATACATGAATCGCCCAAATCCGATTCGGGCCTCCATCAGATGGCGATACATGAATCGCCCATATCCTGTTCAGATCTCCTTCGCGTGGCGATACATGAATCGCCCACATCCTGTTTAGATCTCCTTCGCGTGGCGATACATGAATCGCCCACATCCTGTTCAGATCTCCTTCGCGTGGCGATACATGAATCGCCCACATCCTGTTTAGATCTCCTTCGCGTGGCGATACATGAATCACCCAATTTCGGTTTTCAGGACGCGCTCGGATGGCGATACATGAATCGCCCACATCATCTCCCAAACGATCTCGGATTGCGTACCACCGAGCCCACAAACGCCACTCCGTAATCAGCGCTCGCCTCGATTCCCGGATATAAAATACGCACCTGTCAAACACAAGGACTCTCGAACTCGCCTCTTTCGCCATCAATCGGATACGGTCCAATCGTACCGCAACGACTCCTGTGAAAGACCCTCGACATTATTGTGTATGAACCAACGCACCATGAATCGTGCCTCGTGCTGTTGGTAATACAATTATGAGGCAACGACTTGTTTTTCGAGAGCGCCTTGGTAACATATTTATGATGCAACGAACGTTCGCCGCGCACCAACGCCGGGTTATTGATTTCGGATGTAAAAGAATGTAGATTCTCAGCAGTATTTCCATCCCCTCTCGTTGTTTTCCGCATACCGTATCGTGGCAAACGGTTTGCGGTACCAGGGTGAATGATCAATCGGATACATCCGCAATCCCTTGGAGCTTCGTGCGCACTTCGTGGAACACCGTGCGCGTCGTCTCTTTATCCAGTACCTAATCATCGTATATAGGAGGTTGAAATGAAGTCGGTTCGTGTCTTTCTCGTCACAGCGCTTCTCCTCTTCGTGTCCGGAGTGGTGACCATTACCCATGCGCAGGAACTGAAGGAGCAGTGGAACGAAAGCGCAAAACTGATCGAGCAGGAAAAATTCAGCGAGGCGGTCACCTTGCTGCAAAATATGCTCGCGAATGATGCGCTGCCGGAGCAGATCCGTCCCGGAGTGCTGTTCCGTCTGGCCTACTCGTATTCCGGTCTCGGTAATGAAAAGAAAGCCGCGGAAACCTGGAAAATGGTCCTGGAACTCCTGCCGGAAGAGGGATCCGTCTGGGCGAACCTGGGTTGGAGCCAGTATCTCCTCGGTGATATCAAAGAGGCCATCGTCTCTACCGAAAAAGGTCTCGCGTTCGATGAATCCATGATGTACGCCTGGGCGAATCTCGGGTTATACCATTTGGATCTCGGCAACAAAGACGCGGCGATGAAAGCCTACAATACCGCGATGGAAAAGGTTACCGGTGAGGACGACATCAAGGGTGCGGTTGATGATCTCGAAAAACTCGCGTCGAAGAAGCCGGAGCTGAAAAATGAGATCGATGCGCTGCGTCAGCGCTTTGCTGAAGCGGCGAAACAGGCGGGCGAGAAAACCGAGTAAACGAAGACGGATCGCGGATCAGCTCTCTTCGATCAGGAGAGCGGCTCGGCGCCGCCATGCGGAGTATGCAATCGCCGATGGGCGTAGCGGAATCGAGCAGTCATTCCGGGGCGACGAACCGTCTGCAGAGGTCGCCGGAAACGAGCGAACAACGAGTCTCACCTCGGCGGGAGCTGTGTTTCGAGCGGCCTCCACAGTCGCACCCCTTGCACCACTGCCGTATTTTCGTGCGGGTAGTGCAAAGACGCTGTGCATGAAATCATGAGAGGCGTTCGCATGGAGGAGATAGTGCGGTACATCGCCGTTCTACGCTGCTATGGCGTACCCGGTGTTCGTCAAACCGCCATCGTCCGTCATCCACGGAGTGACCTGCCTGACGTGAAGGGGCAGGTCCGTGAACGGATAGTGTCGCCGCCGTTGGTGTCCTCACGTGATGGAACTCATCGGAGCAGAAGCAAGGGGCGATGCGACCGTGCTCCGTTTGCGTGCAACTCGAAGAAGTATAATCCTCGCGGCAGCGCGCTCACATCGCAGGAGTGATTGTGTACCCCCGCAGCCATCCATTGCCCATCCAGCAGTGCAACGACACGGCGACCGGCGGCATCCATTATGCTGAGTCTGACATCCGTTGGTGCGGGAAGAGAAAATTCGACGGTCGTCCGTCCGTCCGTCGGATTCGGATGGCAAGCGTGCAATAGCGGCGATGTAAGAGGGACTGCCGCCACTTTCTCTGCGGAAGTCAGCCCATCCCAGCCCGCGAGACGCGCAAGCATCCACCAAAACGCCTTGCCCTTTTGTTGACAGTTCAAACACTGCGAATGCGCGCAGGAGCAATCGTCGCATTGTCCCGGATTGCGCTCACACCATTCCTGCGCCCAGTTCCTGCTGCGGCCTTGCGCGTCACGGTAATCACAGTTGTCGTTGGCGGCTTTGTCGAGGAAGGAATTTCCGTCGGGATCGTAGCTTTCGATATCCGCGAAATCAAAGAGTACCTTGGCGTGCGCGCGGCAAAAAGCTCTGATCTGCTCATTCCGCTGATGAAGATTTCCCGCAACACCGCTGCCATCGAGGTGACCGGTCATGTAAATGAACCGCACTTGCGGGTATTCCTGTTCGAGCGCTGCCATTGCCTGGAGATACGCGTCAATACCTTCGACGGTATTATCCGAACAGCCGCCGCACCACGACCACATGATAAGGTTGCGGTTGCAACCGCTCTGCCCTAAAAGCACTCGAGTGGCTGCTGCCCACGATAGATCACCGTTGTGACCGAGATCACCGGACGGTGTACCGTCGTGCAGGGACAGTATACCTGTCCCGCCGGAAGTGGAGTAGTTGTAGACGGATTGCGGCAGGGCGCGGAGGAGCTGCATACCGCTTACGATCTGGCTGCCGTGCGAGGTGTGTCCGTACGAAACACGGAACTGCTGTTTCGCCTGATTGATGTACTGCGTCGGCACAGCGGAGAGATCCGTGCAGTGATGATCAATAATGATCGCATTCTGTGTGTACAAGCGGGACGGCAATACCGCCAACAGGGCGAAGAGGAGAGGTGCGAGGTGTCTCATGGAGGTGCCGAAGAATGTGAAATAATAGGACAATATACACAATACCCGCGAGAGGAGATATCCCGACACGTTCGGATGGTCGGAGTACGGAGTTATCCGTACCGACCCCCGTTTCAGGGACTGAGGTACGTCTGTCGCCCTGTCTCACTTCTCCTCCCCAGGAAGTCACAGAACGTCAATGGGATTCCCGTGCCTCCGCCGCGCTGCCGAATTCACGCTGGAATAGCTCTCGTGCCCTATCGTACGCGGCGTCGGTGAGGGCGACGGATTTCGCCTTTCCGACAGGATTGCTTATCAACCCCTTTTCATGCAGTCGGTTCAGCGTATCCCAGTCAAAGCCCTTCCATGCGCGCACTCCATATCGGTCCTTGCTGCTGACCAGCCACATCAGTGCAAGTGTCATGTCATCAACTTTGTCCTTGTCGTATTCCATTTTTTCTCCTGTGGGTGAAAATGTTGACCAGGTCTCACTGAATGTTGTTTACGGGGCGAGTCTTCATCGCAAGACATTGAGTTGCACGAGAAGCTGCGCGGTGAGCACGCCGTCACCGAATTCGGTGGCGCCGTACCATTTGAGTTCCAGTCCGGACACCGGTGCGAATGGCAGTACGCGCGACACGGTAACGGCACCCATCCATCCCTGACTGAAGCGCGAGACGTCCACCGTTTCACCGAATGAACGCGCGTGCGAGCGCACAAAGTAGCCGCCCACGCCCGCCGACAATGAAACGGGGCCGAGCACCTGCATCGAAAACACGACGAGAGCGGGGATGGCGCTCAGGGACAACGACGCATCCGTCCGGCCGAACGATGTCTCGACATCACGCAAATCATAGGAGTATAGTGAAGTCCATCCGCTCTCCACTCCGAGGCGCAGTCGGTGATCCGGATGCCACAGCAGTCGCGCGCTGAATGCCCAACCGCGTCGGTCAATTTCCAGACCTGACGGATACGGCATTATGTACTGCGCGTAGCCGCCGGCGAGCGTCGCCATCACCGTGAAAGTGTCCGGTTCGCTGATGCCGGTGGATGATATGTGCGCGGCAGCAGTATCGTCCACCGGCGACGATGTGAAAACCGCCGCGCTTCCCTCCGAAACAACCAGGAGCAGGCAACAGGCGCAGATCGTGTATTGAAGATGGCGCATCATTGTGAGTAATAGTAATAGGCGACCAGGGCGGGATAGTTGGTGAGAATGCCGTCGAATCGTCCTGTCCGGATGAACTGCTCTATGTACGCGGCCTGATCGAGCGTCCAGGTCAGCACGCGGCGTCCCTCGTTCTGCATCTCGGCCACTCGCTCGTTTTGCGTGCCGAGTGTCCATCGCGGAGCCCAAACATCCGCATCCAACGCCCGTGTCGTCTCCATGTCCAGTTCACAGAGGACATTCGCGCGACGGTAATCAGGAAGTTGCTGCAATTCCTGTGCTTTCTCTGCGTCGGGTATGCCAATTACGATGGTGAGATCCCGCCCCAGAGTTCGCGCACTGTCCGCATACTCACGCTGGAGATTGGTGAGCATCGAGAGAGGGACAGAGGGCTTGATATCGAGCCACACGACCTTGAGCGAGGTTTGCCGGAGTATGGTGGCCAGCATGCGCCGGAGTGTCGGGATGCGTTCGCCGTTTCGCAGGCGGACGAAACTCTCGATCTGCGCAAGGGTGTACTCGCTCACGGAGCCCACAAGCCCGCTTTTCTGATTGAGCCGCAGGTTCATATCCTCGTCATGATAGATGACGGGTACGCCGTCTTTGGTCAGCTGCACATCTATTTCGACACCGTTCGCTCCGAAAAATTCGGCGAGTTTCACAAGCTCGGCCGAATTTTCCGACGCGGGGAGATAGTCTGAATTTCTCCCTCCCGCCCTGTGTGCGAGAATGAGGAAGGGAGTATCTGACGTGTACAGCGGACGGCGATAGATGCAGCGCACCGGTCGCTTCCCGCTGCCGATGGCATTCCCGAGATCGCCTGCAAGGATGATACTGCCTGGTACCGCCTGTCCGCCGGTTAACAACGCGCGTCCGCCCTCATCCGCAGCTACGGAGACCTGGAAGATACCGGTTTCGGTCCCGACCTGCTTGCGCCAATACCCCGCAAACAGCAGGGAGGAATCAGCCATTCCCGATTCGAGGATGCAATACACCGCGTCCCGCTCGCCAAAGATGGAAAGGACATTACGTGTGTGTCGGATAACGACCTGCCTGCCAAGAAGCGCATTCCCCTCGGTTACCTCGTAGACTCCCTCCATTGCATCCAGCGCGGACCAGGGAACGGCAGCCGTACCGTTTAATAATCCCGCGGCATGGTAATCCGGGACCAGGACCTCTACCTCCGTGTCGCAACCGTTGCAGCACAGCAGGAGGAGAATGAGGAAGAACCACGCTCGTGTCATAGCAGCACCGCAAAAAGTAATTCCGAATACAGTAGTTTCCGTTTGAATGCGGAAAATGCAAACCAGGTCTGATGATGGAATTCGGTAGAGGAGAGGCGCACACCGAGAACGACGTGCAGATTTCGCAGCAGTGGCTGCTCCATCATAAATGATCCCGCAAATCCCACAAGGCGGTTTTTTGTCGAGGACAGTTCGTTCTCGCCGGTGAACGTTCTCTCGGATAATGTGTACAGCCATTCTCCGCGCAGTGACAAGCGCACATCCCCCGTTTCGTACCCCAGCAGCACATGCGGATAATGCATCCAGCCGCGGACGGAATTATCGAAGCCCTCGAGATAGATAGAACCAAACCAAAATCCAAACTCGTCACCCGCTCCGACACAGAAATCGCCGATGCAATGCGACCATCGCAGACCGCCCTTTACCTGATTGGTAATGAATTGCAGATCCGCCGAGGAGAGGACGGTGAATTGCAGCGGCAGCCCGACGGTAATCTGCGCATCGAGGGCGGGAGCGCGGTTCAGTTCTTCTTCGGAAATATCTCTGGGAACGGCGAGTACGCGCAGACCGAGCGAGGCATCGAAGGCGCCCGTGTTTTTCGGACGCGGGAAAAACACCGATGGTGCCGCTTCTTGAGATCTGGCCGATTGCGTCACAACGAGAATCAGGCACAGCCGCAAGGCCGTACCAATCCACTTCCGGGTTTGCATTGTGCGCATGTGCATTTCTCGTCTGCGTCGCTATGGTGCTCCGGTCCCATGCGATTCCGGAAGCCCACGAAAATCATCGCCACCACAATAAAACGATTGTAGCAAGAGAATTCGACATCTGCAAATTTCACGCACGAAAGCATCGTGGTCGCGGTCTGTGGGGAGCGATGGCCTGGCGTCCCCACGGTTCGAACCTTTCGCAATACAGACCCGTCGTGTTTGGCTGATAGTATTTCCGCCATCTGGCGGGAATCGGTATATTTATAGACTACGTTCGAATGAATTCTGGAAGCTTACATGATCTTTGCACAACGAACCCATACCTGCGGAGAGCTCCGCGCCTCCGATATCGGAAATACCGTCACGCTTAACGGCTGGGTCCATGTACGCCGTGACCTCGGGGGCATGATTTTCATCGATCTCCGCGATCGCTACGGTATTACGCAAACGACCTTCGCGCCACAGCATAATGCGGAGGTGCACAAAGCGGCGCACGATCTGCGATCGGAGTTTGTGCTTTCCGTCACCGGGTTGGTGCAGCACAGGCCTGAAGGCATGACGAACACATCCATGCCGACCGGAGAGGTCGAGGTTTTGGTGGACAGTTTCCAGATTCTGAACCCGTCCGAAATCACGCCTTTCGAAATCCGCGACGATGTGGACGCGAACGAAGATTTGCGGCTGAAGTATCGCTACCTGGATCTCCGGCGTCCGAGCCTCCAGAAAAATCTACTTCTGCGCCATCGTATCTATCAGGTCGTGCACCGCTACTTCGACGAGCAGAATTTCGTGGAGGTGGAAACCCCTGTGCTCATGAAAAGTACGCCGGAGGGCGCACGTGACTATCTCGTTCCCAGCCGCGTACATCCGGGACGCTTTTTCGCTCTGCCTCAATCGCCGCAGCAGTACAAGCAATTGCTCATGGTGGCAGGGTTCGACCGCTACGTGCAAATTGTCAAATGTTTCCGCGACGAGGATTTGCGCGCGGACCGGCAGCCGGAGTTCACACAGATAGACGTGGAAATGACCTTCGTCACGGCCAACGATATTTATCGTTTGATAGAAGGTCTTGTACAGAGAATGCTCCGGGAAACGATAGGGGTGGAGTTGGAGCTGCCGATTCCGGTGATGGATTATTACGAGGCCCTGGAGCGCTATGGTTCGGACAAACCGGATCTGCGTTTCGGCATGGAGATGGTCACGCTGAATGAAACGCTGGCCGACAGCGAATTCATGGTATTCCGTAACGCGCTGGATCATGGCGGAATAGTCACCGGCATCACCGTGAAGGGTGCGGCGACGGATTTCAGCAGAAAGAAACTGGATGAACTGACCGAGCGCGCAAAAGCATTGGGTATGGGCGGACTGGTCTGGCTCAAAGTGTCCGAAGGAACGCTTCAGGGCCCCGCCGCGAAATTCCTCAACGAAGCACAACAATCTTCGCTTACGACGGCAATGCGGGCAGAGGAAGGTGATCTCATTCTCA
Source organism: Bacteroidia bacterium (assembly GCA_027493955.1). Classification (NCBI taxonomy): domain Bacteria; kingdom Pseudomonadati; phylum Bacteroidota; class Bacteroidia; species Bacteroidia bacterium. The sequence continues at coordinate 1,928,075 of JAOSJT010000001.1, read as the reverse complement.
TTCTCGCGGATGCGAAGCGCCGGGCAGCACTTCTGGCCATGGGGACGTTGCGCCTCGAGATCGGTCGCGATCTCGGCCTCATCAAAGCAAACGAGCACAAACTGCTGTGGGTTACGGATTTCCCGCTCTTCCAGTGGGATGAAGAGACGCGACGCTACTACGCCGAACACCATCCCTTTACCTCGCCCAAGGCCACGGATATTCCCTTGCTGGACACCGACCCGAAAGCCGCGCGTGCGGACTGCTACGACCTGGTGTGGAATGGCAATGAAGTGGGCAGCGGCAGCATCCGTATTCACGACAGCGCGTTACAGGCGAAAATCTTTTCCCTGCTCGGCTTCGCGCCTGAGGAAATTCGGGAGAAATTCGGTTTTCTCATCGATGCCTTCCGTTACGGCGCTCCGCCGCACGGTGGAATCGCGTTGGGACTGGACCGCATCGTGACCATCATCGCCGGGCTCGCCAGTATCCGCGACGTCGTCGCTTTTCCGAAAACCAACAGCGCGCTGTCTCTCATGGACACCGCGCCGTCCCCTGTTTCCGAAGAACAGCTCCGTGAGTTGCACATCAGCATCAGGCAGTGACATGATGGATCTCATCCTTTATAACGCCAGCCAGATTGTGACCGTCGCCGGCAGGGGAGCGCAGCGAAAATGCGGGCGCGACATGCGCGATATCGGTGTGATCCATGATGGGGCTGTCGCCGTAAAGGATGGCCGTATCGCTTTTGTCGGCGCATCCGACGACATCGACATCTCCGATGCGGAGCGCAGCATCAATGCATACGGCAAGGTGGTGTTGCCGGGTTTCATCGACAGTCACACGCATCTCGTGTTCGCCGGCGCGCGTGAGGAGGAATTTGCGCGACGCATCGCCGGCGCGACCTATGCCGAGATTGCCGCGTCGGGTGGGGGTATCAACACCACGGTGAAGGCAACGCGTGCCGCCAGCAAGGTCGAACTGACGGAGTACGCGCTGCATCGTCTGGACAGTTGTCTGGGTTTCGGCAGCACGACGGTGGAGATCAAGAGCGGCTACGGCCTCGAGTATGAAAGTGAGATCAAGTTGCTCGAAGTCATCAATGAGCTGAAAGATCTGCACGTCGTGGACATCGTGCCCACCTTTCTGGGCGCGCACACCATCCCTTTCGATTACAAGGAGCGTCGCGACGAATATCTTGCCCTCGTGCTCGACCGCATGCTTCCCGAAGTCGCACAGCGGGGTCTGGCCGAGTACTGTGATGTTTTCGTGGAGCGCGGCGCTTTTACCGTGGATGAGGGGAGGGTGCTGTTCGAGCGCGCCCGTGCGTTGGGTCTGTCTGTGCGCGTCCATGCCGATCAGATCACGGCGGGCGGCGGCTCGGAGTTGGCTGCGGACATGCAGGCGGCCTCAGCCGATCACCTCGATCATATCAGCGACGAAGGCATCGAGCGCATGAAGGCTGCAGGCAGCATCGCTACGCTGCTTCCCGGCGTATCGCTCTTCCTCGGTGAACCGATGCCCGACGCCCGGCGTCTCATCGACGCGGGGCTGCCCGTCGCCATCGCGACGGATATGAATCCCGGATCCTGCATGAGCGAAAATATACAGCTCATGATGAGTCTCGCCGCCATGCAGATGCGCATGACCATGGAAGAGGTCATCACCGCCGTGACGCTCAATGCGGCTGCGGCGTTGCACCGCGCCGACCGTCTTGGAAGCATCGAGGTCGGCAAACAGGCGGATCTTCTGATCTTCGATGTCCCGGTATGGCAACGCATCCTCTATCACTACGGCGTCAATCACCTCAACACGGTGATCAAGAACGGCATGGTGGTGATGGAAAAGCGCTACGCGAATGCGTGAAAGCGGCCGGTCCTCTGCCCGCGCCTCGGCGACGCATCGTCCGGGAAATCGTTCCGCATGGCTAAACCTGTGCGGAGTATCCGATGTCAAAATGTTTTGTCTTGTGCCGGTCATTGTTTGAAACACTACACGGAAACCCATTACAACAAGGAATCACTGTATGAAACGCACATGGAGCATTGTGTTCGCCGTCATCATCGGCGTTGTCCTGATCTCGGCTTGTGGACAGAAGCAGGAAGCAACGGAGGGTGCCGCCGCGCTGACTCTCGCGAAGTTCATGGAGAAACCGGAACAGTTCATTGACAAGGAGGTCGTGCTGGAAGGTACCGTTACGCACGTGTGCAAGCACGGGGGTAAGCGCCTGCATCTCACCGATACCAAAACCAATGATCGCATGAAAGTCGAGCTCGGAGAGAACATGCCGGCGTTCGCGCGTGAATTGGAAGGATCGGATATTATCGTTACCGGCATTCTGCGTGAGACGCGCATTGACAAGCAGTACCTCGACGAGTGGGAGCAGGAAGTACTTGCCGAAACGACGGAAGAACATGAAGACGCCGGTCATGTTGATCCGCAGGGCCTCGAAGCCGTGAACGCGAAGCGGGAGGAACTGGCCGCCAGCGGGAAAGCCTACCTTTCGATGTGGCATGTCCAGTGCGTCTCATACAAGATGAAAGATGGTTCCGCGAATCCCGTCGCGAAAGACGCACCCGCAGAGGAAGAGCAAGAGCACGCGCATTGACAGGCTCGCGCAAGAGTGAAAAGTGAAAGGTGAAATGCGAGAGATGCATCGATACGCGTTCCACGTGCAAGTCCGTTCATCGCGTAACCTTTGCCAGGTAGCCTCCTTTCACCTTTTCCTTTTCACGTTCAGCACATACCCCGTTCACGAAAGCGTACTTCACCACATCCGCTACAGACAATGAAGCTCTCCAACAGAATCAGACGCTGGAATCAGGCGATTCATCGGGATCTCGGCTATTTGTTCGCCGCGATGACGGTGATCTACGCGCTCTCCGGCATTGCGCTCAATCATCTCAAGGACTGGGATCCGAACTACATTATCGAGGCGCGGGACGTATCCGTACCCGCGCCGATATCGGAGGAAGGACTGACGAAGGACAAGGTGCGCGCCATGCTCGCGCGCTTCGATCAGGAAGAAAACTACAAGAATCATTACTTTCCCGAGGAGGGGCTACTGAAGGTGTTTCTGCAGGGAGGAACGGTGGCCATTGACATGGAGACGGGTGAGGGGTTGCTCGAAACCACACGGCGCAGACCGGTGTTCTTCGAGGTGAACTTCCTGCATTACAACACTCCGCGACAGTTGTTTACCTGGTATTCCGATATTTTTGCGGGCGCCCTCATCATCATGGCCATCAGTGGCTTGTTCATTTTAAAAGGAAAAAAAGGTATCACCGGACGCGGTGCGTGGTTGACCGCCATCGGCATCCTCATTCCGGCGATCTTCCTCATCATCTATCTGTGACAGCGCATGACGAATGAGCATGTCATACTGAGTACGCATCAACTGAGCAAACGCTTCGGTAAGCGTCTCGCCGTTTCTGAACTGAATCTGGAGGTGCACCGAGGGGACATCTACGGTTTCCTCGGACCGAACGGTGCGGGAAAAAGCACCACCATTCGTATGGTGCTGTCTCTCATCGCACCCACAACGGGCAGCGTGCGCCTGTTCGGCAAGGATGCCGCGACGGATCGCGTCGTGCTCTCGCGCGTCGGCGGTCTCGTCGAGCGACCGGATTTTTACCTTTACCTCAGCGCCAGAAAAAATCTCGAGATCGTGTCGGCCTTGTATGGTGAGGTCGACAAACGGCGTATTGACGAGGTACTGGATGTCGTTGGCCTGCTGGATCGCGGCGGGGATCGCGTCAAGGCGTACTCGCACGGCATGAAGCAGCGCCTGGGCATCGCGCAAGCACTGCTGCCCAGACCGGAATTCCTCGTATTGGACGAGCCCACGAACGGGCTCGATCCGCAGGGTATGAAAGAAGTTCGTGAGCTGATCCGCCGTTTGAACCGCGAAGACAACATGACGATTCTGCTTTCCTCGCATTTGTTGCACGAGATCGAGCAGGTCGCTACGCGCATGTGTATTCTCCATCAGGGACAGCTTGTAGTGCAGGGTGCGGTGCAGGAACTCTTGGGACGCGACAGCATTGCGGTGCGCATCGTGGCGCAGCCGCGCGACCACGCTCTCGATCTGCTTCGAGGTATGGCATGGGTGACTGACGTTCGCGAATACGATGACAGTATTCACTGCGTCATGGGCGAGGACGCTCTCGCCAGGACCAATGCCGGGCTGGTATCGGCGGGTCTCGAGGTCGCCACCTTCGCTCCCCGCCGCTCTCTGGAAGATTATTTTTTACGCATCACCGAACGACCGGATACGCAGGCAGTCGCATGAACGACACACTCCGACGACGAATCGCGGCGGCGGCGGGAACAGGCGGGTTCGCATTTCTCGTGTATCTGCTTACGCTCGCTCCCTCCCTGGATTTTATTGATGCCGGCGAACTCGCGGCGGTGGCACATACCTTTGGCATAGCACATCCGACGGGCTATCCCTTGTTCACCTTGCTTGCCGGTGTCTGGTCGTGGCTGCCGCTGGGCGACGGCATCGTACGGCTGAACGTCTTTGCGGCGCTTTGCGCTGCACTCGGCGCAGGATTTTTCACTGATGCGCTCTGGCATCTGCTTGGCCTGAAAGGGGTGAAAAAGACCGGCAAGAAAAAGGCAGTACACGCCGCGATGAGTGACAGTACGCGACTGATCGCCTCCGTGATAGGAGCGCTCGCCATCGCCTTCAGCCGCACCTACTGGCGCACGGCTCTGTCCATCGAGGTGTATGCGTTGCATATGCTCATGCTTGCGTTGCTCATGTGGGCGCTGGCGCGTCTGTTGCTGGCAATGCAGGACACGCCGTCGCAAGGCTCCGTGCGTCGGCACATAGTGGTCCTGGCTTTGCTTCTCGGGCTGTCCTTCTCCAATCACATGAGTACGGTTTTTTTGCTCCCCGCGCTATTCGTTCTTCTTGCCGTCCTCTTGAGACAAAAGCTTCTCTCAGCACGAACGGCGCTTACCGCCGCCGGATCCTTTGCCGCCGGACTGCTGCCGTATCTCTATCTGCCGCTGCGCGCCTCGGCGCATCCCTGGCTGAATTGGGGGAATCCGGAAAGCTGGGAACGCTTCATCTGGCATCTGTCGGGAAAACAGTACAGTGTGTGGATGTTCTCCAGTGCGGATGCCTGGAAAAAACAGTTCGCGAACGTCACCTCCTTGCTGCCCGGCGATGTGCAATATGTCGCACTGCTCGCCGCTGCAGTGGGGATGATTGTGCTCATCCGGCGCAATGCGCTTGCGGGCGCCGTACTCCTGTTGCTGTTCGTGACGTGCGTGGTCTGGGCCGCCGGATATGAGATCCACGATATCGATTCCTACCTTCTGCTGGCGCTCGCCGTTCTCGGCGCATGGACCGCGACAGGGATTGCGGCGATCACTCAATGGCTCGCCCAAACGATGTCCGTAAAGTTTCGCCATCCTGCGGTCGTGGGTGTGGTGTTCATCCTTCCCCTGGCGCTCAATGCGCAAGGGGTTTCGCAGCGTGGAAATTATCTTGTCGAGGACTATACAAAGAACATGTTCGCTTCGCTGGAGAAACACGCTCTTGTTTTCTCGTATCAGTGGGATTACTGGGTGTCGGCGTCCTTGTACTATCAGGCGGTAGAGAATTTCAGAACGGACGTGGTGGTACTCGATAAGGAGCTTTTTCGCAGATCCTGGTATATCGAGCAACTGCGTGTCAACTACCCCGATGTGTACGAGCAGTCCGTCGATGCCATCGCCGCGTTTGAGGTTGAATTGTACAAGTTCGAACATGATCTTCCGTACGATCCGGCAACCATCGAAGCCGCGTTCAACCGTATGATCAACAGTATCATCGAGAAGAGTTATGCGTCGCGCCCGGTGTATGTGACCATAGAAATGGAGCAGCAGTTCGCGCCGGATTTTATTCGGGTTCCCGTCGGGCTGGCGTTCCGATTGTACAGACCAGACGAAGTCCCGCGCTATGAGGCGTTGCCTTTTCCACAGTTGCAGCATCGTCCCTTCGCATCCGATGAACGCTTGCCGCTGGCATTGCCCGGAATGTACGGAAGCATGTTACTGAACCGCGCGGTCTATGCGCATCGCGCAGGCTACTACCGCGAAGCCGTCCCATTTTTTGAACGTGCAGCGGCATTCGTCCCGGGCGATTCTCGTTTGTTACAGTGGAAGCAGCGGAACGACCAGGCCCTGCGTTCGGGACGGATGGCCGGTGACCCTGCCGATGTCCCGCCGCAGAGCGGCGAGGAAGCGGAGCAATAAGACATTCCCGAAGTCGGTACGATCGGGAGCGGGAGAGGCATTGGCGGCTGTTCGCATCCCGGCGCACAAAGCAAAAAGACATGAAACACCGACGGGCCCTTGCGGGCCCGTCGGTGTTTTTGCTACAGCGTTCATTCGACCGGTTTTCCGGCCGGCGGGTCCACCATGAAGCTGGCGACCGCCCGGTCAACGGAATCGAAGCTCTTGAATACCTTGATGAGTTGGGTAATCATGAACAGGCTGTTGATTTTTTCAGTGACGTTTGCGATGCGCATGTCTCCGCCTCCGTTGTTTACGGTGGCGAGGGAAGAGATCAGCGCACCGAGTCCGGAGCTGTTCACCCACTTCAGTTTCGCGATATCCAGGACGACCTTCAGAAAACCGTCAGCCACCAGACTGCGGATTTTCTCACGGAGTTCCGTTGTCTCGGGGTCTCCCATCAGGTTCCCCTTCAGTTCAAGGACGACCACGTCGCCGTTGAATGTTTCAGTGATAGTCATTGCTAGCCTCAAATGTGAAAGTTCATTGATTTCTGGTCTTTATGTGCTGTGCGAGGTGCACAAATTCGCAATTTCCTTGATGCGTGCAGGAGCCGCAGTTTGTCTCTACGCGTGGCACGAGGGCAAAACAGCGTGGGCAACGGTCCGTAAGCGGATTGAGTACGGCATACGCGCATTCAGGGCAGGTGCGTTGCTCCGCGCGGTGCAGTTCCTCGAGCGTGCGATCATTTTCATTCATTCAGCGCCACTGCTTTCGAGGGCTGCCGCCAACAAGCGCATCACTTCCTGCGTACTGACGTGGGTTCGGGCCTGCGCGAGATGCACGGCGTCCTGTAATGAAGGGATGTCACCCTTCAGGAAAAGGTACAGATGATACCCGAGTCGGTTGGTATCATTCGGCTCCAGAGCGGGCACGACGGCCGCTGCGGCGTACGCTTTCCGTTCAAGGCTTTCCTCCGGCCATTGCAGAATCTCAGCAGTCATGGGTAGGTCTTCGGTTATTACGGGCCAAGGGATTCACTCTCTCAATATGGTGCATCTTCGAGAGATTTTCAATTGCATACATACTGGTCGCGGTGAAAAAAGATTGAATAGAATTCAAAGGCCGGGCAGGAAGGAGGCGGGATCGCCGACAGCCCAGAGATGACAACAGGCCACCGGATGCCGGAAGCCTGTTGAGGGGACGTATGTCAACGAAATTATTTCTTGGGAGCCGCTTTCTTGGGTGCAGCGGCCTTTTTCGGTGCGGCGGCCTTGGGAGCAGCGGCTTTCTTGGGTGCGGCAGCCTTCGGAGCAGCGGCTTTCTTCGGCGCGGCGGCCTTGGGAGCAGCGGCTTTCTTGGGTGCGGCAGCCTTCGGAGCAGCAGCTTTCTTCGGCGCGGCGGCCTTGGGGGCAGCAGCCTTTTTCGGTGCAGCAGCCTTGGGAGCAGCGGCTTTTTTAGGAGCAGCGGCCTTGGGTGCGGCGGCTTTTTTGGGAGCAGCAGCCTTGGGGGCGGCGGCCTTTTTGGGTGCGGCGGCCTTGGGAGCAGCAGCTTTTTTCGGCGCGGCAGCCTTCTTGGGAGCCGGGGTTTTTGCCATTAGAACATCTCCGCGATTGTTGTGAGGAAGTGAAATGACCCTTCTAGGGTTTTTTTGCTTTCGTCCTTGCAGCAGGCTGCTCCACCGGTAGGTCGAACAGACTCGCGTTTGCGTCAACGGCGCGGAGACCGCCTGCGATCTTGCGGATTTCGTCGTCAGATTCATCCGCTACATACGCAACCGTGCCGATGGTGACACGAAGTTCATTCATGTCGAGGTTCGCCCCGGCGATGCTGTGGCTGAAGACGATGGTGTCATCAAACAGCAACCCATACGCTCCGATGTTCTCGGAGGCATTGCGCCGCATCAGGGTGGTGAGAAGTTTGGGACCGACTTTCGCGTTTTGTACAACGTAGGCGAGGGCGGTCACGAGACAATCGTCCTTGCCCCAGGCCTTGACGGAAACATGCACGGCGGCGGAACCGCGGCGGACGACGAAAGAGCCGTCGATCTCCGTCACGATGTTGGCATACTGTTTTCCGTAGATCTGCTTGAGGTAGGATTTGACTTTTTTCTGTGTTGCGGCAACAAAATTGGCCATGATTCGTGCTCCTTGTATTGTGTTCCGCAATCACTCTTTATTCGCCGCGGCCTTGAGCAATGCGAGTTCCTCCTCGACAGAGCTCCCGGCCTCCAGCTTTCGGAATTCGTCGTCGAGCGACGTGGTTTCGCCGGCGAGTTCCGCAAAGGCCTCGGCTTCGGACTCCACTTTCAGCACCTTCTGTTCGTATTTTTCGAAGTTTGCGAAAGCGCCGTCGCCGATACCGGACAAACTTTGCGAAATCTGCTTCTTGGCTTTTGCGGCCTGGTGGCGAGCGATCAATGTTCCCTGGCGCACACGGGCCTCATCGAGCTTGACTTTGAGCTGCTCGAGTTGTTGCCGCATAACAGTGGAAGTCTTCTTCGCTTCCGCGAGAGGTCCCTCCACATCGTTGGCGGCTTTGTCGAACATGTTCTTCTTCTCGAGCGCCTGACGCGCGAGGTCGTCTCTGCCGGCATTCACGGCCTTGACCGCTCGTTCATGCCACTCGGAGGCGAGCTTTTTCTTTTCGTTGTGCTGGCGTTCGAGATGCTTCTCGTTGGCGATCGCGGAACCGACGGCGGTGGTTGCCTTGTTGACTGCCTCCTCCATCTCGATCACCATCTGCTTGATCATTTTCTCCGGATCTTCCGCGCGGTCTATCAAATCGTTGACGTTGGCTTTGATGATATCGGAAATCCGTCCGAATATTCCTGCCATAAAATCCTCCAGTGATTGAGCTCACGTAGTAATAACCAATTGTGCGAATATACTCATTTCTTTCGTGAATGCAATCGCACATGCATTTCAGTCAATAAAATCAGTACTCGAAAGCGTTTCATTTTTCGGCGCGCAGTGTGATCGCACGGTCATTCCACGTCGCGCGGGAACTCCTCCGCGTGGATATCCGTTGGGTGGAGATGTGATCACAGCCATTCCGGTGCCCTATGCATACACGTCGTACAACAGTCCTGCTGCTCTTTATATCCACCCTTGCGTCGTATCCCGTACTGGCGCAGACTCTGCCGGCGCCGATACAGCGTAATCCGGCAATTATCTCCGATAATCTCAAAGCACATGTCGCGTGGCTTTCCTCGGATGCGCTCGAAGGTCGCGGAAGCGGGACAGCCGCCATTGACAGCGCGGCGGTCTACATTGCGCGCGAGTTCGCGCGCTACGGTCTGCAGCCGGCGGGGACGGCCGGCTTCTTCCAGGAGTTCGAGGTGGTCAAGGGCGTCCGTCGCGGCGCTTCTTCTCTCTCGCTCCTGCGCGATGGGAACAGCGTTTTTGTCGATTCCCTCTCCTACATCCCGGCGACCTTCTCCGCTGACGCCGGGTTCTCAGGACCTGTCGTGTTCGCTGGTTACGGAATGGCGGGATCGCCCGGCACGCCTGGCGATTACGGTTCCATCGATGCCTCGGGTGCCGTGGTCCTTGCGCTCCATGGGGTCCCGGCGGACATGAATCCCCACGACCCCGGGGTGATGCAGGCGACGTCGCGCGCCAAGGCCCTCGCCGCGCGCGAAGCGGGAGCTGCTGCATTGCTGCTGGTTGACGATGCGGTCGTCGCGTCGCGCGAATTTCGTTGGGACGGTTCTTCGTCGAATGCAGGACTTCCGGTCGGACGTATCTCGCGATCCGCTGCCGCAGGCCTGCTGCTCGCCGCGGGAATTGACAGCGCAGTATTAAGCAGCTCGGTCCCGACACAGTCCGCCCGGAAGCAGACCGAAGTGTCGGGACGTTTTTCCATCGAGCTGGTGCGTGCGAAGACGCGCAATGTCGCCGGTCTGTTGCCCGGAAGCAGCGAGCCGCTGCGTGCGCAGGCAATTGTTGTCGGCGCGCATTACGACCATCTGGGTTGGGGACAGGAAGGATCACTGTACCGTGGCACCGAGCCGATGATACATAATGGCGCGGACGACAACGCTTCCGGTACAGCGGGCATGCTGGAACTGGCGGAATATTTCGCTGCGCAACGTCCTTCACGCTCCATGCTCTTTCTCGCGTTCAGCGGGGAGGAGATGGGCTTGCTGGGCTCCGCGCATTGGGTGTCCCATCCCACCGTGCCGCTCGAGAACATCATCGCAATGATCAATCTCGACATGATCGGCCGCCTGCCTGACAGTACACGGCGACTACATGTGCAGGGTACGGGTACGTCGCCTGTGTGGAACGACCTCGTGACATCCTCGAATGGCGATTTCGGCTTCGACCTCGCGCGTATCGAGGACGGGCAGGGATCCAGCGATCATTCGTCCTTCTACGGAAAAAATATTCCCGTGCTTTTTTTCTTCACGGGATTGCACAGCGATTATCACCGTCCGAGCGACGACGCGGACAAACTGAACTACACCGGTCTCGAAGAGGTGACGCGTTTCACGGCGGAAGTGGTGCGCGCAATCGATCGCACGCGCGACGCTCCGGCATTCACACGCGTGGAACGGAAGGAAGCACAGCAGAATATGCGCTTCTCGGTGTACGTCGGGACGATACCCGACTATGCGCACAGCGGCGAGGGCTTCCGTATAAGCGGCGCCAGCCCGGGCAGCCCGGCGGAAAAAGCCGGTATGAAGGAAGGCGATATCATTGTGAAGTTCGGAGAGACCACCGTGGGCAACATTTACGATTACATGGCGGCATTGGGACGTCACAAGGCAGGCGAAGCAGTGCCCGTCCTCGTTCGTCGTGACGAAACGACCATAGAGCTGCGTGTGGAACTGGTCGGTAAGTAATGGCGGCACTGCAGAGCGCCTCATCCATCGTCGGAAGAACGATACCTCCGGCTGCGGAATACCGTTTGTGAAATCGAAGACGAGGTCCCGCAGGCATCAGATCCTGTGGGTGCGCATCACGCAACGGTTTTCTTCGCGATCCCGGGTTCAGGCTCATCCCGCGGCATAATGACGTGGTAGTGTGTGCGGCGCACTCCACGGAACACAATTTCTTCATACATTGAGAATGGTGAATATTACCAACACTCTCGTGTACTGTGATGAAATCATTTTTCTCCTTCGTCTGTCTTGCCATCACGCTCGTTTCAGCAGCTGCGGCACAGGTCGTACAACATCCCGATATCGCCGTTGAAGAACTCCGTGCGCATGTCTCCTATCTCGCCTCCGCTGCGCTGAAAGGGAGGAAGCCCGGTACGCCGGGAGCCGACTCCTCCGCCGCGTACATTCGCGAAGAACTCCGCCAGGCAGGCGTGACGCTGCTCGGCAACGACGGCTTCCAGTCCTTCGAGATCACCACTGGTATTAAAGCAACCACCGAGTGCCGCATCAGGATTGATGGGCAGGATGGTATGCTGGATAAGGATTTCAGACCGATTTCCTTTTCGGGTAATGAAGCCATTTCCGCGCCTGTGGTATGGGCAGGCTACGGCTTTGACTTCGAGAAGGACAAGAGTTCCTGGCGCGATTATGAGGGCCTCGATGTCGCCGGCAAATGGGTCATTATCCTGCGCGGCAGCCCCGACGACAAAAGCGGCGACTACGATCCATTTATACCGCTGCGTGTGAAAGCCCTCGCGGCGAAGGACCGCGGCGCGGCCGGCATCATGTTCGTGTCCGGCCCGGCGGCGAATCCCGAGGACAAGCTTGTCGAGCTGGTCTTTCAGCAGCAAGACACGCCCATGGACATCCCGGTTATCAGCGTACGTCGCACCATCGCGGAAAAGCTGCTGGCGGGAAAGAGCATCGGCGAACTGGAGGCAGCGCTGAACCGCGAGAAGGCACCAGTCCGCGCGGAATGCAGCGGTGAATTCGAAGCACTCGTCGATTTGATTCCGCAGCGCATCACTGCGCACAATGTGGTCGGTTTTGTGCAAGGATCCGATCCTGTGCTGAAAGATGAATATGTGCTCATCGGTGCGCATTACGATCACCTTGGAATGGGTGGGCCGGGAAGCGGGTCACGGCGGCCGGACACCAGCGCCGTGCACAATGGCGCGGACGACAATGCGTCCGGCACCGCGGCGGCGATAGAAGTGATAGAGCGTATCGCCGCTTCACGATCGGATATCAGACGCAGTGTCGTCGTCGCGCTATTCACCGCCGAGGAAATGGGCTTGTTGGGCGCGAAGGAATTTACACGCAATCCGCCTCTGGACCTGACGAAGGCACGCCTTATGTGCAATCTGGACATGGTAGGCAGAATGGACACCGCGCGCTCGCTCAGCATCGGTGGCGTGGGTACTGCGGTAGGATTGCAGGAACTGGTTCAAGACGCTGCGAATCGGCATGGGGTCCGTCCGTCGATGTCGCCGGAGGGTTTCGGCCCCTCGGATCATGCGGCGTTTTACGCGAAGGACATCCCGGTGCTGTTTTTCTTCACCGGCGTGCACGACGACTACCATACTCCCGATGATGATGCGGACCGCCTGAATTATGAAGGACACAAGCTGGTGTCGGATCTTGTCTTCGACATTGTACGCGATGCGGCCAACCGCGACGGGGCGCTGGCGTTTCAGGAAGCCGGACCGAAGTCCCGTCCCGAAGGCAGCCGCCGCTTCAAAGTCACCCTCGGCATCATGCCCGACGTCAGTTCCAGTGATGGAAAGGGTCTGAAGGCGGATGCGGTAATGAAAGGCCGTCCCGCCGATCTTGCCGGTATGAAGAAGGGCGATATCATTGTCGCCATGGAAGGCAAACCCGTCACCGGCGTCTACGATTACATGAGCCGCCTCGCCGAGTTCACTCCGGGTCAGCGCATCAGTATCGAAGTCCTCCGGGGCAGTGAAAAAGTCGTGCTGATCGTCGAACTGTGATGGAATGGACAATTGATAATGGACAATGGATAATGGAGAATGGATAATTATGACGGATTGTAGAGACGTTGCCTTTGTAGAGACGTTGCATGCGAAGAGACGTTGCATGCGAAGAGACGTTGCATGCGAAGAGACGTTGCGCGATGAATCCGGCGTGACGCCCACGGACTTGCCTCAACGTCTCCGCGGCAACGTCTCGACTGCGATTCGTTAATCGTTAATTGGGAATCGTTATTCGGTCCGCCCGAAGCGGACGGTTTATAACGAGTGTGAAATTGAATTTAGGCAATCAAAGAAAGCACCGTCACCCTGAGTGTGCCCACCAGTCCGCCTCAGGCGGATGCACTGGCCCATGTCTGAGATGACATCTGAGTCGTATCAGCAGTGCCAACAAACCCCGTCACCCTGAGCGAAACGACCGCTGTACGGATTGAGTCTGAGGTACAGACTTTCACGGTCGTGGAGTCGAAGGGCCTGCGTCCGGAATCCGCGAGTCAAGTAAGTCCGCACAGTCTCCAAGATGTCATTAACAGTGTGCCCACCAGTCCGCCTCAGGCGGATACACTGGCCCATTTCTGAGATGACATCTGAGTCGTATCAGCAGTGCCAACAAACCCCGTCACCCTGAGCGAAACGACCGCTGTACGGATTGAGTCTGAGGTACAGACTTTCACGGTCGTGGAGTCGAAGGGCCTGCGTCCGGAATCCGCGAGTCAAGTAAGTCCGCACAGTCTCCAAGATGTCATTAACAGGAGCAGCCGCAAGATGATTTCAGATCGAAGAACTGATCGTGTGCGGCTGCGTCTCGAAGGGTGATTTCTTGCGCATCGTACTCGTAGACTCGAGCGGACTTACAAACCGCTTGCTGGAGCGAAACCAATCACCCCGCCGCGGCGAGTCTTCGACCTTCGAGACGGCACTCTGCTGACTATTTCACTTCACCTGCAGATTTTCTTGTCGTGCCTCCTGTTAATGACATCTTGGAGTCGGAGCTTGCGAAAGTCGTAGAAACCGGACGCAGGCCCTTCGACTCCTCACCTGTAAACGAGAGTACCTCAAACCAAGATTTTGCCGCGGGTGCTACGCTCAGGGTGACGGTACTTGTGAATGAGCGAAAAAGCTGATGTCAACCACGAATTGGACCAGTGTATCCGCCTGAGGCGGACTGGTGGGCACACTCAGGTTGACGAGCTTTGGCGGACTCAGCGTCGACAATCTGTTGTCAGCAGAGCGGATCCGCTACTACGGAAAAGCATGATTTTTTCCGTTACGCACGTAGAAAGCAGGTACTGTCTCCAAGATGCCATTAACCGGCGGAGGGAAAATAAATACCGTCCCCCCCAACGTCCCCGAGGCAACGTCGCTCCGCTGTCCTCCTCCGCTCAACCTGACAAAAAATGAATTTGCGTACGCTATCCGCACCAGCAGGCCCGAAATGCGGGATGGAGGGGCGCGACGGGAAAAAATTCGTACAGCTCCGTTCGATTTTGCTTGCATCTGAAAAAGCAATTCACTAAATATGCTCCATCCAATGTTTCCAATCTCGCCTGAGACGTGGGCATGAGCGTAAACAGCACCTTCTATCGAGTCATTGACATGAGCCGGATTTGCTGCGATGAAGCGGCAGCATCTCGCGCATGTGTTTTACGCTCGCGAGGGCATTGGATGCAATATGATGTGGTAGTGCTCTCGCCAGCAACCACCCCAACCGGCAAAGGGACGCCGGACAGCGTTCGACAATCAGGGATCCGCAATCGCCTGCATGGGGCATCAGCTCCGAAGCCCGCAAGCGGGACCTTCCCGCACATGCGAGATCGGTACGCCGCGGTGCGCTTCTTTTCACAAACGCAGAAAGTATTTACAGCCTTCATAACGCAATCTCCCCTCCCTATAGAGCAAGGTCCCAAATGGTCTTGTCATAGTGCGTCGATTAACGGCACAGTCCCTTCACTTATCCACAAGGAGATGCGTTATGCAATGTGAAACTCGTCCCGTCGCAGCGGCGCCAGCCGCTGCGCGTCAAGCGCCGCTGCGCGTCAAGCGCCGCTGCGCGTCAAGCGCCGCTGCGCGTCAAGCGCCGCTGCGCGTCAAGCGCCGCTGCGCGTCAAGCGCCGCTGCGCGTCAAGCGCCGCTGCGCGTCAAGCGCCGCTGCGCGGCATTGATTATCTCAATAGCCTTCCTTACAATGGCATTGATGATTGTGCCGGCGCGAGCACAACAGCCTGTTGATTTTGGCTCTTCGAGCCTGACAAACCCTCCCGTCGCCCGGGACGCCTGCCCGACTCTCGCGTTCAAACCTTCGCAAACCGACCCCAATTATTATGTCACGGTCAGCGTTGCCGGAATGGTCTTTGATCACACCCGCGAGTATAGCCTCCAGCTGAGCTCGAATGCGTTCGGCCGGTACCAGGTTTCCAGCGACATTCTCGGGATCTACCACTCGAAGTGGAGCTCCACACCGCCGCTCGTTTCAGGCGATGTGACGAGAATGACTACTGAGTTGCTCGGAGCCGGCGTGTATAACATCAGGATTGAACATGATTATGAAGATTTCACCATACAGCTCGATTTGACCGACGGGAAATGGGCTGACGGCGGCACGGGGTTCAGGAATATTCTCGTTGATCCCGAAGGCGGCGACAACGATGACGAGGTCAGGATATGGGTATCGAGTGATGATCCGGACGATCCTGACATGATCGATTGCGGGAGCTTTGGTCAGGATGGTATATCGGTGAAATACTGGCAACTCGTCCGCAACGATCCCAATGCGCAGTCCTACGTCCGCGACCGCCATAACTTCAGCATCGATCCGAATTACACCGGCCCCAATAGTGGAGGCGCACCGAACAGCGATGCAATTCCCTACGGAGTGGCCGATGCCCGTCTCGATGTGCACGCACTTGTGAAAGACAATATCGTCATCCCTTCCGGCAGCACCTGGCGCGTCACCAGTGATCCGGATGTCATCAACGCGCCGACGGTCGTGGAGACAAAGGTGATGTTCGCTGGGGATAAAGGCCTGACGGTGCGGGACGGCGGGACGTTCCGCACTTCCCATACCCATCCATACGGCGTAACAGACTGGTTCTGTTACCAGAACACGGACAAGGGCGCATGGACGGGAATTGCCGGTGAAACGGGGGCGACGATCTATATGCACTCCGCGCGTATCAGCTCGGCCGTTGTCGGGATGAAGGTTGAAGAGAGCAGCGACGTGAAGCTCGAAGTCGTGGAGATCGATTCATCGCGCGATCATGGCATGCACATCATCAACTGTAGCCCGGATGTGGATGTGTCATTGATAAGCAACACGGGCGGGGTCGCGAGCTCCGCGCGCAGCAGCAATGTGCTCATCGAAGGTGCGCAATCCCACCCGACGTTCAGTTGGACGGGAATCACCAAGGCGGCCTTTACCTTTCCTCAGGCGGGCGGAATAAGCTATGGCGGACATGGAATTGAAATCGTCGACAGCGACGAGGCGCATTTCGATAGCTGTACCGTGCGCGCCAACGATAGCTGCGGGTACTTCATCCATAACACCGTCGGTCCATTCATCAACTATACACGAATTGATTCCAATAAAATCGGAATCCATGTGGAGGGCGGCTCGAATTGGACCACACTGCGCTACTCGCGCGTGTTCGGCAATCTCTATCGCGGTATCTATACCTCGGGCACGCAGGCCGATCCCGCCCGCATCCGCGGCTGGTATCATGAGGACCAGAGTATGGATCCGGCGAGCAACCCGGTGGATGTCGACAGTATTGTTGTTCGTAAGATGTTCGAAGGACGGAACTGTATCTTCGACAATTACGAGAATATCCGCTCGGCGGGTGATTCGTATCTGGATTTCGGCCGGGAGTACCTCAACAATGGCGGCATAGCGGTGACACTCGGCGCGGTCAACAGCATTTTTACACCGTCGAGCGGGATACAGGTGATTCTCAACAACTCCTCGTTCGGCTATTTTCGTGAAAATTGGTGGGATGGTCTGACGGCCTGGAACCTGAATCTGATCGCGAACGGTGGATCGACGCTGGATTATGCAGACGAATCTCAGACCGATTCGCTTGGATGCATCGAGTTCGGCAAGCGGGCGGCGGATCCGTCCGGATCGTACACCAGCGACCTGCTTCGCTACCGCCGTACCCGTGGACTGATGCAAACGCCCGAGGTACGCACGGAGGCGGGCGGCACCCCGGCCGTACGGTCCGTGACGATGTTCCTGGCCGAGCCCTACCCGAACCCCTTCAATCCGCAGACCAGTATCGCGGTAACATTGTTCGAGCGACAGGACATCACCCTGTTTGTAACCGACGTTCTGGGCCGCACCGTTGCAACGCTTGTCAACGGGCACTACGACGCAGGACGGTACAGCCTCACCTTCGATGCCGGCAGCCTGCCCTCGGGCATGTATCACGTCGTGCTGCGCAACGCGAGTAGCGTGCAAACACGACGTTTACTTCTCACGAAATAACTCCATTCACACCCCTGCCCCCCTCTTTGGTAAGAGAGGGGGCCGGGGGTGAGTTCAACATCATCCCGAGGCTCCGATGGCACGATATAAGCATTTTCCGACCATACTGATGGTGTTATTCCTCTCATCGTTTTGCGCATATTCCGGCAACGACGGGCCGGACCCTCAACAGAGGAAGCTCGTAGCGGATAACCCCCTTGGTGGCGCATTTTATGAAAATCTCGGACAGATACGTACAACAGAGAAGCAGAAAGCTGACGATGTTCGCTATTACGCGTTCTTTAACGGGGCAACGGTTTATTTCACGCCGACCGGCTGGCGCGTGGTATACAGCGTGGATGAGACGGAACCCGACGCGGTAAGCGAGGCGACGGGGGGCTCGAAGCACACCGGTTACGAGCGGTCCCTCATAACTGCGGATGATCACCGCGCGACCCGGAACCTGCGCCGATACCGCTTTGATCACACCTTTATCGGAGCAAATCCGCATGTCGAGTTGGAAACGGGCGAGGAACTATCGAGGCATTTGAATTACTACTTCCCGCATTGTCCGGACGGGATTACACGTGTTCGTAGCTTCGCCGCATTGCGGTACAAGGAGCTGTATCCGAATATCGATCTCGTGCTTTACGCGGCCATCGATGGATTGAAATACGAGTTCGAGGTGCGGCCGGGAGGGAGGCTGGAGGACATTCGTTTAAACCTCGATGGCTACGATCGTAGGGAGGCGCTGTCGGATGGCACGCTTCGGCTGCACTGGTCGAAGGGCCACACGCGGGAGGGCGAGCCGTTCAGCTTTCAGACGGGCGAAAATGGTGTGGTTGAGATTGCTTCCTCGTACATGCTCGATCAAAATGAATTGCGCTTCGATGTTGACGACTACGACAAGGGCAAGACCCTGATCATCGATCCCTGGTCGACCTATTACGGCGGTAGCCGTGCCGACTACCTCACTGCTCTCGTATGTGATCCCCGAAACGCCGTGGTCGCGACGGGGTGGACCTCCAGTGTCGATTTTCCGGTGTACAGGGCCTGGCAATCCTCGTTCTCACCCTCGAGTTACGTTGACACCCCGTCGAACTACACCATGTTCGCGATGAAGTTCGACAGCGCCGGACAGCTCCGTTGGGCGACCTACTTTGGAGGAAGCAGGTTGCGTGAAAGAGGTAACTCCGTCTCGGTGGATGGCATCGGAAACGTCATCATTGGAGGTTGGACAGCCAGTGTCGATTTCCCGGTGTTCAATGCGATGCAATCGACCAATGGAGATGGGGATGATGGTAGTGTGGATGGCGTCGTCGTGAAGCTCGACACCAATGGCATGCGGCTCTGGGCCACATACTTTGGAGGAACCAGTGACGATTTTATTCAGTGGATCGGCACGGATCAAGCGGGGAATATCTATGGCGGAGGTTCATCTCAAATTTTTGGCGGCAGCGTGCAGGGCTTCCCGATCAAGAGGGCATTTCAGGCAATTCCCACGGCGAGAATAAATCCATTTTTCTTCAAGCTCGGTTCGGCGGGCAATCTGATATATTCGTCCTACTATAGTGGGCTCTCCCCGGCCTACGGGCTTGCCGGCGCTGTTCATCGGGACGGCAGTTTCGCATTTTGCGGGACAGATCGAAGGGAAACCCCTGATTCCGTTGCTTTCCCGGTGCTGAACGCGGCGCAACCCTTGCGGGGGGGCGGTAATGAGGATGGAATTGTTGCGAAGTTCGACAGCAGTGGCGTACCGCTATGGAGTACCTTCTGCGGGGGGGCAGGTAATGAAGTTCTCTCATCTCTTTCCTTCGACGTGGGTGGCAATTTGCTTGTCACTGGTAATTCATCGAGCAATGATTTTCCCGTGCGTAATGCATGGCAAGCACAGCGTGCCGGATTTACTGATGCTGTCATTGTGAAATATGATTCAGCCGGCGCGCTGATATGGTCCACGTATATTGGTGGGCCCTCTGGTGACAATGCGCTTGCCATCACTACGGACTCCTCGTCCGCAGTGTATATCACGGGATACTCCGGCGAGTCTGGTTTCCCCGTTCACCGTGCGGCCTACCCCACGCCACCGCATATGGGTGGACCTGGATTTACCAGTGGCATTGTTGCAAAATTCGATAGTGCCGGGGCGCGGCAGTGGGCAACATGGTTAGGTGGTAATGATGCAGATAGGGGTATGTCCATCGTAGGTGACAAACGGGGCTTCCTGTACGTTGGTGGGTATACAAAAAGCAACAACTTCCCGGTACTTAACGCGGTACAGGACACCATTGCCGGCGTGCGGGATAGCAGAGGCGAATATCCGGATGATTGTTTCATCACCCGCATCCGTCACGACGGCTACATCCCTGTCACCCTATCCCGCATCGCTGCCCAGCGGGTATACGGCGGTGTAGAGCTCACCTGGCGCAGCGAGAGCGAGGTCAATGCGTATGGCTATATCATCGAGCGGCGGTATGAGCACGCGGCTGCTTACACGAACGCGGGCTGGCATGACATCGGCTTCGTCCCCGTGGCTGTACGGAGCGGCGAGGGTCGCGACTACCGCTATCTCGACAGCAATCCCGGCACAGCAGAAACGCGCATCTTCTACCGCCTCCGCATGGTGGATAACGATGGTACGTTTGAGCACTCGCCCGTGGTGGAGGTCGCGCCCGAGAATGGTGCGTTGGCAGTCAGCTTCGAAACCGCCTATCCCTCGCCCGCGCGGGATTGGCTCACACTTAATTTCACACTGCCCGCCGAGAGCAACAGCAGCCTGTCCGTGCATGACATCACCGGCCGCGAGATCGCGCTCGTGTACGACAAGCAATCCATCCCCGGTGGCTCCCACAGCGTCGTGCTGCCCGTCGCCGAGTGGCGCTCGGGGTTGTACCTGTGCACGCTTACCGCCGGTGCTGTGCGCATCACCCGCCGCGTGATTGTGATGCGGTAGGAGGAATGGATAATTGACGATGGACAATGGATAATTGTGACAAATTGTCGAGACGTTGCCTTTGTAGAGACGTTGCATGCGAAGAGACGTTGCGCGATGAATCCGGCGTGACGGCCGCGGACATAGCCCAACGTCTCCGCGGCAACGTCTCGGTTGCGAATTAAAAAATGGATCGTTTGTAGAGACGTTGCGCGATGAATCCGGCGTGACGGCCGCGGACATAGCCCAACGTCTTCGCGGCAACGTCTCGGTTGGGATTCAGCAATGACGGTTGGGTATCGATAAAATCGTTGTGCGGAAATCACGCACGAATCTGACGACACCCGCCCAACGTCTCCGCGGCAACGTCTCGCTTCGTTGCAGGAATCGGGAATCATGGCAGGTTAAGTCTGCGATGCTCCGGACAGAAGTAAGAACGTGATAAAAAAGTCGTTTCCGTAATAAATGGAGTCTGAATATGAAATGCATTGCGATAATTATTGTCATTCTGGCGGTGTACAGCACCGCGGCGAGGGCCCAGTGGGCGCCGGGGGAGCCGATAACCGATGCCAGGGACGGACAGGTGTATCGCACCGTGGTCATCGGCACGCAGGTGTGGATGGCGGAGAATCTGAACATCGGCACCTATGTACCTTCGAGCAGATTCGGTTCGCTGATGCGCGACAACAATGTGGTCGAGAAGTATTGCTGGGAGAATTCCGCCGCCAACTGCGACGGCGAGGGCGGTGTGCTGAAACGCGGCGGTATGTATGAGTGGGAGGAAGCCGTCCAGCAGTGGAGCGGTCCGGTGGTGCTTCCGGTGCGCGGCATTTGTCCCGAGGGCTGGCATGTCCCTTCCAACAACGAATGGCGGATTCTGACACTGCATCTCGGCGGTGCAGCGGCGTATATCGCCATGATCGAAGGTGGCTCCTCCGGCTTCGACGCGCTGTTCACCGGATACCGCGACGAAATGAGCGGCAAGTTCAGCCCCGGCTATGCCACGGACGAAGCTCGCGCCTCGTTCTGGGCCGCCGATCCGGCCAGCGGAGACCGGACACAAATCGTACAAGTCGGTCCGAGCGAGATTCGTGTCCTGCCCGTTGCTCGTCCGAATGGTATTTGCGTGCGATGCATCTACGACGGCCCCGCGACAAGCGTCGGGGATGTGGCTTTACCGACGGATCTCCGACTGCACAATACCGCCGTACGTTCCGGACGGACCGTATTGATGCATTTCAGCGCAAATGCGGGCGATGTGGACATCGTCATCTCGGATCTTCTCGGGCGAACTGTGCATCAATCGAGAATTCACGCCCTGCACGGAGAGAATTACCATGTGGTCGATCTCTCTGCCTGCGCGGCGGGACCGTATCTCATGCTCCTGCGGAACTCGTCGGGAAGTGTGATGGAGATGCTGCGGGTAATGTAATGCATACGAGCGGTCTCTGTAGAGCTGTTGCCTGCATGTTGAGCATTGGGCACGAATTCCAACCCAAAGGTCCTTGAGACAACGTCCCGGAAAACCCAGTATCCCCGACATCCCTGCCCGACGTCGCTGCGGCAGCGTCTCCCGCGTCTCACGTATGAGACCGCGCGGGAAGTGCGGGGCAAGCGACATCCTGCCGCTCTTCGTCACCGTAATAATTGTCCATTATCCATTGTCCATTATCCATTATCCATTATCCATTATCCATTATCCATTCTGAATTGCCACTCATATTGATCTTTCGTATTTTACATCTATGCGGTCGCGTGGAGAACGACCGTGTATGGGAGAGGCAGGATGTCATTTCAACGCACGACGCGCGGCGTTTGTGGATGTGTTCGTGTCCGCACAGCTGATGGATCGTGCAATTCGATGGTATCTTGCTGAAAGGCCTCTGTAACATGCGACATCCGTTTTCTCTGTCCCTGCTGCTGCTTCTGTGCATTTTCCCCTTGAGCGTGTTCGCCATGGGTGGGGGAATCTCCGGCCGTGTGCTCGACCAAAGCGGCAATGCGATACAAGGCGCCCACGTGTCCCTCCCCGCGTTGCAGCGCGGTGGTGTGACGGACGAGCGCGGTCAGTTTTTTCTTGCCGGACTGCCCGACGGCACGTACGAGCTGCGCGTTTCGCACGTCGGCTATCGTGTGCTGGAAAGAATGGTCACGGTCGTGCAGGGCGAAACGCAGGCCTTGCGCGACCTGCGGTTGGAGTCTGTACCCGTCGATGTCGGCGAGGTCAGCGTATTCGCGACCCGCTCGGACGATCTGCTGCGCAATCTCCCTCTTCCGGTGACGGTAGCAGTGGGCGAGCAACTGCTGCGCAATCCCGCCATCAGTGTCGCGGATGCTCTCGACGCGCAGCCCGGTGTCGCTCTCATCCGGGATGGCGTCTGGGGTACGGACGTGAGCATCCGCGGTCTCGGTCGCAGCAATGTGGTGAATATCGTCGATGGCGCGAGAATCGAAACCGCGTCCAACCTTGCGGCAGGATTGTCCCTCGTCGACCTCAGCGACGTGGACAGGATAGAGGTCATTCGTGGAGCGGCCTCCATGCTCTACGGCAGCGGTGCGACGGGTGGCGTGGTCAACATCAGCACCGCACCCGGCAGTTATAGCGAACACTTCCGGCTAGGGGGAGCGTTGTCGAGCGGTTATACCAGCGTCAATAACGGCGGCAGCGGCACTCTGACTCTCGATGCCGGGGATGAACACTGGTACGCGCGCCTGCACGGACGACTCCGCAGCGCCGACGACGCAATGACGCCGGAGGGTACGCTGCGCGACAGCCGTTTTCACGACCGCAGTATGGCGGCGTCCGTCGGCTCGCGCGTGTGGGAGGGGCATGAAATCACAGCCCGGTATCAATTGACGCAGGCCGAGGACGTAGGCATCCCGGGGGGGGCGTCCTTCCCGCTCACCGCGTCCGCGCGCTATCCCACCGAAGAACGTGAGCTGTACACCGTCGCCTACTCCGCGCCCATGCTGTTGCCCGGCGTTCAGAATTTGTCCGTGCGCTATGTGCGTCAGCTCATCGAACGCGATGCGGAAATTGTGCCCAATCCAAGCACCGTCCTGCGGCCTTCTGCGGAACATACGATGGATGGCGTACAAGCGCTGGCGGGATGGATGTACGGCGGGACGCATCGCTTCGTCGCGGGCGTGGACGCCTGGCAGCGGAGCTATACCGGCCGCCGCATCCGGGAATTAAAGGCCCGAAATACCATCATCGCGGATCTGCCGCTGCCGGATGCCACCTTCCGCAGTGCGGGTGTGTACGTCCAGGACGACATGCGGCTGTTCGATGGCGCCACACGAGCGACCATCGGCGCGCGTGCGGATCTCATTGATGTATGGAATGCGCAGGCATACGATCTCATCTACACCGAAGTGAACGGAGTACGCAACGATGCGCCGCCCACCCGCGTCCTGCGCTGGAATGAAGCCGAATTCAATGAAGTGTCGTGGAGCGCTCATGCCGGTCTTGTGCAGCGTCTGAATTCGGCAATTGACATGACGCTGAATCTGGCGCGTTCCTGGCGTGCGCCCGCTCTTGAGGAACGTTATCAGTACATCGAACTCGGAGGTGCGACCTACATCGGCGATCCGGCTTTGCGGGCGGAAAAGGGCACCTGTCTGGATGTCGGACTCCGTGCCAGGACAGAGCATTTCAGCGTGACGGCGAATGTGTTTCTCAACGAGATGCGTGATCTGGTGGTGGATGCGCAGCGGCTCGATACGTTGTATGTCAAGGAAAATGTCGGCAAAGCCCGGCTGTACGGTTTTGAGCTCGCTTCAGAGTACAGCATCCTCGCCGGTGCCACGGCTTACGCCGGCCTTTCCTACGTGCGGGGTGAGGATATCGGCAGCGGCGGAAACCTTCCGTCCATCGCACCGGCCACATTGCGGGCCGGCATGCGCTTTTCCGTTTTCGACGCGCTCCATGGCGATGTGCGCCTCACGGTCACGGCCGATCAGGAGCATGTCGCGGCTGGCGAGACGACGACGCCCGGATCCGGTGTCTTGGACCTGTATCTTCGCGGGAACACCCTGCGCGTCGCGGGACTTGGTGTGCAATTGTTCGCGGGTGTCGAGAACCTGTTCGACCGGACGTACAGAAGGCATTTGTCCACGCTGCGGGGACTCATCAATCTTGAGCCCGGCCGTAACATCTTTGCGCGGCTGCGCATTCTGTGGTGACGCGATGAAGGATTACCAAAGGAAGGGGAGGTAACGCATGCTGTGGTTCTGGCTGGCCTTCGCGTCCGCGCTGATGTCGGCGATGGCGAGCATTGCCGAGAAAAAAGTGCTGTTCCGCATGGACGCGCTCAATTTTTCCTGGACGCTGTCGCTGTTCACGCTTGTGCTGTCGCTGCCGCTGTTCCTGTTCATCGATTACGCGAAAGTCACGCCGCTTGCGCTGGCCGTGCTTTTCGGGAAGAATATTCTCGGTGCGTTCGCCTTCTATTTCGTAATGCAATCCATCCGCGGACTCGAGCTCAGCGCCGCGCTGCCCATGATGACGCTCACGCCGGGGCTTACCGCCGTAGTGGCCTGGCCGCTGCTCGGAGAGGCATTGAATGTGCGTGAGGTGAGCGGTATGCTGTTGTTGCTCGCCGGCACCTATGTCATCGAGACGGTACGTGGTGCGTCCTTGCTGCATCCCTTCACTGTCTTCTTCCGGTCGGAAAAGCATCGCTCCATTGTCGCGGCACTGTTGCTGTTCACGGCCACTGCCATACTGGATAAGGTGCTGCTCACCGATCTCGCGATGGGACCGCTGTCTCTCATGGCGTTTCAGCATGCGTTCACTCCCCTTGTTTTTCTCGTCTTCATTCTCGCATCGGGGCGCAAGCCGGTGGCCGCGGCGGCGTTCCCCCGCGAGGCCCTGCTGTGGATAGCCGCGGTGGGGGTGCTGACGCTGGGTTACCGCTTCACGCAGTTCGAAGCCGTGTATCTTGCGCCGGTGGCGCTCGTGCTCGCGGTGAAGCGTGTCTCGGTGTTCATGGCGGCGATGGCAGGGGGGAAGCTGTTCGACGAGTCCCGTCTCGGCCGCAAAGCGATGGCGATATTGTTGCTTCTGGCCGGTGCGACGCTGGTTGTGGGATGGTGAGCGCGGTGGAACGCTAACTGTCCTTGCCGTATTTTGACGTGGAGTGATTTTTTTCATCGTACGGACGAGACTGCCCATGGGGCACGCGCACACGCATCATTCGGGAGACAGCACGAAGGCCATCGGCTTCGCCTTTTTTCTGAATCTCCTTTTTGCGATCGCGGAAATCGTGGGTGGCATCCTCACCAATAGTCTCGCGATACTGTCCGACGCCTTGCATGATTTCGGCGACAGCCTCATTCTCGGGTTGAGCTGGTTCATGGAGCGCAATTCGGGAAGGGCACCGACGGCAAAATTTTCGTACGGCTTTCGGAGGATGTCGCTGCTCAGCGCGTTGCTGAATTCGCTCATCCTCATCGGGGGATCGCTGTACATTATCACGGAAGCCATTCCGCGCTTGCTCGAACCGCCACAGCCGCATGCCGAGGGCATGATGTGGTTCGCGATTGCGGGCATTGTGCTCAACGGTATCGCCGCGCTGCGCCTGCGACAGGGCGGTTCGATGAACGCACGCGTCGTCACCTGGCATTTACTGGAAGATGTGCTTGGGTGGGCTGCGGTACTCGTTGCCAGCATCGTCATGCAATTTATTCACGCGCCCATACTCGATCCGATTTTGTCGCTGTGCATTGCCGCATACATTCTGTATTACAATGTGGCCGTCAATCTGTCGCGCACACTGAAATTGTTCATGCAGGGTGTACCGGACAGCGTGGACGTGGACGCTGTACGCGCGAAGATGCGATCGGTCGGCGGTGTGATCGACGCGCACGATATTCATCTCTGGTCGCTGGACGGAGAAAGGCACGTGCTTTCGGCGCACGTTGTCGTTGAGAGTGGTTTGGAGAAGAACGCGGTGATTACCGTGAAGCAGCAAATAAAATCCGTGCTGCGTTCCGAAGACATCGAGCATCTCACGCTGGAGATGGAGTTCGAGGACGAAGTATGCAGCCCCTGTTTACAGCCGCCCGAGCCGCGGCATCACCATCATCATGATTGAGCATGGATACCACCAATCTGTTACTCGCATTCGGCCTGACGGTGTTCGCCGGCTTATCTACCGGTATCGGCAGCGCGCTGGCGTTTTTCGCAAAAAGAACAAGCACCAAATTTCTTTCCCTTAGCATGGGTTTCTCCGCGGGCGTGATGATTTACGTCTCGATGGTGGAAATCTTCGTCAAAGCGAAGGATTCTCTCGTGGAGGTTCTGGGCTACACAGGCGGGAGCTGGGCCACCGTCGGCGGATTTTTCGGTGGCATCTTTCTCATCGCAATCATCGATAAAATGGTGCCTTCGGCGGAAAATCCGCATGAGATGCACAAAGTGGAGGAGATGCCCGACGGACCGGCAAAAGTACAGAACATGGACCGTCTGATGCGGGTGGGTATGTTCTCCGCCATTGCGATTGCCATCCACAATTTCCCCGAGGGGCTGGCGACCTTCCTTTCCGCCATGGAGGATCCCAATCTCGGCATACCCATCGCAATCGCGGTTGCCATACACAACATTCCTGAAGGAATCGCGGTGTCCATTCCGATTTTCTATGCGACGGCAAACCGAGGCAAGGCGTTTTTTCTCTCCTTCGCCTCGGGACTCGCGGAACCCCTCGGCGCGGTGATAGGCTATTTCATCCTGATGCAGTTTTTCAGTGAAATCGTATTCGGCGTGGTGTTCGCCTCCGTTGCCGGAATCATGGTGTTTATCTCCCTCGATGAGCTTCTCCCCGGCGCACGCGAATATGGCGAGCATCATCTCGCGATTTACGGTCTGATCGCCGGCATGATAGTCATGGCGCTGAGCTTGCTGCTGTTGATGTGACGGGGTGATGGATAATGGACAATGGACAATGGGAGAAGGTCCTTCGTAGAGACGTTGCCTTTGTAGAGACCTTGCATGCGAAGAGACGTTGCGCGATGAATCCGGCGTGACGGCCGCGGACTTGGCCCAACGTCTTCGCGGCAACGTCTCGGTTCCGGTTCGTTAATCGTTAATCGTTAATCGTTAATCGTTAATCGAGAATCGTTAATCGTTAATCGGGACTTGGGTGATCGCAGCGATCCCGCATCAGCAGGGACGTTGCACGAACAATCCGGCATAGCCGGGTTTTCCTCCTTTTCACCTCGCCGAGGCGAGTCTTCGACTTTTAACGAGACCCTATTAACCGCACAGCGCAAGCTTGAGTCAAACATACACCGGAAAACTTTCCGGGCTTGAATCCGAGTGCGATATTCGTGATATTCCCGATTCAGGATCAGATATTCTCAAAGAAAGCACCTGGAGCGGCCATGAAATATCCCAAGGAAGAGTATCCGCTGTATCCCGTCCCCGAACTGCGGTCCTTGCAGGACATCCTGCGCAACGGTCTTGTGACGCATGCGGACAGGCCCGCATTGTCGGATCTGTTGCCGACGCCAATACAGCAGGCGACGTACGCGCAGTTGTACCGCCACGTCGTGCGTTTCGGTCGGGCATTACGCGCTCTCGGTCTGAAGGAGCGTGATCACGTTGCGCTGATCGGTGAAAACCGCGTACAGTGGGGCATCGCGTATCTGGCAATCACCTGTTTCAATTTCGTCGTTGTTCCCATCGACAGAAATCTGAAGGAAAACGAAATTCTCACCATCCTTCACGCGTCCGATTCGCGTGCGGCGGTGTTTACGGAATCGTTCCGTGAAATGTTCAGTGCGTTCGAGCGCAGTGTGTCGAAGCTCGATACGCTCATAGACATGGACCTTCCCGCCCGCCGGGAAGTGATTCACTCGATGAAGGAACTGATCGATGGGCAACCGCTGCCGTCGGAGGATAATCCCTTTCCCGCGATCGATCCCGCAGCGATGGCGGTCATCGTTTTCACATCCGGGTCTATGGGCCATGCCAAGGGCGTTATGCTCTCGCAGCGTAACATCTGCTCTAATTTGCGCGCCATGCTGCAGATGCTCGAGATACCCGAGACGGATCGCTTTCTTTCCGTATTGCCGATGCATCACACCTACGAATGTACCTGCGGTTTTCTCTGTCCGCTTGTGAAGGGTGCCTCGGTACATTATGCCCGCTCACTGAAAACCGTGGCTGAGGACATGACCACGGTACGTCCCACCGTCGTGCTGGGAGTGCCGTTGCTTTTCGAAAAGATGTATCGACGGATTTCGCAGGCGATAGCGGAGAAACGCATCGCTTCGGCGGTGATGAAACCGCTTCAGGGCGTCATATCCATACTCGAGGCTGTTGGTGTCGGAGGGGTGCGGCGGAAGCTGTTCGCGGAGGTCCACGAACGTTTTGGCGGTCACATACGCATGCTCATTGTGGGCGGCGCCGCTCCGGATCCCCACGTCGCGCAGGGCTTCAGGGCTCTGGGTTTCACCTTCCTGCAGGGCTATGGATTGACCGAGTGTTCTCCGATTCTCGCGCTCAATCGTCTACGTAAATACCGCGATGATGCGGCGGGACTGCCTTTACCCGGCGTCGCGCTCCGTATCGAGGATCCGGACAACGAGGGACGCGGAGAGATTGTCGCCCGGGGCGACAGCATCATGCTGGGATATTACAAAAACGAAACAGCGACAGCGGAGGTGCTGCGCGACGGGTGGTTTTACACGGGCGATTTCGGCTTCATCGATGAGGATGGTTTTCTTCACATCAACGGCCGAAAGAAAAACGTCATTATCGCCCGCAACGGGAAAAATGTCTTCCCCGAGGAAATCGAAGAACGCATCGCCAAACTCCCGTTCGTCCTCGAATGCGTCGTATACGGAAGCAAGAGTGACGACGGCAACGAATTGATCGCGACCATGATCGTTCCCGACGCCAACGCCGTGTACGAGCACGCCCGGAACAAGGGTGAGGAAGTCACGGAAGTGTACGTACGGAAACTTCTCGACGAACAGATACGCAAACTGAACGAACAGCTTCCGGTATATAAGCAAATCCGGCGGGTGACGGTCAAGGATACGGAATTCGAGAAAACGACTACGCAAAAAATCAAACGCTACCTGATCGAGGCAGGGGGGTAGTGCTGAAAGGTGAACACGTACAAGCGTGCGAACATTGACAGCGATGTACACGGAGAGTCCGTGAGAATTCCGCGACACGCATCTTCGGAGCATACCAGGTAAAGTGTCCGGTGTCCGGTTCTCCAGCCGCATCCGGATCCATCCGTTTCACCTTCCGTCAGTGTACCCTGCTTGGCTCGCCTTGTATCCCTGCGTACATTTGCACATACACCAACCCATCGGAACACCACCATGAAACGATATGTATTCCCCGTGTTCGCCGCGCTCCTGCTGCTCATTTCCACCGGCTGTATCGAGACGCATCTTCTGGTCAAGGTCCGTCCGGACGGCAGCGGCACGCTGCGCGAAACCGTGAAACTGAACTCCGACGTTCTGCTCCCGATGATGGAGCTGGCCCAGGCGATGAATCAGGGGGAGGCGGAAGAAGGCGCCGAAGCGCCGCCACCGCCGCCGCCGCCGGACATTTTCTCGGAGGACGAAATTCGCTCACGTGCCGCGAGCTACGGAGAGGGCGTGCGCTATCTTTCTCACGAACGCATCGACACGGAGGGGAAGAGCGGGTATAGCGCTGAATACGCTTTCAGCAACATCAACGCGCTGAAACTCAACTCCAATCCCGCGGCAGCCCTGCCGGACATGCCGGGGCAAGTGATCGAGGAAGGCGATGATGCCGATGATCTCGTTCTGTTTACGTTCACGAAAGGGTCGCCCTCGCGGCTGATTATTCGCCCGCCCGCGATGGACGAGAAGAATGAAGCAAACACTGCGGAGACGCCCGAGCCCGTACCGACGCAAGAGGAGCAGAGCCAACCGGACGAGGCGGCTTCCGAGGAGATGAAAAAGATCTTCTCCGAGATGCGCGTCTCGATTCGCGTACAGATCGACGGAGATATCGTCGGCACGAACGCGAGTTACCGCGACGGGAGTACCATTACCATACTCGACATAGATTTCTCGAAGCTGATGGAAAACGAAGAAACGATCAAGCAGCTCGAGGCCATGGAGGATCTCACTCCCGCGCAGATGAAAGAGCTGGTGTCGAAAATTCCTGGTATCACGTTCGACTCCGCCGACGAAATCGAAATCCGATTCAAATAACTCCGATACACAAACGTGGCGGGACGCGTCACGCGCGGTCCGCACCTTCTCCACCGTCAAACACAGAGGTACTCGATGTCCGAGCGCATGATACAGCAGTTTATGGAAATGGTTCGCATACCGAGCGAGTCCGGAAACGAAGCGGAAATGATCGCGTATCTAAAGCGCGAATTCGAAGCACTCGGTGCCGAAGCGGAGACGGACGACTATGGCAATCTCATCGCCAAACTGCCCGCGAAGGGTTCCGATCAGACCATCCCCATTTTGCTCTCCTGCCATGCGGATACCGTCAAGCCCGGTGTCGGTATCGATCCCGTGCTCGAAGACGGCGTCATCCGCTCCAAGGGCGACACCATTCTCGCCGCGGACGACAAGGCAGGCATCGCCGAAATGCTCGAGGCGCTGCGCATCGCGGAGGTCCGGCCGCCCGTGGAAATCGCCATCAGCCGTGAAGAGGAAATCGGACTGCACGGTGTGAAAAATCTGGACTACAGCCGCATTACCGCGAGGCAGGGTTTTCTCCTGGACAACGACACACTCGATACCATTGTCGTGGGCGGTCCCTCGTATTTCGCCATCGATGTATTCGTGACGGGGCGCGCGGCGCATGCGGGCATGGAACCGGAGAAGGGCATCAACGCGATTCAGGCGGCCGCGAGAGCGATCGCCGCACTCCGGCTGGGACGTCTCGACGACGATACCACGGCCAACGTCGGTGTGATTGAGGGAGGCATTATTCGCAACGGTGTTCCGGACAGGGCGAAATTCCTCGCCGAGTGCCGCAGTTTACAGCATGAGAAGGCGGCGGCACTCGCGGAAGAAATGCGTTCCATCATCGAACGTGAAGTGCAGGCGACGGGCGCATCGGCAGAAATCGTCATCAACAATCTCTGCAAAGCTGTCAGTATTCCCGATGACTCGTGGACCGTACGTGCGGCCGTTCAGGCACTGGCCACCGCGGGCGTCAACGCAACGACGACCTTCATCACCGGTTTCACCGACGCGTCCATATACAACAATATGGGCATTGAAATGGCCGTCGTCGGCATCGGCGCCCGACTCGAGCATTCCACCGACGAGCACATCCACGTCGCGGACATGGAGAAAGCCGTCACTATGGTCGTGGAACTTCTGCGACTCAGCGCGGACCGGAGTGATTCATGATGAGTGAAGAGTAAAGAGTGAAGAGTGAAGAGCCTGGAGGCGTCAGTTCATCGGACCTCTCCATCCTATACTCTTTACTCTTCACTCTTTACCGAAGCCGGACACCACCGGGCGATGACGCATTCGCCGCAGCGGGGACGTCGTGCAATGCAGGTGGCGCGGCCATGGAGGATGAAGAGATGGCTGGCATCAGTCCAGTGTTTCTTCGGTGTTATCTCACAGAGATGGCGCTCAATCACCACCGGATCATCCGAATCGGTGAGTTCGAGGAGATTGGAGATACGCGTGACATGTGTGTCCACGGGGAAGCCCGGTATGCCGAAGGCGTTGCCCAGCACGACGTTCGCAGTTTTCCGTCCAACACCGGGCAGCGCGGTGAGTTCCTCCATCGTGCGCGGAACCTCTCCGTCGTGGACCTCCATCAGCCGTTGACAGCAGGCTTTGATGTTGCGGGATTTATTCTGAAAGAAGCCCGTGCTGCGAATCACCTCAGCGATTTCTTCCACATCCGCGTCCGCCAGTGCGCGTGCCGTGGGCCAGGCGGCGAAAAGTGAGGGCGTCACCATATTCACGCGCTCGTCCGTGCACTGCGCGGAAAGTATCGTCGCTATCAGTAACTGCAACGGATCGTCGTGCACCAGGGCACAAGCAGGAGCCGGGAAGACTGTGCGCAGGGCACGCAGGACTTTTCCCATGCGTCCGCGTCGTTGCGCCAGTGATTCAGTATGAAAGAGTGTCGGTGATGCCATTGCAGTCCATGATCTTTTTTCTTATTGTGGGGGCACGAAGAATTCCGTCCCGGCCGCGTGTGGTACCTTTCGGCATGACAGGTTATAATCTACGGGATTTCCTATGAAACATATTGTCGCCTTGCTTATCGGGCTCTTTCTGTTCTCCGCGGCGGAAGGGTTTGCACAATCCCGGAGATTGATGTACGCTCCCCGCGATGGCTCCTGGCGCATAGGACTGGAGGGTGGTGTCGGCGTGCTTGGCGATGACAATACCCGCGACAGCAAGGATTACCACTTCCGACCTCTGGGTGGCGTGGAATTGTCCAAGCTTGTCAACCAGAACATCGCCATCGGGATATACGGTACGGGTGGTATGCTGCGCTCTACGACGCTACGGCGCGAAGCCAACACCGATTTCCTCGCGGCAGGTTTTCTGACCGAGTTCCGCGCACCTCTCCTGCGCGGGGCGCTGTATCCGTTGCTGCAAATTCGTGGTGGTGTGCTGTCCATCGCACCCGAACTGCGCATGGACGATGTTGTGTACTCCATCCCTCAACGACTGCATCTGTCGTGGTCGCTCGCTGCTGGTTTCGAAGTGGTGTCCGGACGCAACTTCGGTGTGCGCGCGCTGCTCGGCGTCGCGTACACCTCCACGGATCGCTGGGATTTGCTCGTGCAAGGAGACGATCGCGACGGCTATTCCTTCGCCCAACTCGGCGTCACCTGGTATTTCGGATCACGTCGCCGCTGATGCGCTGCCTGTTTGCCTCGGATATCCATGGGCATGAGCGGCGCTGGCTCGCGCTTTTCGACGCCATTGAGCGCGAACTTCCCCAAGCCGTCTTTCTCGGCGGCGATCTGTTGCCCGCCGTGCGACGCTCGGCGGCGGGAGTCTATCCTGTGGTAAACGACTTTATCAGGGATTTTCTCGTTGTTC
The DNA here is from genome assembly GCA_027493955.1 of Bacteroidia bacterium. Taxonomy (NCBI): domain Bacteria; kingdom Pseudomonadati; phylum Bacteroidota; class Bacteroidia; species Bacteroidia bacterium. The sequence continues at coordinate 1,894,557 of JAOSJT010000001.1, read as the reverse complement.
GTCTGGACGAACTGCGCTCCCGGTTGCGCGAGGACTATCCGGCGATTTTTCTGATTCCCGGAAACGACGATGCCCGCACACACGAAGACGCGCTGATCGCGACCGAGGATCATGGACTTTGGACCTATGCACATGGACGAATTCAGGCGCTGCGGGACTATGACGTACTGGGCTACGCCTTCGTCCCACCGACGCCTTTCCGCTGCAAGGACTGGGAACGGTACGATGTATCCCGCTATGTCGATCCCGGCTGCATTTCTCCTGAAGACGGCTTCCTCACTGTTCCGCGTGACCAGCGCGACCTTCGTTATGGGACCATCGAGGATGATCTGAAAGAAATGTCAGATTGCCGCGATCTTTCGCGCACGATCTGCCTTTTTCACTCACCGCCGTATGACACGGTGATGGACCGCGCGGCCCTGGACGGACGTTTTATTGATCATGTGCCGCTTGATGTACATGTCGGCAGCATCGCAATACGGAAATTCATACTTGATCGTGTTCCGCGCATCTCCCTTCACGGTCACATACACGAGTCTGCATCGATTACCGGAACGTGGAAGCAACAACTCGGTGCGACCTGGTGCTACTCGGCCGCACACAAGGGGAAAGAACTCGCGCTTGTGCGCTTTGATCCCGACCATCCCGCCGATGCGGAGAGGGAGTTGCTCTGATCCCGGATACCGGGTTCATTCCTTCCGCGTCAAGCGCAGCATGCGCGCGGCATCCGTCACCGCATCAATTTTCATCGCATAGGATGTCTGTTTGGCGATGTCGTCGTCGGTGACATAGTGTATGTCAAGCAGGGAATCGCTGCGATAGCCAGTGCGCAGATAGTTTAACTCTGCGAGACAGATACCCCAGCCTTCGAACCATCGTTCCAGTTCTCTTCGCCGCACGGCGCTCTGTTCGATGTGGACGAGCAGGTCAATGTCGCTGGCCGGCCCCGCCGAGCCATTTTTCGTGCTGCCGAACAGATACAGTGCCCGAATGCCGAAATATTTCGCGTCGATGGAAGCCGCGATGCGCTCCGCCATGCGCAGGCGCCACTCCCAGTGGTCGGTGACGAACAGCGTCGGTGTGTGAGTGTTTTCCCGCGTCTCTTCACTCATCGTACTGGGTTGCGTAAAGAACGCGACGGCCTGTTCCAGTTCCGCGTTCATGAGTATGCGCAGAACATTGCCTCCCGTGCTCGCGGGGATGTCGATCACCGCGACGGTGTCCGCGTACGCGGCATAGTCCGGAAGCAACTCGGAGAGCAAATTGCGGCTGCTTCGTAAAAACACTTCGTTAAACACCACATCCTCGTCGTCGGGATACAGCGGCAGGTAGCGGATGGAGGCCTCTACCAGATCCTGGAAGAAATGCGTGCCGAACGAGAGGTCCGGTACGTAATTGCCCTGCTGCCGTGCGATTTCGATGAGCATGACGGTATTGTTGATGTCCGAGTACGTGACACCCACCCCGAGCTTGATGTCGCCACGACTGCCCCAGCGACCGGGTCCCATCAGGATGAAGCGACGTCGCGGTAATATTTTGTTGAGTTTGCCGACGATGCGTCCCACGGTCACGAGATCGATACGCTCCGGCAGGCGCGAGTAGCTTTCGGGATTGACATACACCAGATGCGTGACGTCCGGGATGATGCCATTGGACACATACCGATTCGCCGTGAACAGTTTCTGCCGGTTGGGAATATCCTGCGGAATGGGCGCGGGCAGATTGTGGCGTGTAAAGCTTTGCGGACGGCATTGCAGCAGGTAAATATGCTCGCCGTCCGAGGCGAACTCGATATCTACGGGAGTGTTCAATTTCTTTTGCAGAGTCTGAAGCATGTTCCACAGCGTCTTGATATGCTGCGTCCCGTTGATCAGACCGTTGAACGTGACGGCGTACACGTCGCGATCGAAATCCAATTCAAATCCGAAGGGCTGCCGTATGGTATCGCCGTCGTATTGCGAGACGATGAGATTGATTCCAGGATAATCATTCCCGGCTTCCCGCAGCAGGTCCAGAATATCAATCGTCTCGAAACACCCGGATGCCAGGTTTATGACGTCGATTTTTTTCGGAGAATACCGTACCACTTCATCCGGTGTGACGTTCACGCGCAGATTGGGCTGCCCGGGAGCGAGCAGTACCGGATAGTCGTCGCCCACTCTGTCCACAGCCCGCGTCCCGAGTCCGGGCACGAGGCGTATCAGACCATCCTCCCGCCGTATGCGTGGTGACCAGCGAAATTCGTTATTGCTGAAGGCGACTCCCGACCAGGCCGGCATCAGGTACTTTCCGACCCGTGTACCGACGACCTCCTGAATCATGATCCCCATTTCTTCATGGAAGTCAATCAGGCCGCGTTCCGCGCGATACTCTATCGGATCCGGACCGAACGTGGAGGCATACACTTCCGCGATGGCATCCTGCAACGCCGCGAGGCGTTCCGCCTTGCTGCCGGCGTTTGCGAGGAAGAGACTCTTGTACTTCCCCGAGAATGCGGCGTTCATGCTGTCCTCCAGCAGACTGCTGCTGCGCACGATCACCGGGTTATCACCGAAATCATCCAGGGCGATCGCGAGACCCTTGGTCATTTCCGGAGGGAAGTAGGAGTTTTTGAATACCTGTACGATGGACGGATACTCCTCCCGCACCTGTTCGATATCCATGTACTTCTGGTTGAACACCTCTTCCAGATTATTGTAATGGATGAAGCTCAGGATCCCGTCGGAGGTGATGTACCAGGTTTTCGGGACGCGAATATTCTGGAAGTTGCCCGTGGCCTCCGTTTCCTTTTTCAGAATGTGCGACGCGAGAAAGAGACCGGAGCTTTTCCCTCCGAGCTTGCCATGACTTTTCTGATGAAACACGATGCGCTTGGTCAGCTCGAAAAAGTCATTGACCTGCAGGTATCCCTTGGCGATGTTGATGTACTGCAACTGTTCCGTGAAGAAGCGGCGGATCAGCGATACCCGGAGACCGAGTTCGGTGGAAGGGGAGAGCTCGATACCCTCGGGAAAGATGTGGTAGTAGCGGCTGATCGCGTCCACGATTTCCGCCAGCGACGTGTCGAGGTTTTCCACCGAATTGACGAGAAATGAGGCCTTGTCATCCTTTATCCATTTCTGTATCAGATTCAGAATATCCTCGTCGCTGAGATGCTCGGCCGCTATCAGGAAGATCTCGTCGCTGGAAGCGATGAAGTTATACAACTCCTCGCGTTGTCGGGGACGATTGCTCTCCCCGAACACATCCTGCTCTCCGTTGCCGCGTCTGGCGCTGAAGCGTTGCATCAGCTCGCAGGCAACAGGGATTCCCGCCCAGCACATACGATTGAGCATTTTTCTGGAAATGCGCGTGTAGAGATTCTGGTCCGTCCTGCGGAGCATCTCGAGAATCACTTTCCATTCCGCCCGCTTTTTCTCGGCGAGCTGGTCCTTCATGATCTGCCACTCGTGAAACACATTTTTCAGACGCTGGTGCTGCACGTAGTTCGCAATGCGCTCCGCGATGGTGTTCACCAGCCGCCGCTCCTCGCGAAGGAAGGGGCCCTCGTCTGCGGGGCGCATCTCATTCATGTAGAATACCTCGATGGATCCCTCGGCGCGGTCGTCGATCAGGATGGGCGTGCTGAGCACCCAGGGCGTTTCATGAAAATCGGCGGAGGTCCATGCACGGCCGCCGAAGAGAATGCGGACGCGGCAAATGTCCGGATACTGCCAGCCGGGAGGGATAGCGGTGATGGTCTGCTCGAAAATGGTGTCGAGCGAGACGTTTTGCTGCGTCAACACCTCTTCGACGTGATACAGGCAGTTCAGCTCCTTTTTTCGTTCGCCGAGAGCATAGAGGAGGTCGCCGAGAGATTTTTCCTTGTTCATGCCGCCATTCCGGATGTGATCGTCATGAAAAATAGCGAATCGTCCGGCAAGCGGAAAGAAGCGGCAGCATTTCCCCAGCAGAGGGTGTGATGAGCGCTTTGAGGCACCCGTTTGCTTTTCATCGAAAACATTCGGAGTTTCGCTCTGTCATCCACGAACAGGTATTCCCTTGCTGATCCGACACCGCGAAGCCGCTCCTGATCCTCGTCATGAGCATGCATGCTGCCGCTCAGTGGAACGGCAGCGGAACAGCGATAACCGACACTGTAGCGAAATTCCATACTGATGCTCTCAGATTTGTACATGGAGGAGTAATGCCGACGAATCCGCGACACACAGCTATTCTCATCGCCGTGGCCATGTTCGCCGCGCATCCTTTGCACGGCCAAATACTTTCTCTCGAATCGGGCTTGCTGCGCGACGACATCCCGGCGGACATTCAGCAACATCGGCTCGCGCTGAATTATCCATTAAGTGGCGAGCTGATTTCGCAAAGCAGCTACCGCTATCTCTTCGCAGATCAGAACCCATTCAGCGGTCTCGAACGGCTCCGTGTTGCTCTGCATACTGTGGAACAGGCATTCAGGGCGCGATGGCTCGCGACCGGTTTGCAACTGCATATCTCCGGAGCACTGACCCTGTTACCGACCGACGCTATCGTGGGAGATTTTCGCCTTGGCGCTGCCTACGATATCCCCGTGTCGGTCAGTGCAGGCGATCCTCCCATCCTTTTTACCCTGAAAGCCGACGCGGGACGTTCTCGGGACCAGAGTGTCACTACCGCCTTAGTGGAAAACATTTCCGTTCGCGACGCGGCCGGACAACTGGATATTTCGCTCATGGAGGTGCTCGATATCTCCGCACGCGCACAACGATCCTGGTATTCCGATGGGAATCGCAAGGAATCCGCCTACGCGTACCTGCTCGCCAACGTGTTTGCAGATCCAAAAATCACTCTCGGCTACGCCTGGTCCTGGACGGATACCGAGCGTTCGAATTGGTCCGCTACGGGCACAAGCTTCAATCCGTCCACGCGTGAGTATCGCTTCGAGTATTTCTACTACCCGTACTTCACACCACTGATGGAACGAGGACATCTCGCGATTGCCATTCTCCAATGGTATCTCTTCGATGAAGTGTTGCTTCACGGGAAGGCGACTGTCCCGGTGTACTCCCGTGGTCGTCTGAAGTATATGCCCGAAGCGGGACGATCTCCAGTCCCCATTGATTTCGATGTAACCTATGAAATTGAGGATATCCTGCCGACGCAGTATGAAGTCGGCCTCATTACAGAGGTATTCGATCCGGTGGTCGTCAGCGTCTTTGCCGAGTATTTCTCCAAGCCGTATTACAGCTATACGGCCGGGCGCCTGGGATTGCAATACAGATTCGACAGCAAGTAATCTCATCTGCAACGGGGGGCTCGCGGTGGGAATGGTGTCCCGATACTCGGGTTTTGCGTTCAGACGCGTAAGTACGATTCCCGCATGGTCTGCAGCAAGCGCCATGCCACCGTGCAGTCACGGATTCCCACGGATAGCTGTTTTTCATTGATAAAAACTGTATTCTTGAGAAGCCTCTGCAGCCCAAGAGCGCTCGTGATTCGCCGCTAGTATCGGAACGCCGATGCTCAGACACATTCATCCGCTCCGAGAGGCAACTGCGCGCATCGGGCTGACGGACAATGCGCATGCATGAGCACTACACAATTCCTGAATGGAGTTCGCATGAAAGTCGTGATTCTCTGTGGTGGTCGCGGAACCCGCATACGCGACGTGTCGGATGTCATACCCAAACCCCTGCTGCCTATCGGTCCGCAGCCCATCCTTTGGCACATCATGAAACTCTACGCCCATTACGGGCTGAAGGATTTCGTGCTCTGTCTCGGCTACAACGGATGGAAAATAAAGGAATACTTCCTCAATTTCCATGCAATGACGCGCGATTTTACCGTGACACTCGATGGCGCCTCGTCTGTGGAATTTCATTCCGAATCCGAAGTCGTGGATTGGAAGGTCACCCTCGTTGACACCGGAGATCAGGCCATGACGGGTGCGCGGCTGTGGAACGTGCGGAAATACCTGAAGGATGAAGACGCGTTCTGCCTGACCTATGGGGACGGTGTTGCGGATATCGACATCGCCGCAAGTATAGCGTTTCATCGCGCGCATGGAAAAGTCGCTACCATCGCCGGTGTGCATCCCGCCAGCCGCTTCGGTGAAATCGTACTGGACGGCGATACGGTCACGCATTTCAACGAGAAACCCAATATCCGCGAAGGCCGGATCAACGGCGGTTTCATGGTATTCGACGGCAAACGTGTGTGGGACTATCTCTGGCCGGAGGAAAGTCTCAGTCTCGAAACCGAACCCCTTCCCGCCATGGCCAAGGACGGACAGATGGCGAGTTTCCGGCACGATGGCTTCTGGCAATGCATGGATACCGCGAGGGAATTCAAGCTCCTCAACGATATCTGGCACGAGGGAAAGGCACCCTGGAAACTGTGGGATTGACCTATGGAAACGGCGTTCAAACGATACTATGCGGGCAAGCGCGTGCTTGTGACGGGCGATACCGGTTTCAAGGGATCCTGGTTGTGCATCTGGCTCAATGAACTCGGTGCGGATGTGACCGGCTTTGCGCTCGCACCTCCCTCGGAGCCCAACAATTTCAGCATCTGCCGTCTCGACGCGAAAATCCGCCACGTACATGGTGATGTCAGGGATCTCGCCGCACTCACGCGCCTCATCGAGGAAGTGCAGCCGGAGATCGTTTTTCACCTCGCCGCTCAAGCGCTTGTGCGGTATAGCTACGAGGTCCCGCGGGAAACCCTGGAAACCAACATCCTTGGCACGGTCAACGTCCTTGAAGCCGTCCGTCAGTCACCCTCCGTGCATACCGTCGTTGTCGTGACCAGTGACAAATGCTACGAAAATCGTGAGCAGGTCTGGGGCTACAAGGAGAATGATCCCATGGGAGGAGACGATCCCTACAGCGCTTCAAAGGGTGCCGTGGAGATTGTGTGCCGATCCTATCTGAAGTCGTTTTTCTCGCACAGGGAAATGCTCGGCGGCGTCAGCGTACGCGCGGGCAATGTGATAGGCGGCGGAGACTGGGGGCGTGACCGTATCGTCCCGGATTGCATCAACGCGTTGAAAGAAGGCCGGGTGATTGAAGTCCGTAATCCCATGGCCATCCGTCCCTGGCAGCATGTGCTTGAGCCCCTCAGCGGCTACCTTTGGCTGGGTGCGCGTTTGCATGAGGATGTACAGCGCTTCTCCGGGGGATGGAATTTCGGCCCGGCCGACAGTTCCGCCAAATGTGTCGGTGATCTCGCGGGAGCCATTGTGCGCGAATGGAAAACAGGGGCCTGGCTGGACATTTCCGACAAGAACGACCATCGCCTGCACGAGGCGGGCTGGTTGCGCCTGAGTTGCGACAAAGCCCATTTCATGTTGCCATGGAACGCCGTCCTCTCCTTTGACGAGACCATCGCCATGACCGTCAAATGGTACAAGTATTTTTACGAATACGCCGATACGAATATGTATCAGTACTGTGTGCACCAGATCCGCGATTACACGCGTCTGGCCGCACAGAAGGAGCAAATGTGGGCGGCCTGAGCGAGATGGAAGTGCAGCGCATTCGCGACGCGTTCCCCGCCGACGTGCGTGTGCTCGTCACAGGTGCCAACGGCTTTGTCGGTGGGCACCTGCTCCAGACACTCAATGCGGCCGATATCCGTCCGTTCGCGGTGTTTCGCCCGGGCGAACAGACCACGCTAGGTACCGATGCCGAATGGCTTTCATGCGATCTGACAGGAGCGGGAGCCGCGGACTCACTGATACGGGACCTCCGTCCGCAATACGTGTTTCACCTCGCTGCAAAGCTGTCCGCCCAGCGCAGTTGGGAATTCGCCGAAGAGTCGACGGAAATCAATTTCTGTGCAGGCAACCGTCTCATGATCGCGCTGGGCATGCATGCACCGGAGCTCCGCCGCATGGTGCTGCTCGGATCCGCCGAAGAATACGGCAACAGTCCGTCCCTTCCGGTGCATGAGGATACTCCCGTGCATCCGGTGTCACCGTATTCCGTGGCCAAAGCGGCCGCGAGCCGCTTTGCGCAGTTGTATGCCGAGTTGTTTCACTTTCCCGTCTGCATTCTCCGTCCCTTCATCCTCTATGGCCCGGGGCAGTCGGGGAACATGATGATTCCGCAACTCATTCTCGCGGCGCTGCGTGGCGAGGATTTTCCCATGACAAAAGGGGAACAGACACGCGACTTCGTCTATGTGTCGGATGCGGTGCACTGCATACTTCTTGCAGCGATCACATCCGCTGCCGAAGGGCAGGTGTTCAACATTTGCTCGGGGATGGAATACAGCATACGCGATGTTGCCGGGCGCATCATGCGTATGATGCAGCCGGAGATGGAACTTCTACCGGGAGCGTTGCCGTATAGACAGAATGAGGTGTGGCGAATCGTCGGCAGCTACGAAAAAGCGCGAAAGCTGCTCAACTGGAATCCCACGACGGATCTGGAGCAGGGACTCACCAACACCATTGAGTGGTATCGCAACAATTACACGGCACGGGCATGAGAATAAACGTATTTTTCACTTTTTCCCTCAGTTTTGTTCTGACCGTAAGCGCATTCGCGCAAAGTCCCTTCAAATCGCAATCCCCCGAAACGGCAAAGGGCGACCGGCTCTATTCCCGGGAGCTGTACAAGGAAGCTCTTGCGGAGTACCACAAACTTCCGTTGACGTCCGAAGTGCGCAAGCGCATGGGAGCGTCGTACATCAAGCTGTGGGACATGCCTGCCGCGATAGAGGCTTTGCGCGCGGGGTTGAAGCAGGAACCCCGGGATGCCGAAGCGAAAGTGTACCTCGCCGAAGCGTTGAGCTGGAACAAGAATTTCGGAGAAGCCGCGGCGTTGTACAAGGAAGTTCTGGCTTCCGGTTACAGCGGTGTCGACGCGCGCCTGGGCTACGCCCGGACGCTGTCGTGGATGAAGGATTTCGACGGAGCAATCGAGCAGTACCGCATGGCCGCGAAGGAATATCCATCGAGCCTCGATGCGCATATGGGGCTCGGCCAATTACTCTCATGGAAAAAGCAATTCGACAACTCTCTCTCCGCCTACCGCCGTGTTGTTTCGCTCACCAGCGTCCCCGCCTATAAAAGCGTTGCGCTCGCACGAATCGGTCAGGTGCATGTATGGAAAGGGGACATGGATGCGGCGCGCACGGCCTGGGGGGAAGCGCTGCGCCTTGACGACGGCAATGTGGACGCGCTGCTTGGTCTGGGTGAACTCGACGAGTGGTCGGGAAATTACAAAGAAGCGAAACGGCGCTACGAGCGCGTTCTCAAGGTGCAGCCGGAGCATAAGGCGGCGAAAGCGAAGTTGTTGCAGTTGCTCTGGGTGAAATGATGCGCCGCGCAGTTTTGCATGGATACCGTTGCGACAAACGACCCACGAATAATCCGAAGCTGTCAACGGCCCGGCGTTTATGAAACATCCGATATCGGAATCCTCCATGGAAGATCGCTATCGCGACGGGTTTGCCTCCGCCGGGTCTGTTGCCGTCATGCCGGGAGCCGGAGCGCGGGTGCTGTTACTGCTGCTCGTGTTCGCCGCCTTGCAAAGCGTGCTGTACTTCGCTGTGTGGTGGTTCAGTCCGGAGCACGCGAAGCACTGGTCGTGGTTTCTGCCGCTCACGCTTTCGACATTCTGGCTGTTCTACGAATCCTTCATGTACTGGTTTTACCTCATGGGCATGCGGGCGCCCGGGCACAGGGAGGCTCCTGAGGAGCTTTCCGTCGATGTCTTCACAACCGCCGCGCCGGGTGAACCTCTCGAAATGTTCGAGCGATCCCTTCCGGCACTGAAAAACATACGCTATCCGCATCGCACCTTTTTACTGGATGGTACCGGCGATCCGGCCTTCTTCGCTCTGGCGGAGCGGTGCGGTGTTGAGCACATTGATTGCCGCGAGGTGCAGGGAGCCAAGGCGGGGAAGATCAACCACGCGCTGGAGCGCAGCGACGGGGATATCGTGCTCGTCATCGATCCGGATCATATAGCGGCCCCGGAATTTCTCGATCGCGTTGCGGGGCAGTTTTCGGATCCGGCTGTCGGTTTCGTGCAGGTAGTGCAGGCCTATCATAATCAGAACTCCTCCTTCATCGCCCGCGCCGCCGCCGAACAGACCTACGGCTTTTACGGGCCGATTCTCATGGGCATGCACGGTTATGGCACCCCTATCGTCATCGGGGCGAATTGCACGTTTCGGAGAGCGGCACTAACCTCCATAGGCGGACATGCGGTGCATCTGGTCGAGGATTTCGTCACCTCGCTGCGCTTGCACGCGCAGGGCTGGAAGTCCGTGTATGTTCCCGAAATCCTCGCCCGCGGCCTGGTGCCCGAGGATCTCTCCTCGTATTTCAATCAGCAGCTCAAATGGGCGACCGGGATGTTTCAGGTGCTGTTCGGCATGCTGCCGCGCATGCTGTACCGACTGAAGGGGTGGCAAAAGCTCAGTTACGCCATGAGCGCCACGTACTATCTCGCGGGTGTTCCCATGTTGATCAACCTGCTTTTGCCGATCATCTTTCTGTTTTTCGCCGTGTGGGCGGTGGAGATGCCCTTTCGCGGCTATGCGACGCACCTTCTTCCGTTCGCGGTACTGTTCATTGTGATCCATGTGCTGGCGCAGCGCTGGATGCGTCATCCATCGGAGCGGGGGTTGCAATGGCGCGGCATGCTGCTCAAACTCGGCACGTGGCCCGTGTATGTGCTTGCGCTCCTGTATGCGATGGCGGGCAGGAATGTGCCGTATCTCCCCACACCAAAAACGCACGCACGGGGCGGCAACCCTCTGTTGATTCTCCCGCATGCCGTCGTCGTCGTACTCTCTCTTGCCGCCATCGCGTGGGGATTGAGTTCGCCGCTCAGCAATTTCGAGGGGACGCAGCTCATGATATTTTTTGCTTCGTTGAACTGCGCCCTGATGCTTCCGACGCTGGTTGTGGCGCTCGCCGAGATACTGGGGGACAGGGAGGCGGCGTCATGATTCTGAGAAAGATACGCGGATGGCTCACCCCGCTCGCCTTTGTCGTTGCGCTGGTACTTGCGTTTCCGCTGTTCGATGGATGGTACACCGAGGCGGTGTCCTTCGTGCGCGTGTATGCCGGCAAGCTCGCGGTGTCGGCCGGAGTGCTGAGTCAGGACGAAGAAGTAATGTTCGGGATGTACAAGCCCGAATATCCGTATTCTTTCAACGGACTCCCGCGGCTGGAATCCGCGATCGGAAAAAAGCTCGACATTATCTCCTTGTACACCACCTGGGGCGAGCGCGAGGAGGATCGTTTTCCCGACGCACTGCTGCGCGAAATTGACGGAGCCGGCGCTATCGCACTGCTGACCTGGGAACCGTGGACGACGGAATTCCGCGCAAACGCAGGCCGAGGAAGCGATGCGTTGCGCACGGACATGGAGGAAATCGCCGCCGGACGATATGACGCATACATACGGGAGTGGGCGCGTGAAGCGGTGGTTTTCGGAAAACCGTTTTTTCTCCGATTCGCCCATGAAATGAACAACCCGCAATATCCCTGGTCGTTGCAGGCGGGGAATACGGCCGAAGATTTCGTACGAGCCTGGCGGCACGTCTGGTCCATTTTCGAACGCGAGGGCGCCGAGAACGTCATCTGGGTCTGGTCGCCCAAACGCGAAGCCCCGCGTGATCTGTATCCGGGAGGACAGTATGTGGACTGGATTGGTACCGGTGTGTTCAATTACGGTCCGCAGGTTGATGCATGGTACAGTTTTGAATACCTGTTCGAAACCGTGTATCGGAGTGTTATCTTATATGACAAGCCTATCATGATCGCGGAGCTGGGCTGCTCCGCGGTGGGTGGTAGCCGTCCGGCGTGGCTGAACGATGCGTGGCGAAAACTGCGTACACAGTATCCCGCGACGCGCGCAGTTGTTCTGTACAACAATCCGCGTGACCGGACACTACCCGGGCTGGAAATGGACTGGTCCATCGACGACGATGATGTCTCGCTTGCGACCGTGTCTGCCGCCGTACGCGGCGGTGTGTTTCGCAAGTAACAGGATTCCCGCACTATAGACGGATTCATCATGCTCACTCGCATTCTGCTTTTGCTTCTTCTCCTTTTGGCAACCACTCTATCGTACGCGCAGTGGCAACCGGACGGTCTGCTCATGTGCGGCGCGGCAAATCATCAGCTCAATCATGTCGTGGTGTCCGACAGCGGCGGTGCTATCGTCGTGTGGGAAGATTACCGCTCCGGCGAGGCCGATATTTATGCGCGTAAAGTGAATGCGTCCGGTACGCAGCTCTGGGCTGCGGATGGCATAGCGGTGTGTTCCGTCATCAAGCCGCAGTTCAATCCGGTGGCCGTCAGCGACGGCGCGGGTGGAGTGATCGTGGTATGGGAAGATTACCGGATCGCATTGAACAGTGCGGACATCTACGCGCAGCGGATTTCCCCCACGGGCACGCTACTCTGGAATCCCCTCGGTGTGCTTATCTGCAGCGCGGCCAACGTGCAGATGCGGCCCGCAATCATCAGCGACGGTCAGGGCGGTGCCATTATCGCGTGGGAGGATTACCGCGGTGGACTGGGTGATATCTACGCGCAGCGCGTTTCATCCAACGGAGCGGTCCTGTGGCAAAACGACGGCGTGCCGCTCGCTACCGTATCGGGTACGCGCTACGCTCCCGTCATCGCCACAGATGCCGCCGGAGGCGCCCTGGTGGCATGGGAAGAGAATCGCGTAGGAACGGAGTACGACATCTATGCGCAGCGCGTCAACGGCAGCGGCGCGTTGCAGTGGGGCGCGGGTGGTATCGCGGTGTGCACGTCCGCGGGTGTGCAGATGCAGCTCACCGGGTACTCCACCGGCACGGGAACCATGCTTCTGGCGTGGCAGGATTATCGCAACACTTCCGCGGATATCTATGCGCATATCCTCAATCCTCAGGGGCTTGCGTTTATCGGGAGTGGTGCCGCAGTGTGCACGGACGCGGCGACGCAGGAAGCTCCGCGCGTCGCCCCCGATGGTACCGGAGGGATGATTGTGGCGTGGGCGGATTACCGCGTTGCCGCGGGTGATATCTACGCCAGGCGCGTCAGTTCGGCCGGTGTGCTGCAATGGTCGGCTGATGGTGTGCCTCTCTGCACCCAGGCCGCAACCCAGCATGCCGTGGACATCGCTCCGCGGGATTCCGGCGGTGTCGTCGTGGCGTGGATGGATTACCGCAACGCCCGAGGTGACGTCTATACACAGGCGGTGAACAACAATGGAAGCATCCTCTGGCTTATGAACGGCAGCCCTGTCTGCACCAACACCGCCGCCCAGCAGCGTCCGATGCTGGCGCGCGACAGACTCAACGGTGTATATGTAGCCTGGACCGATTATCGCAATGGCACTGCGGACGTCTTTGTGCAACGTGTCAATCGTTACGGTACGGGCCTGCCGGTGGAGTTGCTCTCGTTCGCGGCGGACCGGTCGGGAGAAGATGTCGTACTTCGTTGGCGCACGGCCGCCGAAGTCAATGTGCACGGCTTTGAAGTACAGAGTGCGGTGGAAGGGCAGTTCAGCACACAGGGCTTTGTGCCCGCCCGTGCCGCTGATGGCGCCCGCTACGAATACACCGTCATGGCCACCAACGCCACACTGTATCGTTTGCGCATCGTGGACAACGATGGAAGCGAGAGCTACTCCCCGGAGTTGACACTCGCCGCCACCCGACCCTCGCGTATGAGCATCGTGTCGTTGAGTCCCCTCCCGGCGGTGGAAACCGTGACCATCACGCTGGATCTGCTGTCGGATGAACCCGGGCAGATCACCATCTACGACCTCACCGGTCGTATCCGCCTGCAGCATCGCATGGATCAGTTCTCGCGTGGCCGTGAAGTCCGGACGCTGGATGTCTCATCGCTCCCGGCGGCCGTCTATATGCTCGAGGTGACCTCGGGCCAGCGCCGGGACGTGGCCTTGTTCCCGGTGCGGAGATAGGACCGCGGCAATCCCGTAGTCGCGTATCGAGTTCAAGGCAAGCGTACCGTACCGCACGAAAGCGGTTGTACTTGGCTGGGCTATTCGCGACATTGCATCCGCATTCCCACGTGCGCAATGGAAGACATTGCAGATCAATTTTTTCATAGCTGTGGAGGCTGTGCTACATGCTTGCATACCAGTTGCTTGAAGTACTCGTCCAGGATCTCGCCGGTGGAAGCAAGAGACGGTTTGAAAACCGAACAGGTCTGCGTGACTCTTTCATCATCTCTTCTTCTTCCAGAAAAGCGCCGACCATTCACGCCGAGGCGTGCGACAAGATCGAACGCGCGTACGGGATCAAATTGATTGTTCACGATGACGACTATCTCGGCTATCGGAGGAGTGGTCAAGACATCTATCCCGTCTCCGTGTCATCACGGAAAACCCGGACAAAGAGGTCCGCTCGCTGAATGTTGCTCGACCGGTCCTTTGCCCACGTCGCGACCGTAGGTCCGGCGAAAGTCGGATCGGTGATGATCACCATGATACTCAAAACCACACGACGCACCTGCAGAATCGGGAGTTGACAATGAAAAGAGCATTTCTGGCGATTGCGGCTACGACACTATGGATAAGTATTTCGGAATTCGTTCGTAATTCATTTCTCCTCCGCGAGTACTGGGTGGCGCATTTCACCGCTCGCGGCCAGGCCTTTCCCGAGGAAGCGCTGAACGGTGCGGTGTGGGGGATGTGGTCGCTGTGCTTTGCGATAAGCATCTATGTGTTGAGCAGGAAGTTCACGATGGTGCATACTGCATTGCTTTCCTGGCTGTTCGGCTTCGTGTGTATGTGGCTGGTGATCGGCAACCTCGGGGTGCTGCCTTTCGGGATACTGCCCATCGCTGTCCCGCTCAGTCTCTTCGAGGTGTTTCTCGCCGTGTATATAATCAACAAAGTGGCTCCGGTGGTCGCATGACTCTGAGTCCGACCGCGCGGCGTGCCCTCGATGCCTATGGGGGAGAAGAGCGCTGGCGAAAAGCGACCACCGTCGAAGCCGAGATATCCGCTGCCGGTCTGCTGTTCACGCTGAAGCGGAGACCGCCTCTGCGACACGCCCGCATTATAATGGAAGTCGCCAAGCCCGTTTCACGTATCACGCCGATCGGGAAGAGCCCGCTGGTCAGCGGTGTGCTGTATTCGCATGATGTTGCCCTGGAGGATGCACAAGGTACTCCGTTGGCACGAAGAACCGGCGCACGTGCGTACTTTCCCTACAAGCGCAGATTGCTGTACTGGGACGATCTGGACATGGCGTACTTCGCGAACTACGCGTTCTGGAATTACCTCACGTTCCCGCGGCTGTTGCTGAACGATGACATCGTATGGACGGAGAAAGCGGACGGCGTATTGTCCGCGTACTTCCCTGAGCATATCCCGACGCACAGTCGCGAACAGGTACTCTTTTTTGACAATGAAACCGGACTGCTGCGGCAGCACAATTACAACGCCGACGTGGTTACTCCGCTCGCGACCGCCGCGAACACGGTTATCGAGCATGCACGCTTCGATGGCCACGACTACCCCTCGCTCCGGCGTGTTACCCCTCGAACCCGGGCGGGCGTCGCCAGAGGTTTTCCGTTGCTCGTGGAGATCACCGTACACAGCTTCTCGCTGCAGACGATCTGACGGCGGTCAGTCACTCCTCGGGGAATTCCAGAGGAAATACCCGCGCCGGCTGACTTCGCCGTTGGCAAGCCGATCCTCAGCAGGCCGAGACAGCCACACATCCCATCATCCACAGATTTATATCACTTGACATTCACCGAAAAAAACAGTACCGTTGTGTGTTGAAGATATTATGATCTGCAAAAATGTACCTCGTGCTACGAAGTTTTCGTCATGCGGATGCGTTGTTTCAGGTATTCGCTGCGGCATCTCATCCTGTCACGTATTGACGGAATGTTCTCTCCGACGGTCCTGGTATCACTGATGCTACCATCGCTGTGTACCGTTTCCCTTACGCGGTTATCGCGCAGGGACGTATAGCATAGATTTCACCAGCATTCAGGAGACATACCATGAAACGCTTCCATCTCATGCTGCTCGCCGGCGTACTGATCTTCGCGGCCTGCAGCGATCAGCCCTCTGGTCCCGATCCAGCCGATAACGCAGTGCGCAAAGCCGCGACGGAGCAGGGCAGTGAAGATTTCGATCTCAAGGACCGCTACATCGTCGTCTTTAAGAGGGATGTGCGCAATGTCGACGCCCTGATTGACGAAGTGACCCGCGGCAAGGGTGCCCAAATCCACTACCGCTATCAGCATTCCATCCGAGGCTTCTGCGCGACCATCCCTCCGCAGGCGTTGGAAGGGATTCGACGCAATCCGAACGTGGATTACATTGAAGCCGATGGCATCATGTCAATCAATACCGTTCAGCCTGTGACGAGTGCACTCTGGGGTCTGGACCGCATCGATCAAAGGGCTCTTCCATTGAGTCTGGGATATGAATACCTGTCCACAGGAACGGGTGTTACGGTGTACATCATCGACACGGGTATACTTTACGGTCATGTCGAATTCGGGAACCCGACACGCGCAACTTTTGGATATGATGCATTTGGCAGCAACGGTGCAGATCTTAACGGTCATGGCACGCATGTGGCTGGTACGGTCGGCGGATCGACCGTGGGTGTAGCCAAAGCTGTCAATCTCATTTCCGTGCGTGTGCTGGACCGGAGAGGATCCGGAACGACATCCGGCGTGATAGATGGTGTCGATTGGGTGGCATCGCACCATAGCGGGACAGCACCCGCCGTTGCCAACATGTCTCTCGGTGGGGGACCCTCCATTTCCCTCGACCAGGCAGTACAAGCGGCGATTGCGGATGGCGTAACGTTTGCTGTTGCAGCGGGTAATGATAATGCGCTCGCATGCAACTACTCACCTGCCCGTGTACCAGAGGCCATCACGGTAGGTTCTACGACCAATACCGATGCCCGATCTTCGTTCTCCAACTATGGGAGTTGCGTCGACGTTTTCGCTCCGGGCTCGAGTATCTATTCTGCCTATAAAAGTTCGACCACGTCCTACACTACGATGTCCGGTACTTCCATGGCATCACCACATGTGGCGGGTGTGGCGGCATTGTATTTACAGAATAATCCCTCGGCGCCCCCAGCCACAGTAGTATCCGCGATTAGCAGCACATCGACCAGCGGGGTACTGTCAAGTATTCCGAGTGGCACACCGAATTTACTTGTGTATAGTCTGCTGGGGTCTAGCAGCACCCCGACGGCTCCCAACGCGCCGTCAAATCTGTCAGCAACAGTCGGCTCTCCAACATCGGTCAATCTCACCTGGCAGGATAATTCCTCGAACGAAGACGGATTCAAAGTCGAGTATGCGGACAACAGCAGCTTCACCAATCCGACCATCGTGCAGTTGGGCCAGAATACGCAGAGTTGTTCAGTGACGGGGCTTACGACGAATTCGACGTATTGGTTCAGAGTATTTGCGTTCAACACTATCGGAGCGTCCGGCTATTCCAACTCGGTGTCCGCGACGCTGGTGTCAGCCACAAGCGTCGGAGTTGCTTCGGCGGTGCCAAGCACGGTATCGGTTCGCAACAACTGGACCGCCCGGCTTGCGGTCACGATAAAAGACGCGAATGGCAACGGTATCCCCTATGCGACTGTCACGCTTTCCTGGTCGGGAGGCGCATCCGGAACTTCTTCCGCCACGACGGATGTGAACGGTTATGTCATGCTCTCTA
Source organism: Bacteroidia bacterium (assembly GCA_027493955.1). Lineage (NCBI taxonomy): Bacteria > Pseudomonadati > Bacteroidota > Bacteroidia > Bacteroidia bacterium. The sequence continues at coordinate 1,876,876 of JAOSJT010000001.1, read as the reverse complement.
CCTCTTCGCTGAACAAGAATGTGGCCTATGTGGATTTGAGTATCACGAACGTCACGGGGAGCAACCTCACATACGATCAAAGCCTCTATCCCTCTGTGACTTTCCCGATACGGGTAAACAAACCCTGAGCTACGACTTCGCACTTTCAGGCCACTCCGGGACGGGGTGGTCTTTTTTTATTGCGGGGGACCTTGAAGGACGGCAGCGAAAGATGCAATAAGCGGAGAACTTCCGCAGTCCATTTTGTAACAGCAACGGCGACCTTGCGGCCGCCGTTGCTGTGTAAAGAAAAGGATCTTGAGGTCGTTTAGAATTACTCGCGCACGAGCAACATCTTGTTCTGAATCACCTGCGATCCGACGACAAGACGTGCGAAGTACACTCCGTCCGGTAGGTCGTTTGCCTGGAAAATCACGGCATGGGAACCCGGATTGTACAGACCCTCTGCCAGGCGCGAGACTTCACGACCGAGGGCGTCGTGCACCGTCAGCGTGATGCTTTGCTCCGACGGAAGGCGGAACACGAGACTGGTGCTTCCGGAGAAGGGATTGGGATAGTTCTGCTCCAGGGAAGGTGAGGCCGGGACCACCGCTTCGTCTGAGAACACCACTTCTTCATCCTTCAGGAAATTCCAGGCCACGTACACGTATCGTGTCGCCATGGACGTATTGTTGCTCGCATCCTTGGCCGTATAACGCACGGTGTAGGTGCGTCCGAAACCAGTGGGCGAACGCTCCGCCCGCAAGGCGAACTGCGTTGTGGCCTGTCCGATCACGGCGGAGATGTCGCCGGGCAGATCACCAGGGCCTGTTCCGGCATCAGCTTCGTTGCTCGTGATCGAGTGCAACGTAAAAGTGCTGCCCGGACAGTTATCCGTGAGATTGATGCTGGCGGTGATGGTGCGCATCGTGCGATCCACAGGGAAGAGATACTGCGGATAGAGGAACGGCGTGACCACCGGTGGCGTGACGTCCCGTACGGTCACCTGCTGCGTGGCCGTATTAAAGTTGCCGTACTGATCCGTAGCGGTCCAGGTTACGATGGTGATACCCACGGGCCAGAACGCCGGCGCATTGTTGGTGATCGTTACGATCACGCAATTGTCGCTGGCCGTTGCCGTACCGAGAGCGAAAGGAGAGCTGCGTCCGCACAGCGTGGCGTTCGCATCTACCGTGACGGCTGCCGGTGCGAAAATGGTCGGCTTCTCGGTGTCGCGAATGATCACGGTCTGATTTGCGGTGGCGGTGTTGCCCCGTGCGTCCTGCGCGGTCCATGTCACTATCGTGGTACCGACCGGGAAGAAGTTGGGCGCGTTATTCGTCACGGACGTGACGCCGCAATTGTCCGCCGTGGTGGGATTGCCCAGCGCGATATTCGTCTTCGCGCGGCCGCATTGGCCGGGATCGTTGACGAGGTTCACCGCCGCGGGCGCGGTGATGGTCGGCGGCTGCGCGTCGATGATGGTGACAAGCTGGGTCGACGTCGCGGTGTTGCCGGAACCGTCGGTCGCCGTCCAGGTCACTGTGGTATTGCCGACAGGGAAGGTCACCGGTGCATTGTTGGTGATGGTTACTGTGACGCAGTTATCCGCCGCTGTGGGTGTGCCGAGCGCGGTATTGGCGCGTGCACGTCCGCAGATGTTGGGATCGTTGTTCGCGGTCACCGGCGGCAGCGTGGAAATCGTCGGGGGCTGCGTGTCGTTGATGGTGACGTTCTGCGTTGCGGTGCGCGTGTTGCCATGCGCATCCAGCGCGGTCCAGGTCACAACGGTCAGTCCTCTCGGGAAGAAGACAGGCGCGTTGTTGGAGAAGGTCACACCGGGACAATTGTCGGATACGGTGGGCGTTCCGAGCGAGAAGCTGGACCTGTTCTTTCCGCAGAGGCCAGGGTCGTTGGCGAGCACCAGCGCGGCAGGAGCCGTGATGTTGGGCTGCTGCGTGTCGTTGATGGTCACGAGCTGTGTGGCGGTCGCCGTGTTCCCGGAGCCGTCCGTGGCCCTCCAGGTGACAGTCGTGGTGCCGACCGGGAAGAGCGATGGGGCGTTGTTCGTGATGGTGACGCTGCCGCAAATGTCGGAAGCGACGGGAGCGCCGAGCGGCGTGTTTGCAAGCGCGCGACCGCAAACGTTGAGATCGTTGCTTGCGATGACCGCTGCCGGGGCGGTGATGACCGGCGGTGTGGTGTCGCGAATGCGAATAACCACGGTGTCGAGCCCGATCTGTCCATCCGGATCAGAGACGGTGAGTTCGACGATATGCGTTCCAAGCTGGAACAACACCGGTGATGTGGGTGAATTGCTGGGCCCGGCGATCACGACATTGTTCTCACGCCAGGTGTAGGTAAGCGCATCGCCGTCCGCATCGGATGAGCCGCTGCCATCGAGCACAGCGATTGTGCCGGCTCCGGACACGCACTCGAGAACCTGATCGGGGCCGGCAACAGCCACCGGCGGGTGGTTGACGCGGCGGCAGGCGGAAAACTCCGATGTGCTTCCTGCCGGATTCGTAGCGGTGGCGGTGAACATCGTGCCGGGAGCTGTCGCGGTGGCGAGGGCGAAACTGAACACCGCGTTTCCACTGCCGTCGGTAGTGACCGGGAGTGATTGCACGAGCGTGGCGCCTTCGCCGTGTCCGGAGGGGTCGCATGCGGGCTGCGAAAAGACCTCAACGAGGAATGTCGTCGAAGGCGTGCTGTTCAGCGTTCCGCTGACCGTTGTGGTACCAGCATTATCGATCACGCTGGTGAGAATCGGGAAGTTTTGTCTGTCGTTTCCACCCGAGTCACCATCGCCCGGATCATTCAACGTGATTCCGTTTAAATCGAGGTCGATGCCGAGAGCTGCGTTGCCCACTATGCTGTTGCCGTTGATCCGGTTCCCGGTCCCATCTGACACGGCGACGCCGGCATTGCCATTGTTGGAAATGATGTTGCGGACGATAGCGTTGCTGTCGCTGGTGGAGTGCGTAATGCGGACTCCCTGCAGGCTGTTTCCGGAAATGGTGTTCGCCATTGCCGGATCATTCCCGCCGATCTGATTTCTGGAACTGCCGTCCTGAAGATACACACCCGTGCCGTTGGGCAGCGCCGAGGAGCCGGTCGCATTCATACCGATGATGTTGCCATAGATTTTGTTGTCGTTGGCGAGGTTCGTGAAGCCCCATAACATGATGCCCTGGCGCGAATTACCGGAAATGAGATTTCTTTCCGCGGCGTCGTTGACCCCGTCGGCGTTGCTGCCGATAATGTTGTTGTTGGCGCCATCGAACAGGAACACACCGACCATGGAACTTCCGAGCGCCGCGTTTCCTGCGGGATCGGTCCCAAGCCGGTTGCCGTACACCCAGTTCCTGTCGCTGCCCGGTCCGAACAGAATAATCGCCGCGCCGTTGTTGGTGCCCGTGAAACGGTTAATGGTGAAGCCACGAATAATGCTGTATTTCGTGTTCAGTACGGCGAAACCGAAGCCGTTGGTGACACTGCTGCCGTTGATCTCTATCAGTGGGGGGCCGTTATAACTGCTGCCGCCCTGCGACCAAGCGTCCAGATACACCGGACGTGTAATCGGGGAATACATCGTCGCGGGAGTGAGCGAATGAGATGTACCGCTGATGCCGATGCTGAAACACACGACACCGAATCCCTGGCTGTTGTTGGCCACGAGCGCATCGCGAAGACTGCCGGGGCCGCCATCACCGGGATTGGTGACGACGTACTGCTGAAGTTCCACAGCACCGATATCCACGATGGCGTTTCCGTCGCAATTTGCGTCCGCGACACGGGTAACTCCGCGCTGGTCGAAAGCCGCGACGCCCGTATTGTTGCCGGCATCGATCGCGGGGCTGCCGAACATCGGCGGATGCACCTGCGTGGGGCCGCCATAGCTGCCAAGAGGCGCAAGCATCGGATCGGTAAATGGCTGATCGCCGGGTGCGATGAGCAGTCCGGTGCCGTCGTCGGCGATGTTGTGGCCAAGGGATGTGAGTGTACCACCTCCGTTGGCGAGATTCGGAGCGGTATTTCCGGCGAAAATGGTGTTCCTGTACGTCGCATTCGCCCCGCCTCCACCGACGAAAAGCCCGCCGGCGGCGGCACCGGCAAAGGTGTTATTCGCGATGGTGCAATTATTGAGATTGATCAGTGCTCCGCTGAATCCCGAAAGCAATCCTACGCCTGTCCCGCCGGTGATACCAGAATTGGCGGTAACCGTGGTGTTCGTGAGCGTCGCGGTGCCGGGAGCGTACTGAGCCAGACCCGCGCCGAAATCGCAGGAATTTCCCGTGATCAATGAATTCGTAATGGTGAGGGTACCGTCAGAAAAAATGCCGCCACCCGAATTGAATCCTGAGGCGGTATTACCGGTGATGACGCATTTGTCGATTGTAAGATTCGCGCTGCTGAGAATCCCTCCACCGAACGCTGCCACATTGCCTTCGGCGATGGTAAGCCCGCTCATTGTGACCGTCGAGCCGCCATGGACAACAAACACACGGCTGCTGTTGCCTCCGCTTACGGTGAGTTGTCCGGCACCCGGTCCGCTGATTGTCAGGTCGCCGCTAATTGTCAGCTCTCCACTGGTGAGTGTGATCGTGCCGGTGACGGTAAACGTGATAATGTCCGATCCCGCCGCGGCGTTCGCGTCAAGAATCGCCTGCCGCAGACTGCCGGCGCCGGCGTCGTTGGTATTCGTAACGCTGAATGCTGCTATGGCATGCTGTGATTGCATACCGGGACCCGAAACCGCCCCCGTACTGTTGAGGGGAGAAATCATGGCTCCTCTGGCTGCCCGTGCATACGGCGCCTGCGAGGGAGTGTACACAGGTAACGAGGGTACGCCTCGCCGCTGCGCGAACGCTGATCCGACTGGCAACAGGGCCGCGAGGAGCAGCACCGCCGACATCAGCAAAAGACCTGATCTTCGTATATATCTTCTCATATTGTTCTTCTCCGCGTAAGAAATAGAGGGTGACTTTGCCACATTCAGCAACACGTACTGTTGCATGATCCGGTGTATCGCTTCACCAACTGCCTCGAAGGCCATACTGCCTCCTCGGCGGGTGTTCAGGGATATGTACGTATGAACAACCCCCCAATATGTACCGGAAATATTATAAAAGCAAATATTATGTATGAGAAATGGACGCGGCGGAAGACAACACCAGAACCACGATCAAAGAGATTATGCACGGCACCGAAGAATCGGTATCGCATTCTCACTGTTCACATGGGACGAGGAAGTATCAACCTGCGGAACTCACACTTACTTATGGGGTCACGGGAAGTGTCGCCCTGCGGGCTGGGAGTTGAGGTGCTAGGGAGGATGCGTGGCCCCCATACTTACGTATGGGGTTACGGGAAGTGTCGCCCTGCGGGCTGGGAGTCGAGGTGGTAGGGAGGTGCGTGGCCCTCATACTTACGTATGGGGTTACGGGAAGTGCCGCCCTGCGGGCTGGGAGTCGAGGTAGTAGGGAGTGTGCGTGGCCCCCATACTTACGTATGGGGTTACGGGAAGTGTCGCTCTGCGGGCTCTTCACTCTTCACCCTTCACTCTTCACTTTTCCATGTGCCGCCCTGCGGGCTGGGAGTCGAGGTAGTAGGGAGTGTGCGTGGCCCCCATACTTACGTATGGGGTTACGGGAAGTGTCGCTCTGCGGGCTCTTCACTCTTCACCCTTCACTCTTCACTTTTCCATGTGTCGCCCTGCGGGCTGGGAGTTGAGGTGGTAGGGAGGGTGCGTGGCCCCCATACTTACGTATGGGGTTGCGGGAAGTGTCGCCCTTCGGGCTCTTCACCCTTCACTCTTCACTTTTCCATGTGCCGCCCTGCGGGCTGGGAGTTGAGGTGCTAGGGAGGATGCGTGGCCCCCATACTTACGTATGGGGTTACGGGAGGTGTCGCCCTACGGGCTGGAACCTTTTCACCTTTTTACTTTTTTACCTTTTCACCATTATTTCTGCGTGTTCTGTTTATTCTGCGAATTCTGTGTTCCGAATTCTGCGTTTCCCATTACGAACTCCAACTCCCCGCCTTCAGTCAGCTCGGCATGTGTGATATAGCGCCGACCGAGGGAGCGTCCGTTGAGAATGATATCGCGTACATGGACGTTCTCGCGTTTCTGTTGTGAGGCGGTGATGGTGAGCATGTTTCCGTTCTCGAAATGAATGCGGGCGCTACGCACGAGGGGACTCCCGAAATAATACCGGTCGGATCCGGGAGCGACAGGGTAGAAGCCCAGTGCGCTGAAAATGTACCAGGCGCTCATCTGTCCGCAGTCGTCGTTGCCGCACAGTCCGTCCGGCCTGTTGGCGTACATGCTGTCCAGGATCATGCGGACTGTCGTCTCCGTTTTCCATGGCGACGCAGTCCAATTGTACAGATAGGGGATGTGATGTCCCGGCTCGTTGCCGTGCACATAGCTGCCGATGATGCCGTCGCGCGTGATGTCTTCCGTGTGTTCGAAGTGCCGGTCGTCGAGGTGCATCACGAACAGTGAGTCGAGGAAAGCGGTGAAGCGCGTCTGCCCACCCATGCGCGCAATCAATCCCTCGACGTCATGCGGAACGTACAGGCCGTAATTCCAGGCGTTTCCTTCGATGAAGCCCTGCCCGTGCGTGCCGAGCGGGTCGAAATCGCGCATCCATACACCGTCCGCGCTTTTCGGACGCATGAATCCGATGGAGGGGTCGTAGCAGTGCCGCCAGAACCCGGATCGGCGGCGGAAGGTATCCTCAGCGTCGCTGTTTCCGGCAAGCGCGGCGAGCCGCGAGATGGCCCAGTCGTCGTAGGCGTATTCCAGCGTCATGCTGACCGAGTTGCGGCTCCGCTCCTGGGGTACATATCCGCGTTGCATGTACTCGGCAATGCCGTCGTAGGGACCATAGGTCGCGGTGGCGACGCAGGCATCGAGTGCGCGCTTGAGATCGCCGGTGTACACTCCTTTCACGGCCGCGTCGGCGATCACGGACACAGCGTGATAGCCGATCATGCACCAGTTCTCATTCGCGTGATGCGACCATACCGGGAGCATGCCGTGCACGCTTTGTTGCTGATGCGCGAGCATGGATTCAATCATGTCGTTCGTCCGCGTTGGCTGCAGGAGTGTGAACAGGGGATGCAGCGCGCGGTACGTGTCCCACAAGGAAAACGTGCTGTAATTCGTGAAGCCCTCCGAACGGTGAATGCTCTGATCGAGACCACGATAGGATCCGTCGACGTCTTCGTACAGCGATGGACTGATGAAACTGTGATACAGCGCGGTGTAGAAGACGGTGCGATCGTCATCGGAGAGGAAGTCGGCGTGGACGCGGGCGAGCTCTCTGTTCCATTGCTCCGATGTCGCGGCCCGGGTTTTCGAAAAGTCCCAATCAGGTGTTTCCGTCCGGAGGTTGTTCAGCGCGCCTTCGGTGCTCACCGCCGAGAGCGCGAATTTGATCTGAACCGTCTCGCCTTCGCGCGTATCGAAGGAAAAGTATGCACGAAGCTGCCGGCCCGCCATTTCCGGAAAATTCTTCGACTCGTCGAATTTTCTGTAAAAGCCCCGGTAGATTCCCGTGTCGTATTTCCTGTGTCCGTACGCGCTGAACGGTGTATCGAATTCCATCGCGAAGTACAGCACACGTGTACGCGCCCAGCCGCTGGTCATCCGGTAACCGGTGATCAGCCGTTCGTTTTCGACGCGCACGAAGGTCCACACGTTTTTTTCAGGAGTGTTGTATATGCCGTGCATCAAATCCAGTATGATGTTTGCCGCACCGCCGCGCTCGAAGGTGTAGCGATGGAAGCCGACGCGCTCTGTCGCGGTGAGCTCGGCGACGATGGCGTAGTCGTCGAGCCGCACACGATAGTATCCGGGGCCGGCGCTTTCAGTGTCGTGCGAGAAACGTGAGCGGTAGCCGCCGTCGGGATTTTGGGCGATGCCGGGATTGAGTTGCACTTCGCCGGTGGTGGGCATGATGAGGAAATCGCCCAGATCGGCACGTCCCGTTCCGCTGAAATGCGTATGACTGAAACCCACGATGGTGGAATCGCGGTACTGATACCCCGCGCAATATTCGTACACGCGCGGATTGTACGCACCGTCTTTCTCGTAGCTGATCGTGTCCGTATCCGGACTCAATTGCACGAAACCGAACGGAGCGACCGCACCGGGAAACGTATGCCCCATGCGGTCGGTGCCGATGAAGGGATTCACATACTCCGTGTAGCGGATTTCCTGGGCAGGAAGTCCCAGCGTTGCAGATACGAGAATCAGAGCGACGAACATCGCGCACTGGAGCACACTCGCGCGACATACGCCTGAACGATTGCGATTGGCCATGGATTGCTTTCCGGAGTTGGATGCGACATTCGTAAGATAGGACGGACTCTCTCGCAGGAGATGTACGACAATATAGCGGATTCTCCAGAGTGTGCGGATGCGCTACCATCGTAGTCCGCCGATACGGAGTCGTACCGCCGGTCGGAAAAAAATGGTGCATCATAGTTTGATTTCTCGTGAAATTCCAGTAAATAGTGCGCAACAGCAAACAATTCAGCACCAACGGATATATTCGTTCCATGCATGTTCAATTCCCATGCGCACAGTTGTCGTTTTTCCGACGATATCCATATTAAGGACGGGTGAACCCGCGCAATTGGCAGAGCGCCTCGCGAAGAAGAGGTTCTACAGATAACAGCATCAATAATCGTAACAATAGAGAGGATGTCATGGCACACAAAGCAGTTCGTCTCATGCTGCTCATGCTGCTCTTGGCCACCGGCATGTCAAACGCACAGGTCGCAGGCGGCCATGTGGCGTTCGGATTCGAGGGAGGAGGCGTGAAATACTGGGGAGAATTCACCGATAACCAATTCTGGCTCGCCGGTGATGGGTTTGCGCGTTATAACATCATTCCGTATCTGTCGCTGCATGCCGTCGTGGGTTTCGGGCAGGCGCGCTATAAAATTGACAACACCATTATTCGGGAACGTCCGGAATACTTCGGACCGGGCAATACCCTGGGAGGGCTGTACCCCGGTACGAGCGCCCTGATCGAGGAGAAAAACGCGTTACGCTTCTCCACCTACGATCTCGTGCTCTCCATCAATGCGTTCCCGTCGCAGCGTGTCGTTCCCTTCATCTTCGGAGGAGTCGGCATGCTCGAATGGAATGCGGCAAACATCTACTCCAACGAGAAGTTGCCCAATATCGCGAACGACAAGTACGAAGCCAGGCAGTTGTCGATACCTCTCGGCTTCGGCTTCGAATCCTACCTGACCAGCAATCTCGTGCTCAACGGCAGAGCGACGATGCGCCTGACGGGGACGGATTTCTTCGACGACGTCTTGGAGGAGGGCAGCAGCGATGATGCCTTCCTGACCTTCGGCATCGGCTTATCCTATTATCTCTTCGGCACCCGCGACACGGATAAGGATGGCCTCAACGATGAGGAAGAGGAGCGCATTGGCACGGATCCCAAAAATCCTGACACGGATGGGGACGGACTCAACGATTACGAAGAGGTGCGAATCTATACCACGGATCCGAAGAAAGCGGATTCGGACGGCGACAATCTTACGGATTTCGATGAAATCAAACTGCACAACACGTCACCCATCAAACCGGACACGGACAGCGACGGCCTCAACGACGGCGAGGAAATCGCCAGAAAATCCGATCCCATGACGGCGGACAGTGACGGCGACGGTCTGCTGGACGGAGATGAGGTGCGGGATCACAAAACCGATCCCATCAGGGTGGACACGGATGAGGATGGTCTCCCCGATGGGGAGGAGATCAGGAAGTTCAAAACCGATCCGGCCGCGCGGGACACGGACGCCGACGGACTGACCGACGGTGAAGAGGTGAACACCACCAACACCAATCCCATGCTCGCGGACAGCGACGGGGATGGCCTGCGCGACGGTGATGAGGTGCAGCGCTATAAAACCAATCCGAAGGAAGTGGATTCGGACAACGACCGCCTGAGCGATGGTGATGAAGTGCTCAAACACAAGACGAATCCCCTCGATCCGGATACCGACAAAGATCGCCTCAAGGACGGTGAGGAACTCAGTGATCGCTATCGCACCGATCCTCTCAATCCCGATACCGACGGCGACACCATCATCGACAGCGAGGACGACTGTCCGTTGATCCGCGGCGTGAAGAGCGAAGAAGAGGGGCGCAACGGTTGTCCCGCCGCGCCGAAGGTGGGTACAAGAGTGGACTTCCCGGATATCTTTTTCATCGTGAACACCGATGAGTTCAACTACGAATTTCCGCAGACCGCCGCCAACCTCGATACGCTGCTCGCGTTCGTACGGCAATGCGAAGGCTTGCGGATTCGCATCGAGGGCCACGCCTCTTCCGAAGGCAATCCCACACGCAATCAGGAACTGTCGGAGATGCGCGCCAATCGTGTGCGCGCGTGGCTGATCGAGCGCGGCATCAAGCCAGAGGTTATTGCGCAGACTGCCGGTTACGGATCCAGCCAGCCCAAGGTAAAGGAACCCACCGGCAAGACCTTGAGAAAGATGACGGCCGCGCAAATCGAAGCCATTCGCAAACTCAACCGCCGCATCTCCATCGTTGTGACACAGACCTGCGATAAATAGTCGGATTCCGGAAAGACGTTTCAACGGACAGCGTCTCGATGAAATCCTTCAATCCCGACACATGACAACCGGAAAGGACCCGCCAAAACGGCGGGTCCTTTCAAAGTGCATGACAGGGTGTGCGCTCTTCACTCTTCACTTTATACCAACACTGACATGAAGCTATCCGATACAACATGGAGGATCGCGGCTTTCGCGCTGTCTGTGCTCTCCTCGGGCTTACCGTATTGGGTCGTCCCGTACAGTCAGGTCTCACTTCCCACGACGCTCATAGCGCCGGGATTGCTTGTTGCCGCTTTCGCCGCCATGCTGCTCGTGACGTTGCGCAAAGCATTCTGGCTGAGCAGTGTGCTTCTCATTGGGTCCGCGTTACCATTTCTGGTTCTGCTCCGCGTCATCGTCGAGGCCATCATGGATCCCACGTCCCATAATCTCTGGCCGTTCGAACTGATCATCGCAGCGTTACTGGGCTTGCTGACGGCTGGTGTCGGCGCTGTGGCAGGATGGTTTGTTGTTCGCCTCCGCGAAAGGAGGGAAGCGGCATGAGCAAGGACAACGCTTCCGTGCGACAACAATCCATCGGTCTGAAAATCCTGCTCTGGAGCATCGTTGTCGGTCTCGGCGGCTGTCTCCCGTTGCTGCTGTACATACAGTTCGGTCCATCGGACGGCAATCCCATCGGCCTCGGTCTGCTCGCGCTTGCCGCCATTATCCTCGGCGGTATCGGCGTGGCAACCGGCCTGGTGGTGATGCTCGGACAGGAGATCGAGCGGCGTATGAAATGAGGAATCGAAGCCGTCGACGCACAGCACGCGCGTTGTTCATGGGATAACGCAATCGTCAGAGTTCGTCTTTATGACCAAGTGCAAAACGGAGCAGCGCGTAACTCCCATTTAGCCCGAGTTTGTGGCTTATGTTGTAGCGATGTGTTTCGATGGTGCGAAGGGAGACATACAGCCGCTCTGCGATTTCACGGCTGGATAATGATTCGGATATCAAATGCAGGATCTCCTGCTCCGTCGGGGTAAGGTTCGCCGCAATTCTTGTTGGTTTCTCAGAGCTTTGTTGCGCGAGATTTCTTCTCACAAGAAAACTCGTAAGAGTAGGACTGAAGTAGTACTTCCCTTCAGCCACGACCGAGAGACCAGCGAGGAGGTCACCCACCGCCGATTCCTTCAGGATATAACCCTTCACGCCGGCATCGATGGCTTTGTTGAAAAGAGCCTGCTCATCATACATGCTCAGGATTATTACACGAACAGGTAGATTCTCATCATTGATGCGTCGGGCGACATCGAGTCCGTTCAGCCCCGGCATTTCGATATCAAGGATTGCGAGCGTCGGCAGAAGTTTTTTAATCAGGCGGTACGCCTCTTTGCCGTCTGCTGCTTCTCCAACGATCTTGTATGACATATTTCGTATCATTGCATCGTAAAGACCTTTGCGGAATACCGGATGATCATCGGCGATCACCACAGTGATGGTTTCAGGCATGGTTTTCACGTTACCTCCTGCGCCTCGTACATACGCTCAGTATCAACAGGCAGTGGGATGCGCACGTCAATTGTTGTGCCTTGTCCCGGGTTGCTTACGATTGCTATAGTGCCGCCGAGCATCGCCACCCGCTCTCTCATTCCGTGAAGTCCGAAGCCACGTTCTGAATCCTGCCGTATCGTCAATGCCGACACATCGAAGCCGATGCCATTGTCCTCGATTCGGATATGCACGTCCGCATCATTTCGCGAAACGCTGACGGATGCCGCATCCGCATGCGAGTGGCTGAGGATGTTGCTGATGCTTTCCTGGACGATGCGGAAGAGATGAATTTCCTTGTCCTGGGAAAAGCAGCCGTCCATGTTCTCTATATCGGTTTGTATATGCAGCCCTGTCGATGCTTCAATGCGGTGCAGGGTGTCTCTCACTGTTTCGGTGAGTCCGGCGCGTTCGAGCTGTACAGGACGCAGGTTCCGTGAAACCCGACGCACCTCCACGATGACGTTCTTGGCTCGTTCAGCAATGCTGGCCAGGCTCTCGCGGGCCGAAAGGACGTTATAATCGATCAGTGCAAGCTCGGCCTGGTTTTCAATGACGAGCAATTCCTGTCCGAGGCCGTCGTGCAATTCGCCGGCGAGTCTCCGTCTCTCCTGTTCCTCGATTTCGATCAGTCTGCTGGTATACAGTTTCTGAAATTCACTTTCCTTACGCTCCAGCTCGGTGCGTGCGGCCAACTCGCGGACTTCCGCCGCTTCGGCACGCAGCGCGGCTTCCACTTTTTTCGCACGTATGCGTTTGAAGGTGAGGTAGGAGATGACGAGGAGCAGCAGAAGAAGTATCAGGAGCATGTTCTTTACCTGTCTGGCAGAATGAGCTAGCGATGCGTTATATGATCTCTCATTCGAAATGAGGATGACATCTTTTTCCCTCCGAACTCTGGTTTCACGTTCCAGATCGAGCTGTGTAGTTGTCAATAGATGGTCTTGGCGCTGTTTTTCGAGTTGCAGAAGATCAAGTTCGTGTTGCCGTGTGATCAGCTGGTTACGCTGACGCATGCGCTCCATCTCAAGCGCCTTAAGGCGAAGCGACTCTGCTTGTCTGGCTAGCTCGGACTTCTGTAGGGACTGTTCTTGCTCAAGTATCGTAATCCTCTGATTCTTCAAATCAAATTCGTAACGTGCCGTAATCTCGTTGATACTCTGTCGATTTTGCTCTCTGAGAACCGAATCCCTCAATGCTGTAAAACGCACGTGATATTTGAAGGCTGCGACATGATCACCGTTCGCGTGTGCGGCGTCACTCAGCCCCTTGCATGCATCTCGCTTGACTTCAATCCGATTGCATAACTCAGCCATGGAGAGAGCTTGCATCAAATGATCCCGAGCCTGCTCATAGCGGTGGCGTGCAAGATGACACAAACCGATGTTCAAACGAGCCTCCGCAACACTCGCATATTGAGTCGTCTGCGCCCCCAACTTTTCAGCCGCATCGAAGTAGGGTAGCGCCTCGTCGAACTGCCGTCGCTGCGCGTGAATCAATCCGATGATGAAGTTATCCTTTCCGATACCCTCCGTGCTCCCGATCATCTTATGAATCTCCAGACTGCGTTGGACATACTGCTGTGCCTTGTCAAATTCATGTAGATGCCGATATGCCAAGGCGGCTGTACCCAGCACTTCGGCAAGCCAACTACGGTCAAATCTGTTCTCTACGATGCTGCGACATTCTTCGATATGCTTGATGGCACGGTGGTAATCTTCGAGTGACAGGTAACATTCCGCGACGCGGTGGAGAGCCCAGGCAAGAGCATATTGCTCCCCGACGGAACGTGCCTGATCCAGGCCACGCAGATAATAATCCATCGCAAGGTCCAATTTCCCGAGCCGTCTGTACGCGAGTCCCATATTGACATAAGCATAGACAAAGCCCTTTGGATTACCAAGCATGGAATTCAAGTCGATGCTCCTCTTCAGATATTTCAAACATTCATCCAGCCGATCCTCTCCCAGATGGAGCAAACCGATATTGGTGAGGTGTGTGACCTGTGAAGCAAACTCACCGGTATTCTCGGCAATGGCGAGGCCAGTGCTGTATGCTTCCAGTGCAGCTCTTGGATTGCCGGTCTTTTCATAAAGACCGCCGATACTTGAATAGAGCTGTGCCATACCATCCTTTATCTTCGCATCCGAGAGCACTTTCAAGGCGCGTTCATAGTGCCGGTGTGCTTCATCATTGCTTCCGCGGAGCTCAAAGTACAAACCGAAGTCATGATATATCCCCGCGATTTGCCTTGCACTCCATTCCGAGCTTTCGCCAGAATTCTCATAGATCGTCAGGCGCTGCTTGTCCATTTCATGTGCTTTTTCAGCGGCACCCAGGTTTTTGTATACGAGACTCATACCCTCCAGGGCTCCGAGAAGAGCAGGGATATGTCCGATACTGCTCGCTATGCTCTGTCCCTTCTTATAGTTCGAAATGGCGGAATCATTTTTCCCGAGGCGTTCATGACAATTCGCCACATTTACAAGTAATTCGCACAGCCGGGCGGAATCGTTCAGAAGGCTGAATACCTCTCTTGCCTCAGAGAAATATCTGAGAGCGATCACTTGAAAGCCGGCGTCGTATTCTACGACACCCGCTTTCTGTAGACATTCGGCGAATAGATTCCGGTCATCCGACAAGCGTGCATGATCCACAGCGTTCGAGAAATAGGTCCGCGCAGTCTGGATTTTTCCCAGCTGCTGATGCGTCATGGCGAGCAATTCATAACAGCCCGCTACAAGTCGGTCGTCGCCCGCAAGAGGGATGAGCGGTGGGGCTTTGAGCAACCATTGCTCGGCGCGCTCGTATTCCTGCAAATCATAGTATCCCCCGCCGAGCACGTGTAACACACTAAGGATCGAGTGAATATCGTTCAGCTGATGAAATTTCTCATAGCTGCGCTCAAAGTAGCCCAATGCTTCAGCTCCGATTGCTGCGAAGCCCAGATTCATCAGGACCTGGGCCGCCCCTTTGGTATACCCGTGCTGTTCGCACACGGACAGCGAACGTTTGAGGTATGTAACGTATTTATCCTGATTGCCCTTTCGTTTTTCAATGTAGCCAAGACACCGAAGAGCATCTGCCATAGCAGCATAGTTCCTGATTCTTGTGCTGATCGCCATGCTGGAATTGATGAGTTCCGTTGCACTGTTCAATTGGCTCAGTACGAGACGGCAATAGCCCATCAGGTATAGAGACCGAGCTTCAATTCTTGCATCCCTGATTTTCCGTGCGATGGGTAGGGCTTGCTTCGCCAGTGAAAATGAATATTCCGGATCGGTCCTGTTCACGAGTTCCGAAAGTTCCAAGAGTAACCGAACCCTGATTTCACTTGGGAGTTGTTTGGAGGACAAGCAGGCATGGAGACTGTCAATTTTCGCTTGCTGAGCGCAAAGCACACTGCTCATCAGCCACAGGACCAGGAAGGAGAAAGCGCCCCAGTAGAACAACCTCGTTTTCATGGCTGTCACCGTTCGTCGGTTCGTATGGAGAAAAGGGGAGTACGGCCGTAACATACGGTTTGTAATTCCGAATATCAAGACCGTCTCCTCTTTCCTTCAATTATTCCTGGTCTCGCTGAGGACGCTTCTCTTACTTCACCAGCGTCATCGCTCCCGAGAGCACCTCATTGCCGGCAAAGAGCCGATAGAAATATACGCCTGCATCAAGTGCGTGGGCGTCGAACAACACAGTATGCACACCGGCCTCCCGCTCTCCATTGACCAGCACAGCAATTTCGCGCCCGATGAGGTCATAGACGCGAAGCTGCACGACGGCGCGCTCCGGTAGGCTGTAGCTGATCGTGGTGGTTGGGTTGAAGGGGTTGGGGAAGTTTTGGGAGAGGAAAAAATTAGATGTATTGGTGTTAGACTCAACTTTTGGTGTTTGACAGCTACCAAGGTTGTCTCCATGTTCGAGATGTGCAGGCACGGCACTCGCATCGACGCATATCTCATGACCATTGTGACAGATCTTGACTTTGTTGTTCTGAATCCCACAACGCCAGTCAATCACGGTCACTGTCACGTTGTCTGTTGCCGTCCGGTTGCTCGCATCAGTGATTGTCACAGTATAGACTGTGGTGAGCATAGGAGAAACAGTAATTGAAGCTGTGGTCTGGTTCGTGGACCACATGTAGCTGTAGGGGGGCGTGCCGCCAGATGCGACCGCCGTGATCGTCTTGGATTGATCTCCATAGCCCAAAGTTAGTGTCAAATCGGGCCCTGCATCGACGGTAGGAATCATTTGAAACGGTGTTAACCTCCAATCTGTGGTTCCATCACCGAGTTGTCCAAACCAATTCGCTCCCCATGCGTAGACCGATTCATCATTTTTCATTGCAAGGCCATGCTCCGCTCCACTGGAAATGGAAGTTATTCCAGATAACCCGAGAACCTGGACGGGCGTCAGCCTCGTCACTGTGCTTCCATCGCCGAGTTCCCCACCTACTCCCCACGCTCGAACTGTTCCATCAGCCCTTTTGGCCAGCGAATGATACCTCCCTGCGGAAGTGGCAACTATTTCTGATAACCCAGTTACTTGAACGGGTGTCGGTCTCGTCGTGGTGGTGCCATCGCCGAGTTGTCCATTCACATTCAATCCCCAAGCCCAGACAGTCCCATCAGCTTTTACGGCAAGTGAATGAGTCCAACCAACCGATATGGCGGTTATTCCACATAGTCCAGCGACCTGTACGGGAGACAATTTTGTTGTCGTGGTGCCATCTCCGAGTTGTCCATCTGTGTTCAGCCCCCATGCCCAGACTGTTCCATCATCTTTCAATGCAAGAGAATGGCGCCATCCGCCTGCAATAGCAACTACTCCAGCTAATCCCGAAACCTGTACGGGCGTCACTCTCCACACCGTACTCCCATCACCGAGCTCGCCTTCTCCATTATATCCCCATGCCCAGACCGTCCCGTCGTTTTTCAAGGCGAGCGAATACTCCTGACCGCAGGAAATTGCTGTTACTCCTGATAACCCAGATACCTGAACAGGTGTAAGCCTTGTCGTTTGGGTCCCATCACCGAGTTGTCCATGTCCACCCAATCCCCATGCCCAGACAGTCCCATTCTCTTTCAAGGCAAGAGAAAAATGTTGACCAGCTGAAACGGCGGTTACGCCATTAAGCTCGGTTACCCGAACAAGTGTCGTTCTGTTTGTTGTCGATCCATCGCCGAGTTGCCCCCAGTCGTTCAGTCCGGTTGCAGAAACGGCACCAGTCGGGTACAACACGAGAGAATGAGCCCCGCCACCAGCTACGGATTGTGACCAACAGTCCTGTGTTGCGACCAATGATGTCAGAGTCGTCAATATGAGCAATGTGAGAACTCTGTTTCGTATGTTCATTGCTCTTGCTATCGTGTTGTGAATATTAATTATGGAGTATATCATAACCATGCCTCGTTATCGGTTATAGTCGTAAAGTCAGTTATTTATGGCCATCTTGAATAGGATCGTGCGGGTTGGGAATTGCTTCCCAACCCGCATACTGTTTGCCTACTTGATCAGAATCATCCGGCCAACACAAGTCTGGTCGTCTGCTTCAAGACGGTAGAGGTAGAGTCCACTCGGCAGATGAGCACCATTGAAGACAACGGAGTATGTCCCTGGTGCTTTCTTCTCCTTCACCAAAACTGATACAACCTGTCCGCTCACATTAAAAACTTTCAGTAGGACAAAGCCGTCGTCTGGTATACTGTATGTGAGGGTCGTCGAAGGATTGAAGGGATTAGGATCCACGCTGACATCAATCGTGGATGGGATGGACGTGCTCACTTTCGGTGCCACTTCACAGGCGCTGGGCACACCGATGCCGGAATTATACGTATAGCCGCTTTTCTGGGCGTTGGTGACGGTGAAGCACCAAATGCCCGCAGGATTGGCTATGGGCGCTGTTTCGAGCATTACTGTTCCGTTGCTGGCTGTCGTTCCCGTTGCCGTTCCGCTGTTCGGCCCGCTGTAGCTGGCGGTCACCACCGCACCGGACGCGGGCTGATTCGCTCCATCATAAATGGTGATCAGATCCCGGCCTTTCCACTTGTTTCCTGCCTTGACGCGGGTGACCGTCTGATCATGCACATAGAGGTATGCGGAGGCCGAGGTGACAGTAACCGTCGTACTCGCACTCGCGGTCGCGTTGCCATTGTCCGTCACCATCAACACGGCGGTATAGACGCCGGGAGTCAGGTAGTCATGAGACGGGTGCTCCAGATTAGAGCTGCCTCCGTCGCCGAAATCCCAGGAATATGCTGTGATCGTGCCGTCCGGATCATACGAACCGGCGGAACTGAAGTTCACCGCCAGCGGAGCTTTACCCTGTGTCGGAACTGCAGCCATCACCGCAACAGGTGGGGCATTGTAGCCGGGAATGAGGCCGCTCGAGTTGAGCTGTGCGATGAAGGCGTCCGCTTGACCTGCATTTACCGGCTGAGATGGATTCAGAGTCGGGAAATCGGTGCTGTACGTGTTTCCCGTAAAGTACAACGCGGCCGCTGCGTCAGAAACAATACCATACACTGTCTCGTCATTGCTGCCTCCGAAAAACGTCGCCCAATTTCTGCTTCCAGCGCTGCTGAACTGGACAACAAAGCCATCTCGCATTCCTTGGATCGACCCCTGGAATGCTCCGGGAGAAACCGGAAACTGCGCACTGCTGGTGCTTCCGGCGAACGTGATGCTATTGTTCAGATCTGTTGTCACTGCGAATCCATAGTCGTAGCTGCTTCCTCCGTAGTATGTGGACCACAGGTGCTGTCCCGAGGCGGAAAACTTCGCGAGATAGGCATCCTGGTCATACATCCCACCTCCGGCATGGTAGGTCTGGAATGCAGTGGGAGAAACGGGTAGATCCGTGCTGTACGTGTAGCCGGTGATCACAACATCACCGTTTCCGTCGGTCGCTAGCCCGCGCGCCCAGTCGTTGCTGCTTCCTCCGTAATATGTTGACCACAGCCGCGCACCGCTTCCGCTGTACTTGAGGATAAAGGCGTCATTGCCTCCGGCGCAGGTGGATTGCCACGCTCCGCTTGACACCGGAAATCCGCTGGGCGCCATACCCGTGACGAGAATGTTGCCGTACACGTCGGTGGCGATGCCGTCCCACGGTGTTCCGCTGCCATGCTGCGTGGCCCAGAGCAAGGTGCCGCTCTCGCTGAACTTTACGAGGTTCAGACCACCGCTCACGGAAAACACGCCGGGCGTGAGAGGCATGCCCTTGCTGCCGGACTGAAGGGCAAGAAAAATGTTGCCGTTGGCATCCGTGGCGGCACAGGGCATCTGCTCCACCTTTGTGCCGCCGTAATAGGTCGCCCACAGAAGCACTCCGGCGGAACTGAACTGTGCGAGGTAGGCATCGCCGTTACCCTTGTACAGCGGCTGATAGGATCCTGACGTTCCGGGGAGATTGCTGCTGTAGGTGGTGCCGACGATAGTGCATTTCCCGTTCGTATTCCACGAGATGCTGGCAGCCCCATCATTACCGCTGCCTCCATAGTACGTCGCCCAGACGCGCTGTCCCGCGTTGTCAAACTTCGTCACAAACGCATCGGATCCGCCGGCAAGTACCGTCTGCAGACCCGTGCTGACCGGGAGATTCAGACTGCTTGTGTTTCCGGCAATAATGACATTTCCGTATTCGTCGACGACAATTTCATACGCTCCGTCTCCTGCGCTTCCCCCATAATAGGTCGCCCAGGGATCGATGACGAGCGTCTGCCAACGATCATACGCATCCACCTCGAAGCCCACGGTGTTGCCGTCTTGAATAAATCGTGATTGCACTTCGTTTTCTTCACGGCCAACGTAGCTGTACGGAGCGGCTTCTTCGATGCGGCCGAGGGGCGTTGCGATTTGCAGTAGCCCTGCCTGTGTCAGCGCGGTTTCGATGGAGCCATCATAGTGCATACGTATGTCGCTCACCAGCCCGCCGGGACGCACAACGAAGTTGTATTTGATCTTTCCGCCGCTACTGAGGAGTTCCAGGTCGATGTGCCGGTAGATATTCTCATACACGATACGACCGTACTCTTTGACACCCGTGATACCCTGCGGGCAGTGGGGGAGGTAGTAATTCACATACCCCGGGTACACATCGCCGACGCGCAGACGCGTGTTCGGATTGCTGCCCGGGAATGTCATATCCATGCGATAGAGCTTTGATTCAGCAGCTGTGCTGCTTTTGGCGAAGGTCACCGGCGCACCCTCATGAGGAGCTTCGGCGAGGTTAAGGCTTGTCTCGCTGAAGACATAGCTGATTCCGTCAATGCGAAAATACATACGCACTCCTGGTGCCTCCGCAATGAAGGCGATGTCGTGGCGCGCTCGTCCTTCGGAATCAACAATTTGCCCGCGGTTTTCCTGGAATCGGATCCCTGTATTCGCGAGTGACTGCGAGGCACGGTCGGGACCGGACGCGTACATCTCTACCACCGAAGAGATGAGCAGTATCGCTGTCATAATCGAAAAATGGAACCGTTTCATTGTCTTGTCCTCCTGCTGTGCAATGCGTAAGAAAAATGATGTCTGACTTCACGTGTTGCATTGCCCGCATGCATGCGGTGACGCCTGGCGCCATAAGGTTCGGCAATGGAGGTTGCCGGGATCGATGCGGGTTGTGCAGCAGAAAACTACCTGATTCATCCCGCAAGCTCAATGAGTGGAGGTACGTAAATCCCTACGTAGTTACACTGAAATGTGCGTGCTTCCCGGAGTTCCAGCATCAAACGACACTAACATCGTGCCAGGCCTATCGCCGCTAAACTATGCGAGGGCATCTCAGCCCAAAAACGGCCACGTGCTTCGGTAACAGCACCCGTGACGATACTTTGACAACATTGTGACAAAGAGGGGGGAGCGGCGGGCGAAATTGCGGTTGACGCGCTGCCCGAAGACGCGCTGCCCGATGCGCGACACTTGTTTTTCGCTGCCATCGCAGGTATCTTTGCGCAATGTCAAAATAGAAGATAATCGGGCATTATGGACGCCTGAAACGCGGTCTCGCGATTGCTACCCCGGTGCAGTGTCCTCTGTCTGCGATCGAATCACCATTGTCCCGTGCCAGGTGCAACAACCATGAGGAGATGACTGATGGAAACGGATATCGAAGCTATCCTTATCGCATTTATCCGCGAGCACTGTCTTCCTCAGAAGATGCAGACAACGCTCGGGCTTGGTGACAACCTGTTCGAGACCGGGACCATCGATTCCGCCGGACTGATCCATTTTATCGGCTATATCGAGGAACGATTCGATATCGTCATTCCCGACGAGGATCTCATCCCGGAAAAATTCACTACCATCGCCTCCATCGCGGACTACATCCGCAGCCGGCTCAGCGAGCCCGCCGTAATCGAGGAGGGGTGAAATGATGTCGTGGCTCTGCAAATGCGTGATCTGGGATCTGGATAATACGGTGTGGGACGGCATCTGTCTCGAAGGACAGGTCACACCCCGCCCGGAGGCGGTCCGGACGCTTGAAACTCTCCACGGGCGCGGGATATTGCAATCCATTGCCAGCCGGGGAGATGAAGCCATCGCGCTGCGGACCCTGGAAGAGCATCAACTGCGCCCGTATTTCACCGCTCCGAAGATTAACTGGCTTCCGAAAAACACGAACATCCTTGACATCGTGCGTACGCTCAATCTGGCGCCGGATGCCGCGGCCTTTATCGACGACGATCCCTTCGAACGCGAGCAGGTCGCATGGATGCTGCCGGGCGTGCGCGTTTTCGCAGCGGATCAGGCAGCAGGGCTTCCGGATCTCCCTGGCTTTGATTCCGGTCCGCTGACTCCCGAGGCCATGAAGCGCAACCGGCTCTATCAGGAGGAAGAGGCCAGGAAAGCCGCCGAGCGCGATTTCGCGAGTCGTGAGGACTTCCTGCTCTCCTGCGGCATGGAGTTGTGCGTCCGCCATGCTGCGACCACGGACGTTCCACGAGTTCTTGAATTGATGAAGCGCACGCATCAGATGAACTCTACCGGGCTGTTACCGGACGAGGCCGAGGTATATCGCATGCTTGAGGATCCCGGTGACGTCCGCAGCCTCTATGTCGCGGAACTGCGGGACAGGTTTGGCGCCTGCGGTATCATCGGTACGGTCATGTCGGAAACCACCGGAGCGCGCTGGGATATTCAACTCTTCGCGATGTCGTGCCGCGTCATGGGGCGCGGAGTCGAACGTGCGATTCTCTCCACGCTCATAGGTGAGGCGACGGAGCGAGGCTGCGCAAGCGTAACAGCATCGTACACAGCGACGGATCGGAATCGTATGATGCGCACAATGTTCCAGATGGCGGGTTTCCGGCAGCATGAGCTTCGCGAAAATGGAAGTCTTGTGTTTCTTCTTGACCATTCACAGAAGCCTGTATGTCCATCATGGGTGAGGATACAATGAAATTCCTGCTCGTCGATATTCTCCGCTCGGGCCTCGAGGAGATATGGCCCGCCGCAGAACACTCGCTCGGCCTGATGTACCTTTCGGCTGTACTTAAACAGCGCTTCGGCGCACTGGTGGACGTGGAACTGCGCTCGCTGATTTCGCTGCCTCATCATGCAGACCAGGACCGCGAGTCGATGCAGCGCCTGCTGGAGGAAGCACAGCCGGACGTCGTGGGGCTACGCTCACTCACGCTCAGCAGCGATTGTGTCCACACTGTGGCCCGGGTTGTGAAGGGGTGGCGAAGCGATTGCGTGCTTCTCGCCGGCGGTCCATACGCGTCCGACGATCCGGGCGATGTGCTGTCGACAGGTCTGGTTGATGTGGCCGTTATCGGGGAAGGCGAGCTGACACTGCTTGAATTGACGCAGTGCCTGCTCGATCGCGTGCCCTACGCGCACGTCGAGGGCATCGCGTTTCGGAACAATGGAAGCATGGTCAAAAATCCTCCCCGCGCCGTGATCAACGATCTCGATGCGCTCCCGTTTCCGGATTACTCGGTCGTGGATCTCGATATTTTTTCGAACCGCTACCTCAGCTTCGCTGCTAAGGTATCGACGCCGCATGCGAATATCATGACGTCGCGCGGATGTCCCTACCGCTGCGCGTATTGTCACAATATTCTGGGCAAGACCTTCCGACCCAGGTCCGCACAGAACGTGTTCGAGGAGATCCGCTGGATACATGACGAACTGGGGATCACGGACTTTCAGGTGATCGACGACATTTTCAATCTCGATATGGACCGGGCGAAGCGAATTTGCGACTTGATTATCCAGAGTGGCATGAATCTGACGTTCGCGTTTCCGAATGCGATACGCTCGGACAGGGTCGATGAGGAACTTGTGGAAAAAATGGCGCTGGCGGGGACGAAGTTTACCGCTATAGCCATCGAAACCGCGTCTCCCCGTCTGCAGAAGCTGATAAAGAAGAATCTCGATCTCGACACGGCCTTTCGCACGATCGATTTGTTTTCAGAGGCCGGAGTCGTGACACGCGGCTTCTTCATGCTCGGCTTCCCAACTGAAACCGAGGAAGAAGCGCTCAGCACCATCGAATACGCGAAGCAGTCTGCTTTGTGCGGGGCGACCTTCTTCCAGGTCGTGTATTACCCCGGAACAAAACTGTACGAGCTCGCGCAGTCGATGGGGTATTTCAAGGAGGAACACAACGAAATCAATCGCGATTACGTCCAGGTAAGCGATGGTCCATACAATTTCAGCGCCGAGCGGATGATAGAGCTGAAGAAGAAGGCGATAACGGAATTCGCATTTACGAAGGAGAGAGTGATGCGTGCGGAGAACATCATGCCGCCGTATTTCACACCGCGCGAGATAGATGGTCTCTTCATGGCCTACGTGGTGTCGGCGCAGACGCGTTGGGAGGACATCGAGGATGACTATGTGCGCACGCGCCTGAAACGACATTTCATTATCGCGGATCGGTTCTCAAGGAAGAGAGAATTTTATGTCTGACACGAATCGGTATACTGGCATGCCGCTGCGTCATTCCGTAGGAGGCTCGCAGGAGGATGTGACGGCAGAGGTCCGGAGCTTCTACGAGGCGATACAATTTCCGGGTACGCGTCCTATGGAACAGGATAGTCTCGTCTTTTTACGGAAGTTCGACCGCCTCGTGACTGCGATGAGAAAGGATGGCAGGGATGTACGCGTGCTGGACGCAGGCTGCGGGACGGGGAACACGACGCTTTCGCTCGCGGCGCAGTTCCCTGCAGTGACCTTTACCGGAGTAGATCTTTCCGGCAGCTCCATTGAGCGCGCCAAGTGTGGTGTGGCGGCGCACGGCCTCTGGAACGCGGAGTTCTATCGGTGGAATCTGCTTCATCCGCTCAGACACGAGAAGCCTTTCGATATTATTCTCTGTTTCGGCGCGCTGCACCACACGGCGGATATGCACACTGCGCTTGGAAATATCAGTGCTGTGCTTGGAGACGAAGGCAGCATGTTCCTCTGGGTGTACGGTGCATACGGACGATACCGGCACGTGCTCAACATGGAGTTGCTGGCGATGTTGCTCGGTGCTGACCCGACGGATGATGCGGTTGCTGTGGCACGCGAATTCATTCAAGCGGCAGGAGACAACATGGCGGCCCGTGATCTGCTCGGGGAGCGAAGCGCCGATCCGTTGCTGCGCACGTTTTTTGAGGATGCAACGTGGATAGCTGACCAGTTTCTCAATCCCAACGAATATAGTCTCACATTTCGCGTTATCCTGGCTCTGTTGCAGTCAAGCGGGCTGAACATGGAGGAATGGATCGGTGCTCCAAAGGATATCAGCGTTTTGCTGCGATCCGATGAGCTCCGCCGTCGATATTATTTGATGAGCAGCGATGAACAATTGATCGCCTGCGACCTGCTGTTGAAACCCGATCGCTATTTTCTCATGCTGGGAAAGAAATCCGGAGGGTAATTGCCATGTATGTACTCGGTTACAGCGGTTTTACGCGCGACTCGCGGTCTGCGGACGGCTACCGCAATCCCTTTGCAAAAACGAAGCAGGATTTCGACTCCGTTTTTATGTTTCATGAAGGCGAGGTGCCGTTTCAGATGTTCCCGCTCGGCTTCTTCGGGCATGATGCATCCGCCGCGCTGCTGTGCGACGGCGAGCTCGTCGCCTGCGCTGCGGAGGAGCGCTTTACCCGAGCGAAGTTCGCTCTCAATCTTGCGGGGAATACGCTGTTGCCGAAACATGCGATCGCGTACTGCCTGAAAGAAGCAGGCATCGGCATCGATGATGTGGATATTGTGGCGCATTATTGCCGCTTTGATTCGCAAGCCATAGCGGACAGGCAGGCTCTGATCGCACCCTTCGTGTCACCGGACGAGTCCGCCATGATCGGCGATTCGTACCGAAAGGTGTTTATGGAAATGATGGATCTGCCTGTGCTGCTTCGCCAGTTCGAAGCCATGACTGGCGGCTCTCCGCGGCGCTTCGAGCAAGTCCCGCATCACCTTGCGCATGCGGCCAGCGCATTTTACCCGTCGGGATTCCACGAGGCGCTGATCTATACCATCGACGGAACAGGCGAACGCGAAAGCGCGCTGCTCGCAGTCGGTCGCGGTACCACTATTACCGAGGAGTCGCGGACAATGCTGCCGACCTCACTCGGCACCCTGTATCTGCTCGTCACCGTGTTGCTTGGCTTCAGGAGTCTCGGCGACGAATACAAGGTGATGGGGCTTGCCGGTTATGGCAATCCTGCACGCTACCGCGATTTCTTCCGCTCGCTCGTTCGTCTCCACGAGGATGGCTCGCATACGCTCGAAGGCTTTGCGCGCAGTGATCTGAAGTCACGTCTGACGGAGGCGTTGGGCATGCCAAGGATGCGAGGAGAGGAAATCGCGCAGCACCATTGCGATATCGCCGCAGCATTGCAGGAAGCGCTGGAAGAAGCGGTGCTGCATGCGCTCACGCACGCACAGCGGCGTCTTGGACTGCGCAAGCTGTGCATGGCCGGCGGCGTCGCACTCAACAGCATGATGAACGGCGTCATTGCCCGCTCGGGACTGTTCGATGACATATTCGTGCAGCCGGCGGCCGGCGACGAAGGCGGTGCCCTCGGTGCAGCGCAGCAGGCATGGCATCAATACGGTGAAGGAAACGGCGCCAGCCCGCAGCTCAGACACGTGTATACAGGGCCGGGCTTTGACAACACGGACATCACCGCCGCACTGGAAAAACATGCTGATGCAGTTGCCTGGGATATCTCAGAGCACATCACCGAGGATGTGGCAGAAGCACTGGCGAATGGCAAGGTTGCAGGCTGGTTTCAGGGAAGAATGGAATTCGGTCCGCGTGCCCTGGGCAACAGAAGCATACTCGCGGATCCCCGCCCGGCGGATATGAAAGACCGCATCAATGCAAAGGTCAAGCACCGCGAAGGCTTCCGTCCCTTTGCACCAGCGGTGACTGTAGAGGATGTGCACGACTTCTTCGATATGAGCGGCCTGCATGATTCGCCGTACATGCTGTTTGTTGTGCCGGTGCTGCCAGATAAAAGGAGTGAAATACCTGCTGTTACACACGTCGACGGAACTGCGCGTGTGCAAACAGTCTCAAGGGACTCGAACCCGCGATTCCATGAGCTGATTCGGGCGTTCGGCCGTCGGACCGGCCTGCCCGTCCTCCTGAACACTTCGTTCAACGTCATGCATGAGCCCATCGTTTGTACACCGGATGATGCCATCCGCTGTTTTCTGAACACAGATATCGATCTCCTCGCGCTCGGCGATTTCATCGTCACCAGGCGCACGGAGGATGCGGGGCAGATATGACAACCGCGCTTGTCACCGGAGCATCAGGATTTGTGGGACGACGCGTCGTCGACGTCCTGCTCGCCGCCGGTGTACACGTGCGAGCGGGTGTGCGACATCATGGCTCAGAAAAAGCCCTGCCGCGGCGCGATGATTGTGAAGTGGTCGCGATTGACATTTGCGACGCCCGGTCTCTCGCCGGAGCGATGCGCGGAGTCGACCAACTGTACCATTTTGCGGCGACGGTAACCTCGCACACGTCAGCCGCGAAGCTCCTGCGCGTCAACGCTGAGGGCACACGCAGCGTATGGGAAGCTGCCGCCGATGCCGGGATCGGCAAGGCGCTGTACTGCAGCAGCACCGCAGTGTATGGTCTGCTTGCGCAGAACGGACAGGCTGTGACCGAGGATATCCTGCCGCGTGCAGTCGAACCGTACGGACGCTCGAAACTACTGGGCGAGCGCATCGCTGCGGAGATCGGCGCCGGGAGAGAAATCGACACCGTTGTGATTCGTCCCACCGCAGTGTTTGGGCCCGGGGAGCACACGCATTTCGGAAGCGAACTGCGGAAGGCCGCGGTTTCCCGCATTCTTCTTGGCGGAGGGTTCAGGAACAAGCATTTCAATTTTGTGCATGTGGACGATGTGGCCGCGGCTGCCGTGCATGTCATGCAACTTCAGAAGCTCAGTGCCCGCGTGTACAACATCGTCGCGGAGCCTTCCGTCTCCTACGAACATGCGTTTCAGGCCTACCTTCGTGCACTCGACGGCGCCGGGTATCGCTTTCTGCGCCAGCGCCTCCTCGGACAAATCTCCGTATTGATAGAGCGAAGACCATCGCTGGCGCGCAGACTGCGATTGCACGGCCGGCGCAGCCTGGCGTTCGGCGTCTGGAGGCCCGGCTTCGATATGACGTTTTCCTCGGCCAGACTGCGCGAAACGGATTTTCAATTCCGCTGGACGGATTTTGAAGTCGTGCTTCGTTCGTGTCTGGACGATTAAAAAACACGGAGCGTGCCGCATGTATGTCCTGCGCGTACTGACAACACACCCTGTCCGATTGCTGCTGACACTTTCGGGCATCGGGCTGTGTATCGTGCTCATACTTTTCATTCTCGGGGTGTACAATGGCGTCGCGACAGGATCGGTGGATTACGTTCGTCAGACCCCCGCCGATTTATGGGTGCTGCAGGCGAACACATCGAATATCATGCGCGGCACTTCCATACTGCCCGAGGCATACTGCGATGAAATCCGCCGACACGAGAGCATCGCCTCGGCAACCGCAGTGCTGTTGTTCTTTGCAACAATTGAGCTTGACGGCTGCAATGCAACAGTGCTGCTCACAGGGTACGTGCCCGGAGAGTTGGGCGGACCACCGCGCATCGCCGAAGGGCGGGCGATCACAAGGGACGGCGAGATCGTGCTCGATCAGGCGTTTGCGGCAAAGCACGGCATTGGTCTCGGCCGGCGACTGAAGCTGCGGGACGATTCGCTGACGGTTGTTGGACTCTCATCCGGGACAAACGCATTTGTCACGCAATACGCGTTTGTGACGCTGGCTTACGAGCAGTCGATCATCGAGCTGCCGGGTCTGGCGAGTTTCTTCATCGTTCAGGTGCGGGGAGGCAGCACATCCGAATCTGTGGCGCGGGACATTGCCCTGAAGTACCCGGGGCGTTTGTCCGTGCATCAGCATGCGCAATTTCTCGATAACAACATTCGCGAAGTCGAGTCCGGTATACTTCCGCTGTTTTTCGCAATAGCGCTGATTGGGGGAGTCGTTCTGGCAATCATTCTGAGTCTGATCCTTTCGGTGAATATACTCGAGAGGCGTCACGACTTCGCGATAATGAAGCTCATCGGTTCGCCGTCCTCTTATCTCAGGCGTGTGGTTCTGACGCAGTCGCTGTTCGTGTGTTCCGCGTCCGAGTGTCTCGGTCTGGCTGCGCTGTATCCGTTGCTGCTGCTGATCGAATCGATCACACCCGAGGTGGCCGCTCTCGTCACAGCGTCACACATCCTCGCAGTCACCGTAGCGGTGTTCGTGATCAGCATCGCCAGCGGTTTGCTCGCAAGCAGAAGGGTACGGCGCATTTCTACGTCGGAGGTGTTCTCATGACGCGGCATGATACAAACACACCGGCGGTCCGTCTGCGCGGGATTTCGAAGTCATTTGTTTCGCAGGGCAACGAATATACCGCTCTCACTGACATCGATCTGGATGCCTTTCCCGGGCAATTGCTGCTGTTGCTCGGTCCCAGCGGCAGCGGTAAAACCACGCTGCTCACGATTTCCGCGGGCTTCGTGGCCCCGTGCAGTGGAACGGTGGAACTTTTCGGACAGACGCTGGGCGGATACAGCTCCAGGCAGCTTCAGGCGCTGCGCGCAGCCAGGATCGGCTTCGTTTTTCAGACGTTCCTGCTCATCGATGCGCTTACCGCGGCAGAGAATATCGACTTGCAACTGCGCTTCGCAGGGGTGCGGAACGCGGACGCCCGTGGCCGGACGTTGAATGCGCTTGAGCGCGTAGGCATTCCGCAGCTCGCAGGCAAGCGTCCGCCGGAACTCAGCCATGGCGAACGGCAGCGAGTGGCAATAGCGCGTGCACTCGCCATCGACGCCGATCTTCTCATTGCCGACGAACCCACAGCCAGTCTCGGCACACAGCAGGGCGAAGCAATCATACGTCTGCTCCATTCCTGCGCGGCGGATCTGAAGAAATGCGTCCTCGCGGCAAGCCACGACCTCCGTCTGCGCGAGTATGCCGACGTAATTCATTTCATGGACAGCGGCCGCATCACCGCGTCCGAAGGCAGAGGTGAATGATGAAAAAGAAAGTGTATTTCATACAACCCACGTACAGAGACAAATTCGGCAAGCTGCTCAAGGGCAAGAGTCTGTATACGATGTCGCTCGCTCTTCCTGCTCTCAGCGCCGCCGTGCCCGACGAATGGGAAAAACAGCTCTGTTACGAGTTTTTCGAGGAAGTCGATTTCGACACCGACGCCTCTGTGATCGGACTCTCATCGATGGGGTACGAGATCTACCGTGGCATTGAAATTGCAGGGGAGTTTCGTCGTCGTGGGAAAACTGTGATATTCGGTGGCTTTCAGGCGCACCTCAGCAGCGATTTCGTTGCGCCGCACTGCGACGCAGTCGTTCACGGAAATCCCGGCAGGTCAGCGATGCGACGCATACTCGATGACGCTTTGAACGGAACGCTGCAGCGCGAGTACCGCTGCGGTGTGGACATCAATTACCAGGTGGACTACGAAGCCTTCGATACCAGCCGTGTGCTGTTCACTCCGGTGTTTACCAGTGTCGGCTGTAATTTTCGCTGCGACTATTGCTGCGTTGCCTCGATATATGAAGGGAACTGTCGTGTTCGCAAGCTCCGCCACGTCTTCGCGGAACTGGACTATCTCCATACGAAAACCCGGCGCATCGCGTTCATCGATACGAACATTCACAGCCGGCACAGCTATCTCAAAGCGCTGTGCGAGGGCATGCTTGAGAGAAAGTACCGCTTTGTCTGGGGCGCACAATCTACGATCGACATTGGCGACGATGTAGAAACACTGAAGCTCATGCGCCGTGTCGGCTGCAAGGCGCTGTTCATCGGTCTGGAAACATTTTCGCAATCCAATCTGGAGAACGTGAACAAGGATCTGTCCGCGGAGTCCTACGAGAGAAGAATCCGCAATATCCACAGTGCCGGGATCAAGATCGCAGCATTTCTCATGTATGGATTCGACTATGACACAAAGGACACAGCCCGGCAGCTTGCCGAACTCGTCTCCCGGCACAATATCGAGCTGCCGATGATCAATCTGCTTGTTCCTCTTCCAGGGACTGTGTTGTACGAACGGCTCAAAGCAGAGAACAGATTGCTCATACGGGATGAGAACGATTTTCTTCGCAACAACATCGGCTACAATTCATCCTTTAACCTTTGCCTCTACGAACCGAAGAATCTGACAGCCGAAGAAGCGGAGGAAGGATTCATCGAATTACTCGGCCGTCTGTCCGGGTACGGTCAGATCATTCGCCGTTCAGTCAGCAGCGATGTGAAGCTGTCTGTGTTCTTCCTCTACAGCAACTGGTTGTTCAGGCGCGAGTATCTCCGACTGAAGCGGCTGCGCGGGAAGCATCGCGTGCCGGCAGTGCTCCCGGCCGATGCGGAGGGTGCGCCATGTTTGTGATTGCGAACAACAATAGCGGATATGTACCGGGGGGCGTATGATACTTCTCGAAGGCATATTCATCGGTTTTCTGTATGCTCTTATTCCCGGTGGGTCGATACTCGTCGGGCTCAACCTGGCCCTGTCTTCCGGATTTTCGCGCACTGCCGCATTCACTTATGGTGTGTTGCTCATTGATATCGTTTATGCTTTTCTCGCAGTGACGGCAGCAACCTCAGCAACGGATGCGTATGTCCGTATAGCTGCTGCGTATCCATCGCTGCTTCATGGAACACAGTTGGCTCTCGTTGCCGCGCTGGGATGCTACGGTGCATATCTCGTGTTCAGACAGCGACCAATGGCTGACGAGGCATTGCACTGTGAGCGTGTCGTGACGTCGCAGGGTGCTGGGGTATCACTTCCCGGATATCTTCTGCTCGGTATCACACTGAAACTCTCCACAATCGCGAGTCCAAGTTTTCTCGCCGGTTTCGCACTGCTGACGTCGCAGGCAGGTGCACTGGGGTTAAGCCGTTGGAGCTTTTTCGGAAGGACGGTGTTTGCCATGGGCTTCGGTCTCGGCAACTTTCTGTATCTCCAGACCTGCATGAGGCTCGCCTCGCGTTATGCGCAGCGTTTGCGGCGCTCGCATTGCATGCGCTTGCAGAAGCTCCTTGGTGCCGTTATTGCCTTGCTTGGCGCTCTGATCCTCGTAAGCCTGCTGAGAGTGTGGATGCGGTAGAAGCAGGCAGCTCGGGAAACCCCGTCCGAGGAACCCGATTGTGCCAGCAGGACCGTGCGATACATGAAACGCCCACTTCTCCCGCCGCGCCCGCATCGAAACATGGGCGATACATGAAACGCCCATTTCTCCCGCAGCGTACGGCTGGAAATACTTCTGCTGCGAACTCTGCGCTACATCAACAATTGCGACCGCAAACAGATGCTTACGGTCGCGTGTCAGGGATGAGCGACGTTGAAGAATCAGTCGGGACGCGTCATGCCTTGCTTCGGCTACATCCCGACATTCACATCCACGCCCTCATTCGGACGTTCCCTGCGTTTGTAATTGTTGAAATTCCAACTCAACGAAAGATTAACGACAGGGACCTCCGGCTTGATGACGAAGGAGTTCGCGAAGTTGCTTCCGGACGCATTGATGGTGTAGTACGCGGTGGTCAAAAGATTCTGCGCCTGCAATGTGAGAGAAAGCACGCGGTCGAAGAGGTCCTGACGCGCTGAGACGCTGAGGAAGAACAGCGGCTTCGTTTCCGTTTGCGGATTGATCTGTCTGCTGAGGTACATGCCGGTCAACTGCACGCGTGTACCTGTGGCGAACGTGCCTGTGGCGCTGAGGCGCGCGGTCCAGGTAAACGCGCTCTGTTCCAGCTTCCGCCCGAAGACGTCGCCCGAAAGGGAATAGTGGAACAGATTGACGTTGGGATCGAGCCGAAGCCAGGAGAGCGGACGCAAGCTTGCCGACACCTCCGTTCCTATGGAGCCGTTTTCCGCGAAATTTCCGAACGTCTGTATCATCTTCCCGGCGGAATCGGCGACCTGCGATTGCCACATCCCGTTCACCGATGTGCGCGCGTAGGTCTGGACGGACACAAACACCCCGCCGAACATTTTCTGATAATTGAGTTCGAAGGAGTTGATGTACTCCGGCAGCAGCTTCGGATTCCCTGCGCTGCTGAGCCATCTGTCCGAATAGAACGGGAAGGGATTGAGCAAGTTCTCGTTCGGCCGGTTGACGCGCCTGCTGTAACTCGCCTGTAGCTGATGCTCTCCGAATTTCCGCGAAACGCTGACGCTCGGAAACCAGTCGAGCTTGTCGTAGCGGTAATCCTCCTCCATGGTCTTCTGCTCCAACAGCCGGTCCATGTACTCCGCGCGGAGACCGACCTGGAAGTGTGTATCGAACAGGGCGTTGGAATACGTCCCGTACGCGGCATGGACGTAATTATCCATGTCGAAGGTGTTGGTGAGGACGGGATCGATGGTCCATTGCTGCTGCGTCCAGTCATAGATCGAATTCTCCACATCGTAACTGCGGGAGGAAACATCCGACTGCAGGCCGCTTTCGAACGTGCTCACGTCGCTGAATTTGTGCATGTAGCCGAGTTTGAGGCGTGCCTCGAAGCGCTGGACATCGCTTTCCATACGCACGGAATACGGATCGGGCTGCATATTCATGAAGTTGGCATCGGTGGTAAACTCTCGCGTCATCTGCGAGTAGGGAAGGGTCACGTGTGTGTAGCTGCCTTCGAGTGTCAGTTCGCGCGCTCCGGGCACCGGCTTGTACACATAGGCGGAACTGGCGGTATAGTACACCGCGTCGAGATCGAAACTGTTCTCTATATGCTGATACAGATCCTGAAAGGGATCGGTATTATGCACATCGAAGGTGAAAAGACGGGGAAGCGTGATGTGCCCTCCGCTGCCGTTCAGCGACACCGTATGCTCTTCGCTGAAACCGTGCTCGATGCCCAGCCGCAGCGAGTACTGTTCGCGGATATCCCGTCTGCGAAGGTCCGTGTTGTTGACGATGCGCCCGTCCGGAATGAAGGTCACGCGGTTGACGTCCTGTACCTGATGGTAGGTGACGTCGCGATAATCACCTCCCGCCGTGAGCGTGGTACTGCCCATGTTCATCGTCATCGTGGCGTCGGTGTTGTACTTATCGCGCGTACCGGCGCCGATATTGACGATGGCGCTGCTGCTGTAGCGCTGTTCCTTTTTGAGAATGATGTTGATGATTCCTGCCGACCCCTCCGCTTCGTATTTCGCGGAGGGATTCGTCATCAGCTCGATGCTCTCTATCATGTTCGCCGGGATCTGCCGCAGGGCGTCGGAGCCCTGAAAGGCGCCCGGCCGTCCGTTGATCAATACGGTGAAATTGCTGCTCCCGCGCAGCGTCAGGTTGTCGTTTTCATCGACGCGGACCGACGGTTGTTCACGCAGTGCATCCATCGCCGAACCACCGCGCGCGTGAAGGGATTGACTGATGTTGATGACTTTTTTGTCCAGGCGGAATTCCTCCGGAGCGCGTTCGGCTTCGACCGTCACTTCTTTACTCTCTACGGCGCTCTCACGCATCGCAACGGTCCCAAGGTCCACCACTTTTCCGCCTTCGGCGACCCTGACGTCCGGCAGTTGCTGTCGTGTGTACCCGACGTAGCTGATCGTCAGGACATACTCTCCCGCAGGGACGCCGGACAGTAGAAATTCTCCTGTTTCACCGGCGTAGGTGGAGGATACAAAGGAAGAATCAGACTTTTTTCGGAGAACGATGTTTGCGTACATCAACGGCGCCCGGGAGCCGGCATCAATGACAGTGCCTTTGATGATGCTTGCCTTCGCATTATCGGTGGCTGCGGCTGCAGGGTGGTGAAAGGACAGGAGGAGAAGGAGGACGCTACCGACAACGAGAACCAAGCTTTTCATGCTGCGCTCCGGATGTGCATAAGATCTGTGGGGTACGAAAATGCTCCGCAAATGTTTCGCCCCGTCTGTCACCACACTGACCACTGCCCCTCTTCGCAGGATAGTGTCTACGCAATGCCGTTGTCGCTCCGCGTTACACAGGGAACGAGTTTCGATGCGTTGCGACGCATCCGCGAGCAGGCATATCCCGAGCAGCCACGCCGCCGCATTGAATTCCAGACTATCTTTCGGTACATTCGTATCCGAATCACCACCGGTCGTGCCCGCACACTTCGTGTATCGGTACGACGCCAGGGCACGATGCCTGTTCAGGCGGGAAGGATCCGCTCCCGCAGCAGTATGTATGAATGAAATCGGAGCTGCCGCCATGCCGTATCATCCGCAATCTCTGTCCGGCCCTCCGCCGGCCGTCCTGCACCGCTCCAGTCGGGTATCGGGATGTACAAGCGCATCCCCCGGTCGCCGCAGCATCCTTCGCGGCAGCGTACTGCTCCTGTTCCTGACGCTCGCCGGCCTCATGCTTCTCTCCGTGGAAGCGCTGTATGCGCAGGACTGCGGCTGCACCACCGAGCAGGTGCGGAAGAACCTCGTATCTCCCTGTGCTGCGCAAAATGAGCTGCTTCTTCGCGTGCAAAACGAACAGCACTTTCGCACGGCCATCAACGAAGCCAACGCGCGGGGCGGCAACACGACCATTCTGCTCGACAACGGTGTGTACCGCGTCGCTTCCACCACCTCATTTCCGTACATCACGGGCAGCAATGTCATACTGCGCAGCAGTTCGGGCAATAGGGATTCGGTCATTCTCGAGGGGAGAGGCATGCGCGACGTGCAGCCCGCGACGGAAAACGGCCTGCTCATCGCCGGAGATCACGTCACGATCGCGGACCTTACGATACGCAATGTCGGGAATCATGGCATTCAGGTAAGTGGGCATGGACTGCTGGTGCATAATGTGCGCATCCAGGATACCTATCAGCAGATGCTCAAGGGTGCGACCGAGCGTGCTGTCATTGACTCGGGCGTCGTGCAGTGCTGCATGTTCGAGTACACAGCGGGAGTCGGCCCCAATTACTACATCGGGGGAATTGACGTGCATAAGGGACGCAACTGGATTGTGCGCGACAATGTCTTCGAAAATATCCGGAGTCCCGCCGGTTCGGTCGCCGAGCACGCGGTGCATTTCTGGAATACCAGCGAGAACAGCACCGTGGAGCGCAATCTCATCATCAACTGCGACCGCGGCATCGGCTTCGGCCTCGGCAACAGCACGCACAGCGGCGGCATTATCAGGAACAATTTCATCGCGCATGACGGCGGGGGCAGCTTTCCCGATGTCGGTATCGGTCTGGAGAGCTCCCCCGGAACGAAGGTGTACAACAACACCATCTTCATCAGCTACCCCAACGCCATCGAATACCGTTTCGCTTCCACGCGTGACGTACACATCGTCAATAATCTCAGCAATCAGGCCATTCGCGCGCGCGACGGAGCGAGCGCCATGCTCACCACAAATGTCACGGATGCGCGTTCGTCGTGGTTCGTGGAGGCTGGCGCAGGGAATCTGCGTCTTTCCTCGGCGTTACCTGCCGTCGTGGATGCCGGCAGTGACCTGGGTGGGCTCGTCCCGGACGATATGGACAAAACGCCGCGTCCGCAAGCTTCGGCCATGGACATCGGTGCGCATGAGTGGAAAGAGGCGACCTCGACGGATGAGATACCCGACGCGAGCGGATTTTCCGTCTATCCGAATCCCGGCAGCGGATTGTGTACTGTGAGCACAGTCGGAGCCGGGTTTACACTCACTGTGTCCGATGTTTTGGGACGCAGGGTGCTGACGACGCCGGCTTTCGGTTCGTCCTTGTGCGTGGATCTGCGCGCTCAGCCGCCGGGAGTGTATTTCTTCATGCTACGGAACGGGAATGGAAGGGTGCTTTCTCTCATCCCCGTGCTGATCACGGGCGAGAGAGGCGGATAGCGGAGCGCGATGGGAGCGACCGGCGCGTCGTGCCGCTGTGGCACGCTCGATGCCTATGAAGCCTCCCTGCCTCAGCACAACTTCCGGAACTCAGCGCAGGAGAAGTTTTTCGGTAACGGCGTGCTGCGCCCCGCTGAGACGGAGCAGGTACATTCCATGAGGGAGGGAAGTGAAGTCGACGGCTTCGATCTGAGGAGTGCTTCCGACGGCTTGGCGTTCGGCGCGAAACACCTCGCGGCCGAGCAAATCGGTGACCACCAGCACCACCGGAGTGCGAAAGGGACTGCTCCATGCGATACTCGTCCGCCCGTGCGTCGGATTGGGGTACGCGAAGATCTGCATACCGGCTGCATGATCCGCTGACGCTGCGACATGCAAAAGCGGATCCATCGGTGAAGCGAGATGCATCACCGACCCGATCGCGAGCTGCGTGATGCTTCGGAAAAGCAGCTGATGTTTTTCAGCGGACATATTGATCCAGTTGTCCTTCTCCGAGTGATAGTACGGATTGAAATCCGAGCCAAACTCCTCGATAAGCAACACCGCGGGATGGCCCGCATCCCAGAAAGGTGCATGATCACTGGCTCCTATTCCCGGCCGTACAAGCGCAACCTCGGTAAGCAGTCCATACACATCATCAACATCGGAAATCAGACGGAACAGATCTTCCGCCCTGTTCGAATCTGTGGGCGCCTCACTGTGCACCTGGACGACGCGATTGGCGTTGCCGTCCCACGCTATCATGTCGAGATTGATGACGGCGCGAATGGAGTCGTCCCCGTGCGCCGCGACATAGGCCTTACTGCCGAGCAGGCCCAATTCCTCGCCACCGAAGGCGACGAACTTGATGGAGTATTCGAAAGGGATGTCGTGAAGAAGCCGTGCGGCCTCGAGTACCGCCGCGGTGCCGCTCGCGTTGTCGTCGGTCCCGGGACAGCCCTCGAAGCGCGAATCATAATGCGCACAGATCATGACATATTCGGCGCGGCGGCCGGGGAGCGTCCCGATGACGTTCAATCGGGTATAGGGGTCTCTGTTGTTTTCGAGAACGGTGTGCAAACCGTAGCGCTCGAATACATTGGCGATGTGCCGCGCCGCGTCCCGGTATTCCTGCGAACCATTCCCCGCGAAACGGTGCGGGATGCTCGTCGGTGTACCATGCACCATCACGGGCAGCTCACCGCAGAGCTGTTTGAGAAAGGTTTGCAGGGAATCGAGGGAAAAATCGGTGTTCAGCGTTTTCGTCACCAGAGGGAGTTCCGACACGATGCCGAAGTGCTGCTGTCCCTGTGCGATGCCTGCTGCCGGCAGGCTTGCGATGAGGAACATTGCCGCAACGACCGTGCGTCGTGCGAGGGGGGAGGAGTCAAACCGATTGCCCATGCCATCGTCCCATTGCTTCGTACAACACATCGCGGAAATCCCGTTCGGGTCGGACGGGTACCGGTACCACACGCTAATGTAGGATAATTCCCGCAGGTATCATCGTCACGCGGCAATGGAACATGACATCGGTGGAACATGACATCGGTCCCCGCGCAGCTTTTGTCCGTACCCATGGTTCTGCGAAACGGGCTGCGTGCAGCACATCTCTGTGTCGCCCGCACGTGCTCGAACAGGACAAACAGATTCCGGCGTCCCCCGTCACTGTAGCAACAGCCGGCCGTACAGCCGTCTGCTTCCATCGGTCAGGGTACAGAGATACACGCCTTTTGCCCTGCCGCTTCCGCTCCACAGGAAGGAATACGAACCCGCCTCCGGACACCATTGGCTGTCCACGAACACCTGTCGCCCGAGCAAGTCGTGAATGGTAAGGTAGACCATCGTATACCTGTCTGTTTCGAAGCGTATAGTCGTGCCGCCTGTCGGCGGATTCGGATAGCCGGGCAACAGCCGGAAGCCCCAAACCGGTGGGACCGGTTCATCCTCCGGCGGATCGAGCGTCCACACGCCGAAGTGATGTGTGCCATTGAAGAGGCGTCCGGAGGCGGCGCAGGTGAAGGAGCGCGTCATGGTGAAACCGGCGTGTCGTGCGAACCTCTTCCAATCACCCGAGACTGTATCGAGACGATACGTGTACGCATCGTCCGTGACAAAAACTCTTCCGCGGGCATCGGCCGCCAGCCCTCGCACCGGCCAGTCAATGAGGCCCGAAGGCAGCGCCTGCCAATGGACGCCGCGATCCGTCGAGCGATACACCACGTCATTAGCGGTGCTTGCGAACATCTGCCCGGCCACATCGGGCAGCAGGGTGGTGCAGCGGAAACTCGCCGGTACACCGTGTGTCACGACTCTCCATTCACTACCGTCGTCCGTATAGCGGAGTATGTCGAACTGACACGCAAAGACGCGCCCTCCGCTGTCCACCGCAGCGGCCTGGCAGGACGCATTGCCGCGCGGAGCCGCCAGTTTCCGCCATGTTCCTCCCTCGTCCTCGCTGAGTCGTATGTCGCCATCATAGTAGGTCGCGAGAATCCGTCTGCCGCCATCGCCGGCCAGAATCTCGGGCGACTGATCCCATCGCGGCGGATTCAGGGCTTGCCAGGTCGCGCCGCTGTCGTCGCTGCGCAGGAGCATGGGAACGAGAGATTCATCGCTTCCCATGATGAACAACGCGCCGTTTCCAAGCCGGACGATCTGTTCGCCGAACCATTTGCAGGAAGGGATTTTCCTGACGTCGCTCCAAGTCGCACCCGCATCGGTGCTGCGAAAGAGTATCGAATGCGTACCGGCGAGGAGAATGGAGTCGGAGAGCGCCGCCATGGAGCGTACTACCGAGGTCACCATCCCCTTGCCGACATCGATCGTCTTGTCGCTGTACGGTGAAACGTGATACAGTGCATCGTAGCTGCTGACAAAGGCGTCTCCATCCGGACGCATAATGACATGCGTCGAAGAAAAATCGGGGAGAGAGCGATGCGACCAGCTCTGTCCCGCATCCTCGCTGCTGTGCAGCACCCCGCTGCATTGTTCGTACCGACGCTCGACGAGCATGAGCCGATTTCCCCGCGCATCGCATCCGTTGACGAGACCGTCGTGCGACACGGGGAGTCTGATTTGCGTCCACGTGCGGCCGAGATCGGGACTTCGGAACAACCAGATCAGATCAGACCTTGACGGCAAGGCCACGAGATACAAATTGACGTCATCGCCGAACAGGCGTCCACCGTCAAATTCGGGGCGATCAAAGAACGGGACGGACAGCGAATCCCAGCTCATCCCTCCGTCCGTGCTTCTGTACAAGGTGCGGCGGCTGTTGGCCAGCAGCATACCGTGCGCCGGAGCGTAGAGCTGAAACACGATGTCGGCGAACACTCCCGAAGCGCGGAGCGTCGGTCCGGACCAGGTCCTCCCGCTATCGTGGGAGACGTGGACGGATCCGGAGCGCAGACCGCACAGCGTTCCTGACGAGTCCAACGTGAGACTGCTCATGTTCTCCGGCAGCGCCCGCCATGAAAGTCCCGCATCGCGGGAGATGAAATTGCCGTGATACCCTCCGACTGCGATAATGTCCGGACGCAAGGGTATGAGCGTCTCCATCATGAAACCTCGTTGCGGTATGGGAGCCAGAGGCAACCAGGACTGCCCGTCGTCATCGGAGCGGTACACACCGCCGCCGTCGCCGCAGGCATACCACGCTCCCCACGCTGTCGGGACTATGGCCCGCACGAGGCCGCCGTACGGCCCCGGTAGTGCTTTCCATTCCGTCAGTGCGCCGCCTTGTCGCGACAGACGCGGTGCCTCGTCGCCACCGCAGACGAAACCGCCCACAGCGACCTGGAAGTGACATACACACAGGATCGCGAACACGAGACAGCGCCCGCTGGCGCCGAGAATACGCGCATGGTGATGAAAACGGGTGTGATGCATGGTGAATGAGGTTGATAGTGAGTATATCATCCAGACGTCCCTTTTTGCAATATGCGTAAATCCCGTGTACGACGGCAAGGTCATTTTTTTTACCCTCGATACACTGGAAGTACGCATCGCAGCGATGTTGTCGCGCCATTATCGCTGTTGTGAGAATTTTTCTTCTCCTTCCCGTTGGAGTAGATTGCAGAAAACGGTTTGACACCGTCTTTTCCGTGCCATTGTTCGAGCCAGGCAACCGTCGCACGATCCCGGACAGGTCCATCCGCATCATCAGTTTCCCGACTACGGCTTGGTGATGCC
The DNA here is from genome assembly GCA_027493955.1 of Bacteroidia bacterium. Taxonomy (NCBI): domain Bacteria; kingdom Pseudomonadati; phylum Bacteroidota; class Bacteroidia; species Bacteroidia bacterium. Next base: position 1,836,257 of record JAOSJT010000001.1, on the reverse strand, counting down.
ACACAGCTCCATTTCTCCATTTACTCGCGGAGGCAGGTACATGAGACCCGACGACCCCATCGAAGAGAAGGATTGGAAATACATGCGCAGCATTCGCGATGAACTGCTGCACACCCTGTGTGCGCGTATTAACGACGAGGCCGTCGCTATAGCCACCCGGCCTTCGGGGAATCCCCACGAGCGCTACCTCGCGTTGTTCAGGCATATCAAGGATTCAGACAACATCGTCGCGGTGTGTTTCAACGACTGGCGGCGTTCGACACTGCATATCAAAATCAGAGAGTTACGCTTCCACGGCTTGCTGCCAGACACCCATGTACGACAACTATCGAACAAAGCGCAGACCTGGCTGGCGCGACTCGAAGCCGGCAGCGCGTTGTAGTGTGCCATTCCATTCCATTGACAGAACGAAGGCGTTGCCCGTATGATCCACCGTGCCTATTTGCGTATCACTGGTCAGTCCGGAGCGGGAAAGACGAAGCTCATGGAAGCGACTCTCGAAGCCCTGCGCACGGAGATGGTTCTGTGCGTGTACGCGCAGTCCGATAAAAAACTGAAAGAGCCGAAGGAAAGCAGCCCCCGGAACGATCCCCACCTCAAACGATACCTGGACGCCGGGGCGATGCATGCCGTTCGGTATCACTTCGCGGGCGCGGCACGAGATGGTATCGACACATTGTATGAGTCGGAGGTGATGACCCACTACTCCGGCGCGGTGCTCATCGAGGGCGATTCGCCCCTCAGTTGCTACGATCTCACCACGTATGTCGCCCGACCCCTTCCCGGAAACGACCCCCTGATCGTGGCGGGCCTGCGCGACAACCGCGCGGAGCACGAACGCCAGCTTGCGGAAGCTGAAGCACTCGCCAACGATCCGCGACGCATCATTGACATACTGGGAGCGGATTTCAGCGGAAGGCTCAACTCGTTCATCGGCCGGAATTCCGGCTTTTTCGATTCCGTGCGTGAGGAACTCCAGAACAAGGTGCGGGAATTACGCGCTCTCCCCGTGCCGGAGCCCACGCCCTGCTGGACGCTCGCCGCATCGCACAACGGCATACAGGACGCCGGCCTGATCGTTGTCAACATCCATGATGAAGCCGAACGCGAGCGCGCGGAAGCCCTGGTGCGCGACGTCCATCGCCTGCGCACGGACAAGCAGGTCTTTGACGACATTCTCGGATGGCAGTATCATCGCACCCCCGTCACCGCTGTCGTGGCCAATCTCGCCGATCCGAATGACACGGGCCGGAAAAAAGCCCTCGCACGGATCAAGCGTGCGGTCAAGCAGGGGAAAGAAGCGTGAGTAACGCGGAGCACACATGGGAGTTCCGTGCACGTTTTCGAAGGAACGCCTTCGGCTGGAAGTCCCAACCAGCGATCAAGCGCATCAAGGAAGCGGTGAGCGAGATACGTCGCGTCGCAAAAAAGGACCCCGTCCTTGCCGCGGACGGCGCGGTGCTGTTTCTCGAGAAACTCGCGCCCGCGCTCGAGCGCATCGACTCGTCGTCCGGCGCTATAGGCAGTGCCGTCGGACGAGCTATTGATGAACTCGTCCCCATCATATCACAGGCGGAAGCCGATGTGGAAATGCGGCAGTCCTGGCTGGAACGACTGTGGCAGGCAATCCAGGATGACGAAATGCCGTATATCGAAGCACTCGGAGACCGTTGGGGCGAACTCTGCGCGACTCCGCATCTCGCCTCGCGCTGGGCGGACGAGTTCCTGCCGATAGTCCGGCCCATTCTTCTCGATGTCCCGGGATACGGCGGCTATTTCAAGGGAACGTCTTCGTGTTTGGCTGCGCTGTTCACCGCGGGCAGGTATGAGGAACTGATCGCTCTGCTCAGGCAGTCTCGCGAATCTCGGATGCTGTTCTATCGTGTGTATGCCATCAGAGCGTTGGCTGCAACGGGCCGTGTCGAGGAGGCCCTGGAGTGGCTTGAAAGCGGCGCGGGACTGAACGACAGCCGTTACGCCATCGCGAGATGCGGCGAGGAGATACTGCTCGCGGTCGGTCAGAGCGAGCGGGCGTTTCGCACCTATGGCCTGGACGCCAATATGGCGACGACGTTTCTCGCGACCTATCGAGCGCTGTGCAAAAAATACCCCGGCATCGACGCGCGGGATATTCTGAACCACTGCATCGAACAATCACCCGACGAAGAAGGGAAGTGGTTCGCGGCGGCGCGTTCGGCAGGGTATCTCGATGTGGCACAGCAGCTCGCGCAAGAGTACCGGACAGAGCCGAAAACACTGATCACTGCCGCACGGGACCACGCCGACACACACCCGGACTTTGCCATCAGCGTCGGTCTGGCCGCTATCGGGAACCTCCATACGGGACATTCCTACGACGAACCCACACCGTGGGATGTGTCCGCCGTATACGACAGCGTGATGCGCGCGGCAGAGAAAGCGGGGAAAACCACCGAGGTTCAGGAAGCAATTCGGGCCTGGGCGATCCAACTCAATCCCGAAGATCTGGTCCCGCGAATACTCCTGCGCCGACTGGATGCGTGATGGAACCGTCACTTGTGTAGGAGATGCATCGTGAAACGGGCGCACGCGGCAACAGGATGCGGATGGAGTAAGGCTCCGGTCAGCGTATGCGTGTGGGGTTGACGCGCCTTGCTCCAATCGCCGTGTGTAAGCAACACGCGGTGCCGTGCTCACGGCGCATTTCCCCTGCTGGGAAGAGCACGGTAGCCGCATCGCCATAGCCTGCGTGACAGACTCCCCGGGGTCGGATCCCGTGTCAGGCAAAACCCGTAGACTCCGGACTACCTGATGGGGACGACCTTTCCGAGATAGCGTGTGGGTCCCTCAACCTCATGGTCACTGGAGGCAACCTCCCCGCGGTTCACGCAAACGGACCAACGCGTTCGAGTCCCACTTCAACCGTTACGATCGGGAACAGAATTACCAGGACCCGGACAATCATTTCAATTATGAAAGTCAAGGTCGGTCGCGTATTTTTTCTTACAACATTCAAGCATCGTTTCACTGTATGAGTGATTGCCATGAAGCCCATCAAGAATTCCGATTATCTTAGGGAAAACATCCCGGGGCATTACTTCCTCGAGGCGACGATCGAGAATGTGCGTTGCTTTGGCAGGAAGAGCACGCTGAAACTCAGCGACGCTCACGGCCTCCCGCACCACTGGACCGTGATACTTGGCGATAATGGTGCCGGCAAGACGACCTTGTTAAGGAGCTTGATATCCCTTGCTCCATCGCCGAAAATCGTCCGGGATGACTCTCAGAATATTCGGTTGTACCCCGGTTTCTTTGATTGGCGCGAACGATGGGATCCGCGCCGTCACGCCGGAGAAGAACCCTCAATTATTCGAGGGACCATCGTTGCAGCTGATGGCTTCAAAAAGCTCCGAAAAGACAGCACACAGCAGCTCGAACTGCGTCACGGCCACAAAGCGTTCGATGATATTGTCCACAGTAGTCACGAGTACGAAATGCTCGGAGACTTCCTGTGTTTCGCCTACGGCGCTTCGCGGAAAATGGGCTTTAGCTCACTTGCTAACGAGAAATTCTCCACAGCAAGTATAAGCCTCTTCGATGACGAGGCTCCGCTGATAAATGTGGAGGAGTTTTTCCTTCAGGCGGATTATGAAGCCAAGTCAACAAAGAGTGCCGGAGCGGCCAAACAGCGTGACGAAGTGAAGAAATTGATATTACGGGTGCTGCCTGACGTCAACGATTTGCGCATTGTCAAGAGTGAGCGTGCGCACGGCGCAACCCGTCAAGTGGAGATGAAAACTCCGTACGGGTGGGTGCGCATGAGAGAGTTAAGTCTGGGGTATAAAAGTCTTATTGCCTGGATTGTGGACTTTGCAAGCCGCATGTACTACTATCATCGATTGCGGTCGAATCCATTCGCGCAACCCGCCGTAGTCCTGATCGACGAGATCGATCTGCATCTGCATCCAAGATGGCAAAGGAAGATACTTGGCCATCTCTCTCGCGTTTTCCCGAATACACAGTTCATCGTGACGGCGCATAGCCCACTGATCGTGCAAACGGCAATGGACTGGAATCTGGTCCTGTTAAAACGACAGGGTGATCGGGTGATCATCAACAACGACCCTGAAGCAATCGCGAGCTGGCGCATCGATCAGATACTGACCAGCGATCTGTTCGGGCTGCCGAGCGCTCGATCCGAAAAGAGCGAGAAGATTATGCAGGAGCGACGCAGGTTGCTGGCAAAGGAGACTCTCAACGCAAAGGAACGATCACGGCTTGAAAAGCTCGATCTGTTGATAGGCCTCCTGCCTGTCGATCAGACGCCGGAATACCTTGCGGCGAAAGAGATTCTCAAGAAAGCAAAAGCAGCCAAGAGGTGACGGCAATGGTGCGCATCAATAAGGGTGCCGGCACCCCGGCTGTCCTTGCCGGAAAGGGCGCTGTGGAAACCGAAAAATTGAAGAAGTGTAAGAAAGCCGAGCTCATTGCCTATGCGTTCTCCTCCAAAATTTACGGGCACGCAACCGTGAAGGACGAATTGAAGCGCGTACAGCATGGAAAATGTTGTTTCTGTGAGGCGCGCGTCGCTCATGTGGCCCATGGAGATGTCGAGCACTATCGTCCCAAAGGCGGCTGGATGCAGAAGACCGGAGACGCCCTCCATCAGCCCGGATATTATTGGCTGGCCTTCGAATTCTCGAATCTGTATTTTTCCTGTCAAAAGTGTAATCAGGTCTACAAGAAGAATTATTTCCCGCTTCGCAATCCTTCAAAGCGTGCTAAAACGCATCGTACGAGCATCTCGAGAGAAGAACCGCTGATCGTGGACATCGGGACCATGGACCCATCAGATCACCTCTCCTTCAACGCAAAAGTCGCGGTTGGCTTGACCGACGTCGGGAAGGAAACGATAGTTCGCACCGGACTGAATCGCAAAGAACTACTGGACGACCGCTTGCAATACCTGCGATTGATGAAGCATGTGGCGGTCGCTGCAAAGCTGGATACTGTGGAAGGCCGGGAGGCACTTTCTGCTCTTCAGGACGCCATGAAAGCAAATAGTCTCTATTCCCTGATGATACAATGCAATTTCCCATAGTTGATGGCTCATCTCTGCTGCGCGATCTTAAACTTCGGCGGGATGCTTTGCGCGTAATATGCTGTAAGTAGACCGATTGTGTGCAGTTTCGTTCTTCTTCTTACGTTCTTTTACTATATGGCGATATTTACCGAGCGGTAAAACGCTGTATTAAGTGAAATAACCCTTGACTTGCGATCTCTATCACGACGAAACAGAACGCGAGCGGATTGAAGCCCTGCTGCGCACCTCCACCGCCTGCGCGCGAAGCGCGCGCGTGGTCAGGCAGGGACGAGAAGCGTGATACGGACGGAAACGCCGAATGGACGCGAATTCCCAAGACTCGCTAGCGGTACAATTTCCCCCGATGTTTGATCCAGCCGTCCGTATGCCTTCCTCCGGGATCGTGATGTGTCCAGTGTACCGTGCCGCCGTTGCGATTCCATTCGTACACGCCGTAGAACTCCACCTCGTCGCTCGTTGTCAGTGACGCCACCCGGGGCGCCAGATCGATATTGTGTGCGATGAGCAGCGTCTGCCCAGACGCGAGCCGCAGGATGAAGCGCTGATGCCTGCTTCCCTCGAGATCGTCCTTCAGTACCTTTTCCACTGTACCTGCGCCGATGACCTGCACGCCGCTGCTGCGCCTCTCGAACGCGCGGCGGACTTCCTCGTCGTCCGCGTGTCGCAGCGTTTCCGCGGATGTGTCCTTCCGTGCGACACGCCCGGGCGCGTTGTTCTGCACGGAGAAATACGCCGCCACACCCGCGGCGAAGACGAAGATGAGAAGGACGAATTTTTTCACCTGTGCTCCTGTCGTGGGAACGGTTTTCAAGGCATTGGTGATCGTCGCGGCGGGAAGTGATCATGGCGCGACGAACACGATTGGGGGAGTAGGGGCTACTTCTTCCGGACGAGTGCTGTCGCGCCGGGATGCAACAAACGTTGTACCGCATTGGAAGCTCCGGGGTACGCAACTCGCCGGCTGCGCTGCCCCTCACACAAACTCCTGCATGACGGGGGCTGTGTCACGGCTCAGGAAAACACGAAACATCCCTTCACGGGATATTCTGCGAATTCACATGTTCCTGGATCAGCGCATGATCGCTGTGCTGTGATTGCGGCTCGTGCGCATAAGGGGACCGCTCACACGCGCTCTTCTTCAAGGCCGCAATCGCGCATCAGCTCGAGACCGTAATCGCGTATCATCGTTATCACCTCGATGGCGCGCCGGCCTTTCGCGGTGAGAGAGTACTCTGTTCGTGGCGGTACGGTCGCATAAATCTCCTTGTCCACAAAACCGTCCGCGGTGAGTTCCTTCAATTGCGTACTCAGCATTTTCTCGGAGATATGCGGGATGTCGTCGCGCAATTCCGAATACCGTAGCGTTTTTTCCCGCAATCTCCAGAGAATCGGCATTTTCCAGGTGCCGCCAATCTGATCGAGGGCGAATTCCACCGGGTTGTAGAAGGATTTTCCGCGATAGGTAAATGTTGGCATGGCGCGACACCTGCTGTTTTTACAAACCTACAAAAAAGTGCGTTACCTACTTCGTCGTACATACTTCCGCCGCCGGATGCGCGGGCGATATCTTTGAACACGCAGAACGCAACTATATACAACAACAGGACAGAAAGATGAAAACGTTCGCAATCGCAACTATTGCCCTCACGCTGATGGCGGCGGGACTTCATGCCCAGGGAAAGAGCAACAAATCCGGCAAGGGCGTGGTCGAACTCGAGCACTACGTGCATGCGCACGGGATGCCGTCGAAGGGGAAAATACTCATGGTCGCCAGCAGCCCCGCCGTGTCGGAACAAACCGGTTGGCCCATCGGGTTCTGGGCCGCCGAATTGACGCATCCGCTGCATGTGTTTCAGGAAGCCGGCTATGAGGTGGAACTGGTTTCCACCCAGGGCGGCAAGCTGGAGATGGACGCCTATTCCAATCCTCTCGATCCGAGCGGCTACTCCGCGCACGATGTCATCTCGCTCGGTTATCTGCAGCAGAAAAGCTTCAACGATATGCTCGCGCGTACGCGCAAACTGACCGAGTTGTCTTCGCGCGACTACGCCGCAATCTTTCTCGTGGGCGGGCAGGGCCCCATGTACACCTTTAAGGGCAACACGGAGCTTCAGAAACTCTTTGTCAGCTTCTATGAAAGCGGCAAACCCGCCGCGGCGGTCTGTCACTCCACCACGTTGCTGCTCGAAGCGCGGAAAGCGAACGGCGAGTTGCTGGTGAAAGGAAAAACCTGGACCGGCTTCGCGAACGCGGAAGAGGATTATGCGGACAAGGCGGTCGGACAGCGCTTGCAGCCGTACCGTATAGAGGATGAAGCGCGGAAAATCCCTGGTACTGTCTTCAAGGTCGCCGCACCCTTTTCGTCTTACGCGATTCGCGACGGCAATCTCATCACTGGTCAGCAGCAGAACAGCGGGGCGGCCGCGGCGCGCCTGCTCGTCGACGCGATAGGGAAATGAGGCGCGCACTTCTTGTGCTTCTCGCGACGCTGCTGCCGCAGCTCTGCGCACTCGCCCAGGTGCCGGTCGAGGTCTTCTCCGGACCCGACCGCACCTCGGTGGATGTGCTGTTCTTTCGCTTTTTCCGGACAGCGGAAGGAGAGAATTCCGACTGGTTGTTTTTTAATCGAAACCGTGCGATACTCGACCATCGTATGACCACCGGCACGCGTCTCCCGCAGTTCGGATTCACCGAAGCCGTTTCCTGGAATCCCTCCGCACTCGGCGGATTCGCCCCGGTGGCGATCGGACAACTCTTCTCGTCCGGAGCACAGGTGAAAAGCGGTCTGCAATACGCGCGGGTTGCGAAACGCTGGACGGTGTTTTCCTGGTTCGTGACGGAAATCCAGGGGCGACCGGACCTTGATGCGTATCTCCTGGCGCGATGGACCCCTCCGCTGACGGAGCGCTGGAGCATATACACGCAATTGGAGCTGCTGAACGTGTTTCCGACGGATGGACGGTCGGCGCGCGCGTTCACGCAGCGTGTGCGTCTCGGCGCACAGTGGCGGGAGGTGGCGTTCGGCGTCGGAGCCGATTATCAGCAGCGCGGAAGGGGCACGCTCAGCGGCAGCGGCCAGACCGGCGTATTCGTGCGCTATCAGTTCTGACGGCGTGATTATACAGGAAATACGACTCTGAAAACAGATTAAAATAAGGAGTTCCCCGACGATGACACTCGCATTCATTGGTATCGGCAACGTCGGCTTCGCGCTGGCCGACAGACTGCAGAAAGAAGGACACGAGATACTGGTCGCGCACGACAACGCGGAATCGGAAAGCGTACGCGCAGCGTTGCGAGGCAATCCGTCCTTGCGCGTTCTGCCCGTGCGCGAAGCGCTTCCGGCGGCGGAGGTGGTATTTCTTGCCACGCCTTTCCGCGCGGTGGCGACCGTGCTCGAGGGACTGCACTTTCACGGTAAACCGCTGGTGGACTGCACCAATCCGGTAGGCGCAGGCCTCACGCACGGATTGGGCGGCACACGCTCCGGTGCTGAAGTGGTGCAGGAGGCCGCCCCCGATGCCCGCGTGGTCAAGGCCTTTTCCGTATACGGCGTCGAGTTGCTCGCAGACAGCGCTTTTCCCACCGCCGCTCAGCGCCCCATGATGCCGATAGCCGGCAACGATGCGGAAGCGAAAGGGATGGTTGCGACGCTGGCGGAAACACTGGGCTTCGCGGCCAAAGATGTAGGACCGCTCGCACAGGCCCTGCATTTGGAGCATCTCGCGCTGCTCTGGATCACCATGGTCCGTCGCGACCGCCATCAACCCCGTCTTGCCTGGGGCCTGCTGGAAGGGTGATTCGCCCGATGAGAATTCGTACGCGGATTTCGCGGATGAGAACGGATTGTCACGGATGATATTTTCGAGGTCTGTATCCGGCAGCTTTTCGGATAGCTCCCCTCGAAGCTCCCTCCGCGATAATCCGCCTCAATCCGTGTGATCCGCGCACGAATTCGTATCCCGGTTTTTCAGCGGTTTCTTTCAGGCCGGTTTTCGCAGGAGCGCCCGTACCGCGCGATGATCGCCATGTGTGCCGTGAATGGCGATCTCTCCCAACGTCACGATGTCGAATGCCGTCTCGAACAGTTCGCGAATTTCCTTCTCCGAGCTGAAATACAGCACCGTACCTATCGGAGTGCTGCGCTGTTTGCCGCTTCCGAACATCGGATCGTGTTCACTGAAACACACGCTGAGATGCAGTGCTCCGGGTGCGAGCAGCCGCGCGAGATTCGTGACATAGCGAAGCCGCTGTTCGGGGAAAAGGTGATGCAGCATCTCCCAGTCCCAGCCGAAAGCGAAGTCCCCGTGCAGTTCGTCGAGCTCCGCCGTCACATCCGCCGCGAGGAAGCGCACACGCACACCCGCGGCCGCGGCATGCTCTCGCGCCATGCCGACAGCGGTGGGGGAGAGGTCCACGCCCGTCACCTCGAAGCCCCGCCGCGCCATCGCGATGGCGTGATTCCCGAGGCCGCAGCCGAATTCCACGGCCCGGCACGGTGAGACCACCCCGCCGTCCAGTAATTCCACCAGCGGCTCCGGCAGCGCGGGTCTGTTCCAGGGAATATCCTCCGGCGCGAGGGTGCGATAGATTTCGTCGAGGTCAATGCCTGGCATGGACTGTGCATCTCCGGGTAAAAAATGAAACATCGGAAAAAAGATGCTGAAAGTCCATGCACCCGTAAGTATCCGTGCCGATCCGCGTAGTCCGCGCACGAATTCGCGTACTAATGAGTACACGGATTTCGCGGATTGAAAACGGATCATCACGGATGATGAGTACGGAGTGACGCACTCGTCAAGCAGTGCGCGCAAAATGTTCATCCCCGCGCGTGCGGGGGATACTAATCTCCGGACGAATCCGGCACGATGGCCTGCGGTTCATCCCCGCGCGTGCGGGGAATACGCTTGAACGTGTTCTATTTTGAGCAGATCTATCGGTTCATCCCCGCGCGTGCGGGGAATACGAATGTGTACGCGCAGAGGGCGGCGCTTGCCCGGTTGCAGGGGTTGCGAGCAATTTACAATAAAACTCGGGTATGTTTGACTTTTGTTTTTCCTTTGCGTAAGTTCCTCCTAATTATATCTGGATACACGCAAGCTATATGCATCGTCATACGCATGCCATTGCATCGTGCACGCAGCTCTTCCTATCGGTGCCACACATCGCGCGTCATGGCGGGACGAAGCGATGGAAAGCGCACGAGGGGACTCGCTTCAATGTCACGATGCAATAACAAAGACGAGCGTCCGGAATAGACGACGTCCATAAGCAACCAGGCATTGCTTTGGACCCAGGAGTGCCGTTTATGCGTCAGAGCCGATATCATGCTCATGACGGGCTGCCATTGCGACGAGGAATAGTCCACGTTCACACTACCCGGCGCGGTGGTAACGACAGTGCCTACACCTTGCGTACTGTGCCGGTGAAATAGTTCGCGGTGCGGTGTACGATATGCGTATCGCTGCGATTTGGTAACATACGGAAATGACATACCGGATGGAGTGGTTTTGCGCAAGGTTTTCCAAGGTGGCCCCTTCCTCTCAAGTCAGAAATGGATGACGCTCTGGAGAAGCAGGAAAGTAATCACATCGGTCGTCTTGAAGCATATATAACGATACGAAAAAGGAGAGTGGTATGAACAATCCATTTCAGATTCAACGAGAACTCCGCTATGGTGCACCAGTCTGCGATGAGATTCTGACTGGACGATTTTTTACCATCGGTTACTCTTGGTACTTCAGGCAAGCAAAATGGGTACTGGAAATTGTCAATCCCAATGCGCCGTTTGGATGGCAGGTCGAGCGAAGTAATAATTTCCGCGCCGATATTCGGATTCCACGAAGATTTCGGGCCGGGCTTGGGGCCTATACGGGTTCGGGGTATGATCGTGGCCACCTTGTCGGGAGTGCTAATCATGCGGAGCTGGAGGTTCAGAATAGCGAGACCTTTCTCCTGTCCAATATGTCGCCACAGCACCCGGATCTCAACCGTGGTCTCTGGCGTGTTCTCGAGGAAGCGGTACGCCAGCTGAACGATCAGAAGAATGTGCTGGAAACGTACGTCCTGACCGCTCCGGTTTTTTATTTTGATCGAAAGGTAGAGACAATAGGAGACAAGAATGACAAGTATGGCATTGATGTGCCCGTTCCACACGCTTTCGTGAAGAGCATTCTGGCCGAAGATAACCGCGGACGTCTGAAGCTCTGGACTTTCGAGATGGAAAACACTGCGCTCAACGGCAAACTGGAGGATTACCTTGTAGTAACGTATGACGCGGAACAAAAGGTTGGTGGACGCTTTTGGGACCGTGTCGCCGGCCCCGACTTGCACGATCAGAAAAAGAAGCCGGGAAAAATGTGGACGCTGGCTGAATAATGGGCGTTCTGGACATTCGGTTTCAGAAGCCGCGTCACCGCGTTAACCGGATTGTCATCCCTTCTCAACCTGTAACACAAGGAACTCGAAATGAATAGATGTGCTGTCGTAATCGGGGTGAATAAGACTGGTGATATGCCCGTCCTGCAAGCGGCTGTGTCCGGAGCTCAGCAGTTCGCTGCATGGGCCACGGCGCAAGGTATAAATGTATCCCTTCTTACAGACGAGAACGAAAGTGTGTCGCTTGGCGATATAAAAAATGCCATACGGCACTATGTCCGCCAGAGGACTTTCAACCAACTGATTGTGTATTTTTCGGGTCACGGCATCCTTCGAGGCCCTGACTACGAACTGTGGCTGCTATCCGGGGCACCCGATGATCCGGATGACGCGGTAAATGTACCTGGCTCAATATGGCTGGCAAGAAATGTCGGCATTCCCCATGTGGTGGTAATCTCCGATGCATGTCGGTCCCTGCCGAATACTTCACGTCTCAGTCAGATTCAGGGTGGTGTGATCTTTCCGAACGAATCGCCGAAAGCTCCCAGACCTGCTGTTGATGTGTTTTACGCAACGCTGCCGGGCGACCCCGCCATGGAAGTTTCAGCGGTAGATGCGACAGAAAACTATCGCGGTATTTTTACCGATTGTCTTCTCAAGGGATTACTTGGCCATGTCCCCGACGTTATCGTGAACATTGCCCCACCACTCGTGAATGAGGAAAAGTGGGTGGTGCCGAGCTGGGAGCTAAAACCCTACCTCGAACAGGAAGTACCCGACGCTGCGGCGAGCGTACATATCAGGCTTCAGCAAGATCCCGATATCAGAGTTGAGTCTCATCCACCGAACTATTTGGCGGAGTTCGCGCGCCCGAGTTCTGCAACCTCCCCCAGAACCGCGCGGACCGATCAGCCAGACCAGGTCAGATTCGGAGACGTTGTGCGGAGTCTCAAAGAAACACAGTTTTTCCAGGGACGAATACACGATACCTCTCTTTCACACCACGCGCGAGCGTTCGCGGAGCAATCTGGGATGGCTGGCGCAATACATCGGTTGATGGACGCAAAGGGTCGGGAAAGCTTCGAAACCCGAACAGGATTCAGTGTGCTTGGTACTGCTGTGGAACGAGCTGTTGTTACGGACTCCGGGTGTGATGTTTTTCAAGAGAACGGGGCCTTTCAGATTAGGGTTCACAGTGATGAAGACGGCATTCGATCAAGGTCCACCCTCATGCAAATTACCGGTGGCCTCGTAATTCCTCTCGCGGTACTGCCCGGATATATCGGCACGGTGGTAGTCGAGGAAGGGAGAGTTGTCACAGTAAACTATCTTCCAAGTCGAAATACGGAACATTATTCCGAATATGAACACTTCGCTCATGAGGTTGAACAAAGGCGAGCATTTGTATCCGTCGCCGCGCGAAATGGCGCATTTCGATTTGAGAGTACCGTGGAGGCAGCGGCGGGAGCAGATTACCTGCGCATGCTGAAGGCTATCGATCCGACCCTCGGGCTGCATTCGGCCTATGCGTACGCGCAAGCAGGCGATTTCCAGGGAATAAAGTCCGTGTTCGAATATATGAGTCGCGAGTCCGTTCCAGTTCTGTTCGATGTAGCCATGCTTTGCGCCAAGCTGGATGCCCCGGCGATAAACAGTGAGCGTCTCTCAAAAATCGCTCCATTTTGTCCCATGCTGACACAAGGGTGGGCTTTTGTTGATGTAAGTGAAGTCTGGTTGCCGGCGGTTGTGCGGCGTGCCCGCGAGCATCTGCGTCCGGGACTATGGACAACATTTGGAGAAAAAGGCGCTTCGATATTGTGGTCGCATATTGAAGAAGGAGGTGTCCTGTGAAACTCGTTTTTGTCCACGGTCGCGCGCAACAAGGAAAGGATCCGGCACAACTACAGCAGGAGTGGGTTCATGCGTTGACTGCCGGCCTCGAGAAATCCAATCTGAAACTGCAGCAGGGCGTTGAGGTTATTTTCCCGTATTATGGAGATCGATTGGATGAATTACTGCAGGAGCTCGACGCTCCGCTGGTTTCGGATGTGCTATTGCGTGGCGCCGCACCGGACTCGGCGGAAGCCGCTTTCAGGGGCGAACTGTTATATGAAATTGCTCAGGGCGCGGGTGTGAGCGATGCGGAGATTCAATCACATTTCTCAGGCACCTATCAGGAAAAGGGACCACTGAATTGGGAATGGGTGCAATCAATACTCTCGGCTCTGGATAAAACCCCTTTGGGCGAAGTAGCGATCGATGTCTTTACGCGAGACGTCTATGTGTATTTGACAAACAGATCGGTACGCAAAGCGATTGACGGGATCGTGTCTGCATCAATGCCCGATGGTCCTTGCGTCGTTGTCGGCCACTCACTCGGATCCGTTGTCTCCTACAACGTCCTGCGTAATTCGTCAGCCTCGGTGGGGGTGAGACAATATGTCACTCTTGGCTCACCGCTTGGACTGAATGCTATCAAAAGAAAATTGGATGTACCTCTCACCATGCCTGCTTGTGTCCAGCATTGGTTTAATGCGATGGATAAGCGAGATGTCGTGGCATTACATCCGCTCGATACCAACAATTTCGATGTCTTTCCGGCGATTCAAAACAAGACCGACGTGGATAACCATACACCGAACAGACACGGTATCACTGGTTACCTTGACAACGCTATTGTTGCAAAGCACATCTATGCCGCATTGGCGTCGGTGCAAGCTACCACTCAACCCATAAGCAGTACCGGATCGAATCTTCTTAATCGCACCCCATGAAAGCCATTGTGTATGAACACTACGGGCCGCCCGAGGTCCTTCGGTGGAAGGACGTCGAAAAACCCATGCCCAAGGACAATGAAATCCAGATAAAGACATACGTGGTCACAGTCACCTCCGGCGATCGGAGGGTACGTAGCCTCGATGTGCCGGTCGGCTTCACGCTGCTCATGCGCCTGGCACTCGGCGTATCAAAACCAAGACAACCCATAGCAGGGATGGAACTGGCGGGCGTAATCGAGTCCGTGGGTGGGAGCGTGCGCACCTTCGCTCCCGGTGACCGCGTTGTCGCCTTCAGCGATACCGCCATGGGGTGTTATGCGGAGTACAAATGCATGCCGGAAAATGGCGCTGTGGCACACAAACCACCCAATCTCGGTTTCGAGGAAGCCGCCGCGCTCTGCTTCGGCGGTACGACGGCGTTGCACTTCTTGAGAAAGGCGAAACTCCGGGACGGCGAAACAGTGCTCATCAACGGCGCCTCCGGAGGGGTGGGCACGGCCATGGTGCAACTTGCGAGGTATTTCGGAGCGGACGTCACCGGCGTGTGCAGTTCCTCCAACGGCGAAATGGTACGAACCCTTGGTGCGCGGCAGATCATTGACTACAGCCGGGAGGATTTCACACGGAATGGTGAGCGTTATGACGTGATTGTTGATACGGTCGGGACAGCCCCGTTCTCGCGATGCAAGGGCTCTTTGAAGGATGGGGGCCGTCTTCTCCTGGTGCTCGCCGGACTCCCGCAAATGCTCTCCGCGCCGTGGCTCTCCGCGATGAGCGGGAAAAAGATCATCGCAGGCCCTGCGAGCGGCGGCCCCGAAGATGTGCGTTTCCTCGCGGATCTCGCAGTTCGAGGAGAATACCGCCCCGTCATTGATCGCTGCTACCCGATCGGGCAGATCGTGGAAGCGCACCGCTACGTCGACGCTGGTCACAAAAAAGGAAACGTTGTTCTGAGATTCGATTACGAGGACGCGGTGACGGCTGCCGGATAAACAGACACATCCCCTGAAAGCACTGCACCGGATGTTCGTGCCCCCGGTCACCAAAGTGCACACGAAATGGCACCATAAAACTTGTCGCGTATAAAGCACGGAGGGTATCATGCAGGGACTCAGCGACTACGAGACCACGTTGCTCGATTACCTCAGGAAAGAAGCGGACGCGGTCAAGGATTGCTTCACGCGATTCTCTTTTCAAGTCGTTGCTGTGAGCACCATAGCGCTGGGCCTTGTTGCGCGATTTCAGCCAAACTACCCTCTGCTGGGTCTCGCAAGCGTTGGTGTTGTCCTGATCGCACTCTCTGTGGGCAGAATCGGTGCCCACAAGTATGCCACTGCCAACCGAATACACGGCTACGAACTCTATCTTGATCGGATCAGACGCCTGCGTGATTCGCCAGGATGGAAGGGTGTGTATCGTGAGATTGGATGGGAGGAAGCGGTGCGTGCCTGGAGGACTGTGCAGCCCACAGTCTTTCGTCTCTATTACAATTGGGGCACACACAGGCGCAACACGCTCAAGACCAACTATTCACGTGTCCGGTATCCCTGGTTCGAGCCCGAAAAATTGCATTCGCCTGGCAGCGTCTATTATGCGGGGAGCTATCTTCGAACGATGCTCTCCATCCTCTTCATGATCGTCGCACTGGGTATCCTCTCCATGACCGCGATGTGTGTGCAAATCCTCATCGATCAGCAATGGTTGCTACTCGTACCGGCGACCTTGGTAGCCGTGGTGATTACGGTTATGGCCATTATCAAAATGCGCCAACTCAGCCAGCGGAGACGACTGCTCGAAGGTGGTATACTCTGCATACATTCCTGCGCGATTGTATGGCAACTTGTAGTGACAGCGCACCATCGTGCTGTGGGACAATTGCCGGGATACCAAGACGGAGAGGTTGAATCGTTCGAGGGCTATACGCGGGCCCTATCTGCTCAGGCGAGTACGCTTCGAACGCACCTCGAGAATGACGGGTCCCCTCACGACTGGATTCACCGGGGGAATTCCCTCGGCCCTATAGGATAAGGAGCTTTCTCGTTGCCGACGGCCAACAACTACGTCGCGGTATATCGGTGACGACGGAATTCTAGCGTTATACACCCGTTTCGCTCATATCACCCCAATATTCAGCAAGGAGCAGCGCACCATGAGATTCCATGCAACACCTGTCTCAGCATTGTTAGCTTCGAACACCCGGTCAGCATCGGCGACCTCACCCGTGGGAACCGCAACGGCGAATCCGGTGCATGCCGACATTGCGAAGAACATCCTTAAGCACATACCCGGGGAGGCCAGCGGCTTCTACCTCATGGCGGTAGATTCGATCACCGATCCGTCTCAAGGCATTCTTTGGCTGATCTTCACCCTGGCTCTGATCTTGCTTCTGGTCGTCCGTTGGCTCGCCGGCGCAAGTATTGCGGTAATTGCGACGACCGTCATCGCATTTCTGATCTGGATGTTTATACTCGACAACGGGGTGCTTCACGTTGTATTTCCGGATTTCCTTCCCGACCCGTTGGGACTAATCATCGCGCTGTTTTACTCAGCGCTGATCACCCTGGTGGCCGGTTCAGGGCGCATCAGCTAGAAGACGGCGCGTTTCCGAGGAGTTCGCCTCCATTCAGGTTGTGCCGTGGTATGAAGCGGTGCTTCCTTTGCGCATGCGTGGTTGTGCAGAGGTGCTCGCATCGTTTCCCATGCCTGGTCCCCGTCGCGGCATGCAGCCACGATCATTTCCTGACCACAGATGAACGACACCCCACACGGACGATCCATTCGGGGTGGAGAGCAAGACCACTGAGCTGCCATCATAACCGTACGCTTCCTGATGCAAATGCTGCGGCCTGTGTTTCGCCATTTCAGGATAAAAGCCGATACGCGCTCTGCCACGTCCGGCTTGTGACTGCGAGCGGAATGTACACCCTGTGCGGGATATGTACTGCGGTGGCGTACAACAGTTCATGGAAGTTGAGCGACATTTCGGCAAGGCAACATCGTCTCGCGGCAGCCGCATCCGCGGCGGTGCAACCCCTTCCCATTTCATTGGATCACATCATCATACCGTCAGTTTGAAGGCAGGATAGTGTTGTTGGGATTGTGGGATTGGTTGATCATAGACGGCGTACGGCCCTGTTCGCGATTTCCAGGGCATAATTGACTTTTGTCTTTCCTTTCTGTAATTTCCCATGATTCGTATCAGGATACCCGCAAACTGTATGCAACTTCGCCACGCATCTGAGAGATTCGCACATGAACCGTTGGGTGAATTTCGCTCTTTGGTGCGTTGTTGGTCTGGGATGCGGAGGGGGTGCGGAGATAGGTTCGCACGCCAGTATGTACCATCCCTTCAACAGTGGTTGAGCGGAGTCGAAACCGGCAGGTGTTCGCAGCCCCAAGGACGGACTTTGAAAGGCAGCTTCTTATTTTGATCCGTATAACATTCGCTGCTACTTGGCCACGTCAACAACAAGAGACTGAAGGAACTGGTGGTATCGCACAATTCAAGCAATATCCAACGGAGTATTGTGTGGACAGAAAGTGCAACACCTGCGGCTTATGAGGGGACATCTAGTTATTGTTGGGCAGCTAGGGTTCCCCGGCCTAAGCGAGGATAAATAAAATAGGATAAATATATGCTAATAAAGACTTCAATGATCAAAATGAGCACTCAGGCCAAATTTGGCGTCGCGCTCCTCGTACTTCTGGTTGCAACCGTAGGATGCGTTTCAGTCCCTCCAGAGGTAGCGAGGACGCATCAAAAGCAGGCAGAGATCATCAAGTCGCTAGAGAACTCCCATCTCGCGATGGTGAATTCCTTCATTGACCAGAAGCTTCAGAACTTCGAGCACTTCTTCTTCCACGAATACGGTCCCGTCTTCCTAAGTAACTGGATCAATGCCTTCGAGGAGTTGAACGGACGTCCATACGATAAGGATAAAGACTTCCCAACCCTGTACAATGATCTGGTTGCTGAGTACCAGGCGGAATCAGCGCCAATCGAAGCGATACGAGTGCAACTCAGAGGTGCTATTGAAGCGGAGTACCGAAATGCGCTGTCGGCGCACAGGGCAATTGGCGGTTGGCTCGACAGCCTTGAGAAGCTAAACGTGGCGCAGCGACAAGCGATCAACGATTTATTGAGTGCAATCAAGCCTGGCCTATCTCTCGAGGCCGTCGATGGAGCAGTCAAGACCGCCAAAGAGAATATAAAAGAACGCATCGAAAAACTTACGAATCAGTAAAAAATCAACTTGGAGGATCACATGGCTAAACGAAGTCCAGTTGGCATCTTGGCGAACGCGAAAACCAAGAAACAGTTCGCAGAGGAGCTGTCCAGCTATACATCGCTAACCTCGCGGGAGATAGAGGAACTCTTCCCTACGAAGAGTGATCGTGAAGAGCTTCTTGAGCTGATCGAGATCGTTAACTCAGACGCCTCGGACAATCAGAAAAAGGCTGATCTCGCCGACAAGATTGGCAAGGTTAGTGGCGCTGTCATCAAGATCACAATGAAGCTCGTTACGGGCCTATGAGTTCTGGTCGCGAGTGCCTGCCCCACAACAGCGTGCGCTAGTCCTTCTCTATGCTGGAGCCGCTTACCAATTTTAATTTCTTCAAGACAGTAATGACTGAGAAACAAAACCAATATGTCGGTACAGGAGTTCGTGGCCGCGTGGTCAGCAGAACCATCGAGAACATGAAGGTCAAGCAGCCCGAACTATCCGACCGATTCTTGGAGGAGCTACGCGAGTTGCTTGCAGCGGGAACTGTGCCAAAAGCCGACAGCTACCTGCAACTCTCCGATAAGCAAATTGGCGGCGAATCATGATCCAACTCGAAGAGGTCCATATTGAGGAGGTGCGCGGCATCCGGAAGCTTACACTGCCACTGAATCGGAAGACTTTCGCGATCCAGGGACCCAACGGCTCAGGTAAGAGCGGTGTAGTTGATGCGATCGAGTTCTGTCTCACCGGCGACATGACGAGGCTCTCGGGGCACGGAACTGGCTCTCTGAGCGTGAAGACGCATGGGCCACACGTTGATGCTAGGGACTACCATGAAAAGGCATTCGTTCGCCTGAAGGTGTTTATCCCGAGCGTGAACAAAGAAGCGTCCATCACTCGCATGGTCAAGACACCGAAAACCGTCAAGATAGAGCCCAAGGATTTGGATGTGCTCGCAGCACTCGAAAAAGTGGCTCGGCATCCGGAGCTGACGCTCGGCCGGAGACCACAGGACTTCGTACCGGGCGCGCGTATTCAATTCCTGAGGATTGACGGCACACAATGGGGCGATGAGGTGATTGATGAATTGCGCATCGATGGGTCGCTCAGTCGTCAGATTGAAGCGCTTGATCAGAAGATGACAGCCCATAACCGCGTGGCCGTCGACATTGTCAGTGCCCCGACCGAAATCCGCCGTTACAACTACCCGATCCCCGCGTTGCAGCAACTGACCAGAAACGCCGTCATGCACCGCAGTTATGAAGGTACAAATGCACCGGTCATGGTGTACTGGTTCAACGATCATATCGAAATCATCAATGCCGGCAGTCCTTACGGGCGTGTCACTCCGGAGAACTTCGGCAAGCCCGGTTTTGCCGACTATCGCAATCCGGATATCGCCGAAAGCATGAAGGTCTTGAATCTGGTCCAACGCTTCGGTGTTGGCATTCAGATGGCTCGCCGTGAGTTGAGTGACAATGGCAATCCTCCCCCGGAATTCATCTTCGACGTTCATTCGGTTATTTGCAAGGTAAATCCCTCGCCGCTACCAGAGCCGACCGATGCGGGACAAGTAACCGAACAGTCAGAGTCGCGGCTAGAGTCACGGCTAGAGTCACGGCTAGAGTCAAAACTGGCGGCATCCGTAGTACGAAAGCTCAGCGAAGAAGCTGCCGGTAAATCCGCGTTGGCCAGCCACCTTGGGCACAAAACCGTTTCCGGCGAGCTGCATAAGCAAATCCGATCCTTGTTGGATAAAGGGCTTATCGAAATGACCATCCCCGACAAGCACAATAGCCGGCTCCAAAAATACCGCCTGACAGCCAAAGGCAAAGAGTTGCTTTCGGAGAATGCCGTATGAAAAATCAAAGTGAACTTTTCCGCTCCAGTCTCGTCCCGGGCAAGCCGGGCAGCGGGCGGCTGTTCGATGAGGAGCTTTTCGCCGTCATCTTCGAGCAAACCGGTGGTGATGAGAATTTCGCCCGTTTCGAAGCAAAGGCGATTTCAACAAGACCACACAAGCGATGAAAGCGCGGTGGGAGGTACCGGACAATCGTCCTCTGGCGGACATCGCGCCCACGATCATTCCTAAAGCCAGGGATTTCGCCATCGAGATCACCATTTTCAACGCCCGACAACACGGCCTGCGCAGCGGGGAGGACCACTCGCGGTACATATTTCGAACAATCAGGCCGTGCGCAACACCTTGCTCGAACGCGGTATCCGTCCCGAATCTCGGTCAGCGGCAATACGAATTTCGACCCACGCCCGCGAATGGTGGGCGGAACCTCTGACAGCACTCCCGCCGAGTCCGAACACCGTTCCAGGCTACACACAGGCATGGCGGTCCGTAATGCAATTTAGCTCTATCAGATTCGACACTCTTCGATTCAATTCGCTTGATTATGGCAATAATTAGGTATATTTTATTAAAGCAATTGCACGTCCTCAATTTTCCCTGAATACGGAACAATGATAACAAGGCAACAATGGAAAATTTGTTCCAGCCGGTTAAAATTGAGAGATGGCCGACAGTCGATGACATTGCAAATACCTGGATGTAAGCTACGAGACGGTCTACAAGTAGATTGAATAACGGGCTATGCCTGGTCACCGCATCGGTCGTCGTTGGACGATCAAGCAAGACGAGGTGGACGTCCAAGCAAGACGAGGTAGACGCATGGGTCCGCTCTGGTGGTGCGGCTGACAGGGTAAATGTCACAACTGAAAAGTGAGTAAAGGCGATTCATGAATAACCAGCGAGTAAAATTTTCAGGACATCAGACTTTTTCCCTCCGCTATGGTTGGTTGGAGAAGGGCTACGAGTTCACCGCAAACAGAAAAAGCTTTTCTCACGAATCAGCTATTGTTGATTTGGGTGTTGGAAAAAACATGGTCGATAGCATTAAGTACTGGTGCGATTTGACCGGGATCATCGAAGGCGATGTTGTTACCCGTTTCGGGAAGAAACTATTGGACGAGAGATCAGGCTGGGATCCTTTTTTGGAGGACCAAGCTTCCTGGTGGTTGTTGCATTGGAAACTTACTACAAACCTGAACTATAAGACTTCAGGCACGGCTCTCTTCTCTTACCTCCGAAAGCCTGAATTTTCGAAACAGGATGTGGCTGAAGCAGCCTTGCGCTTTGTTGATGCAGGCAAGAATGCCCCTTCCGACAATATTATCATGAGAGATGTCGACTGCTTTATCCGCTCTTATTGCGGGCTCAAGCGATTTGAGAAAAAAAAATCCGGAGAGGAATCATTCGATTGTCCTCTGCAAGAGCTGAACTTAATTCAGGCGATGAGTGGAGGAGACTTTTACCGCTTTTCAATTGGGGCTAAAGCTTCTCTTCCCGCAGAAATTATTGGTTATGCAATCTGCGAGTATTTCGGACGAGAAAACAAGAGCGCAATGACAATTCAGGGAGTGCTCTACAAGGAAGGAAGCCCTGGGCAAGTGTTTATGCTGGATGAAAACGCATTGATTGAGGCCGTTCAGGAATTACATGAAAACTCGATTTGGGGGAATCGTTTCGATTTCACAGAGTCCGCTGGTGTTGCACAAGTGCATTGCAATGTAGCCCTCGATGAAGCCGAAGAGTTGCTAAGCAGCTATTACTGCCGAGGGGATGTGTGATGGGCAAAGGCCTGAAAAGATCTCATTATGTTGCGGTAGCGCCTCGATTTTTGCGCTCTGTCAACCTTCATAACGACTGGCAGAACATTGGCAGTGCGTCCGGTTACATTGTAACCCCCAATGTAGCTCAGGCGCTGGAGCAACTGAGCGAAGGGTTGTTATCCGAAAAGGGGCAGCGGGCCTTCGCTTTGACCGGTCCATACGGAACCGGGAAATCAGCATTTGCGGTTTTTCTTTGTCAGCTTTTGGATCGGGATGCCAGGAAGGTTGACCAGGCAGCTAAAATGCTTGCCCCGGAATACTCCAAGCTGAATGCAAAGTTGCGGCAAATTCGCAAAACCAAAGACGGCCGAGAGGGATTTCTTCTTGTCCCGGTTACGGCTCGTCGTCGCCCCATCGCGCAATTGCTGTTGGAAGGAATGCTCGAGGCCGTCAGGGGCATGAAAATTTCTACATCAGTGAGGGATCTCCATGCTCGAATTGAGGAGGCGCTTCGGCGAAAGGTTTGGCGAGACACTGCCATTGTGGTTGGTTTTCTGACTGACGTTCAGAAAGAGGCGGAGAAACAATTTTTCACTGGCGTTCTCTTGCTTGTTGACGAGGCGGGGAAAACACTGGAATACGCCCTTCAGGATCGAGCAGGTGGCGACGTATATATTTTCCAGGAGTTGGCGGAATACGCCAGCCGCCAATCGAAAACACCTCTGCTGTTTCTCATTACCCTGCACCAAATGTTTGACGACTATGTTGAGCTGTCTGATCGAACTCTTCGTAATGAGTGGAACAAGGTCCAGGAGCGTTTTCAGTCTATTCAATTCAGCGAGTCAGCGGGCACCACAATAAGGCTTATAGCTTCAGCATTACATCCAGCTGTCAATTTGCCAAAGCCAATAGCGGATGAGTTGGATTACGCTTTGTTGGACATCAAAAAGGGAGCAATCTCACTCCCTTTTGGCCTGGAATATGCCGAATTTGAAAAAATAGCTCGTCGCTCATGGCCATTGCACCCTAGCTTATTGCTGGCAATGCCCTACTTATTCAGAAGGCTCGCACAGAATGAACGATCCATATTTTCTTATTTAACCAGCTGCGAGCCATTTGCCTTCCAGTACCATATTGACCATCCTGTTGACGGGGGTGACAACTTTATCCGTCTGCATCACATCTATGCTTATTTATTAGCTAACTTTGAGGCGGGGCTAGCTCGCTTGCCGCACGCGAAACGTTTATTGGAGGCCAACGACATTATAAATAGCCGTCACTATCTAAGTCACGCCCAACTTGAAATTGTGCAGACAGTGGCGCTTTTGAATGTCTTGTCAGAAATATGTCCTCTTCGCGCCACAGCGCAAATTCTCAGGAGTGCTGTTTCTAGCCCTGCAACACTAGATCAGGACCTGGAGTTTTTGAGACAGCAGTCGGTAGTCACTTATCGACGATTGGACAACTCATATCGGGTTTGGGAGGGCAGCGATGTCGATATCGAAGCCCGAATGAATGAAGGTAGGAGAAAGCTTCAGATTGAAAGTGTGTCGCCCTTGGAGGCTCTTTGCCATCACCTTCCTGCCAGGACTCTCGTTGCCCGTCGCCACAGCCTGAAAACTGGTGTCAACCGTTATTTCAATCTGATGTACGCGGAGAGTTTGAGCAAAAGTATTCTGAAGGCAGCTGATAGATTTGAAGATGCAGCAGGCACCATTATTGTGTTGCTGCCACAAGCCAACATAGAGCGACTAAAGGCAGAAGCTCTCGAAGCGGCCAAGGGACAAAAAAGGCTCATTATTGCTCTGCCCACACAAGTTGATGCCTTACGCGGTGTTGCGGAGGAGGTAGCTTGCTTACGTTGGGTCGAAAAAAATACGCCTGAACTCCGTGATGACCGCATTGCCCGGCGCGAGTTAAGCTTGAGGCTCGCTATGGGAGAACAGCACATCGCCCAACATATTCAGACGTTGCTAGATCCTCGTCCTGCGCCGGTGGGCAATTCTTGTCAATGGATATGGCACGGTCAAGACCAGCAGCCGCAAAAGCCTGTTGATGTAACAAAATTGCTATCCCAGGCATGTGACCAAATATACCATTTAACCCCCATGGTCCGAAATGAGCTGGTCGTCAGAAAAAAACTTTCAAGCGCTGCTTCAGCAGCACGACGTTGTCTGTTGGAGCGCATGTTGGAAAGGCGCGGTGAGGAGTGTCTTGGCATTGAGGGCTACCCTCCGGAACGCAGCGTATATGAATCCGTGTTACGTGCTTCTGGGGTTCACTTCTTTAATGATGACCGTCAGCGTTGGGACTTCGGACCTCCTTCTGAGGGCAATAGCTGCAACCTACGGCCATCGTGGGATTTGGTTGAGGATATAGTATTCGCGGAAAATATTCAGCGGATCGAACTTGTCGACCTGTTTGAACAGCTTGCAAATGTCCCATATGGTCTTCCGGATGGTGTTCATCCAATTATATTTGTTGCCTTTTACCTCCATTACCAGGATGAGTTGTTTCTTTATAGGGAAGGTACTTTTATTCCCGAAGTCCAGTCGGCCCACCTGGAGCTGCTGCAAAGAAGGCCTGACCTGTTTGCGGTTTCGGGCGCAAAGCTTGATGGCACCCGCAAGGCTGTTGTGGAACGTCTGGCCACAGGCTTAAAACAGGCTCCTAAGACGGCATCGGTCGTGCGTGCACTGTATCGGGTATTGAATTCGTTGCCACCCGTCACACAGAAAACAAACCAGATCGGGAATGCTGCGGCAGTAAAAGTGCGCGACTGCCTGTTGCACGCGGCTTCACCGGAACAGCTCCTCTTTGTCGACCTGCCACGTTGTTTTGGGCTGCAGCCATTCATGCAGGGGCAGAGGCGTGAAAGAGACGTGGATTATTTTTTTGAGCAGCTCAATAACAGTCTTTCCACCTTAAACAACTACGGCCCGAAGTTGCTTGAGAAGAAAAGGAAGGTCTTGCTCCGTCACTGTGGGCTTGCCGAAAACATCGATGGGTGGCACGAGCTCGAACGTAGAGCGGCATGGCTCGTACCACGCATTAAGCATGAGGTGCTGACCCCCTTTCTCAACTGTGTGAACAACGGCATTGCCGACGACCACAACGCACGCCCAGCATTGTCTCTGATCGCCAATCGGCCTTTTGAGCAGTGGACTGACATGGACTTAGAGAGTTTTGAAGGGTTGGCAAAAGGCATGGGGGAGCTGTTCCGGCAGACCTGGCTTAACTATGGGGATGCTGGTCCTGTCTTGACTAACAAGGAGCTCGAGCAAAAGGAGGCCTTCCGGATAATGCTGGAACCTCAGCTCAGCAAACTAAGAGGGAAAGACAATTCCCGCGCCCTTGCCGCTGCCTTAAGGGAGCTATTGAGCACAATTGAGTCGAACCAGAATTAGATTGCAAGGAGTTCCCAATGTATTCCGATACTCAAATATCTGCAAAATCCGATAAGCCTGTGCGACATATTCTGGCGCTGTCAGGGGGTAAAGATAGCTCTGCGCTAGCTGTTTACATGTTGGGCAAGATTCCGGATGTCGAATATGTTTTCTGTGACACAGAAAAGGAACTTGATGAGACGTATGAGTACTTGGTTAAACTAGAAACTTTTCTCGGCAAAAAGATTCATTTTCTTAAATACTCATCGGGATATGGGTTCGACGAGATCCTTCAAATCAAGAAAGGTTACCTCCCATCTCCAAAGTCTCGCTGGTGTACAGAGTATCTAAAGCTGAAGCCTTACGAAGATTTCATAGGCAACGATCCTGTAATCAGCTATGTCGGCATACGAGCAGATGAACCTCACCGTACAGGCTACATTTCAACAAAACCCAATGTGAAAACAGTCTTACCCTTTGTTGAAAATAATATACGTCTTGAAGATGTGGAAAGGATTCTTAATGAGTCGGGGCTGGGGGTGCCTCGTTATTATGAGTGGCGGTCCCGGTCAGGATGTTATTTTTGCTTCTATCAGCAGAAGCGTGAATGGGTAGGATTGCTTCAAAATCACCCTGAACTTTTTGAAGAAGCAAAAAAATACGAAAAATACGATCCAGAAACAGGTGTACGGTATACCTGGAATCAGGGTGAGACCCTTGATGAGCTGGCCCAACGCGCAGAGGCAATTATGGAAGAGCACGCAAAAAGGAAAGAGCGTGAGACGAATGCTTTTAAGGGACATCAGAAACTGAAAGATATTTGGGGCTATGACTCCGACGATGGCGAGTCTCTCTCTTGCAACATCTGTCATCTTTAGGATTTTTTTCAATGATTTACTGGGACCATAATTCGACAACACCATGCGCCCCGGAAGTCGTGGAGGCGATGCAGCGTTACTGGAATGAAGAATATGGTAATCCCTCCAGCGGACACCTGATGGGGAGACGGGCCGAGTTGGCGGTCAGAACAGCCAGGGAGCAGGTTGCCGCTTTGGCCAATGCGCTCCCTGCCGAAATGATTTTTACCTCGGGAGCTACAGAGAGCAACAATCTGCTGTTTCTGGGCGTGCTACTGACGCCCCGCTCCGACCGAAAACGGATCGCGGTATCGACCATTGAACACAAGTCGGTCCTTGAGCCCGCCCACCTACTGGAAAAACATGGATTTGAGGTTGTTGAGCTGCCCGTAGACCAGACTGGCGTAACCAATTTGGATGCTGCTAGAAAGCTCATCACCCCGGAGACTTTGCTGGTTTCAGTGCAGGCTGCCAACAACGAACTGGGGACGCTGCAGCCTGTAGCTGAGCTGGCTGATCTAGCCCACGAGAACGGGGCCTATTTCCACACTGACGCTGCCCAAGTGCTTGGCAAGGTGCCATTCGATGTACAGGTGGTCAATTGTGATTTTGCCTCATTTAGCGCCCACAAAATGTACGGCCCCAAGGGGGTGGGGGCGCTTTTTGTCCGAGGAGGCGCCCGGAAATGGCCTTGGGCACGACCGTTTCGTGGAGGGGGGCAGGAGCATGGTTTGCGCCCTGGGACAAATAACGTTCCAGGTATAGTTGGCTTCGGTAAAGCTTGCTCCATTTGCCAAGGGTATGTTCAAAAGAATGGCTCAGCGGAAATCGTTCGACTCGAAAAAGAGTTATTAGAGCGGATAGCAAGAGCATTTCCAGAAAGCATAGTTCACTCGCTGACCACTCCTAGATTGCCAGGGGTCTTTTCAATCGCTTTTCCAAAAGTTCCTGCCGATCTGCTCATCGACAATCTACAGACACTCGCTGTTTCTGAGGGTTCGGCTTGCTCCAATCATGCAATCACGATATCTCACGTGCTTGAGAAAATTGGATGTGATCGTGAAACAGCGAAAGGGACGATTCGAGTCTCTTTGGGGCGACATACAACCCAAAACGACATCCATGAGGCCATAGAGATGCTAAGACGCTCAGTAGTTGAAATTAAAAGTATTTTCCGACAACCATGAGGAGGGGCTGATGATGCTGATGGAGGTCAAACGGGAAATTCGTGCATTAGGTTGGAAAGGAAATGCTTTTAAACCGCATAAGTTGATTGCACTGCTGACAGCGATTGAATCTCTGAAAAAGAACAACTTTTCAGACGGAAGAATTTATTTCGATTCATTCTTCAAAGAGACTTTTTCGGATTTATTTAATCAGTTTTCACCTGATACCAGCAGTAGTTGCAGGGCTCACACTCCGTTTTTCCATTTACACACTTCTACGTTTTGGTCGTTGGTGCCTTTGGATGGAAAGGCACCAGAGCTTGAGGCAACAGAAACAGTTGGAGGTCCTGGAGCGTTATGTGATTTAGTGGACCATGCATTAATTTTAGACCCCCTACTGAGCTTGCTAGAGGATGAATCAACGCGGGGGGAACTTGTTCAGCTTATTATTAATTGTCTACAAGAGAGTAGTAACCGGAGCGATCACCGCGCCCAGTCATTTGAAAGATTGCTTGATGGGCAGAGTGAAGCTTCCTTAAATCCCTTTGTGAGTTATCTTAATTCACTTCAACGCTCGGGTGGAAGCAATGAAAACGCATTGGCAGAATCGCAGGTATGCAATGCGCAGTTTGCCACCATCCACGTAAAGCATCCGCTGGCGGACATCATTTATAAAGAAATGAGGGATCCGGGAGGCCAACATGTACTTTTGACGGGACATGCGGGAGACGGGAAATCTACCCTCGCCATGGAGGTATATAAGCTTTTTCGGGACTGGGATCGTGACCGTCCCCTGGATGTGCCGCCGCAACCTCGTGAAGATACGGGGGATGTATCTATCATAAAAGACCTGAGTGAACGTGATCGTAACGAGGATCCAAGCCTGCTGGACGAGTTGTCGAAACGAGATCGCCGTTTTCTTTTGGTCTCCAACACTGGTACCTTGCTGGATCTTGCCAAGCGGCATTCGGCATATTTCGGCGAAAAGGATGTTGAAGTGGAAAGCCGCGTCTTAAAGGCTATCAGCAGCGAGAGCGGGGAATCGACCCTGTCTCTGGGCGGCATCAAATTCCGGGTATTCAACCTGGCCCGCATGGATAATATGGCGCTGGCCCGCCGGGTTTTTGAAAAGATGCTGGCTCCGGAACGCTGGACGATCTGCCAAACTCTGGATTGCCGGGAAACCTGTCCCATTTTCATCAACGTCAACCTCCTGCAATCCAATCAGGAACGGGCAACCGAACGGATCTTTCTGGCTTATCGGCGCATGTATGAATATGGAACGCGCCTGACCATGCGGCAGTTTACGGAGCACCTTGCATATCTCATCACCTCCGGGCTGGATCAACAGGACATCCGGGAGGTTCAGACGCAGAATCCACCTCCGCTGATTTCCGAATATCTCTTTTTCAACCGCTTTTTTGGCGACAACGGCCGCCAACCGGATGGTTCAGCCTTCGAAATGAAGGCAGTGCAGGAGATCGAAAAACAGAAATTCGGGGAACGTCCCTGCCCAGGATGGGAGCACAAACTGTGGCTGCGCAACTGTGACGAGCCAGTGACGCTCGGTGTGGATTCGCTGAATACGGAGTTTGAAAAGCTGCGCCGTCATGGGGCTCATGAGTCGCAGTTTATCGGAATGTCATCGGATCTGGCCCGGGAACAGGTTCGCCGCATGCTCTATTTTCTGGCGGACTTTCCCGAAGGGAAACAGGGATATTTGGGGCAGTACCTAAACTCTCCGACGATTCTGGACTGGATCAGATGGCAACAAGGTGGAGTTCAGCTTAATGGGCAAGAAAAAGAGACGCTCGAACGCAAGATATACCATGTCCTTCAAGAGCACTTTACCGGGGTGCGGCTCCCCGAAGGATCGACGCAGAATGACCGGCGGCGGCTTTATATAACTTTGAGCCGCCGCCGGAGCGAAGTCCGGCAGAGCGCCCAGGTTGTTTTGGCCGAAGTCGACTGGGGAGACTCGACAACATTAAGGCTAATCAACAGCGTCAGTGCATCGGGTGAATTGCGTCGAGATCTCATTTTATGCGGAAAGGAAAATAGTCGTATTGACGGACTGAAGTTGCCGTTGAAGGTACCGTTTCTGGATTATGTCATGATGCGCCATTTCGGTGAACTGGGCGAGGTGCTTGAAGCTTCCTATCTTGAGCGGCTCGATTGCTTCAAGGCGCAGGTTCAACAAAAGGCCTCCGCTCATGACGACGAACGGATCATGCTGGTGCGCCTGAAAACGGATCACACCTTTCGCAGGCAGCGTTTTGCCGTAAATGGCAACAATCTGGAGGTAACCGATGACCTTTAACTATTTTCCCTACACTCCAGATGATGTGAAAGCGATGCAGAATCCGGCGATTCAGCTCTATGGCAACCGCCTGTTTTCCGACCAAACCATCAGTGAACTGCTGAGCGAATTCCTGCTTGTTATCTTTTCGCCCAAACGGACAGGACACTCGGTTTTTGAAACGGCCTTGCCGAGCCGGGAACTGCTTTTTGCTTGGAATAACGCACGACTTGAATATACGCCGAAGGCGCGTCTGAACCTGAAACTCTTCTCCTTTTTGGGGGCATCCCGGCTGGAGTCTCGCCACCAAACACACCGGGTCCACCATGAGCAGTTGATCCAAAAACTGCACGGTCAAATTCAGGTCGATGACCCCGAGCGTAAAAAGGATATTATCCGCACTATCGAAAATCTGTTTCTCGGGTTTCAAGGCGCAGGCAGCGGTAGGACATGGTGTGCCCAGAGCTTTCTTCCGATTTCTCACTCGTTTCTAGCAGGGGAAACGATTTGGAATGAAAGTGCGGCTGAGAGAGAGAATCCAGACAGCTGGGATGATATTTTTGAAAACAAAAGCAAATACTTAACAATGAATCAGCACCGTTTCTTATCGCGAGGCGGTGAGCTGCTTTATTTGCAGGTCTGCAATGCGCTGAGGCAACCTCACGACCGAATCACCGCATGGTGCCGGGATGGGGTTTTCGGATTGACGAAAGACGAACAGGATCCGGAGTGGCTGCACACTCAGCTGAACGAATCGTTGCAGAATCTGATGAGCTTCTGTCCACCCACCTTGACGGAACTTGCGGAATTCATTGACTCCCGTTTGGATCCAATCACCCCGGAAAGCACTGATGGGACCGAGTCGGATCGTCGTTTTGTCTCCGCCGGTTGGTGCAATGCAGAAAGCTGGATGGAAGGCTATCTGTTTGCTGTTGATCTGCTTCGTCTCATGCAGAGCAATCTGGATGTGGTGGAGCGGATTTATATGCTGGAGACCGCTTGTTCCATGCAGGTTCTCCGCACCCTGGCAATGCAGAGCATGCGACTCATGAGCGGTGCGGAACCCTGTAGCGGGCCGGACTATCGGCTGGCCGTATCGGCTCCGGAAGAGAACCGTCCGGTTATCCGTCGCCTTTCACAGCAATCAGTCAAAGCGATTGAAAAGATGATTTTTCAATCGTTGAGGTCGGACACGGTTGAGCTGCCGGAGGATGAGGGTGAACGGAATAAAAAACTTAAACAGGCGGACCGATCCTACGGCAGCAAGCTGTTCGTGGGCCTCTCCAAACGCCTCGGTTTCGTCGTTCCCAAAAGGGGGGCCGGTGCGCGGTTTGTTTTGAATGAACAACTGCTGCGCCTGCTGGTCGTGACCACGGTTCCGGTGGGAGGTCGACTTACGTTCGACACATTCAAGGAGCTGCTGGAGCGCCGGCATGGGTTAGTCTTTGATGCCAAAGGACTTGATCGGGCCAGCGAGCGACTTTGCGGCAAGGGAATCTATTTACCGGCAGACACGGACCAGTGGCTTCAGGAAATGCTGGAGGCCGCCGGGTTCCTAATCCATCTATCCGATTCCTGTGCGCTGATCCACAATCCGGCGGATGACAGAGGGGACGTCCTATGAGTTATTTTGCTAATACAGTACGAAACCATCTGAAAACCCGGATCGAACGTTTTCAGGCGGATCCGGCGTATGGCCGCAAGATGATATTTATGATTCCGGCTATGCAGGAACCGACCCTTCTGGCCATTGCCGAGGCGGTAACGGCCGTTTGCCTGAAAGACCCAAAAATCAGACTGGTTCTGAAAATCGCCTCCGCACTGACGGCAGATTGGAGTGACGCAGGAGTCGCCCAGGCCCGCTGCAATGGATGGTTGAGCGAAGGCCGGGATCTGACATATACCCGCAGTATCGTGAATACAGATACCAACCGTCTGCTGGTTATTGTTCTTTGCGGTTCCGATCAGGTGACGGACTCTGCGGGTTTGGCGGATTTCCACACCTGCGATCCCGACATGGTCTGGAATGAGGATATGCGGGGAAGTTTCAGTTCGTGGATTGAAGAGAAACTGAAAAGCATTGGAATGCATGACTACCGCCCGGATGATCTCACGACCATCGATAGGGTCATCAAGCCGCTGTTTACCAGTGGAACCGGGGATCTGCTGCAGCTCAGCGATTGGCTGGAAAAAATGGATCTCAGCCTCGCGGCCGACGTGACGGATGTTCCCCGATTGATGCTGGCAAATCTCCAGGCGTTCGGCCTGCCGGTTCTTTCCCGCTTTCCGTGCCATCAAAAGAGAAAGCAGCTAGGACCATACATTCATAAAGCGGTGGAGTTCTTCAATTACACGCTCTTCCTTGAGGCCCGTCAACGGGACAAGGCGCTCAAGGCTATTGATAGTTTACAAAAAGCGATAACAGAAGGAAATGATCCGGGCATTCCCTTTGACGATGAAGAAGTTTGCGGCCCCTATGCTTTCGGGCAAGAGCTGCTAGTCGGGCTGAGGGACTTTATTGAAAACGATGGGCAATGTGAACGCGAAAAATTAAGACAGTGCGACTTTGTAGTTATCTGGGACGATATTTTAAAATTCAAGGACAGGGCTCAAAAGGAAAAGAGGGAAAGTACCAGAAAGTTGGCCGGAAGCCCCGTCGAAGTTCTCCTGAATGCCGTCTGGATGACGCTCCGAGAATTTTATATCGAGCATAAAGACAAGGCTGAGATCTCCATTCAATCCATCGAAATTTCTCCCGTGCTGTTTAAACACGATGTGGATGGTGCCGGAGAAGAGAACAATATGGATGATGGGCTTGGGGATGCGGCGGAAAATGCGGAATATGCCCGGCGTTACCTCACCCGTCTGATAGGCGGAATTGATGAGTTGTTGACGAAACATATCAATATCAGCAATGCCGATGGAAGCGAGATTACCATATTCAGCGATCTACTCTCTCCGGAGATCAACTGTCGGTATGCAAAAACCGCCGAGCCGGTTCTGGAGTTTGCAGTCGTCATTTCCTCGGAGCATAAACCGTTAAAACGGAAATATGGCTGGCGGCTTCCTGAACACCATATGTATCGACTGTCGATTGACCTGCTGCGCCGCGCCAGGCTGTCTATTGCCAGCCTGCAGGAAATTCACAAACTTCCTGTCTATCATATTTCCTATTTCGAGGAACTGCTGCAGGCCACGGCCGACGAAGAGGTTCGGCGCGTACTCTTGCACGCAATCCGGGATGAACGGGAGTCCAACGGGGCACTGACCAACCTGCTAAGCGGAGAGTGGAGCAAGGTCGATGATCCCTTGTCGCCCAAACTCAAACTGCTGGCAGAGAAGTATGACCGGTTTGTAACCGCAGCATCTTCAAATGGTCTTTTTTCAACCATCTTCAGTGCCAAGCCGGAATGGCCGGATCTCCGCAAGGCCTATGCGGAATCTTTTGAGGTGGCGCTTGCGCTGCCCGACATTTCCGCGTCCTCCCTCATCGGGATGCTTACCCGGGCGTTTTTGGTTGTGGAGCCGCGTTCCCTGAACCTTGACGATACCTGGCATGCGGATGTTCACGAGCGCTCCGGCGTGGCAACCATTCTTCATCCTTCCGTCGTGGAAATGCTGGAGGCACAGGTTGTCTATCTGACCAGGTGCTTTAACTTTGCGGTGAATAAGGAGTTGTCCAAAACCCCGAGCCGGGATGGTTTCAAGACCCATATCTGGAGAACGTATGTTGACCTCTCGAGCATTCAGTCTCCCCTGACGGGACTGCTAAGCGATGAAAGCAAAAACCTGTGCGCCGATGTCAGGGGCAACGAGCTGATCCATCGCATCGGATCCTCTTCAACGATAGACGCGCCGCTCTCGACGCGGTTGCTAGTTCGTTATAACGAGGGCACCGAAGATGACAGCAATTTAAATGATGCCGAGATGTTCCGTGAAACTAGCGAATCAAAACTCCTCCTGCGGCTCATGCAGGACTATTTCGATCTTCACCCCCATGCGCGAGATGGATTAAGTATTGCGGTTTTCAGGAATAAAGATGTTCAGCCGGTGGTCGCAGCGGTGCATGCTTATCTGAAGGTTTTGGCAACGAAGCCGACTAAACAGAAGCCAAATAAGCGCTATGTGCTGAACGAGGAACGAAGAAGACCCTACGCCATCGGTGTGACCGTGTTTACGGAATCCAATGATGAATCCGACATTTCCAACTGGGTGCAGCAGTGGAAGGAGCGTTGGGAGGCTGCTGAAACCGAAACAAAATATGAGCTGTACCGGAACTGCCGTTTCTCTGTGGCTCACCGTATCGTTGAAAAAAACGATCTCGGTGCATTCCAGAAGCTGATAAAAGAGCAGTTTGAGGCGGATATTGCCGTTTTTTACGATTTTATTGGCGCTGGTACCGGTGTGAATGAGTTTGAGAGAGTCGAGCCCTTCGATATCACCAGCCGCGATCTTAAATTCCCCATCCTTGAAAAGGCCTGCTGCACTGTCAGTAACCCGGCCGATAAATACAAACGGAAACGGGTTGTAAGCAACCGGCAGTTTGCACTTGGAGCCTATCACGCCACTCTGCTGCATGGTCTGAAGACTGGAACACAGCAGACCGGCACTGTCGTCGTTGGTTCCGGAGATTTTTCGCCGTGGAGAGCGCTAATTGACTGCCTCCATGACAAAGCCGAGTGGATTATCTGCATTGATCCCAATATGGATGAACGCCTCATCAGAACGCCCAAACTCGAAAAGAACAAAGAGCGGGAAATAATTGGCTTTGGTTCAGGAGTCGGTAGCCACGGCGAAGACAATTACACCATTTCGACCGAGCAGTTTTCTTTTGCCGATATTCACTTCCGGCTGCAGGCCGCCATTCAGCAGCTATACGCAGCGGAAGCGGGCTGGTCTTTGGACGATTGCAAAGCTGTTGCCAAAGGAGTTCTTCATGTTGCCCCCGAGCTTTCCGGTCTATCTTTGGTAAGAGCAACTGGAGCTGCAGATCAATACATCCGTGATTTCATGGCATATTCCTTGACCCGGAAACTGCTGCGAGGGTCCGAAGACCTGCTTTGTGAATCATTGATCTCACTAGATGCCTACCGGCACTGGTTTGATCTTGCAGATAATTTACGTCGCCCAGATCTAATGTGGATGCAGGTTTGGCTGCGAGAGGATGGACGCCTCCACGTGAAACTGCATCTGATCGAATGCAAGATGGGACAACAGTCGCCGGAGCACATTTTTAAGGCCAAGTCGCAGATTGACAACGGCCTGTCAGTATTGGGTTCCGCCTTTAAAAGTTCGACGGAAAGGGCAGGAGGAGCGGGCTCCATCGAAGATCGTCCCGACCGCCGCTACTGGTGGATGCAGCTCCATCGTCTGATTGCTAGCAAAACGGAAGTATCGAAAATCAAGTATTCGGATGTCCTGTCGGCACTCGAACGTTTGGCGGAAGGAGATTTTTTAGTAACTTGGGATGCTTCAGTATTCGCCTTCTGGATCGATCAGGATCCAGAAATTAAACGCGCCGGATATTGGAGCGTTGGTGGAGATCTCGATGTGGTCGCCAATGTCTACACTGTTGGGGGAGGATTTGTACGCCAATTGATGACTGACTCCTTAGAGTATCCTGTCGACTGGACAGCCATCAATGCGCAGAAGGCTGCGGTCGTTGAACAGGATGATGAGTATATTCCCGAGGATACAGAGGATGATTACACGCCTTGGGTATATGACGAGGATGAAAACGAGGATGAGTCCTCTGAAGATGAGGTTTTTGAACCAGCCGGTCAGCCGCTGGCTGCTGAGCTGATCAAAGATTCAACACTACCATCCGAACCCGAGATGGAGACAAAGGCAGCTTCGGAGCCATCAGGCACAATGCCGCAAGAAACCGGCTCTGAAAGCGTTGCGGCGGTAACACCCGTCGTGAATAAAGAAGTGCCTTCCGGGAGAATCCTTCTTGGTGAGACAGTCCCCAATGGCCAGCCGGTTTATTGGGAGTTCAAGCACCCTGAGCTAGCAAACCGTCATATGCTCATTTTTGGATCTTCAGGGCAAGGGAAGACCTACGCCATACAGGCGATGCTGTGCGAGATGAGTAAATTCAGGCAAAACAGCCTGATCATTGACTACACGAATGGCTTCCTTCCGAATCACTTGGAAAAAATAGCCAATGAGATTTTGTCACCCAAGCAGCATGTAGTGCGTCAGGAGCCGCTCCCGATCAATCCTTTTTTACCCCAGGTGTCCGATAATGGCGGGATTGTAATCAAAGAAAATTCCAATGCCATTGCCAAGCGCATCGCTGGCCTATTTGACTCGGTATATGATATTGGAAACCAGCAATATAGCGTTCTTCACCACGCCATTATGGACGGTGTGGAAAGCATGAAAAGCGGAATGAATCTTGATCACATGCTTTCAATAATCGAATCGATGGCTGAGGATAAGCAGTACAAGGCATACGCGCAATCACTGCACAACAAGTTACGCCCATTTGTCTTGGATCAACCCTTTTCATCTGGTGAGGCTGGCTTTGATTGGGATCATTTATTCCTTGAACAGGATCCGCTATGCAACATATTCCAGCTTGCTGGAATGGATATGTACTCTGGAAGGTTAATTACTGAATTTATTTTGTGGGATTTGTACGGACACCTTCAGTCAAAAGGGAAGAAAACGGATCCCAAAGTTATCGTACTCGACGAGGTTCAGAATCTTGATCACAAGGAAGGAAGTCCCCTGTCGAAATATTTGCGTGAGGGACGAAAATTTGGCCTTTCACTCATACTTGCAACGCAAACTATGAGTAATATGAGAAAAGACGAGCGGGACCGCATGTTTAATGCGGAGCATAAACTCTTCTTTAGGCCAGCTGACACTGAACTTAAGGCCTTCGCAGAGATTGCCGCATTGGCAACAAGACAAAAGGTAGACGACTGGATTCGCAAACTATCTTCACTCTCAAAAGGAGAATGTTATTCCATTGGTCGTATTCTAGATCAAGCTGGAGAAAAGCTTGTCCCGAGAGCCTTGAAAATTCGTATAACAGCATTGGAGGAGCGTAGTTTCGATGAGTAAACCTTCGCGCCTTCCTCGAAATTTCCATAAATCTTTCAAGCCGGAGCGTCAGTACATCA
Source organism: Bacteroidia bacterium (assembly GCA_027493955.1). Classification (NCBI taxonomy): domain Bacteria; kingdom Pseudomonadati; phylum Bacteroidota; class Bacteroidia; species Bacteroidia bacterium. Next base: position 1,799,331 of record JAOSJT010000001.1, on the reverse strand, counting down.
ATGCATTGCTCCGTTATGCGGCATCTGGAAAGTCAGGGGATTATCAGGAAATCGCATCGGAAACCGGTATTCCTATGGGGGTGTCGAGTGGCAAGGTTCCCGCTATTATCGATTATTGTCGGGGTATGGGGCTCATTCGACTACCTAGTTCCAGCCGAACATCTATAAAAAAGCCAGATCTCACACCCTTTGGCCGCATTGTGCTACTAGAAGACCCATTTTTAAAACTGAATATTACGCAGTGGGTAGCCCATTTATATCTTTGCAGCCCTTTATGTGGTGCTGAAGTCTGGTATCAAACCTTCTTTCCTGGCAAGCAAGCACTCGGAATGGCATTTGAGCGATCTAAATTGGAGACTTACCTTCACTCTGTTCTCAAAATAGACAAGTCCGGCATAATCGGGCCATTGGTTGGCACCTACGAGGATGATGCTGCGTTTCGAACTTGTGGAGCTTTGTCGGAAAAAAGTGGGGTTATTACTCGAAAACCTGCCCCGGTGAGTGACGAATTCGGTTTTGGATATGGTGCATGGTTGTTGCAGCTTGTACATGACCATTTCCCTAAGAACGGCCAAATTTCTGTTGTAGAGCTTGATTCGGTTGCTGGTTGGCGAACCATTCCAGGTTGGGACATAGATGCTCTTCAGCGAGTGCTCCAACTGGCCGAAAGAAAAGGATTGTTTACCGTTGACCGTCATATGGAGCCTTGGCTTTTGCATCCAAGGATGGATCTAGAAGCAGCCTGGAAACTAATTTTTTGTGATTTGATCTAAAAGGAGATGGCCCATGTTAAAGTTGCTTGGCGACATTGTTCGTTTTCGCGGAGATAAGCTTTTCAATGGTGCCGTTAACATTGATTGGCTAGAAACCGACGAAGCTAAGGCTTTGGCTGCGTCATCTGCCTTTGTATTTCACGGCCCTGCTTACCATGGCGTTTCTCAAACAGATATTGGCACTTCTCATGGCCATCGGTTGCAGGACACGGCAAGCTTTGTAAAAGCCATATTTCATCGCTGCTATGGGCTGGAGGAGCAGCCTTTTACGCTCGCCATAGCCGGTTATGGTACTGGAAAATCACATCTTGGTCTGACCCTTGGCAGGCTTCTTGGTAATCCAACTGGAATTGAAGCTGATGCTATTTTGTCAGGAATCGAATCTGCGGACCGTGAGATTGCGGCCGACCTCAAGACCTTGATCGCCGAAGTTAGTCAGCCATGTTTGGTGGTAGCCTTGAATGGCATGCAAAGTTTCGATTTGGCCTCTGAGGTTTCCAGGCAAATTATGAACCAAGTCAAGAGTCACGACTTGGATACTCGCCCACTCGATGATTTGCGTCCCCGGTTTGCTCAAGCATCAAGCTTGATTCAAATGGCTGCTGGCAATAAAGATGTTGTTGATGAGTTGCTCGTCGCATGTGATGCTGAAAACATCGATGATGTTTTACAAAAATTAAAGCAGCAAGACGACATAACGTACAGCAAGGTCTATAAAATACTAGCATCCAGAAATATAAGAATTTCCGCATTAGGCGGAGAATCTGTAAGGGATGTTATAGACGTTGCATCACGTGAGTATTGTGGGGTTGGAAAGCCATTTAAGTGCATATCTATACTTTTCGACGAATTTGGTAGATATACGGAATTTGCCACTGTCAAAAGTCATGTTGCTGGCAGTGGCGTCCTTCAAGACATGTTCGAGGCAATCCAAAACAATACAAGCAAGGTATGTTTTGTAGGGTTTATTCAGTTTGAATTAAACGCATACATACAGCGGGTCGCTCCAGAGCATCGAAATGAGATATTGCGTTATGTTACAAGATATCAAACTGCTAGCAAAGTTTACTTGTCAATAAACTTAGAAACGCTAATCGCAAACCTTATAGAAAAAAATGATACTAATTACATAACAGAACTTCTTGGAAATGACGCTGCAAGAAAAGAATCTGAATTTATTATCGATAATATTTCTAGGTGGTTTCCGGTTTCTCAAAATCACAGAATCTGGAAGGATCTGGCTCAATTTCACAGTGTCATCCGTAAAGGTTGCTGGCCCCTTTCACCCTATGCTGTCTGGCTTCTTTTCCATTTTGCTGCAGCGGGAAAGCATCTCCAGGAACGGTCGGTTCTTGCTTTGCTTTGGGATGCGTTTGATCGGTACAGGGATCGTGTCGTTGAGAATGGGAAGGTTGGACTTCTGGCTCCGGTGGATTTTTGGTCGGAAGCACTTCAACACGAGCTTATAACTTCTGAAGAGGGCGGACAACAAGGTGCTATTACCCATTCATACTCCTCGGTAATAGCACGCCATGGGGCACAATTATCATCTGATCTTTTAAAACTACTAAGATCAGTGGTGCTTGCCTCAAAACTTGGAATGAAATCTATTAGCCAAGAAGAGGCGATTACGGCGCTCTCTGAACTATCAGGACTTCACCCTAGGACTGCCCATGACGGGCTTAAGCTCTTAAGAGAAGAATTCAACATAATTGAATGGGACGAGGCTTTTAAGCAGTTTGATATTCTAGGGGATGCTGTACCACGAACTCAGTTTCTAGCTTATGTTCGCCAGCGGGTTGCAAGTACGTTTGATGAAACAGGCAAGGCTTCACTATTTTCAAAAAAAGCGGGAGACTGGTGTGATCTTCTAGGTGATCTTGAATGCGATTTCGCCGAAGAAAATAAAATTACCACCAAAGAATGGCGCTACCAAGCCATTACATCAAACCTTGATGTCCTCCCAATACACGTAAAATTGGCCTCGGACCGATGGGTCAGCGCAGCAAGTATTGACGAGCCGAGAGGGACGGTAATTTATTGTTATGTAGAGCCTAGTAGAGATATTAACGTTGTTGAACGTGATGCATCAATGCTTCTTAGAACAATAGCAAAAGATTTCGGAATTGTTGCCCAGCCCGTATTGATTGTAATGCTTTCCGACGATGACGGGAAATTAGGGCAATCATTAGCAGAGCTATCAATTTTGGAAGACTCTCTCAGCGCTCAAGACGTCGCAAAGTTTGGCAACCTTATTCCGGCTCATAAACAAAAAATGCGTTCAGACATTAAATCCCGCATTGAAGGAATGATTAAACAGCGCCGATATGTTACAGCCTTTAAAGAACCCATGGAATCGACACGACTCGGGCGTGTCGGATCTGATATCTTTGCAAAAATATACAAAAGTCCAATCATCTTTCCTTTTGATGGATTCACCACGATAAGGGGGAACGCAGCCACAACCTGCCAAATTTTTACGGCAGAGCTTTTGCAGGGACGACTTGACTGGAATTCTATAATGGCCAAACCTGCAAAAGATCAGAACCGTGCAGCTTCTGTTCTTCGCGAGTCGTGGGGTGTCTTTGCTAAAAATGGCTCTGTCCGCATGCGTCCAGAGCATCCAGTACTAAGGGGGCTTACGGAAAAATGGGATGAACAACTTGCTAATGGCGAAAAAAGGATCCATTTGCAGGAATCAATAAAAGGACTTTGTGCGCCACCATATGGGGCAAATATTGCCTCTGCTGGCCTATTCCTAGGAGTTTTTGTTGCCCCGCGAAGTGAAAAGCTCTCTGTCGTTAAATCTGGAAGATCTGTTACGATTACCGAATGGATCCAAGAAGGAGTTTTTAGGGGAAATTTCATCGATGTCAGCAGTTTGCATGATGTGGAACTGATGCTTTCCGGAGGCTCTTCTTCAGAATGGGAAAGCCTTCTTGACGATTGGGAACAGGCTGAAACCTACTTTGAACGAAGAGATTGGTACATTAAAGCGGAAGAATTAAAAAGAAGACTACCGCTGCCACCCTCACAGGCTTATCGAGAATTACATCTCGAAGAGTTAGGGAAAACGGCCTTTATTGAATTGAAAAAAAATGAAGAAATACAGGAATCCGCTATAAGTAAAATTGATAATGGGCTCAAACGCTTTGACGTTGCCTTGCTTTCTTGGGGCACGGCTGACCTTGTTGACTTGATATCCCGAATGACATCAAATAAACCATTATGGTCCGATCATGAGATCGAGAAAATCAAACCAATTGCTGAACGTTCTAGGCAAACATTGATTAATCTCTTCCCAGATTGGCTCAAAAAGCAATCCCCAAAGGATGGGACACCTGATGCTGTTGGTGAATTTAAGCACAAGATGATTCATAAGGTGGGCGGAAGTTTAAATAAATTAAAATTGGACGATTTAGAGGAGGAGCTTGTCAAATATACCAATACCGCTATACGAAAAGCGGAACTGCTAGCTTCTGCGAACCAAATGTTGAGGGAGGTAAACCTATGGCTCACAACCCACGCTGAAGCAACAAGATTTGTACGGATATCTGAGCTTCGTGCTCTTCAGAAAGTCGGCATCGAATATGCTGCCAAACTTCGAAGCATTTCTACACATATCGAGATGCCTAAGATCGCAAATGTGCGCCTGCAATTGTCGGAGAGACTTGAAGAAATTAAGCATTCATTAAATGAAACTATGAGTCGTGCTTCAAGATTATGGCAAACATCAATAAATTCTTTTAATGACGCCGAAGAGCTTCAAAATGAAATCGATGAATTATTTTCTGTTTTCGAAGGATGCAGAGAGGATCTTGATGATTTACAGTTGATGCGTAGATCTTTACGCATATATATACAAACCTATCTGCAGTTAGATAATGATGGACTTACATGGAGTGAGTTTGATTCACTCGCTAGTAAACTAAAATCAGAAGTATTTGAAGCGGTCGGCCAAGACGAACCACCGTGGGAACCATTAGAGACAATTGATAATTTCAAGAAAATGATAGCTGAAAACAGAGAGGAGAAAAGTATGGAGTGGATTTATAATATAGAAAAAGAAGCTGCTGAATTAAATGGCCTAAATATGGCAGATATCAACAATCTACACGTTCGCGCTAATTTACCTCCTGCGTTCCTCGCTGATAAACATCAATCTCGTCTTGAGTTGATTAAGCATAAGCTAGAGGAGCATTTGAATAGTCTCAAGATTGACTGGCTCATTGAGAAATACAGAGAACTATCTCCTGAGATTCAAAGGCAGTTTATATCACGAATTTCCTTTTGAGGTATAATTAAAAACATGCATGGTTAATGTACGATTTTTGTTGACGAGATGATCAACGTCAGGTCAATAGAACTCGCACAGTAATCTCTTAGAATTTGACTTGGTTCACCTCATGACAGAGATCATTAAGCTGAATAGTGAATAATGAAAGCGTCATAAGGCACTGGATGACTTTAGTCGTCTCATTCTGCATATCCCTCTCGACGAAAAGTTATCCGAAAATGGCTAAACACTCAGATTTAGCTGACGAATACGCATCTTAATGGATGATTATAACACTTGCTATCCGAGGATCTTCCGGCATGCCCCCGCGAACCAAATCTCCCCGGACATCCGCGCTACCCCATCCCCCCCCCGCACCGATCACCCCGCGCGTCACTCCCTCTTGCGCGTTTCCATGTCCTTCTTCCACTCGTCCAGCACGGTGCCTTCCCACATGGGGGTTTTGAGCAGATAAGCGGCGCGGGATATCATGTGGCCGGCGACGGGGGCGGTCATGAAAATGAAGAGTATCACGAGCAGCACTTCGAGGCCCACCCACCAGTCGCGGAAATACATCGCCACGCCCAGCAACATCAGCACGGCGCCGAAGGCCCCGCCCTTGGTGGCCGCGTGCATGCGTATGTACAGATCCGGGAAGCGCAGCGTGCCCAGCGCGGAGGTGAAGAAAAAGACAGCGCCGCCCAGAAGCAGTACGGCCACAATGATGTCCGGTATCATTTCACACCCCGCTCGAGATAGCGCGCGAATGCCACCGTGCCCAAAAAAGCGATGAGCGCCAGGAGCACGGCGGCGTTCAGAAATATCGCGACTCCGCTCAGCACGCTGTATGCCGCAATGATCCCGAGCACGATGGAGGCGACAAGATCCAATGTTACCACACGGTCCGGCAAGGCAGGGCCGCGCGCCAGCCGCCATAACGCCAGGGCGAGCGAGAGCATCAGTATCACCAGCGCTATAGTGGCGGCGGTGTGCAGCAGGGGGGACGGCGCTTCCGTCATGGGACGATCTCCCGTATGCGTGTGATGTAATCCTGACAAATCTGTCTGCGCAACGTCTCGGGATCCTCGATGTACATGCTGTGTATGTACAAGGTCCGTCTGTCGTACGTCACTTCCATGCTTATCGTGCCGGGCGTCATCGTCACGAGATTGGTCAGCACGATGAGCTGTACATCGCTCAGTTCGGGCAGCCGTATCGCGACGATACCCGGCCGGAAATGATCGCGCGGCGTGAGCACGTCGTGGGCGACGCGGAAATTCGAGAGTATCATCTCCTCGATGTAAAAAATCGCGAACAGCAGGGCCTTCCACAATCTGCGGGGCGTCAGCAAGCGAAACAACGTCATGGCAATGCTCCGCGTATGGTGTGGATGTACCGTGCCGGATCGATCAACTCGCGCGCGGCCTGGTCGGTGAGATCGAACACGTACTGCGCGCCCACGCCCATCGCCACGGTGCATAGCGCGAGCAGTACGATGGGCGCGATGAGCAGCCAGCTGTCTCCTCTCCGCAGCGTGCGGGCTCCGGCGCTTGGGGCCGCGTCGCCGTCGCGCTCGCGCCAGAAGGCCTCGCCCCAGATTTTCGTCATGGAGAACAGCGTCAACACGCTCACGGCCAGCGCCGTCGCGACTATCACATAACTGCCGGCTTCAAGCCCCGCCTGTATCAGCGCGTATTTCGCGAAGAAGCCGGACAGCGGCGGCAGTCCCGCAAGCGCCAGCGCGAGGATGAGAAAAAGTATGGCGACGAAGGGCGAAGAGCGGAGCAGACCGCCGAGGTCCTTCAGCGTCGTGCTTCCGTGTACCGCGAGTATGTATCCCGCGACGAGGAACAACCCCGCTTTCGCTATGGCGACATGTAGGGTAAAATACAGCACGCCCGAAAGCGCGGCCCCGGTGAATATCCCTATACCCATCATCGCGTAGCCGATCTGACTGATGATGTGAAACGAGAGCAGCCGCCGCATCTCGCCCTGCGCGACGGCGCCGAGCACGCCGATCACCATGGTCAGTCCCGCGACGATAAGGAAGTACGGCTGCGTGAAGCCCTGATCGTGCACGAAAATGGTGGAAAAAGTCCGTAATGTCGCGTATATGCCGACCTTGGTGAGCAGGCCGGAAAATATGGCCGTGACGGCAGGAGGCGGCACATGATAGGAATCCGGCAGCCAGAAAAAGAAGGGAAAGACCGCCGCCTTGATACCGAAGGCGATGAGGAAGAGCACGGCCGAGACGTTCACCAGCGCTCCCTGGGGATTGCTGCTCAGGCGTACGGCGAGATCGGCGAAATTCAGCGATCCCGTTTTGCCGTACAGCACGCCGATGCCGATCAGAAACAGCACCGATGCCAGCAAGTTCATCGTCACATATTTGATCGCTCCTTCGAGCTGTGCGCGCTCGCTGCCCAGCACCATCAGCACGAAGGATGCGATGAGCATGACCTCGAACCAGACGTAGAGATTGAACAGATCGCCGGTGAGAAACGCACCGGATACACCCATCAGCAGGACGAGCAGCAAACGGAAATAGCCGTGCTGCTTCCGCTGCTCGTCAATACCCGCGAAGGAATACACCGTCACGGCAAAGCCGAGCAGCGCGGTCAACAGCAGCATCAATGCCGAAAACGTGTCCGCGACGAGCGTAATGCCGAAGGGGGGATCCCAGCCGCCGACCTGCAGCACCTGTATGCCTTCGCTCTGCACGCGGTGCAGCAGGAGTACGCTCACCAGAAGCATGCCCGCAGTGACCACTCCGGCGATGATATGCTGCGCAAGCATGCGTGCCCGCAGAAGCGACGACAGCGCGGCACCGGCCAATGGCAGCAGTATGGGGAGCATGAGCATCATGTGCCGCTCTCCCGGAACTGATCGATGTCGTCGCTGCCGCGCACCTGATAGCTGCGCTTGATGAGCACGAGAAAAAACGCGAACACGCCGAAACTGATGACGATGGCGGTCAGAATCAGCGCCTGTGGCAGAGGATCCGCGTACGGTGGCTCGAGCACCTGCCGCCCTTGCGCGATAATCGGCGGCGCGGCCTTGCTCAGGCCGTCCGACAGCAGGATGAGCAGATTCGCCGCATGTCCGATGAAAATGAGACCGAGCACGATGCGGATCAGATTGCGCCGCAGCAACAGATACACGCCCGCCGCGAACAGTGCGCCGCTCAATATGGAGAGAAGGATAGTCATGTCTGTTTCTCTCCCGGCGCCTCGGCCAGCGTGAAAAAGATCGTCAGCGTAAAACCGATCACGGCGAAGTACACGCCCAGATCGAACCATAGCGGCGTCCCGAGCGGGAGCGCGCCGATCAGCGGCAGTTCCGGGACTATCCACATCCCCGTCATGAACGGCTGGTCCGAGAACAGTGCCGGCAATCCGCTGCTCAGCGCCACGAGCAATCCGCCGTTGATCAGCGTGCGGGGATCGAAGCGCAGCAGCCGGCGCGCGTCGTCCACACCGCAGGCCATGGCGCGCAGGGCCACGGCGGAGGCCGCGAGCAATCCGCCGATAAAGCCGCCGCCCGGCGCGTTGTGTCCGCGCAGCAGCAGGATGACCGATGCGAGCAGGAGCATGAGCGTGAGATGGCGCGCGGCGATGCGGAGGATGACGGAATTCACTTTCCTTCCTCCTTTTTCAGCGGACGCAAACGGATCAGCGCAAAGACTCCGACGGCCGCTACGGCGAGCACGGTAATCTCACCGAGCGTATCAAGCGCGCGAAAATCCACAAGAATCACATTCACCACATTTCTTCCGAATCCTTCGGTCAGACTTTTCTGCGCGAAGGACTCGGCGATGGAGGGAAAGAGCTGCACATCCGCCGCGAGCAGGGCCAGCGCGGTCACGATGCCGCCGGAAAACACCGCGATAACGCCGTCGCGCACCCGTGTCGCGTTGGGGGAGCGATGCGTGAACTGCGGAAGATGATACACCACGAGGACGAAAATGATGACCGTGAGTGTTTCGATGAGAATTTGCGTAATGGCGAGGTCCGCCGCGCCATAAAAGATGAAAATTACCGCAATGCCGTATCCCACGATGCCCAATCCCGCGAGTGCGGCGAGACGCGTGCGGGAAAACAGTACGACGAGTATCGCCGCCAGCATGAGCAGCACCAGACCCCATTCGAAGGGCGTTACGTCATCGAAGCCGTCCATCACGGGCCATGCGTGCAGGCGCAGCAGCGCCGTGCCCATGAGCACGATGAACGCGGAGAGGACGATGACCAGATAGGTGCGCAGATAGCCGCTTTGCAGCGTGCCGGCGAGTCGTGCCGCCAAGGCGGGAAGGTGCGCCACCGCGCGCTGATACACTGCGCCGGGCCGCAGGCGCTGCGGAGGCGCCCAGGTCCCGGCGAGCAAACGGCTTTTCTCGCGCAACGCGTACAGCGCGACGCCCAGGATCACCGTCGCGATGCTGAGCAGCAGCACGGGATTGATGCCGTGCCAGAGATGGAGTTCCAGCGCGACATGCTCCGCGCGTATGGCGGCCACGGCGGGGGAGAGCACCGGTCCCGCGATCAGATCGGGGAAGAGGCCAAATAAAAGACCGGCGAATCCCATAAACAGCGGACCGGCCCACAGCGAGGGATAGCCCTCGTGTGTGCCCGCGGGCACCTGATCCGCCTTGCCGAGGAACGGCCGAATCCCCACCATGAGGGCCACGGCTATGGTGAGCGCGTTTGCCGCGACACCCAGGGTCAGTATCAGCAGCGAAGCGTCGGGCGCCTGCATTTTCGCTTCGTACATAAGCTCTTTGCTGATGAAGCCGAGCAGGGGAGGGAAGCCCGTCATGGAAAGCGCGGCAAGTCCCGCGGCGATGCCTGTCATCGGCATCACGTGTATCAATCCCCGCAGCGAACGAACGTCCCGCGTCCCCGCCTCGTGATCGATGCTTCCGGCCACCATGAACAGCGCGCCTTTGTACAGCGAATGCACCACGAGAAACACCATGGCCGCTTTCGCCGCCAGTTCGGTGCCGATACCCAGCAGCATCACCAGCGTCCCCAATGCACTGACGGTCGAAAACGCGAGCAGGCGCTTCAGGTCGGTCTGCGTGTAGGCGATCACCGCACCAACGATCATCGTGGCCGCACCGGCGAGCGTCACCAGGTAATGCCACTCGGCGGTGTAGCCCAGCACGGGTGTCAGACGCGCGAGGAGGAAAACGCCCGCCTTGACCATGGTCGCGGAATGCAGATACGCGCTCACCGGCGCCGGCGCGGCCATCGCGCCGGGAAGCCAGAAATGAAAGGGTACCTGGGCGGACTTCGTGAACGCCCCGATCAGAATCAGAAGCAGGGCGGGAAGATACAGAGCGTGCGAACGGATGTCGCCGGCCTTGCTCACGAGGTCCGTGATGGAAAATCCTCCTCCGGCGATACTGAGAAGAATGATGCCGCCGAGCAGGGTGAGTCCTCCGGCACCTGTGATGAGCAAGGCCTGAAGAGCGGATTTCCGGGATTCTTCCTTCTCATGGTAATAGCCGATGAGCAGATACGATGCGACGCCGGTCAGTTCCCAGAATACGAACAGCACCAGGAGATTGTCGGACAGCACCACACCGAGCATCGAACCCATGAAGAGAAAGAGGAAAGCGTAAAAGCGGCCGAGATCTCTGTGCCCCTTGAGGTAACCACCGCCGTACACGAGCACGATGGCGCCGATACCGCTGATGAGCAGCGCGAAAAGCAGACTCAGTCCGTCCGGCCGGAAGCTCAGAACAAAGCCGAGCGACGGCACCCATTCCCACGACTCCAAAGGCAGGGCGTCCGACGCACCGCCGACCATCGCCCACACAATCCACACGGAAAACCCTGCGGGCAGTATCGCCAACACTATGCCTGTCTTGTTCCGCAGCACACGGTGCAGCAGGGGCGCAAGAGCGGCGAGGAGAAAAACCGTAAGAATGCCGGACAGAATCATGTGAACTGCTTGAATCGGATACGTTACGTTGCTGAACAAATGGACATCAATACCCGGACAATAAATTACAACAGTTACGCATCGAATTTCGTTTCAGGACGCCAGGTGTGACCCGCAATCCGTCGTGGCGGACACTGGTGTATATCGCGTGTGACATTAAAAAAATGCGAACAAAAATCGTCACGTTGAGTCGGGTAACCATCAGCCTGAGGCTGACGGTTTATATCGAGTGTGACATTGGTTTGAAGAAATCGACGCAAACACGGTCACCCTGAGTGTGCCCACCAATCCGCCTGGGCGGAAACCGGTCCATTTCAGGCATGACATCGGGTTCCGAATCGGCGCCAACTAAGCTCGTCATGCTGATCAGCCTCAGGCTGAACCGCGGCAAAATCTCAAGGTGATGCTCCAACGTTGTCCGGTGGCGTCTCGAAGCATGATTCGTTCCGAAACGTACGAGAAAAGTAGGTCCCGCCTCGATGTCATAAGAAGTGTGCCCACCAATCCGCCTGTGCGGACTGCTAATATGACGGAAGGTGACGAGGTTGGCTGTCTTTTCGCGCACTACACCCTCGATGTCATGGGAGGGGACTACCCTCGCCGCCGTGCGCAACCACCATCACGCGTCCCCGGCCATGCAATTTGTCTCTCATGCATCGCGGCAATAACTTACGAATTGTTCAGAACCGACATTTTGCACATCCCGAGCATACACCGCAGGCAGTCCTTATGGCCAAACCGAAAGAGAATAAAAGCGCCGCGGCAAGCGAGAAACGCCGCATGGAACCCGAAAACCTCACCCTGTCACGCACGGATCACATCCTGCTCGCGACGGTCGCCGTGTTCGTGCTGCTTCGTGGGCTCGCCACGTTGATTGGTGGCGGATCAATGCGGCTCTGGGGACTGGATTATGCGGCGTATCTCCCGTTGAGCTGGGACGTCGTCGCCGTGCTCAGCCTGCCGCTCGTGCTGCTCGTGCCGCCGGTGCGCATGGCGCTTATGCGTCTGATCTCGGGAGGCACCGCGTGGGGTGCCGCATGGCCGCGCCTCGTCACCGGGTTGCTGCTGCTCGCCGGTTTGCTCGCACTCGCATGGTATCAGCAAGTGGCCTGGGCCTTTCTGGGGGACGGTGCGTATTACGCCACGGAGATTTTCCGTATCACGGCGGACGCCGGGTATCAGACGGCCTTGATCAAACCGACATCGTGGTTGACGGGACAGCTCATCCACTGGTTGTCGGTCAGCTATCAGCCGGAGAATGTGCGCTGGCCTTTCCTGGTTCTCGGATTGGGTGGCCTGGTGATCGTGCTTGTCGGCGCCTTTCTGTTCAGCATGCACGAACGTCGGTCGGTTGCCGTGCTGCTGGTTTCCACGGCGCTGCTCAGCGCGGCATCGCTGATGTTTTTCGGTTACATCGAGCTGTACGCGCTCAGTTATTCCTTCACGGTACTGTTCTTCCTCGCGTCTATAAGGGCGTTGCGTAAAAGATCTTCGGTGATCATGCCCGGCCTGTTCCTGCTCGCAGCCATACTGTTCGGGGCATCGGCGGCGGTGTTCATTCCGGCCTGGCTTCTGCTGCTTCATTGGCGTTACCGGGGCGAGGGTGGCGCACTTCCGCTCACGCGCGCCGCGCTGATATTGAGTCTGCTGGCCCCGGCCGCGGTTATCGTGCTGTATGTCGCGGGCGGAATCGCGGGGTACAATCCCTACCTGCTCTCGTTACTTCCCTCCGAGTTGGTTGAACGCGGCATGGTGCAGGGGACGCAGAGCTACACCGTGTTTTCGTTTGCGCATATTCTCGACATAGTGAACCTGTTGTTGCTCAATGGTGGAGTGCTCGTCGTGCTGCTTCCGGTGATGGGTATCGTATTCCGTCGCAGTCAGCGCTGGAAATCGCCCGCGCTGCTTTTCGGCGCCACCGCGGCCGCCGCAGCGCTGACGCTTTTGCTCTTCGGCAACACCACCTTCGGGCTGCTGCGCGACTGGGATCTGATGACCATCCCGCTGCTCGGCCTGTTGTTTTTCACCATTCTCCTGTTGCTCGACGCGCACGCGCTGAAATCCATCTCGCTACCTGTACTCCTGGCCGCGTTGCTGCTCACGTCTTTCGGCAGTGTGTACACCTGGTTCCGCGTCAATCTCGACGAGGAGGCGTCCGCGGCGCGGCTTGAAGACGCTCTGCAGCGCGACCGCGACATGCTGCTCCCGCTGAACACCTACACCGGACTGGAGAATCTGCGGAAGTTTTATCACTCCGTGCGCGACCGCGACCGGCAGCGCGACATTTTGAAAGAGATGGCCGCTACCGGCGTACAGAAAATCACCACATACACGAAATACTCGACGCTTGCCGTTGAAAACACGGATGCGGAGCTGCGGCGCAAGGATTTCCACTGGCTGTTCGGGCAGTACCTGCGCGAGTATACCGCACCGGCCCCCGCCAACAGCGTCGCCGCACTGGACGCACAGATCCTGCGCGAGAACGCTTCCAAGGCGCTGCTCTATGGCTTCCAGTCTGGAGAGGCCGAACTGGCGGCGGAGTACTTGGAGAAATACCGTCCTCATATTCCGCAGTGGAAGGAAGAAGCCCTTCTGTTGACGTTCAGCACGCCGGGCCTGCCGCCGCACGAGGTAGCCGCCGCCGCCCGGCAATCCATTGACGAACAGACACAGGATGCCGCGCTGCTGCTCGCCGCCGCGCGTCTGCACAATCAGGCGCGGGAATTCGAGTATGCGGCGAAATTCTACCGACTGTCCATGCAGCGGGACGATCGTACGTTCCCGATACTGTACATCGAGCTGGCGCAGATCCTCTTTGAGGAATTGAACAGAAAGGACGAAGCCGTTCTCATGCTCGCGGAGTGTCGTCGCGTCGCACCCAATTCACGCGAAGCGCAAAAGGCCACGGACATACTCACGCAACTCGGGTTGTTTCCCTGAAAGGAGCGGGTGAGTGCGGAGAGCGGAGAGCACGCTGCTGCGTTTCGGATGTCTGCACAATGAACTACATCGGGTGATTGGCTCTTGTTTGCTCCTGTACCCGCGCACTTGCTGAACTGAGGTGCTTGGACGACTCGCGGGTTCCCGCGGCCGTGCTCTCTGCTCTACGCTTTCCACTTTCCTCCCGACGTGCGGTGTCTGCACGATGGGAGCACTCTCCCGCGGCCGTGCTCTCTGCTCTACGCTTTCCACTTTCCTCCCGACGTGCGGTGTCTGCACGATGGGAGCACTCTCCCGCGGCCGTGCTCTCTGCTCTTCGCTCTCTGCTTCCTTCCGGATTTCTTATACAATTCTAACATCCGAACCTTCCGGCGGAAGAAGCGACATCAGTATCTTCCATGTACTGTATCACCAGCCGGAAGTGCTCTCGTGCGAACATCTTTTGTCCTCTGCTTTTTTGCGCTCATCGCGATCATCGGCGGTAAGGGAATCGCCCAGCAGGCGCTCACCGGCAATGTCATATTCATTCATCCGGACGGCAGCGGCGCTTCCATGTGGGGAGCGCTGCGGCTGCTGGAGCAGGGTCCCGACGGCATGCTGCACTGGGATCGCATGGAGCGTCTGGGTTTGTACCGCGGGCATCAGCGCAATTCCGCCGGAAGCACCTCGCATGCGGGCGCGACGACGCACGCCTTCGGGGTGAAAGTGGATTACGACACCTTCGGGCATGTTCCGGAGAAACCTGTGACGACGCCGACGGGAAGAACAGTGAGCATCATGACCGAAGCGATAGAACGCGGTATCGTTACGGGACTGATCAACAGCGGTCACCTCGCGGAGCCCGGCACCGCGGTGTTCGTTGCCGGCGCTTTCGACAGGGCTTCCACCGACACCATCACCGCAAAGCTCCTTGCCGGTGGCGTGGATGTCATCATGGGCGGAGGCGAGAATCTGCTTCTTCCCGCCGGACAGCGCGGGCGTCATGGCGGAGAAGGAGTGCGGAAAGATGGCCGTAACCTGATCGAAGAAGCGCGGGCCGCCGGCTACACCGTGATCTTCACCCGCGACGAATTACTCGCTCTTCCCGACGGGGTAGAGAAGCTCCTCGGCGTGTTCGCGGCGAAGCACACCTTCAACGATATGAGCGAGGAGGAGTTGAAAGCAAAGGGACTCCCGCTGTATCAACCAGACGCGCCCACGGTCGCGGAAATGACCGCCGCGACATTGAACATATTTCAGAAAATGGGGAAACAGTTTATACTCGTCGTCGAAGAGGAAGGATCCGACAACTTCGCCAACGACAACAATGCAATCGGCGCCCTGACCGCGCTGTCGCGTGCAAATGAGGCAATCGGGGTGGCCTTGGAGTACATCGCACGACACCCTGAGACGCTGCTGCTGACGGCGGCTGACAGCGACGCCGGGGGCATGGAAGTGTACAGCGTTCGGGCAGCGGAGGAATTTGATGCGCCACTTCCGACAGTGACGGACAACGGATCACCTTTGGATGGCATGGGCGGGACCGCGACGCTTCCGTTCACCGCCGCTCCCGATGCTTTCGGCACACGCCTGCGCTTCGGCATCGCCTGGGCGTGCGAAGAAGACGTCATGGGCGCCATTGTCGCGCGCGCGCATGGCCTGAATGCGGAACACCTCCCCGCATCGGTGGACAACACCGAAATCTATCGTTTGATGTACCGGACGCTGTTCGGGAAAGAGTGAGCGGGGAGAGCGGGAGCGGAGAGCGGAGAGCGGAGAGCGGAGAGCAGAGAGCGGAGAGCACGCGAGTACGTTTCGGATGCCCGCACAATGGACTGCATCCGCTGTTCGGGCTTGGCGCGTTGGGTGCTTGTCGCGTGCGGCCCCCAGCTGCCGTTGGGGGGTAAAGGAGGTGTCGTCAGCCTAGGCTGAGCTTGGGAGGTCGTGGCTGCTGTCGCGTGTGCCCCCCACACTCACGTGTGGGGTTGGTGGAAGTGTCGCCCTTCGGGCTCTTCACCCTTCACCCTTCACCCTTTACCTCTCCAAGTGTCGCCCTTCGGGTTTGAGATCGGCAGGAGTGACGTGCGGCCCCCAGCTGCCGTTGGGGGTTAGAGGAAGTGTCGTCAGCCTGGGCTGAGCTTGGGAGGTCGTGGCTGCTGTCGCGTGTGCCCCCCCACACTCACGTGTGGGGTTGGTGGAAGTGTCGCCCTTCGGGCTCTTCACCCTTCACCCTTTACCTCTCCAAGTGTCGCCCTTCGGGATTGGGATCGGCAGGAGTGGCGTGCGGCTCCCAACTGCCGTTGGGGGGGTACAGGAGGTGTCGTCAGCCTAGGCTGAGCTTGGGAGGTCTTGGCTGCTGTCGCGTGTGCCCCCCCACACTCACGTGTGGGGTTGGTGGAAGTGTCGCCCTTCGGGCTCTTCACCCTTCACCCTTCACCCTTCACCCTTCACCCTTTACCTCTCCAAGTGTCGCCCTTCGGGCTTGGGATCGGCAGGAGTGCCGTGCGGTCCCCAACTGCCGTTGGGGGGGTACAGGAGGTGTCGTCAGCCTAGGCTGAGCTTGGGAGGTCGTGGCTGCTGTCGCGTGTGCCCCCCCACACTCACGTGTGGGGTTGGTGGAAGTGTCGCCCTTCGGGCTCTTCACCCTTCACCCTTTACCTCTCCAAGTGTCGCCCTTCGGGCTTGGGATCGGCAGGAGTGGCGTGCGGCCCCCAGCTGCCGTTGGGGGGTACAGGAGGTGTCGCCCTTCGGGCTTGGCGTCTCGTGTCACGTTTCACGATTAACGTTTCACGTTTCACGATTAACGTTTCACGATTAACGTTTCACGATTAACGTTTCACGATTAACGTTTCACGTTTCACGTTTCACGATTAACGTTTCACGTTTAACGCTTAACGATTCACCCTTCACCCTCCCCGCCGCATTTCACACCGAAAACAAACGCATCGCTAATAAACCCCTAACACGGCGGGGATAATTTGAAGCATGTTTCATTCATGTCCGAGAAGACATACCATGCTCAAGTTCATCAAATGGCGGCGACTGTTCGTCGCTCTGGTCCTGTTTTTCCCCTCTCTCGCGCTCTCCCAGAACGCAAGCGTCTCCGGTAAGGTCGTGGATGCCGCGACGGGAGAGCCCCTCATCGGCGCCAACGTGCTGCTCGTCGGTAAAAGCAAAGGCGCAACCACCGATCTCGATGGAGTGTACCTGATACGGGACCTGTCGGCCGGGAAGTATGATCTGCAGATTTCCTACGTTTCCTATACGAAGAAATTGGTCCGCGGAGTGGAATTGGTCGCCGGCAAGCCGACGACGATCAACGTCTCGCTCGAGTCCGAGACTTTTGAAATGGAAGAGGTTGTGGTGGAAGCTGCAGCCGTGCGCAATTCCGAGGCCGCGCTGCTGGCGTTGCAGAAAAAAGCTGCCGGCGTGAGCGACGCCATCAGTGAAGAACAGATCAAACGCTCTCCCGACTCCGATGCAGCCGATGCCGTCAAGCGCGTCACCGGTGTGTCCGTCGTCGGCGGAAAATACACCTACGTGCGCGGACTCGGCGAGCGTTACAGCAACACACAGCTCAACGACGTGTCTATTCCCAGTCCCGAACCCGAGAAAAAGGTGGTGCCGTTCGACCTTTTTCCTTCGAATATGATTCAGAATCTTATTACCGCGAAAACCTTTACCCCCGATCAACCCGGAAATTTCTCCGGCGGTCTGGTAAAAATCAATACACGGGAATTTCCCACGGCGTTCACGATGAACGCGGGTATTTCCACGGGTTTCAACACCAATACCTCGTCCGCTTCCATTCCCGGATACACGGGCGGTGCGACGGATTTCCTCGGCTTTGACGATGGCACGCGCTCGTTGCCTTCGGCCGTGCCCTCCACGCCTCCTTCGAACCGTCCCACCGCCGCACAGAGCGCGGGACTGCTGGGACTGTTCAACAATCAGTGGACGCCGGAAAACCGTACCGCCGCGCCGAATCTCGGTGTGAATTTCTCCATCGGTGATCAGTTCACACTCGGCTCGCTGCCGGTGGGGTATCTCGCCTCGCTGTCCTACAGCGCCGAAACCAGCTACCGCGAGAAACGCGAGCGCTATCCGACGCAGGAAATTGATCCCGCGACCGGTGTCGCCCAGCTCAAGGACGATTACACCGTGCGCCAGGGAACGAACTCCGTGCTCTGGGGCGCTCTGCTCAATCTCAGCACGCGTCTTTCCGACAACGATAAAATCAGCGTCAAGTCCATTTTCAACCGCTCGTCCGACGACGAGGCTCGCCTCATTGACGGCTACAGCGCGCAGGGATCATCTTCCGGTTTCTATCGCTCGTCCCGTCTCCAGTTCGTGGGACGCACCATTTTCTCCTCCGTGCTGTCGGGCGAACATCAGATGAAGAACACACTCGATTCGCGTCTGGAATGGCGCGCGTCCATAGCCACGGCACAGCGCGACGAACCGGACAACCGTGAAACCGTGTACGCGCTGGAGCAGAGCACCGGCCGCTATTTCCTGCCCAACAATTTCGGCAGCGGCA
Source organism: Bacteroidia bacterium (assembly GCA_027493955.1). Classification (NCBI taxonomy): domain Bacteria; kingdom Pseudomonadati; phylum Bacteroidota; class Bacteroidia; species Bacteroidia bacterium. Next base: position 1,780,880 of record JAOSJT010000001.1, on the reverse strand, counting down.
ACGGACGCTTTTTCTCCGATCTCAACGATCAGAGCTACAGCGCCGGGCTGGACTGGATTGTTCCCGTCAACGCCTTGGGTCAGAACAGCCGCGTTAAAGTCGGAGCGCTGGCGGATGTGCGCACACGCGAATTCAGCGCCCGCCGATTTTTGTTCAGCAATGTGAACAGCGCATCGCAATATCTGTCGCCCGAAGAACTGTTCACACCGGAAAACGTCGCCGCCGGCAATATCGAATTTCTCGATGCCACCGCCGCCAATGATTCCTACGATGCCGACGAGGCCACCTTCGCGGGGTATGCCATGATTGACCTCGCCCTGACCGACCGGCTCCGTATGATCGCCGGTGCCCGCTACGAGAATATCGCTACGGAAGTCACGTCCTTCGATCCTTTCGGCGTGACGTCTCCCGAAAATATGAATGCCTCCCTGAAAGACGCGAACATTCTGCCTGCGGTGAATCTGGTCTACACCGTCACACCGAACATGAATCTCCGCGCGGCGTTCAGCAAGACCATTGCCCGTCCCGAATTCCGCGAGCTGGCGCCGTTCCGCTTCGACGATTATCGTACGAGCACCTTCGGCAACGCCGCGCTGAAACAAACGGACATTCAGAATTACGATGTCCGCTGGGAATGGTATCCCAATCCGGGTGAAATCGTCGCCGTGAGCGCATTTTACAAGCAGTTCAACGATCCTATCGAGAAAGTGCTGTATCCCAGCGCCAACAACAACTTCGTCATCCCCATCAACGCGAACGACGCGGAGAATGTCGGCCTCGAATTCGAGGTGCGCAAGAATCTCGGCTTCGCTCACGACCTGCTCGAGAATTTCAACGTCGGGATGAATGTCACGCTGGTGCAGTCGCGCATCGAATTCCGTAAGGACGAGAACTTCGCGGTGCGCGCCATTCCGGGGCTCGACTACCTGTCGGCCGCCGGCTTCGCCAACAGCGAACGTCCGCTCGAAGGGATGTCGCCGTATGTGGTAAATCTTTCGCTCGGGTACAGCGCACCGACGGGCACGAACGTGATGCTGTTCTACAATCTGCTCGGCGAACGCATTCGCGAGATCGGCACCAGCGGGTATGACGATACGTACGAACAGGCCCGCAATCAGCTCGATCTCACCATAGCGCAGAAAGTTCTGGAAACCGTCAGCGTCAAGCTCGCCATGAAGAACCTCCTGAATGAGGATTACATCTTCCGCATGGGCGACCTGGAGACCTCGCGGTATTCGATAGGCCGGTCGTTCTCCCTCGGCTTGTCCTACAGCCTGTAACATGAGAATTGTCTTCTCGGACACGATGTCGTACGGGGTGCGGATGGGCTGATGCCCATCCCCTCCCGCGACGTCGGTACCCGGGACCAGCATCGTTCACTCACACTATTTATTACATTACCGGAGTTTTTTGTATGTCTTCCATCACCCGTTTTCTTGCGCTCGGTACTCTTGCCGGTGCGTTGATCTTCGGTGGTTGCAGCGACGACGACGACAGCACCCCGATCAATCCCAACCCCACCGACACACGCGCGGAACTCGCAGGCAACATTCTTGGCAGCCGCACCCTGAATGCGGACAGCGTCTACGTGCTCAAGGGCTTTGTGCTCGTGCAGCCCGGTGCCGTGCTCACCATTCCCGCCGGGACGCGCATTGAAGGTGATTTCGCCACCAAGGGCGCGCTCATCACCGTGCGTGGCAGCGGCAATCAGGCAAGCGGTAAAATCATTGCCGACGGCACCGCGTCCAAACCGATCATCTTTACTTCCAGCCAGCCCGCCGGCCAGCGCAAGCGTGGCGACTGGGGCGGTATCGTGCTCAATGGCCTGGCACCCACCAACTGGCCGGGCGGCACCGGCGTCGGCGAAGGCAACACCGGCGCCTATGGCGGCGCAAAGGCCGACGACAACAGCGGTATTCTTCGTTACGTGCGCATCGAGTACGGCGGCACCAAGATTACACCGGACAATGAAATCAACGGCCTCACGCTCAACGGCGTCGGCACCGGCACCATCATCGAGCATGTGCAGACACATTTCATCGCCGATGACGGTTTCGAATGGTTCGGTGGTACCGTGAACGGCAAGTGGCTTGTCAGCTCCGGCAACGACGACGATGCATTCGACATGGACTATGGTTTCTCCGGTAAGCTGCAATTCCTCCTTGCCCTGCAGGATCCCGATCTTGCGAACCGCGGCCTCGAAATGGACAACGACGCTTCCGGCAGCAGCAACATGACCACCGCCCCGACCAGCGGCGCCGACGGTCTCTCGTACGACGGCACACAGACGCTGACCAGCCCGCTCATTTACAACTGGACGGTGATCGGTACGGGCAAGGAAAAGGCGAATGATGACAACAACGACGGTCTCTACATTCGTCGTAACAGCCAACCCCGATTTGCCAACGTGCTTGTTACCAACTTCGGCAATTACTCGGCCGTGGTGGACGGCAGCGGCTCCATTGGTCACATGACCAGCGGCGCATCCTACATCAAGAACTCGATTTTCCACGGCGGAAAGGGCGGCTACGCGCATCGTACCAGCTCCGGCACGACCGTGCAGAGCATTCCCGCCGAGTGGAACACCCGCGAAGCGGATCCCATGCTGACCAGCATCGTGTTTACCACGCCTGATCCCCGTCCGAAGGCGGGTAGCCCTGCATTGAGCGGTGCGGCCGATCCGACAATGGATCCCATGAGCAAGGGCTTCTTTACCGCCGCCCCGTATGTCGGCGCCTTCGATGGTGCGACGAACTGGTTGAGTGGCTGGACGAATTTCGCGAAGAACTAAACGCGAACGTGTCCCCTGATCTCAGGCGCTGAGGCCAGGGGCGGGATACCGTTACCGGACACGGTGCGGGCCCCCGCCTCTGGCCTCACGATTATTCCGTTGTTTCCCTATTTTGTACTGATGCCGACGCATCCGCATTCTCACGCGCACGGCCACATTATTCTCAGCTCGTATGAAACGCATTCTTCTTCTCCTCACCGTGCTTCTCCTGGCGAGTTGCGGCCAGCGCGAAAAGAATACGCACGCCGCGGCGGACGACGCAACGGTCGATCAGAAGTCCGAGGGCGAACTGCCGGACTCCGTTCGCGCCAGGAAGTTCTCGCCTGTATTTCCGACGGTTGATTCGCTGTTCTCCATCTATATCAGCGCCATCGCCGAGCGCGACACTGCGACATTGGCTTCGCTGTTGGTGACGGAAGAGGAATTTCAGCATTGGCTATGGCCGGAATTTCCCATGAGCGATCCGGCGATGAACGTCCCCGAAGGCTTTGCCTGGAGGAATCTCGCAATCAAAAGCGACAAGGGACTCAGGCGCATGTTGCGTGACCTCGGCGGGCGCAGATACTCGATCACACGCTTACGCTTCGTCGAAGGAGTGGAGAAATACGCATCCTTCGAGGTGTGGAGCGGTACGCGCGTGGACGTGCTGGACGAGCGGGGAAAGTCCGTTGAGCTCGCGTACGCGGGCTCTATCGTGCAGTTGAACGGCACGCACAAATTGATGAGTTACAAGGAGTGAGGAATTCCCGATTCCCGTTATCTTTCGGTATGTGTGTCTGGCGCAACGAAAGGGTGTTACACCATGATCTGTCCTTCCGCTGAATCTCTCCTCTGTACGATCCCGCATTGTGGCATTCACTCGCTTCGCGGAGTCGCTCCCGTGTTCGTCGTCATCGTAATGCTGCTGTTCATCACTCTGGTTCCGCACGGTGCTGCCTTCGCGCAATTTCCCCAATCCCCGAACAAACTCGACGAGAAAGGGAGGCAGCAGGGACGGTGGACGCTGTTGTTCGACAAAGACATGAAGCCCGTCGCGCATCCGGACTCGGCCGCGTTTTACTCCGTGCTGACCTTTGTGAACGGAACAGTGGACGGCGTTGCAACGACGTACTTTCGCGGCGGCGGGAAAATGAGCGAAGTCACGTACAAAAAGGGCAGGATTGAAGGCACGTCCCGCGGCTGGTACGAATCCGGCGCCAGGGAATTCGAGACACCGCATACAAACGGGCTCCCGCACGGCAAGGAAACGATATGGTATCCCGACGGGAAGAAGCGGAGTGAAGCGTTGTACCGCAACGGCAAGGAGCACGGCTCGCAGGTGGAATGGTATCAGAATGGCAACAAGAAATCCGAAATACCGTTCAAGGATGGCGTGATCCACGGCACCGCACGCCGCTGGTTCGCTTCCGGGCAGATACAGACGGAAATTCCGCACAGCAACGGTCGTGTGCACGGAACGCGCATCGACTGGTATGAAAACGGGAAAAAGAAATCCGAGATCCGCTACAGCAACGGTCAGCGGCAGGGGAAGGCGCGGGAGTGGGATGAGCAGGGGAATCCCAAGTGAGCATAGGCGGGCGGTCCGGTTCTGAGGGGACGAGCGGATGAGAGGGAGTGCGCATCCCTTCGAAAGGGAATTATTCCGCACACGAAAAAAATGTGTACAAACTTGACATACACGCAAGAGTTTTGTAGCTTGCGCCGAAATACCCGCAACCAGATAAGAAGCACCCGCGACGGAAAACCTCTCCGAGGAGATAAATAATCTTTCGTCGATAGTCGTCGCCGTGTGAATGTACGGATCGCCAGACGCACCTCCCTATACACGCTCCTTTTTGCACTACAACAACACCCGATCGTCGTACGGTCGTCACTGACCAATGGCGGCGCATCGGTCATGTCCCGTATTGACAGGAGGTCGTATGAACACTCGATTACTACTCATGATTCTGTCGCTTGTCACCTGCACTCGTTTCGCTGCGGCCCAGGAATGGACCGCGCGTTACGGCAGCGCTGCCGGCGTGCCGGATGAATGCGCGCGCATGGTGACGGCGAATGAGCGCGTGTATCTCACCGGCGCAACTTTTGGCGCGGCGGGAGATTGGAATATTGTCACGCTGTGTCTCGACCGCACCGGTGCTACCATCTGGGAAGAAGAATACGGCACCGGGGGCGATGAAAAGGCGGCGTCCATCGCCGTGGATGGAAACGGCAATACCTATGTGCTCGGCTCGGTCTTTGAAAGCGATATGCGATGGCATGCCATACTGCTCAAGTACGATCCAATGGGTGTGCTGCAATGGTCGAAAGTATTTACCTCCTCGGCCACCTCCAGCGATATTCCGGTGGATCTGGCGGTGCTCTCCAACGGCAGCATCCTTGTCGCCTCGGCTTCCACCATGCCGGATGCTTCGGTTGTGTCGGTGGTGACGGCGTTCGACGACGACGCCGACCAACTGTGGTCGGATACCTACGCGGGAAATGGGAACGCCTGGCCCATGAGCATCGCCGGAGGCTCGCATGCCGCGGTGGCGGGGAGTACAGGCGGGGGAAGTGACGGCGACGCGTTCGTCATCCGTTTTAACGCTGACGGTACCCGGGCTTGGGCAAATATCTACGACGGCGGTTCGGGGCACAGCGAAGTGTTCTCACAAGTCGCGTTCGATTCGCAGGGGACAATACTGTGCGCAGGCTGGACAGAAACCGGCACTGCGTCGTCGGAGGTACTGTTCGTGCAATACAATGCCGCCGGAACGATGACCGACTCCGAGGCTTACACGCCCGGAACGGACGGCCGACACAGGGCAACAGCAGTGAACGCAGACATGCATGACAATCCGCTGTTGGCCGCCCGTATAGACGCGGGCGGTGGGGACTTCAACATGTATCTCAACCGGCGCGGACCGGATGCCTGGCAACGCATCCACGCTCCTTCAGGAGGTGCGGCGGGTGATCAGAGCGCGCCGTCTTTTCGCGGTGCGAGTACGGCGTTCGCTTCCGGTGATGGGCAGCTCACCGTCGTGTGGCATAGCGCGCAGGATAACCTCGCCATGCGCGATGAACTGAGCTACAATGTCTATGTCGCGACAAGCTCAGGCGGACAGAATTTTTCCACGCCGACAACGGTGATTCATGGCGCTACCAAGGCCGTGATAGGAGGCTTGCTTCCCGGTGAAACATACTATGTGGTTGTCCGTGCGGTTGATTTCTCGATGAACGAGGACTTGAATGCGCGCGAATCGAGCGTACACCTCGATTTGCCGCCGCTCAGAGTCGTGACAAGTTCTTTACCGGATGCCACGCCGGGAACGGCGTATTCAACAGTACTGACAGCCGAGGGGGGAACGCCCCCGTATCGCTGGTCGTTGATGAGCGGCGCGCTTCCTCCCGGTGTTTCCTTTGCCGAAGACGGCAGCATCAGCGGCACTCCGCTTGACGACGGCACATCGCCGCTTGTGGTGCGGGTACATGATGCTTCGGGGGACTCAGCGGATGCACAGCTCGACCTCGTTTCGGTGACACCGCCCGCGCTCGATGTGCAGGCGGATTTGACGCTCCCCGGAGGTGAGTACTGGTATTCCACGGTCACGGTAGCGTCATCGGCCACTCTCACTCTCTCCGGCAATGTTGTGATTCACGCGGTGGATGCGGTCCGGATCGACGGGGTTGTGCTCGGCCTCTGTGCCGTGATCGAGCTTCGTACGACGGAATCGTTCACCCTGGACGGAAGCATGTCGAACGTTTGCACACCGCCCGCTGCCGATCCACCGGATATCCGTATCGTGGCGGACGGAGAATTGAAGATCGGTTCATCTCCTTCACCGGATCCGGCGATCATTTCCGACGGCGATATCATGATCACCGATACCTTCACCGAAGACGCGGATCTGACGCCGATTTCCCTTGAGGAAATTCGATCCGGCGGAGTCACAGCAGAGACTGCGCACGCCGCTTCGGCTCAGGTCGCGCGCGCGGGACGGGCCGGTGTCAATCGTCCCGCTCAGGCAAGACGGGGCGGGACAACCAGCGTCGCAAGGGATGGCGACATTGATGTGAACGTCAATATGAACGCCGCAAATGGCGCCGACGCGGGTGGTGGAACCGTTGTCGGCGGCAATGGCGGTACGTTGAGTTTCGCGTCACGGAATGGTACTCTTACCTTTGCCGCCGGCACTGTGCTGAGCGCCGGGGATGGAGGCAAGGGAGCGTCGGTCGTTGCGACAGGGTGCCCCGCCGTCGCGGATGCATCGGCCAGTAAGGGCGGTAGGGGCGGATCCATACTCGTCGGAGGCAACTCGGTCGTGTTTGGTGCCGGTGTTGTCCTGAACAGAGGCAATGGCGGCATGGGCGGCGACGCAACGGCCACCGCCGACGCGGCGCCGGGACCATGCGCGAACGGCTGCGATGCGACCGCGACTTCGGGCCCCGGCGGTGAGATGGGAGGTATCGGCTACGTTCTCACACTTCCCGGTGCCGGCATCGTTGGCGCCCCGACCGAAGGTGGCGGCAACGGCGGCAAAGGTGGTAAGGCCACGGCAACCGCATCGAACGGTACGGATTGTCCCACATGTCCCGGAGGAAAAGGCGGCGATGGTGGAACCGCCACCGCAACAGGAGGCAAGGGAGGCAACGGCGCAACCGGCAATATCTGGCCGATCGCTGCCGGCTCGCACAAGGCGGGTGATGGTGGCGACGCCGAAGCTACGGGAGGTAAGGGTGGCAAAGGAGCAAACTGTTGTACGCCGCCGGTACCCGGTGGAGACGGTGGGAGCGGAAAATCCGCGACCGCAACAGGAGGCGACCCTGGAACAAAAGGAAAGAATCCCGGCGTCCCGGGCACTTATACCGCGCAAGGAGGAAGCGCCGGCGCCGGAGGCGACGGGAAAGGCCCGGGTGCAGCGGGAGGCGTTGGCGACGGAACAGGTGTCGGAACGGCGGGAACCGAAGCGGATGGTACTCCAGCAAACGGAGGGGTCTTTTGCTTCAACATCCATTTCTGGTTCATCTACTTCAGCACGCTCCCCGATGGTTTTATCACACCCGGCATCCCCATGAAACTCAAGGCCTGCCCGACGCAGGATGTGAATTCTCAGGAAGCGGAAGCGGAAGTCTCATTCCTGACATACGATGAGAATGGCGGAAATGACGTTATGTACCAAAAACAGAACGACGATGTGATTATCGTCAGCGGTGGATTGAAAATCAACCCCGCGGGGACGGATCACCCGCAATTTCCCGGCGCCACCTGGTGGAGCGGCGGTTTGCAACTGCAGTTCATGCTCATGAATCCGTCGCAGAGCGGACAGGTTGCCATTCATGGTCTCGATGCCCAGGGCCTGGTGATCGGACAGACCGTCGTCCAGGTCGGTCCATCAAGTCCGCCTGTGGCGAGTGTCGCATTGCAGGCGCCTCAGGGGACTGTGTATCATCAGGTCGTAGTCCGTACGACGGTTCCCATCCGTTTCAATCACTGGTGGATGGCCGGTTGGTTCATCGATCCGTGACGCACGTGCTACAATCACACAATCGGTTCAGAGACGAAATTTCAGGAGATCAGCAATGACGTACAGACATCATTTCCCTATAATCGTCGTGTTCCTGGCGCTCATGTCGGTATGCACCGTGCACGCGCAAGGGCTGGATATACCCTTCTCCGTGACCTCGGACGAAAACGGATACGTGTACCTGGCGGGAAGCAGCGTTGACGCGGACGGACGAGCGAATATACACATCATCGCCTATGACACCGATGGAACGGTGTGGCGCGAGTTTACTCTTCCCGCTCGTGGGATTGGCCATGCGGATGTATCCGGTGTGGCGTTAATAGATTCCCTGCTTGTAGTCGCAGGTACCATGGTGGCTTCGGCAGGGGATCTCGACATGACTGCCGCAGGCTTTCACAGGCCGAGCCTTGTCTCCGCGGACGAACCCGGACTTCCAATCCCGTCGATCGTCCTCGAACAGAGCTACCCGAATCCGGTACCGCGGGGCGCCACGGTGCGCATCAATTACACCACAGGCAGCGCGGGTCACCTGGCGGTGCGCGTGCTGGATCTGTTCGGTCGCACTGTCGCTGTATTGGCCGACAGGCATCACTCTCCCGGATCCTACAGTGCCGAATTGCCAACGGCTCGATTATCCGCCGGGGTGTATCTGTATGTGCTGACCGCATCCGATGCGACCGAAATCCGGCGACTCACGGTTCTGAGATAGCGCTTCCGGCGGATAACCGCAGAGTTTGTCCATCCCGTGCAAGGTGCTTACGCAACGTCAGCACACTTCGATCGTTCCGGAGCTCCCAACTATGCGCGGGGTGCTGCTATGACTATCAACAAAGAATCCCGTATCGTGTCGGACATCTCGCGCGGGAATCGCTATTGTGCGCTGGCTCGTGTCTCTGACCCCGAACCTGCGCGGCCCCAATCCGCTGGAAGGAGTCAATGAGGAGGTGATTGCCGAAACTGCGGCACGCCTCCTTCTTGATCCTTACGAATGGGTATCTCTATTTGTGAGCGACGCTCGGGTGTGGCGGACGCTTGCGCGTGCGTACAAGAACGACGTGCGCTGGATGAAGACATCTGACACGTCACACTGTTTCGTGTTCTGAACACGGGTGATCCACCTATGGTCACACCGCGGGAACTGATCGGAAATCACCTGCAATGGTCTCCCGCCGACCAGGTGATTGAAGTCGCATCCGTATATGGAAGAACGGTGTACCGGGATACGTGCCCCGCATTCAGAGAATTGTACAAAATCCGACAATACGATGTGCGGTGAAAACGTACTGGCCTTTGCCCGCATGCATGTGTCTCGCTGTCTCGCGGCACCGAAGGGCGACCTCCCGATGCGGGGATGTATCGTACGACAATGCAACTCTTTCATGTTCGCCTGATCGCTTGTCATCGTTCGATTGTGCGTGGCACCCGTTTTTTTTATCTTAGCACGAATCCACGAGTATATGCTATCGGCCCAGCCGGACGGTCGGGATATTCTCTGCCCGCCGGAAGCGGATTGCTGTAACTTCATGACCGGGTGGCATTGCGCATCCCTGCTCTGTGCAGGTGGCGTATATCCCTTTCGAAGGAAACATGCCGGAGGTGTGCAGAAATGAACGGTATGGATGAGACTCACCAGAGACACGATGGCGACGAAGCCGTTCTTCGTGCGCTTGTGCATGGTACCGCCGCAGAGACGGGGGAGGACTTTTTCCGTGTTCTTGTACGGAACCTCGCAATGGCGCTCGGAACCAGCGGCGCATGGGTCACGGAATATCTCGATGAAGCGCGTCGGCTGCGCGCGCTGGCCTTCTGGCATGACGGCTCCTTCGTCCCGCACTATGAGTACGAAGTTGCCGGCACGCCCTGTGAACCGGTCATCCGGCAGCGCGACGTGTTTCATGTACCGGATCGCGTCATCGAGCTCTTTCCGGACGATCCCGATCTGCCGCCACTCCACGCGGTGAGTTATCGGGGGGCTCCCTTGCTCGATGTGGACGGAAGCGTTCTCGGTCACCTCGCCATCCTCAACGACAAACCCATGCCCGAACGGCAGTATGATGCGGATCTCTTCCGTATCTTCGCGGCGCGCGCGGCGGCCGAATTGCGACGATTGCGCGCCGAAGCGCAACTGCGCGAGCGGGAGCAGCAACTCAACAGTCTGCTGGATGCGGCGATGGATGCGATCATCGAGATAGACGGGCGCTGCAACATAACACAGGCCAATCCCGCCGCCGAACATCTCTTTCAGACAGCGCATCGCGGCCTCCACGGCCGCGCGATCCGACCACTTCTTTCCGATGAGAGCCGCGAGAAACTCGACGCGCTCATGACCTCCTTCGCTACCTCCCGCGATGGTCGCCAGTCGCTCTGGATCCCCGGAGGATTGACACTGCTGCTCGCGGATGGAAATTCCTGCCAGGCCGAAGCGACACTCTCGAGGCATCTGCGCAAGCAGCACGTGCTGCATGTGCTGATCCTCAGAAACATTCGGGACCGTCTCGACGCGGAGAAACGTATCAACGCGCTCACCGCCGAAACGGAGTATCTGCGCGGGGAGCTGCGCGCGATGCAGAACTTCGACGAGATAATCGGTGAGACGCCGGCTCTGCTTCGGGTGCTGCATCAAATGCGGCAGGTCGCGGCAACCGATGCTACCGTCCTCGTGCTCGGTGAAACCGGCACGGGGAAGGAACTCATCGCACGCGGCATTCACAACGCGAGCAAGCGGAAGGACGGACCCCTGATCAAACTGAATTGCGCAGCCATCCCCGCCGCACTGATCGAAAGCGAACTGTTCGGACATGAGAAGGGCGCGTTCACCGGCGCCACGGCGAAACGCGACGGACGCTTTGTGCTCGCAGACGGGGGAAGCATTTTTCTCGATGAAATCGGTGAGTTGCCTCTCGAACTGCAGGCCAAACTGCTCCGCGTTCTGCAGGAAGGAGAGGTCGAAGCCGTCGGCAGCGCGCACACCGTGCATGTGAACGTGAGAGTCATCGCGGCCACGAACCGCGACTTGCGCGATGAGGTCGCCCAGGGAAGATTTCGCGAAGATCTCTTTTATCGGCTCAACGTGTTTCCTATCCGTGTACCCTCTCTGCGTGAGAGACGCGACGATATAGCGATGCTCGCGGGTCATTTCGTACGCAAAGCGAGTCAGAGCATGGGAATCCCGGTGGATGACATCGCGCCCGAGGATGTCGCACTGCTCAGGAGCTATGATTGGCCCGGAAATATCCGCGAGTTGCAGAATATCATCGAACGCGCCGTTATCACTTCACGTGAGGGACGCCTCAATTTCGCCCGCATATTTCCGGAGGCGAACGGACTGGGAAGCACGTCGGAGCACACCGAGTCCGCGACAGCGAATCCCGTGATACTCAACTATGCCGAGCTCAAGCAGATCGAGAAGGAAAACATCCTCCGTGCGCTCGAACATGCCGGCGGGAAAATCGCCGGACACGACGGTGCGGCCGCGCTGCTGGGCGTCCCGTCCACCACGCTCGCCTCACGCGTCAAGGCTCTCGGGATTCGTCCGCCGAAACGCAGGGAGTGACCCTCTCCACCTGCTATTATCCGCAGTCACGATCTCCCGCCAACACCCCAGACCCCTTGCGAGCAGGGGCGCCCGTCCGGTCCGCATTGCCGTACCCGTTATCACGGCCTTCACCACCGCGATCCCTCACTGAGAAGGGAATGGCGTCTCCATGAAGCTCCCACATATGCTGCAAAAGTGGGCGTTCCATGAAGCTCCCACATGTGCTGCAAAAGTGGGCGTTTCATGAACCACCCACATGTGCTGCAAAAGTGGGCGTTACCAGGACTGCTTGTCTGGTGCAAAAAGCAGGATCGTGGGCAGCGTCACTCTTTCTCAGAGTCTTTGCGCCTACCGAGCGTAGTCGAATAGGCGTTTTTGCGTTCATTCCCCTCCCTGAATGTGTATTCCGGTCCAAAGCGACCACTGATTCCGATTGAAAGCGACCACCGATTCCGATCGAAAGTGACCACTGGTTCCGAAGTTATCGGACCAGATTTTGCCATTGATCGGAATGGCTGGTCGCTTTCGTCGGAATACGCACCCTGAATTTTACTTGGGCGTTCGATGGACTTCGATGCCCGTGCGGCAAGGGAATATCATCGAAAAGCTCCCATTCACAAAAAAATAGACACTCGATATCGCGATCCGATCTCTCGCGGCAAATTATTCAGTCGAACACAATGCACCTTGCGAGATTTCGTCATCCCCGCGTACGACATTTCGTGAATAACGAAATTTCGTGTCTGCTCCTCCGGCGTAAGCTGGCGCTAAAGTATTGTCGTTAAAAGAGTTAACCGGCCAGGACAAGTTTGGCACGGTACATGTAGCTCTTTGTGTCGGGTAGAGAAAATCGAATATCACCCAACAACCATTTTTACTCACAACATACACAAGGAGTGTATCATGCAGAACCCAACCATCATCAACGGCGTGAATGTAGACGATCTGTCCATGACCATGGACGTCATCCGCGAGAATCCCGCCATCGCCAGCTTCCAGTTCCGTGCCAAGAACGAATGGGTGCAGGGCGGTTTGAACCAGACCACCATCAGCGATTTCTACGGTGCCTGTGAGCCGCAGAAACATAAGACCACCTTCGTCTTCAAGGCCGACGAGCCGGCGGTGCTCCTGAGCACGGACGAAGGTGCCAATCCCGTCGAGTACGCGCTCACCGCTCTCGCATCCTGCGTCACCACCGCCATGGTGTATCACGCCGCCGCGCGTGGTATCAAGCTCGAATCCGTGGAATCCACTCTCGAGGGTGATCTCGACATTCATGGACTGCTCGGCATGGACGAGAACATCCGCCGCGGCTACGAAAGCGTCCGCATGACCTTCAAAGTGAAAGGCGACATGCCGGAGGAGGAACTGATGGAAGTGCTCAAGCTCGGTCCCACCTTCTCGCCGGTGTTCGACATTTTCACCAACAAAGTCCCGGTCACCGTCATGATGGAAAGCAACGGCGAACCGATGATGATCATGCAGGGCTGATAACCGCTATCTTCGGACCGCGCATCCCTGATGCGGCACCCCGTACGGTGTCGCGTCAGGGATCGCGCGTTTCCGGAGAAACCGTTACCCTTTGTTGAAATCGCTGCCGGGAGGAAACATTCAAACTGAATAATCTTCTATGCGGATGCAACACCGCAGGAATCAGGGAAACAAGATTGCCCTTTGTCCGTACACCGAGAGTACAACCACATGGCGTTCGTGTTTCCCATTGATGAGACGACAAGGATGCCGCGCATGAAACACAAGGAGATATGATGAACGGAAAACGTATTTGCATCGTCGGAGCTTCAGGGAAACTGGGGAAATACATGGTACGCCACGCGCTCGAACGCGGCTACGAGGTGGTCGGCGTATGCCGGGCGAAGAGCGTGCCGAAGCTCGCGGAGTTCAGCGACAGAATGCAGATCATCCCGGGAGCGACCGACGACCGCGAGGTCATCCGTCGCGCGGTAGCGGGTTGTGACGGGGTGCTCACCGTGCTCGTGCCCTGGGGCGTGCGGCAGTACTCGTCCGGCACCGCACAGGCGGTGCTGGATTACGCTGAAAAGGATGCACGACTCGTATTCTCCTGCGGCTGGCATATCACCCGGGACGGGAAAGACCGCTATTCGGGCTCCTTCAAAGCGTTTCTGAAATTCTTCACCATGCTTGCGCGTGTCCTCCGCTTCGCCGAAATAGACGATCAGGTGGAAGCGTGCCGTCGCATCTTCGCGAGCGACAGGCGCTGGACCGTCGTGCGCGGCAGCGATCTCGAGGAGGGCGGCAGCGAAGGTCTTCCGGTGTGGAGCCGGCATGTCGGCGATCCCGTGCTCGCCAGCAATCGCACGCGCCGCATCGACTTCGCGCTGTTCATGGTGCACGCGCTGGAGGACGACACCCTCATACACGAAGCGCCCGCCATTGTCGGCTGCCGCACGGCTTCGGCGATACAGCACGCGGAACCGGCGCACGCGACTTCCTGACTGCTCAACCTCGTATCCGTCGTGCCAGGGTGTGCGTGTCGCACAGTGCGTTCATCATCATGTAATCGGGGAACGCCGGACCGGTGTCGCGGGGATGGTCGCAAAAAACTTCGTGATGACCCAGAGCGAACGTTCCGTGACGAATCCGGGTATCCGCAAGTGCGGACGACGCAGGCGGGAGTGATTTCCCGCCTTGCGCTTTCTATGCTCTTCCCTCGCTGCTTCGTATCTTGCAGGACACTCCGAAAGGAGTTTCAGACCAACTACGCTCACTCTGCAAGGACCTCTGTATGAAACGCACCATTGTCGCAATGCCCGGTGACGGAATCGGTAAGGTTGTGCTTCCGGAAACCATTCGCGTGCTCGACGCCGTCGGCTTCGACGCCGAGTATGTCAACGGCGATATCGGATGGGATTTCTGGTGCAGCGAAGGCAATCCGCTGCCTCAGCGCACGATTGATCTGCTCGAGGAACATAAGGTCGGTCTCTTCGGCGCCATCACCTCCAAGCCCAAGAACAAGGCCGCCGCGGAACTCGCGCCGGAGCTCCGGGACAAGGGTTTCGTGTACTACAGCCCGATCGTCACCATGCGCCAACACTTCGATCTCGATATCTGTATCCGTCCCTGCAAGGCCTTCCCGAACAACCCCCTCAACTTCATCCGCAAGGCGGCGGATGGTGGTTTCGAAGAACCGGACGTGGACGTCGTGATATTTCGGCAGAACACCGAAGGGCTTTACGCCGGCGTGGAGTGGACCGATCCGCCGCAGCAGGTGTGGGACGCGCTCAACACCCACCCGCGCTTCAAGGCCTTCGCGGACGTGCCCGGAGAGGACCTCGCCGTCTCTACGCGCATTTTCACGCGCAACGCCTGCCGACGCATCGTCACCGCCGCGTTCGAGTACGCGAAAACCTATGGCTACAAATCCGTCACCATTTGCGAAAAGCCCAATGTCATACGCGAAACCTCGGGCATGATGGAAAACGAAGCCGCCATCATCGCGAAGCAGTACCCGGACATTCAACTGTGGTCCACCAACATTGACGCGCAGATGATGTGGCTGACAAAGAATCCCGAAGACTACGGCGTCATCGTGGCCGGGAATATGTTCGGCGACATTGTATCCGACGGTTTCGCCGGTCTGGTGGGCGGGCTCGGCTTTGCGTGCAGCGCAAACATCGGCCGCGAAGTGGCGGTGTTCGAACCCACGCACGGCTCCGCGCCCAAGTACGAAAAACTCGATCCCTCCATCGTCAATCCCATCGCCATGGTGCTCAGCGCCTGCATGATGCTGGATCACATCGGAGAGACGGACAAGGCGGCGCGTATCAGATCCGCCGTAGCCGGGGTGATTTCCGATGGCAAGGTTCGCACCTATGATATGCTCAAGCTTGCGGGCGGCCCGGACGTCTTCAGCAAAGGTGCGGCCACCACACAACAGATGACCGACGCCATCATCGCGCGTCTCGGTTGATCTCTCGGTGCCTACCCGCGGTCATAGACCATAGACGATAAACAAGCAAGGAGCATTGAAAATCGGGTGCGACTGGTGTTGGATCAGAAGACGCTCCCGAATCCCCTGGCATGTTGAGGCAGACGCTTCGCCATGCACGACAGGCATGCGGAGACGACATGCGCGTCCGGCGTTCAATGCTCCTTGTCATTAAAAGGCAGGACAATCATCGATGCCATTTCAGGAGGTTATATGGATGCTGCGGACAAGGATCTCTCATCCTTCGTGAACTTCGAGCGGATGATTTATGCTACGTGTTTAACGATGTCAGCGTTTTTCGGGAGCTTCGCCGGGATGCTGCTCGCATACTTTCTCGTGCAGGGACCGCCGCTGGATGCCACGCTGAACATGGCGATAGTACCTTACTCGTTAAGCATGTCCTGGGTACTGGTGAGCGTGATGAGACATCGTGGCGAGATGAAATGGAAGGAGTGCCTCTGGACCATGCTTCTTTCCGTCATCCCCGCCCTCGTGTATCATGTCCCGTTTCGCTTCTTCCATACGTAGGCGAAATTCGGGGATCGTTAATCGTTAAAGGTTAAATGTTAAACGATCCGGCGGTATGATATACATACTGCGAGATGCAGATCCCCACATCGTTCCGTCGGAAACTGCTCACATCGCACGTCGTACATCGAAAATCGTAAGTCGTATATCGTAAGTCGTAAATCGTAGGTCGTACATCTCACATTTTTTTCCCTGCCATGACGAGTCGTCGACTTTTTCCGAGCGTCCGATTGACCGCACGGAGTAAGCTTAATCCGCCAAATCGAAAATCGTAAATCGTACGTCGTAAATCGTCAGTCGTCAGTTCCCTAGTGTTTTTGCCTGTTCAAGGCCCTCCGTCAATGAGCCGGCGAACATGGTGACGTAGGGTGCGAGGACGGCGCGCACGCCGGGCATGGCAATGCCGCCCAGCATGATGGGGAGGGAGGGGAGCACCTTGCGTATGTCGCGAAGCAATTCTTCGGTCTCCGGGAGACTGGTGATGGACTTCATGGTGAGGCAGAGCAGATCCGGCTTGGCTGCATTTATCCCCTGAATAAGGTCATATCTGGGAATAGAGGCTCCATAATTGAGCACGCGCCAGCCTTCGCGCTCCAGCATATTCGCAAGCATGGTGGAGGCCACATCATGATGCTCGTTCGGTACGCAGCCGATCATGGCTGTCTTCCCGTTCTTCTTCGTGTTCGTGGTGGCAAAGGCCTTGTACGCCAGGATCTGCTTGACGATTTGCGTAGCGACATGCTCGGTAACGATGGTGTCGGTGTTGTTCTCCCAGTTGCTGCCGATACTGTTGAGTGCGGGAATGATGATGTCGTTGTACAATTGCGTATCGGGGAGGTGCTGCTGTTCCCATTCCTGGACGAGTGCGAAACATCGCCGGCGATCACCCGCAAGCAGGCAGTCGAGGAAGAGTGAGAGTTGCTCGTCTTTCATTACGCTTGTACTCCTATGATGCGGGATTGCTCACGGTGTTGCAGAGCGGTGAGTGCGGATGCAATGCCGTCGCTGTTGTGATGCTCCATGAATGCATGTGCGGCGATTTTGGAGGCATGCAGCAAGGACGGCAGGAATGCGGGAGGGAAGCCTCTGCTGAGCAAAAATCCCCGCAACCAGTCCAGATACTCCAGTATCGCTGCCGGGATGCGATAGCGCGCAGTGGCGTGGAAGTTTTCCAGAAATATAAGCGCGCTCTCGCGAGCAATGCGCAAACGCTCACCGTCCTTGAATACCGCGGCGGCCTCCTGAGAACGTGCCAGCCGCTCGAGCACCGCGGCGAGGATCTTGTCCTGCTGCCTGTGAAATTCCTCCAGATCGTCCGGAGCGATTCCGTTGAAGGACACGTGTTCGATGACTTCTTCCATAGTGATCCGGCCAATTGTGTGGAACGGGAACAAAAAACAAAACACTATGATGGGGAGAAAGAGTTTCACGAACAAGGCAAAAACGCGAAAAATCGAGTGAGCATCCGCCTGCACAGCCACAGCACACTGTGCGGCTTTCTACTGTGTGCATTTCGCTTCCTTCAGCAGTGACCTCGTTCAGCGCTTGCGGGGGATTACCGGTGCGGCGGGGTTCTCCCTTCGGGCAAGGGTGTCCTTCCGCAACACGCGCTTCGGGAACTGGGCGTCTCACGGAAAATCCGTATTTTCCTCGGAGAGAATTCCATCCGCACACCCACCCCGGAGATGAACCATGAAGCAGCTTCGCTTCGCATGTGCGCTCAGTCTGTTCGCGGTCCTGCTATTCGGCTGCGATTCGAACACCGTCGAGATCGTTTCTTTCACTCCCGAAGGGGAAGCCGCACTGCTGACCACCATCGAGATCGAATTTTCACACGATCTCGCACCGCCGGATAAGCAACAGATGTGGCTGGACGATGATTTTGTGCAGTTCGAACCGGCCATCCCGGGGCGCTTCAAGTGGATGTCGTCGCGCAAGCTGATTTTCTCTCCGGAGGCGCCGCTGCAGCCGATGCAGGAATACTCCGCGAAGGTAACGGACAACGTACTCTTCGCAAAGGAACTGTCCGGTGATTTCGAAGAGAAGGTGTTCCGGACTCCCGACTTCGATGTGACCAAGGCGGATCTGTTCTGGACGCATATCCCGCGGCAATACTACACCGTGAGCATGCAGGCCAATCTCCATTTCACCTATCCTGTCGAGCCGGCCAGGCTCCGTGCGCATCTCGAGGTGCTGCGCGACGGGGAACCGGTGAACAATGCCACCGTCATCTCCGAGCAGGCGTCCGAAGTGATCGCCGTCTCCATCGGTGACGTGAAGCAGAAGGATAAAATGCAGCGTGTGACCTTGCGCATCAGGGAAGGTCTCGTCAGCACGCTCGGTCGCTCGCCCCTCTCGGACACGCGCGAGTTCACGATCGATCTTCCGCCGATTACCGAGCTCGCCGTCACCGGCGTCGTGGCGGGATACGACGGTGCGACGGGCTGGATTGAAGTTGCGACCACGCAGAGCGTAGACGAGGAACGGGCTGCGGAATTCATCAGCGTCGAGCCGAAACAGGCATTGCGCTTCTTCACGAGCGATAACATTCTCCGCATCGAAGGCGCTTTCGAAAATGAGCAGTCCGTAACTCTGACTCTGCGAAAAGGCCTCCCCGGATTGTTCGGCGGCGTCCTGCAGGATGAGTACAGCCAGCAGGTTTCCTTTGTGGACATTCAGCCCGGAGTCAATTTCGCCGACCGCAGCGGGCGCTATCTCATGCGCAGCGGGCTCCGCAATCTCGAAATACACGCGGTGAACGTTGATGAACTGGAAATCGAAGTGCATGAGGTGTTCCGGAATAATGTGCTGCATTTCATATCGCAGAACAGCTGGTGGGATCCCGAGTATGAGTACAATCCCGACTACTATGTGGGTGAGTTGGGGACGGAATTATACAAGGAATCCGCTGTCATGAACAGCAACCGCAACTGGCTGGGGAAACATGTTTTCAATCTGGACAGGGCGCTGAAATCGAAGCATAAAGGAATCTATGTCGTCCGCGTCAGCTCGGCGGAGGACCGATGGATTTCCGATTCGAAGATCGTGGCCATGAGCGATATCGCACTCGTCGCCAGAGTCTCCAGCGACCAGATCATGGTTTTCGCGAATTCCATCCACGACGCGCAACCCTTGTCGGGTGTGGAGATCAACGTCGTGTCGACAAATAACCAGACGCTGTTTTCCGGCGTCACCGACGGCAGCGGCGCGGTGGTGTTCCGCGACGTCGCCCGAAGTATCGAGGACTTCACTCCCCGCATGGTCACGGCGGTGACGGAAGCCGATTTTAATTTTCTCGATCTCCGGGACGCCCTGGTTGAGACCTCGCGTTACGATGTCGGCGGTCTGCGGCAGTATTCGCAGTCGTATATCGCTTTCCTCTACGGCGACCGCGATCTCTATCGCCCGGGCGAGCGCGCCGTCATTTCCGGCATCGTCCGGACCGACGATCTGCTCCCTGTCACCGACGTACCGGTGCTGCTCAAGGTCCTGACGCCGCGGGGCAGGACGTTCACCGAATTCAAGCTCACCCTCAACCGGCAGGGCTCCTTCGAGCAGGCGTTTGAACTCCCGAGCTACGCGCAGACCGGAGAGTACCGAGCCGAGTTAAGCACCGGCGGCGAGCAATTTCTGGGTGCGTACACATTCAGCGTCGAGGATGTGGTTCCGGACAAGATTCGTCTCACTCTTAAAACTCCCGCGGAGCAACTCTCGCCGGGTGATGTCTTCGCTGTGGACGTTGATGCCGAGTACCTGTTCGGCGCGCGCGCGGCCAATCTGCGCTATGAAGCCGATGTGCAATTCCGCCACCGGGCGTTCCGGAGCAAAGCTTTCGGGGACTTTGATTTCTCCTCCACATCGGCGCGCAGCACACCCGTAGACAACACGATGCTGGATGGTGTGCTCGATGAGAACGGAAAAACGCGCATGAGCTATCCGGTGCCGGTGGATCTCCGGGGTGCCGGGGTTGTGGACGGCGCCATGTATGTCAGCGTATTCGATCTGACGGGACGAACCGTCAACCGCTCCGCCCAAGTCACCATTTTTCCGAACAATGAGTACCTCGGCATAAAATCGCCCGGGACGTATCTGTCGGTAAACAAGCCCGGGACCTTCCGTCTCGTCGCCGTGGATCGCAACGACAAGCCGCGGAGCGGATTCCGGACCGACGTTCGTCTCGTGCGCATGGAATGGCAGACGGTGCTGAAAAAGGACTATTCAGGCCGGTATTTCTACGCTTCTGAGCAACGCGAAGTCCTGGAATGGGAGCGTTCCATGACGCTGAACGCCGCAACCTCCGTGCAGATCAGTGTGCGCCGCTCGGGCAAATATCAGCTGCGCGTCTCGCGTTCCGGAGAGGATGAGTATGTGTACAGCGAGTTCTATGCCTATGGCTGGGGGACGTCTACCGCGTCGTCGTTCCAGGTGGACAAGGAGGGCAGGGTGGATATCGTATTCGACAAGGAGCAGTACCGACCGGGCGAAACAGCGAAAGTGCTCTTCCTCTGTCCCTTCGATGGCAAGCTGCTTGTGACCGTCGAGCGCAACGGGGTCATGCAGCATGATTACCTCGATGTGAAAAACCGCTCTGTCGAGTACCGCCTTCCGGTGAAGTCTGAACACATGCCGAACGTGTACATCACCGCGACGCTGTTCCGCAAGCATCAGCCGTCCAACGATGTCCCGTTCCTTGTCGGACACGGCTTTGCATCCATGGCCGCGCAAAAGCGCGAGAACAGGCTTGCAGTCACCATCAACGCTCCCGCGCGCGTGAAACCCAATACGACACAAACCATCACCATCAAAACAGCGCCTGAGCGCGATATTTACGTTACTCTGGCGGCGGTGGACGAAGGCATTCTGCAGATCAAGGATTATGTAACCCCCGATCCGTACAACACCATGTACGCCAAGCGCGCGCTGCAGGTGCAGCCCTACGATCTCTACAAGTTCCTTTTGCCCGAAATTGTGCGTTCGTCGTCCCTGACCGGCGGCGACGGCGGCTTCGAGGAGGGCTTGAAAAAGCGCGTCAACCCCATCAGCGTCAATCGTTTCACCCTGCTGTCGTACTGGAGTGGCATTCGGAAATCAGACGGAAGCGGCACGGTGAAGGTGTCGCTGCCCATTCCGCAATTCAATGGCGAAGTACGGCTCATGGCCGTGGCCTACAGCAACGAGCGCTTCGGCGCGGGCAGCAAGGCCATGAAAGTCGCGGACGATCTCATTCTGGAACCTCAGATACCGCGCCTGCTTTCGACGGGCGACTCACTCGTCATTCCCGTAACAGTGATCAACACGACATCGAAAAGCGGGAACGCGACGGTGAAGCTCGAAACCTCCGGTGCGCTCCGCTTGCGGTCCAAAGGGTCGGTGCAGGTGCGGGTGCCGGCAAACGGAACCGCGCAGGCGGAATTCCGCGTGCGCGCGGGCGACATTCCCGGTGCCGCAAGGATGAAGTTTACCACTTCGGGTATCGCGCAGGTGCGCGACAGTTATGAACTCGCGGTGCGACCCGCCGCGCCGTTCTCCGTGGAGAGTCGCAGCGGCGTGTTAAGCAAAGCTGGCGCGGTGGAACTGCCTGCGATGAAGGGATTTCTCAAAGGAACCGGCAGCATGCAGCTGCTGATCAGCAGCTTCCCGGCGATACGCTTCGCGAAACAACTGCGGCAATTGGTCGGCTATCCGCACGGCTGTCTGGAGCAGACCGTATCCAAGGCCTTCCCGCAGCTGTACCTCGAGTCGGTACTCAAGCTCGCTGCTCCGGAGCATTTCCAGACGCGCGCGCCTTCGTACTATGTACAGGAGGCGATTCGGAAAATCGAATCCATGCAGATCTATGACGGCTCGATCAGTTACTGGCCCGGCAGCGGTGATGGCAACTGGTGGGGATCGGTGTACAGCGCACACTTCCTTCTCGAAGCCCGCAAAGCGAAATACCGCGTGTCGGATCAGGCACTGCAGCGTCTGCTGCGCTACGTAGCAACCAAATCCCGGCAGAAGGAAACCTTCAATTACGCGTATTACTCCGGTGGAGGCCGTACGTCGGAAGTGAAGGCACGAAAGGAAATTCTCTACGGTCTGTACGTGCTGTCCCTCGCCGGTCGCGGCGACATTTCCACCATGAATTACTACCGCGGCCGCAATCATCTGCTGACGACGGATTCGCGTTATCTCCTCGCGGGCGCGTTCGCGCAATCCGGCAAGTGGAGCGCCTGGCATCAGTTGCTGCCTTCGGGTTTCAGCGGCAGCAAACCGGTGCGTGAAAGCGGAGGCAGCTTCGACAGCGAAATTCGCGCCAATGCCCTCATGCTCAGCATACTGCTCGACAATGATCCGTCCAACAAGCAAATCCCGATCATTATCCGTTATCTGGCGGACCGCATGGATCAGATGTACTCGACGCAGGAAACCGCGTTCACCATGCTGGCGCTCGGCAAAGCCGCGCGCCGGGCCGCAGCGTCCTCGCTCACCGTGGGCGTGTATGTGGACGGCAAGAAAAAGGCCGAGTACAAGGACAAAGACCTCCGCATTACGGACAAGGAACTCGGCGGCGGACGCATTACGCTCAAAGCCGAGGGCAAAGGGACGGTGTATTACAGCTGGACCTCCGAAGGCGTCCGCAGCAGCGGCGGTGCCGTGGAGCAGGACGCGAACATGGCCGTCCGCCGCAGCTACTTCGATTATCGCAGCAAACAGCCGCTGGACTTCGCGGCCCTGCGGCAGGGACAGCTCGTCGTCTGCCGCCTCAGCCTCAGCGGAAGCGGTCGGTCGATCGAGAACATCGTGATCACCGATATGGTCCCCGCCGGCTGTGAAATAGAAAATCCGCGTCTCAAACCGTCTACAGCCCTGGGTTGGGAAGTCCCGAATCCCATGCAGGTGCAGTCCATGGATGTGCGCGACGACCGCATGATCCTTTTCACATCGCTCGATGGCGGCGGCACGCGGGAGTTCATCTACCTGCTCCGCGTCGTCAATCAGGGCAGTTTCGTGCTGCCGGCGGTTTCGGCGGAAGCGATGTATGATCCGTCGTATCACTCCACGCATGGCGCCGTCACGACGGCGGTGGCTCCGATGCGCTACGAACAGTGATGCCGCAATGACCGGTCCCGCTGCCCGTATCCGCGCCGTCCTGCGCGGACGCGCACCGCTGTTGCTTACGCTTTCGGCGCTCGCATTGCTCGCGCTGGCCGATCGCAGTTGGCCGCCACCGCCACTGCCGGTATATTCCACGCAGATTTTCGATGCGCGGGGTTCGTTGCTCACCGCCTACCTGACCGGAGACGACAAGTGGCGTTTGCGGACGGAGCTTGACCGGGTGACACCGGAACTCATCCGGGCGGTGATCACGAAAGAAGACAAATATTTCCTCTTCCATCCCGGCGTCAATCCCGTCGCGATGCTGCGGGCATTGTACACCAATCTGGTGCAGGGCAGACGCGTGTCGGGTGCGTCCACCATCACCATGCAGCTTGCGCGTCTGCTGGAGCCGGCGGAGCGCAGCTACACCGCAAAGCTGCGCGAGGCGCTGCGTGCGCTGCAATTGGAGGCGCGGTACTCCAAGCGCGACATTCTAGAATTCTACCTCAGTATGCTCCCCATGGGTGGCAATGTCGAAGGTGTCGCGAGTGCGTCGTATGTGTACTTCGACCGGCCGCCCGACAAACTCAGTCCTGCGCAGAGTATCGCCCTCGCGCTGGTGGCCAATGATCCGAACCGCCTCCGTCCGGATCGTGCGTCGGCGGCGCTGACCGCCGAGAAAAATCGTTGGGTGCGGCGGTTCGGTGCTCACGACGTGTTCCCGTCCGACATGCTGGAAAGCGCGCGCGACGAAGCTCTCGGTGGCTTCCGCTATGCCATGCCCACCAATGCGCCGCATCTGTGTCAGTTTCTGCGAAAGCGGGGAACTGCGGATATTCTGTACAGCAGTATCGACGGCGGGATTCAGGACATAGCGGAAACCATGCTCCGAAATCATGTCCGCCGCGTGCTGCCCGACGGCGTCGGCAACGGTGCGGTGCTCATTGTGCGCAATGACGATCTGCGTGTCGCCGCCTATTGCGGTTCGGCGGATTTTACCGATGCCGCGCATCAGGGACAGGTGGACGGTGTGCGCGCCCTGCGTTCACCGGGAAGCGCGCTGAAACCCTTTCTGTACGCGATGGCGTTCGATGAGGGCGCACTTACCCCGATGCTGCAACTCGCGGACATCCCCACCGATTTCGGGGGCTACATGCCGGAGAATTTCGACCTGACGTACAAGGGGCAGATCACCGCTCGCGAAGCCCTTCTGCAGTCGCTCAACATCCCCGCCGTGCGACTGCTCGCCGCACAAGGCGTGCCGTCGCTGCTGAACTATCTTTCGTCGCTGGGTTTTCGTTCGTTGGACAAGCAGCGCGAGAGACTGGGGCTGTCTCTGATTCTCGGTGGCTGCGGCGTAACGCTGGAGGAGCTGGTGCGCGCAGCAAGTGCCTTCGCGCGGCGAGGACAGATCGCGGCACTACGGTACGCCGCTGATGACGATGAGGCGCAGTCGCAAACCGTGATGTCGGAGGCGGCAGCATGGCTGGTGTCGGATATTCTGTCCGATGCGAAGCGTCCCGATCTGCCCGAGGAATTACTGACCTCGTCCCGTCTGCCGAAAATCGCCTGGAAAACCGGCACCTCGTACGGGAAACGCGATGCGTGGGCGGTGGGATGGAACGCGCACTATACCATCGGTGTCTGGATGGGGAATTTCGACGGCCGCGGGGCACCCGCGCTGTCCGGCGCGGAACTCGCCGTTCCGCTGCTGGTGGATCTTTTCAATGCCGTGGACTACGATTCCGGCCGTCCGTGGCTGAAGAGACCCGCTTCGGTGCTTTCGCGTGACGTGTGCGGGAAAACCGGTCTCCTCCCCTCCGAACGTTGTGACGCAACCGTACGGGATTACGCCATAAAAGGAGTATCGACACAGGAACGCTGCGCGCTCATGAAAGAGAATCGCATTAACGCCGAAGGGAGCATGCACTACTGTCCGCAATGCCAGCCGCGCGAGAATACGGTGCGGGCATGGTATGCGGAGTACGAGCCGGCGCTGGCATTGTGGTTCCGGGAGAATCGTGTGCACGTTCCCGTACCACCGCCCCATAACCCCGAGTGCAGCGCCAGCCGACAGAGCGAAGGACCGGTGATTCTTTCGCCCTCGGCGGATTACGAGTATCTGGTGGAAAAAGGGAGCGGACAGCAGATCAGCCTGCAGGCGGCCGCACCGCCCGGCGTGCGTACGCTGTACTGGTATGTGGATGGGGATATGCTCGGCAACACCGCGCCCGGCGCGAAGCTGTTCTTCACGCCGATCGCCGCTACCCATCGGATCATCTGTCTCGATGACATGGGGGTACGTAGCGCAGTCACCATACGCGTGAAGTACTATTGATCCCGAGTACCCGTCGCAACATGGCCGCGGGATTTCAGACGCTCCCGCATCAGCGGCTGCAGGACGAAGCGGTCCACACCCGCGAGAAGGAAGAACACGCAGATCACCACCGCGAGCACGGCGAAGGTATCGTCCCGCAGGAAAGAAAGAATCTGCCCCCAATCGGCGCGCAGGGGATTGCTGTCGCCGATTATCACCGACAGCCGATGGAAAATCTTTTCAAACACGGACGGTGCGCTTTGCGCGCTGTCACCTCGTCCCGCAGCGATCAGCACAATGCCGACGGTCGTGCATACGGCGACGGCGGACAGCACGAAGCGTTTGCGCCAGCCGTGTTCCTGCAGCGTCGCGTTGCGGGATGCATTGATACGCGCCATCACGCGCTGTTCGAAATCGTCCCGGGGTGCGCTGCGCTCCATCGTCATCAGCGCGTTCTGAATGTGCTGTTCCCTGCGGACCACAGCGGCACAGCGCGTGCAGGACGCGAGATGCGCGCGCAGTTCCGTGAGCGCATCACCGTCAAGCGCACCGTCGGTGTACTGCAAAAGAACGGCATAGTCGGGGTGTGTCATGCGTGTTCCGCTTTGGAAGATTTCTGAAATGACCGGTCTTCGAATATACGTCGTTGAAGCTCGCGCCGTGCACGGTGCAAACGGTTTTTGACGGTGCCCAGAGGAAGGTTCGTGATCAGGGCGATTTCATCGTAGCCCTGATCTTCTCTGTAAAACAGCGTCAGTATCTCGGCGTATTCCGGGCGCATGGACGACAGCGCCGCATCGATGCGCACTGTCAACTCCGCATTCTCCAGTGATCCGGCTGCATCATCATCAGCGTGAACGACATCCGCCTCATCATCGAGCTGCAGGAAAGCCGGTTCTCGCTTCCGTTTCGCGAGACGACTGAGACACACATTGTGGGTGATGCGGTACAGCCAGGTGGAAAAACGCGCGCGGTTCTCGAAACGCGGGAGCGCCCGGAAGGCGCGAAGGAACGCGTCGGAGGCCGCCTCTTCCGCATCTTCGCGTTGCGCGAGCATGCGGTAGCAGAGATTCATGACGCGATCACGATACCGATGCAGCAAGACGGCGTACGCACCGTGGTCGCCGCCGGCGATACGGTCAAGTATGGCGTCATCGGTATCGGTCGGTCGCGCTCTGCTCATCATGTGTTTGGACTCCATTCCGTTCCGCAGGGTTTCAGTCTGAAACCCTGTGCGGGAAATCGTGGTCAAAAGAGCAGTACCACGAAAACGGAGTGTATCATGGACGAAGACATTATTGTACCAATCATCATGTTCGGCAGCGCCGCATTCATCCTCTGGAAGTTTTTCGATACGAAACACAAGGAACGCATGGCCATCATCGACCGCGGCATGGTCACCGAAGACCTGAAATATCTCTACACCCGGGGGGTGAGCAAACCGAACCGCTACGGCGCACTGAAGTACGGTCTCGCCGTATTTCTCATCGGCATCGGCCTGCTGCTCGCGATACCGATGCAGGACACGTCCTGGGGCCGTGAACATCGCCCGGAAATCATCATCGGACTGATCTGCGCAGGCGGCGGTGTCGGCTTCCTTCTGTACTACTTCATCGTCAGCCGCCTGGAACGGAACGGCGGTTGACCCTTGCCCCTAGGGCATGACGAATTCGCTGTCGGCGCTGCGTATGGACAGCACGGGACACGGGGATTTGCGAACCACTTTCTCCGCTGTACTCCCGAACAACACATGCTCGATGCCGCTGTGTCCATGTGTCGCGATGATGATCAGGTCGGCTTGCTCTTCCTTCGCGGCATGGATGATCTCCACGAAGGGTTTGCCCGAACGTACCGCCGCGCGGGCGCGCACGTCGTCCGGGACCTCTTTCTCGATGAGCAGCGTTAGCTGCTGTTCGCCGCGTGCCTGCAGCTCGACTTCCACGGAGGGAAGTGCGACCTGTCCGAAGCTGAAATCCGCGGGATAGATGACCGGCTCGACGACGTATACGAGCACGATCTCGGCAGAAAACGTTCTCGCGAATTCGACGGCGTAGCGGAACGCCTTCTTCGAGTACTCGGAGAAATCAATGGGGACGAGAATGCGGTTGATGCTCAACATGATGACGACCTCCTTCCAGAGATGATGATACAGTCTATCGTTGACGCCAACCCAGATGTCAGGGGCAGCGTAATTCGTCGTACCAGTTGACGCCGGCTTGGGTGCTTCCGCCGCCGTTCCACTCCGTGCGGTCTGGGAGCACAGCCCGGAACTCACCGATGCCGCCGCCTCCGTGATCATCCTGCGCACCGGCGATCAACGTGAAGCGCCATGGTGCGTCGGCGGGGCCGAAGAGCGTGAGGGGGAGCGCGAATCGAATCTCGCCGCTGGCGGTATCGCCAAATGCCCCGGCGCTGCTTTCCGGGATGTACGCCGCGAGCACACCACCGTCGGCGCCGCGAACCTCGATACCGCCGCCCACAAGTACGAGATGCGTATATCCGGAACCATCACCCAGCACGTAGCCGCTGTTGTGCCCGATTTCCGTCGCGGCCGCGGAAACGCTGTCGCGTCTCCTGTCTATCGCTATCGCGAGCATGGTGAGCTGGAAACCGTACTCGGGATGCCAGCCGGGCTGAGAAAGCGCACGCATGCGAATCGTGAAATACACGCGTTCGTTATCCGCTGCAACCTCCATGCCGGCAATATCGAGTATGCCGGGCCGGAAATGCGCGTTGGCGGGGTAGAGGTAACCGCCGGTCGGTCCGGTGTCGTCGCGCAGGGGGTCCTTCGCCGAACACAGCGATCCCGCGTCGTGGTTGCGCCGTGTCACCTCCGCTTCACGCAGCAGCGGATGGTCGGGTACTTTCATCACGGCGTATGCGGATGCATCTCCCGACCGGGCGAAACGGAACGCTTGGGCAAAAGCGGCGTCGGGTTGTATCGGCGGCAACTCCAGCGTGATGCTTCCCCCGGCGGGGAGTAGTTGTTGTGCGAATCTCGCCTTGCCACTGTGCTTTTGCGAGGGAGGTCGAATGAGTACAGGCTCGGACGCGCCGGATTCGAAAGACGCGCGCAGTCGGCCGTTTTGCATGCGCTCCACGGCAATGCGCACAGCGCCTGCCGCGGTGCGCACCGACGCGGAAAGCCGCTCCAGTGCCCGCGGCAGTGCGGGGTGGAATTCGATGACCGCCTGCCCGTCGTAGCGTACCCTCGCGCCCAGGTAGCATTCGCGCATGGTCCGCAGGTATTCCGCATTGCTCCAGGCCTGAGAAAACGTTCCGGACCAGCGCGGTGTGGGCTGTCCGTCGCGGGGAAAGGCGTCCGTACATTCGGGAATCGTACCAATAGCTCCGCTGTGCATCGCCAAACGGTGCAAGGTTTGTGTCAGAACCCAGGCGCTGTCCGCCAAACCACGCGCGCAGAGAATCTCGATAGCAGGCCCACTCAGCCAGGTCCATATCGTACCGTTGTGATATGCCGCGTCTTTCGGATATTGCTTCGGTGCCTCGTGAAAGGGATGGAAATTCTCATCCTGCAGGGACAGCGACGCAACGCCCCAGGGATACACGCACTCGGAGAAAATCCGCAGGAGAGTGGAATCATCCGCTTCCTCTGAGAACGCTGTTCCCGCCTCGCGGCCGAGAGTGAATGCGAACAACGAATTCGGACGTATTTGTCTGTCTGGCGAACCATCGCTGTTGAGGTGGTCGATGAGTACGTTGTTGTCGGGATCAATAAAATGCTCCGTCAACGCGCGCTGTACACGGATGGCCTGCACGCCTTCCCACGCATCGGCGAGATCATCGCGTCCGGCGATGCGCGCAATACGGGCCGACGCGCGCAGTTGCGCGAGCCAGAGTATCTGTATCTCGATCGCACGATCTCCGCGTGGCGACCAGGGCCCGCGGCCGCCCACGGCATCCATCCACGTCTCGGCGTCCGCGTGCCGCAGCAAGCCGTGTTCGTCGCATCGCGTCAGCGCGCCTTCCACGGCGGCAACCACGAAGGGGAAGAGGCGCTTCAGTGCGTCGGCATCGCCGCTGTGCTCGTAATACCGCCACAGCGCGTACAGCATCCACGGCGTTCCGTCCACCGTATTGTAGATGACCTCTCCCGGCTGCACGCGATTGGGTATACGGCCGTAGGTGGGACTGCCGCGCACCGTATCCATCCGGGCGGCGAAGGATTCGATTACACGCAGCGCGTCTTCGAAACGTCCCGTCGAAAGCAGCGCGCCGGGCAGGGAAATGAATGTGTCGCGGCCCCAGAAATCATCGAACCACGGCAGACCCGCCCAGATGCCGGCCTGAGCTTCGCGCACGAGCAGAGCGTCCGTCGTGGCCAGAAGCCAGGCGAAGGTTTCGTCAAGCAGTTCGTCGCCGGTGGAAATCGCCGCCTCGGCCAACAGTGCTTCGATTCGTGAGGACTTGCGCTGCAGCAGCCCGTGCAACTGCTCGGGAGTTCTCACCTGCGCGGTGGTCTCCAACGGCAGCCACTCGAAGGTGAAGCCGAATTCGCCCGTGCATTCACCCCAGTACATGGCGGGGATATTTGCCGGCGGGGGAGAAGAGAGGCGCTCCACGTCACGCGGACGCGCCCGACCCCAGCTTCCGGTCAATCCGTCCACATGCATGGTCAGCCGCGCGTGAGATTCGATCACGAAGGTCCCGCCGCTGATACCCCCGGCACTGATGCCGAAGTCCGGAGCCAGCGACGGATAGATTTTCACCTCGCCGCGCCATTCCGTGCTGATACCCACGACGAGCATGGTCAGCGAATCCGTGAAAAATACCTCCTCCACCGTATTGTACAGCGGATAGCGTCGCTGAATGCCCGCCGGCGACACCGTGCACTCCGCCGTGCGGCGATCGAGCACCATGTCGCCCAGCAGTATCCAGTACTGCTCGAAGAGCTTGCGCTTGTTCTGCGTGACGCCATGAAAGCCGTTGCCATTATCCCCGCTCACCGGGCCGCAGTAAAAAGCCCCGTAACCATTGCTGAAGGTAAACAGCGCATCGCTCCCCGCCGCTACCGTGGCCGATGGAAGCTGCGCATGCAACTCCGCGATTGAAAGGAATGGCAACAGCGCGAAGTACAGAATCCGACGCATCATCTTTCTCACCCATGTGTTCTGCTGTAATGTGCAAAGGATGGCGGGGAATGTCAATCGGCTGTGTAGCGCAGGTCCGATTCGTCGATGACATCCCGCTACGGTGTATTTCGAGCGTGACCTGGAATTGGGATGAAAAATCAGTCAAATATCGTCACACCCACCCCCACCACGTAGAGAACCACCACGTAGAGACGTTGCTGCAACGTCTCTACTCCCGCGAAAACTCGCTATATTTACAGATGTTGCCACCAGCACGGTGCGCGACATTTCGACCAACCATCACCGAAACCGGATTTCATCATGAACAGCAGAGCAGAAGCCGGACGCAGCGGGAAGAACGTGCGTTCGGATTGCCTTGTGATTATTGAACGGCACGACGGCCCGGGCGACATCGTGCTGAAAAGCAAAGTTGCCGCGCTGTACGGTCGCTCGATCCGCGCGCTGGCGGGCGAGATGCTGACCTCCTACGGCCTGTCGGACGCCCATCTGGCCATTGACGACAGCGGCGCCTTGCCCTACACTCTCGCCGCCCGCATCGAAACCGCCATCCGACGACTCGATCCCGCCATGACAGCGGAGTATCTCCTCCCGTATCGGGAAGGCATCATCGTACCCTCGCAGCGCGACCGCTTCCGGCGCTCGCGTCTCTATCTCCCAGGCAACGATCCCAAACTCGCCGTCAACGCGGGTATTCACGGCGCGGACGGCGTCATCCTCGATCTCGAGGATTCCGTCGCTCCCGCCGAAAAAGACGCCGCGCGCATACTCGTGCGCAATACGCTGCGCGAAATAGACTTCATGGGTGCCGAGCGCATGGTGCGCATCAATCAGGGCGACGCCGGACTGGCGGACCTGAACATGATCATCCCGCAGCGCCCCAATCTCATCCTCGTTCCGAAGGTGGAAGACGCGCAGCATCTGCGTATCGTCCATGCCCGCATCGAGGAACTGCGTGCGGCACATGCGATAGCCGACGAGGTGTTTCTCATGCCCATTATCGAGAGCGCGAAGGGCGCGGTGTTCGCCTACGACATCGCGACGGCCGCACCATCCGTCGTCGCGCTGGCCATCGGGCTCGAGGATTACACCGCCGACATCGGCGCCGAACGCACGCTCGAAGGACGCGAAAGTTTCTGGATGCGCGGGGCAGTGCTCAACGCCGCCCGCGCCGCCGGCATTCAGGCCATTGACACAGTGTTTTCCGATGTGTCCGATATGGACGGACTGCTCGCGAGCGTACGCGAGGCAAAGTCCCTCGGCTTCGATGGCAAGGGATGCATCCATCCGCGGCAAATCCCCGTGGTGCATCAGGGCTTCGCACCCGAGAAAAAAGATCTCGACAAGGCAATGAACATCGTCCTCGCTTTCGACGACGCACAACGCCGGGGCCTGGGTGTCGTCGCGCTGGGATCGAAAATGATAGATCCGCCCGTCGTCAAACGCGCTCTGCGCAACATAGAACTCGCCGTGAAAGCCGGTCTGCTGTCGGAACACTGGAAGGAGGAAAACAATGAGCAGTAACACCGTTATAAACGCCGCGGGACGCGAAGTCCTCACCAACATCAACGGCGTGGAATCCGCGCCCTACGCCGGAGTGGGTAAGCATCATCCCGCGGGACGCAAGTACGCGCCACCCATCGCCAGCTGTGCCGATTATCCCGCCGACGGCAATAAAATCGTCGGCAGTCTGCGCGAAGCGCTGGAACGCGCGGGCCTGCGCGACGGCATGACCATCTCCAGCCATCATCATTTCCGCAACGGCGATCTCGTGGCCAATCAGGTCTTCGACGCCGCCGCCGACCTTGGCGCCAGGGATTTGCGCTGGGTGCCCTCCGCCGCCTTCCCCTGTCACGAACCCATAATACGGCATCTTGAAAGCGGTGTCATTCATCACATCGAGGGCTCGCTGAACGGTCCGCTCGGCGATTACGCCTCCTCGGGCAGAATGCGCGGTCTCGGAGTGCTGCGCTCGCATGGTGGACGCTATCAGGCGATTCAGGACGGGGAAGTGCATGTGGATATCGCCGTGATCGCCGCGCCGACCTCCGATCCCTTCGGCAATTGCAACGGCGTGCAGGGACCCTCCGCCTGCGGCGGCCTCGGCTTCGCGCTCGCCGATGCGCAGTACGCGGACAAGGTCATCGTCGTAACGGATAATCTCGTCCCTTTCCCCTGTGTGCCCTGGCAGATCCACGGCAATCTGGTGGATTACGTCGTGGTGATGGACAAAATCGGTGAACCGGAAAAAATCGTCAGCGGCACCACCAACATCACCAAAAGTCCCGACCGCCTGCTCATCGCCGAACTCACCGCGCGCTTCGTGGACGCCGCCGGAATACTGAAGGACGGATTTTCCTTCCAGGCCGGGGCGGGGGGGACCGCACTTTCCTTCGCACTTTTCCTGCGGGACATGATGCGCGAACGGCGGATCAAGGCGCGCTTCGTCCGCGGCGGCAGCACACGCTACCTCGTGGACATGCTCGAGGAAGGACTGACCGATTACATTCTCGACGGGCAGACCTTCGATCTCGCGGGCGTGCAGTCCATGCGCGACAATCCCCGTCACATTCACACCAATCCCTTCGTGAGCTACAATTATCACGGCAAGGGCAACGTCGCGTCGATGGTGGATGTTGTCGTGCTCGGCGCCACGGAAGTAGATGTGCAGTTCAACGCCAATGTGGTATCGCACAGCGACGGGCGACTGCTGCACGGCATCGGTGGCTGGCAGAATTGCCTGTTCTCGAAATGCACTATACTACCTATTCCGAGCTTCCGCGACCGCATCCCGGTGATCGTGGACCAGGTGACCACGCTTTGCGGACCAGGCGAGCTCATAGACGTGATTGTCACCGAGCGTGGTATCGCCATCAATCCGCTGCGCCGGGACCTGATCGACGCCACGCGCAACGCCGGTTTGCCGATCCGTCGTATCGAAGAGATCAAGGCCGAAGTCGAGTCCCTCTGTGGTGGCGCTCCCGACAAACCCGCCTTCACCGATCAATTCATCGCCGCCATCAAATGGGTGGACGGCACCGTCATCGACATGGTGCGGAGCGTGGAGAGAATGCCGTAGATATCGGCGGCAGGCATCCGGTACAACTACGGGCACCCTGAGTCCGGTAAACAGCGGTGCGAGACGGTTAATATCGAGTGTGACATTTGAGGCGATGTAAAAGAAGCATCGTCACCCTGAGTGTGCCCACCAGTCCGCCTCAGGCGGATACATCGGCCTATTTCGTGGGCCGACATCAGCTTCTTCGTGCATTCACAAGTACCGTCACACTGAGCGAAGCACCGCAGCAAAATTTGGGATCGAAGAACAAGGTCCACGCGGTGCGTCCGCCTCTGGCGGAGAAGTGCGGCGTTCGGATTTCTGGGTGTATGTAGGTTGGGTCCTCCAGATGTCATAAACAGCGGAGCGCTGCGCTCTGTCCTGAGCTGGAAGGCAAAAACGTTGGTCAGCGCGAATTCGCCGTCACCCTGCGACTCGCTTCGCTTCGCGCAGGGTGACCGGGGACCGCTTCGCTCCGCGCAGAATGACTTTCGTGTGTCACCCTGCGCCCAGACACCGGCAAGCTCGGTGCCTGTCATGGCGAACGATTCGGGACCAACTCCTTCAAGAGAAGAAAGAGAAGAATCCGCCCATTGCGTCGTGATTTGTCCGAAAGAATTGATAAGGTGTGACTATGGATGAGCCGTACAGCCTTCGGAACGCAGTTGATCTTTCGCGGCGATCTATTTGATGATCTTCCTTGCCCCGACGTAGTACTTGCGGTAGTACACGTCCTGCAGCGATGAGGTGATGACGCCGCGTTGGGTGGAGGAGTGTATGAAATCCTCGCCGCCCACGAAAATCCCGACATGTGTAATGCCTTTCCCTGCGGCGTTGGTGAAAAACACCAGGTCGCCCGGCAGCATGCTGCCGCGATTCACCGCACGGCCTTCGCCGAACATATCCCTCGACGTGCGCGGCAACTCCACCCCGAACTTGCCGTACACATTGAACACCAGTCCCGAACAGTCCACACCGCTCTTAGTCGTCCCGCCATAGGAGTAGGGCACACCCAGCCAGCGCCGCGCCTCGTCCAGCAATAACTGACGCGCCTTGCTGATCTTGACCCCGCTGCCGCTCGTCGGAAGCTCGCGCGTTACCTCTCCGCCGCCGCTGCATGCCAGCAGCAGCAAAGAGAATCCCAGAGGCAAGAAAAGCAGTCGCAACCGATACAGCATGTTGTCACATAATACGTTACGACGTTAATATAAAGCAGATTCTCAGATAATTCAATTAACGCGGAGTCGTGAGGAGGTTTTCGAAGATTGGATCAGGGCATGGATAGCGCGAATCGCGACGGATTTTCGCGGGGAGTTTCTTATGGGGGGGTGGTCCGCAGATGCCACGGATTGATGCTGATTATCGCGGAGGCTTCCCTGGTGAATTGGTCTGCGGATAGCACGGATTGATGCGGATTATCGCGGAGGCTTCCCTGGTGAATTGGTCTGCGGATAGCACGGATTGATGCGGATTATCGCGGGGAATTTTTCCGATGGCGTAATCCAAAAAATTTCGGTACCGGTGCCGAAAAAATTCTTATCCGCGTAAATCCGTATTCATCCGCGCAATCCGCGTACGAACGAGTTTCCGCTTGGAATTGGTACGCGGATGACATGGATTGATGCGGATTATCGCGGGGAATTTTCCCGAGGTCGTAATCGAAAAATTTTCGGTACCGGAGCAGAAAAAATTCTTATCCGCGTAAATCCGTATTCATCCGCGCAATCCGCGTACGAACGAGCTCCGCTTGGAATTGGTACGCGGATGACACGGATTGATGCGGATTATCGCGGGGAATTTTCCCGAGGTCGTAATCGAAAAATTTTCGGTACCGGAGCCGAAATAATTCTTATCCGCGCAAATCCGTATTCATCCGCGCAATCCGCGTACGAACGAGTTTCCGCTTGGAATTGGTACGAGGATGACACGGATTGATGCGGATTATCGCGGGGAATTTTCCCGAGGTCGTAATCGAAAAATTTTCGGTACCGGAGCCGAAAAATTCTTATCCGCGTAAATCCGTATTCATCCGCGCAATCCGCGTACGAACGAGTTTCCGCTTGGAATTGGTACGCGGATGACACGGATTGATGCGGATTATCGCGGGGAATTTTCCCGAGGTCGTAATCGAAAAATTTTCGGTACCGGAGCCGAAAAAATTCTTATCCGCGTAAATCCGTATTCATCCGCGCAATCCGCGTACGAACGAGTTTCCGCTTGGAATTGGTACGAGGATGACACGGATTGATGCGGATTATCGCGGGGAATTTTCCCGAGGTCGTAATCGAAAAATTTTCGGTACCGGAGCCGAAAAAATTCTTATCCGCGCAAATCCGTATTCATCCGCGCAATCCGCGTACGAACGAGTTTCCGCTTGGAATTGGTACGAGGTTGACACGGATTGATGCGGATTATCGCGGGGAATTTTCCCGAGGTCGTAATCGAAAAATTTTCGGTACCGGAGCCGAAAAAATTCTTATCCGCGTAAATCCGTATTCATCCGCGCAATCCGCGTAGCTCACTCGTCCCGCCTGCGCTCTCATGTACCGACGATTGTGCCATTATCCTGTGATGCTTCGGCGGGCAGGCAATCGTCATTGGTTTGTTCATCCGCATGGTAACTCGACCGCACCAGGGGACCCGACTCGACATGCGCGAAGCCGAGTTCCAGGCCTGTGCTTTTCCAGCGGGCGAACTCTGCCGGCGTGACATAGCGCTCTACAGGCAGATGTTCCTTCGTCGGCTGCAAATATTGCCCGAGCGTCATGATGTCCACGCGTACGGTGCGGAGATCCTTCATGACCTGCAGAATCTCATCGTCGGTCTCGCCGAGACCCAGCATGATGCCGGTTTTCGTGCGCAGTCCCTGCTCCTTGCACATGCGCAACAGCTCCAGCGAGCGCTGGTATTTGGCTTGGGGACGCACACGGCGGTACAGACGCGGTACGGTTTCGGTGTTGTGATTGAACACGTCGGGCCGCGCGTCAATCACCGTCTGTATCGCCGCAGCCTTGCCCTGGAAATCGGGCGTCAGCACTTCGATGTTGCAGCCCGGTACGCGATTGCGAATAGCGCGAATGGTGGCTGCGAAAATGCCGGCGCCGCCGTCAGGCAACTCGTCGCGATTCACGGACGTGATCACTGCATGGCGAAGCTTCATCTCGGCCACCGCTACGGCCACGCGGCGGGGCTCATCGAGGTCGAGGTCGTAGGGACGCCCGGTTTTCACCGAACAGAAGCCGCAGGAGCGCGTGCAGACGTCGCCCAGAATCATGAACGTAGCCGTGCCGCGATTCCAGCACTCGGCCATGTTCGGGCAGCGCGCGTCTTCGCAAACCGTGTTGAGCCGCTGTGCATCCACGAGATGGCGGATCTCCGAAAATTTCGTGCCCAGAGGCACTTTCACTTTCAGCCAGTCCGGACGCCGGACGCGTTCTTTTGTACCGTCTGCTTGCTGTATCTCTATTGTTTCCATTTCTGATCCAATCGAAAAAAAACGCTCAACACATAAAATACAGTTATGCCGTTTACGAATCCATGCCGTGTACGGTGACCATGATGGGCACCCCGCGGTGGCGGTTCCGCCGTGTTGCGATGTGCGAACGGGAAGAGGAGGGCGGGGAGGACGGCTGGCGGCTTATCAGAACAGCAGCCACACGATGACGAAAGCGGAAATGGCCGCTACCAGACATACCACGCCGAGTGCGCTCATGAAAAAGGATCGGATAGGAGGATCTGGGAGACCGTATTTCTCGAAACCCAGCTTGAAACTGTGCCGGGCCTTGAGCATCAGCAAAGTGCCGGTAGGCAATCCGATAAAACCGATGGCATACAGCAACTGCGCGAAAGGCGGCGTGTCCGTAAAATCCGGACCGATGTAGGCCTGCGCTCCGGCGATGAGAAACACCACGCCGATGAGCGCGCTGAACAGCCCGACGCTCGCGGCCAGGACGACAACAAAATGTCGAAGAGGGGAAGAGCGCATAAACTCTTTCTGTTTGGAGGTACGTGTGCCAGTGATGCCAATCAGGATTAAAATATCATCCGCAAGTCAAAAAACGAAACCTGTGAATCCGTACACGGATTTCAAGGCTCGAACACGGATTTCCGCGGAGGAAATTTTTCGACTCCCGCACCGAAAACCTTTCGGGTACGACATCGAAAAAAGCTTCCGCGAGAATCCGCCCCGGTACGCGTCATCCGCGCAGCGATTCCAGCCACGAATAGATCAGTACACGGATTTCAAGGCTCGAACACGGATTTCCGCGGAGGAAATTTTTCGACTCCCGCACCGAAAACCTTTCGGGTACGACATCGAAAAAGGCTGCCGCGAGAATCCGCCCCGATCCGCGCCATCCGCGCACCGATTCCTGCCACGAACAGATCAGTACACGGATTTCACGGATGGAACACGGATTTCCGCGGAGGAAATTTTTCGACTCCCGCACCGAAATCCTTTCGGGTACGACATCGAAAAAATCTCCCGCGAGAATCCGCCCCGATACGCGTCATCCGCGCACCGATTCCTGCCACGAACAGATCAGTACACGGATTTCACGGATGGAACACGGATTTCCGCGGAGGAAATTTTTCGACTCCCGCACCGAAAACCTTTCGGGTACGACATCGAAAAAGCTCCCGCGAGAATCCGCCCCGATACGCGTCATCCGCGCAGCGATTCCTGCCACGAATAGATCAGTACACGGATTTCAAGGCTCGAACACGGATTTCCGCGGAGGAAATTTTTCGACTCCCGCACCGAAAACCTTTCGGGTACGACATCGAAAAAGGCTGCCGCGAGAATCCGCCCCGATCCGCGCCATCCGCGCACCGATTCCTGCCACGAACAGATCAGTACACGGATTTCACGGATGGAACACGGATTTCCGCGGAGGAAATTTTTCGACTCCCGCACCGAAAACCTTTCGGGTACGACATCGAAAAAGCTCCCGCGAGAATCCGCCCCGATCCGCGCCATCCGCGCCCCGATTCCTGCCACGAACAGATCCGTACACGGATTTCACGGATGGAACACGGATTTCCGCGGAGGAAATTTTTCGACTCCGTACCGAAAACCTTTCGGGTACGACATCGAAAAAGCTTCCGCGAGAATCCGCCCCGATACGCGTCATCCGCGCAGCGATTCCAGCCACGAACAGATCCGTACACGGATTTCACGGATGGAACACGGATTTCCGCGGAGGAAATTTTTCGACTTCCGTACCGAAAACCTTTCGGGTACGACATCGAAAAAATCTCCCGCGAGAATCCGCCCCGATACGCGCCATCCGCGCACCGATTCCTGCCGCGAACAGATCAGTACACGGATTTCACGGATGGAACACGGATTTCCGCGGAGGAAATTTTTCGACTCCCGCACCGAAAACCTTTCGGGTACGACATCGAAAAAAGCTTCCGCGAGAATCCGCCCCGATCCGCGCCATCCGCGCAGCGATTCCTGCCACGAACAGATCAGTACACGGATTTCACGGATGGAACACGGATTTCCGCGGAGGAAATTTTTCGACTTCCGTACCGAAATCCTTTCGAATATGACCTCGAAAAAAGCTTCCGCGAGAATCCGTCCCGATCCGCGCAATCCGCGCACCGATTCCTGCCGCGAACAGATCAGTACACGGATTTCACGGATGGAACACGGATTTCCGCGGAGGAAATTTTTCGACTCCCGCACCGAAATCCTTTCGGGTACGACATCGAAAAAGCTCCCGCGAGAATCCGCCCCGATCCGCGTCATCCGCGCACCGATCCCTGCCGCGAATCGATCGGTACACGGATTTCACGGATGGAACACGGATTTCCGCGGAGGAAATTTTTCGACTCCCGCACTGAAAACCTTTCGGGTACGACATCGAAAAAGCTCCCGCGAGAATCCGCCCCGATACGCGTCATCCGCGTAGCGATTCCTGCCACGAATAGATCAGTACACGGATTTCAAGGCTCGAACACGGATTTCCGCGGAGGAAATTTTTCGACTTCCGCACCGAAAGCCTTTCGAATATGACCTCGAAAAAAGCTTCCGCGAGAATCCGCCCCGATACGCGTCATCCGCGTAGCGATTCCTGCCACGAATAGATCAGTACACGGATTTCAAGGCTCGAACACGGATTTCCGCGGAGGAAATTTTTCGACTCCCGCACCGAAAACCTTTCGGGTACGACATCGAAAAAATCTCCCGCGAGAATCCGCCCCGATCCGCGTCATCCGCGCACCGATCCCTGCCGCGAATCGATCGGTACACGGATTTCACGGATGGAACACGGATTTCCGCGGAGGAAATTTTTCGACTCCCGCACCGAAAACCTTTCGGGTACGACATCGAAAAAGCTCCCGCGAGAATCCGCCCCGATACGCGTCATCCGCGCACCGATTCCTGCCACGAACAGATCCGTACACGGATTTCAAGGCTCGAACACGGATTTCCGCGGAGGAAATTTTTCGACTCCCGCACTGAAAACCTTTCGGGTACGACATCGAAAAAGCTCCCGCGAGAATCCGCCCCGATACGCGTCATCCGCGTAGCGATTCCTGCCACGAATAGATCAGTACACGGATTTCAAGGCTCGAACACGGATTTCCGCGGAGGAAATTTTTCGACTTCCGCACCGAAAGCCTTTCGAATATGACCTCGAAAAAAGCTTCCGCGAGAATCCGTCCCGATCCGCGCAATCCGCGCACCGATTCCTGCCGCGAACAGATCAGTACACGGATTTCACGGATGGAACACGGATTTCCGCGGAGGAAATTTTTCGACTCCCGCACCGAAATCCTTTCGGGTACGACATCGAAAAAGCTCCCGCGAGAATCCGCCCCGATCCGCGTCATCCGCGCACCGATCCCTGCCGCGAATCGATCGGT
The DNA here is from genome assembly GCA_027493955.1 of Bacteroidia bacterium. Lineage (NCBI taxonomy): Bacteria > Pseudomonadati > Bacteroidota > Bacteroidia > Bacteroidia bacterium. The sequence goes on along the minus strand of JAOSJT010000001.1, from coordinate 1,740,113 downwards.
ACACGGATTTCACGGATGGAACACGGATTTCCGCGGAGGAAATTTTTCGACTTCCGTACCGAAATCCTTTCGAATATGACCTCGAAAAAAGCTTCCGCGAGAATCCGTCCCGATCCGCGCAATCCGCGCACCGATCCCTGCCGCGAATCGATCGGTACACGGATTTCACGGATGGAACACGGATTTCCGCGGAGGAAATTTTTCGACTTCCGTACCGAAATCCTTTCGAATATGACCTCGAAAAAAGCTTCCGCGAGAATCCGTCCCGATCCGCGCAATCCGCGCACCGATTCCCGCGGCGCGCCAAAATCACAAGTTGAGTTTTGTTCCGCTGTTTCGTAGCTTAATGTCCCTAGAGGACTTTCGTCTTCGGGGAGAGAACACGCACCGCAACATCGCCAGGAGAACCTATGGCCGCCGACCTCGAACGCGTCAAGCAGATGATCAGGGAACACAGCATCGAATTCATCGACCTCAAAACGATTGATCTCGTCGGACGACTGCATCACATCACGCTGCCCGTCCGCGACAACACCCTCGATTTGCTCTGCGAGCAGGGCGTGGGTTTCGACGGTTCGAGCTTCGGCTTCGCCAAAGTCGAGAGCAGCGATATGGTGCAGAAGCCCGATCTCTCCACCGTGCAAATCGATCTCTTCCGCGACCGCCCCACGCTCACCTGTTTCACGAACGTCTTCCTCACCGACGCGGAGCGCTCGCGCTTTCCCGAGGACGTGCGCTGGGTCGCCCGTCAGGCCGAAGCACTGCTGCAATCCCTCGACATCGCCGATCTGACGCATTGGGGACCCGAACTCGAGTACTACATTTTTTCCAGCGTGGAATTCGACACCCGTACGTCTTCGTCCTTTTACAAAGTGAATCACGACGAGGAATTTTTCCAGAACGCCTATCACGCCTGCAATCCTTTCGACCTTTACGACGACTACCGCGACGAGTCCTGCCGCCTGCTCGAACAGGCCGGCATTCCCGTCAAATACCATCACCACGAAGTGGGTGAGCGCGGACAGCAGGAAATCGAATTCCTCTTCGAACCGCTGCTCAAATCCGCCGACAACATCACCCTCGCCAAGTACATACTCTTCAGTCAGGCGGCCGAGCAGGGACTCGAGGTCACCTTCATGCCCAAGCCCATGTATCAGCAGGCGGGCAGCGGCTTGCACGTGCATCAGTTCCTGACGAAAAACGGCGAAAATATCTTCTACAAGCAGGGTGAATACGCGAATTTCAACGAGACCGGTCTGTACTATATCGGCGGACTGCTCAAGCACGCGGACGCCCTGGCCGCCTTTACGAATCCTTCCACGAACTCATACAAACGGCTCGTCCCCGGTTTCGAGGCTCCGGTAGCGCTCACCTTCAGCCAGGCCAACAGGTCAAGCTGCGTGCGCATCCCGCGCTATGTGTACGATCCCAGGGAAACCCGACTCGAGTACCGTCCGCCCGACGCCACGGCCAATCCTTATCTCATGCTCGCGGCCATGCTCATGGCGGGCATAGACGGCATCGTCAACAAAATCGATCCCCGCGCCGAAGGTTTTGGTCCCATTGACGGCAACGTCTTCGAGAAGGACGGCCTGAACTACCTCCCGCGCAGTCTTGCCGAGGCCCTCGACGCCCTCGAAAAGGACTGCGACTTCCTCCTTCGCGGCGGCGTCTTCCCCGAATCCCTCATCCGCCAATGGATCAAGACCAAGCGCGAAGAGGTCCACGCCATCGCCACCATGCCGCATCCGTTCGAGTACAAGATGTATTTTCATCGGTGACAGCACTCGCACAAACCGGATTTTCCGGTCTTTGCCGGATAGAATGACAGAAAACAAAAAACGCGCATCGGTGATGCGCGTTTTTAAATACTGGGAGTTCTTTCTGCTACACTGCAACTCTGAAAGGTTGTGCCGGCATTTCATCCCAGGTCCGGCCCTGCAGCATCCGCCCGCGTAGCTTCTTGCGCACGCCGCCCCATTGCTTGAAGAAGAATGGCACCTGCTGCGCTTCGCATTGCGCCTTGATGTTCAGTACCCATTCTTCATTCATCGGTCGTGCGCCGGGGCCGGACTCTCCACCGACGATAACCCAATCGATTCGATGCAAATCGAGCGAGCCGAGATCACCCAACAGTGGCTCCAGCGAGATAAAACGAACTGCCGCCGGGACATTGCGCAGCGCATCGATACGATTTTTGTAGAGCGCCGTCTCCACCGAAACCCCCATCCAGACATTCTCGGGCCATGGCAGAACATCACAGATGTCGCGTAAACGATCCGCACGCTTCGTCAATACCTGAAACGTATGCTGCGAAGCTCTGGCCATGACGTCGAACACGTCCAGAATGAAGTCCGGCGGAACATCCTCATGAAACAAGTCGCTCATGGAGTTGACGAAAATGACCTGCGGCTTGCGCAGGCGCAGCGGCAATTCCAGAGCATGGCGATGCAGCGTTACCTCGAAGCCGTTCCTGTAATTCGCCTGCCCCATCGCATGAAGCCGTTTCGCCATACGCTCGGCGTAGCAATGCTTGCAGCCCGTACTGATCTTGCTGCAGCCTGTCACCGGATTCCAGGTGGACTCGGTCCATTCTATGGAGGATTTTGTGGGCATAGCTGTATGTCTAATCTTCGTGCTCGCGAGGATCCCGGCGAAAATTGGTGTTCACCACACTCTTACACCGCCACCCTTCACTCCCTCGCAACCACGGTGTCGTACAGTCCGTAATGGGTCAGGCCCGGATGGCTTTCGATGCCGGTGTAACGCAGGGAAGCGTCTTCGTAGCGACGGAAGGCGAACACGGCCTGATTCATTTGCTCGGTGTTGAATACGCGCAACTGTACGAGCAAATGAAAATCCTGCACCGTGAGTCCTGTAACAGTCAGAAATAGTTCGGGTTCGATCTTGGTGATCACGTCCTGCAGGGTGTTTTCGCGGAAGTCGGTCAGGTACATGAACGCGGGTATCCGCGTTGCGAATTTGATCAGCTTTTCCTGTACGAGCTTGCGCTTGGTCTTGTATTCTTTTTCCTCATCCGTCAGCTCTTTCTGCTGTTTCGCCGTGAGTGCCCGTTTCTTGGCTTTGTTTTTCAGTTCCTTGACTTTGTCGCTCTTGTTGATGATGGTCTCGATGATGTTGTCGCCCAAGGAACGCCAACCCTCTATGCGCCCGATCGCGGCCATGGCCTCCGGATGTTCGAGCACTCTGCGCAGGGTGTCGTTGTCCACGTTCACGAGCAGGGCGCTTTCCCACTTGCGGGCGAGCAACGTCGCCGAGGTGCCGGCCATCGCGATGTCGAGAATGCCGCCCGCGTCGATTTGCGTCATGTTCGCGCCGTCGTAGGCCAGTACGGGGAGGAAGGATACAAGGTCTCTGACGGCGTTTTCCGGGTTTGGTTCGTGGGGAGCGAGTCCGATGCCGTACTCCGATAACTGACGCAGCGCGCGCGTGGGGGCAAAATCGAAGACGAAGCAGCCCGGCTTCAGGACCTCTTCTTCATTCGGATTATCGCCGTCGGGATTCTTGATGGACCATGGCGATTGCACGCGGAACGCGGCCTGAAAATAGGTTTCGGGTGATGTGAGATTACGCAGCATGAGTATGGACGACCATTGCGGCACGGTGACGCCTGTGGTAAGCTTACCGCAGGAGAGCGTGATGGTGCTGGTATCAAAGCCGCTACCGATGGCTTTACGCACGGGTGGCAACGCGTCGAGCCCGATCCCGGCGGCGGCCCCGGCCGCGACGACAACATTGTAGCCGCGCCAGAAAGTATTATGCTTTTCCTGTAGCAAATTGTACATCGCATGGCAGGCGGCGACGTTGGGCAGGAACCAGAATGCATGCTGCAAATAGGGCAACAGGCGAACATCGGAGTAGGGGAAGGGCGGCCGCGAGCCGGTTTTCAGGAAATCGACGGTTGTGGGTGTATAGCCGCCGCGAATGATGTCCAGCCATTTCTGCACGTCGCGTTTGTGCTTGAAGCGTGCCTGCGCTCCCGTACCCGAGGCTTCGAAAAACGCATTGAGGTCGAATTCGTCGAATTCTCCTGCCGATGCGATGGCCAGCAGTTCATCCGGCATCTGATAGGTCAGCAGGCGCATTTGCGGCAGTGCCGCGTAAGGATTCCAGTCGCCCGGATGCTTCGCCGTGAACTCCTCTTTCGCGCGTTGCTCGTCGGTGTACGTCCAGTTGAATATCTGTTCTTCGATGAACTCGCCCGTGGCCAGCGCACGGAACGGCGTACCGGAAAGATACAAGTAGGCCTTCGTGGTAATAGGGAGAAAGTCGGTCTCCTTTTCCGAGAGGACGCCGAGATCCACGTTCACGTTGTCGAGTTCGGAAGCGTATTCCAGCTTCGTTTCCTTTTTCGCGACTGCTTCCTCTTCGCCCTCGAACAGTTCCCTTGCCGTCTCGCGCCAGGCACCGAAATGATACTCGTCGAAAACCACGAGATCCCATCGCACCGTACGGAGCCACTCGTGCCGGGCTTTGATATTCCCCGCCGCGTCGCGGCCGAGCAAGTCCTGGAAGGAGCCGAAATACACCAGCGGTTTACGGGCGGAAATTTTTGTCGGATCGCTCGCGGAGTTGCGTGAGAGATACTGCCAGCCATCGAAATCGACATGGGTTTCGAGGTCGGTCTGCCACGCGTCTTCCACGGCGGGTTTGAAGGTGACCACCAGCACGCGCCGGGCGCCGAGCTTTTTTGCGAGTTGATACGTGGTGAAGGTTTTGCCGAAGCGCATTTTCGCATTCCAGAGAAAGCGCGGCACGGCGTGCATATCCTCGCTCCAGATGGAGTGAAAATACGCGTGCGTCTTGTTCACCGCCTCGACCTGCTCGCGACGCATTACGAAGGTCTGATGATGCGTACCGCTAAAGCGCTTGCCCGTGCGCAATTCGGTGAGCACGGTGCGAACATCCTCGACCGTGCAGCGCATCCACTCCAGTTCCGCGTGGTCGAAGCCCTTATCCATCAGAGCCGCACGCACCTCGTGATCGCTGAATATCGTGCCATCGTCGCGCTCCGCCGGCTCGTCGACCTCGATCCGGTAGTTCTTGATCGCGGCCGTCTTGAGCTGCTCCTTGACGCGCTGCTTCACGTCGCGCGTAGTCTGCCCCACCTTAAGGAGACCCTCGTGCGCCGCATCAGCGATGGAATACGCGTAGATGCGCGGCTTGGCTTTCGGTTTGGGAGCGAGTATATCCTCGATGGTGGGTTTATTCATCGCTGCCTTCGTCCGATTCGATCTCATCAAAAAGCTCGGGATCATGTTCGGCGACCTGCGACTCAATAAAGGCAATTTCATCCTTTGAAAGCCTATACCGTTTGTAGAGCTTCGCGTCGGTCCATTCCTGATTCAAGGGTAAATCCGGTACGAAAGCATAGACGTCGCGCGTGGCGTGCTGCGTGGATTTTCGAAGGGACACCAGGAAGCGTACGAAGCGAGTACGCAGATAGAGCGCGTACAGCTTTGCCTCCGTCTCTGTATCGAAGATGCCGGCAACGAGGTAGGTTTCGGTACATGCGGTTTCCGGTCCCGCTATGATCGGTCTGCTGAGAAACTTTGTTTCAACCGCGGCGCTGGTACCTTGAACAGCCGTCATCAGCACTTTCCACTGGTCGATCCATTCGGGATTAATGAGGATGGCTTTACGCTCAACCCAGCTGATACGCTGGTTCTCATAGAGTTGTACGGGTTGCTTCAATCCTGCCTTAGTTTGCTTACCTTTGAAATTTGTCGCAAGACCGAAGGGTTTTCTGCTGGAAACCCGATCATCCAGTGTCTGCTCACCCTTCATCTTGACCTTTTCCAAAATCGGCACTGCCTCGTTGCGTCGAACAAGAATATCGTGCGCATCGAGGAAACGGGGCACCGCTGGTCCTGTTGGCTTGCCGTCCCAAATCGTCTGCACTTCACATGGTCCGTTATGCTCTCGATCCCAAAGAAAGTAGGAGATACCGCCTCGAATCTTCACGCCGGGAAAGCCTTCATAGAGCTTTGGAAAGTCCACAATGTTACGCATGCGTCTGTCGGAAAGCATACGTGCCCGGTATTTGTCGAGGCCTTTCCCTCCGGCCATCCATCGCGAAGGCGTGACAAAAACGGCATACCGGGGATCGAGATCCAGAGCTTTTTCCACGAAAAGCTGATAAATCGGCGCCGCGCTCTGCCCATAGCCACCATCATCCAACTGATACGGCGGATTTCCAATGATCACATCGAATTGCATATCGTCTCCAAACATCCCGGATATCCGAGACTTGATGTCGTTGCTGTGAATAAACGCGTAGGCGTGGGATTCGAGATCCTCGCCCCGGTCCAGCGTCTTCCGGCTTGCGCTGCAAAAGGTGCATTTGTCGGCTACCCACGTATGCTCGGTACGCTCGAACCAGATATTGCCGGCATCGCTCGTGAAGGATATGGCTATGGAGTGCTCACCCTTCGCATGCTTCGAGCAATACACGCTGCGCCGCGCGAGCAGGCTGGTGAGATGCGTGATGCCGATACCGAACACCTGTTTCGTCAGAATATGATCCACCCGCCGCTCGAGCTTGGGCATCGCCGCGGCCAGGCCCTTGTTGAGGCGGCTGGTGATCTCGCGCAGAAACACGCCCGATTTCGTGCAGGGGTCCAGGAAGCGCACGGAAGGATCCGCCCAGATGTCCGCGCCATTGTTGGCCGCCGCCCACGCATTGGCGAGCGTATCCAGCATGCGATTCGCGAACTCCGGCGGTGTAAAGACCTCGTCGTTGGAGAGGTTGGCGATGCAGGTCAGCACATCCGGATTGCGACCGCGCAGCGCGAAGGCGGCTTGCTTGCTCATACAGCCTCCTCCTGCGTGTCACCGAGCGCCGCGGCCAGATCGCTCACCGTCATCGGCGGATAACTTCGTATCGGTGCAAAAATCTCGCTCTTGTCCAGATGCGCGAAGAGCGAATCCTCCGCGCTGAACGCCGCCGATTGCGTGAGCGTCGAGAAGCGGAAGTCCCGTCGCTGGAACTTTCCTTTGCCCAGATAGCCCCACTCGGCAAAGGCAATCGGATCGCCGCCATCGGTGCGCATCTTCAGCGCATCGCCATGCACGAGGTTTTGCGACAGCACGAAAGAGGCGGCGCGATACAGATTATCCGCCTCGATCAGATTCAGGTACCCGGGGAGGAGATGATGGGCGACGGCCCTCAAGGACTGAAACCGCATCAGTGTGTCGGGAATCGTGCTGCGAAGCTCGGGAGTGGCCATTAGAGGAGTTCTTTAAGTTCGCGTTGTAGTTCCGCAGTCAGTTCGGCCTCGGTGGGGAGGTGGAGCTTGTAACGACTGGTGAAGATCTTTTGCGGTTGGCCCGGGCCGAGGAGATATTTCACGACAGCCTCGTTTTTATCTGTGCAAAGGATGAGCCCGAGTGTCGTGTTGTCACCTTCCGTGCGGCGTTCGTGATTGAAATAATTAACGTAGAGCTGCATTTGACCAAGATCACCGTGGGTGAGCTTGCCCACCTTGAGATCAATCAAAACGAAGCACTTCAGAATGGTGTGGTAAAAAACGAGGTCGATGTAGAAATGATCTCCATCCAACGTGATTCGTTCCTGTCGTGACACGAATGCGAAGCCTTTGCCGAGTTCCAGCAGGAAGTCTTGCAGGTTGTTGATGAGTGCTTGCTCCAGGTCCGATTCCACAAGCCGATGCGATTCCGGCAACCCAAGGAACTCGATAACAACCGGTTCTTTGAAAACGTCGGCTGCGGTGGCGATTTCCTGACCCTTCGTGGCGAGTTTCATGAGACCGGCCTTGTCTTTGCTTTTCGCGAGTCGCTCAAAAAGCAGACTGTTTATCTGGCGTTCCACCTCCCGGGCGGTCCAGGAATTATTGATTGCCTCAATTTCGTAAAAGGCGCGGGCGTGTTGGGAATCTATCTTGATAAGGTGCCGGTAAACTGACCAGGCAAGATTCTGGTGAAGCAATCCCGGCATCCACGATTGGTCACACGCTGTGTGACCAATTCCAGAAGCCTCCCGCGGAAGCGTAGCGGCACCAATGACGGAATGTGATGCTCCGGCATCAAATTGGTCCCGCAGTGTGTGACCAATTGGGCCATCCAGCAGATTGGGATAGGTTTGGTAAAACTGCCTGAACAATTTGAGGTTGGTGTGACTGTAGCCACCTCCAAACGCTGCCTGAAGCCGTTCGGCAATGGAGCGGAGCAAGGCATCTCCATAACCGGCCTTTTTCCTTCCGCGTTGTTCCTCCTCCACAAGCTCCCGACCCACGAGCCAATTGCTAACAACCTGCGTCGTATTGACGGTTCGCGAAATTCCTGAACGAGCGAGTTCCAGGATGGTGACGATCCGGTCGAAAACATCAGAACGTTTGCTCATGGCCTCTCCAGCGAGATAACGAGAGAGGAGACGCGATCCAGGTCGGTCTTATTGTGGACCCGTTCGTTGGCAGTGCAGCGTACGCCATCATGTCGCTGCTCTGCCTGCCCTGCCGGTCGAAAGCCTTGCAGAGTCGACCGCAGACTGCCGGAGTTGCCGGAACAGTGGATGCGGAAAAAGGCGGCTTTCGTGCTCATACGGCCTCCTTCGGAGAGTCACCGAGCGCCGCGGCCAGATCGCTCACCGTCATCGGCGGGTAACTTCGTATCGGTGCAAAAATCTCGCTCTTGTCCAGATGCGCGAAGAGCGAATCCTCCGCGCTGAACGCCGCCGATTGCGTGAGCGTCGAGAAGCGGAAGTCCCGTCGCTGGAACTTTCCTTTGCCCAGATAGCCCCACTCGGCAAATGCGATGGGCGCGCCGTCGTGCATGCACATCTTCAGCGCATCGCCATGCACGAGGTTTTGCGACAGCACGAAAGAGGCGGCGCGATAGACATCGTCCGCTTCATCCAGATTCAGGTACTCCGCAAGGATTTCCAGCATATTTTCCCTGCACTCCGCGATATTGTCCTCCAGCAGCTCGATGCCGTAGATGCACATCAACGCAAGCAGTGCGTACTGCCGCTTCTCGAAGTCCGACTTTCCGTAGCGCAGTTCCACCGCCGCCAGCTTGCGTCGCAAAATTTGCACCAAAAAGTTTCCGCTCCCGCACGCCGGCTCCAGAAAGCGCGAATCGATGCGTTCCGTCTCATCCTTCACCAGATCCAGCATCGCCTCCACCATCCACGCCGGCGTAAACACCTCGCCATGATCGGCCACACGCTGTTTTGACTTGACGGAGTTCATGGGGAGGGGTAGATTTTAGGTTGCTGTGATTTGGATTTGTGGGATGGGGGCTGGGGTCACGTGCGTCTTCCTGTGGTGAGGCGGGGTGCGAGCCAGCCATGCATGCAATATACGGAGGGATGGGGAATGGAGAAGAAAGATGGGAGGAGTTGGGGTACAGGTTGCTGTTTGGTCGCTTTTTGAGCCGAAGACAGAATTGGGAGGTGAGGGACGGTGAGGACCTAATGAGAGTGTGTCCCGAAGATTTCGGAAGGTAGGGAGATTCGGGGCGCAGCATCCTGATCCTGGGCGAATGCTCAGCAAAGGTCGTGGCACACCAGAGTCGTTGCGCCTACAATGAAGGCTTATCGGTTCCCGCGCCGATTGAACATGCTTCGTCAGCCAGTATTTTTCTATATGTCGAGGCCGGAACATTCGGTGATTCCCCAGCCAGCGCCATGAGCCGAAGCACCTAAAGTGGTCAAAGGTGATTTGATTTGGTAACTCGGAGGCTATGGCCCAATGGTAAAGCTAACGGTCTGTGAATTGGTTGCGAAGTCTGAAAGGCGCTTCACTGCATTTAGTCGCATGATCTCAATGCGCACGTTAGGCCATAATTATTGCCGGAACCATCCATATGGAACTTTCTCGCGAAGAGCCCTTTCTCTTGAAGGCTGTCTGACTGTAATTGAAGAAGTTCCAAGAAATGTCTTTCTTGTGATTGTATTGAGTATATAGACGTCATCCAAGTAGCCATTTTCAGAACCTTCATGATCGGATCGGTATACTGACAACAGAAATAGGAAACTGACTCCAGGTTCCCATGTCGGAATTATGAACTCTTCGGTTTCGCCATATTCTATCTGGCCGGTCGTCAAATAATCTCCCGGGGAACCTTTTTGCTTGAATATCTCACGTAGTTTCTCGAATGGTCGCCATCCAGGGTCATCAAAAGTAGGTACGTTCGCCTCTAGTCGTGCCACTTTGAAGGTTACAGAGTAATTGAAAAGATTCCTCTTTCCTTCGTTTTTTAGACATAAGAATAAAAATCCGATTTCATTTGAGTAATCATCAGGTTTTGTATATATCTCAAATCCGAGGTCTGGTATATCGATATCCAAACCAGGATCAATGTAGTTATTGTTTATCCATCTAACAATCTCCCTATCGCCCTCAGGCTTCGCCAGATAATCTAAGCGCTGTACCTTTTTTCTATTTGCTGAATATTTCGGCCAAAGCAGTCTTCCACACACAACAACTTTTCTTTTTCGCGACAAATAGCAATATGATTTCCAGACGTCTTGCTCGATTGTCTCATCCTCGCTATTTATTCTTATTTTAAGGTGTGGATTAGAATGTTCGATAATTTCTGGTTCGTGCTCAAAGAATTCCATGATTCTAACAACAGATGGTCCAAATAATCGCCAATATTCTATGGAAATAGAAGTGTTGCCACGATTCGTCGACAACCATCGTACTATCTTTATGCAAGCCCTAATAATGGAAATGATTGCTGAAAGAGCACCGATGGCAGCAAAAATCAATAATATCTGGTTATCGGTTAGCATAGATAAGTACCACTGCTGTCAAAATTGTTGTTTATTATCCATTTCATTTATCCAAGCGCAGTACCTCTCAGCTTAATTTTTGTTCTTACGCACGGTCCGCGCTTCCATCAAAGGCTCAGGGTGGTAAACATCGCAGAAGACCTCCAAACCGAACTTGATCAGAAGTGCAACAGCAGGGACTGCAAGAGCAGTGAGGCCAATCCCTAGACCTGAGAACGTGGCAACAACCGCACCGCCAATGTACTTTTTGTTTAGGACTAAAGACATACCTTGATTAAACCAGGCTTGATATATTTCGCTCTCCGGATCGCAAAGAGAACGCCACAGAATTCTTTTAAACGAAGCAAAAACGATTTTTCCGACCTCTCTACGTTCTGTTCGTTCTTTCGGCCCAGGCAGAAACTTGAGGTCTGCTTTTGGTAGTTGTTTCAACGCGAACTCATTGATACGGAGGAGGATATCAACCGAATGCTCGGGTGTCCGTTCCCCCAGCATTAGGAACATCTCATCTTCTGTTCTTGTCTGAATAATTTTTCCTGCCTCCTCTTCTAGATCCTCTGGACTGAGGTCTTCAGTTCCACAGTCTCGAAGAGATGCCAAGACGGCCTCTTCATCGAATCGGTCGATTAATCGACGTTTGAAAACCCGCCGTTGAACATCAGACTGTATGACATTGGTATTTACTAGAACTTCGGCCATGAAAGGTTTAGCTTCTTCGATGTTACCGCTTCTAAGATAGCAAACGGCAAGTAATGCAGTTGCCTCAAGATAAAGACGAGTTTTTGGTTGTACGGAGCTTCGGATTCCCTCGAAACCCTGCCTAGCAAATACCACTTCTCCAGCTTCGAGAGCAGCCTCGAAAAGCCAGTTCTTGCTCTGGAAAAGCCGCATGTGATGACCAGTAGGCCGTAGTATGCTTTGTAGTTCCGCTGCAAGAATCTTGGCATCAGTAAAATTGCCGGTGCGCGCTGCGTTGCGCAGCTGCGGCTCAAGCAGACCAAGGCGGCGTTTCTGCGCTTCGGTAAGGGGAGGCGGTTTTTTCATCTTCCTATCTTGTAATATGTAACGTCCTACGCGAACCCACGCGCAGACAGAACTATGAGATTATAATCGTAGCTTTGATCCATCCGTTTTTTAAACAAAGGCCCTGCGTGCCACTCACAAACGGCGAGCACTAAGCTCTCCATCAACCTGCCACTTTATGTATGTCTGGCCAATAGCCTACGCTTTGCAGATACTCCGTGGATTCGGGATTCTCCGTAAACTCGAGGAGATTGCCTAGCTTGGAGACGAGTACGTCGCGAACTTCGGCAGGACTGGCGAAGAAGAATTCCTTACGGTCGTTCGCATAGTTAAGTCGCCTATCAGCAAAGTGACGGTGCAGTTCGGATTCGAGGGTGACGGCATCTTCGGAGAAGAAGAGGCAGTGCACATCGAAACGAAAAGGAACAGATGCCCCACCAAGTTCATTCACTCGGTCGAGTGGCTCGAGCCTGCGAGTAAGACCGATCTTCACCACATCGTGACCGAAAGCACCGCGATTCGAAATCACATAGACATATCCTGCTCTAATGTTGGCAGCGCGGAAATCATTCTGGAGAATTGCCTCATCAACTTCTTCGAGCTTCCGTTCCAGGTCCGCGTCTGATGTACCACTAGCCCGAAGAGCTGCGAGAGCGTTCAACAGGTGACTGCGCTCCTTGTTGAGCTTTTCTCGTTCCTCTTCTAATTCGGCAGCAACCTTGCGCTCCTCACGCAAACGCGCGCGCTCTTCTATTGCAGCCTCACGTTCTTCCTGCTTCTTCATCAGATAGTCAGAAGTCAACTCGATTTCTTCAATACGTAAAGCGTGAAACGCATCGCTAATATGCATCTGCATCATGCTGCCAAGCTTCTTGATCGCATCTCGCGAAGAATCTACCCGCTTTTTGGCTGTGACTACGTTCCCGGAGCGTAATGCACGCACACTATTGTCGACCTCGGCATTGTATGCACGAAGCATCAGCTTCGCGAGATCGCTGGACATCTTTTGACCTTTTGCCAGCGAATTATCGAACGTGAATGTGTTTGACATTACTATCGCTCCACCAGAACGGACAAGGTCTGCGACACGAATGGCCAAAGCGTCGAGGCGGGCGGTATAGGCTGTCGCGTTTTCAAGAGGATGGTGGTAGCGGTAGATTCCAGCTTCCTGCAGAATCTGTTCGTCATTCAATACCACAGTGCCGATTGTTGTCGCTGAAGCCTCAAGCTGGGCTCGCAGTCCGCGATTTTCCTCCTCTAGTCGCGCGATCCTTTCGTCAATGTCGATTTCTGGATTTTCGGACGACGACGGTCCTACTTCGGCAGGATTTCTGTTATCATGCTGGCTATCAGCTTCGGAATTTACGGTTGTGGTCAGCCATAATTGCCATCCCTCAGGTGGATCAGGCCACGCAGGATCGGGGCTCCATCCCTTTGGCGGCACCCAACCATCAGGTGGTTTCGGCCAACCGGGTGGCGGGTTGAAGATAGGATTGCCGTCTGTCATGTGCGCCTGACTCCTGAAACAACTGCAGCAACGAGTTCGTACGGGTTCTTCGATACGGCTGCGCCCAAGTGACTGAGAGTCGCAGAGGGGACGACATTCGCGAGATCCAAAGCTAGAAATGCACTTCTCTCCGCTCCTGCCGCTACGAACGGAATATAGGCTTCAAGACCAGTGGCCGGTTCGATAGCTTCCGTCCCTACCTCCAACGAAATTGTTTTGATAAGACCACGACGATCGGCTGTAAACACTTCATATAATGATCGAAGAGCAACCTGATGGACAGCTCCAGCATAGCGGTCTTTGCAAGCCTTCTGTGAAAGTGTTGTAGATGTAATTTCGTCTGAGGACTTCATATACTTGTACGCATTCGTCGTTGGCACTTTGTCCGGACCCGGTACAAGTACTCGCAGTCGCAGCTCCGCTGATGTCCCGTCAAATTCAAAATCGTGCTCGACAGGAAAGTATTCGGGATACAATGTGTTGGAAAATACGATGGAAAGATATTCCTCGACAGCATCTTTGGTGCCATACGCAAGATTTGCATGCAGTGTCTCGAGTGCGTTGTTCCTATCGATCGCGGCTTGTTCCCGCGCTGCGCACTCTGCTTCGTATCGGGCCCGTTCTACCCCAAGTGCTTCGATGCGCGCTGCTTCCTGTCCAGCGTGTCGCGCCTCTGCGGCCTTTCTTGAAGCTTCGGCCTGAATCAGGTCTTGCCGCCATTGAATGACCGCCTGTTGATGAGCAACTTCAGCCGCCGATACCGCCGTTTCATGTTTTTTTTTGCCAAACATTTTAAGCAAGCCCGACGGCGGTGCAGGCGGGGTGAATATCGGTTCCAAAGGGTCAGGGATTGGTTTTGGTGACGGAATCGGTGTCTCGAGATCAGTCCGGTCAAACATTGGGTGTTCAGCACTAGAGCGAAGTGCGAGAATGTCAACAACGTGATCAACAGTCAAGGTCGACTTCAGCATCGAGTCAATCGCCTCATATACTTCTGCCAATTCCGAGTTCCGTATTTCAGCTTCTTCCTCCATTTCAGCAATGTGTTCCTCCCGTGCTTCCTTTTCAAGCCGTTTTTGATCCGCAGCGCTGGCCCGGGCCATCTGTGCAGCCAAGCGTTCTCGAGCCTTCTGTGCTCGTTCAGCTTCGCGTACATTGCGAGCGTGCTCTCGTGCGCTCGCTGCTGCTTGTCGCTGCATTGCAGCGAGGAAACTTCGACCTTTTGCCATTCTTAACTCCTAGTTCGTTTTTTTCGCATGAAACTTATGTATTAGTCACTGGCTCTTTCGCTAACCGGACGTCCTGTGTGTGAGCCAAGTGCGGATTTCGCTTTGTGTTTTCAAATGCGTTATCTAAACGCACGTTTTTGTCATAGCGTTGTCACTCACAGGCCATTTAGTGATGTCAGGCACGAGCAACTCACTTTTAAATCTCCCCTCATGTGCGCTATTCCAAGTGAAATGAAGCTGAACATCGAAAAGTGTTACCGTGGCTAAAAGGCGATTGCGCAGTGTCTTCCGTTTCATGGACGTACTGTCGAAGTCGAACATGAGGAAATAGAAAGCGGACCAAAAAGCCGCGCTTCGATTGAAGTGGATGGCAGTTGATGGCGCGAGGACCGAGTATACGCCGGGGTTGCTGCCGCAAATTGCTGCTGAGAAGAGGTCGTTGCCTGCCTCGCAGGCGGATACGAATAATCTCTTGTTGTTGAGTGTGCCGCCTAGTATTCGTCCGACGCTACCATAGTCAAGTTCGTCGAAAGTAGTGCTGAGCGATGCTGCAGAGCCGTGGCAGGAAAGATGGAGGTATCGATAGTTGGATTCCTTGAATAAGGCGATCAGATTGATCAGCTCGCGCTCAGTCCGAAAGTAAAAATACTTCGGCTTTTTGTTATAAAGGTGCAGTGCCTGTGATAGCATCAACCCATCTTTCTGGTCTTTGCCTTCGTCATCGAGTGTTAATGACTCCAGAATGAAAACTTCTGGCTTTGTGTGTGGGGTTCCGTTTTTCATAGATTACACATGAATTATTAGTTTCCTTATCATACAAAGCCCAGGTGGATACTGTCCGAGTAGCACCCCACACCCCGTGCTCCCTGAGTTACCGCAATCCATTGCTTCTTTTTCGTCGGCTTCGATATCCATGGTTTCACTTTTCGTGCTCATTTGGTCAAGCTGATTCTTCAATATTTGCAAACCGCTCACAAAATTTAATAATCTAGAGTGTCTACCAATGCTTTGAACTATCAGCTTGAACGCCAGCGAAACTATGCGGATGCTGTTCGGTTAGAGCTGGCAGCGGATAGAGGAGAAGCCTTTATCTCCGCGTTTGTATCCGGGACGAGGCTTCGGGAAGGTGGCTTCCAGCACGGATAAGCCGCGGATATCTCCGACATGGAAGAGCTTCCAGCCAAGTTCTCCAGACTCGCTGCTACCGCTTGTCTGATACGCGCGCAATGCTTCGTGGCCTTTTGTGTCTGTGCCATACGTATGCGGCTCAACGACACGTCTATACCCATTGTAAGTGAAACTCAGCGTCTGCATGTTCTTGATAGCGTCACAAATACGCATGCCTATGCTCCTTTTTTGTCGACCGTCATTGAATGGTTGTCCCGATAATCCGGAGTATCGATTACTATCTGACCGCCGGTTATCCTGCACTGAAAATGGCTTTCACAATGCTTCATCTCGTGATTATTCTCCAGACTCAAGCAATCTCAGCAGCGCTCGATCTTTCGTGTTATATGGAGCAAGACGGTTTACTCTCGCTAACACTTGAAATCGACGAGGCCCCCCGTGTTTCCAAGTATCAAGGAGTGCGACTTCCGCCCCCCCGCCCAAGCTCCGCCAATTCGGTCCCATGTGATGGCCGGTGCGGATGTGGAGTTGAGATCATAGGGTAACACTGCTCAGGTCGCGGTGGCGCATCGCACGGCGATCATAGACGCTTGCATGATCGCGAGGCGTGCGGGGGATGTCATGAGAATGATGGAATACGGATCGTAGCGATTCTCTCGGTTTCCTCCCACTGTTTTGTGGTCCGGCTTGCGCCGCGCTTCCTAGTATTCCACAAAAATCGGAGAATGATCGCTAATAGTCAAGAGGTGAACAAAATATATTTTCATCGGAAAGACACAGGGGAGGGGGAGTCAACGCAAAGGCGCCCCTTCGACGGTGGTTGCCCTTCGACTACGCTCAGGGGCCGCGAAGCCGAAACCTCGCACAGGAACCGTGGAGAAGTAGAGGTAGGTTAATACGCTGCCCGTCTCCGGAAGTATCGCTCCACAGTATCCCGCTGCAAGCGCGGCCTTCCCGCACCGGT
The DNA here is from genome assembly GCA_027493955.1 of Bacteroidia bacterium. NCBI lineage: Bacteria > Pseudomonadati > Bacteroidota > Bacteroidia > Bacteroidia bacterium. The sequence goes on along the minus strand of JAOSJT010000001.1, from coordinate 1,723,485 downwards.
GTGGACCGGCAGCGTCGCACTGTGTCAAACCGGTACCGCACGCACGACTTCGGGATGCCGATTTGGGATACGGATAGGCGCCCGGGCGGGGCCGGAAGGGGTGCGGCGACCTTGTTCCCACTCCCGGAGCGTACGCATGGAAATGCTCAGTGCCATCGCAAATTGCGCTTAAGACAAGCCGGTATTATGGCGTGCCTGCACAACGCCATTGGACTCGATGTTCGTGACACGTGCGGCCTGCGAGGCCTTCATTTCGCGCACGGATGGGAGCAGCTTCTTGCCGAGGGCCTCGCCCGAAGAGACGCGTTTGCGGCCTGGGGTACGCGTAGCCATTTTCGATTTCCGTTTTCTCCAATGTCACATTCGATACACATCAGCATACGCCCTGGCGGTATCGCGGGCGCACTCAGGATGGCAACCGGCTCTCCGGTTTTTCTGTGAGCAACGGGAGCTGACGCAGATGCGCAGAGAAGTACGGTTGTGTTCCGGCAGCTTTCGCGCCAACGACGGTAACCCAGGTTGGTTGCCCTTCCGTCCAGAGGATGTACCAGCTTATAACCTTTGCTTGCGCCTCAGGTATATCGATAACGGCAAAGCCAACTTCGCTGTGTTGCAGGGCTGCTTGCGAGAAAAGGGGACTGGGTGTCGCTCCCTGCCTTGACGCCATGTCGATATTGAGCTGAACGATATCCCTCCACACCTGCTGTCGCTGGAGATCCAACTGCGCGAATTTCCATTTGAGATACCCGCTATCCAGCAGGGTCCGGTGAGCTTCCGTCGGCAGCTTCGCAAACAACGCAATGAGTGTAGCGGTGTTCGTGTCGCTCAACTGCATCAGAAGCGGGTGACCGTCCTTCCGTAACATTTCCTTGTCATCCGAACTCAGTTCCCCCTTTCCGGCTTTGACCACCAGATCCATCTCCTTCTCGAGTTCGGATTTTCCCTGTTTCTCGCATGCCAGAAACGCAGTGACGAGAACGAGTCCGGCGAGTACGACGATGTGTTTCGTAAATGGCATGAGTCCTCCTTGAAATAGAGTCCCCCCGCTGACGCGCGGCAACAGGCCGCTGAGATGCATACGCCTGAACATGATATGACCTGCTGCGTGTGTGTACACCGTACAGAGGGAATGCCACAAGTATAGGGGACATCGGTGAGTAATGCAAGTGTTGCGGATACTGTACTCTCCAACTCCGGTCCATGCCCCGCCCGATCACTGTCCAATAACCAGCTTTCGACACGGGGAAGCAGTTCACCGACGGTGCAACGGAATACGCGAAGTACTGAGCCTTGCACGGTATATGATTCGTGTAGAGGCTGAAATGGAAATAACGATGGCATCCCTTGGCCGAGAACGTCGCCTCAAATCCATTTGCAGCAAAGCCAAAAACAATTCCCCTGCACCTCCGCACCTCGGCGTCTTTGCGTTTCATTCCCCAGCGAAGCTGAACGGGAAGGTGTGGACGAAGTCCGTAGCTGACTTGCGCCTGCTGGTTCGATTGGACACCTACCTTGAAAAATCGGTGTAGTACGCAGGAATTTCAAGGAAAATGTCTGCATGTAGTCCGTTGTTGATTTGCGACTGAATGTTCGAATAGATATTTTCCTTGAAAAATCAGCATCATGCACCGAGATTTCAAGGAAAATGTGATATGTTAGAAAGAACAACAGACATCGAAGCGGTCAAGCGGGCACTCAGGTTATTTCCTGTTGTCGGTATTGTTGGCGCGAGGCAGGTTGGAAAAACGACGCTGGCGCAGAGCGTTGGTGAGCTTGGGCATGAGTCTGTTACACATTTTGACCTCGAAAATCCTGAAGATCTGGCACGGCTGCGGGAAGCAATGCCGGCGCTGAAAGGCCTGAGCGGTTTGGTGATTCTTGATGAAGTGCAGCGAATGCCGGATTTGTTTTCGGTGCTTCGTGTCCTTGCCGACAGGTCAGGTAACTCCACGCGCTTCCTCGTTCTGGGCAGTGCCTCGCCCGAACTGCTGCGCCAGGGTTCGGAAAGTCTTGCCGGCCGCGTTTTCTTTCATGAGCTCAGGGGCTTCTCTCTTTCCGACACAGGCATTGCTATGCAGGACCAGTTGTGGCTCCGCGGCGGCTTTCCACGTTCATTTCTCGCCGCATCGGAAGAAGACAGTGTGGCCTGGCGGCGCGCCTTCATTCGTACGTTTCTTGAACGGGATCTTCCGCAGCTCGGTGTAACCATCTCCGCCGAGACGCTGCGCAGGTTCTGGACCATGCTTGCGCATCGGCACGGACAACTCTGGAATTCTTCGGACTTCGCCAGATCGTTCGGTGTTGCGGATACCACGGTACGAGGCTATCTCGATACGCTCACCGCGGCTCTCGTTGTCAGCCAACTCCGCCCATGGCATGAGAACCTGTCCAAGCGGCAAGTCAAATCTCCAAAGGTGTTTCTCTCCGACAGCGGGATGCTGCACACGCTGCTCGGAATCCGGAACAGGGAGGATGTCGAAGTACACCCGGTGCTCGGCACGTCCTGGGAAGGCTTCATCATCGATCAGATAATCCGGCATACAGGCGCTGAAGCGGACGAGTGTTTTTTCTGGGCAACGCATGCAGGAGCCGAACTGGATTTGCTGTTGGTCCGCGGACGGCAGCGAAGAGGTTTCGAAATTAAAAGAAGCAGTGCGCCCGGAACCACAAGATCCATGCATATCGCCCTCAAGGATCTGAAGTTGCAGCATCTCGACGTCATCCATTCCGGTGACGGCACTTTTCCCCTCTCGGAAAACATCCGCGCAGTAGCCTCGAACCGCCTTCTGCAAGATATCGAACCGCTCACATAAACAGATCCGGGGCGCGGCTCGGTCCTCTGCGCCTCCGCAGTTCCTGAGCGTAGTCGAAGGTGCGTCTCTGCGGACCACAGAACACGCAGAATAAACAGAAATCGCAGAAATGAAGGAGAGGGACCATGAGGTCACCTTTCATATTCCCTCTGCGCCTCCGCAGCTTTGCGCCTTTGCGTGTGCTTCCCCCTGCGCCTCAACGCCTTCACGCTCAAGCCAAAGGAAATTTCCAATAAATCCGGCGACAACAGACCCCGACATAAATTCCTCTGCGCCTCTGCAGCTCCTGAGCGTAGTCGAAGAGGCGCCTCTGCGGACCACAGAACACGCAGAATAAACAGAAATCGCAGAAATGAAGGATAGATACCATGAGGTCACCTTTCATATTCCCTCTGCGCCTTTGCAGCTTTACGCCTTTGCGTGTGCTTCCCCCTGCGCCTCAAGGCCTTCACGCTCAAGCCAAAGGAAATTTCCAATAAATCCGGCGACAACAGACCCCGACATAAATTCCTCTGCGCCTCTGCAGCTGTGCGCCTTTGCGTTTTATTCCCCCCGCGTCTCTGCGATGATATTTTAGCCCATAGCTTGATGAAATACTTGTATAAATCAAAGTAAAACCGTATAATGCTGTGCAGAGTTTCATTCTATGACCTGAAAAATACTGCCGTGTGTCACGCAGCGACGCCCTCGGCGGCGGTAGGAGCTTGGAAGATGAAAAAAGAATACCGAAAACTGGCGGCGGAACAACTGGACCGCAAACTCGGGGGACTGCGTCCGCTCCTGCAGACGCCCATGCCCGATAGGGGGTGGATACACGCGATACGACGAGCGCTCGGCATGTCGCTGCGGCAACTCGCGGTGCGTATGGACATCTCACCGCAAAGCGTGAAAGAAATGGAGGACCGCGAAGCGGAGGGCAGCATCACGTTGAAACGGCTGCGGGAAGCGGCGGAAGCCATGGATCTGTACCTGGTGTATTTCGTCATCCCGAAAGAACAGTCGCTGGGTCGCATGATTTCGAAGCAGGCGGAATCACTGGCGCGCAGCATCGTGCTACGCACCGCCACCAGTATGGAACTCGAAGAGCAGGGAGTGTCGGAGGAACGCATCGCCTCGGCCGTGCGCGCGAAAACGGAAGAACTCATTCGTGAAATGCCGAGGTACCTATGGGATCAGCGATAAGACACTTCAGCGCGATGCTTCCGCTGGAAGAAGATCAGAAGGAGGGGCTGCTCATCCCTACCATCGCGACACGCGGCGAACTCGACGAATTCGAACAGCAGAATATCGAAGCCGCCGTGCAGTGGACGTTCACGCGAAGCTTCCGCGCGGAGGATGTGCTCACGGAGTCCTTTGTCCGGAATCTGCATCAGCGCATGTTCGGCAATGTGTGGCGTTGGGCGGGCAGCTTCCGGCGCACGAACAAGAACATCGGCATAGACAAGCACCAGATCGGAGTCGAACTGCGGCTGCTGCTGGACGACTGTCTGTTCTGGGTCAATGCCGGGACCTACCCGCCCGACGAGATCGCCGTGCGCTTCAAGCATCGCCTGGTCTTTATTCACTGCTTCCACAATGGTAACGGCAGGCATGCGCGTCTCATGGCGGATATTCTGGCCGCGCGTGTGCTCGGAGAACGTGTGTTTACCTGGGGAAGCAGCACACTGCGCGAAACCGGCGCCGCGCGCTCCGCCTACATCGCCGCGCTGCGGGCCGCCGATAACGGCGACATTCAACCACTGCTGCGTTTCGCCCGCAGCTGAGCTGCCGACACGCATGCCGCCCACGGCGGCGGCCTTGTGCATTTGGGTTTCGTGATCGGGACGTCTGGGAAAAAAAACGAGGTCATGCCTCTTGACAGTCACCGAGCGGTGACATATATTTGTCACTGTATGGTGACATAATAGTTTCTTCAGGAGCAACTCATGACTACCCGCCGCACCTTTCTCGTTCACAGCACCGGTCTCCTCGCTTTGGCCGGCGCGGCATCTCTCTTTCCCGCCTGCGCGTCCGTCGTGCGCGGTGATTTCACCACGACCTCTCAGAACGATACGCCCCCGGGCCTCGACGCGGTCGCTCTGGCGATGCTGGAGCTCGCGTCCCTGGCGCCGAGCAGTCACAACGTGCAGCCCTGGTTGATCCGCTATCCTGATGCGCGTCACTGGTCACTCGAAACCGATGCCCGGCGGCGACTGCCCGTAGTTGATCCGGATGGCAGGGAAATGTGGCTATCCCTGGGTGCATTTCTGGAAAACCTCGACAATGCGGCACGCAACCGCGGCCTGCGTCTGCACACACGGTGCGGGGGCTCGCTCGCAGACGGCAAGGTGCTGCTCGACCTCGCGAAAGACAGCGTGCAGCCCGGCATGCCCGACGCTGTGCTGCGCGCGCGGCGTACTGTGCGCAAAGGACTGCTGAATACCGCGCTTACCACCGCGCACGTGCACGCACTGCTCGACGGTATCGATGGCGCGCGCTTCGTCGCGGCGGGCAGTCCCGATGCCGCGCGTATCGCTGAGGCGGTGGCGGCGAGCACGGAGCAGCAGAATGCCAGGCGCGATGCCATGCGCGAGCTCTCGGAATGGATACATTGGTCCAACCGCGAGGCCGCTGCCCGTCGCGATGGCCTGACGCCCGCGAGTATGGACATTACGGGTGTCGGTGGTCTGGTGGTACGGACGTTCTTTTCCAAAGAGTCCGTCACTTCTCCGTCTTTTGCCCGCAAGGGTAATGCGATGGTGCGGGAACAGGTCGGGCAGGGCGGCGGCTGGCTGCTCGTCGCGGCAATCGCTCCCGATTCTCTCGCGGACACACTCGATGCGGGCAGACGCTTCGAGCGCCTCGCCCTGCGCGCCTGCCGTCTCGGTATCGCCGTGCATCCGATGAGTCAGCCGCTGGAGGAAGAACCCTGGTCGTCCGAACTTACGACGGCCTTGGGCGGAAACGCACTGCATTTTCTCCTGCGCGTGGGCTATGTTGAAAAGTACCCCGAACCCGTAAGTCTCCGACGGCCGGTACGGGACTTCGCCATTCCGGCATGAGACAATCAACTCGACAAGGAGAACTGCTGCATGAAACGTGACAGGGAACAGACGGAACAGCTGTTGATCGACGCGGTCGGCGCCATCGTTCGGGAGGCCGGCATCGACGCGGTCGGTATCAATTCCGTGGCGCGCGAGGCCGGTGTGGACAAAGTGCTGATCTACCGCTACTTCGGCGACATCAACGGCCTGCTCGCGGCGTGGGTGGCGCGACAGGATTATTTCTCCCGATTACAGGAACTGATAGGGGAGGGCTCCGACGCCAGGAGCAGGGACGCCGTGCTCGGGATAGCGCAACGCGTGCTCATCGGTCAACTCCGGTCGGTGGTGGGCAATCGGGAACTGCTGGAGGTGTTTCGCTGGGAACTTGGCACACGTAATGCGGTCACGGACGAGATTGCGCGGCGACGGGAAGCGCAGGGCTCCGCCATTACGAAGGTGTTCGAGCGCGCTGTGGACGATGCTTCCGTGGATGTGCGGGCCATGGTCACGCTGCTTTCGGCGGGCATCAACTATCTCGCGTTGCGCGCGCAGACCGTGGATGAGTACAACGGCATTCCGCTCACCGGCAAGCGGGGATGGAAGCGTCTGGAAAACGCGATCGCCTCGCTGCTCGACATCATCGGGGAGAAAGCATTTCGTGGGGAAAGCGCGAAGGATATTGCATAGCGCTCGAAGAAGAAATCGCGGGAACGCCCCTTCGACGGTGGTTGCCCTTCGACTTCGCTCAGGGATCGCGAAGCCGAAACCTCGCTCAGGAGACGCCGAGATGCAGCGGAGCTGGGAATGGGGAGGAGAAATGAACGCTGATGGAATGTAGGAGGCGACCTCTTGGTCTCTATTCATCCTCTCAGCGGCTTCTGTGTAGTCTGTGTGTTCTGTGGTCCGCAGAGACGCAACAGGATGTACTCGTGGACTGTCGACGCGGGGTATATTTCCAACATCGCATAGTTTCCGCGCGATAAGCGGACGATTGTCATGGACGCGGCAGCGATTGCGATCATCAAGACACCGAGTGAGCATGAGCTTCGATCGGGTGCTCCGAGCGGCAATCGGTCCGGAGGGAGACGAATAAACGGAAATCCCGTTTGCACATGTGCGTCAGGCGGCGAATTGGATGTAGGAGGAATAGCTCGATGGCTCAGGAATAGCGAAACCTTCTTCTCGCAAGCCTTCAAGATGAAACGCTATTGCCGCCTGTATGTTTTTCTCAACCTCCGTTTTGGTTTTGCCGGTGGAAGCACATCCTGGAATATCGGGAGCAAACGCCGAGTATCCTGATTCCGTCTTTTCAACGACAATGAGATATTTTTTCATGGCTTCATTCCTGCTTGTTTGAGGACATTCAGGTAGGTGCCGATCGCCATTTCTTCACCGGGATTTCCAGGAATCGTGACCAGGCCCGCTGTGCCAGAGTGTTTGTATTGGTGATGACTTCCTCTCGTCCTCACCCGGTACCAATCGTCCTTCTCTATCATTTTCACAATCTCGCGAACTTTCGTAAGCGCAACGTAGGCTTTTCCCGAATACTCTTCAACCTATGCATCAAAGGCGCAGAGGGGAGGGGAAATAAACGCAGAGTCGCCTCTTTGAAAGTGGTTTTGGCGTCGCTCAGCCACCGTCGAAGGGGCGTCTTTGCGTTCATTCCCCTCCCCCCGTGTTTCTTCGCTCGAATCTTGACGCAGAGACGCAGCCTCGCAGTGACGCAAAGGTCTATTTCCCGGTTTGGTATGGGGAAGTCCGTTTTTCTATGATGGGGAGAGACGGCGAAGCCGGCGGATTCACCGGGGACCTGGAGAAAGTCCTGTTCGCGCCTTGTCGACGTATTCTCCTCCTTCCATTGCGGAAAGACGCGGCGGGATTTTCACAGGGTCTGATGTCGCTGAATTCGGCAAGACTTCTCAAAGCCGGGGCGCGGAGCATGGGTAATGTATCGCCAAGGCGCAAAGGCGCGGTAAGCAGCATTGGATGGGATGATAATAATCAGCAACCCGTTCGCGTATTCACTCTCGTATTTTCAGGCCGATGGTGCGCCGTCACGGAATTCCGACGGCGCACATCGCGCTGCGTATTGATCGATATGCCACTGCTTCGTTTCAGACAAGGGAGTAGCGATGTACAGCGTGCTGTTTATGTGCACGCAGCTCTGTCTTGTGTCCGTTATTGAGACGGCTCAGCGATCGGCCGTACCCTGGTTGTATCTCCCCAGTCGTGCGCTTACCAGGCGATTGAGGCTTACTCCGGATTCCGCAGCTTCCATGACAAGCATGCGATGGATTTCGGGAGGGACGCGCACGAGAAAGCGCCCGCTGTAGCTTCGCGTCGCAATCGGTTCCGGAATAGCTTCGCCCTGGGCGAGCATGTCGTCCACCGACTCCGCCACAACAGCGCGTATGCCTCTCAATGCAGCTTCCTGAGTACGGGCGAGCCAGCTCAAGGCCGGAAATTCGAGACACTGTCCGACGTACTCGCCGTCTTCTTCGGACCAGGTCACCCGGTACGTGTATTTTTCATTTTTCATCGCTGTCACCTTTCTCCAGTCGCGTTATTGCCTTCAGAACTTGCCGCACCTGATATGCCTTGGCAAAACCTTTATCATTCTGGATGTTGATTCTCGGGTCTCCTTTCCACGGAGTCCGATACACTCTGTGACTGCCATCCGCAGCGCGGGGCGCTCCGAAGTAATGGTCGCACACGTGCTTCAATTCCGGGAAGCGCACACCGCACGGATTTCGCCGCATCGCGGCAAGAATATGTTCCAACGATCCCATGTATAAAGATACCAATAATGATATCATGAGTCAAGATATTCAGACGTGCTCAGAATCGGGATACGACAGCTATCAAAGGGTGAATCGAGCCGGTATGCCGGGACTTGATGACGTGCCCCGGACACTGATTTGGGCAGTCCGGCCCGCTGCTCTTACGCCGTGTGCTGTCAGCGAGGCACCACGGCCATCTTTGTCGTCACCGTACCTCTGTTGTTTCTCAACACAGAGAAATACACACCCGCCCGCAGTCCCGCAGCATCGAAACGCACACTGTGCGACCCCGCCTCCCGCCGCTCATCGATCAACACAGCCACCTCGCGTCCGAGCATGTCATAGATGCTGAGCCGCACGTGCTCCGGCGATGTGAGAGAGAAAGGGATGGTGGTCACGGTCGTGACGGGATTAGGATAATTCTGGCCGAGGTGGAGGAGGGTTGGGGAAGGCTTTGCATCCTCGACCCAGGTCACGCCGCCGGTGGTGGTGCGGAGGATGGTGCCGAACCATCCGGCTGTGCTCGCCGTCTCCGTATCTATCATACACACACAGGTAAGTCCGGAGGTGGTGCGGCTGTCCTCCTTTTTCCAGGTCCGGCCGCCGTCGGTGGTGCGCGATATTTCACCAACGGAGCCGACCGCCAGCCCGTTCAGGTTGTCCGTGAACGACAGGGCGTCGGGAGCGATGAACGCCACCGGCGAGACGGATTCCCAACTGTTTCCTCCGTCGGTGCTTCGGTAAAGAACCGTGTACCCTGCGATGAAGCCATGGAGACTGTCGACGAAGGTCATACAGTACAGCGGGGCCAGCTTCGTAGGCGAAATGTCCGTCCAGTTTGCGCCTCCATCCGTCGTGCGCAACACCGTGCTACCTCCGTGGATGAACGCGGTGAGCGGACTTGCGCAGGATACGCTGAAATAATCCTCCGCTGGTCCGGGCATGGAGAGTCTTGTCCAGTGCACACCGCCGTCGCTGCTGCGAAGAACGGTAGAGCTGCGCCCGACTGCCATGCCGTGCACATCATCGCAGAAGCTGACGCCGTGGAGATCGATATCCGCTTCGCGGCGATGCTCCGTCCACGTCACGCCCGCGTCCGTACTGCGGATGATCAGGCCGTCGTCTCCCACGACGACCGCGATGCTGCTGTTCAGCAGTGTCACCGCGTTCGCATGAAAGCTGGTATCCGTTTGCTGCCGTACCCAATGGTCGCCCGCGTCGGTGGTGCGGAGAATGATGTCCCCACGACCAAGGCCGGTGTCTCTGCCGTGGAAATCGATTCCGGTGAAATGGTTGTGCACGCCCATGGATTGCTCGATCCAGTTGACGCCGCCATTGCTGCTCCGTAAAATGGTGCCCGCATTGCCCACGATGCAGAGATCGTTGCTGCCGGCATGACAGATGCCGTTGTATTGCAAACCCATCGAATGTGTGCCCGATGACCACTGAATCACATCGGAGCGGGCCCAGTTCGCTCCGCCGTCCGTGGTTGCGATAAGGGTCCCGTTCATTCCCACGGTGATACCCGCATCCGCGCTGGTCAGGAGAATTTCATGAAGCCACTGTGTGCTGCCGGTGCTGCCCGCGCTCCATTGTTGTCCACCATCGCTCGTGCGGTACAGGACGCCCATCTCGCCGACGATACACCCATGCGTGCTGCCGGCAAAGGACACCGAGCGGAAGTGCTTTCCGCTTGCCAGTGTCTGCGCAGTCCAGGTGTCGCCGCCGTCGGTGGTGTGAAGAACGATACCATCACGCCCCACGGCGAAACCCGTCGCCCCGTCAATGAAGACGACGTCGTGCAGGAAGGAGTTTGCTCCTCCCTGTCGCGGAGTCCAGGTGAGTCCTCCGTCCGTCGTGCGGAGTATCGTTCCGGATGTGCCGACGGCCACACCGGTGGCCGCATCGGCGAAAGCGACGGCGTTGAGCGCGTAGGCGGTATTGGTGTTTTGCTCCGACCACCTCGCGCCGGCGTCCGTGGTTCTGAGAATGATGCCATCTATGCCAACAGCGACGGCGATCAGCGGAGTCGCGCATGCCACACCCCGTAAATCCCGCGAGTTGCCGACCCACTGCGACAGCCACTGTGCGCCGGCATCGGTGGTACGAAGTATTGTGCCTCGTCCGCCCACCGCGATGCCGGTCTCCGCGCTGAAAAATGCCACATCGAGAAGGTCATTTCCCGTCGGCAACGGATTTTGCCAGAACCAGCCGGACTGGGCCTGACAAGGTCTGCTGATCAGAAGAAACGCGAAGAGAAACAGGCAAGAAGGTGCAGCATACCGGGTCATGGTTCATCCTCACAACTGGTTTGGAAAATGTGTATGGTCATTGCCGCTGTCGGGTGAGAGGATCACTTTCTCCGCCCGAAAATGTATTCAATAGGCCGTGCTTGCGGTCATCAGAATCAGTTTCCGTGTCTCGATCACCGATCCAATTTTCAGAACAGAAAAATACACACCCGCCCGCAATCCCGCGCCATCGAAACGCACAGTGTGCGCACCAGCTTCGCGCCGCTCATCGATCAACACAGCCACCTCACGTCCCAGCATGTCGTAAACGCGCAGTTTTACATGCTCCGAATTGGTGAGCGAGAAGGGTATGGTGGTTGATGCGGTGACCGGATTGGGATAGTTCTGGCCGAGGTGGAGGAGGGAGGGGGAGGGCTTTTCATCTTCGACCCAGGTCACGCCGCCGGTGGTGGTGCGGAGGATGGTGCCGCCCTCTCCGATTATGGTTCCAGTTTGTCTGTCAATCATATCTACATCCACAAGGATTTTATCAGTGGGACTTTCTTGTATAAACCAACACTTCCCTCCATCCAATGTCCATAAGATGACACCAAATTCCCCTACAGCGACTCCAAATAACGAATCTGCGTAATCAACGCCATAAAGATTGAACCGGGTTGGATTATCTTGCTCCTCCCAACTCATCCCACTGTTGGTGGTCTTAAGTATGATTCCTTTTGCCCCAACAGCTGTACAACAGAGTGAGTCTCTGCATGTAATATCCCAGAGGTCGTTCGTTACGCCACTATTTTGACGTATCCAATCCAATCCTCGGTTTGACGTGTAGAGGATGGTACCTTCAAATCCTACGATATGGCCGTGATCGCTATCACAGAACGACACCTCCGAAAGGTAATCTGAACACCCGCTGTTTTGCGGTAACCACGTGATCCCTCGATCTGATGTTGTAATAATTCTCCCCAGCTCACCAACTGCTGTTGCGTGCATTGAGTCAGAGTAAGAAATCCCGTTGAGATGTTCCGTTACCCAGCTTAATTGTCTGTTCCAAGAGTCCCCTCCATTTGTAGTCGTAAAAATTCTTCCTGTAGGACCTACAGAAATGCCGTGATTGTGATCATAGAAAGAGAGCCCATGCTGTTGATCCCAGATTGATCCAAGAAAATACCCGATCCACGTTGCTCCGCCATCTTCGGTTCGAATTGTCCATCCCCCACCGCAGGTCACGTACCCATGGTTGTGATCGGTAAAGACCACTTCAGTCATCAACCCGTATTGTCCTGACCATCGCTTTTCCCAATCTGTCCCTCCGTTCGTAGTTTTTACTATACAGCCATTCGCGCCGACTGCAATGCCGATTTGATTGTCAGCATAACAAAGATCGTATAGCCATTGGACTAAGCCACTTGATACCTCCATCCACTCGATTCCTCCATTTGTGGAATGAAGTACGCACCCGTGGTCACCAACAGTTGTGATATTGAGGCTATCAGAGTACTGTAAAGACTCAAGACGATTATATGTTGTGGTGCTTTGTTTAGTCCATACTGCGCCGCCGTTTGTCGTTCGTAGTATAGTCCCACCGTCTCCTACAGCGATCCCATAATCACTATTTCGGAAGCAAACATCATAGAGCCTCTGCTTCGTCCCGCTTTCCTGATTTTGCCAGGTGGTTCCTCCGTCGGTCGTATGGATTATCAATCCACCTGCTCCAACGAGAGTCCCAACCTCATGATCTGTGAAGTGCATTCCAAGTACGCTTCCAAAATTGCTCAAGCTGGAACCAGCCCAGTTATTCCCACCATCCTCTGTGCGGAGCAAGGTGCTGTTACTTACAAGTATCCATCCGTGCTTTTCATCTGTAAAATCAACGTTCAACAAAACGTTTGTTGTAGATATTGATCGATCTTCCCAATTGTTACCGCCATCAGTTGTTTTGAATATCCTTCCAAACTCGCCGACTATCGTCCCCTTCATGGAATCGGTAAAGAATACATCGCGCAAATCCCGTTTGGTGGGTGTATTCAACTGTGTCCATGTCTCCCCACCATCAGTTGAACGTAAGAAACTCCCGTAGTTCCCCACAGCGTATCCAATGTGCTCATCAGCAAAATGTACTCCGTAAAGAGTATTCCCCTGCGGCAACGGATTCTGCCAGAACCAGCCGGACTGCGCTTCGAGGAGGCTGCTGTTGAGGAGAAGGATAGCGACATAAAGGCAAGACAGTCCGGCTCGTTTAATCATGGTTCAAACTCTCATCAAATACCAAGGTTCACAGTTACCAAGGATAGACAATTCAGCGGGGTGATTCATTCCCCGTCAGGAAAATAAAACTTCAGTAGTCCGCGCTCGTATTCGTCAACAGCAGCTTCCTGGTCTCTACCACCGATCCGCTTCTCAGAACAGAGAAATACATCCCCGCCCGCAGACCCGCAGCATTAAAACACGCACTGTGCAATCCCGCATCCAGCCGTCCGTTCACCAACACCGCTACTTCGCGTCCGAGCATGTCATAGATGCTGAGCCGCACGTGCTCCGGTGACGTGAGAGAGAATGGGATGGTGGTGGAGGCGCTGACGGGATTGGGGTAATTATTGCCGAGGAGCGCGGCGTTCGTGGCGATTGCCGACGCGGCGATGCTGGTCAGTCCTCCGTTACGGGTGTGGAGTATGGTCCCGCCCCAGCCGGCAACGGTGGCCTTCTGTGAACTTGTGACGCTGATTGCGTTGAGCCAGTTGGCGGTCCCGACGTCCTGCTTCGACCACGAGGCGCCGCCGTCCGTCGTGCGGAGTATGGTCCCTCCGCTGCCGACCACGTAGCCGTTGTTCGCATCGATAAAAGCCACATCTTCGAGAATGGATGTCAGTCCGCTGAATTGCCTGCGCCAGGTGACTCCGCCGTCGTTGCTTCGGTGTATCCCGCCATCCCAGGCGACGGCGGTGCCGTGCTGCGCATCGACGAAATCCACGCCGTATAGTGTGGCAATGGTGCCGGAATTCTGCAGCGACCAGGCTTGCCCGCCATCCGTGCTGCGCAATATGCTTCCGTTGACGCCCACCGCAACGCAGTGGTCCTCATCCGCGAAATCCACGCCGTAGAGATCCGTTGTCGTACCGCTGTTTCGCGCGAACCAGGTCTCGCCCTGATCGCTCGTTGCCAGAATGCTGCCGCGCATCCCGACAGCGATACCCGCTCCGTTCGGAACGAAAGCGACCGAGGTGAGATCATTCGCAGTGCCGCTTTCAATGGCCGCCCAACGCTCGCCGCCGTCGGTGCTGCGCAATATACTTCCGCCGGCGCCCACCGCCACCGCTGTGCTTCCCTGAGTGCCATCGACGAAGGTTATATCGTAGAGTGTTTGTTCCGAAACACCGACGGTGCGCCGCCAGGTGTCGCCTTCATCGGCGGTGCGCAGAATCGTTCCGGCCTCGCCGACGGCTATGCCGTGTTCCGCATCCGAGAAGGCGATGCCGTGGAAAGACGCTCGTTCGCCCGGTGCGCGATCCGTCCACGACACTCCGCCGTCGGTGGTGTACATGATGATGCCGGACTCTCCGACGGCCACACCGGTGAGCGCATCGATGAGCGTGACGCCGTACAACGGCTTCCGGTGCCATACCGTTTGCTGTACCCAATGCGCACCGGCATCGGTGGTGCGCAGTATGGTGCCGTTCTGTCCGACGACAAGTCCGTGGTTCGCATCGGCGAAGGAGACAGCGATGAGGTGCTCGTTCGTGACACCGACGCCCTGCCGTATCCAGTTCTGACCCGCGTCGCTGCTGCGGAGTATGACGCCGTCGTTTCCCACGACCACGAAGGTGTTCGCATCTATTTGATCAATGCCATAGAGGGAGGTAGACACACCGCTCATGATGCGCCACCAGCTCTCGCCGCCGTCGCTGGTCCGGAGTATCATCCCCTCCAGCCCCACCGCGAGCGCATTATCAGCGTCAGCAAGCGCCACACCCCAGAGGTCGACAATGTAGCCGCTGATCTGTGGCGTCCAGGTACTCCCGCCATTGCTTGTGCGCAGAATGACGCCCGCGCGTCCCACGGCAATTCCGATGTTGGCATCGAGGAAGGTCACCCGCGTCAGTAATTCCCTGGTGCCGCTTTGTTGCAGCGTCCACTGATTGCCGCCGTCCGTGGTGCGCAGTATCGTCCCGCGCTGACCGACGGCGCTACCCGTAGTGGCGTCGGTAAAGCACACGCCATAGAGCGAATAGATATCGCCTGCCTGCGGGACCCAGGTCTGTCCTCCGTCGGTGGTGCGCAGTATGGTACCCCACCAGCCCACGGCGGTTCCGGTACGCGCATCGGTAAAGGCAACGGATTGAAGGTGATTGCCCTGCGGGAAGGGATTCTGCCAGTACCAGCCGATTTGCGCATGGCAGCGGCCATGCAGGACGATGACAAACACAGAAAGCAGGAGAACACACGCCACGCGATATTGCACGAAAACTCCGCTCACTCGGGTTGTGGCGCGCATGCCTGACAAGTCGATACGCTGACTGTCCGGGAGGCGATCATGCGCGATGCAAAAAGGCAACTTCAGTCAGGAAAATACGGGAATGTCCCGTAGAAGTCAATGAAGAAATTCCGCTCCTTATTCGCCGCCTCGTTGCGGACAAGAACCTGTCGTGAGGCGACGATTGGCTTCACCGGACAGCGCCGGGGCCAAATACCGGAAGCATGGAAGACACCGCTCCGTGCGCCGTGCGTAACACACAGATGTACATACCGGCCGGCAGCGCCGCGGCATCGAAATGGGCGCTGTGTGCTCCCGAATCGAGAAATGTATCGAGAAGGAGCGCGACGCGCCGCCCCAGCATGTCGTGTACGCTGACTGTCGTATGACCCGCCTCGTGCAGGGTGAACGGAATGACGGCGTGGTCGCTCACGGGATTCGGGTAATGCCGGCCGAGCATGGCCTGTGCGGGCGCTCTCCGCGTGTCCGCGAGCCAGGAGACTCCACCGGAGGTGGTGCGAAGTATGATGCCGCTGTTACCGACGATGGTGCCGCTGCGCGCATCGTGCATCTGAACCGCGTTCAGACCGTAACGCGTCACTTCGGGCTGCGACGTCCAGGTGCTCCCGCCGTCGGTGGTGACGAACAGGGCGCCCAACTCACCGACCGCTACACAGACAGAGGCGTTTCCGAAGCTGATGCCATTAAGCATGGGTCGCGTCTCAATCCTTTGAATATCCCAGTTCATCCCCAGTGTACCACTGCGCAGGATGAGACCCTGGGTCCCGGCGATCGAGATATAGCCATCGGTCAGGGAGCTGATGGACTTCAACTCTTCCTGCACACCGACAAGCATGTACGACCAGGTGATGCCGCCGTCGGATGTGCGAATGCAGGTGCCGCGCTCCCCGACAGCCAAAGCGGTCTCTGTGTCGATGAGCAGCACATCATTGAGATGCAGATACTGTTCGTTTGTGCGCTTGACCCAGGTATCCCCGCCGTCGTCGGTGTGGAGGATGGTGCCGTTCGTGCCGACGACGATACCGTTGTTCGCGTCGATAAAGGACACACCCCGCAATTGTATCGCAGTGTTGACGGTGTGCCGGGTGTTCGCGCTTCCGTCAAGCCGCGAACGGAGGATGTAGCCGCCTTTGCTGACTGCATGGACAGTGCCGCCGATCAGGCAGATGTCGAGAATATCGCTTCCGCTCGAAATGGCTTGCCTGTTCCAGACCTGCCCTCCGTTTGTCGTCCAGAGAGGCGATACGCCCAACCCCGCCGTGATGCCCGTCGAAGCGTCGGAAAAGGACAGACATTTCAGATGGTTTATGGTGACCGGACCCTCGCCGCCCCAGTTCATGCCGCCATTGCTGCTGCGAAGCACGGTGCCGTTCGCCGCGACGATGAGCGCTGTCATACCATGCGTGGCGATGCCGCGGAGATCGGCGCCTCCGCCCGGGAGGACGTTGCTCCAGTTTTTTCCGCCGTCCGCGGAACGGAGAAGTGTTCCGCCACCGCCGGTTATGATGCCGTTGTTTCCATCGGTGAAATGTACGCGTGTCAGGTTGCTGGTGGAGCTGTGTATGGCGTTCGTCCAGCTCTCTCCGCCGTCGGTGGACCGCAGCAGCGTCCCGTTGTCGCCCACCGCGATCAGCGAGCCGCCACCGCCGGGGATGGCGGTGATATCCATGATTCTGCGATTGGTGCCGATGGTGCTTTTTTGCCAGGAGAGACCGCCCGTACTCGTCCGCAGGAGGATTCCATTGGCGCCGGTGATCACAGCGTTGGCCGCGTCGGTGTACACGACGGCGTGCAGATCGTCTTGTATTTCCGCGTCAAGATAATTCCACGTCACTCCGGCATCGCTCGTGTGCAGTATGATGCCGAAGCTGCCGACGGCTATTCCGTGCTGCGCGTCGGCGAAATCTATGTCCCATAGTGTGTATTCGGTGTTGATCTGCTCAAGCCACGTCCGGCCGCCATCGCTGCTGTGGAACACACTGCCTTCGACGGTCAGGTAGCCCTGGTCGGGGTATGGAAAGTGCATGCGGAGGATGCGGGTTCGCCTGCCGAAGGATTGAGGCGTCCATGTTGCGCCGTTGTCGCTGCTGCGGATGAGGCTTCCATGCTCGCCGCACGCCAGCCATTCGCTGCCCGTGAGATGCGTGACGTCGTACAGGGCATTCCCCTGAGGGCGTGGATTTTGCCAGGTCCAGCCGTGCTGGGCGTTGGCACTGGAAGAAGCGATAAAAAGAAAAGTAACGGTTAGGCCGAAAAATAACCGGTTTGTGCTCATGTTCATACCTTCTGGATGAGTGCTTCCGTATACGACATCACATTGGCGCACCGTTGCGGCGCCTGTCCGATAGTACAGGCCGCGATGGTAAAAGATATTCTACGACAAATGTGTCGAAAAATGATGGTACACGCAAGATCACCGGGATTTCTGAAAAGGATTCCGAAAAAGGATACTGTCAGGAGGGTATCAAGGGAGATGCTGATGGACATTCATCTCCAGCACGGACCCCGTACCGGCGACCGTGGCTGCATACCAGAAGTCGGATCAGTGAAGCAGACGAGATGGACCGTACTGCGCGTTGGCGTGCCCGCACTGCGGAAGGGGCGGAGTGGGGAGCAGACGGTCCCTGAAAAGAAAAAGCAATCCCGTGCGCGCACGAAATTGCTTTCATGGGGTAGCCGCGTCGAATCAGCCGTTCAGGAAAGCCCGGACGGTTTCTTCATTCTTTGCGTAGTACACGAGATGCAGATGCGGTATGCGCTCGACGTCATTGAGAAGGATGTGTGAGTAGAAGTAGGTCGGTAACGCGAGCTTCTCGGGAGCGTTGTTGACAAACTCCTCCACCGCGGTGATAATGGAATCCGGTACTCCGGAGAGATATTCGCGACGAACGTACATGCGATCGTCCGGGCCAATACCCAGATGAAAGAGGACATTCTGGAATTTCACCGGAATATCCGGAATACGGTCGCCCTGAATGGCGCAGGTGTCCACGGGGGTGAGGACATCATTGTCATGTTCGTCTTTGTCCAAACGATAAAACCGATACATACGAACTCCTGGCTCAACGCCGTTGGTTTCTGATGAGGTGGTCCGGTAGTGGGACCGGGTCAACAATGATACGCAATTTTGAGGGATCTGTCGCGCCCTGACGGAGAATATCAATGATGTTCGTGTACCGATGGAGTATTTTCGTTGCTCCGTCTTCATCCGTATTCGGGGATGCGGGAATGGGTCGGGCGCCGACGGAGTGGTATATTGCTATTCGGACATTGCGTGCTTTTTCGGTCTGATCAGTCAGGTGCGCCGAAGCTCGTTGTTTCCACGAGTCCGCCGCGGATGGCCGCGTGCTCGTACCGTTTCCAATGAAGCACAGCAGGTTGCCATGCACGTCACCGTCGCTCTCTCTGCCACACTCATTACTCTCGCACTGCTGTTCTATTCGCTCGGCGTCTGGGCAGAGCGCATCGCACGCTATCTCAAGCCCTGGCATGTCGCCGCATTCTGGCTGGGCTTTGTGTTCGACGTGTCGGGAACGCTTGCGATGCACGCCCTCGCACAAGGGCCGTTCGATATCCTCGAGCCCCACACGCTGACGGGACAGATCGCCCTCTGGCTCATGCTGCTGCATGCATCCTGGGCCACTGCTGTAGTCCTGCGCGGCAGCGAGACGACACGCGGCAACTTCCATCGTTACAGCCTGTTCGTGTGGCTCGTCTGGTTGATCCCGTATTTCGGCGGGATGTATATCGGGATGAAGGGGTAGCGACGCAATTGCGATACTCCTGCGAGTGATTCTTCCGCGTACATCCGCGTCCTCTCCATCCGCCTTAATCCGCGTCCCCTTTCCGCGTTTTCATCCGTGCAGATCCGCGTCATCCTTGCTAGCGCAGCACGATAACGGCGCGCGTCAGCACTTCGGTGCCATATGTGAGGCGCAGTATGTAGGTGCCCGGCCCGGCGCGTCGTCCGCTCATGTCGTTGCCATCCCACACGGCCCGATGCGTCCCCGCGCCGGGTGCGGCTTGCGACAGCGTTTTGACACTGCGTCCGAGTATATCCAGCACTTCAAGCGCTGCGGCTGAGCTTCCCGGCAAGGCATACTCCACGGTGAAGCCGGTGATCGCGGGATTCGGATACAGCGCACGCAACGTTGGCGCTGATGGCAACGGGGTGTTTGCTTCCACACCGACAATGCCGTCCCTGACCAGGGTGATTCTGTACACCGAGCTGACCTGTTCATGCGGCCTGCAGCCGGAGCGGACCCACTTCGAGGTGTCGGGGTACAGAGTTCCGTCTTCTCTGTAGCGGAACGTGACTTCAGCCCGCGGTGCCAGAAGTGAAGTGAAATCAGTGTAATTGAAGTCCTTGACGAAGATGTTATAATCAAGAACCACCGTATCGGCGGTCATCGCCGTAGGTGGTGGTGTGAGTCCCCCGAAGAGCAAATCAAAATCCGCCGTCATCATCTGAAAACCTGTGCTCGTTCGGGTATGTCGTGCCAGCACCGTCCCGATCGGTGCTCCTTTTCCCGGCGGTGCGGTGTGGACGACGGTGCCGACCCACTGATAGCTGAGCGTATCGACCGTTTGATCATAATCGATCTCCCATTGCCGGGTGACGGGATTATAAGGCCTGAATACAGCGTTCGTCTCACCTTTCGCAATGTTGCGATCATAAGACGGAGACCAGAGGAAGGGCAGAGGCGGTGAGGCGGCACTGATGCCGGTGACTACTTCGCCGTTCCGGGGTTGTACCATTGTTGGTGGGTAGGGGGAAGGCGGCCGGTTGTACGACATCACCAGCGCGGGTGTTGGCAAGGGGTTGTTTCGTATTGTGATGCCGGCAGTGTCGGAGTATGTAGAACCCACGCTGTTCCATGCCCGGACAAACCACGGCACGCGAATCACTATGGTATCCGGCTCCACCGGATGCGGGACAGGGGGACGAAACAATCGCTCGTACAGCTCATCGCCGCTCAGAACGTCGTCCCAATCCACAGCCCCGTTGGCCGAGGGGAAGGGAACGGTGATCGTACCCGGGCCGCTGTGACTTTCGACGATGAAATTGATTTCATAGCGCACCGTATCCGTGCTGTCGTTTCTGTCTTCGAAGGGCGGGAGCCAGACCGAGCGCTGCCATTGCAGATGCAGTTTGTCCTGCTCCAGGCCGTTGCCGGGGCAGCCGGCAACGTGATCCATGCGGAAGAGGGTGGGATTTTGTACGGCAGGCGTGGAGAGGAGAAACGGTGCCGGAGGCCAGGCTGTCTGGGCTTTGGCGCAGTACGTGGTGGTCATGAGAAAAAGCAGAAAAGATGCGCATTTCTTCATTACAGTGCTCTCCACAATATTGAAGTACTGCTAATGTAGGAAGAAATTCGATTGCAGATGTCATGGTGATGTAACCGTCGCTCCAGACTGGGGAGCGCAAGTATCCGTGTTCATCCTGAGTTCAGCACGGATCGTCACCCTGAGTGTACGCGCCGATAAAAAATCCTGTTAATGACATCTCATGGAAGTGGGGCTCTGATTACGTTACGGAAAGAATCATGCTTCGAGACGCTGCTCTGCTGATATCGGATTTTTAAGCAATATCCGTGCCGTCGCAGCCCTCAGCATGACAAGGTTTGCTGGCACGCACTGGTGCGATGATGTCACTTACGAAATGGACCGGTGTATCCGCCTGAGGCGGACTGGTGGGCACACTTCAGCGATGCAGGGGTGGAAGTTCTCTGCCATGCAAGAACGCTGAGTCTGACCTCCGATGTAGACGAGGCTAGTTTTTAGCAGCGGGCGCCGGCACGATTTTCGCTATGGCGATCGCGGCGAGCACGCAGGCGAACACGACATCGATGCCCTCGCCGGCGATGTAAGCCAGCGGGAAGTGATACCAGATCCAGTAACTCACGCTGATCGACAGCCAGGAGAACAGCCCGAGCAGCGACAGCAAGGCGACGCGTTTTCCATACGAACCCGCGAGCGCGGAAGCCAGCAACGTGAAGAGAAGCGCAGCGAGCAGATTGCTGACGAATTCCGATACCATCGTGGACGGAGGCATGACTTCACCACCTTTGGGCCGGTAGATGAGCATGCCGGCGGGACCGTCGCGATACTTGTTCATCCAGGCCTCGTCCGGTTCGTCGAAAGCGGAAGCCTCCAGATCCCAGCCCGGAAACATGTACAATCCCGCTTCGGGGAGATTCGTGCTCAATGCTTCCAGCACGGGATCTTCGTTGCTCATGACGGACACGCCGAGCATACCCGCGCCGAGCAGCATGTGCGAAACGGCTCCCCAGACGAAAATGATGACTCCTCCCGCGAGCGTTGCAAGCAGAATGCGTTTCATGACGGTACCTCCGCAGATATAATGTAATGAAAATGAATTGCGATGAATTGCCGAAAATGTCGAAAATCGGACGGAATGTCAAGAGCCGGCCGAGGAGAAACATGGCCGCCGGATTGCATCGATTGAAGTGCTCGCGGTTTGGCATGGACAATGAGCCCGACCGCGACCGTCGGAAACATCCCGTCGACCAATCCTTCACAGGCGCAGATATGACGTTGAAGATAAATACAGAAATTTTCACGGAGGTAGCCAACGATCCCGAACACAACCGCCGGGCGGTAGCGGCGGCGCATGAAGTTCTGGCAACGGATGGAGCCATCGCGATACCGGACGAGCTGTGGAGGCACTACCTCCGCTGGAGCACGCACCCGGAAGTGCTCGGGTCACTCGATGTAGCGACCAGGTATCAGTGGGCGGCCGATGCGGTGGCTCTTCTTGCGCATCTGCGATATTCGCTGGGCGATTTGCTTGCGGACAGGGTTTAAGAATGCGGCTATGCCGGACATCATGCTTCGTTGTCGAGAATGCAAGTACACGTCAGGTGAAGCGATGAGCGCGTACCTCCCGTATGTCGATGCGGTAGCGGGCTTACGTATTTGAGTATGAAGGAAAGGAAAGCGAAGTACAACGGACGCCGGATTACTCATAGTGCGTACGTTGTGGGGAGATAGAAAATCTCAGCTCAGAACCGTAGTTCTACTCCGGGCAAGCGCTGCCGGAGTTGCTCCTTCATGTTCGCAGGGATGGGGTTCCCTCGCAGTGATAGTATCCTGAGATGAGGTGCTTCGAGGGAGTCCACGTTGATCACCGAAATCCTGTTGGAATCGAGATTCAGAAATTCCACTTGCCGCAAGTTCAGATGGTTTTCCGGAAAAATTGTAATATGATTAGATTTTACATTGATTTCAGAGAGCCTGCTTGACTGCGCAACCTCGGACGGAAATTTCGTGAACTCATTGTGATCTATCCACAACGACACTAACCTATCAAGTTGCCTGATTTGATATGGAGCACTCGCGAACCGATTATTCGAGAGGACGAGAATGGTGAGAGATTGTAGATACTTTATCTCCTCGGGTAAATATCGAATATTTGAGCGTCTGATAAATAATCCACGCAGGTTTCTCAGCCTGCCAACCTCAGGAGATAGGGTATCCCCAATGTTTTCGAGAATGAGGTCGGTTGCGGCCAACGAATCCCTCAGCGCTTCTTCAAGACTGTAGTAAGGTCTGTATGGATTCGTGGTGTCTATGACATCCTCTTCACACGCTATCCCGCAGAGGAGCACGATGATCAGAAGAATTCTATTTGTCAACTTCATGCCTCTCTACCTCTATCACCTGAGAAAGTACTGAACCGTATAGCGCCGCTGCATGGAGGGCGTATGTACACCGTCATTGTACATTTCTCGCCATCTTCAACTCTTCCCGGTACCGGTCGCTGTCTGTCGGGCGCGACTCTGCCTTACTCGAGAGAACCTGAGCCGGTGGCAGCTTGCCATAGCAAATCAGTACGAGATCATGAAAGGGTTGAGCCGCTAAAATGATACCTCAACGTTCGGGAGCCTGCGTCGAATTGCTTTCCTAGTTGAATCCGGAATAGGATTGCCAGCCAACACCAAAAATTGAAGCTTTGGAAAATCGCTACTGTCCGCGGGGAAGTCATCAAGTCGATTGCTTGAAAAATGCATTGAAACCATCATACGGGGATTGATGTTTGCTATTGCGATATGCCGTAACCTGTTATCATCCAGGGAGAGAAAATCGAGATTGGTTAATCGTTGAAGTCCGAATGAAATGGAATCAATCTTGTTTCCGTCTATTAGCAATCCTGACAACCTGGATAGTTCGAAAATCTGTGGAGGAATGCTCTTGAAATTGTTATGAATCAACTTCAGTGTCCATAGCCTCTTGAGCTTCGCAAATTCATCGGGCAGGTATTGTAAATCACTATTTCTTATTTCAAGATACTCAAGTTGACTGAAAGCTCCGATTCTTGGATCCAGACTGTCTCCAATTTCAGTCATGTAGAGTTGGCGGAGCGTTGAAGAGTCCGCGAGAACATGATCGAGTGTACGATAGAATGTTGGAATATTCGGCCTGGTGTTAGGACCTTCGCCGCATGCGGGACAAACGAGCAGAGCTCCCAAAAATGCCAATCTGATCAGGCGCAGATGCTGAATTAGATCCAGTTCGATCAGATAAGATCGCATCATTCTTCAACCTCTAGGCAGGATATTTGCATAAGTCAGGGTTGTGCGGGCGTGGTGTTTAGCGTAATAGATAGACGACCTTAGAACTTGCCATGGCTGACGTTTCGTTGTCATACGGATCTTCGCTCTGGTTGACGGCTCGGCCGTAGATAGTTGTCCGACTCGAGAACTGACACAACCGGTTTGCTCGATATCGCGAGCGGTGAGGCGCTCCACGTACCGGGTTCGATGAAGTCCGCGCTGTTGTCGTACTGCCCGACCACGGAGTCAATTGTAGCATGGGCGATCAATTCGCGGGGATCCGATGGACACATCCGTTGATAATCAATCCAACTCGTGATCATCGCGGGTTCGCACGGGTGCGCCGGCAAGGTTGAGATCATAGCTTCCTCCTGATTGCATAAATGTACCGCATCGAAAAGAAAAAAAAATGAAATGCAAGATTACCGCAGGGTAAAAAGACGGTACCTTTAGCGCAGGCGTCTGGTGGTGAGGGACGTGGCTGAACTCTCGCTCTTCCGGGGCAGGATGTACGTTCATGGCTTGTACCCGAGCCCGAAGAGGTGGGCATACTATGAATAAAAGCGAGGACGCTGCCTACATACCGGACCTCGCGCACATCCCTCGCTTCAGTGCCCACCCGTGAAGGGTGTATCCGGAGCATTAGCACCCGCTCCCGGATTTCGTAGATTACAGCACCTGAAGGAAGCGCAGGGCGATGCGGTTTTGCCTCGTGAGACGATTTTAAGCAATCGACCATACCAAAGCACACTCCACCATGGCCGTGAAGATACACAGTGAGATTTTTGCATCGCAGAGCAACGATCCCGAACACAACCGCCGGGCGGTAGCGGCGGTGCATGAAACTCTGGCAACCCAGGGAGCAGCCGCTGTCCCGGACACAGTGTGGAGGCACTATCTCCGCTGGAGCGCGCGCCCGGAGGTGCTCGAGTCGCTCGATGTTGCGACCAGGTATCAGTGGGCGGTCGATGCGGTGGCTCTTCTTGCGCATCTGCGATATTCGCTGGGCGATTTGCTTGCGGACAGGGCCGAAGAATGCGGTGACGCCGTGTATCTCGAGTCGCTGGCTGAGGGCCGCAAGCTCACCTTTGATGAAGCCCGCCAGCGGATACGGCGCATCGCCTCGGCGCTTCACGCTGTGCACAGCACACCGCGCGTGCTCATTTTTGCCGCCAACAGTATCGAGACGGCGCTGTGCGATCTCGCCTGCCTCTGCCGCGGCATGCTCGTGGCCCCGGTGAGTGTGCACACCGACGTCCAGGAACTGGCGTGGATGATGGCACGCCTCGGCATCAACATCGCCGTCACCGATGCGCCGGAGCGCCTCACCATGCTCGCCTCCGCCGCCGCCACAATGAAGCGACCTCCGAGCATCATCGTCACGCAAAAGGATATCGAGGACAAACATCGCGACATTCTGCTGCTGGACGATATCATCGCGGAGTTCGGCCATCGTCCGCTGCCGGAGCATCCCGTCGATCCGTTCAGCACCGCGACGGTGATGTTCACGTCGGGTTCCACGGGCAGGCCCAAGGCGGTGTGTTTTTCGCAGCATGCCATGGTCGCGAAGCGCTTCGCGCGCGCGGCTGCGCTGCCTTCGGTCGGACGAAGGGAAACGCTGCTGGCCTATCTTCCGCTGTTCCATACCTTCGGCCGCTTCCTCGAACTGCAGGGAATGCTGTTCTGGCGCGGACGCTACGTGTTTGCGCAGGACGGCTCCCGCGAGGCCCTGCTCTCGGGTCTGCGCGCCGTGCAGCCCACGGGATTGATCGGAATTCCGCTGCGCTGGTCGCAGTTGCGCGATGCCGCGGTCGCGAATATGAACGGACTCGGCGGCAGCGAAGCGCGGGATGCTTTTCGCGAGGTATGCGGCCAATCTCTGCGCTGGGGTTTGTCGGCAGCCGGCCACCTCGATGCGAACGTGTTCCGCTTTTTCCAGGACCTCGGCGTGGAGCTGTGCAGCGGCTTCGGCATGACCGAGGCCACGGGCGGCATACTCATGAGTCCCCCGGGCGCGTATGAAGCGGGAACGGTCGGTGTGCCGCTGCCCTGCGTGGACGCCCGCATATCGGATGAAGGGGAGCTGCTTATCCGCGGTCCCTACGTTGCGCGCATTCTTGGGGAGGGGGGCGATCTGCCGATGGCTCATCCCGGAGATCATCCGTGGTTTGCCACCGGCGATGTATTCGTACGGCATGCGTCGGGAAACTACGAAATCGTGGACCGACTGAAGGACATTTACAAGAACAGCAGGGGGCAGACGGTTTCTCCGCTCGGCATTGAAACGCGGCTTCGGGGCATTCCGGGTTTCCGCCGGGTGTTCGTCGTCGGCGATGGCCGCGAGTACAACGTGTTGCTTGTCGTTCCGGATACCGCACATCACCTGTTTTCCGCAGGGCATACGGAGGAAGAAAGAGATGCGTATATCCGCGAAATCATCCGCACGGTCAACGCGCAGCTCGCTCCGTTCGAGCGCATCGTGCGCTACGCATTGCTCGACCGCGATTTCGACGCGGAACTGGGGGAACTCACTCCCAAGGGGTCGTTCAACCGCGGCGCCGTCGCTCGGTCCTTCGCCGGCGTCATTGCCTCGCTGTACAAGTCGCGCAGCCTCGACTTCGTTCACGATGGACTGACGCTGCGGCTCCCGCACTGGCTGCTGCGGGAATTGGGTGTGACGGAACACGACATCACTTCGGGCGGCGACGGACTCGGCAACAGGGCGGAGGGTACGTTGCTCAATGTTGCCCGCGGACGCGATGCACAGTCGTGGATAGTCGGCGATCTTGAATATTGCATCCCCGGAGGAGTACTGGACCTCGGTGTGCTGTGCCGGCAGCCGCTCGGATGGATTGCAAACCCCGCCCTCGTCGCGATGTTTCCGTGCCGCGAGGGATGGGACGCTTCGCTTCCCGCAGGGATGTCCGTCCGCGCCTCCGCCAACGGTGCGTCGCGGACGCTCGCTGCATCCGGCGGTGCGGCGCCGTCAGGTGTATCCATCCGCCTGCACCGCATACATGCGCTGCTCTCGGCGGTGCTGCTGGGCGATGCGGCCACAGCCATGACGCTGATCGACGACGTTGCTGTGGAGCTCGACCACGGCGGGAGGCATCTCGGCGGGGTGATACGGGCAAGACTTGCGTCGCTCGCGTGGCATCCGGATGCCGGGGTGCGCTGCTCCGCCTACGCGGCTTTGCTGCTGTACGATCCCATGCCGGAGGAAAGCGCGGCGTATGCCGAATTCGTGCGATCGGGATTGCCGTTTCTGAGCAGCGAATCCATTCGCGGCATCGCCGGACGCGATCTCCGTCACGGACGCCTCGCGGCGCTGCGAGCCAGGCTGCAGCGGTATCGCGATGAGAAGGTGTTCGACGGCCCGGAGGGGACCGTCGTGGTGAGAGCCGTGCTCGAATTGCTCACGCATCTTGCGGAAACCGATCCGGTGTATGTCTATGAAGTCCGTGCCGAACTCTGTCACTGGATGCGGCATGAGTTCGAACGCGGGTTACGGCAATACGGATCGGATACTCTGTTTCAGCGGCTCAAGGCGCAGTACGTATCCCGCTACGCCGCCTGGCTGCAGGGCGGGAGCAGCGGCGACTGTCTGCGCTCGGCGCTGCGCTACGATCAGAGCATACCCGACGATTCCAGGCTGCGTCTCGAAGCGCTGTTCACGTCCACGCCATTCCTGCCGCTCAGCCTCTTGATGTTGTATGAAATCCCTTCGTTTTCCTGTGAGCGCGTGGCGGCGGACGGAGTGTGGATTTCCATGCTTCCGGGTTTCGGGGGTGCTCCGCGTTTCTTGGCAAGCATCAGTACGCGCGACGGGCGGCATTACCAGATGCAGATATTGCTGCATCCGGAATTCTCCGATCCGGACGTTCTCGGGAGCATGCACGCGTTTATTGCGCTTGCGGGAGCGGCTTCGGGCGCGCGTGTGTTGCCGCGTTTCGGAAGCTTCATGCCGGATGCGGGAGCGGTGTCGATGCAGTACGTCCGCGGAACGACGGTATGGGACGACATTCTCAGGCTCGCTTCGCGCCGCGACCATCCTGCGGAAGCGACGAGAAAACTGCGATCGCTGTTCGTCCGCGGCATGGCGGCGTTCATCACGGCGTGGCGACAGAGCAGCGGTTCGATTATTCCCGGTGCGGCGCATCCCGCCAATGTGTCCGTGCCGGACGAATGCGTACGCGGCGGAGCGATGATTCACAGCATCGACGGATGGAAGCCCTGCGACGGTCCCGCGTCGCTCTTGCAGTCTCTGCGGCATCATTTTTACGCAATGACGTCGGCGCATATACCGGAGTTGCGTGGCAGTCTCGATGCCGTCTGGATTTGCGAAGCTGCGCGCGAGGCGCTGGGAGACGCGGAAGGAATGTCGATGATCGAGGCCATGCTGGCGGAAGGAAATGAAGTTGATGAAGATTTGCGCTCCGCGGCGTCCCGATGGCTCGATGCAATGCGCGCGGGATGGATAGCCCCGCTTTCCCTGGACTCCGCCGTGGCATGCTTCTGCGAGTGGAACTCGTCGCATGCCACACCGCCGTTCGCACTGCGCGAACGCTATACGCGGGATCTCGCGCGCCTGTTCGACATTGGCCGTCTCGGCGAGATCGGACGCTACACGCTGTACAGGCGGACGGCGTTCGCCGACGCGCGGGACGAGACGCTGCGCGCCTTCGACTCACTGCTCGATGATATGCATCGCTACCCGGCCGTACCGCCGACCCGTTTGCCGGCAATGACTGCGCTGCAGGATTCTTTGCAGGCCGAAGACGAGCGTCATGCGCTGCTGCGCATGGTCTCACCCTCCGCCGACGCCTCCCGGTATGCACTCATGACCGTCGAGGGCGTGCAGGTGCTGCAGCGTCGCATACCCGGACGCACCGGCGAAACCTTTATCCTCCGCGACGCAGTCACCGCTGCGGAAATCGGCATGCTCTATGATCTGTTTTTGCGCGAGCAGTTTCCCGTGGTGATCGGCGAGGGTATGCAATATCTCGTGCTCGTTGACGAATGGCACCGCATCGAAGGAGGAGCGGGCTATGCATTTGAGGCGGATGGATCGCTGTCCGTCGAGCTGCTCATCATCGATCCCGCAGTGCGCGGCAAGGGACTCGGTGCGGCAATTATCGACGAACTCGGTCGCCGGGCGTCCGACATGGGAGCTCTGCAGCTGCGTGCTCCGTACTATCTGCGGAAATTCTGCCTCCGCATGGGATTCGCGGACGATGCGGGCAATGGAGATCTCCGGCGGGCCGTCGCTCCGCAGCCCGGGAACACAGTGACCCTCTGAGACTCCTCATCGTTCCCGCGGCGCTGCAATGATGAGGATACCATATAACGGCCGGACACACATACAATGCAGACATCCGTTGGAGTGAACAGCAAGGTTCCTGCCAATGGAATGTCGTGTATTGCATGCATGCCCGACCAACGTGGCGACGTTCACCGTGACCCCCACCGATGGAGATGTCCTATCCGCGGGTTGCTGCGTATAGCATGCCTTTGTCCGTTATCGCTGGAAGCAAGTCAATGGCATCGCGGATACAAGTCAAGATAGAATATACACTTACTTGACGACGAGAGGCGGATTGTCCTTCTCGTTTTTCTTGTCGCGTTTTGCGGCTTTCTTTTCTTTCGCGGTCTTGGCGGGTTCTTTTTTGGATCCCTTTTTTTTTGTGTTCTGGCCTTTGCTCATGGTAGTACCTTGTAGAAAAATGGAGTAGCGTATGGTATAGTGGCTTTCGCCGACCGTGTGTCGTTGTGCTTCCTGTATCGCGGTAAATATTCGGATCCTGTTAACCGATGCCTGTGGTACTGCGATCCCAGGACGAGTCGAGATGCTGTTGTTTGTCAGGCACGCATGGCTGCGCATCCAGCCAATCGAGCATTTCGCGGATGCTGACGGTGGCCAGAGCGATGGTGCTGTCTGCCGCACCATAGTACATGTTGACCGTGTCTCCGTCGGGCGCGATGGTGTAGCCGCAGGGGAAGACAACATAGCCGACGTCGCCGAATTGCTCGTACGGTTCTTCGGGACGGAAGACCCACTCGCTGCCGCGTTTGAGGCAACGCTCGGGGGTTTGAAGATCGAACAATGCGAGTCCGAGACGGTATTGGCAGCCGGCGGAGTTTTGCTTCACACCATGGTACATCATCAGCCAGCCGTGCGGAGTCTCGATGGGCGGGGGAGAGAGGCCGATTTTGTTCGCATCCCACCAGCCTCCATGACGCGCTTCAAGCATGAGCTTGTGACTTCCCCAATGCCGCAGATCGGCCGAGTAGGAAATCCAGATATGCGCACCCGGTGAGCTCACTGGTCGGTGGATAAGCGCCCAGTTGTCACCGATGCGATGCGGCAGCAGTGCCGCGTCCTTATCCTCTGGCGACATGATGACGCCGTAGCGCTCGAATACGTGGAAGTCTTCGGTAAACGCCAGCGCAACACCCGGGCCGCCCCGGGCGTACGCCGTGTAGACCACAGCATATTTGCTCAGTTCCGGAATGAAAGTGATTCGCGGATCTTCTATGCCCCACAGTTCTTCGGGATAGCGTTCGGGATCGGCGGGCATGGTCGGTTCCGCGTCGATGATCCAGCCGTCAACACCGTTCGCGGAACGAGCGGCGCAGAGGTGCGAGAGTCCGCGGCGGTCCTCGACGCGGCACAAGAGCAATGTTGTGCCATCCTGCAGCAGTGTTGCGCCCGGATTGAATACGCTGTTGATGGGGTACGGCCAATCGGCGGCGGTCAGTATCGGATTGTTTCCGTTGCGATGGAAGAGAGAGGAATGCTTGGTGTTCACAGTGTTTGGCCCTCAGGAGGTTGCGGAGAATTTTCCGCTATGCGCAACTCCAGCAACGCCTGGAGAAATGCCAGTGTCGATTCGGCGCCCTGATTCTCATTGGCGCGCTCGGGATGCAGACCATCGCGGCAGCCGCCGGTGGTCGGGTCGTATATTGGCAGATTCAGATCGTTGCGGCCAAGGAACCATTCGAAGGCCCGCCGTGCTTCCTTGCGCCAGTATGTATTGCCGGTGATCCGGTATGCTTCCAGACAGGCCGACACCATTGCCTGGGCCTCCACCGGCTGCTGATCGAATCGTGCACGCTCGCCTCCGCGCGTGTGGAAACCGTTGGAGCCAATCGGCACAAAATGCCGGGTATCGGTATCAGCGTGCTGTATTTCAGACAGCCATGTCAGCGACTCGAGTCCCGCCTTGGTCATTTCGGCGTTTGGAATCGATTGACCGCACAGAATGAGCGCGTGCGGCAGCGCGGCGTTGCAGTAGGTCAGGCCGGGCTCGAACCACATCCAGTCATCGGCGCGGTTGAGCTGGTACAGCGTCATAAGACGTGTGGCCAGTTCCTCGCGCACCTGTCCGGCCCGGCGGTCACCAGCGAAACGCTGAACATACTCATGTATCCCCAGCAGAGCGAATGCCCATGCTCGCGGACTCGTGGTTTCGAGTATGGCCGGCAGCGCCCGTTCGAAAACATGCCCGGCCATGCTCTTCAGCGCCGCGGTGTTGGACCTGCCCAGCACAGTGCCGAGTGCCCAAAGGGCGCGGCCGTGGCTGTCGTCGGACCCCCCATCCTCGAGCCAGTTGCGCTGGAAATCCATGAAATTGCGGAAGCGCCCTGTCTCGGTATTGAGGGCGTACCAGGTAAATGCGAGATAGCGTGATGCCATCTCCAGCGCCTCGCTGTTCCCCAACGCTTCGAGCAGAGCGCTGACCATCAAGGCGCGCGCATTGTCATCGGTGGTGTATCCCTCGCTGTAGTTCGGTACCGTGAATATCGCATGCTGCAGCATACCGGTTGCGTCGGTCATGTGGTGCAAATGGTCCAGCTTGAGCGGAGGCAATTCACCCGGGTGCTGATCGAGTGATCGTGCCGTGAAACCGGGCGGAACGAAGAGTCGGCGTTCCGAGCGCGCCCTGTCAAAGCTTTCCATATAGCGATGGGCGACTTCCGACCAAATCATCGCGCGGCCAAACATGTACGCACGCTTGCGCATGGAATGCCGTATCGCTTCGTGATCCAGAAGCTCGATGACCTCGCGGGCCATGGCTTCCGGGTCGCGGAACGGCGTCAGCACTCCCCGTCCATCCGCGAGCATTTCCTCAGCGTACCAGTACGGCGTGGATATCACCGCTTTCCCTGCACCCACAGTGTAGGCGAGTGTTCCGGAAACGATTTGTTGTTCGTTATTGTACGGTGTGATGTAAATATCAGCAGCCCCGATGAATTGTATCAACTCTTCCTGGCTGACAAAACGATTATAGAAAATCACATTACTCTCGACACCCTTCTCCTGCGCCAACCACTGCAGCGACAAACGGTATGACTCGCCTTCGTTCAGAACCACGTGTGGATGTGTCGCACCGAGAATGAGGTACACGACATTCGGATAACGTTCAACGATAGCAGGCAGTGCGGAGATGACGGTTTCGATGCCCTTGTTCGCAGACAGCAAGCCGAAACTGAGCAGGACGATTTTGCCCTCCACTCCAAAGAGGTCCTTGTTGAAACTCGGATCGACGAACGGCACATCGGGGATGCCGTGCGGGATAATGTCGATTTTCTCCGAGGCGACCTGGTAAATCTCCTGCAGGAACACAGAGCCACGCTCGCTCATGACCACCAGACGATCCGACAGGGCGGCGACCTCCAACAGCACGCGCCGCTGATCATGGTCCGGTTCACGCAGAATGGTGTGCAGGGTTGTCACGATGGGCATGCGTAATTCGCGCAACAGCGACAGCACATGGCTGCCCGTACGCCCGCCGAATATCCCGTATTCGAATTGCAGACTGACAAGATCGACGTTGTTGATGTTCAAAAAATCTGCGGCGCGCAGATAGGAATCGATGTCTTTCTCTTTCAATTCAAATCGCACACGCGGCGGATAGGCGTAGCCGTCGTCTGTATCATTGACCGGCAATGCAATGCATGTTGTGTCGGGGTAGGTGCCCGCGACGGCCTCGCAAATATGCGTGGTGAACGTGGCGATGCCGCAAAGACGAGGCAGATAATTACCGACGAAGGCGATGCGGTTGAGGGTCGGTGTGCCCACGCTACTGTTCATGAGAAGTGCTCCTTACCGCCTAGCACGGCGGGAATGCTGGTTCAGAGTGATGACAGCGGCGAGGTTCCGGGGATTCTGTCAAGAAGGTGGTCGGGAAATCGGTGTTTCAGCCGGTCGTCCTCCAGCCCTTGCTGCGCAGGGCGCTCCAGGCGTAAACTTGACGGGCCGCTCCGCTATTCCGGGTTCTGTCGGTAGCTGTGCTGTTCCGAGTCGGATGATGGCCGGGAATGAAATCGTGCGGGGTTGCGGAGTATCGGGCGTACCATGAACAGTGCGTATGTCGGCCGCACCCCGCAACTCCAATGCGTTTGTGCCCGGAACGGGATATGGCGCAGCAGCGTGTTCCTTTTCAACAGTGCGGCTGTATGGGGCATGCAGCGCTTCCGCGCGGGCTAGGCCGGAGGCACGCTGCTCAAAGCATCAACGAACACGTGCTGACATCTGCCTGGTTTTCGCCGGGGTGCTCACATCATATCGGGATGCGTTGCCATGAATGACCCTGTAAGATACAAAAATATTAGGGATGTATCATGGAAAAATATCCCTTATAAAAAAATATATGTCACGCATTGTCGCGACGCGGCTCTGAGCGGGCGTTGCGCTCTGCTGCTCCGCAGGAATCTGCGACATCACCCGCGGCGAAGGATCATCGCTCTGCTTCCGCAGCAATGCTTCTGATCATTCCGCTGAAAATGAGGGCATGGATGGGATACAGCGCATACCAGTACAGCCATCCCGCCAGTCCCTTTGATGCGAAAAAGGCCGTCTGTGTGAGTTGCGTGCTGCCTTCATCGTCTGTCAGGATGCGGAATTGCAGCCATGCTTTTCCGGGAACAATCATCTCCGCGCGCAGACGCAAAAGGTGGTCCTGTTCCACAGCTTCCACGCGCCAGAAATCGAGCGCGTCGCCTGCCCGCAGCGCTTCGGGGTCACGCCGGCCGCGGCGCAAACCGACGCCGCCGATAAGGCGATCCGTAAAGCCGCGGGCGACCCACGCCCAGTTCATATACAGCCATCCCCGCTTCCCGCCCAGCCCGGTGAATACGCGAAACACCTTCTCCGATGTCGCATGTACAAGGCGCTGTCGTTGCTCGATAATCATCCCCTCGTGCGTCGTGAGCACTAGCGGCATTCTGTCGCCGGCACTGCTGCACAGCGCATCGCTCCATGCGGTTTCAATCGAGCTGGCCTGAAGACGCGCGAGCGCGCGCTGTACCGAGGTGCGGTAGTCTGCGGGTAGGATGTGCGGGAACAGCTCCCGCGCGCTGAAATCCCGGACGATATTCTCGTTGCGCAGTCCGTCGATCAAAGGCCGCGCAATGACCGCCGGAATCGGTGTAACGAGATCCACCCACCACGACGACAGGCGCGGAGTGAGTACGGGCACCGGCAACATCATCCGGCGGAGACCGCGCACGCGGGCATAGGTCATCATCATCTCGCCGTAGGTGATCACGTCCGCGCCGCCGATCTCGATGATGCGGCCGGCGCTTGCTGGAACGTCCAGCGCCGCGACGAGATACTCGAGCACGTCGCGTATGCCGATGGGTTGCGTGCGTGTGTAGACCCAACGGGGACTGATCATAATGGGCACGCGTTCGGTCAGGTAGCGGATAATCTCGAAGGAAAGACTTCCTGATCCGACAATCACGGCGGCACGGAACTCCGTGACGGGTACTCCGGCTTCGCGGAGCGCCTCGCCCGTCTGTTGTCTTGACTGAAGATGTTCGGAGAGCCGATCCGCATCGCCGGCAAGCCCCCCCAGATAGATGATGCGTTCGACGCCGGCGTCCCTGGCTGCAGCGGAGAAATTTCGCGCGGCTGTCAGATCCTTGTCGTGGAAATCCGTGCCTCCGCCCATGCTGTGAATAAGGTAGTACGCCGTGCGTACTCCCTGCATCGCTGTAGCGAGCGTCTCCGGCCGGAACACATCGCCTTCCGTCACCTCCACATCCTGAAGCCACCCTCGTCCCTGAAGTCGGGCATGATCGCGAACCATACAGCGCACGCGGCGGCCGGATTCGAGCAGGCGGGGGACAAGCCTTCCGCCGACATATCCGGTCGCTCCGGTCACGAGGATTGGTGCATCAGCAGGGGAGGAGTTGTTCATGGCATTGTTCGAATGGAGGCCGTGACGGGAGTGAGAGAACACATTGTTCTGGTACAACCGCGGGGACGGTGCTTACCGTTCCTTCCCACGAGCCGTGAATCCATGCGTACCGCACTCCTGCACTGCTGTCCCCCGAAGGATTCATTGCCTGGGCAGCTTCTCCCGAACAACACGGCTGTCGGTCGCCGCCGTCTGCTCAAGGACTGAATTTTTTTTTCATGATAATATTATCCGGATGAAAATACCGTCCCATTGCGTATATTGCCGTTGCGATCTGCTGCTGCGATACTCTGTTCCCATTGGCTGCGGAATCACTTCAATTGATTTATTGCACGGTCATAACACAGGCGGCACGAGACATGACTTCAAGAAAGGACATCATCCGCGAGTACAAGGAGCGGAAAAAACCGTCGGGAATATTTCAGGTAAGGAACACCGCAAACGGGAAGGTGTACATCGGCGGCAGTTTGAATCTGGACGGTGTGTTGAACGGACAGAAATTCCGTTTGTTCACCGGCTCGCACCGCAACAGCGCCTTGCAGGCGGACTGGAAGATTTTCGGCGAGGCGGCGTTCGAGTTCGAAATTCTCGAAGTCATCGCGGAGACGGATGATCCGAATTTCGATCTTAAGGACGAGCTCACCCTCCTCGAACAGATCTGGCTGGAAAAGCTCGAACCATACGGCGACCGCGGCTACAACATCCCCGGCGAGAAGATTCGGCAGGTGTGATCATCGGCCGCCTCTGTCCGGATCGGTCCGGGTGCTAAGACCGGAACGCTCGAAGGGCGATGGATTGGAGATGGCTCAACGAAGCACGTGGTCGTCGCTGCTGTTGCTGCTGTCAATTTCGAACAGCCAGGCAAGACACTCCCGAATCAACAACAGAGCGGATGCGGGCAAATGACCGATGCGGCGTCCCAATTCATGATGTTGAATTGCTTGTAGACCCTGCACATTTACGTAGCTTGCTTCATTGAGAAATGTGGGCTTTCCGATCGCGATCTCGTATCGACTTCCACGAAAGGAGGTTGTTATTGGTGCGCAAATACTCAATGCCCTCGGCGCGTCGTCGTCTCGTCGCGAAATCACCACCATAGGCCTGACCTTCGCGGACATACCCAGGTCCACGAGATACACTTCCCCGGCTTCAGTCTTCATATACGGCATCGATTGCGGATTGCCTCATTGCATTCGGGAGCAAAATATCGGTATTATCCTCCTTCAGCCTGAGGTCGAAGGGGAGACCCCGCTGCAGTCTGATCTGGTGCATGAGCAAGCGGATCGCCTCTGCTGTGGTCAGACCCAGTTCCCGCAATATCTGCTCGGTGTCGGATTTCAGCTGCCTGTCAACCCGTGCCCTGACGTATGTCTCTTTTGTATTCATGTCGTAATGTAGTCAAATCGTGCTACAAATTCAACGCGCGGCTCCCTGAAATAATTTCTGGAAACGCGGCTCCAAAGCAGCTGCTCTTTCGTCAGGGGATATCTCCATAACCATTACGAAACTGTTCACATCGTCGATGCATGTCTGGATAGAACTCCGAAGATGTTTTTGTTCAATCCGAATTCCGCAATCCCCAATCGAAAATGCCGGTCACGGCCCGCCGTGCCCCTACGGAATCGATGAAATGGTCGATTTCCGCAATCCGCAATCCTCAACTCGTAAATCGTAAATCGTAAATCGTCACTCCCTTGCTCCTTCCGCCGATTTCTCGCATCTTTCAACACTCTGCACTTTCCACAACGACTCCGATGCCATTATGCATGAACTCACCACCGAAGAATTGAAACAATTGTTCATGACCTTGTTCCAGCCCCGCGAAACGGATCACGTACTCACCATTATCGTCGATGTCCCGGACGATGCGGTTCCCGACAATACGCATTGGCGCGAGCGCAGGGTTATGGGCTACAACTGGTGGATGCGCGCCATCGCCTTCAAGCATGACATGGGGCTGGACAGACTGGAAATCTATTATTACCCGAATGTGGGGAGCAACAACAACGATCTTCCCGACACGCTGTACCACTGGGGCGGCAATCCTTCGGAACTGACCGCCGACGTGCTGCGCGCCGAAGGCCTCGCTGTTCCGATCGCGGACGTGTTGACCGCCACCGATCTCATCATCGCCCCGACGGAATTCTCCGCCACCGCGCCCTGCAAAATGCTCGCGAAACAGTACAACTTCCGCGGCACCACCATGCCC
This sequence comes from Bacteroidia bacterium, assembly GCA_027493955.1. Classification (NCBI taxonomy): domain Bacteria; kingdom Pseudomonadati; phylum Bacteroidota; class Bacteroidia; species Bacteroidia bacterium. Next base: position 1,686,142 of record JAOSJT010000001.1, on the reverse strand, counting down.
GGCTTCCAGCTCGACATGCTGCCCTCGCTCAGTCTCGACTACGGTAAAGTGCACGAGCGCATCATGAGTCTGAAAGTGCGGTTGGACGAAGCGGTGGCGGAGAAACTGGTGTTCGACGCGAAGGGAACGGAATACGTACTGGACTGCGACCTCCGCTACCGCACCGCGACGCCGAGCAGCGGCATGTTTCATCAGGATATGATTGTCGGAAATCTTCCCTCCGGCGAGACCTACATCGTTCCCTACGAAGGCGAACGCGAAGGCGAAGCCAGTCTCACCAGCGGCACGCTGCCGGTGCAGTTCGGCAATGAAATCGTGTTGTACAAGGTGTCGGAAAACCGCGCCGTGGAAGTGCTGACGCAGGGCAAGCAGAGCGACATCGAACGCGCGAAGCTCGCCGCCGAACCCGCCTACGGCAACATCGCGGAGCTCGGGCACGGCGTGCTCGGCGAATTCGGCTGCACCGCCGTCGGCAGTCTGCTGATGGACGAAAAACTCGGCATGCACGTGGCCTTCGGACGCAGCGAACATTTCGGCGGCATCGTGTCGCCCGCATCCTTCAACGATCCGAAAAACGTGATTCACATCGACCGCGTGTACGTACCGTCGCTGCAGCCGGACATTGTTGTGCGTGAGGCCGTGCTGACCTACGCCGATGGCCGCAGCGAGACCATTATGCGCGACGGTCTCTGGGTGGTGTGATTCACGCCGCCGGAAGGATAAAAGAAACGGGTGGAGCTGCGGAAATGCGCTCCACCTGTCACACCCTATACGACACGTATACAAAAAGGGGTGGCGCGGTTTCACCCTCCGGAGAGCGTTCTATGCGTACTTCATTGTGTGCCTCGTACAGTGCGGTTGTCTTTTGCATTGTCGGCTTTTGTCTGTCCACGGCCGCGGCCACGGCGCAACCGACGGAGCACGGTCAGGCGACGCGCATTCCGCATTTGCGCACGTACGATGCGCGAACGCATGTTGGGAGCGCGCCCGCCTCAATCAATCCCGACGCGGAGCGTTACCGAAGCTCTTCGGAGGGATTCGGAACGCACTCCGCCGTGCCGCGGCTGTCTCCGTTACCAACGGAAGTACGCGGTGCCGATAGCGAAAAGTCCCGCGACCCCGCGTCTTCGTCGTTGTTCCTGATTCCCACCGGAAACACTCTTCCCGCTGTGAGCGGCACGCTGGGACTGGCCGCGCCGTACATTCCCTATGTGGCGCTCAGCGTACTTCCCGGACTGCAGCTGAGCGCGGGAGGCGTGTACATTTTCGAAAGTGACGCGGGAAGTGACCGGGCCTACTATTCCTACCTCATTCTCAAGAATGCGCTGTATGAAGACAAAAACACCAGCATCGCCGTCGGCGGGGCGCTGTTGTTCTGGGGACAGGAATTCCGGCTGGGCGGCAGGACCAACTGGGACCGCGTCACCGTGCCGGGCGTCTTTGCCGTCACCACCATCGGAGGGGAGGAGAGCGCCTTCACCATCGGCATGGGTTTCGCGGATATGGCGGGGGGGTACGGACTGGGCTTCGACGAGGGGCTGCTTGTCGGTCTCGGACTCGGTTACGAAACACAGCTCTCGCCGAACTGGAAACTCATGACCGAGCATCTCTCCAGCGTGCTTACAGCGGGCACCTTGCACACCTTGGGCTTCCGCTATTTTTCCGGCAGGGCGGCCTTCGACCTCGGGCTTATCGTCGTCCCCAACGGCGACATCACGATTTCAGGTAAAAAAATTCCGCTTGTGCTGCCACTGCTCGGTGTGTCGATACATATCGGGTAACTGCGGGGAGCGTGATCACGAAACAGACGACCATCGGCGCTATCGGATAGCAACAGTGCCGCTTCGCAGTATGGATACGCCATTCCTGCGGCGCGTGTTCTAATGATGTTGCATAGAACACGCATGGTGACTACATTGTCATACAACTGCGACAAGAGGTGACAATTGAATACACCAATTTCTGTAAGACTACCGCAGGCGTTGGCCGAGCAACTCGAGACTATCGCCCGGGAAACGGAGAGGTCCCGCTCCTTCATTATACAAAAGGCTCTGGAGTCGTACATTGAGGAATTTGCCGACCTGCAAATCGCACTTGACCGTTTGCACGATACAGGTGACGCGCTTATCACTGGCGAGGAGCTGAGAGCATCTCTTGGCGTATAGCATCGTGTACAAACAATCCGTGCGGCATGATCTCGGGAAATTGGCAATCCCGGAGATTTCGCGCATCCTCGACAGGATTGAGCAGGAACTGATTCATAAGGCGGCTTCGAATCCAGTTCTGAAGGGAAAGTTCGCCGGCCTGCGAAAATACCGGATTGGTGACTACAGAATTATTTACGCCCTGAAAGCGGACGAAATAATCATTCTGCGCATCGCTCATCGCAGCGAAGTCTACAGGCGATGAGCACAGTGTGGCCAACGTGGACCTGCCATCGTTTTCCGACGAACGTACCCATAGCATTATAGAGCCACTGCAGTCGCGAGGTATGCGAAAATGGGGCAAGCGCTGCCCGAATTCTTTGATACTACGCCTGTGAACCGAGGTGTGCGCGGAATAGCCTCCTTCGCGCCTGATGGACGTATCCGTTATCCCGCCGCCGCCGCCGCCGAATCCTGATGCATCATGATGGTGAGATACCATCCCAGCATGACCATGACCGGGAGTTCCGTCAAGCGACGGGCGGCTTCGTGTACCGTCACATTCGAGGAGAGATGCAGTATGCCGCCGATCTTCTCGAAGCCGACGAGCGGTAAATCCTGTTCGGTGCTGAATGTGTATCGCGTCATCCAGAAATTCGAGTCCGCCTTGTAACGGCGTCCGTCGGGGAATTCCAGCGTGCCGCCGTTGCTCCAGGTGTTGTTGGCAAATGAAGCAATGTCGGCATCGCTCCCCGTCTCCCGAATGCTGACGCGGGTTTTCCAGAAACCGACGCGCTTGAACGTCCAGCTCCCGTCGGCGCTTTCGCCTGTGGCCAGCGTGCCGAAGCTGCTGCGGAAGCGCAGAGTCCCGACAAGGGTATCTTCGTCCAGGAGATTATACTCCTGTTTCAGCGCTCTGGGCTGCGTCCAGGTCAGGGTGCGGTCGCTGCGTTGAATGATGGATTGCATGGTGTATCCTGACTGTGATGCCGTAATATACACACCTCCTCATCATTCCGGAGATGAACGCACAGCGATATCGGTTGCGGTTTCCGTCATGTTCGCATGCGGTGATTTGAAGGAACTTGCCCCATCCCTGCGCCGGAAATATTACTCCGCGCTGCGCATGCGCATACCGATACTGTTGCGGTTGTGGTGATGAAGCGGATTCTCCCTACATTGAAATCCGTAATGCACCGTTCGTGCCGGCACCATCGTCACCAATCGTAGCTCCGCATGTCCAAACAGAAACCATCGAACGTACCTCCCGCGCCATCCCCGGTGAGAGAGGCCTCCTTCACGCTGGCCTGGCCTTTTCTCCTCCTCGCGTTGCTGCGCATCGGAGCGGCTTTCATTCCGCACGAACGCGTCTGGGGTCTGCACGCGTTGGCGTATCTGCCGCTCTGGACCACCGTCCTCTTCGCCGCGCTCGGGATATTCGCGGCGACGCCGATGTTCTACTCCGCATTTCTCGCCGCCGCGAAGAGCATGCGGGCCGACGCGCCACCGGTCACGCGTGCGCTGTGGCTGCTGCTGCCCGTCGTCGGCGGGGGAGCGCTGTTCTGGTTTTTGCGCATGGAGACGTTTTTCCTTGGCGACGGCGCCGTGTATCTCGCGGAAATCTTCCGCTACATGAACGGCGCAACTTTCGCGGAGGACGTGCTGTACTCGAACGGTTCGGCGCCGCTGACGGGACGTCTCATGGCGTTGTTCGCGACGGTGGCACACCGCTTCGTCAGCGAAAGCGGTCAGAGCACGGTGTACTCACAATCCGCATTCTGGATCAGCGGGGTGCTGGCGGGCATGCTGTATGTCGGCGTGAGCGTCGCGGCGGCGCGTGCTCTGTTTCGCGCGGCGGAAGCGCGCTTCGCGTTGCTGTTTCTGTTCCTCTTCACGCCGGCGGTGCTTTTTTTCTTCGGGTATGTGGAATACTACACTCTGGTCTTCACGGCGGGCCTCGCCTATTTCAGCACGTTGGCGCTCGCCATGCGCGGACGCATCGGCATCCTCTGGCCTGTAGCACTGTTCGTGCTGATGAGCGCCTTGCATCTGATGGCGCTGCTGGCGCTGCCCTCGCTGCTTCTGCTTATCGTGCATCGCTACGGCGGCGAAGGCGGACGGCGTTTGCTTACTCCCCGCAACATCGCGGTCTTGCTGGGCGTGTTCTTTGCGGCGGGAATCGCGTTATACCTGCTGTCCGGCGCGGCTTTCGAAGGCAGCCGCGTACTGCTGGCTCTGACGGATTTCGGACAGGAAGGTGCTGTGCAGCGTTACACACTGTTGTCGTCCTGGCATCTGATCGACGTGCTCAATGAAGTGCTGCTGCTCGGCGGTCCGGTGTTGCTGCTCTTGCCCGCCATTTGCTGGCGCGACCGGCTGCGGGATGCCGAAGTGCTAATTGCCACGGTGAATCTTGCCTTGTTTTCGGCGCTGCTCTTCGCGGGATACACCTGTTTCGGCATGGCGCGCGACTGGGATGTGAACGCGCTGTGGTCGTTGACGTTGATCTTCACCGTGGTGGCGGGCTTTCGCGATACGCGGGTTGCGGAGCTGCGATACAGATTCTATCTCGCGTCTGGAGCGGCCTTCGCCGCCGTACTGCCCTGGCTGGCCGTCAACCTCACGACGGACAGCGCCGTGGCGCGTTTTCGCGACGTCATGGCGCTGGACGACAGGCATGTCACCGGCGATTTCGCCCTGAACGGCTATGAGCATTTGCGCAAGCACTATCGCACCATCGAGGACACCGACGGCGTGCTGTGGGCTGTGGAGAAAAAGATCGACATGGTGGGATATCGTTCGGACTACTCGGCCTATCTCAGTACCGTCATGCAGCTCACAGATCCTGCACGTGTTCGTCGTGGATTTGATTTTGCGACGGGACGATTGCGTGCAGCCTTGCAGGACATGAACGACCGTGGCGTGGATACCGTATATGCGGGTCATAAACAGGATTTCCTGGAGCGGTATTACGAAATCATTCTGGAGGGACACCACCGCGTCGGAAGCAGCGGCTTCACCAGCGCCTGGACGCGCGATCATCTGGACTGGCTGCGGCCGCGCGTCGCGGGTGATCCGCTGTTCATCATGCTCGAGCATCTGGTCCTGCAGGGAACCGAGCAGATACCGCTTTCAATGATCGTAGCGGGAGCACGGACGTTGTATCAAAGTCCCACCATCGCCATCGGTCTCGCTTCGCAGCTCGTGGTCGGCGGAGAGAACGAAATGGCTATTGATGTCTTGCAGCGTTCCTTTACCCGCAATCCCGAAACCGTATTGCTCGCATTCTATCTTGCCGAAACGGAACTCAAACTCCAGCCGCCGCGTGTCGGGGACGCCCGGCGTCACCTCCGCGCCCTGCTCGCTTTCCCGGATGGTCTTCTCACGGGCACGGAGGAAGAGCAGCGGCAAATACTTCAGTGGGCCGAACGAAAGCTGAAGGAACTGGATAAGACGGATCGGTGACGGCGCGGCACTCTCCGGCGCTGATCGTTATTGTTCTCTCCTTGCCGTAACGAGGGGAGGAAAATTGCAATCCTCCTCCGTGTCGCCTTTCCAGGAACTCACCCCCGCGCGCATGGTGTTGTAATCGGACATATCGCAGAGCGCGATGGAACAGATGATAGTACACAAGGCACCTGTAAATAGGAGATTGCACATGCGTAACGACTGGAACCTTTCGGATATCCCCCACCTTTCGGGCCGTCTTGCCGTTGTCACCGGAGCCAGCGCAGGTATCGGCTTTATCACCGCACGTGAACTCGCTCGCCGCGGCGCGACCGTACTGCTGGGCGTGCGCGATCTTGCTAAGGGTGAGAAAGCGCAGCGCCGTATTCGCGCGGAACTGCCCGACGCCGAGACGCGGCTCCTGCATCTCGATCTCTCAGATCTCCGCTCCGTCGGGGACGCCGCCGATGAGCTTCGGCAGACACAGAACAAACTGGATCTGCTCATCAATAATGCGGGTGTGATGATACCGCCTCTGACGCGGACCGCGGATGGTTTCGAGTTGCAGATCGGTGTGAATCATCTGGGTCATTTTGCACTTACCATGCAGTTGCTGGACCTGCTCGATACCGCTCCCGGAGCCAGGGTGGTCACGATCAGCAGCGGTGCGCACAAAATTGGACGACCGGATCTCGACGATCTCAACTGGGAGCGCCGCAAATACCGCGCCTTGCAGGCGTACGCGGACAGTAAATTCGCGAACCTGCTCTTCACCGTCGAATTGCAACGCCGCCTCGCGGAAACGGGCAGTAGCACCCTCGCCGTCGCAGCGCACCCCGGCGTGGCGATGACGGAATTGCAGCGTCATTCGCGTCTTCTCGCCGCGAGCAGCCTGCCCATCGCGCACAGCGTGGAAGAGGCGACGCTGCCCACACTCCGTGCCGCGACCGATCCGGACGTGCGTGGGGGCGACTATTACGGCCCAGGAAAGCTGTTCGAACTCAAAGGCGCTCCGGTGATCGTACAGCCCGTGCGCCGCACCAAGGATACCGACAGCGCACAGCGATTATGGACGCTTTCCGAGCAACTCACCGGCGCAAGGTTGCATCCGAGAAGCGGCAAGCACGCTGCATAACGATGCTGCGCCACGACAGGGGCCGGGTGGCGTTGAGGTACCCTGTCCCATTCGTGTTCTGCCGGAATAACAAAAGATTATTGTCGGAACATCAGGCACTGCTTGGCGGAATGCCCGCGTGAGAGAAGAGGGAAGAGGCGAGGCAGTTGTTTTCGCCGACATCCTCGCTGCTTCGATTGTGTGCAACTCTGTTATCGGGCCGGGTCCCAGGCAGGCAGCGAGTGCGCGGGAATAAAACGTTGTCCGATCATGGGCACCGCCAGACGCACGGATTGTGCCGCAGCGGCAGTGCGCACGCGCTCCACGGGCTCCGTCCAGCGATGCGGCGCCAGCGTAAAGGCGCCCCAGTGAATGGGCATCATTACCGCGCCGCGAAGATCCCGATGCGCCTGAACGCTCTCCTCGGACAGGCAGTGTATGGGTTGCCATTTTTCGTTATACTGACCGCATTCCATCATGGTGAAATCGAAGGGACCATAGCGCTCGCCGATGCGGGCGAAATGCTCCCCATACCCGCTGTCGCCGCTGAAGTATATGCTCGCGCCTCCGCCCTGAATCACCGAGGACGCCCACAGCGTGCGGTTGCGGTCCGTCATTCCACGTCCCGAAAAATGCTGCGCCGGCGTTGCCGCGATGCGCAGACCTTTGACCTCGGCTTCATCCCACCAGTCCATTTCCGTGATCTTCTCTTGCGGCACACCCCACAGCAGCAGGTGCGAGGCCACCCCGAGCGGCTACGGATACGGGATGCAGATGTGAAAAGGTGTATATGCTATTTGATTAATGGGTGCGTTGGATGACGCGGTTTGTGACTGAATCACCATGATACTCCCATCTTAGATGATCGACCTACCTCTTCCTTCGTTCAGACCTTTTCATGCTGTTGTGCGCGAACGCCACAACAATGGAAGCAAGGTTGCGGAGAGGATTTGCGCGTTGTATTGCTTCGGGAATCGATACCCAGCGTTGTGCATAAGACGGCTGAACCGCGTAAGACTCAATATTTCCACACCAACAATACCGCCGTTGTCATCAATGTCCGCAATCACCGTTTCGGCTTCGAGAACTTCCTGTCGGACCACGCGCCGGTCTGAAAGACGTAGATACGCGATGCTCAGTTCTGTATCGATGGTGAATTCCGGGAAGTTAGTGTGTTGTTTCATTGTATTGTCCTCTCACGTCGATTACTGTGATGAGAAGAAGCGGGTTGGATTCCTTGAATACAAGCCTGATGACTCGATTGCCAACTGTCGTACCAATCAGGCTGAATCTGTCCGGATGATCGGCATCTGGATATTTGGACTGAAAAGAAAGGAAAACCTCTGCGACTTCTTCTGCACAAATGCGCCGTTCGCGCATTCTCGATGCGGCATGGGAATGGATCTTGATTTCAGTGCCGTCTTCGAAGCGAATAATGGTTCCATCTATTTCCATTTCCATTCACAAACGTACGAATCCTTGCCTCGGTTCACAAGGCACACTGAAATGCCCCATTAGTGTTCCATTACTTGACACACAATCGTCTCTCCTCGTCTGTTGTCCATATGGGCGGACCCGTATTCTTCTACGGGATACACACGTCGACGTACCTTCTACATTGACTCGTTCAAATAGCGGGTAGTCGAAATGCCGTTGCATCACCCGCGCGAGTGATGCGACAGTTCAGCAATCTAATTGCTCCGTAACCGTGTACTCGCCAACATTACCGCGCAGGATCCCAAAACGGCACGGCGCGCGACGGAATGAATCGCTCGCCGATCATGGGCACCGCCAGACGCACGGACTGCGTCGCCGCGGCGATACGGACGCGCTCAAGCGGCTCCGTCCAGCGATGCGGCGCCAGCGTAAAGGCGCCCCAATGAATGGGCATCATTACCGCGCCGCGAAGATCCAGGTGCGCCTGTACGCTCTCCTCGGGCAGGCAGTGTATGGGTTGCCATTTTTCGTTGTACTGCCCGCATTCCATCATCGTGAAGTCGAAGGGACCATAGCGCTCGCCGATGCGGGCGAAATGTTCTCCGTACCCGCTGTCGCCGCTGAAGTAGATGCTTGCGCCGCCCTGAATCACCCAGGATACCCATAAGGTGCGGTTGCGGTCCGTCATTCCACGTCCCGAAAAATGCTGCGCCGGCGTTGCCGCGATGCGCAGACCTTTGACCTCGGCTTCATCCCACCAGTCCATTTCCGTGATCTTCTCTTGCGGCACACCCCACAGCAGCAGGTGAGCGCCCACGCCTAGAGGTACATAGAAATGTCCCACCCGCGACGCCAGCGCGAGTATGCTGTATTTGTCCAGATGGTCATAATGATCGTGGGAAATAAGCACGGCGTCTACGGACGGGATGCGGTCGATGTTGATCGGCTGCTCGAGAGCGAAGCGCTTGCCGAAAAACATCGGAACGGGTGAGGCGGCGGGACCGAGCATCGGATCGATGAGCAGGCGGCGGCCGTCCAGCTCCAGCAACACCGCCGAGTGTCCGAACCAGGTGACGGCGAATTCGCCGGAGCCGGGTACCGCGATATCGCTTTCCACGTCGAAGCCCGTAGGAAGGGGTTGCGAGGGGCGTGTATCCTTGGCGGTCAGCATTTCCCGCAGTGCCTGCAGACCCTTGTTGAGATCCATTTGCACATCCGCGCCGCCCGGATTCGCGAAGCGGCCGTTGCGCAACTGCGCCGATCCCGCGTAGCGCTTCAGCTCCTCCAGCGAAGGCGGGGCTCCAAAGTCGTCCACTGTATGCATGAAGGTCACAACTCCCGCGATGATGGTGATCACAATTCCGAAGGTCAGCATGAATGTACCTGAGAGATTCACGGAAAACGCATCGAGGAGAACCATTCGCACGGTCCGCGCAGATGCCACAATGATGCTTAACACCGGCGACGTGCGAATGATGCCCGGCTCGGCGCCGGCATCGCAAGAACCGCAATGAAAAAAGGCCCATCACTGGATCTTTCACTGTCGGGGTGGCCGGAATTAAATTTCGACTCTTGCACATGAAACGCATCTGTATAAGCGACGGCAACGTGACCACGTTCCCGCAATTGAGTACCATTGTGCCGACGTGGAGCGAGGCAAATCTGTACGTCACAGCGGCAGTCAAATCAGTTCCTTTCTCTCCTCCTGCTTCCATCAAGAACGAGAGCTTGCCCGACTTTGAGTTCGGTAGACAGCTTGATCCCCCCCCCGAACATATCACCAGGGTCAACATGCTGATGGTGACCTGCACTACACCGGCCAGCTTGTAGCAACCGAGGGACACGACCCGCGTACTCAAGCAAGCCCCGGTGTTGATAATTCTCACTGGAAGGACGAGGATGGTTTTTTGAAGTTTATTAATTTATACGGCCCAGACCGTATAATCACGAATAAATTGTTATAATCCAGAAAACGCTCATGGACAAAATCAGGAATCCATTTTCGCCGGGAGCGGGATCACCCCCCGCCTGAGTTGGCAGGTCGTGACTCTGTGTTGGAGCAGGCCGTGGTCTTGCTAGGTCGGATCAGACTGAAGCGCCCGGAAAAGAGCATCCTGTTGACCGGATTGCGAGGGGTAGGCAAGACGGTTTTACTGCTTGAAATAGATCGTCTCGCGAAGGACAGGGAGTTCCACACGATACTGATCGAGGCTCACGAAGACAAGCGTCTGGCTATACTCCTCGCGCCCTACCTGCGCCGACTGCTGTTGGAACTTGACCGGATCAAAGCCGTGGGTGACAAGGTGCGGCGGGGAATCGGGGTGCTGAAGAGCTTTCTCGGAGCAATCAAAGTCTCGTATGGCGACTTTGAATTCAGCATTGATATCGACCCGGAAAGGGGAGTGGCAGACAGTGGGGATCTGGAAGTTGATCTTCCCAATCTATTTGTGGCTGTTGGTGAGGCTGCAGAGGAACGCGGTGTTGCGGTGGCTGTCCTGATAGACGAAATCCAGTACTTCACCAAAGCGGAATTGAGCGCTTTGATTATGGCGATGCATAGAATGCAGCAACAACGCCTGCCAGTGGTCCTGATCGGTGCCGGCTTGCCGATTCTACCTGGACTGGCTGGTGAGTCAAAATCGTATGCCGAGCGACTTTTTAGTTTTCCCGAAATCGGGGCATTGTCCGACGTCGATGCCATCAAAGCGTTACAGGATCCGGTGAAAGCCGAAGGTGTGGAGTTTGAAGTCGACGCGTTGAAAGAAATACTCAATATGACCAGAGGTTATCCATATTTCATTCAAGAGTGGGGGTATCAGGTGTGGAATCATGCGACGACTTCTCCGATCACCCTGCAGGTCGCGCAGGAAGCAAGCGGCACGGTAAGGGAACGGTTGGATCAGAATTTCTTCCGTGTCCGCTTTGACCGCCTGACACCACGCGAGAAAGATTATCTGCGTGCTATGGCCGAGCTTGGAGCCGGGCCGTATCGCACGGCTGATATCGCCGGCACGCTGGGTGCGAAGATCACAACTTTGGGGCCGGTGCGCGCCAATCTTATTAAGAAAGGAATGATATACAGCCCCGAGCATGGCGATATGGCATTTACTGTGCCGCTATTTGATGAATTCATGCGACGGGCCATGCCACATTTCCAACCCAAATGAACGAGGGATTGTAGCGTAGGGCACCGTTTACAAAACCGGGCATGCGTCAATGCGCAATGGGATGATCAGACTATTTCGCCTTGGCTATACCGGTATGACCGGGATATTGATGGATTTGATCAATGAGCGGGCTTGGTAGATCCGCTCAGGATATGAACCGCGATCCCATGTACCGGGAGCGAAGCTCCGCTTTGAGTCTCCCAGCTTATTGTTCTGGGGACAACACAAAAAAGGACGAGACGACCTCGGTCTGGTATGCGCTCCATATTCATAGTTCTAACTCACCGATTGCGTATCAATTTTCGTATGACGAATCCTGACGCTGATTGCGCCCTCACGAAATATGTCCCGGGTACTGCGACAATCCCGCCCTGCACCCGACGAACTGCAAAAAATACCCCCACAATCCCTGCAAACCCATGACAAGGTAAAGCAACAGCCCGCACAGGGTGAGGGTGCGGGCTGCAATAAACGTCGCGTAAACGTACCGTGATTTTTACTAAGGTGTTGTAAATCAAGTACTTCGTCGGGGTGGCCGGATTTGAACCGACGACCTCCTGCTCCCAAAGCAGGCGCGATACCGGGCTACGCTACACCCCGAATCTATCAATATAGCGTGCGTATCGTTGAGAGACAAGGCGATTTCTCGCGCCATATGCCGCGCATTCGCGCTCCACTCGAAGTGCTTGACGCCGTGGGCGACATCGCGGAATCCGGCGCTTCGCCTGAGGTCCGCCCGATGGAACAGGCACGTGCGAACAAGGGCGCGGATACATGGAGCACGCTCTTGCATTATGAACATATGTGCATTATATTGCCGTTGTCGTTATGAACATACGTGCATAACGACACGTCATCCCGACCTGTTGCACTGAAAATGCTACAGCCTCTCTCGCCGGTGGATGACGAGTCGGCAGCCGCGCGACAACAATGCAAACAATCCGGAGATTTCGTGCCACGTCCCCGTATCCCTCGCCGTATCCTGCTACCGCCGCGTTACCTCACCTTCAAGCCGATGGGCGTGCCGCGTCATCTGCTGCAACAGGTCATTCTTACCGTGGATGAGTTCGAGGCCATACGGCTCGCCGATCATGAAGGCATGGACCATCTGGCCGCCGCCGCGCGCATGGGCATCTCGCGTCCCACGTTCTCACGGTTGATCGAAGCGGCGCACGCGAAAGTGGCGGCCTGCATTATCGAAGGCCGCGAATTGCGCATCGAAGGGGGGGACGTCGATTTCGTGCAATCGCTGCAACGCTGTACGGACTGTGGCGACGAAGTCGTGCAGGAAGTCGAGGAAAGCGCGGGCACGGACAGTCAGGAGAATTCCTGCCGGGTGTGCGGCTCCGGGCGCGTGGTGGACCTCTCGCATGTGGTGCTGCATGGTCGGCGTCGCGGCGCCGCGACTTCCATCGGCGCTCAGGGGCGGGGAAGAGGGAGGCGGGCATGACCATAGCGGTGGCGAGCGGAAAAGGCGGCGTGGGGAAGACGATGTTGGCGACTTCGCTCGCCGTCACGCTGGCGCGTGAACATCCGACGCTGCTGCTCGATCTCGATGTGGAGGAACCCAACGCCCATCTTTTCCTCGATGCACCGTGTACCACAATCGGGGAAGTGACGGTGATGCAGCCGCGGATCGAGGAAGAATTCTGCAATCACTGCGGACTCTGTCAGAAGATCTGTGCGTTCCATGCGCTCCTGGTGCTTCCCGATCAGGTCGTCGTATTCCCGGAATTGTGTAAAAGCTGTCGCGGTTGTGTCGTGCTCTGTCCGATGGGCGCCGTGGTGGACGATGCAAAGCGCATCGGTGTGGTGGAACAGCGCGCTCTCCGGCAGCTGACCGTGCTCACCGGCCGGCTCGATGTGGGAGCCACGGAAGCGCCGGCGCTCATCCGCGAGGTGAAGTCGCGAGCGGGAACGCTCTCCGCTCCTGTCGATACCGCCGCTTCGGCCGCTGCGGCAATGGCTGCGGATGTCACCGTCATCGACGCGCCTCCGGGGTGCGGCTGTGCCGCGGTGGAAGCGGTGCGCGGCGCGGATTGTACCATACTGGTGACCGAACCCACCCCCTTCGGGTTGCACGACCTGGACCTCACGGTGCGTACCCTTCGCGAATTCCGGCAGCAGGTTGCCGTGGTGCTCAACAAAGCGGTGCCGCACGACGATTCGGTGCAGCGCTATTGCCGGGCGGAAAACATTCCGCTGCTGGCGAGTATTCCGCAGAGCGAGGACATCGCGCGGGCCTGCGCCCACGGATGGCTGCTTCCACGCGCCGTGCCGTGGTCGGCGCCTTTGTTTCTCGACATTCTGGAACGTACGGGCGCCTTCGGAGAGGTACACGCATGAGAAACGTCGTGGTCATGAGCGGAAAGGGCGGCACCGGAAAAACCACAATAACCGCGACGCTCGCATCGTGCGCCGACACGCCCCTGGTGGTGGCGGACTGCGACGTGGACGCCGCGAATTTGCACCTGCTGTTGCGGCCGGAAAACGACCGGGAGCAGCGCTTCATGGCTGGCGCTGTGCCGTCATTCGACTCAAGGGGCTGCTCTCTCTGTGGTATCTGCGTCTCCGCCTGCGTCTACCATGCCATCACGCTGCGGCATGGCCAGTATCAGGTGGATATGGCGTCGTGTGAGGGCTGCGGTGTTTGTGCGAACATTTGTCAGGATCACCTGATCACTATGACGCCGCGCATGACGGGATATACATACGAAGGCCGCAGCCGCTTCCATCAGCCCATGGTGCACGCGCGCTTATGTATCGGACAGGAAAACAGCGGCAAACTGGTCACACGCGTCAGACAGCTCGCAACGGAAACAGCTCTCGCCACGGGTATCGACACGGTGCTGGTCGATGGTCCGCCCGGACTGGGCTGCCCGGCGATCGCGGCGATGACCGGAGCGGATATGCTGCTGTTCGTGGCCGAGGCGGGCGCGGCGGGGGCGCACGATCTGGCGCGACTGCTCGACCTGCGCAGGCGGTTTGGAATACCCGCCGCTTGCGTCATCAACAAAGCCGATCTCGACGACGTGAGCCGCGCGGACATCCGCACGCGCTGTGCGTGCGAGGGGATACCCGTGATTGCGGAGTTCCCCTGGTCCCCGGTGTTTCCCGAGTCGCTGCGTCAGGGACGCACCGTGGCGGAAATCGGAGATACAGGGATGGAGAACGTGTTTCGTGAAATGTGGACGGTATTACGGAAAAACGGAGCCGTAGCATGACTATTGCAATTCCCGCGCGAGGAGAAGGATGGGATGCTGAAGTGGACGACCGTTTTGGGCGCGCGAAAGGCTTTTTGCTCGTCGACAATGATAGTGGCGCGACGCGCTTCGTACAGAACGCATCGCATGGAGACGCGGACCACGGCGCGGGCATCGGTGCCGTGCAACTGCTGGTGAATCTTGGAATACATACGTTGCTCGCGAACCGCGTCGGTCCAAAAGCCGCTGACGCTCTCGCGGCAGCGGGAATTCTATGCTTCCCGCTCGCCGCTCAGCGTACCGTCGCCGAGGCCTGGCAAGCATATACACACGAGAATCCAACACTATGACATGGCACCGGGAAACGGATTTCCGGTGGATACGCGAACGAACTGATCAGATAACGGAGGTTACCATGCCTGGATTTGATGGAACAGGACCCGCAGGACGTGGTCCGATGACCGGAGGACGGCGAGGTCGCTGCAATCCCCGGGATGTGGATGTATCCGCGAACGACGATCGAGAGCAGACGGCCGCTGTTCTCACGGCGTGGCCCCGGGGTCGGGGCCGTGGTCAAGGGTTGCCGGGAAGTCGCCCGAGTGGCCGTCGCAGAGGCGGTGGTCGCGGTTGGGGTAACGTCTTTGGACGACACCGTGCAACCTGAACGAAACCTGTTGCGCCTCGCACTGCTGCTGATGGCGCTGCATTCCTCCCTCACAGGCATCGGTCTGCTTGCGCAGCCCGATTTCCTGCTGCGCTGGGGTGGCTGGGGTGAAGTACAGCAAACCTTTTTCCCTGCCCAGGGAGGAGTGTTTCACATCCTCATGGCCGTTCTGTACGTCATGGCCTCACGCCTGGGTGCCGCACGCGAGACGCTCATTCGACTCACCATTCTTGTGAAAAGCGTCGCCGCGTTGTTTCTGATCGTGTATTATGCGGGTGTTGAAGCGATCTGGCTGGTAGGGGCATCCGGTGTCGGGGATGCACTGATGGCTGTCGCGGTGTTCGTGCTATGGATGAAGGAGAAACAACATCATGGCGGCTGAAGACTTCAATATGGCGCTCCCGGGTCTCGTCGTAACGGGAGCATCCGGTTTCGTGGGGCGGCATGTGCTGGAGGCGGCAAACGGCAAGTTCCGTCTGTTCTGTCTCGCGCGCCGTTCTCAGTTCGAGGCCGGGATTCCGCGCATGGATCATCAGCGCTGGACGCAGGTGGACATCGCGCATCGCGACGCACTGCTCGACGTGGCACGCTGCATCAACGAGCATGGCGGTGCCACGACCATGCTGCATCTCGCGGGATTCTACGATTTCACCTACAAGCCCAATCCCGAGTATGAGCGGACGAATGTTCGCGGCACGCAGAATGTGCTGGACCTCGCGGCAGAGTTGGGTGTCAGGCAGTTCATCTACAGCAGTTCGCTTGCGGCCTGCCGCTTTCCCGCGGACGGTGCCTCCATCACCGAAGACACGGCGCCCGACGCGGACTTCCCGTACGCCGCCAGCAAACGCGAGGCTGAAACTCTGATTCGTGAGTATCCCGGAAACTTCTCGCGCAGCGTCCTGCGCTTCGCGGCTCTCTATAGCGATTGGTGCGAATATCCTCCCGTGTACGCCTTTCTGCGTACCTGGCTGTCCTCGGCCTGGAATGCCTCCATGCTGGGTGGGCGCGGACGCAGCGCGGTTCCGTATCTGCATATCAAAGATCTCATCACCCTGATCTTCCGCGTGATCGAGCGCGCGGAGACCCTGCCACCGTTTGCGATTTACAACGCTTCCCCTTCACATGTCACGTCGCATATCGACATGTACAAAGCGGCGACACGCTTTCTTTTCGGTGCCGAGCGGCGCGCCATCCACATCCCGCGGATGCTGGCATTTCCGTTCATCGCGCTGCGGCAATGGGTGATGGATGCGTTGGGTGCGCCGCCTTTCGAGCGTCTCTGGATGATGCGCTATGTGGACTGCGAGCTTCGGGTTGACGCGTCCCGTACGCAACAGAATCTTGGTTGGGCTCCGACGCCACGCTACGATTTGACACGGCGTCTGCTGATCCTGATCGAGAATATGAAAACGCACCCCGAAATCTGGCGGCAGCGCAATGAGGCGGCCTTCGTCCATGCGGCCCGACGTCCGAATTTCATTCTGTATAACCGGCTGCGGCGCCGCAGGGACGCCATCGTCAATGAGGTGGTCTCAACGATACGCGCGCAGCAGGCGCGATCGCAGCGTCACGACTACGACAGGATGACAGATGAGACGTTGCGCCTGTATGTCGCGCTGTCATTCGAAATTCTCGCGACGGCGATCCGTACGCGCGATCGTATGCCGGTGCGGCACTACGCACGCCTGCTTGCGCGCGACCGCAAGCGGCAGGGCTTTGACTTCACCCAGGTGTGCATGGCGGTAGACGCGCTGCGTATGGCGATGCGCGATCATATGCTGCGCGAACCCCATCCCGCGGTCACACCGGCGCATGTGCATGAGTTCATCGATCTCAATCTGCAGCTCGCCATAGATGAAATCGAGGAGTGTTTCACGCAGGACGGTCTGTCGCTCGATTTTCCGGAAGGAGTGACGCCCAACGTCAACGTCATCTGTTGCGACAACGAAATCCTGAAACTGGTGGAGGAACTCCGCGATCTGTGCCAGGACAGCTGGGAAGTCGTGGAAATGTTCGGCCGCTTCACGAAGTGAGCAAGCGAAGGAACGCAGAGCGCAGAGAGCATGTCCGAAAAAGACAAGGAGATCCGTACAAGACATACTCCCGGCTTGCGAATGACCACGAGCGCCTATCGTTGCGGGACGGTCGGAGCCAGGCGGCGGGTATCGTTCGTTGCACCCACAGCCGTAACACAGTGACGTGCTCTTTGCTCTTCGTTCTTCGCTCTCCGCTTCCCGCGCCAGTATTCGGCCCGATCGGCCCTTCTCTCCGCTCCCCGCTCACTTCAGTCAATAACCGTAAAGCACCGGATACTCTGATACCGGGATCTCGACGATGTTGCCTTGTGTGTCGCGTCGCGCCGCAAGGACGGGTGTGAGCGTATGCAGCGGGCGGAAGAGCACCATGGACCAGTCGTGGGGCGGTATCATCACATGGCGGCAGAGACGAACGTCCCAGCCGGCGCCGACGAAACTCCAGTGCTCGACGACGAGATGCTCGGGATAGGTGATAAAACGCCGGAACACCGAAGGATCGGACGGAGTGACGAGCTCCGGATGATTGTTCTGCTGCCAGTCGAGGAAGACGCGGAGCAGATCAGTTTCCGGACCTGCTTCGGAGTGCGACCACGGATACATAGTGATGCGAAGCGGTAGCCAGGCACTGCTGTCGCGGTGCGTGGCCTGCAGCATGATCACCGTGCTGTCGAGAGAGATCCCGGGTTCCGGGGCAAGGAGTATCTCCGTCACACGGTGACGCGCATCGAGCGAGCGTCTGCTGAGCGTGGCGTGCAGAAGGGGATTCGCCTGCAGCGTCAGCGCAACGTCGCCGCGAAAGTCGGAGTGCGGTTCAATGAAGACGGTAAACACCCCTCCACCGCCGGGATAGCTCCGGATATGCGAATACCGCGTGGAAAGGGTGTAGCTCCCTGCGTCCGGTGTGACCGGGTAGTCGGGAATGAGGTCGCTGCATGAGGCGAACAATGCGAACACCATCGCCGGCAGCCAAAACAGTTTCGACAGGTGCTTCATAACAGGGTACTCCAGGTAAAGAAGACACCCGTATACGAAACAATCGACGTAAAGTTACACTACAGCGTGAACAATTCGTCGGGGGAGCGGAAAGCAGTTACGGGCGTGGTGCTCACAGCTCCGGACGGATGCATGGGTGCGTAGGCCGACGCGATCGGGGAACGGGCAATTCACGCGACGCGTGATCCGGCACGACCGACACAGCGGTCGCAGCGGACACGCTGCGGAATTTCCTGTCGTCGTTGTATGTTAGTAGGGATGCATCCGAACAGACACGGGCAAACCGTGCTACCGGGAGTCCGGACGGATGATTCAATACTACGTACCATGGAAGAACATATACTCGTTTTCGCTGTCGCCGCGCTCGTACTTGGACTCATCGTCCTCGTTTGGAGCGCGGACCGTTTTGTGGATGGCGCTGCAGCCTCCGCAAAACATCTCGGTATGTCGCCGTTGCTCATTGGAATGGTGATCGTCGGTTTCGGCACCTCGGCCCCGGAAATGGTGGTGTCGCTTTTTGCCGCTCTGGATGGAAATCCCGGCATAGCGCTCGGGAATGCCTACGGTTCCAACATCACGAACATCGCCCTCATCCTTGGCGTCACGGCTCTGCTGCGCCCGATCACGGTTGCATCCAGCATTGTCCGCCTTGAGTTACCGCTGCTGCTTGGCGTCACGGCGCTGACAGGTGTGCTGCTCTATAACGGAGACCTTACAAGGCTGGATAGCATCATTCTCATCGTGGTCTTCGCTGTATTGATGGGATGGATGACGTGGCAGAATTCCAGGCAAAAATCAGATCATCTCGCGGCAGAGGTTCTCAGCGAGTTGGCAGGAGACATCATGCCGCTCCGGAAGGCGCTGTTCTGGTCCATCGCGGGATTGCTGTTATTGATCGGAAGTTCGCGCTTCATCGTATGGGGCGCAGTCGAAATCGCAACAGTACTCGGCGTGGACGATCTCGTGATCGGCCTGACGGTCATCGCACTGGGGACATCGCTGCCGGAGTTGGCTTCGTCGGTCGTGGCAGTCCGGAAAAACGAGCATGATATCGCTTTCGGCAACATCATCGGATCAAATCTCTTCAATACCCTCATGGTTGTCGGTTTAGCCGGAAGTATCTCGCCTATGGAACTCCCCGCCGACTTGCTCACACGCGACTTTCCGATCATGACCGCCGTCACGGGTTTCCTGTTCGTCCTTGTCTTCGGTTTCCATAAGGCCAAACGGTTGAATCGCCTCGAAGGCGCATTGCTGCTGCTCGTGTTCTTCCTCTATTCCGTGTACCTCGTGATGACGGTGGTGTGAAATCGTCCGGCGCGTCGCACGGAGCGGGGACGTGGACGCGCCATGGGAAAGTGAAAAGTGAATCATGCCGCGGTGCCGGACCTTCACTTGAGCGGCCTTGCCGCATCTGCCGCACAATCAGGTTTTGCGTCCCTGAACAATATGCTCACTTGAGTCCGGCGTATCGGGACAGCACTCTTTCTCGCA
This sequence comes from Bacteroidia bacterium, assembly GCA_027493955.1. Lineage (NCBI taxonomy): Bacteria > Pseudomonadati > Bacteroidota > Bacteroidia > Bacteroidia bacterium. Next base: position 1,666,443 of record JAOSJT010000001.1, on the reverse strand, counting down.
ATCTCCTCCGGATTCCGTACATTAGGATAGCGGAACAGTGAAGAAACCCCATGAATTTTGATGTCAACGGTGTCGATTGCAAGCATTTCAACGGATACAAGCCCTGTTTTCCGGGCGTGGATTGCAGTGAACACTGCATGCGATGCGACCCCATCGGTACACGTATCCTGATCATTAATCTCGACGCGATGGGCGACGTCGTTATGACCACGGCGCAACTCGCCGGAATCAAGCGAGCGTGGCCCATCAGCCAGGTGTTCTGGATAACGCGCTCCAACGCAGCAGCGTTGCTGCACGCCAATCCGCTCGTGGATCGCGTGTTCGTGTGGAACGACGTGGACCGCCTCATTTTGCAGCAGCAATTTTTCGATGTGGTGCTGAATGCCGACAAATCGCTGGATGCCTGCGCCTTCGCCTCATCGCTCTGGACCGATGAACTCCGGGGTTTTACCATCTCAAAACGTGGACAGATCGTGCCCGCGAATCCCGAGGCGGAGTACAATTTCCGCCTGGGACTGGACGATCACCTGAAATTTCGTGTGAATCAGCGGAGTGGTCAGGACATTCTCGCCGCGACCTGGAAACTCGATTATCGGCGCGATGAATACATACTGGAACTGACAGCGTCGGAGCAGGACAGAGTCAGGGAGCTCCGCGCCCGATGGGTACCCGTGGGGAAGTTGGCCGTCGGATTCAACACCGGCTGTTCCGAATTATTTCCCAACAAAAAAATGACCGTACCCCAGCATGTCGAGCTGATCGAGCGCCTGGCTTCCGATGACCGACTGGTATTCCTCTTGCTCGGCGGTCCCGAGGACACGCAGCGGAATGATGACATCGCGGCACAGCTGCAGCCACTCGTGCACTCCGGCCGCCTCGTACCGACACCCACGCGCGAAGGACTGCGTGCGGGCATCGTGTACGAAGCTCTTGCGGATGTGGTGATCACGGGCGACAGCTTTGGTATGCACCTCGCTATCGGACTGAAAAAGCACGTTCTCGCCTGGTTCGGACTGAGCTGCTGGAGCGAAATTGACCTCTATGATCGTGGTGAAAAATTTATCCCCCATGGGCTCGACTGCGCTCCCTGCTGGAAACGCACTTGTCCCTACAATCTTGAATGCATATCCATGATCGATCTCGACGCTATTGCCGCGGCGGTTCGAAGCTTCGCCGATGGTGTATCAACAATCGCCTCATCATCACTGCCATGAAACGCATCATTTTCTTTCTCCTTTGTTTTTCCTCTCTGCTCGCGGCGTGTTCCCAGGAACCTGGTGTCGAGGGAAAGTGGAAAAACGGCGACGGTAATCTCATTCGCTTCGATAACGCCGGCAAAGCCTGGCTGGGACAGGAGGGCTATCCCGATGAAGGTGAGTGCAATTACACAGTCACTGCGGATACTGTTGTCGTAACCACACTGCCGGAGGGCGGAGACTCGCTCTACAATTCCTACCGGATGGTCCTGAGCGACGATACGCTGCGCATCGTCGTCTTCGGTCTCCATGCAACGGGAATGCAGCAATTGATCCCCATAGAGGAATTCGCGCTCCGATCCGGAAAACCCATGGATAAATTGACCTTCATACGCTTGAAGGAGGAGAAGTGAAGGAAATTCCCCGACAAAGCCCGCTGATTGCGCCATCGCTGCTCTCCTGTGATTTCGCCCGGCTCGCCGATGAAGTGAAGGCTGTCGAAGCCGCCGGCGCCGACCTGTTGCATGTCGATGTCATGGATGGCCGTTTCGTGCCGAACCTGACCATTGGTCCGCTCATCGTCGAAGCGATCAAACGTCACGCCACCGTACCGCTGGACGTGCATCTGATGATTGAAGAGCCGGATCGCTATCTGCAGGATTTTGCACGTGCCGGTGCCGATATACTCACTGTCCATTGGGAAACCTGTCCCCATCTGCACAGGACCATACAGCGTATTCACGATCTCGGTCTGCCTGCAGGTGTGAGCATCAATCCCGCGACTCCGGTCTCTCTGCTTGCGGATATTCTCAACGATGTGGAGATGGTGCTTGTCATGTCGGTGAATCCTGGCTTTGGAGGGCAGTCGTTCATCCCGCGGTCTCTGGCAAAAATCACCGAACTGCGGCGTATGGCCGACGAACTCGGCCTGAAACACCTCCGCATCGAGGTGGACGGCGGAATAACCACAGCGACGGCCCCCGATGTGCTGCACGCGGGCGCGGATATTCTTGTTTCGGGTTCCGCCATCTTCAAATCCGGAAATTACCGTCAGTATATTTCCGCGTTGCGCGGCTAGCCGGGAACCAACCCGGGCAGGGTGGGGGTTGTTTTTTTCACACAAGGGAACATCTGACTGTGCTTTCGAACACCAATACCATCGCGGCGCTCTCCACCACGTCAATTTTCCGTGCTGTTGCCGAGCCGCGGCGCAATCCGCGCATCCCCGAGCGACACACTGTCGCGCTGTGGCTGCGGGTCGCCACTCCCGAGTGTGTGCTGCGCACTATGGACGGGAGAGAACTGCGCGTGCTCTGCCCCGGCACGCAGAATCAGCATGATGGTCCTGATTTTCTCGGTGCGGAAATCATTCTGGACGGTCGTCTCTTCCGAGGGGCCGTGGAGGTGCACACCGACGCCGATGACTGGTGGCGGCACGGGCATGACCGCAACACGCTGTACGACGAGGTCATTCTTCATGTCGCATTGTATCCTCCCACACGAACGGACGTGCTGCCGCCGACGGTTCTGCTCCCCGGCCAGCTTTCCATGCCGCTGCGTGAGGCCTGGAGCGCGGAATTCCACCAAGCCCATCCCATGGTCTGTGCCGCAGGTCGTGGTGCCACCGTGGCGCATCCGTTGGCCGACGTCATGTTGCTGATCGCGGCCGTGCGCAGGTATACGCGCAAATGCGCCCGTATGCGGTACCGCTACGATCAACTGTCACCCGCACTCGGGGAGGAGGGCGCGTTGCGGCAGGCGGTCTGGGAAGCCATTGCGCGCGGCGCGGGATACGGAGGGAATCAGGACAGGATGGAACGCGCTGCGAGAGTACTCACTCTGGCCGGGGCGCTCGCTTTACCGCCGTCACGACGCGCGTGCATGCTTTCCGCCGCCGCGGAGAAGAAGACAAAGGATCTCTCCCAGTGTGCTATGCAGGATAGTTGGTTGAACAGCGCCATCACGCCATCCAACAGAGCGGTCCCGCGCCTGCGCTGGCTTGCGTCCTGGGCGGAGCGCCTGTCCGCCGGCCAGTGGTGGAACGACCTCGATACCGCTGCACAAGCATTCACGGGCGATGCCGGGGTGTTCGCCCCCCTGTTCCGCGTTGAAGGCGAGGCCGCATCTCCGGGCCCCGAACGCGTTACCGAACTCGCCATGAACGTGCTCTCGCCCGTACTGAACCTCTTGAGTGAGCTGCGCGACAACGCTTCATTGGCACGACGTGCGCGTGCGGTGTATTTTACCATGAGGGCTGCGGCCCCGAACCGTATCACGCGCATTACCGCACCCGTGCTCGGCCGTACCGTGCCATTCGATTCCAAGACGCAGCAGGGCATGATCGAACTCTATTCTGAATTCTGCTCTCCACGCAAATGCGGCTCCTGTCTCCTCTCCGACTGATACTCGCAGCCATTGCATTGCTCGCCTTCGGCATGAGTGCGACGGCGCAGGTGACCGGCCTGTTCGTCTATCATACCGCGGGGCAGACCTTTCTCAAGTGGAAATCCGTCGGACCCTCCGCCGCGCACTACACAGTGTACCGCTCCCGCAAACCCCTGCGTACGACGCTCGCGTTGAGCAGAGCGGAACAGGTGTTCACCATCCGGCCGGGACAGTCGCGCGACAGGCGCCTCAGTGCCATTCTCAGTGCGCCCGTGTACTTTCGATTCCCGGGACCGGCCGGCACCTTATCTGCAAACGATGAATGCTTCGTCATGACGGTCGCGCAATCCGGCACCTGGTACTACGCGGTGACGGCAACGGATCGAAAAGGGGAGTTGCGACAAGTCAGGCCCGGCCGCAATGCGACGGCCTCCGGTGTGCGTGAACGCGCCGACTCTCCCAGACCGGTCTTTCAGAATCGCATAACCCGCGACGGCAAGGCCGTGGATATATTTGTGCACTGGGTGTCCAATGTGGATGCCACGCAGTACCCCGCCATGGCGAACGTCCCCTGTTTGCCTTTTCATTTTGCGTTGCGAAAGAATGGCAAAGCGCCACAGCATCCCCTCCTTGTGCGCATGCATGGACGTGGAGATCACTTCCTGACACATCTCGCGGGCAGCGGGAACCCGCAAGAGTACATTCTTTCTCTTGACGACCACCTGCCGGGACATGCGGGCAGCACGTTCTGGTTCGGCTACAACCTTGGTATCGATATATTCGGGCGCATGGGTACTCCGCCGCAAGGTGCCGTTGCCACGGATTTCACCCGGCGGCGAGTATTGTGGACACTTCGCTGGGCATTGCGTGAGCTTCCTCTGGACTCGACACGCGTGTATCTGAGCGGCAATTCGATGGGCGGCAGCGGCGCATTCTTTACATCATTGGCGGAACCACGGCTCGTCGCTGCGGCGATGGCGACCATACCACGACTGCGTTTCGATGTGCGCGACAGCGCCGAAACTCCGCGCGGCAAATGGGCGCGTAACGCGTTCGACGCACTGTGGGGGCGGCCGGAACGCCAGCCTGTCATGTTTGACGGAACCCGTGTGTACGAAGCTCTGGATGCATCGCGGCAACTTCGACTGCTCACCACCGATGCGCTTCCGCATATCCGTCTTTTCGGCGGCAGCAGAGACAGTGTCGTCGGTTGGCAGCAGCTAGCTTCCGTGCTTCGCACGGCCGATTCCGCATCGAGCGGGGTGGCCGCATTCTGGGATGAACGCGATCATGATTCGAACGGAAATTACCTCTGGTCTCCACAGCAGGATGCGGCCGCATTATACCGATACCGCGCGAATCGAAGCTGGCCGGCGTTCAGCGCAGTCTCCGATAACAGCCTCCCCGATGATAGCGCACGGCGCGGCGCAATGAATGTTTCTGTGGATTGGTTCGAACCCGTTATCGACACGCGGGAATTCTGGTCTGTGGGGCTTCGTCGTTCCGTCATCGAACTACGGGATTCATTGTATGTACCCACCGGATCGCTCACCGCCACCATCACGCCTCGGAGACTTCAGCGCTTCGTCGTCCGGCAGGGGGGCTGGTACATCTGCGACGTAAAAACCGGCGGATCAGTCATGTACAGCACCCGGGTCCAGGCCTCACCCTCCGGCATAATCTCTGTCCCGGATGTTCCCGTCCCCGATCAGCCCGCTCGTCTTGAATTGCGTCCCGCCCCACGCTGAAAACGCTGTGAATATTTTTCGCAGCGCATATTGTATCGTGTCGCGAATTACTCTATCTTGATCGTGAAAATGTTCTCGTTTGGCTGGGGAAATTTTTCTTTCAGCGGAGTAGGCGACAGCATTTCCGTATGAAGCAACCGCATTTTCGTGACTTGAGACAGAGGACAGGCCATGGATAGAATTTCCAAAGCGGCATTTCGGCGCCTCCCGCGCTACCATCAGATACTCAGTGCTTTCGAAGCGCTCGGGAGGGAGTACATCTCGTCGCGCGAGCTTTCCGAGATCCTGGAGATCAATGAAACCCTGGTCCGTAAGGACATGGCCGATCTGAAAATTCGTGGCAAGCAGAACCAGGGCTATTCTATCGCCGTGCTTCGGCGAAGAATAGAAGAATTTCTCGGTCTCCTGGAGAGAACGGAAGCGCTGGTCATCGGCGCCGGACATCTCGGGACAGCCCTTGCCACCTACTCGGGTTTTAGACAATACGGTCTCGATATAGTGGGCATACTCGACAACGATCCCAACAGAATCGGGAGCATTGTCGGCGGGATAGAGGTGACCTCGGTTTTCCGGCTCACCTCGATGATTCAAAAGCATCGTATCAAGCTCATCATTCTCTGTGTGCCGAAAGACTCCGCGCAGGAGATTACCGACATCGCCGTCAAAGCGGGCGTCAAGGCAGTGTGGAACTTCACACCGCAGGAATTGACTGTGGTCGAAGGTGTGAAGGTCAGGAACGAACAGATTATCGGTGGCTTCATGGCGCTTTCGCACTATCTGAAAAACCAGGCTGATGACGCCCAGTCGGCTATCGGCGCCTGAGTATCCCGTGTGTGAAAAATGAAACGGCCGCCCGCGGGCGGCCGTTCTGTATACCTGTGGCGTACTCTCAAAAAATGTCGTTGTAAATCACGAAGAGCATCAGCGCCAGGAGCAGTACCATGCCCACCTGCTGCAGCGCGATCTTGATTTTCGTGGGCACTTCCCTGCGGAAGAGACCCTCGTAGATGAGAAAAACGAGATGACCACCGTCGAGTGCGGGGATGGGGAAAATATTGATGATGGCGAGACTGATGCTGAGCAGCGCCATGAGACTCAGGAAACTGTATATCCCGGCTTCCGCTGACTGTGCGGCCATCTCCGCGATTTTAACCGGTCCGCCGATGCTGTTCTTGAAACTCGCTTCGCCGATGATGATGTGCCAGATATTCGTCAAGAAAATGTCCGTGACGCGCACAAGTCCGCGCACACCCACGCTCAGCGCTTCGAAGACGCCGTAATGCATCACCTCGGTCGGGCCCGCGATGGAGAGAACCGGGATGATGCCGATTTTTCCGTGTTCCGTCGGGGTGACCATAGAGGCCATGCGTTTGCCTTCGCGGGTCCAGATCATCTTGACTGGTTTTTGAGGACTGGCACCAATAATGCGTACGACGTCCGTCGGGGTAAAAACGTTCTCGCCATTGATGCTGACGATGACGTCGCCTTCGGCGAGACCGACGCGGGAGGCGGGCAATCCGGGCTCGACAGCGGCGATGTACGTCGTTGCGCCCTCGGGTGTGATTCCGAGCTCTCCCGATTCCAGGCGGGCGATGGCCTTGTTCGGAATGTCGAGCGTGAGTACGCCGCCCGCACGTTCGACACGGATCCGCAGGTCATCCGCGAGTTGTGCATACACGACGCTCTCGCGAATGTCTTCCCAGGTCTTCATCCCTCTGTTGTTGATGGCGGTGATGCGGTCGCCGGCAAGCAGTCCGTATTTCTCGGCAACGGATCCGGCTTGGACGTTGCCGATAGTCGTAACTTTATGAACCTGTGTGCCCTGTGTGAGATTGATGCCCCAGAAAATCGCGATCGCGAGAAGGATGTTCATGACGACGCCGGCAACTATGACGATGATGCGTTGCCATACAGGCTTCGCACGGAACTCCCAGGGCTCCGGATCCTTCGCGAGTTGCTCGGTGTCCAGACTCTCGTCTACCATACCGGAGATTTTCACATAACCGCCGATGGGCAGCCACGAGACGCAGTAATCGGTGTCGCCGATCTGTTTTCCAAAGGCGCGTGGAGGGAAACCGATGGAAAAACGCTCGACCCGCATACCGAAGGCTTTCGCAGCGAGGAAATGGCCCAGTTCGTGAATGAGTACCAGTACCCCGATGATGATTATAAAATAAAATATCTGGCTGAGGATTTGTCCGAGTGCGTCCATAGGAAAGTGCCGTTACCTGGCTGTCTGAAAAGCTCTGTGTGATGCGATAATGCGGGACGCGGTTTCCCGTGCCCGTGTGTCGGCTGCAAGTATGTCATCGAGACGCTCCGCGCCGGAAATCGGGAGGAGCCCGAGACACTCTTCAATAACCGCCGGAATCCCGCGGAAGTTCAATGTCCCTGCCAGAAACGCGGCTACCGCGACTTCGTTCGCCGCATTCAGAATAGCGGGTGCCGTTCCGCCGCGATCGAGCGCTTCGTAGGCGAGCCGAAGGCAGGGGAAGGAATCTGTATCCGGCTGCTCGAAGGTGAGGGAACCGATGGCGGCGAGGTCGAGGCGCTCGTGCGTGCTCGGGATTCTTTCGGGGTAAGTCAATGCGTAGAGAATCGGCAGCTTCATGTCCGGAACCCCAAGTTGGGCCTTGACCGAGCCATCGGAGAATTCCACCAGCGAATGAATGATGGATTGCGGGTGCACAACGACGGATATGTCCGAGACCTGCTTTCCGAAAAGCCAATGGGCTTCAATCACCTCAAGCCCCTTGTTCATCAATGTGGCGGAATCAATGGTGATCTTGTTACCCATGCTCCAGTTGGGATGCCGCAGCGCCTGGGCTGGAGTGACGGCGTCGAGTTGTCCGGCTTCCCAGCCGCGGAAGGGACCGCCGCTGGCGGTGAGGATGATGCGCGACACGCTGTGCGCGGGCTCACCGACAATGCATTGCATAATGGCGCTGTGCTCGCTGTCGATGGGCAGCAGGTCAACACCATGTGCGCGTGTGAGCGCGGTGATGTATTCGCCGGCAACCACCAGAGTCTCCTTGTTGGCCAGCGCAATGCGCTTCCCGCCCTGTATCGCGGTGACGGTGGGGAGCAGGCCGGCGGAGCCAACCAGACTGCTGACCATGATGTCGTAGTCCGTACGGGCGGCCAGTTCCACCAGCGCTTCCTCGCCCCCAAGAACCTCGGTGAGATGTCCGACGTTTGCCTGCACCTCACGGTACGCGACGGCATCCACCACAGCGGTGGCCGCAGGACGAAACGCACGCACCATCTCGCAAAGCAGCGGTACATTGCGATTGCCGGACAGATAGCGCACGTCAAAAATATCCGGATGACGTCGTGCCACCTCCAGGGTGCTCTGCCCTATGGATCCTGTCGCTCCGAAGACGGCGATGCTATGTATTTTGCCGTGTTTCATGCTAAACTTAACAAGTTACGCAGCACTCCGCCGCTGTGCAACATATTTTGCCGTCCCCTGCCGTAACAGGCGCCACCATGACAGTCCCCGTGCCATGACTGTCTCGCCTCCGTATTGGCACCCGATCGGCCGCATACCCGCAAGTGACGTCCGCGGGAAACGAGCCGTCGTAGCGCACCCCGCATCGTCGCACATGCGGCGGGGAAGCGGGCGGCGACGCGCCTGCGCACGGTCACCGGTCCCGCCGCCGGCGCGTTCGCTCCATGGCGCATCGCCCTTTGCGCGTATCCTTTCGCTTTGGTATGGACGTACGTTGCGACATGCACGCGATAGAGAGAAATGGGTTCGATGACGGAGCCGGGATGGATTATCCGGAGGATTCAGAGAAGCGTCAGGTCGCTGCGACTCGATAAGCCGGTATTGCGGGGAAGTGAAATTCGACCTATGTTACCCTCATACTATTCAGGAGAGAACATGGTGCGAAAATCGTTGTTCCTTGCCGCTTTCACATTGTTCATGCTGACCCTCGCCGTCAGCACAGTGCATGCACAATCAGCGCGTCAGGTGCTGCTGGAAGAATTTTCCACGGCACAATGCGGTTTCTGTCCGGATGGCGATATTATTGCCGCGCAGATCGTGAAGGACCATCCTTCCGTGATCTGGGTGACGCATCATGCCGGATTCGGCGTGGATTCCATGACAGCGCCGGGCAGTGCCACCGTGGCGTCGGCCTTCGTCAATTTTGCGCCGAGCGGAGTCATTGACCGCACCTTGTTTCCGCTGCACGTGGCGCCGTATGCGAATCTCGGTACGATACGATCCAAATGGGATAGTCTCGTCACTGCGCGTTTGGGTGACGAACAATTCTGCGATATCCGCATCACCTCCACCTACTATGCCGAAGTGGGGCAAATAGACTGCACACTCGAGGTGGAGTTTTCGCGTATCCCGTCGCCCGGTGATTTTCGGCTGAACCTCTTCGTCATTGAGGATAGCATCGTCGGAATGGGCAAAGGGTATGATCAGGTCAACTATTTTAACGGTACGCCGGGACATCCTTATAGCGGCGCGGGAAATCCCATCATAGGGTACGCCCATCACAATGTTGTCAGCGCGATACCCACGGGTGCCTGGGGTGTGAGCGGCGTCATACCCGCGACACCCGAAACCGGCACAGTGTACAGATGGAACTGGAGCAGCGGCCTCCATCATATCTTGGACCGCAACAATTTCGGGCTCTATGACCTGATCAGTTTCGTCGCCTTCGTTTCCTATCACCACGAGGATCCGTTGCAACGCCGCGTCGTGCATGCCGGGCAGGCGCGGATCACGAACGTCGTCCTCGGCACGGGAGAGGAGATGATGCTTCCGCGACAGCTCACGCTGTCTGCGTGGCCGAACCCGACCCATGACCGCATCACCATCGAAGCGGCACTACTGCCTTCGGACGCGGGTATGCTGCTCGTCACCGATGCCGCGGGACGCGAGATGTGTCGCATGTCCATACACGGCGGCAATCCGCGACAGACCCTCGACACGGAACGCTTCTCCGGCGGCATGTACTTCTGCAGAGTCATCACACCGAGGGGTGTGGCGGGGGGAACCTTCCTCGTACTGAAGTGAGCGCACGGTGAATGTCGGTTCCTCGGAACTTGCGCACCGGCTATTGAGGACGAGCCCGAAGCGCATCCGGCAGAACGCTACGACGGTCTCGTACGGAGAAGCACTATCCCGCGGTCTCCATGCGAAGCAGTGAATGTCCGTGATCAGACGTCTTTCGCGTATACGTCTTTCGCGCATGCGGATATGCGGATTTTTCCTGTTGCCTTTTTCGTGGTATGCCCGTATATTTCATTTTCGTATTGAATGAAACTGGAGAATTGAAATTATGTACGTGTTCCTGATGCTGTTGATCATTCTCATTGGCGCGGTCATGACGGTCGCGATCCTGATGCAGAATCCCAAGGGTGGCGGCCTTTCCAGCGCGTTTGGCGGTGCCGGTGGCGGCTTCGGCAGCATGCTGGGTGTGCGACACGCTTCGGATATCCTTGCGAAGACCACCTGGGGCCTTGCCATCGCGATGACCATTCTGATTTTCATGCTCAACATGTTCTTCCTCCCGTCCGAAGGCACGGAAGAGAGCATCATTCAGCGTGGCAATCCGAATGCGCCCATGTCGCCCGTGCAGAAGTCCGAGCAGATGCAGGCCCCCGCGCAACAGGCCCCCGCGCAACAAGCACCCGCGCAGCAAGCACCCGCGCAGCAAACACCCCCGCCTTCCGATCAGGCCCCCGGGCAATAATCGGAAAGGACGCAGATCGTATCGGAAAGGGCCTCACGCGAGGCCCTTTTCTGTACCCATCCGAATACCCAACATGGCACCACGCGCCTGGAGTCCGTATCTTGCATGCATCGTTGCTCACATCTTCATTCGGAGGTGATCCGCCAGAAACAGATACATCGTACATCGCACATCGTGCCGCCAGAAGCGGAAAAATCCTAAGTCGTACATCGTTCATCATTCATCGTCCATCTCATTGCCTGTAGCACTCATCACCGGATCCGGACGCCGTCTCGGCAGACAATTGGCTTACGCGTTTGGCGACGCGGGTTACGATATCATCCTTCATGCGCATGCGTCGCTGGACGGACTGGCGGAAGCGGAACGTGTGCTTCGGGAAAAGGATGTGCGGGTGTTTACCGTTCGTGGCGATCTTCGGCGTGTGGAAGAAATCCGGGGCATGGCCGCTGAAACCGCCACGTTCACGGATCGTCTCGATGTACTTGTGAACAACGCCGGTGTCTTTCCCGCAGCGACAATCGAGGATGTGACCGAGGAGATGTGGGACTTCACGCAGGATGTGAATACCAAGGCACTGTTTTTCCTGACGCAGGCGCTGCTGCCGCTGTTGCGCGCAGCCGGAGGCAATGTCGTCAATATTTTGTCCGCCGGGGGCTTCGAGCCATGGAAAAGGCACATCCCCTACAACGTATCCAAGGCCGGCGCCGTCATGCTGACACGGGCGCTGGCCAAGGCGCTCGCGCCCCGGGTACGCGTCAACGGTATTGCGCCCGGCGTGATCCTCATACCCGGCGAAGAGGAGCGAGATCACATTTCCGCCGACCGCTTCCCGATGCAACGCTACGGCACCCCGCGCGATGTTGCCGAGGCGGCTCTTTTTCTGGCGACTTCGGCGTCGTACATTACCGGCCACATTATCCCCGTGACGGGCGGAGAATTCTGATCCCTGCCCTTGCGAAGTCCTTCAACGGTTTCCTTTCACCTGAAGCGAGCGCCTTATGCACGAATCTCCCGTAAAAGCCTACAAGGATATCGAATTCCTCAACAGTCCTGATGCACGTATTCTCCGCATCCTCGCCGAATATCTCGAACCTCAGCGGCGTTTGCGGCAACAACGTGTGCGTGACACCATCGTGTTTTTCGGATCCGCGCGTCTGCGCTCGCGCGAAGAAGCCGTGCTGGAGAAGGACGATACACTGCAGGCGATACGGAATTCCGGGAAAAAGAAAACCCCCAAGCACCTGCTCGACCAGCTCCAGCGAGCGGAAGTGTTGGTGGAACTTTCCCGCTATTATGAAGATGCGGTAGAGCTCGCGCGTCTCCTCTCCGAATGGTCGCTCACGTTGGATAGCCAGCGCTTTGTTATCTGCAGCGGTGGGGGACCGGGCATCATGGAAGCCGCGAATCGTGGCGCACACGCGGCAGGTGCCAAGTCCATAGGGCTCAACATCAGTCTGCCCTTCGAACAATTCGCGAACAGATACATTCCACCGGAACTCAATTTCGAGTTTCATTACTTCTTTATGCGCAAGTTCTGGTTCGTGTATCCTTCAAAGGCGCTCGTCGTTTTTCCGGGAGGTTTCGGTACCATGGACGAGCTCATGGAAATCCTCACCCTGGTCCAGACCCAGAAGCTGAAGAAGGATGTGTTCATCGTGCTGTACGGAGAGGATTTCTGGACACGCGTACTGAATTTCCACGAACTCGCCCGCCTGCACGTCATCAGCCCCGAGGATCTCTCCCTGTTTCGGATTTGCAATACTCCCAGAGAAGCGTTTAATTACCTTCGGAAAAAACTGACGGAGAGGTATCTCTCAAAATGAGCCCTTCGCGCGAATTATTTGCCCTCTACTCTCTGCTCGACGATCCGCAGGCCTCGGTACAGAAAGCCGTGCGTGATCGGATACTGGAGCTGGGAGAGGGGTGTGTCGCGGACTTAAAGGAACTCACCGAGATCCACGGCAATGTCCACCGCGGCCTGGTGGATGATCTGGTGAATGATATTCGCAAGAAAAACGCGCTCAGCCGTCTCACGGGGTATTCCGATAACCAGACGACTATCGATCTTGAAGAAGGGGCCTTCGCGATTGCGAAGTACGGCCATCCCGAGGTTACCATCGCCACCTATAAGCAGCGGCTCGACGAGATGGCGGGCGATATTCATATTCTCGCCGGTACACGTGCGACGCCACTCGACACCTTCATGAAAATGCGGAGCTACCTGTTCAGCGATCTCGGTTTTCTCGGCAATCGTGAAGACTACTACAATCCGAACAACAGTTTCCTGACCAAGGTGATCGACTATCGCAAGGGCATTCCCATTACGCTCTCCGTATTGATGCTTCTTCTGGGGAAGCGGCTTGGTCTCATTCTGAACGGCATCGGCATGCCCATGCATTTCCTCGTGCAGTACGACGATGGATCCCGCATGTTCTTCGTCGATGCGTTCAACAGCGGTATCATCATCACCCGTGACCAGTGCCGCCTGATGCTTTCTTCCTCCGGCATCAAGTTGACGCCGGAAATGCTCGCTCCCGTTTCCGCGCGGGATATCCTGGAACGGATGTGGCGCAATCTCTACCTCGCCTGGCAACAGCAGGGAGACGATGCCGAGGCCGCGCGTGTCGGCGAGATTATCAGCTACATCAATCCGGATTTCAAGGTGAACAACACCATGGACGACGATGTGGACGAAGAGGACGACGACGATTATTCCTGATTCCCCATCGCGTACGTCCCCGTCAGAATGTTCATAACCGCGCTCCGCGCGGTTTTTTGGTCTTGTTCACGCCCAATTTCTCATCCAGCGATGAAACAGCCGGCTGTGCTTGCCGTATACCGGTTGTTGCTGTTTGAACGAGGTTGAAATGTTCAGGATACCGGAAGAGAGAGAAGAGAAGGCACCAGTAACGTATTCCCTGCGCGGCGTCGGCAGGAGTTCGGACCGCTACTACCGTGATGTCGCCATCCTCGCCGATGAGATGCTCCAATTGCGCGCGAAGACGATCGAGGCCATGCTTGAACGCTACATGGAATGGATAGCTGCCGAAGAGCGTGAGCCCCTGCGCAACGAGCTGGAGTACACCTATGACATTCTCACGCTCGGGGTACTGTGGCGCTTGTATGGCGGTAGGGCGCAGCATGTGCCGCTCCCGGTGGCATCGGTCCTGTGCGGGTTGTATCGCCTGCGTCGTCGCTTCCCGAAGGTGAAGCGGTGGATAGATCCGCTGCGCGGCGTGCTCGCATCGCGTTTTCTGAGCGGGAGTGACAGCTCCGACCACGGCGACCATACCCCATGCGCTTTCTCGCTGCACAAGTTGCTCCTTTGGATGGACGCGACGGGGGAATATCGCGAGGAAGTACGCAGACTCCATACAATCATCGACTACCTGACCGCTCTCGACGCCTTCGAGCGCGAATGGCATTTGGAAAATGCTCTTCAGTATGCCGACTCGTTTTTCGATTCCGCCGCGCGGCGCCTGGGTGAATACACGGCCTGGGTGAATGATTGGCGCAGGCACTCCGCACCGGCGCATCGCAATCGTGAAGACTACCTGCTCTGCGATCGCAAACGCGAAGAATATCATCTGAGCATGCTCGGCGCGGAGTTGATGAATCGCTCCTTCCTTCGGCGGTATCGCGAAACCGGCGCCAGGGCGGTCCTGCTTCCCGCCTGCTTGCGCGGGGAACATGCCGTTCACTGCAAAGCGAGGAAGGAAAACCTCGACATGATATGCACCGGGTGTACCCCCGAGTGCAGGGTACAGCGTATCCGCGCTCTGGCCGCCGCACAGGGCGCCACCGTGCATATCATACCGCACTCATCGGATTTTTCTCGCTGGTTGCGCAGTTGGGCGAGGGGGAAGGATGTGGGCGTCGTCGGTGTCGCCTGTGTGCTGCACCTCATCACCGGGGGATTGGAACTGCGGGACCTCGACATCCCGGCGCAATGCGTGCTCCTTGACCATTGCGGCTGCACGCAGCATTGGGACCCTGAAGGAAGGCAAACGGAATTGAACGAAAAAACACTCTCGGTCATGCTCGGCGTATCGTGATCCGCTTGCCGAAGTGCATGTAAGAGAGATGAGGAAATCGCGAATTCCGTATCTTGTCGCATGTACCATCAATGCGCACCGCGATGCGTCTCAATGTTTCTCTTCTGATACTTGCCGCAATGCTCTCGGTCTGGTTCTACCCGCAGTTGCCTGAGCGCCTGGCCTCACATTTCAATGCCTCGGGAGAAGCGGATGGCTGGATGACCAAGGACGGTTTCTTCCTGTTTTATGGTCTGCTTCTGCTGCTGATGTTCGGCATGTTTGCCGGAATAACCTGGATGGTGCGGCGTTTCCCGGTCAGCATGGTGAATATCCCACACCGCGAGTACTGGCTCGCTCCGGAGCGCAGGGAAGAGGCATACGCAGTGTTGCAGCGCAACATGCACCGTATGTCGGCCGCCACGCTGCTTTTTATGAACGCCATGTTACTGATTTCTTTCAGGGCGAATTTCAAGCAGCCGCCATCACTGGGAAGCGAAGCCTGGATCCTGATGCTGCTCTTCCTCGCGGGTCTGGCGGTGCTGATCGTTCGTTTATACCAGGATTTTCGTTTGCCCCGCAACGGGGCCCGGGGAGATGCTTCCAACTAGACAACAGGATGCTGTACCGTGCATGTGCCGGCTGCTTTAACCTTGCGACCGTCGTCGAGACGGACCGCACAAGCCGTCCTGCCCAGGAATACGGGTCTGGCATTGGTCTCGTGCCTGTCTGATTCGTGACACGCCGTCTGCCTTCACGCCGCCGCATTCAGATCCCCCAGGGGTACATACTGCGCGGGACAGCGTGACGACCGCTCGGTGTCGTCGCGAGATCGATGGCGAAGGACAGCGGCAGATCCGGTGAGGTGAGATAGGGTTCAACGACCATCACATTCCAGGACTTGCGAGGCAGATTCCTGATCTCAATATCGATATCATACAGGCAGTTGCAGTTACACGACGCTTCGCTCTCCTTTTCGAGTATGGTGATGAGGTCGCCTTCGATGTGTACCGTAGCGGAGAGCGTACCGGGGCAGCAGTTGAATGCCGTGTTGATATGCTTCAGCGTCAGAGTGCGGGCTGCGGCGTTGTAGCTGTACTCGACCGCGCTCTCGTCGGAACCGAACATCGTTGCGTCAGTTTTGAACAGGGTACTTTTGCATTCCGTGGCGCTGACGAGTTTCCCCGAAGGCGTATCACCGGTTTCAGGCGTAACGACGTCATCGTCGCTGTTGCACGCCAGGAAGAGGCTGAGAGTCAATACCACTGCCGCGAGAGTCAGAAACTGTTTCATGATGTGTTCCAATATGTATGTTCAGCTTCGTGGGATTCTTCATCAGATGAATACGCGGATGGCTGAACGCACGAATGCGTGTATCTTCTGCAGGCGGATCAGACATATCAACGGAAAAACGGTCTTGAGCCGGGTCGAGGTCGCGTCCGCGTCGTTTGAGTGCTTGCGTCTGTATCGAGCATGCGGCGAGCAGCGACCGTACGTTGAAAAGAAATGGCAAACCTCACCGTCGTTGATGCCCATATTACATCATCACTACTGATCCAAGAGGAGCGTTGCCATGAATTTGAAACCGCGAGCTATAGAAGAATCATTTGCCGTTCTAGATTTGTACATCGGCATTGACGTACACCCGAAGAGAGGGCTCCGGCGATGCAGCAGGATGCTGTACCGTGCATGGACCGGATGCTTTTGCGTTGCGACCGTCGGCGAAACGGACCGCACGAGCCATACTGCGCGGGAATTCGGGAGTGGCGTCTGTCCCGCACCTGTCTGCTGCATAACGCGCAGTCCGCTTTCGCACCGCTGCGTTCAGATCCCCCAGGGATACATACTGCGCGGGACGGCGTGACGACCGCTGGGAGTCGTCGCGAGATCGATGGCGAAGGACAGCGGCAGATCAGGCGAGGTGAGATAGGGTTCAACGACCACCACGTTCCAGGACTTGCGTGGCAGATTCATGATCGCAATCTCAATATCATACAGGCAGTTGCAGTGGCATGACGCTTCGCTTTCCTTTTCGACGATGGTGATGAGGTCTCCTTCGATGCGTACGGAAGCGGAGAGCGTTCCTGGGCAGCAGTTGAATGCCGTGTTGATATGCTTCAGCGTGAGAGTGCGGGCTGCGGTGTTGTAGCTGTACTCGACCGCGCTTTCGTCGGAACCGAACACTGTGGCGTCAGTTTTGAACAGGGTACTTTTGCATTCCGTGGCGCTGACGAGTTTCCCCGAAGGCGTATCACTGGTTTCAGGCGTAACGACATCATCGTGGCTGTTGCAGGCCAGGAGGAGGCTGAGAGTCAATACCACAGCCGCGAGAGTCAGAATCTGTTTCATGATGTGCTCCAAGATGTATGATCAGCTTCATGGGATTCTTCGTCAGACGAACACGCGGATGGCCGAACGCAAGAATGCGTGGATCTTGTGCATGCGTATAAGACACCTCAGCGGGAAAATGGTTACGCCCCGAGTCGCTGCGTCGTCTGCCATGGTTCAGTGCTTGCGTTCGGATCGGGCCTGTGGGGAGCGAAGCGCGGAGTGCGGAGCGCGGAACGTACATTTAGCGGATGCAGTGCCGCGTTCGGACGGACCTGTCGGCGGCTGAGTCCATGAAAGCCAATGCACGACAGCGTCGCGAGCTGCAGAGTGAGGGTGTTGCAGTGAGAACCCTCAAATCGTACATCGTACGTCGTTCATCGTACATCCTACAGCCCCAGCCACCCCGTCTGTATTCCCGCGAGAGAAAGTGCGGAAACGAGCACCCAGAGCAGTACGGCCGCGGCCAGAGGTTTGGCGCCGATGCGACGGAGGTCATCGCGCGTGAGTCCCGCCCCGATCAGGAAGAGTGTGCCGACCATGACATGTCGCCCGGTGGAAGAGAGGACGTCGTAAAGCTGTTCCGGAGCAGGCACATAGCCGCGTGCGATTGCCGCCAGCACGAAGCCGACGAGAAACCACGGGAAGCGGGCTGTCGAGGTCGTTCCCGTAAAACGGGAGGCAAGAAAGGACAGCGGGAAAATCCACAATGCCCGTGTTAGCTTGACCGTGGTCCCGACCGCGAGCGCCTGCGCACCGAATACCGCCGCGGCCCCAACGACGCTGCTCGTGTCGTGTATAGCTATGGCCGCCCAGAGCCCGAAGGCCTCCTGCGACATCCCGAGAGCGTGTCCGATGGGCGGAAAGATCATCAATGCGACGGCATTGAGCACGAACACCACGGCGAGCGCGACTGCCGTGTGCGCATGTGAGGCGCCTATGGCTGGAGATACCGCGGCGATGGCACTGCCTCCTCAGATCGCCGTCCCGCTGCTCAGAAGCACGGATAGGTTTTTCTCCACGCGGAACATCTTTCCTATCCACAACCCCAGCGCGAGCGTCACCGCGATACTGCCGAGGGTGAGCAGAATCGACGAAGCACCGACACGAAACAGCACATCCGGTTGGAGGCCAAAGCCCAGCAACACGACGGCCGCCTGCAGCGCGTATTTCGCGGTCTTTCCCGTCACGGCGCGAACCGGATTGCCGAAACTCAGTGATATGACCGTGGCGGCGATCAGGGCTATGGCCGGAGAACTCGTCGCAATGGCGAATACGATGGCTCCTGCGATCCAGGCTCCCGCCAGCGAACGATCATTGAGTCTTTTCATTGATACCATCGGATATTGCGTAAACTCCACAATTCAGTTTGATGCAGGAACTGGCCAGAGGGTGCGGATTCTGCATGGATCATCGGTAGATGTTGCCTTGGTGGAATGCTCCGCTCCCTAACTTTCGCAATGTCACTCTGTACGCCGTGTAATTCTGTGCATTCTATGTCACAATGATGGTGACATACTGTGCACAGAAGGGCAACTTCCGACAGCAGGTTTGTGGGGAGAGGAGTATGGCAGACGAGAAGTCGGCATGCGATCAATTTTATTCATATATTCCGATAGAAAAGCCGTATTTCACTATCATGCGCCCTGGAGGCCAGGAATGCGAGTTCTGCTGTGTGTTGTTCTGACTGCATTCACCGTTGCATGGTGCCCCGCTCAGGAATCGTTCAGACGCGAGCATACCGTACCCCGGCATCCCCTGGAGTTCGAGTCCATCGATGGACCGCGAGGCGAAGTGGTGCTGTCGATTGTCTGCACGAAACAGGGTGTGCTGCTGGCCGGGACGTCGCTGAACGGCGTCATGCGCTCGACGGACGGTGGTGATTCGTGGACGCAAACTTCGCTGAGGGATGAAGCGGTATGGCCGATGTACGTCACGCCGGGCGGACGTATCCTCGCTTTTCTTGTTCATGACCTGCTTAGCGGAACTGATGTGAAAGTGTCCACAGACGGTGGTGAAAACTGGACGCTGCTTCCCGACAGCACCAGGAAATTCTATGGTCGCGCCGTCGTGCGGACGACCGATGGCGCAATGTACAGCGAAGGCGGCGGCGGGCTGCACCGTTCAACGGATGACGGGCGCAGTTGGGAAACGCTGCAACGTAGTCCACCGATGGAGCGTTGTGACACCGATTACGAGTTGGTGGTGCTCAATGATTCGGTACTGTTCGCGAAATGTTCCCGGGGCCTCTTCCGAAGTGGAGATGGCGGAAAAAATTGGCTGAAGCTTCCGCTGCAGCATTCATCATTCTCCGAGCTTATCCCCGACCCTGCCGGAGGAGTGTTGGTGCTTGGAACCGATACCGTCGGTACGGACAGGGATGAAGTACTCCGCATCGCAGCGGATGGTGTTGACATCGAAGTTTTTCCTGTCAGTTCCTGGGTGAACGGTGAAAGACGGTTCGCATTGCTGTCTGACGGGAACATGCTGATGGGATCGGCATCCCGGCAGGAAGGAATAATACGTTCGATGGACAGCGCGAAGACCTGGATGCCAACCTCGGTGTCGTCCGGTGCTGTGCATGATTTCTGTCAGGCTCCGGACGGTACGGTGTATGCCGCGATGCACGGGAGCATCTATCGTTCATTCGATGAGGGTCTGAACTGGGAGGAATGTTCGAATGGACTGGCGAAGCGAAGCATACTGCATTTGTTTGGCGATCAGGATGGCGGCGTGTATGCCGGGACACAAGACGGCGGTCTGTATTCCTCTATGGATGACGGACGCAGTTGGCGGGCAACGACGACAGGGCTGTGCACGGTGCATCTCGGTCTTTCGATCAGTCCCGGAAATCTTGTACTCGGTACGTATCCCGCGTGGTCGTTTACCGTCTATTCTATCGAGGGACATCATGGGTATGATATTACCACGCCTGGATTGGACCTGCTCTACACGAACGATTCCACCAGAACCTGGCGCACCCCGAAATTTGATTCATTCCATCCAGGCAATCTTTGCCGGCTCATGAAAGGCGAAGGGTTACGAGTGTATGGCTGCGCTCGAGGATTGATGATCAGCGACGACGGAGGCGAGACCTGGAGGCAGGATCGCCCATTAGAATACCCGCGTGATGTGTACGCCAACGCAATGGGAGTGTTTATCCTCAGTGACGATTCGTTGTTTCTCAGGCGGTCGGACAGCGATACCTGGAAGCTGTTGCGCCACGGGAGAGGTATCTCTGCGGTAGGTGGTAGCGGAGACTATGTATTTGTGTACGAGCGGGAGGCCATCGCACGCAGCAACGATGGCGGTGTGAGCTGGGAAACCGTACCGCTGCATCCGGAATATCCACTATATAATCCCGCATTTGTTTCGGTATCTTCCTGGGCGACCGTATTGCTCGGAGACAGCTACTTTCTGTACCTTACAAGCAACCGGGGCCGGAGTTGGGAGCGTATCGTGCCAGTGGAGGATCATCGATATCGCATTGCGTCGGCAGTTGTGGACCAGGACAATTACCTGATACTCGGAAGCAGCGAGGGTCTGTATCGCAGCACACACGCACTGCCTGGCAGCTATATACCTCGTGATTTCACTCTGGGTATCCCTTGGCCGAATCCTGCGCTGAGCAACGTCACCATCCCGTATTCGCTGGACAAAGACGGATACGCGCGCATGACCATCTCCGATATCACTGGAAGAGAACTGCTCGTCCTTTTCGAGGGCCGGAGGAACGCGGGTAAATATGTGCACTCCCTCTATCTCTATTTCAGTAGCAGACGACCCGTTGCGGGGCTGTACTTTGTCAACTTCAGTGTGAATGGACGAACACAGACTCAACCTCTCGTGCTTAGGGATCGTTGACGACGGACGACACGGTACACTCACATTTTCTGCAAGGAGAGCAACCTATGCTTTTTGACGACATATCCAATCTCCTTTCGTACTCGTGCGTGCACGAGGGGCTGCGCATCGTCGCGGACTTTCTCGACGCAACGGATCTCTCAGCAATCGAACCCGGCTCAACCGAACTTACCGGGGGAGCGCGATGCATCGTAGCGCAGTACGATACAGCTTCGCGCGAGGATGAAACGCTCGAATGCCATCGCCGGTATATCGACGTCCATGTGCCTTTGGAAGGAAGCGAATGCATTGGAGTGCGGGCACGGGCGTTCTGTGAAGTGGCGGGCGACTATGACGACGAGAATGATTTCCAGCTTCTCACGGGGAAGCGCTCACTGTTGGAAATGGTGCCGGGAACGTTCGCCGTGTTTTTTCCTGACGATGGCCACATGCCCGGCCTACCGCTGCATGCGCCGGGTGAAACTGTCAGGAAGCTGGTTTTCAAGCTGCCTGTGGGGAAGGCTTCTGCCTGAGGAATTCTCCAGATCGCTGTGCGAAGCTCACAAAATGCACCCGTCAACGCTTGATAAAACTTCGCACTTGCGGCATCCCGTCCACCTCCATTACAAGAAAGTACGCACCCGAAGGAAGTGAAGCGATGTTGATTGACATCGTACCTCCGTCCGCGTATTCACTGGCTACGATGCGCCCTGTTTCGTCGAGGATGCGGCCGGTACGCAGCCCCTCGTGCCGCACGTTGAGTACATCGCCGACAGGATGCGGAAAGAGAGCCGGCGCCGCCGGCCGGTCTTCGGAGGTAAGCCGTACTGTATTGACGCTGCCGGTGCAGAGGCTGGCGTTCCGATAGGAGTTCTGTTGAAACATCAACCACTCGGGTCCTGCGCCGCGGCCGATGGATAACGCATACGCGCGTCCGAAATTCGCGGAAAAGTCAGGATACTCAGTGTGCCCGCCGACGATGAAGACATCGAGCTTGCCGTCTTTGTCGAAATCAGCGATGATCGGCGCATGATCGAGCGCGAAACGGGAATCGCCGTACCGCGCCGCGAGATCGACGGTCCACAGCGGTGCACCATCGCTTCCTCGCAATGCGATAAGCGCACCTTTGCTCGTGCCGAACACCGCATCCAACAGTGCGTCACCATCCACATCCGCCAGCGCCGCGCCGCGAAAGGCGGTCCCGTACCCGTCGATGTCGTGCTCCCAGAGCACGCTTCCATCCCCGTTGTAGGCGCTAACCTTGTACCAGCTTATCGCGATTAGCTCGCAGTTCCCGTCGCCGTTGATGTCGCCGGCGGTGACGGGCGCTCCGATGTAATGCCCGGTGCCGAGACTGGGTTTTGTCCACGCGATGCTGCCGTCCTCGGCGTTGAGCACATAAAGCGTGCCGCTGTAATCGCCGAAGGCCAACTCCGGTTTTCCGTCCCGATCGAAGTCGGCTACGGCTGTGCCATGATACACCACGTCCGCCAGCGGAACGCTCCAGAGCAGCGCGCGGTCGCTGCATCGGTAGGCCCGGATCGTGTTGGTGTCGCCTGCGTTGCTGTTCCAGGTGGCCACGACGAAGTCCATGTTCCCGTCGCCGTCCGCATCGAGCAGTGTCGGCGCCGTCTGTATCCAGGATCGCATATCCACGGCCAGGTCCCAGGCGAGGCTGCCGTCCTCGGCGTTCAGGCAGCGGACCCACCCCCCGAATTCGCCGTGCAGAATTTCCAGCTTTCCGTCACCGTCGATATCGGCAATGGTCGGTGGCGAGTCGCTGCCCCTCGTGACCGCGGACCATTTGACGGCACCGGTCTTGCCGTCGAAGCAGAACGTGGTCGGATTGCAGGAACTCGGGACGATGACCTCGGGAATACCGTCATCATCGATATCAACGATCAGCGTCGCGACATCGTTGCAGCCGTCGCGCCCGGGTTTCGCGGCATTGAATTTCCAGAGCAGCGAACCGTCCTCGGCGTTGAGCGCGTAAATGCTGCTGTCGTTCCGATAGCAGCCGAATACGAGTTCCAGCTTCCCGTCGCCATCGATGTCGCCCGCAGCAGTTTGCCCGAAGGACGCGTCGCGCGTGTCGAAGCTCCAGAGAAGCTGTGGAGTTTGTCCTGAAGCCTGGAGGGGGAGCAGAAGCAGGACGATGCACATGCCTTTTGCGAAGCGTGTGATTCGGTTAGAGTGTTGAAGCGGAGACCGGCGGTTGCGTGGAGCGGATAACAGCATGGAATCCTCCTGTATACAGCAGTGAGGGAACGATGCAAAATAGCATACGAGCTGTGGCTGTCAAAACCTGCCGATAGCTTTGAATACCCCATCGTCGCTTTATCGAAGACGAGCTACGGAAGCGAGCTGTAAAGGTACGATGCGCAAGACGTTCGGGCCTGAGTTTCCCGGATCAGAAGAACAGCGGCTCCTGAAGTTGGAGCCGCCGTTTCGTCTCAGCCGCGGACCGGCGGTTGTGGCCTTGCGTTTAGTTCGTTCTGCAATAGCACGACGCCTCGATCGTGATATCCGCTCTGGTCCAGGCCTCCCGGAAACGCGCATCGGTTTCTTGCGCCATGTCGTGCTTCTTCAGCTTGTGTAAACATTCCGTCAGTCCCCGCAGAGCCCAGCCGTTCTCCGGATGCAACCGCAGATCCTCTCGATACACCGCTTCCGCCTCTGCCAGCTTGCCTTGTTCGAGCAGCAGCGCTCCAAGTGCGTGCCTGACCGGCATCATCCAGCCCCAGGGCTCGTCGTAGCGCAGGGAGTCATCAAGCCGGACCGCTGTCCGCAGCGACGCGAACGCTTTTGGATAATTTTTCTTGCGATACTCCAGTTCCCCTTCCGCCATCGCCAGACCGACGTCGAGGATGCTCTTCACGCTATTGTTGCCGAGCAGCCGGCTCTCGGGGACGGTTTTCGCAGCAGCTTTGAATTTTCCGAATTCCGCCTGCGCTTCTCCGACACGTCCGAGAGCCGCATATGCCACAGTGCGGCCGTAATGCCAGAAGGTGATGTGGGCAGGCATATCGTCGGCGGGACGCGCTTCCGTAAGTATGTCGTCCCACAATCCGAACCTCACCATGACGTGGATCGGGATGGCCATGAACGCGTCGAGGTAATCCGGGAACGCGCGGACCAGTTCCATCGGTATAGTCTGTCCGATACTGCGAGCGGCGTTCATTGCCAGTTCGCGCTGTCCGTCGAACATAGCGGAATATGCAAGGAAATGGTAGTTATGCGCCCTGTAAATCGTGTAGAAGCTGTTGGTGGAGCCAGAGGAGCTGTCGGCTTTGATGCCCCGGAGATTTGCCTCAATGGAGTTGGCGTAATGCCCGAGCCGTATGTCAATATGCGATGGCATGTGCACCAGATGGCCCGCACCGGGAATTCTGTTGCGGAGAATATTTGCTGCCGGGAGTGCTTTCCCCGGATCGGGCGACGCTTCCATTGTGTGAACGTAAAAGTGGCAGGCACCGGGGTGATCGGCGACCATGGCCATGGCTGCTTCCAATGCTGCGACGATGTCCAGTGTGCCGGGTTGAGGTATACCTCCAGGCGTCCACAGATCCCAGGGACGGAGATTCATCATCGCGTCGGCGTAGAGCGTCGCGACATCGACGTCGTCCGGAAAATCAGAATAGACTTTTCTCATCGCAATGGCGTATGCCGAATCAAGGCCAGCGCGATTCTCGGGAGCAGGCCATGCATAGCGCGCTTGAAGTGCACCGATGAGTGCCCGTTCGACTTCCGTGCAGCCGTCAGCAAGCGCGGCTGCCCGAGAGACCGCTTCGAACGCCGACATGGCTGCGGCGGAGTCCATCAGCGGATTGTTGATGTTGGGACCCGCGGAAATCGCCCGTCCCCAGTAGGCCATGGCACAGTTGGAGTCCAGCGCCGCTGCCTGATTGAAGGATTCGATAGCGGCATCGTGGTTGAAGCCGTAATAGAGCGTGAGACCCTGGTCGAAATACCTCTGCGCAAGATCGTTTTGCGTCGACACGGTGCGGTGAAATCCGGCAACATCCTCCCGCAAGGGAACGGTCGGTTGTGTTTCGTTTTGTGTGCATCCGGCAAAGATCAGAGTGCACAGCAGCAGACCTGAGCTGTAGAGGCGCATGGCGGCGTTCCTTTCAGCGGTAACAAGTGATTATATGGATGTAGACCGGATAAGGATACGGA
The DNA here is from genome assembly GCA_027493955.1 of Bacteroidia bacterium. NCBI lineage: Bacteria > Pseudomonadati > Bacteroidota > Bacteroidia > Bacteroidia bacterium. Next base: position 1,641,016 of record JAOSJT010000001.1, on the reverse strand, counting down.
AAAACGGGGAGCTTGTCAACTGGCGCGGCACCATAGGAAGGCGCATCACCCGTATCCGGTGGGGCTGCACGGAGGGTATGACCGGAATACAGCATGGCTGAGACGGGAGTGGTTCCGTTCGACGAATTGCAATAATGGGAAATACTATTTATACTCATTTACATTACTATTGCCTGACACGGATGCTCTCGCATCCGGCTAACAATCCATCCAACAATACCGAAAGGTGAAACTGATGAATAGATTACCGTTCCTTTTTGCGGGCATGTTCGCTATGCTCGTGATCGTCACCGCGTGCAGCGATGATGATCCCGCGCAGCCCGCGCAGCCGGTGACGCACGACGGACAGTCGGCCGCGCTGGGCGAAGGTCAGGTCACATCCTATGAACGCGTCGCGCCGGACGGTTCGCTCCTTGCCGTCGGGGTGCGTTTCAATGAAACCGTACTCAGCACCCTCCCAGTTGACATGAAAATGCTTATGCTCAATCTGCCGAAAAAATCCGGAACGTCACCATTTGACCACGTCGGCTTCGACTGGAATCCGCAGGGACACGAACCCATGCCGTTGTACGGTAAACCGCACTTCGATGTCCATTTCTATGTGGTGGATCACAACGCGCTTACCGCTGTACAACCCGGACCGGACATGATCATGCCGGAGCCTCAGTTCATGCCGCCGCACTACATTTCCGGTGTCGAGGCCGTGCCGAACATGGGCACGCATTACGTCGACACTACCTCGGCGGAATTTACCGGGACACCCTTTACGAAGACCTTCATTTATGGCTTCTATCGCGGAGAGCTCTTTTTCTTCGAACCGATGATAACGAAAGAGTATCTGGAGACCAGGCCGAATGTTACGGCAGACATCCGGCAGCCGGCGGCATTCAAGAAGACCGGCAAACAGTATCCGCGCAAATACACCGTATCCTACGACGCCGCACGCAAGGAGTATAGCGTGGAATTGACGGACATGAAACTGCATTGAGTGAGATTTCCCGGGGGCGCGGGAATTCCAGCCCCCGGAATTTCTTTCTATGCGCATGCATGGCTTGGTGCTGAGGCTTACATCGGGGAAACAGGATTCGGTATTTCCGGATCAGCGGGAGGAGTAACTGAAGCTTCTCACTGCAAGGGGCGCCGTGCTTGTATCGCAAATTATTTTATTGATTCGGGAACGCGTAATCCTTTCGTAGCGTATACAGTGTTTTGTGCCGAATTTTACGGTAGATTGCAGTCGGTCTGATTGTAACCAGATACACCCGGCATAGAGAACGCGAAAAAGCATCACAGACTGTGCAGGGGTATGCCGATTACGGATACATGTGCGTATCCTCTGTTCACGAAGAATTCCTCGCTGTATCAGGATCATCCATGAACCCTCATGGCGCGACAATGATGTGACGCGGACGGTGTCATCAGACTGCTGATATCCCGTTCATCTGCACACGTATCTCCCGCACCTGCAAGGCATTCCCACGATCTCCCGGGAATGCGCTTCGTCCGGTCGGGCACACGTGTCAACCGATACGCCTATGACAAATGACCGCCACCCTCGTTTCTTCACGCTGTTACTTGTCCTTGCACTGGCGCTCGTCTCGAGTCTCCAGGCACAGACGCTGACCTGGCAGAACCCGCCACCGCAGGGTAACATGCTCATGTGCGTACACGCTACGAGTGCTGGATCATTCGTCGCGACTGGGCAGTACGGCACCATGCTCCTCAGCTCCGACGGCGGATTGCGGTGGAGCAATACCATGCACGGTCTCACGGATAACGTTATCCAGGTTGCGGAAGCAGCTTCGGGAATATTGTGGGCTGTGGCCGATAACGGTATACTGCTCCAGAGCCTCAACGGAGGCAGTGACTGGTCCGACAATCAGTCCATCACCAGGCAGGGACTGAACGCCATCGAGTTTCCGAGCGCGGACATCGGCATAGCGTGCGGGGATGCGGGAACCATCATCCGTACCACAGACGCGGGGCTGTCGTGGGCAACGGTGTATAGCGGTGTCAATCTTTCCCTGAACAGCATCGCGGTTATCGGTTCCAACCTGGTTGTGATCGTCGGAGAGAGCGGCATCGTCCTCCGGAGCAATGACGCGGGAGCCACCTTCTATGCGACAAAACTGTCACCACCAGAGGACCTGTTCGCCGTGGAGTTCGCCGATGCAGGCAATGGCTGGATATGTGGGACGCGCGGCAGCATTTACCACACCGCGAATGGAGGATTCCGATGGGACAAGCAGAACTGTGGATCCGACCGCCATCTCAATGGTCTGCTCACGCGATCGGCATCGGAGGCATGGATCGTCGGGGACGGCGGTACGATGTTGCACACCACAAATAGCGGAGCGGACTGGTCGTTACTTCCGTCACTTCTGCCGAATTCCGTCCTCGAAGGTATAGCCGAAACCGGTGCAAGCATGCTCGCTGTGGGTGAATTCGGTCACATGCTTCGCTCCACAGACGCGGGCAAGACCTGGGTCCTGATGAACCCCGCTTCGCGAAAATCAGCGAATTGGGTGACGTTCGCGGATTACGAGAACGGCTGGAGTTACGGCGAAGATGGTCTTATACTCCATACAACAGACGGAGGGGTGTCGTGGCGGGAGGAAACTCCCGGCTACGGCAACGATCTCTACGGCGGCAAGGCGGTTTCAGCGCGGGAGGCATGGGCCGTCGGAGAGTTCGGCATCATTTTGCATACCAGCGATGGTGGCGCGCTGTGGCAGCAGCAGCAGAACGACAAGGGGAACCTTCTGCTAGCGATCGATTGTCTCGATGAGCGTACTGCCTGGGCGGTGGGAGAGCTTGGCCTCATTCTGAAAACGACCGACGGCGGTCTATCATGGAACGCACAGCAGAGCGGCACACAGGATTATCTCTTTGGTATCGACGCCATCTCGTCCGCGGATATTGTCATCGCCGGCGACGGAGGTCTGATACTTCGCAGCAGCGATGGCGGTGAACGTTGGCAACGACAGGCGAGCGGGACAAACACAACGTTGTATTGGCCTGTTTTCGTGAACTCCAGTGAAGGGTGGATCTGCGGTGAAGAGGGGACGATTCTTCACACGAGCAACGCTGGGGCGACTTGGGAGAAGCAAACGACCGGGACAACACAGCCGCTCTATGTTGTCGATGCTCCATCGCGCGACGCGCTGTGGGCTACGGGTGAAGCCGGGACAGTGCTTCGAAGCACGAATGCCGGTGTCACCTGGACACCGGTGTATGCGCGCACCTCCTACGATCTGTTCGGTCTGGATTTTGTGGCGCCGGATCATGGATGGATTACCGGGGATTACGCGACTGTGTTGGCGTGGCATGATACGCCGATGTCTGATTCACCACTGCCGCCTCGCACACCGGAATTGCTCTCGACGCCATATCCCAATCCCTTTCGGGAATCCGTGCATCTCACGCTCTCCAAGGAGGCGACACGGAGTATTCGAAAATTCGCGGTCTACGATGCGCTTGGTCGCGAGGTCTGTGATCTGACCACTATTACGCATGCGGTTATTGATGGAACACCGCTGAGCATTCCGCGCAGCGCGTTTCCGGGACCCGGCCTGTATCGTATCATGTTGGTTACTACGGATCGAGTGGTGTCCCGTCCTGTGCTCTGTTTCTGAGAGGTTGTTCATGAAGAGTCTTTTCCTTGTGATTGCTGTATTTCTGACATCCACCTTTGCGCCATTGCTACGCGCACAGTGGCAGTGGTGTAATCCCGTTCCGCAGAGCAATGATCTGTGGAACACGATGTTTGCGCCGAACAGCGGTACCGGTTGGGCGGTGGGCGGAGCGGGGATGATACTGAAATCCGTCAATGCGGGGACGAGTTGGCAGCCGCAGACAACGCTGCGTGAAGATTTTTTTCGAGGTGTATGCGCCGTCGATGCGCAGGTCGCCTGGATTGTCGGCGATAACGGTGTCGTGCTCAGAACCGTCGATGGAGGCGCGAGTTGGCAGTCACAGAATAGCGGCACGACGGCCGGTATCAACGTCATTCACGCGGTGTCGGCAAGCAGCGCATGGTTTGTCGGTGACTCCGGCATGCTGCATGCGACAACTGATGGTGGGGTAACCTGGATTTCCCGAAGCACGGGCACCACCAATAACCTCAACGCCGTGTTTTTTACGGGTGCCATGAATGGCGTAGCGGTCGGAAGTGCGAATACGATTATCCGATCAACGGACGGAGGCGTCACCTGGTCGCCGGTGTACCCGCCTGGCATGAACAGCGATCTGTTAGGACTATTTTTTATCAACGCTCAATACGGCTGGGCCTCGGGTACGGGTGGCCGCATTCTTCGCACCACGAACGGTGGTCAAAGCTGGCAGGGCACGAACAGCGGGACCTCGCAGGATATCAACCGCTTGGTTTTCATTGATACTCAGAACGGCTGGGCGGCGGGAGAGGGTGGTACTTTGCTTCGTACCACCAACGGCGGTTCATTGTGGACACCGGTCAATTCCGGAACTGTGAATGGATTGGAAGGAATCGCCGTATCCGGCAGTACCGTCATTGCTGTCGGGTTGTTTGGAGATATACTACGGTCATCGAATGGGAGTACGTTCACCATGGTCACCGTGGGCACGCGTTCGACGCTCAATGCCGTAAGCACCACTCCATCCCACAAGGCGTGGGCTGTTGGAAGCGACGGGACCATCATCACAACGAATGGCCTCGGCCAGCCGTGGCAGCAAGTTGCAAGCGGTTCGATTGCCTCGCTGTTCGCTGTGGACAATATCGGTGGTAGTACTGTTGTGGCTTGCGGGAACGGTGGTGTCATACTACGCAGCACGAATGCCGGGACCAGTTGGTCGCAGGTCGCCGGTGGTGGGACCGTTGCGCTTAACGGCATCGATTTGCTGGATAATGGCATCGGCTATATCGTGGGTGGAAGCGGGCGCGTTCTCAAAACGACCAACGGCGGAGCCGGATGGTACACCGTGGCCAGCGGTACTCTGCAACCACTGTTCGGTGTGCATTTTACTGACGCTGACAATGGTACCATTGTCGGAGCGGGCGGTACCATTCTGAGCACCACCAACGGCGGATACACTTGGTCCTCACAACAGGGATGGACGCAGGATGCGCTTTTCAGTGTCATCCGTGACGGCAGCGATGGTATGATCTGCGGGGACGGTGGAGAAGCGATATTCACCACGGACGGTGGTGTGCACTGGACGTCCTTGATACTGCCCACCACGGTCCCCCTATTCCGGCTGGTGCATCCCTCGCCGAATGAATATGCCGCGGTAGGCGAAGCGGGTGTTATCATGCGCACGAGCGACAATGGTCAAACGTGGGTGCGGGAAATATCGCACGCGATGCATACGATGTACGGTGCGGACGCTCATGGGGGCGTCGTCTATGCCGTCGGTGATGTCGGGCAGTTACTGTATAACGCCAGCTATCCCTATCCCGTCGAGCTGCTCAGTTTTACCGGGCGGCATGAGGGCGACTGCGTACGCATCGAGTGGGAGACCCTCGCGGAAACGGCGCATTTCGGAACGGAACTCCAGCGAGCAATCCAGGGCGAATGGGCGAGTGCGGCATTTTTTCCGACGCGCGGTCTCAGCGGCGGTCGTTATGCATGGCGTGACTGTGATGATCTCCGGGAATTGCGGAGATATCGATTGAAGTCCATTGGTACCAACGGCGAGATCAGCTTCAGCCGGGAACTTGTCGTTCCTGCCTTGCCGAGCCATCTGGATTTCGACGCATGGCCTCAGCCGTCCGGGGGAGACGTGCATATCCGTCTGCGCGAAACTACCGAGGAGACGGAACTGACAGTACTGGATGCTCTCGGAAGAATTGTTCATAAAGTGAGCCCTGATCGAACAGCTGCTTTGGAGAGTGTGAATATCCCCGCGTCGGCATTCCCCTCTGCCGGTGTATACACGCTGATTCTCCATTCCGCGGCCGGTGCATCGGTGAAACATGTTGTGGTGCTGCGATGAGCCCGCGATATCTGTTATTGGTCTTCCTGTTGCTCGCGCTCCCACGAGTGCACGCCCAGCAACGTGTGCTCGTTCTGTTTGAGGGCAAGGATGTTGAGGAAAATCTCGGAAGAGGTGATGCATTCCAGCTCGCTCAGCTGACAGGACATTTTAAGACACAGACAACCGTGCGTTCAGTGGAGGAGTACCGTGTCGGTGAAATGGATACCTATGACGTCGTGTTTTTTATCGGTTATACGCTGCGCTGTGAGCCCCCCGCAGTGTTCATCAAGGATATGTTTGATAGAAATCGTACCGCGGTGTGGTTGCATACGGGCATGACAGCATTCGGTCGTGTGCGGGACCTTTCGAAGCGCTACGGTTTCGTACCGGAACGCGTGGACACTACAGCGGGTTGGACGCGCGTGCAAAGAGGAAAAGATGCATTCACGAAAACAGAGCCTAACCTCACGCTCTGTCGAATTACGAATCCGGCGCGCTGCCGCGAAATCGCCACCGCGCAGTCCCGGCGCAAGGGGAGTACGCCGTACATCCTCCGGAGCGGCGCGTTCTGGTATGTGGCGGATTCTCCCTTCGCCCTCGCGGATGAGCAAGACCGCTATCTTCTCTTCGCGGATATCATGCACGACATATTCGGCGAACATCATCCGCGTAGGCATAGAGCGATGATACGCATTGAAGACGTCCATCCCCTCGAGAATCCCGAGCGTCTGCGCAAGGTGGCCGATGTACTGCACGATGAAGGCGTACCGTTTCTCGTGGGGCTCGTGCCCTACTATGTGAATCCGGAGGAAGGGGTCCGCATAAGTCTGACCGACAAACCCGACCTGGTGGATGCAATCCAGTACATGGTGCGAAAGGGCGGGACAGTCGTGATGCACGGTGCGACGCACCAATACAAAGGCATCACAGGGACGGATTATGAGTTCTGGGATATTTCTCGTGGTGGCCCCATTGAGGGCGAAACGATTGAATATGTGCGCGGCAAAGTGACCGATGCGTTGGAGGAGTGTATACGTAACGGCATCTACCCCATCATGTGGGAGACCCCGCATTACACGGCCTCCATGATCACGTACGATGCGGTGGCCGGAATATTTTCCTCCGCAATGGAACAGCGCTGCGCGATCAATAACGCGGATCATACACAGATATTTCCCTACACGATCTATCGTGACATGCACAATCAAAAGCTGTATGCGGAAAATCTCGGCTATGTCCCGTTCGATCCGCACGACCCTTCGGTCGCACGCGACCGGGTTGAACATATGATCGCATCGGCGCGCGTAAACCTCGGACTTCGAGACGGGTACGCCTCGTGCTTTTTCCATTCTTTTGTGCCATTGGAGAATCTCCGCCGATTGGTCAGAGGCATCAAGGAACTCGGGTACACGTTCATCGATCTTCAAAAACAGCGTAACAAGGTACACCTGCGGGATAAGGTGATCATTACTGGCGGTGGCAGCTTCGCCATCGAACTCAACGATCAGTACCTGCGGGAATACTGGTTTGATCGCGATGGCGAAGTGCAGCGAACGGTAGTCTCGCCGGAGCGAAAAACCGGCGTATTCAAGAAAACCATCACACTGACGGAAGGGCAGCTGTACCTGGCAACCACGACCGAGATCCGGCACATCGAGGACAGTTTCGTTGATCGTGTGAAGCGCACTCTTCATTCGTGGTACGACGCCATATTCGGCGACGAAGACACCCGCGAGGTGATGCGGGCAGCCGTGCTGTGGGATAGCCTCGCCACCGGTGGTGGTATGCAGGATCAACGGAGTTTTATCTCTGCCTTGCGCACACTCGGAGTGGAAGTTGACACGCTCCATGTAGGCGCACGGATGGACGCAAGCCGGTGGAACCTTCTCGTCGTACCCTACGCCGCGGTGGAACGCCTCGAGAATCCGCAGTTCAGCAGCATTATTGAATGGGTTCGCCATGGAGGGAATGTGATTCTCGATGGAAAGACGGAGTTCGCGCTTGAACTCGGTCTACAATACACCGGCGGCGTCAGTACGTTGACGGGAATCAGCGAGAGACTCTATCCCGAGGAACGGGTGCTCTGGCAGCGTCCTGCGCCATTTCAGAAGTTCGACGTGCAGTCGGAGGATATCGTGCTTGCCGTGGATCGTGAAACAGAGGCTCCGGTGGTGATCGCCAGGCGATTCGGGAAAGGGAAGTTGCTGTATTTCGGTACCCGCTTCGATCCCTACAGCGATGCCGGTTACAGCCGTTTCCCCTATTTCAATCAGTATATCGCCGGACAGATGGATCTTCACCCGGCATTCCGTCGCGACGCGCTGGAGCTGTATTTCGATCCGGGATTCCGCAGTGCGATCCCCATCGAGACGCTTGTGCGACGTTGGGCAACGCACGGTGTGCGTGCGATCTACGTCGGGAGTTGGCACGACTACCGGACGTACACCTATGATTATGCGCGATTGATCCGGCTCTGCCATGAGAACGGTATTCTCGTGCACGCGTGGCTCGAGCCGCCGCAGATCAGCCACAAGTTCTGGGAATTGCACCCCGAGTGGCGTGAGCGGAACGCGAGAGGCACGGATAATCGTGCATCGTGGCGCTACCCTCTTGCAATGACAGACAAAGCATGTGTCGCAGTGATGCTGCGCCACTACCGGGAGTTTCTCACACAACACGATTTTGATGGCGTCAATATCGCGGAAGTGTATTTCGAGTCCGACGTGCGCGGTCCTGCAGAACCGGGAAGCTTCGCGCCTCTGCATCCGAGTGCGCGCGCTGAGTTTCGAAAGCGGTACGGCTTCGATCCGCTCACCCTCTTTGATCCCGCGTCGCCAAAATACTGGAAAAACAACTCTGCGGCCTGGAAGCTGTTCGAAGACTACCGCGTTGATGTGGTGGTGGAAATGCATCGGAAGCTGCTCGCGCTCGCCGAAGACATCCGTCGCGCGCGACCGGGCTTCGGCGTGTCGGTGACCATGCTTGATCAGCTTGGTTCGCCCGATCTCCGGCGCTCCCAGGGTGTCGACATGTTGCGCATCATCGCATTGCGTAAAGAATTCGACTTTACGCTCGTCGTCGAGGATCCCATGGCGCGATGGTCCGAAGATCCGCGTCGGTATCGGGCCATCTCGGCGGCCTACCGGAAATTACTGGGCGACGATTTCGCTCTCGATGTCAATATTCTTTCTTTCCGCAATGAAAGCACCCCCACGCCGTTTCCCACACTCATGCAGTCCGGGATAGAAGCGTTCATGCTGTATCACGTCACCAGCAGCGAAGTGGATCGTACACTTGTCTATGCCGAATCGAGCATCAATCCGCAGGACTTCCCGATGCTCGCGTTCGCGAGCACGGGTCGAGCATCGGTGCGACGCAGCGAGGATGGGTACATCGTATCATCCCCGCATTCCCTCACGCTGCAGTTGAGTGAGCAACAGAAATTCATCCTCGTTGACGGTGCTGTCCGCACGGCCGCGGGCGACGGGCGTTTCCTGATTCCCGCAGGCGAGCACAGAATTGTTGTCGGTGACAAAGGAGAACGACTTTTCGACGCGAACACCTTGCATGCGACGCTGATCAGCTGCACCGGAAATGTATTGGCGATCGAGGAGGGCGAACGGAGTATCTCCTTCGCCTACGAAAGTGACGAACGTTGCTACATTGCCATCAACAAGGAGCCACTTGAGATTTGGGTCGATGGAAAGCGGGTGGAGGTGAGTGTACGTGAGGGCATCGAGCGCTATTCCTTGCGTCTGCCGGCCGGGAAGCACACGGTACGCGTCGTGACGGCAGGTACGGTCGCGTACAGCATCAACGTGACGAGTCTGTGGTCGTCGACGATCATCGTGCTCTTCGGCGGAGTGTCGCTCTTCTTCCTGCTCCTGCTGTATGCGCTCGTCCGCCTTCGGAGAAAGCGTCACGCGCGCACGACCATGTATCCTGAAACACGAGGAACGGCATAATGGACCTTGTTCAGCAAATCGCCAGCGGATTGTTCGTCGTTGCGGTAATTCTCATCTGGTTCATGATTGCATGGCAGTTGGTCCTTACTTTGGCGGGATATTTCCATCACAGCGCATCGCTTCGTGAGCAGAGGGAGGTTGACGGCATGGAATACGATTATCCGGCAGTGTCCATACTCATACCGGCGCACAACGAGGAGATGGTGATCGAGCGCACCCTTGAGGCTATGTGCGCATTGCGCTATCCCGCCGACCGACTGGAAATCATTGTCATCAATGATGGGAGCAGCGACCGCACCGGCGAGATAGTGCGTTCCATAGCGCTCCGTGATCCCCGCGTTATCTGCTACGAGGTACCGGCAGAACAGGGCGGGCAGGGGAAGTCCCGGGCACTGAATCTTGGATTGACGCAAGCGTCGCATCCATACATCGCCGTGTACGATGCAGACAATACACCTGAGCCCGACGCCCTTCGCTACCTGGCCGCGCAGCTTCTCCGGCAAAAGGAACTCGGAGCAGTGATCGGGAAATTCCGCACTGTAAATAAAAAGCGGACACTGCTCACGCGCTTCATCAACATCGAGACGCTGAGTTTTCAGTCGATTCTCCAGGCAGGCCGTTGGAAGCTGCTCCGAATCGCGACGCTGCCCGGCACCAACTTCCTTGTCCGCAGGGAAGTGCTCGATGAAATGAACGGCTGGGATGAGGGCGCAATTACCGAGGATTCCGAGCTCAGCATCCGAATGTACATCGCCGGATGGAAAATTAAATTCCTGCCGTACTCGGTAACCTGGGAGCAGGAGCCCGAAACGTGGAGTGTGTGGCTGCGGCAGCGCACGCGATGGGTGCGCGGGAATAACTACGTCTCGAAGAAGTTCCTGAACGAACGCAAAAGCATCCGGGGTTTACGGTTGCGCTTTGAATTGCTGTATTCCATCGCACTCTACTACATTTTCTTCGTAGCGATTTTGATATCGGATGTGCTGTTCCTGTTATCTGTCACCGGGGTGCTCGCGGTTCCACTGCCGGGTCCGTATACGCTGGTGTGGGTGATGGCGATCGTACTGTTTTTTGCCGAAATTATGTTGGCACTTTCCTACGACTGGGAAGACACGCCGCTGGCCTTTGTCCTCATCGGTGTAATGTACCTGACATACTGTCAGCTCTGGCTCCTCGTCGTGGGTATGGCGTTCTACAAGGACGTGATCAGGAAGGAACAGATGTCGTGGGCAAAGACAACACGCTTCGCACTGGAGGACAAAGCCCAATGAAACGTACGCTGCTCCTGGCATTGCTCATACTGCTGCCCGCCACCTATGCCGGGGCACAGAGCGTTTCAATTTTTACATCGAGCATGTACGACGACAACAGCTTCTCCTTCCGGGAAAAACGTGCGGACATGTATCACAGCATCTTCGGGGCGTTGTCGACCGATACGCAGAGCGACTATACCTACGTGCAGGCATTTTATTACGGCGCCGTCGTACTGTTCCGCACCTACAACGAGCGGACCTATCACGTCCACACCATCGGTGCATACACGCAGATACAACTGAATTATCGTAACGACGACGAGACAGCGGAAGGTACCGCCCTACCGCAGATTCCAGATGCGTTCGGCGGTGATTTCATGCCGGATTACAAGGCCACCACTGAGGCTCGGACCGAAGACGGCGAAGATTCCGATGATGTTGAAGATTCCGATAATGTTGAGGATACCCATAAAGATTCCTATGACGACGAGGACTCCGATGACGATAGCGAAGATTCGAAAGATGGCGAGGATTCGGAAAATGATGAAAATTCCGAGGACGATGAAGGTACCGAAAATATCGAAGATGCACATGATGACGAGTCCGCGGATGCATCTGACTATGCAAGTAGCGGCGCAGACGATGATCCCGTAACAAAGGAAACTGAAGATGGAGAAGCGGAATGGACAGCAGGGTCCGAAGCAACCACGATCGAAGCCGCCGTACCTGAGGTGTTCAGCGATAGTCTTGTCTCCTATCTCTTCATCATTCCGCAGATGGGTGGACGCTTCGATCAGGAGATGTGGGATTTTTATGATTATCAGCGTGCCTCCTTACTTCTACGATTGCGCATGCACCTGATCGCAGGAATCATGCTTCGTCCGCATTACACCTTTGCCTATAAGCGCTACCCGAACCTCGAGCAGTTCACGCATTTCGAAAATCTCGGCGGACTGTTGTTGAATCGTCCGATCGGTGGGGGTGTCGAGTTGTTCGCCGGAGTGCACGCGGGCTTCAAGTCCTATCTCAAGACAGTCAGCGATACTACCTGGGTTGACGACAAGAAGGCCGGAAAGGGCAAGGGGAGTGTCAAGACACCGAAGGCCGTAATCTCGCAGTTTTCCACACCGTCCGCCACGCAGTACGTGCTCTCGGCGGGGGTCGCCTGGGATGTGCTTCCGAATGCAGAAATCTCGCTCTCGTATCTCCGGCGGAGCAATCCCGCCAACGACGCCCGCTTCATCAGCGAGGAGGCGTTGTTCGGCACCTCCGAAGACGATATCTTCGACGACCACTACGGATATCAATCGCATGAAATACGTCTGCAGCTCGAAGGCGCTTTGCCGGGCAACATCCGTACGACGAATCTTATTCAATTCCTCGATAAACGCTATCCACGCACGGCGACGGACATGCTCGGCGTCGTATTGCCAGGTGCGCCGCAGCGCCGTGATTTGCGGTTGCAGATGCAGTTTCAGGCGTTATATCCACTCTTTCGCGGGAACGATGGTAAAGGGCTTTCGCTGGGGCTCGCATACGCGTTCGTCCGAAATCAGTCGAACAATGCATATCACGATTACAACATTCACCAAATCGCGCTGTTGATGTCTGCTGATTTATGAGCGGAGGGAAGAATCGGCACGATACACGCTGTGAAGCCGCTTCGGGTATGATGCTGGCAATGGTGAATCTCACGCCGTGCCCGCAGCCGGATCACCAGCAGGCACGTTCCCGCAACTATAGCTATTTGCAAAGCTGAAGAGAGTGATACGCGCGCTGGACGAAATGCGGCGCAACGATGCCATGTTCTCCGCATTCAGCGGAGTATCCGCCGCAAGAAATCCATGGTACTGATATTCGCTCATCGCTTTTCCAGAAGGTTGGATCGAGATTTCCGACAGGGACAGGTCGCAAATATTGTCGCAAACATGTCGCAAATATGCGAAAAATCTCGTCGGGATAAATGCTGCGCAGTGCCGGGGTGCTTTTCGCGAAGGGACGGACGAACTGACTAATGCGAACGAGGACAACGGCCGTGCTCGTTTCCTTTGGAGTCTACCGTGGGCAGGCACGATCTCAAAGGACTGGAACTTCGGATGAACCACGACGCCCCCCTTGCATTTTTCCCCATTTGTCCGCAGAATAGAGGATATACATCCTCGGCGATATCATCTATGGAGCGCATATGAGCGAAGCGAGTCTCTCTGGCGAAGTGTTTTATCCCTCATTCGACTATCTGGGAGAGCCGCATGTGCGCGAACGTGCACTGCTGAGCGCGGAAGCGGAGGGCGATTACGAGGGTTTCTGGGCGAGGCATGCGTCGGAACTGCACTGGTTCGCTCCGTGGGAAAAGGTACTGGACGGTTCGGATGCCCCGTTTTATAAGTGGTTCACCGGCGCGAAGACCAACATCGTTTACAACTGTGTTGATCGCCACGTGCTCACCGCCAGGCGCAACAAGCTCGCGCTGATCTGGGAAGGGGAGGACGGTGAATTCCGTTCGCTTTCCTATTTCGCCCTCAAACGGGAAGTCTGCAAGTTCGCCAACATCCTCAAGAGCTTTGGCGTGGAAAAAGGCGACCGCGTCACGCTGTACATGGGGCGCATCCCCGAACTCGTGCTCGGCATGCTCGCCTGCGCACGCATCGGCGCGGTGCACTCGGTCGTGTACGGCGGCTTTTCCGTCGAGGCACTGCACGAGCGGCTCGAGGACAGCAAATCGAAAGTGCTCATCGTAGCCGACGGTGCCTTTCAGCGCGGAAAAATTGTGCCGCTCAAAGAGATCGCCGATGAAGCCCTGCAACGCGCAGCCACCGTGCAGAGCGTGCTGGTCGTGCGGCGTACCGGTCAGCCGGTGAATATGGAGCAGGGACGCGATCTCTGGTATCACGACCTCATGCAGCTACCCATCGCCTCGAGCGCGTGCAGTCTCGAAATCGTGGATGCGGAAGATCCGCTGTTCATGCTCTACACTTCCGGCACCACCGGCAGACCCAAGGCCATTCTTCATACGCATGGCGGCTACATGGTGGGCACCTACACGACGCTGAAATACGTCTTCGACATTCAGGACCAGGATCGCTACTGGTGCGCTGCCGATCCGGGATGGATCACCGGTCACAGCTACATAGTGTACGGTCCGCTGCTGAATGGCGCGACGAGCTTCATGTACGAAGGAGCGCCGACCTTCCCCTATCCCAATCGCTGGTGGCAGATGATCGAACGCTATGGCATCAACATTCTGTACACAGCCCCCACGGCAATTCGCGGGCTCATGCGCTTCGGCGACGCATGGGCGGAAAGGCACGATTTGTCCACGCTGCGTCTCCTCGGCTCCGTGGGCGAACCGATCAATCCCGAGGCGTGGAAATGGTATCACCGCGTCATTGGAGGCGGACGCTGTCCCGTCATGGATACCTGGTGGCAGACGGAAACCGGCATGTTCATGATCACGCCGCTGCCTTGCGATCCCCTCAAACCCGGCTCCGGAGGTAAGCCATTTCCCGGTTTGCACATGGACATCGTCAACGAGCAGGGTGAATCCGTTGCGGCCGATGAAGAGGGCTATCTCATCATCAAAAATCCCTGGCCGGCCATGCTTCGCACCATATACAAGGATCCGGAGCGCTATGTCAGTCAGTACTGGACGCGCTTCCCCGGTGCGTATATGACGGGAGATTCCGCCCGCCGCGATGTCGATGGCTATTACTGGGTGATCGGTCGTGTGGACGATGTGATCAAGGTCAGTGGTTACCGCCTTGGCACAGCGGAAATCGAAAGTGCGCTGGTGTCGCATCCCGCAGTATCCGAGGCGGCGGCTATCGGTCTGCCCCACGAAATCAAGGGCAATGCCATTCACGCCTTCGTCATTCTCAAAACCGGCATTGCCCGGCACGAGCATCTCGAGGACGAACTCAAGAAACACGTCGGGCATGAGATGGGGCCTATCGGCAAGCCGGAAAAAATCGACTTCGTGGATGCGCTCCCCAAAACCCGCAGCGGCAAGATCATGCGCCGCGTCCTCCGCGCCCGCGCACTCGGCGAGGATCCCGGCAATCTGGCGACGCTGGAGGAGTAAAAGCGGATATCGTATGTCCGCTATAGTCCATATCTGGAATTCTGTCTCCGTTGAATCTGATGCAGCGTCGTTGTACCTTACGCGTATCGGAACGGTCCTCGCCGTAATGCACGGGTAACGTGATCGCAATTGGGAGGACCTTCGCGTATCGTCACTTCAAGGAGGGTGTATGTTACGGTGCATGTCCTTCATCAGCTGTTTGCTCTGCGTCTATTCCGTCGTTCTCAGCGCGCAAGGCGTGAAGGAGCTTACGCTCAAGGCTCGTAATACAGAGTTCGGGATGGGCAGCTGTGTCGCTGTCGGACCCGATGGAACAATATTTGTCGGGTACAATCAGGGAGTAGGGTACTCCGATGGAGCACTTCGCGCCTATCGAAATGTCGGGACAGCCATTACGAATACCGGTCATATTCGTATTGGCGGAGGGTTTCTGGATATTGATATCAGTGCCGACGGTACGGTGTTCGCCGCGCAAGGCCAGGATGGTGTGCGGGCCTATGTATTCGACGGACAGACCCTGGCGGGTACCGCACATTTCCCGTCGAATGAGGCGGTGAGAGCACTCTCTGTCGGAGAGGATGCTACTGTTTTCGTTGCATGCGGGCGTGGGGGTGTAAAGACCCTGCGCTACGATGGAGTCAGGTTTATACCCTTAGCCGAGACAAAATGGGACTTGTATGCTCAGGATGTCGCGGTCGACGCTCATGGCAATATCTTCGTAGCTCATCAGGACAGCATCATTGCACTGAAAGTCACCGGCGATGTTCTTGAGCCTGTATTCGCCGTGTATCTGGGAGGAATGGTGTCAAATGTAGCCGTCGACGTCTCGGGTACAGTGTTTGCGGCCACAGGAGACAGGGAACTGTTTGCGTTGTCCTTTGATGAAAATGGGTTTACCACGGTCGCTCAGGCAAGACTGGCGGACTATCCCGAACACATGGCGCTTGCGAAAGATGGTACGATCTACCTCGTGCAGACCACCGGTACGATTACGGTGTACACGGTCAACGGCTCTTCCTTCAGCGAGGTGGCGAGTAGCTTCGATACCGATGTACCGAAACACATCGCTGCTGCAGGTCCGGGCGTACTGTTTATTGTGAGTGCGTTTGGAGGATTGAAGGCAGTGCACATCGAGAACGGTGCGCTGGCTGAGCTAGCCCGTCAGAACGATGGCGGAGCATCACAAAATGTGTGTCTGGGGCCTGACGGAACTGTGTACGTCGCCAACGCCTGGGGTGGACTACGCGCCTACAGGTACAAGGATGGTGTGCTGACGCATCTCGATGTATCGAACCAGGACGGGACGGCGGGTGCGGTTGCCTGCGGTAAGGATGGTGTCCTCTTTGCGGTAATTGCAGACGGAGGTGTGATCGCAACACATCTTGTGGGTGAAAGGTTTGAGCAGCGTGCCCGCACACAGGAAGTGATGGATGTCTACGGTATGGACATTGGTCCTGACGGTACGGTGTTCGTCGCGAACGGTGATGATGGGATTCGCGCATACAGATTTGATGGCGCCACATTCACTTTACTGGCACACGCACAGGACAGCGGAATGGCTTTGAGTGTCGCGGTGGGGGAGGATGGTGTGGTGTTTGTGGCGTTGCAACGGTCGGGGCAGTCGGAGGTTTTACGAGCGTATCAATTTCTGGGTGACTCCTTCCGTATTTTGGCATCGCTGTCCGGATCGCGTGTGAGCGAAGATGTCGCTGTCGGCCCCGACGGTACGGTGTTTATCGCGACCGGGAGTGAGGGTCTCACCGCGTACCATTTTGATGGAAGCGCCTTTTCGTATCTGGCCAACTTCAAAGGTATGAAGATAGCGCGCGCTGTGGATGTCGGACATGACGGATATGTATATCTCTGTGGTTATAATCAGGGTGTCATAGTGCTGGAATTTGATGGCAACGCGTTCACCACTATTGCACATATCGCGATGCCGATCAGCGGCATGGATGTGGCTGTACGAAGCGACGGCGCAATAATGCTCGCAGGCGCGCATTCGGGACTGTTTGTGTTCGAACCCGCGGAGCCTCTTGGAATTGAGGACCCGAGGCTCGCTCTTCCACGGCGTATTCACCTTACGGGCAATCACCCTAATCCTTTCAGTTCATCCACAACCATCGATTTCGAACTTGCGGAGAGAACGACAATATCGCTCCACATAACGGATGCTCTCGGGAGGCCGGTGGCCTGTTTGATCGAGGATGAATCCAGGATGGCGGGACGACACAGTGTAAATCTTAACCTCGGGTCGCTCAAGCCCGGCGTGTATTTCGTTACACTCCGCGACAACGGTTCCGCGGTCACCAGAAAAATGCTGCTGCTGTAGAAGCAATGCTCCGAAGAAACGGCGCTATTCAAACGACCCGTTCGTTCCGGAGCAGTTGGGGAGATTTTCTGTAATCTGCGGAGGACGGGGTGTCGTGCCAGAACGTTGTAACCGCAGGCCGCGTATTGTGTCTATGAAGGGATTGCTGTCCCACACGTGCCTGAAAACTATTCAGCCAACGAAACCCGCCTGTGCGATGATAGCCGTGGCTCGTAAAGTAACACTCTAAGCTCGATGAGTATGCATATGAGCAGATTGCTCCCAGTTTCTGTAATTCTGTTTGTACTATTGTCCTGTCCGGCGTTCGCTCAGACAGTCGGCTGGTTGCAGGGCTTTGGCGATGCGACCGGAAGCACAGAAATCGATATGATGCATCGCCTCCCGGATGGGGGCGTAGTCATCGCCGGCAGCTTCACCGGACGAACGCTGACCATGGGCGGCTTCACTCTTCTGAATGCGGGTCAGAGCGACGCCTTCGTGGCTTACCTCGACCGGAACGGCAATGTGCTGCATGCCATGAGTATCGGTGACGCAGGTGTGGATTACGCCTCTGCCGTAGCGGCGGATGGCGAGGGAAATGTGTATGTCGGTGTATGCTTTGAGAGCCTGACCATTACTCTCGGTGGCTCGGTATTCCTCAATCGCGGAGAGCGTGATGCCGCTTTGATCAAGGCCTGTCCCGATGGCAGAGTTGATTGGATCTGGCATGTCGGGACTGCAGGAGACGACAGAATATCGGGCCTCGCAGTTGATAATAGCGGGAGCGTCTTCGCAGCCACACACACACAGGATACGCATCCGGTACAATCAAACGTGACCGTCAGCAAATTCGATGCGCACAAAACATTGCTCTGGCAGCGTCGTGCCGTGAGCCGGGAAGCCGCAATCCGTTCACTCGCGGTGGATTCGGATGGAGTATGTTTTATTGCGGGTTCAATGTACTACCCCCTCACGTTTGATGACAGGTATTCGCTCGATGGCAATTACCGGGCATTTCTTGTCTCCTATACTACGGATGGAGAGTGGCGTGGAGGTGTCACGGACTCGACGTTCTCGTCGATCAATGCACTTACCATCCATGGCTCCGCCGTCTATGCGGCCGGAGAGAATGTACAATCGTATTTCGGCTGGGGCTGGCCCAATGCCGATTCGAAAATCCTCCTCGCGCGCTACGACGGAAGATTGCAGAAGATATGGCAGTGCGCCGCCGGTGGAACAGAGCCGATGCGAAGTCTTGATATTGTCCGGGATGTGCAAGTCGGGCCGGATGGATCGGTGTATCTCGCTGGTTCCTTCCACACACCCGCGATACGCTTCGCGGGGGATTCGATTCGCAACGAATATAACAAGCCCTATTTCTATACTCAGGCGTTCGTGCTGGTCTACGATTCGACGGGAAGGGAAGTCCGTGGGGCCGGTTTTGGCGGTCCTCTTAATGATGGTGCTTCCAGTGTCGTCGTGATGGATGATCGGTATATCCTTGCTGGTACCTTCGAATCAGATTTCCTGGAATTGGAATCGATGTCCGTGATAAATACCGCGCCGACCCGCGAAGTCTACGTTCATCAATGTCCCGCCCGAACGGGGAGAGACGCGCGGTCGTTTCTTGCGCGCTTCAGCATGCGAAAAACGGACCGCAGACCGCCTGTGTCGCCGGATGCGATGGTGCTCTACCCCAATCCCGTTCAACACTTCCTGCGTGTCGAATCCGGGGCGGCGATCGGTTCACTCTACACCGTTTCCGTGCACGCGATGGACGGCCGTACTGTGCTGATGCGTTGCGGACTGCACACAGGCCCGCCTCTTCTCCTCGATGTTTCCACGCTGCCGCCGGGTATATATGTCCTGGCGGCGCGATACGGTCCGCACACCATGTCGCACAGGTTCGTTCGTGGTACGTGAGCACACACACCGCTCCGCGATCCCGTGCTGCGGCGTTCGGGGTGAAGCGCATCGCTTGGCAGCCCGCGTAATTCCGGGGGGCCGGATTGTCATTGAACTTCTTCCGGCATTGCCGTATTCTTGTACGATATGACCTCACCACTGCACAGGCGCTCTTCGATACCCTCGCGGATTGATTGTCCGGTGGAAGCGCTGTCTCAGGACAGCTGCCTGTCACACACGCCTCGCATCGATGTCTGACGATGCACGGCAATCTCAACACGAGAAAAAGGAACCCTGTATGTCCAGACGGTTATGCTTTGTGATCGCATGTACTCTGCTCTTCGTCGATGTGCTGCTCGCGCAGAAATCCCAATGGGCCACATCCCTCGGAGACAACTCCGGCAACGTCGAAGTGCTCTTCACACGCCGCTATGCGCAATTCGACGATGTGCTTATCGGCGGCAGGTATGACGGGAAGGAGCTGAAGCTCGGTACTTTCACCCTGAAGAACAACGGACAGTGGGACGCGTTCTTCGCCCTCATGAACGATCAGGGCGACGTCGTCTGGGCCACCGGTTTCGGCGGCGGTGGCGACGATGCCGTTACCGATGCAGCGTCCGATGCGTCTGGAAATATGTACCTCGCTGTCACCTCCACCAGTCTGATTCTGACCATCGGGGGCTTCAACATGCCGAACCAGGGTGAAACCGACGCGGCCCTTGTCCTTTTGTCGCCAGACTTCCGGTTCAGCGCTGTGACGCATATCGGCACCGGCGGGCATGACGAAATACACAGCGTCGTCGTGGATGACGCGGGCAACAAACTTATCGGCGGGCAAATCATCGAGGCCCAGGGACCCAGATCCACGACGGTGTTCGTGAGAAAGTTAGGCCACGGTGTGAGTACTCTCTGGGAAAGGAAAAGCACCGGCTCGGAAGTGCGTCTGTCACGCGTGACCGTGGACGCTGCCGGGAATTGTTACGCGGCGGGTTCGCTGTGGGGCGCACTCGAGGTGGAAGGCGGACCGACACTCGACACCGGGCAGGAACGTCAGGGTTTCATCCTGAAGTATTCCGCCGCAGGGGAGTGGCAGCGGGGCATTACCGACACGACCTTCTCGCGCATCAACGCGTTGCAGGCCTTCGATGCACACGTCTACGCCGCCGGCGAGCGCATCAACTACTACATGGGTTGGGGTTGGCCCCTGGCGGATTCGAAAATTCTGCTCACGAAATATGACGCCACCCTGCGCACCGAATGGACGCGTTCCTGCGGAGGGTCCGAGGAAATGCAGAGTATGGATATCGTCCGGGGTATGAGCATGGACCAGGAAGGCAGCCCGTATGTGAGCGGCTATTTTTTCAGCAGACGGCTTGATTTTGCGGGCGATACGCTGGGCAACATCTGGAATCTCAATTATTACTATCAGCAGGCGTTTGTACTCAAATATGATTCGGCGGGCAACGAGATCTGGAGCAGGGGCTTCGGCGGCGCGCTGAACGACACCGGCAACGATGTCGCCGTCATCGGCAAGGATCGTTTGTTCGTCGCGGGTGGATTCGAATCGGACGAGATTCGCTTCGATCAGCATCTGCTCACGAATAACGCGACGACGCGCGAGATTTATGTGCATCTCCGCCCGCCGCGCATAGGACGCAACATTCGGGGCTTCGTCGCCTTGCTCGACGGCGCGACGGCGTCCGTGCCGCCGCCGGTACCGCTCGCCGAAGCCGAGCTGTATCCACATCCCGTTGATGAGGGATTGCGGATCCGTGTGCCCGCCTTTGCGGGACGCCCCGCTCAACTCCGCATATTCAGTCTCGACGGGCGCCTGCTCCGCTTCGAGGCGATACCGGACGCCGGGACGGTGCACGCGCTCGACGTAAGCGCATTGCAACCCGGCATGTACATTCTTCGTATCACCTCGGCTCACCACAACTTGGTACAACGCTTTGTCAGGCAATAACCGTTTCGTCGCGATTCTCTTTTTTCTGTTGTGCTCGCACGCCACGGCGCAGGTGCGCATCAACGAGGTGCTTGCGTTGAACGCGGCCTCCGCGTATGACCCGGATTTCGGACGCTTCGCCGATTTCATCGAGCTGTACAACGCGTCCGCGGACCCCGTGGATCTGACGGGGTACAGCATTACGGACAATCCCGCGAATCCCGCCAAATGGCGCTTACCCTCCATGACCCTGCAGTCGGACGAATACCTTGTCGTGTGGGCGGACGGGTTCAATCTCGTTATCGGTGAGAAGGCGTATTCCGAATACCGCATGGGTGAAATCACCATCACAGCGTTGCATGCGAATTTTGCGCTCAGTGGCGACGGGGAGTACGTGGGGCTGTACGACAGCGCGGGAGCGGTGGTGGACGAGCGGCATTTCGGCGTACAGAGTACGGATATTGCTTTTGGCCGGGACCCGGGTAATCCCGACCGATGGATCTTTTTCAGTGAGGTGACGCCGGGAGAACGGAACTCCGTTTACGGTGCAGCGACGCTGGACCTCGCAGCGGAGCCCACGTTTTCCCTTCGCGAGGGCTTTTATTCCACAGCGCAGACGCTGCGCATCACCGCCCCGGGGCCGGATGCCGTGGTACGCTTCACCTTCGACGGATCCACACCGCACGCGGCTTCACCGGTATTTCCGGATTCCTTCAGTGTATTCCGGACGTATGTGATCAAGGCACGAGTGTATCGGAACGGGAAACTACCGGGTCCCGTCGTCACGCGCAGCTATTTCATCGAACAATCGCCGACTCTGCCCGTCGTGTCGTTATCCGGCGATCCCGGGCATTTTTTCGATTTCGACTACGGCATATTGCGCAACGCCATAAAGGAAAGGGAAGTCCCTGTCTCCGTAGAATATTTCAATGAGACGGGTGAGCGCGGTTTTGCCTCCAGTGCCGGTGCCCGGGTGTTCGGATCTACAATCTACGCGCTGCCGCAACGACCAATCGCCATCCGCTTCCGCGCGGATTATGGTCAGCCGCTGATCGACTATCCACTGTTCGAGGGGAGAAATACCACCACCTTCACTTCTTTGCTTCTTCGCAATGGAGGGAATGATTACAACCTCGCGTATTTCCGAGACGGCCTGGCCGTTCAACTCGCGAAGGGGAGCATGGATATTGACTATCAGGAATACAAACCCTGCGTCGTGTATATCAACGGAGCGTACCACGGCGTCTATGAATTGCGTGAGCGAGTGGACAACAGCACACTCGGGCAGAACAATGCGGTGAGCCCGGCGAATGTGGATCTCCTGGAGGACAGTCTCGTGGTCGTCAGTGGCGGAGCGGAAGATTTTCGCGATGTGCTGCGCTTCGTCCGGGAGAATGATCTGCGCGATGACCTGCTCTATGCGCACGTAGCGGCGAAAATGGATGTGCACGAGTTCATCAACTATATGTTTCACAAACTGTTCATCGGCTACCGGCTCTTCGATCTGAACAACAAGTACTGGCGCGACAGAGACGGAGGAAGCCGTTGGCGTTGGGTTGCCGCGGATATGGAGCACGCTTTCGGTCAGCTGGGCGGCGATGACTACATGGACAACACGCTACATACGGTGAGCGAGGGAACGGAGCTGCCGGAGTGGTGCACCGCCATCTTCCGCGGATTGCTGCGCAATGTCGCGTTCCGGGACGCCTTCGCGCAGCGCTGCGCCGTGTACCTGAATACCGACTATGCGCCGGGAAACACGACGCGGAAGCTCGATAGTCTCGAGCAGATGTTTCTCCCTGAAATGCCGCGCCATATTCAGAAATGGGGCTCCCCGGTGACCATGCAGGTGTGGCGGGGGAATGTGGACGCAATCCGAAACTTTCTACGTGAAAGACCCTCGTATTTCAGACAACATCTCGCATCGCAGTTCGGCCTGAGCGACAGTGTGCGTCTGACACTGGAACGGTCGGGCGAAGGACTGATCTTGCTCGAGGGCGTCATGCTGGACGACGCCGTATACAGCGGCTATCACTTCAGAAATGCAGCACTCAGAGTGAGCGCCGTACCGAAACCAGGATATCGCTTCAGCGGATGGGCGGGATTGCCGTCGGCCGGTGCGGAGATCTCCCTGCGGCTTTCCGGAGACAGCAGTCTCACGGCGGTATTCGAAGCCGACAGGGGCAGCATCATTCCCGCAGTAATCAGCCGGGATACCACCCTTGTCGCATCCATTGGTCCGTGGTATGCTGTGGGGGATGTGCGTATCACGCCGGGTGCGATCCTTCGCATCGGGCAGGGAAGCACGGTGTACATGGCGGACAACGCGTCATTGTACGTGCGCGGCGGACTGCGTATTGACGGAAGCGAAGCGGAACCGGTGCGCATTGTGTCCGATCCCGGATCGGCGGGCAGACGGCCGTGGTACAACAGCATGCCGCGCTGGGGCGTTGTCGCTGCCGAGAGCGCGAGCGATTCCATCGTGTTGCAGCATGCGCACATTTTCGGCAGCGGTTACGGCAGTGACAGAGCGAGACAGTTCTCCACCATCTCCGCATTCGATAGTGACGTGCGCATTGCAGACACGCATATCGAGGACGCGATGCAGCCGTTTTTCTCCGACGGCGGGAGCGTGTACATCGGGCATTCGTCCTTTCGCACGCGGCAGACCGGAGATCTGATGAATATCACGAATACGACCCGGGCCATCGTCGAATATTGCGACCTCCGCGGCAACAATGCACCGGACACAGACGGCATAGACTATGACGGCGTCACGGGAGGTATCATTCGCGCCAACCGCATTTACGATTTTACAGCACCCAATAGCGACGGTATAGACATCGGTGAAGGTTCGCGCAACCTCGTGATCGAGCAGAATATCATCCACGATTGCAGCGACAAGGCGGTATCGGTGGGGCAGGCCTCCACGGTGCTGCTGCGGCGCAATGTGTTGTTCAACTGCGCCATGGGTGTGGCGGTCAAGGACAGCAACTCTCATGCCGTGCTCGATCAAAACACGCTTCACGGCAACACTCTCGCCTTGGCCTGTTATGAGAAGAACACCTCCCGCGGCGGCGGCAGCGCGGAAGTGCTGAATACCATTCTCGCGGCGTCGCGCGAGGCGACGCTGTTCCGTGATGAGAAATCCGTCCTTACGGTTCGATATTCGTTATCGGATGGTGAACTCCTGCCCGGTGAAGGGAACCTTCACGCGGATCCGCTGTTCGTCAATACCAGCGTCGGGAATTTCGCGCTTCAGCCAGCCTCGCCCTGTATTGATGCCGGCGATCCGGCGTCGTCGAAGGATCCTGACGGCTCGCGCGCCGATATCGGAGCCTACTACCGGCACAACGCGCCACCCGGCGCGGCGGTGCGTATCAACGAAATCAATTATCACTCCTCCGCGAAGTACGACACCGGCGATTGGATAGAACTGTACAACGCCGGTCCGGACACCGTCGCTCTCGGCGGGTGGACGTTGGAGCATGATGGCGGTATCTTCACCTTTCCCGACGGTGTCTTGATCGCGTCAGGCAGGTACATATTGTTGTGTGAAGACACGGTACGCTTCAGACGATTGCATGCCGTACAGGTCAGACTGCTTGGCCATTCCGTGCTCCGGCTCAGCAACAAAAGCGCCACCGTCAATCTGTACGACAGCAGCCATACACGCATCCACACCGTCCGCTATGAGGACGACTGGCCATGGCCGCCACTGGCGGACGGAAAAGGAGCGACCATGGAACTCGAACACGGGCGCGATGGCGGCTCCGTGTCCGATTGGCGCGAGAGCTATGTGCGCATGGGTTCTCCGGGATGGGAGAACAGCCGCACGCCGGTACGTGACGGCTTGTACATGAACGAAGTGCTCGCCTCGAATGGCACGATACTGGCGGACGAGTACGGCGAATACGACGATTGGTGTGAAGTGTACAATAGCAGCCATCTTCCGCGTGACATCGGCGGTCTGTACTTCACGGATGATTTCTCCAATCCGCGGAAATGGCAGGTACCGCTGGACGCGCCGGAGGCGACGACCGCAGCCCCGGGAGGATTTCTGCTGCTCTGGGCAGACGAGCAACCCGAGCAGGGACCATTGCATGCGGATATCAAGCTCAGCGCGGATGGCGAAGTACTCGGCATGTATCAACGACGGGACAGCGGCTGGGTGCGATTGGATAGCCTGACGTTTCCCGCGCAACAGCGCAACATCAGTTACGGCCGCTATCCCGACGGCAGCGATGCGCTCACCTTCATGTTTCCCACGCCGCGGCACTCCAATGTCCCCTCCTCCGTCGGGACACCGGTGCCGCAAAATCTCAACGTATTTCCGAATCCCTTCTCCGCGCAGGTCACCATCGATGTCGGAGATCTTCCCAAACCCTATGCGCTGCGCGTGTATTCGCCGCTTGGCATCACCGTATTTGAGTGCAAGGGGGAGAGATCGGACAGCGTGACCATTGAGCGCGGGTTGCTCCCTGCGGGCTTGTATCTCTACAGCGTCACCGACGCGCGGGGAGCAGTACGCACCGGGAAGCTGATCGCACGCTAGACCTGCAGAGTACGCGGGGAGCTCTCCGCCGATGCCTGACTCAGGATTTGGGGAGGAAGCAAAACGCCGTGTACAATGCGGCGACACCATATCGTCCGGTAGTGCTGGAGGGAGGAGGCGTCTTCACGCCGCTGCCCGCACCGCATAGTCATGTGACGTCATTCGGGCGCATGGGAGAGCAACGGAGTGACATTCACGAGATGTCACTCCCGGCAGCCTGCCGAACCCGTATGATCCGCACACTGCGTGCCTGAAAGTGCTCGGACAAAGATCCCGGTACCCGGCCGATGCATAGCGGTCACCGCGAGCCGCCTTCGCGGAGTGAAGTCCGGATTTCCGTAATCGACGTGGGGCTGAGCGAGGTGCGGAGCACATCCGCCATGCTCCCATTCGCACAGGAATTCGGATATGTCGTGTCCGGTATAACGAGAAAAAGGTCTTGACATGCGTGTTCCTGTTATATATATTTAGATCAGATCTAAATAACGTATGGAATTTTCTATGACACAGCACCTTCGTCCCGCCTCCAACCTCCTCGAATATCACGAAAGCATCGCACGTTCAATCCATCGCACATCGTGCTTCCGACGGGGCTTCCGCGCCTGTCTTCTGCTGCTCGGTACCGTCTTGATTGCGCAGGACCTCCATGCGCAGGATGCCGGCACCGCGGGCCTCATGGTGGAGGACAGCCGTCTGCTCGGGGCCGGGACGCTCGAACTTTCCACGCTGTACGCCGACAGAGTGCTGCACGGCTCTTTCGGCCTCATCGTCCTTCCCGCCGATGGCTACGCCGAGCGTTCACAGGTGTTGAGCGCCGGTGCGGCATACGGCGTCACCGAGCACATTGACATCATGGGTGAGCTGCAATGGTGCGCCGAGTACTGTGCGGGTGCGCCGCGGGAGTACAGCAGCGGGTTTGGGGATTTGCGCATGGGCATGAAAATGCAACTCTACGAAGGGGCCGGGGATTGGAATCTCTCCTGGGTGCCGTCAGTGTCCGTACCGCTCGAAGCCGCGGAAGGCGTGGCGTTCGGCATGGATCAGCTGCTTGTTGCGAGCGTGGCCGCGCGGCGCGTGGCGGGCACCCTGCAGGCGGGCGTCCATTACGGCTATACCCGCAGTCCGGATCCGGATTTGCATCTGCATGTCGCCGGCGGTATCGGTTATCAGCTCTCCGCGTTCATCCAGCCGCGCGTGGAAGCGCATTTCGAGAGCGCCCCAGGACACGGCGCGGAGCACAACGCTGCGACGCTTATGCTCGGAGCGGTGCTCGCACCTACGGAGCGGTTGCGGCTGGACGTCGGTGTGCACACGCTGGCGGTCGGGGAGCAGTCCTGGAAGGACCGGACGGTGTTGCTCCGGCTGGTTTTCGCGCCGTAACAAGCGGACATGCACGAGACGGTATGCTGCCGTGCCGCCTTACATCCGGATTCCAGCGCTTTCCATTGTCCCGTATCTCATGAGCGATTCCGTCTCTTCATGCTCGCGTTGCGCCGCGGATGCGCGACACTTCCAGCGCATCGGATGTGCATCGGAAAATGCATTGCCTCGCAGCGCTGAGTACAGTATTTTATGAGACCCATACTGGGGATGCAATGGTTTCGACGGGATGTCGGGGTCATGCAAACGCGTTCCGTGCCTGACATAAGCACGTTAATCCTGTGTCAACTGGTATAATTGCCAACTACGATTACGCACTGGCGGCTTAATTGACCGCCACGTCCTCCGGAGGCGCGCCCGTCGGCTAAAGGAAGTGACGTCGCAAAAGACGGACTAGGCACCCCAAGCGCCAGGGGAGGGGGCCAAAACACATCTCCTGACTAGTTCGCGCACACGTCCTGTCTGTCGGGCAGTACGCGGGCGAAACCTAAAAGACTGACTACGAGCGTAGCAAGTTGCAGGTTCTGCATTTCGGACGGGGGTTCGATTCCCCCCATCTCCACAGTTCAGGACAATCGCCGTTCTTTTCACCGAGAACGGCGATTCCGTTTCTGCACATCGTCGCTATAACTGCAATGGAGTCAAGCGGTTGGCGATACTCGACATGGAGAGCACCCTCTGTCCAAACGCAGTTCGAGAATACAGCGGAGGTGATCGTCCACCGAGTATCGGCATCTCCCAGCAAGAACCTGTCCCGCAGTGAGTTCTGAAGTTCGAGAATTTGCCTACCGATTCGGATCGAGTGTCCGTTCATCGACCTAAGGATTCTCAGATCTGCTTCGATCCCTTCGATCTCGCTCTCCACTTCTTCCCGGTAACTGCGATACTCAGTTGCAGAGATAAGACCGCTGAGCTTGTCTCGGTACATCATCTCGACCTGCTTGCGAAGACCCAGAATGCGGTCTCTCTCTTTGGACTCCTGCTCCTCCTTCAAGGCGTCCTGCTCGTGCGAGTTCGTATCGAGTGCTCTACTGAGGGTTTTAAGAACATCTTCGTCCAATCGTAGATTCTGAAGCCGATCCGCAATCGCCGAGGTTATCGATTCGTCCTTGATGTGAGGTCTGGTACACCGTTGCGGTCGCCCAGTGCAATGCCAGTAAAGGAATTTTCCCTTCTTGAGGTCGGCACTCATCGTGCGATTGCACTGCCCGCACTTCATCAGACCTTGGTACGCCCATTTCCTCGTGCGGTTCTTGCTCGGTGTCTTCTGGTTCTCCCTGAGAATCTCCTGCGTCCTCTGGAACAACGCTTTGTCTATGATTGGGACATGTACTCCATGATAGAGCTTCTTCTTCCAGATGAATTGACCGCAATAGATCGGGTTGTTGAGAATCCGACTGATGTTGGAACGTGTCAGTCGATAGTCAACAGAACTTGGTCTACGGAGGACGGTGCCCAAGAATTTTTCTTGCAGGGCATTGAGCGAACGGCACTGGTTGACATATGATGTGAAAAGATTTCGGATAACTTCAGCTTCCTTTTCATCAACCACCATGAGGCTTTTACCATCAACACGTACCGTGCGATACCCCACTGGTGCATGCCCCGGATAGAATCCCTGCTTCGCTTTCTCAGTTAGTCCCTTTCGGATTTCTTGGCTGAGATTATCCAAATAATTTTTCGCAAGGAGAACTTGGATGCCATGAATGAATTTCTCGTTTGAACGAGAATCACGGCTGATCACGATGTTCTCGCTGACGATGTGAATCTCCACCTTGAGGTCATCCAAGGTGACGAAGTCTTTGAAATTTCTGTAAAGTCTATCGGTACGCTCGACTAAAATCGCAAGTCTGGAAGAACCGTCTGCAACTTCCGGCTCTCTCGACCTCAGATACTGGATCATTGCATGGAATTTCTGCCGAGAAGCAAGTTTTGCCGATTGGACTTCAATGTACTCCTCAACGATCCGGATGCCGTTCTCTTTCGCATATCGTCGAAGGAGGCGTTGCTGTGCGTCAACACTGTATCCTTCTCGAAGTTGTTCCTGCGAGGAGACACGAGCGTACAGTACACCGAGGACTTTGTTTTCTGCTACTCGCATTCTTTTTGCTTTAAAATAGCGATTTTTCAGCATTTTTTCAAATTCTTGCGATCTGTCATATGAGGTGGCACAGATCCCGAATGTCGAAGCTCTTGATGATACTGCTCAGTCTTGACCCATCTCCGTGGAAACGAATGGTTGGATGGCATTGGAAGGAATCATAATTTCCCATGCTTGCAGGAGCGACCTGCAACCCTCACTAATAGGAGATAAAATGGCTACAAATTCCGCATCACCGAACCTTCAGTATGTTGTGACTTTTTCAGGTCCGACAGGAAAGGCCGACAAAGTGTATCCGATTGGTTTCACACCCATCATTCCCAGAATCGGGGAGAAACTCTCCGGAAAAGATGGCGACATGGAAGTGACCGATGTGATTCATGAACTCGGAACTGTTGATGGCAGTGATATCCTCGTTGCTCGTATCACGTTGAAACTGAAGATTCTTTGATCGGCTGAATCCGTGTCTCGGCAAAATCGAAGTCCTCAATCACCGAAAATCGAACGA
This sequence comes from Bacteroidia bacterium, assembly GCA_027493955.1. Lineage (NCBI taxonomy): Bacteria > Pseudomonadati > Bacteroidota > Bacteroidia > Bacteroidia bacterium. Next base: position 1,611,063 of record JAOSJT010000001.1, on the reverse strand, counting down.
AACAGACTTCGTCAATAGGTCTGTGTTCAACTCCAGACAGGTTCACGTTTTCAACAATCCGAAACGCTCTGAACTCAGAAAGGTCTTTCGGTTTCTTTTTCATTTTACCTCCATTTGAAAGTGTAGTTGTTGCTGATGTAATAACTACCCTTTCAGATTGTATTCAGTGCAATCGCACGATGAGTGCCGACCTCAAGAAGGGAAAATTCCTTTACTGGCATTGCACTGGGCGACCGCAACGGTGTACCAGACCTCACATCAAGGACGAATCGATAACCTCGGCGATTGCGGATCGGCTTCAGAATCTACGATTGGACGAAGATGTTCTTAAAACCCTCAGTAGAGCACTCGATACGAACTCGCACGAGCAGGACGCCTTGAAGGAGGAGCAGGAGTCCAAAGAGAGAGACCGCATTCTGGGTCTTCGCAAGCAGGTCGAGATGATGTACCGAGACAAGCTCAGCGGTCTTATCTCTGCAACTGAGTATCGCAGTTACCGGGAAGAAGTGGAGAGCGAGATCGAAGGGATCGAAGCAGATCTGAGAATCCTTAGGTCGATGAACGGACACTCGATCCGAATCGGTAGGCAAATTCTCGAACTTCAGAACTCACTGCGGGACAGGTTCTTGCTGGGAGATGCCGATACTCGGTGGACGATCACCTCCGCTGTATTCTCGAACTGCGTTTGGACAGAGGGTGCTCTCCATGTCGAGTATCGCCAACCGCTTGACTCCATTGCAGTTATAGCGACGATGTGCAGAAACGGAATCGCCGTTCTCGGTGAAAAGAACGGCGATTGTCCTGAACTGTGGACAGCGTGGGACAGATATCGAACCTTTTTCCTCATCCCAACTTCCGAAACCAAGGACTTCATGCTTCGCTTCCAACCCCTCCTCTGACGACAAGTCTGAGTCGAGACTGACTGGTTCATCCTTCACATCCTTGTCCCTGCTGGTACACCGAACTATCAAGTTATCGAACTTTTTTACCCAACCAACACGTGCGACGAAGGATTTGCTCGACTTGTTCCAACCGCTTCTTGCCTCCTACAAGACCGATCAGGAGCAGGGGGCCTGATTCCCCCTCCGGCACCGCAGATCTCCGCTCCCAGACCGCCGTAGGTGCCTGATCCGGGCATCTGCGGCCTTTCTTCGTCACAGGCGAGAAGCTTTCCACCATTCTTCCCCCAAGTGAAGGGTCTCTCCGGGGAAGCTGTTTGTCTGACATAGGGGTGTTCCTCCCTTTTGAAGTGCAGTTGTTCCTGTGTCATTGGAATCAGATGCTTCGTTCCAAGCTGTGATCTCTCCGGGAAAGCTGTTTGTCTACCATAGGGGTGTTTCATTCCTTTGAGGTGCATAGTTCCTGTGTCATTGGAATCAGATCACTGGTTCCAAGCTGTGATCCCTCTGGGGACTCTGTTTGTCTACCATGGGGGTGTTTCATTCCTTTGAGGTGCATAGTTCCTGTATCATTGAAATCAGATCCTTGGTTCCAAGCTGTGGTTCCTTCAGACATCATCATACAGCATGGAAGCGATCTACTCTGTTGCAGGAGATCATGACTGGTGTCCTTGGAGCCAGAAAGAATTCTTTCAGGAAGCAGATGATGAGATTGACTTCCCAGAGATCTCAATGCTGATGTCGAAGAGAAGTGTTCCCGGTGACGATCTCTTGATGTCCCAATCTCCGTTGCGATCCGGATCACATGTCTTCGAGACTGAGAAGAACTTCATGCGGAATCAATGGATCGAACGATGCCACACGGCCCGGATGCGACTACGACCAGCAAGGAAGAACTCCCATCGCTGAGTAGGGCCGTCCAACATCTTCCTCATGCAGTGTGGTGTTTCTCCTCCTTCCGCAGACGGTGGTATGCGGCGAGATACATGATGGCCCTGTTAATAAAGTCCTCAAGACCCCTTGGAGCAATCGGAGACGTTGGAGTCCCTGTCTGATGTCGATCATATTCCACGAGTCGCATGACGTTGAAGGCCAAAACTTGCAACGTGGTCTCGTATACGTCACCGGACATATCGTAGTCGTGGCGAGGCATGGGTCTCTTCATGCCAGTGCTCCCTGATCAACAGTCCGGAGAAGCTTCGAGATCCGAGATCGCCGCTGGGCTTCGTCGAGTGGCATGGGGGCAACATCGACGAGATCGTCGGAGGTGATGAAGAAAAGGGTTAATACCTCAGTAACAATGCTCCTGTAACCCACTGTTGTACGCTGAAGACACTACCCATCAGGTATTATTTCGGTAGACCCAGTGCTTTTCTGCTTTGAGCGTTTCTCTCTTATCCAACCTTCTACGAGAGTATTCAAGAGAACAGTGATCATGGTGAAGTCGTCAATCAGATGCTTCCACTCGTCGAAATCAATGTACCGGTCAAATGGAGACACTTCAATTCGAGCGGTAAATGATTGTTGATCTGTCGATGAGAATATCGAAAGAAGGTGCTTATCCGAAAGATGCACATCTTTGCATGCCTCATCGTAAAGTAGACGTACCCATGGGTATTTATCCGACAATGAATCAACGAGGTAGCCATCCCGCATCTTGTGGTTCGTTCGATCACGATAATGATCAATTCTTTCGCCGTTCATAATCGCTTCTGCGAAAATATTCGGATCAGCCACAAGATAAGTCGCATGATATCTCAAACAATTGTCAATCTGAAGACGAAGCAGTGCAGATGGGACAAAATAATTTTGGTTCCGAATGAGTAGGATGAAAGCGTTTGCCAATGATAATGACCTCTTGACCGTCCCAATAGTGTAGAAGTCCATGTGGCAACCACTCTTGGACATAATTTCCATGAGTTGCTGGTACGACTTCTTGAGTACCTGTTCAACATTCTCAAGATTTTGAAGTAAAGATTCATTCATTGCTGAATCCATATTTCCCTCCGTCAGATCACGGTAACAGGTTTGAATTGTTATCGTAACGCATCAACGATAAGGCCCCACTCTTCTTTGAACTGATCCACTTCCTCTGTTTTTGGGTGCCACCGAATCATTGAATACTTGCTCGTCCAATCTCCACAGTATTGCTTTATATGTTCAGAAGGAACGATGTACACGGTGGGTGTCGTATGGGTGTTCATTCCTCTCAGATCGACAAAGGCATAAAAATAGTTCGGGTCACTGCGAGAGGCGGCTTTGTGTCCTAATGGGAACTCGACATGATCCAGCCGCTTATCTTTACCTCGCCCCCTTGTTCTTTCTGCCCAAGAGGCAGTTTTTACTTGAATCGTGACCATCTTTGATCCATCGAAACTGCTTGCCATCAAATCAACGGCAGGAGAATTGAGCCTCGGCATAGCCACGACGAAACCAAGCTGGGCCAGACGGAATGCTACAAAGTGTTCCCCGGCAGTTGCTACCATTTGAGTGTCACTTTTGGGCATCGGAAACCTCGACTGCTATTTAATACTGTGCGTCTTTTTAGTGTGATATTTCCAACCCAGACCAAAACGCAGGATTGATCACGTATTTCACTCCAGAATCCTCTCTATTTCGAAGCAATGCATTAAAACGCTTCATATCATATCCGACGGTGTAGATAAATGTTGGTTCGCCGCTTTCTCTTCGAAATCCAATAACTGCGTACCATATGAGCAGATCAATAACCGCAAGTCTTTGAGTCTCGTCTATATCCAATCGTGAAACCGCAGTTTGTAGTTGTTCATACGACAGTTCCGAGGTTGATTCTATCAATTCATAGAGGACATCCGATGCAACAGGCATTACGTCCCCTATTTCGAGACTTATGTCGGTGACAAGCTTGGTGGAATACACCTCTTCAGCCCGTATTATATCCTCTACCTCAATCTTTGAGTGGCCCATATTGATCGCATGACCTCTGCATTGCTTTACATACTCAATCAGCGAACGTGGCCTCATCATTGAACGATCCAAGATGTAGCCTTCGCTGTTCTGTCCGTTGATATGACTGACACATATCTGATGCCATATATCCACAAATGATAGAGATTCATCCATGCCAATCTTGATGAATCGTCGTCGAAGCACTTCGAGTAACAGGTCCGTGTCAGTCCAGTCAAGCAAAACATGTGATATCTTTCCTCTATCCGAAAGTGAGGAAATTAAATTCTCATAGACATCGTTGCGGATGAATACAACTCCATTGGTCGTAATGCCACGGTTACGAAACTCTCTTTGGAGTTTTGCCATAGCGTCCAATAAGCACCTTAATGACAAAACATCGTCAGTCGTGATACCATGCGGAGGCCAGCCCTTGTCCAAGTTGTCTAAGAGCAACCAAAGTGATTCCTTGTTGGGAAGATACTTAAGGAGAATGTTTCGCAGTTCCGGAACATCGTGCCGGTGTAGCAATTTTGTGATTTCGCCAGTCTGAAGGCGATGAACCGATTTTTCATCACCACGATGAAGCGAGTACTCTTCTGTGATCTTTTGCGTGATGAAACGCATTCTTTCTGCGAAATCACCTTCTGAAATGTACAAATCAGAAGCGTATAGCTCAGATAAACGTTGATATGGTTCGTACAGATTGTGATTTCTGACATGAGTAATTCTGTCTTTGTCCAGAATTTTGTGACATATCTCAAGAAGAAGAAGGTACTCCCAAAAAGCCGTGATCGTGTGTGCTCTCGTTCCCTCTTCGAGATAATCCAATACTTGTTCCTTGAATTTGAGAAGCTCAAATCCTTCCGGTTTTAGATCTATGACTACATTCCGCTTGTTCCGGCGAATCTTATCTCTCAATTGGAAAAACAATGCAGACTTGCCAGACCCCTTCCTTCCTGCTACTACCTGCACCTCTCCTCGTTCAACGCTCTGATACTCCGACGTAACCAAATAGTATTCACCCAAGTCACGGAATTCGTTTTCCGCAGAAGAAGCACCCAGATCTAATCGCTTAAGAAGATTGTCAGCACGATCAATAATGGGGGGCCTTGAGGACTGGATTGAAGCTGTTATTGCCGATGCAAATTCGGAGATATGATTATCCATTTCTCCGGGATGGCGATATCTCGATACGAAATCTCTGTAATCAAGTGGTATCGGATCATCGCCATTCTGAAGGAGCAGGATCTTCTTTTCCATGCCGAATGCGAGTCCCGCAATAAAAGCCGCTCGCATATTGTGAATGTCGCTCTTCTTGTATACGCTATTCACAAAAGGTACAATGATACCGTGCGATACAGATACTTGCTCAATTGCGTCGAGGGCTGAGAGTCGTCCAGTCTCTTGAGGATCAAATGAACGATAGAACAGCCTCGCCTTCTTGATTCTCGAAATCAAGTGTGTTTCGAGATCTGTTTTTACATCGGGGAGAACGAGGTACACTGGAGCAGAATTATTAAGCGATTCAATCTCAAATGACAACGCAAGCTTGTCACGCATTCCAGTAATTATCTCGCAGAGGCCATTCGAATCTTGATATGGAGCATAGCCAAGGGTATCAAATACACCTATCTCACGGAATAACTGCTGGTCGTCTTTCAAAGCGGCGTTTTTGGTAATAATGCATCTTTTCTTCGAGCCGATTGCATACCCTATCTCAAAAACCACATTGAAGTTCGGAAATGTGATATCAGCAAAGAAGATGTTACCTGAGTCAATCTTTGTGAGTATTTCTGTCTGGATCAACCTGCCGGGGATATCCAATTCCTCCCAAGATACGAGGCCACGATATCTGGAGTCGAGGTGACATTTATCCAATGCCGTACATATTGTTGCACCGACTGGCGTGGGCGTTGCGGGATATGCGAAGAGTCCAGAAAGAAGATCACTGTTACTCATAGCAATACGCTCTACTCGTTAGTAAAGGCCAATTTGTCAATGCTGAGGCAAGATGCAAGCTCTGCAAATCTACTGGGCCTAAGCTTTTCAAAATCGGACTGAGGAACCTTGAGGTACGACCAACTATGTTGAGTGAGGAGTGTCGCATTCTCACACCACCGTTCTGCCGCTTGATCCTTCAATCGCACCTCGATGTCCTCTCTGCCTTTCGTCTCGATGATCCATCGGGTGCCATCGGTCAATCTGGCTACAAAGTCAGAGAAATAGTTCCTGATGTTCGAGAGCGAGTCGGGGTACTCGATTGCGAATCCAAACTGCTCAGGAATCTTGGCGAACGCTTCCACATCGTCTGCCGCATTGAGGAACTTGGCGAAAGCGTATTCAAGCTCGTTGTCGCAGGGCACGTAGTTGAACACGCACTTCTTCGATTCGAGGATCTTTCGTTTCGATGAAAAGGGAAATGGAGGAGTCGAGGAGAGCAACCGTTCGGGAGTGAGCAAGACTGGTGTCTTTTCTTCAACGATGATGTCTCGCAGTGCTTTTTCGAATTCCTTCGTTACAACGTAGCTGGCGAGATTGGAACTCATTGCCTGCACGACTGCGGGATCGTTGAGTTCGACTTCCTTTCCGAAGGCTTTCTTCTCAAAGAACTCTTTCAGCTTGGGAGTAAGGGCCGCAAACTGTGAGGGGAGCTTAAGGTTGGCGGCAATCCGACGGGCGTAGTAACCAATGACCTCCTGAGCGGTTTGGGCGGGAGGAAGTGTGAATTCACGTGAGAAAAGAATCTCATCCGTGAGAATATCTCTCCCCTCGTACTGGAAGGATTTGCTGGATTGCTCTTCAGCAGTCAGTGGCAACGGATTAATCTTGAATTTCGTGACATCAAGTCCAGCGATATCATCGGCGAGGGATGTCTTTCGCACAAGTGAAGGTGAGATGTCAGGCACACCGATATCTGCTTTCAGCTTCTCATCGATGGGCTGGATCGTGATGATCTTTAACTTGTCTTTACCAAGCTCGAAAGTGTCGAGTTTGAGTCCTTCGAGTGTTTCAAGCTCCTCGACAAATTCGAGAAACGCCTTGTTCCCGATGATATCCACTCGTTCCGTGTATCCGCTTCCTGCGGTGCGGAACATCAGTCGGAGTCCACGACCAATTGTCTGTTCGGGCAGTATGTTCGCCTTGGCAGTGTATGGTCTCAATCCAACTACGACAGTCACGTTTTGGACATCCCAGCCTTCACGCAACATCAACACACTGACGATAGCGTTGACAGGCGATTCGTCTTCGTCAACTTCACGAGCAAGCCGTCTGGCAGAATCTTCTTCTCCCTTGACGATCTCGCCTACCCGATTCGTATGGATGACAAGCGTCCTATCGCCTGCGAATTCTTTCGGATATTTGGTGCGGAGCCATTCCCCGATATCGTCTGCTTCGGCGGTGCTGTTCATCATGATGAACAGGATTGGTTTTTTCTTCAACGGCTGAAGCTGTTTGTTATATTCCTTCCACCTCTCTACACCAGCAATGAGGAATCCAGCGTATCGAGTTGATGCGACATTTGATTTCGCCTCGGTCACCTTTGCGATTCCCTTCACTGGGCGTTTCACGATGTTGTCAAGAATCGCCTGCTTGAGCGGGTAATCGTACACAGTCCAAGCGAACAGCCCTCCCTTGCTGTACCGAGGAGTCGCCGAGAAGTCGAGTTGGGATGCGATGCTTGTGCTGGTATGAAGTCTTCGGATCACGTTGTTCCACTCACTCTCCTCATCATGTGTGTGGTGAGCTTCATCGTTCACCACAAGGAGCAGACCATCACGATTTTCAATTCGTTCATCAAAGTCCGAAATATCCATCTTCTCGGTCTTGGGTTTTTGTCCCAAAACCGCAGTCATGACATCCGGCTCATTGCCGTTCTGAGAGTTCGGACGCTCGTAGAACTGCTGAATGTTAGTGAGGAACAGTGCTCCTTCCGAGCAAGCCCTTTCGCCGTCGCCACGCATGTAGCATTCGAAATCCCAGAACATTTCGAAATGCTTCGGGAACATGGGATCGGCTTTGAAGATGTGACCGCTGGCGAAATCCGTGCGAAGTCGTTCAAAGACTATGACGTTTGGGGCGATCACGAGATAGGTCTTGGCAAAGTCCTCTGAGTCCTCCCTAACGGCATTGAAGTAATGCCAAACAATCGATAACGCCATGACCTTTGTCTTGCCGCTTCCAGTCGCCATCTTGATACAGTAACGGGCAAAATCGTCATACGGCGGCAAGCGGAGGTCTTTCGTATCGTAAGCGTATTGCTCAAGCAGAGCTTTCCTCGATCTCGTCTTTGCCACCTCGTAGAGATACACGAGTGTCTCTATAGATTCACGCTGAGCGGCGTAGTAAGAGAAGCTTCTACCAGTCGGAAGGCGATGATCGGTCTTGAACCAAAAGTTCAAAAGTTCGTGAGTTGTGTCGGTGACACCTTTGTAGCCCGATGACCTCCAGACATCGACAGCGTTGCGAATCGCAGGGACGCACACGGCTGTCTTCATCTGTTCTGCGATTCCGAACAGGTCGTCTTCCTTCGAAGCCTTTTTGCTCTTTCCCATATTAACCAACCTTTACGCTGATGGCCTTCGTCGTGTCGTTGCCGAGTATGTCGATCACCTTGATGACGACAATGTAGTTTCCCTTTGATTCGTACTCGTGCTTTGCTTCAAGCAGTAGCTTAGGTTCTTTCTTTGTGCGATACGTCTGCCATTCGTTGTGGAAGGTGTCATCCTTGTAGTCCCAGTCCACAGCCCAGTAATCGATCCACTGCGACCAGTGCGTGATTGCTGATCGCACCTCGTCGGGCACGTCATCGGGAGGAATGATGAAATCATTCAATGACAACCGTACAGCTTTGCCCGTCGCCTTCGTCTTCACATCCAGACCCGCAAGCTCGAAGAACTTGATGTCTCCAGCATCGACAGCTTTCTGCTCCAGTACCTCACGAGGAATCTTCTTGAATTTGATGTCCACCTTGCTGGCGATAGCCTGTTGCCTCGCAGTCTCATTGATGTCAAATGCGAATTCCCATCCGAGGATATCGACTCCATTGGTGTTAATGTCCGTAGCTTTCCCCGCAGATTTCCAGAACTCCTGAATGATTGCTTTGACATCTCCCAAAGAGATTGGAGCATCGACAGCTCCGACGTGAACCATCCTCTTGCCACGCTTGCCGTGTAGCCACAGAAAACCCTTTACCGGTTCGGCTCTGAAAAGATCAAGGATAAAATAGCGATATAATTGCTCTTGAGTTGATCGATTCTCGGGATGTTGAAATTCTAATTCTTGCCAAGCCTGTCGTTCGTACTTTCCAAGGTTTTGTATGACGAAAGGGCTGATCCCCTCCATTTGAAGTAATCGTTTTCTCGTCGTATGAATAGCAAAGCGTCCGAGGTCGCACGATATCCATCGCCTCTTTAACCTTTCTGATACTGCGACGGTTGTGCCTGACCCACAGAAGCAATCGAGAATCAAATTACCTTCATTTGACGAGGCTCGTATCAGTCTCTCAAGCAGAGCCTCTGGTTTCTGAGTTTGGTACCCAAGACGCTCAGAGGCTTGCGAATTCACAGGAGGAATATCGTCCCACCAGTCTTGTACTAATGAACCTTTCACATCCTCGGCATACATTTTTAGTCGAGGAAGACCACCACGCTCAGGCCAATAAATATCCCCGTTCTTGTCGAGTTCATCCAACTTGGCAATTGTGTATCGCCAGTGATTACCTTTTGCAGTTACATCAATACCCCTCCAAGAACGACCGGACGAACCCGAACGGATGCCTGCCGCTATCAGACTCACTGCTTGAAACCGCCGACCGTTCTCATCCACCGTAGCGTATCTTTGTTCGACATATTTGCTGTTGTCTTGGTATTGTTGATTCCAGACAAAGGTTGCACTCTTTGTATAGAATAGAATAACGTCATGGACTGGACCATACCGCTTCGCTGAATTATGTGCTCCTGTGCGTTTCCATACTATTTCATTTTGAAAATAATCCTGACCGAACACCTCATCAAGGGCTACCTTTGCGTAGTGCATCATATTGTAATCGAGATGTACATAGAGCGATCCGTCTTGTGAAAGTAGGTCTCGGAGAATCACTATGGTATCGTAGAACCATTGAAGATATGAATCCAAACCACGTCCCCACGTATCTCTGTATGCCTTCTGCTCAATGATGCTTGGTTCCTTGACGAATTCTGTACGTTCATCTTCTTCAGTATCGGGATTATCTGCAATCGTAGCCCTGTAAGTGAAATCTGCCCCAGCATTGAATGGTGGATCGATATAGATTAGGTCAACCTTCCCAGCAAACTCTGGAAGCAGGCTCGGCAGGACGTACTTCTTGTCCCCCCAGATAAGACGGTTACGCCACTCGGTGGGCTTGCCAGAGGCGAAGAGATCGATGGTCTTCTTGCGATCCTCGGTGGACTCGTTTACCGTCTCAATGGTCTGGAAAGGGAGAGGGATTCGGACGGGGGCGACTTTTTTACCGTCTTTGTACTTACCATCCCATATGAGTTCGGTCATGTCGTGTGCCTCTGCTGGTTGTGCTATGCTCGGACAATCGAGACGAAGAGTTCAGAATCTGGATTGTCATTGAAAAGTACCGAATCTGCATGGATTGGGCAACCTGCCCAGAATATTTTCTCCGCTCCGACAAACGTAGCAAGCGACGTTACCAAACATGCTTTCAGTTCTTCCGCTCCGTCGTATCTTAGCTACATGGTCTGCCACCGAAATACCGCAGAACTCCGATTCATCCAGAAGCTTCCCCGGCTTTACGCTCGTCCGACTCTTTCGGCACCCGCACTTCGGGAAGACAATCAGGTCTGTGCTTGCGGAAGCCGGAGCCATGCGGACGGTGCGATGACAACAGAGCCGGACAACACCATCAACTGAGACAGGTCGATTGTAATGGCGATTGAGACTGAACACTACCAGATCCCTGCCGATCTTGACATTGACATGCTCCTCCACGACCATCCACCTTCGTCGATCCGGAACTTCGACCGGGAGAAGCTTATCTCGATACTCGGCATTCTATCCGACAGATTACTAATTGAGGATGACCTTGAGGACAGCAAGGGTTTCGTTCCTCTAAACGTCGAGGTGCTCCAGAGTCTCTCCATCCACAATCCAACGCAGTACCTCCAATATCTCGTGGACAACGATGTCGTGGTCAGGGGCCGTCCCCCTGTCCGAAGAGTGCGGTCTACAGAGTACATGTACCATCATCGCTTCGCCAACTCACCGTTCAAGAAGGTCGAAGCAATCCGACGGCGACAGTCGTCTTCGATCCAGAAATATTCACGGATGAACGGCGTGGAGAGACATCCGTTTCTGTGGCGTTCGATTCGAGGGGTCACAATCGACGAAGGGGCCGCTACTCGCTGGCTGGAGCTTTCTTACTTGACACATCCTGACTATGCTACAAGCACCTATCTTCAGTCGTTACATCATCAGGACATGCAATCGATTGGGTATCTCAGGGATGAGATCGGCATTTTCCTCGTCGGCGAGTACGGGTGCCGCCTCAACACGCCAATTACTAATATGCGGAAGGGGCTTCGGGGATTCCTGAGATATGAAGGGATTCACTTCGAGGAAATCGATCTTTCGAACAGCCAACTTTCGCTATTTCTCGCCATCTCGAACACTGACTTCATCAGAGGAAATTCAGAGTTTTCATTTCGGAAACTTGCTCCAAGCATCTACGCACAATTTGTGAATGTCGACGCTTTGAAGAGTGTGCTATCAGCGGCAAAGCGTTTTCGGAAATCCGGGGAGCTGGAATCGTTTCAATCGAAGGTGCAGGGCGGTACCCTTTATCAGTTTCTTGTTGACGAACTTCGGGAAAGGAAAAGGGTCTACACGATAGAGGAACTCAAGAAAAAGGTCTTTAAGGCCTTGTACTCAAGTACCACGACAACTTCAATCGTCAAATCCTTGTTTGAAGAATCGTATCCATCATTGATGCAACTGCTTGATTCCTACAAACAGTTTGACCACGCCCACCTTTCCCACATCCTCCAACGGGCAGAGGCCTTCATCGTTCTCGACAAAACTGTTGGCCAAATTGCAGAAGCATTTCCAGATGCGGTATTGCTCACCGTGCACGACGCACTTCTGACCACTCCCGACCGAGTAGCGGATGTTGACCGAATCCTGAAATCTGTCTTCGAGCAGTATGTCGGGTTCCCTCCAACAACGAAGCAACATTCAACAAAGGAGATATCGGAAGCCCCTCTCGTGATCAAAGTGAAGGACATGGACTCAGTTTCGAGGCGACGCTCGAAGCTTTACGGTGGTGTCAGAATACTGCTCCTGCACAACAACGTCGTCTTTCAGCCCATCTGTCTGCCTGATGGCGAAGTCTTTGTGCCCGTTTATTATCACGGCGTTGAAACAGGCAAGCGATTCTTGCGGGTAATCTGCTCCGAGTCGCTTCCTCGTCGGAGGGCATGCAAGGTCTGTGCGGATCTGCGTAAGACCTTTGGGCGTGGATATCGGGTGAGCGAGATCACAGGTATGAAATATATGAAGACGTACCTGCTCCCGGCGATTACAAAAATCGGGCATCGCCAAACATCCTGCTACGTCCCGTTTTCTGCCAACGCCTTCGATGCACTGCTCATCACGGCTCAGTCAGAAGATGTTTTTGATCCGGTGAATCACACCGTGATCGAGTACAAGACCCGGATCAAGCAAACTCCAGTCATCCAGATCTCAACCCAGCCGTATGATCAGGCGGGATATGGGTCGGATGAACTGATTAAAGCTCTGGAAGTCAAGTTACATGCAATACAAACCATCGCATCGATCAGTGAGATTCCGGATACAAAGGCATATCGACACGATCTCGATGCGGTTCAACTCGAAGTTGCAAAACGAAAGGTGATGGACTCTCTCGAACGGTTTCGTCGCCGAGGATCGCAGACATCGCATCTGAAACGTGAGAATAGCTGAACATTCTTATCTCAACTGGCCTCTCTCACAGAGCGGCTGAATTCAAGGGAGAGTCTGCCCAATCGACGGATACGTTGTAGAAAGGTATGCACCGATGTGCTGGATGATTGATATTCCACATGTAGAGGATTGCATCTCTTTCGAATCCCTTTTGTGCGTCTGTCAACCCGGATAAATCCACGAACACATGTGATGAATCCGCTGATACACGTTCAGGAGCCATCTCGTGAAGAATCATCGGTAAGCACAGATCGACTTCCTTGTCTGAGGAGAAATCAAGATCGATATTATCGGGGTGAATCCACATCTTCATTGTTGTACCTCGTTTGTTGTTTCTGCTGGAAGGACACCAAAGCCCATTTCAAGTACATATACTCCGGCAGACTGAAATGGTTGTTGCCTCAAAGTACGATGTGCACTCATTGCTGTTCGGTCATGTATTGATGACAATATTACGTACACGCAAAAAGCCGAGTAGTTCGTTTTCCAAGTTCAACTTATGGCTCAACCCTGTTCTTTGAACAACTCACATTCCAATGGGTAAAAAGCAGGAATCATGTACCATCAGAGTCTACGGTTGCGGGTATCTTGGAGAAGCAAGATTGAGCCGTTATGGAAGTGCGAAACAGTGTGCTACCCATTCAGGATGTCGTTCGCTCCGGCAAGCAGATCCATGCACATATTATACGTCCGCTCGATCAATTGATAGGCCCGTTCGACCTGACGCAGAAGAACCTTCTCCTCAGTTCCAGATCCAAGCCGATGGATGCTCAAGGAAAGTGAGTCCATGATTGATCGGGCTTGTCGGTAAAATGAATCGATGTGATCCCGGTATCTCTGCCTACGGCTTGCATCCGCTCCAAGATCCAAGTAATCTCGTCTCACAGTTGCGAGTATCTCCTCCGCTCCGCTCAGGAGAGATCGCAGAGTGTCTTTGATATCCCTGACCACATCTTCTTTCTGAATTGTCTCTCTCAACAGTTGTTTGATGAGCCGCTGTCGCAGTTCCTGCTCCTGTGATATTGAAGGGTGTCGCATCGCATTCTCCAACTTTGTTTCCAATAACTATCCTCCGACCGACTCGATCATTCATCGGGATCATAGTTATCGAAAGGAATCTGGAATCAAAGAGGAAACACTATGACCAACGACAGCACAGCATTCTTCATCAACACAAACATCCCATCAGAGATTCTCGCCGACTTCGCCGAGGCTGTGGAATCCATTGATGACCTCGCATTGGTGATCGACGTAGAGAATCGTGATTCAGATCAGACGAGCGATCTTTCGGATGTCTTAATCCGGGGAACGAAGTATCTGCGTTTCCTTCATGACAGGATCACCTCCGACGATCTCGTCGATGTTGCCCCCATGCCACTCGACGAAGCCCAGCGGCGATCTCGGATCTCGAAGCTTCTCCGGACTGTTGATCAGGGAGCACTGGCATGAAGAGACCCATGCCTCGCCACGACTACGATATGTCCGGTGACGTATACGAGACCACGTTGCAAGTTTTGGCCTTCAACGTCATGCGACTCGTGGAATATGATCGACATCAGACAGGGACTCCAACGTCTCCGATTGCTCCAAGGGGTCTTGAGGACTTTATTAACAGGGCCATCATGTATCTCGCCGCATACCACCGTCTGCGGAAGGAGGAGAAACACCACACTGCATGAGGAAGATGTTGGACGGCCCTACTCAGCGATGGGAGTTCTTCCTTGCTGGTCGTAGTCGCATCCGGGCCGTGTGGCATCGTTCGATCCATTGATTCCGCATGAAGTTCTTCTCAGTCTCGAAGACATGTGATCCGGATCGCAACGGAGATTGGGACATCAAGAGATCGTCACCGGGAACACTTCTCTTCGACATCAGCATTGAGATCTCTGGGAAGTCAATCTCATCATCTGCTTCCTGAAAGAATTCTTTCTGGCTCCAAGGACACCAGTCATGATCTCCTGCAACAGAGTAGATCGCTTCCATGCTGTATGATGATGTCTGAAGGAACCACAGCTTGGAACCAAGGATCTGATTTCAATGATACAGGAACTATGCACCTCAAAGGAATGAAACACCCCCATGGTAGACAAACAGAGTCCCCAGAGGGATCACAGCTTGGAACCAGTGATCTGATTCCAATGACACAGGAACTATGCACCTCAAAGGAATGAAACACCCCTATGGTAGACAAACAGCTTTCCCGGAGAGATCACAGCTTGGAACGAAGCATCTGATTCCAATGACACAGGAACAACTGCACTTCAAAAGGGAGGAACACCCCTATGTCAGACAAACAGCTTCCCCGGAGAGACCCTTCACTTGGGGGAAGAATGGTGGAAAGCTTCTCGCCTGTGACGAAGAAAGGCCGCAGATGCCCGGATCAGGCACCTACGGCGGTCTGGGAGCGGAGATCTGCGGTGCCGGAGGGGGAATCAGGCCCCCTGCTCCTGATCGGTCTTGTAGGAGGCAAGAAGCGGTTGGAACAAGTCGAGCAAATCCTTCGTCGCACGTGTTGGTTGGGTAAAAAAGTTCGATAACTTGATAGTTCGGTGTACCAGCAGGGACAAGGATGTGAAGGATGAACCAGTCAGTCTCGACTCAGACTTGTCGTCAGAGGAGGGGTTGGAAGCGAAGCATGAAGTCCTTGGTTTCGGAAGTTGGGATGAGGAAAAAGGTTCGATATCTGTCCCACGCTGTCCACACCACTACTGAAACAGCCCGGGATCGCCGATTCCGGGCTGTTTTCGTTAGTTCTCATCCACTCGAATCGACTGAATCAACTTGAATCGACTGCATGTTGGATGTTTTTTGGATGTTTTTCGGCGAACTAGCGGACTATAACCGCGCATCTCTCACCAGAAAGCCCCGGATTTCCGGGGCCTTGTGTGTATATCAAATCTTTCTAGACTCCGAGACGTTTCCAGTGGGCAGAGCGTCCTGCATGGAGCCATGAATAAATCGAAAACCAATTCAGAACGTGATGATTGTTCTTGGCAGGAGTTGTTTTATCCTCTTCTTCTCCGCATCGGAAAACTGATTGCCTCGGAGCGAAAGCGTTTCCAGGGTTGGATCGAGCAGGCTCACTTCATCCGGCAAGGTGTTGAGCCTGTTGCTGTCGAGTTGAAGCGTTTGCAGTCGATTCAACCGACCAACAAGAGGTGAGATCTCGGACAGTTCATTACCGGACAGGTTCAATTCTACAAGGGTTGTTAATCCCCACAACTCAACAGGGAGAGTATCGATCCTGTTATCAAAAAGCCGCAAATGCTCGAGGCGCGTCAACTCCTGAATTTCGGTTGGCAGCGTTCGAATACTCGTACGGGATATCTGGAGGGTCTTCAGCGTCTGCAGATTCCCGATCCGGGCGGGGAGTGCCTCAGCGGGAGACACGCTCAGATTGAGGTAGGTAAGATTGGGAATGTTGAATACAGCAACCGGGAACTGTTCCTTTGTGAATCCCTCAAGACCAAGTGCGTCCAGGGATAGAAGTTTTGTGATTCTTGGTGATACGGTATCAATACTTTTGGAATTAATTGTAAGGGTTGACAGCCTCTTGAAATCACCTATGCAATCACCTATCACGGATATTCGCGAGAATAAGAAACCGAGATGCTCCAAGCTTTCTGATTGAGAAAGGACGCAGGGAAGCGAATCTCCGCCCCCATAGGTAAAACGAATCGATTTCAGCTTGGGTAGTGCGGCCATTTCAGTAGGGAAATCCGAATAGAATATGTAGGCATCGAATTTTTCAAGATTTCGGAACAATCCAATTCTGGAATCTATACCTTCCGCCTCCAAGGAAAGGTGAACTACCTTGTCCGGGTTTTTCAATGCTTCATAGTAGTCATTGCACCAAGTACAGCCCTCGAGAGGGGGCTCTGTGCTGTCACAGCCGCCAACAATCCCCAAAAGCAGCATTACGGAGATTCGTGAGAACACCTGTCCTATCTTGCTATGCCTTTTTGGAAATCGCATTATTCGCACCTCGGTCATATGATAAGCTAAATGATGGTTTCCTTAGTGTCAATCCCATGTTTCAGGACATTGACCTAATCAATTTCCGCAGATTTTCCTTCCTCATTTTCCTCATCGTTTCGATCTTTATCACCTTGCGTTCCGCAATGATTTCTCTTGCGCGCCCCTCGTTGAAGTACTCGACGTCAGACAACACGATTTTCTTCTTGTCCTTGTCGAATGCAAAGACGCGACTTTGCAAGTGAATCGTCCCCGCGGCATTTGAAATCCCGCATGTATGGCATATTTTCCTTCTAAAACACGGCTACAATCGAGATCCAGCTTTGAGTTTCCAGCCCCGGTTCACCATCACCAACCGCATGACCCAGGCGATTACCCGCATCGAGCGGGCGCGGGGCTTTCTGGAAGCGGCACAGCTGTCTGCCGACTGGGTGCGAGAAGTTGGCGAGCAGGCTTTGATGCTGGAGGCGCATCACACCACCCATATCGAAGGAACTCAGCTGACACTGGATCAAGCTGCACGTCTCTGGAAAGGCGAAGCAGTGCTGGAGGCCGATCCGGACGATGCGCGGGAATTGCTCAACTACCGCACTGCCTTCGAGTTTGTCTCCGAGTGTCTGCAGAGCGGCGATCCGATCACCGAGGGGATGATCCGCGAGATCCACCGCAAACTGGTTGAAGGCGTGCGTGGCGGCAGCGCGGCGCCGGGGGAATATCGTCACGTCCAGAACTACGTTGTCAACTCCAGCACGCACGACGTCATCTACACACCACCTACAACGATGGAGGTGCCGGTGATGATGTCCGAACTGGTGAAGTGGTTAAACTTCGATCTGGACGTCCATCCTGTGCTGGTGAGTGGTATCGCCCAGTTCCAGCTTGTGCACATCCACCCGTTCCTGGATGGCAACGGCCGCGCCTCGCGTCTCCTCTCCACCCTCTGCCTTTACAAAGCCGGGTACGACTTCAAGCGGTTGTTCACTATCAGCGAATACTATGACCGCGACCGATCGACCTTCTATCGGTCGATCCAGAGCGTGCGCGAAAACGGGATGGACATGACCAGCTGGCTCGAGTATTTTGTGACCGGCCTTGAGACCCAGATGGCCGAAGTGCGTGACCGAAGCGAGCAGATCATCCGTCGCGACATCCTCGTTAAACAGCACGGCCTGAACGAGCGTCAGTCGAAAGCGCTGGGCCACATCCTGCAGCACGGGAAACTGAGTATCCAGGAATTCGAATCGCTGTGCCCGACCGTCAACCGCCGCAGCCTGCAGCGGGACTTGAAAGGGATGCTGGATAAGCACCTGATTACTGAAATCGGAGCGGGAGCGACGGACCCCACCCGGCATTACAGGTTGGAAAGGCTATGACAAGCTGTGACACCGAGCTATGACAAGCTGTGACACCGAGCTATGACAAGCTGTGACACCGAGCTATGACAAGCTGTGACACCGAGCTATGACAAGCTGTGACGAGTTCTCTGGCATCTGCCGAAATGACTTGTAAGACGACGAGCGACACAACTTGTGACAAGCTCGCAACACAACTTGTGACAAGCGTCACGGAGTTTGGAAGGATGTCTCGTCCATCCGTTGCGATAGGCCCCATCTCCACACCCTACCCGATCAGGCCCGTCCTAACCAGACGGGCTTTGATTTTAAAGGACTTACAGGGATGGTCGTGCTACGTCGGACGCTCAAAACCGCTGTCGACTTGCGAGATTCTTGCGACGGTGGTCTAGGGGTAAAGAAAAAAGGATCAGCGATGCTGACCCATTTCCTCGTTTAGCAACCCATCGAGCTTGCGTACCTGGTGATGCAGGTCGTCCGGTCGGTGATGCGCGTAAATGATCGAACTGTACCCGACTAGCTCCTTGATATCCTCCTGACCAGTAACCTCTCGTTCTCGAAGTGGGAGACCATCTGCAGTGATACTATGTCGACAGCCGCTGCCATATTCCGGCTCGTCCATGAGAGCATCATCATGGAGCACAACGTGCAGAGCTACCGGCTTGAACAGACGCGAAATGTTGCGGAGGTAGCGAACGCTGAGAAGGACAGAAAACGAAAACCAATAAAAACCAAAAGATAACCAATGATGACACGGTCTGAAATCACACTCCCTGTCGTCATGATGGCCATGTCACACGGCGGAAAAAACAGTCGCGATGTAATTGGGTTATCAGTGAGCTCTGATCGTTTTCGCCAAACGTCACACACCCGCCATCTCCTCACAACCTGACGCCGACGCCCCCCGTAAAGAAGACGCCGTCGATCTGGTGATTGTCAGAGCTCAAGACCGGATAGCGCGGAGTGAGCTGGAGGAAAAGGCGGGACTGGATGTACGCACGGAGGAAGAGGCCAACCTCGGCACGAAGGAAGAGGCCTGCGCCGCCGTTGGAGCCGCTGGCGCTGCCTTCGAACAGCGGTCCGCTTGTGAGCCACTCGTTCAGCGCAAACTCAAGCACAGGGGCATACCGCAAGGTCACACCCTCCTGATGGATCCACAGGGAAATGTCATGCGTGTAGCCGGTGACGTCGCCGCCCTGCGCCATGTGATTCTCGGCAATAAAGCCCCAGACTGGGTCGTAGAAGCGGCCCCCGTTGTACTCTGGCCACCGGTACTGATATCGCGTGGCGCCCAGCACCCAGCGCATGCGGAGCTTCTGCCTGTACACATCGGCTATCGCCGCGACAACCAGGGTCTGGTGCTCTATGGAGACCGCGCCGCGAAAGTCGTAACGCAGAAGGGGTCCCACCGCCAGGTCGTCGGTGACGAGGAAGGCGGCGTGTCCGTAATAGGACGTCGTTTCATCACCTACCCGGCGGTGCAGTCTGTCTTCGCCGACGCGCAGGCCCGCGACGAACTCTGTCCTTGGCACAGTCGCGCGCGCGGCCTCCAGAACATAGCGTCCGTGAAGAGGAATGCCGCTCAGGCTGTATTGCGCGGTCACGCCTGCGAACCACTCCTCTCCGGCGGCATAACGGCCGTCCGCCTCCACGCTCATACGGTAGCTGTCGGGCTGTGCATGGAGCACTGTTCCAGGGAGGACAAACAGTGCAATGGAGAGAAACGCGATGCGCACTTTCAGTTCTGGCATGGTCGTCCCAATTGATGATGGTAATATACACGTGCGCTCTGTCAGTGCAATGCGCATTCCGTGGCGCTTCGAGGTTGCGTATATCACAGGCGACAATCGGATGCGAGATTTGGTCCGAAGGTGAGATAAGGAGCCGCCATCACCGTGCTTCCCTTCGGTCAATTATGATGTTCATCGCGATATGACAGATGCGGGTTTCCTGAGAATGATGCCGGCGGGTAAGAGAATCGCACTTCCCGTCTCCGGAGAGCACGCATTCCGGCGAACGGCCCGAACCCCTTCGATACAAAGGGCTTTCCGGCAACCGAAAACTCGGAACCGTGGATGTACATTATCACGCTTTAGCAAATGCGTCGCAGCTCATTTGAGGAATTCGCAGTGGTCGTTCACAAATCAACTTGATTTTTCCTTCTTGCTTGTATATTTTAGGATGATGACTTAACCTAAAATAAAATCGAACCTTATTTTACCTTCGAGGAAGACAGGCGGGATGAAGCGAAAACTCCAAGGCAAATACGTGACCATATCGACGGTGGGTGAGAAGGCCCGGGCCTTTGTCCCCTCTCCGCTGCCACCGCTGCCGCCTATCGACTGGACCCCGGAACTGCGCAACAAGTTTGATCAGGCACTGTTGGCGCTCGGGCGGCTTGACAGCGTATCCACCCTGCTGCCGGATACCTCGCTGTTCCTCTACATGTATGTCCGCAAGGAGGCGGTGCTCTCCTCGATGATCGAGGGAACCCAGTCCTCGCTTTCGGACCTGCTGCTGTTCGAGCTTGATCAGGCACCCGGCGTGCCGCTGGATGACGTGCGCGAGGTCAGTAACTATGCCGCCGCCCTCGAACATGGCCTGCGCCTGTTGGAGGAAGGGCTACCGCTGTCGCTGCGGCTGTTCCGCGAGATCCACGGCGTGCTGTTGCACAACGGCCGGGGAGGCAATCAGATCCCGGGCGAGTTTCGACGCAGCCAGAACTGGATCGGCGGCACCCGGCCGGGTAACGCGGCCTTCGTTCCGCCTCCGGCTCAAGAGGTACCGGAGTGCATGAGCAAGCTGGAGCTCTTCCTCCATGACCAGCCGGAGCCGACCCCTGTGCTGCTCAAGGCGGCTCTGGCCCATGTGCAGTTTGAAACCATCCACCCGTTTCTGGACGGTAACGGCCGTTTGGGCCGTCTGCTGATCACGCTGCTGTTATGCGAGCAGAAGGTGCTGCGAGAGCCGATGCTCTACCTCAGCCTCTACTTCAAGACGCACCGCCAGTATTACTACGAGCTGCTCAACACCGTGCGTATGACCGGTGACTGGGAAGCCTGGCTCGACTTCTTCGCCGAGGGGGTCATAGTCACCGCCACCCAGGCGGTGGAAACGACGCAGCAACTCCTCGACCTTTCGAAGCAGGACCGTGAAAAGATCAGTGGCCTGGGACGGGCGGCGGCATCCACCCTGCAAGTCCACATTGCGTTGATGGAGCATCCCATCGCGACCTCGGGCTCGTTGGTGGAAAAGACCGGCTTCACCCCGGCTACGGTCAACAAGGCGCTCGGCCACCTGGAGCAGCTCGGCATCGTCAGGGAGCTGACCGCCCGGAAACGCAATCGCCTTTTCAGCTATGCGGGCTATATCGAGATCATGAATCGCGGCACGGAATTGCCGGGTATGTAGGTCGATTCGATCCCCGTTTTCCGGAATCGAATCGGATTCGTCGGGAGATGGTTCTTGGTATTCGCTCGCGTTGCAAACCCGGCATCCTCGTCCGGAGCCTGGACGTCTGGGGGAGAAAAAGTTGCTTCCTCGGAGTGAAGTTGAGGTGCGAAACGGCTTCCTTTGCGAAGCCCTTGGTTTTCCAAGTGTTATGGGACAGTTCAAGGTTGGAGCTTGAGCCGGGGTCGAGAGCTGTTTGTTCCACAAACAATCGAAGCAGCCCGGAATGATCATCCTTGGGCTGCTTTCGTTGATCACTCCGACGTGATTGGACTGAATCCACCAGAGTCCATTGGAGCTTGGATGCTGTGGTATCGCGACGTTTACCGGAGGAGCACCATTGTTCTTGTGTTTCTCCTGCTTCCGTCGGTCAAACTGTACAGGTACACGCCCGAAGGCAGTCCTGCCGCATCGAAAATCACCTGATGGATTCCAGCTTCCCGGAAGTCGCCATCAATCAACCTTCGGATCTCCCGGCCGAAGAGATCGGTTACGATGAGCGTGACTCGCTGTGCTTGCGGGAGAGTGAATTCAATAGTTGTGGAAGGATTGAAGGGATTGGGGTAGTTCTGCGCGAGAACGATATCCCTTGGCGCACGGGGTTGTTCTCCGATCCAGGTCACACCCCCCGAGGTGGTGCGAAGTATGACACCATTATTCCCGACGATGGTACCGGTGAGACTATCCGTGAAGGTCACAGCATGCAAGTCTTCAACGGAAGGACAGGTCTGCATCTCCCACGAGTATCCGCGGTCGGTGGTTCTGAGCACTGTTCCGTCCGCACCCACTGCGATAGCGGAGTGGGTTGAGGTGACCTCGATATCGTTGAGCTGTCTGTCTGTCCCGCTTTGTCGTTCCATCCAGTTCGATCCGCCGTCGGTGGTTTGCAGGATGACGCCGCGGCTGCCGACGATGATTCCCGTTTCGCTGTCGAGAAACGCGACCTGCCGAAGCCACTCTGTCGAAGAACCCGCCATCCGTCGCCACGAGACGCCGCCATCGCTGGTCTGGAGTATGGTACCTCCGGAACCCACCGCGGTTGCGCGGGAGGTGTCTGCCAGCATCACTCCCGATAGCCACGCAGTGCTGGCGCTCATCGTTTTCGTCCAGGTGGAACCTCCGTCCGATGTCTGCAGAATCAGACCGTCCTGCCCAACGGCCATGCCGATGTTCGCATCGATGAAGGAAATTCTCTGGATCGATGTTCCGCTGCTCGAATATCGTGGCTCCCAATCCGTACCACCGTTCACAGTGCGGAGGATCACGCCGTCACCGCTGACCGCGAATCCGGTGTCGCTCCCTGTGGATACGATATCGTTGATACCCGCTGTGCTTCCACTGATTTCATGTTTCCATGTATTCCCCCCGTCCCAGGTCTGCATGATTGTTCCGCCCGCTCCGCCGGTGAATCCGACAGCGTCACTCGAAAAGCTGACGCAAAGCAGATCGTTCCTGGTCCAGGTCTGCTTCTCATCACACACCACCCAGGTTGATCCTGCATCGGTGGTGCGAAGTATGCCTCCTCCAACAAGGACAAATCCGCGATTCCTATCGATGAAAGCTGCCTCAATTGTTTCCATGCGTACGGGTAGGTACGTTTTCATCCAGTTGTAGCCACCATCAACTGAAGTGACGATCGCATTGTCGAAGCCGGTCAACGTGATTGTACCGTCATCAGTCACATTCATATTTCGGGTGGATCCGGAACCGGTGTGCGCTCCTTGACGCCACGTCACGCCCGCGTCCGTCGTACGGAAGAAGACTCCCCGTGCGCCTGCGATATAGCCGTTGCTCGAATCGCGGAAGAACACGGCGATGAGACTCATCGGAGATGGTACCGTTTGCCTCGACCAGGTGCTGCCACCGTCTGTCGTGCGGATGACGGCGGTGTTTCCTCCGACTGCCGTACCGTTCCTCGCATCGCTGAATGAAACGCTGTAGAGGTTATCAACGGTGTTGAACGCTGGTTTCACCCAATTCTCCCCCCCATCTGTCGTCAAACGGATTGTCCCATGCTCACCGACCACAGCCCCGGTGTTGACATCGGTGAAACACACATCATGCAGTGAGGCCGATGTTCCACTCTGTTGTCGTCGCCAGAGCCCTCCTCCGTTGGTTGTTCGCAGAATAATACCCGAATCGCCAACGATAACTCCGATATTCGCGTTGATGAAGCGCACTCTACGCAACATTTCGCTTGTGCCGCTGAATTGAAGCTCCCAGTCGGCACCGCCATTTATTGTACGGAAGATTTGGCTCTTGTACCAGATAACCGTACAAGCGTCCGGACTGGTGCAATCTACAGATGTACCACCCGTACGCTGTTGTATTGGATTCTGCCAAATCCAACCGGGCTGTGAAAGCCCTTGCTGCAAATTCAAAATGAATATCGCAGCGGTTAACCAGATATGCAGACGTTTGATGTTCTGCCCACCACGCCGCGCCGGACTCGAACGGTGTACTGTTGGCATTGCGATAACTCCAAGGTGGCGAGACTCGTTGCACACAAATGTTTCAGATGGTGGCTGAAAAGTATAGAAAAATAGCGGAATGTGCAAAAAGCAATCGGATCTCTGAAGACCACGCCGGGATGGAGTTTCCATCGTGGTCAGGAGCGAAAAAGCCGCCGGAGTCGAGCACGCGCATCCCGCTCCTCGCCGTTTGAAGCAGCTCGTCTGAATGCCGACATCCTTCCGCCCGTCCTCGACGGACTGAATTGTGAAGTGTACTTCCGGCAATAGACGCATCATCACCGGAAGGTGGGTGCCCATGACCGGGATTCGCTCCGCGACTCATGCAGTTGAACTCGGGACGGAGCATCGATTTGCCCGATCCACCCTCGCGGCGTCGTGCATTGCAACCCCCGGACGAGTTTTTTTCTACCGTCTGCCCGAGGGAAATCGAAAATCGGCGGCAACTATGCCCAATTCTCGGAACGAGTGTGTATATTAAAGCTTTAGCACAGTTCGCAGAGGAAATCTCATCCACGTGATCATCCTCATCCATGTCTTTCTCACTGCTAAGGAGCATATCTGATGACAAAACAGATGCTGCCTCTCGTTTTTCTATTTTTCTTCGTGTTTTCCTTTACCACCCATGCGCAATGGGCTTCCAGTCCCGCAGTGAACAATCCGATTGTCCGTGCCGGGAACAACCAAACGGGACACCGTCTCGTCAGTGATGGCCAGGGCGGGGCCATATTCTGCTGGACCGACGAACGGGTCATGGTGGCCTCGTCTGATGTCTATGCCCAGAGAATTGATAAGGATGGGTATGTCCGCTGGACAGTCAATGGTGTCGTGGTCAGTAGTGCCACGAATTCCCAGTCGGGTCCTGACATCGTTTCCGACGGAGCCGGCGGTGCGATCATCGCCTGGACGGATACGAGAAACGGCAATAACGACATCTATATCCAACGCATCGATGCCTCCGGCAATGTGCTCTGGACGCCAGACGGTATAGCAGTCACGACCGACACCAGCAACCAGGCCGATCCCAAGCTGACAACCGACGGCAGGGGCGGTGCGATTGTCGTGTGGAACCAGGGCCACTGGCGGCTTCCCCCGGGCAGTAAGATTTATGCGCAGCGCTACGATGCCAACGGTACGGCACGCTGGAGCACTCCGGTCCTTGTCTCCGGGACGCTCCGCTTCTCCAACGCACCGAGCATCACCAGTGACGGCAAAGGCGGCGCGTACATCGCGTACGCGTACTATCCCAGGCCCGAGTACGACGTGTACGCACAACGCCTCGATTCCAATGGTGTGGTGCAATGGGCTGCCAAGGGCGTCGGCGTCGCAACATCCAGCGGCTCGCAGGATGCACCGCTGCTGGTCGGTGACGGCACAGGAAACGCGTTTCTTGGCTATCTGGACTGGACGTCGACGACGCAAGCCAATCTGCACATTGTGGTGCTCCGGCCGGACGGTACACAAGCCACATCGCTCAGGGCTACGTCAACGAACGGCGGGCAGTTGAATCACAACCTTTCGAATATCGCGCCCGGGAAACTCGCCATTTCCTGGCAGGACGGCCGCACCGCCGGGAAGGTGCGCGCGTATGTGCAGGTTCTCGACACGAACGGCACGAAGATGTGGGCGGCGGACGGTGTCGCCGTATCCAATCGCACCGGCGATCAGGTGGCACCCTCGGTCGTGTCCGATGGCAGCGGTGGCGTGATCGTCGCTTTCGAAGACAAAACCAAAGGCGCTCTCAACACCGACATTTACGCGCAGCGTGTGTCCGATGCCGGTGCACCGCTCTGGACGGCTGCCGGAGTTCCGGTATGCACGGCGAACAACTCGCAACAGTTCGCGCGCATGCTGCCCGACGGTCAGAACGGTGCCATCGTGGCGTGGGAAGACTACCGACCATCGTTCTCCAATGTGGAGATCTACGCTTCGAAAATTCTCGCCGACGGAAGTTTCCCGATAGCGCCACCGCAATTGACGCTGTCCTCGAAAGCACTGGACTTCGGTGATGTCGCCATCAACAGCACCTCATCGAAACAGATCACACTCAGCAATCCCGGCGGTGCCGCGGTAACTATCGCGTCCATATCCTCGAGTGATCCGCAATTCAGCCTGACGCCGGACGACAACACCATTCCTCCCGGCGGCGATGTCACGGCATTCGCGCGTTTCACACCAGCCGGCAAAAATTCGTTCAGCGCAACGATTGTCATCAACAGCAACTCCAGCTCCGGTCCGGACACCATTCGCGTCACGGGACGGGGCACCGGCGCTGCCGCGATACAGGTGGACAAAACGACGATGAGTTTCGGAACCGTGACTATCGGCGCGAGCAAATCCCTGCCGCTGCTCATCACGAATCCGGGAACCGATACGCTCAACGTATCGAGCATCACCACCTCGAATGCGAGCTTCACGGTGAGCATTGCTTCACGCGTGCTCGCGCCCGGCGCATCGTTCACCGACTCGGTGCGTTTCGCTCCTTCGGCTACAGGCCCCATCACGGCCAACCTCACTCTGAACAGCAATGCGGCGGGCTCCCCGACGGTCATATCGTTGACCGGTACGGGTGCGGGCGTGGTGACGCTGACGATGGACAACACGACCATCTCCTTCGGCGACGTTACCGTCGGCGCGAATAAGGATGCCTCTGTTACTATTACAAACACCGGCAACGATACGCTTCGGATTTCGACGTTTACATCGAGTAATCCCCGCTTCACTCTGGAGACACCGCTCTCGGTCATCGCGCCGAGCGCTGCGAAGGCATTCACGCTGCGTTTTGCGCCCAACGCCGCCGGACCGCTCAGCGGCACGTTCACCGTCACGAGCAATGCGGTTTCTTCTCCGCACACGATCACTGTGGACGGTGTCGGCGTGGTAAGCCCCGCGATTTCCTTTTCGCCGACGCAGCTCCTCTTCGACACTGTCAAAGTGGGCAATACCAAGGATCTCACACTTACGATTCTCAATCCCGGCGGGCAGACGCTTTCCGTTTCTTCCATCACCTCCACCAACGCCGATTTCTCGGCGGTGGCGGGACAGTGTGAGGTTGCGGGCGGATCCAGTTTCAATGAGACGATACGTTTTGCCCCGAGTGTGCTGGGCGATCGCAGCGGAGTACTGATTATCGTCAGCAATGCGCCCACCTCGCCGGATACCGTACTTGTGCGGGGTGTGGGCTCCGATGTATCGGATGTGCAGCAACTGAATGCGCGTCCGGGCGAATTCGCGCTCGCGCAGAATTACCCGAATCCTTTCAATCCCTCGACGGCGATACGCTTCAGCATTCCCGCACAGGGTGCGTTGCGTCTGTCGGTGCTCGATCACCTCGGGCGTGAAGTCGCCGTGCTCGCGGAAGGCGTCCATGCTCCGGGTACTTACACATGCAGCTTCGATGCGACGTCGCTGGCCTCGGGTCTGTACATCTACCGTCTCAGCTTCGAAGGCAACACCATCTCACGCAAAATGTTGCTCCTGCGCTGACGGCTCAGCAGCTCACGCACGTTGTCACTCCCGACCGCCCATCATCGTTACCGGTGATGGGCGGTTCGCGTTCGGAGGAAAAGCATGTGCGTCATGACGCAAGGCAGGCAGCAATGAGGTAAAAAATGCATCACCGAAAGAATTTCATCAATTGGACTTATTCTAATACTTGACAACGTCCACGTGCGCATGTATATTACGTGTCATGAATAGCGCAATAGCTGCACTGCAGGATCACGGCATACAACCCACCGCGCAGCGCGTGGCAATCGCGGAAGCGGTGTTGGGCAACAACCATCATCCCACCGCGGACGATATTCTCGTCGAGGCGCAAAAAAGATGCTCCATCGTTTCGCGCGCAACCGTGTACAACACGCTCAATCTCTTCGTGGAGAAGGGGCTGTTGCGCACGCAGGTGCTCAAGGAGGGCATAGTGGTGTTTGATCCCAATCTGCAGAAGCACCATCACTTCATTGATGAAGAAGACGGGACGATCATTGACATTCCCTGGGACTGGCTCACCGTAGAGGGGAGGCAGAAATTGCGGGAATACGACATCCGCGATTATCAGGTGATACTGCGCGGCAGGAAGAAACAGTAGTCCTTTTTTCATAGATTACAGCGTCAACCTCCTCACGAGCTGCTCCGTCTGCTTTCGCGCAGAGGGAAGAACAGCTTACGGCGATCCGAACGACACGTACGTACACAGGTATCATTCATTCATTCAGTATGGAGGACACTATGTCAAGTGAAGGAAAATGTCCCTTCCATGGCGGAAGGACCAATGTCGGCTTGCAGTCCAATACCGACTGGTGGCCGAAACGGCTCAATCTGAAAATTCTCAGCCAGCATTCGGCCAAGGTCAATCCCATGGACGGAGATTTCAATTACGCGGATGAATTCAGGAAGCTGGATTATGCGTCGCTGAAAGCGGATCTCCGATCGCTCATGACGGATTCGAAGGACTGGTGGCCGGCGGATTGGGGGCACTATGGCGGGCTGTTCATCCGCATGACCTGGCACGCTGCGGGTACGTACCGCATTGCGGACGGACGCGGCGGCGGAAGCACGGGCAATCAGCGCTTTGCACCGATCAATAGCTGGCCCGACAACGGCAACCTCGACAAGGCGCGCCGTCTGCTCTGGCCCATCAAGAAAAAATACGGCAAACAGATATCCTGGGCGGACCTTCTGATCCTCGCCGGAAATGTGGCGCTGGAAACCATGGGTTTCAAAACCTTCGGCTTCGGCGGCGGACGAGAGGACATCTGGGAACCTGAGGAGGATATTTATTGGGGCTCCGAAACCGAATGGCTGGGCGACAAGCGTTACACCGGTGATCGCGTGCTGGAAAATCCCCTCGGTGCCGTTCAGATGGGTTTGATTTACGTCAATCCCGAAGGCCCCAACGGTAATCCCGATCCCGTCGCCTCCGGGCGCGACGTGCGCGAGACCTTTGCGCGGATGGCGATGAACGACGAGGAAACCGTCGCCCTCGTGGCGGGTGGACACACCTTCGGCAAGGCCCACGGTGCAGGCGATCCCGCGCTGGTCGGTCCCGAACCTGAAGGTGCGCCCCTCGAGCAAATGGGTCTGGGATGGAAGAACAGCTTCGGCAGCGGCAAGGGCGCGCACACAACGACCAGCGGCATCGAAGGCGCATGGAAGCCCAATCCCACCACATGGGACATGGGCTATTTCGACATGTTGTTCGGCTATGAGTGGGAATTGGTGAAAAGTCCCGCAGGCGCATGGCAGTGGCTGGCCAAGGACGTCAAGGAAGAGCACATGATTCCCGACGCGCACGACCCGTCGAAAAAGCACCGCCCGATGATGACTACAGCGGATCTGTCCCTGCGTTTCGATCCGATCTATGAGCCGATCTCGCGTCGCTTTCATCAGAATCCGGATGCATTCGCCGACGCTTTTGCGCGTGCCTGGTTCAAATTGACGCACCGCGACATGGGCCCGATAGCGCGCTATCTTGGTCCCGAAGTCCCTTCGGAAGTGCTGATCTGGCAGGATCCCGTGCCCGCTGTGGATCATGAACTGGTCAACGATGCGGACGTCGCCACGCTCAAGAAGCAGATTCTCGAGTCCGGCCTCTCCGTCCCGCAACTCGTCAAGACAGCGTGGGCTTCGGCGGCGAGCTATCGCGATTCCGACAAACGCGGCGGAGCCAACGGCGCGCGCATTCGTCTCGCTCCGCAGAAGGACTGGGAAGTGAACGAGCCCGGCACGCTCCAAGCAGTGCTGCAGAAACTCGAGGGCATTCAGCACGCCTTCAACGCAGCGCAGAGCGGCAATAAAAAGATCTCCCTGGCCGATATCATCGTGCTGGGCGGTTGCGCGGCCGTAGAAGAGGCCGCAAAGAAGGCCGGTCATTCGGTGAGCGTGCCCTTCGCGCCGGGCCGCACCGACGCCACGCAGGAACAGACGGATGTTGAATCCTTCGCGGTACTCGAGCCCGCCGGCGACGGCTTCCGCAACTATGTGCGTCCCGGCGTCAACGTCCCCGCCGAAGAATTGCTTCTCGACCGCGCTCAACTCCTGACGCTCACCGCGCCGGAGATGACCGTGTTGGTCGGTGGCATGCGCGCGCTCAACGCCAATGCCGGACAATCCGCGCACGGCGTGTTCACCACGACGCCCGGAACGCTGAGCAACGATTTCTTCGTCAACGTCCTCGACATGGACACCGAGTGGAAGCCGGCTGCCACAGAGGGCTTGTACGAGGGTTTCGACCGTTCGACCGGCGCAGTGAAATGGACAGGCACACGGGCCGACCTGGTGTTCGGTTCCAATTCCGAGTTGCGTGCATTGGCGGAGGTGTATGCCAGCGACGACGCAAAAGAAAAATTCGTGAAGGACTTCGTCGCGGCATGGAACAAAGTGATGAACCTCGACCGCTTCGACCTCGCGTAACACCGCACGCTGGTCCATTTGGTTAATGACATCAGGGCTTACTGATGCCAACACATATCGTCACCCTGAGGAGCAGCCGCGCAACGAAAACAGCTCGAAGCACTGATCGTGTGCGGCTGCGTCTCGAAGGGTGATTCTTTTCGCATCGCACTCGGAGACTCGAGAGGACTTGCCAACCGATTGCTGGACCGAAACCAATCACCCCGCCGCGGCGAGTCTTCACCCTTCGAGCCGGCACTCTGCTGACTTTCGCGCTTCACCCGCCGATTTGCTTGTCGTGCCTCCTGCTCATGACAACTTTGGATCTGGACTTGTAAACACCGAATAAGACGGACGCCGTGCTTCGACTTCGCGCCGGGTTAGCATTGTTTTTCAACCTAAACCCATTCTGCGGCGCTGCGCTCAGCATGACGGTACTTTTTAACATTTTCTCAAATGTCACACTCGATATAAACCGGTGCGGAGCGATGGTTACATGACTCAGGGTGACGATGCTGGCTGTCATCAAGAACCTGGTCCCCATGTCAAACGCAGCGCCGCCGCAGTCGTGGATCGGATACATCCGGTCCCGGCTGCGGCGGTGCGCTTGTATATAATCGCAACGAGTGAGCTCAGCGGAGCATCAGCATGCTCCGCGTAAATTGTTCACCATTCACGAAAAGTGTGTAGGTGTACACTCCCGGCGTAAGTCCGGCACTCTTGAACTGAAAGGGGTATCTCCCTGCCGGAAGCATTCCGTCGTGAAGAATCGCGACCTCTTCTCCGAGGAGATTATACACCGCAAGACGACCCCATGTGGGATAGGGTATCTCCACCCGTATCGATGTGGAAGGAGAAAATGGATTGGGAAAATTTTGCCTCAGCGCGAAATGCTCCGGATTCAGTTCGAAGTCAACATGCGTTGGCTCCTTGACAAGCCTCAACCGAAATCCGGGGCGCGTCTGAGGATCCAGGTACGGCGGCGATGACATGGTCGCGTACTGTGGGCCCTCCATTTGGCCAAAGCTGTTGTCGTAGTCACGCGCGGTCACATACCATACGACTTCCTGTTGCGTGCTTGTTGGGCTCCCCGAGAGCTGATCCATGATCACGGCGAGTTGCCCATGAGTCGTACTAAAGGATGCCGCGAGACCACCGCTGTCGGCGTCGAATACTACGCTGCGCGTCAGAGTAGGAGCATCAACAAAGGTGATGTCGTATTTCACTGCGTCCGAGTATGTTGCGGGATTGAAGCGGGAGACTTGGATGTCGGTGTATGGGTCCTGCGGCAGGGATTTGACCCACGTGAACGTTTGGGTGTCGCTTGCCCTGGACAGGACGAGTATGGTGCGATCCACTGGCTCCCTTAATGCGAACGGATTCGGTGCATGGTCGATAATCTCGAAAGGATCGGACCATCCCTTGATACTCGCATCGCCTTCTTTGTTCGCCATGATGATCTGCCGGACGTCTCCATTTGCGTCGATGCGGCGGACGCTTGACATGAGGAAGTAATTTGTCAGCCCATTGATGTACACCCGGCCAGAAAAAATATTCGAAAGGCCCATTCTGCTGGTATCGAACTCGGCCGGGAACAGTGCGCTAAAGGAGGTCTCGACGTTGCGCCCGGAAATCCAGTTCAGGTAGCGGTCTCTCGGAGCTACGACGATTTCATAGCGCCGTTGCAGAAAAACCTTGTCATCGCCCGATAGTGGCCACCCCAGGTCCACGAAATAGTTATCATCGGGGCCGGGAAGAATGGTGATCGGTGGGGACTGCTGCTCGAGCTGTGCGACGCGCGGCGTAACGCCCAGAATGATATCTCTTCCGGTAGCACTTTGTGTAAAGGCGAGAGCTGCCCGCCCTGTCGTGAATGCGGCTGTGGGAATGGTGTAGAAGAGCAGAACATCTTGTTGCTCCGCTCCCGTCGAATCGAGGACGAGCAGGGTGCCATTCAGCCTCAGCTCCAGCCAACTGAAGCCAAGCGGATCATCGCTCCACGACCGCGTGCTGCTGTCTGTCTCCGCATTCGAGCCCCGCACGGTAAGAACGGCATTCCGTCCGATCGCGTCCCAGTTCCCGATGATGTTGCGTGCCGTGTCGCGTGCAACCAATTCGAATGGCAGCGTCGTGCCGGCTTCTACCGTGAACGTCGTTGCAGGATCGTAATCCAACTCGATTCCGCCAACGATTTGCGCGTTGCTGATTAATGTTGCGATGGGGAGCAGGGCGAAAACATACAGTACCAGGCGCTTCATGATATCCTCCTGCCGGAATAAAGGTGCATCGAAACGGACATTGTAGTCATTTTCACAAAAAGAAGCAAGTAACGGGCAATATCAGCGCAGCAGCAGCATGCTCCGCGCATGTATGGCACCGTCAACTTCCAAGCGGTACGAGTACACACCCGGAGGCAGACCATCGCCGTTGAAGATATACTGGTACTTGCCGCTCTCGAGTAGGCCTTCCTGAAGTAGTGCGACTTCTTCGCCGACGATGTTATAGACCAGCAGCCGGCAATGCGCCGGAGAGTGCAGGTCGAAGAGAATTGATGTTGATGGTGAAAACGGATTCGGAAAATTCTGGTGCAAGGTGAAGTCCGGGATTATCGGTCCGGGATCGACACCTGTCACCTCGATCCTTAGAATCAGCCTGTACCCAGGGCGGTTTTGCGGATCGAGATTGGGCGGTGAGGAAAGGGTCGCGAACAGCGGCCCTTCGTCCGAATTCAAATAGCCGTCGTAATCGCGCGCCGTTACATACCACGTTACCTCCTGTTCAAGTGTGGTCGGGCTACCCGACATTGCTTCGATGATTCCCGCAAGTTGTTTGTGCGTCATGGTGAGCGATGCCGCTAGTCCATTGCTGTCGGAGGGGTAGTTCATGCTGCGTGTCAAGGTTTGCGAGTCCACAAAGGTAACCTCGTACTTCACCGTGTCGCTGCAGGTCATCGGACTAAATCGAGAAATCTGCATGTCGGTGTACGGATCCTGGGGCAGGGCTTTGGTCCATGTAAAGGTCTCGGTGTGGAAGGGTAAGAGTATAAGCCGGGTTTGATCCGGCGGCTTGAGCAGGGCGAACGGATACGGGGCATGGTCGATGATCTCGAAGGGATCGGACCAGCCCTTGATACTCGCATCGCCGGCTTTGTTCGCCATGATAATCTGTCGGGCATCACCCATCATGTCCAGTCGGCGGACGCTGGACATGAGAAAGTAATTCGTCACACCCCTGATGTACACCGTACCAACGAAGATGCTTGGGCTCCCAGGCCCAGTTTCGAACTCGGAGGGGAAGGCGGCGGAAAAGGAAGTTGCAATGTCGGGAGTGGTGATCATGTTCAGGTAGCGATCTCTTGGCGCGACGACGATTTCATAGCGGCGCAGCAGGAACACCTTCTCCTTGTCCGACTTCGGCCAGGTCACTTCCACGAGATAATTTTCGTGCGGTCCGGGAACGATGGTGATGGGAGGGGTTTGCTGTGCGAACATGGTGAACGTTGGAGTAACCGTAAGCGTAATGTCTTTCCCGGCTAAGGTCAACGTGAAGTCGAGGGTGGCCTTACCGAGCGTGAACGCGGAAGGGGGGAGGGTGTAGTACAATCCCTGATCCTGTCCAACCGAATCCAAGGTGAGCACGGTGCCGTTCAGCCGCAGTTCCAGCCAGGAGAAACCCAGCGGATCGGCGCTCCATGATCTCGTGCTGCTGTCCGTTTCGGCGTCCGTGCCACGCACAGCGAGCACCGCGTTCTGTCCGATCGTGTGCCAATTTTCAATTACGTTGTTCGCAGTGTCCCGCGCCACGAGCTCGAATTGCAGCGTCGTGCCCGCTTCTACGGTAAACAGCATGGCGGAATCGTACTCCAGCGCGACACCGCCGACGATCTGCGCGTTGCCATTCAAGCTTGCGATGGGGAGCAGTGCGAAAAGAAACAGTACCAGGCGCTTCATGAGATCCTCCTGCCGAAATAAAGGTGCATCGAAACGGACATTGTAGTCATTTTCAACGACACAGTCAAGAGGGGGCGCGGAAATGCATACGTGCATTGCGCTCGCGCTCGTCCCGTCCACGTGTGCACGTATTGCGTATGTACCTCTGATGCGGATCTCTGAACCTCGCATTGACGCTGTGACAGGCTTCGATGGAAGTTGAGACGGAAAAGCGGGGATGAGAGGCGATTCAACTCAGTGCTGATGAATTGCGGATACTACACCACCCCCCGCAACATCTCCACGATATCCTCCTCGCTCATCGGCGGTCGACCGGGTAGTATGCGCTTGGGATGATTCGCGATGCGTATGGTATCTGCCGCATAGCGCCCGAGCAGTTCATCGCCTATGCCGAGCTCCGAGAGTCGGGTGGGGCAGCCGATGGAGCGGAGGAAGGCCTCGAAGCGGTCGATGCCCTCGAAGGCGACCTCCACCTCGTTTTTGTCCACAGCAAGCACACCCATGACGCGCACGGCAAACTGCGCGAATTTCGCGGGACGGGACTTCGCCGCGAAGAGCATCCATGCGGGATTGACCACGGCCAGGCCCGCTCCATGCGCCACGTCGTGATGCGCGGAAATTGTATGCTCGATGCCGTGCACGGGATAGGCGGCCCGTGTGCCAACCTGCACCCAGCCGTTGAGCGCCACCACGGACGCCCATTGAATCTGCGTGCGTGCTTCGATGTTGTTTCCGTCGGCCACGGCCTTCGGGCCACACTCGATGGCGGTGAGAATCACGCCCTCTGCGAAGCGGTCCTGCAGCGGCGTACCATCCACACCATTAAAATATCCTTCGGTCACATGCGTGATCAGGTCGCAGACGCCATAGGCTGTCTGATCAGGCGGAACGCTGACGGTCAGTTCCGGATCGACCACGGCGACGCGCGGGAAGAGGCAGTCCGCGATGACGGCGGATTTCTCCGTCGTCTCTTCATTGGTGATCACGGCGCCGCGATTCATCTCCGAACCTGTGGCCGCGAGCGTGGGCACGGTGATGATCGGCAAGGCGCTGGTCGGGAGGCGTTGCTCCGCTTGCCCATGGGCGATCATATCCCAGGGATCGCCATCATACAACACAGCCGCGGCCATGACTTTGGCGGCGTCCATGGTGCTGCCGCCGCCAAGCGCGATCACCACATCGCAGGAGTGCTCGCGGGCAGTATTCGCGCCGCGGATGACGGTGGAGATACGGGGATTGGGTTCCACGCCGGAGCATTCCACTACGGACACACCCGCCGCTTCCAGGCTTGCGATTGCGCGATCAAAGCTGCCGTTGCGTTTCACGCTGCCGCCGCCGGTAACGAGCAGGGCGCGGCTGCCGTGCGCGCGCACCGCTTCGCCCAGTCGCGCGAGCGATCCCGCGCCGAATATAACTTTTGTTGGATTGATAAAATCGAATTTCATGCGTGGCTCCTGTGAGAGGTACTGGCGAGTTTCAACCTATTGTCGCAATTGCTGAAGTGAACACGTTCCATTGTAAAAGTAGCACTTATCCGGGAAGAAGCATTCTGATCGCGGCCCTTCGACGGTGGCTGCCCTTCGACTGCGCTCAGGGACCGCCGAAGCCTCGCTCGGGGGCCGGCGCAGAGACGCAGAGGAGAAATTTATGGGGAATAGAGCTTTATCGATTGCATTGCTTTAACGGGTGCTGTAGGCTGGAACGTATTTTTCGAGTGATCCCATCAAAACCTCCCTCAGTGCCCCCGGATATCTCCGCGATAACAGGAGCCCCCTACAATCCGCCTATCACAGCGACGTAGGCGATAACAGGAGGTCCGCACAATCCGGCCCCTCAGCGCTCGTTGTTCAGCACACCCTTCATCCACTCCACAGCGCCATCCACATCGAAATAGCGCCGGCCGTAGGATGCTTCGCGGAGATGTTTCGGCAACAGGGAATCGTGTTTATCAACGTATGTGTCCGCTACCGATGCACCCAATTCCTCCGGGGAGGGAAGCGCATTCTGCATGATTTGCGTGATGGCGTCCCGCAGCGACATCGGCGTGCAACTCGCGATTTCGATTATCCCGCCGAATGTGTCTGCTATCAGGCCCGCACGGCGCAATAACACGGTGATGGTGTTGACGACGCGGTCTCCCCGCCACGAGAGGATATGAAGCGTATTTCCGAGTTGCAACACATCGGTGACGCCGAGCCCGAGCGAATGATAGCACGCGAAACCCTCGGTGAGATTGTCCCGGGCGGCCGCATTCAGGTAGGGAGGAAAGAGCCGCTCTTCGTACACGCGTTTCATTTCGGCGCGAATGACGTCATGCAGCATGGGACCTGCGCCGCTGAATTTCGGAGGCCGTCCTCCTGTGGCGGGTCGGAGGGTGATGATTTTCTTTTCGGCGTCAATACTCAGCGTTTCCCAACGCTGGCCACCGAAAATGATCAACTGACCGGGAAGCAGAGGTCTGTCGTAAGGGATGGTACCGAGCGTCTTTCCATGGTATTCGAGTCGATATTCATCGGGTGTGTTAAATGCGCAATAAAAGGAAAAGTGATCCACCAGTTTTTCACCGCGCGCGCCGAGTACAAGCAGGCCATCATGCGTTTGCGTGAGAATATCGCTCGCACCGAGACAGCGAAGCAACTCCGCGTATACGGCGGAGTCCACGAGTGAGAATGGACCGCTCTCGCACAACAGTGACCACAATTGACGCGCGCATACGCCGCCGTACTGCCCGATGACCGACACGGTTTGCTGTACAAGTGTCGATAGGTGATATTGACGCGCGGGTGTCGGTTCGCACCATTTGCGAAGCAGGAGCTGTACCATGGCTATGGATTGCACCGTTTGGAGCCGCAGGCGATCAATCAGATGCGTCCTCGCGGTGATTTCTTCCTCTTCGATAAAAAGTCGCAGCACCGCGGCGTCGCCTCTGCGTCCGGAACGCCCAAGGCGCTGCCGCATGCCCGCAACGGAATGCGCCGCGGAAATCTGCGCAATAGAGTCGACGCTGCCGATGTCTATTCCCAACTCCAGCGTCATGGTGCACACAGCCGAGGTGGGAAGCCTGGCGGCCAGAAGCCGCGCTTCGACTTGCTCCCGAAGCTCTTTCGAAAGGTTGCCGTGATGCGGGAAGAACTCGTTCGGAACCCCGTCGCGTTCGCAGAGATCGGACAAACTCGCGGCGAGTTCTTCTGTGCGCGCGCGGGAGTTCGCGAAAATCAGGTGCGAGGAGCCCCTCAACAATCTGTACAAATCGTTTGTCAGCGATCCGCACGCGCCGCGCTGCGCTTCATCATCGTCCGGGCGCTGTATATATCCGCGTAGCTGCACCTTCACATCCGACCTGAAGGCGCTGGAGGTAATTATCTCACAGGGA
Source organism: Bacteroidia bacterium (assembly GCA_027493955.1). Lineage (NCBI taxonomy): Bacteria > Pseudomonadati > Bacteroidota > Bacteroidia > Bacteroidia bacterium. Next base: position 1,573,308 of record JAOSJT010000001.1, on the reverse strand, counting down.
ACGCTCCCGCGTTGCGGCCTCAGGAAATGCGCCACATGTTGCAGATCGCTCAACGTGGCGCTGAGCGCTATTCTGGGAATACTGCGTCCGAACAGGAATTCTACGCGGTGCAGCAGGGATTGCAATTGCATACCGCGCTCGGATCCGAGGAAGGCATGAAATTCGTCAATAATCACATACTTGAGCTCTCGAAATGCCTGACCGCACCAGATTGCGTGATGCAGAAGCAGCGCCTCAAGAGACTCCGGCGTGATCAGGATAATGCCGCCCGGCTTCTTTCTCTGCTTCTCCTTTACCGAGCGGAGCACGTCGCCGTGCCAGGCAGTAAGCGGCAGGTCGAGTATCTCGCAGAGTCGTCGTAACCTTCGGTATTGATCATTGATCAGCGCCTTGAGGGGACTGATGTAGAGTATCGCAATGCCAGCCGGGGGAGCCGTGGCGACATGAGAACACGCGGGCAAAAAGGCGGCTTCCGTTTTGCCCGACGCCGTGGCTGCACTGATGATCACATCGCGATCCGCCCGTAGTATCGGTTCGATCGCGCGCTCCTGTATATCCCGCAGCGAGGTCCATTGCTGCTCCCAGATCCAGCGTTGCACGCCCTTGTGCAAGACTTCGAAACCGCGTGATTCGCTCATCGCAGGCCTCAGAGGGTGAAGGAGGCCAGTTCGTCGTCGTCCACGATCTCTGTTTCCGGCATGTCGGAATTGCTTTCTATCTCGACCCGCACTTGCCCGATGAGTTGCATCCATTGCAGTGAGCGATTCTGATCCAGGACGGAGAGGAGGTTCATAAACGCTTTTACTGTATTTCGCGGAGTGCGGAAGTAGGCGTCGCCGATGCGCTGCGAACAATGCGACAGGAATGCCCTCAGTGCTTCATCGGGTAGGAGGTACTGCTCCACCTCGCCCGCGGCGTAGACATGCCGCAGATTTTTCAGCAGTATGAGCAGTTCTTCGGGTGTGAGATTCGCGAGATGCAGTGTCGGGGATGAATAGTCTATTACCCCGGCTGCGCGGGCGAAGGAGTTCTCCGCGAGACGGGAGTGAAGGGCCTCATAGCTATACAATCCCTTTCGTGGATCGAGAAGAAATTCCGGCGTCCCACCGAACAGGAAACCGATGTGCCGCGCGCTTCCCTGCAGGCAATCGTTGAGTATGCGCAGTATCTGCTCGTAATTCGACACTCTCGCTGTCCGATTGTTCAGCTTGTACAGGTTGACCATTTCATCGAGGTTCACCAGTAAACCGGAGTAGCCTGCCTGACGCACAAACAGGCTGAGCAATTTGAGCATGTCGTACACATTCGCGTCGTCAACAATGGTTCGCACGCCCAGGGAGTTGCGCGCATCGGTTTTCGTCGATATTTCGCCGCGCAGCCAGCGTACGGCATCGGTTTTGAGCTGCTCGTTTCCGTTTTCGAAGCCCGTCCAGTATGCGGCTATCACCTGCGCAAAATCATATCCACCCACGAGTTCCGACAGAAGCTGCAGTTGTTCGTCGATGATGGCGTGCACATTCTCATGTGTTGCGGCGGCGCGCTTTCTCGCTTCGGTGATGAAGCGTTCCACCACGCTGCCCAGAGCGTTGCCGTCGGGCTTGGTGCGCGTCGAGAGATTGCGAAGAAGTTCCGCGTACAGATTTCTCGCCTGACCGCCGGTGGCGTGCAGACGCCGGTCCGGTGCAAGATCCGCGTGTATGGTCACCATTCCTTTCTCCAGCGCGATTGTGCGAATGAGTTGCAGAAAGAAGCTCTTTCCGGATCCGAATTCTCCGATAATGAAGCGAATGGCCGAACCACCCGTCGCTATCGCTTCGATGTCGCGGAGAAGGGCTTCGACTTCGCGTACGCGTCCGACCTGAATATGCTGCAGGCCGGTTCTCGGGGTGACTCCCGCGCGCAAGGATTGTATAATAGCGTCGCGATCCCTCGGACGGAGGCGGGGTGATCCTTCATTGGACATTCTGTATCTCCTTTGCAAGATCGAGGTCAATGTATACATGGTCGCCGGCTTCCAGCAGGGGAGCGTTGGCTTTCGTATAGGCCCATTCGTTGAGCACTTCCATAGCGCCGTCGGTCATCACACCGAGTTCGGTACACAGAGCATCGAAGGTTTCCAATCCCCAGCGATCCCGCTCAACGATGCGCAGGAAGAGCTTTCGATGCGCATCATCCAGGGCGTGCAAGACTTCATCGGAATCCCTTTCGGGCTGTCCGCCTCCGACATCGACGGGCTGCGCTTCCGCCGCATCCGAGAAGATTTCCTCGAGCACGCCTTTGACCCGCCTGGTTTCCTCCTCGCGTATGCGAATGAACTCCTGGTTCAATTCGAAGCCGGCCGGAGGCGCAACCGGCGGACGAGGTATGGCGAATGTCGCTTCGCTCTCGCGCCTGCCAACGGTGACAGGTCCGGAATCAGCCGCAAACGTGTGAAGATCCCTTGCGACCTGTTCCTTGTCCAGACCCAGTGTCGTATATAATTTCTCCAATTGACGGACTTCCTTCGGATCGATGCGTCCGTCCGCATACGCCACCGATATCAGTATTTGGCGTATGGCGTATCGCTCTTCCTCGCTGATTTCGGAGAGACGTTTCTTCAATCCGGCAGTACCCGGTTGCGTGCGGACGCACCAGAGCAGGAAAGCGAGGAGGGAGTTCTTCTCCGTTGCGCTTACTTCGTCGTCATCATCGATCAGCCGGCGGAGTATATATGTTCCGCCGTGTGTACTCGTCCTGGCTGCAGAGCAAAGCAGAGCACCGAGATGCAGGACTATCGTGATGATGCGGAAGCGGTGCGGAGGCGTGTTGCGTGTCCTGTCATCCAGAGGGAAAATGACGATCCGCTCACTGGCGCCGGGTTCAATCGCATGCGTGCGAACATCGGGAGCCACTTGAAATCCCATGGATTCTATCATCGCCGCAAGGACGGCGTACTCACCTTTCCTGAAGCGCGCGGGGGGCAGCTCATCGAAGCATGCATACAATTGTTCTATGGATACCCATAAAAACTGCTCTCCTACGTGCTCTTCGAGAATCGATTTCAGCTTTCCGTAGCCGCTGTGGCGTTGCATCAATTCCTTCGGCAGAACCCCGGTTGCGACTAATCCGTTGGGATTGGAACCCTCACGACCAACGGCACGGCTGTACGCGTCAAGTTCCAGTGTACAGAGGGATACCATAGCATCGATTCTATTCATCAAATCGGTGCGATACCAGGGATTCGAGAGCCCGTCAACATGGAAATTCAACAAGTACCGCATTGATGGATTTGCGGCATGGTAGCAAAAGCTGTGTGGTTCCCTCACCGGCCTGAGTACGATGCCGTTGCCATATTGTCGTGTAAAGCGCAGGAGAAACAGCTCCCTGAACTGCTCCCTGCACCGCCGGGCTGCTGTGCGCAAACCCGATTCGCCGATGATCATCAACGTCTGGTAAGCCAATTCGGCGTGAATCGGTTTACCGACGGCTATATAATACGCGAGCTTCACCATCACCCCATCGGGGCAATACCTGTCCGCGACGGTGAAGCAGGCCGGCGGAGTCTGATCTCTCCGGTAGAGCACCCATTCCATAGCCAGGAGATTATCCGTCATTTTCAGAAATGACGCAAGCTGCCCGTACAAGCTCTGCAGCCGGAGAACTTCATGTACTATGGCCTGTCGCTCGGCCACCGGCAACAGCGATTTCGGGCCATCGATGAACAGCCGCCTCTCGAGACCGTAGAGGAACAGCAGAACATAGCCGATGTCCGGAACGCGACGGGTTCTGCCTGTTGAAAGCCAACGCAGATAGGCATCGCGACATTGTGGCGAGATGTATTTGTAGTAAGGACTGCGGGGCATTGCCGGCGCGGTATCGTGCGATGACGTACGCTGTACCGGCAGCTTGGGATTGATGAGAGAGGGATCATCCTCGTACCCCGCGAGCGACGGCAGCAGCTCGCCGACGTACACCAGGCCGCCTGAGATGATATGACCGTGAACAACGATGCTGTCGCCCGCGCCTATCCACTTCGCAGGATTATCACACGACATCAGCGCTCCTCCCGCATTGCGCACGAGAGCGGCGAAGCGAATCGAAAGAGGGGCGAAGTGTTCCGGGAATGGAATGCGCACCGACAAGCAGTCAGGCGGGTGCGGGTATTCCCCGGGAGCGGTATCGACACGGCATTTCCCCGATGTGAGTGTCCCTGTCCGATCTCCGCGGGACGTCGTCGCGAGCCCCGTATGATCGGATTCAGAAAATGTACGGACTCAGCGAGCAGCATTCAATGCAGCGATACGTGACCGCATGCGGAAATCCCCTCCATGCGCACGATGCCGCGATTTCGCAGATACTCAGGCATTCACCGTTTCATTGCACATCGAGCATCCTCTTCGGAGCCTTCGTCAGCAATCGTCTGTCTCGCTGGTGAAAAGACAAACGTCCCCGTGGTCGTCGCTTTGCTTGTTCCGGGATGGATAGGCGGGGGTGATGAACGGCAGGTTCCGAACGGAAAATTGTTCCGGCTATTTGCTGCTGCTGTAGTGTTTGAAACTTTAGCTTTCTACAGCAAAATATGATTCTTTGTATCGCATACGTGGAGCATCGTGAGGGGTGAATCGTCCGCCAGGGCGCCTCGATCGAGCACGGGTACGCCATACGCCCACACCGCGTCACCCGCTGAATCCGATCCATGCATACAGTCGACGCCGCTTCGTATCGAGTATGCCGAAGGTGGTGATCACCGGATGCGTGTCATCGGTGCTTTCGGTGCCATGCCTGCCGATAGTGCTCCATTCGAAATGGTAGCCCCCGCCCGGGTGCACGATGCTGTCGCCGCGCAAATACAGCACGAGTGAGCAGTAATACCATCCCTCCGTTATGCTGGTATCGAACAACCCGCGCAGATGCGCCAACGGACGCGGGAATTCCGGTAACGGAAGACGTCGCCATCGGAGTGCGTCAGCCGACACTTCCTCCGCACCATCGGGACTGTAGTGCAGGAAGGATACTGGCTCCCATACCTTCGGGTCGTGCAAACTCCGCAGGTACGCGGCGAATTGCGCCTCGCTGAACTGAAACACCGCCCGTATGCGCAGTCCCTCCCGCCCGAACCAACCGCCGGTTTCCGGACTGCCCCGCAGCGTGTCGAGCCGCACCTCATCCGGCACGTGAAACTGCCGCCGCACCTGCCGCTCATCCTGCTCGCGGTTGGACTCGCATCCCGCCATCAGGAGGATGAGGAGCAACGCGGCAACACCTCGTCTTGTAGCTCCTGGCATTCGTCCCTCAGGGTAGTTCAATGAATCGTGTGTAATGCAATTTCGTGCGCGCCTGTGAAATGTCAAAGAAGACAGGCCGCTCCACGGTTGCGAGGAAAGCAAGAATAGGGAAAAAACCTGAAAAAATCGCTTGTAAATAGTCGCCGGCTTGTCTCTCTACCGCAGCAGCACGATGCGTCCGGTTGCGACGGCATCGCCTGAGTAGGCGCGATAGTGGTAGATGCCGGGATGGGCGAGTACGCCATTGTCGTGGCGGCCGTCCCAATGCAGGTGTTGCAGGCCGGCGGAACGATGACCCGCATCGAGCGTGCGCACCCGGCGGCCGAGGGCGTCGTACACATCCACGCGGAGCGCGGAGGAGGCGGAGAGTTCGACCACGATAGTGGTGGCGGTACGCGCGGGATTCGGATAGCTGGGGTGCAGGGTCAGCGCTGCTGCCGCTCCTCCGGGGCCGCTGGCGGCGGTGGTGCCGGACCAGGGGAGATGAATGTATTTCGCTTTCTTCATCTCGTCGCGATACCACTTGCTGAGCAGCGGGCTGTTGTTGATGCGCGCGTCACCCCAGCCGGGATAGGCACCGACGGGCCAATTGGCGTTGATGTAGCTGTAGCCCTTGATTTCGGGATGCGCTGCGATGAATTCCCAGAACTTCGCGAACCAGGCGTCCCAGTCGGCCTGACTATCGGCGGCGTCGGCGCTGATATTCATACCTTTGGCGGAGGTTTCGCTCATATATACGGGCTTGCCCTTGGCGCGCGCCATGGCGAGGAAGCGTTCGGACTTGCCTTTGCGTGTGATGCCTCTGCGATCATAGTCCGGAAGCGCGAGGTCGAAATCCTGAGGATCGAAGAGATCCAGACCGAACCAGTCCACATATTCGTCACCGGGATACCACAGCGCGCCGTTGACATCCACACTGTCGAAGTCGTTGGCGGCGGCGGGATAGTAGCACCAAATGTTCGCGATGCTGTCGCGGAAGCCTCGCGCGTCGAACATGTCGGTGATTTTGCGAAACATGGTGACGTAATGATGCGGAGTGTACCCGCCGCCATTCCATCCGTCGCCCTTGCCGTTGAACTCGCCTCCGATGCGCAGAAACATGGCCTTGCCGTAATTCTTGCACAGGGTGATGATGCTGTCTATGACAGCGTCGTATTGTGTGGATGTTGCGATGACGGTGTCGGTGGCCACGTCACTGACGAGAAAGAGACTGAGCTCCGGAATGAAGCCGAGGCGGTCCGCATCCGCCAGGAAGGTAGAGAGCTGACGCAATGACTGCGCGGGTCCGCGAGTACCGGGAATGCTGAAGAAGAGCCCGCGCACCGCGGGTTGAATGGTGCTGTCGTTGAGCGCGCTGAGATAGCCGGCGATGGGTTCGCCGCCGTCGAAGGTCATGTACTGTACACCGTGATACACCCGTCCGTCCGCGGGCTCAAGCAATGCCCGCGGCGGATCGGATGGTTGTACGCGCCCGAGTTTCTTCAAGGCCTCGAGCGTGAGATTCGTCATGGTATAAGGCGCTTCTTCGGGCAGCCAGGCGTCCGGCAGTTGATACCAGCTCTGAATCCAATAGCCGTCCGGTTCGGGTACGCGCTGGTGGTAGAGGTCCATGAAGGCCAGCGTCTGCTCCGAATACATTTGCGCCGTGCGTGCGCCGTTGGTGTTGAAAATCATGTTCACCTTCAATCCCATTTCACGGGCGCGGATGTCGAGTTCCGCCAGGCGCTGCATCCAGTCCACCCCGGCGATCTCGGCGGGCTGATTGGTCTGCGCGCGTCCCATTGCGTAGTCGTAGGGATTGTCTACGGTCAGACCGTCGAAATGTATGCCGGTTTCCAGGGATTTGGCTTGCACGGCGTCCAGCACATCCTTGTACTGGCCGTATCCGTTGCGCTCGCCCGAGATGGCGAAATAGGCGGGTGTATCGCCCCAGGCCCAGTTGGGGAAGTTCGTGAGCAGATTCAGCTCGATGCCGGGGATGGAGTCTCGCCAGAGTTTCGCGACTTCGAACAGCTCATGCACAGCGGTCGCGATAGTGTGATGGTTGGCTTTGACATTATTCGGGAAGAGCATGCGCCGGATAGGCCCGTCCATGTCCAGCATGTCTATGCTCCGAGAGGGATCAACTTCCCTGATCATGTCAATCAACGGTTTCACATTGGCCCAATCCTGTTGGAAGGAGGCCTCGCCGGCACGGTCGCCTTTGTCGGCATGCCAGTCCAGCAGGCCGCCGAGTTCGACGGCGATTTTGATGTCCTGTGCCATCAGTGCCCGCACAAAACGCCGGGTCTGGGCGGTGTCCGTTCGCGAGCTGATGTCGCCGATGTAGATTTTCTGAATGTCGAGATGCCGGTATACCTCGGGCCATTGCGTTGTATCGGCGAGCGACCAGGGCCTTCCCCAGCACATCAGTACACGCGCATCGCTTGAGTCCTTTTGCCGGATTTCGGTGTCGAAGCGCAGTAGAAAGTCGTCGAGCGTACCCCTGGCGAGATAGAAGCGAGACGTGGTGGTGGCTTCGCCCCCCGCCGGAATGCTGCCGAAGTTTGTTGCGGAGTGAATGCAACAGCGATCGAGATTGTCGAAGAGAAAGCAGGATTTCGGGCTGGTGGCCGCCATGTACGACGCGCCGTCCTCCGACATGGTGACTATCCACGAGTCGTCGGTGCGGTCCGGACTTGTAGCCTGAAAACCATTGACAAAGGGGGAGACGGGCGTAACTCCTTCATTTACATAGAATTGCACGGTTTTCATCAAGCCATTGTTGATGCGTGTCGTACCGTCCATGCGGAAGGGTTGGCCGTTTTTCGACATCCACGTTCGTTCGAGCGTCCAGTCCTGAAATTGCGGCGCGTTGACAGGATTGAGGCAATTGAAGGAAAAGACATTGGTCCAGTTGCTGCGCCCCAGATTCCTGACCGTCATTTCAGCGTCCACGTAATCGACGTATGGAGTGACGGTAAGCAGGTATTCCACCTTGCCTTCACTTCGCCAGGTATGCCGCAGGGCGCCGTTTGCGTCGGGTCCCTGCCACTGTATGTTCACTTCGGGGAAATTCAGAATCATGCCCTCGGATGAACCGATGGTTTCCGGCAAACCGAGCGCGAAGACCTGACGGTTCAAATGTCCCGCGCGCGCGGAACACACCATTTGTCCGGGCAGTGGTTCGAGCACAATCCGCTGCGCTGTGACTGGTGGTGCGAGAAGTAAAAGTGCGAGGGTGAAGCGTAGCGGTGTGTTCATCTGGATACAATGACGTGTACAGGGCAATTGAGAATGACCACGGAGGAGGGGGGGGAGGTTACAATCGTGGGGGGACACGGAGGGCACAGAGTGGGGAGCACGGAGGGCACAGAGGTGGGAGCACGGAGGGCACAGAGGTTCAGACGGCGTATGGTATCACCCTGTGCGCGGGGTATTGATTATCCAGCGAAATGGAGGCTGTGTTCTGAATCCTGCTTGGGTCAGAAGCGCTCCGGGGTTTGTGATGGAGTGGCGTTGTTATCGTACCCGTTCGCGTCCGGGGTGTGTGCGGCCTTGAGGATTTCGTAGTCCGCGTCTTTGGAGAGGTCGAAGCTTGTACCTGAATCCGGCGCCAACAGACCATAGAGCAAGCCACCGATCGCTCCGCCGGCTGTCCCGACGATGATGAAGAACGCGCGGAAGACCGGCACGAACACTTTACTCAGAAAGCCTTCGTCATCATCCATCGTAGCCGCGAGGATACCGGAGGTGATCAGTCCGGCACCAGCGCCGATGAGGGTGGTGCTGAGCACCGAGACCCCTCCGTCGTAGGTAATGGTCCGTATCTGCTCTCGTGCGAGTGCGTGTCGGGGCAAGGCTTCGGTTCGCTCGGCATAATGGACGAGATGCGGTTGCGTGAAAACGATGCTGTCATCGGAAACCGACACGATGACTGCGGTAATCTCTTCGCCGTCCTGAAGGGTGAACGTCGCAGTTTTCTGCGCAACGACTGTGCCTGCAAGAAACAGGATGATCGCCAGGAACAGGAAGGGCTTCATGGGGACTCCGCGACAAAATTGTTATCACCGTCATGTACTACTCGACATTTTCCGGAGCGGGGAGACCTTTCTCCTGTACGCATCAACGCCTCCTCGCTCCGGAAAGATCTCATTCAACACGCTTCCGCTTCTTCCTTCACCGCCTCCCGGCGACATAAAGGGCGCGGGCGCTTCATCTGCGTGCGAGCGGCGCGTTGCCGTAGGCTTTGCGCAGCAGATCAAAATCGGCGTCTCTGGACAGATCGAACGTCGTATCCGGGCGCCCCGCCAGAAGCCCGACGGTCAGACCGATGATGCCGCCTACAAGAACAGCGGAACCGACAAAAACCGCATCGAGAAAATTTTCCAACTCCTTCATCGTGCCGTCCCCTTGATTGGTCAGGACGAGCAACGCGCCGGTCAACCCCCCTATACCCATGCCGACAAGGGTGCTGCCAAGGACGTTCGAGCCGCCGCGGATTTCCACAGAGGCTATGTGCGGACGGGCAAACACGAGCACAGGCAGCGTCTCGTTCCTGTCGGAATAAGAGACGTTTTTCGGCTCCGTGAGGTACACGCTGTCTGACGTGATGTGGCTGATAATGCCTGTGATTTCACGTCCGTCGTGCAGATTGAGCGTCGCTTCCTGTTGCGCAGCCGCATTTCCGAACCAGCAGAACAGGGCCGCAAAAATGATGATCGTTTTCATAAAACTCCCGTATGAAAAAACGTTAATTTCAATATACAGATACTATAGGCTTTTTTACAGGTAAAAATTTGTGACCGATAGGGTGAGATGTGGAGAGTGAAAAGTGAAGGGTGAAGAGGACCGCGTTTCGATTCCATTCCGCCAATCCGGACCGATTAACGATTCCCGATTCCCGATTCCCTCCGCCGCGGACCGATTCCCGATTCCCGATTCCCGACATCGATTTTTACGGGAAAAATTCGTAGTATATCGGCGTACCACTGCCTCGAGAGGAACATACGTGCGGCGTGTTGTCTATTGCTGCCTTTTTGCGCTTCTGCTGCCCGCTGCTGCGGGGGCGCAATCGCTGTCGCTGTATGACGTGGACACACGGGCCTATCCGCTGCTGCGCGCAAAGCTGCTGCTGTACGACAATCTGGGGCGTCGCGTCGCGTCAATGTCGCCGGCGGAGTTGCGCTTGTCGGAGAACGGACTGCCGCGCACTATCCTGCGGGTGGAATGTCCGCCCGTCACGCAGCCGGCGCCGATCTCGGCCGTGCTTACCTTAGACGCATCCGGAAGCATGGAAGGTCCTGGCCTGGAACTCGCGAAAGCGGCCGCGGGAGCGTGGATAGACGCTTTTCCGCAGGGACAATCGGAATGCGCCGTGACGTCCTTCAACTTTTCCAATGTACTGCATCAGGATTTTACCAACGACCGCGCTTTGCTCCGGGGAGCGGTGAATCGATTACGCGCGGGTGGCGGCACGAGCTATGATGCGGCACTGTGGCATCAGTTTGCCGGAGCCTTACCCGTACTCGCGCGCGGCCGGCACAGCCGTATCGTCGTGTTGCTGACGGATGGCTATGCGTCGGGAGACGCGCAGATGATACTCGCTACAGCCAGACAGTTGAACGCACGGATTTACGCCGTCACACTGGATAACAGGATGCCGGACGTCCTTCGTACGGTGGCGGAGCAAACCGGCGGGCGATGGTTCGAGAATGTGCGCAGCGCAGCGGAGGCCGCGGCGATTTTCCGCGGTATTCTCGATATGGCACAGGACATCCCTCCCTGCGTTATCGAGTGGGAGAGCGACGGCTGCGATTTTATCCGCACGGTACTGTGTGAGGCGCCGGGTTATGGTGCGGCCGGTGGCGCATCGTACACGCTCACCGCGGATATGCTGCCGCTGCTCGAATTTCTGCCATCGCGCGTCGTGGCGTTCGGAGAGGTGGCCGCCCCATCCACCGTACGGAAAACGGTGAGCATCACCGCGCGCAACGCCGATGTTCTGATACGATCCATCGCGCCGGAATTCCCGATGTTCACTATTGAAGATTACGGAGGGAGTCCTCCGCCATTCACTCTGCTGCGCGGGCAGAGCCGCACGCTCACCCTGCGCTACGACGCTGCGGATTCCGGATACGTGGTGAACCGCTTTTTCGTGGACACGGACGCCTGTGAAGGTGGTTTTTTCGCGACCGCCGGCACCCCCGGGCTGGGCAGGGACAGACGGACCATTCGCCTGTTGCATCCGAACGGCGGCGAGGTGTTCGTTGCCGGCAGCGACACGGTGATAACCTGGGAGGGCGTGGCGCCCACGGACGCCGTGAATCTGGACTACAGCACCAACGCCGGCGCGACCTGGCTGCCCGTCGCACGGAATGTGACGGGGCTCGCTTATAACTGGCGCGTCCCGAACACCCCCAGCGACCATTGCCTCGTGCGTGTGACTGCCCGTATGCCCGATCAAATCCCTTCCGGCATGGTGATCATCCCTGCGGGGACATTCAAGCGCGGAGACCTCATCGGTACCGGATCCACCGAGGAGCGCCCGTCGCAGAGCGTGACGCTGACGCGCCCCTTCCTGATGTCGGTGACGGAAATCACGCAGCGCCAGTGGCTGGAGGTCATGAGCGGCAATCCTTCCGGTGTCATCGGAGAAACTCTGCCCGTGCAGGCCGTGTCGTGGGTACAGGCCGTGGAGTACTGCAACCGGCGTTCGGTGATGGAGGGACTCGATTCGTGCTATGTGATCAACGGCTCCATGGTGTACTGCGATTTCGGGAAGAACGGCTATCGCCTGCCCACAGAGGCCGAATGGGAATACGCCTGTCGCGCGGGTACGTCCACCGATTTCTGGAACGGTGCGATGCGCGAACCCTATTGCTCGCCGACCGACATGTCTCTGGACGCAGCAGGGTGGTACTGCGGCAACACTTCCGATCCCATGCCCGTCGGGCAGAAGGCGGTAAACGGTTACGGACTGCGGGATGTGCACGGCAACGTCGCCGAGCTGGTCTGGGACGTTTTCGCCGTGTATCCTTCCTCGGATCAGACCGATCCCGCCGGTCCGAATCCCCGTTCGTCTGCGCTCAACGCCCTATTGCGCGGCGGGCATTGGCGCGAGTCCGCCACCGGCTGCCGTGCGTCGCGTCGCGATCAGGCAGGGGCGCGCAATGCGAGAACGACAGATGGATTCAGAGTGGTGAGGACGTACTGATGCAGCAGCGTATCCACACATACTTCGCGCGTCGGCTTCGCTCAGCCACTGTGCTCATTATGTTACTGCTGAGCCTGACTCCCGCGCATGCGCAGCTCAGCGACGAATCGGATGCAGTGTTCTCCATCGTCGTTCCCTCGGCCGCTGCCCGTGAGGTGGATATGGGTACCGTGGTAGTGGGAAGCGCGCGCGACACACTGCTGCAGGACTTCGTGACGAATACCAGCGTCGTCGCCATTCGCATTGATTCGCTGTATATCGAGGGCGCACAAGCGGGGGATTTCGCGATTACGGCAGGACGCGCTCCGTATCGGCTGGCGCGGAGCGCGGCGCAGGCGACAGGCTTTTCCTTTGCTCCCCGCGTCGCGGGTATGCGCAGCGCGACCATTGTGTTGATCACGCAGGTGGACACGCAGCGCTACGTCATTCGCGGGGTCGGTGTGGAGCCGATGATAGCATTGGAGGCGGGCATGATCGATTTCGGCATCGTGCCCGTGGGGGGCAAGCGCGACAGCACCCTGAACGTGCTTCTACGCAATCTCTCCGCGGCACCGGTCACCGTGCTCGGCAGTGAACAAGGCGGACCGGACACGGAGCAGTTCAGCGTCTTGAGCGGTGGAGCACCGTTTACGCTGCCTCCGCTGGGAATGCACGCGATGACCTTGCGCTTCGCGCCGCGCAGGGGAGGGCGCAGCAGCGGAAGTCTGGTCTTCGAGGTGGAGAACAGCGCGCAACGACCTGTGGCGCAGCTCTTCGGCGAGGGACGCAGTGTCGCGGCAAGCGCGACGATTTCCGCGGGCACAGTGACAGCGCGGGCTGGAGATATCGTCCGTATGCCGCTGCGCCTGTCGAAGCATGAGAATCTCCTGCTGAGCGGTGCCACCACGCTGTACACCGAATTGTGCTTCGATGCGTCTCTGCTTGTGCCGACCGGCGCCACTCCCCACGGAGAAGTGCGCGACGGCACACGACACATCGCTCTGGACAATCTGCCGTTACTGGCAGGCGCGGACAGCATCGTCGCCGTTCTCGATTTTGTCGCCACACTCGGTAGCCGGGAAGAGACCGTGCTGGAACTGCGTAATTCAGTCGCGCGCGGGGGCGATGTGGCGCTGACCGAAGAGCCAGGTCAGTTTCGGTTGACGGGAATTTGCGAAGAGGGTGGAGACCGCTTGTTCACGGCTGAAGGACGTTTCCGCATTTTACCGAATCAGCCCAATCCTTTCAACGGCGAGACCATACTGCGTTTCGAACTCATCGAGAGCGCTCCCGTTCAACTCGACATCATTGACGCCGCCGGGCGCGTACTGGCCGAGGTTTACAGAGGGGACCTTCGGGCAGGGTCGCACGCGATAGCATTTTCGTCCCGCTCGCTGCCTTCCGGTGTGTGCTGGATCCGGCTGCGCGGTGGTGCCTTAAGCGCCGTGCGCCCGATGGTGGTGCTGAAATAGATCTTCTTCCGCAATGAAAAGAAAAAGGCGGAGACAAGCCCCGCCTTTTTTCATCGCCTGTCGGATGTTATTTGCTGAGTACGATGCGCTGCTGCAAGGTGCGATCCGCGGTCTCGAAACACACGAAATAGACTCCGCTGGGCAGACCGGCGCCATTGACATCGAGCGTATGGAAGCCCGCATCCATCTGCGTCGCTTCGTGAAGCGCGGCGACGAGCTGACCGTATGTGTTGAACACCCGCACGGAGAGCGTCGCGCTTTCGGGAAGGGAAAAACTCAACGTCGTGGAGGGATTGAAGGGATTGGGATACGCCGGGTAGAGCGTCATGGACGTCGGAGCGGCGCCAAGACGCACGTACACCGTCTTCGAATGCTCGGTCGTTCCGTCGCGATCGATCTGACGAAGCCGGTAGGCCACTTCACCCTTGCGCGGCAGATCACGGGCGCCGTCCGTGACGCTGTACCGTTTGGGACTGTTGGAGTTGCCCGCGCCATGCACAAAGGCGACATCCTGCCACACCGTGCCGTCCGTCGAGCGCTCAACCGTGAAACCGTAGTTGTTCAGCTCTGTGGCCGTGCTCCACTGCAGGCGCACCTCCTCATTTACATAGCGTGCGGTAAAGGAGGTGAGTTCGACGGGAAGGGCGCCGGGATTGCCGACGGTGAAAGGCGAAAAGCTGCTGCATCCGCCGGCGGTCGCGCTGTACACGCCGGAACCGAGATCCGTGAATGTGGCGGAGGTTTGCGACCAACCCGAGGCATAGTGGAAGACGGATAGTCCCAGACTGCGACCGAACCCGGAGAGTTCGTCCGCCGTATTCCACTGAAAGGTGAGTTGTGCGTTGCTGCCTCCCGGTACGGCTTCCGTGATATTCCACTCCCGGTTCACATAGGCGTTGTTCGGTAGAGCGTTCGTGAGGCCTTCGCGGACACGGGCGGAGAAAACGTCACGTGTACCGGCATTATTGATTTTCACAGGATTGTAACCACTGAGAGTACCGATGGGGAACAGCACGTCCGTGGTGTTGACGGAGCGCGTCAGCATTCCATTCCCGTCCGTGCAAATATAGCTGGCAGCCGATCCGCCGCTTCCCGCGATCTGTCCGACGGTTACATTGTTGTCACCAATGAGGAATTTTCCGTTCGAGAGTGTCAGAAGCCCGGTGATGGTCGTTGAATGATCGGCGAGTGTGAGGGTCCCCCCTGGTTTATCCAGTGTGACGGCGGGGAGCGTGAGCGGAGAGGATCCACCGATGGTCTGATTCGTGCTTCCGTTGAAGGCCACCGTTCCGCTGGTGAATGACAGCGCCCAGTTATTGGTGAGGTTTCCGGTGAGTGAGAGACTGACGTTGACGACGAGCGCGGATCCCGTTTTGTCGTTCACAAGGTGATGAAACTGTGGGGTGAGGCTGCCCCCGATTTGCTGGAAGGTGCCGCCGACGAAGCTTACAGACCGCGTCGCAGGGGAGACCGGGGCATGATTCGTCCAGTCGCCGCTCAGGGAAACATCCTGCGCGAGCGTGAGCCCCGCGCCGCTGTTCACCAGACTGTTGAACGTCGCGGGAATGGAGCCGGCGATGGTCTGAGTACTGCTCCCGTTGAAGGTGACCGTAAAGGTTTGCGGATCGAACGCGGAATTCACCGTCCAGTTGCCGCTGACGAGAATGTCGCGATCCACCGACACGGTGCCGTTGCTTTTGTCTATAATCACGTGGTGAAAGCTGTTGAACAGATCCGATGACATCACCACATTGCAGGTGCCCGTGAATTGTACGGTGCCCGTCCCCGCTACCCACTGCGCGGCGCCGGAATTTCCGGGAAGTATTTGCGGGGTAATCAGCGTGCCGCCGTTCGCGAACGAGATAATGCCGACTTCGCCGGTAGAGCCGCCGCCGATGGTGACGGAGTCCGCCACCGTGAGAGCGGATCCTGATGCAAAGACAAGTGCGGCGTTTCCGACGCTGCGTCCGACGGTGAGAGTGCGGCACTGATTGCAACCGGGACTGCCGGGCGTGACGGTTACCGTATGGCCCGCCAGGATCTGCACTGCGTCCGACGGACCGGGGAGGCCGGCCAGGCTACCCCAGGTAAGCGGGTTGTTCCAATCTCCCGATGTGACGCTGCGGAATTGTGCATGGGCGGTGCCCGGCACAAACGTGAGCCCGAACATCAGGCAGGCGATGAACGGCAGATACCTGAAAACACAAGTAGCGTTGTGATTCATGTTGATGCCTTGAAGGTTGTATGTGGATAAACAGCCGGTTACGCCGCACTGTGAGGGTGGAGTGTCGCGTCCGACCAACGAAAAGCTACGAAGAGAGGAGTCAGGCTTCGTATGGCGGCATGAAAGACATGCTGCACTTAATACAAAAAGTTATGAAAATATTGAGAACAATGCAAGGGATTGCGCGGAGAAGACGTTGTCCGCAACTCAGTCAGGCATCTCCTCATGTCCGGCAGCTCCTCATTCGATACCGATTGCTCTTTCCAAGTCTTGCATCTATATTCTGCGAGTGCTGCGCTTGCGTTCGTACCTGCGCAGTCCGGGTATGGTGTGGATACGACCGCATGCATCCGATGCAGCTCCAAGGATTGCACAGTTCTCCTCTATTGTAATCATGACACTCCCACTACGATCAATCCCCCATGCAAGACCCCAACTACTCCCTTTTCGATGAAGAAGCGTTCAAGGACGTCGCCCGTAAGAACGACGCGGGACTGGCCATCCGTAAAGGCAATCGCAAGAAGCTGAGCAAGGCGCAGAACGAGTTCAACCGCCTGACGAAGCGCATCGAGCAAGTGCAACGTCAGCTGCAGACAAATACAATGCTCTATGATGAGCTGCTCGAGGACTGGTCGCGCGAAATGCCCGGACTCGACGCGAGTTTCGCACAATGGCAACTCGATGTCGCACTCGCGTTGGACAGGGCGGGGAAGCGCTTCACTTATGGGAAGGTGCAGAGTCTCAAGCTGCGATTCACCATTATCACGTTGCTGCGCGAAGCATTCTCGGTCATAGAAGCGACGGAGGCGGGAGAACAAGTGTTTGACCGATGGAACGGCGTTTCGCTGCGTGAAACCGCGCAACAAGAGTTCGACGAAATGAAGGACGCGATGGAGCAGGGATTCCGGGAGGCGTTCGGAATAGACATGGATCTCGGCGACATGGAAGACAGCGAGGAAAGCTTCGCACGTTTCGCCGCGGAATTTGAACAACACTTTTCCGAAATGAACAGGGACGACCCGCGGCAGGCAAGAAACATCGCGAAAGATATTCAGGCGGAATTGGCGGAGAAAGCGCATTCGGAGCGCGTCAAGCGCAGCATACGCACAGTGTACCTGAATATCGCAAAGGCACTGCACCCAGACACGACTCTGGACGAAGCCGAGCGCCTTCGCCGGGACGACGTGATGAAGACCGTGACCGTGGCCTATCAGAATCAGGATTTGCAGGCGCTGCTCCGCATCGAGATGATCGAAATGGAACGCGGCGCCGAGCGTATCAACTTTCTGCCTGACGAAACACTGGCGATGTACAACCATTCGCTGCGGGAACAGGTGAATCAGTTGGAAGCTGAGTTAAGGGAACTTCGGAATCACCCACGATACCTGCCGATTGCGCCTCTCCTCACCGTTAATCCCGATTATGCACGTCGCAGCCTGGAACGGGATATCATGAAAATGCAGCAGACGATTTTCGCCTTCGAACAGACCGCAGGCCTGCTTGAAGACGATCCGTCCAAGGAGATTGTGATGGCGGTGCTCGAGAAATTTTGCAGCGAGTACGACGAAGAATTTGCCGAGTGGTCCGGGCGTCCGTTGAAGGGAAGGGTGAACGACTTCCGGAGGTATTGGTACGGTCAGTTCTGATACCAGCGACTGCTACGAATCGCTTCATTACAACTTCATCCCGGCGATGAGATTGGGGAACCTCGACGTTCAGTACCCCTCGATTCGCTTATACAGGCCGACCGGCGATGCTGCCCGACACTATTCGACGATATCCATCCCAATATTCGCATACATTCTCGCACCCAGCCAGGCGCTCGCCACAGCCGCCGCGGCGAAGATGATGAGCGGCGGTAATTCCACTGCGCCTTCCACCGCCCAGGCGGAGAGCAGCATGGCGCAAATAGCCGCGGCCATCGCGAAGGATTTAACCACCACGACAGAGCAGAGCAGGTAGCCGGAGGGTCTGCGGCGCCAGGCGAGCACGGCGGTGAACAGTGCAAGCGGCACGACGATTCCAAGATCAAGTGCCTGTACCGTCATTGTGGTCATTCCGAAGAGCTCCGGGCCTGAATCATGCTTCAGCACTTCGAGAATGCGCGTCACCCACATGCCTGTAAGCAGAAGCGCCATGAGCCCGCTGAGCAGGGCCATCCCGCGGGCGGGGAAGTGCTTGCCGATGCCAGCCGCGAGGGAAGGCAGATCAATACGCGCGAGCAGATACACCAGGGCAACAAGGCTGACAGTCTGCACCGCGATGAAGAGTAGGAACAGGGGACCGAAGGCCCAGGTCAGCGCATACATCAGATACTGATAACTGAGATAGCCAAGAATACCAATGGCAAAGAGCCGGGCTCGCATCGCGTTGCGGTACACCCCTGGCAGAGTGAATAACAGCGCCGGTACCGCAATCGCGAGGGTGAATATGTCCCAGCCGACGCCTTCCGCGACCACACGCAGAGCGTTGTTCGCGTATACGCCGTTGACCGCCATGTCGTAGGTTTCGCCGCGCACGCTGGTGACGGAAACGTAGTTACCGTCGCCGCGAAAAAACACACCGGCTATAGCCGCTGCGGTTGCAAGCAGGGCGGCGGACATGGGGATGACAACAGAAAGGACTCGATCGGATTTCATGTTGATGCCTCCGAAAGCAATGTACACCAGGTACATGCGTCAGAAAAATCCGGAAAGGTGAGGCGTATTGGCGAAGCGTGCCGGCAATAAAAGATAAAAAAATCAGCATAATCACGATAGATGTTCTTGTACGGCCTGACCTCGGTAGAGGGGAGAGTGAAAAATATTCCATAGCGGTATCGCCGTCGAAGCTCTGCTTTGAACGACGCAACCCGCCAATTCGCATGGAAAAACCCCGTTATCCCCGCCACCAGATACGCCGCTCCCTACTCACCTTTCACGTCTGTAAGGAATTCGTCAGCAGTTTGTAATGTAGAGTTCATTCTCCCGAAAGGTGGCCTCTCTAATTTGCATCATGATCCGGGCTCGACTGCCAGCGAGAACCGATATCAAGCCTGCGAACTGAATTCCCTATGAATGGACGAGGTGTGCCATGATGTTTTCGAGACGAACTTTGCCCACATTCCTGCTGCTGTTGCTGTTCTGGAGCGTGGTTGCCGTATCCCAGTCGTTGACTGTGGACTTCCGACAAGCTGCGAACAATGATCGCCCCTACCAGCTCGGAGATGTGCACTGGGTCAATTCCATCGTGCAGAGAAACAACTCCGCGTACTATGAGGGGATGTCCGTACCGCAGCGCCTGATGCTGACGAATATTCCGGCGAGTCCCGGAAATATCCATATGCTTACGTTCAGTCACAAAGCGACGAAGAATGGGAAGCACGCGTACGATTTTCTGACCTCTTATGATCAGGCAATTACCGCGGCCAGCACCATCGCCGGTCCGACCACGCTGGTCAATCTGAACGAGTGCGGTGCGGCGATGGGGCCGCCTGCGTCGTTGTCGTCGCTATGCAATACTATTCGTGCGGGAACGCACAGCTTTACGGTTAATGTCCCGGATGCGATGGGGAGCCTCCTCTCGCATTCCATTGCATCGAGTATCGCAAATTATGAGACGACGTTCGGAAACAGGACGATAAAACTGTACGGGAACGCGCCGATATTCGCGGCTTCTCTTGTGTTCAATGGTTATACATCCGGCAAGGATGCTGACGCTGAATACACACTCGTATGGACATCCACCTCCACGTCCATTCTCGTGGAGATGGCGACACACCTGGCGATGGGAGAGGATGTCGCGTCCGCCGGTTCCGGCATCGGTTATGGACCGGGACTCGGAGCGGGGAGCATCAGCGGCGGATCGTATCATGTTTCCCTTGGAAAGCTCGATGGCAAATCTCTCGGAAGGCGGGACAATCAGATTATGGGGAATGCCGTTGCGCTGAATATTGCCTGCAACGTCGGCGGACCCGACATCATTTGTGTGAACTCGCAAAACGTATACGCTTTCAATACCTCGATGAGGGGCTATACCTACGCATGGACACTGACGAATAACACGAGCGGCGCGAGCATCGTCGGCTCCGCGACAGGGCAGTCGGTTACCGTTCATGCCGGTGCAAACGCCGGTGGATATGTGCTGACGGTGGCGGTGAGCAACGGGACGCAGACAGTCACCTGTCCCTTCCCGGTACTGGTGAATGGCTTGGGCGCCTCCTCAAGTCCGACACCCATCCTCTGTCATGGCGGTACGTCTGAAGTGACCGTGACCGGTCATGGAGGCCG
Organism: Bacteroidia bacterium; assembly: GCA_027493955.1. Taxonomy (NCBI): domain Bacteria; kingdom Pseudomonadati; phylum Bacteroidota; class Bacteroidia; species Bacteroidia bacterium. The sequence goes on along the minus strand of JAOSJT010000001.1, from coordinate 1,552,906 downwards.
TGCTCCCTATCAGGGAACGGGAAAATTCAATCGCGGCGCCGGCAAGCATACGTTCATTGTTACCGATGCTTCCGGTTGCAGCGCCGCCACGTCGGTGACCATACCGGAACCCCCGCCATGCAGCATCAATGCATCCTTTACTCCCATTCTTTGCCCCAGCGGCACATCTACGGTGACGATTACCGCCTCGGGCGGCACGCCGCCGTACAGCGGTACGGGAACGTTCACACGCCCGGCGGGAAGCTACAGCTTCACGATCAGTGACGCGAATAGCTGCACGGCAACAACGCAGATTACCATCACGCAGCCCGGTACGTTCAATGTCTCTGCCAGCGCCACGCCGATTCTTTGCGGCGGAGGCACATCCACCGTCACCGTCACCGCGACGGGCGGCACACCGCCATATACGGGAACAGGGACGTTTTCACGCACTGCTGGTACTTATTCCTTTACCGTCACGGACGCGAACGGCTGCACGGCGAGCTCGGCCTCGCTGACGATCACCGAACCACCGACACTTGCTGCTTCGGCGAGCGTTTCCGGATCCGCGGCGTGCGGAGTCGGTACGGCCGCTGTGACCGTGAGCGCGACCGGCGGAACACCTCCATACACGGGCACGGGCACCTTCAACCGTGCGCCCGGTACCTACAACTTCACCGTCACCGACGCGAACAATTGCACCGCGGTGGCGACAGCCACGGTGACCGGTTCACCCCAACTGAACGTGGCCGCGACCGCGACTTCCGTTCTCTGTCCGGGTGGTACGTCCACTGTTACCGTGTCCGCCACGGGCGGCACGCCACCGTTTACCGGCACGGGGACGTTTCCCCGCACTGCCGGTACATACACCTTCACCGTGACCGACGCCGCCAATTGCGTGGGTACGGCCACTGTGACGATTACCGAACCGCCGACCTTCACCGTCGCTGCCAGCGCGACACCGATCAACTGCTACGGTACACAGTCCACCGTCACCGTCACCGCGACGGGCGGTACGCCACCCTACACGGGAACCGGTGTGTTCAGCAGGGGAGCGGGCACCTACAGCTTTACCGTGACAGACGCGAATGGTTGCACGGCGAGCTCGGCCGCATTGACGATCACCGCGCCGCCGCAATTGACGGCTTCGGCGAGCGCGACACAGATCGTATGCGGTAACAACATTTCCACCGTCACGGTTACGGCCGCAGGAGGTACGCCGCCATATGTTGGCACAGGTACTTTCAGCAGGACGATCGGTACGTACACATTCACCGTTACCGACGCGAATAACTGCAGCGCGATTGCTTCGGTCACTGTTACCGGCACACCGGCTGTCAGCGTCACGGCCACAGCTACACCGATCACCTGCGGCGGCGGCAGTTCCACGGTCACTGTTTCCGCGACGGGCGGTACCCCGCCGTACACCGGAACAGGGGTATTCAGTCGCGGCGCCGGAACGTACACGTTCATTGTAACGGATGCGGCGAATTGCGCAGGATCCGCCACGGTTACCATTACTGAACCACCTACTCTGCTTGCAACAGCAAACGCGAGCCCGATACTCTGTACCGGCGGCAATTCCACAGTCACCGTGGCCGCAAGCGGGGGCACACCGCCCTACACCGGTACGGGTGCCTTCGTGCGTGGACCAGGTAACTTCTCCTTCACCGTCACCGATGCGAATAACTGCACGGCGGTAACCTCGGTGACCATTACCGCACCGCCGGCGCTGAATGTCGCCGCGACCGCGCAGAATATTCTCTGTCATGGCGACACCACATCGGTGACCGTTACCGCAACGGGTGGTACCGCACCCTACAGCGGCACGGGTGTATTCCGCCGTGCTGCAGGGACGTACACCTTTACCGTCACAGACGCGAATGGTTGCAGCGCAAGCGCTTCACTGAGCATCATCCAGCCGCCGCTGCTCAGTGCTTCCGCAAGTGCGACTACCGCAGCGTGTAACAACGGGAACGCGACTATCACGGTTGCCGCCACAGGTGGTACCCCGCCGTATCTCGGCACCGGCGTCTTCAGCAGACCGCAAGGCACGTACACGTTTGTGGTAACGGATGCGAATAATTGCACCGCCTCGGCGACTGTCACCGTCGTATCGACGAGCGCTATCGTCGCGACCGCGACCGCGCAGCCGATTCTCTGCAACGGCGGTACGACGACAGTCACGGTTATGGCGACGGGAGGCACACCACCTTACACGGGCACGGGCGCTTTCGTGCGCGGAGCGGGCAACTACACCTTTACCGTGACGGACGCGAACAACTGTCAGGGTATCGCATCCATCAACATCACCGAACCCCCGGCATTGAATGCAGCCGCCAGCGGTACACCGATACTCTGTCATGGAGGATCGTCCACCATTACCGTTACCGCAAGCGGCGGCACGCCGCCGTACAGTGGTGCCGGGGTGTTCAACCGACCGGCCGGCAACTACACCTTCACCGTAACCGATGCCAACAATTGTACGGCGACGGCGTCTGTCACCGTAACAGAACCCACGCTGTTGGCAGCTGTCGCAAACGCGACGCCGGTATCGTGCAACGGAGGAAATTCCACCATAACCGTCACAGCTTCGGGCGGGACAGCTCCCTACAGCGGCACGGGCGTGTTTGCACGTCCCGCCGGTTCGTACACCTTCACTGTCACTGATGCCAATGGCTGCACCGCTACGGCGGCCGTGACCGTTACTCAACCGCCGACATTGACCGTGAGCGCTATTGCGACTCCCATCACATGCAATGGGGGGACTTCAACAGTGACCGTGACGGCGACAGGCGGGACACAACCCTACACCGGGACGGGCGCGTTTATCCGTGCCGCCGGTACGTACACCTTTACCGTGAGCGACGCGAACAATTGTTCCGCGTCCGTTTCCGTCACCATCACGCAACCGCCGGTACTGGGAATCACGGCCTCGGCGCCTCCGATACTGTGCAATGGCGACACCACATCGGTGACCATTGGCGCAACGGGAGGTACCGCACCCTACGCCGGCGTCGGGACGTTCCGCAGAGTAGCGGGTGTGTATTCATTCACTGTCACGGACGCGAACGGCTGCACCGCGACTGCACAGGTTTCCGTTGTCCAGCCGCCGCAACTTGTCGCCGTCGCCAATATCACGCCGATTCTTTGTAACGGAGATACCGCGACAGTGGACGTCACCGCAAACGGAGGAACTCCTCCATACTCCGGCATCGGATCCTTTAAGCGTCGTCCGGGTAACTTCGACTTCATCGTCGTGGACGCGAATGGCTGTCGGGACACTGTTTCAGTGACGCTCACCGAACCGCCGGCACTTGTCTCCGATGCGAGCTTCACACCGATTCTGTGCTTCGGAGGCACGTCCACCGTTACCGTCACCGCGACGGGCGGTACTCCGCCGTACACCGGTGTCGGCAACGTCAGTCGTCCGGCGGGCACACATGTTCTCACCGTCACAGATGCCAACGGTTGCACGGATACGACAGTAGTTGTAATTCCGCAGCCACCCGCACTGCTACCTGCCGCGACCGCGACCCCGATCATGTGTCATGGAGGACTTACCACGATCACCGTCACCGCCACCGGAGGTACCCCCCCGTACAGCGGTCCCGGAGTGTACACACGTTCAGCCGGCACATACTCCTTCTCGGTTACCGACGCGAACGGTTGCTCGGCGATAACGACGATCAGCATTCCCGATCCGCCGTTGCTCAACGCCTCGGCCTTCGCGACACCCATACTCTGCAAGGGTGACAGCTCGACGGTCACCGTTACCGCGTACGGCGGCACACAGCCCTATACCGGCACCGGGACTTTTGTCCGTGGCGCGGGCAACTTCACTTTTGTCGTCACCGACGCCAATGGCTGTACGGCTTCCGCCACAGTAACGATCACGGAACCGCCGCTTCTGGTTGCATCATCGAGTGGGACACCAATTCTTTGTAATGGTGGCAATACCACCATTACCGTTACGGCTTCCGGCGGTATTCCGCCGTACACCGGAACGGGGCTGTTCAGCCGCAGGGCCGGCACGCATACCTTTGTCGTGACTGATGCGAACAACTGCAGCGCGGTCACCTCCGTAACCATCACTGAGCCACCTGCACTTGTCGTTACTGCAAGCGCTCCGCCGATTCTCTGCCATGGCGACAGCGCGACGATCACCATAACCGCTACCGGAGGAACTCCGCCGTATATCGGCGTGCAAACCGTCAGACGTGCGGCGGGTTCCTACGTCTTCACGGTGACGGATGCCAACGGCTGCACCGCTGGCGCATCCATCACCATTACACAACCTCCGCAGCTTGTGGCCGATGCGAGCGCAACGCCGATTCTCTGCTTTGGAGACACGTCCATCGTGGATATCACCGCAACGGGTGGTACACCGCCATATTCCGGTGTTGGCCGCTTCGGTCGCAGACCCGGGTCGTTTCTCTTCATTGTCACCGACGCGAACGGATGCGTGGACACTGCGGCGGTCACAATCACTGAACCACCGCTGCTGGTGGCGACATCCACCGCAACCCCGATTCTCTGTTTCGGTGGCACGTCCACGGTTACGGTATCCGCCACCGGTGGTACACCGCCATACAGCGGGATCGGCAACTTCAGTCGTCCCGCCGGTACGCACATTTTTGTGGTAACCGACGCCAACGGCTGCGAAGACAGCACGATCATCACGATTACGCAGCCGCCGCCCATAGTACCAGTAGCCACCGCTACGCCGATTCTCTGCAAAGGCGGCCACAGCAACGTGACTGTGAGCGCCACGGGCGGTACGCCCGGTTACTCCGGAACGGGTGTTTTCACGCGACCCGCCGGAACCTACACGTTTACCGTTACGGATGCGAATGGCTGCACCGCCCAGGTCACCATCGTTGTTCCGGAGCCGCCACAGCTGCACGCTTCGGTGTTTGCCACGCCGATATTGTGCTACGGTGACAGTGCCACTGTGACGGTAACCGCGTATGGTGGTACCGCTCCCTACTCCGGAACCGGAGTGTCCGCTCGCGGTCCCGGGCGCCACACCTTCGTGGTGACGGACGCAAACGGCTGTACGGCCTCGACCGACATCCTCATCAGTGAACCGCCTCCACTCATCCCGGCATCCAGTGCTCCTCCGATATTGTGCAATGGCGGCACCACGACCGTCACTGTGACCGCATCGGGTGGTACCCCGCCGTACAGTGGTACTGGCGCATTCAGCAAGCCCGCCGGAACGCATATCTTCACCGTCACCGATTCGAACGGCTGCACAGCCACGACGACGATTACCATAACCGAACCCCCGTTGCTGCAGGCTGCCGCTACCGCTCCGCCTCTTACCTGCAGCTATGATTATGCAACGGTGACGGTGACGGCGTCCGGAGGAACGCCTCCGTACTCCGGCACGGGGACGTTCAGCCGACCGAAGGGCATACACACTTTCACCGTGACCGACGCCAACGGTTGCACCGCGAGCGTATCCATCGGCATCGTCGGTCCCCCGCCTCTGGTTGCAGCCGCCGTCGCCACGCCGATTCTCTGCAACGGTGGTATGACCAACGTCACTGTCACGGCGTCTGGTGGCACTCCGGGGTATATCGGTACGGGCACGTACATACGCGGAGCGGGCCTGCACACATTCATTGTGCGCGATGTCAACAACTGCGCGGATACCGTACAGATCTCAATATTCGAGCCGCCTCCACTCGTGGTTATCTGTGACGTTACCCCGTGCGATCCGGTGACGGGTACGCGCACGATCAGCTCGAATGTACACGGTGGAACGCCCCCATATACCTACCACTGGTCGCCCGGCAATATCAACACGCCGACCTTCACGGTCCCGTGTCATGATAATCAGACCTATACGCTGGTCGTGCGCGATGCAAACTGGAATCCGAACAATCCGTACAATGCGGGCTGTCAGGGTTCCTGCGTGATCAATCTCGTGGGCTTCACCGGAGACGATCCGGTGGACAATGCAACAGCGCGCTCCGGTGACGGACGTGGACGGACCAGTGATGGCCGTGATACCGACGCGGAAGACCCGGCGTTCGGCACGCGGAAAACCACCCCCGCGCATGCCCCTGACGAATACGCGTTGTTCGAGAACTATCCCAACCCGTTCAATCCGACCACGACCATTCGGTACTATGTGCCTGAAGCCAGCTACGTGAGACTGACCGTGATCAATGCGTTCGGTCAGGTGGTCGCGACTCTCGTCGATGATCTCGTCGAAGCAGGGACGCACTACGCACGCTGGAATGCGAAAGAGAACTCCGGAACCGCTGTCCCCTCGGGCAGCTACTTCTACCGCATGCACGCCACAGCACAGGCGAGCAAGCGCGAGTTCCTCCGCGAGCGGCTGATGCTGCTGCTCCGGTAAACAACACGTACGAAGATGCGGGGTGGATACGTCTGTGTCCACCCCGCTTTTCTTTTTATCGACAATGTGATCATGGGGGATACCACAGGCGCTTTTGCCAGCGGGAAGGGACACGGGAGAACATGTGCAATCAGGAATAACCTTGGAGTGATAACCGGTCACCCTGCGTATCCCGGAACGCATGCGGAAGAAGGCGAGGACGGTACGCACATGATGGCACCTCGTCGGCGAGAGCTCGAGAGGACCTGTGCTCCGGGACAATCTGAACAGACTGTAATGTATTTGTAATACGATGTTCATGCGTCGAGGATCAACGATGCGTATTTTAGAATAGGATAAATGAATCGGGAACTACGCAGCCACCGATTCTCCTGTCTGCCGAATCTATCAACAAACGGGTGCGAATATGGGCGGTGTACAGATGATGCTCGTTTTGGGAGCGATGGTCCTGCTCTCCCTGCTGGTACTCAATATCAACCGGACACAGTTGTTCAGCGAACAGCAGATGTCACAGTCGGAATATATTATGGCTGCAACGGCGGTGGGACAGTCCATGGTGAACGAAGCAGCGGGAAAAGCGTTCGATGCCGCGACGGCAACCGATGAGAAAGCCACAGTCGCCACGTTTACCGCACCGGGCAGCCTGGGGCGGGGTTCCTGGGAAGCGTATCCCAACTTCAATGACTTCGACGATTATCATCGCTATAGCACCACCCGCTCGACGCCGCGCGCGGGATCATTCCGTCTTCTCGGGGCCGTCGATTACGTCAATCCTGCAACTCCGAATAAGACTTCAAGCGTTCGTACCAGAATGAAGCGCTTACGCGTTACGATCACATCAGAGTTCATGGAGCAACCCGTAATTCTTGTGCATTACAAAAGTCATTGAGGCACGATAATGCTGGATACTCTCGGATCATTTATCATAGGCGGAATCGTTCTTGCGCTGATGACCACGGTGGTCATCACCATGCAGGATACGACGAGTGATGTTGTCATGCAGGAAATGTCGCAACTTTCCCTCGCCGAAATGAGCCAAACCATGGAGAGGGAACTGACGAATCTCGGATACCGGGTGACGGACCCGCGGAAGGTCGTTACGATCAGCAATCAGTCCATCTCGTTTCTATCGGATTACGACAACAACGGCGTCGTGGATACAATTACGTACATCATGACCCGAACCCGCACGGGCCCGATTGTGACACGGCGCATTGCGATACCGGGCGCTGCACCGAAATCATGGACGACACGCGGTAGCATGGTACTGTTCACGGCTTACGACCGGAATGGTGCCGTGACCTCAGACCCTGCAAGTATTCGCGCTGTCGAGGCCTCGATGCTGACGAGCAATGTGCTCTATGACAAATACTTCGCTACTTCCGGGGGAGCGAATTCCGGGAGCACCGCTGGTATACAAACGAGTCTCGATCAGACACAACTCCTCGCATCGGCGGTGGATTGCCAGGTAGGAGCGTACTGGCATAAAACGATTTATCCGAGGAACCTGAATGTTGAACCACCGCAAATTGCTGAATCCGGTAGTGAGACGGGCACAGGAACGAGCCAAACCGGGACGGGTTATCCGGGCAACACCGACCCCGGCACAGGCGATCCGGGCAATACCGATCCCGGTGCAGGTGATCCGGGCGGCACAGATCCCGGCACGACCGATCCGGGAAGTGGCGGCACTGTCACGCCTCCGGCGGACGATCCCGATCCTGTTATCGTGCCGCCCGCGAACAAGAACAATCCCTGCCCCTGCGGCAGCGGTAAGAAATACAAGGATTGTCACGGTTTGTAACGGTATCCGCAACTGACAGTCCTCAACACCTTACCATCACAGTACTACTCCTGAACGGGAAGAAATCATGGGTAAAATGCTTGTCGTGCTGGTGATCGCGATGGGAATAATTGCCTCCCTCGCCTCGCTCCAATTGAATCGCAGTAACCTCAATTCCAGTAACGTGGCGGTTCAGGACTACGAAATCAATCAGGCACGCAATCTCGCACGCAGCGGAATAGAGCACGCGATCAGCCGACTTGCACAGGACTCCACGTGGTCCGAGGGGTATACTTCCGACGCGATGGGAGGCGGCACACTCGCGGTCAGCGTGCAGCGCACTCGTGCTATGTACCCCGGAGGACCGGACGCCAATCTTAACAACGCGCGTCTGGTCACGGCTACCGGTACGGTGTTGGATGAGGTATTCACCATACGGGCGGTTGTAGAAATTCCGAGCGCCTACATTCGCCCGCCCGGTCTCGGGTATGGTATTCTCTCCGACCAGAGCATGGATCTTACCGGCAACGTCAGAATTATGGATTACAACAATCCGACGCTGAATGCGAACGTGCATACAAATCACGACCTTACATTCGGCGGGTCCTCCAGGGTGGAAGGGTATGGAAGTTACAGTGAGAACTGTCCTTCCGCCGGTGGTGCGACAGGCATTTTTTTCCCCAATGTGCTCAGCGGTGGGTCGCTTGTCTCGAAGGTCCCTCCGGTGGCGATTCCGGAAATAGACCCCAGTAAATGGGAAGCGCTCGCCACCCGGAAGTTCTATTCCAGCACCACGATCAATGGCAACATGACACTCGGTACGCGGGATAATCCTGAGATCATATATGTACGGGGGGACCTGAAACTGAATGGTCAAATGACCGGGTATGGGGTATTTCTCGTCACGGGCGATCTCACGATCAATGGTGGTGCGAACGTGACCGCCATCGATCCCTCCGGCAATAATCTTGGTATTCTGGTTGCCGGAGATGCGAAGATCAATGGCACGAGTTCGATTGATGCGACCTTGCTGATCGGGGGCAGCGCCAAGATTACCGGTACCACAGCGATTGTTGGTTCCATCATTGCGAAGGGGGAAATAGACTTCGGCGGGACGGCGGATATTTTCTACAATCCGTTACACAATGCTGTCGCAAAGAAGGTCTGGCAGGTGGAGGCGGGAAGGCCGAAAATCGTATCCTATTACGAATGATGGCGCCCGGGCTACGGACCGCGTAATGATGCAGGCTCATGTAGGGTTTATGAGCGCGTTTTCGCGCACAGCTGGCAATGAAAACCGCTTGCTGCGTTACTTTGTTCAGCACGCTACTTGTGCACGGTAAGGTACGCTCCACAACAGCCCGCGTCCGGGATTGCTATGAGTAGCACAAAAGACCGGGTGTTCCGGTGAGATGGGCTTAAGGGGAGCCTTACATCAATTTTTATACTTCGGTTTTCCTGTGCAGTGATTTCCAAGGGACCCACCTCAAGCATATTGGACGGTTTTCATCGTTTTGGTGGTATGCTGTGAGAGGGTGCGAGGATGCGATCCTTCGTCGCAGCCTTGCCTGTCCCGGGGATACCGTTTCTATTTGCACCCAGAGATATACAGCCGCAAGTATCCGATTATTGGGTTACCCTACCGTCGCACTGTCCGCGAATTCAGGGCGTTCGTCCGTCGTCGGGTCATGGTGATGATACGCTCGTAAGCGCTCGATTCACGTGACCCTCATCTATTTGAGAAGGTGGTGTTCACAAAAGAATCTATGCTCGAAGGTGAACCTGAAACCACACGGCCGGGTCTTGATTTCGAAAACCCCCTGGTGTAATATTCAGCACACATATTTTTCATCAGACGGACCAGCTGGATCCGCCATACACCTCGATGTGTGGTGCTGTACTGTGGTCATCGTCGGCGAATTCGCCCACGGGACTGCGGCTGATAACGTGATCCGCTCCAACTCGTACTTCCGGAGGTACTATGGACAAGGCGGAGAACCTTCTCGCTGATTTACTGGCGCATGCTGATGTGCAAATCAACGGCTCCCGGGCGTGGGATCTTACGGTGCACAACCGAAAGCTGTATCAGCGGTTGCTGAGCGACGGTGTGTTGGGACTCGGCGAATCATATGTCGATGGCTGGTGGGATTGCGAAGATCTCGGAGAAATGGTCCGCAAACTGCTGCTGGCCGATCTTGAGCATGTCGTACGACCAATGAAACTACTCATCCCTGTGCTCCAGGCCAAGCTGATGAACATCCAGAGCCGCTCGGGTGCGTCACGGGACGTGGCCTCGCATTATAACCGGGGGAATTTGCTGTTCCGTAACATGTTGGACAAGCGGATGGTGTATTCCTGTGCGTACTGGAAGAACGCAGACAACCTCGATGATGCGCAGGAGGCGAAGCTTGACCTCGTCTGCCGCAAGCTCGGCCTGAAGGATGGCGATCATGTGCTGGACATCGGCTGCGGCTGGGGGAGCTTCCTGAAGTTCGCCGCCGAACGCTACGGAGCCCGCGGAACCGGAATCACACTTGCTTCCGAGCAGATAGCTTTGGGCAAAGAGCTGTGCGAGGGGTTACCGATAGAACTCCGAATGCAAGACTACCGTGATCTCGATGAGCGCTTCGACCATATCGTGTCAATTGGAATGTTCGAACACGTCGGCCCGCCGAATTATCGAGAATACATGGAAATCGCGGAGAAGTGTCTGAATGATGAGGGTCTCTTTGTGTTACACACTCTTGGCGTGAACAGGGAGCGCGAAAGCACGGATCCATGGACGGAGCGCTACATCTTCCCGGGCGCCCGTCTGCCAGTCGCCGAGCAGATTGCGCGAGCCGCGAAGGGGTTGTTCGTGCTGGAGGACTGGCAGAACATCGGTGTGCATTACGCACCGACGCTCGAAGCCTGGTTCGCGAATTTCGATCGCAACTGGAAAGACGTCATTGCGCCGCATTACGACAAGCGCTTCTACCGCATGTGGAAGTACCTGTTGCTCAGTACGCCAGGTTCCTTCCGTGCGCGCCGCAGTCAGGTGTGGCAGATTGTGTTTTCGAAGAAAGGTGTGGCGGGAGGATACGAAGCGGTACGCTGAGGCCTTGCTGAGTTCCGAGGGGTATCGCGATGCAGTCCGTGCGCGATGGCGCCATTAGGATAAAAGCCACTCTGCATCGTCTTCGATCCGGTACAGGGTCATAACCCGGTCTTTCCCATAGAGCCGATGATCCCGAGAACCTTGAAAAAAGCGACGAGGCCAACAACCGTCGCAACAACCAATACCGTGACCAGGACTCCCGCGCCGATAGCGACCGTACTGCCCACCGCCATCGCTGTGGCTGCCTCGGAATCGTACTCTCGTGCCAAAATATTCGTAACCGCCGATACGGGGACAAGCAGCGTGTCGCCTCGTCCTGGCAGCACCGTCGAATCATTCAGTACGAGATGTGCCATATTCGTGTTGTCGAAGCCGAGGGACTTAGCCTCGGATGCGGGGATGTGAACGTGAGGTCCGCTCCCCGACAACGGCGGTCTTTTCATCGCGCGACAGACGAGCGTGTCGTTTTGCAATGAAATGCGCTCGTACAGCGCATTTTTTACAATGAGATAGCGCATGCTTGTGATGATGTTCTGTGCCGGAGGCTGCAGAACCCGCCTGGTGGGTGCACAGGCCTGACAGATAATAGTGAACAGCAGAATAGAGCACAGTGTTCGAGACGATGATTTCATGGCATTCCTCACCAGAATATCGATCATACATACTACTCAAGTAAGGAAAGCATCTTTCCTCTCAAAGTTGTCATCGAATTGTCAACTGCCTCCACACTGTCGTTGAGCTGTGAGACGAAAGGATTGACCAACTCTTTGACACTTTCGTGATTTCTTTGTGACAGCTGAACTTCTGTGTGCTTGTATGTTCAGTTGAGAGAACCTATCACTTGCAAACGATGGAGGACGTCATGACTGAGAAATTAACCTGCCTGTTGCTCGTCTGTGCGTGCTTGTTCATTACCGCGCCGGCCGGAGCTCAGGATACAGTGGAGTCCGAAAACTGGGGGCTGCATCGTGGGGCGAGCGGCATTGCGTTCATCACCGGCGGGCGGGGAGAGGGTGTCGCTCTGTCGGGCCGCTACGCCTATGGGCATCTGCTCGTGCTCGCCACGGGGAGATTTCAGTGGGAGGATCCGGATGTGCCGTACAATAAATCTCTTGAGTGGGAAAAGCAGCAGGAGTACGCGCTGATGGGCGGAGCGCATTTCGCGTACGGATTTGTATCTGTGTACGTCGCCGCCGGTCCCTGCCTCGTAACAGGTACCGAGCTGGGTGACTTCCAGTATACCAGGGTGCGACAGGAAATCGACGTGGTGGGCACCGTCTTTGCGTTCCGTCATGTGTATCATAACGTGCGAGAGGATTACTACAATGTTGACAACTATCGCACACTGGGTGCGGCGTTGCATAGCGGAATCGCCGTCCGGGTACTCAACAATTTTCACATCGGAATCGAGATTCACAGAGCCACAGCGGGACGCTTCAGGTCTACCGGCTATGAGCTGACAATCATCATGGGAACATTCTGAAATCCAGGGAGCGAATATGCGCAGTTCGCACGCGCAGTCTGAAAGCCTGGCTGTTGTGCCATGGTTGCATCCTCCGCCATCGCCGCGCAGGCCTCGGGATTCAGGGAGCAACGTCGTCGACATTCGACGGAGCGAAAGCCGCGGTCTCAGGATATATTTGGCTGAGCGAATGCCGCGTACGGATACCGATGCTCGAACCCGCTTCCCAACTCCACGGATCGCCGCTTCGAAAGAATCCGCCCTTGTCCTTGATGATGTTGACGATCCTGTCGTAGGTGTTGTTGAGGGCATGCTGTATCGACTTCCCAAAAATTTCCCTAACCAGATGAAGTGTGTGTATCCATTTCCGTATGCCCTCATGTTCGCCGATCGGTATATCACCTGCTGCAGATGAGGCCGGACAATGAGATGCGGCAGCAGATTGCCGTGTGCACAGTGCAGCCGACGAAAAGCAAGTGCTCGCTGTAAACACGCAGACGGTGCTGCTTGCTCGCCACTTAGGTCGGAATCTCGCGGAGTGCTCCCGTGCAAGCCGTGGTTGGGGATCAGCCATACCGGGAAAATCGATCACATCTGTGTGAACGTTCTACACGATTTCATCAGATACAGCTATCCGAAAGCCCTGAAAACATTCATCGGAAAATTTGGCGCGGAACTTGCTATGTGATAGGACACACACAACATATCGAAACAAGGAGGCCGACTCTCACACCCTGCGCTACGAAGCTCGTCCCTTCCATCAAACACCGGAGGTCATATGAAACACATCATCGCCGCACTCATGCTGCTCTCCTGCGCAGGTATGCTGCGGGCGCAGACGACCAATCCAGATCTCGCGATGGCTGGCGATTTTTACGACCGAGCGCAGTGGGAGCAGGCAATCGAGGCGTTCGACCGGGCCGCTGTGGACGAAAGCCTCTCCGACGGTGAACTTCACAAACTAGCCTACGCGCTCCTGCAGCTCGACCGCTACGAGCGCGCAAGGATAGTGCTTGAGAGCGTCACGGCCAGAAATCCCAGGGCCTACGTTGCCTGGTACAATCTCGGGATTGCACATATGAATTGCGGCCGCTTCCCGACCGGTCGCGACTGTCTCCGGCGTGTTACGGAACTCGAACCGCTATGGGCTAGAGGGTGGTTCAGTCTCGGGTTATGCCAGCTCATGACGGGACAGCTCGACTTGGCCTGGGAATCGCTGGGCTTTCTCAGCCCACTTGATACGGATATGGCGGCCGAGTTGCTCGAAGCGATACAGGCCGAGGAAGCCTACGTAAACGATCCTGCGGAGCAGTGAACCCGGTTTGAATCCAATTGTCAGAAAACTGTGCACATCCACCAGTACAAGGAGAGCAGCATGAGTCAGAACGGAAATATGGGCGGATCACTCGCGGAGGGAAACAGCGCCCTACTGCGTCACGTCAACAACAGGACGATGATCGATGCACTTGTACTCCTGCTCACGAAAATCACCTCGCGGTCGGGATACTCTGCCGACGAGCTCTGCTGGCTGGATACCGCGCTCGAGGCATGCAGCCAGTTGCCGTGGACCGACGGCGCAGCTCCCGCACCTGACGGTTTGATAGGAATATCGTGGCCGTTCGCGGATGGCGGCGTGAGCGGGCTGTGGTTTACCACTCTCGTATTGTTTGATCCGACATGGCTGCATCTGTTCTATGGGTACGACGCACGTCCCGAAACAGGAGAGACGAATTTCTGCAATGCGATGACGTGGTACGCATACGCAGACGAAGTTCCGGAACTCGAGGATGATCATCTGAAAGAGCTCGGTACCGCCGGTTTTGCTCCTTTCCATGCTGCGGTGGAAGCCCTCGACTGTGCATCCGGCTTCACGGTGGATATCACCTTCGGTAACGGAGAAGACGACTATGTTATGCCTGAGCGACAGCCCAGGAGAGCCCGCACTTCACACCTTCCCGCAACCGCGGAGGAGCACCTCCGCAGGCTGATAGATGAAGCGAAAGGACGCAAGCTGAACATCGAGCGTTACGCGGCTCCGGAGCGCTGCGATATCTGCGCATGCGATTTCAATAGAGGAGAGCTGCTCGTCGACGGACGTCTGCGCGACAGCATCACCTTTGCCGATATGTGCCCTCGCTGCGCGTGCCTTTACGGCAGCGGCATCGGCTATGGCGATGGTCAGCTCTACCTACGTCAGCCGGACGACAGTTGGCTTTGCGTGGCGGGTTTCCCGCCGGACGATTCTATCGATACGCAGTGAGATGTCGGATATCACTACTCATGAAAACGGCGCGGGATGTATTTCCCGCGCCGCTGCTGTAAGGGTCGGGGAGTGATGCCCGACATTATCCCGAAGGCGACAGTGCGTACCGGGGAACACCTAGCACACAGCTCGCCGATCTGCGTCACATCGTCGGGGGAAATACCGTCATGTTGACATCCTTTCCGGTCTTGGTTTTCAGGAGCACACCCACCAGTCCGAATTTGTGATTCGTCACCCAGGTGATTTTTTCGAACACGGGACTTTCGCGCGTTTCGTCGACCTTGATGACCTTGATATTCCAGAATCCGACGGGGAAATCATCCGTGGTGGATTTGTATGAAACGGTGCGGGTGATGTTCTCTCCCTTGCTGTTGGTGAAATTCCACGTATCACCGACGTTGGCGTTGTACTTGACGATGGTAAACGGTTTTGAAAGGTCGCCGCCGCTGCTGACGAATTCCTGCATGCCTTCGGACGTCACCTTGAGCTTCGCGTCCACACGGGCATTCATGTTGTTCTTGTCCGCCGTATCCAGCACGGCGCCGAACAGCTCGACGAAATGCGTCAGCACCGCACGCTTGGCGTCCATCGGCAGCGCCGATATGCCGAGTTCCGCTTCCAAGCCCCGCACCCAGGTGCTGTCGAAGGAGAAAATTCCACGAAGCGACACGATGCCGCCGTTGTTCGCGGTGATGACAATGCTGTCTTTGAGCTCGCTGATAATCGAACCGGGTGATCCCGGGATGGTGATGGAAATCGGAAACTCCTGCCCGACCTGTGTCAGTTCGAGATTGGGATCGCCTCCGAGATCATTCGGTCCTGTCGATTCATCATCATCGCAGGCGCTCAAGGTCAATGTTACGCAGATTCCCGCGACGAGGAGAAAGAGAAGTAGCAGTCGTTGCATGAGCGTGTTCTCCGTAAGGTGCATGGAAATATGAGAGCAACGTAACGAATACTCTGGAATCAAGCAACGAGTATTAATCGAGATTGTCCAGGCAGGCAAATCAAAACGATTATTGCTGATCGCCTTTTTGTAGCTGGGGCTGGTCCGCCTCCGGCGGAAACCAATCAGCCCAGGCTGACCTGGGCGGAGTAATGAGCCCGACGAACGATTCATTGTTCCACTGTAGCCGGGAAACGAACAAAGAAAGGCGACCATTGCTGATCGCCTTTTTGTAGCGGGGGCTGGTCCACCTCCGGCGGAAACCAATCAGCCCAGGCTGACCTGGGCGGAGTAATGAGCCCGACGAACGATTCATTGTTCCACTGTAGCCGGGAAACGAACAAAGAAAGGCGACCATTGCTGATCGCCTTTTTGTAGCGGGGGCTGGTCCGCCTCCGGCGGAAACCAATCAGCCCAGGCTGACCTAGGCGGAGTAATGAGCCCGACGAACGATTCATTGTTCCACTGTAGCCGGGAAACGAACAAAGAAAGGCGACCATTGCTGATCGCCTTTTTGTAGCTGGGGCTGGTCCGCCTCCGGCGGAAACCAATCAGCCCAGGCTGACCTGGGCGGAGTAATGAGCCCGACGAACGATTCATTGTTCCACTGTAGCCGGGAAACGAACAAAGAAAGGCGACCATTGCTGATCGCCTTTTTGTAGCGGGGGCTGGTCCGCATAGGCGCTAACTTAAGAGCTTGACTTTTTCCGTGCGGTTTTGTACCTTTACCGCATGGATGCCAAGAGTCAACTTGAATACGAGTGGGCCCATCTTCTTTCCTTCTTTCCCCCTGATGATGTGCTGGAGCGGACGGCAAAGGAATTTGGGGCGATTACCCGGAAAAGGCTTATTGATAAGGCTTCAACCCTACTACGGCTAGCGTTTGCCTATGGGTTCTGCGAGATGTCGCTCCGACAAACAGCCGCATGGGCCGAGGTCATCGACATTGCTCATATATCTGATGTCGCCTTGATGAAGCGTCTGCGTCTCGCCTCGGACTGGCTCGGACATTTACTCGCTCTTAAGTTAACAGAACGAGCGCCGCCACCCCAGCTAGCCCATGCCGCACGACATCTACGTCTGGTGGATGCAACCACTATCAATCGACCGGGTTCGATGGGAACAGATTGGCGCGTCCACCTTGGCTTCAATCTGATGGATTTGAAGATTGATTCAGTGGAAGTGACCGATGTCCATGGCGGCGAAAGCCTCAAGCGCTTTCACTTTTGCCCTCATGATCTCGTTGTCGGTGATTGTGGCTATGCACATCGCGCGGGGTTCCATGCCGTGATCTCCGCCAAGGCTGATTTTCTTATTCGACTGAATTGGCAGAATGTGCCGTTATGTGATATTGCGGGAGACGCGTTCGACATCCTCAGAGCGCTCCGCAGTATCAGTGACGCGACACCGACGGAGTTTGCTGTCCGCACGCAGGCGGTACCGAAAGACAACATCCCGGCAATCCCCGCGCGATTGCTGGTCATTCGGAAATCGGAAGCCGCCGCGAAGGCTGCGCGTGAACGGGTCCTGCGCGAACGATCGAGAAAGAGCAGAACCATTGACCCTCGAACACTTGAAGCGGCGAGGTACATTATGGTGCTGACGTCCGTCCCCGCCGACGAGTTGAGCGCGCTCGATGGGCTCGAACTCTATCGGTTCCGATGGCAAATCGAGTTGGCGTTCAAGCGTCTGAAAAGCCTCCTGAATCTTGGCGAGGTCCCGACAAAGGATCCTCCCCTTACGCACAGCTACCTCTATGCGAAATTCCTGGCCGCTTTAATTCTGGAAGATTTGACGGAGGAATTCCTCTCTTTTTCCCCATGGGGGCATCGACTTGTCAGAACGTAATCCATCGATTTGGCGTATTCAACGAGCTTTGATTGATGGAATTCGTTTTTGTATTCTCGGGAGGGTCTCGGCGCAGGACTGGTGTCGGGACGCCGAATCGCTCTTCCGACATTTCTTCAACGCGCCACGCCGCAGAGGCATGCAGCAAGCGCGAGTACTAGCAAATGATCTGGTTCCCATTTTTCCTTAAGTTAGCGCCTTTGGGGCTGGTCCGCCTCCGGCGGAAACCAATCAGCCCAGGCTGACCAGGCGGAGTAATGAGCCCGACGAACGATTCATTGTTCCACTGTAGCCGGGAAACGAACAAAGAAAGGCGACCATTGCTGATCGCCTTTTTGTAGCGGGGGCTGGACTTGAACCAACAATCCGCCTAGGCGGAGTAATGAGCCCGACGAACGATTCATTGTTCCACTGTAGCCGGGAAACGAACAAAGAAAGGCGACCATTGCTGATCGCCTTTTTGTAGCGGGGGCTGGTCCGCCTCCGGCGGAAACCAATCAGCCCAGGCTGACCTGTGCGGAGTAATGAGCCCGACGAACGATTCATTGTTCCACTGTAGCCGGGAAACGAACAAAGAAAGGCGACCATTGCTGATCGCCTTTTTGTAGCGGGGGCTGGACTTGAACCAACAATCCGCCTAGGCGGAGTAATGAGCCCGACGAACGATTCATTGTTCCACTGTAGCCGGGAAACGAACAAAGAAAGGCGACCATTGCTGATCGCCTTTTTGTAGCGGGGGCTGGACTTGAACCAACAATCCGCCTAGGCGGAGTAATGAGCCCGACGAACGATTCATTGTTCCACTGTAGCCGGGAAACGAACAAAGAAAGGCGACCATTGCTGATCGCCTTTTTGTAGCGGGGGCTGGACTTGAACCAACAACCTTCGGGTTATGAGCCCGACGAGCTACCAATTGCTCCACCCCGCGGTGGATTTATAATATACGGTACTGGGCTGCCGAAAGCAAGCGAAATTCTTGAAAACAGACTGTCGCGTTCGCATGGTGTGTTGATGAAGATGTCGTCATTCTCCTACCAGCACGAACGGCGCCCAGATCCGCGGATCGGGATATTTGATCCGAAGCTCGGAACGTGCGGTGCGCAGGGCTTCGCTGGTGCTCATTCCGGAAAACCATGCGGCATAAAACGCGCTCATCAGTTCAGCGGTTGGTTGGTCCGGGACTTTCCATAAACTCATCAGCAATGACGATGCACCGGCGATGAAAAAGGATCTCTGCAGCCCGAAGACGCCGTCGCCGGTGGTGATGTCGCCCAGAGCGGTTTCGCAGGCGCTCAATGTCACCAGTTCCGTTCCGCCGAAATCGAGACGACTGATCTCCAGCGCGGTGAGAATGCCGTCCTCGTCCTTTTCTCCGACGGGTCCTCCGCTCCAGGCGGCATTGGCCCGCGCCAGGATCAGTCCGGAGCGCAGCAACGGATGCCTCTCGATGCGAAAGCTCTCGCGCCCGCGGGTGTTCTCCATGAGGGTGGTTGATGCAGTTGCCTCGTCGCTCGGTGCGGGGAAAAAGAATCCGTGTGTAGCGATGTGCAATATCCTGACATCGGTGGAGGACAGCGATTTGACAGTGTGCTCCGATGCTTCGTCACCTTCGGCAATGCGTGTCTCAACGCCGTTTTCTCTGCAGATGCCGGCGATCCGGTGCAGTTCGCGCTTGGTACCGGGTAATGGAGCCCAGATGCTGTGAAGCCGGGTGCTCTGTCCGGACGCCGAAGTTCCGAATTCAGGATTTCCGATCAGGACACAGCGCGATGCGGTTGGATCGCGTTCGGGGATGGAGGAGGGATGACGTGTGAGCAAACCCTTCAGGCTCACATGCTGGCGTAATTCCAAAACCGCGTCAAGTACCGCGGGTTCACCGGAAGCGCTGCTGACGAGAGCAGCAAAGGCTACGCGATGGAGGACGCCGTCCGGGATGATCACGCAGCGGCGGATATTACGCAAAGAGCCAGCCAGGGGATCCCAGATGAGTGCGCCGAGTTTCAGCATCTTCTCGTCTTCGGGGAGCAAGGACAGAACTTTCGCGTCCAACGGTGTTACGAGCGCTCTTTGCAACTCGCCCTCGCTGCATAGGGGCACGAGAAGCGGCGGAGAATCCGCCCGCAGTACGATAGCCACGAGACCACGGGTGCTGTCCGACTCTCCGGCGGGGGTGAACAGGTAGATGATCATCGCCTCGTCGCGCCGCAGGGCACGCTGCACCTCGCGCCATCCGGCGTCGTTGAGACGACGCTGCCTCATATACCCGGCACTGAAACTCCGCAGCGCGGCATCCAACGAATCAATCTCACGGAGCAAGCGCTGGCGTAGCGCGAGTATCGCCTCCGCAGGCGGCTTTGTTGCCAGCGCCGCGTAGCGCTCACGCGTGTCGTACAATCGTTGCGCGAGGTCGGCTTCCTGTTGTCGCCCCCGTACACCACGGTGTATCCGTGTCTGTTCGGCAAGGATTTCGCCTTTGAGGTGCATCAGCGCAGTGAACAGTATTTCCGCCGCTGAGGGATTGGTGGTGCTGCGGGCCCATCGCGCAATGATTCCCAGATTTTTCGCGGCGAAGCGCTCGTAGAGTTGGAGTTGTCTTTGTTCACTTTCGAAATCGAACGAATCGCGCAGCCGACGCGTCGTACCCTCGGCGAGGAGGCGCATCACATCCGGAGCGTCGGCATCGTCGGGATGACGCTCACACCATCTCCCCATAATCTGAAAACAATCGAGCATCTCGATGTGCCAGGGATCGTACCAGCGACGGAGTTCCGCTTCGGCTTGCCGCAGGTGGACGATAGCGGCCGAGTCCCGCCGCATCGCCAGTTCCACCGAAGCGAGATTCCGCAACAGACGTGCGTGCAGAGGATGTCCGGGTCCGGAGAATTGCTCACTGAGGGTGAGCGCGCGGACGATGTGTGCGTACGCGTCTTCGTATCGTCCGAGATCCCTGTACACCATCCCGAGATTGCTGAGCGGGGCGGCCAGTTCGCCCGAGTTCTCACCGAACGCGCGGCCATACATTTCCACCGCGAATACGAGCAGCGATTCGGCTTCGGCGTAACGTCCGAGTTCGGAATACATCGAGGCGAGGTTGCTGGCCGCGCGCGCTTTGAAGTGCTCCACATCGGCCCAGCCGGAAACGTCCATCAGCTCCATGGCTTTCTCGACGAGGGTGGCGGCTTCGTCGTAACGCTCCCGATTCGCAAGGAACGATGCGGTGTTGTTCGTGACCATCGCCTGATACATAGGCCGGTCGGCGTCCGGAATACGCTCAGCGCTGCGAGCCGCCTCATGGAAATAGGATTCAGCCTCCGCGTCGCTCCCCAATTCCGCGCATGCTCCTGCCAGACTGATGTATGTGTAGAACACGAGGATTGCATCGTAGGACGCGCCAGGTCGCGTTACAGCGGAGAGTATGTCCCGCAGTATGCGATGTGCATCATCGAAGCGCGCCACAAACATGTAGTACGTGGCCAGATCCTGCATGGCCGCAAGAGTGCGTTCGGACTGACCACCCAGAATCTGACGCAGCATGCTGTATGCGCGCAGGTATGCGCGCTCCGCCCCGTCAAAATCGTGCGACCGGTAGAGCGCGTCCGCATACCAACCAAGTGCTTCGGCCGAGCTCGCGGTGTCCCGCGCCGCAAGCTGCCACGCAGCGGATTCCGAGAAGGCCTCGGCAGCCTTTTCGGGTTTCAGGGCACGCCGCTGCAACAGACCGAGAAAGAGGTACTGTGACGCGGTGAGCGCCGCCGGAGGCTGCTCAAGCCCCGTGAGCACCGCGATGCTTTCGTGATACAGCAGTTCGGCTTTTTCATACAACCCGGATTCATACAACTGGTATGCAAGATTGCCGAACAGACGCCCGGCCCAGGCGCTGCGGCAGGGCACGGGAAGCGTGCGCAGGGCGGCAACAGCGCGTTCGAGAATCGCGGTGGATTGCTCGCGATCCGTCATCCACAACGCTTCTGAGACGCATGCGAGCGCTTCGATATACAGTGGGTGTGAGGTATCCTCAAGTGCATGTGCGGTGAAGGTCAGCACCGAATCGGCCGCTGCCCGGTACTCCGCGATGTGTCCGGGCGTCGGCGCCGCAGCCAGCCGTGCGGACAACATGTCGAGCCGTTCGAATGCCTCCAGACAGGCAACCGAGTCCCTGGCACTGCGAAAATGCGATCCGGGATCCGCAATACAGCCCGTGCGGGGGTCCTGGGCCGACAGCCGCGACGGCAGGAGAACAAAAAGGAACATCGCCGCAGCTGCAGCGAGGTGCATCATTGTCACGGTGCAACTTCTATTCGCAGGGGAATGCTTCAAACGAGGTCCGTATCCTTGAATCGTTCTCAAGGTAACGGAAATCGGCGTACTATTCAATGTGCGGGTGGTCGCCGCAAGGGACGAAAGGAATCAGTAAACGGTTTTATCGCGGGTTATATTCTCGCGGTGCGGCCTTAGGGTTGCGTAAACTGTCCGGGTGCGTCGAGTCGCAGAGATACCGGCGTGGATGTCGTAGTCCTTCCTGAAAACATCGCCACCGGTTCTTTCACTGTGCCCTGTTTCGACGGCCGAACATCGAAACTCCGCTCTCATGCATCGTCTCTCACATCGGGCCGCGATTGAGGCCTCCGTCCACCGTAATGGTCGTTCCGGTGATGTACGAGGCGGCGTCGCTGGCCAGGAACACCGCGAGATTCGCGACTTCATCCGGGTGGCCGATGCGGCCCATGGGAATGGAGGCGGTGATCTGTTCGCGTATATCCTCGATGGTGACACCAGCTTTTTCGGCGCGGTCGGTGAAGAGCTGCGTCTGACGTCCGGTGCGTATATAGCCGGGTGCGATGTTGTTGATGGTGATACCGTGCTTTGACACTTCGTCGGACAGCGTCTTGGCCATGCCGGTCACGCCGGCGCGGAAGGTGTTGGAGAGCAGAAGACGCGCGACGGGCATCTTTACGGAAATACTGGTCACGTTGATGATGCGTCCGAATTGCCGCTCGATCATGCCTGGCAAAAATGCCCTGATCAGGCGCACTCCGCTCATCAGCGTACGGTTGTAGCCGGCCAGCCACTGTTTCTCGGTCATGCTGAGAAAATCTCCGGGAGCAGGTCCGCCATTATTCGTGACGAGAATGTCGACGCCGCCGAAGGCCCCGAGGGTCGCCGCAGCGGCGGCTTCGATATGTTCCGGGAGATCCAGATCGGCGGGTACGAAATGAACATCCGCCTGCACTCGCGCCCGAATCGCGTTCGCGGCGGCGATGAGTTTTTCTTCCGAACGCGAACACAGCATGACGTCGCATCCCTCCAGAGCCAGGCCTTCCGCGATAGCACGTCCGATGCCTTCGCTGGAGCCGGCGACGAAAGCACGTTTTCCTTTCAAACCGAGTTCCATGACGTTTTGCCTTCCTCTATAAAATTTTCGTGAGTACATTTATAATTGCATATGCGCGAAGGTACGATTTTTCGTGCTGCGAAGAAACGATATACGAACAGACTGTTTCCGGAAATACCGTCATGGCCATTCTTCCCATCTATCCGTACGATGCAAAAGTGCTGCGCGAGGAAACGCGCCTTGTCGAAAGACCGGGTCCGGAGCTGACGCAACTCATCGTAGATATGTTCGAGACGATGCATCAGGCAAGCGGCGTGGGGCTCGCGGCGAATCAGGTCGGAGTCGGCTCGTCTCTTTTCGTCATGGATCTTACTTCCGTCGAGGGCTATACCGAATCAACTCCCCTCGTGATGATCAATCCCGTAATCACGGATCTCTGGGGCGACGAAATCACCTACGAAGAGGGGTGCCTGAGCGTACCGAACTTGCGCGAGGATGTCACACGGCCCGAAAAATTGCACATTCGGTATAAGGACGCAAATTTCGAAGATCAGGAGATGGAAGCCGGCGATTTTCTCGCGCGGGTGATTCAGCACGAATACGATCACCTCGATGGCATCTTTTTCACCGACTATCTGAAGGGGTTGCGCAAGCGTCTCGTTGTTCCCGCGCTCAAACGGATAAAGGCGGGTGAAGAGAAAGCGGATTACGTTATGGCGAAAAACGTTGAATTCGCCGACTGACATGCTGCTTCAACCATCGGGCTCTGAATAATGCGCATCGTGTTCATGGGTACGCCGCAATTCGCGGTGCCGTCTCTTCTCGCCTTGCATGACGCCGGTTTCGAACCCGTCACCGTCGTCACCGCTCCCGATAAGCCTCGTGGCCGCGGTCAGCAGATGAGCGGCACAGCGGTGAAAGACGCAGCGACGCGACTGGGGATTCCCGTGCTGCAGCCGGATTCAATGCGTGA
Organism: Bacteroidia bacterium; assembly: GCA_027493955.1. Lineage (NCBI taxonomy): Bacteria > Pseudomonadati > Bacteroidota > Bacteroidia > Bacteroidia bacterium. Next base: position 1,528,850 of record JAOSJT010000001.1, on the reverse strand, counting down.
CGAGCGTTTCGCGGACGAGCTGCGCGCCCTTGCTCCGGACCTTTTCGTTGTCGTCGCCTTTCGTATCCTCCCGGAGTCCGTCTTCAACATACCGACCTACGGCAGCTTCAACCTGCACGCCTCCCTGCTCCCGAAGTACCGCGGCGCGGCACCCATCAACTGGGCTCTCATCCGGGGAGAGAAGGAGAGCGGGGTGACAACCTTCTTTCTGAAACCCGCGGTGGACACGGGAAATATTATCCTGCAGGAGCGCACGGAACTGCACGACGATATGACTGCGGGTGAATTACACGATTGCCTGATGACGCTTGGCGCGGATGTCGTACTGCGCACCGTGCGCCGTATCGAGACCGGCAACCTGATCACACAGCTGCAGGACGATGCGCAGGCGACACCGGCACCGAAAATTTTCAAGGATACCTGCCGCCTTGACTGGACACGTCCCGCCCGTGACGTACATAATCTCATCCGTGGACTCAGTCCCTATCCCGCCGCGTGGACGCATCACCGCGGGAAGTTGATAAAAATTCTTCGATCGCAGGTGCTCGAAGAAGAGAGCAGTGGCGAGAGTGGCGCACTGCGGATTGACGCCAACGGCCTTCAGGTACAATGCGGTCGCGGTTCGCTCGCGATACTCGAGCTCCAGCAGGAGGGCAAGCGAGCGATGGGTGTGGAAGAGTTCCTTCGAGGATATCGCTTCACCGCCGAAAGAGAAGTTCTGGAAAGCTGAAAGCTGCGCGGAGGTTTCGGACTTCGCCGCCTCCTCGTGCGTCGCCACCGGTGGCGCGAAGTACTTGCGGATGTAAAAAAAACGGCGGAACACCTGTTCCGCCGTTGTCGTACCGCAGCGACGTGATTTACACGTCTTCAAACGCCTTTCCGAGCATTTCCTGCGTAATCTCACCGGGAGCGGGTAAAGCGACGAGCGACCCGGTACGCGCCAGCACATAGCTTGAGACGGTATTGGCGAAATACACGGCGTTCGGCATGGATTTCCCCTTGTTCATGGCGTAGAACAGTGCCGCGTGCCATGCTTCGTCCGCACCCGACGGGTCCACGACGTCTCCCTCGACAGCGGGGACACGCACGACTTTTACGCCGTCAGAGAGCAGGGAACCCTGCTTGCCGAGGTTCATGATAACGGTGCGGCAACCCATATCGTGATAGTGTTTCAGGTAGTCTTCCTTTGTTCCCTTCCCGAGCAATGCTTCGGCATCGTCCAATGTGGGTGTGAGGATATCGGCGAACTGCAAGGTTTTCTTGATCGTCAGCAGCGCTTCGCTTTTGCTGGCCCACTGCGTGGGATCAAAATGCGGCTGGAAGACGGTAGTGCTGTCCCATTTTTTTGCAAGGCGCAGCATTTCGAACAGACTATGCCGCGCGGGATGCTTGATCAGGATAAAGCCGCTGCCGAACACGATGCGTGAGCTCTGTGCCTGCGCCACATGTTCCTTGGTGTTGTGCAGCTGCCAGTCTGCAAGCCGGTAATAGGTGGACTGCGCCAGCCGTCCCTTCTTCGCGCTGAAACGCAAACTCGTCGGGTGCTCTTTAGAGAACTGCATCGTGCCGGCTTCCACCTTGTGCTGACGCAGCGTGTTCTGCACGTAGGTTCCGAGAGCGTCGGCACCGACGCAGGCGATGCAGTTGGCTTTACCGCCGAGCATGGTGTAGTATATGGCCGTCAGTGCGGCCGAACCGGCTATGCGCCGTTCGAATGCTGGTGCTTCCGGAAGCGTGTTGTCCTCCGCGTGCAGTTCGACATAGGCTTCCCCGACTGTCGTAAGATCGAACAGCACCGGTGGTGGTGTTTTTACTTCATTCATCCCTGTAGTCCTCATCATTGATGTTTGTCTGCTGAGGTGATTTGAACGTCCATCGCTGAATATACGATAGGATGAAACATACGCAAAATGTGCGATCGATGTTTGCTCTCTTTGTGCACGGGATTATGGCGGTGCCTGAAACGTTCAAGCTGAAACGATGTATGCGGACGGACACCAATGGATGCGGATTCTTTCGGAGCCTCTCCAACACCGAGGACGATGGAAGTGCGTTTCGGGTAAAAAAACGGGCGATTCATGAAACGCCCACATTCGGTCACAAAGTGGGCGATGCATAAACCACCTGCATTCGGCTGAAAAGGGTCGACGTGTAGCGCACGGTGTTGTTCGCTTCTCCCAAACCAAGCATCCGCAAAGACCCGGTTTCAACCACGGCATCGGCGAAACCGCCGAAGCTGCCGCTCAACTACCATCAACTCATTCGGAAACAGCATGCGCCGTCAATCGCCATTCCTGCCAGGCATGTGTTACGAATTGCCGGATCTCATCCGCAAAGCGCTCCCGGCTGAAACCCTCCGCATGTCTGCGTATGGCCGCTGCGTCGAAGGTGTGTCTGTCGAAGCGTTGCATCGCTGCAATGAGGGATGCCGTCGTTTGCTCGTTGAAGAGCAGTCCGGTCTGCCCATCGCGCACGGTCTCCGTCGCCCCGCCTCGGCCGTATGCGATCACGGGTCGTCCAGACGCCATCGCCTCCACGGGGACAATACCGAAGTCCTCCTCGCCGGGGAAGAGCAGTGCACAGCAACTGCTGTAGGCGGCCGCAATTTCTTCGTCCGATACCCAGCCGTCGAAACGAACGGTCGGCCCCGCCATTGCGCGCAGCTTTGACGCTTCCGGTCCGTCGCCGATGATGCGTAGTTCTTCTCCGAGCGCATTTGCGGCCTCGATGGCAAGGTCCACGCGCTTGTACGGAACGAGCGCGGAAACGACCAGGAAACCCTTTCCGCTTCCCGCTCCGATGGTGAAGCGCTCGACGCTGACCGGCGGGTGAATCACGGTGGCGTCTCGATGGTAGTGCCGTACGACGCGGTCGGCAATGTACGCGGAATTCGCGATGAAATGATGTACACGCGAACAACTCCGAACGTCCCAGCGCCGTATCCGTGCGGCGATGAGTCGAATCACCGCGAGTGCGACGCTGCCGGTACTGGCCGCATTGAAATACTGATCGAACATATCCCACACATAGCGCATCGGTGTGTGTATGTAACTGATGTGTAAGGCATGTTTGTCCGGGCGCACACCTTTGGCGACGGCATGGGAAGAAGAGAGCACGAGATCGTATCCTCGAAGGTCCATGCGCTCTATCGCCAGCGGAAAGAGGGGAAGAAAATGTCTGTACCGCCGCTCTATGCCGGGGATGCGCTGGAGGAAACTGGTAACGATGCGGCGGGAGGCAAGTGTCGCGCTGAGCTTGTCGGGAATGGCGACAAGTGTGAATACCGGTGCCTCAGGAAACAGTTCACAGAAGACCTCCAATACCTTTTCTCCGCCACGCATGCCGGTGAGCCAGTCGTGCACAAGTGCTATTCGTTGAGGGAGTTGCATATTGTCCGTTGCGGTGGAAGGCGCTACTTTGCTGGAACAAGATAGGCAACACACACAACATAGCATAGGCATGGACAAGAAGGATTTCGCTCTCACCAACAGACACGGGGATCTCATCCGCGGGAACATTCATCCGGCTGAGACAGGGGAAGCCGCTCCCTTGCTCATCATCTGTCATGGATTCAAGGGTTTCAAAGATTGGGGGATGTTTCCTTTTGCGGCCGACACCCTCGCCGCGCACGGCATCTCCGTCCTGCGCTTCAATTTTTCTCTCAACGGGATAGGCGATGACCCGCTGAATTTTACCGCTCTCGACCGGTTCGAGCGGAACACCGCTTCGCGTGAGCTTGAGGATCTCGACGATGTCATCAATGCTGTTGAAGGCGGGGATCTCAGGATAGAGCGCACGGACCCTGCGAAGCTCGTCGTGCTCGGGCATTCGCTCGGCGGCGGAATCAGTGTCGTGAAAACCGCGGAGGATGCACGCATCAGAGCGGTGATTACCTGGGCGGGCGTCAGCACGTTCGACCGCTGGGGACCCAAGATCAAGAAGCAGTGGCGTGAGCAGGGGCGCATGGAAATCCTGAACGCGCGCACGAATCAGCTCATGCCCATGGGGGTCTGCATGCTCGACGACCTGGAAATCAATAGCCGACGCCTCGATATCCTTGCCGCGGCGGGACGTATCCGTCGGCCGTGGTTGATCCTCCACGGCGATCAGGACGTTTCCGTGCCTCTCGATGAGGGGCGGAAACTGTATAGTTCAGCCGATGCGAGCAACACGACCCTGCACGTTATCCCCAATACCGATCATACCTTCGGAGCGGTCCATCCTTTTGCGGGGAGCACCGCCGCGCTGGACAGCGTCCTCGATGTCACCGCAACCTGGCTGCTGAACGAAGCGCGCAAATGGTAAACGGACGGCGAGCGCCGTCCGTTTATTGCTCAAGAGATCTGGCTCTGCTATTCAATAACGAGTTTTCCGGTGATAGCCCGCGCATTCTGCGCGATGTGGAGAATGTAGGTCCCCGCGTTGAGCGCGGATGGCTGCAGTGCAACGCTGTGGCTGCCCTCGACGAGATAGCCATCGAAGAGCGTGGCGCGTGTGCGGCCCAGCACATCCACCGCGGTGATGCGCACATGACCAGCCTCTTCCACATTGAGACGAAGGATGCCGGCTGCAACGGCGTCGTGACGCAAGGGGAGGGGATATTGTTCCAGAATGCGCAGTCCGACCGGTAACGCCGCACCGTCGTGCCGCACCGACATTGTTCCTCCATTGCTGGTGCGGAGTATTGTTCCGTTCCAACCCACCACTGTGCCGATCTTGCTGTTGATGAAGGAGAGACTTTCGAGATTTTGTCCGGTGATGCTGTTCTGCGGGTCCCAGGTTTCTCCGGCATTCCAGGATTCGATGATCACGCCGCCGTAGGCCACAGCGACGAGGTGATCGCGTGTGAGGCTGCGGACACTGGATACACGGTTGGATGCCATGGGTATGGACGCATAAACGAGCTTCCAGTTTCTTCCCTTGTTCGTTGTCTTGATCAGCGTTCCGTTGATGCCCGACATCACGGCGGTGCTGTCGTCGAGGATACACACGGAGCGCAGTTCGAGATCGTCCGGAGAGGAGCGCTTTGTCCAGCTTGCTCCCCCGTTGGTGCTGACGTTGATATCACCCTTGTTTCCGGCCATGAGGCCAAAAGAACCGCGAAAAGCGATTTCGTTCCAGTTGTTAATCCCGGAAGCCTTTTGCTTCCAGGTTGCGCCTCCGTCCGTGGTCTCGGTGACGTACGCACCCTGGCCAATGGCGAGCCAGCGGTTTTCGTCAAAGAAGTGCACATCGTACAGGCCTTTCGTCGTGCCCGTCTGCAATGGTGCCCACGTGGCGCCCGCGTCGGTGGATTTCAGCATTTCTCCGTCATTGGCCGAGATCACGGCAAGAGTGGGGCTATGGAAGCGAATGCGGCGCAGCACGTTTTGCGTGCCGGACGGGACCAGTTTCGAGGATGAGCCGCCGTCGGTGGTGCGGAGTATCACCCCATCCGGACCCACGGCGACAGCGACGGATGCGTCGAGCATCTCGACGCCGAAGAGTACTGTTTCGTCCCCCGTGGATTGATCAAACCAGCCGACTTGTGCGTGTGCGCCCAGAGTGGTCAGCAGGGATATCAGAAGAATGTGGAGCAGGCGTTTCATGGTACCTCGCAGAACAATGGTGTTGCACTGTCAACGGTGGTAATTTATTCGACAGAATCCGTATAGCACAAGTTCGCAGACGACGCGGCGCCATGCCTCCGCAGGATCGGTTGCGGGTACATGGCGGGGAGGCCTGTATTCATTGGATGAAATGGTGATTCACCTGCTCCGGCATCGGTTTCGTGGGTTGCATTAATCTTTTGTAATGCGGATAAATCCCTGTAAGAGAACTGTAATATCGCGCAATCGAAAAAAAAAGCGGAGCATTTCTGCTCCGCTGCTGCTGTACACCTGTCCGTGTCAGTTCCTGGCTGCGAGCGCCTGCGTGACCTGTTCCGCGGCTTCCTTGAAGTTGTGCGCCACCATGAAATTCATACCGGATTTTTCGAGAATGACGGCGGCCTCCTCGGCGTTGGTTCCGGCAAGGCGGACGACGAGAGGAACGTTCAGCTGCTTGAGATTTTTTGCGGCCTGGACGACGCCGTTGGCGATGCGGTCGCAGCGGACGATGCCGCCGAATATGTTGATCAGAATCGCTTTCACGTTCGGATCGCTCAGGATGATGCGGAATCCTTGCTCCGTGGTCTCGGCACTCGCGCCGCCGCCCACGTCGAGGAAATTCGCGGGTTCGCCGCCGGCGAGCTTGATGATGTCCATCGTCGCCATGGCGAGACCTGCGCCGTTGACCATACAGCCGACGTTGCCATCGAGCTTGATGTAGTTCAGGTTGAATTTGGATGCCTCCACTTCCAGCGGAGCTTCTTCGGTGGTGTCACGCATTGCGCCGAAATCGCTGTGACGATACAGCGCGTTGTCATCGAGCGCAACTTTGGCGTCGAGCGCGATCATCTCGCCTTCCTTGGTCAGGACCAGGGGATTGATTTCGAACATCGAGGCGTCGAGTTCCTCGTACGCGTGCGCGAGCTTCATCATGAAGTTGACGGCATTCTTGAACGCCGCGCCGCTCAGGCCCAGACCGAACGCGAGTTCGCGCGCCTGATAGGCCTGGAAACCGATGGTGGGATCGATGACGGCTTTGAGAATTTTCTCCGGTGTTTCTTCCGCGACTTTCTCGATTTCCATGCCGCCCTCGGTGGATACCATCATAATGTTCCTGGACTGTGCGCGGTCGAGAAGCATACCGGCATAGAATTCCTTCGCGATGTTCACTCCCTGCTCGATCAGGACGCGGTTGACGATCTTTCCTTCTTCACCGGTCTGTATGGTCACGAGCAGGTTCTTCAACATTTTCGCCGTGTATTCCTCGACTTCCTTCAGGGATTTCGCGACCTTGACACCGCCATCGAGAATGAGCGCCCGGGTTTTGGGATCATAGATATTTCCCTTGCCACGACCGCCCGCATGTATCTGCGATTTGACGACCCACAGGGATCCGCCGAGCTTCTGCGCGACCTTCACCGCTTGCGCGGGGGATGTGGCGACACCGCCTTGAGGAGTGGGGACGTTGAAGCGTTTCAGAATGTCCTTTCCCTGGTACTCATGAATTTTCATGCGTCTGTCCTTGAACTGATGGTATGTGAATTTCCAGATATGCGGAAAAAATGACGGATCATACAAAGATCGCAAATCCCGGCGAGTGCGCAAAATGTGTGAATTTGCACGCGTGCGCGGTGCGTCGAGAGTGGCCTTGAGCGCGTGTGCGTCGTCACTGCCTCTCGCTCTCCCAACCCCGGCTCTCCGTGAAGAATCCTTCTGTTATTCTTTGCACACCTGCCGGAACACACGCAGGAAATTCTTTCCGAGAATCCCCTCGACTGTGCCTTCGCTGTGTCCGCGCCGCAACAACTCGCGCGTCAGCATTGGAAGCCAGGTGACATCGTGCAGGCCGGCTGGCGCATAGGGGATGCCGTCGAAATCCGATCCCAGCCCCACCGATGCGGCACCAGCGATGCGCACCGCGTGATCGATGTGGTCCGCGACGTCCAGCAGCGTCGGAAGCCCGCTCTTGCGGGCGGAAGCGAGTAGTCTGTCATATTCTTTCAGAAACGCGGTACCACGACGTGGGTGTTTCGCGGCAAGTATATCCAACGCTGTGCAGAGCTTGCGTGTCGCGGCGACTTTGGCGGAGGTCATACCGGAAAGAAGGAAGGGCGGGAAAAAGTTGATCATCACCACGCCACCGCGCTTCGCCACGGTGCGGAGTTGTTCGTCCGTAAGGTTGCGATGATGCGGTCTCAGCGCGGCACACGATGAATGGGAGGCGATCACGGGATTGCGGGTGACGGACAGCGCATCGGCCGCTGCACGAGCGCCTAGATGCGAGATGTCGAGAATGATACCGAGCGAGTCCAGCAGACGCACGAGCCGCTTGCCATGATGGGTGAGACCTATGGATTTCTTACCCGCGGCTTCATCCACTGATGAGGAAGCCCAGTCCACGCTGTAGTTCCAGGTGGGGGCGAAAACGCGCAGTCCTTTTGCGTGCAACTCCCTGATGCGTTCCGGTTTTCCGTCCAGTGCACTGCTCCCCTCGATGCTGATGACTGCGGCCAACGCTCCCGCTGCGGACGCCGCGTCGAATTCCCGCGCCGTTCGCACCAGACGCAGCTGCGAAGGATGCCTTTTCGCGATGGCATGGAGCGAGTCCAGCTGCGCACGGACGCTGATCCAACCATCGCGCACACCCTTCTTCGGATGGACCCAGATGCTGAACACCTGCACGTCCAGTTCTCCCTCGCGGAAACGGGGAAGATCGGAATGTCCGGTCGAGCCCCGCACATCCACACGCGTGCCCGAAACGACGCGTCCCAGTACATCGTTGTGTCCGTCGACCACCACGGCTTCGCGGTGTAGGCGTACGTAATCCTCCTCCTGAGCGTGCATCGGCGTGAATACGACACAGAGCAATGCGGAAAAAAGAGAGAGACGGCGGAGCGGGAAGCGGGAGATGGTTGAACGCATCGTGAGTATTGCCGGAAGCAGGCGAAGGGGATATTTTCTCAATGGTACGACTACGGGATTCGATAACGGGCAGGCATGCACCGTTACGGAGGGAGCGCTCGGACGGTGCATCACGTTTGGGCGAGGAAGGGGAATTTTTCCGCGTACCAGTGTTGCGTGACGTCGAGCCACATCACAAGGCCCTTCCACTCGTCATATGCTGCGTAAAAGCGCTCGATCTCGGCGTCGGACACGGTTGCGCCATTTCCGTGCAGTTTCGAGAATGACGCGCGGCACCAACTGTCGAGACCGAGATAGTCGAAACGCCCGAGCAGTTTGAGGAGATTGCCGGCGGCGTAAGGACCGACTCCTTCGAGTCGCAGCAGTTCCTTGTACAATTCCTCTGCCGGAGCGGTGGATGTTCTGAACGCCTCGATATCCAGCACCCCGGAAGCAACCCGCCTGCTGAGCGCGAGAACATACGGAGCCCTGTACCCCAGTTTGACTTCGGATCGCAGTTCGGCCTCGCTCGCATCGGCAATCGCTTCCGCGTCGGGGAACGCGGGACTGTCGGCGCCGGCGGGCGTGCCGAAACGGCGCACAAGCCGCTCCGTCATGGTTTCCGTGAGCGACCAGGCGCAGTTGGTGGTCAGGACCATTTTTATCACGTCCTCGAAAAACGTCAGGCCGCGGAGCATGCGCCCGGTCTTTTTCTGCGCCATCCATCCGAAACGTGTATCAGGGGAGATACGGCGATAAAACGCGTCGAGCTTCTGATCCAACTGAAACATGCTGCGAATGCTCTGTTGCGCAACGGACCAGTCAGCATCCCGCAGCGCGCCTCTGTGCTCGATGCCGCAACGCATGGAATGATTGCGTTGCGGTTCAAAAGTCAGAACGGCGGTGCGCCGTCGCGGGAGGGTGATCGTGCGGCGGAGCACGTTCGACGATGTATCCAGTGAAAAAGGGAGAAGAGCACACCATCCATGCGAATAGAGGGTGTGCTCATAATGGAACGCCCCGGGAAGCGAGAGATGAATCGGCGAGTGCGTCGCCGGCTTCATTTACTTGCCTTCCTCGGCCTTCTTGATATCCTGAACCTGATTGCGAAGATCCTGGGCGAACTTCTTGAGCTCGTTCATGTGCTTACGCACCCGGGTTCCGGCCGACTTGTTGCCTTTGACGAAAAACTTTTCGAAATCGCCTTCAAACGACTGAACAAGCGTGAGCAAATCCTGGTAGCGATTCATGGTTCCTCCAGTTATGGAAAAGTGAACGTAAGTTGATATCAGCGTGACACTGTAATATACGATACCATTGAAGAATCCAAAATGGCAGAATTGGCGCATGGATGCAAGGTTCTGTAGATTGAATTTCGAGGTTTTTTTATGCAACGGCACTTTCTGTTTTTCCTTGGTTTCGGCGTACTCGCTCTTTTCCATGCCTACGGACAGGGAGAGAGCGGCATGTGGCCGGCGCTCGAACCGCGGGAGAGCGGCTATCTGCGCGTTTCGGATCTGCACGAACTGTTCTACGAATGCAGCGGCAATCCTGATGGTTTGCCGCTTGTTATCCTTCACGGCGGCCCCGGGGGAGGCAGCTCGCCCATCGCGAGACGGCTGTGCGATCCCGCAGTGTTCAATATCATCCAGTTCGACCAGAGGGGTGCGGGCCGATCGAAGCCGTACGGCGAGCTTCGGGAGAACACCACCTGGGACCTTGTGGACGACATCGAAAAACTTCGCATGACCCTGGGAATAGACAGCATGGTGCTGTTCGGAGGATCGTGGGGAAGTACTCTGGCGCTCGCGTACGCGCAACGGTATCCGCGGCGCGTATGCGCCTTGGTATTCCGGGGTGTTTTTCTCGGAACGGATGCGGAAATCGATCATCTGTATCACGGAGGCTGGCCAAATTTTTTTCCGGACCTGTATGAAGAACTGCTCACCGTGCTTCCGGACAGATCCCGCCGTCCGCTTCCGGGGTATCTCGCGGAGTTGCTGCAACAGGATGATTCTCTCGCCGTGCTGCGCGTCGCGCGTGCGTGGGCATGGTATGAAACAGCGGCGAGTGCGGTGGACCGGGACAGCACGCGTCTGCGGAGGGTACAAGCCTGGCTCGAAACGGGAAATCCTCTCGCCTTCGCGCTGTTCGAAAACGTGTACATGGCACATCGCTGCTGGCTCGGCGACGACGAACTGCTGCGGAATGCCGGACGCATCGCGCACATACCTGCCTGGATAGTCAATGGCCGCTATGATGTCGTGTGTCCGCCCGAAGCTGCGTGGCGATTGCATCGGGCCCTGCCCCTGTCCACTCTGCTGCTCACGCCCGCATCGGGTCACAGCGCATCGGAACCGGAAACGCAGACAGCGCTGCTCCGGGTTTTCCATGATATTGAAGCGAGATTTTCCGCTCCGGCGAAGGAGAAAAGTCATGAGTTACAACATTGAACGCGCTGCGCTTGTCGGCGCCCTGAAATCCATGCTCTCCTCCGGTCTGACCACAGGATCGGGAGGGAATATCAGCATCCGCCCTGAAGACGCGGACTGTGTGCTTGTGAGTCCGAGTGGCGTTCCCTACGCGTCCATGACGGAGGATGATCTTGTGCTCGTCGACCTGCAGGGCAACACCCTGAGCGGTCATCGGCCTCCGAGCAGTGAACTTGCGATGCATCTCGCCGTGTATGCGGTGCGCCCCGGTTGCGGAGCCGTCGTGCACACGCATTCGCCCTATGCCTCCACCTTTGCCTGCCTGCGAGAGGAAATTTCGGCGGTGCATTACCTGATCGGCTTCGCGGGAAAAACGGTACCCGTCGCGGAGTACGCAACCTACGGCACCACACAGCTCGCGCGCAACGCCGTGGATGCGTTGGGAGCCGGCAACGCTGTGCTGCTGGCCAATCACGGTTTGCTGGCTGTGGGCGACGATGTGGAACACGCGTACACGGTGGCCGAGGAGGTGGAACTCGTCGCGCGAATACAGTATCAGGCAAGGGCAATCGGGACGCCGGTTCTTCTCGGTGACGAGGAGATGGAACGCGTCATAGAGAAATTCCGCAGCTACGGTCGGTCCGATGCCCGGGAGCGGAGGTAGGGCCGTATGTTCCTTCCCATGAGCCTGAAGGAAATGCGTACCCTCGGATGGGAGGAATTGGACGTCATTCTCGTCACGGGTGATGCCTATATCGACGCCCCGCATATCGGCACCGCGTTGATCGGCAAGTCTCTGCTCGTAGCAGGGTTTCGCGTCGGTGTGATCGCCCAACCGAATATGCATGACCTCGCCGATATCAGCGCGCTCGGCGAGCCGCGACTGTTCTGGGGTGTGACGGGAGGCAGTGTCGATTCCATGGTCGCGAATTACACCGCCCTGAAAAAGAAGCGCCGCAGCGACGACTATACACCCGGGGCAGAGAACACGCGCCGTCCCGACCGCGCGGTGATAGTCTATGCGAACCTGATCCGCCGCGCCTTCCGCGCCACACGGCCGATCATTCTGGGAGGGATCGAAGCAAGTCTTCGACGCGTCGCGCATTACGACTACTGGGATGATGCGCTGAGGCGCTCGATTCTCTTCGATGCCAAAGCCGATCTGCTGGTGTATGGAATGGGGGAACGCACCGTGTTGCATCTCGCGGAATTGCTCCGTCACGGTGAAGCCGTCGACGCGGTGCCGGGCACCTGCTGCATCGCGCGGGACGCACGTGCAGAGTATCTGGATCTCCCGTCCTTTGAAGAAGTGAAATCAGATCCGCAGGCCTTTATTCGAATGTTCGATGCGTTTTACCGCAATCTCGATCCGCACACGGCACAGGGCTTGCAGCAGCGGCATGGGGACAGGTGGCTTATCCATCATCCGCCTCCGCCATGGGAGACGCAGGAGGATCTCGATGGGGTCTATACGCTTGATTTCGAACGCGATGCGCATCCGTCCTACAACGGGCAGGGAGTGATACGGGCGTTGGATACGATTCGCTTCTCCGTTCAGACGCACCGCGGTTGCTATGGCGAATGCAACTTCTGCGCTATAGCTGTGCACGAAGGCAGGACGATTCGATGGAGGAGCGAGCAGTCGGTGCTCGACGAAGCCCGACGAATGAGCACGCATCGAAAATTTACCGGAGTGATACCCGACGTGGGTGGGCCCACCGCAAACATGTACGGGTACGAATGCGCGAAGAAGCTCGCAAAAGGTGTTTGCGACGACAAACGTTGCGCCTTTCCCGATCTGTGCCGAAGTATGCCGGTGAACCACAGCCGCTACGAGCGACTTCTGAGAAAATTGCGAGCCCTCCCGGGTATTCGGCATGTGTTCGTGGCCAGCGGCATCCGGCCCGACTTGCTGCTTGCAGACGAGAAATGCGGCATGCGTTTTCTCGACGAGCTCGCCGCGTATCATGTCTCCGGACAATTGCGTCTCGCCCCGGAGCATTCCGACCCCGGCATCCTGCATTTGATGGGGAAAGGCGGGCTGGAGGACTATCTGGACTTCAGAAAATTGTTCGTCGAACGATCCCGTGTCGCAGGAAAGAAGCAGTATCTCAGCTACTACTTCATCGCCGCGTATCCCGGCTGTGAAGAACAGCACATGCACGCTCTGCGCAGAGTGGCCGCGGAAGGATTGGGGGTGAGCGCCGAGCATGTGCAGATCTTCACGCCCACACCCGGAACCTGGGCCTCCGTGATGTATCACACGGAGTTGCATCCCTTCACGGGTGAAGCGCTGTTCGTGGAACGCACTCTCGCCGGAAAGCGCAGACAGAAGGAGGCAGTGCTGGGTGGGGGGGCGGCGCACAGACCGGACAATGCGCGACGGAGGCGGCACTGATGCACAACTGGCTGAAACCCGGTGAAGAACTGGATATCGAGACGGCACGCAGCGAACAGCTTCGTGCGCGCATCCTCTCGGTCATCTTCTTTTCCACCGCGCTCATGGTCGTCATTCTTTCGGCTCTGTTGCCGCACAAGCTGCTTGCGACCCTCAGCATTCCGGCCTTTCGTCAACCCGTTTTCATGCTGCTGCTGAGTATCGGCCTGTACGAGGGCGCGATTTCTTTCCTGTTTCTTGCCTTCGAGAAAAAGCGCAGACGCGTTCCACTGTTCGGCAGAATCGCCAACGTCACCGTGGAAATCACCCTCCCCGGAGTGGGCATTCTTCTTGTCGGACAATCGGTGCATCCCGTGCACGCGCTGCTGTCGCCCATGATCGCGTTGTACTTCATTTTTATCATCGTTTCCGTATTGCGACTGAGCGCCGGTCTCTCGCTGTTCACGGGCGTCCTGGCCGCGGCGCAATACTGCGCACTGGTGCTGTACGTGCTTTCGACGAGTGACACATCGTCGGTGGACCCCGTCTTCGCCTCGCCTTTGTTCTACACCTCGCGTTGCGTGTTGCTGCTGGCGGCCGGCGCGGCCGCGGCCCTCATCACCAGACTCCTGCGCCTGCGCATCGCGGGCATGCTTCGTGCGGCGGAGGAGAAACGGCAGGTGATACAGCTCTTCGGACAGCAGGTATCCGAGCCCGTCGCCGCAGAATTACTCAACCATCCGGAACACGCGGAGGGGGTGCTGCGCACCGTGACCGTTCTGTTCCTCGACATCCGCGATTTCACCCCCTTGGTCGGCAGTCGTCCGCCCCGCGAGGTGGTGAGCTATCTCAATACCGTGTTCGGTACGCTTATCCCCATCGTCGAGAGAAACAACGGCATTGTCAATCAGTTTCTGGGTGACGGTTTCATGGCCACGTTCGGCGCCCCGGTAGGCAATGCGGCACATGCAAGCGACGCTGTGAACGCCGCACTGGCGATGCATTCCGCGGTCGAGCGTCTGAACGCGCAGGGAGCGATTCCGTTCACACGCATTGGCATAGGCGTGCATACGGGTGAAGCGGTGACGGGAAACATCGGGGCGGCGGGAAGGCGGCAGTATTCCGTTACCGGGAGCGCGGTCATTCTCGCCTCGCGTATCGAACAGCTCAATAAAAGCTACAACAGCTCCGTGCTCATTTCCGGCAGCACCTGGAGCCGCATCGAGCATCACTCGCTTTTCACCGAGAGTCTCGGCACCGCTCTTCTCAAGGGTTGCAGCGATCCGGTCGTGATATACAAGCTGGCGTAACCGGCCTCCCCGTTCCGCCCGCTACGCTGCTCCGGGAGCGGCACAGACTTGGGGACGGAAAATTACCGCATCTTTTTCCCGGTTGCTTCGTATCTTAAAAACTGATTGAACCCGATTCCCTAATGTGTGGAGTAATGTATGAAAGTATTCCGTCTCACGAGTGTCGTCGCTGTGTTCATGACGATATTCGCTCTCCCGGGTGCGTTCGCCCAGGAGACTCCTGGCAAGGCACCTGTTCCCGGCCTCGGCGCCGACATCCCCGTCAATCCCAACGTGAAAATCGGTACGCTCGCCAACGGCATGCGCTACTACATCATGCAGAACAAGAAGCCGGAAAACCGCGCCGCTCTGCGCCTGGCTGTGAACGCCGGATCTGTTCTGGAGACCGATCCCGAACAGGGCCTCGCGCATTTCGTGGAGCACATGTGTTTCAACGGCACGAAGCATTTCCCTAAAAACAAGCTCGTGGAATATCTCGAGGGCATCGGCATGCGCTTCGGCGCCGACCTCAACGCCTACACCAGCTTCGATGAAACCGTGTATATGCTGGAGATACCGATGGACGACGAAACCATCATCACCCAGGGTATGCAGGTCCTTGTGGATTGGGCGAGCAATGTGACCTTCGACGACGAAGAGATCGACAAGGAGCGCGGCGTCATCATAGAGGAATGGCGCGCCCGGAAGGGTGCCTCGTCGCGCATCCGCGATATACAATTTCCCGTGCTGCTCCATGGCTCGAAGTACGCAGATCGTCTTCCGATTGGCAAGCCCGATATTCTGAAGAGCTTCGAGTACGAAACACTGAAGGGTTTTTACCGCAAGTGGTATCGTCCCGACCTGATGGCCATTGTCGCGGTCGGTGATTTTGATGTTGCGACGATGGAAAAGAAAATCTCCGCGATGTTCGGATCGATCCCGAAACCCGCCGAGGCGCTCGTTCGGCCAACGGAGCCTGTTCCGGATCATGCGGAATTGCTCTGCACCATCGCATCGGATCCCGAAGCGACATCGTCGTCGGTTGCCCTGTATTTCAAACATGAGCCGAAGGTGGAGCGGAAAGTCAAGGACTTCCGTGCCTCCATGGCTGAACGGCTTTTCAGCAGGATGCTCAACGACCGCTACAGTGAATTGCTGCAACAGAACAATCCGCCCTTCGTATCCGCCTCCGCCGGGAAAGGCGGCTTCGTGCGCGCCCGCGAGGTCGTTGTCCTGAACGCGATTCCGAAGGAAGGCGACGTGGAGCGCGGCTTCGAGGCGCTGCTCAAAGAGGCGTATCGCGTCAAACAGCACGGCTTCACCGCCTCCGAACTCGAACGCGCGAAAACCAATGTGCTTCGCGGCATGGAACGGCAGTACAACGAACGCGAGAAAACGCAATCCGGATCGCATGCATCCGAGTTCGTTCGCAATTTCCTTGTCGAAGAGCCCATCCCCGGTATCGAGATGGAGTACGAACTGTACAAGAAATATCTTGAGACCATTACCCTCCGCGAAGTCAATAAACTGACGGATGAATATTTCACCGATGCGAATCGCGTGATCACGTTCAGCATGCCGGAAAAAGAGGGACTCACGCCTCCGACGGAGCAGCAGCTCCGTGCAGTGATAGAGCGTGTGGAAGCCATGAAACTCGATCCCTACGTGGACGAAGTCGCGAACAAACCGTTAGTCGAATTGGGTCCGTCAAAGGTGCGTGTTGCCTCGGAGAAAAAGCACGAGGACATCGACGTCACGGAATGGACGCTCTCCAACGGTATCAAGGTCTTCGTCAAGCAGACGGATTTCAAGGCCGACGAAGTCCTGTTCGGTGCGACCAGTCCCGGTGGTATCTCCCTCGTGGGCGACACGGATCTGCCCAGTGCCGCGCTCGCATCCAGCATCATCAGCATGGGAGGTGTGGGCGAATTCAATCAGATTCAGCTGCGTAAGACGTTGGCCGGGAAAGTCGCCAACGTCTCCCCGACTATCAGCTCGGAAAATGAGGGTTTCAACGGCAGCTTCGCTCCCAAGGACATGGAAACCGCATTCCAGTTACTCTATCTGTATTTCCATCAGCCGCGTAAAGACACCACATCGTTCAATTCCTTCAAGACACGCATGATGTCCATGTTCGAGAATTTCGGCAATCAGCCGGAGCGCGTGTTCTCGGATACGCTCACCACAACGCTCGCGAATTATCACCCGCGGCAGCAGCCCGTTACCAAAGCATGGCTGGAGCGCGTCGATCTGGACAAGGCTTTCGACATCTATTCCGATCGCTTCCGTGATGCCAGCGATTTCACCTTCACGTTTGTCGGAAACATCAAGCCGGAAGAACTCAAGCCGATGGTCGAAAAGTACATCGGTCAGCTTCCGACCACCGGACGCAAGGAAACATGGAAGAATCACAACGTCAAGCCGCCCACCGGGAAGGTTGAAAAGATCGTGCGGAAAGGCGTGGATGATAAAACCATGATTGCCTTCGTGATGACGGGGCCTTTCGAGTGGACGTACGAAAATCGTTACGCCTTTTCCGCTCTGGAAGAGTATCTCACGATACAGCTCCGGGAAGCGATTCGCGAGGATAAAGGCGGCAGCTACGGTGTGGGTGTGAACGCTAACGCGGACAAATATCCGGACGCCGAGTACGCCATCATGATCAACTTCGGCACCAGTCCCGATCGTGTGGACGAAATGATCGAAACCATGCGCAAGGTCCTGAAGGACGTTGTCGAAAATCCTGCATCCGAGGAGAATATCGGGAAGATCAAGGAAATTCAGCGCCGGGAACGTGAAACGGGCATGAAAGAAAACGGCTTCTGGATGGGGCAGCTCATGCGCGCCATATCGCTCGGCGAGCCGCTGAATCAGTTCATGCAGTACGAAAAAATGATCGACGGTCTCACCGCGCAGCATATCCTTGACGCCGCAAAAAAATACATCAACCTCGAACGGTACGTTCAGGTTGTCCTGCTTCCGGAACAAAAGGGTTCCTGACCGCGCAGTCGGCCCACGCACTCTGTTTGTTGCACACGAAGAGCATGGCGTTTGTCATGCTCTTCGTATTTGTACCGCTCCGACGCCTTGCCGCCGCGCCTCGGTGGTCACGGGTACGGCCTTCCCGAGCGGGAGGCCGGACGGAACCACCCTCCGGCATGTCTCAAGTTTGCTCTCTGCTCGCACTTATGTACATTGTCCAGACCATCATGCCAACCCACAGCACAGGGGTGCTCCATGACACCACATCGTGTACCCAGGGCTCTATTGCAATCCTTCGTAGCTTCGCCGCTCGGTCGGCTCCGATTGCTGTCGCTGGACGACGCGCTGTGTTACCTCGGCTTCGATGCCGAAGAGGAAGGACAGGAGTATTCCAGCTGGGTGAACCGATATCTCGCTCAATGGACCGCCGTGCCAGCCGGCAGCTTGCATGATCCGATCCATGAGCAGCTGACCCGGTACTTCAACGGAAACCTCAAGCGCTTTAAGGTGCGGTCGCAGTTGCTCGGTACGGATTTTCAGTTGCAGGTGTGGACGGCGTTGCGCGCCATCCCCTACGGGACGACTTGCTCGTACCACGCCGTGGCCGAGGCGATAGGTAATCCCCATGCGTCACGGGCGGTGGGGCAGGCGGTAGGGCGAAATCCCATCGCGATCATCATTCCCTGTCACCGCGTGCTCGGGGAGGACGGGAGTCTCGTCGGCTACGGCGGTGGCATCGACAGAAAAAAACACCTGCTGCGCGTCGAGGGAGCTCTGCTGGTGTAGTATCCGCCTATTGTCATCGAAGTGCATCGACGCATAGGGAAGTCCTTCAGCGTGCAGCACACCGTGTCAGCAAGCATCAGGCAGGCTGTCCGCTCGGTACCGCAGGTTGCTGCGTGCGGCGATGTTTGTATGACGCCGGATCTACCGTCATCACCCGGGGATGTCCTGTGGACGCGCAGTGCCGGAAGGGAGGACCGACGTGGTTTCTGCCTTGATTTTCGTTTGGGGGATCGTCACATTTATTGCTGCCGGAGAATCCGTTTCCCGCTGCCGTTGCTTCGGCATCCACATAGAACCTATTGCGTATCCTACTCATTCAGCATGCATTCCGCTCATCCGACATTTTCACCCTACAGGAGAGTGCGAGGTATTGCTGTTTTTCTGCTTGTGCTCCTCATGGCACAGACGACGGGACCGCTGTTTGCGTTTTCGCTGCTGCAGCAGCAGATTCGTCACGATGTGCGGAAACGCATCAAGGCCGGCGTCAGCGAGAAAGATCTTGTGCGGCTCGCCATCCCGACGTCTCTGGAGACATCTCCCAACACCCGTTTTCAGCGCATACACGCCAAAGAATTCCGCTTCGATGGAAAGATGTACGATATCGTACGACAGGAGCGACGGGGCGACACTACCTACTATGCCTGCATCTATGATGATGCCGAAACCGCGTTGTTTGCCGGATTGCATCGTATGATGCAGGACGAAATGCAGAGCAATCCGGAGCGAAGGCGTCAGCAACAGGAAATCCGGCGCATGGTGGACGCATTGTATCTTGCAGGAGCGGGAATGCCCCTCCCATCCGCTCCCTGCTGTGCTGCCGTCACGGCGCCGTCGGCCGTACACCCGCCGAGCTCTCTGTTGATACCGCCGAAACCTCCTCCGGAACTCCTCTTCTGATATTCTTCCCTTTTCCGCTTGCCGATATGCGTATCACCCGATGAGTCTCAGTCTCGTCGTGGTGTGTGTCTGCATGCGTGCGTTCGCAATGAACGTTCGCATCAGCGTGTATGGTACCTGCTTCACGATGGTGCCGTCGAGCGATTTTTCCCATCCCCTGGCGGGAGAAGCCTGCCATGAGTATCCGAATTGACAAGGATGTTTCAGAATGAAAACTATACTACTCTTGTGCCTCGTCCTGTTCAACGCGGCACTGGTCAATGCACAGTTGCTGACCATCCGGGACGGAGTCACGCGTGAGCCGCTCGAACAGGTGGCGCTGTTCAGCTTCAGTCCTCGTGTGTCGGCTGTGACAGACGCGAAAGGCAGGGTGGACATAGCACCCTTCTCCGCATCGGACAGCATTCGCATCGAAATGATCGGCTATGAACGCATCATACTTTCCTATACGCAACTGGCCGAACGCACGCCGACGCTGCTGTTGCGTCAGACGGCATTCGCCCTGGACGAGGTTGTCGTTTCCGCCACACGGTGGAAGCAGGCCCGGAGCGAGGTCCCGGCGCGCATGATCACCCTGTCCCGCGCTGATGCCGCATTGCAGAATCCCCAGACCGCGGCGGATGTGCTTGCCAACAGCGGAGAGATCTTCGTGCAGAAAAGCCAGCTTGGCGGCGGCAGCCCGATGATACGTGGCTTCGCGACGAATCGTGTGTTGCTCGCGGTGGATGGCGTGCGCATGAACACCGCCATTTTCAGGAGCGGAAATGTGCAGAATGTCATCTCCGTTGATCCCTTTACCATCGAACGGACGGAAGTGCTGTTTGGGCCCGGTTCCGTGATGTACGGCAGCGATGCGCTCGGAGGCGTCATGACGTTCAATACGATCACACCGGGATTTTCCTACGGCAGTCAACCGTTGCTTGCAGCCAACGCCATCACGCGCTATTCCTCCGCGAATCGGGAAAAGACCGGGCATCTCGGGCTGCGTCTCGGCCTGCGGAAATGGGCTTTTGCCACGACGTTCACCTGGTCCGAGTTCGGAGATCTGCGGATGGGGAGCGACGGACCCGAGGCGTACCTTCGCGGCACCTACGCCGCACGCGTGGACGGCAGGGACACCATGCTCAGCAATCCTGATCCCGAAGTACAGGTCCCCAGCGGGTACACACAGTGGAGCGTGATGCAGAAAATCCGCTTCAAGCCGAATGATGCATGGGATGTACGATACGGTGCGCATTACTCCGAAACGAGCGACTATGCGCGGTATGATCGTCTCCTGCGGTATCGCGGCACGAAACAACGTTCGGCGGAGTGGAACTACGGTCCACAGGTGTGGATGATGCATGCACTCAATGCAACACTGAATGCACAACACGCGATGTTCGATGATCTCCATCTCACCGCGGCGTGGCAATGCTTCAAGGAAAGCAGGCATGACCGGGATTTCAATGCTGCCACGCGCTACAACCGCACGGAAGAGGTGGACGCACTCTCGCTCAATGCCGATTTCGAACGAAATTTCTCACCGGCCGACAGACTCCATTATGGCATCGAGCTGCTCTCCAATTCCATCGGATCAAGCGGTACAGATGAGAATATCCTTCAGGGATCGATCGCTCCCGGCCCCAGCCGCTATCCGGATGGTGCGGATTGGATGTCCTGGGCTGTGTATACCGATTACCGCCGTATTCTCGGGGCCGGTGTCATTTTGCACGCGGGACTGCGGTACAACTATATAACACTGGATGGGAGTTTCGACACGACGTTTTACCCGTTTCCCTTCACGGAATTGCGCTTGCGCAACAGTGCGCTCAACGGCAGCCTCGGTACGGTATACAACGCGGGAGGCGGTTGGCAATTCAATGCAAATCTTTCCACCGGTTTTCGTGCACCCAATGTGGATGACGCGGGCAAAGTATTCGATTCGACTCCGGGCTATGTCATTGTTCCCAACCCGAAGCTCACTCCCGAATATGCATATAACGCGGAGATAACCGCCAGCAGCGTTGTCAGTCGTGCTGTGAAGTTGAGCGTGACCGGCTACTTCACCTGGCTGGATGATGCGCTCGTACGGCGGGATTTCAGCTTCGGTGGTTTGGACAGTCTCGTCTACGACGGTGAGATGAGTCGTGTGCAGGCGATACAGAATGCCGCTTTCGCAGAGGTGTACGGAATTCAGGCGGATATGGAAATCCGTTTTCCATGGGGTCTCTCTCTGGTCTCGCGCATCAATGCACAGAAAGGCATCGAAGAACTCGACGATGGCAGCACGGCGCCTCTGCGTCACGCGCCCCCCTGGTTCGGAAGCACGCATCTGGGATGGAAAGGCGGCAATCTCGAAATAGATCTGTACGCGCTGTACAATGGTGAAGTGGCATATGATGACCTGGCCCCCGAGGAGCGCGGCAAGGACTATCTGTACGCCCCCGACGAACTGGGTCGCCCGTACTCGCCGTCATGGATGACCGTGAATCTGAAAAGCCGCTATCGACTGAATGATACGTTCTCGTTGTCCTTCGGAATCGAAAACATTACAGATAAAAGGTATCGTCCATACTCGTCCGGCATTACCGCGCCGGGACGGAATGTGATCACCTCGCTGTCCGTCAGAGTATAACATCCGATCGTGGCGCTATTGAGCCCGGCGTCTTCCCCGTGGTGTTGGATCGGCTGAGACCATGGCTTGCCGGCGGTTGCGCGCGCGCGTGCGCTCCGCCGGGGAGGACGAAGCTCCGTGGAGAGGCGACAGTCTGACAGACTTGTAATGTTCGGTTCAGCATGCTGTAAGACTCGCGTGTTACCTTGCCTGTTGCATTGAGACGATAGGCCGAAGGAAAGGAAAAGGTTGAGGACACGAATTGAACACAGATAAACCGGACGGAGCGGTGGTATGGGCACGTTACAGCTTCTCCTTGTAGTGGTGGGGGTCGTGGTCGTCGGCATCGCGATTGTTGTGGGTACGAATATTTTCGGAAGCAACAGTGAAGAGGCGAACAAGGACGCCATTACCCAGGATTGTTTGCGCATGGTCTCGGCGGCGGAGGGCTATTTTCGGAAACCATCCATGTTGGGAGGCGGCAACAACCGCTTCGACAACATCAACATGTCACACCTCGGCATGAATGAAGGCGCTTCACCTCTCGAGACCGAAAACATCAACGGGAAGTACACGATCACCAAAGCTGCGGAGGCCGTCCTGGAGGTGACCGGCGCTTCTCTCCGCAATCCAAAAAGTATGGTCGTGGTATCCATTGACATGACAGCAACCACTGAAAAACGCATGATTGTGGATTACCAAAACTGGTAGCATAGATGGACATCGCTTTTCACGCATGGAGCCGGTACAGCAGTTGTGCCGGCTTTTGCTTTTCGTAAAGCCGTTCCGCAGGGCGATGTGAGAGAGGGAGCAGAAGGACAGGAGTAGAGGCCGATATCTCACCGCATCTTCCTTTCATGCTTGTAATGTGCGATTAAGTGTCTGTTAAGGTTGCCACGCTAACTTGTTGAGCGAGAATCCCTGCCAAGCGGAACTTCAAGCAGGGCATGAAAACTGAGGAAGCTGGACAGAAAAGGAAGTGCGATATGGCCGATTTTCGGTTTCAGGGGGTTGTTCCTTCGGGAAAGATCGTTCAGGGAACGATCACAGCCGGTAACGCGGCGGAAGCCAAGCGCAAGATACAAGACCTTTCCAAAGGCCGGTCGTTCAAGCTCGACAAGCTGGAGAAACGCCTGACCTTCGTGTACAAAGCGCAAAAAGGCGAAAAGGTGCTCGAGGGTGAGCAAAAGGCCTTTTCGAAAGAAGAGGTCGTGGCCGCGCTTACGGGTATGGGCTACAAGGTAGTCTTTGTCCGTAAAAAAGTCGGTTTGAATATCGGCACACCACCGGTTGCCGATGTAATCACCTTCGTGCGTTTGAGCGCAGACTTGCTGCGTGAAAAACTTCCCTTTAACGAAGTTCTGAATCTTCTGTCGAATGACATTGACAACAAGATGCTTCGGGAGACGCTCAAGGACATCAATGCGGATCTCCGGAAGGGTGCCGAAAGCGAGCGGGTCTTTCTGAAGTACGAAAATATTTTCGGAAAATTTACGGCCAAAATGCTCGGCCTCGCATCGAAGAGCGGTGCCATGGCCGAGATGTACGACTCAACCGCGAAATTCCTTGAGCGGCGTCTGGAGTTCAAGAAGAGCATGAAAAGCGCCATGCTCATGCCCATGATCACCTTGGTTCTGCTGGTGATCGCCGTGATTTTCTACGTGGCCTATATCTTCCCCGAGACAGCGCGCATGTTTCTCAAGTACGGCATCGAATTGCCCCCGATGACCGAAGCGACGCTGGAGATGTCGGACTGGCTTGTCGCAAATATCCATTGGTTCATCCTGCTCCTCATCGCCATGGGTGCGGGGCTCTTCGCACTGATCAAAAATCCCCGGGGCAGGGAATGGGTGGATAAAATATCCTTCCGCGTCCCCGTAATGGGTGCGCTGATTCACAAGACGGCCATAGAGGTTTTCTGCCGCGTGTTCTACAGCATGTACAGCGGTTCAGGAGAGAACATCGACATCATCAAAACCGCCGCCGAAGCCACGGGTAATACCTACTTTGAAAATCAAATCAAAACCATCACCATCCCGATGATGCTCAAGCACGGCAAGGGACTGCACGAGTCCTTTGAAGCGGCGGGGGTATTTACGAAAACCGCGCTTTCGCGTTTCCACGCCGGTGCGGAAACGGGTATGGTGCGGGAAACGTCGTTGCAGCTGGCGAATTATTACGAGCGCGAAACGACCTATAAACTGAAGTCCGTGGTGGATTTCATGCAACTCTGGGTGGCCCTGATCATCATGATCGTCATGACCGCCATTACCATCGTCTCCTCCGAAACAGCCGTCATCAAGCCCAAGAGTGCACCGGGCATGGGCAGCATTGCGGATTATCTGCTGCTGTTCACTGCGGGAGGCGTATTTCAGGATAGAATAAGGAATTTCGTCAATGGATGCCGCAGCCTCCTTACTGGAACGCAAAGTCGATAAAGTCGGCGTAGCGCTCCTGCATAAGGGCATCGTCGATCGCGAAACGATCAGCAAAGCCCTGACCGCCAAGGAGCGTGAAGTCGGGAACAAGAGCCGCAGTCTCGCCGAGATTCTCGTCGAGGAATTCAAGCTCGATCACCACACCGTGTTCTCGGAAGTGGCGCGCATCTATGCCTTCAAGACCCTGAAGGTGGACGAAGCCATGACGGAACGCCGGATCAACGTCATCAAACAGCTGGTCGAATCGCTGAACCAGGAACAGCGCGCGATGCTGTTCAAGTCGAAAACTCTTCCGATGCAGTTCGACAGCCGTACACCGGATAAGCTCATCCTGGTCTCGGCGATTCCAATCCACAGGGACATCCCGCGTGTCGCGAATCTGTTCCGTGCACTCAAATATGAAGTGTATTACGCGGATCTCCCCAGCCTGCAGCCCCATCTCGACAATGTCCTTCGAGGAGACAACATCTTCCTCGAAAGTCTCAAGGACATGGAAGGGGAAATGGAGGAGGTTGATACCGAATCGGGAATCGACGAAGCGGAACTCGATGCGGAGATCAACAAGTCCATGCTGGTCAACCTCTTCGAGGGGTGTCTCATCGAAGCGGTACGGCAGGGAGTCAGCGATATTCACATTTTTCCGACGTCGTTGACGACGACGGAATTCCACTTCCGTTCCGACGGAAAACTGCAACTGTGGAACCGTGTCGACGGAACGCGCCCCGAAGCTGTTCTGGCTGTGGTCAAGGATCGTTCGATGAACATCGACCGCTTCGAGCGCGAATCGGCGCAGGACGGTTTTATTCAGCGTACGATCGACAATACCGTGATTCGCTTCCGTGTGTCCGTGCTGCCCATCGCCGGTTCGGAATTTGCCATGAAATTCGAGAGCATCGTCATACGTGTTCTCGACAGCCGCAAAGTGATCAAGGACATCGCGAAAATCGGTTTTCAACCGAAAGCGCTGGAATGGTTCAAAACATCGATCTCCAAACCACAGGGCATGGTCATCCTTACCGGTCCGACAGGAAGCGGGAAGAGTACCACGCTGGTTGCGGCCCTCTACTCTGTCATCACGCCGCAGGTCAACGTCCTGACCGTCGAGGATCCGGTCGAATACGTGATCGACGGTGCACGTCAGATCAAGATCAGCCACAAGGTCGATTTTGAAGCGGCGATTCGGGCCATACTCCGTCACGATCCCGATATCGTCATGGTGGGCGAGATGCGCGACAAGGCCACGGCGGATGTGGCGATCAAGCTGGCAAATACCGGTCACCTCACCTTCTCGACGCTGCATACCAACGACGCTCCCAGCGCGGTCACACGTCTGTTCAAGATGGGCATCGAAACCTTCCTCATTGCCTATGCGATCAATCTCGTGGTGGCGCAGCGTCTGATGCGGCGCTTGTGTCCCAAGTGCAAGCGGGAAGTGCGGGATCTGAACATCCCCGAATTGAAAAATGTTGGTTTTACAGAAGAGGAAATCCGGAATACGACATTTTACGAAGCGGTCGGATGCAGCTCCTGTGTCAAGGGCTATAAGGGCCGGGTCGCTATTCATGAAGCGCTCTTCTTCTCCCGGGCTGTGCGTCAGGCAATCTTCGACTCCGGAGAGGAAATTGATGAGGAGAAGGTGCGTCAAATCGCCATCTCCGAAGGCATGCTCACCCTGCGCGCCTCTGCGCGTGAGCGCGTCAAGGAGGGGACGACGTCCGTGGCCGAAGTGATCGCCGCAACCATGTCCGACGATTGATGCGGCCGGTGTGCTGAAGAATGAATCTGAACAAAATGTAATGTGAATGTAATGAGACTGTCAGGCAGCGAACGATTTCATGACCTATATTCATGGCACGTGTGGTAACAGAACGCAACAGAATCAGCAGGAAAGCGAGGTAGCACGATGAATTCCGGACAAATGGCATTGACGATAGGGGCATTTATGCTCCTCGGTACCGTCATGCTCAACTTTCGTGCCCTGAATTTTCAGAACGAAGATGTGCTGGACGGTAACGAGTACACGCAGAAAGCCGTCGCTATAGGACGTTCGTTGTTCGAGGAAATGGCACAGCGGCCCTTCGACGCGAGTATTGC
Source organism: Bacteroidia bacterium (assembly GCA_027493955.1). NCBI lineage: Bacteria > Pseudomonadati > Bacteroidota > Bacteroidia > Bacteroidia bacterium. Next base: position 1,502,470 of record JAOSJT010000001.1, on the reverse strand, counting down.
GGGTGGGAAGTGGATACGGCAGGCCTCGGATCTCACATCCTGTGGTCCCGGCGTCGGCGTCTATCCCAACTTCGACGATTTCGACGATTTTCACGGATCGGTGTTCCGCAGCCCGCAGCCGGGTACCACACCCACGACGGCGACACCCAGGTGTCTCTGGGAAACCTGGGGGTACCGTGTTGCGGTATCGGTACGCTACGTCTCGGAATCAAATCCGAATCTCGCCGTATCCGGCTACACGTTCTCCAAACGTGCGGATCTTGTGATCACAAACGACTTTTCTCCCGATACAGTCCGTATGTCATACCTGGCCACATACTAATATGAGCAGTCATCTGGATATCATCGGTTCGGTGGTCATCGCGGGTATGATCATCCTGAACTTCGCCTTTTTCCAGGGCGAGAGGCAAAACTCGCAGGTTGAATCCGTCAACAAAATCGTCCAGCAGGGTGATGTGACCGAAGTCACCAGCACGCTGCGGCATGATATCATGAAAGCCGGTTTCGGCTGTGATACGCTGAAAATCCTGCAGTCGTCCGCTCGGATTTTCACCTTCCGCTGCGACCTCGGGAACGATGGAAAGATCGATACCATCAGCTATACTTTTGGAGATTACAGCCCCAATACCGTTTGGACCAATACGGCCGAGTTGCCTCTCTTCCGTATCGTGAACGGGCGGAAGGTGCAGGGCGCCGACCTCGGAATCGTTCGCGGGTACTTCAAGTACTATCGCCTTGACCCGACGTACAAGAAACTCATCGAAACCACCGCTCCGGCCGATGTCAAGGCGATTACGGTGGGTATGCGCCTGAAGAGTTCCATGTCTTCGGAGGACGGGTATCAGTACTCGCAGAACGAGTTCACCATCACTCCGAAAAATCTGAAATAGGAGGCGGCAATGGGTCAGCAATCATTTATCATCGTCGCGCTATCCACCCTGCTCCTCTCCATTTCCCTGTTGGGATTCATGGGTATGTGGGATTACTCGAACGAAACCACTGCCTCCCTCTTCGAACGCGAGCAGGCCCTGAACGTCGCCCGCAGCGGGGTCAATATGGCAGTCAGCCGGCTGCGTCGTGAGAAAAATTGGCGCATGGGTTTCACGAGTGTAGGGGTGGCGGGCGGCACGACCTCTGTGCGCGTGACCGATATCGGTATCGATTCGGTACGGATTCAGTCCCGCGGACTGATCAACGGAGCCGTGCACAACATCCTCGTGGAAGCAAAATTGAGTTCCATATTTCCCAATGTGGAAAGCGCCCTGACGGTATTCGGTGATTCCGTCTCCTTTACCAACAGCGGAACAGCCTTTGATATAGACGGACGCGACTGGAATATTGACGGGACCATGGGCTCTTCGACGGCTGTTCATGGAATCGGTGTGCAGACAAGTAAGATCGTAGGAGATGTCACAAAACAGGTGACGACCAATGGCGTGGAGGACAGAATATGGGGTGCCGGCGGACAGCCCAGCATCGGTCAGTTCGGGGCTACTGATCTGATCAGTCTGCAAAATTTCTATAAAGCGCGGAGAACGATCTTGTTACCCGCAGGAAAATATGCGAGCAACTCTACCTTCGGCAGTCTGGCGAAGCCGGAAATTGTCCATGTCCCGGGTGATCTCGAATGGACAGGGACGATCACGGGAGCAGGTATCCTCGTCGTCGATGGTCAACTCATCATGAAGGGTGGAGTCAAATGGCAAGGAATCATCCTCGCGCTCTCGGGTGACGTACGAATCGAACTCGGCGGTACGGGAACCCCGTCCATTCTTGGTACGGTGTGGGTTGGTAATACCGATCCCAGCAAGGTGACAAACGTGCACGTCAACGGGAATCCCTCGGTGAAGTATAGCTACCAGACGCTCAGTACGGTGCTCGGCAATCTCGGCCTTCTGGCTGTGGAAATTTACAAGTACTATGAGTAACGAGGAGAGCAGCATCATGTACTGCGGCATAAAGAATTACGGCGACACGTCCCTTACACTCTCCACGGCATCCGGCATTGTCGCACGTACGACGCGAGACTGCATCTTAAAGTTTTTTATGAGCCAATATTCCGAAACTCTTGAAAACCTCGTATATTCATAACGTGCGTCCCAGGACACCCGCGCGGAATCACATAGCTTCCGCCGCTGAGCCCACTTGAGTCCGTACCACGTCAACGATCATGCCTGCCCATGAATGACGCCAGCGTCGATACTGCTCAACGGATCACCCATACCGCGCATACGGTGCGCGGAAAAGGGGAGGAACCCGTCATAGCCGAAAAAGTCATCTCCAATGCCCTGAAGGTCATGGAGTATGTCGTTCGTGATATGCCCGGCCATTATTACGGGACGGAGCGACAGGAATACATCGCTAAACAGCTCGAATCTCTCGACGACAAGGCCGTCCAGGTGTTGCGCTATTTCTATGAGCGCGTCCTTGAGTACATGCGCTCCGTCGAAGCATCCGATATTGACATCGGCAGTTTCGGAACGCGGGGGGAAATTTGGTTTCGTGTGCATGGGAACAAGCTGCCGCAAACAGCGCTGCCGCGACTCGAATCGCCCTTCGCCGATGTGTTGATCCAATCGCTGGTGCTGCCGCGACAACGGAATCTTCTGCTGGAACAGCGCAGCCTGGATTTCTCCTATCAGACCACCGTCAATGGCGAAATGTTCAGGTATCGCGGCACCGCGTACTTTGATCTCGATGCCGTGGGCATGAACATGCGCGCCATCACCGCCAAAATACGGCCGTACTCGACATACAATTTCCATCCGAATATCACGAACATCGTCAACCTCAAGCATACCAAAGAGGGCCTGATCCTGGTGACCGGTATTACCGGCTCCGGGAAAAGTACGACGCTCGACGCGATTATTGACGCCAATAACAGTTCCGTTGACTCGCACATCATCATCATCGGCTCGCCGATCGAGTACGTCCATACCCCGGGACGATCCGTAATCCGGCATCGCGAAGTCGGCAGAGATGTGCTGTCTTTCAAAGACGGCACGGTACAGGCCTTGCGTCAGGATCCCGACATCGTGGTCATCGGCGAAATGCGCGATCCCGAGACGATTATGTCCGCGTTGGAAATCACCGACTCCGGTCACAAGGTCTTCTCTACCTTGCACACGTCCTCCGCCGTTGAGAGCATAGACCGCATCATCGGTGAGGTTCCACCTCTGGAACAGGACCGGGTGCGCAACCGGCTTGCGGACGTGCTGCGACTGGTCGTCTCCCAGAAGCTGGTGCCGACAGTGGATCGAAAGAGAACGCTGGCCAAGGAGGTGCTGATCGTGACTCCTTCCGTACGTGCCGCGATCAAGAACGGAAACACCGGCGAAATCTATCAGATGATCACCGAAGGTGGAGCGCTGGGGATGATCACCATGGAGCAGGATCTTTTCCGCCTGTACCAGCAGAAAATCATCAGCATTGACGAAGCCGTCAATCATGCGAATAACAAGAAGCGCATCAAGCAGCTGATCAGCAAGCAGGTTGCATAAACCCCTGAACAACACGCTATGAGCACACAGAAACGGCCGCAAAAAGTCTGCATTGGTATTTCGATCGAGGGCGCAACGCTGCGTCTCGCGGTCGTGGGCCGAATCGGACTCAAGCTCAACATCATGGATCTCGCTTCCATGCCGCTGCCGGTGAAGCAATTCACAGGGAGTATGGATGAGGAAGCGCCGAAGAACGACAATCCCTTTGAGCAGGGGGCCGGCGGAGGTGACGCCGATACAGAGGAAAATATCGATTATTCCTCTATACGGGAATTCATCGCAACGCACTATCAACCGCGCGCTTCTTTCGCAATGTCGTTCGAAGATCCGCATGTTCGAACGATCCTCCTGCAAACCGATAAAAAGGACACCAACGCGAAGATTCGCGCCCGGGTGGTTGAGGAAATCAACAAAACCCTGAATATGCAACTCCCGAAACAGGCGATTGCGCAAACACGCGCCGGGAGTAAGCATGCGTTGACGATAGCGAGTGTTGACCAGTCTCCGCTCGTGGAAATCTGCTCGTCACCACAAGGGGGGGACAAGCGCTCGCCGCGTATCGAGTTCATTACGAGCAACGACATCGCTCTCATAAACATGGTCCGTGTGCACTTCCCGGCCAAGCCGAACGAGTTATTGCATGTGATTCATGTCGATGAGGATGTCACGCATTTCTACGTGATGCGAGGCCATGACATCGAGTATATCGGTCCGCCGATCCAGCAGGGCGCGCATGATGCGCATCTCGTTTCAACGCTGTACAATCGTATTGAACTGACCGCGGAGAATGCAGGGTACGTGAGCCCTGACCGAGTTGTTTTGAGCGGCAAAGCGGAAGAGATCGGACTGAAGGAAGAAATTCTCGAGAACAACCCGCAGGTCGTCTTCCATTCACTTCGCCGACTTCGCATCGGTCACTCCGATGACAAGGCCATCCTTCAGGAAATGAGCAGCTACGTAGTGCCTGTTTCACTTGCATGGCAGGCCCTGCAGCCGAAGAATGAGCATTTCTATCGCCTCGACATTACGCCGCAGAAGATTCTCCAGGATCAGAAAATCTTCAAGCTGGCGTGGCACGGTGTCGTCTTATTGTTGGGACTTTTTGTTCTGGTCACCATCCTGACCATTATGGTGCTCGAGCGTCAGGATCAAATTTCCGCAATAGATTCAGAACTGCGTTTCAGTAAACAGCAGCTCGCCGAACAACAGCAAATCGTTGATCAGATCAACGAGTTGGAATCGCGATCCCAGGCAATCCGCACAGCAACGCTGACGCTCGATACCCTGCTCGTCGGCAGTGAAACCTAGTCGGAGACGCTGGATACGTTGGCACAGGCAACCGCGCGCCTCGGGAATGTATGGGTGAGTGAGCTGAAATTTGAAAAAGATGGCGGGACTGCCGTTGTCGGATACGCGCTGCAGAGGCCGGGCATTCCTTCACTGTCCAACAGCATTGGCCTGACCAGACTTCGGGAGGTCACTGTGCAGGAGATCGGGAAAGCAAAGGTTTTCCGTTACGACATGAGTTTGAAAATCGATAGTCTGTATCCCTATTCCGGCTCCCGCGCTGCGGTGTGGCACGACTCCGTTCGTACCGCCATCGGCGAAATTCCGGTCTCCGCTCCGTCACCGGCCACGAATAGCCAGGGGAAAGGAGAGTAGCCATGCCATACGCCATACGCAATAGTATTGTTCTCGCGGTGTTACTGCTTCTGGCAGCCGGGGCGGGCTTCGGGTATATCTATTTCGAACAGGAACCGCGTCTGGAGGAGCTCCAGACCGAGCGCGCCACGTTGCAGCAACAGCTCGGAAATCCCGATGAACTGTTCGACCGCCTGCTCGAGGTCCAGGAACGCGTCGAACTCCTCAACGCCTCCTGGAGGCAGCGCCCGAAAACACTCCCGAGCGAGGAAATCGCCAGCCGTACAAATCAGTATCTCAACGATATCCTGATGTACACTCCCGATCTGGATCTCAATGTGTTTACCGAGGAGCAGGTCGAACAGAGCGGCTGCGGCTACATTCGCTATCATCTTGCGGGGCAGGGTCCGTTTGCAAGTTTCGGCCGCATGGTCCAGTACCTGGAATACGGCCCCAGACTTATGAAGCTGGCCAATTTCGATATCCGCGAAGTCCATAAAGTGAACGATGACATGGGGCGCATTGAACATACCGTCCAGTTCGATGTGGACGTGTTCGCGTATTATTCCAATCAGGAACCCTTTGCCGATACGCTCACCACCTTGTCCCTCGCTTCGACGTCGTTCCTTCCTTTCGGACACGATCCGTTCCGCTCGCTTATTACGCCGGAAATTCCACCGAATACGTTTGATTTGCCCAATGTTGAGCAATCGACGCTTCTGGCAATAATGAAGGGTAAAGCCTTCATCAGTGACCAGAACAATCAGCTCGTCATGCTCAGCGAAGGCGACGAAGTCTATCTCGGTTACGTCTCCAAAATCATGCCCGAAAGGCGGCAGGTGCTCTTCCTGCTCAACAAAGGCGGCATGATAGAACGCTTTATTCTCACACTTCGCCTCGAACCACAGAACATCGGTTCCAAACGGAAATGAGGTCTCCCATGAACATGCGCCACTTTCTCATCGTCCTGCTTCTCCTTTGCGCTGCAACGTATGCCGCAGCGCAGGAGCGACTCCCGGTGCGGGAATATACTCCTCCGGAGGAACTGATCTCCATCGATGCCGAAGCGACATTTACGCAGGCGGTGGAGATCTTCAACGCCGCAAGCAAACGCTTCCGCAGCAAGCCCATCATCTACGATGGTGATAGCAAGGACAAAATCGGCATCAACATCGTGAACATGCACTGGTTCGATGCCTTCGAGCTGGTTCTGAAAGCGCTTGCGCATTGGTATATCGACTCCGAGGACTTCACCCGTGTGTACGCACTGTCCAAGCAGGCGGCGAAGTCCGAGGAGAAAATGGTCAAGGCGGCCGAGGCCTTGCAGACGCGTGAGGTACAGATCAGCGCGGTATTTTTCGAAGCCAATCGCAGTGAACTCGAACGGCTGGGTCTTGACTGGTTCCTGACAAATTCCACGCCTTCGACATCTGTGGGTATACTGAATTCCGTAACCGGGACCACCTCCTTCAAAGAGGCGGACGATGGAGGCGGGGAAGGTGAAACGGAAATCGAAACAGGCAATATCACTACCCTTGCCATCGGAAATGGGACTGTCGAATTGCTCGCGGCATTGAAGGCGTTCCAATCCGAAAATCTTGGTGAATTGATCTCGAGCCCGAACATCACCGTTCGCTCCGGTGAGAAAGGCCGCATACAGGTAGGACAGGATATTTCCATCAAACAGAAGGACTTCGCCGGTAACACGACGGAGAAATTTTTCAGCACCGGTACGATCATTGAAGTCACACCGACCGTCATCGTACAGGATTCCATTGAATTCGTGAATCTCGAAATCAGCGCCGAACGCAGCACAGCCCTTCCGGACGTCGTTTCCACGATCATCAACAAAACTCTTGCAACCACATCCGTCGTGCTGATCGACGGCGAAGAGACAGTGGTGGGCGGTCTTGTTTCGAACGAGGCGAAAAACATCCGACGGGGCGTCCCTTTTCTCAAGGATCTTCCGTGGTGGGTCTTCGGCCTCCGCTACCTCTTCGGCTATGAAGAAACGACCATTGACAAAAAGGAATTGATCATTGTCCTGAAAGCGAATATCGTTCCAACTCTGCAAAAACGTATCGCCACACGGATGAACGAAATACGTAACGGACAGCAATCACTGTTGAATGAAGCCAACAGGCTCGAGGCGTTGCGCCAGAATTTGCTGAACCAGATTGAACTGGCCCGGCAAAATCGTTGACCGCCGCTGAAATGGATGAAGTCTTTCACAGAAGCGCGCCGCGTATGATGGGTGCTATCATCGTGTGCCAGAATCGAGACACAGCATGAAGCTTTTTTCCAACCTTTCCATTCGCGTCAAGCTTACCGCCGTCGTGTCGTTGCTGTTCTGGACGGTTTCCATTTTCATATTCATCTTTTTTCCGTCGCGGTTGAAGGAACAGGCGCAGGAAAGTCTTCACGCCCGGTCTGAGGCGCTCGCCGGCTCCACGGCGCTGATCTTTGGACGGGATTCCACGCTGAAATCGCAGGAAGTTGTGGACCTGGCCATCGAAAGCGCGAAGCAGGATACACTGCTGTCCTATCTCCTGCTCTATGACAATGACGGCCGGTTGCTGTACGCGCACGGGCAAGATATCGCTGAAAGGGCCGATTATAGCAGCACCTTGGACCGTTTTTCGCCCACGGGCGGCATCTCGAAATCCGCTGTCGCAGTGATGAACGGGGAGACGCGCATCGGGACTCTGTACCTGGGGCTTTCGACGCGTATCATCGATGAGCAGGTCGCTGGCAGTCAGACCTCCATTGCGCTGATCAGTCTCATCATCTTCCTGATCGGTGTGCTCACGGTGATCGGTGTGGCCACGGTGATCACAAATCCATTGCGCAGTATGGTCCAGACCGTCGAACAGATAGCCGGCGGTGATTTCGTGAAACGCGCACATGTCTCTTCGCAGGACGAGGTTGGTCACCTTGCCTTTTCATTCAATCAAATGGTAAGCAACCTCAAAGACGCGTACGACGAACTGGAAGAAGCGAATCTCACACTAGAACAGCGTGTCGGCGAGCGTACGAAGGAACTCAACGAGGAGATCGACGAACGCAGGCGCGTCGAAGAAGCATTGCGCGATAGCGAATCACGACAGCGTGCCGTGCTGAGTGCCTTGCCTGACCTCATGTTGTTACGTGATGGCAGCGGAATGTACTCCCCGGACCCTGTGCTCTTGATTCCTCCTGGAACGCTGCAGACGGATATGACACGTGAACAGTTCGCCTGGAGTCTGATGGCGCAATTTGAGCAACCCTTCAAGGTGGCTCTCGAAACGGGCGAAGTACAGCTCAAGGAATACTCGATCCCATTTGCCCACGGAATACGGTATTTTGAAGCCCGTATCGCACCCTGTGGGATTGACCAGACCGTGACGATCGTTCGTGAGATCACAGACCGGAAACGAGCGGAAGCGCAATTGCATCTTCAGAGCACCGCGCTGGAAGCTGCTGCCAACGCCATCGTCATTACCGATCTCTCCGGCGCCATCATCTGGGTCAATGCCGCGTTCTCGCAGATGAGCGGATACACGCAGTTGGAAGCTCTCGGCAAACCACTGCACATCGACGCTCCCGGAAATGAAAACAGCGAACTGCGTGCCTTGATCTGGCGTACGGTGCTTGCCGGGCGCGTGTGGCAAGGTGAACTTCCCGCGCGTCGGAAAGATGGTACCGAGTACATCGAGGAACAGACCATCACGCCGGTCAAGGATGAATTCGGGAATATTACGCATTTCGTCGCCATCAAGAGCGATATCTCCGAGCGAAAGAAAATCGAGCAATCATTGATCGCCGCGAAGGAATCCGTCGAAGCCGCCGATAAGCTCAAGGATGCCTTTATCGCAAACATTTCGCATGGCATTCGGACGCCGCTATACATCATGATCGGCTATCTGAAACATATTTCCTCCGAGCTACGGCCTGCGATGAACAAGGAACAGGACAAGTATTTCAGCTTTGTGTTCGAGTCCGCCGACAAACTAACGAAATCCATCGATATCATTCTGGATATCTCGCGGCTGCAGACAGGAACCATCGAATTTCACGATACGGAGATTTCCCTCAAACGACTGATCGAAGACCGCGTCAACGATGCCCGTACGCTCTCCGAAACGAAATCGCTCGCGCTGTCCTTCGACAATCAGATCGGCGACGCGCGGGTACGCACCGATGAGGGCTTCCTCGCCAAGAGTATTGAAAGTCTGCTCGACAATGCCATCAAGTTTACCCGGAAGGGATATGTTGAAGTCCGGCTCTATCAGCGGGACACGGGGGAAATTGCCATCGATGTAGAAGATACCGGCATCGGAATTTCCGAGGAATATCAGAACAAGATGTTTCTCGGATCGCTTGGCAACACCGGAGATAGTGGCCACGCGCTGGAAGGCGTCGGACTGGGCCTCGCGCTGGTACGCCGGTATCTGGAGCAGATTGGCGGACGTATCACCATCAAGAGTGCGCGTGGCGTTGGTTCCATATTCACCCTTACGCTTCCGGAGCGCATTATCGTTTCCACGACCCGACCCGAATCCGGAGTGTTACCCGAGAAAAGGCATTTCGTCGCGCCGGTTCTGCCTCTTTCTGCTGAAGACCGAAAACTTCCCAATTTGCTCGTCGTCGAAGATGACGCCGACACCCGGCAGTTCATGCGCATCACACTGAAGAAGCACTACAATGTGTTCACCGCCGAGAGCGTGGCTGAGGCGCATGATGCGCTCATGAGCAAGGACATCAACATCATCATCGCGGATGTTTCTCTGGGTGGTGAGGAGAGCGGTCTAGATTTTGTGAGCGATATGCGTCGCATTCCCCGCTATACGCATGTCCCTGTGATTGCGGTTACCGCGCATGCATTCGGATCCGACAGAGAGCGCTGCCTCAGCGCGGGCTGCAACCGGTATTTTGCGAAACCGGTGGACCACGCCATGCTTCTGAAAACCATGGAAGAGTTGCTCGCCGCTGCGATATAAGGGTTGCATCCACTTCCGTGACACGCGAGAGACCGGATTGGCGATACCTCACCGACGGATTTCCCGTTGTGACCCCTTGACAGACATCTCCGGATTTGCGAAATTTGTTACAGGATCTGTAACAATTATCGCATGTCTGCTTCTACCAAACTCTTCACAGCCATTCAAGCTCTCTGCTTCCTCGCGGAGGCGGGAGAGCATTCGCTTTCCAGTGAAGAGCTTTCGCGTCGTATGGGAACGCATCCCTCGCGCTTACGGAATATCCTTTCCATGCTCGTCCGCGGGGGTGTCGTCCGGAGTACGCGCGGAAGTGCGGGCGGTTTTCTTCTCGCCAAACCGGCCCGAGCGATCCATCTTCAGGAAGTCTATTGCTCCGTCGAAACAGAGAAGGCCTTCCACCTCGATGTGGGCAAGGGGAACGCTTCGACACAGAACGACGCCGGTCTTCTGCATGCCTGGTTTCTCGATCTGTTCGCCGATATTCAAATACGCATTGAAGACGAGATGCGCGGCATAACGCTCGCGCAGGTTCTCGAACGCATACAGTCAACTGTCACAACGTCTCAATTGCCAAGGTGAGGTGCATTCATGGAGTTTCTCAACGTCCTGGGAATCAGGGAGATCAATTACGGCGCTTCGTCGGGTCAGGAGTGGTATACATCCACCACCGCCGGCGTCATTGACGTTCATTCTCCGGCCACAGGAGAATTCATCGCGAAAGTGTATCAGGCCTCCGAGGAGGATTATGAGAAAGTCATGCAAAAGGCTGCTGAGGCCTTCGCATGGTGGCGAACCGTTCCCGCGCCCAAGCGTGGAGAAATCGTCCGCATCATCGGCAACAAGCTGCGCGAATACAAGCAGCCTCTGGGAATGCTGGTCTCCTTCGAGATGGGTAAATCGTTGCAGGAGGGCCTGGGTGAGGTCCAGGAGATGATTGATATCTGCGACTTCGCCGTCGGTCAGTCACGCCAGCTCTACGGCTTCACCATGCATTCAGAGCGCGAAAAACATCGCATGTACGATCAGTATCATCCCCTCGGTGTGGTACTGACCATTTCCGCATTCAACTTCCCCGTTGCGGTATGGTCCTGGAACGCGATGATCGCGGCGGTGTGCGGCGATGTGAATCTCTGGAAACCATCATCGAAAGTGCCGCTTACCGCCATCGCCTGCCAGAATATTATCGGAGAGGTGCTCAAGGAGCATAATCTTCCTGAAGGCTTGTTCTCCCTTGTCATCGGAAAGGGAGCGACCATCGGCGAGCGCATGCTCAACGATAAACGCATCCCGCTCGTGTCTGTCACCGGTTCAACGGCCGTGGGCCGTCACGCCAACGAAGTCGTTGCGCGTCGCTTTGGCCGCGCCATTCTCGAACTGGGCGGAAACAATGCGATCATTCTCTCGCCGCATGCCAACCTGAAGATGGCGGTGCCAGCCATTGTCTTCGGTGCCGTGGGCACAGCGGGTCAGCGCTGTACCACCACGCGACGCCTCATCATTCACGACAGCATCTACGACACGGTCAAAGACGCCATTGTGAAGGCCTACACGTCTCTGCGCATCGGTACGCCGATGGACGAGAGCAATCATGTCGGTCCCCTCATCGATACCGCAGCCGTGGCGATGTTCACCAAGGCGCTCGAACTCGCCCGTGCGGAAGGTGGCGCGGTGATATACGGCGGAGAGGTGCTCACCGGACCCGGTTTTGAGTCCGGATGCTACGTCCGTCCGGCTATCGTAGAGGCCGAGAATCATTTCCACATCGTGCAGGAAGAGACCTTCGCCCCGATTCTCTATCTGATCAAGTACTCGGGAGAGGTCGAAAACGCGATCGCTCTTCAGAATGGTGTCGTGCAGGGACTCTCTTCGGCCATTTTCACGGACAAACTGCAGGAGGCCGAGACCTTCCTCTCGCATTGGGGATCCGACTGTGGTATCGCCAACGTGAATATCGGTACCTCGGGTGCGGAAATTGGCGGAGCGTTCGGCGGCGAGAAGGAAACCGGCGGCGGACGCGAATCCGGCTCCGACGCATGGAAAGCCTACATGCGGCGTCAGACCAACACCATCAACTACGGCTCCTCGCTGCCTCTCGCACAGGGCATCAAATTCGACATCTAAGGTTCTTTCATTCAAAGCGGGCGCCCCGGACTCCCCGGGGCGCTTTTTTTGCATTTTCCGTGTTATGGTATATCCCGGTGCGCACAACACGTCGCACACGTATGAATGGCCAATTGGAGATTTTCGATGACTGAGCAAAGTATGCGATTCCGACAAGTCCTCGGATCCTTTGTCACAGGAGTGACTATCGTGACGACACGATTCGGGAATGAATATGTCGGACTGACAATAAATTCTTTCACATCGGTTTCCCTGGAGCCGATGCTGATACAGATCAACATCGCAAAAAACACAACCTCACACGATGCGATCGAGGAAAGCGGACGGTTTGTCGTAAATATCCTCGCCGAGGATCAACAGCTGCTTTCAACGGTATTCGCCGGCGCTCCGCCGGCGGACCGCTTCAAGCACGCAACCGTGTGGGAGACGGACTCCGGTTGTCCGGTGATCGAGGGCTCCATCGCATATTTGGACGTGCGGGTAACAGCCGTCTACGATGGTGGCGATCACAGTATCTTTCTGGCGGAAGTGCAGGATATGCGAGTCCTGCGCGACGCTCCGCCGCTTTTGTACTTTCGCGGGAAATACGGAAGACTCACAGAAATGTAGGAGTATCGTCGACGGGTTCGGCGTGCAGAAAGACATTCCTGATGCGAGCGTCGAGTCCCTTGATTTCACCCTCGAGTGCGTCAATGACGCCGTGCATTTCCGCCAGGGAGAGACGGGCGGGGAGCTGTATACACGCGCTGAATTTCAGCCCTTCCACAGTATCGTAACAGCGGATGCCGGATCCGCCACGGACGTCGGGCGTGCGCAGAAACAGTGCTTCAGCGTCACACACAATCCGGTGTTCACGTCCCGTGACGTCCCTCCCGGGAAGTGCGGTGACCATCTCTTCCTCGAGGTGAATGCGCACCTCGCGCATCAGCGGAAGGGCAGTGCGTATCCTGTCTTCGACTTCCGTAGCCAGCGTATGCGCGTCGGTAAAACTCGTTCCTTGCGGATACTCAATGTCGAAATCCAGAACATACCCGTCCTCCACCCACAGTATCTGCACGTTGTGCGCCGTCAGTCCGCTCTGCCGCACGAGCCATTCAATGTGGTCGGAGAGTTTTTCCCGTATGCCCACGACGGGTTCGGAGTGAACGATCACATCCATACGCGGAAACTCCCGGGCGAGTGCGGCCTCCACTGCGTCAACTATGCGGTGCGCCCTGTCGAACCAGGTCGTACGCTGTATGCCTATCACGAGATTCACGAAGAGCGCGCCGCCGGAAGGCCGCAAGCGAAGGGAGCGGATACTCTCGACTCCGTCCACTTCCAGGATTACCTGCCGGACGCTTTCCTCTACGCCTTCCGGAACCCTGTCGAGCAATCCATCGATCGTGCGCCGCCCAAGGCGGACGCTGATCCCGATAACAATGAATGCGACCACTGCCGCCGCTATTGCATCTGCTTCCGGAAACCCGATCGCGACGGTAACAAGCCCGAGCAACACGACGGAGGAACTGTAAATGTCCGTCTGGAAATGCAGAGCGTCCGCTTCGAGGGCCTGGGCTGTTGTATTTTTCGCGATGCGCATGAGTGCGCGTGAACGCGAAATGTCCACGACAATAGAAATGATGATGACAGCGAACGCATACACGTTCAGATCGATGTGCACAGCGCCGGTGGCAAGCCGGTCCCATGCCTCGTAGAGAATCCAACCGCATGTGACGAGCAGCAGGAGTGTTTCGAACAGCGCAGAAAGATTTTCAATTTTTCCGTGACCGAACTGATGATCCCTGTCCGGCGGACGGTCGGAAATGCGTACCGCGACCAGCGTCACGAGTGCAGCCACAAGATCGAGCCCTGAGTGCAGGGCTTCAGACAGTATGCCCAGAGAACCGGTCCATAATCCCACACCGAGTTTCAGTCCGGTTAAAGCCACTGCCGCAATCACGGACGTCATTGCGACGCGGTGTTTTTCCCTTACCATGACTTCGTGATCGTGAGCCGGGACGGATGGTTGCATGCATGAAAAATACCGCATAACCGTGTCAGACGGAAGCGCAAAAAATCGTCCTGTATTGATGCTGGTCTTCCGGCAATGTATGTTTCCATATGGAGCATTCATCAATACCGTCCACGTTGCACGTTTCACGCCACCCCGCGGTAGCCGCCGATATGAGCGTCATGCGTGCGGCGTCTACCACCAGACGGGAGTTCCGCGCTGCCCTCCGGCGCATCGCGCGCGTGCTGACTCTCGAGGCATCGTCAACGCTCGAAACGCGTTCCGTAGTCATACAGACGCCGCTGGAGGAAACGGAGGGCGTCGAAGTCCTGCGCCGCGTGATTCTCGTACCTATCCTGCGTGCGGGTCTCGGTATGCTCGATGGTGCGCTGGATGTGTTTCCCAATGCCGCTGTCGGACATCTCGGTATGTATCGCAACGAGCGGACGCTGGAAAGCGTGTCGTACTATACCAAACTTCCGTCACATCTCGCCGACAGTGAGGTGCTACTGCTCGATCCCATGTTGGCGACCGGAGGAAGCGCGTTGGCGGCGCTAAACCAATTACGTGCCGCGGGTGCCGGACGCATCCGGCTCCTGGCCCTTGTCGCCGCTCCTCCGGGCGTACACGTCATTGCGCAACACGATCCCGATCTGCACATGTATGTCGCGGCGTTGGACCGCCAACTCGATGACAACGGCTATATCCGTCCGGGCCTCGGGGATGCGGGGGACAGACTGTTTGGTACGGAATGAGCACTAACAGATGTCGCAAGGTGAGAGCTGACGCATGAGGGCGTTCACGGCACATCGAGCAGCGTTACTGATCACTCTTGGCGCACACGCTGTTTTCCTTCTGATGGCATCAATCATCTATCTGCGCGAGGTGGTCAAAACGGAGCGCCAGCTCTATTTCGTGCTTACCGAAGCTGATACCGAATTGCGCGATACCCCGGCGCCCGCAAAGCCTCTTGAGCATGCTGCGAGCCGCGTCGTCCCCGTACCGTCGCCGCCGCAAACCGTGCAGCAACGGATACCGGAAACACAGGTAGCGGAGGTTGACGTCTTTATACCGAAACCGGATAGCGCCCGCGTCTGGACTCCACCGAAGCGTGTACTGGATCCCGAAATCACACCGGAGCAGGCCTGGGTGGAATTGACGCGACTGATCGGGGAGTATCCGCAATACAAGGATATGGTGGTGAGGGAAATGCTCGCGGGTTCGGGCTTCGTTCGCGATTCGCTTCCGCCGGTCAGCTTCCGTCTTGAGGATGTGATGAAATTTGAGCAGTTCGTCCCGTCATGGGTCATCGAAGCGGCCAGGGTTCAGGGCAGCTATGGTGGATACAACCCGGTGTTGGGCTACCGCCGTGCAGAGCAATACACGGGACCGCAACTCAACGTCATTCAGGCGTTGAAGTTTCTGATCGATCTCATTGGAGGAGAGTGACGAAGAAAGCTCGCTCCGGCAGAGCACATGCTGTCCGTCGCTGACGGGGGGAGCTGGTGCTGAGAGTGCGCCAGATTTCAGCTTCTGCGGCGTTTCCACAGCGTTCGGAGATGTTCCCGAATCCGGGCTTCGCGTCCTTCTTCCGTGGGTTCGTAGTATATCCTGTCTTTCAGCTCGTCGGGCAGATAGTGCTGTTCCACGAAATGTCCGGCGAAATCATGGGCGTATTTGTAACCCTTGCCGTAGCCCTGGGATTTCATCAGGCTCGTCGGGGCGTTGCGCAGATGCAGTGGCACGGGATAGGGCGGAAGTGCGCGGATGTCCGCGTAGGCCTTTTCAATGCCGAGGTAGGCGGCATTGCTTTTCCCGGTACTGGCGAGAAAGGTGGCGGTTTGTGCGAGAACGATCCGCGCTTCGGGCATGCCAATCGCATGCACCGCCTGAAAGCATGCTGTCGCGAGTAGCAGGGCGTTCGGATCGGCGTTGCCGATGTCCTCGGATGCGAGCACAATAAGGCGGCGGGCGACGAACAGCGGATCCTCGCCTCCCTCGAGCATGCGCGCCATCCAGTACAGCGCCGCGTCCGGATCGCTGCCGCGTACGGATTTGATGAAGGCGGAAATGATGTTATAATGTTCCTCCCCGCCTTTGTCGTACTTGGCGAAAGCGCGCTGGAAGGCCTCTTCGAGTACCGCCTGAGTGATGACGACTTTCCCATCCTGCTCTGCAAGCAGGCAGCACATTTCGAGCCCGTTGAGCAGCGTTCTGGCATCGCCTCCGCTGTACGCAATCAGCATATCCGCATCCTCGATGCGTACGTCAAGTCGGGAGAGAGCGACATCCGTGTCGAGCGCGCGCTGCAATATCGTCTGGAGATCCTCCATGGTGAGAGGATTCAGAATGAACGTCCGCGCGCGCGAACGCAGCGGCGGGATGATTTCAAAGGACGGATTTTCCGTTGTCGCACCGATGAGCACGATGTCACCCTGTTCCACTGCCTGCAGCAACGCATCTTGCTGCGATTTGTTGAAGCGGTGAATCTCATCGATAAAGAGAATGGTTTGTCTCTCACCCAACTCCCAGCGACGCTTTTTCGCCGCCTCGATAATGGCACGCACATCTTTGACACCGGAGGACACAGCCGAAAGCTGCTCGAACACGGCCTTGCTCGTACCGCTCAGCAAACGTGCGAGCGTGGTTTTCCCCGATCCGGGTGGACCCCACAGTATCATACTGAAAAGCGCTCCACGCTCCATCATTTGCGTGAGGGGCTTACCGGGCGCTATGAGGTGACGCTGCCCGACGTATTCGGCGATGTTGCGGGGACGCTGCCGCTCCGCGAGGGGGACGGCCGGGAGGACGGCATCCATGAGTTAACGGGGATTGGGTTGGTTCGGCGGTCTTCTGTCCATTTGCAGCTTCCGAAGAGAATCCAAACGCCGCATGACGCTATCCTGCGGCGAACTGAATTCCGGATCATAGTCAAAATCACCGCGGGTTCTGAATTTCAATTCGTTGGACTCTGTCGCGTTGGCTTCCTCGCGAACCTCGGGACTTCTTCGCGCGGGGGCGGGGGCGGGCGTTCTTGTGACCGGCGGTGGGGGCATAGGCCGAAGTTCTGGTTGTCGCGCAGCCGGAGGAGTAGCAGGAGAGGAAGGAGAAGGGGGAGGCAGCTTCTCCTTCACGACGGGTTGTTGGGCCGGTTGGTCGATGTCCTGTTGCTCAGGAAGGACCTGTTCCGCCGGCGTTTCCTGTTCCGACCGGAAAGTCTCTTCGACGAAGGATGCGCGGTACACGTACACAGACACCGCAAGCACAACGACAGTCGCAACGGCCCCGTAGGCGAATGCCGGGATTTGGTACCCGCCTTCACGGGCCGGCATAAAAAAACGCTTCCACCACGGCAGGGCTTCGACGTGGCGCAGCGCGTTGAGCTTTTCGTTGAGATGGTGCTGAAAATCCAGAGGGGCGTTGACTTTCGGCAATGAGCGGAGGTCCCGAAGCAATGCATCGTATCCGGGCTCCGGATGCTGTTCCGCGTCTCGATGTTCTCTTGTCTCATTCATGACACATACCGGAGCAATTATGCATAGAGGTCTTTGAGAAGTTCCTGAAGTTGTGCGCGTCCACGGTTGATGCGGGACTTCACCGTGCCGATGGGCATACCGATAATCTCGGCGATCTCTTCATAGCTCAATTCCTGAATGTCCCGCAGGATGACAGCTTCGCGGAACGCTTCGGGAAGTTGCTCGAGTGATTTCTGAATCCGTTCGTAGAGCAGGGCGCTGTCGGCACGCCTGTCGGGGAGGGGGTCTTCGACCGAGAGCGGGAGTACGTAATCGTCGTCGTTTTCACGCTCAATCACGAGCGGAATGCTTCCTTTTCGATACGATTTTCGAAGCTCGCTTTTCGCCAGATTTCCCGCAATTGTGTAAATCCAGGTGGAAAATCGGGCGATGGTCTTGTACAGATGTCGCTTTCTGTACACGCGGATGAAGGTTTCCTGAAGGATATCGGCTGCGTCGTCATTGGAACCCACGAAACGGAAAATGTAATTCATCAGCGGGTTCTGAAATCGCTCCACCAGTATATCGAAAGCGGGGAGCACATCGCGCTGAAACAGCAGCATCAGTTCTTCATCAGACAGCGCATCGAGTGTCGAACGGTCCAGTTTTCGATCACCGATAAGGCGTTCTACTTTCTGTTCGAGAGAAAGTTCCTGCTCCTGTTCCATGAATGCCGCCAATTGTAAGACATTACTTCCTTGTCAGCTGCGCGACGAGCCGGGTGATGGCGATGTCTGCCGAGACAGGAAGGGTTTTTATTGCCAGATCCGCTTCGAGGAAAAATTCAAAGCACCGTTCAAAATACTCAGAATCCCTGAAATTCGTAACGTACTGGCGGGCGTTTTCTACCTGCCAGCCGAACACCGCCCCCAGATTGCGCGCGTCTTCATCCGTGGCGCGCCCGTTGAAACTGTAGCTCCGGATCTTCCAAAGCAGCAACATCTGCCGAAACAGCGTATTCAGTATCATCACCGGCTCCTCGGTCACCAAAACGCGTACCAGGATGTTTTGCGCGAGCATACCGTTCCGCGCAGAAACCGCATTGCTCAACTCGAACACGTTGAACTCCCTTGACGCGCCGAGATGTGTGTATACCTCGTCAACGCCTATTGTCGCGGCGTCGGGCACGGCGGTAAGGATCTTTTCGATTTCCGATGACAACACGCGTGCGCTGTTCCCCTTCAGCGTATTGAAAACGGTGCAGGCCTCGGGGGTGATTCGTTTCCCCGTCGCAAGGAACTCCGCAACTATCCACTCTTGTGCGGCGGCATCCTTGAGTGCCTTGAACTCCAGTACAGCAGCCGGTCCCTTCTGCCGCTCGACGTCCGTAAGAAAGGATGGTACGTCCATGCTTTTTTTAGCGGAGCTCCCGGCCTTTTTTCTTCCGCTTCCGGACAGCGCCTCGGCGCAGAGGATGAGCACGGTGTCCGGATTGGGGTTTCGAAGGTACTGCTGCAAGGGAGAAGCGGCGAAAAATTTATCGCTCTCCTTTACCATGACCACGCGCTTGTCCGCCATGAACGGGAAGGAATTCGCCGAAGAGACCACGTCTTCTGCCTTGTGCTCCGTGCCGCGAAAGACGTGATAGTTGAACGAGCGGTCGCCGTCCAGCAAGGCGG
Source organism: Bacteroidia bacterium (assembly GCA_027493955.1). Lineage (NCBI taxonomy): Bacteria > Pseudomonadati > Bacteroidota > Bacteroidia > Bacteroidia bacterium. The sequence continues at coordinate 1,483,102 of JAOSJT010000001.1, read as the reverse complement.
CGTCGGCAATGGCTTTCGCGGAGCGCTCAACGAGGAAATCCTCCTCCCCGTGCAACAGGTACACGGGAAGGAGGTTTCTTTTCGCGAGCTGCTTGCGGAGATCCGATTCGGTCATTGCTTCCGGATGTCAGTCCGCAGTCTTGATGGTCACCTTCTTCATCGGAATGTTCGTCTTGGGACGATCTCCGGGAGCGGTCGGCTGCGCCGCAATCTTGTCTATGGTCTCGATGCCCTTGGTGACGCGGCCGAAAATGGTGTACAGCGGAGGCAGTTGGTAATCCTTGTGCATAATGAAGAACTGGCTGCTGTTGGTGTTTGGTCCGCGGTTGGCCATGGCCACCACGCCGCGCTTGTACCCGGTCTTGTACAGCTCGGAGTTCTTGTCGATTTCATCGTTGAACGTCGCGCCGTAAATACTCTCGCCGCCCGAACCGGTACCGGTGGGATCTCCGCCCTGAATCATGAAACCGCTGATGACGCGATGGAAGAGCACGCCGTTGTAAAAGCCGCGCTTGGCCAATTGCACGAAATTCTCTACGGTCTTCGGGGCATCTTTTCGATAGAATTCGATCTCGATAGTTCCGTGATCGGTTTCAATGACGGCTATTTCATTGGTCACTTTGGCGGTCTCCTTGCTTTTGGTTTTGGTGGTCTTCTGTGCAGTGGCCGTCAGGCTCGTTACGGTCAGCAGGACGGTGAGGGCCAGAAGGGAGAAGATGGCTTTATGCATCGTGTACTCCTTGTTGTTGTTATGGTTGTAGGATCTGTGTCGAAAGCATGACGATGAGCAGTACACCGAGCCCGATCCGGTACAGGATGAACACGGTGGTGCTGTGACTTCGGAGAAAGCGCAACAGGAATTCTATGCTCGCATAGCCGACGATGCCCGAAACGACCGTCGCAACGAGCAAATGTACACCGAAGTCGCCGACTAACAGTTCTCGCAGTTGCCAGAGTTGATACACGCCGCTGAGACTGATAGCGGGGATGCTCAAGAGAAAGGAAAATCGCGCCGCATCCTCGCGCTGCAGGTTCAAAAACAGTCCGGCGGTGATGGTCGTTCCTGATCGGGACGAGCCGGGTATCAACGCCAGTGCCTGCGCGCAGCCGATCAGCATAATATCGAGCGCAGTGAGGTTGGATATGTTTCTCGTCCGTCTGCCGAGAAACTCCGCGAGCGCCAGCAGCAGCGCGAGGAGGATCAAACTGCCGGAAATGACCCAGAGTGAACGGAACTCCGTCTCGATCAAATCCTTGAACAGCAGCCCGAACACGATGATGGGCAGCGTGCCGAGCAGGATGAACCAGGACATTCGCGACTGTGGCTCCCCAAACGGTTTTCGGCTGCGTATCCCGTGCAGGAAGGCGGCCGACAATCTGCGCAGGTCACCGCGAAAATAGAGCAACACGGCAACCAGAGTGCCGATCTGCGTCACGGCTGTGAACGCGGCGCCGGGATCAGGCCAGCCGCACAATGCCGGGACGATACGTAAATGGGCGGTGCTGCTGATGGGGATGAACTCGGTCAGCCCCTGCACGACACCCAATATGATCGCCTGAAACAGATCCATGCTCTCCGCTTACCTCCCGCCGTCCGTGAGCGTCACGGTTTCCCGCGTGCGGAGCGCATCGAGAATGCGGAAGGTAGTGCGTGTCGTGGCGAGCAGGCTCGACAGCGGGATGACTTCGGAACTTTTATTTCGTATTGCCTCCATGAACGCGATCACTTCGTTCCGGTGCCCCTTGTCGCCCGATCCGCGCTTGCGCTCCTGCTTCCCGCCGCGGGCGAGCAACAGCGACTGGAAATTGTCCATGACGGCCGAAGCGTTGCCCGAAGACATCACGATGCGTTCCTTCGGTATGGAGGTATCGCCGTTCGACGCATAGGTGATGATGCCGAGCGCACCGTTGTCCATGCGCATCGTGATATTTACGTTGTCCCAGTTCGTGACGGCTTCGTTCGATGATGCGATGGACTCCGCGGACAGTCGTACCGGTGTCCCGCCGGTGAGGAATTGGATAGTATCAATGAAATGACACACCTCTCCGACGATGCGTCCGCCACCGTCTACGGGGTGCTGTGTCCAGTGATCGGCCGGAAGGAAGCCGGCATTGACGTAGTAGTGGACGATGGCGGGTTCAGCGCCGGTCTTGAAAAAATCACGCATCTCTGTGACGAGGGGAGCGAATCGCCGGTTGAAGCCCACCATGAGATGCAGTTTGCCGTGCAATTCCGGATTTGACGCAAGCAGACGCTCGATGGGTTGCAGTTCCTCTTCATTGAGTGCTAAAGGTTTCTCCACAAAAACGTGCTTGCCGCGGCGCAAGGCTTCAAAGGTGTAGGGTGCATGCTCCCCGTGCCGCGTGGCGATGAACACCGTGCCGATCTGCTCGTCTTCCAGGACTTCGCGCACATCGGTGGACGAGCGCCGGAAGCCGAACTTGTTCCGCATGTCGGCGCTGGTCAGGCCACTGCGGTTGCAGACCATGTCCAGCGTGACGTCGCTCATCTCCCGGAGGTGCGGCAACAGAAAGCCCGAGGCGAAACTGCCGGCGCCGATGAAGCCGACGGTCAGCGAACTCCGTTTCGGGGAAATGACCGGTGGCTGCTCCGGACGCGGTCTGGTGACTGTATCGAGCTCCGTCGGAGGCAGGTCGTCGTAGGTGAGAACGATGCCGACATAGGGCTCCGTCTTCTCGCCTTCGATAAGCGCATAGGCATTGAGGGCTTGCTCCACCGGAAAGCGATGCGTGGTGAGCAGGTCGGTATTCACTGCGCCCTGCCGCGCGAGTTGCAGGTAGGCCTGCATGTTTCTGTTCTCCGTCCAGCGCACGTAGCTGATCGGATAATCGAGGCCTTCTGCCTCGTAGTCCCTGTCGTAACGCCCCGGACCGTAGGAGCGTGAAATGCGAATGTCAATTTCCTTCATGTAATACGGACCACGAGGAATATTCATCGGGGCCGCGCCTACGACAACGACCCGACCTTTTTCCCGGGTAATGCGGCCGCTCAGTTCGATGGGATCGTTGCTGCTGGTCCCCGCCGTGATTATCACTGCGTCGGCCCCGTGCCCGCCGCTGAGGGAGGCCACCACGGACTCGACAGGATCGTCATGGCGATGCAGGGCGGCGTCGGCACCGGAGCGCAAGGCCAGTGCCACGGCGGCGGGATCAAGATCTACGCCGATCACCGTACAGCCATTGGCTTTCAGGAATTGCACGGTAAACTGCCCGAGCAGACCGAGGCCGATGACGACCACTGTTTCGCCGAGTGAGGGAGCCGTCTGCCGCACGCCCTGCAGAGCGATTGCGGCGATGGTGGTGTACGCCGCCGTCTCCATGGAAACCCCGTCGGGAATTTTCGCGACGAGATTTCTCGGTACGGCGATAACATCGCTGTGTACCGCGTATTCGGCGCCCGCGCAGGCGACTGTATCGCCGACTTCTATGTCCTGCACTCCTTCTTCGACGGCCAGCACCACGCCTGCGGTGCTGTAGCCCAGCGCCGCGCTGGAGTCCAGCTTGCTCATGATGCGCTTGTAGGTTTTGGAAAAACCGTTGCGGCGCATCTCGTCTACAACCTTGCGAACCTCCTCTGGCTGACTTTTCGCCCGCTGCAACATCGAGGATTTCCGAGAGTCCACCGAGGTTTTCTCCGTTCCGGCGCTGATGACGGAGAAGTAATTTTTGACGAGAATCATACCCCTGCCGAGCGCCGGGGCAGGGACGTCCGCGACATTCATCGCGCCTGATTTGATATGTTGTGCAATCTGCTTCATTCTCAAAAATTACGGGTCAGGGAGCACTTTTCCTATGTGCGCGAAATGTAAGGCGCAATGCGGAAGCGCGAATCGGCCGAAATTTCTGAAGTTTTCGGAGTACTTGACCGGTGGCTTCTGCATCATGCGGAGGGCCGAACGTGCCGAAACCGCGCGTATCCCGCTGTGCAACTTCAACGGCGTCTCAGACTGCGGGATGCTGAGGGGTTTGCTCACGAAGTGGGGATGAATGTCCTATTTTTGTACTCTGCCGCAAGAGATTGGTGGTTTCGTCCGTACAGTAGTCAAGGATCAGGATAATGCGGATGGCGGGTAGGTGGCTGACTGGTGAATGGGTCTAAAAACCGCCTTCCGTTGTGCAGTGTCACTTCGTCACCATCACTTTCGCCGAGCGCACGCCGTCCGCTCCCGGTATGGCAAGCAGGTACAGACCCGGCGCAAGCCCCTGGATCTGCATGCTCCCATGCGCATTGCGGCCGTTGTACAGCAGTGGCGCCTCGGCCACGCGACGGCCGAGCAGGTCGTACAGTTGCGCCCGGCTTGCCTCCGGCACTGCACCCTCAATCACGAAGCGCAGTTCGTTGCTTGCGGGATTGTTGAGTATACGTAGCGTGCCGGAGACGTTGTCGGGATCCGCCAGCGCCTCCAAGCTCACGGGCTTGTTGTATATTTCGCCGATGAAGACGTCTCTTATCCCGGTGATGACAGACCTGTGCGCAGTGCTGCGTACGGGTAAGGTATCGACTTTAGCGTCGTATCCCATAGTTCCTGTAAACAGCATTCTGCCCGAAGTAGTGGTGATAAGTTTGCGCATGTAAGAAACACGCAAATCCAATACCGGAATGGCGCCGATAGGCGTACCCGAACTCACATCGAAGTCAAGCAGTACACCCCGGTCAGGCATATTCGAAGGTTTGGGTTGCAGAAAGGGGAATTCAGTGGAGCCACTCGTCGCAAGTATTCGCACAGCGTCGCGGTCCTGATCGTAGATGCCCGCGTTGGCGCCATCCCCACCACCTCCGCCGATAAAGGTGACGTGCTCAAAGCGCATGTCGCGCAAAGAGAAAACGGCCACGATTATATTGCTGGCACCCTTCCCCGATGATTCATTCAGGACGGACTGCCACGCGTCCGGTGTGACGGGAAAATCCGGCGAACTCGTCGCGCCCATAAGGACGATGCGATCATCATCTGCAACAATGATGTCCCCTATGCCCTCCGAGTCTGACCCTCCCAGATATGTCGTGTAGACGTTCCGTTTGTCCTCTTTCGAGATAATGGTCAGATATGCGTCCCACCAACCCCGACCGCCATCGGCGAAGGTTTTTTGATACGCGTTCTCAGTCACCGGCAGGTCCGGTGACCATGTCCAGCCGGTGAAGACGATATAGTCCTCCGTTTCCGTCAAAGCACCCTCGGCATTGTCGTAATCTCCGGCACCGCCATGATAGCTGCAAAACGTCAGTACCAACGCTGTGTCGAAGACGGCGATCCAGGCATCCCCGTGATCCGGGCGGCCCAATTTCCGGCTCTGGAACGCATCCGGTGTGACGGGCAAGTCGGTGGATTCGGTCCAACCCGTCATCACAATGTCTCCATTCCTCATCCGTATCACCTTTGCGATTGCATCGAAGGTGTTTCCTCCGAAATACCCCGCGTGCAGCAGCTCAAAACTTTCGAGCGACAACACGGCAAGCCAGACAAAATCATCAGAGCCAGATGGAGGAACAGCTGACCATGCCGTCCCGGTTACGGGGAGGTCTCTCGACGGTGTGTTTACCGCTACCAGCAAGCGATCCTCATCGAGCCTGATAATATCCGCAACGCCATCGAAGCGCATGCCACCTATGTAGCTGCAATAGATCAACTCGCTGCAATCTGCGTTGAACACTGCGATATACCCATCCATCCCGTCCGTGAATTGGGTTTTGATAGCATCCGGCGTTACCGGCAGATCGCGCTCCTCTGTACTACCGGCAATGATTACTTGATCACGTTTCGTGTCATACAGCATTACTTTTACCACTGTAGCATCGCCCTTGCCTCCGAACAGGGTCAATACCTCCCAGTAACGGGTCTGGGCGAGTGCTGTGGAGGAAAATAGAGTGCACACGATCACAAAAATGATCGGGAGGGACGAAGTCACTCTCCGCCCCCATTCTGGTGTTGTCACTGATTTCATCTCGCCACCAGAACTTTCGTGGTACGCACACCTTCTGGCGCCGGCACGGTCAGTATATACATCCCGGGTACAAGTCCCTCTAGTTTCATGCTCCCGTGTGAATTGCGGCCGTTGTACAGCAACGGCGCCTCGGCTACGCGGCGGCCGAGCAAGTCGAAGAGTTGCGCCCGGCTTGCCTCCGGCACTGCTCCTTCTACGACAAAACGCAGTTCATCGCGGGTGGGTTGCGGGTATGTTTGTATGCTCCCGGTTTGGGGCAACACGCGCGAGGCCCACGAGTTCCGCTTCGGCATGGTTTCGGTGCTGTACAGCATGTAACGAGTTAGGTCGAGACGCGGCAGCTCGCCCGGCTGATAGTACCCCCGGGCCATGGATGTCACGATGAAGCAATCCGTGGGAGGATCCCCGTTCGGCAGTTCCAGACCGATATACACCGTCGTATCGCCAGTCCTTGGTGCTATCCGCATCTCGCCGCTGCCCGAGATACTCTGACCGGACACGGCATCCACAAGCTGTGATTCAAAAATTATAGTATCTGGTGCGGTTTGCGACATCGAAAGATCGAGCGCGAATACGGCAACATCCTCGTCCGTCATGTTGAAGACCCGTGTCCGGGTGAGCGAGTCCATGACGGCGCTTGCAAAATTCTTTGTGGCGCCATAATCGTAATGGACTATAGCGATGGTGTCGGCCACTCGTACAACGACGGGTGTACGCCATCGCGCATGCATCAAGTGATCGCCGCCAGCGTCACGAAACATCATCCCGAGCTGCGTAGCGAGGCGGAGCAGTGCCGGGTTGGCGTCGAGATCCTCATTCCGCGTCATCACCACGACGGCAGGGGTGCTGTCGGCTAGCAGTTGCATGCCATAGGAGGAACCTGTGCGGGAGACCACCAACTTCGGATTGCCCGGCTCGTGGAGGAGCAGATGCGGATACGAGGTCGGCTTGCTGCTCAACGCTCCTTCAATACCGCGATACCAGCCGTTGAGACTGTCGTTCTGTTCGTAGGTCGCTGCTGAGAGCAACTTCTCGCCTTTGTTGAATACCCAGTACAGAAGAGATTTCCGGGCATCGGAAGTATCCGTGTAGATGAGTGCGGGATCTCGGTTGACATCGTCATCTTTTTGCATCAATAGTCCAAACGCATCTCGATCATTCGGCGGGTCGGTTTTCGAGAGATCGACTTCTATGCGCGCAATGTGGTTGCGATCGCGCTTGGTATCATGATACTGATATACCACGGAGAGCTTGTCTCCGAGGCGCGAGGCGTTGGGATTGGCGCAGGCGCTCTGATTGTTATCGGAAAGTCTTACTGTTTGATTCGTCGAACTTCGGTGAAGCCAGGTTTCATCCTTCAGATTTAAACGATTCACGAAAGCGAGCAACCAGGCGCTATCTCCGCGCGCCTCGCTGTCCATCAGAATGCAGGGGATGCCACTGCCGGCCTGCGAGCCGGGCACAAGCGCGGGTTCGGACCAGGTCATGCCCGCATTTGTGGATGTGCTTGAGTATATGCCGTCGTCACCGGCGAAGGCAAGCACACCAAACTGCCCCCTGCTCGCTATCACGGGACGGGGTTGCTGCTGGAAGGGGCCCCAGGTTTTTCGGTATTGCTGTTTTACCGACGACAAAGCTGCATCAGCGTACTCCACCCTGGTGAAGTATCCACCCTCGGTTTCCTGCTGCCAAACATAATTCATGCTCCATTTCGAAGGTAGAGCCGGATTGGGATAAAACGTCAACGCCGAGTTATCCATCAGCGTGTCAGAGGCGGCAATGGCATAATTGAGGCAGGCAACATCACGAAGATCGTCAACATCCTTTCCGCTCATGACATAGGTCTTGCCGTCCGCGCGGAACATGGCGAGAGTCAGAGTGTCGTGCAGATGGATTTTCTTCTGCGCCGCGTACTTGGTCGGAGAAACGTCTTCCTCAACAAAATCCCCGTACGTATGCGCGGCGGGGACGAAGCGATCAATTACGAGTCGAGAAATCGGATTAATGTTGCTGGAATCCACGTAGGGTGGGAATTCGATGTACACGTTACGCTGATCTTCATTTTTCAATCTAACTCCCTCATTCGGCTCTGGCCAGGAGAACACGTTGGGTTCGGACCAGAGCGAAAATACGTTCCGGCCTGGTGAGCCATCGTACACATCCTCGGGTTCACCGTACAGTTCTGTGCTTTGCCACGTACGAAAATCCCCGTCGGCATCGTACACCCACCCCTCGATCCATCGGTCAAGCGCACTCGTCCATATCAAAAAACCACAAGTACCCCGTATTTGCCCGTAGGTCGGAGAATTTTTATCCATCTCGTCCACAGCCACCACGCGATCCCAGCCGACGGCCCGTCGATTTTCTACGATAAGGTAGCGACGTGCCGATCGATTCCATCCATCGACATCCGGATGCATGCGAAATGGGATCACAAGAACGTAAGGAGGTCCTCCATTGTAGGGTTCGGAAACCACGGGGAGATAAAAGTTCGTTGTATCGATCGGGGTAATGAGGTTCAGTGTGTCCTTCAACGCATCCGGAACGTAGTAGCGCAGCCAGCCCATCCGGAGTTTGTGCCAGGGATCGAGCATTTCCGGAGTGTAAGCGGCGAGAGGAGAACTGTCACCCATGATCGAAAAATGGCCAACACCAACGCAATATGGCTTGATGTTCTTGTAGTGTAAGTCCTGAGCCCCAAACGCGGCATGGAGAAACTCGTGAAACACCACGCGTGGATAGATGAAGCAAAAGGCGTTTGCATCACCATCGACCCCGTATCGTTCGCTTGAAATGGCATACTGAATCGTGTCTTCCGAATCCCTGAACGTCCCGGCTTTTGAGTACCCGAACGCGTTCAAGCCGGCATAGTAGATGATAACGACATCGATGCTATCCCAGGCAATTACTCGTGCTTCCTTGGCGGCAAGTATTGCGCTGTCGGCAAGTGTGTAGGGACTCTCAAAGTTTGCTTTTATTTTGCCGCTGTCACCTTCAATCATCTTGACTTTTGGTACTGTCAGCCAGTTGACGATCGCGCGCTTCGGATCTCCGCTGCTGTCCGGCGTTACGGTGTTGATCAGGCCGCTCGAAGCGCTCCATGCGCGATACGGTACAACGGTGTGGAGTCCGTAACTGTTGTCCTCGATGTATCTGCGCAGGCTGCCGTACTGGAAAAAGCCCCGGTTACCCCGCGCATAGGTGAGCGGGAAGTCCGACTCCGGATGTTTCACGCTGTCCGTTGGCTGGAAGATGATATCCCAGAACGCTTCGTAGCGGTACTTGTTTTCAATGACGTCGAGAGCGGGCGGCGGCGACAGTCCTACACCTCCACGTGAGTCGATCACGGTATCCTTGTCGGCGAATTGCACACAGAGTATAGCCACGACGGTGGTATCAACCGCTTGTGCGAATAATTGTTGAGTTGGAAGGATTACCCCCCCCCCCGAGAATAATGATGAACAGCGCGATAATGGATTTCATTTCCTCTTTCTCCTAAACACGTGAACAAGCGTGAGGTGTGCGTGTATATGAAGCACGGCGTGATCACGAAATCGGCTGAATTCGAACTTCGATGCCGTTATTTACGAAGAATGTCGGTGAAAGTCAATGTGGGGAGTGAAACGAGAGATTGACCCGCTTCTGTCCGACGATGGGATGCGTATCCATGCGTGGTCGCTGCTTCCGAGAGGCAGTGCGTGGTCATTTCTTGCTGATGAATGTGCGAGAAGCTGAAACGTGATGGGCGAATCTGGAGATCGATCTGAATCGGTCTTGGAAGTGCTGCCCGGCACTCCGTTCGTAAAAGGTCATTTGCGTCGCAGGTGGTCGTTCATCCAACGCTCCGATTGACCCATGACACTGAAGATGAACAGGAATATCCGGGGATGATTGCTGCGATGCGCCACGGTAAGCTACAGGCAATGGGTCCGGACTTGCGCAGTTGTGGTGATGGAGTCAGGCGGTGTCGATCAACAACGGAGCCAGGATGGGCCGGCCCTCGGAGGGAGAGGCACTTTCAGGCCCATGGCATCTCCTCACCGTCCCGGTCGTCCGCCCTTCCGGTAGCGCTGTATGAGCGTGCGCACCTCCTGCATGAAGCGCTGCTCGAAAACGACCATACGTGCGATCTGCTGCATGCTCAGTATGTCGCCGAGGGAGAACAGGTAATCGCGCCGCAGGTTCTGCATTTCGAGACCGCTTTCGTGCAGTTTCAGAATGTGCTCGCGTAGCACTTCGTCGGAGGCTTTCTCCTCGATTTTGCTTTCGAGTGTTTTAAACAGCGTCTTGCGGCGCTCCTGCGCCTGGCGCTCCTTTTCGCGGAAGTCCTTTTCGCGCGTGAGAAGCCGCACCGATTGCTCCTCGTTGAGATCGAGCGCTTCAATGAGCTTCACGCGCCTGAGATCTTCGACTCTGCGGCGCCCCTCTTCGTCGTCCGGGCCGTCCTGCGCCGCGAGTGGCAGCGCGGTGAGAGTGAGCGCCGCGTAGAAAATGATGAGACCGGATAGGGTGATTCTGCGTGACATGATGACCTCAATGCTCCAAAAATGTCTTCGATTGCAGTTCAATGATAATTTGCTCCGCTTCGTCCGAAGTGAGGGAGGAGAGGAGATCCGGCTCGGACGCAAGCCAGGAGTCCGCTGCGGCTATGTGGCTGTCACCGAGAGCGTCTGCGAAAATTTCATCAACCACGTCTGAGTCCAACATCCCGGAGTTCAGTGGAACAGCGGAGAGGCCAGCGTCGCTCCCGGTGCTCACAACGATGTCATCCAGCGTTTCGAAAGGAAACGTGCGCAGGACTTCTTCGCCCAGTGAACGCTCGATGTCGCTGTACAAGGACTGTGAGGAGTTCGGTCCGAGCACCGGCACGCCGAAGAAGTACACACTGAGTGCGCCCACGATCAGCAACGCGACTGCGGGAATGGCTGCCGCGGGCCTCATCAGGAATGATGTTTTTCGCTCTTCACCGTCGAGGCGCTCGTTGAGACGTACGCCGAACGCGGACCAGTCCACGTGCGACGCGCGTGCTTCACGTGACAGGGGACCCGCGAACAGTCCCTGATATCGAGCAAGCTCTGCGGCACAGTCGGGGCAGTGCTCAGTATGAGAACGCACGGCTTCGGCCTCGGAGGCGCTGACGGCGCCGTTGGCGTGATCCGGCAGCAGGGGTTTGATGTTACGACAATGCATGACGCACATGCTCCTCGATTTTCTTCACTGCGTGGTGATAGTTTGCCTTGAGTCCGCCGACGGAGGTTTTCAGTATACCTGCGATTTCCTCGTACGGCAATTCTTCGTAGTACCGGAGCACGAACACTGCCCGTTGTTTTGGCGGAAGGGCCTCGATGGCGTTGTTGACGGCCCGTCGGGCTTCGTCCTGCTCCAGCTTTGTGTGCGCATCAGTCTCGTCGGAACCGATACGCTCATGATTGTCTCCGACCGGCAGAAACGAGCGGAACCATGCGCTGCGCAGGTGATTGAGACTGAGATTCACCGCGATGCGATACAGCCAGGTGAACACCTTCGCCTGCCCCTGAAAACGGTCCAATCCTTTCCACGCCCGTATGAACACGTCTTGTGTGATGTCGAGCGCATCATCGCCGTTGCGGACGATGCCCTGCACCACGTGAAATACGCGCTTTTGGTAGCGACGCACCAGTTCGTTGAATGCGCGTCTGTCGCCGTCGCGGCAGGCCAGAACGAGATCGTCATCGGGGGTATCGTTCATACATCGGAAATTACTGAATCCACGATTGACTTGTACATCCGCGATGCTAACGATCGCTTCCGCCGCGTGAACCATCCTGCCGTCCTTGCCGGGCTTCCATGAATTCGGATTGAGAGAGAGCACCGTTTCCGTCACGATCGAGACGCGTAAATATTTCGTCCGGTGTGCGGTTTCTTGCGGGTATCGCACGAAATTCTTCCCGTGTCAGCACACCATCGCCGTCGCTGTCCAGGCGCCTGAATACTTCTGCAGGATCGCCGCCCCGGCGCGGCCGTAATTCCTCTTCCATGGCTTCGTCAGTGGAGCATGCAATAACGAGAAGCAGGGCACACAGGACCAGAATTGCGGACAACACGCGATGTGTATTCATTACGGGCTCCGGAATATCTCAAAACACACAACTCCGGTAGGACAATGCGCGCCAGTTATAGGTTTAATCCGCTCGAGGCATTCCCGGGCGGCGACACTGCCGCCGCAGATTGATCGCCTCGCGTCGGACACTGTCGGAAGACTTGACGGGAGCCCAGCGGATTCTGTTCGTCCGTTCCTGACTCTTGCCGTTTTGCACCGATTCGCAAAGATGTGTTATACTGCATTGCTTTGCTCGCTACAGCGCTTCGGCACGCTGCATACGGCCACCATTTCTCATGCATACATTCATGAAACGTTTACTCGTCACCTCCGCGCTTCCCTATGCCAACGGTTCCATCCATTTCGGTCACCTTGCCGGTGCGTACCTGCCAGCCGATATGTACGTGCGTTACCATCGGCTCAAAGGCACCGACGTCCTGTACATCTGTGGGTCCGATGAACACGGCGTCAGTATTCTGATTTCCGCGAAGAAAGAGGGGGTTTCGCCTCAGGAAATTATTGACCGCTATCATGAGCTGAACGCGCGGGCGTTTTCGCGCTGCGGTATCAGCTTCGACAACTACTCCCGTACCTCGCTGCCGGTGCATCACGAGACGGCCCGGGAGTGGTTCAGTGACTTGAAGGAGAAGGGCCTCATTCGGCAGAGCTCAGAAATGCAGCTCTTCGATCCCGATGCAGGCATGTTTTTACCCGATCGTTTCGTGACGGGGACCTGCCCTCATTGCGGCTACGACCGCGCCTACGGGGATCAATGCGAGAACTGCAGCAAATACTACGATCAGACCGAGTTGCTCCATCCACGCAGTTTGCTCAGCGATGCGACGCCAGTTGTGCGCGAGTCCACGCACTGGAACTTCCCGCTCGGAGCATTTCAGACGCGACTTGAGCAATACGTCGAATCGCACGCGGGCGACTGGAAGGACAATGTGCTGCAGCAGGTGCGCAGCTGGCTGAAGGCCGGTCTCGGCGATCGTCCCATCACGCGCGATCTCACCTGGGGCGTCAGTGTTCCGGGCGAGGAAGAGCAGGGTAAAGTCATCTACGTCTGGTTCGACGCGGTGCTCGGGTATATCAGCTCGACGAAGGAATGGGCCGTGCGCATGGGGCAGCCCGATGCATGGAAACAGTACTGGCAGGACGAGGAGACGCGCTACGTGGCCTTCATCGGCAAGGACAACATCGTGTTTCACTGCCTGATGTTTCCAGCGATGATCATGGCAAAGGGCGGCCATGTGCTTCCGGACAATGTTCCCGCAAACGAATTTCTGAATCTCGAAGGAAAGAAATTCTCGAAGAGCATGAACTGGTCCATCGAGCTGAACGAGTTTCTGGACACCTGGCCTGCGGATCCTCTCCGTTACACCCTCGCCATGAACATGCCGGAATCGCGGGACAGCGATTTTTACTGGAAGGATTTTCAGGCGCGCAACAACAACGAGCTCGCCGACATCCTTGGAAACTTCGTCAACCGCACACTGCATTTCGCGGACAAATACTTTGAGAACCGCGTTCCGGAGCCGGGCGCCTTGAGCGAGGCTGACAGAGCTTTCCTCTCCGAAATCGACCGCACGGCCGACTCAGTGGCCGAGGCCTTTGAGAAATTCCGCTTCCGCGACGGTGTTACAGCGATGATGAACCTGGCGCGTGCGGCCAACAAATATTTCAACGACCAGGAGCCGTGGAAGACGATCAAGAGCGACCGGTCAGTGTGTGCTACGACGCTCAACTGCTGCCTGCAAGTGATGTACGCGCTGCGCGTGTACATCGAGCCCGTGCTTCCGTTCACCGCCGCGGCGATGCATCGGATCATGCTTCTTGAAGATGTGGTACCCGTACAATGGGATGCCCCGCGTACGCAGAGGCTCCCGGCCGGACATCAACTGGGCGAGAAGAGCATCCTTTTTGAAAAAATCGACGACGCGGCCATTGACGCGGAAACAGCAAAGCTCGGCGTCATGAGCGGTGAGAGCGATGTGCAGTACCCGCCCCTGAAGGAACAGATCAGCATTGACGATGTGATGAAGCTCGATCTGCGGACGGGACGCATCGTCGGGGCTGAAGCGGTGCCCAAGTCCTCCAAGCTCGTGAAGCTGACGGTGGATATCGGAAGCGAGACGCGCCAGATTGTCGCCGGCATAGCGATGCGCTATGCTCCGGAGGACCTGAAAGGAAAGGCCATCGTGATCGTCGCCAATCTGAAGCCCGCGAAGCTGTTCGGCATCGAATCACAGGGCATGCTGCTCGCCGCATCGAACGATTCCGAGGGGCCCATACTCGTGACTCCGGAAACGGACATTGCCAATGGGGCAATAGTGAAGTGACGTCGCCATGCGGAAGCATTTTTTCATAGCGCTGCTATCCTTGTGCTTTCTCTCAGGATGCGACGAGGGCCTGGCACCCGACCCAATCGATACGCAGACGCCCGGACTCGGAGGGACGCTGACCGTCACGTCCCCATGGCCGCCTGCGGACAGTGTTCGGGATCTTCGTATCGTGGCGTTCAGGAATTATCCCCCCGTCGATATTCTTACCGAAGTACTCGGTGGTACGGCTTTGTTCTCGGAGCAATTGGCCTTTGGTACAACGCCGCAATCCTGGCGCATCGTGCTCGACGGTTTGAAAGGTCGCTTTGCGTATATCGTCGCGGCCCAACAATTCGGAGCCAATCTTTTCCAGGACTGGCGCGTGGTGGGGGTGTATACCGCGTCGGGTGACGTCAACACTCCTACTCCTGTTGATCTGGGTTCCGGGCGCTTCGTCGGGGATATCGAGATAAAAGTAGATTTCACAAATTTGCCGCCACAGCCGTTCTGACACATGTTCCGCCGGCCATGACGTCGGAAGAAACCTGCTGTCTTTCGCATTCCGGTTTTTCCCGCTCATGCTGCGGGCTGCGGCATGACCGCCGTCACGCCGATGCTGGTGTTTTTCGCGGAACACATCGCCCGAAAATACACGCGCCGATGTCCGGAAAAATGGGTTACTGCGTGTCCGGTTTGTTTCCCCCCGTCCGGTTTCGTAATTTCGGACAAGACAGGGCCCTACAAACTAACACGACACATCCATGAAAGCTGTGATCATGGCGGGCGGATTCGGGACTCGACTGCGCCCCCTCACCTGCAACATCCCCAAACCCATGGTGCCGATGGCTAACCGACCGATGATGCTGCACATCGTCGATCTGCTCCGCACGCATGGCTTCAACGACATCATTTCGTTGCTGTACTATCATCCCGCCGTGATAAAGAACTTCTTTGGAGAAGGAAGTGACTTCGGTATAACCATGCAGTACATGCAGGCCGAAGCGGATTTCGGAACCGCCGGCAGCGTACGGAACGCGCTGGAAAAAATCGGCAAAGATCGCATCATCATCATCAGCGGCGACGTCCTCACCGATTTCGATCTTACGGCGGCAATACGCTTTCATGAAGAAAAAGGAGCGGATGCCACTCTGGTCCTGACGCGTGTTCCGAATCCATTGCAATTCGGTGTCGTCATCGTGGACGAGCAGGGAAATATCACCCGCTTCCTTGAAAAACCGAGTTGGGGAGAAGTGTTCAGCGATACGATCAACACCGGCATCTATATCCTCGAAAATCACATCCTCGATATGATCCCGTATAAGGAGGATTTCGATTTCAGCAAGAACCTCTTTCCGCAGATGATGCTCGAGGGGAAGAAGTTGTGCGGATACATTGCCGAAGGGTATTGGCGCGATGTGGGGACGCTGGACGAGTATCATGAAGCATCCATGGATTCCCTTTCCGGCCGGGTGACTGTCAATATCGATGGCACACGCAACGGGAATGTATGGGTGGGCGAGGGTAGTACCGTTCCCGCAGACACCGCACACTGGAGCGGCAGCGTTGTGATCGGACGTGGAGCCCGTGTTGCCGATTCTGCGAGAATCATCAATTCCGTCATCGGCAATAATGTGACGGTGCACGACGGAGCTGTCATTCTGAACTCCATCATCTGGGATGGCTGCATCATCGAGGATTCGGTACAAGTTTCGAATTCCGTGGTGGGTTTTCACAGCACGTTGAACGCCGGCGTCACGGTGTCGGATAATGTGTTCATCAGTGATCGCTGTAACATCGGCCAAGGTGCCACATTACTGTCCAACATCAAGCTCTGGCCGGAGAAAATCGTGCAGGACGGAGCTGTGCTGACCAAGAGCCTGGTCTGGGAAGACAAGTGGCTTCGCGAACTGTTCACCGACGCAAGGATCACCGGCAGCGCCAACATCGAGATGAATCCGGAATTCGGAGCCAAACTCGGAGCCTCCATCGGCGCCATGCTTGGCGACGGCACGCAGATTCTCGCCAGCCGCGATCCGGACAATGCTTCACGCATGATGAAGCGCGCCATCGCGTGCGGGCTGATGTCGTCCGGCGTCAATGTGCATGACATGCAAAGCACCTCCATACCCATGATGCGACAGATCCTCCGCAGCGGACGCTATGCGGCTGGTTTTCATGTCAGGAAATCGCCTTTCGATAAGAAATCGATGGACATCATCCTCTTCGACGCAGACGGACAGGACCTTGCGTCCAAGCGCAGCAAAGCCATCGAGCGGCAGTTCTTTTCGGAGGACTTCAAACGTGCAGGGTATGACAGCATCGGTTCACTGTATTTCCCGGAACGCACAACGGAGACCTACCGCGAACGCTTTCTCTCCGAGATTGACCATGCACTCATCGCCAGCAAGAGCTTCAGCGTCGTGATTGATTACAGCTACGGTATCACCTCATCGATCTTCCCGAATATCCTCTCCAAGCTTGGCGCACAGGTGATTTCTCTCAATGCCTATATCGACCGCACGCGTCTGACCCGGAACAAGGAGGAATTCAACGCCGCCTGCACGAACGTCTCGAATATCGTGCGTTCGCTCTCCTGCGACATCGGGGTATTGCTTGACGCTGGTGGAGAGAAGGTGTTCGCGGCCGACGAGAGAGGGAATTTCATCCCCGAGGAACGACTGATGTCCATCGTGACGAAATTCTACCTCGAAAGTCGCCGTCAGCTGGGCACCCCTCTGAAGAAAATTGCCTGTCCGGTCGCCGCCAGCGGCGAAATGGACGTTATCGCGGCTGAATACGGTGTGGAACTCATCCGGACACCGAATACGCACGGCGGCATGATGAATGCAGTTTTGAAGGATCCGGAAATCGGATATGTTGCGGGCACGAAGGGCGGTTTCATTTTCCCGGAATTTCTTTTCGCGACGGACGCCATGTTCAGTGTCGCGAAAATCCTCGAGATGATGGCGGTCACCGGGAAACGTCTTGGCGACATCGACGCGGACATCCCCCGCTATCATCGCATCGACCTTGTTGTTCCGTGCCGTTGGCAGGACAAGGGGAAGGTCATGCGCTACGCGATGCACGAATCGGAGGCACATCGACGCGAACTCATTGACGGGATAAAAATTCTCTTCGACGGTGCTGCGTGGGTGCTGCTTTTACCCAGCAAGGAACATGAGGAGTTCTACATCTTCGTCGAGGCGGAGGCGCGTGACCGCGCGGAGGCTCTTGCGCGCGACTATGAGGAGAAAGTTGTTCGATGGCGGGATAATCCGTAATTTACGGGCTATGGAACCTCATTCGTTCAATCAGAAATGACAATGAAAATCACCAGCATTCTTACCGAAGATCTGATCAAGGTCAACATTCCCGGCGACACCAAGGAAGATGTGATCAATGCGATCATTGATCTTGCCGCGAAATCCCAGAAAATCAAGGACCTTGAGAAGGTTCGCCAGGCGATTTTCGAACGCGAAAAAATCATGTCCACAGGTGTCGGCAAAGGATTTGCCATCCCTCATGGTAAAACCGATGCAGTAACGGACATCGTCGCCGCCTTTGGCGTGACGGAAAAAGCAATCGACTATCAGTCACTCGATCATGAGCCCGTTCGTCTCCTCTTCCTGCTCATCGGCAAGGATAGTCTTGTGGGCGCGCATATCAAGCTGCTCAGCCGAATCTCCCGACTCATGAACAAGGAAGAGTTACGCTCGAAGTTGTTGCAGGCCGGCAGTTCCGCAGAGATCCTCACCGTCCTCAAGGACGAGGAAATGAATTATCTCGACGTGTAATCCGGCTACGGCCACCCATGGATTCAGGAAAAGGCATGCATCAAGCGTGCCTTTTTCGTCCCAACCAGAGAAACAGATCATGGCTATGTACAAAAATGTCAAGGGCACACGCGATCTCCTTCCTGCTGACACCGTCGCATGGAATTTCGTCGAGCAGGTTATTCGGGATGTAATGGCGAAATACTGCTATGGTGAAATTCGGACACCGGTGTTCGAGGATACCGCGGTGTTTACGCGTGGTATCGGCGAAGAAACCGATATTGTCGGAAAGGAGATGTACACCTTTCTCGATAAGGGCGGCAGCAGTCTGACGCTGCGGCCGGAAATGACCGCTCCCGTCATCCGGGCGTTTATCCAGCATAACATGGGAGAGCAATCCGCGCTGAATCGCCTGTACTATATCGGGCCGATGTTTCGGCAGGAGCGTCCGCAGGCTGGTAGATTCAGGCAGTTCCATCAGTTCGGTTTCGAGTGTATAGGGCTGCCTTCACCTGTGTGTGACGCGGAAATCATTGCGATGGCTGCGGAAATCTACCGACGTCTCGGAATAGGTTATACCCTGAAGCTGAATTCCGTTGGTGACGCCTCTTGCCGGCCGCAATATCGCGAGGCACTGCAGGCGTACCTCCGAGGCGTCTACGACCGCCTGACGCCCGAAAGTCAGCGGCGTACCGAGAGCAATCCGATGCGCGTGCTCGATTCCAAAGACGAAGGTGATCGCGAAGCCACCGCGGACGCACCGGTGATTCTCGACTACCTGTCGCCGGAATGCCAGGAACATTTCGAAGCGGTCACCGCACTCCTCACAAAACTCGGTATCGCGTATACCATTGACCCACGCCTCGTGCGCGGACTTGACTATTACACCCGCACCGCGTTTGAATTTGTCAGCTCCGATCTTGGCTCCCAGGATGCGCTCGGCGGGGGAGGGCGCTACGATGCGCTCGTGGAGCAACTCGGCGGCAAGCCGACGCCCTCCGTGGGTTTCGCATCAGGAATTGAACGACTCCTGATGGTGATGGAAAAAATGGCGTTTCCGTTTCCGGCACCGCAACCGGATGTGTACATCGTTGCCCTGGACAACGAAAGCCGGTCGTGGGCGTTCGAAACCGCGGTGACGCTGCGTTCGTTGAATCTCGCTGTGGATCTCGACTACGCCGCACGGAGCATGAAAGCCCAGATGCGCGAGGCGAATCGGGGCGGCGCCCGGTCGGTCCTTATCGTTGGTGAAGCCGAGCTGGCCCGCAAAACCGCCGTGCTCAAAAATATGGCCGACGGTTCACAGACAGATCTACCGTTTGACCAAATTACCACCCATTTCACCGGCTCTTCCCATTGAGTTGGAGGCTCTATGTTTCCGCGAATTGACAAAGGTCCGATTGAGTATTCCCTGGAAATTGGAGCGGCTTGGAATGTTCCTGCAAAGCGGGAGTGCCTCCGATTCCAGTTCAGAACCACCGAGGATTTCCATCATTTTCAATACCACATCGCTATTGACCACAAGCAGAAGCGAAACACGATGGAGATCACCCTCAAAGGACTGAAAACCGGCGATTTGACGCTTCCCGCGACGGGAAAAGCGGAAGGGACGGTGGACTTCTTCGATCTTGACGGCGAATACGATGTCGTGATCGTCAAGCCGGGAAATGTCAGGAATGCGTTCCGTATCGCAGCCCGGAACAACAAGGCCACGCTGTTGGCGGATGTATCGCAGACGGATCCATTCCTCACCATCGAAATTCATGAGTAGTATCATATCTCACGCATACAGAATGCAACGCTTTATCTTGCTCTCTCTCGGTGTTGTGCTGCAACTGGCGGCAATGCAGCCGCTCTGCGCACAAAGCCGTTCCGCAATTCCGGCCGCAAAAGGCGAGGTGGTGACTCCCGTGCCCGCCGTGGCATCGGACAGTTTACCCAACGGACTGCGATATTTTCTCACCAGGGTAAATGATGTTCCCATCGCGGAAATCAGCATTATTGTTGATGCCGGTCTTTCCTGCGAACACAGCGGTGAATCGGGACTCGCTTTCGTGACGTCACAACTGCTGCTCGCAGGGAGCGAGAAACGAACAAGACAGATGATGGACGATTTCCTGCACGAGCAGGCGACAGTGCTTCTGCCGTACACGCATTACGATTACTCTCAGTTGTATGTGAAGACGCTGAACAGGAATTTCTCCACCTCGATGGATGTCGCCGCCGACGCGCTCATCAATCCCACCTTCAACGCGCAGGAGCTGGCGGTTCTGAAAACGGAGTCCCGTACGAGACTCCCGGATCAGACGCTTGGTGCGGGGAGCAAAGCAACCAAAGAGTTGATCGGCATGCTCTGCGGAGAGGCGAGTGTGCTCGGCAGAAGACTGCAACCCATGCAATCGGAGATCGATCCGATAACGGTGCAGCAGGTCCGGGAATTTCATCAGCGCTGCTACACACCGGAACGCACGACGGTGGTGGTGACAGGTGACCTTGATCCGGCGTTTGTACGCACCGTCCTGACGGAACGCTTCGGCGGATGGAAGCGAGGCGCAACACCGCGAGGCACAATCACCCCGATCACGAAAGCCGCTTCCCGCAATATCATCCTCGACGACACCAGCACCGTGCACAATCTCGCGTACTTTCGCCTCGGCGTAACGGCAATACCGCAGTCGGACCGCCGTTTCCCCGCGCTGGTCGTGCTGAATCGCATTCTCGGTGAGGGAAACGATTCCCGTCTCCGCTCCGCGCTGTGGGGCAGACATGTGGTGTCCCCATCTTTCATTTCGAATATCGGCGTCGCCCGGGAATGCTCGTATCTCATCATCTCAGGATCGACCTCGCCAGTGCTCGCCGACAGTGTGATCATTCTCGTGAAAAACGAATTGCAGGCACTGGCCACCGATGGCATAACAGTGGAAGAACTCAATCGTGTACGGGAAGAATTGCTTCGCGACAGTCCGCTGATGTTTGCCTCGAACCGCAATCTTCAGAGCCTTCTCAAGGAAGCTGCGGTATACGGCAGCCCGGTACAAGAGGTGTTTTCCTTCGCCGACCGTCTGCGCGAGATGAGACCGGAGGATGTAAACGGTCTGGCGCGTGAATTATTCGATGCTTCCCGACTCTGTATCGTCGTGCTTGGAAATGCCTTCACCCTGAGGAAACCTCTCTCCAGCGTCCTCGGATCAGTTCCGGTCAAGCGCGCCCAGATCGAATAACAGCGTTTCAGTATTCGTCAAGCGAAAAAGCGCATTCCCTCGACAGGGAATGCGCTTTTTCCATTTCCGGGACCAGTCGCTGTTGCCGGCAGTGCGCCGGTGACTCTTGTGCTATCGCAAGCGCAGCGTAAAATTATCCGCCATCTCGTCTATCTCTACCCGCAGCAGCACGTTGTCACTGCGAAAGAGCCAGTCTCCAATTTCCGGAACTCCGTGCAAGTCTTCCTGTCCTTCCGCGTCCTGCAGTGCACGGAGCCATTGATACGCCTCAGGAGAAACGACGAGCACGCACGGCTCGATTCCGTGCCTGCGGATGAACTCCTCGACATGGTCGTGCAGCGTGTGGATAATATCGTAATCTTCGTGTCGCATGGTTTACCGATTCTCGTTGTCGCTGCGTCCCGGAATCAACAGACGCATAACAAGATAAACAACGAAACTGGAGGAAAGGTTACAGCGGGCGCAGGGTACATCGGCATACCCCGTTATAAATGGTCTGAAGAGGCCTCGCGAAGACTGTCCCCCCGTGAGACGAACACCGCTATCGAGTCCCATGCCTCACCAACATCACGCACGACGAGTCGTGTTGCTATGCTATGCCATCCTTTCTCATAGCCCAATGTATTCCAATCGAAGGAAAAAAAAGGAAAATAATCGGAATACACATGTTCACCGTCGATACGAAATTCCACATGGCTGTTGCACCCGCATTTGACCATGACTTCGGTGGTGATCCGCACAACGCTATCGGTAACGAGCGCGCTGTCTGCGGGCTGGGTGATGCTGATTCGCGGCGGCTCGTCGGGCGTGACTGCGTCGTCGCAGGCGATAATGAGCACGGCGAGCAGGAAGAGGATCGGAGCAAGTACACGGCGGAGGAGTACAGAATCAACATTCATCGCGTTTATCCATCATGTGAAGGTATGCCTGATACACACTATCCACGCCCAGGTCGCGCATACAGATGTTGCCAATGTCGCAGATTGTTTTGTTGCATGCAAGGCATTCCAGCCCCTCCAGACGTATCCACCTGCTGTGCCGACCTACGGGACCTTGCAGCAGGGGGTTTGTCGGACCGAATATCCCGAGAGTCGGTGTGCCGATCGCGGCGGATATATGCATGGGGCCGGAGTCGTTGCTGATCGTCGCATCGCAGCAGGCAAAGAGGGCGGCAAGCTGTTTGAGCGTTGTCGGAGGCGGAATGGTAGCTTCCCTGTGCATGGAGGAGGCAATGTGTTCGACATCCGGCATCTCTCCCGGACCGTGCATGAGGAGGATGTTCGCGTCGAGCGTATCGATGAGGATGTCGGCGAGGTCGGCGAAATGGTTCAGGCCCCATCGTTTGCTCTCCCATGTCCCACTGGAATTCAGCGCAATCACGGGTCCGGAGCGTGTTCTCCTATTCTTGATGTAACCGGCTGCCCATGATTGAACCTCGTCGGGAATACGCAGTACCAGGTTGCTCTCCGGGGTGGGAATATCCAACGCACGAAGCGCGTCGAGATTGAACTGCGTGTTGTGCACCCTGTCAGCTCTGCTTTCCACATGCACGTTATACGCCCATGCTCTGCCCCGGAAGGGATACCCAACGCGTACGGGAGCCCGTGTAGCGAAGGTAAGCTGCGCGGAACGGGGATTGCAGAACAGGTCAAAGACGAGATCGTAGCGGGCGTGATAGAGGCGGGAGAACAGACGGAGGCTGCTGTCCTTCTTCGGAGAAAACACGATGGCGTCGTCGATGTACGGATTCTCTGTAATGATATCCTGAGCGGGCCGTTCCGTTACAAAATCAATGCGCGCGTCCGGAAACGCGCGCCTGAGATTGGGAGTGACGATGGTGGAAAGCAATACGTCGCCGATCGCCCGCAGCTTGATCACGAGAATGGAGCGAATGTGTCGCCCGCCGATGTTCACGGCGTGTTTCCGTTGGTCCGCGATGTGGTTACCGGCCACCACCGCGAATGCATCAATGGATCTGCTCCAGTGCCTGATTGCGCGCCATGTTTGTCATCGAGGGAGGTAATTCCCCTTTGACGATGGCCATGGTGTCGAGCGCAATGACAAGCTCCTCGTTCGTGGGCACCACACCTACGACGGTGCTGGAATTCGGGGCGGTAATGAAGCGTTCTTTCGGACCTGAAGCGTTCGCGTCCGGATCGAAGTCCACGCCGAGGAAGGCCAGTTTGCTGCAGACGTACTCGCGTACGAGAATGCTGTTTTCGCCGATGCCGCCGGTGAACACGATTCCGTCTATTCCGCCCATCGCGGCGGCATACGCGCCAATATACTTGGTGACGCGATAACAGAACATGTCGAAGGCGAGACGAGCGCGGTCATTTAGCTTTTCGCTCTCCTGTTCGATTTCGCGCATGTCGCTGCTCACACCGGAAATGCCCATCAAACCGCTGTGCTTGTTCAGGAGAGTTGTTGCCTCGTTGAGGGAGAGCCCTTCCTTGCCCATGATATACAGGATGAGCTGCGGATCGAGATCACCGCTGCGGCTGCCCATGATGAGACCTTCGAGCGGAGTGAAACCCATGGTGGTATCCACGCTCACGCCACAATTCACTGCCGCCATGCTGCAGCCATTGCCGAGATGGCAGGTGACGAGACGTAATTCACTGATCGGTTTGCCCATCAGTGTCGCCATCCGATTTGAGACGAAGAAATGGGAAGTACCATGGAAGCCGTAGCGCCTGATCTTGTATTTCTTGTAGAACACATACGGTATGCCGTACAGAAACGCATGTGGCTCCATGGACTGATGAAAGGCCGTATCGAAGACGCCCACTTGAGGAATATCGGCAAGATGTTGCTTGCAGGCCATGATGCCGCGGATGTTGTGCGGGTTGTGCAGCGGGGCGAGTTCGATGTTGTCGCGCAGAGACCGGAGCACATCCTCCGTGATGAGCACGGAACCTGCGAAATCCTCGGCACCGTGCACGACGCGGTGACCGACGGCATGGATTTCGGATTTATCCTTGATGACGCCATGGTTTTTACTGAGCAACACGGCGAGAACGTATTCAATGGCCATACCATGATCAAGGATTTCACCGGTCAGCTTGATCGTGTCGTTATCGTGCCGCGTGTTCGTGAGCACCGCACCGCTCATACCGATCCGGTCCACAAGACCTTTGGCGAGGCGCGTTTGTGTTTCTGTTTCGATGAACTGGTATTTGATCGAAGAGCTGCCGCAATTGACGACGAGAATGTTCATGATCACGCCTCCTGTGCCTGAGTGTCGGAAATTCGTTTGCCTGCGTCGTCGTAGCGGAAAAATCCTTCGCCGCTTTTCAGTCCGTATTTCTGTTCGCGGACCTTTCTTCTGAGAAGAGGGCAGGGGCGGTATTTCGAGTCGCCCAGCTCCTGGAACATGGATTCCATCCACGCGAGCAACTCCTCGAGTCCCATGCTATCCGCCAGCTCGAGAGGACCTGTCGGGAGATTGTAGGCCAGCCGCATGGCTGTGTCAATATCTTCGGCGCTGGCAACACCCTCCATGAGCACGTACATCGCTTCGTTGAGCATCGGGATGATGACGCGGGTGGTGATGAAGCCCGGATATTCGTACACCTCGACCGGCGTCTTCCCGATGGAATTGATGAACTCCCTGGTCCGGCGGAAGGTCTCGTCCGAAGTCTGGAACGCGCGGACGATTTCACAGAGCGGTGTTTTCGGCACCGGGTTTGCAAAATGCAGGCCGATGATGCGTGACGGATGCACAACCGGTTTGGCAATTCTCGTGAGACTGAGTGTGGACGTGTTCGACGCGATGATGGTGCCCGGCGAACACAATTTGTCGAGTTTCAGGAGTAATTCCTGCTTGAGATCGAATTGCTCATCCACCACTTCCATCACAAAATCGGTATGCGATACTTCGGTGATGTCGGTAGTGACTTTGATTCGGCTGAGCAGGGCGCGTTTTTCACTGGACGTCATGCTCCAACGCTGGATTTCACGATCCATATTTTCGGCGAGGCCGTCGAGGCACAGTTGTGCACGTTCCTCGTCCCGCTCGACGATGAGGACGTTCAGACCCTGCGCGGAAAGTGTATGGGCGAGGCCACGGCCCATGACTCCGCCGCCGACGAGTCCCACGTAATCAATGCGCGCGGTTTCCTGCGGTGCTGCGATAGACATTTCTTGTTCGAGATCTTTTAACGAGATCTGTTCTTCAGGCATGATAATACTCCGTTACCTGGCGTTCTGAATCTGAGATGCGTGTGTATAACACTTGTGAATTCGGGATTATTGTCACGATCTGGCGATTTGAGAAGTGGTGTATCCTCTGCATCGGTGCATAACGACGGACATACGTGCCTGCACATCCGTAATCTTACTAAAGTACCGAGGAAGAACAGGATACGCAAACCCTCTGTCGGGTGAGGGTCGCACGGTGTACCTGCCTCGCTCGCAGTTTCTACATGACGTACGTCGTTCCGACACCTGCCTGTCGTCTACTCCATCCCTGTTCTGTACATCCAGGCGTGGAGTATTATCCCGATAGCAACCATGGATGTGATGAAAAAGGACCCGCCGTAACTCATGAAGGGGAGCGGGATGCCTATGACGGGGATTGTTCCAAGACTCATGCCAATGCTCACGACCACGTGAAAGGCAAGCATGGCAACCAGCCCGGCGACAACAAGGCTGGCAAAGCGCAATTCCAGATTCTTTGCTATAACCAGACCGCGGATAAAGAGGAGGCCATAGAGAAGGAGGATGATGACGGCGCCAATGAAACCGAATTCCTCTGCGGGAACGCAGAAAATGAAATCGGTCCACTGCTCCGGTACGAAGCGGAGCTGTGTCTGTGTCCCCTGCAAGTATCCTTTGCCGAAGAGTCCTCCCGAGCCGACCGCGACTTTGGACTGTATGACGTTCCACCCTGCCGAGAGCGGGGCTTGTGAGGGGTCAATGAATACGGCAATGCGCGCCTTCTGATATGCAGGTAGGTGCTCGTATGCGTATTGTACACCAAAACCGATCGAAAGATTGAAGGCGAAGAAAATGAGCGCGAAACCGAGGTTCCTTCGCACGATGTAATACAGTCCTGCCACGACCAGTGTGGCAAGTATGAAGTACCACAGATCGATGATCGCCAGCACCGCCACGAGAACCGGTGAGAGCATGACGATGAGCAGCAGCATCTCCGCTCCGGACCAGAACAGCATCGAAATAAAAAATACCCAGTACACCAATCCTGTCCCGAAATCCGGCTGCATGAAGATGAGGAGCCAGGGCAATGCGACAATGCCGATCGCCTTGCCGATATCCGGTAAGGAACGTAAGCTTGTCGTCCGATCCGACAGATAGCGCGCCAGTGCAAGGATGGTGGCGATTTTCGCGAACTCCGAAGGCTGCACCCCGAAGCCGCCGATGCCGAACCAGCCGGCGTTACCGGATACGGTATGGCCGAACACGAGCACGAGGGATAACAGGAGCAATGCTGCCCCATACAGCAGATATGCGCTGTAATGAAAGAATCGTGGGGGTGCCAGTAAGACGAGCAACAGCGACAGTATACCCAATGCGGCCCAGAAAATCTGTTTCTGGAATTTCACGATCAGTTCGGCGTTGTGCGTAGCGCTGAAGATCGCGAGCAGACCGAAAGCGACGAGGAGGAGGACCGGTGCAAGAATCATCCAGTCCAGGCGTCGTACGTAAGGAGAAATGCCGCGTCCCTTCATCAATCAGCCACTGGATGTGAAGGATGCACAACCGGGATTTCAACTGCCGGAGCGACCTCGGTGCTGTCGCGCACGCTTGATGCCTCGCGTCTCTGGGGATAAAGATATTGCCGTATCATCGCAGCGGCGATGGGCGCGGCGGTGGATCCCCCGAAACCCCCGTTCTCGACGATGACAGCGACGGCGATTGTCGGCTCCTCGAACGGAGCGTAGCCGACGAACCATGCGTGATCCGGATTCGGAGGATTTTGCGCGGTACCTGTTTTTCCGGCCACACGGACTCCCGACACTCTCGCCGCGTACCCTGTCCCTCCTCCATGGACGACGCGCAACATACCGCGCTGGATAACGGACATCGCTTCACGTGAGATCGGCAGCTTCTCCGATTTCACCGGTATATCGGTGGTCTGGTTACGAAATCTGTCGCGAACCTTCCGTACGGCGTGCGGTGTGTAGTAGGTCCCGCCGTTTGCGATCGCCGCGGTATAGGCAGCCATCTGCAGAGGGGTGGTGTTGACTTCACCCTGACCAATGCCGAGATTCACGAGATAGCCGATATTCCATCGGGTGCCGTAGCGCCGGTTGTAGTATTCTTCGCTCGGGACGATACCGGCGGACTCATTGCTGATGTCCATGCCGGTGGGTCTGCCGAAATGAAACAGTGCCCCGTATTTCTGAAGATTCGCGAAACCCAGCTTGAAGATCAGTTTGTAGAAAAACACATTGCAGGAATACTCCAGAGCGGCTACCACGCCGACATTCCCATGCGCACCATGGCAACGGAAATCCTTGCCTGCGAGCGGGTAGGAACCGGGGCAGTGAATTTTCGTGTCCGGATCAATAATGCCTTCCTGCAATGCCGCAACGGCGACGAGCATCTTGAATGTGGAGCCGGGCGGATATGCAGCCATGGAACATCGATTGTACATGGGCTTGGCAGGGTTTCCGATAAGTCCGTTCCAGACTTCCGGGCTGATTTTTCCGCTGAGGTCATTCAGGTCGTAATCGGGTGCGCTGACGAAGGCAAGAACCTCCCCGTTACGCGGGTCCATGGCGACGATGGCGCCGCGCCGATTTCGCATGATTTGCTCGCCGTAGCGCTGCAATTGCTGATCAATCGAGAGGAAGAGGTCCGCTCCTTCACGGGCGGGAATATCGGAGCGACCGTGTTCGAAGCTTTCCACCACTCTTCCCATGGCGTTCACCGTGTGATAGCCATACCCTTTCCGTCCGCGAAGAATGGGTTCGTAGTACGCCTCTATGCCGTTGAAGCCGACAATATCGCCCGGCTGATAATACTCGCCCAGCGTTCGCAGAAGTGTCGGGGAGATTTCCT
This sequence comes from Bacteroidia bacterium, assembly GCA_027493955.1. Taxonomy (NCBI): domain Bacteria; kingdom Pseudomonadati; phylum Bacteroidota; class Bacteroidia; species Bacteroidia bacterium. The sequence goes on along the minus strand of JAOSJT010000001.1, from coordinate 1,454,715 downwards.
TCGTATAGCCGAGCAGGTGTGCCATGCGCGCGTCGAGATTGTACCGACGCGTACTTTCGATCAGAAATCCGACCCCCGGGAGGAGTGTCCTGTTCTCCTCGAGCAGGCTGACCTGTGCGAAGCTCAGATTCGGGAGTATTTTCACCGGATCAAAGGAATTGATGCCGGCCCGTGTCACGCGGTAGCGGACAAGATTCGTGTCCACGTCAAAGAGACGCACGAGGAGTGGCAGTGTGTGCCATTGAAATTCGAAGGGGGTGATTGTCAGGGTGTAGCTGGGGTTGTTTTCGACAATCAGCGCACCATCACGATCATACATATTCCCGCGTAACGGACTCTTTGGTTGTTGCCTGATGGAGTTTTTTTCCGCAGTGGAGCGGAAGCTCTCATACTGCAAGAACTGGAGATCCACCAAACGTATCACCAGCAGCGCCAGTGAGAAGACGATCAGGCCGCCGAGAATATACGCACGTCTGCGCCCCGCGAATTCCAGATTCTCCATCATTACTGTTACTCCACCATGATCTTTCGGGTCGTACGCGCGAGAATCAGTACCAGAATGCTCCCAAGAATTGTGGTATACACGGTTCCGCCGATCGTTTGTGCGAGCAGCAACGCCAGGAAATCGACATCGAGGCTTCGGATATACGAGAACACATACACCGAGTGATAGAGCAACGCCCCGGCGGCGATCAACAGAACCATGCGCGGAGAACGGATGACGCGTTCGCGGCGCTCCTGGTCATACGTATAGCCGATGGCAAATCCGGCGATAATCAAGGCGAGCGCGGTTATCCCGACAAGCTCACCGGCATACAGATCCACCAGAATTCCTGCCGGAAATCCGTGCAGCATCGCTGCGAGTTGACCGCGGAGTTGAGACAGGAACAGCACCCCTATGAGGAGGAAGGCCGGTATCACGCCGCCAATGTCCATAAGACTCCCGAGGGCAACCTGGAGCGCTGCCAAACCGAGCATACTGCCTGCGGCCCACACGTGAAAACGGACTTCGCTGTTCATGGGCTTTCCTCGCCGGCGACGTTTGTCCGCTCCAGTCTGTTGCGCTCTTCATTGCTCTTCCGCAATACGACGAACACGCGTTCAAGAGAAGAGAATGCCGCGAGGGGCTGCACCTCGATCTGACTGAATAAACCGCCCTCGCCGGGTCCTATGCTCGTAACAACACCAATAAGGATTTCGGGTGGAAAAACGTTGCTGTATTCAGACGTGACGATGGTATCCCCCTTGATCACATCAGCGGTTTTCCAGATGTTTTGCAGTCTGAGTCTGGAACCGGAGTGATATGCGATGATGCCGTCCACGCGCGAACGCTTGATTTTTGCCGGCGTGCGGAAGTCACGGTGCAGAGCGAGCATCCCGATCGCATAGCGATTGCTTGTCGCGACGATTTTCCCGACGAGACCCGTTTCACTTATAATGGGCATATTCACACGCACGCTATCGTCTTCGCCGACGTCGAGCGTGATCATGTTCTGGCCGAGAGCGAGGTTCTTTCCCACGATTTCCGCTGTCACGAGCGGATAGGGGGTTCGTTCACGCAGACCGATGCTGCGGCGGAGTTCGATGTTCTCCTGCTGCAATCCACGAAGGCGCATCACTTCTTCGAGCAAGCCCACGTTGACGTCGCGGAGCGTATTCTCGTCGGTGCGAGGGGAAATGACTTCAGCGGCCCACGTGGAGCCGCTCTGCAGCGTCGCAAAAAAGATTATGCTCACGGAACGGAAGACGCGGACAGGCGCGCTGCTGCTGTTCGTCATGAGCAGCAGGGACAGTGCCGCCAGAATGACGAGCACGATGTATTCCCGGAAGATTCTGATGAATGCGAGGAAAAGCTGCATGGCGCTCATCCAGTCCGTTCAAAATCAGTACTTCTTCCCCTTGAGGATGACCTTGCTGTAATGATGAAGGTTCTCCATGATGGCGCCCGTGCCACGCACGACGGCGGTGAGGGGATCCTCTGCGACGTGCACTGGAAGATTCGTCTCTTTTCTGATGCGGGCATCGAGGCCCTTGAGCAACGCACCGCCACCGGTAAGCATGATACCGCGGTCGAGAATGTCAGCCGCGAGTTCGGGAGGGGTGCGTTCAAGCGTCACCTTCACCGCTTCCACGATGGCGGTGATCGGTTCCGCAAGCGCTTCGCGGATTTCGACGGAGGAGGCCTCTACAGTCGTCGGCAGGCCGCCGATCAGATCGCGGCCCTTGACGCGGACTACCAGTTCCTGTTTCAGCGGCGTCGCCGAGCCGACTTCACATTTGATGATCTCCGCGGTGCGCTCGCCGATCAGCAGGTTATGACTTTTTTTGAAGTGTTGAATGATGGCGCTGTTCAGCTCGTCGCCTGCGATGCGAATGGATTCTTCCTGTACGATTCCCGACAGGGCGATCACGGCAATTTCTGTGGTACCGCCACCGATATCGATAATCATGTCGCCAACAGGAGCATCCACATTGAGTCCGATACCGATGGCGGCGGCCATGGGTTCGGCGACGAGATAGACCTCTTTGGCCCCTGCGTGCTCTGCGCTGTCGCGCACGGCCCGTTTCTCCACTTCCGTGATACCACTTGGGACGGAGATCACGATGCGACGGGAGGGCACCCAGCTATTCATGATTTTCTTGATAAAGGCACGAAGCATGCCCTCGGCGATTTCGAAATCGGCGATCACCCCATCACGCATGGGTCGCACCACCTGCAGCTCGCGGTGGGTTTTCCCCTGCATCTCCCGGGCATCGTTGCCGATAGCGATAATTTTTTTTGTGTTTTTATCGAACGCTACAATCGATGGTTCACTGAGAACGACGCCTTTTCCTTTAACCCAGATCAGGGTGTTGGCGGTGCCGAGGTCGATTGCTATATCGTTGGCGAAAAGACTGAACAGGCCCATAGTATTTTTTGCATCAATGCTTGAAATGACGAGTACCGGTGAACACCATCGCTATGTTGTGCGCATCCGCTGCTTCAATGACTTCCTGATCGCGCACCGAGCCTCCGGGCTGAATGACCGCGGTGGCTCCGGCGTGCACGGCTTCCAGCAGGCCGTCTGCGAAAGGAAAAAACGCGTCGGAAGCGACGACCGAAGCAGTGAGTTCAAGTCCGGCGTTTCCGGCCTTTGAAACAGCAATTCTGCTGGAATCGACGCGCGACATTTGTCCCGCGCCAATGCCCAGTGTCCTGCTATCCCTGGCGTAGACGATGGCATTCGATTTCACGTGCCGGGCGACTCTCCAGGCAAAGCGCAGTGCGGCAAATTCGGCTGCATCCGGCGTACGCATGGTCACGACCTTCCATTCCGTTTCCTGAATCGGGGCCGTATCGTCCAGCTGACAAAGATAACCATTTCGAATGGATTTTACCTGCACTCCGGGACTGGCTTGGTCGTGAACGATTTTCTTGATCAGACGACGGTCACGTTTGCGTTGAAGGATGTCGAGAGCGTCGGATGCGAACGCGGGCGCGATCACCACTTCCGTGAACAGCTGATTGAGCGCCTCGGCGGTTTGCACGTCCACTTCGCGATTGAAGGCGACAATACCGCCGTAAGCGGATACGGGATCCGTGGCCAGAGCATCGTGCCATGCGGCAAGCAGGGAAGAGGCCGTCGCGCAGCCGCATGGATTTGTGTGCTTGACGATAACGGCGGCCGCGGCGTCGAATTCGTCGCACAAATGCGACGCCGCTTCGATGTCCACGATATTGTTATAGGAGAGCTCTTTCCCATGCAATTTGACAAAATCGTCGAAGAAACCGCCGTACAGCGCAGCCGGCTGATGCGGATTCTCTCCGTAGCGAAGATCAGCCACCTTCTCCGCCGAGATGAGCAGCCGTGTCGGGAGTGCTGCGGTGTGGTCGCTGCCGCGTTCAAGCCAGGATGCGATCGCGTGATCGTAGTGAGCGGTATGCGCGAAGGCCTTTCCCGCAAGTTCCCTGCGCATGGACAGCGTGGTGGTCCCATGCTCGGTAACTGCGCGCAGGACGGTGTCATAATCCTCCGGATCGCACACCACGGTCACAGCGGCATGGTTCTTGGAAGCGGACCGTATCATCGCCGGACCACCGATGTCTATCTGTTCGATGCATTCTTCCTCGCGGGCTCCGGAGTCCACCGTCTTCGAAAACGGATAGAGGTTGATGACGACGAGATCGATCGGTACGATACCGTGCTCGGCGATTACGGCGAGATGGTCAGGGCGGTCGCGACGTGCCAGCAATCCGGCATGAATCGCGGGGTGCAACGTCTTGACGCGGCCATCGAGCATTTCAGGAAAGCCTGTGACGTCCTGTACAAGCGTTACGGCGATGCCGTACTCCTGCAGCATTTGGGCGGTACCGCCTGTGGAGAGAATTTCGATCCCTGCGGCCTGTAACGCGCGGGCAAAGCCGACTATGCCGCTTTTGTCGTAGACACTGATAAGTGCGCGTCTGATAGGAAGTGCATTCATTGGATAAAGGTTCTGTTTTCTGTGATCCGGATGCGACCGGAGATGAGCAATTGTAGGGCGCGGGAGTACAGCGCGTGTTCCACTTCGAGTACCCGGGCCGCTAGTGTTTCGGGTGTATCGCTATCCAGCACCGGAACGCACTGTTGCATGACGATGGGACCGCGGTCATACTCCTCATTTACCAGGTGTACGGTTGCGCCCGAGACTTTCACTCCGGCAGCGAGAACGGCTTCGTGAACCTTGTGCCCATACATCCCTTTCCCTCCGAACGAAGGCAGAAGAGCGGGATGAATGTTCACAATGCGCTGGTGGTATTGCTTCACCACCTTCTCCGGAATCATTCTCATGTAACCGGCAAGAACGATAAACTCCGTCTCGACCTGTCGAAGCACGTCCAGTATTCGGGCGGTCTCTTCTTCACTCCCGGGTGCGGTGTCGGCCAATGATGTCGTCTGTGCGCCGATAGTCCGCCCGAAATCGAGAGCAGGGGAGTCCGATCTGTTGGAAATGACCAGACGCAGCCGTGCATCGAGCTCGCCCCGCTGTACAGCCGCGTGAATGGCCCGCAGGTTGGATCCTCTACCGGAGACGAATACCGAAATGTTCACCGACGTTCGCGCACGTGAGACAAAACAACAAGTTACGGAATCCCTGCCTGTCATTCAATCCGGAAAAACCTCTGGAATATGGACGATGCGGAGCGTAGCTCCTCTGCGGCTCAAGCCCTCGCCGTGCGGACAATCCCCTCGAGGTGCTCCCGGGAAGGACGTTCTGAGGAGGAACCACAAATTTTGACTCCGTGTTTTGTATATTACGGATTGAATTTTATGTCAGGAGTATTGTACATGCAGAACATCATCGGCCGGGATACTGAACTTCTCGATTTCATGCGGGAACACGGATTTCCTGTATTTCACCTGAGCAACATTTTTTACCGGGATTTTCAGTACGGTGTCCGCGATTACTTCAGGGCGAAAGAGGGCGTGGACGTCGGTACGCGGAAGGCTGATGACATCGCCCGGCAGGTTATCGCAGACCTGGAGCAGCGTAGCATACTTCGTCCGCACTCCCGCAATACCTGGATTCTGCATCACGAGCGTTACCTTCGTCCGCGCGTGGTGAAAGAGGCGGCAGCATCGAAGGAAGCAGCTGCGTAGCAAGCACGAAGAACAAGCAACAGATAAACACACGTTATCGCACTCAGCCAGTCAGGAGCCCGACATGTCAGAACACATAGAAGAACACATCGGCGAGATCACTCTTACCGAAAAAGCCGTCGCGGAGATCACCAACATTCGCCAGGAGAACGCCATCCCGGACGAATATCGCCTGCGCATCGGCGTCAAAGGAGGCGGATGTTCCGGCCTTTCGTATTCTCTCGGCTTTGACGGAGATTTCCGCGACTCCGATGAGTTGCTGGAGATTCAGGGCGTCAAGCTTGTCGTCGACGCAAAGAGCCTGTATTATCTCGATGGCACCGAACTGGACTATACCGATGGTCTGCAGGGCAGGGGCTTCGTCTTCAATAATCCCAATGCCGTACGCACGTGCGGCTGCGGATCCTCGTTCGGCGTCTGAGCCCGCCCGATACCGGAATCCCCGCGCCACTGCAAAATGCGGTGGCGCTTTTTTTGTACTATTTGTAAACTAATCACGTACCGCTTGTCTTATATGGAAACAGCCGACCCGGCACATCCTGATGAACAATGAGAAGAGTACATGATGGCGTACGAATGGGCGTTCAATCTCAGACCCTGTACGGAGGAGGAAGCGCAGCCGCTGCCCTAGGGTGTGCTCTCCCCGGAGACCTCCGACTGGCACTGCAACAGGCGTAACAACAGATACGTCGCATCCCGGAAAGCCATTGCACAGGGACTCGAAACAGCGGATCACGGCGCTGTAAACGGCAACGACGCGAAATCGGAGAACTCAAACGACGCTAACCTGGAACCACTCCGGCGCACTACTGCACGATGTGTACTGGAATGACCTCGGCGGTGATGGCGACCCCTCAAAAGGTCCGGAAGTGCTCGCGGCCATCGTCCGTCACTTCGGCTCTTTCGATGCGTGGAAGGTTGATTTCAAGGCCTTTGCGCTTTCCGCGAAACTGAGCTGGTAGGGACTGCTCGTTTTTGATCCATTGTACAGCGGACTCCTTTTGAACGTCCTCGCAGACGAGCACCGCTACCGAGAGATTTGGGGAGGTATTCCCCTGATTGCGTGCGACGCCTTCGAGCATGATTCTATCACAAGGATGGCCCCGGAAGCGCAGCATACATCGACAATTTCATCGCACGTGTTCACTGTGGACGTATTAAGCAGCACTGGCTTCGTTTCGGCGGCAACTGCTGACATGCACGAGATGATCATAGAGTACTCCCGGGTCCAGGCTCGGGAGTGCTGTCATTCAGCAGACGTCAAGAATGTTCTGTGGATGGTGAAGAGGAAGTGACCGGGTATCACCCGAGTGTCCACTGTTTTTGCGATGCGGACGGGATACCATGCACCTGCTGCCGTGAAGGCGGCAGACGCAGGGTTATGGTGCCAGGTGTCATGCTGCGATGACGCGTTCAGGGAATCGCGTCAGGCAAATCAAATCAGTACTCCGGACCGCTTTTAAGCGTTGCGTGAAACCGCTTGTCATCGCGGAGCAATGCCCTGGCGGTCTGCGCCAGTTGATCGTCCTGAAGTGCGCGAACGATCTGCGCACGTTCACCAGAAGATTGCAGTGCGAATTCCAGTTCAATCTCGCGCTTCAGCCACTTCCAGTATTTCCTGACAACGAGATCGCTGTCCACGACAAGCCTGCCTTCGAGGGCACGCAGCGCGTTGAGGGCAGCTTTGTCAACGTGGTATTGCTCGGCGTGCTGTAACAGTGCGGAATACTGATCCTGGAGTTCGGTATCCAGACAGTGATCGTTGCGGGCAAGCCATCCGGAGAACTCCCGCTGAAGTGCTGCTTCGCCCTGGGGAAGTGCCCGGGCATGGGTATTGAGATAATCGCTCACAAAAAAGAACACGGCGTGCGCAGTATTGAGACAACGCAGTGGGCCTTGCAGGGAATCGTCCGGTACCGACAGATCCGGTACGATGCCGGTGGACTGTCTGACCGTGCGTGCGAGTTTCAGAGTGCGGAACGTAGCTCCGATGCTGTCTATTCCTTCTGCGGTGACAGCTTTCCCTCCCACGTACTGAAATCGTTGAATGCAGCGACCCGAGGGGAGGTAATATTTTGCCGTGGTCAGTTTCAGCGAGGTCCGGTAATTCATCTGAAGAATGTTCTGCACCAGACCCTTGCCGAAGGTACGGTTCCCGAGCACGATACCACGATCCAGATCCTGAATAGCGCCCGCGACGATCTCGCTGGCGCTTGCGCTGCGCTTGTTGACGAGCACGGCGATGGGTATGTTCTCGGCGATGGGGGAGGGCAGTGAAGCATAATGCCGCTCCTTGGAAGGATCACGCCCCCGCATGCTGACAACGGGTTGACCGGGAGGCACGAAGAGACTTACGACAGCTACCGCACTCTCGAGCAGTCCACCGGGATTGTCGCGAAGATCGAGTATGACGCCCTTGAGTGGTTTTTCGCGCATCATGCCGCGCAAGGTGGTCCGCAAGGAATCTGCGGCGAAACGGGAGAATCGCGCGAGCTTGACGTACGCGATCTCGTTGTCGAGAAGCTCGGCATACGCGAGCGGTGTTACCTCGACACTGCGCCGCATCGTGTTGATTGTGAGAGTATCGGATGTACCAGGACGCACTATCCGAATCGACACCGGTGTGCCGGGTGTTCCGCGCAGCAATTCACGCATGTCGCGTGCACTGCCGTTGAGTAAGCGAATGGAATCCACCTGCACGATCATGTCGCCGGGGCGCAGCTCCGTGAGCGTCCTGACGGCATCGTAGACAAAGCTGACGTAGTGCTTATTATTCCATGTCAGGACCTTTATCCCGAGCCCTCCATACGACCCGCGGTTGAGGATGTCCATCTCCGCGCTGCCACGTTCCTCGATAAATTCCGCATAGGGATCGATAGCGCTGAACATCCCTTTCGTCGCGGCCTCCAGCAAGTCGTCAGGGGGAATTTCCTCGACATGATCCGACAGAATGAGACGGTACATCGTCACGATGAGTTCCTGACCTCGCAGCAGTCGTTGCAGATCCGCATCGCCTGCGGCAAGCAGAAAAGCGGCGACGCCGAGTGCGAGTGCCGTGATTCCTAGTCTGTGCATGAAGATGTTGCGTATCACTGCATTGCGTCCTTTTCTGGAGAAGAGAGCAGGGATTCGATGCGATGCGCTATCGCGTCGATGCTTTGCATGCCGTCGAGCAAGGTGATCCTGCCCGGGTAACGCCGTGCGAGCGCGTGATAGCCATTTCTCACGCGTTCGAAAAAGGTGAAATCAGCCTGTTCCATCCGGTCCGTTGCTCTGCCGTCGGCGACGCGGCGTCTGAAGCTTTCTTCAACGCTGATATCGATGAACAGCGTGCGATCGGGTATGATTCCATGCGCAGCGGTATCATGCAGCGAGAGTATGCGTTCTATGTCCAGACCCCGCCCAAAACCCTGATAGGCGGTTGTGGAATCGAAGAAGCGATCTGCAATCACATGCTCCCCTCGCTGCAGTGCCGGAATGATGATCTCCTGCACGAGTTGAGATCTGGCGGCGGAAAAAAGGAGCAATTCCGTTACCGCATGCATCGCGATGTGTCCCTTGTCCAGCAACATCGCTCTGATCTGTTCCGACAACACCGTTCCGCCGGGTTCCCGGACGAGCAGGCATCGCTCGCCTCTCTTTTCCATGATGCTGGCCAGACGCTCTATCTGCGTCGTCTTGCCGCAGAAATCTATTCCTTCGAACGAAATGAACATGTGGAGCTCACAGGGAAATACATTCAGGCGCGTGGATGGTAGGTGGTGTGGACTTCTTTAAGATAGTCACGGTCAATGTGCGTATAGATCTGCGTTGTGCTGATATCGGAGTGCCCGAGCATCTCCTGTACGGATCGTAAATCGGCTCCGCCTTCGAGTAAATGCGTTGCGAAGCTGTGCCTGAACGTGTGCGGGTGCACGTCTGTCGCGATACCTGCGGATAATGCGTACTTCTTTACGAAATTCAATATGGACATCCGTGTCAGCGGACCGCCCCGGTGATTGAGAAAAATGACTGTTGTTGGTTTGTCCCGCCTGCTGAGTCGGGGACGGACATGTGTAATATAGCGCTGTGTCCGCTCAATCGCTTCTCTTCCCACCGGAACGATGCGCTCCTTGCCGCCTTTTCCGAGAATACGTATCAAGGCTTCCGGCAGGAGGAAGTGTTCAAATGCGAGGGAGATGAGCTCGGAGACGCGCATTCCGGTTGCGTACAGCATTTCGAGGAGCGCTTTGTCGCGTGTGCCCAGCGTAGTGGAGGTATCCGGTTGCTCGAGAATGCGCAGCATTTCATCCTGCGTCAGCACCATGGGGAGATGCCTGGTGAGCGCGGGTGTATCTATCAGTTCGGCTGCATTCGTCTGCGCGTAGCCCTCGTCGAGGAGGAAGCGATGGAAATGCCGGATGGTCGAAATCGTGCGCGAGAGGGAAGCTGCGGCAAGACCGGTATCTGCCAGGAGTTTCAGGTAACGCGTCACATCGGTCATGCTGATGTGGCCGGGATTGTCGATCCCGCCCTGATCTGCCATCCATTGTGTATAACGAACGATGTCGCGCATGTAGCCATCGATGGAGTTGGAGGCGAAGCCGCGTTCGAGAGCAATGTAGGTTTTGAATGCCGTAAGAACGGATGCAAACGAGGGCATGGGTCAGAACGAATCGAGTTTTTTCAGACGCTGTTGCAGCGCATCGGCTGTGGATGGGAGGTTAAGGAGCCTCGACGTGCGCTCCGCGATCTTTTTCGCCGCTTTCGCATCTTCCTCGCTCGGATACTTGATGCGTGAATGATGAATGCCGGTCAGGATGTTCAGGAAACTGCTCTTCACGATGGTCAACTCGCGGAACGTCAGATCGCTGTCATTCAACTCACCTTCGGCGAGACGCTTCGCGACGATACGGTCAATAAGATCGCGAATCTTGTCGATGGTCGGTTCCTCGATCGCTCTCGTCGCTGCCTCGATGGTGTCGGCAAGCATCACAATAGCCGTTTCTTTGGAGGATGGACGCGGACCACCGTAGCGGAAATCCGCCTGTGGCGTATCCGGATCTCCGCCGGCACGCTCCTTTTCGTAGAAATAGCTGACGAGCGTGGTGCCGTGGTGTGCGGGGATGAACTCGATGACGCGGTCGGGAATGTTATGTTCTTTCGCCAGCTCGATCCCGCGGAGTACATGGTCCATGATGTGCCGGGCACTGGATTTCGGATCGAGAGAATCGTGCACATTCTGTGTGCCGATCTGATTTTCGACAAAGAATTCGGGCTCCAGCATTTTGCCGATATCGTGGTAATAGGCCCCGACGCGGGCGAGTGTGGCATTGGCGCCGATGGCCGTCGCCGCCGCTTCAGCCAGGGTCCCCATGACGATGCTGTGATGGAACGTCCCGGGAGCGCGGGCCGAGAGATCCCGCAACAGAGGATGATTGAAATCCGAAAGTTCCAGAAGGGTGAGGTCGGTAGTGATTCTGAAGACCTTCTCGAAGAAAATCAGAAGGCCGAAGGTGAACACCGGCGAGAGAATAGAATTCGCCAGAGCATATGCCAGCTCGACGCCGAGTACGTCGGGGGAAATGGAGCGCTGTAAACCATTCACCACTATCGCGAACGCATACCCAAGAAAAATGAACATCAGCGATCGGAAAATTTGCGTTCGGTTCTTGATATCACGCACGGTGTAAATCGCCATGGATCCTGCCAGGATGGACGCAATGATGATCGAGTACTCATTGCCCCGTAAGGCCCCGACGAGAAAACTGATCGTTACTGTGGTATAGAACGCGACGCGGGAATCAAAAATGACCGTGAGCAGCATCGCCGCGGCCGGGACAATGATGAGGTATTGCACCGGGCCGTCAAGCGACAGGGTGAAGGTGAGATAGGACAGGAATGCGATGAGTAAAATGATCGTTGCGATCAGCAGAAGACGCGCATTATCCATGATGATACGCTTTCTGAACAAAGAGATGTATATCACGGGGAGAAACAGAATCGCAATCGTATGTCCCGCACGGCCAAGAAAGAGGAGAAGCTCGTTGGAATCACCCGCACGCTCGGCCTTTGCGAGAACGTAGGAATCCAGTTTGCGCTTGATGTTGGGAGTCACCCGTTCGTGTCTGCTGACAATGCGTTCGTTCGATTTTACGATGTCGTCTGTTCGGGCGACGTTATTGACCGCAGCCTGAATGGCAAACTGTGTCTGCTCATTATTATACAACACGTTGGGTATCAGCGACTTCATGGACAACGCGCTGAGTGCATCCGCGAATACCGTATCCTGCGGAAAACTACTGCGCAGTCGTTGTCGCAAAAACTGTCCGGCTTCATTCCTGTCAAAAAAATCCTTCACGGGCGTACGGAGCTCAGTCGTACTGTCGAGACGGATGGCGAGGACATCGAGGTGAAAGGTGGGCTTTTCCCGGTCGATGTAGCCATTGGAATACATCTGTTCAACGAGCTCGAGAACGATCATCCGTGCTCGCGCGAATTCGGCATCACTGATCCTTCCGTCAAGCAGGGCCAGCCATCGGCGCCACTGTGGGCCGGTCAGTGGTGGCTGAATGCGTTTGGAGGTGCTGCGGGCGAGACTGTCCGCAATCGTATTGTAGTAATTCTGCCTCTGCCGCCGTGGACGGGTGCTAAGAGCAGCGCGCACAGTCCGCTCCAAATGATCGAGATTTCTTTCAATGGAGTCTCTGACGACCGCGCGCACATTCTGGAATCGGTCGAAGCTCCATGGGGTGTTCATGGCGGCTTCGCGTTGCTCTTTCTCCACAATTTTGGGATCCCTGTACACGGCAAAGGCGAACTGCGCGATAAGATCTTCGTCGATCCAGATGTCCCCTTCACGATACTCGTACTGATAGGTCAGTCCTTTCGGGTACAACATCGCGATAACGACAACGAGAAACACAGCGAGCAGGATTTTCACAATCATGCTGTGTTTGAGGAGGTCGAGGAAGCCCTTGGATGGGACGGGTTGTTCCATAGTGGCAAACTGCTCGGTTCGGTTGTTACATTATGCCTAGCCGCGCCCGCGTTGCGCGAGGATGAGGCGCAGAAATTCCGCCACGCCGTCTTCGTCGTTGGAGCGCAGGGTGACGACATCCGCCACCGCTTTCAGCTCGTCGCAACCGTTACGCATGGCGGCGGATACTCCAGTGAATTTACACATTTCAAGGTCATTGGTGTAGTCACCTATCGAAGCGCATTGCTTTGGTTGCAGACCGAGATGATTGAGGACGAATGCAAGCCCCGTCGCTTTGTTCGTATGGGCGTTACGTATTTCGAGGTAAAAACGATCGCTGCCGCTGCCGCTCTGATACATCGTTCGTTGCAGCTTTCGCCCGAAGCGTCGCGAAATGGCGATGGAATAGCGCTGGACGGCGTTGTATTCGCCACTGAGCACGATGAGCACCGCGCGGCTGTACATGGCCGACAGGGATGCGATGCGGAATACCTCATCATGTTTCGTTCGAAGGTAACGCGGGATGGCGGGGTGCTCGTCTTCTACGAAAATGCCGGATTCGGTGAATACAGACACGGAAGCCGCTGCGGTGCCGAGCTGCTGCACCGCTTCGATTTCCTTGCCCAGTTTTTCCGGCAACAGTGACGCTGACAGGGCTCCTTGTTCATTTTGACGTACGAGGCTTCCATTAAGTGAAATGATCGGTGTGTCTATGCCGAGCTGCTCCGCATAGTGCCGCGTGAAACTGTCCGTCCGACCGGAAGCCAACACGATGCGCACACCTGCCTGTACCGCTTCGTTCGCCGCTGCGAGAACCTCCGAACTGATCTCGTTGTCGGACCGCAAGAGGGTTCCGTCGAGATCGCAGGCGATGCAGTTGATACGTTTGAGACGGTTGAGTCGCCGGCTTCGACGGTCAAACAGTGAGATCACGATCAGTCCATGTATCCTGGGTACGTAACAATATCCATAGTGCGACAGCCGAGGCACAGGTCACGAGCAGCCACAAAAGCACTTCTCCACTTCCACCAAACAGGAATGCGCTTACCAGGAAAAGTACGGAATAAATGAGGACGATCCCAAGAAGCCAGGAAAGAAGGCGCGGAGCGATACGTTCACCGGGCACGACGTCGGCATTCCGCAGGGAAATGGGTCCCCATACGCCTCCCGGACGGACGCGACGAAAGAAGCTGCTCAGCACGTCCGCGTCGGTCGGACGGGTGAGTAACGTCACCAGCAGCCAGGAGAATGTGGTGATGCCAACGATGAGAAAGAGCGATGTGGGGAATCCGATGGCCGCCTGTTCCGGCACAAACGCGTTGTGCAATACGATGGCGGTGTACGCAACCGCCGGAGCGATGGTCGCTACGATCTCACTCCAGGCGTTCACGCGCCACCAGTACCACCGCAGCAGCAGGACGAGTCCCAGGCCGGCTCCACATTCGATGATAAACTGCCAGGCAGACGAAATCGAATCAATAAAAAACGTGAGCAGAAGTGACAGCAGCATCAGCAACAGCGTCGTTAGGCGTGACGTACGGACGTAGTGCCGCTCATCGCGCCCGGGCCGTACAAAGCGTCGCCACAGGTCGTGAACCAGGTAGCTTGTGCCCCAATTCAAATGTGTCGCAATCGTTGACATGTACGCGGCGAAAAACGCGGCAACCAGCAATCCTTTCAGGCCGGCGGGGAGGAAGTCGTTCATGGCGTAAATGTAGCCGAGCTTTTTGTCCGCTACTGAAAGATCGGGATAGAGGACGAGGCTCGAAAGCCCGACCAGTATCCATGGCCAGGGGCGCAGGCAGTAATGCGCGACCTGAAAAAAGAGCACGGAGAACACCGCATGCCGTTCGTCCTTGGTGCTCATCATGCGCTGTGCAATGTATCCCCCGCCTCCAGGTTCTGCGCCGGGATACCACGATGCCCACCACTGTATGCCGATGTAGGCGATAAATGCGCCTGCCGACAGTGTCAGCACGCCGGTGACTCCTTCAGTGACCGACCCGATGCGGGGAAGCACATCAAAGGTGTGCGCCGGAAGCGCGGAATGCAGTCCGCCGATACCGCCGACAGCTGGGGATTGCACGACGAGCACCGCCAATACGATGCAGCCGATCATGGCGATACCGAACTGCACGGCGTCAGTGACCGCCACACCCCACAACCCGGACACCGACGAGTACAATGCGGTGAAAAACATGGCCCCACCGACGTAGAAGAGCACATGTTCTTCGGATATTCCGAACATCCCGCGCAGAATTGTTGCCATGGCGACGTTCACCCAACCCATGATCACCGCGTTCATGAACAACCCGAGGTACACCGAGCGGAATCCACGAAGAAAAGCCGCCGGGCGGCCGCTGTAGCGAAGTTCGATTATCTCCAGATCGGTCATGACTCCGGAACGGCGCCATTGCCGCGCAAAAAAGAAAACCGTGAGCATCCCTCCGATGGCCATGTTCCACCAAAGCCAGTTTCCTGCCACTCCGCGTGTGGCCACGAGTTCGGTAACCGCCAACGGCGTATCCGCGGCGAATGTCGTCGCCACCATCGAAAGCCCTGCCAGCCACCATGGAAATTTTCTTCCTCCGAGAAAGAACTCCTCGGTGTTCCGTCCCGCTCGTTTCGCAAAAAACAGACCGGCGGAGACGGAGAGCGCGAAATAGACCGCCATGATAATCCAGTCTACAAGCGTCATGCCTTCGTCTCCTTCGTGCCTGTTCGCTGCATGGAATTGGCGAGCCAGGCTGCCGCAACCGTCGCCGCTGCTCCGGCGGGGGTGTACCAGGTCCATGCGAGCGGCGTCAGCAGGATGATGCAGCCGGAAGCAATGATGCCGGCGATAAAGCCGATCAGGACCGCTGCGCTGCGGTAATGTCCGCGAAGAACGCCGAGAAGGAAAATACCGAGCAGTCCGCCGTACGTATACGAGGCGATGCTGAGCGCGAGCTCTACGACGGTCTGTGCGGTGCCGATGAACAGCGCCGCCGTAAGCAGGAGCAGAATGGCCCAACCGATGGAAAGCAGGCGTGAGACCCGCAATGCGCGGGCGGGGGACAGAGGCTCGCGCAGCAGCGGCAGAACATAATCCATCATGGTTGCCGAACCGAGTGCGCTGATCGAACTCGAGAGTGTGCTCATCGCTGCGGCGAGAATACCGGCGATCACCAGACCGGTCAATCCCGGTGGCAATTGGTGAATTATGAATACCGCGAACACGTCATTCGCATTCATGCCCCCGTCGGGATTGAAGCGCCAGAGCAGCGCGCCGACAAAGAGAAAAAGAAAAAATTGTACGAATACGATAATACCGCTCCATATCATGGCGCGCTTCGCGGGCTCCGGTTTCTGCGCGGCGAGCACACGTTGGACAATGAGCTGATCCGTTCCATGCGACGCCATGGAAAGCACTGCTCCTCCGAACAGCCCGCCAAGGAGTGTGTACGGCGTGGTGAAGATTCCCGTCACGCCGTTCTCCGGCATGAGATCCACCATGGTGAGCTTTCCGGCCTTCACCAATTCGGCGACAATGGCAACCGGATTACCCGGAAGCAAGTGGAAGAGCACGACAATGGATGCGAGCGCGCCGAGAATGTACACAACCCATTGCATGACATCCGCCCAGATCACCGCCCGGATGCCTCCGGCGAACACATAGACAAGCGTCAGTATCGTCAGGAAGGTAAGCGAAATGAGATAGATCATCGTGTCGTTGCCCTCGGGCAGCACCTCGAAATTGTGCAGCAACAGAGCGAGGGGAATCGCCGTTGCATACAACCGTACCCCATCGGCGAAGAGCCTGGTGATCATGAAGACGAAAGACGAAGCCCGGCGCAAACCGCCGCCGAAGCGATGTTCGATCAGCGCATATGCGGTATCGAGCTTGCCGTCGAAGTACCGTGGGATGAATATCCAGGCCACCAGCAGACGGCCCAGGATGTAGCCGCCTGCGAGTTGCAGGAACACCATGGATCCTCCCCACGCCACGCCGGGGAGCGATAGAAAGGTGAGTGCGCTGGTTTCTGTCGCGACGATGGTCAGACACACCGCCCACCACGGTACCGCCTTGTCGCTGAGGAAATAATCGCGGGCGGACGTCTGCCGCCCACCCATGAACATACCGAACGCGGCGACGCCGACGAGATACACGACGATGACAGCTGCATCAAAGTAGGTGAATCCCATGCAGGAAATCCTGATGACTGCGGGAGTTGCTGGCTTGCGGGTCGTTGCCCGCCTGACTCAATCCTCGATAATCAGAGAGCGTGCTTCCTCAACGGACGACACGAGGGGGATGACATCCATGAGCTTCGCGATCTCGAAAAGAGACCGGACCTTCCCGTGTACATCCACCACGATAATTCCGCCATCGCGCTCGCGCAGCGAGCGCTCAGCCAGCAGAATCGCGCTCAAACCGCTGCTGTCGCAAAACGTCACTTCCGAAAGATTGATGATGAGGATGTCGATGTTGGATTGACAGAGAATAAGGAATTCCGCTTTTGCCTCGGCCGAATTCGTGGCGTCAAGCCGGCTTTCGTGCAGATGGAAAATGGAGAGCTTGTCTTCTTTTTCGACGGTGAACTTCATGCTGTGTCCGCAGATGTTTCTGATGCAGTAATGTGTGAAACAAATTCGTCTTCGTCAATGACTCGTATGCCAAGCGCCCGGGCTTTGTCCAGTTTCGAGCCGGCGGCCTCGCCCGCAAGTACGAACGATGTTTTGGCGCTGACGCTTCCTGTCACCTTACCGCCGAACCCCTCGATCAATGCCTTCGCCTCATCGCGCGTATAGCCGATGAGTGTACCGGTGATCACGAAAGTTTTGCCGGAAAAAAAATCATGCGTCCGCACCGTGCGCGCGGTCCCGTGAGACGTGACACCCGCGTCCCGAAGTTTGCGCACGACGGCGAGAGCTTCCGCATCCTCGAAAAAGCTTCTCACGCTTCTCGCAATGCGCGGCCCAACACCATCGGTCGCCTCCAGTTCCTCGATGGTCGCTGAGCCGAGAGCATCGAACGACGGGAAGCGCCCGGCCAGCAGAGCGGCGACTCCCTGCCCTACGAATCGAATACCCAGGGCGTAGAGCACGCGCTCGAATGATCGGGATTTGCTGGACTCGATGCCCTCCAAAAGCTTCTGTACGCTCCTTTTTCCGAAACGTTCGACACGTTCGAGCGTTTCGCGATGCTCGTGTAACCAATAGAGGTCGGCGACTGTGCTGACAAGGCCCTGCCGCACGAGGACGTCCACCACGGCTTCCCCGAGGCCTTCGATGTCCATGGCGGTCCGGGAGGCGAAATGTTCGATGCGGCCCCGAACCTGCGCCGGACAACGCTGATTCTCGCAGAACCATGCCGCCAGACCCTCCGGCCGTCGCAGCGCAGATAAACAGGCGGGACACACACTCGTGAATGCGAACGGTGTGCTGTTCTCCTTTCGTGCGCTGTGATCGGCGGCGGTGACTTTCGGGATGACGTCGCCGCCCTTTTCTATGGTCACCACATCGCCCGGACGGAGATCGAGGTCGCGGATGAAATCCTCATTGTGAAGCGTCGCACGGCTGATGGTGCTTCCCGCGAGAAGTACCGGCTCCAGTTCGGCGACGGGAGTCACCGTCCCCATGCGGCCGACCTGAAAGGTGATATCGCGCAGCACAGTGTTCGCCTGTCGGGATGCGAATTTGAAGGCAATAGCCCAGCGCGGACTTTTCGCCACCGATCCCAGTTCCCGCTGCCCGCGGAGACTGTTGACCTTGACCACGACGCCATCGATCTCATAAGGAAGTTCGTCCCGATGCTCTTCCCAATGGCGCCAGAAAGCGATGACGGCATCGATGTCGGTACACAGCGCGTGATGGGGATTGACCGGAAAACCGCAGTCGCGGAGCCATTGTAACGCACCCGATTGCGTCTCCACGCCCGCGACATCTGCACCGACCGCATAGACGAAGCTGCGGAGATTTCTCCGGCTTACCACCGATGAATCCTGCAGTTTCAGCGTGCCTGCGGCGGAATTCCTCGGATTGGCGAAAAGCTTATCCCCTGCGGCCTCACGCTCTTCGTTGAGCCGGGCGAAATCTTCCTTGTACATCACTACCTCTCCCCGGACCTCAAAGAGGGCAGGGTGATGCTTTCCTCTGACGCGAAGGGGAAGCGCTCGGATGGTTCGCGCATTGGGTGTGATGTCGTCGCCCTGAATACCGTCGCCCCGGGTTGCCGCGCGTTCCAGCACGCCATCGGCGTACCGGAGAGATATGGCGACACCATCGAGCTTCAGTTCGGCGTGGTACTCCACTTCGGCGATGCCGAGGGATTCCGACACGCGCCGGTGAAAATCGCGGATATCTTGTTCGGAATAGGAATTGGCGAGACTGAGCATGGGTGTGTCGTGGGACACGGTCGGAAAGTCTCGGGTGATGCCACCACCGACACGCTGGGTTGGAGAGTCGGAACTCCGCAAGTCCGGATGCTGCTCCTCCAGTGCGACAAGCTCGCGCATCAGGGTGTCATACTGCTCATCGCTGATTTCGGGTTCGGCGAGGATGTAGTATTGGAAATCATGATGCAGGATTTCATCCACAAGAGCGGCGTGTCGGGCGCGCAGGGCTTCGCTTGCGGACATAGGCGTCAGTCTCCGCGAATGCGTGAGCGGGAGAGTACGACGTTCTTCACGACGGTTCCTTCCTCGCCGAGTGTCCCGATCTCACGGCCGTTGAGGAAAAACGTCACCGCACCGGCGTCTCCCAGAGTCACCACAAAATATTCCCGTGCCTTCCAGGTGCGGTGTTCGTTGGAAGAAAGGGAGCCGCGTTCGGTGCGTAGTGTATCCATCTTCACGGAAAACCACACCGGCGTGCTGCTGAAAGCTTCGAGAACAAGACTGTCGTCGCGTGCATGCACGATTGGCCGGGATTCGACGGGTTCAGGCGGGGTGCGCGTATCCAGCGGCAGGGTGTCGGCGGGCAACGCGAGTTCCGTCATGGTGGACTGTGTCGAATCGATAAAGCGTCCGGCCTCGATACTGGCCTTGATGGCGGTGGAATCAATGGCATCCGCTCCGGAGTCGTCGCGGAAGCTGAAGAAGTATATACTGTACGCAGCCACCGCCACCATAGCAATGACGACCAGGCCGACACCGATGATGCGCCGCTCCGGTGTCTTGTCCTCCCCGGGAGGCAGACCACGTCTGGGTTCTTCTATCGGCGGTTTCGTGTCGTACACGCTTTTTCTGGGGGGAGAATCCTTTCGGCGAGGCGCCGTCTCTTCGGGTGCAGTTGCCGTTTTTGCGGTCTCGCTGGTTGGCGGCTGTCCTTCGCGGGTCGGAGTCGCTGCTGCTTTCTTCTCGCCTTCGTCCCGCGTCCCGGCGTCGGAACTTGGCGGAGCACTGCCGGTTGCCGGTACGGCGGTCGGTATCGCGGGTATCGGAGGAGTATCCTTCGCACCGGAATGAATTGCGGGATCGTTGCCGGCAGAGGATGCCCCGGAAGGCACGGGCTGCTTCTCCGATGGCTTCTGTGCGGACGTAGGGGGCGAAGTGCGGATGTCTATCGCCGCGGCACTGTCCGCCTGCACGTAAGGCGATTTGCGAATCTTGGGAATGAACTCATCATCGATCGCTTCGGCAGTACCCTCCACCTCCACGTGAGAAGCGGAGCGGTCGCTCAACGGGATGAACTCGACACTGTCATCCATGCGCGGAAGAAGATTCGAACTGTCAATGGCATCGGGGGGAGGAGGGATCCCGCGGTCGCGCTCGGCAAGCTCGTTGTACAGTGCGATCGTGTCTTCTTCGTCCAAGCCTACGACACGGGCATACTCGCGGACAAACGCGCGCACATACGTCTGCGGAATGGAAGGAAAATCACCGGCCTCGAGAAGCTGAAGATTTTTCCTGCTGATACGCGTACGCTGATGTATGTCGTCGAGTGAAAACCCGGCGGCTTCGCGTGCTCGTACAAGATGTTCGCCGAAGGCCTTCATAAAATGGAGTGCATCCTTTTTTTTCAGTGCGAAACGTCGTTGAAAATTAGGGCGGCACCCTTGGAAAAGCAAGGCGATCTCACAGGGCGTCGCGCGACCGGGAAGGAGCGCACAAGGGTTGTGCCCAACGAGTAAGGGTACGGGCGAACATCGCGTTACCTCAGGCACGGAGTTTGGAGAGCGCATGCTCCCCGCGCACGAAGCATGCAGCGGTGTGCACTGGCTGTGTTCTCAATCATCCGTTCGAACCCATGGATGCGTGAGGAGCCGTAGCCGTTGTTCAGATCCGTCGCCTCGCGTGCTTGCCTCACTCGGGAAGGGTCAGCGTGGTGCGTGCTTTAAAATCGTACCCCGTTCGTCGTGCCAGATCCGCGAGTGCAATATTGTAATCAATGATGGCTTCCAGCGCACTGAGGCGGGCCTGCAGTAGGCGTGTGCGCGCCTGTGCGAGTTCCGTGGAGCCGATGGTTCCCACTTCATAGCGCTTCGTGCTGATATCATTCGCGATCTCCGCAAGCAGGCGGGATTGCTTCAGTACTTCCGCGCGGCGCGCGGAGGACGCGATGCCCGCAAGAAGTTCCTTGATCTCGCGCTCAATAGTGGTTTCCAGATCCTCGGACGCCAGGCGCGCGATGCGCAGCCGCGCCTCGGCCGCCTCGACGTCTCGGGAGTGTTTCCCCCAATCAAAGATGGGGAGTGTAATGGTGAAGGTGGCGCGACGGGTGTCGCGTAAATCGTTATACAGTGTGGAAAGTCGTTGATCGTTGTTGTTCAATCCGTAGCTGAGAAACAGATCACCCCGTATGCTGCGTTGTCCTTCGATCTCGTCCAGCGACAGCTCTCCACGTTCCACGTTATTGTGTGCGCGCTGTAAATCCACCCGGGTGCGTTTCGCCATTCCGATTGCCTCGGCTTCGTCGACGTATACCGTGGTGATTGTCGTATCACTCAGGAGCAGATGCAGAGAATCTTCCAGAGGGACACCGATGAGCTGCTTGAAACTGTTCGCCTGCGCCGCCAGACGATTGTACGCGGAAAGGAGGTCATTTTGCGCAGCCGCCTGATCCACTTCGAATTGCAACGCTTCCACCTCTGCGATGAGGCCGGCGCGGTACTTGCGTTGTCCCGTGGTGAAGGATTCTGTTTCCTGCCGAACACGATCTTCCTGTATCATCACGCGTTCCTGGGCCGCGTAGAGCTGATAGAATCGTTCGGTGACCATGTAGCGCAATTCAAGCGTACTCCGCAAGTAATCGGCCAGCGCCTCCTCGTAATTGATCCGTGCGCGGCGCAGGGCTATGCGCTGAGAATTCGGTACAAACAGTGGCTGCCGGAGCTGTACAGCTAAATCGGTGTAAAAATCCCTGTAAAATGATCCGCCGGGACTGTCGTCCTTCTGGTCCTGTCGGTAGAGCAAGCCCGAGAGGGTTATCGTACTGTTTGTCCAGATAATCGGTTGTGACACGTCCAGCCGGCCCGTCCATTGCAGCATTTCCATGGGGAAAAATTCATATCGACGCGTCTCGATGTTGTATTGCGCATTGAGGGTGCGGCTGTAGGAGGGAACGTCCACGCTGAGGTCCACCGTGCTGTACAGGGCGCGGCGGGCGGCTTCGGCGGCAGCCTCGGAAGCCCGCAATTCTTCGCGTGCCGTGCGCGCGCTAACGCTTTGGTCGAACGCCTGGCGTAGCGCCGCTTCCAGTGTCAGTGTGGTTTGCGCCATGGCGGAGCATGCGAGCAGAATGAGTCCCGCGAAAAAACCTCCCGGGACCAGGAGTCTGAAGGTGTTATTCATAACGAAGTGATTCTATGACATCCTGATCCGCCGCTCTCCGGGCGGGATAAAATCCAAAGACAATCCCGGTAATTACCGCCACACTGAAGGCGAGGAGAATGGACCAGCCGCTGATAATGGTGCGCCAATCCGCATAGGCGGTGATGAGTTCCGTCAGGCCCCAGCCCAGAATAACCCCGAGGAATCCACCAAAAATGGAGAGCATCGAGGCCTCGGCGAGGAACTGCGTGATGATCATCGTGCGCGTCGCTCCAATGGCGCGACGGACACCGATTTCGCGTGTCCGCTCCAGCACACTGGCCAGCATGATATTCATGATACCGATGCCTCCCACGAGCAGTGAAATTCCCGCAATAGCACCCATGACAATATTAAAAATGCTCTGCGTTTTCTGGCTTTGCTCGATGAGCTGCTCGGGGATGGTAACCGTAAAGTCTTCCTTCTGATTGTGGCGCTGTATGAGAAGCCGACGGATAATCACGGCAGCTTCTTCTATGGCTGTTTCGTTTCTGACTTGTACGGCGATCTGGTCAATGGTATTGCGGTCGATGTACTGCTGTTCGCTGGAGCGGAACCGTCGGCGTCGGCCGGAACGCATTGAGGTGCTTTCGACGTCGCGGGGGAATTTCGCCATCGCTGTCGTGATGGGAATGATCGCCGAAACATTTGCTTCGGGAAGAGCGATTCCGCCGGTTGTGGCTTGAGCCTTTTCCTGCATGACACCGATCACGGTAAACCATTGATCCTGCAGTTTCACCATCTGAAACAAGGGATCCTTGAAACCGAACAGCGCCTGGCGCGCTTCGCTGCCGATGATGCAGACATTCGCCGTCTGCCGGAGATGATGTGCGGTGAGGAAGGCACCGCTGCTCAGGCGCACGTTGAAGATGTCCCGATGCGCCGGGGTGGAGCCGATGAGGGTGACGCTTTGCTTTCCCTCATAGGTACGGGCTTCCACCGACGTTTCCCAGTTCACGGTGAGATTTTCGACGAAATCACAGACCTCGCGAATGGCGTCGGCATCCTTGAGCGAAATGCCCAGAGGTCGCGATTGCAGCGCTTCGTCGTCCGCGGCGGCGTCGGGCGGATCCTGAGAGCGTATAATCACGTTGCGTACCCCGAGTACTTCAATTTGCTCCAGGGATTCCTGACGGGCGCCTTCGCCGATGGAGAGCATGGCGATGACCGCACCCACACCGAAGACGATGCCGAGCATGGTCAGGAATGATCGGGTTTTGTGCAGACGCAGACTTTCCAGGGCGATGCGCAACGCTTCGCGATGCTGCAGCAACGGCTCGCTCATCTCCGTCCCCCGGCACCAGCCGCGGCGGGCTTCACCGTCACCGGCTCCTCTTCCTCAACCGCTTCCTCCGCCTCTTTCTCCGGATTGCGCAGCGCGACGCGATCACCCGCCGACAGCCCTTTCCGTACGACCACGAAATTGTCATTTCGCTGATCGAGTTGAACGCGGCGCTTGTCGAAGGAGGAACCGTTACGGACATACACCCAGGTCGTGCCCTCTTCCTCGAACACCGAAATGATCGGTATGGACAACACCTTTTTCACCGTGCCGACGATGATTTTATTTGTCGTGGTGATACCCGGCTTGAGCACTTCGTGACTTGAATCGAGATCCACGACTATGTCGAACACCTTGACGTTTGATCCCTGTCCCTTCTCGCGACCGATCTGTGAGACGCTGCTGATAGTCCCCATGAAACTCCGGTCGGGAAAAGCGTCCGGTATAACCAGGACGCGTTGATCCTTTTTCACCTTGGCGATATCCATTTCGTTGACGCTCACCTCGGTCTGCATCGCGGACAAGTCGGGGAGTGAGATGATCGGCATGCCGGGCCAGGGCTGGTCTCCTGTGGTGATCTTGCGCCCGGTGGACCAGTTGGTCTCGTACACAATCAGTCCGCTTATCGGTGCTTTGATGGTGAGCTGTTCCATCTCCTTCTCGGATACCCCGATATCGGCCCGAATCTGCTGAATGCGGAGCTGGAGATTGCCGAGCTCGGATTTTCTGATGATGCGCCTGTTGTCGAGATTCAGTTTTGCCTGCTCGAATGACATTCTCGCGCGTTCGAATTCTATTTCAGCTTCACGCTTGCGAGCTTCCGGCTCAAATTGCATTTTCTCGCGCTGTATCGTAGCGAGCTGAAAATTGAGATTCGCGGTCTGATACTCTGTTTCGGCCTGGCTTTCCTCGCCCGCTTGCTGCGCCTTGAGTTTCGCAAGATCCGCAAGCGCTGCCTGCAGTTCCGTCTGTTTGTCGGAAATGCGCTTCATCGCGGCAGTAGGGTCAAAACGGACGAGCACCTGATCCACCTGCGCGATGGTCCCCTCCGGGGCTAAGGACACAACCTGCAGATTTCCGCCGGAAAAGATGCGCGGGGCGGTGATGGTAAACGAATTTTTGGAACGCACGGCTCCACTTTCGACGACGTAGATGTTGAAATCGCTCCGCTTGACAGTGTAGGTTGGAACATCGGCTCCTCCGGATGGCCAGAACCACCAACCAAGGAGCGCAATGACGATAACCGCGGAAAGTGAAACAGCGGTGATCTTTTTCTTGTTCATGTTCGTTTTCAAATATTGATACGTCTAATTCATGGAAATATCCGGAATTATTCGCTTACATCAATGCCGGACCACGGATAAAATGTTTCCCGGGTAGCTGCCGGACGGCATCCTTGAACTCCATCTGTAACAGGTCTACCAGCAACGCCGGGAGAGGGAGCCCTGTGCGCGCGGCGATTTCGTCAATGTGCAGCGGTTCGTGGCTGAGCTGGTCGGCGATCTGCTGTTCGATGAGCGAGAGCTGGGCGGATACCGCCTGGTGTCGCGGCGTGCCGCAGTTGCGCAGTGCCAGTACCTCTCCATACACATCCTCGACCTTCGTTGCCGGTCGGGCCATGCACTTTTGCAGCAGCATATGCGGACCTGCGGATTTCGGATTGAAAATACTGCCCGGCACGGCAAACACTTCACGGCCTTGATCCAGGGCCAATTGCGCGCTGATCATGGCTCCGCCGCGTTCAGCGCTCTCCATGACCAGCAGGCAGCGCGACAGTCCGCTGATGATGCGGTTACGACGAGGAAAATTCGTGGCATCGGGCGCCGCTTCGAGCGGGAGTTCCGAAATCACGCATCCGTTCTCCGCGATGCCCGCAGCGAGATCCCTGTTGCTCGTTGGATACACGCGCCGTAAACCGCTGCCCATGACGGCGATACTCCGACCTCCGGCGGCGAGCGCGCTCCGATGCGCCACCGTGTCGATACCCAGCGCGAGACCACTGACAACGGTGACGCCATCACGCGCAAGACTGCTCGCAAAATGCTCCGATACCTGCTTCCCATAATCGCTCGGCTGTCTCGTGCCCACAATGGCCGCGGCTCTGCTGTCGCTGTCCGTGTACGTGCCGCGCACGAAGAGATACAACGGTGGATCATAGATGCCCTTGAGCAGGGCGGGAAAGGATGGATCGTTGCAGCCGATGAACGTGTATCCATAACGCTCACACAATTCCGTATTCCGCGTGGTCGTCCGCTCTATCGCGCCGGAGTTTCGCTCATCCGCGAGTGCAGCAAGCAAGCTCTCAGCCAATTGGTATTGGAAGCCGTCCACCTGGAGTACATCGGCGCGTCTCGCCCGCAATAACGCGGCGAAACTCCCGAACCGGGAAAGCAATGCTCTTCCCCGTGCCGGACCTATGCCGGGGAGCATCGAAATACGCAGGTAATCATAGGCGTCGATGTTCATGAATGGCATCGGGATGATGTCCGGCGACGACGGCGGACTCTCAGTCTGTTCACCGGAGTTTCGGTGGTTGGGAGCTTCTGCCCGCGGGCGGACCGGTCTTGCGAAAATAGTACGGAGGCTCCGGCGAGCATCGGTATCTGTTCAGAGAAGGAGAATGGGTTGCAGATTCGTGACACCGCCGATGTCGCAGAGGCAGTAATAGAGGCCCCGGGGCAGGTCCGTGCAGCGGTACGCGATACTATGCCGGCCCGCGGGGAGGAGGCACGGGATGGGCACATCGTACACGTGTAAGCCGCTGCTGCTGTATAAACGCAACCGGACCCGCGCCGGGGCAATCAGCGTCAGGCGAAAATATGTGTGATCAAGAGCGGGATTCGGGTAGGGGGGCTCGAACAAATGATGCCCTTCCGTTGCTTCGGCCGCTATCAGAAGCACCTTGCTGTATTCCACCGTTCCGTCCCTGTCGATCTGTCTGAGGCGGTATTCCCAACTCGTATCCGTACTCACGGCAACGTCGCGGTACGAATACTGTCGTGCTGTGTTGGAATTGCCTGCGCCCTGCAGGAAACCCCGTTCCGTCCAGCCCTTCCCGTCGGCTGTCGCGCGTCGTTCGACGGCGAAGCCGTAGCAGTTCATCTCCGTTTCCGTAGTCCAGCGTACATCCACATCCGTCCCGCGCCGTACTGCGGTGAACTCCGAAAGCTCGACCGGCAGGGGTTGCTGCGCTATGGAAGGGAGCCAGGTGATCTCGTCAATGCTGAAGGTGGATCCGTTGTTCGGGCTGGAGGAACCATAGATCATGAATGCGTTCAGCAAGGTTGTATCGGAGAGTCCCGCTTTGACGATGTCGTTGGCGATGAGCGTTCCATTCAGCCAAATATCCACGCAGTGTGCAGTCACGCTCTCGCCGCCGTGATAGCTGTACTGCCCGCTCGTCGCGTTGTTGTTGCAATACACGTCGAAGCGCATGAGACTATCGCGTGAAATGGGCACATTGAGTATTGTCCATGCGCTGCCGCTTCGGACGGAGAGAGTCACTCCGCCGAGACTGTCGATGATCCACCGCAGTCCCGTGAAGGTCTGCGCTCCGGAGAAACCGGTGTTTCCTGCGTACGTGGTGCCACTGCCAATGAAGAGGTACCATTCGCCGCGTCCGCCACTGACCCCACAATCAAAACGCATTGTGACGGAGGCCCCGGCGGTGAGATCATACATGGAAAACTTATTCAACGATGAGCCGGTCGGGCCCTCGATTGCGAGTTCGCTTGCGCCGCCGACGACGGGATTTCCCGGGTTGAGCAGACGCGCAGACCCGCCCTGCGTTCCAATGCGGACTCGTGCCGTCCCGATAACGGGCGCCGGTAAAAACGTACTGCTTTCCCCCGATGAGTGCAGACCTTCGGAAACTCCGAAATCACAGACGATGCTCTGCGACCGGAGCGGAACCTGTACGAGGAGGATGTGCAGTGCGGCCAGAAGCACCGCGAAGCCTCTGTTCCAAACATGCCCGATCCTGAATGTGCTCATGACGATGCTCCCATGTGTTTGACCGTGAGATGCGTTCCCGAAGCAGCTTTCCCGTCCGAAAATGTTGACGGATGCTGACTGTGGAACAGCCGGGATATGTTGTGTTTCAGGAATGCGTCCGCCGAAATTCCCTGAAGCGGACGACCGATAGTATTAAAGTACAGTCTGCAAATGGCGCAAACAAGGCAAACAGAAATCCCCTGGTTTCAGGTCAATGTCCTCGACATAGGTTGAGGAATTCATGACACAGGGGTGGTCCATGCAGTGTCGCAATCCGAACGTGTGACCGAGCTCATGCAAGGCTTCCTTGACTGTTCGTTGCAGGAGCAGCTTGTCGGAACGCCGGAGTCCGTAGAACTCATTGTTCAGGCGAAAAGTGGAAAACACCCCCGCCCGATTGTTGAGTTGTGCCTGGCCGAAGACAAATGTGAGAACCGGGATAAAGAGGTCGTACGACGTGACACCGAGGAGCTTGGACGTGCCCGCATTGGCCGCCTCGAGAATCATTGCAAGAATCTGTGTCGAGTGATACTGTTTGCGCGAGCTGTCCAGCGCTGCGTCGATGTCGAGGTGCAGATCGCTGAGCTGGACATCGACCGGAAGGACCTTCAGGATCCCGCTCCGTACGTCGCTGAGTCCGAGCTGCCTGGCACTGGTGCCCAGCGCTATGAGTTGCACCGACTGCATGCGGAGTTACTCCGGGCGCTTGAGACCGTATTTCTCGATTTTATTGTACAGCGTCACGCGATCAATGCTCAGGCGTTCCGCGGTTTTGGATATGTTCCAGTTCATTTCCTCGAGCATGCGCCGTATGTGATCTCTCTCAACGTCCGCGAGGGTGTCGCCGGAACTGACCATCGTCATCGATGCCGTGCGGAGAGGAAGATCGTCGGGACTGATTATTCCGCTGCGGTTGACCACCAGAGCTCTCTCGATGGCATTTTCCAGTTCGCGCACATTGCCTGGCCAGTCATGGTCGCGGAGCATTGCAAGCGCTTCGTCGGAAATCGCATGCACCTGTCTGTTCGTTGATGCCGCGTGTCTCTCCATGAAATGGCGCGCGAGCAGGGGAATATCTTCGCGACGTTCACGCAGCGGGGGAATGGTGATCACGAATACATTGATGCGGTAAAAGAGGTCCTCTCTGAACGTCCCTTCCTTCACCGCCGATTCAAGGTCGGAATTCGTGGCACAGACGAGGCGGAAATCCACCTTCACCAATTGTTCGCCTCCGACCCGGTGGAACTCCTTGTCCTGTAAGACGCGCAACAGGTCCACCTGCGATTTCAGGCTTAAGGTTCCGATTTCATCGAGGAAGAGCGTTCCCCCTTTCGCCATCT
Organism: Bacteroidia bacterium; assembly: GCA_027493955.1. Lineage (NCBI taxonomy): Bacteria > Pseudomonadati > Bacteroidota > Bacteroidia > Bacteroidia bacterium. The sequence goes on along the minus strand of JAOSJT010000001.1, from coordinate 1,425,730 downwards.
CGAACTTTCCCTTCCGGCGATACTGCGCTCCCGTGAAGGCGCCGCGCTCGTGTCCGAACAGTTCGCTTTCCAGCAGAGATTCGGCGAGCGCGCCACAGTTCACCGGAATGAGCGGAAAATAGCGGTGCTTGCTGTTCATGTGAATCGCGCGGGCGACCAGCTCCTTGCCGGTACCGCTTTCGCCGAGAATCAGGACGGTGGAATCCGTCGGCGCGACGGTGCGAATGAGATCCAGCACTTGACGCATCGCCGCGCTTTCACCGATGATCTCGTCGATGAATTGCAGTGTGTCGAGTGATTCTTTGAGGGACTCATTCTCCCGGCGTAAACGGATCTTTTCCACGGCGTTGCGCACGAGAATGGACAGCTCGTCGGGATCCACCGGCTTGGTCGTGTAGTCGAAGGCGCCGGCTTTGAGCGCGCGCACGGCGGTGTCCACCGTCGCGAACGCGGTGATGATAATGATCACCACGTCCTGATTGAATTCGCGGATTCTGTCCTGCAACGCCAGACCGTCCATGCCGGGCATTTTGATGTCCAGCAGGATGATGTCTATCGTGCGCTCCTGCATGGTCGTGAGCGCTTCCGCGGCATTGCCGGCCGTGACAACGGTGTAACCGTCGTCCAGAAACCAGGCTTCGAGAGACTGACGAACACTGGCTTCGTCATCCACGATCATGATGCGGATATCTGCGGGGTCGAATGCTGTCGTCATGCTTCCTGCTGCTGTTGATTCTGGGGATTCACCGGTATTCTGATCGTGAAGGTGGTACCCTTCCCGGACGAGCTTTCCACCTCGATGGTGCCGTCATGCGCGCGGACAATGCCGTAGACGATGGACAAGCCGAGTCCGGTGCCGACGCCTTCTTCCTTGGTAGTGAAAAACGGCTCGAAAATGTGCTTCTGATCCTCCTCCGAAATTCCTATCCCCGTATCGGCGATACGGATCAGCGCGACGTCCTGCATGCGCGCCAGGAAAATGCTGAGCTTGCCGCCTTCCTGCATGGCCTCGATCGCATTCAATATGATTGCGAGCACCGCCTGCTGCATCTGGTTCTGATCGCAGGTGACGATTATGGCGGGCTTCGGGAGGTGAATGTCCATCGTGATCTCGTACAGATCGAGGTTGTGCTGTACGAGACGAATGGATTTCATGATCACGTCGTTGAGATCGGCCTGTTTGTACTGCGTTGAATGTCCGCGTGCGAAGAAGAGCAAATTCTTCACGATGTCGCCGCAGCGTTTGGCCTCGTCCGCGATCAGTTTCATGTCGTTGCGCATGGCTTCCACTTTCGGACCCTGCAAATCGCCGCTGTCGAGTCGCTTCTGTGTGAGCTTCGCGTAGGTCAGGATGCCCGCGAGCGGATTATTCAATTCATGCGCGATCATGGAACTGAGCTTGCCGAGTGAGGCCATCTTTTCCATGTGCAGTATCTGCGACTGTACGGTGTTGAGTTCGGCGGTTTTCCGCTCGACCTTCTCTTCGAGGGTGTTGGACCATTCCAGCAGTTCCGCCTTCGCGAGCTTTAAATCCCGCGCCATGGAATTGAATGCGTGTGCAAGCTCACCCAACTCGTCCTCGCGCTCAATTGGCACGCTGTGTTCGAGGTCGCCCGCGGCGAGAGATTTGGTTCCCTGGATGACGGATTTCACAGGCCGGTGCACAAGTTGATAAATGAACGCGAGCGTAACAGCGGCGAGCAGCAGAAAGGTCAGGAAGGCCGAGCCTATCATCAGTTTCCTGCCTTGCACCACCTGAGCATCAATATCCTCGAGCGAGAGTTGGACGTCCAGCACCCCGAGCACGGTTTGCTCCGCCGAATGGGCATGGCAGTCGGCATCCCAGCACGACCGCTGGTTGCGTATGGGCGTGATCAGGCCAAGCACGCGATGCCCGTCTTCCGCTGTGTAAATGCGCATGTAATGATCGGTGTCGGTGCGTACGGGCACGACGTCGCTATGGCACATGAAGCAGGCCTGGGATTGCATATCCACGACGGAGTCGACATCGCGCTCCGCGGCCGAGTAGCTTATCCGGCCGGACTTGTCGTAGACGCGAATGGCGTCAATGGATTGCGCTTTACCCATCTCGCGGATCGTCCGGCGGATGTCCTCGCGGTGATTTTCCTGCATGCCGTTGTGCAGCGCGAGCTTCGAGAAGGTGGACGTCCGCTCGGCGCAGAGGTGAATCGTATTTTCGAGGTACCGCGCCAGCACTGTGTCATGCACATACGTCGTGCCTATCGTCACCAACAGGAGCGCAAGAAAAAGGATGATAACGATTTTAAAGGATATGGAACGGTGTATCTGCATGGGGTTCTCGGAGCGATGAGCCGCAGCGTCAGTGGAAAGCTAGTGAATTGCGATAAACTTGACAACTATCCGGAGCTTATTCTCCAATGACGGGATCGAAGCGACAGACGGGGAAAAACGAACGCATCCCCCGTGTCGCGGGGGATGGGATTCCGGGCTGTCGGGGCGCTACGCCTTGCGGTGCTATCGGGCGGGACAGAGAAAGCCGCGAAGGAAGGTGGACCACGCCGTATCACCGAGCAATGCACGTATGCTGCGCACGGATTCTCCTCCGTCGTTGAGGCATATCCCGGTGGAAATCTCATGCTGACGCGCGACGCGGGTGAGTCCGGCGAGCAAACGCCGCACATCATGGCGAAAATGTGATGCCTGCTCGAGGGCGGAACGTGTATGGGCGACGCCGGCGTCCTGACTCTCGGGAAGGACTGCGACAATCGCTCCGCTGGAATACGGACCGGCGATGATGCTCGCGGCGGGAATCGTGCTGTCGTGCCGATGCGCCGTGAGTGTCCCCCGGATCGGTGCGGAAATCGGGAGTGCAAGATCCCGTGAGTATATCCACGCGCAGGGATCACCCACATCGAGTCGTGTTCCGGATGCGGCGCTCACGACTATCGCGTCATCCGGCAGGAGGGCGGCCGCAAAGGAATCAAGGCCGCACCAGTAGCGTGCGGATACATCCCGACGCAGCCACACATGATTGGGGCTGTAACGGCATTCGTTGCAGAGATCCATGCGCAGGAAAGGCTGCACCAGAGAAGGGGGGAGGGTGGCAACACCTTCGGGGACGCTTACCGCTATCGTCTCAAAAGTCAGTCCCGCATCCAGACAGGCGTCAGGGGGCTCCACGCGCCTGAGAGCCGCATCGAGGGGACAGCTGTCGCAGGCGAAGCCGCGGTCGCATAGCCTGTCGCGCAATACGCCGGCTTGCGTCCAGATGCACGCTGCCGGGGCTTCCGTATGTCGTTGCTGAGTCATCATGTCCGCTTCCTGTCGAATGTGTGCTGCTCGCTGCGCTTCGGCGCGGGGGCGGTGCGGCCGCCCCCATGGCGCCTTGCGAAACCAATGTTCAAGGAGAGATCGTCAGAGTCAGGTGGTCTTGGGCAACGGGTCGCCGTGCGCGAGATGTTCCGTTTTGCCCGTTGCGAGATCGATTACGGCTTCCTCTTCTTCGACATAATTCGGGAATATGTCGAAGTATTTCACAGCGAGTCCGAAAAGGACAAAACCCAGTGTTACTATTGCGATCGTCACCGCAAGTTCACCGAGTGACGGGAAATAGGTCGCACCGAAGTGTTCCTGATAGTATGCTTCGATTGACGTCATTGTCGTGTTCAGACGATTGGTGACGAAACCGAGTACGAACGACACAGCGGTGAAGAACAGCCCCTGCTTCGAATGTCCCCATTTGCCGATGTTGAACAACACGAGCGGCAGGATGAACATCAGCAGCAGTTCCACCCACATCATCGCCGCTTCGCGGCTTCCGTCGAACAGAAGAGGAAATGCGCCGCGCTCGGAGAAGTCGATGAAGCGAATCGTGAAGTACACGAAAATAACCCCCAGCATGATGCGGGCGAGCTGGCGGAGCAGAGGCGTCTCCAGTGCCTTCTGGAATACGCGGGAGCTCAGATAGGACTCCACGATGGTCATTCCAAGTCCCACCGCGATGGCGCTGATGAAGAACTGGAAGGGCAGCAGGGGAGAATACCAGAACGGATGCATTTTCTGGGGAATAATCAGATACAACGAACCGAGGGAGGACTGATGGAGCATGGACAACAGGATGCCCAGAATGATCAGCGGTATCGTGATGGCCTTGATGACCTTCAGCGGACGATGCAGCTTGAATCGCTCCAGAACCACCGGCGAGAACTCGAGTGCCAGCACGGTTGTGTAGATCATCACGCACATGGCGACCTCAAACAGCACGGAGTGCGGATTTTGATAGATCAGCGCATGCCAAATGGACCAGGGACGACCGAGATCGAACATCAGGCCCACAATCACGAGCAGGTAGCCGAGAAACGCTGTGAGAATCGCCGGACGCACGATGGGCTTGAAGCGTTTGACGTTGAAGACGTACACCATGCCCGCAAGGGTGAATCCACCCGCGGCCAGACCTACGCCCGTCACCACGTCGAAGCCGATCCACAGTCCCCAGGGGGTCATATCCGAGAGATTGGTCGCGGCACCCAGGCCGAGGACAAAACGAACCACGGCCGCCGCAAGTCCGGCAAGGAGGAAGAACGCGGCCATGACTTTCCAAAATGTGAGTTTCCTGATCATGGGTGTCTCCTTACTTCTCGGTTGAGGACTGTTTCTGTTCTTCTTCGTAGCGACGTACATCTTCCCGGCGGCTGGTGATCCAGTACACTGCGCTGAGGGCGACACCGGCGGTGACGACCGCGTTCGGAATGTGTTTCAGGATATTCCATGTTTTTTCCGGGAGCGGGGTATGCTCGAGCTTGGTGATGAAGCCCAGGTCCTCGAAGGGAACCGTGGAGACATAGAACACGGATGTTCCTCCCACTTCGGTACTACCGTAGACACGCTGTACGTAGGTGTCCGGATCGCTCTTGATACGATCATGCGCTTCGGCGAGCAGCTGGTCGCGGTCGCCGAATTTTGTCGCTTCCGTCGGGCATGCCACCGAGCAGGCGCTCGCGCGCGAGCCATCGGCGGCCGTGGTCATCTCGATGACCTTTTCGCGATCCTCTTCCTTCACCGGATGGCCGTCGATGCGGAGCTGCTTGCCATGGCGGTCGACAAGATAGCCGTCGCTCCCGACGCTCATGTCAGCCGTGATCCTGCGCTCGGCGTGGCACATCGTACATTTGCGTACTTTGGGGGAAAATTTGCCCCATTCGTACTTCGGAATATCGAACGGGCAGGCGAGCATGCAGTAGCGGCAGCCGATGCACTTGTCCGTATCCCAGGTCACGGCACCGTCTTTGGTTTTTTCGAGCGCGCCGACAAGGCATGCGGAAGCGCATGCGGGTTCCTGGCAGTGCTGACACATGCGCCGAACCCACATTTCATTTCCATCCTTGAGCTCCCGATGCTCGAGAAGAGTGAAATTGTGTTCGTTCAGCGCGGTGTTCTCCTCATCCGGAAAGTGATGTATCTCCTGGCACGCGGTGCGGCAGGCGCCGCAACCGACACACAGAGAGAGATCGATGAGCATGGCGTTTGGCATGAAACTGCTCCTGGTAGCGATGAAACAAATGATTCGGTAGGGGAAGTCGGTGCTGTTACAGCTTACCGGAGGAAGCGCTCTTCGAATTCGTTGAGAGCGTTCTCATCGAGGTGATCGAGCGAACCCGCTACCGGGACGCCACCGTCCAGCATCGCCTCGCCGACCGCAGGCTGCAGCGTACTTCCTGCGAGGAACTCGCGGAAACGCTTCACTTCTTCCTTAATCCACGAAATCGCTTGTTCCGCGACGTGCATGGTCTGCAAGCTCGCCGCCATTTCCGTCGCGTCCACCATGAACAACCAGCCGTCCGTGTACGGATTCTCGCTGATCAGATGCGGATTCTCCAGAACATCCCTGTTCACGGAAGTGATGCGTCCGGTGACCGGTGCCACGAGCTGCATGCGCTTGCCGGCATGTTCGACGGTGATGACGGGGTCGCCCTGACGAACAAATTGTCCGACGGCGGGAAGAGTGATACTGCCTATGGATCCGAGTGCCTTCTGAATGAAATCATCGATACCGACACTCAGGCTGTCTCCATCCTGCAGGCGTGCCCAGGTGTGTCCGGGATGGAAAAAGACGCCTTTCGGGATGCGCAGCGTTTCGCGATGTGACGCCGCCTTCGTGCCGGCCGGAACCGCCGACATGAGCGGATACCGTTTGCTCCTCGCCTGAATGATCAGGTCGACGGCGAGCAGCAGAACGACGAACAGGATGACAAATAGTGCTACCATGACGAACTCCTTGAGAGATTGGGTTTTGGTGTTGAAAGATTCAGCAATTCAACTGCTTAAATCTTCAGCAATTACCATGCCAAAAATTTCACGATCATGGTAGCATCCTGTAAAGCATTGTAATGAAATGATTTATGGCGATTGTACCATCGCCCGGAGCTATCACTCAGCTTCGTGATTGTAGAACTATTCAGCAGCTCGCCGAGGGCGAAATTACTGCAAATCTTGTAAAGTGTTGTAAATCAACCGTTTAGATGGGTGTTGCATTTTTCACCTGTCACTGTTGAAAAATTAAGCAGCACCTAAAGGGCTGTGATTCGGTAGTCTGATATAGGAACTGGTGCATAATCTCCATAGAAAAAATTCCTGTATCACTTGAAAACGATACTTCTCTCCATTATTTTACTACCACATATCCACGGAAGGCGCTACTCATGGAAGCAACACTGGACAAATACAAAGGGATGAAAGTACTGGTCGTCGACGACGAGGAACAGATGTGCTTTCTGCTCAAGCGTATGTTCGAGAAAAACGGACTTCTCGCGATGGTCGCTCAGGATGGGGAAACTGCGCTGGAGCGTTTCAGAAAGGATGATCCGGACATCGTCGTCCTGGATGTTCTCATGCCGGGCCTGAGCGGAAGGGAAACGATGCTGCATATGCGGCAGAGCAACCCTGAGGTTCCCGTTATCTTCATGACGGGGCTCGCCGGCGTGCCGGGAGCGGTTGACGCCATGAAATCCGGTGCCTTCGACTACATCGCCAAACCGTTCGAGATGGCGGAGATGCTCGATGTCGTGGGAAGGGGCCTCGAAGAGCGTCTGGGCCGCAGGAAGCACGCCAGCCTTTCCGAGGAGCGCCGGCAGCAGCAGGATGAAATGCTGCGTCTCATGGGGACGAGCGACGTCATCATCGAGTTGGCGTCCATTGTCAAACGCGTCGCCCGCACGCAGTTCGATGTGCTCATCACCGGTGAGCGCGGCGCGGGGAAATCCATCGTCGCACGCGTGCTGCACGACGCCAGCGTGCGTTCTCAACAGCCGTTTGTCGCTATCGCCTGCGACGCGCAAAGCGAAGTCCAGCTCGATCGCGAGCTGTTCGGCTACACGGCGACCGCCTTCCCGGACGCGGGTGCGGGGCACGCCGGTCTCTTCGAAAAAGCGAACGGCGGAACCGTGTACATCGAGGAAGTCAGCGCAATGCCGCTGAAAATTCAGGCGAAGTTGCTGCATACATTGCAGAACCGTTCCGTCGCACGTCTGGGCAGCGAATCCTCCATTCCCATTGACATCCGTGTCATCTGCTCGACGAGCCGCGATCTGATAGACATGATGGAAGAGAAATCCTTCCGCGTGGATCTGTACTACCGGCTCAACGAATACAGCGTCCATATTCCGGCCTTACGTGAGCGGAAGACCGACATCCCGTATCTCGCCTCGCGTTTCATACAGCAGGCGAATAAGGAATTGAGCAAGGAAGTCACCGGTTTCACTCCGCGGGCCCTGGACAAACTTATCTCCTTCAACTGGCCGAACAATGTCGCACAGCTTCGCGCAGTGGTCCGGAGAGCGGTACTTTTCGCCGATGATTTTATTTCTGCCGAACAGCTCGATCTGGAAATGGCGCCGGAGCGGCACATCACTGCTGTCATCGCTCCCGAACTCGAGGAACTGGATGTGGATCAGGGACTGTCGCTCAAGGATCACGTGCGCAAGCATACCTCGCAGATCGAGCGACAGATTCTGCTCGAAACCTTGAAGCGGACAGGTTGGAACAAAGCCAAAGCGGCGCGCATCCTGCAAATCGACTATAAAACGATGCAGACGAAGGTCAAGGAGTACCGCCTGCAGGATCCCGAACACTGATCCCGTTCACCGCGTCCTGAAAGCGACTGTCGCGCCTCGAGGCCGGGAATGCAAACCGGTGTGGCCAGCGCGGAATCCGCAATGCACACCTTGCGCAGACTCGCGCAACGTGTTGTAAACACATACGTTGCATCTCCCTCCGTCAAGTGATCTCACGCATATGGGCCAGAAAATTCCTAACGTTTTCGTAATCGTCTTCTTTCTAATCCTTGCCGCCGCCGTCGGCACCTGGCTGCTGCCGGGGGGAGCGTTCGAAAGAAAAATGGTGGATGTCGGCGGGACGCAGCGGGAGGTGCTTGTCGAGGGTTCCTATCGTCCCGCACCTGCCGTCCCGCAGAATGTCGAGGTGTTCGTCGCGCCGTTGAAAGGTTTTCTCCGGCTCGCGGAGATTATCGCGTTCATTTTCATCATAGGAGGAGCGTTTTCCATCTTCAATGAGAGCGGCGCCATTGCGGCCGGCACCCAACAGCTGGTGAAGCGTATGGCAGGAAGAGAGTATCTTCTCATTCCCATTGTGATGACCTTTTTCTCGTTGTTCGGCGCGGTATTCGGCATGTGCGAAGAGGCGATGCCTTTCGTACTCATCTTCGTTCCTCTCGCGCTGTCGCTCGGCTACGATTCCTTCGTCGGTGTTTCTCTGAGTTTTCTCGCCGCGGGTGTGGGATTTGCCGGAGCCTTTCTCAATCCGTTCACCCTTCAGATCGCACAGGGCATCGCGGGTATTCCGCCTGTATCGGGTTGGGAGTACCGCCTTGTCGTGTGGATTGTGGTCACAGCCGTAACGATAGCGTGGGTAATGATTTACGCCGCACGAGTCAAGAAAAATCCTCGTAGCAGCGCGATGTATGATATCGATTCCGAGAGGCGTGAGGAACTCCTGCGGCGTCAGCAGGAGCATGCGGGATTTTCCCTGCGCCATGCGTTGTCGTTGGGTATTCTGTTCGGCGGTGTTGTCGGTATGATACTCGGTGTTACGCTGTGGGATTGGTATATCAATGAAATCGGAGGTCTCTTCTTCGCTATGGGGGTGTTTTCCGGCATCGCCTCGGGGCAGGGTCCCAATACCCTTGCGAAGCATTTCATTGCGGGGATGAAGGACATGACCAGCGCCGCGATCATTGTAGGCTTTACGGGAGGTATCATTGTGATACTCGAGGATGGCAGGATTATGGACAGCATACTGTACGGTATGTCGCGGGTGACCGCCAGCATGCCCCGGATTCTCGCCGCTGACGCAATGTACGTGATGCAGATGGCGCTGAATTTCTTCATCCCGTCGGGGTCCACCAAAGCGGCGTTGACTATGCCCATCATGGCGCCGCTCGCGGATTTATCCGGCCTCACGCGTCAGACTGCGGTGTTGGCCTATCAACTGGGTGATGGATTTACCAACATGATTATCCCTACTTCGGGAGTCACGATAGGGACATTGAGCATGGCAAAAATTCCCTACGACCGCTGGTTCCGTTGGCATTGGCCGCTGCAACTCGTCTTTTTTGTACTCTCTCTACTGCTGCTGATATGGCCGGTGCTGACGCATTGGGAGTAGGGAAGGCAGCAAGGAAGTTTCCCCTCGTATTTTTTTCACGGAGCCCCGGTGAATCAGCGTCTTCCCCACGCATCGCAGATGGCCGGCGTTTTTCACGCATCTGTTTTCACGGAGCCGGGATCTGTATGCGATCCCTGTTTTCCGCCTCGGAGGAGAGATGTTCGACACCAGTATTTCCTCGGTATGGCAAGAAGTGCAAAAAACGCTCGCTTGCCTATGGCACTGAACGATGTTCACAGCGACGGGAGCCGGGAAGTCCGCGAGCGGAAGCAGTACCGGCAAGCATGGGGTAGGTGGAATTTCATTGCGCGGTGAGCGGATTTTCGATAGATTACCGCGTCCCGCTGTCGCGCATCGATTAGGACAGCAGGATTTCAGACAAACACGTTAGCCCCGTACGCCGCTACGAATCATGAGGAGAACGACAACGACTCGATTGTTGTGTGGAGTATATTCACACTTTACGATCTTAACCACCGCTGGAATCATTCCTGTCCGTTACTCGACAGACCGCATAGAGTATTCAGCATCATCCACGTACCAAACCTGGAGGTACTCATGAACATTTCATCAACGTCATTTCTGAAGCTCGCGCTCTCCGGAGTCGTCCTGGCGTTTTGCGTCGTGGTGATTTCGGTCCCCGCGTTCGCACAAAGTCCCAATCTCGCCTTGCAGTCCAACGGCTGCACCTGCACACACTCGGGAGGCGGCTCCGGCACGTATGGGCCGGAAAAGTACAACGACGGAATTTTCATCGACTGGGGGTGGACATCCACCGCCTCAAATCCGGATCCGAACTCGTGGATTCAGTTCACCTGGACATCCGCGAAAAGCGTCGGTGAAATCAAGTTTTTCCGCGTTGATCTCAACACCCGCTGCATGGCCTCAGGCCGCATACAATACTGGAATGGCACAACCTGGATCAACCACTGGGATTTCACGCTGCCCAACTCCGCTCTGACGCAAACCGTGACCTTTCCATCGGTTGCCACCACGCAATTGCGCGTGACCAACATGAGCATTACGGGCTCGCAGACCAGCAATCCGAATTTCTATGAAATTGAAATTCGCAGCACGGTACAGGGCCATAACAACGCCGGTATCACTGCCATGACCTCTCCGGTTGATTTTTGCGCCGGCTCGTATCCCGTGATTGTCAACCTGACCAACGCCGGCTTCAACCAGATCACCTCCGTCACGATCAATTACACGATCAACAGCGTGCCGCAGACGCCGATCAACTGGACCGGCCTTCTCGATACGCTCAATGCGACCACCCGCAATACACCGGTGACGTTGACTACAATGAACTTCGCGTCTGGTACGCCATACGTGTTCAGGGTCTGGACGTCCATGCCCAACGGCGTTGCGGACACAGTGAACATCAATGACACGCTGAACGTGACAAAAAAGGCCGCCATCAGCGGTACCTACACCATCGGAGGCGCATCGCCGGACTATCCGACCATCAACGCCGCCGTCGCGGACCTCGTAGCGAATGGCGTTTGCGGTCCGGTGGTATTCAATATCCGCAGCGGCAGTTATCCCACCAGTGCGAATCTCGGTCCCATCCCGGGTACCTCGGCCGTCAACACCATCACCTTCCAGTCCGAGACGGGGAACAAGGGCGATGTGACGCTGACGAATAACGCTACCGTACTCGCGAATAATTTCGTCGTGAGGTTTTCCGGTGCGCAATTCGTGACCTTCAAGAATATGACCATGCAGGCCACGAACACCACCTACTCCACGGTTGTGGAAATGGCCGGTACCTCCAGCGACTGTACGGTGGAAAATTGCGAACTCATCAGTGTCGTTACCACAACCATTTCGACGAATACCGCCGTCGTGTATTCCGCCTCCGGCTCGAATCAGCCCAATATGACGTTCAGGAACTGCGGCATCCGCAACGGCAGCTACGGAATGTACGTTTGGGGTTCAAGCACGACCGCAACGATGAACAACTTCCGTGTCGAAGGTTGTCAGGTCACGAATTCCTACTATTACCCGGTGTACTTCTATTACATCGGTCAGCTCAAATTCTTCGACAACCGCGTGGAGCAGACCTCGGCGTACGCGACCAAGTACACCTTTTTGATGTACTACGGATTCTCGTCCGAGATCGAGCGCAATCAGTTTTTCTCGAGCGGCGGTTCCACAGGCTACGGCTTCATGATCTACTACGACAACTACTATCAGGCCGGCAACTCGCGCATTGCGAACAATTTCTTCATGAGTCGCGCAGCCACGACCAATTACTACGCCGCCCGCGTGTACTATTGCAACGACGTGCTCTTTGCACATAATACCGTGACCATGGATGGTACGTTGGCGACGGGTTACGCACTGTATTCCTACTACGGTGCCAACACGCGCTATGTGAACAACATTATCACGCATACCGGCGTCGGCCGTGCCTGGTATGTTGTTCCGGGCACCAACATCGTGGAATCGGATCACAATAACATTCACACCAACGGAACGGTGCTCGCATACTGGAACGCCGATCGCGCGAATCTCGCCGCGCTGCAGGTTGCCTCAGGACGCGACGCCAATTCCGTCAGTAAGCCGGTGACCTTTGCCGATTACATGACCGGCAACCTCCACCTCGCGGCTCCATCGGATGACGACGACGATCTGATCGGTATGATGTTGCCAACAATTACCGACGATATCGACAAGGAGCCCCGCGTACGTCCGTACATGGGCGCGGACGAGGCGTGCTATCTGATCGCCAACAGTCTTACCTACGACTTCGTCGACGGCAGTGGCAATCCCATCGGCTACGTCGAACTTCCGGGTACGGTAGGCGTACGGTACAGCGTGATTTTCCCGCCTTTCGACGCGACGATCACGATGACGGCTAACTTCTACAGCGTACCGGGCAATCAGCTCATGTACAGCGAGACTTTCAGCGCGAACAAGCTGGCCAATCAGGATCTGAACGGTACCTCGTACTTCAATCTGCCAGCTTCGCTGCCTTCGGGTTATTACAAGGTCGAGCTTGTCTTCAACACGAAGAACTCCTGCGGCTATTACCGCAACTACATGCCGTATCCCTCGTCGCTGCTGCTCGTGCCCCTCGGCGCCACGCCCTGCGAAGTATGGCCCGGCGACGTGAACAACGACGGCGTGGTGAACTATACGGACCGCAAGGATCTGAACGAGTACATCCATGACGCCAACCTGAGCACGCAGTGGCTCAACGGTCCGGCCCGCTACCGCGCAGACGCCGTACAGAATCCGCTGACCTACATTCAGTGGATGCCGCAGGCCAGCGCGCCGTGGTTCACGGCCATGGGCTGCTACATGGATGCGGACGGCAACGGTGTGGTGAATAATTTCGACTACATCGCCATCAAAATGAACTGGATGAAGCAGCACGGTGGTGTCACGCCGCGCAACGATGCCAGCTTTGCCCCGACGACTTTCGATATGAGCCAGAACTTCCCGAATCCGTTCAACCCGACGACGACGCTGCAGTACAGCGTACCCGAGCCGAGCCGCGTGCATCTGCGCGTGGTGGACATGCTGGGTCGCGTTGTGGCGACGGCGGTTGACGGTATTGTGGAAGCCGGTGTGCATCAGTACACTTTCGACGCCACGAATCTTCCGAGCGGTCAGTACCTGGCCATCGTGAACATGACGGGCAACGAAAGCGGCCTGAGCTTCTCGAAAACGGTGAAGATGACGCTGAATAAGTAAGCGCTATCTCTAACATTCCAAACTGCGCAAGTCCCGTCCGAAAGGGCGGGACTTGTGCATTTACGACTTCCGATTTACGATTTGAAGCACTTATGAGAGATCTCAGGCGGACCGATGAACGATTCCCGATGAACGATTCCCGATTTGCCAAATAAATAACAGCGTCCAACAAATTGAAGGACGCTGCGTCTTTTGTGGAGCGGGAGACGGGATTCGAACCCGCGACATTCAGCTTGGGAAGCTGACACTCTACCAACTGAGTTACACCCGCAGCTACATCGCAAATATAGACCCGCCGGCAATGGAAGTCAAGGATCGGCGTCGAAGTGGGAGGGTTACAGAGGCGGGAAGGATACCGCTGGTAGTCGGTACAGTGGACCGTTCTGTTTACAGGTCTCTTTCACGAGTCCCTCATGCTGGAGGTGAGGAGCACTGTCGCAGGCGTGGCGATACTCGGTCAGGATGAGAGCACACGACGTTTGTCGCAGTACGGGATTCGCAGTTTCGGATGACTTTTGTATCTTGAAATGCTCTTCACATGGCGTACCTCTTATGAAATCACCCTCGTTCCGGGATCGTCTCCGCTACAAAAGCGACCAATTCTTCCAATCCGGCTTCGCGTTGCAGCTCGTGGTAGCTGCGGTGGTAGTGACGGCCGTTGTCTCCGCGTTTTATATTCTGGCGGAGATTCTTGCCGTACAACCCGGATCCGATTTTGATGTCGAAAGCGGCGCGTCCGATCCGTTCTGGCCGTCCACGCGCTTCTGGTGGGTGGTCACGCATGTGCTGGAAAGCTACTGGATAGAGCGCGCTACACTGCCGCAGGTGCTCTCGCTCATGATGACGATGTTCAATCTCGTCGTTTTCGCTGCGCTCGTGGGTTTGTTCGGTTCGCGCGTGCAGCAAAAACTCGAGCAGGTCCGCCGGGGCACATCGCGCGTCATTGAAGAGGATCATGTCGTTATCCTCGGTTGGAGTGGAAAAGTACTGCCGGTCATGACAGAGCTTCTTGAAGGACTTGAGGGTGCGCGGCCGACCTTTGTACTGCACACCGAGCATCCCATCGACGAGATCGATGAACGTGTAAAGCGCGTCATCAATCGCCGCCAGGCCCGCTGCGTGATCCGTCAGGGATCGCTGACCGACATGAGCGATTTGCAACGCCTCAACGTGCAGCGGGCGAGCACCGTCGTCATACTCAGCAGTGGGGGAGATGCGCAGGTGGTGAAGAGCATCATGGCGGTCGCGCATCTTGTGCAGCAGACCGACAGCGGACGCTCGCCGTTGATCGTCGCGGAGCTCAATCGCAGATCCATGCTTCGTCTCGCGTATGCAGCCGCCGGCGACGTCGCGATCAGCCTGGTCCAACCGGCGGAGCATCTGAGCCGCATCATCCTCCAGACTGCACGGCAGAACGGCCTGGTGAGCGTGTACGAGGAAATCCTGTCGCATTTCGGAAATGAGCTCCATTTTACTCCGGCCGCTCCATTGGCCGGGCTGCCGTGGCACGCTGCGGCACGTGCCTTTGCACAGGCTATACCGATAGGCATTTTCCGCCGCGGTGTACCCGTGCTCGCTCCGCATGCGGGACAAGCGGATTTCCGCCTGGACGCGCACGACGTTCTCATCTGTCTCGCGCGCAGCGACGACGCGATGCGTCTGCAGACAGAAAACAACATACCAGTACTGCCTGAAATCCGGTCTGCGGCGTCCGATACCACCCCGCGCGTGCAGTCGCTCCTGCTGCTTGGGTGGAATGAGAAAACGCTGCCATTGCTCGAAGAGTACCTGCGCTATGCTTCCACACTGAACGCCGCGTTCACTGCGACACTCGTGAGCGCTGCCGTACCCGACTGGTTTTCGGAGGCAGAAATCAGAAATTACAGAACCCGGTCACTCTCACTTGAGATTCTTCGCGATGACGCTCTCAGCGAAGGAGTTCTGGAGCGGGTCGAGCCGGAGAACTATGACGCGATCATCATTTTCGGTGAGGCAGGTCGGCGCGAGGGAAATGAGGACGCGGATACGAAAGTCATTATGCTGCTGCTGCTGTTGCGCTCCATGCGCGAAAGCGCCGTGCTTCGCGGGAAACCGTTTCCCGACAGTCAGCAAATCGTCAGCGAGATTCTCGATCCGGCGAACAAGGCGCTTGCCGAATCGACGGGCGCATCAAAAGATGTCATTATCAGCAACTCGCTCGTGAGCAAAATGATTGCCCAGATATGCCGGGATAAACGCACCGAACTTGTCATCCGGGACTTTTTCGATGAAGAGGGAATGGAGATCTATCTCAAACCGTCGGTCTGGTATGCGGAGGAGGGGACGACCATGACGTTCGGGCAGCTGCAACTTCTGGTCACCGCCGCGGGGGATACGCTGATCGGAATCGAGCGCGGTGATACTGACAGTCCCGCAATGCAGCTCAATCCAGAGCGTCAATCGCAACTTGCCATCAGTCAGACATTGCGACTCATCGTGATTTCCGAACACGAGGGAGTCGGTGGTAGTGCGGCCACCTGAGCCGCAGAGAGCCGCCACTGCAACTTCCCTGCCACGGCGGGCGTGTGGGTGCCGGAGCGAAGCGTTCAGGGCCGAGCGCGGCAGGCTCCATCGCTGGCTTGCGTTCAGCCAATGAATTTATACCCCGATGTGTGTATGGTGATGATGTATCTGGGATGCGACGGTTCCGGTTCGATTTTTTTACGCAGTGAAAGAATATAGTTATCCACCGTGCGCGTCGTCGGATAGTGCTCGTAGCCCCACACATCGTCGAGCAGCATGTCCCGTGTGATCACTTCGTTCTTATGCTGCATCATATAGGTGAGGATATCGAATTCCCTCGTTGACAGATCAATGGCGCTCCCGTCGCGCAGCACTTCGCGCGTGCGCGTGTTGAGCCATATACCGTTGACTTCCATCTCCTCCACCGGATGCGTCTCCGGAGCGCGTCGGAGCAGGGCCTTGATGCGGGCGTGCAGCTCACGAAGAGAGAAGGGTTTTGTCATGTAATCATCGGCTCCGAGTTCCAGACCCAGCACCGTATCCAATTCACTTCCTTTGCTTGTCAACATGAGAATGGGCGTTTGCACACCTGCCGCGCGAAGGTCGCGACAGATGTCCTCACCGTTCTTCGACGGCAGCATCAGGTCGAGGATGATGGCGTCCGGGGGATTGCGTTTCACCTTCACGAAACCGCGCTCTCCGTCTGCTTCCGCTTCGACCTCGTAATGCGCGTCCCGGAGGCTTACTTCGAGTCCTTCACGTATCGCCGGATCATCTTCGATAATGAAAATGCGCTTCATGCTGTCTCCTGTATCGGTATGATGAGAGTGAACGTGCTTCCGCGGCCGGGAACGCTTTGTACTTCTATGGCGCCCTTGTGCGCCGTCATGATATGTCGCACCAGAGAGAGGCCAAGTCCCACGCCGCCTTGCCGCTGTACATGCTCGGCGTGTGACCGATAGAACGGCTCAAAAAGATGCGGAATGTCCTCCGCGGTGATGCCGTCGCCGAAATCCTCCACGGCGATACGTCCGAAGAACTCGTCACGCGAGATCTCCACGGTAATATGCTTCGCCTCTCCGGAGTACTTGATCGCATTGGAAAGCAGGTTGATGCATGCGTCCTGCATGGCCTGTCGGTCCATGAGCACTCGGCAGGATGTGTAATGGCGGAGTACGGTGCAGGTGAAGCCGCTGATGTCGAACTGATAGCGCATCACGTCCACCGTCTCTTCGACCAGTTCCACAATGTCGGTTTTTCTCATGTGGTATTCGCGCTTTCCCTGCTCAATGCGCGAGAAATCGAGCACATTATCCACAAGTTTCGATAAACGCCGGCATTCGCCGTCGATCACGGCCAGATACTTCCCTGTGTCTTTGTCGAGGTTCTCATGACGCATGGAGATCATTTCCGTGTACATGCGTATGGCGGTGAGCGGTGTCTTGAGATCGTGACTCACACCGGACACGAATTGGGATTTCATGCGGTTCAGTTCGCGGAGCCGGTTACTTTCATGCATTTCAATCGTCAGTTTCTCTTGCAGGACAATTTTTGCCAGTTGTCCTGTTGCCTGCTCCGAAATCTTGGCAATGATGTCGGTATCCTCGACGCTGAACGGTGCCATGCCCAGTTTCCTTCCAAAAACCAGCAGTCCGGTAACCCTGTCGCTTTCGTCTTTTAACACGCTGACAAGTGCGAAACCCATGCGCTTCGCTCCAGGGAAGTCGAGCCGCGGGATCTCGGCACTCGGTTCGCAGAATCCTCCGAAGTCATACACCGCAGCGTCCAGTGCCTGGAGACGATGCGCCTTGAGGGTGATGGACGAGCCCTGACGTCGGGTGATCCGCTGCGCCCGGGCGATGGTGAAGTGCTCCTCTCGGTTCCTTTGCAGCAACACCGCCTGTTCGATTTTCAACAGATTCGTCAGGTCATCCACAAGCACTTTGGCGACACCGTCGGTATTCAGGCACTGATCCATCGCCTCCTGTAGTCGGCTCAGCGCCAGGCGAAAATCGTACTCGACACGAAACAGGTATTTATCCACGAAATGCTGTGTCAGCGAACGCATCGGTGTCACGGCGAGGAGCAATAGTGCCATGACAACCGTTGATGCCGTAATAAAGGTGGTCTGATCCGATTGTCCCAAACTCTGCGTGATGATGTACATGGTAAGAACATACAACAGAAGAAGAGAACTCAGGACAATGAAGGTGACGAGTCCACGCCTCGAAAGAACTTCAATGTCGAACAGACGATGACGGACGGTTCCGATTGCTATGCCCAGGCAACTCAGCGTCAGCGCAAGCAGCAGCGTGCTCTCGGGAAACTCCAGGAGATCCAGCAGCGCATGGTACTGCGTGGGCACAGTGTTCCGTATCACGATGGATGTGGGTATTTGCCAGAACAGGACGTACCAGACGACACTGAAGCCGACGCTGCCGAGGACCCACATCAGTCTTCGCCGCTCGACGCGGTCATTCGTACGATGGTAGCGCAGAAGTACATACCCTACCGCGCAAAGCGCAAGAACGATCAACACGCCCTTGAACAAGGTGAGTATGGTATAGTACGGCACAGCATCGAGAAGGTCTGTGGATGCAAAAGCGCGAATGGAAAAGACTGTACCCAGTATCGTTGCGATAATGGGCAGTGCATACAATACGTAGAGAAAACTCCGACGCGGTTGCTGCCGTGGGGCGGCATACCTCAG
The DNA here is from genome assembly GCA_027493955.1 of Bacteroidia bacterium. Taxonomy (NCBI): domain Bacteria; kingdom Pseudomonadati; phylum Bacteroidota; class Bacteroidia; species Bacteroidia bacterium. The sequence continues at coordinate 1,407,153 of JAOSJT010000001.1, read as the reverse complement.
GCAGAAATCGAGGAGGAACGCTCCCGTCCAGATGTACTTCGCAGGGAAAAGAAATCGAAGCAGATAGCCGATCCCTTCCGGTTCGGTTCGGTAATAACCGGCCGTAAAGCTGACAAGACAGGCAACCACCATCGTCAGTCCTTTGAACCGGATAGCGGCAGCATCACCCGGGCGGCTTGACAGCACAAAGATGCCAATCAGGAGACAGCCGGCCGCGGCGAGCAGCTGCGCAACGATGTCAAACGGTGAATAATACGCTGTGAGCCTCTCATGAACGACCAGCCGCTTTCCATCTCTTCCGATGGTCAGGGCGACATCAGCGCCGATCGGCTTGCCGTCGAGGACGAACTCGACGTCGTACACATGATGGAGCCTGATACCATCGATCTCCAGCAGTTGATCGCCTTTTTGCAGATTCCCTTTGCTGTCGGACACGATAATCGAATCTCCGCGCGTCTGCCGATCAATGAGGTCGCTCTTGTGAATGGTCGCCTTTTCTGCGCTCTGTTTAATGCCCATTGCACAGAGAAACAGCACGATGACCTCGAGCAGAACGAAGAGCGCCTTGCGAAGGTTGTTCCGAGGCATCGCTGCCTCCATGCTGGTGGGAAATGAGGACGTCGGTAGCTTAAATACAATGGTACAGCATCGGAGCATCAAATGCAATTACCGGAGTCACAGGGTGGGTAGGAACTGCCGGCCATCAGGCCGGTCCTGCGAGTTCCGCATATCCCTCGTACGGGGGCGGCGGAGGACGCGCAGGACCGGCCTGTCGTCACCGGATGCTTCAGCGCACTTTCAGCAGAGGCATGCACACGGCCCCGCCATCGGAATCGCGCGCGATGCAAAAGTACAGGCCGGGAGCCGCCTCGGGTGCGTTCCACAGCATGGTGTGTCTTCCTTGACCATATCTGCCGGAAGCGATATGCGACACGGCGCGGCCCAGCATATCATGCACGATGACGTCGAGTGTTGCCGCCTGTTCGAGCGACACGGTGATCGCCGTCTGTGTGGTGAAGGGATGTGGGGCCGCATCAAGGGCGATATTCGACGGCGAGGGCGGGAGCACCTCACCCAGACCGACGGTAGCAAGAGATGCGACGCGCCCGGGGAGAGGATTTGCATTGACCGTTTCCAGGTCCATCAGGTAGCCGAGGAGAACTTCGAACTCCGTCATATCATTGAAAATCGCGAGATTGTCGTACGGAATTTGTAAAATGTCCAGGAACGTGGCGGCCAGTTCATTGCTGGCCACTGTGTACGTCGCTCCGGGGTCCAGAGGGGCGCCATTGTAGAGTACGGTTTTCAGACGCGCTCCGACAGCTTCCCTCGGATCGTATGTGTACGCAAGCGACGACGACACCTGCATGAGCATCTCGTCATTGCTCTCAATATCGGCAAGCGTCGCTTCCAGCGTCATCATGAGCGCTGCGCCACTGAGAGACAGCGTGACGACGCGAAAACCGAGTCCGTTCGTTTCATTGAAACCGTATCCGATCATCCGGAACACATCCACGGGGAGAATTGGCCCAGCGTACAGCGGCTGCGCCGTCGAACCGCCCGGCTGTATGCCGATATCTGCTCCGGTCACAGCGGCGAAGGCATCGGCAACCAGATTCCCGACATGCGTATCATGCGCACCCGCATGCATCAGATCCCGCGCTTCCTCACTCAGATCGGCGGTGCATTGCGCGATGGGTGTCGAAAACAACCCTGGCACCACCTGTTCGATCTCTGCGGCAATACCGTCTATCATCGCTTTCACCGTAGCGTCTTCTTCCACGCTCTGGTCGAGAGCAAGCAGCTCATAGTCGGCAACGGAAACCACCCCGTCCTGAACAGTAAGTTTCATGCGGCCCATCTGACGGTAGAATCCCGCGGTTTGGACGATGGATGTACTCCCACCCATCGGATCGCTTACCACAACGGGCGTTGCGAGAGCCTTGTGGTCGTGACCTCCCACAATGACGTCTATTCCCGGAATCGTCGAAGCAATCAGGACGTCAAGATCGAAGCCCATGTGCGACAGGCAGATCACCACATCGCATCCCTGGCCGCGCAGTGTGGCGACCTCGGTGCCGATCAGCGTCATGAGTTGTTCAGGGTCTTCGATCACGCTGGCCGGAGACGGTTGGGAGAAGTGATTCGTCCACGGAGTGGTGAGGCCGAAAATACCCACCTTGAGCCCCGCGTATTCCTTGATCACGGCATTTTTTATGTAATGTTGCAAGGGCTGCACCTGCTCATGCGACAGGTCCAGATTCGCCGACAGAAGCGGGAAGGGCGGGGTATCACCCAGTGTGTTCGAGAGCCCCAGCAACAGCGCCATAGGGGTGAGATCAAACTCGTGATTGCCCACCGCCATTGCGTCGAAACCGAGCAATGCCAAAAGGGAAAGCTCGGCTGGCTGATCGTAAAGCAGATTGTACATCGGATCGCCGATGAAAACGTCGCCGGCATGAAGTGTGAGGACGGGGTCGCTCCCCAGGCGTTCATTGTGAATGATCGTCGCGGCTCGCGCGATACCGCCTACCGACCCTTCGCCGGAAGTGTTGCGCGGAGCCATGGGCAGCAAGTTGCTGTGCGAGTCGTTGACGTGAAGGATGGTCAGATTGTGCACCTGCTGGCCTTGCAGCGGAATGGCGGCAAGCAGGCCGAGAAGAATGAGAGTCGTGAAGCGTGTCATGTGATTCTCCTTGCTGTGAGGTTTCAAAACCACTATGAAATTCGGTAAAGCACGCCTCCGAATTGTCAGAAAAATGTCATCAATCCGTTATGTGTTGTCGTACATCCACGATTCAGCCTCCTGCAGGGCCTGCAGCGGCAGGGGATGGCTCCACACGCTGAGCGGGCAGGGAGAATTGCGCTTCATACTCCGGCGTTGCGGATGTGAGCTGTAAAATATGAGTATAAGCTCGTAAATACTGACACAGGCAATATGCAATCCCGGCCACAAAAAAGCAACCAGCGGCTGTTCGCGCAGCCGCTGGTCGCAAGTACGGGAAAGTGGGCGTCTTCGACGGAATTACCGCATCTTGAGTATGCGCGAGGTCAGCACATGTCCGTCACCCGTTTGCGCGACAACGAAATACACGCCCGCCTGCAGTGCTCCAGCGTGCAATTGTTTCGAGACCATGCCCGCATCATACCGCCCTTCGGCAAGGCGGGCAACCGTTCTGCCGAGCACGTCCACCACCAGCAGCGTCAACTCGCTTGCATCCGACAGGGTAACGTTGATCACGGCGTTGTCGGTAAACGGATTCGGCGATGTCGTAACCGACAATGCCACCGGCTGGATATCCTCCGCGCGCTTCGGTACCACGATGGCGCGCACGCGGCCGGGCAGTGTTCCGGGACTGACAGTACCCAGGGTCATAATGTAATCGAGCATCACCTCGAACTCCGTGTACATGGTGGGCTGCGGATTGCTGAACGGAACACCCATCAGCGTCAGGAACATCGGGACGGCCTCGTTGCAGGCAACCGTGTAGGTTGTGTTGGGATCGATCATGCTCCCATTGATCAATACATACTGTAACCGGCTGCCAACCGCTTTTGTCGGGTCATACGCATAGGACATGGATGAGGACACCTGCATCAGCATTTCGTCGCTGCTGAGATCTGCAAGCACGGATTCCAGCGCCATCCAAAGATCACTCCCCTTGACGTCGATTGTGGTGACGAAATATCCAAGGCCGTTGGTCGTGTTGAAGCCGTAACCGATCATACGGAAGATGTCCACCGGAAGCACGGGACCGGCATACAGCGGCTGTGCGATCGAGCCTCCCGCTTGCACGGCTATATCCGCGCCGGTGGCCGCCATGTACGCATCCGTAATGAGGTTACCGGCATGAGTGTCGTGATAACCCGGCTGATCCACACCGACGGCTTCTTGTGTGAGTGTACCTGTACACAACGCTACCGGCTGGCTGAACAGTCCGGGAAGATATCCCTCGAGCAAAGATGCCGCGCCGTCAACCATCCCCTTGATGGTGGCATCTTCGGGGACGGTGCTGTCAAGATTGATGAGATGATAATTCAATACAGTGACCACGCCCTTATGGAGTTTCAGGTGCAGTTTGCCTATCTGGCGGTTATGACCGACGGTTTGAACGATACTGACCGGCTTTCCGGAAGGATTCTGGACAACGAGGGGTTGAGCGAGCGGCCAATGGTCGTGTCCGCCGACAATGACATCGATGCCGGGAATATTCGCCGCAATGGCCTGGTCCAGCGCCACACCCATGTGCGACAGGCAGATGACGATATCGCAGCCGGAATCGCGGAGATCCGTAACCTGTGCGGCGATCAGCTGCATCAGAGGTGTCGGATTCGCGGGATCGCCGATGACCACCACAGGATAAGGCTGTGAAAGGTAATTCGCCGCTGGTGTCGTCAATCCGAAAATACCGACTTTCATGCCCGGATACTGCTTGATCACGGCAGGTTGAATGTACTGTGAGAGTGAAGACCAGTTGGTGAGATCGAGATTTGCGGAAAGCAACGGAAAGGCGGGAGGCGCACCCAGCGTATTGTTCAGCGCTTGCTCCAGGTAGTATGGCGTCAGATCGAATTCATGATTCCCGACGGCCATGGCGTCGATCCCGAGTGCCGCGAGCAGGGACAGCTCCAGCGGCTGATCGTAGAACAGATTGTACATGGGATCACCAATAAATACGTCGCCGGCGTGCAGCGTCAGGACGGGTTGATCACCCAGGCGCTCACGATTGATGACGGTGGCAACGCGCGCAATACCTCCCATTGTGCCCTGGCCGAGCATGTCCCGTGGCGCGCCGGGAAGGAGATTGCTGTGAGAATCATTGAGATGCAATACTGTCAGATGTTTGGCCTGCTGCGCGAACATCTGCACATTCACGGAAAGCAGCAGAGCGACAATCGAGACGAACAGAGAACGGATCATGATAACCTCCTGTGTAGTGTGATGGGTGACTGTTACGAAAATCGGATTTGCGGCTGTGCTGTTTGTCATGAAAATGTCAAATCCTTGTCGTACGACTACCGCGATCCGCCACAGGGTGCTAACTTGCAGTCGAACGGGTATCCGTCATTCATACACGCGACAGGAACGGACGACACCATGAGTACAGCCTGGACTTCGGAATCTCTTCTGGCCGCCATCAACGGGTATCGCCAGAGCCGCATCATTCTGACCGCTGAGGAATTGGGCCTGTGGAAGCTCCTCGATGCGGGAAACCGCACCGCCGCGGAAATCGCCAACGCCTGCGGGAGCGATCCGCGAGCCACCGATCGCTTGTTGAGCGCACTGTGCGCACTGGGATTGGTGTATACGGACGGAGAGCGCTACAGGCATTCGGACGCTTCCCGCAGATTCCTGTCACCCGCTTCCGACGAGTGCTTCACGAATCTCGGGCACTATTCCAATTTGTGGGAGCGCTGGAGTCGGCTCACCGAGGCCGTCCGCACAGGTACAGCGCCTGAGCATACGCCTGTGGAGGATCGTACCCCGGATTGGCTTGAAAACTTTATCGCCGCCATGCATCATCGCGCGAAAGTGCAGGCCCCGGCCGATGTGAACCTGATTGATTTCCACGACGCCGCGTCCGCGCTCGATCTTGGCGGCGGCTCCGGCGCCTACGCCATGGCCATGGTGCGCGTCAAACAGGATCTCAAGGCCACAGTCTTCGATCTCCCGGCCGTCATACCGATAACGCGCCGCTACATACGTGACGCGGGACTCGAGCACAGGATAGAAACACTGGCGGGGGATTACCTGACGGACGGCATCGGGAGCGGCTATGACGTGATCTTCCTCTCCGCTATTGTGCACAGCAACAGTCCTGAGCAGAACACCATGCTTATCCGCAAGTGCGCGGACGCGCTGAACGACGGAGGCCGGCTGATCGTACAGGATTTTATTATCGACGAAGACCGGGTACACCCGCCGTCGGCCGCGCTGTTCGCGATCAACATGCTCGTGGCCACCGAGGCCGGGGACACGTACACGGAGCAGGAAGTCGCGGCCTGGATGCGCTCCGCAGGGCTTACGGATATCGAGCGGCACGACACGCTTTTCGGGGCCGCGCAATTGCACGCGAGAAAGCGTCAGGAATAAAGGAGAGAGCGCTCCGTACCTGCTCCGGCGTACGGGTTGGAGATGTGTTCGTCCGGTGCTACATTTCATGGATGCCTCCGCGACGGAGGCGGCACATCGGGAACACAGAAGGAGCACCCTCACCATGATCAATTGCATCGGCGTACGGAAGGAAACAAAAGACATCACGCAGCGGCGCGTGCCCTTGTCGCCGGAACAACTCGGCCGACTCATCGCCGGGCGGGGGTTGCGGGTGCTCGTCGAACCCATGGAGCGCCGCGTCTTTGCCGATCAGGAGTACATTTCCGCCGGTGCCGAGCTCACGGACGATTTTCGCGATGCGAATGTCGTCTTCGGCGTAAAGGAGATTCAGCCGCAGTTCATGCTGGACGACAAAGCGTATATGTTCTTCTCCCATACGGTGAAGGGGCAGCCGTACAACATGCCCATGCTGCGTTATATCCTCGACCATCGCATCACGCTGATTGACTATGAGCTCGTCAAGGATGCGCAGGGCCGCCGCCTGGTGTTCTTCGGGAATTTCGCGGGCCTCGCGGGGATGATAGACTCACTCTGGGCGCTCGGGCGACGTCTGCTCTCCGAGGGTATTGCCTCGCCCTTTGCGCAGGTGAAATATGCCACGGAGTATGAGCTTCTGCATCGCGCCGAGGAGGCATTGAAAGCAGTAGGGGAGGACATCGCCGCCAACGGACTTCCGGATGCCATCGTGCCCTTCATTACCGGCTTCACCGGCTACGGCAATGTTTCACGGGGCGCGCAGCATCTGTACGATCTGCTCCCTACACAGCGCATCGAGGCCTCGGAGCTCGCGGCATTCATGGCGAAGGGGGAATTCTCGAACCGCGTCTGCTACAAGGTGGAATTCCGCGAAGAGGATATGTTCGAAGCGAAAGATCCGAACGCGCCGTTTGTGCTTCAGCATTTCTACGAGCATCCGGAATTTTACCAATCGAAATTCGATCGCTATCTTCCGCACCTGACACTGATGGTGAATGGCATTTACTGGGAGGCCCGTTACCCCCGCCTGCTCAGCATCGAGGGTGCACGCGCTCTCTGGAGCGGCGCCGCGCCTCCGCGACTCCGTGTCGTCGGCGACATCACCTGCGACATAGACGGCTCGGTGCAGCTCAACGTCAAGGAAACAAGCTCCGTCAATCCCGTCTACGTGTACGAGCCGCTGAGCGGCAATGTCATAGACGGATGGGAAGGCGCCGGGCCCGTCATTCTCGCGGTGGATAAACTCCCGACCGAACTGCCGCGCGAAGCCTCCGCGGCTTTCGGTGCTTCGCTCGAACCGCTGGTGCCCGCACTTGCCGCCGCGGATTTCACACAGCCGTTCGAGACGCTGGATCTCCCGCCGGAACTCAAGAACGCAATCATCGCACACCAAGGTTCGCTCGTTGAACGCTTCCGCTATCTCGAGGAGCAGCTCGTACAACACGCCTGAACGTCGCACAGACGAAAAAACGAGGGACATCCTGCGATGTCCCTCGTTTCGTTCCGGAAGAATTGCGACTCAGAGATCGCGCTTGCGCTCGACGAGACGGATGTCCATGGTTTCCAATTCGTCCAGCACCGGATTGTAGATCTCCGGATGCACGGGAATGACCACGCCCTTGAGGTCGATGATGCCCTTCAGAATCATTTTCGTGGCGATGGCTGCCGGGAGGCTGACTGTGCGCGCCATGGAGCTGTCGCCATGCGGTATCCCGGTATCCACCATGGTTGATGTGATGAATTCCCGGCGGCCGTCCGGATATTCCGCGATGAATTCGTGATGCTGCGCGAGCAGATCCACCTCACCCGGAGCGTAGACCAGGCGCTTCTCCATGACATGCGCGAACATATCGAACACCGACGCCACGCCCAGCGGCAGCAATTCATCGCTGAACAGACCGAGCCATTGGAGCTTCTTTATGGCGACCGCATACGGTGCGATACCGAGGAAGCGCGCCATGTCCGCCACGAGATCGTCGCCGTTGCTGTCCACCAGCGCCGCCAGCACCTGGCGAGGCGCGGTAGTGCCAAAGTCGAAGGTGCGCTCCTGATCGAACAGCCCGAGCTTCTTGAAATAATTCCATGACTCGCAGTGACTGACGTTGCGCAGCGTTCCGCGGTACATGCTTTCGATGCCCTGCACGCCGTACAGATCGACATACGGGAGGGAGTCGCGGTTTACATACGCCTCGAACGTGCCGCTGCCCGGTACGTCAAGCAGCCAGTAGTGTTCGAAGAGCTGCTCGGGAGCCACATCCACGACGGCGCCGTTTTTCAGATAGCGGCCGCTGTTTTTCGCTGCGAGCATCACGCCTACCGGACTCCACGAGAACTTGTAACCCCAGGGATTCGTGTTGTCCTGCAAGGCAGGAAGGCCACCGCAGTACGAATAGAAACTCGTGATCTTTCCGCCCGCGTTCTTGACCCCGTTGATCACGCGCATAGCCGCCATGTGATCGATACCCGGATCGACGCCGATTTCATTGAGGAAAATCAATCCTTTCTCGCGCACCTGCCCGTCCAGCGCCTGCATTTCGGGCTTGACATACGAGGTGGTGACCATGTTCTTCCCGTATTCGACACAGAGGTTCGCGACAGTGAGGTGATGAATCCACGGGAGAAGGCTGATAACGATATCCGCCGTCGCGATCAGCTCGCGGAGAGCGGTTTCGTCGCTCACATCCACTTTTTTACTGACGCCGTGGGGATGTCCGGCGATCAGTTCGTCGGCTTTACTGACGGTACGCGTGGCGACGGTGACCTGGAAATCGGGATCTTCGAGAAGGTAACGTACAAGCGGACGCGCGACGAGGCCGGCGCCCAGCACGAGGACCTGTTTCATTGATGGCTCCTTGTTTCTCGGCTGAGAAAACTGTTTGGTAGATGTATGGTGCTGACTGGATTCAATCGGGATTCCGCGTGAGACCCTCGGGGAGGAAGCATAGTACCAGATGCAATATACAGCGGGGATAATCGTGAAAAAAAACACAGACCACAGAAGGCAGTACCACAGAAGGCAGTACCACAGAAGGCAGTACCACAGAAGGCAGTACCACAGAAGGCACAGAAAGAACAGAAGGAAAGAGGGTGTAAGAGCGGCAGCAATGCCAAATAAGCCTGTCAGCTCGCCTCGACGAGTCCGCCACAGCGAATCTTCGATCTTCGAACCAAGTGTGCCAACCAGTCCGCCCAGGTGGACGCCGTTTATTTCGAGTGTGACATTGGTTTGAAGAAATCGACGCAAACACGGTCACCCTGACGGCACTCTGCTTGAATCTGAGCTTCGAAACGCACCTTTCCTGTCGTGCCTCCTGTTAATGACATCTTGGAGACTGTGCGGACCTACTTGACTCGCGGATTCCGGACGCAGGCCTCCTGAGCAGCCACCACGAGAATATTTTAGCTGCAATGACCAGGTATCACCCGGTGGCTGTCGAAGGACGACTCCACGACCGTGAAAGTCTGTGCCTCAGACTCACTACGTGCAGCGGTCGTTTCGCTCAGGGTGACGGGGTTTGTTGGCGCTACTGATACGTCTCAGATGTCAGCTCAGAAATGGGCCGGTGTACGCGCCGGTAGAAACACTCAGGGTGACGAGGTTTGGTAGTCTCAGAGTCGACCCATATCGTCCAACATGTCCTTAGCAGCGGAGTGCCCGCAGCAATATCGCTGGAGGATGCACCGACGTTCACGGGCACGGAGTCGAAGGAGCAGCGTCCGGTCAAGCAAGTAAATCCTACTCGATGTCAGTAACAGCGTTCTTAGAGGCGCGTACACCGGTCGATTTTGCGGATGACATTATTCCCGGTGGTTTCGGTCCTTGTGCGGAGTTTCCGCACCCTGAACGAAGCCGAAGAGCGCTCGCCTACCGCCGAAGGGACCGGCCACAGTCATCCTTGGTACACATCACCTGATGTCATAAGCAGGACTGCGCCGGTGTTCGATTTCTAATGATGTCGTAGGATGCGAATCCCAGCCCCACTTCGATACTGCAGATATGCTGAATGCAGCCTCTCTCTTGTGAAAATATTGCACTATTGGTCGAATAAAGCAGGATAATTGCAGAGAAATGAAGTATCATACGGAATATATTTGCAAGGATCTTGCTTTCTCAAAATAAATCGCTATATTAATAGCGAATCTGCCGCGACCAATTGCGGTACATAAACTCAGAGAAAATGACAAACGTCAATCCCCTCCAAAAATCCCTCCACGATTCCTCGGCGCGCGCGTACTTCATTCACGAGCGGTCGGCAATCGCTTCCCTCTGAACATACCCTCCGCTGAAGGGTGACGCGAGCAACCGCTACCGGACTCCGTCACCCGGCCAACCTCTCCATGTATCGAACACAGTGTCTCCGCGCCGACTGCCGCGGGGCGCAACGCAAAACAGAAAAAACGGTAATGCAGATATCTGCGCAGAGCATACGAAGCAACGGCTGGAAAGCAATCACGGGACTCCGCGAAGGCGGCGGCCTGCAGGACGCGATACTCGCCACCTTTCTGTGGTCCACGGTCGCGTCGGCGTTCAAACTGACGCTCGGGTATACGAAGGTGGGTCCCATGTTGCTCACCGCCTCGGCCACCTCGCTCGTCGTCCTGTTTCTGGTCCTTGTCCGCCAGCGGAAGTTGTGGAGACTGCGGCATCTTTGGTCCTTGCGGGATTATGGTAAGTCCGCCGTGCTGGGCGCCCTGAATCCCTTTCTCTACTATCTGCTGATGTTCTCCTCCTATGATTTGCTGCCTGCGCAGTTCGCGCAGCCGATTAATTATATATGGCCCGTTTTTCTGATACTGCTCTCGGCGGTGTTCCTCGGCCAGAAAATCCTGCGTATGGATTATATAAAAATCAGTATGAGCTTTGTGGGTGTCGTCGTGATTTCGCTTGGTGGCGGTGCCGCCGCGCTGGCGGAGTTGCATATCGGCGGACTGCTCTGCGCCGTGGCAAGCGCGGCGATCTGGGCGGGCTATTGGATACTGAACATGCGGGAAGAACGAGACCGCATCGTCCGTCTGTTCGTCAACTTTGCCTTCGGCTCCGCGTTTATTTTGATCTACCTGCTGCTCACCGATGGTCTGACTCTGCCGCAGGGACGCGGTCTGCTGGGGTCGATGTATATCGGCTTGTTCGAAATGGGAATAACCTATGTGATCTGGTTCCGTGCGCTGACCTCGGGCGAGTCGTCGGCGCGAATCGGGAATGTTGTGTATCTGGTGCCGTTTCTTTCGCTGATACTGATAAGCGGCATCGTTGGCGAACGCATATACCCCTCGACATTCGTGGGTCTGCTGCTGATCATGTCAGGATTGTTTCTGGGCTCGCTGCATCGCTTCAGTTGGTTGCCGGTGGGGGGAAGCCACATGCTCCGTATGACGAGGAGAGTGTTCCGGCAGGTGGTGTGAAATCGGTGAAGTGAACCCTGCCGTATGCGAAGGGAAGTGATCCGTCCGGGTTGCTTCCCTTTTTCTTTTCTCCGGTCTCAATCCATATTGCATATCAGAGAAAAACCTCGTAAAATGTTGACCGGAGCCTGGATCACTCCGCGACGGGATCGTCTGTCCTGTTTCGCGCGGAGCGCATGATGTCCCGGTGTCGTGAGGGTTCGGGTCCGGATGTTGCGGACAAACGAGGTGAGGAGTCCCGTATGGCGGAGTGCGAACACAAAAACGTGCATGAGCGTTTGTTCCGGGGTCTGTTGGAGCGGACGCTGAGCAACGCCGAGGTGGCGGAGCCTATTCAGATAATGCTGACGTTTGAATATGAGGAAGTCGGGCGTCAGATGCATCACGGATATTGGCGGCTCGACGAGTTGGGCCTGTCGCAACGCGACGTGGCGAATGATAGCATGGCAGGCCTTCTCGCTTGGGACGGGAAGAAGCCCTGCGGGAAACTCAGACGATCGCTTGCGGCAATTTGCACTTTCCCTGAGCATTTCGTACTCCCGTGCGGGTATATACACGGTCTCGTCCGGCGTTGCGTGCGTCAGGAGTTTTGCCGCATTTTGTCGGAAGACAATGCCACGCATACAAATCTTCTAAGGGCGCTTGATCATCATAGGAAAAAGACGCCCGGACTGAAGCATGCTGACTCCGAGCTCGGTCGCGTATACAGCCTTGCCGGCAGAGATATACTGAAAGACCGACCGTTCATGCCGGTCGAGGAGCTCCTCCGGCGCATCCCCCGGTATCTCCCGATCTACAACGCCCGCGTCGCCTCATCGAGCGGGGGGCACCCGACTAATCCCGTCGTACAGGTTCTGACTGCCAGTCTGAGTGTCCTCGCCGCTCAGGAGGATTACAGACGCGAGGTGCCCGAAAGGGACGTGTTGCACTATACGAAGATGTGGCCTGCGGCTATGTACAAGTCCGGGGAGGGTGAGTCAAGCGAACATGGTATTCCGGAGAGAGAGGAAAATGAGCTGCGGGCCGGCATCGAGGCGGCGCTCGATACGACGGGGGCATGGGTGCGTGCGGCCTATGTCGGGAAAGGAAAGCTCACGATGCCTGTGGCAGAGGCCATGCTCGGCGCGATCCGGGAGTGGATCAGTGATTGTCTGATCGGGATCGCGGAAGAGCCCGCCGTGTATTTCCGTAGGAACGAAGGCATGAGCTCCGCGGAATACAGGGCTACGTATCGGTCGATATACCTGAACATCGTGAATTGGTTCAGGGATGAATTGCGCACGACCTGGAACCGTAGAAGGTGATCGGCATTGTCGTGGCAAATTTCGCCGCGGAGCCATGGAAAAGGCCGGGCAACAGGCGAGGAACGGCTCCGCACGAGCGCGACAAACTCAGTGAGAACCGGCGAATCGCGCGAACTTCGAAGAAAAACGTCGGCGACTGAAAAAAAAATACAAAAAAACTCGCCAAGGCGGAGCAAGTGGTGGGTAAATACAAATAGAGAGTCAAAGAAAATTGGTTCGAGAAGAAAGACGGAGGTCCGAATGAAGGCGAAAACAAGAATAGCGGCCATTGTCTGTCTCCCAATTGTGGTAGCCGCAATTTCGTTAGCTGTGTCCTCAAAAGTACCTCTGGAACGTCCTAATGAGGCAATCGTTGAGTACTCATTGGTGGATTCCGTTGTTCTGTCGGAAGATGAAGGCTGTGAGATAGTATCTGTGAATGTTGCAAGTATAGAGAAGGAACAACTCATCATCTCAGGATTCATGGATAATTCCATCACATTTCGAGACATAAAATCAGGAGCTGTTACATTCCACTTTGAATTAAAAGAAGAACTCGTCGATTCGCTGTTTCCGCAGAATCAACGGGAAGTCAGGGAAATTAAAGGGTACATCAAGCCTGATTCGCAGCAAGCCTACAGTATTTCGCGTAAATGCATTAGAAACGAGGAATTACTTGCGCGAATTCAACATTACGTCAGAGGTTACAGAATCATCTCAGATGATGAGATTGTGTTACTAACCTTGGTCTCCGGTCCGTGTATCATTAGCAGGAATCATAAGCAGGATACAACTGTTCTCGGTTTACCGGCACTCTTACGCGTTGACACGCACTCAAAAAGACTAACAGTCTGCCAGATAACGTTGTATCCGTATAACTATGTTTGTGGTTCGTATTATCTGAATCCCGCATGCGATACTATTATAGGAGGATTGATGACATTAAAGAACAATATTGACAATCCTAAAACAATGTTTCGATATAGCAAGCCAGACGATAATACATACATTTTTGCCAAAAGAGAAGCAACCCCTTGGGAGTATGCCATAGAAGAGCCAGTCGTATTTTGGAAAAATGATGGCGTGTGTTTGTATTCTCATGGGGTTGAGCCATACCTTTACTATATGGAGGATCGAATAGCATGTGCGCTCCCACGAGGCGGGAATGTTGGTGAACAGTTATCGCCAGATCGAATTGCAATAAGGTCAATCAGCGAATCCTGTCGTCATCTATGCGTCTTTGCAATGGAAAAATATGGTAACAATATTCGCTATGCAGCTCACTTATATCATCCAGGTTCGCTTCGCTACATTGGAACTGCGACGTTTGAAAACATATCCAGGATCATTGAGCAAATCGTGCTCGACGAGAATGACTATGCCTATGTTATTGCCAGGAGCACAACGGGGGAGAGGAACTACCTTATGTACAAGTATAAAATCATAATAAATTGAGGGTGAAGGCGTGCGACGGTTTCTGCTATGTACCCTATTTTACTCGTTCTGGGCGGTGGTACCCAGTATAGCGCAGAAATTTGATAACAATGCTACCGTGAAAATGTTTATACCGGCAGATGGTTGCATATCTTGTGTTTCAACTCTTATAGAGTGTTGTAGGCGGTTGGAGTTATATTCCTTCCGAAACACAATATACGTTGTCGCTGAACGGCCGATTGAAGCTCGGAAAAGAATTGCTTTGTTCGCGAAAAAGGGATTCGATGTGAAATACTATCCAGCGGACAGTGTTTCGTCGATAGATCCAACGACGTACCCATGGGTGATAGCCTTGCACAAGAAGGATACTATATATATCGGTACAAGTGAAAACGCTATTCCTGCAATTATATACAGATTAAAACGCAAATCAAACAGACTGTAATCGAAATGCATATACCTGTCGATTCACAATGAATGTGGGCATCGTTATAAACTGGAGGTGAAATGAAGTTGCTGATGGTCTTCATTGTTTTCGCGCTCGCCTTCTTGAGCGTGTCAACGTCTACGAACTACACCGCGCAAGATGGCTATACTTGGAGTGGCGCGGGAACATGTAGGGATGGCAGATATGAAAGTAAAACCTGGGGTATGAACGCAGATGGTGGAAGAGTTCATACCTTCTATTGTTGGCCAGAACCAGTTCCGTGCTACTGTGTCTCATCAGACGGTAAAGATTTTACCGTACACGACGAGTTCGAGGGGCGCGGAGCGAGTATCGGAGCCTCTACAGATCGTATCCCTACGGAATACGAGATTACCGAATTTCCCGAGTAAGATGTATACTCTGGTTAGAACTCAGTACCGAAGTCCGGAAATATAGTCCTACTACTCAATCATCGACGAATACTCACAAAGGGAGGAACACTGCGTCCTCCCTTTTTCATAGATCCGCATGTTATGAATCCGTGTCTTGTTCGGGATAAATTTATTCAGTTTCGATACCCCGTTAAGATCCAAGAAGGAAGCGACAAGTTCTGATGCTGATCCCTGATCAGTAGAACACACGAGATGACATGCGGTTGAGTCGGCATGCACTTCTGTCTGATATATTTTCCAAATCATGATCCCGCAGCCTACAACCCGTTTCGCGCAAAACGTAATTTCGAATTGTGCCACAAGTTACAATCCCCACCTTCGCAACTCGCTACCGAGTCCTGTGCCACTATTAACGCATGGTTTCGAGAGGTGGAGGTGGCAGCGCTAGGAAATCAGACATCCCCAACTCCCTCCTACTCAATTCAGAGTTCCCGATGCAGAATTGAGAATGTCGCCGAAAAGCCCTAATTTCAGTGATGAATCCGTCCCGGGGCTGAGAATCTTGAAGCACCCCGGCTTTGCATCGAAAAACAGAAGCGACTCACCTTTCAGGAGTGCCGGCATGAGCGGAGATTCGTTCAATCCCTACAAAATGGCGCAACAGCAGTTCGATTCCTTTGCGGAACGGCTCGGGCTGGATGACGGAACGCGCTCGTTGTTGCGCGTACCAGACCGCGAATTTCATTTCAACATCCCCATCCGTATGGATGACGGCAGCTGCAAGGTGTTCCGCGGCTTCCGTATTCAGCACAATGATGCGCGGGGGCCATGCAAAGGCGGTGTCCGCTTCCATCCGCAGGAAACCGCCGACACCGTCCGGGCACTGTCCATGTGGATGACGTGGAAAACAGCCGTCGTGGATATTCCACTCGGCGGAGGGAAGGGCGGCGTGGTCTGCGATCCGCACAATCTTTCGCAGCGGGAGCAGGAAGCGCTCTGCAGGGGCTGGGTGCGGCAGGTGGCGAAATTCATCGGCCCGGACATCGACATCCCCGCGCCCGATGTGATGACCTCGTCGCAGCACATGCTCTGGATGCTCGATGAGTACGAAACGCTCGTGGGCCATCGCAGCCCCGGCGCCATTACGGGCAAGCCCGTAGGTCTCGGCGGTTCGCTGGGGCGCGCCGAATCCACCGGCTACGGTGTAATATACACCGTACGCGAAGCGCTGCAGGAACTGGGCTTGAACATCGCCGACGCCACGGCGTCGGTACAGGGCTTCGGCAACGTGGCCCAGTATGCCATAGAGCTGCTCAACTATTACGGCGGGAAAACCATCTGCGTCTCGAGCTGGAATCAGAAGGAGCAAACCGCCGTCGCCTTCCGGAAAAAAGACGGCGTCGACCTGAAAGTGCTGCGCACACTCACGAACTCCTACGGAGAGATCAGCAAGGAGAAGGCCCTGGACGCCGGCTATGAGGTGCTGCCGGGCGACGCGTGGATAGAACAGGACGTGGATGTGCTGATTCCCGCCGCGCTCGAGAATCAAATCAATCGCGATACGGTCAAATCCATTTCTCCCTCCGTTAAAATCATCGCCGAGGGGGCGAATGGGCCCACCACGCCCGTGGCTGATCCCGTCATACGCGAGAAAGGCATCTGGCTTATCCCGGATTTCCTCGCGAACGCCGGCGGCGTTACCTGCAGCTACTTCGAGCAGGTGCAGAGCAACATGAATTACTACTGGACACGCGACGAGGTGATCAGTAAACTGGACGCGAAAATGACCGACGCCTATTTCGCCGTATCGGGTATGGCGCATCGTCGGGGCATTCCCATGCGCGACGCCGCCTACATGATCGCCATCGCCCGCGTGGCCGAAGCCTGCAGAATGCGTGGCTGGGTGTAGCGGGCGTACGGCATCGCGCCGGAGCTTCTGTGTCTCTGCACGGACGCGGTCCGCAACGTCGGTGTACACTGCCCGCATGCGCGGCGAAACGCGCCGGTCGGTGATCCCGGTACCCCGAACCTTCTTCTCGCTCAATGTGTAACGGTGCGTATCCATGGCCATTGCCGCTAGCAGCTACGACGATGAAGTCACCAGACTGATCAGCCAGTTCGGCGAGGATTATCGCGCGCGTCAACGGCGCCAGCTGGACTTCAAGGATCTGATGCGGGTGCGGGTGAACAATATCCTGCTCGTGTCGAGTCTGTACGATTACTACACGCTCGTGGAAGACGGTCAGTTGACAGAGGCCATTTTCAACGAGTACTCCGAGCTGAACCTTCACTACGCGCCGCATATCACGCGGGTGAGTTCGGGTGAGGCGGCACTGCAGCTTCTGGAAACGCGGGAATTCGACATCGTCATCAGCATGCTGCGTCTGGGCGATATGGACCTGGCGTCCTTTTGTTCCGCGCTCAAGCATCGTCATCCCGAGCTGCCGGTGTTTCTTCTGTCCTTTCAATCGGCGGAGTTCGAGCTGTTCATGAACACCGCCGATATGCGCATTTTCGACAACGTCTTCGTCTGGTCCGGTGATCGCACGTTGTTTCTCGCCATAATCAAGCTCTTCGAGGATATTCGCAACGCGCCGGTGGACTGCCTCGATTTCGGTGTGCGCGCGGTGTTGCTTGTCGAGGATTCCCCCTGGTTTTATTCATCCTATCTCCCGCTGATTTACGCGGAGCTGATCCGTCAGACGCAGGGTTTGATCGAAGAGGGGAGAAACTTCGCGGACAAATTGCTGCGGCAGCGCGCCCGTCCGAAAATTCTGCTCGCGCGAAACTATGAGGAAGCCACCGCGCTGCTCCGGCGGTACGGCAAAGGCATACTGGGCATTATTTCCGATCTGTCCTTCACCCGGGGCGGCGAGACCGATCCCGAAGCGGGTCTGATGTTCGCCGCCGAGGCACGCCTGCTCAATGAGGAACTCCCCATTCTGATCCAGTCTTCGAGCACGGAATACCGGCTGCGTATCGAACACGAAGGGCTGGCGTTCGTGGACAAGAATTCCCGCATTCTGTTGCAGGAGCTCAGCGAATTCATGACGCAGAACTTCGGTTTCGGGGATTTCGTGTTTCGCGAGCCCGATGGCACCGAGCTGTCCCGCGCGCGAACGATTCGCGACCTGCGCGAAAAGCTTCGCTACATCCCCGCCGCGTCTCTGGAATTCCATGCGCGGCGCGATCACTTCAGCAACTGGCTCTGTGCGCGTACCCGCTTCGAGCTGGCGGACCGCATCAAGCCGGTGAAGGTAAGCCAGTTCACGAGTATCGAAGAACTGCGCGCCTATCTGATCTCCGTCATCACCGAGCACCTCGTGCAGGATCAGAAAGGGGTGATACAGGATTTCAGCCGCAGCGACTACGACAGCGAGAGCCGCTTTTTGCGCATCGGCTCGGGTTCACTCGGCGGCAAGGGACGCGGCCTGGCGTTCACGGATAATCTGCTCCGGAAATATCTGGATCGGGATTTCTTCCCGGACATGAGCATCTCCATACCGCGCACCATCGTACTCGGCACGGACGTTTTCACGCAATTTGTCGAGCAAAACGATTTGCTCGAACTCGCCCTGCTGAACGTCTCCGACGGCGAAATACTCCGCGCCTTTCTACACGCTGATCTGCCGCCGACCGTGCTCGGCGACCTGCGCGCCATTCTGGACAAAGCGCGCTTTCCTCTGGCCGTACGTTCCTCGTCGCTGCTCGAAGACGCCATGTATCAGCCCTTCGCCGGCATTTACGCCACGGTGATGATACCGAACAGCAGCAGCGATCCGTCGGTGCGTTTCCACAACCTGACGCAAGCGGTGAAATTTGTGTATGCGTCCACGTATTTCCGCGCCGCGCGGAATTACATCGAAGCCACATCCAACCGCATCGAAGAGGAGCGTATGGCGGTGGTGATACAGGAAATCGCCGGGGACCGCTGCGGACGCTATTTCTATCCGCATATTTCCGGTGTGGCGCGCTCCTTCAACTACTATCCCTTCGGCAAGGCGAAACAGAAAGATGGCGTCGTGAATCTCGCGCTGGGCCTCGGAAAGACCATCGTTGATGGCGGTACGAGCCTGCAGTTCAGTCCCGCCTATCCGACGGTGTATCCGCAGTTCGGGACCACGCGCGATCTGTTTCACAATTCGCAGCTGAAATTCTACGCGCTGGATCTGGAATCCGATATCGTCCGGAAATATCCGCGCGAGGATCAGAATCTGGTCGTCCTCGGCCTTGATGAGGCGGAGAAGCACGGCACGCTGGAGCATCTCGCCTCCACGTATTCCGGACAGGATGATCGTCTGTACGAAGGCATCGGCCGCCAGGGACCGCGCGTGCTGACCTTCGCACCCATTCTCAAATCCGGCATCATTCCGTTGAATGAGGTGGTTCGACTTCTGGTGGGAATGTGCGAGACCGCGGTGAATTGTCCCGTCGAGATCGAATTCGCCGTACGGCTTGGACGGAAGGCGGCCGCTCCGGCGGAGTTCAGCTTTCTGCAGCTCCGGCCCATGGTCAAGCAGGAGGGGAGCGTGAACGTGAATATGAGCGCCGTCCCGCAGGAGTCCGTCCTCTTCCGCAGCGAGCAGGCGTTGGGCAACGGCCTGACCCATGTGCGGCATATCGTCTACGTCAAACCCGAGACCTTCAGCGCCATGAAAACGCGCATGATGGTCAAGGAAATCAGCGCCATCAATCAGCGCCTGCTTGCCGAGCGTACACCGTATCTGCTGATCGGACCGGGCCGTTGGGGTAGCTCCGATCCGTCGCTCGGCATCCCGGTGGGTTTTTCCGACATCTCCTCCGCGCGTGCCATCGCCGAGACCTCTCTCCCGGACATGATCATTGATCCGTCGCAGGGATCGCATTTTTTTCAGAATCTCACGTCGTTCCGCATTGCGTATTTCACGCTGCGGCATTACAACGAGCAGCACAGCATTGACTGGGACTGGCTGGAGTCGTTGCCGGTGCAGGAGGAAACGACGTATTGCAAGCATGTTCTCGCGCCGGAGGATGTGGAAATTCTCGTGAACGGACAATCCGGTGAGGGAGTGGTGTTGAAGCAGCGGCTGTTGCAGAACGGAAGCAATACCTCTGGATAGCGGTCGTCCGTGTGTCGCATACACAAAGAGCAACGGCGCCCTCACACAGGTGAGAGCGCCGTTGCTCATTTCAGGACCACGGTTGGCTATTTCCGCTTACCGTAGGAGGTTTTGTTGTCGGAGTGCCCGGAGGAATGCTTCGGCGCAAACCCATTTTTTCTTGCGGAACCGCCACGGAACGACGCGTTGTATTCCGTTGACCAGTTGTTCGCGCCGTCGGGCTTCGGTGCCGTGTTGTTGCGGTTGCGTGGCTTTTTCGCAACGGGCAGCGCCCATTCGGGGATGTTCGAGGCCACGCGTTTGCGCGGGGCTTCGGGTCGGGCGACTGTCGCTTCGCGGTGCTCGCGACGTTCGCCGTTCGCGGGGAGTCCGTTTGCTCCGTTATCCCTCAAGCGGCGCGGTGCGCCTTTGTCACGCGCATCTGTCCGCTCGTGACGCGGTTGCGGACGGGGACCCTGCCCGGGACGTTCGGTATGCGTACGGAAGGGGCGCCCTTCGCTCTCCAGGGGTCGGGCTGTCTGTCCGTGACGCGGCGCTCCGCCGTTGGCACGCTGTGGTGCCGGAGCGGTTTGTTCCGAACCGCCTCGGCCGCGATACGTGTCGCGCTCGCCGCGTTCGCTGCGAGGACCACCGAAGCGTTGATTCCCATTTCTGCCGCGGTTGTCGCGAGATTCCTCGCTCCTGCGACTGTCGGGCCTGCCCTGTCCGCCATTGCGCGATGCGCTCTGACCGCTGGCCTGCCGCGCCTGATACGTGCGATCCGGGAGGACCTGACCATCAGACGTTTCAAGGTGGAAGCGGAGTCCGGTAAAAGACTCGATGCGCTTGAGCATGATCCGCTCATCGCGCGAGACAAAGGTGATGGCGTCGCCGGTGGCTTCCGCGCGGCCGGTTCGACCAATACGGTGAATGTAATCCTCGGCATAGGTCGGCGTATCGAAATTGATGACATGCGAGATGCCCTGTACATCGATGCCGCGCGCGGCGATGTCGGTGGCGATGAGCACGCGGACACGTCCGCGCTTGAAATCATCGAGCGCCTTGTTTCGCTGGCTTTGCGAGCGGTTGGCGTGGAGGACCGCCGAACCGACGCCTTCGTTTCCGAGACGTTTGCTGATTTTATCGGCACCGTGTTTGGTGCGGGAAAATACGAGGACGCTTTCCAGTTCCTTCTGTCCGAGAAGATCGGAGAGCAAACCGAATTTCTGGTCTTTTTCCACCGCCAGAAATTGCTGACGGACGGATTCGACGGGGCTGCGTTCGATGCCGACCTCGATTTTGACAGGATCCTTCATGATGATGGCGGCGAGCTTGCGCACCTCGTCGTTGATGGTTGCGCTGAAGAGCAGCGTCTGACGCTCTTTCGGGATATGCGCGATGATGCGCTTGACGTCGGTGATGAAGCCCATGTCGAACATGCGGTCAGCTTCGTCCACGATGAGCACTTCGCAGGCGCTGAGATCCACGCTGCCGCGATTCAGGTGGTCGAGAAGTCGACCGGGCGTGGCGGCGAGCAGATCCATGCCGTTCCGCAGACGATCTATCTGCGGTTCGATGGACACGCCGCCGAAATGCGCGTCGCTGCGGAGTTGCAGGAAGCGGCCGTATTTCCGGGTTGACTCGTTGATCTGTTGCGCGAGCTCACGCGTAGGCGCGAGCACCAGTGCGCGGACCTTGCCGCGGCGGGCGCGGCCATGAAATCTGCTCAATGGCGCGCTTTGTGTGAGCCGATCGAGAATGGGGAGAACGAAGGCGGCGGTTTTTCCCGAGCCCGTCTTTGCGCGTCCGAGCACATCGGAGCCGGAAAGAACGGGAGGGATGGCCAGAGCCTGGATTTCCGAGGGTGTCTCATAGCCGGCCGTCTGCACTGCGCGCAGCAACGGCTCGGAGAGACCGAGAGATTGAAAACTCATTGAGTTCCTTGTATTTGCATTGGAGAGACGCACTTGATCGGAGCCCCGTCAGGCGGGGGTGTCCTGTGTCCGTCTTACGCCAGAGAAATCTGGTTCAGGGGAGGGATCACCGGGATCGGAAGCGATTCTCAAAAGTCCGCGTCCGAAACCTGTGGATCAGAGGCGGGTGCCGTGTATCTCACGACAGCTAGTAAGGTACAAACAAGATTTCTGAAAACCTAGAGAAAAATATCATGCATGCGAATGCACCCGCTCGCGGTTTCCGTGCGCTATGTGGGCGAAACATGCTGTTCGTCCAGATCAAGGAAAAATCGGACATTTCTATCGTGCATATTCATGGACATCTCTATTGTGCGCGAACAGAAAAATATCATGCAAGCATTGGCGTGGATGCATGGGAAATGTTTGATTGCACCGGCAAGAAATCCCCATCAGCCCCGAGTCCTGTCTGTGCACGCCGCAGCACAGTCATCACTCTTTTGGTGCGGCAAGAAAAGGGGGTCTCCTATTCAGAGATAGTATCTGCGACCTGCGTGTCTGTGGCGTCCGTCTCGGGAAGCACCCGGTATCGGAAATGAGACCATTGGTATGGATCCGTTCTCCCGGGAATGGAGAGCGGAGAATCGGCGTTGAGGAATTGCCTGCGGGATTACCTGAGTGGATTTCGTACCATATTCCACCATGCGCTGCAGTGCGAATCACCAGATTGCATTCCACGAGACAACCCGAGGTCCGCGGAGCAATAGTGTACCGTTGAAGGCACATCGGGATGACGATGCACGAGATTTGTGGATGCAGAGCTGGTGCCGGGGAGTGTGCCCTCTCCATGGCATTGCCGGTATATCCACGTGATAATCAGCGTTGTTCCGTATATTAGCGACACGACTGCGCGGTGAATACTGCAGGTACGAGAAATTGGAAACACATTATACTCCGTGCACGGTCATTGTCATTGTTGTCCGCATCGCACGTCCGTCTTCTGTGTCGCGAGAAGCTTCTGTCACGACTCAACCGTACACGCTGCGTTATTTTTCATAAGGGTCCTCCATGACGGAACATCTCTCATCGATCCCTATCGAAGCGCTCACCGCCCTCTGTGGCCGATACCATGTGAAGAAGTTATCACTCTTCGGATCAATTCTGGGACAACATTTTACCGATTCGAGTGACATCGACGTTCTTGTGGAATTCCATGAAGGGCACGTTCCCGGGTTCGCATTTATCACAATGCAGGACGAGTTGGAGGAGTTACTGCATCGCCGCGTCGATCTTCATACACCGAACAGTTTGAGCAAATACTTCAGAGAGGAAGTCATGCAACACGCCCGGGTTCTCTATGCTGAATAAGGACCGCATTCGCATCCGCCACATGCTTGACGCGACGGAGAAAGCGCTGGGATTTAGCGACACGATACGTCGTCAGGACCTCCAGTCCGATGAAATGCGTGCCCTCGCGATTATACGACTTCTCGAAATCATCGGTGAAGCCGCGTCGAAAGTCAGCGAAGAAACGAGAACTGCGCATCCTGATATACCGTGGAGGGAAATGAGTGGTACGCGGAACAGGTTGATTCATGCCTATGAGGAAGTAGACCTGGATATCGTGTGGCAGATTCTTTCGACGGATTTACCGCCACTTCGGAACGCACTCCATCATCTGTTACGCGGTCACGACGCACAAACTCCGCTCTTCGAGGGTGAGGGGTCGTGAGTGCATACGTTGGGGTTATACGCCCCGAAGCATTCTTCTTCGACCATCCGCGCTGAAAACATTCCTCCACCACGTGCTGCGGCGAGCTTCCGCTCGCACTCGTTCCTTCTCATTCACTCCCGGTGTTGAAGGTCTCTCACTGTTGCTCGGGACAATCATTACGCCCGAAGAGCAGCTTCGAGCCTCGATGCGCTCGCATGGCAACGCCGTGCCATGTTGAATGATACCATCGAGTCACCATGTTGAGCAGGACATCGTGGGTTATGGCACGATGATCACTATGGAAGTCGGCACTTCGGCTCCGCTCAGGGACCGAAACCACAGGGACCTGCTGGCATCCCCGATAGAGACCTTCGCCAGGCAGAGGCCGACCGACGGTCGCCCGTCGGACTTTGATCCCCCCATTGACATCCATCGCACCTTCAGGTATATTGCTACAAAATTTGGTGTAATCAGTCGAATATCCGTAAATCCGCACCCGGCACCGTGCGTTTCGTGCATTCCGGCGTCACCGGCCAGTCGTCAGTCATGTGCGCGATATCACAGGTCCGTGTTCCCTGAGCCGACGTGCCGTGCAATACTGTTTGTATGCAGAAGGAAGCAGCCGCTCCACTGTGGCATGTGACCAGAGACAGTACGAACAACGGAGAAAGCGCACCTTGTTCTTGCTGAATACCGATACGGCATTGTTTTTTCCGCCATATCATCGCAATTACTTTGGAGGTCTCACCGATGGAATTCAGAAAGACAACCATACTCCCCACCGACGATGCGGAACTGGCGGGGAGGATGCTCGCGGATCTCGTATATGAGCAGCCCTATGTACTCTTCGTGGTACTGGGGACGGGCCCTGAAGCCGAGGACCTGGTGCAGCGCGCGGCAAAACTCAGCGGCGCGGAGTCTGAGCCACGATGGGTCGTCTGGATCAGGCAGCCCGTAATGCTCGAAACGCAGATCCGTAACTTCTCCGGGGCGGAAAGGCTCCCTGCCGCCCTCGGGCACTGCAGAGCCTTCTCCATGTCCATCACCGATGCCATACGGGATGTGATGCTCGCATCTGATGGCGTACCGAATCTTATGCGTGTCCTGCAGGCGTATTTCCGGGCGGAGAAAATGGAGGAAGACGCATGAGATGGATGAAGCTCCTTTCGTGGATTTGCGCTGCGGTGCTCCTCACTGCTGTCACGAGCTTCGGGCGGGATCAAACATCCGGCGCGATACAACTGGAGGAAATCGATCAGGACGGCAGGAAGTGGATCATGCAAGGTGCGGCGCCCATAGTGGACATCAACAGCACGCTGCATATTCGTCTGGACCTGTCCGAAATCCGCAGACGTCTCGCCGTATCGTTCCCTGTCAGGGGTTTCCCGGAAGAGGAACTGGAGCGCCTGATCGTCCTGCAGCAAGCTGCGCGTCAGGGTCTCGCGGTGCTGCCGGATGTCGCCGTGGCGCTGAAAACACTGGTGGAAAGTGCGATGACGCCGCAGGATCTCAAAGCTTTCGAACAGGCCATGGACCCCGCGGCGACCATCGGAGACAAGATTCTCGAAATAGCAAATGCGGATGCTGCAACATTTGGTGTGATGGTGGAAAGACGCCTGGAAAAAGCCGGTCCGTCTACGCACGATACCTATCGTCTTGTGTTTGAGGCGGCGGCGGAATACACCGCGCAGCTCACCGACACGCTCGATGCACGCATCGCGAACGAAGCGGTGTACATTGCGCTCGGGGCGTGGATGCGCACAGGCGAAGGCAGCGTGCCGCTGCATCTTGCGGGCTTCGACGCGTATCCGCAGGGCGAGTTTTACGAAATCCCCCGATGGAATGTCGTCCTTACCGAAGAGCAGAAGAAACAGCTCGATCGTTCCGCAGCGCTCGCAAAGGAGTACAACGCGGGCAGAACCGATGTACAGCGTATGCTCGAGAGCATGCTGGCACAAACCTTCACTGTCGTTCGCGAGACAATCGAAGGCTGCGCCGGCGGGCTTCGCGGCACGATGGACACACTGCTGTCCGAAGCGGGTGGCATAGGCGGGTCCGCGCGGGAGGAACTCTCGAAACTGAAAGCGGAGATCACGCAGTATGCGGATATCGTTTCCGGGCTTCACAGAAAATACACGGGTGCAGCGGAGAAGGGCGACGCGACAGTGTGGCTGCAGGCCGCTGTCATTGATGTGCATGATCTGGCGAACGCGACGAAGCGTCTTGCGCAGCATATCGCCGCTCTGGCGGATGAGCGAGGAATCCTCGCCACACTGGGTGGTCTGAATGCGCGAACGGCGGAGCGTGTGCGGGACCTGCGGAGGACCTTGCTCACCTGCGTGCACACGGCAATTACACCGATTCATGCAATTCTCGACCAGGTGCGTTATTCCGGCGGTCTTGCGCATTCCGGAGACAACATCACCGCGCAGGCGCTCGCGTTCGGTGCGCTGGTCACGCGGCACGACATCGCGCAGTTGCCGGCGGAGACGACGCTGGATCTCCGCTACACCGGGAAGCGTGCGCCGGGTGATGCGGTCGTGATCAGGCTCGGTGCGGCGCGCGTTGATCCCGCTGCGGGAAAAGGCGAGACGGCGACCGACCTGTACACGACGACCATACAGTTGTATCAGGTAGTGTCGCATATCGAAACGACTGTCGGATTGGTGTTTGTGGATCCGCTGGGCGTCACCGAGGTGCAGCGGCGCTTCCAGGCGGCGCCATCCTACAGTGTTCTCCTCAAAGCCGGCAGCCGGAGCAGCGCGTTGTACAACCGCCTCATCAATCCCGGCATCGGGCTCAATGTGAGCGCGCTGTATTTCGACAAGGACGATGTGCCGGAGCCGGGCATCGCGATCGTCGGATCCATTTTTCGAGATTATCTCCAGGCGGGCTTCGGATACAATCTGTTTCTCGATACGCCGTACTGGTTTTTCGGCACGAGTCTGCCGCTGCTCAACATCCCCATACCGGGTGCGGGAACGGCGGGGGAGTGAGATGCGGAGCGGTACTCAGCGGATGACCGACCCGTTGATTGAGATTTACGTCGGGACCACGAGTCTATACGTACTTTGAGAGCTCATGCAGGGGAGACCCTCAATAGCAGTGACGGAGCAGAGGAAGTCGCAGAATTTCCGAGGAATGCTGATTGACGCGCAAGAGCTATGAAGGTGAGGAGCACCTGTGTACTGCGCTGAGCAGCATTTCACGATTCTACACCGCCGGGTAGCAACCATATCCCCTGTATGCGAGCATGCCTGTCTCGACATGATCCCATATCCGCTATCATGGCGCATGGACTGGGGTTCAATAGTATCGTATGCTGCGGGCTTTAGATTTGTAACAACTGTGCCACGGGCCGCGCGACGCGGTTCATATTTTACCGAAGTTTTCTGATATTAATCGATCAAGCATCAACCCAAACCATCCCCCCTCATCCATGGAGATCCTCTTGCGCACGACATCTTTCACACGAATCACCTTTCTGTTGTTGCTGTACTGCGCCGCGAGTCTGCACGGTCAGACCAATACTGTCGGGATGCTGCTGCATGACACAGCGAAGGCGTTTCGCGGATATACGCTGTTCGCTCCTGTCAGATCCAACACGACCTATCTGATCGACAACGACGGGAAATTGCTGCGCTCATGGAAAAGCGCTTATTTTCCGGGACAGGCCGCCATGTTGCTGCCAGACGGTTCACTGCTGCGGGCGGCAGCGGCCGAGTCGGGCCATCCGTTTACTGCGGGTGGCGCCGCGGGCCGCGTCGAGCGCTTCGACTGGAGCGGCACACTCACATGGAGTTTCGACTATTTCAGCGACAGTTACTGCACGCATCACGACGTGGAAGTGTTGCCCAACGGGAATATCCTGCTGATTGCCTGGATGAAGAAATCGCTGTCGGAAGCCGCCGCGGCGGGGAGAAATCTGAGCGGCGCCACGTACACGGAGGTCTGGTCGGAAAAAGTCATAGAAGTACAACCGACGGGCAGCAATGGCGGTGTCATCGTCTGGGAGTGGGATATATGGGATCACCTCGTGCAGGATTATGATTCGACAAAGGCGAATTACGGTATCGTATCTCAGCATCCCGAACTCTTCGATATCAATTTCGGCGATATGAAGGACGACTGGCTGCATATCAATTCCGTGCGATACAATGCGTTACGCGATGAGATCATTCTCAGTGTGCATGCGACACACGAGGTATGGGTTATCGATCACAGTACCACGAAAGCGGAAGCGGCGGGACACACGGGTGGAAAGCGTGGAAAGGGGGGGGACCTGCTCTATCGTTGGGGCAATCCGCAGGCCTACAAAATGGGGAATGCGACCGATCAGAAGCTTTTCGCGCAACACGATGCGCGCTGGATAGATGCGGGATATCCCGGCGCCGGAAACATCCTCATTTTCAACAATGGTCCGAGACGGCCCGGAGGCGCGTATTCATCCATCGAGGAGATCGTTCCGCCTCTGGCCCCCGATGGTTCCTACGAGCGCGCAACAGATTCCGCCTTCGGTCCCGACCGAACGGCGTGGACGTACAAGGCGTCACCGCCGGCCTCGTTCTTCGCTCTCAACGTTTCCGGTGCGACACGCCTGGAGAACGGGAACACCCTGATTTGCGACGGACCCGACGGCGTGTTTTTTGAAGTCACCGCCGCCGGCGAGATCGTCTGGAGGTATATCAATCCCGTGAGTATCACCGGTCCGATGACGCAGGGAGACAGACCGATGCGGAACACGGTGTTCAAAATAAATCGCTATGCGCCCGACTACGCCGGTGTTGCGGGGAGGGATCTCACACCTGGCGGAACGATAGAATTGTATCCGACCGGCGTCAAGGGCGAAGCCGGGTATCCTTCCGAGGTGACGCTTTATCAGAACTACCCCAACCCCTTCAATCCCGTCACGACGATGCGTTTTTCCATTCCGCAAAGGGAGCATGTTGTGTTGACTGTATCCGATGTGATGGGCAGGGTAGTGCAAACGCTGATCGATGGTGTGCTGGAAGCGGGTAGTTACGAGTTGCCTTTTAATGCGGATGGAATCATGAGTGGCATACTTCTCAGCCGACTGCGCAGCGGAAGTGCCACGATCAGCAAATCCATGATGCTGTTGAAGTAAGGCAGGTTTCCACGCCGTGTGGCGGAGTATTTTGACGTAGCATGCAACAAGATGCGCGTCGCACAGAATCCGCGATTTTATCGTACTGCCGTTCGGAGCAGAGCGCTCTCAGTGGAGACGTCCGCCGTATGATCAGCGGCCGCTCGTGCTCTCCACTGCGGGCATTAAACGAATCTCACCCTTTTCCTGTCAAACACATCTTTGGCGCAGAGCGGAGAAAATGCAACTGCGTCCCACATAGCGGTTTTTGAGGCAACACAGCATGAAAGCTTCACATCGTTCAACAAAACGATTGCCGTATACACTCTTCCTGGTGCTTTGTCCTCTTTCAGCATGGATGACGCATGCGCAGCAATTGCCGTATTCCGTGGTTGATACGCATCAGCAGTTGAGCTACAACAACAACGCGGTCATAGCGACGCCGCAAATCGGGCAACCCTTCCACGGGCAGGACGCACAGTACGCGGGACATCAGCCGAGTTATACCGTGAGCACCGATGGCTTGACGGTGTTCGACCACGTCAGCGGTTTGACCTGGCAGCGGGCTGCGGACACCAACGGCGACGGGATTGTCTCATCCGCAGATAAGCTCACCTTCGCGCAGGCCACGGCTCATCCCGTGGCGCTCAATTCTGCGGTGCACGGCGGCTACAGTGACTGGAGACTGCCGACGATCAAGGAGCTGTATTCCCTCATGGATTTTCGCGGCACCGATCCTTCCGGCTACAACGGTACCGACACGCGGCAATTGACGTCCTTCCTCGATCAGGAGTATCTCAGATTCGCTTACGGAGATCCCGCGGCGGGCGAACGCATTATCGATGCGCAGTACGCGAGCAGCACGCTGTACACATCCACGACTATGGGCGGCGGCGAGACCATGTTCGGTGTCAATTTCGCCGATGGACGCATCAAAGGTTACCCGAAATCCACCGGACCGGGCGGGCGGACAGCGACATATTTCGTGCTCTGCGTGCGGGGCAACACGAGCTACGGCAACAATGACTTCTTCGACAATGGCGATGGCACTATCACCGACCGTGCAACAGGACTGATGTGGTCGCAATCCGACGGCGGCGTCAAACTGAATTGGCAGGACGCCCTCGCCTGGGCGGCGCAGAAAAACAACGAAACGTATCTGGGCCACAACGACTGGCGCCTGCCCAATGTCAAGGAGCTTCAGAGCATACTTGATTACACACGCGCGCCGGCCAGCAGCAATTCTCCGGCCATCGATCCGGTATTCGATTGCACGAGCATCACGAATGAAGCGGGCGAACAGGATTACCCCTGTTATTGGTCTTCGACCACGCACGCGGCATTCAACGGCAGCGGAAACGCCGCAGCGTATGTGGCCTTCGGCAGGGGAATGGGCTATATGAACGGCAGGTGGATAGACGTGCACGGCGCCGGTTGTCAGCGCTCCGATCCCAAAGCGGGCGATCCCGCGGACTATCCGCAGGGCCGCGGTCCGCAGGGGGACGCGATTCGCATATATAATTACGTGCGTCTGGTACGCGACGCATCGGCCACCACCGGAATGGGAGATCATGGGTCGCAGCTTGAGACAACGCCGGCGAGTCCGCGATTGGAGCAGAATTATCCGAATCCCTTCCGCGAAGCGACGACGATCAATTACACACTCCCCGCTGCAGGCGAGGTGTCGCTGCGTGTGTACGATGCGATGGGGCGCTGCGTCGCGACGCTTGTGGAAGGCCTGCAGGAGTGCGGGATGTACAGCGTCCCTTTCCGCGTGCGGCAGATTCCATCAGGCGTATACACCGTCGTTCTGCGAGCGGGTGGCGTGCAGTCCATGCGCAGTATGCTCGTCTGGTGATTCGTCTGAAGCGAAACCGGGATGTGTGCGCAGCATGCTACCGCTCAGTCCGGCTGTTTTTTTCGACATATCGCGGAAGGCATGGATGAAGATTTCCTCCCCGCGAGAATATCGCGCGACCCCACTCGGCCTGTATGATGTATGTAGCGGAACGAGTGCACAGTTGTCGTCGGTTCAGGTTGAAGGCATACATCGGATTGGGTGAGCGGATGTATTGACATACACGAAATCACCGGACGAGAATCCGGATTCCTATTCACCGGTACAGAGCCCCACTCTCCCGGCGCGTTGCTTTATGATCGCCCTGAATTCTTCCTTCACGGCTTCCGGCAAAAAGCTGATTCCTATGAATTCCATCCAGCGCGGGATCGCCTTCTCAAAGCGGCGGAACATGGCACCCACGGATTTTTCATTCAGCCCGGCGAGATAACACGCATTCTCGAAGCTGCGCCGGGAAATGCTCCGCTTCTTGCCGTCAAGTGTCAGCGCGAGTTCCTCCGTATCCTTCGGATTGACCAGCGCGGTGGCGACCATGTCGTACGCCGGGGCGAGCGCATAGCCGATACCGGGACTGTCGATCAGCGAGAAATTCTTCAGATGCATGTCCGCATTCCCCGTAAGGAATGAAAACAGGACCTGTTCGTAGAATATGCCGACGTCGAACAAGGGATTCGCCGAGTACCGGATGAGGGCTCTCGCAATTTGCTCGTGTGAGCCGTGATACTTGTGTTCTGTGAGCCGACCCGTAATCTGGCACATGTCCTCCATGTGCAGCAGCCCCTCCTTTGTGCGATCAATTCTCGCGGTGATGTACGCGAGCTTTCCTGATTGCATGCGAATCAGTGAGTGCGGTACGGTGCGTAAACCTGCCAGCGATGCCAAATGCATGGTGCAATCTTCCACTTCCGGCAGGTACGGATACTGCGGGGTCGGAGGTTTGAGAGTATAACGTCCCCACATTCCGACGATGGTAAACCGCCTGTCGTGTACGTTTTTCACGGCCTTTTCCAGTTCGAGCGACAATTTTGCCTGCACACCGGTTACCGCTATCCGCGAGCGGACTACCTGCAGCGCCAGACGCAGCATGTCCGACTCGGAGTACGGTAACTTGGGCGGTTGAGGAGTGCCGAACATTTTTCGACTGCATGCCGGGTGAAAATCTCCGGACTCATCATCGAGCAATGCATAGCAGAACAGACAGCGTTTCACAGAGTTCATAATCCTGCTTCTCCGGTGGCGCGCACACTGACGGCGCCGATGCAGTCGCGACAACACGTCATAAGTAATCCCATGCGGTCGCGCGGATCCAGCTTCCAATTTTCGCGGGCGACGTCCAGCAGCCATCCCTCGGGAATCAGGCCGTCGAAAAACGGAAAGAGGACCGGGTTTTCGAATGATTCTTTTTGAAGAGGGAGGGTGAGGCTGATTGCTGGTTTTCCTCCGGAGGCGAGGTAGGTTGGATCATAGGTGAACGTGTACCCGTTCTCATCTTCGATGAGTCTCCCCGCGTATTGTTCGTGCATGAATACCTCTGCGATTCTCATTGCATGCTCCGCTTCTTTGATCGTTCGATACCGGTCTCGCTTTCTAAAAGCAGATCGCGATCCATGGGTACCGGCCCCAACTCGTGCCCGAAAGTACGGAGCACAAGGTTCACTTTGTCCATTCGTAACGTGGCTTTGCCCTGCTCCAAATCCCGGACGAATCTCAATCCGACGCCCGCGCGCTCAGCGAGATCGGGCTGTGTCAGACCCGTTGCTTTTCGCTTTTCCTTGACGAACCGCTGAATGTTCATTATCTCACCGAGTATTGTACCTGATCGGGTATAATTGCTTCTGTTGCGAACTTGTTATACCCGTGCAGGTATAAAAATGGATATCACCCCTTAACATATACCCGTAAAGGTATAAAAGCAAGTGATATTCTCCTTCTTGCTACGGTACCGTGTTGGGTAGAGCCGCACTTTGATATCGTCTGGCTCCGCAATGCCATCGCCTGCATCGCTGTTCCACAACGCGGAGAGCCTGTTATCCCGCGAGCAGCAGATATTCGCCTGCATTCCACGACACGGCATCGATCATATACCTACCGTCGGGTGTATCTTGTGGCTGCTGTCGGAGCGTCAATGTCGCCCGGCCCTTTGAAGGCAGTACCACCTGGCAATCAACAGCGGGAATGTGACAGCGAGCAAGCCCCCTTCGGCTGCTAAATACACGAACGCCGCGGAGAAGCGCCGCGGCGTTCGAAAAAGAACAGAGTTCTGAGTGTTATTTCGTTGCGGGAATCAGCACCTGATCGATGACGTGAATCACGCCTCGTCTATTCGTTTGGTCTTACTCCGCAAATCATTCTGTTCCCGTCAGTCTACCAAGGTCTCCCGACGTCTCACCGAACGATCATGAGCATGCTTGATTGCACGGCTCCGTCCGCAATCAGCCGACAGAAATACGCACCGTCGGGGTATTCCGGCACAGCCCATTCCACACAATGAGTGCCGGCATCGTATTGGCCCGACAGGAGCTGCGCCACCTGCTCACCGGCGAGATTGTGCACTGTCAGGCGGACGGATTGCCGGTGGGAAAGTGTGAAGCGGATCGTGGTTCGGCTACTGAATGGGTTCGGATAGTTGGATTCCAGTCGACACTCTGCTGGCGGTCGGGGCTTATCGGAAGATGTCGGAAGCACCACTTTTGCGCTACGGAGCACTCCGCTGCCGTCTGTGCCGGCAAGAAGGTAGCCGTTGGCAGTCAAGACGAGGGAGAGAATGGACGTTGAATGATCAACGTCGGTCCATGTAACCCCGTCGTCGGTCGATTCATACACTACGGGAATGTTGCTGAAGGACCTTGGTCCGGAGCTGAACCATATCCGACCACCGGGGCCGGTTGCCAACGCCTGAATCCCTGAAGTCGAAGCCGTCGTCATCCTGGTCCAGTTGACCCCATGATTCGTTGATTTGTAAAGAGATGCCGAGGCGACTGCTATCAGGTCGCCCATCGAGGTCACGGATATCGAGGATATGCCGACGGTGGACAGCGTGGAATTGAGCCTCCAATTAAGGCCTGCGTCTGTCGAAATAAACAGTCCCCAGGAACTCCCGACGATTATATTGCCGTTACGAGCCGTGGCGGTGGCTGAGATATACATATTCGTCAATCCGGCGTTCGATGGCGCCCAGTTGTCACCTCCGTCGGTGGAGCGGAAAACACCCTCCCCGAACGTTCCTGCGAAAAGCGTGCCTGTGGAATGTATGCCGAAGCAGCGGACAGCATTGACGCCGCCTGTCAGCATCCGTTGCCAGGTCTGTCCTTCATCCGAAGAGCGATAGACGACGCCACTGTCCGCACCGGCAAACAAATGGCCGCCGGAATATGCGAAAATCGTCCGCGCGTCTATACTGTCCAGCGCCGTTGAATACCAGGATTCGCCGTTATCGGAAGAGTGATGCACGCCAGCGCCCGCCGTAGCGGCGTAAATGCGTCCATCCGTTGCGACCGTCATGGAGCGTACGAGCGTGGCGGGCAGGCGGCGGTCCTTCCGCATCCAATTCTCCCCGGCGTCAGACGTGTGAAAAATGCCTCCGCCTGCCGTCCCGGCAAACAGCCCGCGTGCTGGATCGGCCAGGAGTACGTTTACCGCAGACCAGATAGACCCCTCATTGATGCGCTGCCAGTTTCCGCCCCGGTTGGACGAAGCATAGACACTCCCTTTCGACGTCCCTGCAAAGACCGTCCCGTTCTGCCCGACGGCGATTGACAACACAAAGGTGTCGAGCAGATTATTGTTCGCCTGCGTCCACTCAACGCCGTTGTTTGTCGTTTTGAAAATACCGCGGTCCGTGCCAGTGAGAATCGTGCCGTCCTCGAGAAGTGCTATAGAGTTGCAGTCCCTGTTCTGTATGAGATAGCCCATAGGAGACCACGAAGCACCGCAATCGGTTGATAGGTGGCATCCGGAACTCGAGGACGCGTACAGTGTATCGTCCTCGCCTTTTGCGAAAGCGTTCGGTCTATAGCTTTTCAAGCCGACGTTTGTCCAGCTGAAGCCGTTGTCCGTAGTCCGATATACCCCGGATGCGTAGCTTCCTCCGTCGAATCCCGCAAGCAGGTCTCCACTTGCATTGAAGACCAGCGAACGTACTCCGGTGAACGAAGGCAACCCGCCGCTCCACGTGTTCCCGTTGTTTCTCGAACTGTAAATACCACCACCCCAGGTGCCGATATAAATGTGACCGGCGCTGTTTAGGGCGATTGCAGGAACTTCGCTGTACTTCGGCGTGATGCCGTTGAGAACCTGTACGAATATTCGTTCCCAGTGTTCTCCGTCGTCCGGTGAGCGGAAGAGACCTCCTCCTTCCGTTCCCGCCAGAAGCGAGCCGTCGTTAGCTATTGCCAGCGACTTGACGGAAGCGCCGTGAGGACCGTCGGTCTGTGACCAGAAATTCTGGCTGACCGAAGTCAAAGGGAATAATGCCATCGTCAGGGCTGCAATGGTCAGTATCCGTGTGTTCAGCATTGGGTATTACTCCGGTTGTCGGTGAAAGTGCGTCGTTTCCGTTCTGGCAAAATGGTGAGTCGTGTACTGGTGATCCTCGGATATCCGGCATCGTGAATGCGGACTCCGGAAGCAAATTATGCGGCCAAGCCGGGCGTATTGTCATGGAAATGTCAATATACACGAACGCCGCGAAGAAGCTCCGCGGCGTTCGAAAAAAACAGAGTTCTGAGTGTTATTTCGTTGCCGGAATCAGCACCTGATCGATGACGTGAATCACGCCGTTCGATGCGGCAATGTCGACTGCGGTGACGGAAGACTTGTCGATCATCACTTTGTCGCCTTTGACGCTGATCATGACCGACTGACCCGACAAGGTCGTTGCGTTCTTGAGTTTGACAACTTCTGATGAAGTCACACTGCCACTGACCACATGGTAGAGAAGGATGTTCTTCAGCGCTTCCGTGTCCTTGAGAAGACTTTCCAGCGTTCCCTTCGGCAGTTTGGCGAAGGCTTCGTCCGTGGGAGCGAAGACGGTGAACGGACCCTTACCCTTGAGAGCGTCGACAAGGCCGGTGGCGGTCAGCGCCTTGGCAAGCGTGGTGAAGTTTCCGGCTTCCACGGCGACGGTCACAATGTCTTTTTTTCCTTTTTCATGGCCGTGCGCCTGAACAGGGGATTGAGCGAAGAGCGCGATGGATAAAAGGCCGAAGAGGATGGAGGCTATGCGAGTTTTCATGATGTGTTCCTTGTATTGATGTGATGTTATTGAGTTCGATGATTTTTTACTTGTTGACGATAATCTGCGCGTTGAGAGCCGTGCCGCCGGAGCCGGATACGAAGCCGCGGGCGAAGACGGTGTAGATTTTACCGTTGTCGAGACGGATGCCGTTCAGATCGAGGACAACCGTTGAGGTCCCGGCCAGACGAACCTGCAGATCATAGGATCCTGCATTGAGCGGGAGAAAGCTCGTGAATTTCTTGAAGGACACGTTGGGGAAGACGACTGTTCCGTCCTTGGTGGTAATATCTACCGCAGGGGCATCGGACGAGAGATGCACGAAGCGTACATGCGCTTGACCGGCAGCAGGCATCGTGAGATCATCTTGCAGCACCAGCGCTTCGATGTTGGCGACGCGGTTGACCGCGAAGACGGAGTAGTTTTTACCCGCATCGAACAGGAGGTCGGCGCCGATAGCAGTGGTCATGGTTCCGGCCACATTCACCTTTATAGCACGCGTTCCGGCGGGGATGCTCAAATAGCCGGTATTATTCGGAAATGTCAGATTGGAACCGGACAAGACACCATCGAGGTAGAGGTCGACAGCCGGGGCGTCGGGAGAGGCGTGGATGACCTTGAGAAGCGCCGTCGCGGGGGAGAGATCCGCGAAGAGCTTGCCATCGCCATTGTCAATGAAAGCGCGAACTCCAAACGGATAGTTGTCGCTTGCGTCAAGCGTGCCATGTGCTACGATCGAGTACATCTTGCCGTTTTCCAGAGTTACCTTGTCAAGGATCACAACTTCTTTGGAATTGCCCGCGGCGGTGACGGCCAGCGTGTAGGAGCCACCATCGACTTCAATAAAATCTCTCACACCTTTGAATGCGGTGTTGGCGAAAAGCGAAGCTCCGGCACCGTTATTCAACTTGATATCGACAGCCGGAGCGTCGGTAGATGCATGAATGAAGCGTACTTTCGCTTTCGCGCCGGCATCAGCATCGTTGGCGACCACCGGAGTGATGTTGGCGAGCGTGTTCATTGCCAGCACCGTATACCTTTTGCTCTGTTCGATAGGCAGGTTCGCCTCAATAACTACCGGAGATGTCGCTCCAGCGGGGACCACCTTGACATTGACCGTACCCGCGTTGACTACAGCGTACCCTGAGCTCGCACCGTAGGCGAGATTGCTGATGGCTTTGCTCCCGTTGACCCACACATCCACGGCGGGAGCATCGTGCGAGGTGTGCACAACGCGAATCGATGACTGACCGTTGTTCGTCATCGGAGCTGCAGGTGTCGCTTCATCCTCGCTGCATCCCGTGGTGCTCATCGACAGGAGGGCCGCCGTGAGAAGAAGGAGCGTAAATGCAGGCATGCGCAATGCCGTTGCCATGTTGAGAGGAAGCGCCTGAATCATTGTCCGTTTCATGTCTGGTCCTTTTGTATCGTTGAGTGAAAAGCTCTGTAATGCTTACGGTATTGTAAACCTGTGTCTAGAAATAATGGTTCCGTAGTTAGACAAATATTTCAGAAATTTTTGCATAGTGCGTAATGATGCTTGCATTCCATACATTTTATCAATAAGTTTGATACAAATACTAGACAAAATGAAAGACAGCCAAACATACAAATACCCCATAAGACTCGCATCGGAGATGTCGGGCGTGTCTGTGTATGTCATCCGTGCGTGGGAGAAGAGGCATCAGGTTTTGTCTCCGGAGCGGACGGAAAGCAACCGCCGTCTCTATTCCGACAGGGATATCGAGCGTTTGATTTTGCTCCGCCAGCTTATCGAGCTGAGGCATTCCATCGGGGAGCTTGCGGCGTTGAGCAACGAAGCGCTTATAGAGCTTCTCGCGAAAGAACGCACCGGGAAGCATGTGCCGGATCCGGGTAGCACCGGATCTCCCGAAGGAAGAGATTTTCAGGGCGATATGCTCGCGGCAGTCCGCGCGCTGGACGTTCGTGCCTTGGAGGATGTGCTGACGCAGGCCTCGCTTCATCTGCCGCAGCAGGCGTTGATAGGGGAGGTCATCGTACCGTTTCTTGAAGCACTCGGGCGTCAATGGCAGGAGGGGACGATGCGCATCGCGCACGAGCACATGGCGACCGCAGCCGTGCGCACCTTTCTCGGCTCCATCGTTGCTGCGGCGCCGCGCTTCCCCAGCGCTCCCTCGGCGCTGGTTTGCACGCCGGTGAATCAAGTACACGAACTCGGAGCGCTCATCGCGGCAGTAACGGTTGCCATGCGTGGATGGAATGTCGTGTATCTCGGCGCCAATCTTCCGTCGGAGGAAATCGCGGCCGCCGTGCGTCAATTGAGTGCGCGCATGTTGATTCTCGGCATCGTCTATCCCGCCGACGATGCTCTGCTGCACCGCGATTTGCGTCGCCTCGCCACGCTTCTTCCCGGTGGCGTTGCCGTGGCAGTGGGAGGACGTGCGGCGGGGGCGTACGCGGCTTCTCTCGAATCGATGGACGCGGCCATCATTCGCGATCTCGACGACCTCGGCCCGCTGCTCGATGTCCGGGACGCGCCATTGCGGCTCAGGGAGAAGAAATTAACGCAAAGTCGCAAAGAGGCAAAGGCGCAGAGGGACTTTAAGGGTACTGTATAAGGATCGATGGCACGGTGCCCATCTCTCGTTTCAATCAGGCATCTTCTGCCATGAAGACAAGGTGAGTCTCGCTTTGCCCAGGGCATCCTTAGCGTCTTAGCGATAACTTCCTCTCCCTCTGCGCCATTGCGGCTCAGGGAGAAGAAATTAACGCAAAGTCGCCCCTTCGACTACGCTCAGGAAACGCCAAGGCGCAGAGGGACTTTACAGGTAGTATATGAGGATTGATGGCACAGTGACCGCTTCTCTTTTCATTCAGGCTTCTTCTGCCAGGATGAAAAGCAGATTATCGTACTCCCCGGGTGACGGACATACAATGTAAAGGGTGCGGCTGACCGGCCGCACCCTTCACAGTAGAAAAATCAGTTATACGAGCAGCAAGCTGCCCCGACGCTCATCGTCGCACGACGAAGGGTCGCACGAGCCGCGTGCCGCCTGTGAGGAGCTCGATGAAATACGCACCCGGCGCCAGGTAGGAGGTATTCACCGAAAGGAAATGCTCTCCGGCGCCAGAGAGTTCTCCGTCATCAATGGAAAGTACTTCCTGCCCCGTCATCGCGTACACGGCGATGCGTGCCGACCCGGCATCCGGCAGCGTGTAGCGCACGGATATACGATCCGACGCGGGGTTGGGATAGGCGGCATGCAGCGCAAGCGTTTGCGGCGCAGCGCCGATGTTCACCATCACCACGGGCGAATATGCGAAGTTGCCATCGTAATCGATTTGCCTGAGGCGGTAGAAAAGCGTCCGCGCTGCGGAAATGCCGGGAGGGAGCAGGTCCTCATAGCTGTAGCTGTGTTCCTGCATGGTTGTGCCGCGGCCGGGGACGTAGCCCGTGGGTTGCCACGATGCCTGATCGGGCGAGCGCTGCACCTCGTACCCTGCGCAATTGCTTTCGGCGGCGGTCCGCCACAGCACGGTGACATTGCCGTTGATATGGTACGCCGAGAGACTGAGGAATTCCACCGGGATGACGGAGCCGCAAATGCGCGCGGGATCGTTGCCGTAGCTCAACGTGCCATAGCCGGGATGGTTCGCAAAGTAGCGGTCCGCACAGAGCTGCGCCCGGGTCGGGATGGAGATTTGCGCGCCGACGGGAATGGTTATTTGGCCTCGCTGGGCGAAGGCAGTGGAAGCCGCGATCAGAACGCAGATAAAGAAGAGCGATGTTGTTTTCATGAAAGTCCTCCTTTCACTTGCCCGAATCGAGCGATGCATGTTTCACGCTCCCGGCAGGGGACGCTTCGGTGAGAAGCGCTTTGAGCACGGTGAGGTCATTTTTGAGCTGACGAATTTCCGCGGCCTGGGTTTCAAAAACTTCCAGAGAAGTCTTTAATACCGCAAGCTCTTCTTTCAGGAGGGCGATTTCGTCGGTCTTTTGTCTCATCTCCGCCGTCCGTTTTTCCAGCGCCTGTATTGCAGCCATATTCACGCCGTCGATGGCTACACTGTTGATGCCGAGGGAGTCCGTTCCGCCGAGATGGAAGGCCTGCCAGAAATCCTGCGCCATGGGTCCGATATAGCGGATAGACGCGTCCGTGCCTTTGTAATTCCATTCGGAGACGGGGACGGAGCGCAGCTGTGCAAGAAGGGCTTCTCCATCAATAGCGGTGAAATTTTCCTTTTTATTTCGGTCGCTGACATTGGTCCAGCCGCTGGCATTGGGATTCATGTAGGCACCCGATGCTATAGTCGGATTGGTGTAGAAGCGAATACCTCCGGCAAAACGCGCAACCCATTGGTTCGAAGCAGTATTCGTAAGAAGCGAGGTCGTGCTCCTGTCTCCCATCGCCATTGCACCCAGATAACTGCCGGTACTCACGTAGCTTCCGATAGCTGTGGAGCTTTCGCCGCTGGCGGTTGTGTAGTATCCCATTGCGGTGGAGTAGTTTCCGCTGGCGGTTGTGTTTCTGCCCATCGCGGTGGAGCCATACGCGCTGGCGGTTGTGTAATCCCCCATCGCGGTGGAGTTGGTGCCGCTAGCCGTAGTGTTGCTCCCCATAGCGGTAGACGAGATGCCGCTGGCGGTTGTGTACCTGCCTAGCGCGGTGGAGTAGTCACCGCTCGCGTAGGTGTTATTCCCCATCGCGGTGGAAATAAATCCGCTCGCGTCTGCGAAGCCTCCCATCGCGGTGGATTGGCTGCCTCTCGCGATTGTGCTGTATCCCATCGCGGTGGACGTGTTGGCGCTAGCGGTTGTGCTGGCCCCAATCGCGGTGGAATAATCACCGCTGGCTGTTGTGTTACTCCCCATCGCGGTGGAAGCGCTGCCGCTCGCGGTTGAGGCGAATCCCATCGCGGTGGAGTAGTTCCCACTGGCGGTTATGTTGGATCCCATTGCGTTGGAGATAACACCAATATTCGCATCATCCCATTGGTTTCCATTCACAGTTCCTGCCCGGAATGCCCGCTTCTTCGGATACCACATCATTCGCGAACCGGCTCCGCTTGCAGGTATCGATCCCTGAGAACTTGTTCCGGCAGTCGCGAGAAAGCCGTCTACTCCGGCAATTACCACCGCTCCCGCGTCGGCGGTGATCGTACGACCCGCTCCCGTTCCTCCCATGTCGTATGCCTGGTCGAGCGTGACGCCACCTGCGGAGGGCGTATCCCAGACGATCTTCGTACCGTCGTATCTGAGTATTTCACCCGACGTCGCTCCCGTTGTGCTGATTTTCGAGAGCGTCACGGCTCCTGTGGCGATCTTTGCGGAGGTTATTGCGCTGTTTGCGATTGTGGGATTCGGGTAGTTACCCGTCAGGTCCCCGCCCGCAGGACCGTCCGGCGGCAGCGACGAGAGCATAGTCCATGAGGCGAGCCCATTGGCGTCGGAGGTCAGCAACTTTCCCGCGCCGGGAGAGCCGCCGGTGATTTTCACTTGTCCCGCCACATGCAGCAGCGCGTCTGGATTGAGAATGCCGAGTCCGATTTTCCCGTCCGCCCGCACTGTGAACAATGGTGTGCCCGCGAAGCTTTTGACGGTGAATCCCTGTGTCGTGGTATTGCCGGAGAGTGTCGTTTCGATGTCCTGCGCGTTCGTCACGGCGGTTAAGATGAGCAGCAGAGAGCTGCAGACGATGAAGTGCTTCATAACTTCGACCCTCGCGAGGTTGTGTGGTAGGTGCATTATGGAAATTCTCCTGCAAAGATGCGTACTATTTCAATCAGAATCAACATCGGAGGAGAAAGTAGTATACGTCAGAAGGAAACATTCAGCGAACGATCCTCCGTCCGTACATGCCGATGGAATCGTGGACGAGCGATGGCTTTGAATGAGCTTTGCTCGAATGTGTCGAAAGAGCCGGTATACAATTTCTGAACCATGGAGACTCGGGTAATGTCTGCGGTGCAGGTGAACACTGTGCCTGCATGTATCGATGCGCATGCAGGGTACATTGGAGATTCATAGAGACGCGTCGTTTTTCACTTGCCCGCGTCGAGCGAGGCATGTTTCACACTCATCTCAGTGGTTTTCTCCGTGAGAAGAGTTCTGAGTGTGTCGAATTCGCTCTTGAGCCGGCGTAATTCGGCGGCCTGAGCAGCGTACTGTGCCTGAGATGTTTTAAGCGCTGCGACCTCTTCTTTCAACAATGCAATCTCATCGGACTTTTGCTTTAACTCGGCCGTCTTTTGCTGCAGCTCCGCCGTCTTCTCGTTCATCTCCGCCGTCCGTTTCTCCAGCGCCTGTATTGCAGCCATATTCACGCCGTCGATGGCTACACTGTTGATGCCGAGGGAGTCCGTTCCGCCGAGATGGAAGGCCTGCCAGAAATCCTGCGCCATGGGTCCGATATAGCGGATAGACACGTCCGTGCCTTTGTAATTCCATTCGGAGACGGGGACGGAGCGCAATCGTGCAAGAAGGGCTTCTCCGTCGATAGCTGTGAAATTCTCCTTTTTATTCTTGTCACTGACATTCGTCCAGCCGCTGGCGCTGGCATTCATGTAGGCACCTGTCGTCGTGGTGGGATTGGTGTAGAAACGGATACCTCCGGCAAAACGCGCAACCCATTGGTTCGAAGCAGTATTCGAGAGAAGCGTGGCCGTGCTCCTGTCTCCCATCGCCATTGCACCCAGATATCCGCCGGTACTCACGTAGCTTCCCAAAGCCGTGGAGTTGTCGCCGCTTGCGGTTGTGGAATACCCCATCGCGGTGGAGTATTCGCC
Source organism: Bacteroidia bacterium (assembly GCA_027493955.1). NCBI lineage: Bacteria > Pseudomonadati > Bacteroidota > Bacteroidia > Bacteroidia bacterium. The sequence goes on along the minus strand of JAOSJT010000001.1, from coordinate 1,364,455 downwards.
GCTCGCGATTGTGCCACTCCCCATCGCAGTGGAGCGCGTGCCGCTGGCGGTTGTGGCGCCTCCCATCGCGGTGGAGCGGTCGCCGCTGGCGGTTGTGGCGCCTCCCACAGCGGTGGAGGAGGTGCCGCTGGCCATTGTGTTGTATCCCATCGCGGTGGAGTTGATTCCAATGTTGGCATCATCCCATTGGCCTCCATCCACGTATCCAGTCCGGAACGCCCGCTTCTTCGGATACCACATCATACGTGCTCCGGCTCCACTTGCCGGTATCGAACCCTGTGATGTGCTTCCGGCGGTCACGAGTAATCCGTCCACCCCTGCAATAACCACGGCACCCGCGTCCGCAGTGATTATGCGACCCGCTCCCGCGCCGCCCTGGTCGTACGCCTGGTCGAGCGTGACCCCAGTTGAAGCAGGAGATGTCCATGACGCAAGGCCATTCGCATCGGAGGTCAGCACCTTGCCCGCGCCGGGTGTGCCGCCAGTGATTATAAGTTGTCCCGCCACATGCAGTGCTGCGGTGGGATTCAGGATGTTGATGCCGATCTTGCCGTCCCCCCGTACGGTGAACAGCGGTGTGCCCGCGAAGCTTTTGACGGTGAATCCCTGTGTCGTGGTGTTGCCGGAGAGTGTCGTTTCGATGTCCTGCGCGTTCGTAACGGCGGTCAGGACAAGCAGCAGGAAGGTGCAGACGATGAAGTTTTTCATAACTTCGACCCTCGCGAGGTTGTGTGGTAGGTGCATAATGGAAAATCTCCTGCAAAGATGCGTACTATTTCAATCAGAGTCAACATCGGAGGAGAAAGTAGTATACGTCAGAAGCAAACATTCAGCGAATGGCCCATCGTGGGTACATGCCAAAGGAATCGTGGACGAGTGATGGTTTTGAATGCGCTTTGCTCGAATGTGTCGAAAGAGCCGGAATACAACCTCTGAACCATGGAGACTCGGGTAATATCTGCGGTGCAGGTGAACGCTGTGCCTGCATGTGTCGATGCACATGGACGGTACATTGGAGATGCGTACACACGCGTCATTTATCACTTGCCCGCGTCGAGCGATGCATGCTTCACACTCATCTCAGTGGTTTTCTCCGTGAGAAGAGTTCTGAGTGTGTCGAATTCGCTCTTGAGCCGGCGTAATTCGGCGGCCTGAGCAGCGTACTGTGCCTGAGCATTTTCAAGTGTGGCGACCTTCTCCTTGAGTGAGGCAATCTCATCCGTTTTTCGCTGCAGCTCCGCAGTCTTCTCGTTCAATTCCGCCGTCCGTTTTTCCAGCGCCTGTATTGCAGCCATATTCACGCCGTCGATGGCCACACTGTTGATGCCGAGCGAGTCCGTTCCGCCGAGATGGAAGGCCTGCCAGAAATCCTGCGCCATGGGTCCGATATAGCGGATAGACGCATCCGTGCCTTTGTAATTCCATTCGGAAACGGGGACGGAACGCAGCCGCGAGAGGAGGTCCTCGCCGTCTACCACTGTGAAATTCTCCTTTTTATTCCGGTCACTGATAAACATCCACCCGCTCGTGTTAGGACTCATATAGGAACCCATCGTCATTGCAGAGTTGGTATAGAAACGAATACCCCCGGCGAATCGCACGATCCATTGGTTTTCAGCGGTGTTCGTCAGAAGGCTGGAAGTACTGTTATCCCCGATCGCCATGGAACCCGCGTAACCACCGGTGCTGGCGTATCTCCCGATCGCAGTAGTGTAATTGCCGCTCGCGGTGACGTAGTTTCCCATCGAGGTCGAGCTGTTGCCGCTGGCGGTGGAGTTGGAACCCATGGCGGTGGAGTAGCTACCGCTTGCGATCGAAGCGGCCCCCATCGCGGTGGAGCTGGATCCACTTGCAGTTGTGTTTTGGCCGGTCGCTATGGAGTAGGTGCCGCTAGCTGTCGCGCCATAACCCATTGCAATGGACGCATGTGCGCTAGCGGTTGTGAGCCATCCCAGTGCCGTGGAGTTCGAACCGCTGGCGGTTGTGCTGTGCCCGAGCGCGCTTGACGCCGTTCCGCTGGCAGTCGTATTTAATCCCGTCGCCATCGAGTAGCCAGCGATGTTCGCGTCATCCCATTGAGTTCCAAGTACCTCGCCTGCCCGAAATGCTCGCTTTTTCGGATACCACATCATGCGCGAACCGGCTCCGCTTGCCGGTATCGAACCTTGCGAGGTGCTTCCGGCAGTCACGAGAAAGCCATCCACACCGGCAATAACCACCGCACCAGCATCGGCGGTAATTGTACGACCCGCTCCCGCTCCTCCCATGTCGTATGCCTGGTCGAGCGTGACGCCGGTAGAAGTCGGCGGAGACCACGCGAGTTTGGTACCGTCGTAGGTGAGCACTTCGCCGGTGGTCGCACCCGCTATGCTGATTTTTGAAAGTGTCACTGCCCCGACGGCGATCTTTGCCGAGGTAATCGCGCTGTTGGCGATGGTGGGATTGGGGTAGCTGCCGGTGAGATCCCCGCCCGCAGGACCGTCCGGAGGCAACGACGAAAGCATAGTCCAAGTGGCGAGCCCGTTGGCGTCGGAGGTGAGCAACTTTCCCGCGCCGGGAGACCCGCCGGTGATTTTCACTTGTCCCGCCACGTGCAGCAGCGCGTCGGGATTGAGAATGCCGAGTCCGATTTTTCCGTCCGCCCGCACCGTGAATAACGGTGTGCCCGCGAAGCTTTTGACGGTGAATCCCTGTGTCGTGGTGTTACCGGAGAGTGTTGTTTCGATGTCCTGTGCGTTCGTAACGGCGGTCAGGACAAGCAGCAGGAAGGTGCAGACGATGAAGTTCTTCATAACTTCGACCCTCGCGAGGTTGTGTGGTAGGTGCAAGATGGATATCGTGGAGCCATAGTACATCATTTTTGCGGAAAAGTCAATTGCGGATTTGGGGATAGGATGATCCATGTCCCAAATATCAGCAGGCTGACCTTCGAGCGGACCAGCATCTCCATTCAAGTATCTTCCATTCAGAAATCACGCTGTCATTGGCGATTCATCATGAAAATCAGTACATTTCGGTGTTAATCGCCCCCGTAGCTCAGGTGGATAGAGCGACGGTTTCCTAAACCGCAGGTCGGGTGTTCGAGTCACCCCGGGGGTACAAATCAAAGCAAACAATACTGCTGCAGTCTCCCTGTATGGTGGGGATTTGATGACGTATACCTGACGGGTGCTTGCTTGGGGGAAGGCGTTTTGCCATCTTGACCTGTGCGCGAAATACGTAGCAGGAGTCCTGTATGTCCGTTGTGCCGTTATTCAGTTTGAACATTCTTCTCTGCTTGTTGCACACCTCTTTCAGCTTCGGTCAAACGGGTGCGCTGTTGTCCGGGACGGCGAAGGGACAACAGACATACTGCGTGGATTTTATGCGCCTGGGTACTCAGGACGATGGTACTCCCGCCGCGTTGGAGCTGGCGATTACGCGCTTGTCCTCGGACGACGGAATGACGGTAGATCTGCTGGCGGTGCTGCATGTCGCGGACACTGCTTTTTTTCGTCGTATCGACAGCGCCGCCGCAGCCTGCGAGGTGGTGCTGTTCGAGATGGTGGCAACAGGCAGTGTACCGGACACCGTGCGCAGGAATGAGGATCTCTTCGAGGACACACCGATGCGTCGCTCCTACAAACACCTCGCCGCGCTGTTGGGGATGATGCGGCAGCAGGAAGGCATCGACTACACGCGTCCGACCTTCGTCCATGCGGATCTGTCGGAACAGGAGATGAATATCCTGCTGCCCGGTTTCACGGATTCCTTGCCGGATTATTCGAACGATAGACGCATGTATGCCTTGCTGGAGAACTTTCCCTCGGGGCTCCCGCAGGAAATGCGACTCTCCCTGCGCAGGGTGTTCGCCGATGGACTGCTGAAGAGGGAAGATTCTGCGGACCTGATGGATAGGGGTGTACCACTTCGCAATCAGAGAGTGCTTGATGTGCTTCGTGAACAGCGCCGTATCGGAAAAATGCACATCGGTATTCTGTACGGGGTAGGACATTTTCCCGATCTTCAGGAGCGGCTGTCGCACGAATTCGGATTGAAGGTCACCGGACGCACCTGGCATGAAGCGTGGAGTGTGCGATAGTGAAGTGTGCGGATGGTGTGGAGAGAGGTGAAAAGAGTGGTGAAGAGTGAAGAGGGAAGAGTGAAGAGCGAAGAGAATGGGAATGAGGGAAGCGGGAGAGGGAAGAGGGTGGTCAGGGGGTGGACGGCTGCGGTGATCTCCTGAACAGATACGTGCCCTGCATTTCCAGCACGGTCGCGTCCTCCTGATTGCGCACAATAAAATCGACTATGACCAATCCGCGGCCGGGATGGCTGGTGGGGCGACTTTCACGCACGGTGAGCCCGGCCCGCAGGGAGTCGCCCGGATGCACCGCCTTTCGGAAGCGCACGTGATTGAATTCCAGCGCCGCCACCACCTGATCGAAACAGCCATGTGCGCGCACAAGGCCGAGCGCCACGGCAAGTATCATGGGACCAGTGACCAGTCGCCGGGAATGCCCGACCTCCCGTGCGCCTTCGTCGTCGAGAAACATGGGTAGATGCAAGTCGGCGAGATCCAGAAAGGCGTCGAGTTCCGTTTCGGTGACGGTGCGCGCGTTCGTCTCGATGTGCAGGCCGGGATGGAAGTCGTCGAAATACATGCTCACAAAGTACTCGTGTTGTGAAAAGCATACAATACGCGCCCCGGCGTTGCACAGCGGCATAGGGTATCAATCCTGCCGGAAGGGGGTGGCGCCCTATGACCGGGAATGCTGCTTGCCGCATGCCTCCCGGGGCGAGTCCGTGGCCACCTGAAGCCACCATGAAAAACGGTTGCATGATGCAGGATATTCATGGTATATTGTTGTCATGATAATCACACGCGACATTTTACTGGAAAGGATTCGGTCGGCGCTCGGTCGCGTACCGGTTACCGTCCTGACCGGAGCGCGGCAATCGGGCAAGACGACGCTGGCACGTGAATTTTTGTCGGAAGAATCAGCGAATTACTTCGATCTCGAAGATCCGGTGAGCCTCATTCGACTGGACGAGGCACGAACCGCACTGGAGCCACTGAGTGGTCTGGTCGTGATAGACGAAGTGCAGCGGCGTCCCGATCTGTTTCCCATCCTGCGCGTGCTGGCGGACAGGAGATCGAAAACTGCCCGCTTCCTGATTCTTGGCAGTGCCTCCGGCGATTTGCTTCGTCAGAGTTCCGAGAGTCTGGCCGGACGGATGGAGCGCGTCGAGATCGGCGGATTCACGCTAAACGAAGCAGGAGTGGACGCGATGACGGCACTCTGGCTTCGCGGCGGATTTCCGCGGTCCTTTCTTGCGAGGAACGAAGGTGAGAGCTTCGCCTGGCGCAAGCAGTTCGTTCAATCACTGCTCGAACGCGATTTGCCGCAGTGGGGCGTGCAGGTACCCGCAATCTCCCTGCTGCGCTTCTGGACCATGCTCGCCCATTACCACGGCCAAATCTGGAAGGCGACAGAACCTGCGAAAGCGCTCGGGGTCAGTCCGTCGACGACACGCCGCTATCTCGACCTGTTGACAGACGCACTCATGGTCCGGCAGCTTCAGCCCTGGCACGCCAACCTGGGTAAACGCCAGGTGAAGTCGCCAAAAATCTACATCCGCGACAGCGGCGTATTGCATCAGCTCCTCGGCATCTCGAATGAAAATGCGCTGTACTCCCATCCCAAGCAGGGTGCTTCGTGGGAAGGCTTCGTAATCGAGCATATACTCGCGACCGAGGCGCACGACGATGCCTGGTTCTGGGCCACGCATCAGGGCGCGGAAATGAATCTGCTGTTACGACGGGGGGACAAACTATTTGGTGTCGAGTGCAAGCGTCGCGACGCGCCGAAACTGACGCCATCGATACGCATCGCCATGGAGGATCTGGGTCTCGAGCGGGTGGCTGTGGTCTACCCGGGATCCAAACGCTATCCCTTGAGCGATCGCGTAGAGGTCGTGCCGCTCGCTACGCTGGCGACGCCGGGCGAGCTGTTTACGGAGGCGGAGGGATAACAGCGCAGTACTGTTTTCGCGACGACTGAACCCGTATTCAGAGTCAGGCGGCCCCTCTGCGTCGCTGCCACAGTGCACGAAGCAAGCGTTCCCGGTTCGTATGGACGCAACACTGCAGTCGCGTAAAATCTGTGATTACTTTAAACGGAAACTGACCTGAACGGAGGCCTTCACGTTTACGGGTTTGCCCCGCTGCTCCGCAGGTTTGAAACGTACCTTTCTGACGGCGTCCATGGCGGCTTCGTCGCAACCAGCGCCTATGCCGCGCAAAACTTCTGTCCGCATCACGATACCTTCCTTGTTGACGTACGCGAGGACGGTAACGGATCCTTCAATACCCGCGCGAACTGCGAAATCGGGGTAGACGAGATGCTTCCTCAGTGTGCTCATCCCGCCGATGATTTCCGGCGCCTCCTCGATGGGATAGAATCTGTCGTCATCGGCATCCTGTTGATCCTGAGTGCGCCTTGAAAGGGGTGTGGAGGCGCCTTGCGCATCGTCGCGGTCGGCGTCCACCTCGGGTGCCGATACCTTACCGACGGCTTCGGCCGGGATGGGTACATGATGCGGCGGGGGCGGCGGCTGCAGCTGTCGGGTTCGCTCAATCACCTGGACACTGATGATTTCGTCGGTTGCAGCGGTTCCTACCGGTGCTCTGTCGAGGGCAAGGAAAAATCCGAATGCGCCGATAATGAGGAATACGACGGCGAGAAGACTACCCTTGATGGAGCGACGGACTTTTGATCGCATACCGGTCCTTCCGATGCTGTTGAAAGTCATCACGACCTCCTTTCATGCCGGGTTGCGTAAAGGGCTACGAATCAGATTTTCCCAATGTACGGCAACGCAGGGAGCATGTCAATCACTCGCTTGCGGCAAGATACCCGGAGCCGTGAGAAGAGAGAACGGTGAATACTACTGTTCCACCCGGTACTGACGCGCGATGCACATTGTCCAAAACTCGCATCCGCTGGTCGTGGACGCGTGCCGCTGATCCTTGATGGTACGAACCCGAACAGCGGCCCAATGCGCTTCATTCATTCTGAATGAGATGACGATATCCGGTGATAACGTCGGTGATCAGAGCACTGTGCGCGTATTCGTATTCCCGCCGCGGTGCCTTGACTTCGATACAGAATAATCCCATATTTCTTCTTCAACACTCATACAGTGCATCAGGCGGAAATCCTTGTGGCCGGCGCATATGCCGGCAGACCGCAGACGATTGCGGCCGATACTCCGATCCAAACAACGTTTCATATTCATCCGGAAGGAAATACTATGTCGATACAGAAAATCATAGCCGTCACCGGCGCCACCGGTGCGCAGGGTGGGGGACTCGTCCGCGCCATTCTCAACGATACGGAGAGTTCGTTCACCGTCCGCGCCATAACGCGCAACGCCGCATCGGACAAAGCGCAGGCATTAAAAGCCATGGGCGCAGAAGTCGTGCAGGCGGATCTCGACGATGTGGAAAGTATCAAGCAGGCATTCAACGGTGCCCATGGTGCCTACTGTGTCACGAATTTCTGGGAGCATTTTTCGCCGGAAAAAGAGCTCGCACAGGCGCAGAACATGGCTGAAGCGGCGAAGGCGGCCGGGGTGTCGCATGTCATCTGGTCCACGCTCGAGGATACGAGAAAGTGGCTGCCGTTGAGTGATAACAGCATGCCCACGCTGATGGAGAAATACAAGGTGCCTCATTTCGATGCGAAAGGCGAGGCGAACGCCGCGTTTCTGGACCGGGGTGTGCCGACCACGCTGCTGCTGACATCATTTTACTGGGAAAATCTCATTTACTTCGGCATGAATCCCACCAAAGGTCCTGACGGCGTACTCGGGCTGACCATGTGCATGGGTGACGCACGGCTGCCCGGCATTGCGGCCGAAGATATTGGAAAGTGCGCCTACGGTATTTTCAAACGGGGTGATGCGTACATCGGCAAGGCGGTGGGCATAGCAGGCGGACATCCCACCGTCGCGGAAATGGCCTCTGAATTGGGGAAAGCCCTCGGGCAGCAGGTGCGCTACAATGCGGTGGAGCCCGAGGTGTACCGCAGCTTCGGTTTCCCGGGTGCGGATGATGTGGGCAACATGTTTCAGTTTAAACGCGATTTCAACGACTATTTCTGCGAGGTCCGCAACATCGAGGAAGCGCGTTCCCTGAATCCCGCGCTGCAGTCCTTCGAGGAATGGGTGATGCTGAACAAGGATCGCATTCCACTTGGCTGAGGCGGTCACCCGTCTACCGATGGCGGATGGATGTGATCCTGCGATTGCGTCCATCCGCTTTCCTTTTCCGGGCGCGCGTGCCTCCGTGCGCCCGGCACGCGGTGTCAGCTTCGTGTCATGCGGGCAGGCGGGCGTGCCGAACACCATTTCCCTCGCGCACGCACCATGTTGCAGCACACGCGCGTGAGACGTCCGATGTATACAGCATTCACCAAACGGTATCATGACGTGCTCGCCTCGGTGTATCTCTTCAACGAGTATCAGGCGTATCGCGGGCTCGAGCGCTTGCTCGCGGCGCTTCGGCTGAAATATCCCGAGGAAAGCGTCTTTATCGCAGCGGTCGAGAAGCACACGCGCGATGAGCGTAAACACTATCTCATGTTCAAACGCTACTTCCAGGCGCTTCAAAGCACACCGCTCGCGGTGGACTCCACCTTCGGGTATATCGATCAGTTCGTGTTGTTCATTTTCCGGACCTCGCTCGATGATCTCGATGTCGCCGAGATCCTGGCGGACGACGCGTTGTTTTTCCGCTTGTGTCGTCTGATCATGATCACGGAATTTCGCGGCATGCGGCAGGTTGACGTGTTGTTGCGGTCGCGCATACTGCGTCGGGATGCACGCCTCGTTCGCATTTTCCGTATTATCGAACGGGATGAACCCTCGCACTGCCTGCCGTATCAGCGCTGGCTGCGACAGCGCGGCAGTCATGCGCCGGGCGTACAGGAACGCCTCACCGATTACTGGATTCACTACTCGCTCGTGCTGGTGAAGCTGCCGTTGTTCTTTCTGCACCCGCGATTGAAGCGACTGTCGCACTTCCCTGATGAAGCTGCATAACGACGTGCATGCAGCGTTCGCAACGGGATGCGGCGCATGGCGGCGAACATCGTCGAAAAGCGGAATATATGCTTCCAACGATCAACATGCTTTCTTCAGGAAACTCCATCGTGAGCACAAACGCGAAACACAATATTCCGCGCTGCCACCGTACCACAACGGAAACGCGGTGTCAAAATCCTGCCGTAATTGAAGGGATTGTCCGGAAGAGTGGAGACGGGTGGCGGATGACGGATGAACGGACAGCCCTTTGCATCCGAACACCGCTTGTCACTATGTTTTCATTCGTAATCCTGACGCCACACAATCATCCGGGTCATCATGTCTCAATCAAAGATCTGTCAGCTTCACATCACTCTCCAGTACAGTGATCCTCCCATTTGGCGGCGCATTCTCGTGCGCGGGGATATGACACTCCGGCAACTGCACGAAGCGCTGCAGATCGTCATGGGATGGCAGAATCAGCATCTGTATCAATTCAGAGCGGGTGAGGATTTTTACGCGGATGCGGCCGCGCCGGACGCCTTTGGTGTGGTGGAAGCATCAACCGTGCGCGTTCATGACCTTCTGCGTCAGACCAGCGACCGCATCACCTACGAATATGATTTCGGCGATGGCTGGCTTCACGACATTGTGCTTGAAAACATTCAGGACCCGGATCCGGATATTCTCTACCCGCGTTGTTCGGATGGTGCGCTCGCTTGCCCGCCGGAGGATGTGGGTGGAATACCGGGATTTTACGCGTTTCTCAAAGCAATCAACGATCCAACGCATGAGGAACACGGATTTTTCCGTGAATGGATCGGCGACAATTTCGACGAAGCATTCTTCGATCCCGACACCGTCAACCGCGACCTCTCACGTTATTCGTTCGACTGATGCACGGGTCCGCCGAAGTTCAGAAGTGCATGCGCAGACCGGCGGACACGGTCAGCGCCCTTGTGAGTCCGTCCACATTCACCTCGCGTTTGAGCAGTGGTACGGCGGTATGCGCGAGCACGGACAGGACGTCGGACAGCGGCAGTGAGGCCTGAGCGGCAAGGTTGAGCTGGAACTGATCGCTGCCGGGGACGTCCAGGAAGATCTCCCCACCTTCGGCGGTCGCATCGAGCACGCTGGAGAGAGAGAGCCGTTTGACGGCCAGAAGCTCGATCCCGACATGCATATCCGAAATATCTGTTGCATACCCGCCCCGCAGCATGATGTCATCACCGCGGCGCAGACGTGTGATCGCGTTGGCGCTGCGTCCGGGGCTGTACTGGTATGCCGCGGCAACGTGCCAGCGGCTGTATGCCAGGCTCAGTCCGAAGAGGAGATCGTTGGTCCCCAAGCCTGGTTGATAGCTTTGCGGTAACGCTTCGGCATTGTCTTCGCCGGTAGCAAGTTTGACCCCGCCTTGCGCATGCAATGCGATGTCGTCAGCGGTCCACAGCTGCTGATCCCAGATCAGCAGCAGATCGCCGATGCCGCTCGCGCTCCCGCGCGGTCCTTCCACCTTCGTCCACGGGAGACGGACTCCGAGGCTTGAGTGTGTCAGGATTTGTATATCTGCTTCGAGCTGCAGCGCATGGAAACGGAGTTCGTCTGTTTTGCCGCTTTGGCCGTAACCGTAGCGAAGCGTCAGCGAGTGCTTTGCGGCATCGGATTCCTGTTCGTGCATGCTTCCGCCGATACTGCATGCGCCGGCATCGGAGCATTGCGCGGAAAGCTCAAGAGGGGAGAGCAGGAGCAGGAAAAGGACTACGAATGCGATGTTCTTCATGAGTGTTCCGCCGGGAAAATGAATGGTACGGGGATAGGCCAGCGCAGTACCGCGGGTGATGAAAGACGAAGATCGTGATGCAAAAGCAACAAGGGAAGAACGTCGTGCGTTCCCGTCGAAACGTCGTGCGTAAAACGGCAGAGTACGCAGATGCATCGGCGTCGACGCAAAAAAAAAGCCGGATGGGATTTTATTTTGCATCTTCGCGCGACGGCATGTATTTTATCTGCCGCATCATCCACCGCGTCCCGATTGCATCCGCAGGCCATCGCCCGTCAGGGCACGGCCTTCCCCTTTGCGGGGAGCATGCGGCGTCCGTGCACCGGCGACAAGAAGGAGCGGAAGCGTTCACGAACCCAGCACGCAGAAATCATCGGAGAGATATGATGAAATACACTCGCATTTTTTCTCTTGTATTGCTCATCGCCATGAGCGCATGTTCGGACGAGACAACCCCTGCGTCGGACCAGGGATTCGTCACCGGCAAGAATCGCTTCACCACGATGGTGGACGGCGATGAACGCGAGTACTACGTCCACGTTCCGACGGGATACGACGGGAGCAGTGCACGACCGGTGGTGTTTATGCTGCACGGCACCAGCGGAGACGGCGAGAAATTCTACAATATTTCCGGATGGAAAGAAGTAGGGGAGAAGGAGAACATTCTGACGGTTTTCCCTTCGTCATGGCGACACTGTATCACCGATGAGGACGGAAGATCCACCACCACGAAGTGGAATATTTACCCCGGGTCCTTCGAGTACTGCGCCGGGGAGATCCCCAGGGATGACGTCAAGTTTCTGCGGCAGATCATCTCCGAGCTCAAGGCCAAATTTACGGTGGACGAAAAACGAATCTATGTCGCCGGTTTTTCCAATGGCGGTCAGATGGCCTTCCGCTGCGCGGTGGAAATGGGCGACGTATTCGCGGCCGCGGTGGAAAATGCCGGTTCCTCGCCGAATGGCGGCAGCTTTACCCCCAGGCGCACCGATATGCCAGTGGTGTTTCAGTTCGGCAATGAGGACGACAGATTTTTCCACGCTCCGGTACCGCTGTCCTCCTTCGAAGCCGGGTTCGCGATTCCGTATTTCCAGAATGTTATTCAGGTGCACACAAGCACCTTTCATTGCTCGACTGCGTACACGATCACCGGTGACACCAACACCGCGATGATTGCGACTTTTCCGGCGAGCGACGTCATGAAGACACACAGCTTCAACATCGTTATGGTAAATGGGCTTGCTCATGCTTATCCCAATGGCACGAACCACTGGATGAAAGGTGCGGAGCGGCACTGGGAATGGATGAAGAAACATACGTTGCCGTAGCGAAGGGGCGAAATCCCGAAGCTGAATGCTGCTTTTATCATCGCTCCCTGCCTAAGACATCGGTGTTCAAGCTTCCGGGGCGTAGGTCGACTTCGTCACCCTAAGTGTGCCCACCAGACCGCCTGGGCGGACACCGCTCCATTTCGCGCATGACATCAGGCGGTATCAGCGACGCTAACCAAGCTCGTCATGCTGATCAGCCTCAGGCTGAACCGCAGTAAAATTTCAAGCTGATGCTCCGACGTCGTCCGGTGGCGTCTCGAAGCATGATTCCGTCCGTAACGCACGAGTAAAGCAGGTCCCGACTCGATGTCATAAGCAGTGTGCCTACCCGTCCGCCTGGGCGGACACCGGTCCATTTCATGCGATGACATGAGATCTCTGTGGTTTCGGCTCGATCCCTGAGCGTGGCTTCGGCTTCGCTCAGCCTCAGCCGAAGGGCAACAACCGGGAAAGGGTCCATGATTACCGAAGTGCCGGTCCCTGAGCGGAGCCGAAGGGGCCGGCCCCTTCGGCTATGATCAGGGGCCGGCTTTCACGGCGATTATCGGTCCTCATTCATCGATGTCATTAACAGGGCCGCCGCTGTATAATCATTCGCGATGCAGAGAAAATGGGGCGGCGTCTCGAAGGGTGATCTGTTTGCATGTCCTGTAGAGTCTCCATGTGCGTTACGGAACGAATCACCCCGCCGTGGCAGACTTGCCGCGGCGGGGTGACGGGGATTGCGTCTCTTATCGTTTTTATACCTTTTGTATCACCTCGCGATTAGTCGTATATTTAGTAGATACACCTGTATCGAATATTTTATAACTGCTTGCATATCAACGAGTTATCTCAATGCGTCTATCGAAGTACTTCATTCCCACACTGAAAGAGGTTCCGGCGGAGGCCGTCATTCCCAGTCATCAGCTCATGCTGCGCGCGGGCATGATTCGGGGACTTTCAGCCGGCATTTACTCGCTGTTGCCGTTGGGCTACCGCGTATGGAAAAAGGTCATGCAGATCATTCGCGAGGAGATGGATGGAATCGGTGGAATGGAATTGCATCTGCCGGCCTTGAATCCAAAGGATATTTGGGAGGAGACGGGACGCGTCGAGGCCTTCGGCGACACGATGTTCCATATCAAGAACCGCGATCTCGTACTCGCACCAACGCATGAAGAAATCATCACGCATATCGCGCAGGCATTCGTGCATTCCTATCGCGACATGCCGCAGATCTGGTATCAGATACAGACGAAATTCCGCAACGAACCGCGCCCCAAATCCGGCGTGATTCGCAGTCGCCAATTCCTCATGAAGGATGCGTATTCCCTGGATAATTCCTGGGAGGGACTTGACGCGAGCTATCAGAAGCATTACGAGGCGTATTGCCGCATTTACTCGCGTTGCGGACTGCAGTTCTTTGTCGTCGGCGCCTCCAGCGGCGCGATGGGCGGCAGTGGTTCGCAGGAATTCATGGTGGAATCCGACGCCGGCGAGGATTTATGCGCCTTCAACCTCGAGAGCGGCTATGCGGCGAATATCGAAGTCGCGAGTTCGGCTATTCCGTCCGTCGAGCGTATTGCGGACAATCCCACAGCGGAAAAATTTGCCACACCGACGGCCAAATCCATAGACGATTTGGTGGAGCAATATGGAATACCCGAGCAACGCTGCGCAAAGTCACTCGTGTATTTCGCGGACGAACAGCCGTATCTGATTTTCATGTGCGGCAACGATCAGCTCAACGAGGCGAAGCTGCAGACAGCGCTGAAGGCCAATACCATTCGGCCGGCGCATGACGAAGAACTCGCCGCGTTGACCGGCGCGGACAGCGGATCCATCGGTCCGATCAACCTGAAGTCCACGATTCCGCAAATCGCGGATCTCCGCATCGCCCACGCGAATGGGATGGTGAGCGGGGCCAATGAAAACGGCTTCCATTACCGCAATATCGATCTCGACCGCGACGCGAACATCACCGCGTATCATGATCTCCGCACCGTGCTCGAGGGCGAGCCGGATCCGTTGAAGGGATTGCCGCTCAGTGTGAAAAAAGCGATCGAGGTCGGACATATTTTCAAACTCGGCACCAAGTATAGCGAAGCGCTCAAGGCCACCTTCCTCGATGACAAGGGGCAGGAGCATCCCATTATCATGGGCAGCTACGGCATCGGTGTCGAACGCATCGTGGCCTGTCATATCGAACAGCGTCATGACAAGGACGGCATATGCTGGCATCCTTCCATCGCACCATTTCACATTCATCTCACCGGCGTGAAAATGGAGAGCGAACTCGTGCGCGACAATGCCGAGTCCCTGCATGACGCACTCGAGGCGGCGGGTTTCGAGGTGCTGTTCGATGATCGTACCGGTGTGAGTCCCGGCTTCAAGTTCAAAGACGCCGATTTGCTGGGTATGCCTCTGAATGTGATTGTCGGAGAAAAACATCTCGCCGAAGGCAATGTGGAAATCAAGGTCCGCAACACCGGCGAGCGCAGCATCGTACCGGTGTCCGACGCTGTGCGCGTCTGCAAGGAGTTGCTCGCGTCGCTGAGCGTGTAACGCGTCGCCGCGGTGTCGCTGTTGACTGCCTGGGACGTCCCCTCCGGGTCAAGCGTCGAAGGGGCGGACCTCACAGTCGGAAACGATTTTCAGAAATCCGCTGTTGAGCTTACTTGAGTCAGAATATCCGCATCTATTTCATCACCGAAGGAGAATCACATGCTGAGCACAAAGATGATCGACAAGCTCAACGAGCAGGTCACCATCGAATTCGAGTCTTCGAATCTGTATCTTCAAATGGCCGCCTGGTGCGAGTGGAAGGGCTTTGACGGCACGGCTGCCTTCCTCAAGACGCATTCCGAGGAAGAGCGCATGCACATGATGAAGCTGTTCAACTATCTCGGTGAAACCGGGAATCTGGCCATCATCAGCGCGATGGAGAAGCCGCGCAGCGAGTACGAGTCGCTGCAGGAAATGTTCAGCCTCATTCTCAATCACGAGAAATTCGTCACCAGCAAGATCAACGAGCTTGTTGCGCTGGCATATGAAGAGAAGGATTATTCGTCGCTGAATTTCCTGCAGTGGTATGTCGGCGAGCAGCACGAGGAAGAAAATCTCTTCACTTCCATTCTCGACAAGATCAATCTCATTGCCTACGATGGCAGGGGATTGTACCTCATTGACCGTGATCTCGGGAAAATGGCCACCGCGCCGGAAGCGTGATTATCACATCGGTACGATCAAACGCAGGGCGCGGGTAACCGCGCCCTGTGTGCGTTTGCGGGAGAGAGAGGAGAGCGTTCTTCCATTGAAATCATCGTACCACCGTCATCATGCGTACGAGACGCCGTCCGGGGAGTTCGAGCGCATAGAGGTAGCTGCCGGTGGCCAGCTTTCTGCCGTCCACGGTGATGCTGTGGGATCCGGCACGTCGGTGCTCGTTAAGCAGAACCATCAATTCAACACCGAGCAGATTGTACAGACGGATGCTCACGAGCGCATCTTCGGGAATAGAGAAGCGAATCACTGTGCCGGGATTGAAGGGATTCGGGTAATTCTGTTCAAGCATGAAACCCCGGCCGCGGGAGTTCACGCTGTCGTTCATTGCCGTGAGATCGGTCGGATTGGGATGTGGGTTGAAGGATGTTTCCCGCAGGGAAGCACCCGTCCGCTGAACGTTATGCGATAGACAGGCAACCGCGTTTGTGCCTTGCAGCATCGCGACGAGCGGTAGCGGAACGGGTGAGTCACTCAAGTGTTGCGCACAGCTCGGGGACGGGCGGAGCGCGGTGATGGCGACGACACAGATCAATACCATGGCGGATTTCATGACAGGGACTCCTGCGCAAACAATGCATACCAATTCCTTTTCTTGACGGGACGCAGCACCGTACAAATGGTGATGTGACCCGCGGTTGACACAGGGAGCCAGGGAGCGACACGTTTGAGAATTATGACAATAGTAATTACGCAAACCTGGGAGAGCAGAGAAATAGGTGGTAGCACCTATTTTTATGGGTGGTACTACCTAGATCAGCCCGAGAACGTACGAGCGTTTTCCAGCCGGACCGGCTTGACGACCTCGCCTGCGACCAGTCTCATACACGACTAGTGGGGCAGGAAAAAAAGTGGAATTGCATTTTGGGTTGATTTCGTACAACGGGGAAACTATTTTGTGCCAGTCTGCCGGACCATCTGTATCGTACACGCATTCCCGAGAGCCGAGGTGCTATCACCTCTACGCATACCTGTGCGGATGAGCTAACATGCGTGGTCGGATCCGAGATGGATTTTCTTCAGTTCCTGTCTGAAAGGACGGTATCATGATACGCTTCGTAACTGTCGGCATTGCACTCGCGATTCTGTTTCCCGATTTCTCCGGCGGGTACTTCCTCTTCGCTCAGGATTCCCGCCTTCGATCCACGACATTGCAACAGCCGACGATCAAACCACGCATTTACACCATACAGGACGACGCGTTGCGCCGTCTGATGCGGGACCGTGTTACGGATTCGATGAAGGCCATCGAGACGCAGAAACCTGCGGGTACCGGCGACAGCGGTTCGCCGGAGGAGCAGACGGAGCAGGGTTCGATATCCGGAGGGGAAATCCAGGGGAAAAAGACCATGCCGACATTGCATAACATCTCGATTCGGAGAGTTACTTCCGGTGTGCGCACTCTGGACCCCGGCAACAAACCCGAAAACATCCGGCGGTATAAAGACTGGCAGCAATTGAATGAAAGCTACGCAGTGTCCGTGGCGGGACTGACGAATATCGTTCCGATTTTCAAGGTTTCGCCACTGCGATATGATCCGGTCGTGCAGGCGTTTCAAAGCGTCGTCCGTTTTGCGTTGTTCGATCCCACCCGATGGAAAGCGACAGCTCTTCCCGAACCGATGCGATTCTTTTTTTCATCCCCGGGAATAGACGGGATAGCACCGGAGGAAATCGCGTTTGACAGCACCAACGGCGAAGCCCGGGTGTTGCTCCTTACCGAGGCGAGTCCGCTTCCGCCGATGCAATTCGAGATGTACACCTACGCACAACCCGAGGGAGTGCCCATCGGGGTGGCTATTGAACCCGTGCTCTTGTTCGCATCGCGTTCCCGCATCCTGCAGGGGTGGGGATTGGAGAGCGTGCCCATTACGGTGTTGTTGCGCGGTGCCGACAGCACGGAGCGGGTGAGCATCAATTTCACCGCGGACAAGGGATCGCTGTCGCCCGCCACGTTGCAGCTCCGCGGTGGGGATTTCGCTACGGTGCGCTTGCGTTCGCGTGGAACCGGTGAAGCCACGGTGGAAGTGAGTTCGCCCCGCTACAGTACGCAGAGCATGAGCATGATGTACGTTTTTCCCTGGATGTTTTTCATTTCCGCGCTGCTCGGAGGGTTACTGGGCAGTCTGGTCATCTGGCTGCTCCGGAGGAATGAGGAATCCAC
Organism: Bacteroidia bacterium; assembly: GCA_027493955.1. Taxonomy (NCBI): domain Bacteria; kingdom Pseudomonadati; phylum Bacteroidota; class Bacteroidia; species Bacteroidia bacterium. The sequence goes on along the minus strand of JAOSJT010000001.1, from coordinate 1,346,847 downwards.
CACGCAAGCCGCGAAATCCATCGCCGGTTGGTCGCTGTTCGGCCTCATCGCCGCCGTCCTGTACCTGACGCTTGGCGTCAATCTCATCGGCATAGAACTCGATGACGTTGATTATTTCAATGAGATTCTGGTTTTCGGCATAGCCGCATTGGCACCGATCGCACGCGGGATGCTTCAGAAGCAGGAAAAAGCGGCGCCACAGGGCTGAGCTTCGCGACCAAGCGCAACTTCGCGGGCCCGGGTACGTTATCCGGGCCTTTCGCGTTTTGTTCACCGGCCGCCTTCCGGAAGATTTCGCAGGATTTTTCGCGGAAAGGTGAAATTTTCACATGCAGGCATTTTTCTCTTGACATCGTCGCAGCGCTTGCGTACATTAGGTTAGACAAAAAGCTAACCATGTGTGCCGTCATGTATCAGGAAACACTTTTTACCGAATTGGAGACGCGCATGCTTCCGCCGAGAAGCATTTGGAAGTTGCGTCAACGGGGCATTTACCTTGGCACCAGCGGGTATTCCTACGATGACTGGGTTGGGCCGTTCTACCGACACGATGTGAAAAAGCCGCGAATGCTGGAGTATTATCAGCATTTTTTCCCGGTTTCGGAGCTGAACTACACGTATTACACCATGCCGCGTCCCAGCACACTGTTTCAAATACGGAACAAGGCGCCGAACATGCGTTTCAGCGTCAAGGCTCATCAGAGTTTGACGCATGAGCGTCGTTCCGTGCAGCAGAGCTGGCAGGAATTCGCCGATGCCATGATGGTGCTGTCGGACACCGATCAGCTCAGTTGCCTGCTCTTTCAGTTTCCGTACAGCTTCAGGTGTACGCAGGACAACATGTCCTACCTGGATGAAATTGTTGAGTACTTCAACACATTTCATGTTGTACTCGAACTCAGGCACTCAAGTTGGTACAATGAAATGACTTATGCTTACGCAAGGAAGCGTGGAATAACATTATGTTCGGTAGATGCCCCGAAACTCCCGGGGCTGACCAGCGATGCACTCGTTGCGGGGCGGGATTTCTCGTACTACCGTTTGCATGGCCGGAATGCGCAGAACTGGTTCGACGGCGACAACGTCACACGTTACGATTACCGTTACACCCCGGATGAAATCCTTCAGATAGTCAACAACATTCTTACTTTGTTAGAAGCGTCAGGTAGCGTCTATGTTTTCGCAAATAATCATCCCCGTGCTCAGGCGATTGAAACAGTTTCCACCATCGCTCAGGCACTTGATATACATCCTTCGCTGGAGAAGTTTTGACAATCGCCGAGGATTGCGCCTAAGAAGCGGTTGAAGTCCGCGGTGTGCCTCTCTCCCCCCGATGAATCGTGGGGGGGGGGGTAGAAGAGCGTTTGGCCCTCCGGTGGTAACGCTACTCGAAAATTGACCCCCTCTGATAACCGAAAACTGACCCCCCTGGTCATTGAAGAAATACAGGTTATTCTGGTTTTCCGTATCACTGATGATCCGTTTTCCACGTACACAGCGTGATTTTTCTTTTGGCCCCTTGTGGCAGCAACAGTTCCAACGGCCAGGGACCCTCAGTGACGGAGCGAGGCCGGAGGCCGAGCGGAGTCACTGCGGGTTGGATTGTGCCGAAGCGGCACCGGTTTCGCCTCCGGGCCGGTGAGTCCGCGGTGTGCCTCTCTCCCCCCGATGAATCGTGGGGAGGGGTAGAAGAGCGTTTGGCCTTCCGGTGGTAACGCTACTCGAAAATTGACCCCCTCTGATAACCGAAAACTGACCCCCCTGGTCATTGAAGAAATACAGGTTTGGAGTGTACCGCAAAAAATTGACAGTGAGTTCCCCCCCGGATTAAAATGACAGTGTGCTTGTAGTGGTCGCGTTCGCAGTCGCGCAGCGGAACCGCGGGGCGGCCCTGAGCTCTCTTGGGGGCTACAGTCGCCCCGACTGGAGTGTACCGCAAAAAATGGACAGCGAGTTCCCCCCCGGTTGAAATGACAGTGTGCTTGTAGTGGTCGCGTTCGCAGTCGCGCAGAGGAATCGCGGGTTGGCGCCGGGGCGGCCCTGAGCTCTCTTGGGGGCTCCAGTCGCCCCGACTGGAGTGTACCGCAAAAAATGGACAGTGAATTCCCCCGATTGAAATGACAGTGTGCTTGTAGTGGTCGCGTTCGCAGTCGCGCAGAGGAACCGCGGGGTTGCGCCGGGGCGGCCCTGAGCTCTCTTGGGGGCTCCAGTCGCCCCGACTGGAGTGTACCGCAAAAAATGGACAGTGAGTTCCCCCCCCGATTGAAATGACAGTGTGCTGGTAGTGGTCGCGTTCGCAGTCGCGCAGAGGAACCGCGGGGTGGCGCCGGGGCGGGCCGGTGAGTGCGCGGTGTGCTCTTTCTCCGCGATAAATCGGGGGGGTAAATGAGCGTTCACGGTACGCACTCTCTCCGCACGCGATGAAACAAGTTGGGGTGAAATGTAATTTCACTCCGTTTCTTCGTGATATTGTGGTATTTTACGAAACACATCATGATGCGGAGAGCGGTGGTGCGGGTTTCGTTGTTCATACCATGTCTTACGGATCAGGTTTTTCCGGCAACCGGGATGAACATGGTCAGAGTGCTTGAACGCCTCGGATTAACGGTCAGCTATGATACAAGACAGACCTGCTGCGGCCAACCGGCCTTCAACAGCGGTTATCATGCAGAGAGTCGGCAGCTCGCCGAACGTTTTCTGGACATTTTTGACGATGACGGCACGGACTACATCGTCGTTCCGTCCGGCTCCTGTGCCTCGATGGTGATGGTTTTTTACGGGAATCTGCTCGAACTCGCACCGGAATATCGGGAAAAAGCCGCACGTGTGCGCCGCAGGATGCACGAATTCACCTCCTTTCTCGTGGACGTTCTGCACGTGGACGATGTCGGCGCCGCGTTTTCCGCCACCGTGACGGTGCACGATTCCTGTCACGCGCTGCGTGAACTGCACATCAAGGAACAGCCGAGGCGCCTCCTGCGCCGGGTGCGCGGGCTGGATCTCATCGAAATGGATGCAGCGGAAGTCTGCTGCGGTTTCGGAGGAACGTTCGCGGTGAAACACGCGGATATTTCCAGTGTGATGGCCGAAGAAAAAGTACAGAGTATTGTTCGCAGCGGCGCGGAGGTGGTCACAGGCGTGGACTCGAGCTGTTTGATGAATATTGACGGGGTGCTGCGGCGACAGGGGCTTCCGGTCCGCACCATGCACATTGCCGATATCCTGGCCATGGAGGCGCGATGAGCAACGCTACGCCTCTCATTCCGGAAAATCTTCACCGCCTCGTGGCTGAGCGAATTCATGATACCGCACTGCGGGGAAATATTCGACGCGCGACACAAACTTCGCTGGACAAACGCGCGGCTGTTATCGGTGACTACGACGACTGGGAGGAAATGCGCGGGCTGGCGCACGATGTCAAACGCCATGTCATAGACAACCTGCGCGGGTATCTCGAGCTCTTCGAACAGAAGGCAACAGAAGCCGGAGCTATTCTCCACTTCGCACGCGACGCCGAAGAAGCCCGCGGTATCATAACACGGATAGCGAAGGAAAGCGGCTCCCGCCTCGCCGTGAAAAGCAAATCCATGACCACCGAGGAAATCGGTCTCAATCATGCGTTGGAAGAGGCGGGAGTCCGTACCGTGGAAACCGATCTCGGGGAGTACATCGTGCAACTCGCCGGCGAAATTCCTTCGCATATCACCGCACCGGCGCTGCACAAGAACAGAAAGGAAATCGGTGCGCTGTTCGCGGAAAAGCTGGGAATCGCGTACAGCGAAGATCCTGAGCACCTCACGCGCGTCGCCCGAGATACGTTGCGCGATGACTTCCTCGCAGCCGATCTGGGTATTTCAGGCGTCAATTTCGCGATTGCAGAGAGCGGCAGCATCGTCATTGTAGAAAACGAGGGCAATGCGCGTATGTGCAGCAGTCTGCCGCGCACGCACATCGCGGTGATGGGCTTCGAGAAACTGCTGCCGGATATACACTTCCTCGGTCTGTTTCTGAACATGCTCGGCCGCAGCGCCACAGGTCAACGCCTCACCTGCTACACATCCATCATCACGGGACCCGCCGGAACGGAGGAGAGCGATGGGCCGCGTGCGCTCCACATCGTCATACTCGACAACGGCCGCAGCCGCATGCTGGCCGATGATGCGCTCCGCGACGCATTGCTGTGCATCCGCTGCGGTGCCTGCATGAACGTCTGCCCAGTGTATCAGAAAATCGGCGGCCATGGCTACGGCTCTGTCTATCCAGGTCCCATCGGCAGTGTGATATCGCCGGTGTTTCATGGAGAACAGCGCGCCAAAGCCATGCCGTACACATCATCCCTGTGCGGTGCCTGCGCGGATATTTGCCCCGTAAAGATAGATTTGCATCATCTGCTGCTCTGGTGGAGGAAAAGTATTGCCGGACACGGACACGGTCCCTGGCCCGAACGCATGGGTATGAAACTTTTCAGAGTGCTGGCGTCGCGTGATTGGCTTTTCGATTTTTCAGGACGCGTTGCGCGTTTCTTATCGCCTCTTCTCGCTGGTGGCGGCAGCGCACCCCGAGTCCCTGTATGGAGCCGCACTAGGGATTTTCCCGCACTGCCGGAGCGATCATTCAAACAGCTATGGGAGGAGCATGCACGTGAACGCTCGTGACGTCTTGTATTCGTTGCTGCCGGCAAGCGGGGAGGGGATGAGATCGGCGCATTACGCGGATCTGGCCGTGCGACTCCGTGACCTGGCCTGTAGCGCAGGAAGCGCGACGGCGGAGCAATTTGAAAGAAATGCCATCGCAGCGGGAAGCACGGTGCTACGCTGCAACCGCAGCGATGCCGCGGAGCGCTTTGTCGCACACGCCAGGGGCAAGAGCTGTGTTGTATTGGCGGAGGACATGCTGCTTCGAACCCTCGGGATCGATGAGCGGCTCCTCGCCCAACTGCCGGGCATCAGCGTGTTCAACGGCGCTTCCGCGCCGGATCGCGACGTGCGCAGCTTCAATGCCGCGGATATCGGCGTGACAGCCGCGCTGGCCGGTATTGCCGATTCCGGAGCTGTGATCGCGGCTGTTTCACACGGAGAGACTCGTTCCGTATCTTTGCTGTCGGATGAACATGTCGCTTTTCTCCCCGTCGAGCGCATCGTTCCCACACTGCACGCAGCCGCTCCACTATTGGAAGAGCTGGTGCGCGTCGAAAAGAAAAGCGCTGTGACGCTGATCGGAGGCCCGAGCAAAACCGCCGATATCGAAAAAGTGCTCGTTACCGGCGTTCACGGTCCCGGGACGCTTACCGTCGTACTGATAGAAACCCCGTGAGTGTACAGGAACTTCGCTTTATCCATCACAACATACTTCAAGAGGTCGTCATGAGTGAACTCGTAAACCGCCTGCTTCCAGAAATTCAAGCGATCGGCGACGCGGACCTGCGGGAAAAGGTTGCCGCGTGCTGGCAGGAAGCGATTGATTTCCGGGGATGGACGGAAGAGTTGCTTCTCGGTATTCCATTTACGCTGCTTGCGTCCAATGTCACTATCTCATTCCTGGATCATGTTCGCGCTGTTTGCCTGATGTGTATCGCCACCGACGATGTGCTCACCGCTATACACAAGGAGAAGAAAACTCCGATCAATCGCGACTACCTCATTGCCGGCGCCTTGCTCGCGGATGTCGGCAAACTGTTCGAGTACGAGATCCTCGACGGCAAGCCCGTGAAATCCGATTACGGAAAACACATACGGCATCCGTTCAGCGGTGTCGGCCTTGCCTTCAAGCATGGTGTGCCCTCGGAAGTGATGCACATCATCGCCACGCACTCCAAGGAAGGAGAAGGTGAAAAGCGCCTGCCCGAAAGCATCGTGTTTCATCATTGCGACTTCATCGATTTCGAACTCGTGAAATAGCCACGCTCACCGCATCAAGCATCGGAGAAGCACATATGGCACAGAATCTCATCGAAGCCATTGCCCAGCGTTATGCTGTCGGTCTCGAAGCCGGGCAAACCATCCACTCGGGTGACTACATCTACATTCAGCCCGCACATGTCATGACACATGATAATACCGGGGCTGTCATTCCGAAATTCAGAAGCATCGGAGCGACGAAAGTCCACAATCCCAGACAGATCGTCATCACGCTCGACCACAACGTGCAGGACAGGAGCGAAAAGAATCTCGAGAAGTATGCAAAGATCGAGAACTTCGCCCGCGCGCACGGTATAGACTTTTATCCGGCCGGCAGAGGGATCGGTCATCAGATCATGTGCGAGGAGGGCTATGCGTGGCCTGGCACCATGGCCGTCGCATCCGACAGCCACAGCAACATGTACGGCGGGCTCGGGTGTCTCGGAACACCAATCGTGCGAACGGATGCCGCAGCCATATGGGCGACCGGACGCACCTGGTGGAAGGTACCGCCTGTCGCACAGGTGGCTCTGACGGGTACGCTCATGCCCGGTGTAACCGGAAAGGACGTCATCATCGCACTGTGCGGGGTATTCAACAAGGACGAGGTGCTGAACCACGCCATCGAATTCACCGGAGACGGCATCGCTCAGCTCAGTGTGGATCAGCGACTGACCATTGCCAATATGACGACGGAATGGGGAGCGCTCGCGGGAGTCTTTCCCGTGGACGAGGTGACCCTCGACTGGCTCAGTGCGCGCGCCGGTTTCGTCGCGCAACGAGGACTCGAGGGTGTCGCCAGTGATACCGACGGAGAGGGTATGCATCCTCGCATGAACGCCCGGCGCATTGAACAACTCGCCGCGGCCATTCCGCAGGCCTCGCCGGATGCGGTGTACGCAAAAGTACTGACACTGGATCTGTCAACGGTCACACCGCATGTATCGGGTCCCAATCATGTCAAGACGATGTCACCCGTCGCCGTGATGCGCGAGCAGCGCATCCCGATACAGAAGGCCTATCTGCTCTCCTGCGTCAACGGCCGCGTGGAGGACCTCGCGGAAGCCGCTGCCGTGCTGCGCGGCCGGCGCGTCGCGGAAGGGGTGCAGCTTTACGTCGCCGCCGCTTCAAGCGAAGTTCAGGCGGAGAGCGAACGGCGCGGCGACTGGCCCGCACTGATCGATGCCGGCGCGATTGCACTGCCTCCGGGTTGCGGCCCGTGCATCGGGCTTGGTGTCGGCTTACTGGAGGACGGGGAAGTGGGAATTTCCGCCACAAACAGGAACTTCAAAGGCCGCATGGGCTCGCCCAGCGCACAGGCCTATCTCGCTTCGCCGGCTATCGTTGCGGCGTCTGCGGTAGCTGGCTATATCGACATGCCGGGCGACGGACACGCGCGCGAAGCCGTGGGAAGCATTCGGATACCGGAACGACAAACCGCTGCGCGCGGCGAAACCATTGTCATTGATGGATTTCCGCCGATCGTCACGGGGGAACTGTTGTTCTGCCATCAGGACAACCTGAACACCGACGGCATCTACCCCGGCAAGTACACCTACAACGACGATTTCACGCCGGAGCAGCAAGCGCAGGTGGCCATGGAAAACTATGACCCTGCCTTTCAATCGCTTGTGCGGGAAGGAGACATTCTCGTCGGTGGCTTCAATTTCGGAACAGGAAGCTCACGCGAGCAAGCCGCCACCGCGCTGAAGTATCGCGGCATTCGCCTGGTGCTTGCAGGGTCGCTCAGCGAGACCTATGCACGCAATGCAATCAATAACGGCTTCCTCGTCGTCGAGGCGCCGCAACTCGTCAGAGATCTCAAGCAGCGTCTCGGCGCCGAACACCCTACGGTACGTACAGGCGTGATCGCGGAAATCGATTTCCGTACGTCGGAGATTCGTACCGGTGGTGTTGCGTACAGTATCGATCCCATCGGACCCGCCGCGCAGGAACTTATCCTCGCCGACGGCCTCGAGCCCTGGATTATGCAGCGGCTCGGTTGAACAGTCGTAACTTTGTCAATTCATTTACTGACCAGGAAGCATCATGGAGACATCCATTTCACGTCGCATCGCGGAATTCGCCGTCAATCTCACATACGATGATCTGCCCGAACGCGTCGTTCACGAAGTGCATCGCTACCTGTATGACTCTATCGGCTGTGCGTACGGCGCATCGCACACCCGGGATGTCAACATCATTCGGGATATCTATCTCGAAATGGGTGGCGAAGGGGAAGCAACCCTGCTGGGTTTCGGGGACAAAATGCCCGCCGTAAACGCCACACTCGTCAATTCGCTGATGATCCGCGCACTGGATTTCAATGACATTTACTGGAAGGAAGATCCGTCGCATCCGTCGGACATCATCCCGGCGGCGCTGTCTGTCGGCGAAAAGGTCAACGCGTCGATGAAGGATGTCATCACCGCAATCGTGCTCGCCTATGAATTCGAGCAACGCCTCTGTGAATTTGCGGTACCCGGCGTGCGCGAGCGTAAATGGCATCACGCGACGCTCACGCAGTTCGTCTCGCCCATTGTCGCGGGCAAGGTGCTCGGACTCACGGTCGATCAGATGGTGAACGCCATCGGCATCAACGGCTGCCATAATCATACCATCGGCTGTCCCACCGCCGGCAAGCTTACCATGATGAAAAACACCGTGGACCCCATGGCCACGCAGACGGGGGTGTTCGCAGCGTTGATGGCTCAACGCGGGTACACTGGTACCGAGGCCGTCTACGAGGGCAAGGAAGGGTTTATGGACGTGTACGGTCCCGACTGGAACCTGGATAAACTACTTGGCGGCCTGGGCGATTCCTTCAAGATTCTTGAGTGCAGTATGAAGGCCTTCCCGACCGAGGCCCTCACGCACACACATATCACCTGCGCACTGAAAGCTGTAACGGAAAACAACATCTCCTATGATCAGATTCAGGAAGTACGGGTGACGACCATTGCCCGCGCGTGTGATATTCTCTTCGATCCGCACAAGTACCGCCCGGATTCCCGTGAAACGGCCGATCACTCCCTGCCGTACTGCCTTGCCGCCGCGCTGGTGGACCACAAGGTGACGACGCAGTCCTTCTCCGAAGAGAAACTGAAAGATCCGCGAATCTGGGAAGTGATAGACAAAATCAAGGGGGAAGCGTCGGAGGAATTCGAGAAGATGTTCCCGGCCAAGCAACCCTCGCGCGTGCTTGTTCGCACCACGGACGGACGGGAGTTCAGCGAGTACCTCGAGTATCCGAAGGGCGATCCGCGTGAGCCTATGAGCATGGAGGATCTCGAGAACAAGTTCAACGCTCTGTCCGCCAAACTGCTTTCGCCCGAAGCGCAGGCGGCGAAGAAGGATATCATTTTCCGTTGTCAGGATTTCTCGGCGAGGGATTTCATGAAAAGTATGATCGTGTGACATTCCGCAGCTTTCGGAATGCGGCGAGAGCGGGACTGTCCCCGCTCTTGCTGTTTGTTCCCGATCTGTTTCGTGATATTTTGACCGTATACCTCATCGAAGGATGCACTCGTGTTGGCCCAGTCCGAATGAAAGCCCCTTTCTTCAGTCACATCCCGCAAGTGATGACAATACCGGTGCTCATCATTCTGTTGGTCATCGTGCATCCCGTCAGGGGCGACGCGCAGCGACTGAATGAGCTGCAGTTCGAGCAGCTTCGCGTGGAGCAGGGCTTGTCTCAAGGTCTCGTCAAAGCGATAGTGCAGGACAAGAGCGGTTATCTATGGTTCGGCACTGCGGACGGACTGAATCGCTACGACGGTTATCGCTTTGTCGTATACCGACCAGACGGAAAGGATTCCTCCAGTCTCGGGAGTGGCCGCATTGTCGCCCTGGCGGTGGATGCTGCAAATACGTTATGGATTGGTACGGATGAGGGTATATTTTCCCGTGATCCGAGGTCCGGGAAATTTACCAGGCATTCGACACGATTCGATTCACAGGTTTCGTATTATCGCGATGGCATCGCCGCCTTGCACGTGGACAACACCGGCCGACTTTGGGTTGCGACACATGGCAGCGGATTGCATCGCTATACTCCGCAAACCGGGACATGGCGACAGTACAGTTATGCCGCCGGACGCGGCAGCGGGGTGGCGAGCAACGATATTCACGGGATTCTCCCCAGCGGCAGCCGTTACCTCTGGCTTGTCGCGCATGGGGCAGGGATGAACCTCTTCGACATGACCACCGGAAAGGGGACGGTCATTCGTCCGGTTTTCAGACACGGATCGGACTCGCTGGTCACCAGCGCTGTTCTCGCCGGCGATTCGATTCTGTGGGTAGGCACGCTGTCCGGTGGTATCGCGAAACTTTCGTTGAAAACGATGAGATGGGAAGATGTGACGGACAGCTACTCGTCGCTGCAGGGGAAGCAATTCGTCAGACCCAACACCATGTTGCTGGACAGACGCGGGCGGATCTGGTGCGGATCGGAAGCGTCGGGGATGCTGATGTTCGATACGCGCAGCCGTGTCGTGCACCGCTTTGTACAGCAGTCCGGACGCGCCAGCAGTCTGGGCACCGATGGCATCCGCGCCCTGTTCGAGGATCGAAGCGGCATCGTATGGATCGGAAGCAACGGGCGTGGTCTGAGTTATACGGCACCATCCATCAAGCCTTTCGGATTGATCCATGAGCGCGGGCTGGGTCCGTACTCGTTGTCCTTCGAGAGCGTGCGGGCGTTGTACGTTGATACGCAGGATCATATTTGGATCGGAGGATACGGCGGATTGAACAGTGTTGACCGCGAAGGCAGAGTCAGAGTCATTTCACAACTTTCCCGTGATTATCGTCGTCCGGGTCTGCCGGGAGGTTTCGTCAACAGCATTTACACCATCCATCCGCATCCCCGCACGCCGGGGGTGCTGCTGCTCGGGACGGAAGGGGACGGCATATACACCATGGAGATGAAAAGCGGAAAACTTGGCCGCTTCCGTACCAGGGGGTCGCAGGGGATAGTGGGGGGCATCATTTCCAAAATGACCCGGACACGAGACGGCTCGCTCTGGGTGGGGACAGAGTCCGGGATTTCCATTGTGGATGCGAAATCCCTGACCGTGCGCTACCTGCAGATCTCTCCGCTCGTGCGTACCAGCGGTGCGCGCGATATTGTGCGGGACATTCGTCAGGACGAACGAGGGTGGGTGTACATTGCTCTCGATCGCTCCGGACTCATGATCATGGATCCGCAGCACGGACATGGCACCCTGTTGTCGCATGATCCAATGGATCCCACCTCGCTGCCTTCCAACAGCGTCTATTGCATACACATTGACCGCGGCGGGAACGTCTGGGCCGGCACCGGAAGGGGATTGAGTTCCTACGATCCATCGAAAGGGGTTTTTACAACATACACCACCCGTGACGGGCTTCCGAACGACGTGATCTACGGCATTCTGGAAGACGATGACGGACAATTCTGGCTCAGTACCAATTACGGACTTGCGCGCTTCCATCCGGAGCGGGGGGTGACCGCAACCTACGATGCGGAAGACGGACTTCAGGGAAACGAATTCAACGCCGCCGCCTTTTATCGGACAACGGACGGAGAAATGCTTTTTGGAGGAGTCGCCGGCGTCACGCATTTCCATCCCGGGATGATACAGAACAATTCCTACGTGCCGCCGCTTGTGGTGACGGCGTGCAAGATCGGTGACAGGGCGCTGCGCTACCAGATTATTTCGGGTGATACCCTGGTTATTCCCGCGACGGAGAATCAGACCTACCTGACCTTCGCCGCATTGAATTTTATTCGTCCCGGTGAAAACCGTTACCGCTACCAGATCGACGGGGTACATGCCGACTGGCAGAATCTCGGATCCTCCCGCGATCTCTCACTGATCGGTCTGGAGCCCGGTTTTTACACACTGCTCGTTCAGGGCTCGAACAACGATGGTGTCTGGAATCCCGATAAAATGATCCTGTACCTGAATGTGCGTCCGGCCTTATATGAGACGGTCTGGTTCCGCATTCTGGGTATTCTGCTGCTGGGCGCAGTTGTCTTTGCCGTGTTTCGCTGGCGCATCGCGTCGCATCGCATACAGGAACGCAAGCTGGCCCTGCTCATTGACGAGCGCACTGCACGGCTTACCCGCATGAACGAACAACTCTTGCACGAGATCGAGCATCGTCGTCGCGCCGAAGAGGAGGCCTACCGGGCCAACGCGGTCAAGAGCGAATTTCTCGCGCATATGAGTCACGAAATTCGGACACCGATGAACGCCATCCTGGGATTCACGGAACTTCTTCAGGATCGGATCAAGGACGACGGCAGCAGGGAATACCTCGATTCCATCGCCATAAGCGGCAACACTCTGCTGCAACTCATCAACGACATTCTTGACCTCTCCCGCATCGAAGCGGGACGGCTGGAACTCGTGTACAAACCGACGAATATTCGCGCGCTGGTCAACGAGGTACAACGTATTTTTCAGTGGAATGTAAAAAAGCGGAACATCAGCTTCTACGCCATTGTTGATGACGCCCTGCCGGTGGAGCTCATCATCGATGATGTGCGGTTGAGGCAGATTCTGCTGAATCTCGTCGGCAATGCGGTCAAGTTCACCGAACGCGGTTCCATCACCATACATGCCGCAATGCTGCATCGGCAGAGTTCGCATTGTACCGTCGAGTTCTCCATCATGGATACGGGGAGCGGTATTCCACCCGCGGTGATCGAAAAAATCTTCGAACCTTTTCAGCAAGGACCGAGCGCACGCGACAGACAAAGCGGCGGGACCGGCCTGGGGCTCGCCATCTCCAACCGTCTGGTGCGCATGATGCACGGTCATATCGATGTCAGAAGCGAGGTCGGAAAGGGCAGCACATTCCGCGTATTACTTCCTGATGTCGAAATCGCTTCCGATAGCGGCGCACAGCGCACCGACACCGTCAGCGATCAGGGAGAAACCGTTGCCGAAGCGCTGCCGCAGCCATCCACCGTGATGCTCGACGACGATCTCGCCGCGTGCAGCGCAATGCTTGAAAGAATCGAGAGCAAACACTATGAAACCTGGGAGCAGATACGAAGCCGTTTCGTACTTCAGGAAATTGAGCGCTTCGCCCTGACGATTCAGGCGGTGGGGGAGGAACTGGGGTGCCGGTTCTTCGAGGATTGGACAAATACCCTTCTGCGGGAGGTAAATAGTTTTGATATGGACAATTTGCCCCATACATTACAAAGTTTCGAGCAGGAATACCGCAAACTGCGGCAACTTGCCACACGCTCCAACGAAGGTTAAACTGAGACACCTCCGGGCCCATTCAGACAGATGAACAGGACACGCGATCTCATTCTCGTCGTTGACGACGTTACCAAGAATATTCAGATTCTCGGGAATTTCCTGCGTGAAGCCGACTACGATGTCGCGGTGGCCACCAGCGGTATGCAGGCGATGTCCATTCTTGAAAACGTGACGCCGGAACTGATTCTTCTCGATATCATGATGCCGGGCATTGACGGATATGAAACCTGCCGTCTGATAAAACAGCAAGAACGTACGAGCCAGATCCCGATTATTTTCGTCACCGCGAAGACGGACACGGAGGACATCGTCCGCGGCTTCGAACTGGGTGCTGTGGACTATATCACGAAGCCGTTCAGCCGTCCGGAACTCCTCGCCCGCGTGCGGACGCACCTCGAGTTGCAGCGCTCGAAGCAGGAACTCGCGAAGGCTCTTCGCGACAAGGACAAGTTTTTCTCCATCATCGCGCATGACCTTCGGGGCCCGCTCGGCAGTTTCATGAGCATCGCTGAATATCTCTCCGACAATCTCGGTGAGGTTGATGTGGAGGAAGTCAAACCGTTGTTGTCGGAAATGCGCAACACCGGGCGCGGCGTCTACCGCCTGTTGGAAAACCTTCTCGAATGGTCGCGCATTCAACTTGGTACCATCACCTACACTCCCACAGCCATAGCGTTTCAGGAAATTCTCGAGGGAATCTGGTCCATTCTGCACACACAGGCGGCTCGGAAAGATATCCAATTCGTTGCGAGCGGAGACACATCGGTATCCGTTCTTGCAGATCCGCAGATGATCTCCACGGTGTTGCGTAATCTCGTGCAGAACGCCGTGAAGTACACGCCCCGGGGCGGCACCATCATTGTGGATGTGCAGTGTCAGGCGGGCGAGAATACGGCGACGATTTCCGTCATTGACAGTGGTATCGGTATGGATGAAGCGGTGCGGGCGACGCTGTTCGAAATAACGAATTCGCACAGTATTCCCGGAACGGAAAAGGAAAAAGGGACCGGGCTGGGGTTGATTCTGTGCAGAGAGCTCATCGCGATGCACGGGCAGAAATTGTCCGTCGCGTCCGAACCCGGGAGGGGCAGTACGTTTACGTTTACATTGCAGCTCGCATAGAGACCATCACCCGCACGTGCCTTGTTCTCAAAGAAAATGCCCCCAGACAAGGGGGCATACCTGTATTCGTGACACCGCCGTGCGCACGGTCGGTGTGCCGGCAACTCAATCCGCGAGCGTTCCCTTCCGGCGGTACTCATTGAACAGCGCGCCCCATGTTGTGGAGGCGAGCCAGTTCTCGAATGTTCGCTTGTCCTTCAGCGGCCAGCGGTAGTAATCATGATAGATTTCAGAGCCGGCCACAAACGCATGCACGAGCGGCGTGTGGAAGAAAAGCTTCTGCAAGCCCTTGAGGGGTCCGAACCACATGATATCGCCGACGCGGCTTGCGCCGTTGTCACCCACCTCGAAGCCCCAGCGCTCGTTGCTGATGTCGTCGCCCACGATTTCGATGTCGCGGACATCGCCGATGCCGAGCCCGCGGTCATGCGCCAATCGCACATACCGAAGCTCCGCCAGCGGATCGAAGCCCATCATTTTCGCCGCGACAGCGTCGATGGCGACCTGATCATCGCTGGCCAGGATGACGTTCTTGATTTCGGGGTACATGGTACGCGGACCGGGACCGTTGCCCGCTGTTGTTCCATCCATGAAGGCGAACAGGCCGGCGTGAATTTCCTTCTGTATTGCCAGAAGGTCCACCAGCGTTTCATGGATCCATGAATGCGTGTAATGGCGCTTGGTGTTGAGCAAGCCCCCGAAGGCGTTTTTCATCGCGCCCGTGGTCGTGGTGTAAATGTGACACTTCACCGTCGGCAGGTGGATGATGTTTTTCCCGAAAAAGTATTCCGGAATAAAAATCCCTTCGGGGTAAATTTTCGGCAGGACGAGCATGTCGGCTTTGGGCTCGTAGCGTACCCAGGTCATGTCCTCTTCCTTGAAATTGAAGAGGACGGGGATGTCGTATTTCTTGAAAATGGGTACGTAGCCGTTCAAATCCTCACCCTTGAAGGCGTCCGTCACGACTGTTTTGTTTTGTACGCAGGTGATGTCGCCGAAGCCATGCTTACGGAGGGCCAGCACGGTGGCTTCGAGCTGCCACGGTGTCGTGTTGGCTCCGGGAAAGGGAAAATGCCAGGAGATGTTATCCTTGAGGATGGTCGTGGCGGAGGGGTCGAGTACTGTGTCCATGCCGGCCAATTCGGCCAGGCGCACATAATCGTCGAGGACGGTCTCGGGTGTCGTATGCAGAACGGCGACTTTACTTTTCATGAGGATCAGCGCATGTAAATGATTATGACTACAGAAGCGGCCCAGAGCGCGATGTTCAGTATCAACGGTGTATCGCTCAGCAACTCAGCCGTCGGATCGCCGCCCGTGTTGCGCTTGTGCACCAGATACAGATAACGGAACAGACCATACAGGACGAAGGGAACGGTCAGGAGCAAATTCTTCGAGCCGAATTTGTCCACCGTTTCGGGGGAGACGGTGTACAGAATGTAACAGATGAGAGTGGATGCTGTGACCAGCGAGGTCATCTGATCGAGAAAGTAGGTGTTGTACTCGAGCAGCACCGGCCGATGGATGTGCGCGTCTTCTTCGAGCACCGTGATCTCGTGTCTGCGCTTGCTGAATCCAAGAAACAGTGCCAGCAGGGATGTACAGATCAACAGCCACTCCGACATCGGAACGGAAATGATCACCGCTCCCGCGGCGATACGCAAAACGAAAGACGCCGCGATGGTCATGACGTCAATGATGACCGCGCGCTTCAGGAACAGGGAATACACGATGTTCATCACCAGATACGCGAGAATCACCACGCCGAATCGCGTGTGTATCGCGAACGACAGTGCGACGGCGGTAAAACCGATCACACCGGCCGCCGTTCCCGCCACAACGGTGGACAGTGCCCCTGATGCCAGGGGACGCAGTCGCTTGACCGGATGCAGGCGATCTGTTTCCGCATCGATGATGTCGTTGATGATATAAATGGTGCTCGCGGTCAGGGAAAACAGCGCGAAGCCGACAAGCGAGAGCGCGAGTATCGACGTATCGAAAAGATGGCGCGAGAACAACAGCGGCGAGAATACGAAGAGATTTTTTACCCACTGCCGCGGACGCATGGTCCGGATGAGCAGGGTCACAGCGTTGCCCCGTGCGACCGTGACGCTTTGCGTCTTCATGCACGTCTCCGCAGAACGTCGAGAAAGGTTTCAATGCCGCGGCGGACACCGCTAAGGCGTCGCGCAAGGGCCATGACCGACGGTTCGATCTGCTCCTGCAAGGCGTTTTCGATGCGATAGATGTTGGCCGCGACTTTGCGTATGTACCCTGTGGCTTCGGAAAGCGCCTCGCGGTTTTCCGTGATCATTTCGAGGGCTTCTTCGGTCTTCACTGCCACCTTCTCGAGTTTTTCGAGTATGGGTTCGGTGCGATCCCCGAAGCGCTGCACCTCCTGCAGCAGCAGTTCGATGCTGCTCTTGAGCCGCAGCAGCACCATGATGAGGACGACCACGAGAGCGATGCCGCCCGCGAGCAATACAATCCAGAGAAGATTTTGAATAACGTCCATCGTGCGGCCTCCGTGTAGTCGGAAACAAAAAGGAGGGCGGCGGCTGTGGATGGTATCCGTTGCGCGCCGCCCTCGTACGTCGGTTGGATGCGGGATCAGGAGGCCGGCGCCTCGCTCTCTTTGTCGCGTTCGTCCTTGTAGGCGTCCACGCCCGCTTTGACGGCGGTTTTGATTCTGCCGCTTTCCTGTGTCATGCGGCTGCGGGCGTCGGTCATGATATGCTCGGCGTCCTTGAGCAGGGTTTCGGCTTTCCGCTTCGCATCGGTGATGAGGGCGGAGGAACGCTCCTTCCCTTCATTGATGATGGTGCGGGCCTTGTCCTGCGCTTCCTGAAGATACTCCTCGATGTCCTCCGCGATTTCGCCGCCTTTGCGACGGAGATCTCCGCGCAGTTCTTTCCCCGGTTTCGGGGCGTAGAGCAGGGCGATGATTCCACCGACGACGGCGCCGGAGAGGAAACCGACGAGAAGGTTGCGTGTGCTGTTGTCGGACATGGGTACTCCTTATTAACTGTCGTGTGCGTGTGAAAAATACGACGGTAATGCGTCAAATCCGCTCCTGAGCTTCAGCATCGTATCGTGCAGCGATTCCGAAATGACTTTCGTGTCCGCAATCACCGGCATGAAATTGGCGTCACCGCTCCAGCGCGGTACGATGTGCATGTGCACATGCTGGTCGATGCCCGCTCCGGCGTTACGGCCGAGGTTGGACCCGATATTGTACCCTTGCGGGTGCATGGCGCCATCGCATACCCGCAACCAATCGCGCACGAGTTCGAAGAGCTCGGTGTAGGTCTCGCGATCGAGATCCGTGAGTGATGCGACATGGGCGTTGGGGATGATCAGAAGATGCCCACTGTTGTACGGATACAGGTTAAGCATGGAAAAACACCGCCGGTGTCGCTTGACGAGATAGGTGTCGTCATCGCGGCCGGAAGCCAGGGCGTCGCAGAACACGCAGCCCCGGGCTTCCTGATCCGTTCCAAATGTCTGGATATAGTGCGATCTCCAGGGAGACCAGAGTCTATCCATGCTTCACCGACTAGCGGTTTTTCTTCTTATGCCTGTTCTTGCGCAGACGTTTTTTCCGCTTGTGCGTCGCCATTTTATGGCGTTTTCTTTTTTTGCCGCAGGGCATGAGGGAACCTCCGGTTAATGGAAAATTGAAGTATTCGGAAATTCTGTTATCATCGTTACGGTGTGGAATGCTCTGCGATGATGCGGCTGGCATTCTGCCCGTAGGGTGAATTCGGGTCGATTTCCACTGCTTTGTTGAACCATTCGATGGCTTTCGCCGTATTCCCGGCATTCAGGTTCACAATGCCGAGATTGTAGTTGCCGAGTTGATGTCGCGGATTGACGCGCAGAGCGGTTTCCATTTCCGTGATGGCCTCGTCGTATTTCTTCTGCTCAAAATAACAGACTCCGAGGTCGACACGCGCGTCCACGTCCTCCGGCACGGTACCGAGATACGATTTGTATTGCGCGATGGCCTGATCGAGCATCATGGCATCGTGCAGAATATTCGCATACCGCAATTGCGCGCCCATGTCGGAAGGATTTGCGGCCGCGGCATCACGGGCCGCGTTGACCTGCGCGATGGTGGGACGTTTGTCGCCGGCTGCTTGCTGTGTTTCCCCCCCCTGTGGAGCAGGGGCGGCGGCATTGTCTGTGGCCGGGAAAAAGGCCGCCACGACTACCGCTCCGAGAATGAAACTCCCCACGCAGACTGCGATCCATTGCGGCGTCGTAAAGAGCGCCGAGGGTGCGGGGACCTTTGCTGGCTGTTTCTTCGTGCTCTTCCGTGCTTGCGCAGCACGCAACGGGGATCCGCAGGAATGACAATAGGTGTCGCCGGTTTCGTTGCCGCTCCCGCACTTCGTACAGTACACGGGCTTGCCTGTGGCGGTGGACGCGGGGTTTCTCGGTTCCGGAGCGGTGGACATCGGGACGACGGGCGCCGTATCCGCGGTCGCTGCCGCGGCCCGCGTCAGATCCTCGCCGCAGATGTCGCAAACGGAAGCACCGCGTTCAAGGGCGGAGCCACAGGCAGGACAGATATTTCGTGTATCGTTCATGCGATGGCGCTACTCTTCCAGAGATTTAAGGGCCTGGTCCACACCATGCCGCATCTCCTTGGATACTTTGAATACCGGGACGAAATGCTCGTCGACATAGACGTCTTCGCCCGTTCGCGGGTTGCGTGCCATGCGGGCTTTGCGCTTTTTGACTTTGAAGCTTCCGAAACCGCGGATTTCTATCGAATGCCCTTCCTTCAGGGCCTGACTCACGGTTGCGAGGAAGCCATCTACGACCGCTTCGGTCTCGACCTTTGTCAGACCCGTGGCAGCCGCGATATTGTCGACGATGTCAGCTTTTGTCACGTATGTACCTGCAGTAATGAAACGTTACTGAAACAGCATGCGATACTCCACTGGCGGAGTATTGCGCAATGTCGCCTCGAGGCGGCGGAGGGTTTCCGATGATCGCGTACCCATGAAGATGTCCAGCAGCGATTCGCGCTGCACTTCTTCCGTGATGCGCGGCTCACCGCTGATTTTGCCCAGCGTCCCGGCAATGAGCACGGCGGTCTGGAAGGTCCCGAGAGTGTCCACGAGCCCGGATTTGTAAGCTTGTTCGCCCGTGTAGATCCTGCCGTCCGCCAGCGCGCGCACGGAATCCTCCGGCAGATTGCGGGCAGTCGCGACAATACGCAGGAACTGTCCATACACATTGTCAATGGACGATTGGAGGAAACTGCGTTCGCGCTCCGTCATGGCACGCGCGGGATTGCCCACATCCTTGAATTCACCGGATTTGATCGTGGTCTGCTCCACGCCGATTTTATCCATCAATCCTTTGAAATTCGGGAAGGTGGAGACCACGCCGATGCTGCCTGTGATGGTGCCCGGATTGGCCACGACACGCGAAGCGGCGCAGGCGATGTAGTATGCGCCGCTTGCGGCCACCGACCCCATGGACACGACAACGGGCGTGCCGAGTTTCCGGGTTTTGTTCACTTCCTCATAAATCTCATGGCTCGGGACCACGCCGCCGCCGGGAGAGTCCAGCCGCAGCACAATGGCTTTCACCGAACTCCGTTTGCGGTATTTTTGCAACTGGCGGACAACCTCGGACGCGTCCGTGATAGCTTCCTCGAGGCGGATAACCGCCACGCGGTCCGTTCCCGAACCACCCGTGCTCTCCTCATAGGTGGGGGAGGAGGCGGTTGTGAGAGCTCCGACGAAGGAAAATATCGCGATGGCAAACACCACGAAGGCCATTCCCGCGAAGGCCACCACGATTCCCAGTATCCATTTTCCAGTTGTGCTCATTGCCTCATTTTCAGCTTAACTTATTGAGGATCATTAAGTTACGAAAAACATCCTCTCTTGTCAATCAATGGATGTCCGTAATGTGGCTGTGCACAATCACATGTGGAGGCTCCTGATCCTATCACGTTGCCGCCACCCGGAGCGGGAGCCCGGGACGATCTTCGGGTATGCCTCATGCGAGGACGACGCCCGGCAGGGAGCAAGGGCAATGCGTGATGCATGGAGAAAATCAGGGCTGGAATTCTCACGGCCGCAACATGTATATTATGTGAATGCAGAGTTTGCTCATCTATTCCGTCATTTCAACTTGCGCATTCATTGTCGGTTCATTTCCGACTGCCTATCTGCTTGTGCGGCGACACAGCGGTAAGGATCTGCGTCACGAAGGCAGCGGCAATATCGGAACGCTCAACGCCTTCGAGGTATCGCGCAGCAAGCGCGTTGGAGTGCTCGTCCTGTTCATCGATGTACTCAAGGGTTTCGGTGCCACAGCCATTGCGGGAAGTGTAGCCGCGGACGGTTACACCGCGTCCGCAATTGCCATGCTCGCCGTTGTGGCGGGGCATAATTACTCGCCCTGGATCGGCTGGAAAGGCGGCAGGGGCCTCGCACCGGCGGCTGGGGCTGCCATCGCTTTCAATCCGCTCTTGCTGGGTCTCTGGATTCTGTACTGGCTGCTGGTATTCGCGAAAACGCGCAACGTCCACATCGGGAATATCGCCGCGTCGGTAATGACACCGGCGACGGTGCTGTTCACCCTCGATCTGTTTGCGGGCGGTATGATGCACTCACCAGCGGACACCTGGTGGCTGCTCCCTCCGGTCCTTCTTCTGTTCGCTCTTATTCTCATTCGCCATATCGAACCCCTGCGGACGTTACTGCGCACGGGGAAAGCGTCATCATACACAACAACTCAGTCTGGACAGGAATAATGTTTCGTCAAGAAATCTTCCATCGTCTGCTCATCGCGGCTCTTTTTTCCCTGATGGCCACAGCGTGCAATGCGGGACCCGATCGCGTCGTCCCCGAAGAGGATCCTCCGCAATATCGTACCTCGGCACCCGCCGGTCAGGATGAGATTTCCAATTCACGACGCAATGCCATAACTCGCTCTATCGAGATCGTGAGTCCTGCGGTGGTGGGAATCAACGTCACGGAAATCCGCCGCCGCCAGCTCGATCCCTTCTGGCAGATGTTTTACGGGGAGAGGTACTTCAGCCAGCGCCTGCAGAGCGCGGGCAGCGGGTTCATCATTTCGCCGGAAGGGTATTGCGTCACAAACGACCACGTGGCCGGTCGCGCCACGGAAATCGTCATCACCATGTCCGACGGCTCGAAACATAACGCGAAAGTCATCGGTACCGATCCCGTCACGGATGTCGCCCTGCTGAAAATCGAGGCCGATCGTGATCTGCCGTATCTCAAGCTCGGGAATTCGGACGATGTGATCGTCGGAGAGTGGAGCATCGCTTTCGGAAATCCCTTCGGCTTGTTTACTTCGACCGCCAAACCCACGGTCACCGTGGGCGTCATCAGCGCAACGCATGTGTTTCTGGAGCAGAGTCAGGGCGGGGGCATCTACCGGAATATGCTGCAGACCGACGCCGCCATCAACACCGGAAACAGCGGCGGTCCGCTGGTCAACAGCAACGGCGAAGTGATCGGCGTCAACACCGTCATTTATTCGCCGAATCAGGGAAGCGTCGGACTGGGCTTTGCCGTACCCGTCAATCGCGTCAAGGAAATTGTGGACATACTCCGCCGCGACGGCAAGGTGGATCGCGAGTTCGACCCCGGTTTTCGGGCGCAGCAGGTGGACGAAGCCATCGCGCGCGCCTACGGTCTCGAGAAGGTGGAAGGGGTGGTTGTGACACGCCTGACCAACAGGCGCGGCGCGGCCGCAAAATCGGGTCTCGAAGAGGCGGATATCATACTTCGGGCCAATGGCGAACCCTTGTACTCCATCGGTATTCTGGAATCTCTTGTCCGCTATTCCATGCGCGGTGATGTCATCCGGCTCGAAGTGCTCCGCGACAGCAAAGTCCGCACCATCGATCTCACTCTAGAATAGAAAAGGTACAGCATGATTCATCGTTATACGCGTCCCGAGATGGGGACGCTCTGGACCGACGAGGCGAAATTTCAGACCTGGCTCGAAGTGGAATTGTACGCCTGCGAAGCCCAGGCCGAACTCGGGTTGATTCCGCGGGAGGCGATCCCGGTCATACGTGAACGAGCGGATTTCTCCGTGGACCGCATTACGGAGCTGGAACAAACGCTGAATCACGACGTGATCGCTTTCCTCACCAACGTCGCGGAAAACGTCGGCGAAAACTCCCGCTACATTCATCTCGGCCTCACGTCGTCGGATGTGGTGGATACCGCGCTGTCCGCCATCACACGCAAGGCGGGACTGCTGCTGCGCGAAGGTCTCACCGCCCTGCGCGAGGTCGTGGCGCTTCGCGCGAAGGAACTTAAATACACACCTGCCATCGGACGGACGCATGGCATTCACGCCGAACCGATGACCTTCGGACTCAAACTGGCCATGTGGCATGAAGAGATTCGGCGCGACCTCGACCGCCTCGACCGGGCGATTGAAAGCATTTCGTACGGCAAGCTCTCGGGCGCCGTAGGCACGTATGCGAACATCGATCCCTTCGTCGAGCGCTACGTCTGCGAGAAGATGCACCTCAAACCCTCGCCGATTTCCACGCAGGTCTTGCAGCGCGACCGGCATGCGGAGTTTCTTTCCACGATCGCCATCATCGGCGGGTCGCTCGAGAAATTTGCGACGGAAATCCGTCATCTCCAGAAGACCGAAGTACTGGAAGCCGAGGAGTACTTTGCGAAAGGACAGAAGGGCAGCAGTGCCATGCCGCACAAGCGCAATCCTATCACCTGCGAACGCGTGGCCGGTATGGCACGCATCCTGCGGGGATACGCGCTGGCGGCTTTCGAGAATCAGGCCCTGTGGCACGAACGCGACATCACGCATTCCTCCGTCGAACGCGTCATCCTGCCCGACGCCACCATCGCGCTGGACTACATGCTCGCGAAGATGAAGGGCATCGTCGAAAAGCTTCTCGTGTATCCCGACAACATGCTCCGGAATATCAACGGCACGCGCGGACTGATTTTTTCGCAGCAGGTGCTGCTCGCGCTCACGAAGGGCGGTATGCTCCGTGAAGAGGCCTACCGCATCGTGCAGGGCCATGCCATGCGCGTCTGGAGGGAGGATGTGCATTTGCGCACCCTGCTGGAAGGCGATCCGGAGGTCCGTGCCTTGCTCAGCGACCAGATTCTGGATCAGTGTTTCGATCCCACGGCCGGCATGAAACATGTCGACATGATTTTCGAGCGGCTCGGACTGTGACGGCATGGCATCCGCGGAATGACGCCCCTCATTCCGGGTGAAGCCTGCCGGCAGAACGCCGCGCGGACGTTCCGCACTTCATACTACACGGACGGTCACGGAGCGTCGCCCGCAGG
The DNA here is from genome assembly GCA_027493955.1 of Bacteroidia bacterium. Taxonomy (NCBI): domain Bacteria; kingdom Pseudomonadati; phylum Bacteroidota; class Bacteroidia; species Bacteroidia bacterium. Next base: position 1,323,225 of record JAOSJT010000001.1, on the reverse strand, counting down.
GGCACGCCTGCCGTGACCGTCCGTTTTTCTGGGCAGATACAGCTGCCCGCGCTCAGCAGATGCGGGCCTGAAGGATGGCTTCAGGCCATAGGCGACGGACGATCCCTCCGTGATTTCGACGCTTCCCTGTATACCTCCGTTCCTCACTTACAATTTGTTAATACCTTGTTCAGCTTGCTGTAAGGCGACGCTGTTAGTTTACATGAAGCGTACCGGCATTCTCGCTCTTCCGGAACGCACAATGACTGACAAAAGCCCAATGATACAGATGACGGCACAGCAGAACATCGAACATACGACAGCCATGCTCGTCCGGAACGGGCGAGCGACAGCTGCGATTCCACTGGGCGCGGTGCGGGAAATGCTTCCCGCTTGCGCCGTGTCACCGGGACGCAGCTTCCCTGATCACGTCATCGGCGTATTCAATCTGCATGGAGACGTTCTGCCGGTTATTGATCTCGCGCGTCTCTTTCGCGAACGGCCTGCGGTGCTGCACCCGCGGCAGCGCTTCGCTATTTGCAGCACGGCGCGGGGAGATGTGGCCATACTCGTCGACGAGGTCGTGGAATTTGTGTCGACGACCGCGTCCCGTGTGCTGGATGTGCGAACGACCATCGCTGACGCACATCGCTACGTCGTCGTCGAAGGCCAGGTGGTTCCTGTACTCGAACCGTCGGAGATGTTGAACGGGCTTGATGATTTCTTCACAAGCGCGCTTCGCGAAGCGGAGCTGCTCCAGCTAGAGGAAGAAACCTTGTGACAACACGCACATTGCCTCCGGAGCCCGGTGCGGCATTACATCTGCATCAGGTTTTCGCGAAAGTGGAACGTCTGCTGGGATTGCGATATCTCCCGCATCAGTGGACAGATCTCCGCCGGTTGCTGCGGCCGGCCGTCGGGGAACTGGGGATGAGCACTGTGGAGGAATGCCTCTCCTGGCTGCAGAACGAAGAACAAAGCGAGGAGCAGGTCCGCATTCTGGCCAAGCATCTGACCATCGGTGAGTCCTACTTCTTCCGTGAACTCGCTGTCATATCCGTGTTGCGCGATGCCATATTGCCCGAAATACTTCGGCGGAAATCCGAGACGGGAGACTCGTTGCTGCGCGTCTGGAGCGCCGGTTGCAGCACCGGCGAGGAGGTCTACACGCTTGCCATTATTATCGCGTCGCTGCTTCGGGAGGAGAGCGGGATGCGTGTGCATATTCTCGGCACCGATATCAATACCATATCGCTCGACAGAGCGCGGCGCGGAGTGTATCGCGATTGGTCGTTCCGCGATATGAGCGAGGAACTCATCAACCGTTGGTTCGTGGCGGAAGGCGACAACCGTTACACGGTCAGTGAGACGTTGCGGTCCATGGTGGAATTCCGTCCGTTGAATCTCGTGGACGTCGGCACGTATCCGTCCCCGATGGACCTGATTCTCTGCCGCAATGTACTCATGTACTTTACCCGGCCTGTGGTGAACGAGATTGTGCAGGGCTTCCGGGCGTCGCTGCGGCCTGATGGTTGGCTCGTCCCGAGTATGACGGAAACGACGCTCATCAATCAGCCCGGGTTCGAAGGAAAACGTTTCGGCGACATCACATTGTTTCATTATCAGCGACAGGAATTTCCCGCCATCAGACGGAAGGAAGATGCGGAGCGGGATGCGACACCCACCCCGGATGGCCGGAAAGACGCAGGCAGGACCCATCCCTTCGATGAATTGCTTTCCGGGAGAGCGCTGCAAAAATCCGATGCGCACATCAGAAACACTGCATCCGACCTGCTTTTGGATTTACCTCTGCCCGCGCTGCCGGTTGTAGAGGATTCCGACGCGTTTGCAGCCCTCGTGGATAACGCCGATGCGCATGCAGCGGAAAGCGGTGCGGCATCCGTCGTCAGCGCGGCAAGAACGGGAGAAGCACAGACGATCATTGACGCGGCACAGGCGGCGGGGGATCGGGCGCGTGATCTCGCGGATGCCGGTCGCCTGGAAGAAGCTCTGTCGGCCGCCGAACGCGCCGTGAGCGAGCACAAGATGAGCGCCTACTGTCAGTGCATCCACGCGACCATCCTTCGCGAACTCGGCGAGACGCAGCGGGCGCTGCAAGTGTTCGATCGGGCGCTGTACCTCGATCCCACGTTCATCCCCGCACATTTCGGTATCGGATCGCTGTATCGTTTTCTTGGAAAAGATGCCCGCGCGGCCCGGCATCTCGGGAATGCCCTCGAACTTATCGAAGCGCTCCCCGATCAGGACCAGGTACTGTTCTGGGGTGATATGACCGCGCGCCACCTCGCCGTGTTGATACGCACCATGGAAGGACGGCAGGTCTGATGTTCGACGTACTCCATACCGCGATCGCGACGGCATCGTCCCGCATGCTGAAAGACCGAGCGCCGCTCCGCGCCGATCACCCGTCGTCGCTCCCCGCCGACGAGGACGTCCTGCGGCAGCGCGCCATCGAGTACAGTCAACCTCGTAAGAGCGAAGAAACATCCCGCAGCCATGAGATGGAGGTGCTCACGGTACAGCTCGGCACGGACGCGTACGCTCTTCCCTGTGCGGACGTGGACGAGGTCGTGCCCCTGCACAATATGGTTTCGCTGCCGAACACCCCCACCGGGATTATCGGACTGTCAAGCAACCGCGGGGTATTGTTCGCGGTACTCGATCCCAAACCGCAGTTGCAGATACCTGGTACGAATATCACGACGATGCATCGCGTGGTCATTCTTCGGCATGACCGGTTCCGCATCGGAATTCTTGTGGATTCGATTTTGGGAATGACGAGTATCGCAACGGACACGGTTCGTCCCGTGCCGACGTTTCTTGCCGCGGAAAAGAGGAAATTCATCAGCGGCATGACAGAGCACAGGACATTGCTGATTGATGTGCCGCGATTCCTCGACGCCCTTAATAGCACAGAACCCTGAATGATCATACAAGAGCAAAGGAAGCACGCATGAAATGGTTCGCCAATATCAGAACGAAAAATAAGCTGTTCACCGGTTTCGGCGTGATCATCGTCATTCTTCTTGCTCTCGCGGGTGTGGAGAACTATCAGTCCGCTCGTGCGATATCGGAGTACGAAACGCTGATGAAAGTGCACATGCCGCTGCAGGCGGCTGGGGGGGATGTCGAGAATACGTTGTTTCGCGAACGTCTGGTATTCGAACAGATACGGTCGTATTCATCTCCCGACCTTGCCGGAGGCAGCTTTATTGAGCTTCGCGAGCAGTATCTGCAGCTGCAGCGAAAAGTACAAGCCGAACTACTGCGGTTGCAGACCTATCTGCAGACCGTGGAGGAGCAGAGCGACGATCCGGATATCATGACCGCCGCCGGCAGCGTCCGCAAACAGTTCGTCAAGATCACGCGCATACATGAGGATTTTGTTGAACTCGCGGCACAGGCTATTACCGCCATCGAACGCGGAGATCGCGGCGCATTTATCGCGCTGAAAGGCCGTCTCGATGAGAATGAAACCACGTTCTGGAGCATGACCGATGTGTTTGCGTTCGAAGTATCGAATCTCCTCGAAGCTGCGCAAGGACGCATTGAAAGCATTGAAACCACGACGACCATAGCGAGAGTGCTTGCGTTTTCCATCGGTATTCTGTTCGTCTCCTTCTTCGCGACCTACATCTCGCGGCTTATCGCGCGGCCCCTCATCGAAGCGACCATGATCGCCGAACGGTTGGGTCAGGGCGATACGACCATTCCGATTCAGACGGATCGTGAAGACGAGATTGGCGATTTGCTCAAGACGCTCGAAAAGCTCCGCGCGAATTCGGATCACGAGGCTCAGGTGGCGGCGCGGATCGCCGATGGCGACCTGACCGTGCACATCACACCGTTGTCCGAGAAAGACGTTTTGGGGAAGGCGCTTTCCACCATGGTTGATCGCCTTCGTTCACAAATCGGTGAAATGCTGGAAGGGATCAACGTTCTCGCCGCCGCCACCGCAGAACTGTCCTCCACGATGGTGCAGATCGCGGCCAGTGCGCGCGCCACCGCTTCCGCCGTCAACGAAACCGCCAGCACCTTGCAGGAGGTCAAGCAGTCCTCGCAGATGAGTAATCAGAAGGCGCGTATCATCTCCGATGACACACAGGAAACTCTCCGTGTCTCCCGAGACGGGGTGGAGGCCATCGGACAGAGCATCAACAGCATGGAGAGCATACGTGAGCAGATGCGCGGCATAGCCGAAAGCATCATCAAACTCAGTGAGCAGGGCCAGGCCATCAGCGATATCGTGACTTCGGTGAACGATCTCGCCGAGCAGTCCAATATCCTCGCCGTCAATGCCGCCATTGAAGCGGCAAAAGCGGGCGACTATGGCAAAGGCTTCACCGTTGTGGCGCGTGAAATCCGGAATCATGCCGAGCAATCAAAGCAGGCCACCGCGAAGGTGCGTTCCATCCTTGTCGATACGCAAAAGGCGACCGCTTCCGCCGTGATGGTGGCCGAACGCGGTACGAAACTCGCCGAGGACGGGGCACAGCTCTCCGCCGTATCCGGAAAAGCGATACAGACGGTGATGAACGGTATCACCGATGCCGCCGAGTCCCTGTTACAGATCGCCGCCTCATCCAAAGAGCAGGTGCTGGGCCTGGATCAGGTTACCACGGCGATTCAACACATCAAGAACGGCAGCGAGCAAAACGTCGAATCCATCCATCAGGTGGAACTGACCGCGCAAAATCTCAAGGAGCTTGGAACGAGACTGCAGCGCTTCGTCGAGCGCTATAAACTGTGACAGGCACGCCAATTTTTCCGGGATGCTGATGAACGAAGAGGAATTTCTCAAACGGCTCACCGAGGCCTTTGCCGTGGAGGCGGAAGAACACTTCACGGCCATTCGTCGCGGTCTGGCCGACCTGGAGCAAGCGGGCGACCGTGATCCCACAGACGTGGTGGAACTGATCTTCAGAGAAGCGCACAGCCTCAAGGGGGCGGCACGCGCCGTCAACAGGAACGACATCGAGAGTGTGTGTCAACAGATGGAAAGCCTGTTTGCCAAATGGAAGAAGGATGTGCGGAATGTGCAGTCGGCGCCCTTCGCGCTGCTGTCCGACGTCTGCGATGTGCTCGGTATGATGATTGAAACGAATACCGAAGGTGCCGTGAGCAGCTCCGTGCTGCACCCGCTTCTGGACGCGCTCAAACTCGCTGTCGAACATGCGAATTCGGGGAACAGCCCGGTGGTAGCGGAGGCGCCGTCGTCCGCTCCCGACATCCCCGTGCGTGAGCAATCCTTCGACCTCCCGCCTGGAATCGTGACAGACACCGCCCCCCCCGCTCTCCCGCCCCCGCGCGTCTGAACGGGGCGCACAAGCCCGATACCCCGCGCGATACGCGCAACTCGCACACTGTCGCTTCTCCGGAAGCGGCCGGCACCGCCCCGGCGGCACCTCCCTTCGCGCAGAAAACACTCAAGGACAGCGTCCGTGTGTCCGTGACGGAACTGGACGCGCTGTACCGTCAGGCGGAGGAACTCAGCACGGTGAAGTTCATGCTCGGCCGGACGACAGGGGAACTCCGTCTCGTCATCGATCAGTGCCGGGAGTGGATGGGGGAATATCACCGGGTGCAAGGGCGCCTCTCGGATCGGATGATCGCGAATGAAAAGCAGGAGACAGCAGCGGCGTTCACAGCGGATGAACTTCGCGACTTCGTCGCCTGGACATCACGGCAGATTGACGCGATTGAAGCGACTGTGAGCAAGAACATCGAGAACGCCCAGGGTGGCGTGTACATCATGGATGCCATGACCGATGCGTTATTGGAGCAGACGCGCCAGCTGTTACTCTTGCCTTTCTCGATGATCACCGATGCGCTTCCCTCCATGGTCAATAAGCTCGCCCGTGACCTCGGAAAGAAAGTGGAATTCCGCGTCTCCGGCGATGACGTGCGCATTGATAAGCGTATTCTGGAGGAACTCAAGGATCCCCTTCTGCATCTTCTGCGAAACAGCATCGACCACGGCATAGAGGACGCAGCCCGGCGCGAAACCGCCGGCAAGTCCGTCACGGGTTCATTGCGACTGGACATCATCAGCGCCGGCGACAATCGCATAGAACTGGCACTGGCGGACGACGGAGCGGGCATAGACATTGCCGCAGTGCGGGCCAAAGCGAAAGCGGAGGGTGTCGCGGGCAGCGATGTGCTCGATACCTGGACGGATGAACGCATTCTGGATCTTGTATTCCACAGCGGCTTGTCCACCGCGAAGTCCGTGACCGAACTCTCCGGACGCGGTGTCGGATTGTCCGTGGTGCGCGAAAATGTGTCAGCGCTCGGTGGTGAGGTGGTAGTGAGCACGAAGGCAGGGCGGGGGACGACGTTCAGACTGCTGCTTCCGGTTTCCCTTTCCAATGCCCAGGGTGTGATCGTCCGCACCTCGGGGCGCATGTACGTCGTGCCGCTGCAGTACATCGTACGCGGTGTGTCGCTTGCCCGTGAAGATTTTTCCGTGTTGGACGGACGAACGGTATTTGACTTTGAGGGTGCGACGATACCCGTGTACCGGCTGGAAGAATTACTGGGCATGCCGGCAGCCGCGCAGTCTGCGGCGGCGCGCGATTCACTGCTTGTGCTTTCCTGCAACGATACGACCTTTTCGGTACAGGTCGAGGAGGTGCTGTGGGAGCAGGACGTCGTCGTCAAGCCGCTGCCCGAACCCATCGCGCGTGTGCGTGCGGTCTCCGGTGCGACGCTGCTCGGCACCGGAGAACTCGTCCCCGTGCTGCACATACCCGACCTGCTCGACGCGACCAGATCAGGCGAACGTCCGTTGCAGAAAAGTGCCGCTGCACGGACGGATGAGAAACGCCGCCTGCTCGTCGTCGACGATTCCATCACTTCGCGTGTCCTCCTCCACGACATTCTCGTGTCGTCGGGCTATCAGGTCAAGACCGCGGTGGACGGCATCGACGCGTTGACGCATTTGCGGGAAGCTGCCTACGATCTTGTGGTTTCCGACGTCGAAATGCCGCGCATGAACGGCTTCGAGCTGACGCAGTCCATACGGAAAGACGAGAAGCTGCACGAAGTACCCGTGGTGCTGGTGACGGGTCTGGAGTCGCGGGAAGATCGCGAGCGCGGATTCGATGTAGGCGCGAACGCATACATCATCAAAAGCGGATTCGATCAGAGCAATCTGCTTGAGGTGATAGGACGGTTGATTTGAGCGTATGATTCAGGTATGCGTCATAGCGCGCGATGAATCGCTTGCGGCGCAGTTGCAACGGCGCCTTCGCAGACCGGGCCTGCTCGAAACCGTGCTCGCCTTCGGATTCGCGGCCGACGTCGTCGGCGTGTTGAATCACACGCAAGTGGATCTCATAGTCGTTGATGCGACAGACGACGAGGATGCCGCCATCGGGAAGGCGGCAGAGATCATGAGTGAACACGTCATCCCCGTCGTGGTGTTGACAGCAGCGGCAAACGTGCTGCGGCTCAACGGAAAAATCGACAGCACCGGCAGCGGTGTTATCGGTGTGCTGCATTTCCCGGGCGATGATGCGCGCGGACAGGAGCAGGCCATACGGCAGCTCCTGCTGCTCAGCGAAGTCAAGGTGATCAGACGCTGGGACGCACAGAAATACGAATCGTTGTCACGCCTCGCCCCGACGCAATCCGCCATTGCGGCCGAACCGCAATCAGGAATGCATCCCAGGCAGACCCCCGAGCCGCACATCGTCGTGGTCGGAGCTTCCGCCGGAGGAACGAAGGCGCTGCAGGAAATTGTGCTGCATCTTCCGGCCGATTTTCCGCTGCCCATTCTTGTCGTGCAGCATCTCGCTCCGGGCTATGTGCAGGGATTTGCGCGCTGGTTGCGGCAGCAGTCGTCCATCAACGTGCTCGTGGCGGAGCAATACGTGCCGCTGCGCCCTGAAACCCTGTACATTGCGCCTGACGACAGACATTTGACAGTTTCACGCGATAATCGTATTGTATTGCGGGACGATGCGGCGGTGAACGGCTTCCGACCATCCATCGGCTTGTTGTTCACGAGTGCGCTGGACGCGTTCGGCAGCAGCACGCTTGCGGTGTTGCTCTCCGGCATGGGCAACGACGGTGCGCACGAGATGCGGGCGTTGTATGAACACGGCGCGACGACGCTCGTTCAGGACAAAGAAAGCTCACTCATCCACGGCATTCCCGGCGAGGCGATAAAGCTGGGCGCAGCGCGGCATATACTTCCGGTGCAGCAAATCGCACCCGCGTTGCTTACGCTGAGCGGCTACAGAGCCGCACCCTATAAAAACCATTGACCCTTTCACACTCGTTCCGAAGAAGGACCCTACGTGAATACCATTGACATCCTGGTGGTGGAAGACAGTCCGACCCAGGCGTTGAAACTGAAATACACGCTGGAGAAACAGGACTATTCCGTCCGTCTTGCCACCAATGGCAAGGAAGGATTGGCGGCGGTTGCCGAGCAGCGCCCCACGCTGATTATTTCGGATGTGCTCATGCCGGAAATGGACGGCTACGAGTTTTGCAGCACCATCAAGGGCGACGAGACGCTGCAGGATATTCCGGTCATTCTGTTGACGACCCTTTCGGATCCGCAGGACATCATACGCGGGTTGGAGAGCGGCGCGGATAACTTTCTCAACAAGCCCTACAGCGAAGAAATGCTGCTGTCGAGGATCAAGTATATCCTTATCAACCTCGATGTGCGCTCGCGCATGCGCACCGGGATGGGCATTGAAATTTACTTCGCGAACAAAAAGCACTATCTCACGTCCGAGCGTATTCAGATCATTGATCTGTTGCTCTCCACATACGAGAACGCGGTCGAGAAGAACAAGGAACTGGAAATCGCGAACAGGCGGCTGCGCGCGGCGCAGGAGGAGCTGGAAAACAGCAACCGCAAGCTTCTGCTGCTCAACGACCAGAAGAATATGCTGCTCGGCATGGCCGCGCATGATTTGCGCAATCCGCTGTACCTGATCGAAGGGTATAGCGATTATCTGCTCAAGGACAAAAAGGATGAGTTGCCTGCCGCGCACCGAACCGTCGTGTCCGCGATTCAGTCCAGCAGTTCCTTCATGGTGCAGATGATCAACGATTTGCTGGACGTGCACAAAATCGAGACCGGGAATTTCGAGATGCAGATGGAGGCGGCCGAGTTCTCGCCCGTGCTCGAGCGCGTCGTCGAGGCGCAGGGGTTCGCCGCCCGCAAAAAGGGTATCGAGCTTACCGTCAGCGCATCCGCCGACATTCCGGCCTTCGTGTTTGATGCCGCGCGTATCGAGCAGGTCATGACGAATCTGATCGACAATGCTATAAAATTTTCCTTCAAGGGTTCGGTCGTGGAAATCAGTGTCGGCAGCGACAGTGAAGTGTTGTGGTGTACTGTTCGCGATCATGGTCCCGGCATTCCCGAAGGGGAGTTCGAAAAGTTGTTCAAGCCGTTCAGCACGACAAGCGTTCGTCCGACAGGAAACGAAAAAAGCACGGGCCTTGGCCTGGCGATCGCGAAAAGCATCATAGACAAGCATCGCGGGAGTATCACGCTTGACAGCGCGGTGGGGAAGGGCTCGACATTTCGTTTCAGCATACCGCTGCATCAGGGAGACGTGACGCGTATCTGACCTCGGATACAACACTCCGTTCCATGGCATGAATGACAACAGGTTACCTGGCCCGATTCAGGCAGGCGTGTGATGTCGCTCCGTCTGACCAACACAGGGATGCACCGGTAGCACGATTCTAGAAGCGGCTTCATCAAAGAGCGAAGTTTCGCGGTCCTACAGTGTGCTTTCGGCGGTCCCTGAGCGTAGCCGAAGGGCTGCTCGACCATCGCCGAAGGGCGCTGACGACCGGACGCACGCGACACCACTGTCACCACGCGGATTCTTGAGCAGAGTAGTCTGTTTTCATTGAAGCACAACATGAAATGTAGCGCTGCATGTCCTTGCGCCGGTTGCATTTTGCCTTGATTTCCGTTATACTTGACAGCAATGTGACACATTTAAGGGTGGTGATGCGGATCCTCATTGTCGAAGACGAAGCAAAGGTTTCGCAGTTCCTCAAGAAGGGATTCGAGGAGGAGCTGTTTTCCGTTGACACCGCCATGGACGGGGAAGACGGGCTGTTCATGGCTCTCACCGAAGCCTACGACTGCATCATTCTCGACCTGATGCTTCCGCGCAAGAATGGCGTGGAGGTACTCAAGGAACTCCGCAAGGAGAAGGGCACACCAGTGCTCGTTCTCACCGCCAAAGGACAACTCGAGAGCAAGGTCGAGGTCCTGAACATCGGCGCCGACGATTATCTGACGAAGCCGTTCGCACTTGCCGAGTGCATCGCCCGCGTACGCTCGCTCCTGCGTCGCGCGCACATGGAGAAACCCAGCAATACGCTGAGCGCGGACAACCTCGAACTGGATCAGATCCAGCACATCGTCAAGCGCGGCGGCACCACGCTGGATCTTACGGTGAAGGAATTCAAACTTCTCGAATATCTGCTCCGCAACAAAAATTGCGTGCTCACCCGCTCGGCCATCATCGAACATATTTGGGAAATCACCTTCGACACAGGAACCAATGTCCTCGACGTGTACATGACGCGTTTGCGCAAGAAGGTGGACGATGATTTCGAGGTCAAGCTCATTCACACCATACGCGGCGTCGGCTATATTCTCAAGGACGAGGCGGAATAATGCTGTCCGCCAGACAGCGCGCGGTTCTGCTGTATGGCTCCACGATTTTCGGCGCCTTCACGCTCATTTTGCTGATTATCATCACCGTTTTCACCAGGCACGTGTACTCGGTGAATCTGTTTGATCCCGTCGTGCTCGAACGGTACAAAAACATGTTCGCCGGCTACGGGATACTGTTCATTCCGGCAGGGCTGTTCTTCGCTTACGCCATCGGCTGGATTATCTCCCAGGAGCTGTACCCGAGGCGGGGGGGGGGTGCGACCGGATCCCCGGGGCAGAGTGAGACGCTGCTTCCCGAAGGTGAGGATTTTCGGGAGCGCATGCACACGGTGCGCAGCACCATCAGCAACATGCAGACCGCATACGAGCAGATTCAGAATTTTTCCGCCAATGCGTCGCATGAACTCCGCACGCCCCTCACCATCATGCGCGGGGAAATTGAACTGGCGCTCCGGAACACCAAATCACCCGAGGAATACCAGCGGCTGCTCGGCAGTCTGCTGGAGGAAATTCTGCGCCTCTCGCGCATTCTGGATGACCTTCTCCTCATCGCCAAAACGGAAATCGGCGAGCGACCCATCGAGCTGCAAGCGGTGGATTTGCGCGAGCTCGTGGAGGAGATCGCCGACGAGGCGTCGCTCTTCGCCGAGCAGGCCGGTATCGACGTCGCGCTTGGTCCCGTGGCGGACGCGTGGATAGATGCCGAACCGTTGCGCATCCGCCGCGTCCTGCTCAACCTCGTGGACAACGCGGTGAAATACAATCGCAAGCACGGCACCATTTCCATCTCCATGGAGCGGGAGGACGACATGGTGGCGGTGCATATTCAGGATACAGGCATCGGAATCCCCCCCGAGGCGATTCCGCGTCTGTTCGAACGCTTTTACCGCGTCAACGACACCGAGCGGCACGGTCCCAAGGGAACGGGATTGGGATTGTATCTCGTGCAATGGATCGTGCGCAATCACGGCGGCACCATTACCGTGGACAGCGAGCTGGGGAAGGGCAGTACGTTCACCATCCGCTTCCCGTTGCGTAACAGTGGAGAATAAAACCCGCATATCAGTAAATACGAATCCGCCCCCTCTTCCCGCTCCCCGCCCGCTCCCTCCCCTGCATCGCCGTTTCCTTTCACTCTTGTAATGATGGATTAAGCTTCCCGTAAGGTAGGCCTCCTAAATTGGAGTGTAGAATTCATTGAGAAATCACTGAGCATTATCAAGGTCTTTTAACACTCTCTCTTCTTCACCAACCAACAGGAGTTTTACCATGGGTACTCAACAGCTGCTTCTCATCGTTCTCGGTGTCATCATCGTCGGTATCGCGGTGGTGGTCGGTATCAACATTTTCGGTTCCAACGCCGAACAGGCCAACAAAGACGCCATCACGCAGGACTGCCTCCGCATCGCGTCGGCTGCCCAGGGCTTCTATCGCAAACCGACCATGCTCGGTGGCGGCAACAATGCGTTTGACGGTATCGAAATCACCGATTGCGGTATGAGCGACAACGGCAGCGGCGCCGGCGAGAACGTCAACGGTGCCTATACCATTACCCAGTCCACGGGTGACACCTTCGAAATTACGGGTACATCAGCCAACGATGCGGCGAAAACGGTCGTCGTTCTCGTGGACATGACCCAGACCACGGACGAAGACCGCGTCACAGTGACCTACGCCGGCTGGTAAGCCGAATAACCGCCTGCCAAGCGATTTTTCTCCCTCCTCTTGCATTCGGTTCGGCGCCGCTGTCCTTCGGGATGGCGGCGCTTTCTTTTGGGAGAGTTAGACGTAATTGGAAGAGTTAAACGTTAAACGTGAAACGTTAAACGATTTTGAGTGCGCAGGGCGACAGCTGGAGGTAAAGGGTGAAGGGTAAAGGGCGAAGAGCCCGAAGGGCGACACGGGGGAGGTAAAGGGTGAAGGGTGAAGGGTGAAGAGCCCGAAGGGCGACACGGGGGAGGTAAAGCGTGAAGGGTAAAGGGTGAAGAGCCCGAAGGGCGACACGGGGAGGTAAAGGGTGAAGAGTGAAGGGTGAAGAGCCCGAAGGGCGACACGGGGGAGGTAAAGGGTGAAGGGTAAAGGGTGAAGAGCCCGAAGGGCGACACGGGGAGGTAAAGGGTGAAGGGTGAAGGGTGAAGAGCCCGAAGGGCGACACGGGGAGGTAAAGGGTGAAGGGTGAAGGGTGAAGAGCCCGAAGGGCGACACGGGGGAGGTAAAGGGTGAAGGGTGAAGGGTGAAGGGCCCGAAGGGCGACACGGGGGAGGTAAAGGGTGAAGGGTGAAGAGCCCGAAGGGCGACACGGGGGAGGTAAAGGGTGAAGGGTGAAGGGTGAAGAGCCCGAAGGGCGACACGGGGGAGGTAAAGGGTGAAGGGTGAAGGGTGAAGAGCCCGAAGGGCGACACTTCCTCTAACCCCGGGCGTCAGCCCGGGGGCCACGCGCACAGCACATCCGCCATCAGCCCGAAGGGCGACACGGGGAGGTAAAGGGTGAAGGGTAAAGGGTGAAGAGCCCGAAGGGCGACACGGGGAGGTAAAGGGTGAAGGGTGAAGGGTGAAGAGCCCGAAGGGCGACACTACCTGTAACCTCGAACGGTAGTTGGGGGACTTCCGCACCCAGCCGTCGAGGATCTGCGTTTACTCACACTCGCCGTAACCACAGCTTTACGACCCTGCGCGTCCGATTTCTCCATTCCGCGCCTATGGCCGCAATACCTGTGATAACAGAGGTGTGGAATCTATCGCGCGGAGAAGAACGCATGCTGAACAATACGCTCATCGTCTATCGCCACTCGCCCGAACCGGCATCGGATACAGCCACCGTTGCGTATGAACTGCGGAAATCCGCGAACGTTTCATTGAAACTCTACAACAATCTCGGAACGATCATGACCGAGCGAAAGCTCGGTGCATATCCGAAGGGGAGACATACCGTTGTCCTGGAGGTCGCCGCTTACCCGGAAGGCATGTACTACTATCTCATCGAGGCGGACGGCGCTGCAGCGATCCGAAGCATCACCGTGAGCCGGTCCGTACACGACGCCGACGCCGCGGAAGTATCGGACGTTGACGATGGAGAGGCAGGGGACGCACAAACGCCGGCATAGCAAGCAGCAGCGCCACCGCACGCACCCCGCAGCAGCAAGTCGCAGCCAGCAGCGTCGTTACATCCACGGGAGATAGCGCCAGAGATGCAGCAGATGGCCGCCCACGCTATCGTGCAGGTTCCCGTTGTTGTCCGGCAGCGTATCGAGTAGCCAGTGCGCGGCGAGACGGTCACGCGGGATACCGCCCTGCGTGTACACTGCGAGCTCGGCGGGAGTCAGGCGCTTTTTCCAGACACAAAAATCAGCCACAGCGAGCGTACGCAGTAATGCGGGACGGGTGTTATCGTAATATTTGGGACCAAAGGTATTGTACTTGTCGTGGAAAATCCCGACTTGCAGACCTTCATAGCGGTACCCCGGCCCGCGCTTGAGCAGGTCTGCTGTGCCCGTCATGGCGACGCTGCCGTTAACCAGCACCTCGATGCGCTCTCTGTCAACAGTGGCGATCACGGAATTCCATCCCTGCCGTACGGGCAGCGTGACATGCTCAAACCCCACTACCATCGCGAACGAATCCCTCACCGCGACATACGCATCCTGATTCATCACCGAAAAAACGGCGCGTCTGCTCCCCGGCCGACGGAAATACCGTATGGCGTAGCTCCGCTCCGGCGATCCCTCAACCGGATCCGTGCCGCACTGAAGCCAGCGGAACGGCTGCAGTTCCAGGGCCGTCGCGCCTTTCGTCTTCCGGATAAGACGGACATCAGCACCAGGAGCCGGCGTCAGTGGGACGGCGGAGCGAATATGCGCGGGCCGGTGCAGCAATTGGCCGTCCTGCGTTCGTTCGTTCCCGTTGAATGCGGACACCTCCGCGATCACATCGAAGTCCCAGTACCCTAGGAGACCGGGTGTCAGCGCGCTTAGCTTGCTGTGCATACGCGCGCGTATTGTGTCGGCGGACAGAGCCCGGTCCCACATGCGGATTTCATCCAAAGCGCCGCGAAAGGGATTTTGCAGACTTTCGCCGTTGTAGTACGCGCCGAAGGTGACGTACGGTTTTGTTACGGCTTCGATGATGAATTCTTCCGAAACATCCTTGATCAGTTCTCCATCGAGCACAATTTGAATACCTCGGTCTTTGCGCGAAAAGGCCACAGCCAGATGGTGCCAGATGCCGGTGGAGTTCAGGAACTTGCCGCCGAGACGCACGTCACCTCTGTGATTGCCGATATGATAGCTGATAGTCGTGTCGCGTATTTCGATGGTCATATTTTGCGAGGCGGGCCCGTACGGCAGGTTCCGATTGTTGGAGAGCACACAACCGCTGATCGAATCCAGGCGAAACCAGAATTCGAGCGTGCCCTCATCACGCGCGAAAGCGATAGCGTCTTCTCCGAAATGCAGCATATCATCCACGCCGTCGAAGCGAAGTGCGTAGCCGCCGGGCAGTGGCGGCCCCGCGGCTCCGTGCAATGCGATGGAGCTCAGCAACTCGCCGCTATGCGCGTCGCGCACCGTAAAACGCGCCCGGCTACCGGTGGCGTTGCGCGTCGGCGCGAATTTGATCATCACGCGGAGAGAGTCGGTAGCGGGAATCTGCTGCCCGCCGCCATTCCAACTGATGTACCATTGGTCCGCCTGTTCACCTTCGATACCCAATGCCACGTCGAGTGTCGATGGCGTCATGTTCCAGAGCCAAAGATTGCGGGTGGCATCAGCGCCGATCTCGAGATCCCCGAAGTCGAGAATCGCTGCGCGCACTTCCTCGAAATCTCTGAACTGCCAGTCTGAGGCGCGGCGGGGATTATGCACCAGAGCATTTTGTCCTATTTGCGCTCCGCTGCTGTATTCCAGGTCCGGATAGCCGTACTGAGCTTTCCACCAGAAATATCCCACGGTGAGCAGCAACAGAATAATGCCCGCGAGCAACAGCTCGGTGGATTTGCGCTTCGCGAAGGTCAGCAGTCTGTCGTAGGGATTACGTTCAATAACGCGCACAATGCCGGGCAAAGAAACGCAATCGTCCAGCGAGGTCACCCCGTACAATGCGAGACGCGCACCGGGCCAGGAGACGCGCAATGTCTGGAGATGTTCCTGCGCACGTTCCAGCAGAGCGCTGTGCAGCACCAGGGCCACGCACGGAGAAAACAGCGCGGCCTCCACCTTCGCCTTCAGCGATTCCTCCGCGACGGGCAGCACGCGCCCGTCTTCGTGTACGCCACCAGTGCAGCAGATCCCTGTTTGCATCGCCCAGAGCTGTTTCCGGTTGAAGCGCTGCTGCAGCTTTTCCGTGAGCGCGAGCGCGACCGCCAGACCCATAGACTGCCCGGAATATGCGGCATGCTGATCGGGAAAGTGCACGGAAGCGCGCCTTGGCGGCAACTCCGTCGCGAAATGTTTCTCCACAGTGCTGCGCGCCGCCTCGAGTGCCGTGCGCAGCTGGCGATGCGCGCTCCCCTCGTCTTCCGCGAGCTGATTTCCGAACTGTGCCCGCCATTGCGCGGACGGGGTGATACTGATTTCCGGATGCAGGACGACGCCGGTGATCTGTGTCCCCGGCTCACCGGTATCCACCAGCAGCACACCCGGCATGACCGCATCCGCAAGGGCGCTTTCCAGCGATGCCTGCGCGTCCACGAGGAAGGGCGGTGCGTCCCCGATCGGATAACACTCTGAGATGAATACCGCGACAGGATTCTGACCGAGTGTCACGGCATTGAGCATCCGGGCCGGGAGCGCGTCGCTCACATCCGCGAGCGAGGAATCGTACTCCCGCACCAGTGTATGCATCTCACGCCCGGCGCCCACGCATGCCAATGCGGCGCAGCATTTTTCCCGTACCGTCTCTATCGTCTCATCGAAAGCCGGCGTTTCGCGGGCCCACGTACTCTCGCGCACACGTTCCAGTATACGGAGCGTGCGCAACCAGCGCGCCGGAGCGCCCCAGCGCACATACGCGTGCCGAACGCAGGCGCTGAGTGCCGGGTACAGGGCTCGATAGTAGGACGCTGTCCAGATTGCGGGAAGATGTTCGGTCTGTGCGAAAAAATCGGTCAGTATAGCAAAGCGGCGCAGCGGGGAAGTGGTCCTGCGAAGCTGGCGTGTCGCATGGCGGGCTGTGAGGTCGAGCTCGAGGGGAGTGCTCATCGACGAGAGCGCATCGTCCGCGTTCACAGAGGATCCTCACATGTCGATGGAAACCGTCATCGGTTCGATGTCAATGTCGCTGCCGCCGATGACGAAGCTGCCGTCGTGTGCCGGATGAAAAACACCGTCGACGCCGCTGAAGCGGAAAGAGAGCAGGGGAAGGCGCTGCGGATCGCAGATGACGTACGCCACGAGGCGGTCGTGCGCGCGCTCCTCGAAAACGCGCAGCAGCACATTGCCGCCGTCGAGGTACCAGGTCTGCCGCAGCAGCAGTTCGGCTTGCGTCTCCGTCTCGCTGTGCGCTGCAAGGCGATACCCCGTGCCGCCATCCGCCACCGCGCTGTCGACATCCGGAGCGACGAAACGTGCGATGGCGATGAGCGCCTCGTACTGTTCGCGGCAAAACGCGCAGTTGTCCAGATGCGGATGCGTGCCGTTCGCGTTCGCCAGATCCAGCAACCGGGCGGTGCCAAGATGCGCGCTTCCGTCGATATGATGATGATTCGGCATAATGGCCGTCAGTCTTTCACTTCAAGAATACATTGAAGCCTTTGTCGTGCCGCGGTGAAAACACGCCGCACAATGTACTCGTAGGTGTTTCGATACCGCTCGCGGTACGCCTCCTGTGTCAAACCCGGAATGCGCTGCTGAAGATAGTACAGGTGTCCGTGATCCTGACCTGCGGCGAGATCGTTGACGTAGGCGTGCACAGCGGCAAGCATCACATCCGCTTCGGCTTCGCGGAGTTTGTTCCGCCGCACATAGGAGTCGTACACCCAGGTCCGCAACTCGTCGAGCACACCGAGCACGGATTGCAGCACCGCATCCGTGTCTATCTGCTCGGCTCCGTCCGTACTATCCGTCTCGGGCGTGGCCGCCACCTGATCACTCTGAATGATGCGCAATGTGATGTCGAGCACGTCGTCCTCGAACACCGCCTGCCGCAATTCCGGATAGGCGGCGAGTCCGTCGAGCAACTGCAGCAGCACCGCGTGCACGGGATGCGGGTGTCCGCCCACCGTGGCGGCGAATTGCGCGAGCATATCAGGTTGCGCCGGCGGCAGT
The DNA here is from genome assembly GCA_027493955.1 of Bacteroidia bacterium. Taxonomy (NCBI): domain Bacteria; kingdom Pseudomonadati; phylum Bacteroidota; class Bacteroidia; species Bacteroidia bacterium. The sequence continues at coordinate 1,305,297 of JAOSJT010000001.1, read as the reverse complement.
TCCAGTTTCGCGTCGCTGTCCTCCCGCGTGTACCAGAAACCATTCACACTTTCGATGCGCTGCAGACCGCTCTGCGCCTTTACAAAACGCCGCAGCGACCGGAGCAGGCGCGCACGCACAGGATGGATTTCGATGAACAGGCGGGCGAGATGAATTTGCACCGTACGGTAGCAGATGACCTTGAACGCCGCTTCCAGGCTCACGCCCGGATCGCGCTGCATCACGTCGTGTATCGCGGTCTGAAGGCGCCGCAACTCCGGACCGTCAATATCCGAAACGAGCTCGGCGATGAGATCATACGCGAGATCGTCCATAGACATACCGAGCGGGGTGATCGTGTACCCGCGATTCCATACCAGCCAGCGAATGTACCCGCGCGCATGCTCCACAGCTGTCCGCACGATCTCATGCATCGCTTGACGCGAGGACTGCGCGGAAAGCAAATCTGTCAGGGCTTGATGCAGGTTCATGCTCTTGCGGGTAGCGGTTACGATACTCCAATGTAGCGCCTGCGTGAGGAAGAGCAAAACCGGAAGAGTGAAGGGTGAAGGGCGACACGGGGAGGTAAAGGGTGAAGGGTGAAGGGTGAAGGGTGAAGGGCCCGAAGGGCGACACGGGGGAGGTAAAGGGTGAAGGGTGAAGGGTGAAGGGTGAAGAGCCCGAAGGGCGTCACGGGGGAGGTAAAGGGTAAAGGGTAAAGGGTGAAGAGCCCGAAGGGCGACACTTCCTCTAACCCCGGGCGTCAGCCCGGGGGGAAGGGCGACACGGGGGAGGTAAAGGGTGAAGGGTGAAGGGTGAAGAGCCCGAAGGGTGACACTTCCTGTATCCCCCAACGGCAGTTGGGGGACTTCCGCACCCAGCGATGACGTCCCCAGCCCGAAGGGCGACACTTCCTCTAGCCCCCAGCTTCAGCTGAGGGGCCACGCGCACAGCACATCCGCCATCAGCCCGAAGGGCGACACGGGGCAGGTAAAGGGTAAAGGGTAAAGGGTGGAGTGTACCGCAAAAAATGGACAGTGAGTTCCCCCCGGATTGAAATGACAGTGTGCTTGTAGTGGTCGCGTTCGCAGTCGCGCAGAGGAACCGCGGGGTGGCGCCGGGGCGGCCCTGAGCTCTCTTGGGGGCTCCAGTCGCCCCGACTGCCAGCGCGGTTCGCTGCGCGCCTTGCTCTCGCTCATATCGTTTCATGCCGCCTGCTCCATGTCATTGCCGAGACGTTTCTTCGACCAATACAGATTCTCGTGTTCCTGCGGCGTATGATAGCCCAGCGTGCTGTGCAGACGCTGATTATTGTATTCAAGTTCAATGTACTCGAAGAGGTATCGCCGGGCATCCGTCACCGACGCGAAGAGAAGTCCTTCCGGCATTTCCTTCTTCAACGTGGCAAAAAATGACTCGGCGACGGCGTTATCCCAGCAATCACCCTTCCTGCTCATGCTCTGAATGCTGCCGTAAGGGCGCAGGGCACTGCGGAATCCCTCGCAGCAGTATTGCACACCGCGATCAGAATGCACGATAAGCCCCGCACGTATGCTTCGCGTCCAAGCCGCGCGTTTGAACGCGGTCACAACCATTGTATGGCGCAACGATGTGCTGACCTCCCAGCCGACGATCTTCCGGGAAAACAGGTCGATAAACACGCACAAGTACAACCATCCGGAGGTGCTGCGCAAATACGTGATATCACTCACCCACACCGTATCAGGTGCATCGACCGAAAACTGGCGTTCGAGCATATTTGGCGAGACAGTATACGAATGCTTCGAATCTGTCGTGGTAATGAAACGGCGACGATGCTTGACCTTCAATCCCTGCCGACGCATGCTGGCCGCCACGCGGCTCCGCCCGCACGCGAAACCGCGCTTGCGTAATGCTTTGACGAGACGACGTACGCCGTAGCTGGATTTCCTGCGCAGGAATTCCTCCCGGACCGCCATATCGAAGGCTGCGGTGCGCTCGGCGCGTGCATGCTCGCCACGACGACGCCATGCATAATAGCCTGAGCACGATACGTTGAGCACGCTGGCCATCCTTTCGATGCTAAACTCGTTCCGATATGCGTTCATAAACCGGAACCGGGCTTCGTGGGTAGCGAGAAGATGGCCACTGCTTTTTTTAATATTTCGCGCTCCTGACGGAGAATCTCGTTCTCTCGACGAAGACGATGCAGTTCAGAATCACTGGCGGGAAGATTTCCGTTGCCGGGAAAGGCCTCTGACTTCTGTGTCAGAAGCTGACGGCGCCAGGTGCGTATCGCACCATCATAGAGGTCGAACTCCTCCTCAAGCGCGGAGTCGGGTCGATCGGTGCTGTCAGCCAACTCGATCACGGATCGTTTGAATGCAGCATCATATTTCTTGTGGGTTCGTTTTACCATGACAGAGTCTCCGGTGATTTTTGAAAAGGTAACCGGGGGGAACTCTCTGTGCAATTTCTTCGGGACACTCCAGGGTGAAGAGCCCGAAGGGCGACACGGGGAGGTAAAGGGTGAAGGGTAAAGGGTGAAGAGCCCGAAGGGCGACACTTCCTCTAACCCCCAGCTTCAGCTGGGGGGGCACGCGCACAGCACATCCGCCATCAGCCCGAAGGGCGACACGAGGGAGGTAAAGGGTGAAGGGTGAAGTGTGAAGAGCCCGAAGGGCGACTCTTCCTGTATCCCCCAACGGCAGTTGGGGGACTTCCGCACCCAGCGATGACGTCCCCAGCCCGAAGGGCGACACTTCCTCTAGCCACCAGCTTCAGCTGAGGGGGCACGCGCACAGCACATTCGCCATCAGCCCGAAGGGCGACACTCGGGTTGGTGAAGGGTCCTTGACCTGCAACGATTCACGACTCACGAGCCACGTTTAACGATTAACGATTCACATTGAACGATTCACCTTGATTTCTCCGCCACTTGACAAGCTCCAATCACCGTCGTATATTAAAATCGACAAAAGACTCGATGATTATGATCGCTGAAAGGATACGACGTTGCGCGATCCACTGTCACATGTTCAGATCAAGTACAAGCTGACTGGGGCCTTCGTAGGTATCTGCCTGTTCGCGTTCGGCGTCGGGGGATATCTCATTTCCGTCTCCGCGGGCTCGGCGCTGGAAAGCGAGATAAATCTGCGCATCGCCGCGGAGAGCGCCGGACTGGCGCACGAACTGTCCGCCACGCTGCATCTCATGGGACGTCGCGCGGAGGACTTCGCTTCCGACGGGTACATCCGTGCGCAAATGGAAACACTGCTCGCGGTCAACGGCCTCGCGGGCAATGCGCAAGGAGACGTCGTGCACGAACATCTCGCCGCGCATCTCGCACGCAATAAATTTCCTCTCATTTCCGCTCTGACCGATCTGCTGCTGCTGGGTCCCGAAGGAAACATACTGGCCTCGGTACGCGATGCGGATAGGCGCATTCCCGCCGGTGTCACCCGGGATTTACTCCGGCACGACACACTCTGGTACAGCAGCTTCGTGGAGTCGGGAGACGGCGATAACCGGCATTTCGCGATAAGTACACCGGTTCGCAATCTCGGCGGTGGTACACGCATCGGTACCTTGTGTTTCTGGATTGATCTACGGCGACTCGTGGGCAACCTCTCCGGCATGGATACGGCTCGCGCCACAGGAATGCTCTCCGAACACATCGTCACGCTTTCGGATCAGCGCGGCGGCCGTTTCGTGCTCACCCCGGCAAGCGGAACCGCACCGGGAGGCCATGCCGGCAACGCCCCGGGGGAGGAGGCCGATGCGGCATCCTTCGCGATGCGGGACGTCGCTTCCGTTGCTGCCGCGGCACCGTCGCCCGCCATCATGCGGGAGCACGCAATAGGTTCGTACGGATGGCGCGTCCATGTGGCCGTGGATGCGCACAGAGCCATGCTCCCGGTGTCCGGCTTGCAGAGCAGCTTTCTCGGCGCCGGCGTGCTCATAGCTCTCGTGTCGCTCATTCTCCTGTATTTCCCCGTGCGCTTCCTCATCAAACCTCTCGCGGCGCTCGGGGACGCCGCCCGCGCCATGACGGCCGGCGATTTTACCATCCATGTGGACGACAGCGGGGAGGATGAAATCGGCGATGTAGCCCGCTCCTTCAACCTCATGGCAGCCGCAACAGAAGAACGCACCACCCGTCTGCGCAATACCGCCCGGCAACTGGACGAGCAGCGTAAAGCGCTCAGTATCGAACGCGATTTGCTCAATACCGTCGTGCATTCCATGGACGATGCCGTGCTGTACTTCGACCGCGATGCGACACTGATCATGCATAACAACGCGGCGGCGCCGCTGCTCGAGTACCTGCGCGACGCACAGCTGCCGCTGGCACCCCGGCGCTGCGCCTGCGGACGACCCGGCGAACGCGACTGCCGGCAATGCCTGCTGGACCATCGCATGCCCGCGCGCGATTGCATGCTCGATGTCGGCCACCGTGTGTACGAAGTCGTTTCCTCGAGCATCGCCTCGATGGCGGGCCTCGAAGGCACCGTGCTCGTGGGACGCGACGTCACCGAACGCATGCGCATAGACGAAAAGCAGGCGCATCAGGATCGCCTTGCTGTGCTGGGCGAGGTCTCCGCCGTGATGGCGCATGAGCTGAACAATCCCCTTGCCGCCATTTCCATGTTCGCGCAAATGATGCGCAGCGATTTGCGAGACGATGCGACCTATTCCGAGCATCTCGACGTCATTCTCCGCAACACCGAAAGTTGCAAGCGCACCATTCGCTACCTGCTCAGCTACGGACGCGGCGAGGCAGCGGGCGAGGAGGAAACCGACCTGCATGAAGTACTCGTTGATGTTGTCCGTTTTCTGCGTCCACTGTATGAAAAGGGAAATGTCTGCTTCGATATGGAGTTCATGAACGGCGACGCCGTCGTACGCAGCGACGAAACCTGGCTGCGTCAGGTGTTCGTCAATCTGATCATGAACGCCCTGCAGGCGCTCGATGAAGAAGGCGGACGCATCACCGTGCGGACGCGATGGGAAGACAACGACAGCGCCGGCCTGCTGGTGGATATCATGGATAACGGACCCGGAATTCCATTGGAGCATCAGCACAGTATTTTTGAACCCTTCTTCACCTCCAAACCCAGCGGCAAGGGGACGGGACTGGGCTTGTCCATTTCCCGCCGTATCATCACCACGCTCGGCGGCACCCTCGCGCTGGCGACTTCACGACCGGGCGAGACGGTATTCCGTGTCGCCATCCCGCGTGTCCGCACGGAACTGACGCTGGACGCGGACGTGGCCTCCTCCGGTCTCGCCGGCTATACCTCGCCGCCCGGAACGGGCGCAGCGGCAACACCGACCGTCGTGAGAGGGAGGGACTGATGTGCGCGGCGGCGGACATACTCACCAACCTCCGCATTCTCGTGGTGGACGATGAGCCGGATCTCCGTCTGGGGCTGACGCGCCTCCTCACGCCCACGGGCGCCGTGATAGCTTCCGCGGCGTCGGCCGAGGAAGCGCTGGCACAGCTCGCGTCCTCACCCGTGGATCTGGTGATTTCCGATATCCGCATGCCCGGACGATCGGGTGTGGATTTGCTTCGCGACATCAAAGCCACGCATCCGGCTGTGGAGGTGATTCTCGTCACCGGCTTCGGAACGATAGAGCTGGCGGTGGAATGCCTGCACGCCGGCGCCGCAAACTTCCTCACCAAGCCTTTCGACAATGATGAAATCCTCCAGACGGTGGCCATGAGCGGCCGCCGCATTCTCGCCGCACGTACGGCTGTGCAGGAGGACACCAGCGAGGAGGGAATTATCGCAGTGGATCCGGGCATGCTGGCCGTTCTCGAGCTTGTGCGACAGGTAGCCGCTACGCACGTCCCCGTTCTCATCAACGGCGAAAGCGGTACGGGCAAGGAACTCGTCGCGCGGGCTATCCATCGCCGCAGCGGCTTCGCCAAGCCCTTCGTGGCCGTTAACTGCGCGGCTCTGCCGGATACCTTGCTCGAGTCCGAGCTCTTCGGCTTCCGGCGCGGCGCGTTTACCGGTGCGGACAGGAATTACGAAGGCATGCTGCGGCGCGCGCATGGCGGCACGCTCTTCCTCGACGAGATCGCCTCCATGTCGCCGGTTTTCCAGTCCAAGCTGCTGCGCGTACTGCAGGAAAAAATTATCCGTCCGCTGGGCTCCGGCAGCGACGAGGCGACGGATTTTCGTCTCATCGCCGCCTGCAACCGCGATTTACGGAAGATGGTTGAGGCCGGGCAGTTCCGTGAGGATTTGTACTACCGGCTCGGCGTGTTTCACGTCACCATACCGCCTCTGCGCGAGCGTCCAGCCGACATACTGCCATTAGCCCGCCATTTCGTGCGACGCGCCGCGCAATTGTGTCTGCCGGGAAGTACCAGCATTCTCGCCATCACCGCCGACGCCGCAACCGCCTTGCGACAGTACAGCTGGCCGGGGAATGTGCGCGAACTCGAAAACGCCACGCAGCGCGCCGTGATACTCGGCAGGGGAGCCGATCTGCTTCCGCATCACTTCTTTCTCCACGGCGCGAGCGCCGCGACCGCTACGCAGCGACACACGCCCGCCATAACCTACGAAGAAGCCAAGCAGCGCCTGCTGGCCGATTTTCAACGGCAGTTCCTCGAAAACATTCTCGGACGCACCGGCGGCAACATCTCCCACGCCGCCGAAGAATGCGGCCTCACCCGCGCCGCCATACAAAAAATGATGAAACGCCTGAATATTGATCGCAGCAATTTCGAGAAAGCCTGAAGCCGACGTGGCACACCGCGAAATGCAAGGCGCAGAGACGCAGGGGAGGGGCAGGGGAGGGGTGTCGCAGAGGAGTTTTTGAAGGGCTGATGGAACTGGGTTGATTCGTGACATCGCTATTTGTTTTACCGGCTCGCACGGCCTCTATCCGCAACGAAGGCGCATTGCCACCCATCAAAACGTACCAGCCCCTCCCTCCACTCTACAGGCCCTCCCATCGTTTAACATTTCACGTTTAACAGTTTAACTCCCCCGATTCTCTGCCGAAGCCATGTTGAGAGATAATGGAGAGGTTTTTATGCCCGGAGGGCGGCACTCCCTCAACCTCAGCTCGCGTGCGCAGCGACCCGAAAAAATTCCTACATTGCCGGGTGGTTGACGGGATGGAACTGACTGCTTGTGCCAACAACCGCCATCCCACGGTACGGTAACAAGGAGAATGTACTGATGAAGAACGAATATACCGCCGTTGTCAAGCAAGACGGTGAATGGTGGATAGGATGGATCGAGGAAGTTCCCGGTGTGAATTGTCAGGAAAGCAGCTATGAAGACCTGATGGAAACCCTGGCGGTGACATTGCGGGAAGCGCTGGAATTCAACCGCCGCGACGCATTGAATGCAGCGGGCGGTGGCTTCCGCACCGAAAAAATAGCTGTATGAAGAGAGGCGACCTCCTGCGCTATCTTCGCAGCCAGAGGTGTGCATTGCTGCGGGAGGGAAGCAAACACTCGTGGTGGTGGAATCCGACAATGAATACCCGTTCAGCCGTGCCCCGGCATTCGGAGATCAAAGAACTCCTGGCGTAAAAGATTTGCAGGGATCTGGGGATTACGCCGATCAAATAAAGCCGCGGCGCTACAAGCGCAAACGACCCTCTCCCCCTTAAGAACCCTTGCACCGATGCTATCGAATGAGAGCGATGAGAACGGGGAGAGCATTTCAGGCCCAACGCAAACATCCGTAAGCAGAGCGAGCCAGCCCCACATAGAAAGAGAGCCCTCCCTCGTTTAACGTTTAACGGTTTAACTCCACCGAACGAAAGCTTCGAAATTTACCTCAGGATGATCGGCACCCGGCGTCACGCCTACCGTGCCCTTCTACGGAAAACCGAAAAGGGTGTCTTGTGTACCCTCCTGCGGTCGCGGGAGTGGTATGTCGAAGATGGCGGCGAAGTCGTCGACGTCCCGGGGATCCGGCCACGGAATCCCGCCCCTGGCGCGCAAGGCGGTCAGTCCTTCGGAGGCTTCTCCCGCGGAACGCACGAAAACCGGTACGAATCTCCGTTTATCCAGCTGCTCGGCGGCACCGGCCCAGGTGCCGCCTTTTTTCAGATCCGACGAAACCACCAGTGCCGCGTCCGCCAGGGCGTAGATCAGCTTGTTGCGCTGCATGGCATTGCCGACGTTGAAGCCCGCATTGGGATCGTACGGCGAGATAAGCACCATGCGTCCGTCGAGCAGCACGTTGCGGTGCTCGCGCTGCATCGTGCTGCGTTCGAGGCTGTCGGCGAGCACACCGCTGACCCTTCCGCCTGCCTCCAATGCGCCGCGCATCGCCGCCTGATCAATGCCTCTGGCGCCGCCGGAAATCAGTGTTCTGCCGGCACGGGCGCTTAAGCTTCCGACAGCCATCGTAAAGTCAATGAGCTTTTCCTCCGCGTTGCGCGAGCCAACCACGGCGAGACCTCCGGAATCCAGGATGTCCGCGTCTCCGCAGCCGTAGAGCACCGGTGGCGCATCCTCGCCCAGGCGACCCCTGAAGCGCTGCGGATAGCCCTCATCGGTATGACCCAGTATCCAGATCGCGCGATTCCGCCAGCGCTCGACCACCTGGCTCAGCAGAAAGCCCCTGCTCAGCAGGCGGCCCATGCGATCAGGGGCGACAACCGCCGCGCAGGCATCCGTCAACGCGCTTGCGCGCGAGGTCAGCAGGTCCGCCGGAGTGCTCTGAAGGTCGCGCAGAACCGCGGCCAGGCGTTTGTATTCGCCCGGTGTGAGTAGCTCCGTTGACGTCGCGGACCTGCCGGCGATCAACGGCGCCGTCAGGAGCAGAATGGCCTGGGTATCGTCGGAGAGTGGTCCGTTCATTGCTCGTACCCCGCCCGCGCGAGCGCCATCGGCCACACGTCGCCGCTCCCGTGCGAGCGCAGGAGCCACGCGGCCACGGTCAGGGTCCAGCGTGAATCCACGATGTCGTCGACCAGCAGGACCGGCGCTTCGGGCATCGGTACGCCGTTGCAGGCGAGAGCGCCGTCCACATTGCGCGCCTGTTGTGTGCTGTTTGCCATGGTTTTCTGTTCAGGTCTGTGGTCGGTCCGTACGAGTACTGTATAATACGGCAGGCCGAGCGCAGCGGCAAGACGTGCGGCGAAGTCCGCTACGAGATCGGGGTGCCTGAGGGAGGGAATGCCGGTCACCCACGCGGGCGCCGGCTGCGGATCCCATTCCCGAACCATGGCTGCGGCTGCCGCGACCAATGCGTCGGCGAAGCGGCCGTCGCGATATTTCCCTTTTCGCACATCGTCGCCCCATCCGGCGTCGCCCCACTGACACAGGGCCATTCCGGGACGCGCCTGTTGCGCGGCCGCGATCATGCCTTTGACGGCATAGCGCGGCAGACCGCCATCCGGCCATTTTTTCCGCTGTTCGAACGGCAGCCTGCTGCGGCGCAGAAAAGCGATGGCGGCTCGAAGCAACAACGGGTCAACACTTTCCGGCAGGGGCGCCAGCGGAGGCGCGCCAACGCTGCATGGATCGCCGTCGAGCGCCCTGATGAGATAGGACATATGCTCGCCGAAGGGGAGACGCAGGTACTCCAGCATCTGCTCGTGCTCCGTGCGCCGCAAGGCCGTCAGGCGCCCGGCGCGTGCCCAGAACGCTTCGCCGAGCGTCGCGGCCGTGAGCTGCCATTTGCTCCCGAGCCTGGCGATCGGTGCCGGCGACTCGAGCGACAACAGCGCCATAGTTTTCTCCACGCGACCCTTGCTCACGTTTATCCGGCTCAGCAGCTCGGGCACGGAGAGGCCGTCGGGAGCTTGCTCCAGCGCGCGCAGCACTTCGGCGACTTCCTCGCGGGTGGGGAAGGCGCTGCGGATGAAATAGTCGTTAATACTGTCGTCTTCTTCGCCGCTGAGCAGCACACCGTACGCGGCGTCCAGCGCGCGGCCCGCCCGGCCCACCTGCTGGTAATACGCCACCACCGAGGACGGCATCTGATAATGGATCACAAAGGCGAGATCCGGTTTGTCGTAGCCCATGCCCAGGGCGGTGGTGGCGACGAGGGCTTTTACCTCATTCCGCAGCAGCGCCCATTCGAGCTCCTCCCGGCGCTCACCCGTATCTCCCGTGTATGCGTGCACAGGGAAGCCGCGGGATTTCAGCCAGTCGGCGACCAGGCCCGCGTCGCGGACGGTGAGCGTGTACACGATGCCATGACCGTCGAGCGTCGCGAAGCGCTCCGCGAGCCACGCGAGACGCTCGGCCTGTCCCGGGATCCGCAGCGTTTGCAGACAGAGCGAGGCGCGATTGAGATCGCCGCGGGACAGCGCCAGCCCCGGACCCAGCACCGCGACGAGGTCCTCCAGGACGCGATTGTTCGCCGTCGCGGTTGTGGCGAGCAGACGCATATTCGGCGGCAGCGTTCGCACGATTCTCTCCAGCAGGCGATACTGCGGACGGAAGTCGTGTCCCCAATCGGAAATGCAATGCGCCTCGTCGATCACCAGCAGCGCGATGCGCGCGGCGACGGGACCCAGCACATTGGCGCGGAACCACTCGTTGGCCAATCGTTCGGGCGAGATGAGGAGGATATCGATCTCATCCCGCGCGAGACGGGACTCGATGTCCGTCCAGGCATCCTGATTGTCGCTGTTGATACTCGCCGCGCGCACACCCATGCGTTCGGCGGCTGCGATCTGATTGCGCATCAGCGCGAGCAGCGGTGAAATGAGCAGCGCCGGACCGTGGCCGGCATCCCGCAGCATGCGCGCCGCGATAAAATACACGAAACTTTTGCCCCAGCCCGTTTTTTGCACGACGAGCAGACGGCCGTGACCTTCCACGATGTGTTGAATGGCTTCTTCCTGCCCCTCGCGGAAGGTGGCGTCCGCGATACCCGTTCCCAGTCTCAGCAGTTGAAGCGCTCTCGATGATTGATACAGCATCAGTTTTCCCCGTAATTGTGCCGTGATGATGACGAACATTCCGATGGATCGGGCGCGTTTCCCTGCACCACGCACGCCCTGCCGGCCGTTCCCTGTTTCGATGCGTCCCGCGCGACAACCGTCGCGCACGAAAAAACAAGCTACGCAACGCCGCATCCGCTGTCAATGCATTTCGCCGGCACCGTCCCGAGCGTGGAGCCGCGGCGGGGAGGAGACTGAGCCGCGAAGATGCAGCCTTTCGGTGGCGGCTGAGCCTACGCTCAGGGACCGCCGAAACCTCGCTCAGGATCTGCACAGAGTCGCGGAGGGGAGGAGACTGAGCCGCGAAGATGCAGCCTTTCGGTGGTGGCTGAGCCTACGCTCAGGGACCGCGAAACCTCGCTCAGGATCTGCACAGAGTCGCGGAGGGGAGGAGCACGGAGGCGGCGACTGCAAAACATCCCTCTGTGTCCTCTGTTTCCCTCTGTGACCTCCGTGAACCCTACGCCGCAGCCATCGAATGAGAGCGACGAGAGCGACGTACGCGGGGAGAGGTTTTTGGGCGGAAGTCGAACGTTCGCTGGCAGAGCAACCAAGCACCTTTCCGAATGATGCGCATACTTACGTTTAACGATTCCCGATTAACGATTCCCACTTCCCGATTAACTATTCCCGATCTGCGCTGAAGCCATCGAATGAGAGTGCGGAGAGACTGCGTCATAAAAATCTCTCTCTGTGCCCTCTGTTCCCCTCTGTGAGCTCTGTGATCCCTGCACCGAAGCCATTGAATGAAAGCGCGGAGAGGATTTGCAGCGCGTCTCGCATGGCGGTGTGCCAGGAAGAAAACCAGGCAGAAGCCGTTGGGAGATCTCTGTTTTGCAACGTGATCGTCATTCCGGCTTGACTATAATCACGCGATACGTTATTATTCCACATGATCGTCTCCTTCCGCTGTGACGCAACCGAAAAGCTCGCCCATGGATACCGCGTGCGCCGTTTCACAGCGATAGAAACTGTTGCACGGAGAAAATTGCGCCAGCTGGAAATCGCGATGTCGTTGAAGGAATTGCGCGTATCTCCGGGAAACCGGCTGGAAGCGCTTGCAGGCGAACGCGTCGGAACACACAGCATCAGGATAAACGATCAATGGCGCCTCTGTTTTCGCTGGACGGAGCACGGCGCCGCGGATGTCGAAATTGTTGATTACCATTGAGGATACACGCCATGAACTCGCTGCCCCCCGTAACCCCTGGAGATCTCCTGCTGGAGGAGTTCCTGCTTCCCATGGGTCTATCACAATACCGACTGGCGAAAGACATCGGCGTACCGGCGCAACGCATTAGCGAGATTGTATCCGGCAAACGCGCCATCACCGCGGATACCGATCTGCGGCTGTGCCGGTATTTCGGACTTTCGAACGGCTACTGGCTTCGGGCGCAGGCCTTGTGCGATCTCGAAAAAACACATCGACGCATCGACAAAGAACTGAACGCCATCGTACCGCACAGACGCAGTGCCGCAACGTGACAGCCCGTAGACGCGGGCCAGTCATCGGTCCCTGAGCGAAGCCGAAGGGGCCGGCGCCCACCGTGATCACCGCTCCCGTGTCCACGATGTACTAGGGCGGCGCGTAGGGGAGGGGAAAGCAACGCGGAGACGCAAAGGCATAGAGGGGATACACGTTCCGATAACCCTCGGGTCCATGCGCCAAGTGGGAGATGCTCGAAAAATCTTGATTGTCTTGACCAAAAAGTCGCCGACCTCAGGCGAACGTGCTCCACTGAGGTTAGCCGAGGTGAACGGCCGCACAATGTTAACAGATATACACCCCACGAGGTCACAGGCATGTAATGCCACCCAGAAGTTCAGACTGCGAAGCAAACCGCTTGGGGGTAATATTAGCGCAGGGATACTGCACTGATCTGCTACCGCTATCGAGAAGCGACATCACCGGCAATATTGACCACCCACGGTGTCGATAGCCGTACCTCCCGCTCCCCGCGTGAGTCTGCCCACGAATCAGCGGTTCTATTACACACAGCCAGGGAGTTCGTGTGCTTGGTAAGTATGGAAGCAGAAGAGGTTACCTGAGGAAGTCGTTCTCAAGGCAGGTGAAGAAATGCGGGTATGCGAACATTTTTTCGCACTGTCCTATTTGCGATGCTCCAAATGCGAAAACACTTTCGCGGAATATCGCGAAAATGAACTGTTTTTGATTGGCACGGTGCTTGCAGTTACCGAATGATCTGCCACTAATTTTTCAAATCATTCAAGGAGCAGCCATGCATGACATCGATCGAACACTCGCAGAGTTAACGATGGAGACAGACGCGTTCGAAACGGATGCGTTCGAGTTCGAATTCGACAACGAATATTATGGGGAAACTGATACGGAAAGCCCTTTCTCCGAAGTGGAGGAGATGGAACTCGCATCCGAATTACTCGAAATCACGGATGAAGCGGAGTTGGACCAGTTCCTCGGAAAACTCATCAAGCGTGTGGGACGGGGCGTCGGAAAATTCGTCAAGTCACCCGTGGGGAAAGCGCTCGGTGGTGTACTGAAGAGCGCGGCCAAATCCGCACTTCCCATCGCCGGATCAGCGCTGGGTGGATTCTTCGGCGGTCCCATCGGGGCCTCAATTGGCGGGAAGCTCGCGTCTGCGGCCACCAATCTCTTCGAGATGGAGGTAGCCGGCATGAGCCAGGAGGATCAGGAATTCGAGGTCGCTCGCCGCTTCGTGAAATTTGCGGGTGCAACGACGAAAAATGCTCTTTCCTCCCCAAGGCCAAGTCCCGCAGCAGTTACCTCAGCCGTCCAGGCCGCTGCTAAACGCTATATTCCTGGTCTGGTGCGTCAACAGTTAGGCCGAGTCGCTTCGCAAGGGCACCTCACCGGTAAATGGATCCGCCGCGGCAACAGGATAATCCTTTTCGGAGTCTGATCGTGATCGATACCTCCTGTGCACGACGGTATCTGGCACTCGAGGCCTCCGGGTTACTCGCACGGCTCTATCAGGTGCGACCATTCTCGCTTACCGAGACCATGGTCCCAGCAGCCGCGCCACTTCCGGGAGTGCTTCCGATCATCGATGAGCATCTCAGGCGTATCAAGCTGCATGTCCGAGATTCCATAGAGCGCTTTATCGATTGGCTTTCAAGCGACGCGATTTCTGGCGTACCGGCGGAAGCTGTACAGCATCGATACGCTATGCTCCGGATGAAGTACGATTGGATGATGAGCCAGGTCGATCATTTCTCCGATGCTATCACGCAACGGAGTGAATTGATGAATGGTGTGTGGCTCGCCGGACTCGATGTGCTTGCACAGGATGCAATGAAAGTACCCGGATTTTTGTATCCCATTCCTCCCGCCATGTGTTATCTGGATCGGGGGATCGGTGCGGCAATCCGTCGTCTTCACACGCCTTTGCCTGGTGGCAGCCGGAATCCGGTCGCGTTCATACGCATCCCACGGGAGCGCATGGTCGGCAGCGGGATCGCCGCGTCGCTTGTCCATGAAGCAGGGCATCAGGTATCTGCGTTACTGGGGCTCGTGGACTCGATTCGACCAACGCTCAGAGGCATGCAGAAAAAGGGGGGGCCGGAGCTGCCCGCGTGGATTCTGTGGGAGCGCTGGATTTCCGAGATACTCCCGGATCTCTGGGCGGTCGGGAAGATCGGTATTGGAGCGACGATGGGACTGATGACAGTGGTAAGTCTACCATCCCCTCTCATTTTCCGCTTCAACCCTCTTGATCCTCATCCCATGCCGTGGATACGGGTCGTTTTAAGCGCAGCACTGGGTAACGGGTTATATCCCCATCCACAATGGAGGAGGATGCAGTCTTTATGGCACAACGTGTACCCCCCGACTGGAGCGACGAAAAAAGTACGGCATGTCATCGATCTCCTTTCTGAGACGATGCCTACTTTCGTAGATCTGATACTTCAACACCGACCGAGAATTCTCGGTGGTGCTTCAATCGCCGACATCTCGGCCGCACCTGACCGAACTCCGGAAGCGTTGTCTCGGAAACCAAAGACGAGGATGGAAATAGAAAAAATGATCCTCAACTCACCGACCAGATTTCTTGCGGTAATCGGTCAAAACAAGGCCAACGGAAATCTGTCAGCAGGGCGCGAGAGTTCACTCATCTCGGCATCGTTAGCCGTTTGGGCAAAGAAAGGAACAGCATGCCCAATAAGACTTCATCATCACAATAAAGCTGGAGCTATCAATGGCTAGAAGAATAAAACAGGTTGTGAAGGACACTTCTCCACCCACACAGCGCACCGACCCCAAAGCTCAAGAGCCTTCGATGAGCAATGACACCATCATCGATCTCGCAACAGCCACACCAGCGGATGCATTTGTGAAGGAGATAATGTCCAACGTCGAACCTGTCCAGGTAAGTCTGACGAAAACGGATACTCCTGTCACATCTGATCAGGCATTATGGGTCATGATCAAGAATCGCACCGCAGCGGTGGGATTTAAAAAGTTTGATGAGTTCATGCACAATGTACTCTGCGAACTGGAAATGAAACGTAATACGGAAGATGCTGCTGAATACCTTAAGAAGATCGCGGATCAGACGAAGCCTCTTAAGGTTACGAACTACGGGCTGGTCAAAGTCGCAGCCGAACTCTTTCTTAAGCAGGAGTGCGGTGAATTGGTCAAATCCTTCGACGACCAGCACCAAACAGCGGAAGAGAGTGATCGGATGGTCAAGCGGAGGGCTTTCAGAGGTGTCTCGGTTGAGGTGCTCGCTGAAGCGAAGGAGAAATACCTTCATAAGATCAGCGAGCAGTCACGAGGGTACACGTTGCCCTATCTGAGTTCTATCATCAATGCTCTTAAAGGGATACCTCTGAAACAGGCAGGCGAAGTTTCGTCCTGTTATGGGATTCTGGAAACACAGCTCACAAATCCCTGTATGTTGGAGCTGATCTGGTCCTACTGGCACGAGGAAGGGATGCTGGTGCAGAGCGTAAATGCCATAAGCCGGCGTTTTCAGAATGTGCGGGCGGGTTCCTCACGAGATCCACTCGCACACCTGGAGATGGACCCTCTCCGCCCATTGAACAACATCCTGTGGGACTATATTCAGGACGAGCAGCACCGGCTGACAATTCTCCGGCGCGCCTATGAGTACGATCATCAGTACGGATTACGACTCGAAGGACGCGCGGTTCCGCCGCTCCGCTCCGCTGATTCCCGCTCAAAGTTTCTCGAATCATTCCATAACCTGCTCAATCGTTGTGCAGCCTTCTTCAAGCAGGACGACAATACGACTGTTATCTCGGATGGATTTCCCGTATTGAATGCTCTGAAGGAGACACATCTCATACTGACAGAGGGCGGACACAATCAGTACGGCGATCTGCCATGGACGGCACGCGTCGAGATGCTCATACAGCAGTGGATGCTTGCGAGACCGGAAATCAAAACTTTCCTGCCTGGCAGGACGATGGTGGCTTACCCTGAAGAATGGATGAGGCAGGTGGACAGTATAAAAAAACTGTATGGTTGGTCAGACACCCCTGTCATGCATTACCGCGATCTCGGTGTTTTTGGCGAACAACTTCTTCTGGGTATTCGGTTCGGCAACTGGAACGACATCTCTGAGGCCGATTCCGCTAAAAACTGGGTGCGGTTCTGGAGAAATGAAATTCAGGGGTACATCCACGCCTACCGCGCTGTGACAGGTGTTGATCTGACGAACAGCGCAGTGAACGCCAACATTACGAGCAGTGCTGTAAACGCTACTCTGCCTTCAATTCTCATTCGTGAGCGCATGAAGCAGCAAAAAGTTCTGTAATCCAACGGATGCTACGATGAGAATGAGCAGATTCTCCGCAGATCAGCTGTATGTTCCGTCGCCGACATCGCAGTATGAGGTGGGCTCGACATATAGCCGGAAAAGCGTACCGAATATTCGCTGGGTGCAGGCATCATTGAACCGGATTCTCGGACTGCGTCTGGTGGTCGACGGGATCATGGGACCCCGTACGCGCGACGCCGTTCGTCGTTTTCAAAACATGGCGGGAATCGCTACTGACGGTGTCGTGGGGGCGAGAACGAAAGCAGCATTGATACGTGCCGGCGCTCAGCCTCCGAAGGCGGGCGCCGGCTCCACATCCGCTTCAATGGCGCCGGCGCAAGCAGTATTGCCTGCCCCCGGGACGCCGATTTCCGCACTGGCGAAGAGTATCCGCAGTATAGCGCTCGGTGAACTGCAGCGTTGGGGAAATGGCAGCATGAAAGAGAGCGACATCCGCATGCGCCCCGTGCTGTACGATTACTGGCTCATCGGAACGGGACTGAAGCCGGAAACACTAACGCATCTTCCATCGTGGTGGTCGGCAGTACCCTGGAGCGCCGCATTCATTTCCTGGGTGATGCGTCACGCCGGGGCGGGGAACACATTCAAATACTCTCCTTCTCATTCGGTGTACACGCTTGCCGCGAAGCAGAACAGGATAACGAACAACGCCAATCCACTCAAGGCCTTTCGCCTGAGCGAAGCGAGACCCCAAGTCGGTGATATCGTATGCAGGCGCAGGGCCGGGAGCGGTGCGACCTACGACAACCTCACGGCCGGAATGCCGACACATTGCGACATCGTTGTGGCAGTCCAGCCTGGTACGCTCATCACTGTAGGAGGTAATGTGAGGGATTCCGTGTCAAGCACCCGTGTCCCGATCGATTCGGAAGGATTCATTCAAAAACCCGGCTATTTTGCCGTACTCTCGTATCGAGACACGACGATCACCGAAAACGAACGTTTCATGGTCGAGGAAATAAGCGACGAATTACCCGTATATACTACTGACCTCCTGAGTTTCGAGGAGGTCATAAAAAGTGCCCCCGCACCGGGGATTTACGAAATCTACCAACGAAGCTCAGGCGGCTCACTGCCAAATTTCAAAAGGATATACGTCGGGAAAGCGCGCTCACTCCCTCAACGGCTTCAACAACATGCCTGGTGCCTTACCCATCTCAATATCCCGTTGTCGTTCTACCGTGTACGGCTCAGGAAGATGTCTGGAGCGAACGACGCGGTCTTACGCGTCGCGGAGCGAAAGGTGATCGATCATCATGGGAGGCACACCCTCACGAATCAGCGAGAATTTGAACTTCCGGGCGAGTTATGGGGGTGGGAATGATGCTGGTCGATGGCCTATGATCATCGATTGCCACTGCCACGTCGGAAAAGGTGACGGCCTGACAGGGCCTTGGGATTCCACTGCGGATATCCGTACCTATCTCCGGCGCGCTTCACGGGCGGGGATTCACAGAACGGTACTTTTCGCGACATTCCATTCGGACTACGCGGAGGCAAACAGATATGTCGGGCGTGTTGTCCTGAGCCGACCGGATCGATTCTACGGATTTGCATTCGTCCATCCCGATCGGGACAGGGGTAGGGTGTATCACATGGTCACGGTTGCGGTCCGGGAATATGGTTTTGTGGGAATCAAAGTCCACCGCAATGACGGAGGAATATCGCGTGAAATATGCGAGGTGGCGCAGGCGTACAATTTGCCAATCCTGTACGATGTGATGGGGGAGGTTGCGCACATCGAACTGCTGGCTACAGAATATCCGAAGGTTTTATTTATCATCCCCCATCTCGGGAGCTTCGCTGACGATTGGAAGGCCCAACGGTCATTTCTGGATCAGCTGGAGCGTCATCCGAACATCTATACGGACACTTCCGGCGTTCGGCGCTTCGACCTGCTCGTGGAAGCGGTGCGGAGATGCGGTGTAAGAAAAATACTCTTCGGGTCCGATGGGCCCTGGTTGCATCCGGCCGTGGAGCTTGCGAAGATTCGTGCGCTGGAGTTGTCGGCAGCTGATGAACATTGGATACTGAGCGGAAACTTCCTCAGCCTCATATCCCGTGTCCGGAGGCACGCTCCGCAGTCAGGGTCTCTGCAAGTCCATTGGAATTCCGCGACCCTGGAACTGCAGAATCCCTGGTTGCATGGCCGGAGGTACCTATCCTGTGGCGGAGAACGTCTCAAGGCCCTCCATTCTTTTTAAACGGTTTTCTTTGGCCGTTTCCCGCCCTTCGTAACTCCAGAGCGCGACGCGTAAGGCCAAGCCGCATCGCTGCATCTCCAAGGCGGCCGTTTTCTTCGTCGAGAACTATAGACAACGCGGCATTTTCAGCCATTTTCCCGATCTCCTTCAGCCCGGTGCCTTTTACGAGAAGCTGGCGCACGGAATCTTCCAGTCCGCCGGTTGTACCGCTGGTATGTTTCGCGTCGCCGCGCGGTACGTCATCCGGATCGAGAGTGCCGACGGTTACCGCTCCGCCCCCGACATGCCGTAGCATGATGCGGGATATCACCTGACGCAGTTCTCGTACGTTGCCATGGTAGACGCGCTCGAACAGGTACTGCTCGACAGGCGCATCGAGACAGACATCCTTCCCGTCAGCACAGAGCTGACGTGCGAAGTACCTGACCAACTCCGGTATGTCCTCGCGTCGATCAGAAAGAGGCGGTACGTTTGCCGTCCAGGTGGCTATACGGTAATAGAGGTCGCGCCGGAATAAACCTTCCTCCATGAGAAGATCGAGATCCCGGTTCGTCGCGCAGAGAAGTCGAAAATTCGTCTCATGCCAAGTATTCCCCCCGATGCGTTTGTATGATCCCTCCTGAATTACGCGGAGCAATTTGGCCTGCAAGGGGAGCGGTAATTCGCTGATTTCGTCGAGAAACAGGGTCCCTTTATCGGCCAGCGCGAACGCGCCGTCTCTGCGCGAGATCGCGCCGGTGAATGATCCTTTCTCATGCCCGAAAAACTCGCTCCCTGACAATTCGGCTTGTATCGTTGTGCAATCAAGAACGATAAGTTCACCTTTGTCCTCTCTTCTGTCGAGCGTATGAATGAGTCTCGCCAGCAGTTCCTTCCCGGTTCCGCTCTGGCCGGATAGTAATATAGAGGAACATGAATAGCAGGCTGCTTCGATAACCCTACGGAGGAACATGTGCCAACAGGAACAGGAACCAACGAGATTATTCGCGACGAGTGGCGATCGGAGTATCGTTTCGATGTCCTCCCATCGGCGGAAGCGCTCCGTCAGGTCCTCCGCTTTTAGCAGACCGGAATTCCAATTGCCGGCATCGGAAGCACCGGAGGCAAGCACGGCCCATAGATGTTCGCTTCGAAGCAGCTCGCCGCCCATACCGAGCGCGAACACGCGGGAACGCCCGCCCTTCGAGTACGCGCGCAGGAGTTCCAGCGCCTGCGTGTCGATCGCGTCCACGATGAACAATCCGCCGAATCTCTCCGTTTCAGGGCTGCGCTCGACCAGCCGTATCCCTCGGCTGGTAAGCTGCTCCATCAATGGTTCAGTACCTGAACCACCGTGATGATGCACCCACACGGTGATAACCTGCCGGTCGTTCGTCATGCAGGCAAGCGGGGTGTTGACAGGAATGCGGAGTCGTTACTCTTTTCCATTCTCCTCGGTTGACCTCTGGATGAATACTTGCAGTCAAGATATCCGGACGGTTGGGAGGTGCGTCTGAGGGTCGACTGCGTGCGAGGCGAAACGGGGGAACAAAACGGTACCACCAGCGCAACAGTCTCGCATCCGTTTACGGTCCAGACTCTCACATACTCTTCATGTAAGACGTAAAAAGCTGATTCATAATATAAGGCCGACATTCACCATCACCGAAGCTCGCGCCGAAGTGAGGGGGACAAAAGCGTATTCGCCGCAAGGAGAGAAATCACCTATCCCGATGCTCCCACGGGAATCAGTTACACTTGCACCTTGAAGCAGAAACATATCAAGACAGATTGTAAACGTAATAAGCACGCCTCGACAAAGCAAGAGCTGCTCAAAAAATAAAACAAAAATAAAAAAACAGGAGAGGAATAATCCTGAAGATTGGCTCCCATGCATCGGGAGGGCACGCCATCCCGTATCTCTTGCACGGAATCTCAGCACAGCAGCCAAGTATGGTAGGTATGGAGAGAGCCGGGAGCGGGGGACCAGGTCGCGCGCGGTTTTCAAACATTTTCATCAGAGCCATCGATCCCCACGCGAAACGTGAAACGCTCTTCGTGAAACGTATGCCACACAATTCTGACAACGACCCCCACCCAGCCGGACCGACTTCCTGCCCGCGAAGCATTGTGGCTACACGGGACCATCGACGGTAGAGTGAGCGAAGGTGGGACGATTCAAGATTCCCGATTCTGTGCTGAAGCCATTGAATGAGAACGACGAGAGCGGCGAGAGATTTTTTGAGCGCTACTCGGAAGCTTTGAGTTGAAGCCATTTATTGAGATCGACGAGAGCGACGAGAGATTTTTTGAGCGCTACTCGGAAGCTTTGAGTTGAAGCCATTTATTGAGATCGACGAGAGCGACGAGAGCGGGGAGAGGTATTTAAGCCCGCAGGGCGACACCTCCTCTAACCCCATACGTGAGTATGGGGGCACGCACGGCCCCACCCCCGATAAGAAAAGCCCGCAGGGCGACACTTCCCGAAACCCCATACGTAAGTGTGGGGCTCACGCGTCCGGCACCAATCTCATCTCCTCAGCCCGCAGGGCGACACCTCCTCTAACCCCATACGTGAGTATGGGGGGCACGCACGGCCCACCCCCGATAAGAAAACCTCAGCCTGAGGCTGACGACACCTCCTCCACCGCATAGTTCTGCGCCGAAGCCATTGAATGAGAGCGACGAGAGCGGGCAGAGATGCTCATGCGCTTGTGTGCCCGGCGGGGAATGGGGCCAGGCATCCTGATCCACGACAGCCATCTCTTCGACGGAGTGGACGGCCGCCAGCTCATCAGCGCCCTGAAGGTTGGCGCGGAAACGGCGGCAGAGCTGGGCTTTCAGTACATCGTTACCATCAACGAGGACGATGCGTTCAAAGAAACCATCACCGACTTCAACCTTTCGGAATACGTCCCCGACACGGTGTTGAACGATGCCACGGAAGACGGGGGGCTGTTTGGTGTGCGATTCTGAAGGATAGCCGCGCATAGGGCGATAACAAACAGTTGTCGCGTACGATCTCGAAAGACTGCGCGCTCTGGAGGTTTGAAAACTGTGCCGTAACCCGCAGTGCGCCGCGTATCTGTTAACAGAGAGATCGGTACTGGCGTACATGCGCGGGCCATCCGTTCGGCTACGGGTTAAAGACGCGCGAGGATCAGCATAGGCAATCATTCGAGTAGATGGCGCTTCGCGCCCCGCCTCCGATTTGCATTCAAAGCGATCCGGTTGCAATTTCCAATGATACTGAACATCGATCCGTGCTTCGTGGTCGCGGGAAATTTGAAGAGGAGCTACGAAATGAATCTCAACGCGTCAATCATTGATCAAAGGCTGTCCGGACTCATGGATGAGATCAGGGAACGGGCACAGCAGGAGCTGCGCATCAATGACGAGACCAGGCTGAAGTCCCTGGCCTTCGTGTACTTGTGCGTGCAGACAATGCTCGATCTTGATCTGGATGAGACTTTCGATTGCCTTACAGAGGGTGGGGGAGATTTCGGCGTGGATGCCATGCATCTTACAGAGGCGGTGGATGGCGAATTTGCGGTAACACTTTTTCAGGCGAAGTACAAGACAAACCTCGAGGGTACATCCAATTTCGAAGCGAAAGGCATTGACGACCTCATCAACGCTGTCCGATACATTTTCGACCCGTCCGCTACACTTGGCGCTATCAACGAGCGGCTGGAAGTAAAGGTGGAAGCAGCGCGCTCGCTGATCCGCGATGGCGCGATTCCGAGGGTACGCATTGTTGCCTGCAACAATGGCCTGAAATGGAATGAGAACGCTCAAAACGCTATCCTGAGAAGTGGACTTGGCGATCAGGTCACCTGGGAGCATGTAAACCACGACGTGCTTGTGAACGTGATCCAGAGCAGTAAGCCGGTTGATGAATTGTTGCGTCTCACCGGAGATGCCGTGTTCGAGGACATGAAATTCAGCCGTGTATGCATCGGACGCATCCCGGTCACGGAAGTGGCGGACCTCATGCGCAAGCATGGCGAGCGCTTACTGGAGAGGAACGTCCGTCGTTATCTCGGTCTGCATGGCAATCGGGTAAACCTGGGCATACGTGATACACTTGTATCCCAGACACCTGCCAACTTCTATTTCTTCAACAATGGGTTGACCTTCGTCTGCAGTGACTTTTCCTACAACGCCTTGCAGCAAAGCGATTATCAGGTCAAGGTGGAAAACCTCCAGATCGTGAACGGTGGCCAAACCTGTATGACGATTTTGAAAACGCTGACTGAGATGCAGCGTAAGAACCTCGCGCTTCCCGAGCAGGCGTCGGTGCTTGTGCGCATATACAAGCTGCCGAAAGATGATCAGGACATCGTGCTTCAGATCACCCATGCAACCAACAGCCAGAATCCTGTCGATCTGAAAGACCTTCATTCAAACGATGAACGGCAACGGCAATTGGAAGCAAGTATCGAATCGCTCGGCTTTTCCTACCGCAGGAAGCGTACGGAATCTGCTTCGAAGCCTACTGATATTACCTCCGGTACAGCCGCCGAGGCGATATTGGCTGTATGGAGGCATGCCCCGCATCAGGCAAAATTCCTCACGCGCGAGCATTTTGGAAAACTCTATCCCGCAATCTTCACCGACACTCTCAATGGCGCCCAAGCCATCGTTGCTGTGTTGTTATATCGCATTGCAGAGAATCACCGCCGCAGACCGACTGCTGATGATCCCTTGTTTGTCAGATACGCTTCCTGTTTCATAGCCATGCGCATGGGCATGCGACTGCTTACGGATTTGAATCTCACACTTGAAGGCCTCGACCACCGCAACTTCCCGATGGCGGAAACACTCATCGAACAACGCGGCGAGGAGTATTTCCGGGCCTCGGTCACGGATGTGGAAATGGCCCTGCGCTCCCTCTACGGCGAGCGCGATGATATTTCCATGCAGCAGCTCTCGGCAACCTTCCGACGCGGCGATCTGATCGAAAGACTGAATACCCTGGAGGTTTGAAAACTCTGGGGTAGACTTTGGGAGCGGTCTGTATCTGTTGGTGAAGGGAGCGATGGTATGTTGCATTGCGCGGACATTTCCTGTAATTTCATGAATCGCAGTGAATTATCCGTTGACATCCGTATTGCAGCATCCCAGGGACGGAAATCACGGCGCGAATTTCAGATAACACGTATTTTCTCACACTTCCATCAATCAGGCAGCGGGAAATCAATGGCAAAGGAAACTCTCTCTCCATCACGCGACTTGGCATCTCGAGTAATTCACGCAGCGCTGACCATTCTGAAGGACAACGGTGGCGAGCTTCCCGGGAAGGAAGTACTGGCGGAGATCGAGAAGCGTGTAGAGCTTGATGAATGGGCCAAGGCGACGTACGAAAAATCCGGCTATACGCGTTGGAAGTCGATTCTTCATTTTTTCAGCATCGATTGTATCAAAGCGGGCTTCCTGATCAAAAAAAAGGGCGTGTGGTACGTTACTCCCGAAGGCGTGGCCGCATTGAAGCTTGGCCCCAAAGGTCTGCTTGAGGCGGCAAATACGGCGTACAGGAAGTGGAAGGCGGAGAGTCGTGGCACGGAATCCACAGAGGGTGAGGAACCCTCCGATGGCGAGCAAAGCCAGGAAGCCACGATTCATGAAATCGAACAGTTGGCCATCGAGGGATTGAAGCATCAGATCAACCAGAAGAACCCCTACGAATTCCAGGAGCTCGTCGCGGCGTTACTAAGAGGAATGGGGTATTACACGCCGTTTGTTGCACCGCAGGGGAAGGACGGTGGAATCGATGTGATCGCGTACCGTGATCCGCTTGGAACGACGACACCGCGGATCAAGGTGCAAATCAAGCATCGAGAAAACTCTTCGAGCGTTCACGAAATCCGGCAACTCATGGGGTTACTGCAAAAGGATGGTGACGTTGGAATTTTCGTAGCGAGCGGCGGTTTCACTGCGGAGTCCAAAAGTACGGCGCGCGGTTCCCATGTGCATGTCGAGCTCATCGATCTCGATCGGCTGATCTCACTCTGGCAGGAATTTTACTTCAAGTTATCCGATGAAGACAAGAACCTGTTGCCGCTGCTGCCTATCTACTTCTATGCGCCGTCGAGCTGATGGCTAGAAGCCTAATTTTCTACTCATTGATCTCTTCTGTTTCCGGGATGTTTTCGAATTAAAGCATCGAATTCTATAAATGATTCAAGGAGACTTACGATGATTCTTACACCAAACACGCCGTTATTAATATCAGACGCTATCCTTGGTTTCTGTAGGAAGATTGTTCCTGGTGAAGAGCCGATCTATGTAGATGTAAGGCCAGTAAAGGATGGGGAACGGATGGACTGCTTCCCGATTGTTGAAAAGTGGATTGAGAAGAAAGGAGGTTGCGCGGCATATGGTTGGCTGATTTGGGAGTTGCCCACTGTCTATGTGGAGGCTGAATTCCATTCAATGTGGGAAAGCGAGGATGGCACTCTACTTGATTTAACTCCAAAAATATTCGGATGCAATACCGTTTTATTTCTACGAGACAGAAATATGCGATATGAAAACAAGCAAACTGATAATATCCGTTTAGCTCTTATGGATCACGCGGCTGTACATACTTTATTAGCAATGGCGGCACGAGAATTTGAGATTATGAATCGAGGCGATAGGGCGAAAATGCATGGGGAGATAGAACTAATTGGTGTAGAAGCTGAAGAGTTTAAAAACGTACACTACAAGCGAATCCAGGCCCTTGAGGAAATAAGAAAGCTTATACCGAGTATGAGTCGGAACGATCTTTGTATCTGCGGGAGTGGGAAGAAATACAAGAAGTGCCACGGTTTTGGCTTATAGTATGCAATTAAATTATGGACATAAATTACTCCGAGGAAGTCATTAATTTCTATGAATAAAATATAAAGTCTCATGCAAACAATATTACTTAACGGATGTCTGAGTTCGTGATATGCGGATATGTATTTACTGCAAGCGAGAAAAGTCAACATCGGAGTTTAACTTGGAACACGTAATACCAAGATCATTTGGCTGTCCTAATAGCTTGCAAATTAATTGTGTATGCGAAGAATGCAATAGTTTCTTCGGTCGCACAATTGATAGAGTACTGGCGTATGACAGCAGAGAATCTGTGTTGAGATTGGAACTTCTAAAATCCGGCAGAAGGAACAAGAGCAGATTCCTTGTAAAGCAAAGTCGCGTTAGTCAGCGAATTCCCCTAGAGCGCAAATTTGGCGATTTCGCAGGATTATACGTAGAACCGATCGCTGGTCCTAAGCTCTCTATTCATTTGTTGCCACAAATAAAATTGATAGGTAGCATGGGAGAAATAGAGCTAATAAAAATTGCTGATATATCTAGATTTAACTATTTATATTTTCGTTCTAAAGTAAAGACATTCAAAGAAGCTGGTTCTGTTACTGTTTACGCAGGTTCTGAGGTAGAAATGAGGATTGCCCAGCGCAAGTTAGAAAAATATGGTATAATGAAAAATTTTAAGGATTTTACTTTGATAATGAACAATAACTTATTAGAAGATGGCAAACTTATTGTATATATTGAAGGCCAAGTCAGTACTGAGATATACAGAGCTTATGGGAAAATTGCATTGAATTATGCTGCTCTAAAGTACGGGCCCGGCTTTGTCCTACAGTCTCAATTTGATAATATACGTGAATTTGTATTGACAGATAACATCCCGAATCAATCTGTATCATTCTCCGACAAAGGTAAATATCCAGAAGATTTAGTTAACAAGCATGCGATATCTATCGTAACAGAGGGAACAAGCATTTATGCATATGCTTCACTTTTTGCACAGACGGGTTTTATTTACAAGATATTACTTAGCAGTTGGAGTGTTATTCCAAGCGTATCCGCTTCTAGCATAGTGGTGGATCCTATAAAAAAGGAAATCCAACAACAAAGTGGAAATATATTGTTTATTAATCGCTAGTCTAATTAATTATGAATACTCATGAATTTGAAAATGATTATTTATCTCCATTGTGCTATAATATTAACCCGGCCATTAAATATCTTGTTTTTGGTTAAAAAATATGGTATATTGGTACCACGGAAATACAAGATGCACGAACGCTTTCCCCCGAGGCTCAGGAACAATTGCGCAAGCAAGCGATCCGTCTGCGCAAAACGGGAATGTCGTACAAAGAGATTTCTGAAATCATCGATGCAAGTAGGAATAGCGTTTCCATATGGTGTCGGCAGTACGAAGAACATGGTGCAGGCGCGATCAAGTCTAAAAAGCGTGGTATTAAAGAGGGCATGAGTAGAACGCTGACCCAGGCGCAGGAAGACGAAGTCCAGCGTTGCATCATTGATAAGATGCCTGATCAACTCAAGCTCAGTTTTGCCCTGTGGACGCGTCAAGCTGTCGTGGAACTGATTAAGCTGCGGTTTGGAATCACGATGCCTATTCGCACGGTCGGACATTATCTCAAACGCTGGGGATTTACACCCCAAAAGCTAACAAAACGCTCGTACGAGCAACGTCCAGAAGAGGTGCGCACATGGCTTGAAGAGGAATACCCCGCTATTCAAGAGCGTGCGAAAGCAGAAAATGCCGAGATCCATTGGGGCGACGAGACGGGAGTCCGTAGCGACAGTCAGCATGATCGCAGTTATGCACCAAAAGGCAGTACGCCGGTCGTCCGGCTGTCCGCAAAGTACACAGCGGTCAACATGATATCGACAGTGACCAATCAGGGCTTGGTTCGGTGGATGATCTACGATGGCACACTGAACGCACAGGTGTTCATCAAGTTCCTGAAGCGTTTGGTACGCGGAGCACAAGGGCGCAAGATCTTCCTGATCTTGGACAATCTGAAAGTGCACCATGCAAAGATTGTAAAAGAGTAGCTGACCGAGCATACCGCCGAAATCGAAATATTCTACCTCCCCTCGTATTCTCCCGAGCTGAATCCTGACGAGTATCTCAATTGCGATTTGAAGGCGGGCGTGCACTCCAAGCCTCCGATCCGTGACAAACAAAAGTTGAAAAATGCTATTTCTTCGCATATGCAGATGCTCAACAAATCACCAAAGCGTGTCATGAAGTATTTTTATCACCCTTCGATTAGGTACGCGGCATGAAATGCAATTTATATGATTGCCGGGTTAATAAATATATGACTTTAATACATTGCTCGTAATTCTCCTGCTAAATCGATTTTGTGCTTATTCATATATCTGTGAACATCAGCTTCCATCTCTCTATTATTAACCCGGCCATTAAATATCTTGATTTTCAATGAGAAATATGGTATATTGGTATCATGGAAAAACAAGATGCACGAACGCTGTCTCCCGAGGCTCAGGAACAATTGCGCAAGCAAGCGATCCGTCTGCGCAAAACGGGCATGACGTACACAGAAATTTCTCAAATCATCGATGCAAGTAGGAATAGCGTTTCCATTTGGTGCCGGCAGTACGAAGAACATGGTGCAAGCGCAATCAAGTCCAAAAAGCGTGGCATTAAAGAGGGCATGAACAGAACGCTGACCCAGGCGCAGGAAGACGAAGTCCAGCGTTGCATCATTGATAAGATGCCTGATCAACTCAAGCTCAGTTTTGCCCTGTGGACGCGTCAAGCTGTCGTGGAACTGATTAAGCTCCGGTTTGGAATCACCATGCCTATTCGCACCGTCGGACATTATCTCAAACGCTGGGGATTTACACCCCAAAAGCCAACAAAACGCTCGTAC
This sequence comes from Bacteroidia bacterium, assembly GCA_027493955.1. Lineage (NCBI taxonomy): Bacteria > Pseudomonadati > Bacteroidota > Bacteroidia > Bacteroidia bacterium. The sequence continues at coordinate 1,276,701 of JAOSJT010000001.1, read as the reverse complement.
GAGCAACGTCCAGAAGCGGTGCGTGCCTGGATTGAGGAGGAATACCCCGCTATTCAGGAGCGTGCAAAAGCAGAGAATGCCGAGATCCATTGGGGGGACGAAACTGGCGTACGCAGTGACAGTCAGCATGGTCGCAGTTATGCACCAAAGGGTAGTACACCCGTCGTCCGACTGTCGGCAAAGTACACATCGGTCAATATGATATCGACAGTGACCAATCAGGGCTTGGTTCGGTGGATGATCTACGATGGCACACTGAACGCGCAGGTGTTCATCAAGTTCCTGAAGCGTTTGATACGTGGAGCAGAAGGGCGTAAGATCTTCCTGATCTTGGACAATCTTAAAATGCACCATGCAAAGATTGTCAAAGAGTGGCTGATCGAGCACTCCAACGAAATCGAAATATTCTACCTCCCCTCGTATTCTCCCGAACTGAATCCTGACGAGTACCTCAATTGTGATTTGAAGGCAGGCGTGCACTCGAAGCCGCCTATCCGTGACAAGCAAAAGCTGAAAGACGCCATTTCTTCGCATATGCAGATGCTCAACAAATCTCCAAAGTGCGTTATGAAATATTTTACTCATCCGTCGATCAGGTACGCTGCATGAAGTGCACTTTATATGATGGCCGGGTTAATAAAAATACTTTGGAAGGTGCCGCCGTCTATCACTATTTGATGCGCGGTAATATCTTCCTAAGTAAGGTTCTTCTCAATCTTTGTATTACTTATCGAGATGCTGCCGTTTGCTGTCAATTCGCGTAGAAGCAAATTTTGAACGTTACTCTTCTTGATGTGCCACGACGACAGGAGTGTGTCGATTTGGAAGTATAGATTGTCGAACTTGCAGTTGCTAATCGTAACTTCTTGTAGGAAACGTGACTGAACGATTGATACATCTTTTGCAGTAAATCGATGCTTTGTGAGACCATGCGGGAATCGAGAATTTGAAATCTTGATGAACTCCGCGCTTTGAACTCCAGCGAGTAACTCTCGTGTAGGACTCACATAACCCTCGAAACTCATTTCACCCGATGAGTGGAAAGAGGTACCGATTAAGATAGGCTTCCCAGCTATTTTATCACAGGTAGACAATGCTGAATACTTTTCAGGGGAGATCGTACCACCTTCTTTGTAGTATAACCGTTCGGGAACGAGGTACAATCCTTCACTCGGAGCATGGCTCGCATCTGCGCGGATGCTATCAATTTGATTTTTCCTACCAAAGAAGCATCGAACATCATAACCACAAAGATGCTCCGTGACATGCCTGTGCAACCATCGCACGATAGAACCACCAGAAGACGAGGTATCCTGAAGCTCTTGTGATAGGACCGGATACGAGATCGCAATAACCGCGATTCCAATTACGATGAGTCGATTGAACATGCCCGTTTCTCCATGTCTGTCATAAAGACAGTGTAAAGGTGTGTATCCAAGAGAAGAATGATACGAATAGTGCTATCGGTTCTTCACCACCCATCTAAAGCTCTACTGTGCCACTTCCAAATTCTCGATGAATTCCGCGGTGATGATATCGGGGGTCGGGGAGATTGTCAATGTCGTATTCGGATTCGTCTTCGCGCCATTTGATGTCGAGCTTGGTTTTGTGACGACCTGACTCCACTCAGCGAGTATCCCCCACCTGCACCTTGATCTCATTGATGAGGTGAGTTCCGTAATGTATCTTAAATCGTGCAACGACGCCAGTGGGAGATAAACCCATTTCATTTCTTATATCTAGAGCACTCTTGCCCGCTAAGATATATGAATCGATTTGCTTCTTTTCCTCATCGAACACTATGGACAGGTCTGTGCCGCAATACCTGCAAACCCTTTCCTCCGGTCGTAGACCTTTCGAACACTTTGCACAAGGACGGAGATCGCCACTTCCAACTTTGCTCATAGATGATTTGCTTCCACCTGGTTCGCTCGAAATCGCAACAATGATACCTACAAGCGGAGTAAAGAAGAAGGATAGCATGAAGAGCCCAAGAGCGGAAAGACCTTTATTAGAAGCGTATACGGCAACTGCGCCACATAATGCGAGCCAAAGTAAAATACCTACGCCACCAGCCATGAGTCTGCCCTCCTAGTCGTTTTGTAAAAAGGATTACCTGTATCTGAGTGCTCAATTAAGTTTCATGCTTTCGCGATATTGCTCGGCTGGGGCTTCCTTCACGATGTCAACCACCTTATCGTAATTCTCCTTAACAACCTTTTCGATTTCAAAAATATCCGCTCTGTAAAACTCCTTCCGATGATTCATCTTGTTTAACCGTCCTTCGTAGAAATGCTCCTGGAGTTTTGCTTCTAGCGCCGGAGCATTATCGGAAAATATTAAGCCGTGAACGTCAAAGGAGAAGGGTACAGATGCATCACCCAGCTCATCGATTCGATCCATGGGTTCAAGCCTTCGCGTCATACCAATTTTATAAACATTCTCACCGAAGGCGCCGATGTTGGAGATAATGTACACGTATCCTGCTTTTGCATTCTGTTCTCTATAGTCAATGACCTTTTCTTCTTTCTCAAGCTCATTGAACTGTCCTTTCACCTCTTCGAGTTTTTCAAGTATCTGATTTCGCATGGATTCATCAGACGCTTCACTCAACTTCTTTTCAAGGTCCTTTATTGCTTGATTGAAGTGCTTCTTTTCCTTTGCTATCCTTTCCCTTGCCTGCCTGATCTCCTGCTCCAATTTCTGCTGCTCCCGTAATTCTTCACGCACACGCTTTTGCTCTTCTTTCTCCTCTTGTTTTTTCTGCTGATACTCGAAAGCTAAGAAAAGTTCCTCATACTTTAATTTTTTATATGCGTCGGTTATCTTTGCATTCATAATTCGTCCAAGTTTGTTCAAAGTCTCGAACGATTTCTCAATTCTTTTCTCCTGAGAATCCATGTTGTTGAACTTGACATTGTCGACACAGTAATCACATTCATTGTTGAACGACCGAAGGATGAGCTTTTTCATGTCGTTCACCATTTTCTTACCCTCGGCCTTGCTGTTGTTTACGGTCCAACTTTCATTCGCCAGGACAGCCATCCCAGATTTGATTAAATCTTTTTGCTTATCTCTACATTCAGTAAGACGATCTTTGTATTCATCGCTGCTCATGAAATCATATTTCGGTTTGTATAACGCAAATGATTCAAGAAGTATTTCTTCATCTAAAACAATGATTTCTGATTTTTTCTGACTAATCTCTTTCTCTATTTGATGCATCTCTGATTGGAGAATTACGTTTTTCTCTGAGATCCTTTTTAACTCAATCTCCATCTCTTCGATTTTACTTTTCAATTTAAGTGCATCGCCTGCACCGACTTCTTCGATGAATTTTTGAAGTCTTTCATTTTCCTTTCGAATCGAAGATGCATTGAAAATATCCTTGAAGCTCATCTAGTCCTCCGGTTTACGTTTATAGTTTTGCAATTGATCATTCTATAATCAAGGTAGATTATGCTGCGGGCTTGTTGTCGAATTCGATTACATTGGTTATGAAGGTCTGCGCGTAGAACAGAACAGTGGGCATGCGCACTATGGCTTGCAGGTCGCTCATTTCTAGGTGGTCCCTTCGATCTTTAGCTTGTCTTTGATGTAATACTGAATATCCTTCACCACCTCATCATACTCAGCCCGGTGAATCCGCTTCGACTCGAAATCGATCTTCACATCCTGCAAGAATTTCTCGAAATCTGTGTTTTGCTCACACAGCTTGTTGATGGTCTCCCAATCAAGTATGGCCCTCCCTCGAGCTGGGTAGAGAATGCTTGAGCTGTCGATGTCTGTAGGGTCTAGGTGTATGATGCCGATGCCGAAGGAGGAGGCAAGTCGCTCGAGTTCTGCAAGAAATTCGTCGTCCTGAAGGATCTCGGCGGCGACCAGGTAGCCCTCGTGTGCCCATGATGAATTGGAGACGGCCTGAAAGTATGCTTCTCTGTAGTTGCCTTTTGTCAGACTCCGCTTAAGCTCGAACGAAAACAGTCGAAGGGAGTTGTTGTCCGACAAGCGGTTAAACTCGATCACATCGGGTCGCCAGTCATCCAGAGGGAGGTAGAACCCAACGATATCCGGATGAACCCACTCATTGTAGCCTGATCGCTGCGACTTCTCATGATAGATCGTTTTCGTTAAAATCGATCGGCCTCGGTTGAAGGTGGGATTGGCGTAGGCGAAATAGGTGAGAAGGGGATGGAGGTCTCGCTCGTGATACGTTGTTTTCGTTTCTTTCTTCTTTGCTTCTTCCTTTTCGATTTTGGCAACAGAGTCAGGTTGCAGTTCCCTTTCCCGTTCTTTCAGGAAAAATCTCGCGGGCCGTTTTCCGACCTTTATGAAGCGGGAGTCCTCATTGTCCCGAACCTCCACGTAAAGTTGAGCGCCGAGACTTTGCCAAGGTGTTTTGCCTTTTGTCCTGATTTTGTCCGCCAATCGCCTATCCACACCAAGATTCCAGATCTCCTGGTAAGTTAAAGGCTGTTCCGACGCTTTGAGAACATCGTAGGCGAGTTCAAGGTAGGAATAAATGGCCATTGAAAACCTCAGAACATTATTTCGAATTTTGGATTGACTCAGAAATTGTCCAGCCCGTCTAAATGGTTATTACGTTTGAAGGGACGGTTATTTGGTGATTTCTGTCTGTGCGATTCGGGTTGCAATAAATAAGGCTCCATTTTTAGTATTTGCCAAGCCCATTCCGCAATCCAATACTCAGCATTTTGGTTGTGCGTTGACCTTGCGTTTACTACATGTATAACTGATGCTCGTGACAGAGATCGAACAGTATCATCTTCGTTTGGTAAGACTGAAGATTTGCTATCTGGTTTCGTAAAATGCCGCGTGAGGAGAGATTTTTCATTAGCTGTTAGTGTTCTGAGTTTACGCCTGTATCGCTCAACTTGCTCAACGGTTGAGCTTATCTCAATCGTTTTCTCAGATATCGATGTCGGTATTATCTCTTTTCCTCTGTTTAATATTTCTGCTGAAATGCGGCGGTACCCAATCCAATTGCCAAGGTGATAGGAGATTATTATTGCTCCGACAGAAAAAAATAGAAAAAATGAGAATGTAGATGGAGAGTCGAATAGTGATAAAACTGTATGTCTCTGATTTGCATCCAGTATTACTGCTCCCAATATGGGTGCGAAGATGACGGCGGCTATTTGGACCAAAATCGCAATTGTTTTCACAGATTCATCTCAAAGACTTATGTGACTTAAACATTTGAATCGTTTCCTGTTATCAACTAGGAAAAATCTCCTTCACCCCATACATCTCCATCACCACCTCATCAATCCGCTGCTCGATCGAGCTGACTCGCGACTGGTAGTACGTCCTATCTTTCTCCGTCTTAGCCGATGCAAGGCGCTTCCTCACATCGAGCATCTGCCGCACGAGGTCCTCGATTTGAGCTCGTAACGTATTCGCATGTTTGTCGTCCTTGTCGGGCACGACAATCGGGAGTTGGGAGACGTACATCGGTTTGTACTCGTAATAGCCACCTTGCCTGGTTGCGGAGATGCTGTGCATGAAGAAGTCGAGCACTTTCGAGTTCAAGAGGCCGAGAAGGTACAGATCGGTTGTCGGGATTATCGCGGTCTTGTCGTTTGAGTAAAAGCTTTGATCATCATACGCGTACGATGCCTTCTGGACAATGGCCGGAATGATGATCTTTGGCCTCTCAAACTCCTCATAATAATCCACCGTATCCTGAAGCTCGTACCATTTGTAGCTGCCGGGTTTTCTGCCTTCCCAATTCGTGCCAGTGAAATTCTTTGGCTTGGGCATGAGGCGGGACTTGAACTGCTTTAGATGGCGTTCGATGGCCGGATAATCCTTGATGTTTATGCCGCGTCGGGTAAAGATCAGCCATTTGTTGCTCTTCAACGGCTCATACCTCTTGATATCCCTCCCTGCCAGAAAGGGCTTAATCAACTCGGCGCTGCGCGGGTCCTCGGCGATGAGCTGCGCGCGTACGGCGTCGTCGATGACGAAGGCTTCGTTGAGGCCGGTTTTGATGCCGTAGTAGATCTTGCCTTTGACGTACTCGGAAAGCGGAATGCCGGCGGCGCGGATTTTTTCGAGCAGGGCCTGTGTGTGCTCGTCGGAGAGGGACCAGCCTTCGTCGCTGAGCGTGCTTTGCCGCACGGTGTAGGCGAGGCGGCGGCGCTCTTCGTGCAGGTCTTCGAAGTTGAGTGTGTCGATTTTTACGGCCTCGAAGCTGTCGGCGGGCTCATCTTTGGAGATAAACAGCAGGCAGGGATAGGTGGTGACGCCGGGGAAGACGGGCAGATCGCCGAAATCGGTGATTTCTTCTATATGCTGCTGCTTGAGCCAGGCCGCGCAGCGGGCGCCGTAATTGGCCCGCAACCATTTGTTGGCCACGATGTATCCGAAGCGTCCTTTGGGCCTGAGCAGCGTCACCGCCCGCTCGATGAAGTAGGCGTAGAGATCCGCCACGCCGTGATACACCTTGTAATGCGTCTTGTAATAGCCCTTCTGCACGGGACCCAGCGTCTCCTGACGCACGTAGGGGGGATTGCCGAGCACCACATCGAAGCCGCCGTTTTTCATGGCCTCGGGGAAGGCGAGGCGGTAATCGAGTGGGTAGAGGTCGCGCTCTTCGTCGCCGTTGAACAAGTTGCCGTCGAGTATGTCCGACTCGATGAGCGAATTCCCCGGTATGATATTCTTCGAAAGATCGGGGAGGATTTTCTCGTGAAACAGCGTCTGCATTTCGTTGGCGGTGGCGGTGCTTTCGTCCTCCAGCAGCTTGAGGTACAGCGAGAGCTGCGTCACCTCCACAGCCTGCGCATCCTTATCCACGCCGAACACGGAATTACGGAGTATGTTCTGCTTGAGCCGCAGCGAAAGCACCCAGCGTCCGTCCAGCTCGTGGCAGCCGTCTTTCTTCGCCTTGTCGGGATGCGCGTTGTACCATTCGGTGTGATAGCGCAGCAGCGTATCGAACACGGTGATCAGGAAGGAGCCGCTGCCGCAGGCGATATCCGCAAAACGCATGCCCGCGATCTGCGCCGGTGTGCGATCTTTTATCACTTCGCCCACGGTGCGGTCCACGATATAGCGCACGATGAATTCGGGGGTGTAATACACTCCGCCGGCCTTGCGCACTTCGGGCTTTTCTTCGACCTTGGCCTGCTTGGCGGTGGCGCGTATCACCTTGCCGAGAAAGCGCTCGTAAATGGATCCGAGTATGTGTATGGGAATGGCGTTGAAATCGTACGGCGACTCGGCCCGCGAAAAGCGCGCAAGCACGGCGGCGAACTCGGCTTCGTCGGGACCCTTGCACGCCGGCACGTCTATGCTGTGCGCGCGGAACACCACGCCGTTGTACTTGGCGTTGAGGCGCCGCGACGTGTCGAGAAACTCCTCCCACACGCCTTTTTTCTTGCCCAGCGATCCGATTTCGAGATCGGGTTCGATGAGCTTGTCTTCCAGGAAGCGCATGAACACGATGCGGTCTATGCAGCGCTGCACGGCCTCGGTGAGCAACTCGCCGTCCCAATCCTCGTTGCGCTTCTTGAACGCCTTCGCCAGGATGAGGCGCATGTCGTCCAGCTCGGCCAGAAAGGCGGCGTCGATTTCGCGTGTGTCTTCGAGCGCGAGGCGCTGCTGCTTGCCCGCTCCGGCTTTGGGTCGGGGCAGGGCGTCCACGAAACGCGATATCGCATCGCCCTCCACCGCTTCGCGGCCGAAGAGATAGTACAGTTCGGCGAAGGCGTCCTTGTCCGCATACTGCGAGTAATGGAATTGCTTGACCAGCCGCCCCGAAATCGTGGAGATATCCGGCTTGAAGCGCGCGTCGAGTATGTGGAATTCCTCGAAATCCGTCAGCACCGCGATGGGCGTTTTGGCGCTCGAGGCATAGCGCACGGCCTGAAAGTAATCGTCGGCATTCTTCAGGTTGCGCGAGGGTTTCTTGGCCTCCACGAAAAACACCGGATTGCGGTAATCCGGTGCGAGATAAAAGGCGTAGTCCGCCCGGCGTTGCGTGCGCACGTCCGGCTTTTTCTCGATTTTCACTTCCTGTTTGTAGGGATCCTTCTGCGTTTCATGCATCACATCCCAGCCCAGCGCCGTGAAGAAGCGGTCGATGAAATCGCGGCGCGCTTCCTGTTCCTGATACGCGGGACTGAGGTAATACTTTTCCCCGGCCTGGAAGGTGCTCACAAGCTCGGCAACGGACGCGAAGGCGGATTCAAACATCAAGGGGAACCCACAAATAATGATAGACTACTACGAAATGTACGAAGAAAATTCTTGTAACGCGAGAGAGAAAATCAAGACTTAGGAATCGGTCCGGCATAGGTGGAGGTAATCGTCGACCATGCGGCACCGGTACATTGAGCTAACGCGCCCGTACCCCGGCGGACGTCTCCCAGACTTCGTTATAACAGTCGAGCCGAGACAAGGTGAACAGCAGAGGGTTGAGCGGTTTCGGATCGCTGGTATTCCGAGAGAATCTTGGACCGATTTGCTTTCTTCAGAGAGGATGCTTAAATTTTGTTAACCTTTATCGTTAATACTATGATCCGCGAAGTGGAAATCAGTTACAAAAGCCGAAGCCTTGAAAAGCGCTTGACCGACCCTAAAGAGCTGTTAAAAAATTATGGCCAGCTTGCCAGGAAAGTGAATCAACGTCTTCAGGAATTGGCCGCTGCGGATACGCTGGCGATCATGAGGACGCTTCCGGCGGCGCGATGCCACGAACTGACGGGCGACCGTAAAGGTGAATTGGCGGTAGATGTGTCTCCGAATTACAGGATGGTTTTTGAGCCGAAGCATAACCCGATACCCAAAAAAGATGATGGAGGATTGGAGTGGGAAGAAATTACCAAAATTCAGATTAACGACATCGAAGACTATCACTAGAAAAACAGACAGAAAAACGAAACGTCATGGCAACGAACATTGAAATAGCAGCATCATTCCTTTCACCTCCCGGCGACACCATTCAGGAGCATCTCGATTATCTTGGCATGAGCCAGGCCGAACTTGCCGAGCGAATGGGAAGGCCCAAGGAGAAGATAAACGACATCATTAAAGGACGAGAGCCGATTACGACCGCAACCGCTTTTCAGTTGGAGAACGTTCTGGGTATTCCTGCCGGCTTTTGGCTGAACAGAGAAACGTCATACCGGAAGGAGCTGTATGCCTTGCAGCAACAGGCGGAACTTGAAAAGGAAAAAGACTGGTTGAGTGCATTTCCTGTGGCAGCAATGCGAAAATACGGCTGGTTGCCCGACACCAGAAAGAAAAACCTGTTAGTTGAGAGCTTGTTGAAGTTCTTTTCCGTCGCCTCCGCCGGGGAATGGAAACGTATTTACATTGACGCGGAAGTTTCGGTAGCTTTTCGCGTTTCTCTGGCACATACGCAAAGTCCGCATGCTGTTTCCGCCTGGCTGCGCAAAGGAGAGATACAGGCAAAAGAAATTGTATTGGCGGAGTTTAACAAAAGCAATTTCAGGAATGCCTTGAGTGAAATAAAAGAACTTGCCTTCCTGATGCCCGATGATTTTGCGCAACAGTTACAACGCATATGTGCCGCATGCGGTGTGGCGGTTGTATTCACACAGAATTTGCCCAAAGCTCCCATAAGCGGCGCCACGCGCTGGTTTCATAACAAACCCATTATTCAGCTTTCGGGAAGATATAAAACCAACGACCATTTTTGGTTCACCTTCTTTCATGAAGCGGCACATATCATTTGGCATGGCAAGAAAGATATTTTCCTGGAAAATGTTGAAGGCGCAGACATTGACCGACAGAAAGAGAGCGAAGCCAATTCTTTTGCAGCAAGGATATTGTTGCCTGAAAGCGAATTGCAGGAAATCGTCGCATCAGCCCCGCTGACAGAAAAAATGATCTGCTCGTTCGCAGAAAAATTCAGGACTCCCGCAGGCGTCATCATCGGCAGACTGCAATATTTACGGCTCATTCCAATTCATTTTGGTAATGGGTTCAGACACAAGATTGACTTGTTCGCGTAACGTTGCTCGGTTCGCCATGTGAAATACGCGTTTGTGCTGACCACCTGATGCATCGGCCGCGCTTCAGGCAATCCCCGGCAAATCGCACAAACGCTCCCGCACACTGGAGCCCTCCTTTATCCATCCGGCGAACGTCTCAGGCCTGTGGAAGGAGGGCACCGGGCGGCGGCTGAGATCTCCGAAGAAGGATACGATCCTGTTTCCGGAAGATTTGGGACTGAGTGGCTCAGGGAGTACCTGCGCAGCATTTGACGCCGGCTACTCCGAGCTAGAAGAAGGAGAACACCGAGGACGATGTTTGGAGCAGAGTTCAAGGCTCCCCATCATGTAGAGACGTTGCATGCAAGGTCTCTACGTGATGGGGAGAGGCCTCGGATTCGCTTCCGGGCCTCGGCCGAAGCTTATGTCAGCATCCGGACGGTACTTGTGAAGAGTGTAAAAACGCGGACGTTGGCCCTTCGACGGTAGTTGCCCTTCGCTACGCTCAGGGCCCGACGGCTGCTCAGTTTGACGGAAATTGTCGATCTTAGTGCTGATCATGTACCTTTGTATCCTCACGAGGAGCGATCATGGCCGACAATACCAAGCTTCAGCGCTCGCTGCGCATTCTCCTGAAGCTCGCGAGGGAGCGCGAGGTCACTGTGAACGATCTGTACGATTTCTTCGACGGCGAGATTACGCGGCGCACCATTCAGCGCACGCTCAGCGATCTGTCGTCCGCCAATATTCCTATCGTGAGCAGAAGGGGAGCGCATAACGAATATCACTATTCGCTCGAACGGGCGTTCGACCATATTCCCGAGACGCTCACGGCGGACGAAACGCTCGCGGCGGTGTTGCTGTCGCAATCCGCCGGCATTTTTCAGGGTACGCGGATAGGGGAGGATATCAACGCGGTATTCGCGAAGCTGGAGCAGTTGCTCCCGAGCGGGGCGCTGGCTGTCCCCTCGGCGTTTACCGGCGAACAGTACGTGTACAACTATCAGCCCGGAAGGGCGCTGCCCGGCGGCTATGCCGAAGCGCTGCATGCCGTGTTTCGCGGCATTTTGTCGGGCAGGGTGTGCCGCGTGCAGTACCGCGACAAACGCTATCTTTTCCATCCCTATTCATTGCTGCTCTACGGCGGTGCGCTGTACGTGGTCGGGAAGCAACCGCGTTACGGAAATCTGATTTACCTGGCCATGAACCGCATGAAAGCCGCGGAACTGCTGGACCAGACCTTCGAACGCGACCCGGACTTCAATCTCCAAAACTTTCTTGCCGGAAATTTCGGCATCTGGTATGAGAAGCCGGAGGACGTACGTATTCGCTTCGACGCAACGGTGCGCCCCTCCGTCGAGGATCGCCAGTGGCACGCCAGTCAGCGTATCGAAGCCCTCGAGGACGGCGGCGTAATTCTTTCCATGCGCGTCGGTCCTTCGCTCGAACTGGTCGCATGGATACTGCGCTGGGGTGCGCATGCCGAGGTGCTCGAACCCGCAACGCTGCGCAGGGAGATCCGAAAGACCGCTTCCGCCGTGGCGAAAATGTACCGGAAAGGGTAAACGCGCGTACTCCGGCGCACTGCGCAAGCCCTGCAAGCCCGTCCCATCCGGCGTTTCCGGACCTACCGAACATAGCCGTTTGACAGTTTGACGTCTTCTGTCGTTCTGCGCCCGTATCTTGTTATTACCACGATACAGAGTACGGAGTACACGATGGAACACACACAGCGGCTTTTCGACGAACTGGACAGCGCGGCCGAAGCTCTCAAAGCGGAAAACGGCCGCCTCTCACGGAAGTTGCTCGCACGAGTACGGGAGCTCCTGCCCGAGCCCTGCAACGACGAGGAAATCGCCGCACTGGCGCTTGTCGTCCATCAGACCGGGCGAGGCGCTTTGGAGGTACAAGGGTGCGATTTGATATCGCTGCTTTCGCGCCGCGCACCGGGTACTCCCCGTTGGGATGTGGTGCTGCCGCGCCTGGCGGAGAAAGGATTCATCGCGCTCAAAAATCCGGATGATCCGACGGACGCTTTCTCCGAGCTCAGCGGAGCGGCACTGCGGAACCTGAGCGTCACCCTCCTGCTTGAGTGCGAAGAAGCCGCCGCATTTCCCGGGTATGCGGACAACAGAGCCTACTTCAGGGACTGCTTCGCCTACATTGACGCGCTCTACGACTTTTTGCAGCAGCAGCATCCCGGCGGACGTTCGGGTCGCCGCTCCGGCAGAACGAGCGGCGCTTCCGCTCCCGCGGAGACGGAAAGCATGCGTCGCCGCATCGGTATTCTCACCCTGCACAGCACATGCCGGCTGCCGCTGGAGGAACTGCGCAACAGAGAAGGCCTGAGTGAACTGGACTGGCAGATGCTGCTTCTGCTGTGCCGCAAGGAACTGTCGTGCGACAGCATAGAAGTTCGTGAGCTCGCGCCGTTCTTCGGCAGCGATCCTTTCAGCATGTACGAATTGCGCAGATATTTCAGCGGCGAGGGAGCGCTCGTCGCGCGCGGACTCGTATCCCTGAACAACGGCGGCAGCGTCATGCGCATGGATGTCGATCTGCGTCAGGACCTCCTGGAACTCGTACTCGCGCCATCATGCGGCGGAACTTCAGTTGCGCCTGACAGAGAAGCAGAGGAGACAACCGACAGCGGAGATGGTTTTACCAGCAACGGCGAGTATCTCGACGCGTGGCTCGGTTTCCTGGAGAATCTGTATGACGAAGCGGTCGGCCAGAGACCCGCGCGTCGAAGGGCAAGCTCCGTGACCAGGACGTCTCTTTCCGAGAATCCGCTGTACCGTGAACTGCTCTCCCGCACAGCATGCAGTACCGCGGATATCCCGCTCGAACGTCTGATCCGCGAGCACGGATTCGGCGAGACCGAGCGCTTTATCATCGGCACCGCCATGCTCGCGGGCATGAAGGATACCTATATAGACATCCCTGATGTTCTGGTGCGTCTGAGCGCGAGTCTGACGGAAAGCTGGAAATTGCGCCGCCACTTCGAGCCATCTTCGCCGCTGCTACGTCACGGCTTCGTCGCCGTACGCACCATGGCCTTCGGCTCGCCCGATATCGCCATGCCCGCGGCGATGCTCCGTCGTGTCACAGCGGAGCAGGAACCTGAAACGGCTACGCTGCTTGTCAGCAACTCCGGACTGTTCGATGTCCGTATACCCCGTCACACGCTCGCCGCGGTGAAACTCGACGCGGCGGAGCATCTGCGCCTCGACGCGGCTGCGCGGGGGGTATGCGGCGAAGTCCGGGAACGCCTGCGGACCTGGGGTGTGAGCGGTGTGACCGCGTCGCGGCCCACGGAATCTCTGCTGCTGTTGTTCAGCGGTGAGCCCGGTACGGGTAAAACCTTCGCCGCGGAGGGCCTGGCCGGCACGCTCGGACGCCCCTTGCTCGTGACAGACATCAGCAGAATACTGTCCAAATGGGTAGGCGAGAGCCAGCAGAATGTCGCCGCCCTGTTCAGCGAATACCGCGAATTGTGCGCCTCCGCAGCCGCACCGCCCGTGTTGCTGCTGAACGAATGCGACCAGTTTCTCACCCATCGCATCGCTGAGAGCGGTCACAGCGTGGACCGGATGTACAGCCAGATGCAGAGCTTGTTTCTGGAAAATCTGGAGAGCTTTCCGGGCGTCCTCGTCGCCACGACGAATTTCACCGAAGCGATGGACGAGGCCTTCAGCCGGCGTTTTGACGAAAAAATCCTCTTCCAGCGACCGGACCTTTCCGTACGGCGAGAGCTGTGGGAAGCGCATATCCCCGAGGGTGTGCCCCGTGCTTCCGATGTCCGTCTGGAAGATCTCGCCGCCGCATGGCCGTTCTCGGGAGGGCAGATCGCCATAGCGGCCGCCGCGGCTCTGCGCAGTGCCGCACTTCGAGGAGACGTCCTCCGCATGAACGACCTGCAAACGGCATGTATGCGTGAAGCGGAAGGATCGTTTGAAACAGCATCGAGAACACTGGGCTTCCGGCAATGACCTCATCGCAACGTCGAAGTACTATCGAAAGTCTCGAGGTTTGAGCGACACTAACGGCATATTCTGATCAACGGAATGATTCAAGCGCAAGAGAAAAAGGAGAAAGAGACAAAATGCATATCATCCCCCGCATGGTCGTAGGACTCGACATAGACGGAACGATAACCGCAGCACCGGAGTTTTTCAGCATGCTTACGAAAGCGGTATACAGAGAAGGCGGCAAGGTGCTCATAATCTCGGCGCGCACAAAAAGCTCCGCGGTGCGGGAACATACGGAAGATGAACTGCGCGGGTACGGCGTCATCTATTCCAAGCTGATCCTGCTGCCGACAGGAGAGGAAATGCTCGGTGAGGCCCCGAAGCAACTCGACTGGCTCGAACGCTTTCTCTGGCAAAAAGTCCATATAAGTGTTTGCGAACACGTACAGTGCTTTTTTGACGACGACCCGACCGTCATCGATCTGTTTAGCCGTTATGCACCGTGGGTGCAAATCTATCATTCAATCGTCCCTGAGAATTGACGATGGGGCAGGTGGCGAATGATGCGTTCGCAGCCCCCTCGCGGCGGGGAGTACGGCCCCGGACGGAAGTCCCCGAAGCGTTGTGCGGCATCTGAAACTCGCCGCAGCCGCAATCCGGCCGGTTTCAGGAGCTGCGGCAAACGAGTTGAGAACCATTTCGCCCTGCGTGGCTTCGTAGGGTATCCCGTGACCGCACGCAAATTTTCACAGTACCACAAGGAGAGAAAACAATGAAAGACATTCTGATCGAAAATCTGGACACGCTGTCGTACGGCGTATTGGACCCGCGCACGACGAACTTCCTGAGTGCCTACGACGACATGCGATCGGATCTGGAATCGGAACTGGACAACGATACCATCGAACTGCTGGCCGTCATCGTCCATCTTGGCGATTCAGGTGAAGAGGAGGTAAGCATGGAAGAGCTCAAAGCCGCGCCATTCAAGAAGACCCGAACGCCGGAGGAAGTGGAGCAGGGAGTACGCGCACTGGTCGAAGAGGGGCTTGTGGAGATATCGCGGCAGACCCGTGACGAAAAGACCTGCGCCATGCTCACACTCAGCGGAATGTTGAAGAGTGAATCGTAAGCGCTCCGCTCGCGAGACCGAAGGCAGACGATACGCGCATACGAAGCGCATAAAGAGACTGAGTACAGCAAACGAGCAATTATCGGGGGCCAGAAAATCATGAACACCGTCAGCAAACGTCTCGAGGACATATTGGGCGACAATTATTTTCGTCCGTACGACGTACACGCGCTTAACCTAGTTTCGGAGAAGGACGAAGGAATGGCGGTACTGAAAGCGCTGTGGGATTTGTACACAGCCGTAGATTTTTCATTTCACGCACCGGGTAACTCGTTTCGGCGCAACGTGTTAATCGAAGTCACCATGCAATTCCGTTTACGTCACGATCAAAGATTACTTGCCTTGCTCGGAAGGAATGAAGACCGCGTGCGGGAGTATCACGAGAATCTGCGTACGCTCATCGGCATGCTGCGGCATACGCGAACCCGGACGATGGAGGGTGCGGCACTCACCCTGTTGCGGGATTTCGACTACGAGCACGATACGCTCGAGATCTATTCGACCTGGCACACCCCGGAAGGCATTGAAGCGACCTTGCGTACCTATGCGAATCTGTCGGCGGAAATTCCAGGCAGGATTCGCTACGTGCGGAGGGAATGAACGAAGAGACGCAGAGGAGAGGATTTTTAACGCAGAGTCGCAGAGATGCAGAGACGCAGAGGAGAAGATTTTTAACGCAGAGTCGCAGAGATGCAGAGACGCAGAGGAGAAGATTTTTAACGCAGAGTCGCAGAGATGCAGAGACGCAGAGGAGGGGATTTTTAACGCAGAGTCGCAGAGATGCAGAGACGCGGAGGAGAAGATTTTTAACGCAGAGTCGCAGAGATGCAGAGACGCGGAGGAGGGGATTTTTAACGCAAAGTCGCAGAGATGCAGAGACGCGGAGGAATTTTTTTAAGGTCTGATGTGGCTGGGTTCATTCTGAAACGATCGGGATGGATCATTCCGACACCCACATCATGATCGAGGTTTCGGCGATATCTCCCCCTATCATTTTCCGCTGCGCCTCTGCCTCTCTGCGCCGGCCCCTGAGCGAAGTCGAAGGGCTGCGTTACATTCTCCTCTGCGCCTCTGCTTCTTTGCGTCTCTGCGTTACATTCCCCTCTTTTCCCCGGCGCCTCTGCGGTTAGAGGCCGTTTACTACGCGGTGCACTCCGTCCTTCACGAGCTTCTCACCGAAGTTGATGACCAGTCCCAGCTTCAGATTCATCAGGCGCAGATAGGTCAATACCTGCGCCTGGAAAATATCGTTGTATAGCGAAACGGCCTTGCACTCGACAAGCACGAGATTGTTCACCAGCAGGTCGATGCGGAAACTGGATTCGAGAGGTGTTCCCTTATAGCTGATCGGCAGAACGAGCTGCCGTTCGACGTTCATCCCCGCCCGCCCCAACTCCCAGACGAGAGGTTCCTCGTACGCACGTTCAAGCAGACCGGGACCGCCCAGTGTTCTGTGTACCTCGATGGCGCAATCTACGATTATTTGGCTGACATCGTTTTCGTGCATGACGACAACTCCCCATTGTTGAAAAAAGAACAGACTATGCAACATGTACAGGAAAGACGCGGCGGGCAAGTCCAATCTACGGTACTATGGTGGAGCCGCAGGGGAGGGGAATTGAACGCAAAGTCGCAGAGATGCAGAGTCGCAGAGGAGATTTTAACGCAGAGTCGCAGAGATGCAGAGACGCCGAGGAGATTTTAACGCAGAGTCGCAGAGGAGATTTTAACGCAGAGTCGCAGAGATGCAGAGACGCAGAGGAATTTTTTTTAGGTCTGATGTGGCTAGGTTCATTCTGAAACGATCGGGATGGATCATTCCGCCACCAACATCATGATCGAGGTTTCGGCGATATCTCCCCCTATCATTTCCCTCTGCGCCTTTGCAACTCTGCGCCTATGCGTTAAATGTCCCTCTGCGCCTTTGCAACTCTGCGCCTCTGCGTTAAATGTCCCTCTGCGCCTCTGCAACTCTGCGCCTCTGCGTTAAATGTCCCTCTGCGCCTTTGCAACTCTGCGCCTCTGCGTTAAATGTATCTCTGCGCCTTTGCAACACTGCGCCTCTGCGTTAAATGTCCCTCTGCGCCTTTGCAACTCTGCGCCTCTGCGTTAAATGTCCCTCTGCGCCTTTGCAACTCCTGAGCGTAGTCGAAGGGGCGCCTCTGCGTTAAATGTCCCTCTGCGCCTTTGCAACTCTGCGCCTCTGCGTTAAAATCCCCTCTGCGTCTCCGCGTTGGCAGGGCGCTCCGATGCTGCATACTTCGGTATACAGTGGCGAATCGTGGAAAATCGCCGCGTATTGAAGGAAGCGCCTGGAAATGCCGCATACGGGAGTTTACAGCGGCGGGGTTGGGAGAGGATGGGGGATGGCGCTGTTTGTCTAAATCGCATGGTTATTGAGGGATTTGGGTGCAGCCCGGAGTGTTGGCACAGTCTGTGCATTGATATGCTCTATCAATGCACAGACAGGTGTCAGGCATGCCGTCACATCGTACTTGTTCGAACTTCCATCCACGATGCGTTATCCTCCACGCGCTGCTTGCGGCAGCGGCCGTTCTGCTCCTGAGCGAGTACGGTGCGGCGCAAGACGCGGCGACGTTTTTCCGGCAGAACTGCATGAGCTGCCACAGCATTGGCGGCGGTCCGCTCACGGGTCCCGATCTGAAGGACGTGCACAAGCGCCGCGAAAAGGAGTGGACGCTGTCCTTCATGATGGATCCGAAGGCCATGATAGACAAGGGTGACGCGACCGCGCGGCAATTGCTGCAGGAGTTTCGTGGTGTGATGATGCCCACGCTGCCCACGGTGACGCGGGCCCGCGCCGAGGAATTGTACGCGCTGATCGAAAAGGAATCAGCGCTGGAAGCGTCGGAATTCAAGGGCGTGCAGGTGGACGACCGTCCCTTTACCGCTGCCGATGTGGCGGCGGGACGCAAGTTGTTCAACGGAGACGTTCGTCTGAGCAACGGCGCCGCGTCCTGCATGAGCTGCCATGCGGTGCAAGGCATTGGTGGTCTCGGCGGCGGCACGCTGGGTCCAGACTTGACCACGGTATTCGAGCGCTATCAGAATCGTAAAAATCTGAGCACCTGGCTGGCCGCGCCCGCCACACCCACCATGCAGGCGGTGTTCAAGCAGACGCCGCTTACGGAGGGGGAGATTCGTTCACTCGTCGCCTATTTCGAGAACACGCTGCAGCGCAATCCGGCGGACACCTCCACGGCGCGTTTGAATTTTCTGCTCTTCGGCCTCGGAGGTGTGATACTCGTGCTCGGCCTCTTCGATGTGATATGGAGCAAGCGATTCAGGAGCGTGCGACGCGCGCTGGTGGAACGCATGCGCCGCAGGGCGGGTCACGATGCGGTGTAATCCCGCGCTCAACCGTATTCCGCTACGACGTTCATCAATGGAAATGGAGTCCTGACTCATGAAAGACAGCGCCAACAGCAATCCCTGGATTCGGGACGAGGAAGACGCGAAGGATCGCGGCTGGGAAGAATTTTATCGCAACCGCTGGCAGCACGACAAGGTGGTGCGCAGCACGCACGGCGTGAATTGCACCGGCAGTTGCACGTGGATGATTCACGTCAAGGACGGCATCGTCACCTGGGAAATGCAGGGTCTCGATTATCCGATGCTGGAGTCCGGTTTGCCGCCCTATGAGCCGCGCGGCTGCCAGCGCGGGATTTCCTTTTCCTGGTATCTGTACAGTCCGCTGCGCGTCAAGTATCCGTACATCCGCGGGGCGCTGCTGGACCTGTGGAACAAGGCGCGGGTGGATTTTGACGATCCGGTGGAGGCCTGGCAATCGCTGATGAACAATCCCGAATCCCGCAAGCGCTGGCAAGTGGCGCGCGGCAAGGGGGGATTCCGCCGCACAACCTGGGACGTGGTGCTGGAAATCATGGCCTCCGCCAACATTCACACAATCAAGAAACACGGCCCGGACCGTATCGCGGGCTTTTCGCCCATTCCGGCAATGTCCATGATCAGCTATGCCTCCGGCGCGCGCATGCTGCAGCTCATGGGAGGCGTGGCGCTGTCCTTCTACGACTGGTACTGCGATCTGCCGTCGGCTTCACCCGAAACCTGGGGAGAGCAAACGGACGTGAACGAAAGCGCGGACTGGTACAACGCCAAGCTGCTCGCGGTGATGGGTTCCAATCTCAACATGACGCGCACGCCGGACTGTCACTTCGCCGCGGAATCCCGTCACAACGGGACGAAGATGTACGTATTCTCGCCGGACTTCAATCAGGTGGCCAAATACGCCGACAAGTGGGTGTCGCTCAACGCCGGTCAGGACGGCGCCTGGTGGATGGCGGTGAATCACGTGCTGCTGACCGAATATCACGTACAGACGAAGACGCCGTATTTCATAGACTATGCGAAAAAATTCTCCGACGCGCCGTTTCTTGTGGAGATTACGAAAGAGAAAGACGCATACGAGGCGGGACAGCTTCTGCGCGCTGGACGCTTGCAGCGTTACTCCGGCGAAGAGCACGGCGAGTGGAAATTCCTCATGTGGGATGCAGCGAGCGATGCGCCGAAAATGCCCATGGGCAGCGCCGGGCATCGCTGGGGCAGCGAAAAAGGGAAATGGAATCTGGAACTGAAAGACGGCAGCGACGGCAGCGCCATAGAACCCGAGCTGAGCTTCCTGGACGCACGCGACGACGTCGTACCCGTCCGTTTCGACGATTTCGCCGAAGGCCGCAATCTGTATCGCGACGTCCCCGTGCGTCGCCTGACACTGGCGGACGGCTCCGTCGCTCTGGTCACCACCGTGTACGACATTCTCATGGCGCAGTACGGAGTGAGCCGCGGACTGAAGGGCGATTATCCGATGGATTACGACGACGAGAATTCGCCGTACACGCCGGCCTGGTCGGAAAAGTACACCGGCATCAGCAGGCAGGACCTCATTCAATTCGCGCGCGAGTGGGCGGTGACGGCCGAGCGCACCGGCGGCAAATGCACCGTGATCATCGGTGCCGGCATCAATCACTGGTATCACGCGAATCTGATGTACCGCGCCGCGATACACGCGCTGATGTTCGCCGGCTGCGTGGGCGTCAACGGCGGCGGACTGGCGCATTATGTGGGGCAGGAAAAACTCGCTCCAGGCGAATCCTGGGGCGCCATCGCCTTCGCCAAGGACTGGCACGCCGCCTCGCGCCTGCAGAACGCGCCGAGCTGGCATTACGTCAACACCGATCAGTGGCGCTACGAAAAGGAATTCACCGATTATCACACCGTGCCGCAGCGCGAGATGCAGGGATCGATCGCGAAGGGGCATACGATAGACGTGCAAGTCCGCGCCGTGCGTCAGGGGTGGCTGCCGTTCTACCCGCAATTCAACCGCAACACCGTCGCGCTGATGCAGGAATTGGCCGCGGAAGGGAAGAGCGACGACGCCTCCATTCGTGAGGAGGTCATCGCCCGGCTGAAAGATGGTCGTTTAACCTTTTCCGTGCAGGATCCTGACGCGGAGGAAAACTGGCCGCGCGTGTGGTACATCTGGCGCGGCAACGCCCTGATGTCCAGCAGCAAAGGCCATGAATACTTCCTGCGGCATTACCTCGGTACACATGACAACGCCATAGCGGGCGAGTTGGCAAAAGACAGCGTCAAGGAAATCGTGTGGCATGACAAGGTGCCGCATGGCAAAATGGATCTCGTCGTGGATCTCAATTTCCGCATGGACACTTCGGCGCTGTATTCGGACATCGTCCTTCCCGCGGCCACCTGGTACGAGAAGGCCGATCTGAATTCGACGGACATGCACAGCTTTATCCATCCGCTGTCCGCAGCCGTGCCGCCCTGTTGGGAATCGAAAAGCGATTGGCAGATTTTTTCCGCCATATCGAAAAAGTTTTCGGAACTGGCGGCGCGGCATTTTCCCGAGCCCGTGCGCGACCTCGTGCTCACGCCGCTGGCGCATGATTCGGCCGCGGAGATCGCTCAGCCCGACATGCGCGACTGGTACAAAGGCGAGATCGAGGCCGTGCCCGGCAAGACCATGCCCGGCATGACTATCGTCACTCGCGATTACCGGAAGCTGTACGAGCAGTATACGACGCTGGGTCCTCGCGTGCGCAGCAACGGTCTTGGCGCGCACGGCACGATTTACATGGTCGAGGATGAATACGACAAGCTCGCCGCGGAGCAACCGTCGGAATTCAGCAATGGTCTGCGCATGCCCTCGCTCAAAGAAGACACACAGGTCTGCGACGCCATTCTCAAACTCGCAACCGTCACCAACGGCGAACTCGCCTGGCGCTCGTATCGCAACATGGAAGAAAAGGTGGGTTTGCCTCTGGCGCATCTGGCCGAGAAAAATCGCGGCGTACGCATCAGCTACAAAGAGTTGCAGGGCAGACCCATGCGTTTGCTCAACAGTCCGATGTGGTCGGGTCTTACCGAGAACGGACGCGCCTATGCGCCCTTCACCTACAACAAGGAAGCGCTCGTGCCCTGGAGAACATTGACGGGACGCCAGCATCTGTATCTCGACCATCCCGGCTACATTCATTTCGGCGAGCATGTGCCGACGTACAAGCCCAAGCCGCTGCCCACGCAGTACTCGGATTTACGCTTCAGCGAGGAAGTGGGGAAGACCATCATGCTCAACTATCTCACGCCGCACGGCAAGTGGCACATCCACTCCACCTACGGCGACAATCAGCGTATGACCACGCTGTCCCGCGGCGTCGAACCCTTCTGGATCAACGACAAGGATGCCGAAGACATCGGTATAGTGGACAACGACTGGGTGGAGGTACACAACGATCACGGTGTGGTGGTGACGCGGGCGGCGGTAAGCGCGCGCATTCCCCGCGGCATCTGCATCATTTACCACTCGCCGGAGCGCACGTACTCCGTGCCGAAATCGCCGCTGCGCAACAACAAGCGCGCGGGCGGACACAATTCGCTGACACGCACGCGCCTCAAGCCCAATCTCATGGTAGGCGGCTACGGGCAGTTCACCTTCCATTTCAACTACTGGGGCCCGACCGGCTGCAACAGAGATACGCATGTGCTGGTCCGCAAACTTCCCGAACTCATCTGGTGACGGCATGAGCGCATCGACAAAACTCCCTACAGCACGCACGACACGACAGGAGACCACCGCATGAACGTCCGCTCGCAGATATCCATGGTGTTTCATCTCGACAAATGCATCGGTTGTCACACATGCAGCATCGCCTGCAAGAACGTGTGGACCGACCGCAAGGGCACCGAATACATGTGGTGGAACAATGTCGAGACCAAGCCCGGCACCGGCTATCCGACAAAATGGGAGGATCAGGAACAGTATCGCGGTGGCTGGGAAAAGCACGGCGACACGTTGCGGCTGAAGTCCACGGGCAAGGCGCGCATCGTGCCGAACATTTTCCACAATCCGTCGCAGCCGAGCATGGACGATTACTACGAGCCATGGACGTACAAGTACGACGAATTGTTCAACGCGCCCGAGGGTTCGGATCAGCCGACTGCGCGGCCGATTTCCATGGTGACGGGCGAGCCCATCAACGTGGAGGCGGGACCGAATTGGGACGACGATCTCGGTGGTTCGCCCGTGTATGCGGAAAACGATCCGAATCTGGACGCGCTGCCCGAGGACATGCGCAAACAGATGTTCGCCATAGAACGGCTGGTGTTTTTCTATTTCCCGCGCATCTGCAATCACTGCCTCAATCCCGGCTGCGTGGCCGCGTGTCCATCCGGCGCACTGTACAAGCGGGGTGAAGACGGCATCGTGCTCATTGACCAGAAGCGCTGCCGCGGCTGGCGCGCCTGTGTGGCCGCGTGTCCGTACAAGAAAACCTTTTACAACTGGAACACCGGCAAGTCCGAGAAATGCATACTCTGCTATCCCCGTCTCGAGACCGGCCAGGCCCCCGCATGTTTCCATTCCTGCGTCGGGCGTATCCGTTATCTCGGCGTGTTGCTGTACGATGCGGACCGCATCACCGAGGTGGCCGCACTGCCGGACGACGAGCTGGTGGAAGGACAGCGCAGTCTGATTTTGGATCCGCACGATCCGGTGGTGATCGAAGCGGCGCGAAAAAATAACATACACGACTCC
The DNA here is from genome assembly GCA_027493955.1 of Bacteroidia bacterium. Lineage (NCBI taxonomy): Bacteria > Pseudomonadati > Bacteroidota > Bacteroidia > Bacteroidia bacterium. Next base: position 1,253,523 of record JAOSJT010000001.1, on the reverse strand, counting down.
GTTATCGAGTACGCACAGAAGTCGCCCGTGTACCGTTTCGTCAAGGAGTGGAAAATCGCCCTGCCGCCGCATATCGAGTATCGCACGCTGCCGATGCTGTTTTACGTGCCGCCTCTTTCACCCGTGATGGCGAATCTGGACGAAAACGTGGTGAGCAGTGTGGACGGCAGCTTTTTCCATGACATAGAAAATTCACGCGTGCCGCTGAAGTATCTCGCGAAGCTTTTCGGCGCGGGGCATGAGGGCAAGTTGCTGTATGCGCTCAAGAAAATGAAGGCCATTCGCATGCATCGTCGCGCGGTGACCGTGGGCGACATTACCGCCGATGCTGCCGAGCGTGCGCTGAAAGAAGCGGATTGTACGGCCGAAGAGGCGGAGGCCATTTACAAACTCACCTCGCTGTGCACCTTCGACGACCGCTTCGTCATTCCGCCCATGCACCGCGAGGAAGCGATTGAAATGATGGAGGACGTTGGCCAGCACAAATCGTCCGTGGGCTTTGGCTTCGTGAGCGGACCGGAGAGGGGGCTGTGATGCGCCTGTCACAGACAGTATTTGACGATCTGGCGGTGCTCTTCGCCTATCCCACAGCGGAAACCGAAAAGGCCCTCGTGCGCACGCTGCTCTGCTTTTCCGGGGCGGAGGTGCATGAGCGCTATCCGGAGACGCATCGTGCGCTGCGGGAATTCGCCGTCGCCGTCGGGCAGCTTTCACCCACGGAGCTCGAGGAGCTGTACACGCGTACCTTCGACATCAACCCGTCGGCATCGCTGGAGCTCGGCTGGCATCTGTACGGCGAGCGCTACGAGCGCGGCGCCTTTCTGGTGCTGATGCGCCAGCAGCTTCGCGAATACGGTATAGCCGAGGGCTGTGAGCTGCCGGATCACCTTACCCATGTCTTGCAGCTCTTCGGTCGCATGAGCGACACGCAGCGCACGGGCATGGTTGAGCAATATCTGCTCCGGGGGATGTCGGTGTTGATGGATGCGTGGGAAGGGCCGGAGAATCCCTACCGGCGTTTGCTCGACGCGCTGCAATCACTTCTGCTTTCACTGTGCCCAACTCAGCAAGGAGTACACGCGGATGTTTGACAGCATGCTGCTCAGTCTCGACACATTACTGCTCGTGGTGTTTCCCTACATCGCGGCGGCGGTGTTCCTCCTCGTCTCGATACAGCGCTACCGGGGCAAGATGTTCACCTACTCCAGTCTCTCCTCGCAATTCCTGGAGAATCAGCATCACTTTTGGGCGCTGGTGCCGTTTCATTACGGCATCATCGCGCTCGCGCTCGGACATCTCATCGGCTTTCTTCTGCCTGCCGAGGTGCTGTCGTGGAACAGCAACCCGTTGCGCCTGTACGTGCTGGAGGTTTCCGCGCTGATTTTCGGACTGCTGACCTTTGTCGGTCTGATCGGACTCATCGTACGGCGCCTGCGCGATCCCAAGCTGCGCATCGTCACGAGCAGAGCGGACCGCATTGTGCTGAGCATTTTGCTACTAAACGTGTTCAGCGGTTTGTATGTAGCGCTGTTTCACGGTTGGGGATCGTCGTGGTTCGCCGCCTCGGCCGCGCCGTATCTCTGGTCCATCGTCACGCTCTCTCCGGATGCGGCATCCGTCTCGGCCATGCCGTTCATGGTTAAGGCGCATATCGTGATGGCTTGGGTGTTGGTGGCCGTGTTTCCCTTCACGCGTCTCGTGCATGTGCTGGTCGTGCCCAATCATTACCTGTGGCGACGTCCGCAAGTCGTGCGCTGGTATGGCATTCGCAGATTGATTAACCGGAGGGCGTGACATGAAAAAGCCCGAGTTGCTCGATTTCGCGCAGGAGCGCATCCGTGTCCTTCATTTTACGTGGATAGCGTTTTTCATATCCTTCTACATCTGGTTCAACATGGCGCCGCTTGCGACGACCATGCTGCGGGAAATCGGCTGGCTCACACCCGAGCATTTGAAAATTCTGGCAATCTGCAATGTGGCGCTGACCATTCCTGCGCGCATACTGATTGGCGTGCTGATAGACCGTTACGGTCCGCGCGTAGTGTTTTCGGGTTTGCTGGTGTTGATGGCTATTCCGACCTTTATTTTCGCCTTTGGCGACAGTTTCCTGCAATTGCTCGTGGCGCGGTTGGTGCTGGGCTCGGTGGGCGCGAGTTTTGTCATCGGCATACGCATGGTCTCGCAGTGGTTTCCGCCGATGATGATCGGTCGCGCGGAGGGGTTTTATGCTGGCTGGGGCAACTTCGGATCGGCCTGGGCGGCGGTGACCTTGCCGTGGCTGGCTCTGACGTTGATGGGGGAGTGGTTCGGCATGACGGAGGGGGGCTGGCGCTGGGCGCTGTTCATCAACGGTGTAGTGGCGCTGGTGTACGGGGTGCTGTACTACTTTCTCGTGCGCGACACACCGAAGGGCGTTGTTTTCGTGGGGGCGAAAAAAATGCAGCCGATGGAGGTGTCGTCATACGGTGATCTCGTGCAATACCTCGTCTGGTCCTTTCCGCTGGTCGGCGCGCTGGGATTGCTGGCCTGGCGCATACATGTGATCGAGCTTCCCGGAGCGGACAATAGTGGCGCGACGCTGTTGAGTGCGGAGTACCTGTACATGATCTTCGCTATTCTCGTTGTGATCTATGTGATGCACGTATTGAAGACTTTGCAGGTGAATATTCCGATTCTCAGGAGAGGGGTCCCTGAGGCGGAGAGATATCCCTTCAGCAGCGTCGCAGCTTTGAACATGACCTACATTGCGAATTTCGGTGCCGAGCTGGCCGTGGTATCCATGCTGCCGGCATTCTTCGAGAGCACCTTCCTGCTCGGGGCGGAATCGGCGGGATTGATCGCCTCGAGTTTCGCCTTCGTCAATCTTGTCGCTCGTCCGCTTGGTGGTCTGATCTCCGATAAAATGCACAACCGCAAGCTGGTGATGAGCTTGTACATGCTCGGTATCACCGGGGGGTTCGCGACCATGGGGTTGATCACCGGGGCCTGGCCGATATGGCTGGCCGTGGCGGTGACGGTGCTGTGCTCCTTTTTCGTACAAGGTGCCGAGGGGGCCACCTTCGCCATTATTCCGCTGATAAAAAAGAATATGACGGGACAGATTGCCGGGATGGCGGGAGCATACGGCAATGTGGGCGCTGTGCTGTACCTGGTCATTTTCTCCTATGTGGATGCGAGCAGTTTTTTCTTCATCCTCGCGGCCGGCGCCGCCGTCAGCTTTCTCTCCTGTCTGGTCCTTCTGAAAGAACCGAAGGGATCGTTTGACGCGCATCTTGACGGTGCGGTGGAGGTTTCACCCGCCGGCGCTGTCACCATCGCGCCGCTGGACGGGCTCGCGGCAATGCCTGCAGCGAGCGAGACGAGCGTGGCGCACGGTGAACACGGAGGGAACGCATGACGCGCCTCGAGATCTGGCAACCGGAGCAGGCGGAATTCTGGTCCGCCCGGGGCAGCAGCATCGCGTGGCGCACGCTGTGGATCACCACATTCTCCCTGCTGCTGTCCTTCGCCACCTGGTTCATGATGAGCGCTGTCGTGGTTCGTCTACCTGCCATCGGCTTCACCTTCACGACGATGGAGTTGTTCTGGCTCGCGGCGATGCCCGGGCTGGCGGGTGGTACGTTGCGTATTCTGCACACGTTTCTGATACCGTTATTCGGCACGCGCAATGTGATCACCATTGCGACCTTCATCAAACTGCTTCCGGTGATCGGTATCGGACTCGCGGTCATGAATCCGGACACGCCGTGGTGGATATTCATGGTATTGGCGTTCAGCGCCGGATTCGGTGGGGGAGATTTCTCCTCCTACATGCCGAGCACCAGTCTGTTCTTCCCGAAACGATTGCAGGGCACTGCGCTCGGCATACAGGCGGGCATAGGCAATTTCGGCGTGAGCATCGTGCAATTCGTCACGCCGTGGATCATCGGTTTCGCGGCCTTCGGCGCACTGGCGGGAGGACCGCAGAGCATGACGAAAGACGGCGCCGTGGTGTCCATCTGGCTGCAGAACGCCGCGTTTGTGTACGCGATTCCGCTGTTGCTCATGACGGTACTCGCGTGGACCCTGCTGCGGCGCGTGCCGGTACAGGCTTCCGTGCGCGAGCAGATGGACATTTTCCGCAACAAGCACACCTGGTTTTGCACCATAACCTATGTGATGACCTTCGGATCGTTTTCCGGACTGTCGGCGGCGTTTCCGCTGATGATAAAAACCGTGTACGGCGGATTTCCGGAAGCGCCTGATCCGTTGGCGTACGCGTTTCTCGGACCGCTCGTGGGCAGCGCGGTGCGCGTGTTGTTCGGTCCGGTGGCGGACCGCATCGGCGGCGGCATACTGACGCATATCGTGGGCATCGGTCTGCTGCTCACCGCGCTCGCGATGGTATTTACCGGAGTATTGACTCCGGATTCCTACGACAGCTTTCCGCTGTTCGTGACGCTGATGCTGGTGATGTTTTTCTTCAGCGGCGTGGGCAACGCGTCGACATTCCGGCAGTATCCGGTGATCTTTTCGCATTCGCCGCGACAGGCGGCGGGCGTCATCGGGTTCACCGCGGCGGTCGCGGCATATGGACCCTTCCTTTTCTCCGTTCTTATCGGCTCCGCGATTTCGTCCACCGGTTCCGCTATGCCCTTTTTCATGGCGATCGCCGCATACTATCTCTTGGCGACGTTCATCAATTGGTGGTATTACACGCGCAAGGGCGCTGAAAAACCTTCGTAGGTGTTGCAGATGACACGTTCCCGTTTGTTGACATTACTGTTGAGCGCCGGTCTGTTTCTTGCCGCGCTCGCGCTCATCGACACGGCCAGGACTTCGGTGAATTTGCCGGGGAACAATCAGGGCTATGAACCTGCGCAGCCGATCAGCTATTCCCATCGCCTGCATGCGGGGGAATTGGGTATTGACTGCCGCTACTGTCATTTTGGCGCCGAGCGAAGCAAAAGCGCCGGCGTTCCACCGACAAACGTCTGCATGAATTGCCACGGCTTTATTTCCGCGCCCTTCGCCGCAGTGCGCGCGGAGAGCGAAGCGGCCACGAAAAAGGAACGCAGTCCCCGGCGTGTGATCAGCCCAGCCCTCAGGCCGCTGTACATCTCCGCAGGTTGGAATGACGAATTACAGCCGGATTCCTCTATGGCCGCGGCGCCGGTCGAATGGGTGCGCGTGCACAATTTGCCCGACTTCGTGTATTTCGATCACCGTCCTCACGTACGCGCGGGCGTGCAATGCCAGCAATGCCACGGCGAAGTACAGACCATGGAGCGCGTGCGGCAGGTCGAGGATCTCTCGATGGGCTGGTGCGTGAATTGTCACCGCGAAAGCAACGCCATCGGTGTCGGAGGCAGAAAGGTCAATGCGCCGATAGACTGCGTCGCCTGTCACTATTAGCAGTAACCGCGCCGTCGCGCTCTGCTGCGTCGGCACACGATCACAGAATGACGAATGCGTATGAACACAGCAGACAAAGCAAGCGAAATACGTGAGCATGTTCACCACGTGCACGCAGAAGCGGAGGGTGAGGAGCAGGTTCGCGGCGTGCCTCGGCGCGATTTCCTCAAACTCACCGGCTTTACGCTCGCAGCGCTGACGGTGGGTTGCGAGCAACCCCGCGACAGCAAGACGCTTCCTCACGTAAGGCTCGAGCCCGAAGTCACTCCGGGTACCTCGGCGTGGTACGCCGGTACTTGTGCCGCGTGCAGCGCGGGCTGCGGTATACTCGTGCGCAACCGGGACAACCGTCCCGTGAAAATCGAAGGACTGCCGGAGCATCCCGTCTCCAAAGGCGGTCTGTGCGCTGCGGGACAGGCCTCGCTGCTTGCGTTGTATGACAGTCATCGCCTGAAAGCGCCTTTGCGCAAAGGGGAACGCACGACCTGGGAGCGACTTGATACCGATCTCGGGAAAGAGTTTGACCGACTGCGGAAGACCTCCGCGCGCGTGCGCATCCTCAGCGGCAGCATCACGAGTCCCACGCTGCAGCGCGCCATTGACGCCTTTCTTTCCGGTTTTGCGGACGGGAAGCATGTGATGTACGATGCGCTTTCGGTGTCGGCGCTGCTTGACGCGCATGCTGAGGCCTTCGGAGTACGGATGCTGCCGCGCTTCCTTCTCGGCGAGGCGCGCGTGATCGTGTCGTTCGATGCGGATTTCCTGGGAACCTGGATTTCTCCCGTCGAATACAGCGCGGCGTGGATAGCCGGCCGGACTTTGGACGGAAAGGACGCGCAGATGTCGTGGCATGCGCACATCGAAGCGCGCATGTCGCTGACCGGGACGAAAGCCGATTACCGTATCGCGCTCGGCGGTGCGGATCGGTACGCCGTGCTGCTGCATCTGCGGCATCGCATCGCGCAGCGTGCCGGACAAAGCGTTCCCGCCCCCCGGACGAAGCTCCCGCTCCCCGAAGCCACGCTCGATCTGCTGACGGACAAACTGTGGGAGGCGCGCGGTGCCGCGCTGCTGCTCTGCGGAACGAACGACAGAGCGTCGCAACGTTTGGCGCTGCATATCAACAGCATGCTCGGCAGCTACGGCACAACCATCGACGTCGCCGGCCCGTCGCGGCAGAAGCAGGGCAGCGACGAGCAGTTTCACGCCCTCGTGCAGGAAATGCATGGCGGCGGCGTGGACGCGCTGATCACCGTCAATGTGAATCCTGTATACGACGCGCCCGATTCCTGGAAACTGGGCGATGCGCTGCAGCGCGTGCCCCTCAGCATTCATTGCACTTCGCACACCGACGAAACAACGCGGTACGCGGCCTACGTTTGCCCGACGCCGCATTTCCTCGAGGAGTGGAGCGATGCGCGGCCCGTCGCGGGTGTGTTCACACTTTCACAACCGATGATACCGCCGTCAAACGAGTATCGTCCAGTACTTGAGGCCCTCAACATCTGGAACGGAACCACTGCGCGTGCCTACGATCTCATACGCGAGTACTGGCGCGACGCGGTGTTCCCGCGAAGCGGCGCAGCAGATTTCGACGACTGGTGGAACGCGACGCTCGCCACGGGTAGCATACGGGTCACGGAGTCGCTTCCGGTTCGGGAGGCAATTTCTTCGACGATGATAGCAACCGATCAGCGGATGCCGAAACAGGGCGCCGGTGAATTGGAGCTGATCATCCATCCCCGTGTCGGCATGCCGGACAGCACTTCCGGTGGCAATGCCTGGTTGCTCGAACTCCCCGATCCCGTCACGAAATGCTCCTGGGAGAATGTCGCGTCCCTGAGCAAGAACACGGCCAGGAAGTACAAGCTGCAACAGGGTGATTTGCTCCGCATCGGCGGAAAAAATGAGGGTGGACAGGCGATAGAGCTGCCCGTGCTCATTCAGGAGGGGCAGGCGGACGGTACACTCGCCGTGGCGATGGGCTACGGCACACTTGTGGGACGGCGTTTCGCGAAGCCGCAGGCATCCTGGTGGTTCGGTCGGCCCACGACCGGCGCCGACGGCGGTGTGGGCGTACGCGTGAGCGGCGTGCGGGTTTTTGTGGATGGCGTACTGCGCGACGACGGACTGCATGTGTCGGCGGTCCCGAGCGGAAAACACACGCAACTCGCGCTGGCGCAGGAGTATCAGTATCTCGCAGTTCCCGGACCGGAAGGGGACGGCAGCGGCAAACAGAGACCCTGCGTGCAGGAGATTACTCTCGCGCAGCTTGCGGCGGGAAAGCTTCCCCATGGCCCGGCGCATGAGCTGCACAGTATGTGGAAAGAGCACGCGTACAACGGGCATCACTGGGGCATGACTATTGACGTGAACGCCTGCACGGGCTGCTCCGCCTGCGTGATCGGTTGCCAGGTGGAAAACAACATCCCCGTCGTCGGCAAGGACGAGGTGCGCCGCAATCGCGATATGCACTGGCTGCGCATTGATCGCTACTATTTCCACGACACCGATGGCGATCTGCGCGTGGCGCATCAACCCATGCTCTGCCATCACTGCGACAATGCGCCCTGCGAAACGGTATGTCCCGTTCTCGCCACCGTGCATTCCGGCGAAGGACTCAATCAGCAGGTGTACAATCGCTGCGTGGGCACGCGCTACTGCTCGAACAACTGCCCGTATAAGGTCCGCCGATTCAATTGGTTCAATTACGAACGGGAGGAAGAGGAAAATCTTGTCCTCAATCCCGATGTCACCGTGCGTTCCCGCGGCGTGATGGAGAAATGCTCCTTCTGTGTGCAGCGCATTCAGGAAGCGAAAATCGTGGCAAAAGGGGAGGGACGCGTACCCGCCGACGGCGAAATACAACCCGCCTGCATGCAGTCCTGTCCCACCCGTGCAATCCGTTTCGGCGATATGAACGACCGTGAAAGCGCCGTTGCGAAGGAAATGCGCAATCCCCGGCATTATCGCGTCCTCGAAGAACTGGGCGTCAGACCATCGGTCGGTTATCTGATGCAGGTACGACATGCCGCGACACCCGTCAAGGAGAATGGCCATGGCTGAAGTGTATTCGAAACTCCGCACACCGCTGGTCCTGGGCGATAAATCCCTGCGCCAGGTCACCGACGACATCTGCGCGCCGATGGATGCGAAGGCGGGGCCGCTGTGGTGGCTGGCATTTACCATGGCCATGACCATGGTCGCCGCGGGTGTGGTGACGACAGTATATCAGATCATGACGGGCGTAGGTACCTGGGGTCTGAACAACACCGTGGGCTGGGCGTTCGACATTACGAACTTCGTGTTTTGGATCGGCATCGGTCACGCGGGCACGCTGATCTCGGCGATTCTCTTCCTGTTCCGCCAGAAATGGCGCACGTCCGTCAATCGTTCCGCCGAGGCCATGACCATCATCGCCGTTATCTGCGCGGGCATCTATCCCATCATTCACATGGGACGGCCGTGGCTCGCGTTCTGGTTCGTGCCGTATCCGAATTTCCGTGGTCCGCTGTGGGTGAATTTCCGCTCGCCGCTGATCTGGGACATGTTCGCGATCAGCACCTACCTGACGATTTCCCTGGTGTTCTGGTATGTGGGCTTGATACCGGATCTGGCAACTCTGCGCGACCGCGCGAAGAGCAAGCTGCGCAGAAAACTGGCGGGCATTTTCAGTCTCGGGTGGAATGGCTCCGGTCGGCATTGGATACGCTACGAATCGGTGTATCTGCTGCTCGCCGGCCTCGCGACACCGCTGGTGGTGTCGGTGCATACTATCGTGAGCTGGGACTTCGCGACGTCCGTGATACCGGGCTGGCATACGACCATTTTCCCGCCGTACTTCGTTGCGGGCGCGGTGTTTTCCGGCTTCGCGATGGTGCTCACGCTGATGATCATCACACGCAAGGTGCTGCATTTCGAAGAGTACATCACGCTGCATCACATCGAGTCCATGACCAAGATCATCATCGCAACGGGCAGTATCGTGGGCTTCGCGTATCTGACGGAGTTGTTCACGGCCTGGTATTCCGGCAATGAATACGAACAATTCGCATTTGCCAACCGCATGTTCGGTCCCTACGCCTGGGCGTACTGGATCATGGTGTCGTGCAACGTGATCGCGCCGCAGTTTTTCTGGATACGCAGGTTACGCCGCTCGGTGGTGACGGTGTTCATTCTTTCCATCGTCATCAACGTGGGTATGTGGTTCGAGCGTTTCGTGATCATCATGACGTCGCTCACCCGTGATTTCCTGCCCGGCAGCTGGTCTGCGTACACACCCACGTGGATAGAAATCGGCACCATGGTCGGTTCCTTCGGTCTGTTTTTCGCGCTCTTCCTGATCTTCGCGCGCCTGCTGCCCATGATAGCGGTGGCGGAGGTGAAAAGCGTGCTGGGGTACGGCCGCACCGTTCTCGATGCGGCGGGAGCGCTGGTGAGAAAGAACGGCAAAGCGGCGGCTCCGGGCGCGACACGCACGGAGAAAAAGGACGCGGTGCATTCAAGCGTACAGTGAAAGTGAGAAAGCTTATGACCCCCCCGATCGCAGATTCAACCCGACGCGTGCTTCTGGCGGTGTTCGACAACGAGCACGATATTCTCGCCGCCGCGAAAGCGCTGCGCGCGCGCGGCATCACCATTCTCGAATCCTTCACTCCTTATGCGGTCCATGGCCTGGACAAAGCGTTGGGGCAGCGTCCGTCGCGGCTTCCTCTCGTTTGTCTGCTTTTCGGCCTGTCGGGCGCAGCCGCCAAACTCTGGTTTCAGGTCTGGACCTCCGCCGGGAGCTGGCCGCTGAACGTCGGTGGCAAGCCACTGGCGTCCGTACCAGCCTTCGTGCCGGTGACGTTCGAGATCACAGTGCTCTTCGCCGGGCTCGGCACTGTGGCCACGTTCCTGCTGCGCTCGCGGCTCTGGCCCGGACGCAAGGCGGCAGTGGTGCATCAGCGCGTTACCGACGATGGCTTCGGGTTACTGCTGCATCAGGACAATGCCGCGTTTGACGTTCGCGCCATCGAGGCGCTGTGCCGTGCGCATCACGCTTCGGTGATAGAGGAACGCGTGGAGGTGCTCTCATGAAGACACTGCGTTTTCATCATATTCTGCTCGCGCTGCTCATCGCCATTGTCGTGATTCTGACCATGTCCATCGAGACCGTCTGGACGAAGCGCAATCTGGAATTCCTCCCTGGTATGGTGTATTCCGTTCCTGTCGAGGGACAGACCGAGCGCTGGGTGGCAGAAATGCGACGCAGAAGTCCGAATCCGGTACCGGGCACACGCGTCGCGCGGGAAGAAACGACGCCGGGCGTGCTTCCCGCCGAGGCCCTGTCGTCGACCGACAGCAGCGCGCAGCAACGGCTGAGCGCTGCTTTGCCGCGCGGACGGGAGGTGTATGACATTTTCTGCCGGCCTTGTCACGGAGCTGCCGGGGCCGGAGACGGAGAAGTGGCGAAACGCGGCTATCCGCCGCCGCCGTCGCTGCTCGCTGAAAATGCGCTGCGCCTCAGTGACAGCGCGCTGTACAGCATCATCGCCGACGGTCGGGGCAATATGCCGCAGTATCGCTCACAAATCACGCCGGCGGATATCCGGAGGTCAATTCTCCACATTCGTTCCATGCAACAGACGGCCGGGCAGACGACAGGAGGTATGCAATGACCGCGGAACATACGACCTACACCATTCGCCCGGCGCTGCTGCGCAATCTTGTGCTCGTGATCGCGCTCGGCGCACTGGGCAGCGCGGCGGGACTGCTTCTCGCTCCGGTGCGCATCTGGCCGGCCATCCTGCTGGCGAATTACTACATCGTGGGCCTGGCGCTGGCGGGGGGCATCTTTATCGCGCTGACCTTTATCACCCGCGCGGGCTGGAGTACGGTGTTCCGCCGCGTACCCGAAGCGATGACGCGCTCGCTGCCGGTGAGTTTCGCTCTCATGCTGCTGACGGCATTCGGGATCTCCACGCTCTACGAATGGAGTCACACAAGCGTACTCGCGCAGGATCATCTCATCGCCTCCAAGGCACCCTGGCTCAATGTCCCGTTTTTCGTTGGACGCATTGTGGTGTTCTTTGTGATCTGGATCGGTTTCACCGCGGCATTGCGACGAAATTCCGAGCTGCAGGACCGCACCGGCGATGAGCGGCTGACGGACAGGAATATGCGCATATCGGCGCTCTTTCTCGTTCTTGTCGCATTGACGATCTGGCTGGCGTCCACGGATTGGATCATGTCGCTGGAAGCGCATTGGTTCAGTACCATTTTCGGCGTCTATCACATTTCGGGTATTCTTCTGACCGGCACCGCGGCCCTCACCGCTCTGCTGATCGGCCTCAAGCGCCGCGGGGTGTTCGGCGATCTCATTCGGCCCGATCATTTGCATGACCTCGGGAAACTGATGTTCGCCTTCAGCACCTTCTGGATGTACATTTGGTTCAGTCAGTATATGCTCATCTGGTACTCCAATATCCCGGAGGAAACCGGCTATTATCTCTCACGGCAGCAGGGCGGTTGGCTTACGTTCACTATTCTCAATGTCGTGTTCAATTGGCTGCTGCCTTTTGTCGCCTTACTCTCCGCCAGGGCAAAGCGTGCTGAAGGCCTGCTGCTCAATGTGAGCGTCATCATACTCATCGGACATTGGATCGATCTGTTCTGGATGATCGCGCCGCCGTTCATGCCCGACGCTCCGTCCGTGGGTCTGTGGGAAGTCGCGCCGCTCGCGGCCGCTGTCGCCCTGTTTTTGCTCATTACCCTGAAAGGACTGACCAGGAAGCAGATCGTACCTGTGCAGGATCCGACACTGGTCGAAAGTCTGCACTACCACAGCTGATACCTGTTCGTGCCGTCACAGACGGCGCGGAGTATTGACATATCTCATCTCCGAGTCGCCCCGTCTGCCCCGCGCAGCGGAATGGCGGTGCGACCGTGGATCACTGGATCCCTCCCGCAAGGGAGTACGGCGCAACCGGAAACAGCGGCGCCCCCCGGCCTGGAAAGGAGATGCGCGTCGCGGAATGGATCGCTCCACACCGTCGCCATCTGCCTGTCCACCCCGGACCGGCTGTATCACAAGGAACGAACGCCATGCGACCATCTCTCATAGACGGACATCATCGAAAGCACACCTACCTCCGCATCGCGGTAACCGAGCGCTGCAATTTACGCTGCACTTACTGCATGCCCGCCGACGGGCTCAGTCTGCAGCCCAGAGAGCACATGCTCACCACGGAGGAAATCGTGCGTGTGGCGCGTGTGGCGGTGGACGCCGGTGTCACGAAAATCCGCCTCACCGGTGGCGAACCGCTCGTTCGAAGCGATCTCCCGGAAATCGTCCGGCGCCTGCGCGCGCTCCCGGGCCTCCGGCAACTGGGTATGACCACGAACGGCACCTTGCTTGCGCGCTCCGCCGATGTGTTGTGCGATGCCGGCCTCGATGCGGTGAACATCAGTCTCGACACATTGCGGCCGGAGCGCTTCGCGCGCATAACACGACGAGACGATCACAGCGCCGTTATGGCAGGTGTCGCCGCGGCCTTGCGTGCCGGCTTCGCGAAAGTGAAAATCAACATGGTGGTCATGCGTGGGGTCAACGACGACGAACTCTGCGACGTCGCGGAACTCACGCGTGAAAGGGCTCTCGATATCCGTTTTATCGAGTACATGCCCTTCGACGCCAACGCCTGGTCCTCTGGCGGCCTGATGACGGCGTCAGAAATGCGCGAATGTCTTTCCCGCGAGTACACGCTGCATCCTGCGGTCGGCGATACGCATGCCGGCGTGGCCCGCATGTACCGTATACCCGGTTTCGCGGGCCGTGTAGGTTTCATCTCCGCGATGTCCGAGCATTTCTGCGACACCTGCAACCGGTTGCGTCTCACCGCCGACGGCTCGCTCAAACCCTGTCTGTTCTCGACAAGCGAATGCAATATCCGCTCGTTGCTCCGCTCGGGTGCGGACGATGCGAGCATCGCCGGGGTGATGAACGACGCGCTTGCGGGGAAGTGGAAAGCGCATCCCGGCGTGCGGCAACTCGTGGATTTGCACAACAGGTCCATGATTCGGATAGGGGGGTGAGCATGACGGCCTGTCACCTTTTGATCAACAGTCTCGTTTCAGCAGAACATTCGCATCACACCCGGAGACGAACGATATGAACACACTGCACGGCAGCGTCGCCGCAATCTCGATCAGTGCTCGCAAGGGCATTCCGAAATCGAACAGAACAAGCGCGGAATTGAAGGAGGAATGGGGTATAGTGGGCGACGCGCACGCGGGGAACTGGCATCGTCAGGTCAGTTTGCTCGCCATGGAGAGCATAGACACCATGCGGGCGAAAGGACTCAAGGTGCGTCCCGGCGCATTCGCCGAAAACATCACGACACAATTCATTACGCTGCCGGAACTCGCGATCGGTACGTTGCTCCGCATCGGAGGCACAGTACTCGAGATCACACAGATTGGCAAGGAGTGCCACACCCGCTGCGCCATTTACTACAAGGCCGGTGATTGCGTCATGCCGCGGGAGGGGATCTTTGCCCGTGTGCTCAACGGAGGCGTGATCAATGTGGGCGACGAGGTGGAGGTGTTGCCGTGCGCCGAGTCGGTGACCGTGCGCTAGCCGTCCGCTTCACAAGGGGAAGATTCTTCCTCTGCGACGACCCATCGTAAGCCGTGTATGAGTGTTTTTTCGATGGGTTCCGAGGATTTGGGGCGGAATGAGGGTACTGCGCGGATATTGAGATACAAGGAACACCCAATTTTACACCGAATGTGGGCGGTTCATGAAACACCCACTTTTGCATCGAATGTGGGCGGTTCATGAAACACCCACTTTTGCATCGAATGTGGGCGGTTCATGAAACACCCACTTTTGCATCGAATGTGGGCGGTTCATGAAACACCCACTTTTGCATCGAATGTGGGCGGATCATGGAACACCCACTTTTACACCGAATGTGGGCGGTTCATGAAACACCCACTTTTGCATCGAATGTGGGCGGTTCATGAAACACCCACTTTTACGCCGGGCGTGCGAAGCAGCAAGCATTGCCACACCCGCTGCGCCATTTACGACAAGGCCGGTGATTGCGTCATGCCGCGGGAGGGGATCTTCGCCCGTGTGCTCAACGGAGGCGTTATCAATGTAGATGACGAGCTGGAGGTCTTCCCGCGCGATGCGTCGGAGCAGTACTCCTGAAGCAGTGCTGTACGGAGCGTCTACGAGGGATGTGAAGCACCGCGGACATCTGTCCGCCAGTGCATGGTCTGCGCAGCGTAACGCTGACGACGCGCTGTCCACCAGTCGTCGATGATGCGGCCCAGCTGAAGGGTGAGCACTGCGAACAATGCGCCCCCGATCAGATCGATCACGTAATGATAGCGGAGATACACGGTCGCGAGTATGAGCAGCGAACCTGTCACCAGCAGAAACCAGCGCGTCCGGGCACGGTAACGGAACGCCAGCAGCATGACGAGCAGGGTGATCTGCGTGTGGCCGCTGGGAAACACATCCCGCTGTACCGTCGCGGCGGGATCAGGCGTACCGGGAGGAATGGATTCGCCGGTGTTCGTATACGCACGGAGCGGCGTGGTCAGCAGCAGTCCCGGCAGCTCGGCGTCTTTGCTGTCGAAAGTATGTAACGTGAATCGCGGTCCGATGGCCGGCACGGCGACATAGCCGAGATAGGAGAGATAGAATCCGAGTATGACCATCATGAACACCGTCTTGAAGGCCTTCATGCGCATTTTCCGGTACAGATCCACCGCGAGGATGAGCGGCAGGAGATAAAAACTGCCGTACGCGATTTGCAGCACTTCGGTCAGTACCGGATGGGCGATAGCCATGAGTACATGCGTCGGATCGGAGCGGAACAAGGCCCGGTCAATAGCCATCAGCGCGCGATCATAATCGATGGGATTGATGGCGGGGACCAGAAAATACATTTGCTTGAACGCGATCGGTATGCACAACATCATGTAAAAGCCGTGCAGCAGATTCCAGATATGCCCTCGTCGTGCGGCGAAACGCGCAAGCACCACGATAGCCCCGATGACCAGCGCATCCGAAACGAGAAAGAGCTCCCAACCGGGAATGTCCTGGTGGTAGAGCAGTGTAAAGAGCGCAAGCAGCATGAAAAACACGCTGTTGACCAGATCCATACTCGTGTAATGCGCGAGCAGGGATTTCAGGAGACGTTTCGGCACAATATGTCCGGATTGTGTGAGCGCATGAATTCCGGCGGTCCGGCAGGGAGCGTGAGGACCGCTTCAGAACGATGTTCAATGTAAGAAATCTTTTGCTTTCGTTGCGTTGTTGCCAACAACAGCAACACTCCCGCTGTCGCTCTCCCCGCATCACACATCTCGTCGTTACAGATAAATCAGTGTCAGCAATGCGAGGTAAATCAACAATCCGAGCGCGTCGTTGGACGTTGTGATGAAGGGGCCGGTCGCGAGGGCCGGATCGATGTTCATGCGATCCAGCATAAGGGGAACGGTGGCTCCGACAATGGTGGCGTTGGTGATCACGATGAGCAGGGAAAGCGACACGGTGAGACCGAAATTGCCGTCGCCGGACCACGCGATGACGATAACGAACAGCAGCAAACCCAGGGCGACACCCATGAGCAGGGCGGAGGTGAATTCCCGCACGAGTCGCCGGAATGTTCGGCTCAAGGCAAGTTCACCGGTGGCAAGGCCGCGTACGACGACGGAGGAGGCCTGTATGCCCGCGTTGCCGCCCATGGCCATGATGATGGGTATGAAAAACGCGGCGATGACGACCTTGCTGATCTCCTCCTCGAAATTGCTCAGAACGAAGGCCGCGAGTATTTCGCCCGCGAAACCCACGAGCAGCCAGGGGAGGCGCCCACGGAAAATATCGAACACGGAAGAGGATGTGTCGGTATCGTCCATGATACCCGACATGCGCGAAATGTCTTCCTGCGCCTCTTCGTGGATGACGTCCGCGATATCGTCGAAGGTGATGATGCCCACAGGGTGATTCTCCGCGTCCACCACCGGCAACGTCAGCAGGTCGTACTTACGCATGACGTTCGCCACATCCTCCTGGTCCACGTCCGTGCGCACGCTGATGATGTCCACGTCCATGATGTCCGTCACTGGTGTATCGGCTTTGACGAGCAGGAGGTTTTTCAGGTCAATGATGCCGCGCAGCTTGCCGTCTTCGTCTACGGCGTAGACTTCGTACACGTCCGGTGTGTCCTCGGCGGTGCTCCGAACCGCTTCGATGGCGTCCTGCGCGGTCCCGGAGAAGCGGACCACGGGGAATTCCGTCGCCATGAGACCGCCGGCGGTATCCTCGTCGTAGCCGAGCAGTTCGCGGAGTTCGGCGGAATCGTCCGGCTCGAGGGTATCGAGAATCTGCTCGGCGATCTCTTCCGCAAGTTCGGAAACGATGTCCACCGCGTCGTCGGAATCCAGCTCGACGACGATCTCACTCAATCGCTCGGCGGTGAGCTCCACCATGAGAGCTTCGCGCACATGTTCCTGCAAATCGAGCAGTACCTCGGAGGCCTCTTCCGGTGGCAGGAGCTCGAACAGATAGCGTGCGTCTTCGTCCGGGAGCTGATTGAGAATGTCCGCAATGTCGGCGGAGCGTAAATCGGTGAGAATGTTCAGCAACGCCGCGGCCGACTGCGTTTCGACCAGCACACGGATATCTTCCAGCAGTTCCGGATCGGCGAGCGTCGTGGTGGATTGCACGCCGTCGACGGAATCGTAGAAAACGTCTTCCTCTCTGTTGTCAATCGGTTCGTCGCTCATATCCCAGCAGGATGTTGCTTAATGTGATGAAATCGCCGATGGCGAGCTGTTCGGGCCGTAATGCAAGCCAGTCCGCATGCGTGTCCTGAAGCGCAGAACTGTCAATTTCCGCAAATCGCAGGGTGTTGGCGAGGGTTTTTCGCCGTTTCCCGAACGTGGCCTTGACCAGACTTCTAAAAAACGAATAATTCCTGATTTCTCCCAGTAACGCACCGTGGAAATCGAGATGCACCACGCTGGACCACACTTTTGGACGGGGCGTGAACACATTCGGCGATACGTGAAAACAGCGGTGTACGCGTGCATGTACCTGCGTCACTACCGAGAGTATCCCGTAGTCCTTGCCCCCGTGTGGCGCGACGAGCCGGTCCGCCACCTCACGCTGCATCATGAACACCGCGTCGCGAATCCGCTCGTGCTGGTCGAACAGGCGGAAGAGAATCTGACTGGTGATGTTGTAGGGCAAATTACCGATGACACGCACCGGGACACCGTGCAGCCAATCAACATCCGCGAGCGCGACATCCAGAATGTCCGCATGCAGCAAGCGGAGGTTGGGCGTGCTGTTTGCGGGGAAACGGTCGCGCAGGGCTTCGATCGAACGTTCGTCGATATCCGCCGCCACAACACGCGCGCCGCTTGCCACGAGCAACCCTGTCAATACACCTTTGCCAGGCCCGATTTCGAGTATCGTGTCGCCTACCGCCGGACGCAATTCCTCCACAATTTTCCGCGCGATGTTCATGTCGTGCAAAAAATGCTGCCCGAGCGATTTTTTCGGCGTGTAGTTGCTTTGATCCATACGGACGAGGGAATCGTTAATCGTGAATCGTTAATCGGGAATCGTTAATCGTGAACCGTTAATCGTGAATCGTGAATCGGGAATCGGGAATCGGGAATCGTTCATCGGTCCGCCAGAGGCGGAGTTAATCGGTCAGCCTGAGGCGGATAAATCGTAAATCGTAAGTCGTCCCGCCTGCGCTCTCATGTACCGACGGTTGTTCAATGTTCCTACGATGCTTCGGCGGGCAGGCAATCGTGAATCGTAAATCGTCAGTCGTAAGTCGTCCCGCCTGCGCGCTCATGTACCGACGGTTGTTCTATGTTCCTACGATGCTTCGGCGGGCAGGCAATCGTAAGTCGTAAATCGTTTGTCGAAAGTCGTAATTCATTGTCGTCGTGCGGGTGATACTGCCCAGGCGATAAAAAACACGAGTGTGGCGACGAGCACGATGCCCGCTCCGGAAGGGACGTTTATCCAGTAGGAGAGGAGGAGACCGGCTATAGAGCTTCCGGCTCCGAAGATCACCGAGAGGAGCATCATGCGGCTGAAACTGCGCGTGAGCTGCTGTGCGGCGGCGGCAGGTGTGACGATGAGCGCGGAGACCAGGACGATGCCGACGGATTTCACGCTCAGCACGACGGTCAGCGCCATGAGCGCGAGCAGCAAATAACGGAGAAAACGTACCGGCAGGCCCATCACTCCCGCCAGCTCCGCATCGAAACTGAGCGCGAGCAGTTCCTTGTACAAAAGGGCGATCACGACGCCGATCAGCGCCGCCATGATACCGCTGATCCAGAGATCCGCGGCCGTAAGCGCGAGAATGTTGCCGAAGAGGTAGCTGAAAATATCAACGTAGTAATTGTCCATGAGGGAAATGAGCAACACGCCCAGCGCCATCGTGGCGGCGAAGAAAATGCCGACCGCGGTGTCGTGCGACAGCGTGGAGTGCTCGCTCACCGCACCGATGCTCAGCGCGACGGCCATGGAGAACAGCAACGCGGTCAGGACCGGATCAATGCCGAGCAGCAGTCCGAAGGCCACGCCGGCAAAGGTGGAGTGCGATATTCCCGCACCGATGAACGACAATCCGTTGAGAACGACATACACGCCGATCAGTGCGCAGACGCCGCCCACGAGCACCGCCTCGATCAGGGCCCGCTGCATGAACGTATGGGAGAGAAGCTCTGTCATTGTACCGTGCGTCGAAATTCCCGTTGTGTCAAAATCAATGATGATGCCCGTGTGCATCCGACTCGGGACGTACGACCATGTGCGGCACTTCGCCGTGAGAAAACAGTACCGCACCGCAGCCGTACATCGTCTCGAGCGTGGGAGCGGTCAGCACTTCCTGTGGCCGTCCATGCGCGACAAGCGTGCGGTTCATGCAGGCGATGGTGTCCACATGCCGGCTCACCACGCCGATTTCGTGCGTGATGAGCAGAATGGTCATGTCGTGTGAGAGATGCAACTCGTTGATCCAGTCGTAGAGATTTTCCGCGGAGGAGTGGTCCAGCGCGGCGGTGGGCTCGTCGAGAATGAGTAGCCGTGGTTGCACCACCAGCGCGCGTGCGATGAGCACGCGCTGGCGCTGTCCGCCCGAGAGCTCGCTGATATGCCTTCCGGCGAAATCCTCGAGCTGTACCATGCGTAAGGCGTGCATGGCCTGCTCACGATGCTCTTTGCGGACGCGTCCGAACAGCCCGATACTCCCGTACAGGCCCATCATCACCGCGTCGATGACGCGAATGGGAAAACTGAAATCCATCTGCGTGTATTGTGGCACGTAGCCGATGCGCGCGCGCAGTTCCCCGAGCTGCGCCGGAGGGCGACCAAAGGTGCGGACCTCGCCGCGCCAGGGTGTGAGAAGCCCCAGCGCCGCTTTCACGAGCGTGCTTTTCCCCGATCCGTTGGGGCCGATAATGCCCCAAAAGCTCCCGTGTGGTATGACGATGCTGACATCTTCGAGCGCGGGGAGCTGTCCGTACGAGACCGAGACGTTACGGAATTCTATGTCCGGTATATCGCTCATCGCATGACGCCGTCCATGGCGGCCAGGTTTTCACGCATCAGTGTGAGATAGCTCGCCGACGTGAGCGCACCGCCGAGGGGATCGAGAAAAGCGATGCGCGCACCGCTTTCTTCTGCAAGCAGCGTCACGCCGCGTGCGTTGCTGCGCTTGTCGGCGAAAATGGCCCTGATACCGCTCGCGCGCATCATGCGGATGAGGCCGGCCAATTCACGCGCGGAGATTTCGCGCCCCGGTTGCTGCTCGATGGCTCCGGCCTCGCGCAGTCCGTAGCGCTCCGCGAAGTATACCCAGGAGCTGTGATCGGCGATGAAGCGGCGCTGCGTCCAGGTGGTCGTTACGGCTTCGATATCCGCGTGGAGTTGCCTGAGCGAGTCGATGTAGTGTGCGGCGCGCTCGCGGAAGCGTTGCGCGTTCTGCGGATACAGGCGTCCCAGCGCATCTCTGATTTTCTCAACAGAACGTACGGCAAATAGCGGATCGAGCCAGAGATGGGGATTGCCGAAGGCGTGTACATGTCCGTGATCGTGCCCGTGATGATGCTCGTGCGCATCCTGCAGCAATTGCTCCCCGTCGCTGAGCACGAGACGGAGGGTGCTGTCCGATTTCATGTTTTGTGCCAACTTGTCGGCCCAGGGTTCCAGTCCGGCTCCTATGGTGAGCAGCAGGCGCGCATCGGACGCGTCCTCGATCTGCCGGGGCAGAAGCTCGAAGGTGTGCGGATTCGCGTTGGACGGGAGCAAGGTAATCACGCGCAGTGCGTCCCCCCCCACCGCGTCCACCCAATGCGCCAGGGGCTGAATGCTGACCACGACGAGCGGACGCGCATCGTCCTCACGCCGATCCGCGCAGCCCGCGGACAGCAACAACACAAGAAGAATCGTCGAAAGCGGCAGTGCGTGTTTCATCTGTACAATGTACTGTGAAAGCGCGTTATTTGCGATGGGCCGGGAAGAAGAGGAAAGGGTGAAGAGTCAAGAGTAAAGAGGATAGAGCGCGTCTCGTATTGTGCTAAAAAGGAAAGCAGCTCCATTGTAATGCAAATACTTGACGATCATCGTGCATCGTTCCGCCAGAGGCGCCTACATCATTCCGGCGGAGGCGGAGAATTCGTCAACCGTACGTCGTCAATTCGTCAATCTGTGGGTTTTCATTTCAGTGAAATTGCACGTATTTTCCTAATTGCGTTACGCTACCAGCCTTTGCAACCAAAGAGGACTTAGCTCATGAGTGACCGTATTGCTCCGGTGTTCAAACAACGAGCCGTTTTTCTGGCGTCTTTCTTCTCGCTCGTTTTGCTGACGGCGGTGTCCGTGTCGGCACAGACGTTGACGTGGATCAATCCCTTGCCACACGGCGTCACGAACAACAGTATTCAGCGTCCGCAGTCCAATCACATAGTGATTGTCGGCGATCAGGGGCGTATCATCCGTTCCACCGACGATGGTGTTACCTGGAAGCTGACGGAAAGCAATACCACTATTTCCTTCCACGACCAGAGCTTCATTGACGCCGAATATGGCTGGGCCTGTGGCGAAGATGGCATCATCAGCCATACCAAGGACGGCGGAAAAACCTGGAAGCGGCAGAATACCCGCACATCCAAACGCGTCTACGCCGTGAATTTTTTCAGCAGGGAAGAGGGTTGGGCCTGCGGCGTCGGTGGTTTGATTCTGCACACCACGGACGGCGGACAGAGTTGGATGGACCGTTCATACAACGAGCCCTTTTTCCTCCGCTCGATTTACTTCGATGACGACAAGCGGGGCTGGGCGATGGGTTGGAATGGTCTGATCCTGGAAACGCTCGATGGAGGCAACAGCTGGATCAAGAAAAACTTCGACCTCCCCGGAAATCCCGAATATATTTACTACGTCAACAATACCACCCGCCTGATCTGCGGCGGCAATGGCCTCATGCTCAAGACCACAGACCGCGGTGAAAAATGGCGCATGATCCCGACGCCCACCGGCGTGACGCTTATCTCCATGTACTTCGTCGGTGAAAAGAATGGCTGGTGCGTGGGGAAAGGCGGTGTCGTCATCAAGACCACCGACGGCGGAGAAACATGGGCCAAAGTGAACTCCGGTACGGATAAGGATTTGATGGACGTGTCGTTCAGTGAAGACGGCACCGGCACGGGTATCGTGCTGGGCGTCGAGGGTACGTTGCTCCGCTCAACCGACTGGGGCGATTCATGGTACAGCGTGTCCAAGGGGTCCCGCGCGAGCTTCTATCAGGTGGATTTCGTGGATGAGAACAACGGTATCGTACTGTCCAACGAAGCGATGACGAAAGCCACCGCCGATGGTGGTGCTACCTGGACCGATGCCAAGGTCCCCGGCGCAATCGAACTGTCGGGTTTGCACATGCTCGATGCCAGCAACGCGTGGATTTGCGGACACATGGGGTATATCGCCAAGACCAACGACGGCGGACGTTCCTGGACTCCCGCACGTCAGGAAAAAGGCGCGCATCTCTATGCCATCGCGTTCAACAAGAAAGGCACAGGCATCGCGGTTGGCAACGAAGGCGTGTATCTGCGCAGCAGCAACAACGGCACGACGTGGGAGGAAGCGACCTTCCCCCTCAAGGTGAAGATGCTCGACATCGCGACACTGGGCGACGGCTGCTGGGTGGCCGTCGGCGATCAGACCACGATGTTCCGCTCGTGTGACGACGGTGCCTCCTGGAAACAGGTGGATTTCTCCAATATCGAGGATTTCAAATCCGATTTCCTGAGTGTGCATTTCCACAACATGCGCACGGGCTGGGCGAGCGGTTCCCGCGGCGCGATTCTGTACACCGAGGATGGAGGTCAAACCTGGTCCAAGGCGCGTACCAATCTCTTCCTGCCGGTCGCTTCCATTCATTTCTCCAGCGAACTCAACGGCATGGCGGTGGCGCCGGAAGGCACCGTGCTGGTCACGAACAATGGCGGCCGCACGTGGACGAATCTTCCGAAAGTCTCCGATGTCGGCGTCATGGACGTTGCCGCCATCAATTCGAAATTGCAGTGGATTGTCGGCCACAACGGCACCATTCTCCGTTGCGAATGGTAAACGACCCGTCCGTCCCTGCCTGAGTCCTGTTATCCCGTCCCCGCCGTCGTGCGGGGACGGGATTTCCACCACCTCCTTCTTCGTACCTTCCTGCGGAAATCA
This sequence comes from Bacteroidia bacterium, assembly GCA_027493955.1. NCBI lineage: Bacteria > Pseudomonadati > Bacteroidota > Bacteroidia > Bacteroidia bacterium. The sequence continues at coordinate 1,230,368 of JAOSJT010000001.1, read as the reverse complement.
CTACGCTCCGCGTTCAACTCCCCTCACAGTAGCCGTCATGATCCGTGCATACGAACTGACCAAGACCTTCAACGATTTCAAGGCGGTGGATCATCTCAGTTTCGAGGTGCATCCGGGTGAAATCCTCGGTTTTCTCGGAACAAATGGCGCGGGCAAATCAACCACCGTGAAAATGCTCACGGGCATGCTGTTACCCACGAGCGGCCGGGGTGAAGTTGCCGGCTTTGATGTCGTAAAAGATCAACTGCCGATGAAAGAGCGCATCGGGTACATTCCCGAGAGCGGGGCAATGTATGATTCGCTCACACCCGTGGAGTATCTGGATTTTGTCGCGAGTCTCTATCACATCGATCCCTCGGTGGCGACGAACCGCTTCAACGATTTGCTCGAGATTTTTGACATCACCCGCTTTCGGGATCAGCGCATCGCGGAACTGTCCAAAGGGACCAGGCAAAAGGTGCTCATCGCGTCCGCGCTGGTCCATAAACCGGATGTGCTGTTTCTCGACGAACCGCTGAACGGTCTCGATGCCAATGCCGCGCTGGTGGTGAAGGAGTTGCTGCGCAAGCTGGCAGCCCAGGGAAAAACGATATTTTTCTGTTCCCATATCCTCGAGGTGGTGGAGCGTATTTGCTCGCGCATCATCATTATCGACAAGGGGCAGCAGATTATTTCCGGCACCACGCTGGAGATCATGGAAGGGACGGACTCGCATTCGCTCGAGGAGGCGTTTACCAAGCTGACAGGAATTCGTACCGCTGCCGATCTCTCGGACGACGTTCTCGCGGCGCTGGAGCGTGTGTGATGGTCAACGCCGTGTTACGGGCACTCGGCATAGATCCGGTGCAGTTCCGTGCGCTGCTGCTCCTCTCGCTGCGGGTGGATTTTCGTACCGGGCTGTTCAACGCATCCAGGAAGAAGAAATCCGGAAAACGGCGAAAGGGCCTGCCCGGGTTGTGGCAGATACCGCTCTTTTACGGCTTTCTCGGCCTGGTGATGAGTTTCACGATTATCGAGAACTCCAATGAGTTTTTCACCGGTTCGGTGCTGATCGCCATCGGCATGTTCGCGGTCGCCATGTCCGTGCTGGTCGAGTTCCAGAGTGTGATCGTCTCTCCCGAAGATTTTCACATTCTGTCGCCGCGCCCTGTGAATTCCCGCACGTTTTTCGCGGCACGCATGAGCAACCTGATGATCTACATCGGCGTCATGACGCTGGCGATAGGCATCATACCCGCTATACTGTACACGTTTCTCGATGGCTTCCGACCGCTACTGGGATTGGCGTCACTGGCCGGGATGTTCGGTGCATCGGTACTGATCACACTCGCCATCATCTTTCTGTACGTCAACCTGATGCGTTGGGTGCACCCGAAAAAACTGAAACGGATTTTTTCGTATCTCCAGCTCGTGCTCTCCTTCCTCGTGTACGGCAGCGGCATGATATTTTCGACAATGCTCAATTCCGGGGCGCTGTCCGATGTCATGATGACGCAGGAGCCATGGACGCTTTTGCTGCCCTCTACCTGGTTCGTGAGTCTCATGCTCATCGTGACGGGCGAGGCGAGTTTCACCACCACGCTTTCCATAGGCTTCGGTGTCGGTCTCACGGCGATGCTGCTCGTGTATTCGTACGGCAAGCTGTCTCTTGAGTACGCCTCCTTGCTGTCGCGTTTGAGCGAGGTGACGGAACCGATCCGCGCATCCGGCAAAATAGCCGGTCCGCTTGGCTGGTTCCGGCACGGCGAAGGCCGGGCGGCTGCGCTGCTGATACACAATCAGTTCAAGCACGATCATAAGTTCCGCATGGCGGTGCTGGCCATCGTTCCGCTGACGCTGCTGTATTTGCTGACCGGTCTGGCGGAGGGGAGCGGTTTGGCGGATCCTTTCGTGGAGCCGTCACGGCATGTTCAGAAGGCGAATCTCCTGTACTTTGCCATGGCTTTTTTCCCGGTTCTGCTCATGGCCTCCCTCGGACGGAGTGATTCGTATCAGGCGAGCTGGATATTCTACGTCACTCCGTCGGACAAAGGAAAAATCGTGCTGGCCGTCAAGGACGTGCTGGTGATATTTTTCATTTTTCCCTATGTGCTGGGCCTGGGCGTCGTGTTTTCGATTTTCTTCGAAAGCTTCCTCAATGTGCTCATTCATGTGTTCATGCTCGGTATCATTTCGCATCTCATTCTTCAGGTCCTGGTGGTGACGAATCCCTTTCTGCCGTTCTCCAGACCGGTGCGCAAAGGCGAACGCACCGCCGGTGTGTTCGTTGGGATCATAGTCGCGGCATTGAGCATGACCATTATCATCAACATTCTCGCCCATCTCATTTACCCGTCCCAGGCCGCTACCGCCATCACCCTTGTCGTGCTCGCCGTGATGACGTTGTTGTTCGAGCGCTTCGCCGCGGTGCGGGTACGACGCATGAGCGCGCGGCTCCAGTACGATTATTGACCGTCACGTTTGCATTTCCGGGGAGTTTATGCGTTTTTCCGTAGAGAAATCTCTCCATTGTATGCACGCAGGATCTTCACAATAAAAACGAGAGGGTAGTATGAATATCTATTGCAAGATGTGTCTCACAGGTACTGCGGTACTTCTCCTGGCGTTCACGGTTTCTGCGCAAGCCCAGGACGCCGAGAAAAAGGAAAAACCCCTTGGCTGGCAAAATACGCTCGTGGCCGGCCTCAATCTGACACAGGTCAGCTTACATGACTGGACGCAGGGTGGCGAGAACACCCTCGCCTGGACCTTTCTGGTGAACGGTCAATTCAACCATGTGCAGGCCGACTGGACCTGGCAGAATATCCTGAAACTCACATATGGCCAAACGAAACTCGGTGATGCGGATTTTGAAAAAGCCGATGACGAGTTGTTCTGGGAAAGCATCTATTCCCGCAACATCGGGTGGCCGGTGGATCCGTACGTGGCGAATCAGCTCCGTACGCAGATCGCCCCCGGGTACGTCCTGATGAAAAACGAACAGACCGGTCTGGACGAACGCGTACAGACCTCGGGTTTCTTCGATCCGGGCTATCTGATCCAGTCCATCGGTTTCAAATACGGACCATCCGACGCCTTCTACACGCGTCTCGGCGTCGCATTTAAAGAGACCTTTTCCAGCGATTACGGTTTCGCCGACGACAAGGAAACGACAGATGAAATCGAGACTTTCCGTTTCGAAACCGGTATAGAGTCCGCAACGGGCGTAAAATTTACCGTTATGGAAAATGTGCTCTTCACTTCGCAGCTCAATCTCTTTTCGGCCTTCGACAATCTGGACGTCTGGAATGTCCGCTGGGATACCTCGATCAACGCGAAGGTGAACGATTATATGAACGCGTCGCTCAACGTGCTCGTCGTGCACGAACCCGCACAGACGCTGCGTACGCAGGTAAAGCAAGTGCTCGCTCTGGGACTGCGCTATACCTTGATCTGAGCGGTCCACGCTTGCGCTTTTGCCGAACGGGAAAGCGGTCGACGGAGTGTCGACCGCTTTTTTCATGCCCCCGATGTCCATGGAGTCTGTAGTACCCGGACCTTCCTGACCGGTCATCGCGATGTCCCAGGGCTCACGAGCCGATGCTGGCGGAGCTGTCAGCGCGTCATTGTCAGTATGCGGCTTGCGCTCCGAGCCTCGCCGCTTGAAAGATTTCTTGCCACGAGGCGGTACAGGTAACTACCGGGATGCAGCGCACTGCCGGTCCGCAACACCTCGCTGTGAAGGCCTGCTCCGCGTTCTCCGGCGGCCTGGCTGAATACCCGGCGTCCGAGCATGTCGTAGATTTCGACAACGACGTCGTAGCGATCCGCGCTGCGGCCGTCAAGACTGTACTCCAGCACGGCATCGCGTCCGGACGGCAGCGGATTGGGCCAGGTTTGTGCAAGGGAGAATGCAAAAGGTGCGGCCTCGGGGGGGTGCTTCGTGGAAGTGACCACCGGAAAGTACGCACTGTCCGACAGCACGAGAACTCGTGACGCGAAGGCGTCGAGACGGAATGGCAGCGCGGCGAGCGTCTCCGCGCGTATCGCGTAACTCGAATCCCGCAGGACATCGTTCAGGTAGAGCAGAGCGCCTTGCGTCAGGGGTGAGGCCAATGTGAGCAAGCGCTCCTCGACGTTGATCGTGACGCTGACGGCGATGTCGCGGTAATTCGAGACAACGATGGTGTTGCCGTTCAACCAGGGTCGAACAAAGGCGTACACACCCGGTGTGCCATGTTCAAGATGGTGCGCCACCGCTGTTCGCAGACCCGGAAAGCGCGACCTCGTGTTGATCAGCTTTGCGTAGAAGTCGAGAAAATCAGGCCGTGGTGGTGACGTGAAATTGATGCGGTCGCGCTGTCCCTGCCAGCCGACTTCCTGTCCCGCATACAGCATGGGGATGCCGGGAGCCATGAACATGGTCACCACGCCGGGCTTCGTGCGCTCGGTATTGCTCCGAAAGATCTGGGCGACGCGGTCCTCGTCATGATTCTCCATAAAGCGGAAATAATGCGCGTTGGGTCCGGTGTGATAGTTGTACCGGCCGTCCGGTGAATAGTTGATGGTGCGGTTGTGCAGCATGGCGACGTCACCGTTGCCCAGAGTGTTTTTCATTTGCCCGTACCAGCTCCAGTCGTATCCGGCATCCATCGCGCCTCCCCGATCGGCATAGTTCACCTCGCTCCCCGGACCTGTACCGTCGGTTTCGCCGAGGATAAAAACCTCCGGTTTGTAGCGTTTGATGGCCTCGCGGAAGGGACGCCACCATGTCGCCGACCCATACCGCTCCTGCGGACCCCAGTACACGTCCAGCCGGAATCCGTCGGCGCGTCTGTCCACAAGCCAGTAGCGGTACACATCGAGCATGGCATCGCGGGTTTCGGGATGTTCGAGATTGAGATTCGCGAGCGTCCAGTTCGAGTAACGGGCGTATAGCGCATAGCCGCTCTCTGAAAGCACCGACTGCCCGAGACCCCGGTCGCCTCCCAGACGACGGGCCTCGATGAACGGACGGTAGATGGAGTAGTCTTTCCAGGCGCGAATGTCCTCGACCCAGGGATGCGACCCGGATACATGATTCGGGGTTATGTCGAGAATGAGTCGTATACCGTTGGCGCGGCAGCTGTCCACCAGTCGGTCGTAATCCGCCAGTGTGCCGATGCTTTCATCCACGTTGTAGAAATCCACGATGTTGTAGCCACCGTTGAAGCTGTTGATGCCGCCGAGATTGTCCATGATGGGCATCAGCCACAGGGTGTTCACACCGAGTCGTCGCATATGAGGTATGCCGTCGATCACGCCCTGCAGGTCTCCCCGGGAGGAAAAAGCGGGGACAAATACCTCGTACACTATGGCATCCCGGACCCAGGAGGGATTCTCGTTCGGGGTGGTCGGCATATTGGCCTCGCCCGGGCCGGCGGGAACACGCAGATAATTGCGGGCGATGCCGATGTTGTCCGCGGGATCGCGTGCTTCCAGTCTGAAATAGTATTCTCCGGGCACCGACGGAAGCGGGAAACTGCAGAACACGCCCTCGCGGTCGATGTTCAACGCGAGAGGATTGATGTCGTCTTCGGAAATCCATCGGAAGCGCAGCGAATCACCGTCAGGATCGTCGCTCGCCAGTGCATTGAGTGTCACCATGCCGCTGCTGATCCCATACAATATCACCGCGCGCGGGGTGTGATCAACGAAGCGGCGCAAAGTGAGAGGCGATGCCGCCACAGGGGCTCCGTCCTTCATCCCAAACGCCACAAACATGTTGTCGCCTTCTTCCAGCGCGAACCGTGCCGTGTAGGTATCGCCGCTGAGCATGCCGTCGAGCGTATCCGTACCGTTTCGGATCATGCGCACAGCAGTGATGCCCGCGTCGGTGGCCTTGAGTGTGAGCAGAGCGCTGTCGCGCAAAACACGGGGATTCGGACGCGTCAGCCATTGCAACGGCGCGGCGCGTACGGTGAAGCGTGTCGAGTCGCGTGTTTCATAGCCGCCCGTTTCCACCGCGACCACGACGACCGAATGCTCCCCGTCGCTCATGACGGGCAGTGTGACACGAAGATATCCCGTGGATGCGTCGAAGCGCCCTCCGAACTCCGCCATCCGGACGCCATTGACAAGGATATGCGACGCGGCGGTATCCACCTGGCCATTCACCGAGGCAAACACCTCGGCAATCACTTCGGGTGTGGCGGTGCCGACAATGCTTCCGGGGCGCGGAAGGACGTGCAGCACGGTCGGACGTCTCACATGGATGATGCTGTTGCCGAAGGATCCGTAGCTTCGCGGATTCAGCGGATCGGCCAGCCAACCGGAGGAGGAGCCGCCCTCGTTGAATTTGTACTCATACGCTCCGCCGGGAGCGCCGCCACCGCCCACGCGCAGTCGCACGGTCTTGCTCCACACCCCCTCCGCATCCTTCGACATCGTCCACCGGGGATCCGGATTGATACTGCCCCCGCTGTTGTTGGCCCAATTGTTGAACTCGCCCGGGAGATGAACAATGGAGGGATTCCCGGCGGGTGTATATCTGAAAGTGACATCCACACTGTCCTGTGCGGACGCGATGATGCTTGCGGACAGAAAAAGCAGGAGGAAAAACGCATTACGCATGCAGGTACCGCGGCTTTGAGACAAGATGGAAATATACGAAAAGACGCAAGGGATCGGCAGGGAAAAGCGGATGCACCGCAGTGCCGGAAGCGGACGAACAACGGGCCGTATCCGTTCCGAGCCTGAGGCGGATAAGATTTAGCTGCGCGTCACAACAGCGGCACTGTCGTCTCGCACGCATTCAGACGTTGCGGATCATCCCGGGACAACATGCCGTGATACAATCCCTGTGTGGGCGCGCGGCGGCCCGGCGAGCGGATCACCTCTCCCGTTTTTCCTCCAGTTCCATCCATCGCTCGGACAGCGCGGATACGCGCAGGTCAATATCCCGAATGCGGTTGCTCAGTTCACCGAGCACGGTATAGTCTTCGTTGCCGGTGGAGAGGCGCGATGAGATTTCGCTCTGTTCCGTTTCGAGAGCGGCGATTTCGCGTTCGATTGCTTCGAGTTCGCGCTCTTCCTTCCAGGTGAGGGGCTTGACATTTTTCGGTTTGTCGGAAGCGTCGGACTGCTCCTTCTTCGCTTTGCCGTCGTCCCGCGTGGCCGCCTCGGATTTTTCACTCTCCCGTCGTTGCAGGTAATTCGTGTAATTGCCCGGGTACTGTCTGATTCCCCCCTCGCCGTCGAAGGCGTAAATGTAGTCCACCGTACGATCGAGAAACATGCGATCATGCGACACTATGACGAGAAAACCCTGGAAATGCTGGAGATACTCTTCGAGTGCGTTGAGCGTCTGAATGTCGAAGTCGTTCGTGGGCTCATCGAGAAACAGCACGTTGGGATTGCGCATGAGCACCATGAGCAGCGCAAGACGGCGCCGCTCACCGCCTGAGAGCGTACCCACCAGCGCATTTTGTTTTTTGTACGGGAAATGGAATTTGTTGAGCATGTCCGACGCGGAGAGGTAGCGGTCGCGTCCGATGCCGGTATCGATATATTCTGCAACGGAACGCAGCGTTGCCAGCACGCTCATTGTGGGATCGAAGTCGTCGTTCTCCTGCCGGAAATAGCCGATACTGACCGACACGCCGATTTTCACGCTTCCCGTATCCGGTTGCAGATCGCCGCAGAGGACGTTCAGCAAGGTGGATTTTCCGCAGCCGTTGGGTCCGATGATGCCGATGCGTTCACCGGGTGTGGAGTGGTGTGTGAAGCGCTCGAACAGCAACTTGCCGCCGATGCGTTTGCTTATGTTCACCGCTTCGATCACCTTGCTGCCAAGGAAACTGCTGCCCACCTCGATTTTGATATTCTTCTCCTGCACGGGGCGGGGAGCGGCTTCCATTCGGGATATCCAGTCGACGCGACTCTTTTGCTTCGTGCGCCGCGCGGGAGCACCGCGTTGCAGCCACGCCAGCTCGGTGCGCATCTTCGAGCGCAGCCGCTCGGCCTCCGCTTCCTGCGCACTGATCATGGCCTCCTTGCGCTCGAGATAATCCTCGTAATTCCCCGGGAAACTTAAGAGTTGCAGTTGCTCCATTTCCACAATACGATTCACCACGGCATCGAGGAAGTAGCGATCATGCGTGATCAGCAGCAGCGCCTTGCGCGATTGCTGCAGGCGGTCCTGCAACCATTGCACCGAGTCGGCGTCCAGATGGTTTGTCGGTTCATCGAGAATGAGGAGGTCGGGATCGCGCAACAGTGCGCGGGCCAGCGCAACGCGCTTGCGCTGTCCGCCGGAGAGTCGGCGCACGTCCGCATCGAATTCCGTCACACCCAGTTTCTGCAGCATGGCCTTGGCCTCGCTTTCGAGGGCCCAGCCATTCGCATGCTCGATGCGGGAATCCACGTCGTCCAGTTCCCGCTGCGTCGTCAGGTCATGTGTGCGCGCGACCAGAAGGCAGAGTTCCGCGTGACGGTCGAGCAGGGCCCGGATATCCGCGCGCCCGTCCATCACCGCATCCAGCACCGATTGCTCCGCCTCGAATCCCGGCATCTGCTCGAGATACTCCCACGTGGCGGCGTTGTTGAAAGCCACCGTACCGCTGTCCGCCGCTTCCATACCGGCGATGATGCGCAGGAGCGTGGTTTTACCCGCGCCATTCCGACCGATCAATCCTACACGGTCGCCATCCTCCATGCCGAAGGATACTTCGGTGAAGAGCGCGGTATCGTGAAATGCTTTACTGAGTTTCGTACAGGTGAAAAGAACCATAAAAACGGAATTCATCAATCTGATCAATCATTTAAGATACAAGAATTACGACGTATGATGTACGACCTACGAAGTAATAGGGGCGATGTTCTTCGTGAAAAGGAAAAAGGGTACAATGGTGAAAAAGTAATTGGGATATAGTATTGCTGTTTTCGGATCAGACGTATTGCGTCGGTCGGCGCGGTGGAGTGCGTGGAGAATCGGTAGAACGAATCCTCTATGACGCCCGGAGTAGAGCAACATCGTACATGGTCCCGCCTTCGCTCTTCGTCACCAACGGTTGTGCCTTTCACGTACGATGCTTCGGCGGGCAGGCGATCAATACTTTTTTTTCCTTTGACGCAATATCGCTACCTTTGAACATTCGAAATTCACAGGACTTCCGTAAGCCGCGCCGAGGCCGGTGTTCATCAGGAAAACAAGGTAGTCAGAATTCATAGTCCAGGAGGCAGCATGAAGTACGTCATTTCCATTTTCCTTCTCGTGGTGCTATTCACGGCATCTATTGTCGCGCAGCAGGATAAGCCGCGGGACGACAGAACCACCATCGTCATTCAGCAGGATCAACCCGAGAAGCAGAACTACTATTCGATTCGTGCGGGAGTGTGGTTCCCGAAGGATTGGGAGAAGGGATTCAAGTTCAATGATGTTTCCATCAACGAAGCCGAAGGCGACATCGACCAGTCGCAGGCACTTGGTCTCGATTTCCACTACCGACGCAATCTCGGGCGTCCGATGTACGTGGATCTCGCGGTCTCCGGATGGTACTCCAGTTACACGTATAAGCTGCGTAGTACCTCTGTCGCGAACGCCGAAGACATCCTCAATGCCGATTCCTGGGTGGTGATCGTTCCCGTCACGCTCGGGCTTTCCGTTGCGCCTCTGCCGGACAATCCCTTTCAGCCCTATGCGATGCTTGGTGGTGGCGCCTACTTCGGACTGACTGGCCGCAGTCTGAAGATTTCCGAACGCAACGAACTCAACGATGACGACAGCCACATTCGCTTCGGCTGGTATTTCGGTCTGGGGTTGGACGTGTTTCTGTCTCCGGAATTCGGTATCTCCGCCGCCGCGAAGTATCAGAATCTGGAATTCGAGGAAGAACTGTTTACCGGACAAAAGGACTTCACCGGCGTGCAGGCGCAGTTGGGTATCGTGCTGAAAATGTGAGCGCACACATGAAGTCCGCGCACACCCCGAACCCGCCGTCCGTGGCGGGTTCGTTTTTACGGTCTGCCGCGGGCTGGCATTGTGGATTTCGCGAATGTCAGGAATAAGCGGAGTGCTCGGGTCAGGGTTTCTTCCTCTCCCGTACTGCCTCTTTGATGAGCTTCTGTATGGTTTTTCTTTCCAGGTGTAGTGTCGCGAGCTGAAGCTCGAGCACCTCATAGGCGAGATCCCTGCCACAGAGATCCGCCGCATTGTCATAGATTTCCATGATGGACATGGCTTTGTCCACTTCGTCGTGCCTTGTGTGGAGGGTCCAAAGATCTTCGACAACCGCCAGCATTTCGCGCATGTAGGCGAGTAGCTCGTTCTCGGTGTTTCCGGCTTCGAGAGCGGCATGCACATCGGTGATGCGATATCCTTCGGCGTACACAGAAAGCAAGCTCAGTATGGTCAACACCGAGTGCTCGGGAGGATGTTCGGGGAAAATCCTCTCGAAACGATCCGTGACATAATCCACGAACCGCAGATAGTCTTCGTCGTCCATTTCCGGAATGCGCGGCACCGATCCTTCCGGTTGCTCAGGCGCCAGCCTCATGTCTTTCGTCGGGTAGCCGTGCGCGATTTTCCAACCGAGTATTTCCTGAGACATCGCTTCAATGACCTCATACAACTCCACCTCTGAAGGGTTCTCGTGGAAGTGCTGAAATTGCAGCGCAAAACTCTCGAGCAAGACGCTTCTTTCGTCTCTATCGAGATGGAGGTAGTCCAGCTTGGTCTGGGTTTCACGAAGCTCCTTCCAGGCGGCGAATCCGAAGGGCAGCAACATGGTAATACTTGAGGCTGCCATCCCTTCGCGTGATGGAGCGAGGCCTCCAAGATATTGCGCCACCATTGTGGTGAGTGTGCACATCGGATTCTCGATCACATCGCCGATTGCGCCGAGGAGAAGAGCGAGACGGGCATCAATGCGCTCTGTACGCGACTCATGCGCCAGCAATTCCGCGACATCGCGTGCGAGGCTCAAATACCCTGACGCCAGCAACGCTTCCACAAAGGGAATACACATTTCGACTGCTTCCTGATCGTAGGGAGCGGAGCGTTTGAGCTGGATAAAGGTCTCGCCGACCAGGGTCCTGACGTCTGGCGTTTGCACCTGGTCCATCGTCATACAGACTGCGGCGAGTTTCACGGACAGTGCACTGTCGTTCTCCACGAAGGTCTTGATGATGATTTCGTGGGACTCCAAATCAACCTGCATGTCAAGCTGGTTCACGAGGTAGGCGGCCCAGAGAGCGGGGTCGTTCGTGGTCTCGCGAAGGAGTTCCTCGGCGATCGAGATCGCCTTTTCCGCGGCTCCTTCACTCCAGCACGTCGTCAATTCAAATCGCTTTCTTCGTTCGTCCTGAGAGTAGTCACCGGAAAATAGTTGTGTCAGCATGGCAAATCATCCGTACATGAAAAAATGGAATATACGACAGGTGTCGTTGCCATACGCCAACAGAAGAGGGAAAGCCGGGCGGAAACAATAATTCCCTGACCGACGGGTGATCGTGCAGGATTAATGGCGCTTCGGATGGTACCGCGCTTCAAGGTTCGTGCGGCATGGCGGCGGTTGCACCATTTCTGCGAGTTTGCCGGAGCCGACTCCGGACTTCGTCGTTTCAGTACTCACATATGGCACAAAAGTGGGCGATTCATGAACCTCCCACATTCGATGCAAAAGTGGGCGATTCATGAAGCTCCCATGAATGCAGCAAGAGGGGATGTTCCAAGCACCACCCATATCAAAAAGCGCCGTGTAAATCCGCTCCAATCCGTGTTGATCGGCGTACGTATCCCTTGACCGGTTCATGAACCACCCATATTTCTTGCAAAAGTGGGCGATTCATGAAGCTCCCATGAATGCAGCAAGAGGGGATGTTCCGAGCACCACCCATATCAAAAAGCGCCGTGTAAATCCGCTCCAATCCGTGTTGATCGGCGTACGTATCCCTTGACCGATTCATGAACCACCCACATTTCTTGCAAAAGTGGGCGATTCATGAAGCTCCCATGAATGCAGCAAGAGGGGATGTTCCGAGCACCACCCATATCAAAAAGCGCCGTGTAAATCCGCTCCAATCCGTGTTGATCGGCGTACGTATCCCTTGGCCGATCCATGAAACACCGATATTCGTCATAAAAGTGGGCGATTCATGAAGCTCCCACATTCGATGCAAAAGTGGGCGATTCATGAAGCTCCCATGAATGCAGCAAGAGGGGATGTTCCAAGCACCACCCATATCAAAAAGCGCCGTGTAAATCCGCTCCAATCCGTGTTGATCGGCGCACGTATCCCTTGGCCGATCCATGAAACACCGATATTCGTCATAAAAGTGGGCGATTCGTGAAGCACCCATGAATGCAGCAAGAGGGGATGTTCCGAGCACCACGCATATCAAAAAGCGCCGTGTAAATCCGCTCCAATCCGTGTTGATCGGCGTACGTATCCCTTGGCCGATCCATGAAACACCGATATTCGTCATAAAAGTGGGCGATTCATGAACCTCCCACATTCGATGCAAAAGTGGGTGATTCATGAAGCACTCCGGTATGGCCCGGCCGCTTCCGCCCGGCGCGTCCGGCCCTTATGAGCGACGGATCGTTCACGATTTCTCCGGCGACTGTATCGACTTTCCGTCAGGTTATTTCAATGCACTTCAGTTTCGGACCCGAATGATGGATACATTTGCGTTCGTCAGGATTTCGTCGTAACATCGCCAAGCGTGCAATTATTATCTCCGGTAGGGAACGAATTGCCCGCTCATGTGTCTACCGTATGTGCCGAGTATTCCGTTCACGAACGAGTGAGGTAGCGATGAAACGACGTGATTTTCTTGCAGGGGTCACAACGGCGGCGGCGGCGGGTGTGCTGTTCCCGCGCACGGGATGGGGGAGGAGAACACCGGCGCCTTCGCACCTGCAGCCGCATCCCTTCGTGGAGGCCCATCCGGAGTCGGTGTTTATCCGCAGGACCAACGTGGGAGATAAGCTCGATACGAACGCGAAACGCGCGGAGGGACTGTCCTTCGCGCGGGAGTATTTCACCGGGCATGAAAGTACCGGTATTCCTTTCTCTCACGCCCTCGCTGTGAAACCCAATCTCACCTGCACGACGGGCACGGGAAATACGCCGGAAGGAATGGGGATCATCACCGACATCGACTTCATGGACGGATTGTTCGGCGGCATTCGCGAAACGGGTTTCCCCGGCTATAACATGTTCGCACGCGAAGCCAACTGGATGGCCAATGGGTATTGTACCGGTGAGTACCTCGTGACGGGACAGCGCATGCAAGCCGTGACCGCAAAACATGGCATGCATCTCTTCGATTTTCCATCGGGCCGCAATATCTATGACATGCGCTTTCAGGATCTGCAAACCGGTACGGAAGTGATTTGGCGCGACGTCCCCGACGGCGTCATGTTCAACCGCATCGGTTTTCTCGCGCCCTGCAACGACGAACAGAGCTGGCTGCTGAACATTGCCAAGTTCAAAACGCATGGTATGGGGATGACGCTGTGCACGAAGAACCTCCAGGGAATGGTCGTTGCCCCGCTCGTGCATTTCTGCGAGGGACTGGAAGCCACGAAAAACCGCAGCGGCGCCGAGAGGAGCGTGTTTCACGCGGACATCGAGCAGCGCGTCACCGAAGCATACGCCCGGCATCGCGCCGCTGGCATTCCCCGCTGGGACAGACCCGAAACGGACGGCATGGGTGGTCTGGGCATGGAGACCTGGGCGCATCGCACACTGGACTCGATACGTGTCACCAATGTCGGATTGAACATTATCGAGGGCATTTACGGGAGAAACGGCAACGGTTTCACCAAGGGACCGGGACCCAACGACACACCGCAGGATTTCATGAGCAATGTCCTGATCTTCGGGAAGGATCCATTGCTTGTGGACGTCGTCGGTACCTGGCTCGCGGGTCATGAACCCGGCAACTTCGGACTGTTTCACCTCGCCCGCGAGCGCGGCCTGCTCGGACAAATGGATCCCCGGCGAATACCGGTGTACGATTGGAATGGTGGGACACCGCAACTCGCTGTGTTGGAGGAAATGCCGCGTACTCCGCTCGTGTGCCCCTATCTCCGGCGGAACTACGACGGACAATCCGAAGAGTACTACCATCTCGTCAACGAGCCGTTCGACTATAGTACACTCTCCGCCGCGCCGGCTGCAGGCCTGCCGCTGCACGTCCATATCAAGGCGTTGACCAATCCTGTGCGCGACAGCGCATTGATCGAGTACACTTTGCCCCGTGCCGGGAACGCGCATATTGACCTCTATGACATTCGCGGCAGCCGCGTTGCGTCATTTTCCGAGGGCTGGAAAGCGGAGGGCACGCACACTCTGCGCTGGCATACCGGACACTTGCCCGCCGGCCTCTACATAGCGCGCATTGCCTCCGTTTCGGGAAATGCACATTGCAGAGTCACATTGCTTCGTTGAAGCGGTTATTGTGAGGAGGTACGGAAAGAGTGAAGAGTCAAGAGTAAAGAGTGAAGGGCTGTAAAGGGTTAAAAAGAAAAAGGAGAAAAATCCCGACGGACAGGAGACGCGCTCCCGATTCCCGGGTCCGGCCGCAAATATAGCACTTACAGACCTCTTTACTCTTCACTCTTCACTCTTCACTCTTCACTCTTCACTCTTCACCCATCCCCTCACTGCTTTATAGGAATCTTGTATATCCTCGTCTGAAGCCAGTACGGTGCCGAGGCGTTGGATGCGTCGTATGCGCGCATGGTGATCTGGAGCTTGAAGTATTTGCGGGTTTTGTCCGTGTCGGGAATGCTGATATTGTCGTCGAAATAATGGTGAAAACCTTTCAGATCGACGAACTTTTCACGGAACACCGCCTGCACCCAGAGTTCCTTCTCGAGGTCCGTTTCATCGCTGACAAAACCACCCAGCACGGAGTATTGCGCGTCGGGATAGGTCGGTACGTCCGCCCATACGCCGCGAATGTGGTAGGACTTTCCGAACTCTACCTGCGTCGGGAGCGTGAGGGTGATGCCCGACGGCGTGGCGTTGCCGCTTTCCTTGATGATGCGATATTCGGCGGCGGCAGGGGAGAGGGTGAAATCAACCGACCATTTGTCAACGGTGGTGCCTTGTGCATCGAACAGTTCCATCGTCAGAGTGCACGTCGTATCACCACCGGCTTTGTAGAAGTCCGACAACGGGACGGTCTTCATGTACTCGCTCTTCGCGCCGGATGAAGGCGGAGTCAGGAAATCTGTTGCAGTGAATATTCCTCCTCCCGTGCCGTGTTGCGCAATTTTCATGGACACGCCCAGGCGAGGAGTCTTCGTTGCATCGGCATTGCGCAGTTGCGCCTGCACACGGATTTTCGACGCCTCCTCCGGGATGCGCGATACCCATTGCGTGCGGTATTTCCAGCCGTACCCGGTTGTTTGCGCCTTGTTGAAATCGAGCGACACCATCGGAATGTCTTCGCCGGTGTCTTCATTCGTCTGCAAAAATTCAACACGTCCCGTGGCTGAAGTCATCGGCATGCCGAGAGTTTGCAGCGTTCGGCTGCCGGGAGGTGCCTGCGGTATCCAGATTTCGACAAAGGTGTTGAAATCGAAACTGCGCTGAAACAGCCAGTCCCAGTTTTTCCAGGTGTTCGGCGCGTAGTCGCCGGAGGGATCGTTGACGAGATAGCGATAGGAGCTCGGACCTTTCAGCGGAGATGTTTTTTCATAGCCGATGACCAGAATGGAATGCCCCATACGCCCTATGACGACCGGATATCCTGCATCGAGTTGCGTAATGAGGTTGTTGAACGCCGATCGCGCCCACCAGTACCGTCCGCTCTGCGCTGTCGATCCCGTACTCCGCCGTATCAGCGACGGCATGTGCCACTGATACATGTACGAGTTCGGCCCGGTCGTCGGCGGATAATCAATCCACTTCAATATGTCGCAGACCTGCGTCGTTCCTTGTGGCGAGTATGCGCGTGCGAGCATTTTTACGCAGGTGGCATAGCATGTTTTCGCATCCTGCTGATAAAAGGGCATCGGGATGGTTTTCGTGCTCACACTGGGTTCGACCAGGGCTTCGTTCGCCACGACGATGCGTGTGCGCTTGATTCCCGTGAGCGCTTTCCGGGGACCGGCTCCGCCTCGAACGCCATCGGTCTGAATCACGGCCGAGATAGAGCCGCTGACCGAGTCATAGGTGAACGGCACATCACGGCCGTCGATTTCCTCCTCATAGGTCGGGTCGTAGTTGAAGACGGCGAAATCCTCGCTGGTTTGTCCTTTGGACGCAGGCAGCGTCACGGTG
Organism: Bacteroidia bacterium; assembly: GCA_027493955.1. NCBI lineage: Bacteria > Pseudomonadati > Bacteroidota > Bacteroidia > Bacteroidia bacterium. The sequence continues at coordinate 1,214,109 of JAOSJT010000001.1, read as the reverse complement.
ATAGCGGAGGGGGCGTTCGCGGCGCTCACATCGTATACGAGCAAGCCCGCTCCCGTGAAAAAGTCATCCTGCCGCAGTTTTGCGAGCTGTATCTCCGTGGCGGCGGATAGCGCGCCCGCGGTGATGTCGACCCTACAGCCATCGCTCAGGGATACGGTACCACCCTCAGCTCCGATACTTGTTTTCGTGGATTCCAGCACATTTGCCGGATCGAGGCCATTGCCGATATCGTTGGCAGGATCCTCGCTGCATGAAGCGAGCAGCATAAGAACAAGCGCCGCAAGCAGCGCCATGCGAGTCAGAAGAAACGGTGTGTTCATGATCTCTATACCCTGCTGTGAAAGGTGCGGAACAATGCGCCCGGCGGGCTCCGGAACCAAGAAAATGATAACTGTATCCCCAAAGTATAATTGCATGGGGGAACATGCAATATCCGATATGCATGCAGACCAGGGGTACCTTGGCGATAATCCAGCCAAAGCATCAACGGTAGTCGCCCGTTAACAGGTATTACGACAGAATGGAGCTTCCCCGGTAGCCGGAAATTGATAGTGAGTGACGGTAGCTTCCTCGTACCTACAACGCCCCGTCGCCGCTCTCCTCGGTGCGGATGCGGATGGCGTCTTCGACGGGGAGGACGAAGATTTTACCGTCGCCTACCTGTCCGGTGGCGGCGAATTTGATGATGGTGTCTATCACCGGTTCGGCGAGATGATCGGCGACGACGATTTCGAGCTTGATTTTCGGCAGCGTGTCGATTTGATACTCCGCGCCGCGGTAGGTTTCGGTGTGACCCTTCTGCCGCCCGTAGCCGCGCACTTCGGTGATGGTCATGCCCTGAATGCCGATTTCCAGCAAGCCGTCGCGCACGTCGTCAAGTTTGAAAGGCCGTATGATCGCTTCGATTTTTTTCATGCACATACCGATGAATGGGGATAGAAAGTTATGTGGTGACGTCGAAAAGTCAAAGTTTTATCTTTGGCCCGCGTTTCGTAGCATTGTACTGTACGTTCACGCACGGCGGTCTCCATCATGTTTTCATTCTGATCACAAGAGGGCAAGTTACGGCATGTATCCAGCGGTGTTCCACATCCTCAAACCCGAACATCCCTCCCGGCTCATGCTGTTGCTGCGTCCGTTTTTGCTGCTGCCGCTCTGGCTCTGGGCCATACCTTACACGGTGCTGATGGCGCTCGTGCATACAGTCGCGTGGGTTGCGACCGTTCTTCTCGGTAGAAATCCCCAGCTTCTCTGGGATTTTCTCGAAGGGTATTTTCGCTTTACGGCGACGCTGGCGGCCTATGCCCTCTATCTCACCGACATGTATCCGCCGTTTACCGGCGATGCGGAAAAACGTCGCGGTATCGGTGTTCTGGTCGAGTATCCGCAGCGCCTGTCGCGCTGGACGACGCTGCTGCGTCCCTTGCTGCTCTTTCCGCATTTTTTCTTTTCCGTCGGCTATTTCGTTCCGTTTTTTATCACACATATGATGGCGACGCTCACCATCCTCGTACTCGGCCGCCTTGCGGACTGGCAGTATGCGTGGCTGAAAGCATATTTCATCTATAATGCCCGTTTGCGCGCGTATTCTCTGCTCCTGGTGGATGAATACCCGCCCTTCAACGGAAGTCAGCCGCAGGCCGCTCTGGAGCGTTTTTCCGACGAAATGTAATCAGGGTATCAGATTGCATTATCGCCATCTTTTGATTTGTCTGTTTTTTCCATTAGCTTGTTCCGACTTCGTTGTCTCTAGCAACATCTGACAATAACACATGCTCACGGAATTCGGCAAAGCCCTGATCTTCATCATCCTCGGATTGGTGTTCGTGGCCGGTGGTCTGCTTGTCGCGAAGCTTCTGCGGCCGCACAATCCCACGCACGAGAAGCTCCTTCCCTACGAGTGCGGCGAGGATCCCATCGGTCCGCAGTGGATGCGCTTCAACATCCGCTTCTACGTTGTCGCGCTGATTTTTATTCTGTTCGACGTCGAACTCGTCGTGCTCTTTCCCTGGGCGCTCATCTATCAGAAGCTGGGGATGTTCGCCTATGCGGCAGGGGCATTGTTCATCATCATTCTCTTCCTCGCGGACTTCTATCTCTGGGCGAAAGGCGATCTTGAATGGGTCCGTCCGGAGCCGCGCATTCCGCGTCTCGACGATATTGTGGACCGATCCCCGCTGCGAAGAGTACAGACGGGCGACGTACAGACCGCCGGAACGACGGAATAGCGAAAGGACAGAACATGGGACTTCTCAGCAAGCAATTTGACAACAGCAACATCGTCATCACCAGCGTCGAAGGTGTGCTGAATTGGGCGCGCCTCTGCTCGCTTTGGCAGATGTCCTTCGGTCTCGCGTGCTGTGCCATCGAGATGATGGCGGCGAGCGCGTCGCACAACGATATCATGCGTTTCGGCGTTCTGCCGCGCCCCAGCCCCCGTCAATGCGACGTGATGATCGTGGCCGGTACCGTCACGCTCAAAATGGCCTCGCGCGTCAAGCGCCTGTACGAGCAAATGGCCGAACCGCGCTACGTCGTGTCCATGGGGAGCTGCTCGAACTGCGGCGGCCCGTACTGGGAACACGGCTACCACGTCCTCAAAGGGGTCGATCGTGTCGTACCCGTGGACGTGTATATCCCCGGGTGTCCGCCTCGTCCCGAAGCACTGCTCGAAGGCTGGATGCGCCTGCAGGAAAAAGTGCGCACCTTCACCGTGGTCAAACAAGAGAAAAGCGAAGCGGCCGCGTAAGTTCGCAGCGCAACACGCCGGGCAATAATCACAGCACGATCACTCCCATGACTGCAAACGACATTCACGCATACCTCACCACGCTCTTCCCCGAGCATGCACTGACGCTCGATGAAGCCGTGCCCTGCATCATCGTACCCGCCACGGCAATAAAGGATGTCTCACTGCAATTGCGTGATGACGAGTCGCTGCTCTTCGACAACCTTATGTGCCTCAGCGGCATGGATTACGGCGACGGCACGCTGGGTGCCGTGTATCACCTGCACAGCACCAGGCTCATGCACAAGCTGACGCTGAAGGTCATCGTGCCCGCGGATAATCCGCTCATCCCGACGGTGGAAAAAGTCTGGCGAACCGCCGACTGGCACGAACGGGAGGCGTACGATCTCATCGGAGTTACCTTTGAGGGCCATCGCGATCACCGCCGCATCCTGCTCCCGGACGACTGGGAGGGGCATCCGCTGCGGAAAGACTACCAGGTCCCTGAATTCTACAACGGCATGAAAGTCCCGTACTGAGACTGGCGGATATGAATCACACCTTCGAATCCCTTCAGGAAGACATCGCCTCCGGCCGGCTGACCACCGACGAGATGGTACTCAACATGGGTCCGCAGCATCCGTCCACGCACGGTGTGCTGCGACTCGAACTGGTCCTCGACGGCGAAATGGTCGTAAAGGTCATCCCGCATATGGGCTACCTGCACCGCTGCTTCGAGAAGCATGCCGAAAACATGACCTATCCCCAGGTCATTCCCTACACCGACCGCATGGACTATCTGGCCGCGATGAACAACAATCACGGCTATGTGCTCGCGGTGGAGCGGCTCATGGGTATCGAGTTGCCGGATCGGGTGGAGTACATTCGCATTATCATGGCGGAACTGCAGCGCATCGCCTCGCATCTCGTGGCAATCGGTACCTTCGGCATGGACATCGGTGCGTTCACACCATTCCTGTACTGCTTCCGCGACCGCGAATACATTCTCGATATTTTCGAGAAGACCTGTGGTGCTCGCCTGCTGTACAATTACATGTGGGTGGGAGGCGTGTCGCACGACGTGCACGACGGCTTCGTGCAGGAGGTCGCTGCCTTCATCAAGCACTTCCGGCCGACAGTGGTGGAGGTGAATAATCTGTTGAACTACAACAAGATTTTCATCGAACGTACCGCCAATATCGGCGTGCTGCCGGCGGATGTGGCGCTGAGCTATTCCTGCTCGGGACCCATGTTGCGCGGTTCCGGCGTGAACTGGGATTTGCGCCGCGATGATCCGTACTGCATCTATGATCGTTTTGATTGGGACGTGGTTGTCGGAACCGGCGAAGCGGGGACGCTCGGCGACTGCTGGGACCGTCACATGGTACGCGTACGCGAAATGGAACAGAGCTGCCGCATCATAGAACAGGCGCTTGCATCCTTTCCCGAGGGCGACGTCACCTCCGCGATTCCCAAGAAAATTCGACCGCCGAAAGGCGAAATCTACACCCGCGTCGAAAATCCGCGCGGGGAACTCGGCTACTACGTCGTCAGCGATGGCACGGGCAATCCCTTCCGCGTGAAGGCGCGCGGCCCCAGCTTCGTCAACCTCTCGGTGATGGACGACATTTCCCGCGGACATCTCATCGCGGATATCGTGGCTATTCTCGGAAGCGTCGACATCGTGCTCGGCGAAATTGACAGGTAACAGACGCACCACTTGAACTGCTGGCATTTATGGAATCTTTGCTCCAATCTCTGCTCGGCGACAATTACCTCACACTGATCCTGTACTGCGCGCTGCCGCTGGTTTTCCTGCTGCTCTACGCTCTGCTCGCCATTCTCGGCGAGGTGAAAATATCCGCCTGGATGCAGGACCGTCTCGGTCCTATGCGCACCGGACCGTGGGGTATTATCCAGCCGATCGCCGACGTCTTCAAGCTGCTGCAGAAGGAAGACATCACACCCTCCAGCGCGGACAAGACGCTGTTCAATCTCGCACCCTTCCTGTCCTTCATGAGCGCGTACGCGGCGTTCGCCGTGATTCCGTTCAGCAGTCTCTATGTCGGCGCGGATCTGAATCTCGGCTTGTTCTACCTGCTCGCTATCGGCTCTCTGAACGTGGCCGCCATCATGATGGCGGGGTGGGCGTCGCATAACAAATACAGTCTCTTCGGCGCCATGCGCGCGGTTGCGCAAATCGTATCGTATGAAGTTCCGGCCGCGATGGCTTTCGTCATTGTCGTGATGTTCGTCGGCAGTCTCAATTTTCAGGACATCGTGCACGCACAGGCAGGTCCCGTCTGGAACTGGCTTGTCTTCGGCGGACCGAAGAACGATGTCGTGCTCGCGGGCGGCACGGTACTCGCCGGATCCTGGGCGAATCTGGTCTTTTTACCGCTTTTCCTTGCCACGTTCGTTATCTACTACATCTCCGCGCTGGCCGAAACCAACCGTACGCCTTTCGACATCCCCGAAGCCGAATCCGAGCTTGTATCGGGCTACCACACGGAATACAGCGGCATGAAATTCGCGATGTTCTTCATGTCCGAATACGCCAACATGTTTCTCGTGTCGGCCGTAACCGCGGTGCTGTTCTTCGGCGGTTGGCACAGTCCCTTCGGCGCGTATCTCGGCGATCTGGTAGGTGTGTCCTGGCTGGTGCCGGTGGAGCAGTTCGGCTGGCTCGCGTTCAAAGGTCTGTTTTTCGTCTTTGCCATGATTTGGCTTCGCTGGACGCTGCCGCGACTGCGGGTGGATCAGCTCATGTACATGTGCTGGAAGGTGCTCATCCCGTTTTCCTTCGGTATCGCGTTGCTCGTCGGTTTACTCGTTATCCTCCTCAAGTAAAGGCATTCGCACATGGGCGGATATTTCAAAGATATTTATGACGGAATCGCCACGGCGCTGATAGGCATGCGCATCACCTGGGGACATCTGTTCACGAAAAACGTGACCATTCAGTATCCTACGGTGAAGCGCGAAATGCCGGAGCGCGTGCGTAACAGACTCTACGTCAACATGGACGACTGCATCGGCTGTGATCAATGCGCCAAGGCCTGTCCGGTAAATTGCATCACTATCGAAACGGTGAAAGCCCTCGCCGAAGAGGATCTCGGTGAAACCTCCACCGGCAATCGCAAACGGCTCTGGGTCACGCAGTTCGACATCGACATCGCCAAATGCTGCTATTGCGGGCTCTGCGTACCACCTTGCCCGACGGAATGCATTGAAATGACCGACGTGTTCGAATTCTCCGAATACAACCGCGATGACCTTCTCTATCGCTTCTCGACCATGTCTCCTGAAGAAGTGGAGGAGAAGAAAGCGAACGCCGAGAAGCTTCGTCTCGAACAGGAAGCCAAGAAAAAGGCCGCAGCCGAAGCCAAAGCGAAAGCGGACGCCGAAGCCAAGGCCAAGGCGGATGCGGACGCGGCGGCGAATGCATCCCCCTCAGAAGGTCAGTAGTTCTCCATCGGCGAAAAAACGATACAACACACATGGAAATCGCAATACTTTTTTACGTCTTCGCAGCGCTCGCCGTGATCTCCGGTTTCGTCGTGGTGTTCTCGCGCAGCGTGATCTATGCGGCCTTTTCGCTGCTGTTCACCTTCCTCGGCGTCGCCGGCCTCTACGTGCTGCTCAATGCCGATTTCGTGGCCGTCGCACAAATCATGGTGTATATCGGCGGCATTCTCATCCTGATGGTGTTTGGTGTCATGCTGACGCGCAAGGCGACCGACGCCGAAGTGCAGGCACCGACCATGAAAACTATCCCGGCGCTCATCGTCGTCGGTCTCGTCATGGGAACGCTTGTCAACGTGTTTACCAGCGCTACATGGCCGACAAGCGGGATGATGCCGGATATTGAAGGTACGACCATGGAAATCGGCGAGCTTCTGCTCACTACTTTCATCATGCCGTTCGAACTCGCGGGCATACTGCTGCTCGCGGCCATCATGGGCGCGGCGTTCATCGCCCGCCGTCAGGAGTGATCATGGACCTGATGAACATCGGATTGACGCATTACCTCGTCGTCAGCGCGATTCTCTTCTCCCTCGGTGTGCTTGCGCTCACGATTCGCCGCAACGCGGTGCTCATGCTCATGGGTATAGAGCTCATTCTCAACGCGGCCAATATCAATTTCATCGCGTTCGCGTATTACGACGGACTGAAACTCCAGGGGCATGTGGTCGCCCTGTTTGTCATTGTGCTGGCCGCGGCCGAAGCGGCGGTCGCCCTCGCCATCGTGCTGCACATTTACAAAATGAACAACACCGTGGAAGCGGATCAGATCAACAAACTCAGGGAATGACGAAGTACCCGTCATATCGCCGTTACGCATTTCCGGCTCTGTGGCTGTTGCTGACCGTCGCATCGTTCACGGCATCCGCACAAAAGGTCACCTATTCGTGGTCGCCGGATGAAATGCTCGTCATTGGCGCCGGCGGAGGACTGACCAAGTACTTCGGCGAATTTACCGATCAGAATTTCGGAGGCGCCGCACACTTCCACGTGAAGTATTTTTTCATGCCGGAAGTGGCACTGCAGGTGGATGGCGGCTTTGGCAAGTATGTGTACAACCGGCGCCTGCGCGACGAGTTCAAGGATGCTTACACACGGCAGTTTTATAAGGATCCGCGTCTCCTCGGTCTCACCGAATTTCCCGGAGGCGACTTTTCAGTTTTTGCGGACGATCCCGCCATGCGCCATCAGGTGATGGAAACCGACAAGCTGCTTTTTGGAGAAGTCCGCGGCCTGGTGAACCTCTTTCCCCGCAGCCGGCTCAATGTGTACATCTCCACCGGCCTGGGCATGATGCGCTATGAGAATTCGAACATCGAGCGCACGCTGCCGGACGGTTCACCGCTGTTGAATGTGACTCTTGGCGACGAAACGTACAGCGTGGACACTCCCACCGGTGTGAAGCAGGGAATATCCACTCTTTCCGAAGGCGCGAATACGCTGCCGGTCATCCCCGTCGGTTTCGGTTTCGATCTCCTCCTCACCGATGCAATCGCCCTCAACCTCGATCTCAGCTATCGTTTCCTCCTCGGTTCGGGCAACGACATGATGGATGGTTTCGGGGTGGATGTGCAGGAAATGTTCAACACCGCCGGACGAGTGGACCGCACCCGCTCCACGGAAAACGCGGACAGTTGGGGAAGCATGACGTTCGGTGTGCAGGTATACCTCTTCGGACACAAGGACCGCGACGGCGATGGCCTCTCCGATACCTACGAGGCCGGTACCGGCACCGATCCGTTGAATCCCGACACCGATGGTGACGGACTCACGGACTGGGAAGAGGTGTACTCGTATCGCACCGATCCGCTCAAGACCGACACCGACGAAGACCGGCTGACGGACGCCGAAGAAATCGCGAAGAAAACAGACCCCCTCAATCCCGATACCGATAACGACGGGCTCAAGGACGGTGAGGAATTGGCGCACGGCACGGATCCCTTTGACGGTGATACCGATAAGGATGGTCTCAAAGACGGCGACGAGGTGCATACGCACAAAAGTTCGCCGTTGCGTATTGATACCGATTCTGACGGCCTCGACGATTATGCGGAAATCATGCGGCACAAAACCGATCCACGCCTCGCGGATTCGGATCGCGACGGTCTCGCTGACGCGAAAGAGCTCGAGCTCGGCACCGATCCCGCAAATCCCGACAGCGATGGAGATGGACTGGACGACGGGGCCGAGGTCAATCAGTACAAGACGAATCCCCTGCAGCCCGATTCCGACAACGACGGCGTAACGGACGGCGATGAAGTGCGTGCCGGAGCCAATCCCACCGTGCTCGACAGCGATGGCGATGGGATACATGACGGAAAAGACCTCTGTCCGGGCAAACCGGAAATTATCAACGGCTATCGCGACAGCGACGGTTGCCCCGACGTCGTGCCCCTTATCATTGAACCCCGTGTCGGTCTCAGCGCGCCGCTGCGCGGTGTGGAATTCTCCGAGGACGGCGTCAAGTTACTCGGGGATGTGGGGACGCAATTCGCACCGCTCCAGCAAATGCTCAGCGATAATCCCTCAACAGCGATAGAGATTACCGTAACACTGAGCGGTAAACCCGGTGACATGCAACAGCGTCTGGCGCAAATACGCGCAGAAGCGATTGTTCTCTACCTGACCGGCAAAGGTGTCGCTCCCGAGCGGCTGAAGGCAAGCGGCAAATCCGCGAGAAACCCTGGCGACATGGTCACAATTTCCATTATCCGCGAATGATCGCGGAGCAACGACTTTGAGTCTCAGAACACAGCGCATACTGTTATGACGGCACAAACACTGCTCACTCTCTCACTGGTCGTTCTGTTCATCCCGCTCGCATCCTTTGCGCTGCTGCTTGCGTTCGGCAAGCGTCTGCCGCGGAAAGGGGACACGATAGCAACCACGCTGATGTTTATCGGCCTGGCGCTCGCCTTCGTGGTGATGATCGGCACGTTCAATCTTCCTCCGGCAGCGGCCATACCGGGCTTTCCGGAAGCACCGGTGCAACTGTCCTTTACGTGGGTGGACTTCAACACGACGATGAACGTGTTCGGCGCCCATGTGCCGTTGCGCATCGAACTGGGCATCATGATCGACAAGATCGTCGCCGTGATGCTCGTCGTCGTCATGCTCATCACCGCGCTGGTGCATCTGTTCTCCATCGGCTACATGCAGGGCGATCCGAAGTATCACCGTTATTTCGCCTATCTCGGGGTGTTCGCCTTCTCCATGCTGGGCATCGTGATAACGAACAACCTCCTGATGATGTACGCGGCATGGGAATTGGTGGGACTGAGTTCCTATCTTCTCATCGGTTTCTGGTACGAAAAGCCCATGCCGGGATACGCCGGGACCAAGGCTTTCCTGGTGAATCGCGTGGGCGACATCGGGATGTGGATCGGTATACTCATCATTTTCGCCAGCTATGGCACTTTCCGTTTCGACGAGATTTTCGCCGCCATCGCCGCGGGCAATTTGCCTTTCGGCTCGGAAGTCTGGCTCACCGCGGCGGGTATACTCATCTTCATGGGTGCGGTAGGGAAGAGCGCGCAATTTCCTCTGCACACCTGGCTTCCCGACGCGATGGAGGGTCCGACGCCCGTGAGCGCGCTCATTCATGCCGCGACCATGGTCGCAGCAGGAGTGTATCTGGTTGCGCGCGTGTTTCCCATGCTGTCGGGCGAGGCGCTGCTGGTTATCGCCATCGTCGGTACGATCACAGCGTTCGTTGCGGCGACCATCGCCCTGGTGCAGAACGACATCAAGAAAGTCCTCGCCTATTCCACCGTCAGTCAGCTTGGCTATATGATCATGGCCCTGGGCGTCGGCGCGTACACGGCCGGCTTCTTCCATCTTGTGACCCATGCCATGTTCAAGGCCTGCCTGTTCCTCGGCTCCGGTTCGGTCATACACGCCATGCATCACAGCCTGCATCACCTGCACGATCACGACACCGATCCGCAGGACATCCGGAATATGGGCGGACTGGCGAAAAAGATGCCCGTCACCTTTTATACCTTCCTCGCGGCGACGCTCGCCATTTCGGGCGTACCCTTGTTCTCCGGCTTCCTGAGCAAGGATGAGATTTTGGCCGGCGCATGGGCGTTCGGCGGCCTACGGGGCGACATCGCAGCGATCATACCCTGGATCGGCTTCCTGGTCGCAGCCATGACGGCGTTTTACATGTTCCGGCTCGTGATCCTGACCTTCCTGGGCGATGCCAAGCGACCCGATGTGTTTGCGCATATACACGAGTCGCCGATGACGATGAAAATTCCCATCATCGTGCTCGCGTCGCTGTCGTTGTGGTTCTTCTACTCGTGGAATCCGTTGTCCGGACCCAGCGGCTGGTTCGTGCAGGGGATTAAAACCCCCGTTACGGTGACGGCAGGGGAGTGGCATCCGCTGGCGGACGCGCATGCCGGCGATAACGCGCATGCCACACCACCGGGCCACACCGATCACACGCATGCCGCCCCGGCAAGCGTGCCGCAGGGCAATCCCGCACAGGAGGTACTGGAGCATGCGGTACACGAATCGCATACACCGGCGATGATCACTTCCCTCATCGTGGCGGGTCTGGGCATTTTGTTCGCCTTCGCCATGTACCGCCGTCGCATGGTGGATCCCGATCGCATGGCGGATCGTTTCCGACCGTTGCACACCTTCCTGCTGAACAAATGGTATTTCGACGAGATCTATGAGAAATGGATCGTCGTACCCGGCGTTCACCTTACCGCACGCATGATGGCCTGGTTCGACACCTGGGTGGTGGACGGAGCGGTGAATGGCGCTGCGTACGTAACACAACTGCAGTCGCGCATCAGCGGACTGTTCGACAAATGGGTCGTCGACGGCGGCGTCAATCTCACCGCATACGTCGTCGGCTTTTTCGGCATCATGTTCAAAAAGACACAAACCGGACGTATTCAGACCTACATCGCCTTCGTGCTCGTCGGCGTGGTAGTGCTGTTCTACATGTTCCGCTAATAGACGAACGAATTTGATTCATTATACGAGCTCACTGTTGGAGGATTGATGCAATTCCCCATCCTTACACTGATCACCTTCCTGCCGGTACTCGGCATGATCATCATTCTCTTCCTCCCGAAGGAAAAGACCCGCAGCATTCAGATCACTGCCGCGATCATGACCGGGTTACAGGTAGTGTTGGCCATCCTTATCTGGATGAATTTCGACACCAGCAAGGTCGGTATTACCGAAATCGCCACCATGCAGTTCGTCGAACGTCTGCCATGGATAGTCATCCCGGAGACACCCTGGTTCGGCGAAATCCGAATCGAGTATTTCCTCGGCATTGACGGATTGTCCATGCCCATGGTCTTGCTGACGGCATTGATCAGCTTCATCGCCACCTTTTCCTCCTTCAGTATCACGAAGTCCGTCAAGGGTTATTTCGTGATGTTCCTGCTGCTGGATACGGGTATGATGGGCGTGTTTTGCGCCATCGACATGTTCCTGTTCTACGTGTTCTGGGAACTGATGCTGCTGCCGATGTACTTTCTTATCGGCATCTGGGGCGGACCCCGACGCGAGTACGCGGCCATCAAGTTCTTCATCTACACGCTCGCGGGTTCGGTGCTGCTGCTGCTGGTGATGATCGGCCTGTATTTCAGCACCGTGGATCCGACCACGGGCGTGCACACGTTCAATATGCTCGCGATGATGGATCCCGCGAATGTGACGCAGGGCGTGTTCGCCACTGTGGGAAGTACGGCGCGCATGCTTGCCTTCATCGGCTTGTTCATCGGTTTCGCGATCAAGGTGCCGATTTTCCCCTTCCATACCTGGCTCCCCGACGCACACGTCGAGGCACCGACGGCCATTTCCGTCATTCTGGCGGGTGTGCTTCTGAAAATGGGCACGTACGGTCTGCTGCGCATCAGTTTTCCGATTTTCCCGGAGATGACGCTGTACTTCCAGATACCGATGATGATTCTGGGCTTCGTCAATATCGTGTACGGTGCGCTCTGTGCCATGGCGCAGACGGATTTCAAGAAGCTGATCGCGTATTCCTCGGTTTCGCACATGGGCTATGTGCTTCTGGGCATGGCGGCGCTCAACGTGCAGGGCATGACCGGCGCCGTTTTCCAGATGTTCAATCACGGTACCATAACGGCAATGCTCTTCCTCTTGGTGGGCGTCATCTACGACCGCGCCCACACGAGAGGGCTCAACGAATTCGGCGGCCTTTACAACAAGATGCCCGTGTATTCCTTCTTCACGGTCATAGCGTTTTTCGCGGCCATTGGCCTGCCGTCCATGAGCGGTTTCGTCAGCGAAGCCTTTGTCTTCCTCGGTGCTTTCCAGACCAACAAACTGTGGACAATACTCTCCACGCTCGGTATCGTGCTGGGTGCGGGCTATATGCTCTGGACCTTCCAGCGCGTGTTCATGGGGACACTACCGGAGAAGTGGGAAAACGTGATGCCGGATGTCAACGGGCGTGAAGTATTCACCCTGCTTCCGCTCGCGATTATCATCATCGCGTTGGGCGTGTATCCGTCTCCGGCATTGAACTGGATGAGCACGTCACTCGGACACCTTGTGGACTTCGTCAACAACAGTGCCGGCCAGGTACTGATGAGCGCATTCTGATCGAATACCGAACGAGCTTACAGCGAGAGTACGACTCATGATCGAAATAATTTTCTCAAGCATCCCCTCTGTCTGGCCCGAGATCATTCTGGCGCTCACCTTTGTGCTCGCCATGGTGGTGGAGTTCATTCTCGGCCGGAAAGGCCGGATGTATTCCGGCGTGCCCACCGGAATGGTGGTGTTGCTCGGTTTCGTTCTGGCTTTGCTCGCACTGGCGTTTACCGGCAGCGAGCCGAGGGAGCTCTTCGGTGCCATGTACGCGATTGATCCGTTTTCGGTGTTTTTCAAGGTCCTGATAATCGCTACCGGCATCGTCATCATCGTCTTTTCCCTGCAATCGGGCGAACTGAAGCAGCAGGGGAGCATGGGCGAATTTTTCTGCTTTCTGGCCGCCACCACGGTCGGCATGGTACTCATGTCCGGTGCCACCAATCTCCTGATGATGTACATGGCGCTGGAAATGGTCAGCATTCCGTCCTACGTTTTGGCGGGCTTCAGCAAAAAACATCGTCGTTCCGGTGAAGCAGCGCTGAAATACGTGCTGTTTGGCGGAGCGTCGAGTGGGGTGATGCTCTATGGAATTTCGCTGCTGTTCGGACTCACCGGATCGCTCGAACTCAGTTCCATACAGGCAACGCTCTCTTCGGGCGCGGTGGCGCATAACGTGGGCGGGTACATTGTTCTCATCATCGCGCTCATCATGATTACCGCCGGTTTTGGGTACAAAATCAGCGCAGTGCCTTTCCATTTCTGGACGCCCGACGTGTACGAAGGGTCCCCCATAGCGGTCACTGCATTTCTTGCCGTCGCCTCCAAGGCAGCCGGCTTCGCGATGATGATTCGCTTCTTCTACGTGACGTTTTTCGATGCCTTGCTGGATCCCGGCCGCTGGGCGAGTCTCCCTTACGTTGAGTGGAACCTGATCGTTGCGGTGCTTTCCGTTCTCACCATGACGCTCGGAAACCTCGTGGCCATCTGGCAGGACAATCTCAAACGCATGCTCGCCTATTCGAGCATTGCGCACGCCGGCTACATTCTCATGGGGCTCGTTGTCATGAGCGATCTGGGCATCGCCTCGATGCTGATGTATTTCATGGTGTACTATTTCATGAATCTTGGTGCCTTCTACATCGTCATGGTCGTCGCGGACAAGATCGGCAGCGAGCATATAGACGATTACAACGGCCTGGCCAAACGCGCCCCGCTCATCGCGCTGGGTTTCTCCGTCTTCCTCGTCTCTCTGACAGGGCTGCCGCCCCTTGCCGGATTTATCGGCAAATGGATGCTGTTTTCGGCCGTCATGGACGGGCAGTTCTACTGGCTGGCCATTATCGGTGTTATCAACAGCGCCATTTCGCTCTACTACTACGCGCGCGTTATGCGCAATATGTACCTTCGCGACGCCAAACCGGGTAACGACGGCGATCTCCGCTTCGCACCCTCCGTAACGATCGTCGCACTTGTGTTCATTGTTCCCACCATCGTCTTTGGACTGTACTGGGGACCACTCGTTTCCATCGCACAGCGCTCGGTGGAGATTTTTCTTCGCTGACAGACTTGTCTTGTATCACGGAAGGCCGTATTTTTCATACTAGCAAGTATTAATACCGTCAAGAAATTCGGAACTTGTCATACTTGCGTGTCGTGTAACAGGTCTGTGGCTGATCGCTGTCTGAAACTGAACATAGAGTTTACACGAATTCCCGCACTACATCACTATCGAGGTGACCATGAAAACCGCAGCAACCTTCATCGCACTCGCCGTCATGTTCATGGCGGTGTCGGCGTTCACCAGCAATACCGGACCCACAAATGGTGGCGCGAAGACCTGCAAGGCCTGCCACAGCAACGCGAAAATGGGCGGCGAATCCTACAAGCATTGGGAAAAATCGCCGCACGCCAGCGCATTCAAGACCCTTCAAAGTGCCGAAGCGGACAAGATTGCCACAGAGAAGGGTTTCAAGACCAAAGCCGCTGAAACACCGGAGTGCCTGAGCTGCCACGTGACCGACAAGAAATTTGCCGCCGAGGGCGTGGGATGTGAATCCTGCCACGGCGCGGGCAGCGAGTACAAGAACAAGCATGCGAAGAGCGTCGAAGAAGGTGTCAAGTTGGGTCTCCAGCTCCCGAAAGTCGCCGACGGCAGCGCCGAAAAGCAGTGCAAGACCTGCCACAACGAAAAGAGCCCGACCTATCGTCCGCTGAAGTTCGCTGAGGCCTGGAAAAAGGTCGCCCATCCTTCCGGCAAGTAAATCCGAAACGCGGAATGCACAAACCGGGCGGCATTGCCCGCCCGGTTTTTCATTTCAGCATAGAAGCAACCGTTTCCCGCGTTACGACACCGCGCCGAAGGCACTGAATGCCGGAACGCGGTGTCCGATGTTTCCGAACTCAACAACAGGCAAGAGGGATAGCGCATGAAGCATGTGTACAGCCTTCTGGTGTTCATGATCGTTTTGGCCGGGTCGCTGCATGCGCAGACGATCAACGGCCGGCTCGTGACATCAGCCTACGGGTGGGAACGACAGGATGTCAACGGCACGTCAACGTCACAACTCCGTGCCTATGAAAACATCCAGCTCAACGTCGGTACCTCCGACGTTTCCTTCCACACGTATCTGCAAGGATCGACGGATTTCTCCAATGAAATGCACAACGATCCCGCACTCCGTCTCTTCAACGCCTACCTGCGCGTGAAGAATGTCTTTGACATGGTCGACCTTAAACTCGGCCGCCAGCCGGTGTTCGCCGGCGTCAACTACGGCACCATCGACGGTGCCGCTCTCAACATTCGGCCAACGGACGGTGTCGAAATCGTCGCATACGGCGGCGGGCTCGCACCGGTCGCGCAAAAGCCGGATTTCTTCCACAACATCGACGAGAACTGGCAAGTCGGTGGTCAATTGTTGCTGTATCTCATCGAGGATACCAAGATCGGACTCAGCTACATGAACCGCCACCGCGAGGCAGAACTGTTCTGGACCTGGCGCCCCGATGAGCAGATGAATCTTACCCCGACGCTCATGGACTACGGCTCCCGCGCCAATCAGTACGGCAGCGTCAACGTCGCGCATTCCAGCGGACGCATGTGGCTGTACGGTCGCTTCGATTACGATTTCAATTTCGAACGCACCTCACGCGCCGAAGTCGCCGCCACGTACCAGGCTCTGCCCACACTGGGCCTGAGTCTCAACTTCGCTCATCGCGAGCCCGTTCTGGCGTACAATTCTTATTTCGCGCTGCTCGAAGCGAGCGCGAACCAGGAAGTGGCCCTCGGCGTGGACTATCGCATCCATCCGCGACTGACTCTGCTCGGCCGTGTCAGCACCGTGATGTACGATGATGACAACGCCATGCGCGTCTCTCTCGGCGCGGCCAACAAGTACGCCTCCATCATGTACACCAAGGACGTCAGCTACGACGGTGATCTCGACGGTTTCAATCTGCAATTCACCTATCCGCTCATGCAGGGCATGCTCGTGCCGCATGTAGGTGCCGTGTACAGCAGCTATGCGCTCGGAGAGAACCTGGACAAGACTTCGACCTGGGTCGGTGTCGTGGGCGCAACCGTCCGTCCTTGGAAAATGCTCTCTTTCGACGTACAGGGACAGTACATGACCAACAAAATTTACGAATCAGACATGCGTGCCTTCGCCAGAGTCAGTTACTGGTTCTCCGAAGCGCTCGGGCTTTGGGATTAGGAGGAAGACCATGAAACGAACCTACATCTTCCTCGCCCTGCTGCTTACCGCTTCGGTAATCGGCGCGGTACTGACCACCTCTCCCTCCGGCGTCGTCGCCGGCGACAGGGGAGTGGTATTCTCCCATGCCATTCACAAAGACCTGGCTGAATGCAGTGCCTGCCACAATGCGGCCGAAAGCGAAGCCGCCGGCGACAATCTGATGCCGACTCCCGAGACGTGCATCGGCTGCCATGAGGATGCCGACGTGCGCGGGTACTGGTCGCTGGACGAGAGCGCGGATCTTGCGGCGCAGGTCCTCCAGGTAAAAGACCGCCGACTCATTTTCTCGCACAAGCAGCATGCCGAAATGGAACAAGCGTGCGGCGTCTGTCACGGCGGCATCGTCGCCGATGAGGAGTCCGCGTATCCGTCCATGGACATCTGCTCACGCTGCCACAACGATGCCGATGCAACCGCACCCATCCTGCGCGGCAGCGAAGACATCGCGAAAGTGATTCCGGCAAGCAACCGCTGCGAATCCTGTCACACGACGCTGGCCGGGCTGTATCCGCACAATCATATGACCGCGGATTTCATCGCCAATCACGGCAAAATGGCGATGAACGGTGAAGCTTCGCGCGACTGTGCAAGCTGTCACTCCCAAAGCTTCTGTCAGGAATGCCACACGCCGACGAACGACGTGCCGTCGGGCGTCGCGGCGGATCGCTTCTACAATCCCGCTTCGCCCAGAGGCGAGAAAATGGATCGTCCCGACGTGTTGAGCGTCCAGAAAGCACATCCGCTGACCTATCGCTACACGCACGGTTTCGATGCGCGCGCGAAGTCCAGCCGCTGCGAAACCTGTCATGAGCCCGAAAGCTTCTGCCAGCCCTGCCATCAGAACGGTCACGATGCCTCCGGCATGCGCATTGTTCCGCAATCGCATCAGCTCGCGGGCTTCGTTTCGCTCGGCGGTGGCAGCGCCATGAACCGACACGGCAAACTCGCGAAAATGGACATGGAAAGCTGCGCGACCTGCCACAACCTTGACGGCGGCGATCCCATTTGCGCCACCTGCCATAATACCGGAGTCGTGACTGGAGGTATGCGATGAAAAGACTCACTCCGATTCTCTCTGTGCTGTTCGTCTCGGTGCTGCTCTTCGCGGCATGCTCGAGTGAACTCAAGGATCCGGCCGATCTCCCGGGCGAGCCCGTGCTGTACGGGGCGCATGGCAACGGCTACGGTGTGTTTACCGCGGACAATTTCCACGGCAAGGACATTCGCAACCGTCTCGGCTGGGACATCTCCTCCTGCCGCACCTGCCATGGTCCCGATTACGCCGGTGGTCTTACCGGGCAGTCCTGTAACGCCAGCGGTTGCCATGTTACCGCCGACGGAGGTCCCGAGGCCTGCTATCTCTGTCATGGAGATTCACAGACCAAAAAGGCCTATCCGCAGTGGTACAACGCCCACAAGCTGCATCTTGAAGGCGGCACGCTGTCCGCGGTGACTGTCGCTTGTTCGGATTGCCACGACCTCCCGGCCAATTTCAGCGATCCCGTCCACATCGACAAGACCACGCCGGGTAAGGCTGAGGTGATGTTCAACAACGCCTTTGCCGCTATTCAAACCAAAGGCACGACAGGGACCCCGACGTATGATGCCGCCGCAGGAACCTGCTCCAATACCTATTGCCACGGAAATTTCACCAACGGCAACAACGCCACTGTTGCATGGAAGGGCGCGGATCAGGCGAAGTGCGGAAGCTGCCACGGCGATCCCGCAACCGGAAGTCCGTTGCCGAAACCGCCGCACTCCCCGGTAACGAACTGTACCGGCTGTCACGCGAATGCCTATGACAACGGTGTGTTGATACAGGCGAAGCACATCAACGGCAAGCTCGAGGTCTTCGGCCAGGAGCGCACCGACTGGTAAGCTTCGGCCAGCATCTGTTTCATTTTCCCCCGTCTTCCGATGGGGGATTTTTTTAGGAGTCGGGAGAAGAAAAAGATGGGAATGAACGCAAAGGCGCAAAGTTGCAGAGGCGCAAAGAGAAGGGGCGTCTTTGCGATTATTTCTTCTCTGTCATCCTGTCTTGGCCAGGCAAAATAGTTTCGTCTGATCTGGGTGCCGCATCGGTGAAGTCGGGAAGGTTACTCGTACGCGGATGCCCGGTCAGACGCGGGGAAGCATCATCGAGTGGTGTCGCATCTCCACACGCGAATCGGCGGGAATAACGATACGGCTGCTGAGGGAAAAAGAGAGTTCGGATATTCGTAACTTTCAAACATCTCATGTGTCATTCAAAGTGCCGCTCGCTCTGCCCCGAGCCGGTGCATCTCGACTGCGCATTGAAAGGACGCTGCACTGCGATATCAGGAGGAATATCTCGCATGAACATTCCGATCCGTCTCATCCTGCTGTTCGCCGCGACAACGGCGGTAGCCCAGCCCACCGCCACCGATCTTTCCTATTTACCTCTGCACAACGGCAATATCTGGCTGTACAAGGTCTACGACTGGACGCCGCAAGGAGAGCGCTTTTCAGGCTGGAATGAGGTGCGCATCGTCAAGGATTCGCTTTTCCCGAACGGGAAACGCTACTTCGTGTTCAGCAACAATACCACACTGCGCGTGGACAGCACGACAGGCGTCGTGTACGGGTATCGCGGCCCGCACAACGCTTCCGCGTATTGCCCGGATACGACGGAATATGAGGAATTGAACCTCTCCATCCGTAACGACAGTCTGTATTTTCGATGCGGGGACACATTTCCAATGGCACCCTGGAGAATTGACTCGCTGCCATCCGACGTCATAGGGGAGCTGTATGTCAACTTCAAGCGGCCCCGAAGAGTATGGGGGGGAGGGGCGTTTCATTTCCACTACCGCTATGCCGAGGGACTGGGGCGGTATTACATGAACAATCTTGGGCGCATCTCCTATCTCTATCATGCCCGCATAAACGGCGTTGACTACTGGCCTGTCACCTTTCGTTCTTTCACTGCAACGCCGCTGCCGGATAATCAGGTCCACCTGCGTTGGCGCACGGAGGCCGAGGTGCAAAACGCCGGCTTCACCGTGCAACGGCAGATTGCTGGAGAGAGCGAAAGCTGGGACGACCTGCATTTCATCCGCGCCCGCGCAGCTGAGCATGCGGGCGCGGACTACGAGTACACGGACGTCACCGCCGCATCACTGCCCGCCGGGGAGCGGTTGAAGTACCGACTCCGACAGCTCGACTTCGACGGCAGTACCGCGTACTCGGATATCGCCGGGGTCGAGCTCGCGTCCGTCCCCAACAGCGCGGCGCTCAGCGTCTGGCCCAATCCCGCAGCCGATCACGTGAGCATACACGTCACCAATACGGACGCCCCTCCCGCGCTGCTGCTCGTCACCGATCTCCTTGGCCGCGAGCTGAAGCGCTTTGATGGTATTGAATCAGGCACAGTGCTGAACTGGGATCTGACGTCACAAACCGGCCGCCGCGTGGCGGCGGGCGTGTATCTGCTTCGTCTCATGGGAAACGGACGCACAACAGACAGGATGCTGCTGCTGCGATAACGACTCGGGACAGAGAGCGAAGGGCGTAGGGCGGAGAGCGTAGCGAACGCATCCCGGGAGATCCATACGTGCGCTAAGCTGCGCAAAAGCAAACGTGTACCGCTGCAGATAATTTGTCAACTCGTATATCGTAAATCGTACTTCGTCAATCGCAAATCCATTGTTCTTCGCCGCACAGAGCACTATCTTACCTTGATATTCTGTGCAACCGGATGTATGCATGCCCCTTCGTCGCGCCCACCAGACCCTGCTTTTCCTGATACTCCTCACTGCGGTTACTTGCCCCGGCATCGCGCAATCGCCGAAGGATTCGCTTGGCCTCACTTCCAGAATCGAGCTCCCGGAAAGCGGCGGTGACTCGCTCGGCACCGGCGAGACTGGCGAGGTGATCTCCGGTGAGGAGACGCCAAAACCTCTCCCGTTCGAGGGCTATGACCCGAATCACACCGATGTGCGCTGGGGCAGGGCGGCCATTGTGGGCGGTACGCTCGGCGCCCTGGTCACGGGAATTCATATTTATCAGCGGAATGCCTGGTGGAGCGATCAGCGCACCAGTTTCCATTTTCAGGATGATCCGATTTATGCGTTGAACGTCGACAAAGCCGGACATTTTTTGGGCGGGGCCTTCGGCTCTTTCCTGGGACAGAAATCACTGGAATGGTCGGGATTCTCACGGGATGCATCCGTTTGGGGCGGTTTCGCCATGGGGGCGCTTTTCGAACTGTATGTGGAATTCGAAGACGGCTTCGCCAAAGATTGGGGATTCAGCCCCGGAGACGCCTACGCCGACGTTGTCGGGGCATTCTGGCCCGTCATGCAGGAGTATGTTCCGGGTGTCGAACACCTGCAGCCAAAGTTTTCCTATTGGCCATCCAGTGCAATGCGCAACGGTACGCATAAAGGCAATGCCATAGACGACTACGAGGGACAGACCTACTGGATGAGTCTGCATGTGGAGGGGTTGCTGCCGCGAAGCTGGAAGCCGTACTGGCCGGATTGGTTGGCCCTTGCCGTCGGTGTGAGTGTCCGCAACATGGAAGTGCATGAGATCAAAGAGCGGAACGTGATTCTCGCACTCGACTATGACATGACCAAAGTCATACCCGGCGACAATTGGTTTATGCATACCCTGAAGCAGGCGCTGAACTACATTCGCTTCCCGGCCCCGGCCATACGCATTTCGCCGAATTATGTGGCCTATGGACTGTACTTCTAACGCCGTCAAACGTTAAACGTTAAACGTTAAAAGTTAAAAGTTACACGAATGTCTGTAAAGTGTATAATGACAACAGCTTGTATCTTTGGACTCATCCTCTACATCTATTCACCCTAGTCAATCCTTCCATCCTATCGTTTAACGTTTAACCTTTAACGTTTAACCTTTAACGTTTAACCTTTAACGTTTAACCTTTAACGTTTAACCAATCTTGATCAGCCTCATCATCCCCACGCTTCAGGAAGAAAAGCTTCTCCCGTCGTTTCTCGGGCAATTCGATCGCGAGTTGCTGGAGCGGCACAACGTGGAGGTGGTGATCAGCGATGGCGGTAGTACGGACGATACCGTGCGTATCGCCCGGGAATGGGGTGCGGTGGTGATTCAGCATGCAGAACCGCGGAGGCAGACAATCGCGGAAGGACGAAACGTCGGTGCATCCGCCGCGAAAGGGGATGTGCTGGTATTTCTCAACGCCGACGTACGCGTCAGCGACATGGCGCTGTTCTTCCGGAGAGTGCGCCAGGCTCTGAACACCGATGGGATATCCGGGGCAACTGCGGAAGTGCAGGTGTTTCCCGAAGAAGAGAGGTTCTCCGACCGTGTGTTTCACCTCTGGCATAATGCCTATGTGCGCTTTCTCAATGCCATCGGTGAAGGAATGGGCCGTGGCGAGTGCCAGGCGTTGACGCGCGAGATGTTCGAGCGCGTCGGCGGATACAATCCGGCCATGGTTGCGGGGGAGGACTACGATTTGTTCCGCAGGGTTCGAAAACACGGACGCATCGTCATGCTGCCCGAAGTGGTGATCTATGAGTCACCCCGGCGCTTCCGCAAATACGGCTACACACATATCGTCTGGGGCTGGACACGTAACGCGTTGGCTGTGATCTTCAGAAATTCATCGTCTTCCGAAGAATGGGAAGCTGTGAGATAGGGAGAGAATATCGTATATTTGTGGAGCAATAGTACCGGTGTACCATTTTATAAGATGCTAACAATGTTACGATCTTTCCGATGCACAGATTGTGCCCTGATAGTAGCCATATTAATCCCGATATTGTTCGTTTCCTGCAGTGACGATGACGATCCGGGTACCGCTATAGGCGTAGAGATGCTGGCCATTCCCGGCGGCAGCTTCACCATGGGCGATGCGGCGAAC
The DNA here is from genome assembly GCA_027493955.1 of Bacteroidia bacterium. Lineage (NCBI taxonomy): Bacteria > Pseudomonadati > Bacteroidota > Bacteroidia > Bacteroidia bacterium. The sequence continues at coordinate 1,191,629 of JAOSJT010000001.1, read as the reverse complement.
AAGTATGAGCAGAATGAGCGACCTGCCCGCACTGTCGCCGTCAAGGCGTTCATGATGAGCAAGACGGAAATCACGCAGCAGCAGTACCGCGATATCATGGGCAATAATCCCAGCAAAGCTGTGGGAGACAGGCTTCCCGTCGAGAGTCTCAGTTGGTACGAGGCTCTCGAGTTCTGCAACAAGCTCAGCGAAAAGGAAGGACGCACACCCTGCTACAGCGGTATTCCCAACAGCGTCACCTGTGACTTCAACGCGAATGGCTACCGTCTTCCCACGGAGGCGGAATGGGAGTACGCCTGTCGTGCCGGTACTACCACAGATTATCACTGCGGTAATTCCACAGCGGATCTCAATCGCTGTTCCTGGAATTCCGGGAACAGCAGCGGTAAGCCGAATGAGGTCGCCAAGCTCGAAGCCAACGCATGGGGATTGCACGACATGCACGGCAACGTCTTCGAGTGGTGTTGGGATTGGTACAAGGTCGATTACTACGGAGAAGGAATCAACGACAATCCGACGGGCCCCGCCTCCGGACAGGAAAAAGTGTGCCGCGGAGGATCATGGTTCGTGTATTACTACGGGCATCGCGTGTCCTTCCGGTCGATGTTGCGGCCGGCATTCCGCAGTATAGACATCGGTTTTCGGATCGTACGAAAACAGGGCTGAGCCCGGAACGATTTCGCCTGACCACGCATTTACCTTTGATGTGCCCTGTCCGTATGGGGCAAAATTCGGCATTGCATTAAAGCGCAGGTTTCGCTAGAATTCAATGTTTGGTATTTTCCGCAATCGCACCCTCACCCTTGATATAGAGGAATTCCATGTTGCGCAAAAAGTTCTCCGCCGTCAGTGTGTTTCTGCTCCTCGTCTTCGGCATTTTCATGGGCACGCAAATCCGCGCCATATCCGAGGACAACATCTACGAGCAGTTCAATAAGTTCAAAGACGTCCTTAATTACGCTCAAAAATACTATGTTGACGAGGTGAAGGTCTCCGATCTCGTAACACACGCCATCGAGGGCATGCTCAAGTCGCTCGACCCGCACAGTGTGTACATCAGTCCCAAGCAGCTCGAGAAAGTGCAGGAAGACTTCAAGGGCAGCTTCGAAGGGGTGGGCATCGAGTTTCGCATCGTCAACGACACCATTACGGTGGCGAATGTTATCTTTGGCGGACCCAGCGAAAAGGTCGGTCTGCTCGCCGGAGACAAGATCGTGGAGATCGGCGACGAGAGCAGCGTAAAGCTCAAGAACGAAGACGTGCAGAAGAAGCTCCGCGGCGAGAAGGGAACGCAGGTCAAAGTGCGCGTTATCCGCTCCGGCGTGAGCGATCCCATCGCTTTTACCATCGTGCGTGACAAGATTCCGCTCTACAGCGTGAACACCTATTTCCTCACCGAGGACGGCACGGGCTACATGAGCATCAACCGCTATGCCGCCAATACCTACGACGAGTTCATCGCAGGACTGCGCGAGATGAAGAGCAAGGGCATGAAGAACATGATCCTCGATCTGCGCGGCAATCCCGGCGGCTATCTCGAGCAGTCCTTCCGCATGGCGAATGAATTCCTGAAAAAGGGCCAGAAAATCGTTTACACAAAGGGGCGCCGCGCAGACTTCGACGAAAACTTCGTGGCGACGGGCGGCGGCGAGTTCCAGGATCTGCCTCTCATCATCATGCTCAGCAACGGCAGCGCTTCGGCCAGTGAAATCGTGGCGGGCGCCGTGCAGGATCATGATCGCGGCCTCATCGTGGGCGAAACATCCTTCGGCAAAGGCCTCGTTCAGCGCCAGTTCGACCTGCAGGACGGCAGCGCCTTCCGTCTGACCACCGCGCGCTACTACACGCCCAGCGGACGCATCATCCAACGTCCCTACAAGGAAGGCGACGAGGAGTATTTCCGTGGCGCCTACGAGCGCGACGAGGAAGACAGCGACAACGTCGAACACATCGAAGAAGCGGATTCCACACGCCCGCAACACAAAACGGCAGGTGGCAGAACCGTGTACGGCGGCGGTGGCATCACACCGGATTACATCGTCAAGTACGAGAACCTCAAAACGTATGCCGCGAAAATGCGCGTGCACGTGTTCGACTTCATGACGATTTACCTCGATAAAAACGGCGCTTCCCTGCGGAAAAAATTCGACGGCTCTACCGCTGCGCAATTCGTACGCGACTTCGACATCCCGGAAAGCATGATGAAGGACTTTATTGATTTCGGTTCGTCGAAGGGCGTGGTCTTCGATCAGAAGGAGTATGACGTGGACAAGGATTGGCTCAAGGCCCAGCTCAAGGCGCAGGTGGCCCGCACGCTGTACGGCAACGAAGGGCAGTTCCGCGTCATCCTCGACGTCGATCCGCAGTTCCGCAAAGCGATGACCTTGTTCCCGGAAGCAAAAAAAATCGCCGGACTGCGCTGAGATTCTGACGTGTCAACCGTGATGCGCATAGGTGAACGTGGCTTCTCCCGGAGCCACGTTCCATTTTATCGGATTCCATGGTCGCGGGTCTCGAGAGTGCTTCTGTACCTCGTTCTCGTTTTGGCGGTTCCGACACATGCCCAGCAGCGCTGGACGCCGGGATGCAGTCCCAACATGGCCATGTTTCAGGCAGGCGAAGAACTCACCTATGAAGTCAGTTATCTCGGCATCGGCTTGGGGACCATCACGTCGCGTATCGTCGCGGTGGACAGCATGCCCGACGGGATTCGCGTCAGCGCCGAGGGACTGATTCGCACCTACCGCGGCGTGCCCTTCGTCACACTCAACACGCTGTTTCAGACCCGCATTGGGGATTCTCTCGCCTCGGTGGGCTTTCGGAACAAGGAGTACATCGTCGAGGATTCCGCGTTCAAGCATATCGAGTACGTGTACAAGCCACGCCTCGATGTCGTGTATATCAACGAGTACATCGAGAACCATGCCGGAACCGAAAAACGGGATACTCTGGATCTCGAAGGAAAAAAATGGCAGGACGGCCTGTCTCTGCTGTTTTACGCCCGTGCCTTTGCTCACGCGAAATGTACGCATCACGTGCCTGTGCTCATGTATCGCAGCAAGGCAACGACAAAAATCCACTTCGGAAGCGGCAGGGACAATATTGAAATTGACGCGCTGAAGTACGACGTGCGTACCAGAAAACTCGAGGGAGAAACGGGATTCACCGGTATTTTCGGACTAACCGGCGGCTTCGAAGGGTGGTTCAGCGACGACAGCGCCGCGATTCCCATCACCGCGAAAATGCACGTGCTCATTGGCAGTGTGCGTATCGAACTTATCAAGTGGAAGCGCAAGGGCTGGCGGCCTCCGCGCTACGATTCGTGACATTCATGGAGAACATATGATTTTTCCCTACGAGGGACGGTACCCGGAAATCCATCCATCCGCTTTCATTACCGATGATGTCGTTATCGTCGGCGACGTGCATATCGCGGAGGATGTGAGCATCTGGTTCGGCACTGTTATTCGCGGCGATGTACACCGCGTCACCATCGGTCCGCGCACGAATATTCAGGACAACTGTACGCTGCATGAGACCTGGCAGAAATACCCGCTGGTTATCGGCGCGGATGTGACCGTCGGGCATGGCGCGATACTGCACGCCTGCACCATCGAAGACGCCTGTCTTATCGGCATGGGGGCGAAAGTGCTGGACAATGCGGTGATCGGGCGTGAGAGTCTCGTCGCGGCTGGTGCGGTGGTGCGCGAGGGATACCGTGTGCCCGAAGGTTCGCTGGTTGCGGGAGTGCCCGCGACCGTGGTGAGGGAACTCCGCGACGAGGAACGTGAGCGCCTGCGGAAATCGGCGCAGAATTATCTGCATTACGTCTCGCAATACCGTACGCATCGCGATCTCGAACGAGGCCTGGATCTGCATTCCTATTTCGAATACAAAAAGAGCGGAAGGATATGAAACTCTCCATCCTCCACGACAGCGCCATGTTGCAGCGTATCGAACTTGCGCTGCGTGAAGACATCGGGACGGGCGACATCACCACGCAATGCACCGTCCCGCTCGATCTCCCTGGCAGCGGAAAATTTCTCGCCAAGGCCAACGGCGTGCTGTCCGGCCTCGAAGTCGCAGCCACCGTCCTGCATATCGTGGATGACAGTCTCGTCATCGAAGCGCAGATCATGGACGGTATGCCCGTGCTTCGGGGCTCGACCATCGCCACGGTGCGCGGATCCCTCGCATCCATGCTCACGGCGGAGCGTGTGGCCCTGAATTTCCTGCAACGCATGTCCGGCATCGCCACCGCCGCTGCATCGTACCTGAAACTGGTGGAGGGCACCGGCGTCAGCATCATGGATACCAGAAAAACCGTACCCGGACTGCGCGCCTTCGACAAACTGGCGGTGAAGCATGGACGCGGCACCAATCACCGTTTCGGGCTCGACGATATGGTTCTGATCAAGGACAATCACATCGCCGCGGCGGGGGGATTGCGCAGTGCGGTGGAACTCGCGGCGGCCCGCATTCCGGCAGATGCTGCCATGCGCATCGAAGTGGAGACGGGCTCGCTGAACGAGGTGATCGAAGCGTTGAGCTGTGACCGACTGGACGTGATCATGCTGGACAATTTCTCCCTCGACGAAATGACCACTGCCGTAAAGCTCATCCGCTCCCGCAAGCCGGAAATCAAAATCGAGGCCTCTGGCAATGTGAACGAACACACCGTGCGCGCCATCGCGGAGACCGGCGTAGATATGATTTCCGTCGGTGGCTTGACACACTCCGTCAAAGCGCTGGACATTTCCTTCGATATTGTGCAGGACTGATGTCGGGAGCCACCATTACCGGAGCATGCACACTCACCGCGGAAGACATTCGCACGCGACTCGATCGCCATACGCGTCAGTCCTTGCGCAAAGAGGGTTATCGCTACGCTTCCGTCCTCGTACCGTTGATGGAAGACGCGGGGGAGTGGCGTATCATTCTGACGCGCAGGAATTCCGATCTGCCGCATCATCAGGGACAGATCGCTTTTCCCGGAGGCAGTGTGGATGTCGGGGAGACCGTGGAGCAAGCCGCACTGCGTGAAACGCACGAAGAAATAGGTCTCCTGCCCGAGCACGTCACCCTGCTCGGTTGTCACAACGACATCTGGACGCCATCCGGTTTCATCATCACTCCGGTGGTGGGCATTGTGAGCGCGGACGCGCTTTTTGAGCCCAATCCCGCAGAGGTGGCCCGCATCTTCACTGTGCCGTTCTGTTTCTTTGCCGACGAAGCCAACGTTGAACGACGCATCCTGCAGCACGAAGGCGTCGCACGCGAGGTGCTCTATCACCATTGGGACGGTGAAATCATCTGGGGCGCGACAGCGCTTATTATTAGGAACCTCCTCGATTTATTGGCGAAGCCGTAGAGATGTGGGAGACAGTCGGGAATCGGGAATCGTTAATCGGGAATCGGTCCGCCTGGGCGGAGGGAATCGTCCCGCCTTCGCTCTTATACACCGACGATCGTGCCATGTACCTACGATGCTTCGGCGCGGAGGGAATCGGGAAACGTTAAACCGATAAACGATTGTCAATCGCGCATCTGACCTCGGTGCCGGCGAAGCCGCGACCTTGGAAGCGAGGCACATGTCGGTACGACAGAGATTCCGTCGTATTTATGCGTAGTACATCGTACGTCGTCTTGTTTCTGTTTCCGCAAACTGCTATTCTGTTTTCTGTTCGTATCATCAAATTGAGACATCTGCAATGAGCCACCACAGTATCAGCGATTTCATCACCTATCACTACAGACATTTCAATGCCGCGGCGTTGGTTGATGCAGCAATGGGGTACAGGCAACTGATCGAGGAGGGCGGAGGCATGATGGTTACCCTCGCAGGAGCCATGAGCACCGCGGAGCTCGGTCTCTCTCTCGCGGAGATGATTCGGCAGGACAAGGTGCAGATCATCACCTGCACAGGCGCGAATCTGGAAGAAGACATCTTTAATCTCGTCGCGCATGATTTCTACGAACGAATTCCGAACTACCGCGACCTCACGCCGGAAATGGAGAAGGCGTTGCTCGACAGGCACATGAACCGCGTCACCGATACCTGCATTCCGGAAGAAGAAGCGATGCGGCGACTCGAGCGCGCGGTACTGGAGGAGTGGATGGACGCAGACAGCAGGGGTGAGCGCTATTTCCCGCATGAATTCTTCTACCGCATCCTGCTCAAGGGAAAGCTGAAGGAGTACTATCAGATCGACCCGAAGGACAGCTGGCTGATGGCGGCGGCGGAGAAAAACCTTCCCATCATCGTGCCCGGCTGGGAAGATTCCACGCTTGGAAACATGTATGCGGGTCACTGTATTTCCGGTGATGTCAAAAATGTGCACACCGTACGCACAGGTATCGAGTACATGATCAGGCTCGCGGATTTTTTCCAGGCATTCACAGCCGAGCGGCCGTTGGGCTTTTTCCAGATCGGCGGCGGCATCGCGGGCGATTTCCCCATTTGCGTGGTTCCCATGCTGCATCAGGACCTGCAACGCGAAGATGTACCGCTATGGGCCTATTTCTGCCAGATCAGCGACTCCACGACCAGCTTTGGCTCCTACTCGGGCGCTGTACCGAACGAAAAAATCACCTGGGGCAAACTCGGCGTGGATACACCGAAGTACATCATTGAATCCGATGCCACCATCGTGGCTCCGTTGATTTTCGCGTATGTGCTCGGCTGGTAAGGCGGAGTTCCGGCAGGAAAAATAAAGAGTAAAGAGTCGGAAACATACATGCTGAAAGCGCGCCTGCCGGGGTGCGGCCGGCTGCGCTGCGCTCCTTCGGGGATGTCGTCGGGTTCCACTGCTTTCTGCGTTGCCTGAGCCGCGTCACGCCGCTTCCATACAATCGCTTAAGGGTGTTTTCCGCAGCGGATATCTGCGTACGGAGCCGCTTCGCCGCATGTACCGTCATCATGGCGTGACGCGCAGTGGGATTCGCTTTTCTCTGATGTCAGCAATACACAGGAGAAGACCCGGGGCCAGCGGTGCCTGCCGGCCGCGTCGTCATATCTGCGGACATCGACCGCAAATTTCCGCACAAGAGCGCGGTTCATGGAACCCAGTCTTGGGCGGAGACCGTCGCTCCTCCCTCCGTTGCAACTCCCGACGGCGAGTTCCGTATCATGAACAATGTCAGCATCGGAGCAATGTCAATGATAGTATTGATGCCGGGAACGATCCCCGGCGACACGCCTGATCGCTATCGCTCATGAATTTCTCACTTGCGGCGTATGCAACAAACACATAGTTTGCTCGTAATGTGACTATACGGTCGAAAAAACGACTGCGTGGTCACAGATGGAACCGAGCAGTATATTTTATGTGTTGATACCTCATGCAACAGGAAGTTCAAAAACTCAGTCGAAAAGAACGGGAAAAACTGTTCAAGCGGCAGGAAATCGTGAATGCCGCACGAGCGGTTTTCTCAGCCCGGGGATTCTCCGCGGCGACGTTGGATGAAATTGCCGAGAAAGCGGAATTCGGAAAGGGGACGCTGTACAACTACTTCCAGAGCAAGGAAGAACTGTTCGAGACGGTCATTGCGGACGTGCTCGACGAGATTCTGGAAATCGCCGTCAACACCTGCGTCCATCCGGGACAAACACTCAAGGAGAGCTACCTCGCGTTTGCGCGGCAATTGCTTTCGCACCTCTTCAGCAACGTGGCGATGTATAATTTGCTCATGCGCGAAATGCACCGAATGGATCACCATCCGCATCTCGCGGCCATGCTGCCGAATCTTTTGCTCATTCTCGAAGAACCGCTCCGTCGGGCAAGCGTCACCGGCGAGATCGATCCTTTGCCCCTGCCTGAAACGCAGGCCGCGTTTATCTATCTCACCACCGTATTCTCCGTCTTCAAATCCGTCGTGCACATCCATTTTCATCAAATGTGTTACGATGGATTCGTCGCGATGAACATCTCCGAAGAGGAAACGCAGACGCTGATCGAAGACGGGCTTGCGCTCATAGAACGAACCTATTTTTACGGTGTCCTCTGTCGGAAAAACGGAAAAGCGGGACGACGCCGATGAAATCAACGACATGTATCAACCGCATGGGAGTAACAATGAAGTTACGAGTAGCCTTTATCATTCTGGCACTCGCCGCAACCGCTTCGCCGAACCTTACGGCACAGCGCGGTCTGACCCTCGACGAAGCGGTGAAGATCGCAACCGAACGGAACCGGGAACTCGAAGTCGCACGTCTGCGGATGGAAAAAGCCGATTATCAGGTCGGCGAAGCAGTCGGTACGGCCTTGCCGACCATCTCGGCTTCCGGTACCTATATTCGCGCACTGAAAAAACCCGTGTTCTTCCTTCCGGATTTCCAGAATCCTGAAAGCGGCCGAATCATTCCCATCGAAATCGGATCGGACAATTCGTATCAATTCGGATTCTCGGCGACGCAGGTGTTGTTCAATGCTGCGGTATTTACCGGAGTCGGGACGGCCAGAATTTACCAGGATGCCTCACGGCATCTCTACAACGAGACGTACAATAAGACCGTCGCCGATGTCAAAAAGGCATTTTACGGCGTGCTCTTCGTCAAGGATGTTCATCGCATGGTGCAGGCCAGTCTGGCGAACGCGGAAAAAAACCTCGCAAATGTGCAATTGTTCTTCGACCAGGGTATAGTTTCCGAGTACGACCTGATACGCGCCCGCGTTCAGACGGAAAATATACGTCCCTCCGTCATCGAAGCGGAGCGCAACGTCCAGCTCGCGCTCAACGGTCTGAAGATGCTCCTGAGCATGCCGCCCGGTGAACCCATAGACGTGCAGGGCGAGTTGCGCTTCGAACCCGTGGACCCGGTACTGCTGGATAACGCGTCCACCCTGGCGGTGGAGAATAACGCGGGTCTTCGGGCGCTCGAGGACCAGATGCGCGTCAACGAAAAGCTCGTGACAATTTACCGGTCCGAATCCCTGCCCACGCTCGCGGCCTTCGGCGACTATCAATGGCAGGCGCAGAACGAACATCTCGGACGCATTTCGACGAATGACTTCGTGCGTTCCTCGCAGGTGGGTGTGCAGCTCAGTCTGAACCTGTTCAACGGCCTGCAGACCAGTTCGCGTGTTGATCAGGCGCGCGTGGACATGATGACGACGCAGCAGCAACTCAGCATGGCCAAGGATGGCATGCTCACCAACACGCAAAATATTCGTTTCCGGCTCGATGAAGCCCGCAAGCGAATCGAGTCTCAGACAAGCACGGTGGAACAGGCGGAAAAAGGCTACAGCATTGCCACAGTACGGTATCAGGACGGTTCGGGCACACAGCTCGAAGTCAACGATGCGGATCTGGCGCTGATGCGCGCACGGGTCAACCGCGTGCAGGCAATGTACGATTACCTCGTGGCCGCCGCCGATCTTGAGCAGGCTCTGAGTCTCCACCACCCCGATTCGAAATAAAGTATTACTTCATCTACAGAGAATTCCCATGAAACGTCGCATGATTTTAACGCTCTCCGTTCTGCTGCTGACCGCAGCCGGCCTGCTGTCGGCATGTGGAGACAAGCAGGCGAACTCCGCGCAGCAGCCCTCGGAAAAGGACGCTGAAAACGCGGTCACCGTCAGTGTGATGGAGGTTCGGACAGGTGACTTCGCCGAGGTATTGCAACTCACCGGTATTGTGGCTTCGTTCGACGACGTCAAAGTGCCGTCGGATGAAGGCGGTCGCGTTCTTCACTGGCTCGTTCCGCGCGGCGCATCCGTACGGAAGGGGCAGGTACTCGTGGTGCTGGACAGCGCCATTGCGCGGGCGACCTATGATGCCGCTCTGGCGCAATACAACATCGCACAGACCAACTATGAGAAGCAGAAACGGGTGTACGAACAACAGGGCATCTCCGAACTGCAATTGAAAACACTCCAGTACCAGCGCGACGCCGCGAAAGCGCAGTTGGACATGAGCCGCGAGCGTCTTGAGCGTACGAAAGTGAAAAGCCCCATCAACGGCGTCCTGAACGAACGCTTCGTGGAAAATGGCGAAATGAGCGGGCCCGGTCTGCCGATAGCGCATGTGGTGAATACCGGCAACCTCAAAATCGAAGCCGGTGTGCCGGAGCGTTTCGCCGGAAATTTCCGTTCCGGCGATAAGGTGACATTCACCGTGGACGCACTTCCCGGGCAGAAATTTCACGGGACAGTCGGTTTTGTCGCAGCGGCCGTGAACAAGGATAACCGCACCATTCCCATCGAGGTGCTGGTTGCCGGCGCCGGGGGAAAACTCAAACCGGAAATGATAGCAGCACTCAACATCGTCCTTGCCGCGCAACGCGATGTGATTGCCATCCAGAGCGATTACATCACCAAAACCAACATTGACGAATTCTCCGTGTATGTGGTCGAGGATGGTGTGGCTCGTGAAAGAAAAATCTCTATCGGCGGATCCAGCCGAGGGAAGGTATTGATTTCCTCCGGGCTTAACGCCGGAGACAAGCTCATCACGCTCGGCTATCAGAACGTAGCCGATGGTCAGCCCGTATTTGTAAAGAACTGATATCCCGACAGGGAAGGATAGCACTGTTATGAAAATCTGGAACCTGGCTGTCGACAATCGCGTCGCCGTGTACATCCTGATTCTGATCATCGTGGTGATCGGATTCCAGTCCTACATGTCGATGCCGCGCGAAGCCGCACCCGATATTACGATACCCTATATCATCGTCTCCGTCCCGTACGTGGGAGTGAGCCCGACGGATATGGAAGGACTCATCACCCAACCGATGGAAAAGGAATTCAAGACACTCAAAGATGTAAAGCAGATAAGCTCGTCGTCCAAAGAAGGTCTTGCCACCATTTTCATCGAGTTCGAGACCGGTATCGATGTGGACGAAGCCCTGCGCCGCGTGCGGGACAAGGTGAACTCCACTCGGCCCAAACTCCCCGCGGATATTCTTGAACCGATCATCTCGGAAATCAATTTTTCCGAGTTCCCCATCATGTATGTCAACATTGGCGGATCTCTCGGACTCCCGAAGCTCAAAGAGATCGCCAAGGACATGCAGGACAAGATCGAAGCGATTCCCGGCGTGCTCAGCGCCGACATTACCGGCGCCCTCGAACCCGAGGTGCAGGTCAATGTGGATGTGAATCGTATGAAGGGCTATCAGATCAGCTTCAACGATATCACCGAAGCCATTCAGGGCGAGCATATCACCATACCCGGTGGTTCGCTGGAGAACGAGCGCACGGATTACACGATACGCATTCCGGGAGAGTATAAAAATCCCGGCCCGATAGAAGATATCATTGTGAAAATGCGCAATGGCAAACCGATCTACCTCAGGGACGTCGCATCGGTCGAGTTTTCCTTCGAAGACCGAAAAAGCTATGCGCGTCTCAACGAGCAGCAGGTGATCACACTGCCCGTGAAGAAACGTGCCGGAGAGAATCTCGTCCGTATCGCCGCTGATGTCCGGCAAATCGAGCGGGAGATGGATGAAAAGCTTCCGCAGGGCGTAACTCTGTCCATCACCAACGACATGTCCACGATGATCGAGGAGCGTGTCTACGAACTCGAGAACAGCATCATGACGGGTATGTTCCTGGTCATCATCGTTCTGTTCATGTTCTTCGGTGTCAAGAACGCGATGCTTATCAGCACTGCCATTCCGCTCTCGATGTTCATGGGCTTCATTATCCTCTCCATCATGGGCATCACGCTGAATTTCGTGGTACTGTTTGCGCTCGTGCTCGTGCTCGGGATTGTGGTGGACGATGCGATCGTCGTCATTGAAAACATTTACCGGCATCAGCAGGAATATGGTGAGAACCTTATCACCGCCGCGAAAAAGGCCACACAAGAGGTAGCCATTCCGGTAACGACGGCGACGCTGACAACGATATCGGCGTTTCTTCCGCTGCTGTTCTGGCCCGGTATCGTCGGCGATTTCATGAGCTATTTGCCCATAACCCTGATCGCGACGATGCTGTCGTCGCTGGTCGTGGCTTTCGTGATCAGTCCTGTGCAGGGTTCCGTGTGGATCAATTACCGGAAGGAAATTGCTCAGGCGAAACGCGCACTGGAGCATCCCTCCTGGTGGCGCAAATACAATCCCTTCACCCTGATCTATCATTGGGTGGACGAAAAATTCTTTCCCACCGCGCAGCGCCAGTACGTCGGCACGTTGCGTTGGGCTCTCAAGCACAAGGGCAAGACCGTTGCCGGTTCATTCGGGTTGCTTGTCTTCGTATTCGTTCTGTTCGGTGTATTCAATACGGGTGTGGAGTTCTTCCCGAACACGGAACCGAGTAACGTCACCTTGATGATATCCACGCCGCCGGGAACTCCGCTGGAGGTGACGAATGAGGTCGCCCGAATCGCGGAGCGCAACATCAGCAAGATCGAAGGATACGACGACATCGAATTCCGTGTCACCAATGTCGGCTCATCGAATAATCCCTTCGATTTCGGCGGCTCCAGTATTTCCAATAAGGCCAACTACGCGCTCAGCTTCTACGGGAAACATGAACGCCGGCAAAACTCCTTTACCACCGTCGAGGAAATTCGCAATACCGTGAAGGACATTCCGGGTGCGGATGTCACAGTGGAGCTGGAACAAATGGGACCGCCCGTCGGCAAGGCAGTCAGTATTGAGATTTCGGGCGAAGATTATACACAGCTGCGCGCCTTGTCCGAGCGCATTCGCGAGACGATCAAAACCGTTCCGGGTCTGGTGGATCTCGATGACGACTACGATGCGGGCAAACCCGAGATCCAGGTTATCGTGGACAGGGAAAAAGCCGCTCTGCTCGAGATCAGCACGGCGCAGATCGGCGGTACCGTACGATCCGCCATCAATGGTGCCGAAGCGGCGAAATTCCGAGTCGGTGAGGATGAATATAAAATCACCGTTCGCCTGGAAGAGAAACAACGGCGTACAGTGGAGGATATCGAAAATCTCGAGATCACCTTCATGAACAGACGAGGCGTGCTCATGTCCGTACCGTTGAGCACGGTTGCCGACGTTGTACGCACTACCGGCGTCACCGACATCCGTCGCAAGGATTACAAACGCGTGATCACTGTGACCGGTGATGCGCAAGGGCGACTGGCGGACGATGTACTCAAGGATGTCAAAACCGAGCTCGCGAGCTTTCCCATGCCCGATGGATATTCGGTGAAGTTTTCCGGTCAGCAGGAAGAGCAGGCCGAGGCCGCAAGCTTCCTGATGAAGGCGCTGTTTATCACCATCATGCTGATTTTCCTCCTGATGGTAAGCGAATTCAACTCGGTGAAGGTCCCCTTCGTCATTATGATCTCCGTGCTGCTGTCACTGATCGGAGTGTTACTCGGTCTGCTGGTGACACAGACGCCCTTCGGCATCATTATGACTGGTGTCGGTGTCATTGCTCTGGCGGGAATTGTTGTGAAAAACGCCATCGTATTGCTGGATTTCGCCAAGGAGAAAATCCGCGAAGGCATGCCGTTGGAGCAGGCTCTGCTCGAAGCCGGCAGAACACGTCTTCGTCCGGTCGTGCTGACGGCGATCTCGACGATTCTTGGCGTGGTACCTCTCGCGACCGGTGTTGATATCGACTGGCGGCAGTTCACGTTGGTGATCGGCGCGGAATCCAGCGATTTCTGGCGGCCGCTGGGTATAGCCATCATCGCAGGACTGAGCGTCTCCACCTTCCTTACGCTGGTGATCGTCCCGACCGTGTATGCACTTCTGGAAAGCGCCGGGAATCAGGCCGGTGCCTGGGTACGGCGTGTGTTCCGCAGACCGGTGCCACAAATGGACGCGGCGAAAGACTAATCTTCCTTTTTGAAAAGCCGGCGGCCGTTCTCGTGCCGCCGGCTTTTTCCTTTCAGCAATTCTGGCTAATTTCCTGCTCTATCAATATTGGAAGCGCCATGAACGACAATACGCACCTCATCCCCGCAAGTATTCACCCTGAGCTGACGGTCGAGGATTACCGTTGGTATTGTCCCGAGGAGATCATTCCGGCGGAGACCACAGAAGAGGTCGAGCCGATTGAAGGCATTATCGGGCAGGATCGCGCACTCAGAGCGTTGAAACTCGGGGTGGAACTCTACAGTCCCGGCTATAACATCTTCGTGTGCGGTCTCTCCGGCACAGGGAAGGCCACGACGATCAAAACCATACTCGAGCATATACAGCCGCGGATATGCGCTTCCCGCGATTTGTGTTACGTCAACAATTTTGACGATCCGGATCAGCCGCTGTTACTGATATTCGATCGCGGCCAGGGGGCCCATTTCCGCTCGGAAATGGCGGAAGTAATGCGCCTGGTGCGAGAGCGCATCCCCGGAATCTTCGAAGAGACGGAGTACCTCCGCAACCGACAGGCCTTTGTCGAGGAATACAACAGGAAGGAAACAGAACTTTTCGCGGCATTTGAACGGACGATTGAGCCGGATGGATTTTTACTGGGACGGGTGCAGGAGGGGCAGGCGACACATCCGGAGTTGCTGGTTCGCCTGCAGGACAAAGCCATCATGATCTCCGATCTGCCCGCGGCCGTGCAGCAGAACATGCTGAGTAAGGAGGACGCGGAAGGATTGATGGAAAAGTACCGGCAGCACAGAAATTCCCTGCAGGAAATATTTCGCCAGGGAATGCTGCTGAACCGGGAATATCAGCGCATCATCAATGACCATGAACGCCAGACGGCCTCGTTTTATCTCGTTCCGATGTTCCAGGAGTTGCTCGCGAGCTATACGGATGATTCGGTGCAGCATTATCTGAACTCCGTGATGGAAAGCTTGCTCGATAATCTCGAACAGTTCAAATCCCGCGAGGATATGAGCATCCCCTCCGAGTACGAGGTCAATCTCGTGCTCGACAACAGCGCAACCTCCGTGTGCCCCGTCATCATCGAGACGGCCCCGACCTTCCGCAACCTCTTCGGGACCATCGAGCGGCAACAGGATACCAACGGATTCTTTTTCTCCGATTTTACCATGATCAAGCCGGGTGCGGTGCTTCGCGCCGATGGCGGATTTCTGGTGCTCAACGCGGCGGATGCACTCTCGGAACCGGGCGTGTGGAAAAACCTGCAGCGCGTACTCCTGTACCGGAAGCTGGAAATTCAGAGTATCGAGATGTTCACGCAGCAGTCCGTGTCAGCGATGAAGCCGCAGGCAATCGATGTCAATCTCAAAGTGATTCTCATCGGAAACAACGAGATTTATGGATTGCTGAATGAATACGAGCGCGATTTCAAGAAAATTTTCAAAGTGAAGGCGGATTTCGATTACGAAATGCCGAACAGCGAGCTGGCCGTCCGCCAGTACACGGCCCTGGTGCGCAAGCTGATCACCGACGAAAGTTTGAAGCATTTCGACAAGACCGCGATCTCCTCCATCGTCGAGTACGGTGCGCGTCTCGTCAGCAGCAAAAAGAAAGTCACGACGCAGTTCAGCGAAATTGCCGATATCGTACGCGAAGCGAACTACTGGTGCATGCAGAACAGTAATCGGTACGTCACTGCGGAACACGTCGACAAGGCGATAGAGGAGACCTACAACCGGCACGCGCTCTATGAAGAAAAACTGCAGGAAATGATTGATGAAGCGGTGATACTGATTGATACGGAAGGCGGAAAAATCGGTCAGATCAACGGACTCGCGGTGTACGGGGGCGAGCGATTTTCTTTCGGGAAACCGTCGCGCATCACGGCGAGCGTCAGTGCCGGAAAGGCCGGCATTATCAACATCGAGCGGGAGGCCCGCCTGAGCGGACGAACACATGACAAAGGTGTGCTCATTCTCTCAGGCTATCTGCGCGAGCAATTCGCACAAGAGCACCCGCTGTCCTTCGCCGCATCCGTTTCCTTCGAGCAGTCGTACAGCGGTGTGGATGGCGACAGCGCTTCTTCGACGGAGATCTACGCGCTGCTTTCCGCACTCTCGGGTGTCCCTATCCGGCAGTACATCGCCGTCACGGGATCCATGAATCAGAAAGGGGATATTCAGCCGATAGGAGGGGTGAACGAGAAAATCGAGGGTTTCTTCGACGTGTGCCGTCGCCGCGGACTCCGGGGCTGCGAAGGCGTCATTATCCCCGCCCAGAACGTCAGCGATCTCATGCTGAAAGAATCCGTCGTCCAGGCGGCACGCGAGGGCCGTTTCCACATCTGGGCGATCTCCAATGTGCGGGAGGGCATCGAGTTGCTGACGGGCGTTGCGGCCGGCGCCGCGGATGCGGATGGCACGTATCCCGAAGGATCCTTGTTCGGACGTGTTCAGCAACGTCTGCGGAAGTTGTATGAACTCTCGAAACCGCTGAAAAAGCACTGAAGCCGCGGAACGTAGCTTCGCACTGCATATCCCCGGTACAGGCACTGAGCGTGCCGGTTTTTGAGGTCGCTATACCGTCGCCAACTGTCTGACTACGGCGGCGGTGGCGTCTTCCACGGATATGCCGCCCTCGAACGTACAGAGCTTGGGATCGCCCGGACACTGTTGCGAGCAATAACCGTCAACGGGGAGTAGAATTTCGGCGCGGTTCCCTTTGGGCCCCCAGAGTGCCGGCGAGCAGGCTGTAAGGGGACAGAACAGATTCACGGTCGGAATTCCAAGACCCGCCGCGAGATGCATGGGCCCCGTACTTGCGCTCACGGTCACTGACGATGCATCGATGCAGGCCATGGCGAAGCGCAGGTCATTGCGGGGCGCGGGAATGAGCACGCGCTCCTTTCCGGGGACGTCAAACAAGGGTTGCAGGACGCTCCCGTTCTTCGAAAGCAGCACGAGGATTTGCGTATCGTCGGTCTCGCGAAGCACGCGCTCCGCGAGCGCGGCGTAGTTCTCCGGCTTCCAGTTCGGCGCCGAACCTCCGCTTTCGGGATGGAGCGCGACAAGTCGGTGCGACTCCCGCCAGCCCGTCGCCTTCAGTTCCGCGACGGCAATGTCCTTTTCCTCCTGTGTCAGATACAGCTCCAGGGAAAGATCGTCCGTACGAACACCCAGACGACGGGCGAGATCGAGACAATAATCTGCTTCATGACGCAGCGGAATATACTTATTCCTGCTGACGCGGCGTGTGAAGGTAAGGTACTGATACAGCTTGTTTCCAACCCCGATGCGCGTCCGTATACCGGCGAGAAAGGTCATCCATGCATGGCGTTCCGATGGGAGCAGCATCAGGGCTGTATCGAAATCATGTTTTCGCAGCATGCGCAGCCGGTCGAAAAATCCTCTTTTGCCGGCATGCTCGTTTTCATAATCGTCGAGCAGAATCGCGTCGAGATGTGGATTGTGCCGCAGCACAGGTTCCGTAGACGGACGGACAAGTACCGCCAGGAATGCATCGGGAAAGTGATGGCGCAACGCCCTGATCGTCGGCGTTGCCAGTGCGACATCGCCTATGCGGTCGGGACGTACGACGAGGATACGACGTCGCCGAGGCATTACTCCTCTCTCCCGTCACCGCCGCGCCGCTGCATTTCCCAGAGATAGATCAGGACGTTGAGTTTGTTCGAGGCATGAATGAGCGCCACGATATATCCTTCCCAACCATCGAGAAAGCCACGCTGGAAGACGTATTTTTTCAGAAATTCTATGGGCGGACGCAGCAGAAAATCCAGAACACCGATACGCCGTCGCGTGGCCTTTTCCCGGGCTTCATACAAAGCGTAATCCAGGTTTTTTCGCAGGAGCCGCCTGACACGCGGAAGGGTGTAGTGGAGCATGGGCGATTGGAGTTCTCCGCGACGGCCCCGCACATCGAAGCCCTCATGCACCAGTCGGTTTGTAACGACGGTGGCCGATTTGCGAAACAGGCGGAGTTGGCGGTCGGGATACCATCCCCCATGCCGGAGCCAAATATCGTTGAAATAGTTTTTCCGCGGTATGGTGTACCCGTCACAGGCACCGGTATCCGTGGTGACACGGAGAATCTCGTCACGAAGCTCGGATGTAGCCCGTTCGTCGGCATCGAGACTCAAGACCCATTCACAGGTTGCGAGGTCTAACGCATACTGTTTTTGCGGTGCATACCCCTGAAACTCCCGGAATTCCACTCGGGTCGCGTAGAAACGAGCGATTTCTTCAGTTCTGTCCGCGCGGGAGGAGCAGACGACAATGCGTTCATGGGCCCAGGATACGGATTCGAGGCAGGCAGCGATGTTTTTTTCCTCATCGCCGGCAATGATGATAACGGAAAGTGCGCCGTCTGTTTGCGTGGCAGTTTTCATTCTCCCAAGATACGAAAATCGCAGTGGAGGGGGGAGGGCTTATTCCTCGTACAAGCCGATGTCGTTGGTTTTGAGCATCAGAAGATCCAGGTCGCCATGACCGTACGATCGCGTACTGCCCGTGAGCAGATAACCGTTGTCGCTGGTGATGACAACCGCTGCGGCACGATCGCGCCTGTTGCCGCCAATGAGACGCGTCCAGAGGACGTTCCCGTCACGGCTCACCTTGGAGAGCACGATATCGGAGGCGTCGCCGCTGTAGGGATTGGTATATCCGCATACGACAAAGTTGCCATCCGCCGCTTCGTCTATACCGGTACCAAAAGCATTGTCGTGCAGAATGGTATTCACGGTGACATCACCCGCCGGGTCGAGACGGACGAACAGCATATTGGAGTTCTGGGAATTTGGTGGCATGGAATACCCGATGACCGCCACGCTGCCGTCAGCAAGCGTATGCAGACGCGTACCGATGTTGCTCTGGGCGCCACTGATGCTCCGGTCCCAGAGGATTTCACCACTCGGGGATGTTCGGAATACCCACAGCGCGCTGCTGCCGGTTGTTGCGGATGTCGTTGCGCCGGCCACCACAAAGCCGCCGTCCGCAAGTTGATCCACCGACGCGGCGATGTCGCCATCCCTGCCGCCGTAGAGCTTATTCCAGATCTCATTGCCTAGTTCATCCGTACGCAGCAACATCGCATATTTGCCGCCGGTAAGGGACTGCTGAGATTGTCCGGCGACAATGTAACCGCCGTTGAAGCACTCGCGGACATCCAGGCCGTAATCGTAACTCGTCCCGCCGTAGGAGCGGTTCCAGAGCATGGTTCCCTGCGCGTCGGTTTTTATCAACCAGATGTCGGTGAAGCCATTGGTATAGGACTCGGTGGTACCGACGATGATGAAGCCGCCGTCGGAGGT
The DNA here is from genome assembly GCA_027493955.1 of Bacteroidia bacterium. Lineage (NCBI taxonomy): Bacteria > Pseudomonadati > Bacteroidota > Bacteroidia > Bacteroidia bacterium. The sequence continues at coordinate 1,172,532 of JAOSJT010000001.1, read as the reverse complement.
ATGCTCGACGGAATAGGCCTGATCCTCGTACACGCCACCAAAGGTTTTTTTCCAGAGAACGATGCCTTCGGCATCGGTACGGACAAGCAGGACGTCAATTGACGCGGTATGCGCCATCCAGGTGCGTCCCGCGAATATGAATCCCCCGTCGGGTAGCTCCGACACGTCGAAACCCTCGTCATACTCACTGATATGCAGCGTGTTGAGGAAATATTTCGATGGTTCCGCTATGCGCCGCCGCGGCGTATCCGGATCGGTTGGAGAGGCGCAGCCGACGAGCAGTGCGGCAATGGCACAGAGCACGATGGCTGGCGCGACCCCATGCACTGGTCGGAAAGGATTCGGGACCTGCGTCGTCGTCCGGCCGTTCAGCGGCGATGGTGCGCGCGATTGTTTCCTGTCTGCAATATTGTCGTGCATTGTCATCATTGCATGTTTGTACAGAGGCGTTTCAGAACAAGACGGAAAGGCCGTAGGTGATGCCCGCGCGCTTCGATGTGAACCATTGCTCCTGATACGGGAAGGCGAGCAGCGCACCCTCGAGACCAATATGGAAGCGGACGCGATTATCGGGCATGTACATCAATCCGAACCCGCCTTTCAGCAGGGGCCAGAGTTCGAACGTTGCTCCCGCACTGATCGAGGCATAGGGTTCAAACCCTGCGAGCGACTCGATGCGCCCCATGCGCTGTCTGACGGTTGCGATGAGCCAGGAGGAGCGAAGATTTTGCTCATAGCGGACGTATTTCCCGTTTTCCATGCCGCTGTAATGCTGAGAAAACGCTTCCTGTCCGTATTCCAAACCAAGATCGGTATGCTCGTCAGGATAGAACACACCGATGGCCATGTTTTCCATCCAGGGAGCAGGATTGGAGGGGATGGTGGCTCTTGGGAAGGAGGAGGCCGTCGTTCCCCGGATTTCGATAGTGAGGATATCCGCGGCGGAAAGCGCCATTTGTTGGGGAAAGGGCGCCGGACCGTCGCGATAGCCGCTGAGCTCGTCCCGTTGCCCGCTCGCGACAGGCAAATCGTTCACTGCGGTGAAACCTTCAGAAGGATGCGCTTCAGGTCGCAGGCTCTCTTGTTCATCCGGTGCTTCGGACGTGCCTGCGATAGGCGTCTCGAGAGCATCGGTTCGGAAGGGGGTGGGCACATTGCCGGATTCGACGGAGTGATTTTCCGCAGTGCTGACAGAGCCGTTTTCCGGGGATGTCTCTCCTTCCAACGGAGTGTCCGTCGAAACGGCTTCGTTGTAGACCCCTTGAACAGGTGATGGTTGGACCTGCGATGCCGGGGATGCCGTCCGTGCATCCACGAATTTCATCGAAGGCAACGAACGGGGTGGATGTGTGTTCGGTGCCGGATCCGCCGCCAGTGTCTGCGGCGTCGGTGCCGCGACTCCGGACTGTTGGGCGAGAGAAGCGTTCTCGAACGATGTGTTGTTTTTCTGTATACCGAGAATGATCACGGCAGTGAGAAAAGCAGCGGCGGCTGCGGAGGCGATTGGCGACCAGAACGTCGCGAAAAACGGAAGCACGCGCGTGCGCGATGATCTGTGTTCGTCGGCGGGGAGTCCCAGTCGCTCGAAAAGCTGTGTCCCCAATTCGGCCGGGGGGGTCGCCTGTACGCCGTATCGCAGGGCTTGCCTGCGAATGGTCTGGAACTGGCGAAGCCGCTCGCGATACACAGAATCGGAGGCGAGCAACGAATAGAACTGTGGCTCCTGCTCGGTTGGAAGTTCGCCGTCTATCCAGGCGTGCAGGAGATCATCGGCTGAGAGTGTGTTGTGCGTGTTCATGGCTTCTGTCGCTGCGTATCGTTTTCGTATTCTGCGATGTAGGGTTCGAGTATGCCCCGAATGCGTTCGCGGGCGCGAGTGACACGTATCCGAATGTTGCCGGGAGTGGTTTCCATAACCGTCGCGATTTCCTCATAGGGCAAATCGGCGAATTCCCGCATGTAATACGCCTCCCGATAATCATCGGGCAGCAATTCCATTGCCATTCGGATCAGATCCAACATCTCCGTCTTTTCATGCGGCGGTTCCTGCATGGCGTTCTCGGCCAGCTCAAGTCCGACCGTAGGTCTGCGGTCACGCTGTATGTTCAGCCAGAGATTTCTGGCGATTTTTATCAGATACCCGGAAATATTGCTGATCTGCCGCTGCTGCAGAGCACTCTCATACAAGCGCGCGAACGCTTCCTGAAACAGGTCGTCTCCTTCGTCTCTCCGCCAGGCCAGGCACTTGCAGTAGGCGTACAACTGACCCGACAGGCGTGCGTACAGCTCACGGAAAGCGGCTTCGCCGTTCTTTCCATCCGCCGTCATCGAATACAATTGTGCATCCGTGTAATCAACAAAGCGGGAAGTGCCGGTATGACGTGTCTGTTTCGGCAATGGTATCTGCTGCGGGCTTAGGCCGCATCGGGAATAGACACATGAACGTCACGTTTGTTTCATGTCAGCGGAATATAACAGATCCATCGCAGATCACAAGCCCGGGAGGCGTGACGCCTGGGCCACCGGCTACGGGATGTTCTGTTTCGATGCGGTGAGCCCTTTCCTGTACGTGGACTGCACGCTGTGCCACACGATCAGATCGTGTGGCGCGTCTCTGCTGCTCCGGCCGGATTCTGCTGTGATCGGTGCTCGCTGAACCGGGGGATCTCCGCGACGGGCCGATCTTTGCTTTCGTTCGCCTAAAAAAGTATGGCCGCCATCAGAAATTCCGATGGCGGCCAGGTACAATGCCGCTGCAATCAGAGAAGGATCAGGAATCGCTGAGATGGCGCTTCATGTGCTGCATGTAGTATTCGAACAGGCCAAGGCGCGATTTCATTCCGCCTGCGACGCCATGATCACCATTCGGGTAAATGCGCATATCGAATTGCGTACCGGCCTCCAGAAGCAGGTCCACAAGCTTCATTGCGTTCTGCACGTGCACATTGTCGTCCAATCCGCCGTGAATAATGAGCAGCTTTCCCTTGAGCTTATCGGCATGTTCGAGGCAGGACCCGACCCGGTAGCCTTCGGGATTGTCGTCTGGCCGCTGCATGAAGCGCTCCGCATAAATGGTGTCATACAATGTCCAGTCCACGACCGGGGCGATGGCTGTTCCGGCGGCAAAATGGTCGGCGCCAAGCATCATCGTCAGTGCCGCCATGTAGCCGCCATAACTCCAGCCCCAGATACCGATGCGCTTGCCGTCCACGTACGGAAGTGTGGAAAGATATTTCGCGGTTTCGATATAATCGTTGGCTTCCCACTTCCCGAGCTGTTTGTACACAGCGTGCTTGAAAGCGGTACCGCGACCACCGCTGCCCCGGTTGTCCACCTGCACGACGATGAAACCCTCGTTCGCATACCATTGCTGCATGGTACCAGGCCAGGAGTTGTATACCGCCTGTGTACCGGGGCCGCCGTAGACATCGAAAAAGACCGGATACTTCTTGCTTGGATCGAAATCCGGCGGCTTGATCATGCTCGCGTCGAGAGTGAGTCCATCAGCTGTGGTTACAGTGAACAACTCCTTCTTGCTCCACGCATAGCTATCAAACACAGCCATGTCCACCGCGCCGAGGGATCGTAGCTCTTTCCCGTCGCCGTCGAACAGTGCGCGTGTGCTTGCCTGGGCCGTATTGGACCACGTGTCAATGAACAAATTGCCACCGGGACTGACCGCAACGGTATGTCGTCCTGCTTGTGCCGTCAATCTTTTTCGTTTCCCGTTGTCGATGTTCACGCGATAGAGGTGACGTTCGAGCGCCGAAGGCTCCGTCGAGACGTAAAACACCGTTTTCTCGTCGGCACTGATACCTGCGACTTCAGTAATTTCCCATTGCCCGGATGTGACTTGCCGGAGCAGTTTCCCGTTGTAGTCGTACAGATAGAGATGGTTGAAGCCGTCCTTTTCCGATAACCAGAGGAAGCGGTCGCTTTTCTTCAGAAAATTCAGATAGTGAGCGTCATCCACGTTTATCCAGCCGGTGGCGGATTGTTCTCTGTGCACGACGCGGGTTGCGCCGGTGCGGACGTCCGCGAACAGCAATTCGAGCTCGTTTTGCAGTCGATGCATCCGGTAGAGGCACAGTGTGTTCGCATCGCGCGTCCAGGCGATACGGGGGACATAGATGTCGGTTTCGTTCCCAAGGTCCATCCAGCGGATTGCGCCGTCCGCGATGTCGATGACACCGATTTTCTCGATCGGATTTTTTTCACCGGGCTTGGGGTAACGGATGCGGATGAGGTCCTGATACAACGGCATCCAATTCGTCATGGTGAACTCACGTACCTGCCGTTCATCTTCCTGCCAGAATGCGATGCGCTTGCTGTCAGGCGACCAGCGCCAGCCGTCAACGATGCTGAACTCCTCCTCGTACACCCACCCGAAACGGCCGTTGTACACCGCCTCGCGTGCGTCGTTCGTCAGCTGCCGTTCCTCACCTGTTTCGAGATTCATGATCCAGATATTGTCGTTGTACACATACCCCACCCATGAACCATCCGGTGAGACTTTGACATTCATCACACCGGATTCGTGCTTCGGAACGGGAATGAGTTTTTTCAGCTGCGTGTCGTATACGGCGTACTCACCAATCGTCGAACGTCGCCAGATAGGACGCTCCTCGACGGTAATCAGCATGAAGCGCTCGTTTTCCTCCCAACGGTAGGCCTGAAATTTCTTGTCGGGCAGGGGAAGGTCAGCAATATTCAACAGCACCTGCTCATCACCACTTCGCGCATCAACGCGCATGATGGAGCGCGATCCGCTTTCACGGTCCGATTTGATGTAGGTGTACTGTGTGCCGTTTTGCATCCACTGAAGATTGACCATGCGTGGTGGTGAGAACGCGGGATTACCGAAGACGTCACGCAGGGTCACCGCCTTTTTTTGCGCTGTGAGCGGTACGGCAAGGAGCAGCGCGGCCAACAGGACAATCATCGTCCCAATTTTTGTAAGCTTCGTCATGCAAACCTCATGTTACTTGGCATGTTTCGATTGTTCGATATCAATGTGGCAGGGTTGCGAGTTGTTCTTCCGTCAAACGGTAGAGGAACCATTCGCGAAGATGTACGGCGCCCAGCGCGTCGTAGAAACTCTGTGCGGAGGTGTTCCAGTCCAATACCGTCCATTCCATGCGTCCGCAGCCACGCGTTCGGGCAAGCCCGGCTACGTGCAGGAACAAGGCGAGTCCGGCTTTCTGCTTACGGTACTCGGGAAGGATGAAAATATCTTCGAGATATTGTGTGGGTTTTGCGAGAAAACTGGAGTACGTCTCAAAAGTAATTGCGTACCCGACCGGCGTGTCATCGATCCATGCAAGAAACGCTTCGAAGCGCTGCCTCGTGCCGAGCCCATCCTCCAGAAGGCGCTGTTTGGCGGCAGCGTCGGGTCGTGCGAGTTTTTCGTAATCGGCCAGTGCGTCGATGAGCGCGAGAAAATGATCTGCATGCTCGTGCGCGAGCGAAGTGATTCGCACTGCGGAGGTGTCAACGTGTTTCATACGCTGCGTTGTTCCAATGTGTGGAGAAAATGCGCCGCATCGAGGTGTCGCCGGCGTGCCCGCTGCATCGCCGACGCGACCAGCAGGGAGAGGATCATTGCGGGGAGAGAAAACAGCACGGTACCGACAGGAAGCACCGGTGTGAACAGGATTTGTACAATGAGCATCACGGAAAAAATGCCGGTAAAGGCGAACGCGGCAATACGAAGAAACAGATATTGTCGTGCTTTTACGAGCAACCAGTCGCGTCGTACGGGTATCGGGGCCTCGCGCAGCAGTGCCGGCAGCATGCGCGCCGCTGCAGATACATCCGTATCGCCTGTCTCTGTCAGTCGGTGTTTCATCTGCGCAGGGGTCCCGTCATCGGAGAAACAGGTTTAATCCGGCATCGAACTGCAAACTCAGCTCCGACGCACTGTTGCCCCGGGTCCGTATCGTCTGCAGTGCGGGTCCGAATCGCATAAACACGCCCAGGGAAGGCAGGGGAGAATACTCCGTACCGATGCCCACGCATGCGATCCACCGCTGTTGGTCGATGCGTGCGCCATCGGCAGTGACCCAACTGCCCTGCACGAAGATGAGCGGACTGACGGGAGCGTCGCGATGTGTGTACCAGGATGCCGCGAGCGATGCGGAATATCCCGCAGTATGCTTCACCTCGTCTCCCGCCTCCAGCAGCTTTATGCGTACCAGGCCGAAGGATGCTTCGGTGGAAAATTGGTCGAGGATAAAACTCGTTACACCGATCCGCGCTCCGTTGGAGACCCCGGCGGACAGGAGCAGGCCGACATCGCCCGCACGCCGGCGCTCCTCTGTCTGGGCTTCACAGCGGTACGCATGCAGATGGGTCGTGATGATCAGGAGAGACAGTGCGAGAATGGTGCTGTATGAATCGTGCATGAGATCTCGTTCATCGTAAAATTCTAATATACGAAAGCGCGGTATTCCGGATGCGCGGATGAGAGTTTTGTGTATATTGGAAGAGAGTCTTTTTTATTCAATTTGGAGTAATCATGCATTTCGACGACGCGATGAAGACCGGCTTTTTGAACATTTCCGAAGAGGAAGCGACCAAGGTGCTCGAAGCCATCTTCGACAACGACGACGCCGAAGCCCGTCTCGATGCGGGCGTCGCGCTGCTCGGCACATTCGTTCCCCAGGACAAACTCGAACAGGTGATCGATCTCGTCGCGATCATTCTTGACGCGAACGAAGAACTGGACAGCCTCGAGGGTGGCGAAGGCGAGGACGACGACGAGAACTGATTCTCACGCATTCTTGTCGCATCACTCCCTCGTGGGTGTGCTGTCAGGAACGGTTGTTTCTGAGACCGCCTGCCACGACGGAGGGTTTACATCGAGCATATGGAGACGTGTCTCACCGGGTAAACGGTGACGGTGCGGCAGCAGTGTTGACACAGCGGTCTTGTCAGTTCCTATCTGTACTGATGAAGACCGTTGTGCCTTTTTATTTACTCCCGTCAGAAGATGCGTTGCTCCGGTGCATACCGTCTGTGGAAAGCGGAGGTGGAGAATCGGTGAGCAAACTGCAGAATGCATAGAACCGTCATGGATGTTGGAGATCAGTCCTCGATACTTCGTATCCCGGAGTCGTGGCCCGTGGTGCTGAAGCACTATTTCGGCTTGGATACCGGTGACTCCGCTCTGCTCAGGCGCACGGCGGATGCCGTACAACGCTTGTCCGCACACCTGAACGACGTTCAAACGCGCAGGAATCAGCGTACGTTACCCTATCTTTCGGACCCAGCGCTCAGAGCGGCATACACGCTCTACTACATGACAGCGAATATGCTCAAACTCCACGTGCCACTCGGCGAGATAGCCCTTGCCGGCGTATTTCGGGAGAGGAGCGACTTGAGCGTCATCGATCTGGGGTGCGGTCCCGGTACCGGACTCGCGGGACTGGTATCCTGGCTGCCTCCGGACTGCGATCTCTCCTATACTGGTCTGGATGTGCTGCCGCAAGCTCTCGATTTCACGGCGACCTTGGGTGTCGCCCTGAAAAGCGTTCTCCCGGGATTACACCTGTCGACGATGCGAGCGGATATCTCCCGCGTGCGGTCACATTCTGCTTCCTATGATGTGGTTCTGATGATGAATGCACTGAATGAGATCCCGGACAATGCGCGGAGTGTAAACGCCCTGTTACGGCAGATGACCAAGGTAAACGGGTGGGTGGTGCTCATCGAGCCCGCCCTGAGAAGCACTTCGCGGAGACTGCTGGAGCTTCGGGATACGTTGGTGCATGAGGGCTGGACGGTGTACTCGCCGTGTTTTCGTCAGCAGCACTGCCCGGCACTGGAAGCGCCACAGGACTGGTGTCATCACGAGGCGGCGTGGGAGCGACCGGAGTATATCAGAACCATAGATCACATGCTCGGTATGGTGAAGTTATCCCTGAAATTCAGCTATCTGGTTCTGAACCGCCACGGCGCGACACTGGCCGGACAGCTCGATACGGCGAATCCATGCCGCGTCGTGAGCGAGCTGGCAAAGGAAAAAGGGAGGAGCTGGTGCTTTGCCTGCGGCGAACAGGGGCGCGTCCGTCTGCGCAGGAACACCCGCGACGCCAGCGCGAGCAACGCGGCGATGGATACCCTGAACCGCTACGATATCATTTCGGTCAACAATGCGGAAGCACGCGGGGATGGACAGCAGGTATTGCCGGAAACGGTCGTCACCAGACTACGGCCCGCATCACCTGATGGTTAGAGAGACACCGTTGCTCAACTCAAGATCGTAGCGCCTGATATTTCCGACGGGGTGGCTGTTATAATTCCATGCCACATCAACATGCAGCGCGAGAAAGGTCGTCAAGCGAACCATGACCGAGGCTTCCAGGACGAAGCGGTGATTGGCAGGCTCGTCGAACAGCGGCTGAGCGTATGCTACAGTGCTTAACGTAACACGTGTATCCAACGAGTATATGAGTGAAAGATAGTTTGTTGACCTCAGGCGGTGGAATACCACATCACGTTCATCCGCACCATACAACTCATGCTCGTACATCGCACCCACTCCAACGAATATTTGCAGCGCATCACCGCCGGACGAATCGCCTGCGAGAGGGATGCCCAGACGCACGCCGCTGCCCGCGAGCGTGCGCTGCTTGAGCAGAATGAACTGATCGTATTGGAGCTGCGTGAAGCCCTCCAGTATCAAGTTCTTCCGCACATTCCACATAGTGCGGAGATGCGCAAACCCTTTGTTGCTGATTTTTCCTTCACCACTTTCACGCATATCATACGAGGCGACGAGGAAATGGTAGCTCTCATCCAGCATGAGATCGCTGCGGCCCGAAGCGGTGAAGGAAAAATACTCGGAATTCCCCCGCACCAGGCCGGTAGCCGCAGATACGGAAACGGCCAGTCCGCGACCGCTGTCGGAACTGCGGAGTTTCTCGGTGTTTACCTGCGCCACCGCCTGCATCGACAGGAGCAGCGAGAGCGTGATGAAGGAAAGAGGTATACTCACAGGAACGGTCCGTTTCGTGACTTGGGCTGTATCCTGCAATGTACGATGACTGAGGCCGAGGAGGAATGCTTTTTCTGTACGCACGGATGGTATAACGGCGGGAGGGCCGGGATTGAACATCATTCCCGACGTCTGAGTATTCGTTTCGGGATTGGAGCTGAGCACCCGATGATGCATTTTGCATCATGACAGAGCGTGTAACTCTTCAGGAATCCTACAGTTACTGCCTTCGGCTTGCCAGACGGCATTATGAGAATTTTCCCGTCGCATCCCTTGCGATGCCACGCAGATTGCGCCCGCACGTGGCGGCGGTGTATGCTTTTGCGCGACACGCGGACGATCTCGCCGACGAAGGAACTGCGTCACCCGATCAGCGGCTGGAGGATCTTGCGCAGTGGAGGATGCGGCTCGAACAAGCCTGTCAGGGGAGGGGCAGCGGCCACGTGTTTACGGCTTTGGCCGATACCATCCGGAGCTTCGATATTCCGGTGCAGCTCTTCCATGATCTTCTGGATGCATTTACCCAGGATGCCGTGACAGAAGAATACGAGACCTTCGGGCAAGTTCTCGAATACTGCCGGCGTTCCGCCAATCCGGTGGGGCGCATTGTTCTCGCGCTGAATGGTATTTTGAGCGAGCGAACCGCACACCTGTCAGACAGTCTCTGTACCGGATTACAGCTTGCCAATTTCTGGCAGGATGTATCGGTCGATCGTCTGAAGCCGAGGATATACATCCCCAAAGACGATTTGGCCCGATTCGGCGTTGCATCTGCCGATGTGCTTGCGGGCAGGGACAGCACCGGATTGCGGGCGTGCATTGCGTTTCAGGTGGATCGGACACGACGATACTTCCTTGACGCACAACCGTTGTTCCGTTTACTTCCGTGGCGGCTCGGTGTGGAGATTCGCGCCGTCTGGCATGGTGGTTACAGGATTCTTGAAAAAATTAAAAAACAAGAGTATACTACCGTCTCTCATCGTCCCACACTCGGTTACGGAGACTATACTTCCATGGTGTATCACGCGCTTCTGAAAGATTCGCATCATGCCTGAACACGATATCACCACCGATATTACGCGGAAAAGCAAGACAAACTTCATGCTTTCCTTCGCGATGTTGCCGGAGGAAAAACGCGAAGCGATACATACGGTGTATGCCTTCTGTCGCTATACGGACGATATCGTTGATGAGGGCGGGACGAGCGACGAAAGGAGTGCGCATCTCCAGAGTTGGAAAATGGAGCTCGAACGAGGCTTTCTCGGTGAGAGTACTCATCCCCTCCTCAACAAACTGCATACGATAGCGACGCGCTTCAACATCCCCGCGCAGCATTTCTTCGATTTGGTGCGCGGCATGCGCATGGACCTGGAGAAAGATCGCTACGCCACGTTCGACGAACTCTACACCTATTGCTACCACGTTGCATCCACAGTGGGGTTGATGTGCAGCGAAATCTTTGGGTACAAGAACATTCGTACCCGACAGTACGCCATCGATCTCGGCATAGCGCTGCAACTGACCAATATCGTGCGCGATGTTCGCGAAGACGCCGCCAACGGCCGGGTGTACATTCCTCTGGAGGATTTTGATCGTTTTGGATACACGACGGATCAGCTTCTGCGTCTCGAATACAACGAGGAGTTTGTTCGCATGATGCGCTTCCAGGTGGAGCGAGCAAAGACCTATTATTCGAAAGCACGTGTGTCCCTCGCAGAGGAGGATCACGGCGCTTTTTTTGCCGCCCGCATCATGGACAAAATCTATTTCCGCATCCTGGAAAAAATCGAACGCAATAATTTTCCTGTATTTGATACGCGGGTATCACTGACGGGCTTTGAAAAATTCCGCATCGCCGCCTCGGAGTATTTCAGCCGAGCCCCCCTCCAGTACGCTTCTCCTGTATGAAGCGTGTCATCGTACTGGGTGCCGGCCTTGCCGGACTCTCGGCGTCTCTCGGACTCGTGGATGCCGGCTGTGACGTAACACTGCTGGAAGCCCGGCCGCACGCGGGTGGCCGGGCCTTTTCGTTCACGGACCGGATTTCCGGTGAGGAAATAGACAACGGTCAGCATGTACTGATGGGTTGCTACGTTGCCACGTTACGCTATGTCGAACGCATCGGCACCGGGGCTCTGATCCGTCGTTTGCACGGTCTGTCGCTGGCGTTTCGACACGCGAATGGCGAAAGCGCCCGACTTGGTGCCGGGGCATTGCCGGGATCCCTGGGCATGGTGCAGGCCCTGCTCCGATACAGACTGCTCTCGCTCCGGGAGCGCTTGGGAATTGTTCGCACGATGGCATCGCTGCGCTTCTTCAGCAGCGAAAGAGCGGCTGCGCTGCATGAGGTGGACTGCCGCACGTGGTTGATGTCACTTGGGCAGAGTGAACGGGCGATGGAGTGCTTTTGGACTCCGGTCGTGCTTGCCACACTCAATTCCAGCCCCGCAACAGCATCAGCGGGGTATCTCTACACCGTGTTGCGTACGATATTTTTTTCCGGGAAAGATGCAGCCGATATGTTGCTCCCTGAAGTCGGTTTATCGAAACTGCTCGTCCGGTCTGCGGAAGAGCGACTTGTGGAACGCGGAGCGCGAGTCGCATTGCACCAGACTGCGGAGTGCCTGGAAATATCCGGGCGAAACACCATTGCTGTACGGTTGAAAGGAGGAGAAATGCTGTCCGCGGACGCGATTGTGAGCGCTGTTGCGCCATGGTCTCTTTCGCGCCTTCTCCCTGACGTTACGGAATTCGACACATTGCGCCGTACCCTCGCGCTGTTCGAACCGTCCCCCATCCTTTCCGTTCACGTATGGCTTGCGCGCGATCCTTCCATCCCGGTGATGACGGGCGCGCTGGGAACCGCGGTTCAGTGGCTTTTTCCGAAAGGGCGCGACGCTGATGGCCGCTGGAGGGTGTCGTGTACGATATCCGCCTCGGATGCCCTGCAGGACAAGCATCCGGACGACATGCGGGCCTTGCTCGCGCATGAATTGCCACTGCTTATCCCGGGTTTGTCCGCCCAGGATATCCTTCGCATTCTTCCTGTGCACGAACGGCGTGCCACATTCCTGCCATCAACGGGAATTGATCCCCATCGCCCGCTCCCGCGAACGGAAATACCAGGTTTGTATCTGGCCGGCGACTGGACGGCGACGTCTCTGCCTGCAACTATAGAGGGTGCGATCTTGAGCGGAGAAGCGGCCGCCCGCGCTGTACAGCAGGATTTTTCCCTGATAGAAAATTCCCGTTAACCGACCGCACTTGAGAACTTGAGTCGAGCGTCGCACCTCGCCACCGCCTCCGCTCCGAGTGGCCGGCGGTGGAGTGATCGTAGGTGATGCTCCGGCGGACAGGAATTCATCAACCCATCGCGCTCTGTTTACCCCGCAAGGAATCCCATCGCTGGTTGATGGACACCGTCCCATGATGCAGAACGGCATACCCGGTGAAATCACGCCGGATGACGCTTTCCCGCTGTTCATCCATGGTGCGGATGACCCGTTGTTCGAGCTGAGCGGTTGTGGTGCTCCTGTCCGGCAAATCGGGGGCATAGATGCGCCAGGGTTCACCGAAAGAGACGAGGATTTCAGGCGCTTCCTCTCCAAGGAATTCGTAGCGGAACGCCACGGGAATGACATAGGCATCCTGCAGGGCGTAGAGCAGGCGCGAAATCCCGTTGAAAAATCCGAGTGGGCGCTGTTCCACGGAAACTATTGAACCCTGGGGATACATCCAGAGTACACGCGCCGTGCCATGCAGCAGCTCAGCAGCATAATCAAGACTGCGCAACGCCGACCGCGCGTCTTCCCGAAGCACGGAAAAACAGCCCACACCGCGGAAAAAGCTGTACCGCGCAAGCTGCTTTTCTTCCATCATGGCGTAGGCATCATGCCGAAAATGCCCATACGAAAGAATCAGGGGTACGACGGCATCCCACCACGAGGAATGATTCGCGATGAATACTATTGGCAGGGTTTCTCTCAAACTCGTTGTGCTCCCATGCCAGCCCGGTACCGTGGCGGCTCCTTTCACACGCAATGCACGGAATCGCTTTCGCAATTTCCGTCGGAAGTACCGATACCAGAAGGCCTCTGTGAGTGCGGATTTCCTTGCAGTGATCATGCGGAAATGTTGTTGGAAACTCTTGTGTTACCAATATTACTTGTGGGCATCCGCAATAATATAGCGGATCGCCGAGCTCTCGCAAAAACCTGAAAGGAATGCAGTGGAGAAGAAACGAATCGTCGTCGGTATGTCGGGAGGGATAGATTCCAGTGTTGCGGCGGGTATCCTGGTCGAAGCCGGCCATGATGTGATCGGTGTTACGATAAAAACGTACAACTATGACGACATAGGCGGTAATGCGGCCAACGATACTAGTTGTTGCTCACTTGACGGTATCAATGACGCCAGGGAAGTGTGTGCGCAACTCGGCATCCCGCATTATGTGTTCGATTTTTCGCAGCCATTCCGCGAGAATGTCATTGACCGCTTCATCGCAACCTATATGGAAGGTAGTACGCCCAATCCGTGCGTCATCTGCAACCGGAAGATCAAATGGGAGGAACTGATTCGCAAGGGGATGGAGATTGGCGCGGATGTGGTGGCCATGGGGCATTACGCGCGACTGGGCTTCGATCCCGCGAACGGACGCAGGTGGATATCACGTGGAAGAGACAGCGCCAAGGACCAGTCATACGCACTCTGGGCCGTGTCGCAGGAGAGCCTGGCATGCACGGTGTTGCCCCTTGGAGATTGGACGAAGGCTGAAACCCGTGCATGGGCCGAATCACGTGGTTTGCGGACCGCCGTCAAGCGCGAAAGCTACGAAATCTGCTTCATTCCCGATAATGACTACACCCGCTTTCTTCGCGAAAATGTGAAGGGCCTGGAACAGCGTGTAGCCGGCGGCAGCGTACTCTTTGAGGGAAAAGAGATTGGTCGGCACGACGGCTACCCGTTTTATACCATCGGACAGCGCAGGGGTCTCAACGTGGCTGCCGGAGAGGCGCTGTATGTGACAGGTATCGACGCTGCGTCGAACACCGTCACCGTCGGTCGAAAAAACGAACTGCTCCGGCGCAGCTGCGTCGCGGGGGACGTCACCATGCAGAAGTACCCCTTCCCCGAAGCTCCGGTCCGTGTTGAAGCGAAAATTCGCTACAAAGATACTGCAGCGCCGGCGACCTTGTATCCGCTCGGGAACGGCCGCATTCGTATCGAATTTGACGAGGCGAAGAGCGCCATTACGAGAGGTCAGTCAACGGTGTGGTATGACGGTGAAGACGTCGTCGGAGGAGGGGTGATCGAGGAAGTTCCTGAATGATCACGGACCTGAAGTGGGGTTGAACGCATCCTGCATACAGCAAATGCGGAGTTTCCGCGATCTGGTTCAAACACCTTGCAGTTCCATGCGGCGGGCGTGAAAACCCGCGAAAATCCGCTCCAATCCGTTTTCATCCGCGTGCGTATGCTGAAAAAAATAAAGCAGGTACGTCGAAACGTACCTGCGTGTATTCTGGTGAGGATTGTCCGGGAGCTTGTCAGGAGAGCAGATCCTTGACCACCTCGCGTTCGGCAAGGAGTTCCTCAACGGTTTTCGCCACTTTGTCCTTGGCGAAATCGCTGTGCTCGAGACCCTGCACGATACTCCAGTTACCGCTGCCGTCGCTCACGAGCGGATAGGAGAAGATGAGCCCCTCGGGTATGCCGTAACTTCCGTCGGAAACGATGGCGGCGGAATACCAGTCGCCGTCCGGTGTTTTTGCACGAAGGCTGCGAACATGGTCAATGGAAGCATTCGCCGCACTGAAAGCGGAGGAACTGCCGCGCGCGTTGATGATTTCCGCGCCACGCTGTTGTACTTTCTTGATCATATCCCCCTGAAGCCACTCCACGTCGGAAATGACGTCGCGTACAGGTTTTCCACCGATTTTCGCGTTTTCGGTGTCGGGATACTGCGTCGCCGAATGATTCCCCCAGATGGTCATGTTCGTGATTTCTGCCACGCCGACACCCGCCTTCTTCGCGAGCTGCGCGGCGGCGCGATTCTGGTCCAGCCGGGTCATCGCCGAAAAGCGATCGCGCGGAATATCCTGTGCGTTGTGCATTGCGATCAGCGCGTTCGTATTGCAGGGATTGCCGACGACGACGGCACGAACGTCCGTGGCGGCTTTCAGCAGGGCTTTCCCCTGACCGACGAAAATCGGTCCGTTGTCACGGATCAAATCGTTGCGCTCCATGCCCTTCGTACGCGGTTTGGAGCCGACAAGCATCGCCCAGGAAACGCCCTCGAAAGCGACGGCGGGGTCGTCGGTAATGTGAATGCTGTCCAGCAGCGGGAAGGCACAATCGTCGAGTTCCATGACGACGCCCTCCAGGGAGGCCATGGCGACTGGAAGTTCGAGGAGACGCAAGGATATACGGGTGTCGGGACCAAGTAACTGGCCGGAGGCAATACGGGGAAGCAGAGCGTATCCGATCGCTCCGGCGGCGCCGGTTACGGCAACAGAAACGGTGTTGGACATTGGGGACCTCATGTGTTCAGGTGCAAATACTATGGATAATTGGGAGTTCCGGAATCGGAAATGAATGCTACTCAGTTTTTTGTTCAATTTCAAGTGCCGTATCTTTTTTTTCGCGGAAAAAATTGTGAAGGCCCATGCACATTGAACATTCGCTCCCTCTGCAGCTTCAACCAGCCCATCGGTCATACGTGACGCTGCTCGTCCTTTCGCTGCTGCTCTCCGGCGGTATCGCGCAACAGACTCTCTTCGCCCAAACAGCTTTGCTGCATCGTTTCGATGTGTCCGAAAAAAGCGCGTCCGTTAAACGACTCCCTTCTGCGCTTTCCGAAATTTCAGGACTGGCACTCACCTCCGACGGTAAACTCTATGCGCACAACGATGAAGCGGGGCGCATCTATGTGCTGGAACCCTGGAGCGGTAAGCAGATCAGGAGCTTCGATCTTGGAAGGGGGCTTGCACGCGAGGATTTCGAGGGAATAGCGGTAGCTGGAGAGCAGATCTGGCTTGTGAACAGCGCCGGCACGCTCTTCGCGTTCAGCGATCCGGGCACAACGGGAAACGCGAAGTATACGGTGTACAAAACCGCTCTCTCACGTCGAAACGATGTCGAGGGGCTCTGCTACGATCCTGTACGAAACGAACTCCTGCTTGCCTGTAAGGAATACGCCGGTACCCGAACGGTGGGGGACAGAGCGGTGTGGGCATTTTCCCTAACCGACAAACGATTGAAATCCGCACCCCGCTTCGTGCTTTCCCGTTCACAACTCGGCCGTATCACCGGGAAAAACGATAACGGATTTTCCGGAATCGAGCGCAATCCGCAAAGCGGCACATTTTTTCTGCTCAGCTCCAAGGGACAGTATCTCGTGGAGCTCTCCGCCGAGGGAGCCATCCTCGGACACGCACGCTTGGCGAAAAAGGCGCATCCGCAACCGGAGGGAATCACCTTTCTACGGGGTGGAGAGCTCGTAATCGCGGATGAAGGAAAAAAAAATGGGACATTGACGCTGTATCCCATGTCGAAGCGCTGAAGCAGCGCACGAGCAGTGTCCGCTTCATTCGCCGAAGTTGCTGCTGATACTCGTGAGGTACTTCTCGAGCGCCGGGAGTCCGCACAATTCCGCAGGGGAGTACGGAAACACCGCGAATGCCTCTGCTGCGGCGGGAGACCCGGCGGCATCGGCTTCCATCTTGTTCAGAAGCAAATGGACGGGGGAGAGGTCCAAGGCCGCCATCTCGCCTTGAATCCGTTTCGCCTCTTTTGCGGAAAGCGTATCGGGATTTCGCACAACGAAAAAGGTCGTTCTCTTATCGCGAAACAACGCCTCGGCCGAATGCGCGGTTTCACGCTCGACTTCGAGACGACGTACTATCCTGTCTGTCTCAATGACCCGCCTGCCGAGCGTCACTGTGGTGATCATCTCCTTCCGTTCAAGCATGGCCCTGCGCAGTGCGATGAGTTGTTCGAGCCAGATTCGGGAAATGGATGGAGACGCGAGGAAGCGAAGCGTGAGTGCCGTCGGAGGCATATCGAATACAAGAGCATCGAGCCCGGAATGCCGTTCGAGCAGCGTGCGAAATATCAGGGTCATCGCGTACTCCTCCAGTCCGGGTGAGTGGCGCAGCACCGAAAAATACCCATCGAGATTCAGCGCGGTCAGATAGCGGTACGAAGCGCGCACCTGCTCCTCGATGTCGTGTATATACCTCTTGCTCCATTCCCGGATGTCGGGTTCACACACCAGCAGACCATCCGCGCAGCGAACTTCTTCTTCTCCGAGCTCGCGTTGAAAAATGTCGCCCAGATTGTGTGCGGGATCCATGGAAATCAGCAGCACCTGTCCGCCGCGCTTTGCCTGCGCGAGGGCGTAGAGCGACGACAACGTGGATTTTCCAACGCCGCCTTTGCCGGTAAAAAAAGACAAACGCGGAGCCATCATCCCACCGAAAGCGATGAAAAGAGCTTCGAAAGGGGCGTGTGAGCTGTTTCCATCCTATCCAGCATCATCCGCAATTCCTCCTCCATGAGCGGCAGAAGGCCGAGACCGATCTCCGGTGGAGGGGTCGGCATGCCAGTCGCACTGCCGAGAACGAGGAGCGCAAAGATGTGACGCAATTCCTCATATTCCCATTGCACGATGTCCACCGCCTTCCCGCGCTGCACCGCGTCGAGGGTCGCAAGTGCCTGACGTAATGCATCGAGCATGTCTGTGAGTGATTTCATAGTCGGACGCGGAATGTGTGTGCGTCCGCGGACAGCAGCCTGCCGGATGGAAAATGCGCGTAGGCCGCATACAGTGCCATGAGCAGGATGGCGGACGTGAAAAGGAGTGAGAGTCCGAGGAGAATGTCGGCGAGCAAACACCATGCGGGAAAGGACGCCAGCACAATGGCATTGTTTTCGAAGCGGAAAAACGCATCCGGCGGCACGCTTTCCCGCGTCCGATGCGCACGGGAAAACAAGATGCGGTACATCATCGGCAACGCAAGCCCTCCCGCTGCGGCGAGGCAGAGCAGGACTACCGCGACCGCGGGAGAGTCCTCGCGGAGCAACGGTGCAAGCAGACCCGACTCGCGCAGATACTGTGCGACCAGCGAAGCGCTGAAAGGAAGCGCCATGACGACTCTCCAGGTCCGTATTAACCGTCGTCGTATGCGTTCGTGCATATCACGATTCCGATGCGATGGTTGCGGACATCTTTTGCGGTTGCAGAAACGCGCGGACGCCTTCGATGATAATCCAGACCACAATCAGAACGATCACCGCATTGATGATCTGAAGCAGGATGTTGTTGGATGCGCCGTAATCGAACTGATTCAGAATGCTCGCCCACAAGGTCATGACGCTCATGAACACCGCCGGAATCCCCGCTGTGATCCATTTCAAGCCGCCCCGCTGCCGCAAATACAACGTCACGATGATAAGCGCCAGGGCGGCGAGCGTCTGATTCACCGCTCCAAACAGAGGCCAGAGGCTGAGAGCGCCCTGTCCATCCGCACCTGAAGCGAAGGCGAGCAAGGCCGCGGTGATGACCGCGAAACCTGTCGCCACCTGACGGTTCCCGAAGGCGCGTACGTGCAGACCCGTAAACAACTCGGTCACCACATAGCGCTGTATACGCGTGGCCGTGTCCAGTGTCGTACCGGCGAAGGAAGCGACAAACACCCCCATCAGCACCACTGCCAGGTCCCGCGGTATTCCGATTGCCCCTATCATGTTCGCCGATCCGTCCACGAACGCGGTGATCTTCGATCCCATGCCCTGCGCCGCTGCCCAGGAGGAGTAGAGACTGCTCCATGCCGCCGTCCCGGTCAACACGGTGCCACTGGCCGCATCCTGCAAACCGAGACCGATACCGGCCGCGACAGCGATGATGACCACGGTGGCGAGGGCGCCCTCAACGAGCATGGAGCCATAACCGACAAAAAGAGAATCACTCTCCGATCGAACCTGCTTCGCCGAGGTGCCTGAAGAGACGAGGGCATGAAATCCGCTGATCGCCCCGCAGGCGATGGTGATAAAAAGAAAGGGCCATAGCGGTGGTGTGTCGGCGGGTGCGGCCTGAAACGCGGGTGCGACCACTTCAAGATTCATGGTCAACGCTGCCGCTATGGCTCCAAACACGAGAAGACCCATGGCAATGAGGAGCTGATACGCATTGATGAAATCTCTCGGTTGGAGCAATGTGGTCACCGGCAGGGTGGAGGCGATCCAGGCGTATGCCAGCAGAACAAGCGTCCACATCCCCGTCGGTGGTATTCCCGCGATGACCGGCAAATCAAGAGGTATCCAGGCACCGAGCACCATGCTCAGATACATGAGCACGACCGCCGCGAATGAGGAGCGCGCGACACTCCAGCCGCGACGGTACATGCCGTACCCAAGCGCGACCGCGATGGGAATCTGCAGCCAGACCGGGACGACGGATTCGGGAAACATGTGAAAAATCACCGCGATAACCATCCCGAAAATCGAAATCACTATCCAGAGTTCGAGAAACACGATGATGAAGAAGAGGTAGCGGGTCCGGCTGTTGACGTATCGTGACGTGTAATCGGATATGGATTTTCCCTGATTCCGCATCGAGATGATCAGTGATCCGAAATCATGTACGGCGCCCATCACGATGCTTCCGACAAACACCCATAACAGCGCCGGGGCCCATCCCCAGATGATGGCGATCGCCGGTCCGACGATCGGTCCCGTGCCCGCAATCGAAGTGAAATGATGTCCGAAAATCACTTCCTTGCGTGTCGGAACGAAATCGATGTCATCCCGCAGAGCGACGGAAGGCGGAACTGTCTGGTCATTTATAGAAAAAATCCTTCGTCCGATATACCGGCCATAGAACCGGTACATCAGCAGATACCCGACGAAGGAGCCAATCATGATCAGCATTGCCTGCATCGCAACACGCTCCGATGGTGTGGAAAAGATCGCTGCCCGACCGGGCGGCGGAAACAGTCCGCAACTTACGATTTTCCCCGGGAAGAGAGAACAGAATTCTCCGAAGAGCAGCGAAGCGTTTGTCTGGATGTTGTGACCGGCGGGGTGCTGCTTCGGTGCGTTACGGATATCCTCGCACGGGGAAATCGTTGCAGAATCATGAGGGAGTCATTACATTAAGTTCAAACGATCCACGCGCTACCAACCCCGGAGTCTGCTGACGTCCGTGTTGAAAAAACAACGCGAGCGCTTGGAAAGCAGATTGAATAATCTGATATTTGAAGATGCGGCGAATGCACATGCAGCCGCCGAACCTTCGCCGGAACAGCCGGCATGAACCGTTGACCGAACCGGATGCACTTGCTACGACGACGATTCGTCTTCCATCCTTTCCCGCACCGAACTTCCGCCCGCGCGCTGCCGTGGCGGGGCGTTCAGGCATGTAACGCATTCCCGGTATTCGTGTCTAGCTAATATGCGCACAATCGCTCTGGCATCGTTACGATCCCGAGGCTTGGCGCAACTGGTTCGTAAGCTCTCAAACACTGATTGACTCCCCGGCCGGATGCATGGCACATCCGGTGACACTGAAAACGAAAATGCATCAACGATAGTCATCTGCGTAGAAACCTTTGGAGGCTCGTATGCACAAAACGCTACTGGCAGTTCTGCTTCTCCTGATCCTCGCTCCCGCGGTCTTGCTGGCCCAGACCGGCAAGGTGTCAGGAAAAGTAACTGACCTTGAGACCGGTGAACCCCTGATCGGGGCGAACATTATCGTCGAAGTGGGCGGTACATCCCGCGGCGCCGCGACGGACGTCAACGGCGGCTTCGTCATTCTCAATGTGCCGATCGGCAAGGCCACACTCAAGGCAAGCTATATCGGGTACAAACCCATCACCATCGAAAACATCCTCGTGCGTTCCAATGAGACCTCGATCAAGGATGTGCAACTCCCCTCGGAGTCGTACAAGATGGATGAGGTCATTATCGTCGCTCAAAAACCGCTGGTCGACAAAAACGTCACCAACAGCAAGACCACGGTGACGCAGGAAGATATCGAGAACCTTCCCGTTCGCGGTGTCGAAAGCATCACCGCGCTTCAGGCCGGTGTTGTTTCCATTGGCGGCACAATCTTTGTCCGCGGCAGCCGTGCCGACGCAACCGGCTACGTTATCAACGGCATGTCGGTCAACAACCCGCTGTTCGGCGGTCGCTCGCTGTCGGTCATCTCCAACGCCATCGCCGAGCAGAGTTTGCAGGCGGGCGGTTACTCGGCCGAATTCGGCGGCGCCAATGCCGGTCTCATCAGCACGACCACGCGCACCGGTGGCCGCAAGCTCAATTTTGAATTCGAGGCCTATACCGATAACTACGCTCCTATCGGCGAAAAAACTCTGGGTACCTACTCCACCGGAAGCAGTGTCTATATTCTCACGGCGGGTGGACCACTGTTCGGACCGGTAAAGTTTTTCGTCGCAGGACAGAATTCCTTCAGCCGTACGCCATCCTCCGGCTGGCGCGAGGATTACGATCTCACGACGAAGTACGATCCTCTCCTGCGTCAGACCGAAGCGCATGCGCTGCTGCCGCCAGAGGAACAGGCCAAGGTCGGTATTTTCGATCCCCGTCTGGGATCCGCCGCCCAAAAAGTGGACTATCGCTTCCCGGGTGGGCTCTTCCTGAACGCAGCGAACGAGAGCTACCTGCTGAATGGTAACCTCACCTTCGACCTCAACCCGATCAACGTGCGTGTGGACGGTTCCTACGGCTACGGCACCGGTCGCGGCGGAGCTGGTTTGACCACGCAACTCGCGGAGAAACGCGCGAGCTTGAGCGAGAGCGAGGATTACAGCATCAACACCAAATTCACGCATCTTCTCAGTCCGTCCACGTTCTACGAAATTTATCTCGGCTACTTCGGCAATTTCGGCGTTCAGATGGATCCCGATTTGAGGCACAACATCTTCCAGTACGGCGATTCCGTAGCGAACGCCGCATTCGGGTATCATCTTCTTGCCGATGGTATTCCCGAGTTGGCAGTGACCGCGTTCGGCGCCAGCTTTGTTCCGGAAGGATATCCCATTGGTGCCGGCTATGGCAAGTCCGCATTCAACTCCGTGCAGGCGAAGATCAACTTTGTGCATCAGATTGGACGCCAGCACGAAATCAAGACGGGTGGTGAATTCACTCAGTATTCGATCCGCTCATTTGGTGTGGATGCTTTCGGTCTTGCATCCTTTCTGCGCCTGAATCCGGACGCCAACGCGCTCGAGATCGCCGGTTCCAGCGGTACGAGCAATTACGGCTATGATTACTACGGCCGCCGCCTGGATAGCGGTCCCGACGGACCGAAAACACCGGTGTTCGCGGCATTCTACCTGCTCGACAAAATGGAATTCGAGGATCTGGTCGTCAATGTCGGTCTGCGCTACGACTACATCAACACGAATTCGAAAGTGTTTGTCAATCCGGCCAATATCAAGTTCACGCCCGAAGGGTTGATTGATCAAAGCCCGGATAATCTCCGTGACGTGGATCCTTCGGCAACCGTCAGCCCGCGTATCGGTTTCTCCTTCCCGGTAACCGATCAGACCGTGTTCTACGCCCAGTATGGTATTTTCGTCCAGCAATCCCGTTTGCGCGACGTCTACCTCGGTAATGCGACCATCGCATCACAGATCAAAGGTGGATATGCCATCAGCAGCCCGGTCGGCTTCGGACTTCGTCCCGAGAAAACCATTCAGTATGACTTCGGTTTCCGGCAGCAGCTCGGTGACAACCTCGCGTTCGATATCGGTGCCTTCTACAAGGACATCCGTGATCAGATCCAGCAGCGCATGGTGACCGCCGAATTCGGTGCGGAGCATCCCGCGTATTACGCCTGGGTGAACGGCGATTTCGCCACCACCATGGGTGTGTCGTTACAGATGACGATGCGTCGCACGGAGCGTATTTATCTCACCACGAATTACACGTATTCCGATGCCCGCGGAACCGGCTCGAGCCCCTCCACGTCCTTCCGCGCACTCTGGCTGTCGCCCACGGAAACGCCGTTCCTTCCGAAGTATCCGATGACCCTGGCGTTCGATCAGACGCACCGTGGATCCATCAATATGGACTACCGTTTCGGTGGTGACGACGGTCCGGAATTGTTCGGTGTCAAACCCCTCGAACGTTTCGGCATCAACCTGCTCTTCTCCTTCAACAGTGGCACACCATATACGCGAGTCAACGAGTTCAGTTTTGGAGACCGCCGCGTGCCGATAGAGGAAATCAACTCCTCCCGCACGCCGTGGGTGTTCCAGCTCGACATGAATATCGACAAAACCGTGCCCATCGGCCCGGTCAACGCGAATTTCTACATTCGTTGCACGAACGTTCTGAATATCAAGAACATCACCGGTGTATATGCAACCTCCGGCAGCGCGGAAAGCAACAACTATCTTGCCTCCGATGACGGCCAGAAGCAGATCGCGACCTATGCATCGTACGATGAAATTTTCGGGCAGCTCTATCAGGATTTCTACTACCAGAATGCCCTGATGAACGCCGGCGTTTTCGGTGCCCCTCGCCGCATCTGGCTGGGCATGCGGGTGAATTTCTAACCCGCCGAAAGTCACTCGCAACGTCACTGGATCAGAAAACTGGAGATCAGATACATGAAAAACTTCACACATGTTCTCATCCCTCTGTTGTTGCTCTCGTTCGCCTTGCCGGCCTACGCGACCTCACCCGAGGGCGAGAAAAAACAGGATCCCTCTCTCGCCAAGGATTTGAAAAACGATCATTGGGATTTCATCTCGGTGAACAACTGCCTCATGTGGATGTCGAACAACGGCCGCATGTCGCATAACCCCTTGTCGTCCGGTTCGGGCTTTGAATGGCCCAACGGTTCGGCGAAATACGCGATCTTCACCGATGGTATCATCTGGGGCGGTCGCGTGCAGGGTAGCGTCCGTGTAGGAGGCGCCACCTACAATCCCGGTCTGCAGGCCGGAAACATCAAACCCGACGGCACCGCCGCCGATCCCAACGATCCTTTGCATCGCCTGTTCAAGATTCGCAAAGTGGATCCCGATCAGTATGCGGCCCTGGAAGCGGCCTTCCAACAGCAGATGAAACTCGACTACGACCAGTGGCCGGTACAGTTCGGTGCTCCGTGGAGGGACCGCAACGGTAACGGCATCTATGAACCGGATTTTCAGGAATTCCTCGAAGCCGGGTATGACAGCTGCAAGTCTGATACGCCCCTGCTCCCGGGCGACGAAACAGTGTGGTTCGTCTCCAACGATCTCGACAGCCGCCGTACGCTCAACCTCTACGGTGTGCAGCCGATCGGCATCGAATTGCACACGCTCGTGTGGGCCTATGCCCAGACGGGTCCGCTCGCGAACATGGTGTTCAAAAAGTACACCGTGATCAATAAAGGAACGGACGACCTCACCGATGCTTATTTCTCGAAATGGTCCGACCCTGACCTCGGGGATGCAATGGACGACTTCGTGGGCATCGATACACTGCTCAGCCTGGGCTACGTGTACAATGGTTACGCAAAGGACGAAACCTACGGAATTCCGCCGGCAGCCGGCTACGACTTCTTCCAGGGACCCATTGTTCCGAGCGCCGGAGACGAAGCGGTGTACAACTTCGGACATCGTCAAGGGTATAGAAACCTGAAGGTGTCCACGTTCGCGTTTTACATCAACGGCAGCTCCGTGTATCGCGACCCCACTCTGAAAGATCCGCAGGGCTCCTTGCACATGTACAATTACATGATCGGACGTCTCTGGAATGGTCGTCTGTACATTGACCCGACCACCGGGCGTGAGGTCTCGGTGTGTCTTGCCGGCGACCCGCTTACCGGAGACGGATGGGTGGATGGCATCATCAACGCGCCCGGTGACCGGCGTATTCTGATGACTGCCGGTCCCTTTACCCTTGCGGTAGGCGACACGCAGGAAGTGGTGGTTTCCACCATCGTTGCGCAGGGTGCGGACAGATTGAGCAGCATCAAGGTGCTCAAATTCTACGACAAGTTCGCGCAGCTCGCGTTCGACAACCAATTCGATCTTCCCAAGGCACCTCCTTCGCCGAATGTGAACGTCACCTTGCTTCCGAAGCGTGTGATCCTTCACTGGGGCGATCCCGCTCTGGTCAACCGCATCGAGAATCACAACGACCGCGGCTTCGAGTTCCAGGGCTACAATGTGTATCAGTTCCCGACCGGCAGCTCACCGCTTGAGGACGGTATACGACTCGCAACCTACGACATCAGTGACGGCGTCTCCGTGATTTTCGACGAGATCATAGACGAAAAATCCGGTCTCGTGCTTGAGATGCCGCGGCAGTATGGAAATGATGGCGGCGTACAGCGCATGTACGATGTTACCACGGATGTGCTGACCGATCGTCCGCTCGTGAACAATCAGCCATACTACTTTGCCGTGACAGCGTACGGTTTCAACAAGGCACCCGACGCCTCTCCGCGTCAGTTGGAGTCGTCGCCGGTGATTCTTGAAGTGCGTCCTCAGGACTACGATCCGGGCTGGCGTTTCGGCGAAAAAATAGACGAACACCTTCCCGTCGCGCATACCAGCGGTAAATCGGCTGGTTTCGTGGACGTCATGGTCGTGGATCCCCTGGAAATGACAGGCGATACCTACGAGGTGACGTTCAATCCTCTCGGTCAGGTGGAAACTCCGTACGATCATAATCTCGATGGTGTCGTGGACGAGACCCTGACTGTGGAAAATTATTCTTCCTGGACGCTGACGAACATCACCAAGAACAAGGTGGTCGTGAACCGCTCGTCTTCCATGGAAGGCCTGGAGAAAGAGTTCTATATCGTTGATGGCTTCAAGATCGGCGTATCCGGAACCGGTTACTACAAGCAGTTCACCAAGGACGGTTACGATGCCGGCGATCCCAAGTCCAACCACGACGAAATTCTGCGCATCGAATGGGATGGTGGTCCCGAGGTATTCGAAGCCTTCGAATCAACGAAGGGCACGGGTGGCTATTCCTGGCAGATGGGCAACACGTCCATGGCCATTACCCTGAATCCTTCGAACTTCGGAAGCAGCCTGAAGTCGTACGACATTAAAAAGGTCGTTGAGATCCGCTTCGATTCGAAGAAACCCTCGAAGGGCTACCTCTTCAACCGTGGTACGTCGCCCGTCAACTACGCGTACATCGGTTATTTTGAATCACCCATTCAAATCTGGGACGTGTCCGATCCGGATCCCGCCAATCATCGCCAGCTATCCTATGCGTGGGTTGAACAGGTGAACAGACCCGGAAACAACCGGATATACAATCCCACCGCCTCGGCAGACGATCGCGAGATGCTGTTCATCCTCGATTACCCGTACAGCGACACGCCGAATCCCGATTGGTCCGCGTCGAATTTCTCCCTGCAGCGGAATGGAAACACCATGCCGATCATGTACTGGGGCTGGTATATGCTTCTGCCGCAGTATGTCGGTGTGACCAAGGCCTGGAGAGACGGTGATCTGTATCGCATCACTCCTAAAGTGCCGTTCGCGGGTGACGACAAATACGTGTTTACGACCTTCGCGCCGTCCTATTCAAAGACGGTCGCGCAGGATGACATCAGCAAAATCAGCGTATTTCCCAACCCGTACTACGGAGCCAACAAGCGCGAGCGCAACAAGTATCAGCGTTTCGTTACGTTCAATCATCTTCCGCCGCGCGCGAAGTTCAAAGTGTACACGCTCTCCGGTGTTCTCGTTTCGTCGTTTGAAAAGAACGACAATACGCAGTACGCCACCTGGAATCTGCAGAATGACAATGGTCTTCCGGCAGCCAGCGGTTTGTACTACATCCACATCGAAATGCCCGATCTGGGTGTGGAACGCATCGTCAAGCTCGCTGTGATCACCGAAACGCAGTTCCTTGACCGCATCTGATCGGTACAGGTGACATTTTGAACGAGAAGATAATAACGAACGAACGAGAAAAAGGAGATACACTCATGCGCATAAGACTCGGATATATAGCGATGGCGCTGCTGGTCTTCGTACTGACCGCGTCCACCGCCTTCGCGCAAAGCGGCAATAAGGAGGGCACCGCTGCCGCCGATCAGCTGCTCATCCCTGTCGGGGCGCGCGGAATCGCGCTCGGCAGCGCCTACACGGCCGGACTTACCGGCGTGGAAGCCATTTACTACAATCCCGCCGGTCTTTCCGGCAGTCCCCATGGTGTCGAAGTACTGTTTTCACAAATGAACGGTCTCGACAACGACGGCATCAGCTACTTCGTCATCGGCAGTCTGGTGGAAGGCCTCGGCCATATCGCCTTCTCTGTCAAATCCTTTTCCTTCAGCGATATGCTGATCACCGACGAACGCCAACCCGACGGTACGGGCGCCACGTTTTCGCCAACGTTCCTGACGCTCGGGCTCTCGTATTCACGCGCGCTCACGGATAGAATCCGTTCCGGTATCACCGTGAACCTTATTTCGGAAGAGCTCGGACGCGCGAGCACCAGCGGACTCGCATTTGACGTCGGTGTGCAATACAGTGGTCTCGCCGGCATTAACGGACTCGAAATGGGTGTCACGCTGCGTCATCTTGGCGGCAATATGGAATACGACGGTCCAGGCCTCTTCCGTGTGGTGGACGAGGTGGGTGCCGATCGCACAGGCCAGTTGCTGAAAATCGACGCTGCGGGTTTCCAGCTGCCGACTTCGCTGGAAATCGGCTTTGCCTATCGCCGCGCACTCGATGAGATGCACGACATCATGCTCATGACATCATTTGAGAACAACAACTTCGTCACCGATCAGTATCGTATCGGCGCGGAGTATACGTTCAGCAAATTCCTTTCGCTCCGTGGCTCCTATGCGATCACCGATGAAGCGAAGACCGATATTGACGGAGAGGACGGGTACATGTACGGCCCGGCCTTCGGCTTCGGTTTGCAGCAATGGGCGGGCGGTGTCAAGCTGTACCTCGATTATGCATACCGCACCCGGACAACATTCTCGGATCAGCACGTCGTCGCTCTGAAAGTCGGCTTCTGATACTGATCAACAGAGAAGTATTGCGCCCCTCGCTCCCACGGCGAGGGGCGCTTCCATTCATAGCCCGCCCTGACTGCAAGGTATCCGAACATGCCTGCCATGTGTTGCCCTTGCACACAACAAAGCACGGTGGCCGTGCATCTTTTACGTAGGGAGGACTCATGCGTGCAGATCGTATATTACCGGAATGAAATCCTTCTGCTTCACATCGCTTTTTCTCCTTCTCTCAACGGTTGTCGCAGCGCAGACGGCACCTGATTCCGATATCCTTGCCACCGTGAATGGTGAGGCGATTACCGTGGGGGAATTCCGCTCGCGGTACGCACTGACGGTGTTCCCGCTCAAGGACAGGGTGGATCTCACAGGGATCGTCAAACGGCACTTTCTGTATGCGCTC
This sequence comes from Bacteroidia bacterium, assembly GCA_027493955.1. NCBI lineage: Bacteria > Pseudomonadati > Bacteroidota > Bacteroidia > Bacteroidia bacterium. The sequence goes on along the minus strand of JAOSJT010000001.1, from coordinate 1,144,113 downwards.
GTTGCGGAGCGACTGCTGGCTGCCGAGGCACGCCGTCTCGGTCTGGCCGAAGAGGACAGGTTCGTGCGGAATTATCGCCTGGCAGAGGAAGCGTTCGTGCGCGACAAACTGTACCGGGACAGTGTGCGCGCTGTCGTTCGGATCACGGATGAAGATATCCTTTCCCGGTATCTTGAGGAGGAGTCTGAGATCGAGGTGGAATTCCTGCTTTCTCCCGACGAGGGGAACATCAGGAATTTACATCGTCTGATCATGTCGGGTGTATCGTTCGACACACTTCTTGTCGAGCAGCAAAACACAGGCATGGCGGATTCGTTACGATTCACACAGCCTGTCGAGACCGAATCACCGCTGTTACGCGCTGCCGCTACGCTGCAAGCCGGTGCGGTGTCCGCTCCGCTTCTCATAGACGGGTTCTGGTATCTGCTTCGGAAACGCGAACATGGCAATCCCATACGCACACGCTATGAACTGGAGAAGCAGGGCCGGCGCATCGAGGCGGATCTTCGGAGGGAGCGTGAAGCTGTTCGCACCGTCGCATTTGTTCAAAGCTGCTGGCGTGGTGATACTGCCCGCATGAACGAAACCGCATACCGTCGCATCGGTGAGGCGCTGTTGCGGGAATATCGCGCACAAGCGGCTGCGGACACTGCGGATATGCTCCTCGCGCGGAGCGAAACATTCGAGGAACTCCGTGCGCAGTTCGCGAAAGAACTGGAACAGCCGTTTGCGGTGGTCCGGCAGGAGACGCTCTGTACTATCGGCGAAGTGCTCGACCGCCTGGAGGCGCTGGATCTCCGCCTGAAGCGCGAGGACGTAAGGACACTTCCACAGCTATTCGCGCAGCGCGTGCGCGACGTGCTGGACCGCATGATGCTTGTGAGGCTGGGGTACGCCTTGCGGCTGGAACAGAGTAATGAAGTGCGTCGCGACATGGCGGGATGGGTTTCCAGCGGACTCGCGCAAATGCTCCCGGACGTACTTTGGGAGCAGTTCATCGCGAGCGACGACAGTGTCTGGCAATACTACATCACCCACCCTGAACTTTTCGGCCCGTTTCCCGAAGTACTGCTGCTGGAGGTTCTCAGTGCTGATCAGGAGACTTCCGCCGAGGTCAAACGAAGAGTTGAAGCAGGGGAGGATATACGGAGCATTGCGGGTCGTGAATCTCTTCGCGATGGTGCGACGGAGAGGGGCGGTGTGTTCGGGTGGTTTAGCGTCGCGCAGCAGGGCATACTGGGGCGCGGCGCATTCGGACTCACGATCGGGGAGAGAGCTGGTCCTTTCCGTGGTCCTGATGGCTGGTCATATTTCGAACTTCTGGGGAAACGTCGTCTCGACGCCGGGATACAGGATTGGTCAGCGCTTCGGCGGGCCATTGCTGCCCGCGCACGCGAGGGAGTCGAACGCAGGAAAATCGAGGATATGCTCAGAGAGCACGCGGGTAAGGCGAATCTGCGAATGCACGAAGATGTTCTGGAACGCACGGAAGTCCCGGCGATGCAGATGTTCACAATCCGTCACCTCGGCTTTGGAGGTCGCATCCCCGCCGCACCCGCGGTGATGCCTTTGCACGAGGCCGTCATGGAAGGACTTTCGAGAGGTGCGGAACTGTCGCCGCCGTAGTTCGCAGTGCTGTCGCAGGCTGGGTGAGTACACGAATCGCCGATAAACAAAAAGGAAGTTCATGGAACTTCCTTTTTTCGTCGGGGCGAGAAGATTTGAACTTCCGACCTCTCGGTCCCGAACCGAGCGCTCTACCGGGCTGAGCCACGCCCCGAAACGGTAGATTTAAATATAGGCATAATCCGGTATTTTTCCAATATCCTGACGGAAAAAATCAGTAATTTCCGACTTTTCCACGCAGCTGCTTGTACAGCATTTCACGGGCGCGGAAAATGTGCGCCTTGACCGTACCAATGGGCAGATCGAGAGCGACGGCAATTTCGTCATAGCTCTTTTCCTCCTGATGCCGCATGATGATGACGGTGCGGTACTTGTCAGGCAAATTGTCGATTGCTTTCTGAATGGTCTGCGACTGCTGCGACTGCTGAATATGCTGGTCGGGGATATTGGACGAATCCGGGATTTCGTACTGCTGGTCACCGTCGGAACCGGGAGCGGGACGATCAATGGACATCGTACGCAGGCGACGCTTCCGCATGTAATCGATGCAATTGTTCGAGGCGATTTTGTACAGCCAGGTGGAAAACGCGAATTCGTCGTTGAAGGAAGCGAGGGAATTGAAGGCTTTTATGAACGCTTCCTGCGTCAAATCCTCGACGTCATCCTGATTGCCTATCATGCGTGTCACCAGATTTGCGATGGCACCGTGATACTTTTTCATCAGCCGCTTGTACGCATCCTGCTGACCCGCGATCGCGGCTGCGATCAAGGCCTTGTCCTCGATGCGGGACTGTTCTCGTCTTTCGTCCGGGGTCTGATACATACAATGAATAGGCGTTCCAACAGTATCATTCAACATACGTGTTTGGCCACAGAATTCAAACTACGTTTTGTTCGCGGGATGCAGACGCGGACTGCGATGCGCACCGACCCCGTGAAGTACGCCGCGGTACGCACATTCCGCTGCATCTGTTTTCTGCTGCGCTCGTTGGTTTTTTCATACGCTGGTTGACATTGCTCCGGCATTTTCGTACAATACATAAGACGAATGTCTAACTATAATTCCGAGGAGAACAAAACATGTCCGCGGCGGCTGCATCCCCTACACGCTGCATGCATCTCGATATGGACACGTTTTTCGTGTCCGTGGAGCGTCTGCTGGACCCGTCACTGGTCGGGCGTCCCGTGGTGGTGGGGGGGACGCCGTTTCAGCGTGGCGTGGTGGCGGGCTGCTCGCGCGAGGCGCGCATGTTCGGTATACACTCGGCCATGCCGCTGCGCCGCGCGTGGGAGCTGTGCCCCAAAGCAGTGTTTTTGCATCCGAATTTCACGCATTACGCGCAGTATTCTGATCGCGTGTCGGAAATACTCGAAGATTTCGTGCCCGTCATGGAAAAGGCCTCGATTGACGAATTCTATCTTGACCTCAGTGGCTGCTCGCGCGTGATGGGGCCGGAAACAGCGTGGGGGAGCAAGGTCAAACGCACCATCCTGGGCGAACTGCATTTGCCGCTTACCTACGGTGTCGCGCGCAACAAGCTTGTAGCCAAAGTGGCCACCAACGTCGGCAAACGCGCGGGCGATATGCATGTACCGGACGGGGGAGAGGCGCCCTTCCTCGCGCCGCATCACATCGCGTTGCTGCCGGGCGTGGGCGACGTGATGGAGCGCGAACTGCTGTCCATGGGCATACCACGCATTGGCGATATTGCCGCCCTGCCGCTGCAGCTCTTTTCCAACATGTATGGCAAGCCGGGACGCAGTCTGCACGAGCATTCCCGCGGCATAGACCACAGTCCCATTCTCCCGTACCGGCGGCGCAAATCCCTGGGTGCCGAAAACACCTATTCCGAAGACGTGCTCGATCCCGACACCATGGTCGCAACGCTGCGGCATCTTTCGCAGCGTATCGGACACGATTTGCGTGAGCAGGGCTTTCTCGCTTCCTGTGTCACGCTCAAGCTCCGCTACGCGGATTTCGTCACCGTCACCAAAAGCCTGCGTTGCGAGTACAGCAACGCCGATCACGTTATCTTCGCCCTCGCCGAGCGCTGCTTTCGTGCGCTGTACACGCGGCGCGTACGCGTGCGTCTGCTCGGCATCAGTACCTCCGACCTCATCGAGGATTATGGTCAACTGTTTCTCTTCGAAGAAAAAGAGGAAAAATACGACCGCCTTTACGCCGGACTCGACAGTATCCGCCAGCGCTTCGGTCGCGACGCCCTCACCTATGGCAGCGTGCTGGAAGAACGCCAGAAAAAACTGCGCCACGCTTGATCCGCCTCAGTCGGAGCGATTTCCGATTGTATTTGGTATTTCATACAGTATCCTCGTTTAACGTTAAACCCGTAACCTGTAACGTTTTAACGTGTAACGATGCACGTGATCCGTGCTCGCATTTTCGGGACTTCCTGGCCTCAGATCAAGGAAAACTTCCCCGTAATGCCGCTATGTCGGGGGAGTCGTATATGGTACATTGTATTCGGTGACGTCCAATTCCGACTGCAATCGTAAATCGCATATCGTATATCGTAAGGTGAGTCTACCGTTAACTGAAAACGCCGTGCCCTGGAAGCAGATCATGTTGCTCGCGGCGCTGGGCTTTGCAAGTACCTTTTCCACGGCGGTGGTGTTTCCGAATATCGGCGCATTCGTACGGGACCGCTTCGTGTTGAGTGATACGGCCTCATCGCTGTTTGCGGTGTCGTATCTCGTACCGCACGTGGTGTTCGCGTTCGTGTGGGGGGCGCTGTCGGACAGGCGCGGGAGGCGGAAGCCCTTTCTTGTGGCGGGCTATGTGGCGACGGGGATGTTCCACGTCGCATTGCCCTTCGCACCGGATTATGGGATGCTGCTTGCACTGCGCTTCCTTGAGGGATCCACGAGCATTCTGGGCTTCTCCATGGTAATGACACTGGCAGCGGATTACGCCCGCAAAGGACACTCGGGCAAGGTAATGGGATTGATGGGCGGGGCGATTTCCCTCGGTACCACGTTGGCGTTTCCTGTAGGCGGCGCTATCGGGGCGGAATCCATGGTGTTGCTTTGCACGATGGGCTTCGTGATTCTGCTGGCCTGCGCAGTGACGGCGCATTTCCTGCTCGACGACACTCCGACAGCGCAGGCGCGGTCGCTGCGCGATGCGCTGACGGTGGTGCACGATCACCGTGCTTTACTTCTTCCTTATGCGTTCACCTTTATTGACAGATTCACGGTGGGATTTTTCGCGGTCACGTTTCCGCTGTATGTGGCGCAGGAATTTGCATTGGGAGCGGGAGAGGCGGGACGTATGCTGGCCGGATTTCTCCTGCCGTTTTCGTTACTGACCTATGTCTTTGGCCGCCTGACCGACCGTATCGGGGGGCTGACACTCCTGCTTGCCGGTTCGTTGCTGTACGGCGTGCTGGTGTTGTTCACGGGGCATGTGCATCCCGAGCAGATGCCCTATCTCATGGTTGGCTGCGGGATTCTTGCGGCCGCGATGTACGCCCCCAGTCTCTGGATGATCGCCACCATTGCTCCACCGGAACGAAAGGCCTCCGCCATGGGTGGCTTTAACGCCATGGGATCGATCGGATTCGCACTTGGTCCGCTTGCCGGGGGGCTTATGGCTGATGTCGCCGGATATACCGAAGCGTTCTATCTGGCCGGCGCGACGGAGATACTTTGTGTGCTGCTTGCGCTCCCGTTTGTGAGGAGAAAGAGGAAAGAGTGAGGAGGAAAGAGGAAAGAGGAAAGAGGAAAGAGGAAAGAGGAAAGAGGAAAGAGTGAAGGGGGAGAGGAAGAGGAAGCGGGTGTTGCTAATGAAGAAGGGCAGAGTTGCAAACACTCTGCCCTCTCTCTGCCGTTCATCCCGGTCCTTCGAAGATCTGAGAACGCCGGGTTCTCAGCGCTTCGCTACAACTTCGGATACGACGACAAATCGAAAATCTTCAATCGTAAATCGTCGATCCTGGGTCGTTCCGCCTGAGACGGATTACTTGTGCGCTTACGCTCGGAGCGCTTGCTCCAGGTCTGTGATCAATTCGTCGACATCTTCTATGCCGACGGAGATACGGACCAAGCCATCGGTAATGTGAGCCTGCTCGCGTTGTTCCTTGCCCATGGTGAAATGCGTCATGCTGGCGGGATGTTGAATCAGAGATTCCACGCCACCGAGACTGACCGCCAATGCGAAGAGCTGGACGCTGTTCATGACCGATATGCCGGCTTCCATACCGCCCTTCAGTTCACAGGCAATCATTGATCCGTATCCGTCCATCTGTTGGGTTGCCAGTTCATGTTGCGGATGACTGGGCAAACCGGGATAGCGTACCCATTCGATGGCGGGGTGTGTTTCGAGCCATTGTGCGATTTTCATCGCATTATCGGAGGAACGTTCAGTGCGGAGATGCAGTGTTTTCAGCCCCCGATGCACGAGGAAGGAGTTGAAGGGATCAATCACACCGCCGAAATTATTCAGCGCCTTGCGGAAGGTGGTATAGGTCTCTTCATCCTTCACGACGATGATACCACCCACAACATCCGCATGCCCGTTCAGGGATTTTGTCAAACTGTGCACAACGACATCGGCGCCCATTTCCAGCGGTCGCTGCATTACGGGATTCATGAAGGTATTGTCAACGACCAGTTTCGCCTGCGCGTTCTGTGCAATGGCGGCGATTGCCCTGAGGTCGCTGATTACGAGTGTCGGATTTGCTGGTGTCTCAATAAAAATGACACGTGTCGCGGGACTCACCGCCGCCGCAACCGCTTCGGTGCTCGATGAATCGACGAAGGTGCTCTCGATACCGAAGCCGGTGAGGTAATTCTTCAGAAGGGTGCTGGTCGGTCCGTATACGGACTCGCTGCACACCACATGGTCTCCGGCTTTCAGGAGCGTTGCCAGCGCGGTGTGAATCGCCGCCATGCCGCTGCCGCAACCGAGGCCGTGCGAGCCGCCTTCGAGAATCGCGATCGCGTTTTCCATCGCCTGTATAGTGGGATTGAGCATGCGGGTGTAAATGTAGCCGTCGCCTTTGCCGGCGAACAGATCCGCCCCGTGCTGGACATTTTCGAATTTGAACGTCGACGTCTGATAAATGGGTGGAACCACCGCGCCGAAACGGTCTTCCTCGATGCCGGCATGAACGGCCTGTGTTGCTTTGGCTGCGTCACGAATGGATTTCACGATAGAACTCCGATATAATACGAGAGGAAAAGGTGCATTTCCGGTCGGAGAAGAGGTCCCGCATCGCAGGAGTGTTCTGAACGAGGTCCTGCGGACCGGAAATAAAACATACTGAATAGTCCGATGCGAGAAAACGTCAATCAAAGAAAATCCAATCCACGCCGATACGTACGGCGCGGTCGAACATCGGATAAAACTGCGTCGTGATATACGGCGTGTCGAATGCGTTGTGCAACACGACGTGAATGGTCGCTCTGTCCTTGATGGTGGCGAAAACGAAGGCATCCACTCGCCACATGTCGGTGTACGTCCATGCGTTGTCCGGAGATGCGTACGTGAAGAGCCCCGTGAGCGGGTGATAGCTCAGCGGCAAATACGCGCTGTTGTAGTTGAACGACCCGCCGATGCGCAGATCGAGTGTCCCTTCGATCAGTGATCCCCGATAATACAGCTCCGCCCGGTACGATCGTTCAGGCGCGAGCAGGGAACGCGCGACGCTCTGCGTCCTGTCCGATTGCAGCAACGTCCCTTGCTGATCGAGGAAAAAGCGCCACAGCGCGATACGGATATCGGCGCTCACTCCGGAAAGGTTTTCGCTTTCTCCTGTCTCGGTGACTGCCAGACTGTATCTGCCGGGGAGGGTACCTGTCATGGGCGTACTGCGCAGCAGAAGTCGGTTTTCCGCTCTGCGCTGGAATACGCGAACATCCGCATTCAGCCAGGCCAACAGCACCCGTGCGCCCAGCTCGGTCGTGCGCAAATCTTCAAGCGGCGCTTCCTTGGGCAGCGTCGCTGACGCTCCCTCGCGATACCATTGCTCGGTAAGCGAATATATCCTGGGGGAGTACGATACGCCTCCCCACACCGTCAGCGCATCTCCGATGCGAACATCAGCCCCCGCTCCCGCACTCAACGCGCTCCTGCCGTACATGTTATCCAATCGCGCCATTCCTGTCGCGTGCAGTGCTCCCAGGGTCAAATCCAATTTGCCGCGCAGCATGGTGTTCAGGCCGCTGCGTGAAAACATCTCGCCGCCTTTTTTTGCGCTGTAGGGAGAGGCCGATGCCGCCAGGTTCAATGTGGACCAGCCGAGGTCGTTCGTATGGCGAAGCTCCACTGCAGTTCGCGACCAGGCATCGGTGATGTTGAGCAGAGGGTCGGCGATGCTGTCCACCAGGAGCTCCTGCATGCGGTCGTGAAAGCGGCTCACCTCGGATTGTGCCGTGAATCGTACATCCGTGACATGCGCGCTGTCCTTGTCCCACTGTATCCGGCCGCCGCCTTCGGCGGTATACCGCTGCCGCTGTGTGGACATCGTGGTATTCACGAGCGATGCCACTTTCGCGTCGAAGGCCTCCGTGCTGAAGGGCTCGGTTCCATCCACCGGATAGGGGTAGAGATTGAGGTCTGCGTCCAGTGGTGGCGCGACACCGCCATTGAGCAGGGTAATGCCGTCGTCGTAGCGCAGCGCCACTCGCGCACTCACTGCGGTACTGATCTGATTCCGGTAGCGCAATCGCAGATTCCAGCTCTCATGCCTGTTGTTTGCGAAGCGTGCCGCGTCGTTTGAACCGGATGTACCGATTACGGTGCGGGTTCCGGCGATGAACACATTCTCCCGGTCCGACACGTCCAGGGTAAACATTCCGTCGGTGTAGAGGTATTCGTTGGCCGCTTCAGTATGACGAAGCCGTGTTACCGGACGGGGCGCGTGCCATTCCTTCTCCACAACATCGGCTGCGAGCACGGCACCGGGGCCGCCCAGCCAGAATGCGTCGTACTGTGCGGAGATGCTGAGTGTGCCTATGTCCTCGATCGGGATTTGATGCATCTCCGGGCCATCCGTCAAGGCGCCGGCAAGATCACTGCCGTTCAGCGTCATCGTCCACTGGCGGGGACCCGATCCCATGCGCCCCAACCAAAGCGGCTGTCCAAAATTCCCGAGACTGAACTCCTGTATCCCCGCCATGGCGCCGAGAACCTCGCCGGCATGGTGATAGGACAGCAGGAGAATGGAGTCCCGCGACAGTGTGATATGCGCAGGTGACGGTCTGCCATGACGAGCGAGCGACAAGGGGGCGGTGACAGGGGAGGTTCCCGCATCAGCGGCAGACGATACGAATGTCGTGTCATCAGGTGTCGCGACGCTGTCAATTTGTGCCCAGGCCGTCGTGTTGATGATGAGCAGGCACGAGAAGAGGAAGAGAAGTCGTGTCACAGCCGTCTCCCGCGCAGTAATCGCGCACTCTGTATCCGCAACAAGGTCTTCACCAGCGGTGTCCGGTACCAATAGGCCTCAACGTACGGATGTTCGTACGGTCCGAAACTTCTTTTGAACTCGACCACGCCGGGTGTGTTGGCGCCCATGAAATCAAACGTTTTCGCACCCTCCGCGGAGTAGCGGAGAAGGATGGTGTGCAAGAGAGAATGCGACCCGGACGGGGCCACAACCGGGTCGGCACCGGCAAGCCAGTCGTACACCATATCGCCATCCCGTATGAGCGCGCGGGCAGCTGCCGGCACACCGTCCGCACGGTACGCGGCAAAACAATGCAACAGTCCTTGCTGCCGCAGCCGGGAGAGCCAGCCGCGCATCTGTTGCGGCGGCGTGGGAGGGAGTATTCCGTGGCGCAGATAGCTTTTTTCATACAAGTCGATGAGGAGGTCAACAGGAGCATCGTCACGAATCGTCAAGGGTACTTCTGAAGCTCTGCGGATTTTCCGACGCAGGGATTGACTGTATCCGTTCCAGAGTCGCTCAGGATTCGAGAGGTCGAGGCGCAGACTCAGACGGTGCTGCACATCCCATTCGCGGGAAGCAAGTATGGAGATCAACGCATTATCATGCGGGAGGGACAGAGAGGCGAAATGGCAAAGCTGCTCGCTTTCGCTCAGCAGCGCCTCACAGGCTCCGGGATAGTCTTCGGGAGCAAGCGTGTGCAGAAGCCCGGAATAGAGGCTCATCGGCAGTGCACCGGAGTAGCGTAGCATTCCCTTTCGTTTCAGCAGCAACGGAATACCCGCACGAATCATCTCCCCGTCGCCCACAAGAACGCAATATGCCTCACGACCGTACATATCGGCGAGGGTGCGCAGCCAGTCGCCGGACGTAAACACAATCCCTTTGGCTCGCCGGTGCAGTTCTTCCCATTCTGCACCGGCATCGTCAAGTCGCGCCGTCTCGACCATCCACAACCTCATCCCGATGCTCCTACAGAGTGAGCGATACGGTTTCCGCCGCGATGTGTAAGCTGATGCGGTACAGGTACTCCGTGGCAACGCTCATCTGCTCACCGACACTCTCGGCACGCGCGCTTTTGCCGGCGATCTCTCCGCTCAGTCCGGATATCTTGCTCCTTTCCGCCGGATTCATCCAGAGTGCCCACAGTTGCGAGACCTCAAAGGTGCGGAATACGCCATTGATATACCTGTCCTCATCCATGCTCGATACCTTGTTTCCCTCCTTGTAGCGGTCTTCAATCTGCTCGAACGCCTCGATATACAGTCCCTCGGAATCGATGTCTCGCATGATCATGGTACAGAGCATATACACGCTTTTGGCGATTGCCGCAGCGGCCCGTACTGCCTGAATGTCCGGCTTGAACATCGAGACGGTGGCGTTGTGTATGCCCTGAATCTGCCGTTGTTGCTCTTCGCGTCCCACAAAACGCATTTTTGCCAGTATCGCATACATGTTGTACACACCGGTAAGACCATTCATTATGCGTCCGGCATCGTCTTTCACAGTCTCGTCGGAGTTCCGAAAGCGCCCCATTTCCGCCTGAATCTCCTTCGTGAACTGCCCCTGCTTGTCGAACGCCCGTGCCGTCACCGTCAACACTTTGAAGAGTGCCTGCAAATCGACGATCATGCTCTGAATCTCGTCCGGACGATCCGCGGCATTCCGGACGGCCATAATCTGTTTCAACTCTCTTTGCAGCTCCGCTTTGAGCTTCGGATCCGCGACACGCGGGACGTGGACAGAGTCATCCACCGCGTCGCGGCCTTCCATACGGCCTTCGGCAGCGGGCTGAGCAGGGGAGTCCTTTGTACCGGCCTCGCGCTCGCAAGCGGTGGCGGACAGTAGTGTGATGGAGAAGAATAACAGAGTATAGAGCAATCTCATTGCGGCGTGACCTTACTGGTTGCGATGGAGGAAAGGATGGATTCAAACGTTTGCCCGAAAAACTGGAAGCTGCTGTTCTCATCAACGACCGCAAGCACGGCGATCTGTCTGTTGTTGAGGACATCGGCGAGAATCGTCAGTTTGCCGGACAGTGTGCCGCCTTCCGTTACGGTCGCATTCTCACGGCGCAGGACGACCGGATCCGTTGATCCGCCATTACCGGATAGTGCAAAGACGCTGTCGGGCACGGGCACAGGGAGCGTCGCGATGCGCATAATGGCCTGCGGGAGTAAGGTTGTCGGATCAATGTACGTGAGTTCGATGCCTGCGCCTGCGCTTCCGTGCCCTGGTATGCCGAGCGTGCCGCGGGTGGAGACATCCCAGGTAATGGGGTAGCGTACGGACAGTCCGAGTTTCTGCGCTGTGTATGTGGATGTGCCTTCTTCGCGCACACGTGTGGAGAACTGTCGTTCCTTCTGCCACCAGGATGCTTCGAAATCACCGCTTTCCGCGAACGGTACCACCCAGCGACCGCCTTGTCGCCGCAGACGGAACGTGCCGACGCTCTCGAACGTCGTCGAATGCACTTGCACAATGAAGGTGCCGGTGAGCAGCGCCTCGCTGCTGTCGCGCATCTCTATGTCGATGATGTCGAAACGTGAGAATGTATAGGAGAAGGGCGGCACACCCGCATTGGCCCGCTCCACGAACCAACGTTCGAAGCCGGCAGCGTCGTTTACTCCCTCTTCTCGCAGTCGCGACCTGCTGACACGCGAGAGCAGGCCGAATGCGGATTGAAAGGAACGCTGTGCGTCAAAGACGCGCACCCACTCCCGAAAGGCGTCACGCGCTTCGCGGTAGAGCACGATTTCTTCCGGCAGCACATTCGGCTCCCCGCGCTCCTCCTTGGGAATTTCCTTCTCATTGTTACCGCAGCCTGTTGCGACGAGCGCGAGCAATGCTGCGATCAGAAAGGGGAATGCTGTGATGCGTGCTATTCTGTCCATTTTGATAAAATATGCAAATTCACCGCGTGGAAAAATTGAGTTTCGCTGCGCGGATTGCATGGATCGGAGCGGATCTGCGGCGCGGACCGCCGCGCTGTTGATACGGAAGGTCATGGTCCTTCGCGGATGGACGGAGCGCGGGGAAGACGTGGCGCAGGCAGTGTACAACGTCCTCGAATGATCAACTCCGAATCCCAAGGTGTACCCGGAATCAACGTACCACCAACGAAATCATTCGCGGCAAACCGTCATCATCCGTGTCCACCCGCGGAGCAATCTCCGCACGTTTCCGTAAAACCTGCATTTCTTGATTTTATGGCTGTTCCTGCCTAACTTAAAGTTCTGTATCGGATATTCATCATTGTTCAGAGTAACTATTTGTATGGGTTCTACGACTGATTTTCGCAACGGTCTTATCATTCGCTTCAACGGCGATCTTCACACTATTGTTGAGTGGCGCCACCACAAGCCGGGAAAGGGCGGGGCGATGGTTCTCACCAAGCTGCGCAATATGCGTACCGGTTCCGCCTTTGAGCAACGCTTCCGCCCTGGGGAGAACGTGGATGTCGTGCGTGTGGATCGCCGCAAATTCCAGTTCCTCTACCCTGAAGGCGATTATCTCTGCTTCATGGATCAGGAGAATTACGAGCAGATACACGTAGACGCCGTGACTTTCGGTGATTCCGTTCGCTTCCTGCGTGAAGGAGAAGTGTGCGAAATACTCATGGATGGCGACACACCGATTTCCGGTGAGCTCCCCATCACGGTAGAACTTGTCGTCACGGAAACCGAACCCGGCGTGCGCGGTGATACGGCGCAAGGCGGCAGCAAGCGCGCCATCGTCGAAACGGGTGCCGCGGTGGTCGTACCGCTCTTCATCGAACAGGGCGAAAAACTGAAAATCGATACGCGCACCGGCGCATACCTCGAACGAGTGAAATAGTTCTCCTCCTTTCACACACAGGAGCCGCAATGGATCTTCAGTATGTCAAACGACTGATAAAAATAGTCAACGAGTCGGAAATCGCAGAAATCGAGATAGAGGAGGACGGCAAGCGCGTCCGTATCACTCGTGCCGTGGCCGCACAAGCCGTGCTTCCTGCCGTCCAGCATGTCGCGGCAGCTGCCCCCTCCGTTTCTCCTGTCCCGACCGGCCAGGCCGAGATTCCCCCCGCGGCTCCGCAGCCCGCTGTTGCCGGTAGCTATCACGAGGTGCGCTCACCCATCGTCGGAACCTTCTACCGCTCTTCATCACCCGATGCAGATCCCTACGTGCAGGTCGGACAAAACGTGACCGCCGGTGACACGCTCTGCATTATCGAAGCAATGAAAATCATGAACGACATCGAGTCCGATATTTCCGGCCGGGTCGTGAAAGTGCTTGTGGAGAACGGACAGGCCGTCGAATACAACCAGCCTCTGTTTCTTATCGACCCGTCCTGAAGTCCGGGCCGATACCATTTCGACTAAACCGAGACTGCCGTGATTTCTAAAATTTTAATCGCGAACAGAGGCGAAATAGCCCTCCGCATCATCCGTACCTGCAAGGTTATGGGCATTAAAACCGTCGCGGTGTACTCGACGGCCGACGAAAACTCCCTGCATGTCCGTTTTGCGGATGAAGCGGTGTGTATCGGTCCGCCCCAGGGCAGGGAGAGCTATCTCAACATCCCCCGCATCATCAGTGCGGCTGCCATCACGGGTGCCGATGCCATTCACCCGGGCTATGGCTTCCTGGCGGAGAATCCCGGATTTTCCGAAATCTGTACCGATTCCGGCCTTGTTTTCATCGGTCCGTCACCGCAAATGATTCACCGCATGGGCAATAAGTCGCTGGCAAAGGAGACGGTCGCGGCTGTCAACGTGCCAACGGTACCCGGCAGCGATGGTGTGGTGGAGGATATGGATCACGCGCTGCGGCTACTCGACAGCATGGACGTGCCTGTCATGATCAAGGCCTCCGCTGGTGGCGGAGGAAAGGGCATGCGCATCGTTCGTCACCGCGAGGAATTCGAGAAACAGTTCCTGATGGCCAAGGCCGAAGCCGAGTCCGCCTTCAACAACGGCGACTTGTACATGGAGAAGTACATCAATCGGCCCCGGCATATCGAGATTCAGGTGCTGGGTGATAAGCATGGCAACGTCGTGCATCTCGGCGAGCGCGATTGTTCCGTGCAGCGCCGCCATCAGAAACTCATCGAAGAAGCCCCCTCCACCGCCGTCACGCCGGAGTTGCGTCAGCGCATGGGCGAGGCCGCTGTTGCCGCTGCGAGGAGCATCGCCTACGAGGGAGCGGGAACCATCGAGTTCCTCCTCGATGCCAACGGCGATTTCTATTTCATGGAAATGAATACACGCATACAGGTCGAGCACCCCGTCACCGAAGCGGTAACCGGCATCGATCTCATCCGCGAACAAATCCGTATCGCCGCAGGTGAGGAAATAGATCCCCACATGTTCAAGGGGCATCAGGGGCACGCAATCGAGTGCCGCATCAATGCCGAGGATCCCGCGCACGACTTCAGGCCCTCGCCTGGCCTCATCACAACATGGCACATGCCCAGTGGTTACGGCGTCCGTGTCGATTCTCATGTGTACCAGGGGTATGCCATACCGCCGTATTATGATTCCATGATCGGCAAGCTCATCGTGCACGGCAAAGACCGCGCTGAAGCTCTCGCTCGCGCCCGTCAGGCGTTGGAAGAGTTCGTGATCGAGGGGGTACACACGACGATTCCGTTTCATAGAAAAGTGATGGAGCATCCGGCGTTTATCGATGGTGATGTGGACACGCATTTTATCGAACGCCTCGACATAGCATAAAACGTTCTCATTTCAACCCAGGAGCTAGTATGCAATTCCCGGAAAATCTCAAGTATACCGATTCGCATGAATGGGTCCGTCTCGAAGACGGTACCGCGGTTGTCGGCATCACAGAGTACGCGCAAGGCGAGCTTGGCGATGTCGTGTTTATCGACATTCCTGAAATGCGCTCCGTCGTCTCGGGTGAAAGCTTTGGTTCCATCGAAGCTGTGAAGACCGTCTCCGACATCATCGCGCCGCTCGGTGGCACCATCACCGAAATCAATCCCGATCTCGATGGCAGCCCCGAAATAGTCAATTCCGATCCCTATGGCAAGGGTTGGATGGTGAAAATGACCATCGCTTCGATGGACGAGTATAACGCGCTGCTCAGTGCGGACGAATACAAAGCACTCATCGGCAAATAACGTAACGCAACAATTTCCTGACCGGTCGGACAACGTATCCGACCGGTCATTCATTATCCCTCCATATTTGTCGCCATGCATCATACCGAATGGATCTGCATCGTTGATTTCGGGTCACAATACACGCAGCTCATCGCTCGCCGCGTCAGGGAGCTCGGCGTATACTGCGAAATCCATCCCTGCCACACCGCTCTCACGGCTATCAACGCCAACAATCCGAAGGGGATCGTTCTTTCGGGCGGACCCAGCAGTGTGTACGAGGATGGGGCTCCGGGCATCGATGCGTCGGTATTCAACCTGCACATTCCGATTCTGGGCATCTGCTACGGATTGCAGCTCATCGCCGTACACAACGAAGGCGCGGTGGATCCCGCCGCGCGCAGGGAATACGGCAAAGCCGAGCTCATCATTGACAGCGGCGACGATTTATTCAAAGGGGTGAGTCAGGAAACCGTGGTCTGGATGAGCCATGGCGATGCGCTCACCCGCATCCCGCGTGACTTTGAGACTATCGCGCACACACCCAACGCACCCATCTGCGCTATACGCAACAGCGCGAAGCGCCAGTACGGTGTGCAGTTCCACCCGGAAGTCGTGCATACTGCCGAGGGCGCGTCCATACTCTCGAATTTCGTGTACGGCATCTGCGGTGCGGCAGGCGGATGGAATCCCCGTTCCTTCATCGAAGGCTCCATCGAGGACATTCGCGCAACCGTAGGCGACGGACGCGTCATCTGCGCGCTGAGCGGAGGGGTGGATTCCGCTGTTGCTGCCGTGCTGCTGCATCGCGCCATCGGTGATCAACTGCAATGCATCCATATCGACAACGGCGTGATGCGCAAGAATGAGAGCGCGAAAGTGGTCGAGACCTTCCGCGACGTCTTTCACATTCCGCTTAAATTCGTGGATGCCACGGATTTATTCCTCAGCCGTCTCGCCGGTGTGACCGATCCCGAAGAGAAAAGAAAAATCATCGGCGTGACCTTTATCGAGGTCTTCGAGAAGGAAGCGAAAGAATTCAGCGACGCCGCCTGGCTTGCACAGGGCACCCTGTATCCGGATGTGATCGAATCCGTGAGCTTCAAAGGTCCCTCGGCCACCATCAAATCCCATCACAATGTCGGGGGGTTGCCGGAGCGCATGCATCTCAAGCTCATCGAACCCTTCCGAGAATTGTTCAAGGACGAAGTGCGTCGTGTCGGACGCGAACTCGACATGCCGGCGCATATTCTCGACCGTCATCCTTTTCCCGGCCCCGGACTCGCCATACGTGTCTTGGGCGAGGTAGAGAAACCGCGCCTCGACCTCCTGCGCGATGTGGATGAAGTGTACATGCAGGAAATCCGTAAAGCGGGAGAGTATGACAATATCTGGCAGGCTTTTGCCGTGCTGCTGCCCGTCCGTTCGGTAGGGGTGATGGGAGACGCAAGAACCTATGAGTACACCGTGGCTCTCCGGGCCGTCACCAGTCTCGACGGGATGACCGCCGATTGGGCGCGCATTCCGTACGATGTTCTGGAGCGTATCTCCAACAGGATTATCAATGAGGTACGTGGTGTGAATCGTGTCGTGTACGACATCAGTTCCAAGCCGCCTTCGACCATCGAATGGGAATAGCAGCGTGAACGAACACCGCGTACAGCAATTGCTGGACGAAGCGCGCTACTTCGAGCAACACCGTATGTGGCTGCACGCGGTGCAGATGTATCAGCGGGTGATCGAAATGGTGCCCGATGATATTCGTTACCGCATTCGGCTTGGTCAGGTGTACCTGGAAATGGGAAATCTCAACGCATCAGAGCAGGTGCTGCTCCGCGCACTGAAGCATGAACCCCGTAACCACGAGATTCTGTATTCCCTGGGTGTCATCTGCTATCAGAGCGGAAATTACGAGCGATCGCTCTTTTATCTTGAACGACTGGCGCCGAGCGATGATGCAAAGGCGCATTACTCGCTGGGGATGGTGTACTGGCAGCGCGGTGAACTGGAGCATGCCGAGCGTCATTTTCATCGCGCGCTGGAGCTGCAGGACAATCATCTCGACGCGGCTCTCGCTCTGGGCGAAACCCGTCTGCGCAACGGGAGGAACAGGTCCGCCATCGAGGCATTGCAGCGAGCGACGCAGATCGATCCACGCTCCACCGTGGCACTCGCCGCACTGGCTTCCGCACATCTTGCGGCGAGACAGTGGACCGCCGCAATGAACGCTCTCGAGCGCGCCCTGCTCATCGAACCGGGCAAGGCCGAGCTGTTGCTTCCACTTGCGGGAGCCATGCTCCGTGCAGGTTTTCCGGACGAAGCCGAACAGGTGTACAAGGAAGTGCTGCAAAAAGAGAGCCATCGTGAAGCCGCGCTTTTAGGACTCGGGCGGGTTGCCCTTCTCAAATCCAACCGCGTGCGTGCGGAGGAATATTTCACCCGTGTGCTCGAAATCGACCCGGAGAACGAAGAAGCGCTCGAACAATTGCAATATCTTGCCCCGCACGGCAAGCTTCCGCAGTGACGATGTGTTACCGTGAGCCCGCTGTGCATTCGGTGCGAGTACCCGCGCTGTCGTGTCCGTGCTTCGCCGGTACGCACGATGATGTCGCTCCATACCCGTCTCTATGGCATCGCGTGTACCGGTGTTCGATGAAATGCTGCACGTCGATCATACAGGGCGAGGCCCGGGTTCTGTGATTGATGGAATGTGCGGACTGACGTGACGAGCATTGGGCGCACGAACTATCTTCCGAGGCACGCCATCATGGTTGTAACGTGAAACTCCGGGGATACGGATTCTCTTCTCCGGAACGTATTTCAACCGTTGTTCATTTTTCCTTTCATTTTTCACCTTTCATCCACCACTACCCATGGATTACCGTTTCCCCTTTGGCCAGCCCCTTTCCATTCGGACACAACAGGACAGGTCTCCCAAATCCACTTTCATACTCGGTGCGTACGCCGGAGCGGTGCATGCATGCTGGACTGATGCGGAGGGCGAGATACTGGTAAAGGCCCTCGCCGTAGCGAGCGAGCCGGAGATGTATTGGACCGGTGACAAGTCCGGGATCACATCAGAAGACATCGTTCGTGCAATAGCGGTTCCGCCGGGAGCAGGTACGCTTGGTGCTACAGCCGAGGGGTTTAACGGACTTGCCGGACGCGTACTCGATGGGCGCATACTCGAGCCGTTGGGTCTTACACGCACGGATGTATGGTTATGCGATTGTGTGCCGCATACCTGTCTCAACAACGTACAGCGAAAAGCGATCCGACGGCAATACTTCCACCGCATGGCGCAGTTTCATCTGCCCATGCCGGACATGCCCGGCGTACCGGAGCTGATTACGGAACAACGCTGCGAGGAAATCATCGGTGAACTGCACGAATCGGGCGCCGAAAGAATGATTGTTCTCGGAGATCAGGCGCTCCATTGGTTTGTACGTCCCGTTACGGGCGACTGGGAATGGCGGGATTTGCATGATTTCGTGGATGACCAGGGATACGGCGCCGTTGTGCGCAGAAGTATTGCCGGCCGGGAAGTCGACATTCTGCCTCTAGCGCATCCCCGGCAGATTGCGCATCCCGGGGTACCGGATCCCACATGGTACGACTTACACAACGCGTATCTCGGCTGAATCGCACCTACAGACAAGTACGGAAACTGTACCTACCATAGCCGTACATGATTCGTAGACAGGTGACACGGATTATGCGGGGGAGGGCGGATTTACATGTCCTTGCGGCCTTCGCTCTCCACGAGAGCAGCACGGAGATGTGACAGCGATGCGGGCGACACTCCGGCGAGCTTTGCCGCGGCCAGACTCAGCGAGCGATACACTTCCGCGCTCAGAGAGTCGAACCCGAGGAGTTGTTCGAAATGCTGCAAAAGCACGGTCGATTGACCGCGCGAAGCGGGACCAGTAAGGGAGGCCCGCGGAGCGGTGTGCTGCAAACGCGAAAGCACTTCTTCCATCATTGGTAACAGGAACGGCAGGGTTCTGTCCGGAGATTCCACCGCAGACTTCCGGAGTAGCTCCTCCGACAGCGCGGCGAGGACGGTGGGGAAATTGCCGGCAAAGACGCAGGCCGCATGATACAGTGCCTTCTGATCCGTGGCGATGCGCAATGCGGACCAGCCGAAATCCCTGGCCAGAGCGACCGCACGCGCATAAAAAGCGTCCGTACCCTCGATACCACAGCCGATTCCGCGGAGCGGGGTCTCTCCTGCGGACGCGATGAAGGACTGTATCGGATGTATCGAACCGGTGAGCATTCCGGCGTCTTCCAGGGGAAGCAATTCCGCCGATGTTCGAACACCGGAGGTATGGAATACGAGCGTTCCGGTGCGGAGTGTGCCTTGCGTCACCAGCTCCTTCGTAACGATACCGATCTGCTCGTCTCCGACGGCAATAACGCAGGCATCAACGGGTACATCCGGGATATCAGCGACGCGCGCGTGCAAGCGCCGTACAATTTCGTTATCTAATCCCGAGAGCTCCTCCAGACGCGGATCCACTCCCCAAAGAAAATCAAACCCCTGCATGATCGCATGCCGCGTCATTGCGAGACCCACACGACCCGCGCCAACGAGACCGAAGCTTCGGGTGATCACGGACGTTTCCCCGGCATGGCCGCGCTGACAATGGCGCTGAGATACCCCACGACGCGTTGCGTATCGCCCGACACATCGCCGGAGGTGCACTGCTTGAGCACCGACACATTGTCGGCACCGAGCTGCGCGCAAGCGGAAAGGACGACGGCAATGGGTCCGCCGCCGCAAGCCTCGCAGCGGTGTGTGGCCAGGTCGTCCAGCAGTTTCATGGGCAGACCCTCCCGTATGTCCTTCGCCGCTACGTTGTCGAGGCCCACGGCGGTGAGCTGGTCGTGAAAATGCGACAGATCGCTTGAGGCGATGATGATGGTATTCGCCGGATTCACCGACGCGGCAAGCGCATCCGCCAGCAGAGAACAATGCTCCGCGCGCTGATCTCCCATCACTATCGGGAGGATTTTGGCGTCGGGATTGACACGCTGGAGAAAGGGCAGATGTACTTCGATGGCATGCTCGTCTCTGTGGCCCAGGCTGGATTCGTGAATGACCCCGCGCGATGCGAGCAGCTTCTCCCGCAACTCCACATCCACATTGATCAGGCCGAGCGGCGTACGGTAGGCATCGCCCTCGAACACCGAAATACCATTGAAATACTCACGATGGCTCGGGGACACGATAACCGCAGTGCGGAAGTTGTGTCCGCGCAATCGGGCATACGCTGCTGCGGCCACTGATCCTGACCAGGCGTACCCGGCATGCGGTGCGATCACACCGAGAGGCAGAGCACCCGCATGCGCTTGGGAGTGCTCATCGAGCAGACTGTCGATGTGCAGGCTGAGCAGCGTCGGATCCGCCGGATAGAACAAGCCGCTCACGGCGGGTTGCCGAATGTGCATTGCTTTCATGTGGTCCTCGTGTCCTGTGCTGATTGCACGATGTCTGAAACGTCCTCCTCACGGAAGACTATGCCGCAAAAGCGCGAGAGACGTGCACGACCGCTTCTCCACGTGTCCAGTGGAAGGTACGCCTTGCGGCAGAGGGCCGAGAGAAATTCCTCTGCGGTCCAGTGATGCTCCGTCGCCACCTGCGGGAGCAGTAATCCCCGTCGGCCGTCATGGTCTATGCGAATACCATGCTTGCCGAGTTCAATATCTTCCGGCCCATGAATATCCTCGAGAGGACCGAGCAGGGTCACCTCGACGCGCAGCCGGGGAAGCTCGCTGCGCTCAACAGGCTCGAAACGTGTGTCTTCCATCGCTGCGCGCGATGCAGCTTCCGCGAGCGCGATGCTGAAAGGTACGCTGATCTCCACAAAACCGATGCACCCTCGAAGTGCACCGTCCACACGTACCGTCACGAACACGCCACTCGCGATGATGTTTTCGGGCACATCCGGCGGGGTTACCGTGCGATCCCCGCGTACACGCGCCTCGATGACCGTGCGCGCGGTGCGGAGAATGTCGGGAGCGAGGCGCCGCTGTTCAGTGGCTGATATCATGCGTTGGCTGTTGATTGCGTTGGTTGTTGATACCGAATTGTATTGCCTTTGAAGATCGAGGAATCTATCTTTTGAATTGGCGTCAATCTGGCTTGGCGCCCGCTGATTGACGACTCGAACGTCTCGATAGCAGAATATACGAAATCAACCGCTCCCTGTCATGTACATGACGGGGTGCGGACATGAAAAAGGAAAGCGATGAACTTTCGTAGCTCCATCTCCATACTCGCAGCTACCGCTGTACTTACCGTGCTCGTGCTCGATCAGATTCCCACCGATGAGCGACAGCTGATCTCGTCCTGGCGTGCGCAGCACAAGGCGCTCAAGGCCGAACGACGCGCGGATGCACGCGCAGGAAGGGCGGGCGACAACCCGAATCTGGATCACTACATCCTGCCACGGACCTGGAATGCCGATCGCAGTATCTCGCGCGGTTTGCAGGAAGCGATTGCACTGCAATCCGTACAAATCGGACTGCGCAAGTCGGCATTCGGCATGAACTGGACGTTCGTGGGGCCTTCAACCATCGGCGGACGTGTACGTGTCGTGAAATATCATCCGACCAATCCGGATATCATGTACGCGGGTTCGGCGTCCGGCGGTCTGTTCAAATCCACCAACGGCGGCGGCTCCTGGCGTGCGATGAGCGATCACCTCCCGACACTGGCCATCGGCCACATGGCGTTCGATCCGGTCAATCCCGATATCATCTATATCGGGACGGGCGAGGGTTCGATGAATTGGGATAAGGTGTATGGTGACGGACTGTATCGCTCCACTGACGGGGGAGAGACCTGGACAAACCTCATGCCCGGCCTCGTCCGTGACAATGATCTTGCGATCAACCATGTGGAAGTGCATCCGGATAATCCGAATCTCATTTTTGCAGCTGCATCCTTTGGCGGCGGCACGGGTGCGCTGTTTCGCAGCACCGATGCCGGCGCATCCTGGCAGGCGGTATTGAATGGTCCGGCGCGCGATGTGCTTATCGACCCGCATAAGCGCAATCGCGTCATCGTGGGTTTCGGTAATTACAATGGACGAAGCAGCAACGGACTGTATTACTCGGACTCGCTCGGCACGCGATTCACCTTCAACAAAATCGTGACCAACCTGCCCAATCCCGATTCCATTGGGCGCGTCGTGCTCGATGCGAGTGTGTCGCAACCGGGACTGATCATGTGCGCCATGTCGCGAGCTCCGAAATTCGCGCCGACCGAAAATGAGGATTTCCTCGGGGTGTTCCGCTCCACCGATCACGGCATCACGTGGGAAAAACTCGCATCGTCCACGCAGGCGAACATGCGGCAGGTGCTGCGCTCGCAGGGCGATTACAATCTGCACATCCGTATTCATCCGACGAATCCGAACGTCGTCTTTCTTGGAGGAATCGAATGGTGGCGCAGTACGAATTCCGGTGATTCCTTCTCGCGCATAACCAACCGCGACGGCGCCACCAACAGCTCATGGGTGGACATGCATTACATTTCCTTCCATCCGCAAAATCCGAAAATCATGGCCATGTCCAGCGACGGCGGTGTGTTCCGCACGAACGACTGTCTGGCCGCGAGTGTCATCTGCGAGGAGTTGAACTCCGGTCTTGCATGCATGCAGTTTTACGCAATGGATTTCGACAGACGCAATACGAGACGTATCGCCGGGGGAACGCAGGATCGCCGGAATAATCTCGGTAATTCCAACAGCCCCGGCGGATGGCGGCGGCTGAGCTGGGGGGGAGACGGGGGCTATGTGGCCTTCGACTATACCGACTCGACAATATTTTACGTCACTTCGCAGTATGGCAATCTGGGGCGCACCACGAACGGAGGGAACTCGTTCGAGGGCGCGATCTCGGGTCTGACGCGTACGGATGCGAGCGGCAATTATATGTTCAGTTTCGTCACGCCCTTCATCATGCATCCCACAGAACCGAAAACCTTGTTCCTGGGGGGAAACAAACTGTATCGCACTGTCAATGGTATGCAGAGCTGGACGGCGATTTCCGATGACCTGACAAACGCGACGAGTTCGCTCGCACAGATTCAGGACCTTGCCTTCTGCAAATCCGATCCGAACGTCCTGTACATGGTGACGGGTTTTTCGGCGCGTGCCTGGAAAACAACCAACGCCATGGCGCAGGCCGGGAGTGTGACGTACACGCGCATCGATGCCGGGCTGCCGCCGCTGTATCTGGGTGAGGTGGCGGTACATCCGACGAATCCGGATATTGCCTATGTCGGCACCGCGGCATTTTCCGCCACCACCGGGGTGTACAAGACCACGGATGGAGGGAACACGTGGAGACATATGAAAGGTGGTAGCGAGGCGACCAGCCTGCCTGCCATCCCAGTCGGTGGCATTGCGATTTATGAAAAACGACCGGACGTTGTGTTCGTTGGCACCGACGTGGGCGTGTATATCAGTGAGGATGGGGGAGAGAACTGGACTCCCTACGGTACGGGGCTCCCCAATGTGGTGATAGACGATCTGAAAATCACGCAGGACGACATTCTCTATGCCGCGACGCACGGTCGTGGTATGTGGATGACCAGTGTTGTTGTCAATACACCGGAAGTTCCGAAACCTTTGGTCATGCAGCTCGGACAGAATTATCCCAATCCCTTCAATCCGAGTTCGGTGATACCATTTTCGCTCTCGCATGCCGGTCATGCACGTATCAACCTCTACGACACCGACGGGCGGCTCGTCCGCACACTGCTCGACGAACCCCGCGAAGCAGGGGAACACCGCATCGCCATCAACGTCAACGATCTCCGCAGCGGCGTGTATATCTACGAACTGGTCTCCGGACGGCAGAAACAAACCCGAAAACTCATGCTGCTGCGGTAGAGGGAGACTGCGAGAGCGGAGCGGGGAACAGAGAGCTGAGAGCACGTCCCTAAAACCTTGCTCACTCCGCACAAGAAACTCGATTCGGTATACCGAGACCTACAAAACGAAAGCAGAGTCCGCGGACTCTGCTTTCGTTTTGTCTATTATGGTCTACCGCATCGGGGTGCTTGTGCAGCATGGGCCATGTCGCACGGACGTGCGCTCCGCGCTCCTCTACGTACTTGCCGTACGTGCACCAATGAATTTCTGATACAGCAGCAAGCCAACGATACAGACGACGCCGATGCAGCTGAACACCAGCCACAACTCCGAGGTGTAGGCGTGGGCCGAGATATCGGTTTTCGTGAGACCGAGCTGCGCCCCGATCTCCAGGGCCTGATCAATCGTCGCTTTGACCGGGAAATCGCCGAATCCCCTCTCCACCGCCACGGAACGGACAAAGTTGATCATCGGATTATCGATGAACAACACGTACAGCTTCGCACCGAGTACGCCGCCGATAAGCGAACCGAAGGCGCCATAAAGGAAGCCGAAGCCCATGTACGTCGCTTTCTTGTCGGGAGGAGCGATAAGACCGAGATAGCTGATGAACTTCGGATGCGCGGTCATTTCCCCAATGGAGAAAATGATAATGCCGGCCATGAAAACCCAGATATTGGTGTTGATCGCCAGAATGGCCATGCCCAGTGTGCCGAGAGAGATGCCGGTGATCATGGTGGGCAAAGCCTTCGTTTTGCTCACGATGCGTGATATGAAGAGTTGCAACAGGATGATGGTGCCGGCGTTGATCACGGTCACGTGCTCCACATCGAAGCTCCAGTTGATGCCGAAGGTCCCCTGTATGAAGCCGTTCAATGGTGAAGCGTCAACAAAGGCTTTGACGTACCAGAGTACACTGTCGAACATCTGGAAATACAGAATCCAGAACCAGGAGTAAATAAAAATGAACAGAATGAAACGCCAGTCCGTGACCACCATCCAGAGCTTGCCCAGAATTTCCCGAATGACCGTGCCGAAGGATTCCTTCTCCTTGCGCGGCTCGATGGGCTCCTTGTACAGGAAAATGGTGGGAATGAGCATAGCGCCCGTGCCGATCGCGGAGGCGATGATGACGTAATGCCAGGATATGGCCTTCAGCATCGGGACGATGATGAGCGGGAAAAGGAAGGCCCCGAGATTGATCGTCCAGTAAAAAATACCGAAACCGAGCGTGCTTGTACGCTCGTCCGTCATTTTTGCGATCGAACCGGAAATCACCGGCTTGAACGTCCCGGCGCCGAAACCCATGATGACCAGACCGAAAAACACGGCGCTGTATGTGGTCATCTGGCTTGTAAGGAAGTAGCCGCCTCCCAGCAATGTAAAGGCCACCATAAGCGTCTTGCGATAGCCCATGCGGTCGCCGATCGCCCCGGTGAAAATGGGAAGGAAATACAGCAGCGGCTGAATCGTACTCTTGATGACTCCGACACCTTCCTTGGAAAATCCAAGGATGTCCGTCATGTACACCGAGAGTATGCTCATCATCCCGTAATAGGAACCGCGTTCGAAAAACTCGAACAGAATGACGACCCAGTAGGTTTTCGGAAAATCCTTGAGTCGCGGCTTGTCGTGTGTGTCTGTCATAGGCGCACAACGTCGATATAGTGAATAAAAGTGGATACTCGCCGGGGCGGCACAGAATTCAAGATACGAATTCTGCACGCTTCAAACGACAACGGCACCCGAAAAATCGTCGGAAACCGCCGATTTTTTGTTTCTCAAAGCATGATTGTGTACATTCATAATTGTCGCGTATTGACGCGAAATGTATGGCGGTAACCGTGGCTTCCCACTTTCCAGCGCAAAGGATCCATTGAAACAGCATATCCGAATCGCAAGCGGACAGGGCTTCTGGGGCGATCTCATCGATGCTCCGTATCATCAGGTGACGCGGGGACCGATCGACTATCTCATGATGGATTTCCTCGCGGAAGTGACCATGTCCATCATGCAGAAACAGAAGCTGCGTGATCCCTCCCTCGGGTACGCACGCGATTTGCCTGGACAAATCGGTCGTATGCTCCCGCATATCATGGAAAAGAACGTCCGGGTGATTACCAATGGTGGGGGAGTGAATCCTCTTGCATGTCGCGACGCAATATTCCGTGAAGCGGACAAAGCGGGTATCCGCGGCCTGCGCATTGGCGTGGTCCTCGGTGACAACATCCTCGACGACATTGACGCGCTGCTCGCACAGGGTATCGAACTGCGCAACATGGAAACCGACGCGCCTCTGCGGGACATCCGCGATCGCATTGTCTCCGCCAATGTGTACTTCGGTGCCTGGCCCATCGTCGAGGCGCTGCGTCAGGGCGCCCAAATCATCATCACGGGCAGGACCACCGACACTGGCCTTACTCTTGCGCCGATGATTCACGAATTCGGATGGACGGAAAACGACTGGGACCTCCTTGCCGCGGGTACAGTCGCCGGTCACATCCTCGAATGCGGCGGACAGAGCAGTGGCGGGAATTTTCTCGGTGACTGGAAATCCGTTCCGGATCTCGCGCATATCGGTTTTCCCATCGCGGAAGCGCATCCCGACGGCACGGTCGTCATCACCAAGCACGAGAACACCGGCGGACTTGTGTCGGAAGCAACGGTAAAGGAGCAACTGCTCTACGAAATCGGCGATCCGACCGAGTACATCACCCCGGACTGTATTGCCGATTTCACCTCCATACGTCTCAGGCAAGAAGGGGAGAATCGGGTGCGGGTCTTCGACGTCAAAGGCAGGCCGTACACGCCGTTCTATAAAGTATCGGCCTCCTATCACGACGGCTACTCCGCCACGGGAACGCTAACCTACGCCTGGCCGGATGCTCTGGAAAAGGCCCAGGCCGCGGATGCTATTTTACGTACGCGTCTGGCGGATCTCGGGCTTGAATTCGAAGAAATTTTGAGCGAATTCGTCGGCCACTCTTCCTGCCTTGGTCCGCTGGCCACCATGCCCGCCGAGATCAACGAGGTGCTGCTGCGCATCGGTGTGAGAGGCAAGAACAAAGAGCATATCGCCCGCTTCGGGCAGGAACTCGCGCCGCTTATTCTTACCGGACCGCCATCGGTGACAGGATTCGCCGGCGGACGACCCAAGCCCAGCGACGTTATCGCATACTGGCCGGCGCTCATTCCGAAAGCCGCTGTCACTCCAAACGTTATCGTGGAGGAGCGCTGATGTCCCTACGCCGCATCCGTCTCATAGAAATTGCGCACGCCCGCTCCGGGGACAAAGGAGATGCCGGAAACGTGGGAGTCATTGCTCGCGATGAACGCTTCTATCCCATTCTGTTAAAAGAACTTACCGTTGATCGTGTGAAGCGGCACTTTGAGGGTATTTGCTTCGGTGCCGTCGAGCGTTTCGAACTTCCCAATATCGGTGCGCTGAATTTCATCCTCCATAACACGCTTGGCGGCGGAGGCACGGTGTCGCTGAAAAACGACGCGCAGGGCAAGACTCTCAGCTCCGCCATGCTGCGCATGGAAATCGACATCGACGAAGAATTGCTCTACGACTGATCTCAATCCTTTTCGTTCACCATACATCCATCCCCGCTCAATGGATCTTTCGCTCCCCGCTCTGCATCGGTACGCACAGGAAATGCGAATCGATATCATCCGAATGTTGCACGCCGCCGGCTCCGGCCATCCGGGCGGATCGCTGTCGCTGATCGACATTCTCACCGTCACCATGCTCAAATACGTTGGCCGTACGGCGGACAATGTCCTTGATCCCGACAGGAACCGGCTTGTGCTCTCCAAAGGTCACGGGGTTCCGGCGCTCTACGCCGTGCTTGCTCGCGCCGGAGTGATCAAGCACGAGGATCTGATCACCCTGCGTCAGATAGACAGTCCCCTTCAGGGACATCCGCACAACGTCTCCATGCCCGCCGTGGAGGCGCCCACCGGTTCTCTTGGCCAGGGCCTCAGCATCGCCCAGGGTATGGCCATGGCGGCGCGTCTGGATGGCAGTGCCCGTCGCACATATTGCGTGGTGGGGGATGGCGAAATGCAGGAAGGGCAGATCTGGGAGGCATTGCTTTCCGCGGCGATGTACAAGCTCGACAATCTCATTGTCATTCTGGACTACAACAAAGGGCAGATTGACGGTCCCACGAACGAGATCATCAACCTCGAACCCCTTGCCGAAAAGCTGCGTGCCTTCAACTGGGACGTGCAGGAAATCGACGGACACGACGTGGAGGAGATAGATACGGCGCTGTCGAACGCCCAGCGGCTGGATGGCAAGCCGCATTTCATCATAGCGCACACCGTGAAGGGAAAAGGCGTGTCCTTCATGGAACATCCCACCGAATGGCACGGCAAGGCGCCCGGCGACGCGGACGCTCAGCGCGCCATCGAAGAACTTCAGGCCCAACTCACCAAGGAAGCATAGCGCACCATGGCAACAGCAACCCGTGTATCTTTTGGCGAGCGGCTCGCGGAGCTCGGAGCCACGCATCCGGATATCGTCGTTTTTGACGCCGATCTTTCCAAGTCCACCCAATCACAGCTTTTTGCCGCGAAGTATCCCGAACGTTTCTACGAAATGGGCATACAGGAACACAACATGATCGGTGCGGCCGCAGGCATGGCGCTCAGCGGAAAAAAACCGTTCATCTGCTCCTTTTCCACCTTTGTTGTCGGCCGTTTCGAGGCCATTCGTATGTCCATCGGCTACAGCGAAGCCAACGTCACAATCGTCGGCACGCATTGCGGCGTGGCCATCGGCGAGGACGGGTACAGCCAGATGGCGCTGGAAGACATCGGTCTCATGCGTACGCTGCCGAATATGACCATCATTCAGCCGGCGGATGACCGCGAGGCCCGGGCCGCAGTGGATTTCCTCGCGACGCATCAACAGCCCGCGTTTCTCCGACTAACCCGACAGGGTTTGGAGGACATCCATGACGAAACCTATCGCTTCGAATTCGGCAAGGCGGATCTGCTCAAGGCCGGAAATGATGCTGTGATATTCGCGACCGGTGGCGTGGTGTACAACGCGCTCAGGGTGGCGGAGGACCTCAAGGGTGAAGGATTCGACATTCGCGTGTACAATATCCACACCATAGCGCCACTGGACGCGGAAACGGTTGTCAGAGCCGCCCGCGAAACCGGCCGCGTCATCACCGTGGAAGATCACAGCATTGTCGGAGGACTCGGCGGCGCCGTGACGGAACTCCTCTCCGAGCAGCAGCCCACGCGCATGAAGCGTATCGGCATGACCACCTACGGCCGTTCAGGTTCTCCCACTGGTCTGTACGAATATTACGGCCTCGACACAGCCGGGATCAAACGACAGGTGCTGGATTTCCTGCGATGAGCATATATGTTGTGAGGATACAGGAAAAGGCGCCCATCGGCGCCTTTTTCTCCAAACACAAGGTAGGTGGTCGACTGCCGCTATTTCACGATACATCGACGGATGCTAACAGTCTCGCCATCCGACAATCTGACAAAATAGATTCCTGGGGTCAGCCGCTTTCCCGGTAGCGCAAGAATATTCTCACCCGGTTGTAGCGCAACGATGTATTCATCCACTACATCCCGTCCCAGGAAGTCCATAATTGATACGCTGACATCCATTGCATACTTCGCGGTTACTGGTATCGAACCGCCATCCCTCACTGGCATGGGCCAGATGCCCCCTGCAGTAAAGGAAGCGTCATCAGTCAGGACAGGGGAATGCAAAACCGAAAGAACTTCAGGCGTCAATTCAAGTGCGATCACGAATTTTCTGAAACCTGAAAAGTAGAGTTCCTTACCATTCGAAACGAGCTGATTCACGGAAGCGGATTCCAACGGGAATCGGAGAAAACGTGGAGCGGAATTATCCATGTGAACAAATACAAAGCCATCAGGTACCGTGAGACATACACCACCGGGGATTGCGAGTCGAAGCGAAAAATCCTCAAATGGGATGTAAATACCCTCCCAACTCGCTCCATGATCCACCGATTTCCACAGTCCGTACGTTGTCTGTGCTACGATAGCCTGCTCGGTCAGCACGATGAGCTTGATCGGCGCCTGCAAGGTGCTATTAAGTTCAATCCAGCTGCCACCTTCGTCGCCGGAGTAATACCAGTGATCCACAGGGCCGTTTTGTCTGGTTCTGATCAGACGCCGGCTATCACGTAAAAACATGCCTGTGACACCCTGATCATCGATGAAGCCGCCTTCACGCTTCCAGGTCGTACCGTGATCATCGGAATGCATGACAAAAGCTGTGTCGGTGTAACTCGCCATTGTCACGATTACGAATTTTCCATTACTTGCCCCAAAAAACCGACAGCGAACGGGAAGTCTCCCTGCTTGGGACCAGTGTATACCTCCGTCGACAGAATGCAGGAATGTCGTGTCGTAGGCACTGTATAGCACATTATCGATTTCAGCGAGGTTCTGGAAATACAGATTTTTCGGTTTGGTGATACTCCACCATGTGTTATCCTCCCGCCTCATGACTATGGCTTTGTTTGCGTCGTCCGAAATGAAAAATGAACTTTGCGTCGTGAAGAGCAGGGGATCGGAACTGTACGGGTTGCGCTCGGCGAGCAATCGCCATGCGCTTCGCGATGGCTCATAGAGAAATAAACCATCTCCGGTGGAATAAAACGCTCCGTACTCCATCGTTAATCGATTCATACCACGAACACCATCCGCAATTTTTATCCAACGATTCAATGCCTCATCAAATCGCTGTATCCCGAGGGTTGGAGACCAGACATGAAGTTGTCCGTTAAATGTCCCAAGCCGTGTGTCATTTGAAGTGTAAAACGGCAAGGCCATTGGCGTCCATGTATCATCGTCAGGCGAAACCAGCAGCCTGTCCTGCCATATCGAAGGAATGCAGTAGAGCTTGTCTCGATAGCGAGCAAGACCCCTGACTGAGTTCCCGTTTCCGGACAGCTTGGGCGTCCAGGATTTGCCGAGATTCGTGCTGTGATACAATGTTTTGTTATCGGCGAGTATCCAGACGGAAGAATCCTCACAGAACAGAATTTCCGCATTCTTCCCTGGGTGCGCGTATGCCCTGGCATCGAGACCGTTGGATGTCGAAAATGCGAGTACAGTTGTGTCTTCCCTGACATCGGTGAAATGGACGATGCTGCCGGTCATGTGCAGTTGCTGACCCGTTCGGGAGGAGATCCATCGGAATACTCCTTCGCGGCGGGATTTGGAAAACAAACCTCTTGATGTCAGGATCAACAAAAGCGAATCATTTCCGGCTGCGGAATGGCAGGTATGCAAATCCCAGTCGATGCGGCAGGAATACGGAGACCAGCGTTCGCCTCTGTCCGTTGAATAGAGCATCCCGGGCAGCCCGTACAACGTATCGTTGAAATGAATGATGCTGCTGACCTCGGGATCCGGAAACGTCAGCAGAGTTCGATACTGGGCGTGTGCCGGGCTGGCTACGAAAACGGTCGCGAACATGAAAAGAAACATCCCCGTCAGGGAGGCCATTCGAAGCAGGCTGAAGCGCTTTCCGCAGATAATTCGCATGATAATCACCTCGCAACGATGAACGGGTGAAATACTCGCCGCGATTCGTTGGCGATGTGCAGCACATAAGCACCAACCGGGAGCATGGAAACATCGCCGTGGATGGTCTGCGATCCGGAGCCAAGCTCACCCTGATACAGATCCATGACCTTGCGGCTCTGCATATCGTATACAGACACCTCGACGCTCGCATCATGCTGACCGTCCAACGCTATCGTAACCTGCCCGCAAGCCGGATGGGGCGACATGTGCACTACTATCGGCAGTTTGTCAAGCCCTGCAAGGGAACGCACATGGAGCGAGGTGATTCCTTCAGGTTTCAACCGGTACGCCATTCCGAATTTCTGCGCGACGAAGACGTATGAATTCGATGTGGCGAATGCCGGACGCTCTCCGGATGCTCTGAATGGATCAGGGAGGGGAACAGCCGCCCACACTCGGCTTTCCTCGTTCAACAGGTGCAGTGAATCACGTCCTAAAACACAAAGATATTGGCGCCAGCCACCCGCGATCCTCGCATCGGAGATCGATTGATCAACCAGTACGTGCTCCCATTCACCTGGCCGTATCCAGCGGAATATCCCTTTATCCGTCTCGATGAAGAATGAATGGCTGGTGAGAGTCGCTCTGCGTATAGTATCGACGCTGTAGCTGTGCACCGAATCCCAGCTTACACCAAGGTCCGGCGAGAAGAGCCAGGTATTCCCGGAATTGAGAAGAATGTGGTTCGAGGCATTCATCGTAACATTCGGCAACGAAACGGGATGGTCGAGAATGGACACCCAGATGCCGCCGCCGTCGTCGGAGAGACGCAGCGTCGTTTGGTAGCTTGTGAAATGAGCTGCGATCAGATACCTGTCATTTGCGGCAAGTCTGCTCCGACCGCGGGGTAAGGAATCGATAATCTCCCAGTGCATACCATTATCAATCGACATCATGAGCCAGGCCGAATCACTGCCGGCTTCCTGAGATCTGTAGAGAGTCCCGTCAGGCCTGGAAGCGACTGGCTGAAAAGAGTGGCTGTCTGCCCACCAACTGCTTCCTTCATCGGGAGAGAAGCGTCCGCCTCCGTCACAGATGAAGCGCCCTCCCGCTTGTAACGTTGGTATCGCGTCGAACCAGTACAACGGAAGCTGCCGCCAGTGTCGCGCCTGCTCGATGTAACGGAAACTTCCGGCCGCGCTGCCGGCAAGAAGACAGTGCGGAGTTTTTAACATGGATTTGAATCGGGTGTCGGCATCGGATATCGCCTGCCAGCTTCCGCCTTCATCCGTACTCCGAAATATTCCTCGGCCTGTATTAATGTACAGCGCTTCTTCGTCCGCGGTCAGAGTGGAAATCCCTTTGAGATTCATGAAAAATCGGTCCGTACGTGGATCCACAGGTACGGAAGGTACCTTCTTCCAGGTCGCTCCACGGTCGGTGGATCTTTGCAACGCCCTCACATCCGAAATTCCGCAGTAAAGATTGCCACGATGGGCTAAAAATTGCTGACCATAATCAAGAGTGACCGAACATTGCAGCCATGTAACACCGCCGTCTTCACTGCGGGCAAGATAATTCGTCCCGATGTCCGCGTACAGCGCGATCCCATCGGAGAACAGAAACCGCCGGAACTTCTCGATTACAGAGACTCTGGTAAAATGTATTCCGCGATCGATGGTCGTGTACAGAGCGTCTCTCGAATTGAGGAACAGCGTGTCCGCGTGATTGAGGATTCCGTAGAAGGCGAGAGTGTCGATTCCCGATCGCCGAAGTTTCTCGTCGCCGTGCTTCCGAATAAATAATCCTGCTTTTCCGGCTGCGATATACAGTCCCTCGTCATCCGTCGCCATCGCGTAGATCTGTGGATGAAATCCCTCCACCCGCCGCCAGTTCTCACCACAATCTCCTGAAATGAAGAGATTGTCGTCGATCACCGCGAACAGTGAATCAGAATCCCGGACGAGTTGCGAAGCTCCGCTTCCCGAAGGATAGAACACCTCCCAAGTGGACTGTCCATGCGTATGGCAAGGGAATAGGAATGCGTAGAGGACGAATGCCCGGATAACACAACGTTGGAACATATCGCGACCTGCAAAAAGTGTTTGTACTACTGATGACACTTGAAACGCGAAATAATTCCCATCCCCTGAAAATAAATTACCGAGGTTTTGTCCCTCCATATGGCGTCATCAGATTCCTACCTTGTTCCTCGCCGCCACTGACGGGGTACTACATCGACAACGGAGTCAGTTCTCACGCTGGCTTAGCAATCAAAAGATGAGTGTACTCTCTTCAGGCACCTACTTCTTCATGCACTCCAGATCGTCGATTGACGTCACACCCTCCGGCAGCTCCGCCTCCTCGATGAGCATAATGGGGATATCGTCCTCGATGCGGTACTTGACACCACAGCTCGTGCACACGAGCGTATCGCCCTCCAGCCGCAGTTCCGACTTTCCGATGGGACAGACGAGAATCTTCAACAAATCTTCACTGATCATGTTCGTTTCCAATGATTGCACATGCAGATAATCTACATGCGAAGGCGTCGAAAAGCAACGCGGGTGGTGGTGGTGCGGTAGAGACGCGCGGCCGGGCGTCTGTACGGGCGGTGGTGCGGCCGGAGCAGAGAGCAGAGAGCAGAGAGCAGAGAGCAGAGAGCACGGTCGTGCGTAACGGATGTCCGCACAAAGAACTATAACCGCTGTCTGGCTCTTGTGCTCATCCGACGCCTTCCGCCTCCCAAACTAAGGCACTTGTGCAATTCGAGCGATCTTGCACGGCCATGCTCTCCGCTCTTCGCTCTCTGCCTCCTCCCGAAGTGAGGGGCTTGTACGATTTGAGCTATTCCACACGGCCGTGCTCTCCGCTCTTCCCGCCTGCGCCAAATCACATTATCGAGATGCCGAAGCACTGTGCAAAGGCTTCGGCGGGCAGGCGCTATTCTCCCGAACTGATCCACTTCTACGGTGCGAGCGCCCCCACACGACCGTGCTCTCCGCTCTTTGCTCTCTGCGTTCTCCCGAACTGAGGCACTTGTACGGTGCGAGCGCCCCCACACGGCCATGCTCTCCGCTCTTCGCTCTCTGCCTCCTCCCGAACCGAGGCACTTGTACCGTGCGAGCGCCCCCACACGGCCGTGCTCTCCGCTCTTCGCTCTCCCCGCCTGCGCCAAATCACAGTATCGAGATACCGAAGCGCTGTGCAATGGCTTCGGCGGGCAGGCGCCATCCTCCCGAACTGAGGCACTTGTACGGTGCGAGCGCCCCCACACGGCCGTGCTCTCTGCTCTCAGCTCTCTGCTCTTCGCGCCGCGCCCCCACACGGCCGTGCTCTCCGCTCTTTGCTCTCTGTGTAATACTGCAACGGCGCGGAGCCAATGGGAACTCCGCGCCGTCGCATCTTCATGGAAGGGAAATTACTTTTTCTCGTCGTCCACGACTTCGTAGTCTGCATCGGTGGCGGAGGATCCACCACCCGTATTTGCATCTCCGGCATTCGCGGCTCCAGGATCGGGACCGGCACCGGGCTGCTGCGCATTCTGATACATCTTCGTGGAGGCCTCGTTCCAGGTCTTGTTCAGTTCATCCATCGTCGACTTGATGTCC
Organism: Bacteroidia bacterium; assembly: GCA_027493955.1. Taxonomy (NCBI): domain Bacteria; kingdom Pseudomonadati; phylum Bacteroidota; class Bacteroidia; species Bacteroidia bacterium. The sequence goes on along the minus strand of JAOSJT010000001.1, from coordinate 1,108,931 downwards.
GCGGCCACGCCGGCCTTCAGTGCCTCTTCGAGTCGCTTGGCCTGATCCTCGAGTTTCGCTTTCGTGTCCGCATCGAGCTGATCCTTGAAGTCTTCAAGCTGTTTGCGGGTCTGGAATACGAGACTGTCCGCCTGATTGCGCAAATCCACTTCCTCCTTGCGCTTCTTGTCGTCGGCCGCGTGTTCCTGCGCCTCGCGGCGCATGCGCTCGATGTCGTCCTTATCGAGTCCGCTGGACGAAGTGATGCGAATGCTCTGCTCTTTATTCGTGGCCTTGTCCTTGGCCGCCACATGGAGAATGCCGTTGGCGTCGATATCGAAAGTCACCTCCACCTGCGGAACGCCGCGCGGCGCAGGGGGAATGCCATCGAGATGGAATCGTCCGAGTGTGCGGTTGTCCGCAGCCATGGGACGCTCGCCCTGCAACACGTGAATTTCCACCGAGGTCTGGCTGTCGGCCGCCGTGGAGAAAATCTCGCTTTTGCGGGTGGGAATGGTGGTGTTCGACGGAATCAGCGTCGTCATCACACCGCCGAGCGTCTCGATGCCTAATGAGAGCGGGGTGACGTCCAGCAGCAGCACGTCGCTGACATCGCCGGCGAGTACGCCACCCTGAATGGCCGCGCCTACACCGACGACTTCGTCGGGATTCACGCCCTTGTGCGGTTCCTTCCCGAAGAGGTCTTTGACAATCTGCTGTACGCGCGGGATGCGCGTAGAGCCGCCAACCAGAATGACTTCATCGATGTCGTTCGGTGTGAGTCCGGCATCCTGTAAGGCGGCCTTGCAGGGATCGACGGTGCGGCGAACGAGATCGTCGGTAAGTTGCTCGAACTTCGTACGCGTGATGGTCGTGTTGAGATGCTTCGGGCCTTCCGCCGTCGCGGTGATGAAGGGGAGATTGACGTCGGTCTGCAGTTGGGAGGAGAGTTCCATTTTCGCCTTCTCCGCCGCTTCGCGCAAACGCTGCAAGGCCATGGCATCCTTGCGGAGATCAACGCCCTCATTCTTCTGGAATTCATCCGCCAGAAAATCGATGAGTCGCTGATCGAAATCGTCGCCGCCGAGATGCGTATCGCCGTTTGTGGACTTCACCTCGAACACGCCATCGCCGAGTTCGAGTATGGAGATATCGAAGGTGCCGCCGCCGAGATCGTACACGGCGATTTTCTGCTGCTTGTTCTTTTTATCGAGACCGTACGCCAGCGCGGCCGCCGTTGGCTCGTTGATGATACGCCGCACGGTAAGGCCTGCGATTTCACCCGCGTCTTTGGTCGCCTGGCGCTGTGCATCGTTGAAATACGCGGGTACGGTAATCACCGCTTCGGTGACCTTCTCACCCAGGTAATCTTCGGCGGATTTTTTGAGTGCTTGCAACACCATGGCGCTGATCTCGGGCGGCGAGTACACGCGGTCTTCAATGCGCACACGTGCGGTGTCGTTGTCGCCGCGAATCACTTCGTAGGGGACTTCCGAGATTTCGTTGAGAACTTCATCGTAGCGCCGGCCCATGAAGCGTTTTATGGAATACACGGTGTTCTTCGGATTGGTAACGGCCTGACGCTTGGCGGCATTGCCGATCACGCGTTCACCGTCTTTTTTGAAACCGATGACGGAGGGTGTAGTGCGTCCGCCGTCCGAGTTCGGGATGACAGTCGGTGTGCTGCCTTCCATCACAGCGACAACCGAATTGGTCGTTCCCAGGTCAATACCGATAATTTTGCCCATTGTGTGAAAACTCCTTGCGTTGAATTACTGTTAACCGATTTCTATCGTTATTTCCTTGTCCTGCACGCGCACTTTTTTCCGGATGACGATGCTTAAGACACCGGCATCCATGTGCGCGCTGATGCTGTTCGCGTCCACCTCACCCGGAAGTTCGATCAGGCGCTTGAACTCACCGAAGGAGCGCTCCGAGCGGAGGATGGTTGTGCCTTCGCCACTGACCGGAAGCTTCTTCTCGCCTTTCAGAGTCAGCACTCCGTCGGCCAGGGAGACGGAAATCTCATTTTTGGCCATTCCCGGCAACTCCGCTATCACGCTGATGCTCGCATCATCGTGATACACGTCCACTTTGGGCTCGAAGCCTTTGCCGAATTCAAGGGAAAAGGTTTCGGGAAACTCATCTGCGAATTTCCGCATGCGCTGCGAAAGATTCTCGAATTCCTTCATCGGGTCAAAACGATAATGCGGCATGATGTGCCTCCTTGGTGAAATGATTCCGTTAAATCTCATCAAGTATCGTACCAAAGTGTAAATTCCCTCCATTTGTGTCATCTTTGCATCGCTCGCCACGCAAAATGGCAGCACGGTGACAAAGTGGCAGAAGCGTTTTCTGACAATACGTCAGACGAAAAACTGCATTGTTTCTGCGAAAAGATTTTCCTACATTTAATGTTTGGTAAAACGAAGCGCATGCACAAAATCCGGATTTCATTCGGTGAGAGAGGAGAGCGCGGTAGTATCCGGATCAACACGAACTTTCATTCAAGCACCGCGCGAACCATACGTGCCTGAAATCACCCACATAGAGCTCCTGAATCCCTTGCTGCAACGCATCGGCGCGCTGGCTGCTTCCCGCGGCGAACGTGCGTTCGTCGTAGGCGGCGTGGTGCGCGACATCTTGCTGGGCAAAGAAATCAAGGATATTGACATCTCCGTGGAAGGCGACGGCATCGCTTTTGCGCACGCGGTGCATAGCGCACTGCACAGCTCACGGGTGGTGGAATTTGCGCGATTCGGTACCGCGCGCATTGCCGTGGATAACACGGAAATAGAGTTCGTCGGAACCCGGAGAGAAGAATACCTCGAAACCTCGCGGAAGCCGGTGGTAAGCACAGGGAGCATTGACGATGACCTCCGACGCAGGGATTTCACGGTCAACGCAATGGCGGCCTCTCTCTTACCCGACGACTACGGACGCCTCATCGATCCCTTTCACGGGCGTGAAGATCTTGCGCTGCGCGTCCTGAGGACGCCGCTCGAGCCCTCCGCCACGTTTTCCGACGATCCCTTGCGCATGATGCGCGCATTCCGTTTCGCAGCGCAACTGGATTTCACGATAGCGTCTCCGGCCCTCGCGGCTATACGCGATATGCGTGAGCGCATCGCGATTGTCTCCATGGAGCGGATACGCGACGAATTTTTGAAATTACTAGCCGCGCCGAAGCCGTCGGTGGGGCTGGCACCCATGCAGGAATGCGGTTTGCTGAGCCATGTGTTTCCCGAATTGTCGCAGCTTGCCGGCGTGGACCAACGTTCCATGGAATACCCGGACGGTGTAAAAAACTTCCATCATAAAGATGTTTTCTACCACACGTTGAAAGTCCTCGACAATCTTTGCGGTGTGACTGAGGATATCTGGCTCCGCTTCAGTGCGCTGTTGCACGACATCGCCAAACCGCGGACCAAGGCCTTTGTCGAGGAAACGGGATGGACTTTTCACGGACATCCCGAAATCGGTGCGCGTATGGTCCTTCCCATTTTTCGTCGCATGAAATTACCGCTCGAACCGGTGTCGTTCGTCAAAAAAATGGTCTTGCTTCATTTGCGCCCCATCGCGCTGATCAATGAGGAGGTAACGGACACCGCGATACGGCGTTTGGTGGTGGATGCCGGAGAGCACCTCGGCGAATTGCTCGACCTGTGTCGTTCGGACATCACCACGAAAAATCCGAAGCTCGTGAAAAAGTATTTGCGCAATTACGATGCACTCGTGCTACGCATCCGCGAAGTGGAGGAACGAGACCGTCTGCGCAACTGGCAACCACCCCTGGATGGTGAAACCATCATGCGCGTCTGCGGCATACGTCCCGGTATCCTCGTTGGTGTACTCAAAACCCGCATCGAAGATGCCGTACTCGACGGGATTATCCCCAACGACAGTACTGCCGCTCTTGCGTATCTCGAATCCATCAAGGACGAGGTGCTCGCCATGTCCCATCCCGGTAAACCGCGGTCCAGGAAAAGTCAGCTCAGTGGTTTGCCGGAAAACTTGCGTGAATGAAACTTTTTCTTTGTCAATCCGTCATTCTCTTTTGCGGTGAATTCTGCAATCTCTTTCGTACATTACCATCTCATTTGTACAATCCCCGGTTTCCATGAAAGCACATTCAGTCGGTCTGTATTTTCTGCTCCTGAGCATGTGCGCTCCGGCGCTGTCTGCGCAACAGCAGGAATCGACAAGCCCATGGTCCCTGCAGCAATGCATCGACACGGGCCTGAAGCGCAACCTCGACGTACAACGGGCGCGCAATCAGGTTGAATCATCTTCTACGTACCGCACATCCGCCTATGGCGAATTCCTTCCTTCGGTGAATGCCTCGGGTACCTGGGTGCGCTCCGATGAGAACCAGATTCGCATCCGTCCAGACGGACTGGTGGAATCGCGCGACTCCTGGAGCTACGGCGTGAATGCGGGACTGACCATTTTCGATGGCATGCGGAATTTCAACACAGTGGATAAAAGTCTGCTGGATTACGAGGCCTCTCAACATTTTGCCACGCGCACAACGCAATCCGTGGTCTTCATGATTCAGCAAGCGTATTTCAACACGCTCAGGCTGCGTGAGCTGACGCGCGTACAGGAAGCCAACGTCGAGCGCAGTAACAAGCAGCTCGAGTTGATTCGCGAAATGAATCGCGTCGGTTCGGTCCCCCTGGCGGACGTGTACAAACAGGAGGTTCAGGTCGGTTCGGACCGTCTGTCGCTGCTCGACGCGCGGAATAGCTATCAAAATGCGCTTGTGGACATGCAGGCATTGCTCGGTCTCGAACCGCGTATGGATTTCACCATCGCGGATGCACAGAGCGAGCAGGAAATTACGCCTGGTGATATCGCGCGCTGGCACTCCGATCTCGGAGATTTCCCATCGCTCGTTGACGAAGCGGCTAAAGCGCGCGCCGATTACCGCGAGAGGGAACTGAGTTTACTCAGCGCCGAGAAAGGCATCAGTATCGCCCGCTCCGGTCACTATCCGGTGCTTTCCGCCTTCGCGCAGTACAACTGGAGTAATCTCGAACTGAAGGATTTTACGGTGTACGACCGTTTCTCCTACGGCCTGAGCCTGGATGTCCCTATTTTTGCGGGTTTCCAGGTCTCGACCGCCGTACAGCGCTCCGAAATCGCGGTACGCGAAATCGGCTTGCAGCGTGATCAGTTACGGCGTACCATTGCCACCGAGATACTCAAGGCGATGAACAATCTGGAAACCGCCGGCGTCAATGTGGAGATTGCGGCAACCAAGCTCATCTCCGCGCGTGAGGATCATCGCATCGCTACCGAACGATACAATCTCGGCTCAGGAACACTGCTGGACCTCATCACCGCCGCAGCGGGACTCCGTCTGGCGGAAAGCGATGTCATCAATGCCCGCTTCAATTATCTGACAGCGCAGCGTGGCATGGAATTCCAACTTGGTCGTACTCAATACTAGCAAAGGCAGCGAGGAAATCTCATGGCCAGCAACGGGAAATCAAAAAAGAAAAAAATCATCATTTTCTCCATTTTGGGAGCACTGCTCGTCATCGTGGTCGTGGCCGTGATCATCGGCAGCGGTAAGGAAGAGATCATCACGGTGCAGACGGAAAAGGTATCGCGCCGCACCATCACGCAGGTGGTCGAGGCCACCGGTAAAATCCAGCCGCAGACGCAGGTAAAGATCAACGCCGAGGTATCCGGCGAGATCATCGGTCTGCCGGTAAAAGAGGGTGATGTCGTGAAAAAGGGCCAGTTGCTTGTGCGCATCAAACCGGACACCTACACCGCGCAACGGGATCAGGCCCTGGCCGCGCTGAACCGGGCACGCTCGCAGCTCATTCAGACGGAAGCGGATTTCCGAAAGACGGATGCCGAGTATCGCAGACAGCAGGAGCTGTTCAAGAAAGGACTGATCTCCGAATCCGCGCTCGAATCCATTAAAAGCGCCTATGAAATTTCGAAGGCGAATATTGATGCCGCGCGTGCGGACATACAGAGCTACGAGGCAAACGTCAACCGCGCACGGGAGGAATTGAACAAAACCAGCATTTATTCACCCATCGATGGAATGGTCACCCAGCTCATTTCCAAGCTTGGCGAACGCGTTTCGGGATCCAGCTTCATGCAGGGAACGGAAATTATGACGGTGAGCGATCTGTCCATTATGGAAGCCCGGGTGGAGGTGAACGAGAACGATGTCATTCTCATTTCGCTTGGCGACACCGCCCGCGTGGAAGTTGATGCCTGGCCGGACCGCGAATTCACCGCCACTGTCTATCAGATCGCGAATACCGCACTGACAAAGGGCCTTGGAACACAGGAAGAGGTCACGAATTTCGAAGTGCGACTTGTCATGAAGAATGACGGTGTCGAGTTTCGACCCGGCATGTCCGCCACCGCGCGTATCGAGACCGACACACGGCGTGATGTGATCGTCGTTCCGCTGCAGTCTGTGACCACGCGAGAGGAGAAGGAGAAACCCATCGCCGAACGCGAAGACCTTGGCGACGTGGAAATTCAGGGCGTGACGGATGTCAAGGAGAAGAAAACCAAGCCGCAGGAGGTGGTGTTTGCCCTCAAGGAAGGCCTTGCCAGAAAGATGCCGGTGAAAACAGGTATCAGCAGTGACGCGTACATCGAAATTCGAGAAGGACTGGAGGAAGGCGTAGAGGTGATCACCGGCAGTTATCGTGCCATCAGCCGTGACCTCAACGACAGCATGCGCGTGCGCGTGGACAACAAGAAAGTCCGTAAGATCGGTGCGACCGTAACGGAGTAGCTCATGCCACTGATACATTTAACCAATGTCGTCAAGACGTATGACATGGGCGCGGAACTGGTGCACGCGCTCTCCGGGGTGTCCGTGGATATACACGAAAACGAGTACGTCGCCATCATGGGCCCCTCGGGTTCGGGCAAATCGACGCTTATGAATGTGATCGGTTGCCTGGATACACCGACTGCGGGCTTGTATGAATTCGCGGGTGAAAACGTCGGGGATATGGATGACAATGAACTGGCGAATATCCGCAATCGACGCATCGGCTTCGTCTTTCAGACCTTCAACCTCCTGCCCCGATCCACATCGCTGCACAACGTGGAGCTTCCGCTCATTTATGCCGGTGTACCCGCTGCGGAGCGCAAACGCCGCGCGGAGGATGCGCTGCGCTCCGTCGGTCTGGGTGACCGTATGACGCACAAACCGAATGAGCTGTCCGGTGGCCAACGGCAGCGTGTTGCCGTTGCGCGGGCGCTCGTGAACAATCCGTCCATCATTCTCGCGGACGAGCCCACCGGCAATCTCGATTCGAAAACCGGGATCGAGATCATGCAGCTGTTTTCCGACCTGCATCAGCAGGGTAATACCATCATCCTCGTTACGCACGAGGAGGACATCGCCGACCACGCCCATCGCATCATACGGCTCTTTGATGGAAAAATCGCCAGTGACACACCGGTGACAGATCCTAAGGTTTACACACGTGAGGCGTAAACGCCATGCTTCGACTGTACGAATTCAAGGAAGGCATCAGTATCGCGTTCGGCGCGATAGCCGACAATAAGATGCGCTCGATACTCACCACCCTTGGTATCGTTATCGGGGTGGTGGTTGTGACTCTCATGGCCACGGTTATCGAGGGACTCGGCATGGCGCTGGACAAGAGTATTTCATCGCTTGGTGCCGATGTGTATTACCTGAGTAAATGGGACTGGTTCGGTTCCGAGTGGTGGAAGTCCCGCAATCGAAAGGACGTGACGTTCCGCGAAGCCGAGTTGCTCAAGGACCAACTGCACATCGCAGAAGCCGTGGTTCCCGTCGTATCCACGTGGCAGCAGACGATGAAATACCGCAACAGATCGGTCAAGGGCAACATCAATGGTACCGAACCGGCGTATGAACTCACATCCGGTGTGGTTCCGGCCGATGGCCGATTCTTCAACGAGTATGAGGCCGCTGCCGGGCGGCCCGTGTGTGTGATCGGTGCTGACGTTGCGTCAAATCTTTTCGAGCGCGAGGATCCGCTGGGGAAGACCATCAAAATCGGAGGGTTCAGTTATCGCATTATCGGTGTTCTCGAGAAAGAAGGTGAATTTCTCGGGACGAGCTTCTTCTCCAAGGATACACAGGCGTTCATACCTGCGGAAAACTTCCTCAAGATGTTCGGCAGCAACCGCTCCATCGACATTCATGTGAAGATGTTTCCCGGTGTCGACAAGGAGGATGCGAAAGAAGAAATGATAGGCGTCTTCCGGAGTATCCGCGGAGTCAAGCCCGGCGAAGAAATTGATTTCGGTGTCAACACACAGGATTTCCTCAAGCAGATTTTCGACAGTGTGGTGAGTACCATTGGTGTGGTGGGCTTCCTCATTACCTCACTTTCCTTGCTGGTCGGAGGTGTAGGCATTATGAACATCATGTTCGTGTCCGTCAAGGAGCGCACCAGAGAAATCGGCACACGAAAGGCGCTTGGCGCCAAACGACGATCCATATTATTTCAGTTTCTGGTGGAAGCCGCCACACTGTGCCTCCTTGGCGGGCTTATTGGTCTCGCTCTGTCCTTTCCGCTCAGTCTTATCATTGACGAGGTTCTTCCCTCAAAGATGCCCGTGTGGGTGGTTGTCCTTTCCCTGACGATTTCCATCGGCGTCGGACTCATCTCCGGCATCATTCCCGCGTGGACGGCAGCGCGCATGGATCCGGTGGACGCCCTGCGTTACGAGTGATGTCATGCAGATCGGCGAGAGCATAGCGACCGCGTTTCAAACACTGCGTGGAAATCGCCTGCGTTCCGCGCTGACGCTGTTGAGCGTCGCCATCGGGGTGTTCTCCATTATCAGTGTCATGACAGCGCTCGGGGCTTTGCAAAAAAGTATCGAAGGGGGCTTGAGTCAGCTCGGCGCCAATACGTTTCAGGTGCAGAAGCACGAGGGTGGCATGGGGGGCGGTCCCGGATGGCGGGACAGAACCCGAAACCGCAAGGACATCACATGGCAGCAGGGTCAAGCCGTTCTGGAACGCACCCGCGGTGCGAAGACCATCGGGGTCGAAGTGTGGACTTTTGGTTTACCGGTTTCCTGGCGCAATAAGAAAACAGATCCGAATATCGCCGTCGCCGGTGAAACACCGGGTGGACTTCCGACAAATCAGTGGGAAGTGGACCTCGGCCGCGGGCTCACACAGTCCGATCTCGATCTGACGCGCAAGGTTGTGATTCTCGGCGCCGATCTTGCAAAGGCAATATTTCCCGCGAGCTTCAATCCCGTTGGCGAGACCGTGCAGCTCAAAGGCGTGCCGTACAAGGTGATCGGCATTTTGAAGAGCAGGGGAGGGTTATTCGGAAATCAGGATCGCTACTTCATCCTTCCCATCACCACATTTTTCGAGCAGTTTGGTCGCAACCGTTCCGTACATATCATGGTGCAGGCACCTTCGCGCGAAAGTTTCGAAGCCGTGCAGGATGAAGTCATCGGTATCCTGCGGGGTATTCGCGGTGTGAAGCCCGGGGAAGATAATGATTTCGCGATTTTCTCGAATGAGTCCGTCATTCGTCAATTCAATGAAACAACGGAGTACGTACGTCTCGGCACTCTTGCGCTCGCGGCGATGGCGCTGCTCGCGGCGGGGATAGGGATCATGAACATCATGCTTGTGTCGGTGACGGAACGCACGCGCGAAATCGGTGTACGCAAGGCCGTGGGAGCGACCAGGCGCATCATCATACGGCAATTTCTCACCGAGTCGGTCGTAATCACCGTGTTCGGTGGGATCCTGGGCATCGTCCTCGGTCTCGCCGCCGGCAATGCCCTTGCCCTGGCGTTGGACATACGGCCCATCATACAGATCGGCTGGATTGCTTTTGGTATAGCAGCGTGCGTCCTGATTGGTGTCGTTTTCGGTACCTATCCTGCGTGGAAGGCCTCGAATCTCGATCCCATAGACGCCTTGCGTTATGAGTAGCGACAGGTGCGACGCTCTATAACGCGCAACCCTGCGTTTCGGTGTATCCCACAACCATACTGTTGACCATTCCCGCATCGCGGTAACGTCCGCCGGTCCTCTTCCGCGTGTTATCCTGTTTCGCAACGCACGGTGAGGGACGAGGTATTCCTGCGAGATTCCGTGCTGAGTAGTCCCTGAGCGCAAAGTTTCGTACTTTGGCTGTCGCACTCATCGAATCACAAGAAGAGACGATACTCATGCTGAGATACATACGCATCACCACCGCCATGGCGTTTGCGACACTTCTCTCGCTCACCGCTTGCGGCTCGAAAGACACGGAAAAGGCCACGGAGACAGGTGCCGTCCAGGATTCTGTTCAGACTGCTGCCGTGTTTTATTGTCCCATGAAATGCGAGGGCGAGAAAACCTATACCGCTGCCGGGAGCTGTCCTGTCTGCGGTATGGATCTCGTCGAGAAGTGAGTATACCTGAACGGAGAGGGCAGAGTGTTTCCACTCTGCCCTCGTTGGTATTCCGGTCGTCACATAGTGCATCCGGCGACCAAATCTGATAGCCGCAGCTATTGCAGCTGGACCATCCCAAGATCGGTCTTTTTTCCTGCTTCCACGATCACATCGGCAGCGGTATAGATTTTTCCGTTCACGTCTTCCACGCGCACGGTGTACGTCCCTGGAGCGAGGAAAGCGAGAAGGAACTCGCCGGTGATTTCGTCCACGGGCGTGCTTGTGATATCTGCGCCGTTTTGTGAGACCGTTGCTAACGCAGTGACGGGGGTATCCTGTACTTTACCACCCACCGAACCGCTCATACCTTTCTCGATGACACGTATCGTCGGCTGGAGCTTATAGCCGTTCGGATTGTTCGGAGGTCCCATGCGAACGATGGATTTACTCGCATCAAAGTCGAGCATCAGTTCGTAGGTGGAGCCCGCGACAACATCGAAATTTCCGTTGAGTTTCAAACCGGTCTGATCGGCGCTGGGGATATCGAGATTCCAGGTCTTTCCGTCAACGTCGAGTTCCGCCTTCGTCACCATGAGGCGGATTTGCGTGTATTTCCCGGGGCCCAACTCCGCACGACCGATTTCGATGGATTTTCCGTTGTTCCATTCCAGCAGGTTCACGGTTACAGGGTTTCCGTTGACAGTAACCCATTTGTCATCAATATGCGCAGCGATTTCGGCAAAGGTGATTCGGACCGCGTCGTAATCCGCCGGTGCATCCGTCAAGCGCACGCTCAAGGTGCCGGTGGTAGACGGTGTCGTGCTATCCTCGTCGCAGGCGACAAAGGAAAGTGCGAGCAGGGGAAGCAAAAGAACGCGGAGGATTTTCATGACAACCTCAATGAGTGAAAAGGACATGCAAATTGGTAAAAGGAAACGGATTCATGCACAAAACTCATTCTACGATACGGGAAACGTTTTCGTTCCTGGCAGGCGCACAGACAGAACGTGGAATGGGAATCACTGTATCCGGGAGAAGAACAACGCCTGAGCTGCGCGTTCTGCTCCGGCAGGTAGGGGATTCCGGATGCGATCCGTGAATGGTCACGAGCATGGCTGCCTCATCCCTTTATTACGCCAAGTGGTTTAAATTTCGCAACCTTAAGAGTGATACCCGAATCGTGCATCACATTGACGACGTCTGATACATCCTTATAGGCATGAGGCATTTCTTCGGCGATGGTGCGCATACCCGTGGCGCGAATTTCCACACCAACCTCCTGCAATTCCCGGACCATATTGCGTCCTTTGGCGACGCTCAGTGCCTTCTTCCGGCTCATGTGTCTTCCCGCACCATGGCACGAGGAACCGAAGGTTTCGCGCATCGCTTTTTCCGTACCGACACAGAGATAGGAATACCTTCCCATGTCTCCCGGAATGAGGACGGGTTGTCCGATGCTGCGGTAATTCCTGGGGATGTGATCGCTGCCCGGACCGAAGGAACGTGTGGCTCCTTTGCGATGCATACAGACGTGCATCGGGGATCCATCAATCTCATGGGTCTCAAATTTCGCGATGTTGTGGCAGATGTCATAGACGAGGGAGAGGCCTAACTCACGCGGTGTCACATTGAGCGCTTTCATGAACGCCTCCGCCGCAAGATGCATGATTACCTGCCTGTTTGCGAATGCAAAATTCGCCGCACAGCGCATGGCACCGAGATAGCGGCGGCCTTCGTCGCTTTTCAGCGGTGCGCAGGCGAGCTGACGATCGGGGAGCTCAATACCGTATCTGTCCGTCGCCCGCATCGCTGTTTTCAGGTAGTCGTCGCAGATCTGATACCCGAAACCCCGCGATCCGCAATGGATGAGGAATACAATGCGGTCTTCCTCAAGGCCAAAGGTTTTCGCCGCTGCGGGATGAAACACTTCGCTGACCCGCCCGACCTCCAGAAAGTGATTGCCCGAACCGAGTGTGCCGAGCTGATCGGCGCCGCGTTCCCAGGCTCGCTCGTCGACAAAGGAGGGTTCGGCTTGTGCAAGATGCCCGTGTTCTTCGATATACTCAAGTTGATCGGCGCTACCGAAACCACGCTTGACGGCCCACCCGGCGCCCTGTATCGCGACGTCATGCAGTTCCTTTCTGCTCAGTTTCGGTATCGCTTTGGAAGCACCCACACCGGTCGGCACGGATTTGAACAGTTCGTCCAGCAGGCGGCGGATGCGCGGTTGTACCTCACGCGCCAGAAGCGACGTTGCTACCAAACGCACGCCGCAGTTGATATCGTACCCAACGCCGCCAGGCGATACCACGCCATCCTCCGCGTGTGTCGCACAGACACCCCCAATCGGGAAACCATACCCCCAATGAATATCAGGCATGGCGAGCGAGTATCGGACGATACCCGGCAGATGGGCAACATTCATGACCTGTTGCACACTCTGGTCTTCACGGATGGACTGCATCATGCGTTCTGATGCGTAAATCAATCCCGGAACGCGCATCCTGCCGCTCTTCGGGATCTCCCAGGTTGTTTCGGTCAGCTTTCTGACATCCATCCGTTTTGCCTTATCCGATCCGATTCGTATGGAATACCGTTGTTCGAAGAGTATGATCAAGAACCGTCAACGTGTGACGCGTTGTGACGAACTCCTTACAGTATTGCGAAGGAGATTGATCGGTACCTCTCAGGTGTCGAAAATGACTTCCGCCTCCATTCTGGCAGGAGAACCGTGTACACGCAGGCCATGCCAGGTCACCGCTTTGAGTTCTGTTGCACCGATGCGCATATCGTCGCTCATGGGCAGGCTGTACACCGACGCACGAAAATGCGTTGGCGAGCACGAATTTACGCGGTAACTGACAGGATAGACGTGTTTGACGTTATGGATAAAGAGCACTTCCGAAAGCCACTCACGCAGAAGACTCTCGATCGAGTCACCGGTTATGTGAAAGTCCGTACGCAGCCCGGGGCTCACGTCTATCATACCGGAGAAGATGAGCGACATCATTCCTTGCGCTGCGTTTACGAACAGCTCCGCCTGATCCCTGCCAAACGCACGGATACCAGAGTCAGCGGTGTGATCGAGTTCCTCGAACCGGACAATCATGCGATCTACTTTCATCAGAGCGACGACGTTGCTTCGATCAAAATACAACAAATGCTTGAACATCCGAACAGTGCTGGATAACCTTAACAAAAATTAATGTTGTCATCGACGAGCGGGAGATGTGCAGATGTTGAGAGTGATCGCAAGGAGGAGACGCCCGAGCGGTAGCTTACGCGCGGCAGAACGAGACGCAAGGTGCGTTTCGGCAATATGGTGCTGATCAGGGGAAAAATACGTCTCCATCTTGTAAAACGCACCACAGGCACGCATATTGCACACTGTTGCTCTCCGGCAACGCAACACTGCGGGGTAAGGGACTCTGTGCATCCCGCTGCGTCCGGACAATACGGAAGAGTTCAGGAAAATGCGACGTCACCAGCCTGCTGTGCTGACCGGGCAGTCGTGACGTACCGCGGATTTCCGGCGTGGTTGCCGAGTCCGTCACTATCCTATGAAGGAAAACGGGAAATGAAGTCGGAAATAGTATCAAACCCCCGGACCACCCCAGATCTGTGACGTTTCCGTCTTCCGCTGTAAAAGCAGATTCAACTTTGGAACATATTCAAGCAAAGGGAGAAGAGAATGAAAATGAAAGAGGAAATTGGCGGAACGCGCCGGCACTCTCTCAAGCTATGGCCCGAGAATGAGCGTCCGCGAGAGAAGTTGCTGCGGCAGGGCGCCGAGGTATTGAGTGACAGTGAGCTGCTGGCCATTCTCATCAATACCGGCAGTACGGGAATGACGGCGCTGGATGTCGCACGCGATCTGCTCCTGCGGCATGAAACGTTGCGTCGACTCGCAACCAGACCGGTATCTGAACTCTGCGCTTTTTCCGGGATAGGTCCGGCGCGCGCGGCGACCATTTTCGCGGCATTCGAACTCGGGAGGCGTTATGCCTCCGCCGGGGATGAAGAACGTGACAGTATCCGCGCACCCGAAGATGTAGCGCGCATCTATATTCCGAAGTTACGGGATTGGCCCACTGAGCGCTTCATCGCATTGCTGATGAACAACTCCGGCCGAGTCTTACGCGAGCATGTGGTATCAGAGGGTTTGGTCAATGCCAGTCTGGCGCATCCCCGTGAGGTATTTCGCGCTGCGGTGACGGAATACGCATCCTCCATCATCCTCCTTCACAATCACCCTTCAGGTGTGCGCGAAGCGAGTAAAGAGGACCATGTCATCACCAAGCAACTCATAGAAGCCGGGAAGATGATGGGCATCCCGATTCAGGATCACGTGATCATTTGTGGAAGCAACTACATCAGTTTTGTGGAGAGCGGATGGATGTAGCTCTGCTCGAGATTGCCGAAAGCGCGACACGACCACTTGCTTGCGGAGTGGAAGCTGCCGGGACTCGCTCATCCGTCTCACACGAAATCAGCGTCAGCAGTGAGTGGTAGGTTCTCGCGGTATGCGGTAAGGAAAGGCGCCATCCCTGTCGGGATGGCGCCTGTGTAGTCTGGCGATGTGTATCGCGATCAGCGGGCCAGCGTCATGCGAATCGTCGCTGTCTGGTCTCCTGAGCGCAATACGGCAAGATACGTACCGCTGGAGAGACCCTCGGCGTCGAAGGACACATAGTGCGTCCCTGCGGAGCGATACCCTTCGATAACCGTCGCGACCGGTCTGCCGAGTGCGTCATACACAATCAGGCTGGTATGATCGGCCACCGGCAATGTGAAGGACAGCGTCGTCGTCGGATTGAATGGGTTCGGGTAGTTTTGCCGCAGTTCGAACGCTGCGGGATTCGGGATCTGCTTTGTTGACGTGAGCACACTGAACGCCACTTCGACAGTATCCGAGGTGTTCACACCGTCATTTGCAACGACGCGAAGACGGTAGCCGGAAGTACCCTTCTTTGCGAAGATGGAATCCTCGACGGCTTCGTTTTCGTACGTCAGTGGTTGCCATGTGAGACCGTTGTTGGTGCTCAACCAGGTTGTATACCAGAAACGTGTCTCACCATCCGGATCCGTCGCACTCCAGCGGGCCAGGAAGTTTTCGTTCTGAACATCGGCATTGTTGGCGGGGAAGTCGATGCTCACGACGGGCTTGTTCGTCGAAAGAATCCGTTCCGCCACAACATTCCCCTGATGCTCGACGACGACCTTGCGTGCATCGTCAGGGCAGGGAACCACGAATGCGAAATGCTCGACCGCCATCTGCGGATCGTCGTTCGTGAGCGCATCCATCTCATCGAGACCGAGGGCGCGGAAGGTGGGGCGATAGCGATAGCTCGCTATTTCCTGATTTCCGCTGTCGAGGACCTTGAATGTGTGCGTCGCATACAGCTCGTCCACCATTCCGGAAATCGTGGCGTTTTCAAGTTTCATCCAGGGACCGAAATTGAAGCTGCGTGTCGCATCGTCCAGATTTCCTTCGATGAACAGCGCTTTGGGAGTCACGCCCTTCTTCAGCCCGGATTTTGAGGCATTGAAACTCGATACGGCTGACCAGAGCTTGTTGAACTCGAGTTCGCTGACCCACAGATAGAAATCATAGCCGGGATTCGGGAGCTGACTTCCGCCCATGAAGCACTTCACTTTCTGACGGCGCGAGACCTTGTTGTCGAGGTTTGCGTGCATGTAGCGCCCCTCGTAGATATCAATGCCGAAATAGACGTCCGCGGCGATGAAGTTATCGATGTACTGCTCTTTTTGCTCCTCATTGCTCGCATCCATGTCCTGACGACGCAGGCCGAAGGAGTGACCCAATGCATGGACGGCATGCTTGTAGTGATCGGTGCTTGCGACCATAAGATCCCAGGTACCTGACCAGGACAGGGTCTGTGATGCGCGGTGATTGAACAGTTGTCTGTGGAGATGATAGGTGAACCAATTCGGCTGAACGGCCAGGATGTAGCGATCAGCGGCGGCGTTTTTCCGACGCATCTCCTTGTAGGATTTCATCAGATAATACTGATAGGTTTCCTGCAGCAAGGTGTCGGCGTGAATGTGGCTGTAATCGGCGATCACGTCATCTGTTGAAAAAGTCAACTGGCCCGCCTTCAATGGCCAGGTCTTCAGCATGAAATTCGCGGCACTGTCGGCCCACGAACGGACCCGGTTGAGCGTTCCTGTGGGGTAATTGTCGAAGGCCTGGACAAAGACGTTCAGATCGGCGTCGCCATCGTTTCCGAAGTTCGTGCCTTTCACCGTCGCAAAAGCGGATTTCGAATTGTTGAGTTCATTCGGTTCGAAGATCCGGCCGCGGAAGTCGCCGCCCTCTTCAGGATCCACGGTCACGGAAATTTCCGCAGATCCGGGATTGAGACCGGTTTCATTGATGAGAAACACGAGAATGATCGGTTGCAGTCGCGGCATGGCGATTTCCTGCAACTGATTCTCCATGGTGTAATCCACGCTGATGAAATCCTTGTTCTTGACGTAGAACTTGTCGTAGGTATTTCCATTCACCTCGGCGATGACCCGGAAGGGAGTCGTTATAGCCTCGGTCGTCAGTATGGTCGCCTCGACGGCAAAGCCTTTGTTCGGAACCAACGTTTGCGTGGGACCGAGGGTCTGGAAGATATCAACCTGATACACTTCGAGATCCGGACCGCTTTGCTTCTCGATATTCATGAAGTAGGCTTTTTCAATGCACTGCAGCGTGGATTTGAAGTACACCGCAAAACCCGTGACCTGCGCGTATTTTGCCGGCATGGTGAATTTGAAATTCACGCGGCCGTTGGCATCCGACACAAGATCACCGGAATACACCGTATCACCGGCAACGACGATCAGATAGCTGAGCACCACACCGGCAGTGTCCTGACCTGACAGGACGTTGCTGAAATGCCCGTTGAACTCGATTTCATCGAGGTCGTTTGCGATAATTTTTGTTTTGCTGGGATTCAGCGACATCCAGTAGCTGGCTTGGGGGTACTCCACACGCAGGAAGGGATCGAGACGCACCTTGCCCATCGTCGCACGTTCACCGGCGCTGGGACCATGGCAGTCGCCCCAGTAGTTTTTTGTACCATCTATGGTGTCAGCCTGGAAGTTGGAAATATTCCCAACCTGATTGCTGCTGTTGCGCGTGAAGTGATTATAATTGACCCGTACGTCTCTTACATCCGCGGGATCGAAGCCGCCTGCGGACGGTGAGATATTGACTGTGGCGTTGTGGCTGAATGTGTTGAATTCGGCGACAGTTTTGTTGGAAATAGTGACACCACCTTCGATGATGGTGTTGTGGCGCACCGTCGTGGGTTCTCCGGGGGGACGTACTGTAATCTGCCCTTTATTCACGGTGGAGTTCGAGATGTTGCTCACCCCCATGGTGGCGTCGCCTTCGATGGTGCAGATATCGGCTGATTTCACACCGAGTACCTGCGCTTCGTGGACGAGCAGACAGCGCGTCGCAGTAATATTATTGCCGTAGTGGCGCATGTAGGCGTAATCGTTTCGGCCACTCGCGGTAACCCAGTCGAATTTCACATTGTCGAGCAGCGTTTCCTCGTTGCCGTAGATGACGACGTCCGACCCGTAGAAGATAAAATTGCGGAGCGGACCCATTTTTCCCCAGCACTGAATGTTGATGTCGTTCAACGTACCGCCGGAGGCGCTGAATTGTCCGTGCGGGACTGCTGCGGGATCCGCGCTTCCGAGGACAACAATGCCGGAGAGGGTACCGGCGGTTCCGAGAATCCAGCCAATATTTGCGGAGGGGCCAAAATGCATATGACCGCCGGGATAGATAAACACGGAGTCAACAACATCGGTGCTCATGTTAATGGTGTCGGGACGGGTCAGAAGACCCTGAATATCACCACCGAGGAAGACCCCGTTTATAAGGTTGCCGTCGGCAAAACCACCGGCGGAACGGTAGGCGCGGTACTGATACTGATACTGCGTCCCTTTGTTGAGCCCGTAGTCGGTAATGATCCCACCGTCTTTCGCATTCAGAAAGGTTGTGCCGATGAGTTTAGCGCCGCGATAGAATTCGACTTTGGAAAAATTGGTGTTCTCAAGATCGAACATGAGAATATCGGCGGAATTGTCACCGACGTATATCACGGCGCCGAAGGGTTGTGCCTGGGCTTGAACAGCCAGGAACAGCAGCATCGGCAGAAATAAGGTGGCAGTTCGCTTCATACAGTACCTCGTGTTTTGAAGTATAACAGCTCTATGCACTATGTTCGTTGCATGCGGGATCAGTGCGAAGAATCCCATCCGTGGAAGAGATGGAAAAATCCTATGCTCTCAATCTACTTCGGTTTTCTGCATAAAAACAAGGTAAAAACGCACGGACCAATGTCGGGGCGGCCATAGCTCTCCGCTTTGTACCCGTGCGTGTACCCATAGCGTGTATTCGGTCCGGCGCCTCTCATATTTTGTCCTCGACGACGCGTTTGCCGTTGGCATGTCGCGACCGTAGATTGAATCAACGTACCGGAGATACTCATGCTTGGCATTGCTCACATTCATTTTGCGTCCATCGATTCAACCAACACGTATGCGAAGCAGATCGCGAAGGAGGATGGTCGACATGGCACGCTTGTAACGGCCGATTATCAGACGGCGGGACGCGGTCGTCTCAGCAGGTCATGGAACGCCGCGCCCGGCAGCAACATCCTGGCATCGCTTATTCTGCATCCATCCCGCTCATTGGAGGATTGGGGAGGATTGCCGCTGCTCGCGGGCTGCGCAGTGGTTCGTACGCTGAATGGCCTGGCCGATATTTCATCTGAAGTCAAATGGCCCAACGACGTGATGGCAGGAGGGAAAAAGATTTGCGGGATTCTGGTCGAATCGGGATCGCTTGGAAGTCGTTCCTGGGCTGTCGTCGGCATTGGGATTAACGTGAATCAGACGCACTTCGAAGGAGAATATCGCCTGCCGCCGACGTCCCTCGCGTTACTGACGGGAGCGACCTTCGCTGTCGGTGATGTGATTGCGCGTCTGTGTCGTGAGATCGACCTGTTGTACAACGTGTGGGAAGAAGAGGGAAACGCTCCCATCATCGCTCAGTGGATGCAACACACGTCTATGATCGGAAAGCGGATTGAGATTCGGGAGCACGACCGGAATCGCTTCGCGGTCGCGATGGGTATCGCCGATGACGGTTCTTTGCTCGTTCGTGGAGAAGGGGGAGAGGTCAGTTCCGTTGTAGCGGGCGATGTTTCCATTTCCCCGGCGGAGGACAGTGGCGGATGACGCAGGTATCTCCTTACTACCTCGACAACGCATCCACGACCCGTTTGCATCCTCGTGTCCTGGAAGCCATGCTGCCATGGATGCGCGGCGAAGCGGCTAATCCGTCGAGTATACACCGTTTTGGCAGAGAAGCACGCGTGGCCGTCGAACGTGCGCGGGAATCGGTTGCGGCGCTTATCTGCGCCCACCCTTCGGAGATCGTCTTTACCAGTGGAGGAACGGAGAGCAACAATACGGCAATCCATTTCGCTCTGGCCGGCACGGAACAGAACGCGCATGTGCTTACCTCTCCCGCCGAGCATCAGGCCGTGCTGCAGCCGTTGGCGAATCGGCGACACAGCGTCGTCTCCATGCTTCCGGTGGACAGGGGAGCTGTCCCGAGTCCGGACGACACCGAGCGTGCGCTGCGAAGCGATACCGTGCTCATCGCCCTGATGCATGCCAACAATGAGACCGGGGGCTTGCTCGACGTGGCCGCCGTGTCGGATGTCCTTCACGGTTATACTGGTCTTTTATTCTGCGATATGGTGCAGAGCGCGGGCAAGGTACCTCTACGGATTCATGATACCCGAATTGATCTCGCTTCGCTTTCCGCACACAAACTTCATGGCCCGCAAGGAATCGGCGCCCTGTATATGCGCAGGGGTCTGGATTTCAGGCCGATGATTCTCGGCGGGGCTCAGGAGCGTGCACGTCGGGGTGGAACCGAGGCGGTTGCGGCGATTGTGGGCTTTGGTGAAGCGGCGCGTCTGGCGCTGGAAGAACGCGAAACACGTTATGCTACCTGGGTGCGATTGCGGGAGCAGCTTCTGCGACGGCTGCGCGACGGTGTGCCTGGCATCGTGGAAAACGTGAGTGTGAGGACGCTTCCGAACATTGTCAGTGTCACGCTTCCATATGCGCACTATCCCATCGATGGCGGTATGCTGTTGGTGGATCTCGATCTCCGCGGATGTGCCGTCTCGGCCGGATCGGCGTGTACGGCGGGGAGCATCGAGCCCTCTCATGTCATGCGTGCAATCGGGCACGACGAACATTCCGCACGCAGCAGCGTGCGTTTTTCCTTTGGCGCCTTCACGGAGGCGGAAACGGTGGAACGAGGGGCGGAGGTGTTTGTGCGAAGCGTTCAGGACATGGTAGAGCGCTCGAGTTCCCGTTCCCATTCACGCAAGGCGATACCGTAACGCAGTCCGCGCTCCGATACTGTGACGTCCGGCAATCCCCGCGCTGTCATGAAGCGCAGGAGGATCACGACGCCGACGAGAATGATATCCGCGCGCCCGGGATCGATGCGCAGGGCATGCTGCAATTCCTCTTTCGACAGAGCACTGAATTGCCTGTAGCGCCTCTCGATGGTCTCGCGGCTCAGACGGAATCCGGCGACCGCGTTCCTGTCGTAGCTCTCGAGGCCCAGTTCCACGGCCGCGAGTGTCGTGACAGTGCCGGCAACTCCAACGAAAACCGTGTCATGCACATCGAAATGCGGGAATTGTCTGACCGCGTGATCAACATGATCGATGAGAGCGAGCAGTTCCTGTTCGCGTGGCGGTGAGTGCGGCAGAAATTTTTCCGTGAGTCTGACACAACCGATATCCAGACTTTTACGTTCGATAATGCGGAAACCCTCGCCGCTGGTAAGCTCCGTCGAGCCTCCGCCGATGTCCAGCACCGCAAAACGCCCCTTCCTCTCCGTGAAACCCGAGATCGCGCCACCGTAGGTCCATAATGCCTCGTCGGCGCCGTCCAGAATTTCTATATCAAGATCCAGCCTTTGCTGCATGTAGTTGAGGTAGTCCTCCCGATTGTGCGCATCACGCAGCGCGCTGGTGCCGGTCGCACGGATCACATCCACACGCATGGAACGGGCTGTGGCGAGATACTCCTCGAGGATGCTTTCGCTCCGTGAAAACGCTTCCCAGGCGATGGCGCCGGTTTTATCGACGCCCTTGCCGACACGCGCGATGCGCTGTTCGTCGCTCAGTACGGTCAGCGTTCCGTTCTCCGCAAGATCCGCGATGAGCATGAGAATGGTGTTCGTTCCTATATCGATGGACGCGACTCTCATTATGATGCCTTTTCTCCGCTGATGGCATGCCATTCGTCTTCCGCCATTTCCGCGATCAGCGTGAAGCCGTTGTCGTGGAGGGCGGAAAGCAGATCACCCCGGTCTGTGGAATAGAAGCCGGAGAGCACGATCCGTCCGCCTTTCCGCAGCATGGCAGCCAATGCAGGGAGCATTTCGATATTGTCGTTTCTGGTGATATTCGACAGGATCAGGTCATAGGGGCCGTGTACTGTTTCAAGCGATCCGTGGTGTATGCGTACCTGCGACAGCACACCGTTGCGAATGCAGTTTTCCTCGGCGTTCTCCTTCGACCATTCGTCAATGTCCATTCCCTCCGCTGCCTGCGCACCCAGTTTCACGGCGGCTATGGCGAGTACACCGGTTCCCGTGCCGACATCCAGAACAGTGTCGCCCGCTTGTACCGTCTGCTCCATCAGTCGCAGCATCAGGCGTGTCGTGGCGTGAAAACCCGTGCCGAAGGACATTTTCGGGTCAATGACGAGGAGGATCTCATCTTCACGCGTATCAACGGTGTGCCAGGAAGGAGTGATGACAATGCGGTCGGAAACCCTGACGGGGGTGATGCTGTCTTCCCATTCCTTGTTCCAGTTCTGTTTCTCGAAACGTTCCACATCGTACACGATATCGAGCCGGAGGCGGTGCAGGGAGGCACTGAACGCGTCGGAGATTCCTCCATCCCATGCCTCGCAGGGAAAATACGCTTCCCAGGTACTCTCTTCCTCAAGGAAACCGAGAGGTTCGAGCGAATGCAACAGTGCCTGCACCTGCTCGTCGTGTTCACTGACGGGAAAGCGCAGTCGAATATAGTCCGGTTGTTCTGTACTCATGGGTTCTCAGGTGGATGGTTGCAGTCCGAAAAGCACACGTAACAGGAGGGAGCCAACCGCCTCGAGCGTCGCCGCTGAACATTGCTCAGGGGTGTCCCTTTGCGTGTGCCAGTATTTTCTGCGTTCGTTTGCATCGGCATGACCGACAAGCGAGGCGTCAATGATATTGATGGCTTTAATGCCGCCTGTGGTATTCAGCGGAAGGTGATCATCGATAATAGGGGAATGCCTGCTGTTGACGAATTGCTTCAGTCCGAGTGCCGCCGCTTGCGACCAGAACAAATCCAGGATATCCTTGGCGAACTGCTCGGAAAAACCCTCCCGGGGAAACACCGCTTCCTTGTCTCCCACGAGATCGAGCAGCACTGCGAAGAGCGGTGCGCTTTCCGTCCCCAGCGATGCGGCGTAATATTTGGAACCGAGACAGAACATGCTTTCTTCGCCGTCCTTCCCGTAATCCTCCCCATCGAAGAGAACGATATCCACTCCGATCTGCGGTGGAGTGGCGGACAGGATTTCCGCGAGATGCATCAGTACGGCAACGCCGCTGGCTCCGTCATTCGCTCCGGGAACCGCAAGGAGTTTCAGAGTCTCATCCGTTTCCATGTCGGAAAAGGGCCGGGAATCCCAGTGCGCGCAGAGCAGGACGCGGGGCTGCACCTCCGGACGGAAGCGCGCGACGACGTTATGCAGATCAAGGGTCACTCCTTCGTACCCGGGCATCGAAAAGGACTGCAGCGAAGTCTCCCAGCCAAGATCTGTGAAATGCTTCACATAGTAGTCCCGGCACTCCGTATGCGCGGGAGAGCCCGGAACGCGCGGACCGAAGGTAACCTGTTCCGTGATATACCGCATAGCGGTTTCGCCACTGAACGAGGGTTGAGAAGCGGGAGGGCTGAACATCGGGGTGGGAATCTGTGCTTCGTCTTGTTTAGTGCCGCCGCCGCAGGAAGCGAGCAGCAACAGCGGGATGGCGGTCAGGTTGCGGAGGTATCGATTGCTCATGCGAATAAGCTACGCATTCCGGCGCGAGAGACAAAACGCACGATGGAACAAAAATCAACGGGAATAAAAAACACCCGGAACAGGGCGTTCCGGGTGTCGTAACGAAAAACTTGCTGCCTCAGCGTGCGAGCAGCATGGTTCTGGTGAGTCTGCTGCCCAGTGCGCGCAACTCGTACAGGTACATACCGGAAGGCAGTTCTCCGGCATCGAAGCTGACGCTGTGTGTGCCCGCGGAGCGGTGACCGAGAACAGGGGCTGCCACTTCTACGCCCAGAGCATTGAACACGCGAAGCTCGACCATACTCGCTGTCGGAAGCTGATAGCGAATCACTGTCGATGGATTGAAGGGATTCGGATAATTCTGAGACAGCGCGAGACCTGTCGGGAGCGCATGCTCGTTTTCGACGCTGACGAGCGCAGGATTCACGTCCAGAATTTCGAAATCGTCAACGGCTGCTTCGACGAGGGAGCCCGGCTCAGCATCTTCGGCAGTGAATTGCACCACGAGATCCGGAGTGAAGCTGACGTGTTCCTTCAAAATGAACACTTTCGGCTGCCATGAGGCATCGGAGACCTTCGTACGCTCGAGAATACCCCAGTTTCCGGATGTGCTGCTGATGCGCACCGTCCAGAAGTCCGAATTCGGCTCGGCGCCTGCGTTGTTGCTGTACCAGCGAAAATACCGCAACACAGGATTCGACATTCCCGAAATATCGTAGTTCCGTGTGAAAATGGTCGTTTCGCCATCGTCCACATCATTCGTACCCAGTCCGGCGCCGCGGGCGGCGTTACCGGTCACCCAGCATTTCGTCTTGCCGGTTCCGGGAGTGTTGTCCTCGTTTGGTTGAACGTAGGGGACATCCGGCGGGGTGCCGAGCGAGGTGTTCCAGGTACCGACAGGATCCTCCCGCACCCATTCCCCAGTCCCGGCGTCTCCGCGGACAGACCAGCCATCCGCCGTTTCACCGTCATGGAAATATTTTTGCTCGAAGCCCACAAGGAACAGGTAATTCGATTGCGGTGCGTTCATCGGTTCCTTCGCGCTCGTGCCGAAATTATCGAAGGCCTCGAGGTAATATCGTACGATGGTGCCGGCGGGCTGGGGAGGGAATTCACCGGTGAAATTTTTCGATGCCGCATCATAGGCGGTCGTGAAACGCAGGGTGTTTTTCCAGTCGTCCACGCTGTACACGACATCTACCTGCGTGACGCTCATCATCTCCTGATTGATTTCGTTGCTCACGCGCGCTCTGCCGCTAATGCCGTACGGAGTGGTGACGCTGTTCTGGTCGCCGAGCGGTGTATGCGTGATGCTGATGGCCGAACCCGGGATGCCATGTGCATTGAACGCGGCGATGATTGCTTCGGAATGCGGGGTGCCGTTCGCGAGGTTGCCGTCATCGTCGTCGGCGACGAGAAATTCAATGAAGTAATCCGCAAGCGCGACACCGAGGGAGGCGCCGTCCGGTGTTCCGTACATCGCCATGTGATACAGCTTGGCTGTTTGCTCGAGACCGATTGCCCGACGCACATCCCAAACCGCGCCGGTCAGGATCATGCCGTCGTCGTGAATTTCATTGACCACGTTTTCCGGATAGCGCAGTGTATTGTCCGAATTACGGATGATGCCGCCGCCCGCGCCGTTTTTCAGAAAGCCGACACCGATACGGGGATCGTCCCGCAGCAGGTTGGTCGTGAGATCCGCAATCGCTTCCTTCAGGGCGCCGTTGACGGGTGCGCGTCCGATGAGCTTCTGCGTCAACCAGATGTGGATGCCGTGACCGAGTTCGTGATGGATGACGGAAGAAATCTCTCCGGTGTTGCCGCAGGACAAGCTGGATTTGAAAAAGTTCACTCCTCGTCCGTCAAAGAATGCGTTGCACTCGCTGTTGATCTCCACGATACCCGGGATCTGCGTGTCGAGCGTATTGTTGGCCGGACCGGCATCCAGGGCGCGTGAGAAGTCCCTGGCGAGATTGATGTGATAAAACGTGTTGCGCTCCGAGGCCACGGAATTCGTGTTGTCCCAGACGATTTCAAGATTCTGCCCGGCCGCGACGGTCATGGATTGTACCGCGTTGACGGGCGTGCCGCCGCTGACGCGGGTCGTATCTGCGCGACGCACGTTGGCGTAGGGTCCGGTAAATTTTGTGATCAATTGTCCCGTCGTGGCGGCACCCAGATCCACGGTGAAGCGTCCGTCGCTGTCGGTGGTGTACATCTTTCCTGCCACCCAGACGTAGGCATTTTTGAGCGGGACAGTCACAGGTGCTTCGACATAGCTTTCCTGAAAGATGTTGATCATGATGCGGCCGTTCACCACGTTGGTGACGCCGTTCGGTCCTTCGTGACCGCTGCAGGCGAAATGCGGGATAAGGTTTTTCCGCCAGACGATAGTGCCGTCATGGGCGTCCACGTAGGTGTCCCAGCGTTCTTTGACGCCGCTGTGCACCTCGAAATTGTACACCAAACGGTATTCGTAGCGGTCGCTGTAGCGCACGGGCAGAATCACCAGACCGCGATCCGTGATGTGCTCATGCGTGTCAACGTAGGGAAGCCCCGCTTTGGCGAATTCCCGGGCGGCCGCTTCGCTGACCGCCGGCGTGGTGTTTACGGCGAGTGCCGGGTGGTAATCCGAACCGAACATGAAGACGCGTCCGGTGGAGGATATTCTCAGATCCACGTAACTGAACAACACGTCGATGCCGTTGTACGTCTGAATGTATTTCTGATACGCTTTACCGTCCAGGATCTCCGAGTACAGCAGACGGAGGTTCGTGGGATTGACGTTCAACTCGCCCGCGTGTTGCCGGATGAATGCACGACCCGCCTGCGGTGCGTTGAGCAGCGAAATGTTCTGGAAGCCCTCGATGGGAATACCACTTCCCGAGGCGCGGTGCGGGGTTCTGCGCAGGGCATCGTAATCGAAGGACCAGTCGGCGTTAGAGCGAATGAAGCTACTGAATGCGCTGTGCGCCTTGGACAAAGATTGACGTTCCTGTACATGGGAGGATGTAAGCAGGAACGACTCTTCCGGTAGACGGACGGCTATGCCTTCATCTGCGTTATGATCATGCTGCGCAGACGCAAAAGGTACCTGAAAGAAGTTCAGGAGAAGGAGAAAACCCAGGAACAGGATTCTCATTGAGACCTCGGGGATGGTACGTGGAAATGGGCTGTCAATGTCGAGTATTTGATGGTATGCATCTTTGTAAGATGACACCGTGTCAATCTTACAGGTTACGGCAAATCACGCAGGAAATCAAGGCATAATTGCATCCCCGCCTGCAACCGGAGAAATGCCGATCGGAGCACGGGATGGTCGCTTGAAAGCAGGGACGGCCGCCCAGTTCCAGCAGGCGACCTGCTGCCCTCCGGCGAGGGGTCGCAACTCCGGCTCATGTTGGATGCACGTCTCGGTGGCAAAGTCGCAGCGCGAATGAAAATTGCATCCGGCGGGATACATGGTGGGGCGGGGGACCTGCCCAGGGATGATGTTGAGACGTTCGCCGCGTAAGTGCATCGAAGGGATGGATTTGAGCAGCCCGATGGTGTAGGGATGGCGCGGGTGATGGAAAATATCGCGCACCGTCCCGGTTTCCACTATCCGCGAGGCGTACATGATGGCGACTCTGTCGCAGGTCTGCGCAACGACGCCCAGATCGTGGGTAATGAGCAGCACCGCCATACGGAACTCGAGCTTGAGTTGATTGATAAGACCAAGCACCTGCGACTGTGCGGTGACGTCTATGGCGGTTGTGGGCTCATCGGCAATGATAACCTGCGGGTTGCAGGCAAGTCCCATGGCTATCATGACCCGTTGCCGCATGCCGCCGGAAAGTTGATGCGGGTACGAGAGCATGACCGTATCAGGGTGATGGAGTCCCACGCGGAACAACAGCTCCCGACAGCGGCCGTAGGCCTCGTTCCACGAAATCCTTTCATGAAACAGCAGCACTTCCAGAAGTTGATCACCGATGGTGAACACCGGATTGAGTGAGGTCATGGGTTCCTGAAACACCATCGAGATCTCCCGGCCGCGGATTGCGCGCATCTGACGCTCCGGCAGGGTGAGCAAATCCTGCCCTTTGAACTCGATTTCTCCCGAACGGATTTCCCCTGGCGGGCGAATCAGCCGCATAATGGCGAGCGCGGTCACCGTTTTTCCGCAGCCGGATTCTCCTACTATCCCGAGAGTTTCACCGGGATACAGCTCGAACGAGGCGTTCTGCACGACGTCGGCTTTCCCCTCGTGGGTTTCGAAAGAAACCGTGAGATTCCTGACGCTGACGATGGGTTGAGCGAGCCCGCGATCCATGAAGTTCCTTTGTCCCTGAATGGCCTCAGGTGGTAGTGTATCGAAAAATACGATGCCACCCGGGCAGAGACAAGGAGGATTTACGACTTACGATTTTCGATGTACGATTTATCCACGGACTGGTGGGCACATTGAGGCTGACGACACTTCCCTTAAGCTCGCCATGGCGAGTCTTCGACCCCAACGTCAGTTGGGGGCCACGCGCAACCGACCCGATAACTTAGTCCGAAGGACGACACCTCCTATAACGCCCAACGACAGTTGGGGGATGCGCTCAACCCACCCGCACTCTGAGTCCGAAGGACGACACTGGAGTGTACCCCCCCAACCACATCCGGGGGACTCGCGAGCACGCGCCACCTGCACCCCAGCTCATCAGGTTAATGACATCTTATGGAAGTGGGGCTCTGATTACGTTACGGAAAGAATCATGCTTCGAGACGCTGCTCTGCTGACATCGGGTTTTTAAGCAATATCCGTGCTGTCGCAGCCCTCAGCATGACGAGGTTTGCTGGCACGTACTGGTGTGCGATGATGTCACTTACGAAATGGGCCGGTGTCCGCCCCGGCGGATCGGTAGGCACACTCAGGCGGGACGACTTACGATTTATCCGCCTCAGGTGGAATGATTAACGATTCACGTTTCACGATTAACGATACACACCTACCGCAGCACCATAATCTTTCTTGTTACTTCGCCGCTCTTCGTCACGGCGCGCAGAAGGTACATGCCCGTGTCAGCAGGACGGCCGTCGGCCCAGTAGCCGTCCCAGATCAGGAGATGGCGGCCTCCTTGCGCGTATTCGTTTCGCAGTACTTTGACGCGCTGCCCGACGGCGTTGTAGACCTCGACGCGGAGTTGCGATTCTTCGGGAAGGTCGAGATAGGTCGCTGACCAGTCGGTCAATGGTTGCGGTCCTGGTTCGCTCATGGACAGCGACGGACTCGGCGTGCGGCTGCGGCCCAGCAGCACATGCCGCGGATTGAAGATGAAGCGATCGGCGGCGGTCACGGTGTTGCGGTTCTTGTCGTAACTCGTGATGGTGCCGCGGACCATTCTGAATCCATCGGTCACAGGAATGCCTCCGTTGAAATGGTCCAATCCATACGGATGCACGTACAGGTGCTCGGAGAGGGAATCGCGCAGTGACAGCGTCCTTTCCCAGCCGCTGCCGCCGACGGTCGCGACATACCAGCGGTCTTGCAGCAGTGCCTTGTCGATGATGCGAACACCCGGTCGTTCGTCCGAGCTTCCGGCGACTTGCGTCATGAGAGCGTCGTACCATTCCTGTGCGATGGTGTCGGTCGGCACGATTGATGCGCGATTCCACCAGGAATTCCATGCCGGGTCATACACATCGTAATCGTAGCGCAGGCTGCCTGTCGCGCTGATCAAGCCGGGATTCCAGACGGAGCAGTATCCCCAGGCCGGAAGCCATTGCCAGGGGCCGGACACCTCAGGCACCGTGCTGTTTGCGGGGATACCGCTTACATGCAACCAAACGGAATTCGGCAAGTCGTAGGATTGCGCGTACAGAGAGTAATCGAAGGGCGTTCGGTTATGGATGAGGGGAAACCATTTCGCGTCTTCATCCGGCGCGACCCTGTTATTGCCGTCGCCTTCCTCGAGCATGCTGAAGCCGTCCAGCTCCAGCGTGCCGCCGATCGGAATGGATACTCGTCCGGGTATGCGGAGAATTTCACCATTGGCTTCGGCGATGAAGGAGGCGTTGACGCCTTCGCGACGGAGTTCCGGCATCGTGACGACAGCACTGTAAGCCCAATCAGAACCCGAGGCCTGGCGCGCGAGGGGAGCCGACCGGAGCAGCGCTCCGCGCGCGTCGGTGATTTCGACACGCATCTCCGCATCGATGCCGGCCATGAGGGCGGATGCGTGAATGCGGGTGTTTCCCTCTGGGGAGGTGTCCAGAGAGATGGAAGCATCTCTGTACGCGGCGGCAAGCGGAGTTTTCATGAAATCGGCGCGAAGGAAATCCACACGGTGCTGAAGGTCGGCGATTGCAGCGGCGGGCGATGCCCCGCGCGCGGCGACAAAGGCATAGGTCACCTGCTGCGTATCGCCGGGAGCGAGATCGATTTTGCCGGAGGATAGCATGACACGCACGTCCGACACTCGCTGCCCCAGGTTCTGGCCCGTGGCGAGGTCGATGCCATGTGATGGGAGCCAGCCGGTACCGCTCACGGGATCGCCGGACACCCAGAACGCAGAAGGCAGGCCTGTGAGCGGATTCAGGACACGAACGCCACCCGTGCCGCGGCCCTGCATCAGAGCCAGCCATTGATCGCCCCCTTCGCCTTGCCTGGGATCGCGTATAGCGGCCGGGGAGGACTTCGTCGGCAGTACGGCGGCGCCGACGGGACCGTTGCGGTATCCTTCGCGCCATCCGTCATTCCAGCGCGCCTTCTCACCAGGCGCGGGCAAGACAGGCGTTTGAAGCATCACGAGCCCGAAGGCGGTGGGCATGCCGTTCCCGGTGGTATTCAGTCCTGCGTCGTACACACAGGCCATGCCTCGGAGCGAATCCGTACCAGCTAGGTTTTGCGTACCGTTGCGCACGTCCATATCCATGTAATAGCCCAGCAGTGCGTCTTCGATACGTTCGGAGCCTTGGTTGATATAGGTGACCTGCAGCAGCAGCGTATTCTCTCTTGCCATGCCCGGCCAGGGTTCGTACAGCAGGCAACGCATTTCCACACCCAGCGGAGGGGTGCCTGTGCTCTTCGACAGAGCGTCCGCATCGAGATCGTTCATCACCCAGAACATCTGCTTGCGGCCATAGAACAGTGGGGAGCCATCGGCGTTCACGGGCGCGCCGAGTTCGGCGGGCCATTCGCGGTAATCGATTGCCGCGATATCGCCCTCTTCGATGGTGTAGGCGCGGAAGCGTGCGTCGAAAGGATTGGCAACCGGCTGCCCGTCGATGATGGGACCGGGGAGAAAGGCATCCCTCTCAAATGATGCGGCGACGCGATATCCGTCCCGAACGAGACCGAGGAGCACCGGTGTGGAGGAGAAGCACAAGCCGCGCGAAGAGAGGGAGGAGACCCCGCTTGCGGGCCAGACTATTCCATGCCCGCCGCGTGTGGTGTCGTGACCGAGCTGCCCCCTGAGGGATACATGGAACTCCATATTTCCGCCGGTAAATACCGGATTGGATTGGAAAGCTCCCGTTTGCGCCGTAGCGGTTTCGGCAACGAGGAGTATCAGGCAAACACCTATGAACGATTTGGTCATGTCACCTCCGTCGTGTGCGTAATAATAAACCGAAATATCCGATATCCTGCATAGAAAATCAAGGGCAACGGTCCTGCACTGATCCGTCGGACGCGTATTATTTGTTCACACGCGTTCCCACGGTAATAACGGCCTGGTATCCTTCTTTACCGACCAGAAAAACCCTGGTTTTGGTTGCCCAGGCGCCGTAGTACGATATGTCCTCGTTGTCCAGTTCAGGGTAATGCCGCCAACTTTTCCCGTTGTAATGCGCCACCACGCCGCGATCGCCGCCGACCCAGATGTTATTCCGTCCCGTGCCATGCACGCAGCGGAAGGAACGAGTGTGCGGAAGCTTTAAGGGCCCCAGCGGTCTGGTAACATTTTGCCAGGTACTATCATAGAGTATGATATGGCTTCCGACCATGACCACGCAGCCGCCGGGGTTTGCGCCGATGTCATCCGACCAGACTGCCTCGGTGGAATTTAGAGAAGAGGCGAGGTGAAAATCAAGTTTTTGCCAGGTTCCGTACTTGTAGTGCAACACGAAGGGATTCGACCATAAGGGATAACCAATGCCGACAGCCCAGGCCTCGTCCTTGTTACCCGCAACACCGCGGATTTCATCATACACCACTCGATGCTGGATTTTAAAGTTCCGGCCGCTTCCGTGAACGATATACCCGTTGACACCCCAGTACCAGCGATCACGCTCAGGACCCCAGAACCGAAATATGCTAACGCTGTCACTGCGATAGAAGAAGCGTTCAGTTACCCATGTCGTACCATCCCAGTAGTTCGCACTAGGATAAAAGGACCAATTGTTTGGTGCCTCTCCCCATACGCTTTCTTGTGTTGCGCGAGCGCTTACATAAGCGGTGTCGTATCTCTTTATTCCTCCTCTTGGTTCAGCGTCGTGTATCGATTGCCTCAGCACTGTGAATGGACGCCACTCAGCGCCATCCCACTTCATCGCATTATAGCTTGACCATCGGCCGCTTTTCGTGGTGTCGGTATTGCGGAAGACTATATAACCTACCGCGATGGCTAAATCGTCGTGAATGGCACTCACCGATTGCAAGTGGCTCGTTGGTGTATCCCCGAAGTGCCAGGTCTTCCAGGTGTATTCATGAGATGTGGTGTCAACGGATTGAATTGTGGGATTATCGAGAGGTGTGTTCGGTAAAGGTGTATCGGGTGCATCATCGCATCCAATAAGAGATACGATTATTGCGTATATGAAGCAAATCCCGAAAACATGCGGCAAAGAGCTCTGCCGGCGCATATAGTTGCAAACTACAGCGTCGTAACGACTTGGAGAATGTATGTTGCGTCTCATTGTGTAATCCGCCCGAATTATCTGTGTAATATTCCTGGACTCCGGTACTACAACCGGAATCCAGGAGTTTGACGTCATGAGATACGTGTCAGGTTCATGTTGCCGGATAAATCACTCAGCGCAGAAGCGTCATGCGCCGCATCACCGAGTAGCCGTCAACCGTAAGCTTCGCTATATAGTTGCCGCTGGCCAGACCCCTTGCATCAAAGGTAACGCTATGCGAACCCGCTTCGCAGTCACCTTCCTTTAACGTCGTCACGATGATTCCGAGATTGTCGTACACCCTGAACGTAACGAATGAGGAGCGGGGGAGATAATAGCGCAACGTTGTCACGGGATTGAACGGATTGGGATAGTTCTGTTCCAGGCGAATATCCGAAGCTTCGGGAGTCGCGACATGCATCTCGGACTCGCTTTGCGCCTTCGGAAAGACAACGGTAGAATCCCGCTCGATGTTGTAGTAGTCCGCCACGGCAAATTCAGGCGCTGATACATTGAACAGCGGACGCATGCGGAGACGAACATTTCTGTCGGAATACGACTGCAACGATTTGTACACTGTAGTGATGTTTCTTCCAACCTGTAACGCCGATGGATCGATGTTTTCAATGATTTCGAGCACATTGCCCGTTCCCGCATCGAGCAGTTCGATGTATACGGCATCTACGTCGGGACCGCCGAGTGTCACAAGTCTCTCGCGCAGAATGCTGTATCGCAGCACGGATTGTGCGTTGGGTACAAACTCATCGGAGAGGATGTAGGAGCCAACTCCGGCCGGCGAAATGGCCGTGCCCGGTTTCGGGAGTTGATGCCAGTCTATCGGTTCATCTCCTGTTGGGCGCTGCATAAGCATGTTACCGAGACCGAGCCCAACCCATGCTGTATCCTCCCGCAACCACAGCACCCGTGAAGCGAGAAGATCGTTGCTGGCGGAGGCCTTGTTCAGTGCGTTGCGTGTGCTCCCGATCTGCTTGCACGTGCTTGCTAATGGAGTGGGTACATCATTCGACGCCAGATCGATGTAGAGTTCCAGACCCATATTCTCTGGCGGAAAAGCCACGAGAGTGGGATGTGTGGCCTGTGACACCTGTGGGTCGTTCACTTGCCATGTGCCGCAATTCACACCCACTGCGCGGGTGGAATACGAGACCGGATTTGTCGTCAGGTCGGCGACATTGAAGGCACACCGTACGTTGTCGTATGCCGCCGCGCATGGATCGCGATCGATAGACGAAAGCGAGGGAGCCCAAATGTCATTCGTGTAGTAGTTGCCGAAAAAGGACTGCATGGGCGACCAGGTAAGGCTCACGTCCATACTGAAAATGTTGATCTTGGCGTCTCCGAAGGATCCCCGCGATGGGGCGGCTACGACCCGAAGGATGTCATTCGGTGGCTGCGCATCGAAATGATACTTCGTGATGGATGGCGCACCGACATACCACTCGTTGTAACGCGGAAGCAGCTCTGGTGCGTCGAAAGCGATCTGTGGAGGGTTTGTCCACGTCTGCACCGTCATTGTCCGGGTGGCTATATCGTCACCTTCTCGCCAGGCAAGATGAAATCCACCCGGGCTCGTTGTCATGCTCGGAGTCAGGCAGGATATGCCGGATGATAGGGCGTCGGGTACTATGCCTTCGTCATACCAGGTATCGTTTTGAATGACCACGTAGAACAAATCTGTCCTGCCCTGAGCCTCATACACCAGGCAAACGAAGTCTTCGATATACGCCACGACGGGGTAGGCATGGTCCGCCGGTTCGTAGTTGATCAGTGTACAGGTTTCGAGCATGTTGAACTGCCCGGCGTGGTATTTCCCGACCTGAATCCTGCCGTCGTGTATCCAGCTCACGTAAGCGGAGTCGCCGACTGCCCACAGAGAAGGTCGGATTCCCGGGCCAAGTGGCAGTTCCCACTCCCACTGCACGGGATCGGGAGCGCTGCGCATGAGCCAGATATACTCATTGCTTTCATACACGGCCACATAGCCGTCGTTGCTCATCATGTCTACCTGACGTTGCGAATTGGCGCCGAGAGGTCCCGATGCGCTGCCGAATTGCACAGGGGTGCTGGACAGAAGATGGGTTTTATACTCGACGAGCACATCCGTTTCTTCAGTCTGAAGAACAAGGTCCTTCGTAACATAATCGGAGACAACATGACTCTGATTTACCGGAGCGTAGGTCATGATGTCGTGTTCGTTCGGGGTGCCCCGGAACTTCCAGTGCATCGCATCACCGACAGCCGGAAAGTTGCTTGCCTGCGCGAGTACCCAGGAGGAACCGTTCCATTCGAGATATTCCGGAGTGCGTATGGAGAAGTACGAATGAGCTGGGCTTGTTGGGTCCTCGCCGTCAAACAGTCCTCCCATTCCCGCAACATTCTTGAAGTTGTAGCCATTGTACGGGAAGCTTATCTGATGGAAGTCGAAGTCCGAGTACGGCCGATCATTTTGCGGCCATACAACTTTCCATGGATCACGCATTTCCACTGTGGAGGTGGACGGAGTGCCGTCGAAGCGTACTTTGCCCAGCCCCCCGGAGGTATGTTTGTGGTTGGCGTCTACTTTTGTAATCGTTGTTGCGTCCCAGTTGTGAATGACATTGTGGTAGACTTCGTAGCCATTCCAGTCATGGAACTTGTGAATCACACCTGATTCGACCGCGTTGGTGATGTTGAGACTGGGCCAGGAGTCGTGATTGGACTCCAGATCGAATTCTACCGTGGATGGAGAAGGGTAGGAGGTGGAGATGTTGTCCACAAAGATTGAACCATAATCGTTGCGTGTACCTCCCGCTTTGAGATGGAACACATTTTGCAAGGTAACGTCAACCTGGAAACAGCTCACATCCCGGCTCTCATTTGTGATTTCCCAGAGGTTGAGGTTGGTGAAGGTGACCCAGTTGCCTCCGTCGTTCCAGGCCCATGAGTACACTCCTCCGGAATAGGAGAACCGCAATTGGACATCCGGGCCGCCGGCATAACAGTGCAGGTAATTAAGGTAGCATTTGGTGTCATTGGGTCCAGTGAATTCATAGAACCCGTACATCAATTTTCCCGCACCCGCCGTATTGTCGTCGGTGAAATCCCAGAGTAATTGATCCACATTCTGTCCGTTACTCAAGGCGCTGCTCTGATCGCTGTAAAAGTACTTGTAGTTGTTGGGATCGCCGGAATCCAACAACCTGAAATTTGCGCCATACACATCTCCGTCCGCCTCAGCGCTGATGCTGACGTTATCTCCGGGTACCCCCTGGCAGACAACCTCGACTTCGTGTGTCATGAGCATCATGGTTTGCTGCGCATGCACCGTCCCAACCATGATGGTAGCGAGCAGGCAGACCGCAATAAAAAGCAAGACCGGGGAATGCGATATATCTTTGACACGCGCGTCTCCCGGCTTATATTGCGCATTTCGCTTGCCCCGACGGCAATGCTCGCGCTGGGCGTTGCCGATACCCTTCAGTTGTCCGGACGGGTGGGTGGGTGGGTGGGTGGGTGGGTGGGTGGGTGGGTGGTACAGCTCCATAACAAGGTCCTCCATGAACGTGATATGTAACACGGTACAGGCGTGTACCGCAGTATCAGCGACTACCTCCGAAGGCGGCAAGAGTACGGAACGCGGACAACTCTGAACACAAGCGACTATTGACGGGATTCAGGGAAACGCGCACCCATGCACCTTTTTCTCCGGTTATGGGACTCCGATGTCTTCCGTGGGAGCTATGTTACAATATAATTTTGCAAATGTCAAGTAATTACGACCATCCTTGTCTCGTTTAGATTCAAGCAAGTACAATCCCCCCCGGAGACACAGCCTCAACGCATTCGGAGAAGGGGGCCAGGCGGAAATGAAAGGGGTTACGCGGAGTATGTTTGTATGGCGGCACCCCGAAGCTTTTCGCATTGAGAACTCGGGGAAATCTTTTCGCATGAATCCGTCCCCAATCCGCGTCGGCCCGTGTACGAATGCGGACAAAGGTCGCACCGCCATTTCGTAGTACTTCGCACGTCCGTTTGTCTCTCGACCTGCGGTGGAGTATTTTCAACGACGTTCCACAGATGGAAAAATCCATGCAGGATGCACGATCCGCCCGTATCGACGAAGCCGCCCTGGTCAATGAAGACGCCATGAAGAATCTGCTGCGCGTGCTGCATGCGCGGGAGGAGCATGTACGTTTGGGAGGAGGCAAGAAGGCCATAGAAAAACATCACTCCCGGAGAA
The DNA here is from genome assembly GCA_027493955.1 of Bacteroidia bacterium. NCBI lineage: Bacteria > Pseudomonadati > Bacteroidota > Bacteroidia > Bacteroidia bacterium. Next base: position 1,072,246 of record JAOSJT010000001.1, on the reverse strand, counting down.
AACTGACGGCACGTGAACGCATCGACGCGCTGCTCGATACGGGCTCGCCCTTCATGGAAATCGGGCTGTTCACCGCCTGGGAAATGTACAACGAGTACGGTGGCGCGCCCTCGGCGGGGACGGTGTTCGGGCTGGGGTACATTCACGGTCGTCTGTGCGTGCTGGTAGCCAACGACGCCACCGTGAAAGCCGGCGCCTGGTTTCCCATCACCGCCAAGAAAAATCTGCGCGCGCAGGAAATAGCCATGGAAAACCGCCTGCCCATCATCTACCTCGTGGATTCGGCCGGTGTGTTTTTGCCCCTGCAGGACGAAATATTTCCCGACAAGGAGCATTTCGGAAGAATTTTCCGCAACAATGCCATCATGTCCTCCATGGGCATCCCGCAGATTTCCGCCATCATGGGCCATTGCGTCGCGGGAGGGGCCTATTTGCCCATCATGAGCGACGAGGCCATGATTGTGGAGGGAACGGGCTCGGTGTTTCTCGCCGGATCACACCTCGTTAAATCCGCCATCGGCGAAGAGATAGACAATGAGAGTCTCGGCGGGGCCAACGTTCACAGCTCGGTCAGCGGCGTCACCGATTATCGCATGCCCGACGACCCGAGTTGCCTCCGGGGATACCGCGATCTGGTCTCCAAACTCGGCGCCCGGCCGCGCGCCGGGTACAATCGCATTGCGGCGGTGGATCCCGCACGCCCTGCTTCGGATCTGTATGGCATAGTACCGAAAGACAGGGCTCGTCCCTACGACATGAAGGATGTGATCGCCTGCATCGTGGACGATCAGGAATTCATCGAATACAAGGCGGACTACGGACAGACGCTGGTGTGCGCGTACGCGCGCATAGACGGCTGGGCGGTGGGCATCGTCGCCAATCAGCGCACCATCGTGAAAAACGGCAAAGGCGAAATGCAGATCGGCGGTGTGATTTACAGCGACAGCGCGGACAAGGCCACACGATTTATCATGAACTGCAATCAGAAGCGCATTCCGCTGGTGTTTATTCAGGACGTCACCGGATTCATGGTAGGCAGCCGCGCCGAGCACGGCGGCATCATCAAGGACGGCGCAAAGATGGTCAATGCGGTCGCAAACAGCGTGGTGCCGAAAATCACCATCGTCGTGGGCAACAGCTACGGAGCGGGCAACTACGCCATGTGCGGCAAGGCCTACGATCCGCGTTTCATCTTCGCCTGGCCCACGGCACAAATCGCGGTTATGGGCGGAGCGCAGGCGAGCAAGACCCTGCTGGAAATCCGTCTCTCCCAAATGAAGCACAGCGGCCGGAGCATCACCGAGGAAGAGCAGCAGGAACTCCTGAAAACCATTCAGCAAAGTTACGACGCGCAGACCAGCCCCTACTATGCCGCAGCCCGGCTGTGGGTGGACGGCATCATCGATCCCGTGGATACGCGCGCTGTGATCTCGACGTGCATAGACGCCGCGGACTGCAATCCGGAACTGCGCCCTTTCAATCCGGGAGTGATTCAGACCTGATGCGGCGAGGCCAGACACGGCAGGGGGCGCTCCGGACCGGTACATTCCGCCTTGTCGTCGTACTCCCGTTGTTGTTCGTTGCGCCCGCGTCGGCGCAGCGTGTCCCAGCCGAAGACGCAATCCCATCGCTCGGCGAACGGGTCGGCGACGTCCCCTTCCCGGGCATCTGGGCGATGTTACGGAGGGCGTTGCTGCCGGAGCCGCTGGGAATCATGTACGAACTGCGGGGATACATCACCGATCTCGAGCTGACGGAGCCCAGAACGCAGGAGAGAGATCTGAGATTGCTCGACGCGTTGTTCGATCACGCGGTGTATCTCGCGGAGGGCGACATACAAGCGGCGCTGCTGGCGCTCACCTGGGCCACCTTGCCGTATCATCGCTTTCCGGCGGTGGTACCGCTGCTCGGTTGGACGATTACCGTACCGGTTTCCACAGAGAGCAGGAGCGACTTTCAGCGACGGCTGGCCAATCTGCCTGGTCTGCTGCTGCCCGATACGCCGCCTTCGCTGGATCGCGACAAGCTGCCGCATTTTTTCGGCTCGGCATATCTGCAAACCGTCGTGAATGAACCCTCGTTGGCTGACGTCCTCGGTTACGGTGTGGAGTGGTTCGAGCAGGTGTTCAAGCTCGAAGGCTTTCACGACGACCGCGACATCATGGTCAACCGCATGGGCATAGTCTTCGCCATGCAACTTCAGCGGCAGCGGGCCGTACGCCCATCGGACATTTTTCACCATTGGTCAAAAAACAATGAAAGCAGCACGCATCCTGATCGTTGACGATGAACAGAGCATACGCGAGACCTTGCGAATGACGCTCGAGTACGAAGGTTTTGACGTGGAGGATGCAGACAGCGGTCCCGCAGCGCTCGCGGCGGTGCAGCGGCGATCACCCGATGCCGTGATTCTCGACATCAAAATGTCGGGTATGGATGGTATGGAAACATTGGAACGTCTTCGTGAGAGTAATCCGACGCTTCCGGTGATTCTGCTCACCGGGCATGGGAGCATCGAAACGGCTGTGGAGGCCACGCGCAAAGGCGCGTTCGATTTTCTGACCAAGCCGCCTGACAGGGAAAAAATTCTCATCACGCTGCGCAACGCGATTACACAGACGTCATTGCTTCGCGAGAATCGCGAGATGCGCAGTCAGATCGAACCATCCGGCGAGATCATTGGTCGCTCACGCGTGATGCGTGAATTGCAGGAAACGATAGCGCGCGTTGCACCTACCGAAGCGTATGTTCTTATCACCGGAGAGAACGGAACAGGAAAGGAACTCGTGGCGCGCGCGATCCACCGGCAGAGCACCCGTGCCGGCAAAGACATGGTGGAGGTCAACTGCGCCGCCATTCCGCATGAACTGATCGAATCCGAGTTGTTCGGTCACGAAAAGGGATCGTTCACAGGAGCCACGGCGCAGCGCATCGGCAAGTTCGAGCAGAGCGACGCCGGTATTCTGTTTCTCGATGAAATCGGAGACATGAGTCTGCCGGCACAGGCAAAGGTACTCCGCATTCTCGAAGAAGGCACCTTCGAGCGCGTGGGAGGCGGCAAGAAAATTTCGGTGGACGTGCGCGTGCTGGCCGCCACGAACAAGGATCTGTTCACGGAAATTCGCGAAGGACGCTTCCGCGAGGATTTATACCATCGCCTGAACGTCATTCCGATTCATGTGCCCCCGTTGCGCGACCGTCGGGAAGACATTCCCGACCTCGTCCGGCATTTCCTCCGCGAATCCTGCAAAAAGAATAAACTTCCCGAACGGAGCATAGACGATGCCGCAATGGAGCGGCTGTGTGCCATGCAATGGCCGGGTAACGTGCGGGAATTGCGCAACGCCGTGGAGCGACTCGTGATCATGGTTGCACAGCATATCGGCAGCGCGGACGTGGGGCGCTACGTTCTGGGTAGCGTCACCCCGGCGGACGACGCTCTTCCGATGGACATGAATTTTCAGGAGTTCAAGGACAGGGCCGAGAAGTTGTTCATTCAACGGCAGCTCGATCGCTATGACTGGAACATCAGCCGCACAGCGGATGAACTCGGCATTCAGCGCAGCCATCTTTATTCCAAGATCAAGAAATACGGACTCGAACGAAGCTGATGTTGAGAGAAGCGGGGGAGAGCAGCCTGAGAAGGTGCTTCAGTTCGGCCTGTCCCATTCGGGGACATCTTTCGAGCTGTCCGGCATGGAAAGCGTTTCGAAGCGGAGAATCAGATTGCGATAGATGGAGTTGAGCGCGCCGCTGTCGTCGGCGAGCTCGCGCGCGGTGGCGAGCAGAGCCGTGCTGTCGGTGTTATGCGCTTTGAGCAGCGAGTCCACCGCCTTGCGCATGGCCAGCGTGTCCTCGCGGTGCAATTCTCCCAGAAAGAGGATATCGCCGTATATTTGCTCGAACTTCTCTTCCGGCAGCCGGGGTGTTTCCCCGCCGCCGCATCCCCACATGGAGCACACACAGAACATGCAGGCCAACAAGAGCGGCAGTCCGATATTTCCGAGAGCAGACAGATTTCTCATCGCGATTACATTGATTTGGGGGTCCACCTTCAGCGTGACGAAATACACGCTGAACGATCTGCCGCCTATGGTGTTGCAGGGTGCGCGCTTCGCACTCGCGGCCCTGATGGTTGGAATCTACACCTTCCGGGACATACGGACAACTACCAGGGCCTCACTCAAAGCCGGGTTGATACTGGGTGCGCTGCTCGGAGGCGGTTTCGCGTTGCAGACCATCGGACTCGTGCAGACCACAGCGTCGAAAGCCGGATTCCTCACCGGGACCATGGTCGTCTTTACACCGCTGCTGCAACTGGCCATCGAGCGACGCATGCCGTCGTGGGGAAACATCCTTGGTGTACTCATCGTGGCAGCCGGGCTGTACCTGTTCACCAATCCCACCGACAGCACCTTCAATCAGGGTGATTTGCTGGTGTTGCTTTGTGCCGTTGTTTTCGCCTTTTACATCGTGTATCTCGACGTGTTTACGAAAAACGGCTTCGACCGCGAGATCGTATTTTATCAGTTTGTCGTGACTGCGGTGATCGGTTTTGTGCTTGCACCGTTCTTCGGCGGAGGTCCGGCGGTGTTTTCCGCTGGTGCGATAGGAGCGGTGCTGTATCTGGCCTTCTTCGCTTCCACCATTGCGATTTTCGTGCAATCGAAATATCAGCGCGAGACCACACCGACCAAGGCCGCTATCATCTTTTCCCTCGAACCGGTGTTCGCCGCCGTCATGGCGTATTTCGCACTGGGTGAAACCATGAGTACCATCGAGGTTGTCGGGGCGTCGCTGATGTTCGCCGGCCTGCTGATCTCCGAACTGCTCGCCGCGCTGAATAAGGAATAATCAGATCACGCCGCTCGCTTGCGTGTACATGACGTCCTTGACGAGCAGCGAAGGGAGGCGCATGGGAAAATAGGAGCCCGACGGAGAAACCACCTCGGGCACGGACATGTCGAGGACCTCCTTGAGCAGATACACCGGGGTTTCGCGGAGCACAAGGTTTTTCACAGCTTTGGAAATTTTCCCGTTCTCGATGAGAAACACGCCGTCGCGGGTGGAGCCTGAGAGAAGGCAGTTCCTGGGATCTACCATCCCGAGTGAGGCGAAGCCGTGCACGAGCAAACCGCGTTTGGTCTTCTTGATCAAATCCCCGATCTGCGCGTCGCCACCCTCCATGATGAGATTCGTCGGCAGGGGACGGACGTCGCGGACGCTTCCCGCTGTATCATATCTGCCCTCGGCCACATTCTCGATGACGCCGTCGCGCACCCACGTGACGGCTTTGACCTCATTGCCCTCCATGGTAAACGGCAGCGACGGGACTTCCTGATCGAACGGATCGGAACGCAGATGCACACCCTTCGCAAACATTCTCGAACCGACGAAGGTCGAACCGTCCAGGCGGCGCAGGAAGCTTTTGTCGTCCTGCACGGCGCGCATGGAAAATTGCTGCAACAGGGGCATGAGCAAGTCCGCCAAGGCATGCGGTGAGAAAATGGTCGTGATGCGCTCGGCTTTGATATCCGCGGGATGCTTCCAAAGCAAACAGCGATCCCGTACATGGGTCGCGAAAGCGGCCGCATCGAACGTGTCCAGACGGTGGCGGTACACGCGCGCGGAGGACGTCTGCAAGCCATCGCCGGAGTACGCCCGTACATCACCGTGGATGAGCGAAGACGGTTGATGAAGAAACAGTCCGTTCGAGGTTGCGACAGCCAGTACCGAGTCGCTGGTCACGAGACTGCCGCTTACCGAGAGGGCCGCCGTGCGGAAGGTATCGAGCATCTTTTCCGCGGCTGCGTTTCGCCACTCCGGTGCAATATCCTCGTTCCGCTGATGAAAGAGCGGTGCTTCGAGAACGAGGCGCGTTTCCGGGAAGGGGATAATGGTATCCGTTTCGGTGAACTGTGGGAGCATGTCTTCGAGACGGGAGAAACACCGGTCCACGGACGCGTCATCGAAGGCGGTGAGCGTGGTGGAGGCATATTTTTTTCCGCGCCTGATGCTGATCTGCACTATCCGGTCCGAAAGCTGCAACGGCGGCAGAAGGAGCGAGTCTGCGAAGCGCAGCGTGGTGGCGTTGGTCCCGCGAAGTACCGCGAAGGTTTCCTCGGCTTTCGAGCGGTTGATGATGCGGGAGAGCAGTTGCTCGGTGTCGGTGCGCGTCATGATGCATTCTCGGTTGAAGAGTACACTGGAAGGGCGCGGAACAGTGCCGCCGGGGTGGATACGGAGAAGGGTTGCGTCCACAGTGGGTAGCAGCGCTCCGGAAACAATTCGCCCGCGGTGATCGCCGTCAGCGGGCCGCCCGTCTCACCGAGACTGTTCCAGAGCTTCTCCACGGGGACCTCAATTTCGAAATCCCGTACCATGTCCGTGACCTCTCCGGCACGGATACGCCAACCCATCTGCGGTCGGATGCGCGCGATGGTGCGTTGCGGATTCGTGATAATACTTCCACGGCCGCGGATGAGTATACCATTCGGCACCGACTCGATCAGGCGTTGCAGCGTCTTCGTCCCACCGCTTTTCAGCACGATGTTGGGCATGGAGCAGTGCGGCGGCTGCCGCCAGCTATTCGAGCGCGTATGAGCAAGATGCGCCGGTACACCGCCGATTTCATCCGAACCGACGATGCGAAGGAGTTTCCCCTGATCTATCAGGGTTCCGCTGTCCGCGGGTCGTCCCGAGTCATCCCAACCGCAGGTCGCAAGTCCCCCCGGGAGAGTGTTGTCCCAGCCCAGCGTAAGAGCGGGTGACGTGATCTGTGCTGCGCCGACCATGTCCGGCGTCAACCATCTGCCTCCCGGTCGCGCGCCGTCGCGTTCGAGCATGCGGCGAGCGTCCAGATGCGGGAGCAGTGTGTCGGTGATCAAATCCCACATGACCGTCGGATCCACAACGACATCGAAGGAGCCCTCTGCGAGTGCTTCGGCTTGCAGTTTTTTCATCACGTCCTGAATGAGCGTGTCGAGTTCGCTGCGCGAGTATTCCTTCAGCAATTCCCAGCCGCCGGCCTTGGCTTCGCGCGGACTGCTGCGGGAATCCATGCGTTTCAGTGCCTGACTGAAGGCGGTCAGCGCATAGTTCTGATACAGGCTTGTCGTGGTCTGTCGCAGGCGGGTTTGCGTGCTGTTGAAAAAATCGCTGTCTGTCCTGTTGAGGAAGAGATTCGCCACCGTATGCGGGATTTGCTGCACGGTGAGAGGCGCGGTGGCTATTTCGCGAAGGAAATCGATTTTTTCCTGCAGCGGCACCTCGAAGGGATCGCGCTCCATGGGAGTGGCGTACGCGGCGGTGAGCTGCTCGGGCCGATGCATCGGATCGAAGGGGACAGGCGAAAGTTGCGATGCTGTCAGTGCGGACTGCAGCGCCTGGCGTGCCACATGCCGCGGATGTATCTCCACAGCGCCGCTGATGGCGCTGCTCGCCCATCCGCCATTCTTGAACACCCGAAGCAGGAAGCCGCGATCTTCGACATCGGTGAGTTGCGCGACGACGTCTTTGCGCAATTGCACCGTCTGCGCTCGAGTGGACAGCAGACGGGCGTCGGCATATTCGGCTCCTTGCGTCATCGCGGCATCGACCAGATCGATCAGCAGGTCGCTCTCCCGGTTTTCGCTTCGGAGCAGAGAGCGGGAAAAGATCTGCGCGGATGGCCGCAGCAGCAGACTGCCCGTCGCGGTTCCGGTGAGAGAGAGAAATGTTCTTCGGCGCATGTGTCAATTCATCGGCATGGTACAAACATCTAATGTAGTGCGAGAAAGGGAAAGTGCATAGAAGCGCTCGTCCGACGGGTGGACACACATCGCGGTACGTTGCGGTTTGGCAACGAAATACCGGCTACAGCAACGCTTCGGCAAGCACGACGGTACTCCACGGAGGCCTTGAGCCTAGGTGCTCTTCGGCAATTGTCGCATGGGAAACCCGCAGCGCTCGAGCGCCTAACCCGGTGTTTTTCAGTTTTGCTCTCCGTATCTTGAAACATGAGTTGCACCACGATGCATGTCAGTATATCGGGTTTTGTTCAGGGGGTGGGTTTCCGCTATTTCGTTCTGCGCATCGCGGAGGGGTTGAGCATCAACGGATGGGTTCGGAATTGCGCGGACGGACGCGTGGAGGTGCTCGCGCAGGGCAGGGAGATCGATCTGCGTATCCTGCTCGAGGACTTGCGCAAAGGTCCCATGCGCTCCGCGGTGGCTGACGTTCGGGTGACGTGGGAGGAGAGCGAAAATGTGTTCCAGACGTTCGAAATACGATGAATGAAGATTTTCCTTACCGCATAGGGTATGGCTACGATGTGCACCGCCTCGCTCCGGGAGAATCCCTCATCCTCGGCGGGGTGACCATTGCATCGGAATTCGGCACGGTGGCGCACTCCGACGGGGATGTGCTGCTGCATGCAATATGCGATGCGCTTTTGGGCGCGGCGGCGCTCGGGGATATCGGCGAACATTTCCCTGATAGCGAAGCCGCATACCGCGGCATTTCGAGCATCTCCCTGCTCGAGCGGAGCGTGCAGCGCCTGGCGGAGAGCGGCTATGCCATCGGCAACATCGATGCGACGCTGGTGCTCGAGCGACCGAAAATTCTGCCATACAAGCAGCAGATGCGTCAGAATATCGCCACCGCTTGCGGCGTCAGCATTTCCCGGATATCCCTCAAGGCTACAACGAGCGAGACGCTCGGCTTTGTCGGAACGGGAGCGGGCGTCACCGCCCATGCAACAGCCCTGATATTCGCAGCGAGGTAACAGGTGGAGGAAATCGTCGCTTTTCTCTCACGCATTGATGTAGTCTGGATTTACTTTGCGCTGTTTTTTTTCGCCTGGCTGGAGAATATTTTCCCACCGTCTCCGAGCGATGTACTCATTGTCGCGGCCGGCTCCATCATCAGTCTGGGAGAGGGAAGCGTACTTCTTACTCTCCTTTTCGCGACGGCCGGAAGCACCGCGGGCTTTGTGACGATGTATTCGCTCGGCAAATCCTTCGGGCATCGCGTGCTTGAAACGGGGAAAATCAAATTCATCTCGCCAGAACTCGTCGCCAAGGTTCATAGCTGGTTCGGACGCTATGGCTTCTGGGTGGTCATCGCCAATCGCTTTCTCTCGGGAACCCGCGCGGTGATCAGCTTCTGCGCCGGTATCGCGGAAATGCACTTCGGCATCACCGTGGTTCTGTCCGCACTCAGCGCCTTGCTCTGGAACGCGATTCTCATTTATGCCGGCTATGCGCTCGGCGACAACTGGAAGGATATCGGGGAGTACCTGAGCACATACAGCCGGGTGATTACCGTCTTACTGACACTCGTTGTTGCGCTCTGGGCCGTCCGTGCCTGGTGGAAATGGCGGAAGAAACGGAACGGCAACGGCCAGGGGAACGGCAACGCATGATCGAATGGCTGTACAGCATTGACCTGGCGCTTTTCCGCTTCGGTAACGAGGCGCTGGCGAATCCGCTGGGCGACTGGTTTTTTCCGACGATCACGGAGGTCAAGAATTTTTATATCATATACGCCGTCTCGCTGCTGGCGTTGATGATTTTCGGGAAGAAACGCGGGGTGATCACCGTCATCCTCCTGCTGGTCACCATCACCATCAGCGATCAGCTCAGCAGTTTCGGAATCAAGCCGCTGGTCGGGCGTCTGCGTCCCTGTCACACGCTGGAGGATGTTCGCCTTCTTGTCGGCTGCGGCGGAGGCAAGTCTTTCCCTTCTTCGCACGCGGTGAACAATTTTGCGATGGCGATACTGGTCTCGCATTTTTATCGCCAGGCGCGTCCCTGGCTGCTGCTCTGGGCGGTGCTGGTAGCGTATTCACGGGTCTACGTCGGAGTACATTATTTCTCCGACATCATCGGAGGAGCAGTTCTGGGCACACTCATTGCCGCGGGGGTAGCGTATAGCTGGGAGAAGGGATCGCAGTGGTTTTCGGATTTCATTGCCACAAAGAAAGGCAACACCGCATCATGATGACGATCACACGACGCGACGCACCGCGTAGCGAGGTAGTGCAGGAGTATTCGCGAAGCCGGAACATGCTCCTCGCTTGCGCATCCGGACTGCTGCTTGCACTCGCGTTTCCGCCCGTTCCCTTCGGCCATACGGCGCTCGTGGCGCTGGTGCCGTTTTTATTTCTCCTGGAGCGGCAGCGGAGTTTCGCCGGTGCGTTTCGTTACAGCTATCTCGCCTTTCTCGTGGCGAATTTCGGCACCATCTATTGGATCAGCGGTTGGTGGGGCGACGATCCCTGGCTCAAGGCCGCGGGTGTGGTGGTGAATCTGGTTCATCCTTTGCTGTTCACTATCCCCGGCATGCTGCTCTATTTCATCCGACGTCGTCTGGGGCCGGTGGCTATGGGAGCGGGTTTTCCTTTTTTGTGGACAACCTGGGAGTGGCTGGCGCATCTGCCCGAACTGTCCTTTCCCTGGATGCTGCTCGCCAATACGCAGACCTATGATCATATCGGCATACAGTATATCACAGTGACGGGAACCTTTGGTATCACGCTTTGGATAGCAAGCATCAACGCATTGCTCTACATCGGCGTTCGGCACATTATTCGCGGGACGTGGCATTTTCCGTCGCGTCCGGCCCTGGCGCTGCTTGCGACCGTCGTGCTGTTGCTCCTGCTTCCCAAGATCCACGGAACAGTGCTGTTGCGCAATCCCGAGGCAGCGCAGCGCACTCTGCGCATCGGCATCGTACAGCCGGACATCGATCCCTACGAGAAGTGGGGAAGCGGTGAAACACCGCTGATGAAGCTGCAGAAATTGCTTCATCTCTATGATTCTCTCGCGCAATTCCAACCCGATCTCGTGCTGATGCCCGAAACAGCCATACCGTTCCGCATTCTTCAGGCCACGTATCGCGAGGAGTGGCTGGAGCTGCGCCGCAGGGTAGACAGTTCCGGCGTCGCGCTGCTCACCGGATTTCCCTACACGGTATTCTATGACGATCCCGAAACGGCGCCCGGAAGCGCTCGCCGCATACCAGATACGAATATCCGGTATCATGATTTCAACGCGGCGATGCTCGTGGAGGCGGGGGAGACTGTGCCGCAGGTATACAAGAAATCCCGCCTCACACCGTTGAGCGAGCGCATTCCGTATCTCGATGCCTTACCGTTTATGCAGGACGCGCTCACCTGGGGCGTCGGCATCAGTAACTGGGGGCTGGGAAACGACACTACCGTGTTTACCCTGAACAACCGGCCGACACGCGACGGATTCTGGGCGATGATCTGCTACGAAACACTGTATCCGTCGTTCGTCGCGGGCTTTGCCGCGCGCGGTGCGAATGCCTTCGGGGTGATCACGAACGACGGCTGGTTTGGCCCGACCTCCGGCCCGTATCAGCTGCAACGCTACACGGTGCTCCGGGCGATCGAGAATCGTCGCGCTATCGCGCGCTGCGCGAACAATGGCGTGAGCTGCTTCATCAACAAATACGGCGAGGTGCGGCAGGAGACGAAGCTGTACACACAAGCCGCCATTCTCGATGAGGTGGAGTCGACCGACGAAATCACCTTCTACGCCCGCCACGGCGACTGGCTTCCCATTGGAACCACGGTCGCGACAGGATTACTGCTTCTTCTTTCATTCATCGCGGTGCACTACAAAAAATGACTTCCCATCCGATTGACCTCCGAAGCGATACGGTTACCCGGCCGACGCAGGGCATGTACGCGGCCATGGTGTCCGCTCCCCTTGGCGATGATGTGTATGCCGAAGATCCTTCCGTGAACCAACTGCAACGCGATATGGCTGCGCTGTTCGGCAAGGAGGCCGGCTTGTTCGTACCGACCGGCGTCATGAGCAATCAGCTCGCCATCAAGGCCTGGACGCAACCCGGAGACGAGATCATTGTCGAAGAGGAGTCGCATATCTTCAATTATGAAACCGCGGCGCCCGCGATGATGTCCGCCGTCCAGCTCCGGACCGTACGGGGTGCGATGGGTGTGCTCGACCCTCGGGACGTCGAGGAGGCAGTGCGGCCGCCGGACTATTACTATCCGCGGTCGTCGCTGGTCTGCATCGAGAATACGCACAACCGCTGCGGCGGGACTCTGTATCCCATCGCGGAAATGCGTGCGCTGTCCGGTCTCTGTCGTGCGCGTCAGATCCCGCTCCATCTGGACGGGGCACGCATTTGGAACGCGCACGTCGCCACGGGGACGGCATTCGCGGAATTTGGAGCGGCGGTGGATTCCATCTCGATTTGTTTTTCCAAGGGACTGGGCGCACCGGCGGGTTCCATGCTGCTCGGTCCGACGGAGTTCATTGCGCGGGCGCACAAGTATCGGAAAATATTCGGCGGCGGGATGCGTCAGGCCGGTGTTCTTGCCGCAGCGGCGGCGTACGGCGTGCAGGAGCATCTGCCGCTGCTTCATCAGGATCATCTCCGTGCGCGACGTTTCGCGGAAGCCCTGCAGGATTGTACGCAGATGCGCATTGACCGCGACCGGGTGCAGAGCAACATGGTTCTGCTGGATTTTTCCGACTCCACACGCCGGGCGGAATCCGTTCAGCAAGAGCTCAGAGAACAGGGTGTTCTCATTGGTATGGGCATGGGTCGCACACTTCGCGCTGTTTTTCACATCGGCTTGTCCGATGACGACGTCGACCGCGCAATCGGGATCTGTCACGCAATTTTGAGGTAATCATGGACTCGGCACGAACTTTCCGTCATATCTGGCCTCTGCGCGTGCGTTCCTATCACGTGGATCGCCAGAATGTCGTTCATAATCTGCAGTATTTGTACTTCTTTGAAGAAGCGCGGGTGGAGTACATACGCGCGGTGGGGCTTCCCATGGATGAAGGGACCTTCCTGACGCATGATAAATTTTTCGTGGTGAAGAACTGCTGCGAGTATGCCGCCCCGGCGTATTTCGACGAGATGCTGGAGATACTGACACGCATATCTTTCATCGGGGAGAGCAGCATCGGCTTCGAACACATCGCGCGCAAGACCGATGGCACCTTGTGCGCGAGGGGAGAGCACGTCTTTGTCCACGTCGATACGGAGAGTAATACACCGAGCAGAGTGCCGGAAGCACTTCGCTCCCTTATAGCTGCGTACGAAGGCGCCATTCCCCGGAAATAACTGCCTCTCGGCTTTTTCTTTTCTCACAGCGTTGCGCGTGATCCGGAAGCAGACACCGGGGTCCGAAAATACTTCAGTCGGACATCCCGCGCGCGGCCATGTCCGACTGATGATATTGGACGAGTGATGTCAGGGCAGAAGGACCGCGCAAGCCACGGCGGTGGTCCATAATCCCAGTTTTCCTTCCGCGGACTGCGTCACATTGAAGGATTGGAAAAGTTTACCCGAGGCCTTGTACAGCTGCTCGCGCTCATCCCACGCTTTGTCGGGATCGAAGTCGACGCCGAGCGTTGTCGCAAGCATGGTGGCTGCCAGGTCCTCCGCATAGTCGCCGGCGACGCGCTGTGTTTCACCAAAGGGGTGGTGTTCGGAGAGATAGCCGTACGTTGTTCCGTCCGTGGGGATGGCGACGCCGATGGACGCGGCGACAAGGCGATTCGCTTCGTTGGTTGCGTTACGTGCCATGACGACGAAGGTGATCTGACCCGGTTCGAGCTCGCGCAAACCGATGGCTTTACTGATGCGTTTGCAACCCGGCGGATAAATGCTCGAAACAGTGACAAGATTCTGCTGCTCGAGATCTGCATCGCGCAGGGCAAGCTCGAAGGACTGCAGATAGTCCTTGTGCCTTCCGACACCTTTTGTGAAGAAAATGCGCTTCGGTACGAACAACGCTGGGCCTCCTATGGATGGATCTATGGAAGTGATGATGGACTGTTTCAGCTCCGGACGATTTTTATAAACCGTCGTTTGCCGACCTTGACGATGACTTCATCGGAATCGGGGACCGGCGTCATCGGATCGAGAATGCGGGTATCGCCGATACTGACCGCTGCCTGTTTCATCAGTTGCCGGCCTTCGCTTCTGGACTTGACAAGGCCTGCTTCAAAAATAACATCCAGCAACGAAATATCACTGTCCTTCGGGATGGGAAATACCTCGACCTCTTCCGGGGCTTGTTTGTTTTTAATGACCCGATCGAAATGCGCTTCTGCGGCGGCGGCAGCCGTTTCATCATAATACTGCGCGACAATCACCCGGGCGAGTTCGCGTTTGAAGTCCCGCGGATTTTCACCGCGCTCCATGGCCGCGTCAATATTCCCGAGTCGTTCAGCAGGGAAATCGGTGAGGAGACGGAACCACGGCAGGATCAACGTATCCGGTATGGAGAGTGTTTTCCCGTACATATCCTCGGGCGTGTCGGTAAAGGCCACGTAGTTGTCAAGCGATTTGCTCATTTTTTCCACGCCGTCTGTGCCCTCCAGCAGCGGCATGGTGAGAATGATCTGGGGCTCCTGTCCGAATTCCCGCTGTATATCTCTTCCGACGAGCAGATTGAATTTCTGATCCGTTCCCCCGAGTTCCACGTCCGATTTGACAGCGACGGAGTCCATGGCCTGCGCGAGGGGATACAGGAATTCGTGCACGGAGATCGCTTCCTGCGCGCGATAGCGTTTCTCAAAATCATCACGTTCGAGCATGCGGGCGACCGTGTACTTCGCGGCGAGCTTGATGACGTCCTCGAACTGCATCGGTGCCAGCCAGTCCGAATTGTAGACGATGGACACGCGCTCGATATCCAGCACATGCGCGGCCTGTTCAAAATAGGATTGTCCGTTCGCGCGAGTATCCTCCAGGGTGAGCGACGGACGGGTTTTGCTCTTGCCCGTCGGATCTCCGATCATGCCGGTGAAATCACCCACGATGAGGATGGCCTGATGGCCAAGGTCCTGAAACTGCCGCAATTTCCGAAGAACGACGGAATGACCGAGATGCAGATCGGGCCTGCTGGGGTCGCATCCGAGCTTGATGTTGAGCGGTGTCGCGGTCGCGAGAGAGCGTTCCAGTTTGCGCAGCAGTTCTTCTTCGGGAAGAATCTCGAACGCGCCCTTGCGGATGACGTCCATCTGTTCGTTGACGGGGGGGAAGCGGTGAGTCGTCAATGCAATCGTTCCAGGTCTCGTTGTACATCGCGTGATTTGAGGGATTCCCGTTTATCGTAAAGCTTCTTGCCTTTGCACACACCCAATTCCACCTTGAGATGCCTGCCGACGAAATACAGCTGCAGAGGAATCAGGGTCAGGCCTTTCTCATTGGTTTTTTGTGCAAGCTTGAGTATCTCCCGGCGCTTCGCGAGCAGCTTGCGCACACGAACGGGGTCGTGATTGAAAATATTGCCTTTCTCGAAGGGACTGACGTGCATATTGTACAGGAAGAGCTCTCCGGCTTCCACGGTTGCGTAACTGTCCTGCAGATTGACCTTCCCCGCACGGATGGATTTCACTTCCGTTCCCTTCAGTACGATACCGACTTCGAGCGTCTCAAGCACATGGTATTCATGCCGCGCGCGGCGGTTTACCATGATTCCTTTGACGGTGTCTTTCGGGGTTGTCATTCCTTGTCCATGCACAATTCGCAAAACAAAAGAGAAAACAATGAAAAAAGACCCGCAGACAATTGCAAATGATGGCGATGTGCTCTATATTATGATGTTTCAGATGTGGGGCGTACCCGCATTTTTTATTATGGTACCGACAGAACAACAAATATTCGAACTACTGCAGCCGCTGGTGCTGGAAAATGGTGCCAAATTGGTTGATATTACCGTCCGTGGTCAACGGAACCGCACCGTGGTGGAGGTATTCGCTGATACGGATCAGGGCATTGCCGCCGACCAGCTCGCCGATATCAGCAGAGCTGTCGACGCCTTCATGGAAGCCGAACAGTGGTTCGATGGCGCCTACACACTGAATGTTTCCTCTCCCGGGCTCGAGCGTCCGATTCGTTTTCCGTGGCAGTTCGGACGCCATAAAAATCGTCATGTCGCACTGCTTCGCGCTATTGCGGGCGGACAGCAGCCGCTTGAAGGCGAGATACACGATGTGGATGAGGAACAGCTGATTCTTCGTGTCGGCAATGGCTTCGTTGCCATTCCGCACGATGAGATCATGGAAGCACACATTATCGCTAAATTGTAAACTTGAGTCGCATACACGCCCCAGGGCAGGAGCAACAGAAATGAGCCGCATGAATTCAGAGATCGTCGAGTCATTCAGCCAGATGGTTCGTGAGAAGGGTATAGACCGCGATCGTCTGGTGTCCGTCATCGAAGATATCTTCGGAATGATGGTCCGAAAGAAATATGGAGCCGAAGCGAATTTCGAGATTGTCGTCAACATGGATAAGGGCGACATCGAAATCTTCCTCATCCGCGAAGTGGTTGATGAGGTCGAGGATCCCACACTGCAGATCGACGTCGAAACCGCACGCGCAAAATCCGGTGAGGAACTTGAGGTGGGGGAAGAGTATGTCGAGATCATTGACATGGCCGAGTTCGGCCGCCGTCTTGTGGCGACAGCGAAACAGAACCTGAACCAGCGTATCAAAGAAATCGAGAAAGACCTCATTTACGACGAGTATTCCGACAAAGTTGGCGACATCGTCGTCGGCGACGTGTATCAGGTCCGCAGAAGCGATGTGCTGATCAATCACAACCGTTCTGAACTTCTCCTTCCGAAATCCGAACAAATTGGCAAGGAGCGCTACCGCAAGGGCGACGTCATCCGCTGCGTCGTCAAGGAGGTCGTCCGCAAAGGAAGCGGCATGCCCATGGTTGTCGTTTCGCGCGCCGATTCCCTGTTTCTGCAAAAGCTCTTCGAACAGGAAATTCCCGAGATTTACGACGGCGTCATCACCATTCGGAAAATTGCCCGCGAGCCGGGTGAGCGTGCCAAGGTTGCCGTCGAATCGCATGATGACCGTATCGATGCCGTCGGCGCCTGTGTCGGTATGAAAGGCGTGCGCATTCACGCTATCGTCCGCGAGCTGAACAACGAGAACATTGACGTGATCAACTGGACCGATGATCCGTATCTGTTCATTCAGCGTGCCCTTGCACCCGCAAAACTATCGGAGATCAAACTTGATCGCGCCACGCGCACAGCGAAAGTGCATGTGGACACCGATCAGGCCTCCCTCGCCATCGGCAGAAACGGGCAGAATATCCGCCTTGCCTCGGAGCTGACGGGCTTCAGACTCGAGATCGTCAAAGAGGGTATGGAGATTACCAAGACCATGGCTGAATACGAAATTGATCTTCAGGAATTTGTGGATGAGTACGGCGAAGAACTCATCAACAGCTTTATCGCCGCCGGCTACCGCACGGCGAACGATGTTATTCTCGCGCCGGTTTCCGACATTCTTTCCAAGGTGCCGGGTATTACGATCGAAAAAATCAATGAAGTCGTGATCGAAATGAAAAAGGCCTTTACCGAAGAGGACTGACCGGCTGACCACCTTTCCATCTCAAACGCACACTGACGGCGAACTGTGACTGATCAGAAAAAAACACGTCTTTACAAAGTCGCGAAGGAGTTCAACCTCTCCCACGACACTCTCATCGATTTCCTTATCAAGAAGGGATGTGATGTCAAAAATCACATGTCGATAATCGACGATCCGATGATGGAACTGATCGAGCGGCATTACAAGAAAGAAAAGGTCGACGCTGAACGACACGCGCGAAAGCGCAAGGAGTTTGACGAGATCGACAAGCGTCGCCGCGGGGAGGATCAGCTATCGGAAGATGGCGAAATCCTCGTCGGTGCGGAGCCGCCCACCGTTCCAGACGCAGAGGTGGAACCCATTCTCGCCGAAGAAGTCGCCACCGAGGTGGCAGAACCGCCCGCCGAGCAAACCACGCCTGTCGAGCAGGTGCCCGAGGTGGAAGAGCCTGCCGTGGAGCACGTCGATGTCGAACATCTGCCTTCGCAACCCATCGAGGCGGAAACCCCGCCTGTTGTCGTTGTCGAAGAAGTCCCTCCCGTCGTCGTGGAAGAGGCACAGGAGGTGGAGGCCGCAGTTGCCGATACGGTGTCTGAAGAAGTGACCGAGGCCCCGGTAGCGGCCCCCGAGGCGGAGAAGCAACCGGAGGTGAAGAAAAAAGCGAAAACCGAGGAAATCGACCTTTCCATCGAGGCTGCGGTACCCAAGATGCGCGGACTCACGGTCATGGGGAAAATCGATCTCAACGCCGCCGCTGCAGCTGCTGAGCGCAAGAAGGACACGAAACCCGGTGCCTCCACCGGTGATGCGGCGGATGATGACAAGCCCAAGCGGAAGAAGAAGAAAAAGAAAAAGGAATTACCCGGTGCGAAGCCTGCAACCGAAGAGTCACTGGATAAGAAACTTGCGCGTAAGGGCGGCAAACGAGGCCCCAAACCGAAAGAAGTAGATCAGGCGGAAGTTGCAAGCGCCATCAAGAAAACCATCGCCTCCATGTCCGATTTCGGCGCGACGTCCCAACGCTCCGCCCTCCGCAAACGCAAACGCGCGCGCAGGGAAGAAGAGCAGCTGCGCGAAATCGAGATGCAGGAGCGCGAGAAAAAGATCCTGCGCATCTACGAATACGCCACCGTCAGCGAAATCGCATCGCTGATGAACGTCGGCGTCAGCCAGGTCATTCAGGCCCTCATCGGACTCGGTGTCATGGCCTCGATCAACCAGCGCCTCGAACTCGAAATCATCGAAATGGTGGCCGCGGAATTCGGCTTCGAATTGCAACCGCATGAAGAATTCGTCGAGGAAGAATTTGTCGAAGAGGAGGATGACGAGGATACGCTCCTGCCGCGTCCGCCCATCGTCACCATCATGGGCCATGTGGATCACGGAAAAACCAAGCTTCTCGATTTTATCCGCAAGACCAATGTCGTGGCGGGCGAGAGCGGCGGCATCACGCAGCATATCGGTGCGTACACCGTCACTCTGGAGTCCGGCCGGAAAATCACCTTCCTCGATACACCGGGCCACGAGGCCTTTACCGCTATGCGTGCCCGCGGCGCCCAGGTTACGGATATCGTCGTCCTTGTCGTCGCCGCCGACGATAGCGTCATGCCACAGACCGTGGAAGCCATCAGTCACGCACAGGCCGCCAAGGTGCCGATCGTTGTCGCTCTCAACAAAATCGACAAGCCCGAAGCGAATCAGGACAAGGTCAAACAGCAGCTTGCCGACCGCGGCATTCTCGTCGAGGAATGGGGTGGCAAATACGGCTGCGTACCGATTTCCGCCAAAGAGGGTATCAACATCGAGGATCTGCTCGAGCGCATTCTCCTCGAAGCCGATATCATGGAATACAAAGCGAATCCCGACCGCGAAGCGCGCGGCACGGTTATCGAGGCCGAGCTGGACAAGGGGAAGGGCATCATTGCAACCGTCCTCGTTCAGAAAGGCACACTGCGTGTCGGCGACTCCTTCGTAGCCGGAAACGAATTCGGCAAGGTGCGCGCAATGATGGACGAACGCGGCAAGCGCGTTGAGGAAGCCTCTCCGGCCATGCCCGTGCAGGTGTTGGGCTTCAATGGGGCTCCGCAGGCGGGCGACGCGTTCTATGTGGTGGAAGGCGAACGGAAAGCGCGTGAAATTTCGACGAACCGCCAGCAGATCAAACGCGAATCCGACTTCCGGCGCGTGCGGCGCAAGACGCTCGACGATATCTCCGAACAGATCAAGCTTGGCGGCGTACAGGATCTCCCCATTGTTGTCAAAGGCGATGTGGACGGTTCTGTCGAAGCGCTGTCCGACTCTCTGCTCAAGCTGTCGACGGGCGAAGTGCGCATCGACGTCATTCACAAGGGTGTCGGCGCCATCTCCGAGTCCGACGTGCTGCTCGCAAGCGCATCCAACGCCATCATCATTGGCTTCCGCGTCCGTCCCAATCTCAACGCCCGAAAGCTGGCCGAGAGCGAGGATGTGGACATCCGCATGTACGACATCATCTACGATGCCATCGAAGACGTGCGTGATGCACTCGAAGGAATGCTGCGTCCGGAAATCAAGGAGAAAATCAACGCCACCGTTCTGGTGCGCGAGGTCTTCCGCATTTCCAGAGTGGGTGCCATCGCCGGTTGCTATGTGCAGGATGGAAAAATCAATCGCAATGCGCGTGTCCGATTGCTGCGCGATGGTATCGTCATCTTCACCGGTGGCATCAGCTCTCTTAAACGCTTCAAAGACGATGTGCGCGATGTTGACACGGGCTTCGAATGCGGTATCAGTCTCGATGGCTTCAACGACATCAAGATCGGCGACGTCATCGAATCGTACGAGCAGGTAGAAGTAAAACGGTCTCTCGAACAGGCGCAGTAACAGCTTATGTCCATACGCACGTCGCGAGTCGCCGCGCTCATCAAGCAGCAGATCAGTGAAACGCTGTCGAAGGATATCGAGACGGCGGGGTACGGATTGCTTACGGTGACAGAGGTAACCGTGACACCGGACCTCCGGTTGGCGCGCGTGCATGTCAGCCATTTCCACAGCGGCAAGACAGACGAGCAGGTACTTGATTTTCTCAATGAAAATGCCAGGGAGATACGAATGGCCGTAGGCAAATCCGTGCGTATCAAGTTTACGCCGGAATTGCGCTTCTATATTGATCAATCGCTCGATCGTGTGGAACGCATCGAGGAACTGCTCAGGAAAATCCACGAGGACGAGAAGAATCGTTGACAGGCGAGCAGGGTTTCAATACCATCGAGCATTTCATATCACACAGCGGGGGAGCGCTGCTGGTCGACAAACCCCGGGATTGGACCTCATTTGATGTCGTGAAAAAGGTGCGCGGTAGCTTGCGTGTCAAAAAAGTCGGGCACGCCGGTACTCTGGACCCGCTCGCCACCGGCCTGCTGATTCTGTGCTCCATGAGCATGACGAAACGCATCGATGCGTTTCAGGCACTGCCGAAAACGTACGAGGGCAGCATGAAACTCGGAGCCGTCACTGCCAGCTACGATGCCGCAACGCCGGAAGAGAATGTCTGCGCTGTCCCGCCTCTGCGTTTGGAAGAGTTACAAGCCGCCGCAAACCATTTCACCGGCACCGTCTCGCAGCTCCCGCCAATGTTCTCCGCGGTGAAGGTCGAAGGTAAACGCCTCTATACGCTCGCGCGAAAGGGGATGGAGGTCGAACGCACACCGCGCGAAGTGCATATCGCCACGTTTCACATCACCCGCGTGGAACTGCCGGAAGTCGCTTTCAAGATCGAGTGTTCCAAAGGCACGTACGTCCGTTCTCTCGTGCACGACCTCGGCCAGCATCTCGGATGCGGTGCGTACTTGAGCAATCTACGCCGTACCGCCATCGGCGCATTCCATGTTGATGAAGCATGGGCGCTGGACGATATCGTCCATGCAGCCGCCAGGCCCAAGCAGCCGCACGAGGGAGTTCCGGGAGGCGCCGTATGATCGTGTGCCGAAGTCTCGAACAATGGCCCCACCGCGGTCCGGTCGTCCTCACGCTGGGAACGTTCGACGGCCTGCATCTCGGTCACAGAAAAATTCTTGACCGCGTCCGCAGCATCTCCGTCGAATCAGGATTGCCTTCTGTACTGCTCACCTTCGATCCGCATCCGCGCGAGGTGATCGGACGCCGGGGTGATCCGACCTATCTGCTCACAACGATTGACGAACGCATCGAGCAGCTCGCACAATCGGGCATCGACACGTGCATGGTGCTGCCGTTTACGCGCGATCTGTCGATGCTTGACGCGAAGGATTTTTTTGACGAATACATCATGCGCACCTTTCGCGTGCGCCATCTCGTGGTGGGGATGGATCACGCTTTCGGGAAGGGACGCACGGGGACGGTGGATGAACTGCAGCGTCTCGGTATGAGCAATGGTATTGACGTCACACCGGTCGGTGAACTTCTGCTCGAAGGCGTGAAAGTCAGCAGCACTGCCGTCCGATCCGCACTGAAGGAGGGCGATGTCCTGAAAGCGTCGCGACTGCTCGGTCGTCCGTATATGCTTGCGGGTATCGTGGTCCGCGGCGACGGACTCGGTTCGCAGCTCGGATTCCCTACCGCCAATATACAGGTGCAGGACACATCCAAAATGCTTCCCAAGGGTGGCGTCTATCTGGTGGATGTGACATTGCGAGGCGAAACATACACGGGCGTCATGAATATCGGATTACGCCCGACCGTTTCTCAGCAGGTGCATTTCTCATTGGAAGTTCATATTTTAGCTTGTTCGGGCAGATTCTACGGTCTGCAGCTGCACGTTGCATTGCTCGACCGGTTGCGCGATGAGATCCGTTTTGACACCCGCGAACAACTTGTCGCACAAATCGCCGAAGATATTGAACGAGCCGTTATCCGACGAAATCAACTGAATACGAAATAACTTTATCTGTTTACCAAGGAGCTACAATCATGCCTCTCACGAAAGAACGCAAGCAGGAACTCGTTGCGAAATTCGGTGCCCACGCGAACGACACCGGCAAAGCCGAAGTCCAGATCGCGATTCTCACCGAAACGATCAACGGACTGTCCCCGCATTTCGATGCGTTCAAGAAAGATCATCACAGCCGTCGCGGCCTGCTGAAAATGGTCGGTAAGCGCCGTCGCCTTCTCGCCTATTTGCAGAAGATCGACATGAATCGCTATCGCACCATCGTCAAGGAACTCGAGTTGCGCAAGTAATGCGCGCTCTTCCCAAGGGAAGCTTTTACACCAAGGATCACATGACTAGAAAAGAAATAGAAATCGGCGGTAAAACCATGGTGTTTGAAACCGGCCGCCTCGCCCGTCAGGCGAGCGGATCGGTGCTCATCACCTACGGAGAGACCATGGTGCTCTCCACCGTCGTTGTCGCAGACTCACCCCGGGAAGGCATTGACTTCTTTCCCTTGAGCTGCGAGTATCGTGAAAAAACCTCCGCTGCGGGAAAAATCCCCGGCGGCTTTTTCAAGCGTGAGGGAAAACCTTCCGAGAAGGAGATTCTTTCCGCGCGATTGATGGATCGACCCATCAGGCCGATGTTTGCCGACGACTTCCGCAACGAAGTACAGGTCATTGCGTCGGTATATTCCTCCGATCAGGAGAACGACGCGGATGTGCTCGCAACGACGGCCGCCTCCGCCGCGATGATGATTTCCGGCGCACCATTCGAAGGACCCATCGCGGAAGTGCGTGTAGGGCGCGTCAACGGTCAACTCATCGTGAATCCGACCTTCGAGGATTTGAAGAACTCCGATCTCGAGGTTGTCCTGGCCGGCACGGCCGATTCCATCCTCATGGTGGAAGGTGAAGCGAAGGAGATCTCCGAACGCGACATGCTCGACGCGCTGGCCTTCGGTCACAAACATATCGCGGAAATCTGTAACGCGATTTCCGAACTCCATGCCGAATGCGGTAAGCCCCGCATGCAGGTTGCCGTCGCGGAGTTGCCCGAAGGACTGGAAGATAAAATTCACGCCCTCGCGTGGGACAAGCTCTATGATCTGGCCGGCACCGTGCTCGACAAACAGGCACGCTCCGAGCAGACGCATGCGCTGTACGACGAAGTCCTCGCAGCCTTGGCGGAAGACTATCCCGAGCAGGAGCAGACCATCAAGAATCTCGTCCATGATCTCGAAAAAAAGGCCATGCGCGACACCATTCTCGACAAAGGTGTGCGACTCGACGGACGCGGACTGACGGACGTGCGACCGATTTCTTGTGACGTGGGACTTCTCCCACGCGCACACGGGTCGTCGCTTTTCACGCGCGGTGAAACACAGGCCCTCATGAGCTGCACGCTTGGAACGAAATCCGACGAGCAGATCATTGACGGGCTCGGCGAGGAATCGCGCAAGCGCTTCATGTTGCATTACAATTTCCCGCCGTTCTCGGTAGGGGAAGTCGGACGCATGGGCTTCACCAGTCGTCGTGAAATCGGTCATGGAAATCTCGCCGAGCGCGCACTTAAAGCGCTGATCCCGCCCACGGAAGAATTTCCGTACACTATTCGTCTTTTGTGCGACATCCTCGAATCCAACGGTTCGTCCTCCATGGCGACGGTGTGCTCAGGTTCCATGGCGCTCATGGATGCCGGTGTTCCGATTAAGAAACCCGTAGCCGGCGTGGCGATGGGTCTTATCAAGGACGGCGATCGGGTGGCCATTCTCACCGATATCCTGGGCAACGAGGATCACCTCGGTGACATGGACTTCAAGGTCGCCGGCACGAAGGATGGCATCACATCCTATCAGATGGATATCAAAATCAAGGGTATCACCATCGAGATCATGGAAACGGCGTTGGAGCAAGCCCGTGCCGGCAGATTCCATATTCTGGATGTCATGAACGAAACCATCGAAGAAAGCCGCCCCGATCTTTCCGAGTACGCCCCCCGACTCACCACCATCTATATCCCTGTGGATATGATCGGCGCGGTGATCGGACCGGGAGGAAAGAATATCAAGGCCATCGTTGCCGAAAGCGGTGCGGAAGTCAATATCGAAGAAGACGGACGGGTCACGATCGCATCCAACAACGCCGACAGCAGCGCCCGTGCAGTGGAAATGATCAAACGCATTACCACAGTACCCGAAGCGGGCGAGGTGTACACCGGTCCCGTGAAAAAAATCATGGATTTCGGCGCCTTCATCGAAATTCTGCCTGGCAAGGAAGGATTGCTGCACATTTCGCAGATTGACTTCCGACGTATTGCCAACGTCGAAGAAGTGCTGAAAGTCGGCGACATCGTTACCGTCAAGTTGCTGCGCGTCGAGGACAATGGAAAACTTGTTCTCAGTCGCAAAGCACTTATGGAGCCTCCCGAGGGCTATGAAGAAAAACCGGACGAAGGTCATCATCGCAGCAGCGGCGGCGGTGGAGGTCAGCGCCGGGGCGGTAGCGGTGGTTCCAGACACGGAGGCCGCCGCTGAGCGGTCCTTTCCCCAACGAAAACACGGAGTACCAGATGCCAAGAGTCATCTTTACGATTTCCTACCCGATCAAGGAAGAAAAACGGGAGGAGTATCTCGAGACCATCCAGGCTTTGAAAAATTACCTGATACATGAACGGGGAAAGAACTACTCGGTGTTCGAAAGCATGACGAAACCGAACGTGTTCAACGAGATGTACGTCTGCGCATCGATGGAGGAGTACGATGCGCTTGAGGACGACGCCGATGAAGTGACGGATCAATTGATCAATCGCATTGTCGACGAGTTCATCAAAGACGGCAAAACCGAATACCGCACCCTCATCGAGGTTGTGTAGAAGCAGCGGGTGAGGCACTGTACTCGATGCAGTGCCTCACTATCCTGTCCTGTGCACGTCGGTACAACGCACCATCCCCGGAAAAATTCTGCATCAACAACACGACGGTAAGTAGTCGTCCCCCGGGAGCCTGGACGTACCCCGACAGCGCACTCACCCCTCTCAATGTGCCTGTCTTTCCCTGAAAAAACTTTCCCATCTTGTCATCCTTCAGGCGATTCCGCAGCGTACCGTCCACACTTGCCACGGACAGTGACGCCCGGTAGCGCTCGAAGAGGGGATGCGCGGCCATCATACGCAGCACCCGGGTGATGGATGTTGCGGTGGCAAGATTGTAAAAGGAGATACCGGAGCCATCGACGAGTGAAAGTCCTCCCGGTACGAGGCCCCGGTCGGTAAAGAGTTTTTCCATAGCAGCGATGCCCGCCCGGGCCGAAGCCGTGCCCACCGCGCTCCGCAATCCCAGTAGCCGCAGCGCCATTTCCGCACAGAGATTGTTGCTTTCCTTATTCATTGCAGCAAGCACTTCGTCGAGTGGACGCACAACGGTTCCGAGCTCAACACGTTCATCAGGTGCGCTTCCATACATGATGGAAAGAGTGGAATCCGCCAATCCCGCTTCGCGCAAGCTCCGTGCAAACGCGTCCGCGAAAAGCGATTGGGGTTGCCAGACCGGGTAGCTTTTTGAAAACCGTTCTCCGCGACCGAGAGTGCCGTGAAGCTGAAAGCGATTGCTGCGCGGCTCTTTGATGACGGTCAAAGGTTTCGGACTTCTGCTCCACGACCATTCAAGATTCGGTATAAGCGGAATACTGCTAACATCCAATTCTGTATGTACTTGCGTGTCTTGTTTAATGTTTAGAGTGAAGATGTTGCGTTCGAGACAGAATGGCGAAAGTGCGGGAAGGAAGGGGTCGCTCTCATCATCCCACATCCATCCTTCACCGAATACCGTTGTGTCGAATTCAGCAGCATCCAGTAGCAGTGTATCGATGTGCGAAATACCGGCTCCCAGTGCGATTTCAGTGAGTTTTTGAATATCTTTCAAACGGAACAGCGGATCACCTCCGGCGGCACACACGAGCGTGGCGGAACCTGTCAGGGCCAGATCTGTGCTGAACGTTCCGCTGTCGTCAATACCGAGCAGCACAGCCGCCGAAGTGAACAGCTTTGTGTTCGAAGCCGGACGAAGCAAAAGGTTGGCGTTCCTGGAATACAGCGTCTTTCCACTACGAACGTCGGTGATTTCCACTGCGGCAATGCTGTTGCGGAACAGTTTCCCCTCCACTTCGCCATCAACGGACGCGACAAGCGCCTCGAGCGGCGATGTGTTTCGCTGCGCCGAGGTACTGTGAAGCAGGAGCAGAACGCCAAGTATCGTGAATGTAGCAACCCAGTAGGAACGCATGTCGAAGTCTTTTCTGATAGTCGTAACAGTCATTATGCTCCTCGTTCCATACGTCCTGCGCGCCGCATCGTCTGCGCCGTCGGACAGTCTGGAATTTGCGGCCTTCGCCGATGTATTGTCACAGATCTTTTCCCGTGAAAAGATAGCATCCATTCTATCAAAACTCCCGCCAAAGTGCAAAATTCACGGGTACGACTACGGCGACTATTCGGGCGACGACGGCATGGATCTCGTGTTGTCCACTCGCAGCACCGATGCTCCGCCTCGTGTGATCGATGTCCATTTTTTCCTGAATAGCGGACCCGATTTCGAACTCGCGCACACGGTGCAACGCCGCTACATGCTTGAGCCCATCGAGGTAGGATTTTCCATCGAGCAGGGAGTTTGTCACGTAACCGAGAAAACAGGGGAGTTCGATTGGCGCATCACGGGATACAGCATGGCGCAAGGCCTGTTCCGGCGCGTATCCGAATGGACCACACGTCGTCTCCGTGCTGGAGGAGGGAGCACCGCCGTGGGCTTCGAGCAATCCCTGGATCATCTGACAAACATGGGCTGGGAGCGCTACTTCGGCGTCAACACCGGACGCACGTTTCTGGATCAACACTTTTATTCGCTTCCGGTGTATCCGGCAGCGCTGGAACTGCCGTCGGACATCCCCGTACGCGTGGGGGATACGACCGCATTCATGATCGTTCGCGGAGGGAGCAGCTGGTACGGCGCGGAAGACAGCCATTTCATGCTCAGCGCGCGTTATGACAGTGCGTCCGTGCTGTTCGAAATCCGCATTCACGATGATCGTTTGCTCCATCACGCCGTTTCCGATTCGGCAGATTATCTGGCGTTACATTTCGATCTCAGCGGTCGTCCGCGCATACAGCGCGATGGTACGCGGCAGCGTTATCCCGAACAGTCGCATGTCACGTTGTTGCTGATAATGGGAGACGGCGAGGGACATGGGCCCGCGGTGACGATACTCGGCGACAAACGGGCGGATTCGCTGTTGCCGCATATTGCCGTGACCATGCGCAGCGATGCCACGGACTATAACAGTTGGGATTTCACGCTTCGACTCCCGAGGAAGCTGTTTTCGCGTTCTTCGGTGTTACATGGAGCCGGTTTTTGTGCCGTGTACCATGACGTGGATCACGCCAGTCGTCGCGATTGGGCGACGGTGCTCAGCACCGCGCGCGAGTATCGAGAGGGGATGCCGGAGACGTACGGACGCATCAGCTTTATGACCGAATACAAACGTATGTTCGAGCGGCTTGATTTGCGCACACGCTATCTTGCCCGCCGTTTGCGCGGAGCCGGTGTGTTGTAAGCGGAGAAGGTAAAGCAGGATGGAGGAGTGGAGCATTGGGTTTGTCGCCGAGCCCTGCGCTGCGGGGGTACGGGTGGCGGGCGGGGAGAGTCGTATGCAAGCGAATCTTCGATTTTTCGGCTATACCCGTCTCCGGGTTGTTTCATGAAACACCACAAACCAGCGACCGGAAGTTGCATCGCTGTAAAACGCCTCTCTTACTCCCATTTCCGCACCGCAAACCATTTCGCCTGGCCTTGTTTGTACCGTACATCACGCCTTCGGACATAGCGATCCCGTCCGACGCGACGTGTATCTCCGGATCTCGGTTTCACCGACTTAAGTATTCTCGATGTTCGTTCAGTGCCTGCCGGACGCCCGGCGACGATCCTATCCTTCGATCTCCACTGCCCGAGTACGCGCTGCAGGCGAACGGGGGTTGGGCGTCGCAAAACGTTTCTCCGGCGTCGTCTGTCTCCGGTCTTCGTACCCAGAATCCGAGACGACCATTCGCCCCATGAGCAAAAACGCGCGACCCAATAGTGACGTCTCGTGTCCGTTCTCAGGTGAGTCTGAGACGCCGATATCGGATACTCCGGAAACCGTGCCCCCGCTCACATCCGGGGTGACAGCCGGGAGAAGTGATAGTACCGGCCCGGCACCGGAGCGCTGATGCACCGGGAAGCGGATCATCGCGTAGCGTGCGGCCGATTCCGCGCACAATCTCCTGAGCTCCTCTTCATCCGTCAATACTGCCGCTGTTACCGGCGTTTCCATAAAACGGTGAGAAAAACGGTACTCAGGATTCGTTTCATGCAAGGCGAAAGGGAGCGCGATACAAAGGAAGCATGCAGGGCGCGTTGGCATCCTGAGCAGGCATTTGTCTCATGTGAAAGCGCCTCGATTCCTTGGCCTGCGCACTTCCGAGCAGAGATCCCGTAGATGAAACTCCTGTCCATCCGCTCGATGATCCGAGTCGGCGTTGAAATACGTGTCGCGGGATCGGAACTATTCGTCCGCGGAGCGTGGCATTTTCATCGGTTGCAGCATATTCTCGGGAGCGAGCAAGCGGTCGAGTTCTTCGCGGGACATGAGTTGTTTCTCGAGAACGAGCTCGTACACGCCACGGTCGCTTTCCAGCGCCTCCTTGGCGAGTGCGGTACAGATTTCGTAGCCGAGGACGGGATTGAGAGCTGTTACCAGCCCGATGCTGCGCTCTACGAGTTCGCGACACCGGGCGACATTGGCTGTGATACCCTTGATGCAGCGGTAATTCAGCGTGTTCATGCCGTTCTTGAGCATTTCCATGGACTCGAACAGGCATTGCACGATGATGGGCTCGAACACGTTCAGCTCAAGCTGCCCGGCCTCGCATGCGAGGGTGATGGTCAGATCGTTGCCGATAACTTTGAATGCTATCTGATTCACCACTTCCGGGATGACGGGATTCACCTTCCCCGGCATGATGGACGACCCGGGCTGCATACGCGGCAGGTTGATTTCATTCAGGCCGGCGCGTGGTCCCGACGACAGCAAGCGAAGATCGTTGCAGATTTTCGACAACTTCACTGCCAGGCGTTTGATCGCGGAAGAGTACATCAGGAAGGGGCCCGTATCCTGCGTCGCTTCCACCAGGTTGTGCGCATTCGTGACGGGATAGCAGGTGATGTCCTGCAGATGGGCGACGACTTTTTCCGCATACCCCGGATCGGCATTGATGCCCGTACCGATTGCAGTGGCGCCCATGTTGATTTCCAGAAACAGCGCGGCGTTCTGCTGGAGACGATCAATTTCCTCAGCGAGCGTGTCGGCCCAGGCGGTAAAACTTTGCCCGAGCGTCATCGGTACCGCGTCCTGCAGCTGCGTGCGTCCCATTTTCACGACATTCGCAAACTCCTTGCCTTTGTCGCGGAAACTCTGTATCAGGTCCTTCAGAACCTCGATGAACACCGCATTGCTCATAAGCATTGCGATTTTCGCGGCTGTGGGATATGCGTCGTTGGTGGACTGTGAGAGGTTCACGTGGTTGTTGGGATGGCAGTACTTGTACTCACCTTTCTCGTATCCCAGTATTTCCAGAGCGCGGTTGGCAATAACCTCATTCGCGTTCATGTTTGTCGAGGTGCCGGCACCTCCCTGTATCATATCCACGGCGAAGTGCCCATGCAGGCGACCATTGATGATCTCCGTGCAGGCCTGGCAGATAGCTTCCATGATGGGGCGCGCCAGCAAACCGAGATCGTAATTGGCCTTGGCGGAAGCCATTTTCACCATGGCCAAGGCTTCGATGAGAGAAGGGAAGAAGCTGAGCGGTACACCGCTAATATTGAAATTCTCGATAGCGCGGAGTGTTTGTATGCCGTAGTACCGTTCCGCCGGTACCTCACGGTCCCCGAGCAGGTCATGTTCACTGCGTGTGCGACCACTTTCGTATTGCACGGCGACGTTGACCACATGCGTCGTCGTTTGCCGCATGCGACGAGATATCACGCGCGCGACGCGCGAGGTGATCTTGACGGCAATGTGCGGATGCGTGGAAAAGACGTCTTCGAGCGTGGCTTTGCTTATGACAAAGGCGGTTGTCGATAGCAATGCGCGGCCGGACATGGAGTGCGGGGAGTCCTCGAGCAGCAGTCCTTCTCCAATAAAATCGAACTTATTGAAAATGGTGATGCGCTTCTCCTTCCCGAACGCTGTCGTCTTGAACATTTCCACCATGCCGTCATACAGGATGAAGAGAAATTCCCGCGGTCTGTTCTCGGAAAACAGCATCTCATTCAACTCGTAATGACGCACTTCAAAACCGGAGAGAACAATGTTCATCTCGTCTGTTGTGAGATCGGCGAATAGTTCGATGCCCGCGATGAAATTTCGCATTACTTCGGTATTCATGGTATGCCTGCTATCGGTAAAAAGTCAATGAAATTCACGTATGATGAGCTTGTAATCGGCCCTGATTCCTAAATATACACAAAAAACATGTCAAAACCGTTCATCTGTTGGATTAAAACGTGAAATAAATCACATATATGCTCGTGTTCCTCGGATTGCACTCACAAAAATACTATTTCCTGATGCAATGAAAAATCCCATATCTATGGGAGGCGGGGAGGTATGTCGCAGTGGCATATTGCTGCATGATACGTCAGAAACACAGCGCAGCTTCAATCCAGGTCCGTTTGACCGAGACCTCACCTGGCATCGCAGAACGGAACAAAGATCAACAAATACGGAACAAAGGTCAGAAAGGCAATACTGCTAGTCTCATCCCGTACTATCACGCTATTGTCCGGTCGGCTCCGTCATATTTGCGATGGGTACAGACTATTCGGAGTCCGGTTGATTACCGACGGGATCTCCATCTGCTCAACCGCATATGCGACAGGTCGAACAGGTCCAGTAAGTCCGATATCCGCGGGCATGGATTCCACCTGGAGGGAAGGAAGGTCATCGCGTTTGACGATGGCCTGCGGGCGGGCGCTTTCTTCGCCATATCGCGCGCTCTCGATGCCGGATGGACTGTCCTGCTCTTCGTTTGTCCTGCGTTTTTTGACAACACTGATCTCATGTACAGACATAAGGCCAGTATCCTCGTCGAGGCTGCCTATGCGCAGGTAACCGTACCGACAGTACTGGCGCGTGTGTCGAATATGCTTACCGAACGGGGGATAGCCGGCGATGGTGTCGGCCGACAGTTGCTGAATGTTACCTATGCTGACCGCGATGTGCTGGATGTGGCAGCGAAGATTCTTGGTATCGATATCCGGGTTTGCGCTCAACATCTGCGTCCATATCTTGGATCTGAAGCATTGCACGCACTGTCGAGACGGGGTGTGCTCATCGGTTCGCATGGAATGGATCACGCGCCTGTGTCGGGGAGCGACACACATGTTGTTGTTGATATGGTGAATGAGAGTCTCGACCGAATTGCGCGTATTGTGCCGTTGCACGCTCGACTCTTCTCCTATCCCTTCGGAGATGCGGGCATCACACAACGTCGTATCGACGAACTTATAGAGCGGTGTACCCTGGATTACAGCTTCGGAACAGCGGGATGGCGGCCGGAATGGAATGCCAGACACGTGCAACGACTGAGGATGGAGACGGAATACGGTGCCTGTGGTATTTTACTGCGCGAGGTGATGCGAAAATTGTTACGAAAAATCCTCGGACGGAGTGTCCCCGAAAGCGGCAGACAGAGCGACGAAGAATCCTGCGCAGTCAGATTTTGATGCCATGCGCCTTCGTGCCGAAAAAATGCCGATATTCCTTCAAAGCACACGGGCATCATGATCATATTTCCCGTCACTTCTCTCCACGCTCTCCCGCGCAGCTTTACGAACCCGATCCTGCGTTTCGGGATTCTCCTGTCAGGCATCGCGCTTGTGTCTGTCCTTTGTCCACCCAATATGGCGGGCCAGAAAATCGAGATCGGCGCCTACGGCGTTCTCGGTGATATGCGTTTCCCCGTACCGAACAGCACATGGGGAAGCTGGATCCGCGATACGAGCGAAAGCAATAGCGGTCGCGCCGATGCGATACCATCCCGGCGTTGGGATCAACTGCGCGAACTCGGAATGACCTTTGCGCAGTTCACAGTATTTCCTGATGCGGTGCGCGATGACGAGCGCAATGTCGCGCTCCGTCTGTGCAAGGCCGCTCATGCGCGAGGTTTGCGCCTGATGTTGACCGATGCCGGGATCCGGGATCTGGGTGAAGGAGAACGACGTGTACTGCATCCCGAATCGTTACATGATTTTCCCGAACGTCGCGCCGGCGTCGCGTTGCACAGCGTTGCGGCGGAACGACATGCGTACGGTTGCGACCGTCCTCTCCGCCACGAGGGCCGGGAGAATGTCTTGTTGCTTCTCCCTTCCCGTGACGTGGGTGCGCGTCTGCTGAATCGTGGCTGCGGCGGTGTCCGCGCGCAAGGAAGCAGCGGACCCGCTTCAGGCCACTATGTTCTCTCTATCCGCCTTGCACCGATGCGTATGCCTGCAATCCATGAGGAGAGGGTGGTACTCACCATACATCTCCGCGTGGGGAGCGACACGGTACGCTTTGCACTCGGGACGACAGAATTAGCAGAGGCATATCTCCGGAATCCCGCAGAAGCAGTGGAAGTCGCCCTCGGAGGAGTGCATGTGTACACGAAAACCGATGGTCGGGTGTCGGTGCGACGCACGCCGGAATCGGGGAGCGAACGCAACGCGCGGACAGCGTTGGCTGCGGACGCGGATCTCGTCGTGGAGTACCATGGCGTCGTGCCGGTGTCGTTGGATGCGGTATGTCTCAGCGATGCACGTAGCTACGCGTTCTGCAATCCCGTCGATACGCATGCTGAACATCATGGATTCGACGAGGTGGTCCGTAAACGCTTGCGCCTTCTCGGCGCTGATTCCAGTGCGGCCTGGCCGGCACTGGCCTGGCTCGAGTTCGCGGAATCATTGCCTGAGGACGCTGCCTGGCCCATCGGCCGTAAAATGACCGCTATGCTTCGGGAAGCGGCAGGGTCCAAACGCGCCCCTGTTCGCCTTTTTACGTACACGAGTGGTGAAGCTTCGCTCGATACGCAACGCATACGCGGGTCTGCTGCCATCATGCTCGGAAAGACCTCGGGTTTCTATTCCTATCCTTTTCAGGAAGCGTTTCATGCAACACCGCGTGATTCCTGGTACTACGATTCCTGCTACACACCCGTCCCGTGGGAGCATGGAGGGCGCAACACGTGGACAAATCTTGTGCAGCTCCCGGTCTGGTACCGACTCTATGCAGAGCAGCGTCGCGCGGTGGGCGGTATCGATTGGATGCCGGCCATTCAAAATCATTCCTGGCAGTTCCGCGGTGGCTGGCCGGTACTGCCCATAGCCGACACCATATGGCTGCGGGAGCCGTCGGCGGCGGAGTTGCGCTTCAACTGCAATCTCGCGCTGGCGTATGGAGCGAGTGGACTGGTGTTCTACAGTTTTTCGAGCTGGCCGGGACTGGCTACCACTCCTGTCGTTCGGAAACGTTCCGATCCGCAGTATGGCAACATGGGCTGCATCGGTTTTCTCGATCCGCATTCCAACCAACCGCGGCGGATGGACACCAACGACGAGAGTAAGTGGGACTCGACGCGCGTCAGTGTTCTCAACGAACTTCAGCCGGCGGGGGACGCACTTGTGGGGTTGCTGTGGCAGTCAGGTGTCAGCGTCGAGGCGGGATTACGCGGCAGGATGATAGACGTCGTACGCAGTGTTGAGACGAAACCCTTCGGCGGACGTGATGCCGATGTACCCGGAAGACGCTTCGTCGAGGTTACCGCCTTCTCCGATCCCGCCGACAGCGCTGCAACCGTGCTGTTCATACTCAATAAGCGCGTGGACGCGCATGGAGGCCGGCGCATCGACATCGAATTGTCTGACCGCAATGTCGTTCAGGCGACCGAACTGTTCCCGCGCGGGCGCTTTCACGCATGGGATGCGGCTGCACGAAGGCTTGTCGTGGATCTTCCGCCCGCTTCCGCGGTGATCGTGAAACTCCGGCGTCGTTGAAGCCGGGTGTTCGTGGTGGTGGTGGTCGGGCCGTAGCGCTGCTGGCACCAGGTCGCAGCACGACAGACACATGTCTGTCTCCGATGATCCGTCCGTCATGAGGGAATCGGTATTCGCAAAGAGATGCCGCAATGCGTATTTTCCAGCAATTCAATCAGTATCCGCATGGAGAGACACAATGAAAAGTATTCGTCTGCTTTGCGTCCTTGTCATGATCGTGACTCTGCGGCAGCAGGTAGTGGCGCAATCTCTTCCGAAAATCGAGTTTGAAAAATACACCCTCGCCAATGGATTGCAGGTGATACTGTGTGTCAACCGCAGTATTCCCGCCGTCAATGTCAATCTCTGGTACCATGTCGGCTCCAAGAATGAAGAGCAGGGAAAAAGCGGATTCGCACATTTGTTCGAACATATGATGTTTCAGGGTTCGAAGCATGTGCAGGGAGAGTACCTTGCGCTTATTGAACGGGCAGGAGCGAATCTCCGCACCGGCGGCGTCAACGGTACCACCAACGAAGATCGTACCAATTATTTTCAGACCGTTCCGACAAGTTCGCTCGAATATGCGCTGTGGATGGAGTCCGATCGCATGGGCTTTCTTGACGATGTACTCACCCAGGAGTCCTTCGCCAATCAGCAGGATGTGGTGAAGAATGAAAAACGACAGGGTGATAACGCACCGTATTCCGCAGTACAATATCTGGTTGCCGAACATCTGTACCCGTTCGGTCATCCCTACGCGCATACCGTTATCGGCTCCATCACCGATCTCACCAATGCCACCCTGGACGATGTGCGGGAATTTTTCAACACGTGGTACGTACCGAACAACTGCTCGTTGACGTTATGCGGTGACTTTGATCCCGACGTGGCGAAGAGACTCATCCGGAAATATTTCGGTCCCATCCCGGCCGGGAAACCGCTGTCCCGCCCAGGCGTCAACATTCCGGTGCTTCCTTCTACCAAACGGGTACACGCCACCGACCGCGTGCCTGCCGCGAGAGTCGAGTTCGTCTATGCTGTCCCTCAGCAGTATTCTCCTGAGGAAGCGCCACTTGACGCGGCAGCGGAAATTCTTGGACAGGGGAAGAATTCCTTGCTGTTCCGGCGTCTGGTCAGCGAACTCAAGCTTGCCAACAACGTGCGTGTCCGGAATACGAGTCGCGAAATTGCCGGACAGTTCCACATTATCGTTACCGCAAGTGAGGGAGCGGACCTTGGGCGCATCACAACAGAGATCGACGAACAGATTCAGGCCTTCGCGAAGCAAGGATCCACATCGGAGGACCTGTTGCGCTTCAAGGCGGGCGCAGCGATGCAGTTCATCTCCGGACTCGAACGCATTGGCGGCTTCGGGGGTATAGCGGATCGTCTCAATGGATACAACACCTATCTCGGTACACCGGACTATTTCCAGCAGGACTACGACAGATATCAGCAGGTGAGCGCTGATGCGGTGAAACGTGATTTCCGTACATGGATCGCAGATGCCCATCGGCTCGAGGTGATCATAACGCCTGAGACCAGCAGTCGTCCCGATGCGGAAGAATTCGACAGGAGCATTCCGCCTTCCACGGAAGGCCCCGTCGTGTTCCAGTCACCGGTGGTGGAGCGCACGAGTCTTGATAATGGACTTGAAGTCGTTGTATCGCGCAGGGGACAGCTACCGCTGTTTTCGGCGCGCCTTCTGCTCAAAACCCAGGATCAACTCGAGACTGCTGACAAAGCGGGGTGCAGCGCTCTTACCGCTGATATGCTGGACGAGGGCACAGCCAAACGCAACGCCATTCGTATCAAGGAGGATCTCGATCGCATCGGTGCTTCGCTCAGCGTCAACGGCAGCAAAATGTCCGCTGCGGTTTCCCTCCGTACACTCGCCCAGTACCGCGATGAGGCCATGGAGATTTTTTCCGATGTCATTCTCAATCCGGCCTTTCCGGAACAGGAGTTCGATCGGGTGCGCAGACAGAGTATCGATGACGTGCGCAGGGGCAAAAACGATCCGTCCACTCTCGCTTCGCGACTGCTCGCGACCCTGCTTTTTGGCAAAGAGCACCCTCTGGGAATACCGGCCAACGGGAGCGAAACATCACTTTCCGCGTTGACCACCGATGACTTGCGGCGGACCTGGGGCACCTTCTGGCGGCCGAACAACGCGGTGCTTGTCTTTGTCGGTGATATCACGCTCGAGCAAGCCGTGAGTCTTGCGAAGAAATATCTGGGAGAGTGGAAAGCCGCGGATCTGCCGACGCAGACGCTCCCAACGCTCGTGGCTCCCCCTGCGCACACCATATATCTGTGCGATCGTCCTTCGG
Source organism: Bacteroidia bacterium (assembly GCA_027493955.1). Lineage (NCBI taxonomy): Bacteria > Pseudomonadati > Bacteroidota > Bacteroidia > Bacteroidia bacterium. Next base: position 1,035,525 of record JAOSJT010000001.1, on the reverse strand, counting down.
CCCCGCAATCAGAGATTCGCATCGGGAGTGTTGCTCCCGATCGCTTCAGTCCTGATTACCACCTTCTGCAACTGACGAACGCGCTGCTCGGGGGGGCGTTTTCCTCGCGTCTGAATCTGAATCTCCGCGAGGACAAGGGCTATACCTATGGAGCATTCAGTCGGGTCGGCGCCGGGAAGGGATATGGAAGCTGGCTGGCGACCGCGGGGGTTCAGTCGGCGTACACCAGGGAAGCGCTTTTTGAATTCAGAAAGGAGATCGAGGGCATGTCGGGCACGATTCCGGTGACGGAAGACGAGTTGCGCAATATGAAAAACAATCTTATGCGCGGATATACACAGAACTTCGAAAGCAACGAGATGGTCCTGGGGCAACTCGCGTCTCTGTTGAGCTTCGATCTGCCGTTGAGCGAACTTGATACGTATTTGTCCGAAACTTCTGCACAGACTGTACCGCGTGTAACGGAGGCGGCACAGCGTCACCTGCGTTTCAACCATGCCATCACTGTCGTGGTCGGCGATCTGGCTGTCACGGAAGCTGCGGTCAAGGAACTGGCCTGGGGCTCTGCGTATGTCGTAGATGACGAGGGGCGTGTGCTACGCCAGGTCCGTTGAAATGCCTGCCCCCGGAGTCGGAATCGCAGCTTGTCGGCGTGGATGGTAGCTCTTACGAACGGAACCTGAACAGGAGGGCCGGATGCCGTATCCTCAGATTATTGGTCACATCGATGCTCCGGAATTGGAGAAGCATCTCCATGTTGTGCGCCGCGAGCTGGGTCGTGCAGGCTTGTTCGACAAACCCATGCGCAATGCGGATGTCTCGCTGCTTCCTTTTGATCCGGATCATCCGTGGCGGTGCCGGACCGGAGACGGAAACATCACGATTCCCGAAGCCGCGATGTCTGTGCTGCGAGATCACTTTCAGCGGGACATACTCTCTTTGCGTCACGTGTTGCGTCACGCGTATGGGCATGTGTACGCGGAAACACATCGCGAAATCATCGGGACGGATGCGTTCGCGGCGGTATTCGGTGGACACTATTTCAACGGAGGTGCACAGCGATATGACAAGGAAATCCATGTCAGCAGTTTCGCCGCAGAAAGTCCTGCAGAAGACTTTGCGGAGATCTTCGCCGAATATTTGGATCGGGGAGGGAAGCTTCCGCGTTTTCTGGATTTCGAGATAATCCGGAGAAAATGGAACTACATCGGTGCGCTCTGTGAGTAGCGCTGGAGGCTTCTTCCATGGTACCGGATTTTTGACCTACGCCCGTACGCAACCAAACGGCACCCTCTTCGTATACTTCAGGGCATAACATCCTCCGATCAGCTCTCCAAGGCCAACTTCCACAACCTTTGAGAGCTGTCGGTTTTTTATGCCAGCCGCCGCTGGTACCGCCATACCGCGGTGCTGAATACGATGACACCGAACAGCATCATCGCCAGGGTTTCGGGGAGCAGGTACTCAATCGAACTGCCCTTCAGGTAGATTTCCCGCACCACCGTCAGGAAATAGCGCAGCGGATTGAGATAGGTCACCCATTGCAATACGTCGGGCATGTTGGCGATGGGTACGAAAAAACCTGAGAGCATGATGGCGAATATCATGAAAAACCACCCCACAAACAGCGCCTGCTGCTGCGTTTCCGATATCGTGGAGATGAGAATGCCCACCCCCAGCGTGGTGAGAATGAACAGTCCGGATTCGGCGAAGAGCAAGAGTACGCTGCCTTCCACGCCGATACCAAACAGCACATACACCAGCACCATGGCAATACTGATTTCTATCATGCCGAGAATGGAGAAGGGAATGATTTTTCCCAGTATAAGCTCCGAAGAACGCAGAGGCGTCACCATGAGCTGCTCCAGTGTGCCGATCTCCTTTTCGCGCACGATGCTCATGCTGGTGAGAAACACCGTGATGATGAGAAGCAACAGACCCACGATACCAGGTACAACGTAGACTTTGCTCTCCATTTCCGGATTAAACCAGAATCGCGTTTCGGCGGTAATGGAGCGGTTGTCGCGCAACATCGCTACCAGTGCCGGCTGATCAGAAACGAGACGTCCCTGATACTGCCCGGTGATCTGCGAAATGTATCTGAGCGCAACACCTGCCGTATTGCCGTCCAGTCCGTCGAGCAGCACCTGAACAGCCGGTCTGCGCGAGAGGACCACATCCCGTTGGAAGTGTTTCGGGATGATCAGCGCCGCCTTGGTGTGCCCTTCGTCCAGCGAACGCGTTAATTCGCTGTAATCCGTTTCGTTTCCCAGCACATCAAAATACACCATGTTCCCGAATGCCGCCGCCAGTCCGCGGCTCAACGGGGTGTTGTCCTGGTCACTGATGAGCAGGGGAATATGCTTCACCTCCGTCGTGATGGCGTTGCCGAGCAGCACCAACTGTATGAACGGTACGACAAAGAGAATTGCGATCATCGACTTGTCCCGGAAGACTTGCCGAAACTCTTTCTGTACCAGATAAAAAATGCGTTTAACCATTGACGATGTACGACTACGATTGACGGTTTTCAATTACGAATCACGAACGACGAATTAACGCTCTCTACCGTTGAGCCCGCGTTGCCATATGGGTACCCTCAAAAATTGTATCTGATGAATAACGCACGATTTTACAGTACTGTTTTGCACGAATTAATCGGAGATCGTTCCGCCTGAAGCAAATAAATCGTCAATCGTACATCGTACGTCGTCAATCATTAGTCCAATCTGACGCTGAAGCGCTTGGTGGCGACAGCGAGCAACACAAGGCCGAATACGGTGAGAACTGCGGCTTGCGTCGCGAGTTCACGCAACCCGATGCCTTTGAGCATGATGCCCCGGATAATGTCGAGGTAGTAAGTCGCGGGGATGATGCGCGATATCCAGCGCAGAACCTCAGGCATGCTGGCCACCGGAAAAATGAAACCGCTCAGCATCATGGTCGGAAGTATCGTGGCCATCAGAGTCATGAACATCGCCACCTGCTGTGTCCTGGCCACGGTGGAGAAGAGCAGTCCGAAACTGAGGGCCACAAACACATAGATCAACGAGAGGAATGCCAACAGCAGCAGATCTCCGCGTATCGGTACGTCGAACAGCAGCCTCGCACTGACAATGATCACCACAGCGTTCAGTAGTCCGAGCACAATATACGGCGCAACTTTGCCCACGATGATTTCCACCGGACGCACAGGCGATACCAGTATTTGTTCCATCGTACCGGTCTCTTTTTCGCGCGTGATGGCAATGGAAGTCAGTAACGCGGAAATGAGCATGAGGATGAGCGCCACCAAACCAGGGACGAAAAAATACGCGCTCTTCATATCGGGATTGTAGAAAATGCGCGGTGTTATGTCGAACAGCATACGCGGCTGTCCATTCAGACGCGAAGAGGCCAGTGTCAGCACCTGTTCCGCGTAGGCACTGATGAAGGTCCCTGCGTTGCTGTCTGTCGCATCGATAATGAGCTGAACGCGTGCGCGTCCGTCGCGAAGCAGGTCCGTTGAAAAATCTTGCGGAATGATGATGACGAGAGCGACCGTGCGATGCAGAAAGCTTCGCTCTATATCCCCATGCGTCAAGTCCCCAGGTGTCCGCACGAAAAATCCGTTTTCGCTGAACGCCCGAATGATCTCGCGGCTTTCCGGGCTGCGCGCCTCATCGATGACCGCGAAGCGAATATTGCGCATGTCCAGTGTGATCGCATAACCGTACAGGATGATCATCGCGAGCGGCATGAGAATGACGATCAGCAGCGAGCGCCAGTCGCGGACTATGTGAATGAACTCCTTACGGAGAATCGCGTACAGTCTGCGCCTCATGGCCTTCCTCCCCCCGAGCGTCGCGGCCGCGTACTATTGTTGCCGTCGATCAGGTGGACAAAGATCTCCTGCATGCTGCCCAGACCGTGCGTGCGTTTCAATGCGGAGGGGGTACCCATTGCGATAATGCGGCCCTGATGCATGATGGAAACTCGTCCGCAGTATTCCGCCTCGTCCATGTAATGCGTGGTAACGAACACCGTCGTACCCGCCGCGGCGATGTCGTAAATGATGCGCCAGAAATTCCTGCGGGAAATGGGATCCACACCGCCGGTCGGTTCATCGAGAAACAGGATGTCCGGATTGTGGAGGAGCGCGGCGCTGAGGGCCAGACGCTGTTTCCATCCGAGGGGAAGTGCCCGCGTCAGGGTATTGCGCTGACTGTGCATGTCCAATTCGTTGAGCAGGCGTTCGGTGGCGTCAAATATGTGCTTGCGAGACAGCCCGTACATACCGCCGTAGAATTCGATGTTCTGTGCGACGGTCAGGTCTTCGTACAGTGAGAACTTCTGACTCATGTAGCCGATGTTCTGTCGTATCTTCGCGGGCTGCGTCGCCACGTCGTAGCCGCCCACGCGCGCTTCGCCTCCGGTGGGAGCCAGCAGACCGCAGAACATGCGTATCGCAGTGGTCTTGCCCGCACCGTTGGCACCGAGAAAACCGAAGATCTCTCCTTTGTGGACATCCAGTGAAATCTCGTCCACCGCGGTGAATGTTCCGAAGCGCCGTGTCAGGGCGTGCGCGTGTACGGACACGTCATCCGGGATATTCGTACTCTTTATCGTGGAGACTCGGTGTTTATTCATGCTGCGGATTCCGGTACGCTTCAAGCGATGGCGTTCTGTTTTTCCAATACCAGGGAAATGAATACATCTTCGAGGGTTGGATCGATGCGATGCACGGGAATATCCTGGCCTGTCAATTCCGCCACACGACTTCGTAATACCGCCGAAGTCGTGTTGGGCGCCGCTGTTACATGCAATGTTTCTCCGAAGATCTGTACGGAAACGACGTCCGCCACGGTTTCGAGAGACGAGACCGTGATCCCGTGCCCGCCCACGGGAAGGGAGAAAACCGGAAAGGGGTGACGCGCAAGCAACTCTGCGGGAGCACCATCGCCCAGACGACAGCCGTTGTGCATGATTATCACATGATCACACAGCAAGGCCTCGTCCATGTACGGCGTGGATACGACGATGCTCACGCCTTGCGCACGCAATTCCTGGAGGATGTTCCAAAACTCCGTTCGCGACACGGGATCGACCCCGGTGGTGGGTTCGTCCAGTACGAGCAGCACCGGATCGTGAATGAGTGTGCAGGAAAGAGCCAGTTTCTGTTTCATGCCTCCGGACAGACGGCCCGCGAGACGGTTGGAAAATTCTTCGAGCCGGCTGAATTCGTACAAGCGGCGTTTTCGCGAGGCGATTTGTTCCTTCGGCACATTGAACAACTCCGCGAAGAAATGCAGATTCTGCTTCACCGACAGATCGGGATACAGCGAAAAACGCTGCGGCATGTAACCGACAAGTGCGCGAATCTGCCGCATGTGCTGCGAAACGTCGTAGCCGCGTACGGTCAGGTGACCGCCGTCCGGGCGAAGGAGTGTGACGATCATGCGGAGCAGGGTGGTCTTGCCCGCGCCGTCCGGCCCGATGATGCCGTAAATTTCACCCGCGGACACGGAAAAGCTTAACCTGTCCACAGCGCGGACGCTGCCGAAGGATTTCCGTACTTCGCTCGCTTCGATGATCGTTTCCATCAGTCCCTGCCGTGTACAACGACGGTGATAGGCATTCCGATTTTCAACGCTCCCCCGGGATTGGCGACGCTGATTTTCGCTGCGTACACGAGGGAGGCGCGTGTTTCTTCCGTCAGAATGGATTTGGGGGTAAACTCGGCTTTGTCCGCAATCCAACTCACGCGTCCGGTCAGAGCGGTGTCGCTACCATCCATGTATACCTGTACCTCCTGGCCGAGTCGTACCTGTGCAAGCTGTTTTGCGCTGAGATACACCCGTGTCCACATTGCGCCGAGGTCGGCGATTTCACAGACGGGGGAGCCCGGCCCCAGTACCTCACCTGCCTCGACATAGCGAACGAGCACTGTCCCGGAAAGGGGAGCGAGTATATGCGCATCACTGCGCTGTGTTTCGATCACGCCCTTCCCGGCAAGAATCTGCGCCCGTTTGCTCTCCATTGCGGCCAGTGAGCGGTCGGCGGAACGAAGCTCCGCATCAGTGGCATCGAGCTGCGCGGCGAGGTCGTCCACGCTTTGCTGTGTCACCGCGTGTTCGGCAAGAAGAGCGCGGAAACGTACAAGCTTCCGATGCAGATTTTCTCTTTGAATTGCCGCGGCAGCGCGTCGTTCCACCGCTGCTTTCCGTTGCAGTTCCAACTCGCTCAGCAGAGCGTCCTGCTGTGTCGCCTGATGATCGAGACGCTCGGTGTCGACGACGGCGATGGTGTCGCCTTTTGCTACAATCGCGCCCTCATCGGCATGTATGGCGAGCACACGACCGGCGTTTTCCGCACTGACACGAACGGTGTTTGCGTCCACGAGTCCGGTAAAGGTCATTTTCTGATCGTGGTCATCTCCGCAGGACGAAATGAAGAGAAGCGCTGTGAGAATGGTGGCTATGCGGATTCCTGACATCTCTGAAACTCCTTATTGTTCCCGCCCGATCGCGGCGGAAAGTTCATGCACTTTCACTGCGTATTGAATGACGGCCTTACTCCGCTCGAGCGAAGCGTTGGTCAGCGCCGTTTCTGCGTCCACCACATCCACCGCGTTCGCCATTCCTTCCCGGAGACGCGCGCCGGCCAGGCGGAATCGTTCCTCTTCTCGAACCATCTGCATTTCGAGCAGGGCGATGTTCGCGCGCAGCACATCCAGTTCGTTGCGCAAAAGGGTGATGCCGGCCTCCACTTCGGTACGCAGGCGACGTTCTGAGAGGTCCATACTGCGCGCATCGATTTCACGGGCTTCAATCGCGTGTTTATCGGCTCCCCATGACCAAAGATTCCATTGCAACGACAATCCGGCGGTGTAATAGCGCATCCATTCGTTGCGTATCTGATCAACACCTGGTTTACCGTAATGAAACGACGCCGCAGCGTTGACGCTGGGATACAGCGACGCGCGTTCGGCATCAGCGAGACTGCGCGCCGACGCGGACTGCGCTGCCAGTTGACGAATGTCCGGTCGCTGGTCCAGTGCTTCCCGCAACAGGGCGGCATGCCCTGCGTGGATGAACGCGTCATCCACGACGGTGTTTTCGTCAACCTCCAGGGACTCTGATGGTGAGACGAGCACTGCGAGCGTTAGGAGCGCGTTGCGGTGTTCATTCTCACTTGCCGTTCGGGCCACCTCGAGTGCCATGATGCGTGAGGATATCACCAGGGTATCGTAGGCCAGCGCCTGACCCTGCGCGAGAAGCGCCGCGAGCATGTGCTTTTGGGCGATCAATGCCTCGCGTTGTTGCTCATGAATCCGTACGGACATGCGCGCGAGTTGCGCCCTGCGGTATACGGACGCAACAGTACGGGCTACGTCGATGCGTCGTGCACGATGCAGCTCAGTCGCGGCAAGGACCTGCCCCTGCAAGGCATCCTGCTGCTTCGACAGACGAAACCCCGTAAACAGCGGAACGGCTGCGGTAATCCCCGCATCGTACACGTTTCCGTCACCAAAGCTGAGGCGACGGGAGAACAGACCTGGCACCTGCAGGTCAATTCCTGCCGTCTCGCTTATCCATGAATAGCTCGCGGAAAGGGACACAGACGGCAGGCGCTGCGCCTTGAGCCGATCCAGAGTATGCCCGGCCTGCTCAACGCGAAGTCTGGCAAGTTCGATTTCTTCTGCACGCGACAAGGCAAGGTCCACTGCCTGCCGCAGCGACAGGACCGTCTGTGCTTGGAGCGGCTCACCGACGAAAAGAAAGACCATCAGCAGAATGGCGGGTATTCCGGAATAACGATGTCTCATGCCGACATACCCTCCCGTGGAAGTAGCCCATTCATAATGATATCGTAGATGTGATCGGCACGTTCCTGCACGAGGCGCGGTCGCTCCTTATCCACTCCCGGCAGGAATGCGGAGAAAACCGGGAAGGCGGCGAAAAAGAAAATACAGGAGCCGAGGATGGTAAACAGCGTCTGCACGGGATCGAGCGGCCGCAGGACACCTTTTGCCACTGCTTCGTCCATCCTGGCAATGAAAAATGCGGGCGGGCTGTTGCTCCCCTCCGGGAACAGTGTCCGGAGTCTGTCTTGAAGCACCGCTGCACCTTCCCATAATTCGCGGAGCATGAATTTCGGAAGCCAGGGGGTGCGATCCAGCAACGAGATATACCGCTCAATCAGCATGCGAAGCATGGCTGGAAAATCAGGCGCCGACTCCAAATCATCGAACAGACCTTTGATGAAACGGCGAATAACAAAAGCAAAGACTTCTTCATACAACCGTTCCTTGCTGCGGAAGTAATAATGCACCAGGGCCTTGTTGTAGCCCGCCTGTGCCGCAATTTCCTGCATGCGGGCACCCTTTCGCCCATGCGTGGCGAATTCCACCAGAGCCGCGAGAAAGATTTTTTCTTCTGTCTCGCTGTATTCGGGTAGGCTCTGATTGTTAACCATAAGTATTAACCAAAAAATTAAATTCTCTGATTAACATACAGTATTCATGCTGCAATGTCAAGTGTCGCTATACCGATGCGAATATTTCCTTTCTGCCGCTGCATCCCCTTGATGCACTGGCGAGCATCAAGGGACGCTACATCGGCCGTCGCTTTCGGTGAAGCAGCAGTGTAGCATCGCCGACGCGGGGGCAAGCCTTTGCGTATATCGCGTGCGGAGGGAGTCCATCGATTTTTTTTGTTTGGGCGTGAAGTTTTCAATATTTTTGAAAAGTTGCAATAAAAATCGTGCCAAGTCATTTGCACATTGACCGAAAGATATTGACCACCCGTTTTGTCTGCGACCTGCATGCCTGCAAGGCCGCCTGTTGCACTTTTCCAGGAGGAAGCGGTCCGCCAGTGCTTGAGGCGGAAATGCCGATTCTGGAGGAGGCCTGGGCGCTTCTGCATTCGCGTGTTCCGCAGCCGCATAGACGACTGGTCGAGAGTGAGGGGCTTTTTGTCGAAGACGACGGGGAAATGACCATACGCTGCTACGATGAAAGGGCATGCGTTTTCGTCGTGTACGAGGACGGGATCGCCCGCTGCTCTATCCAGCGGGCCGCTGAAGCGGGGGAGATTTCCTGGCCAAAACCGATTTCCTGCCACCTGTTTCCCATACGTGTCCGAGGAAAACAGCGCGATCAGCTTCGGTATGAGCGTTTTACCGAATGCGATCCCGCCGTTGAATTGGGAGAGCATCTGGATATTCCTCTCGTGGATTTTCTGCGTGAGCCGCTCGTTCGCGCTTTCGGACAAAGTACCTTCGATGCGATCAAGGCACGCAGTGACGCGGTCAGGGGAGGTACCGACTGACCATGCTCAATCTCACGCAAAGGCAGACCCTTCAACAAAAACTTACGCCTGCACAGGTTCAATACCTTAAAATTCTTCAACTTCCCGTTCTTCAGCTCGAGCAAACCATCAAGGATGAGTTGGAACTCAACCCACTCCTCGAAGAGGGCATGGAGCAGGAAGAAGAAATGGATTTCGAGCTTGAAGCCGTCGTGGATCAGGAAAGCGGCGACAATGGCGAAGCAGATCTTTTGAACGCGGATGCCCTCACGGTGGATTCACCCCCGTCGCCGGAAGATGTCATCGAGCGCAGTATTCAGGAGAACAGGGACGAGGAATACTCCTGGGACGAATTTCTGGACGACAACGAAGGGGCCGCGACGGTAAACTACTACGACAGCGAAGACGATTACGAAATTCCGACTCCTGCCGTCGTATCCATGCGCGAGCGCCTTCTCGATCAGGTGCGTATGCTCGATCTGAGCGAAGATGAAGTGCTGCTCGTGGAAGCCATTATCTGGAACATCGACGATGACGGTTACCTGCGCCGTTCGCTCGGTGAAATCGTCGAGGAAACGAACGGTCAGCATGAGACCGAAATCTCGATGGAACATGCCGAGTCGGTTCTCAAACGCGTGCAACGGCTGGAACCGCCGGGCATCGCTTCCCGAAACCTGCGGGAATGCCTCTTGACCCAGCTCGAAATGCTCCCCAACACGAGCACCGCGCGCATCATCGCCATTCGCATCCTTCGCGAAGCCTTCGACCTGTTCAGTAAAAAGCACTTCGACCGCATCATGCATCAGTTGCACATCAGCGAAGATATGCTCCGCAGGGCTTTCGATATCATTCGCGGCTTGAATCCGAAGCCGGGCGAAGGCGATGCCGTGGATAATATCAATTACATCATTCCGGACTTCTTCGTGACGCGCGAAGACGGGGAATTCGTCGTGCAGCTCAACGATCGTGGGGTGCCTCCGCTGCGCATCAGCCGGGCATACCGCCAGCTCATGACACATGGCAGGAAAAACCTTTCCTCGGAAGCGCGAACATTTCTGCGCCAGAAAATGGACGCCGCCAAATGGTTCATCCAGTCCATCCACCAGCGTCGGCAAACGATGTATCTGGTCATGTGGAGCATCATCGAGCATCAGAAGGAATGGTTCGAGCAGGGAAAGGGCTTTCTGCGGCCTCTCGTGTACAAGGATATCGCAGACGATATCGGCATGGATATCTCCACCATTTCGCGCGTCGTCAACGGAAAGTACGCGCAAACCGAATGGGGGGTCTTTGAATTGCGCCATTTCTTCAGCGAAGGCATTGTCACCGAAAGCGGTGAGGAAATAGCCAACAAGGAAATCATGGCCATGATACGTGAAATGATTGACAACGAACACCCCCGCAAACCTCTCAGCGATCAGGCAATAACCGACGTATTACAGGAACGGGGATATGTCATCGCCCGCCGTACGGTTGCCAAGTATCGCGAAGCCATGGATATTCCCGTATCACGACTCAGAAAAGGACTCAACTGAAATGGCAATGAACGATTCTGCACCCGCTCCACGCCTCATTCGGTCCACGACGGTACTCGGTGTCGTCCGGGGCGGCTCGGCGGTGCTCGGCGCGGATGGACAGGTGACGGTGGGACAAACGGTCATGAAACATCATTCGCGGAAAATCCGCTCGATGTATAACGGAACGGTCCTCGCCGGTTTTGCCGGCAGCGCGGCGGATGCATTTACCCTTTCGGAAAAATTCGAAGCCAAGCTTCAGGAATATCGCGGCAATCTCGAGCGCGCCGCGGTGGAACTCGCGCGCGAGTGGCGCACGGACAAATATCTGCGTCAGCTCGAGGCCATGCTCGCCGTGCTCAACCGTGACAAGGCGCTCATCGTGTCCGGTACCGGCGATGTGATCGAGCCCGACGACGGCATCGTCGCGATTGGATCGGGAGGGAGCTTCGCTCTCGCCGCCGCACGCGCCCTCGCCCGAAGCACCGAACTACAGGCGCGTGACATAGTGGAAAAATCTCTACACATCGCAGCCGAAATCTGCGTGTATACCAACGACAACATCATTATCGAGGAACTCTCCTGATCATGGAAGACTCGTTTCTTTCTCTCCAGGACTCGCTGACGCCCAGGCGTATCGTCGAGGAACTGGACAAATACATCATCGGGCAAAATAACGCCAAGCGTTCCGTGGCCATCGCGCTGCGCAATCGCTGGCGGCGTCAGCAAGTACAGCCGCCGCTGCGCGATGAAATCATGCCAAACAATATCATCCTCATCGGTCCCACCGGTGTTGGAAAAACCGAAATCGCGCGCCGCCTTTCACGACTCGCGGGCGCACCCTTCCTGAAAATCGAGGCGTCGAAATTCACCGAAGTCGGCTACGTCGGCCGCGACGTGGAATCCATGGTCCGCGACCTCGTCGAAATCGCGATCAATCAGGTTCGCGAAGAGAAAGCGGCCGAAGTCCGTGAGCGTGCCGCCCAGTTGGCGGAAGACCGTATCATGGAGATTATTTTTCCGCGCTCGCCCGGTCAGGAAGAGGATATGCAGACCGAAACGCGGGAACGCCTCCGCGGCCAACTGCGCGCCGGAAAATTTGACGAGCGGGAAATTGAAGTAGAAATCACCGCGACGGGTTCGAGCATGCAGGTTTTCGGTCCCATGGGCCTTGAAGACATGGGTGTGGATTTGCAGAACCTCGTCAACTCCATGATGCCCAAGCGGAAGAAAACCCGCAAAGTGAAAATCGCGGAAGCGCGCCCGCTGCTCGAGCAGGAAGAAGCCCAAAAACTTATCGACAACGACGCGGTGTCGAAAATTGCTCTGCAACGCGTGCAGAATGCCGGCATCATTTTTCTTGATGAAATTGATAAAATCGCCGGACCGAAAAGCAGCGGTTCCGGACCGGATGTGTCCCGAGAGGGCGTGCAGCGCGATCTGCTGCCCATCGTGGAAGGCAGTGCCGTGAATACCAAGTACGGTGTGGTCCGCACGGATCACATCCTCTTCATTGCATCCGGTGCTTTCCATGTCTCCAAACCCAGCGACCTCATACCGGAATTGCAGGGACGTTTCCCGATTCGCGTGGAACTCGACAGTCTGACAGAGGAGGATTTTGTCCTCATCCTCACCCGTCCGCGCAACGCGCTCCTCAAGCAGTATACCGCATTGCTGGAAACCGAGGGGCTCGGCATGGATTTTACCGACGATGCCATTCGCGAGATAGCGCGTATCGCCGCGGAAGTGAACCGCAATGTCGAAAACATCGGCGCACGCCGCCTGCACACCATACTGACCACGCTGCTCGAGGGCATTCTCTTCGATGTACCCGAAGGCATGACCGAACCGCATCTGACCGTCGACGGAGCCATGGTCCACGAGAAACTCTCGGGTATAGCGACGGACCGCGATCTCAGCCAGTTCATTCTCTGAGTCACACTACCTATGCAATCAACCGCTAAAACCACTGACGGCGTGACGCGCTTTTTCCTTTTTCTTCTCGCGCTCGGAACAATTCTCTGGCTTGGAGGAACGGTGTACCGCGCGATCATCGCCAATGAATTTTTTCTTCCAACCACGCTGGTCTTCGATCCCGGGATTAACGTGCATCAGGAACGGATGCTTTTCCAGCTTGTCGCAGCGTCCACGACCATTATTGTCTGCGCCTATCTGACCGTGCTTGTCAGCGCCATCGTTTTGCTGAAGCGTACGACACTGACATTCAAGGATAATGGCTGGCTGCTGATGGCGTCCATTCTGTTTTTCATGTTCGTGCCCGCCGAAATCTTCACCGCCTGGTTGGATCTGCATTTCATTTTCGACTGGCTCGAGGCCCGGTCTGCCTACCTCAGCAGCGGCAGTGCCGCCTACGAGGTGTTTCGCACCGAACTGCGGAAAACGCTCTCGCATCGCATCGGTGCGCTCCACGGTTTGCCCGTGATGGCGGTGCTCAGTTATTTCACCGCGCTCGCGGTGCTGTTCATTCAGCCCATGCGACGCGACACATCCACACGTGAGGAGAAGCAGTAAGCCATGGCCGGGATGGAACGAGAAATGCTGCTCGAAGAATTGCGCGAAACGGTCGAGCAACTTGGCTATAAAATCCGCTATGAACGCGGAGATTTCAACGGCGGCGCCTGTATACTTCGCGAGGAACGCCTCCTCGTCGTGAACAAGCGCTTTCAGCTTGAGAGAAAAATCTCCGTCATCGCGCGCGCACTGGGCGATCTCGGTGTGGATGCGATTTTTGTCAAACCCGCCGTACGGGAAGTTATCGACATCGAAAAGGGGAAACTCGAAAACGCATGAGCGTGTCTCTGAGAATGCTCGGAACGGGAACCTCGCAGGGCGTACCGGCAATCGGCTGCGACTGTGAAACCTGTACATCCGCCGACGATCGCGACAGGCGCCTGCGTCCGTCTGTGTTGTTCAGCGTGGACGGAATAAACCTTCTCGTCGATACGTCCTCGGATTTTCGTCAGCAGATGCTGCGGCATCGTGTTCCCGCAATTCACGCCGTGCTCTACACGCACCACCATTTCGATCATATCGGCGGCTTCGACGACCTTCGGCAATACAACTTCATCCAATCCATGCCCATGCCTCTGTATGGTATGCAGGAGACGCTGGATGAACTTTCCGTCACCTTTCGCTATGCCTTCGGACACGCGAAGCAGGTGGGCGGGGGACTTCCGGTGGTGGAAAAACATACGGTGGATGGTGCGCAGGATTTTTTCATCGCCGGTGTTCGCGTCGTCCCGTTGCCTGCGCTGCACGGACGCATGTCGGTGTTGGGCTATCGCATCGGCCGGGTGGCCTACCTCACCGATGTGAGCGAAATACCCGCCTCCACGCTTGAGCGACTCAGCGGCCTCGATGTTCTGGTGCTCGATGCGCTGCGCCATCGCGCGCACCCGACCCATCTTTCGCTGCAACAGGCCATAGGCATCGCGGAAAACATCGCCGCTTCCCGCACCTACTTCACGCATATCGCGCACAATATTAAACACGAGCGCGACAGTGTGCTGCTTCCGGAAACCATGGAATTTTCGTATGATGGTCTTCTGATCACGAGTGATGAGAGCTCCCCATGATACACGCCGTCGTTTTCGATCTTGACAACACGCTGGTCGACTTCATGCTCATGAAGCGCAACGCCGTACAGGCGGGCATTCGCGCGATGATCGATGCCGGGCTGCAGCGCTCCTTCGAAGACATCGATTCCCTCATCGCGCAGGTGTACAAGGAACAGGGCATCGAATATCAGCGCGTGTTCAACCAGGTGCTTGAAGAGCTGACAGGCGAGGTGGATTATAAAATCCTCGCCGCCGGCATCGTCGGCTACCGCAAAGCGCGTGAAGCGAATCTCGTTCCCTACGCCCATGTGCACATGACGTTGTTTACGCTCGCGCGCATGGGATTGCGACTCGGCGTGGTTTCCGATGCGCCCAAGCTCGAGGCCTGGTTGCGGCTGTGCTCACTCAACCTCCATCATATCTTCGATGCCGTTGTCACTTTTGAGGATACCGGTGTCCGGAAACCGGATCCGGGTCCGTTCCGCCGCGTGCTGTCTCTCATGAATATCGCTCCGGAGCGCGCCATTATGGTCGGCGATTGGGAGGAGCGCGACATACTGGGCGCACGCAATATCGGGATGCGCACCGCCTTCGCGCGCTATGGCGACACGTTCAACACCGGCGTCACATCGGCGGATTACGATCTCGCCGACATCAGCGCGCTGATCGGGATCGTGCGCGATATCAACGGAGATCCGGCGTGAGCGACATTCTCGGCATCGGTGTGGATATCGAAGAAATCGTCCGCTTCGAAGGACTCCTCGGCGATTGGGGGGGACGCTTCGAGAAGAAAGTGTTCACCGAAGACGAAATCGCCTACTGCCGGGGGAAACTTATCCCCGCGCAGCACTTCGCCGCGCGTTTCGCCGCGAAGGAAGCGTTTTCCAAAGCCATAGGCACCGGCTGGCGCGGGCAGTTTTCGTGGAAGGATGTAGAGGTGTGTAACGACGACAATGGCAAACCATCCTTCCGTCTGCATAATTCGCTAGCGGATCAATTCGGACAGTTCAACATTCATCTTTCACTTTCGCACAGCACAGCGTACGTTACCGCCATGGTGGTGGTGGAGCGCGGTTGAGCGGTTAGACAGGAGGCCCCATGGAGCGTATGTACACCAGACTTCTGCGCCTCGGCGTAATGGCGCTGTTCTTCGGAGCAGTCGTCTTCGTCGGATGCTCGGACGACGAACCGACGAAACCCGATCCCGATCCAGTGGATCCCGGCGACACCACAACGATCGACGCCCGCAAGCGGCCCGTCGTGTTCGTGCATGGCGCGATGGAAGCCGCCGACATGTTCACACAGCTCACGCAGTTGATGCTGCGCAACGGCTACACCGAAGCACAGATCAATGCGGAAGACTTCGAACTGTTCATGAACGAATCCGGGGAAGCTGATGTGGACAAAATGGCGACAGCCGTCAAATCCCGCGTGGATGCGCTGACCGCGTCGAGCGGGGAAGCCCGCGTGGACATCGTGGCACACGGTGCCGGCGCGAAAGCGGTACAGAAATATCTCGCCACGCTGGGAGGCACGGCAAAAGTCGCCCGTGTCGCGTACGCGGGACCCGCGTTCGACCTGAGCATCACCGTCAATGGCGATCCCACTCCGCCCCCGTGCAAATATCTGACGCTGCGCAGCAACGGCAAGGACGCGCTGCAGCTTGGCGATGCCAATTACGGCTCGCTCACCGGCGCGCAGAACGAACAGCTCGCGGACCATGACAACAGACAACTCGCGAGTTCCGCGGAGGCGTTCGGAAAAATATTCGCCTTCTTTACCGGGGCCGCACCTGTCGTCACCAAACTCCCCGCCACGAAACCGGGACAACCATACGTTCTGCGCGGCCGTGTTATCGACTTCATCGACAATACCGGCATCGCGGGCGCAACGGTTGTGTCCATCAAAATCCGCAAGAATACGGACGGAACCTATCAGCGCATCACCGGAGGCCCCAGCGCAACGAGTGATGCCAACGGTTATTTCGAGTTGACGGACAACGTTTCGCCGGACAGCCACATCGAACTTCTTGTTCGCACGGCATCCCCGTCGCACTACGACATGCATATCTACCGCCAACCCTGGCGGGACAATTCTCTGACGGAGCGTCTGCGTCTGGTTCCGCGCACGGGCGGCTCGACCATGCTGACCGCCTTCAGCGCGGCGCTGCGCACGGGCACGCATGCCAATGCCATTGTCTACTCGCAGAATCACGTGTTGCACCACGGACGCGACAATCTGCTGGCCAAACGCTTCAACCCCGCCGGAGAATCCATCGGCGACGTCCAGTTGCTTACCGTAGCGAATGCCCCTGCAGCTGGAGGAGCGGGTACCGGCATGAATACGTTTTTCCTGTGCCTGCTGGATTATGATATGAACAGGCAGGATGGAAGCGGTCCGGTAGCCTCTCCGGCGCTGAACATGTTCGGCATCAATTCCTTCGACGTTCTCCTGGACGCGACGGCAACGAATTTTCAGACCACTTACGTGTTGAATAATCTCGAACTGGCGACGTTCAATTACCGCTCCAATGGCGGATTCGGCAGCAACAACGCCGGCTTCAATCTGATTCAATACGAGTATGTGCCCTGACGCATGAAGGCGACGCGCGTCACAGATCTATTCGGTATACGGTATCCGGTGATCCAGGCCGGCATGGTCTGGGTCTCCGGCTACCGTCTCGCCGCCGCCGTGTCCGAAGCCGGCGGCCTGGGCCTCATCGGAGCCGGCTCGATGAAACCGGACCTGCTGCGCGAACATATACGCAAAGGATTCGCCGCAACGAAAGCGCCTCTCGGAGTGAACATTCCCTTGCTTCGCGGCGATGCGGAAGATCTCGTCCGCGCAGCCATAGAAGAGGGCATTCGCATTGTCTTTACCTCCGCCGGCCACCCCGGGAAGTACCTGCCGCTTCTGAAGCAGGCGGGCTGTGTGGTCGCGCATGTCGTACCCTCCGTCAAACACGCGAAAAAAGTGCAGGATGTCGGGTGTGATGCCGTCGTTGCCGAGGGCTTCGAAGCGGGCGGACACAATGGCTATGAGGAAACCACCACGTTCTGCCTCATCCCGCAGGTGCGGGCGGCCGTGGACATTCCCGTGATCGCCGCCGGAGGCATCGCCACAGGTGCGCAGATGTGCGCTGCCATGGCGCTCGGTGCCGACGGCGTGCAAATCGGTACGCTGTTCGCCGCGACAGAGGAATCCTCCGCGCATGACACGTTCAAGCAGCTCATCGTCGACACGGGTGATGGCGGTACAGTGCTCACGTTGAAAAAGGCGGCACCCGTGCGGCTTATCCGTACACCCTTCGCGCTGCGCGCGCTGGAGGCGGAAGCCGGGGGTGCCGATCGCGAGGCACAGCTTGCATTGCTAGGACGCAAACGCGAAATGATGGGTATGTTCGAGGGCAATCTCGAGGAAGGGGAGTTCGAGGCGGGGCAGAGCAGCGCATTGGTGCATGCCGTGCGTCCCGCTGCCGAAGTGCTTCGCCGATTGCTCGACGAATACGAATACACAAGAGAGGCGCTCTGCGGCGGCTGATTTTTCCCCTTGCCGCATGCCTCCGGAAAAATGTAGATTGAAGTTTGATCCACAATCACCGTATACCTATGAAGCGTTTCCTCTGTACACTCGCCGCAATTGCGACTCTCACCGTTTCTCTGCCGGTGGCTCTCAGCGCCGGAGGTAATCCGGTGTATGACTTCCTGCGTGTGACCATGAACGCCCGCGCCGCTGCGCTCGGAAACACCTTCCTCACCATGCGCAACGATCCAACCCTGCTGTTCGCGAATCCCGGCGCTCTCAGCACCCTCGAGGCGCCGTCGGCCTCCGTCGGCTTCGTCAAACATTTGCTCGACGTCAACGCCGGCTATGCGGTGTATGGTCAGGAAATGCCCGACATCGGTTGGCTCAGCGCCGGCGTCGTCTATCTGAATTACGGCTCGATGGAGCGTACCGACAAATTCGGCAATCTGCTGGGCGGTACCTTCGGTGCTTCGGATCTCGCGTTCAGCGTCGGCTACGGTAATAGGGCAGGCGATCTTTCCTATGGCGCCGCGCTGAAGCTCATCTACTCCTATATCGACGATTACAGCTCCGCCGGTATTGCGCTGGACGCGGGAGTGTCTTATCTCATTCCCGACGAACAAATCGTACTGGCCGCCGGGATACTGCACGCCGGTACGCAAATCAGCGCCTTCAATACCGTCAAGGAGGATTTACCTCTGGACGTGCGCATCGGTGTCGGGAAAAAACTCGAACACCTGCCGCTGACGGTCATGCTCAATTTTCACAAGCTGAACGAGGACAGCGACGGCTTTTTCGACCGTTTCGCAAATTACTCTCTGGGCGGGGAGTTCGATCTGAGCGAGTCCCTGCGCGCCCGGGTCGGGTACTACAATGAAGGCCGCCGCGAATGGAAAATCGGCAACAGCGCCAAACTCGCCGGTTTTTCCGCGGGCTTCGGACTGACGGTCGCCAACTTTGTCGTTGACTACGCATGGAACTCGATGGGAGAAATAGGAGCCATGCATCGTTTTTCATTGGGTACCACGTTCTGATACCTCCCCATGACGGACGAACGGAATGATAACGGAGAGCGGTCCCTCGCGGCCGCTCTTCGCACGTTTATCGCCGAGGCGCGTCGTACACCGCGCGACGTCACCACGGTGTTTCTTACCATTGCCGCCCTGGGCATCCTGTCGGTCCATGTGGGCAGCAAGCGTTTTTTCACTGAGCAATGGTACTCCGTGCTGGGTGCAGATCCGCTCTTTGAGCTTTATCAGTATCTGTACTGGTTCGGCTCCGAATTCGTTGTGTACTTTTTGTTACCACTACTCGTCATCGTGCTCATCCACCGGCGCCCGCTTCGCGGATTCGGTCTCGGAGTGGGTGACTGGCGCTTCGGACTGAAGATCTCGGCGTTGTTCTACCTGGTCATGCTGCCGATACTGTGGGTCGTGAGCGACATGCCGATGTTCCAGCAAGTCTATCCGCATGCCGCGTCCGTGCGCGGCGACTGGACATTGTTTCTGCTCTACGAAGGGGCCTTCCTCCTGTATTTCATCGGTTGGGAATTTATCTGGCGCGGCTATACCGTTTTCGGTTTGGCACCGCATACAGGACCCGCCGTTGCGGTTTTCGTGCAGATGATACCGTTCGTCATTCTGCACTACGGCAAACCGCTACCCGAAACCATCGGCTCCATTGCCGCCGCGATAGCTCTGGGAGCGCTCTCGCTGCGGGTGCGTTCTTTCTGGTATGCCGTGCTGATTCACTGGTCAGTGATGTTGACCATAGATCTGCTTTCCACCTTGCGTTTCCGCAGCGGAGCGCATGGGATAGGAATTGAAGCCCTGCGGGCAATTTTTTCCCTTCTCGGCGCGTGAGTATCTTTCCACACGCCGGCGATCAGGCCGGAAATGTGGAACAAGTACCGGTGATTTCTCATGCGTCTCTGCGTCAACATCGATCATTTTGCCACACTTCGCGAAGCCCGCGGAGGTCTGGAGCCCGATCCCGTCACGGCAGCGCAGCTCTGCGAACTGTACGGGGCCGAAGGTATAGTGTGTCATTTGCGTGAAGACCGCCGACACGTCAATGATCGCGACGTCCGACTCCTGCGGGACACGATCAAGACCAAACTCGATTTCGAAATGGCCATCACGGACGAAATCATACAGGTAGCCATTGATATTCTTCCCGACCTCGCCACGCTCGTTCCCGAGAAGCGCAAGGAGCTGACGACGGAATCCGGACTCGACATCCTGAAGGAAGCACAAAAAGTGGAGGAAGCTGTGCGCATCCTTCATCAAAACGATATCGAAGTGAGTATTTTCGTCGATCCAATAGACGAGCAGATCGAAGCGGCATCACAGGTGGGAGCGGACATCATCGAGCTCCATACCGGTGAATTCGCCAACGCCCGAAGCCAGGAAGAACTCCTCGAGCAGCTGGCGCGCATCCGCAATGCCGCCACGTATGCCGCGTCACTGGGACTCGGCGTCAACGCAGGCCACGGGCTCAATTACACGAACATCCGCTATATCACTCCCATCCGTGAGATCGAAGAAGTCAGCATCGGCCACGCGCTCGTTGCACGCGCAGTGTTCGTGGGCTTGCCCCAGGCCGTGCAGGAAATGGTGCGACTGACGAGAGGGTGGTGACGGAGCAGGGCTTCGCTCTGCTTCATACCGCGCGGGCATCACGAGATTCGGCTCTGCCGTGCCTTCGCGCAAATCCCTCGTGCAGCGGATTCTTCGCTCCGTCAGAGGAGACGGCGAGAGATCCCCAGTTTTTCAATTGAGCGGTGCAACAAAATTCGGTCACAAACGAATACCCTATTCTGTACCCGACCGCATCCCAGGAGATCCGTCCGATGAGAACAGCATATTCTTTCAATTCGACCACCCGACGTCCGGATTATTCACGTTGTCGAGAAGGAATATATGCTCACGGTACAAAATATCACGTACAGACATCCCGATAAAGAACTCCTGTTCGAAAATATCTCCGCGTCATTCGCCAACCGTCACAAGACCGCGCTGATCGGGAATAATGGTACGGGCAAATCCACCCTGTTGCGCATCATGGCGGGGTTGATCGAACCCACAAGCGGTGCAGTGATGTGCGAAGGACGCCGCTTCTACATCCCACAGCACTTCGGTCAGTTTGATACCTGCACCATCGCGGATGCTCTTGGCGTCTCCGGGAAGCTGCACGCTCTGCGGGCCATACTGAACGGTGAAACGCTTGCGGTCCACTTCGAAGTGCTCGACGAGGACTGGAATATCGAAGAGCGCTGCCGCGAGGCGCTCGACCTCTGGCAACTGCCGGGAGTCGATCTCGCAGAACCCCTCTCCAGACTCAGCGGGGGAGAGAAAACCAAGGTCTTCCTCGCCGGAATCCGCCTGCATCGGCCTGATATCGTGCTCATGGATGAACCCAGCAATCATCTGGACGTACACAGCCGAGCGCTGCTCTACGACTATATCCGCGATACGACGGACACTCTCGTGGTCGTGACCCATGATCGACTATTGCTGCGTCTCCTCAGTCCCGTCTGCGAATTGACATCGCGGGGATTGGTTTTCTACGGCGGCGGTTACGATCTCTATCTGGCACAAAAATCCGCACAGGAACAGGCGGCAATACAAGAGGTCGGCAATTTTTCAACCGCCGTACGCAAAGCCGAACGCGAGGCACGCGAGGTGCGGGAACGGAAAGAAAAGGGAGAGGTTCGCGGACGAAAAAAGCTCGACGCCGGCGGCGGACCACGCATCGCCCGGAAGAAGCGCAAGGATACGGCAGAGCGCAGCGCCAGGCGCCTGCGCCAGGAGCACGAAGCAAAACAAGATTCCATGCAGGAACAATTGCTTCAAGCGCGGCAACGTCTTCCGTCGCACCGCAGACTCAGATTGGATTTCGGTGATCCCGACCTGTATCAGGGGAAAATCCTCCTTGAAGCGTTGGACATGAATCACCACTTCGGCGGTGATCTGCTCTGGTCCGCTCCGTTGCGTTTCACCATACGCAGCGGCGAGCGCATCAGTCTGTGTGGCGCCAACGGTTCGGGGAAAAGCACGTTGCTGCGCCTTCTGCTTGGGGATATCGAACCTGCGGTCGGCGCGGTACAGCGCGCCCGAATGCATGCGGTGTTCATTGATCAGGACTATTCGCTGATCCGCGATGAGCGAACCGTGTATGAGCAGGTGTGCCTGTACAACCGTGAGGCACTCGAGGAACACGAGCTGCGCATTCGTCTCTATCGCTTTCTGTTCGATGAGTCCTTCCTCGACAAGCCCTGCGGCACGCTCAGCGGCGGCGAAAAGCTCCGTCTTTCGCTTTGCTGTCTCATGATAGCCCATCAGACACCGGACATCTTCGTGCTCGACGAACCGACCAACAATCTGGACCTGCAAAGCATAGACATCCTCACCCACGCGGTTAACGAGTACCGGGGAACACTCCTCGTGGTTTCACACGACAGTGTCTTTCTTGAGGATGTCGGGGTGGAGAGAGTCATGGACCTGTCCTAATGGCTTCACATGCACCCGAATCAATCCGTTTTCCTCACCGGGAATCGTTGCGCGTTTTCTCATGCGACAGGGGTGAGAATTCAGCCCATTCCAAAAAGTGAAGAGATGTTCTTCCCCGAACAGGATTATATCACGCGTCATTCGTATTTTCCATCCGGGACGATTGTTTCCCGCTGACGCGCTTCGGTTCAATGTACCCATAGACCCTTGTCGCACACAATCATGTTCTTTCGAAACGAATTGTACATCCCATGACACTTCAGGAACTCGGTTACGACGAACATTTTTCAAACCTGTTCACGACCAATGACTTCGCAGCATTCCAACCCGCCCGCGTCATCGCCGAGCATAAGGAACGCTACGTCGTCCGTGCCGCAGCGGGAGAGTACAGCGGGGAGATCACCGGAACCCTCCGCTTCTCCGCACGGGGTCGCGAGGACTTTCCTGCAGTGGGCGACTGGGTGGCCGTATCCATCAGCGATCCCGAACTGGCGGTCATTCATGCCGTGCTTCCGCGGCATTCGGTGATCAGGCGACAAGCCGTGGGCAAACATGCGGAAATTCAGGTCATCGCGGCGAATATCGACGTGGCGTTCCTGGTGCAGGCCGCGGACAGGGATTTCAACATCAACCGTCTCGAGCGCTACCTGACCATTTGCTACGCATCGAACGTCCGGCCGATCATTTTACTCACGAAAATCGATTTGATCGATGCCGCGGACCTGTCTGTCATCCTGGAACGCGTCCGGTCGCGCATCGATGATGTTCCGGTCCTCGCGATCAGCAGTGAAACAGAAGAGGGATATTCCGAACTCCGGGCATGCATCGCGGTAGGGAAAACGCACTGTCTGCTTGGTTCATCCGGGGTGGGGAAGTCTACTCTGCTCAACCATCTTTCCGGCAAAACGCTCATGCGCACGGATGCAATCAGCGACAGCACCAGCAAGGGTCGGCACGTCACCACGCATCGTGAGCTGGTCGTGCTTGACGGCGGAGGCATTCTCATCGATAATCCCGGAATGCGCGAGGTGGGCATAGCGGATGCCGGAGAAGGCCTGGAACGTACCTTCGACAGAATAAGCGAGCTTTCACGTGAATGCCGTTTTCCTGATTGCACGCATACGTCCGAAATCGGCTGCCGGGTTCTCGCAGCCCTCGACAGCGGAGAACTCGACAACGGCACCTACGAGAATTTCATGAAGATGGAACGCGAGCGCGCGCATTTCGAAAGCACCGTCGCCGAACGCCGACGCAACGAGAAAATCTTCGGCAAGGTTCTGAAGGATTACAAGAAATTGATGAAAAAGCATCCCGGGTCGAAATTCTGAGCTGTCTGTATCCGTGTGCACGTGAGAATCGGTTCATGGAGGGAGTGCCGCGAAAGTCGCTCGTCCACCCGCGCGGGACCACGAAGGACCTTTGCCGAAGGGCGCCCGGGCAGCTCTCCCAAAGCTGACTTCGCGAAGGGGAATGCGGCTCCGGGCAGGCCTGGATCGTCCAGAACCCCGATACTCCTCGAGCCCCCATTTCGTTTGCATATGGACGACGGAAGCACGATACTTGAGAGGTCTGAACGACGATACGGAGACCGGAGATGTGTATGCATATCTCCTTCGGCAGGACATTCGAAGTGACGGATTCTTGAGAAAGCATGCAAAAGTACGTCAGGGGAAGGTCCTCCTCCTGCGACTCCCGTTCCGCGTGTTGTCTGAATCGGCTTCGAAAACGCGGTAAACGTCCGCGAAGCATATATAGCCTTGACTCGAAATTCGACCTCGAAGCGGGCCATTCTGTACCCAGGCGGGCGACCTCGCCGTTGTACGGAGACAATGCGGGTGATTCGACGATGCGTCCGGGGCTGTTTCCGGCATCGTGGGAAAGGTGAGGGAATTCCTCCCGACCTGGCACAGGCAGGCAGCGCACCTTCGGCGTGCGATCTCTTGATTTCGGATGTACTACCAGAAGAAAACGGACATGGACTTCCAGATTCTTATTTCGAACCTCACAAATCCGACCCTCCTGTTTTTCGCGCTGGGAACGCTTGCCGTATTGGTCAAAAGCGATATGGAGATTCCCGAATCATCAAGCAAGTTCATCTCGTTGTACCTCCTGTTCGCGATTGGTTTCAAAGGCGGCCAGGAACTGGCCTACAGCGGTTTCTCTGCCGAAATCATCTACGCGTTGCTGTTCGGCTTCGTCATCGCCCTGTGTATTCCCCTCTACACATTTTTCATTCTGAAACGGAAAATGTCCATCAGCGATGCGGGTGCGGTTGCCGCCGCCTATGGATCGGTCAGTGCGGTGACCTTTGTCGCAGCCGTTTCGTTTCTCGAAGGCCAGCAGATTGACTTTGGTGGACACATGGTTGCCGTGATGGCGTTGATGGAAGCGCCGGCCATTATCATCGGAGTCATACTGTTGATGAAATATGATTCAGATACGCGCAGGGAAGTGAATCTGGCGCGTACGGCAAGCCACGCGTTCACCAATGGAAGTGTGTTGATGATCCTGGGGAGTCTCTTCATCGGGCTGATTGCCGATGCGAAGCAGGCGGAGGGCATCAAGCCGTTTACCACGGATATTTTCAAAGGCTTCCTTGCGATTTTCCTGCTCGAGATGGGAATGGTGACGGCAAGACGCTTCGCCACCTTCAGAAAATATGGTGCGTTCGCGACGATGTTCGCCATTGTCATTCCACTTGTCAACGGAGTCGTTGTTGCCGCGATAAGCGGTTTGCTGATAGAGAACACGGGCGACAGATTCATTCTTGCTGTTCTTGCCGCAAGCGCGTCGTATATCGCCGTGCCTGCGGCGATGCGACTCGCCGCACCCAAGGCCGATCCGGGTCTGTATATCCCTATGGCGCTGGGAATCACCTTCCCGTTCAACATCTCCATAGGTATGCCCGTGTATTATTTCATTGCGAATGCCCTGTGACCAGAGGTAGCAATCATCGGAAATGAACTATGGAACAATTAGTTACATCTGATTTCAAGCTTGGAATAATCGCGGGAGGTCAGCTGGGCAAGATGCTGGTCCTGGCGGCCAGTAATTGGGATGTACGGACGTATATCCTCGATACGGACGATCACTGCCCGGCCGCAACGTCGTGCACCTGCTTTGTGCAGGGGAGTCAGCTCGATTATGATGATGTCATCCGTTTCGGAAACATGGTGGATCTCATCACCTTCGAGATCGAAAATGTGAACATCGAGGCTCTGAAACAGCTCAAAGCCGACGGAAAAAAAATCTATCCTGAACCTGAAACACTCGAAATCATTCAGGATAAGGGTTTGCAAAAAATATTTTATCGGGACAACCATATACCCTCTCCCCGCTTCGTCCTCTGTGATAACAGAGAAGCAGTTCTTGCCGCTGCCGAGAGGCAAACCCTGCCCCTGCCGTTCGTCCAAAAACTGCGCAAGGGAGGATATGACGGGAAGGGCGTTGCGCTCATGCGATCGAAGGATGATCTGGTCGACGCACTCAACGGCGCATCGGTTGTGGAGTCACTCATTGACATCCGGAAGGAGATTGCCGTAATCGTCGCACGGAACGGCAGGGGAGAGACACAGTGCTTTCCGGTCGTGGAGATGGAATTTAATGATGAGGCAAATCTGGTGGAGAGATTGATCTGCCCCGCTGCGCTGGATGCGGAGATCCTTGCACAGGCGACAGATATCGCCACCCGAATCGTTTCATTGTTGAACCTGCGAGGCGTACTGGCTGTGGAGATGTTTGTCGATACGAACAACGCAGTGTGGGTAAACGAGATTGCTCCCAGACCGCATAACAGCGGTCATCATACGATCGAAAGTGTGGTCACATCGCAGTTCGAGCAGTTGCTGCGGGCTATATTCAATTTTCCGTTGGGCAGCACGCAGTTGAAAATGCCCTCCGTCATGATCAATCTCCTCGGTGAACCAGGGTGCGATGGTCCCGTCCGTTATGAAGGATTGACGGAGTGCATGAGCATTGGTGGTGTGAAGATCCATCTGTATGGAAAAAAGGTAACGAAACCATTCAGAAAAATGGGTCATGTGACAGTGCTTGCTCCGACTATCGAGGAAGCGATACAAAAGTCCGATATTGTGAAACGCACACTGAGGGTAACGTCATGGTAGAACCGGTCGTCAGTATCATCATGGGGTCGGATTCTGATTTGCCTGTTATGACGCAGGCTGCAGAAATCATCAAAGAATTCGGCATATCCTACGAATTGACAATAGTCTCCGCCCATCGCACGCCGAAGCGCTTGTTTGACTATGCGGAAAACGCGCATCAACGGGGAATCGAGGTCATCATCGCCGGTGCGGGTGGAGCGGCCCATTTACCCGGTATGGTCGCATCCATTTCACCCCTGCCGGTGATCGGTGTCCCCATAAAGTCATCAATATCCATAGACGGGTGGGATTCGATTCTCTCCATTCTTCAGATGCCCGGCGGCGTACCGGTAGCGACGGTCGCGCTGAACGGAGCGAAGAACGCCGGTCTGCTCGCGCTCCAGATACTGTCAGGCAAATACCCGCAGCTGCGTACGCAAATTCAGGATTATAAACAGCGATTGTCTGCCGAGGTCATGGCGAAGGTGCAGAGGCTCGGGAATGCTTGAGCACCGGTCTGACTCTTCATTCACCTGCGATCGGCTGAAGTGAAATACCGGTCAGGTACTCCTGCGGGATTCGTTACTGTTTCATATACCGAAAGACACGTTCTTGGTCCATAAAGCATACTTACTCGTCTTTTTCACGACCCTCTCTTTCTGCTCCGTCTCGCTTTCGGCACAACAGGACCGTATGCGGCTGCACATTGCTGCGTATCTCGGCGCGATGGAAAAGATCGGTTTTCACGGCACAGTTCTTGTCGAGCAGAAAGGACAACTGCTGCTTTCGCGGGGGTATGGATTTGCCGACAGAGAGCGTCAGCAGCGGAATACAGCGGAAACCGTGTTCGACATCGGCTCCATTACAAAGCAGTTCACCGCTGCCGCGATTCTGAAGCTGGAAATGCAAGGGAAGCTGTCCACTGAAGATCCGCTGACACGGTACTTCGCGAATGTCCCGGCGGACAAGCAGCAGATCACGATTCACGATATGCTACGACATCAGTCGGGTCTTGTCGGCAATGTTGGCGGCGATTATGAAGCGATTACGACCGGGGCTTTCATTGACAGCGTTCTGAACGCGCCGCTGGAATTTTCGCCCGGCAGCGGTTTTTCCTATTCCAACGTCGGCTACAGTCTGCTCGCCATCATCGTTGAACGCGTCTCACGCAGCTCGTGGGAGAGCTATCTGTACGAACAGCTGTGGAAGCCTGCCGGAATGGAGCACACAGGATATTCCCGTCCCGCCTTCGACCGGGAGGCGGTTGCCATCGGGTATGACGAGGAGCAGGTTCTGTGGGGCCTGCCGACGGAGAAGGCATGGGACGGTAACGCACCCTTCCGGCATCTCCTGGGGAATGGTGGGGTGCTGTCGACGACCGCTGATCTGTTACGCTGGCATCATGCCCTCCTCGGCACGAACATTCTCTCGTACGAAGCCAAACAGAAGTACTATCACCCGATTCTGCGTGCGGATGAAGACAGTACGTCCTACTATGCCTATGGCTGGGATGTGTCGCTGACCGAGTGGGGAAGCCGGCGTTTCTGGCACAACGGAACGAACAGAGTGTTCTATGCCGACTATGTCCGCTTTCCCGAGGATGAGGTAGTCATCATCGTGCTGTGCAACAATGCCCATCAGTACTTCGCGCGCATTGCTTTCGAAATCGCGCGAATACTGTTCCGTCCGTCGTACCAGCCGGTCATTCCTCCGCCGGACAACGCAACGAATCGCGCGTTTACGCAGCGCATCATCAACGCATTGCGAACCTCGGATTCCGGGGAGGCGCAGCAGCTCTTCGATGCCAAAGCTCCGGATGAGATGCTGCTGGAATATCGCATGCGCCAGGAGGGTTTCGAGAGTATTGATCGTGGCGAGTCCGGTCTCGCGCTTCGTCTTTTTGCCTTCAACGTGCGTGTGTATCCCGGTTCCGCCAAGGCGCTGCAAGCTCTCGGCGAAGGGTACATGGAAACGGGTAACAATGAGGAGGCATTGAAGTATTTCCGCCGGAGTCTCGACCTCGAACCCGAGAATCCCTTCGTGCGCGACATGCTGGTCCGGCTCACACGCTGAGCGTATGAAGCGAACGATGAGGCGCCGTCGCCGTGCTCACGCAAGCGCATCCCCGAGGAATCGGACAACCTGCATCGCGTCTTCTTCCGGGACGACGAATTGCTGCTTTCCGACGTACCGAGGTTCTGCGCTCTTGAATAAATAAAAGCAAAACAATATTTTAATCCCGCGTGGAACATCTCCCGAGCCGCATGGTCATCGCTCATTGGACCGCGATGGCGCGTCGCTCCGGTTCCATGCGGACGAACAGTTGTACACATCGAGGAGAATTCAATGGATCAGGCGACACAGACAATGATAGAGAATCTTCATACAAGCACCGGGCGCTCTCTGGAGCAGTGGATCGCGGTAGTCCGGCAAGAGCAACTACCGAAGCACGGTGAAATTCTGAAGTTCCTCAAGGAACAGCATGGACTGACGCATGGCTATGCGAATCTCATTGCGCACAAGTCCAGAGGATCGGACGCCGCCTCGGTGGATAACCAGGACGATCTCATCGTCAAGCAGTATCAGGGCAAGGAACATCTCCGGCCGCTCTACGATGCGCTGATGCAGCAGATCTCGCGCTTCGGTGACGATGTGGAGATAGCCCCGAAAAATGCCTACGTCAGTCTCCGTCGTAAAAAGCAGTTCGCCATGTTGCAACCCGCAACAAAGACGCGCTTCGAAATAGGTCTGAATCTCAAAGGGCAGGAGCCCTCGGGAAAGCTGCAAGCCATCAACAGCAGCAATGCCATGTGTTCGCACAAGATCAATCTTGCGAGTACAGAGGATATCGACACGGAAGTGCTGCGGTGGATTAAATTGGCCTACGATAACGCGGGTTGAGTACGCAGGTGCCAGTTCAGGCGCGCACACTGTGGGCGATTCATGAACCTCCCACATTCGGTATAAATGTGGGCGGTCAATAAATCTCATTCTTTGTGCGGAGCCATAATCCCTGCAGATATCCCGGTTTGTCATGATAGAAATCACTAACTATCGTTCTCCTGATGTCGATCGCGAAGTCAGGTTTATGCGCACAGACGATCACGCCGTGTCTCAAGGACGTATTTGCATGAAAGCGTATCCCGCTTCCTGCGTCCGGAGCTTGACTGGCAACGCTCCTCTCCCATACGCCGGAGAACCCAGTGAAGAACCCGGCGAGTTGCACTACGTACCCGATTCGCATAGCAGGAAAATCATCCCGCTGCCGGGTCCTGAGCTTTGATGTGATGTTGCGGCCATTATGAAACCGACGAGCGTTTCCTCCGTATACCGAATGTCGATAATAATGTCTATGTTGCAATTTTCAAACCAACACATTGAGGAGAACGCATCATGCGCGATACCATGTTGATACTGCATTTCATTGGTCTGGCCATGGGACTGGGTACGAGTTTCGGTTTCATGTTTCTCGGCATGGCCGCATCGAAAATGGCACCGGAGGAAGCGGGGAAGTTCCGAATGCAGACATTCGTACTGAGCCGGATGGGGCATATCGGTCTAACGCTGCTCATTCTTTCGGGCGGCTATTTGATGACGCCGTTCTGGTCTGTGCTCGGAAATTCGCCTTTGCTGATTGTGAAATTGAGTCTCGTTGTGCTGCTCGCCGCATTGATCGGCATCATCAGCGGCAAGGTGCGGAAGGCGAAGCAGGGTGATGTGCACAAGCTCAAGGGACTCGAAGCGCTTGGAAAAATCTCGCTGCTGCTCGGGGTCATCATCGTTGTGCTTGCAGTGCTGGTGTTTCACTGATAAAGAAATACAAGGATCGAATCGTTGCAGTAGGAGAGCGTAGAGCGTCGTGGATCCAAAGCATAGTATAGGAGTGAAGAATCTGATATTACAGCTTGAGAGTCACACCTGTGACGGAACGCAAGCACAGAAACACGCATCCGAGGACATGCCCGTCAGTCCGTGAACGTGTGCAATAGTATGCCGGGGTGGGGATGGAAAATTCCCTTGTGCCGGCATAGATAATATTGCTTTTTTGTTGTCGGTCGATTTCTGTTGTCGGGGATAATTGAATCGGCGGATTTCCCCTGTACTGACAGGAATATTTTGGGAACAGAACAGGGAGTCTGAAATGACGGACAAATTTCAAAACCGGTACCGTATTCCCTCCGCGAGAGCCGAATGGTGGGATTACGGTCATCCTGGGGCGTATTTCATTACCATTTGTACGCGCTACCGTAAACAGTATTTCGGAGAAATTCGGAATGGTGTTATGATCCCCTCGGAAGCGGGAAAGATTGCACAGAGCGTGTGGCATGAAATCCCGGAGCACAGCAGCGGCATCGATCTGGGGTCGTTTGTGGTAATGCCCAATCACGTTCACGGAGTCATATTCATCCAACCCGGCAACGATGCCGGACGCGATGCAGCTACCAATACCGCGGTGCCGGATATTATCCCGCAAAATTCAACGTTCACGGAAATCGATTACAATCCGGCGGATCACGCAACGACGGACCGTATCCACGATATTGGCGTTAATATTGACGATATACGTCCGGATCGTGCGGCCGGCGGATTTGGTAGAGACAAGGCATGCCTTGTCTCTACAAATCCCCCCGATCCGTGCAATCCCCCGATCCGTGCAATCCCCCGATCCGTGCAATCCCCCGATCCGCGCAATCCCCCGATCCCCGCAATTCCCCGATCCGTGCAATCCCCCACGATTTCCGATATCGATACCGTCCCCGGTTCATCCATATTCAAAACAGATGAGGCAACGATACATCGGCCCATACCCGGATTGAGCAGTCCCAGGTCGGAGAGTGCTCCTGCGCGGAATCATTCGTATTCCGCTCAACGATACCGCAATCAAGGAAAGAACACCGTATCCTCCGTGATCGGATCGTATAAGTCGGCGGTGAGCAAATACGTTCGTCGCTCGGGAAGTGAGTTCGCATGGCAGCCGCGATTCTGGGATAATATCATTCGTGACGAGGCGGCGCTCTACCGCATCTGCGTCTACATCGAGAACAACGTGAAGAATTGGAAAGCCGATACGTTCTTCCTGCGATAGACGCCAATTCAACCGGGCCTTTACACAATGCGGCATTGCTCTGATCGCTGAGAGCGATGCAATGTTCTTGTCGCAGGCGGCATAACATCCTGCAACGTGATCATATCGCGGCTCGAAAATCTGACGCTGCTCGTACATCGAGTGATCGGTGGATAGCAGCAGCCGCAATCAGCTCAGGATTTTCTTCGCTTGTGCAGAGGTCTGCAATATCTCTTCATTCAATGTTTGTTCCCGATGGCGTTTCGATGTTGGATGCAAATTTCGGTCTGTGTACATTGTCAGCGTTCTCACCTACCGACACCCCGCGTTATACCTTCACCAATCCGGATGATCCGGGCACGGTGTTTGTATCACCGCTGTACGCTTTGGAGAACACTGCCATATACATTGATCATCGGAGGATAATATGAGCAATTTCAAGTATGCCGCCGTCAACGAAGCGGTTGTGTATCAGAACGTTGTGAACGACAAAGGGAAGAAGGCCGTCAATCGGCTCCTTATGGGTACCTATGTCGAAATCCTGAGCGAGCAGGGCGCGTGGTGTGAGGTGAAACCCTTCGGCACACACGGCTGGATGCATAAGGATAGTCTTGCGGACACCATGGGATTGAAGATCTTCTTTCTCGATGTCGGGCAGGGAGACGGTGTGCTCATCGAGATAGGAAAGTACCGCATCCTGATCGACGCGGGACCCAACAGCAGCATGCACAACTACCTCACGAAGTGGCAATACACCTATCTCCTGAAAGCCGGGCACACCGTGCATATTGACTACCTTATCGTCAGCCATTTCGATACGGACCATTACCGCGGCTGCATCAGGATTCTGGAGAACAAGGGTTTTACCATCGGGACCGTGCTTCACCCCGGCATTCTGAAATTCGCTGAGAAAGGCAACCCCTATGACACCGGTCTCGGTGAAACGGTGAAGGAAAATGGAGTACGTTATCTCACAAGGATATTCGACAACCTCCTGACGGTCAAGAGTCCGGCGCCGTTCAACAGAGACATTACGGCATTCATGAATGCCTTGCACGGAGCGCACGGCGAGGGGAGGGTGCAGAAAGTGAAACGCTGCGCGGCGGGGGATGTCATCATCAACCGGACCATCGACGGACAGACGTTCCGGCTCGATGTGCTTGCGCCCATGCTCGAAACGGTCGGAAGAAAAAAAGCGTTCGTCTACTGGAGCGACGAGGGAAAGACGATCAACGGCCACAGTATTGTCCTCAAACTGACTTTCGGATCCCGAACCGTCCTGCTTGGAGGAGATCTGAACTCCGCGTCACAGAGCTACCTTATCGACGCCTACGGGCAGAACAATCCCTTCGAGGTGGACGTCGCGAAGTCCTGTCACCATGGGTCTTCCGATTTCACCGAGGACTTCATGCAGCGCGTCAACCCCTACGCGACCGTGATCTCGTCCGGAGACAACGAAGGGCACGCGCATCCCCGCGCCGACGCCATAGGTTGCGCGGGCAAGTACTCGAAAAGCAGACGGCCGCTCGTTTATTCCACCGAACTTGCCCGTTCCACGAACCTGAAGAAGAACACGATTCTGTTCGGCATGATCAACCTGCGCAGCAATGGCAAGGACATTTTCATGAGCCAGATGAAGGAGGTGAAAAACACCGCCGACCTCTGGGATTCGTATGAGGTGCAATAGCGCGGCAATATTGCGACGTCCGCAGACGTATCGGGACACGGATGCACGCAGAGGAATCTTGCATTTCGCTGTCCGATGAATTTTCGGAAACATCCGCCGGATCATTCCTCCGCGCAGCTCCGTGCCCGTCGATGTGATCCGCGTATCTGTCGGACACCGTTGTGATCCGGGCATGGATTCCCGGCCTGTGTCGGTTGCGCCGCTCGCCATGCGAGCGTCATTGCGCTGAAAATCCGCTGAAAAACCACATGAAATATTTGCTTTTTCGCGATTCTGTGTCTATATTTATGGACCTTTGTTCTGGGTTCTTAGCTCAGTTGGTTAGAGCGCTACCTTGACATGGTAGAGGTCACAGGTTCGACTCCTGTAGAACCCACTCCCGAGCGGAGAAAAAATCGGAGTGTATCCGATTTTTTCTTTATAATCTCAAACGATCAGGCGACAGCCATGGCAGAGCAGATCACAGTAACCTTCCCGAACGGCGATTCCCG
Organism: Bacteroidia bacterium; assembly: GCA_027493955.1. Classification (NCBI taxonomy): domain Bacteria; kingdom Pseudomonadati; phylum Bacteroidota; class Bacteroidia; species Bacteroidia bacterium. The sequence continues at coordinate 1,001,761 of JAOSJT010000001.1, read as the reverse complement.
CACCTATAAAAGCGGCGTGACCGGGATGGAGATCGCCGAGAGCATATCGGCGGGTCTGGCGCGCGAAGCGCTGGGCGCATTGGTGGACGGAAATATTTTCGACCTCATGCGTCCCATCAATGCGGACGCCCTCGTGCGCATTCTCACGTGGAACGATGACGAAGGCAAAGAAGTCTACTGGCACAGCTCCAGTCATCTCATGGCCCACGCTGTGGAGGATCTGTTTCCCGGTGCCAAGTTCGGTGTCGGTCCCGCGATCGAGCAGGGTTTTTATTACGACATTGACATCAACCATGTACTCACGCCCGAGGACCTTGTCCGCATCGAGGCGCGCATGATGGAACTTGTCAGGGAAGACAAACCCTTTGTCCGCCGCGAACTCAGCAAGCAGGAAGCCCTTGATTTTTGGGGCGCAAAAGGCGATCAGTACAAGCTGGAACTCATCACGGGCTTCGACGAGGAGAACGAGGTGATCAGCTGCTACGAGGAAGGTTCGTTCACCGACCTCTGCCGTGGTCCGCATTTGCCCTCAACCGGGCGCATCAAGTATGTGAAGCTGCTGAATATTTCCGGCTCCTACTGGAAGGGGGACGCGAAGAACAAGCAACTGCAGCGCATCTACGGCATTTCTTTCCCGAAAAAGAAAGAACTCGAGGAGTATCTCGAACGGCTCGAGGAGGCGAAAAAGCGCGATCACCGCAAACTCGGCCGCGAACTCGATCTATTCACCTTCCATGAAGTGTCGCCCGGTGCCGTGTTCTGGCTGCCCCGCGGCATGGTCGTGTACAAGGAATTGCAGAAGCTCATTCGCGACATGCTCGACAGCGCGGGGTACGACGAAATTCTCACGCCCATTCTCGTGAAAAAGGAGTTGTGGGAGCAGTCGGGCCACTGGGAACACTATCAGGAAAACATGTTCATCGTTGAAGATGGTGAAGACCATATCTTCAGTCTCAAACCGATGAACTGCCCCGAAAGTACCTACGTGTACCGTCACCGCGTGCGCAGCTATCGCGATCTGCCGTTGCGCTTCTCCGAGTTGGGCACCAATCACCGCAACGAACTCTCCGGCGCGCTCAACGGTATGTTCCGCGTACGGCAATTCTGTATGGATGATGCGCATCTCTACGTGCGTCCCGATCAGATTCAGGACGAGATCACCCAATTGCTGGGACTCGTACGCAAATTCTACGCCATTTTCGGCTTCGAACCGTATTTCGCGCTCTCCACGCGTCCGGAGGATGCGATGGGGGTCCCGCAGTTGTGGGAAACCGCCGAGCGCAGTCTGGCAGAAGCTCTCGCGGCAAACGGCATCGACTACAAGCTCAATCCCGGTGACGGAGCGTTTTACGGACCGAAAATCGATATCAGCGTCCGTGACGCTCTCAAACGTTCCTGGCAACTCGCCACAATACAGCTCGACTTCAATATGCCCGAGCGCTTCGGCCTCGAGTATATCGACGAAAACAACGAGCGTCAGCGTCCGGTGATGATACACCGCGCGGTGATGGGGTCCATGGAGCGATTTATTGGTATATTGATCGAACATTTCGCCGGCGCGTTTCCTACATGGCTCGCTCCGGTGCAGGCGGCTGTGCTGCCCATCAGCGACAACTTCATGGCGTATGCGGCGGAGGTTCGCGATACGCTGCGCTCCGCAGGTGTGCGCTGCGAGCTGGACAGCCGCAATGAAAAAATCGGCTATAAAATCCGTGATTGGGAAGTCCACAAAGTGCCGTACATGCTCGTGATCGGAGAGAAAGAGCAATCGGCACGAGGAGCGTCCCTGCGTAAACACAGGGAAGGCGACCTCGGCTTCCGAACACTCGACGATATAGTGCGCGACTTGACTACTGAAATTCACAGCAAATCACTGTAACAGCCCGGAGGCCCCACGGCTACCCCAAATCGTCCTCCCGTACGGACACCGCAGAACAGAACCCGCATCAACGAAGAAATCACGGCGCGACAAATCCGCCTGATCGATGCAGACGGGTCACAGCTCGGCATCACCACGCCTGACAAGGCGCGTGCGCTGGCAGAACAGAAAGAACTCGACCTTGTGGAAATCGCCCCGCAGGCGGAACCGCCTGTCTGCCGTATTATGGACTACGGAAAGTTCAAATACGAGCAGCAGAAAAAAGAGCGGGCGATGAAGAAAAAGCAAGTTGTCGTCGCGTTGAAAGAGGTTCGCTATCATCCGACAACGGATACGCACGATTTCGATTTCAAACTCCGCCACGCCCGGCAGTTCATCCTCGAGGGCAACAAGGTCAAAGCCGCCGTCGTTTTTCGCGGCCGCCAGATGGCGCATCAGGAACTGGGTCTGAACCTGATCAACCGCCTCAAGGAGGCGCTGGCGGACATCGCCATCGTGGAGCGGGAACCCAACATGGAGGGACGCCAGATGATCGCCATTTTCGCTCCGGACAAGAAAAAAGTGAAGCCGAAAGAGCAGAAAAGCGAATAAACACTGGTTCTGTGTTGAAAAAATTCGTATATTACCTAGCTTTGTTTTTCAGACGGAATACTCAACAGGAGTTCAAGTACAATGCCGAAATTCAAGGGTAAGTCAGGAGCCAAAAAGCGCTTCAAGTTGACCGGCAGCGGTCGCGTCAAGCGCGAAAAGGCCTACCATAGCCACATCCTGACGAAGAAGAGCACCAAGCGCAAACGTGGTCTGCGTCAGAGCACGCTCGTCGCCGCGGTGGAAGAAAAACGCGTAAGAATGATGATTTAATACAGAGCAGGTGAACAATGCCACGTGCAAAAAACAAGGTCGCGTCGCACCGCCGCAGGAAGAAAATTCTGCAGCGCGCCAAGGGTATGGTCGCGGCCCGCAGCAAGATATTAACCGTCGCCAAACATCACGTCGATAAAGGGCTCGGCTACGCGTATCGCGACCGCCGCGCCAAAAAGCGCAGCATGCGCCAGCTGTGGATCACCCGCATCAACGCGGCGTCCCGTATGCAGGGCGTCAGCTACTCCCGGCTTATTGACGGACTCAACAAGAAACACATCGACATCAACAGGAAAATGCTCGCCGATATCGCGGTCAATGATGGCAATGCTTTTGCCGAGATCGTGAAAATGGCTGTGGCATAACTCCTGCGTCGTCCCTGGCTTTACGGCGGGCTACATGGAGAGTGACCTCCAGTGTGCCCGCCGTTCCTTTTTCCGCTGAAACCAAACCGGAGCTTGCCGTGAAGGAGCAGATAGAAGAACTACGCACGAGACTCGACCAGGAGGCGCCTACCGTCCTCGATGCCGATGCTGTCGAGCGCTTCCGCATTACCTGGCTGTCCCGCAAAGGGATTATCGCCGAACTGTTCGAGTCCATGAAGCAACTCCCGCCCGCTGAGAAACCGCTGGCAGGCAAAATGCTCAATGAACTCCGCCAGAAAGCCCAAGGCATCCATGACGATGCCGCTGCGCAGGTCAAGAATAGCGACGCGGCCCAGGGCGTGGATCTGAGTCTGCCCGGACGTCGCCCGAAAAGGGGACATCAACATATCGTGTCACAGGCAATTGACGAAATCACGGGAATATTCCGTCGCATGGGGTTCAGTGTAGCCGACGGCCCGGAAATCGAAACCGATTACTACAACTTCGAAGCGCTGAATTTCCCCGCCGATCATCCGGCGCGCGACATGCAGGACACCTTCTTCATCACGGACACGCATCTGCTGCGCACGCACACCACTCCCGTGCAGATACGCTTGATGGAGAGTATGCAGCCACCGATCCGTGCGATATTTCCCGGGCGCGTCTACCGCAACGAAGTAATCAGTGCCCGTAGTCATGTGCAATTCCATCAGATAGACGGTCTTGTCGTGGACAAGGGCATTACTTTCGCCGATCTCAAAGGTGCGATGGTCACCTTCGCGAACATGTACTACGGCGCCGGCGTGCGCTACCGCTTCCGCCCCAGTTATTTTCCGTTCACCGAGCCCTCGGCCGAAATGGATGTAACCTGTTATCTGTGCGGCGGCTCCGGATGCCGCGTCTGCAAGAACAGCGGATGGCTGGAAATTCTCGGCTGCGGTATGGTGGATCCCAATGTATTCGGCTTCGTGAACGTGGATCCCGAGGTGTACAGCGGATATGCGTTCGGCATCGGTATCGAACGCACCGCCATGCTCCGTCACGGTATCGACGACATCCGTCTCCTCTTCGAAAACGACATGCGCATCAATCAACAGTTCAACTGATATGCAGCTTTCAAGAAACTGGCTCTCCGAGTACGTCACCCTTCCTGCGGATCACAACGATCTCGACCGCATACTCACCGATGTGGGTTTAGAGGTTGAATTCATTGAAGATAGAGCCGCCGCGCTCAACGGTTTTGTGGTAGGTTCCGTACTGACCTGTGAGAAACATCCGAATGCGGACAAGCTTTCCGTGTGCACCGTGCACGACGGCGAAGCCGTGAGCACCGTGGTGTGCGGTGCGCCGAACGTGGCGGCCGGACAGAAAATCATTTTCGCTAAGGTCGGGACGGTGGTGCCGTCCGGCGGCTTCACCATCGAGAAACGCAAACTGCGCGGTGTCGAGTCTGCCGGAATGATCTGCTCTACCGCGGAACTCGGTCTGGACGACGATCACAGTGGCATCGCCGTTCTCCCTGCGGATGCCTTGCCCGGCATGCCGATAGCGGAATATCTCGGTATTAATGATGTGCTCATCGGCATAGGCATCACGCCGAACCGGGGGGACGCTCTCTCGCATATCGGCGTTGCGCGCGATATAGCCGCCGCCACCCGGCAGCCCCTGCGCCTGCCGCAGGTGCAGGAGCCGACTATTGAGGATGCCGCGGACTTCCGCATTGACATTGACGATGCGGAACTGTGCGTCCGTTATTCCGGAGCGCTTATCGAGGGTGTTCGCATTGGTGATTCTCCCGAATGGCTCGCAGCCCGTTTGCGTGCGGCGGACATTCGTCCGATCAACAATGTGGTGGATGTCACGAATTACATTCTCATGGAAATCGGCCAACCCATGCATGCGTTCGATCGCGCGAAATTGCAGGGGAGTGGTATTCACGTCCGTACCTCGCGCGACGGAGAAACGATCAGCACGCTCGATGGCGAGCAGCGCTCGTTGCCCGAAGGAGCACTGCTCATCTGTGATGAGCAGGCCGCGGTAGCGGTTGCGGGTGTCATGGGAGGTCTGGATAGCGCGGTAACGAGCGGTACGACCAGCATTCTCCTCGAAAGCGCCTGTTTCAATCCCTCCTCCGTTCGGCGTACAGCCAGGCGGCTCGGATTGTCAACCGATTCCAGCTATCGTTTCGAACGTGGCACCGATCCCAACATCACCATGTGGGCGCTTCGCCGGGCTGCCGCGCTGATTGCGGATATTGCCGGCGGCACCGTGCGAGGCCTCTATGACGCGTACCCCGTACCCGTGGAGCCGAAGCGCATCACCTTGCGTCCGCAACGGTGCTGCGACATCCTCGGGATTGATCTCCCTGCGGAAGAGCAGCGGACGATTCTGGAATCGTTGTCCTTCACGCTTTACGACAACGCCGACGCGAGTTTTGACTGCATCGTTCCGACGTTCCGCAACGACATATCCCGCGAAATTGACCTCATTGAGGAAATCGCACGCATACACGGCTACGACAATATTCCGGTGCCTACACGGATATCGCTCAACGTGGGGGATCAGTTCGATGCACAGGCGCTGTCGCAACGCTTTCGCGCACTGTGGCTGGGTTTCGGCTTCGATGAAATTCTGTCGTCCAGTCTCGTGCCGCACGCGCATGCGGGTCTCGGAGGAGCGAATGTGGTTTCCGTGCGCAATCCCGTGAGCAAGGAGCGGCCTGCGCTTCGCGGCAGTCTGCTCTCTTCTTTGCTTGAAGCGGTTGACCATAACATACGCAACGGCAACGCTTCGCTGCGTCTGTTTGAAATGGGACGTATCTATTTCACAACGGACGATGCGTTCAACGAACGTGATATGCTGGCAGCTATCATTACCGGATCTGCGCAGGAACGGAGCTGGTATGCCGGCTCTCGCGACAGCGATTTCTTCGATCTTAAAGGAGCGGTGGAGACGTTTATCTCCGCATTGCATCTTGAAAAAGACACGAAATTTTGTTATGATAGAACCAGCACTTTAAGTCCGGCAGCATTACATATTGAAGTCAAAGGCAGATACATCGGGCAAGCTGTTGCGGTTTCTGATCACATCCTCGCAAGTTTCGGTATTGAACAGCCCGTCATGTATGCAGAATTCGAGATGGACGCTTTTCTGGAAGTGCTTACGGAGCAGCAGAGCTATACAGCGGTCGCGAAGTTTCCCGCTGTGTCGCGAGATCTGGCCGTCATCGTGCAGGAAACTGTCACGGTGGATGCATTGAGCAATTGCATCGCGGCCAGCGGAGCTGCAAACCTTCGGGATTGGCGTGTCGTGGATGTGTTTCGGCATGAGAGTCTCGGTGCGGGAAGGAAGAGCATGGCTTTCAGCATGACGTTTCGTGCCGACGACAGAACGCTGAAGGACGACGAGATTCAGGCAGCTGTACAAACCGTGCTCGACGCCTTGCGACGTGACCACCAGGCCGAACTCCGGATCTAAAGATTGAACAGCAACTAACGCGGACGCACCATGGCGGATTCAGAGACCTCCGTAGGACGAAATGCTGCGATGAACATCATACAGGCCGCCCTCGCGGATCTGTGGCAAAAAGCCAAAGCTGTCGTCGCACAGATTGAAGCGTTGCGCGAGGAGAACGGCCAGCTCCGTACTCGTGTGGAGGAACTCGAGCTCACACTGCGGACCATGGAGTCGCAGTTGACGCAGAAGGAGCAGCGCATCGAGGCCCTCGAAAATCATCCGCCGCACCATACAGCTGTTGAAGTTGGCGAAAGACTGTTGTATCTTTCGCCTGACGAACGAGAGGCCCTCGAGCGTCAGATTGACGACCTGCTGAAGCGTATCAACTCGCATCTCGGGTCGGACCCCAGATAAAGACAATTGGATTCTGCATTTTCGCGGTTTGAATCGGTAATCGAATCACACGTACATGGAAGCAAAGAGCGTACGATTGAGGATATATGGCCAGGAGTATCCGCTCCGGGTGGACGACGAAGAACTCACGACGGAGTCGGCCCGGCGGCTGGATAAAATGATGACGGATCTGCATACGCAGATTCCCGATCAACCACCGGTCACCCTCGCCGTACTTTCCGCGCTCAATCTCGCTGAGGATCTCTCTCACGAGCAGGAAGAAAAGCGGCAGCTATTGAGAAAAGTAGAACAGGACATCCGTTCCATTACGGACCTTCTCGATGGTGCCATAGGTTGACACGGATTACCATCCGGAAAGAAAATACCGCACTGCGTTCCGATCGCAGGATACGTTAAAAAGAACCAACACGTCTTTACTGGGAATCTGACTCTTCGCATCAATTGCAGGCCTCGATCCCTCGTGATCCGGTCGCTCGCGACCGGCAGTGGAAGCAAACGATGCAAAGGCATTTACCCACCGTGTCAAGGTAGGGTTCTTTTTTCCCTCCACTGCGATCGGGGTAGTGCGGTTTTTTTATAGACGGAGGACGATTTTTTATGAATGTCGAACTGTACTGGCTGTTGCCGACCGTTGCCGCGCTCTGTGCGCTCTTCCTCTTCATCGGTTGGTTCATCGCTTCACGCGTCGGCCAAAATAAGATTTCCGCCGCGGAAGAACGCGCGCGTGAAATTGTGGAAGCGGCGGAGAAAGAAGCCGAACACGTAAAAAAAGAAAAACTTCTGGAAGTCAAGGACGAGTGGTTCCATAAAAAGCAGGAAGTGGAAAAGGAGCTGAACCGGCAACGCAGTAAGATCCAGGCCCGCGAAAAGCAGCTCTCCGAAAAAGACGATTCTCTCGTCGCCAAACTCGAAGTCGTCACGAAAAAAGAACAGACGCTCAAGCAAGTGGAAGATCGTCTGGCGAAAAAAGAAAGCACCCTCGATGAACGCCTGCAGCGTGCGGAGCAGCTCGTCGCCGAGCAGACGGAACGCCTCGAACGCGCGTCTGGCATGTCGCGCGACGATGCGAAGAAAATGCTGGTCGAAAACATGACCAACGACGCCAAGCTCCAGGCCGCTCAGCAACTCAAGGAAATCCGTGACGAAATGAAGACCACGGCGCGCAAGGAAGCCCAGCGCGTCATTATCCAGGCCATTCAGCGCACCGCATCCGATCATTCCGTCGAAACCACGGTGAGCGTGCTCAACCTCGCCAGCGAGGATATGAAAGGCCGCATCATCGGACGCGAAGGCAGGAATATACGCGCCTTCGAAGCCGCCACCGGCATCGACGTTATCGTGGACGACACGCCCGAGGCCGTAATTCTCTCCGGCTTCGATCCCTTCCGCCGCGAAGTGGCGCGTATGGCGCTCGAAACGCTCATGGCGGACGGACGCATCCATCCCGCCCGTATCGAGGAAGTGGTGGAAAAGGTCCGTAAGGAACTGGAAGAGGAAATCTTCCGCGCCGGTGAAAACACGTTGCTCGATCTCGGCATTCACAATGCGCACAATGAGATCAAGCGAATGGTCGGAAAGATGAAATTCCGTTCGAGTTACGGACAGAATCTCCTTCAGCACTCGGTCGAGGTCGGCTGGCTTTGCGGCATCATGGCGGCGGAACTGGGTCTCGATCCGAAAATCGCGACGCGCGCGGGGCTGCTGCACGACATCGGTAAAACAGTGGATCGCAACATCGAGGGGCCGCATGCGTTGCTGGGCATGGACATCGTGAAAAAGTACCGCGAGCATCCCATCATCATCAACGCCGTCGGCTCGCATCACGACGATATCGAGATGGAATCGCCGTACGCACCCATCGTCCAGGCGGCGGATGCCATCAGCGGCGCGCGTCCCGGCGCACGGCGCGAATCTCTGGAGGGCTATGTCAAGCGGCTCGAAAAACTGGAGACCATCGCCACCGGCTTCGAAGGCGTTGCGAAAACCTATGCCATTCAGGCAGGCCGTGAGGTGCGCGTGGTGGTGGAACATGACCGCATCGACGACAATCTCGCCGATCAGCTCGCGAATGACATCGCCGAGAAAATCCAACAGGAAATGGAGTATCCCGGCCAGATAAAGGTCACGGTGATACGCGAGAAACGCTCCATCGCCTTCGCGAAATAGAGGTGCAATATGAGTGACTATGAACCCGGCAGCGGGCTGTTCATCGGCCTGACGGGCGGCATCGGCTCGGGAAAAAGCACGGTCGCCGCGCACATCGCGCAGCGGCATCCGGTGTTGCACGCGGACGAAATCGCGCGCTTGTGCATGCTCGACGACGGGCAGGTGCGGGATGATTTGCGGCGCGTCTTCGGTGAACAGGTGTATCTCTCCGACGGCGGCCTCAATCGTACATGGCTGGCGGAGGTGGTGTTCAACGACAGCGACAAACTCGCCAAGCTCAACGCCATCGTGCATCCCCCCACGCATACACGTATCCTTGCCGAGGCGCAACGCCTGTTTTCCGAAGGCGCGCGCATGGTGTTCGTCGAGTCCGCGCTCATTTACGAAGCCCGGCTGGATGAGGATTTCGATTACGTAGTCACCGTGCTTACCGATCCGGAAATCGCCGTTGGGCGCATCATGGAGCGCGACGGCGTAAGCGCGGCGGCTGTGCGCGACCGCATGCGCCATCAGCTCGCACCGGAGGAAAAAGCGGATCTCGCCGATTTCACCATACGCAACAGCGGCACCGTGGAAGAAATGCTCCGCGCCGCCGATATCATTCTCACCATGCTGTCCGCGTTGCGGCGGCGCCGGCCATGACGCTGCCCGAACGCGACCACGCCTCGCTGCTCGCCACGTACACGCGCCTGCCGATGGATATCGAGCGGGGGGAGGGCGTCTACCTGATTGACACGGAAGGGAAGCGCTATCTCGATTTCTTCGGAGGTCTGGCGGTCAATGCCCTGGGCTATGCGCATCCCGCCATACTGGAAGCTATCGGCACGCAGGCGGCACGCTACATACACGTCTCCAATCTCTTCCCTCAACGTCCGCAGATAGAGCTCGCCGAGCGCGTCCGCGCGTTGTCGGGTTATGACAAACTGTTTTTCGCGAACAGCGGCGCGGAAGTCATGGAGGCGGCATTCAAGCTTGTCCGCCGCTGGGCATCGATCCGACGGCGCAAGCGCATTCTCTCCTTTACCGGCTCCTTTCACGGCCGCACCTATGCGGGCATGTCGCTGATGGACGCGCCGAAGTACCGCGACGGTTTCGGCCCCTTTCTCGAGGGCTGCGAGCATCTTCCGTTCAACGATGCGGCTGCGCTCGAAGCGGCAACCGGAAGAGACGTCGCGGCTGTGGTGCTGGAATTCATTCAGGGCGAGGGAGGCATTGTACCCGCGACGGACGAATTTGTCGAAACGCTGTTTCGTTTGCGCGATGAGCATGGCTTCCTGATCGTCGCGGATGAGATTCAGGCGGGTATGGGCCGCACGGGGCGCTTCCTCTCCTTCGAGCACTGGGGTGTTCAACCCGACATCGTCACCATGGCGAAATCCCTCGGCGGCGGCTTGCCGCTGGGCGCCCTGCTGGTGAAAGGCGAGCTCACCGACGTGTTCGATCCGGGTAGCCACGGCAGCACCTTCGGCGGCAATCCCGTGGCATGCGCCGCCGGCAGAGAGGTGGTGGATGCGCTCCGGGACGGACTTATGAAGCATGCGGCACAGATCGGCAACATGCTTATGGAGGGACTTCGCGCCCTGGCCGCAGAGCATCCCGGATTGATCACCGAGATCCGGGGCAGAGGGTGCATGGTCGGCATCGAGTGTACGCGCGACATGCGCGTAGCGATGGGTTTGTGTCTGGAAGAGGGCTTGCTCATCAATGTCACCAGAGAGCGTGTCATCCGACTGCTTCCGCCGCTTATTATCGAGAAACAGCATGTGGAAACGGCATTGGGTATTCTCTCCAACATATTGCAACACAAGCAGTTTCGCTCCTGAAATGAAGTTGAATCCCGCACTGTTGCGGAGACCCGGACAATGATCAGACAAACGGATGTGCTCGTCATCGGCAGCGGTATCGCCGGCTTGTTCTACACCTTGCGCGTTGCTGAGCGGCGAAGTGTCGCGCTTGTGACCAAGAAAGACACGGTGGAATCCAACACCAACTACGCGCAGGGGGGCATTGCCTCCGTGTTCAGCGGCGACGACGCCTTCGCCCTGCATGAACAGGACACGCTCACCGCCGGCGCCGGGTTGTGTCATCGCGATATCGTCACGATGGTGGTGGAAGAAGGGCCGGATCTGGTGCGGGAACTGCTGGAGCTCGGTGTGGGCTTCACGCGCGAGAACGATGCGGAACTCGAACTCGGCCGGGAGGGGGGACACTCGCGCAACCGCATCGTCCATGCCAGGGATTACACCGGAAGGGAAATCGAACGCGTGCTCGTGGAACGCGTCCGCAGCCATCCGAATGTGACCGTGTACGAAAATCACCTCGCCATCGATCTGCTCACCGAGCACAATTTCATTCAACCGCAGGCGTTACAACCGGGGCACATACACTGCTGGGGCGCGTACGTGCTGGACAAGGTGAACGACGAGGTGGACGTCTTTCTTGCCGGCACGACAGTACTCACCACCGGTGGCTGCGGACAAGTGTATTTGCACACCACCAATCCCGCCATCGCGACGGGCGACGGCATAGCTATGGCCTATCGTGCCGGTGCGCGTGTCGCGAATATGGAGTTCATCCAGTTTCATCCCACGACGCTGTACCACCCACAAGCGCGCTCCTTTCTCATTTCGGAAGCGGTCCGCGGCTTCGGGGCGATCCTGCGTACGGCCTCGGGAGAGCGCTTCATGGCCAAATACGACAGCAGGCTCGAACTGGCGCCGCGCGACATTGTGGCTCGTGCCATAGACAGCGAGCTCAAGCGCTCAGGAGAGGAGTGCGTCTTCCTCGATTTGCGACACCTCGACGCGGGAGAAGTGCATAAGGCATTCCCCAGTATTTCCGCGAGGTGCAAAGAGGTAAATCTCGATCTGGCAAGGGATTACATTCCCGTCGTTCCCGCGGCGCATTATACCTGCGGCGGTGTGATTACCGACGACTATGGGCGCTCCGATCTGAAAGGATTGTTCGTCTGCGGCGAGGCGGCTATGACCGGTTTGCACGGCGCCAACCGACTGGCGAGCAATTCTCTGCTCGAAGCACTGGTCTTCGCGCATCGCGCGGCCCTGGCCACGCTCTCCGCGGCCGCCCCGACACCTCCGGCTGCGGATATCGCGCCATGGGACGACAGCGGCACCGACAATCCCGAGGAATGGGTGCTGATCTCCCACAACCGCAATGAAGTGCGCACGCTGATGTGGGATTACGTCGGCATCGTCCGCTCGAATCTCCGACTGGAGCGCGCTCAGCGCCGTATTCTCCTTCTGCAATTCGAAGTGGAGAATTTTTACAAACGCACACGCGTGTCCGAAGCGCTGATAGAATTGCGCAACATCACCATGCTCGCGCGGCTCATCATCGACAGCGCACTTCAGCGCCGCGAGAGCAGGGGACTGCACTACACCACGGACTTCCCGCTGCCTGATACCGCGCTGAGCCAGACGGATACGGTGCTGTCTGTTTTTGGGTGAGGGAAGGGTAAAGAGTGAAGGGGTCTGTTGCCGGGACGCCTTGTGGTTTTGGAGAATCTTGGTAAAGGGTAAAGGGTAAAGAGTAAAGGGGCGCTGTTGCGGGCTGATAGGTTAGTTTCGATGATTCCTGGTAAAGGGTGAAGAGTAAAGGGTAAAGGGGGCGGGTTTCCGGGCTCCTTTGTCGTAAAGGTGATGCATGGTAAAGGGTGAAGGGTAAAGGCAAAAGGGGCCTGTTACCGGGCAGTCTTGCGGTCTTGATGACGAGCGGGTTAAGAGGAAAAGAGGTTCAGTTCTGAACTGTTTTATTTACTTCGAACGAGGCGCCCTTTTGGTATTCCGGCCATGCCACCGGGAGATGGTGGAGATGTGAGTGCTCACCCCCGCTTCGCGAAGTGATTCCCCGCCGTGCTCTGCACGCTCACCTCGATTTCGATATAGCGATTGTCGCCCGTGCCCTGCGCCATGCGACCGTTCGCGCCGCGCTTGACCAGCATGCGGAAATAGATGTCGCCGCCGGGCCGCAGCAGTTTGCCGAAGTACACGCGCCCCTTCGGATACGTGCCGTTCGGAAGCGTGATGAACGTGGCGGTGTAGGTAGACGTGTCCGGAGGAGAGGAGGCGAGCGGCTCGTTGAGACTGTTGGCTTCCATTACATAGCCGCCGTTCACCCAATCCGCGAAGCGGGTACGGGGACCGGGATCGAAGGCAAGCTCGGGACTGCGTATGATCAGGGCGGCCGCGCTGCCGAGTGTATGCACATACAGACTGGCGCGTTCGCGGAAGGCGGCGGAGTTGAGCAGTAACGCTTCGACGCGGCCTTCGGGATTCAGGATGTCCACGGCCGAGGGGTAGCCGGTGGCGGTGACGGCATACACGCGTATCGGCTGTCCGGCGGCATCGTGCGCACGGCGCTGTGCGGGCGACCAGAGGATGGAACGCTCCTGCGGGGAGGAAAGACCGTCCTTGCCCCAACATCGGACAGCGAGGCGATAGAGCACGCCATTTTCGAGACCTGTGAGACGATACGTGCTGTTCCGTCCCGCATCAAAATGTTGTATTGCTTCGGTGCGGGTGTCCGTCACGGTCACGTGATAGCCCGAAAATTCGGAATGCCCCTCGTCCGTCGATGGACTCCAGGCAAGTATGAGGGCACCGCTATCGGATGCAGCCCTGAGTTGCGCCGGAGCGGCGAGAGCGGGCAACGTCGGCTCCGTGCTGTCGCAGGCGGCGAAGGTGAACACGAGCAAAGCGAAAAGAGGAAGGATGATCGATTTCATATGCGCACCAGTTCTGAAGTGTGTAATCTATGCATTTTCTGTTCTCGAATGATCCGGCAAAGGGAGGCGGCCCGGCGCGTGTCCGGACCGCCTTGAGCGTATGACAAACTGATAAAGGATGAAGAGTACACTCTACGGTTATAGACCCCTTTACCCTTTACTTTTGTGTGAAAAAGCAAGCCATCACCAGAAAAAAATGTCAGTCCGCACATACTTCTCTAGCCCATGTTCCACCAGAAGCCCATGGGCTCGGTGGAGCCGTGCTGTCAAGATGCGGTGCTGGCCCGTGGTCTTCAAGCTGAAGTGTGTCCCGCCATCTTGACAGCGGGGATCACCGGGCCATCTTTCCTTGGTGGAACGTGGGCATACGACTGTCCGTTTGTTGCTCGACCATGACGCGGAGACTTTTGTGAGTGGTCGTACCCGAGAGAGACGCTCGTTATCAATACGCCACAAATCCGTTATTACGTTCTATCATGGGTGGATCCGCAGTCTCTAAAAAGCGGTCAGGCGTACGATTCGGTGCACCTCGTGCGGTGATTCGTCGTGTTTGCCGCAGTAAAGGGTAAGCGTTGAGATCCACAGAAAAATGCGTCTCGTGCGGTGATTCGTCGTGTTTGCCGCAGTAAAGGGTAAGCGTTGAGATCCACAGAAAAATGCGTCTACTCGGACGAGCTGGGGACGTTGCCCTTCGGAGACGGGCGGTGTTTAGGCCGCGTGCTCCAACGTGTCTTCGCTCGCCAGCATGGCCGTCTGGCCCATCTGGTACTTTTCTTTGCGTAACAGCACCGCGCGGAGTCGATTCAACAATTTCCGCGCGACGACAATAATTGCGCGTTGTTTCTTCATACGGCGGCATGCCCTTTCGTACACGGCGATCAGGGCCGGGTCGGTGCGCGCGGCAACCCAGGCGCTTTCGATCAATTTGTGACGCAGATGCGCGTTCCGCCGCTTCGATACGCCCTTCGTCTTCTTCGTATCGCCGCTCGACTCCTCGTCCGGTATCAGCCCGATATATTTGGCGAGGCGATCGGCATTGGGGAAGCGTCGGATATCCGCCAATTCCGTTAATAACGCCATGGCTGTTACCATACCAATGCCCGGACAACTACAGAGCAGCTCCACATTCTCGGCATAGCGCGCGGTGCGGGACAACGCGCGTATCTCGCGGGTGAGCTC
Source organism: Bacteroidia bacterium (assembly GCA_027493955.1). NCBI lineage: Bacteria > Pseudomonadati > Bacteroidota > Bacteroidia > Bacteroidia bacterium. The sequence goes on along the minus strand of JAOSJT010000001.1, from coordinate 986,697 downwards.
GAGAAGTTGCTCACGGTGGAACAACAACTCCCGAACAAGGAATTGCAACGTGCGTGTGCCACTGTGTGCGGGCAAAACGATCTTCGCGAGTTTGGCAATCACCGCGCGAGACCATGAACGCGGAGAACCACTCTCGTTCAACGGAAACGGCACCGCATGCTGCTTCAAATAGGCGCGGATTTGATGCTTGACGCGCGATTGCTTTGTGACCACATCCTCGCGCGCCCGCAGAAGCCCACGGTCTTGTTCCATCTCCGCCTCGGGTATGTAGATCGCCTTCAAGTGTTTGCCGCGCAATTCATGCGCGAGTTTCCGGGCGTCGATGCGATCCGATTTGTTCCGCCGCTCATAATCCGATTGGGGAACATCCGCGGGGTGTACGACAATGCACTCGACACCGGCGGCGTTGAGTGCGCGTGCCGCCGAAAATCCAAAGTATCCGGCTTCATAGACGCAATGGTATCGGGCGCCGGGAAAGTGTCGATGTAAATGATCAATAAGCACAGAAGGATCCGGTGGCTGATTAAATGATCGATACACACGTGTCGCGGTGAGGATACAAACGGTCCAACTCTTCAGGTGTACGTCGATGCCGATGTAGAGATCTTGATCGGCAAACATTTCTTTGATAGGTTGAAGTTTCAGTTTCCGAGTCATAGCAAACCTCCTGTTGGTATATTGTTGGTGATGCAATGTATGCATCAACGACGGTGAGGTTTGCTATCCATTTTCAACATACCGTCTCTTTACCCTTTACCTTACAAGAACCATCCTTCCCTGCAACACCTCGCTCCCGGCCTGCAGGCGATACAAATACATGCCCGCCGAGAGCCTTTCCGCATGCAGCACCGCCGAGTGGACGCCGCGATCGAGCATACCCTGTTTGACCACCGTCAATTCGCGGCCGAGCATGTCATGCACGGTGAGCTTCACTTCGCGGGTGTCGGGGAGTTTGAAGGTGAAGGACGTGACGGCGGAGAAGGGATTGGGATAGTTCTGTCCCATTACTATGCTGGAGGGAATGACGCGGTCGAGGAGTGAACGTACGGGCAACTTCGGGATTGCGTGACGTTGCACAGACGTCAGACCCGAATAGAGTCTGGGATACCAACCGGCATAATCCAGCAACGGGCCATCGATGCCCGCAAGTGAGAGCAGGCTATCCAGAGCGCTCAATCCGGAGACATACCCTCCGGGGCCGGAGCGGGGATACAGTTGTGTTTTACGGACGAGCGCGCGCGTCTGCAGTGAGGGTCGGGCGATGAAGCTGTAGCTGTTCAGGATCTGTATTGCTTCCGAATACAGACTATCGGCGGTGGCGATATCGCACGCAAGGAGCTTGCTCTCCACATCGGGACGCCGGAGACAAAGCAGCAGAAGAGAATCGACAAGATCCGCTTCGCCGGATTGACGCAGTATGCTGTGTATCCTGCGAAGCTGCGTGTACTCCGCCACAGCGGCGACCGGAGATTGCAGGAATGCGGTGACGCACGACCGCAGTGCGAGGGTGTCACGACGTTTGAACGCTGCGCGGAGTGAGTCGGAAAATGTCGGCGTTGGTTGGGATGCGATCGATTTCTCCAGGGTCCGACCACCGGCAAGAGACTCACGATATGTCGGCGCGAACGGTAACGGATCCGTGCGAACGTAATCGTAGAGCACTGTCCCCTGAATACGAATAGGATCGGGTACGGCAAGCAGATCGAGCGGATCCCACCAGTTTTGACGTGCCGCAACGGTGGATCCGGTTTCGCAGATGGCGTGATATCCCATCGCGCTGTCGATGGCAATCAGGTTCCGTGCGCATTCCGTTGGGCTGATTCTAATTTCGCCAAGATCGATGCTGCCGCTCCAACCCGCCTCGAGTCCGATGGATACCGATGAAAGCCGATTGTTCAATCCATCCACCGGCTCGGCTCCATCCACATCACCGATCAGGTGTCCATCGAGACAGCGGATGCTTCTCCAGAAGTTTCCCGCTTCGATTTCGTCAATGGCGGCATCTCCGAAGGAAACGAAGACCGCCGTTGAACTGTCCTCAGCGTTTCCCGTCGCGATGTCCCGAACAAGCCAGGTGCTGGGAGTCCCGGTCGAGCCGGGTCCAACGACGGAGAGATGGTGAAAAACATCGGTAGACGTGCTGCCTTCGCTTTCGAGCACGCCCCCATAATTCCTGAGGGCGGTCGAGGTCCCGCTGACCTGTATATTGTTGACCCCCACCGTACCTCCCGAACCGGCGACGACACCGCCGCGGGAGATCAGCGCATCGACGAGGTTGACCTCTCCGTTATTTCGAGCGACAATCCCTTCCCAGGTGATTTCAGTATCGCACGCATCGAAGCTGGCTCCCTGACCGAAGAGCTGACCATCGCAATAGAGCCCGCGTCCCGACCGGAAGCGCAGGTTATCGGAGGGCTTGATATACAGCATCGCAGCCGGTTCGATGAAGATGCTTCCCGACAGACATTCGCCATCGAAATCCAGCGTCTCGTCCGCAAACGGTTCGAGACGGTACAACGCCGCCGAGCCGGGGGCGAAAAATTCGGTGAAGCCGTTCGCCGTGCTGGTGCTGTCGGGTGCATCGTTGGGCCGAACGATCCAGATATCACCTGTCTGAACGTTGGTCACTTTCCATTCATCGTAGGTCACTTCGTGTCGTGCGAGCTTTACCGTGATATGCCGCTGTCCCTCGCGATGCGCCCGGCCGTTGATGACGAGGAGGTGCTTCGTCCCCGCATCACTGAACTCCGCCGTTTCCACGAACGTTTCGGACGACCCGTCGATGGGATCGAGCGCATCCTGTCTCTGACTGATGACCTTCGAGACCAGTTGCGCCTCGCCTTCGCCGCAGTACCAGGATTTGCTTCGCTCCCAGGTCATCTCCCGCAGGAGCTCGCCCACGGGACGTAAAAATCCCGCGATATAAGTTTTGGTAGAATCCCATTTGTTTTCACCGTTCGTGTCGCACACGCGCGGCAGGTTGTTGGCGCCCAGAAAGCCCATTGAACCCGAGTTGGTATGTATCTGACGAGTTGAGTCCAAGACCCAGTCGCGACGCAGACGCGGCCAGCAGGCGTTTGCGGCATCAATAATCCTCGCTCCATGTGTATTGTACTGATAGAACATGATGCCATCCGCTCCGTGGGCGAGCGCGATGTTGCACATCAGTCTTAGCTCGGCCGCGTTGGGTTCGCGCAGGGGATCCTTGTCCCACGCAACTCCGAGAGAGTCCGCATCCCGCACGAACATATTGCTGTGGTTTTGCACAAACGGAATCCACGGCGCATGGATGCCTCTCAGAGCGCGGCTCACGGTATAGCTCCGGTAGCGGGTGACATTGTCACGCATGCGACCGGCCTTGGCGAAACTGTAGTGCTGATACAGAGAATCGTAGTACGCGCTTGGGTCCGGATCTTCACACATACGGGGATACGCGTAGTCCACGGAATACGTGTAAAATCCGGAAACCATGTTCCGGTGAAATTCCAGCAATGGACCCATATCCTCGGTGCTTACCTCCGCTCCGTGCGCCGAGTAGGGGAGGCAATGCGGGAGGCTGTCGGCCAGGGCGGCACCCACCACGCGCGCGCTTGGCCATGAGCCGATGCTCGGGCGCTGTTCCTGGACCGTCATGAGTGGTATCCTGCTCGTTGTGAAGCTGCCCACGCCGTTGCGGTCGCTGGCGATGGCGGAGAGGCGGGTCATGAAATCCGTATGCATGCCGGAATGTACACCCGCATGACTATCGCCCGAGGCGAAAAGTCCGTAGGCGGCGGGGCTCGACAGGCACACCGCGTCGACAAGAAAATGGGCGTTCGAATTCGCAAAGACTTCAATCTCAAGAGGACCCATCAGGTCCTTGTCGATGAGGTCCTTCCAGTGCTTGAGTCGATCCGCCACCAGCACATCCGTACGCTCCCAGTTCGTTGTCGAGTCGGGATCGTTTACCGTGAGGGCGCTGTGCATCCAGGCGTCCTCGGAGGTCCCCGGTGTGCGCACGTCGAACGAGTCGATGCGCATCTCGATCTGAGCGAGGTGATATTCGAACGGTGCGGCACGGAGCGTGGGACCGTCGTAGAATGCGCTGCCCGGCACGACAAAATCGCGAGAAACGCGTTTGGTTATGGAATCCGGATGTGTCGAGAAAATGCGGATGGTCAGGACCGTCGCCGATGAATTGGGAGGATTAGTGAACTCATCCTCATCATCCGCAAGTACCACGGAAAGATGATACAGCCCCGCGATCAGATTTTTAGGCTGGCTGTGATGGGATTCGTTATCGCCCCAGTAGTTCTTTCTCGCGGTCAGCTCCCGTTTCCTCTCGAAGCGCAGGCCCCGGACCGTGTCGCCCGGTTGCGTGAAGCGGACGCAGTTGATGGTCTGCGTTTGTTCGAGGATGGAGCGGTCGGTTCGAAGGTTGTTGAATGGGAAACTACGGAAGGCAGTAAGTGCCGCGAGGCTTGTTGAATCGAACGTACGGTGCTCGAAATCCCACGTGGATTCCGGATTGAGGATAACACGGTTGAGTTCGCTGGCCGTGTGTATCCCCCAGTCGAAGATGCACACATCGATGTCGGTTTCAAAGGCCGTACTGTAGTTTGCGACCAGATCGTCGGTTATATCACGGAGCACGTTGCGCTGTCCGTTTTCGTCGCTACGGACGATGGAATTATAATGAAGCTCGATGCCCGCGAGATTGAGGCCAAGATCCTGTAGTTCGTCGAATCTGCCTTGCGGGAGGTCGGAGGGTAAGTTGGTAGCTTCATTGTAGGTTGCCACCGAACCGGGATTCGGTTGCCGTACGGTATCGGTGGCATTGCCGCCCACCCAGAATGCGCCGATATAGAATTTGTCGAGCGTCTGGCAGTGGAGCGTACTCGTCGCCAGCAGGGCGAGGAAAAGAACGCTGCAAATACGCATCACCTTTCTCCTGTTGATTGTGAATGACGGGTCAGAGCACAAGAAGCGATGTATGTGAAGTGCGTGTCGCGGAACGGAAGACTATGCTGTACATGCCAGGCAGGAGACCATCGAGAGCGAGCGGCCAGGAGTTCGATCGCGCCTCGACGTTTACGGACATGCGCCGCAGTTCGCGGCCGAGCGCATCGAAAAGGAGTACATCTCCCGACAGCGCGGCATCGCTGTGCAGGAGCAGTTGCACGCTCTGCCCGGCATGCACAGGATTCGGGTATGCGCTCAACCGCATGCTCTCCGGAAGCCGCGGTATGTCAGCAACGGTGACAAGTTTGCTGTTCCCGCCGTAGATGCGGAAACGGATCGATCTGTTCCCGGGAGTATCCGATGGTAGTCCCAAGAGGATGACGTCGTCATAACCGTCACCGTTGACGTCACCGACCGGCCATGCGCCCCACTCGAGATTATCGAGGTCTAGATCCACTCCGAAAGATCCATACGCAGTTTTGTTAACCGCACCGCTCCGGTTGGCATAGAGGAAATACACCGACGTCATTCGGAACAGCTCCGGCACCCAACTGACGAGCACATCGCGCGTACCGTCGCCGTTGACGTCACCGACCGGACAAACCATTTGTGAACCAACAAGCACGCTCGGCAACGGATTGCGCAGCGAATCGTCGGCCTGAATGCTCGAAATGTCCGGGCGTCCTTGGCAGTAGGGAGCATTTCCATACGTTACCGAGTAGGCGCCGATCACCTCGTCGCAGCCATCGTTGTTCAGATCCGCAACTCCGAAGCGGTCATTCTGTTTCCAGAACCCGTATTCCATGGAGAATGAAGGAGCCTCGACCCGCCCTGCGGAATTACCCAGGTAGACATCCAACGGCGAGTGTGCACCCTGAGGATGGTTGTCGTAGTACAGACTGCGAATCATTATGTCAGTGCAGCCGTCGCCGTTGAGATCGCCGACATGATAGCGATAGTCGTAGTTATGACTGATACCGTCACCCCGTACCGGAGGGCGAATTTCCAGATTTGGCGTGGTTGGGAGCGAATCTCCACCGAAGAATACCTGGTAGAACTTGTATCCATTTGATACAAGCGTGGAGTCCTTTCGCGTTGCGTGCGTCAGGAGATCCGGGACGCCATCGCCGTTGAAATCGCAAACCTTGATGCCCGGATACCAAACGTCCCCTCCCGCCAATGGAGTACCCCATAACTCGACTTTACCCTCGGGTGCCCGCAATATTTGATCAGGATCCGAACCGCGAAAAGGTGGATCGCTTCGTGTGTTGTAGTACACACGTATAAATCCTCTCCGCTCCGGGTCGGGATTACCCGTCACATTATTGGCTCGAACCGTCGTCGCCAAATCCACGTATCCATCGCCGTTGAAATCACCGGCGGCCACACCACCCGAACCGCCGAGCACGAAATACCGCGGCTCGACGGGCAAGGGAACACCACCGTAGAAGAGGAACGTTGTGTCGAGCGACGAGGTCACGGCATAGTCGTCGAAACCGTCGCCATTCAGATCCCCAAGCTCAGCGGTAAACCACCCCAGCCCTGTATGTATCTTCGGTATCACGGTGGCTATCGTGTCGAACTCGTTGTACATAACGCCCATTTCGGCGGGGGATTTCGCGAGCAGGGCGGGCGCCCGCGCATCCTGGGCGCAAACCGGCGTCAGCAAGACAAACTGAAGCAGCAGCGCCACAGGCAACAGCGTTATCGCCGCACGATTCGAGCGCGGCGCCCTTGGCCGCCCCCGTGTGCGGGCCGTGAAGAGAAAAACACCTTTCATCATGCAAACCTCCTTGTGTTGTTGAGAACCGTCGTTTCGGCCGTGTATCGGTCGCGCATCGTTATCAATTCACAATGGGTGACACTTGAAACCGTAAAAAATTCCCCCGCGCAAAAAAAAATATCTCCGCTTCCGCGATCGGGTGACAGGACATTAAATGGATAGGGGACAAAGTATCGCTGGTACAAGAATAACACATGAGACACCGAAAAGTTACAGGGAGGTTAAACGTAAAACGTTATACGTTAAACGAGTGATACGTACTGTTTTGGGAAGCTGGAGCTACGCGCTCCGCGCCCGTCGGTCCACTTGAACCACAGCGGCGATGCAGCACGCCATTCACCCACGTTTTTGTGCATTGCCTCAGACCACCGCGAAATGCTACATTTAGAAGTTGCACTATTGGGAAGCACGGTGGACCAGAAACAGATTTTTAGCGTCAGCGTACTCACACGCCTCATCAAAGATACTCTCGAAGGGAGCTTCGGAGTCGTTTCCGTCAACGGCGAGATTTCCAATTTCGTCCGACACAGCTCCGGTCACTGGTACTTTACGTTGAAAGACAGCGGCGCCCAGATATCGGGCGTCATGTTCCGTGGCAACGCTATGAATACATTCTTCCGGCCACAGAACGGCATGGAAGTGGTGTGCAGGGGACGGCTTTCGGTGTACGAGCCGCGCGGTCAGTATCAGCTCGTGGTCACGGATATGCAGCCGCGCGGCGAGGGAGCCCTGCAGCTCGCCTTCGAAAAACTCAAGCGCGAACTGCACGCCGAGGGATTGTTCGACGAGGCGCGCAAGCGCGAACTGCCCGCATATCCATCCGTCGTGGCGCTTGTGACATCGCCCACCGGAGCCGCGGTACGCGATCTGATCAGCGTCATTTCCCGCCGGAATCCCGCCGTGCAATTGCTCATGGTACCCGTGCAGGTGCAGGGTGCCGGAGCGGCCGAGCAAATCGTGCGGGGTTTGCAGCTTTGCAACGACTACGGCGAAATCGATGTGATCATTACCGGTCGCGGGGGAGGCTCCATAGAGGATCTGTGGGCCTTTAATGAAGAAATCGTGGCGCGCGCCATCGCCGCGTCGGTAATTCCTGTCGTCAGTGCCGTGGGACATGAAATTGACGTGACCATTGCTGATCACGTCGCGGATCTCCGCGCCGCCACACCAAGCGTCGCCGGAGAGCTCGTGGTGCCCGCTCTCGACGACATCCTGTCCTGGCTGAAAGAAACTACCATCACTGCCGGGAAATTCGTAGATTCTCTGTTGCGGCGTCGCGCGGACGAGTTTCGCAGTGCGTTGGCGGACCGCGCCCTGACGCGTCTCGACGGGCGACTCCGCACCTTGCGGCAACTGACGGACGAACGCGGAGCGCAATTGCATCGCGGCATGGACCGTGTGATAGAGCGCCGCAGTCATGCAGCGGAGCTGCAGCGCGAACGTCTCGCCGCACACGATCCGGAGCGCCTGTTTCGACGAGGTGCTGTATTACTGGAAAGAGACGGACGGCGCATCACTTCCGTCGCGCAATTGCACGCCGCCGATATCGTCGGCATCACCCTGCGCGACGGACATATTCAGGCGGCAGTTACGGAGGTGCAGCGCCATGGGTAAGCAAAAAAATACCGGCATAGAGGCTTCGCTTCAGCGTTTACAGGACATAGTCCAGAAACTCGACGCCGAAGAAACACCTCTCGAAGACAGCATGAAACTGTACGAGGAAGGAATTCTTATCGTCGAATCCTGTGTTAAAGATCTGTCGGAAGCCAGAACCAGGGTCAAGGAGCTGCGGAAACGCGCTGACGGTGTGTTTGAACTCCTGGACTTCGAGGCGGAATAACACGATTCATCATTTTCCGGACCCGCATGACCACACCTTTGCATACGCCCATTCTTGACAAGGTTGATTCTCCCGTCGACCTGCGCACCCTGGAACTCAGCGATCTCCGGCCCCTCTGTCAGGAGATACGTGACTTTCTCATCGACTCGGTGGCAAAAACCGGCGGGCACCTCGGTGCCGGTCTCGGGACTGTGGAACTCGCCGTCGCCCTGCATTACGCATTCAATACTCCCGAGGACAAGGTCATCTGGGACGTGGGGCATCAGGCCTATCCGCACAAAATCATTACCGGGCGAAAGCACCGTTTCCACACCATACGGCAGTATCAGGGCCTGAGCGGCTTTCTCAAGCGCAAAGAGAGTCCCTATGACGTGTTCGGAGCCGGCCATGCGACCACATCCATCTCCGCGGCGCTGGGCATAGCCACCGCCCGCGATTACGAGGGTGAGGATTACAAAGTGGTTGCCGTGATCGGCGACGGCTCGATGACGGGCGGCATGGCGTATGAGGCCATGAACAACTGCGGCCTGCTGAAAAAAAACATGATTGTCGTGCTCAACGACAACAACATGTCCATTTCGCCGAACGTCTGGGCGATTTCCAATTATTTCAACGAACTCGTGGCCTCGCCCACGTATAATCGCTTCCGCGCGAAAATGTGGGAATTGGCGGGGAAGTTCGACGATCTTGGCGATCGATTCCGCAAAATCGCCTCCCGTGTTGAAGGCGGTATCAAGGCGATGGTGACTCCCGGCGTGTTGTGGGAGGCCCTGGGCTTCCGCTACTTTGGTCCGATCAACGGTCACAACGTCGTGACCATGGTGAAATTGTTTCGCGAGGTGCAGGAGTGGAACGGCCCCGTGCTCGTCCATGTCGTGACGCAAAAAGGCAAGGGCTACGCGCCCGCCGAAGCGGACGACATGCATCTGCATGGTGTGACGCCGTTCGACAAAATCACCGGTAAGGCCCCGAAAAAAGCGGACACCAAACCCGCCTATACGACCATTTTCGGCAATGCGCTGGTGGAGATCGTACGACAGCATCCCCGCGTCGTCGGTATTACCGCCGCGATGTCCACCGGTACCGGCCTCGACATCCTCGAGCGCGAAGTTCCTGATAAATACTTTGATGTCGGAATAGCGGAACCCCACGGCGTGACCTTCGCGGCGGGCATGGCGACGGAAGGATACGTGCCCGTCGTCGCGATCTATTCCACCTTCCTGCAGCGCGCGATCGATCAGGTCATTCATGACGTCGCACTCCAGGATTTGCACGTGGTGTTCGCGCTCGACCGCGGCGGTCTTGTGGGAGCGGACGGCCCCACGCATCACGGCGCCTACGATCTCAGCTATCTGCGCATGGTGCCGGGGCTGGTGCTCATGGCGCCCGCGGACGAGCAGGAATTGCGCGATATGCTGTACACCGCCGTGTACGACGTGAAAGGTCCTGTGGCCCTGCGCTATCCCCGCGGCAGCGCTACAGGGAAACCTCTGCGCGAGACTTTCGCGTCCGTGCCCGTCGGAAAGGGTGAAGTGCTGCGCGAAGGGGAGGACATCGCCATTCTGGCGGTAGGAAACATGGTGGCCCACTCGCTGAAAGCGGCCGAGCTGCTGGAGCACTCCGGCGTCCGCGCCACCGTGGTCAACATGCGCTTCATCAAGCCCCTTGACGGCGCGCTTCTGGACGAACTCGCCGCGCGGCATCGCATACTGCTGACCGTGGAAGACAACAGTATCGTCGGCGGTTTCGGCAGCGCCGTTGCCGAATATTTCGCAAGTAAAACAGAACACAGGCCCGCCGTGCATTTGCATGGTCTGCCGGATGACTTCGTTGATCACGGGACACAGGAAGAATTACACCGCGATCTGAATCTGGATCCGCTGGGCATCGCGCGCACGGCCGGAGCGCTCGTCGGTGTCAGTCTCGCATCCGCCATGGAACAGCAAAGCTGAGGGAATGACGCGACGCACCGTCATCACGCTGCTGCTGATCGCCCTCGTTCCGGCGCTCGCATCCGCACAAAAGGGCGGTGGCGCCTGGCCTAAGCCCGACAGTACACGCGAACTGACTCCGGGCGTCACGTATTCGCATACCTACATTCCGAAAAGCCGCCTCTCGGTCCACGCGCTGGTTGTGGACCTGTCCAATCCTTTTCTCGGCGTGCGCGTTGGCAAGGGCCTCGATCACATTTCCGGACTCGAACGCGTGCACAGCATAGCGCATCGTTTCGACAGCGCGCTCACGGCTGTCCGCGTACTGGCAGGCGTGAATGCGAATTTCTGGAAGGCCGGGACTCTGCATCCCATGGGCCCGACGGTAAGCGACGGTGAACTGCTGACTGCGGACAAATACCGTAACTGGCCCTCGCTCGCCATTACCGAAGACGGGGGAATGTATATCGATACGTTTCACATCGATGTGCGCATCCGGACGCGTGTCGGAAGCATTCCCATATCCCGATTGAATCGCCGCACGGATTCCACCGAGATTGTGCTGTACACGACGTACTTCGGCAACAGCGTCCCCTTCATAGACACTTTGGGTATTCGCGAGGCATCACGCGATGTGGTGACGGACGAAACAGAAGCCGCGATAGATACCATGATTCTGGCGTTGATGGACTCGGTGTGGAGCGTCAGTCCGGAGAGCGGGACACTGAAACTGCAGTTCGAATATCTCGGTACTCCGCGCGTCAACACGCCGGTGCAATGCCGCATCACCGCCATGGATACTGGCTTTGTCGCCATTCCGGAAAACGGCGGAGTGATCAGTTTTGGCAAGGGACAATTTCCTCTGTTTTATTCGCTCATGGTGGGCGACCGCTTCGCGCTGTCATCCGTCTGTGATCCGCCCATTCCGGGTCCCGTGGTGGAAATGACGGGCGGGGTACCGCGCATCGTCCGCGACGGAAAGCCGAGCATCGAGTGGGTTGAAGCGGGATTGAAAAAGCAGCGCTTCGTGACGGGACATTACGGTCGCTCGTCCGTCGGCATCTCCCAGGGCGGTGATTCGCTCATCCTCATAACCGTGGAACCCTACAATCGTAAACAGCGGCGGCGGGGTGCCAGTCTGCAGACCATGGCTGAGTTGCAGCTCGCCTACGGTGCCTGGCAGGCCTTGAATTTCGACGGCGGCAGCTCGGCGACCATGATGATCGAGGACGTTACCCGCGTACCGCTTACCGGCAATCGCCGCAGCAGGAAAATATCTACCGCATTGTTGATTTATGAGCGTCTTGGGAAAACGGCGGAGTCCGATCTGCAGCGTGTGAAAAAAATCCTCCGTCGCAAATAGGGGAGAAGCAATGTCCGAAAAAGACTCGCAGTACATGCGGAAATGTCTGGAGCTGGCCGAACGCGGACGCGGCGCCGTGGAACCCAATCCCATGGTGGGAGCGCTCATCGTGTCCGGCGGACGCATCGTCGGCAAGGGATGGCATCAGCGCTATGGCGGGCCACATGCCGAGGTGGAAGCCCTGCGCAGCGCGGGCGAGCGTGCACACGGCGCCACGATGTACGTCACACTCGAGCCCTGCAATCATTTCGGAAAAACGCCCCCCTGCACCGAAGCGATTCTCGACGCCGGTATCGCGAAGGTGGTGATCGGCATGCCCGACCCAAATCCCGCTGTCGCCGGCGGCGGGGCGGCACGCTTGCGGGGTGCCGGTGTCTTGGTATCCGAAAACGTGGAGCGACAGCGCTGCGAAGCCCTCAACGAGGTCTGGCTCGCAAACACGCTGCATCAGCGTCCTTTTGTGCTGCTGAAAATTGCACAGACACTTGACGGCTTTATTGCCGCCGCGAAAGGGAACTCACACTGGATAACCTCGGAAGAGTCGCGCATCGAAGTGCACCGCCTCCGCTCGCTGTACGATGCCGTGCTCGTGGGCGCAGGAACCGTGCGCAAAGACAATCCCTCGCTTACCGTGCGGCATGTACAGGGGCGCGATCCCTTGCGCGTGGTACTCACGCGTTCCTGGGGCTTTCCGCGCTCAACGATGTTGTTCACGGATGGCAAACCTGACCGCACACTCGTTGTGACATCCGTAAAAGCGGCGAAGCACCACGCGGAGGAAGTCGCGAAGATCCGTGCTCGAGGTGTCGCCGTCCTTGAAGTCTCGACCGATCCGATGGAATACGCCTCGCTGTCCGCCGCGTTGAAAGCGCTGTACACGGACGCCGGCGTACGCTCGATACTTGTCGAGGGCGGCGCGGAGGTGTTCTCCGCCTTCGTCCATGCGGGATTGGCGGATCGCATCGACGTATTCACGGCCCCCATCGTGCTGGGGCAGGGCATCGGCGCCTTTTCCGCCCTCCGTCCGCTGCATCTGTCCGGCGCGCATCGCTATGGTGTGGAGCATGTGCAACTGATCGGGGGAGATACATACACCGTTCTCAGAAACAGAAAGGGGTAGCGGCACATGTTCACGGGCATTATTGAGGAAATCGGACTCGTGCGTACGGTATCACCCTTGGGCAAGGGACGCAGTCTCGAAATCGCCGCTTCTGTGGCGTTGCGCGATCTGGCGACGGGGGACAGCATCGCCGTCAACGGCGCCTGTCTCACCGTCATCTCTTTTTCGAAGGACAGCTTCACGGTCGAGGCCGTGGAGGAGACGGTGAAAAAGACCACCATCGGGTCATTCAGGAGTGGTTGGAGAGTGAATCTTGAGCGTGCCTTGCGCGTCGGCGGCAAACTCGGCGGACATTTCGTGCAGGGACATGTGGATTTCACCTCGCGCATTCTCTCCGTCGAACGCCGGCAGGAGAGCTGGATGGTGGAAATAGGCTTCCCGCCGCAGGCAGCTGCCAACATCATTCCCCAGGGCAGCATCTGCATCGACGGAGTGAGCCTCACCGTCGCTGAAAAATCCACATCATCCTTCCGCGTTTCCGTCATTCCGCACACTTGGAGCAACACGCTCTTCGCCTCGCTTGCAAAAGGCAGCGACGTGAACATCGAACTCGACATGATAGGGAAGTACGTGCTGAGCTATGTTTCCCAGGGGAAGAGCGGCGGGGTGACCAATGAGTTTCTGGAGAAGCTGGGGTATTGAGGGGAGGATCGTGAAAGGGTGAAAAGGTGAAAAGGAAAAAAGGTAAGAGGCTGGTTCCAATTAATATGTATGTTCTTGGAGCGAAAGAATCGGCACGTGTGGTCTGAGCTGATGGGAAAAGGTAATAGATTTGAGGGAAGGGGATTTGATCTCGTTGTTACCTTTTGCCTGCCCTGGGATGCTCGATCTTGGACTTAACGTGTTTCATAAGCCCGTCCAGCAAATATGATGCTCTGGTGAGCAGCGGAAACACTTCGGAATCTGTCGAGATATATCCGAGCCGCTTTGCCAGTTCTAATTCGGTATCCATTTCACTCAGTGAAGCTCTCGAGATTCCAAGGAAACGATAATACTCACGTTTCGACGGCCTTGCCGCACCCTCCGCGATATTTGTCGGGACCGATACGGACGCATCCCGAAGCTGTGCACAGAGCCCATACAATTCGTAAGGTGGGAATTTTCTCAATTCTTCTGAGACCTTGACCGCAAGGTCCATGGCGATTTTCCATGCATCCAATCGGCGATGCGACCATTCAAATTGGTGATCCATAACTACTCCCTGACTACTAAGAATGAATGAGTGGAATATCCCCTTCCCTCATTCTGATTTAATCAATATACATGATGTTGTCGATCAGTGCGAGTCAAAATATTTTGCACCGGAGGGGTAGGAATAGGATCGTGAAAAGTCGAAGATTCGCCGGAGCGGGGTGAATAGGAAAAAAAGTAAAAAGGTACGACGCTCTTCGAATTAGCGCTCTTACCTTTTAACCTTCTAACCTTTTTTCCTTTTCACCATTCTCCTACCTTTTAACCTTTTTTCCTTTTCACCTTTTCACGATCCCCTCCCACCTTTTCACCATCCCTGCGCTCCCCAACCTACCGCAACACCATAATCTTCCTCGTCACCTCGCCGTTGCCGCTTACAACTCGCAGCAGGTACATTCCCGAATCCGCAGGGCGGCCGTCGGTCCAGTAGCCGTCCCAGATCAGCAGGTGGCGGCCGGCACGCGCAAACTCGTCGCGCAGCACCTTGACGCGTTGGCCGATGGAGTTGTACACTTCGACGCGGAGTGGGGTAGCGAAGGGCAACTCGATTCTCACGGAGGTTCCATCGGTGAGTGGCATGGGTGATGCCTCCGAAACGGTCCATTCATTCGGAGGCTTGTTTGAACGGGCGAGGACTGTGTGGCGTGGGTTGAAAACGAACAGATCTCCTTGTTTTGCCCGTGTTCCCGGTTTTTCCGGCCCTGAGAGGGTACCACGCACCACACGGAATCCGTCAATCGTCGGTGCCGGGCCGGTGAATACGTCCAACCCATAATCCAGAAAGTAGGGCGCTCCGCTGAGGGAGTCATACAGCGAGAGTTTCGTGGAATACCAATCACCACTGATTTGGGCTACATACCATTTATCCTGCAACGCGGTCTGATGTATGATCCGGATTCCCGGCTGACCCTGCGACGACCCGCGCACCTGCGTCATAAGTACATCGTACCATTCTCCGGCCACCGTATCCGTGGGAACGCGGCTTACCGCTTCCCACCAGACATTCTTCGACGGATCGTACAGATCATAGAAATACTGCATGGTGTCGGCAGCGGTGATAAGTGACGGGTCCCATACGCTGTTAAAGCCCATAGATGGCTCCCAGGGACGGTCCCAGGTGGGAACTGTGCTGTACGATCCTATTGATGGGATATACAGCCACTGCGAATTGGGGAGATGATAAGATTGCGCATACACGTCGTAGGTGTAACGTGTCGTGTTGTAGATGTGTGGAAACCACTTTGCCTCTTCCTCGGGCGCGACACGTTTGTTGTCGTCACCTTCCTCCAGCATGAGAGTGGACATACAGGTCATTCTCCCTACGAGCTGCATGGAAACACGTGCGGGTATACGAAGCACTTCTCCATTCCATTCCGCAACGAGCGTACTATTCACGCCCTTCTCATTGGTCAGGGGCACAGATACTCTGCCTTGGTATATCCAATCATTATTCGAAGCGCTGCGTTCCAGCGGTGCTGCGATGAGGAGTTTTCCCTTCGTGTCGAAGACCTCGATTCTTACGTCCGGAGCAATACCCCGGAAGCGAGCCCGGACGTCTACTTGCCCTGTTCCGGTCGCTGCACCGACCGGTGTACATCCAGCCTCGAGACATGCGGTGGCCAATGGGTTTCCGAGAAAGTACGCGCGGATAAAGTCTACGCGGTCATGCAGCGCGTGAATCGCAGCAGCCGAGGTAGCTCCGCGAGCGGCAACGAAGGCATAGGTGACTTGCTGGGTGTCTCCCGGAGCCAGGTTGAATGGTCCGGAGGAAATCAGAACGCGCTTATCGCTGACCGGTTGGACGATCGCTTTACCGTCGGAGAGCGGCAGGCCATTCCAACTTTGCCATCCTGTACCAGCGATGGGATCTCCGGAAATCCAGAATCTGGAAGCCATACTGGTTGCAGGATTCAGCACAAACACGTCTGAAGCACCTTGTCCGCGCATCAATGCATACCACTTTGAGGAATCATCGCCGTTTAGCGGATCTCCTATTGGACTAGAGCTTGATTTGACGGGCATTACCGCCGCTGTAACAGGCATGTTCCGTGCGTCCGTTTTCCAGCCGGAAAACCAGCGCGCACGTTCTCCAGGAGCCGGAACAACGGGTGTCTGCAGCATCACGAGGGCCAGTGCCGCCGGCATTCCTTGGGTCTTGTAGTTATCATCTGCGGAATACGCATAGATCATGCCGCGTGCCGAGTCGCTCATTGCATGATTCCTATGGCCGTCACGGATATCCATATCCATATAGTATCCTGTGTAGGCGTCGCTGATGTACTCCGTCCCCTTATTGATATAGGTGATCTGGAGGAGGACGGTATGATCTTCAGCCCCGGCTGCCGACGGTTCGTACATGAGGCAGCGGAGCTCAAGTCCCAGAGGAATGCTGCCGGTACTTTCCATCATCATAACGGAATCGAGATCATTCATTACCCAGAACATCTGCTTTTTGCCGTATAGCTCTGGCTCTCCATTCGCGAGAGAGGGAGCTCCAAGCGATGAGGGCCATTCGCGGTAATCTTGAGTGTCGGTTTGTCCCATGGTTATGGTGTAGGCGCGGTACAACGGATCGGTCGGATCAGACTGCGCCTTACCATTCGAGATCGGGCCCGGGATGAAGCTGTTCCGGTAATACGCCCCGGATACTCGTCGGCTTCCCCCGGCCAGCCCCACCAACACAGGTGTAGACGCGTAGCACATCGTACGAGACAGGGGGGCGGAAGTCGCATCTCCCGGCCAGAACCAGCCATGTGTTCGAGCATCATTGCTCCTGCCGATTTGCCCGAACATGGAGATGGCGATGCGCATGTTTCCGCCATAAAATACCGGCGCAGGGTCGAAGCCCACCGTTTGTGCCGAACCCACCTCATACGTAAAGGATGCTGCGATCCAGGCAAGTAGAAGAACCCTCGGCATAACACCTCCTGAGAATTGAGCGAATGTCTCACGTATATAAAAAATACATAAGCTATAAAGCTCTGATATTGTAACATTGAAGTTACGAACGTCAGATCAGAAAGTCAAGGTTACTACGTAGCGCCATCAGGGGAGGTGGTACGCGAATCTCGTCGGGAGAACAGCTCTTCGGGGGCTACCGGGCAAAACCTCGGAATCGAGCCCCCGAAAAAAACTCTCCCTAAAAACCCTTGACAATCCGCGTTATGCGCGTTCCGATCTCGACCGAAAGAGCGTGTATTTTCGGATGCTGTTCTCCATCAACTCCAGCGTGCGGTCCGCGGCGATCTCCCAGTCGAATTCGGCGGCCCAGGCGAGGGCTCTCTCACGGAATTCATTTCTGGTCCCGACGGAATCCAGAAACACCTTGATCTTACCGATCATATCTTCAATGTTTGCATACTCGTAGAGCAGGCCGGTTCTACCATCGACTACCGAGTCGCGAAGTCCGGGTACATTGGCCGCCACCACGGGAACGCCGCAGGCATTGGCTTCGACCACGGTGAGACCCCAGCCCTCCTTGGAGGAGGTATTGACGACGAGATGCATTTTCTGCAGCAGCGGCGCCTTGTCTTCCTCGGGTATGAAGCCGTGAAAGGTGACGATATCCCCGAGCCCGAGCTGCTGCGTATGCGCAATGAGTCTGTCCTTGTCGTCGCCGTCGCCGATGATGTCGAGCCTGATCTTCGGATACTGCCCGCGCAGCACGGCCATTGCGCTGATGAGATGATCCACGGACTTGTATTTCTTCAGGCGTCCGAAATACCCAAGGCGGAATTCATCGAAGGAATTACGTTCATCGGGATAGTAGATATCTCTGTTAACGCAATAGTTTACGACCGTCACTTGATCTTCCGGAAAGCCCCATTCGAGGTACTCCTTATGCGTGCTCGGCGATCCGATGATGAAGTGCACATGCTTGTACACGGGCTTTATCAGACGCTCGGAAAGGTACACGTATGCCGCGAGCGGCCATATCGTTTCGAGAAAGATGCTCTTGCCGAAGAGATGATGCGTCACTCCCTGAATCGGAGTGCGAATAAAGAGGGGAGTGAGGAAGGGGATTTTGTTGACGTCGTCCACAACCACATCATAGCCATCCTTGCGGAAACGGGTCCACCAGGCCAGCGGCACATGGAGATTGAACAGGAAGCGTCCGCCTTTGCGAATGATGCGTATGCCGTTCCGCGTTTCCTCGCGCGCCGCGCCGGCAAAATGATGACAAAACAGGGTCACCTTGTGTCCGCGTGCGGCGAGACGCTCGAAAACCTCGTGGAGATGCACCTCGGCTCCGCCGGCCAGAGGATTGGTGATGTCTTGCCAGTTGAAAACGAGGATTTTTAAACGTTTTTCGGACATGCGTTAATCGTTAATCGGGAATCGTTAGTCGAGAATCGTTAATCGGGAATCGTTAGTCGAGAATCGTTAATCGGGAATCGTTAGTCGAGAATCGTTAATCGGGAATCGTTAATCGAGAATCGTTAATCGAGAATCGTTAATCGAGAATCGTTAATCGAGAATCGTTAATCGAGAATCGTTAATCGGGAATCGTTAATCGGGAATCGTTAGTCGGGAATCGTTAGTCGAGAATCGTTAATCGGGAATCGTTAATCGAGAATCTGGATCGTTAATCGGGGTGGGCGGCTCGAATAGTCAGGACCAGAAATGATGTAAGGACGATGCGGATAAATCATTTATACATAACGGATTACAGGCGTTTATTGAGGTATAATCTGCCATTATTCTCTCTCAATGAAGTGCATTCTCCGCTTCTGAATCGCGTTGCTTCGTTCGACCCGGTTCACGATTAACGATTCTCGAGAAACGACTTGCAGCTCTCGTTTAACGTTTAACTTTTAACGTTTAACGATTCAAGCGATCATTTTTTGGCGATCACTCCAATGGAAAGTGCGGTATTGAGCTTCACGAAACTGCCGTCCATCGCGTTACGGATGCGCTCACGAAGTCGGGAAACTGGCGGAATGAGTTTCGGATAGAGCGGAAGCTTGATTCCGAGCTTGTACAGCGCTTCGCGCAGTGTCCGGTACACCAGACTGGGATACATCCATTCGCCGTAGGCGTGCACCGGCTGTAACTTCAATGATTTTAACAGATTACGCAGTTCGCGCACCGAAAATTCGCGTTCCCAGCCTGCAAACCACGCGTTGAGGGCGATGAGGATGTGCTTGATGATTGTGTACACGTGCCAGCGCTGAGGAACATCAACCACCAGTAATCCGCCGGTTTTAAGAACACGCACGTTCTCTTCGAGCAACTTTCGGGCCTCAGGCTCTCTGAAATGCTCAAGAAGTCCCTGATGGAAGATTGCGTCGAAGGTTTCGTCGGGAAACGGAAGTCCGAGAGCGTCGCCGCCAACCGCGGTGATGGGACTGTCTGCCGGCAGTCCGTTCCTGATGATTTTAAGGGAATTCATGGAATAGTCCAGCAGCACGAGCGTGGCGCCGTCCTGGGACATGTAAAAGGAATCGCGGCCCGTACCAGCGCCGACTTCGAGGATGCGTTTACCGCGAAGATCCATTTGCCGCATGAGATGGCGTCGTATGCGGTCGGTGTTCGCGTAGACTTCCTTGGTTTCGGCTTTTTGCTGCCAGAAGCTTTCCCAGTTCTGTTTGGTTGATTCTTTCATGTATTCGCGTATGCCAACTGCTTCGTATAATAAATATTATGTAAAGTTAGATCGTGCCTGTAATGCCCTTTTGTATGCATGCTTCAGCGAGAATCTCCAGGGATATTGGATGCAGAGCGATCATCCTCAAAATTACGCGCTTTTGCGCTCTGTTCAAAGGATGGTATCGGCGGTGTGGAAACATGCAGGCCTGTTCGGTATCAATAAACGCGTCAGTGATGAATGATAATAATCACGGTGGTCTACGATGCCGATGGTCACCGTCACGCAGGGATTCCTTTCGCGGAAACACACATTGATGCACCGTGATCCAACATGCAGACCAGGTCTTAAAAATAATGATGCCGCCCGCAAAATATCCCATAGATATGGGAGGCGGCGGGCTTCGGCAATCGCGAAATTGCGGTGCAAACGAGCATCCCGAATTTGGCTGCCCGAATTCACAACTAGAATATTTATCAAGGAGGATGAAATGAATATCCGTCAACGAGTCTGTATCGTCGCCCTCACATTCGTGATGGGCGGCCCTGTGGCGGCGCAGGACGTCCTGCACGGAGCCCCTGAGCGCAGATTGAACCTCAGACCGCAATACTATCCTGCGGAACTGTCTGTCGCGGTGAATACCGCCGGTGAAGCGATGATCACCAGGGGGGACACGACGGTATGGGTGGATTCGAAAGCGCAGGTGCTCGAACGCGCCCTCCCTCCGAAATCTTTCTCGAAAGTGCTCGCGCTCGACGACGAACGCTGGTACGGCGTATTCTCCACCAGGCAATCGTCAAGTCAGGGTAATACGCAAGGATGGCATGAAAGCTTCAAACTGTGTCACGGAGAGGGATCGGTGATTCAGGACTCATCCGTTGTGGTGGCCAGCATCCATCAGGAGCGTGGGATGGTGGATCCCTGGTCGAGCAGCAGCTGGATCGAAATGATGAATGGATGGCGGGACAGCTCCATTATTGTTCTGGAAACCCATGAGCTGAATTCCTCCTCCTATGAATGGGGCGGCGGAGTAGGCGCACATACTGTGGTGCACCGATGGACCTCCTCCCCGCCAATTCTGACAATGGTGAGCGAGAGACATGATTGGCATGAGTCCGATTTTCCGCTTACACTGACTCGTATTTCACGTCCGTTTGCGGGAGACTGCGCGCTGTATCGCCGCGATCGCATTGGCGGTCCTCACGATACGCTGAATCCCTATATCCGATCCCTCTCGCGATTCAATATCAAGACGGGAAAAATGCGCGAAGCACTGATCATCGATACCCTTAATGGGGCCGACCTGGATTATTCGGATATCGTACTCCCCTTTCGCTCGCATGGATACGAGATACTGCGCAAGGACAACCAATCGAATAGCTTGTACATCGAGCGTGTTGATTCGGCGACGGCGGACATCCGAAAGCTCTTCCTCATCGGACCAGTGTGCGTGAACGTTCGGGATAACAAAGCGGATTATACCGTGCATCCGCTGAACGACGGGACGACGCTCGTCGCCTGGGTCGCTGAGCACAGTCCCGGTGATACGGTGCTCCTTGTGGCACGATTTGATCAGGAATGGCGAGTTATCGGTGCTGTGAAACAGGCTCATGCAAGCGGTCCCGGAGCGCGTACACTTCCGGTGCTCACTGTACAGGGATCCCGCGTTTACCTCTGCTGGCAACACAGACAATCCGTGAACAACTGGATACCCTGGATCCGGATTTTCGATATCGATATGCTGACAAATGACATCGAAAGCGAGTTACCGTCGGAACTGCACGCCGGCGATGTATATCCGCATCCCGTCGGGACGTTTCTTCGCCTGCGAATCAGCACGCCTTCCGATTCAAGAGGTCACCTCAGAGCATGGTGCTATGATATTCGCGGGCGCTTGGTTTTTGAACGCACCCTCGAGCTGCATGGTGGCTCCGTGCTTCTCCGGCAGGATACCGGGCATCTGCTTCCGGGCACGTACACAATGGTGTTTCTTGCCGGTGACAGAAAGATGCTGAAGACGTTTCTGGTGATCAGATGAGAGAAATACCGGTTGCCGGGATGCGCAGTGCGCCGGCAGCTACCGGAGACTGTTGATGTAGCTCTCGTCCACGTTCATGCCGAGGGCGCGTGCTCTCTCCGCATCCGCCAGTGCCGCCGCGCGGTTGCCGCGATCGCGGTAAAAAAAGGAGCGGTTGAGGTGAAATTGAGCGTTGCCGGGTCTGATCATGATGGCACGGTTGAACGCAGACTCGGCCTCTGCGCTGCGTCCGAGACGTTCGAGCAGAATCGCCGTGATGTGAATCATGTCCGCGTCCTGCGGCTTGAATCGCAGATAGTATTCGGCGTCCTGAAGCGCTTCCGCGTTCCTCTGCATGTCGAAGTACAGCAATACACGATTCTGCCGGGCATCGAGGAAATCGGGCGAGAGTTGCAGCGCCTTGTTCAAATCCGCCAGTGCGAGGTCCGGCTTGCCGAGCTGGGCGTAGGCGGCTCCGCGGCCGGAGTAGGTTTTGGGATTGTCGTCCTGATGTTTCAGCGCGGTATTGTAATCCTCCACCGCTTCCGCGAGCCTGCCGGAGTAGAAATACACATTGCCGCGATTCAGCCAGGCGTTGGCATGGGCGGGATTGATGGTGATCGCCGTGTTGTAATCTTCGAGCGCGCCGTCGCGATCGCCCGCTGCCCTGCGCGCCACTCCCCTGTTGGTGTGCGCCAGCGCGAGGTAGGGATTGTAACGATTGTTTTCGAGTTGTCCCTTTTCAATGACGTCAGTGAATATGGAGATACTGTTGTTCCACACCGTCGTACGTACATACGCGGTCCCGGCATACACGACAGCCGCCAATCCCAGAACCCCGTACACGATTTCCGGAGCAAGCTTCTTCGCGGCAAGGAGCTTCTGGGCGAAATGCGCAAGGATGAGGAAGAATCCTATCGCCGGCAGATAGACGTAGCGATCGGCCATGATCACATCCCGCACGGACAGTACCTGCGAAAGCAGTGTCAGAAAGATGTTGAAGAGGAAAAACAGAATTCCGAAGACCACCATTTTGTTGTTTCTTTTCCACGCCGCGTACAACGCCGCGCCGACGGCCAGAGCGATGATGGGTGTGACGTAATACCAGCCCGGAATGGCGTCGCGCAGCGGATACGTGTAAAAGGCCGATAACTGCATCGGAAGTATCATCTTTATCACATAACTCGCCAACGCGTATGAGGTGAAAATCAGCCGGTCCACGGCGGTGTAATACGCGTACGCGGGAGTTCCGCCCTGCATTTCCTCCACGACTGTCATGGTGGCGAGACCAAATATCACCGCGATGATGGCGAACGGCAGCTTTTCCAGAAGAACGGCGCGACTGAACACGGCTCTTCCGCGGAGATAATCCACCAGCGGCAAGGTGACGGCCAGCGCGATGGCCTGTTCCTTGGAGAAACAGGACAACAGAAAGACAAACAATGAGAGCCAATAGTACAGGAGCCTCTTCGTGTCCACATACCGAACGTACAACAGCAGCGCCAGCAGAAAGAAAAAGGTGTAGGCCCCGATTTTCATGGAGGCGGTCAGCCATGCCACGGACTCCACCTGCATGGGATGCACCGCGAAAAACAGAGACGTTATCCACGCGTAATCAAAGCGCCCGCTCAGACGGCGCACGGTGAGGAACACCAGCAGCGCATTCGCCGCGTGAAGCAGTACGCTCACGATTTTGAATGGCAGCGCCGCAGTGAGGCCGAACAGAGAAATCTGCACCGCCATGAGGAACATCGCGACCGGCGAATACTGATTCCGATAATATCCGCTGAACAGCGCTTTGATGTTGTCCCAGTTCAGCGAGGTGATCAGCGGGTTTTCGGTGACGTACACGTCGTCGTCATAGTTGATGAAACTCGCCGAAAACATGTCCCAATACACGACGACGATTACGAGAAGCACTGCCGCCAGGGCTGCCCAGCGGAGCGGTGTCATGGTCATCCCGGTCGGTCGCGCTGATGAGGCGTTGCCGGAGGGTTTTCCGATTTGTTGTTTCTTTTTTGTCATGGTTGCTCGTTGTTCTTTTTCTGCTCGCCCGTTTCGTCCTTGATAAAGTACAACGGACGCGATTTTACTTCATGAAAAATGCGGGCGATATATTCCCCGATGATCCCGAGACTGACGAGAATCACACCTCCGATAATGAGCACGGAGACCAGTATGGACGCCCAACCGGTGATGGTGCGGCCGGCGAAAAACATGACCACCGCATACACCGCATACAGCAGGCCCGCGAGAGAAATCATAATCCCGAGATAGAATGACAGGTGCAACGGCCGGGAGGAGAAGGAAGTGATTCCGCTCAGAGCAAAGCGCAGCATCGCAGCGGGACTGTATTTCGTTCGCCCGCTCAGACGAGGTCGCGCCGTATACTCCACCACCGCCTGCGGGAATCCCATCCAGCTGACGAGCCCGCGCGTGAAACGGTCGCGCTCGGGGATGGCGAGAAAGGCCTCCACCGCCCTTCTGCTCATCAGCCGGAAGTCCGCCGAACCCGGCTGCACCTGTACCTCGCCGAGAAAATTCAGCACGTGGTAAAACCACCTTGAAGTCAATTTTTTGACATATCCGGTATCGGAAGCATCGATGCGCCGCGTATTGACGATGTCGAAGCCCTCGAGATGTTTTTGCAGAAGTGTCGGAATAACTTCCGGTGGATGCTGCAGGTCGCCGTCCATGCTGATGACGATTTCTCCCCTGCTACGCCGCATGCCTGCGAGCAGCGCGATCTGATGGCCGAAATTGCGGGAGAGCGAGATGCCCGTGATACGCGCGTCGCGTGTGCTGAACTCCTTGACTCCCGCGAAGGTGCCGTCGGTGCTGCCGTCGTCGATGAAAATGATTTCATACTCCGCTGTGATATCGGACAATACCGCCAGAAGGCCTTCGCAGAGAGGTTTGACATTTCCTTCCTCGTTTCGAACCGGAATGATGACTGATAGCTGTCGTGTCGTGCTCATCGGAGAGGAGGCCTCGTCGTTTCAAACATCGACGGCGAAAGCGCAACGATCGCTGGCGCTCCCACCGTGTCAAAAAATGGATGGATGCAAAATAGCGCGACATGTAACGGAAATCAACGGAGCACGCCATAAGAATTGTCACACGCAGATTCATGCATGACGTCATGTCCCTCCGATGAGGACTGTCTCGTTGAGCGAGCTTTGAATCATCCCGCTGCGCGTGGCTTGAACGGATCCTGAACCTGGCTTGAATGGTCTCCCGGAGTGTTGGTTGGAGCGGTCCCTGAGCGTGTTTTCAACTTCGCTCAGCACCGCCGAAGGGCCGTTCATCCATCGAGCAGCCAGGATCAATCACTACTCATAATGTGTCCACATCCGCAGTACTTTCACCAACCCCTCTTCCCGCAGCACCTGATACACCAGTCGGTGCTGTATGTTGATGCGGCGGGAGTATGCTCCCCGCAGGTCGCCAAGCAGATTTTCGTAACGGGGATAGGACGCGAACGGATCTTCCCTGAGAGTTTCCAGCAATCGTTCGGCATTCGTGCGGAGGCCGGCGGCTTCAATTTTTCTCGCGTCGGCCTGCGCCTGCCTGGTGAATACGATGATCCTCATTACCAGCCGGGCTCGCCGTCGCACTCTTCGAGAGGAGTTTCCATGCCGAGGCGAATGGATTCGCGCACTCCCGGAATGCCGAGCAAGTGCATGGTTTCCTGCATGGAACGCCAGTCCCCCTCGGAAATCAGGACGGCCCGCGAGCGCTTGCCCTGTATGATGATGGGCTCATGCGAATCCGCCGTCTCATCCACCAGCCGGTAGAGATTGGCGCGCGCTTCGGTGACGGTGAATATTGCCATTGTGCTATCCGTTTGTCTTAATACCTTGCCGAACGTGCGATATTCCGTACGCATTGTCAAGGTATTTTGTATACCGTAGGAAAAACTTAGTACAGTCACCGGTGCCTGCGCAAGGGGGACGGTTCCATAGCAGTTCAGAGGGTTGCGAGAGACGAGGTATAGAAGGCGGTAGGTCATACCAGAGCATGAGCCGCAGCGGCGGTCCGGATTCAGCCCATAGGGCTTTCGACGAAGCTACCAGTGCTTCGCACGGACCGGGATGATATCGAGCGGCAGAGACACTCGGTATCGCTCTTTTTCACTGGTTTGCCAGTATTCGCCGGTAATCACCCCATTCCCCACCACTTCACAGTAGGCGAGACCGGTACGCACGAGGCCCTCGTTCTCTTTGTACGGATCGAGGGCGAGCATGCCGTCCGGCGGCACGACATGCACGTCGCGCGTAAGCTGCTTGCCCCGATCGAGATAAAAGGTGACTGAAACCGTCACGGCGCTGTCGGAGGACGGATTCGCGAGAATGAGGCGAGCGTCGATGTCGGGGGCGGACACGACGTGCTGACACAGCAGCGCCGCACCGCCTGTGGCGGAAGCTGCGGGGATGGCGGTATTGAAGGCCGAGCGGGATGGATCGCGATAAAAATGCCAGTATTGGGCCGAGA
This sequence comes from Bacteroidia bacterium, assembly GCA_027493955.1. NCBI lineage: Bacteria > Pseudomonadati > Bacteroidota > Bacteroidia > Bacteroidia bacterium. The sequence continues at coordinate 960,430 of JAOSJT010000001.1, read as the reverse complement.
CGTTTCCGCCGTCGGAGAAGATGCGAATCGTGCCGGAGAATTTCTTCCCGCGCAAGCGCAGCGCGGGATCGTAATTGACTTTGCCGAAAATGGGCAGGAAGAACGACTGCTCATCCATCAGCGTCCCTGCGTCGTCATGCACCATGACGTTGACCACTGCCCCGCTTCCTTCATGGTCGGTGATCACCAGGTAGGTGGTGAAGAGCTCGTCGTCGGATTCGAAATAGTTCACGATGAGCTGATCGCCCACACGGAGTTGCGGCGCGTGTTCGTCATCGCTAAACGAAAATTGCGCGCGCGCCGCTGAGGGCACGCACGCAATTCCCGTGAGGATCAACAATATGCGAAGCAGCGTCGGCATGTCACCGGATTTTGGTGACACCCTCGAGCGGCAGCGCGATCTGATATTTCTCGTTTTCCACCGCCTGCCAGTATTCGCCCGTGATTTTCCCGGCGCCGACGACCACCAGATAGGCGGTTCCCGTCATTTGTACGCCGCGCAGCACTTTGTAGGGCTGTATGGTTGTCACGCCGTTGGGCGGAATCACGCGCTTTTCGACGCCGACGAGACCGCCGTTGTCGGAATAGAACTTCACGTCGATGGAAACCGGACGCACCACGTCGGTATTCGAAACGATGATACGGGAATCCACGGTCTTGTCACTCACGAAATGCTGGCAGACCAGTTTATCATAGCCATTGCCATCGGAGGCGGGTACGGCGATGTTCATGAACGAACGATCGGCCTTGCGATATTTTTCCCAATACTGGCCGGCGATGTTGCCACCGTCGCTTTCAATGCGCACAGTACCGACAAATTTCGGATTCTGGTTGTACCCGTGCTGATAGGCATTCAGATACATGAGCGGATCGTAGTTGATTTTCCCGAAAGCCTTTAGGGTTTCGTACCGCTCATAGACCAGGCGGCCTTCCTCATTGTAAATCGAGAGTTTGAGATTGGGGCCGACACCGTCCACGTCGCTTACCACGACATGTGTTTCGATGTTGTCGGGATCGGACACGAACCTGTTGATAACGAGGTTCTTGCCGACCTGTGCATCAAGCTGCATCGTGCTAAGGATGAATGCAGCGGTTGCCAGTATGATACTGAGTGACGCTTTCGAGAATTTCCGCATTGAAGCTGTCCTCCTGGGCGCTTGACTATGATATTCTACAAGTGAAAAACCGAATTTCCGAGTGTAAGATACGCATCGGAAGGCAATTCAAGAAATGCTTCCGCGAAGCGTGCCGTTGATCCGAACGTCATTGCCCTGTAGGCGTTGAGACCGAGGATATGATGCTCGTAATCGATGGCGCGTAACTGGGACGGATAACAACGCATCATGTTCTTTTTGTCTTCCACGCGGCTGGTGATATCGGCAACGACGGTGGCGGGCAATGGACTCCACACTTCGAAACCCCGTATGAGGGGCCGGACGTCCTTGTGCGTACGGAGTGTCCGGGATAACCAGATATTGAGTACCCGATGATCGCGATGATTATCGAATAACGAAGGAAGATACAAAACATCGGGCTGAAACTCAACGAGTTGACGAACAAATGCGGGTGGTGCGGGAATATTTTCGTGAAAATCCTTCTCGCCCAGGCGCAGTGCTGTTGTTCGCAGACCGGGTACGCACGCGGAGGCGGCGTCGAACTCCGCTTCGCGCAGTGCCACCTTCTCCCGCGTTTCCAGTGACGTGTCGTCGATGCTGGCCGCATTGTCGGAAAAAAGGATGATGTGCTGCGTATCTCCGCGATCGGCGTGGAGCAGCATGCTTCCTCCCGCTCCGAAAGTCTCGTCGTCGGCATGGGGGGTGAGCACCAGCACGCGCTGAGGCGGTCCGCGCCATTCGAGTGGACGCGGATACACCGTCGCCAGCGTGTCGAAAGCAAAATCCGTGAGTTGCCGTGCCCGTAGTTGCAGGCGCCGCTGTCGCAAGCGGTCCAGTATCTGTCGAAGGAGCATCATAGTCCGCTCTCTGCGACGCGCCCCAGCCGAAGGGCACAGTTACCGATTCGGAATGATCGCATGCTTCCGATGTGCGCGAAGCCCGCCTTCGCTATGCCTCGCAGCGATGCGGTGTTGCTCTGTTCCGCATAGATCCAGCAGCGGGAGACGTTCATTCCGGCCAGCGTTCCCAATACCCATCGGAGCGCGGACGTATACAGACCGCGGCCGCGATGCTCGGGCATGGTGTTCACATCGTACAGTACCGCGCTTCGCTCCGGAATATGCCAGGTGCGGGCGAGTTCATCGATGCGCAATGTTCCGAACGCCAGCCAGGCGATGAACGCCAGGGTACCGTTGCTTTCGCCGAGCACGGCGGCATGGCCTTCCGCGAAACGCGAAGCATGAATATCACGGAATGGCACAAGGGCTTTCGGCATAGGGGGCAGCTGTGTGGGTGTCGTAGCGAGACGAAATGTCTCCGGGGGAATTTCGGAGTGTCCGCCAGTCGTCGCACGGAAGAAATGCAGATGATGGAGCAGGTCAGGCATTGCGACGCTTCCTTTCCGCGCGGACGAACAGGCGTCGTGCACTGTCCGCGACGTGCTTGCGGAATCTGGCCGCCGGCGGGACGCGCAGAAGGTGCCGCGACAGTCTCTCTTCCGGATGGAATTCCCTTTTGTATGCTTCTTCACCGCGAAGAAAATCGAAATAGGCATACCCCGATGCAGCGGCATGCGCTATGGTGCGACCCAGATTCATCGTCCCGGGACTGAGCGACCGATACTGCGTATCCATGCCGGAGAGCAGATACAGCATGCTGTCCCCGTGCGTATGTCCCATGAGTATGGACACGATCATCCCCTCATGCCGCAGCACCGCGCACCAGCTTTCGCCACCGGCCACAGCGCAGAGGTCGAGAAAAAAACTTTGGCTGGCTGCGTCTTCAAACCACGATGCGCTGCCGAAACGCTGGCGGTTCAGAAGGATCAATGCAGACAGCACCGCCTCGTCGGGAGCTGTCGTGAATTCCCAATGCCACGTCGCATCCGTGGCGAGACGATTCCGGGCACGCGACAATTCCCGTCGCATATGATCCGTGGCGGAGGTTTCGAGCGTTTCCGGTGTCAGACCGCGCAATGGCAGACGGAGGTAGCATTCCCCTTCCTCTGCAACAACACCGGACAGGCCGAAGGCCGTGGATTCCGGCAGCGCATCACGGATTTCCAGCCAGGCATCGGGATAGGTGTCTTCGAGATACCCGAGAATGGCGGTCCACACCGCCTCGGGAACCGCTGCATCCGTCACGATATCCGGGTACTGCGCCAGACGCTCGCCCATGAGATGCAGGGAGCGCCAGCCGCGAAACGGACCGAAATGTCTGGTATGCAAAAACAACGGAGCGAGCGCGATCAGGCGTCCCTGTTCCTCTGCGGTGAGCAGCAGAGCTTCTCTCCGGGGATGCGTATCGACATAGTGCCTCTTCCAGGTCAGCACCCATTCCGGCGATTGAAAAAAGGTGTTTCGGTACAGCGAGCCCGCAGTATAGCACCCATGCCACCACGCCAGAGCTCGCGCGTCCGTCCAGTCTGTCGCGCGGACCGTCATGGCGCACCGCGTTCTGCGATGATGCGTGCGGGAGTTCCACCGACCACGGCATGCGGCGGCACGTCGTGCGTCACCGTGGCGTTGGCGGCGACGACGGCTCCGTCACCGATGGACACACCCTGCAGGATGACCGCGTGCGCACCGATCCACACATCGCTGCCTATCGTGATGGGCGCCTTACGCCCGCCCTGCTCTCGTATCGGGCGCGATGCATCGGTAAACACATGATTCGCGTCGATGATCGTCACGTACCCGGCGATCAGCGTGTCGGCCCCGATACGCACCGTGCCGGATACGGTACAGTGCTGTGAGATGAACACCCGCTCGCCGAGCACGAGTTCGTCGCCTGGATGCGCGATGAGCCAGTTGTCGTTCAGTATTTCCACTCCCGCACCGATGCGGAGCGACGCGCCGTCATGAATATGAATCTGCGTCCGCGGTCCGAATGTGGCAGTGGGATGAATCGCATGTCCCGCCTTGCGGAGGCGTGCGAGTGCCAGATGCAATTCAGCGCCCTGCAGCTTGCGGAAGAGCCATGCGGCAAAGGTTGCGGCTACGTGCTTCATGCGCTTCCCTCCGCCGCGACGTTTTCTATTTCGGACCGATGCACCCAGATATACCACATCGTCACCGCACCCGCCGCGAACCAGACGAGCACGCTGCTGACCGCCGCACCCATCGCGCCCATGCTGGTGATGAAGTAGTAATGCGACACTGTTGTGACAACGAGTTGCGCCAACGCGATCCATGTCGCGGCTCGTGCCCGATTGATGCTCAGGATAAGCATGGTGACGGGATTGCCGACGATAGTCCAGGCATAACCGATGAAGAGCACCGCGAAGAGAGGCAGGGATGGCTCGTATGCGGGGAACCACTCTGGAATCATGACAGAGAGCGTCACGAGGTACAGCAGTCCGACTCCCGTCACGGGAACGCTTACCGCGAGCGTGCGGAGCAGATAGCGTTTCATGTCGGCGGTACTGCGCAGTTCCATCGCTTTCGGAAAGAACACCGTGGACACGGAACCGGCCAACACAATCAGCGGCGTGCAGAGCTTGGTTGCCGCGATATACAAACCGGCTTCATCCGGCATGTCCGAGAGCAAGGGAGAAACCATGAACACGTCCAGACGCATCAGAAACATCGTTGCGAAAGACGTAATCATCAGCCACTTTGCGAAGCGGAACAACTCTGTCCCGACGTCACGCCAATCGTATTCCACCGTGCCGCGCATGGAGGTGACGAAATACACAGCGGCAAATCCTACGAGCAGCGGTGCCGCCGCGTAGGACGCGTACACGACATCGAGGGAAAACGCGCCGAAGAGTATCGCCGCATAAATGAAACCCGTTTTCAGAGCGGCTTCGGCAAGACGGATCGCGGTGAATCGTGCGAATTCCTGCCGCGCCTGAAGCACAGAGAGTATGTACTCCATCAGTCCCCCGCCGATCACCGCGATGGTCATGATACGAAGAGGTGCCTCTATGGCCGGAGCTTCGAGCACGTTGTTCGCGAGCGGACCTGCGAACACGTACAGGGCGGCGGCGGCGCAGAGGGTAATGACGATTTTTATTCGCAGCGTGAGTTGGTAGTAGGCCTGCGCACGATCGGGATTGTCGTTCTTGTACAGGGCGTAGAAACGAATGAAGCTCTGATGCAGTCCGGAATCCGTGAACTGGTTCACCGCGGCAAGTACGGTGATAAACAGCCCATACAGGAGATATTCTTCCGGTGTGAGCATCGCGAGCATGGACAGCGTAATGAGAAAGGTCAGGAATTTGGATGAGACGTCGCCGGTGAACACCACACCCGCATCACGCGCCCCCGCGGGCAAGCGATCACGGATTCGTTCCAGTGTACGCCGCACCATCAATTGTCCGCCTGTCGTTTCAGCACCGCGAGCAAGCGATGGACCCGCTCCGTCCAGGTGTTCGCCATTGCGAAAGAACGGCGCTTCTCGCGCACGTCCTGCGCGTCGGATTCCAATGCATCGGCGATGGCCTGAAGGAAGCTCCCGGCATCGCGTGCCAGGGTCACGAGCGGAGCGTAATTGCGGAGTTCGTCGGTGTATGTTGCCACCATGGGTAGTCCCGCCGAGGCGTACTCATAGAGCTTCAGGGGATTCACAATGCGTGTGATGCCGTTCTGCCGGAATGGAATGATGGCGACATCGAATCGGAGCAGATGCTCGGGAAGCTGCTTGTGCGGAACGAAGCCGTGCAAACGCACATTCGCATGCTGTGCGCAGCGCGCGGCGAGGTGCTTGTCCACCGGCCCCAGAATCGATACGGTGCAATCCGGGAAGGAGCGTATCACCTCCAGCAGCAGGTCCGCATCGAACCATTTCCCGCAGGTTGAACCGACGTACCCGATTTCCTTCTTTTCTGTGGCAGGATTGCCGTTGCGCACAGCGCACTGCTCCACAAATTCCCTGGACACCGCGTTCGGAAGGAAGAGGGATGCCACCCCGGGAAACAGGATATCAACCTCTCTCTGCATCTCCTGCGCACTGAAGGTCACCAGATCCGCTTCGCGGGAGAGCAGATGCTCGCAATCCCGAAGTCGGCTGAGCGTTCGCGGACTCCGGCTTTGCACTTCCAGCGCATCCGCGATGTCATACACGAGAAAACCGGGGTCGAACACATCGCGTTCGAGAAAACGTCCCCACCACAGAGGCATCATGATCAGGCCAATGCTGGATCGCATATCCACTCCGCGGAAGGTTTCCGAAAACCAGCGGCGAAAGAGCAAACGGTCCACCATGGGTGTCAGTGTGTTCCGGAAGCCGGTGGGCATGACGGGCGGGATGTGCACCCGCAGGTTGGCCGGCGTTTCGCTTCGCAGAAAACCGCGGTCGCGTGCAAGCGGAGTGAACAGCTTCTGAAGTACTCCGTGGGTTTTTCCCGCCATGGATGCGGGCATTTCGATGACGTCCACCTCGTGGCCCTGTGCAGCCAGCTCGCGCGCAAGCCCTTGTTCGCGCTGCGGAAAGGAATCCCACGAGGTCAGGCCGAAAATCATGAAATGCTGTGTGTCGCTCACGCGCATACGCCGCTTCTCCCTGCTTGCACTTCTGTTTCTCGTTCGTTCGTGTGTGAAGACTGATACCAGACATCCAATACTTCCGCGACCTCGTCCCAGCTCCGTCCGCGAATCCACTCCGAGGCCCGCGCCGCACGTGCCCGCGCAAGCTCCTCAGCGCTGCCATCCAGAAGGTTCCGAAGCGTGGCAACTGCGCTTTCGGAGTCTGGAAGAACGAAAGCCATGTCCTCTATCCCGGGTATGGATCGGGCGTAGCGAAGTTTCAGTGTGTTGTATGCAGGAATGATCACGGGAATACCTGTCCTGAACGCGTCAAACAGTGCGAGGAAACCCGTGGCGACGATCATGCCCGCACCCGTGTACACGGCTTCCGGATCGGTCACCATTCCTCGGAACTCCATGCGAAGGTATGCGGATGTTCGCGCACGTAGTGTCTCTCCGGCGCTGCCCTCGCCCGCCAGCCGGACGGTGGCGTGCAGAGAGCGGCCCGAGACGACCGTTTCGAGATCGCGCAGAAACTCCACGATGCCGGTATCCGGTGCAAGGCGGCCAACATACGCAAAGGTAGCGGCGTCACCTCGCGGCAGCACACCCAGGGCGCGTACCGGCGCGCCAAGATAAAAGGCGTCGAAGCGATGCGCGTAATACTGCGCGAGATACGAACCGACGCCCAAACAGACGTGCATGCATCGTGCCGTGACGGAGCGAAACACCTTGTGCCGCCGTCGAATCGGCATCCCCTCGAAGCCATGAAAAGTGATGACGTAGCGCGGCTTGCGTATGAGCAGTCTGAGGGGAGAGAACCAATGGAGAAACGTCGTGTAGTCGTGAAAGTGCAGAACGTCCGCCGCGCCTATCCATGCTCTGTTTTGCCACATCCACCGCCAGTACAGCAGGCGTGTGAACGGCCGCCGGATGGGAACGGAAAATCGCTTCACCTGATACGGACGTGCCGGATCTTCGGACGAAGGTGTTTCGGTGAGAACTGTCACCCGATGGCCTCTCCGCGCCTGGGCTTCGGCGGTGCAGGCGACACTCAATTCCACGCCACCAATGCGCGGTGAAAAATGATTGGCGAAATGGATGATGTTCATGCAGGTTTAATTGCCGGCATCAAGCAATTGAAAAAACTCGTATCTGGGTGGTTTACCCTCAATCGGTGTATAGCCGTAGTCCTTCACGAACACCCCGTCCATGAGGGCATCATTCGGATTCCATGGCTTGTCGTAGTCATTGCCCGGTTGATAGACGAATTCGAGTCCCTTGAAAGCATCATGCTTTTTCTGCCAGGCCTGCGTCCCGTCACGCAGATCCAGAAAATGCGTTATGCGATCGTCGTAATTGTATTCAGGGAAACCGGTAAACAGTTTGCAGCGCAGTAAAGACTTCAGGGAGATGACGGAGGTCTTGACGATCTGATGGACCGTTTTGTGCAGATAGTTGGCGTATTCACCCCCGGAGCCGTGCGTTACCACCACTTCGGGACGTTCACGCTGCAGCATTTCGACGATAGAGCGCTCGATGGCCTTCCGTGCGTCTGATCCCGGTGCGAAAGTTTTCTTGAAATCCAACCCCGCAAACTCGCCTACCTGAACGATGTTCTTGCCATCGAGTTGAAGCGCTACCGGAAGAATTTCAACGGACACGCCGAGTCTTTTTGCATAGGCCCGGAGGATGCGTTCCTTTTCGCGTCCCATGCGATCGGTGGCGACGCGCACTTTCCCGTCCGGCATGATGCCGAAGCAGTTGTACCCCCCAAGTTCTGACGCGGGAGCGTCGGTGAATCCCTTCGAACCATCAGCGCCATTCGAGACGAGATAGATTTTCGCATTCATGCCTCGCTCCGCAGCCCACGCGAACAATCCACCGGCGAGAAGAATTTCGTCGTCGGGATGCGTGAAAATACCGATGATGCTCCGATGGCCGCTCAACGCCGCGTTCATGGATGTGAAACGGGAGGAAAGTTCCGCGGGAGTTCTCAGATAGCCCGTGTGATCAGTCTTCTCGAATACGCTCAGATTATAATCGATTTTCACTTTTTCGTTCGCATCACCGTACATGAAATTTTTCGTGTACACGACTTTGTGATCCACGCCCGGCCATTCGTCAAAATCCCAGGTGCCGTGCTCCACGCCAGCGGGTATATCGTAACCCACCTTGTACATGGAAGGATCGTTACCGCTGGGAAGAATCTGGGATACCGCTGTGGAGGCGAGGAAGAACGAAAGAACGAGCAATTGTCGCATGAGAGCACTCCGTTACAGTATGAGCAGCTGATGGCGCGAATATCGCGATCCGGCTCGCACAAACACGGTATATGCGCCTGCGGCGGCGGGTGTTCCGTTTGTCGTCCTGCCGTCCCAGAGCAGATACTGCGTGCCTGCGGACCACGCGAAATATACGAATTTCCGGACTTCCCTGCCCCCGAAATCAATAATGCGGACCTGCACTTCTTCTTCTGCTCGTGTAGCAATGGAAACTATGAGATGCTGATGCGTCGAGGGTTGATACGGAACGGGATAGAGGTCTACGGTTGAAGTGAGTGGTATCGTCGCGGTGGAATCCAGAATGCCGGAAAGCAAGCGTGCGAGCGCTTCAGCAAGCGCATGATGTCCCTCGGCCAACAGGTGCACACCATCCGAGCCGAGAAATCGCTCCCTATCGTCAGAGGATACGCTCTCGAGCCATAAGGCATGTTCCTCCCGTGCCACCTGGGCCGCGGTACGGGCGTAGCGTTCGCTGCAAAACTCCGCTCCGCCCAGACCGGCATAGAGCATGGAATCAAACAGGGCATACAGTCTGTGCTGGACCGCGACGGGTGGAGTGAGAAGCACAGGAATAGCTCCTATTCCACGTACCTTCCGGATCAGCACGCGCAGATTGCGCGCATAGCGCTCATGCTGTACGCGCTGGAAGGGCGGATTACCCCACACAAACCAGTCATTGCTGCCAAATGCCAGTATAACGATGCGCGGCGTGTGTCGAAGGACATCCGAGTCAATGCGGGCGAGTGCGTCATCCGTCGTCTCACCTCCCCTTCCGCTGTGCAGTGATCTGATATCCCGGCCGGACGCTATCAGCAGCGAATCGGTTTTGGCGGGATACGATTGTCCGGGCCGGAACACCGCTTCTATCCAACCCTCGGTGATGGAATCGCCGAAATAGCAGATATCCACGCCGTGCTGCGCGAACACGGATACGGTGAACATATGCGGCAACAGCAACAGATAGAGGGAGAAACGGCGTCGGACGCGTCTCATTCGAGCGGTTTGCGATGGATTTCTATGGGAATGAGATCAGGGCGGGCCGGCTGCGCGAAGTGCGGATGGGCTGCGGGAGCCGCACCGAGGGCCGCGAGCAGACGGGCTTCGTAGGATCGTAATTCCGCTTGAAGTTCGGCCTGCAAATGAATTTTATTTTCAAGAGTTTCGCGATACCGTTTAAGAAAATACCCTATGGTTTCCACGCGAATCCTGATGCTCCCGCTGGGACGGTTTTCGTCGATATCCTTGAAGGAAAAATACGGGGTTCCCGAGCACTCGATGATTTCCTGCACGACAGCATAGATGGGACCATCGTGACCACATTTGAAGCTTGATAATTCCAGCGCGACGAGATTGGGATGGCGCGCCACGAATTTCGCGGCCCACACCTTGCGGTTCGTGTTTTCACTGTAGCTGTTTTTCCAGACGTCGTCGATACTCATCGGATGCGGAATGCGTCCCTGCGCCATATCGTCGCCGAATACGCGTTGCAGAGTTTCATCGTCCGTCGGCAAGGCATCCTGCGTGAACACTGGGTAGCCGAGTTTCTGAAATTCGGCCGGGATGCCATGATTGATGCCGGGATCGTTGTGATACGGCCGGCCGAGCAAGACGATGCCGATACGTTTTTCCTCTTCCAGTTCAAGCAGGGTATCACGCGCCTGGCTGCGCAGCGCATCGTGAAAGTGATTCAGCGCCATATAGCCCGCACGCATCGCTGCGCCGTGCTCCTCCACTCCCGGAGCCAGAAAAGGACGCAATCCGTCGAAAAGCTGCCGCTCCGCAAGCCGGTGATCCGCCAGATTCAGGAAAGGATGCACATACGGAAGACCAAGTTCGGCAAATACGTCCGATTCCTTGGTAAAAGCGGCTTCTACCGACTCGACCGTGCCGGTGATGGTCGGACAGGCCTTCGACGCCTGGGTACCGTGCAGATCGCTTGGCATGTCGTCTACCATCGGAAAAAAGACGGCGTCGAGAGGTCTGCGCGCATGATGCGTATTGAGCAGGTTGTGCACGTGCGAAAGAGCCAGTTTGCTCGGGAAGCAGGGATCGATGGCTCCTCGCCGGCTCCCTTCACGATACAGACTGTCTGTGGTGGGCGACGAGAAAACGATATTCTCGAAGGCAATGCCGAGTGTCTGAAAATAGGCTGTGAAAAATGGGGCATGCGCGTACAGATTCAAGGCGCGCGGAATGCCGATACGGATTTCTCCTCTGCTTTTTCCGCCGGGGGTTCCGATGCGGGATGCGGTTTCATTCGTCTGAACGAAGGAGGTAAATGCCAGTCTTGCGGCTACGTCGGCATAATTCGGGAATTGTTTGCGGATGCGGGAAAGGTCGCGTGCAATGGTTCGCATCTCATCCGCTTCCTCGACACTTCCCTTTTCACACGTGGCGATGATAAGTCGGCGCGTTTCATCGCTGTCGGCGGTATCAACATCAATAAATGTGCGTAAGCAATTGTTTTTGCAAAAGTTACAGCGTGTAGATTCATCCCGTCTCGAGGTGAAGCGAATATACTCGGCCGCATCCAAACCGATGAACGTCGTTTCCCTTCCGGACGCGTGCAGACGCGCGGATTCAAGCGCCGCGCCGATGGCACCGGCCTCGCCCGTGTGTTCATGGACGATGATCGTGGGATCGAGAGAATGAAACTTCTTCCTGATGAAGTCCACCTGCGCTTTGACGGCTGCAAGATTTCGTTGCGTACCGCCCTGCAGAACGAAGGTGCCCCCGAGCATCTCGAGATTCGTGATCTGTGATACGTAGAGCCAGATATTTTTCGGCAGCACCTTTGCGAGACCCGCCATGATCTCTTCGCGGCTCCAACCCTGGCGCTGAAAGTCCACGATATCCGATTGCAGAAACACCGCGCAGCCGAAGCCGAATTCCGGAACCTGCGTAGCGCGAAAAGCGGCCTCCGCGAAGTCATCCACATCGAAGCCGAAACTTTCCGCCGTGCTTTGGAGGAAGTAGCCATTCCCTGCCGAGCACTGCGTATTCAACTTGAAATCAACAACGCGACCTTCATGAAGCAGAATGAGTTTGATGTCCTGACCTCCGACATCGCAGATCACGTCCGCATCCGGATAGAAGTGTCTGGCGGCCTGTGTATGCGCCACGGTTTCAACGAGGGCGACGTCGGCTCCGAAGGAATCCTTGAGGATATCCTTGGCGTACCCGGTAGTGCCCACACCGAGAATGCGCAGTGAGGAGCCCTGCTCCTCAACCTGCGAGCGAAGCGCGGTGATAATCTCCCTGCTGTCTTCTATAGGATTGCCGCCGGACAGACGATAGGCCTTGAACGCCACCCGTCTCTGCCTGTCGATAAGAACACCCTTTGTGGATGTGGATCCGCCGTCGATGCCGAGATACGCGTCGAAGCGCGTTGCGGGATGAAGCACCGCCGGTGCAAAATCGGGACGGGTGTAGTGCCGACGGAACTCCTCCAGCTCAGCGGTATCCGCACAGAGCGGTGCGCCGGCTTTTTCCCGCTTCAGCGCTCCACGATCTGCCGTAATGAATTCACGGAGCGCCGAGCTTCCCAGAAAGCTGTCGTGATCGTCGCTGCGCAAGGCATGCTCCACGCAGCCCAGCGCGGCGAAATACTGCGCATCCGGGGGTACGTAAATCAGGTCTGAAGGGGTCGTGCCGGGAGGCAGAGACACACCGCGTTCCTCCCAGATAGGAGGGATATTGTGCTGCCAGCATTCGACGAGGCCGGGAATGAAGGTATTCGGGCCTCCAAGCAGCAACACATCCGGCAGAAGAGTATTTCCGCGCGTGAGCACCGAGAGATTCTGCTGTACGATGGACTCGAACAGGGAGGCCATCAATTCCTGTGGAGGTACCCCCTGTTTTTGCAGACTGTTGATGTCGGTTTCGGCGAACACCCCGCATTTTCCCGCGACGGGATGGACACGCACACCCTCGTAGCGGAGCATGGACAAATCCGACGGGGAAAGCCGGAGTTTCGCGTTGATTTTATCTATCACCGCTCCCGTCCCGCCGGCACACTTGTCGTTCATGGATGCGATTTTCTTCGAACGGCCGCTTTCCGCATCCCGCTGAAAAATCAGAATTTTCGCATCCTGTCCGCCCAATTCAATCGCGGAGCCGGCGCGGGGACAGCGCCTCTCGGCGGCAAGCGCCACAGCGGTGACCTCCTGCACGAAGCGCGCCCCGATCACAGGTGCGAGGGTCTTGCCTCCGGAACCGGTGATGTAGACGCTGCATTGCCCGGGTGCGTCACCGAATTCGCTCTCGATGCGCAGGAGAAACTCCAGCACTTTCTCCGCCTGCCGGGTTTCATGTCGCTGATAGTCTTTCCAGATCACAGATCCGTCTTCGGTATGCGCGACGACAGCCTTAACCGTCGTGCTGCCCACATCGAGGCCGATCAGGTAGCGCGGACGTTCGTGGCTCATCGCGCTGTCCTCCTCGACAGTGCGGCCACATGCCGGACAAACCGGGCCGCGGTACCCGCGTGTTTTCCGTCGGGCGGAAGTCGCAGAAAAGCGGAACGCAGTTCCGGATGGTGTTCCATGGCCTCGCGTAACGCTTCGACGGACAAGCAGTTGTCCGCAAGCGCGCGTTCGAACTCGTCCCTGGCCCGCTCACGCGCATCCGCCAGCATCATCTGGACACGGCTCTGGGCGTTGATCTCGCCTTCACCCGAGGTTTCGATCGGGAGGAAGAGAATATCCTTATGATGGGCGACGACAGCGGATTGCACACCGTCGGACTGTGTGCTGGGCAGACAGCCGAAGGGTTTCAGCGAGAGCATCATGTGACAGAGCGCGTTTTCCGAGTAGTAAATCGTCTTCGCCACCTCCAGATGGCCTTCTCCCCCCTCGATGCGGGTATTGAAATAACGGGAAGCGATTCTGGAAAAATGGTACTGATCCGGCAAGGACTGCGGGATGTCGTGCATCGCGCGTCGGTAGCGGCGGTACTCGCGCGCATAGAAATATTCGGCCAGGGTGAGCAGCGACTGTGCCTGCGCATAGCGGAACAGTGATGCCGCTTTCCGCGAGAGCTTGCGCACGCGCGGCAGCGAAGGATCAACATCCAACAGGCGTCGGTCGCGACGCGCCTGTTTTTCCTGATGGAGCAGGTACAGCAGCCAGGGAGTGATGGGTTCGATGAGCACCTCGGCCCCTTCCTGCTCGAGGAAGCGGAACATGCGAAAATTGCCATCCCCTTCCGTTGTTTGAGCCCAGAACTCACCGGTGATTTTCACGAGAGGCTTGACGCGGGTGCGATCGGTTTCTATGTCGGTGAAGTACGTCCGCGCCTCACGCAACGCCCGTAGAAGCTCCTGTCCAAAAATATGCCTGCGAAATTTTTTAAGTGCGAGAGCCGTACCCGCCGTGCGGCGTCCGAGAAGTGTTGTGAGCGTGCGGGACGGCCGCAGCACCGGCAAGGTTTCGACTGCCCGTGCCACGTGTTCCATCGCCGCTTCGAGAGCACGGTCGGTCGCACCCGCCGTGCGTTCATACGGACGCGTGCGATAGGCGAGATCGTTGAGCACATCGGCGAGAACAAACGCGTTGACAATGCCGAGGGTAAAATCCAGATTCATCTCCAGGCCGGCGTTCTCCGCAGTCTGATCGAGGCCGCCTTGTTGCTGAAGAATCAGAACGCGGAAACCGTCGAAGCCCGCATTGCGCAAAGCGAGACGGTACTCCGATTCGTACATCCCGAAGCGACAGGGTCCGCATGCGCCCGCAGTGAAAAAGATATAGGAATCGATGATGTCCGTGCGTGACAGCCCGGAAGCTTCCAGATCCTGGAGATAGGCGATCAGGCAGCCGACGGTGAAGTACGTCGGATTGCACAGACCGTTATTGCTGAATTCCTTGCCTTTCTCGTATGCGCGTCCGTCAGGTGCCGGCAGATACTCCGCCTTGTAGCCGAGGCGGCGCAGATTCGCCTGTATCAATCGCTCGTGCTTCCACGTCAGGCCGCCGAAGAGCACGGTGGTGTGTTCCCTCTCCTTGCGTGTGAAGGCTCGCTCCGTCGGACGATTCCAGTGCGCCACACCGTCTCGTGTCAGACCCTTCTCCGAAGCCAGTCGTTCACGCTCCCGCTCGAGGGCCTCGCCGATGGTCATGGCACCGCTGCGAATGGCGTCCAGTATGGCCGGGTCGATACCGTGATCGTTACCGGGACGCGGCCGGGTATTTCGTACGGAATCATGCATCATCGAGATGAAACGTTTCTTCTTTCGTCCAAAGAATACAGGATGAAGCGCTCCTCAACAGGCGGTGCGTGCTGTCTGTAGAACGTGACAATATCAAAGATACGCATTTCACATGAGAATGAAAGAGCGCTGTCGGGTGCGCTTCGCCACTACGGCAGGCACCGTCACTCTCGGGAAAACGGAGCGAGGTATGTGCGAAGATTCCGTCCAGGCGGGGTCCGATCCGTAGCCGTTGCTCAGGCCCTATGGGACAGCCGCAGCATCAACGCAGCGTGATTGTGGCGCCGGGATTCCGGGCATACAGGGTTTCTGTCAATTCACACAGGACGCATGGGTGGTCTGGTACAGTTTGGCGTCTACAACGGAAGATCAAACAGCAGCACGCTTCCACCGGTCTCGGATTGTATGCGAATTTCGCGTTCCCGTTCGAGCATGACCGCATCCCCCGTGGTGACAGGCTGACCGTTGACCGTCAGTGAACCATCGATGGTGAAGACGTAT
Source organism: Bacteroidia bacterium (assembly GCA_027493955.1). Lineage (NCBI taxonomy): Bacteria > Pseudomonadati > Bacteroidota > Bacteroidia > Bacteroidia bacterium. The sequence goes on along the minus strand of JAOSJT010000001.1, from coordinate 944,856 downwards.
GCACCCCGTTCTTGTGACAATCCCCTGCTTGCCTCGATTCCCTGATCGAGCTGTACGATGAACATGCGCACGTCCTGATTGATGGTAATGCTGCCCTCGCCGCCGGCACCTGAAGCGAGCTCATAGAAGCTGTTGTGCCACAAGGATGGGTCGAAGCTCTGTTGCTCGTAGCTTGCGTCGAGACCGTTCTCATCCGGCAAGATCCAGATTTGCAGAAGTCGCAGACTTTCATCCTGCGAATGATTGAATTCCGAATGGCGCACACCTCTGCCGGCTGTCATGCGCTGCAATTCGCCGGGACGGATGATGCCCTGACCGCCTGTGCTGTCCCGATGTTCCAGAGTACCCTCCACCACCCAGGTAAGGATTTCCATGTCCCGATGCGCATGCATGGGGAAACCTGCGCCCGCGTCCACGTAGTCGTCGTTGAGGACGCGCAAAGGGCCGAATTGCATATGTCTCGGATCGAAATACGTGTTGAAGGAAAAACTGTGATAGCTTCGGAGCCAGTTGCTTCGTGTGAGTCCCCGTTCCGCTGCCGGTCTGTAAGTCACCATGTGCGCACCATATATTTTGAATTTGAAATAATGACGAAAAAAAAATCAGTAATGAATGTTCGTACCGAGCTTTTTCAGCAAGAGAGCGAGTTGTTCCTGTTCTTCCTCGTTGAGCACGGCCGCGACGTCCGCGACGAATTCCGCATGTCGGGGAAATATTTCCTCAAAAGTGCGTATTCCTTTCTCGGTCAATTCGACGATGACGGAACGCCTGTCGGACATATCGGTAGATCGCTGTACCAGGCCTTCCTTTTCCAGGTTATCAACGACGCAGGTCATATTACCGCCGCTGACGAGCATTTTGCGAGACAGCTCACCGATAGTCATCGGTCCCAGATGCCCGAGGCATTCCAGTGCGCCGAATTGCGGTTGCGTCAGACCGAAGCCGCGGATGTCGTGCACGCTCGCCTTATTGAAAACGGAGTAGGCCCGCGCGAGCTTTATCCAGAGATTCAGCGCTTTATCCGCCTTCGAGCCATATTTATGCGTGGTATGCATAATTCTTTAAGTTTAAATATCTGCAATTACGTGCAGTGATGCAAGTCGTCACAAAGGTATTTGAAATTTTCTCAGGGCTGCCGATATTGATTCGTGACTCCCATTGAAACATACGCGGAAGAACTGATCCAGGAATTGCGATCAGCCGGTAGGACCTCCAACCTTACTGGTATGGCGCGGTATGGTATCGACACGACTCATGCATGGGGTACCGGCATGCCTGTCGTGCGCGCACTGGCAAAACGCACCAAAAGGCATCATGAGCTGTCGCTCATCTTGTGGGACAGTGGATGGCATGAGGCCCGCATTCTCGCCGCGCTGATCGCCGATCCGCTCAAGCTTTCGCGTGCGCAGATGGATCGCTGGGTACAGGCGTGCAATTCATGGGACCTCACGGATCAGTGCTGCATGAATCTGTTCTGGGCATCGCCGTACGCTCCCGAAGCGATGCACGACTGGGCCTTGCGCGAGGAGGAGTTTGTCAAACGTGCCGCATTTGCCACACTGGCCAGTCTGGCGCTGCACGGTAAAACACTGAGCGACCAGGATTTTATCGCGCTGCTGCCGTTGATAGAAAGGGGTGCGACGGACGAGCGGAATTTTGTGAAAAAGTCAGTAAACTGGGCATTGCGTCAAATCGGTAAACGCTCCCTGGTTTTACATCAGGCAGCGGTGACGATGGCGGAGCAGCTTTTGAAAAGCGACTCCCGCAGCGCATGCTGGATAGCGCGGGACGCCCTGCGCGAGCTGCGCAACGAGGTGACGATCGGGCGCATACGAGCCAAAGAAGAACGATCCATGAAGCCAAAAGCAAGCCGAGCGGTCAATACAGTATGAGGAAACTCGTTTACATATTCGTGCTGTGCGCTCTGGGAGCGTCAGCGGTTGCACAGGACTTTTCACTGTTTTTGTCACGTGTGCAGTCCGCGCCGGAATACCGGCGGCAGTTCATGGCGGACAGCTTTCTCACGACACTCAGCCACACGCCGTTTATCGAAAAGGATTCGCTGTGTTACTTCCTCTTCAAGGGACAGGCACTCGATGTTTCCATCGCGGGTGATCACAACAACTGGAGTGACACCCGCTCCCCGCTCGTTCGTATCGCGCATACCGATCTCTGGTATCGTTCCGAAGTATTCAATCCGAGCGCCCGCATCGATTACAAAATTGTCGCGGACAAAGCGTGGATACTGGATCCGCGGAATCCACGGACTATTGCGGGAGGTTTCGGTCCGAATTCCGAACTGCGCATGTCGCTCTACGAAGAACCCCGTGAGGTCCTGCAACAGGCGGGAATCCCTCGGGGACGGCTTATCGACACCACAATAACGAGTGTTGAGTTGGGGAATCAACGACAGGTCACGGTGTATCTCCCCGAGGGATATCAGGGAAGTTCTCACGCGTACCCGCTGCTTCTCGTGCATGACGGTCCCGATTACATCCGGCTTGCTGCTGTGCCGACCATTCTCGACAATCTGATTCACGAAGGTCGCATTCCGCCCGTCATCGCGGTGTTCGTTCCTCCCGTGCGGCGCACCGAAGAGTATGCCGGCAGCGCAATGGACGCATTCAGCCGCTTCATCGTACAGGAGTTGTTACCCGTTCTCGAGGCGCGATATCGCATACGCAAGGATGCGGGTGCGCGAGCGATGATCGGCGCATCGAACGGCGGGAATATCGGTCTGTACATCGCCATGCGGTATCCGCACGTGTTCGGCAATGTCGCCGCGCAGTCCAGCAATATCATTCCGGCAATCTCCGACAGATTCAATCAGCAGCCGCTCTTGCCATTGAAGCTCTACCTCGATCTCGGAGTGTACGACATTCCCGTGCTCATCCCTCTCGTCCGCAGCTTCGCCGCGCAGCTGCAGCACACGCAGTATGAACTTCTGTATCAGGAATTCTTTGAGGGCCACAGCTGGGGCAACTGGCGGGCGCATATTGACGATGCTCTGGTGTGGTTTTTTGCATGGCTTCTGCATTCCGGCGACTCCCCCTCGCCCCGGTCTTTCGGATTCGAGATATCCGCCGCACGACCCAATCCCGCCCGCGATCACCTGAGTTTCGACGTCCGGTTGCCTGCATACGACAGCGTGGTTGCGACGCTCCATGATACGCTTGGGCGTGTCGTCCGAAGAGTCCATGACGGCGCTCTGCAGGCCGGCTCGCACACGTTGACTGTGGAAACAAGCGCTCTGCCCAGAGGGACGTACTTCCTTCGCGTCACCGTTGATGGCCACAGCAACATGCGTACAATCCATCTGCACTGACCGGCTCCGAATCCAGGTCCTTTCGAAAAACTCAGTTCAGGCCCGGTCCTCACGGCGAAAGAAGCCGCAGGACAGCTTCGGTTGTGCGATGCACAAACCTCGTTGCACACGGCCAACTGCTGATTTCATGTCCTTTCCCTGAAATCCTGACAGACAACCCTCCTGCGAAAGACTGCTTTCTCCTCACGCGACAGGCGGCTCCGATTTTCCTTGCGTCGCTGCGTCCGAAGTGAGAAATTGTATAAACGTGTTGTGAAATCTCGACGCTTCACATCACAGCCACTTGTCCCACTTTCCCCCTCCAACATGAAATATTGTTTCATTCTTCTCGCACTGCTCCTAACGACGCAGTTTGCCTATTCGCAAAATTATTCGCCGCTCCTGACTGTTGAGCCACCCGAGCAGCTCAGTCTTCATCGCGACAGTGAGCGCTGGATACAGGAGCGATTCCGCTGGTTCCGTGATCAACGCCTCGATCCCGACGGATCCATTCCGGAAGGCGTTCGGGAGCAAGCCTGGCGTGAGACGCGGCACATGTCGTTGTTCAAACCGCGGGTGCGCATGGGAAAGAACGGCGCGATATCTTCCGGAACCTGGGTGCAACTCGGCCCCGTGAACATTGGCGGCCGCATTACCGGTATAGCAATTCATCCAACGAATCCCGACATCGTGTACTTCACGGCGGCGGACGGCGGCGTGTGGAAATCCGTCAACGGTACGAGTCTTTCGGCAAGTTTCGTGCCTGTGTCCGATGATTTACCCACCATGGCTACCGGATCCATTGATATCGATCCCAACAACCCCGACATCGTGTACCTCGGTACGGGCGAGGCAAACGGTAGTGCGGATTCATATCCCGGTGTCGGCGTCGTGCGTTCCACCGACGCGGGGACGACGTGGGAGGTGATCGGTGGCAGCGCCATGAAAAATATCGGTGCGATTCGTGTCCACAAAACGAATAGCAATATCATCAACGCTGCATCGCGGCAAGGCCTGTATCAGTCTCTGGATTCGGGCAGAACCTGGAAACAGACCAAACAGGGTATGGCACATGATCTCGTTTCTCATCCGACCATCGATTCCATCCTGTATGCCGGCGTCCAGGGCCAGGGAGTGCTGAAGTCCACCAACAGCGGGGCAACCTGGGACGAATTGAATCTCGGTGTCGTCGCCCGCGACAGCATAGGTCGGCTTGCACTGGACCTTTGCCTGACGCAACCCAACATCATTTATGCGGTGCTGGTCCATGCGAAAGGTCCGAACGCCAATAAAACTTACGCAATGGTGAAATCCACCGACGGCGGCGACACCTGGGCACGCACCACACCGGTGGTAAATCCCACGAATTTCTTCAGCACGTACGGCTGGTACAATTGCGAAATCGGTGTGCATCCAACCGACCCCGACAAAGTGTTGGTGGGCGGTGTCGGCCTGTACCTCAGTTTGGACGGCTGTAAAACCTTTTCCCCGCGCGGCGGGGTGCATGTGGATCAGCATGCCATTGAATTCTCCCCCACCGCTCCGGATGTCTGCTACCTGGGCAACGACGGGGGTATGTATGTGTCGGGCAACGGCGGTATCACCTTCAGCAGTCTCAATGCGAACCTCCCGATCACGCAATTCTACGAGCTCGGCATCGCGGCACAGGATCCGACCCTGATGATGGGTGGGACGCAGGATAACGGCTCGAATACACGCCATGAAGGGAATGAGATCTGGGTGCATTCTACGGGCGGTGACGGCGGGTATTGTGTGTTCGACTATTCCGATCTCAATTACCGTTACGCGGAGTATCAGAACGGATCGCATCTGCGTTCTACCAATGGCGGAAAGAATTGGGTCGGAGCGAACAAGGGACTTTTCGGGTCCGGTCCCTGGGTCACCCCCGTCGCCATCCACCCCACCAATCCGACCGTCCTGTTCACCTGCACGAACAAGCAGTTGTACAAAAGCACGAACAGAGCGGAGAGCTGGTTTGCCTTCCATGGTACGATGGACAGCTCGCGGGCGATCAATTACATTGCGATTTCCCCGAAGCGCCCGGAGATAATGCTCGTGGGATACACCGACGGTAAGATTTACAAATCCACCAATAGCGGTGTGGACTGGACGCGCATATCAACCGGTACCCCCAGTCGAAATGTCACAGACATCATTTTCGATCCGGTCAGCGACAGCACATATTACGCGTCGTTTTCAGGGTACGTGCGCGAGAGCGTGTTCAAGAGCACGGACGGCGGTACCACATGGAGCAGCATTTCCGGCAACCTTCCCGCCATTCCCACAAACGCGCTCGAAATCAATCCGCATAACGCGAACGAGCTGTACGTGGGCACGGACTTCGGTGTGTACGCCACCACCGATGGAGGCGAGACCTGGCAAATACTCGGCGAGGGCATGCCCAAAGTCGTCGTTGTGGACCTCGAATTGCATCCCGTCAGCGGTCAGCTGATGGCTGCGACACATGGCCGCAGCATATATGGACTGACGGTCACGACCAGTGTGGAATTGGTCGCGTTCAGCGCCGCCCGAGCCGCTTCGGGAGTGGATCTCTCCTGGCGAACAGGAAGCACCGCCGCTATTCGCGGTTTCGCAATCGAACGGGCGCTCGACGATGGTGCATGGAATGAAATCTCCTACGTCGAAGCCGAACCTTCTCTCGCCGTTCGGCAGTACAGTTTCAACGACCGGAGCATACCCGCCACCACCGCATCGGCGCTCTACCGTCTCAAGCAGTCCCGTTACGACGGAAGTATCGAATACTCGTCAGAACTCCGTGTGGATTTCCGTGCGCAGAGCGATGCCTTCACTCTCAGCCAGAATTATCCGAACCCGTTCAACCCGCGAACGACCATTCGCTATGAGCTTCCCCATTCCGGTCTCATCCGTTTGTACGTGACCGATGTTCGGGGATCGCTGAGACGCACACTGTATGAAGGAACGCAGCACGCAGGCACGCATATCGAGCACTTCGACGCCTCTTCGCTGCCGGGTGGTGCGTACTTCTATCATCTCGAATTTGACGGCGGACGCAGCACAAAGTCTATGATGCTGATAAAATAGCTGAGGGCAGAGGGCACGGCCGTGCGATGCGCAGCTCGGTGCGACGGACACTTTCCACTTCCCTGTGCCGAAGCGGATTCCACCAGAACGCACGAATGGCGTTGGCACGAACCACGGATTTCTGGAAGGATATGCCCATGCAATGAATCTCGCCGGCAGTGATGGCGTGTTCTTCCCTCTTCTCTCTGATCGCATTCAGAACGACACAGGGCCACCCGCGGGTGGCCCTGTATCATCATGCGAGGGAGAAACGTCAGTTCGCGATGCGGCCCTGGCGCAATTCGTTGGAGAGACGTTCAAGTTTATAGATGTGGTGAATCGCCTCGATCATTCCGGCCGAGTGCACGCTGACGGTACGGTTACCGAGTTCTGGTGCGAAAATGAATTCACCGGGCAGACTTTCGATGTTGCCATCGAATGCAAGACCGACGACTTCCTTGTTCCGGTTGATGAGCGGACTGCCGGAATTGCCGCCGATGATGTCGTTGGTGGACACAAAATTCAGCGGTGTGTTGAGGTTGAATTCCGGGGAGGGTTTTTTCCAGCGTTCGGGCAGCGCCCACTGCTCGTCGGTCGGGAAGGAGTAATGCCGGTCATACATACCGTAATAGGTCGTGAACGCCGGCGCCTTTGTGCCATTGTATTCGTAGCCCTCCACAACGCCGTCGGAAATGCGCAGCGTGAACGTCGCATCCGGCGGGATGGAGGTGCCGTAAATCTCGAACAAGGCGCGACCGAGCAAGGCGTTGTTCACTTCGTCCTGGGCACTCACTTCAGCGGATACTTTTTGCGCCGTCGCGCGGCGCGGTGAGGCCATACGCGCGATCACGATGAAGGGATCATCGGAGTTGCGGATTGACTCCGGCATGCCTTCCGCGAAAGCAGCAAAGCGGACAGAATCCGCGAGCACGGACTCGCGAAGAAGACGCTCGGCGGCCTGCTCGGGTGTTTGCCCCTTCAACGCATATTGCACGAGCGGATCATCCTTCCCCAGCCAGCGCTGCATACCGGCCAGCTTTTTCGTGAGGGTAAGTTTTTCCATCAGCATGTCGGGCGTCTTACGCTTACCGAGTGCGCGCATGGTGAGTTTCAGCGCATCGCCCTTGTAATTCTTGCCGCGGTCGGCTTCGGGCTTGTCCAGCTCGTCGAGCAGACGCACAAGGCTCAACGATTGTCCCAGAAACTCGGGGGCTCCCAGTACCTCGAAACGCAGGCCGAGCAAGTCAGGCGCGACGGCGCGGACCTTTTCGCGGTTCGCGGCAATCTCGTTCCAGAGATGTCCGTATTTAGCCTTGAGTGTCGGATTTTTTTCGACATTGGCCCGGAATTTCGCGTCAAAGTCCTTGCGGCGCTGCATCAGCACGTCATTGCGGAGACCTTCGAGCTGCCCCTTGTAGGCCTTTTGCCCGTTAGCCATGCTGAACACCTGATTGATCATTTCGTCCTTCTTCTCGGGACGCTGCGCGATGTAGGTTTTCAACACGTCTACATAGTCGTCGAGGAGACCGGATATCCAGGGGAACTGAATGTCGCGGTTGAACTCCAGCTGTGCCGTCGTGCTGAGTCGGCTTGTGCTGCCCGGATTACCGACGGTGAACACGAGTTCCCCTTCCTTCGGCCCGTTTGCGCTCCACTTGTAGAAGTGCTTCGTCTTGAGTGGTTTGCCGTTCTCATCATATACGCGGAAGAAATTGCAATCCAGCGTGTAGCGCGGGAAGGTGAAATTGTCGTCGTCACCGCCGAAAAAGCCCAAGGCCAGTTCTGGCGAGAACACCAGTCGCACATCGTCGTAACGCTTGAACACATAGGCGGAGTATTTGCCCCCGTTGAAGAAGGTCACCAGCTGTACACGGTTGCCTGTTTCTTCCGCGATCTTCCCTTCGAGTTCCTCCATCTTGGCGTCGCGCGCTTCAAGCTTCTTATCGTCACCGCTCACCGCATCCATCGCGGCATTGATCACATCCGTGACGTCGCGGATTTCCACGAGCTGCTCGACGAAAAGGTCCTCCACCTTGCGTTCATCGGCGAGCGTCTGCGCGATGAAACCATTTTTGCTCAGGTCCTCGCCCGGCTGCGTCGCGGAAGTCACCGCTTCACGGCCACAATGGTGGTTGGTCATGACCAGACCATCCTCACTGACAAAGGATGCGGAACAGTAGGTCGCGAAGCGGAGGGCGGACATGCGCACATCGTCCATCCATTGCTGGTCGGGGGTGAAATTGTACTGTTCCCTGAAATACTGCATGGGAGGGTAATCGAAGGTCCACATACGGCCGTTGTCGAAACGGCCGGCTTCGATACTGGAAAGCGCTTCCTGTTTCTGTTTCTCGTACGGTGTGAGTTCCTGTGAGCCGCCGCAACCGACGAGAAAAGTGACGGCCAGAATCAACAGGATTCCTTTTTGTACCGGTAATCGCATATGACATCCTGAAAAAGTGGAAGGAATGACGGATGAGAGTCCCGCAGAAGCGGAATATATAAGTTACAAAAAGATCGTCTGGGGTGAAACAAGAAGCGTGAAGCGCTTCCGGCGCTGCAAGAGCAGCAATTCTCATGATACGGACGTTGCGAGGAAAAGATGCAGTCGCAAGGGCGCCCGTCAGCACACAGGTCAGCGCCATGCCTTTCCGCGATGCGCACGTTTCACGAGAGTACGCCGGGGTGGTGATCAGCCGCATGCGACAAAGAAGCGTGCCCACCCGCCTGTCCTGGGACAGGCGGATGGGCACGATAAGAAAAACTGAAGCCCGGGATTATCGAGACGTAACCGGGGTAGCGTTGCATCGCAATGCGACGCATGCGCCTCCCCCGTGTTGCATCAGGGGATTCGTCCCAGTTCCAGCTCGCGTGCAACACGCTCGGCTTTGAAAATATGCCGAACGGCTTCCATAATGCCGGCGGAATGCACGGACACAGTTCGGTTGCCTCTGTCCTCGGCGAAGATGAAATCTCCGGGGAGACTTTCAATATTGCCATCGAAGATCAGACCGACGACTTCCTGGTTTTTGTTGATCATCGGACTACCGGAATTGCCCCCGATAATGTCGTTGGTGGACGCGAAGTTCAGTGGTGTCGCAAGATTCATGGTCGCGGGAGGTGTTTTCCACCGTTCGGGAAGCTCCCAGTCGTGTCGACCCGGGAAGCTCTTGTACCGGTCGTACATGCCGTAGAATGTCGTGTAGGCGGGGGCTTTCGTACCGTTGTAGTCGTAGCCCTTCACGACGCCATCGGCGATACGCAACGTGAAGGTCGCATCCGGCGGGATCTCAGTGCCATACACGTCAAAAAGTGCGCGCCCCAGAAGGGTGCGATTCACCTGATCGGCCGCACTGACGCCATTATTGATCTCTATCGCCTTTTCGAGCCGGGGCATCGCCATGCGGGCTATCACAATGAACGGATCTTCCGATGTCATGATGGACTCGGGTGCGCCGGCAATGAGGGCCGCGAGACGTACCGAATCGGAGAGCATGCTGCCGGAGACCATGGACTGCGCGGCGCTTTTCGCATCACGTCCGCGCAGGGCCGCGACGACAACAGGATCTTCCGCCCCAAGCTGTTTCATCATCACATGCAGTTGACGCTCCAGTGTCAGGCGCTCGAGGGCAGGATCGGCGGACACCGGTTTCCCCATCGCGCGTCGGGTCAGTTCAAGCGTCTGGCCCTTGTAGGGATCCTGACGTTCGTCTTCCTTTTTACGCAGTTCCGTGGCGAGCCGCACGAGCTGGCCGGCTTTGGCGAGGTGATCGGCGACGCCGATACCGTTCATGCGCAGACCGTACAAGTCGCCCGAAATGGAACGGAGCTTGCGGCGCGTTTCGGCAATTTCGTCCCAGACATGACCGTATTTCGCTTTGAGTTCGGGGCGACTCATCACAGCGGATTTGAACTGTTTGTCGAAATCCCGTCTCCGCTGCATGAGCACATCGTCGCGAAGCCCGCTCAGACGCCCTGCGTAGGCTTTCTGGCTATTGGACATGCTCAGAATATCCGTACGCAGTTCCTGACGTTTGTCCGGATTCATTTCGGAATAGTTGAGAAGCACATCCATACGGTTGTTGATCAATTCGAAGATCGCAGGATACTGCACATCGCGGAAATACTCGAGCTGCTCGGTGGTGCTCAGGCGGTTGGTGCTTCCGGGATTCCCGATCACGAATACCAGTTCATCCTCACGCGCGCCGCTTTTACTCCACTCGAACCAATTTTCCGGCTTGTACGGCTTCCCTTCCTCGTCGTAAATACGGAAAAAGGTTACGTCAAGACTGTAACGCGGATAGGTGAAGTTGTCGTGCTCTCCGCCGTAGTGTGCGGTCTGCAGTTCGGGCGCGAACACGATGCGGCAATCGTTGAAACGGCGATACAGGTAGAGCGAGTATTTGCCGCCGTTGTATAGGGTAACCACCTGCGCGCGCAGCTTGGTCTCTTCCTCGGCTGCCGCCTGAATCTCCTTGATTTTTGCATCACGCGCGGCCACCCTGTCCTTGTCCGTCGAAGCGGCATCCATGACAGCATGGATATCCTTTGTGACGTCGCGTATCTCGAGGAGTTGGTCGAAATAGACGTTCGGAACCTTTCTTTCGTCGGCAAGCGTGGGAGCGAAAAATCCCGAATCGAGCAGGATTTCTCCATCCTTCTGAATGGCCACCAAAGCGGTGCGAGAGCAGTGATGATTGGTCATGACAAGTCCATCCGCGCTGACGAAGGATGCGGAGCACCCTGTGGACATGCGGAGCGAAGAAAGCCTTGCGTCCTCCATCCAGGCATTATCCGGACGGAAACCGTAGGTCTGACCAAAGTAGTCCAGAGGTGGATATTCGAAAGTCCACATACGGCCGCCGTCGAAACGGCCGGCCTTGATCGTCTCTAACTCCGCCTTTCTCGCGGTGTCATAATCCGACAGTGTCTGCGTTCCCGCGCCACAACCTCCCAGAAGTGCCGCGATGGCAAGCGTTGCGAGGAGGGCGCGTAAGCGATGAAAAAGATTCGACATAGATATCCTCATCTTGAATGAAAATAGGTAGATGCCCGGAGAAGATACTCGTATCGGCAGATACATTTCACAATCTACAACAATCCTCCCATATCGCCATATCGCACTGAATGGGCAAGGAATCGGGGCTCCTGTGATTTATCGATCCGCATTTCCGGCACAACGGAACAACGCGAGGTGGTGCTCACGCTGCATCGCACAACAGGATTATCTCCTCCCCTTACCGCATACTTTCGGATTTTAACACATTTCGAATAGTGACAATAATTCACATAAAAGCTTGACACATATCTCATCATTTTGTAATTTGGAAACGCTTCCAGTGGTTTTTCATTTTCCGACCATGCATGTGGAGGTCCCTTTGGGCGTTACCATCTATGACATCGCCAGAGAAGCCAACGTTGGCGTTGGAACCGTTTCCAGAGTCCTCAATAACCATCCCTCCGTGTCCGATTCAACACGCGAGCATGTATTGAAAATCGCCCGGGGATTGGACTATAGCCCGAATGCATCGGCGCAGCGTCTCGCAAGAAGGAAAAGCAAGACCATAACCGCGATCATGCCGTACATCACCAACAATTTTTTTGTGGAACTGTTGAGCGGTGTGCAAGACCGTCTGTTCGAAGATGATTATGATCTTCTTTTGTACGGCGTCAATCATCCAAAACAGATCGATAACTATTTGCAGCGATCGCTGCGTGCCGGTCATTCGGACGGAATGCTGATCGCGTCGATAGATCTGCCGGCCGATTACACGCGCATTTATCTGAAAAACAATTTTCCGATCATTCTCGTGGATCGTTACCACGAATTCTTCGATTGCTTTTATATCGAGAATTCCGCCGGAGCATGCACGGCGACGCGCTACCTGATTTCGCTCGGACATACACGGATTGCGATGATCACGGGCTTTCCGGAATCGACACCTTCGCGTGAACGTTCGCACGGATATCAGCAAGCGATCGCGGAGTACAGCTTCGTCCACGACATCGGCGTGTTCAGTCCGGAACGCGAAACGCATAATGACGGATTCACCCGAAACGCCGGCCACGAAGTCATGAGCAGACTTTTGCACCGTCCGGAGAGTGAACGTCCCACCGCAGTCTTTATTGCGAGCGACATTCAGGCCATCGGAGCGCTTCATGCGATCAAGGAGGCCGGTCTCCGATGTCCCGACGACATCTCCATCGTGAGTTTCGACGATATCGAACTGGCCCGCTATTATGATTTAACGACAATGCGACAGCCCATTCGCAAGCTCGGCGAGTTGGCGACGGAACGGCTCTTCGAGCGGCTCGAGATGCCCGAACTCGAACCTGCGCATCGCTGCTTCACGCCGGAACTGATTATCCGCCATACGGCGGGTCCTCCTCCCTCTGGATCCCTGAACACCTGATTCACCTATCTCGCGGAGCGTAGAGGTGCTATGAAACAGTGCTACATCATTTTATTTCTCTTCATACTTCTCCCGGGATCGCTGTTCGCGGCTGCGGGCAAAATTGCGGGAAAGGTCACGGACAAGACGACCGGCGAAGGAATTCCCGGCGTCAACGTTGTGCTTGCCGGGACGACGCTCGGCGCCGCAACAAATCTCGATGGCGAGTACACCATACTCAACGTTCCCCCCGGGACGTATCAATTGAAATTTTCCGCCATCGGGTATTCGCCGGTCACGGTCAATGATGTCCGTGTGAACATCGACCTCACGACGCGCATCAACGCACAGCTCGGGGAGTCCGTCGTCGCGTTGGAAGAGGAAGTCGTGATTACAGCCACCCGCCCTCTCGTGCGCAAAGATCTGACCGCATCCACCGCTGTCGTCGGCCAGGAGGAAATCGAGGCGCTGCCCGTCACCGAAGTGAGCGAAGTGCTCAGTCTGCAAGCCGGCTATATTGACGGCCATGTACGCGGAGGACGTCGCGGCGAGGTGGCGTATTGGATCGACGGTGTTCCCGTCACCGACGCCTACGACGGAGGGACGGTGGTGGAAGTCAACAAGAATCAGGTCCAGGAACTGCAACTCGTCAGCGGCGCTTTCAACGCCGAGTACGGACAAGCGCTGTCCGGTATTGTCAATATCGCCACACGCGACGGCAGCAATACGTTCAGCGGGAGTTTCAGCACCTATATCGGCGACTACCTCAGCGCGAACGACGACATTTTCAAGGGGATTGACGAGGTTCAACCCACGGCGATACACAATTTCGACCTCACACTGAACGGACCCGTGCTGCGCGACCGCATATTCTTCACCGCAACGGGCCGTTACGTCAAATTCGGGGGCTGGCTGCACGGGTATCGCAAGTACAATCCCGCCAACATCGCGTATATCGACAGCGCGGGGACGTTTATCGAAAGCCGTGATCCGGCGACGGGCCTCGGAAACGGCGAAATGGTAGAGATGAACGGCAGCGAGAAGTTTTACGGCCAGGCCAAGCTGAGTTTCCGCATTTCCAACGCGCTGAAGTTCTGGTATCAGTACATTCACGATGACGTCACGTATCAGGATTTCAATTCCTTTTACTTCCTGAATCCCGGCGGCAATCCGACAAGTTACCGCGTCGGAATGACGCATCTCGCACAGCTCACGCATCTGCTGTCCGACAAGACGTTTTATACCGTCGGTCTTTCGCTGTTTCAGAAAGATTTCACACGGTCGGTGTTCGAAGATCCATTCGATCCCCGTTACGTGCATCCGAATCTTGCTTCCCCGGTCACCGCATACAGTTATGCGACCGGCGGCATGGACATGCAGTATTTCGAGCGCAGCACACAGACGCTCGTCGGAAAATGGGACATCACCAGTCAGGTCACGCAGCAGCACCTGGTGAAGGCGGGCATTCAGGCGAGTATGCACGACATTTTTTACAACGACATCACCCTGCGACCCGCGGAGGATCAGACCGATTTCGATTTCGCGAAAAGCGATCCCTTCATCCGCACCCGCATTCTCGATATCAGCACTGTGTTCCGGAACGAATACACGCGGACGCCGAAGGAATTCGCCGCGTACATACAGGATAAAATGGAGTTTGATGACCTCATCATCAATCTCGGGCTGCGTTTCGACCTCTTCGATCCGGACGGCCGCATACTCGCGGATCCCACGGATCCGAACATTTACGATCCGATCAGGCCGGTGAACCGGTATCGCGATATCAACGGAAACGGCGTGCAGGACGCGAATGAACCCTCGCTCACGGTGGAAGAGCGTGAAGCCTACTGGTGGAAGGATGCCTCGGTGAAATACAAGTTCAGCCCACGCTTCGGGGCGGCCTTCCCCATAACCGAGCGCGGTGTGCTGCATTTTTCCTACGGACATTTTTTCCAGATCCCCCGCTTCGAGCTGATGTACACCAACGCGCTGTACAAAATCGGTTCGGGTACAGGGAATCAGGGCACAGTCGGAAACGCAGACCTCGAACCGGAAAAAACCGTGAACGCCGAAATCGGTCTGCAGCAACAGCTCACGGACGACATTTCGGTGGACGTCACCGCGTACATACGCGATACCCGCGACCTGGCGGGAACGCGCGCGGAGCAGATTACCGTGTTCGGTGGCGCTTCGACCTACTCGCAGGTTGTCAACAGTGATTTTGCGTATACGCGCGGACTGGTGTTCTCCTTTACCAAGCGCTTTGCCGACGGTATCGCAGCATCGCTGGACTACACTTTCCAGATCGCCCGCGGCACCGCATCCGATCCCTATTCCGCGCAGCAGGCGGCTGCCCGCGGCGACCTGCCGGATGTTCAGCTCACACCCCTGGAGTGGGATCAGCGTCATACCGTCAATGGCTCCGTTTCGTACAACGGTCCTTCGTACGGCGGCAGTCTCATACTGCAATTCGGTAACGGCATGCCCTATACGCCGCGGCGCAGCGAGGACATCACATCGCTGATCACCAACAGCCAGCTGAAGCCCTCGACATTGAACGCCGATCTTCGCTTATACAAGACCCTGCAGCTCGCATTTCTCAATACCACGATCTTCCTCCGCGTGTTCAACCTCTTCGACGCGCTGAATGAAGTCGGCGTGTACGACGACACCGGCCGTGCCGGGTACACAACGGACCTTGCGCGCATCAAAGCCCAGAACACCCCCGAACTGGTGAACAGCATTGACGACTGGTTCATCAATCGCAGCCATTATTCCGAGCCTCGGCGCGTCGAGATCGGTCTTACCATCGATTTCTGACAGTGAGGAGGACAGATATGCACACCAACAGCACTGTGACGATCATGAATACAACGGCAGCCCGCGCCTTCGCACGTACCAGCGTACTGCTTTTGCTGCTTCTCACCCTCTCCCCTTCTCTGCTCGAGGCGCAGAGCGGGCGGGAGTACCGGCGCTCCAATGTCATGGCCGGTAACCGCGTAAAAACCGTTTTCGGAAACTGGGGCGTGATCGGACAACCCGCCACAGGCGGTCCGCGCGGATCGTGGATTTACGATAACAACGGATATCTGGGAGACGTGAGTCCTTTTATCGGCGCCGAAGTGCGCTTCGACGGAAAGACCTGGCCAAGCGTGGTCACGGTGCCGGTGGATCGTCCCACCCGCAGGCGTGACGAATCGCCTGCCGGTATCCCCTGGACATGGGAACCCGTCGCGGGCTATGCCAACGCCAATGAACCGGGCGTCGCGTTGTACACCGATCCGAAAACCTGGCCGCAGTTTTGGCCCGATAAACTCAATGACGCCACGGATCCCGGCTGGCGCGGCTCGTGGAACGGCTTTTTCGGCAAGACCTCCAACAGCGACGAAGAGACATATTTCGTCATGGACGACAACAACGACCAGCGTTACAATTTCAGCGGAAACAACACGCTCGGGGTGGCGTTCAAGCCCGACTCCCGTAATCCCGCGCGCAACGGCCTTGGTCTCGAGATGCGCGTACGCGGACTGCAATGGGCGCAGTTCCTCGCACAGGACAACATCTTCTTTCTCTATGAAATCACCAATACCGGCACGACGGATTACAACAGAGCCGTGTTCGGCATGCTCGTCGGCACGTATATCGGCGCAACCGGGAACGACAACTCCCCGACGGAGTACGACGATGATTTTTCCTTTTTCGACGTCAATCTCGATTTGACCTACACCGGAGATTTTCCGGACAATAACAGCCGTAATCCCAGTTGGGTCGGGCCGGTCGGACTCGTCGGATACGCGTTTCTGGAAAGCCCGGGCAATCCGTTCGATGGCATCGACAATGACAACGACGCGGGTTTCGGGGCATCCGCCCCGGTTTTTCGCGCAGAGAGTTTCGATTCGACGCGCATCCTTCCCGGAACGCGGGTGGTGCGTATCGACGAGACATACAATCGCAGCATCGTGGATATTGGCAGTGCTCCCATCACGGTGAACACCCGCGGTCTGAGCATCGACATTCTTCCCGGCCAGACCATCCTCGCGGAAGGGAACATCATTCAGGATACGCAGGGAAATTCCATCGTCAATCCCAATGCGTACGACGGCATTGACAACGATCTCGATGGCGTGATCGACGAAAACTACTATCTGCATTACCGACAGTTGAAGCGCGACACGCAAGGCAACACACTCATCGACATACTCCGGCCTCTGCGGTATGTCGATTACCTCACCGGCGCCGGTACCTCCGATTTGATGCTGGACGAACGGCGCAGCGATCTTGTGGACAACGACCGGGACTGGAACATAGACTTTGACGACCTCGGTCGCGACGGTGTGCCCGGCACGAACGACGCAGGCGAAGGTGACGGCGCCCCTACCTCGGGGTACGATTTCGGCGGTCGCGACACCGGATTGCCGGGCGAACCCAACATTGACAAAACCGATGTGGACGAAAGCGATCAAATCGGTCTGACCAGTTTCCAATACTTTGCGCCGGCAGGCGATATCACGCTCGCCGACGACGCGGATTTATGGAAGCGCATGGCGCCAAGGATTTTCGATGTTCCGCGCTCCATCATCAATAACCGTCCCCAACGCGGCGAAGACGGCGATTTCATTTACGGGTCCGGATATTTTCCGCTGCTCGCCGGCAATACCGAGCGCTTCTCGCTCGCCCTGGTATACGGCGGCGGACAAGGCGGATTCGAAACCGATATCGCCGACCTGCTCAAACACCGTGAAACGGTACAGAAAATTTACAACAGCAACTACCGCTTCCCTGTCGCTCCCGATAAACCGACGCTCACCGCAGTCCCCGGAGATAAAAGCGTGACGCTGTATTGGGACCGTAAGGCAGAGAAATCCTACGACCCCGTACTCAAGGAGTTCGACTTCGAAGGGTACAAGATCTATAAGGCCACCGATCCGAATTTCATCGACGCGGCGCGCATCACCGATGCGGATGGCAATATCGTGGGTTTCAAACCCGTCGCACAGTTCGATCTGATCAACAACATTCAGGGGTATTTCAGGCCCAGTCCCGAGCTGTTTTCCACCGTGTCAGGACGATCCTTCAATCTCGGCGCCAATTCCGGCCTGGAGCATTCCTGGACGGACTTCGATGTGGAGAATGGACGCACGTATTACTACGCCATCGTGGCCTACGACCGCGGCAATGAACAGACGGACATATTCCCGGCGGAAAACTCCAAACGTATCCGTCTGCTCGCCGGCGGAAAACCCGAACTCGACATCAACACCGCCGTGGCCGTTCCGAACGCCCCCGTGGGTGGCTACGTCGGAGCTCCCACCGGCGTGGAACTGACGACGACGCAGCGTTACGGGACAGGCAAGATTTATTTCGACGTGCTCGATCCCCGCACCCTGCAAACGGTGACCTACCGCGTCACCTTCACCGATGTCTCCAGTGACGGGCTCGACAACGACGTGGACGGCAAGCTGGATCAGGCGGATCCCGATGAGCTTGCGCAGATTACCACGACATACAGCGTGTACAACACCGCGCAGCAGACCTTCACCATCAGCGTGAAGGACACCCTCCCGGTAAAACTTCCGCATCAGCATCTGCGGGGGGACAATGTACTGATCAAGGATGCAAATGGTCCTGTGGACGCTTCCCGCTACAGGGTCGACACGAAGCGCGGAGAAATTCGGGCATCTTCGCCGACGAGTCTTCTCGGAAGCGTCGAGGTGCTGTACAATTACTATCCTGTGTTCGAGAGTCCGTACATCAGAAACAGTCCCTATGTGAATGAAGCACTGGATTCGGATATCTTTGACGGATTGAAGCTCGATTTCCGCAACGACTGGCAAATCCGCCTGATCGATACGGCATCGGGATTCAATACCGGGGCGAAGAGCATGATCTACACCTTCTCGACGACGAATATTCTATTGAGTCCCGGCGATACGTTGAAGGGCAGCAGATATCCATCCGATTACGAAATCCGCTTCTCCTCTGCTATCGTGGACACCTCCGCAGCCCTGTTCGGATCGCCCGCGATACCGGTGAATTTCACCGTGTTCAACATGACGGATAATCACAAAATCCCCTTCATTTTCGTGGACACGGACAACAATCGCAAGCTCTCCAAGAGCGATCAGCTTGCGCTCTTCGATCTCAGGCGAGACGGTACGTCGTTCTTCTCCTGGATTATGACGTTTGAGAACAGGCCGAGCGTCCCACCCGACCAGGTGTACGATTTCACTGACGGTGAGAAGCTCGTCATCAAGACCACGAAGCCCTTCCGGAACGGCGACGTCTTCGAGTTTTCCCCCACGCTCCCGAAGACGGACAACGCGCTGGCCGGCAATCTGCTCAACAGGGTGAAGGTTGTACCGAATCCCTATATCTCCGCGAGCACGCATGAGTCGCCGTTGCCTCCGGGCATCACGACAGGACGCGGCGACCGAAAGATTGATTTCATACACGTACCTGCCAAGGCGAAGATCAGCATCTTCACTGTCCGCGGTGAGCATGTGATCACCTTGCATCACGACAGCAGCATCGAGGACGGTACAGTGACGTGGAATCTGAAATCCAAAGAAAATCTCGATATCGCCTACGGCGTGTATTTCTATGTGCTCGAATCATCTGCCGGCGAGAAGAGCGGCAAAATCGCCATTATCAAGTAGCGAAGGAACGGAGGAACCATGAACACACTGCTTCGATCCCTTCTGCTGACTCTGCTCCTCTTCGGAGCGACTCCCCTGCTGCATGCACAGAGCAAGGTGGGCACAACCGCCGCGCAGTTTCTGGGCATCGGCGTCGGTCCGCGCGCCAACAGCATGGGCGGCGCATTTGTCGCCATGAGTGGCGACGCCTCCGCGATGTACTGGAATCCCGGAGCGCTGTCGCGTATCGGACATTCACAGGTCATGGCTTCGCACACGGACTGGCTTGTGGAGACCGATCTCAATTGGATCGGTATAACGTTGGCGCTGGATTCGGACAATGCTCTCGGCATCAGTCTGACACAGCTCGATCTCGGAGAGGACGACGTCACGACCGTCCAGCGGCCGGAAGGAACCGGTGAGCGCTGGAGCGCACAGGACATCGCTTTTACGATCAGTTACGCACGCAACCTGACCGACCGTTTCTCGATTGGTGCATCCTTCAAGTACATTTCGCAGCACATCTGGAACGAGAGTGCGTCGAGCATCGCTTTCGACGTCGGTCTGTTGTTCACCACACCGTTCGACGGGTTACGACTGGGCATGAGTCTCAGCAATTTCGGTGGCGACATGCGTATGGACGGCAAGGATCTCACGCGGCGCATCGATCTCGATCCCGACAATACGGGAAACAACGAGACAATTGTGGCGAATCTGAAAACGGATTCCTGGGAACTGCCCTTGTTCTTCCGCGCAGGAGTATCCTACGACGTGCATCGCGGTGAGATACTGCGCGCGACGCTGGCTGCAGATGCGGTTCGTCCGAACGACAATGCGGAGCATGTCAATCTCGGCGGCGAGGTCGCTTTCCGTGAAATGTTCTTCGTGCGTGCGGGCTGGAAGGCCTTGTTCATGGATGACGCGGAAGAAGGATTTACCGCCGGAATCGGTTTACACTATCCCCTCTTCGGCGCAACCGCCGCGACACTGGACTATTCGTATCAGGAATTCGGCATTTTCAAAAACGTTCAGACCATCACGTTGAGCGTCGATTTCTGAACAGAGGTATGAACGATCAAAGCAAACGACATACAAACATTCTATGAGTATGCAATTACTCAACACACATCACTTCAGGAGGTTATTTATGACGAAGAGCAGCATTCGCTTTGCAATGCTTCTGCTGGTGTTCCTCGCGGGTTCTGCCATGGCGCAGACGGTGCGGGTCACCTTTCTCGTAAACACCGCGACGGTACCAGACACGCTCTGGCCGGATCAGGCGGTCGTACAGCTGCGTGGCGACACTGCCCCGCTGACCTGGGATGGCAGCACCGGTGTCAATCTGACGAACATCGGCGGAGACTACTGGACAGCGACGGTGGAGTTTCCCGCAAATTCCACAATACAGTACAAGGTGTTCACCAATGCCGTGAGCGCTACCGGTGACAACGAGCACAAAGGCTGGGAGCAGAACAGCACGGATCCCAGCGGGAACCGCATTCTCACGACCGAAACTTCTGATATTGTGTTGCCGCTGCAATTTGCGAACGGCACACCGGATAATCAGGAGCAGTTTTTCCGTCCCTGGCCTGTCAACAGCGACAGCATCGCCGTGTGGGTACGCGTCAATATGCAGGGCTGGGAAGGATTCAATCCCGCCACCGACAAGGTGGGTGTACGCGGTGCCGCATGGCCGGATTATCTTGGCAATTTGAGCTGGGCCCACACGCTGTTCCTCACGCAGGAACAACCGCATGGCAACGGCGGCAGCCGCCAGTATGTGGCAGGCAATTTCTATTCCGGTGTGGTTCTGCTTCCGAAGGCGGAAGTCACCGAAGGGCAGTCCATCCCCTACAAATTCGTGATCGCCGGATCGGATGATCCCGATGCCGACCCGAAGAAGTGGGAGGATCGTCCGGACAGAACCTTCACCGTGCCGGTGGGATTTGCGGATACGACCCTTCACTGGGTGTGGTTCAGCGATGTCCGTCCTGTACCTTTCCTCGGTACGGACACCATAACTGTGAATTTCAGCGTGGACATGAGCCGCGCAATTCAGGAGCGTGGCTTCCGGGCCGGCGATACGCTGTATGTGCAGACCGGTTGGTCCGGTACGGCGCGGGATCTGAACGGAAACAGCCCGGCTCGTGTGGATCTTACCAAGCAGGGTTTCACCAATGTGTATGTTGGCAGTCAGACGCTGGTCGCGAAAACCGGCAAGCGCATTTTCTACCAGTACTACATGCAAAAAGACGGTCAGGAAATCCGTGAAACCTACTTCAACTTCGATTTCGAGAGCAGCAGCGATCCCCTCGCCGAGCGCCGCATGTTCGTGCCCGAAGCGCTGGATGTGGATGTGAATGACACCGAGGACAGTCAGGTCAGCCCCAACCGCATGCCGCGCTTCCGCAACAGCTCCGTACTCGCGCGCGACGTCAATGTGACCTGGGAGCTGGATCTCCGTCCGGCAATTTATCAGGTCGCGAAGGGCTCCACGCTTACCGACATTCAGGGTGTGGATCACGTGACCGACGCCACCACCATTCTTTCCGATGGTGTCTGGATGAATGGTCCCGCCACCGATGGTTGGACGACCTGGGGCTTACAGCTGCGCGAAACCACGTACAAACGTATGTGGGATGACGGCACGCACGGTGACGCCGTTGCCGGCGACAGCATCTTCACCGTCCAGTTCACCTACGGTCCGGACAGCACCGGTTCCAAGCGCTTCGTTGGCCAGGAATACAAGTTCGGTATTCGTGGTGGCGACAATGAAGGCGGATTCGGCAACAACCACATTTCCAACATTGACGACAGCCAGACCGATGTCACAATCCGCGCGCAGTGGGGCTCGATAGATCCGAAGTTCTACGACGCCTGGGATTTCGACGCCGGCGGCCCGATCGTGAATTCCATTTCGCGTCTCGACGTGCTTCCCACGGGCTATGTGCTCGAACAGAATTATCCCAATCCGTTCAATCCCGTGACCAGCATCACCTATCAGCTCACGCGCTCCGAACTCGTGACCATCACGCTGTTCGACGCGCTGGGCAAGCAGGTCGGCACACTGGTACAGCGCATGCAGGAGCCCGGCACCTATCGCGTCACCGTTGACGCCAGCGGTCTCCAGAGCGGTGTGTACTTCTACCGCATGACGGCAGGCAGCTTCTCCCAGACCCGCAAGATGAGTCTGGTGAAATAAACCGTCGCAATCCGTTTTCGACAAAGTCCCGCTGTGCAGCGGGACTTTTTTTATACACGAGTCGCACGGAATGGCAAGGATGCTCGCGCAGGAACACTCTTGTGGGAGTCTTCGACTGACGTATCGGCTCCGCCGGGAGATACCATCCGTGCGTTCCGCGTTCTATCCGTGGAATCCATGTATGAAATTGTTCAATCTGTGCTCGTAAGTGCTGGGCGGAGAGAAAAGGATTTGCACGCGGTACTCTATGGAATGATGACGGATGCTTGTTTACGTAGCTGATTCAGAAGGAATCCTCGCGCATGCCTTCGTAAGCATCCGTCTGCAAACCGTGATATCTGCGCAAGAAAGAGCCCCTTGCCTGATTGTCACTACATGGATATCACATATCGGACATAGGAGATCTTGTTTTTCTTGAATGGAATTCCTATCATTCGGGGTCAGAATCAGCTGAATGCAGCCACCTGGTATATGAACGACGCCGTTTGTTGCGCGCAGCACATTGGAAGCGCCACTGTGTTTGTGTTCGCATGCAACAAATTGCCGAATGGCACGGCATCGGCGTCAGTACCTCTCTCCCTATCACGAAAGACAGGATTCGCTTATGGACAGGCGATCATCAGAATTTCCAACAGACGATACCATTTTGGTCGCACTCTGCGGAGGCAGCGCTTCGTTTCGACGTGGGATATTCGATTACCTACGGGCTCTCCGCCCTTGTCGTATCTCAGCCGATCTGGATCATCCATCGGATCTGACGAGCGTTCTCGCTCCTCCGTTTCCGACTGTACTGGTCATGGAATTTGATGCCGCCTCCACGACATCCGCAGCGGTTTGGATCCATCATTTGGCGATTAACCGGGATGCTATCCGCAGTGTCATCATCGCTCCCTATGCTGAAGGACTCACCCTCCTTACCGCGCATTTCGCGGGTATCAGCGCTTGTGTTGTGCGGGAGGCAGTGGATACGGAGCTCCCGATCGCGCTTGCTGCAGCGCTGCGCGGCGAGACTTGGCTCAGTCCGATGCTGCGTTCAGTGATCGCTGGCGGGAGAGACGGGTACAGGAATATGCGTGATCCCGGTCTTTCGCAATTGACCATCTCGGAACGCCGCATCCTCACGCTTATCGCGGCCTCGCGCTCATCGGCGGAAATCGCGAATCAATTGCATATCAGCAGGAGGACGGTGGATCATCACCGCTTGAGCATCTGCAAGAAACTGAACCTGAGCGGTCGCTACTCCCTCCTGCGCTATGCGCTCGATCACCGGGAAGTGATACGCGGATATTCCGGCGGCATATAGGTAACACTACCTATAAAAATACGTAATAATACCTATTGCATACACATTGCCAAATTCCTACGTTTCGTGGTGCCATTCACAATACGTATCTCGCGTACCAACCCGCGTTTCACGTTCCATCACGAAACCCATTCAAGGAGTCTCGCTATGCGCAATGTTGCTCTGCCATATCTCTTCCTGGTACTGTGCCTTCTGTCGTCGGCGGTGACGGCGCAGGACAGCAAGGTGTCATCACAAAGCAAGGAAGTCGAAACCTCGTTCCAAACCAGCACACAATTTCTCCTCAACCCCGAAGCTGATTTCATGGCCTCTTCGCAGCGCATTGCCGAGCCTGTGTCGACCCATATTTCTCTCGGCGGCACGTCGATGCACGCAGCGACGCCAGCGGTGCAGGCGCGCCTTGACGCTCTGAGCGCATCATCTACCGGGCATGCGACCTCGAGGGTGAACGTTCACGAAGCACGTGCGAATTCGTTCACCACTTCCGTACCGGGAATTCACGCAGTCAATAATTCAGTGTGTTCGGTAATCTACACTACCGATGCGGACTTCGATTTGGGTAACCTGCAGAATGTGAATCACGACTCCCCGAACAACGATCAGTTGCAGTTGAATGACCGCGTCACGCCTCCGCCCTTTATCTGGATCGCGCTTTCCGGTCGCGGTACGGCGGCGAGACTCGACGTGGCAACGGGTGCCATTCTCGGCGAGTATTACACGGCTCCCGACGGACGCTTCCGCGATCCCTCCCGTACCACCGTCGATTTCTTCGGTAATGTCTGGGTCGGTAATCGCGCAGAATCCGCTGGCAATAACGGATCGGTCGTGAAAATTGCAATTGTCGTCGGAGGCACCCGCTGTGACTCGGATGGAAGTCCGAATCCGATCGGGCTGTATCTCAAACCGCCGTTCATTTACAGTACGGCAATTGATCGCGACAACGATGGTCTCATCAAAACCTCCCGCGGCTCCGGTGACGTTCGCCCCTGGACAAATGCCGGCGGTGCGGACAACAATGGCGGTGTTTCCACCGCGGATGACGAATGTATTACCATCTACCAGCGTACGCCCGGCACCCCGAATGTGCGCCATCTGTCCATGGATGCCGACAACAACGTATGGGTCGGCGGCTACAATTTTGGCGGTATTTTCCCCTTTCATAAGCTCGATGGAAACACGGGAGCCATTCTCACAACGAGAGGACCTCTCTGTGGTGGCGGTTACGGTGGTCTCATTGACGGTGCGGGAATTCTCTGGTCCGCCGATGTGTCGTACAATCGTTTGACCCGCTACGATCCGGTTGCAAACACCGCTACCTGTCTCTCTTTCGGAACATCGTACGGACTGGGCATCGACGGCTTCGGCAATATCTGGAATACCAGCTACAGTGATAACGTCATCCGCAAATATTCGCCCGCGGGTGCCGTGTTGGGCACGTTCCCGACCGGAGGAGCACAACCCAGCGGTGTTGCCGTCACTTCCGATAACGACGTTTGGGTTCCCAATCGCAACAGCAATACCCTTGTGCGTCTTTCCAACGCCGGCGCAATCAAGAAACTCATCCCGGTCGGCTCCACTCCTACCGGTGTCGCTGTCGATGCCAACGATAAAGTCTGGGTCACCAATTACAATTCGCACAACGCCATGCGTATCGATCCCGCGGCGGGTGGTGACGGACTCGGTGCGGTGGATTTGACCGTACCTCTCGGTGCAAGCGCCTTTCCGTACAACTACAGCGACATGACGGGTGCCGTGGCCATCGGCGCCACCTCACAGCAGGGTACCTGGACGGTGGTGCACAACAGCGGCGTGGTCGGAACGAAGTGGGGCAGCGTCTCCTGGAGTGGATCGACACCGGCTGGTACCGCGATCAAGGTGGAAGTCCGCAGCGCGGCCTCTCAGGCAGGCCTCTCGCTCGTGCCCTTCGTTCAGGTGGGCTCGGGGAATGACCTGTGCGACGCAGGTTTCGCGGGCCAGTATGTCGAGATCCGCACCACGTTGTCGCGTGAACCGAACATCACGGATACTCCCATCCTGTATGATCTGACGCTGTCAGAATGTGACGAGGATGCCCCTGTTCCCGATGTCGCAACGCTTCCCGACGTCACCGGTGAATGCTCGGCCGAAGTGACCACCGTCCCGACCGCAACCGACCGCTGCGAAGGCATGATTTACGGCACAACAACCGATCCGCTCGTCTACACCGCTCAGGGTTCGTATGTCGTTACCTGGTCCTTCACCGATTCGGAAGGCAACACATCGACACAGACCCAAAATGTTATCGTCGACGACGTGACGCCCCCGGCCATTACGCTCGCCGCCAATCCGGTGCGCCTCTGGATGCCCAATCATACCTATCAGTCCTTCAGCATCGCGCAGATGGTGGCTTCGGTCTCCGATAATTGCGACGATACTCCCGGTTTGGCTTCGAGTCTCCGCATCACACAAGTCACCAGCGATGAAGCCGAAGATGCACATGACGGGGACGGAGCGACGTTGGACGACATTCTCATCGCGGTCGACTGCCAGTCCGTCCAGGTACGCAAAGAGCGTCTGGGTGGCGGCAACGGACGCGTCTACTCCGTGAGCGTTGCGGCGACGGATTATGCCGGAAATACCACCACTTCTGCGTTCAAAATCCACGTGCCCGTTTCGATTAATAGCCTTGTGACCGAGGATGCGCCTCTGTATCTCGTTACCAGCGCATGCGCATCATCGAAGTCCGGCCCAGTCTCGATTTCCCGGCCCTCTCGTGTCGAGCTCGAGGCGAATTACCCGAATCCCTTCAACCCTTCAACCACTATCGCGTGGAATCTCCCCGAAGCCATGCAGGTGCAATTGACGATACACGACGCGCTCGGTCGTGAAGTTGCGAAACTTGTGGACGAGAACTTCGGTGCCGGCCGTCACATGAAGCTGTGGGACAGCGGCAACAGCCCCGCCGGTAGTTATATGGCTCGTCTTGCTGTCCGGAACGCGAGCGGCTCCGAAAGCGTCCACACGAGAATGATGCTGCTGCTCAAGTAACCTCTCTCTTTCTCTCTCCTCATGAAAAGCAGTATGGGGCGGTTCACACCGCCCCATTTCTTTTCCACGTAACCTATGATCGTATACGGAAGATTGGGACAGGATGGCCATGGGGTGGCAGGTGTTTTCGTGAGGGAATGTTCGAGGAGTAGTCAACGACGGATCCATCGTCTACGCCCATGTAATAGCATCCGCATGCATCCGCTTCCATTCGCGCAATCCCTGCACGAATTGTTCCAAGCGCGCAGACCCAGCGCAGACGCAGGCTATTTCGGTTGCTGCAGCTCTTCGAGTTCCCTGAAAGCATCCTTGACTTCGAGTTCGACTTTACGAAGGGTCTCGCTCATTTCCTTTATGAGGCGCACTCCTTCCTTGACGTCTTTCGCCAGGTCGTCTATGGGCGTTTCGGAATTATCGAGACGTGTGAGAATGTCGTTCAGCCGTTGTGCCTTTTCCTCGTAGCTGAGGGGTGTGTCACTCATGATGTTTCTCCTTGCTGCTGATGGATGCGCGGGCGTCACCATCGTGAAATGATATACCGACGGACATGCCCGGCTCTATCGCATCAATACTGCCGATGATCCGTCCGTTCGTTGTCCGCACGATACTGAAACCACGCGCGAGAACCCGCCGTGGATCGTATGCGAGGACGTTGGTGTGACGTTGCTCCAGCGACGCCGCTTCGTGTCGTAATCGCGGAAGAGTATTCGAAGAAACGGCCCGGTCAAGCGACGCGCGAAGCTGTTCCCCGTAGCGCTCGACTGTGCGCTTTGCGGAGCCGAGCAGCGCGTACATGCGAACACGTGCGTCCGCGTCACCGCTTTGCACAATTGTCCACACCCGACGTGGAGAGAGTCGCATGCTCTGCGCCTCTTTCGCCAGTGCGGCGGCACGCAATGTTTTCAGCACTGCGCTGTTCAGGCCGCGCATGTCCGTGCGAAGCGTGGCCATTTTATGCTCTATTGCGCTTGAGATACGGCGCCGTAACTCATTGTTTTGTTTGTCGTTATTCCTGTGTGCCGAAATCGTTCTCTCGCCCACTCCCCTTCGCATGCGCTCGACAGCACCCAGTAATTGCGTTCGCGTCAGTGCCGCCAGCTTGCGGCTGCCCTGGAGAATACCAACCGTGTCGCGTTGAATGCGGGTGTGTTGACGCCCGATGGCGTGTATCCACTCCCGCCGGATACGCTCTTCTGCCTGCCGCATATCCCGTGCCGCGCCTTCGAAGCGACTGACGATGGCTTCTGCGAGCGCTGTCGGCGTCTTGAAGGAGCTGTGCGCAACAACATCCAGAACACCGCTATCGGTCTCGTGGCCAATCGCGACCCATACCGGTTTATTGAACGTCGCTATTGCACGCGCTATGCGCTCATTATCCAGTGTCGCCAGGTCGGATTTGCTTCCTCCCCCACGGACGAGAATGACCAGATCCACAGAAAGCCGATCGAGAAGACCGAGAGCGCGAAGAATCGAGGCTTCAGCGTTCTCGCCCTGCATCACCGCTTCCGTGAAGGACACACGATAGGCGAAGCCCCCACGCTCGAGCGTTTTGTACACATCGGCATATGCCGCACTCTCCCTGCTGGTGATCAAACCGATGCGCAGCGGCAGTTGCGGTACACGCCATTTCTTGTTCAGCTGATCGGCGCCTTCGCCCGTCAGACGATCAATTATTTCCCGCTTGCGAAGTTCCAATTCTCCGAGAATGAAACGCGGATCGGCGTTGCTGGCAACCAGACTCAAACCGTAGAGCTCGTGAAACTCAAGGCGGCATTCGAAAATGACCTTCATCCCGGTTTTCAGTTCCAGAACAAGCCCGGCCTTGAGAAACGCTGCGGCGATGCGTGTCCGGTCCCTGTTCCACATACGAAACGCGAGTTTCGCCACTTGCCTTCCGTCCTTCGTCTCGACGAGGGTACCATAGTAGTGGCCTCCCTTGTCGGATACATCACCTATTTCTGCCTGAACCCAGAAGTCCTTTTCCGCGACCGGCGCGAGAATCTCCCCGATGCGGGCGGTGATGCGCGAAAGTGGAAAAATGGTCGGTTCAGTCATTGGAAGCAGTGCATTGTATCCTGTTGGAATGTACGAACACCCGTGTTATTTGCCATACGATCAGACGGAGAGCGAAAGGCGAAGAAGCGACTCCCGTGTTGCTGTTCGGAGCCGATCTCCGCGCCCGAAGTTCATCCCAGGCCGCCCTCCGAATGCCGCTGCGTAGCATACCATCGCAGCGTCGCGCGGTCAATCCCCTTTGAACACGACCTTCGTGACTCCGGAGCCGCCTTCGTTCCACTCACCGAGCTGATAGCTTTCCACAAAGGGAAGATCCTTCAGAAAAGCGTGCACCTTCTGCCGTAGCGCTCCGGTACCCTTGCCGTGAATAATGTCGACACGCAGCAAGCCGCTTGTCCACGCCTGATACAGGAAGAGATCGATTTTTCGAATGGCATCGTCTCCGTAGAGGCCGCGGATATCGATTTCATTGCGTTCCACGGCTTCCACTGTCACGGAGGCGGCGGGGACAGCTTTACGATTGCCCTCGTGTCGCCGTAACTTCTGTATCTCTACAAGCATGCGCATGCTGCCGAAGGCAACCGGGATTTTTTCGCCGCTGGCGGTATCAAGCACCGTGCCGATGGTTGCGGGACTGTCGACCATGAACACTTCGTCGCCGGGGAGGAAGGGCTTCCGCGCCTCCGACGGTGTGGCCGGTACATCTTCGAGTTCGCCCAGGCCCTTCGTGGCGTCCTGCTTCTGCTTGTCCAGACGCTCGTGTGCGCGATGAATCGCTTCACGCGAGGCCTGCTCTTCCCGGATCTCGCGTATGCTCTTCTCCACGGAAGCGCGCGCGTCTTCCACGATGCGCTGCGCATCTTCGAGAGCATGCTTTTTTACATCCCGGGCCTCGGCCCGGACCTGTTTCATTTTTCCGTCGTACTCCTCCACGAGCGCGCGGTACTTTTCTTCGAGCTGCTCCGAGCGCCGCAGGCGATTTCCCAGGGCCTGTGACTGCCGTTCGACTTCAGCGAGTAATTGCTCGAGGGCATTGCTCTGTGTTCCCATGATGTCGCGGGCACGCTCGATAATCGCGGGATTCATCCCGTGGCGACGTGTGATTTCGAAGGCATAGCTGCTGCCCGGAAGACCGGCGCGAAAGCGATATGTCGGCTGCAGCGTCTGCATGTCGAATTCCATCGCCGCGTTTTCCATCCCCTCCTGCTCATGCGCGAAAGCTTTGAGCATGCCATGATGCGTCGTGGCGATCACATGCGCCTTCAGCGCGGTCAACCGTTCCAGAATGGCCGCGCCAAGCGCCGACCCCTCCGCGGGATCGGTGCCCGTACCGATTTCATCTATGAGCACGAGAGTACGCATACTCGCTCCATCCACGATGCGGGCGAGGCGGCTGACATGGGAAGAGAAGGTACTCAGATCATTTTCCAGTGACTGCTCGTCGCCGATATCCACAAATATGTTGTCGTACACGGGAAAGCTGCTCTCCCCGTCGCAAGGCACGGGAATGCCGGCCTGCAACATCAGCGCCAGCAGACCCACGGTTTTCATCGTCACGCTTTTCCCGCCGGCGTTGGGGCCAGTGATGATGATTGTCGTGGCGTCGTCTCCGATGCTGATGTCGAGAGGAATGACGTCCGACATTTTCTTGTGCAGCAGCAACAAGGGATGGCGCGCCTGCCGGAGCAGCAGCGGGCCGTCGCGCTTGACCGTCGGACAGGTGGCGAGCATATCGCGCGCATAGCGCGCCCGCGCAGAGAGAGCATCGATTTCGCCAAAGGCGATGAGGCCCGTCAGCATCGCGGGAACATCGCCGCGAAGCCTGTCGGTGAGTTCCGTCAGTATCGTGTTGATTTCCCTGAGCTCGGCAAATTGCAGGTCGCGGATGTCGTTGTTCAGCTCGAGCGTCTCGGTGGGTTCGATATACACCGTCTGCCCCGTCGCGGAGGTCGAATGAATGAAGCCCTGTATTTGCCGCTTGTACTCTGCCTTAACCGGGAGCACCATGCGGCCGTCGCGCAGGGTCACCAGTTCCTCCATCACCATCTCCTGCTCCGAGACGCGCTTGAGAATGCTCTCCATGCGTCTGCGCAGCTGTCCGGATCGCTCGATGATTTCGCGTCGTATCGCGCGGAGTTCCTTGCTTGCGCCGTCCTTCACTCCGCCCTCGTCGTCAATAACGCGGTCGATGTGAAATTCGAGCAACTTGTTCTCCGGGAGTTCCGACGCGATATGCGCGAGCAATGGTGCGCGCTCGCTGCGCTTGAGCAAAAACGTCCGCAGTTCACGGAACAGCGTCAAGGCCTGTAAAACGCTGCGGAAATCTTCAGAGGGTACGACACTGCCTTCTTTCGCGGCGCGGTGAAGTACGGCGCGTATGTCGAGAATATCCACGAGCGGAGGTCTCTCGTCGGCCTCGATCAGACGGAGCATCTCGTCCACGCGCGCGAGTTCGTCGTTGATTTCCACCGGGACGGTCATCGGATACAGCGCCTCCACGTGAGCGCGTCCGTACAACGATGCGCAGCGTCCCGCGATATGCGAGCGAATACGCTCGAACTCGAGCTTTTCTATCGCGTCGTTGAACGCGGCGCTCTCAGGCATGTCCGCCGCCGAGCAGGGATTTCAGCAGTGCCTGCACTTTCGTGCCGTCCGCCTTTCCTTTCAGCTGTTTCATGAGCGGTCCCATGACTTTGCCGAAGTCCTTCATGTCCACCGCTTCCGCATCGGCGATCGCCGCGCGGACGATGTCCAGCAATTCCGCTTCATCGAGTTGCGCAGGCAGATAGCGTGCAATGACCGCCAGTTCGCGTTCTTCCTGTTCCGCCAAATCGCTCCGGCCGGCATTGCGGTATTGCTCTATGGCTTCGCGGCGTTTCTTCGCCGCGGCATTGAGAATAGTGAGATCGTCGTCTTCACTGAGCGTGGTTCCGACTTTCTGCTTCTCCACTTCGAGAATGGCGGCGCGTATGGTGCGAAGCGTTTCCAGGCTCGTTTTGTCGCCCGCTTTCATGGCGGCTTTCATGTCTTCCGCGATACGTTCTGTAAGTGACATGACGGTATCCGTGCTGGTGAAAAAAATGAAAAAAGGCAACCATCGGACGACGCTTGCCTTTTTCCGGAAACGGTTGCGGCGTCAGAGTTTGATCAGCGCCGAGTAATTGATGCGAAGCGCGTCGGCGCGCCGGAGTTCCTGTTGGACATCGTTCACGATACCCATGCGCGAACCCTTGTCGATGCGCAGGGACATGATGATGTTCGGATTGCTCAAACGCTTCTGATAGGCGATCTCGCTGACGGCATCGACGGGCAGAATGCTGTCGTCGATCTGTATGCGCTCATCCTCGCCAATCCAGATGTAGGACAGCAGACGCTTGTTGTCGATTTTCTCGAGAGCCACAGCGCTGGGCAGGGTGTAACGCACTTTGATGTCCACTTCACGGAGCACGGTGGTGACCATGAAGAAAATGAGCAGCATGAAGATGATGTCCGGCAAGGATGCTGTCGGAATCGTCTGCTGCGCCTGGGCTACTTTTTTCTTGAATTTCATTGTCGCTTCTCTCCTACTCTTCCGCCTGCGCGGGCTCCGCGAGTGAGATACGCTGCGGAACGGCCTGGCGGATTTCCTGAATCTGCGCTTCTGTGGCATTCTCCATCGGAACGCCGAATTTTTCGCGGCTGTATTCGTCGCGGAGATCGCGGTACGCCAGCTTGAGCTGATCCATGACGTCGATGTAGATCTTGTACGGCGTATCCCGGACCGTCTTGTACGAGATGATCAGCTTGGGATTCGCCTTGATGCGTGCGATTATTTCCGCCTTGATTTGCGGTACGCCGTAAATCTTTTCATCGATGAGCACATCGCCCACCTCGTTGACGAGGATGTTGGCGATGTTTTCGGACTTCACCTGCACCTGTTCCGCGTTTTCCACCCATGGCGGCAGCACGAGGTCGATGCCGGTGTCGACATCGATCGTGGTCGTCACGAGGAAGAAGAGCAGCAGCAGGAAGGAGATATCCGCCATCGAACTGGTGGGGATTTCAACCGGCGCCTTTTTCTTTTTTCTGAACATGTGATGCTCCTCGTTGAGATGATCGGAAGAATAGGATATTTATCCCTTCTTCTTCCTCTCAAGCAGCACGAGCGAATCGATGAGTTCGATGGAGCTTTCTTCCATCTCCACCACCAGTTTGTCGATGCGGGCAACGAAGTAGTTGTAGAATACCTGAAGGACCATGGCCACGATCAGACCGAACAGCGTCGTGAGCAACGCGACGGAAATACCTGTGGCGACGATTTCCGGCGAGATGTTTTTCGCCGCGGCGATCGAATCGAAGGCCTGGATCATACCTTGCACCGTACCGGTGAACCCAAGCAACGGAGCGATGGAAATGAACGTCGAAATCCAAATCAGTCCGCGTTCGAGGAAGGACATCTCGATCGAGCCGTAGCTGATGACGGCTTTCTCGGCTGCGTCGATACCTTCGTCCGCGCGCATCAGACCGGCCTGGAACACGCTCGCGATGGAACCGCTGCTTTTCCTGCACACACCGAGGGCCTTTTCCACACCACCCTCATCCAGCGCTTTCTTGACATCGATAAGGAACTTCTTGGTGTTCACCGACGCGCGGCCAATGGAGATGAATTTGAAAATGACGAAGGCGAGACCAAGCACGAGACACGCGAGAATCGGCCACATGAAGCCGCCGCCCTGGTTGAACTTTTCAACCAGAAAATTGATGGTGCCTGTACTCTCACCCGCTTCCTGCAGGAGAAGGAGAAAGGATCCAAGAAGATGCTGCATTACGGTGTGCCTCCAAAAAGAGATGAATGGTTAACGATGTTTCTTCTGTTTGTATCGTCTCCGAAGTCCTTTGCCCCGAAGATCCTTCAGTGCCGACACGCGTAACTATTTCGCGGTCAGCTACATCATATCAAAAATACGCCCCGGCGAGCCGAAACTCAAGCCGTTTCAAAGGTAAAATACTCATAATCCTTGAATCGAACCATGTGATTTGTATGAGCTTTCATCCGCGGTGCGTCTCCGCCTGCTCTTTCAGCGCTTCGACGAACGTCGTGGTGATGATACGGGGTCGCGTTATCGCGGACCCGACCACCACAGCGTGCGCGCCCGCCCGCAAGGCCTCTACCGCCGCCTCGGGCGTCCAGATGCGCCCTTCGGCGATCACGGGGATGGTGAGGGAATGCGATAATTCACGGATAAGTACGTAGTCTGGCGTGCGATAATCATACGTCGCGGTGCCGGGTGTATGACCGGACAAGGTTGTGGCGATGAAGTCAGCGCCGATTTCCGCGGCACGAATGCCCTCACGAAAATTGGCGACATCCGCCCAGAGCAGTCCGGTGAAGCGCTTCCGCGCCTGTTCGAAAAAAATGAAACCGTCGGTGCCGTCCGGTCTTTTGCGCTTGGTCACGTCCACGGCGACGGCGTCGGCACCTGCGGCGAAGAGCGCGTCTATAGCGTCCATCGTCGGTGTGATGAGCATGGCACCATCCGCATAGCAGCCCTCGGCGAATCCGATGATGGGGAGTTCGGTCTGGCTGCGCGTGTTCCGTACGCGCTCCGCACCTTCGATGCGCAGCGCCACCGCGCCGCCCGCAACAGCCGCCTGAACGAAATACGCGAATATCGCTTCATCCCGCATACCGTCGTCGGCATGACAGGAAACGATCACACCCTGTCGAATGATCTCGTGAATATTCTGACGCTTCATCATACACAAAAATACGGCAAAAGATCAGAGCACGAAAATGATTGCCGGAACAATACCAGCATACACCGCCACTGCCGCGAGCACGACGGCTACGAGAGCCGACACTCCCCCTCCACGAGGCCACTGACTTTTGAGCAAGAGGGCAAGGGTCCAGAGCAATGCCGCCGCGTCCGCCGTGATCAGCAGCCAGTACGGCAGCGGCTGCACATTCCACGCCGCGGGGTTTTCGGAAAAGAGCGTCACGCCGAAAATGCCGAGCTGCAACGGGAGTATGAGGACCGACAGCCAGAGCAATGGCGACAACGACCAGGCCAGCGCTGCGGCGGCATCGCGGTACCGCTGTTGCGGTGTATGCAGACGGGTCAGCAGCACAAGCCCGAACGACGCCAGAACGCCATGGAGCAGACCGGCGACAGGTCCGCCGAACGCGATGCTGGCAAGTATTTCCACAAAGCCGGCACGCGTGTCCCCTGCCCGCGTCACGGCGAGCACCGCCGCCAGCACGACGGGTCCGCTGCCGGCAAAAAGCAGATGCGTGTAATTCTTCTGTTCGCTGCGCGCAATACGGAGAAATGTTGTCCGGGGTGCTTCGAGCATTCCCCACAGTGTCGAAAACAGGTCGAGCGCCGGTACGCGGTCACGCAAATACGCGCCGCACCCGTCACAGCGCAGAGCGAGGAGAGAATTCTCCCCTCCGCACGCACCGCAGATCACCGTTTCCGCACTCATGCGTACCCATCCTTCCGCAGAACGATTTATTGGTACCGTCACGTTACGGTGACGGATGTGTTTCTTCGAAATTTCTTTCAGCCCGGACCGGCGCTACTGCTCGGACAGTCCGTGACACTGCTTGTACTTCTTTCCGCTGCCACAGGGACAGGGATCGTTGCGTCCCGGCCGCTTCTCGACGCGTATGGGCTGCCGTCTTCCGGCGATGGCCTCCTGCGGCGCCTCCGCTCCGGGTATGGCCTCGCGGTTCCCCTGATACCCCATACCTTCAGAGGACTGATGCGTGGTGACCAGGTCGGAAATGCGCGGTGCCCGCGGACGCGTCGGCATCTGCTGATCGCGCACAGGATAGAGGCGGAACACCATGCCGAGCACCTCGCGATTGATCATGCCGATCATCTGCACGAACATTTCGAAGGCCTCTTTCTTGTATTCGATCAGAGGATCTTTCTGGCCGTACGCGCGCATGTGAATGCCTTCCTTGAGATCGTCCATCTCGCGGAGATGCTCCTTCCACCGCATGTCTATGACCTGCAGCATGGCCATGCGCATGAGCTGCTGCATAAGATCGGATCCCAGATCCTCCTCCTTGCGGCGGAGAAAATCGCGTGCGTTCGAGATGACAAGATCCTTCAGATCATCGGCGCTGCCTATGCGCTGTTTGTCCGGATCAAAGGGCAGATCCACTACGAGATTCCTTCGCACTTCCTCGCGGAACGCATCCATATCGCCGGCTTCCCAGTGCGTATCCGCTATCTCGGAAGCGTACTGCTCGAGCATGTCGAAGATTTCATCTTTCAGATTCTCGCCGAGCAACGCCTGGCGACGACGGGAGTAAATGACCGTCCGCTGCTGATTCATCACGTTGTCGTATTCGAGCAGACGCTTGCGGATGCCGAAATTATTCTCCTCGACTTTCTTCTGCGCGCGCTCGACGGATTTCGTGATCATCGAGTGGGTGATAACCTCGCCTTCCTGTACGCCCAGCCGCGTCATCACGCTGGCGATGCGGTCGGATTTGAACAAACGCATGAGATCGTCTTCCAGCGAGATGTAGAAGCGCGAAGCGCCCGGATCGCCCTGGCGTCCCGCGCGACCGCGGAGCTGGCGATCGATGCGGCGGGCTTCGTGCCGCTCCGTTCCGACGATAACGAGACCGCCCGCTTCGCGCACGCCCGGCCCCAGCTTGATATCGGTTCCGCGGCCGGCCATGTTGGTGGCGATGGTCACCGCGCCGGGCAGACCGGCGTTGCGCACGATATCCGCCTCATGCTGATGCTGCTTGGCGTTGAGTACGTTATGCGCGATGTTCTTGCGCTTGAGCATGCGGGAAAGTGTTTCCGACACCTCCACGCTGGTGGTGCCGACGAGCACCGGTTGGCGGTTGTCGCGGCATTCCTGCACGAAATCTATGACCGCGTTGTACTTCTCACGTTTCGTTTTGTACACGTGATCTTCCTGATCATCGCGAACAATGGGTTTGTTGGTGGGGATGACGACCACGTCCAGCTTGTAGATCTCGTAAAACTCACCCGCTTCCGTTTCGGCGGTACCCGTCATGCCGGCGAGTTTTTTGTACAGACGGAAGTAGTTCTGCAGGGTAATCGTGGCCAGGGTTTGCGTATCGCCTTCGACTTTGACGTTTTCCTTGCTCTCGATCGCCTGATGCAGACCTTCGGAGTAGCGGCGGCCCGGGAGAATGCGGCCGGTAAAGGTATCCACAATCATGACCTTCCCCTCCTGTACGACGTATTCCACGTCTTTCTCGTACAGGCACCAGGCCTTCAGGAGTTGATGTACGGTGTGAATGCGGTCGCTGCGCTCCGCATAGAGCTGCTGAAGCTTGTCCTTCTGCTTCTGCATGTCACGCGGATCGACACCTTCACCCGAGAGCTGGCTCATCTCGCCGGCGATGTCCGGGAGGACGAAGAAATCCGGTTCGTCCTTGGACGGTGCCAGGAAGAGTCGGCCTTTCTCTGTGAGATCGACGGCGAAGGATTTTTCGTCTATGGAGAAATACAGCTCCTCGAGAATTTCCGGCATGCGGCGCGCGTTGTCGGCGCGGTATACATTCTCGGTTTTCTGCATGAGGGACTGATTCTCGGGTTCACTGAGGATTTTCAGCAGCTTCTTGTTCTTGGGCAAACCTCTCTGCGCACGGTAGATAAGCACGCCTGCTTCCTCGCGCTTGTCTTCGGCGAGCAGCCGTTCCGCTTCTGCGAGAATTTTGGCGATAAAGGCGTTCTGCGCGTTGACGAGGCGTTCCACACGCGGTTTCATTTCGTCGAACTTGTGGTCCGATTCACCAATGGGACCGCTGATGATGAGCGGCGTTCGCGCCTCGTCGATGAGCACGGAGTCCACTTCGTCCACGATGGCGAAATTATGTTCCCGCTGCACGAGGTCGGAAGTCTCGATAACCATGTTGTCGCGCAGGTAGTCGAAGCCGAACTCGTTGTTCGTGCCGTAAGTGATGTCGCGGTTGTAAATTTCGCGGCGCTCCTGCGGACTCATCCAGTTCTGAATGCACCCCACGGTGATTCCGTGAAATTCAAATACCAGCCCCATCCATTCGCTGTCGCGGCGTGCGAGATAATCGTTGACGGTAACGACATGCACGCCCTTGCCCGGAAGCGCATTGAGGTACAGCGGCAGGGTCGCGACGAGTGTTTTACCTTCGCCGGTCGCCATTTCGGATATCTTGCCCTGGTGAAGAACGATACCACCGATAAGCTGCACGTCGAAGGGTACCATGTCCCAGGTCATTTTATTATCGACCACCAGGTACTCCGTGCCGACCAGGCGTCGGCAGGTGTCCTTGACCACGGCGAAGGCCTCCGGGAGAATATCGTCGAGCACGTCCTCGATGGTTTCCTTGAGAGCGGTTTTCAGGTCCTTGAGCTTGTCATGCAGGGCCTCGCGGTCAGTCCCTTCCTTGTCCTCGGTCAGCGTTTGCTGTATGGCGGCGATTTCCTCTTCTATCCCCGCTATCTCGTTGCGGATGCGCTCGCGGAATTCTGTGGTTTTCG
This sequence comes from Bacteroidia bacterium, assembly GCA_027493955.1. Lineage (NCBI taxonomy): Bacteria > Pseudomonadati > Bacteroidota > Bacteroidia > Bacteroidia bacterium. The sequence goes on along the minus strand of JAOSJT010000001.1, from coordinate 906,423 downwards.
CGCGCAGTTCGTCGTCGGTCAGAGAGGCAAGCTTTGCGTAATGCTCGTTTATCTCTTCAACGAGAGGCAAGAGTTGCTTGGTGTCCCGCTCTTTTTTACTTCCGCCGAAGAGTTTTGTGATGAAATTCATCATGGTGTCATCGTTCCTGTATTGAGTTCCTGTGGAGTTACAACCAACGTTTTCACTGTTCGATCAGTGAAACGACGGCGCTCTCACGGGAGGCGTCAGATAGAACGCGCTTGATCGCCCGCGGCAGGATGCATCGGCAAAGGAACGCGACGTCCACGCACCGAGCACCCCATCATTCAATGTCAGAACGGCGTGTATCCCGGCATGCAGCTTCGCGGAGGAGTGGTCGCCACGTACCCCGACCTCGTACAGCGCCGTGACAACGCTTCCCACCACCGAACGCACAGGGGTGAGATTCGGTGTTTCGACGAATGCGCCGTCGGAATTGAGAACGCAGCCGCAAACGAGGGAAACTGTTACGAGAAAACCGGTCATACACCAAAATGAACAAATGAATCAATCATGAAATGTAGAAGTTTCCACAGGTGGAAGCAAGGTCCGCGCACGCCCCCATACCCCACCGTATTTTCGCATTCAATTCGTCTCGCAATTTCGCCTGTGACTCCGACAGCACTTGGTACCGATGAAAGCTGTTATTGTGTCGCTCCATGCACGCCATTCGCTGATACTTTCCTTGAAGGAATTCGATGCCTTCTCCCTGTTGAAATTTCCGAATCTCTGAATCAAGTATAGAGGCGTTATTGCACACTGCAGCTTGTACTCGTACACATCGTTCGACATTCGAAAGAAGGATTTCTTATCGAGGTTGTACATTCTCGTGTACAGTTCTCTCCGTTTCGCCACCTTCGGTTCTCACTTCGGGATAGCTGCTTCTCAAGAAATCATCGATGTCGGCACGTGAATCCAAATGGCCATGCGCACGGACGTATGGAAGATGTGACCGATTGCGAGAAGCTGTGTGCACTACAACGCAAACAGTGTGGAATGCGGGGGCAGCGTAAGGGCCGGAGCCTGCTGATCGAGCGTTCGTTTATTGAACCAGCAGGTCACGCATGACCCGCTCGATGCAAACGGTTTACCGCTGACAACTGGGATGATGGAAACCCGGGATGTTTGCCCGGCGCAAATGTACCGCGTAATGATTTTGTGTCGATGCCATGCATGTCAGTTTCAACTCTCTCCAATCATCCACACAAAGGATGCATTGAACGACCTTCCTGTCCCGTAACCGAGCCCGATCCCGCACCACGTCGGAATGAAATACAGTCCCGCCAAATAGTGAAGTTGGGTTGAGTACTTTTTGATGTCCGGTTTCGCGCCCCTGTACTCCGTGAATAGCGAACTACGGAGATGCAGATCCAGACCACCCATGATACCGAATCTTCCCATTGGCACGATTCCACCGAGTGCGAATCCCGTTATCAACAGACCCTTGTCGCTGTCAGGATCGGCCTTCTTCGCGAACCAATGGCGGATATCCGCAAAATCCGGCGGCTTGTAGGCGATTGTGACATCGAAGTATACCAGGCCGGTCCGGAACGACATACCCGAGGCACCAAAGCCGGCCATGACACCCATGTCCGTTCTTTCCCACCGCCATGGATTCCGCATTCTTTCCTGGTCATCCTGAGCTAGAGCGGGACGCGCACACAGCAGCAGTACGGCCGCTATATTGTACAGCAAATGTTTCACTCCGGGCCCTCCATTTACAGCGGATGCATGTATCTGTAATACAATAGTACGGCGAAAGATCGAACGGAACAATCCAGATTTGCCCCCCGAAAGGACACCTTTTTCCCGGTAGCATGCGGTCGAGGGGAACTCGATTCCATCCTTGCGTTTCGCCTTGTGCCGAAAGGGCGGGGACAACGTGGTAAACGGCTTCCGCAAACGCACTCCGGCACTTTCCTTTTCATCGGATGCCTGTTGCGTCTTGACCCGAGTTTCTGTACACTACACCGTCACCATTGACGAGGGTCATCATGCACTTCCGCGGCATACTGCTCTCCCTGCTCCTTTTCATCGTCTTCAGTGGCGCAACGCCGCTTTCCGGTCAGCAACGTATCCTCTCCGTCACTATCGACGGAAGTATCAATCCCGCCTCCGCGAAATATCTTCACGACGCGATCGAAGAAGCACAACAAATGGGCATGAGCGCGGTGTTGTTGCGGCTGAATACACCCGGAGGCCTGCTGCAGTCCACAAGAGAGATTGTACGGGATTTTCTTGAAAGTCCTCTTCCCGTCATTGTCTATGTCGCACCCGGCGGTTCACAGGCGGCATCGGCCGGTGCCTTCATCACCATGGCCGCACATGTGGCAGCCATGGCGCCTGGCACGAATATCGGTGCCGCGCATCCGGTAACCATCGCAGAGGGCCAGAGCAACATCGCGGACTCCTCCAATGTCCCGCTCTCCAAAGCCACCAATGATGCCGCAGCATTTGCGCGCAGTATCGCCGAGGAGCGCGGCAGGAACAGGGACTGGGCGGAAGCGAGCGTGCGTCAAAGCGCTGCAATTACGGAAACCGAAGCGCTGCGACTCAACGTGATAGATCTCGTTGCCCGGGACGAGAAAGACCTGCTCGCGCAGCTCGAAGGCAGACGCGTCGCTGTTCGCGGCGACACGATCACCCTCTCCCTCATTGACGCGGAGATCGTGCAACGGGACATGTCCTTTCAGCAGGAATTGCTGGATGTGCTCAGCGATCCGAACATCGCCTATATTCTGCTCATGCTCGGGATGTACGGACTGTTCTTCGAACTCTACAATCCCGGTGCGATTTTTCCCGGTGTCGTCGGAGGAATCTGCCTCATCCTCGCATTTTATTCCATGAACACACTGCCGGTCAATTATGCGGGACTGGCACTGATACTCTTCGGTGTCATTCTGTTCATTCTGGAAGTCAAAATCGTCAGCCACGGCCTGCTGTCTGTCGGCGGCGTCGTTTCGCTTTTTCTCGGCTCCATCATGCTCATAGACACACAGCCGGGACTGGAGTTTCTCGAGATTTCCACCACCGTTATACTTGCGGTCACGCTGTGTTCTGCTGCCTTCTTCCTCTTCGTCGTCGGCAAAGGTATCGCGGCACAGCGGAAGAAACCCACAACAGGCTCAGAAGGACTGCGTGGAGAAATCGGCACCGTACTCGAGGATCTTGATCCGGAAGGCGCGGTATTCGTGCATGGCGAACGCTGGAAAGCGCGATGCACTTCAGCCACAGTCCCCGCGGGCGCCCGCGTCACCGTGCACGGCATGGCCGGCTTCGTCCTCATCGTGGAGCCCACGGACGATACGCAGTATTCAGCTTAAATCCGCACATCTATTTCACGCAAGCGAAAAGAGGTACACGTATGGATGCAATCGGAAGTGTTTTCGGCGTTCTCATCATGTTCATCGTGCTCATACTCAGCAGCGCCATACGAGTGCTGCGCGAATATGAACGCGGCGTGATTTTCCGCCTCGGCCGCCTTATCGCGGCGAAGGGACCGGGACTCATCCTTGTCATACCGCTGGTGGACCGCATGGTCAAGGTCAGTTTGCGTACCATCGTCCTCGATGTGCCGCCGCAGGACGTTATCACGCGCGACAACGTGTCGGTGAAGGTGAGCGCGGTCGTGTATTTCCGTGTTATCGATTCCTCGAAAGCGATAGTCGAGGTGGAGAACTTTATGTTCGCGACCAGTCAGCTCTCACAGACCACGCTGCGCAGCATACTCGGTCAGTCCGAGCTGGACGAACTCCTCTCGGAACGCGACAAAATCAACAAACAGTTGCAGGAAATCATCGACCACCAGACGGAGCCCTGGGGCATCAAGGTCAGTCTCGTGGAGGTGAAGCATATAGACCTCCCGCAGGAAATGCAGCGCGCCATGGCCAAACAAGCCGAAGCGGAGCGCGAACGCCGCGCGAAAGTCATCGCCGCCGAAGGAGAGTTTCAGGCTTCCGCAAAACTCGCGGATGCCGCCGCAGTGCTTTCACGCAATCCGGCCGCCTTACAATTGCGGTATCTGCAAACGTTGACTGTCGTCGCCGCAGAACACAATTCGACGACACTCTTCCCCATTCCCATTGACCTGTTTAAACCGTTCCTGCAGGACAGAAAAGACTGACGATTTACGAATTGGTGTCTGCTCAGTTCACTTGTAACGCGCGAATTCGTCAGAATTTGAGAGACGTGAAACGTTGAAGGTTACACCGTGTAATCGCTCCGTCCGGACAGAGGTACTCGTAAGTCGTTAATCGTCAGTCGTCCCGCCTGCGCTCTTACGAACTGACGGTTGTACCATGGTCCTATGATGCTTCGGCGGGCAGGCAATCCTGTGTCGTCACTCGTGTGTCGGAAAGCGCAGCGTGGTTTCCCTGCTGCGCTCAACGACGCGTGTCAGGCTTTTCTCGGTAAACAGCTTGCGGAGTCGTCGCCGTTCGTCGTACATCTGTCCCACCTCCGCTGCGAAGAGCAGTGCGAGACTGCTGTAATACACCCACAGGGCGGTGGCGACGAGTACGGCGTAGGGACCGTAAATCATGCCGATTTTCCACAGATGCTGCAGGTAGTAGGAAAAAGCGAACTTCGCCAGTCCCCACAGCAATGCGGCGATGCTGCTGGCAATCAGGACAACGCGAAATCGCTGCCGCTTGTCCGGGACGATGGTGAACACGATGAGGAAGAGTAAAAAACTGAGGACGAAGGGAATCAGGGCGTTGAGCACGTCATTAAAGATGAACGACTCCAATTCCAAGCCGAACACCTTTTGTCCCAGCCCCTTGATCATGGACACACCGTACATGAACACCGTCACGAGTATGACGGCGATTCCGACGACAGACAACATTGCGAAGTCGCGAAGCTTGGATGCGAAAATGCTCCGTGTGTCTTCCACGTGAAAAATCCGGCCCAGCACGGTGCGTAATGCGCCGAATAGTGCGCTGGAGGTCCATATCAGGCCCAACGCGCCGATGAGGCCGGCCAGTTGCGAACCGCCGACGAACTCGCGTATGAGATCGATCACCATTCCGCGCAACTGCTCGCGCTCATACGGAAATAATCCCAGATCCTGTATGGAGCGATCCACGGTCGCTATGGCGTCCTCCGTCCCGAGGTAAAAGCCCAGCGCGTAAAACACCAGAAGGACGAGCGGGATGAAGCACAGCAACACATTGAAACTGAGGCCGGCGGCGGAAAGAAAAATGTGATTCTGTTCCATCCGCTCCACGATGCGGATGAAATACATGAAGGTGTCGCGCACCCAATGCAGCGAGAGGAAATCCCTCAGCAGGGTCAGTGCCTGCTGCATGCGCTCCTTACCCGAGCGTTTCATGCCCCGGATTCTAATAGCTCCGGAAGCGCGCGTTCGTAGCGTGCGTCCATGTCGCTCACTGCAATGCCGATGTCGTCGTTCACGCGGAGCTCCGCCCCCCCGACGATTCCGATGGACATTGCGGGTACGCCGTGCGCGGCAGCCAGGGCGAGGAGTTCATCAACGCGCGCGGAATCGCAGCTCACGACAGCGCGCGATTGCGACTCCCCGAAATACAAGGCATCCTTTCGCAGATCATTCACCGGCAGGGAGACTACAGTCCCGAGCTTGGACGGCGACGTGAGGCAGCACTCGGCCAGACAGACGGCAAGTCCGCCGTCGGACACGTCGTGCGCGCTGTGCAGCAGTCCGGCGCGTATGGCCGCGAGCAGCGCCGCATGGAGGCGTTTCTCCTGGTCGAGATCGAGGAACGGTGCGTCCCCTCCGACGATGCCATGCCAGCTCGCCAGGTACTCGCTGCCGTTGATGTCGTTCTGCGCTTCGCCGAACAGAATCACCGCATCGCCCGCGGTACGGAAACCGGAGGTGGTGATGTGATCGACATGCTCGATCAGGCCCAGCATGCCGATGACAGGCGTCGGGAATACGGCGCCATTGGGATTTTCATTGTAGAAACTGACGTTGCCGCCGGTGACGGGTGTATCGAAGACGCGGCAGGCATCGCCCATGCCACCACAGGCCTCGCGGAATTGATAATACACCTCCGGCTTGTAGGGATTGCCGAAGTTCAGACAATTCGTGATCGCCAACGGTTGTGCACCGGTGCAGGCGACGTTGCGCGCTGCTTCGGCTACGGCGATGCTCGCTCCCTTGCGGGGATTGAGATACACATACCGGCCGTTGCAATCGGTGCACACGGCGATGGCCTTGTCCGTTCCTTTGATACGAATGACTGCGGCGTCGGAACCGGGTCCGACCGCCGTATTGGTCCGCACGGAGGTATCGTACTGCTCGTACACCCAGCGCTTGCTGGCGATATTCGGCGTTCCGAGCAGGGCGAGCAGCACGGCGCCGCAATCGGAGGGCACGGGAACGGATTCCATGCGGAAGGACTCCGTGAGATCGAGATAATCCGGTCGCTTCGTTTCGCGTATGTACACCGGCGCTCCGCCGCCCAGCACGAGACTGTCGGCGGGGACCACGGCCTTCACCTCACCGTGACGGCGAATCGTCACCATGCCGTCGTCGGTCACATGGCCGATGGTAACGGCATGCAGATCCCACTTGTCGAAAATTTCCTTCACCCGCGCTTCACTTCCCTGCTTGGCCACGACGAGCATGCGCTCCTGTGACTCCGAAAGCAGCAACTCGTAGGCGCTCATGTTCTCTTCACGCGCGGGCACGAGATCGAGATCGAGATCCATGCCGCTCTCGCCTTTTGCGGACATTTCGCAGGACGAACAGGTGATGCCTGCGGCTCCCATGTCCTGTATGCCGATGATCAAATCCTCACGGATGATTTCGAGTGTCGCCTCGAGTAGCAGCTTCTCCGTAAAGGGATCGCCAACCTGCACAGACGGACGCTTCGACTCCGATTCTTCGCTCAAGTCCACCGAGGCAAAAGTTGCGCCGTGTATGCCGTCACGTCCTGTGGAGGAGCCGACGATCATCACCGGGTTGCCGGCGCCTTTCGCTATGGCGGAAGCGGTTTGATCATGCTTCACGATGCCGACAGCCATGGCATTGACAAGGGGATTCCCCTGATACGCATTGTCGAAGTATATCTCTCCGGCGACCGTGGGTACGCCGAAACAGTTCCCGTAATGGCCGATGCCGTGCACGACTCCTTTCACGAGGAATTGTACACGCGGATTCGCGGGATCCCCGAAGCGCAGCGAGTCGCAGGCCGCGATGGGTCGCGCACCCATGGTGAATATGTCCCGTAAAATCCCGCCAACGCCCGTCGCGGCACCCTGGAACGGTTCGATAGCCGACGGGTGATTGTGTGATTCAATTTTGAATGCGATAGCGAGCCCATCGCCTATGTCCACCAGTCCGGCGTTCTCTTCACCTGCGCCAACGAGCAAACGTCCCCCGCTGCGCGGAAGGGTCTTGAGTACGGCGATGGAATTTTTGTACGAGCAATGCTCACTCCACATCACACTGTACATCCCGAGTTCGGTGTACGTCGGTGTGCGGCCTTGGAGGTAGGCGAGAATTTTCTGGTACTCCTCGTCCGTGAGACCCAGTTCTCGGGCGATATCGGCGGTGACGACGGGTTCGTTGATCATGCGGTCCTGCTGTTTCGGGTTCCGAAATCGGTACAGCATGAAAAGTACGATTTTGTGGCGAGAGAGTGAAACACACGTATCGACGCAGCGACGCGGGTGCAGAAAAATAAAACGACACCCCGCTCTTCAGCAGGGTGTCGTCAAGTAATTCCACGGCAATCATGCGGTCAAAAATGCTCCTTCCCGCATCACCATTCGGACTAATTCGCGTTAATCCGCCTTTTCATCCGCGGAAATCCGTGTCGCTCAGCGCTTGCTGAACGTGCCGGGCGCCGGGATACCGGGGAGCGTGTGCATCTGCACATTGTGTATGCTGGCCCCGTAGGCCTGGTTCATAGCCGCGATGAAGTGATTCGCGACGAGTCCGTTGCCACGTGCGCTGAGATGAATGCCATCGAGACTGAACACCCCACCGGTGATAAAGGCGCCTGAGTAGCTCTCTCCGGCGATATGCACGCCGTCGCTGACCAACTTGTCGAAGTACGCATGCATGTCAACCAGCGTGAAGCCCTGACGAAGCGCTTCGGTATAGATGATGGTGTTGTACGCCGTCACGGCATTGATCACCGTGCTCACCTCTGCGTCATCGAGCACGAAGGCGGATGGCAGCGGATTGCTCGGCGAAAGTCCGATCATCTGTTTGAGCTGGTCCTGCGCAGTGAGCAACACGAACTCGTTGGGTCCGACGGAAATGACATTGTTGTCATTATTCCGATAATAAATGGACAGCGGCTGTTCCGGATTCGTCGGATTGGCGACCTTGCGTGGAACAGTGGTGAAATATGGCAATTTCGTCGGATTCGGAATGTTCGCCACCAGGACTTTGGTGTTCGGGAGCATTGCCTTGATTTTTGCGAACGCGGCTTGTACGGACTGCTGGAATACCGCGATTTCCGTGGGGAATTTCCCCGGAGGATTGCCGTCGAGGCCGGAGTTCGTGCCGCGCGTGCCACCCGATCTCGCATACTCGAGCACGTCGGAATACCCGAGCCAGAACGTCATGAACGTTGGGTTCAAGCTGATGGCCTGATCCACCAGCGACACTCCGAACGCCGTCTGATTTCGCATGATCATCTGATAGAAGGGATTACCACGTGTTGTGCCCCGCTCGGCGATGGGTGATGTGTCCAGAGCGTCATACATGATGGCGAAGGGGATGCCGAGATTGTGATAGGCAGTCCCGTGCGCCACGTTGGTTGGCGGATTCAAACTCGGATTCTTCGCGACGATGCTCGGCGGGGACATGGAGGAAAGAAGCCGCAACTCCCCTGTCCCGGGATACGGCATGAGGGGTTGCACGAATGCGGGCGTCTTGATCTGCGCCGCGATGAGATTGGGATAACTGTACATCTGCCCCTGCTCGAAGAGCGAAGCGGATTGCATTCCCGCGGTGTAACTGTCGCCGACGGCAACGTACACGGAGGCATCGATGCTGCCGAGGGAAAAATCCTTCACCGGATTCTCTTCCTCACTGCACGAAGCAATCGCGCCGAGAAACAGCACACAGCAAAGTATCCGGAAGTAGTGCGTGGTATTCATCAGTCACCTCCCAGCACGTATGTGATGTTAAAACCGATCAGGGACGCGTTTCCGGTGTACTTGCCGTTCATGTGTACACCATCCGGATGTGTTGTCTCGTTGGTGACGCGATCGAGGAAAATGAGATTCAGATACGCCACGTCAATCGTGAGACTGGGCAGCAGATCGAAGCCGAAGCCGATGTTGAGTCCATGCCGATCCGAATCCGGAAGCAATGGCTCGAGGCTCTTGTCCGGCACCGGATTGCGGTCATAGAAGTATCCGCCACGCAGAGCCAGACCGAGCAGCGGTATGCGGTATTCCGCACCGAGACGCAGGATAAACGTATCCTCATAATCCTTTGGCATGGATACGTCGGTCTGCGCAACGCCGGCCGTGTTCACATTGTCCACGGCGAAATCCAGGGCCAGTTTATCGTAGCTGGACCATTGTATGCCCTGGAAATCGAATTCCAGCTCAAAATTTTTCACCGGCGCCCAGGCGATGCCGGCAAACCACGTGGCGGGAGGACTCAACGATGTCGTTACGTCGCCGCCGGGAAACAACGGTTGCAGCGCGGCGGTGGGATGGAAATTCGCCGTGCCTTCGAAATCAATCGAGGTCTCAGCCCGGTAAGTGAAACCGAGACTCACGTTCTCCATGGGTTTCACGATGACACCCATGTTCCAGCTGAACGCCGGATCGCCGCTGCCCTCCAGTTCCAGGTCCAGCTCGGGATCGAAATTCGTCACCGCCCGGCGCAAACTCACATTCGAGAATACGATATTTGCACCCAGGCCGAAGGCCAGCCACTCATTGACGGCATAGGAAACCGTCGGCATGATGTAGAAGGTCTGTAGTTCGATTTCACGGGTAACCGCGCGGCCGACCCAGTTGTCCGCCCATTCCGTGCCGAGGCCGTACGGAGTAGTCACGCCGATACCGGCCGCGAAGCCACTCAGCACACCGTCCGTCCAGGTGTTCGCGGCGTAGAAATTCGGGGGATAAAACATGTTGTCGAGCATGTCCCAGCGCTGATTGCTGTTGTTGTTGCTCGGACCGTAGTAGGAGTAACTCGGTGTGATGAGCGTGGCGCCGCCCATCACCTGAAAGCCCCGCTGGAAGGAAAGTCCTGCGGGATTGAAGAACATGGCCGAGGGGTCGCTCGCGCGCGCGGCGAATGCGCCCGCCTGTGCCATGGCCCGCGCACCGTGTTCGTTCAACTGAAAGCCGCCGGCGTGAACAGCCGAGCTTCCGCACAGAACGATTGCGACGAGCAGCAGTGAGGTTCGCAGTCTGAACACTGATCCTCCGTGGAATGTGAGTACATCAGGAGATTTCTATGAGAAGAGCGTTTTTCTCGACCGCATCACCTTCCTTCACCACTACCGCTTTCACGATACCGGTGGAAGGAGCTTTTATTTCATTTTCCATCTTCATGGCCTCAAGGATGAGTACGCCCTGGCCGGCTTCGATCAGCTCACCTTCGTGCACCAGCACCCGCGCGATGCGGCCCGGCATAGGAGATCGCAACACCGCGTGATGTACCCGCGTGGCCTTGTCCGTCGCCAACGAACGCAATAATAAGGACGTCTCATCATTGAGTTCCACCGCTATCACACGGCCGTTCACGGCGATGTGGCGCAAGCCCGCATCATCGGCTGCATCGAGCACGTTGAGTGACCAGACCCGTGTGCCGATGCGCAGAAAATGGCCCTGTCTGCTGCGGTACAGCTCCGCATCTACCGCTTCCCCGTTGACAAAGATTCCTCCGTCCTCCCGTGTTTCGATGATGGCTTCCCTGCCGGCCGCCCGTGCGGTGTACTTCGCCATATCAATGCCCTCCTCTTCTGTGACGCATGACCCAAGGCGAGCACTGGCGCTGCGGCCCGTGTCCGTTACGTTGCGCGGGTTCGGCAGAAACGGGTTGCCATTGTTCCACCAGCACGGATCCGAGCATCGCGGCCAGCGTCGCATCTTCATCGGGCTGCGCAAGATCTTCGACGCGAAAATGCTTTTGCACGAAATCGATGGCGAAGTCGCCGTTCAGGAAGTTGGGATGGTCCATGACGTATCTGCAAAAAGGAATCGTTGTCTCCACGCCGAGAATCACGAATTCGTCCAGCGCCCGGCGCATTTTTCCTATCGCATCGTCCCGATCCATACCCCAGGCGATGAGCTTCGCAAACATGGGATCGTAGTGAATGGAAATGTCGCTGCCGGAACTCACACCGCTGTCGTCGCGCACACCGAAACCGTGCGGTGGACGATATTCGAGCAGCGTGCCGACGGAGGGCAGAAAATTGCCGCGTACATCTTCCGCACAAATGCGGCATTCTATGGCATGGCCGCGAATGACGATATCCGCCTGGGTGAACGGGAGCGGTTCGCCCTCGGCCACGCGAATCTGCATTTTCACGAGATCTATGCCGGTCACCATTTCGGTGACGGGGTGCTCCACCTGCAAACGCGTATTCATTTCCAGAAAGTAAAAATTCTTGTCCCGATCCACCAGAAATTCTATGGTACCGGCGTTCTCGTAGCCGCAGGATTTCGCCGCCTGCACCGCCGCTTCACCCATCCGCCGCCGCAGATCCGCGTCAACGATCACGGACGGCGCTTCTTCGACGACTTTCTGATGACGCCGCTGAATGGAGCATTCTCGCTCGCCGAGGTACACGCAATTGCCGTGCGCATCCGCGAGGACCTGTATCTCGATGTGACGCGGTTCGAGGACGTATTTCTCCATGTACACGCGATCATCGCTGAAGGCGGAGCGGGCTTCGTTTCGCGCACCTTCGAGAGCTTTGAGCAAGTCATCCGGGCGTTCCACCACGCGCATGCCCTTTCCGCCGCCCCCGGCCGCCGCCTTGAGCAGCACCGGATAGCCGATGCTGTCCGCGGTGGCCAGCGCTTCGTCGTCGGAGGTGATGGCCTTGTCCGTCCCCGGCACCACGGGAACGTTCTTTTGCATCATCAGGGTGCGCGCGGATGTTTTGTCGCCCATGCTGCGTATGGCCGATGCGGGTGGACCGATGAACAGCAGACCTGCGTCGCGCACGGCTTGCGCGAACGACGCATTTTCCGAAAGAAAGCCATAACCCGGATGAACGGCATCGCAGCCGGCGCGCAGAGCGGTATCGATGAGGACGTCGGCGCGCAGATAACTTTGTGCGGAGGGTGCGGGACCGATGTTGTAAGCTTCGTCGGCGTTGCGCACGTGCAGGGCGTCGCGGTCGGCGTCGGAATAGACGGCGACGCTGCGTATTCCCAGCTCGCGGCAGGCGCGTTGTATGCGAACAGCGATTTCTCCCCTGTTCGCGATCAGGATGGATCGAATCTTCACAGGCCTCGATTGCAGGTGGATAATTAAAAATCAGCTCGGCGGGAATAATACGCAAAGGTATGGTATGTTCCAAGCTGCCATGATCCATCCGCGAAATCCGCGTACGCATTGGTACACGGATGCTGCGGATCGGGACGGGTCAGTTCATTTCAGGCGCTCGAGCTTGCCTTTCCTTTTCACCAGATTCTTGTAATCCCACTGTATGTCCCTGCTCTTCTCGAGCCAGCGCTTCAGTTCCTTTACCTTCACCTCTTCGACGGTGGTATAGCGCTTCTCGGCCGCTTTGAAGCTGCCCTCCGGGCGCAGTTCCGCTTCTTCAAAGGACTGCCCGCTCCAGAACAGCAGGCGGACGCAGCCCTTTAATTTGCTGTACCCCGCGACGGGATTCCCATCCAGGAACCAGACGGGATGACGGTGCCAGATTTTGTTCTCCGCTTCAGGCAACGCGCGACAGATTTCAGCAGCCAGCGTATCGCAGATCTCCTGCTCCTCGGGTGCCAACGCTGCGTTGTAGGCTAGAATGTCCGTGTGCATAGTATTCGGTACCTTTCGGGGATGCATGTGTTTGATATGTACGGCGCCGGCTTGCGCAGAACGCTGCTGCGGCATGCGGGTTCACTGCTCATCCGCGTGTCGTGCTTCGCAATAGCTCTTGAAATTGTCCAGAATCGCCTGCCAACCGGCTCTTTGCATTTCCAGAGGATTGGAAGCTTCGGCATCGAAAATCGTCGTGACCTTTGTCGTCGCGCCGAGGCCCTCGAATGTCGTCGTCGCACGTCTGCCGTCCCCCATGGTATAGGCGATTTTCTCTTGCGGAATCACTTCGTCATACACGGCTTCGAAGTCGAAGCCATAACTGCCGTCTTTCGCCTCCATCCGCGCGAAGTAGCGCCCGCCGGCGCGAAGGTCGTTTTCCGCGGCGGGACACTGCCACTCCGGTGTAGCGAAATTCCACCCGATGATGTGCTCGGGTTTTGTATAATACTCCCAGACAACGGCGGTATCGGCAGCGATGCTTGCTTCTATGGTTATCGGTGTATAGGACATGGGTATGGCTTCCTTTCGAATGTATGCGGAAAAGATGACCCTCCGTGAACATGCGCGTGAACCCGGTGGACGATGATGATGCCCGGCGCGCAGGCACTGGTATTTCGGAAATGTCTGCTTTTTCTGGACAATATCCGAATTCCCCCGTGCCCGAACTACGCCCGGCCCGGAAAATAGACCCGTTCAGACGCACGTATGAGCGAAATCAACCCTCCCGCGTGTGCCCGCAACGTATGTGCACTTCCATCGTGGCCTGGAGTTTTTCAATCCCAGGAATTCGGCAGATCGTACGAGTACGCCAGCCAGATGAAGTTTCCTCCGGCGCCCTCGTTGAGGTCCTGCTTCCTCCGGTAATAGAAATTCTCGGCGAAGTAGAATCCTGGAGGCGGCGCCGCATCCCGTCCGATCAGGATGACGATTCTGCGAATCGGCCTGTTGGTGATTTGCTTCTTATAGCACAAATAGATGAAGTCCCCACCCGCACCTTCATTCAGATCCTGCGGGATCTTGTTGTAGCCGGCCGGGGTCGCCTGATTATTGAGGAGAAACGTGATGTCGGAGATGGTTTCCGTATCGTCGAGGCCTGTTTTGTAACACAGAAATATGAATTTGCCCTTCGCATCTCTGTTCAGATCCTGATTAATGATGGTCCATCCCGGTGTCGGGGTAACAGGCGCATTGTTCGATACTTCGAAATACAGTCCGTCGATCGCGTCATTCACCAGCGCCGGCAGGGCGAACTGCATGGCGTAGGTGTCGAACGCCGTGCGCAGTTGGTTTTTTCTCACCTCATCCGCGCACAATTCCCAAATCGGAATCAGGCTGTTCTGTGTGAAATCCGCTATCGTCAAATCTTCGAGGTTGTTGATGGACTCTATCCATTTGTCGTACTTGCCGGTCTGAAAGATGTAGGATCCGTATTCACTTCTGCCACCCGAGACTTTCAGCTTCTGTGAGGAATTGCTCTCGAAGCTCTGCAACTGCTGCTCCGTCACTATGGAGAAACTGCCCGAACCCGATTTCTTTTTGAAACTCGCTTCGGCACAGATCTCGAAGTTGTTCTTGATTATCGAAGTCTCTGCGCATTTGGTGACGCAGGTATTGTAATCCGCCCGTGCGCCGATGAGCAGTTCGGCCAGGAAATGGGTGCCGTATTTGCTGAAAAGTGTCTGTGGCGCGAGTGTGGCTATGTCGCTTCTCGCCTCTGCGGTCAGCAGACCCTTCAGCTTCGCGGTATCCGTATACGGAAGCGTCAGCTTCCATTTCTTGATCACATTCTGCACCGTACAGAACGCTTTGTTGCTGCTCTTGTAATAGCTCGCACTGTAGTTGTTGGTTACGGACATGCTGAAGAATGAGTACGAGCCGCTCAAACTCGCATTCACGCTCATGTGATTTCTGTACTCATGAGACGTCAGGCCGTAGACGGATCGGAAGTCCGAAGTATTGACGCTGGTGTACGCAATATCCTTCGGAATGGAATACGCCTTGCCTTGTACGGTGACGGTACTCCAATCACCGTACTGGAAGAGCGGACTTTTCACATGCTCGGATTTGGCGTAGTCGCCGAACACATCGTAGCCGTGTCCCATGTATGAGACCCCGGGCAGCGCGTTGTCATTGGGATCCGGCGCCGGCTGCGTGGAATTCTCTTCCCCGCAGCGCAGGCAGAGGAGAGCGAGAAGCACCAGCATGCCGATTCTGCATGGCGCGATCAGGTTGTTCATTGCGGACTCCTTTCTCTGTATCCGTGAGGTGCTGATGGAATGGATGGTGATACCGAGGCGACGCGCAGCTGCGACCTACGGCGCGTAGAGGAATACGCACGCGACGGGTCCGCGCACGGCGGTTTCGATCTGACAGTGTTTCGTGTGAATATTCGGGAAGCCTGGATGGGGTGGATTTCATGCGTCCCGCAGCGCAGTACGGCTGGCTCGGGATGAATATGCAGTGTATTGTGGAGATGAATTGCGATGACGGACGGATGCTGCACCAAATGTCGGCGACGGACCTGCAACGGGATTTCGTCTCTTGCGCGGCCCGCGGCGCAAGCGATGGCAGCAGCATGGCGCCGCTCCTTCGCCGGCAGCGCTGGCGCTATGGCGCAGGAGGCGATGGCACCCCGACGTGCGTTGATCACATACCAATGAAACCGGTGCGCGTCCATTATGCGCGTCCTTGGAGAGGAGCTTTCCAGCCCGGGTAAGTCGTAACTCAACTATGGAATCGACCGGATAGTACTTCGATTTTCGCGTAAAGTCAATGCCCGGAATACATACTATTCCGGATCGTAAATGTGCGCCTGCACGCGAATCCGCGCGTGTCCGCTTCATACCGCGTGTATGAACGACGGGAGCAGGCGACGCGGGACACTGCGCCCCAGCCGCTGTGGAGAACCCCAGCGCCATACCCGGCTCGGAGACCGCTGATGGCATGTATAGTGCATCACGCCCGTTCCACGCTCCGCCTCCTCCCCGCGTGCTCAGAGAGATACGCTGCAACGAATGTCCGCTTATTGTACGATAGAATAAATGTTCGAACAATCTTGACATAAGACCATAATATGTGTAATGTTGTATGAACATTTCTTGACCAGAGTCTGCGTCGTGCGCCCCATCGCCATCGGTGATGCCCCGTTCCGTTGAGCGGCCCGGAGGCGGCATCGGGCCGCGACGCATGCAAGCAACACACGTTCGAACATGCCAGAACATGGTACGCGGCGCAGGCAGCGTGCGGCAGGACCCGCTCCGTCCCCTGCTCTGCTATCGGCGCTCCGTGGCCATCGTTCTCGTGTCATACGGAAATGGAAGTACCCGTCATGAAATACAGTCGGTACAAAACCAATCCACATTGAAAGGAGTTACGACGATGAGAACCCTGCTATTCATTGGTGTTGCGATGCTGTTGCTGCATCTGGCGAATCTGGCGCATGCGCAAGTCGCGCTATCGGAGGATTTCGAAGGGACACTCGATCCGAAAATCACAATTCTGTCGAGCGGCAATCTGACACCGGCAGCGGGAGTAGCCCCGAGTGCCATATTCGGCAGTACCAAAGCCGTACGATTCGGGAAATCCAGTTGCGGCTTTAATTGCTACAATTCCGGTTCACCGTACGCACAGCCCTACTGGACAATGATACACATTGATTTTCAGGTACCCTATCTGCTTACGAACATTTCCTTCAAATGGGCAGAGTTAGGCTTGAATTGGGGTTCAGGCGGGTATGTGTTTCTCGACCAGGTTTTGTATGGTACTTATCCTGCCGATTATATCGGCATCGCTCCTCCAAGCCAATACCAGAATGATCCTTCGGTGAAACTCTGGGATCGAGCGATGAATGGTACGGCAACGACGGTTGACATTCTCATCTGGGACATCGCTATCGGAAGTGAAATCTGGGTTGACGATGTTATCATCGAAGGGAGCGTACTGCAAGCTCCCCCGATCGCCGATGCAGGTCCGGATCAGACCATCTACATTGGCTACGGACCGCAATCCGTGACACTCACGGGGACGGTGACCGGCGGTAATCCTCCGTACCAATTCGCCTGGTCGAATGCGCAAAGCGGCGCCAGCATATCCGTCAGTCCCACCGTAACGACCTCCTACACGCTCACCGTGACCGATGCAGCCAATCGCAGCGCATCGGACGTCGTTGAGGTCCGTGTCGTTGATGTCCGCTGCGGACAAAACATGAACAAGGTGCTTGTCTGCCATCAGGGCAACACCCTGTGCATCGCCGCGCCGGCGGTGCCGGCGCATCTGAATATCGGCGATCAGCTGGGACCATGTGAAGCCACAGTGACACAGAATACCGTTGATTTGTTGCAGAATTATCCGAATCCGTACAATCCGGTCACGAGCATCAGCTATCGGCTCGCGGCGGACGGCGCGATCCGGCTGGTTGTGTACGATTGGCTGGGGCGGGAAGTCCGCACGCTGGTGGATGGCTTCGAGCATGCCGGAATGCACGTCGTTCAATTCGACGCTTCCACCCTGCCATCCGGCACTTATTTTTACCGTGTGATCATGGACGGCGTGTGCATCGAGAGACCGATGATTCTGCTCAAGTGAGCGCAGCCACCGCTCGCGGACGCGGTGGTGCAGTCACCTGAGGGCTGAAGTAATCTTGCGTCAGGACCGATTTCCGGAAACGACCTTGCGTCCACATCGCTGTCACGGGCAGGCACGGGCAGGTGCGGGACAGGTACCAACAGACGCAGGCAGGTATCAACAGGCGCCTGTGTAGGGACGCCCGGCCGGGTGTCATTACATACGCATCGAAATCATGGCTGGTTATTTCAATGCATTTTCCGTTGCGACGGCGATGTCCGTTGTTATCCGATCGTGACGATGGCGGCGTTGTCCGCGGTGATCCGGTCATGACGATGGCGGCGATGTTCGTATGGTGTGTCATGATTCGTAGAGACGCCCGGCCGGGCGTCTCTACATACGCATCGAAATCATGGCTGGTTATTTCAATGCATTTTTCCGTTGCGACGCCGATGTCCGCGGTGCCCCGGTCATGACCATGACGCCGATTTCTGGTCGCTGTTCTATTTGGATTTCGGTGTGATTATTTCATGGGATCCTGTCCCCATTTTTTTGGATTGTTCCGAATGTATTCGCGAACACGAAACAGGCTTGCATCGTCTCGAATGATACTATCATAAAATCTGGGCTGCCACACAGGTTTACCCGGGGTGCCACGCGAGATATTGATTCGTGTTGTTATTGCTGATTTGACACCAGCCATGAATGATGAAATGGATTTCGGTGTCAATGGACATCCCTCACGGTTGACAAGTTCTGAACAGTCAGCAATTTCTGGATTGCGACATGACTGTGCCTCAGCGGGAGGCCGAACAATGCGAACTATCCCGTGGATGTGGTTGGGCATGACAATGAATTCGTCGGACTGTAATTCCCGGCGTATCTCAAAAGATTTGAACCATTCCTGATGAACAATATCGCCGTATTCGTTCAGCACCATTTCATGATTGATGATTTCACCGAATAGGTGAACCATGTTGCAGGTGCACACCGTGAGATAGTAATATCCAGCCGATGAATAATCAAAACCTTGCTTCCGGGCGGATTCGACGCGATAGCGATTTCTGTACAGTGTCATGTGTGAAGCTCCCTTTGTTTTTCCCTACGAATTTTTGTGTTGCAGGTCTCTTTTGTGCTGCGTTACGGTAATGTATTTACGTATGGAACTTAGAAGTGGCGATCTTCGCAGAACGGCTATCCCGCCCGATAATGCGCCAATGATTACGATGGTGACCATGGTGAAAACACGTGATAACTTGCACAGACTGCAACCAACTCATAGCGGGATAAATGTTGCCTTCGGTGATGTGGATGTTTCACTATAGCTAAAGCAGTTAGTGACCCGTTATCGTACAGAATCTGACATTTTTTGTCGGTTTGTGGATCATGATTGCAACAACATCGTGACATCCAGATCAAGTATTGTATCCATGGCTTCCCTGTAATGGATACTTCTCAAAAACTAACCTTACCGGGCACTGAAATCAAGGTCATTTCGGTTGCCCTGATGCAATATGCTTGGCCGGAAACGCTTTTCCGGTTGTAATGCAAGGACTCTTGAAAACCCCAGGAACACATTGGCGCATCCGCCTCCTGTTACACGGACTGTAACACTTCGATGACTCGTCATGATTGATTTCGGGAGTGTTTTTATCGAAGGTCGCGTAATCGATATTCCAACGAATCAATATGCTCGGCACCGTGCACAAATCCACATCGTCTCGATTTACGAAATCAAAACGCTACTTTGAGTTGCAAGAAATTCAACGCAAAGACGCGAAGGCGCAGGGACGCAGGGAGGAGAATTCAACGCATATGCGCTGGGAGTATAATCTAACGCAGCCCTCCGACAGCGCTCAAGTGAGGTCTCGGCGGTCCCTGGGCGAGCTTCGACTACGCTCAGCTACCATCGAAGGGACGCTCAGGGACCGTCGAAGGGCTGCGTTCCATCCCCCTCCGATCACAGCCCAAGGATTACGGTGAAACCCCGGTCTCCCGCGCCTTCTCTGCTTTCGCGAAACGAAACGCGAACCAGGGACGATCACACGCGACGACGATATACACTATGCTGAGTATCGTCGAACCGCCTATCAGCACCGTCGCGAGAAACTCGATCAAACCGAAATATCCGAAGCCGACGCGTATGAGTTCGGAAATGAAGAATATCAACAATCCCATGTTCAGGATAAGGGCGGTGATGCGCATGATTACTCCTGGAAATGAATGTACGTGTGTATGCTGCGTGTTGGATACGTCCTTTCCGGTGAGATGCAATTCGTAATTTCCCTCCCATTTCTATTACCTGTCTGGTGAAGTAGAGAGAGTCGCGAAGGTCCTTTTCCATCGCTTCCAGTCGCTCCGATTCGTCCGGGATACGGCTACATCGTTCGTCAAAGCGGAGAGGACCTCATCCCGCCCTTCGGAATTCCGCAAACCGTTGCTCCAGGCGCTCGCGGTCGGGATAGTGCGCTGCGTTCTTCGGCAGATAGAGCTTGCGGCCCTGCATTTCCTTCAGCCCGTGTTGCAGCATCGGACCGTCTACTTCTTCGAGAATGTCCTCACGCACCTCGATGTGATAATCGGGATCGATGCCCAGGATGTGCTTGTCGAAGGCCGCGTGGTGTATCTTGCACAGCGCCAGGCCGTTGGTGACCTCGGGCACACCCAACGCGTTGCTGTCCGGGATGATATGCGCAGCATCGAGCAGTTCTTCGTGCTTGAGCGTGCACATGCTGCACGTGGAGCGGTACGCGCGCATGATCATATCCCGGAAACTCGTCTGATGCAGACGCACACGCACCTGCGCCATGGCATACCCCCGGCGAATGGTGATGAGTTGGCTGTCCTCCTCCTCTTCGATCTGATACGAGAACTGCATGTCCGCAGTGGCGCGGAAGCGGAGCAGCCTCGGATCATCACCGATGATATACACCGGCCAGACCGCGCAGTACTTCCCGGGGGATATACCCTTGAGATACACCAGCGGAAGGCGCTGCCTCATGGCCTCGCGCAACCCGGCGTTGTCGCGGTGATTCGCAACCGTGCCGAAGTAGCGGTACAGCAACACCTCGTTCCCTTCGAAAGCATCGCCATATGGATCTTGCGGGCTCGTTCGAATACTCAGCGGGATATCGAGCTGCCGCGGTTTAAATATCCCGCGCTGCGTCACCAGCGGAATCCGTGTATCGCCATAGGGAAATCCGGTCGAAAGCTGAGTCCACGTGATCAAGCCGCTATCGGGATCAGCATTGCGCGCAAGCCAGTCGAAGGCGGCGGTACGGATTGAGTGATCGAGAGTGAGCATGATACCTCCAAAGACTGTTGTTCATGCGGGATTTGCTACAGCTCGCTAATCGGATGTAAAGCTTCCAATCCGCGAGATTTCCGAGAGCAATCTCACAGCAGAATTCGTGACTGCGCTTACTCCAGACGTCAAGACTTCCTCTGCATATCTCTGCCTGGCGCGCCTCGAACAAAAGATGATTACTGGCAGATCGGTATCGTATTGCCGTATTGCCTTCGTGAGATCAATTCCCGCAACCGGGTTCTCGGTTCCGTCTTCATTCCTTCCCATGTCTGAAATAATCAGGTTGTAATGATCTGAATGAAAGCGCTTAAGACCTTCCTGCGTAGTCAAAGCTGTGTCCACAACTATGCCTAGATTCGTCAGATGCGATACGATGCTCGCATTATTACTCGGGTAGTCATCGACCCAGAGAATCCTCCTAATCTTCGGACCGGGAGTATCTTTCCGAGGGAGAACGCCATCCCGATTTTCATTTAACTCCTCAACTTCATGCGAAATCCGGACGGGCTGTTTCTGAAGATCGTTGATTTGAATGAGTTGTTGCTTCGCCGCTTCTTCGAAAGACAATTCGGTACCACCTACTTTAATTGCGAAGC
Source organism: Bacteroidia bacterium (assembly GCA_027493955.1). Taxonomy (NCBI): domain Bacteria; kingdom Pseudomonadati; phylum Bacteroidota; class Bacteroidia; species Bacteroidia bacterium. The sequence continues at coordinate 884,974 of JAOSJT010000001.1, read as the reverse complement.
CCCGGGTCTTTGCGGTATTGATGATGTCCTTGATTGGACCACTGAATCAGATGATCAGATAAAATATGATGACCGGCCAAATCAGTGAGGAAAGGCCGACGAGGAGATTACTTACATCACTCATGGCGTACCTTTACAAATGTTGAGAACATTTCGATTCTGTTCGTACCCGTTCGCTTCATCGTGCAACCAACCCCAGCAGCTCCTCATGTATCTGCCTCCACGGAGCATTCAGATCTATCGACCATATCCGTACGCGCTGGCCGCGCTTGTTCAGGAATTCGTGGCGGAGGGATTCGCGCACGGTAGGATAAAGAAGAATTCCTTCGATTTCCTGCTCCGGGTAACGGTCGTGCAGATTCTGAAGATATGCGTTGAGCTGATACATATGCGATGAACGGAAGGTCTCCTTGGACTGCGCAAAGCGCTGCTGGAAATGGCTGGCTGTGAATTTGCATTCTATGACGATGCGGCGGTGACGATTCACGAGGGACACGTCCGTCTGCATTGCGGGCAGAAAGCGGGCGGAATCCTCCGTCACTGCGTCGAGCTGCCAATCATTGGTATCACGATCCACCTTCCAGTCGTTTTGTTCGAGACGGTAGAAATTGCGGATGAATTCCTCAAAGAGCAGCCGCATCTTTACCTGATCGTTGATAAAATCCAGGAAATAGTAATGCCCCTGCTCTTCCGCCGGGAGCAGGTTATGGAAGATCAATTGCGAGATTTTGAGCAGGAAATCATAGAAGAGGTTGTTTCTGTGCAAGACCACACGCGAAAACACGCTGTCGGACAGAGGAATTTCACTCACGGTGTGCATGCGATGTCGGTGATCGACAAGATTCGCGGCTATGCTCTCATCGATACCGTACGTCCGTAAAAGCTGCACCACCGTGGTCTTGAGTATGCGGTTGTGCAGAATGTCGTGACTCAGTTCGTCGCGGGAGCAGCGCACGCGCGCCGAGCGCAGGAGATTGCGGCGCATGGTTTCAGTCGAGAGCAGACGGCCGCGCAGTGCCTGCGTATCCTCGTCGAAGGTTGTATAGCCGCGATCATAACCGCGACGGATGAGATGAGAACTATGATATCGACAATAAGTTGATTCATCCTGTTTCTTACTCTGTGATTATCCATCGCCTCATCTTCATGTAAGACAGTGTACTCTAACAATCAGTCGTCTTTAATACAGCGTACGGAGAACCCGTTGCCCTTGGCAGCGCCGCGGCTCACTCTCGCGCGGCTGTGGCCCAGCTCGCGATACCATGCTTTTGTCGCGCCGGACTCAGACGACGACCACCAGTAGCCATTGCTGCCCACAGAGTAGTCCTTTCCGCCGGAGCGGAAGCCTCCCGGAAGAGCTGTGAAACCGCTGCTGTTCGTCGCTCCCGTATTCGGACTCATCCAATGTGCTGTGCCGATCTCTTTCATCTTGCCTCCTTCATCGGTACCGCGCCAATCTGTAGCATCTACCTCAGATTGCGACATACCGAGTGTTTTTTCCAGAGTTTTCCATTCCTCGTCGCTTGGTACGTGCCAGCCAGTAGGTGCCAAACCCCGCGGATCGCTTATCGCGTACCAATTATATAGCTTGCCATAGATCGCTCCCATCGCAGGGTCGTTGTTGTAATAGCACCAAGCACCGGTGGTTAGACCATTCCATGCTGTAGGATCTGTAACCTGTGATATTGTATCGCCATTACGGTATGTTGATACGTCCAGGTTTCTCAGCATCCACACCTGTGTACCAATAGTAATCTCACCACCACTGCTTACTGATTGCGTGGTAAATGAAACTTCGTTACCGTACCCCGTTCCAGTCGCATTCGTAGCATAAGCTCGTACGTAATAGGTCGTAGCAGCTGTGAGACCAGATAATAAGCTGGAATACACTCCTATACCAAACCCATCTGTTGTTTTATTATCTAACACTGTAGGATTTGGAGTAGTACTCCAGCACACGCCGCGTTTTACTATATGGATACCGCCATCAGAGATAATATTCCCACCGGTGTTAGCCGTTGAAATCGTAATATTACTTACAGCTGTTGTTGTAAGAGCCAAAGGTACTGGTTCTTCAGGTGTATTAAAAATTTTGACTTCACCATAACTTGTTCCTACACCGTTTGTTGCATACGCCCTAACAAGATAGGATGTATTAACTTTCAAGCCAGTAAGTTGACTAGTGAAATCCCCAATTCCAGAACCATTATCTGTTTTTGCGTGGGCAGTAGTCGGAAACTCCGATTCACTCCAGCAAACACCTCTTGATGTTACCAAGAATCCGCCATCGTATGAAATCTGTCCGCCACAAGTGGCAGAAATTGATCCCATATTAACTTCAATATCGCTTACTTCAGCTGTAGTAAGAACCGGAAGTCCACTTAGCAGATATGGGATAAGATTGCTGCTACAAAATGCATCCTTTACACAAACAGTTCCGTGAGCATCCACGCCCTCGGGTACTCGAACCCTTATTTCAGTGTTCGACCATTCAATATAGTCTGAAGCATAAAACTGATTAAAATCATTGTATCTTACAAAAAACACTTGTTGATCATCTCTGGAGTTACCAAAGTTTTCTCCACGAAGCGTCACAACCATTCCCGGTGCAATGCTTAAGGGAGCAATACTCGACAATGGCCCTATTGCCTTACCACTATCCCAGTATTTGTATTGAACACCATCTAATTTGGCATGAAAGTCTATATCCTCAAGTACAAACATTTTCATCATAAAACCAATTTTACCCTCGATTCCCCAATACAACTCCGCCACGGGGGAGCGATCAGCCTCAACGTCCAAAAGAATTGGATATGCGCTCACTTCAACGTATGGACCAAGTAAACCAGCAATCTTCGTCGTAACTCTTGCGGACCCGAAAAATTTAACATTCGCACCCAGAGCAATACGTGGAGGCACAAATTCAAAATCAGTATCTCCATCCTCAACTACATCCCAAACTCCATCTTCAAACGTAGCACGTACAAAGATGGATCGCGTGATGGTTGCTTCTGCCTCAACACCAGTTTCCAATTTTCCACTAACTCCAATCGAAAACTGAAGACTAGAAGTGACGGGGATGAAGGTTCCAGGGATAAGAAAGGTGCCCAATGAAATCGGACCACCAACATCCTTCCTCATTTCCCCTCTACCGGAACCAGAAGCTGACAATTTAGCCTCTAAACTCACTTCAAAGAGGAAACTGGCTCTAACCAACTTCCCCTTATCAAGTTCTTTGTATAAGGATATTCTTGGTTCGCTCGCCGATAACCACCCAGCAAGATTCACCTGCAATAGTTTTGAGGGATCACTCCATTTTACTTCGAAGCTTTTTTTCACCCTTGAGAAACCGCTCGGTGATTTACTTAATAATTCCTCGTTTCTTGAACTTGTCAGTGAATCGAATTTCAACTTATTATCAAATGAAAGAAACGCCTCTTCATACACCTCGTTTAGCGAACCTTGCTCTGTTTGAACGAAGTTCTGATTTTGTACTTCTTCTATTTTTATAACTTTTCTTATAAATCCTTCCCCAGTGTCACTGACAAGGATACTTCCTATCTGAATATTCATTCGATGAAGTACTTCATCAGACAATGTAAAAGTCCAACTCGAGTCATATGTGATACCCGAGCTCGCGATTTCTTCCTTACGTATTAACTTCGTTTCGGGGTTTAATATCATCTCGACTATGCTGATTGCTGAATCGAGAACATGTGCTGTGGCGTATCCTCTTTTATCTTGTATTTCAATAGTTGGTGTATATGCACCTTCTGATTGGTAGCGCACAACAAACTGAACAGAATCTTGATCCGAGGTGTTGCCCTGAATTGATATTGAATCATCGATAATACCGTCGCCTTCGAAATCTATTCTGATAAGTTCAAGAATCTTATCTGAATCACTCGTTTTTACAGTTAAATAGATTGGTAGTTTAATTGCGCGTTTTGTTCGATCCGTCTCGAACGAGAGCAGCTGCGGCGCTTTATACAGTATTTTTGTAAAAACAAACTCAAGTCTGGTTTTTGTTGTCAAGGACGTATCGATGACTGCCGATATATGGTCCTTTGCGTAACCAGTGAAACGGAAAACATCAGTGATTTTTGTCTTTCCGAAACTATAAGCGCTTGCACTAGTGCTTCCACTCTGGAAAATAGCTGGAGACCCAGATACGACAGGTCCTGTTTTGAGAATTTTTACCGACTGTGAATTCTCGCGGTGTTTGGCAACAAGTAGATAAATCCCTGGCGCAAGACCATTACCTTGTATTATAAATTCACTCTCTCCCGACTCGAGAGGCTTCTTTATCAATACCAGAATCTCTCCAGTGAGGGAATAAAGCCCGATTGTAGTCTCCCCTGGACTATTAATTCCAATCCTGAACCTTGTTTCGTCGACGAAGGGATTAGCGAAATTTCCGCTGAGGTTAAATGAAGATGGAAGGACTTCAACATCACCATCATGGATACCTGTCAGATTCCCGAGATCAAATACAAAGTCTGAATGGAGAACAACAATCTGACCAGTCATGAGATTTTCTATCCGAACCGAATCCAGCTGAACTGCTTTCCCACTGTAGATTTCCTTTCCTGAGAAAGAGACCTCTACAGATTGCGAATAAACCGCCAAAGAAGTCACGAAAAATGCAACTAATACTGTCGTACATGTCCTTTTCATTGACACATTCCTATTTTTATGACGTTCAACGAATTAACCAGAGAGTATTTTCATCTAATCTTATCTGCTATTTACAAATAATTAAAGTCATTGTCAATACCCAGCTCCCGAAATCTTTCCCGCCGTTTCACCACGCCCTCACATCTAAGTATTGTCTTCGTCCTTTTCTGGCTCTATTACTTCGTTCTGTAGATCTGCCCGATTGTGCGTTTGTGGTACACCCGGATTTTTTCTCCTTTGAGTTCATGGTGATGCTCAATTCGCAATCAAGCGCAAAGGATATTTTTGCCATGGTCTGTATGGTTACGTTGGTGGAGTCGCTGAAGAGCTTGGTGATGTAGGCCTTGCTGCAGCCGAGTCGCGCCGCAAGTTCGCTTCTGTTGATGCCCTTTTCTTCCATGATGCGTAGCACGTCTTCGTAGAAACTCAGTCGGAGCACTCCTGCATGGAACTCGGGATCCTTCTCAAATTTCGCGAATTGCTGCGCAAACCAATTGCTCTGCTGCATTGCTCTAACCTTTCCTGATGAAGCGCCTGAGATATTGTTCGGCCTTCAGTACTTCGTTGCTGTCTGATGTGTTGTCTTTGCCATCGATTGCGTGGGTGAGGACCAATGTCGTTTTTGCTGCGTGTGGCGTGAAGAAACAGAAGATGCGAAACGCGGCATTCTTGATAGCCCAGATACCGACGCCGATCTCTTCGAACATCTCCGAGTTCCTGCTGCGTCCGCACTTGCCGAAGAGGTCGAAAAGCATGAGTAACCTCTTCTGAGCACGCGCATCAAGTCGATTGAGAAAATCCAGAACAGGGCAATGACCGTCGGCATCCGTGATAGCGTTGATGTCCGCTTGTTCTCCGGTCCAGATTTTCCGTGTCCTCATCGTCCACTCCAAAGTTAACCTAAAGGTAAACTGCTGTCAAGTACTTTATCATGAGATCGTCTACATTTTCAAGGCTTGCGTCATGTACGGCAACCGCGCTTTCTACAGCTTCGAAACTTCGTTTCGTGGAAGGACGACCTTCTCGAATCCGGGATGCCGGCGTGTGCGTGGCAATGCGTTACGCGTCGCCGTCGGCTGGAACCTCCTTGCCTGCCTTCGGACACCACATGGCCGTGAATTCTCCACGCTCGAAGACAATAACGTGCTCATCGTCATCAGCACCGAGGCGTTGTTGACGGCTGATACTCGCTTTTTGCATCTCTCTGACTGTGCTCTCGTAGAAGTCCGCTTGGTAACCGCATGCGCAGAGAAAGGAGGATGGGTAGAGTTCTTTTGGCATGGTGGCATTCTCCTTCAAAATCCATTTTCATCCTCGACATAGCGGAGTTCATTCTTGATGAAGTCCGTCTTCATCTCCAGAGTTTGATCAACTTGTTCGTTTCGACAAGATGCTTTAATTCGTTAAGCAGCGCTACCTTATTGCGTCTGCATGCAGGGTGATAAAAGGGTATGGCTACACCCTTAGACGATGTGTCGCTCCAAGAGAGGTGCAGTATCTTTTGAGCATCATTGGCAGGTCTGACATCTATGATCTCGGGCAACAGATCTGTCACATCCTGGCCGCAGCACACGATCACATCTGGTTGATACAGTTCTAACTGATCCCGTAGCAACCCATAATCATGCATTACTGCGTGCCTAAGCTCCGACTTTGAAGCACGTGCGCCTCCGGGAGTCTTCTTGATATTTACTATGGCTAAGTGAAGCAATTCGTTACGGCGGTCCTCATCAGTAATTTTCCTCAAAGGAACTGCAAATCCATTGCGTAGGAGTCTACTCCAACGTACGACGTTGTTCCATGTCTGCCATCGGCCACCATTTCTGAGAAAATCTGTAAGATCTACTTTACCGTTAGTCTCCTTCATCAGGAACACGACTCGTGGTTTCGAACGAACATAATACTCTGGTGAAACAAGGCCGTCGGTAGGGCGTTCACCACCCCATCTCTGGAATAGCAACGCTTCTTTTCTCTTAAGTGCTTCAGCTTGCCTTCCAAATGATACCATACCGTGCTCCAATATTTTATTTACGATCCTTGTATGTCTCGAGTACGAACAAAGCGACGCTACCCGCGAGATTCACTGCCAGTTGGGCATGTCTCGGTGTAGCTCTATAGTTTTTTCTCCCTTGCCCATGAGCATCACCCATGGCATTCCTTAATCTGCTCATTCCCGATACGACACCACTGCATGACCCAAGAATTTGTTTGAAAATATGTTCCTCATGCTGTGATGCTGATAAATTAAGGTTTTCTGCAACCTTTTTATACAGATCGTGCAGATCTGAATTACTGCTATAATCTATGGCGAGATCATCTAGAATATGTTTGAATACTGATTCCAGGAGGCTCTTTGCCGCTGTGATGGCCCCGTCTGGATCAGTATTTTTCCGATCCATGTTCTTATTCCATAAATCGATTAGTTGCTCGGAATTGAATTCCTTGAGTGCTTCAGTGAACGCAATTTCGTGCGGCACATCGGTAGATGACTCAATCGCTTCAAGTAATGGCGAAAATTCACTCCAAACGAACTCACGTCTTTCAGCATAGGTGCTAAACTTGAATTTAATAAACTGCCAGAATTGGCTTAGATCGCGATTTGTTCTGACCCATGTGGGCACTAAAACTCTATGTTCAGGCTTTTCAAGAAAATATTTTCGCAGTTGGACATAGTGATCATTATTTGCTGGGCCGTCATTCGTTGATTGATTGATTAGCAACCGTTGCAAATATTCGGCTCTTTCCATGTCGGTCTGAAAATCTGATAAGTCAGGGTTCCGCTCCATTTCTGTTAACATTTCCCAAAAATCGCCCATTTGAAATTCCTGCCTGTTTATTTGATCAACTTATTACTTAAAAATTTACCAATGAGCCGCTTTCTTTCATTGAATTGAGTGGATTCGCCCCCCCCTCACCCCACCTTCCATACCTTCATCACCTCATCGCCGAGATGGTTGATCACCTTGACGGCGATGCGGCGGGAGGCGGGGATGGGGAAGGGTCGGGAGGTGTCGCTGTGCAGGGTGTCCCAGGCGTCGGGGTTGATTTCGGCGCGGAGGGTGGTCTTGAGGGCTTTGTAGGGATCGTTCTGGCCGAGGAAGTAGGCGTGGCGGACGTAGAAGCTCTCACCGTTGTAGTCGGTATCGATGAACCAGCAAGCGATGCCGTCGGCGTTGTCGCTGCGGACTTCGCCGGTGCCGGGATCGAAAACGTCTACACCGTTGACCTTGACGCGGATGTTGCCGTCGGCTTGCTTGACGCTCATTTTCAGATTTATTGTTAACTCAACCCTGGTAGACGTGCTCATTATGCCACAACAGTAAGTCTCTATCCGGTTGCTCCTCGACTGATGGCAGTACTATCAGCTTGTTTCCATGATGCTTGTAATAATCCCTGCCATTCTCGTACTGCTCTTTTATCCGTCTGCTCACTTCGACACGATGATCCGTTGTAACTGTAATGTACCCGTCATCAAAAAGGGTATGCACATCCGAGCGAAGCAAGAGTCCGTTCTGCACATTATGTTGTCCGTCAAGAGCGTATGGTTTGATATGTGCTGCTTCGAGAACCGGCAACGTTCGTTCCCCGGTGATCGCACAGCGACGCTGGTAGGACTCGGTAACGAGAATACGGAAAGTGCCCTGCCCATATCGTACCTTCTGTAACCGATGCTGATAGCGCTGACGGTTGTCGGCTACAATTCCATTGTCCACAACACTGAGTAGCTCCTCAGCGAATTTGTACATGCGTTTACCATCTGAAGAATCTGCTTCGTATCCCTTTCCCGACACAATGCTGTCGCCCCAAGCAGAGGGCTGTTGCATCCATCCCTCATCCGGTCTGAACACCGGCTGCGCGAGCATTATGCATGTGATGTAGGGATTCGGGTCGTGGTCTCTTCTGTATCGCGCTATTCGTCTCTGCAGGTCATTCAGACTGGAGACACCATTTTTCTCGCCAAAAGCATCCCAGGCTAGTTTCAGGGGGAGTATTGGGGCTTCGACAAAGATTCCGTAACCGGCAATTTTTCGCAGCGGTGCATGCAGTTTGAAAAAGAACAATCCACCTGGCTGCAACGCCTTAAACGGTGTACCCTTCGGTTTCCAGAAATTGACCTCATCAGGCTGACGGTCACGAAGAAATTTGAACCAATCATTGTCAGTCACACCGACATACATATCCGACATCGTTCACACCTCGTTTTTTCCGTTAGTTTCGCTATGGTGTTCGATTCCACTGAATGCAGTTCGTTCCACGAAAAATCTATACCCGATTACCCAGCCATTTTCTATGGATTTTTGCCCAATCGGAACTGCTCATCCCCAACTTCCCCGCCTGCCTCGGATGCACAAGCGGCAGCACTTCGTAGGTCTTACCGTTGATTGTCACGGGAACACTGTTTCCGTATCCGTGCTTGTTCACAAAATTGCTCAGCGTGCTCCAACCCTGAGCATAAGGCTTCAGCCACTGTTTTATGGGAACGTCGCCGAGAAGGATGATTGTGTCGGCTCCGGAGCGCTCCAGCTCGCGGAGTATGGCGGCGCGGCGTTTGTCGTCGATGTCTTCGAGTTCGGGAAGGTTTGCGGGTTCAACGATGCCCTTCTCCACGAGTTTACTGTAATGAGTTTCGATTGCTTTCGCTTGGCCGGGATTCATGCGGCTTTGGGGTACCAGATCGCATAACCACACATCCTCTCGCTTCAAACCCAGCGGATTCAAGATCATTGCATCCAGCACCTTGCCTGATGGTCCGTTGTATTGCTCGGCAGCCGGTTGCAGCGTCCCCACGCCTTCCGGCAATTTGATTTTCCTGATAATTTTCTCCGCACCGTCCCCTCTCCAGAATATCTCCGGCTCGCTGGCCACTGCGAGGGCGCGCACGAGCATTTTGCCCTTCGCATCGCGCCACTCCGCATGCACAGCGCTGGCGTACACTCCGAGGACGAATACCTTCTTGGGGCTGCGGTCCTTTTGAACGACATCCTTCACCGGTTGGCCGAAGGGAAAGCGATAGGTGCTGGCCTGTGGCATGTGTTTCTCCACGTGGATGAGTTTTTATGAGCGTTGATTACAGTGCTTTGAAGTACTCCCGCATCTTCCCCGCCATGAGCTTTCGACGCTCTTCTAGGAAGTCGTCGTAGCGCTCGTAGCTGTACAGTTCGCTGTCCAGCGGGATGCAATGGGAATTGAGATTTTGCATGAGTTGCTCGGGAAGCTCGATATGGCCGCAGCGCTTTTTCTTCGCATCGGGTTGCAGACACGCCTCCCATTCCGCAGCCATATACACCTCTGGCGGCGTGCTGCCGATGCAGAGATTGATCGGAGTGTCCGTCACCACGAGATTTGCGACCTGGTTGTAACGGCCTTTCGTTGCGCCGTTCTTTTTCAGGAAATCCTTCGGGAAGAAATGGTGGAGATCGGATTTCACCGTGAGCAGACTGTGTACGGTGACGGCATCCGAGAGAAAGCCCTTGTCGAGCATGTACACCTGTGCAGCGCGAAACACGTTGAAGGCTGGACTGGCTGTAGAGATGGTGACCAACTGCTGTGGCAGCATTGTATCCCAATATGCGTCGGAGAGCTCACCGTCGTAGGTGAGTTGCGCATAGCGCTCGAAACCGAGTTCCTGAATCTGCTTGATGTCGTTGTCGATGCGCGTTTCCGCAGAACCCGAGTATCTGCCCGTGAGCATGGACATGACCAACCAGCGCCGCACGAATTTCTGTATCTGGTTTTGCTCTGCCCCACTATCGCGCAACGAGAGATAGAGTATATAGCCGAAGTTAAGCACGTTCTGCGAACCGAGCAGCGCGCTGTCCACAAAGCCCGCGGAGGTGACGATCATGACGAATTGCTTGAATTTGTTTTCATTCATGAAATTCATCACGCCTTTACGAAGCAGCGCGAAGCTCTTTTCCGCGATATCCGCCTCGTATTGCTTGGTCTCGAAATTGCGTCCGGAGAGCAAAGCGACGAGATCCTCTAGTTTGCCGCGTCGGAATTCCGAAGTGAAGGCCACACGCAGCATGTCTGTGTATGACGGATCGTAAATATCGTCGTTTTCATTCTGCAGCCAGGACATTTTCCCGAAGTAGTCGGTGTCGGCGAATTTTTTGTCCCCTTCCTGGATTTTCTTGTAAAAATCCGGTGCTACGGCCAGGTGACAGAAATAATCGATGGCCTTGCGAAGATCGCTGCCGCCATACTCCTCGTTGCTGGCGATTTTGGACATGGCGAAATCCGCCTGGCTGAGCGGTACTCCCTCGGAGTTGACCCGGATAAAAATCTCCGTGACGGTCTCGATGTCAAGCGCCGCATCCAAATCTATGACACCGACCTGATTGTTCACTATCCCTGCGAGGCGGGACAACACCTGGAAGACATCCTTCTGCTCCATCCCGGGATTTTGTGCGCAATAGCCCATCACCACGGAGAAGAGATCTGCGCCGTTGGCGAACAGCACGGAAACATCCTGAATCCAGGTGACGTCCTTGGCAATGGCGGGATTGTGCACCTCGAACACTTCACGCTGCGGATGGAAGGCGATACGGATGCGTACATGTTCGTAATCCTTGGTCATCACTTCCCAGCCGAGCAACGCGGCCATGAGAGCCGTGACTCGTTGCTGTCCGTCGATAAGGATGCGTTTTCCATCGGAAAACGAACCGTCTTTGAGCTTCACATCGTGATTCTTCCAGGCGATGAGATAGCCGACCGGGAAGCCCTGATAGAGGGAATCCAGAAAATTCCTGACCTTTGTTGAACTCCACACGAATGGTCGCTGGATCTCGGGAATGGCAATCGCTCCGGTCTGAACCCAGGTGAGAAGTGTGCTGATGCCGTATTGCGTGACGGTGTAGCGTTGGGCTGTCATAATGTCATGATGAGGATTTTGGATTGTTGTGAAAGGTCCGAAGTCGTGTGTCCGGGTGTGTTTCGCCCCTACGCCCATCCCCCGCAATTACGGCGTTGACGGAGAAGAAAAGCACTTTTACGCGGTCAAAACGCATGCGGAACCCACGGGTGGTGACGGATCGGGAGCAGGCGATGAAAAGACTCAACATCGGGAACTTACTCACATTTCCGGATATGTGCAACCGTTTCACTCGTTCACTTCCGGAGCTGCGGCGCGGCGTGACGCGGAAGTTTCCTTATGTATATATAGGACCAATGAGGGACTGTGGTGAAAAAAATGAAGGTTGCGTGAAAATATTTTTTGTGACACGGATTGACGCGGATTAAGACGGATTTTCGCGGATATAAGAACGCTCATCTCGAAGATTCGCGTTGATCTGTGTCACTGACACGGATTTTCGCGGAGTTGGGAGAGGATCGGGATGGACATCTGTGATTGTTTCTATTATTTCGTATATTTCGTTTGTTTCGTTTACTAAATACTAGAATAAAAGGACAGAAATGAGTATCGAAACAGTTTCATACAACGGTGGGCAGTCGCCTGAGTCGGGTGATGTAGAAATGGCCAGAGCTGCGATCGAGAAAATATCCAAAGCAGTTGCGGAACCGCAGATCGAAGGGTATCGGGTGAGCCTTGGCGGGAAGGAAGCGATTCGCATTCCTGCGGCTGCGTACGCTCTCCTTGTTGAGATTCTTGAACACATGGCCCAGGGCAAAGATGTTGCATTGATGCCGCTTAAGACTGAACTGACAACACAGCAGGCAGCGGATTATCTCAATGTTTCGCGGCCATTCCTTGTGAAACTTCTCACGGAAGCAAAAATTCCATATCGCAAGGTCGGTGCACACAGACGGATACGCTTTGAAGACGTTGCGCAGTACAAGCGGCAGATCGACACAGAACGATCACGGATACTCGACGAACTCACGCGCGAAGCTCAGGACATGGGTCTTGGCTACTGACATTCGAGAATCGTGTGTCGTCCTGGATTCCTGCGTTCTCTTTCAGGCTCCGCTTCGCGATCTGTTGATGCGTTTGGCCTTGCTTGACGTATTCCGGGCTCGCTGGTCGAATACGATTCACGAAGAATGGATGCGGAGTCTGCAGGAAAAGCGTCCGGACCTCACACGCGCACGAATTGAACGAACGCGTGATCTGATGAATGCGCATGTACTGGAAGGTATGGTCGGAGGTTTTGAGCATCTCATTCCGACGATTCATCTCCCCGATCCCGACGATCGCCACGTCGTGGCATTGGCACAACACTGCCACGCGGAGATTATCGTTACATACAATCTTCAGGATTTCCCTCAGGAAGAACTTGGCAAATATGGTATCGAGGCTATGCATCCTGATGCCTTTTTGGTTGCATGCATTGCAGACAAGCCGCTACTATGCTATAAGGCACTTGGTATGCAGCTAGGTGCACTGAAAAATCCGCCTATGACCTTCGAGGCGCTACTGCATTGCTTCGGATCACTGTCCCTGATCCGAGCTGCTGATGCGTTTCGCAGACTTGTCGAAAAGTACTGATGCGGATTTACGCGGATTTTTATGTCACATCTACCCTTATGGCTCGAGCCCAGTCCGTTGTACATGGCGCAGAAGGCTCTCAGGATCTTGTCGGTGATGTTTTCATGGATCAGCATGATGACTCCCTGTCGTGCTGGTTACCTGGAAAAGTAAACTGTAATCTGGCACTGCGCTGCTTTATGCACAAGGCAGATTTTCGTGACACGGATTCACGCTGATTGGGGGACGCGGATTCACGTGACGCGGATCTGCGCTGATAAGGGCGGATTAACACGGATTAGATCTTAGATCCGCGTTGATCCGCCATAATCCGCGGAAATCCGCGTCGCTTAATCCGCGAGAATCAGTGTCACAAAGATCCGTGTTTCCGGTTGAGGTGGTTGGAGAAGACGCGACGCCTGAAAGTTGCTGTGTTTCCGAAATTCAAGAGCAGATGTGCAAGGATGAATGGAAGCGCATTTGAGCCTAGTCCTCGCATATACCATTTTGTGTGACTTGGATGTTGGGTGAGCTTACTGTAATCATCGGACACTTTACTCTTAGTCCTTTGCTCCGTAGATTCATTTCACAAATCATTCACGTGTTTGCGGGTACAGCATGAAACACCTGATCGGAATGGCGCTATGCGCCGTGGCTATGCAGTTACTTTCCGTCGTAACCATGGCACAGGAGCACGAACGGGAGACCTACTATTTCCGCGCGGGAGTCGGCTATCCATTTGTCCGGTACAGCGATGGTATGCGGGAGTACACAGAGTTTCTTCGCTCGGAGAGTGGTCACCGCAGCCTGCTCGCGGCAATGGATATCGGACTGTACTGGCCAATTCTGAATCATCGCGCCCTGTTGGGCATGGCGGTGACGGGGTTCTTCGACACCTACGAGGGACCGGGATGGAATGCCTCACTGAATTTCGCGCAATTCGGACCGAGCATGCAGTACACCTTTACCGGCATTGCAGGCGAAGGTGTCTATGTGCGTCTGGATCCGGGTCTGGTGATGCAGTGGAATCAGGTGGATATCAGCGACGGCAAGGAGCGCGTCCGTTACGAGATTGCCGACAATTCCGGCTTCGGGATTCTGCTGGGCCTGGGCTATGCTTACCCGGTATGGCCGAGTACACGTCTCAGCGTCGAACTGTCGTATGGCCACCGCGTTTCATCCTCGCATCGTGCACAATCCGTTGAATTTCTGCTTGGCGTGCTGTGGTGACGAATTCGTGCTCCAAGCGGTACGCTGGCGACGCGAACCGCTGCGTTTATGACACGGATTGCGACGTATGCTCGCGGAAGAACGGTTTTGCGGGACGTATCGCATGATGTCCGTCGCCTGTGCTATGGAGCATCACCGCGTCTCTGCACCTCCTGAGCGGAGTCGAAGGGGCGTCTTTGCGTTCCATTCCCTTCTGGCGAGGAGAAAACGGGACGCATGGACGGAACGCCTTCCTGAGAAGGATGTCGGGAATCATGGAAGCCGTTGACGAAAAAGCGTGCGGATTTGCACGGATTACTGAAGTGTGCGGAGTTCATGGACGAGGTCGCCGAGGGGTACGGCTTCGATGCCGGAACCGAGCGGATAGCGATGTTGGCCGGGATAGACGAGGAAGCGTCGTGAGGGGTGCGTGTCCGAGCAGGCTTCGTGAAAGCCGCGATCCACGTTCGGTTTGTGGCTTCTCTTGATTTCTATCGCCCAGCGATCCCCGTCCCCGAAAACGATGAGCAAATCAATTTCCGCTCCGCCGCTGCTGCGATAAAAATACCCGGTTGCATTTTCCGGTGCGTTTACCAGCAGGTTCTCGACGACGAATCCCTCCCAGCTCCCGCCGATCACGGGATGCGACAGGAGCGTATCCATGCTGCGAATGGACAGTAACGCATGGAGAATACCGGAATCGCGTATGTACACCTTCGGCGATTTCATGAGACGCTTGCCGACGTTGGCGAACCAGGGCGGCAACCTGCGAACGAGAAACAGGTCTACGAGTAGGTCCAGATAGCGTCCGGCGGTTTTTGCGTCAACGCCCAATCCGCGCGCGAGTCCGGCGGTATTGAGCATTCCCCCCTGCAAGTGCCCGAGCATGGTCCAGAAGCGTCGCAGGGTTTCCGCCGGAATGCGGGGTCCCAGCAGCGGTATATCGCGCTCGAGATAGCTGCGTATGAAATCCATACGCCAGCGCATGCTCGTACTTTCGTCATCCGCGAGAAGGCTGTCAGGAAAGCCTCCCAGAAGCCAGAGCCGATCAGTATGCAGCTCAACAACTTCAGAAATCGTGAATGGCGACAGCTCAAGATAGCGTATGCGTCCCGCGAGAGTTTCGCCGGATTGCCGGAGCAGATCAGGAGAGGCCGACCCAAGCAGCAGATAGCTGCCGTGCTTTTTTCCTGCGCGCCGGGATGTGTCAATCAATCCGCGGAGCGAAGGGAACAATCCCGGCAAGCGCTGCACCTCGTCGAGAATTACCAATCTCCCGCTATGCATGGACAGATAGCTCTCCGCATCCGCGAGACGCGCGCGATCCGTTTCCGATTCGAGATCGATGTACAGCGCGTCGAAGTGCTCCGCCACCGTCAAAGCCAGAGTGGTCTTCCCTGCCTGCCGTGGTCCCAGCAAACAGACCGCAGGCACCTCTTGAAGCGCCTGGATAAGCGTTTCTTTCATACATCGCTGTATCATCCTTGCAAATATAGGAAGTGTATTCCTGTTTTGCAAGGATCTACTCGTATGTTCATACGAATATTCGATTGTATTCGATGCAAGGAAAGGTAACGAACACGTAACTGGTGACGTCAACCGCCTGTACTATGGAGCATCACCGCGTCTCTGCACCTCCTGAGCGGAGTCGAAGGGGCGTCTTTGCGTTCCATTCCCCTCTGACGAGGAGAGACGGGACGCAAAGACGCATCGCCTTCCTGAGAGGGATGTCGGGAATTATGGAAGCCGTTGATGACATTGCGAGCGGTTTCGCATGAAGTGCTACGCATGCTCGCGGAGAAAAAGCATGGAGAAATTTCCATTACCGAAGTTTGGGTCCTCCCGGGGTTTTCATCACCGCTGACGTACTTCGACGTCGGTCCGGAATCAGTGGGAAAGCGTCCCGAACCAGTTCAGGAAATCCGCATCGATGGCTCCGACGTCGGCAGCCAGCACGCGTTCGACGATGGATTTCGTTTCATCATCCTGAGGCATCTGCAACACATCAATATTCCGCAACGCTGAATACAGCGCGGCGAGTTTTCCTTTCTCCTGAAGATAAAGAGCGAAGTATCGCGCCATGGCATGATTGGCTGCCCGTTTCTCGATACTCCTGGACTCAACCTCGTCGAAGGACAGTTGATCCATCGCGATCAGTTTTTCCACGGTGGGTCGCTTTCGCGCCGTGTGCTTCAGTACCTTTCCCCGCCAATTCGGCAGTCCCTGCACGAGGCTGTCCTGAATGTTCGAAACCTCGTACAGCGCCGCGATTCCTTCCTCGAACCACACGGGTATGTCACCGAAGTTCTG
Organism: Bacteroidia bacterium; assembly: GCA_027493955.1. Classification (NCBI taxonomy): domain Bacteria; kingdom Pseudomonadati; phylum Bacteroidota; class Bacteroidia; species Bacteroidia bacterium. Next base: position 868,350 of record JAOSJT010000001.1, on the reverse strand, counting down.
ACGCACGAGCAAGTGAAACAATTCGTGGCGCAGGGTGCCTGTGCCCGGACCCGACATGGTCGCCGCAATACTGTTGTCATCGTGAAACGTATAGCCGATGCAGTTATCCGAGATATCCAACCCGTGAATCCGTTCCGACAAGCGCCGCAAGTCTCCGACGGAGGGAACAATGTACACGCAGATCAGATGCCGGGGCTCAGGCATGGTATAGTGCCGCACGTAGAAGGAAAGCACGGTCTGAAGTTCGGATTGAATGGTACGCAGCTGTTGCGTGGTAAATGACCGTTGGGATGCGATAATGAAATTTCCCCGCTGCAGCACGGTAAACCCGGATCCAACAAGTTCTTTTATAAACCGGACACCCTTGTCGCCCTCTTCGGGCTCGAAGAGCCGCCTACCGATTTCCTCTTCTGCGAGTACCGTGATGGTCTTCGCCGTCTCGCTCAGTAAGGGTGCGTCCTCCCTGTCCATCCAGTAAAACTCCTTCGATCGGACCCCCACACCACTGCCACTCGATCGAATGGCAACACTCGTACGGAGAGCGACCGTGGTACCACTGCCACAGGACCTTTCCGCATCCCGTATCAGGCTGCGCGTTTCCGCCGCCAGATCGTAGCGTGACAACACACGCTTGTACCAATAGATCCCCTGCCCGCTCAGCTGTGGCATGTTGCACAGCGTCGCCGCCAGCAGAAGATCCGTGTTCGGATTTCTCGCGTTCGGCACCCGGTCGCGATACTCGACCAGACGCTCAAGGAGTTCCGCATAGCGTTTTTCATCATACAGTTTCATGAAGGTGCTCAGGTCACTTTGCGCCCTCGACGGCAGCACAACGCAGACGAGAAGAATAAGCGAGATACACACCAGACGAGCATAGTTCCGGTGCTTTCCCAATGCCAAAAGCAGAATGCTGTATACCGTTTTCATTGCTGCTCCTTGAGCCGTTGTAACAATTCGGGAGATATGGTGTCGCCGCCCTCTCCTGCTGCATCTCCGGGAGGAGGATCAAGCTCCGCGTCCCGCAGCATGTGCCATTCAGGCGTATACACCGAGCCATCGTTGACGCTGATTTCCGTGTGCACGATGATGGTGATCATCATCAGTACCGTGCCGAGAACCGCCAGCAGCATGCCGGGTGAGGCCGAAATCACGGACAACTTCACGCTCTCCTTTGCCTCGACGGCAATATTTGTTTCCGGACCCTGAAGTTTCCCGAGTACGAAGGCGCAACCGACAAGCACCATGATCATTCCGGTGACAAAGCCGAGATAGCGCGTCCATATCCGTGACATGAGCGATACATTCGCCTGATGATAGCGACGCGCGAGTGTGTTGCTTTCGAGCATGGCAAGCGTGCGCCAGCGCAAGGTCTGTATGGTGATCTCCTCGTCGGTTTCGACGGGAGCTTCGCCCAGGGTTCCGGAAAGGTCGAGTGTCGGAGCCGCCTCGATGCGATCCTGCAGACGATACAGTTGGAACAAACTTGCGGCGAAAAAAAAGACGGTCAATCCGATGAGCATCCCGTTCATGACGGGAAGCATCTTCCGTTGCCAGCGTTCCGGTCCGGTATCACTCATCGCGGGGTCTCCATTGTGGTGTTGGATTTTTTCTCGGCAAGGTGCACAATCCTGGTATTGCCGCAACGTGCGGCGAACCGCTGTCGAGGACGCATTGGTGCAGACGCTTCGGAGGATGCGGTATTCCCTCGTCCGCGCTACGTGCTTCTTCGATTTTTCAACGCAATGCGCTCGTTCATACGCTCCTGTCCACGATGATTGGAGGTGCCGGGTGAGCGATGATGCCTCACGGCAGCACAACACCGATCACCTTCCTTCGTGCGCGTACTGCGCGCTTCAATCCGGATATCGTACGAGCTGTTATCTTATTAAATGTCGCAATTGAACATACATTTCCCGTCGGTCAGATGCAAGAGGTCCGGCGATGTCTTGTATCGTGCGCGAAGGAGGCGTCGTCCGGAAGGTAAGGATGCCTGAGACGGAAGGAATTCCCCTCGCACCGGATCCAGTGCGAGGGGACGAGGTAGGATGAGTGAGAGAGGAAATACTTACGTGGGTAGGGGGAAATACACCGAGAACACGCTCCCTTTGCCTGGCTCGGACTGTACCGAGATTCGGCCGCCGTTGATTTCGATGTATTGCTTGACCAGGGCCAGTCCAAGCCCGAGGCCTTCAAAGGGTCGCGAGTAGCCCTCGCTTTCCTGGGTGAAGGGATGAAACGCTCTGGTGATGAATTCCTGCGACATACCGGGACCGGTATCGCGAATATCTATGCGGAGTTGCTTCTCCTCTTCCGCTGTGGTAATGAATACGCCGCCGGTGGTCGTGAATTTGAGGGCATTGTCCACAAGATTCTGTATGGACTGCTCGAAACCCAGACGGTCAAGACGGAGAGGTACCCGATCGGTGTGTACGTGACATTCCAGATACAGATCTTTCTGATGCGCCGTGTAATAGTACTGCTGGAGAAGACGCTCCAGGGTGGACATGGCTTCAAATTCTTCGAATACGGGGGTGTAGGATCCCGCTCCGAGCGACGACGCAGCCAGCAGGAGGTCCACCGTACGCATGAGGCGTTTCCCCGCATCCTCGATGGCTTCGAACATGTAATGATCGAGAGGCTGAATCAGTTCGGTATACACTTCACGGATCAGTCCGGAATACCCGAAGATGACGTTCAGGGGCGTGCGAATTTCGTGGGAGATCAAGGCGATGAACTGATCCTTTATCCTGGCAGCGCGCTCGGCCTCCGCGCGCGCGTTGATGAGTGACTGCTCCGCTTCGATGCGTTCGGAGACGTCCTCTTTCACGGCCACGAAATTCACGATGTCGCCTTTGTGATCGGCAATCGGTGCAATGAACAACGACTCCCAATACAGACTGCCGTCTTTCTTCCGGTTCCGCAGCGTCCCGCGCCAAACCTGACCGGCGAGAATTCTGCTCCAAAGATCGTTGTAATAATCCTCATTCTGCTCACCGGAGCGGAATATCCGGACATGCTTGCCGAGAAGTTCTTCGCTTGAATACCCGCTCATGCTCTCCAGCCGGGGATTCACATACTCGATGTTGCCATGCACATCGGTGATCACGATGGACGCGGGACTGTACTCTACCGCGCGGGACAATTTTTTCAATTCCATCGTCGCGCGAATGCGCTTGCGCATACGCCACATCTCCAGCATGATCAACTGCAGCAGGCGAAGGTCGCTCTCATTGTATGCTTCGGCCTTCTCCCCCACGCCCGCCAGCATCACCACCGTACCTCCGTCCATGACGGGTACGACCGCGTGACGCATAAATCGTGCAGACTGTTTCGAGTGAACGAGACACGCGTCTTCCGGAATCCCGTTGCCGGAACGGATCTGTGGTTGCCGCGTCTGAACACAGGTCGTCCATAACTCCACTCTGTCGAAGCAAACGCAGGGATGCTCTATGTGTCTGCATTTCGCAGGTACATTTTCGGTCCATCGTGATTCGGCGATACGGCCGCTTACAGGATCCAGGAAATGGAAGTATCCGATGGCGCTCCCGGTCAGGGACACTGCCTTGTTGAGCACATGATCCAGAAGCGCCGCCTCATCATCGTCTTCCTTGGACGCCAGTTCATACAGCATCTGCATGCGTGCCGTGTTGAGCTCTTGCTCGATCTGATGCCCCTTCCGCTCGGTAATATCAACGACGAGACCGTCAATGGTGGCGAGCGAGTTATCGGCGTTTCTGCTCACGGTCGTGTGATCTTCCACCCAGCGCACGCTGCCGTCTTTGTGCAGTATCCTATACTCCGTCGTCATCTCGGTCTGGGTGGTGGAGATAAATTCGCGGACGGCTTCCTCCAGCACGGGCAGATCATCGGGATGAATAATGGAAGCGTACAGCAGGCCATACGTCAGGAAGTCCTCCGGTATGTAGCCGAATTGGCGGACATTGTCCGACACGAAAGACACCGGCCATCCCGGCATGGGAGTCCAGGAGAACGCGACGATCGGACTGTGAGATATGATGCTCGATATTCTATTCGCCCAGTCCTGCATGCGGCGGATCTCCGCTTCGGCCTCCTCCCGTTTCCGTAATTCTTCCGCTTCCTTCAGGACGCGGCGCACGGCGGGGACAAGCCGTTTCATGCGATGCTTCAGGACATAATCGCTGGCGCCTTCCAGCAGCGTATCAATTGCGGTCTCCTCCCCCATGTTGCCGGAGAGAAAAATGAACGGGACGAGTGGATGTCGCTCACGGGCGATTGCGAGCGCATCCATACCGTTGAAACGGGGCAAGGACATATCCGAGAGAATAATGTCCACAGCGCCACTATCGAGGGCCTCGGTAAATTCATCTTTATCCACCACCCGTTGAATGCTGCACAGCACCCCGCCTTTGCGAAGCAACGCCGCAGTGAGTGCCGCGTCGTCGGCATCGTCTTCGAGATGCAGAATGCGAATCGGCGTCGCGTCCGCGACCGGCGGTGTTTCGCTCGCCGTACGCGCTGCGCTTGCAGCGAGCTGCGATTGCGCGATTCCGTATTCAATATTTGCGTGATGCATGGGCGTAGGTCGCGTATGTTTCCTGAAACCTGCTAGGAGGCATGCGGCGCACAGCCACAGGCTGCGGCGGATGGCAAGGTAAAGGTGAAGGTCGCTCCGTGGCCGGGTCTTCCGTCGGCGGAAATCGAACCGCCGTGCAGATGCACGATACGACGCACGAGAGCCAGGCCGATACCATGCCCCTCGTATTCCTCTCGTGTATGTAAGCGCTGGAACAACTGAAACAACTTGTGGGCATGACGCATATCGAAGCCCTCACCGTTGTCACTGATGCGATAGCGGTTCATGCCGTTTTCCATAACACCTTCGATGCTGATCCGCGCGTGTGCGCATTGACGGGTAAATTTCACGGCATTGCCGAGGAGATTCGAGACCACGCTCAGCACCATATCCGGATCACCGCACGCGGGCGGGAGATCACCAATTCGCCATTCGACGTTTTGAGGCGCCAGGGCTGAATCGAGTTGATGCTTCACCTCATCAACAAGCGCTTCCATCGGAATGGTTGTGTGGCGCATCTCCTGATGCCCGATGCGGGAAAACGACAGCAGTGCGTCGAACTGACCACTCATGCGCGCTGCCGTACGCTCCAGTGTATCGAGATAGCCGGCTGCGATATGTCCGTCAGCGGTATCGGTCAGTTCCGATCGCAGCAAGCCGAGATAGCCCTCGATATGCCGCAGCGGTGCCCGGAGATCATGGGCAACCGAATACAGTACGGTTTCCAGATCGCGGTTGGAATTGTGCAGTTCGCGTGTCCGTGCGTCAACCAGCATTTCGAGTGTCGCGTTCGTTTTCCGGATCTCCTCTTCCGTTTCCTTGTGTCGCGTCATATCTCTCGCTATTCCATCTATTCTCACAGGCCTTCCTGACTCGTCTCGTACTATTCTGTTTATTTGCTCGGTCCAGATCATCGTTCCGTCTTTCTTCATCCATCGTAATTGCATAGGTTCATCGCTGTCCCTGTCCTGCATGAGCATTGCAAGCTTGGCCGCATCGTCGGGATGAATGAGCTTCAATCCGAGGTCCGGATCCGCGTAATGCTCCCCGGGTGTGTAGCCGGTAATGGCGGTTGCTGCCTGATTGACGTACTCGAATCCTCTCTCCGGATACAAGCGATAGCTATAAATCAAGTCCTCCGCATGCTCCGCCAGTTCGCGGAAGCGATCAACGCTGCTGTGCGTGCTCGGCTCATTCGGGATCGACTCGCTCTCCGGGAGCACGGTGACACACAAGAATTCCGTATAATCCGGTTCGAGAGAGGTCACGACCATATCCCGGCGTATGGAGCCACCATCGCGATGTCTGAACAGCATCCGTTCCCGATACGCACCGACCGTGTCCACGCTGTGCAGGAGTTCTGAACCTTCGCCGCATACGAAATCGGGGCTGAGCGCCTGTATAGACGTCCCCTCAAGATCACACGCGCTGCAGCCGACGGCATTGGCTGCCGCAGCCGTCACGGAATGTATGGTGCCGTCGCGCTGCAGTATGATAACCTCTGCAGTCGTCAGTTCGAGCAGACGTCTCAACCTCAGTGCTTTCGAATCCTCTTCAAGGGCTGTGGGCGATTCACGAGCGATAAGACAGAACTCTCGCATGCCCGGCAGCGGCCAGGCGTCGCAGGTCACAAGCCGATATTCTCCGAAAGCATCCTGTATGCGCAGGCGCAGCCGGTGGACGCCGCCGTTTTCGCGCAATGCGTCTGGCGCTTCGCTGCTCGCCGTGCGATCCGTTGCATGTTTCGCTCCATCGCGCCGGTGATGCGCATACCCCATCATGGCGTCGTCACGCAGGTACGCGTCTTCGGCCGCCGTGGTATCACGGCTCGGAAGCGCTGCGAGGTCCGGCAGGCGGCTCATAGTATCCGTTCCCCTATCCATTACTCCCGATCCGTCGCTGTTTGAGTTGATACAGTTTTTCGATATGCTCGATGAGGGGTTCGAGGTCAATGGATTTATCGAGTATGGCGAGCACAGGTGCCCGTGTGTACTCCGCGTGATCGAGCATGCCGGCAAAGGCCGAGAACAGAATGACTTGCGTCTCGGACTTTCCGGCAGAAATCGCCGAAAGTATCTCCAGACCGCTGCCTTCAGGAAAGTGTAAATCGAGAATAAGAAGATCCGGCCGCATGGTCTGCAGAGCGGCGATCGAAGATTCGATGGTTGTGGCAACCACAGCGACGGCAACTTCCGGCAGGTCGCTCAGCAACCTCTGCAGGCGGCTGGCAATTTCCTTTGAATCATCTGCGATGAGAATTCGCATGCGTGTAATCCCGGTGGAATTGGATGCGGTCAGTATCATGTATACAAAGTGCCACAAGCGGCCGAGAGCGGCTGTACGTGGATGACACGTCTTCCGCCGCGCAATCGGCAGTGCGCCGTGTGCGTTAAAGACGCCCCTGTCTGTACGCAGAATGCGTACGCGATTCAGGTCAGGAGCCGGTGGTCGAGTACGTAGTGAATGATATCGGCTGTGGAGGTGAGATGGAGTTTCTCGAGTATGCGCCGGCGATAGGTCCCTACCGTCCGCTCACCGATGCAGAGGATGCCGGCAATATCCCGCGGTTGCTTTCCGGAGGCGATATGGAGCATGACTTCAAACTCCCGTTGCGACAGTCGCTCATGCGCTTCCGACACCTCCTGCTTGCCGAGATCCTCGGCGAGGCGTTCGGCCAGCTCTGGTGTGATGTACTTGCGCCCTCCGTGAATACGCCTGATCGCGGCCGCAAGCTCTTCCGGTACCGTATCTTTCCCGAGATATCCTGACGCGCCTGCCGTCAGTGCGCGAACACCGTAGGATTCCTCGGGGTGCATGCTGAGCATCAGCACACGTACGGAGGGAAATCGCTGCCGGATGTCCAGCAGGATATCCAGACCACTGCGTCCGGGAAGCGAAACGTCGAGCAGCACGATGTCCGGTGCGACACTCTCGATCACCGTAAGTCCGGCAAGCGCCTCCCCCGCTTCGCCTGCCACGGTGATGTCGGTCTCCGCAGCGAGCAATTTCTTCAACCCTTCACGGACGAGATTGTGATCGTCAATGATGACTACACGAATCATGCGTATTCTTCCTGCACTGTGTCGCTGCTAAACGCTTCGGCCGGGATGGTGACACGAACGCGTGTGCCACGTTGCTGCAGGCGCTGTACGGCAAGCGTGCAGCCCGCCTGTTCGGCGCGTTCGCGCATACCGACGATGCCGAGCGCTCCCTGACGCCAGCCATGATCCGAGTCAATACCGATACCATTGTCGTCTATGTGCATGGCGACACCCTCTTCTTCCGTGAGGAAACTGATATGCACGGTATCGGCCCGGGCATGGCGGAGGACATTGGTCAGCGCTTCCTGCGCGATGCGGTACAGCGCCAGCGAAATGTCGGGCTTCATATTTCGTACGAGGGGCGGCGCTTCGATAGAGCAGCCCAGTCCGGCGCGCGCGGCGACATCGGTCAACAGGGATTTGAGTGCGCGTTCGAGCCCGACTTCTTCCAGGAGAGCCGGTCGCAACGAAGAAGCGAGATTTCTGGTCATGTGCAGTGTGTCGTCCACAAGCCGTGTCATGGAATCGACGGTTTCGATCTGCTCCGATGGAGCGGCCGCTGCGGTGAGAAATCGTTTCATGAGAGAGATGTCAATTTTCAGTGCGGTGAGCGCCTGGCCGAGCCCATCATGCAATTCGCGTGAGAGTTGACGGCGTTCCTCCTCGCGCACCTGATCAAGACGGGCGGTGAGGGCGCGGAGTTGCTCGCGGGATTCTTTCAGGTGTTCCTGCGCAATCTTCCGTTCCGTGACGTCTCGCCAGAAGCAGAGCAGCTTTGCCCCGTCGGCATCTTCAATACGTCCGAGACTCACTTCGATGTCCGCGACAGAGCCGTCCGCCCTGAGATGCTGCCATTCGAAAACCAAAGGCACCCCTCCGAGCGCAACGGCAGTATTTCGGGTCACCAGGGCGGCAGAACTCTCCCCACCCTGCTGAAATTCCGGAGAGAGATCCTCGGGTGTGCGTCCGACGACATCTTCCGGGCGGAGCCCCAGCATATTCGCGGCGACTCTGTTACAGGAGGTAAACACCCGATTCTCGAGCGTCAGAATGCCCTCACTCGCGAAGTCAATGAGCACGCGCAGCCGTTCTTCGCTCTGCCGTAACCGTTGTTCGGCCTCCACCTGCTCTGTGATATCACGCGCCACGGACTGCAATTCGCGCAGCACACCGTCCGCACCGAACAGGGCGCGGTGAGACCAGCGCAACTTGCGCCCCCGACCATCGTTTCGGATTTCCGTATGCAGCACGGCGAGCGATGGTGCGTCCGGAAGAAGTCCCGTGAGCGCGACGCGCAATTCGGCCGCATCTTTCTCATTCAGGACAGCGAACTGGTTGATTGCCAGCATCCCGGCGCTGTCCATACCATAGAATCGGCAGTAGCTGTGATTCACGAACGTTCGGGTCCCATCCGGCAGCCAGCGAACGATGAATTCGTTTTGATCCTCGACCACGGCGCGGTAGCGCAATTCGCTGCGGCGCAACTCCTCGTCGGCAAGCACGCGATCCGTCACATCACGGACCATGGAGATGAGGTATTGAAACTCGCCGTCATCCGACATGATCGGCGTATTGAACCAGTCGCAATAGATTACGCCGCGATCGCGCGAAATATTCTGATTCGTTCCATGCGCGGTGAGACCCCCTTTCACCCACTCCTGGCGCTTGCTTTCGACGAAGTCCCGCACCTCTTCAGGGATAATGCGACCATACGGGGTTTTACCGAGAAGTTCTTCTCTGCTATATCCGAATATCTCCTCGGCGGCGGGATTCAGGTACTGAAACTCGAAATTCCTGTCCGTGATGATGTACCCTATCGGCAGGCGCTCGATATGCAGTTGAAGGCGTCGCGTGAGTTCCGCACGTTCCCTGGTTGATTCGACCTCACGCAGAGCGGCCGCTTTCCTTTCACTGACGTCCTCGAAGAACAGGCCTCTTCCCTCGGGAAACGATAAATACTGGACGGACCACCACTCACCGTCGCTGCATTCGATCTCATGCTCGCTCTCGCTCCCCTCCCGTTCAAGGTCATGTGCATGCGTGCGCAGCGCACTGAGGAGATGGACGGGCAGCAGTCCCCACAGCTTCAGTCCCAGCACCTCAACCTCGGTGGAGCGACCGAGCAATTCCAAACCCGCTGCATTGCAGGATGTGACATTCCACTCCCGATCAACGGAAATGAATGCGCGTTTCATTGCATTGAAGATCGATCGCTGAATTGCGTGCAACGCCTCGATCTCGTTCAGGCGTTGAGCGTCACGACGAGCGGCGCTGCGGATCAGGAAAAAGAGCAGCACAGTGAGCATCACGATGAAGAACAGACCTTTAAAGGTCTGCATCCTGTGCTGCAATATGGTGTCAGTCAAAAACCAATGGACAACCGTATCGGAAAGCAGTATCCACGCCGCAGCGGAGAGTAAAAAAATGAGAGGGATGCGGATTTCGGATTTGACGAACATTCCTGCCTTCGTTGTCATGGAATGCGAAAGAGAATTGCCCGGAACGGAACACTATCAATCAAAAAAAGCGATTGCCTGAACATTCTACGCATTCGGTTGGAATTTCACAACAAGCTACGAATTCGCCGGACCGACATCGCAGCTGAGAGCGGAGAATCCGGAATGCCCTGATAATTCCATTAGGATATCCCTCCCTACGAACATCGGGAAATCCGAACACCGCGCTTATCCGGTTGTTAATGGCATCGATGGATAAGGACCGATAATCTCTGTGAAAGTCGGTCGCCGCTCCCTTCGACTCTGCTCAAGGACCGGAACTTCGGTAATCATGGATCCTTTCCCGGTGGTTGCCTTTCGGCGGTGGCTGAGCGGCACTTCGACTTCGCTCAGGGACCGAGCCGAAACCACCGAAACCCTATGTCATCCCCGAAATGGACCAGTGTATCCGCCCAGGCGGACCGGTGAGCGCACGCAGCATGATACGGGTACAAAATTGCTCCGGGAGCCAGGGCACAACCGTACCACGCGCGCGTGTGAAAGCCCATTTCTCTCTGAGCAGCGCAATCGGTATTTTGCACAGGCGCCGCAGCGGTGTTCCTCGTTTTACCCCCGGATGCACAGGGAATGGCAGCGCGCCTGTCAGAAAGGTGCTGCGGGGAATTCCTCACCCCTCCCGCAACAGAGGGATTGCAGCGAAACTATGCCGGGAATCTCCTGCCGCCGAAACTCCGTCAGCGTGCGCACGCAATTGAAACGACAGAAACCGGAGAGCACATGAAAGGCATTCTTTTCTCGGGAGAACCGATGTACGGGGATGATATTAAAATCCTGGTGATATCCCCGCCGGGTATTCTATTCAAGGCGCCTGAACTGGGCGACCATTTTTACGGACATGCAACTTGGCATTTCACCGAGCCGCCCCTCCGTTCGCGTCCTCCGCGCGGTGTGCCGGACGAGCTGTTCACGACGCCGTTGTTCCGCTTCAACGCGGTCGGAATGGAATGGGAAACCTTTCTCGACGCGGTCTATGACAGTATGGATTTCGTGCTCTTCCTGAACCCGGAGACCAGTCAGCTGCATGAAGTGTCGCAAAGCGCCCTGGCCGAGCGTCATCCCGATCAATACGCATTTACTTTCATTGACATTACTCGAAATCCCCACAGCACAGAAAGGGTACGTCCCATGGCAGAAAACACCATCGAGAACGCGGTAACAATGCTCAACGCTCTGCTGGCCGGCGGTTGGAACGTGGCCGCAATTTCCCGCGAAACAGGTATCAATCAAATCACACTTGGCAATATCAAAAACAGGAAAGCCGGGCGCGTGTCGGACAGAGTGTTCGGTCTCCTCGAAGATGTGCATACACGCGCGATTTCCGGCGAACTGGAAACGCCTTCTCGTGGAAAAGCCTCCTCCGGACCGAAGAAAAGCAGCGCACCCCGCGCAACGCGCACCGCAGCTCCTGCGCCGGTGAAGAGCGCAGCCGCGGCTCCCGCAACGGTTTCTTCGCTGATCAACCCGAATTATGTATCCGTGGACATCACCCAGTTGCAGAGCGTCGTTGACCGATTGATAGAAAATTTTTCGGATGCCATCGCGGAGTTGCAGTCCATTCGCTCGATGCTCACACGCTGAGCGCCGATTCCGCGTGTCCCCGTCCGCGATGCGGAAAGAGAGAGCCGTGCAGGTTCTGGGTCTCCTACCGATCCTCCACACGCCGCGACCGATGGGGCCGTGGAATTCCATTGTTCCTGGGCCCCAAAGGCGATATATTGATTTGTTGTGAAGTTCGCACGAATTTCGCCGCGCTCGACATGCCCATACACACGCTTGTCGCATCAATGACCTCGCCAACCTCACGGCGCGGATTTCCTGTACGCAGCATTTTTTGTACACACGGTCACATCCATGGCTGAACATACATTTCACATCCCTGTTCTCGGCATCGGTTTTTCCATCGATGCGCCGCTCAAAGTCGCGCGATACGGCATATCTTCCGTGCTGTCGCTCGTGGACGACGGTCTGATGGAGCATCTGCGAAAGCATTATCTGGAAAAAGACGGCCTGCACTACGATCCCATCGAAGAGCGCGAGGAAGACTCGCGCGCACGCCGCATCACGGCGTACCTGAACATGGTGCACCGCATGGTCCGCGAGCAATTCGACGCGCTGAAGAACTCCGCTTTCGGTCCCGACAGTGAATTGCATCGCTATTTCGAACTGCTTCCCGATTATTCGGAACTGAAGAAGAAATATCACGAAATGATGGCCAGCACGGACAGCACGGTGTTGCAACGATTGCAGCACTGGCTGCGCGAGCGCATCACTCCCGGCGAGATCGAGGTCAATATCATGACCAAGGTCGACAAGCCGAACCAGGCCGCGGACCACACGGATCTCCCGGTGGAGTTTAACGACGCGCACGCCTCCCTCCGCGGCTTCGCCCTCAGTGAGCTCGAAAGCGGTATTGTATTCTCCGCCGGATTTAATCCGCGCCTGTACAACTATATCAGCAACTTCAGCGATTTCTATCCGGATGCGGAAGGACGGTTACGCAAGCGCATCATCGTGAAGGTCAGCGATTTCCGCAGCGCGCTGATACAGGGGAAGTTTCTCGCGAAAAAGGGATTGTGGGTTTCGGAATTCCGCATCGAGTCGGGACTCAATTGCGGCGGACATGCCTTCGCCACCGACGGTCTTTTGATGGGACCCATACTGGAGGAATTCCGTTCCCGGCGGGACGAACTGCACGAGGAGATCATGGCGGTGTACCGCGGCGCATTGGTCGCACGCAACATTGATTTTCATGAGTCGGCGATGCAATTCGCCGTAACGGCGCAAGGCGGTGTCGGTACGTCCAGCGAACACGAATTTCTGCTCCGGCATTACGGTCTGCAATCCATCGGCTGGGGAAGCCCCTTCCTGCTCGTACCGGAAGTCATGAACGTCCCCGATGAAACGTTGGAGCGTCTGCGTGCCGCACGCTCGGAGGATCTGTACCTCAGCGAGGTCTCCCCTCTCGGCGTGCCCTTCAACAATCTCCGCGGAAACGAAAAGGACACCGAGAAGTATCAGCTCGCCGCGGCCGGGAAACCGGGCTCTCCGTGCATCAAGAAATTTCTCTCCTTCAACACCGACTACGGACAGAAGCCGCTGTGCACGGCATCCATCACCTTCCTGAAACATAAAATCCGGGATCTGCGCGAGCAGCATGGCGAGCAGGGGGATTTCGACGAGGCGCGCAACGAAGCCATCGAGAAAGCATGCCTCTGCGAGGGCCTCACCGTTTCGGCACTGAACGTGAATCTCATCGACATCCCCAAGCTCAGCAAGGCGGTGTCGGTCTGCCCGGGACCCAATCTCGCATACTTCTCGCGCATTTCTACGTTGAAGCAGATGGTGGATCACATTTACGGCCGCATCAATATCATGACGGATCCCAACCGGCCGCATATGTTCGTAAAAGAGCTTCAACTGTATATTGATTATTTCCAGCGCCTGCTGACCGACGGCATTGCCACCGTGCCCGCAAAAACCGAAGAGTACCTTCAGGCCTTTGCCGACAATTTGTTCAAAGGCATAGAGTACTACCGGGGCATGCTGCACGAACTGCAGGAAGAAAGCGCCGCAATGCGCAAACGCATCGCCGACGAACTCGAACTGCTCGAACAGAGACTCTGCGCGCTCGTGCCCGCAAGCGTCAGTTGACCCACAGAGTATCCGAAACAAAGAGTGAAGACTCCGAAGCTCTTCACTCTTCACTTTTCACTCTTTCCTCTTTACTCTTCACTCACCACTCTCTCCTCCCTTCACTCAAGCTCCCGCACAATGACAGACTATTTCGCCCATCTTCCCGCCGGTATCACCGTCTGCGATCGCGACGGCATCATCACCTACATGAACGACAAGGCTGCCGAAATCTTCGCTGCCGATGGCGGCAGGAAGCTTATCGGCAGCAACGTGCTGGACTGCCATCCCGAGCCATCGCGCACACGGCTCGTCGGCATGCTCGCGAGCGGTGAACTGAACGCCTACACCATTGAAAAGGCCGGCAAGAAAAAGCTGATTTACCAGTCCCCGTGGCATGACGAGCACGGCGCTTTCGCCGGCATTGTCGAATTCTCCCTCGAGCTGCCGGAGGAGATGCCGCATTTTGTGAGGACGCCGGCGGCACAGTAAGTGTTCAATGTTTGTTGTGCAGAATCACGAATGGGAGCGAATGGGAGCGCGCAGGCAGTAAGTCCCGCAATGCACTGCTCGTGCACCTTGGCCAGCTATTCAGGACAGCTCGAAAACCAGGCGCAACGCCTTATCAATACTCTTCATGGTCTCCGAGTCCAACGTTCCCAGAATGCCGCTCAACTTGTGACGTCTGTCTATGGGCCGCGTTTGAAGGCAGTCAGCCACGGATGTTCTCCGAAGACCGTTCTCCGGTGACGCTTCAATCGCGACATTCGTGAGGATTGCGGCTTTCTTAGCAGACCACTCAGTGATAGGTACTACCTGAATCACGGGAACACGCGCGTTGTAGACATCATTCGTTACGATCACCCAGGGCCGCTCTTTCCCCGTTTCAGATCCCTTCACAGGATTGAACTTCACTGTCACCACCATCCCACGCCTAAGTTCTCTCATCCGGGCCATTCCTCAGCCGCATTGTCAAGCCATTCCCGTGTTTCTTCATCGTTCTCGTAGATCTCGGAATATGCTTGTGCCGAGGCTCGGAGTTGCTCCAGAAGCAGGTGAGCGCTCAACTTGTCCAGTGCGGCACGAACGGCTTCGCTTTTATCCTTGAAGCCAAATCGACTGTGTTGGTCAAGAAAATGCATGTTTTCTTCGGATATTGTGAATTTCGACTGTATCATTGGCACCTCATTTACGACCTTAATTCAGGGCTCATATTCTAGTCCCAGTATAGGCGCGTCAAATTCGCGAATCAAGTCTGCCGCTGCGAAGATCACACGAACGCGCAGAAGCAGCGTCAACTCAATGGCGTGAATGGAGATGCCCCCGGTAATTCGTGATGCATATTTGGAGGCTTTGAGGGAAGAGATCAAGGCGGAGACGCAAAGACACGATAGCGCGTCGAGGCATTTCCATGAAATAAGGGCGAATCCCGAGCAATCGCTCTCGTCAACCTCTCACAGCTCACTCGAGCAAAATGTAGTGCGTCCCGTATCCTTGTGGTGGCATACGGCTTACTGCGGTCGTGTTGGTTTTTGAAACAATTCCCTTGCCCCGGTGCGTCTCGTAGCTCGTCGAGGAGATGGGGATTTCACCGGGTGTGCCGTGGAGGATACGCGTCGTGAGGACGTCGACGGAAATGTCATGTATTCCGGGCAAATTGACATTTTTGAACGGTTCGAAATATCCTCCGATCATTTGCTGCCCATCGTGCTGCCGCCAGAGCAGACCTGGGGATGTGGACCGGCTGCCATCGGGGGTTTCGATGGCAATGCTGCATTCGTACTCCGTACGCCCGATACCCGCGCGTTCGCGCAACACGGTGATCGTGTGCCATGCTTTGCTGGTCGTGTCGCGGCTGTACCGAGTTTCGTCTACTCGATACACGTAATATCTGAATACTTTACCCGGACTGAGGCTGAAGTACTCGCTGCTTTTGTCCTCGATGATGTATGGACCCGAAGCAGTGACGCGTCCCATTATCTCGTGCCGCATCCGGACAGAGGCATTCGTCGACGCCGGCTGCAGGATTGTCCAATCCGAGGATGTAGCCGACCAAGTCGTCCCACCGTCTGTCGACACCTCATACACAGTTTCCGCAGCCGTTCCAAATCCCGGCGGAACGATAACGGTACTGGAAATCTGTGCTTTGAGAAACCGCCGGAAAACGCTTCCCGCAGGAGGAGCGGTAAGGGAGAATTCGCCGTATCCCACACCCCGCACGGATGTCCACTCTGTCACTCCGCCGCCGCTGCTCGCGTCGTAATGTCCTCGTATTTCGAAATCCATGCTTCCTGTGGAGAACGGAGGATTTTCCCAGACAAATGTGGACACCGAGGCCTGCTTTGTCCAACCGTTCGTCCACGCACCAGTACCCGCAGGAGACCATCGCAACTCGATAAACGCTATCGCGTCATCCATAATGATCCAGGTGAAACGGTTCGTATCCGTTTTCAGTCGGAGTTGGCCGGCTTCCGGTTCGACAAGCATCAAGGGAACGCGATCAAGAGAAACAACCGACGTCGAATCCCAATAGCTTCCATCGGTTGTCGAGAGAGCGAAGCGGTACTTCTTTGCGGAAAACCGGTTGGGCTGGAAAGTGAAGCTTCGAGTGGCAGCGGAGATACGACTTTCCTTTGTCCAGAAGTCTTCGTCCAATGAACGATAGTACAGATCCAGCGTCGCGAGCGTGCTGTCATACAATACCCATCGGATAGTAACCGGATGGCTTCGAAAGTATGTCACAGTGTCTTTTGGAAAAGTGATTTCGAACGGCTGCTTCCAGGTCACCGGCGGAGGAGGAGGGACATCCGGCTCGGTGCCCTGCTCTTTCGAACATGCGGAAAGCAGCAGGAGCAGGCCGGTCAGCATACACCATATCCTGAGCTTATTCATCTGCATTACCTTCCTTTCTCCGTGGCAGCATTTGTCATCAGCCTGGTATGTTGACCATTATGGCTGAGCGCTGGATATTGTGAAATCCGAATGCATCATTGGCGCATGAATTACGACCTTAAAGCGGTGCCCGATTTCTGATCGTATTATAGGGCCGTCGGATCAGGAAGTCAACTCCTGTCGGGACAGAGATCATTCCGGAACACCGTAGCAGCGACAATCCGAGGGCGTACAGGGACGCAGGCTATACCAGATCGTACGGAAAGGTAAGGGCACAAATAACGCGTTACGGCATTTCCAGAAAACAGAATCGCATCCAGGGCAATAACTCTCGAACACCGTTCACAGCTCACTCGAGCAACCTGTAGTGCGTCCCGTAACCTCTTGGAGGTATGCGGCTTACCGCTGTCGCGAAGGTTTTCGAAACGATGCCCTTGCCCCTCCTCGTCTCGTAGCTCGTCGAGGAGATGGGGATTTCACCAGGTGTGCCGTGAACGATGCTCGTATTGAGAATGTCGACGGAAATGTCATGTATTCCGGGCAAATTGACATTTTTGAATGGTTCGAAAGATCCTCCGATCATTTGCTGCCCATCGTGCTGCCGCCAGAGCAGGCCTGTGGATGTGGATCTGCTGCCATCGGGGGTTTCGATGACAATGCTGCATTCGTACTCCGTACGCCCGATACCCGAGCGCTCCCGCAACACGGTGATTGTGTGCCAGGATCTGCTGGTCGTGTCTGTGAAGCTGGGGGTCGCATCTGTTCCGAACACATAATACCTGAAGGTTTTTCCCGGACTGAGGCTGAAATACTCGCTGCTTCGGTCTTCGATGCGTATAGCGCTGTGCGTCCGGACCCAACCAGTACCGGTATGAGTCATGCGCAGCATAACACCACTTCGTGCATCTTCGGTGATCCGTCTGCCCTGTTCGACCTGGAGCCATGTTCGCCCCTCGTCGAGCGATAGTTCGTACTGTACTTCACCGCGGTTCTTGTCGCATGGAATATTCACCGTTGCAGAAATCTCGAGTGGCAGCCAACGATACAACACTCCTCCTTCAGCCGGTGATCGAAGCTCGAACTCCGCAAAAGCGACACTTCTCGTGTAACTCCAACCAGACCAATCGAAAGCGCGTATCCGGAAATCAACACATTGCCCTGTGGTGAAAGGTGCATCGACCGGATGAAACGACGAGTCCGAGGTCAGTCTGAGATATCCGAATTGCCACGGGCCCCCGTGAATGGACCATTGAATCTGAACCATCTCGATTCCCGGCTCGCGTGCCTCCCACGTGAAGGTTACCTCGGGCTGACCAACAAATATCGCTCCATCCGTCGGGGTAATAAGTCGTACCGGCCTGTCGTCGAGGGTGATAACACCGGAGGAATCCCAGTGCTTCTCATCGGTTGTGCTGATAG
Organism: Bacteroidia bacterium; assembly: GCA_027493955.1. Lineage (NCBI taxonomy): Bacteria > Pseudomonadati > Bacteroidota > Bacteroidia > Bacteroidia bacterium. The sequence continues at coordinate 850,297 of JAOSJT010000001.1, read as the reverse complement.
CGAGCTTGAAGGTTGGGTATTTGAAGCGTTTTACATCGAAAGAGATCTCCCCCGTCTGCGCCGATGTAAAGACCAATTGCCTCCATTGAATTTCACTCGTGTACCGGTAATGAACAGTCAACGCAGAGAGCGCCGTATCGAGAAGTACCCATCGAAGCGTTATCGTCTGACGGGCGCTAACCAATGCGGTATCCGTCGGCGAGGTAATCCTGAACGGCTGCTTCGAGGTCACCGGCGGAGGAGGAGGGACATCCGGCTCGGTGCCCTGCTCTTTCGAACATGCGGAAAGCAGCAGGAGCAGGCCGGTCAGCATACACCATATCCTGAGCTTATTCATCTGCATTACCTATTGCGTTCGAAAATGCAACATACAACGTTTTTCATGAAGTCGATTCGGGTTACCTCAACAGCACCATGCGTGTCGACAACGACAAACCTTCAGCTTCGAGGCGACAGATATACACGCCCGATGGGAAATCCTTTGCGTCGAAATCCCGAACATGCCTGCCTGCATCGAGCGGGCCGTCGTGCAATGTCGTTATCGCTTCGCCGAGCAGATTGTACACTCTCAGTACAACGGGCCCGCGCTGCGTCGTGCTGAATTCAATGCGTGTCGAAGGGTTGAAGGGGTTGGGGTAGTTCGGCGAGAGCGAAACTCCGACAGGGAGGAACACATCCGTCCCGGTCGGTGGTCCATACTTCTCAAGCCGGAGCCGGTAACCCGCTAGTCCCGATGAGGGTGAGTCGGAAAAGGTGGTGAACAAACCATCCGTCGCTTCGACATACCAGAGCACATCGATGGTACGCGCGAGAGGCGAACCGGCGATGCGTTCGAGCACCGCAGCCAGCGCGCCATGCGTCATTGTCAGCTGCGGCTGCCGGCCGTCTTCGTTGGAAGTAATGGCCAGCCCACTGGTCAAGGTCGCCGCATCCATTATGTACACACGGTAGCGGAGGTCGTCGCTTGCGAGCGAATCGGAGTATCGCGAAACACGCATATCCGTGAAGGGATCCGGTGGCTCCGGCCTGTTCCATTTGAAATGTTCCGTGTTCGCGTATCTTACAAGGGTGAACTGAGCGTGGTCGGGAGGCTCGCGAAGTGAAAACGGCGAGGGTGCATGATCCAATACAGTGTATGTCTGCTTAGCTGAAAGTATGGCAGTGGGACCTTCGTGCTCCAGCACAATTTCCTGCATCGCAGTCAGCACGCTATCCGCGCCGCGTGCCACTGTCGATAGCAGTCGCAGCGGGAGCGAGCCGTTGATCGTAATGACCGAATCCAGATTCAGCGTGCTGTCGACGACATCGATCTCGTCGGGATAGCGGAAGCTCAGTCGCACGGGCACTGCCTCCGCAACCGGATTCAGAAAACGATCGCGTGCATGCAAAACGACCTCATACTCCCGCTGTACATAGACTCCGTTTTCTCCCGCATGCGGCCAGGTGATGTCGGCAAAAACATTGTCGAGCTGTCCGGACTTCCAGCTGATATCCGGCGATTGTTGCATCCATCCTGTTTTTAGCGGCGATATTTCCAAACGGATGTTTCTTTCCGCTTTACTCGAGATGTATCGCGCCGGGGCGCGGCCGTTGTTGAACAATGCGGGCGGTATCCGGTATTCTCCGGGCCTCACGGGTTGAAGTACCGTCCCACCGACGGTCAGCCTCGACCACGAATATCCCAGCGAGTCTGCACCCCATGCCCGCGTGGAGGAATCGGAATCCACGGTTGTGCCGCGAATCAGCAGCGTCGCATCCTTGCCGATCACGTCCCAGTCGCGCACGAAGCCGCCGAGGGTTTGGGCTTGCAGCTCGAAATAAAATTCTTCTCCGGCTTCGAGTGTGAACGGACCAGGCGCGGGAATATACAGCGCGACGGCTTTGTCGGCATACATCTCGTTTGTTATCCTCATCCTTCGCCCGCTGCTGTCCGCCCCCGCGGAAGTCGAGCGTGTGACCCAGTCGCCATCCGTCGCTTCGACGTACCAGATCACATCGAAGGTCGCTACGTCCGGGATTCCGGAAAGTGAGTCGATGATGTTCGCAAGGACGGATTGTGTAACGGAAAAAGCGGGATATAATCCATTATCGTCCGATGGAAGGACGTATTCCCTGCTGCGCGTCGCCGCATCAAGAAAATGTATCGTATAGCGGACCGTGTCTGAAACGAGTTCCTGTGAAGCCGAAAACACGCGAATACCGGTGTATGGATCAGGTGGTGAAGGCCTTTGCCAAATAAACATCTCGAGACTATTGTGTCGCACCAGCTTCTGATGAAACATATCCACCGGGGTCGTGAGAGCAAAGGGATGTGGCGGATGAATGTCGTAGAAAAATTCGTCGCTCGCGCCGGTCACATTCCAGCGCTTCGGTACAGAGGCGGTGAGTCTGCACCCAACGCCTCCCGACACAGGCCTGGGCAGGACAGGGCGGAAATAAAACCGCCCGACACCCTTGAGAGAGAGATTATCGAGAAAAGGATTCGGCAGGCCCGGAATGCCCTCAAGCTCGAACGTGGAGGCCCGCAGGAGGCGCAACGGTATGCTGTCCTGTACCATATTCGACCAGGTATCGCGCGCCGTAACCACGACTTCCACCGGACGATGCAGATAGAACAGCGGCGGCTCTGAATCGGTAGCCCTGGTCAAATCCACCAGAATGTTGTCGAGCGCTCCGGGAAGGACGGATATCGGCGGCGACAGGGCGCTGATCGAATCATGCGCCGGCGAGATCAGCAAACGCACACCGGACTCCGCTTTGGTGGAGCGAAAGCGGAACGAGGCCACACCCTTGGCGAAAATGAGCGGCGTGACGGTGTACTCCGTCCGGGGTGATCCCGGCAGCGCCACGCCCATGTGATCGATGATCAGCCAGGTATAGGCATCCAGGCGGCTGTTCCACGATCTGACGCTCGTATCCGTCTCGGCAGTGCAGTTCAAGACGCGCAGTGTGGCGTACACTCCGCTCTGGTCCCAGTTCGTATCCACACTGCCGTCGGGCATTCTCGCGATGAGCTGAAAGCTGACGGTTGAATCCGCCGCGACTTTCACCGTATCCGGAGACGCGAAACGTAGCTCCAGCCCTCGTTGTCCCTGCGCCTGAACCGCATTTACCGGATACAGAGCAAGCGACGCACATACCAGAAGAAAAACGGCGCAGTACCAAGGTGATTTCACGGTTACTCCGAATCGTCTGGTGCAGGATAGTTTCAACTTCGACAAATCAACGTACATTTCCACCTCCTTGAAACACGAAACTACGATTCACCATAGGGATGACACTTGAGCGGACGATTCGTTCCCCTCTTCGAAATATTTTTTTTGTGGCCTCACGCTCGTCGGCACAACCGTATTTCAGCAGCCCACCGCCCGGATATTCCGTATGCAGGGCCCGGCAACCGTCTTCCTATCGAGTGAATGCCGTTTTGCCTTGACTTTGTCACAATATGTACACAAGTTCAAGGTATTGAGCATTCTTTTGCGGTATTGCCGCATTTCACGAAAAGGACTGGAGGTAGCATGCGCGCGTTGTGTACCGTACTGCTGTTAGCGAGTTTTTCGTCTGTTTGTCTTGCACAAGGTAATACTCCCGACCGGACGTTGAAAAACGATCACTGGGACTTCATCAGCGCCAACCGCATGCTGCTGTGGTTCAGCAACAACGGAGCGTTAGCGCATAATCCGACCAGCTCCGGGAGCGGCTTGGAGTGGCCGGTCGGAAGCGGCAACAAACTCGTGTTCATGAGCGGGGTCGTGCATGGTGCGCGCCTCTTCGACACCCCGCACGTGGGCGGCTCCACCTACAATCATGGCTGGCAGGCGGGTGTCATCAGGGCGGACGGTATCGCAGATGATCCGCAGCATCCTCTGCACAGGATTTTCCGCGCCCGCCGCTTTGATCCTGTCTGGTGGAATGCGCAATCCCTCGCCACTCGTACCTACCTGCTTCGCGATCTGGCCGAATGGCCGGTGCAGTTCGGGGCGCCATGGGTGGATGCCAACGGGAATGGTATATACGATCCCGACACCACGGCCTGGCAACTGGGAGGCAACAGCGACGGACCGCTTCTGAACGGAGACGAAGCGTTCTGGTTCGCCGGTAACGATCTCGATTCCAGACGAACGATCAACCTGTATGGCGATATGCCTCTCGGACTGGAAATGCATACCCATATATGGGCTTCAAGCGGACATCCGGTTCTTGAAAATGTAATCTTCCGGGAACACACCTATTTTCAGAAAAGCACTGATTCGTTCCCCGACATGTACCTCGGCGCCTGGGAGGATCCCGACCTCGGGGACGCCTTCGACGACTTTGTCGGAGTGGACACTTCGCTCGGGCTCATGTTCACCTATAACGGCAGATCGCGCGACGGAGAACTCGGCCTCCCTCCGCAAAGCGGAACCGTATGGCTGCAAACACCTGTAAAGCCCGCCGCCGGACACACTGCACGGTATGGAAACGAACTCCGTAACGGCTATGCAAATCTCCCGCTGTCAGGCTACACATTTTACATCGGCGGGAGCAGTGTTTACCGCGACGCGGCGCTCAAAGAGCCCGCAGGCAGGGATCAAATGTATCATAATCTCAGCGGCAAACTGTGGAACGGCCAGAGCATGATCGATCCCGTGCGTCAGCGGGCGACCCCGCTTGCGCTCAGCGGAGATCCGGTATTGCGGCATGGTTGGGTGGATGGTATCGTTCACGCGCCGGGCGACAGGCGCGCCATCTCGAGCAGCGGACCATTTGAATTCGCCGTTGGCGACACACAGAAGGTACTGTTTGCGCATATCGCGGCGCAGGGCGGGAATAGCCTGCTCAGCGTCCGCGCGCTGCGTAACCTCACTCGGCAACTTCACGATATCAACCGGAATTTGCCGCGCGGTGTGATGCCGCCGGTGTTCTCGAGTTCCATTTCCTTTACAGCAACACCCGGTGACTATGAGGTGAATGTTTCCGGAGGTCCCTTTCACTCGGGTACGCTGGAGGTGGCCGCTTTACTTCGCGCTCCGGATGGTGCGGACGTTGCGCGCACTCCATTAAACGATAACGGTGTGGACGGCGATCAAACAGCCGGCGACGGGATATACGGAGGCAGCTTCAACGGTGTCAGCCCGGTGGCGAGCGGAGCGGACCTGTTCGTGCTCAGCAAAGACGCGGAGGGTGAGAAGCAGTGGTTCGTGGAAAGCGAAATCCCCACCAGCGGCGAGGTCCGCGTACGTATCGCCGAAATCGTCTCAGACAGCAGAAATTTCGACGGCCAGGCAAATCCGGGCGAGAATCTGCGGTTACGACTGCGTTTCGATAATCTCTCCGCCGACACGCTCGGCGGATGGCATCTCTTCCTCCGCGACTCCACATCTATGTATGCGGAGTGGACGGTGCTGCGACACGACGAACACATCCCGCCCGGAGAATTCAGCGAAACCACGTACGACGCAGCCGATCGCAATTCCTACCTCTCCATCACTATTCCCGCGGACGCAGTGGGGGGCACGGAACTGCTCTTCCCCGTCACGCTGATTTCCGACAACTATCAGCACTGGACCGATGTGCTGCGTATCGAGGTGGTGGATTACGACGTCCCGGATCTTCACGGGCTGCTTGCGCATGTCGAGGGTCACGCCGTTGGTTCGCTCGGTTACTCCGTCATGGATCCTGCCGCCCTCACGCTGCATGATTACCGCGTGAGCGTTGAAGGCGAGGATTTCGGCACAAAGACCTTATGGGTGGAAAATGTCACGCTGGGCACAACGCTGCATCGCGGACTCCCTCTCCCGGATAAATGGGTACATGACTCCCCCACCATCGACGGGTGGCGTCTGAGCATGGGTACCGCGTTCGATGAGCTTGTGTTCGACAGTCAGGGACAGAAGTTGGACAGCTTCCGCAAAACAGTTGTCGGCGCATTCACCGAGCCCTCCCGCGCATGGTTCCGAGCCGATGCCGAGCAGCTCATGATAGGCAAGGAATTCTGGAATTCGAAGCTGAATCTCTACGATGTGCTTCCGGTGAAATTGGTGTTCGACAGGAACAACGGTCAAAAAGCTCTCGGATACATGCGCGGAACCGTCCCGAACTATCGCTTTCAGGGTTACTTCGATGTGCCGTTGCGCGCCTACGATATGAGCGATACCAGCAATCCGCGGCAGATCATGCTGGGTTTCAGCGAGCAAGTCAACAGACCCAGTGCCGACAGCACCTGGTGGCCGACGGATCGCCCCGATGACCGCGAATTCCTCCTCATTTACGCGGATGATTACGCAGAGACTCCGGACAAGAAATTTCAGGGCCAGGCGTATGCGGATGCCGTAAATCTGGATTTGCTGTACGTACTCCACGGGTTTCGCGAAGCGAACATGCCCATGTTCGAAGACGGCGATGAATACCATATCATCGCGCCGGTACCGGTGAGCAATCGCGACGTGTACATACTCGCGAAGCCGCGCCTGCTCGACATCCGCAGCGAAGCGACACGACCGTCGGCGATCGCTCTGCATCAGAATTATCCCAATCCCTTTGGACCCGGCAGCGCGAGCGGTGGGAATAGCACGACCATCAGCTTCGATTTGCCGCGGGAGATGCATGCACGCGTGACGGTGTTCGATCTGCTCGGCAGACGGGTAGCAATGGTGCTCGATCGTGCGATGTCCGCCGGCACGCACAGAGTGCGCTTCGATGCCGCATCGCTGCGAAACGGTACCTACCTGCTCTGTCTTGATGCGGATGGCAGGCGCGAGAGCAGAACAGTGCTGGTCTTGAGATAAGCATTCCGTTGTGCTGCGATCTGATCTCAAGCATGACCCGGCGGCGTCTGTTGTGACATCGGTACTCAGGTTCCGGAGGTGTCATTCACATCGTTTCCTCAACGTGGAGCGGTGGCGAAGTCGTGTCCGGTTGTAATAGCCGAGCGCGGCTGTTAAGCTCGTTTTTTCGCACCTGCATATTAGCGATGCTTATCATGTTTGATTGTCTTTATCGTTGTTTTTTGTATAATTGCGCTGACTGATTCAATGTTCAATCCGGGAGAGAAACAGGTCCAGTGCTCGGCCGCGAAGTGGCGCATTCCGTCGACGGCGAGCTGCGCGAAGCCGGCAGCCACGTCATCGATTTCGACGCTTCGGCCCTCCCGGGCGGCGTCTACTTCTGCCGCATCGAAGCCGGCGGCGTTGTCCTGCATCGTGCGATGACACTGCTGCGTTAGCGAGGAAAGCGATACCGGACGACAAACGGACGGCCCCTGCTGCGAACTTGGCAAACACCTCGCACATTTCGCGGGGTGTTTTATTTGATCACCCGCATGCTCTTCTGATGTACAGTCAAAGTACTTGGCCACACTGGACGTCACATTTACTCAATACGATGAGTATTTTTACTCAATGTATTGAGCATGTAAATGCACAACTCTGCGCTATATGGATCAGTTGGGATACGCGGCTTGTCGTCGGTGGCCATGGTTGGAGCGGATGAACGCGGATACAGCGTTCGCCTTGCTGATTCCGGACAGCCGAAGATACGGCTGTAATATCTTATGTTTTGGTCTATCCGATCGACGTAATACCTTTTATTGCAATGCATTAAGCACTTCTTATCTATTCGATTCCTTCAACTGTGGATTCTAATCAGAACTTGATTATACTCAAGGTATTGAGTATTTTTACTCAGCATATTGAGTAATATTCGCCCCATCAACGTCGCTCAGGGGCCAGGTTAAGGAAAGCAGGCAACGGAGATACTGATGCTTCAAGCGTTTCGCAGATCAGAATTCGAGGTACTGGCTGGGCGCATTGCGGAGCCGCGGAGATTCATTCAGATCCTGACCGGTGCGAGGCAGGTCGGGAAAACCACACTGGTGCGCCAACTCATCGAGGTTGCGGGAATGTCGGCGCACTACGCCAGCGCGGACGAGCCGGGTTCCCTCGGCGATGTGTGGATAGCACAGCAGTGGGAAATCGCCCGCCTCCGCTCGAAAGATGCATCCTCATTGCTCATACTCGACGAAATCCAGAAGCTTCCGGGATGGTCCGAGACGGTGAAGCGGCTTTGGGACGAGGATACGCGGACACAACGGGATATTCGCGTAATACTGCTCGGTTCCGCACCGTTGCTGATGCATCGCGGAATGACGGAGAGCCTTGCCGGGCGCTTCGAGACCCTCCACCTCCCCCACTGGTCGGCTGCGGAGATGTCGCAAGCATTTGGCTGGACCATCGAGCAGTACATCTACCACGGAGGCTATCCGGGATCCGCGTCATTGATCGACGATGCGTCGCGGTGGAGCAGCTACATACGCGATGCGCTTATTGAAACCTCCATCTCGCGCGATGTCTTCATGCTCACACGTATCGACAAGCCTGTCTTGCTTCGGAGGATGTTCGAGCTTGGTTGCCAATACTCATCGCGGATACTGTCGTATACGAAATTGCTCGGGCAGTTGCAGGATGCCGGCAACACAACCACCCTGGCACATTATCTCGACCTGCTTTCGGCTTCCGGTCTGCTTGGAGGCTTACAGAAATTCGCCGGCGAAGCCGTCCGCAAGCGAGGCTCCAGTCCCAAATTCCAGGTGTACAACAACGCGCTGATCTCCGCGCAGTCCGGCTACACTTACGAGGAAGCCCGGCGCGATCCCGTATTCTGGGGCCATTTGGTTGAGTCCGCCGTCGGTGCCCATTTGCTGAATGCGGCGTCGAACAAAAATTTCGAGCTGTACTACTGGCGCGATGGCGACCGCGAAGTGGATTTCGTCATTCAAAGCAAGCGCGGCCTGACGGCCATAGAAGTCAAGAGTGGACGCGTTCGCGACACACTCCCCGGCATGGAGCGCTTCAACGCCGCCTTCCATCCCGACCGCATGCTGCTCGTCGGCGCCGACGGCATAGCGGTGGAGGAATTCCTGATGACGGATGTGGAGAGGTGGGTGGGGTGAGAGCTGCACTGACAGGTGCTTCAACGTGCTAATAGCGCGTGCAACGGCGATACCGGTGAAATCCGAAGCAACAATTTTCCTGCTATAATGCCGGGTAATGTGCGCTTATCGGAGCACTATCTCCAGATTATATTTCCCTACGGAACGAGCAACATCAGCCTCGTGCTAATGCTTCCTCCGACGTCAAGCTGATAGCGGTACACACCGGCAGGCAGTCGGCTACAGTCAAAGGGGAAACGGTACTCCCCTGCCGGAAGATATCCGTCATATATGTCCGCGATCTTTTCGCCCAGGAGATTGAACACGCGGATCCTCGCTCGACACGTGCGTTGGAGCGTAAACGGAAGAATCGTCTCACGTCCTGCGGGATTCGGGTAGTTCTGCTGCAGCACCGCGGCGGCGGGAAACGGCCTGCTCTGTCGTATGTTGGTCGTCGATTGTTCTATCGCAACTGCGCGGCGGTCGACATGGCTGCGATCATTTCCGTCAACCATGAGCGCTTGCAGAAGGATGGCGTCGATATCCGCATCAATCTCGATGTCGAGGCTATCTTCAATCTCCTCCGACGCGGAGAGTACTCCGATGTCGATCCACTCGATGCCGGCACCCACACCAGACGTGAGGCAAGCGATGTGAACGGATCCTGGCACCGTCATATTCATTCCAACATTCCTGACGGCGAATCGGAGCCGGCAGCTCGCGGGATTGGAGCCACCGATTCGCCGTACAGTTGCCCGATCGAAGAGGAGTGCGGGCTGTGTGATCATTACCTCGATTCGGCTCCGCAACGTGGTGAGCGCGTCGATGGCAAGCGGTACCAACGCCGCAATGGAATCGATGTCCGTGATAAGGTTCGCCTGTTTGCCGTCTTCCGGAGAAATCAGATAGTCGAAGAGTCCGGCCGAAAGTAGCAGACGCCGCGTCTTCACCCGCTGCAGATCCGCGAGTGTACCATAGACTTCCTTACGCACAGACTCGTTCTCGAACATCTTCTGCGGAGGGATGCCCGCCAGTGGTCGCTGCATGCGTTCTAATGCGGAGACCATTTCCGTCCCGCTGCGACGCAGGGCCCCTGCGTTTGCGGATACATATGCCGTGTCGCCCGCAATGACATGCTCCCTCAGTGCGAGTAGAAGTGCAGCATCGTCAGCGATGTCCTGAACGACCTGGATTGAAGGGACTGTGCGTCTGTGGAAGAATGAGTCGCCGGCACTGCTTGAGATGCCGGACAATGATGGATTGAATATGGATTCACCCGCATGCATCAGCGCCGATGGAATGGCAGCGACAGCGGAATCGACCGCAGACAGGAACAAGAGGTTCTCCACCGGGATGGCAGCCTGCGTCAGCACGGTATGCATCGCCTCCATCAACTTCGTACGCAGCGCCGTCAGCCGTCCGAGAAACTGTTTGGACTCGGTCGCAGGCAACTTTCCGATGTCTGCTGCGGCATCCAACTCATAACAGAGATCTATGAAATCCTGAAACCCTGAGCTCAGGGTATCGATATCGAGACGCAGGTTGGAGAGAAACGCGTCACGTCTCCCCACAGCAGCCGAATGGGTACCGCTAAACAGCATCTCCTCGGTTTTCAGGGCGTACCTGGGGATGAGCGGCTGCGTCGACGGTAAGTAATATCGACCGAGCATGCGCTCACACCAGAAATCAGACAGGGAAAGCATCAAGGAAGCGCTGCATTCCGGCACGTCGCCACGGAGGAGCACTGCGCTCTCGACGAATCGGTTCAAGGTTGTACCCGTGTTCGCACCCATGCGCACGAGCAGTTGCTGCAGGTTATCGGCGACGGCAAGCACCATATCCTCCATCGCCGCGTTCTCGAGATCCGGCCGTCTGCCGGCAAGTCCTCGCTGCTGTTTCCACGCGAGCATAAGAGCGATCAGATTCTTGCTCAGCACCGCAGGTGCGCGTCCGGCCTGGCGAGCGACATCTCCGACTCCCACGAGAGGAGGAATCGCGGATGGATCGCCCCAACTCATTTCCAGCGCCTCCTCGAACAACATGTAGCGCTTCAGCGCCTCGACAGCGCTGTCAGGCTGTTCTGCGCCGACATTCGACCATCGGTCGAGCAATCCCAAGGCGGCCGATTCGTCATAACCGCGCGTGTAATCGCCGAGGAGATAACGGAGAGTCTGCATTTCCACGGGGCCTTCGGGGATCAGCGCTTCGAGGCGTTTGGCAAGAAGTCGTTTCTCATCCACTGCCGCGAGCAAGGCCGGCGTTATCCGTATTTTTGGCGTGATGGCGCTCACAGTTTCGGACCAATCGGACGTTCCGAAACTGTTGAACGCCCGCAGACGATAGTAATAGCGCGTCTCTGCAGTCAAACCCGAATCCGTATACGTGCGCGCATGCTGGCCCGGAGCCGGTGTTACATCGGAGAATCCGGACGGTGCGGCAGTGAGCGAACGCTGTAGCTCAAATCCATCTTCCGGCTTCGAATCCGAAGGCATCGTCCATGCGAGCTCGATGACCGACGGGGCGCTTGCGTGCACGATGATATCCTGGGGAATAGCTGGAAAATTCGCTTCCGGTGTGGTGACGCTGACTGTGTCCGTGAAGGGTGAAAATCCGGAGCTATTGTACGAACGGATACGATAGTAATAGAGTGTCTCGGGCGTGAGACCGCTGCGTATATATCGCTCAGCTCCCTTTTGAGCAAAAGGATAAAGGAGTGTGAAGTCTGCTGCATCTCCCGTAAGCGATTCCTCGATCTGTACCCCATCCTCATAGTGTGGCGGTGGAAGGATCCACTGCAGTTCCACGCTGCGCGCATCGATTGCGCGAACCCGCAGACCGAACGGAGCCGATGGGATAGGAACCGCCGGCGTCACGGCTATCTCTTCCGGAGACCAGACCGAGTATCCGCGCGCATTGAAGGCACGTACGCGATAATGGTACGATGTTGCCTGCTGCAGATTATCATCGGTGACGAAGGTGGTGTCGGCACCGGTCACCCGAATTGTTACCCAATCCCCTCCTTCCATTTTCCGGCTTAATTCATAACCGGTCTCGTTCCCCGATCCGCTCTCCCAAGATAAAAGGATCGAATGATGATTCACTGGTACAGCGGTCAACTTCCTCGGTGTGGAGGGTGCCGCACGTGTTGTGAGCGCGACCTCGTTCGAACGCCCCGACACCGCTCCCGCAGAAACGGCACGGACAAAGAATGCAAGGTTCGTATCGGGCGGAAGGGCGGCGAGGAGGTGGCCCGTGACATTCGCGTTAACAGTAGAAGCGAGTTGCCAGATACCCGCTTCGATGCGTTGCCAGATTTCGTATCCCGTTTCGCTTGCCGCATTGTCTTCCCAATCCAACCTCACTTCTGTTGAGGACAGCACCAAGCCCTGAAGATTCGTCGGCATTTGAAGAAACCCAAGCGTCGTTGTCGAAACCGTATCACCGTATCCCGAATTGATTGCGTGTATCATCGCACGAACGCCGAAAGTGTATGGCGTCGATGCAGCCAGTCCCCGTATCGAGCTTGTCGTGGATTCGGGTGCCAGGGTATCGACCGGGATCCACGACAGCCCGTTTCGGATGTCCACGATGAAGGCAGTCTCCGATAGCGATTCGTTGGTCCAGTTCAGTGTGATTTCTTCGCATGAAAACGGCTGCGCGGTAAGCTGCCCTGGCGGTGTGAACGGAAGCGTGGCTGCGGTTTCGATGTTCGAGTAGGCCGACGCGTAGCTTCCTTCCACAGCCCGGACACGAAATTCCGAAACCGTCGATGGCGCTCCCACCCATACCGAGCATTCCGTGAGATCAGCATCAACTGTATCGACGATACGCCATCCGAAGCCCGACATACTGCTCTCGACTACGAAACCCGATTCGCTGTCGGACTGATCATCCCACCGGAGGGTAACAGTCACCTCGGTAGAGCGCACCGCCCGTAGATTCGACGGTGGAGCAAAACGCAGCGTCGTGTCGATTGCGACGTTGGAGTAATCGGACTCATACATTGGATTGATGGCCTTCATGCGGAAACGATATTCGGTTTCCGGCCTGAGATGTTCCACCATAAAGCGCTCGGTATTAGCCGGGATGGTATTGATCGGAAACCACGACGTGTCCGGCATCTGTTGTTCGAGGACGAAGGCGCTTTCATGATCGGAGAGGTCTGTCCATTCCAGGAGCAAACGGGTGGCGTACGCCTCAATAACGCGCAGGAAAACGGGAGCGGTTGGGATACCGAAAGAGGGACCGACCGCCGGAATGCGCAGAATGACGCCGTCGGTGGACGCATGTGTCTGCTGCCATCCGTTGATGATAGGGAAATCCGGACTGTCCGTACGCCCGGCAACGACAATGTTGCCTTTACCGTCGAACTCGGATTGGTATGCCAGGTCGTTGGAGGAACCGCCGAAGTAGGAAGAGAACAACATTGATCGGTCCGGATTCAGTACGCTGACGAACATCTCGTATGGCGTATTCCTCTGCTTCTGAAACGCGCTCCGAAGAGGGAAATCCACACTCTGCGTGCTGCCCGAGAGCAACAGTCTCCCCCCTGCGTCTACGTCCAGCCCACCATGATAGGCGCGATCATTGTCGGAGCCGCCGAGGTAGGTAGCCCATTCCCGAATCCGTCCGTTCGCGGGTGTACCTGTCGCGGCATATTTGCTGATATAGATATCCTGGAGACCGGCATTTGCCGCCTGAATAGGATTCAAAACCGGCAGGTCCGTGCTCCTGCTCGTGAGCACCGCATAGAGCGCCCCCTGCGCGTCACTGACGATGCGATTCGCTTCATCCAAACCGTTCCCCCCAACGTATGTCGACCAGAGCAAACCGCCCGTGGAATCATACTCGGCAACGAATCCGTCAAACTGGTTCGGGATAAACGAAGACTGGAGGGGATGCAGAAGGGGGAAATCACCACTTCGCGTATATCCGCAGACCGCGACGGTTCCCTGCGGCGTCGCGGCACAACCGAGAATTTCGTCTGCCTCGCTTCCTCCGAGATACGTCGACCAGCCGAGTGCTCCACCCGAAGAGAACTTGAGCAGAAAACCATCGGTCGTACCTGAATACTGTGCCTGCTGTGCATGCGCGACCGGAATATCCGTGCTTGAGGAAAAAAATCCCGCGTATATCGCTCCCGAAGCATCCGTCGTCAACCCTCCCCCGTACCCTTCCGTGGTATTCGTACCTTCCATCCCGCTTCCTCCGAAAAAGGTCGCCCAGATCGGCACCCCGTCGGGACGGAACTTCGCAAGAAACATATCCGCTTCGCCGGCAATCTGTGGTTGCCAGGGCTGGACAACGGGAAAATCAGCGCTTCGCGTCGATCCGAGCAGAATCAGATTTCCGAAGGCATCGACGGTAATAGCCGCGATGCGATCCAGGTCGCTGCCGCCGAAATAGGTCGACCAGAGCAGTTGTCCCCCCGCATCGAACTTCGCGACGATACCGTCCTTGTATCCACCGGCATGCGTTGGTTGAACGGCATTCAATACTGGAAAATCCGTACTCGTCGACTCCCCGGCGACGTAGATATTCCCTCCCGCATCGCATGCAACTGCGGTGATGATATCGAAAAGACCACCCCCGAAATAGCTTCCCCACGATTCGTCTGCCATGCGGCTCGGTGATTGTGACTGTGCGCCATTCGACAGAGCGACGAATACCGCAACCATCAGGATCGAGCACAATGAACGCTTCGGAATTCCTTGCCTCTTGCTCATCTTCGTTCCTCACACAGTGGATCAGCTTCCCGCATAACGGTAAGGGAGCAGGTAATCGCGAATCTTCACCTGAAGATAGGAAGAAATAACCCCTGACACCATGAAAAGTTACACGTGAAAAGTTACACGTGTAGGGGTGCGCTGCCGCCGACACTTGATCGTATGTTCATCTGCCAAGTAGCTTCAAGATTCATGTTATCGAAATTTCTGTGTTTTCAGCGCTGTGGCCGTTCAGAAGCGGACGCGTTCGCGACACACTCCCCGGCATGGAGCGCTTCAACGCCGCCTTCCATCCCGACCGCATGCTGCTCGTCGACGGCGACGGAATACCAGTGGAGGAATTCCTGATGACGGATGTGGAGAGGTGGGTGGGGTGAGAAATTACCGGGGTTGACTTCAATACGGTCCGGCATATTCTGCATCCGGCCTTGCGGCTGAACTCCCTTCTCACGTTCGAATGAAGAGACGAAGGGTCAACTATCGTGAATGTGGGAGGATTCCCGCATGCCTACAGGATTCAGGCTTGGAGTAATCGCCGCTGTAGCACCGCCTGCATATCACGGCGGCCATCGCCAATCACCATAACGAAAACCTCGTCGGATATGATTCGATAAATAATCCGATATGGTTTGAAATAAATCTCCCGGTACTCGCGAAGCCCTGTGGCCAGCAATTCTTTAGGATAGGCACCACGCTCCGGGTTTTCAGCGAGCTTGGAAAAACACTTTTCTATTTGATCAAGCACGTAATCCGCTTTTCCCGGCGCGTCGTGGGAGTCAATGTAATCGTACAAGCGCTCCAGGTCGCGAGACGCATCGTCGGTCAGAAACACCCGGAGGGACATCAGCGATTCTTGCTCCGGCTCCGGAGGCGCTGGACGACTTCTCCAGCGGGCTGCACCCTGCCCTCCTCAACCTGACGCGTGCCGAGAGCAAGAATCTTCAGCAGCGCCATTGTCTCCTGAATTTGCTCATAGCTTTCGATATCCTGCAACACAACCTTGGCTTGGCCGTTCTGGGTGATGATCAGGGGTCCCTCTTGCACGGACATGGTGCGTACGATTTCCGCAGCATGCGCTTTCAGGTAGCTTATGGGTTTGATCTGTCGAGAGAGTTTCATATCGGCACTCCTTGTAAGACCAAATATAGTCCGTAAACAGCTTCACTGTCAAGCGGGGTTTCGGCGGTCCCTGAGCGAGTGTCGGCGGTCCCTGAGCGAAGTCGAAGGGACGCTCAACTACGGCGAAGGGTCAATCACCGGAAGGGCGGTCCGATGATGTTCTGAACGCCACGATGCCGCTGCTCATCAGTAGAAGAAATGCAATCGGTACCCAGAGGGCCCGTTCACCCGCGCTTGGTGTGATCAGATTGAGAACGAAGCTCAGTACCGCGAATGCAACGACGAAGCACACGAGTCGTCGAGAAACTCGAGACCAATTGGGCAGAATCAGGCCCGCCCTAGCCAGCACGACGACCGCAGTGCCCGCGAGCAGTACCGCCTGGACGTGTGCTGCTATACGCAACGCGGGTGGGAACTGGCCGGGTAAGGCTCCGCCCATGGCGAACTCCCCCCAATGCGCACCGGCAGCCAAAGCAACTTGAAAAACTATGACGCCAGTGGTGATGATTGCGTACATTAGAGCTGCCGCACGCTTCATTTTCATTGATTTGATGTCTCCTATCAATTCCTCAGATCCTGCCCCGAATCAACTACCAGATTCGTGGTGACTTCCTGTTGTCGTCGGATTGTTTCGAGTTTTTTGTGTTTTTGAAGCGGTTAGCGTATCTTTAAAAATCGTCTTTTTTAGGCGATGCCCCAAAAGGAGAGATGCCAGAGCGGTTGAATGGGGCGGTCTCGAAAACCGTTGTGCCCTTATGGGTACCCTGGGTTCGAATCCCAGTCTCTCCGCACCGAAAGGCTTGAGTACATCGTGCTCAAGCCTTTTTCTGTTTTTCCTAGGAAGGGACAATACTCCAAAGCTTCCCAGGGTCCGGACGGTGGCGTGTCACTTCGTTCAGGGGCGGATAAGCATCCGAATGGCATCGAGAAGGACCGCCTTTTCATTCTCCCAGGTGTAGTGCTCCGCGGCAATGGACGCATTCTCCGCGCAGCGACCGCGCAGCTGCCGATCATGTACGAGGAGTTGCAGGGCCTGCGTCACGGCCTGCCCGTTTGCGGGATTGACGGAGATTCCCGCTCCCGCCTCCCTGATCACGGCGGAGATTTCCGGTCCGTCACTGGCCAATACCGGTAATCCCGCTGCCAGATATTCAAACAGCTTGTTCGGAAGACTGAGCCGGTAACTTTCTCCCAGCGCTTCGATGAGACAGATTCCAACATCTGCGGAAACGGTATAGCGTTGCAGCTCGACGGACGGCACCGCGGGCAGCACGAACACCCTCTCCGCCATCCCCTTGTCCCGTGCATGCTGCAACACGTCGGACGCCAGCGGTCCGTCACCAAGAAACACGAGGGCGCAATCTGATACTTGCGCGACGGCACGGAGCATGGGCAGCGCGCCTCTCCCCTTCTGCAGGCCGCCCTGCGACAGCAAAACGACAACATTTTCCGGTATGTCGAGCAAGGATCGAAGAAGATTCTCGCGTCCGGCCGCCTTCCAGTCCGCGACATTTCTGACGACGGCGACGTGTCCATACCCTCTGCCGCGAAGGATGTCCGCGATGGAGGTATTGACGGTGAGCAGCGTGTCGGCGCGCGGCGCGTACACACGCTCGATCAAGGACCAAAAGCGCTGTGTCAGGGCTCTCCCCCGCAGTGCCGCGATGGAGGTGTACAGCTCACGAGAGTCGTAGATCAGCGGCGCCGTCGCGGCCTTGGCCGCCCGTGCCGCAGCGGGCAACGTATAGAGATCGGAAGCGACATAGAGATCTGCGCGGAGCGCCTCGGCCATCCGCGCGGCATGAAACCAGAACGCGGGAAGCGCGCGCCGCAATGAGGAATGACCGGGAGGGATATTCCGGACGTCTATATCCTGCAAATGTGGAGACGGAGCGTCGGACAGGGCGATGACGGAGACGCGGTAGGCGTCTGCAAGCGTGCTCGCGAAACGGCGGAGACGGGAATCACGGGAAATATCGCCCGCGAAGGTGAAGCAAATATGCTTCCGCGCGTCCATGCCGCGCGTCAGAGTCTTATGGAAAGCGCGATGGTGTGCGCGGCGCCGAAGCTCTCGGTAAACGGCGTGAAGGCGTAATCGAAGCGCAGCGACGTGTAGGCGAAGCCCGCGCCGAAGGAGACGTTCTTGATCTCGTAGCCGCTCTGATACCCCGCACGGAAATACACGGAATTCACATAATTGAACTCCGCGCCCAGCGCCGCATGCGTCGCTTCATCTTCGAACACCGACATCACTCCGCCGGTGACAACCAGTGTGCTCCTGAGCGAGGGCACCGGAATGTCGTAGGACGCTCCCGCGCGCAGCAGCGTCGGTAAGGTCGTGGAGGCGTAGCGCAACTCGGACATGCTTCCCAGATTCGCCACTGCGAGGCCAAAACGCAAGCCGTGCAAATCCCCGCCTTCGAACGGATCGATGCTCGCGCCGAAATCGAAGGCGTAGCCGTCCGCCGCGTCCGTGTAAATTTTCTCCATCACGTACTTCGCGGTGATGCCTACGTCCAGTCCGTCTGTCAGAGCGAACGCCATGCTCAGACCACCGGCGAAATTTCGTGAATCAAAGGTCCCCTGCGCCTCTCCCGGGCGGTCGCGGATTTCAATTCCCTCCACACTGGTCAGGCCCATGTGTATGCCGAGCGTCCACGACGAAAACGGCACCACGACGCCGAGATATTCCGTACTCAGATCCTGAACCCACTCGTTATGCGTGATGGTGATCGAGGCGTTCTCATCGTCCGACAGCAGTGCGGGATTGTAGTACACGGCCGCCCCCAGGTCGGAGGTAACGACGCCCACATCCCCCATGGCCATGGCGCGCGCATCAGCACCGATTTTCAGAAACGACAAACCGGATCCCCCGGCCTGCGCAACGAGCTGCGACGGAAGGGCCAGTGTGGTGAGAAGAAAAACGACGACGACAGAGCGATGCAACATCGGGTCTCCGGATCAGAATGACACAGCGAAGGACAGTACGTGCGTGGGTGACGGCGCGATCGGTTCCAGAATAAACGCGTAATGAATGACCGGCTCCATTTGTGCAACCGGCTGCGTTACGGAAAATCCGAACGTCGGACGCGGATCGATACCCTTGTCGGAGAAATCCAGCCGCTCGACACCGCCGCGAAGAGTGATCTGTTTCACGACGGGAACTTCGACGCCCACGCGTCCAAGATACGAATCTCCGTCAATCATCTCCACTTCCGCGGATACGATACCGTACTCGCGCGGCAGTGTATACCCTATTCCGGCGCGGTAGATGCGGGCAAAGGGATCCTCCGTCGAGTTACCGCGCTGCGGTCCGTACAAATCGCTCGTATCCCATTTGTACTTGCTCAGCAGTTCCTGCGCGATGAGAGCGACGCGGAGCGTCGGGGAGAGCTGATAGAGAATACCGACGTCCACACCGAAGCCGGAGGAGGTGACGCCCTCGTATAAGCCGGAATAGTAGAATTTTGCATTGAAGCCGACGGCGAGGCGATCGGAGAAACGGGTCCCGAAGTTCACGTAGAACTGATTCTCGAAAACGCTCAACTCTTCCGTCGGTCTGCCGTCGCTGTCGTAGCCCTGAATCGTGCCGTCTCCGGCGTTGATCCAGCCGACGGAGATACCGGAAATGGACTGTACGCCCGGTTCCGCTTCATAGACCGCGGCTTCCTTGTCGTAAATGCGCAGAGTCTGCGTATAGCTGACCTGATTGAATTTGCGGTCCAGGGAGAGGAAGGCATAGCTGCCATGCAGGACATATCCCTCCTGAAAAGCACTGAGGGCGGGATTGTAGTAGGTGGAAATCGTTCCGTCCATAACGGTGGAGAGCGCATTGCCCATTCCCTGCCCGCGGGCGCCGAAGCCCATGCGGGTGAACACACCGGCCGTGCCTTCCTGTGCATGCACGGCGACGGTTGTCAGACACAATGTGATGAGAGCAATTACTGCTGTGCGGGTGTTCATCAAGCCTGCCTCCCTCATTGCAGCACCACGATTTTCGTCCACGAAGGATCGAGATCGTCAAGCGTGACCTGAATGTAATACACGCCATTTGCGGCTCTTCCGCCGGCGTCGTTCGTCCCGTCCCACACCTCGTCGTGTTCGCTGTCGGGCGTACGTGAGGCGTTATTGAGTATGGTGCGCACGGGAAACATCGCGAAATCGTAGACCTTCATCGAAACCGTGCCCCGGCTGCCGCTGCGATACCGTATGCGGCACACTTCGTCGTCGGGTGCGAAAGGATTCGGGTAGGCATAGACAGTTCCGGCCGTGGTGACGGGATCGGCCGCGCGCAGAATGGTCCAGGTGGTGCCAAAAAACTGCTGCGCGTCGTCGCGGGTTTTCATGAGTCCATCGGCGTTCGCCACCCAGACCTCGTCGCCCTGCGAAGTGACGGCGTAGCAATTGGGGGCCGCAGAAACCTGTCTGCTCACCTGATCCACGAAGCGTGAAAATCCCAGCCAGCTTTTACCGCCGTCGTCCGATCGGTAGATGCCGGAATTCGTGGCGGCATACACGACCTCGCCTTTGAAACCGAAATTATTGGTGAACTCACCGCGAAGCGAGGTTTGCCAGGTTTCACCCATATCGCTCGTCACACTCACGGCGCGAAACTCGGTGGGATTGAGCGCATTCACCGTCGCGGCCCACACATGCAGCACTCCACCGATGTAATTGTGATCGATGGCAACGACGAAGTTTCCGGAAATCGGACTTGTCTGATTGTTGAAGGAGAATTTCCGCCAGGACGATCCGCCGTCCGTCGAAAGATTGACTCCGCCCGCGGTGCCCGCCCAGATCGTGTCGTTCCCGATCGCGTGTACGGAAAACACCCGATGATTGAGACTTTCGCGTAAGCCGAGATCCGGACGGTTGACGGGCGACAACTCGAAATTGAGCGTGTCTGTGGGCGCTATCCTGTCCAGAAAATCAGGCGGAAGTACGACGGGCTGAAAGCTGACACCGCCGTCCGTGGATTTCCGCAATCCTCCCGCGAAGCTCGCGATCCATACCGTTTGTCCCGACATGGCGATGTCATAGGTGATGTTGTTGAAATCCGTAGTCACCGCTAGCGCTTTAATGGTGTTGCCACCGTAGGCGATGTCGTAGGTGGAGAGTTCCCTGGCCTCCATCGGCTGGTCAATACGCTTCCACGTAGCGCCGGCATCGGTGGACACGGCGAGTCCGAGTCCTTTGGGTATCGAACCCTGATCGGTTTTCTCGGATCCGGCGAGGGAGGTCCACAACGTAGCACCGCTGCCTGCGATTGCTGCGATGGATTCCTGATCAAACGGTGCCTTCGATCCGAACGGCACCCAATTGGCTCCGCCATCGCTCGTATATTCGAGGCCTTTCCCGCCGGCGACCCACAGGCGGTTTCCGTCGAGAAGGAAATCCACCGCGCTGTTGCTTGAGGGACGATCCTCGGAGAGCTGCGGCGTTTTACCGAGAGTATAGGAGAAAGGGCTCTGTTGGGCGTACATTCGGCCTGTGAGCAGGACGGCACCCAACATGAGCCATCCCGCGACAGAGACGTTCCTTATCATCAGTTCATCAATATTGTGTGAATAAACAAATTACTGGAGAGGTTGCTGTAGTCCAGCGCACGGAACTCAAAGCGATAGACACCGCGCATCGCCGTGGGCGGTACGGTGATGCGGAGCGAGTAAATGCCGTCGCCCGCGACGTCGTCTCCGGAACCGGCGTGACCATCGTCCTGCAGAATGAAGGGATTCCCTTGTGAGGGTTGCCCGTTGGGGAGGAAGGAATTGAAAAACACCCCCTTAATGTCTGCCAGGCCCGAAGGATCGGAGACACGTGCGGCGACCACGACGGTGAAAGCCGTGGATTGAATTTCCAGCGTGTCCGGCGCGAACACCTCGTGAATCACGGGGGGTTGTGACCCGTACACCACGCGCACCTTGGAGACTGCGATATTGCTGTTCAAGCCGTTGCGGTCCATCGCGTGCACTTCCACGCGGTAATCCCCCACATCTCCCCTGCGTATGGCGAGGGGCAGGTTCGCGGACCAGATCTCGCCGCCGGCGGCCTGAAGCGGAAGCTCCGCAAGCACCTGCGATTTGCCGTCGAGAGTCACTCTGCATGTCACTTCGTTCAGCGCGGCGGCGCCGAGCACGCGCACACGGACATTCAGCGGCAGTGTGACCGGGTCCGTCGGCGATTTATCCTGCCCGGGAATGACATTGACCGTGTCCGTATCGATGATGAGATCGGAAAGTTTCAGATCCCGCAGAACGACCGAGGGCGAGGTGATCGGTGGATCGACGGTCGCGTCGTCGCTGCTGCAGGAAATCAGCAGCAGCGCCGCCAGGGCTGTCAAACAGGTGATGCGCATGTGTTTCATAGTCTGTGAAATATGATGGATCTCCGGAATGATGAAGCCGGAGCAACTCGACGGAGCATGCCCCGGCTTGTACGCAACAATCACGGGAAGCTCTTTCAACATACGGAGGGTACCGCCGAAAAACAATGACCGCTGCGATCCCGGACGGATTTTCCCCCTATCCGATGTAAATCGGCGCGGGAGAAAGTGAGAGGATGAGCATGAGGAAAGAGAACCAGCCGAGCATTCTCCGGCGCGGGGTCAGATCCTCATCTATCGGTACAGGGGGATGTTCGATCTTGATGAACACGGCTATGAGTACAGCCCAGAACAGCCAGCCGGGCCAGAACAACGCCTCGTAGCCGGGGATGGCCGCGATGAGCCCGAGGGCCGCATCCGTAAAGCCCAGAAGATCGAGCAGTGAAGGAAAAAAGCCCATGCCGCCGAAAAACAGAAGCAGGGCAAAAATGATGCGACCGAAGTATTTCTGCGCGTCGCCGAACATCGCGTAGGTGATGTGTCCTCCGTCGAGCTGTCCAGCGGGAAGCAAATTCAGCGCGGTGACCAGAAGGCCAAACCAACCGGTGATGAGCAACGGATAGTGATACATCTCCGACATGGGGGGAACGTAGGCTCCGGGTCGTGCGAACACCGCCTGCATGAAATCGTAGAGCAGTGTGGTGCCGAAGCGCAGACTCAGACCATGCTCCGCCGAAGCGGAGGCGCCGATCGCGAAATCGTAATCCGGATGGATGGCCAGTAAAAAGTCATTTCCCGGAAGCGTCATAAAGCCCAGGGCGAGGATGATGACGGACGCGATGAAACCCGCGATGGGACCCGCTATACCGATATCGAAAAGCGCAACGCGGCCGGGTATCGGTTCGCGTGTGCGGATGACGGCGCCCAGCGTGCCGAAATTGATCATGCCCGGAACCGGCGGCAATGGGATGTAGAACGGAAGCGTGGTACGGACGCGGTGCCTGCGTGCGGCGAAATAGTGTCCGAACTCGTGGCAGGTGAGAATGAACAGCGCCGCGAAGGCATAGGGCAGCCCTACTGCGATATCCGACAAATCTGTTTTGTTTTGCCAAAGCATGCCCGACACCGTTGTCGTGATCAGCGTCAGAAGAAACAGCCCCGCATGTTTGAGAATTTGCTTCGGCGACAGTTCCGCCGTCGCGCCGGGGTGTAGCAGTGGTTCATTCATGGTGCGCTCCATTGTATCGGCCCGTCAGCCGCTCGTCCATAGTTGCCTGCGCAGCAGTTCGGCACGCTTGCGCCGTCGCAGTTTGCCCTGGCTGATGAGGCCGGACAGTATGATGCGTACGTCGTTGAATGTCGAAAACCGTCGAAAGGTGATATTCTCCATCTGACAATGCGTTTCGAGCAATCCGCGTGCGAAAACAAGATCCGCCATGGCCGCGGCTTCGAAGTCCGAACGTCCGTCGCCCACATACACCACGAGGTCCTCGTCGCGGGAAAGCAAGGCGACGTGATGGGCTTTGCAGTTCGCCGTCCGGTAACAACGCTCATCCGCAAACGGAAATTCCATGATCACGCGCTGGTGTTCGAAGCGTAGTGTATTGCAACGCACGGAAAGCCGGAGGTCGCGGCGCGCAAGCATGGGTTCAATGTACGCATCAAAACCATCGCTCAGAATAGTCACGGGATAGCCGTGCGCATCGCACCACTGCACGAAGGCGGGAAAGCTCTGATCGATGTCGTGATCGACCAACAGGTCAGTGAGAATGCTTTCGCCGGCGGGAGTCGCGGAGGCGGCGAGGCGGGTGTACATCTCGACACCGGTGTATTGACCGTCGGACCACTGTGCGGTAATCGCATCGAACACCGAATCACCGCACAGCCGCCGAAACAGCAGCGCGCCGATATCGTCCGGGGTGATGGTCCCGTCAAAATCGGTGTATATCCGTACGGTAGGATGCGGCAATGCGCCCCCGTCTGACATGGGCATCATGCTCCCCATCCTTCCGCAGCGGGGCAGGCGCGCTCTATCGCGGCAGCCGCAGCGAACAAGTCTTCTTCACCGAAAGGTCTCGCGAGGAGTTGCACAGCGCAAGGGAATCCTTCCGGCGTCGGCGGCAGCGGCAGACTCATCGCAGGCAGGCCGGCTACATTCGCGACAGCGGTACACTCGTCGGAAGCGCGCATAGCCATCGCGCTGCTGCGCTCCCCCGTCATGAATGGCGGGCCCTTCGTGACTGGTGTAAGAACGACGTCCACCACATCAAACACTCTCTCCCATTCCTCCCGCAGCACTGTGCGCACACGTTGCGCTCGCTGATAGTGCTCGTCCTGGCGGCCATCACCCTGTATCCACGCACCCTGCAGCAGGCGTCTGCGCACTTCGGCACCGAATCCCTCCGTGCGCGCATTCCGTATGGCCTCCTCGAAGTGCGCGCCCGCACGGCGTGCGCCAAAGCGCATTCCGTCATAGCGCGCCAGATTGCCCGCGGCTTCCACATTCGCGATGACGTAATACACCGGAAGCACTGCGTCGAGATAGTGCACATGAACGGGATGGAGCGACGCGCCCTGTTGCCGAAGCGCCTGCGCAGAACGGGAAAGCGCGGCGCCGGTGAACGGATCATCGCTGTCATTTTTCCCGTAATCGAGAATGCCAAAACGCAAGCCGGCGACACCGCGATCACAGGCCGCGGGATAATCCGGGACGGTACGTGCGGCGGTCGTGGCGTCGTTCGCGTCTTCACCGGCCATGACGAGCAGAAGCGCCGCGGCATCGCGCACACTGCGCGCGATGGGGCCGATCTGTTCGAACGAGGGCGCGAAGGAGATGAGACCATAGCGCGAGACCCGTCCCCATGAGGGCTTCATCCCGACGACACCGCAGAAGGCGGCCGGTTGGCGAATAGAGCCGCCTGTATCACTGCCGAGAGCGGCATCAACCAATCCCGCCGCTACAGCCGCCGCCGAACCGCTGCTGCTGCCCCCCGGCACTCTGGTATCGAGGAAGGGATGGCGCGTCGCACCGTACGCCGAAGTCTCGCCACTCGATCCCATGGCGAATTCGTCCATATTGCACCGCCCCACGAACACGGCACCCGCCTCACGCAGCCGCGTAATCACGGTGGCGTCGAAGGGGGCACAGTAGCCCTGCAGTATGCGCGAGGCCGCGGTGCAGGCCTTCCCTTGTATGCTGATGTTGTCCTTGATGCCGAGCAGCATGCCGGACACCGGAGAAGCGGTGCCCGCCGGAGGATGCGTGTCGGCAGCCGCCGCCTGCGCGTAAGCATCTTTCCCGAATACCTCGATGAACGCGTTCAGCGCGCGCTGCCGCTCGATCGCGACCAAAGCGCTCCGGAGACGCGCCAGGCAAGATTCCGTAGCTCGGTGTTCATTCATCGTGAAGTATACAATTTCTCCCCGTCGCACAACGTCGCCTACCGTACTCTCGTGTCCGGGCGCTCGCTCCGCGTGTGCTGCCCTGCCAGAGACACACCCGACAGAACGCCGGTTTGCGGCACTGACCTCTCCTGCGAGGTCCGGGACACCCTCTGAACAGCACGCAAGGGTGCTTGCCCGTAGCCGACGCCTATTTCTTCTCGTCGAGTTTTTTCTCGTCGAGACTGATGTCGTCCTGGATGTCCTTTGCCGCCTTGCGGAATTCCTTGATTCCTTTGCCGAGGCCCTGGGCGAGCTCGGGAATTTTTTTCGCACCGAAGAAAATGAGGATGAGAAGAACGACGATGAGAATTTCCCATCCACCGATATTGCCGAACATGATAACCTCCTGTTATTGAACCGGGACAGCGCCCGTCAACGTCGTGATCAGTGAAGCGAACACACCGATGCCGTCGGTGGATCCGAGAATGTCTTCCATCCCGCGTTCGGGATGCGGCATCATCCCGAGGACGTTGCCCTGCCGGTTGATTATCCCGGCGATATTGTTGCGTGAGCCGTTGGGATTCGCGTCGGTATGCACGGTGCCGTCGGCCTGTACATAGCGGAAGATCACCTGTCCGGCGTCCTCGATCTGTTTGAGCGTATCCTCATCAGTATAGAAATTTCCTTCGCCATGAGCAACGGGAATTCTCATGACCTGTCCGCTCGAAAAAGCTCGGGTAAAGGCCGTATCGGAATTCTCTACACGCAGGTGCACATCACGGCAGACAAAATGCAGGGATTCATTGCGCAACAGCGCTCCGGGCAGCAGTCCCGCCTCGGTGAGTATCTGAAACCCATTGCAGATGCCGATAACGTGTCCGCCACGTTCGGCGTGGCGCACCACTTCCTTCATAATGGAAGAAAAGCGGGATATCGCTCCGCAACGGAGGTAATCCCCGTAGGAGAAGCCGCCGGGGAGCACGATGACATCGGCCCCCTTGAGATCGCTTTCCTTATGCCAGAGAAATTCGGCGTTCTGGCCGAGAACGTGTTTCACCGCGTGATATGCGTCATGATCACAGTTCGAACCGGGAAAAACCACGACACCAAAAGTGAGCCTGGACATCGTGCGTCCTCAGATTTCGGTGAGAGTGAATGAATAATCTTCCATCACCGTGTTTGCCAGCAGTTTGCGACAGGCTTCCTCCACCTGTTGCGCGGCCTGCGCCTGATCAGCAGCGGCGACGTTCAGTTCGATATGTTTCCCCACGCGTACGCCCCCGAGCGCCGTATGGCCCAGCGAAGTTAACGCGTGCTCTATGGCTTTGCCCTCCGGATCGAGGATGGAAGGACGGAGTTTCACGGTAATGACTGCCTTGTACATGACGTTCCTGTATCAGTTCGAATCAGCTGTGATGTGATGTTCGTCGTCGTTGTCGTCGGAAACGGAATAATAGCGCGCATGGCCGCGCCGGATGAGGCGCCCCGTGGCAAAAAACGGTCCGCTGATCATAACGAGCATGAGCACCGGAAAGAGGAGTTTGCCGAGCGAGACAAGTACGGCGAGAGCACCGATGGCGAAGGCGCTCATCGCGAAAGGTTTTTCGCGGAATGCCCCGATGGAGATGCGGGGTATGACCGGATACCGTATGGTGCTGACCATGAGAATACCGCAGGCGACGGTGAGCGCGATAAGACCGATGCGAAGTTGCTCGCTGGCAACGACCTCCTGAGGATGAAAAAAGAGAACATAGGAGATCAGGGTCAACGCGGAGAGTGGTATGGGCATTCCCGTAAAGTACTCTTTCGAAAATCCCACCAGTTGCACATTGAAGCGTGCGAGCCGCAAGGCGCCCAGTATCAGCGGAAGCGCCGCAACGAGGGCGCCGAACGCTCCGTAGTCGTGAAGCACGAGAGAGTACAACAGAAACGAGGGCGCGACACCGAAACTCACCACGTCGGCCAGCGAGTCGAGTTCCACACCGAACTCACTTGCCGAATGCGTCAGACGGGCCATAAAGCCGTCGAGTGAATCGCATATCGCCGAAAGGATGACATACCAGGCCGCCAGCACATATTTGCCCTGCAAGGCATGAATCATGCACATGAAGCCGAAAAAAATATTCAGCACCGTGAAGAGATTCGGAACAATGGATCTGCTGAGACGGATTTTCACGCGGTATGCCTCGTGTTCAGCGCCTGACAACAGCGATGACGGTTTCTCCGGCCGTCACATGCTGATTCAACCGTACCTGTACTTCCGCATCTTCGGGCATCAGGACGTCCACCCTGCTTCCAAATTTTATCATACCGAAACGCTCCCCAACCCGCGCGGTATCGCCGGGCGAGAGCGGACAGACGATTCTCCGTGCCACGAACCCCGCAATCTGTTTGAAGAGCAGGCGATACGTGCCGGTATTCACCCCAATCAGAGTGCGCTCGTTGAGATCGCTCGATTTATCCTCCCACGCAGCCATGAATTTTCCTTCGTAATGCCGGACGTACTCCACGATCCCGTCCACCGGAAAGCGATTGACATGCACATTGAGCGGCGACATGAAAATGCACACCTGCATCGCGCGTCCTTCGAGATACTCCGGAGCATCAACGACAGCGATACTCACGACTTTGCCGTCCGCCGGGGAAATCACGCCGCCTTCGACGTCCGGGGTTGTGCGGTCGGGGTCACGGAAGAAATTGAGCGTAAAGGCCAGTGTTCCGATGCCTACAATGAGCATCAACACCCGCAGAGGGGTGAGGGAAATCAAAAACGCCCCTCCGATCAGTGCGAGACTGATGACGATCAGTGGAATGGCAACGTCGAGACCGTATTTCGTAATCATGCGCGAAAAAGTTACGGAGAAGTTCCGTGAGTAATTCAGTAAGATACCGAAATCGGGGGTGAATCCACAATGCAGCACGTCGGAAACCACCTCTGTGCGCAGGGCCGCTGCCTTCCGCAGGTGCGGACGGAGATGCCGCGGTCGTAGAGTTTTCGTCTGTCCGTGGTCAGACTTTGACCTCGGTTCACGTGCGACACTCCTGACAGAGACACAACGACTCTGCGCTGGGGACCGTACGGTCCGCACCGAGTCCGACAGTTAGCATTGCCCTGGGCGCGGGGATGAAGGGTAAGTCCCATCGGAACAATCTTCGGGTATCGGGGAAACGAGTCTCCCATCCCCTCCGATCGTGCGCCCACATGACATCACGACGAACCGCGGCGGGTCGGAAAGAAAATTAGCCGATCAGGACATCGTGTTCTGAGCGCCCGACACGCTCTCTCTGAACGCGACGGAGCCGGCGGTACTACACCCGTTCGATCACCATGGCAATCCCCTGCCCAACGCCAATGCACATGGTGCACAGGGCATTTCTGCCACCGGTATGCACCAATTGCGACGTGGCTGTGACGATCAGCCGCGCACCGCTCATGCCCAACGGATGACCGAACGCTATAGCGCCGCCTCGGGGATTGACACGTGCATCGTCGTCGGGTATATCAAGTACGCGCAGACAGGCCAGGGCCTGCGCGGCGAAGGCTTCGTTGAGCTCGATCACATCCATCTGCCCGAGTGCCATGCCGAGCCTGGCGAGAAGCGACTTCGTCGCCGGTACGGGTCCGATACCCATGATGCGCGGAGGGACTCCAGCGACGGCCATTCCCCGTACGACTACTCGTGGGGTAAGTCCGTAGCTCCTGACCGCGTCTTCCGATGCGAGCAACAGAGCCGCGGCGCCATCATTAATGCCCGAAGAATTACCTGCGGTGATACTTCCCGCTGGTCCGCTCAGCGATCTGAGCGTGGCGAGTTTTTCCATGGACGTCGCACGCGGGTGCTCGTCGCGATCGACGCAGAGGGCGTTGCCTCTGGATTGAGGGATGGTGATCGGAATGATTTCATCCGCGAGGCGGCCATCAGTTTGCGCCGCTGCCGCTTTTTCCTGGCTGCGAAACGCGAAAGCATCCTGATCTTCGCGCGAGATGTCGAAGTCGGTCGCCAGATTCTGTGCGGTTTGCATCATGGAATCCGTACCATACAGCGTCTCGAGGGATGGATTGACGAAGCGCCATCCCGGGTGGGTGTCGTACATCTGCACGTTACGGGAGAAGGCCTCCGCTGCCTTCCCGATAACGAACGGCGCGCGGCTCATGCTCTCGACGCCTCCCGCCAGCACCACATCCGCCTCACCCGCACGAATGGCCTGCGCGGCACGCCCCACCGCATCCATTCCTGAACCGCAGAGGCGGTTCACGGTCATGCCGGGTACGCTGTCAGGCAAGCCGGCCAGCAACACCGCCATGCGGGCCACATTGCGGTTGTCCTCCCCTGCCTGATTGGCACAGCCGAGAATGACGTCACTGATGCGGTCGTGCGGTAAGGAAGGATTGCGGTCGAGGATACCGCGGAGTACCGCAGCGGCGAGATCGTCCGGCCGAACGGTTGCGAGTGCGCCGCCGTGGCGTCCGATGGGCGTGCGAATGGCATCGCAGATATAGACGTCTTTCATGAATGCGATTCTCCTGCCCGTCGGGCGACGGCATCGATGTTCGGTTTCAGCGCACGAAACGTGCGGAGGAGGCTTTCAGCGAGGCGGTCCACCTCTGCCGTTCCCATCACGGTGGAAAACATACAGGCAAAGGTGTTGATCATGAGGATGTGCTCCTCGGTGTACATGAATTCCAGGAGTTCTTCGATCACTTTTTGCGTCTCTTTCGGTTGCCACGCTTCGCGATAGGTGGCCGGCGCTACCTCGGAAAGGTGCATTCGGAACATGGAACCTGCGCCGGTAATGGAAACCGGGACGTTCGCCAATCGAATCGCTTCCTCGATGCGCCCGATGGCCTGTGCGGTCAGGGCGTTGAGACGCTGTACCGCGGCGTGATCGAAGAGCGTCATAGCGGTGTAGCCGGCGGTCATGGTGATCGGATTGGCGGAGAACGTACCGGAATGCGGGAAGGGCAACTTCGCCTGGCGCGGATCGAGCACCTGCATGACATCCGCACGTCCGGCAAGTGCGCCAACAGGGAAGCCGCCGCCGATAATTTTACCGAGTGCGGTCAAATCGGGACGGACACTGTACCTCTCCTGTGCGCCGCCGTAGGCAACACGGAAGGTTACCACCTCATCGAAGCACAGCAGCGCGTCGTTGCGACGGGTCCAGGCATGGAGCGCTTCGACAAAATCAGCGGTGCCGGGGACCAGACCCACGCGATGCGGCACGGGGTCGATGAGTACGCAGGCGAGTTCCCCGGCGTGGCGGTCGAGTATGGCCAGGGTCCGCTCGACATCGTTGTACGGAAAAATCACCACATCATCGAGTACGCCCTGCGGGGTGCCGAAGGCCAACGGTACGCTGTTCGGATTGCTGATATCGCCCCAATTTCCGGGATTGGCCACCTGACTGACTTCGGCGAAATCGTAGGTGCCATGATACGCCCCTTCCGCTTTCGCGATTTTTGGACGTCCCGTAAAAGCGCGGGCGGCCTTGATCATTGCCATGACGGCTTCGGTGCCGGAATTCACGAAGCGCAGCATTTCGAATCCCGGAGTTCGATCCCGCAATAATTCCGCAAAATCGACCTCTATACCCGAAGCCATCGTATAGGCACTTCCGCGCTGCAGTTGTGCGGTCACCGCTTCCACAATCGCCGGATGCGCGTGGCCGTGGATCAGCGCCGCCATGTTGTTTGCGAAATCGAGGCGCGTCACTCCCTCGATATCGGTGATCAGGCAACCGGCCGCGTGTTCCACGTAATGCGGATGGGGACGGCGGTACACGGTGTTTCGGCTTACACCACCCGGAAGCACTTCGCAGGCCTTGGTGTAGATGGCTTCACTGTTGTTCGTTGTCATGGTGTCTCTCAGATCTACGCGCGTGCTGACGCGGTTGCTTCATGCAGCTCCGCCGCCGTCACGCCGCGGAGGAAATCCATATCCACGCCGGGTGCGAGTTCGCGCACGAACAGTCGTCGTTCGCGCACATCCAGAGTGGCGTAATTGGTATAGATGCGTGTCACCACACCCTTGCCTGTCAGCGGATAACTGCACCTACGCACGATTTTGGATTCACCGGACTTGGTGCAGTGCTGGGTGATGACAAAAATGTTGCGCACGCCGGCGACAAGATCCATGGCGCCTCCCACAGCGGGTACAGTGCCGGGCTCCCCTGTGGACCAATTGGCCAGATCGCCTTCCTGGGACACCTGGTACGCGCCGAGCACGCAGTAATCGATGTGCCCGCCGCGTATCATCATGAAGCTGTCGGCATGGTGGAAGTAACACGCGCCGGGCAGAGCGGTGATGCATTTCTTGCCCGCGTTGATAAGCTCGGGGTCTTCCTTCCCCGTTTCCGCTGCGGGGCCCATTCCCAGCAGACCGTTCTCGGTGTGGTACAGGAGTTCGCGTCCTTCGGGTACAAAACCCGCCACAAGCTCCGGAATACCTATGCCGAGATTGACATAGGAGCCGTCGGGAATATCATGGGCAACATTGCGGGCGACGTCGCGCATGTCCCAGCCAACGTGTTTGTCGTTCATGGGTACCTCCTGCCTTCGGCGACGAGTGTGGATTCATCCTGCGGATGGGCGACATGCACCACGCGCTGCACGAAAATTCCGGGTGTCACGACACATTCCGGATCGATCACTCCGACATCAACGACCTCGCCGGCCTGCACGACCGTCACCCGGGCGGCGGTACACATCACCGGGCCGAAATTCCGTGCTGTCTTGTTATACACGAGATTTCCGTACCGATCGGCACGTCTGCATTTCACCAAAGCAAAATCCGCGCGAATGGCATGTTCAAGCACGTGCGGTACACCATCAAAATCGCGATGTTCCTTTCCCTCGGCCAGAGGTGTGTTCACAGAGGTCGGCGTATAGAACGCGGGTATCCCCGCACCGCCGCAACGGATGCGCTCAGCCATGGTGCCCTGCGGAACGAGTTCGAGCTCGATGTCGCCGCGCTCATACAATGCGGGGAAGACCACGGAGTTCGCCGTCTTGGGAAAGGAACAGATCATTTTCCGAACGCAGCCCTGTTCGATCAGAGAGGCGAGACCGACATGACCACTGCCGGTATTGTTGCTGACGATGGTCAGTTCCCGGGCTCCCCGATCCACCAGCGCGTGAATCAGTTCGATGGGACTGCCCGCTTCACCGAAACCGCTGATGAGCACCGTAGCTCCATCGAAGACGTCGGCTACAGCGGCCGCGGCCGAGGATACAATTTTATTGATCATTGTTGCCGGCCCTGGCCATTTCGTGTCGCAGTGCTGCCTCGAGACGACGCTCAATCTCCTCACATTCGTCCTCGTAGAAATGCTTCTCGCCCTGATACGGCAAGAGCTTCTCTATGGTGTTCTCCTGTTCGTCGTAACGCGCGAGATACACCCGGTCCATCCAGTCCATATTGCGCCCTTCGTTGAATTTCAGGGCGAAGACCGTCTCTCCGTTCACCTCCGCGGTGCCGAGGAGGGATATTTTGCCCGCCGACGAGGTCATGGTGATGTAGCGCGACGGACGGTTGACCGACGACAGAGATTTGTACACCTTGCTGAAAATCTTGTGAATGTCGGCAAGCGGCGCGGTGAAGTAATGGTGCTCGCCGGTGGGTCGCGCGCAGTACATGGAGTGGAATCCCACACCGAGCATGCCGAGCAGATTGCCGAGGTCTATCCAGTTTTGCGCTGAACGGTCGATGTCCACCGTCCCGTCCGGATGCGTGAACAGACTGATGTGCTTCATGATGGGGCTCTGACTCCTGATCGCGACTCCGTGCGCCTTCAGGCGACGTATCGCCGCAATGGTCCCGGGATTGAGTATGTCGCGCGGCGTAGACAGATGCGCCACCCAGATGACCTGCACGCCACTATCCACACATTGCTGCAGCAACGAGAGGATGTTCTCGAATTCGTCGGTCAGAAGCAGTTCCGGATGGAAGGTCAACGCGCGTGAACCGAAGCGCAGCGTGCGTATATGCGCCAAGGTCGGATCCGACAGCAACGGTAGCACGTACTCGGCAAGGCGATCATAGTGAATAAAACCGCCATCACCTCCCGTGATCAGAATGTCGGTAATCTCCTTGTGCTGACGGAGATACATGAGCAATTGTTCAACGTCGTCCTGCACGAACATGTCCTCATCCCCGCGCACCTGCGCATGCCGGAAGCAATAGGTGCAGAAGGCGAAGCAATTCTGGGTGAATTGATCGAAGATCAGCGCGATGGGCGGATATTTATGCTGGCAGCCCTGCAGGATTTCCAACTGGCCATCGTCATTGAGGAACCATGGCTTGTTGAGCATCTGCTTGCCGTCGTGCGGATTCGTCTTCCGGGTGTACTCCTCGACGACCATGCGGCGCTCTTCATCCGTGGCAGCGTTGATGTACTTTTGTACTTCGTCACGGGGAATCATTCCGGGCTGGGGAAAGACCAGCTGATACATCGTGTCTTCCTCGTAATTACTCCAGTCGATGGAGTTCAGCACGTGCTTGGTGGCGAGAAAACGGTACACTTCGATGAAGAATTCGCGCTCTGTGATATCGCCGATTTCAATGCCATTCGCTGTGAGCACGCCGATAATCTCCCGGAAACCGGCGAGTCCGTTGTAATAGGTCTTCCCTGAAAAGTAGTAGGCATCGGTACGAAAGAAGCGCGACTGCTCCGCGAAATTCAAATGCAGGCGATGCAACAGCGCCGGTGGAAGCAGATGTTCCTCCTCGATAATACGGCGGGTTTCGCTTGAGAAATGATACCGCGTAAGCATGTCGTCGACATCACGGGCGCGGATGGCTGGGCTTTCGATCATAGTGTGTCATCGTATTGTGAAGAAATGAGTAGTCATATCCATGAGCGTACGGTTACGTTCGGCAGCAGCCCTTGACCCGGCCGGAAAGCGGTCGAGCGGACGAATGGATTGCGCCGCTGCGCTCTTCAACGGACGGCTCCGATACACGCGGGTGGAGCACTGAACGTGTTCGTCAGCGTGCGGTGTTGACGTCGCCGATACATTCATCGGACGCACTGTACAGAACGACGAGGGAATGGAGGAAACAGGAGCGTCAACGCGGCGGTGAGGAGGTACAATCGTCGTGTGTCTGCGCATGTATTTGTGAGATCCGTTCTTCCCCGTGGGGGCATTTCGTGTGGACTGCGGAGGCTGTGGAAAGTCGCATGTCTTTCCACGATATAAATATACGAAAGTCGCCTGAAACACAAGCGACACCCCACAGCGTGCGCGTACAGCCCGGAGCGGGCAAGGATGAACGACGCCTCGAATCACCGCATTGCGCCGCGACGCAGCCCCGGAACCGTGCGTCATCTCCATCCCGGGAAACCGCGAGCTGGCCGGCGGCATCCGCACGCACGCGCATAAAACAACAGCGGCTCCACTCGGGAGCCGCTGTGCGTAGTACGGAATGACCTCGTTACTCCGCTTCGTCCGGACGCGGATCGTCTTCGAAGCTGGAAAGTATGCCGTCCATCACGACCTGATTGGATTTCAGCGCTTCCAGTTTGCGGGAGAGCAACTCGGTGTGACTTCGTTCCATCTCCGCCATTTCGAGGAGAAAATCGCGCACCTCGGCGGCCTGTGCCATGTCGGCGGCCTCCAGATAAAAGGCCTGCGCATCTTTTTCCTTGTCCAGAGCGTCCTGAATGATATCAATCAGCGCGGTGTATTCGGGGATAATTCGCTTCATCCTTTCTCCTTGGTGTCGTTACCGTCCGGGTGCCGAATTCAACATTTGTCCGGCGTCGCTGCGCTGCAGGTTCGGTGTGGCATCGCGAATGACGCCGAACACCTGAATCATGCCCTCGTTATCGCCGGCTTTGAGGCGCACGGCACCGCTGATCTGACCTTTGTACTGCGGAGTGACAAACACCGTCACGTCTCTGCTCTCGCCGGCCTTGAGCGTGAAGCGCTCCGGTGAGACGCGCGCGTTGGTAAGGGGCAGGCCCACAACATTGCCCGTGCCGGACGTGTCGGCATAGGTGGTCATGCTCACGCTGACGTCGGCAATGTTCAACTCTTTTTGCGAGACATTCTTGACAGTCGTCACGCCGCTGATTTCCTTGCCGACTTCGCCGCCCATGAGCTGTATGTACTGCGGCTGTACGTCAATGTCGGTTTGTACGGTCGCGGAGAAGCGGATGACGGTATGCGGCTGCTGCTCGTCTTTGAGGTACACACTCACTGTTTTGGTGGTACGGCCGCGTGTGCCTTTCGGCGGGGTGAACTTGACCTGAATCTTGGCTTCCTTGCCCGGAGCGATGGAATTCTCCGAAATGACGGCCGCGGTACAGCCACAGCTTGCGCGGGCGGAACCGATTTCGATGACACGGTCGCAATTGTTCTTGAAAACGAAGGTATGTTCGACGGTGGCGTTTTGATCTATTTCACCAAAATAGTAATCCGAAGTGCCTTCGAGTGCGAAGCACGAGTTGTCCGTCGCCTGCGCGTGCGCGGTGGCGGAGAGTCCGAAGATGAGCAGGGCTGCTGCTATCAGGGTTGAGGCGGTTCTCATTGAACAATCTCCAGTTCAAATTGTGATCAATATGTAAATATAACGATTCCGGTTTTTTCTGACAATGGGGCCTTTCCTTCTCCTCCGCGGGAGCTACGGGCCTGACCGGAGGATGACGCCCACTACCGGGATGCGAATTTCCGAACGGTCCAGAGCGACGCGAATGGCGCCGTTGAGCTGTCCCTTGTTCCTGAGTGTAAAGACACACTCGAGTTCCACTTCCCCGCCGGGAGGGATTTCTTCCGCAGAGGGCTTGACACGCACATCCTCGAAAGGCATCGCCACCACATGGTCCACATGATAGGTATTGCCGTCGGAGCTGTCCGCATACATCATCAGCGCCGGGGTGATTTCCGTTATACGAATTGGCTGCTCACTTCGGGAAATGAGCCGGACTGTGCTGCGGAATTCCTTCCCCAGGACGCTACGAAACTCGATCATACCGGGATCGTAGCGCACAATGCCGACCACGTCCGCCTGAATACGCAAAGTGGCGAGCTCGCGCTCCTTGCCGTTGACGAGATGCCCCACCTGGACGGATTTATTCACGGGCCCGAGCATGGCGGGGCCACTGCGAAATTCCACTTCGATGCGGGCGGAATCCCCCGGCTGCAATTCCGACTGGCTCAGCAGCACCGCGGTGCAGCCGCAACTGGCGCGCGGGGGCGTGAGACGCAGGACGTCCGCCCCGGTGTTGGTGACAAGGAACACGAAGCTGCGAGCCTCATTCTGTCCCATTTCACCGAAGTCGTGCGACAGCGTAGCGAAACGCGCGGGCTGTGCCGCGATGGTGAGCGTCAGGAGGAAGAAGAGAGTGGTCGTGGCGGTAGAACGTCGCATCATATCAGAACAACACATTACACAGCCAAATGTTACACACCACCATCTTACGGAAGAAAATGACCGGGAACAATGCGAAATCGCATCCCTTTTCGGGCAGCACAGCCTTTTTGAACGGAAAAAGGCGGAGATTGTTCCTCCGCCTTCTTCACAGAACTACTGCTCGCTTTACGCGACCGGTACAGAAGACTGGGCGAGTTCGGCGCCACGCAAGAGGGCGGTCTCGTTCAGTGGAATGAGATGATGGTGCCTCTCGGGCAGCACTTTTTTCAATGCTTCGAGAACGGTGGCAATCTGTACGGTTTTCCGTTTCTCGATGAAGGCCCCCAGCACGATCATGTTCATGATTTTGGTGTTTTTCAACTTCACCGCTTCCTCGCTCGCCGGAATGGGAACGATATCCACATCCGTGCGCGTGGGAGGATCGATGATGTTGGTGCTGTCGTAGATCAGCGTGCCGCCGGGTTTGACGGCATCCTGGAATTTGTCCAGCGACGGCTGATTCAAGGCAACGACGGTGTCGAAGCGCCCGATAATGGGGCTGCTGATTTCATTGGAGCTGATGGTAACGATGCAGTTTGCCGTACCGCCGCGCATTTCAGGTCCGTAGGACGGCATCCAGCACACTTCACGGTTCTCGATCATGCCGGCGTAGGAGAGCACCTGTCCCATGGACAGTACACCCTGGCCGCCGAAGCCTGCGAAAATCACTTCCTCAACCATTCTCGAGATCCTCCTTTGACGGTACTTTCAGATCGCCCAGCGGGAAGAACGGGAGCATGTGTTCCTCGAGCCATTTGTTGGACTCGACGGGCTTCATACCCCAGTTTGTCGGGCAGTTGGACACGATTTCGACGAAGCAGGTACCTTTTTTCAAGGCCTGCCATTTGAAGCCATTCATGATGGCTTTTTTTGCCTTGCGCACATTCACCGGCGTATTCACCGCCTGGCGCGTAACGTAGAACGCACCGGGCAACATGGCAAGCAGTTCGGTGATTTTCAGCGGATTGCCGTTGAACTGCGTTTCGCGACCGTACGGCGATGTCGAAGTCTTCTGGCCGATCAGTGTGGTCGGAGCCATCTGGCCGCCGGTCATGCCGTAAATGGCGTTGTTGATGAAGACGATGAGAATATTTTCGCCGCGGTTGACGGTATGCAGTGTCTCGCCCGTACCGATGGCTGCGAGATCGCCGTCACCCTGATAGGTAAAGACGTATTTGTCGGGCAGGCAGCGCTTGATGCCGGTGGCCACGGCCGTAGCGCGTCCGTGCGCTGCTTCCTGCATGTCGATGTTCATGTAGTGATAGGCGAAAACGGAGCAACCGACGGGAGCGACTCCGACGGTGTTGCTTTGAATGCCAAGTTCCTGTACCGCTTCCATGATGATGCGATGCGCCACGCCGTGGCCGCAGCCGGGGCAGTAGTGCATGCGCGCGTCAACGAGGGTGGAGGGACGTTCACAGACGACATCCAGCCCTTCGTAGTTGTGTTCAATTTCCTGGGTGTGTTCCATATCTGTGTCGTCTCCTAGAGTTTCGA
Source organism: Bacteroidia bacterium (assembly GCA_027493955.1). Classification (NCBI taxonomy): domain Bacteria; kingdom Pseudomonadati; phylum Bacteroidota; class Bacteroidia; species Bacteroidia bacterium. Next base: position 811,927 of record JAOSJT010000001.1, on the reverse strand, counting down.
GTACATCTTCCTGGCGACCTCCGCCACTTCCTCGGGCGAGGGAATGATCCCGCCCATACGGCCGTACTGCTCGACAGGGCAACGACCATTGACGGCGAGGCGCACGTCTTCGACCATTTGTCCGGCGTTGAGTTCGAGCACGAAAAAGCCCTTCGCGTGTGCGGCAGCGTCGGCGATGGTTTGATAGGGATACGGCCAGAGTGTGATGGGCCGGATGAGTCCGACCTTTATGCCTTCGGCGCGGAGGATTTCGGCGACCTTGCGGCTGATGCGGGCTGAAAGTCCGTATGCAACCAGAACGAAATCGGCGTCGGCGGTTTCAATTTCCTGGACGCGAATCTCATTCTTTTCGATCTCGCGGTATTTGGCTTGCAGACGCAAGTTCACCTGTTCCATCTGTTCCGGCTGAATGAACAGCGAAGTGATGATGTTGCGCTCGCGACCGGCATCCTTGCCGACGGTCGCCCAGGAGGGTACGGGACGATTACCGCGTGGCTCCTGATCGCGTAATTCCACTTTTTCCATCATCTGTCCCAGCGCCCCGTCCGTGAGGATGAGAACGGGATTGCGGTATTTCTCCGCGAGCAACCAGCCATCCAGCACGAAATCCGCCATTTCCTGAACGGTGGCGGGAGCGAGAACGATGAGACGGTAGTCGCCATGTCCCCCACCCTTGACCGACTGGAAATAATCACCCTGCGACGGTTGAATGGTCCCCAAACCGGGGCCGCCGCGATTGACATTGGCAAGAAGGCAGGGCAGTTCGGCACCGGCAATGTAGGAAATGCCTTCCTGCATGAGACTGATGCCGGGGCTGGATGAGGTGGTCATGACGCGCTGGCCGGCACCGGCCGCGCCGTACACCATGTTGATGGAGGCGATTTCACTTTCCGCCTGAAGAATAGTGCATTGCGTGCGATTATACGCTTCGCGGGTAAGGTATTCGAGAACTTCGGACTGCGGTGTGATGGGGTAGCCGAAATAGGCATCCATTCCGGCACGAATCGCCGCTTCTGCGAGCGCTTCGTTTCCCTTCATCAGTCGTAATTCACCCATAATTGGTAAACTCCTTGTCAGGCTATGCGCGGATTGTTCGAATTAATGTCACGGGAAGCGCCGGTTCAGTTCTGTGCGGCTTCCTCAACGCCCACCTGGATACGGATATCGCCGGTGACGTTGCGGATCTCCGCTACGGGGACTTTCGAGCCGGATTTTTTGTCTTCGCGGTACACGGTGATGATCGCGTCCGGGCAGACCATAGAGCAATTGGTGCACCCGGTACAGACATCCTCGATAAGCACGGCATAATGATAGCCCTGCTTGTTGATATCCTTGGCGAGTGTCAGCGCCTCCTGCGGACAGGCAACGACACAGAGTTCGCAACCTTTGCACTTCTCTATGTCAATTTTGATATCACCACGGATTTTGGCCATAGGATCACTCCATATTCAGTGTTCAGTGACGACGGTTTCTATACAACAGACCGGTGCGCCGTAGCGGTACACCGGTTCCGTGTTGTCTAAGCAGGTATTCGAAAAATCAGCGCGATGCACGTGCGACGGTTTCCTTTGTACACATCCTCCCCGCGCGGGAGGATTTAAGACAAAGGTACACGAAATCCCGCTGCAAAACAAGCAACGGGGTGTGACGGGTTACGATTTCCTTTTGATGAAAGGCGATCGGGACAGCCGGTTGCGGCAGGCACCATAGGGCCTATCGCGAGAGTTTCAGCGAAAAATTGAAGCGCAGCTCGTCCGTGCGGCCGGCTCTCGCGATGAGCTGCGGACGCAGATCGGGAAGCCAGCTTGACTGCTCGAGGGCCGCGTTGTGGCGGCGTACGAACATGGCGCTCTGTATGGCGCTCCAGATGCGGTTTGCCACCATGCCCAGGACGAAGAAGGACACCGCGTTGTGCATCTGGTCCGACAGGATGCGGCGATCCTTGTAGTACTTTCTGTTCTCGTCGCTGTCCCATCCCCAGTACCACTGCGCCTCGTCCGGGTAGAGCTCGTCCAGACGCCGCTCGATCAGGCGCTGATTGTTGTAATCGTAGAGATCCTGGTAATTCTCGATGCGCACGTAGAACTCGTCATTTTTCCCGTCCGGATCGAAGCCCGCGTGCTGCCGCGCATAGCTGCGGGCATCGGTTTGCACCCAATCCCCGTAGGCGTTGACTCCGAGAAGTCCCAGCCAAAGCGCCGCCTCGGTCATGAGCGGGTATTTGCCGCGGTCGAAACAATCGGCATACAGTTCCCCCATCCCGGGCAGCACCACCGAGTACAACACGGCGAGTGTTCCGGATTTCCTCTCCCCTCCCGGTTCCGATACGAGCGGAGATGCAAAATCCTTGTCCATGGACGCGGCCAGGTGACGCTCATACACGGAAGCGAAATCCTCACCGGCTTCCTCCGTTGAGGTGGGTTGCGCAATGCAGGGACCGGGGAGCAGAAATGTGCAGGCAAGAAACGCCGGGACAAGCAGATGAAAACGCACGAAAACTCCGACAGGTTGAGGAATCAAATAATGTACACGCAAAACCTTCGCCGCGCAATCACCTTTCCGGGGTACGCACGGCGAATTGCCCTCTCTGCGCGTGGGGCTATTGCAGGGCGGAGCCGGAGAGCCGCACGAAGGCAAAGCCTTTTTTGCGCAGCCGGCCGATTTCCGTTTCGAGGAAGCCCAGCACCTCGGGACGCAGTTCCACGACACCGACGGCGGTTCCGTCTTTCACCGCCAGCGCCGCGATGTCATTCATGCGGGTACTCATCACATTCGTCTGTGAAGAGCGGTCAATATACGTCAGCACGGCGCTTTCGAGTTTGCGTATCCCCTGCGCTTTCATTTCCTCTTCCACCGTGCGCATGTACAGCCCCGGCGCGCGTTCGGAAGTGACGTAATACGCACGGCAGCCCGGAAAATTCCGCACGATGTATCGCAGATGGCTTTGAATTTCCTCCGTCCGCAAGTCCTCGGACAATTCGAAGCGAGAGCCCACATCCGCCGCGGGTTTGAAGTGCAGGTGCAGCACGATGTCGCGGCCGGCTGCGCGGAGACGTGTGTGCAGGGGCACCGCGTCTTTCGACGGCTCCAGGATCGCAGCGATGGGTTCGCGACTCTGCAATAAATGTTCGATATCTCCGTCCGACGCGGATTCCAGTCCGTCAACCAGCAGGGAGATATTCCCGGTCTGCCGCCGCACTTCGCTTGTGGGGTGAAAGATTAACGAGTAGCGTATCGTTTTGCGGAAAACAATATGCAGGGCGATCTGCGCCTCTTTCGCGTTCTCCACCGCGAAGGCCTTGCCCTGATATTGCTCAGCCATGGTCTTCAGATCGAGATTCAGCGAAGCGAACGGCAGATCGGTCGGAACTTTGATGAGCCACAGATCACGCACCTGGCCCAGATCCCCGACCTCCACGACGCGTCGCCGTATCCACTCCGGCTGTATGCCGAAATCATTCAGAATGCGTTCGACGTCTTCCTGCAAGCTTTCGATGGACGCGACGTCGCGCTTCTCCTGCATGCGCTCGAGGTTCGGCTGCACGAGTGTCACGAAGCGTTCCGCCACGAAGAGGAGAACAATGAATACGACAAGCACGCCCGCTATCCACATGCGGATGCGTACGCCCCTGTCGGGTCCCTGTTGCTGCACGAAAGAAGGACGGTTCCCGTGCGCGTCCTCGTCGAAAGAGTCGAAGTTCATTTCCCGGTAAAACTCGCGGGTCGTTTCTCCAGAAACGCGCTGGTCCCCTCCCGGAAATCATCCGTACCGCAGGCCAGTCCGAACAAGGCCGCCTCGGTTGCGAGTCCCTCGCGCAGCCCCATTTGCGGAACGCAGCGCAACGCTTGCAGCGCAAGTCGCACGGCGGGTTGACCCTTGCTGTGTATGACGGCGGCCATGGCGCGGGCGGCGCTCAATGCTTCTCCGCGGGCGACCACGCGGTTCGCCAAACCGATGCGCAGCGCTTCGGCTGCGTCCACCATTTCACCGGTGAGTATGAGTTCCGTCGCCTTCCCCCAGCCGACGATGCGGGCGAGCCGCTGCGTGCCGCCATAGCCGGGAATGACGCCGAGATTGACCTCCGGCTGACCGAATTTCGCGTTCTCGGAAGCGATACGGATATGGCAGGCCAGCGCGAGCTCGCATCCGCCGCCGAGTGCAAAGCCGTTGACGGCTGCGATCACCGGTTTCGCGCTTTGCTCGATGTCGTTGAACACGCCCTGACCGAAAAGCGCGAAACGCTGACCGGAAACCGCGTCCTGCTGCGTCAGCTCCGCGATGTCCGCCCCCGCGACAAAGGCCTTCTCTCCGGACCCGGTGAGAATGATGACGTCCACCGCCGCGTCGTGATTGGCCATGCCGACGGCGCTTTTCAGCTCCTGCAGGGTTTCGTGATTCAGAGCGTTCAGCTTGTCGGGACGGTTGAGTGTGATGACGGCGATACCGTCGCTCACCTCGTACAGAAGTGTTGAATAAGTCATGGCGTCACTCGCTTGTGATATGCATGCGGCCCCTGCGGGCGTTTCGATGACTCTCAAAATACCAGCTTTACGGCTGAATCCCAATGCCGAGCGCATGCGTGCCGCCCAGATCCGGGTGCCAGGCATAGGCATAGTCGAAGACGATGCCCCCATGGCGCAGCCCGAAGCCCCCGGAGACTGTCCATGGTTCCGTTGTCGCGCCGGCACGGATCGCCACGAACGGCAGCGGCCGGTACTCTCCACCCATGCGTGTGGTCACGGGCCAGCGCATGTCCTTGTCGAGCTCGAGTTGCAGGAGCAGTGCATCATCCGGCTGCCAGCACGCGCCCATGCGCACGGTGACCGGCAAACGATCCGTGATGTTTCCCGTGAGCGCGCTGTGAGTAACATTTCCGGCGGCGACGGCGACGAGCAGCGTGGGCGCGATATCCACGGTAGCGCCGAGATCCAGCAGGGGCAGTGCGGTGCCGCCGTAGCGCGCGATGGAAATGCAGAGCAGACTCGTCTGCGCACCCACGCTGATATGTTCGGCGACACGCATGCCGAAGCCGACGGACGGGAGCAGTTCACGGTACAGCTCCCCTCCGAAATGCGTCACCGCGGCACCGATTCCGAAGGATCCGAACCGTGTCGCGCCCGCGACGCCGGCCGACGACAATGCACTGAGTTCGTAGCGACCCGGTTGCCATACTGCCGAAGCAGACAGTGCTGAACGGGAGAGCAGCGCGGGATTTCTCATCGCGGACCAGAGATCCCCCGTCAGCGCAACTCCGGCGCCGCCCATAGCAAACGTGCGCGCGCCCGTTTCGCGCGACTCGCCGCCGCCGAAGGCGTGAGGGGCACAGCAGAGCAGACACAAAAGGAGACTGGCGACTGCCTTGCCGTACCATGTCGTTTTCTCTATTTTGTTATGATGAAGAGACGAAACGAAATGGAATTTTTCATGCGACTGCTCCTCCCTGCGCTTGCCGCCCTGCTCCTCTGCACACTTCCTGCCCGAGCCCAGGAAATCGACCTCTCGGTGGAAATCACCATGGACGTCCTGACACCCTCGCAGAAGGACTATCTCTCCGAATTTCAGCAGAAATTGCTGGACTATGTCAACGATTACCGCTGGACGGAAGTCGAATTCTACGGCGACAGGATTCCCGTGCGCATGAGCATCAACTTCAACTCCGGCACGGACGGAGGAGAATTCACCGCGCAGGTTGTGATCGACGCGCAGCGCCGCACCTGGAAGGACGGCCGCCCCACCGCGGGCACATCGCTCATTGTCCGTATTCTCGATCAAAAATGGGCCTTCAGCTACATCAAGGGACAGCCCATCATTCACGATGATTTTCAGTACAACGAAATCGCGAGTTTCATTGATTTTTACATCTACCTGATTCTCGGGATGGATTTCGACAGCTACGAGCCGTTGCAGGGATCCGACTATTATCAGAAGGCGCTGACCGTCGCACAGCGCAGCCAGGCGGGTACGCGGGCTCAGGAGTGGCGCGGGAATCCCAACCAGTACAGCCGGCTGAATTTCATTTCCGAGTTTCTCAACGCCCAATACGAAAGTTTCAGAACCGCTCTGTACTGGTATTACTACGAAGGACTGGACTTCATCGAAACCGAAAAAGACGTCGCGCAGCAATCCATCGGCAAGGCGTTGGAGAGCATCGCCACGGTGCTGACGCGCACGAGCGGTCGTTCGCTGCTGCTGACGATGTGGCTCGACGCCAAGAGCAGCGAGTTCTGTCGTTTGCTCGACGGCTATGCCGAGCGTGGTAAAGTGATGAGTGCGATGGTCACCGCCGATCCCGCACGGTCGGAGGTGTATCGTCAGTGCATGTTCTGACATGATGGCTCCCTGAGTTTGGACTTCCCCATTCGCGGTGCCGGCCCCTCCGGCCCGCACGCCGCTTCGCAAAGAAGCGGCGATTTTTTTATGATCCCTCGAACATCCCCGCCAATCGCTTTCTGTCACGCGTCATTGAAAGTGAGAGCATGAGTTTGATGCGCGCTTTTTGTCCGTTGAGATAGCGGGCGAAAATCACGCCAGCCGCGTGCAGATTGCGTCCCGCGCCGTAGTATCCGTACACATCGTCGGTGTTGCCCCGCGGACAGCGCGATACCAGCACCACGGGAATGTCTGCATCCAGGACTTCCAGTATCCCGTCATAGGCTTTGGGCGGCACGTTGCCGGTGCCCATGGCCTCCACAACCAGTCCCCGCACTTGATGCTGTATCACCGTGCGGAACGGCGTGATGTCCATTCCCGCGTAGCATTTCAGAATATGCACCGGCTCCACAACGGCGTCCGTGCCGATATGATCATGAATGAAGGGCTTGCGGAGGAACACCGCCTTGCCTTCGAATATTCTCCCGAGAGGTCCGAAATCGAAGCTCATGAAGGTATCGCGCTGCAGCGTATGGGTTTTCGTCACCTCGCTGGCCGCGTTGATGTCGCCGCTCAGGCAAGTCATGACGCCGAGGCCCTTGAACTGTCCGGAGACGATGGTGAGCACGGCGTCGCGCACGTTAACGGGACCGTCCCAATCCGGATCTTCGGAATGGTTCATCGAGCCCACGAGTATGACGGGCTTGGCGGTGTCGAGCACGAGATCCAGCAGATAGGCGGTTTCCTCAAGCGTATCCGTGCCGTGGGTAATGATCACGCCGGCGACATCGTCGCGATCCGCTTCAGCCTGCGCGATGCGGGCGATATCGAGCATCATGGAAGGTGTCACATGCGGTCCGGGATATTTGCCATACTCGATGCAGCGCATGTCGGCGAGGGCGCGGACATCCGCCATTTTTCCGAGAATCTGCTCGCCGCTCAGCGACGGCACCGCTCCCCCGCTCGCGGGGTCTATGGTCATGGAAATGGTGCCGCCGGTGAAGATAATGGAAATGGTGCTCATGCTGTGTGTACGGGATGATGTGATGGAAAGTGGAAGAGGGCCAGCGGAGCCAGGATGCGCAAACTCGCGAGCAGCGGAAACGGCCAATTCGCAACAGTGATGCGCAGTTGCACCAGACCCTCGTGTCCGAGGGAGGTGACCGTCACCATGCTGCTGTCAGCGTTGTAGAGGAGTTCCACGAGCCCTTCGCCTTCGAGGAGGGAGCAGCGCAGCGGTTGCGCCGACCAGGGGACGGCGGAGCCGATGCGGTTTATTCCTTCCGCGCGAAGTTCCACGGACGCACCGGGGATGGCCGGTAATGATTCCGGTTGCAGGGACAATTCATAGCGGACTGGTGTGAGCAGATACACGTAGGACCAAAGCCCCGCCGCGAGGCACAGCAGCGCCGCGCCGAGCAAAAGAATGGAGCGCAGTGAGCTGCGTGATGATGAGTTGTCGGATTGCTCCGTCGTGTCCGCGTTCCGCACCGGTAGCCTTGTGATTCGATGGATTCCCTTTCTGCCTCGCGGGTTAAACCCGCAATTCTGCAGACGTGTCATACCCCCGAAACTAGCATGGAAACCTTCATCAAACAAGGAATACCGCAATGACCCGACAAATTTTTCCCCTTATCGCAATGATGCTGCTCCTGAGTTTCGGCGCCTCAGCGCAGCCCGGCCGCGGTTTCAGGGAGGAAGGACTTCGCCGTCTCGAGAAGCTTGATCTGAGCGCCGAGCAGAAAAGCGCGCTGAAAGACGCCATGCGCGAGCACCGGAAAAAAGGCATTGATCTGCGAGCGGCTGTGCAGAAGAAACGTCTCGACCTCAAGGAACTCATGGACGCCGAACAGCCCGACCGCAAGCGCTACGAAGCACTGAACAAGGAAATCGCCGACGTACAGCTTCAGCAGAAAATGCTGCTCTTCGACATGCGTCAGAGTCTGATGAACATCCTCACACCCGAGCAGCGGAAGACCTGGCTCGAATCGCGCGACGAGGGCATGCGCGGCATGCGGGGTCGCGACGGCCATCGCCCCGGCCGCCACGGCGACAGAGACGACGACGAGGACGACGACTAAGAGGAAAACGATGAGCGGATAGCGGAAAGTAGGGCTTGCTACCCGCGCGGACGAGCAGCGAAGAATAGTCGCTGCTCGTTTTTTTTTCTGGCGACACTGTCGCGAAGATGCTCAGCACTCAACGGTCAAGGCATGTCCAGGATGGGTACCCTACGCTCCCACAGCCTTGCACAGGGCCTTGACCACGCGCTGTGTGACGCTTTCGAGGGGCTGACCATACACACGGCCGCCCGCGGCGAGACGATGCCCTCCCCCGTTGAACTGCTGCGCGATGGTGTTGACCGCTATGGCGCCGCGTGAACGGAAGCTGATTTTCACAGTGTCTTCCACTTCCGTCAGCAAGGCGGTGGCCTCCACGCCACGTATCCCCAGTCCGTAATTGACGATGTTCTCCACATCCTCGAGTGACGTGCCGGTATCCTCGAACATCTGTCGGGTAACTCGAAGAATCGTTACACGCCCGTCGCACACCTGGCGCATATCCGCCAGAACGCGTCCGAGCAGCATCGTGCGTCCCACGGGATAGTCATCGTAGATGCGCCGGTGCGTGTCCTGCGGATCGACACCCGCCTCGAGCAGCAGGGCGGCTTTGCGATGCAGCGCGGGGGTGGTGCGCTCGAATCGGAACGATCCCGTGTCCGTCACTATCCCCGCGTACAGCGGCTGCGCGAGTGCGAAATCCAGCGGCATGCCGGCAGCGGTGATGAGATCGAGCACGATTTCCGCTGTGGACGAGGCTTCGATGACGCTGAGATAGTGATGCGCGAAGGGTTTAGGATCGAGGTGATGATCAATGACGGCAATCGTGGCCCCGCTCCGCTCCAGTGCGGAAGCGAGCGCCCCGCAACGTCCGCGCTCGTTGAGATCCACGCAGACGATCAGCGCTGCATCGAGGACGACGTGTTCGTGCACTGCGGCGTCCCATCGCTCCAGATCATTGCCACCGTCGAGAAAGCGCAGGGCTTCGGGTACGGCGTCGGCATTGATGGCGCGGACCTCACGGCCTTGCGCGCGCAGGAAGCGCAACAGTCCGAGCTGACTCCCGAGCGCATCGGCATCCGGCGTTGTGTGCGTCGTGATGATGACCGGTCCCTCACCGCGCAGTACAGCGAGCATGCCGGCGGTATCCGTCATGGGCAAGGCGGGATCGCTCATTCCATTTCCTCCAGTTCGGCCGCGAGAAGCTGCTTCTGATACAGATCGGCGTACAGACCTTCGAGCGCGACGAGCTGTTCATGCGTCCCCTCCTCCGTAATTTCACCATCGCGAAGCACGATGATGCGGTCCGCCAACTGCACGGTGGATATGCGATGACTGATGAGTATGCTCGTACGTCCGGCGAGTACCGTGCGCAGGCGACGGAGAATGTCTTCTTCCGTATGCGTGTCCACCGCCGAGAGCGCGTCGTCGAGAATCAGTATGGTGGGATTGCGCAGCAACGCGCGCGCGAGACTCACCCGCTGCTTCTGGCCACCGGACAAGGTGATGCCGCGTTCACCGAGCATTGTTTCGTACCCTTTGGGAAAATCCCGGACATCCTTATCCAATTGCGCCAGCGACGCGGCTTCGAGTACGTCGGCTTCGTCCGCGCCGTCCACACCGTAGCCGATGTTGTTGCGCAGGGTATCCGAGAAGAGGAAGGTTTCCTGCGTGACAAAGGAAATGTGACGCCGCAGCACCTCCAACGGGATACGTCGCACATCATGCCCGTCAATGAAAACGGTACCTGTCGAGACGTCGAACAGCCGCGGGATAAGCTGCACCAGCGAGCTTTTGCCTGAACCGGTCATACCGATGATGCCGAGCGTTTCTCCCGCTTTGAGTTCGAGATCGATGTTGCGCAGAACCTCCGGAAGGTTTTCGCCATAGCGGAAGCTGACATGTTCGAAACGGATATTCCCGTGCAACCGCGCTATTGCGTGGTCGGTTTCGGGACCGTCCGCGATATCCGGCTCGCGCAGCAGCACCTGATCGAGGCGCTTCATCGAGGCGGAGGCGCGCTGCACCAGATTCACCACCCACCCGATGGCCGCCATGGGCCAGATGAGCATGCCGAGATAAATGATGAACTGCATCAGCGCGCCCAGCGTCATCTCCTGCGCTATGACGGCGCGTCCCCCGAGCCAGATGATGAGAATGACCGACACCCCCACGAGCAAACCCAGCATGGGCATGAACAGCGACTGTATGCGCACCATGCGCATATTCCTGTCGCGGTACTCTTCGCTCAGACGGCGGAACACACCGATCTCATACTGCTCGCGTAAATACGCCTTGACGACGCGAATGCCGGAAATATTCTCGTTTGCCCTGCTCGTGAGCACACCATAATGCTGCTGAATTTCCTCGTAGCGTTTGTGAATGAGATTGCCGAGACGATTCACCGCCCACGAGAGCAACGGCAGAGGCAGCAGCGCGTACAGGGTGAGCAACGGATGGATGGCGAGCATCACACCCACGATGATGATGAAACTGAAGACTGTGTTCGCCGTGTACATCACCGCCGGGCCCACGAACATGCGCACCGCGGAAATGTCGTTGGTGGCATAGGCCATGATGTCGCCCGTGGTCGTGGTGCTGAAATAGTTCAGCGACAGTTTCTGCAGATGCGCGAGAAAATCATTGCGCAGATCGTACTCGATGTGTCGCGAGACGACGATGATGGTCTGCCGCGTGAGGTAGAGAAAACGCCGCTGATGATGGAGACGAGCACGATGAGCGCCGCGTATTCGATGAGCGCGGTGGTGCTCAGATTGCTTTGCACACCGTCAATGGCCTTCCGTATCAACACCGGCGCCACGACCGCGAACACGGTGCTGATGAAAATGTGAAAAATGCCCCACAGCATGGTGGACTGATACTTGCGGAAATACGGCATGAGTCGCCAGAGCGCTTTCATCCCTGTCCTTTCGTCTGTGCGGTGGGTGCGCCATTGGCCGCGTCCCATCCCGCGATGATGTTCTCAATTTCCAGCCAGCTGTGCGCTATGGCATCCGCCGCTGTTCGGTCGGTATCTTGCTCACCGTGATAGCGGCCCGTGACGTCACCGCGAAACAGTATCGCTCTCATGCCGCTGGCTTTGGCTCCGGCGATGTCCGTGCGCTCGATGTCGCCGATATGTACGGCCGAGCGCGCCTCGGCCCCGAGCTGCGAGAGCGCCGTGGTGAAGGCACGCGCATGCGGCTTGGAGACTCCGGTTTCATCGGAAAACACCATCGCGTGAAAATGCTGCGCAACACCGTGCTGCACGAGCACCTCGCGCAGGACGCTCCCCGGAGACATGGCCGTGTCGGAAATGAGGGCGATTTTCTTGTGCGCAGCGAGTGTGCGCAGAACATCCCCGGCATGCGGAAGCAGTTGCGGCATACCGTCGAGTATGCTCCACTCCATGCGGCGCACGACTTCGTTGTGAAGATCCGCTGGTACGTCCAGGTTGAGATGATCCCACAAAATGCGCACGGATTCGTCGGCCCGCATGGTGCGCTGCTCGCCGTACCAGCGATGCTCGAAACGCTCGTACGCTATCCGGAAAGCGTCGTTCACGGCGTCTTCGTCCCAAGCGCGATGCAGGGCCTCAAATACGCGCTGCATGGCCTCGTTGCGCGCCCGGCGCCTGAGAGGCCCGTTGCTCGAATCCACGAGCGTGTTCCAAAAATCTATGGTAACCGCGGATATGATGCTCATAAGCAGATATAACACGTCATGGAAAGGAAAAACTCCCGCCGCCGTCGGCCGCGGGAGCTTGTGCGCGGGTTCGCCCGTCTATTCGATGATACTGAAGCCTGTATAGGGCTGCAAGACTTTCGGCACAATGACCTTGCCCTCGGGCGTCTGGCAGTTTTCGAGCAGCGACACCATGAGCCGCGATGTGGCCAGTCCCGAGCCGTTAAGCGTATGCACGAATTCCGGCTTGCTCTTCTGTCCTTCCGGACGCCAGCGAATATTCGCCCGGCGCGCCCGAAATCCTCGAAATTGCTGCACGACGACGCTTCGAGCCAGTTGCGTTCTGTCGGCGACCAGACTTCGATGTCGTAGGTTTTCGCCGATGCGAAGGAGGTGTCGCCCGTGCAGAGCTGCAGGACGCGATACGGTATGCCCAGCGCGCGGAGTATGTTCTCGACATTCACCACCAGCGACTCCAGCTCGTCGTACGACGTGGCGGAAGACACGAATTTCACCAGCTCGACTTTGTTGAACTGATGCACGCGGAGGAAGCCCTTGGTCTGCTTGCCGTAGGAGCCCGCTTCGCGCCTGAAACAGGCGGAATAGCCGCAGAAATACGCGGGTACCTCTTCCGGGCCGAGTATGTCGTCGCGGTACATGTTGGTGATGGGCACTTCAGCCGTCGGAATCAGGTAGAGATCGTCGTCGGCGCAGCGGTACATGTCCTCCGCCATTTTCGGAAGTTGTCCCGTGCCCCTCATGGAATCGGTATTGACGGCGAAGGGCGGGAACACCTCGCGATAGCCATGCTCGCGCAGATGGGTGTCCAGCATGAAATTGATAAGGGCGCGCTCGAGTGTGGCGCGCCGCGGCCGACATAGAGCGGAAAGCCGCTGCCGCTGAGTTTCGTTCCGCGTTCGAAATCGAGAATGTTCAGCTTTTTTCCGAGTTCCACATGATCGAGGAGCGGAAAATCCGCTTCCTCCTTCAGATTCATCGTGTGATCAGGGATCCATTCCCGCACGACCAAATTGTCGGCCGCCCCCGCCCACGGGCACGGAGCTGTGACAGAGATTCGGAAGATAGAGCAACGCGCCTTCGAGCTGCTCTTCCACGCCCCGCAGTTCTTCGTCCATGGACTTGATGCGGTCGGACACGGTCTTCATTTCCGCAATTTTGTCCTCGGCGGCGATTTTCTCCTTTTTGAGCCGCGCGATTTCCTCGGAAACGACATTCCGGGTATTCTTCAACACCTCGACCTCTGCGATGATGTCGCGGCGGCGGCGATCGAGTGCGAGCACCGCGTCGAGATCGCCTTTTTCATTTTTGTTTGCGATGCCCTGACGCACGAGGTCGGGCTGCTCACGGATTCTTCTGATGTCAAGCATAGAGCATTGTCGATGAGTGAAAATTATTTGAATCGCGGATCGGATAACAGACCGGTGTGCTCCGCTCCATCCCTGATCTGATAGCGCAGGCGCTCGAGGCCCTGCGCGGTATCGCCGAGTCGTGTGCCGGTGGCAGCTTCGAATTTCAGCGTGATGAAGGTGCTGTCCATGGGACGGTTTGCGGCCTGGCCGATTTCCGCCGAGGTGGTCCGGGTGATGAGTCCCGGTTGGAACCCGAAAATGTCGGCAATTTTTCGGGCAAATGAAAAACGGGTTATGGCCTCCGGGCCACTCACATGATACACGCCGCTGCAACCGCGCTCGATCAGCTTGAGAATGCCCCAGGCCAGGTCGTCCGCAAGCGTTGGATTGCCTGTCTGATCGTCCACGACCTTGAACGGAGTGTTTTTTTCCAACTGGGACAACACCCAGGAGACGAAATTTTTCCTGACCTCATATCCGGTGCCGTACAGCACCTGCGTACGGACGATGAGTCCATCCACCCCGCTGCTGCGCAGCGCGTTTTCCGCGGCAAGCTTGGATTTGCCGTAATAGCTCAGGGGTGCGGGACGCGACTGCTCGTCGTAGGGGCCGCTGCGGCCATCGAACACGTAATCGGTGGAGAGCTGAACGATACGGCAGCCCTCGATGCGCCGGGCACCGATGATGAGGTGCTTCAATGCGTCCGTGTTGAGACTCCATGCCGCGACTTTGTCCGTCTCGCAACCGTCCACATCGGTCATGGCCGCGGTATTGATGATCACGTCAGGCTTGTAGGCGGCGATGAGACTTTTCACATCTGTGCGGATGGTGATGTCGAGCTGCTGATAGTCGAAGCGCTCGTTGATGAAAAACGTGCGGGGCGCAAGATCCGTCAGCAGCAGTTCCCAGCGCGTTTCCGCCCCAAGTACGAGCGCCAGCTTCTGCCCGAGCAAGCCGTGCGCACCAGTGATAAGCACTTTCATGGTAGCGCCTCCGCAAGTACCGCACGTAATCCGCCGATACCGTGCGACCCCGGTACCGAGGCCACGAAGGACGCGGCCCGTGCCGCCCGGCGGGCGGCAAGCTCGACGTTTTCGTTCCGGGCCAGGCCCAATGCGAACACGCTGCCGAAAGTATCGCCGCATCCGGTGGTGTCCACAAGACGCGTGACCGGCTCCGCGGGTACATGCGCGCGCTCTCCGGAGGGGAGAAAAATGTCCGCACCCTTTTCGCCCCGTGTAATCACGACACAGCGGAGATCGGCGGCATCGAAGAGTCGGCGCACACGCGATGCGTCGTCTGCGTCATCCGGGAGGAAGGCCGCGAATTCCCGCTCGTTGCACTGCAGCACATCCGTTGCGCGTGCCCACTGCGCCCAATCGGACGGCGCGGCGGGTTCGCGATGACCATCCGGACGAACGCGGTAGGCGATCATGTGCAAATCCAGATACACGAGACGGCCCGGATCACGGAGAAGCGCCGCCTCCGATGGGAGTATGTCCTGTCCCGTCATCATGTTGAGATACACGAGCTGTGCCTGCGGGAGCACGCGTTGGAGACTGTCGCGCGAGATGGAGCCGAGACTGGAAACGAGCTGCGTGTTGTAGCCGGCGTGGGCATCGTGGAACAAGCGCACCCGCGTATTTGCTTCCGCGACAGCGGTGCAATGCGAAGCGTCTATATTCGGGAAGTCGCGCAAGAGTCCGCGCAGCACGTCGCCGGCATCGCTCCCGTACGGAAACACGGGAAGCAGCACATCCTCCGGTGCGGACGCCGCGGCGAAAGCCGACAGCGGAAAGGTGATGCCCCCCGCGCTTTCGATAATGCCGCCATCGAAGGTGTGGATCTCATCCAGGACCAGATGCCCGAGAATGACGATGTTCATCGGCCCGACTTCTGTCCCTTTTCCGTCTCTATCGCGCGGAGCCGCTCTTCGCGCTTCTCGAGTTCGCGCAGACGGGTCTGCAGTTCCCGCATTTTTTTCACGTAGGCGGACTGCATCGGTTCTTCGCTCTCCATATCCTCTCCGCCAAACACCCTGCCCAGCAGCCAATGCTCCCGCATGGCGCGAATGCCTTTCGCCGTCTGATCCGCCGCGTTGCCGGCATCGTAGGTCACGTCGGTCAGCGCGCTCAGCAGGGTCACAAGCGAATCATAGAGTTCCCTGTCCTTGAGCAGCGCGCCGATAGTTCCTTTACCCGCGTTGATGTCTTCCATGAGCGAGGCCGCTTCGGCGGTCAGCTTGCTGGTATTGGCCATGGCGGTATCGGCGCTCAGGGCTACGCGGTCCACGACTTTCATGGAGTTCGCGAGAAGCTTCGAGAGCTGATCCAACTGCGTG
Source organism: Bacteroidia bacterium (assembly GCA_027493955.1). Lineage (NCBI taxonomy): Bacteria > Pseudomonadati > Bacteroidota > Bacteroidia > Bacteroidia bacterium. The sequence continues at coordinate 796,102 of JAOSJT010000001.1, read as the reverse complement.
TTGGTTTTGCGGATTCCCTCCTTGGTTTCTTCGGTCAGGGCCACGAGTTCAAGGTACAGCGCGTCGTCGTGCAGGAGCCGGCCAGCCGTACCCTTCCCGCGGTTGAGATTGCCCAGAAGGGTGTTGAGTTCCACGGATACCTGTTTGGCGGTGTCCATCATCGCGGTGAAATTATCCGCGAGGCCGGCAAGCGCGAAGGGCGGCACCCCCTGCACAAAGCCGTAATTCTCGACCCGTGCGGCGTTCGTGCTGCCGATGCCAATATTGATGAATTTATTTCCGACAAGCCCTTCCTGCTTGATCTCCGCTTTGGAATCACTTTTGATGAATTTCCATACGTCGCTGTCTATACGCAGAATCAGTCGGACGGAATCCGCTCCCGGGGTGAGCTTGAGCGTAGAAACCGTGCCTACGTTGTAGCCGCTGAGCACGACATAGGCACCGGGTTTGACGCCTTCGGCATTGGGAAAATTCACCTGCACGTAAAACACCGAGCTGAAGATCTGGCTCTTCTCGCCCACGAAGAAAATCGCCACCGTAAAGGTCAGCACTCCGACGAAAATCAGAAAGCCGACGCGGGCCCGGGACAGTGTTCGCTTCATCATAGAACAACCTTGAAGAATGCTCGTGTGATTGGATCGGTGGAGGCCTTCAGCTCGTCGAAGCTGCCGCTGCGCTGAAAGACGCCGTCGTCGAGTATATAGATCCGGTTCGCGATGGTCTGTGCACATTCCAGGTCATGCGTCACGGTGATGGACGTGATGCCGAACTGCTCTTCCAGACTGATGATCAGCTCGCTGATTTCGCGCGCGGTGATGGGATCCAGACCGGCGGTGGGCTCGTCGTAGAGCACAATATCGGGACGGGTGATGATGGCGCGGGCGAGACCGATACGTTTCTTCATACCGCCGCTGAGTTCGGACGGCATTTTATCTATCGCCTGCTCGAGTCCCACCAGTTCCAGCTGTTCCACTACGCGCTGCTGAATCTCATCTTCGCCAAGCGTTGTATGTTTTCGGAGCGGAAACTCCAGATTTTCACGCACGGTCAGCGAATCATACAGGGCCGCATATTGAAACACGTAGCCGATATTCCGGCGGATGCGGTTGAGCGCCGTGGTTTTCATGCCGATGACTCTCTCCCCCATCACCTCGATACTGCCGCTCTCCGGCGTCAGGAGACCCACGATGCTCTTGAGCAGTACACTCTTGCCGATGCCGCTGCGTCCGAGAATGACATCGCTGGATCCCTTGTGCACCTGCATGGACACACCTTTCAGGACCTCCAGGTCGCCGAAACTTTTCCAGACGTCGCGTACGTCTATCAGTATGCCGTTCTGCGTCATCAGGTGCCGGTGCCGAAAAAGAGGAAGGTGAGCTGAATAATGACGAGATCAAGGAAGATGATGTTCAGTGACGCGAGCACCACGGCGGAGGTGGCGGCTCGCCCGACTCCCTCGGTGCCGCGGCTGGTATTGAAGCCCTGATACGCCCCGATCACGCCGATGATGTACCCGAAGGCCAGCGTCTTGCCCACCCCCGGCAGGAGATCGTAGAATTTCAGGGATTGAATGACTTCGGTGAAATACAATTGCATACTCGAATTGCTTGCGATCCACTCCGCGAGATACCCGCCCGAAATGGCGAGAAAGTCCACGTAGGCCGTCAGCAGCGGCAGCATGATGATGCAGGCCAGCACACGCGTCACCACGAGGTAGTTGAACGGATCCACCGCGCTGACTTCCAGCGCGTCTATCTGTTCCGTGACTTTCATCGAACCGACTTCCGCGCCGATACCGGAGCTGACGCGTCCTGCCACGATAAGGGCCGTGATCACCGGTCCCATCTCCCGGACGATGGTAAGGGCGAGCATGGCCGGCAGAAAAGCCCCCGCCCCGAAGCGGTCCAGTGTGGGACGCGACTGCAGTGCGAGAATCAGTCCCATGATGAGGCCCACGACGGTGAGCAACGGAATGGATTTTGCCCCGAGGTCGTCGAGATGCTTGCGCACCTGCGCCCATTCGTAGGGCGGTGTGAACACATACTTGAAAAAGCGGAGGCCGAAGATGGTGATCTGATACACCTCTTCCATCGAGCGGCGCAAGCGCATCATCGTGAATTGCAGATATGTTTCTCGTGGTGCTTGCTGTGGCTCGGCCATAGTGCTACCCTGTATTTTGGGTATCCTTTAAGCTAGAAAATACCGCCGCAATTTCCAATGTTACCTCGCGCCACCGCCACGGTGCTTGGCGGAGGCCTCACCGAAGGCATGCAGCCAGGTCGCGATTTCCGCTTCCGACAGGCTGCGGTTCTTCAGATACTGCTCGAGATTTTCCTCCCGGTCAACGGGTGTTCCCTCGTCTATGAATTCCTTTGCGGACATGACTTCGGCTTCGCAGGCCAGCGCATGCGCACGAATTTCATTATCGGAGGAAACGACGAGTACCATACGGGGATGCCGATCACGCTCGAGACTCTGCCGTATCCAGGAATCGGCGGTGCGGGTCAGCGAATAGACGGTGCTGATTTTCGGTCCGCCTCCTATGGATTCGCCGTGTCCGTCGAATACCACGACGACATGACCAAGATTGCGCGAACGTTTACGCACGAAATCGATGAATCCGCGACGCGCCGCATCCCCATTGGAATGCATCAGCCGTTCGAGACGGGAAATCTTCCGGAGGACGTTGTAGCCGTCGATATAGGTCTTCTTGAACTCCACATGTGCAATGTACGGAATTCGGAATTACGGATCAGCGGATGCAGCAAAGGTGCGTCATCCGTGCAAGGTTGTTTCTGCTGCCCCGAAGCATGCGTCCGCCGCATACGGCGCATTTTTGCACATTTCTTCCGTCAGCAACGTGTGACAGCGCAACTCCTTATGAACTAAAAAAAAACGGTCGCCTCCGCGAAGGATGCGACCGTTTTGCGGAGATGGAAATTGTCAGAGATTGCCGCGGCGCTCCTGCTCGCGCTCGATGGACACGAACAGCGCTTTGAAATTCCCCTTGCCGAAGCTCTCGCCCCCTTTGCGCTGAATGATTTCGATAAACAAGGTGGGTCGGTCTTCCACTGGCTTGGTGAAGATCTGGAGCATATACCCCTTGTCGTCGCGGTCCACGAGAATATTCAGATCTTTGAGCTTGCTCAAATCCTCGTCGATGGGACCCACACGCTCGATGAGATCGTCGTAATACGACATGGGGATGTCGAGGAATTCCACGCCCTGCGCCCGCATCTGCGCGATGGTGGCGATGATGTCGTCGGTTTCGATGGCGATATGCTGCACGCCGGCGCCGTTGTGGAAGACGATGTATTCTTCGATCTGACTTTTTTTGAGGCCTTCGGCCGGTTCGTTGATGGGAAACTTGATCCACTTGTTCTGATTGGAGACCACGGTGGACCGCAGCGCCGAGTACTCGGTGGAGATGTCTTTGTCGTCGAAGGACACGAAACGGGAGAAGCCGAACACATCCGTGTAGAATTTCACCCAGGTTTCCATCTGATTCCAATCCACATTGCCCACGATATGGTCGATGTGCTTGAGTCCGACGGGCCGGGCCATCGGATCGTGCGGCATAGCGTTGAAACCGGGAAGAAACGGACCGTCGTAGCCGAGATTTTCCACGAAGGTGTGCACGGTGTCGCCGTAGGTGGCAACAGTGGCGATCTTCACCTTACCATGAGCATCCTCGATGATCTGCGGCTCCATTACAGGTGTTGCCCCCCGGGCTACTGTCGTGTTGAAGCAGAATTCCGCGTCACTCGTTTCGAGGGCGATGTCACGGACGCTGTCGCCGTGTTTGCCCAGAAACGGGATGATACCGTCTTCCAGAATCGGTGTCGTGAGGATGAAACGCACCTTGCCCTGCTGCAGGGCGTAGGAAACGCGATCGCGCACACCGGTTTCGGGCCCGAGATAGCCGACGAGCGAAAACCCGAAGGCCTGGCGGTAATAGTACGCGGATTGCTTCGCGTTGCCGCAGTAAATCTCCACGTGTTGCACGGCGCGGAGAGGCAGCAGATCCGCATGGAGTTCTTTGGTGTCTACCTGCATTGTTGCTCCAGTCTATCGAAAAAATTAGTACGTGATTACACTTCGTGCTGAAGGACGCGACCGAAGAGCTCGGCCGTGTCGCGTTCCAGTATCGTACAGCGGATGTGCCGCAGCGATGTTTCCTGTTCCTTACAAAAGATACGAATTGTCCGAATTATGACGCCAGCGGCGTGGGCAGGTGGATAGGAAAAAATTCCGCAACTCACCGCGGGCAACGACAGACTTTCCAGGCCGAGTTCCGTAGCGCGTTTGAGGGCGCTGAGCACGGCTTCGGCGAGTTGTTCTTCTTCACCGAACCCGCCGCCCCGCCATTGCGGCCCCACCGTGTGAATGATAAAGCGGACAGGAAGCTGTCCGGGTCCGGTCACCACCGCTTCGCCCACCGGGACGGGTGCAAGCCGGTTGCTTTCGATTTGAATAATGTCGCCTCCCTTTTCGACGATGGCGGCGGCGACGCCTCCTCCGTGCTGCAGGTGTTCATTGGCGGCATTGACGATGGCGTCCGTCACTTCGTCGGTGATGTCGCCATGCACGATTTCGAAGGTCACCGGTCCGTACTCACGCAGATACAGTACGCCCGGAGGAAGATTCGGGCGGAGTGGATTGATCATGGCTCTTCCAGCATTGTTGCGGGTCGGCGCGATTCAACCCGCAACGCGGTCCCCTCCAGGCCAGGAATGCATCCATCGCAGGTAGAGCTCCCGCGTCGCGCGCAGATCACGCTCGTTGTATACCGCAATGTCGCGAAATCGTCCCGCAGCTACAAATGCGTTGATGTCATGTCCGGTCACACCATGGCGCTTGGGACTGTCTATCCCGAACGCGGTGCAGAGAAAATCCAGGCTGAAGCGTCGTGTGGCATGGAAAAACGTGAGCTGTTCCATGAGGTCGAAGTGGCTGGTGGAATTGTATCGCGGCGGCATGAGCGAGCGCGATGCCGGCACGCCAAGCATGGCGGAACGCACGTGCAGGAACGGCGCATCGAACATGCGTCCGTTGAACGTGATGATTTGCTCATACGGCCGGACGTCCCGCCAGAAGAACTCGAGCATGGAGCGTTCGTCGAGTGGTATAAACTCCGTCCGCCCATCAGGCGAGGTCCAAGCCTCTTCATCCGCCTCACCGGGCAGATAGTACACGCGCGCGGCCTCCGAGTCCACATTTAGCATGCCGATGGCGACAACGGAAGCCGTGTAGGGGTAGAGGTTCACCTTGCGTTTCTCCTCTTCGCGGTCTTCTTCGGAGATAGTGAATTTCAGCAGGTACTGCTGCTGTTCGGCATCCAGAGAATCAAAGGGAACGCCGGAGGTTTCGATGTCGAGAATGATTCGTGAGCGCATGAGGTAACTCCCATAACCTGTTGCGAATATTCATTTAATGTAGCTAATGCTTCATCCGCTTTCCATGCAATTCCTCAGACCGGACGCGGGGCTGCCCTGCGTTCTCCGATCGGTCTAACAGCTTCGGTGAGAACCTGGCATCGGTCATCCTGTAACAGAAACAGCGGTGGAAGTCCACCGCTGTTTCCTGAGTCTGATCGAACAGTGCCTGCGGGCACCGAAGGCGATCGGTTATTTCTGAAGCATCAGCTTGATGCTGCCGCTCTGTGTAGCGGTCCGCACCATTGCGAAGTACAGGCCGCTGGGGAGGTCGTCCGCATGGAAGCTGATGTTGTGCGTGCCGGCGGAGAGGATTTCGCCGTTCACCAGGGTTGCGACAATGCGGCCGCTCGCGTCGGCTACGCACACATGCACGCTCTCCTCTGTCTGCAGGCGCAGCGTAAACGTGGTTGACGGATTGAAAGGATTCGGAAACGCGGGTTGAATGGCGAAGCCCGTTTCCCCATGAAGACTCACCGACACGACGGAGGAGTATTCGAAGCTGCCGTCGCGGTCGATCTGGCGGAGACGGTAATGGACGTCGTTTCTGTTGCTGCGCAGTGCGGAGGCGTCACTCCAGGTGTAGCTGCGCGGGCTGTTCACGGTGCCATGCCCCGGTACGAAGTCCAGGACCTCCCAGTGCTTCTTGTCGAACGAGCGTTCCACCTCGAAGCCGTAGTTGTTGAGCTCGGTAGCGGTATTCCAGCGTAATTCCACCGTATTGGCGCGCTTGAGCGCAGAGAAGGATACGAGTTCCACCGGGAGAGCGCTGATGAGTCCACTGTGCAGCGCAAAAGATCCGAGCATCACGAAGCCGTTCCCGCTTCCGTCCATCATACGTCCGATGGTGAAATTATCCGCGCCGGTCCAAACAAGGGGACGGTTCGCGGTACCCTGATTGGAGGCGACCAGAGAGTTATTGACGAACAGTGCTCCGACACCGGTCACTGCGTCATAGGCGGCGCGAATTGTGGAAAACTGACCGGAAGAACTGACAGGCAGTCCGCCATACTGCAGCGTCACAATCACGGGATTGTTGTTATTATTGGCATTGCGGCGCGCAGCGTATGTGAAGTACAAAACCCCTCCCTCCAAACGCAAGTTATTCGAGCCACCTTCAAAAAGATAGGCCGTACCCTCATTTCTCGCGAATTCCATGACGAGGTCGAGGCTCGACAGATTCGAGAGGATTGAGGCTGTCGGGAGCACAAGATCCACACCGACGTTTGCGCCGCTCGTCTGAAAGCACACGCCGCGGCCATCGGTCTCGGCATTGTTGTTCACCGATGTGGCATTCGGACCGGCTGTGGCCGTCGTCAACGGGATGCTGTTGAAGTCGAAGCTGCTTAACACAATCTGCGACTGAGCATTGAAGATTATTGTGAGCAGAGTGAAGAGAATTGCGAGAGTGGTGTAGCGGAGATTTTTCATTGACCGACCTATGTTCAAAACAGACTCGATCAATTACATTCATGAACCGTGCCAAAGACTCTAGTACATTATATTACTATGACTTATCAACATTAATTAAAGTACTGTTATAAATATGATGTACGTAATCCGTATTCGGGAATGTTTCATTCCGGAGCACGGGTGAAAGAAGAGCAGATTTGTCGTATCCGACCGATGGATTCACGCAACTACTTGGGCTACGTCGCAAAGCCGGCTTCGCAATCGCGGTATTCCTGGCCTGATGGAAATGTCTCCGCTGAGCGCATCTTCTGCTCCTCTCCTGATCGCCGTATCAAGGACGACAGGTTATTCCGGCAGTGCTACCAAGCAGGATCTGACCGGGCCCTGGTTCACTGAGCGACATTCCCAACGATTTAAGCGTACGTTGTTGCTTCAACAAATTAGGAGTAATCTGTGAACCTCCCACATTCTGCTTACAAAAATGGGCGTTCCATGAATCGCCCACATGCGGTGGATAAATGGGCGTTCCATGAATTTCTATGCCCTGCCGCAGCGGATTATCAGCGGGGATGCTCGTAGTTCACGGAAAACGCACTCTCATTGTCGCTTTCCGCTCGCAGGGTAAGGGCAGGAAATCACCCGAGCTGCGTATTTTGTGACGACGGAAACAGCGGGAGTTCAGGGATACAGAGATCTGACATATTCCATCGAGACGACAATGAGCTGACGTAGCACGGCGACATCCACGTCGGCGAGCTTTTTGATGTACAGACACGCTTTTCCGATTTTGTACTTCCCCAGCCGTGCGAGCAACTCGTCGCGTCCCTCGTGTTCGGAGAGATACACGACGAGGGCTTCCTTCCGCGGCGAAAACGCGACGACAGGCATGTCGCCCTCGTGTCCGCTTGCGTAGCGGTAGTGATATTGACCGAAGCCGATAATGGAGGGGCCCCACATCACCGGCGGAAAACCGCTTATTTCGCTGCACAAATCCAGAAGGGCGAGCGTATCATCGCGCTTCACCCCCTGCGTCTTTTTCTCTATGAACTCCATGACGCTGACGTCCGTGGCATGGGTCTTGATCTTTGCCATAGCATTCCTGCGAATATGTATGTGATGCTTTCCGTGACGAGCAGCTTGATTGTACGGAATGGCTGCGAAGGATGCAAGAGCTCTCAGCCTTCTGCGGGCCATGACCGACGGGCTCACGGTCATGCAATCAGATCGGACTCCGGGCTGAAGCTCGGTGTTAGAGGAGCTATCGCGCTTCGGGCTCTCTACTCTTTACTCCTTACCCTTCACCGTTTACTCTTCACAGGATTGCGCCGCCCATCGGAGCAAGTTCCCTTTCTGCGCTCACTGTGGCAGCTCATAGCGTCGTGGACTCGCCCGTATCGAAGAGCACCTTCCCGAGGCCTGGGGTTTGACGGACGGTCCGTTCCCTGCGAGCCACCTGCACTTCATGCCCGACACGATCGAAGACGTAAAGCACGGTTCCGTCGTCTTCCAAGGTGGTCCGCCCGTCAAAATATGGCAGCAGAGCGGCGAGCGCGGCCTCCAGTTCTTTCAGATTGGGAACCTTCCCTCCCGCTGCCGCGATGCGCGCATGCAGCTGCGCGGCCGTAAACGGACGTCCCTGCTCTTCGAAAACGATGCGCAGAATGCGCCGGCGGAGATTACGCAAGTGTCGCCGGCGCTCCGCACGCCAGACAGATGGGAAACGAAGTAGTGGCACGGCGAAGAAGATCACGGAGAAGAGCAGCGGCACGATACCGAACACAACATGGATGAAATCCGGCGCGAGCGGAATTCCCGCATTTTCCATCACTATTGCCATACCCCCGGGCGAAGAAAACATCGCCAGCGAAAACAGCAGATTGAAGCCGTTCATGAAAGCAATGAAGGCGTTACGGCCTGTCGAATTCCCCGTCATGACATACGGCGCTTCATATTCATCCCAGAACAACTCGACCTTCCCTCCTCCCGCTGCGCGGTCGCCTGACAGTAATAAACGATCGAATCTCCCGATCAGTACGCCGTCTTCCGTAATATCCGCATCGCCCTTGAAGCGCGTGAGATACTCCGCCATGCGCTCCGAGGCCTCGTCGTAGGTCCAGCCGGCGAGCGCCACCAGCTCGGTCATTGTCAGAATCCCCTTCTCGCGACGCAACCAGGCCGCGACTTCCTTCTCATTCGCGAAGGGATCGAAGTCCGGACGCGGCGGACCGAAAACGAAATCGTACACGGATTGAACCAAACGTTTGTTTTCCTCGGTGACGTCGGGTTGACGCCGCCTGATCTGCCGGAGTTCTCTGTGCCGTAAGCCATCGCTGTCTACAGCGTATCCCACAGCCATTCGCGCGCCTCTGATTCGGAACATGTCCGCGAACAGATCGGCTATCCATCCGAGCTTGATTCCCCTCTTCGTATCCTTCCCTCCCAGCAGCATTGCAATGAGGATGACGACGAAGGCGGTGAAGTACACCACGAGCATGACGGTTATCCACAGTTTGAAGCCGATGGTGAAGGCTTTCCAGAGAAAGCGACCTGCATCACCCAAACGTTCCCGCAGGGTCTTGCTGCCGCGCCGGCGCAAGCTGCCTCCGAAATCGTAGAGGATTTCACCGGATTCGGTGACCTGCAGTCGGCAGACAAAGATGTTCATCAGTTCGTCTAGCGCATCGCGGACGGCATCGTAGGAATGCCCCGTCGCCGCACTGGCATCCGCTGCCGTAATTCGCCCCTTGAGACGGGGAAGCTGCTTCCGGAGATCGCGCAGCACGAGTTCGGTATCGCTTGTGTTCATCTGTTTCCCGCTGTTGAGTGTACGGTAAGATTACGGACGAAGGAGATAAAAGTTAAGCACGTATTTCAATCGTAGCGGGTCGGAGGCCCCCGGACATGCTCTGTTTCGCGCCACAGATCAACACGCATGCGATCCCCGGGAGAACGAGGCACGGTACACTAAGCCGGGCAACCCCTTCCGGGGTGCGTCTCCCCGGCGCGCTATCGTGACTACACGGCTGCACGCTACACAGCTCCGCTTCCGGACCGCTCACCGAATTGCTGCCAGAGAATCCCGCCAACTATCAGCACCAGACCGATGAGCGTCGAAGGATAAATGTTTTCGCCCAACACTGTCGCGATGATCAACAGCGAGAGGAACGGGGACAGATACACGAGATTGCTCACGGTGGCCGCGCTTCGCGCATGACGGAGCGCGCTCATCCATAGTACGAAGGTCAGCCCCATCTCGAACAGCCCAATATATACTGCGGCAAGCGCTCCTGACGGTGAAGCGGACAGATCCGCGCCGACCAGGAGAACGAAGACCGCGATGTACACTGTGCCCGCGCAGAAATTCAATGCGAGGCGCAGCACGGGATCGATGGTGCTGCGCATATTCAGTATCCAATACGATGCCCAAATGACAGAGCTCCCAACGGCGAGAGCGACTCCTTCCGGGTTGGTGAAATGCAGACCGCCCACATCACCGCGGGTGGAGATGACGATGACGCCGCAGAAGCTGACCAGCATCGCAACCGCGTCTTTCCCGCGTACCTTTTGCCCCAACAGGAGCGCCGCCATGAGCGAGAGTACGATGGGCCAGGTGTAATTGAGCGGCTGCGCTTCCTGCGCGGGAAGCAAATCATACGCACGGAACAGCACGAGATAATAGGCGAAAGGATTGAGCAAGCCCATGATTGAGGAGAGCAACACGTCCTTCGCCGTCAGGTCGCGCAGGGCGTTTCGTCGCTTGCTCGCCGCCACAATCGCGCTCAGCACCAACGCCGACGTCAGCGTGGAATAGAGCACCAGCGCCGGCACGCCGACATCGCGCAGCGCAAGCTTGAATGCCGTGGCGACGGTGGACCAGCACAATACCGAACCCAGTGCATAGAGGAGCGCGCGTTGTTGTCGTGATATTGCCATATACGGATGCAAGATACTCCGCTCCGTCGAGGAATGAAACGGATGTTGGAAAATCAAACGCGCTTCTCCATTTTGGAGTATTGAGCCGGTTCATGCTCTTTCCGGCCATCCATCTGATTCACACAGGAGAACCCGATGAAACGCTTGGCACTTGCCGGCGCGATGCTCATATGTGCCCTCTGCGGGCACGTGGCGGCGCAAACCACTGCAGATACCCCCAACAACGTCCCGAAAACCGTCACCGCCAAAAGCCCCGTTCAGGTCGGCGGTCAATTCTTCATTTCCTATGAAGATGGCAGGGTCAGCGGCGTCCCCTACAGTAATTTCTTCATCAACAGGGCGTATATCAACATTCGGGCGGAGGTGCTCCCCTGGCTCAACGGTCGCGTCACACCAGACATAGCGGTGGACCGGGATGGCGACGGCGAAGGCGATCTCGAGTTGCGGCTGAAATATTGCTATGTCACAGCGTCTCTTCCGGACCTGTCCTTCCTCCAGGCGCCTTACCTCGAGTTCGGTCTCATTGGCCGCCCCTGGCTGGAATTCGAGCAAAAGATCAATCTCTACCGTGTGCAGGGTCCGATGTTTCTCGAGCGCGGTGATGTACTCAACTCCGCCGATTTCGGCGCCCAGCTGGGTGCGCTCCTTGGCGGCGAGATGCCCGAAGAGTACCAGAAAACCGTCTCTTCGTCTTATCCCGGCCGCTATGGCAGCGTGGCGCTGGGGCTGTTCAACGGTGGCGGCTATCACGCCATCGAACATAACCTCAATAAGTCCATCGAGGGACGCATCAGCGTGCGGCCGTTGCCGGATATCATTCCGGGCATGCAACTTACCTACGCCGGCGCGTACGGAAAAGGCAATGTGGAGCGCAGCGTGGATTGGAAGAAAAATGTCGGCCATCTCAGCTTCGAGCATCAACGACTGGTTGTCGCGCTCACCTACTTCACTGGTACAGGGGATTACAAAGGAAAGACCGTCAATGCGGACGGCATCGCTGAAAAAAACAGCGGCTGGTCGGCATTCACCGATATCCGCATTCCCGAAACACCGTTGAGCGTGTTCGGTCGCTACGATCATTTCGCTTTGCCGGACTCCCCGAGCGAATGGGAGGAGAATACGATCATAGTGGGAGCGACCTGGCATATTCACAAGAAGTCCAAGCTGCTTGTCGATTTTGAAAAAGTGCTCGACAAAAACGGAGACGGACTGACGGAGATACTGAAGCTTTCCGTAGAGTACGGGTTCTGATCGACACTTTGCCATTGCTATACAAAAGCAAAGCGCCCCGTGTATTGCGGGGCGCTTTTGTATGCGTCCGATGCACAAGTAGGCGTCCCATGAAACTCCCACATTCGATGCAGAAGTGGGCGGTCCATGAAGTCCCCACATTCGCTGCACAAGTAGGCGTCCCATGAAACTCCCACATTCGATGCAGAAGTGGGCGGTCCATGAAACTCCCACATTCGGTGGAGAAGTGGGCGGTCCATGAAACTCCCACATTCGATGCAGAAGTGGGCGGTCCATGAAGTCCCCACATTCGCTGCACAAGTGGGCGTTCCATGAAGCTCCCACATTCGGCGCAAAAGTGGACGGTCCATGAAGCTCCCACATTCGGCGCAAAAGTGGGCGTTCCATGAAGCTCCCACATTCGGCGCACAAGTGGACGGTCCATGAAGCTCCCACATTCGGCGCAAAAGTGGGCGGTCCATGAAACTCCCACATTCGGTGTAGAAGTGGGCGGTCCATGAAACTCCCACATTCGATGCAGAAGTGGGCGGTCCATGAAGTCCCCACATTCGCTGCACAAGTGGGCGTTCCATGAAGCTCCCACATTCGGTGCAAAAGTAGGCGGTCCATGAAGCTCCCACATCCGCTGCACAAGTGGGCGTTCCATGAAGCTCCCACATCCGCTGCAAAAGTGGGCGTTCCATGAAGCTCCCATATTCGCTGCACAAGTGGGCGGTTCATGAAGCTCCCACATCCGCTGCAAAAGTGGGCGTTCCATGAAGCTCCCACATTCGCTGCAAAAGTGGGCGTTCCATGAAGCTCCCACATTCGGTGTAGAAGTGGGCGGTCCATGAAGCTCCCACATTCGCTGCAAAAGTGGGCGTTCCATGAAGCTCCCACATTCGGCGCACAAGTGGGCGGTCCATGAAGCTCCCACATTCGTTGCAAAAGTGGGCGGTCCATGAAGCTCCCACATTCGGCGCAAAAGTGGGCGTTCCATGAAGCTCCCGCTTTCGCTCTACTGTAAAGGATGGCGGAGTCAGCGACAGACCGCCTTCGCTCTCTGATGCAAAGCGCCCCGTGTATTGCGGGGCGCTTTGCTTTTCCTATTGCTGTTATCCGGCTTATCCCTGTGCGGGCGGGTCAACCTGACAGGACAGGCATAATTCGTAAATCGTCCTGGTATGGTAAATGATTTCCTCGTATTCGGTGAGCATTTCCAGGAAAAGTAAACTGGTTCTGGTAGTCTGCTTATCCTTTTTCGAACGCTTGAGCTGACGCTTGTCCGCTTTACGGATGCGGTCGCGTACGTCCTGCGTTTCGATGTTGACCTGCTCGACGCGGGAGAAATCGGCCGCCGAGAGACTGGATGCCACGATGTCGAGCTGTTCGAGTAACTCACGTTCGATATCGTGAATATCGTTGATCTGCTCCTCCGTCATCGGCTGATGATTGTTGCTGACATGGGAGTAACAGTGCGTGGTCATATCGCGCAAACTGCGCAGCAGCAGCGTCATAGAACTCATGATTTCCGCGTAGGTGCGATCCTCCACCGCGTCGTCCTTCTCCTCCAATTTTGAGGTCTGCAGAATGACGGTGGCCATGTTTTTTGAGCGCTTATGGAGTTGCTTGGCTTTTTCGCGCATCTCGCGGAGTTCCATGCGGTTTTCGGTGACAAGGCCATCGTTCGTGCCGTGCAGAATCTCGCCGGTGGCTGTGATCAGCGTGCTGAGATCGTTGTACAACGTCGTGACGGCTTCCTCCACAGTGTCGGCGGTGACGAGCGTACGCGCTTCCTCGGCGGCTTCCGCTTCACGGGTTTTGTGTATCCTGACGCTCCGAATGAGAAGAAAGACAGCGAGGACAGTCAGCCCGATGAGACCGGGCAGCTCGGTGAAGTAGATAATCGTTGCGACAATACCTGCTGCGCTTGCCGCTATGATGGCCGTGAAAAACCACCCGCCCACAACGGTGAGCACGCCGGACACGCGATACACGGCGGAGTCCCTTCCCCACGCGCGGTCGGGGAGCGCGGTCGCCATCGCCACCATAAAGGTGACATAGGTGGTGGAGAGCGGCAGTTTGAGTGTCGTACCAATGGAAACCAGCAGCGCGGCAACGATGAGACTCACGGAAGCGCGCAACATATCGAACGCCGGTACCTCTCCGTTTTCATCGGGTACGGGTTTGAATTTGCTGGTATCGAAACGTCCCTCCACCCATTTTTTCATTGCCGGCGGCGTGATCAACGAGAAAAAGCGGATCACCGACAGGAAGAGACGGACTATGGAACGGGCGGCCGCGTTCGATTCGAAGCGCTCTGAGCCTTCGCTTTGTCTTCCAAGATTGACCGACGTCGCTGTGACGGTACGCGCCTTCTTGTTCACCCACAGAGTGATCGCCATGATGATACCGGCGAGAAGCAGCAGATACGTGTTGGCCCGAACGGGGTCCGACAGCGCCTCCATCGTCATGGTCAGCGGATTGGGGCTGCCATCGGCGAATTCGAATGCAGCAAGGCCAGCGAGCGGCGCGCCGATGAAATTCACGAGATCGTTCGCCGCAAAGGCCATCGCAAGGGCAAAAGTCCCGGCAAGCGTGACGATTTTGAAAATGTTGACTTTCGTGAACCATGTGAGCAATTGCATGATCAACGCCCAGAACAGCATGGACAGCGCGGCAAGCCACAGCGCGCTGCTTTTTAACCAGTCGGCCTGATCGGGCTCGAGGAACGACGCCCCTTTCGCGCCTTTCACGAGGAGGAAGTAGGTAAGGATCGCCAGCGCGAAGCCTCCCCACAGCGCGCCATATCGCTTCACTCGCGAGTTGAGATCGAAGGTGAAGAGCATACGCGAAAGATATTGCGCCAGTGAGCCGACAAGGAAGGCGGCGACAACGGACAATATGATACCGAAGATGATTTTCAACACACTGGCCGTATTGATGAATGCCAGCGCCTCGGCGACACCGCCTCCCGTCTCCAACACTTTGATCAGGGAGATGGCGAAAGCGGCACCGAGCAATTCGAACACCAGCGACACCGTGGTGGAAGTCGGCAAACCGAAGGTGTTGAAAAAGTCCAGGAGGAGCACATCCGTCAGCATCGTTGCCGCAAAAATGAACATGACCTCGGGGAAGGTCAGCATGCCGGGATTGAATATCCCCTTCCTGGCAATCTCCATGAGACCGCTGGAAAACGTCACACCCACGAGAATGCCTGCGGTGGCGACGATGAGAATGACAGTGCGCGGAGCCACCTTGGCACCGACGGCGGAGTTGAGGAAATTCACTGCGTCATTCGCGACGCCGACCATGAGATCGGTCACGGCGGCGATCGCGAGGATGATGAGAATGAAGTAAAAGATTTCCATCACTGTATCATGTTGTGAATAAAGTTGTCATCGGTGTTCCGGCAAACACGATCGCCATTGAGGGGGCGGTGCGGGTCCGGATTACAGCCCGGGTGTATCGGCAAGCTGCGCGCTCCGTCTCCGGAGAGCCATGGTATGATACACGATTTCTTCATATTCGGTCAATATTTCGAGCATGAGCAGGCTGCTACGCGTCGTCTGCTTTTCCTTCTTCGAGCGCTTCAACTGGCGTTTGTCGGCCTTTCTGATCATGCTCACAATACCCTCCGCCTCAGACTCCGTGTCGGACGAAAGTTCGGGTTGCGCGTCTTTTATCTCTGCGGACAGCCGTTCAAGAAAATGCAGCAGTCCGGCTTCGATTTCTTTCAGGTCAAGAATTTGCTCCTCCGTGAGGGCACGGTGGTTATTATTGACGTGGGTATAACACTGCCCTGTCATGTTTCGCAATCCGCGAAGCAGCAGAGAAATCGAGCCGATGACTTCCGCATAGGATTTGTCATCTACGGCATCCTCGCTCTCTTCGAGATGCGCGGTGTTCATCACGGAATGCGCCATGCCCTTCCCGCGTTTTGCCAAGGTGCGGGCCTGATCACGCGCCTCCTTCATGAGCAGGCGATTCTCCGAAGCGAGACCGTCGTTGGATTTCCTTACCGTCTCGGCCACGCCCGCGATGATATCCGACACTTCGGTACGAATGCGCTTCGACGCTTCCGCCATAGTGGACGGAGATATGAGATAGCGGTTTTCCTCTTCGTGCTCCCGCTCTCTCCGGCGATGCACGCGAATGCTGTTGCCTAAAAGCAGCAACGCAATCAGCATGATGGCGATGAGTCCGGGAAGCTGCGTGTAAAAAATGATGACGGCAATGAGCGCCGCCGAACTCGCGGCTATCAGCGCGGTGAAAAACCACCCGCCGACGACGGTGAGCACACCGGACACCCTGTAGACAGCCGAATCCCTCCCCCAGGCGCGGTCCGGCAACGCTGTGGCCATGGCGACCATGAAGGTCACATAGGTGGTGGAAAGCGGCAACTTGAGCGTCGTCCCGAAGGAGATCAGCAATGCCGAAACGATGAGATTGACCGAGGCGCGAAGATAATCGAAGGAGGGATACTCGCCGTTCTCGTCCGGCACCGGCTGATACTTCGAGGTATCGAAGCGGCGCTCGATGGCCCGCTTCCAGGATGCGGGTGTTACATATCCGAAAAAGCGGAACACCGAAAGCACCATGCGCACGATGGAACGCGCGATGGGATTCGCTTCAAACCGCTCCGCACCCTCCCCCTGCCGTCCGAGATTCACTTCAGTGGCTGTGACGGTACGCGCCTTTTTGCTCATCCACAGTGTCGCCGCCATGATGAGTCCCGCAATCAGAAGCATCATCGTGTTGGCACGCACCGGTTCGGCGAGAGATCCCATGAGGGTGTTCAGCGGATCCGACAGGTATTGCACTTCCTCGAAAGCCGCAAGACCGGCGAGCGGCGCACCGATGAAGTTCACCAGATCGTTCGCCGCGAACGCCATGGCCAATGCGAAGGTCCCCGCCAGAACGACGGGCTTGAACACATTGACGCGGGTGAACAGTGAAACGAACTGCATGACGAGCGTCCAGAACACGAGGGAAAGCCCGGCGAGCATCAATGCGTGATCCTTTAACCAGGTCGCCTGAGACGCATCGAGAAAAGATGCTCCCTTCGCGCCCTTGACCAGCAGAAAATACGTAATCCCCGCCAGAGCGGCCCCTCCCCAGATGGAACCATACCGCTTGATGCGTGAATTGATGTCGAAAGTGAACAGCATACGGGAGAGATACTGAATCAGCGCGCCCGCAATAAAAGCGACGACGACGGAGAGCACGATACTGAACAATATTTTCAGCACACTCGCCGTGTTGATAAACGCGAGCGCCTCGCTCACACCACCGCCATCCTGCAACACCTTTACGAGAGAAATCGAAAAGGCCGCGCCCAGAAGCTCGAACACCAGCGAGACCGTCGTTGAGGTTGGAAGACCGAAGGTGTTGAACAAATCCAGCAACAATACATCCGTCAGCATGGTGGCCGCGAAGATGATCATGACTTCCGGAAAGGTCAGCATTTCGGGATTGAAGATGCCCTTTCGCGCAATCTCCATCATGCCGCTGGAGAAGGTGACGCCAACAATAATTCCCGCCGAAGCCACCAGCATGATCAGCACACGCGGTGCGACCTTGGATCCGATAGCCGAATTCAAAAAATTCACCGCGTCGTTGGCTACACCAACCACGAGATCGGCGATTGCGGCGAGGAGCAGAACTGCGAGAATGACGTAGTAGATTTCCATTGTGTGTGTGAAAAAGTGGTGTATTTCACGCATCCGTTGCGTGAGAGTCGGTTTTGCTGTGACGGAATACGGAGCCGGAGACCAGATACAGGACGTCTTCGGCGATATTGGTTGCGCAGTCGGCTATGCGTTCGAGCTGCCGGGCCGCGCCGAGCACGCTGAGCAGATTGTCTGTGAGTTGCGGAGATGCCACGATACGGTCCCGCACCAACGAATGAACCACGCGGTTGAGCTCGTCCACTTCGTCATCCAGGCCGCAGACTTCGCGTGCGGACACGGCATCCAGATCCACGAAGGCATCGAGGGCCTGATGCAGCATCGCGAGGGCACAGTCCGCCATTCGCAGCAATTGTGCGGGCAACAAAGCCTGCTCGCATTGACTTACGTCAGCCACGTGCCGCGCAACATTGGCCGCGAGATCTCCGATGCGCTCGAGATCGGTGTTGATGCGCAGAACGCTGACGATGTTCTGCACGTCGCGACGTTCGTTGATGCCATTGGAAAGCAGTCGTACGCAGTCCTGTTCGATTTCTATTTCGAGAGCGTTGATTTCCGCCTCGTTCGCAATGACCACATCTGCTGTCGCGCGGTCCCGGCCACGCAGGGCGAGCACCGCACGACGGGTATTCTCCTCGGCGAGAGCGCTCAGCCGTAAAAGCTTCATGCGCAGTTGCTTCATATCGTAGGCGGGTGCGTCGGCGTTCATTTCATTCCTCCTTCGGAGCCACCAGTGCCCGACAGCGGCATTTCGGAGCGACGCTGTATCAGCGGCAGACGCAGGACAAAGGTGCTCCCGGCGCCCGGTGAACTGCTGACTTCGATCTGTCCATGATGCGCCTGCACGATGTGCTTGACAATAGCGAGGCCAAGGCCGGTTCCGCCCATGGTGCGACTGCGGGCTTTGTCGATACGGTAAAACCGCTCAAAGAGCCGCGGCAGATGCTCGGCTTCGATGCCGAAGCCCTCGTCGCGCACAGTGATGGTGAGATGCTCGTCGTCCTGCACGGCCGCCTGCACCCACACGCGCTTGCCGTCTTCGCTGTATTTCATCGCATTGTTGACGAGATTGACCAGCGCCTGTTCCAGCAACGCGGAGTTCACTTCGGCGCGCAACAGCGGCGGGCAGTCGAGAAGCAGCGTCATGCGTTTCGCGTCCGCATCCATCTGACAGGATTGGACCGCGGAGGCAAGGACGTCCCCGATGGCGGTTTGCGCGAATTCGATCTGTTCCTTCTCCGCGCCCTGCTCGATGCGCGAGAGACTGAGCAAATCCTCGATAATGGAATTGAGCCGATCAGCCTGCCGGGAAATAATGCCCAGAAAACGGAGGGTATCTTCTTTATCTTGTAAGGCGCCGTCGAGCAGCGTTTCCACGAAGCCCTTGATGCTGGTAATCGGCGTTTTCAATTCATGCGACACGTTGGCCACGAAATCGCGCCGCACCGTCTCCAGCTTGCGGAGTTCCGTCACGTCATTCAACACGACGAGCGCACCGAGCACGCGGCCCGCCTGGTCACGCAGCAGACTGCCGTGCGACTGGAGGAAGCGCTCCTGTTGTTCCTCGAGTATGGTGATGTAGCCCTCGATGGGCTTGCCGCTGGCGAGCGTTTCGCCCACGAAGCGCTGGAGGCCGACATTGCGGATGATTTCGATAATGGATTTCCCCAGCGCCCGCTCGGGTTGTATGCTGAGCATGCGCGCGGCGGAGGTGTTGATGTTGATCAGCCGTTCCTCGGTATCGAAGGCGAGCACCCCCTCGATCATGCTGGAAAACACCGCGTCCTGCTCGCTGTTTTGCCGCACGATAATGCTGATGCGGTCCTGCAGCTGCTCGGCCATGGTGTTCATGACCTCGGCAAAATCGCGCAGCTCATGCGCCTCGGGCACGGTCAGGCGATAATCGAGATCCCCTTCCGCGAAGCGGCGCGCCCCTTGCTTCAATTCAGCGATGGGACGGGTAATATTTCTCGAAATGAAGAGACTCACGACACCGGCGAGCAGCGTGATGACGATACCGCCGATGACAATATTCCATTGAATATTCCTGATGGTACCCTCCACCGTGTGCACCGGTACGGCGGCACGGAGCACCGCAAACACCGTATCCCCGCGACGGATCGGTACGGCGGAATACATGGCGTTCTGCTGCACGGTTTCGCTGAAACGCGTCGACGAGCCGTGGCGACCGTGCAGCGCGTCCTGCACTTCGGGCCGTGCGGCGTGGTTCTCCATGGTGCGGGCGGGCCTGTCGGAGTCCGCGATGACCAAGCCATCGGCCAGAATGACGGTGATGCGCGTGCCGCTGTTCTTCCCCAGCCGCGCGCATTTTTCTTCCAATGCGTTATAGGTGGAATCCGCGATATGCTCGCGCACGACGTCTTCCAGCAGCATTGCTCTTGCCTTGAGATCCGCCGACACCTGCCTGAGCAGAATGCTGTTGACGGAGCTGGTGGTCAAAAATGTGAAAGCAAAAAGAGCGAGAAAGACTATGAGAAAATTCGATGCATACAGCTGCCAGAACAGCCTCTTTTTCGGCATTTATGGCTCCATAAACCGATACCCGACACCACGTACGGTTTCAATATATTTTCCGGCATCCTCCAATTTTTTGCGCAATCCGACGATTTGCACATCCACCGAGCGGTCCGTCACGGGATAGCCGTCGCCCCGCACCGCTTCCACTATCTGCGAGCGGGTAAACACCCATCCGGGACGGCTCGCGAGGAAATGCAGGACGCGGAACTCCGTGAGCGTGAGCTGCACTTCCTGATCGTCTATCAGGACCTCGTGACGTCCGGGATTGATGAGAATGTTGTGAATGCGCAGAATGCCTCCCGATTCGGGAGTTTCGGGTTCTGAGCGGCGACGCAGCACCGCTTTTACGCGTGCGAGCAGCACCCTGCGGCTGAAGGGTTTCGTGATGTAGTCGTCCGCGCCCAGTTCCAGTCCGGTCACGATATCCGCCTCTTCGCTGCGCGCCGTGAGCATGATGATGGAAATGTCTTTCGTCGCCGGATTTCCTTTTACGGCCTTGCAAACCTCGAGACCATCCACGCCCGGCAGCATGAGATCGAGCAGCATCAGATCCGGCGCTTTGTTCTGAATGAGCTTCAGGGCTTCCTCGCCGGCGCTGACGGCCCGAACGTCGTACCCTTCGCGACTGAGATTGTAGGTGATGAGTTCGAGGATTTCCTCTTCATCTTCCACAACCAGTATTCCTGCTTTCGACATGTGTGATGCCGCAATCGTGATACAGAACTATTCAAATATCCGGCTAATATTGTTAGGATCGTGTTAGGGTTCTGCGAGGATTGCATTATTTTTTCGTCGGCCGTGCTTGAAAGCATTCAGAACAGGCGAAGTTGACCGGCGGCGGCCGGTCTGCGAAAATGCCCGGTCGAAAGCTGCGGAAATGGTCCGTCAAGCCCTTCCTTCCTGCACACCGCGTGAAACAGTGCCCGGAACTGCTCCGCGTGTATGCCCTGTCCGCGCATGCGCGAGCCGAAACGCGCATCATTCAATGCACCCCCGCGCATGGATTTAATCCGGTTCAGGATTTTTTCCTTCCTGTCCGGCAGGTGCACCTCGAGCCAGTCTGTGAAAAGGGATGCGACGGCATGGGGCAGGCGCAGCGGAATGAAAAACGCGAAGCTCGCTCCATGGCGCGCCGCTTCCGCGAGAATGCGGGGCATTTCCTCATCCGTCAGCGCGGGAATCACCGGAGAGATGCTCACGCCCGTCGGAATTCCGGCCTCACTCAGTCTTGAAATCGCTTCCAGACGCCGTTCCGGGGTGGAAGTGCGTGGTTCGAGCGCACGCGCCAGCCGGGTGTCGAGCGTGGTGATGGAGAGGACAGCCGCCGCCGCCTGGTAGCGGGCGAGTTCCGAGAGCAGATCGCTGTCGCGACAGATGAGATCGTTTTTTGTAATGATTTGCACCGGGTTACGGCATTCCGCGAGTACCTCCAGGCAGCCGCGCGTGACGCGCAGCGCGCGCTCCACTGGTTGATAGGGATCCGTCACGCCGCTCAATTCCAGAACCCGGGGTTTCCAACTCGCGCTGCCCAATTCCCTGCGCAACAGCTCCGGTGCCTTCTCTTTCACGAGAATGCGGGTTTCGAAATCCAGACCGGCGGAGAATCCCAGGTACTCGTGAAACGGTCGGGCATAGCAATAGGTACAGCCATGCTCGCAGCCGCGGTAGGGATTGATGCTCGCCTCGAATCCGATATCGGGACTCGTATTGTAGGCTATCACACTTTTGCTGTCGTCACGCAGGAATTGCGTGCGTATCGGGGCGTCTTCGCTGTCGTCGTAGTCGCTGTCCCGCTCGATACGGATGCTTTCAAAGCGGTTCCGCGGGTTACTCCCGCTCCCGCGTCCACGCGTGAGCTTGCGTGATGGTGGTATTTTCTCATCGGGTTGTTCGCTCATGCGGGTAATTTGCTGCGCGGGTGGAAAAAATGAAAGGCCGGGCAACGCCCCGAAACGGGAAATGCCATGCCGCGGCTCCGTGTCGTCGCTCCCGTTGTTTTTCCTCCAACGTTCTAGGATAAAAGACCAACCGGTATTATCTTTCATGACACCCACAGGGGTGGACGTGGAATTGCAACACCTTCGACACTCTTAATACAGAGGACAAGTTATGAAACGTATGCTCTTGCTCGGGGATGAGGCCATCGCTCAGGGCGCGATCGATGCCGGGCTTTCCGGTGTGTACGCCTATCCGGGCACCCCATCGACAGAGATTACCGAGTACATTCAGCGATCGAAAGCCGCGCGCGAACGCGGCGTACACAGCGATTGGAGCGCCAATGAGAAAACCGCCATGGAAGCCGCCCTCGGCATGTCCTACGCCGGCAAGCGCGCCATGGCCTGCATGAAGCACGTCGGTCTCAACGTGGCCGCGGACGGTTTCATCAATGCGGGCATCACGGGCGCAAACGGAGGCCTCATCGTCGTCGCCGCGGACGATCCCTCGATGCACTCGTCGCAGAACGAGCAGGACTCGCGATTCTACGGCAAATTCGCCCTCATTCCGATGATAGAGCCCGCCGATCAGCAGGAAGCATATCATGCAATGTCTTACGGCTTCGATCTTTCTGAAAAATTCGGGACGCCCGTGCTCGTGCGCATCACCACGCGGCTTGCGCATTCGCGCTCGGGGGTGGAACTGCGGGAGCCCCGCGACGCGAACGCCCTCACCCTGCCGCAGGACAAACGGCAGTTCGTGCTCCTGCCCAGTATCGCCCGCCGCAATTACCAAAGTCTGCTGGGTAAACAGGCGGGCTTCGAAGAGGATTCGGAGCAGTCCCCATTCAACAGCTACACGGAAGGCCCCGACCGCACGCTCGGTATCATCGCCTGCGGTATCGCGCACAATTATCTGATGGAAAATTTCCAGGACGGTTGTCCGCATCCCGTACTCAAAATCGGCCAGTATCCCGCGCCTCGGAACATGATCCGCACCATTCTCAAGTCCTGCGACAAGGTGCTGATACTCGAGGACGGCGCTCCCTTCCTCGAAGAGCAGATCCGCGGACTTCTGGATGAATCCTACGCCATTCTCGGACGACTCGACGGCACGGTGCCGCGCGCCGGGGAACTCAATCCCAACATCGTTGCGACCGCGCTCGGCCGCACGGTGGAGACAGGCAAACCCAAAGCCGAGATCGTGAAGCCGCGTCCGCCCGAGCTCTGTCCCGGCTGTCCGCACATAGACAGTTACAACGCGCTGAACGAAGTACTGCGAGAGCTGGAGCCCGGCCGCGTGTTCAGCGACATCGGCTGTTACACCCTCGGCGCACTCGAGCCTTTCAACGCCATCAATACCTGCGTGGATATGGGCGCCTCCATTACCATGGCCAAGGGTGCCGCGGACGCGGGCCTCTTCCCTGCCGTGGCGGTGATCGGTGATTCCACCTTCACGCACTCCGGCATGACCGGTCTGCTCGATGCCATCATCGAGAACTCACCCATCACCGTCATGATTGTGGATAATGAAACTACGGGGATGACGGGCGGACAGACCTCTTCGGCGCGCGGGAAGCTCGAGGACATTTGCATCGGTCTCGGTGTACCCAAAGACCATGTACGCGTCGTGGAGCCGTTGAAAAAAAATCACGATGACAACATGCGCGTGATCAAGGAAGAGTTGTATTACGAAGGTGTTTCCGTCATCATCGAACGCCGGGAGTGCATTCAGACCTTGAAAATCTCGAAAATGCTTGAAAAGGAGGCCGCGAAATGAAAAGCGATATCATTCTCGCCGGCGTCGGCGGACAGGGTATTCTGACCATTGCCACCATTATCGGGCACGCCGCGGTGGAGCGCGGGCTGTATCTCAAGCAGGCCGAAGTGCACGGCATGTCGCAGCGCGGAGGCGACGTACAATCGCATCTGCGCATCAGCGACAAGGTCATACACTCCGATCTCATTCCCGAGGGCAAGGCGGATCTGATTATTTCCATCGAACCGATGGAAGCGCTGCGCTACACCAGCTTTCTCGCGCCCGACGGTTGGCTGATCGCGAACCGCAAGCCCTTCGTCAACATCCCGAATTACCCCGATCACGAGCAGGTGTGGGCCACCATCGAGGCCATGCCCCGCAGCGTGCTCATCGATGCGGATAAACTCGCGCGCGAAGTCGCAACCGCGCGTTCCATGAATATCGTCATCCTGGGCGCGGCTTCAGGGCATGTGGGCATGAGCACCGAAGAGCTGGAGCATTCCATTACCGCCATTTTCCAGCGCAAGGGCGATGCCGTGGTGCAGCAGAACATCGCCGCGCTGCGCGCCGGCCGCGCCTACGCCGACGCCAAGGATCTCGCGGCGCACGGCGTGTAGCGCGTTTCCTCTGCAGGCGGCTCACACACAGCCGCCGCAAGCATTCTCCCATCCTCCCGGGGACGCGGCAAGCACCGCGCCCCTTTTTTTTGTCATTCTCGGCTGTTTGTCGCGGAAGCTGCACAGACGCATTGTCCGTGTCAACACCTAGAAAAATGGGTGGTGATACCCATTTCCTCGCGTTACACGATAGCGCTAAATTGCGCATGTCATTCAAACACCCGGTCCCACAACAGTTCATCCCCCTGTGTCGTACGGCATTTTCAATGGATATTATCACCGTTATATTCTATTTTTGATCCGTGTCTCTATCCGCATGGCGCAGTGGCATAGAACCCGCGCTC
The DNA here is from genome assembly GCA_027493955.1 of Bacteroidia bacterium. Lineage (NCBI taxonomy): Bacteria > Pseudomonadati > Bacteroidota > Bacteroidia > Bacteroidia bacterium. The sequence continues at coordinate 771,209 of JAOSJT010000001.1, read as the reverse complement.
CATCGCATCGCTCAACCGGTATCCGATTCACTTGCACTACATGTTCAATCCACGAAAACGCACACGAAGCACGGAGATGACGGAATGAAACGCTGGGCAACATTGATTGCAACACTCACAATTCTGCTGATGGGATCGACTGTTCGAGGGCAAACGGCGAATCCGAAGCTTCTTTCGGACCTGACACCGGGAACAGCTTCCAGCAGCTTCTCCTTTTTCAGCAAACAGAACGCACCGCTGAACAGCTTACTCTATTTCGCTATGTACAACAACATCTACGGTTCAGAGTTGTACAAGACAGACGGCAGCACGCAAACCATCCGTGTCACGGATCTCTACCCGGGACCGGACGGTGGTGTCTGGAACATGATTGCGCTCGGCGGTGAGTTGCTCATCACCGGCCAGAGTGACGCTCTTCCGGGTCATGAACTTTGGAAAAGCGATGGTACAGCGCCGGGTACTGTGTTGGTGAAGGACATTTTCCCGGGCAGCGAACCATCGTATCCGGGAGATTTCGTGGAGCTGAATGGCATTGCGTACTTCCACGCCGCCAACAGGACAAAGACGTACAACCCACCAGGAAATCAGCATTTCACTATTTATTGCCACGAGATCTTCCGCAGCGATGGAACACCCGGTGGCACGTATTTGGTAAAGGATTTCGCGACCTCGCCCTATGGTTCCGGAATCGGGTATCTCACCTCCACAGCCGGAAAACTCTACTTCCATGTATCGAAAGCGAAAATCCCCTGGGGCACGCAATTCAACGATCTCGCCTGCTCCGACGGCACCGCCAATGGTTCGATCCTCCTTACAAGCAATACGAAGGAGGGCGAATTCGTATCTCCCGGCGATGGTCGAGCCTTTTTCAAAGCCCATAATTCGTCCGTGGTATTTGTGAACACACGGCTTAGCACCGGCAGCGAACTCTGGATCACCAACGGCACCGCTTTGAGCACGTTACAAGTGAAGGACATCAATCCCGGCTCCACAGGCTCCAATCCCTCGTGGCTCGTCTCGATGGGGAGTTACGTGTACTTCACGGCGAATGACGGCAGCAACGGTGTCGAGCTCTGGCGCAGCGACGGCACAGCGCAAGGGACCATGATGATCGCCGACATTTGTTCCGGTTCTGCATCGTCCACACCACAGTGGCTGACGCCCGTCAATGGGACGCTGTTTTTCACTGCAACTGACGGTATCGAGGGGCGACAACTCTGGTCGTACAATCCAGCCGCGCAACCGGCGCTTGCGCGCGTTATGCGCATTAATCCGGGCGGCGACTGCGAGCCGCTTCGATACACCTCAGATCCGGGATGGTCGGGATCAACTTTCAATCCGAATTATCCTGACGGCTTCTTCCCTGTTGTGTACCATGAAAACAGCTTCACTTTTTACTTCGTCGCTAATAACGGGACACATGGCTTCGAAATGTGGCAGAGCGACGGAAGCGCACAGGGTACGCGCATGGTAAAGGATGTATGCACCGGCTGCCCCGCCACAATTATCGCCTGGCCCACACTTGCGCTGGGAAAGCTTTTTTTCTGGCAGAATGACGGAGTTCATGGCATCGAGCCGTGGGTGCTCGATCCTTCGCAACCGCTGGACTACATCTACAATCTTCCGCCTTTGGTTACGCTCTCTGCTTCGACTCTCCAGGGTACCGCTCCTCAGTTAGTGACATTCACCGCGACGGCCTCCGACGCCGACGGCAGTATCGTGCTGTATGAGTGGGATTTTGGGGATAACAGCATCGCCGCTGGTGCGACTATGCATACCGCGAACCACACGTACACTTCACCCGGCGTATATACCGCAAAGGTTACCGTCACGGATGATGGAAACGCGAGCGTCACAGTCAAGGTGACTGTCACTGTCGCCTCCGCGAATGCCTATGCCTACGTCGGGAATCAGACAGTCAGCAGAGTTTCCAAGCCAGGGGGTAAATGGGCTGGCCGGGACGTCATTCTCGTACTCGATGATACACAACTCCCTGTTGCGGGAGCGGCTGTGGGTGTGAGTTACAGCGGCCCGAACTCCGGTACGCTCAATGGCAATACGGGCAGCAACGGTCAGGTCATTTTGGAGACTGCGCCGGTGAAAAATCCATCCGGCACCTGGTGCTTCACAGTCACAGACGTCTCCGTCAGCGGCCGAACCTTCAACAGCAGTCTCGGTGTGATAAGCAAGTGCGAAGCAGCGCTGAAGGAAGCGCCTGCCCAGCCCTTTCACTGTGTACTGGAGCAGAACTATCCGAATCCTGCCGTCTCGCTTACGTATATCGACTTCGAACTCTCGGCCGAGGCAGATGTGCGGATAAGGGTATTTGATCTTCTCGGTCGGGAACTGCGGTCGATGCTCGACAGCCGGCTGCCCGAAGGCCGGCATACTGTCGCGTTCGATGCGCGGCTGCTTCCCGCGGGTACATACTACTACCACCTCGATGCGCAGGGAACACGCCAGACCCGCGTCATGGTGGTCGGGCTCTGAACGAGCAGGCCGAAAGGCCCGGCACGAGTTCTCCAGCTCCGCCTGAAGGCACTCTGCCTGCTGAACGAAACGGCGCGACCGGAGTCATGTTCCGGTCGCGCCATTATTATGTCAGCGAATGTTGCGCTCACCAGTCTGCCGGAGCTGCGCACAGCGGGTGCGCGCAATCCCGTTGTTCTGATATCGTAGCGGTATGCAAGCGCTTGCGAATGCGTATCCTTCGCAGCGCGCGACCAGACCAGGGGCATCCGAATGCATACGCGCTAGTGCTTGATCAGTGTCACCGCGCTATTCTGCCCATCCGCTTCCGCCAGCACGGAGTACTGTCCGGCGGGCAACCCCTGTAACTCGAGGCCGATATGTTGAAGGCCTTCACGCATCGTCACGCCGTCCAACGGACGCGCGACTTCTCTGCCGAGCACATCATACACAGCGACAGTGATACGCAGCGGTTTGCGCAACTCGATTGCCAGCGCCGCAGCTCCCGAGCTTGGATTGGGTGAAAGCCGCGCAATTCGGAAATCACCGGAGACAGCTTCGCGGGACGGTACCGAAGCGGGTCCTTCATTCGTGTACAGCGACAACCCTCCGGCTCCGTCGCCCACCACGAAATCGAGTCGTCCATCATCGTTCACATCCACCACAAAGGGCTGTGAATGCAGTTTGACGTTTATCGCGGAGAGGTCGAGGTTCCCTTTCTCAAACGTCGTCGCATTCGCGGCGCTTTGGCGGTAATGCGCCAGCTTCCCCATGCGTCCACCCAGTATCATGTCGTACAAGCCATCCCTGTCGTAATCCAGGATATGCGCGTCGGGATAAAACTCCTGCGAATTCATCCAGCTTTCCTCGAGCATGACGAAAGATAACGATCCCGGCGTCTGCTGTTCGAGGCGCGCAACGCGATTATTCGAGTAGAACAGCAGCATATCCAGCTTCCCGTTTCCATCGAGATCGACGACCGAGGGCACGAAGGGGTCGGTCCATGGAATATCGGACAGGAAATTCGACGTTACCAGGTCGAATGCGAATGGCGCGCCGCTGCGTTGCCGGTAATGCTCCATGCCCTTGCCATTGCGGATCAGAAAGAAATCCAGTTGTCCGTCTCCGTCCAGGTCGGTCACCGCGAGCTTGTCGTGAATCCCCGCAACGATACCCGGAAGAACCCCCACATGCTCTACGGTCAGCGCCCCGATGGCTGTTTGCCGAAAATGCTGCACCGCTCTGTCTCTCGAATCACTTTCATCGGGAACATCGGTGCGCAAAATGTCCAGCCTGCCGTCCTTGTCCAGATCGTACACAAGGGAATGACTTCGCAAGCCGAAATCCCAGGTGCCCAGCAGGTTATTGCTCCGTAACACCCAGCCGTCCAAGCCGTTCGGGGTTACTTGCTCATAATGATGAATCAGTCCGCCCTTGCTCCCACAGAACATGTCCAGTAAACCATCGCCGTCAGCATCGGTGAGCACAGGCGTGGCGTTCTCGACGTCAATAATACCGTTCCACGTATCCGACACGAGCAGGAAGGAATCCTTCACCGCCGCATGCTGCCGGAGCAGACGGATCTTGAAATCGTGACTTCCGAGCAGCATCTCGAGCAGTCCGTCGCCGTCTATGTCGTGCAGCGTCGGTGCGAGGTAGTAGGTACTGATCGGAATACGCACATCGCGCATTTTGGCGAATTCAAAGGACTGTGTTGACTTCTGTTCGTAACGAAAGACGGATTGTTGCGAACTGCCCGTGATGATATCCAGCAGCCCGTTTCCATCCAGATCGCCCAGCCAGATTCTTCCTGCGGACCAGACCTTGATATCCGACATTTTCTCCTTGTACAGGGTGAATTCTGTACTGTGTGCCTCCTTTTGCACGTAGTGATGCACCCAGCCCGCCTGGTCGGCAAGCAGCAGATCGAGCTTGCCATCGCCGTCCAGATCGTGGTACACCGGACAGACACGCGACCCCTCAGCCGGCATCAGAAAATCGCGCTGTATTCGACGGAACTGGTCCGGATTCCCCGCACTCTGCTCCCAGCGCATCAATCCGCTGTATTCCGTGCCCACAATCAGATCAAGCAGACCGTTGCCGTCAATATCCACCAGAAACGGTGCTGTGTGATTCTCGCCCCTCGCCCAGCCATAATCGTCCACCTCGCGGAAGCGCTGGGCACTCGCGGATTCGAAACAGACGATGAGAAAGGCCAGGAGAAGCATGCGGTTGACGGTGTGAACGGAAGAGATGTCCCACTGTTTCATACGAAAAGCCTCCTGAAGGTACAGATATGTGAAAGGTGCTTGTTGCGTGCCCGGATGACTCTTCATGAATATGCCGCATCGCCCGGATTGCACGCCTGAAGGGTACGCGACTCCTGTGCAGGAGCCGCTCGCCTGTCCTGGACGATGCTTAAGACATATGTGTCCTTATATCAATACGAGAAAGATACACCATCATCTTCGGATACACAAATGTGCATTGATGCTTCCCGGACGGTGGCGGGGCGCGATGGAGACGTTGGCGAATGATGACACAACTCCGACGACCTTCGACAGGACTCTGACAACTTCGTGACAGGCGCGAGCGGGGGTTGCGATAGTTTTCTCATGAACACTGCAACAACCCTGTGAAACGGAGGTGCGTCATGGAAACGCTTCAATGGATACTCACCCGACTTCTCGCGATGAACGGTCTGTGGATACTCGCCACAGTGTTTTTCATCGCCATACTGCTGCGGGCTCTGTGCGGCCTGATACTCGGCTCCGGCGCATGCAGAAGTTTTCTCCACGAACAGGATCAGCAAGGCGGGTTCGATCATGCGTAGCATCATCCGATCCGCCGCTCTGGTCCTTTTGACCGGATTGTTCCTGGCCTTGCTCCCCTCCCCTTGCAGGGGCCAGAATTCCTCTGTTCCGGCCTCGTACACGCCGCGTCCGTTTTCCGACGGAGAAGTGCTGCGTTACGCCGTGCGCTGGAAATTCATTCGGCTCGGGAGCATCGTCATTCGGCAGGAGAGCCAGCAAGCCGGATCTCGTATGCTCATGCGGGTACGAATGATGGCCAAATCCGCCTCCGGCCTGCCATTCATCGACGTGCGTCTCAGGAATCAGGCCTTGCTGCAGCCCGCTTTTCCGCATTGTCTGGATTTTTCCATGAAAACCGAGCACGATCCCGCGGAACTCACCCGCTATCAACTGGACACCTCCGCGGCCATTCTCACCATGGAATTGCATGACAGAGAAAAGCTGATCAGTAAAAAGACCCGGAAAGAAAACCGTCGCGTATACGACGCGGTCGGCATGTTCATGCTGGTGCGCGGACTTGCGGGTTCCGGCGGCAGAACGAGCATCCCCGTCCTTATTGACGGCGAAATCGTCGAGTCCAGAGCGCATTCCTCCGCCGCCATCGAATACCTGGAAGTGCCCGCCTTTCCGAAATCCCTCCCGGTCACAAAAACGGTCATTCGGTCGGACTGGGTCAACAATGCGGCGGGCGGTTTGGGAGGAAACATCGACGTGTGGTGCACCGCCGACGGTGCCGCGCTTCCTCTGCGCGCCGAAATGGGCATAGCCATCGGCTCCATCGTGCTCGAACTCGAAGAAGTGCAGCGTCCCGGATGGTCAACGCAGCAATGCGCCGAGCTGCGTGACAGCAAAACGACGAGGCAAGGAGGTGCGCAATGAAAACGCTCGTCACCGGGGCCAGCGGCTTTATCGGTCAATCCCTCACGCGAAGACTACTCCAGCAAGGGGACGAGCTGCGTCTGTTCTGCCGGTCATCGTCGGATATGAGCACCTTCGGGCACAGCCATGCCGAGATCGTACGCGGTGAACTGACGTCGGAGGCTGATCTCACCAGGGCGCTCATCGGCTGCGACCGCGTGTACCATCTGGCCGCTTTCGCCGGCAACTGGTCTTCGCAGCCCGATCGACTCCGCGCGGAGAATCGTGCCGCTCTCCAGGCTCTGTGTACCGCCGCACGAAAAGCGAGCATACGCCGCTTGCTCTATACCTCAACGGTCATGGTGTACGGTCCGTCCAACGGACACGCCGTATCGGAGCAGACACCACGCGCGACGCCGCCCGCCACGCTCTACGAGCAGCTGAAAGTGGATGCGCTCGACGTCGTGGATGAGGCGGTTGCGCAAGGCCTGGATGCCGTGGTGATTCACCCCACACGTGTGTTTGGTCCCGGTCCACTTACCGAGGCCAATTCCACCACCATTCTCATAGATCAGTACCGTCGCGGCACCTGGCGCATGCTTCCCGGCGAGGGCCATGCGGCGGGCAACTACGTGTACGTGGAAGATGTGGTGGAGGGGATGATACGTGCGATGGAACGAGGCGCCACAGGACGGCATTACATCATCGGCGGCTGCAATCTCACGTTCAACGAATTCTTCGCCCTGCTGGCGGAATGCTCCGGCCAGCAACGCCTGCTCGTGCATGTACCAAAGTCTGTCGCCACCGCCGCCGCTGTGCTTCAGGAGCGAATGGGTCGCCGTGGCTGGATGACACCCGTCATCACTCCCGCCTGGGTGGATGTGTTTTACGACAATTGGCTGTGTACAAGCAGACGCGCGGCGGAGGAACTCGGCTATCAGCCCACACCCATGCGTGCGGCACTCCGGAGCACTCTGGCGTGGCTGCGCACAGACCGGCGGGAAGGAGGCGCGGCGTCATGAACATCCCCTCGCTTCTCTCGCTGCAGTGGCGCGGGATGCGCCGCGATGAGCAAATGGCTTCGCTCGCACTGCTGATCGGCGTCGTAGTTACCACGCTGCACCGACAGGCCTGCGGAGTGGACGCACTGCCCGCCACGGGTCTGCTCGCATCGGATACGGCGCGGGTGTGGGCGTATTACGGAGCCACCGTTCTGCTCTTCGGGCTGCTGCCCGCGCTGGTGATACGCGTCCTTTGGAAGGATGCGCTTGCGGATTACGGGGTGTGTATCGGCGACTGGAAGTTCGGGCTCCGCGCCATCGCTGTGCTTCTGCCGGTCATTTCCCTGCTCTTTCTGCTTCCCGCGGCATCCATGGAGGACATGCGGGCGACGTATCCGGTGGACAGAGCAGCGGGCGACTCCCTGTCTCGCTTTCTCGTGCATAGCGCCGGGCGCTTGCTGCTATTCTACGCCGCATGGGAGTTTCTTTTCAGGGGCTTCCTTTTGTTCGGATTGCGACGCATCTCCGGTGACGCGGTGGCCATCTGTGTACAGACCATACCCTCGGCGCTGTGGCATATCAACTATCCCGCGGGCGAACTGTATATGTCTATAGCCGGCGGTCTTCTCTTCGGCTGGCTGGCGCTCAGAACCCGGTCCGTACTCTGGCCGCTGTTGCTGCATGCGGGCATTGGTGTGGTTACCGATGCATCCATTATTCTTTCCCTGTAGAGGTGTGTGATGGCATCCCGGAAAAACGATTATCACTCCATCGTCGCCGTCGCGCTCTCCGCGCTCGGTGTGATCATCGCTCTGACGTTGTTGTTTCCGGAGCGGGTACAGGAGCCCTCGCGCATCGTGCTGCACTGCGGTATCGCGGCGGCGGCGCTCGTGTTCGTCGTCGTCGTGTCCGGGCGGCTGAACAATCCCTTGGCGCTTTTGCTGCGCATGGCGGGTATCGTCTGGCTGACGTCCTTCTTCTTCGATGCGGTCGCGGGCCTGCAATTGCTCATTTTCCGGGAATGGCAGGACGCCGCGCTCATCCGTTTCGAACGCGTGTTCACCGGCATCGAGACTTCCCTGCTGCTGCAATCCTGGGTGCATCCGCTGCTGACGGAATGGCTGATGGCATCCTATGTCATTTACATACCGCTGTTGCCGCTCACGGCCTGGGTGGTGTTTCGGGTCGGAGGAGAGCGGCCCGCGTACGAATATCTGTTCTGTCTGCTTCTGGTGAATCTTTGTTGCGATGTCGGCTTCGTGCTGTACCCCATTGCCAGCCAACTCTTTTATGATCCGGCGCAGTACAGCGTACCGCTCGTCGGAGGTCCCTTCACGTGGATGGCCGAGTGGGTGCGGGCCAACGTGCATTTCCCCGGCGGCAGCTTCCCCAGTCCGCACAACGCGGCGGGCACGGTCATGTTCGCGACGCTCTGGCGCTGGAACCGTCGCTGGGCCGCCGCCATGACGCCGTTTCTGCTCAGCATTCCCCTTGCGACCGTGTACGGACGTTTCCATTACATATCGGACAGCATTGTCGGCATCGCACTCGCCCTCGTCGTCCTGTACGCGCTCCGCGGTCGCGCTCACGCAACGGCTGCGGCACGCATGCGGCCGCGCATCGAGGGCATGGCCACGGAAAGCAACTGAAGTCATTACACCGCGCACGTCTCGTCACTGTGCGCACTTTACGGAGGAAGTCATGAACGCTCTCATCACCGGAGGAACCGGCTTCATCGGCAGTCATCTCGCCGAATCCCTGCATCGCAAGGGCTGGAAGCTCCGCATCATCGCGAAAGACAAAATGTTCGGCGATCATCTCGGCGCCGATGTGGTGTACGCCGATCTCCGCGATTGCGACGCCCTGGCGGACGCGCTACGCGATGTGGATATCGTCTTTCATCTCGCGGGACTCACCCGCGCGCGCAGAAACAGCGACTATTATCTGGCCAATCACCTCATGACACGCGATTTGCTGGATGCCTGCATTCGGCATGGGTCGCATATCAACCGCTTCGTGTATGTCAGCAGTCTCACCGCTGTGGGACCCCGCCGCGGAGGTGAAGCCATTACCGAGTCCACCGACTACCATCCCGTCTCGCATTACGGACGCAGCAAAATGCTTGCGGAAATCGAGGTCATGAACGCCGCGTCGCAGCTGCCTGTCACCATTGTCCGGCCCAGCGCCGTATACGGTCCGCGTGATCGCGATTTCTTCCGGTATTTCAAGATGATCCGCTCCGGAGTGGAGTTGCTGCTTGGTTCGGGCACGCAGTTGCTCAATCTGGTGCATGTCGGCGATCTTGTGCGCGGCATCGAACTCGCGGCTTCGCATCCCGACGGTGTGAATGAAACATTCTTCATCGGCAGCGAGACGGATTATCGCAGCGACGAGATTTGTAACTCCATCGCCGTAGCCATGAACCGCCGGCCTCTCGTGCTGCATCTGCCCGTGGCGGTGATATATCTTACCGGACTGCTCGGTGAATGCGCGGGGCGCATCGCCCGCCGTGAAGTGTTTTTCAATGTGCAGAAAGTGCGGGAAGCCGTACAGCGCGCGTGGAGTTGCTCGATAGCCAAGGCGCAAGGCACACTTGGTTTCGAGCCCCGGTATTCGCTCGGATCCGGTATGATCGGAACCTACGACTGGTATATCGAAAACGGCTGGCTGTGAGGAGGGTACTACATGCGGGGAGGGATGGATTCTGCTAACGCAGCGGCGCAGAGGGACATTTAACGCAGAGGCGCAAAGGTGCAGAGGCGCGGAGGGAGATTTAACGCAGAGGCGCAGAGGCGCAGAGGGACATTTAACGCAGAGACGCAAAGGTGCAGCGGCGCAGAGGGACATTTAACGCAGAGGCGCAGAGGTGCAGAGGCGCAGAGGAAAATTATGGGGGGAGGAATCGCCGAGCCTTCGCTCAAGATGTGGGTGGCGGTATTATCCATCTCGATCGTTTCAGAATGAACCCAGACACATCACCAACGCTTCCGCGTCACTCCACGATACCAGCCCCTTAAAAAAAGCCTCTGCGTCTCTGCCCCTCCTGAGCGTAGTCGAAGGGGCGTCTCTGCGTTTCATTCCCTAACGCAGAGGCGCAGAGGTGCAGAGGCGCGGAGGAAAATTATGGGGGGAGGAATCGCCGAGCCTTCGCTCAAGATGTGGGTGGCGGTATTATCCATCTCGATCGTTTCAGAATGAACCCAGACACATCACCAACGCTTCCGCGTCACTTCCCTTTCGTAACGAGACGAACGCCACGATACCAGCCCCTTAAAAAAAGCCTCTGCGTCTCTGCCCCTCCTGAGCGTAGTCGAAGGGGCGTCTCTGCGTTTCATTCCCTAACGCAGAGGCGCGGAGGTGCAGAGGCGCGGAGGAAAATTAGAGGGGGAGGAATCGCCGAACCTTCGCTCAAGATGTGGGTGGCGGTATTATCCATCTCGATCGTTTCAGAATGAACCCAGACACATTACCAACGCTTCCGCGTCACTCCCCTTTCGTAACGAGACGAGCGCCACGATACCAGCCCCTTAAAGAAAGTCTCTGCGTCTCTGCCCCTCTGCGTCTCTGCGTTTCATTCCCTAACGCAGCGGCGCAGAGGTGCAGAGGCGCAGAGGAAAAATTATGGGGGGAGGAATCGCCGAACCTTCGCTCAAGATGTGGGTGGCGGTATTATCCATCTCGATCGTTTCAGAATGAACCCAGACACATTACCAACGCTTCCGCGTCACTCCCCTTTCGTAACGAGACGAACGCCACGATACCAGCCCCTTAAAAAAAGCCTCTGCGTCTCTGCCCCTCCTGAGCGTAGTCGAAGGGGCGTCTCTGCGTTTCATTCCCTAACGCAGCGGCGCGGAGTGCCTGGATGGGCGCTGTTCTCTCTCAGCGCAGCACGCGGAGCAGCAGCGGGCGACCATGCGGTGCGCCTGGCGCATGCAAAACATACACGCCGGACGGCAGAGCTGCCACGTCCAAAATTCCGCGAGCTTGGCCTTCGCTGTCGGCATGCAGCGTTCGTTGCAGCAACGTGCGACCAAGCATATCCCGCAGCGCGACGACGACAGGTCCCGCAGCCGCACCGCTGAGGCGGATTTCCGTGCTTGTGGTAGCGGGATTCGGCTGCATGTGTAAGCGCAGCTCCGCGGGCCGTTCACCCGGCGGCCCCGCGTGCTGCACGATCATATCCACATCGTAGCGCCACACGCCCGCACCCGTCGTGCCGAGGAACAAGCCCCGCCGCGGAGGACGCCCCATCGGTACCGTGTCCATCATCGCCATGGTCATGCAGGTCACACGCGCGGACGGCAGCGGCGAGGGCTGAGCGAGCTTGTGCCAGCGAGCGCCCAGATCGGTGGAGCGATAGACTTCGAGCATGCCATCCGTGGCGGCGTACAGATGCGTGGGATACAGCGGATCGAAGACGACGCTCGTGACGTGCGCAGCGGAGAGTCGGAATGCTTCATCCAGCGTCACACCGGCATCGCGGCTCAGATACAAGGTGCCGGCGCACACCACCGCTACGGTGTCGGGACTGCCCGGACATGCCGCCACAGCGCTACACGCCGCGGGTATGGGGTATGTGATGCGGCGTTCCTGCCAGCTTTCGCCCTGATCGGTGGAGCGGTACAACGCGGCTTCGCCCACGCCCTGCGCGCTTTGCCCCGCGGCCCAGGCGTGACGCCCGAACCACTTCGGCGTGACGTCCATGGCCAGAGCAATGCGACCATTCATTGCGCCCTGTTCCCAGAACACACCGCCCGCGCCGCCGCGCAGCGGATGCAGCCCCGTCCAGCCCAGCACCGCTTGCGGCGGCGTATGCCCGGTATAGTAAAAAGCCGCCAGCGCGTACACTATCGTCGCCGTATCGCCGCGGAGTATCCCGCTGTCGGCCCGCACCCATGCGTCACCCACAGGATTGAAGGCATCCACCGCGCGTCTGAACAGCACGCCGGCCTCCGTTGCTTCCGCATCATGCCGCACGGCGGCGAGCAGAAACAGGCCGTCCCGCGGACCCACACCCCAGTGCTGCACCGTGAGTGCGGTGACATCCTCCATCGTTGGCGCGATATCCTCCAGCCGCCGCCACACGCCGCTGTCGTCCCAGGTAAAGCCCTGATGCAGCGCACCGCCCTTTACCGCCGCATAGAGCAGATTCGCCGTGCCCGGTACCCACCGCTCCCCCGGATCACATTGCTCCGCAACAAGATGTGTGACATGCTCCCCTCCGAGACCGACGAAGACGGGCTGTGCGCTGACAATCGCAGGCAGAAAGAGCATTGCGAGCAGCACCGGGAGGAACACTTGCACGTACCAACAGTCGTGCCTGCAGCTTCGGTTACCTTTGCCAGTCATGGGGACTCCGTTTCTGTTAGAAACAGGAATGTTAGCGCAGGATAAGGAGGAAGTCAAGGGAGGGATATTTCCCCAATAGACATTGTCATACCGTACGTCTCCACGATGCTGCCTCCGGGACGTTTTCTCCGTGAATTGTGCCTCTCATTTTCGATTATTTGCCTCGCATCGTTTCGGGTGGCTTTATCCGGCCCTCATGCTTCAGTTATCTTTGCCCACCCCTACCCTGCCCAAAGCGAGGTAGGCTGAAAAAAAAACACTACATTGGGAATACTTTAACACGCTCAGGTGTCATATAGCCATGAAGGCAGCATGTACCTTCTCTCTCAATGGTCACATCGCGCAAGGCCACATTGGCCCCTTCGGCTTCTCGCAGGGTGACAAACTGCGGTCATTCTGCGCGAAGTGAAGCGGAGTCGCAGAATGTATCGCTCCCCGCGTTGGACCCTGCGACTCGCTTCGCTTCGCGCAGGGTGACGGCGGCTTCGCTCAGGGCAGGCCCCTTCGGCTTCGCTCAGGGCAGGCACCTTCGGCTTCTCGCAGGGTGACACACTGCGGTCATTCTGCGCGGAGCGAAGCGGAGTCGCAGAATCTATCCCTCCCCGCGTTGGACCCTTCGGCTTCGCTCAGGACAGGCCCTGCGACTCGCTTCGCTTCGCGCAGGGTGACGGCGACTTCGCTCAGGGCAGGCCCCTTCAGCTTCGCTCAGGGCAGGCCCCTTCGGCTTCGCGCAGGGTGACAGCCCACGGTCATTCTATGCGGAGCGAAGCGGAGACGCAGAATCTATCGCGGCGGGTATGGCGACCGTGACGCTGCTGAGAGGGACGAATCCAGCGTCATTCCGGTGGTACGGAACTCCGCTGGTATTACGCTTTTCGCTTTTTGGGTTTCGGCGCCGGTAATTCCCGCAGCGTCACCCGCACCAGCTCACTGAGCCAGGCGGCGTCTTCGATAGTTTCGCCGATAAGAAAGCTCGGTTTCGCGCCGGGATAGGGCGGAGCCTCGACCACCGTCCCGATATACTTCCTCCCCGCTTCGGTGGCTTTGATAAAGAGTTTGTTGTCGCAGATCAAGCCGAATATTTTTCCGTCGGAGAATACTCCGTACTCGCCAAACATCTTTTTTGCAACGATTTCGCCGGCCCCGCGGATCTGGTCGGTTACGAAGTCCACGAATTGCTTGTCAGAAGCCATAGTGCCGTTTCCTGTCTGGAGTGAATCCGTTTGAGAACAGGTCGAAAAATAGTACTGGCGTCTGTGTTTCCCAACGGATACACTCTGCGGCTTTGCCCCTCCTGAGCGTAGTCGAAGGGGCGCCTTTGCGCTGCATTCCCTAGCGCAGAGGCGCGGAGGGAGATTTAACGCAGAGGCGCGGAGGCAGATTTAACGCAGAGGCGCAGAGGGACATTTAACGCAGAGACGCAAAGGTGCAGAGGCGCAGAGGAAAAATTATGGGGGGAGGAATCGCCGAGCCTTCGCTCAAGATGTGGGTGGCGGTATTATCCATCTCGATCGTTTCAGAATGAACCCAGACACATCACCGACGCTTCCGCGTCACTTCCGTTTCGTCACGAGACGAGCTCCACGATACCAGCCCCTAAAAAAAAGCCTCTGCGTCTCTGCCCCTCCTGAGCGTAGTCGAAGGGGCGTCTTTGCGTTTCATTCCCTAACGCAGAGACGCAAAGGTGCAGAGGCGCGGAGGGAGATTTAACGCAGAGGCGCAGAGCAGCAGAGGCGCAGAGGAAAATTATAGGGGGAGGAATCGCCGAGCCTTCGCTCAAGATGTGGGTGGCGGTATTATCCATCTCGATCGTTTCAGAATGAACCCAGACACATCACCAACGCTTCCGCGTCACTTCCCTTTCGTAACGAGACGAACGCCACGATACCAGCCCCTTAAAGAAAGCCTCTGCGTCTCTGCCCCTCTGCGTCTCTGCGTTTCATTTCCTAACGCAGAGGCGCAGAGCAGCAGAGGCGCAGAGGAAAATTATGGGGGGAGGAATCGCCGAGCCTTCGCTCAAGATGTGGGTGGCGGTATTATCCATCTCGATCGTTTCAGAATGAACCCAGACACATCACCAACGCTTCCGCGTCACTTCCCTTTCGTCACGAGACGAGCTCCACGATACCAGCCCCTTAAAGAAAGCCTCTGCGTCTCTGCCCCTCTGCGTCTTTGCGTTTCATTCCCTATGCGCTGCGGTAACGCAATTGAGAACGCGCCGGTGTTTGCCTTTCTCCCCTCTCCGGAGTATATTGTTTTTCTCCGGCGGGTTAGCTCAGTCGGTAGAGCAGTGGAATCATAATCCACGTGTCGGCGGTTCGAGTCCGTCACCCGCTACAAAAGCCATCTCGCGGTGGCTTTTTTCTTTCTGTGCCCCTGCATGCGCTAGCCGCATCCGGGAAGCCGCGTACGCAGCACACCCCGAGTACCACAGCCCCTTCCTGCCGCATGAGAAAACACACGCTCGAAACCATCACCGACCGCAGGCGACAGCGTCTGGAAACAGTGCTCCGCCGCAGGCAGAACACGCTCAGTATCGTGCTGGAAAACGTCTGGGATCCGCACAATGTCAGCGCCATTCTCCGCAGCGCCGACGCGACGGGCATCCACACCGTGCATCTGCTCTACACGGTGGAAGAGCCGCCCAATCTGCTGCGTCACGGCAAACAGAGCTCCGCCAGCGCGAAAAAGTGGCTGGAAACCGTGTTGCATACGGATGTGGATTCCTGTTTCGCCGCGCTGCGCTCTCAGGGGTTTCGCGTGTACGCCTCGCATCTCACGCGCGAAGCGGTGGGTCTGCACAGCATTGATTTCACGCAGCCCACGGCCATTATCCTGGGCAACGAGAATCGCGGTGTGTCCGATGAAGCTTGTGAACGCGCGGACGGGGTGTACTTCATTCCCATGATGGGCATGGTGGAAAGTCTGAACGTTTCCGTAGCCGCCGCCGTGTCGCTGTACGAAGCCCTGCGGCAGCGCAATGCCGCGGGTATGTACGACACCCCGCAGCTCGGGGAAACCGTGCTGCAGGAGACGTTACGAAGCTGGGCGCAACTGTAGAAACGGTACTCGGATTTTCGCGGGATATGTACGCGGATTCAGGCGGAGGAAGAATACAGGGGTGCCGCCCGAAAAATCGGAGCGGAAGACGCGGAATGCGAACGGGGAAAACAGGCCGCGCTTTTCATTGCGCGACCTGAGCAATCCCTCGGCACAGTTTCGAAAAAAGCTTACAGCGACGATACACTGCAATCCGCAGCATCCGCGTACGGATCCGCAGGATTTCCGATATCCAAGCCGGTTACTTATTTCACCAGCAGGATTTTTCTCGTCAGCATACCACCGGGGGTTTCGAGCACGCCGAGGTAGTCGCCGGCCGGAAGATCCGTGGCGTCGAAGCTGTGCGTGTACTCTCCCGCCGGCAGCTTCGCATGCAAGAGTTGCCGCAGCTGTCTGCCATAGCTGTCGATGATGAACAGCCGAACCGCGCCCTCTTCCGGCACGGTGAAGGTAAACGTGGTGGGCCCGGACACGGGATTGGGATGATTGCTAAACTGGGCCACCGCTTTTCTCCGCACCAGCGGCTGACAGATGCCGTCCACGAATAGCTCCACAGGATTCCATTGCGCCACTACCTTGCACGCGGTGCTGAATTCCCTGGATGAAAGGGTCACAACGGTGCGCTCCGCATTTTTGAGACTGGCCGAGGTGAAGCGCAAAGTAGCGAACACATCCGAGCCGGCCCTGGCCAGGCCGTCAATACTGACGTCGAGCGTTCCGTCTCCACCTGTGACCAGCGCGGAACCATCCACCACACCGCCAAGCAACGATAAACCGTCAAAGCGCAGTAATGACGGATCGTAGGTGATTCCGCCACGATAGACAATGCGGTCACCAACGGTAGGCTGCGGATCCATGCGAATCGGCACGGTCACAGCTTCGCCGGGTAATACGACCATGCGCTGCGTCTCGCCCATCGTGAATCGCTCCTCGCAAGGCAGCAGCGTGAGCGATCCGGGGAAGGCGGTCACAATAAAGGGACACAGCGTCGCGAAACGCGCTTCGCTGATGATAACGGTCGTGGGGAAATCGTCGGGAACGGCCAACACGTCGAAGTCCAGCGTGAATAACGGCCCGTCCGGCCGTGCGGGTACTCCGCCCGGCATATCCACAAGCAATACTCCCGGACTGCTCTCCCGCACGTTCAACGGCAGCCCTTCGGAGACGCCGCCTGTCGCATCCACGCTCAACCAACGCATGAAGGTATTATCGTAACGTACTGTCATTGAATACGTTACTGCCGTCGCGCTGTTGACAGATGTAGTAGGATACACCGGAATCCGAAGGCGACTGCGCGATGCGATTGTGGCTGGCGGACGCGCCTCGAAGGCTATGCGCTCTCTGGCGTCGGGGGCCGAATACGTCGTATCATCCTCGGCAATCAAACCGCCGCCGCCTACCTGCACGTCCACCAGACGTTGCGTCGCATCGGGGCAAGTGGCGCTGCTGCGATACTTGAGCACGCATTCGTCGGTGATAAGCTCGTTCGCTATGAGAGTAAAAATGGCGTTGAGTCCATCGCTGCCCGGAGCGTTGTAGAAGCGTCCACCGGTAGCCGTGCCGAGCGCGTTGAGCTCAAACACGTCTACGTCGGCGCCTATCCCGATGCTGTAGACGGGGATCCCGGCATTGACGGCGTCCTGTACCGCTTGCTGACGGAAATTATTTCCCTGCGTGTTTTTCCCGTCCGTTACGAGAATCATCGCTTTGCGACCGGGTCGCACGCGAAGAAGACGCACCGCGTCGATGATCGCCTCCCACATGCGTGTTCCGCCCAGTGCGACGATCGGCACCAGGGATCCCTTGAGCGCGTCGATATCGGTGGTGAAATCCTGTTCTACCGTGAAGAGGTGGGTCTGAAAAACGGTCGAAGTGGTAAAGGTGAATATTCCCGCCTCGTCGCGCGGGGTCAGGAGATCGAGAAAGCCCGCTATCGCGCGTTTGGCATCACGCATTTTCACACTGTCCGGATCCACCCTGTTCGGATCGTTCGGAAACCTGGCCATACTGCCCGAGCGATCCAGCACAATCGCGAGCGACAGGCGTATGGAGCCGTCGTCCGGACAGACAAGGGATTCGATGGTTTGCGGGATGCCGTTTTCCGTGACAAGGGGCGACAATTCGGCCAACTGCACAGGCACCGCACCCTCCCTTCGCACTTGCAGGTGGACGCGAATGAGCGGAAATTCGTCGAGCCGGACCTGGGTGATGTCTATGGAAAGAGTCCGCTGCGCGGCGGCGTCGATAGCGAGCATACACACAGCGAAGAGCAAAAGTACAAAGCGATTCAAACGCACCTACCTTTGGATGAGGATTTTTCTGGAATCAGCGGCGTCATCTTGCCGCAAGACGATAAAATACATGCCGGGAGGCAAAGCACCCGTATGCCACAACACGCTGTGCTTGCCGTCGGGCAGCATTCCGTCCGTAATGATGGATACGGTTTTTCCGGATGCGTCCACGACACGCAGTGAAACAGCTCCAACACCATAGGAAGAAAAATCAATCCCGACAGCGGCGTCCGCGGAGGTAATGGGCTGTGGATACACACTTTGAAGCACGGTGATCGCTTTGCGACGGACGAGCGGAGCGCAGATACCGTCTATCCATACATCCGCGCCGCTGATGCGAATGGGAGGATTGCAGACAAACGACGAAGTCTCCAGAGATTGCTGGGTGAAACGGGAGACGAGCAGTGTGAAATCCGCTCTTCCCGCCTCTTTCAATTTGGCGGCACGCAAACGCAGATAGAGCAACACACCTGAACGCAGTGCCGGCATCGCGGAGTATGCTTCAAAAGACAGCAGACCGGCGTCCTGTGTCAGGGTAATATCGGCGCCCTCCAGGATAGTGCCTTTGAGCGAGTACCCGAGATACTCGATTTCCGGTCCGTGGACGATGGTGAATACCGTATGAACGGACTGACGGGGATCAAGATCGGTTTTCAAATACACAGGCAGGTAAAAGTCCGAACCCGGAAGGGCGATGACCGTCGTGTCCAGCACAATAGACAGCTCCGCCGGACATCCTTGCACACGTATGCTCTGGCTGCTGCCCGTGCCGAGGATGGTACAGTTCTGATACATCCCCCCCACCGCGAGGCTCATCGAGGTGGTGGCGATAGTGTCATGACGCGGCACATAAAAGTTCATCGTGAACAATGCCTGCGGGCTCCCGTAGGGAAGACCGGAAACGGGCATCGCTCCGGCCACCGAGAAGTGAAGTTCACCCGGCGGGTTTTCATTCACCGTTACATCGGCGGGGTTCAGCAATGCGGGTGTTGCATCGAGGCCGCGGAATTCGAGATGCGCCGGGTCATAGCGAAAGGTAAAATCCGCATGCAATTGTTGGCCGGGACGGATTTCTCCCTCGGCGAGCAATGGTATACTGTACACCTGCTCATGGGTGGCTTCGGAAGGAAACGCAGCGTGCAGGCGCAAACGTGAGCGCAGATCCGGCAAGGTGTACACCACCTGTTCGATCAGGGTGCTTCCCTTCACCGTCGCCTGTACCGACACGACGCGTGCGGCCCCGTCGCTGCACGTATCCGGCGAGGTGTAGCGCGCGACACAGGACACGGTATAAATGCTTTTGATAATGCGTTCGAAAATTTCCGCCAGCTCTTCGGACTTGGCGGTAAAATAGGCTTTCCCGCCCGTCCCGTCCGCGATGGCCTGCAGTGTATCCTTGTCCACCCGAAAGGGGTCGGTCTGATCCACGTAAAACCCCAAACCTATGACATGCACCGGAATCCCGCGACCCCAGGCCATATTCACGGCCTGGCGCAAGGTGCTTTGCGACCAGTTGTCCACACCATCCGTGAGAAGAATGATCACGCGTTTGCCTTCGCGCTGCTCGAGCAGCGAGACGGCATTGACCACCGCGTCGTAAATGGCTGTTCCGCTTCGCAACGCCATGCCCATGGTCGCGTCGGTGAGGGCTTTTTTATCGGTGGTAAAGAACTGTTCGACATCGAAATCCGCGGCGAAACTCGCCAGGGCCGCTTCGTCGGTATCGCGCAGCGAGCGATACGCGTCGTTGAACACGCGCTTGGCGGTGCGCCACTTCACGCTGTCCGGATCTTTTTCGCTCGAGCCCTCACGGAATGCCATACTGTAGCTCACATCCATCAGAAACATGAAATGGATTTTCTGGGCCACCGTATATCCACCGCATTCGACCTGCACGGGTTGCATTTCTTTGCCGTTTTCAAAAACGCGAATCGCGTCCGCCCGAATCGTATCGATAGCGGAAGTGTTGTCAATGATCTCGAAGGGCAGCTCAATAAGCGGGTAACGGGTAAAATCGGGCGAGGAAAGTTTCAGTCTGTATTGGGCATGCGCGCCGCAGGTACACAACAGCAGCAACGGTACCAGCCGCAGGACCTGAACGATGACAGGATGAATACGCTTGTGAACCATGGCGCCCGCCGTGTGTATGCTGAAAGTATCCGCCGGGAACAAAAAGGAATGACACCCGACAGCACTGCGATGTTACGTGGCCAGAAAAATGAAAGTTACGCATGCGGACGGGAGCGTTCCGGGATGCCCGTAATGTAGCGATGTCCGGCAACGAAGTAAAGAGCAAAATCGTTGCCCTACCCGCCCATCATCGGCCATCATGGAGAGACGTTGCATGCAACGTCCGTCGAGAGTTGGTGCATGCAACGGAAGTATTGAGACGTTGCATGCGACATCTCTACAGGCGTTCGATGCGAAGCTCGACGCGACGGTTGAGGGATCGGGCTTCGTCCGATTCGTTCTGATTCACGGGACGGCTTTTGCCGTAGGCATTGATGCGAATGGCGTCCAGGGGTACGCCGCTGGACTTGAGAACAGCACTCACGGCCGCTCCCCGCCTTCGCGAAAGCGCAATGTTGTAATCCTCCGTGCCTCTGTCGTCGGTGTGCGCGTCGAGTTGAACGCTGAACTCGACCCGCTGATCTATCAGCGGCTTGATCGTGGCGACGAAGAATTCCTGAAGCTGCATTTTGTACTCGGAGGTGACTTCGGCTTTATCGAAATCAAAGTACGTGATGGTAAGATCCCGCGATGGCGTATCGTCCGGGCGTTGCTGCTCTGCCCCCTGTGGTTTCCCGAGACCGAAGCTGCGGCGGTATTCGTTGTAGTACAGCGATTTCGGTACGGAGAAACGCAGCGTCAGGTTTTCGTATCCTTCGGCCGATGCGGTGGCCTCATAGGAGGCCCCGAGTTTGGTTTTGAACTGATAGCGGCCGTTCCTGTCCGGTCGCACGGTGAATGGCGCTCCCTGCTCCGGTCTGACGTGCAGCGACGAGCCCGTGAGGCCCATGGTGGTGACGGTGTCAAACACCACACCACGGACCCAGTACTCGTAGCGCGCGGTATCCTTGAAAGGATTCGGCCATACCGCCCATACATCCAGCGCACCGAGACCGCCGCTTCTCGACGAGGCGATGAACACGGTATCCTCCATCGGGGAAAGCCGGAAGAACATGTCGTCGTTCCGGCAATTGAACGGCTGCCCGATGTTGACCGGCGGCGACCATTTGTCGTCTTTGCCGAGAATGGAGCGGAAGAGATCCATTCCGCCGAGGCCGTTGTGTCCGTTGCTGGAGAAGAAAAGGTCTATGCCGTTGGGAGCCAGTGTCGGTGATTTCTCATCGCCGCCGGTGTTGATTTGCGGCCCGAGGTTCTGCGCCTTTCCCCATTTCCCATTGCGCAAGCGCTTGCTGCGCCAGATGTCCGTACCTCCGTAGCCACCTGTTCTGTCCGAGGCGAAGTAGAGGTACTCGCCGTCGGGCGAAAGATACGGCTGCGAATCCCAGTATTTGGTGTTGACGTTCTCGCCGAGGTTGCGAATATCCTGCCATTTCCCGTTGTAATCCATGCGCGCCATGTAGATGTCGCAATCACCGAGCCCGTCTTCCGTCTCGCATTGCACGTAGTACACATACTCACCGTCCGGCGCGATGTAGAGCGATCCTTCGTCGTTGACGGAATTGATGGTTCCGCCGTAATTCAGCGCGTGGGACCAGCTCTTTCCCTCGCGATCGGAAAACCACAGATCGTCGCCCTGGATATAGCCTTCGGCCGTCGGGCGTTTACTGGTAAAAATGAGACGGTTGCGGAAAAGCACCATCCCGTAGTCGTCGAACGCGGAGTTGACATCTTCCCCCAGGTTTTCGGCTGCGACTTTCTCGTGATTCATCACCGATGCGGGGTCGATACTTCCGCAGGCGCTGAACAGCGCGGCAACGAAGATGAGGGGAACGAGACGCGGGATACTGTATCGGATATTCATGAGTTTATTACAGATCAATTTTTAAAACGGCTGTGATGTGAATGGCTGCGGCCTTCCAGTCGTCGTCATCCGCGATGGTCGTGAGAGGAATGCCATACGATACCTCCGGCGCGAGACGCAGCCCGCGCCCGATGCCGAGGTTCAAACCCAGACCCGCGCGGACATCGGCGCGGAACGACTCGGCATTTGGAATTTCGCCGCTGTCTTCTTTCACGAGATGCTCATCGAGACCTGTGTAGAGGAACTCCACTCCGGGATCATTGATGCGCAGCGTATAGTCGTGTTTCGCGGTGGTGCGAATGCCGATAGCCGGACCGGCGAAGAGGTAGATGAAGGGCAAAGGCTGGATCTGCACGACGGGATGAAGCAGGATATACCCGAGACGGACATCCAGCTCACGCATGTAATTGACATCAATAATTTCATCGTCTTCGGTCGTGGTAGGCAGCCGAATCGGATACTCGTACTGCGCCTGCAGGTCGTTGTACACCAGTTTCAGAGCCACGCCGAGCCAGGGAGCGAGCATGTGTCCGATTTCAACGCCTGCGGTAAGTCCGGTTCCGCTGCCGTCCTTGAAAGCGCATTCGCAGAAGTCCGTGAAATACTCTCCCTCATGTGTATTGAGATTCACGCCGATCTGCGGGCCTATCCACCATTGTGACGGTGCGGGATGCAGCACGTCGGGCGGCGGCGCACTCCCGAAGGAGAACTGGGCTTGTGCAGCAGGTGCGAACAACAGGAACACGACGGCGAACAGCATGCCGTTCCATGCACTTCGTGCATTGTCTGTGAGAGAGTGCTTCATTTTTGCCCCTTCAGTATGAACACAAAGTGTTAGTATCGGCGAAAATCGCCGAAAAAACAACAGCAAACGCCGGAACCCCTTCGAGTCCCGGCGCTCTGCGAAATGACGTCGTGCCTGACGGCGGGTCCTGCGCATCGGACCGATGGTCCGGGCGAAATACGCCGCCGTGCTGTTGAACACACTTCCCGTCGCCGGCAGGCGGCGCAAGCCTGCGTCGTCAGATATAGTTCACCTTACGGGCATACGCGCGGAGTTCATCGCGGAATTTGGGATGCGCGATGTGAATCAGTTCGTTCACGCGCTGACGCACCGTCTTTCCGAACAGCGACGCGATACCGTATTCGGTGACCACATAATGCACATCGGCCCTGTTGGTGGTGACACCCGCTCCCGGAATGAGATGCGGTACGATGCGGCTCAATTCGCCGTTCCTTGCCGTAGCCGGCAAAGCGATTATGGGTTTCCCGCCCTGCGACCGCGAGGCGCCGCGTATGAAGTCCACCTGACCACCGAAGCCGCTGTACAGGCGGGGACCGATGGAATCGGCGCACACCTGTCCGGTGAGATCCACCTGCAGCGCGGAATTGATGGCGACCATTTTCCGATTCTGCGCCACGATGAAGGGATCGTTCACGTAGTGGCTGGGATGGAATTCTACCACCGGATTGTTGTCGATGAAGTCGTAGATGAGTTTGGTTCCGAGCACGAAGGAGGCGACCATTTTTCCTTTGTGCAGTGTTTTCTTCTCGTTGTTGATCACACCCATCTCGACGAGCTTGATCACGCCGTCGGAAAACATCTCCGTGTGAATACCGAGGTCGCGTTTGTTTTCGAGATAACCGAGCACTGCATCCGGAATCGCGCCGATGCCCATCTGCAGGGTGGATTCGTCTTCGATCAGTTCGGCGACATGGCCGCCGAGCAGTTTGTACACCTCGAGTTCTTCGGGATCGGTGATATCCCCCACCTGCGGCATTTCCTTGATCGGTACGTCCACCTCGACGATATGGGCCAACTTGTTGATGTGAATGAAGCAGTCGCCGAGCACGCGGGGCATGTTCGGATTGACCTGCGCGATGATGACCTTGGCCATCTCGCAAGCCGGCTTGGTCATTTCCACTCCAACGCCGAAAGAACAGAAGCCGTGCTCGTCGGGAGGAGACACATGAATCAGCGCCACATCGATGGGGATGATTTTCTTGTAGAAAAGCTCGGCGACCTGATGCAGGTAGATGTGGGTGGCGTCGGCTTTGCCCGAATTCACTGCTTCGCGCACATTATGCCCGATGAACAGCGCGTTATGGCGGAAGTGTCCCTGCATGTCGTCGGAGACGTACCCGGCTTCGCCTATGGTGAGGATGTGGTGCACGGTCACATCGGTGAGGTCCTTGCCCCTGCCGACCATGGCGCGGATGAGGGTTTCCGGTACGGCGCAGCCCGGATGAATGTACACATCGTCACCGGATTTGATGATTTGTACGGCTTCTTCAGCCGTTTTCAGCTTGTTGCGATAGCTGGTGGTCCATTGCATAAAAGTGTTCCTCGGCAGTCTGTTCTATAAGAATGCAATCAGCAGCATTCGTAGGGCTCGACATCGAGTCCGTAAATGTCTTGAAGCGTCGCATGCGTTCCTTTACCGGCGTGGGTAATCACACCGCAGCGCACACAGGGATCGTACTTGGCCTTGGGATCGAAGCCGTTGAGCAGGGTCTGAAGATACGGCAGCAGCGCGTTCGTGAGCGCGTAGGTTGACGTACGCGCGACGACCGACGGCATATTCGGCACGGCATAATGGATGACACCATGCTTGAAGAATATGGGATCGGTAATGGTGGTCGGACGGCTGGTTTCGACGCAACCACCCTGATTGATGGAAATGTCCAGAATGACCGCTCCGGGCTTCATGGTTTTGACCATATCCTCGGTTATGAGGTGATGTCCGCCTTCGTCGGCAATGGAAATCGCGCCCACGAGCACATCGGCGATTTTACATCCGCGCCGCAGATTTTCCGGCGACGCCATGACGGTCGTGATATGCTTGTTGAAGTACTGGTCGGCAAGCCGCAGTCTGTCGAGATTGTTGTCCAGAAGGATGACCTGCGCGCCGAGGCCGAGCATGGCCTGTGCCGCGGACATACCCGAAGCGCCCGCGCCGATAATGACCACAGCTGCGGGGGCCACCCCGGCGAGTCCGCCAAGCAGCACGCCACGGCCGCCGTGGTCGCTGCGCAGAAAACGCGACGCCACCTGGGCCGCCACCTGTCCGGAAATCTCGCTCATGAGCCGCATGATCGGAAAGCTGCCATCATGCGCCTTCAGCAGCTCATAGGCGACCGCGGTCACCTGATTCTGGAGCAAATGCTCTACATATTTCTTTTTTCCCATGCCGAGCAATTGGAAGGACATAAGCACCTGCTCAGGCCGGAGGAGATCGTACTCGGTTTCCTCGGGCGGCATAACTTTGAGCAGAATGTCGGCGCGTCCGGCGGTTTCTTCCGCGGAGTACGCGATCACTGCGCCGGCGTTGATGTACTGTTCGTCACTGAAGCGTGCCTCGGCTCCCGCATCGTGTTCGACGACGACCTGCGCTCCGGAAGCGACAAGGGATTCCACGCCGAATGGTGAAAGGGCAACACGCTGCTCGTTGACGAAGCGTTCCTTGAGAATTCCGATGATCATGATGAACCTCTATACCTTGGTGTTGCGAATGTGCGTGAGAGCCACTATTGCCGCGCGGCGCGTTGCGCGGCTTGTAAGGTGTTGCGCATGAGCATGGCGATGGTCATGGGACCGACGCCGCCCGGGACAGGCGTGATGGCTGATGCCTTGGGAGCGACGCCCTCGAAATCCACATCGCCCGTGATACGATACCCTTTCGGTGCGCCCGCATCTTCCACGCGGTTGATACCGACATCGATCACCACGACGCCTTCGCGCACCATGTCCGCCGTTACGGTATTCACCCGCCCTGTCGCCACGATGAGGATGTCCGCATCGCGCGTATAGCGGCTGAGGTCCCCCGCCGCCGCGTGCGCAACGGTCACCACGGCGTTTGCCGTCGCGGACTTCTGCAGCAGCATGGCCGCGATGGGTTTACCGACGATGTTGCTCCGCCCCACAACCACGACATGTTTCCCCGCGGTGGGGATATTGCTACGGACAAGCAACTCCTGAATACCGGCGGGCGTGCACGGCGCGAAGCACTCCTGCCCTATGGAGAGTTTCCCGACGTTGACGGGATGAAAGCCGTCCACGTCCTTGCGCGGTACAACGGCTTCAATCACTTTGTTTTCGTCGATATGATCGGGAAGCGGGAGCTGTACGAGTATGCCGTGAATATCGGGATCGATGTTCCAGGTATCGATTTGTGCAAGCACCTGCTGTTGTGTTGCGTCGCCCGGCAGCTGCACGGTGGAGGAATGGAAGCCGCAATAATCGCAGGCTTTTTCCTTTGAAGCGACATAGGAACGCGAGGCGGCATTGTCGCCAACCAGCAGAAACGCCAGACCGGGCGCGATGTCCCATTTTTCCCGCAACAGCGCGGTGTCCTGCCGTACTTCGTCCTTGATGGCCGCTGCGATGGCCGATCCGTCAATGATCTTCGTTTGCATTGCGTTGGAATTCCGGGAGTGTCATCGGAGTGATGGAATGTGCTTTGCCCGTGAGGGCGTCTATATCGAGAAGTACCGCCGAGAGGTGCACGTCGTCCGCCGCCATTTCGAATTTGTGCGGCGTTTGACGGATGAAGCGGCGGAGGGCGATGTCCTTGCGCATACCGACGACGGAATCGTACGGGCCGGTCATGCCGACATCAGTGAGATACGCCGTTCCCTGGGGCAAAATGCGTGCGTCGGCAGTCTGAATGTGCGTATGGGTTCCGAGCACGGCGCTGACGCGTCCGTCGAGATGCCAGCCCATGGCGATTTTCTCTGCCGTGGCTTCGGCATGCATATCGACGATGATGATTTTCGTCTGCTCCCGCAATTTCTCCACCGCCCAATCGGCGGTTTTGAAAGGACAATCTATATCGTTCATGAACGTGCGGCCCTGCAGATTCAGGACAGCGACGGAGCCGGCGGTCCCGAGATCCACGATACAGAATCCGCGACCGACATTCTCGCGGGGATAGTTCAGCGGGCGCAGCAGATTGGGCTCACCTCCCAGGAGCTTCTGTATATGCCACTTTTCCCAGATGTGATTTCCGGATGTGACGACATGCACACCGAGTTCCCTGAGATCCTTGTACTGCTGCTCGCTGATGCTTTTACCATCCATCGCATTCTCCCCGTTTGCGATGACGAATTGCACCGCATGCTTTTGCACGAGCGACGGAAGGAAAAGACGAACGGCATTCATGCCGGGGGTCCCGACAATGTCACCGATGAAAAGGATACGTAGTGATTGCATACAAGCGTGTAATTTCAGAAAACGGACAGTCATGTAAGGTACGAAAAAGGGAGCGCAGGCTCAAACGCGGACGCGACAGCGAGAGCGTCCGGGCGAGGTGCCGCGTGCGCGCAGGTCCCGGCGCGGGCGGATCAGGTGTTTTTCCCTGCGCCGACGATCTTTCTCAGTCTCCCCAGAAGCTTCCAGATAAAGGCACGCCAGAGGCCGAGGTGCAACCCCGAGGCCGACGAAATGAGGAATTCGAGATCATGGCGATCGGCGGCGCTGAGTGCGCGGAACACCCCTCCCCCGCTTTTTTCTATCTGGGCTTCGATGCAGCCGGTGAGCCGACGGCTCACTTCTTCCTGCAACTCCTCGAACTGTTTCTTCAGGTCCGGATCGCTCGTGTTCTTGATGAGCAGGTTCAGGTGATCCATGAGCAGCGCGAGTTTGCGCAGCTGTTCGAGGGAGCAGTGCAGGTCGAGTTCGGCTGTTATTTCCGCGAAGAGCGCACGGACGTCATCCAATTGCTCCTGACGGAAGGTGAACAGACCGGGCAGGTCCATGTCGTCGAGAGAGATGTAGAATTCCGACAGCCGTTCGAGTTCGTGCCCGTAGCCGACGGTGATTTCTTCGGTCATGGCATTGACCTGTCGGTCCAGTTCGGTCTGAAGCGCTTGCAGCGACTCTTCGTAGCGACGTCTGAGTTGCACACTCTGCGCGTGTTCGAGCTGATAGCGCAGCTCGGACTGGCGTTTTTGCAGTCGGTCGAGAATGCGGTGCTGCTCGGTGTCGTCTTCGAAGAGGCGGTCATGGATATAGCTGCGCGAGGCGTAGAGCTGCGTTCTGCCGATTTTGATGGTGTTGATGACGATGCGTTCACCGAGCATGGATCGGATTTCCGCTTCGTTGAGCGCGCAGGCACCGTCGGTGATAATCAGGATTTCCGTGCCCGACAGTTGCGGCAATTCGTTGATATCGCGCACGGCCTGGGTTATGGCACGCGCCATGGCCGTCCCGTTGCCCAGCGCGTGGAGACGCATGACGTAACTGATCAGCGCCCGGAAACCGGCACTGTCCCGTGCTTCGTGCAGCTCGCCGATTTTTGTGTCGAAGGTGCGGAAGTGAATATACCCCAGCTCCTTCATGTTGTGCTTGAGAAAATGGTACACCACGGCCTTTGCGAGATTGATGCGGTTACGCATGGCCATGGAACTCGACGTGTCGAGGAGGAGATACAGTTTCTGCTTGCGACCGTCGGGCCGGTAATCGTCCGCATCGGGATCCACCGCGTAGTACCGCGGTTCGCGGGCATACGGCACCCAGAGTTCCTTTTTTGCGAGGCGGTGATAGAACACCTGTTCCGGCAACAGCCATTGGTGATTGTAGATGCGCGGCAGATGTTGCGGCGTGCGGATAAGACCGGCTTCGTATTCCTCTTCGTCGGTGATGAACACCTGCAGCTGCTCCGCTTCGCTTTCCTCGCTACGCTTCCCTCCCGGTGTCCGCAGTGTCAGCACCGGCCGCAATGCTTCGGTGAGAGGACTGTGCTCATCCTCCAGAATTCTCGCTATTTCGAACACCGCGGTAAAATCCTCCGGCAACTCTTCGTAGATATGCTCGAAGAAGCCGAGGTCCTCCATGATGTCGAAAAAGTGATTATAGACCGAAGACATGAGATGTACGATTTACGATTTACGATTTTGGATTTGCGCATTTACAGGGACTGCTCATCCATCGTTGCTGTCTTTTCTGCGTGTTCTGTTTTTTCTGCGAATTCTGCGTTCACGATTGCCTGCCCGCCGAAGCATCATCGGTACATAGTACCGACGTCATAAAATACGAGCGAAGGCGGGACGATTTAGGGTCTTCACTCTTCACTCTTCACTCTTCGCTCTTCACTCTTCGCTCTTCACTCTTCGCTCTTCACTCTTCACTCTTCACTCTTCACTTCCTCCCCTTTACTCTCTTTACCTTTTCACGTCTTCCGCCGGAAGCGGCTACATCGTTCCGTTAAAGGCGGATCAATCGACAATCGTCAATCGTAACGCGTCAGGTCCAGATGTGCGGAGTGGGCGTGAACAACTCGATAATGTCGCGCTCCTGTCGCTTCTTGAACTCCGCGATTTCTTCCGTGACGGGTTCGAGCGCTTTGTGATACGATTCGAGGAGACGCCTGTTGTGTTCGACGGTGGCGTCGCTGACGCCGAGGGTGTCGCGGGCCCATTCGCGCAGGGTGCGCCGCATGGGTGTGCCTTCAATCTGCGTGATCGGCTGTGTCAGCAATTTACGGTCGCCTTTCAGTATCTCGATGAATTCCTGAAACTCCAGCAGTTTCTGAATTTGCTCGAAGGCGCGGGCGGAACTCAATTGCTTGAATATGGTGGTATAGCATTTCTCGAACAGCTCCTGCTCGTCGCGCATACCGACAGTAGTATAGAGATACCAGAGCTTGGACACATCTTCAGGGATGACTTCCATGCGACCCTGGAGAAATGCAAGCACGCGAAGCATGTCCATCGCTCGGGTGTAGGTGCGCGGCGAGATATAGAAATCCTGCATGTGCGGATGTTCGTGGGGACGTTCGCGGATGAGGCGGTTCCGCTGCGTCTCGTAGTAGCGCACGACGGAATTGGCGAAAAAAATCACATGCAGCGGAATATGGATATTGTGATCGGCATCCTCCCCGCGAATGATCAGACTGGTGCGATCGAGAGAGGCGTACGGGATGAGGCGCCGAGGCGCCGTGGGACGTCCGTGATGCAGGAGATAGCGCTGCGCGATCTGGTACTGCGTGTAGGGCTCCTTTGCGGGAATGAACAGGGCCTTGAATATGAAGCGATCGAGCAAGGCTTCGGTGATTTCGCTGACGCGCAGATAGTTCGTGGCGGCGATGACGGTATGCACCCTGGCCGGCACGTACTGCGCGCCGAGAATCAGCGCTCTCTCGTTGAGAGTGGTGAGCAGAGCCCGAAGAGTGTAATCATTTGCATCGAATATCTCGTCAATGAAACCGAATTCACTCTCGACGAGGGAATTGCTGGTATTATGGACGATTCGTCCCTTTTTCAGTTCCTCGATATCGAGCGCGCCGAAGTAGGTGTCCGGCTGCTGTTCCTTGGAGGCCTGCACCTTGAACACAGCCGCGCCTTCGAAGGTGGCGAAGATCTGATTCACCAGCAACGATTTCGCGGCGCCGGTGCGGCTTTGCACCAGGGCGTGCTCCCGCATGAGCAGGGCCGAAAATATCTGGTCGATGACCGCCGTACGGTTGATGATGCGGCGGTTGACGAACTCGATGGATTCACGAAAAAGGTCCAGCGTTTCCTGGAGGTGAAAGGGAGCGCGGGTATGGGGCATGGGCTTCCGGTGCAGGGTGATACTGTTGCTGACAAGCTACGATATCGGGTCGGATTGCGCAAAATGGTTCGCATTCCATGGTAGTGAAATCGCCGCGCGATAATCGAGTATGGCGTTGTTCGAAAAGCATCGCGTGCGTACGCGAGTGGCTCCTGGTTGCAGACGGCTGAGCTCAGCCACGCGACTCCTCCTTGGCAGATCGGGAGCACGGAAATCCTTGAATGGAAAGAAAAGCCCACAAATGCCGAACTCCCTTGACACGTGGCAGATATATAGATAATTTGTCATAGTTAAGTGATCCATCTATAGTATCACTTTAAGTCGCCCCGTTTCGCTCACAAATGAGCCTGTCATGGCACGACCACTCGTCCCACTGTTTTTTCTCTTCCTCCTTTCCATAACCACCGTTTCGGCTCAACCCGCGTCGCTTCGCGAGCAACAGGATTACGCTTTTGCGCTCGGGCTGTTCGAAGACGGCAGTTATCACATGGCGCTGATCAAATTCCGTCAGTTCGTCGCCGATTTCCCCGCCAGCGATTTGCGCGTGGACGCGGAGTACTACGTTGCCGAGAGCCAGTATCAAAGCGCCGCGCTCAGCGATGCGGCTCTGGCCTTCGCCCGTTTTCAGAAGGATCATCCGGACAGCAAGCTGGCGGACGATGCCGGTTTCCGTGAAGGAGAGGTATACTACCGGCAGGGAAACTTCCAGAAGGCGTTCGAGCAGTTCTCCACCGTTGTCCGCAGCTGGCCGCGCGGCAATCTTGCGCATGAATCCGCATATTGGGCGGGTGAATCCGCATTTCGCATGGAACAGTACGAAGACGCGCTCCGATATTACCGCATATCCTATGAACATTACCCCGAAGGCAGGATTCGCGATTACGCGTTTTTTTCGACCGGATTCGTGCGCGAAAAGCAGGAGCGCCATGATGAGGCGCTGGCCGTATACGAGGAATTTCTGAACCTCTTTCCCGAAAGCGCGCTGCGATCCAGTGTCTTCACGCGAAAGGGTGCCTGTCTCTTTCAACGCAAGGAGTTCGAGCAATCGCTGGCCTGGCTGGAGAGTCTGACAGACAGCCCTGATCCGGACAATGCGGCCGAGCGGCTGTTTCTCCGCGCGGAATCTCAGTACAAATTGGGGCGTCATGCCGAAGCGGAATCGTTGTACCAGTCGTTCCTGCAGGCGTACCCCGGCAACGCTCGCGCTAAGCAGGTGCAGTACGCCCTTGGCTGGACACAGATCGAACAGCAGAAATATTCCGATGCCGTCTCCACCTTCGATGCGCTTTCGCAGAAGGACGGTGAAATCGCCGAAGCAGCCGCATTTCGCAAGGGAGTGGCCCTTCGGTTGAATGGACAGCTCGATGCCGCAAGGATGGTATTTGACGGCATCATTGCGAGAAAATCCGATGGCGCCTACACGGACAATGCGCATTTCGAACTCGGAATGGCCGCCTACAACGAGAAACTCTACGATCGGGCCATGACGCATTTCTCCACGGTCGCTACCGGCTTTCCGCAAAGCGATGTCTTGTCCGACAGCTGGTACATGCTGGGCGAAACACGCCTGAAACAGGGTCAGGCCTCCGAAGCCGCCGAGGCCTTCGGTTCGGCCGCGAGCATTGCCGACGCCAATCCTGACATCGTCGCGAAAGCGTTGTTCCGGCAGGGCTTCAGTCTTCACAAGGCAGCGCGCTATCCCGCCGCCGTTATCGTGCTCAAGAATTTCACGCAACGCTATCCCGACCACGCATATCGGGCGGAGGGTCTCACCTGGCTGGCGGAGTCGCATTTCAAAACGGAGGAGTTCGAGGCGGCCGAAGCGGCGTACATGCAAGCCCTCGAGAGCACTAGGGATTCCGCGATAACGCAGGACGCGCTGTACGGGCTGGGGTGGACACAGTTCCGAATGCAGAATTTCGCCGCCGCCGTGCCCACCTTCCAGCGGCTCACAACAGAATTCCGCGCGGGAAAACACGATGTGGACGCCAACGTGCGTCTTGGGGATGCACAATACGCGCTCAAGCGCTTTGAAGACGCCGCGAAAACCTACAGGTACACGTCGCGCATGTATCCGGCGAATCCCCTGACCGCATACGCGCTATTGCAGCTCGCATCCTGCGAGCATCGACTCGGAAACACGCCCAGCGCCATTTCCACCCTGAGAGGCATGCTGGCGCGGTATGCGGATTCCGAATACGCGGACAAGGCGCAGTTCAGCCTCGCCTGGATGTATTTCCAGAGCCGCGATTACGATGTGGCTCTCACCGAATTCCATAAGCTCATCAGCACCTGGCCCGCGAGCCCGTTACTGGCGCAGACCAAATACACGATAGCCGACTGCCATTACAACAAAGGCGATTACGCAAATGCGGAGGCGGCCTATCGGCGCGTCCTCGATGAGCATCCCGACTCGCCCATTGTCAGCGACGCGCTGGACGGACTTGCACAGACGCTGCGCATGCGCGGACAGAACGATGCCGCTGATCGCGTCAAAGCGGATTGGCTCGGCGCCCATCCCAGCGGCAGCGGCGCGGAGAATGTGGAGTTCGCGGAGGTACGGTCCGCTGCGGCACAACCCGACGCGGCAAAGGCGATTCCCCTGCTGCAGCGCTTTATCGCGGCATATCCCAACGGAGCGCACAGACAGGAGGCACACGTCCTGCTCGGTCGCGTCTATCGCGAAAACGGAGATCTGGAGGAAGCGCGAAAGACACTCAGAGAGGGCTATGCCATCGACCGCTCCAGCGAGCAGGCGGTGGAAGCGTTGTTCGAGCTGACCGAGACCGCAATGCAACTACAGGACAGAAGCACGGCGATGCAGCATTGCGAGGAGATTCTCGCCCACCCCCGCGGCAGAGCGCACAAGGCCCGGGCGCTGTACCGGCGCGGCTTGAGTTTCCGCAGCGAGAAAAAATTCGTCGAGGCCCGCTCCGACTTTTCCGCGGCGAAGGCCGCGCAGCCGGGCGAAAAATTCGCCGTCCTCTCCGAAATCGAACTCGCACTGCTTGACGCCGAAGAGGGATCACTGGACAAGGCCGTGGCGGCGCTGGATGCCGTGGCTGCAAGCAGAAGCGACGCAGTGGCCGCGGAAGCGCAGTACCGCAAAGGCGAACTCCTGGCAGGAGCTGCGCGCCCCGAACAGGCGGAAGAAGCTCTGCTGCGCGTAGGCTATGTATTTCCGGATGCCATGCCCTGGACTGCACGTGCGTTGCTGCGCCTCGGCATGCTGCACGAGGAACTTGGGAAAAACGCGCAAGCCCGCAGCGTCTACGAGCGCATCACCGCGGAATTCGCGGGCAGCGACGAAGCCCGTACCGCCGCAAGAAAACTGGAGACGTTGCGATGAGGCGCTTTCTGACCGCAACACTGCTTTCATTGTTTTTTACCGGTGCGCTGCTGTTCGCCCAGGATAAGCCCTTGCCGCCCCCAAAGGACTTCAAACCCGAAACCCGACGTCCAGGGGACGCCCTCCCCGCGCTGAACTTGCCGGAGTATGTCATAACCGGGAGCGACGTGGCCAGCTTCACCGACGACAGAAAGGGCGTAATAGGTGATCCGGACGAGCGGGGTCTGCTTGCCCGCGCCGGACGCGGCGAGCGTGAGCAGCGCTTCATGAGCACACATCCGACGCGCCTTCCGCTTGCGCTTGTTTCGCCGAAAGGCATACAGAACGTGCTCAGCGTCAAGGCCGGCTACGGCAGCTTCGAAACACCGTCCGTACAGGCCTGGTACGCGAACCGCTTTTCCGATGCCGATGTCGCCATTGACGGGAGCTGGGAAAAAAGTCGCGGCCACGTCCGACTGGCGGATTACGAACAGGGACATGTGCACGCCAACGCGGGCACCTGGCTTCCGAAAACCTCCCTGCCCTTTTTCGCTTCTTCGCGCATCGAGGGCGATTTCCGCTACGAGGGGACGTCCTACGGACTCTATGCGGACAAGCTGCAACAGAGTCTGCCGCTGCTCGATTTTCAGCGCGACGCGGACCATATGCATTTTCGTGGCAGCCTGATCTCCAGAAAGAATCCCGTCTTCGATCATGACGTCTCGGCGTTTTTCGCTTCCACGACTTTGCGCGAGCACCTCTCGCTGCGCGACTCGCTCCCCATCGAGACCTGGGATCAGGCCGAACTCCGCGCCGGCATCGACATACACACACGGCATGGCATCTTCGGTATTCCCGTTGTGACGCGCGGAGAGTTTCATTTCGGCGATGTCAAGCCAAAGGACAAGGAGGCATCGGCGCCATTCTACAACAGAATCGGCGCCGAGGGCAGACATAGCATTACGGATGCTCTTTGGCTCGATGCAGGACTCGATCTGTACCTCTTCCGCGGAAGTGAAGAGGCTGTCAGTATGCGTCTTTACCCCGAAGCGCGACTGTCGTTGCGGCTGCACGACGATTACGTGAGCTGGTTCGCCTTCGAGCCGGAAGTGCGGGAGACCACCTTCGATGGGATGCGCCGCATCAATCCGTTCCTCATGCTGGCATCCGATGTACGCCATACGGATATTCCGCTCCGCTTCAGTACCGGGGTGGCGTTCGACGATCGTCGTTCCACATCCGGTCGCCTCTACGCGGAGTATCTCTCCACATCGTCCTGGCCGCGTTTCGATCTGTTGGACGATCCCGTGCGACAGCAATGGCAACTCCGCTACGGTGCGTCGTCCTCGATTTTCGCTTTGCACCTCGAGCTGCATCACCGTTTCAACAAACGGACGCGTATTCAGGTGGACGCGGCTGTACGGAGTTCGCATGACGACGAACTCGATGCTTCCATCCCTTACCTGCCCTCACTCGAGTTACGGACCCTGCTTTCGCATGTCTTCCCTTTCGGGCTCAACGTCGAAGCGACGGCGCAGCTCGTAGGGAGCCAATTCACACAAGAGGGTGATGTCCCCGCTTCGATGCTGTTGGGCTTCGGTGCGGAGTATCGTCTGTTCGACAGTGTCGGGGTATTTTTGCAGGCCTCCAATCTTCTCGACAATGACTATCAGCGCTGGCGCGGATACCAGGAGCGTCCGTTGTTCGTCATCGGCGGAATCATCGTTCGGTTCTGACATGTCACGATCCGCTGATATCATAGTGCGACTCGCAGGACGGCTGCCCATCAGTCCGGACGAGATGATACGCTTCACCGCCGGCCTGGACGTGTTGGTGGAGGAAATGCTGCGACAAGGTGAAGACGTCGAACTGATGACGCTTGGCACCCTGAAGACAGAGGCGGGCATTCGCAGTTTCGTCCCGCACACATCCCTGCTCCCCGATACGCCGGAGGAACGCCATGGATCGTGAGCAGCTCGTGACGGCGCTTTCCGAACGCCTGGAGGTACCCGCGCACAGTATTCGCGTCTTCCTCCACGCTTACTTCGATACGGCGAAAACGCTTATTCGTGCAGGTGAAGTGGTGGACCTGGGGGGCTTGGGCAGTTTCGAGTACATCCGGGACAACTCATCCGGACAGATTCGCTATTATTCCCCGTTGCCGCGGCAAACCGGGACAACGGTCAGAATGCGCAGAGAGGATTTCGTCGTACCGTTGCATGCAGTCACCCAGGTGCACACGACGAACACCACTCCGGTAGATGTGGCGGAAATCGTGACCGAAGTCCTGACACCACAGCCGACGGTTTCGTTGCGGAGGTACGGCGACAGAATTGATGCGTTCGACGATTCTGCTGCCGAAGAGGCAGACGAAACGGAGTTGCCGCTGCCATCTCCCTCGGAAGAGGTGGCGTACGCCGAACGGGATGAGGCAGGAGAAGACGAGGATTCGGCATTTTTTTCGGATGCATCGTACGAGCAATACGACGATGAGAGCGAGGACGCGGTCCATTACGCCACTCCGTCGGACTGGCCGGACGGCAGCGCTTCGGAGCAGCCGCGCAGCTTCGCATACGAAGCAGCATCCGTACACGACACCGTTCCTGTGAGCGATGGCGGGAAGCAGCATCAGGCCGTGGAAGCGGCCGCAGACGTCGCAGCCGTTTCAGAGGTACCGAATATTGTTCTTGCGGAAGAAACAGAACATCAGGATTTTTCCGACGGTGACAGTTTTTATAAAAACCGCGATCAACTGTTTCATCCCCCGGAGAAAAAGACCAGCCGTGGACTGCTCATCATCGCGGTGCTGGTGACTCTCTGCGTCCTGGCGATCATCCTGTACCTGGTGTATTCCGATGCACCCGTTCACGAACTGCCGGGTATCGACCCATCCACCGGTCATTACCGGCAAGCGCCAACCCTGTTTCACACATGATAAATTGAAGAAATCCCTCACCAATGGAGACTCCGATGACAGTGTTCGATCTTTTCCTCAAAGGCGGAATCATCATGTGGTTCATTCTTGCCGCCTCACTCATTGCAACGTATCTGATCGTGCAGAAGCTCATCACCCTGTCCAAGGTGAAGGGCGATGGCGGCAAGTTCATTCTCCAGATCCGCTCCGTTCTGAGTAAAGGCGATGTCTCCGCCGCGCTTTCCTTATGCTCGCAGGCCAGCACGCCGCTGTCCATGATTTTGCGGGCCGGCCTTCTGAAAATGAAGGGATCGCATCAGGATGTCAAGGATGCGGTGGAGAGCGCAGCGCGCATGGAGGTGTACAAACTCGAACGTGGATTGGGTTTACTCGCTTCCATCGCGGGTATCGCTCCTTTGCTGGGGTTTCTTGGAACAGTGACGGGCATGATTTCGGCTTTTCGTGTGATCGAAGTCAACGAAGGCGTTGTCAATCCGCAGATACTCGCTTCGGGAATCTGGGAAGCGCTGCTGACAACCGCGTTCGGATTGATCATCGGTATTCCGGCGTATTTCATGTACAATTATCTTTTGAACCGCGTCACCCGTTTCGTGTTCGAGACGGAAAACAGCTGCAATGATTTCCTTGACATTGCGCAGGGGGAGCAACGCAAGGCGCAGATCGCAGCCAAGCGTGCGCAGATGGCGCGTGAGGCACAGACACAGGGGCAGGCGCGATGAAGATCGAACTGTCCACCGCGAATAAGCCCTTGTCGGTGTTCAGCTACTCCTCGCTGACCGACATCGTGCTGCTTCTGCTGATCTTTTTTCTCCTGACCTCCTCGTTCATCATCACCGAAGGAATCAAGGTGACGCTGCCGCAGGCGCGCAACACCACGGCTTCGGAACAGCAGCAAGTAGTCGTGACCTTGCTCAATGACGGTCGCATGTTTCTGAACAACGAGGAAGTAGCGCGTGATGCTTTCAGCGAAGCCCTTCGTGCCGCCATTACCGATCCCGAGCAGCAGGTGATCGTGTTGTCCAGCGACCGCGATGTTCCCCTCGAGCGGGCGGTCTTTGTCATGGACGAGGCCAAGGGAGCCGGAGCGACGAGATTCTTTGTCTCCACCAAACTACAGGACGGCAATGACGGTGAACAGCGTTGATGCGAAAAGCTGGGGTATTTCCATTGGTCTGCACGCGATACTGCTGTTGATCATGATTTTCTGGGCAGTGTTTACCGACATACGCAAACTGCCGCTGACACTGGAAATCACCCTTGTCGAGCCGGAGCCGGCAGCTGCTGTCACGCGCGAGTTCGAGTCTGTAGCGCGCGTGCAGCCCCGCCAGCAGACCGCGGTCAGTTCCACGCCCCGCCGTTCACAGACATCAAGCGTCGCGCAACCGGCGGCGCGTCAGGCGCCGTCGCGGCAGACCGTCGCCCGCGAAGCCGGTGCCGACCGCAGCGCGCCGTCCACCACCGTTCCGCCGCGCGATCTCCGCGGTGGTGCGAATCCTGTAGAATTCTCTGATTTCGGAGGCGGCAAACAGGAACGTTCGAGCGGGAATGTGACCGGAGATGTCACGCGGCGCGAATCCCGTGAGCAGGGACTTT
Organism: Bacteroidia bacterium; assembly: GCA_027493955.1. Classification (NCBI taxonomy): domain Bacteria; kingdom Pseudomonadati; phylum Bacteroidota; class Bacteroidia; species Bacteroidia bacterium. Next base: position 732,970 of record JAOSJT010000001.1, on the reverse strand, counting down.
CCACTTCATCGCAGAGCTCTGACAACGTCACCGGAGCCGGCAGCGGCACCGAGCGCTCCATCACTGCCGATCCCGGTACACTCAGCGCCACGCCACGCTCCAGCGCCAACATTCAGTGGGATGGCGGCCTGTCACGCAATCGCATCGCGGGTATTTTGCCGGCCTTCCCGCCGGGCTCGACGCGCGACGCCACCGTATCCGTGCGCTTCCGCGTGCGTCCCGACGGCACTATGTACGGCATGACCGTTATACAGAAAGGCGAGGCGGCGTACGAGCGCGCCGCTCTGGACGCCATGCGCACATGGAAATTCAACGTCCTCCCCTCCTCCGCGCAGCAGGCGGATCAGGTGGGCACGGCGACGTTTACGTTCAAACTGCGCTGAGTGGGGGCGCAGAGCGCGGGACGTGTGCATCCCGAGCGATGAAGTTCACCTTCATCAATACCTTCATCAGGACGTTCATCAATACCCTGCGGATCTGGGGACGCGGATTCGCCTTGTTCCATGCTTCCGTTTCGCTGTAGATTGTTGTGATTAAGGTCATCACCGAACGAATAATGAACGCCCGTACCCGCTATCACAGCTCCTACAGTCTGACCGTCGTTTTTCTCCTCTTCCTGGCAGAGTTTGGCATTCCCCTTCTTGCCCAGAACGGGAGCCGACCCCAGAGGACAGACGAGGTGATGCAGAGTTTGCGCAAAGATGTAGCGACCTACCTCTCGCGCAGTGTTCTGCCGGCGCTGACCTCGTTCAAGCAGCAGTTCGATGCATCACTGAAATCCGTCGATCTCGCGAGGCTCGAGAACCTGCGGAAACAATCCCACGTTTTACTCGATCGCATCGTGACCCATGAACAGGAATTTTCCAAAGCCCGTCGTGGAAAGGATTTCAAGCGCGCACTGGATTTTCGGTCTCGACTCGAGGGTAATTTCGAGACGCGCAAGCGACTTCTCGGAGAAGCACAACGCATAGGCAGTCGCTCCGGCCCTGCCTGCCGCTGCTGCAGTCGAGGCTGGATTCCGCGATAGAGATTTGGCAAGCGGGCGCCGTACGGATTTTCATTGACTGGTTTGCCAGGAATCAGGCGGTGATTCGTCCCATCATGACCGACGACAGTGATCGGGCCGTGGTGGATTTCATGTCTGCGGCGAAGGATCTGCGTCTCGAGGAGATGGCCGAGAATGCCATTCAGTATTTTCTCCTGTGGGACGGATCCGACTTTGTACCGGAGATTTTGGCGGGCGCTTTGCCGGAAACACCGTTGAGCAGGACTGGTCCGTCGCGCGAGCGTACGATTCTGTTCGACACCTGCTCCCCTTCAACCTTCTCTACGAGCACGACGCTGCGTTTCACTCTTCCGGACGCAGGCAGGACCAGAATACAGGTTTTCGACTCCAATGGACGACCGGTGACAACGCTCGTCAATCAGGATTTGCCGTCCGGAAAACACACCACGACCTTCAGCGCCGAAAAGCTTGCGCCGGGTACGTACTTCTTCCTCCTCACATTTCGTGATCTCAGCGATGTGCAGGTGGCGCAGCTTGCGCGCTAGCATCGCTCCGCCGGTACAGCGATCACTCTTCCGTTGACCAGAGACCCTCGCCGCGGCGAATGCCCAGCGTGGACAATGCTACCCTGCCCGCACCGTTACACAATTTCCCGCCATTCCGACATCAGAGGAAAGTACAGACCGAGGCGCTGTGGCCGATGCTCCAGCGCGGAGACAATCTCGGCATAACGGCGAAGTTGTGGTGTGTACGCTTCGACTTGCCGATGCAAAAATTCATCGCGCCCGGCACCTTCGTGCAGAGCAGTTTTATAGTCGATAATCCAGCGCGTTCCGTCATCGTCCACAAAGCTTCTGTCGATAATCACATTGCGCACAATCCCGTCGAGGACCGCGCTCAATCGCCATTCCTGCTTCCCTCCCGGCCATCGCCGCAGTATCCACTGTCCGCGTTCATCCGCAAGGGTGTTGTGTATCGCCAGCTCGGCCGTGGCGATGCTCTCCTGCGTTCCGCCGGGAAGCTGTACATCACCCAACTGACGGGTGATGATGCGGTGCCGCTGGTCTGTGCCGGATTCGTTCCAGAATGCCGTCCCATGCTCAGCCAGCAGAGCGAGCAACCCGTGGACGATGATGCCGGCAGCACGTGCCTGCTCGCCTGCGCGGAATGGCGAGGAGCGTAATTCCTCCGCGACTGCCGCCGCCCGTTCCTGACGCGGAAGCTGTACGGCGGGAGGCCATGGCGGCGGAGTCCACGTGGCGGCGAAGCGCATGAGCAACTGCGGTGTACGCGGTTGCGTTCCCGTGCTCAACGCCGTAGTGTTGCGCCGCGAGGCCAGCGCCACGTCGAAACCCTCGCGGCATTGTCTTTCGAGCACGGGCCAGAGGTCAGAAAGAAATGAGCCTGCTCTGGGCGCGGAGAGTACCCTTTCTCCATTCTTTTCTTTGGACTTGAGATTCGCGGTCAGTACGAGCCGCTGCTTCGCCCGTGTCGTGCCAACGTACAGCAGGCGCAGCCTTTCGTGCTCGTCCCGCTGTTTGTTCGAATTCCTGATCCAGGTATAAGTCGGGTCCTGCCCTTCGCCCCGCTCCGCGACGGGCGCGAGGAGGAAATCCGCCGCACCCGCGCGCGTGCCATGCTGCCAGAGGATGAGTTCGTTTTGCGCCGGTCGGGACGTCGCATCCAGTCGGGGCATCAGTACCGTATCGAATTGCAGGCCTTTGGCCTTGTGCAGCGTCATCAACTGCAGATCGGCGTCGGCCAACGGATCGGGCGGCGCGTAGAGCTGATCGAGGCGCTTGTGCATTTCCCGATAATCCGTGAGTCCGCCACCTTCGTCGCAACTTTCAAGTATTGAAAAAAAGGCCTCCGCTGTCTCGATCGCTTCCTCGTCCGCGCAGGCGGGCCCACCCAGTTCCATCCAGCACGATTCCACCAGACTGCGCAGAGGAAGGCGTCCGACACGCTGCGTCGCTTTCTGCACTACGTCCATACAACGGGTAAGCGCGATCGCATCCGTCCCGTCGAATTCCCCTTGCGCAAGGCAGGAGTGGACCGCATCGAATACGGTCGTACTCACCCGGGCGTTCGCAATGCGGGTGAGCGCGGTGAGCGAGGCCCCGCACCAGGGAGCGCGAAGTACGGCATACGCGGAGAGATCATCGGCGGGATGCAGAAGTGCGAAGGTCAGCGCCTGAAGATCGCGCACCATGGGCGTTTGTGCGAGCGCCTCTATTTCGACGGCTCGGAAACGCTGTCCCGCTTCGCGCAAAGCGGCCGCGATGGGTGCGAGATGCGCGCGTGCACGGACGAGTATGGCCACAGCCGGATCGCCACCCGGTGCGGCAGTAGAGCGCTTCCGGTATTCGATAGCAGTCCGTGCAATGAAGGCCGCTTCCTCGCGTCTGTCGTCATCATAAAATGGAAAAAAGCTGACGACCTCGCCCGGCTGCGGTCCTTCCGGATCGGACATCCCTCCTGGAATGGACGATGCGTAGGACACCGCGCCGTTCTCCGCGTCGTCTTCGGGCGGGAGGAGGCGGGAGAACACCTCGTTGACCCAGTGCACGATACCGGGCGCGGAGCGGAAATTTTTTGTAAGACGCGATCGCTGCAACGGGACACTGCCGATGCGTCCCTCTTTCCAGGTACGGAGGAAAAGACCGACTTCCGCTTCACGGAAACGGTAGATGGATTGCATGGGATCACCGACAAGGAAAAGCGAATGCCCATCGTCGGGCGTCCATGCTTCCGTCAGACGCTCCAGGAGCGCAAACTGTCCCGCCGAGGTATCCTGGAATTCGTCAATGAGAATATGGCCGATGCGGTATTCCAACATCATGGCCAGGTCGGAAGGATGCAGGTCATCACCCAGAGCGTTCAGAGCCGCTGCGGCCACCTCGGTGTGATCCACGGTTCCCCGGGCGGCAAAGAGACGATGCAGTGAATCGTCCGCGTGCAGCAGAATGCCTATGATGGTTTCCAGCATGCCCCATTGCGCATCGCTGTAGCACACGTCCGGCAATGTGCGCGTCGCGGCGAGAAGTCGCAAGAAGGCATCTTCGCCTCCGAGCACTTCAAGAAAGTCCTGAAACTCCTTCTTCACGGGCTCACCCGGGAGGAAGCCGTGATTCTTCGTAATTCCTTTCGGACTCCGGAGTGTATTCGCATCCGTAAGCAGGAGCCAGGCCAGCGCCTGCCACCGCTCAAGGTTCCGGATATCCGCATCCGGTAACAGCTGCATGTCCTTCAGAGCCAGAACGGGATGTGTATCGGCGATGCCGCCGGCTCCCGCAAGTGTGGACGCAGCGTGCGCGGCAAAGCGCGGAAGCTGTTGGCACTGCGCCGGCATAACGGAGACGAGGGCGGCGAGGTGTTCTTCCACGATGCGCCGCAAGCCCGCCTCCAGGGTTTCACGCGCAACCGCGCCGCCGTCGCCCAGAACTTTACGCCACTGCTCCCGCACTCCGAGCAGCGACGCGATCCGGGTCTCGATATCGGAGTAGCGGTTGTCAAGGTGCACCAGCAGACGCTCGAGCTGTTCGCGGAAGCGCGGGTCGCGATGCTCCTCGTTGAGTACCCGTCGCGCCGCCTCGAGATGCAGATCCTCCGGATGATCACCGACGGACATCTGACCGCCCAATCCGGATCGCCAGGGCAACTGACGCGCCAGCCACCCATTGAGCGCGTCAATGGTCATGATGCGCATGCGGGCCGGGTGTCGTTCGAGATTCCAGCCGAATACGGCATCCCTTTTCAGAGCGGCGTCTGCCAATGTTCGTGTGACGCGGCGATGCGGTGGGACAGACTCCGGATCGTGATGGACGGAAGCGAGTGCGCCCAGAACGCGAACGCGCATTTCGGCGGCGGCTTTGCGCGTAAACGTGATGGCCACGATTTCTTCCGGGGCGTCCACGGCCGCAAGCAGGGCCAGGTAGCGTTGCACGAGCAGTTCTGTTTTCCCGGCGCCGGCCGGAGCCTGTACGATGAAGGAACGAGCCACATCCAGCACCGCACGTCGCGCTTCCGTATCGAGATTGAGAAGTTCGGTTTCACTCATCAACCGTACCCTCCTGGATGGGATTCTGACGGGAGAACTCGTCTACCCTGCATAACGCGTGAAAATCGCATTGTGCGCAGGTATCCGATCCATCACGCGGATCAACACGCGCATCTCCGTCACGAAAGGCTCGCGCCAAGGACTCGAGAATCTCACCCCACGATGCCAGCAACGTGGACCATTCCGTCGGGATCTCTTCCTTTTCGGCAAGTGATTCCGGTGTTTTCAGAGACGAAAAGCGGGATGGATCCGCCGCGATGCCCGTGTAGCCACATTCCGACCGTCGTACCGTGCCGAATGCCAAGGCGGATACCTTTTCCCCGAGGGTGATCGCATACAGGGGAAGTTGCGGTTCGAGGGGACGCCGGCTCAGCCATTCGGCATGGGATTTCTTTGAAGTCTTGTAATCAATGATCGCATACGTGCCGTCCTCCAGACGATCGACGCGGTCCGTCCGCAGCGAGATCCTCAATCCCGCGATGTCCGCTTCACAGGGTTGCTCGACACCGACGTCGGTGAACAGCTCGCGCGCGGCATCCACGCGCAGCATTTCCTCGGCGAGCCGCGTCACACATTCCATCTCCGCATGAACCATAGCGTCCGCTAGCCGTCCATGCTTCACGATGCCGGTGCGACGGAACACCGACGCCACGGCGTCGCGGATTACCGACGGGAGATCGGCAGAAAGCAGCGCGCGCTGATCACCGAGAGATTTCCAGATGGCGCCGAGCACGTCATGAATGAGGATCCCGCGATCCAGGGCCCGCACGCCATGCTCAGGGATTTCAAGGGTGCGAATCCCGAGCCGATGCGCGGCAAAAGCTCTGAACGGACAGCGCGCCTGATCGGTGAACACGCGGGAGCCCCCGGCAATCGCAGCCGGTACAGACAGCGGCGGCGCTTGTTCATCCGTGACATGCTCGGTATTCCTGTCAGACAACCGGTGTACGCGTCTGGCGAGCCGCAGCTCCGGAACATCCGCGTCACAGTCCTCCACCGCGCCAAGCAAGGGAGAGGGAAGCAACTCGCGATCATCCGCTGCCATGGCATGCGTCACAATCACGTTCTCCGAGGCATGGAACAGGGCACGCGTCACTGCTTCCATATCACGGGCGTGGATATCGACGGAAGCATCGGCGACTCCCGCCCGTTTCTGTACGGATAGTGGAATACAGGCAGCGGGTCTCGCGGCCGGCGGCCAGGATTCCTCTGTCATATCGCAGATACGCAAATGCCGGAATCGCTGCCCCAGTGCTTCGAACACACCCATGATTTGCACCGGCGCCCGGTGTGACTGCGGTTGGAAGATCATAGAGTGAATCAATCTGCGGAGCTGTGCGGCCGCGGCCTGCACGGACACCGGTCCATACAGCGCGTCGAAGCCCGCGAGAGAAGCGAGTTGTTCGTGGAAGCGGAGTTGTGCCTGATATTCTCTGCTTGTGAGTGACCGCTCGCCCGGCCAGCCGAAGGTCCGTAACATCTCCGCCATGAAATCCGCCCAGGCGGAAGGAAGACGTTTCTCATTCGGGATTGCATGCGAGAGCAGCGCGTCCAGAAGAGCATCGCCGCTCTCCGACTGGTACGCCCGACCTAGACGTTCCGTGAAGGACGACCATTCTTCTTCGGACAGGAGCGCACGGCGAAGTTCCCGGTCCAGCAGCGCGCGTGCGTTCCGCTGTGACGCATCTCCCATTACGAACGGCGACAGCAGGATGCGGCTCATTTCCTCTGCCCGCACCGTGGATGTGAGAGCATCGATGAGCAGAAGCGCCGCATGGACGAGGGGTTCCTCTGCCAGCGTCGATCCCAACGATAACTCGAACGACGGCAGCGCTCCTTCAGCGTCTTCCTTCCCGGCCGAGCAGGAGAGGACTTCCGCAAAGAGACGCTGCACCACGCCGCGCACATCCTGCAGTCGAGGAAATACGACAGCTATATCCTCTTCTCCCTGTTCGAGCAGCGATCGCGCCCACGAGGCCGCCGCGAGGATTTCTTCCTCACCCGTCGCATAGCGCATGTAGTGCGGCGACGAGCCGGTGCCCCGCGGATTCCAGCGCCACAGAACTGTACCTCGCGCTTCGAGCAGTTCCTGGATCTGTCGCAGGGCAGCCGTCGGAGTGCGTTCGAATCCGGCAAAGACCACATTCGCCGGCAACGCCAACGCTCCTTCCTTCAGCACATGCAGAATACTCCTCCATTGCGTGGAGGCAGGAGCGGTGCCGAAGGCCCGGCAGCGTGCCACCACCGCATCGCGGACCGCGATATAGAGACGTGTATCCTCGGTACTGTCCGCATGTATCCATGGCGTGAGTTGCCATTGCTGTTCGACGGAAAACGCATGTCGCAGAATAGCCGCAAGCGCGGGCACATGGACGGGCGCGTCTTCATGGGTCACTTCCCCGATAGCTTCCTCCCATACGGCGGTCTCGATACCCTCCGTCAGGGGGAGCATCGTCTCCTGCGACGCAGGGCCGGTGCCTGGCACTGCGGTGAGCGCTCCACGACGCACCCAGGAATTGAGCGGGATGATGTCCGGGGTTTCCCAGGCCTTCGCGCCGCACTCTTGTTTCCAGCGGATGTATTGTTCGCTTAACGCGTGTGCGAGTCGGGCCGACACGGTAATGATCGTACCGCCGTTTTCCGCGATGCTGGCAAGATCGGACCAATGCGCTATGGTTGCAGACATCATTCCCCGGGGATCCAGCGCTTGACGAATTCGCATTGCTCCCAGGTTTGCGGGGATGCGCTGAAACGCTTCGCGTCATCTCGGCGCAAACTCTCGATTGTGGCCAAAACCTCTTCGCCCGTCGCGTACGCGTGTCTGGCGAGCCAGCAACCGATTACGGTACCTGTGCGACCGAGACCACCCAGGCAATGAACATACACCAGTTCCCCTTCCGCGATTGCCATGTCTATGGTATCGAGAATTTCCCTCATAGTCTTGTGATCGGGCACGGACATATCCTGCACAGGAAAGCGGCAGATGCAAACGTCCCGGTCTGTAGCGAAAGCCTGCTCCATCAATGCGTCCGTGTAGTCGACCACGGCCACTCCGGCGAGGGTTATCTCGTATCTCTCCACAAGATTGATGATTCTGGATACGCCGCATTCGAGAAGCCGCTGAAGCTTCGAAGCTTCTTCCCCGGGATCAGTCGAACCCGGATAATATCCTGCAAGCAGAGATCCCGCTTTCACCCAGTAGGATCGAGGGAAAGGGCGAGGTGGTGACGGCTGTTGATCCCTGTAATTCATAGTGACCGTGTGTACTGAACTCTATCGTATAGAATACGGAACACACGGGCAAAAAAAAATCCGGCGGAGGAGCCGCCGGATGCACAACGCACGCTTCGGTTACTGCCCTGTCTGGACATCCCCTTCCGAAAGCAAGACCCGGGCAGGCCGGGTGCCGTCCAGGGTGAAATACACACCGCTACGGACAGTCACCGCCGAGGCAACATTTTCCGCGCGGGTTACCGCGAGCACGGCGATGTTCATACCGAAGCCATCCATGAGGTCGATGCTGAGTTCCGGTCCATACTGCAGGTAGCGCTGCCTGTTTGTGGCAAAACCGTAATTGCCTCCGAAATAATCGAGCGAACCGTTTTTCAGGGGCTCCACTGCAAGCAACAGCATGCTGAGAGAAATCGGTCCGACGGTACGCACACCGATTTGGGCCCCCAGGATAAGCTCATCGGAATAGCCGGCGTTTCGATTATTAAAGCCGAGGGCTAGTGCTGCGCAAGCGGGGAACGCTGTCAGACGGTGTTCCAGATTGAGAGAGAACAGCTGATTATACTCGCCGTCACCGGTCCACAGCCCCATTCTGTCCGACGTTTCCCCAAGCGGAAACGATGCGGTAATGCCGGTGCTGAACACGGTTGATCCATCGTGTATCCATGCATAGCGCAGCCCGGCTTCGACATCTCCGGGTGCCTGGACATTCGAGGTCAGACCATCCTTGGTGCGCAGAGAGAGCATCCGATAGCCAGGCAGGCGTACGGTTCCGGTAAGTCTCTCCGAATAACCATACTCACCGTAGAAAGCGAAAGAATTTTCGCTCAGATTCTCCAGTGTCACGGGTGTCGAACCCGCGAGATAGGTATCGGTGCTGAATCCACTCCATCCCAGATGCAGGTACGTCTGGCGCTGTGCTCGCGGCCAACCGGAGGAGAAACTTTGTGAGGAAACAAGAAGGAGGAAGAGCGAAAGAAGAAGTAGAGAGCGCTTCATACACGGTTTCCAGAAATTGTGGAGGAGTGGACAGCGTCGGTGGTAACGGCTGTGGCCTCGGACATCAATCCCGGGGTCGATAGACAAAATTACGGTTTATTTTACGTAAAACACAACGGATGCAGGATGTCGGATTTTCCCTGGAGTGGGCGATTCATGTATCGCCGCAGCAGCACGAGCCGAAGCGGAAGTGGGCGATTCATGTATCGCCACAGCGGCACGACCAGATGCGGAATGGTCACGCCGTTCATCGTTGTTCCGAATATCCCGGCATTCCCCTGGTCTTGAACACGATCAGATGCTTCGCGGGTTGGGAATAATCGAAACCCCGTAGGCGGCGGGTACTGAGTTCTTTGAGTCTCTTCACGGCATGCTCCCTGATTTGTGCAGGACACATGAAATATAATGCACATGCAAATCGTGAACGGCTTCAAGGCAGAAAGGCAGCCCTGTTGCCCGGTGCGCATTGCGTCATACATACATCGTACCCGGCATCTCGTTAGCCCGGTATTCGGTGACGACAGCTATTCGTATGCATGTGACGCGCGCAGTTGCGCGCAAAACTATTCCTTTCGGCTGATGACGAAATACCGTATCTTCCCGACGTACGACGTCACAAATCCAACGCGTTTACAGATCATCCTTCACCAACATCGAAAAGGAGACTGTCATGATTGTTCTCATGGGCGCATCGGGAAATGTGGGAAGTCAAACCGCACGCATTCTTCTCGAGCACGGGATGCGTGTCCGGGTGATCGGAAGGCATACAGCGCGCCTACGTCCGCTCGCGGATCTTGGAGCCGATATCGCCATTGGCGATGTTTTGGACAGCGAATTTCTTCAACAGGCGTTTCAGGGAGCGGGTGCCGCCTTCGTGATGACGCCGCAACGAAATGACGCGGAGAATGTCCGCAATCATAGCCGCTACGTCGGTGATTCCGTCATCACCGCCCTGAGGGGAAGCGGCATTACGCACGTTGTGCATCTGAGCAGCCACGGTGCACATCTTGCCGAAGGAACAGGCCCTGTCAAGGGGTTACATGATCAGGAGCAGCGCCTCAACAGCATCCCCGGTATCAACGTGCTGCACCTTCGCCCCACGTATTTCATGGAAAATTTATTGGCCTCCATCCCGCTGATTAAGCATAGCGGCATGATGGGCGGCGCTATCAAAGGCGATGTGCCGTTCGCGATGATCGCCACTCGCGACATCGCACCCGTGGCCGCGGAGGCGCTGATCGCAAGAAATTTCACCGGTGTCCAGATCCGGGAGCTCCTCGGCGAGCGCGATGCGACCCTGCATGAAACGGCACGTGTTTTTGGCGCCTTGATCGGTAAAGACGATTTGCCGTATGTGACGTTCACCTATGACGACATGCGGGAAGGTTTGCGGCGAACAGGATATTCCGACAATGCTGCCAAGGAGATGACGGAACTCGCCCGGGCTATCAACGAGCGCTTGATATGCGTCAACCAGCCGCGGAATTCATTGAATACGACTCCGACTTCCATCGAGGCCTTTGCGCCGACCTTTGCGGCTGTGTATCATGCGACATGAGGCGCTGTACATTTCCGCAGCTCCTGGTTTCCGGACACGTCGTGCCGCGGCCGACGGTGCGTCGCGGCACGACGTACGCATACGGGCACGCGAACAGAAAGCACCAGGGCTCATTGCTGTCTGAATTTTGTGCTCCAACGGAGCGACGCGAGCCATTTCGGCTACACATGATTATTTCCTTTGTAACCATCTGTCATTACGATTAACCGGATACACTCATGGCACAGTTCGTTTTCACTGAAGATCACTCCGCCGGCCTCGTCGCACGCATTACGCTTGCTGTTGTACTCCTCCCGCACGGTCTGCAGAAATCTCTCGGTATGTTCGGCGGGAAAGGCCTCATCCCCGCGCTCGATGACTTCGTGCTTCAAGGTATTCCCTACTATCTTGGAATCGCGGTGATAGCAGGCGAAACCATCGGGGTCATCAGCCTGCTGATCGGTCTGGCAGGGAGATTCATGGCGCTGTGGATAGCCGCGATAATGCTGGGAACGATCATCAAGGTGCATTACGCGTATGGCTTTTTCATGAACTGGAGCGGAATGAAAGAGGGTGAAGGCTTCGAGTATCATTTGCTTGTGTTCGGACTCGCCCTCATCATTATGATCGCGGGAAGCGGAACGGCTTCCGTCGACAGGGCCCTGACCAGACGGTACTGGGGTTGAACCGCGGGACGCGCCGGCGGCCACGAGCGTCACGGTCTCCCACTCTTCCGAAACGCCACAGGCGATGAGGAGCATGCCCGCACGGGTTACCGCTTGCGGCAGCTCGATTTTTTCGACATTTTCGGCCATTTTCAATACTCTCGCGCCATATCCCTGTACTTCGCCTGTGGGTGTGGCGCATCACCGCCATGGGCGATCCGTCGTACCGCTCCACCGCACCCGGTGAAACCAAATTCACGAAAAGCGGTGTTGGTTAGTATTACCAAAATTCAGACTATTCCATGACAGAACATCATACACCATCACCCTCCACGCCATCAAGGCGAAAGTATTATTACTACGCCCTGCCCATTCTCATTCTCGGTGCCGGTTTCGTACTCATGCAGGTGTTGGCGGGAATGAAGGAAGAACCGCCTCGCAGACCACCCGCGAAAATGGTCAAGCCGGTGGACGCCACCGTCATTCGCCTTTCTGCCATGGCAGTGGAGATCGAGGCGTTAGGCCGCGTCGTGTCCTCTCAACCTGTGCAGTTGATCAGCGAAGTGAGCGGCCTCGCCGAAACGGGCGACGTTCCCTTCAAGCCCGCACAGCGATTTCGTCGGGGACAGGTGTTGTTGCGGATAGACGACAGACAGGCAGAGCTGAATCTGAACAGTTCCAAAAGCGACTTCCTGAACGCGCTCGCTTCGGTGTTGCCTGAACTCAAAGTGGATTTCCCGGAGGAGTATGAAACCTGGCAGCGCTATTTTGATCGCTGCGCCTTCTACAGCATGCTCGAAGAACTGCCGGAACCGGCGAGCAGAAACGTGAAGCTCTTACTGACCCGCGCACAGGTCTACAAGTTATTTTACACAACCAAGAATCTGGAGATCACGCTGGAGAAGCACCGCATTCGTGCGCCCTTCGACGGCAGCATTGTTTCCACCACTCTCAGACCCGGTTCCTCCACCAGAAGCGGATCTCCCGTGGGCGAGATCATCAGCCTGGAGAATATGGAGATAGAACTCCCGATCCCGGCGTCCGAATTGCCCTGGCTGAAATCAGACGCGGAGGTGTTTCTGCGCTCCGGTGAGGATCGCATCTGGTCGGGTCGGGTCGCGCGTATAGGAACATCTGTCGACAAGCGCACGCAGACGGTGCCCGTATTCGTCTCGGTCTCTACTCCCGCCGGATTGATCGAGGGCATGTATGTAAGCGCCCGCATCCCGGGAAAGGGACTCGAGGCCGCTGTGCGTGTACCGCGTCGGGCGGTGTATGACAATCGCTACGTCTACCTTGTGCACGATGGAGCGCTCGTGCGACGTGAGGTTGATCTGATCAATTCCGGCGCTCAAAGTGTTTTAGTCAATCGCGGGCTCTCCGACGGAGATACACTCGTCACGGAACTGATGCAGGGTGTCGCTCCGGGCATGCCGGTACAGGCGAAGTTTTCCGGCGAGGAGGCCGGCGGACAATGATGCGTATCATCGCGTACTTCGTACAGCATACGGTCTGGACGAATGTACTCATGTTCGGCATCATCATCTTCGGTTTACTCTTCCTTTTCAACCTCAAGTTTTCCTTTTTTCCCGAAACGCGCCCCGATCTCCTGACGGTGCAGGTGGTGTTTCCCGGGGCATCGCCGGAGGAAGTCGAAGAAGGCGTGGTGTTGAAAATCGAGGAAGCCATAGACGGTCTGGAAGGCATCGATCGTGTCACCTCGGTGTCACGGGAAAACTTCGGTCTCATCACTGTCGAGGTGCTTCCGAAAGCCGATATGGATGTGGTGACGGCGGATGTTAAGAACGCGGTGGACCGGATCAATTCCTTTCCGCTCGGCAGCGAAAAGCCCATCATCTTTGAACAGAAATTTCGATCCCGCGCACTTTCCGTTGTCCTGTACGGTGCGACAGATCTTTACAATCTGAAGTATTACGCGGAGCGTTTCCGCGATGATCTGCTCGCGACACCGGAAATTTCACAGGTGGATATCGAGGGAGTACCGCTGCTCGAATTTTCCCTCGAGGTATCGGAGGAGGATTTGCGGCGGTACGGAATGCGTTTCAGTGAGCTCGCCTCCGCGGTCGCCTCGGAAAACATAAACCTTTCGGGCGGGAAGTTCGATACACAAGATGAGGAAATCCTCATCCGCGCCAATGCCAGGAAGTATTTCGCGAAGGAATTATCCGATCTGGTCGTGCGCGGTGGAGCGGATGGTCAGGTGATCCGACTGGCGGACATCGCAGGCATACACGAACGCTGGGAAGATGTTCCCGACCGAAGCTGGTACAACGGACAACCGGCCGTCATTCTCAACATAGACAAGACTCGCGAGGAAGACATCCTCGCAATCGCCGGCACAGCAAAGCGCCTCGTTGCTTCCTTCAACGACAATCATCGCGAGATTCAATCGTACGTCCTGGATGATCGTACCGTCGCTCTGAGTCAGCGCCTGGATCTGCTGATCAACAATGGACTGATGGGGCTTGCGCTGGTCATCATCACGCTGGGATTTTTCCTGAATCTCCGCCTCTCCTTCTGGGTTTCGGTCGGTATTCCCTTTTCCTTCGCGGGCATGTTCATCGTGGCCGGCTTTGTCGGCATAACCATCAACGTCATCTCGCTGTTCGGTATGATTGTTGTGGTCGGTATTCTTGTTGACGATGCCATTGTCGTCGCCGAGAACATCTATTCCCACTACGAGAGCGGCAAATCCGCTCTGCTTTCGGCCATCGACGGAACGAAAGAAATGGTGGCGCCGGTGACGGCGTCGGTGCTTACCACCATTATTGCATTTTCGCCGTTCTTTTTCCTGGAAGGTTTTCTCGGGAAATTCATCTGGCATATGGCGCTCGTGGTGATCGCCACGCTGGCGTTTTCTCTCATCGAATCGTTTTTCATTCTCCCGGCGCATCTGGCGCATTCCAAAGGTCTTCACGCCCACCGCGAGGATGCTCCCATACGGAAACGCATAAATGGTTTCATCGAATGGATGACGCATCGCTTTTTTTCTCCTTCCCTGCGGTTCGCGCTCGAGCACAAATGGCTCACCGTTGTGACTCCTGTCGCCGCCGTCCTCATCACTCTCGGACTTCTTCGCGGCGGGCATATCGGCGTTACCTTCTTTCCCTTTATTGATGGTGACACGCTTCCGGTAAGCATATCATTGGTTCCGGGACGTCAGGAAGCCGATACGGATTCTCTGCTTCGTCTCATCGAGGCCAAAGCCTGGAAATTGAACAAAGAGTTGAAATCGAAGCGGGAAGACGGGAAGGACGTCGTACTCGGCATCAAGCGTGACATCGGAAGGAACGATTTCGGCGAAAATGGCAGTCATGTTGGTATGATCACGCTGCAACTCCTCGACAGCGAAGAGCGTGATATGGACACACCGCAGCTGGCAAACATGTTGCGCGATGCCGTTGGTCCGATTCACGAAGCGCAAAAACTGACCTACGGCAGGATTGGATTTTTTGGAAAACCGGTCTCCGTCAGCTTGCTCGGTTCCGATCTCGAACAGCTGTCAAAAGCGCGCAACCGGCTTGTTGGTGAGCTGAACAATTTACCCACGCTCAAGGATGTCACCGACTCGGATCAGGAAGGACGACGGGAAATTGATGTGCGACTCAAACCGCGAGCATACGCTCTGGGCCTGACCCTGCGTGACGTCACAACACAAGTGCGTCAGGGCTTTTTCGGACAGGAGGTGCAACGGATACAGCGGGGCCGCGACGAAATCCGCGTCTGGGTGCGCTATCGTCCGGAGGACAGGTCGTCGCTGGGTTTCATTGACCGTATGCGTATCAGAACGCCGGATGGTGCGGAATATCCCTTCTCGGAGTTGGCCGAATATTCCATACAGCGCGGCATCACAACGATCAATCGGCTGGAAAACATGCGCGAGATAAAGATCGAAGCGAATCTCGCCGACCATAATGCCGATCTTCCTCCCATACTCGGGCAGATTCGCGAAGATATCCTTCCGCCCATACTTGCGGGTGTGCAAGGTGTGCGGGCCTCATTCGAAGGCCAGTCCCGCGGCCAGGAGAAATCCGTGAATTCCATGCGCTCCGCATTTTCCGTGGCATTGCTGGCGATGTTCATTCTTGTCGTTCTCGTATTCCGCTCCTATGCGCAGGCGGGTATTGTGTTCAGCATCATCCCGCTCGGTATACTCGGCGCGGTGTGGGGTCATGGTATCCATGGTGTACAGCTCAACACGCTGTCGCTCTACGGGTTGATCGCACTGGTCGGTATTATCATCAACGACAGCATTGTCCTGATTGATCAGATCAACAGAAACCTGCGAGCCGGCATGCCGGTTTTCGAGGCCGTCCACAAGGCAACGGTGGCGCGACTCCGACCCATTCTTCTGACAACGCTCACCACCGCCGTCGGACTCGCTCCGCTCATTCTCGAGACCAGCCGACAGGCGCAGTTTCTCATTCCGATGGCGATTTCCGTGGCCTACGGATTGTTATTCGGTACTTTTATTCTGTTGATGGTCGTCCCCGCCACCTTTCTCGTGGTCAATCGCCTGCGAAGCATCTGGCATGTGCGGATTCTCGGGAAGCATCTTACTCCGGAAGAGGTGGAGCCGGCGGTCATGGAATCGCGGAGGCTGGAGGCACACCGATGAAAGCGTTCATGACTGCTCTGATCCTGCTCGTCGCTTCGGTCAACTTCCGCGCTACGGCACAACACATGACACTCGAAGACGCGGTTGCGATAGGCCTGGAGAATAACTACAGCATCCGCATTGCGCGCAACAGCGCCGATATCGCGATGAATACTGCGACGTTCGGAACCTCCGCACTCCTGCCGACACTGGATGCGTCGGCATCCGGATCGCTGCTCGACAGCAGACAGCAAACCAACTCGCCCTTCAGTTTCGGTGACAGTGAGACCCGCTCGATGACGGCACAACTCTCTCTCAATTGGACGCTGTTCGACGGCTTCCGAATGTTCGCCGACCGCAACCGCTATCACGCTCTGGCCCGTCTCGGCGAAGAACAGGCGAGAGCCGGCATCGAGGCAGCGGTGACATCCATCGCGCGCGCATATTTTTCCCTCGTACAGCAACAGCAGCTCGAACTGGTGCTTCGGCGTTCCCTGGAGATTTCCGCGGTCCGTCTGGAAAAGGAACGCGTACGCCGCGAGCTTGGTGGTTCGCTGACAACGTTGCTCACCGCTGAAGTCGCCTATGCGAGCGACTCGCTTGAATTGCTGCAACAACAACTAGCCGTGGATATCGCACGTCAGGAACTGAATCTGAATCTTGGCCGCCCGGCGGACACTCCCTGCGAGGTCACGTCCGTCATAGACGTCCGGGGCACGGACAAGGAACGGGATGAACTTTTCCGGCTGGCGCGGGAGCGTAATGCCGCGTTGCGTATTGCAAGTGGAAATCTCACGGTTGCGCAGGAGGATGTCACTGCGTCCCGCTCCGGTTTCTTACCGCGACTCGGCCTGTTCGCGACATGGGGGTATTCGGACCGCCTGGTCGCGTCGAGCAGCGAACGTTTCTCACAGGACATCACAACACAGAGTGCCGACGCAACGGTGGGCTTGAACCTCTCGCTGAATCTCTTTAATGGCCTGCGCAACAGCACGGAATTGCAGAACGCCGAACTCGTGCGTGAAAACCGCCGACTCCTGCTGGAGGAAGCACGTCTGCGTGTCGATGCCGATCTCCGCGCACAGTTGTTGACACTCGATGCGCGCCTGGAAGCCACACGTCTCTCGGAACGCAATCTCGATGCCGCTCGTCGCAGCCTGGATCTCCATCTCGAACGCTACAACACAGGCGTCATCAGTTCGCTCGAATTTCGTGACGCACAGTTGCAGTACGTGCGGGCGGAAGCCGCGAATATCACCGCGCGCTACCTCGCGCGCGTTGCCCTGATCGATGTTCAGCGTACCACGGGGGATCTGCGCTTCTGATCCGCTGAGAGTGAGAAACCCGACGGCCTGCGGCAGCAGCCACAAGGTGGCTCTCGCCGGCGCTTTCCTGTCCGTCTCCTGACGGCTTCCCCGGCGAGCAAAGCTGTTTCTCTTCATCGCACAGATCCTTCTCCGACCCGCCGTCCTAGCTTCCGGCGCACTCTGGCGCTTGTGCTTCCCATCATCGTCGTTAAGCGCATGATCGCTCGGGACTATGCACTCTCGACACGACTGCGTATATTTTCGTTTGTGCCTGAATGCAGAAACGATGGATGACCATGAAGCAAGCAATTTTATGCGTCGACGATGAAGTCATTGTTCTCGATAGCCTCAGAACGCAATTGAAGAACAATTTCGGTGAACGCTTCCGGTATGAGATCGCCGAAAATGCCGACGAGGCCTGGGAGGTGATCGAGGATCTCGTCCATGGCGGCGTCACGATTCTTCTCATCGTTTCCGACTGGCTCATGCCTGGCATCAGAGGTGACGAGTTTCTCGTGCAGGTCCATCAGCGGCACCCTGAGATCGTGACGTTCATGCTCACGGGACAGGCCGACCACGTCGCGATAGAGCGTGCAAAACTCGAAGGTGGTATGCGGGCATGCATCCTGAAACCCTGGCGCGAAGCGGAGTTGATCGACATGATCTCCGCCGCGATGGTGCTGTCGTGAGCAAGCCCGTCATACTCTGCGTGGATGATGAGGACATGATTCTCATCAGTCTCCGGGATCAGCTTCGCAACCATTTCTCCGACACCTATCGCATCGAAGTCATCGAAAGCGGTGACGAAGCGCTCGAAGTAGCGCGCGCACTTCTGCGCGAGGAGATCGATATTCCGGTGATCGTGTGCGATCAGATCATGCCCGGCATGAAAGGGAATGAGTTGTTGCGCCACATCCATGCCTTGAGTCCCAAGTCCTTCAACATCCTCCTCACAGGACAGGCCGATGCCGGCGCGGTGGGAGACGCCGTCAATTACGCCAATTTGTATCGCTACATCGCCAAACCCTGGGAAGAGACCGATCTGGTGCTTACCATCAAAGAAGCGATCAGAAGCTACTATCAGGACAAAAAACTCGAAGAACAGAACGTCGCTCTTCGCGAAATGAATGAGAATCTCGAGCGCCTCGTGCAGGACAGGACACGCGAAGTCGTCCGGCAAAGGGATGAGATTCACCGGCAGATGAGCAACATCGAAACACAGCGCAAGGATCTCGAAGTACGAAACGATTTCATCCGGCGGATTTTCGGGCGGTACGTCAGCGACGAAGTGATGGTGCGGCTGCTCGAGGACCCGGAAGGGTTGCAGTTCGGTGGCGAGCGACGCGACATTTCCGTGCTGTTCTCCGATCTCCGCGGCTTCACGACGCTGACGCAGCAATATCCTCCAGAGACCGTGGTCCGGGTACTGAATCGCTACTTCGAACGCATGGTGGCCATCATTTCAGCGTTCAACGGCATCATTATCGAGTTTCTTGGTGATGGCGTCATGGCGGTATTCGGAGCTCCCAGGCGTCTGCCGGATCATGCCGAATGCGCCGTCGCCTGTGCCCTCGGAATGCAAAACGCGATGCGCGACATTAACGATGCACATCTCGAAGAACACCTTCCCTTGATGGAAATGGGTATCGGCATTTCATCGGGGGAGGTGGTGATCGGCAACATCGGATCGGAGAAACGCGCGAAATACGGGATTGTCGGAACACCGGCCAATCTCGCGGCGCGCATTGAATCACTGAGCACCGGTCAGCAGGTGCTGATTTCATCCGAAACGGTGCAACGCTGCACCGCCGCACTGCGCATCGACAGCACCTTCGACATTTCGGTCAAGGGCGTCCCGCATCCGCTTCGCATCTCGGAGGTTAGAGCAATCGGCGGCGCCTACTCCACCTCGTTTTCTCCCATACTCGCCGAAATGTCGCCCGTGCACGAAGGTGTGCAGGTGGAACTTGCGGTGCTCGACGGGAAATCCCTCTCCAACGAACGTATCAGCGCAGCACTTCTTTCCTGTTCCGTCCACCGGGCCCGCATTCGACCCGAGGTTGCGCTCCCCCGCTACAGTGATGTACGTGTCTGCCGCATTCGCACGGAATCAGAGGAACGCACGAGCGAAGTCTACGCGAAAGTTGTCACAGAAGCAGACGGGGAGTATGTTTTACGATTCACATCCATGTTCTCGACCGATGCGGAGAGTTTTATCAATGGGCTCCTACAGCGTCCGACCGTCGTTTCCTGAGTGTCTGCTGATCGCGTTGCTGTTCTTCAGCGCCGTTCCCCTGTCCGCACAGGATGGTGAGACCTCGATGTTCGGATCCTTTCAGGCAATTTTTTTCACGCAGAAATCGCGAGTCTCCGTGACGGACAACAACCGCTACGGAAAGTTCTCCCTCTCCGAGGAGCGCAGTTCCTTCGCGATCCAACAGCTCGACATCTTTCTCCATCGCGAAATCGACGACGAGTTCAGCGCCTTCATCGATCTCGAGTACCAGTTGAATTATTCATCCGAGCATCGGTGGGGATCGATGAGCGTGCAGGAAGCCTGGTTGCAGTATGCACCCATGGACGAATTCACCGTCAAAGCCGGACTGCTCTATCCGTCGTTCAATCACCTCAACGAAATCAAAAATCGACTCGCTCTGCTGCCGTATATCTTTCGTCCGGGCGTGTATGAACGTCTGCTGAGCCGGCTGTACAACTCCGAAAACTATATCCCGGAACACGCATTTCTGCAAATCCACGGTGCTATCCCATTATCGAAAACCTTCATTGACTATGCGGTATACACCGGCAACGCCGAGGCGTCCTATATCACGAGAATGGGCCCCGATGGAGCACTCGTCAGCGAACGGAATCAGAATTTCGAGTTTCTCAGCGGTGTGGATCCCACGGACGTGAAACTCAAGCTGTTCGGCGGCAGGGTGGGAATGCGTTCGCGCGACGAGCAGATCAAAGCCGGCATATCGTGGACGCACGATTACGACAACTTGCGTGACACCTTGAGCTACATGCCATCCATCATCCTCCCGCGGGCGGACCTCGTCGGTGACGCGCCGCGCAATCGTCTCGGTGCCGATCTTTCCGGATCGATCGGTCCCGTGCAATTCGAGGGTGAATACATCGGCGTGTTTTACGATTATGAGAAAGCGGAGCGTCTCGGTATAGACATGTCGCTCTCCTTTGTCTATGGTATGCTCGGATATTGGTTCACGGATCAACTTTTTCTGTACACATCCGGCGAGGCCGGACACGGGACCTTCGGCGAATCCTGGCGGCACACCACATTCTCGGTCGGTGCCTCGATGAAGCTCAATCCCTCCGTCACCGCAAAGGGACAGTTCATCGTTCATGAACAGTTGTATGACAAAAATTTTCCTTCGGACAAGGCAGTGCTGAAATTTGTGTTTATCGGCCTGAGTGTGCTGCTATGAAAATTCCGCACCTCACCTTCGCATTGCTGCTCACCGCGCTTCTCCTTTCGGGTATGGATGCGACCGCGCAAACCGTCGTGATTGTGCATTCTTCCGTGAGCACGAAAAATCTCGGCAGCAAAGAACTCATGGATATTTACACCCTGAACACCTCGCGCTGGGAGAGCGGTACGCGCATAAATGTCTTCGAGCTCAAATCCGGTCGGGCCAAGGAAGCGTTCCATGAATTCATCGGTATGTCCGAGGAAGAATTGAAGAAGATCTGGCTCCGCAAGCAATTCACCGGCAAGGCCCGGCCGCCACGGTCTGTCCCCACCGAAGAAGCGCTGATCGATCTCGTCGCCGAAACCGAGGGCGCCATCGGGTATGTCAGCGAGCGATCACTGAAAAGCGGAAAAGACGTCCGCATTGTTGCACGCATCAGGTAAACACGACAGATGAAGCAGCGACACACCATACCCTCCCGTGCCAACAGCATCCGCGTGTACGCGTTGCTGCTACTCCTGTTTCCTGTCGCAATCACCGCACAGGACGTCGGAGACATGCAGACCTTCGGTTCCATGCAGGCAATTTTTTTCAATCAGAATTCACAACTGGAACGCTCGGTGGTGGGCATACCGGCGACAGCCTCGCTCGGTGAGTCACGAAATTCCTTTGCGCTGCAGCAGCTGGATTTCTTTTTTACCAAACAGTTTGACGACGCTTTTTCCGCTTTCGTGGATATCGAATTTCAGCTCAATTATTCCAGCGAGAAGAGGTGGGGATCGCTGAGTATTCAGGAAGCGTGGATGAACTATTCTCTGCGGGACGAGGTCAATCTGAAGCTCGGGCTGTTGTTCCCCGCATTTAATCATTTCAATGAAATCAAGAACCGTCTTGCGCTTCAGCCGTACATTTTCCGCCCTCTCGTGTATGAACGGCTCCTTTCGACGCGTTTCATGACCGAGGACTACATTCCGGAACACGCCTACGTGCAGGTGTACGGCAGCATCCCATGGGGGCCCGTCTTCGCCGACTATGCCGTCTACGCCGGCAACAGCGAAAGTTCCTACATCACCCGGTACGATGCCCTGCACGACATCGAAACGGAGAAAAATCCGCAGTTCGAATTTTTGAGCGGCGTGGATCCCAACAGCTTCGCATTGAAACTGTTCGGGGGACGCATCGGCGTACGGTCGCGGGACGAACAGATCAAGTTTGGCGCTTCGCTCACCCACGACGCGAACAATATGCTCCGGCGCTATGCTTCGCACGAGAGTTCCATTTCGCTGGAAACGCTCTCCCTCCTCCCCGACGACGCAAAACGCTGGCGCCTCGGAGGCGATCTGTCTGTGCACGTTTCGCGATTGACACTCGAAACAGAGCTGATCAACGTCGCTTACGATCTCGACGAGGCGGGTGAACGCGATTTGAAGATGGAGCAATGGTTCCTGTACTGGGTTCTCGGGTACGACCTCACCGACGCGATCTATCCGTACGTCTCGATGCAGTGGGGGGACTATCGCTTCGGTGTGGATGCGGATTACTCATTGCCACTGCCGGGACTTTCCTGGCGCCTGCGCAGGGCCGTCACCGTCAAGGGCCAGGTCGTGCTCTACGACGAGCGTGAACACGGCGTTGCCGCGGAGAACATGGAATTTCATCAGGATCTTCGCATCATTTTTATCCTCTTCGGCGTCAGCGTGCTCCTTTGACGCCGTCCCTGCGCAAACCCTGGCCGGGCGAACCGCCCTCGACGGAATGGACACCGCCACGAACTGCTATTCACGGATCATCGACACGGTAGCACGCCACAGCCATGAAACACAAAACAAAAAAGCGCTTCGAGGTACGGTATAAAATTCAGTTGCCGGTGATTCTCTTCATCGCGCTGCTCTCACTGTTCATGGCAGTGTATTTCCCCTCCGAGCTGAAGGAAGCGATGCGGAATTCTCATCGCAAGGAAGTACAATCTCTCGCCAAGGGTGTTGCACGCTCGATGAAGATCGCGCTCGACAACGAGGATTGGGCCGCGATCCCGCAAGCCGACGAGTTTGATGTCTCCGCCATCGCGCTCATCGCCGAGGATGGCAGTACGTTTTCCGCCTCCCCCCCGGATTTTGTGTACAAACCCGGCGCCGACAATGACGAAGCCGTCATTTTTGCCGAGCAACGGATCACGACGGATGTTTTCACCGGTTCCGTCGTCGTGGGAAGCAGTGCCTCCTTCATCAATCAACAGATCGCCGAACTGCGGGCGACGATAATCAGCGTTGCGGTGATCACCCTGTTTCTCGGAATCTTATTCGCGGTGTGGCAGGCGGGCCTTATCGTGCGTCCGCTCTCGCTGCTCCGTCTCGCCGCAATCAAGGTCGGCCATGGCGACCTCGATGCGCGTGTGGACCGCACCACGAACGATGAAATCGGTGATCTCGCTGTGGAATTCGGTAAAATGCTGGGCAGTGTGCGCAACGCACAGCAGATTGTACAGGAAGCGAACTCGGAGCTGCAAACCAAGAATCGCCTGCTCGAAGCCGAGCGCAGGCAGCTTGCACGGACTCTCGAACATCTCAAGGCTACGCAGGCGCAGCTCATCCAATCAGAAAAAATGGCCGCGCTCGGTCAGCTCATCGCGGGTATCGCGCATGAAATTAACACCCCGCTGGGTGCCATCCGTGCGTCGATTTCCAATATTGAGCGGGCGCTGGAGCACACGCTCCTGCATTTGCCTGTCGTACTGCGCAGCCTCGGCAGCGCCGAACAAGACTTGTTTTTCGCTCTTGTCCAGGAAGCCCTGAGCAGGAACGAACATCTCTCCGCGCGTGAAGAGCGCGAACGCAAACGCGACCTCCTCGCGCAGATGGAACTGGAAGGTATCCCGGATGCGGACGACGTCGCGGGGTATTTCGCCGATATGGGGTTGTTCGAAAATCTGGGACGGTACTCCGCTCTCCTCCATCTCGACAACACGATAGATGTTTTGCGCGTCGCCGCGCGATTGGTGCTGCAGCAACGCAACAGCCGGAATATCGAAACCGCGGTGGACCGGGCTTCCAAAATTGTGTTCGCGTTGAAAAGTTATTCCCACCGCGATCCGGGCGGCGCAGCAACCATCGCCAGTATCACCGACGGTATCGAAACCGTGCTCACCCTGTATCACAACCAGCTGAAGCATGGCATCGAGGTGCAGAGGCGTTTCTCGCCGGTGCCGCCCATTTTATGCTTCCCGGACGAACTCAATCAAGTGTGGACCAATCTTATCCACAACGCCATCCATGCCATGGATAATCATGGGACGCTCGAAGTGGAGACCGAGCTCCTCGGTGAGGATATCGTCGTCCGGATCACTGATTCAGGCCGTGGGATTGCCGACGACATTCGGGAAAAAATATTCGAGCCGTTCTTTACCACGAAAACCGCCGGCGAAGGCTCCGGACTCGGACTGGATATCGTGCGCCGCATCATCGAGAAACACGACGGAACCGTGTCGGTGGAGAGCGTACCGGGAAGAACCGCGTTTACCATCACCTTGCCCGTTCGCAGACCGGATGCTGCATAAGCGCATTCCCTCTCGCCCCGACAATCACGTGGTGATCCCGCACTATCCCGTGCACAAACAGGCGGAACGGTTGCTGTGTCACCAAGCCGAACGACGTGAATAATGTCCATCTCCTGGCGCATACATATTCGCGAATCCCTGCACCTGGCAGTACCGGTCGCCATCGGGCAACTGGGTCATATCATGCTTGGCGTTGTGGACAGTCTGATGGTGGGCTCTTTGGGCGCCGTACCGCTGGCGGGCGCATCGCTGGGACACAGCGTCTTCGTGCTGTTGCTGGTTTTCGCTGCCGGTGTCGCCTCGGCAATTACCCCGCTGACAGCGATAGCGGATGGCGAAGGCAACGCGGAGGAAGCAGGCCGGGTACTTCGTCAGGGAGTGCAGCAAAACGTGCTGTTCGGGATCAGTATGGTCGGGGTGGCCTGGGCGATGGCCGGGTATCTGCATATGCTGGGTCAACCGCAGGATGTGGTGCGGGAAGCGACACCCTACCTTCGAATGATGGGATTGACCTTCGTCCCCATGCTGCTGTTCATGTCTGTGCGGAATTTCATCGAAGGACTCTCTTTCACCCGGCCCGCGATGTACATTGTGCTCGCCGCAAATCTGGTCAATGTCGGCGGGAACTGGGTTTTCATTCACGGCAAGCTGGGAATGCCGGCGATGGGATTGACGGGTGCGGGATTATCGAGTTTTCTTGTCGAGCTGTTTGCGGCGGTCGCGATCCTGATCTACCTTTTTCGTTCCCGGCGCTTCACCGCGCATCTCGTCTTCGCACGTACCGCCAGATTCAGCGCCGACCTGCAGCGGCGCATTCTTCGGCTCGGCCTGCCCAGCGGGCTGCAATGGCTGTTTGAAGCCGGCTCGTTTTCCTTTTCCGCCCTGATGATGGGTTGGATCGGTACCACAGCCCTGGCCGCACATCAGATTGCCATCAACCTCGCCGCTATAAGCTATATGGCGATTCTCGGTATTTCCAATGCGGCGACTATTCGTGTTGGAAATGCTTTCGGTCGTAAGGATGCAGCGAACCTCCGCAGGGCAGGATACACAGCGTACCTCATGGCCTGGACTGTCATGTCGCTCGCGGCGATCAGTTTTGTTTTCATGCGCCAGCAGCTCCCCGCGCTGTATGTGAGCGATGAGGCCGTGGTAACACTTGCGGCCTCTCTGCTTGTGATCGCGGCCTTGTTCCAGCTTTCGGACGGCACGCAGGCCGTCGGCTTGGGCATACTCCGCGGGATGACCGACGTCAATGTGCCGCTCGGCATCGCCATCGTCGCGTACTGGTTGATCGGTGTCCCTGCGAGCTATCTGTTGGCCTTCGAAGCGGGACTCGGGCCCGAAGGAGTGTGGCTGGGTTTTGTCGCCGGATTGAGCGTGGCGGGAGCAAGCTTCATTGTTCGCTTCCGCAGACAATGTGAGCGTCTCGCCCACAGGTGGAGTGCCGCTGCGGACGGCCATCAGCCCCTTCCGTGAGGAGGCGGCTTGCGCGACCCCGTCGTTGAGCCGTCTTCTCGCTACGCTGCTGCGGAGAAAAAGCGAGAGCCGGTTTCCTCGCGCGCCAGGAGGATCGAGAACCCCGGATTGCCGTAGGTTATGGTTTCACCGGATTCGGTTCCGGGTGCGAAGGCGCCCCCTTTCGTGCGATGAACCGTACGGAAATATTTCCGATTCCGGCAAATTTTCCGTAAATTTTAATGATATTTTATTCCGCGAAAACACTTACCGTACCATTGCATGTCCACCCCTACCGATAAAATCGTCCGCGTCAACATCGAGGACGAACTCAAGAATTCCTACATCGATTATTCCATGTCCGTCATCGTCTCGCGTGCCCTCCCGGACGTGCGCGACGGTCTCAAACCGGTACACCGGCGCATTCTGTTCGGAATGAACGAGCTGGGCCTCGCTCCCAACCGCGCGTACAAGAAATCGGCGCGTATTGTGGGCGAGGTGCTGGGCAAGTATCATCCGCACGGGGATTCCGCGGTGTACGATGCCATGGTGCGCATGGTGCAGGACTTTTCGCTCCGCTATCCGTTGGTTCAGGGTCAGGGGAACTACGGTTCCGTGGACGGCGACAGCGCAGCGGCCATGCGCTATACCGAGGCACGCATGGCTCCCATTGCTGCGGAGTTGCTGCGCGACCTGGAAAAGGATACCGTCGATTTCACTTCGAACTTCGACGAGTCCCTGCAGGAACCGAAAGTGCTTCCCGCGCTGCTTCCCAACCTGCTCGTCAACGGTGCCGGCGGTATCGCGGTGGGTATGGCAACGAACATTCCTCCGCATAATCTCGGAGAGGTGATAGACGGCCTGCTCGCCATGATAGACAATCCGCAGATTTCGCCCGAGGACATCATGAAACACGTCCTCGCACCCGACTTCCCCACCGGCGGCATCATCTTCGGCTATCAGGGAGTGCAGGACGCCTACCTCACCGGCCGCGGCAAAATTATCGTCCGCGGACGCGCGAATATCGAAACGCTTAAAAACGGACGGGAAAATATCATCGTCAGCGAACTTCCCTATCAGGTCAACAAAGCGAATTTGATAGAGAAAATCGTTGAACTGGTCAAGGCGGGAAAGATCGACGGCATCTCGAACATCCGCGACGAGAGCGATCGTGACGGTATGCGCATGGTCATAGAAATCAAGCGCGACGGCAATCCCGAGGTGGTGCTGAACAATCTCTACAAGCACACACAAATGCAGGTCACCTTCGGCGCCATCATGCTCGCGCTGGTTGACGGACGTCCGAAAGTCTTGTCCCTCCGGGAGATGATGCGTCATTTTCTTGATTTCCGTCACGATGTCGTCGTGCGCCGAACCAAATTCGAGTTGGCGGAAGCGGAAAAACGCGCACACATTCTCGAAGGGTACATCATCGCGCTCGACAACATCGACGAAGTCATCGAGACGATCAAGAAATCCAAAGACACCGAAACCGCCCGCACAAACCTCATGAAGCGCTTCAAGCTCAGCGAGATTCAGGCGAAAGCCATTCTCGATATGCGCCTGCAGCGCCTGACCGGTCTCGAGCGGAAAAAAATCGAAGACGAGTACAAAGAAACCATCAAATTGATCACCCGTCTGCGCGGCATTCTGGAAAACGAAACATTGCGCTGGCAGGTCATCGGTGATGAACTCCGGGTGTTGAAGGACCGCTTCAGCGACGACCGCCGCACCGAAATCATCTATGATTACGCGGACTTCCGTCTGGAAGACATGATCGCTGAAGAAGACGTGGTCATCACCATCAGCCATCAGGGCTTCATCAAGCGCACGCCCGTCAGCACCTACCGCAGGCAAGGCCGCGGCGGCAAGGGCGTGGCCGGGTCCGCCTCACGCGAGGACGATTTCGTCGAGCACATGTTTATCGCCTCGACGCATCATTACATCCTCTTCTTCACCGACAAGGGCCGCTGCTACTGGCTCAAGGTGTTTGAAGTGCCCGAAGGCGGACGCGTGGCGCGTGGCAGAGCCATAATAAACTGCATCAACAAGCAGAAGGACGAAACCATCGCGGCCTTCGTCACCGTCAAGGAGTTCACCGACGACCAGTACATCATGATGGTGACCCAGCAGGGCACGGTGAAGAAGACCGTCCTCAGCGCCTATGGCAATCCGCGATCCACCGGCATCATCGCTATCTCCCTCGATGCGGGCGACAATCTCATCGAAGCGAAAATCACCGACGGGAACAACGATATGCTCATCGCCACCCGTCTCGGACAGGCCATTCGTTTTTCCGAAACGGATGTGCGCGACATGGGCCGTGGTGCGACGGGTGTGCGCGGGATCAGTCTCGCCGACGACGATCGCGTCATCGGTATGATACTCTGCCGCCCCACCAGCAATGTTCTCGTCGTGAGCGAACACGGCTACGGCAAGCGCAGTGAAGTGTCGGAGTACCGGCATACACGGCGCGGCGGGAAAGGTGTGATCACAATGAATGTGACACCGAAAACAGGCCCCGTGATCGGACTCAAGGAAGTCTCCGATCTGGACGATCTGGTCATCATCACTGTCAAGGGTCAGGTGATACGCCAGCATATGCGCAGCATACGCGTCATGGGCCGGAATACCCAAGGGGTGCGTCTCATCAATCTCCGCGAAGGAGATTCCATCGCGGACATCGCGCGCGTGACTGCGGATCAGGACATCAGCAACGATGCCGATGCTGTTGATCCCGCGCCATAGACCGCAATCCTCCACCCCCTCCCGAGGCGTTCGAGGATTGCATGAGCACAGGCCCTTTATCGTTCGCGAAAGAAAGACGCAGCGTCCTTTCGCTTCGAGAACATTACGAGCTTTTAGTAACGAACTATTGACTTTTAATCAGTTCATGACTAGGTTCCCTGTATTCATGAATTGCTCAATTTCAGCGAGTCCATCGCAACGAGAAACATACTG
Source organism: Bacteroidia bacterium (assembly GCA_027493955.1). Classification (NCBI taxonomy): domain Bacteria; kingdom Pseudomonadati; phylum Bacteroidota; class Bacteroidia; species Bacteroidia bacterium. The sequence goes on along the minus strand of JAOSJT010000001.1, from coordinate 704,144 downwards.
CTCTTTCACCAGCCGACGCTCCCCGTCCGGGATCACGGTATGCAGCATGAGGTGTACATGAAAAGGATTACCGCATTTATCGCTCTGTTTGTCGTATCACTGCTGCTGTTGCCGCGGCTGTCGCTCGCGCAGGCGCGCGAAGGGACGGTCGAAGCGTCGTGGAATCGCGCAGAGAAGAGCGGACAGTATCACACGCCACCCGCAAGCACACCGCGTTCGATCGACTCCTATCGGCAGCAGGAGAAGCATACAGCCACCGCATGGGAGAAACAGCGTTCCAAGGCTACGCATCCGTGGCCGAATCTCCCGGCCAATCCGACAGCACACGACTACCATAGTGTCAACACCGCGGTTATTGATTCGCTCAGTCATCTGTACTGCCTGTCTCCCGGATATATCACCACACTGCGTGGCCGCAACGACGACGCCATGAAGGCCATTCCGGGATCAGGTGAAAGAGATTTCAGTTATACCGAAGGAAACCGCACAGCCGCGAAGGAAGCAAGCCGTCCGTCGCTGCAAGCATTGTACAAAGAACTGCTGCAGCTGCTCGACCGCTGCCTAGCAGGCCGGTGAGCAAGAAACCGGTGACCACCCTCAGACCGAACGAGACCAACACTTCAAGGAGTCTGCACATGAAACGCACTGCTATCGCATCACTGCTCGTCCTGCTGAGTCTTCCCGTGCTCTTCGGATGTCAGCCGATCGTCAGCGAAGACAACGACAATTGGATCACCTACGAAGTCCGTCAAAGTCTGGACTACAACGACGCCTGGATGGTGGTGGTCGATGGTCTGCTGACACGGGGCTATCAATTCGAGACACTTGCGAAAGACGACGGCTATATGAAATCCGAGTGGCTGCACGAGACCGTCGAATCGCAGGGCGTGGAGGTGCGCACACGTATCTCTGTCAAATTCACCTACGGAAGAAAAACCGTACGCATCAAAGTGGATGAGGATTACATCATTGGGTACAAGGAACCCGGTATTGACATTCCGCGCGTTGCAGATCTGAAAGTAGAACTGCGCGACAGATTGCTCTGATCGAGCCGGCCCACATTTCAGGCATGCACCTCATCAACATCCGGAGGCCCGTATGACATCTCGAATGAATATCCCGCTGGATTTCCTCAAAGTAGCGCTCATCGTTGCACTGCTGCAGGTTTCCGGCTCCGGAGGAGATCGCTGCTCGGCGCAGAACACTCCCGTGATGGACATTGCACGACAGTCGCTCATGCAGATTCCCGATGGTATGACCAGTCTGAACATGGCCATCTACGGTGTCTCGCTCGGCATGCAGTGGGGTGAAGCACGCAACATCCTTGACAGAGCGAACGTCCCGTACATCTTCCAGAAGGGCACCTCTCCCGTCGTCTACATTCCGCCGCAGAATTCCACGTACTATCTCATATTGAATCCCAGCTCGTATGCGGTTATCGAGATGGGCATTATCGGCACCTCCGATCTCCCGCTGGACAATCAATACCTGTTCGACGGACACCGCTGGCGGTTGACGACTGCGCGAACGCAGTTCTTCGGCAACGAGGGCGAGTATGTGATCAACGAGGAAGGCGAACTGTACAACTTCCCCTTCCACGGCTTCGTGCTCAAATATCTCTCGCCGGAAAATTTCCGCTTTGTGATGGTCGCGCCGACGAATAACCCGCTCACCAATTATGGTGAACAATTGCGTCGTGGTGCCTCTCCTCCCCCGCCGGCAGTTCAGGCGCCTCCGCCCCCGCCGCCGCCGGTCTCCGTAGGCAATCCGATGCTGGAAGCCTGGTTACAGAAATTCCAGATCGCGCGGAATAATTTTGAAGAACGCCGCTACAGCACGGCGCTCAGTCTCTTCCAGGAAATAAGCGAGCAGGCCCCCGATGCACTGTTGCAGGTGCGTGGCGTATACTGGATGGGCGAAACCTATTTCGGGCTCAAGCGCTACCGCGACGCGCGGGAACAGTTCGAACGCGTACTCAGTCTCACCGACATCGAATCGCTTCGCGCCCCCGCAATGCGCATGATTCAGCGCTGCAACAAATTCCTCTAGAGCATTGCCGCCACTGTGTATTGAACCGGACCGCATGGTCCGGTTTTTTTTTATTTCTGTGTGTGACGGACGCGTGCGCTTCTGAGCGGAAGCTGAGAGCGAGAGCGGAGCGCATGGTCGTGCTATCCGAATGTATGAGCACAGCGCACTGTCACCGCTTCCAGGCTCCTTTTCGCATCGCGCCATCTCCCACGGACATGCTCTCTGCTCTCCGCTCTCTGCTCTCTGCTCTCTGCTCTCTGCTCTCTGCTCTCTGCTCTCTGCTCTCTGCTCTCTGCTCTCTGCTCTCTGCTCTCCGCTCTCTGCTCTCTGCTCTCCGCTCTCTAGTGTCTGCTCTCCGCTTTTTCCTCGTTCACGATTTCGGTACTTTTCATGGTCGCAGCAGCGACACCATTTGTCACAAGAATACGGTTCAACCATGATCAAACGCATCGCGCATATCGGCATAGCGGTCAAAGAAATCGCCGACGCGCAGAAGACCTTCGAGACCTTACTGGGAATGACTCCTTCGCACATCGAGCGCGTCGAAGCGCAGAAAGTGGATGTCAGCAGCTTCCACGTGGACGACACGAATATCGAACTTACGGCGGGCATCGCCGAGGATTCTCCCATCACGAAATTCATCGAAAAGCGTGGTGAGGGTATCCATCACATGGCGTTCGAGGTGGATGATATTCACGCGGAATTGCGCCGCCTGAAGGAGGCCGGTGTGAAACTCATTGACGAAGAACCGCGCATGGGAGCGGATAATTTTCTCGTCGCGTTCATTCATCCCAAATCCGCCGGCGGTGTGCTGGTGGAGATCTGTCAACCCGCATCCTGATTCGGCGATCCGTACGGCGCCGCGAGTTCCGCGAATCGCGGCGCCGTTTCGCTCCGCGCTGAACCACCCGCCAAGGCCCTGGTAGATGGAAGCTCAAGAACAATCCGACATTCTGAAACGAAAACTCGACACCCTGCCCGGTTCACCAGGAGTGTATCAATTCCGGAATGCGGAAGGAACCATTATCTATGTCGGGAAAGCGAAGAATCTCCGAACCCGTGTACGATCCTATTTTCAGGAGCGAGGCGGCTACGATCTCAAGCGTGAGGTGCTCGTATCCAAGATCGCCGATCTGGAACTCATCGTCACCGACTCCGAAGTCGAAGCGCTGCTGCTCGAAAACAACCTGATCAAGGAGCACACGCCGCGGTATAACATCCGCCTCAAAGACGACAAGAGTTATCCGTACATCGTCGTGACGAACGAGCCCTATCCGCGCGTTTTTCCGACGCGCCGCATCATACGCGACGGCTCCCGCTACTACGGTCCCTACACCGATGTGCGGTCCATGCATCTGATGCTCCGTACCATTCGAGGCATTTTTCCCATACGCAGTTGCGATTATGCGCTCGATGCCGAAGTGATCGCGCGGCGCAAGGTCACCGTTTGTCTGGATTACCATATTAAAAAATGTCAGGGACCCTGTGAAGATTTTGTGTCGCAGGCGGAGTATCGTGCGATGATCGCACAGGTCGAACAGCTCCTGAAGGGCAAAACGCGTACCTTGCGACACATTCTCGAAGAGGAGATGCACGCCTGCGCCGCGCGCCTGGAATTCGAGAAGGCGGCGGACCTCCGCAACCGTGTGCAGGCGCTGCAAATCTGGCAGGACAAGCAGAAAGTTGCCGCAGCGGATTTCAAGGACAGAGACATCGTAGCGCTTGCGCGCAGAGACAGCGATGCGGTGGGAGTGGTGTTCCGTGTCCGCGACGGAAACATCGTCGGGAAACAGCATTTCACCCTTACCGGCGCAGAGGTCGAAGAGGAAGAAGACATACTCGAGCACCTGCTGCATCGCTACTACACCGCAACGCAGGACATTCCACCGGAGATCGTTCTGCCACTCCCGTTGGATTCCGAAGCAGCCCTGCGCAGCTGGCTTGAAGATCGGGCACAGATGCGTGTTTCCTTCACGGTGCCGAAGGCCGGCGATAAGCTGAAACTCCTCGGCATGTGCACTGCAAATGCGACCTTCCTGCTCGATGAAATTCTCCTGCAGAAGATGAAGTCCTCGAACACCCTGCCAAAAACGCTGGAGGCGCTGCAGCGCGACCTGCGCCTCCCCGCACCGCCGCGCCGCATCGAGTGTTTTGATATCTCGCATTTTCAGGGCGACGAGACCGTTGCGTCCATGGTGTGTTTTTTGGACGGGAAAGCGCGCAAAAGCGAGTACAGAAAATTCAGCATCAGGACAGTGGAGGGCGTGGACGACTTCGCGAGCATGCGCGAGGTGGTGCGGCGCCGGTATGAGCGCTCGTTGAGTGAAGACACCCCCCTTCCGGACCTGATCGTCATCGATGGCGGCAAAGGACAGCTCTCCTCCGCTGTCGAGGTGCTGACTGAGCTCGGGCTGGAACACGTCCCCGTCATCGGTCTCGCAAAGCGCCTGGAGGAAGTGTTCGTACCCGGCGAAAGTCTTCCTATGAATATCGCGAAAACCTCGCCTGGTCTTCACCTTCTGCAGCGCGTCCGTGATGAAGCCCATCGCTTTGCCATCACCTACCATCGAAGCAAGCGGGACAAATCCACACTGCAAACGGAGCTGGAGCAGATCGACGGCGTGGGGCCTAAACGTGCCACCGCGCTGCTTACTGCCTTCGGGTCCGTACGAAGCGTTCAGGAGGCATCGCCGGAGCAACTTGCGGAACATGTGGGCTGGGCGGCGGCGAAACGTATTCGCGTGTACTTCGACGGGGCGGATGCCGATACGACCATCAACGGCGATGATCCCGGTGAGGACACCTCCCCCGCTTCCGATCAATCTGAAAAGGACTCTGAATGACAAATCTGGGCATGCGACACCTCACAGTGTTCTTCCTCGTTTTCGCCTCGGCTACAGCACAACGCATACCGGATACCGCTCTCCACGATCTGATCGTCGAGGGTATTGATCGTTCCGGAAAACAGGAATACCGGGCCGCTATGGCAAAATTCGACGAAGCGGTCCGCAAGTTTCCTCAGCATCCGGCCGGCGTCATGAACAAGGCCATTCTGATGCAGGTGATGTCGCTCGATTTCGAAACGCCCGTCCGCGGCAAGGAGTACCTCGCCCTGCTGGAAAAGACGGAAAAACTCGCAGACGACATGACGCATGCCTCCGCCACCGAAGCCGAGGGCCTGTACTATCTGGGCATGGCTCGCAGCTACATCGCCTATTACAATTTCCGTGATGGCGAGAATTGGCTTGCCGGACTCTCCCACGGCCTGCGCGCTACAGGGTATTTCGAAAAATGTCTCGCGAAACATCCGGAGGCCTTCGATGCGCTGACAGGTCTCGGGACATACAAATACTGGAAGAGCCGGAACATGCGCTTCCTCACCTGGACGCCTCTGTTGGACGACGAACGTGCAGAGGGTATAGCGGCCTTGCGTCAGGCCGAGCGCCGCGCCGAGTACACAGCCGCTCAGGCGACCAATTCACTCATCTGGATATTTATCGAAGAGGAGCGCTGGGACGATGCGATTCATGCGGCCCAAAATATTCTCAAGCGCTACCCGAACAACCGCCTCTTTCTCTGGGGGTTGGCTTCAGCCGCCGAAGGAAAGGAAAACTGGTCTCTCGCACGTGAAGCATACCGGCGTATCTTGCGCTCCATTGACGGAGAGGTCAGCGAGCGACGCTACATCGAAATTCAGGCACGCGCCAAAATTGCGTTGATGAGCGCGAAGCTTAACGATACGGCCACCGCGCGAAAGGAAGCCTCATGGGTGCTGGCACGCAAAGGCCTGACACTCAAGCCCTTTACAAACGATGGCGCCGAGCGTATTACCCGGCGCATCGAAGAAGTAGAGGAAATGTTGTCGGACTTGTGAAGCGAGAAACGCACTGTTGCCAGGGTGGAATGACGTCCTGACAGAGCGGTTCGCCCGATCCGCGGTCTATTTCACAAGAAGCATTTTGCCGCTGCTCACGGTTGAGCCGATGGTCAGGTGATAGAAATACACTCCACCCGGCAATGCGGCGGCGTCGAACGGAACGGATACACGCTCTCCGCGAAGGACCGGCGAGGCAAAGGGTTGCGCGACAGTTTCACCGAGACTGTTGACCACGGTAATAATGGCTTCACCATCCTCCATGCTCACAAAACTGATGGTGGTCGTCGGATTGAACGGATTGGGATAATTCGACAGTTCGAACACCGGTGCGTCACCGCTGATTTCGACAACGGGACCATAGCTCTCGCCGCCGTCGCGGTCAATTTGCCGCAGTCTGTAATACAGCGTTTTCCCGGGCGCGGACGCATCGGTGAAGCGGTATTCCGAACGCGTGAAGCTGCTGCCCTTGCCTTCCACAAAGCCAATGCTCGTGTATCCCTTATCACGGGCGAATGAACGCTCGACGTCGAAGCCGTAGTTGTTGAGCTCTGTTGCGGTCGCCCAGCGCAGCTCCACGCCATGGGACTTACGCCTTCCACTGAACGACACCAGTTCAACCGGGAGCGGCGCATTCACATCGGCGAGGGTATAGCGCTGATTGAGACTCATTGTCCCGTCGTACACATAGGTCACGATATTCGCGGAGTTGTTCACATTACTTGTGGAGAGTTTCAGGAACTGATCCTCTCCCGCGCTCCCGTAGGTACCATAGCAGAGCAACAAGGTGTTTTCATCGTTTCCGTTCAGCTCGGTGTCTTTGTACTGTAAGCCGAGCGTGTACGTCCCGGAAGCCGGTGTAAGGTTCGAGCCGATGCGACGAATGTCATAGCAACGGCTGATGGCCTGCTGATCCGGTGCCATTTTCATGAACGTGAAGCTGTAGTCTTCGTCGCCGGAGAGAGTCGGGATCATCAGGGTGGCGTATTGACCATTGAAGGTGTACTTCCCCGCCGTCTGGAGGGTACGGTACACAGTACCGACGACTTCGCCGTTTCCGAGCATGCTGGTCAGCGGAGCGGAGTTCAGGAAGGTGAGCGTTTTGCCGGGCATGTTCACATCTTTTGCGAAGTTGGCTGTATGAGCGACGGAAAAATCCGATGTCGCGTTGCACACACCGTTCGCATTCGTAACGGCCAGCGTATGGAAGGAGAGGTTTCCGGTGAAATTCACGGTTTCCGAATTCAGCGCCACGGTGGTTCCTGCGCCGACAGTGAGCGTACCGCCGAGCGTACAGTACGAGCCGGTCGCCGCGGTCGAGTGCACCAGCCCGGACGTCAGCGTCACGCTGCCGCCTGTGATGGAGATTTCCGGACCACTCACCGTCACCGCACCGGTGAAGGTGTTCGTGCCCGCACCGCTGGAACTGCCGAACAATCCACCGCCGACATTGGTATTGCCGCTCACATCGAGTTCATTGTCGATGAGGAGGTCGCCACCCGTAGCGCAATAGCCGCCGACGGTGGTGGGCGCGGCAATGCGCATATCCGCCGCGCACTGCAGATTGCCGACGACGGTGACCGCACTGTTGGCAAGGTCGACGTAGGCGTAGGTTCCGGAAGCGTTGAGCGAGGCCAATGTCAACGTACCGCCCGTGGCATACAGGGCGGCGTTGGTGCCGCTCATGGCGAGCGGTCCCGTGAACGCAATATGGCCGGAAAACGCGTTGCTGCCGAGGGTGAGAATGGTGTTTGTATTGGTCACGTTCACCGTGCCGAACGTAATCGGCGCATTGCCCAGGGAGCCGTCACCGATTGTCACAGAACTGCCGCTGAAAGTGACCGTACTGCCGCTGAAATCCAACGCGCTGGTCGCGGCGATGGTGGTACCGGTAAAATTGTAATTCCCGCTTCCGAACTGATGATTCGTCGTGGCGCTGCTGTCCATCAGATTCGATCCAAAATTCACAGTCGAATTGTTGGTGTTAACAAAGCGGGCGTTGTCTTTGATTAAAAACTTGTCGGATACGGAGAGCACAGAAGACACGGATTTGTTTCCGCTCCCAGAAAGTCTCAAGCCATGGTAACTTAGTGCCGGTTCAATCGTCTGATTTCCCGCCCTCACATAGCGAACCTCACTTCCGTTCAGGAGCGTGATTGGTTGTGAAAGCAGATAGTTTCCAGAAACAGTTGTTGCACCAACAGTCAGCACCCCAGAGACGGTAAAGGGACCACTTGAGTTAAACACCCTAGTAGTTGGAAATGCACCGCGTGAAGACAGCAATCCCGAAATATTCACTGCTCCAAGCGCATTGATCCCGTTTCCACCGTCAATGTACAGCGCTCCGTCAGAAAGCAGACGGAAATCAAGACAGTAAAAGGATCCATTTTGAATATCGACTTCTGCAAGTGAATTTACGGTGAATATCGAAAGCCCAGCGTCAATACCCATACTCGTATTCAAGAGCATCGAACCGTTGATTGTAATTTCAGCACCATTCGTCTCAATATACCCACCGTTTATTATCGATAGGGCTCCATTCACCAGCAACTGGCGGCTCATCCCACTAGTACCCATATACAGCTCACCACCATCTATCACCAACTGTGCATTTGGTTCAACCACAACCTCTCTGATTGTTACTGCTGAACTTGCAATTAAGGTAACAGTATGACCTGTAGAGACGACGACTCGTGAACCAACACCAGGTATCCCTGATGTACTCCAGGTTGTGATATCAGTCCATTGTCCGGATGCAATTGAATAGATTTGACCTTGCGATATATAATTGGGTACTATCAGTACGAATGCAATGATGATAGTTCCAAATATCTGTGCTGACTTACTTCGCATAACATCCTCCGACAATTTGATTCCTTAATATTCCACTATCTTCCGGCTTGAAGGAGACCGACAGAAGCGTTGCGTATCTGACCGGAGCATGTCGGCGGAAACAACAGACCACATGATCCGTTGCTAATCTACACAGGGATGACCGCCGTAGCAATAGAATCGGACAACCTTACAATAAATTAATGTTGAGCGTCCTCTTTCCTTGGCTTTGACGCGGTGCCGCCAGCGTAGGACTGTTCCGGGATTCCCTTGGGATGATAAATAAAATGCCCGCCGAAGCGGGCATTCACTGTCATGAAAATTGCTCTCGTGTTACTCAATGCCACGAGCGGCGAGCCAGCGCTCCGCGTCTATGGCTGCCATGCATCCGCTTCCGGCGGCGGAAACGGCCTGTCGGTACACGTGATCCTGCACGTCGCCACAGGCGAACACTCCGTCTATATTGGTGTACGTGCTCTTGCTCCTGGTGACCAGGTAGCCGTTCTCGTCCATATCGAGCAGGCCTTTGAACAGGTCGGTGTTCGGCTGATGCCCGATGCCGATGAAGAGACCGTCGACGGGAAAATCTTCCGTCGCGTTTGACGTGACGTCGCGCAGCGCAAGATGTGTGAGGCGCTTCGCTCCGAATTCTTCCTTCCCTTTCACTTCCTCCACCACGGAATTCCATTTGAACGCGATTTTCGGATTGTTGAGCGCGCGTTCCCGCATAATCTTGGATGCGCGCAACTCGTCGCGACGATGGATGATTGTCACCCTCGTCGCATACTTTGTCAGGAACAGGGCCTCTTCTATTGCCGTGTCCCCCCCACCGACGACGGCGACTTCCTGATTCTTGAAGAAAAACCCGTCGCAGGTGGCGCAGGCGGAAACGCCGTACCCCATGTACTCTTTTTCACTTTCCAGGCCGAGCAGACGCGCGGACGCTCCGGTGGAGACAATAATGCTGTCGGCGGTATACGCCGCGTCGCCCACCATGACACGGAAAGGCGTCGCCCCGAAATCCACGGCGGTCACATGCTCGTACTTGCTTTCGGCTCCGAAGCGATGCGCCTGCTTGCGCATTTCATCCATGAGCTTGGGACCGGTGATGCCCTCCGGGAAACCGGGGTAATTCTCCACTTCCGTCGTGATCGTGAGCTGTCCGCCCGGCTGATTACCCTCGAATACGAGCGGAAAAAGATTGGCGCGTGCGGCATACAGCGCGGCGGTGAGGCCGGCGGGACCTGAACCGATGATGATGACTTTGCGATGTTCCATGTTTCTCTCTTGATGATGTGCTGAGGTTTCTAATCTACGTTTGATTCATTTTCCGCGGAAACGGTTCGCGCATTCCGCCGCATTCCCCATGGTTTGCAACGCTTGACCGGACTCCGGCGAAATCGTTCGCGAAATTCCTCGTCGCCTATGACCGCCAACTCGGCGAGCGGAGGAGAAATGTTGGCACTGCGGGGTTGAAATCCGGGCTCGGCGCTTTCCCGTGCAAAGGAATTCCACGGGCACACGTCCTGACACACATCGCAGCCGAAGACCCATCCATCCATGCGCATTCCTTCGCGCAACGGCAATTCCTCGTCACGGCACTCTATGGTCAACCAGGACAGACAGCGCCGGGAATCGACCACCGTCGGCGCAACGATGGCCTGCGTCGGACACGCTTCGATACAGAGCGTACACGTCCCGCAGAAATCCGCCATCGGCTGATCGTACACAAAATCGCATGTTGCCAGAATTTCGCCCAGAAACACCCAGGAGCCGAGATCACGGGTGATCACGTTGCCGTTTTTTCCCAACCAGCCGATACCCGCGCGCACAGCCCATGCTTTGTCCATAACGGGCCCCGTATCGCAGTAGCGCCGCGTTCGCACCTCCGGCAGCATATCGTGGAGGAGCTTCTCCAGTTGTTCAAGACGTTCACCTACGATGTCGTGATAATCGTCGCCCCAGGCGTAGCGGGAGATCTTTGCTGTGCCGGGTTCGCCGCGGTGCGCCTCGGATGTGTAGTAGTTCATCGCCACGGAGATCACCGAGCGCGCTCCCGGAAGCACGGCACGTGGATCGGTGCGCTTTGCGACGTCGCTCCCCATCCAGAGCATCGCTGCATGATGGCCCTGCGCCAGCCATTGATCGAGGTGCACACGTTCGTCGCGTAACTCCTGCGCCGCGGCGAAGCCGACATGGCTGAATCCGAGCGCGAGTGCAGCGGAGCGTATCTCACGCGTGCGTCGCTGTACGTCTTCACCACCAGGATTCATGCTCGTCCTCGTCGATTTCAACATACACATCTCCGTCACGAATCTCTGTGACAAAGGTCTTGACGCGCCCGCTGGCGTGTACACAGGCACCGCTTGTGATATCGTAGCGCCATCCGTGCATGGGACAGGTGAGCACCGTCCCCTCGAGACTGCCCTCGGAGAGCACGGGGATGTGCTGATGCGGACAGAGATTTTCTATAGCGTACACGCGTCCTTCCAAAAGAAAGAGCGCGAGATTGTACTCTCCCGCGTTAAACGCTCTTCCCGCGTTCGGGCGCAATTCGTTCAGTGACGCTACGCGATACACCATGGCTGTACCGGACTATGCGGCGTTTTCATTCAGCACGTCCGCAAGCCTTCCGCGAACGCCGGCGGTGTAGCCCTTTTCCGTTCTGACGATGCTCGCCGCTTCCGTTCCGGTATCATGTTCGAACAACACAATGTCACCCTCCCGGGCGGAACGATCCAGTACGCGAAGCTTCTCTTCCAGCGTAACGAGGGGCTGGAGATCGTAACTCATGATCCACGGTGCCGGAATATGCGCACTCATGGGGATCAGATCAGCGGCATACAGCAAGGAACGGCCATCACCGGCAATGCGCACCATTTGCTGCGCAAAGGTATGGCCATTCACGATTTCCAGGTGAAGGCCCTCGAACAATTCCGTCTCGCCATCCAGAAAGGACAACAATCCCGCGTCGTGGAGAGGAAGGTAGTTGTCCGGGATAAAACTGGCCTTGTCCTTGTCCGAAGGACGCATCGCCCAATCCCAGTGACGCTGTTGCACGTAATGCCTTGCATGCGTGAACACCGGTTCCAGTCGCTCACCCATGCGACGGACGCAGCCGCCCACATGGTCGAAATGCAAATGCGTCAGCACTACATCCGTCACATCTTCCGTCGCGATGCCGAGAGCGGCCAGTTGATCCGCCAATCTGAACTGCGAGTGATCAATGGCGTATATCGATTGGAATTTTTCCCCGTCCTTGTCGCCCACGCCTGTGTCGACAAGAATCACGCGTTTCTCGTCGCGCAACACAAGCGAACGCATCGTCATCGCGACGCGATTCTGTGCGTCCACTTCGTTGACTTTTTCCCACATCGGCTTCGGAACCACACCGAACATGGCGCCTCCGTCGAGGCGGAATCTTCCTGATTCGATGAGAAAAATCTCGTAACGGCCAAAGGTCATGCTATCCCTTTCCTGAATGCCATCAATGAAAGGCCGGCTGCAGCCGGCCTCTTTCCAGTTCACAATACGTCGATCAACGACCAAGACTGTCGAGATAGGCGACTCTCTCGAGAAGAACCTCCTTGCTCTCGACATGTTTCGGATCGGGCAGACAGCAGTCTACCGGACACACGGCCGCGCACTGCGGTTCGTCGTGAAAGCCAACACATTCGGTGCACTTGTCGGGCACGATGTAGAAATAATCCGCGGACCAGAATCCGTCGGCGCCGGACGGAGCGTTGTCGCCCTCTCCGTATTTTTGGCCACCGAGCTCCCAGCCCGCGCCGCCTTCGTAAATGGCGGTGTTGGGGCATTCGGGCTCGCATGCGCCACAATTGATGCATTCGTCGGTGATGTAAATCGCCATGATATCCTCCGGGAGTTTATAAACCGAGTTTCGGACAATCGTCGGGTAAAGAAATGGAGCCCATTTTCAGGCCTTCAACAAAGTAACCCAGATGGGCTTTCAGGGCAAGGAGCAGTTTCTGTACGTCAACGCCTTCACACTGCGGAGTAAAGTGCTCCAGTTTTTCCATTGATCGTTCCAGCAGATGTGCGGCGCCCTTTCCGTTACCATTCGAGGCATGATAATACGCGACTGCCGCCTGAATCATGCCCTGATAAAACACACGCCTTTCGCCAGGGGTTTCCATCCACAATTCCTCCCAGACATCATGAGCTTCAAAGAAACGACGGTCGTCAAACAGACGCGCGCCGTGCCGGAAGTCTGGGTGGACAATCATGCTGGAATCAACGTCAATTGCGATACATGACAATGCGGTGAAACGAAAAGAGCACGGACTGCGCGCCATGCTCTCTCTACGGTAAAAACGGAACACCCGTCATAGCCCGCCGCGGGATGTCATTTTCTGCGCCCTGCCTCGGCGTACGTCCGCCTGATCCGGCCGCTACGGGCGGCTAGGTACCTCGCAACGCGTTTGCGCCACTGACGATTTCGAGAATCTCCGTCGTGATACTGGCCTGACGCGCGCTGTTATACTGCAACTGCAAATTATGAATCAGGTCTTTGGCGTTACTCGTTGCGGAATCCATGGCGGTCATCCGCGCCCCCTGTTCAGAAGCATTCGATTCGAGCAAAATGCGAAGCAGCTGGAAGTTGAGGTGACGAGGGATAAGTTGTTCCATCAGTTCGACTTCCGACGGTTCGTAGATGTAATCCACGAATTGCTTGTAGCGACCAGCCTGTTCCTCCTCGGCGACAGGTAGCGGGAGCAACTGTTCTTCCACGATGCGCTGCTGGACGACGGATTTGAATTCGTTGTACACGACTTCGACCACATCGAACTCTCCATCGAGATAGCGACGGAGTGCGTCGCGCATGATGGCTTCAGCATCGGAGTATCCGGCGGAGTTCACAAGGCCGATACGCTGATCGAGTATGGGGTAGCCGCGTTTCGAAAAATGGGTAAATCCCCGACGTCCGATGCAGATAAGCGACAGTTTCCCCTGGTCGTATCTGTCCTTCCAGTGCTTGTGAATGCGCTGTGTCGCCGCTTTGATGATATTCGTGTTGAAAGCCCCGCAGAGACCGCGATCAGCGGTCACCACGATGAGGAGCACCGGACCATCGCCGTCGCGTCCCATGGTGACGGGAAGTGTCGAGCGATCCACTTTGCTGAGCAGATGCGACACCAGTTCCCGCATGCTGTAGGCATAGGGACGTGCTGCCACGATGGCGTCTTGTGCGCGACGCAGCTTGGCTGCGGCGACGAGCTTCATCGCCTGCGTGATCTTGCTGGTATTGCGCACACCATTGATGCGGCTGCGTATTTCCCGGAGATTCGCCATGAATTATCCGTGCGAAGTCATTGATACGGCGAACGATGCGGAGAATTCCTTCAGTATCGCCTTCATCTTTGCCTGAAGTTCGTCACTCAATTTCTTCTCGTCGGCGATCTCGTTGATCACCTCAGGATGGCGCGTCTTCAGGTGCTCGACGTATTCCTTCTCGAAACGGGCGACTTCTTCGAGCGGGATTTCGTCGAGAAAGCCGTTGATGCCCGCGAACACGCTTGCGACCTGTTCCTGCACCGACATGGGCTCGTACTGATTCTGTTTGAGCAGCGACAGCATGCGCGATCCGCGGCGCAGGAGCTGCTGCGTGCTCTTGTCAAGATCGGAACCAAATTTCGCAAAAGCCTCGAGTTCACGATACTGCGCCAGATCGAGACGGAGGGAGCCGGCGATCTGTTTCATGGCTTTGATCTGCGCATTGCCGCCCACACGCGACACGGAAATACCGACGTTCACAGCGGGACGCTGTCCGGCGTTGAAAAGGCTCGACTCCAGATAAATCTGACCGTCGGTGATCGAAATCACATTGGTCGGGATGTACGCGGATACGTCACCCGCCTGCGTCTCAATGATGGGGAGCGCTGTCAGACTGCCGCCGCCAAGCTCGTCGTTGAGCTTGGACGCGCGTTCGAGAAGCCGCGAATGCAGATAAAACACGTCGCCGGGATACGCTTCGCGGCCCGGGGGACGGCGCAGAAGAAGCGACAATTCGCGGTATGCGACGGCCTGCTTGGAGAGGTCATCATACACCACGAGCGCGTGACGGCCGCTGTCGCGGAAAAATTCGCCCAGCGTGGCACCCGAGTAGGGAGCGATGTACTGCAGCGGAGCAGGACTGTTGGCGTCCGCGACGATGACCGTGGTATACGGCATCGCACCCATTTCCTCGAGCTTGGCATGCACATTGGCTACCGTGCTGGCTTTCTGGCCGATGGCGACGTAAATGCAGAACACGGGATCCACACCGCGCCGTTTCGCGTCTTCCGTGTGCGTGTATTTCTGATTGATGATGGCATCGAGGGCGATCGCGGTTTTTCCGGTCTGACGATCACCGATGATCAACTCGCGCTGTCCGCGACCAATGGGAATCATGGAGTCGATGGCCTTGAGTCCCGTCTGCAGCGGTTCTTTCACGGGCTGCCGTTGCAGAACACCCAGCGCTTTGCGTTCGATGGGCATGATCGTTTCGGTGTTGATCACACCGCGCCCGTCGAGCGGACGTCCGAGAGGATCGATGACGCGCCCCAGCATTTCTTCACCGACAGGCATGGAGGCGACGCGTCCCGTACGTTTGACCGTGTCTCCCTCCTTCACGCCGGTCGACTCACCAAAGAGCACACAGCCGACATTGTCCTCTTCGAGGTTCAGTGCCATGCCGAAAATCTCATTCGGAAATTCGATCAGCTCGCCGGCCAGGCAGTTTCGGAGACCATACACGCGGGCGACATTATCGCCCACCTGCAGCACCGTGCCTACCTCGTAGGTGTCGATGTCGCTTTCAAAGCCGCTCAGTTGCTTACGGAGTATAGCCGATACTTCATCGGGTCGTACTTCTGCCATTGTGTATTCTCATCTGCTGGAGATAGTTGTCTGAATGCATCAGGAACCGCTGATGAAGCGGGCGCGCAGACGCTGAAGCTGACGGCGCACGCTGCCGTCGTAAACGGTGTCGCCGAGTCGGACGACCAACCCGGCCATGATGTCCGGATCGGTGACGTACTCGGTTTCCACTTTTTTGCCTGAGACCTTTTGAAGCGCCTCGGCGATTCGAACCCGTTGCTCTTCCGGCAAATCCACCGCACTGGTGATACGTGACCGGATAATACCTTCACGTTCCCGATGCAAAGTGAACACCGCTTCGATGATCTCGACAAGGAGGTCTTCCCTGCTTTTCTCGACAAGCAGCAGCAGAGCACCGAGGGTGTAGGCGGAGATCCTGCCTTCGAACAGTCCCTTCACAGCGTCATGTTTGTGCTGACGCGAAATTATGGGGGAAAGAAAGAACATCTCCAACTCGCGCGAGGCATGCACAGACGCGCGAACATCCTGCAAATCCCGCAGCAGCGTTTCGAGCGAAACGTCGTCGGGACGCGCGTCCAGTATTGCCAATGCATAGCGCGATGCGGCGCGAGAGGTCATGCGTTTCTCCGGATGATCGGGTTAGTTGCTCGGGAGATTGCTGATGAAGTCATCCACCATTTTTTTATGTCTGGCGGTATCGAGTTCCTCGCCAAGAATTTTGCCCGCTGCGCGGACAGCGAGGTCCGCCACCTCGCCGCGAAGCTGCGTGATAGCAGTGTCCTTTTCGCGCTGGATTTCTCCGCGCGCCTGCGAGATCATCTGCCGCGCCTGTTCGTTCGCACTGTCAATGATGCCCTGCTTGAGGGATTCGGCGGTCGCTTTAGCCTCGTCGATAAGTTTGCGGGCTTCACGCTCCGAATTCTCCATCAGGGCGCGGTGTTCGGCAAGAATGCGCTCGGCATCCTTGCGGGCTTCCTCCGCCCTGTCGAGATCCGATGCAATGCGATGCTCGCGACCTTCGAGCGCATGCAACAGCGGCTTCCAGGCGATTTTCTTGAGTATCCACAGAAGCAATGCGAACGTGATGAACGTCCAAATCAACATTCCGGGTTCAAGTGACAGCAGTTTATCCATGCGATACCTCGATACTTCGTGCGCGTGCGGCGGCCGGTTGGCGGTTTATTTCAATGCGAGAAGCAGACAGACGACGACCGCGAACAGCGCGATACCTTCGATGAGCGCTGCCATGATGATCATCGCTCCGCGAAGATCGTTGGCGGCTTCGGGCTGACGACCGATCGCTTCCATTGCGGCGGCTGCGAGCTTACCGATACCAAACCCCGCACCAACCACCACGATGGCGGCGCCAATACCCGCTGCTAACCAGGCTAATTCCATTGAAAACCTCCAGAATTGAATGTGATAGACAAATTTCCGTTGAATTCGATGTTAATGATGCTGATGCACCGACATTCCGATGAAGAAGGCGGACAGCATGGTAAAAATGTACGCCTGCAGGAGGCACACGAATATCTTGAGCAAGGACATGAACAACAGGAAGGCCAGCGACAACGGCGCGACCAGCACAGTGTCCATGCCGAAAATCAGGGCATAAAATGCGCCGATGACCAGCGCGCCGGACAGCATATTCGCGAAGAGACGAACCGCGAGGGCGAAGGGCTTGGTCAGGAGACCCATGAGTTCGATCAGGAACATCAGCGGAATGAGCGGCATCGGTACGCCGCCGGGGATAAGCCCCTTCCAGAATCCGAAGGCTCCGTTGTGACGCATACCGCCGAAAATCATGAACGAAAAGGTGATCAACGCCATTCCGGCGGTGATATTGATATTGCCTGTCGAGGCCGCGCCGAAAGGCAGCAGTCCTACGAGATTCATGGTTGCGATAAAGAAGAAGAAGGACAGCAACAGCGGCAGGTAGCGCTCCGTCGCATCATGGAGGAAGGGATGAGCCACTTCGTCGCGAATGAACACCACCACCGACTCGATCATGTTGCCGTACCCCTTCGGTATGGTGCCTTTGCGATTTTGACGCGCGGCCAGCCAGGTGAGCAACACCGTCAGGAGCATGGCGAACCACATGTACACGACGTGGCGGTTGGGCGACATGTTGATGGACACGCCCGCGACATTGATGATCCAGTTCTCGGGAAAATGAATTTCAGGCAAGGGATATTCATGGAAATACGGCGTGTTCTCCACTTTATGTTCGAGAATACGCATCATTTCCTCGGACGGTGCGAGATTGTCCGTACCGTGGTGATCTCCCGCGCCGTGCCCTTCCACTGCGGCGTCGTGGGTCGCCTGACTGTGCGTGCTGTCGCGCATTGCGCCGTTCTGCTCCGCACGTGCCGATGCGCCCATCGCCAGCAGCAACACTGTGGCAAGAACGACTATTTCCCTGAATCTGTAGCTTTGGATCATGCTGATGGTGTCGTAACGATTATCGCTTTATTGAGCGACCGCCGCGCGGAGCTTGATCAGATCGGTTTTCTTGTTGATGTGCAAAATTTCCGCGACAAGAAACACCGTGTAGAAGGCCATGAATGACCCGACGAACTCCAGTGTGTTCACCGTGGTAGTCAGCAAGAACACGGCGACGGCGGCGATCATGAGAAAGAAACGCATCGTCATTCCGGCAAGAGAGAAAATCATGAACAGATTACCATTGAGCCGGAATGCTCTCTCAATGAACACATATCCTAAAAATGCATTGGTCACACTTAAAATACAACCGGCCAGCAAATCCATCCCGAATCCGTCCGGATTGCCGCGCAACACGGAAAATGCCATGAAAAGCACGGAAAGCAGCGCAAGCAGCGCGAACTCGATTTTGACCTTGGTCAGCTGATGTTTGACGATGGTAATCATGGTGAGGTTTTTTTCCTCTTGTCCTGAAGTTGTTGTACTGATTTGAAAAACGTGTAAAGACCGACGATGATTCCAAGAATCGCGAACAGAATTTTCATTGTGTCACCGGTGTCCAACCATCTGTCGATAAGGTACCCGGCTCCGAAAAACACCAGCATCGTCGCAACGAGCTGCCAGCCGAGGTTTGTGTACGGAAGCACGTCGCGCATCGCTTCCGACAACATGCTCATAGTGGATTTTCCGGCTTTTTTCATACTGGGCAGATACTGAATAATCTGCAAAAAAGTACAGCCCTAAATGTAAAAGATTTTTGCAATAATGCAAAGATTTTCTTCACGATACTGATTTTCCGCCTATTTTTCGCTGCGATATTTCGGAGATATTATGTCCGTTACGAGTTGAGCTTCTCCCTTCTCCCCATCACGATCCCGCAGCCTCTGAGGGCGACAGACAACGGTCATTCTGCGCGGAGCTAAGCGAAGTCGCTGAATCCATCCATACACGCGCTGGCCCCCACCTCCGCTAATCATCACAACCGCGGAGTCCGGACGCAAGTTCTTCCCGATCTCAGAGCGACAGACAACGGTCATTCTGCGCGGAGCGAAGCGAAGTCGCAGAATCCATCCATACACTCGTTGGACCCTCCACCTCCGCTGCTCATCGCAACCGCGGAGTCCGGACGCAGGTTCTTCCCGATCTCGGGGCGACAGACAACGGTCATTCTGCGCGGAGCGAAGCGAAGTCGCAGAATCCATCCTTACACTCGTTGGACCCTCCACCTCCGCTGCTCATGACATGCCTGATTATATGGACAATCCTGAATCAACAAAACATCGTCCCCCCTGAGTATGCCTACCAGTCCGCCTCAGACACCGGTCCATTTCGTAAGTGACATCATCGCACCAGTGCGTGCCAGATAACCTCGTCATGCGGAGGGCTGCGACAGCACGGATAGTGCTCAAAAATCCGATGTCAGCAGAGCAGTTCCGCTACTGCGGGAAAGCATGATTCGTTCCGTAACGTAATCAGAGCCCCACTTCCATGAGATGTCAATAACGGGAGTCCCGAAAGGAAATGTACGTTTCGTAGATCCAATTCAAGCCGAAGGATGTCCCGAAGGGGGACGGGGTTTGTTGGCACCACTGACACGACTCGGATATCATCGCAGAAATGAGCCGGTGTCCGTCCAGGCGGACTGGTGGGCACACTCAGCAGGAAACTCCCTGCCGGTACATCGCAGCACGGCTGCGGACGACGGTGCGCGCCGATCGGTGCCTCTTCCGCTCCGTGACGCGTCGCACGGTTTTTCGTAACCTTGGGGTCTTCTCCGATGTCATTCTGAATAGCCCTGAAACAAAAGGCGCCACAATGTGTCAATTTCTCCGGTGCGATTCGTCGAAGTCATGCTCGAATTTTTTATTTCTGTCGAAACGGGCGTAATTTCCATATCATTCCGGACTGTGGTCCGCTCATCCTACAACAATACAGGTTCATCGTGAGGCATACGGCTACTGGACTGCTGCTATTCGTGTTTCTTGTTTCCTTGGATGTAACAGTATTGGCGCAGGGAGGAACAGCGCCGCACCTTCGACCCGCCATAGGCATCAGCGGCGGAGTGCTGCGCACTACCCATTCGGCGGATTTCTCCGTACTCCCCGGCATACCGAGCTGCTGTACCGGCTACAATGGCGGTGATGGTGTCGGACCCGCGTTTGGCGGCATCTATCACATCATGCTCGACGATGCGTGGTCTCTGCAGGTTGCGCTGCGCTACGCGGATATATCCGCCACTCTCACCGCAGACGAGTACCTCGGGCCTGTTCTGACACCGCGCGGACCGGAGGAGGCCTTTGTCGAGCATCGCGTCGCATCCACCACGAACATGCTGGATTTACGACCAACCATCGGCTATCAGCCGTTGCGCGGCACCTCGTTCATGCTTTTCGCGGGAACCCATATCGGCTACCTGCTCACGAACGACGTGCATCAGACAGAAGAACTGTTGCGGCCGACGGACGTGACGTTCGACGATCTTCAGCGCATCAGAAACGATTACAACATCGCTCTTCCTGGCGGCGCTTCGTTGTACGCAGCGTTCGGTGCGGGTGCGCGATGGCCGCTGAGCCTCGGCGGCAACTTTGCGCTGTGGCCGGAAATCGCGGTACGTCTTGCAGCCACCTCCCTAAGCGGCGATGTGGACTGGCACGCGAACGGACTCGAAGGAGGGCTTGCTCTCCTCTATCACATCCCGGAACCGCCGCCACCACCGCCACCGCCGCCACCGCCACCGCCGCCCGGGATAGAGCCGAACCTCCGGGTGTTCGCCCGTTCCGCTGACGGAGCGTTGCGCGAGGATGCCCGTGTAATTGTGGACCGGCTCACACAAAGCGAACTCTTTCCCGTCCTGCCCTATGTTTTCTTCACCCAGGGTTCGGCCGATGTGGACTCCACGTCCATGCACCGCCTGCAGCCGACAACGACCGGCGATTTCAATGAATCGCGGCTGCCGAATAAAACGCTCAGCGTATACGCCGACATGCTCAATATTGTCGGTTCCCGTATGCGTGCAAATCCCTCGGCGAAACTGACACTTACCGGCTGCAATAATGCCACAGGCGTTGAGAAAAATAATCGGGAACTCTCCCGACGACGCGCCGAAGCGGTGCGAAATTATTTACGTGATGTATGGGGCATCGCCGCCGCGCGTATGGAAATAAAGACGCGTAATCTCCCCGAGCAGGCCCCCAATGTCGAAGCTCTCGAAGGTCAGCAGGAAGCCCGTCGCGTGGAGCTGTCGAGTAACGACAGGAATATCCTCGCTCCCGTCCGCTGGCAGGCGGTTGAGCAGAGCATCTCCACTCCGCTGCTCCTGCTTCGTCCGAGCGTGCTCAGCGAAGCAGGTGTCGCCCGCTGGTCGGTGGATGTCAAACGCGGCAATGAAAGTTACGCGACGTTCGCGGACACGGGTGAACCGCCCGCCGAACTCGAATGGCATATTGATACGACCAGGATTCCACCCGCCGGCAGTGTGGTGCAGGCGGTATTCAATGTGGAAGACAAGGCTGGTCAGATACGCAGCACCACGGTCTCTCTGCCTTTCGAGACGGAAACACGCACCACGGAAGTCTTCGAAACCGAGGGCAATCGGCGTATTGACCGATTCAGCCTCATTCTCTTCGACTTCAAGAGTTCGGAGCTGAGTGGCGACAATAAAAGGATTCTCGACATCGTGGGCGAAGCCATTACATCACGTTCCAAAGTGGAAATCTTCGGCTTTGCAGACAGAACCGGAAATCCTGAAATTAACCGCACTCTGGCGATGGAACGCTGCGTCTCCGTACAGAAGGCCCTCGGCAGACGCATCGAAGGGATAGACGTGCAATTGCACGCGGTGGGCAGCGATCGTCTGCTCTTCGATAATGAAATCCCGGAAGGACGAAATTACTGCCGTACCGTGCAGATCGTCGTTGAAACCGGCCTGGAATAACTGTGTAGAGGAAAGGATACGGGCATGAAATACACTACCATCTTCGCGCTGTCCTGCCTTCTGCTGTCAGCAGTCCCGCACGCGCACGGACAACTCACCTTCCGCATCGTGGACACGGACGGCAGCAGATACCCGCAAATCGGTGTGCGCTTCCTGGCGCAGGACGCCGCAGGGAAAGAGATCCGGCAATATGCGCCGTCGGATTTTACCGTGGTCGAAAACGGTATCACGCGTCCCGTCATTTCCGTGAGCTGTCCTCCCCCGCTTACTCCGGTGCTGTCGCTCACGCTGACTGTGGATCTGAGTTTCAGCATGACGGTGGACAACCGCCTCGCGAACATGAAGATGGCCGCCTCACAGTTGGTCAACGATCTCACGTATCCTCCGGCCGCGACCGGCATCACCACGTTCTCAGATAATCCGAACATCCGGCTGCAGTACACCTCCGATAAGGCGGCGATACTTGCGTCCATCGACAGCATGCGCGCCTCGGGCGGCGGTACCGATTTCATTACCGCGTTCATGGATCCCATCGCCGGCGCCATCGCGTTCACCGCCAACAGACCACAGCCGCGTTATATCGTGTTCATCACCGATGCCGTGCAGATT
Source organism: Bacteroidia bacterium (assembly GCA_027493955.1). Taxonomy (NCBI): domain Bacteria; kingdom Pseudomonadati; phylum Bacteroidota; class Bacteroidia; species Bacteroidia bacterium. The sequence continues at coordinate 681,582 of JAOSJT010000001.1, read as the reverse complement.
ATGACCAACCCGCAGGTGACACAGATCGTAACAGCGGCGCGGGCGGCCAATATCAAGATTTTCACCGTCTCCCTGTCTCCCAATACGATCAATACCAGTCTGCGTCAAATCGCCACGCAAACACAGGGCGCCTGGTTCGAGGATGTCGTCACAGAAGCCAAAGCGCGGGATATCTTCAAGCAGATCGGCGAACAGATTTTTCTCTATGAGCCCTGCGAACTCGTCTACACGACCGACGGCTGCGACACAGAACGGGATGTGGACGTGACCTTGCGCAAAAACAACCGCACAGTAACCCAGAATACCACTGTTTCCGTCCCTGCGAACAAAATCATCGGCATCGACGCATCCAGTGTCCTGCTCGATTATGGCGTGGTAAACGGAGGTTCGACAAAGGAAATGACGGTGACGCTCACAGCGCGTAATGGCGCTGTCAACGTACAGAGCATCACGTCGCCGGAGGTTGCGTTCCGCATTCTCGATTACGGCGGGACGGCACCGCCGTTCACCCTTGCAGCCGGACAATCGCGCACGCTGCGGGTTCAGTATCGGCCTGTGAACACCGATCGCGTGTACGGCCGTCTTGTCATCAATGCCGACAGCCCCTGCCATGAAACCATCGCAATGAGCGGTGGCGTGTACGATCCGGGGCCGCTCAAGCTGCTCACACCCAATGGCGGCGAGAAAATGTTCAGCGGAAGCTTTTTCCGTCACACCTGGACAGGCGTGAGCGGCACCACTCCCGTGGAGGTGGAATACAGCACGAATCACGGCGACGACTGGCTGCGCATCAGTGACAACGTGTACAACTATTTTTATAATTGGCGCGTGGCGAATACGCCGAGTCCCAACTGCATTGCATTAGTCTCGACGAAAGAAGAGCGTATCACGCAGTTGGACGGGGCCTGGGGCATGCTTCAGCCGGCACCGATCACTTCTATCGCCGTCGCGGCTTCGGGCACGCTCACCGCGCTCGGCCTGCAGAACGGACAGATCAAGCTCTTCTACCCGAAGGATGGGGCCTTCATCACCATACTCCCGGGTCACACCGGCGGAACGCGTGCGCTGGCGTTCTCGCCCGATATGCGCCTTCTCGCTTCGGCCGGAGCGGACGGCACGGTAAAACTCTGGGACATGCAAACTTCCACGTTGCAACGCACACTCACCGGCCTGGCCGGGACCTTGCACAGCGTGGCGTTCTCGAAAGACGGGACACTTCTTGCCGCGTCCGATGCGACGACGGTCATCCTGTGGCAGACGTCGAACTGGGGCGAGCGCTGGCGCCATAACGGCGACAGTGGTGCGGATGGCGACGTAGCCATTGCTCCCGACAATTCTTACGTCGCCTCGACGGCGACCAACCGTATCGCCATACTCAACGTCAGCGACGGCAGCCGTTTGCGCAATCTCACGGGGCACAGCGGAGCCATACGTTCCATCGACATCGCGCACGAAGGTTCCGTGCTGGCGAGCGGTTCCGACGACAGATCCGTACGGCTTTGGAATACGCGCACATGGCAGACGATTCGCTCCTTTTCCGGACATTCAGATGCGGTGCGATCGGTACAACTGGCCAACGCAGGAATCCGCGTCATCTCCGCTTCGCGCGACAACAGCGTGCGCATCTGGGAAAGCCGCACGGGTGCCTTGCTGCACACGTTCAACGGGCATACGGACGATGTGCTGGCCGTGGCCGTTGATCACAGACTGAAGCTGGTGCTATCCGGCGGTGACGATCAACGCCTGCGTTACTGGGGCTACGTGCCCCCGCTCGCGGACAAGAGCGATGATTTGTGGGAGATCATCACCACAGTGACCTCGCTCACGCACAACATGCCGGATTTCGATCCTCTCCGCTGCCCGGATACCTGGTCGGAAGTTGAAGTGCTGCTCGAGAACATCGGAAACCAGGATGTGACGCTGACCCGCATGCACATCAGCGGGCAAGACAGTGCGGTCTTTTCCATCGAAGGCGGATTCACGATTCCCCCGCAAGTGGTCATGAAGCCGGAGGATTCTCTTCGTGTGCGTTTGCGTTTCTTCCCGCCCGTTGCCGGCACATTCAATTCCGAACTGATATTCGAGACCAATATCCCGGGCAGTCCGGTATACGCCATTCCACTAAGCGGACGCAAGGATACGGTAAGCATGGCGGTGTCGGAGGACACGCTGTACGCCGGAGAATTCTATCAATGCTCCGACGCGGCCTTCCTGCCGCTCATTCTCACCAACACCGGTATGCTTACCATCGCCGTGGATTCCATTGACTCATCCCTGGGCGATGTGCTGAGTTTTGCGGGAACCATGCCTCGCACCATGCTGCCGGGGCAACAGGATACGATACTTGTGCGCGTGCTTCCGAAGGCGGATGGTCCGTTCGACGGAACCCTCCGCATGCGTGTGTCACCCTGCTCGTACGAACACGAGGTGCGAGTCATCGGACATCGCATTACGGCGACACCCATCGCGCGGCCCAATCCGGTGGATTTCGGTTTCGCGGCGATAGGCGAAAAGAACACCCGCACCCTTTCGCTGGTCAATCCGGCGGTTGTGGATATGGAAATAGACAGTTTCGCTGTTCTCTTCCCTTCACCCCCGTTCCGGCTCGTCTCAGGACCTGACAGCGCGTTTATCATTCCCGCGAACGACAGCGTCGTATTCGTGTTCGAATACGAACCGGAGAGTGAGGGCGCGGCATCAGGACAGATGTTCTTTCATGCCTCGTTGCCCTGTCTCGATTCCATACTTGTGGATCTTGTGGCTTCGTCCTCGCGCAAACCGTCCATCGCGTTCACGAAAACGGATTTCCCCCAACTGGTCTGCGCAGACGACACGGTGGCCTACGCCGAAGCGACGTTACGCAACACAGGCGGATTACCCCTTACCATTTCGGCCATGCGTTTCGGCGGTGCGAATCCGGGAGATTTCCGTGTTGTATCGCCTCTGCCGCCAGTGACCATTCCCGTCGGGGGATCGCAGACGTTCCAGCTCGCCTTTAATACACAGACCTTACGTCAAACGCGCAACGGCGACCTCATCGTTGATAGCGATGCGGAGAACTTCCCGGTATTGACCATTCCGTTCTCCGGTTTCAAACATGAAGTCGCACTGGAGGTGATCGGGCGCGATCACGATTTCGGCGAATTGTACGGATGCAATTTCCCAGTGTACGATACAGTGATCGTGCGCAATCCCGGCACGCTGGCGCTCGCAGTTGAAATTGACACATCTTTGCTGCGCACCGGATACACCATGCAGCCGCGCACGAGCAGCATCACCCTCGGGCCGGGGGCTTCGCAGACGTTTATCCTGACCTTCGATCCGACGGTTTTCGGTGCGCGCAGCGAGCGTTTCTCGTACACAGTATCGCCCTGCCTCACCGGCGGCGCGTTCTCCTACGACTACACGTATTCCGATCACGTCGCCGCAGTGCAACCGCAGCTGCTGGATTTTGGAACCCTCGGCGTCGGGGCTGTCGCTACACAATCCTTTACCATACGGAATCCGTATGGTAAGCCCATGTCGCTGGCGTATATCGGTACTGCTTTCAGCGGACTGCGCTCCTGGTCACCCAATCCGTTGCCCGACCTGCTTGCTCCGGGAGCAACGGTCACCATCACGCTCGAATTCGGAGATGATCAAGCGGTGACCTATGCGGACAGTATCCGGATCGCGACGAGCATCAACGGCTGCACTGATTCCTCCCGGGTGATTCACCTGCGCGGACGCGTTGAAGGATCGGTGGCCACGGTCGAGCTCCCCACGCTCACTGCGGCGATAGGCGAACGCATCACCATACCCTTGCGTTTGCGCAACAGCAGCAATCTGGCATTGACGGCAACGAAGTCCTTCCGCCTCGCGCTGTTGTTCAACCGCTCGATGCTCTGGCCCGAGGCCGTGAGCAGCAGTTCCGGCGTCGCAACCATGAGCAGTGAAGCCGCGGGTGCATACCAGCGCGTCACCATCGACGTCACGCAGCCAAGTTCTCCCCAGGACGGTGTACTCGTAGAACTCCGTTGCCTCGTCCTGCTGGGCAACAACGATGTGACACCGCTGACCATCGACTCCTTCCAATGGCTTGAGGGCACGACGGTGACTCAGACGATCTCCGGAAGTTTCACCGCGACCGGCATTTGCGAGGCGGGCGGCAAGCGCCTGCTCGCGCCTCCGGGTGTACCGTCGCTGCGGCGTAACGCCCCGAATCCCTTCACCGGCAGCACGGAGTTGGCCTATTACCTGCCGGAAGACGCATATGCCGACCTGCGCGTGTACAATGGTCTCGGGCGTGAAGTCGCCGTGCTGGCGGAGGGCTTCCTGCCCGCAGGTATGCATCTCGTCGCCTTCGACGCCACGCACCTCCCGTCGGGCGTGTACGTGGCAATGCTGCGCACCGCGGACGGTGTACAGACCCTGCGCATGCTGCGCGCGAAGTAGCGGTACAAGTATCTGTTAGAAACCTCACACGGAGAGCCCGTGTGAGGTTTTTTTTTAGGATCCCAGTTTGACGTTCGCGCGATAGATCAGCTTTCCATCGCGGACATCAATGATCGATTCACGGAGTTTCATCGGGACGGATTCAAATTGGTAATTCTTTACCGAATAATCGGTTGCCGGTACGGGGAATTTCATCGCCGCATCGAAAAAGGACGGGATGGCGAGTACGGGAATGACTTTTTCCACTTCGAGAGGAATATCCTCGCTCCAGGGCACTTCCCAGCCCAGCAGATTGATACGAAAGACGGCCCGAAGCATGATTCTGTCTTTCACTGGTGTGAGCACGAAGGAGCCGTTGTTACCGGCGGATAACGTAAAACGCACCGTGTCGCGCAACGCGAGCTGGATTTTCGGAGATACGGATCCAGGAACACCGGTATAGCGACCGCTCACATGCAGACGACCTTCTCCTTCGAGACCCAACACCGCTTCGAGACCCCGGCGTCGCGATTCGAGAAATTCGAAGCGTCGGAGGTCCAGAACGACCCGCCCGCTGTCAATGTCCAGGCGATTCGTGTACGTGATACCAAGCACGCTTTTCCGTTCTTCGAGCAGCGGCCGGGTTGCGAGAAACGTGATGGTCAGATCGTCGGTTCGCTGCCGCGCAAGCGCCGTACCGATACGGTTCGCGGCGGACAGGCGAAGTGACATTCCGAGATCACGTTGGGTCCGGTACTGCTGCTGCAGCACATGCAAGGGTCGTTCGGCATCCGCCAGGGCGCCTTGGAGGGATGCGATGCGTTTCGCAGACTCTTCCAGCGTCGGGAGATCCATGGAAGAACAGGCGGCGAGCAGGGTAAGCGGTGCGAGCAGTAGCAGAATGCGTTTCATGCTTTCACCTCCCCCGCACATCACCGAGACTGATGGCAAGGACCACCATCTCGTCGAACACCAGCAGATCCGTTATGCGAAGCTTGTATGCCAGCATGCGCCGGGGCGAATCAAGCACGATGTTCACTTTACTACGCACCTCGTTTCTCGTACCATCGATTGTGAAAACATCGTCAAAGGAAAGCGGCATGCGCACAGGCGGAAATTCATCTTTCATCGTGCCAAGTTTTACGCGAATGACGTCTTCGATAATTTCTTCGGCGACAGAGAGAAGTCCGGGCGCTTGCACAGCGGGCTGCACGTTGAAGGGGTCCATTTCAATGACAAGCTCGTTCCCCTGAGGAACGAAGGCCAAAACGCAGTCCATGAGCAGCGAAACGTCGACGTCGTGCGTTTCGCTCCGCACAGAGAGCTTGAGTGATGCCGTAGCAGATCCATGGTGCAGCACCGTCGCAATGGAGTCGATGGTGTAGGGCATAGTGCGGTCCAGCCAGCCCTTCCGTCCGCGTAATAAGTGCATTGCGTCCGCGACCAGCTGCTCGGAAAGAATGAGCGTCGCATCCGCATCCTCCACATCGAATCCGCGCTGCAGACGTTCATTCAGGCGTAACGCGGCGACATGCCGGGTTTCGAGCATGGCGGCTTCACGCGCGAGAGCGTAGCGCTCGCGATCGATATTACCGCCGGCGATGCTTTTCACCAAGGCGCATCCTTGCAGCAGCACACCGGCAATGCAGACAGTGAGAACAAAGAGACGGCTCACGTAAAACGAACCTCTATCAGTTTTTTTTCTTCGTTGTTGAACCATGGTTCTCCCTCGAGAACAATATCGAGCACCTCCGTGTGCTGGACGCCGGCGTGCTGCCGGGCTTCGGCGAGCTCCGCGGCAATATCTCCGCCCTTCCATGCCATGAGCAATCGCTGCCCATCACGCCGGAACAGGGGCCAGGACCAGCGCGAGAGAGCCAGCATACGCGTTACTCCGCGCGCCAGTACCACATCGACACTCTGTCGCAGCCGGGTCTGTTCTTCTATGCGTCCGGCTACGCAACGCACGTTACCCATGCCCAGCGCGGTAACGATTGCCTCCACCGCGCGCATTTTCTTGCCAATAGAATCGACAAGTACAAATGACGACTCCGGGAGCATAATCGCCAGGGGGATACCGGGCAGGCCGCCTCCCGAACCGAGATCGATGTACGTCGCGACAACAGGCAGGCGGCGCATGAAAAGCGGCGCTAGACTATGGAGTATGTGATGCAGCCACACCTGCTCCTCGTCTTTGCGTGAAATCAGGTTGATGCTTCGGTTCCACTCGAGGAGGAGATCCACATAGCGAGGCAGAGCATCACTCTGTGCACTGTCGAGTTCGATACCGGCGGTGTGGAGGTGCTGTTGTAGTGTTGCGAAAGTTGCGGACATGGTGCTCGTTTCCGTTCAATCCGCAAGTTACAGAATCCCTCCCGATCGCGGAAATGTGCATCGCCAAGAAACAGCTTCCAGGCTCACCCCTTGCGCTATTTTCCGCATCCTGTTGTGAACACGATATGGGAATACCTTCGACACGGTCCTGATTCTGTCGCAGACCGGCGGCAGAGGGAGGTGTCACATGAGTTTACAACAGGACAGACCGCTCTATCGGCGCGGTCTGCACCCGTTTACTCGTTCCGTATGATCGCGATCTCCACGCGGCGATTGCGCTGCCGTCCTTCGTCCGTGGCATTGCTGGCAATGGGCTGGGTTTCGCCGTAGGTACGGATCTCCATCGGATTCCGCAGGATGACATTTTTTCCGCGAAGATAGGTTGCCACATAGCGCGAGACCTCCGATGCGCGGTTGTAGCCAAGCTTGATGTTGTACACATCCGTGCCGAGCGAATCCGTATGGCCGGAGAAAACGACGGTGGAGTTCGGGTATAATGCGAGCAGTACTGCGGCGCTATCGAGTTTTTCCTCTTCCTCCGGCCGGATGTCCGAGAGGTCGAAGTCGAATTCCACGGTAAACGCAAATATTTTTCTTTCGTCCTCCGTGACAGGCGTCAAGGCGAGAATCCGTTCGACGACATCACTGCCCCCTTCACGAAGCGCTCCCGCTGCGACGCCGTCACGCACCGATAGCACAACTTCTTCGAAACCGTTCATAAAGCCGGAGTGGGACGCGGTCACGGAAAACTTTCGCCGCTCGCCCACCGCCACATCAACCTTCCCTGCCCCTGCGGCGAGCGGCGCGTCGCTGCCGGCATCCGCGATGGTAATGTTGGCGGGAATCGCTTCGCGTGTGAAGGCGTTGACGCTTTTCACGCGCAGAACGATGGGGCGCGCCTCGGGCGGCGGAGGAGGCAACGCAACCGCGACACGCTCGATACGATACAGATCGTACCCTCCACGACCACCGTCCCGATTGGACGCCACGTAACTCGCATCCGCTTCGGGACCACCGCAGAGGAAAAGGTCGTCGTCCTCGCTGTTAAAGGGCGGTGGCAGAAGCTTCGGGCGCTTCCAGTTTTTTCCATCATATTCGCTGGCGTAGAGATCGAAACCGCCATAGCCGTTCCGGGAATCGCTGGCGAAATACAGGAATTTTCCATCTGCTGAAAACGACGGCGTGATCTCATTACCACGCGTGTTGATGACCTCACCGAGCGATACCGGGGCCATCCAGCCATCCTGCCCCTTCATGCTCATATAGAGATCGCTGCCGCCCAGGCCTCTGATGCGCTCGGAGGCGAACACCAGCATCTTCCCGTCCGGTCGCACTACCGGATGATGATCCCACTCGATGTCATTCACGGGTGGCGGAAGGAGACGCACGTCCGTGATCACTCTTCCATCCCCCGACAGGCGCCCCTCGTAGAGGTCGCAATCACCCAGTCCCCCCTGCCTGTAGCATTGCCCGAACAGCAGGGAGGCATTTGAGATATGCATCGCCCCTGCACGATCACCGCCTCCTTCCACGCGCAGCGCAACGACATCGGAGGAAGTCGTCGAGCCCTCCGGGAGCAGATACATCCGGTGTTGCTCGTCGTCAGCAACTGCCCTGTCGGACACAAAGTACAGACCGTTGCGCGTGATCACGGGAGCCAATTCGTCAACCGCGGTATTTGCCTCGGTCACGGGATGCACAGTGAATCTGCTTCCGGTTTCGAGCACTGCTTCACGCGCCCCGCCACAGGAAGCGAGAAGGAGAGCAACCACACAAATGAGCGGAAGTCCAAAAGCATGTACTGTTTTCATGGCTACCACAGACGGATTTTGAGAAACAGGAGTCCATACACCGTCGTCACACTCCAGGAATCATCGGAGGACACTGTCGTAAGCGGGAGATTGACTCCGACTTGCGGTGTGATCATGATCATCGAAGACAGTTGCAGGTCCGCACCCGCGCCCAGCGCGGCGGCGAGCCGGAGCGATTTTCCACCCGGAATATCACTCTCCGCCAGCAGTGTCATCTGCGAACTACCGTCATTGTAGACGAGATCCGGTGTGAGGATGCGCTCCACATTGTCGTAACGGTATTTCAGAGGGAATCCAAGTTCGAGCCCGCCCTGAACGTATATCGGCGTTTGCGGGAAATACCATGCGAACGAGGGAGTGAAGGCGATGTAGCGCAGGGTGACATCTGAAGTTTTCCGATACCTGACGTCCTGATCCGGTTCATCGCCGACGATCACGGTGCGCCGCGTTTCTTCATAAGAGAATTCTGAAGAGACGTCGTAATACGTCAACAGAGCACGGATAGCAAAGCCCAGTTTCGGATAATCACGTGTGACATCGAGGGCGAACATGGGTGCTCCTCCCTTCTCGCCCCCGAAACTGCAATCGCAATTCGGAGAAAAGTTGCCGTTGTGCCAGAAGCCATATCCTCCGACACCCAGTCCGAGCCAGGTGCGGACGGGCTTTGCGGAAAGGATGTCGCTTTCGTACGGAACCATCCCCGAGGAATAATTCTGCCCGCCCGCAAGTGTCGGAATCAACAACAGTACCGCAAGCATTGCTGTTTTCATGATACCCCGCTCTTTTACTCGGCTACAGAATACAAAGATTACGGATGACGCACAAATGTGCGATACAGAGTGCTTTGTCCGGACTGCATAGCCAGGGTATATGTCCCCGCGGCAAGTCCTCCGACAGGGATGCGCATAGCCGTGGTACCGGCGGTACATTCCACATCAACGACAGTCCGCACAAGCCGTCCGGCGGCGTCATATATTCGAAGCACCACACGTTGCCGCACCGGAATCGTGACCGCAGTATACACCATCGTTCCCGTCGCCGGGTTGGGCCATGGTGCATGGAGATGCGGTTCTCCCGGAACTGCGGACGACACAAAAGAAGCGACGGTTTTCCATGCACCGAATCCCGTCCACGCGGTGTAGGCGTCGTGATACGCGAAACCGTAGCTGGACGCGCCGATTCCCCGCAGATCGCTGGTTTCGAGACGGTTCAGTCCGGTGGGCAGCAGCACGGACGCTGTCTTCCATCCAGGGGCTCCGGGAAGATCCAGCCAATCGCCCGCACTCAGTGCGCGATGATTGAGCCGCACCTCGTTCGTCGCATCCGTCGGCGCGATGATGTTGACGAAATTCGAATCCGTCATTTCCTCGCAAAGCAGTGACGCTGGCAGATCCCAGGCGTTTATCAATGTTGCGGGAGAGATGGGCACGAGCGTATTGCCCAAACCGCTCGCATCGCTCCAGCCATCACAGAAATCCCAATAGCCGATGAGTCCATCGGATTCAAACACGCCGATACGCTGATTGCGTTTTGAGAGAATCTGCGTCGGGGTGCGTACACCGCGCCAGAGACGGCATTCATCCATGTACCCGGACCAGTCCACCCCGGATGCGGCCCCGCCGAATGTCAGCGGCTGTAGCGGCGGTGAGGGCAGAGCGACCGTAGCCTGAATGCGCACACTCCCGTTCACGAAAACCTCCACGGTTCCGGCGTCGGCGTCCGCCACCACCGCGATATGCGCCCATTGCCGCTGGAAGATGATGTTATCCGTGGAAGAGAAATCCCTGCTTTGTCCCGCGTCAGCGACTGTGAGTATCACCCTGCTTCGAGTCTGATCAAAGTGCAACATCCAACCCCTGGCTGGGGATACCGCTTCCCACTGGCTGATGATGCTGCCCGACGACAGCGACTGCACCCAAGCCTCGAAGGTGAAGCTGCGTCTATCGGTCGTGGCATTCATCGGTATCTCCGTCCTGCCGCCGGCACCTACCGACAAGGACGTATTCGGCGCCAACACGGGATCCTCGGTGAGCATGCCCGCGGGAAAATAGTGACAGGAAATATGCCGATCGAGTGGCGTCAGCAGCAGCATGGAACCATCGCCGTATTCCGCCGTGTCGGCGTCCCAGCGCGCGGAATTCGCGAACTGCGCAACCATCACCGGCTTGTCCGCGGAGAGAAGGCGCGCGTGTTCGATATTCTCCTCATGCCAATCTCCGACGTTCTGCAGGGTCACCGTCCCCGATGGCGCGTCAACCTGCGTGTTCGGCTGCGTCGCGACGATTTTGTACGTGTCACCACGCAGGCGCGAACGAAACGGTACAGCGGCGTACTGCGTCCCGAGATACTCCACCGGAATCATCTGCTCCACATGCGGATTGAGAAAACCGGTGGCCGGCGTCGACACTGAAGGAATCCATCCCGACTCTCCTCCGCTGAATACGGCGACCGGCTTATCCGCCGTCACCCGCGACCCGGAGAGGGAGCCTCCGTCGCCGGGATAGCGCGATTTGACGCAATACACCTCACCCTGATCAAGAATCACGGTGAAGGGCTGGCCGTCCGGCCGATCTGTGGAGGTGATGGATTTCGGGATGATGGTGACTGTGGTCGCGTCCTCCGTCGCCAGGACGAGGAACTGCTCCCAGGCGCTTTCCCAATTGTAACCGACGGTGAGGTACTCCTTGCCCAGCGCATGTGCGGGAAGCACCGCTGTTCCATCGCTGTGTCGTTCGCGGTAATTGCCGATGTACACATGGACAGGTCGATCGCTGGTTAATCGCACCCCTGTTCGCACCTTCGTTTCGGCGGGGATGTTCGTAAGATCAACGTCGAGTTCAAACGCATCCATGCCTCCGACTGGTATACTGCCGCCGACCCAGTGCGTCCCGCCGAGATATCGAAGGAGAACATCTGCTCCTTGTGGCGCAGTGACGTACACACGCAGCGACTGCGCACCCGTGGCAACGTTATCGGGAAGAAAAGCCAGGAAAAAATCCGTCCCAGCCGTGCTGCTCCGTGTCTCGATGCACGGTTCGGCGTTGATTCCCGGTATTTGAACGATGACGGTGCATTCGGCGAGCACCTCCCCTCCCGCCAGGACACGCACAACGCAGGGTGCATACACATCCATTGACTGGACGATTCCTCGCAGAGCCCAGAGCAGCGAGGTGTTCTCTCCCGCACGCAGCGGATCGGGTTCGACAGGCTGATCCGTCGACGGCGAGATGAGGACAATTTCCTGGGGAAGTTGGATGGTCGCGCGCAGACCTGATACGGTGCGCCGGCCGGAATTGCTGATGGTCACGCGCAGCGGAAACGGATCAGGCGCATAGCCGAGGCCGCCCGGGTCGAGTCCGAGACGCACTGTGTCGCCGCAGGAAATGGAAATCTCTGTCGGACGTATCGGTGGAATGCGCGCATCGAGAGCGCAATGACGCTGCAGCGTGTCGGGGGCGATGACGGAAATATCCAGAGGCACGATGCTTAGTGTGTCGACCCCGGCAACATCAAACAGCCAGCGAGTGCTCGCATCGCCACCAGGCGGGATAGGTCCCGCGATGGTCTTTACGACGTTTTCGCCCGCCGAGAGAGTCAGCGGCGCGGTGGAGGTGATTGAAAGCTGTACGTTCTGCAAGGGCACACTGCCTGTATTGCGTACCACTGCGGTCACGGGCAGCGGCTGAGGGATGTATCCGCTGGAATCAGGGGTAATACCCAGCACGGGCACGGAGCAGGAAAGTTCGAGATCCGTTCGCACGAGAAAGCCATACTCCGTGGCGATGCGCCGCTGCTGCCCGACCCCGAGCGGCCGTTCATCCCAGCGCAGAAGCACCGCTGCATCAGTAAGCATGATACCCGAGGCGGTGTATTCCCATGCCACCGCTCCGAGATATCCGGAATACTGCCAGTTTCCGAGCACCAGCACATCCGGCGGCACCGCCCCAGCGGCGCTCTCCGTCCGTAAGCGCACACGATACGGAAGCGCGGGGGATGCGGCTTCGACAAGCCTCGGTACCGCCGCCCCGCTCCAGGCCGTTTCGCGATGCACCACTCTGTGATCCGCGAAGCATTGCGCGTTGTCGTCGCGCGATAACGTGATGTCGAAAAGATGCAGTACTCCGATTTCCGCGTTCCGCCGCCCGTGATTCTGGAATTGCGTTACAACATCCACGTAGGCGAAATCACCGTCCAGTGACGGAATGAAGTCTATCTGCACGCCGAGCGAATCGGGACCCTTGCGGAGCGTACTCAGCAGCCGTACCCTGTCCGACAGAGCTGACACGGAAACGAGCGGCAGCGGGACTGTGCCGGCAGGCGGTGTGCTGCGATTCCAGACATTCGTCGTGTAGGTCACAGATCCGAAGCGGACGTTGGTATAGGCGGTCACCCCGTTTTTCGATTGGAACAGCAACGGTGTGCCGTCCGCCGCTTCGATGCGGAACTGTCCTGAACTGCGTTCCACCGCAACCGTGATAAACCCATTTCCGACACGCACAAAATCGAAGCCACTCTGTTGCGCGGAGGCCCTGAATTGCGAGGCGAACAACAGGGCAAACGTGAATATCAGTATAAGGAAACAGCGCATTTCTCCTCCATAGATTTGGGCGATTCGGAAAAGTACTATTGTTTCTCTGTTATGGCAAGAGCCATGAGGCAGCGAACCAGCTGTGATGCTCGCTGCATGCCAGGCGAGGGCCTGACTCTCTGTTTTGTCAACGCCGCATCCGCGTCGCGCATCCCGTTGCGGTGAAAATCCCGTTGCGTTTTCTTTTGCGTTACAGTATATTCCGTACACGCCTGCGAGAGTATGTATTTCCATCGGTTCGCCTCCCTCACACTCCGCAGGCATGGAACAAGTGTGCACTTTCCGGCGTATAAGCCCGCTGTGCTTCACAGTACCATACGCACCTGTTCTGTCATTCCCGGAAATCAATGTTTTTTCACCATATCCGCGCGGAGGAGTAATGTTATGATCAATCGCAACCTGCTTTCTCTGACACTCGCTACCTTGCTTTCCATCACCATCCTGCATGCCGCGGGCGGTGGACCGGATCGCGGCGGTGTGCGTTTCGAATCCTCGCTCACATCCGATATTACCCGTCTCGTCGGCGAAGAGGTCTGTTTTACCCTGACCGCGCGTGACGAAAACGGCAACGTCATTCGCAGCTGGCATGAAATCGGCTCGCCGACCACCATTACTATGCGGAACTCCACGGCTAACAGCGATACGAGCACGCGCTCCTGGAACAGCGATCCCGATGGGTACACGTGGGCCATCATCACATCCGGTGGCGTCGAACTGACCGTCATTGACGATACGACCTGGTCCATCTCGCATACGGAGTTCGTTGATGGCGTCGTTCGTATCTGCATGATTCACACCAAGGCCGAAGCCGATATTTTCCTGGAAATTACCCCGTCTGTGCCTTTCCTCAATCAGATTTCGCAGTCGGTGGAGTTCGTCGCGGACGAGATTACGAATTATCTCGTGGACATCACTTCCTCCGTTCAACCCGAAGACGCTGTCTACAACATGCGTCCCTATGAAATCATCGTTGCGCCGCGCGACCGCTATCTCAATGTTTCCAACAAGGAAATTATCACAAAATTCTCCGCACGCTGGCCGGGAGAATTCAGCGCCGACACACCGGGACTCGCTGATATTTTCTCCGGTGAGGTCTTTATTCGCGGGCTCACCAATTATCTGATCGCATCCCGTGTCGAGCGCGAGAAGCCCATTGAGCCGCAGCACATCATGGCCTACGCTTCGGCGGATGCGTCCATCCACGGAATCACGGACCCGTACGAGGTCCGGTCGCACGCCCCCTTCCCTTTCACGCTGCAAACGCCGGTGGATCATACCATCCTGAATCTGACCAAACATGCCAACGTCGAAACGTTCACCTGGGAACGTCCCAATCCGCCTGATCCCTATTGGGACATTCAGATCTCCCGCTTCAACCCGGCGGTGGTGTCCGACGCGGTGGAATACACCTGGCATATCGTGGACAGCGTCAGTCTGACGCGGGCGGTGCGCATTCTCTCCAACAATAATGGAACCGAGCCGCAGCTCTCCATGACGCATGGTCAAATCTGGGGTGTCATGAAGACCATTTCCGGTCAGGCCACCACACAGTCGTTCCAATGCCTCTGGTACGTTACCGCAACGGACGGTCTGTACACCACGACCAGCAATCCGTCTCCGGGCCATTACATCTCCATTGCCGCCACAGACATCGTTTCTGTGAAACCACAACCGGCAGCGCCGACCACGGTGGCCCTGGGGCAGAATTACCCGAATCCCTTCAATCCCTCAACGACGATTGAGTTTTCAACGACCCGCCGCGCCGGTGTCAAGCTGCGTGTGTTCGATCTGCTCGGAAGCGAGGTTGCGACCGTCATCAACCGCGAACTGGAGGCAGGATCGCATTCGGTGATCTTCGACGCTTCCAGACTGCAATCCGGGGTGTATGTGTACACACTCGAAGCCGAAGGCAAGCGCTTCTCCCGCCGCATGGTTGTGGCTAAGTGACGCCCGGAGGGAGCGATATCCCTCCTGCTTTACCCAAACGAGAAAGTCCGTCATTCGGCGGACTTTCCTCGTTCTGCCCTATGAAGGAATCGCACAAGTGTATTTCCACATGACCTCCGAATCTTTCGGGATAGGCGCTCGTATCCGGAACATTGTGCCCTGGCTTTCGTCTATATCAGAGTCCGTGAACGCATGGAAGGCATGACAGGTACTATTTCGGAAACGGTATTGTCACACGCACGTGACTTGAGCGATGACTTGCTCGTTACCCGCTTTCAGGGCGGAGATCACGATGCATTTCGTCACATCATGGACCGGCATTGCGAGCGGATACGGAATCTCATTTTCACCATGTTCAATTCCCGAGATATGGTCGACGATCTCACGCAGGAAGTGTTCATCAAAGCGTATCGTGCTTTGCCTGGTTTTCGTTTTGACGCATCCGTGCATACCTGGCTGTACCGCATCGCAGTGAACCACTGTCGCGATGAAATGCGCAGAAGAAAGATTCGCAAGGTGTTTTCATTGCAGCGCATGATGGATGCAGGAGATACGGAGATCGAGAGAGTGACCGCCGTACACCAGGATGAACATGAAACACAGGAATTCATCCAGGCAGGTCTTCAGCGCTTGCCCGAAAAATACCGCCTCCCTGTCATTCTGAAAGACGTGGAAGGCAGAACCTACGAAGAAATCGCCGACATCATGAAATGTGAACTCGGCACAGTAAAAAGCCGGCTTGCCCGCGGGCGGGGAATGCTCCGCGAGTATCTTTCGCCACTTTTGGAACGACACTGAATGAAGAGCCATCGTCATAGCGACCGGGAAGAGCAGCTCTCGCTGTACATTGACGGAATGCTCGAAGACGCGGAGCGCATTGCACTGGAACGCGAGCTTGCGCAGGACGAATCGCTCCGCTCCTTTCTGGCCGAACTCCGTGCGACATCCGAGCTTCTGCGTCACACCGCGCCGCTCGATGCAAATCCGTTTCTTGCGGAAAAAACACTGAACGAAATCAGACGCATGGAGGAAGCGGAAACGCTGCCGTTATCCATTCCGCGCAGGTATTTGCCTGTGTTCTCCGGCGTTATCGCACTGCTCATCATCACTGCCGGAGTTATCACCTGGTGGCAAGGCGGCGGCAGCATTCTCCGATTTTTTGAGGATAAAAGTAGCGAAGTTGCGCGCGTGTACGAAGAGGATATCCTCAAAGGTTGGATCATGCCCCTGTTCCAGCGCACGGATGATGACCAGGTCCTGGAATTCGCCATGTTCGGCACCCTGCCTCTCGATGCCGCGGAATCCACCACCCTGCGGATCGATCCGGCGACTTCGGACGGCTTCCGTGTCGAATTGGCCGGATCGCGCACTCCCGTCACGAAAAGTGCGACGCTGGAGGATCTCTATTCGCGTATTCGACCGAACGAGCGTCAGAGGCGGACGCTTGACACAATATTCGCCGAGGCCTCGCGCCGTATCGAATCGTCGGTGCTCCTCGATCAGCGGAAGCGGCTGGCCATCGACCCCGCCCTTCACTCCTTTCAGCGGGTTCTTCTTTCGAGCATCGCAACACAGCTCGATCAGCGGCAGCATGAGCTCTTCCGCGATTTCCTTGCGGAATACAACACGACCTATGAGCTGACGGAGCATGCCGCGAAATACTCCGACGCCAACTCTCCCGCGGCGATGCGTGCCCGCGCACCAATCGCGGGGCATCCGACCGATTTCGTCGTGCTATCTCCCGATTCGGTTCGCCTCGCAACGCTCAATCTGAATATGGACAGTCTGCGTCGCCTCATGCTCGTCATCGAAAGCAAGCTCCCGGAACTGGAAGAGCCGATTCGGCAACTTGCACGGGTAGTGTCGGAGCGGGCGAGCGATCTCGCCGTGGCGCAAGAGGTACGATCCCGAAGGGTGCGCATCGCCATTCCTGATGCGCCCGGCGTGCCCGGAGCTCTCTCCGTCACCATTGATGCGGAACCAAACACGGACTTTCGGTGGGTTGATAAGGAAATTGCATCCGCTGCACGCAACATGATCATCGTCCGCCGTGCTCTGCCTCCTCCCCCGCCTCGCGAAGCTCGTGGCGGTCTGCGTGAAACCGAAAAGCGCGTACGACTCCGTGTCGAGCATGACCGTGCGGAACGAGCCGCACTACGCGCGGATTCCGCTCTTCGTCATTTCATGATCGAACTGGAGCGGCTGCACGAGCAGGGAGAGGATTCGCTCGGCAGACCGGGAAGAAATATCGAGCTCCGCAGGTTGATAGGACCCGACGGCGGCATCCGATTGAACCTGGACAGTTTGCTTCGAAACAGCATCCCTCCAAATCCGGAAATTCAGGATATGATTCGGAAGGAACTGCGCGAAGAGCTGCGGCTCACGGCACCCGAACAACTGCATACTCCGACACCTCCCCGGCCACCGCGCGTCCGTGTCATCCAGGATACGAGCGTGGATATCTGAAATCTGTGATACGTCACGACGATGGGCAACATCGCCACTCGTCTCTCATCGAAGGAACGGGCATCCGCACCGATGCGCGGGTATGAGCGATTCGAGGTATGGATTTGAAGTATCTGTCGTCCATAACCGACCAAGGCTGTATCTCTTATCATTTGTGTTCATCCGCGTACCATCGTGCATGGATTTCGATCCGGATGCGTACTTTTATGGCATGACTCTGCGTTACCATATCGCGTTCCTGTTTTTCGCTTCCATCCTGCTGTTTGCCGCTTGCGATGAGGCACCCGACTCACCCCCTCCGTCAACACCCATCATCGTGAGTGCTCCCGATTCGGCCGGTGTGGATGACAACGTGCAATTGGTCGTATCCATCCCGCATCGGGGACAAGAAAACGAACGATTCACGCTGCTCATCGACTGGGGTGATGGTCGACAACCGACAGAGTACATCCGGGTCGAGGCCCTCTGGCAATTCATTGCCACGTACAGCTATTTCGATCCCGGGGATTTCGACATACGTTGCAGAGCCGTTGATGGAAAGGGACGTGTCTCCGCGTGGTCGGATCCCAGCCGCATCCGGATAGGCGGAATACCGCTCACCGGCAGAGGCGACTGGTGGATGTACATGCGTGATGCGCGCCACAGCGGACACAGCCTGCTCGCGGGTCCCTCCGTTCCATCAGTGCTTTTCAAACAACAGTATCTCTCACCGATACGGACTTCGGCGGCGTTCGACAGAAGCGGCAGCATGCATTTCGGCTACGATGGCTTCCGTCTGCTCGTTCTTTATGCTGACCACCGGGAAAAATGGTCGTACAGCACCGGGGGAGCACAGGTTCAATCCTCGCCCCTCCTGCTCGATGACGGTACCTCCTTGTTCGGCAGCAATTCCGCCAATGTCTATGCCGTGAACCGCTACGGGATAAAAATCTGGAACAGATCCGTCAACGGACCGATCGGGCTATCCAGTCCCGCTCCCCTTCCGGACGGCGGGTTCGTCGTCGGCTGCACCGACGGCCGTGTGTACGCGTTCGCGGGCGACGGCACACCGAAGTGGATGGTGATTACCAATGCCAGGGTCAGCGCCAGTCCGGCGGTGGATGACGACGGCACAACATACATCGGGAGTGAAGACCAGATTCTCTACGCAATCACCCCCACCGGCGCCGTTCGATGGACCTATTCTACCGATGCTCCGATCATCGGGAGTGCCTCCATCGCCGCGGACGGTTCCATCGTATTCGGCAACGATAACGGCTGGCTCCATGCACTGCGCAAGGACGGCAGACTCAAGTGGCGTCGCGATATGCGACATCCCATTCGCACCACACCCGCCACCACACGCGAAGGTCGCATCGTGTGCGCCTTGATGAATGGTGATCTCGTGTCGCTGCAACTGGACGGATCGGAAGACTGGCGAACGTCCTTCGGTCTCGCGGCCGCGCATTCGAGTCCTGTGATCGATGTGCATGGCACGGCCTACATCGGTGGGGCGGATGGCGCACTGTCCGCCATTGATCAGACGGGAAAGCTGCGGTGGCGCTACGAAACCGATGCCCCGATTACATCCACACCCTCCATCGGTCAGCGGGGGCAGCTTGTCTTCGGAAACGAAAAAGGATGGCTGTTTGTGTTGGGAGAATAGCGTCGCTGTGAAAGAGAACGGCCGCTTTCGCTGAATAGGGACACACCTCCGCAGGGAGGCGACACACTCACAGTTCTACAGCAGACCAGGTCAGTTTTTCTTGATTCCTCTCCCCACCAGCCTTTACCCTTCGCCCTCGATCTCACTTCTCACTTGACGATCAGTTTGTAGTACCGCTTCCCGTCCTCTTCGCGCATGAAGTCAAGGATATGCCGAAAGCCGGGATCACGATGCAAAAAAAAAGCCAGGCGCTCGAGCAGGGACGAAATCGCTTCGTCCTCCGTGGCGGCCCAGGTTTCGCACTCGCGTATGGAAGGGACACTGGCATCGACACCGGTGATCGTTTTCTCGATCACAATCGTGAATTGCGGCATCGGCATCAGTCCAGTAGATAGCGGCTGATGACCAGACGCTGGATTTCGGATGTGCCTTCGCCGATTTGCAGGAGGCGCTGGTCACGGTAAAAGCGTTCGATATCGTACTCTTTCATCAACCCATAGCCACCGTGAATCTGTACCGCTTCGTCCGCTACTTCCTTCGCAATCTCGGAACAGTACAGCTTGGACATGGCGGACTCTTTCGCGAAGGGCTGTCCTGTCTGTTTGAGCCAGCAGGCTTTGTAGAGCAGGTTGCGCGCAAGTTCAATCTTCAGAGCCATATCCGCGAGTTTGAATGCGATGATCTGGAAACTCGCGATGGCCCGGCCGAACTGTTTGCGGGTTTTGGCATGCTGCAAGGCGAGTTCGTAGGCGCCCTGTGCGAGCCCCAAGCCCATAGCGGCGATGGAGAGACGCCCGTCGTCGAGCGTGCGCAGCATAATTTTGGATCCCTCACCGCGTTGCCCGAGCAGATGATCCTCCGGAACACGGCAGTTATCGAAGTACAGCTCACTGGTATTGGAGGCACGCCACATCATTTTCTCCTTCATCGTACGAACACTGAAACCGGGAGTGTTTTGATTGACGATGATGGTGGAAAACTCTTTTCTGCCATCGGGCAGGACATCGGACACCGCCTGCACCGTCGCGCCGAGCGTGATATCCGTCGAAGCGTTGGTGATGAAAATTTTCGAGCCGTTCAGCACCCATTCGCCGTCCTCGATACGCGCTGTGGTCTTGCTGCCGCGGGAGTCGGACCCCGCTTCGGGTTCTGTGAGACCGAAGGCCCAGAGCGCCTCGCCGGTGCAGAGCGGAGGGAGCAGATCGTTCTTTTGCTGCTCATTCCCGAAATTGTAAATGGGCCCGATCCCAAGAGAATTATGTGCGGCGACGGTGGCCGCCTGCGAACTGTCCACGCGCGCCAGCTCTTCCACGGCGATGATATACGAGAGATAGTCCATTCCCTGACCGCCGTATTTCTCCGGAAGGACTATACCAAACAGTCCTATTTCTCCCATTTTCCGTGTGAGTTCGTACGAGAACTCTTCTTTCTCGTCCAAGTCCTTCGCCAGAGGGCGTATCTCGTTCTCCGCGAAATCGCGGACAGTACGGCGCAGCAGGTGATGCTCTTCACGTTCGAACATGTGATCTCCTCGTTCTCGTCGGTGCAATAGCGGGAACAGATGCCCGGAACAATCGGGTGCGACCTGGCGCACCGGATTGCGGAATGGCCTTTTGCAAAATATACGACACTGGAGGTCAGTTTTCCACAGTCTGTTTCTTGCGATTCGCGAATGTTGATTTCCACACGCATCCGTCGGCGGATTTCGCATGATGAGCACAGAAATACGCCGTGTGTACATCGGGACAAGCAACCACACCGCTTTCCATGCTCGCGCATCGCCGGGTGCTTCATTGTGAGTCCGTGACGATTTATGCTCATCCCCGGACGTCTTCCGTGCAGTGTGATTTCCGACTATCCATTGCATTTCCTGATTTTTCCGTATAGCTTTAAAGGTTATACAGAAATGAGTTTTCAGTGACTTTCAGCCAGTTCCTTTTTCGCAACCGCAGCTACACGCCCCTTCCCTTCCTCGTCGTCATGATGGTGTTTGCACGGCCGACGTTGATCAGTCTCGGCATCGGATTCGCCATAGCTGCACTGGGAGAATTCGTGCGTGCCTGGGGTGTGTTCTACGTCGGGAGCGAAACGCGCGTCACCGGGGAGGTAGGCGCAAGCCGCCTCGTCACATCCGGACCGTTTGCGCATGTACGAAATCCCCTTTACGTCGGCAACATCCTGCTCTACGTGGGTGTGGGCGTCATGTCGCTTGCATTGTTCCCATGGCTGCAGCTCGTGGCCTTGCTTTGGTTCATTTTCCAATACACCTTGATTGTTCGCGAGGAAGAGCGATTCCTGCGTGAGAAATTCGGCAAGGAATACGAAGACTATTGTACCGCCGTCCCTCGATTTCTCTTCCGTCCAACGGCGTTCCAGAGTTCCGCACCAGTGAAGATTAACTGGAAAGCCGGCTGGCAATCGGAAGCCCGCTCGCTCCAGGCCTTTGCGGTCGCGACGCTGCTGCTCGTCGTCATCTGGTTGCTGCGATGAAACGCGCCGCCCCACGTGTCATGATCATCGCGGGGGAAGCTTCCGGTGATCAGTACGGCGCGCGTGTGCTTCGGGCGTTGAAGGAGACGCATCCCGAAAGCGAATGCTTCGGCATCGGCGGCGACCTCATGAAGGCGGAGGGAGTGGACCTGCTATTCCATATTTCGCAGACAGCGATCATGGGTTTCGTGGAGGTCGCCAAAAACGCCGGATTTTTACGCAGCATGTTCCGCCGTTGTCGAGAGGAGCTCGCGCTGCGCAAACCCGACGTTGTGGTGCTCATCGACTATCCAGGATTCAATCTTCGCTTCGCCAAGCGCGTACGCGAAGCCGGCATTAAAGTCCTGTACTACATCAGTCCGCAGGTGTGGGCGTGGGGCAAGGGACGCATCGCGAAGATGCGCGATCTTGTGGATCATCTTGCCGTGGTGTTTCCTTTCGAAGCACCGTTGTTCAGGGATGCCGACGTACCGGTCACCTTCGTTGGGCATCCTCTGCTCGAAATCCTGAACGTCAGCGACCGTGGCACATTTTGCGAGACGTACGGATTGTCCGCTGACGCGCCGATCCTCGGCCTCCTCCCGGGCTCCCGCCAGCAGGAGATTGACCGTTTGCTCCCGGCCATGCTCGACGCCGCGACGATATTGATGAAGGAAACCGGATGCCAGCCCGCAATCGGGGCATCGCAGCTGCCGGACAGCAGTTATCAGCACCATTTACGCGGGCACACACATATACCGCTGCTCCGCGGCGCGACGCATGCACTGATGCAGCACAGCCGTGCGGTGCTGGTTGCATCGGGCACAGCGACGGTGGAAACGGCACTGTACGAGACGCCCATGGTGATCGTCTACAGAGCTTCCTTTCTCAACTATCAGATCGGAAAGCGTCTGATACAGATTGACAGCATCGGTATGCCGAACATTCTCGCCGGCAAGCGCATCGTACCCGAACTCCTTCAGGACGAGCTCAAGCCGCAGAACATCGCCGATCACGCTCTTCCCTACTTCACCGATCCCGCACGACACGCCGCCACCGTGGCGGAACTCCATCGTGTGCGGGAACGCATGGGCACAGCGGGTGCGTCACGCCGCGTTGCGGAGCTACTCCTTGACATGACAGGGCATTCGTCAGCCAGTACCCAAGGATAGCGGATAGAACTCCGGGTTTCCGCAATTATTCGTCAGGAATTTCTTTATCACGCAGCAGCGTTGTTTCACCCTTCGTGAAACGAACATGAATCATTCCCCTTCCGCTCCACGGACATTGACGGACTTTTACTCCCCGGCATCCCTCACACATCCATTGTCACGTCTTCTTCCGTATAGACTCAATCACGACACAGAATCATTCCGCTGCACGGCTGCACCACGACGTGTTGCGCATCGAGAAGGCGCAATGCGCTGGGTGCGGCCTGTCCGGCATCGGCAAGGACTTGCCAGGCGCGTTTATGCCCGAGATCGTAGCGGGCTGCGAGTTCATGATTGGCATTGATGAGTACCACGAGGAGGACCTCGCCGCCCTCGTCCATGATTTCGAAGCCCCCGGCGATAGGAATGTTTGCGGCAAGGAAACGGTAGCGGTCGATTTCTGAACGATGCAGTTCCGCGTGTTCGTTACGAATGGCGATCAGTCCGCGGTAGTATTCGAACAACTCCGCATTGTCGGCTGCGTATCCATAGTCCAACCAGTTGGTCTCGTCATCCTTTTCATAGCTGTTGTGGTCGATGACGTGCGGAACGACATCGGGTACCCCGTGGTCGGCAATCAGCTTTCCGCGTCCGAATTCCTGTCCTGCGTGCAGCATCACCGCACCGCGACTGGTAAAAAGCATCATCGCCCCGAGCCGACTGATCGCAAGGGAAAGGCCGGAGAGACGCCGATACGCAGCGACGTCCTCGATTCGTTGGCCGGGCCTGGCGCTTCCTGTCGCAATGCGGATAAAATCCGCCAGCGTATACCCGTCATGGGACTCGAGATAGTTGACACTGTGGGCATGCGACAGAAACGGGCCGCTTTTACTCTGAACGCAGCCGAGCATCCACATGCCGAAATCCTCTGATGAGGCGCCGCCCCAGTGCCCGAATATGTAGCCGGTGTGATTCAGCGGATCGGATCCTTTAACCCCGTTGCGGAAGATATCATTCCACGAAGCATACTCCTTGCGTGAGAAACCGGCAGGATCGTAGCGTCCCCCGCCCCAGGGTTCGGCAATCAGTATGACATCGGGATTGATGCGACGCGCTTCTTCCCGCACGTGCAGCAAGGTTTCATCGTCAATCATGGCACCGAGATCAAAGCGGAATCCATCGATATGATACTCACGCATCCAATGCAGGATGCTGTCCACGATGAGCTTCCGAACAGCGGGCCGGCTGGTGGCTACATCATTGCCGCAGCCGCTTTTACTGATATGCTGACCATGCTGGTCAAGATGGTAATAGTACTTCCGGTCAATGTATTTCAGCGGCTGATAGTCGTATTGTGAAGTGTGATTGAACACGACATCGAGAATCACCGCCAGACTTGCGCGATGAAACGTTTTGACCATGTCCTTGAATTCGGTGATGTGACGCAAGGCGACGTCGTTCCATTCCCCTGCTTCGAGGTTGGCGCCGCTGGCGTAGCGCGGTTCCGGAGTGAAGTAATAGGAAGTCATGTACCCCCAGTGATTGCGCTCCCAGGGGTTCCAGTGATTGTACACCTCGCCGACATGACGCAGATACGGAGGTTCCAGCCAGGCAAATTGCTGGCAGGGCAGGAGTTCCACCGCATTGACACCCAGGGCACGAAGATGCGCCACCCCTCCCCGGGCGCCATCTATCGTCAGAGCCTTGTAGCTGCCGGCCAGTTCGGGGGCAATGCCGCTGGATGGATGCATCGTCATGTCCCGCACGTGCATCTCGTAGATAATCAGATCCTCCACAGCCGGCGCCTTGAACGAGTCTCCCTCCCAGTCGTACACGGGAAGCGCTGACGGAAGCACCGCTTTGGATTCATGGCGAAATGTGTTCATAGACACCACCGCCTGCGCGTACGGATCGGCAACGGGAATCCGAGGATTGAACATCTCCCCTTCTCCCCGAGGTCCGTCAATGCTGAAGGCGTAGTATTGCTCGCTTTGATCGAGCGGTACCGTCGCCTCCCAGACGCCGTCTGCGCGACGCTGCATCGCCCACGAATCGCCGGATGTATCGGAAATCCTGTCGTAGAGCAGCAACCGAACGGATGACGCACGCGGAGCGAAGAGACGAAAGATTTGTACGTCTTGTTCCACTCGACAGCCCAGAGGTCCCGCAGGCGTTTGTCTGTGTAACCATGGCCCGGGATCCACGGGGGTCATGCCGACGCCACGGAGCATCAACGAGTAATTTTTATCCGCACGCAGCGGTCCTGTCTCGATGATGAGCGAGTGATCTTCGACCTGCACACGCTTCACCTCGGCAGCGGGCGCGAGCAGAACATCCGAAACGCGAAGATGTACCGGAGGATCGGAACAGACCGCGCGAATATGACGGTCAGACTCGATGGAAGCGTGGTAAACGCGCATGTATAACAGTGTTCAAAAGACAACACCAGTCCGGACGAGCCGGTTTGATTGAAAAATAGAGCGTCGCGGTTTCCCGAACAATTTGCAATCGCAGAGACGCTCCGATAAATTGATTCGATGAAGTTGAGCGATCACACCACACATTACATGCGCGACGCGGAACTGTTCGATTATTTCGAAGAGCGCAGCGGCGCGGATCGGGATTCGACACGGCGGATACAGCAGGGCGTCTTTCATGCCGCGCGGATTTCCTCCGCCGACCTGGTACTCGACGTCGGCAGTGGTGGCGGCTGGCTGGCTGATGAATGCCTGTCGCACAGCCTGCGTCCCCCGGTACTTGTGGACCTCGGCATCGCAAATCTCCGCAAGCTGCGAGCGAAGCTGGGCACGTCGGCGATACTCGTCGCCGCGGACGCATACCATCTCCCGTTTCGTGACGGCAGCTTCAACTGTGTCATCGCCTCGGAAGTCCTGGAACATCTGAACGAACCCGCCGTCGTTCTGAACGAGGCCCGCCGTGTTCTTCGCGGTGACGGGCGCATCATTGCCAGTACCCCGTACAAGGAGAAACTTCGGTATTCCCTGTGCATACATTGCAATACGCCCACCCCCATGAATGCCCATCTGCACAGCTTCGACGAGACCCGTCACACAGGAATGATGCGTGACGCCGGCTTCGACGCCGTGCGTTGCACACTCCTCGTGAACAAACTCCTGCTGTACTCACGGATCTCGTTGCTGCTCTCCTTCCTCCCTTTCCGCCTCTGGCGTTGCGTCGACGCTATGGTTAATTTACTCTTGCGTAAAAGCGCGATAATTATTGTCAGCGCCCGTTCGCTGACGACCAGCTCTTCGAATCGTCCATCAACATAATGATCTCATCCCAGGATCCGACTATTCTCGCACCTCGCGTCATCGCCCTGCTCCTGCTCCTCTCACCGGCCACGCTTCTTTCACAGGAGCATTATTGTGGTATGGTCGCGTGTGAAAAAGCGGTTACCTCGCTCGGAAAAGCGGTAGAACCGCACGGGGGCGCATACCTTCCCACCAAAGGCACGGTGCGCGGTCTCGTACTGTTCGCACAAACGCTCAACGACGTTCAGCAGAACGAAACGTGGCCGTTGGGTCAATTGCCTTTGTGGGCAAACGATTACGCGGACAGGCTTCGACGGTATTTCAGCGATATGTCTTTTGGCGAACTGAATCTCCAACTCGACGTGTATCCAGACTGCATGGTAACGAGAAACACGGAAGACGGCTACGTGGATTGGACTCGGAAGTACGGTGACGCGATAAAAGAATTCATTGACTCGATGGATGTGTCAATCGACTTCGCGCAGTACGATGGCTGGACATCGTTGTCCAACGCGTATCGTGTCAAACCCGGTCCCGACGGCCAGGTTGACCTGTTGATTGTCATTTTCCGTCGCATCACGAACCCGTATTTTCTGCCATTCGCAGGTGTATCCGATCTGGGTTTCCCGGGATACAAATTTGTGGACGGTTCGCTGGAGCGATTCTTCTATGGAGGGAGCGGTCAATTCAACGACGCGTCCGCTTCCGGGGTGACGATGTGCAGGCTTCCGGCCATGGGGGTGGTCATTGATGCGGAATATACGTTCAACGTGACGGTCCATGAACTCGGTCATAAATTCTTCGGAGACTCCCATCCGGCGGAACTGTTCGGCGGACTTGGGATCATGGCGAATTCCGGAAACGGGTACGCCATGAACAGCTTCGAACGTCAACTCGCAGGATATCTTTCCTATCGAGAGCTCACACCGCATCGCGACACTGTCGTGACACTTCGTGATTATGTGACAACCGGGGATGCGGTGCTGCTTCCGATTCCGGAAGGTGTGCGTTCGTATTACAGTTTCGAATTTCGCAACAAGCTGTCGGAATGGGATTCCGCTCCCATACGAGGTCTGTACGCGTATCGTATATTTGATTCACCCAGCTACAGCTCGAAACTCATACAGGTTGCCAGCGCCGAGGGCCGTTTTGATTGGGCGCTTGACAGTACCACAAACACGATCTATCAGCTCAGGCCAAATGCTATCGGGGGATACACTCGCTTTCAGCGTATTCCGATCGGGGGAAAAATTTACTATGCCGAAGGCCGCGGCGGAGACAGCCGCAGCGCCTATAGCCTCGCTCGCCCCGAACTCGCCGTTCTGAAGAATCCGACTCCGGATTTTCTCCTTGGCGGGGATACAATACGTACGGGATTGCGTATTCTATTGCTCGCTCTCGACGACAGTAGCGCAACTGTTCGTATCTCGTATCAGCAACCTGCCATACTGCACACGCTCTTCCCTCCGGACCTTCAGCTTGCACTCGGGGCCCCATACCCGCAACCTGTGGAAACGGGAGGCACGGTGCACATACCCGTGCGTTCTGAAAGCGACGGCCTCGCGCAGGTAGATCTGTTCGATATGCTTGGCCGTCGTGCTGCCACGTATGGCCCTGTACCGTATTCCGGAGAAGGAGAACTTCACCTTCCGCTCCGCGGTCTTCCTGCCGGATCGTACACCGCTGTGATCGTGGCCGGCGCACGTGTCCATCGTTTACGCATTTCGATAAAATCATGATGAGATGATAATGAAGGCACTAGGGCTAGAGGATAATTTTCTTGGAATAGAAGAACAATACTCCACTTTGGAGACATCACAGGTTGCCATTCTCCAGGCCCCGTACGAGGCGACAGTTTCCTACGGTAAAGGTACGGGACTGGGGCCTGCCGCTTTGCTCGAGGCGTCGCATTATGTGGAATTCTGGGACCAGGAGTTCCATCGCGAACTGTGTTTCGATGTCGGTATCGCGACATTGCCGGCTCCCGACTTCGGCGGGACAACGGGCCGCGACATGCTGGACATACTCGAAGCCCAAGTCACTGCCCTCCTCGACCTCGGCAAATTCGTTGTGACGCTTGGAGGGGAACACTCCATTTCGACCGCTCCCATCGCCGCACATTTTCGTAAGTATCCGGCGATGAGCATTCTTCAAATAGACGCGCATTCGGATCTGAGAGTGGAGTACGAGGGATCACCATGGTCGCATGCCTCCGTGATGGCGCGCGTCATCGAATTCTTTCCGCCTGGGCGGTTGGTACAGACGGGAATTCGTGCACAGTGCAGGGAAGAATACGAGACAATCCGGTCGCGAGGCATTCACACGTTTTTCGCAGGCGACATCCGCCGGGGTCGCTATGGGCAATCCTGGAAGGAACGTGTGCTCGATGCGCTCGGCGACCAGGTGTATATCACCTTCGATGTGGACGGGCTGGATCCGTCGGTTCTGCTCGCGACGGGAACGCCAGAACCTGGCGGCTTGCTCTGGGACGAAACGATAGAATTACTGACGATGGTTGGAGCGACAAAGCGCATTGTGGGCTTCGATGTCGTGGAACTCGCACCCCGCAGTGATCTTCCCTACTCGTCTTTCGTTGCGGCGAAACTCACCTACAAAATGCTCAACGCCGCATTTGCGGGAAGGTAGCATCGCAATCCATTGCACCGACGAATGCTCGGTGCGGTGTCGTTCCGGCTTCAGGTCGGATGTGCGTATCGAGGATACGCGCCGTAAGATCATCGTGCATTCCCTTCGTTCTCTACCCGAATCACGCAGTGGATCGCGGAAAGAAAAACGATATATCTCCCGTCACCTGATTGGTGTTACGTCGGTAGACATTCGACGCGGCGCCGGACGGGTTGCGTAATCGCCCCCGGTCCTTCCGGCATCGTTCCATAGCGCCTTGATACTGTCCGCAATCTCCGAGCTGAATTCTTCCGCTGCGCGTCGTGTCGGATGTCCGGCATCGTAAAAATTTCGCGGATCCCGATACACATGAAATTTCGTCGTATCGTAGGTGCAATACCGCGCACGGGGTGCGGCGAGTCCTCGTATCCGACTCTCGAAGGCCCCATTGTGTGATACAAAGCTCGGCGGGAAGCAAATCAGCACATCGATGGATCTCCTCGCGCAAAGATCGAGAATCCGGGTAAAGGCCGCCACCTTCGACGGCGATTCCTCACGCGTATCGTACTCGTTGGAAGCGTAGACATATCGTAGTTCTTTACGTTCATCCCGGAAGGAGACGGGCATGGACCCGCAGGACAACATGGTGTCCAGACGCGAGAATTGTTTCTGTCTGAGATCGAGATTGCCGTAGTACAGTCGGTGGAGAATAAAAACCTTCGCGATCCACTCATTTTTTTCTCCTCGATCAATCAGCTCCCGGAGTATGTAATCGTATTTGACAAGTGGGTACAGACGGTCATATCTGAACTTTACCACTTCATTTTTCCTGAGCTGGTCGGCATCGTCGACTGCGAGCACGAGCAGAGACGGCGCAGCGTTGAACCGGAGCAGCGTTCTGAGGACGAATTCCTGAAATTCGATATCCGACCCGGGATATGCGAGATTGAAGGTACTGTGACCGGTCGCCGTATCGATGTGTCCCGCAATGATGCTTCGCGCGGCCCGGGATGAACCGAGAATGACGATGTCGTGGTTCATTTCTCCCTCCAGTATCAATTCCAGACGTTTGTCTATTTCCGTCCGAGGGGAATATTCCATGACGAACAGAAACAGCTTGTCGAAGAGAAACAAGCTGAGGGCAAACAGCGCGCAGCGGAATAAAAAAGTTCTCATTTCAGAATTGAAAATAGATAAATTCCTGTTCCTGGCCTGAAAAAAGAAATACGACGGTAACAAGCAAGATGTAGAGACCCCATCGGAGTGCGCGCGATCTGTGTATGAATGCATGTTGTATTGCGAAATCATTCTCCCGACCGAACCACTCGACGACGAGAAATCCCAAGGTCAACGAGAGAACAACCGCTGCCTTGCCCATGCCCACGAAATGGGGTACAGTGAATAAGGACGAGGAGAACATACCATGAAAATAGATCATCGCAGAGCTGACTGTCTCCGATCGGAAGATCACCCAGGCGATCAACGTAAGAAAGAAGGTGCCCAGAAGTTTGACCGCATCTGGAAATGACGGCAATACACGTCCGGCCGCTACGATAGAAAGCTGGTGCTTCTCCGGCTGACGCAAGCGTGAGGGTATGAACAACAGCGCATTGAAAATACCCCAGAGTACGTATGTCCAATTCGCGCCATGCCATAAGCCACTGAGCACAAAGACAACGAGCATATTTCTGATCCTATTCCAAGCGCCGTCTCTTCCGCCTCCAAGAGGGATATAGACATAATCCCGAAACCACGTGGAAAGGGATATGTGCCATCGTCGCCAGAACTCCGGGATACTGCGGGAAAAATACGGATACGCGAAATTCTTTGACAGCGTGATCCCGAAGAGCTTCGCAGTACCGGTGGCGATGTCCGTGTACCCTGAGAAGTCACCGTAAATCTGGAACGCGAAAAACAGCGAGCCCAAAAGCAGCGTGCTTCCGGAATATGTCTCCGGACTACCGAAGATCATATCTGCATACGCGGCACAATTATCGGCGATGACCATTTTCTTGATCAATCCCCAGAGTATTTGCCTCAGACCTTCGGATGCCGAAGCACCGTCGAACCGCCGCTCGCGGAGAAACTGCGGAAGCAGACTGCGTGCGCGCTCGATCGGTCCCGCTACCAGCTGCGGAAAAAAGCTGACGTACGCGGTGAGCGCTATCCAGTCCTTCGTCGGCTCGATGTTTCTCCTGTACACATCAATGGTGTAACTCATGGTCTGAAACGTGTAGAAGCTGATGCCCACGGGGAGAATCACGTTGAGGGACGAAGCCGAGAAAGCGAGACCGAACACACTGAATGCGCTTGCAAAACTCTCGATAAAAAAATTATAGTACTTGAATACCGAAAGTAAACCCAGATTTATTATCACGCTGGTAAGAAGGAGAATTCTCCTCGAACGCGCATTTTCCGTCCACCCTAAAGCCCGTCCAGCTGTATAATCCACCGCGGTGCTGAAGACGATCAGTGAAAGAAAACGCCAATCCCACCAACCATAAAAAACGAAACTTGCGCAAATGACGATGGCATTCTGCACCCGGAGATTGCGCCCCGCGGCGAACCAGTAGAGAAAAAAAACGATGGGAAGGAAAATCGCAAAATCAAGCGAATTGAACAGCATACTTCACCGACCCGTCAGTCCGAAAGAATTCAGCAATGTTTTCACCCTCCATCGTGCATGCGACAGACGAACAACACGTACACCGAAACCACACGACGGTGCTGAGAGCGCCCGGGCTGCGGACACGCGCGATGCACAATGTCCGCCGGATTCGATGCGCATCTTACACAACATGATACCGTTTCTCATCCGCGACGCAGCCCTCCGACATAGCACACAAGGTGCCCACACAGCGGATTCAGCGGATGGGCCGTTACGGACTGCCGGTGAGGTGCAAGCACAAGCAACCGAAGCTGTCCATATGCTGTCTTCATTCCTTCGTGTGACTTCGAATGGTATATGTGCGCCCGCCTCACTGTTGGCATCGAGTGTCCAATTCCGCAGACCGGTGTAATATAGGATGCAGATGGCGATAATCCGCGTACGTCATTTCGTTGTGTTCCGCAGCGTGAGGATACGGAGGGCATGCGCAACAGGGCGCACGTGCCCCGTCGGGATCGTCACGTGTACTCCGCCGAGAATTCCTCGAGCATCGTCAGGGCCTTCGCGATATCATCGGGCAACGGACACTCAAAGCGGACAATTTCCCTCGAAACGGGATGCCTGAAACCGAGGGTGCGTGCGTGCAGCGCCTGCCGCGGCAACAGCTCGAGCAACTCGCTGATCAGCTGCTTGTAGCGAGCGGTGATATTGCCGTAGAGAATCCTGCGGCCACCGTAGGTGGGGTCGCCGAATACCGGATGACGCAAGGAAGCGAGGTGGACACGAATCTGATGCGTGCGCCCGGTTTCCAGTTTCAATCGAATATGCGACATGAAGCCGAAATCCCGTAACACCTCATACCCGGTGATCGCTTCCTTTCCCCCCTCCACCACCGCCATTTTTTTTCGATCACTGGGGTGACGCGCGAGAGGTGCGCTTATGCGTCCTCGCTTTTCCGGCATACTACCCCACACGATTGCCTGATATTCTCTTTCGATGTCGTGCGCGGCAAATTGTTTTGCGATATA
Source organism: Bacteroidia bacterium (assembly GCA_027493955.1). Taxonomy (NCBI): domain Bacteria; kingdom Pseudomonadati; phylum Bacteroidota; class Bacteroidia; species Bacteroidia bacterium. The sequence goes on along the minus strand of JAOSJT010000001.1, from coordinate 649,222 downwards.
CTGATGGGCAAAATCGGTTTTCGCCACCGCCAGGAGTCCGGAAGTATCCTTGTCCAAACGATGCAGGATACCTGCGCGCTCTTCACCGCGTTCGAGGGATAATTCTCTCGTGTGATACAACAAGGCATTCACCAGCGTACCGGTGTAATTGGCGAACGCCGGATGCGTCACCATGCCGGCGGGCTTGTTGACGATGATGATGGACTCATCCTCGAACACAATGTCCAGCGGGATATCCTCCGCGACGATGTCGGGTGGAGGTGGTTTGGGAATCGTGCAACGCACCAGATCGCCGGGAATGACGAGACGCCCAGGTTTGAGCACCACGCGTCCGTTGATCTCCACACCACCCGCCTCCACAAGCGATTTCACGCGTGTCCGCGATGCGTTCTCCACACTCCGCACGATAAACTGATCCAGGCGCACGCGCCTGGCCCCTGCCGCTGAGCGGAGTTCGTACACCGTTACCGCTGCGGCATCGTCATCTTCGGAAACAGGAAGGTCGTCGAGATCCGGCGAGATATCGTCGTTCATGGACAGGAGGACAAAGATTGAAGGATCACTGTGAATCAGGCGTGGTATTCCGCTGCGCGTGTACGGCTGCGTCCGCGTCCGCTGCTTTATGCGGAAAGCCCACGATGAGCAACAGCACAACACCGATCGATACGGCGGCATCCGCCACATTGAAAATGGGCCAGAACTTGAAGGACGATGAACCGAGATTGATCATGAAAAGATCAAAATTGATGAAGTCCACGACATTCCCTTCAAAAAAGCTACCGGTGCCGTACAGCACGGGATAGAGTGTGCGATCGATCAGATTTCCCAGTGCGCCCGACAAGACGAGCGCGAGCGACAGGCGGAACGCGGTGCGTTCGCTGCGATACTTCCAAAGCAGGTACACGATGGCTACGGACGCGAGCATGGCGAAAATGGTAAGAAACAGTTTCCCCCCCACCTCGATGCCGAATGCCATATTCGGATTTTCGATGTAGGTAATCTTCAGCCAATCTCCAATGAGCTGTATGGACTCACCATAAGTCATCCCATAGTGCGAAATGCCCAACGATGGGATATTCACACCTTTGACGAGCAGCTTGGTGACCTGATCGAGAATCAGGAGGCCAGCAGTGACATACAGAATACGCAGGTTTTTCAGCACAGAATACCGTCTGCTTTCATCGGACTTTCGTTTCCTGTTTGCAGGATACGCACATGCGGGCATGCGGTACCGCTTCGAGTCGGCCTTTTTCGATGAGGTCGCCGCACACGATGCACAATCCGTAATTTCCGCTCTTGATACGCTGCAGCGCATCCGTCAAATGCGAAATGAATTTCCTTTCCCGGGCCGCAAAGAGATAGGCCTTCTCTCGCTCCATTGCGTCGGTACCCTGATCCGCCATGTGCAGCGAGTAGGTGCTGTCTTCGTTGTACTCACCCGTGGCGGAATCCATGAGCCGATCCTCGATGCTGAGCAATTCCTCGTTGGCATCCTTGATCTTGTCGAGAATGAGAACACGGAAATACTCGAGGTCCTGCGGTGAATACAGGCGCTGCTGTTTGTTCTTTACCGCGGCAGCGTCCCCCACCCCTTTTTTCTTCAGCAGAGACACCTGCTTGCCCTGATATTTAGGGACGGGTGCCGGCGCTTTCTTGGCCCGACGGGTGTACTTGCGCTTCTTTTTGGGCTCACCCTCTCCGGCTTCGCCTTCGGCGGCATCGGCCTTGATACGGCGCCTGGCGGATTTCCGCACCGGGGCTGCGGCGGGGAGCGCCGGTTTGGGGACGGCGGATTTCTTCTCCGGCGCAGCGGTCTGCGCGGCTTTCCTCTCTTTCGCGGTTTTCGACGGCGCAGCGCTTTCCTTTGTCGCTTTCGGGGCAGCAGCGGTCACGGCTTTCTTCGATTTGACGGGAGCCGCCTTCACTTCCGTTGTCTTTGCGGCTTTGGCCTTCGAGGTGCTGTCCTTGACGGGTTTGGACGCGGCTGCTTTCGCGGTGGTTTTGCTTTTTCCAGGCGCTGTCTTCTCAGCCTTCGGAGCCTGTTTGGGGGCTTTTGCCTTCGACGTTCCTTTGACGTCTTTCACGGGAGTGTCCTTGCCTTTCGGACTGACCGCCTTGGCGGGTGTACTCTTCGCGGGTACGGGTTTCGCTTCCTTGCTCTTGCCTGCCGCAGGCGTAGCGACAACTTTCGCCGGAGAGGATTTCCCCTTGGGAGGAACAGCCGTCGCTTTCTTTGCGGACGTTGTCGCTGCCGGCTTGGGTGCGGGTGTGGCGGCGTCGGTCTTGCCCTTCTTCGACGGGGCAGGTTTTGCGGCCTTGTCACTCGCAGCCTTCGCCTCTGCGGCGGGCTTCTTTCTCGCGGGCTTCGGCTCAGCCTTCTCCGCGGGGCTTGCTTTACTGGTCGTTTTCGCTGCCATACTACACACTCCGAAAAAATAGAATCGTATTGAGAACGTTTGAATGCTACTCGATCTCGGCTGCGGTAATATACACATCGCAGGAAAGATCGTTGACGCTCATCCTGATCCCGCTGCCCGCAGGTATGGTGGCCTTAAGGATTTTTACAGCGAGCGTTTCAGAACAAATATACGACGCGGTTTCCAAAATTGCCCGTTCGAGTTCCGCGTTGTCGCTGTTCCATGTGATGACGATACGATCCGTCACTTCCATACCGCTGTCCTTGCGGAGGCTCTGAATCTTGCTGATGAACTCACGTGCGTGACCTTCGTTGATGAGGTCTTCCGTGAGCGAAGTGTCCAGGGCTACGACGAGGCCGCCGTCGCTGCCGATGGTCCAGCCTTCGATATCCTCGTGCAGGATCTCGACATCCTCGCTCTGCAACACAATGTCATCTCCGTCCAACGTAAATGTCGTTTGTCCGTCACGTTCCATCGCATTGATTTCATCGGTGGTGAACGCAGCGATACGTGCGGCGATAGCCTTCACCTGCTTGCCGAATTTCGGACCGATGACTTTGAAATTCGCTTTGGCGCGCTTTTTCAGCAACTCCGAGTCATTCGCGATGATCTCGATATCGCGAATGTTTGTTTCCTCGGTAATGACGTCATGCATCGCCCGTACATGGTCTGCAAGACCGTGTTCTGGGCTGGCGACGAGAATTTTCGCCAAAGGCTGTCGGGTCTTGAGGCGTGTTTGCTCACGCAGTCCCCGGGTGAGGTATACGACACGTTGCGCGTTTCGCATCTTGGCCTTCAACGCCGCGTCGATATACCCCGGCTCGGGAAGCAGGCACAGGTGGACGGATTCCACACGTTCCGATGGGGCCATACTGGCGGTAAGCTTCTGGTACAGCGTTTCGGCAAGGAAAGGTGCAAAGGGCGCCATCAGCTTCGCCAGAGTGAGGAGACACTCATGCAGTGTCTGGAAAGCGGCGAGCTTATCCTCGGACATGGCGCCTTTCCAGAAACGCCGCCTGTTTCTGCGTACATACCAATTCGATAATTGGTCAACCGTGAAATCCGCGATCGCGCGCGCTGCCGGAGTCGGATCATAGGCATCCATGTCCGCACGGACATCACGAACGAGGACCTGCAGTTCCGTCGAAATCCATTGGTCAATTTCCGGGCGTCGTTCCAGAGGTACCGGTGCGGCGGTTGCGTCGAACCCGTCTATATTGGCGTACATGGTGAAGAACTGATACGTATTGATCAGCGCACGGAAGAAATTTTTCTGCACCCCTTCGATGTCCTGCTCATTGAACATCGTCGGCCGCCAGGGCGGACTGTTCACCGTCAGATACCAACGGGTCGCGTCGGCGCCGTAGCGATCCAGCACATAGAAAGGATCCACCACATTGCCTTTTGACTTGGACATTTTCTGTCCGTTTTTATCAAGCACCAGTTCGTTGACAATGAGATTCTTGTACGCCGGTTTGTCGAACAGGGCCGCGGCGATGGCGTGCAGCGTATAGAACCAGCCACGAGTCTGGTCAATGCCTTCGCAGATGAAATCCGAGGGGAAATTCTCCTCGAAAAACTCCTTATTCTCGAACGGGTAGTGGTACTGCGCAAAGGGCATGGCGCCGGAATCGAACCAAACGTCGATCAGCTCCGGTGTCCTGCGATAGAACAGGCCGTTTTTCTCGAAATAGATTTCATCCACCCAGGGCTTATGCAAATCAACATCCTCCCGGGAGGGAGCGACACGCTGCCCATCGACGATACGGAAGCCCTGCATGAGTTCTTCCACAGATCCGACAATGAACATGTCGGAACCATCCTCCGCCACCCAGATCGGCAGCGGGGTGCCCCAATAGCGATCGCGTGACAACGCCCAGTCCTTATTGTCCTCGAGCCAGTTGCCGAAGCGTCCGCTGCCCACTTCCGGCGGGCACCAATTGATCTCCTTATTCAATTCGATCATCCGCTTCGCATAATCCGTTGTGCGAATGTACCAACTGTCGCGGGCATAATAGATCAACGGATTGTCGCAGCGCCAACAATGCGGATAGCTGTGAAGGTAGTCTTTCGAGGAACGGTAGACACGGCCATTCTCTTTGAGCTTGCGCATGATGTCCGGATCTGCGCCTTCTTCCGTGTGCGTGGAGAAGTTGAGCGTTTTGACCAGTCGTCCGGCGAAATCCGTGACCTCATCCGTAAAACGCCCACCGGGTGTTACCGGCAATACAAACGGCAGGTCGTACTTTTTCATCATCTCGTAATCGTCCATACCGAACGCTGGTGCGATGTGCACCACACCGGAACCATCCTCTGTCGTGACGAAGTCACCCGACACCACGTACCAGGCCTTTTTGTCCACCTCCACATAGTGGAACAGCGGCTCGTACTCCATGCCCAGCATATCTGTCCCGAGCATCTCGGCGAGGATGTCGTACTCCTCGGTGATGACGGAGAGGCGCTCCTTCGCGAGATACAGCACTCCATGCTCCGCGGTACGGATTTTTACATATTCGACATACGGATTGACGGCAAGTGCGACGTTGGAAATCAGGGTCCAGGGCGTGGTGGTCCAGACGAGGATGGCGGCGTCTTCATTGCGCAGGCGGAAGGTGACATAGGCGTTCATATCCTTCACGTCGGCGTAGCCCAGCGCGAGTTCATGCGAGGAGAGCGGAGTTTCGCAATGCGGGCACTGCGGAACAATTTTGAAGCCCTTGTAAATCAGTCCTTTTTCGTAGAACTGCTTGAGCGCCCACCACAACGACTCGATATAGTTGTTGGTACAAGTGATGTAGGGATCGTCCAGATTCACCCAGTAGCCCATGCGCTCCGTGAGCTTGCCCCAGCCTTCGGCATACTCGATGTGGTGATACACGAAATCCTTCGCCTTGCGATTGAACTCCGCAACACCGTATTTCTCGATGTCCGATTTCTGCTCGAATTTCAATTCCTTTTCCAGGGCCACTTCAATGGGCAAACCGTGCGTGTCCCAGCCTGCTTTGCGGTGGACCCGATGACCGGTCATTGTCTTGTAGCGGCAGACGAGATCTTTGAGCGTCCGCGACATCACATGATGAATGCCGGGACGACCGTTGACGGAGGGCGGTCCCTCATAAAACGTGAAGGCTGTACCGTCTCGTCGTTCACTGATGCTTTTATCAAAAATACTCCGTTCTTCCCAAAAGCGGAGTATTTCGAGTTCAATGTCGGAGTATGAGAATTTTTCAGGAAAGGGTTCGAAACGTGACATGAGATTAGGGTTGGTCGTTGTTGGATGAGTCCAGAATGAAATATGCTATCGCCGTGATGACAGCGGCAAAGATGATGCTGGTCGTGATCGGAAGGTACAAATTCAGACCGGGAAGCGTAAGTTCAAAATCGCCCGGCAGTGCACCGATGAAGGGGATACGGCGGAAGCGCGTCGCCGCTACAATGACGACCGCGCAGAACAGCGTCATTACCATCACGATACGGACGATGGATATCCACTCGCGTTTGCCGGCTGCCATGGTTCACTCCTCGAGGCGTGCAATAACGCCCTTCATGATGGCGCGCAATCGTGGTTCGGTTTCATTTGCTGTCCGGATAATTGCCGGTACATCGACCGCTTCCAGTGCGTCCGGAAAGCATTCATCCGTAATGATGGAAAACGCCAGTACGCGCATACCCATGTGAATCGCGACAATATTCTCCGGCACGGTGGACATTCCGACCGCATCCGCCCCGATAGCGCGGAGAAAGCGATACTCCGCGCGTGTCTCGAGATTGGGGCCGGCGACGGCGACAAATACCCCGGTTTTCAGCGCGATACCGTTCGCAAGTGCCGTTTCCTCCGCAAGACGCATGAGACCGTTGTCGTAGGGCTCGCTCATGTCCGGAAAACGCGGGCCCAATGCATCGTCATTGACGCCGATCAGCGGATTATCTCCGATGAGATTGATATGGTCCCATATCAGCATGACATCGCCACGTCTGAACAATGGATTCATACCGCCGGCAGCATTGGAAATCAGCAAGGTGCGCACGCCAAGAGAGTGCATCACCCGCACCGGGAAGGTTACCTGCTTGAGCGTATACCCTTCGTAATAGTGGAAACGTCCCTGCATGACGACGACGTGCTTTCCGCTCAACGTCCCGAAAATCAGCTTCCCGTGATGCGACTCGACGGTGGAGACGGGAAAATGCGGTATGTCGGCGTAATCGAGTTCACACTCGATGTCGATTTCACGAACAAGCCCGCCGAGACCTGTCCCAAGGATGATGCCGATGTCGGGCGTCAACTGCGTTTTGGAGCGTATATACGCGACCGCATCCTCCATCATGGCGCGGAGTTCAGTCATCTGTCCTTCCATATTGATCGAGACGTTGAATAATGTCATGCAGTTCGTCGGTATTGATTCCCTCGCGCGTTTTTCCACCCGGCAGTATTGCACTGCGAATCGCGCGTCCCTGTCCACCCTGCTCAAAAGAAGCGAGAAAGTCCACCTCCGCGCGGAGAATGGACCTGATGCGCGTCACAATAGCGATCTTTTTTGCTTCGAGCAAATCAATCTGTTCCTGAAGGCGGGCATAGCGTTCATTACCCTGAGCGACGATGCGTTCGGAGCGACGCTCGGCGTCCCGGATAATGATATCCGCTTCACGTTTCGCCTGTTCGATCATGACTTTCCGCTCCTGCTCGACGCGCATGGTGGAAGCGAGCACACCCGCCTCGGTTTGTTTGGCAAGTTGCTCTGAAGCGCTTTTCAGATCCCCGAGCATTGCGCGGATGCGTTTTTCCGTATCCTTGGATTGGCGAAGTTGTTGTTCGAGAGTAACGACTTCCCGACGCAAGGCATCATTTTCGTCTGCCAGTGCGGCGAGTTCCTCCGCGAGAGCACGCAAATACGGACGCACCTCGTCCGGATTCCATCCCTTCCGGGAGGTGGAGAATTCTTTGTTCGCAAGAGTATTTGCATCCATGCTCATCACCTCATTGTCTGGGACCAAAAATGGCGCTTCCGATACGGATAATGGTGGCTCCCTCCTCAATCGCCACCTGATAGTCGTTAGTCATGCCCATGGAAAGTTCGCTGATTGCCGCGTCGTGAAAACTTCGTTGCAGCTCGCTCCGCAGCACGCTCAGCAAACGGAACGCAGGGCGGAGACGTTCAGCATCCTCAAACGCCGCGACAGTCATCAGACCACGCAATCGGACCGCCTCCAACTGTCGGACCGCGACGGCGAGTTCCTCCAGGTTATCCGGACTCACCCCCTCCTTGGATATCTCGCCGCTGGTATTCACCTCCAGAAGCACCTCGGTCACGATGCCCAAGGATTGCGATCGTTTATTGATTTCGGCAGCCAGATCGAGGGTATCCACCGAGTGAATCAGAACTGGTAATCCGATGATTTGCCGAACTTTATTCCGTTGCAGATGACCGATCATGTGAAACCGATGCGGCAGGAGATCTGCTCGTTTTGCCAGGTATTCCTGGACTCGGTTTTCACCGATATCGGTGAGATTCAGGCCGATGGCATCATTGATGACGGAGACGGCTTGCGTTTTCGTGACGGCCACGAGTGTGACCTCACTACGTGCCCGTCCGACACGCGCACAGGCTTGTTGGATGTTCCGTTCTATGTCCGCGATGCGATCAGCCAGCATAAGCAAATCAATTTATTTGCCGGGTGCCTAAGAAACAAACGGCGGTACAGGTTTGGCACAGTACGGGGTTTGGCACAATACGCGGACCGCACGCGTTCATCGGTTTGTCTCTGCTCTTCTCCGCGTGTATATTTTGATTTTGCTCACTTATTCCCGACACACATGATCACCCTACCGTTCGACGCGCTACCGGGAAGTCCGCGCATTTTTTGTGACTACGTCGCTCATCAGGAAGACGCTTCCGCATTTTTCACGGGGCATTTCACAGACGTCCTTGCCTGGGAAACCCATCTGCAGCAGCTCGAACGCAGGCAGTACCCGCGGGAGACGCTGTACACCACGCTTGTAGAGCAGAACAAACGCTTCCACGCCGGCGACGCGGTGTGGCGCAATGTGGAGTTGCTGAAGCGGGAAAACACCTGTGCCGTCGTCACCGGTCAGCAGGTGGGCTTGTTCACAGGGCCGATGTACACGGTGTACAAGGCGCTCACAGCCATGCATCTCGCCGCGTGGCTCAAGGAACAGTTTCCCGGGTATTCCTTCATCCCGGTGTTCTGGATGGAGTGCGAAGACCATGATTTTCTCGAGATCAACAATACCGGCCTCATCACCACGGACAATGATTTCCGCCGCGTCACCTATGCGCAACCGGCGGACGAAGAGGAGAAAAACCTGGCCCCGGTCGCTTCCATCAGCTTTGACGAACGCATCGAAGAGGTGATCAGGGAATTTTGCGAACAATTACCCCGTACCGAATTCAGCGACGGGATTACCGCCCTGCTCGACAATAACTATCAGACCGGTGTACCGCTTCATGTCGCCTTCGCCCGACTCTTCAACGATTTATTCCCCGAAGCGGGTATCGTTTTTCTCGATCCGACGGACGTCGAAATAAAACGACTCGCCGCTCCGATCATACTGCAGGAACTCGAGACCTATCCCACAACCGGCGAGGAGGTGATCAAGAGAAGCGCGGAACTCGACGACCGGTACCACGCGCAGATCAAACCCCGTGCGGTGAATCTCTTCATGATCCACAAGGGTAATCGTTACGCCATCGAACCAGGCGACCAGGGCTTTTTCCTCAAAGGCACACGCCAGCGCTTTTCGCGCGAGGAACTGCTGGAACTCGCGAACACCGCACCGGAGCGTTTCAGCCCCAATGTGCTGCTCCGACCCATCGTCCAGGACTCGATACTTCCGACCGTCAGCTATGTCGCAGGTCCCTCCGAGGTCGCCTATTTCGCACAGCTGCAGCCGGCGTACGATCATTTTCAGCTTCCCATGCCGCTGATCGCTCCGCGAAGCAGCATAACGATTGTCGAACGTAAAATCGAGAAACTGTTCGGCAAGTACCTGCTCCCCTACGCGGCGATGTTCATGGACAGCGATGAGATGTTCCGCATCGCCACATCAGACAAACCGGATGAGGCGCCGGAGATGGATTTCCGCACACTGTCGGCCGTCATCGAGCAGCACCTCGCGCAATTACCCGCCACGGCACGTGCCGAGCACGCCAATCTCGGCGACCCTGCGGAAGCGACAGTGCGGAACATCCAACGCGCGCTCGCCACGTTCGAAGAAAAGCTGCAGCAGCATCGGCGGCAGAAGGACGAGGTGATGACGCGGCAACTCACGAAAATGCAGGCGTACCTCGTCCCTGAGGGAAAACCGCAGGAACGTCAGATCAATGTGCTCGTGTTTGTGAACCGCTATGGCAGAGATGTCCTGAAACTCATTTCGGATGCCTGTCTCCCCTTCCCGGCCGAGCACCGCTTGCTGCTGCTCTAGGACTTGCTATTCTCCGGAGAAACGGTACTTTTGCGGGTGTAACCTTGTACTTTTTATCTCTGGAGGTGCGGTCATGTACTACGTCACCTATCGCAATGTGCTGAAGACGCATGCGACGCTCGAGGATTATCGCCGCGGATTGCGCCACGTGTGGCCGACGCTGCAGTCCTGGGGCGCCAACCGCGTGGAGATGTTCCAGGAACTGTACGACGAGTCCGGGGCATTTTACACACGATACTTTATCGACAGTCTCGATCAATGGAACACGCACGTTATGAGTGCCGAATTTGCTTCCATGCTCAAGCATCTCGACGGCATTCTCGATCTCTCGATGAGCGAAGTCACCGTCAGTGTTTCGCTTCCGACGGGGATCGAAGAATAGGATTCCCTCTGACGAACAACGCCGCGCGGGGAGCACCGCGCGGCGTTGTTCCGTTTCCGGCGGCTGTTACTCGCGCTCGATGCGCAGACTGACCGTACGATTGTAGAAGCGCCCTTCCGGCGTGTCGTTCGAAAACACGGGCGCCGTTTCACCCAGACCCACCGCACGAACGCGTTCGGCGCTCGCCGGTCCAAGCCGGTTGAGCAGTATGGTGCGCACTGCGTCGGCGCGCTGCTGCGAGAGCTTCAGGTTATAGTCCTCCGATCCGATCACGTCCGTATAGCCACTGACGGTGATCCCTGCGTCCTCCGTGACACGCGGATACACATACGTGTCCATGATGCGCTCATTGCGGGGACCCGGTTCTGCAACATCGAAAGGAAAAAGGATGAGACTGATTTTTTCCACGGTGATACCGCCTTCCACCATCACGTTCTTGCGGCTTTCGCGTTTGATCTCTCGTACGGCAATGGAAAGCGGTTCGGTGACGTAGCTGTCGCCCGCCTTGTCCTGTATCAGAAATCGTGTGCTCAATGCGCCGCTGCTGGCCGGCAGCTCGCCGTCGCGGTTCTTCCAATTCCAGGTCATCCGCGCTTCGTGCTGCGATCCGTTCCGCTGATCGAAGAGCACCCCGTTCTGTTCGGTGCTGATACGCCAGTTCTCCAGGCCTTCCTCGGCGTTCACGGTCGTGGTGAACTGCACCGATTCAGGTATGACCTTCGCTATACGACGCACGAAGGTAACGGGCCGGAGGAGTTGCGCGTCCTCGGAAGTGACCTCGACGCGTCGGTTCTCGCTTTGCCCCATCGTGTCGCGCGATGACGATGCGACGGGCGGCAGCGCGCCGGCGGCAAGGGTCATCCGCGTTTCGTCAATATTCCAGACCGTCCGCAGGTAATCGCGCACCGCTTCCGCCCGTCCTCTGGCGAGTTGGCCCGCGTTTCGTTCGCTGCCCGTGTTGCTGTGGTAGCCGGTGATGGTAATGCGTGCGTCCGGGGATGCGTTCATCCTGCTCCCGATGACGTTGAGGGCGTTGTAATAAAAATCCAGTGCTCCGCCCTCGATAGCGCTCTCTTCGAAGGCCGTCACTTCCGCGGAGGTCAGGCGTCTGTAGCGCTCGGGAATGGTGGACGATCCCTGCTCGAAGAAGACATAATTGAGCAGTGGGAAGGTTTCCCGGATAATTTCCTCCTCCATAACCAATTCTCTGGCCGAAGCGGAAAGTGTTGCGGTGGGTGTCTGCTTGAAACTGTAGGTGACCGTGTACCCTTTGGCGACGATTTTCTTCGCGATCTCATCGAAGATGCCTCCCAGATCTTCGGCATTCCGCGCGAGAAAATGCTCGCCGCCTGTGTTCTTCGCTAGCTCGACGAGAAAACTGTTCGCTTTTGTCAGATAATCGATCGTAAAGTATGTCGTGCCTGTATGTGCCGCGTTCAGTGCGGTAGGAGCATCCACTATGCTTTTATTGTCTTCGCCGTCGCTGAAAATGATGGCGAAGCTCCGGTCCACCCTCCCTGTATCGGCCGCAATCTGCTCCCGCACGGCGTACACGCCGTCGTAGAGATAGGTATTCCGGGTCAGATTTCTTTCGACGAGCATGCGCTTCGCGTATTCCACCGCGCGGGGTTTATCATAGGTATACGGAAGGCGGACCATCGGCAAGGGCTTCCCGTTGTGATGGAACACGGGAGCGGCATTCTCGCCCTCACGGAAAAACAGCACAGATACGCGCACGGCAGGCGAAAGTCCCGCGATGGTTTTTTCCAGCGTCCTGTGCATGATCCCCAACCATGGACTCATGGACTGGCTGTTGTCCACCATGAGTATCACCCGCATCACGGTATTCTCCACCGCGGTGATTTCTTTCACCTCATGTATGGTGGCGATTTTCTTTCCTTTCGCGATGCGGAAGTCGGCCGGTCCCAGGTCCGGTATATGCTCCCCAAGTTGATTCACGGGTGTTGTGACGAGCGAATGCGGAGCGCCTTCCGTCACGGAGCGGATTTCGGAACGTGCCACGCCCGTGCGTGTGCATTCCAGAGTGAGCGGTTGATCCGATTGCGCGTGCGCAGATTGCGTAAGGAGACCCAATGCGAGTATTGCGAATGCTGTGACTCTCATCATTGCACCTCAAATACTTGAGAAGATGGATAAAACTACTACAACCAGTCCTGGAAGCTCAAAGTTTCCGGTCCTTCCAGACCACTTTACCGCCAAGGAGCACCACGAAGGGCAACGCCGTCACATACACGATGTAGTAGAGCTCGAAGTGCAGGAAATAGCGAAAGAGGTCCATGCGCCGGAAGCGCGACAGCGGCCACGCCAGCAACACCGCATCGCCCATGCACTTGCCGGCGAATCCGGCGAACCACGCCCACAGTGGTAAACCGAACAACGGTAACAACAGGAGTGCAAGGTTCATCAAAAAGCCGACACTCATCACGATAAATCCGGTAAGCGGACTGTCCAATCCCCCATTGCCCCAACGCTTTTTTTGTCTGTACAAATCCTGCACATTCGGGCAGGGAGCGCTCCAGACAAGCGTGGAGGGTTCGGCCGCATAGCGGACTTTCCAGGATGTTTTGTACGCGATAGCCATGAGCAATGCGAAATCCTCGGTGACGCTGAAACCGACGCCCTGATAGCCGCCCACCTCGTCATACACCGCGCGGCGGTAGGACATGTTGTTTCCAACCGCGCTGAGTGCGCGATTCCATCCTACACCGGCGGAAGCCACGGTGAGCAGATACGCCCAGTCCAGCGACTGCATACCCGAAAACCACCCATCCGTAGTGATCATGGTAAAGCCGCAGACGCACCCCGTGTGTGCGTCATACTGCTCCACGGTACGCTGCACCCAGTCTCGCGGTACTTCGCAATCGGCATCCGTCGTAAGGATAATTTCTCCGGTCGAACGCTCGATCGCTTGCGCGATGGCGTTGGTCTTTCCCTTCAAACCGTGAACCTGTCCCTCCGTGCTGATCATCCGTATTCGGCTGTCCTTCGCCGCCCACTCCGTCATGATCACCGGCGTCGCATCCGTGGACTGATCATTGACGATCAATATCTCCAGATCGCCTTCATAGACCAGCGCGGACAGACTTCGCAGACAACGGTGGATATTCGCTTCCTCGTTTCGTGCCGCCAGTATGACGGACACCGAAGGAGTTGCCACGCTGCGCTGGGGCTTGCTCGCCCGTTTCGAGCCCAGCAGAAACAACGCCACCTTGAGAAGGTACAGCGCGAGGATGCCGGTCAGAATCGTTACCGGAATCATCACCGATCGCCTCCGTCGGAAAGGCGCACGGCGCGCAGATTCGTTTCGCGCAGGCGTCGTGCGAGTGCATGCACGAGCGCCGGCAGTCGCCCCAGAGTGCTGGCGTTGTCATGCAGAACGAGAATATCCCCGCCGCGCACGGAGCGCAGGTTCTCCAACAACGCCGCGCCTTTTTGCCTGGTGTCGAAATCTCTCGGCATGCGGCTCCACAGCACGAGGGTACAATCGAGCCGGGTGGCGATGTCCATGTGAAAGGGATTGATCCTGCCGTACGGAGGCCGATAGCAGCGCGGCCGTACGCCACAGCACTGCTCGATGGCGTCGAGCGAACGGAGCATATCGCGGTGCACCGTCTCGCGTGATGCGAAAAACAGGTCATCGTGCGTGTATCCGTGGGACGCGGCTTCATGGCCTTGCGCCACGACGTCCCGCACCAGCTTCGGATGACGCTCCGCTTCGATACCGGTGAAGAAAAAGGTTGCGGCGATACCGCTTTGCGTTAACGCCTCGAGCAAGGGTGGTGTGCCTTTCGCCGTGGGACCGTCGTCAATCGTGACGGCAACCGCAGAGGTATCAGCAAGCCGATGTTGCGCGCCGGGCAACAGTGCGGGTAATCGCGAGAGCGAGCGTGATAGTGCGGCATGATAAAACCCGGCGAGTCGCATGGTCTGTTCTTTCGATCAGGCTGTAAAAAAAGAATGATACAGATGAATGTCGATTTTTCAAAAATCAACGGTAAAGCCGGGTCCCCAGTACGACCAGGTGAGGTCGTGATACTCCCCGTGCTGACTTTTTCCGTGATACAGGGCTACGAACACATTGAGTCCCGTTCCGCGCATCTGACCGAATTTCACCCCGGCCTGCAACGCGTGGGCGGCTGTGACCGCATGCACATCGACGGTGCGAAAATCGTACGCGGCATACAAATGTATCCCGTCCGTGAAAGCATCGACGTAGAAGGCCTCCGCGCCGGCCTGCACACCGAGTTTGCCCAAATATGCAGGATCGATGTGATAGATGTATTGTCCGCCTGCGTAACATCGGAGGTTATCGCCGACGTCCAGCGACGCAACGAGATCAACGAACTCCCTGCTGTACACCAGTGGCTCTCTTCCGTCTCTCCAGGCGGCAGTGCTCTTATCGTAACTGCCGTCCACAAGATGCGCACTGATATGACTGAGACGGAGACGCGCTCCGGCGACGAGCTGCTCGTCCATCGACATACGCCAGGAGGCGTTGATTCCGAAGAGATAATCCACCGCGTCAACGGGAAAATGGAAGTCCTTGTCCTGCCGGAGAGAGGTCCAGGTAAAAAAATCTGCGCCGACGGCGAAGAGCGATTCGCCGCTCTCACTGGAAAAATTCCACAGGTCCACCGCGTTACCGATGTCCAGCCGCAGACGATCCTCGCCGTTCAGTTTCAGAGCGCCCATACGTGGTTCGACGTGATGCGCCAGAAGCGGAGGAAAGAGAAGGCGTCCGGCGGGATGCTCCGTGCGGTGTTGTGCGCGCACGGAAAAGGAAAAACAACACAGGAAAAGCAAGGTGCAAACGCCGCGTTTCATAGGTCCCCGTCACTCCGTATCGTCATCATCGTCCGACAGCGCTGAAGCGTTCAGATCATCGTCGGCGACGAAAAGGCGCGAGCAGACATCCCCGTCGAAGCGACCGGTATGCACACAGTTTTCGAAACGATCCTGTAGTTGCGCCAGGTCATCGGCTTCGGAACTCAGCGCAAGATCATCCATATCGTCGCAGTTCAGGCAGAACTTCACTTTGGATTCCTCATCATCGCGGGGGGGAGTTTTTTCTGTGATTTTTTTCATACAACGTTCCGCATCGGGCACAGATGCAAGGTACGCACGGGGCGGGCACAGATACAACGCGCCGGCGATGTGGCAGCCGCCGGACCAGGGAAACGCGGACTCAGGCGCGTCGTCTCAACAGTTCGCCCGCCGAAGAACGCGAGCGACGCCGTTCCGCAGGCACGACCCGCGGCGTTTCCACGATACCTCGAAACGGACCGACGATCCGCTGGCGGCGAAACGTATCGAAAATGCAGGATTCCACGATTTCATACTTGATTCAGAGCATGATGATCACTATTTTTCAAATCTGAATGGAATTCAGAAATCGTTTCACAAAACAAAAGGAGTTCAGCTTGATCGGCATTATTGTACAGGAAAACGAACCCATCGACCGCGCGATTAAACGTTTCAAGAAAAAATACGAACGCTCGGGCATTCTCAAGGAATTCAAGCGCCGCGCCTATTATACGAAGCCGTCCATCAAGAAGCGCATGAAGAAGCAAAAGGCCGTCCGTCGCGCCCGGCGTACGTCCGACGAAAGCTGAGCCGGCCTTCCCTGCATGGGAGTCGCTTCACGATCTTCTCCCTGACCACATAGCCCATCCATAACCGAGTTACCGGAGGCGGGTTGGACTACCATTTCTATTTCAACACCATGGCCGACGGAACGGTGAAACAAGTGAACCCGTTCACCGGCGTCGAAGTATGGTCGGTACCGGGCCGTGGCGACAAGCCGCTGGGATCGCCGCAACGCGACATCGCCGCCCCCCTGCTCGATAAGCAGGATCCAGAAGGTTACTGCGCGTTTTGCATAAGCCGCTATTTTGAAACAGCTCCGGAAAAGTCCCGTGTCGTGCACACCGGGGACGGTTTTACGACGCTGTATCAGGTCGCTCCCGACGCCTACACGCACACCCGTCCGCTCTTTCGCCGCATATCGAATCTCTTCGAAATCCTCTCCGTGGACTACTGGACACGGAATTACAATTACAAGCTCTCGAACAAGAACCGTGTCTGGATGGATCAGTATCTGGGCAATCCCACCGGTTTGAAACACGTCCTCGGTATCGTGGACTATAAACTCGGGCGCCAGGGAAAATCCGATGAAGAGATCTCGAAAATTTCCCTCGATGACAAGATCAAATTGGCGGAAGCACATTTCGGCGGCGGCCATGAGCTGATCATCGCCGATCGTCACTACCTGCCCGATGCGCAAAGTACCGATGAGCTGTGCTCCACCGGCGACCTCAGCGCCGATGAGCATTACCAGTACTTTGCCCTGATCATTGACGCGATGCAGGATATCGTGGCCAACAACCGCTACGTGCGATCCATCAGTGTGTTCAAGAACTGGCTGCAGCCGGCCGGGGCGACCTTCGATCATCTGCACACGCAAATTGTCGCCATTGACGAATGGGGAGCGGCAATGGAGCGGAAAATCAAACTCGTGGTGCAGGATAAAAACGTGTACAACACGTACGGACCGAATTTCGCCGGGTATAACAATCTGATTTTTGCTGAAAACGATTACGCCCTCGCCTTTGTCGGAATAGGCCACCGCTTCCCGACCGTCGAAATTTTTTCCAAATCGGTGAATGCGCGTCCGTCCGACCATACCCCCGAGGAGGTGCGCGGAATGAGCGATCTCGTGCGTGCGGTGCATGCCGCCATAGGACGAGACATCTCCGTGAACGAGGAATGGCATCACACGCCCATGGATTCCATCTTCAAAATTCCCTGGCATGTATTCGTCAAGTTGCGCATCAACACACCTGCGGGTTTCGAGGGCGGCACGAACATTTACATCAATCCGCTGACACCAACGGTGCTGCGCGACAAACTGGTGCCGCGCTTCTACGATCTGCGCAGGGATGGCGTTATTGACGGCTCCATTCGCATCGCCGAGGAATGCGTCGTCGTCCCGAATCCTCTGCAGTACTTCAAAGGATCCTGAGCCGTCGTGACCATTCTCGGTATCGAATCTTCCTGCGACGAAACCTCCGCGGCGGTCCTGCGGGACGGAACGCTGCTCTCGAACATCATTTCTTCCCAACTGTTCCATACCGATTTCGGCGGCGTGGTGCCGGAACTCGCTTCGCGCGCACATCTTCGCGCCATCGTTCCGATCATTCAGGCGGCGCTGGACGACGCCGGAGTGACGATCGAAGACGTCGATGCCGTGGCGGCGACGCAGGGGCCTGGTTTGATCGGTTCCTTGCTGGTGGGCCTCAACACAGGCAAGGCCATCGCGGCCGCCCGCGGGCTGCCGTTCATCGGCGTCAATCACGTCGAAGCGCATTTGTATTCGGCCTTCCTGGGTGAGGAGAAACCGGATTTCCCCTACCTCGCGCTGGCGGTGTCGGGCGGACACACGTTGCTCGTGCTCGTGCACGACACGGAACGCCTCACGCTGCTGGGCGGCACCATAGACGACGCGGCGGGCGAGGCCTTCGACAAAGTGGCGAAAATGCTGGGACTCGGCTTCCCGGGCGGACCGCTGATCGACGCCCTTGCGCAAGAAGGAAATGCGGCCGCTATCGCCTTTCCGCGTCCGCTGCTGGATGAAGAGGGGTACCGCTTCAGCTTCAGCGGACTCAAGACCTCGGTACTGTATCATCTGCGTCGTCGTGCGGTGGATGGCATCCTGCGTCTGACGGATGCGGAACTGCGGGACATCTGCGCAAGCTTTCAACAGGCGGTTGTGGATATACTGGTCGGAAAAATGCTCCGCGCCGCCGCGGAATTCGGTATTCGCGATCTGGCCGTGGCAGGTGGTGTTTCGGCCAACGCCGGTCTCGGAAAGGCGCTGCGCGCACGGGCGGGCGCCATCGGCAAACGCGTTTTCATTCCACCGCCCGTGTACTCCACCGACAACGCCGCGATGATTGCGCTGCTTGCATCCTTCCGCCTGTCGCGTGCGCGGAAGCAGCCGCAGGCCCCCGCATTCGCGCGCCTGGCAGGGACGTTGTTCCATGAAACGCCGTAGTCTCGTCCTCGCCGCGGCCGTCGCAGTGCTCGCGCTGCTGTATCTCTTTTCCGCCAGCCTCCTTCCGTATCGCAGCGGCGCACTACGCCCCGTGGACATTCCCCGCGGAAGCACGCTCGGCAGCATTGCCGACTCCCTCGCGGCCAATGACGTGCTGCGTGACAGATACGTCTTCATGCTGATGGCGCGGCTTTCCTCGTCGGCGAGCCGGCTGCAATCCGGGTATTACAAGTTTCCGGAGAGCGCCTCCGCCGCCGACATCCTGGCGATTCTCGTCGCGGGCAGTCATCAGGCCGCCGTACGCGTCACCATTCGCGAAGGACTCACCATCAGACGCATCGCGGCGGTGCTGGCCAAGGAAGCAGGCTTCGATGCGGAAGATGTGATCGCGTTGAGTCGGGACCGCGATTTCATCGACAGTCTCGGACTCGATGTCCGGCAACTCGAGGGCTATCTTCTGCCGGATACGTACGACATACGATTCGACGCGACGCCGCGTCAGGTGCTTGCGCGCATGGCCGCTGCGATGCGGCGGCAGTTCACCGCCGAATTCCTTGCGCGCATGGACGAGCGCGGTCTGTCCGTGCATCAGGTGCTGACCATGGCGTCGCTTGTGGAGGGCGAGACGCGTCTTGCCGAGGAGCGCGCACGCGTGGCCGGTGTGTACTACAACCGTCTCAGGCGCGGTATGCTGCTGCAGGCGGATCCGACCGTACAGTACATCATCCCCGACGGTCCGCGGCGTTTGTTGTATTCCGATCTCGCCATCAACTCGCCGTACAACACCTACATGTACCGCGGACTGCCTCCGGGACCGGTCAACAATCCGGGTGTCGGCGCCATCCGCGCGGCCCTCTGGCCTGAGGAGCACGGATTTTACTATTTTGTGGCGGACGGAAGTGGTGGACACACCTTTTCCCGCAATTACGAAGAACACCTCAAGGCCGTGGCCGTGTACCGAAAACTACAGCGGCGCGCGGCCGATAACAGTCGCTAAAGGCAAGGATATCCGTTGAAACCGCAACACGTCGCTTTCCGCCGATCCATGATCCTCGCGGCGCTGCTGTGTGCGTCCTGCGCCACGCAGCGTCCGCCCGAGGGGGGGCCCGCGGACTCCGAGGCGCCGTATGTACGCAACAGCACACCCGCTCCGGGCACCGTCAACTTTCGCGGGCGGAGTGTGGTGATCGAATTCAACGAACGCGTGGACAAGCGCTCCTTCGACGAGGCCCTGCACATCTCTCCCCTGCTGGACGGCAAGCCCGAACTCGACTGGTCCGCACGCGAAGTGGAAGTGCTCTTTCCGGATGAACTGCCCGACGATAAAACCATCGTCATCACCGTCGGCAGCAATCTCAAAGATCTGCGCGCCGGCAACGCGATGAACGGAAGCTGGCAACTGGCGTTCTCGACGGGCGACAGTCTCGACGCCGGTATGATCGAAGGCAGCGTGAGCGATGCGAAGCCGGCCGGGATATCCGTGTTCGCCTATCTGCTGCACGAGGGACGGGGTGATACGCTCGATCCCGCGCGTCATCGCCCGGACTATGTCGTCCGTACCGGCGACGACGGACGCTTCCGCCTCTCCTATCTGCGCGAAGGATGGTATCGGGTGTTCGCCGTGCGCGACAATCTCAATAATCAGCTCTACGACGTCGAAGCAGATGAAATCGGCATCCCAGCCGGCGACGTGTTTGCGGCGGACAGCAGCCGCATGCCCTCGGCGCTGCGTTTTACCCTGCATCGGGAGGACACTACGGCGCCGTTCGTGCAGCGCGTGCAGGCGGTCAACATGCGGCAGTTCCGCATTGCTTTCAGCGAAGATGTGCAGCCTTTCCCGCCTCCTTCAGGCAGCGTCGCGCTGTACGACTCCGCCGACGGAACACCGCTGCCCGTGCACAGCGTGCACCGCGCGCTGCAGGGACGCCACAGCTGGGATGTGTTTCTCGCGCAACCGATGCGTGAGGGACGTTTCCGATTGCAGCTCGATTCTCTCGGCGATGCGGCCGGAAATCCGTTACGCGCCGAGGCGCAGTACTTTGACGGCAGCGCCCTGCCCGACACAGGAAGACCGGCATTTCTCGAGATTTTCCCAAAGGATGGCGCGCAGGGAGTACCCACCGACAGCGTTTTCCTGCTGCGTTTTTCGCGGCCGGTACGCCCGGATGTGTCGGTGCGCCTGCTCGATTCCACAGGCAAAGAACTCCCCGTCACCATTCTGCAACCCGATATGACGCGCGTGGAAATCGCGCATCCCGTGCTCGATGAAGCGGCGGCGTACCGCTTGTGCCTGGATTTGGCGAGCATACGAGACGAGATTACGGACCGCGCCATGGCGGACACGCTGTACTGCCTTCCCTTCACTTCCGGCAAGGCGGGCAATTTCGGCAGCGTTTCCGGCAGCTTTGCCGGTGACAGCCTCAGGGGCGTCCCGCACATCACCTTGCGCGACGTGAAGGACGGCGGCACGGAGCGCCACACTGTCGCGGATTCCAGCGGACGCTTCTCCTTTCCCCGCGTCCCCGAGGGACAGTATAAAATCGAGGCCTTCCTTGATCTCGACAGCAACGGCCGCTACTCACCAGGAAGAGCCAGACCTCTGCTCGCCCCCGAACCCTTCCTCCGTTACAAAGACACACTTCGCGTCCGCGCCCGCTGGGAAACCGGAGGCGTCAAATTGCGGACAAACGAGTGACGATGCACGACGTACGATGTACGATGTACGATGTACGATTGTGAATCAATTCCCGATGAACAGCTGGACGCAAAAAAAACCGGACAAGCATGTAACTTGTCCGGTGAAGAGCGGGAAACGAGACTCGAACTCGCGACATCAACCTTGGCAAGGTTGCGCTCTACCAACTGAGCTATTCCCGCAAATACCTCTGTTCAAGAGGTATATAAATATACGCCATCCGGGCGGAAAATGCAAGAGCGTCAGAGAAAATCTTCCTTATTCAAACCGTGCTTGCGCATTTTCTTGACGAAGTTGGTGCGCTCGACACCGAGCTGTTCCGAGGCGCGGGTCTGATTGCCGTTGTTCGCGCGCAGGGCCTCGATGATGAGCTTCTTCTCGAACTCCTCCACCTGATCCATGAGCGGACGCGTGTCAACTTTGAACGCGCGCTTCCCCTGAATTTCGGCCTTGAGCGCATGCGCTACGGTGTGCACGTCAATTTCCTCGGCTTCGGCGAAAATCGCGAGCTTGGTCACGACGCTGTCCAGTTCACGCACGTTGCCGCGCCAATCCTGCCGTGTGAGCAAATCGAGCGCCGCGGGCGAGAAGAAGTGGTCCTGCAGGCTGTGTTCGCGGGCGGCCTTGGCGAGAAGATGCCGTACGAGAGGAGCGACGTCCTCGCGCCGTTCGCGCAAGGGCGGGATGTGGATGTCGTATTTGTTGAGCCGGTAGAAGAGGTCGTCGCGGAACGTCCCCTCGTGTATCAGATGCAGCAGATGCTTGTTGGTGGCGCTGATCACACGCACGTCCACATCGCGATCCAACGGATCCCCTACCCTGCGAACCTTGCCGCTGTTGAGCACCTGGAGCAGCTTCTGCTGAAAGGTCGTATTGGTGTTACCGATTTCGTCGAGGAAAATGGTGCCGCCGTCCGCGATCTCGAACAGGCCCTTCTTGTCGGCCATGGCGCCGGTGAAGGATCCTTTGACATGACCGAAGAGCTCGGATTCGAGCAGCGTTTCGGTGAGTGTGCCGCAATCCACGGAAACAAAGGGACGCTCGCGGCGCGGGCTCATGGCATGAATGGCGCGGGCGAGGACCTCCTTGCCGACCCCGCTTTCACCGGTGATGAGCACGGGCACGGTGGTCTTGGCCACCTTTTCGGCCATTCCCATGATTTGCTGAATGGCGCTGCTCGCGCTCACGATCCCGATTTCGCGCATGACCTCTTCGATGGTCCCGGAGACCACCTTGGGCCTCTTGGATTCGATGGCTTCTTTGACGGATTCCTTCAACTGCACGAGGTCAATGGGCTTGGCGAGGAAGGAGTAAGAGCCCTTTTTCGCCGTTTCAATGGCGACAGGGACGTTGTACGCCTGTCCGGTAATCATGATCACGGGAATTTCCGGCCAGTTCTGGACGATTTCGGTGAGTACCTGCCGTCCGTCCATTTGCGGCATCAGAATGTCGAGCAGCACGAGATCCACCGTCTGCACGTGCAGCATTTCCAGCGCTTCGACGGGATTCTGGCGGACGACGGTCTGATAGCCCGAGTGTGTGAGAATGTCGGAGACGGTCTGGCAAAAGTCTTCTTCGTCATCGACAATGAGAATGATTGGTTTTTCGTTCATGATACGTCAGTATTTAGTGACCGGCAGCCGAATTTGAAACGTCGTGCCAAGGCCCGGCGAGGAGTTGAACGTGATTTCACCCTGATGTTCCTGGATGATTTTCTGCACGATCACGAGTCCCAGTCCTGTGCCGCCCTTGCTGTGTGTTGAAAACGGACGGAAGATTCCTTTTTTGACTTCCTCGTCCATTCCCGCGCCCGTGTCCTGTATGGTGATTTCCACATACTCGCCGGGGCGGTTGATCCATTGCCCGGGGGCTGTGGCGAGGATGATTCTGCCGTCGCGCGAGCCGATGGCCCGCACGGCATTGTCCAGCAGATTCCCGATAGCTTCAGGAAAATGCGCGATGTCTATGCCGACCCTGGGCAGGTTGCGGTAGAAATGCGTGATGATTTCGATGTTGCGCGTGGACTTTTCGCGATATTCGTCGGCGAGGTTCTGGAGGATGATGTTGACGTCGTTGGGCAGAAGATTCATCTGCTCCTTGTTGGCGAGGCGTGTCAGATTGTGTACGATCTCGTTGAGTTTACGCGACTCGTTCACGATGCGGTCCAGATACTTCGTCATTTCCTCCCCTGTCCCGTCTCGCTGTTCGGAGAGCAGCATTTCGAGGTGCTGCGCGGTGAGAGTGATGGTGGACAGCGGTGTTTTCGCCTTGTGCGCGACATGCTGGGCTACGCCGGACCAGTTGACGCGCCGGTCTTTCTCTATCGCCTCGGTGATGTCGGCGATGATCATGATATACCCGTCGAGCCGCTTCGTTTCGCTGTAAAACGGATACGCCTTGACGATGAGCGTACGCATCACTTTCCCGTGATTGAACACGACCTCGCGTTCCACGGCGTATCTGCTGCTCTGCGCTTCCTCGAAGACCTGCAGGATTTCCGGGGACGGCGCGTTTTTCAGGTAGTAGGAATACACCTCGGACATGGAAACGTAATCATCGAGTCCCAGCAGCAGGCGGGCGGCGCGGTTCATCATTCTGAGGTCAGACGAACGGTCGAAAATGATGACGGCGTTGCTCTGCAGTGCGTCGAACACGCGCTGCTCCTGTCGAGCGAGTATGCGCGAGTAATTCCGTACTCCCAGAATGGAGGCGGCGATAAGCACGAGGAGAATGATGGTCTCGGTGCGGTAGCGTGTGTACAGAATGGTATGTATGGGATTGTCCTCGAAATACTTCTCGACGATCTCCTGTTGCAAGTCCTCCGGGACCTGCTCGGCGGAAACCTCCGGCTCCTGTTGCGCGAAGCCGCGGAACGAGAACAGGAAAAGAAGTATGAGAAGTGCCCGTGGAAAAGTCATTCTGTCAATCGCGATTGCTGTCGTGTTCGATAGAGCGATAAATGTCAAGTAACGGAAGATTCAGTTCACCTGCAAGGCGGCGGCACTCCTCGAATTCGGGTACCCGGCGCATCCTTTCGCCCGTACCGATGCGTTTGACGCGAATCGGTCCGTAGCGCGTGTCCACCGTCTCGATTTCACGATGCAGTTTGCGCCTCCGCACCTCGTGCCTGCGTACACCGAGGGAGCTGGTTTCACGCAGCAGGAGGTCCTGAAGCACATCGGCAGCTTCCAAGGGAGCTAGGACGGTGAGGACCTGTCCGGGGCGCCCTTTCTTCATCACCACGCTCTGCGTCCAGCAATCGAGTGCGCCGGCCTCGAGGACGCGCTCCATCACCCAGGGGTAGACCTCCGGATTCATGTCGTCTATGGAACATTCAAGGATGGTGACGGTGTCGCCCGCGTCCATCCCGCTTTCGTTGTCGAAGGGCTCGCCGATGCTGCCGATAAGCACGCGCAGAACGTTCGGGAGTCCGGGATATTCCTTGCTGCCGGCGCCATAGCCGATGGCATCAATGGAGAGCAACTCCGATGCACGCATGACGCCCCTTGATGACGCCGCGATGATGGCGGCGCCTGTCGGGGTAGTGAGTTCAAAGGGAACGTCCGTAAGTTCGATCGGATATCCCCGGAGCAATTCAAGTGTCGCGGGTGCGGGCACGGGCATGACGCCGTGCTGTGTATCGATATGCCCCCCGCTGCCTGTCCGCACAGCCGAGGTATAGACACGTTCGACACCGAGCAGCTCGAGACAGATCGCCGTACCGACGATATCGATAATGGAATCCACCGCGCCCACTTCATGAAAATGCACATCATCCACTGCACAGCCATGCACCTGTGCTTCGGCCTGCGCCAGCGCGCTGAATATGTCCAGGGCACGCTGCTTGACGCGCGCGGAAAGCACGCTCTGTTCGATCAGCGCCCGAATGTCGCTCCAGGCCCTCGTCACATGCCGATGGGGCATGGCCGGCACATCGCCAACGGGCACCATGCCGCTGTCGGTCTGTCCGCCATGGGTATGAACATGCGACGCATGGCTGTGCGTGTGCGTGTGCGTGTGCGCATGATCGGTATGATCGTGCGGAGCTTCCGTGAGGGACTCACGGACCGCCAGCTCTTCCGTCCTCCCGGCTTCGGTGAGCAGCACATCGATTTTTATGGTGGCAATCATGGAGCGATGGACCCGCGTGAGCGTCATCTCGTACCCCTCCAGCGGAAGCTTGCGCAGTTCATCCCGCAACGCATCGAAGGATGCGCCTGCATGTACGAGTGCGCCGAGCGTCATGTCGCCGCTGATGCCGGAGATGATATCGAGATAGGCGATTTTCATGCGGCTGAAGGCCGGTGTGCGTTTATTTCGTCTCTGAGCAGCAGAGCGGCCTCGCGCGCCTTATCGGCGAAATCCTCGCCGTCACCGGCAAAAATGATACCTCTGCTGGAATTGTACACGGCGCGCCCGCCAGCGGCAGTCACTCCCGCCTTAACGGAGGCCTCGGTATCCCCACCCTGGGCGCCCAGGCCCGGAATGAGCAGCGGCGCATCCCCGACCATCGCGCGAAGGTCCCGCAACTCCGACGGGTGCGTCGCGCCCACGACAAAGCCGAGATTGCCGGCGGTATTCCATCCGAGGGCGGTGCGTACGACATGGCGGTAGAGTGCTTCGCCGCCGATTTCGAGATACTGGAAATCGCGTGAACCTTTGTTGGAAGTCAACGCCAGCAAAAAGATTCCCTTTTCTTCATAGCGCAGAAAGGGTTCGACGGAATCGAAGCCCATGTACGGAGCGACCGTGGTCGCATCGAAGGTGAAATCTTCGAACAGGGCTTTGGCATACATCGTCGAAGTATTGCCGATATCTCCGCGCTTCGCATCGCCGATGGTGACCACGTCGGAAGGGATCGCATCCAGCGTCGCGCGGATGCAGTGCCAGGCGTCACGTCCCAGGGTTTCGTAAAACGCAAGATTCAGCTTGTAGGATTGGACGACATCGGCGGTGGCCTCGATGATGGCCCGGTTGAAGGCGATGACCGCATCGTCGCGTCCGCGGAGGTGGGCGGGTAGCTTCGCGGGGTCGGTATCGAGACCGACGCAAACGAGGCTCTTGTTTTTCGCCGTGATGGCGTCTAACTTTTCCAGGATGTGCATGAATGCTTCAATTGGTGTCGAGAACGTTAGAACATATAAAAATAGAGCGAATGGCCCTCAAAGGCAATGAACATCCGCGGACCGGACGTATTCGTACACCCGGCCACGCACGCACAGGCAGCACGCATCCGGCGGCGTGTTCGATGCCTCTCCCGGCACGCACGCTCCATCACAGCACCCGATCAGAAATCCTATGAACAGAATCGTCCCGATCACGATACGTCTGAACGCAGACCGGCAACTCGAAGTCACCTGGTCCGACGGCCTCGTCTGTCGTTATGGTATGCCGCTCCTGCGCCGAAGTTGTCCCTGCGCCACCTGTGTTGAAGAGAAAAAGAGCAAGGGTCCTTTTTATATCCCGTTGTTCGCCGGCGACATGCTGACGCTTGACAA
This sequence comes from Bacteroidia bacterium, assembly GCA_027493955.1. Lineage (NCBI taxonomy): Bacteria > Pseudomonadati > Bacteroidota > Bacteroidia > Bacteroidia bacterium. The sequence continues at coordinate 622,715 of JAOSJT010000001.1, read as the reverse complement.
GGTGATGCAGCAGGGGCATTACGCCATACAGCTGTTTTGGAAGGACGGCCATCACACGGGGATTTTCGACTACACCTACCTCCGCTCTCTCTGTCCCGAGGCGGATACCGCAGGCGGGATACAGGAATGAAACACACAGCCGGTCAGGCGACTGCGCCAGCGGTACCGGATACCGCGATACTTGCTCCCCTCCTGAACGTCGCCGCCGTCGAGGCGTTGGCGGAGGTCGTGACACACGCGGGCAGCGGCGCACAGTTACGCGGAGCCGCAGGATCGTTCATGAGCATCGTCCTGGCGGGTTTGTATCGGCGGCTCGGCAGGCAACTGGTGGTGGTCTGTCCTGACGCGGATCGGGCGCAGGAAATCTGGAGTGATGCCGAATTGCTTCTGGGCGCAAAAGACGTCCTGTTCATCGGTGAGCGATTCTCCCCGACGCAAAAAGCGGTGCGCAACATTGCAAGCAGTTTCGCCGAAAATGCGGATGCCCTGCGCTCACTCGCGGAGCACCCGGTACGTTTCGTAGTCACCGACGTTCACAGTGTCTGCACGAAGTTTCCGAGCGTCGGAGCGATACGTGCGTCGAGTGTGCATCTGACACCCGGAAATTCCACGCGGCAGGATGAGCTGGTGCGATCCCTGGCCTTCGGCGGTTTCGAGCAGGTGGATTTTGTCGGAAGCACGGGCGAGTACGCCGTGCGCGGGGGCATCGTGGATGTGTTTCCGGTCGGGACGGACAATCCGCTGCGCATAGAGTACTTCGGGGATGAGATCGAGAGTATCCGTGAATTCGATCCCATCAATCAACGCTCGTCCGCGACGCTCACCGAGGTCGCTTTCGTCGCATCGCTCTTCCTTGACGAAGAAGGGACGGCGCTCAACCGCATGTCCGCATTTTTCGCTCCTGACGCCGTGCTCATGCTCGACGGCTTCGAGCTGCTCTCGCATGCGGAGGAAACGCTCGCTCCCGGGCTGCTCGACGAACTGCGCTCGACGCATGCAACACTCATTACTTCCGCTGTGGAGTTCCCCGATCTCCCGATCGTTCACGCCGGTGCGGAGAGCCAGCCTTCGCTGAACGGCATTGTGCGCCGGCTTGTGGAAACGATGAGTGCGCTCAACGACGAAGGCATCACGCCTTTGTTGATTGCGGATTCCGAGACGCAGGCAGAGCGCCTCGAGGATTTGCTGCACAGCGCGATGCAGGACGAGGAAGAGGAGATCTTGCCGCCGCGCTATACCGTGCACTACTGTCCCCTCGCCAGCGGATTTATTCACCGGGGATTGCGGGTGGCGCTGTTGACTGAGCATCAGATTTTCAACAGACGACGGGTGCAGCGCCGTGCGACAAAGGGAGTCAAAGGACTTTCGCTGCGCGAGATACGTCAACTCCGTCCCGGGGATTTTGTCGTGCACGCCGATAAGGGCATAGGGCGGTTTTCCGGATTCAAGACCATCAATGTCAACGGCGGCTTGCAGGAGACCGCGCAGCTCGTGTATGCCGATGACGATGTGCTCTACGTCAATCTCAACTACATCAACAAACTGCAGAAATACAGTTCGGAGGAGGGCGCCGCACCCGCGCTCTCCAAACTGGGCAGCGGCGCATGGGAGCGCACGAAAGAACGGACCAAGCGCTATCTCAAGGATATCGCACGCGATTTGATCACACTGTACGCCAAACGCAAGATGGCAACGGGTTTCGCCTACTCCGAGGACGGACAATGGCAGAAGGAACTCGAAGCATCCTTCATGTACGAAGACACACCTGATCAGGCGGCGGCGACGGCGGAGGTAAAGCGCGATATGCAGGACAGCGCTCCGATGGACCGCCTGGTCTGCGGCGATGTGGGCTACGGAAAAACCGAAGTGGCCGTCCGCGCGGCGTTCAAGGCGGTGACGGACGGCAAACAGGTGGCGGTGCTCGTGCCCACGACCATTCTCGCGGAACAGCATTTTCACACCTTTCGCGACCGTCTTTCGCGTTATGCCGTGAGCGTTGAATCGCTGTCGCGCTTTAAATCGAAAAAAGAACAGAGCAACGTGGTTCAGAAACTCGAGCGCGGCGCTGTGGATGTGCTGATCGGGACGCATCGCTTGTTGAGCAAGGATGTGCGCTTCAAGGATCTGGGCTTGCTCATTGTGGACGAAGAGCACCGTTTTGGCGTTGCGGCAAAGGAGAAGCTCCGCCAGTTACGCGAAACGGTGGATACGCTCACCATGACGGCCACACCGATACCGCGTACCCTGAACTTCTCCCTGCTCGGCGCGCGCGATCTCTCCGTCATCGAAACGCCGCCCAAGAACCGGCTTCCGATCATCACGCATATTCTGCCGTTCGAAAAGGACGTCATCATCGAAGGTGTGCAGCGCGAGTTGCAGCGCGGCGGACAGGTGTTCGTTGTCAATGACGCCGTATCGGATCTCGATCATCTCGCGGACACCATCCGCAGTTATCTCCCTGGCGTGCGTGTCGGCACCGCGCATGGACAGATGAAGCCCGCAGATCTCGAGCGTGCCATGCTGCGCTTCATCGAGAAAAAGACCGACGTGCTGGTGGCGACGAAAATCATCGAATCGGGTCTGGACATTCCCAACGCGAACACCATTTTCATCAACAAGGCGCATCATTTCGGCCTGGCGGAGCTGTATCAGCTGCGCGGCCGCGTCGGCCGGTCGAACATACAGGCCTACGCCTATCTGTTGGTTCCGCCCGGCGCGAAATTCACGCGCGACGCGCTCAAGCGATTGCAGGCGATAGAGGAATTCACCGAACTCGGTACGGGCTTTCATCTCGCCATGCGCGATCTGGAAATCCGCGGTGCTGGAAATCTGCTGGGTGCGGAGCAGAGCGGTTTCATCACGGAAATCGGTTTCGAGCTGTACATGTCCATGCTGGACGAGGCGGTGCGGGAGCTGAAGGAGCAGGAATTCTCCGGTCTGTTTGAGGAAATCGAAAAGGAAATCCGTCCCCGCGCCGATGTACTCATGGAATTGGGATTGGATGCGTACCTGCCGCATCCATACGTCAGCAACGCCACCGAGCGTTTCGATATTTACCGGCGGTTGTACAACTGCGACGAAGCGAACGATATTGATGGCATAGAGGCTGAACTCCGCGATCGTTTCGGCGTGCTTCCCCAGGAAGCGCTGAATCTGTTCTACAGCGTGCGTCTCCGGCTCATTGCGGCCCGTATCCGTCTGAGCAGAGTGACGCTCGAAGAAGAGCGACTGAATATTGCGCTCCCGCCGGAGGATGATCAACCCTTCTACGACCGGCATCTGCAGCCGCTGATGCAGTGGGTCTTGCGGAATTCCCATCGTATGCGTCTGGAGCAGGACAGAAAACAGGTGCGCATTATCGCGGCCGGTATCACTACGCCGGAAGAGGTGCAGCAACTGCTCGAAGAGATGGAAACCGAACTCGCCCACACGGTACAGGCGGAGCAGATCGATGCGTAACCAGGAGCAGGAACTACAACGGGGCAGGCGCGCCGCAGTGTTCATCGTTGCCGCCATGCTTCTTGCGCTTGTGTACATGCTCGGACAACTGGACTTCAGCGGTCCCGTGGGCGACGCGAGCACACCGCCGCCGCCGAAGGAGGAGACCGTGGCAGCCTTCCGCATCGCCGTGCAGCTCCCTGCGGACGACCTGTACATGCTTCCGGACGCGCGGGTAATCGCGCGCGTTTTGGAACACCACGGTGTGAAATGGGTGTTGTACCGCATTCCTCTCTGGACGCCGACCGCACGACGCGCCGAGTACGGTCTCGAAGACCTCGGCCGGCATGCCGAACGAATCTCCGCCCTGCGCGCAGCCGGTGTACGCGTCATCGCGGCCCCGGTGTACTGGAACGGCAGCACTTTGACGTCGCGGCCAGGATCTGCATTGTCGAAAGAATTTTTTCTCACCTACCGTACTCTCGTGACCGAGATGGCGGTGTTCGCAAACGATTGCGGCGCGGAGGCATTGCTCCTGGACGGGGTCTTCGGCGATCCGTCCATTTCCGCGGCGGAGTGGCTCGAATTGCTCACCGCACTGCACACGGCTTACGACGGAAAAGTGGAAATCCGTATCGGGTCCGGCTGCACCCCCGCGATCTACATGCCGCATTGTGACGGTGCTTATATCTCCGCGAACAACGGAAGCATGGCGGCCGATGTTCTTTCCGCTCCGGACGCCGGGCGTACGCCTATATATTGCATCGCGGATGATGCGGACAGCTATACGAGCGGCATTCTCCCCTGGCAGCCCCAGCTCCGCGAAGAAACACCTTCCCTCGATGGCGCGAAAGAAATGCTGCGGCTTGCGGAAGCGCACCCACGATGCAGAGGTATAGTGCTCTCAGGTTCTGCGGTTGTCGCCACTCTCCTGGATACAGGGTCCGCAAATCCGTTGAGCGCCGCGCTCCGCGACCTGCGTCAGCGCAGGTTGTCGCAGGATCTGGAGCGGGTGCAGCAAAAACTCACCACGGGGGAGGTTAAACGTTAAACGTTAAAAGTTAAACGGCGCCGGATTCCTCGTCAATCCGCACGGATCACAAGGATATCAATGTACTCTTCGTTTAACGTTTAACGTTGAACTCTATTCATCCACCATCGCCATTTTTCGCAACAGTGACGCCGGGCGGTAGCGCTCGCCGCCGAGTTCATCGTACATGGCATAGAGCAGATTGTACACGTTTGTCCATCCGAAGCGTCGGCCCCAGGAAAGGGGTCCCTCGCCACCGAGCGCGACGGCGAGGGCGGCTTCGATATCGTCTTCGCCGGCAATATCCTGCTGCATGATGAGCAGCGCTTCATTGATCATGACGGCGAGAATGCGTGGCGTGACCATGCCGATTTCATCCCGGACGACCACATGCCGTTTGCCGATGCTCGCGAAAAACTCGGTGAGCAGCTGTTCGTGCAGCCGTTCTGTTTTGTAGGGGTAGCTGATTTCGACGACGTCCGATTGCACCAGCGTCGGCAGCGCGGCGATGCCGATGATACGTTCCGGCTGATTGGTGTGCGCGCCTATTTCGGTGGCGGTGACGGCGATGGTATTGCACAGCATGGGCGCGGTGGGACTGACCTCCGCCATGATGTCGTCGAGAATGAGCCGCCACTTCCGCGAGTCGCGCACATGCAGATCGATGATCAGATCAACGTCCGGCGCTTCGTCCAGCGCATGGATTTTCTTTACGTCATCGGGAAGCTTTTTCTTCATTCCCTTTCCGTACACGATACACTCGTGCATGCGGCAGACCTCAAGCCAATCCGTCAAAAGACGGGTCGAACCGGTAAAAAGGATTTTCATGGTGTCCGTCCTTGTAAAAAAGGTAAAGCGACCGAAACGTGTTCTGGTTTCGGTGGCGCTGTGTGATGCGAAGACGTCTCAGGGTTGATGTTGCATTCGCGCTTCACGCAATTCGGTCCAGAAGCGTTTGTCGAGGAAGCTGTCGTCCCCGAGGGAAACGAGTTGTTCGAACACCGGTCTGGTGACGGTGAAGCCGAGAATCCCGTCCGCGACGTAGCGTCGCATGGCGACATCCGTCAGACTGATCCAGGCCGCAACGGCATCCGCGCCCTCGAGCGGCGGCGCCAGTTGCATACAGCCGGATCCGAAAGGCGCACGCGTCAGCACGGACGTCCCGGCGTTGCGGTATTCCGCTCCCGTGATGAGCATGGCAAGCTGATCGGGGGAAACAAGAAAGGTGATGGTGCGCAGATGTTCGTAGCTGTCCGAGCGCAATGGTCCGACAACGATATAGTTGTTTTCCAATGTGTACGGGGTCTGTTCTTCCAGCCACGTCCGCGTTGTGTCTTCGCTATCCTTCAGGCCCTCCTCTTCCCGCAGGAAGGTGACCAGTTGCTCGGTCGTACGGGTCTGCACCCCGCACAGCCAGTACCCTGCGCCTCTGCAGCCGATGTGTTTCGCAGAGAGCGCGACGGAATACCCGAGGCGCCAGTCGCGGGCATGTTCGAAAAGGCACCCCCGAGGTTTGACCAACGGAGCAAATGGTGTGGTGTCGGGAACGTCGTAAAATCCGATCAGGGGAAAATCGAGGCCGAGAGCGGCTGTCAGTCGGTTGTGATCAGGAGTTGTCATGCGTGTTCCAATGAGCTTCGGTTACAGTGGTGTTTTCGTCTGGTCGTAGGGTCTGCCGCTTTCGCGGCGTGGGTTTCGGAGCGTGCTGCGCGTTCGGATTTACATATTCCGCCGGTAGCGGCCGCCCACTTCGTAGAGCGCGGCGGAGATCTGTCCGAGCGACGCCACGCGAACGCATGCGAGCAATGCGTCGAATACGTTGGCATGTTGCACGGCGGCCGTCTGTACGTGCAGGAGGGCGTCGGCGCTCTGCCCGGCGTTGCGGCTGCGGAAGGCGCGCAAATTCCCGATTTGCTGTTCCTTTTCTTCCGTGGTCGAGCGAATCAGCTCGGTGGGCTGCGATTGCTGCCCGCTCAGATGCTCCGGCCGCAGGAAAGTGTTGACACCGATAATCGGCAGCTCGCCGCTGTGCTTGCGGTGTTCGTAGAGCATGGATTCTTCCTGTATCTTGCCGCGCTGATACATGGTTTCCATCGCTCCGAGCACACCGCCGCGGTCGGAGATGCGGCGAAATTCGGCCAGAACGGCTTCTTCGACGAGATCGGTGAGTTCCTCGATGATAAAGGCGCCCTGAAGGGGATTCTCGTTCTTGGCCAACCCCAGTTCACGGTTGATGATGAGCTGAATCGCCAGGGCGCGACGCACACTCTCTTCCGTCGGTGTGGTAATGGCCTCGTCGTAGGCGTTGGTGTGCAGTGAATTACAGTTGTCGTAAATGGCGTACAGGGCCTGCAGCGTCGTGCGGATGTCGTTGAAATCGATTTCCATGGCATGGAGACTGCGGCCGCTGGTCTGTATGTGATACTTGAGTTTCTGTGAGCGGTCGTTCCCGCCATACAACCGTTTCATGGCCACGGACCAGATGCGGCGGGCCACGCGGCCGATCACCGAGTACTCCGCGTCGATGCCGTTGGAAAAGAAATAGGACAGATTCGGCGCGAAATCATCGATGTGCATGCCGCGGGACAGGTAGTACTCCACGTAGGTGAAGCCGTTCGCGAGTGTAAAGGCAAGCTGCGTTATGGGATTAGCGCCGGCTTCGGCGATGTGATATCCGGAGATGGAGACGGAATAGTAATTCCGCACCTTGTTCCGGACAAAGTTTTCCTGAATATCGCCCATCATGCGCAGGGCGAATTCGGTGGAGAAAATGCACGTGTTCTGGGCCTGATCCTCTTTGAGGATATCGGCCTGCACTGTGCCTCGGACCGTACTCATGGTATCAGCGGTGATAGCCTGATATACATCGGCGGGGAGAATGCCCTCGCGTACGAAAAAGTCACCGCTCACGCCCAGCGTCCCGAGTCCGAAGTAGCGATGCACCGCGCCACCCTTCCCGAACTGGTGTTTGTCGTTGAGCGCGGAGAGGATCTCGCCTGCTTCACCCGCGCCGGTGTACACCGGGCGCCGCATGCCCAGCGTTGCATACCACGCGTCGATCGCGTGCTGCGCCGCAACGAACTGCTCGTTGAGTACCAGCCATTTCTCCACCTGCTGATCGATGGCGGTGTTCATGAACATGGCCAGTATCATCGGTGCGGGACCATTGATAGTCATGGACACCGACGTAGTCGGCGCGCAGAGGTCAAAGCCGCAATACAGCTTTTTCATGTCGTCGAGCGTGCAGATGGAGACGCCCGAATTGCCGATTTTGCCGTAAATATCCGGTCGTTCGTCGGGATCCTCGCCGTAAAGTGTCACGGAATCGAAGGCGGTGGAAAGGCGCGCAACGCCGAGTCCCTGTGACAGGTAATGGAAACGGCGGTTCGTGCGCTCCGGCGATCCCTCTCCGGCAAACATGCGCGTCGGATCCTCGCCCTCGCGTTTGAACGGGAACACACCGCCCGTATACGGAAAACTCCCGGGGACGTTTTCCAGCAGTATCCACGAGAGGATGTCTCCCCTGTCGTGGTAGGTGGGCAGAGATACCTTGGGGATGCGCGTTCCGGATAAGGTGGTATGGAACAATTCCGTCACGATTTCTCTGTCACGTACGCGCGTGGTGAGTGTGTCGCGCCGGTAGGCCTCGCGCGCGGCGCCCCATTTCTCGAGCAGGTCGCGGTTTTCCGGCGATACGCGCGTGCGGAAGTAGCTGATCTGTGCCTGGAGTATGTCGAGCAGGTCCTGACGCTGTTCGCGGCTGCCGATTTCCACCAGTCCCTCCTCTCCCGATATCTGCACCTCCCTGCGTGCGCCCGCCGCGAGCAGGGCGGCATGCGCTCCTTCAAGCTGCTGCCATTGACGCGCGAAATCCGCCTGTTCCGCCACCCAACGCTTGTACTGCTGCACGGTGTCGGATATTTCGGACAGGTAGCGCGAACGCTCCGGCGGTATGATGGCCGCCTTGTCGGGCAGACGCTGCTCCATTCCCAATGCGCTTTCCCAGGTGCTGCCTGTCTTGCGATTGATACTCCGCAGCAGATTCTGAAACAACCAGTTCGTGCCCGCGTCATTGAACTGACTGGCGATGGTCGGAAAGACGGGAAGGTCCTCATCCGGTGTATCCCACAGCCCGCGATTCCGCTTGACCTGCTTGCGTATGTCACGCAGCGCATCCTCCGCGCCGCGTTTTTCGAATTTGTTCAGTACGACGATGTCCGCCAGATCGAGCATGTCGATTTTCTCGAGCTGCGTCTGTGCTCCGTACTCCGGCGTCATGACGTACATCGCGACATCGACGAGATCCACGATTTCGCTGTCGGACTGTCCGATGCCGGCGGTTTCCACGATGATGAGGTCGAAACCCGCAGAGGCGCACAGAGCGATGGCACGGGAGAGCGCAGCGGAGGTGGCGGTATTTGCGGCGCGTGTGGCGAAGGAACGCATGTACACGCGCTCATGGCCCGATGATCCTGTGGCGCTGATCGCGTTCATGCGGATGCGGTCGCCCAGCAGCGCGCCGCCTGTGCGCCGACGGGATGGATCAACGGAGAGAATGGCGACATGCACGTCGGGAAGTTCCCGTAAGAAACGCCGTACAAGTTCGTCCGTAAGCGACGACTTTCCAGCTCCACCCGTGCCGGTGATGCCCAGGATGGGGACCTTCCGGTCGGTTTCGATACGCACGGCAACATCGTCATGCTCTTCGAGCAAGGAGAGAGCGCCTGCAAGCAGCGGAATATTGCCGCGCAGTTCTCCGTTGAGCTGCGTCAGCTCACGGTCACCCGCATAGAGCGTTCCGTCACGCAGTGCCAGAGAGTCATGCGTCCCGGCAGGTGCGTCGCAGGCTTCCATGACGATGTTGATCATGCCCTGCAAACCGAGCTCACGTCCGTCTTCGGGCGAGAATACACGATCGATACCGTAGGTGTGCAGCTCGGCGATTTCCTCAGGCACGATGACGCCACCACCACCAGCAAAAATCTTCACATGGCCGGCTCCGCGCTCGCGGAGGAGATCCTTCATGTACTTGAGAAATTCCATATGCCCGCCCTGATACGACGAGATGGCTATCCCCTGCACGTCCTCCATCACGGCGGCATCCACGATTTCGGCGACGGAACGATTGTGCCCGAGATGGATAATCTCCGCTCCGCTGGCCTGCAGGATACGCCGCATGATGTTGATGCTGGCATCATGACCGTCGAACAACGACGCGGCGGTCACGAGACGGATTTTGTTTTTGGGTTGATAGGTAGTGCTGTGCATGACTGACTCCAACGCTGTTGCCGACGTCAACTCGTCCGGCCGAAGCGGCGGTCGATTTCGTCGAGTGAGAGCTTGATGATGATCGGGCGTCCATGGGGACAGACGTAGGGATTCGATGTCGCGAAGAGCTGATCGATAAGCGTTTGCATTTCGGGTGCGGTCATTTTATCCCCTGCTTTGATGGCCGTCCTGCAACCGTACGAGGCGGCCACATTGTGGCGCACGTCGGTCGTGCCGGTGCTTTGGTATTCTTTGTACTGCTCGAGAATCTCCTCGAGAATGGATTCTTCCATGCCCGGACGTACGTCCTGGGGCACGGCCTCCACCGTCACGGTATCCTGGCGACCCATGCGAAGGATGAATCCAAGCTGCCCGAGTTCTTCACTGATGGAATGCAACAACGCGTGGTCGGCGGGTGACACGCGTACGCTGTGTTCGAACAGCAGTTGCTGCGAGAATGGGGCCGCGTGTTCGAGTGCGGACAACGCGCGCTCATAGAGGATACGCTCATGCGCCACGTGCTGGTCAATGATCATGAGACCGGATTTGATGGGTGCGAAAATGTACTTGTTGTGCAGTTGCCAGAGAAAGCGTGTGTCGGACACGGGCTGCTCGCTGGGAAAAATCACGGTCTCCGCTTCCTGATCCGGCAGTTGCGTGGATGATCTGATGTTCAATGAACGGAACAGGTCGTCGATCTGTGTGGCATCCATACGGCTTCCCTGCGCAGCGCCTTCGCGGGGGCCGGTCCATCCGCCGCTCTCTCCGCGCGAGAGCGAGGCGTACGAGTCGTAGCGCGGTTGCGGTGCGCCATGTTGATCCGGCGATGTCATGCGCACACGCGAAAAATCCTCAGGGCCGAGCGATAAACCGCCGTCTCCTTCCCGGTCGCGAAACTCGATGGAAGGTGTGAGGTCGTTGTGAAAGAGACTCTGTCGGATGACGGCGTTGAGTATGGTGTATATGTTCCGCTCGTTGCTGAACTTCACCTCGAGCTTGGAGGGATGCACATTGACGTCCACCTGCCGGGGATCCACATTGAGAAACAGTACGTACAGCGGATACTCGCCCGACGCGATCATATTCTCGTAGGAACTGACCACGGCATGATTGAGCAGACGGTTGATCACATAACGCCCGTTCACAAACAGGTATTGTTCGCCGCGGGTCTTTCGCGCAAAACTCGGCCGGCCGATGAAACCGCTGATGGTGATGAGATCGGTTTGTTCGCCGACTTCGATCAGCGATTCGGCAAGCCTGTCGCCGAACACCGCCGCCGCGCGCTCGCGCAGGGTTCCGGGAAAGGCGTCGAACACCGTCTGTCCATCCGAAATGAATGTGATGCGGACGTTGGGATAGGACAGGATAAAGCGCTGCACACTGTCCGCGATGTGCCGGTATTCCGTCGTATTCGATTTCAGAAACTGCCGCCGCGCGGGTGTGTTGTAAAAGAGATTGCGCACGGTGATGGACGTGCCTGTCGCTCCGTCCGTTCTGCTTTGTTCTTCCACGGTGCCACCCTGAATGCGGATCAGCGTCGCGGTGTCTTCATGGACGGTGCGGGTCTTCAGCTCCACCTGGGCGACACTGGCGATGGAAGGCAGCGCCTCGCCGCGGAAGCCGAAGGTGTGAATGCGTTCGAGATCCTCGTAGGAAGCGATTTTGCTTGTCGCGTGACGCTCGAAGGCGAGCAGCGCATCGGCTTCGCTCATGCCGCTGCCGTCGTCAATGATCTGTATCAACGTCTTGCCTGCACCGGCGATGATAATGGTTACATGCTCCGCACCGGCGTCAATGGCGTTCTCCACCAGTTCCTTGACGACAGACTCCGGCCGCTGCACAACCTCCCCCGCCGCGATTTGATTCGCGAGATGATCGGGAAGGCGGCGGATTCCAGATGACGGGGCGGAGTGTTGCATGATTTACCGGAGAATCGTATAGAGAATATATGCGAGAATGAACATCGCCACGATGACGATAAACGGGCGGTGGTTTCCGCGCCGGACAGTCCGTTCGAACTTGATGCGTCGCCGATCCCGCGCACTTTCGTCCCTGGAAGGATCGTAGTAACGTGGAAGATACTCGAAACGCTTATGCTGTGGTTTGCGAAGAAACATGGCCCTCTCCGTTGCGGCTTACTCTTCCACCGTGCTGACGTCTTCCGTTCGCAAATCACCGAACAGCGCGGCGACGAAGGCGTCGTGGTCGAAGACCTGGAGATCGTTGATCTGCTCGCCCACGCCGATGTACTTGACCGGTATGGACAGCTCGCTGCTCACGCCGATCACCACACCGCCCTTCGCCGTCCCATCCAGCTTTGTCACAACGAGACCCGTGACGTCCACGGCCTGACCGAATTGGCGCGCCTGCTGTATCGCGTTTTGCCCTGTCGTGGCATCCAGGACGAGCAGGACTTCGTGCGGCGCATCGGGCATGAGTTTGCTCATGACGCGCCTGATTTTTTTCAGTTCCTCCATGAGGTTCGTCTTGGTGTGTAACCGTCCGGCGGTATCGATAATCACAACATCCGCCTTGCGGGCCAGGGCCGACTGCAACGTGTCGTATGCGACAGCGGCGGGATCGGAGCCATGCTGCTGCTGTATGATGTCCACACCAGCGCGTTGCGCCCAGATTTCAAGTTGCTCATTCGCGGCCGCACGAAAGGTATCCGCGGCACCGATAATGACATGTTTGCCGGAGGAACGATAATTGAACGCCAGCTTGCCGATGGTCGTGGTTTTTCCAACGCCGTTGACGCCTACGACCATGATAACGAAAGGCGACACACCCGCCGGTACCTCGATTGACGTGCCGTCGGTGCGAATGTCATTTTCACGGAACAGCTTCGCCACCTCTTCGCGCAACAGACGATGCAATTCCCCCGCATCCTCGTAGCGTTCGCGCTTGACGCGATCGCGAAGATTGTCAATGATGGTGCTGGTGGTCGCGACGCCAACATCTCCCAGAAGCAGAATTTCTTCTATCTCGTCCAGAAGTGCATCATCGATTTTACGCTTCGCCCTGATAACGCGCGTGACTTTTTCCATGACGGAATCGCGCGTCTTCGCGAGGCCGTCCATGAGACGAGAGAGTTTGAATTTGTCGAGAAAACCCATGTCAATGCCGGAAATGAAGTTGGATGAATTATCGCTTCCGCGCCTGCTTGATCAGACGAAGATAGCGCTCGCCGTAACTGTACAGCGATGCGGCGATGAAGCCGAGACTGAGCAGCATGAGCAGCGTCAGGAGTGTCTGCCGACCGTCGGCAAACAGCGCCGCGACGAGCACCACGCCGATGGATACGACGGTCGCCTTACCGAGCATGGTGGATTGCACAAGCACGCCGCTCTTCGCGCGCAAATGCATTCCTCCCGCAAATATGATGATGTCGCGCACCACCACCACGACGCCGAACCACAAAGGCACGATGCCGACGGCGATCATCGTCAACGCCGTGACGGTGATGAACACCTTGTCCGCGAGCGGATCGATGATGCGGCCGAATTTGCTTTCACCCCCGAATTGCCGGGCCAGCCAGCCATCGAGCAGATCGGATGCATACGCGGCCGCACCGAGTATCAGAATCCAATGCATGTTGCCCCGGGGCTCCTGCAGGAGGAGAGCGACGGGCAGCGCCATGAGCATACGAAGCATACTCAACATATTGGAGGGAGTCCAGATGGCTTCAGATGCGTCGCGGGTCTGTTGCGTCTTCGTTTTCATACGCTACCTGATGATGGCGAATTTGCCGAGTTTCGGATCAACGGCCCGGCCGGAAAGGTCCTTCCCCTCCGCGCGAAAGAGATACACACCTCCGGGAACAAGTTGGCCGTTGCTGTCCCGCAAATCCCATTCCACGCCGCCATTGCCATCGTCCTCCACAACTTCGCGGATGAACATTCCGGACACAGTGTACACGCGTATGACCGCCTGCGGTGTGAGATTGGCAAAGGTGACGAACTGTTGCGCGTCTTCCGGGCGTAGCGGATTGGGATACACGAACACCTCATCCAACGTCTGACGGTTCAGTACCACGCCGGCAGTGGAACCGGGGCCGTCGCCGATCACTGAACCGGAAGAGCAGCGCACATTACGCACAGACAGCACGTACTCCTTCCCCAACGCCCCGATGGGCATATCCCCTCGCACCGCGAGCAACACCACTCGCGGATTTTCGGGATCGGGTTCGGCCGTCTCCGCAACACCCCCGGGTTCGAATACGTAATTCTCCGCGGCCGAAGCGCTGGCGGATTCCACCGGCGCACTGAAGGTCACCCGGAACGAGCGCGGCGGCAGAAACTCCACACGTTCGATGTAGCATGCATTAATGACGGGCGTACGCACCTCTATCGGTCCCAGCAGAGCGTCATCGAACGGTATGCCCTCGCCATCACGCAACCCGGTGACATACAGGCCGTAGCTGCCGTCGTTGAGTGTGCCGAAGGACAGAAGCAACACCCGCGGCTCGAGGAGTGCGACGCTCACCGGCTCGCGTGCGCCGTCGAGCCTGAACAGCGACGGCGAAGGCAATTGGCTGCCCATATCCTGACTGACGTACACGAGCAATTGTCCTTGCTGAGCGTACACCACGGAGTCCACCACGGGCGTCTGATGCGGCCGCAGCATGCGGGCATACACGCGGGGACTTTCCTGCGGCGTCGCAGCCGGATTGAATGCGGTTACGGCGTAGAGCACCGGTTGCCCTTCGACCAGGGCGGGATCGAGCAAGGACACGCTCCCCGGGAAGGTCCCGAACAACTGCATGGAACCCGCGTCGGCACCCTTGTACACGCGATATTCCGGAGCGGCAGCGCCGATGGTCCACTCGATGCGCGCCGAGCTTGCGCTCACGTACTCGACGGTGATACCGCGAGGCGGCTCGGGACCGGTGTAGGGAATATTTTTTCGATACCAGACAACACTGTCCACCAGCGCTATGCCGAGTTCGTTCACGCCGTCGCCGTCAATGTCGGTGATAATGGCCGCATTGGTGTTTACCAGCGGCAGATGGAAGACCGGGCTGAATTCCTTCGACGCCGGATCGTAGTCGATGATGTACAGCTCGGGATAGACGCTCAGCACGATTTCAAGCGCCGCATCGCCATCGAGGTCTCCCGCGCTGAGACTGTTCTGTATGCGCGTGAAGCTGCCGTATTGACTGCTCTCGGCCACGCCGTGGAACTGTCCGGACCACAACGCTTCGGCCTTGTTTTGATTGTCGAGGTGAAAAATTCCCATGAACCAGTACGGCACCACGTCGTCTACATCGGTGCGGAAGCCCACGGCAAATTCATCGCGTCCGTCACCGGTGAAATCCCCCGCAACCACAAAGTCGCTGGCGTTCACGAAATCGTTCGAAGAACCCCAGATCACCGGAAAGCTCCCCGACCCGTCATACTCGGCTATGAAGAAATCCCCGTCGGCATCGCCGAACAGGAGATCCCGCTTGCCGTTGCCGTTGAAATCCCCCACCGCCACGCGCGGTGCGCTGAAGGCGTTGCCCGGAGGCGGTGCGCCGGTGGGATTGACGATTATGGAGAAGCGCTCCAGCACGTTGCCGTTCCAGCGGAACACTCCCACCGTGCTGTCGTCCACGATGGCGAGCACTTCGTTGCCGCCATCGCCAGTGACATCCTCTATCGTGATGGGCCAGAAGCGCCCGCCGCTGCTGTCGCCCCAGATGCGCGTGGAAGGAAACGCACCTGCAGCACCGGTATTCAGAAATCCATTCCGGACAATAGAGGTAAGAAGGTCCGGCCGTCCGTCGGCTGTCACGTCGCCGATGCCGCGCGGAATTTCATTCCGCAATTCCACGCCCTGAACGCGCTCGAAGCTCAGTCCGTTGTATTCCCAGGCCTTGAGTCGTCCGTCGTCCGAAAGGTCGTTGAGAAGCGCCTCGGGCCATCCGTTGCCATTGAGATCCGCGGCCGTGCCGAAAAGACGCGCCAGCGGCAGCGCAGGAAGGACGCGATCAAAGCCAAAACCCGAAACCGGCGCGGGGACGTTCACTTCGAGATTGTTGCCATTTTCGTCCTTCAACAGCGTTTCGAGACCGACCGCGTTCTCGGCGCTCAGGTAGAATTCATACGCTCTGCCGGGGACGAAGAGATCAGGCCCAAGAAAGATGGCGTGCGATGTGCCAACGAAAAGATTGTTGCGCGTCGCTCCTTCGGCGGAGGCCCAGGTCCAGGGTGCCGAAGAGCCCCGCTGGCGGTACCACACCTTACCCAGCGTCGGCTCATCCGTGGTGAAGCCTACACTGACGCCGTATGCGTTGCCGTCGAGCGCGGGTACCAGCAAGGCACCGAGAATTTCCGGCGGCGTCCTGTCGATGTGCACGACGATGCGGTCATCGAGGGAATTGCCTTTGTCGCTGAGCGCCGCGAGCCGCAGGGTGTAAGTGGTGTCGGGCAAGGAGGAAATGTTCCACACGCACAGTGTGTCGTCCACAAGCTGACGGGGTATGACGCCGGTGATGTCCGTCCAGCGCAGCGGATTCACGCCCATGCCGTATTGCATCTTGTAACCGGACATCACGGGAGAGGCAGCCGTACCGAGAACGACGATGCTGGAGGCATTCGTGGCCGCATCGGTGCGCGGTGACGTGATGCGCACAACAGAGGGATGCTCGAGACGCATGGCTCTGTCCACGCGCAGTAACCCCGCTCCGAAACGTTCGTCCCAGCCGGAGGCCCCAAGATCCTCCGCGGAGGCGATGAGAATGCCGCGCACTTCCTCCGGCGACAGTTTGTCGTCGCGGCTGAGCAACAGGGCGGCAGCGGCGGCCACAAACGGTGCGGATGCCGAGGTTCCATAAAAACCGGTATAACGCCCTTCGCGGTCTGTCGTGCGTATGTCCGAACCGGGAGCCGCGAGGTCAATGGTGGAACCGTAATTCGAAAATCCCGCCAACACATCGCCTTCGGTGCTTGCACTGACCGAAATCGTCTCGTCGTAGGCACTGGGATAATGCAGAGCGGTGGACTGCGCATTCCCCGCCGAGGCCACCATGACGACGCCGCGCGCGTAGGCATAGCGGATCACGTCGCGCAACACGCGCGAGTACACCACATCGCCGAAGCTCATGTTGATAACGCGCGCGTCATTTGCAACGGCGTAGGCGAGGGCGCGGGACACGTCGCTTTCGGCACCGAAGCCCCGTGCATCGAAGGCACGCAGCGTCATGATGCGACAACCGGGAGCAATGCCCGCGATTCCAATGCCGTTATTCGCCTTGGCTGCGATAATCCCGGTGACGTTCGTTCCGTGCCCCATATCATCGTAGGGGATGGGATCGGGATCCCGGTAATCGCCCCCCGCAGCGTTGCTCACAGCACGCTGATCCACAAAATCATAGCCGATCACATCATCCGCAAAGCCGTTTCCGTCGTTGTCCACACCGTCCAGGTCACCGGCGATACCTTCACGCAACTCCGTGGAGGGCCAGGGCTGGAACAAGCCGTCGCCGTTCAGATCCTCCGCAGCGTTGATCCACAACTGACCATGGAGATCAGGATGCGCATCGTCAACGCCCGTGTCAATGACGCCGATGATTATGGCGGGATCCCCGGAAGTCACGTCCCACGCGGCCGGTATTCCGACGCGTTGCGCGCCCCACTGCGAGGCCCAGGCGGAATCGTTCGGCACGCCATGGACCTGATACCACTTGTCACGTTCGGCATATTCCACTTCCGGACGGTCTTGCAGGGCGGCAAGCAACTGCTCCACATCGGTCTGCAGCGGAACATCAATACACACGAAGCGCGACAATTCGTCCGTTCCCTTGCGGAGCGACGTCGCGGGCAGCAAGGGTTGCGCGTTCGCTCCCGCCTCGCCGAGCACAGCCGCGATACCGGGCGGCAGGAGCACGCCGCCGTTGGCGGTGAACGATGGTGTGTGCGCTGCGCCCAGCCGGAGCACGATGCGACGCGGCTGAGGGATGTCTTGTGCCATGGCGACCAGACCTCCGCAGCTCAACAGGAGGAGCACTATGATCACGCGGAGCCGCATCACACCTCGTGCTCATCCTTGCGCATGTTTTCCTCTACGGGAACAGGATAGTCGCCATTGAAGCAGCCGGTACACCAGCCGCTTTTCCCTTCATGCGGCACTGTGCCCAGCATTTTCTCGATGGACAGGTAACCGAGCGAATCCGCTCCGATTTCCCTGCGAATCGCGTCCACGTCGCCGTCGTTCTGCGGTGCGATGAGTTCGTCGCTGCTCGGGAAATCCATGCCATAGGGACAGGGCTTCATGATGGGCGGAGAACTGATGCGCACGTGCAACTCCCGCGGCCGGGCCTCGCGCACGAGGTTGATAAGCAGGCGGCTTGTCGTGCCGCGTACGATGGAGTCGTCGATGATAACCACTTTGCGGTCCTCCACCACACCTTTCACCGTGTTGAACTTCATGCGCACCTTCATTTCGCGTTTTTCCTGGCCGGGCTGTATGAAGGTACGTCCGATGTAGTGATTGCGAATGAGACCGATTTCGTAACGCGCTTCGATCCCCTGCTTGTAACTGCTGCGCTGAAATCCAATGGCTGCGGTGTTACTGCTGTCCGGCACCGCCATGACGAAAGCGGGATCTTCGGGTGTCCCTTCCACCGGATGCTCTTCGGCGAGCGCCTTGCCCAGACGACGGCGGATCTTATCCACATTTTCGCCGAACACGCGTGAATCGGGTCTGGAAAAATAAATGTACTCGAAGATGCAGTGGTGATACTTCTCGGCCCTGAAATCCAGTCTGCGTGCTGTGGGCTCACCCGTGCTGCGCATCCGCTTGTCAAAGAACAACACTTCTCCCGGCTCCACGTCGCGCACATACTCGGCCTGCATAATATCCAGAGCGCAGGTTTCCGAGGCCACCACCCATGCGGAACCACGACGGCCGAGGCAAAGCGGTCGGAATCCATGCGGATCGCGGGCGGCGATAAGCGTATCGTCATGCAGCATTACCAGCGAAAAGGCGCCCTGTACGGTGTTGAGCGCGTCCATGATGCGGTCTTCGGGTGTGGCGGCTGCGCTGCGCGCGGTGAGGTGGAGAATGACCTCCGTGTCCGTAGAGGTCTGGAAAATGGTACCCTCTTCCTGCAGCCGGCTGCGCAGGGCGCGCGTATTCGTCAGATTCCCGTTATGCGCCACAGCGAGCTGTCCGTCGCGATAATTGACGAGAAACGGTTGAATATTCTCCAGATTGTCCGAACCCGTGGTGGAGTAACGGTTATGCCCGATCGCGACTTCTCCGGTAAGCAGTTCCGTGAGTAGATTCTGATCGGAAAACACCTCCGTCACCAGGCCGGGTCCCTTGTGGATACGAAGCTTCCCACCGCGCGCGCCGTCCGCGGCTATCGGACAGGATACGATGCCGCTTGCCTCCTGACCGCGATGCTGCAGGGAATGCAATCCGTAGTACGTGAGGGTGCTGGCCGAGGGATCGCCATAGATGCCCACCACGCCGCAATTGGATTGGGGTTTGTCAATTTCTTCGGAATTCGGAAGTCGGGAATTGATTACGCGATTCATGTGCCTTGTGGTTTCCTCATGAAACCGGATGTACATCAGCAGGTCCCGTCCGGGTTGCCGATGCGTATGTGATTGGAAAAAATCCAGCCTTTGTCGTCCAGCCAGGCCTCGACGCGCCATGCGCCGGGCTCGGCGACGGTGTGAAGCAGTTCTTTGGCGATCTCCTCCCGGATCAGGGCCCCGTTGCGGAGGAGACGCACACGTGCGGGTTGAGGCAGTTCGATATGCAGCGCCAGCGTCCCGGGACCCTTGAACTCCGTCCAATCTCCCTGTTGCAGGGTCTCGGTCGCGGAGGTGGCGTAGAAGGAGAATCCCCGCGCGTCACCGTGATAGGAGTTGGCCACGAAGCAACGTCCGTGCCGCAAGGCTTCATAGATCTTCCACTTGTCCTCTTCGAAATGTGCGGCGCTGCGGCGGTGTATTGCCTCGTCGAGCAGTACATGGGTGCGGATGGATTTGAACATGACCTTGTACGGGAAAACCTCCACGTCGAAAAAGCCCATGATGTCCGCCTTGTGCGCGTGCGCGTCGGTACCGCCGATGCCCACCACACGTCGGGTGCGGCTCAGCTCGTCCCAACGCCGAAGCGTGACCTCCGGCGGCGCGGTTATGGACTTGAGAGGATGGATAAACCGCTGAAATTTGTTCTCCTCGGTCAACCCCTCCATCCACTCGCTCATGTGATTCCAGATCTCGATGCCGTCAAAATCTTCGGTGTCCCACGCAAGCCATGGATACGGCGGATGCTCGGGCATGCTGCCGCGCTGTTCGTCCGGATGGGCGATGAAGCCTATGCCGCCCTGTTCCTTCACGCGCCGGACGTACTCCTGCGCGGAAATGCGCACCCCCACGGTTTTATCGAGACCGAAAGCGAGGTAATGGTTGCGGTCCTTGCGGTCATTGATCTCGTAGCCGATGAGCAGCATCACATCTTCGTGCCATCCCTCCCAGCCATCGATTTTTGGCCGAAGGGTATTGTGATCGCTTGTCATGATGAAATCGAGGCCTACCTCGCCGGCGAAACGCACAATATCGCCCATCTCCCCGGTACCGTCGGAGTATCGGGAATGGATGTGCACAGCGCCAATATATTCGTACATGCGACCTCGTAATTCGCAGGGAACAAACATGAAATGTACGGCGAAATGCGGGATTTTTCAAGGTAGAACGTCATGCGCCAAAGTATGCTAAACCCTTGAAATTTCTTGCGATTGCGGTTTCCATTTCGTCCGTTTCCTGATCCGCTGTTGCGCACACGTGCACGAGACGGAAGACACGCGACGGTGCCGACAGCCGCGTTCCGTCCAGGCGACCGCGTTCGAGGGCAACATACGGTGTAGCCCGAAAAATGCCTTGTACGGATGAGAGACCCTGCGTAGCTTGGTTTTTTCCTTATGGAGTCTGTTCAATGCATCGCTTGCGCGCCTTCCTCCTGCCTGTATGGGCCATCTTCAGCACCGTGGCTTTTGCGCAACAAGACATGGCAACGGACCGTCCGGATCAGACCGAAACCTCTTCCGTCGTGCCGACGGGATGGTTGCAGGTCGAGATAGGATTATCCCGCAGCGATCTGCGCTTCAGCAGTGACGGCAGGACCTTCCTGGAAGAGACGGAGTTCGCCAATCCGGACGCGTTGTTCCGCTTTGGTTTCGCTACCAATTACGAATTGCGTCTCGAACTCGGGTACCGATATGTCGATCACTGGAGCGACTTCAATCACCTTTCCCGGGCCGAGGAATACCTTCTGCCTCGTGTGATAAACGAACACGGCTTCGTCCCGCTTTCCGCGGGTCTGAAAACCGCGCTCCGCGAGGAGCATGGCATCCTGCCCGAAGCAGCGTTCATTTTCATGCTCGCTATCCCCGGATCGGGAGCCGCGGAGTTCGACATCGAACACTATATCCCCGAAGCGCGGTTCGCCTGTTCGCACACGCTCAGTGACCATTTTTCGCTGGGGTACAATCTCGGAATGGCCTTTGAAGGGAGTCTCCGGGATTACGTTGGCTTCTACTCCGTGGCCCTCGGCTCCTCACTGACCGATGTCGTCGGAGCATACGTGGAACTGTATGGCGACCTGGGCGCCGGCACAGAGCCGGTGCACCGCTTCGATGGCGGCTTCACATGGCTCGTCGATCCGGATGTGCAACTCGATCTCTCCGCGGGGTACACGCTCACGGTCCCGCACCGCCCTTTCCCCCGCGACGAAAGCGAAT
Source organism: Bacteroidia bacterium (assembly GCA_027493955.1). NCBI lineage: Bacteria > Pseudomonadati > Bacteroidota > Bacteroidia > Bacteroidia bacterium. Next base: position 601,242 of record JAOSJT010000001.1, on the reverse strand, counting down.
ACTATCTCGCGGCGGGATGTTCGTTGCGGATGCGTTTCTGGGGAGATGATGAAACGCGAAGCGGCGGACGATGAAGCTCTGAAGTTGGATCCTGCACGAAGGAATATGAGAAAGGGGCGCGTTGCTTTCGCCGTGCGCCCCTTTCTCATTTCACATTTCACTTGTGACTCGGTTCACGGTCACAACTGGCTGTTCACCCACTCCCAGTTGACCACGTCCCAGAATCCTTCGACGAATTTCGGACGAGCATTGCGATAGTCGATGTAGTAGGCGTGCTCCCACACATCAACGGTGAGCAGCGCTTTCTTATTGTGCCGCATGGGTGTGTCGGCATTGGAGAGCGGCATGAGTTCCAGCTTTCCTTCGCCGTTAAGCGCAAGCCAGCCCCAGCCGGAGCCGAACAGCGTGACGGCCGCCTTCGTGAATTGCTCCTTGAAGGCGTCGAAGGACTCGAAATCGCGCGTGATCAGTTCGCCGATGCGTCCTGTCGGTGCGCCGCCGCCGCTCGGGGACATGCAATTCCAGAAGAATGTGTGATTCCAGATCTGCGCGGTATTGTTGAACATGCCGGTGTGGCTTTCCGCCGCGGCGCGGAGGATGGCATCATCCAGGGAAAGATCGTCGTATGGGGTGTCCTTGGCGAGATTGTTCGCGTTGGTCACATATGCGGCATGATGCTTGCCGTGATGGTAGTCAAACGTTTCCTCGGTCAGAAACGGCTTGAGCGCGTCCTTGGGAAACGGAAGATCGGGGAGGATGAAAGACATGGGAACTCCTGGTGTTTATTGGAAAAGGGGTGTACGATTGACGAAGTATGAATTACGATTTGAGGATTCGGTCATCCTCGTGTAACTGTTCACGCGTGAAGTGTAACGGGACAAAGGTTCAATGCGTCCAATGTACGACATGGGAAAATGAATTTCTACCTTACGCGTAAAATCACGGAAGTGCGCGGATCATTTCCGCCTTCCCGAAATCTCGGAGCGGAGCGTTCGACGGGTCGTCGTAGCGTTTTCAACTCTGCACGCGTGAACGTTTTCCCCTGTTTGCATTTTGTGTGAAAGCTCGCTATCTTATTTGACCCGTTTGGGCCCATAGCTCAGTTGGGAGAGCGCTACAATGGCATTGTAGAGGTCGTCGGTTCGATCCCGTCTGGGTCCACACAAAAGGTCTGAATTCATCAGGCCTTTTTCATTTCATGGAGGTCGTATGCCGTTGACGAAGAACGAAGTGGAAGCTCTTGTCTCCGCCGCCCGATCAGTGCGCGACAATGCCTATGCCCCCTACTCGCAATTTCGCGTCGGGGCCGCATTGCTCTGCGATGACGGAAGCATCGTGACCGGCTGCAATGTGGAGAACAGCTCCTACTCACTTACGTGTTGCGCGGAACGCACCGCGGTCTTCACCGCTGTCGCGCAGGGAAAGCGGTCATTTACAGCCATGGCTATCGCGACAAGTCGGCAGCCCGTCGCCCCTTGCGGTGCGTGCAGGCAGGTGTTGGCGGAATTCAATCCCGCAATGACGCTCATCCTCTGCGATGAGAACGCCGACCATGCGTTCCGCACGATGACGGACTTACTTCCCGATCCGTTTACGCCCGATATGCTCGCACAGTGAGCGATCCGGAGACAATTCCGGACCGGTCCTTCTCCTTCCCCAACGCTTCAGACCATACTTCTCTCTCGCGCAGAGCGGCGACGCCTGTACCACTGGTAGTGAGGCGGAATGCGCTTGGCCCTTCTTTGAAAATTTTGTAACATTGCGTGTCTATCGATCACCGCAGTCCTCCCAATTCCGCGCAAGCGGTGGACGTTCCGTTTATTCCGCCTGTTTCACCCATAAAAGGAACAGTATATGCAATTCCTTCGCTTCTCACTCTTCTTTCTCCTCATCTGCGCCGTCGTGCTGCCGCCCCCGGCGCTGGCGGACGGTCCCGGTGGCGGACACCCATGGACGCTGTCACTGCGATCGGATGCGGGCGACGTGCTTCGTCCGAAACGCGCATCGGGAGATTATTCCTGGTTTATTGGTATAGACGGCGGATTGACGTACTCGAGTTTTTCGAATGGTCCGCTCGCATATTACACACCGAATCCGCATAATCCGCGCTATGTACTTCCGGCAAGCGTCAACGACGGAAGCGGGTTGGGATTCTACCTCGGCGCCACGCTGGATTTTCCGCTCTCGGACATCTTCGGCATCGTGCTCAAGGCGAATTACCACACCCGCATGGGTGCGTTCGATGAAACAACCGACATGATGGAGATTCATCCGCAGACGGAGACGAATCTGACGACCATCATTAACAACAAAACAGACTGGACCTTCGATTACATCGGCATTGATCTGCTGGGCAGAATAAACCTTGGATCATCGCCGGTGTACCTGCTTCTCGGTCCCTCGTTCGGATTACTGCAATCCAATACCGCCAAACTCGATCAGACGCTGGTTCAGCCCGAGGACATTTACTACACCGAAGACGTGCAGGGTTTGGATGAAGTGGTGAACGAGCTTCGCACGGCTTCGATGGAAGCCGAAGTCTCCGGGTTCAAGAGTTCGCGTATCGACGTCAAGTTCGGTGTGGGCATGTGGATAGAATTGAACCCGAATCTCTATCTCACACCTGAACTCACAGTCGCATACCCCCTCGGGACCTTTGTCGAAAGCGCAAACACCGAGCTGAGCCATATTCCAACGGAAACCGCCGAGATCATCCCGGTGTGGAGCAACGGGGAGGGACTCGCACTTGCGCGCAGCAACAAGGACTTCAACATGTTGACCGCGTTTTTCACCATCGGCCTTCGCTGGCGCATGAATTGAGGAGGGCATCATGAACACGAAAATCAGTATCGCAATCGTCCTCTTCGCTCTGCTCGCACCATATTGCCTGCTGCATGCGCAGGAAGAGAAGCCGCCACGTCAGATGATCACGCCCGAGCGCTACGACGTCACCATTCGTCCCGTGAGCGGTGCACTCAATTCTTCGGACGACGATTTCAGTCCCATGATTATCGGCAGCGGCCGCGTCATGTACTTCACCTCCACACGAAATGGGAGTCAGGACATTTTCACCGCCATCGCGGGATATGACGGCTGGGAACAGATTCAGCGGCTGGGTGAACCACTGAACACCTCCGCCGACGAAGGCAGCTCGTCCATCACACCCGATGGCCACTGGATGGTCTTCACCGGCTGCGGACGTCCCGACGCGCTGGGCGACTGCGATTTGTACATCGCCGAATACGGCGCCGGGATGTGGCGCAATGTGCGCAACCTCGGTCCGAATGTGAACTCCCCATTCTGGGAATCGCAACCCGCCATCTCTTCCGATGGCCTTACCATTCTGTTCACCAGTGATCGCCCGGGCGGCCAGGGCGGCACCGATCTATGGATGACGACACGCAGCCACGGCGGCGACTGGCGTCCCGCGGTGAATCTCGGAGCGGTCATCAACACCGTCGGCGACGAACTCGCGCCTGCCATCGCGGCCGACAACCGAACGCTGTATTTTTCCAGCGATCAGCATCCCGGCATCGGCGGTCTGGACATATATCAGACCACCAGCGGGGTTTCCGGCTGGAGCGCCCCAAGACACATGGGAGTGCCCGTGAACACCTCCGACGACGATTACTTTTGCGGCCTTTCTCTGAACAGCCAGGACATGTATTTCGCTTCCTCCCGCGCCGGTGGGCAGGGTGATCTCGACATCTGGCTCGCGGTACCCAATCCCCTGCCGCCATCGCCCGTCACCACCGTCACCGGCAGGGTGCATGACCATAACACCGACGCGCCGCTTGGAGCGACACTCACCGTTCGCGATGTATCGACGAACTCCGTGGTCAGTTCCTTCCACAGCGACGACATGGATGGCTCCTATGTGGTCGTATTGCAACCCGGCAGGGATTATGTGATCACTGCGGAAGCGGCGGGATATCTTTTCTATTCCGATCGATTCACGGTTCCCGCAGGCAGCGGCAACGATATGATCCGCAAGGATGTGCCCATGACGCGTGATCTCGTGCGCCTGCTCGTGTTCTTCGACTTCGACAAGGCGACGTTGCAATCCGAATCATACGTCGATCTCGATCGCGCCGCGGAGTGGCTGAAATCGAATCCCAATGTCTCCGTGGAGGTCGCTGGTCACACGGACAATGTCGGCGCCCGCGACTACAATAAGAAGCTCTCGCAGAACCGCGCCGAAGCCGTGGTGCAATATCTGATCGGTAAAGGCATATCCTCATCGAGACTTCGCGCGGCCGGCTATGGCATGGAACAGCCGACGGTCACCAACGACACCGAGGAAGGCCGCGCGCAGAACCGTCGCGTGGAGTTCCGCGTCGTGTCGAGATAGCAACCGGGTATCGAGCAGTGACCCCGGTATTCCGGGAATGGTGAAAAGGTAAAATGGTACAAGGGTGAAAAGGTACAGAACCTTTTCACCCTTTTCTTTTTCAGACATGCACAAAATACGTACGCTTCGCTCTCAGCGCTCTGCGTTACGCGTGCTCCAGCGGAACGTGTATAAGTTCGATGGGAGAATATTCAAGCAGCACCCGGATGCGGTCGATTTTGTAGGGCTTCCCGTAGTAGATGCGCCGGATGCCGGTGTTCACTATGGTCTTGAGACAGTGATAGCAGGGACTGGCGGTGATATAAATATCCGCGCCATTGATCTCCACACCGTGCTTCGCTGCCTGGGCAATGGCGTTGATTTCGGCGTGGATGGTGCGGAAGCAGTTTTCCTCTTCCTCGCCGTCGGGATTGCGGGAGACATACACGAGGCAGCCGACATCGGAGCAATGCGGATGTCCGGCGGGAGAGCCGTTGTACCCCGTGGCCACGATATTCTTATCTTTCACAATCACCGCGCCGATATGCGCCCGGTTGCAGGTGGCACGCTCGGCCACCATGCCTGCGATTTTCATAAAGTACTGATCCCAGCTGCCTCTGCTTTCCATATATCCTCCAAAAGATGCCACGGTGACGGAACCGCGGCGGTTGCATGGTCGAAATGTCATTGGGCGGAATATAACGGAAATTCCGGAGTACCGCACAGTCCGGCGCGTATTCGATCTCTCCACTCCCGTAACGCGACCTCGGACGGTCCTGCGCCGCAGGACCGGTTTCCGGTTTCCACGGGCATGGGGATTGTGGAAAAACCTTGTAACTTCTCGTAGACAACCATATCACTATCGGAGCCGGCATGGCCAAGCGCGCAGTCAAGAAACTCTTTGTCATAGATACCAACGTTCTTCTCCACGACAGTTCCTGTATCTACAATTTCGAGGAGCACGACGTCGTGATTCCCATCGCGGTGCTGGAGGAACTCGATCAGTTCAAAAAGGGTAATGAAACGCTGAATTTCCACGCGCGAGAATTCGTTCGCGAGCTCGATGCACTCAGCGGCGACAAGCTCTTCGACGGCGGTGCACCCATTGGCGCGAAACAGGGACGCATCAGCATTCGACTCGACAAAGATTGGGGCAAGGACTTCCCTCTCGGACTGTCCGAGCGCACACCCGACCACCGCATACTGCACTGCGCCTACATGCTCAATCGCGAGTATCCGGCACGTCCTGTCATTCTCGTGACCAAGGACGTGAACCTGCGCATGAAGGCCAAAGGCGTGGGACTGATGGCAGAGGATTACGTCACCGACCAGGTCAAGGATATAGACACGCTGTACACCGGCAGACGGGTGCTCGAAAATGTGGATGACGCGGTTATCGACATGCTGTATCAGCCGCCATTCGAGGTCGATGCCGCGATGTTCGCGGAAGCCGGGACATTCAATCCCAACGAGTACTTCATCCTGCGTTGCGGCCGGAAATCCGCCCTCGGCTGTTACGACGGGCGCAGCGGTATGATGAAGCGTGTGGACAAAAATCCCGCGTACGGCATCAATCCCAGAAATTCGGAGCAGACTTTCGCGCTCGATGCGCTATCGAATCCGGACATCCCCCTGGTATCCCTCAGCGGCAAGGCCGGCACGGGAAAGACGTTGCTCGCTCTGGCGGCGGCCCTGGAGAAGCGCCGATTGTACAGGCAGGTCTTCCTCGCCCGCCCGGTCGTTCCCTTGAGCAACAAGGATCTCGGGTATTTGCCCGGTGATATCATGTCCAAACTTGATCCCTACATGCAGCCGTTGTTCGACAATCTCGGGGTGATACAGCATCAGTTTCCAGAAACGGATACCAAGCACCGGCGCATCGCGGAAATGCTGAAAGAGGAGAAACTGGTCATCTCCCCTCTGGCATACATCCGCGGACGGAGTCTGGTCAATATCTATTTCATCGTGGATGAAGCACAGAACCTCACACCGCATGAAATCAAAACCATCATCACTCGCGCAGGTGAAGGAACGAAATTCGTGTTCACGGGCGACATTTTCCAGATAGACCACCCCTACCTCGACAGCCGTTCCAACGGACTCAGCTATCTCATCGACAAAATGCGGGGACAGAAGCTCTACGCGCATGTCACCCTCGAGAAAGGAGAGCGTTCGGAACTGGCGGAACTCGCAACCGACCTTCTGTGAGCTTGCCATGAGAAGCATTCAGCGTCTGCTTGTCGTGGGCGACCGCGTTTTGGTCACCCCCGAAGATCCCGCCGCCATGACAAAATCCGGTTTGTACCTGCCACCCGGCGTACAGGAAAGGGAGAAAATTCAGAGCGGCTATGTGGTGAAAACCGGACCGGGCTACGCCCTGCCCAATCCCGAGTACTCCGAAGAAGAACCCTGGGCGAGGAAAGGAGCACCCGTACGATATATTCCCTTGCAAGTGGAAGAGGGCGATTACGTGCTGTTCATGAAAAATCAGGGTATCGAGGTCGAGTTCGAGCAGCAGAAATACCTCATTGTTCCCCATGCCGCCATTCTCCTGATCGTGCGTAATGAAGTCGTAACGCAATAGATTAACGATGTGCGTCGTCCGATTAACGAATCGAAGACGTCTGAAACGGATTCAGCGTTTCGTGTAAACTTGCAGTTCCTTTTCTCCGGATACTTCTCGCTTTCGTTCTGGTCTTGTCGTCGGCAGCCTCGCGGTTTCCGATTGGGCAATTCGATGCCGGACTCCCGATTCCGCACGCTGATGCGGGCTCCATCCTTGCCTTTCAAGCGCCGAGTTGATAGATTACGAGACAAGAATCGCACACAATCGCGCATTTTTTCTCGTTTCTGGCGTGCCGATTCAGCAAAACGACGGAGAACCATTCCCTCAGCACTCCAGGGCAGATGCTTATGACCAGCGCCGCAGCGGAAAAAGCGAAAGCAGCCGACAACCGGTACAAATACCTTGATCGCGCTTTAGCGCGTCACCAATTCCGGGGGGACGCGCTGATTGAGGTTCTGCACACCGCGCAGGAGCTTTTCGGCTTCATCTCGCGCGAACAGCTGCTGTATATCGCCCGCAGTCTCAAGCTCCCTCCGAGTAAAGTGTACGGGGTCGCGACGTTTTACCATTTCTTCTCTCTCGAACCCAAGGGAGAGCACACCGTCACGTTGTGCATGGGCACCGCCTGCTACGTACGCGGCGCTGCGGAGTTACAGAACACGCTGGAACACCTGTGCGGCTGTAAGATGGGGCAAACCACTGCCGATGGCAAAATCTCTCTGCAAACCGCCCGCTGTGTCGGATCCTGTGGCATCGCTCCGGTAACCGTGTACGATAACGACGTTATCGGTTTCGACACCATAGAACAGGCCACCGAACGAATCGCCTCGTGGCGCAAGGAGGAGCAATGACACTCGAAGAGTTATACGAAATCGGCAGCGGCTTCCGGGAAACTCTCGCCGCCTTCAAAGCTGAAATCCACGTGTGCGGCAGCGGGGGCTGCATCGCGTCCGGTTCGCTGCAACTCAAAGATGCCTTTGATAACGCCTGCGCGGCACGCAAAGTGGCCGCTGACGTTCGTGTGATCACTACGGGTTGCATGGGCCTGTGCGGCGCCGGCCCTCTCGTGCGTCTCCAGCCTTCCAACACGCTCTACGTCAAGGTAAAACCGGAGGATGCCGAACGCATCGTCGACAGCCATGTGATCAAGGAAAAGCCCGTCAAGGATCTGCTGTTCCCCAAGGCCTCGGCGTTTTTCGACAAACAGGTGTCTATCGCGCTGAAAAACATGGGCCGCATCGATCCGGAATCCATCGAAGATTACATCGCCCATGGCGGGTATGAAGGTCTCGCCAAAGCCATAACCTACTACACGCAGGAAGGTGTGGTACTGGAGGTGCGCAACAGCGGACTCCGCGGCCGCGGCGGTGGCGGATATCCCACAGGTCTGAAGTGGGACATCACCCGCCGTGTCGCTTCATCCGAAAAATATGTGGTCTGCAATGCGGACGAAGGTGATCCGGGCGCATTCATGGACCGCGCCATGCTGGAAGGGAATCCACACGCCATTCTGGAAGGCATGGCCATAGCCGGGTATGCCGTTGGGGCGAACCAGGGCTACATCTACGTGCGCGGTGAATACCCGCTGGCCATCGAACGTCTGAAAAAGGCGATAAAGCAAAGCGAGCGCACGCAAATACTCGGCAACCGTATTTTCGATTCCGGTTTCAATTTCCGAATTGACCTGCGGATCGGAGCGGGAGCGTTTGTGTGCGGCGAGGAAACGGCGCTGCTGCAGTCGATCGAAGGCGAGCGAGGCATGCCCCGCCCGCGTCCCCCCTATCCGTCTCAATCCGGATTATGGGGAAAACCCACGTTGCTGAACAATGTGGAGACCTTCGCCAATATTCCCGCCATCGTGCTGAACGGAGGGAAGTGGTTTTCCCAGATTGGTACGGAAAAGAGCAAGGGCACAAAGGTGTTCGCGCTGGCGGGACGCATCGTCAACACCGGATTGATCGAAGTCCCGATGGGCATTACGCTGCGCGAAATCATTTTCGACATCGGCGGCGGCATACCGGACAATGGGGAATTCAAGGCGGCGCAGACCGGAGGGCCTTCCGGCGGGTGCATTCCCGTGCAGCACCTCGACACGCCGGTGGACTACGAATCCCTCTCTCATGTCGGTTCCATGATGGGCTCAGGGGGACTCATCGTCATGGATCATACATCATGCATGGTCGACATCGCGAAATATTTCATGAAATTTTGCCGCGATGAAAGTTGCGGTAAATGTGTTCCCTGCCGTGTCGGCACCGTGCAACTCTACCGCCTTCTGGACCGCGTCACCACCGGAACAGCCACCAATGATGACATGGATATACTCGAAGAACTGTGCGTCATGGTCAAGGACACCAGTCTTTGCGGACTCGGACAGTCCGCACCGAATCCTGTGATGTCAACGCTGCACTTCTTCCGCAAGGAGTACGAGCAACACATTCACGAACAGCACTGCGCAGCGGGAGTGTGCCCGATTGGTCCTACGGCGGGCCTCGGCGATGTGGCGACGGATGTGGCGCAGGAACAAGGAGCTTCCCATGGTTGAGGAAATCAAAACCCTAACGCTGAACGGGGAGATGATCAGCGCTCCCGCCTCGAGCACCATACTGGAGGCGGCTCGGGAACACAACGTGTACATTCCGACCTTGTGTCATCTTGACGGTTTGTCCGAGGTCGGAGCCTGCCGCCTCTGCATGGTGGAGATCGACGGCAACAACCGCTTGCAGCCCGCATGCGTCACGCGCGTGGAAGAAAACATGGTTGTGAAAACCACCTCCCCACGCCTCAATAAGTATCGGCGCATGATTATCGAGCTGTTGTTTGCCGAGGGGAATCATATCTGTTCCGTCTGCGTCGTGAACGGTCACTGTGAATTGCAGGAAATCGGTTACAAAGTGGGCATGGATCATGTGCGCTTCGACTACCTGCATCAGGATAAAAAGGTAGACGCTTCGCATGATCGATTTGTGCTGGATCATAATCGCTGTGTGCTCTGTCAGCGCTGTGTGCGCGTCTGCGACGAAATTGAAGCGGCGCATACCTGGGATATCGCGGGCCGCGGCATCGACACCTTCGTGATAACCGACCTCGCCATGCCGTGGGGTGCATCCACTTCCTGCACATCCTGTGGAAAATGCACCCTGGTGTGTCCGACCGGCGCGTTGTTCGAGAAAGGCAAGCCGGTGACCTCACTTTCGAAGAACCGCGATTTCCTGCAGTACATCGTCAACGCCAGAGAGAAGAACGAATGGATAAAAAAATAACCTTCGCCACGGCCTGGCTGGGCGGCTGTTCCGGCTGCCACATGTCCTTTCTGGATCTGGATGAACGACTGCTGGAATTGCACGAGCGTGCCGATGTCGTGTACAGTCCCATTATGGATGTCAAGGAATTTCCATCAGCCGTGGACGCGACTCTGGTTGAGGGTGCCGTCGCAAACGAGGACAACAGAGCACTGCTGATGAAAATCCGTGAGCGTTCCCGTCTCGTCATCGCATTCGGCGACTGCGCCGTCACGGGTAATGTGACCGCCATGCGCAATACCTTCGACCGCGACGCCATGATGCAGGAGGTGTATGGGCCGACAGGCAGCATTCTGGGTCATACGCCGTTCAGTCCCCTGCCCGTTCTCGAACCGTCGGTACTGCCCATCCATCGTCTCGTGCATGTAGATTTTCACCTTCCCGGTTGTCCGCCGGAAGCGGACCTCATCTGGTACGTTGTTTCGCAATTACTCGACGGCCGCACCCCCACCTTGCCCGAGGATCAGCTCAAGTATGGATAAGCCGATACGCAGCATTGTTATCGATCCCGTGACACGTATCGAGGGTCACGCAAAGATCACCATTCACTTCAACGATCAGGGCACAGTGGAGGACGCGCGTTTTCACGTGACGGAATTCCGCGGCTTCGAGAAATTCTGCGAAGGTCGTTTAATCTGGGAAATGCCCGGCATCACCTCACGCATCTGCGGCATTTGTCCGGTGAGTCATTCGCTGACCTCGGCTAAGGCGGGCGACGACATTCTTGCGGTGGAGATTCCGAAAACCGCAGAAAACCTGCGTCGTGTGCTCAATCTCGCGCAGTGGGTACAAAGTCACGCCCTCAGCTTCTTTCATCTTTCGCTACCCGACCTTCTGCTCGGGATGGATGCTGATCCGGAGCGTCGCAATATTTTCGGTGTGGCCGCGCAGAATCCCGACCTCGCCCGGCAAGGCATACGTCTGCGGAAATGGGGCCAGGACGCTATCGAAAAACTCGGCGGTCGCAAGATCCACCCGGATCTTCCCCTCCCCGGCGGCGTACGAAGAGCACTGAGTATCTCTTCACGCGACGCCATACTTGAGGGACTTCCCGAGGCCCATATCGCGGCCAAGGCCGGACTGGATTTCATCAAAGCCTTCATCGAGACCAATCACGGCAAGCTCGAGGTGTTCGGGAATTTCCCAACCCTGTTCCTCGGTCACGTCACCGAGGACGGCGCGCTGGAGTATTACGACGGTGTCATCCGCATCGTGGACAGCGGCGGTAACATCGTGGCGGACAAGCTGAATCCCAAGAAGTATCGCGATTACATCGGTGAAGCCGTCGAGGACTGGTCCTTCCTGAAATTCCCGTACTACTCGCCGCTCGGGTATCCGCAAGGGAATTACCGCGTGGGTCCCCTCGCGCGTTTGAACGTCTGTTCACACACCGGTTCTCCGAAATCGGACAAGGAACTCGTGGAATTCAAGCAGCGGGCAGGCACGCGCAATGTTGTTCTGAATTCCTTCTACTACCACTATGCGCGTCTTATCGAAATACTTTTCTCCCTGGAGCGTATGGAAGAGTTGCTCACTGATCCCGACACGCTTCACGAGACCGACCTTCGCTCACGCGCCTATTCCAACAAGGCCCAGGGCGTGGGTGCATGCGAGGCGCCGCGCGGGACTCTCTTTCACAATTACACCGCGGGCAAGGACGGTGTCATCCGCCATGTGGATATGGTCATCGCCACCGGTCAGAATAATCTTTCGATGAACCGCGCCATCCGGCAAATCGCGATGCATTACATCAACGACCCGGAAATGGAAATCACCGAGGGCATTCTCAACCGCATAGAGGCCGGCATACGCTGCTTCGATCCTTGCCTCTCCTGCTCCACCCACGCCCTTGGCCGCATGCCCATGGTGATCTCGTATGTGGACGCAGGCGGGACCGTGTTCAGATCATTCACACGGCGGAGCGCGTAGCGCGGAGCGCGAAGCGCGGAGCGCGTAGCGCGGAGCGCGTGCAGTTCGAAAGTCAGGACCAGATGCACGGATTTTCGAACAGCCTGTGTTACGATCTCCGCGCTACGCATTACGCAATTCGCACTTCTCGGCGTTGTTTTATCTTCGGGCGAGAAGTCGTATGTTTCGTTTTTCCGCAACATTCTGTTTTCACATTTCATGGAGTTGACATGAAGAAAGGGACAATTGCGTTTCTGTTTCTGCTGATAGTCGCGTTGAGTATGCAGGCGATGGCCCAGACGACCATTGTCGTTCGCGACGAGGTTGAAGAGGATGACATGTTCATCAAGGTCGGTGCGTTGGGCGCGCTGACGCTGGCGATGAACACGACAGATTACAATGTCAGCAGAGTGTCGCGTACGCTCGGTGTCGGATCGCATTTTGGCGTCAAAGCAAGTATACCCCTGGGCAGGAAAACGCGTGTCGTCGGCGAACTTTCCCTGCATACACTCGCCTTTACCGACGAGAACGAGCGCATCTCCTTCAGCGACGCCATTGAGAATCACAGCACGAACATTCCCGGCAAGCTGAAAACGGAAGGGACCTTCCAGTACACGATGCTGTCGGTATTCTTTCAATTCAGCCAATTCTACATCGGAGTGGGTTATGGTCTGCCCGCGTCGAGTGAAATGAAAAATACCGGCGACGGCTTCACCATTCCTGCCGAAGGCATCGATCCCGCCGCAAGCTGGGCGGATAGTCCCGGTTTGAATCCCGAAGGCCGGCGCGTCTTTTCCGACATTACCCCCGCGGACGACGATGTGAATGCGCTGCTGGAACTGCGTATCGGCGGCGAATTCCCCGTGGTTAAATCCCGCATCGGCGATCTGAATTTCGGCATCAGCATGGCGTATACGTTCAACAACATCATCAAGGATTCGCGGACCTTCCTGCCGAATTACGAGGATCAATTCCATCTTCCGAACGTGATGTTTCATCTGGCGTATCTGTTCAACATCTGAAACCGCACGGATGACGGAAGTTTTTCCGACATCCCACCAGTCGCACACCCTCACGCACTCCCCCGTCCCGATTCAGGTACGGGGGTGTTTTTTTTGCGATCATTCCCCCCAACAATGTAATCACGACGCTTTGCGGAGTACTACCGGGGTTCCGTTCCGATTTTTCACGCGTTCAGGACCGATTGTCGGACCCACGTGAACCGGTTTGAGATGAAATCTGTTGTCCATTACGTGATTTTTGATCAATTTTAAAAGATTACGCATTTCATCCACGTTAACGCTGACCAGCAACGAACGCGACGGCGGCTACGCAACACACAAATACACAGAGACATGGCTGACAACGGTATAGACAAATCCCTGGTCTACGGTCCCAACACCTGGCTGATCGACGAAATGTACAGACAGTTCAGGCAAGATCCCGCATCGGTGGGCGAGCATTGGAGAGATTTTTTCGCCGACTACTCCCCCACCACTTTTCACGAGAGCTCTGCAGCCGTCGCGCCTGAAGCTGCCACTCCCGCTGCCCCTCCAGCCGGAAAACCTGCGGTGGAACTCCCCACGGGAGCCCAGAAGCTGCGGGGTCCCGCTGAAATTATCGTCAGCAACATGGAGAAGAGTCTGAGTATGCCGACGGCGACCTCGTCGCGCGTCATACCTGTGAAGCTTCTGGAGGAAAACCGCCGTCTCATCAACCGCTACCTCGAGGATATGGTGAGCGGCCGCGTCAGCTTCACGCATCTCATCGCCTGGGCCATTCTGAAGGCCCTGCGTTCCATGCCCGCCATGAGCACCCTCTATGCGTATCATGAAGGCGAGCATTACAAAGTGACACCGGAGCATATCAACCTCGGTATTGCCGTGGACATCCAGAAGAAGGATGGGACGCGGAGTCTGCTCGTGCCTAATATCAAAGCGGCGGAACAATACGATTTTGCGGGATTCTTCGCCGCGTACAATGAACTCCTGCGCAAGGTAAACACCAATTCGATTTCGCCTGACGATTTCGTGGGCACCAATGCCACGTTGACCAACCCGGGAATGATTGGCACTGCGTTCTCCATCCCACGGCTCATGCAGGGGCAGAGCGTGATTGTCGGCATCGGCTCGATTTCATGGCCGCCGGAATTCAAGAATGCCGATCCCCGCACCCTGGCCATGCTCGGGATCAGCAAGAGCATGACGGTGACGAGCACCTACGATCATAGGGTGATACAGGGAGCGGAAAGCGGCATGTTTCTCGACACCCTCGACAAGTTGCTCACGGGCGAGAATGGCTTCTACGAAGAGATATTCGAAACGCTGCACATTCCCTATCCACCCATCAGGTTGACACGGGACATCAACCCGGCGTTCGGAGGAACGGGCAGCAACGACGGCATGATCGAGAAGCAGGCCCGCGTCCAGCAACTCATTAACATGTACCGCGTGCGCGGGCATTTGCAGGCGTATCTCAATCCCCTCAGCAACGAGGTGGAACAGCACTCGGAATTGGATCCGGAGAATTACGGTGTATCGCTCTGGGACTACGACCGCGAGTTCATTACGCTCGGCTTCGCGGGACGGCAGCGCATGAAGCTGCGGGATATCATGGAACTGTTACGCGACACCTACTGCCGCACCATCGGCATCGAGTATATGCACATTCAGGATCCCGAGCAGAAACGCTGGATACAGGGACAGGTGGAGGGACGTCCGCGTTCGTCGTGGATGGATACGAGCAAGAAACTCCGCATCCTCGGGATGTTGAGCGCCGCCGAGGCCTTCGAGAAATTCCTGCACACAAAATATATCGGGCACAAACGCTTCAGTCTGGAGGGGCTGGAAACGCTGATCCCGGTGCTGGACGGATTGCTGAACGAGGCCGTCTCTTCCGGTATTTCGGATGTAGTGGTCGGGATGGCGCATCGGGGACGGTTGAACGTGCTGGCGAACATTTTCGGGAAAAGCTTCGAGAAGATTTTTTCGGAATTCGACGGCGATCTCGATCCCGATTCCATGCAGGGTTCCGGCGATGTGAAATATCACATGGGCGCAACCGGTACGTACACCGGTTTCGACGGAACGCAACTGCAGGTCACCCTCGCGAGCAATCCGAGTCATCTCGAGGCCGTGGATCCGGTGGTGGAAGGCATTGCACGCGCGATGCAGGATATGAAACGCGACAGCGAGAGGCAGAGCGTTCTCCCCGTACTGATTCACGGAGATGCCGCGTTCGCCGGGCAGGGTGTCGTCGCTGAAACCTTCAATCTCAGCATGTTGCAGGGGTATCGCACCGGCGGCACCGTGCATATCATCACCAACAATGGCATCGGCTTCACCACGTCCCCTGCCGACGCACGCTCCAGCGTCTATGCCACGGATGTCGCCAAAATGGTGCAGGCTCCGATTTTCCATGTCAACGGCGAGGATCCCGAAGCTGCCGTGCATGTCATCGAGCTGGCGCTGGCCTTCCGCAACGCTTTTCACAAGGACGTGGTGGTGGATCTGATCGGCTATCGCAGACATGGCCACAACGAAGGTGACGATCCTTCCTACACGCAGCCATTGATGTATTCGAAAATCAAGAACAAGCGTTCCATCCGCAAAGTGTACACCGAAGCCCTGGTCAACCGCGGCGATATCACCGTGCGCGAAGCCGAGGACGCCTTGGAGTATTTCCACAAGTCAATAGAACGCGCCTTCGACATCACCCGTGAAATCGCTCCTCCCGAGATCGACATGGACCATGTCTTCCGCGTTATTCAGGAAGATATCGGCGAGCGTATCGAAACCAAGGTGCCGCGTGAAACGCTCGATGAAATTCTGCATGCGCTGACAACCTTTCCCGAAGATTTCCAGCCGCATCCGAAGCTGCGCCGGCTGATCGAGAGCCGCATCGGATTGCTGGACAGCGGTGCTCCCGTGGATTGGGCAACCGGTGAGGCGTTCGCTTTCGGTTCCGTTCTCATCGAGGGAATACCGATACGGCTTTCCGGACAGGATTCCCGGCGCGGCACATTCAGTCACCGCCACTCCGTGCTCGTCGATAATCAGACGGCGAACTCCTACATACCGCTGAATCACATTCGCGCCGGACAGGAAAAATTCATGCCGTACGACAGTCTTCTCTCCGAGTATGCGGTTCTCGGTTTCGAGTACGGCTATTCCGTGGTGCGTCCGGAAGCGTTGGTGATCTGGGAAGCACAGTTCGGGGATTTCGTCAACGGTGCGCAAATCATCACTGATCAGTTCATCACCGCGGCGGAGGACAAGTGGGGACAGCGCAGCGGACTTGTGCTGCTGCTCCCGCACGGCTACGAAGGGCAGGGTCCCGAGCACTCCAGTGCGCGGCTCGAGCGTTTCCTCATTTTATCCGCCGAGAACAATATGCGCATCGCTTCCCCGACCACCTCCTCGCAGCTCTTCCACCTGCTGCGCCGCCAGGCGCTGTTGTCGGAGCGTAAGCCATTGATTGTGTTGACGCCGAAGAGTCTGCTGCGTGCCGAGGTGGCGAAAAGTCCGCTGCACGAATTCACGGACGGTGGCTTCCGCTTCGTCTTCGACGATCCCGACGCACCTGCCGACGTGCGACGGGTATTGCTCTGTACGGGCAAGGTGGCGTTCGATCTCATGGCGCACCGAAAGGCCCAGGGCATCACCGACACGGCGATCGTGCGCGTTGAGCAATTGTATCCCTTCCCGTACGACGATCTCTGGCAAGTGTTCAAGCGCTATCATCAGGCGCGGGACATTCGATGGGTGCAGGAAGAGCCGCAAAACATGGGCGCCTGGAATTTCGTGCTCGGCAAACTGCGCGAAGCGTTGCAGCCCCCCTACCATCTTTCCTTCGTCGGACGTGTCCACAGCGGCAGCCCGGCGTCCGGTAGCGGCACCTTACACGAGATCGAACAGAAACGGCTCGTGGAAGAGGCGTTTATGTAACGGGTAAAGGGTGAAGGGTAAAGAGTAAAGGGGCTCCTGCTCGTAGAGATCAGTGCGTGCAGCACTCTTGCTCTTCACTCTTCACTCTTCACTCTTCACCCTTTACCCTTCACCCTTTACCCTTCACCCTTTACCCTTCACTAATTACCATGCGCGCCCGCTTCCTGCTCACCGCCATCCTGCTCCTTACGGCTGCGACGCTCGCGCGGGCTCAGGTTCAGTTGCATATATGGACGCAAATGCGGCCGGAGGCGCGGAAAGTGCTGGCGGAGCGTATTGCGGAATTCCATCGCCGCCATCCGCATATTCGCGTGAACGAGCTGTTCCGCGAAACCGAGGAGTTGCGCTCCTCCTATCAGGCTGCGGCGGCGTTTACCGGTGGTGGTCCGGAGCTGGTGTACGGCCCAAGCGACTATGTCGGCGCCTTCGAATCCATGGGGATTATCCGGCCGCTCGACGATCTCTTTACAGCGGCGGAGCTTCGCGGCTTCGACGAGAAAGCTGTCACGCGCTATCGGGGAAAGCTCTATCAGATCGGTGACGAGATCGGTAACCACCTCGCGATGGGCTGGAACCGCACCCTGTTCCGGCAGGCGGGACTCACACGGGCTCCGCGCACCTTTGCGGAACTGATCGAGTACGGAAAGAAACTGACACGGGATACCGATGGAGACGGGGTGATCGATCAGTACGGACTGGTCTGGAATTATACGGAACCCTTCTTCTTCATGCCCTTCTATACCGCTTTCGGCGGCTGGGTACTGGACGCAGACAATCGTCCCACGCTGAATAATTCCGCCGCGGTGGACGCATTCAATTTTGTGAAGGATCTCCGCGACCGCCATCGCATCATTCCGCGCGAGAGTGATTACGAAATCGCGGAGACGCAATTCCTCGAAGGCCGCGCGGCGATGATCATCAACGGACCCTGGGCCTGGGGCCGGTATGTGGACAAACTCGGCGATGATTTCGTTCTCGACCTCCTGCCGGTTCAGGAGATGAGCGGTGTAGCTGCAGCGCCCATGGTAACGACGAAAGGATACTTCGTGAATCGTTCGGTCAAGGGTGAGACACTCGAGGCGGTGCGTATTTTCCTTCGTTTTATACTTTCACCGGAAACCCAGGTCATCTTTTCACAGCGTCTGAAGACCATCCCTTCCACGCTCGCCGCGCAGCGGGATCCGCGTGTTCTCGATGATCCCATCATTCGAGTTTCCATAGAGCAGGTGCGCATCGGAAAGGCCTCCCCACTCGTTCCGGAGATGCGTGCCGTGTGGGATGCCATGCGTCCGGCCTACCAGAGCGTCCTCGGCGGAGACCTCAGCGCCGCGGCTGCCGCACGCGAGCAGCAGCGCCTCGCCGAACAGAAAATTCGCGAAATGAACGAAGGCGCCGACGAAGACCGGAGCGATCCCGCCGTCGCCGTCGCGTTTCAGGGCATAGCCGTGCTTGCCGGTCTGGTAGCGCTGTTCTTTCTAATCCGCAACGGTGTACTTCCTCTTTTCCAGGGAGGAGGACGGAGCCGGGCGGATGCGCGTTTCGGCCTGCTGCTCGTGCTTCCCGCATCGGTGCTGATGTTCGGCGTCGTGGTGTATCCCTTTTTCTACAATCTCGTGATCTCGTTTTCCAACATGAGCATGCGCACGGTGGACACCTGGGGCATCATCGGATTCCAGCAGTACGGTCGGGTGTTCGGCATCGATCGGTTTCTGGATGTGTGGACCGGCGGTGCCGGTATTGCCGCGGCCCTGGGCGCGATGTTTTCAACGGAGTTTTACAGCGTTTTTATCAAAACCATTGTGTGGACAGTGGTCAACGTGACGCTGCACGTGGTGATCGGCGTGTTTCTCGCGGTGCTGCTCAACCGTCATTTACCCGGAAAATCCCTGTTTCGCATTTTGCTCATTCTCCCCTGGGCGGTGCCGCAGTACATCACCGCGCTGACCTGGCGCGGCATGTTCAACACCGACAGTGGCGCAATCAACGCCATCCTCGGATCCCTCTTCTCCATCGCCCCGCTGCCGTGGCTGACGGACGCGACGCTGGCCTTCGTGGCGGCCATAATCACCAATGTGTGGCTGGGATTTCCGTTCATGATGATCATCGCCCTGGGCGGCTTGCAGTCCATACCGCGCGAATTGTATGAAGCGGCGGAAATTGACGGCGCTTCGGCCTGGAGACGCTTCGTGCACGTTACACTGCCTCTGCTGAAGCCCGTGATGATCCCGGCTATCACGCTGGGAATCGTGTGGACGTTCAACAACATCAATGTTGTGTGGCTGGTTTCGAATGGCGGGCAACCGGCGGATCAAACGCATATTCTCGTCAGCTATGTGTATCGCGCGGCGTTCAATCTTTACCGTTACGGGTACGCGGCAGCGTTCAGTGTTGTGATTTTCGTGCTCCTCGCAATGTGGAGTTTGCTCTTCATGCGTAAAACATCCGCAACGGAGACGGTGTACTGATGCGCGGCAAGGATTCTCCTCTTTTCAGAGGATTCGTCTATGTTATGGTGTTGTTGTTCACCGCCATCGCGATCTACCCGATCGTGCAGGTGCTCAGCATATCGTTACGGCCGCAGGCGACACTGTTGAGCGGATCGCTCGCTATCATTCCGGAGGATGCGACATGGGACAATTACATTGCGCTGTTCACGGACAGACCATTTCTCACCTGGGTCTGGAACAGCTTCTTCGTCACCATGGTGGTTGTGCTCACAGGTGTCGCACTGGCTTCGACCGCCGGATACGCATTTTCGCGCTACCGATTTCCCGGCCGACGAGCCGGGATGCTCGGCTTGCTGATCACGCAAATGTTTCCCGCGACCATGCTGCTTCTGCCGTTGTATATCATGCTCGCGAAGCTGAACCTCATCAACAATTTTCTCGGATTGATCGTGATGTACAGTTCCACCGCTCTGCCATTCTGTATCTGGCAGATGAAGGGCTACTACGACACGATTCCTGTCAGTCTGGAGGAAGCGGCGCGCATTGACGGCCTCGGACGTTTCGGAGCGTTTTACCGTGTAATACTCCCGCTGGCCACTCCGGCCCTGGTGATCACCGCGCTGTTCTCTTTCATGGCTGCGTGGACGGAGTATGTTGTCGCGGCTCAGGTATTGTACTACGAAGATATGTTCACTCTCCCGATCGGGCTGAAAATGTTCCAGTCGAACATGAGTACCGAATGGGGGTTGTATGCGGCGGGAGCATTGGTGGTGAGCATTCCCGCGATTATTCTCTACCTCATACTCAGCCGCTGGCTCGTCAGCGGACTCACACTCGGAAGCGTCAAGGGTTGATGACGGAGGCGACATGCTCGACATTCAGCGACGGATCAGTAACACGTTCTACGTACTCCTCAGTCTTCCTGCCACAGCCATGGGCTTCGCGCTTTCGATACAGATCGCCGCGCTCAGTTGGATACTGGGGACACAGTATGGACTCGATATTCACGAGATAGGCATTGTCTGGGCGGCCGGACCGCTCGCGGGGATATTGGGACAGGTGATTATCGGCATCATTAGCGATCGTGTGTGGTTTTGGGGCGGACGCCGGCGACCATTCATTCTGATCGGCGGCGTGCTCGCCGCATTGATGCTCATCGCGCTGCCAAATATTCACGTCATCAGCGATCAGCTCGGTCTGGGAGGAATACTTGGTGTCGCGATAGCTGTGGCGCTCACGCTGGATCTGGCCATCAATATCAGTTTCAATCCGACCCGCTCCATTATCGCCGATGTTACCGAGGACGGTATTCCACGCACCAAGGGATACACCTGGATGCAGACAATTAGTGGTTTCTTTGGTGTCGCTGCCTACGCGCTGGGAGCCACTCTGGGGAACTACGTGCTGATTTATGCCGGGGCGGTCGTTGTCCTCTTGTTTTCCCTGCTTCCGCCGCTCTTCATCGAGGAGCCGCGCGTATTGTCGTCGGCCGGCACGGATCCTGCCGAAAACAGCAGGACACAGACGGATTGGGGGCAGTTACTGCGCATCTATGCGGCACACGCCTTTTCCTGGTTGGGGATACAGACCATGTTCGTGTACATCATCGCATGGATCATGCAGAAGCTCAGTCCGGCGACGGATTTCGCGACGGGGCAAATCATCAGCATTTCCTTTCTTGTACTGAACACCGTGGGATTTATCCTGCCTGTTACGGTACTGGAGCCGCTGTCCGAACGCCTCGGTCGCGTCCGGGTGCACACACTGGCCGTGGCGGTGATGGCTGCCGCATACGCAATGATCGTTTTGTTCGCAACGAGCAGCATGCTTCTCTATGTTTTCATGGCGTTCGCGGGCATTGGTTGGGCCGCGGTGGTCAGTCTCCCCTTCGCGATCATGTCCGAGAATGTTGACAAGTCTCGCATGGGGTTTTTCATGGGCATATTCAATCTTTCCGTCGTCATCCCGCAACTCGTTGTCAGTCTCGGGCTTGGCCTCCTGATTCAGCAAACGGAGGACAAAGCGCTGATATTCATCATTGCGGCAGTCTCGCTTGGTGTCAGCTCCCTGCTCTGGCTGCTGGTACGCGAACCAGGCCGCATCCGGACATGAATCGTATTATCCACATGGATTGCATCTGACTCCGATGCGTTCTTCATACGCTTCTCCGAAATTCTTCAATTCATTTCTCACGCCAACGGCCTCCGCGTACCACCACGATAGTTCATCTTCATAGGGATAGCTGTTCGTGCCCGGAATTCCCGGACTTCCGGATTGCGCTTTACACCATGAGTCCGTACTTTGCGGATACGTAACTTTTTTATTCCGCAGCGACAATGTCATGCTTTAAGGAACAGTTCCCGCATCTCTTGGTCTTGTTTCCATAGAGTTCACAAATCATTGAACCAACCGTCGTAAGGAGAAGCCGTATGCATCGACGTTTACTGAGGACGCTGTTCGCCTGTGTTATTCTCTCCGCACTGATAAGCCCGGTGCGCGGGCAAACCATCGACGCCGTCGAAGATCATCCCGTCTTCGCTGACATCATGAAAACCGGTTCGCAGGTCCCCGCTTCACTTGCCGGTACGGCAGGACAATGGACCACCGGACCCGCTCTGCTGTCAGCCAAGTGCTATGAAGGTGCCGCGTGGCATGACGGACACCTGTACGTGTTTGGCGGTCTCGGCGCCGACTTACGCTACGACCTGAAATGCTACAAGCTGGATGCCGCCAGCGGCCTATGGAGCGCCATCGCCGCTTTACCCTTACAACGCGCGCTTCCGGCGGTACAGACCGTAAACGGAAAAATCTACCTCATCGGCGGCTACAGCTCCACGAGTCCCTTCACCGTACAGCCGTCCGTGCTGGAGTATGATCCCGTCGCGAACACCTATACAACGAAATCCAATATGCCCACGCCGGTGTACGGTGGGGGTTCATTCGTCCATAACGGACGCATCTGGGTCCTCGGCGGCGGGACGACCGCTTTCACCACCTCCTCCACCGTCATCCAGATCTACGATCCCGCAACGGACCGCTGGACGACATCCAGCTCTCTCACGCCTTACACCGCCTGGGCGCAGGGCGTCGCCGTAGTCGGCAACACCGTGTTATTCGTTGGCGGCGTGCGCTATACCAACGGACAAGGTTTGTACGGGGCCTGGGCGTACAAGGGAGCGATCAGTGGCGACGACATTACCTGGACACAGATCGCCAACTATCCCGATGGCTCTGTCATGCGCTTCTCCGCGGGTTCGGACGGCAGCAAGATGTACTTTAGCGGCGGCTACAACGCGGCCAGTCAGAACAATGGTCCTCCGTCAGGTAAAACATACGCGTATGATCCGGCACAGGACACCTGGATCATGATGGATCAGAAACCGACTCCCGTATACTTCGCCAGTCAGTTGATTTTCGACGGAACGGACAAATTGTACATGATCGGCGGAAATCACCAGCCGAGCGGAGTCACCGCCGCTGTGGAAATCCTCAATGTCAATGCCGCGGGCGGTCCGCTCGCACACTTCGCCACCACCAGTTTTGACGTCTGGCTCAAAAACGGCGGAAGCGTCGAACAGAATCTTCCGATCCGCAACAATGGCAGTGCGCCGCTGACCTGGGAAGCGACGGTTGTCGAACCCGCCGGAAGCTGGATGTCGCTCGCCACGGCGTCCGGAAGTGTGCCACCCGGTGAGGTTGCCAATATTGCCGCGGTGTTGAATTCCTCCTCCGGCAACGGTGTGCATCAGGGGAAAATCACCGTCACGACCAACGATCCGATTCGGCCTTCCACGGATCTCTCACTCACGTTGCATGTGCAGGACGAGGATGTTGATGCGGAGCAGAACGTATTGATGGAAGAAGGAACCGGAACCTGGTGCGGTTTCTGTCCCTACGGCGCCGACAGCCTGAAAGCCATGATCGAGCGCTTCCCCGGCCGCGTGCATGGTATCGCGTATCACGGCGGCAGTGCCACCGAGCCCATGCAGACTGTTTCCACAGGTTTCTGGACGGGTATCATCAAGCTCACGGGTTGGCCACAGGGTTCTGTAAACCGCATCGTGTTCAAAGGACAGTCGGCCCCCGCAATCAGCCGCTCACTCTGGAATTCGTCCATTACCGAGGTGCTGCAAACCAGGCGCAGCCCGATCAGCCTGAATGTGCTGGCGAAGACCTACGATCCCGTCAGTAAAAGGACAAGTATCACCGTGGAGGTACTGTTCCACCGCGACCTCGCCATCCCTGTCCGTCTGAATATCGCACAGGTACAGGATCAGATGAATTACACGCAGGTGTTCTATCCGCCGGAGGGTGGCTCAACCAGGTTGTTCCCCTATTTCCACAATCATGTGATGCGGCAGGTGATCCCGAGCGATGCCGGAGAAGTCATCAGCGGTGGAGCGACGGTGCGCTCGCAGACGCGTGTCACGAAAACGTTCAACTTCACTTCCGTTGACTCGACCGTGGAAACCAGCCGCTTCATCATTTACGCGCATCACTCCGACGGTGTCACCTTCGGTGAAATCCTTCAGTCCACGGAGGCGGAACTCGGCGACTTCATTCTCGACAGCAAACGGCTGCCGGGCGAAGCTTCGCTGACGCTGCATCAGAATTATCCGAATCCCTTCAACCCGTCAACCATGGTCAGTTTCGATCTCCCGCAGCGCGAAAACGTCATTCTCACGGTCAATGATCTGCTAGGCCGTGAAGTTGCACGGCTCGCGGACGGTGAGTTTGATCGCGGCAGGCACAGCATGTCCTTCCATGCCGACGGCTTGACAGCCGGTACCTACATCCTGACGCTCCGCAGCGGAAACACGGTACTCACCCGCAGCATGACGTTTATGAAATAATCCATCGAAGCGGGAGTCTTTCCCCCTCCGACGACGAAAAAGGCGCGATGTACACCGCGCCTTTTTCATTGGTTCTGAAACGACGATTTCTGTCGCACGCTTACGGCGGAGCGCCGCTTTTCGGGATCAATAGTCTCCGATACGCAGGCGTGTACCTGCATACGCCTCACGGCCTTTCACGGGGCCCCATGCGAACGTCGGCTCGAAATGCGCCTCGAAGGGTCTGCGTGCATTGAGAATCGGACCCGACTGCCGGAAGTCCAGAAGGTTCTCGACACCGACGTAGACGTCTATGCGACCAAGATTGGCATTCAGGTGTGCGTTGAGCAGGGTGAACGCCGGTGAAATGGCCGGGAGACGAAACTCCGCCGGCCATAGCGCGCTGTTGGGTAAACTCTGTCCGCTGCGCCATTCCGCGCTGAGCGTCGCCGTAAGCCGTTCGCGAAACATGTCCATCGTCATTACAGCCAGCGCGCGGTGACGGGAAATGAAAGGCGGCAGTTTCCGCACTCCGCCATGAATCTCCACAGCTTCGGTCAACATGTAGCTTCCGCGCAGTCCAAGACCGAAAGGCAGCTGTGCCGTGGCCTCAAACATCAGATGGTCCGAGGTGGTGCGTTCACCGAGATTGGCGATAATGACGGCATCGGATCGCTGGTCGAAATCCGCAACGATCTGATTCTGGAACTCGGTGCGAAAAATATCGAGCGTGAGCATACCGGAAAGCCCGCCCGCGTCATACTGCCGAACCGCATTGAATCCGTAGCTGATCGCCCGTTCGGGCTGCAGGGCTGTCGGTACGACAATATCCCTCCAGCTCGCGAAGAGCGGAGCGTATTCCGAAAACACCGACGCCGTACGAAATGCCGTTCCCGCCGAAAGACGCAGCGTGGTGACCTCGTCCATGTTGTAGCGCAGAAACAGTCGGGGTGTCATCGCTATCCCGTACTCGCGGTAATGATCCGCACGTACGCCCGTAACGAGCGAGAGTACCTTGTCGTACAGCAGCAGTTTGCTTTCAATGAACACCCCGGGTACGGATTCCAAAAGGTTGTAGGAGCCGGCGTAGCTTTTTCCCAGAGGATTGAGGCCTGTATCGACGTTTTCCTGCAACTCGCTCCAGGACCAGGATGCGCCGAGCGTCAGCGTGTGTGTCTCGTCCGGTTCCATCACGAGCCATGCATCGGCAAAGCCCGCGTATTGCGTGGCATCGTAGGAGGTAGTGCCGTAGAACGCGTCGAGTTCGTGCAGCGAAGCGATGGCATGGGTACGCAGGGTCAGACCCTCGCCGAGGCCTATGTCCGAGCGATTATAGATTTCGGCCCGGTTGTTCCGCATACGCTGACCGTAGACGTCCGTGCCGCCGCGATGCAGCGATTCATTGAAATCCATCTGACCACCCAGGCGGTCTTCCCAGGCAAAGCGGATGCCGGTGTTGGTCGTGAAATCTTCCTCGTTGGTGTACGTCCATTTGTTCAGCAGCGAGTAACGGTCCACATTCGGCGCATCCATGAAGCTATCGCCGTCGCGGTCCATGCGTTTTCCGTGACGCGTTCCATGCAGCATGAGAATGGTATTCCATTTTTCCACGCTGGTTGTGACGTAGGCGTTGTACTGCTGTTCAAGATGGCTCATACCGAATGCGTTGAAAAAGACGCGATTTTCTTCCATCCCCTCCAGCAGCAGCACGTTGATCAGGCCGGACACGGCAGATGACCCCTGGCCGACGCCGCCGGCGCCTTTGCTGACCATGATACGATTGACCCAGGGACCAGGGATGCTCTGTATTCCGAACTGTCGTGTAAGCCGGTCGCCGGGCAACGGCACGTTATCAACGAGCACCTGCGTATAGACACCACCGAGACCGAGCATGGTCAATTGGCGGGTATCCGTGATGACGTCCGTTGCGTCGGGTTGTACCGAGGAGGTCGTGCCGAAGCAACCGGCAAGGTCGCAACAGGCGGCTTTCTCCAATTCCTGAGCGGTTATAACCTCCGTGCGTTGGGGTATCGGCGCGACGTAGGTATCCGGAGCGGTGGCTGTGACTTCGACGGTTTCTGTTGTTCGCGGTACAGACAGAAGTACGTCAATGCTTAGTCGGTCTCCGACGAGAATCGTGTCGGTTTCCCAGGAAACATGACTGACGACAAGATGTGTCGCGTCGCGTTTGCGTTCGATGTGAAAATGCCCGTGATCGTCCGTGAGGACGCCATCTTTCGTCCCGAGCCAGAACACGTGGGCTTTGGGGAGAGCGACGCTTTGTCCCTCTTCCACAGCACTGACCGAACCGTGAATGGTTTGGGCCAGGATGCTGTACGGCAGCGCAAGTGAAAATAGGCACAGCAACAATGGCGCAATGCGCCTGAGACTGTTTTTCATGAAATACTCCGAAGCTGATAGGAAAAAAAAAAATCAGATCTGGGTGTATTTCAGAAATCTCGGAGGTTGGTGAAGAGGAGGTGAAGGAAGGAAAAGCGGTTGTTCATCCTGCTGCTGAAGGGTCGCCACAGCGGGAGCGAAGTACGATGCGGCGGAAGCGCCGAGCAGAACCAGCGGACCGCTATGACAGAAGAAACACTCGGGACAATCCTTGGTGCAGCACTTTTCGTCTGTCCGGCTTTCGTTTTCACAGACGTCCGTCCCGCTGTCGGGGCACGATCCGCACTCCGAAAGCACCTCGCAGTGCGTGGCGGCATCCGTATCATGATCGCTGTGCGTGCCGGCATCCGCACAGGGAGCAAGCACCCCGCAATACATACTCGGCGCGTAGCTGCTGATAAACGTGCCACAGACAAATCCGAAGGCCAACATCAACACCGTGAACAATCTCAAACGGAGCGAGGGAGCGAGGGCGCTATGACGTAAAATACGCATCAGTTAAAATTAGCGTATTTTCGGACGGGAAGCAAGCGGAGAGCGGAGAGCGGAAAGCACGACCGCTCTCTGCTCTCCGCCAATTTATACGACGACAACGAATTTTTCGGACTTCAGGCCGCAGATGGGGCATTTGTCGGGCGGGGTTCCGAACTCGATATGTCCACAGACGGGACAGAGCCAGAACTCGCTGACCTCGAGGTCACGTCCCTCTTCGGCGGCCTTGAGCGCCAGTGCGTAGAGTTGCGCGTGGACCTCTTCCGCCTTGACGGCGTACCCGAACATCGTTCGCGCACGGTGTGCTGCGGCCTCGGCCGTTTCGAGCATGGGCGGATACATTTCCTGATACTCGTAGGTTTCGCCATCGATGGCAGCTTTCAGATTTTCCGCAGTGCTGCCTATTCCTTCCAGCGCGGCAAAGTGTCCTTCGGCATGAATACGTTCCGCTTCGGCGGTGGTGCGGAAGAGTTTCGCGATGTTGGGATAGCCCTCGCGCTCTGCTTTTTTCGCGAAGGCGCGGTATTTCTGATTGGCCTGGCTCTCACCGGCAAATGCTTCCTTGAGATGCTCTTTCGTTTCGCTCATGAGGTGCTCCAAGATTGTTTCGTATCGGTATAGAGGTGACGATGCTGCTGAACGCCACGTCAGGAAATATAGCAGATGACAATCGGACAGGCAACTCCGCTTGTTGAATTGCACCGTTTCGCCGCTGAACGGCATGTGCAGCAATGCTTCGCCGTGATCGGGAATCGCGGACCTCGACTCGGTGCGGTTGGAGATAATCCCTGCCGGCGCGTGCAGGCGCCGAAAACGTACCGACGTTTACGAGGGCTGTTCGAGTCTACCGTCGGCGTGCCGGGCAAACCTCCCCTTTTCACGATCATGCACATTGTCGCTCCGTTCCCACGGCCAGCCCCCGAACTCCGTACGCTGAAAATCCTCGAAGGCCTGCTGAATCTCGGCGCGGGTGTTCATCACGAACGGACCGTACTGCACCACAGGTTCACCGATGGGACGTCCCTGCAGCAGCAACATACGGAGCGGACCGCCTCTGGCATCGAGTTCCACTGCGACATCGGGCCGCAATTCGGCGGAGTGGTAGAATGGCAACTCTGTCCCGTCGATACCCGGGGCGCTCCCCTCGAACGCGTAGAGGGTACGGCGCACGTTCTCAGGAGCAGCGGGAAGCGTCCACCTCGCGCCTTCCTCCATCGCGATGATAGCAATCACCACGTAATTCGCCGGATCTGCCGCCCAGGAGTCCGGTGCCGGATCCGGTGCGACGGTCTGCCCGATGCGTCCGGTAATCAGCGTACAGAGCGTCTTCTTCCCTGAAACATCGCGGTGTTCCGTCGTCGGGATGCTCTCCGCCCAGAGCATGCGAAAATGTGCTTCGACGTACTTCTTCGCGGCAGGGAGATTCAGCCAGATCTGAAACAACTCCAATGGATTTTCCTTTTCCTGGTTGATCAGCGGAAACATTTCACAGTGCTGCAATCCCTTGCCGGCGGTCATCCATTGCACATCACCCATGCCGTAGCGACCGGCCGCACCGTGGGAATCGGAGTGATCCACGAAACCCCGGAGCACAGCGGTCACCGTTTCGAACCCGCGATGCGGATGCGCGGGAAATCCGGGCACGCGTTCACCATGATACATGCGCCACCCGTCACGGAGCTCAAAATCCTGACCGAGGTTGCGTCCCGCAAGCGACGCGGCGGGGCCCATCTCGGCATTGCCGCGGGGATAGGCGTCCGCATGATGGACACAGAACAGGAAGGGATCGACAGTTTCCCACTGGAAGCCGAGTTTTTGTATGGAGAGGATGGGGTTGTTGCTCATTGGGAACCCGCCTTTCTTGTTGAAGGAAGTGATAGGAACAATATACCGCCGTCATCGAAATAGACGATATCCCGCGCCTATGCATCCCGACGAAAAATCCGTACACAGAAGCATATTGCATGAGGGAATCGATACTCCTGCCGCCCTGCATTGCTTTCTCCCATTCAGGCCTCGCGCGAACTCGTCGGTCGCATCATTATTTAAAATAATCTTGCTTTTATTTTTTTCTTGCTATCGGCGCTTTCCCGACGTATTATTCCTGCGTCATTCGCATTCACATACTGTGTCCCATCACTTCGATCCGACGGAGGCCTCATGGTTCTCTCCCCACAGCGGAATAGTGCGACGCTTTTCGCGGTCGTGTCTCTGTTTGTCATGTTCCCAATCACAGCGCGCACACAGGATGCCGGCATGGCGGTCCCGATCATCCAGCCGGTGGAGCAACGTCCTTCCGTTCCGTCGCGGGGAAATGCCATCCAACGCCAGGAGTACTTCTACACGCGCGCCACATATCCGGGGGGCACAATCCCAGAAGGCGCACGGGTTCGGGCATGGGAGGACATGCAACGCGGCATGTCATACTACGCACCGCGAGGCCGTAATGGAGTTCGATCGGATTATCGATGGATCAACCGTGGGCCGTTTACTATCGGCGGTCGCATCATGACTATAGCGGTCAACCCCTCCAATCCGCGAACGATTTTTATCGGTGCTGCGGACGGCGGGATCTGGCGCACGTTTGACGAAGGTGGAACATGGCATCCGGTTTCCGACGACCTCCCAACGCAGGCGATGGGGAGTATCGTCATTGATCCGCTGGACACGAATGTCGTCTATGCGGGTACCGGTCAGGCAAGTTTTACGCAGCGGAGCTTCGATGGCGGAGGGATGTTCAAAAGTACTGATGGCGGGAGTACCTGGCACGAAATCGGCGCGGGCACGCTCCCGCCGTATTCCCGCTTCGCCGATATAGCCATCAACCCGTTAAATCCATCTGTGCTGTACTGCGCTATCCCCGACGGCCCCCGCGATAAAAATCACGAGGGCGTGTGGAAGACGGAAGACGCAGGGGCGACATGGATAAAAATATTCGAAGGAAGGACGAGTGATCTGGCCATGAATCCCTCCGACCCGAATATACTCTACACGGTTTCAAGCCAAATGAATGTGAGCAACACCAGCAGAGTTGGCGGAATGTTTCGCAGCACCGATGGCGGCGCGTCGTGGATACAACTGGATCTCGGTTTCGCCGCCGACAGCATCGGACGCACGAGTATCGCCATCTGCAACAGCGAACCGGATATTCTCTACATAGGCATTTCCACATTCGCCGGAGATTTGATCGGTGTTTACAAGACGGTGGATGCGGGCGACACCTGGCGTCGTTTGCACGTACCGTTCGATTACCTGACAACCCAGGGCTGGAAAAACAATATTATGGGAGTTGATCCGACAAATCCGAACAAGGTATTTGCCGGAGGCGTCCGCATGCTCTATTCAGACGACGGAGGAGAAACCTGGATGCGCATACCGGAAGAGGGCTATGGCGGCGTACTCCATGTCGACCAGCATTCCATTGATTTCAACCCTCTGAATCCCGATATCGTGTACGTTGGTAATGACGGCGGTTTTTACGTTGTCACGAACAACGGGTCGCGGGTGGAAAAACGCGACCGCGGGCTTTCCATCACACAATTCATTGGCGGTGCGATGCACCCCACGTCCGACGAATTGTTGTTCGGTGGCACCCAGGATAATGGGACACTGATGAGTCGCGAAAAGGCTGATTGGTGGAAGGTACTTGGGGCCGACGGCGGGAATGCCGCGATCAATCCGTTCGCGCCGCAGATGATGTACGCGTCGCAACAACGCATCAGCATGCACCGCTCTGAGGACTTTGGACGCACATGGACTGCGGCAACCGTTAACATTCCGGATGAATCAAGTTTATTCTATGTCGAATACGTCATGGATCCGACGAACCCGTACACGCTCTATCTGGGGACGTACCGTCTGTACCGAACGACCAGTGGAGGACGATCATGGATCATGATGAACAGCTGTCACTTCCCCGGCAACAGCGGTGGATGCTATTACATTTCCGCGGTGAGCCTGGCGGAGTATGACAGCAAAATGGTGTTGACAGGTTCGACGGACGGCCGCATCGCCATCTCACAGGACGCGGGTGTGAACTGGTTCCATGTACGGGATTCCCTTCCTGATGGATACTGTTCGTCGGTGCGCAGCTTCACGCCCGGTGTGCTGTATGCAACATACACCCGCTATGGTGTGCCGAAAGTGTGGCGCTCCACGACGAATGGGGCGACCTGGGAAAATCTTAATGGTAATTTACCGGACATTCCCGTCAACGATATTCTCGAAAGCGAAGGGAAGCTGATCATCGGCAGTGATCTTGGTCCGTTCATTTCCGATGACGGCGGAGCGACGTGGCAACGCTTCGGCTCAGGCATGCCCACAATTTCCATTCAAAAATTACGTTATAATGCGGCGACAGGGACACTTCGAGCTATCACGTACGGCCGCGGGATGTATGACTTGAAATGGATCGAGCGTCCTTCCTCGTCACCGATATGGTCTTCTCGTCCCGACACATCGTTGCTCGAACAAGGACAGCAGTTCATCTATGCGCCCGTTGTCACTGCAACGCCTTCCGCGGCGTTCCGCCTGCTCGCAGGGCCTGAGGGCGCGAGCGTCGATTCCGTATTCGGAACTGTACGCTGGAAGGCGCGTGGAGATCGCGCCGATTTCGTCGTCGAGGCGTACAACGCGTCAGGTGCCGCCACACAGACTTTCGCTCTCAGCGTCTCACCGCCGGATGTCGCAGAATGGATTATCGTTTCACCTGAAGCGATGGATAGTTTTGCTACGAAAGTCGTACACACGGACGATGGCGCGCTTTGGTTGACTCGCGATGACGGACGCGTCTCCAGGTCGACAAACGGCGGATCGGCGTGGGAGCACTATAAATTACCGGAGGTAAAAAGCTGGTTTTCCGGTATTCATGCCTTCAACGGATCACGCGTGCTTGTCGGCTCCGGCGATGGGCGCATCTTCCTTACGTCGAATGGGGGTCACAGCTGGAGCGAGACGATGAGGCACATCGATGCACGATTCGAGAATTTTCACTTCCACGATGAAAACAACGGATTGGCACTCACATTCAGCAGGGGTGATTCCGCCGTGATGTATCGTACGACTGATGGTGGCCAGACATGGGGTGCTCCGTCAGCAAAGTTCGGGTCGCCATATCCCGTATCCAACACCCTCCGCTTCTTCGACGCGCATACAGGACTGTATGCGACATACGGAGACAACAGCGCTTCGACAATGCGTACCACTGATGGAGGCCAAAACTGGACACGAAGCGATGCGGGGACGCGACAGGTGACAAACATGGCATTCATCAACCCAAGCACGGGCTTTGCTGTGGACGCCTTCCAGTCCCGGACGAGGAGGACGAACAGCGGCGGACAGCGTTGGCTCTCGACCTTCTGGCCCATGAATGGCACGCGCGTGGCTGAGATCACCGTCGCCCCCGGGTGCAACCACCTTTGGGTATTTACCGATTCCAGCGCATGGGTGAGCAATGACGAAGGGGTCACCTGGCTGAGAACCGCGCTCGTTCCGTTCGGAAAAATGCAGACTGCGGTATTCGCTGATTCCGCAACCGGTTGGGCGGTATCGAGAACAGGTATTGTGCAGAAGTTGAGGCGCCACCCTCTCGTGAGTAACACGCATGATATGGCGATACCACACGATGTTCAGCTCGACGCGGCGTATCCCAATCCCCTGCCATCCGGTCAGACACTCTCAATCCCGTTCAGACTGGTAACGCGAGACCATGTGATCGTCAATATACACAACAGCGCCGGAGCGATAGTCGCTCGTTTGACCGACCAGTTGCTGAATGCCGGTGAGCATGTGACGAGTTGGAGTGCCGATGGCATTCCCAATGGCACCTATTTCGTCGTGCTTACAACGAATAGCCAACGAAGCAGCTGCAGTGTCGTTGTACTCCGGTGACTTTCGTGCTACGAACGCTCGGAAAAGCGTATGCGTCGTCCTAACACGACATCCTCAGAAATGCGCGAGGCAAAGCGGAACTCCCGGACACCTACAGCAGCTTCGCATTTTTGAGCGCGAAACGCACGAGCGCGTACGAACCCGACAAACCCAGTTTATGGTTCATATTCGAACGATGATGTTCGACCGTACGCGGACTGACACAGAGTTTATCGGCTATTTCATCGGTACTGAGTTCTTCGGCGATCAGTTTGAGGATACGGCGCTCCGCCGGTGTCAGATTCGAGAGGCCGGCCTGTGACGCGACGTTCCCGTCGTTGTTGCGCGTCATCTGCAGGAGTCGGGAGGAGAGCAGCGGACTGATGTAGAAATCGCCGTCCGCGACCACCTCGATGCCCTGCACAATCTCGTTGACCACGGCCTCCTTAAGTATGTATCCGCGCGCGCCAAGATCCATGGCGCGGCGAAACATGGCCTCGTCGTCGTGAACGGTGAGAAAAATCAAGCCGGTGTGCAATTCCTCCCGTTGCAAATGCAGCGCCACGTCGAGCCCACCCATCTGCGGCATTTCCATGTCGAGAATGGTTATTTGCGGACGCAGCAAACGGATTTTCTCCAGGGCGATGGCTCCGTTCTGGCATTCCGCGACGATTTGGAAGCGTTCGATCTCCTCTATCGACTCCTTCAGTCCCCTGCGGAACATCGGGT
Organism: Bacteroidia bacterium; assembly: GCA_027493955.1. Taxonomy (NCBI): domain Bacteria; kingdom Pseudomonadati; phylum Bacteroidota; class Bacteroidia; species Bacteroidia bacterium. Next base: position 567,422 of record JAOSJT010000001.1, on the reverse strand, counting down.
GATCGTCGGCGATCAGAATGGTGATGTTGTTCGTACGCATCATACCGCCCTCATGCCATCCTGCTGACGCCGTTTGAGTATGCCCAGGTTCGTAATAACGTTCGAATTGCCATCACGGGGGATGGTCAACGTGATCGTGCTGCCCTCCCCTTTTCGCGAATCAATCGTCATCCTGCCGCCGAGGATGCGCACGCGTTCGCCCATACCCTGGATGCCGAATCCGCGTGTCGCGCTGTTGACGTCGAATCCGACGCCATTGTCGCGTATGAATATTCTGACTTCATTATCCTCATTTCGCAAATGAACGGCGACATGCGAGGCGCCTGCGTGTTTGTGTATGTTATTCATCGCTTCCTGCACGATACGAAAGATCGCGATTTCGTCGTCACGGGAAAATCTGTCGTCTATAGAATCGAAATCCAAATCCAGGGTCATCTCCGTTGTGGCGGTAAGGTTCTGAATCATGGATCGCAGCGCTTCGGTGATTCCGAGTTGATCGAGCTGATGCGGGCGCAGATCGCGTGAGATCTGGCGGACATCGGTGAGGGATTCGGTGGCCGCCTCGGAAATCGCCTCGAGCTGTGCGATCAATTTTTCCTTATTGTCTACATTGCGCATTCCCATCATCGCCCGGTTTTTCACGACAATCAAACCCTGACTGAGACTGTCGTGGAGTTCGCGTGCTATTCGCGCGCGCTCTTCCTCCTGTGAAGACAAGAGCCGACGGGCAAACTCCTGTTGCATCGCACGCTCCTTTCGTTCCGCTTCAAGTGAAACAGCCATGGCCTGCATGGTAGCGGCCGGGCCCTGGAATTCGGCTTCCTTGGCGCGGAGCTCACTCAGCTTCTGCTTCTGCCGGAAGCGGTTGACGAACATCACCGCCAGAGCAAGGACGAGAGCCAATCCGACGATCAGCGCATTGCGCGTGAATCGCGCATTTTCGGCCGACAGTTTGCTGTTTTCACTCTCGATTTTCATGCGCTCGTTCTCTTCGGCGCGGCGCAGGTTGATTTCTTTTCGCATCTCGGCGTCCGCCCAGGCGCGATTTTTTTCGTGTTCTGCAAGGTCCAACTCGAAGCGCAAGGCCTGATTTCGCTGATTCTCGCGTTCCGCCAGCAGTTCCTGCAATTTCAGCGCATCCCGGCTCTTGATGATTTCCAGATCCTGCACTTCTTTTTCCTTTTGCAGCAACGCGATTGTCGTCTGATTTTTTTCTCGTTCGTAGCGTTCCTGGAGTTCCGCGAGATGTCGCGCGTTGGATTCGTTGAGGAGCGAATCCTTCAGTGCGGTGTAGCGCTGATACTGCTCGTACGCGGTGTCGTACCGACCGGCGAGCGCGGACAGGTCACTCAACATCCGCATGGCATTTTTCAGAATCACGACATACCCGCTCTGCCGGGCGATATCACGGGCACGTTCACAGTTTTTCCGCGCATCGTCGATGCGTCCGAGTTTCACATCGAGCGAAGCAATATCCAGGAATGACAGCGCGGTGCCTTCAGCGTCTTCGCTCCCCTCCCGGAGTGTAAGACTTCGCGTCAGGTATTCGCGGGCAGGAGCGAATTGCCCCATATTGGTGTAGATAATGCCTTTTTGATGGGTGGCGATACCTTGTGCTTGTACGTCCATGGCCTCGTCGGCGAGTTCCAGACTCATATTCGCATAGCGTAATGCCTCATCATGACGTCCCGCGCGGCTGAGAAAATTCGCATGGTTGGCATAGGCGGCGGCGATTCCCCGCCTGTCCTCCATTTGTCTGCTCAGTTTCAGCGACTGGTCGTTGTATTCCTTCGCTTCATCGAAACGACCCTGTTCGGAGAGCAACCGTACAAGATTTTGCAGCACACTCACCATGATGCGGCGGTCCTCGCGTCGTTCGGCGATGCTTAAACTTTTTTCGTAGCAGGCGAGAGCGACATCAATGCGGCCTTGCGCGGTATGGATGGCACCGATATTGTTGAGAATCATGGCTTCGTCGTGAAGTTGCTCTTTCCGCGCGAGCTCAAGACTTTGATTGAAATACTCGAGCGCCTGACCGAGTCGCCCTTGCGTGAGATGAATCTTCGCGATGTTGTTGAAGCACTTGGCGATGCCTGTCGGGTCTTTCAATTCACGCGAAATCTGAAGACTCTCTCGATAGTACTCGATGGCGCGCTTATAGTTGCCCTGTTTATCTTCCACGATTCCGAGATTCAGCAATGCCATTTGCTCCCCCTGTCTATCGCCTGTCGCCCTGCAGGAATCAAGGCTCTCAGAGAACAATGCCCGCGCCTGTTTCAGTTGATTGCGGACGAGAGGAATATTGCCGAGGTACGAGAGGAGGGCTGCGGCGCCGCGACGATCCCCGATACTTCGCTTCAGTTGCAGTGCACGCTGTAACGCCTCTTCGGCTTCGTCATATCGGCCCATGCGGTACAGTACCCTGCCCTTGGCAAGCACATTCACAGCCAGATTGGTTTTATCTCCGAGTTTCTCGTAATCAGTGATCGCACGGTCAAGTGCGGTGATCGCTTCGGGATGATTCCCCAACTCGTGGTGCACCCAACCGAGGCTTCCATACGAGAAAGCAACTCCGTACGGATTCCGCATCTCGGTGTAGAGCGTGATCGCCTGAGAGTAACACGCCAGTGCCTTATCAAACTCGTGCGTTTTGGAATAGACACTGCCCATCGCGGTGGTCGCCCGTACGACGGCCTCTTTGAACCCGATCCGCTCTCCCGTCTCCTTGCAGCGGCGGAGGGCCTCCATGGCCTTTTCGGGGTTCTCCAGCTTGCTGTGAATCTGCCCGATGTTATACAGCGTCTGGCATACACCGCGTGTGTCACCTGTTTTCTCAAGGTAGCTCAAGGCCCTCTGTGAACAGACCAGCGCTTTTGCGTCTTCACCGGTTCCACGATGAAGATTGGACAAGGCGTTCAGTGATGCTGCGATGAGTTGGTCGTCGTGCAGCAGCTCGGCTGAGGCGAGCGCGTCGTCGATGTGCTTGCGGGAAGCCTCGTTATTCTTTCGTTGCGATTCTGCATTGGCGAGAGCGATCGCACAACGGATTTTCATCCGCTTATTACCACTTTCCGCCGCAATTTCCGACGCTTCACGCGCCACCTTCAACGCCTTCGTGGAACCGGAGTTCAGGTACGCATAGCAGAGGTCAATCAGAGCCGCGGCACGTAATGTATCGCGAACACTTCGTGACGCGACAACACGTTCGAGGGAATCGAGAATGGCTTTCTGGCAGAAGGCGCTCCCGGCAGGGACGAACACTCCCCACACCACAATGCAGAGTACGATGCAATGTCGCCGTGTTTTCATAGTCTGCGCCTTCCTCCGGTGCAAAAAAAACGAGTCGCTCAACAGCGGATACGGTTGTATAGAACGAAAGCAGAAAATCGCTTTTATTTTGCTGACAATCAAGGAAAAAGGCGGTTCATAGTCCTTTCACGAAACGACGTACACGTTGAATCACGGTTCACTCTCCTGACACGTGTTCGAATAGAGCAACAGGTCGCCACGGATATTCCGCTCCTCTCAACCGAATTCACATAGGAAATCGCTGCACAAGCAAATTTGGGTAAGCCAAGCAAGCGCCTTTTCGCACATGTCATCCGTTCGATGCAAAAGCTCAGGCCGCCTGAATAGGGACGCCGTACTCTGCTTCCACGATCGCCTGCAACAGTGAGTGCAGGGCCAGGATATCATCCTTCATGCAAAACGCCATCGCTCCGGACGCGGACGCCCGACGACGGTACTCGGGATTGTCATGCGCGGTCACGAGGAAGATCCGGGCTTCCTTGTGGTTGCTCACAATCGCTTCCGTCGCTTCGATTCCATCAAGAACCGGCATCTGAATGTCCATGATCACAATGTCGTATTCCTGAGCGTCGAAGGCGTTGACTGCGGCCAACCCGTCCTCGCATTCGTGAATTGTTTCAAATAAGGGGTGCATCAACTGCCGCATCATCTTTCGTACGGCGGCACTGTCATCCACAATCAACAATGTCATACTTCTGTCTCCTGATTTTCATGCCTTCGTATGCAAAAAGCGAAACCAGGGTACGCGAAAAAATAGGTGGTACCACCTATTTTTATAGGTGTGAACACCCATAGTCTCTCTCCCCTTGCGCAAGGCTTCCCGGTCCGCTACATTGTCTCCATGTTGAGAATCACCGCTACTCTGACACTCGACGATCGCGAGCTCGAAGAACGCTTCATCCGTTCGTCCGGTCCCGGAGGCCAAAACGTCAATAAGGTCGCCAGCGCTGTGCAATTGCGCCTGGATGTCACCGGAAGCGCTTCAATTCCCGAAACAGTGAAGGAGCGTCTTGCGAGAATTGCCGGTAAACTGATTACGGAGGATGGCATTCTGATCATCGAAGCCAGGCGTTTTCGCACGCAGGAACGCAACAGACGTGATGCGCGCGAACGGCTCGCGTCCTTGCTGCGCAGGGCGATGGTTCCACAAAAACAGCGCCGGCCCACCCGTCCGACTCATGCCTCGCTGGAAGACCGTTTGCGCAGCAAATCCCGCAAGGGTCAGCTGAAGAAAACGCGTGGCAGACGATGGTCCGCAGAGGATTGAGCAACGGGCAGAGCAACTCTTTTCGTACAACCGGTCTCCATCCCGGCTCCATAGCGCTGCACTGTGTATGCTATGTCAGACTTAGGGCGCTCGACGGGGCGGATCGAGCGCTGAGCTAATCACGCGTCAACCGCCGCAGTCCAATCTTTCGAGAGCTTTCGGATGGAATGACGTACGCCCGGGGAGAGCGTATCCGTATATCGCGGCCCGGTCAGGAAGGTGATTTCCCTGCGTAGTTCGGGATAGCGTTTGACCATGCGTACCATCAGGCGGAAAGCATTGCAGCGGACGGATGGCTGCTTGCCGACCGCTTCCCAGATACTGATGCACTGGTCGAACAGGCGTCCCTCGAAACGTTCAGGAATATCCATTTTCTGCAGAATCATCAGATACTCCCTGATCTGATTATCCGGCCGCTCCGCGAGCGCTGCGACAAATGCTCCGATATGTTTTCGTAGGCGTTGGTCGTTTTTTTCCATGCAACTCCACAGCAGCCAGGCCGCGCGCCAGGAATACGGCTGTTTGTCGGCGAGCGCCAGCTGAATCAGTTCACCGAAATCCCCGGGCTGCGTGCGCATATGTGCCAGCAGATCGGCCTTATATGAGTGGGTCAGAAGATATTCGAAGGTGGTTTCCATGAAAAACTCCCGCAGCGGGATTGTTTGCGACGGACATGAGCACTCTCGAAAAATTAGCACATCCCTGCGATTCCGGGAAGCCGGCGTAGACGCTGGCATGCAACATATGGAAAACCATGTTTTGAGTGCGCAACCGTGCCGGATCAGAAAAAGACCACATGCGCTCTGACAGCGCCGTCGGAAGTGACTTCTATTGCCGGAAACGGCAGCTTGACGAAGTCGAGGCCCTGGAGGAGAAGACGGAGAAGCGATGAATCGGTTTCGATTCGCGACCAGTCCACATCAAGGGAGAAGAATACTTGACGTCTGCGAGAAACAACGGGAATGCGTGTGTCACGCAGAGCAGCGTGATTGTCGAACGCGCCATACATGCCGTCTGCTCCGTACCCGACAGCGGCACATATCCATGGCGGCAGCAAGCTCTCACCCACGAGCGCAGTGATTGGCAGACTCAGCCAGTAGGTCTGCCCGTTATAGTCCTTGAGTACGCGGTCCAGATCCGTCGTGCCGAGCTCTCCGTTGCCGTGCGCTGCGTACGGTGAGGGGCTGTAACTGAATTTGAGCTTCAGAAGCTGTTCGCCGAGTAGCAGTTCCTGTCCCAGTACGAGTCCACTCCCTGCCGTATTCGCAACGACATCACCCCAGGAAAAGCCATAGCCCTCGTGCAGGCCGTCCATGATCTCGATAGGCGTCTGCATGAGTGCACCGAGCGTGGCGCCGAAAAGAGGAGCATCCCGTCTCCGCATTCCGGCCGCGAGCATCCCATGGTAGCCGACATAGCTGTACACATAGGCCCCGAAGGCATGTCCGCATTTGTCCACCTGCATCCAGGCCGCATTGTCATTGGAGAAATGAAACGGCACCACCGCCTTGTCCTTGTACCAGGTGTTGCCCAGAACATACAGCGACAACGCAAAATACCCGGCGGTGACTGCCCCGCCGGTGAGGAGAGACGGTCCCTGCTCTGCAAGTGAGTCGGGATCGGCAGAGGAGGCAGTGAACGGCAGAAGCAGCAACAGCACGACGAGTGCGATACAGCGGATGTATCCGTCGGTTTTCCAGAGGAACGATATGCCGCCGTGCACGGCCTTGCCTGTTTCCATGGGGGAGCGGCGCAGTTCGACGGAACGGAAGGTCACAGACATGCAGGGTGAGAACCAGAATACGAGCATAACAGCGACATCAGCACGAACGAGATGCTGTGATGTGATACAACGAGATGCGTCCACCCGGGTCCACCTCGGGATTGGATGGCGACGCATGCGGGCAGCAGGGAAACTTCCGGCAATTCCCTTCGTACACCTCTGCTGTGATACACACATGGACAATGCAGGAAGTCCGAACATGAAAACGCTCCTTCTTACCCTCTTCGTTGCAATGCTCCTGTTCTCCGGACCGGGCAGTATCTCTGCACAGGATACCCGGACGGATGCAGCGGCACTTCCGCCTCTGGGTGCAAACACAAACGCTCCATTGCGCAACGCGCTGTTGAACTATGCAACGGGCTTGCGAAGCGACAATTGCGGACTCGTCGAATCCTGCCTCTACTATGCCGTACAGTTGCGTGTCCACAATCCGGAAATGGATCTGAGCGTGCTGGAAAAAGAAATCGACGCCCTCGTGGCTGGCGGAAAAACCCTCTCCATCCGCCGGAAAGCCGCGCTCGCGAGCATACTGTTCGTTTCGCCGTCTCTCGCGATACTCCCCTCTGCCACTGAGGGAAAAGACATCGACGCGTTTTTCGCAGCGCTCAATGAGCAGGTCACGGCCAAGCTGGTTGTGATGAAGTAGGTGACAGCATCGCAACACCTTCGTTGCCCTGCCCATCGTACGAAATGACGGCGCCTCGTGCGCCGTCACTCATTTCGTTCTTTCCCTGATGACGCGCACAATGTGATCGCGAACGACAAAGGCCGCCGGAAACCCCAGTTCGTGAAACACTCCGCGTTCGCGGTCGGCATCGGCTTTCATGAGGTAGTCGCCGTAGCGCAGTTTGTAATACGGCGCGTCGAACACCAGGTCCATGCGCCCTTGCTCCATACCGAGCGAATCCAGTCGCTGCCGCATCGTACTCATGACGCTGCGTGCTTCGGCGTGATCGGTGGTGGAATGCAATTGCAGACGAAAGCCCATGACGCGTTCACTGCGCTCGGAGTAGGCCGGTTTTGGCGCGGCAGGATTGACATTTTTCCGGGACCGGATGTCGGTATGCGATGCACTGTCTCCTCGCGCCGCATCACGCCCCACTATCGCCTTTCCCTCTCCTGTCCCTTCTGCTTCGTCGGGAACTGCCGTGCGTTTGGTCCGATCGGAAACTGAGCGGTGCGTATTGTCGGGTCCGGAAGAGGAGCAGGCGACGAGTTGCACCGCGAGAAAGGCCGCGGCTAGGCGATGATACACGACGCTACGATACCCCTCCCGCGCGATCATGCTCAACGCGCCACTTCGACAACGAAAGCATCGGGATAGCCGCGGGACTGCACGTCAAGCTTGAAACGCGAGGCATCCTCACGAAGCTGGTAGGAACCGAGCGTCACTTTGTAGTACCCTGTGACGGCATCGTAGCGCTTGTACACCGGCTGATTGAATTTCTTCTTCACTTCTTCGATGAGCTGGAGTGCGCCGGCTTCGCTCTTGAATGCCCCAAGCTGAACGCTCCACATCATCGTGCCGCTGGCACCGGCGTCCGCAGGCTGTTTTGTCTCGGTTGCATCGGGCTGCACCGGCGGGACCTGTGTTTCCTGACGGGCGGGAACGGCGGGGGCTTCCTGCGCCGTGGGAGGATCGCTCTGCGGTTGCACGGGAACAGTGCGTTCGGCTTTGGCGGGCTGCGGTTGTGCGGGCTTTGCGTCGGAGGGCACGTCGGTCTCCGGAATGATGGACTCTTCTTTGTCGACGCGTTCGAACACCGCTTCGTCACCCTCGGTGCTCGAAGCGGCGTCGCTGATCTCTTCACTGGAACTGCAGGAAGCCAGGAAGAGCGGCAGACTTATAAGCAGGCCCCAGAGAATACTGCGTGGAAGGGTTTTCATGATTCTCTCCGATTATTTTGTCAGTAGTATGATTCCGGAACTGGTGCCGAGGCGATCGGCTCCGGCTTCCACCATGGCGAGCGCCGTCGCGCGATCGCGAATCCCGCCGCTGGCTTTTACGCCGCAGTCACTGCCCACCGTTGCGCGCATGAGGCGCACCGCCTCCACTGTAGCGCCACCGGGTCCGAAACCGGTGGAGGTCTTCACGAAATGGGCACCCGCGTGCAGCGCGATACGGCAGGCTTCGGCGATTTCTTGTTCGTTCAGCAGTGCCGTTTCGAGGATGACCTTGACGAGGCCGTCCGGAAGTGCTGTTTGCGCTGTGCGCACCACCTGCGCAATGTCGTGTTCCACATACGCGAAATCCCTGTCCTTGAAGCGCCCGATGTGCATAACCATATCGAATTCACGCGCGCCATCACGCGCGGCCAATTCGGTTTCGCGAATTTTCGCTTCCGTTTTTGAACACCCCAGAGGAAAACCGATCACGGTGCATACCGCAACCGCAGAATCGTGAAGAATCGTAGAACACAGCCGCACCCAGGATGGATTGACACACACGGATGCGAAGGTGTAGGTGCGCGCTTCGTCGCATAGTTGCACGATGGAACGCTCTCCCGCCTCGGGCTTCAGCAGCGTATGGTCAATGATCCCGGCGAGCATTGCGGAATCTTCCTTGGGGGTGAGGGGTGAGTCCAATTGAAACAACCGAGCTAAATGATTTTATGACAATACGTTATGTCGTTTCAACGAAAGCACTAGATTCCAAGCCGCAACGCTGCATTGAAACGCAGCGCAAGCTGTTTCCACTCGCTGTGCTCGCTGGTCACGGAGGTCAACGGCACATCGAGCTGTACTTCGGGTGCGAGCGCGAGACCGCGTGCGAGTGCCAAATCATAGCCAATACCCACGATAAGCGAGGCACGAAGACCGGGATCGGCAAAGTCTTTGAGATCCCCGTCATGATATACTGCGCGGTTTGAACCCTGCTGGTAAAAAACGCCGGGACTATTGAGTGTCTCCTGATCGAGCGCCGTCCCGTCAACAAAGAATCCGGCGCCCGCACCGGCGGTAAGGAAGAGGTCCCCCGCTCCGGTAAACCATAGCAGCTGCATGGAAATGCCTGCGTAGCGGAGATCCGCTTCGAATCGCCGCTCAGCTTCGACCGTCACCGGTGAGCCGTCGGAAGAATACAGATCACGGGTCAGATTCTTGCTGAATACCGGTGCATGCGATTCGAACATACCCTGGACTCGCAGCCCCAACAAAGGATTGATGTACACATCGAAAGCGATCCCCGCGTTGAAACCGGTACCGCCTCCTTCGTCGTAGACGCAATCGCAGGTGCCTGTCGGACCGTTTGAGCCGAGAAGGATCAACGGACCACCCGAAACACCAACGGTAAGCGCACCGGGATACCGTGCGGCAAAACCATGCGGTATAACCGAACGCTGAGCCGATCCCTCTTCCGTTGAGAACACGGCAAGGAGAAGAAAAAATGCCAGCGCGGTGTGCGGTCGAACAAGCAGATGCATGAATACTCCTGAAAAGGAAGGATGTCAGATACCGAAACGGGCTGCGATGGTGAATTGATACGGAAGAATTTTCCAGGTACCATACTCCGCCGTTACCGACGTGAACGGCACGGCGACGGTGAATTCAGGCGCGATGGCAAGCCGGTCAAGTATCGGAATGATGTACCCGATTTTTCCCGCCACAGCCATACGGAATGTGTTGGCATCGTAATACTCACTCAGGCCGCCATCCATGAATACGCTTTCGCGCTCGCCGGAGGGGATATAGGTGTAGCCCGGAGACACGATGCGCTCCGTCTCCTCGATGTTGCTGTACAAGACAAAACCGAATTCCGGCCCGGCCGCAAGATAGAGTCCGGACACCGGAGTATCCCATTTTACATAGGTCCCGACACCGAAGGTGTACAGCGTCAGGTCGGTTTCGAGCTCGAAATCTATGGCGCGAAACTGCCCCATCTGCTCAACGTACTCGTAGCGCTGCTGCGCCTTGTCATAGGACGCGTTGAGAGACTGCGTTCCGCCGACGACATACACGGACAGATCACGACTGACAGGATAATCAATGAAGCCGCCGATAATGGGTCCGAAGCCGTATCCGGCGCTGTATTCACACTGACACAAGGTCTGAAACTCGCCGTAGGAGGCATTGTACCCCAGGCCAATCAGGGGACCCACATGAAAGCGGAAAGGCACGGGGCGGAGAATATCATCTTCGCGCTGCGCCGATGCGGTCGAAGCGCAGGCGAGCAGGACCACTGAAAAGACAAGGACGACAGAACGACGTTTCATGGAATTCGGCTTTGTTCCGGATGCTCAATGCTTGAAAATACCCACAGCAGCCCTAACATTCAACTCAGGAAGATGTGCGCTCCGATAAAACTGCTTCCGCAGCCGGCTCCCTGATCCGTGCTCCGCTTGAGCCGTCTCCCGCAGCGGATGCGACACAGGAAAGAAGAGCTCAAGGGCTGGAGGCTCAGATTCTTTCGATCTGTGAGGAGGGTATCCAACCCTGTTTGCCGTCCGCGAGGCGGATGAGGAGCTGTTCGTCGCGGCGCTCGAGAATTTCGACGGTGAGTCCCTCGTGAATAATGAAGCTCTCTATGCCCGATTCATCCGGTGCGCTTTTCACGGAGAGCTGTGCCGCCATGACAACGGCAAAGTTTCGCTGATGGAAATCCGCCAGCCGCTCGCTGTACAATGAAAAACTTGCCGCGAAACACAACGCGATCAACACACCGCCCACCAGCGCCAGGCGTCGTACGAAGGTGGACCTGAAACCGAAGAACACAAAAGCCGCGGCAGCGGTCAGCCAGAGGAAAATCACCGACCAGAGGAGAAAATCATCGGGCAGCCGGGACATCTTCAGATCGTTCCACCATTGTACAAAAAAGAGCAGCGGCATGGGCTCGACCCGATCGCGGGTTCGCGCCAGCACGACATTGAGATTGTGCGTCGCGTCCTCGTCCGTCGGCCGCAATCGTAAGGCACGCTGAAACGCGAGGACGCTTTTTCCGATGTCGCCGTTCTTGTAGTACGCGTTTCCGAGATTGTATTGCACTTCGTATCCCGCGTGACCATCACGCGCCAGCGACTCGAGCAGCGATATCGCTTCGGAGTACTGGCCGCTTTTATAGGACTGCAGGGCTTCGGCGAAACGGACCGCGGGTCCCGAACTTGACCAGGCGTGCATCGTCAGCAACAGGAAAACGCCGGCACGAAGGAGAAGCTTCATGATTTCCTCCCCTTCAGATTCTGCTCCGTCTCGATAATCGCATTCTTGCTGCCGGTGTACAAATCGCGCATTTCGGCCATCTCGGCTCGCGAAGGAGAAAAACGGGCATAGTCTACCGCGTGCAGGGCGCGGAGCATGCGTTGCACAACTTCGTCCGGCACATCGCGCGCCGCGAGCTGCTCGGCCACGGTCGCAGACGCCGTCATGGATGTGGGGAGACCAAGCGTGTCCTGCACATAGCCCCAGAGCGCCCGCGCGATTTCGAGATAGTACTCGTCAATGTTGCCTTTATCCAGATATTGCTTGGAGCGTCCGAGATGCTTCTCCGCGACGCGTGTGGCGCGGCGGCGCTTGAGCCCGGCGGTGTCGCCATGAATACGGTCGTAACGACGTTTCCATGCAAGCGCTCCGACGAAAGCCAGGAGCGGCAGAATATACAGACCCGCCAGTCCGATGACTCCTATCCCCTGCCGGCCGGGCCGGATGCCGTCGGGAGGCAGCGCTTTCGGAGCGCGGACGTCGAGCGCGAGATAATCTATCATTTTCTGCTCGACGGTACCCGCCTGTCGGCGCGATTCCCCCTCCTCGATGGTGAGGGAGAAGGCGTCGCTGCGAAGCGTGGCATAGCGCTTTTTGTCCAGGTCGAAATAGCTGAACTCGACCGGCGGTATCGTGGACTTGCCCGGGAAACGCGGCACTAAAAGATACTCGAAGGTCTTGGATCCGGTCATGGATCCTTCCGACAGCTTCACATCCTCCGTGATGGTCGGATCGTAGTGATCGATGCCGGACGGAAATTCCAGTACGGGGGCATCGAGCAGACGGAGGTTCCCTTTTCCCTTGAGCAGCAGAGTCAGCGTGGCGGTTTCATTGGTTTTGAGTTGTGTCCTGTCCAGCGAAGCATCCATGCTGTAGCTGCCCACGACACCGGTGAAGTTCTTCGGTTTTCCCTCCTCCGGCAGGGGCTTGACCGTCACCTTCACCTTTTCGGTCAGCAGGGTTTTCTTCACGCTCTCATAGGAATCGAAATACGGGTCGCTGAAAAAGCGGTCGAAGAAGTCATCGCCGGTGCTACGGCGTTTGCGGGCACGCACCGTGGTTCCGATTTCGAAGGGCTCGATGGTGAGATTGCCGGACTGTGTCGGGAAGTAGAGCACCTTGCGCAGCATATAGGTTTCGTACTGCTTGCCGTTGTACACTTCAACCCGGGGCTGCAGCTGTGTCGGCGCTTCGATGTCTTCGCTCCAGAAACCGATCATGCGCGGCAGCTTGATGGGATTATCCAATTGAAAGGCCACGCGCGAATACAGTTTGTAGGTCACGGTGATGGGCTCGCCCATCCACACATTGGTCTTGTTGGCGATAGCGCGAATGAAGAGATTGTCGCCGAGTTCCACCTGCGCATTTCCGCCCTGCTGCCGGCCTTGCTGCTGTTGCTGCTGCGTCTGCGGCGCGGCGCGGGTGACGGTAATTTTGATCGTATTGGTCTTCATGACCGCGCCATCGTAATTGATGGACGCCGGCGGGAGCGTAAACGTCCCTGTATTTCGAGCCTGTAAGACAAAGGTCCAGGCGATACTGGTGGACACGCGTCCGTTGATTACCTGCATGCTCTGCGAGGTGCTGGGGCCGGCGAGGGTGAGGAAGTCGCGATTCATATCCGGGGCACGGAAGTCGGAATAGCGCTTGAGACTCCCGCCCGATAGTGTGAACGTCACCTGGAACTGCTGTCCCATCGGCACTTCCGTCCTGTCCACGCTGGCCATGAATTGCGCCTGCTGTGCCGCCGCCGGTATCGCCAGGCACAAGAGACACAGCAGGGCGAGCGCGCCGCCCGGCAGCAGGGATATCATGGGAGCATGTCTGCGCACGGAGTTCATGGGTTTACCAGTCTTTTTCCACCTGAATTCGGACAGGCACCTGCTGCCGCTTTTCTTTTTGTAAATCTTTTTCCTGGCGTTCCAGGGCGCGTAAAATCTGCTCCGCCTGCTGCTTGGACATTTGCGGCTGCGGTTTCTGCTGCTGTTGCTGGTCCTGCTTCGCCTTATCCTTCTGCTGCTGATCTTTCTGGTTCTGCTGTTGCTGCTGTTGCTGATCCTGTTTATCCTGTTTCTGCTGCTCTTCCTGCTTGCTCTTATCCTGATTCTGCTGATCCTGATTCTTGTCCTGTTTTTCCTGTTTCTTGTCCTGATTCTGATTTTGATTCTGCTGCTGTTGCTGAAGCTCATCGAGCTTCTTCCGCGCATACGTGAGGTTGTAGCGTGCGTCCGCGTCGGAGGGATGGAGTTTGAGCGCCTGCTTGTACATACCGATGGCCTGCCGGTACCCTTCCATGCGGAGTTTTGCGGCGTCGCCTCCCGCGGCCTGCGTGAGAACGGGATTGTCGGCGCCCTTCTCCGCGGCGTTCAGGAACACGTTTCCGGCGTTGTACAGTGCGCCGGCGACTTCCTCCTTGCTGCGGGCCCGCTTCCCGGCCTGTTCGTACTGCTTGAGCGCGGTCTGTATGTCATCGGTGCGGTAGGCGGTATTCCCGCTGTTGAACCAGCTTTCGATGCGGTCGGGTTTTTCCTTCGACGCTTTCGCATAGCCGTCGCGGGCAGCATCGTATTTCTTCTGCCGGTAGGCCTCGTTCGCGTCGTTTACGAGGCCGCGGTAAGACTGCGCGGTCGCGGAAGCGGCAGGGAGAAGGAGCGCCAGAGCAAGTGCGAGAAGCTGTATCCTGTTCATCGTGTCATCTCCGGTTCAGTCATTTTCCTTCGGGGCGAAAATGGAGAAGCGCGCGAGGAAACGGTTGCGCGTTTCGGATAGAAACAATTCGCCTATGAGCAACAGCAATCCGAGCGCAAGGGGAAACTGGAAACGATCCTCGAAATCGGTGAATTGTCTCGTACCGAATTCCTTTTTCTCCATGCGCTCGATCTGCTCGAACACGGTGGCGAGATTGTCCCTGCCGCTGACGGCCTGCGTGAAGGTCCCCTCCGTCGCCGCGGCGATGTTCTGCAAGGTTTCCGCATCGAGCCGCGAGAGAACCATCTCGCCGCTGTTGTCGCGCTTGTAACCGGCGTTGGGACTGTCGCCCGCGGGAATCGGTGCGCCTTCGAGCGAGCCCATGCCGATAGTGTGAATGACGATGCCCTCATCCGCCGCTTCGCGTGCTGCCTCGACGGGATCGTCTTCATGATTCTCTCCGTCGGTGATGATCACCAGCGCCTTGTACTTGCCCTCCTCCTTCTCGAAGGACTCGCGCGCAAGATTGATGGCGGTGCCTATGGCGGTACCCGGCTTGGGGGCGATGCCCGTCGTGATTACATCGGTGAGCATGAGGGCCGCGTTGTAATCCGACGTGAGAGGCAGTTGCGTATAGCCGTCGCCGGCGAACACGATGATGCCGATGCGATCGCCCTTGAGATTGTTAATGAGGTTTTGCAGTTCTTTTTTGGCGGCTTTTATGCGGTTGGGTTGAATGTCCTCCGCGCGCATGCTGTTGGACACGTCCACCGCGACGATAATGTCAATGCCGCTGCGCGTGACTTCTTCGAAGCGCGTGCCGACTTTGGGATTGGCCAGCGCCACGATGAGCGACGCGGCGGCAAGAAGAATCAGCGACATGCGCAACCAATGCTTGACCCCGCTGCGTTCGGGTATCATGCGTCTGACGAGCGCGCTGTCGCCGTAGCGCCGCATCCCCCGCCGCTGCCGAAACCACACATACCAGAACAGCGCGGCCAGCGCCGGCAGCGCGAACAGCCAGGTGAGATATTCCGGATGGGCGAATTTAATCATCGATGCGACCTGTTTGTCATTGCTAGGGAATTTTCCGGAACACGAAGGCGCGCAGCAGCAATTCCGCGGCAAACAAAGCGAGCGCCCACAGCACGAATCCGTAGAACAGCTCCGTGTAGCGGTGAAATTCCGTGACTTCCACGCGTGTGCGCTCCATTTTGTCTATGCGTTCGTAGATCTCGCGCAACGCACGGTTCCCCGTTGCGCGGAAGTACTCGCCGCCGGTCAGCTCGGCCACCTGCCGCAGCATGGTCTCGTCAATCTCCACCGGCATCTGCTGATACTGAATGCCGAACGGCGTTTTAAACGGATACGGCGCCGTTCCCCGCGTGCCCACACCGATGGTGTACATGCGGATGCCGAAGGTGGCGGCTATCTCGGCCGCGGTGGCCGGATCGATGGAGCCCATGTTGTTGACCCCGTCGGTGAGAACAATCATCACGCGGCTTTTCGCCTTGCTGTTCTTCATGCGATTCACCGCGTTGGCCACGCCTTCCCCTATCGCTGTGCCGTCCTGCAGATAGCCGGTTTTCACTTTTTTCAGGAGATCCACGAGTACGCTGTAGTCGGTGGTGAGCGGACACTGCGTAAAACTCTCGCCGGCGAAAATCACCAGGCCGATGCGGTCGCTTTCGCGGCCGAGGATAAATTCCTGCGCCACGGTTTTTGCCGCTTCGAGGCGGTTGGGACGAAAATCTTCCGCCAGCATGGAGCCGGAAATGTCGAGCACAATAGTGATATCAATTCCCTCGCGGTACACATTCTCCCCCCGCGCCGAGGTCTGCGGACGCGCGAAGGCGATGATGAGCGCCGCAAGCGCGAGCATGCGCAGGGCGAAGGGCAGGTGGCGCAGATGCGCGCGCCAGCCGGAAGGCAACCCGCGCAATACGTCGAGCGAAGAGTGACGCAGCGAGGCGGTGAGGCGGTTCCGCTTCCACACGTGCCACGCCGTCAGCAGTGGCAAGAGCAGCAGAAGCCAGAGAAACGCGGGATTGGCGAATTGCGTGATTTCCGGAATCATGCCTCTCCTCCCTGCCCACGCTCCAGCGACGAAGCAGCCACCGGTGTCGTGCGTGTCACGAATCGCCGGGCGAAGTGTACACCGTCTTCATGCTGTGGTATGCTCGGCTCGAAGCGCGCGAATTTCGCAAGGTCTGCAACGCGCAGCGTCTGCTCGAGTTCGACGAGCATATCGCGCTCCACGCCATAACGTACCGCGTCGCGCATGATTTCGCCAGTCGTTTCTTCGAGAGCCGGGAAGCGATAACGGCGTTCGATGTACTGCCGGAGAATCTCGCTCAGTCGCGATTGCGCACCCTTGTGCTCGCCGTGCCGCCAGGGAGCGTCTTTTTCGAGACGATCAATTGCGGCAAGCGCTTCGACGTGCGGAGGAATTTCGGGCTCGGGCTCGGGTACTTCCTCCGCTTCAATCACAGGACGCCGTTTCCAACGCTTGTAGAAATACCATGCGAGCAGCGCGACCGCCGCGATGATACCGATGATGAGCAGATAGTCCCACACGGTCAGGGAGACGTGCATCACATCCCGGATGTCCTTGAACGTGATGCTGGTGTCGAGGGCGACGGTGCCGATGACGAAGGTGAGGGTGTTGGATCGTGCCACATAACTGGTGGTGTCGCCGGGGAGACGGTAGCGCACGAGCACCGTCACCGCGATGCGGCCGGTGTCGAATACCGTCATGATCATCTCGCGGCGCACGAGCTGCGAGAGGTCCCCGGCCTCCATTTCCTCGTTGTCTATCGAAACGAAATCGCCGTTCTCGATGTCGTCGTCGCTTTGCGGGAATTGCAGTTTTGCGTCCTTCGGTGCGGAAACCTCCAGACGTGTGTGTATCCACTCGCCTATCTGGAAGGTGGTGGAATCGACCTCCGCTTTGACGCGCACGTCCTGCGCCGCGCCTATCGCCGGAAGGAAGAGAAGCAACAGCAGCGGTATGATTGCCCGTAACGTCATCGGTAGCGTTTCTCCCGCATTCTGAAAAATTCCACGAGCGGCTGCACATAGCCGCGGCGCGCGTCGATGGTGATGGCGTCCACATTGGAGATCAGGAACTCCCGTGACTGTGCTTCGAAGCGTCGCTCCCAGTTTTCGCGCCACGCCTTCCGCACCGAGGCCTGTGAAGTATCTATCCAACGCTCGCTGCCGCTCTCCGCGTCGCGCAGTTTCACCAGACCCACATCGGGCACATCCGCCTCGCGTGCGTCAATGAGACGCACGGCGATGAGGTCGTGCTTGCGCGCCGCGATTTTCATCGGACGCTGATAGCCATCGTCAATGAAATCGGAGACCAGAAACACGATGGAGCGCTTCTTGGTCACGCTGGTGAAGTACTCCAGCGCCGCCTTGAGATTCGTCCCGTTGCCCTGCGGCTGGTAGGCAAGAATATCGCGAATGATGCGCAGGATATGCGAGCGCCCTTTTTTCGGAGGAATGAAGGTCTCCACCCTGTCGGTGAAAATGACCATGCCCACCTTGTCGTTGTTCTTGATGGCGCTGAAGGCCAGCACCGCGCAGAGCTCCGCGGCGATTTCGCGCTTCTTGCGCACCATGGTCCCGAAATCCTGCGAACCGCTCATGTCCACGAGCAGCATGACGGTGAGTTCGCGCTCCTCTTCGAACACCTTGACGAATGGCCTGTTGAAACGCGCGGAGACGTTCCAGTCTATCGTGCGCACATCGTCGCCGTAATTGTATTCGCGCACCTCGGTGAATTCCATGCCGCGTCCTTTGAACACAGAATGGTATTCGCCCGAGAAAAGCTGATTGACCAGCCCCCGCGTGCGGATTTCTATTTGCCGGACATTTCTGAAAATCTGCGTGGTATCCATCGCCTGATCACTTTGTGAATAGCGTCACCGTGCTGTCGTGCGGCCGCGTCAGGGAACCTCGATGGTATCCAGGATGCGCTGTATGATATGCTCGGACGTCATCTCCTCGGCCTCGGCCTCGTAGGTGACGGCCACTCTGTGACGGAGCACGTCGAAGCAAATCGCGCGTATGTCTTCGGGAATGACGTAGCCGCGCCGTTGTATGAAGGCGTGCGCCTTGCCGGCGATGGCGAGATTGATGGACGCGCGGGGCGAGCCGCCGTAGGCGATGTAGGGCGCGAGACTTTCCAGACGGAAATCCTTCGGACGGCGCGTGGCCTCCACGATGTCGAGGATGTAGCGCTCGATTTTCTCGTCCATATACACCGCGTGCATGGCATGCCGCGCGCTGAGGATCTCCTGCGTGGAGACCACGGGGTTGGCGACGGGAATTTCGTCGGCGATCTGCTGGCGCATGATGCGCAATTCTTCGTCGCGCGCGGGATAGTCGATGGTGACTTTGAGCATGAAGCGATCCACCTGCGCTTCGGGCAGCGGATAGGTGCCTTCCTGCTCTATGGGATTCTGCGTGGCCATGACGAGGAAAGGATCGGGCAGTTTGAAGGTCTGATCGCCGATGGTGACCTGCCGCTCCTGCATGGCCTCGAGCAACGCGCTCTGCACCTTGGCGGGCGAGCGGTTGATTTCGTCGGCGAGAATGAAATTGGCGAAAACCGGGCCCTGCCGTGTCTGGAATTCACCGGTTTTCTGATTGTAAATCATGGTGCCGACGAGATCGGCGGGCAGAAGATCGGGCGTGAACTGAATGCGGTGGAAAGTGGCGTGCAGCGATGCCGCGAGCGTCTTGATGGCGGTGGTTTTCGCCAGACCCGGTACGCCCTCGAGCAGAATGTGCCCGTTGCCGAGCAGACCGATGAGCAGACGGTCCACCATGGCCTTCTGCCCGATGATGACCTTGCCGATTTCCATTTTCAGGATATCGATGAAGGCGCTCTCTTTTTGAATGCGTTCGTTGATCTCCTGGATGTTGACGTCCATGCAATCCTCTCTGATAAACTCTGAATTGATCGCCGCCGTATCGGTCACCGCAATCGCGGGACGCCGCCAATTCCCGGGCGGAAGCGTGTATCGAATAATTTACTGACACGGGACTGATTCCTGCAAACCACTTCGGGGTGACCTGCGATTCGACGCTTTGACGAACGGTCGCGGCAAGAGGTTCCCTCCCTGCGGTCATCTCCCGCGCAGGGGCTGCACGATGTACTTGGTGTAACCGTATTTGATTTTGGAAGGAACGGACGCGATGGACAGCAGATTGGTCGGGAAGGCGAAGGAGGGTTCGAAGTAGCAATTGATGGTACATCCCTTGCAGAAGGAGTGGCGCCCTTCCCTCTCGCGATGCCAGGCGATGCGCTCGCTTTGGTATGCGCGCAGCAAATCTCCCTCGATGGGAATGCGTTCCATGTGCTGATGGTAGCAAGGCAGCAGAATATGATCGTCCGGCGAAATCACGATGACGCGGGACGCCGCGCGACACAACGGAGCGGCGGGATCGTTGCCCCCCCGGCGCCGCAGCGTGATGAAGGACGGATTGAGATAGGCCATCGGGAGCTTCGCGACGCGCTCGATCTCGCGAAGGGCTTCCTCGGGGAGGTCCTCCTCCCGAAAATACTCGAAGACGGGATTGATGAGCAGCATCAGTCCCCGCGAGCGCGCTATATCATGCACCGCCGCGAGACGTGTGTAGTTGTCTCTCGTAGCGGTAAAAATCAGATCCGGTTTCTCGCCCAGTTCCGCCGCCAGGTCCAGCGAGCGCATCACCTCGTCGAAGCACGGCACACCGCGCAACGCGTCGTGCTGCGCAGCGTCGTCGCTGTCCAGTGAGAAATGGAGCAGATCCACCAGTCCCCGCAGCCGCCGCGCAAATTTCGGATACAGCAATCCATTGCTGGTGATGCTGGTGCGCATTCCGGCGTCCTTTGCGCAACGCGCGATGACGTCAATATCCGGATGCAACAGCGGCTCGCCTCCCGTCAGATCGATGAAGCGCACGCCGAGTTTGTACAGCGCAGGAATGTTGCGCAGCACGTCGGTGGTTTCCGCGTGCCGCTGCCCGCGGAACTGCGCATGATCCCCGAAATGGCAGAAGTCGCAGTAGGCGTTACAGCGGTAGGTCAGATAATAGTTGCACAGTATCGGCATGTGGTCTGGCTTTCGCGCGTTGGTGACAAGGTGAATGATACGAAAATGACGGTACAGCGGCAATGGATTTACAATTCGCTGTTAATACGGTAAACTGTTGAACGTTAAACGAAGCGCAGCGCAGCCTGAGGCTGACGACACATGAAGAGTGAAGAGTCCGAAGGACGCCACTGGGGAGGTAAAGGGTGAAGGGTAAAGAGTAAAGGGGTCTGATGCCGGGACCTCTTGTGGTTTTGACGACGAGTAGGTAAAGGGTGAAGGGTAAAGAGTAAAGGGGTCTGATGCCGGGACGTCTTGTGGTTTTGACGACGAGTAGGTAAAGGGTGAAGGGTAAAGAGTAAAGCGGTCTGTTGCCGGGACGTCTTATGGTTTTGACGACGAGTAGGTAAAGGGTGAAGGGTGAAGAGTAAAGGGATCTGTTGCCGGGACGTCTTGTGGTTTTGACGACGAGTAGGTAAAGGGTGACGGGTGAAGAGTAAAGGGATCTGTTGCCGGGACGTCTTGTGGTTTTGACGACGAGTAGGTAAAGGGTGACGGGTGAAGAGTAAAGGGGTCTTCTGCCGGGACGTCTTGTGGTTTTGACGACGAGTAGGTAAAGGGTGAAGAGCGAAGAGCCCGAAGGGCGACACTTCCTCTAACCCCCGACGTCAGTTGGGGGTCACGCACAACCCACCCACTCTCCTAGTCCGAAGGACGCCACTGGGGAAGTAAAGGGTGAAGGGTGAAGAGTAAAGGGGTCTTCTGCCGGGACGTCTTGTGGTTTTGACGACGAGTAGGTAAAGGGTGAAGAGCGAAGAGCCCGAAGGGCGACACTTCCTCTAACCCCCAACGTCAGTGGGGGGTCACGCACAACCCACCCACTCTCCTAGTCCGAAGGACGACACGTGGAGAGGTAAAGGGTGAAGGGTAAAGGTGTTCGAATTTTCCGTGACCCATGTAGATCTTGCGGGCCGCCCTTTGCTCTCGGTTTGTGCCGGCCGTGCTCTTCGCTCTTTGCTCTCGGCTCCCGGCTCGGAGGGCTGCACGCTTGCCGCTTCGGTGGTTTTTTCGGATACTTTACACGCACTATTCACGCATGAGGCTGCAATGCGCTTTCACGAACTTACGGCAATGCTGGAAGAAGGCGAGGGTCTGACCGTCGAATTCAAACGCAAGGTCTCCTCGCCCGAAAAAATCGCGCGCGAGATGATCGCCTTCGCGAATACACGCGGCGGCACCGTCATTTTCGGTATCGACGACGATAAAAGCGTGGTGGGTGTGGAAAGCGAGAAAAGTGAGATGGAGGACATACGTATTGCCGCGGAAGTGCTGAGCGATCCCCCGCTCCCCTATGCCGTATTCATCTTTCAAATCGACAGCCGCGACATCATCTGCGTACGCTTACCCGAAAGCGAGCACAAGCCCCATTATCTGCGTTCAGACGCGGGAGATCGTGTAGCGTATGTCCGGGTAGGCGAGAAAAGCATTCAGGCGTCGAAGGAAATGGTGCGCGTCTTGCGGCATCAGTACGGCGCGTCGGAACCCGTGCGGCTCATCGTGGGCGAGGCGGAGAAACGGCTGTTCGCATGGTTCGAGCGCAACGAACGCATCACCGTCAAGGAATATGCCAAGCTCATCAACGTCTCCGACAGGCGCGCCACACGCCTGCTCGTTCGGCTCGTCCGCGCCGGCGCATTGGCGATCCATACGGACGAAAAGACGGATTACTTTACGCAAATGTGAACAGCGGCACAGCCGGATCGACGCGTTGTCTCACCCTTGCTCCCCCGATCTCAGCTTTCGCGGGATGACATCGAGGGAGCGCATCATTGATCATGATTGACGTTGATCCACGTACCGCGTTCCTGTGCGCCTTGTGCGGCTCTTCAATGGTGGTTGAGCGTCCCTTCGGCTTCGCTCAGGGACCGCCGAAACTTCGCTCAGGGACCGCCCGGGGCGGGTTGTTGACCGCATCACCCGGGTACTGTCATAGCTGCCTTACGGCGCAGCCATGCCTTCTCCCATTCAATCAGCAGCAATACTGCGGCCCCCAGGCCTGCGCACAGCAGCAGATCGAGCACACCGAGGGGCGCAATGTGGAAGACGCCGGCCACAGCGGGAACATAGAGGACAAGAAGCTGAAGTGTCGCCGTAATCAACACCAGTGCCAGCATGACGGGATTGGACCGGAGTCCCAGGGAGGCCAGCGACTCGAAGGTGGAACGGGACGCCAGTGCCTGCCCCATCTGCATGAAGGCCAGGGCCGTAAACATCATCGTCTGCCAGCGATTGTCGCTGCCTCCGCTCTCGAGGTAGTACAGCGCTCCCACACCCAGCGCGAGTACACCGATCACCAGTCCAACCCAGATGACGTGACGGGTCAGGCCCCCGCTGAACAAGCTTTCCTTCGGCGCGCGCGGAGGACGTTTCATGGCATTCGGTTCGACGGGCTCCACCCCCAGTCCCAGACCCAGCAGTCCGTCTGTGAGGAGATTCAGCCACAACAATTGCAGCGGCAGCAGTGCCACATTGACGCCGCCCAACGGGGCGAGCAGCATCACCAGCACCTTGCCGACATTGCCCGCTATAGAGAATTTCACGAAACGGCGGATGTTGTCGTAAATGGCGCGGCCTTCCTCCACGGCCGAGACGATGGTTGCGAAGTTGTCATCCAGCAACACCATCTCCGACGCTTCTTTCGAAACGTCGGTGCCGGTGATGCCCATGGCTATGCCGATGTCGGCCTTGCGCAGC
This sequence comes from Bacteroidia bacterium, assembly GCA_027493955.1. NCBI lineage: Bacteria > Pseudomonadati > Bacteroidota > Bacteroidia > Bacteroidia bacterium. The sequence goes on along the minus strand of JAOSJT010000001.1, from coordinate 544,342 downwards.
GCCGGCGAATCATTGACGCCGTCGCCGGTCATGGCCACAACCTGCTCCTGCGCTTGCAGTTCTTCCACGATGCGGAGTTTGTGCTCCGGCGTCACGCGCGCGTACACCGACACTTCACGAACGACGTCCCGTAATTCCTCAGGTGACATGCGACTCAGCTCCTGTCCGGTTGTGACCCGCATTTTGTCGGTGATGCCAAGATCGTGTGCGATAAATCTGGCTGTCAACGGATGGTCGCCGGTGATCATGATGGGTCGAATACCGGCCGCCTTGCAGGTCGCCACCGCCTCCTTCACTTCCGGTCGCGGCGGGTCGATCATCCCTGCCAGTCCGATAAAGATCAGCGTCTCCTCCGAGGGATCGGCGGTATCCTGCCAGTGCATCGCCAGGCCCAGCACGCGCATACCGTTCTGCGCCATTTCATCGTTCGCGACAGTGATACGCTTCCGCCACGCGTCGTCCAGGGGTGCCGCCACGCCATTCAGCCAGATTGCGTGACAGAGCGGCAACAGACCATCCACCGCTCCCTTGGTAACGGAGACGAAGGGCGACGGCGCATCGTGCAGTGCGCGGAGCGCAGCGGGCAAGGTGCTTCTGTCGTCCGGCAGGCGATGCACGGTGGTCATGCGTTTGCGATCCGCGTCGAAGGGTAATTCCGCCACACGCGGAACAATGTGCTCCAGATCACTCTTGTCCAGACCGCCCTGCGAAGCGGCAACCAACAGCGCACCCTCGGTCGGATCACCCAGAGCAACGGATCGTCCAGTCTGCGGATCAGGTTGAAGGGAAGCATCATTGCACAAGGCACCGGCGGCAAGAGCGAGCCCAATTTCCGGGGGTTGATTCTCCAGGAAATCCGGACCGGCATCGGACGGGAGGAGTACCGCGGCGGGATGGCGCTTCGTGCCCTGTAATTCCAGGAAGTGCCCGGCGACGTCAATGACCGTGACCGTCATGCGGTTTTCGGTCAACGTGCCGGTTTTGTCGGAACAAATGGTGGTGACGGAACCAAGAGTTTCTACGGCGGGAAGTTTGCGGATCAACGCGCGGCGGCGAAGCATACGCTGTGCGCCCAGTGCCAGCGTGATCGTCACGACGGCGGGCAGTCCTTCAGGAACCACGGCGACTGCGACGGAAACAGCCGTCAGAAACATTTCCTCCAGGGCCTCGCCGCGCAGGATACCGATGAGCATCACCAGAACGGCGACGATGACGCCGCCGACAGCCAACTGTTTGCCCACCTGATCGAGTCGTTGCTGCAATGGCGTCAGTCCGGATTCGACAGTTTGCAGCAAGGTAGCGATGTTCCCCAGTTCCGTGTCCATGCCTGTGGCAACCACCACGGCCGTGCCGCGTCCGTAGGTGACGACGGTACCCAGGTACGCCATGTTCCGCCGGTCGCCGAGGGGGACATCTTCCTGAGGCAATGGATCTGTATGCTTTTCCACCGCCTCCGATTCACCGGTCAGCGCGGCTTCCTGAATACGAAGGTTCACGCTTTCCACAAGGCGCAAATCGGCGGGAATGGCGTTTCCCGCCTCCAGCAAAACAACATCTCCGGGCACCAACTGTGCGGCGGATATTTCCTGTACACTGCCTCCGCGCCGCACACGCACGCCCGGCACGGCCAGACGTTTCAAAGCGGCCATGGCCCTCTCGGCCCTGAACTCCTGCACGAAACCCAGGATAGCGAAAAGCACGACGATAGCCCCGATGGCGCCGGCCTCCGTCGCCTTCCCCAGGAAACCGGAAACCACTGCAGCGGCGATCAGAATCAGAACCATCGTGTTCGTGAACTGCGCCCACAACAATTTGATGGGTGAAGTACCGCCATGCTCCCGGAGCTCGTTCGGACCATACTTCGCGCGACGCGCCTCGACGACTTCGTCACTCAAGCCCGTCGACAGAGGGACCTCAAGTTCACGAGCGATATCCGTTATGGTTTCCGTATGCCAATGTGTCGTTGCCATAAATATCCTGTTCGTACTCGACCGGAATTCAGGACCTCCCCTGTGTCCCATTTTGCTGCGTCAATGTAGACAAATTTCAGTGACACACGCAAAGCACATCCGTTCTCCCGCGGATGCAGACGGCGTCCTTTCACGATACAGCCGCGACGCCCGGGCGGACGACTCCGCCGTCCGACCAGGCATCCGGTAGCTGGAATTGTTAAAAGTCAAACAACTCCCCCAGTAATCCGCCCTTCTTCTTCTTGTGCTTATGCTCATAGTAGTCGTCATCATGACGATAACCGCCTGCATACCGGTCGCGGTCCCTTTCTCCGCCCCGCTCACTCCGATAGGAATCCGCAGAGGCCTGCGGCGCTGTGCGCTCGATAATTTTATCCAGTTCGCCACGATCCAGCCAGATACCGCGGCATTGGGGACAATAGTCAATCTCAATTCCCTGACGATCGGTGATGACCAAATCGGGTTCTCTGCAAACGGGACATTTCATGGCGTTCCTCGGTTGGTAGTGATACGTTCACATCGAACACGAAGAGGACCGCGGAAATTCCCGGCCAAAGCATCGGTATCACCGCCTGAGGTTCTAAGGGAGAGTTTCGCGTACGAGATGAGATTCTGACGGATTATCGCCGCCGTTCGCGATCAGACATCTGCAGTCCTGAATGGGAGGATGCATTGTTCGGCACAATATCTCAGTGGTGGTCAATATCCGCCACCCCCGGCTGAGGGATCAGAGCAGTGACGCGGAGCGCCTGGCTACAGCGCGCCGTGCACGAAACAGAGGATACTGACATCCTATTGCGAAGCAGGGACAAGCGGGAAAAGGGTGAGCCACCTCTCCGTCACACCGGAGCCGCATCCGTTTTGAGAACAACGGGAGAATACTTCGTACATTCGGTCACGTGTGTGCCCTCCGCTCCCGACCATAACAGAAAGAAGCTCCCGATCGTGACAAGCGCCATCCGGGAGCTCCGTTCTATTTAACCTGTTTATGCCATCTTGGCGAATTCCGCGACCCGCGTATTCTGTCATTTCTGCGTGTTCTGCGTTCCGTGTTCCGCGTTCCACGTCCCGCGCGTTCCGCTTTGTCTGCGTATTTCGCTTTCTGCGTGTTCTGTCTTTTCTGCGTGTTCTGCGTTCCGTGTTCTGCCTTTTCTGCGTGTTCTGCGTTCCGTGTTCTGCCTTTTCTGCGTGTTCTGCGTTCCGTGTTCTGCCTTTTCTGCGTGTTCTGCGTTCCGTGTTCTGCCTTTTCTGCGTGTTCTGCGTTCCGTGTTCCGCGCGTTCCTCTTTGTCTGCGTATTTCGCTTTCTGCGTGTTCTGCTTTTTCTGCGTGTTCTGCGTTCCGCGTTACGCCTTGATCTCCACCCCGCCCATCACGGCACTGCCGGTAATGCGCAGGGTTTTCAGACCGTGCTGATGCGGAGAGGTCTTATTCTCGAAACCGCCGAGGAAGGCGCTGGCATCCACAACCACGGTCCACTCCCGCGGCACTTTAATTTCCACGCCGCCCATGAAGGCGAACACGTCCAATACCGCTTCGCCGCGATCGGGCATGTCGGCCTCGCGAAGGTCGAGATCATGTCCTCCGAGTATGGCACTGACGCTGCCGCCGGAAAAGCGCTTCGAGCTGTTGCTTTGCTCGATGCCGCCGAGTATGGCGCTGCCCCGCACGGAATCACCGTCCCCCGCTATCGCGTCCGCGTGCTGCTTCCGCCGTCCGGAGCGAAAGACGAAGGAGAGACCGATGGCCACGAGTATCAGCGGCCACAAGCTGCCGATGGAAATGTGCAGAATGTCCGCTCTGTTCAGGACCATGAGCGCACCGATAGTCGCCACCACCCCGCCGAAGATGCGGCCGGACGCATTGCCCGGACGTGTCGCCTTCAGCAGACCGAGTATCACCAGAAGCACGGGCCAGTAACGCAGCCAGGCCCCTGCGTTGATCATGTTGTAATTATCGAGGAGAAACAGTATTCCGAGAAGCACGAGCAGCAATCCCGCGACTGCGCTCGGGGTGATGGTATATCGTTGTTCGTTCACGGTGGTGCTCCATTTTTTAAGAAACGACCCATTCCCAACAAATACGCCGATCTGTGGCACTTGTTGCGTCACAGCTCCGGCGCATCGCCGCGATGATGATACAGATGCACATCGCGCTGAGGAAAGGGAATATTGAAGCCCTCGTCCGTCAGCCGTCGTTTCATCGTTTGCATCATATCGAAATACACCGGCCAGTAATCCTCGGTTTTTACCCAGGGACGCACGGCGAACTTCACCGCGTTATCTCCCAACTCGAACACGCCCACCGTGGCCTCGGGATCGTCCAACACGCGTGCGTCGCCGTGCAGCACCTCCAGCATGACTTCCTGTGCCCTGCGAATATCGTCGTTGTAGGCGACGGAGAAAAAGAAATCAATTCGGCGCTTTTCCTCGATGGTGTAGTTGATGATGTTGTCGTTTGTCAGCTTCGAATTCGGGACGATGATGCGACGATTGTCAGGCGTCATAAGCGTGGTGGTGAATAGCTGCACGCCGCGTACCGTTCCGGCGATACCCGCACCCTCGATGTAATGCCCCACGCTGAACGGCCGCAGTACGATGAGCATCACACCCGAAGCGAGATTACTGAGCGATCCCTGAAGCGCGAGTCCGATGGCAAGTCCCGCCGCACCAAGTATGGCGATGAGCGAGGTGGTCTGTATACCGAGCTGTCCGAGCGCCGCGATGATCACGAAGATCAGAAAAGTGGCATAGATTACGCTGCCCGCGAATTTGGTGAGGGTTTCGTCCACCTGACGTCGGCGCATGAGCTTTTTGAGTCCGTTACGCAACCGACCCGCAAGCCAGAGACCGACGAGAAAAATGACTATCGCCAAAACGATGTTCAGCGCGTAGAGCTGAACCGCCTTTTCGACGAATGTGAGAAAATCATCCATAAATAAACTCCTTGATGGACATTGTGAAGCTGATCAATCTCACGGTAATATCGGCATAGTAGACTTCGACCTGTTCAGCATCAGCGCTTGTCACCTCTCCTCACGCTTCTTCGATCCTGTGTACTTCGGGTTCCCTGGATTACACATGGCATTTCAGAGTGCTGTATCCCTGATCAGAATGTCTGCCGGGATATTCAGGCTCGCATGAAGTTTTCTGATCATCGAGATGGAGAGTTTTCGTTTCCCTGCAAGTACTTCGCTGGTTCTTGAACGGGAACCGAGGATGCGGGCGAGATCGGACTGCGTGAGCCCGAGTTGCTCCAGTCTGAATTTGATGGCTTCAATCGGATCTGGCGCCTCGATCGGGAAGTGCCTGCTTTCGTATTCGTCCACAAGGATTCCCAGAATTTCGAGTTCGTCTCCTTCCGGAGAGCCTGGTCGGGCATCGAAAATCATATCGATACGCTGCAGCGCCCGCATATGGTCGGTTTCTGTATGAATCGGTTTGATAATCAACTCAACCTTCTCTTTCTGCTATACTGTCGATGCGTCGATGTTGTCGTATTCGGAATGCGTGCCAATAAAACGGATAAACACCTGGCCGTAGCTGTAGTATATCCTGACGATCAGTCTGTACCTGTTGCCCTTGGTGTTGAACACGATTCGGTTATCGGCAAGAAAGCTCGCGGTCGGGTGTTCTTTTTTAATATCGACGGGACGTTTCCACGATGCTTTTTGGACTTCAGAAAACCAGGACCTCAAAGCTTGTTCCGAATCGGGGTGCTTGCTCCAGAATTCCATCAAGGTTTTGCGTGACAATACGCGCATGCGTAAATATACCATGTTCCATTTTTGGGAACAAATGTTTGTTTCGAAGTATCAGTCAGAAGTATGCATAGAGATGCTTTGTACGAGACCTCGGCTCCCTTCTCAGCACGCCGGATCAGACAGTGAGCTATTGCAGGCATCCCGCGATAAACAACATCGACCCCGGATGGGAATCGAACAGCTGAACGGGACGTACCTCAAGGACAACAAATCCCGCCTGTTGCAGCAACATCGACATTTCCTCACTACTGAACACGCGCATGACAATTGTGTCCTTGATTACTTTCCGAACGCGGCTTCGCCGTATGAGCTCGTATCGGGTGCGGATCACATTGCAGCGGAGGACGCTGTCGTAGGTGTTGGTCGACATATACACAAATGTTTCCTCTCCACGCGCCGCCACTCGCCTTATACCCCACTCGGCATGGCAGGCGGGTTCCGCCACATCCACATCGAGAAACAAGCGTCCGTCGGGCAGCAGATGCTCGCGGATGCAATGCAGGCAGGACGCGACGTCCTCCGCGTTCGCGAGCAACTGGAATGAACCGCCGCTGACGAGCACGCTTCGGTACCGCCGATCCATGGTGAATTTCTGCATGGGTGCGAGACGCAGTTCTGGTGAGCATCCCGCTGCTTCGGCCTTCGCGCGGCAGCGCTCGAGCATATCCGGGGAGATGTCCACACCGTCGGCTTCGATTCCGGCGCCGTGCAGGGCGAGGAGCATGCGTCCGGTACCGCAGGCGAGCTCGAGCGCGGGACCGCCCTGCGCCGCGGCGAGTTCAGTGTACAGATCCAGGTCCGCGTGTTCGTCGAGGAGAAAATCGTCGTACCAGTCCGCTATCAGGCCTTCGTAATGGAGCATGATGTACCCCTCGCTCGACTTACCGCGTTTTCAAATCGGAACTCCAGTAGATGAATTCATCATCGGCGACGTTCACGGAAAAATCCACGCTGATGCGGCGTGGATACCCAAGGAGAGAATCATACTCGACGACGAGTGACGCGGGATTCGCCGCACGCGCCATCTCGATATAGGAGAACAGGCTGTCCACCGTGCAGTAGGATTGCAGGAGTTCCTTGGACAACGCACTGCTGTCAGCCATGAGAATGCCCGACCGAAGAGAATCACCGCGCACCTCCAAGCGCACTTCCCTGCCGCCGAGTACGCAGTAGCAATCCCGCCTTTGTGTGAAGTCATAGTCGTGCACACCGGCGAGCTTCCATACCTGCTTCGCCCTGAAATGCGCGTCGGGGTTCGGTGCGACGCTGTCATCCTCGCAGGCGGGGAGTAGACAGACAAGCAGGATTACCGGCAGCAGCGTAGTGCGAACCGACGGGAAGCGGCCGACGGATGGCCGGGCATGCACTGAGGATCTCATGATTCGCTCCTTTTCTGCTTCTGTGCCCCTTCGAGCAAGATGCGGTTATGGGGATTGCGCGTTTCACCCACCGCGGTAACATATATCGCCGGCGCGCCCTTCACCGGACAGGCGAAAGTGCAGGCGCCGCAGCCCACGCAGAGCGCGGGATCCACATGCGGACGTTTGAGCCAATGGTAGTTGCCCTCCCTGTCCGTCACCTCCGCCATTTCGAAGTAAATGGCCTTCGGCGTGGTCGGGCACCATTCCTCGCACACGATGCACTCCTTGGCCATGGCCCAGGGCAAACAGCGGCCGAAGTCATAGAAGGCGGTACCGATGCGCAGCGGCGGGCGACGCTCGTCATCGACGGACTCCGCCGATGGTACCCAGGACTTCTCCGCTTCGGTAATCTCGTCAATGGCGCCGGTGGGACAGACCTGCGAACACAGAACACATGTGGGTTCGCAGTACCCGATGCGCGGCATGAGCATGGGTGACCAGATTCCCTCCATCCCCGCCTGGAGAAAGGTCGGATGCAGCGCGTTGTTGGGACAAACGTTCATGCATTCGCCGCAGCGAATGCAGCGGGAAAGAAATTCGCGTTCCTCTATGGAACCCGGGGGGCGCACCAGATCCCGATGCGGCGTCGTGTCGGGATGCACGCCTGTGCGGAGCAGCGGTACGGCGGCCAGGCCCGCGCCTGTGGACAACAGCACCGAGCGGCGGGTCATGTTCACGGCTTGAGTGCTTTCATCGCGTTTCGGAAAAAACCGGAAGGCGATTCCCGCCTCGGGACAGCTCGCGACACAATTGAGGCAGAGATGACACTCGCTCTGATGCCAGGTGGTGCCAGGCTCGGGATTGTCGCCACCCTGGCAATGCAGTGCGCAGCGGTTACACCCGGAGCACATGGAGGGCCGCTTTTCGAGACCAAGGATGGAAGTCTTGGACAGCACGCCGAGCAACGCACCGAGCGGACAGAGTATGCGGCACCAGTACCGGGTGACGTAGCGATTGGCGGCGAGAATGGCGATGAACACAAAGAGGATCAAACCGGTCTGTTCGAAGACTACGACTTTGGTACGCACCAGAGCTGCGTGAGAAAGCCACGCGAGCGGCGTCAGCAGTATGTCGAACGCTCCGCCGTTGGCATGCAAGCTCCACGTGTACACGTCCTGTGTGAGCACGTTCCAGGCCGGAAAGACGAGCAGCGTGAGTGATCGCGTAAGCAGAGAAATGGGATCGAGCAACCCGAGTTGCAGCGATCCGGCAGCGGCGGAAGCGAGAACGGCTGTGAGGATGAGATACTTCCACCGCTGCGCGGGCCGGTAGCGATTGCTCTCAATACGCGCCATGCCGCGAAGCTTCCCGCTTTTCGCCGACGCAAGCATGTGGTTGATGGTGCCCATCGGACAGATCCATCCGCAAAAGAACCTGCCGAGAAAAAGCGTCCCGACGATGATGAGCAGCGCGTAAAACAGATTTCTGTACAGCGTGTGCGTGCTGAGTACCGTGCCCAGCGCGACGAGCGGATCCATTTCAAGAAAGAGACTCACCGGTGCGGAGATGCGCGGCAGCTCTTCCGGGGACGACAGTGCGTCCATGTTGGTTTTCAGCAGTAACGCCACAAAGAGCAGGAGGAAGAATGCCTGCGATGCACGCCGCGCCCATCGCAGAGCGCGAAATCGCCGGAACGACTGTTGCGCTTCGGGACTCGCGGTACTCATGCAGTCACGTCCTTTCGTGGCAAGGAAGCCCAATCCTCCGTCCCAAGCCCATAGTCGCGTGCCAGCGGAAGCCAGGGCATTTCCTCAACCGCAAGCCCGAAAAATTCCATTCCGCCCCAGGCGTCCAGAGCCACCGGATCGATGCTCGCCGCGATGGTATTGCGCGTCTCCACATCATCGAGACTGCCGCCCTGCGGTCCGTTGTGCAGCAGCACGCGCATGCCGTCCAGAATGGTCAGCGTGGGCCGCAGGAAGTTACCCAGGTCGGCGATGCTGTTGTTGATGTCCTGATGCAGGCGGCTGCGATTTCCGCCGATGATACCGTAGAGATTCTTGAAGCCCAGTGTGACACGGGTCAGGCCGTGATGCTTGGCGATGGGCACGTTGATGACCTTGTCCGCTTCGAGGTAGAGATCGAACACGCGCTGCCTGCCGAGCATGGCGCCGCCCATGTTCACTTCGCGCAGTCGCGCATCCGAAGGCAGCAGCACTTCGGCACCCGCCTCACGCGCGGCGGCGCCAATGCCGCTGCGGTTGAAGCACCGTACCGGATCATTGCACGTAACGTCCGTGACGATGACCTTGCCGGCTCCTGCGGCAACACAATGGCGGACAAGCTCCGCAATGACGTCCGGATTGGTGTTGGCGGCCTGTTCCGGACGCCGGTCCCAGCCGATGTTGGGCTTGACGACCACCACGTCGCCTTGCGCAACGAAGGTCTGCATCCCTCCGAGGGCGGTGAGCACGGCGGCTGTGAGCGCCACGGCGTCGCTCCCGTGGCCGACGACCAATTCCGGCGAAAGGCCGGGAACACGCATATCGCGGACGACCGGTGCTTCGTCGTTTCGGTCAAAGGGCCGGCGCAGGGGTTCGTGCAGGACCCATCCCGCGGCGCAGGCGGCCGCAGCGAAGCCGGAGGCCTTGCCGGTACGGATAATGAAGTCTCGTCGGGAAATCGGATGCTCGTTCATTGCCACCTCGGAGGTTGATCGCAACAGAACAAAAGATACGATGCTCTTTAGTAAAGATCAAGCGAGTGAGGCGATGCGGTTGATCTGCCGCTGTATGCGTTCGCGTAACTGCTGGGTGCGGAAGGGTTTGGCGAGATAGTCGTCGCAGCCCGCTTCGTAACTGCGGCGCTTGTCCTCGGTGAACGCGTGCGCAGTGACGGCGATCACCGGAATTTTTGCAATTCCCGCCTCGGCGCGAATGCGGCGTGTGAGCGAAAGGCCATCCTCTTCGCCACGCAGCGAGATGTCCATAAGCACAATGTCAATGCGATGCTGATGGAGAATGGTCCAGGCATCGTCCGCACTATCCGCGAAGTGCATGGTGTAGTCGTCGGAGAGCACAAGGTTGAGGAATTTTTGTGTTTCGTGATCGTCTTCCACCACCAGGAGCGTTACATGTGCGGGATGCGCGGCGGCAACTCGCTCCTCCGCGAGGTGCTGAGTGGTCTGGCTGCCGGTCGCTTCCATAAAAGCGATGGTGAAGGTAGAGCCGAGACCTTTGGTGCTCTTGACCGTGATACCGCCGTTGTTGGCATCCACATAGCGCTTGGTGAGCGTCAGTCCGAGGCCGAGGCCGTCGTACGGACGTGTATAGCCGACATTTTCCTGGGTAAAGGCGACGTAGAGCTGGCGTAAATACGATTCCGATATCCCGATGCCCGTATCCGCAACATTGATTATGACGTCCGGTTCCCGCACCGAGATCGTTACGGTGATCTCTCCCTCGTCCGTAAATTTCACCGCGTTATCGAGCAGATTGCGCAGCGCCTGGGAGACGGAATACTTATCGGCCCGGATGAAGACGCTTCTGTCCGGCGCTCTGAAGGTGACGGGAATCTTTTTATCCTCGGCGATGGAGCGGGTTTCATCCACCAGCTGCTCAACCAGAGCACAGATATCAAGATACTCCGGTTCGAGGGCATAGCCGCCGGACTCGAGTATGGAAAGACTGAGGAGTTGGTCCACCGTGCGTGTCAGCCGTCGCACCGCGAGGTCGATTTTTTCGAAATACTCCTTTTCCCCGGTGGAGATTCGTTCCACGAGCGCGGCAAACAGTACACTGACGTACCCCATGATCACATTCAGGGGTGTACGGATCTCGTGGGAGATGCTGATAAGAAACGCTTGTTTGAGACGCACCGCCTGTTCCGCGGCCTCCTTGGCGCCGAGCAGTTCACGCTCCACCTGTTTCCAATCCGAGATGTCGAGAAGGAAGCCGACCGCACCCCGCAATCCGGCATCCACGCGCAGCGGCGCGGTGCGCAGCGACACCATGATGGATTCGGTACTTCCGGGCGGCAGGAACGGACCCTCGTACATGCCATGATCGGCATTGAGGCCATTGGACAGCGCTTCCAGTACGCGTTGCGATTGCAGTTGATACAGGTCGTAGCCATCGCACTGTTCGGGCGCGATGGCGAGAATATCGGCAAGTGCGTGATTTGCCTGTATGACACGTAACGTGTTGTCATAGAAAAACACACCGACGGGCAGGCCTTCGAACAGCAGACGGTACTGTTCCTCGGAGCGGGCAACCTGCTCGTGCATCGCTTCCAACTGTGCGTGCATTGCTTCGGCGCGCTCGCTGCGCCCCGCCAGTTCGCGGTTCTGCTTCCTGGTCGTGGAGAGCCAGAACAACGTGCCGGCGACGACGACGAGCAGGAGAATGGCGGATACGAACAGAAAGCGCGTGTAATAGGTTTGCTTTTCGGAATCCAGCTCGCGGAGAGATCGCTGATGCTTCTCGGATTGATAGAGGGCTTCCGCGTTGGCGAGGCGCTCGGCACTGAGCAATGCGCCGAGTGAATCCTTCACTTTCGACGCGGCCGCCATGGCTTGCAGCGCCATGCGAAGATCCCCCAGCCGTTCATACACGGATGGCAGAGCGTCCATGCTTTCGGCGTACACGCGTGCCAGGCCGTTATCGCGGGCCACGGCCGCCGCTTCGCGAAGCTGCGCTTCGGCCCGGCGCAGCTCACCACTCCGGGCGTACAGAATGCCGAGATTTTTCAGGGTCACGGCGCGCATATTCATGTCGCCTACCAGGTCGCTCAGCCGGAGAGATTCCTGGTACTTCGTGTGCGCTTCCCGGAAATTCCCGCGTTCGCGGTACACATTCGCGAGATTGTTGAGATATCCCGCGACATTCTCGCTGAGCTGTCCCGCATTCCGTTCCATCTCGAGGGCCTGGCGGTAATATGTTTCGGCGGAATCGAGATTCCCGGCGTACCAGTACAGATTCCCAATTCCGCAAAGCGAAGCCGCAATACCGCTCAAATCGTCGAGGGCGCGCCGCTGCGCGAGGGCGCGGTCGTGATACCGCCGGGCTTCAGTATAGCGCTGCAGATTGCGCAGCGTGATGGCAACGTCGTTCATCGCGGTGGCTGCACCTGCGCCATCGCGGAGGGAGTCGTACAAGGCCAGCGCTTTCAGGTGATCATTGAGCGCGTGGTCGAGGAAACCCATAAGACGATGCGCCTTCCCCTTGTCGGACAACACCAACGCCTGCAGCCGGACATCACCCGAACGCTGCGCGTGTGCCAAGGCTTCGCGATACCGGTCCATGGCACCGGCATTCTTTCCGAGCTTGCGCAACGCGCTGCCCTGCACATACAGCGCGCTCGCTTTTTGCTGTTCGCTCACAGCGAGCACAAGCGCACGATGGGCGACGGTAGCCGCGCGCGCCGGATCATTGGTCAACAATGAACGGGCACTGTCGAGCAAAGCGTCGGGTGATTGTGCCCACGCTGTGCTGGCGGCGACCTGACAAAAGAGTGCCAGTACGACTATCGGCAGAATATGCAGGCCGCGCCGGTAAATGTGAGGGTATCGGTCACAGCACATGCCGTAATATTGCACGGTTTTCCTTCAGGGCCAAATACCTCCTCCGCCCACCTATCTCCGCCGCATTGAAGGAACACTGTCACGTCTTCTAAGACATTCTGCTCGGCAGATCGCACCTGGTCCCTCACGCCATCGCTCGTTGTCGGAGCTCCGCAGCCTCTTTCCGCGGCAATGGTAGCGAACAGATGTCGAGTTGTTATCACAAAAAAAAAAAATCCTGAATAATCTGTTTCCTCTTGCATTCGCTTCAGAGGGAATGTATATTAAACGGTCATTTGTTACGAATACATATTTTAAGCAAAAATCCGGGCGAATCAGGATGATTCCTCGAATGTTGTTCAGCGGCATGATATTCCGCTGAGATGCAGAATTGTGACCTACACAACCATACCTTGTGAAGCCGCATGCCGGAGGCATAACAAGGGAATTCAAACCGGCAAACCAATTGGAGGTTCTTTCCATGAATAAAGTCCGTCTTTCCCTTCTCGCCCTCGCCGTCGCGCTCGTCGCGGTGGTCTCCACTGTCCCTGCTTCTCTGGAAGCCAGCAGCAACCCCGCAACCGTGTACGACGGTTTCGGTTGTTTTCTCTCCAATAGTCTGACCGGACTTGGTGTCAATTTGTTCACCACCGAGAGCCATGCTGTGCAGACACCGAGCGGCAACACGAACTTCAACTGTCAGTTCGCGATTCCCGAAGGCTACTGGCCGACCCAGACCACGCAGTACAGAGGATTTACGTGCGGTACGCAGTCGGGTTTGACCGACAACACCTTTGCGGTTGTCGCTACCGATGGCACCGCAATGCTTCGCTGCACCATCCGCGCGAACAACTGATCCTAAGAATACACTCGCGGGAAACGGCGGCTCCGGTCGCCGTTTCCCGTTTCAATCCCGCCATCTGCGGCGTAACCCGCCGGGTTGCTTTGATGCACCATACATCCTCGGCCACATAATGAATCGAAGGTCCGATAACGACCTGCACCTCCCTGAATTTTCACACCTTGTATTCCAGCATGTCCAATTCTCTCTCCCAGAAAATCCCATCATCTTCGCAACGCACATTCATCGCGATTGTCCTGTGTATAGTCATCGGATTATCGCTGTCGGTGTACCTTTTTACGGTGCATATCGGTGTTCGTCTCGGCACAGCCTCGGGGGGCTTGTGTACACTGCTCGGAGGCGGCTGTGACGAGGCATTGCGAAGCCCGTTTTCCAAAGTTCTCGGAGTGCCGCTCGCCGCATGGGGCATAGTGTTTTACGCCATTCTTATCGTCCAGTTGACGATGCATGGATTATCTGCGGAAGGGAAGTCGAGCCGCGCAAATGGCGTTTCCGTCGTTCTCGCTGCGGCTGCGGCCATTGGCGGTATGACACTCTTGTCGCTGATGAGCATTGGTGCGACCGCCTTTTGTCCGCTCTGCGCTGTCGTCCACGGCATCAACCTGGCGATAGCCGTGCTTCTGCTCAAGCTCACCGCAAGACCGATCCCGGTACTCCTGCGTCGCGCACTGGAACTTGTTCGATCTTTCGTACTTTCCGGCAGCCCGCTGAGCACAGCACAACGGTTGTCGGTCACCGGCACCATATTAGCCGTGTTGTGCGGCCTTGCTTTCTATCTCTGGGCGGTGATCATCGAAAAAGATTTCGACCGACGTGCCGAGTCAGTGGACGAGCAGGCACTGGTTCTCGAGTTCAATCAGCTACCGATACGGCCTGTTGCAATCGAAGCTGATGATGCGGTTATGGGCGATACAAGCGCACTGGTAAAAGTCGTGCTCTTCAGCGACTTCGGATGCCCGGGATGCGGCTTGCTCGCCCGCGAGCTGATGAAGCTCGAACCCTTGTTCGGAAGGGATGCTGTGCTCGTGTTCAAGCACATGCCCCTGGACAGTGACTGTAATCCCATGCTGGAAACACCCCTGCATCCTTTCTCTTGCGAAGCCGCCCGCGCCGCCGATGCGGCAAGACTCCAGGGCCGCTTCTGGGACTATCACGACGCGCTGTTCCTCTCCGGAGTACCAGATTCAGACGCAGGATTCATTCAGCTCGCAGTTGAAACTGGTTGTGATTCCCTCCGATTTTTACGCGATTTCAAAAGCACAGAGGTCGCCTCAGCCATTGCGCGGGACGTGACGTTTGCCGGGAAGTTGCGTCTTGCCGGTACCCCCTCGCTTTTTATAAACGGCAGACAGATCCGGGATCTTCGTCCCCGCGCGGTCCATGCTTTACTGGAGCGCATCATGCTTGACGTACGTCGCTTCAAGGCTGCGTTCGCACCGGTTCCGGCAGATTCTCTGAAAGAAAAGAAATAATCGTCGGGAGTGACCTGCCGTCATCCACATCATCTTTCACGTCTGTGCGTCTGCACACATACGAACATCGCAGGACAAGATCCGGCGAGTTTGATAATGCATGCGCTTCATTTTCACGCGTCACACGATGGCCGGAGTCCGCTCCCGTCCGGTCGAGCTGAAAACCGTCACGAATGACATCGGCATGCACCATCGGGTGCGGAGCGTGTTCTGAAGCGTGGCAGGATCTGTCTCTCCGCGAAGCGGATGGAATGAGCGATCCTTGCGCAGCATTCGTCCTGCTGATCCATTTCCTTCACAGAAAAAAAGCGTGTACATTTTCCTTTTGTCTCCCGTCCGACGAGGCGGGAATCCCATTATCGTAACGGTTGTCTCTCATGGTTGATACCATTCCCCACAAGCACCTTCCGCAGGATACCGGCTGGATAGAAGTCGTATGCGGCTCGATGTTCAGCGGTAAAACGGAGGAACTCATCCGCCGTTTGCGCCGCGCCCAGATCGCGCGTCAGCGCGTGGCCATTGTTAAACCTGCGATAGACACACGCTACGCCGAAGACCGGATCGTCTCGCACAGCGGGGTCTCCCTCCCTTCCATTACTGTGTCATCGGCGGCGGAAATCCCTCTGCGCATCGGCGACGTGGAGGTGATCGGCATTGACGAGGCGCAGTTTTTCGATCTGGAGCTCGTGCATGTCTGCGAAGCGCTGGCGAATCAGGGGAAGCGCGTCATTGTCGCCGGTCTGGATCAGGATTACCTCGGTCAACCCTTCGAGCCCATGCCGCAGCTTCTCGCACTCGCTGAATACATTACCAAAACGCTCGCGATCTGTGTCGTGTGCGGCAACCCGGCGAACAGGACGCAACGGGTCACGCTGAATCCGGAACGTGTCCTTGTGGGCGCCGCGGACGCATACGAAGCCCGCTGCCGCACGTGCTTCACCACCAATCTCGAGGAGGCGAGTCGCGCTCATGGTTGAAAGCATTCTTCGCGGTCTGCTCGGCATCACCCTCATCCTTGGCATCGCGTTTCTTTTCTCGCGACACAAGCGCCGCATCTCCTGGGGGCTTGTCATCAAAGGGCTCGGGATTCAATTCCTGTTCGGCGTGCTCGTGATCAAGGGAGAAGCACTCGGCGCGTTGTGGTCCCCTCTCGGCTGGCCGCAACTCGCTTTCGACGCCATATCGCGGGCGTTTGTCACACTGCTCTCCTTCACCACCAAAGGTGCGGCATTCATTTTCGGTACACTGGCTTCCAGCCCCGGACAAACCGATA
The DNA here is from genome assembly GCA_027493955.1 of Bacteroidia bacterium. Lineage (NCBI taxonomy): Bacteria > Pseudomonadati > Bacteroidota > Bacteroidia > Bacteroidia bacterium. The sequence goes on along the minus strand of JAOSJT010000001.1, from coordinate 528,083 downwards.
GTCTGGGCTTCTTTTTCGCCTTTCAGGTGCTGCCGACCATTATCTTTTTCGCGTCGCTGATGTCGGTACTGTATTACCTCGGCATTATGCAAAAAATCGTTCAGGGCATGGCGTGGATCATGGTGAAACTCCTCGGAACCAGCGGCGCGGAATCGCTGTCGAACACGGCGAATATTTTCGTCGGACAGACGGAAGCGCCGCTGATGATACGCCCCTTCCTCAAAGACCTCACCGAATCGGAATTGTTGACCGTCATGGTGGGAGGTCTGGCGACCATCGCCGGCGGAGTGATGGCCGCGTATGTGCAGATGCTCGGTATTTCCTATGCCGAACTTCACGGTATGACAGTGGATACCGCGCAGGTACGCTTCGCCGCGCAGTTGCTGGGTGCGAGCATCATGGCGGCGCCTGCGAGCATGGTGCTGAGTAAAATTCTGCTCCCGGAAACGGGTACGCCGTTAACGCTGGGACATGTGCACATCGCGAAGGAGAAGAATGCGTCCAACGTGATTGACGCCGCCGCCAGCGGGGCTTCGGACGGCTTACAGCTCGCGCTGAATATCGGAGCGATGCTGCTGGCCTTTATCGCACTCATCGCGTTGTCGAATTACCTGCTTGAGCTGGCCGGCAACATCGGCGGTCTGAATGACCTGTTGAGAGCGCATTTCGGGAAACCCTTGAGTCTCGAATTGCTCTTCGGACTCGTGTTGCAGTACATCGCGTGGGGTATCGGCTTCCCATGGAATGAAAGCTTTCATGTCGGGAGTCTCATGGGCACCAAGCTGGTGCTCAACGAATTCGTTGCGTATCTCGAGATGTCCAAAATGATCAGCGCCGGAACGCTGTACTCCGACAAAACCATCACCATGGCAGCGTTCGCGCTGTGCGGTTTCGCCAATTTTTCATCCATCGCCATACTGATGGGCGGTCTGGGTCCGCTGGCTCCGGGACGGAGGCCGGACATCTCGCGCCTGGGACTTCGCGCCCTGCTCGGCGGTACTCTCGCCACCATGATGACGGCGGCGATTGCGGGAATATTGACGGGTTTCTGATGCGGGCCGGAATGGAAGCACTGCACGCACACCCTCCGCAGGCTATGACGGACGCCGTCATCGCATTCACCGGACGGCGCATTGACGCCGTTGTCGTGCTCGGGTCCGGTCTGGGCGGCTTTGCGGAAACAGTACACAACGTGCGTCGCATTCCTGCCGCGGAGTTACCGGGCTTCCCTGTCTCCGGCGTCGCGGGTCACGCGGGCGAGCTTGCCACCGGAAGCGTCGCGGGACGGACCGTCCTGGCCTTTGTCGGACGACTTCACGGGTATGAGGGGCATGATGTTTCCGCTGCCGCGTTTCCTGCGCGCATTGCCGCCCGGCTCGGCGCACGTTGTTTCATTGCCACGAATGCCGCGGGCGGTTTGCACACCGCATATCAGGCCGGCGACCTGATGCTTATTACCGATGTCCTTGTCTTGCCGCTCGCCCGGCGTATGGGACTGGACCTCCACGGGCCGGGAAGCGAAGATCATCCCCTGCCGAGACCGTTGTTCTCCGAACATCTTATGCAGCTCGCACGCGATGCCGCCAACGAAGGACGCGTACGGCTTCGCGAAGGCACGTACGGTTTCTGCTCGGGGCCGACCTACGAGACGCGCGCCGAAATCGGAATGTTTCGTCTGATGGGCGCCGACGCGGTGGGCATGTCCACCGTGCCCGAGATTCTCGCGGCGGTAAGAAATGGCATCCCCACACTCGGCATTTCGTGCATCACGAACAAGGCAGTGACGGTGCAGCAGCGTGTGACGCACGAGGACGTTACCACCGTCGCCGCGCAATCCGCCGAACAGTTCTCGCGACTGCTGACCGCGCTGCTCGGACGATTGTAATGCGCAGGTATTTTCTCCTCCTGGTCTTCCTCATCCCATGGTTGTGTACCCCGCCCGCCGTGGCGCAGGACAGCAGCTTCATTGACCTGCGGGGCAAAGCCGCATTCCGTCCGGGAGACGATGACGTCTGGCGCAGTAAATACATCGATGAAATCGAGGAATGGAATTTCATTCCCGTACCCGGTGCCTGGGAAGCGAACGGTTTTCCTCTTCTTGACGGCTTCGCGTGGTATCGCGTCCGATTTCGCGTTCCTCACGCAATGCGGGGGGATTCACTGCTGCTCGTCATGAGCGCTGTGGATGACGCGGACGAGACCTTCCTCAACGGCGTGCTCGTCGGAAAAAGCGGTGCCTTTCCCCCGAACGTCCGCTCCGAACTGCGGTCCCTTCGTGTCTATCCCCTGCCCCGTTTCATCCGCGAGGAACACAATCTCCTCGCGGTGCGCGTGTTCGACAAAGGAGATGACGGCGGTATCACCGGCGCGATTTTCCGTATCATCCGGGCGGAGGACATCGGCAAGGTGCTCGATGAGATCGTGGACACTCCGGCGGAAGCGGCGTCACTGTACATTTCCAACGGCGTCATGGTGTCGGCCATCAGCGCAGACAGCGGCATCGTGCGCTGGAGCAGGCCCCGTCTGTATGACAGAATTTCGCAGGACCTCTTAACGGAAAACACTCTCAGCCAGCTGCAGCTCACATCGGGAGAAGATGGCAGGCCCCTGCCGCCTCCGACGGGTATCGGGTTCATTCCCGGCACAGGGATTCTTCACGCAACGTTTCCCGGTGACCTCGAGGTGTACTGGTATCATCCGCGGGACATGGAACAACGCGTGCTGGTGACGGCAATACGCGCACCCGCATCCACTCCGCGCGAGAGCGGCATAGGTTTCACCTTCGACCGACCGGCGTGGATGTATCGTGCGCTGACGACGGAGGATCCAGGTATGCGGACGACCTATCACATCCTGGTGTATAACAGTTGCTGTATGGAACTCGCCGAACGCGATATCGACCAGGTCATGGATCAGGGCGAGGCAGTGTTCGGACTCGACGCGGAGATCGCGCGGTGGAGGTCGCTGCACCGCGAAGCGCGCTACATACCCGGTTTGCTCGATGCCAAAGAACACGCCGTGTATTCGCAGTCGCTGATCTCTCTTCTCCAGGCGACCGTTCGCGAGCCCGGTGGGGGGTTCGGCCAGATACTTTCCGGCCTCGAACCGCGGTCCCGCGCGGTGTGCATACCCGCAGACCACCTGCTCGCGGTGCGTGCCCTGGCGGCGGCGGGCTTGGGCAGCGTCGCGCATGACGCCCTACGCTTCGTACACAATGCGGAGCACGCGCAGTACACACTGTTCGACGTCTACGGAAACGAGAGAGGTGTCGGATATCCCTACCTTGTACCTCCGGTTCCCTGGGACGGCTCAGGAAATGAATGGCGGTGGCCGCGCGCCGATCAGGCTACTCTGCGCTTCGACGGGCCTGCCTGGTACATCGAGGCAGTTGACGCATTGCGTGAACATGAGCGCAATCGCGTCATCACGTCGGGAGCACGATTCGACGACAGCGCCTGGGTTGCGCCGTGGTGGCAGCAGTTGTCGACGCAGGTCGCTGACATCCTCACGTATCGGCTCGACAGCACCGGATTACTCAAGCAGGATGACAGCCCCTGGGGCAGCGGTCTCAGTGAGCTGCCGTCGGTGCATGGCAGCGTCCGCGCCATACACGCCCTGGGCATTGCCGCGCGCTTTGCCGAGTGGATGCGCGACGACCTGAAAGCCTTTCTCTATCGCGATGCGGCACGGCGCTGCCGCGACGGTGTGCTCGCCCTTCTCCGGCGCGTCGTGACATCTGACAAAGCTGACGCCCTTGACGCGCGTGCGTTGCGCGTGTTCCATCCACTGCTCTGCGATGCGGTTGCACTCGGAATCTTTGAAGCCGCGAGCGAGGAGACCGCATTCATCCTCGATATGGTGGAAACATCCTTCTCGGTGGAGGGCGAAGCGTTGCATTACCATGCGCGTCCGGATGGAGACTGGTTCGAGCGACAGGTCCGTCCGCAAATCGCCCTGCGCCTCTGCCGCGCGTATGCGGCCGCGGGGAAACACGAACGCGCCGAGGCGCTGTTCGCAAAAGTCACGAGCATTGCCGCCGCACACGGCAACATGCTTCCGGAGTTGTACGATCCCGTCACCGGAAAATTTTACGGTGCGCAGCCATCCATCGCCACAGCCGCAGACTACATTCTGACAGCAGAACGGATTCTTCTCTCCCGGATGAACAGTCAACAGCGGTGAGCCCATTCTCCCGTGACAAGCGTGCATCGGTTGCAGTGCAGAACGTCAGCCGGGCGTACTGTGCCCGCCTGCGAAGAATACTGCGCCGTACCGAATCATTGAGCGATGGATGACGGACGGCCTGAGGAGCGCTTGTCTCGCGGGTTTGGGTACACCGCGCCTCTGCCTCTCCGCGCTTACTCTCCGGAATCCCTCACACGCTTCCTTCCACCCAGGACGAAACCGACGACCGCCGAAAGTACCGCGATCACCGGACCGCTGAAAAATGCGCCGGTCATCGCCGCTTCCAGTTCCTTGTCATGGACATTGGGTGAGAACAGGTGCACAAGAATGTATCCCAGCACGGCGCCGGAAATGTATCCCGCGACGGCGCCGAGAAAGGTATACAGGAAGCGTTTCATGTCTGTGTCTTCCTCATGAAAATTGTTGAACCGCAAGCCGGCCTATTCCCCTCCTGGGATATCTGTCGCGCGTGACCCTCACCGCTCCTCATCGCTAACACGAACATCAACTACCGCTCGCCTTCGACCGTGGTCTCTGTATCGTTCCCGGCGACATCCGGAGCCCGTTGCAACACCTCGTAACCAGCTTCTAAAATCACATCCCTGAATGCCTCCGATGTGGCATGCCAATCGAGTACATCCACACGCATGGGCAACACGGAATCGACGAACGCCTCCCGCAGTGAGCGCAGAGTATCGAAATCGAGTCTCGCTTTTCCAATGATCACCAGGTCTATGTCCGAGTACTCTTTTACCTGACCGCTCACGCGCGAACCGAACATCCAGACCTCGCAGTGCGGGACATTTTGTGCGAGGATGCGCCTGACGAGATCGAGATGACGAGGATCGAGATCAATCATTCCGCACTTCCAGATTCTCGAGAAGTGATTGGGCTTCAGGGAGGAAAGCGTATGCGATGCGCAGCACCTCGTCCGCGACTTCGGGCTCGTAGGTATGTGTTGAAATATTCCGTGCATCGTGAAAACGCATCCATGCTTCCACATCGGAAATGAGCCGCTGCTCGGCGGCATGCCGAAACAGCTCGCGGCGCGTCACCCCGTCAACAACTGTGGCACCGACGTTCAGCTCAAGCCAGCGTTTCATGAACTTCCAGGCGAGTTCATAGGTGAATTCAAAGTGCTGGATCACGCCTGCTCGTATTGCGTCCTGTGTAATCCTGTCCAACGATGCCATGAAATACTCATCCTTGCTCCGGGTACTCACCCCGCGCATGGCGATGATCGCTTTTCGGAAACTGTCTAATGAAAGCGGCATGTGCCATCTCCAACTCGTTGAACATCCGGCGATCAGCATCATACACGACTCAAGCAGGCACAAGCCCCGCCCGTTGTTGCAGCTTTCACGCCATGATGTCCAATATACTGCATAAACCGAATCACGGGTATATGGGCACCGGATGGGCAACGCGATGACAGCGTGAAAGACGTGCGCTCAGCTGGCTCCCCCGGTATTTCATGCCGTCCCGGCGGAGTTTTGCGATGTAATACACCGGGAGGCCGTCTTCGCTGAATGTCGCACGGGCAGGCAATGGGACGAATACCAACGGCGCAAGGAACGCGACGAACTGCATCACCGCGCTGAGGTCCTGCAGCGCATCGTGCTTTGAAGGCGCGGATGCGAGAGAGCGCGTGTTCAGAAGGTGGCATCCCTACGTCACGCATCGCCAGGAAGGGTCACGTAACAACATTTTTCCCTTACACCTTCACTGCAATACCATTCCACGCCGCGCCGAGCCACCCCCGACCATACGAAGCATCAACATGTAAAAACCCGGCGTCAGCGTGCCCCGATCAAGCACAAGCTCGTGCTCCCCTGCGAGCATCCATCCCTGATGCAGGGTGCACACACGTCGGCCCGCAAGATCCTGAAGCGTGGCTTCCATGACGCCTGCGTCTCGAAGCGCAATGGTGACGTATGCACGTCCCTGCACCGGATGCGGCCGCGGTGCGCTGATGGTAAGTCCTCCCGGACTCGCGATTACGCCGTACTCCGTTACATGGGGCAGACCGGGTATTGTGACATAGTGCTCTCCTCCCCACTCGCCGTCGCCATCACTCAGCCGGAAAGCTATCAACGGGAGACGGCGAGTCGGCCGCGCTTCGACGTGAAGGCGGTAGAAAAACAGCAGCGTGTCCCCGCGATTGAGCAGTGTATCGCCGTCCCAACGTCTCGGCGTGGCATCGTCAAGACGAAGCCCATCCGCTCCCGGAAAACGCAATTCCGCATGGGTCAGCCGTATCGGCAGCCAGCCCGATTGGAAAAACAGCCCCCAGTGCATCTCGATCGGATTCGGGACGTAATCGGTACTGTCTTCATTACAAGCAAGACTACCGGGCAGTTCTCCCCTCGCCTGCGCACAAATGAATCCACTGAGAGATCGCGGCAGACCGGGAACGGTCAGGGAGCACTGTGTCGTCCACGGCCCCACAGGCAAGGAATCCGGTCCCAACGCGGTAACGGCGAAGCCCAGTGTGCTGCGAATCGTATCCCTGTCCAGATGCGTCCAACGCAGCGACCACGTGACGGTGGGCGCAGGTGTACCAAAGGCGGGTCTGGCGAGTGAATCCGAGATGAGCACCGTCGCCTGCTGCTCCGGAGGATCCAGTACCAGATGCTCGGGGAGAGTTATTGTCGCTTCAACCTTTCGGGCGGCTGTCCCTTCAACGCGATTGATGCACGTGAGCGTCACCATGAAAGGATTGGGACTGTACGGCGCCGCGTCGTCGGCTACCCGTGGAGGATCCGCAATCGTCGCGTATGGTGAAAAATCTATGTATGCCGGATCAGGAACATCGAGGATGGTTTCGCAGTGTGCGCTGTCCCCACGCCTGGTGAACGCACGGACACCGACCGTGGAAACTCCCCCTTCGAATATCCGGAGTAGTCTCACAACCGAAGCGGATTGTCCCGGGAATATCCACGCGGGCGTGAGCGGGACGGTAGGCAGCGAATCCCGATGCGTCAGCATGCCATTCCGCGGAAGCACGATGGTGGCGAAGACGGAGTCAGCGAGTTGATCGCCGGTATTCGTCACCGTGATGGTTACAGGCAGCGGATCAGGCTCGAAGCGCATTTCCCGAAACAGCCAGCGAAGCTCCGGCACCTGGACCGTGCACGACAGCGATGGTTTTGCCAGCTTTTGTTGCTGGGCTACCGCGGCGCCGTGCTTCAATCCGAAAAGCAGAAGTATGGCGGTGATGACTACGCGGACGACAATTCGTGCCGCCGCTACGCACAAGTATCCGGAACATCGTCGGAAAGGTCTGGAAAGGTGTGTGTGCATTCTTCACCTGTTACGAATGTGCGAGATTGCTTCAGCTCATGGTACATGAGAAGGAACCTCAAAGCGGAAAAAAGTTACAGCTGACTGATTTCGCGGTGGACGCGCGTCAATCCTCACAGCATGTCGACGTACGCGCAGTCTATCAGGGAATCCTCGGCGATGCCGAGACTGTGCATCAGCGTTGTGGCCTCCCGCATTCCGTCTCCGCTCCTCTCATCATCGTTCAGGACGACTTCAAGCTCCATAAAACTCCCCAATCCCTCCACCCGATCGATGTGCACGCGTGTGCGACCGATCATGAAGAGCGTCCTGTGTTTGACGACACGTCCCACTATGCCGTAGGCCATATCGAGCGATTCTCGCAGGCCCTCAGGATCCATGGTGGGAGTGATGTGGTAATACGACTCCTTCGGTCCGGCCTGATCGCCTCTGCGATAATAGATCAGCTCCGCATGCGCTTCGGAGAGCACCCGTAATTTCAACCGGCCGTTTTCACAACGGAAGAAGGTGTCGTCCTGCTCCATTTCAAACGGACCGCTGTCCGCCAGCTCACCGACACGAGAAAGAAAATCCTCCGCATTGTCCAGCCGTGCCTTGATCTCGATATTACGGGCCATCGTGTCTTCCTTGTTGCATTTGAGAGAATGGGATCCCGCGTAGGACGGGTCTGCCACGCATCAGCGCTTTCGGAAGATCAGCAATTCGTTTCCGTTTGCGTCGTACAACGTCAGTTGTGTGGCATTCCATTGATACTTTTCGCAGTCAAGCAACAATTGCACATAGAGCGCTTCCGCGCGCATAGCATCCTCCGGACCCGCCATCTCGGTCATACTCAGCGAACCTACGGAAAATCCACCCCCCGCGGTTGTGGAATAGGGACCTCCATACAGATTCACCGCGGCGGTACCGGACATACGACCGCCGCTGAAATCGGCAGTGATGGTGAAGTCGCCGGGATGCAGCGAACTGACCGACCATGCCACGAGGCGCCATTGCGTCCCGTCGAGTCGTCCGCGGGAGAAATCATCCTCGCTGCAGCCAACGATACTCGAAAAGAGCATCGGAAGAATGCACAGGACTGGCAGGAATCGTCGTTTCATTCGGTGTTCCGCATACAGCGATTTCACGACTCCGGTCCCGGCCGTCAGCCGTGGTTTCGGATGATAGCCTCTTTTTTCGTACAGCGTCATGAATTGTTCCATCGTACAAACTGCAATGTTGCAATTGTCAGGCATAAAGTCCAGTGTAAAAAAAATGCACGCCCGGATGCTTCGCTGTCACCGAGCAGGCGAAAACGGACAGCACACGATCCGGAGACCTGCCACGGACGTGCGATCGCGAACAGTGCAGTCCCGTGCATTCTCGAATGCGGCCACTGTCATCGGAGTCTGGAATCCCGTATATTCCCCTGTTGCTGAAAAATGCCTCTCCCTTACGCACAGTTCGTGAGCGGAACAGGATGCAGCGTGCATGGCGTCCATAGCTCGTAGGTTACCGGGACTGATGCCCATCGGGGAGAGTTCCCTCCGTTACTTCCGCAGGGCTTGCACTCCCGACGGCCGCGCACCTTTCAGCACGAGCACTGCGGCTATTCACTTCCCCGAGGTTATCAATGCGCTATAACGACAGCATCCAACGAATGCAGCAGGATCCCCGCTATCAGAACGCATGCAACCTACTCGACGCACTCCTTCGTTGCGTCCTGCCGGAGTCACAGGATCTCGTCGCACTGTACGGCATTCAACACGCGCAGGTGATGCGCGGGGTATTCGAACGGCATTTAGAAAGCCACCCGGAGGGCTTCGGGCAACGCAGACCGCACGTGGATAAGGCGTCCACCGAGATTTCCGATGCGCGCAGTCAGGTGGAGGAAGGCATAGACTTTCAGCGCCTGCAATTGCGGGTGCTGTTCGGGGACCTCCCCGATGCGGTGGATCTCGAACCGCTCTACGGTCACTACGCCGAGGAAGTACGGGAAATTATCCGTCTGTTCCTCAAGTACCGACTTTCGCGCAAATGCGGCATTTCTTCCGTCGCGCATCTGAGCCGCGTCGGCGCCGTCGTACGGCGGCTCGGTATGGACAATGACGGCGGACATGTGTACTCCACCGTCGGATTCATGCACGATGCGCTCGAGGATCTGCTGGAACGTGTTCCCGATGCGCACGGTGAGCCCTATGGCGTCCACGGCTATCAACAGTTCCTCGATCAGTACACATCGCCGGAATTGCATTCGCATTTGCGCATGGTGACGAATTTTTACGACCTCCTGCTGACGGAAGCCGACAAGTTGCTCCGAAAGAAGGACAAGGCCGTCACCAAGGAGAATGTGCTCCATGTTCTGGAGGAGATGTACCGTTTCCAGCGTGTTGATATTCATCCCTATATCGAGAAAATTCACTATGTGCTCGAGGATGCCCGCTTCGAGGATGGGCTGATTGCGCAGGCGAAGTGGCTCTGCTACAGCGAATTGTACATTCGGGAAATGGCGATATACACGCACACCGCCGGGGACTACCGTACGTTCGAGATAAAAGCCATTGATCTTTCCGACAATGGACACGGCAGGGAATCCCTCGCGCTCGATTCGCGCATCAAGAATCTGATCAAGCATCAGTCCTACGCGACCTACGGCAACATGCTCAACTCCACCTGGCATGGTCTGAACAAACGTGTCGGGGAACTGCAGGAAGACGCGCTTGTCCACTCCGAGCACATGATCATTCAGGACCTGCTGCAGCGTCAGTCGTATATGGATTTTGCTGTCTCGGCCATACACAAGATCCAGGCCTTGCGCTCTATTCTCTTTCTCCCTGAAAGGAAGCTTCGGTACAAATGATCACCTCTGGAACAATAAATCCCCGGCACTACCATCGTACTGCCGGGGATTTTTTTTCCAGTCTGTCCCGCACTGCGCAGAAGAGTGTGGGCGTATCAGGTTTTGACGATGCGCCGGACGATCACATGGTTTCCGTAGCGCACGTGCAACAGGTACACCCCGCGTGGTGCTCCGCTGATATCGATATTGCGATTGAACAACCCGCGAGCGCCCGTATCCACGATGCGCGCAACCGTCTGTCCAAGCAGATTGGTGGCCGTTATTTCCAGACCGATGCCCCTGGTAATCTCGCCACTGACGGTGACGCGTCCGCTCGTGGGATCGGGATACACGGAAATTCCGCGAGGTTTGGGTGCTTCAACAGAAGGACTGCCGACAACGGTCAGCGGATCCGAATCGGTGAAACAGCCGTCGACGTTGAAGACGCGTACGACATAACTGCCCGAGGAGGCCGGTATGAGGCTCCGCCCCGTCGCACCCGTCAGTATGCTTCCATCTTTCAGCCACTGATAAGCTACGGCGGGAGTCGAAAGCAAGGTATCACCGCTTCGGGTGATTGCGGGTTTTGTCGGCGGTGGAACAACGGTTACGGAAAGCGGCGGCGACGTACCTCCGCAGCCATCCGCATTCACCACAGTCACGAAATAGCTTCCGCTGCTGGTGACTCGAAGCGTTGCTCCCGTGCTGCCGTTACTCCACTGATAATCTACAAAGCCCGGGGAGGCAACAAGCACCACAGTATCCCCTACGCAGACCCGTGTCGGCGTCAACGCCTGTACGGTCGGCGCGGGAGCGGGCACCACCGTGATCACGACGGGATCGCTGCTGCCGGAACAACCGTATGCATCAGTGACACTGACAGAATAACTGCCCCCACTGCGCACGGTGATACGACGGGTCTTTTCGCCCGTGGACCAATCCCAACTCAAGAAATCTCCACCGTCCAGCTGTACGCTATCCCCTTCACAGATGCGCGAGGGACCGCTGAGTGTGACCACCGGCTTGAGTTGCGCGCGTACCTCGACGACGACGGTATCGGAATACATCACGCACCCGCTACTTGTGCCGACGCGAACGAAAAATGTTCCTGCGGTGCTGACTCTGATGCTTCGGGTCGTCGCTCCCTGACTCCAAAGATAGGACGTGTAATCCGCACCCGCGTCCATGGTCACAGCACCCGTGGGACAGATGGTGACGGTATCGGGAAGATTCAATGCGGGACGTTGCTCCATTGTGACCGTAAGCGAGACGGTATCGGAACGACAGCCGAAGGCATCCATACCACTCAGAGAATACGTTCCCGCCCGCGAAATCGCGATGGTACGGGTCGCCTCACCGGTGGACCAATCCCATGACGCAAACGTCGGCGTGCCATCGAGATACAAGGTGTCGCCGGGACACAGCACGGGAGGTCCCGACGGAAGAATGCCTGCTGTCGGACGTGTCCGGACAATCACTTCAATGGTATCCGAAACAGCCGTGCAGCCGGCTGCATTCCTGGCCTGAACGAAATAGCTTCCGGAACTTCGCACCACGATAGCTGGAGTTTTCTCGTTGCTTGACCATGTGTAAGTATCAAAACCCGGACTCGCCGTCAACGTGACTTCTTCTCCCTCGCACAGCGTCAGAGGTCCGCTGGCGGAGATCGCGACCTGCGGATCGGAGACAGTGACCACGAGGGTATCGGAATTCCAGGTACAGCCATGGTCGTCCGTCACCGTGACGAAGTAGCTCCCGGCTTGCGTCACGAGGATGGAGTTCGTCGGCATACCGGTGGACCATTGGTACGAAGGGAAAGCTGCATTGACACCGACGAGGACGGAACTTCCCTTGCACAGCGTGAGCGTCGGTCCGACGGTCAACCGCGGATTGGGAGAGCTACGAAAAACGACTTCCACCGGTGCTGAGGTCGCTGTACGGCCGGCTCGGTCCATGACCGTCACCGAGTAGCTGCCGGCGGTGGAGACGACGATGGATTGCGCAGTGCTCGTGGTGTTCCACTCGTAGGTGTCATAACCGGGATTGGCGACAAGGGTTACGGTTTCACCAGGACACAAGGTGATGCGCCCCGAGGGCGAAATAACCGGCAGCGGCGGCACCCCGATATTCACCCCGGTGGACACAGTGGGTGACGTATAGCATCCGGCGGCATACAGCACCCGCTGCATGGTCAGAACGCAGGTCGCGGAATCAACGCGGGGAGCGGCGGTAAAATGCAAATTCAACAGCGGGCCGGGTCCGGTGACGGGGACGGTAACTCCGGAACGCACGCGCGTGTACCCGCTTACCGGATATCCGATGAGGGTCGAGCCGGCGAGAGGCGATCCTGCCGGTACGGAGATCGAATCGAGCACCATGCACTGAGAGGTGAATTGCAGATCCATGTCGAAACTGTGCAGCAGCCCGGGAGACACAGAGCTGATGCTGACCGGTATCACGAAAGGTTTGGTGGCGAGCGCCTCGGTAGGTGGAAAACTGAGCACCAAAGGTGTCCGACCGCTCGTATCCATCACCGCGCGGTACTGATTGTTATCCATATCGCTACCGGAACACACGCCGGTGACTTCGAGCTCGACGAGGCGAAGCGTACCGTCGGTGCATGACGTTGTGTAGTCGAGACGGCATACCTGAAAATCATCTGCCACAAGCTCGTAGGCGTCGCGAAAGGCCTGCGAAACGGCAACAGAGTCTGTCGCCAGGATGAACGCACCGCCAGTCAGATTCGCGAAGGCGCTGAACTCGGCAGTCGGCACACTTGCGCCAATGCCGATCACGATCACCGGAATTCCCAGCCGCACCGATAATGCTACAATGGAGTCCGGTGCGTGAAGACTGGAATTGTCCCCACTGTCCGTCGTGACAATTATGGCCCGGCGGCTCTTCGATGCGGTAAGTCCCAGATGTGTCAGACCCAGGTAAATCCCGGAATACACCCCGGATTGTCCGGAAGCGATGAGCTGGTCTGCCGCAGCCTTGAGTGCCGCTGTGTCGGTTGTCATGGATTGTACAAGCGAGGGAGTGGAAGCAAAATGCAGCACCGCACCTTCGTCGGAGGATTTCATTTTTTCGATCGCGGCTTTTGCCCCAGCCTTTATCCACCGGTTCCCGGCTCCGATCGTACTCCCCGAGCCGTCCAGCACCAGTCCGAGCGAAATGTCACCCACCAGCGTTGTGTCCGGACAGTACTTCGTGAACGCCGTGACGGGGAAGCCCTGCTCGCGGAGGGAAAGTTGCTGCACCGTATGGGAAAAATTCAGCTGACCACCGCATTGGATGCTGTAAAACACGGAAATGCCCGGCCAGTTCCTGACAACACGCTGAATACGCAAATCCGGCTGACTGTGAGCGACTGACAAGGAAATAAACAGAACCGGTATTATGAGAGTGAGACGGCGCAGGTTGGTACAATACGTTTTCATCATTTGCTTCCTCCTTTTTCGCACTTGAGACTTCGTGAACTCGAACGGCGAATGAGTTCGTCATCATGTATAGTAAAGAATAACACATGACGACGGCAATTGTTACAGCATCATGCCGCCATTTTCACGACGCGGTTGATTTGGCGTCACATTTTTGTGATAACGCGACCTGTAACGGCATTCCCATGGATCAACCGGAAGATGTACACACCCGGGGACAGCGCGGATACATCGATTTTCAGCAGATGCCGTGTCCCGGCTGTTTCGACCTCCTCCCGAAGAACAGCCCGTCCCGCCATGTCGCTCAATACTGCATGCAGCCGCCCGGGCGCGGGCAACGAGATATCCACTGTCACACTTTCGATGACCGGTTCGGGATACAGCTCACAGCGAAACTGCGTCACATCAGCCGATGCCGCATCCAGCACATTCACATCGAACAACCGGGAGATACTCGAACAGCCGTGCTCATTGAATACTTCCACCTGATAGCCGCCGGCTGACTTCAGGTCATAGAACGCGGACGTCGCGCCAGGAATCGGTGCACCGTCCAGATACCACTGGTATGCGCTCCAGGGAATGGTTTGCAACCTGTTGCCCACGCGCGTGATGTCCGGCCGTGGCGGGCGGGAATACAGTCGCACGACAACGGTGTCGGTCGCCGCCTGGCAACCGTTCGTGTGACGGACACTTGCCCAAAACACGCCTGCCGAACGGACCATGAGTGACGAGATGGTATCTTCCGTGATCCACAAAACGCGGTGCTCGAATCCGGGCAGGGAGAGCCGGACACTGTCGCCTTCGCACAGATCGAGAGACCCCTCGATCTCGATGCGAGGTTTCGGATTCGGCAGCGACATCACAGGTATGGCGGCGGATTCACCGGTACACCCTGTCTCATTCCAGACGCGGACGGAGTAATTGCCGCTTTCATGGACGTACAGCCGCCTGCCCTCATGACCGTTCGACCAGAGATACCGGTTCCATTGTCCGCCTGCATCGAGCTCCACCCCGGCCCCTTCACAGAACGTAACAACACCGCCTGGTGTGATAACGGGACGCAAAGTATCCGCTTGCGTAATGTGCACGGTGTCTGATTGAATGATGCAACCGCTCTGATCCGTCACGGTGACGAAGTACTCACCGGGGACGGAGACCGTAATACTTTCCTGTTCGCTGCCGTTCGACCAGCGATAGGAAGCATAGTTCAACGGCAGCGTGAGTGTGCGGGTCGCTCCCCTGCACAAGGTGTATGGGCCCGGCGGCTGAATGCGTGGCTGCACCGGTCCGCTGACAATGGCAGGGGCGATGTAGACATCGCAGACGTCCGTTGCGCTTTCCACGGCGACGATGTACACATCGGGCTTGTGAACGACGATGCGCCTGCTGGTCTCCCCTGTGCTCCAGCGATACGCCGCGTATCCGGCGCCGGCGTCCAGCACGGTCGAATCTCCCGCGCAGATGTGCTCCGGCCCCTCGAAAACAATGTGCCGGGCGATCAAGGGTGAAGGAATGGTCAGCGTGTCGCTGATCATCTCCGAACACGTATTCTCCAGCGTCAGCTGCACATGATGCGAACGGCCGTCGGTACAGGAATACAGGAGCGCACATTCCCACACTCCTTCACCGAGGGACTTCGGAGGCGACGCAAGCGTCTGCGGCACACCGTCAATCACCACACGCACGTTCGCACTGTCCGCTGCCAAGAGCGAATTGCCGTCGCACAAAGCGGAGAATTCCACCGTCATGCCCGATGCCGTGATCTGGCCCGATCGCAGATGGAGGACCGAAGCGGCATTATTCGGATAAATCGTAACATTCGATCCGTTAAGGGAGAGATTCCCGCAGCCGCTGAGACTGCGCGCACTCACCGTGCGAATCGTTGTTTCCACGGTTTTGAGCGTACCTCGTGCCGCCAGCGTAAGCATCAGGCAGAGGCCTTCTGAAGACACCGGCACAGGCCGGTCCGTCGAGATCTTGATGTAATCGTTGCCGCGTTCCACGTGCAGCGGGACGCCGTGCAGGAGACCGCCCGGAGGCGCCTCGGCGTCGATGAAGGTCAGCCGTGCGGGATCGCACCCGAACCAGAAGAGCGCCGGATACAGCACGCCCGTCTTCGGCACGGTGTGCAGGGTGATCGGGACGCGGAAAGTGTCGAGCCCGCGCGTCATCGTTTTTCCCATGGAAAAGAACAGGTTTTGGGACGGGACCCCATTCTCCGGTGCGATGTACGATGCGTGCAAGGAACTTGTGTCATTGCATCCGCTGACATGCAGGGTAAGCGCATGCGCGTCTCCATCGGTACAGAGCAACGGAAGCACCACCGAGCATTGTTCCGCATAGCGCCGAAGGGAATCCCGTATCTCCGTCAGCTTCGCGCGCATACGCGAAACGTCATCGGTTCGGAAAAGACTCCCTCCCGTGGAATTCACGAGACTCTCAAGGCCGGAAACCGACCATCCCGCGAAAGCGATACTATAAATCCGTACACCGCGCTGACGAGCGAGGGAGAGCAGTTTGCCGTAATGTTCGCTGCTACCCTGCTCCGGACCGGCGACAAAATGAATCACCGCCGTCGTGTTGTGCGACGGCATCAGGGAAACCTCCTCCACCGCGTGGTACAAGGCGTCATAGGTATGCCGTTCGCCAATCCCGGATTGACGCTCCAGCGCGCTGTACAGCATCGGCTTTATCGTGGTCATCTGCTGAATGACCTCGGAGTGCGCATTGTACATCATGACCGAGGCCTCGTCGAGCACGCCGTCGAGACTGTCGACAAAACTGCGGGCCGCATCGCGCATGATTTGCGCACGCATTTGTCCTACATCTTCGCTCACATCCAGCAGCAACACAGCGGAATACGGCCTCGTCCCGGGATCCGGGCAGCGGAAGCCCAGTATCTCCACCGGAGCCCCGTCCACGATGGTTGTAACATCATTCTGCGTCAACGACTCATAGCGCTGCCCCCCGCAAAATGTCGTGAATTCCGCTTTCACATTGGCGGGACGCACGAGAACGCGCGTCACATCGCCGGTGAGCTGCGCAAATGCGACCGCACCGGCGCAGAGCACCGTTCCTGCAAGCGCGGCCGAAAATGAGAAGAATCGAAAAAATGATCTCATGGACACTCCTTCTGCCTCCGGGTTCCGCTTCGCCGTCAGACGTCCGGCAAGACGGGTTTCGTTTCACCGCGCACAATACGGATTTCCGCATCCAGATGCAAGTAATCCGGATGCACGAGTACGTAATTGAGGAGTCGAAACTCAGTCCAACGCCGGATCGAAGAACGGCAGCGGGATCTCATCCGCATACCCGTCCGGACGCAGCAGAAGCAGCACCGATTTTCCGGGCAGAAAATCCAGCGTCGTACTCACCTGAAAACCGCGCCAGCGAAGGGTTACATCCATCCTTTCATGCTTCATCTCCGTCGCCTGCTTGTGCCTGAGCGGATAGCGCAGCCCCTTCGACGCGGGATTCGCGAGAAAGAGATACAGCTCTTCACCATCTTCTCTGCACCAGAAATCAGGCACGGTGGCACCATCAACCAAAGGAGCGGAAGGCAATCCCATGGGCGAGCGCAGTAATCCTTCATTCGTGAGCAGGCGACCGAGCAGCTTCGACCATTGGGGCGATCGCGTGCGTCCCGCCTCCACCGGTACCTGCAGCAGCACGACGGGTACACCTTGCTCGACGACACGCACAAGCGCCTCCAGCGTTGCGACGTCCATATACTGCACATTGACGAGGAGCGAATTGAACACCGCCTGCCCCGTGTGCAATCTGTTACTGACGACACGCGCCTCCCGCAAGGCACGTCCGTTGATCCATAGTGCATGCCGCCGCTTCAATTCCTCAGGGACTTTGATGTAGCGCATTTCGTAATGCCCCCATGCCCACGGGAACTGCAGGGAGTCAGGCAGCTCCACACGCGTCCAGGCATCCTCCGTGGGCAGGTACACGGCCATGTCGGCGTAGGTCTTCCCCCTGCGCATCGCCCGGGAAATCTCGGAGATGTAATCATTGAACGGCAAGATATGCTGTGCAAGCGGGGCCTTCGGCGAAACATGCACAGACGCGTAGAATTTTTCATCTCGCCCCGGCGGATTGTAGGGCATGCCATGCCAGATGAAGTGATTGACGCCGTTGGCGAACAACGCATCCGCCACGAGCTTGAGGTCCGCAATTTTCTCATCTCCCTGATGCGGGCCCGGTCCAGGCCAACCCTTCCAGCCGTACAAACAGGTAAACGCTTCGGCCGAGACCAGCGGCTTCCCATCCAACGCTGCGGCGCTTGCGGCGATACGCGCGAAGTCGGGCTCGAAGAGCATAGCTTCCGTTTCAGGAATATCCACCCGCCGATACGCCTCGATGAGATCCGCCGGCGCCCCCGCGCATTGAACCCGCGTGTATGCGCCCCGGCTGTGTGCAAGAGATGTAAACGGTCCGTAGAATTCGTCCACAACGAAGGAGGAAAGCAAAGACATGTAATCGTAATGGACGTCACCATAGCCCGGCAGGTAGAGACTGTCCATCAATGGTTCGATGTCGTAACCGTATGTGTCCCTGAAGCGTTCGGCAAAGCCGCTCGTCCAAAGCTTGCGCGTTTCGACTTCCCATGAATCGCAGAACAGACCGCGGTTTTTTCCTTTCAGCGCCGGCTCCATGGCCTTGAACAGGCGCTTGGAGTAGCGCCCCAACGCTTCGCTGTCAAGATGGTTGAGCACCCGACCACGCTTTGGATGCTCCCAGGTCAGACGCATGCTGGCCGGCGATTCCTTGCTGCCGTACGTCATGGCGCCATCGGCGACGGGGACCTTGCTGTCTCCGAAGGGCCACAAGGTACCGAAAGTCATGTCAAAACCGAGTCCCAATTCATCGCATTGCTTCGCGGCTTCCGCCACGGCCTTGCTCCATTGCTTCGAAAGCCACTCCGGCCTTTTGCGCGTGCTGTCTCCGGACAGCGGATATACCCACGCCACTTCCACGCCGCCGAAACCGTTGTCGCGCAGCCACTGCAATTGTGCGCGTGTGTCGGACGGTTTGATCTCATCAGCAAACCACCACCAGCGCACATAGGGTTTCGTGCTGATGGATGCCGCGTCCAGAGGCGATGGCGTACCGGCACGTGGCTGAGCATGCACAAAAGACATCGCGATACAAGAAAGCAAAAGTAGTAGGCTGGATTTCATACTGTTCTCCTGTGTTCTCTCAAATCTACACACATAACGGCGATTCTTCCGCATGCCGGGGTGTGTCTGCCGCCGAAAAATGTCATTTTCGCGGCAGCTGCGACAAGAGTGAGATGCTTCCGTCGAGAAGTCCTCGTGTACCACCCTCATCCAATTCTCATGATATGTAAACAGTGCGCTCAAATCCCGTCGGCATTTTTATGATGCGATATTGAGACGCATCATCCATCGAGGATTCGGCCATGTACACACTATCAACACAAGAAAACCGTTTCCAACTTCAGGTTCAGCATTCGCATCCGGCTGTGGGAGGGCTACTCCGGCTGTTCCGCGGCAGTGTGGAGCGGGCTCTCGCCTTTCCGCAACTCAACGAGATCAATGCCGCCGCCGAATGCCGTCAGGAGGAGTACAGCGCGGAGGATCGGATTTTACGTGCCATGCGGGTGGGACTCGATGTTGACGGCGGGGCGCTCGAACGGATACCGGACACAGGGCCGCTTATCGTCGTGGCGAATCATCCGTTCGGCGGTGTCGAAGGACTGCTCCTTGCCTCGCTTTTGCACAGACGGCGGACAGATGTCAGGATTATGGCAAATCGAATGCTCGGACACATACCTTCTCTTCGCGATCTGTTCATTCTCGTCAATCCTTTTGGAGGAGAGCTGGCGGTGCGTTCCAACTCCGCGCCGCTGAAAGAGGCATTGCGCTGGCTGGGAGAGGGTGGGGTTCTCGGAGTATTCCCGGCCGGTGAGGTATCGCATGCCGATGTTCGACGAGGTGAAATCAGCGATCCCGCCTGGAGCGATACGATAGCCCGCATCGCCATGCACAGTGGGGCCGCGGTGTTGCCGATTTTCATCGAGGGATGCAACGGCCCCCTTTTCCAGCTCATGGGTCTGCTCCATCCGCGTCTCCGCACCGCACGGCTGCCGCATGAATTCGTCAATAAATGCGACAGCACAGTGACGATGCGCATCGGACATGTCATTTCGCCGACGCGCATCCGTCAATTCAAAACGTCCGGTGATTTGATCGCATATCTGCGAATCCGGACCTACCTTCAGCGCAGCGGAAGCACTCCCGCTCCGTTGATGCGTTCTGAACCTCTCCCGGAAGCGGTGGTGGATGCGGCGGACAAGGTGTTGTTGCGCCATGAAATCTCCGCCCTCCCCGAAAGCGCTCTTCTTGTTCAGCATGAACGATTCGGTGTCTACATAGCCGATGCGAGAGATATTCCTGTCGTCCTCCGCGAGATCGGACGTTTACGGGAGATCACCTTCCGCGCCAATAACGAAGGCACGGGCAGATCAATAGACCTGGACCGCTATGATGCGTGGTATCTGCACCTCTTCCTCTGGGACGAGACTGCCGGAGAGATCGCGGCCGCGTATCGCCTTGGTCCAACGGACGTCATACTGCGCGAGCATGGAAAGAAGGGACTGTACACGCATTCGCTGTTCAACATCAGAAAAAAACTCCTGAAGCAGATCTCCCCCGCTCTGGAGATGGGAAGGAGCTTCGTCCGCCAGGAATACCAGAAGCAATTTCTTCCCTTACTCCTGCTCTGGCGTGGTATCGGAACCTATGTCCGGCGCAATCCGCGGTACACGAGGTTGTTCGGTCCCGTGAGCATTAACAGCGCATACAGCGCTGTTTCACAAAAACTGATGATGGAATTCCTCAAGGAACATGCGATGGATGAACGTGCGCACCTCGTGCGACCGAAAACTCCGCCGAATGCCGAGCGTCTCAGAGGATTCGATCCACGGACGATGTCCACCGTGCTGCGCGACCTGTCCGATCTTTCATCCCTGGTCAGCGAAATTGAGCAGGATCAAAAGGATGTCCCAATTCTCTTAAAGCAGTATCTCAAGCTTGGTGGCGTCCTCCTCGGTTTCAATATTGACCCCGATTTCAGCAACGTGCTCGACGGGCTCATTCTCGTGGACCTGACAAAAACCGACAGACGAATGCTGGAGCGCTACATGGGCGCGGAAGGCGCGGATGCCTTCCTTCGTCACTGTCAGTGACTGCGCATTGCTGCACAGCAGAGGCGCGACGGAGAGGAAGTGCGCGTCACAGCATGGAAAATCCATACGCTTGGTGTCAGCCGTGTCATTCCGGAAAGCATGACATGCCGGATTCCGCGGGACCACCTGGTGCTGACGCGGCGACACGGTGGCTCAGAACACGAAACGTGACTACTGCGCCTGCCCCACCATGCGCTGCAGTTCCGCGAAAACGTCGCGGCAGGCAGGATCGTCCTGGAAGCGCTGCATGAGTGAAACGAAAGAATTCATGATGTATTCCACCCGGCGCTGCAGATCCGGATTCTCCATATAGGCGTCTACGACGGAGTTGAAGTTTTTCGATTCCGCATATTTGGGAGAGAGCTTGCCGCTGAATTCCTGATCCAGGGCTTTCATTTTCTGCTCGAAATCCTCGAGGTAGGCGATGTACAGGCGCATGGAGACGGAGGCGTCACGTCCGGTCTTTGCAGTATTGGCCTCATCGGCCCAGCGCTCGAGATTCTCGTAATGCTTTACCTGTAACTGTACTGTTCTGCTGAATATTTCGCGTTCGACTTCAGGAAGTTTCGAGAATCCGGGGATGCTATCCAGCCCGGAGACGTCCACATCCGCGGCGTAATGTTGTTCGGTTTGCGGTGGCAGATTCATCGGCTGCATCGCAGAGGGATGGGGTACGGGCTTTTCCTTGTTCCCGCAGGCGATGAAAAGGAGAGACACTACGGTGAGAACGATACTATGTTGACGCATCATGTGCACGAGTAAGTTTGTGAAAAAGAAACGCTTCCTACGCCGTTATCGTGCGTAAGATACGATTTCCGGCGACGATTCGCGACGCATGATTTCAGGAAAGGGCGAATGCGTCACACGATCGGCTTCTGGTTGACGACGTATCCGTCTCTGGCGGAACGATGAACGATGCAGCGCATGGGGAGAGGGTTCAGCATGGACTCTCCCCGGAAACGATGGTACAAGCACGCCCGCTCTCATCCGCAAGCGCATTCCCCGAAGAAAATGGGCGTTTCATGAATCGCCCATTGTTTCCGGAGTACGGCAGTTCACGAGTTCGCCAGTAATGGAAGAAGGATCGCGCATTGATATCCGCGATCCTTCCTGCTTTCCGTTGCAAGCGACACCGAATCAGGCACTCTCTTCGAGCGATTTCGTGGCCTGCGCAAGCTTGTCCCGCTGGAGACTACTGAGGATGTTGACTCCTGTGGCGTTCTCGATGATTTCGTTGAGAGAAATCACTGCGTTGGGGAGCTGTCCGACGAGACCGGACACGCTGCGTCCGCTGCCGTTGTCGACGACGCTGATTTTGTCAATTTTCATATGACCGACTGTCTGAACGAGCTGTTCGATGATATCGGGCAGCATGTTGAGCACGAAAATTTTCTCGCCCTCACCTTCGGCGCTTTTGTAGGTCTCGATCATCTTGTTGAGCACGTTGAGGTTGGCCATGCCGTTCTCGATGATGGACGCCGCGGCGCCTTTGGCCTCGAGTTCCCTGGCCTCTTTATTCGCGCGTGCCGGTTCGATCACATCCGCCATCAAACGCTTTTGCTGAAGAATGATGCGCTGCTGCTCGACATCCTGCTCGAACATGACGCGTGCTTTCTCGCCGGCGATTTCCGCTTCTTTTTCCTTTATGATGGCTTCGCGTTCCAGCTCGGCTTTTTTGATGCGCAGAAGATTGTTTTCCGTTTCAATGTCCTGCTGTGCGCGGGCTTTGTTCACGAGAATGTTTCTCTCGGCTTCGATGCGTGCGGATTCCACATCTTTCTTCGCATCGGCTTTCGCCATCTCCGCCAGACGTTCGGCGGTGGCTTCGGCTTGTTCGGCCTCGGATTTGCGGCTTGCCTCGGCGGTTCTGGCCTGGGAAAGTACTTCGGCGGTCTTGCGGCGACCGATGGAATCCAGATACCCCGCATCGTCTGATACGTTCTGGATTTTCAATGTGTCGAGCTGAAGTCCAAGCGCTTTCAAATCGTTATCGGCTTCTTCGATGAGACTCGAAGCGAACTTCAGGCGATCCTCATTCACTTCCTCGGGTGTCAGTGTCGCAAGAACGCCACGGAGATTGCCTTCAAGAGTGTCCTTGGCTATCTCGTGTATTTCCTCCCGCTTCTTGCCCAGAAAGCGTTCGACGGCATTGCCGAACACGGGCTCGTTGCTGTCGACCTTGATGTTGGCGATGGCCTCGACTTTCAAGGGGATGCCGCCCTTCGAATACGCGTTATAGACGCTCAAATCGAGGGGGATCGTCTCCAGTGACATTCGCGCAGCACGCTCGATGAGTGGAACACGAATCGCACGCCCACCGCGAATCATGCGGTATCCGACCATGCTTCCGTCAGCGAGGCGACGTTTGCGGCCGGATAAAATAATAACCTCGTTGGGATGGCAAATCAGCAACAGCCGGCTGATCGTGATCATGATAACGATGATCGCAAATACCGCGATACCGAAAATGGTGACAATGAATTCTTCCATGATGTCCGATTCCTTATTCTGTGTCGGATGATGTATTCGCGTATAATGCCAGGCGGCGTACCGTCGTGGAGCTAAGTATCCGATGGAAGCTCCCGGAGAAAATCCGCCTCATCTATCTCCGCAATGTTGTGTTCGAACTCGAGTATCAGCACCTGCTCCGCATAGCGGAACTCCTCGCGTGTGCTGTCCGCATGAATGATCGCCAGCAGTTCGAGCGTCTGGCCCCCTATCGTGACGCGGATCTTTCCCTTCCTTTCTTTTGTCGGCGGAAGAGTGATGACACCGACATGACCCACCAAATCGCGCTCATGCAGCGACTGGCCGCTTTCGGTGTCCTTCAAATAGCGCATGAATTTGTGTCCGATCATCATGGCAAATCCTCCCATGCCGATCGAACTCAGGAAAGTGAGCAGCGTCCCCGTGCCGAGCCATGTCAGTGCGCTGCCGGTAAGACCGAAAAATGTAGTGAGGTAGACAATGTTACGAAAGCTGAAAAATTGAAAGGCCGCAGCCAGAGCACCACCGCTCCCGGATTCCATTTCTCCACCATGCGCCTCAACGACGGAATCGTGCGCTCCTCCTGCGTGTACGACTGCACCCCCGACGTCCGTATCCGTTGCGACGTCAACGTGAGCCTCGATGCTGTGCCCCATATCGCCATGCGCCGCCAGACCATGATCGAAATCCGTATGCGCCTCAAGACCGTGATCCATTTCCGCGTCCCCGCCGGAAAACAGGGAAATGATAAGCAGAATCGCTCCGCTGATCAGGCACGCCAGGTACAGCGTCAACATGGCAGCTCCTCAGGTAAGGAATATTAAATCTTCATTACAAGATGAAAACGGGGTGAAATCTCACATATAATGTATGTAAATTTTTAACATGAGGAAAAACGCACGATACCCGTTGAAGCGATTCCCTCTACCCAGGCAGATGGATTCCCGATTCTTGAAGTGCTCGCTTCAGACGACCGTCTTAAAAAAAAAATACCGAGATTGTGATTTTTACTGCATTTTATTGATAACTTACTTAAGTTAAAGTTAGTAGTCTCTTTAATAGCAACGGGTTAAGAGGTTGACCATGCCAGCTACCGCTACACCGAAAACCTACTCCCTGTTGGTCGTCCCATTCGTATTCCTGCTTCTTCTCGTTGCGGGAGTTCAGGACAGCCGCGGTCAGGATATCCGCACGCGGCTGACGGCCTTCGACAACGTAGGAAATAGCACAGATTTACGTATTGGCATCGTTGCGTCCGCATCGGACGGCATCGATCCCGCACTGGGCGAAGCAGTACTGGCGCCACCGGTGCCCAACACGTGGGATGCGCGTCTCATAGATACGGATTTCCGCAGCCCGTCCATTTTGGGCAATGGGGTCTTACGCGATTTCCGTGGTGTTTTCACCGGGCCGCCGATTTCGCAGACGTTTGAAATTCGGCTGAGGCGCGATCCGCTTGCGAGCAATACCTGGCTTCGCTGGGATATCCCTCTCGCGACAGGAATTTCGAGCATGCGCCTGGTCTCACACCCGGATCCGACTATTCTGGATGTTGACATGTCCGGAACCGCCCAGGTGCTGCTGCCTCCTGGAACAAACCGGTACTTCATATACGCCGTGTACGGCGATCCGCCGCCGACGCGCTACACTCTGAACGTGGAGATCAATCCCCCCGGTAAAGGGCAGGTGTTCCGCGTCCCCTTCCAACTGGACTATGCTCCGGGTGATCCCGTCGCGCTCGTTGCGGTGAATCTCCCCGCGCCCGATACCTGTTATGCGTTCTCCCACTGGTCCGGGGATGCTACGGGAACGAATCAGATTCTGAACATTTCCATGACGAAGAATAAGGTCATCACCGCGAATTATGCGCCCCGCACCTTCCCGGTCACGATCTCCTCTCTGGACACCTTCGTGGTGGATCTGAATCCCCCGCCTAGGCAGCGGCTCTATATCAGCAACAGCGGCCTGGCGTGCTATGCATGGACCGCAACGCCGAGCGTTCCCTGGCTGCGACTGTCCAAATCCCAGGGCACGGGCAACGACTCTATCGATGTCGAGATCATCACCTCCGCCATCCCCTGCCCGGGTACGCATGCGGCGACGATAGATCTTACATCGCCGTTCTCTTCACCAAACACGATTCGGATTCCGGTGATCGTCAGGATCGGCAAATCGGAGCTGACCGCAACCGTTGTCGGTGAACCATCCATCCTGAGCTGCCAGAACAAGGCGACGGATCTGATTTCCGTGACCATTGCCAACGCAGGACTGAACGACATACTGTTCTCGAATGTCCCGAATCTCGGCGAGGGATTCGTGTTGAAGAATCCCGGCATCTTCCCCTTGACGGTTCAGGCACGCGACAGTGCGGTGTTATATGTGGAGTTCGCCCCCACTCCTTCGCAGCGCGGGACCATCGTCGAAAACGTGATTATGTCAGCCGATGCCTGTGGGCAGGAGATTCTGTTCAAACTGACGGCCTCCCGCATTGCACCCACCGTCACAGCGGACGTGACGGAAATGGACTTTGGTCTCGTCAATTCCTGCACTGTGGACCCGTTGCCGCAGCGCACAATTCGACTGGACAATGACTTCACGCAGGCGGCACGATTGCGGTACACGCTGCCCTCCGGTTTTACCCTCGTCAATGCTCCGGATTCCATCTTCGGTGGCACTACCGCAGATGTCGTGGTGGAACCTGCGCGAACAGGTGCAACGGATTTCGATGCAGTACTGGAAATCGAAGCTGATTTCGGTTTGTGCGCAGAACGCTTCAGCGTCCGCCTGTTCGGACAACGGCAGAATCCGTCGTTCACCGCCGAGGCCGTGGACACACCAGGCTCCCTGCCGCCGCAATTGTACGACACCACTTGTGTCGGCAGCTATTCCGCCGCGAAACTGATTCGTTTGTACAACAACGGCACAGCCGAACTCCTCATGACCGTGGATGTGGCGCTTCCGTTCATCGTCGATGCCTTCAGCAACACGTTTCCTCTGCGACCGGGTGACGAGCGTATTGTTCCTATCCGCTTCAATCCCACTGTCAGCGGGACGTTCGAAGAAGAACTGACCATCAGCGCCAATCTGTGCGACCTCGAAGCGCGAGTCATGCTGCGCGGCTCAACCTTTAGTCAACAGGTGTTGGCTTCGGTAGTGGCACCGACGCATGTCACGCTGGCGAACTGCGAACCGAGCAGCAAGATATTGCTCCAGATCACGAATCAGGGCCTCGAACCCGTTCGCTTTACCGAGTTGCCCGACTTGCCGGCCGGCTTCGCCTGGGATCCCGCGGTGCGAACCCCAATCACCATCCCTGCCGATGCAACGTCGCCTTTCGAAGCCTACATTATCTTCCAGCCGCCGCTTGGCGAGGGTGGATCGTTCGGAGGCAGTGTGCAGTGGTTTGGCGCACCCTGTGGATCAACGGTGTACTTCACGCTCTCCGGTGAACGCATACTCCCGCAGGTGTCCATCACACCCAGCCGCGTCGATTTCGGACAGGTGATTTACTGCGGAACCGGAGGCGCAAACCCCGGCCGCGTGATCACGGTGGAAAACAACAGTCCTCTTCCATTGACACTGAACGCCATCGCCTCGACATCGAAATACGAATTACGCTATGGCGCGGTCCCCTTCCCGACGCAAGGTGTCATCGTTCCCGCTGCCTCGTCCGTGGACGTGGATGTGTTCGCACTTCCGGGATCCGGTGGTGTGTTCAACGACACGCTGACGCTGGAAATCATTGCCGGCACAGGTGGCTACTGTCGGGAAATTTTCCCGATCGTCCTCACGGGTGAGCGCTACGAGCCACGCTTCAGCGTGCGGGAAAATGGGTACAGCAGCAACTTCGGTGATGTTTGCGTGGGATCGAGCGCGGTACGCGGCTTCATAATCGAGAACACCGGTGATCGCCGCATGACCATTTCCTCCGACGGATTCGCGGATTTCTCCCCCTTCCAGCTCCTGAGCAAGCCCTTCCGCATCACCCTGGAACCCGGCACTTACCGTGAATTTCCGGTACGCTACTCACCGATGCTCAACGGCGCGGATGTCGCAGCGGTATTCTTCACCTCGGATGTCTGCTCCGACACCGTGGTCTTTACCCTGCGCGGTCGTGGCGTCCAGCCGGCATTCGCAATCAATGCCGTCATGCCTCCCGGCGTCATCGATATCCTCACCTGCGAGACTTCACTCTCGCGTCAGATACGCGCGACAGTCGAGAATACCGGCGCCTCACCCATCACCATCAGCGACGGCTCGTTGCTTCCCCGCGGCTTTGAATATGATCCGCCTGCTCAGTTCCCGTTCACATTGCAACCGGGACAGACCCGCGACGTCGTGGTCCGTTTCGTCGGTACCGAACCCGGAACATACAGCGGCATGGTCACGCTCTTTGGCGAACCGTGTGATGTAACAGACGCCTTCCCGATACAGGCACGCATTGTCAGAAGCACCTACGCCACGGCACCCGAGGCGCTGGACTTCGGTATGATCACGGTATGTCCGGGAGGTATGGTTCGTCCCGGTGATGTTCCCCGACTGCGACAGCAAATCGAATTCCGCAATACCGGCGAATTTCCACTCACGCTGAATGGAACAGTCAAGCCCGCGGCGGCACCTCTGCGCATTCTCGCTCCCCTGACCTGGCCGGTTATCGTACCCGCCGGACAGGTTCTGACGATCACCGTGGAATTGACTCCACCGTTCAACGAGGTGGCACGCAATTTCAACGGTGTCGTCGAGCTTAACGTCACACGTGATACCCGCTGTGTTACGGAAACCCGCTCGATTCCCTTCAGCGGACAGCTGAACCATCTGTCCTACGCTTTCGTCAGCGACAGTGTGCGCGCAACGATTACCTGCAGTACCGAACCGGTGGAGCTCACCGCCGAAATCGAGAACGCCGGCATCGCACCGATAACGCTCGACTTGCGCGTCGAAGGATCCCCGGCCTTCACCCTCATTGAAGCACAGCCTGTGACCATACAACCGGCACAACGCAAGCAAATTGCGCTGCGCTTTACCCCCGCGGCCGGCGTGTCACCCGTTGCGACGCTTATCGCTTCCGAATCGCAATGCGGAACCCAACAATCAACCGTCCTGGCAGTGACACTGTCCCGCCCGGAACTCACACTTTCCTGTAACAGTGCCGGCACTGCCCCTGCGATCTCGGCACGACCGGGCGACTTCATTGAAATTCCGGTGCTCCTCAACGAGGCACTTACCTGCCCCGCCACAGGGGTATCGCTGCAATTCGAGCTGACCTTCGACAGACGCGCATTGACCCCGGACAAAGTGCTGTCCTCACAGGGCACGGCAAGCTTTACCCGTCCGTCCCCCGACAAACTTCTCGTGAAAATCACCAACGCTTCTTTCACATCCGGCGAAATAGCGAAAATCGTGATGGAAGTCCTGGTTGGTCGCACAACATCCACACAGTGGACCGTCTCCGCTCCGATGTTCACTCCCGACCTCGCACTGCTGACAACCGATGCCACGTGCAGCGGAACCATCACCGTGCGTCCGAGAAACGGCGTGGCGACACTGAGCGACCTCGGAATCACTACGCTGAATCCCCCCCGCCCCAACGTCATCGGAGGCGGCAGCGGCAACGGACAAACCGTGCTGAGCTTCAGTCTCAAACAGGAAAGCTCTGTGGAACTGAAAGTCTTCGACATACTCGGCGTGGAGGTTGCGGTTATTCACAGCGGTAGTTTCAAACGCGGCTCGCATAGCATTCGATACACACCCGAGACGCTGCGACCCGGTGTCTACTTTGTCGTCATGACTGCGGCCGGATACCGCGGTATGCAGAAACTGATCGTAGCCAGGTAAGGAGACAGAAGCATGAAACGCACAAGCATTTTCTTCGCAACGGCTCTGCTGCTGGCCGGGCTGCATATCGCACAGGCACAAGGTATCCGCATGGGCGAACGAGCCTGGTACACCATTCGAGGCGGTCTGTTTGTCGGACTGAATCAAAGTTTCCACAATGGTGATGTCCCTCTCCTTCCGACGCAGGAAAACAGCTATTACGGCGACGCCGGAAACACGAATCTCGTCTTCGGCGTCCACGGTGAAAAGGCCGTCACGCGCTATGTCGTTCTCGGCGTGCGTGCGGCCTTCGATCAGATGTCCGGCGAGGTGGAGGGAAACTTCACCGAACCCTATCGCATCGCGGACGACAACGGTGCCGTATACACTGTCAATCGTGACCATGCGGCGGACTACACGTTGAATTACCTGAGCTTTGGATTCTACTCCAAGCTCTACCCCATGGGTGGCCCCGGATTCTTTGTGCTCGGCGGCGCCAATCTTGGTGCCCTGCTCAAGGGGGACTTCGCTCATACCGCGACAATCAGCGAACCCGATTGGGCGCGCGGCTCCGTTTCGGCAACACAGAGCGGAGATATTCCCGACGCGAATAACCTCCGCTACGCGTTACAGCTGGGGCTTGGCTATGACTTTTTTCACCGCTATGGTTTTGTCACACCAATGCTGAGTTACGAATTCGGGCTCAATCCGGTGAGCAACGCCACGTATGCGGATTCCTGGAATGTAAACAACCTCCGCTTACTCATCGACCTCACCTTCCCCATCCCCTGAGTTGTTTAGCCTGCCAAACCCTTCCCTCCCCAGGCCGCCGTGTGCGGCCTTCTTTTTTAAAGGCGGGTGATATGTGCCAGGACGAATTTTGCCTGAATGCTTCGGGAGGGAGATGCCGGGACTGACGAATCCCCCTGTTCGCTCCTCAGCTTCATCGAGAATCGTAATTCAATGGGAATAAATCAACGGAACTTCCGGCTCACCTTCGTTTCATTCCCCACCCTGTCCCTCGCGGAGACGGTCAATTCCTTCCCGCCGTGTCGCTTGAACACCTCCGCAGGTACGTAAAGCTGATAACGACGTTCGTCGAATTGCAGCGGCACAATCACGCCGTCAATGCGCGCTATGACACTGGCTAGATCCACTCCGGAAAGTGAATCCCGCACGGCGATACGTATGGGTTCGCGACTTTTCATCGCTACGTCGATGCTGACGGATGGTCCGCTCATGTCCCGCAGGAGCGTATAATCGCCCGCGAAGCGGCCGATGCGCGCTGTAACGACTCCGGGCCTTCGCTCTTCGGTGTACTTTCGCATCGGCGCCTGCACGGCAACGAACGCGTGATCGGCATCTGCGACGCGCGCAAATTCCGCCCTCGGTCTCCCCGTAAGAGGTATATCGGATGGATACACCCGATATCCTGGTATGCTGTCGGCTCCAACGCGCGCAACGGTGTACAGCGTGGATCGCAGCACATCCCCGGGAGCGAAGCGGAGCGCAAACGCGCCATCGGCGGAGCGCAACACGCCGCCTCTCCTGGCACTGACAAGTGTCATTCGCAGTGAATCGGTGTACGTGTGGGATTCTCCGCCCGTCGCGTAGCGGACCTGTACGATCGCCATACCGTCGAGTCCTTCCCAGGCAGGCACTGTGGCGCGATACCGTGCGGCGTCGAGGGGATACACCCTGCCACGCTCCGATCTTCCACCCTGTAAAAGCAGCACCTCCGGTGGTGAAGCAAAGGGCGTCGCGAGTCGAAGCTCCAGGACGAGCTCATCAAAATGGAACTCCCGCCGGACGTTCAGCCGACTCGCTGTCGGCGCCGCACGACCCGCGACAAACACCGCGTGAAGCTGCTGATGCCCGGATGAATCCGTACTGACGACTCGCAACGTTCGGTCGCGGTATTTCTGCAGATCCACCGTCACTCCCTCACTCGCTTCGCGTGCGTTCCAACCCGCGAGCCGTGCGCTCCCTTTGGACGAGGCATCCTCGAGGGAAATCCCGCTACAGCCCGCAGAACGCTGTAAGCGCAGCGAGAGTCGGTTGTCAGTACCGCCAATATGCATTGCGTTATCGAAGGCAAGCGACACATTCATCAATACCGAGGTCTGATTCCCCGCGAGATCTTCTGCGATAATTCGCAGTGCCTTCCGCCCGCCTCCGAGCCGCTCTGCGGTCAGAACTCCCGCATCGAGTGACTGGGGCAGATAGAATTCGAGCAGGTTTCCCTCTTCTCGGTACAGCTTTCGGAACTCCCCCTTCATCGCCTGCATGAGCGAATGATCGCGATCTATGCGTATATGAAATCCCAGCGTGTCGGCAAAACGACGAGCGGTGGACGAAAAATACTCCTTCCCGTCCACCAGTAATCGAATGCGGTACGGCGTCGGATAGTCCGTCGCGCCATTTGCCCGGTCATGCGCGCGCAGCAGAATCCCCACCCGCCCGCGCAACACCGGCAATCCTTTCACGGTCGTGGCACTTCCCGCACCGGACGGAGTCAGCAATTTGGAGGTCCACTTCCCGTCAATCGTCGCGCCGGCGTCGAGCGGGACAAGCATAATGCCCTTCACTTCCGGTGGCAGCGAATCCACAGGACGCAAATGCCGGGACAGACCCGGATTCACCGGATTATAGTCGCGGTCCCGCACTTCGAAATGGAGATGCGGAGGTCCGGCACCGGTATCGCCGGTGTAGGCGATCAACTCTCCGCGTTTCACGTGCACCGTGTCACCGGCCCAAACGATCTCTCCGAAAGAGCGCCCCGCGGCGCTCAATTTCTGATACCAGGCGTTGAGAATACCCTCAACAGGTCTGTCGAGATGCGCATAGCAGGTGTAGTAGCCATCGTAGTGGCGCAACACGAGAAACCAGCCATACCCTCCCGGTTCAAAACTCAGTGCGTGCAGCCACCCATCACGTGCGGCGAAGACCTTGTATCCGATTTGTCCGCCGGTACTGACATCGATGCCGGCGTGAAAATGTGTCTTGCGAAACTCGGCGAAATCCGACGTGCGCTTTGTGCCCGCGTCGGTGGGCCAGAGGTAATCATCCCATTCGGTCTCGGCGGGATTGTAGACCACTGGTGGTGGATCCTCCCCGGCCGTGCTGGTGGTCTGCGTCGGTCGCAGCAGCAGCGCGGCTGCGAGAGCGGCTATCATCACGCCGAAGAGCACCCGGGCGCGGGTCGTCCCGGCACGCAGAGCACGCAGGTTCATTCGTTCCCCTCCCCGCGCACGCGGAACGTCGCCAGCAGCGCATCGCCCAGACGCAGGTCAAGCACGTCTCCTTCATGTATCGCGGCCACGCCATGCGGCGTACCGGTAAAAATGAGGTCGCCCGGAAGGAGCGTCACGATGGAACTGATGAAGGCGAGTATACGCGGTACGCTGAATATCATGAGCGACGTATCACCCTCTTGCCGTAGCGCGCCGTTTACCTGCAACGTGAAGCGCAGCGAGTCCAGGGGAGGCAGCATGGAAAGCGGAAGAAAATCCGACACGCAGGCCGCTGTTTCAAAGCCCTTCGCGAGCGTCCACGGTAACCCCTTTTCCTTGAGCTTCTGCTGCGTATCACGCGCGGTGAGATCCAGACCGATACCCGCGCCGGCCAGGTAGTCCAAGGCCTGCTCCTCCGCTATATGTCGTCCTTCCCGTCCGATGAGCAGCACCAGTTCCGTTTCGTGATGCACATCACTGCTGTACGCAGGCAGTTCTATCATGCGTCCTTCGGTGATCAACGAGGCTGCGGGCTTGAGGAAAAGCACTGGTTCGGCGTTCACCTCGTTTTCCAGTTCCTGAATATGTCGTAGGTAATTCCTCCCGATACAGTACATGCTTCCAATGGAAACGGGGTGAGTGGCGGAACGAAGAATCACTTCTGGCATGTGCGTACTTCTCGGATGGTACAACGATAGCGTAGTGGTAATATAGGAAGTCTCGGGCAATCGCGGCAGCGCAGCATAAAAAAACCCCGCATTCGCGGGGCCTGGAGCCATCCATCGGACTCGAACCGACGACCTGCTCATTACGAGTGAGCTGCTCTACCAACTGAGCTAGGATGGCGGAGAAACAAATATAGTCAGGTCCGTGGGTATGAAGCAAGCGGGTATTTTTCCGGAACCTGATCAACGGCACACAGCATGCTGGCACGCTCCGCAGTGGACGTGCTCCGTCGCAGAGCATCGAAGCTGCCGGACAAGGATATCACGACGAACATCATTTCCTGCCTGTAGGAGTGCCCTCCCCGCATCCACGCAAGAGCACTTCCTGCCGCGATAGTGGCTATCATACCGTCGGGTAACGAGACGCAGGAAAAGATGTATGAATGAAGCCCAAGACGCAACAATACACAGCAAGACGCATCGTGCAACTCCTCATTGATTTCCGACTCTGTCGTTGCTATATTGAAAATCGTTGGACGTATAAATGAATCACGATTCATCTTACAGCCGCTATTTCCTCAGGCGGGCATGGAAGGAATCGTTAAGACCACTACAAGATTTTTCCCAGGAGTTTCCGTGGATCTATTTGACAAATGCAGAGCGTTCACTCGGGCGGATGAGGTGAAGGCTTCCGGCCTGTACCCGTACTTTCGTGCTATCGAAGAAAACGAAGGCCCCATCGTCAGCATCGAGGGACGCAAAGTCATCATGGCCGGTTCGAACAATTATCTGGGGCTCACAGCGCATCCGAAAGTCAAGCAGGCCGCACTGGATGCGGTCAGCCGCTACGGCACCGGCTGCTCCGGCTCCCGCTATCTCACCGGCACGCTCGTCCTGCACAATGAGCTTGAAGAGCGACTGGCGAAATTCCTCAACGCCGAGACCTGTCTGCTGTTCTCCACAGGGTATCAGACTGCGCAGGGCATTATCCCAACGCTGGTGCAGCGCGGGGAGTACGTGGTGTCCGATAAGGACAATCATGCCTGCATCGTCGCCGGCAATCTGATGGCGAAAGGCGCTTTCGCGAATTTCGAGCGTTATAAGCACAACGAAATGGATGACCTCGAACGCGTCATTGCGAAACTACCGTTGGAAAAGGGCAAGCTGATTGTCTCCGACGGCGTGTTCAGTACCACCGGAGAGATCGTGGAACTGCCGCGTCTCGTTGAAATCGCCAAAAAGTACAATGCCCGCATTCTCATCGACGACGCACACTCGACAGGCGTTATCGGTGTCGGGGGACGAGGCACGGCGAGTCATTTCGACCTCGAAAAAGATGTGGACATGACGATGGGTACGTTCTCGAAAACCTTCGCCAGTCTCGGCGGCTTCGTCGTGGGGGAACGGGCGGTCATCAACTACATCAAGCATCACTCCCCCGCACTGATTTTCAGCGCCAGTCCCACGCCCGCCAGTGTGGCTGCCGCACTCGCCGCACTCGACATTCTGGAAGAAAAACCGGAACTGGTCGGCATGCTCCAGGCGAACGCCCAGTACATGCGCGACGGATTCACGAGGCTCGGCTTCAACGTGCTGCACGGACAAACCGGTGTCGTTCCCGTCATCATCGGCGACGATATGAAGAGCTTCATTTTCTGGAAAGAACTGTTCGATGCCGGGGTCTTCGTCAATGTGTTCATAAGCCCGGGCGTGCCGCAGGGCATGCAGATGCTCCGTACCAGTTTCATGGCAACGCACGAGAAAGAGCATCTCGACCGCATTCTTGAAATCTGCGGCGACATCGGGAAGAAGCTCGGTATCATTGACTAATGTGGGAGAACGTCATGAGTATTACTGTGCAACCCGTCTCCGGCAGCGCCGGGACACGAAAGTTCATTAAACTGCAATGGAAATTCTATCAGGGCGACCGGAATTGGGTACCCCCGCTCCTGATGGACAGAAAAAAGGTGCTCAATACCAGGAAGAATCCTTTCTTCCGACATTCGGATATGCAGCTCTTCATTGCCGAGCGCAACGGCGAAGCTGTCGGACGCATCGCCGCCATCGTGAATCGAAATCATAACCAGACGCACGGCGACAAGGTGGGATTCTTCGGCTTCTTCGAGTGTATCAACGTGCAGGAAGTCGCCGATGCGCTATTCGACGCCGCCGCGAACTGGCTGCGCGCAAAAGGCATGGATACCATGCGCGGACCGATGAATCCTTCGGTCAATGATGAAATCGGGATGCTCGTGGACGGTTTCGACCGCCCCCCCGTGCTCCTCATGACCTACAATCCCCGCTACTATCCCCTGCTCGTCGAGACCTACGGTTTCAAAAAGGAGAAAGATCTCTACGCGTATCTCCTGCGGCACGACGACGTCCTTACGCCGAAACTGGAACGGGGACAACAGATCGTCCGCGATCGATACGGCGTCAGTGTCCGCGATGTGGATTTTCGTAATCTCGCACGCGAAACCGCGACGCTCAAGGACCTCTACAATCGCATCTGGGAGGCGAATTGGGGCGCGGTGGCAATGACTGACGCGGAGTTCGATTTTCTCGCAAACGATCTGAAACAAGCGGTCGGCAAATTCAAGGATCTGGTGTTCTATCTCCTGAAGGACGGTGAGCCCATCGGCTTCACCCTCTTTCTCCCGGACTTGAACCAGGTGCTTATACACAACAGCAGTGGAGCGATTCTGCCGGCGCTGTACCACATCGCCACCAAAACCAAGTCCATCAATCTCGGGAGAATTATCGCTCTCGGCGTCCTCCCGCAATATCGCGGCAAAGGACTGGATTCGGTGATGTACTATGAGGTGCTCAAACGCGCCGCTGCGCATGGTATCTTTCTCGGTGAGGCCTCCTGGGTTCTGGAGGACAACGAAATGATGAACCGAGGAGCGAAAATGATGAACGCAGAGCGGTACAAGACGTATCGCATTTACGACGTGTCCATCTGATGGCACAGCCCATCTCCCATGAAGCAGCCCGTCGGGCCGCTGCGTTGGCGAAGCTGATCATCGCGGACGGCGAACTTTCCCAGACGCGTGCCGACATGGAGGATATGCGCCAGGCCATCGAAGCTTTGCGTTCCGTGCCTCTGACGGGCGGCGACACAGCGGTTGCTCACGCCCCGGGCTCCCCCGCAATGCGCGAGGACGAACCGCGTCCAACCCGCGTGGCCGACCTGGAAGATATTCTCCAACGCGCCGCGCACGTGCCCGCGCCCCGCTGGATACATGTCGCCGGGGAGAAGCATGAGTCGCGGCATAATCCTCTGCAACAAACCGACGACACCCTGCAACATGACGGAACGAACCCATGAGCACGCAGACATTGCTCATCGTGATTCCAGCCCGCTATGCCTCGTCGCGCTTTCCTGGAAAGCCGCTGGCGGACATCCACGGTAAGCCGATGATTCAGCATGTGTACGATCGCTGTATCGCCGCGCAACCGGACGCGCAGGTACTCGTCGCAACCGATGATATGCGCATCGAAAGCGTGGTCCGTTCGTTCGGCGGAGAAGTGGTCATGACGCCCGAGTCGCTGCAATCCGGATCGGAACGCGCCGCCTGGGTTGCCAGGGATCTGCCCCACTCTATCGTCGTCAATGTCCAGGGAGACGAACCACTGCTCCCGGCGGAAACGCTCGATGCGGCAATCGCGCCGCTTCTCGCCGACCCGGAGGTGGACATCGGCACCGCTGCATGCGCGCTCGACGCACCGGCGGACGTCGCCGATCCCAATGTTGTCAAGGTGGTGATGGACGGACGTGGACGCGCGATGTATTTTTCGCGCGCGCCCATTCCGCACGTTCGGGACGCAGACGCCGCAGAGGCACCCTGGTTCAGGCATGTGGGAATTTACGCGTTCCGGCGCGAGGCACTGCTACGTTTTGCGGCTCTGCCCCAGGGACGGCTCGAGCTGCTGGAAAAACTCGAACAGCTTCGCGCTCTCGAGCATGGCATGAGCATCGGCGTGGGTATCACGACGCAACTCTCCCAGGCGGTGGATACACCTGCCGACCTCGAACGGGTGAGGGCGATGTGCTTATGACTTGCGTCCGGGAATAAAAACTGCAACATTGGGTGTTATGCAATCAGCGCAGTGGCGTCACGGTGTTCTGCCACGATCGCATATCTGTTGACGGAACCTGAGGCAGCTTCCGTTTTACCGCTTCCATAACAACGAGTATTCCATGGCCCGATCCCCCCGCCAGCGTATTTCTATCGTCACCCTCGGCTGCTCGAAAAATACGGTGGATTCAGAAGTATTGATGCATCAGCTCGACGTCAACGGACTCAGCATTGTCGATGATCCCAACGACGCCGATACGGTGATCATCAACACCTGTGGCTTTATCGATGCGGCGAAAGAGGAATCGGTCAATACCATACTCGAAGCCTCCGAACTGAAGAAAGCCGGCACCATACAGCAGCTCTACGTAGCCGGTTGCCTCTCGGAACGCTACCGCAGCGATCTCGAAGCCGAGCTTCCGGAGGTGGATAAATTCTTCGGCGTCACGGATTTTGCCGCAATTCTCGAAACACTGGGGGGCAGTTTCAAACGGGAATTGCTCGGTGAGCGGCATCTCAGCACACCGTCGCATACTGCCTATCTCAAAATTTCCGAAGGTTGCGACCGTCCGTGCTCTTTCTGCTCCATTCCTCTCATGCGGGGCGGTCATGTTTCGAAACGCATGGAGGAGATTGTGCATGAAGCGAAATTCCTCCGCACCCTTGGTACCAAAGAACTCGTACTCATAGCTCAGGACACCACGTCATACGGTCTCGATCTGTACGGAGAGCGGCGTCTTCCCACACTGCTCGACGAGCTTTCCGCCATACAGGGTCTCGAATGGATACGCCTGATGTACGCGTATCCCTCACATTTTCCGCTCGGGACGCTCGATATCATCAGAGAGCGCGACGCGCTGTGCCGCTACATTGACATACCGATACAGCACATCGACGACGCCGTTCTCAAGTCCATGCGGCGCGGTATCACTCGTCGTGCCACCGAAGAACTGCTGGAGGAAATGCGCAAGCGCGTCCCCGGCATCGCCATCAGGACCACGCTGATCGTCGGGTATCCCGGTGAAACGGATGCCGCTTTCGAGACGCTCTACGATTTCGTGCGTCAAACCGAATTTGATCGGCTCGGTGTTTTTCTCTATTCCCAGGAGGAAAATACCTCGTCCTGGATACTCGGCGATCCTGTCCCGCGCTCCGTCAAGGAAGAACGTCGCGACGCTATCATGGATCTGCAAAGTGGTATTTCGGCGAAGAAAAACGACCAGCGCATCGGGCAGCAACTCCGTATCCTCCTCGACGCGGTGGAAGGAGAATTCGCCATCGGCCGTACCGAGTTCGATGCGCCCGAGGTGGACAATGAAGTTCTCATTTCAGTCAACGAATTTGACGGACCTCCACCCATTGGAGATTTCGTCGATGCGGTCATCACTGAAGCGGCGGAATACGATCTCGTCGCGACACTCCGGAGGTGAATATGCCCCGTCGGCACACGATTTCCCTTCTCGTAGCCTTGCTCATCATCACTGCGTGCGGGCATCTCTTGCACGCGCAGGACTCAGGGAGCAGCGAAGCCAAAACGGTCCATAGCATGCGCGTTCAGCCGTTTTATTTCGATATTCTGAATTTTGCGGAATACGATGAGTTCGGTCTTCATGGGCGCGTGGACGTCTATGTGCATGTTCCGAATGATCTGCTCACCTTCGTGAAGAACCAGGAATTCTATATAAGCGGGTATACCATCACCGTGCTGGTGTATGAACCGGACAATGCGCGTCTGGTCCGAGAGGAGACCTGGGAGCGCAAGGTGGAGCTTCTGAGTTTTGAGCGCACGACCAGCTCGGCGCATTATGACCTCAGCCAGCGCACACTGAAACTCGACCCGGGTAAGTACCAGATCGAAGTGCTGTTCGAGGATAGGGAATCGCGCAAGGAATTCCGTCAGTCCCGTAGTTTCACCGTGCAGCGCTATGATCAGAATCTCCTCGGCATCAGCGATCTCATGCTCGTTCGTAATGTGGAAAACGTCGGCATCAAGAGGCAGATTTCCCCACAGATCAATCCCAATGTAGCCGCACTCGAGAATGGTTTCGACTTGTTTTACGAAGTGTACAATCCCTTCAAACTGAACGCGGTGGATATCACCTATTCCATCACGCGGCAGGGTCGCGAGGTCTTTTCCAAACGCGATACACAACCGCTCAAGCAGGGAAGGAACACCTTTCTCGCAAACATCGGAAGTTCCGGACTCGGCATAGGCAGTTATATACTGAAGGCCACACTGCGCCGCGGTGACGACAGCGCGGGTACGAGTGTATTGGCCGCAGTGGAACGGCAATTCATCATCGAGTGGCTCACCGCCGGCGCTCCCATTTCCGCTGTCGATCTGGATGTGGCCATAGATCAATTGCGTTATTATGCAACGAGTGAGGAACTCCGCTTCATACGCGACGCTGAAGACGAGCAGGAAAAGCGCCGGCGCTTCGAGGAGTTCTGGGAACGCCGCAATCCCGCGCCCGGTTCGAAGACCAACACCGCTATGATCGAGTACTACAACCGTGTCGCATTCGCAAATCAGCAGTTCGGCCATTACCTCGACGGCTGGAAAACCGATCGCGGCATGACCTATATCATGTATGGCGCACCCGATTACATCGATCGTAACCCTCTCAGCGCCGACGAACGCCCCTACGAGGTGTGGGAGTATTACGACATCAACCGGCGCTTCGTCTTCATCGACGAGTCCGGCTTCGGAGACTATCGCCTGCTGTATCCGATCTGGGACGACAGGAATCGCCTCCGCTGAGACCACAGAAACCACAGAAACCACAGAAAAGACAGAAAAGACAGAAAAGACAGAAAAGAAGAGAAAAGAAGAGAAAAGAAGAGAAAAGAAGAGAATAAGAACAGAAGAGGACAGAATATGCTGGAATCAGGAAAAGTACTGTCATTAAAGCACGGCATTGATCGAGCTACTGTCCATTAGGTGATTCGGGGTAGGAATGAGACGGTTCCCCACCGTTTTGCGACACGGCTTTCCAGCTATCCTCACTCAATCCTATCGGAACAGAATGTTGGCCCGTCCCTACGCCATGCGCGACTCGGGTTTACCAGGTACAAAGCTTTCTGTCATGTTCGAGAAGTGGTTCATGACCAAAATTTAGCACATAGCCCAGAATGAATCGTGAAGCCTTCAGATAGTTGAAAAGCTGAGACCGATGCAAATCGTTGAGCAGGGTAACCGCTTTGATTTCAACGATGATGGCATCAAAACAAATGAAATCCGGTACAAACGTCCGTCGAAGCTGTGTACCCTTGTACTCGATATGGAGCCGCGGCTGCTCCTCGAAGGGAATGTCTCGAAGACTGAATTCTATAGCAAGTGCTTCCTGATACACCCCTTCTCCGAATCCGTTTCCGATCCTCCTGTAGACTTCAAATGCGGCTCCCAGAATACGGTAGCCCTCGTCCTTATAGGGAAAATACTCTTCATCCGTCATCACAAATCTCCCTCTGCAAAATGAATTCTTGATGTAACCACCGATAATCCCCTTCTGTGGCTGCAGTACGGAAAAGATAACCGTAATCACCTGTCTCTCAAATGCAGAAATTCATCGCCACGAGAATGGACAAGATGGGGCTTACTGACTCCGAAGCTTGTCCACGATGATGCACATGTAAGATCTCACCAATGAACTCATGACGGCAGCACCTCCCTCTTTTCTGCTTTTTCTGTTTTTTCTGTGGTCACTGTTTTTTCTGTCCCTTCTGTGGTCACTCTTTCTTCGAAGCTTGTCCACGATGATGCACCCGTAACATCTCACGAATCTGCATAACTCATGACGACAGCACCTCCCTCTTTTCTGCTTTTTCTGTCCTTTCTGTGGTCACTGTTTCTTCTGTCTTTTCTGTGGTCACTGTTTTTTCTGTCCCTTCTGTGGTCACTCTTTCTTCGAAGCTTGTCCACGATGATGCACCCGTAACATCTCACGAATCTGCATAACTCATGACGACAGCACCTCCCTCTTTTCTGTTTTTTCTGTCTTTTCTGTGGTCACTGTTTCTTCTGTCTTTTCTGTGGTCACTGTTTCTTCTGTCTTTTCTGTGGTCACTGTTTTTTCTGTCCCTTCTGTGGTCACACTTTCTTCGAAGCTTGTCCACGATGATGCACCCGTAACATCTCACGAATCTGCATAACTCATGACGACAGCACCTCCCTCTTTTCTGTTTTTTCTGTCTTTTCTGTGGTCTCCTGGTCTTTGTATTGCAGCTGATACAGCCGGTAATATATCCCCTTCTGCGCCAGCAATTCCTGATGCGTACCGCGCTCGCGTATCTGGCCCTTGTGCATCACGAGAATAATGTCAGCGTTTTGTATAGTGGAGAGGCGGTGTGCGATGACGACGGATGTGCGACCCTTGAGCAGTGTGGCGATGGCTTGTTGAATAAGCAGTTCGGATTCCGTGTCAACGCTCGATGTCGCTTCGTCGAGGATCAGCAGCTCCGGGTCAAACGCGAGTGCGCGTGCAAAAGCGAGCAATTGCTTCTGACCGACGGAAAGGGAACCGCCCCTTTCCCTGATCTCCGACTCGTAACGATCCGGCAAGCGCTCGATGAAGCGGTCGATACCGACCAGTCGCGACACCTCCTCCACGCGTTCGCCGCTGATACTCTCGTCGCCGAGCGTGATATTGTTGCGCATACTTCCCGCGAACAGAAACACATCCTGAAGCACAATGCCGATATGCTGGCGAAGATCCGCGATATACACATCGCGTATGTCCGTGCCGCCAACGGTAATACTCCCTTCCTGTATATCGTAGAAGCGGCAAAGAAGATTGATGATGGTACTCTTCCCCGCTCCGGTAGCGCCGACAATGGCTATCGTGCTGCCGCGCGGAATGCTGAACGACACATCCCGCAGCACCCATTCGTCCTTGTTGTAGGCGAACCTGACGTTGGTGAACGCTATGTC
The DNA here is from genome assembly GCA_027493955.1 of Bacteroidia bacterium. Lineage (NCBI taxonomy): Bacteria > Pseudomonadati > Bacteroidota > Bacteroidia > Bacteroidia bacterium. Next base: position 485,907 of record JAOSJT010000001.1, on the reverse strand, counting down.
CTCGATACGCGGCAGCGGACGCGCGCGATCCGCCGCGGGTTCCGGAATGATGGTGTCATCATCAAGCATCTTGAAAATGCGCTCGGACGACGCCATGGCCGTCTGCATGATGTTATACTTTTCCGACAAATCGCGTATGGGACGGAAAAACATTTCCGTGTACTGGATGAAGGATATCATCGTACCGACGCTCATAAGACCCGCGAGAATCTCACCGCCGGCATACCATACTATCAACGCAACCGCGAGCGAGCTGATGAATTCCACCCCCGGGAAAAACACCGCGTAGTAAAACACGGATTTGATATTCGCTTCGGCATGGGCCTTGTTGATGCCGTCAAAGGTATCATACTCCTTTTTCTCCTTTCCGAAAAGCTGCATCGTGGATATCCCCGACACGCGCTCCTGCATGAAGCTGTTCAGTCTGGCCACTTCGTAGCGCACGGCCCGATACGTCTCGCGCACCTTGCGGCGGAAGAGAAATGTTCCGTACACCAGAAACGGAATGACACTGAGCGTGACCAGCGCCAACACCCAGTTGATGCTGAACATGAACACCACAATCCAGATGAGGATGAACACATCGGCGAATACCGTCACGAGACCGGAGGAGAACATCTCGTTGAGCACTTCCACATCGTTGGTGACGCGTGTCACGAGGCGTCCGACGGGATTGCGATCGAAAAAACGCAAAGCCAGCCGCTGCAGCTTGGTGAAAATCTGCATGCGCACATCCACGATAATGCGCTGACCGATCCACTGCGTGAAGTACGTCATGAAATACTGCGCCGCACCCTGAACGAGCAATGATGCGAACAGCAGCATGACAATGAGCAGCAGGCCGTCGCTGTCCCCCACGCTGATGTAATCGTCGATTGCGATTTTTGTGAGGTAAGGACGCAGGGGGCTCAGCGCCGAGATAAATATCGTGAGCAAAATCGCGCCCACAATATGCGGTGCGTACGGCCGTGCGTAAATCAGCAGACGCTTCATCAAACGGCTGTCGTACGCTTTTCCGAGAATTTCGTCTTCCTGCATTCCGTATCCTTTCTGCACAATCTAGCACAACGTCCGTGATGGACGAATAGTTCTGTCACCGGGACTCGGGGTGATCACTCCGGGCTTGTGATCTCGGTGAAATCCACCGGCAGCTCTCCTGGTATGAGCGTCGCCGCATTGGCGGATCCCATGCGCATTCCGAGTTCGATGGCATGCCGCAAATCCTGCCCCCGACCCAGGGCCAGCGTAATACCGGCGCTCATTGCATCACCCGAGCCGACCGCGTTGACCACCTTTACAGTTTCCGGAGCAAGAGAGAACACCGTGCCGTCCTCCTCCACGATGGTCACGGGTCCGCCGCCGTCGGTAAGCACGATGTGGCGGGCTCCCAGGCCGCGCAGCGCGGAGCAGGCGGATGGGACGTCCAGATCTTCACGCCGCAGTTCTAGTGTATCGGCAAGCTCGGATCGCGTAATCTTCACCACAGACGGTCCGCCGCGCAGCGCGGATTGCAGCGCCACGCCATGCGCATCCACGACCGCGTAAATGCCCCGCTCGCTAGCAAGCCGCCCGCACTGTTCGTAGAGATCCCCCGGCACGCCCGATGGGATGGAGCCAGCCAGCAGCAGCGCGGAAGCTTTGTTTACGGCGGCGAGACTGTGTGCGACGAACTGCGCGGCCTCATCCTCGGACATCGGCGCGGCCTCCTGCACGATTTCCGTTGCCATGCCGTCCTCGCTGAGCAAGGTGACGCAGCAGCGCGTGGGTAGCGCAACCTTTATGACCTCGAGCTGCGCGCCCTCCAGGGATGCGTCTTGCAGCAGGGCGTCATGGAAGGCTTGTCCGGCCGGAGTGACGAGCTTCACCTCGGCGCCGATGCAGCCCAACGCCCGCACGGCGTTGACGCCCTTGCCCGACGCAACCGCAAGCACCTCCGACGCCCGATGCACTGTGCCGGCGGCGAGCGAGGCGACACGATAGATGCGCTTATGATCAGGCGAGGGTGCGATGATGGTGAGCATGGGGAGAAAACTACGGAAATGGGGGGAGAGAAAAAACCGCAAAGTAATAGAACGATCCACCGTTTCATGCAAATCTGTTCTACACTCCACGTGAGACGAAATCAGCCCGAGTACATATGGGCGTCTTGTCGCAACATGCCGATGCTCTCGAGAGAAATGCAACATTCGATACTTGCCCAGTATTGCAGTCTCAACAGATAGGACTCCGTTGAGGAACATGGAACCAACATCGAAGTGCACATGCCGACGCGTGAAAGTGTTGATGCTTGCATCTCGGCTGTCGGCCGTGAGCCTTCCCTGATGTAGTGCGGCCGAATCTGCCTTGGGAATCCCGCGAAGTCCATTTCGGGGATCCCTTCGCTTGCGACACGATAGCTTGCGACACGATAGCGCGACACAGCATTGCAATTCCGATACGGCAAGTGTACATTTCGGTTTCCCCGAAAGCGAGGGATTTTGAGCAGAAAGCTTCCATGGAGGGAATTTTTCCCCTCGAACGGGAGTTACTTCAAAGGCCCCGAGTCTCACAAAATCTGTCCCTGGAGAGAAACATACATGGCAAAGTCCCGGAGCAACGACGATATGCGTCCGCCGGTTGATACTTCCGACGCACCTGCGGGTAATCCCTTCGCCCTGAGCATTCCGAAAAATTCCCCCTTCGATGCCGCCGAACTGCGGCGCATCCTCAAGCTGATGATGACCTCGCGCAGGCTCGATCAGAAAATGCTCACGCTGCTCAAACAGGGAAAGAGCTTTTTCCACATCGGCGCATCGGGACACGAAGCCGCGCAGATTGCCGCGGCGATGGCCTTCGCGCCGGGCAAGGACTGGTCCTATCCGTATTACCGCGACCTCTCGTATATGCTCGGCATGGGTATGGACGCCGAAGGCATCATGACCAACTTTCTTGCCCGCGCGGAGGATGTGAACTCGGGTGGCCGGCAAATGCCGCAGCACTACGGTATGGCCTCGGCGCGTGTCGTGTCGCAATCCTCACCCACCGGCACGCAGTACCTGCACGCCGTCGGCACGGCCAAGGGCGCCAAACTGCGCGGCACGGACGAAGTCGTGTATGTGTCCAGCGGCGAAGGCACCACCAGCCAGGGCGACTTCCACGAAGCGCTGAACTGGGCCAGCCGCGCAAAACTTCCGGTAATTTTCTGCGTGCAGGACAACAAATACGCGATCTCGGTGCATATCTCGCAGCAAACCGGCGGCTCGGTGTACGACATGGTGTCGGGCTATGTGAACCTCGACCGCATGGAGGTGGACGGCACGAATCTTTTCGAAACGCATGAGGCCTTCCGTAAAGCCGTTGCGCGCGCGCGCCGCGGCGAGGGTCCCACGGTCATCGTCACGGACGTCGTGCGCCTGCTCCCCCACTCTTCTTCCGACGATCAGACCAAGTACCGCAGCAAGGAAGAGCTGGAGCGCGATCGCCAGCGCGATCCGATCAATCGTCTCAAAGATGCGATGATCAACGCGGGCATGCTTACGGAAGAAGAATTCGAGCAAATGGAAAAAGATGTCCTCGAAGAGGTCAACGCCGCCACGGACAAGGCGGAGGAAAAGCCCTTGCCCGATCCCTCCACCGCCTCGGACTTCCTGTACTCCCCGAAGCAGCTCGATCTGCGTTTCGAGCAGGATCTGCCCATAGGCACCAAGACTGTCATCGTCGATGCCATCAATCACGCGCTGCACGAAGAAATGGAGCGCAACGAAAAGATCATCGTTTACGGTCAGGATGTTGAAGACGGCAAAGGCGGCGTATTCACGGCCACGAAAGGACTCTCCACGAAATTCGGCCTCAGCCGCGTCTTCAATTCTCCCCTTGCCGAATCGAGTATCGTCGGCACCGCCGTCGGTTTGGCTGTGCAGGGGCTCAAACCCGTGGTGGAGATTCAGTTCGGCGACTATATCTGGACCGCGATGATGCATATCCGCAACGAGGTCTCCACCATGCGGTACAGATCCAACAATGCGTTTTCCGCTCCGGTGGTCATGCGCGTGCCCGTGGGAGGCTACATACACGGCGGTCTGTGCCACAGCCAGAGCATCGACGGGTACTTCACGCATATACCGGGTCTGTACGTCCTGTATCCCTCCACCGCGGCGGATGCGAAAGCGCTGTTGAAAACGGCCTGCCGCATGGACGATCCCGTGCTCTTCCTTGAACACAAGGGCATGTATCGCCAGGGCTATGCCGCGTCGCTGGAACCGGATCCCGAATTCCTGCTCCCCTTCGGCAAGGCGTCCATTCGTCGCGAAGGCAGCGACGTCACCGTCGTGACCTGGGGATCGATCGTGTACAAAGCCCTCGAAGCGGCCCGCATACTCGACAAGGAAGGTTTGAGCGTCGAAGTCGTTGACCTGCGCACGCTCGTCCCGCTGGACATGGACACGGTGCTCGCCTCCGTCGCAAAGACCAGTCGCGTACTCGTCGCGCATGAAGACAATCTCACAGGCGGCTTCGGCGGCGAAGTGGCTTCGCGCATTGCCGAGCAGGGCTTCGATCTGCTCGACGCTCCCATCATGCGTCTCGGCGCGAAGGATTGCCATATCCCCTACGCGTGGTCGCTCGAACCGGAAATCCTCCCGCAGGACAAGGACGTCATCGCGGCCATACGGAAATTGGCGGAGTACTAGAGCAAAGAGCGGAGAGCGGAGAGCAGAGAGCGGAGAGCGTAGAGCGGAGAGCGGAGAGCACAGAGCCAAGCTCTTTACGAGTACTCAGCAATCTTTACCCTTTACCCTTTACCCTTTACCCTTTACCCTTTACCCTTTACCCTTTACCCTTTACCCTTTACCCTTTACCCTTTACCCTTTACCCTTTACCCTTTACCCTTTACCCTTTACCCGTACAAACGACACACAAATAGTTCAGAATCATACAAGGATCCCCTGACATGAAAGTCGAAGTCCTCATGCCCAAGATGGGCGAAAGCATCACTGAAGGCCGCATTCTCAAATGGCTGAAGCAGCCTGGTGATGCGGTGGACAGGGATGAAACCATTCTCGAAATCGCCACCGACAAGGTGGACACGGAAGTGCCCGCGCCGAATGCCGGTATTCTCGTGCAGATACTCGCGCAGGAAGGCGAGGTCGTGGAAGTAGGCAAGCCGATCGGCATACTGGAAACCGAGGCGGGAGCGGCACAGGTCGTCGCGGCGGCACCCGCCGAAGCGCCGGCGCCGGCGGAAAAATCCGCGGCTCCCGCGGCAGCCGAGCCCGCACCCAGCACTCCGGCACAGGCTCCCAAGGCAGAGACGACACCTCCCCCGGCAGCCGCGCGCCCGACAGCGCAACCGTCCGGCGCTCCCCGCTTCTATTCCCCCGTTGTGATGCGTATCGCGGCGGAAAAGAACATCGGCATGGCGGAACTCGAGCAAATTCCCGGCAGCGGACTGGGCGGACGGGTATCCAAAAACGATGTGCTTTCGTGGCTCGAGACAAGGGCGTCCCGTCCGGCAGCCCCAGCGGCTGCGCCGGCAGCAGCACCCGCATCGTCCGGTCCGGGTCTGGCAGCAGCAGCCGCACCCGCGCGCGTTGCCGGCGAGGGCTTCGAAGTCATCGAGATGAGCAACATGCACCGGCTCATGGCCGAACACATGGTGAAGAGCGTGCAGATCTCGCCGCATGTCGGCGTAGTGTCTGAAGTGGATATGACAAACATCGTGAAATTCCGCGACAAGTTCGCCGCGGCCTTCAAGGAGCGCGAGGGCTTCTCCCTGACCTTCATGCCCTTTATCGCCGAAGCCGTCGTGCGCGCGCTGAAGGATTTTCCGTGGATGAATTCCTCTGTGGACGGCAACTCCATCATTCTCAAGAAGGCCGTCAATCTCGGTATCGCCGTGGCCATGGACGACGGCGGACTCATCGTTCCCGTGGTGAAACATGCGGACACGCTCAACGTCGTGGGTCTCGGCCGCTCCATCGCCGATATCGCCGGCCGCGCGCGTAAGCGCCGCCTGCAGCCCGAAGAAATTCAGGACGGCACGTTCACCATCACCAATTTCGGCGTGTTCGGCAATATCTTCGGCACACCCATCATCAATCAGCCGCAGGTGGGCATACTCGGCGTCGGCGCGCTGCAGAAAAAAGCCGTGGTACTCGAGCGCGACGGCGAGGACGTCATCGCTGTGCGGTCCATGATGTACATTTCGCTTTCCTTCGACCATCGCATCATCGACGGTGCGCTCGGCGGCCGTTTCCTCGAACGCGTCAAGCAGTACCTCGAGGAGTTTTCGCTCGACGCGATCTGAGTCCAGGCACATGCAGTATGGAACAGCCGTTGCCTGCGACGGCTGTTCTTTTTTGTGTCCCACCGCCAGACGAAAGCCCGCCACTGATTCGCGGCATGGGACAAGGTCGGAGCAGACGGGCACAGCGGACGCTGCATGCCGCGTTCGAAGTCCACGAACGTGAGGATATACTCACAGACCTCGACGCACGAGCAGGTCGCTGAATATGTCATTGATTTACGCCGGCAGGGAATCTATTTTATGAGATGTCGCCTTTGCGGCACATTGCGAAAGGCGCTGCCTCAGGTGAGCAGCGTTACGGGAACATATCGGAGCATCCATGTACCAGAATCCTGAAGACATCATACCCGACGCGACGCCGGCGGACATTCCTTCCAGACTGCCTGTCATTCCGCTGCGCGACGTTGTCATTTTTCCCTATATGATTTTTCCCGTCCTCGTGGGACGAGAATCTTCCATCCTCGCGGTGACCGCCGCGATTGAGAAGGACAAATTCATTTTCGTCGCTGCACAAAAAAGTCCCGAAGATGAAGACCCGGGCTCCGACGGACTGTATCACGACGGCACCGTAGCACGGATTCTGCAGGTGCTCAAACTCCCGAACGGCCTGATGAAGGTGCTGGTAGACGGGTTGTTTCAGGCGCGGGCGGTCAACATCCGGCGGGAGCGCAGTTCGTTCTACCTCGCCGACATCGACATTGTCGCGCCGCCGGTACGCCTCACCACCGAGCAGAAAGCCCTGATGCGACAGCTCGACACGGTGTTCGCCGAATACGTCAAGGCGCATCGCGATATTCCGAACGAGACGCTGCTCGGCTTTGAAGGCATAGATGAACCCTCGCGCAAAGTGTATTACGCGGGCGCAAACCTGTTGGTACCGCTCGACGTGCGTCAAAGCATACTGGCGATGCACGACGTGGTGCAGCAATACTATCACGTCATAGGCATTATCACCGATGAACTCGCGATTCTGAAGGTCGAATTCGAGATTGACGAGAAAGTCAATGATAACATCCAGCGGTCACAGCGCAAGTTCTTCATACAGGAACAGATTCGTATTCTTCAGCGGGAGCTGGGTGAAGATGACGAAGTGGATACCGGAGAGTTCGAGGTTCTGCGGCAGCGTATCCTGGAAGCCGGCATGCCGGAAGCGGTGAAGACCAAGGCCATGGAGGAGTTCGATAAACTCCGAAAAACACCATCCATGTCGCCCGAGGCGTCCGTGATCCGCAACTATCTCGACTGGATGCTGGCCATGCCCTGGAACGTCACCACGGAAGATGTGCTCAGTATAGAGAACGCGAAGCGCGTGCTGAACGCCGACCACTACGGTCTGGAGAAACCGAAGGAGCGCATCCTCGAACACATCGCCGTGCTGAACCTGGTCCGGGAGATGAAAGGCCAGATTCTCTGTTTCGTCGGCCCTCCCGGGGTGGGAAAAACGTCACTCGGCAAATCCATCGCGCGCGCATTGAACCGCAAGTTTGGACGCATCGCGCTCGGAGGCGTGCATGACGAGGCCGAAATCCGCGGGCATCGTCGCACCTACATCGGCTCCATGCCCGGAAAGATCATTCAAGCGATACGCAAGGCGGGCTCCGCGAATCCTGTCATTCTACTGGACGAAATAGACAAGATGACCCATGACTTTCATGGCGACCCGACTTCTGCCATGCTGGAAGTCCTGGATCCGGAACAGAACAACACCTTCAACGATCATTATCTCGACGTGGATTTCGATCTGTCGAAAGTGATGTTCATCACGACGGCCAATGTGCAGTATCAGATTCCCCTGCCGCTGCAGGATCGCATGGAAATCATCGAACTCCCGGGCTACCTGGAACACGAAAAGCTGGAAATCGCCAAGCGCCATTTGTTGAAAAAACAGATCGCGGAGCATGGTCTGGCTTCTTTCGATGTCCGCTTCGAGGACGAAGCCCTGTTGAAAATCATCCGTGAATACACGCTCGAAGCGGGGGTCCGGAATCTCGAGCGCAACATCGCCACGGTATGCCGCAAGCTCGCGCGCGAAGTCGTATCCGCGGCGGATCCCAAGCGGCGTAAAAACGGCGGCGATCCGTCTTTTGTCGTCACCGAGGGACGCATCGAAGGATTTCTCGGCGTGGCCAAATACCGCAGCAAACAATTCCACAAGGTGGGAATCGTCGGCTCCATGACGGGATTGGCCTGGACCAGCGTCGGCGGCGATATTCTCCGCGTCGGCGTCAGCCTGATGAAAGGCAGCGAAAAACTGACGCTGACGGGACAGCTTGGCGATGTCATGAAAGAAAGCGCCCAGGCGGCTTTGAGTTTCTTGCGCAGCAACGCCGGGCGCCTGGGAATCAGCGATGATGCCTTCGAGAAAAAGGAAATTCATATCCATCTTCCCGAGGGTGCCATTCCGAAAGACGGCCCCTCTGCAGGCATCACCATGACGCTGGCAATGCTGTCCGCAATACTTTCCAAAGCACCCAACGGCGACATCGCGATGACCGGAGAAATCGATCTGCACGGCAACGTGTTGGCGATAGGCGGTCTGAATGAGAAACTACTCGCGGCGCAGCGGCACGGCATCACGCGTGTGATCATTCCTCTCGACAATGAAAAAGATCTCAAAGAGGTGCCGAAACGCATTCTGAAGGGGTTGACGATCATTCCCGTCGCAACCATAGACGAGGCAATTCCGTTGGTCTTCGGCGACGGAGAAAAGGCGCCCGCGAGGAAACGCCGGAAATGAACAGCGAGACGGTGCTGTCGCTGCTGAAAAAGGCGACGGAGTTTTTCAACGAGAGAGGCGTCAGCGAGGCGAAGCGCTCGGCGGAACATCTGCTGGCCCATGCGCTTGGGCAAAAGCGCATACAACTGTACTTGCGCTTCGATCAGCCCGTCGGCGACGAAGAACTCGAGCTTTTTCGCTCCTTTGTGCGCCGCCGTCTGGCAAACGAACCCGTGCAGTACATCGTCGGTACCACCGAATTCTACGGCATGGAATTCGAGCTCACTCCCGACGTACTCATCCCCAGACCCGAGACCGAACATCTCGTGGAGGCCGTCGTGGACTGGGTACGTGCGAATGCTGCTCTTGACAATCCGAAACTTCTCGATATAGGCACCGGGAGCGGATGCATCCCCATTGCCATCGCGGCACAGCTTCCCTCGTGTACATGCACGGCTCTCGACGTCAGCGAAGCCGCGCTGGACATTGCGCGACGCAATGCGATGCGGCATGGCGTCGAGGACCGTATCAATTTTCTGCGCCATGATATGCTCAACGGCGCACTGCCGGACGAACAGCGTTTCGATATCATCGTCTCCAATCCGCCGTACGTTGCGGAAGCGGACATCGCCGAGCTGCAACCGGAAATCCGCCTCCACGAACCGATGCTCGCCATTACGGACAATGGCGACGGATTGACCTTTTACCGCCGAATTGCCGGCGGTGCTTCCACCCTGCTTACGCCCGGCGGCTTGCTGGCCGTGGAAGTCGGTTATGGTCAATCCGAGGCGGTGCAGCGCATTTTCCTCAGCCACAACCTTAGCGTGCAAAGCATCATTCAGGATTATTCCGGGATAGCGCGCGTGCTGCTCGCCGGCAGAGCAGAGTAACGACGTACGAATTGCCTGCCCGCCGAAGCATCATAGAACAATGACACAATCGTCGGTACATGAGAGCGCAGGCGGGACGACGTACGACGATTTACCTCAGCCCGGAGGGCGCCACTTCCTCCAACCCCAGCTTCAGCCGGGGGGCACGCGCGACCAGCACAGACCGTAGCAAGCCCGGAGGGCGCCACTTCCTCCAACCCCCAGCTTCAGCTGGGGGGCACGCGCGACCAGCACAGACCGTAGCAAGCCCGGAGGGCGCCGCTTCCTCCAACCCCAGCTTCAGCTGGGGGGCACGCGCGACCAGCACAGACCGTAGCAAGCCCGGAGGGCGCCACTTCCTCCAACCCCCAGCTTCAGCTGGGGGGCACGCGCAACCCACCCGCTCTCATAGTCCGAAGGACGACACTTCCAGAAACCAAGATGTCACGCACGAAATGGGCCAGTGCGCGGTACTGTCAGGCACACTCAGGCGGAACGATTTTTCAGCCTTAAACGGAACAATTATCGGATCTCACATGACAGACCCGTTTTTGTGACCGATCCTTCATGGACCGATCATTCTCTTTCGTCAGTATTGACTCTGAGCAGGAAAAGATATAGCTTCGCTGGAGAAATCCCATACATCACAGCTACAACCTCGCGAGGGCTGAAGTCATGAAGCGCTTCATCGTCTGCACCTGCCTGTTGCTTGTCCTCAGCACCGTCACAAACGGACAGGACATCGAAACAACACTATCCGGCAACACCAACAGTCAAGGTTTCACAGTCAAAAATTACGCGGGTACACCGCTGTTCACCGTTCGGGCGGACGGGAAAATCGGACTTGGCATTCTCAATCCCGACGCGTTGCTGCACGTGGCGGGACAAGTGAAAATCACCGGCGGCTCGCCCGGCCCGGGCAAACTGCTCACTTCCGACGCCAGCGGTCTGGCGACATGGACGATGCTTTCGTCGCTGCCGCCGAGCGGGCCGGCGGGCGGGGATCTGCTCGGAACGTACCCGAATCCAACGATAGCAAACTACGCCGTCACCACAGCCAAAATCGCCGACGGGGCTGTGGCACCTATTAAGATGAATTACACTGGAGCGTCCTCGGGTCAGGTTATTCAGTTCGACGGCACAAAGGTCATATGGGGCACACCTGTCGCAAGTGGTTTCACGCTCGATCAGGCCTACGACTGCGGCGGAGCGGGAGCGGGCCGCACGATTACAGCAGACGCTGGTGCCGTACGAATTCAGGGGGTGGATGGCTTTCTGGTCACGGGTAGTACGACCTCGGGAACAATCCCCGCAACATCGGCGGGAACCCGGCTGATGTTCTATCCGAGGAAGTCGGCCTTGAGAAGCGGGTATGTGGCAGGGACGCAATGGGACGAGCCGAATATCGGCGAAGAATCGTGCGGAATTGGCGTGAATACGATCGCCAGTGGTACAAGCGCTGTCGCGATGGGTTCGAATACCACTGCAAGTGGCAGCCGGGCGACGGCCCTCGGTCACTTTACAAAGGCCGAAAGCTATGCCTGTACCGCGCTGGGAAGGTACAACATCGGAGGCGGCAGTGCCGGAAGCTGGGTGCCGGGCGATCCTATTTTCGAGATTGGGATCGGCTCGAATACGGTGTACACGGCCAACGCTGTGACAGTCCTGAAAAATGGGAGAGTGGGCCTTGGCACCGCAGCTCCCGATGCTACTCTGCATGTTGAAGGTACAGTGAAAATCACCGGTGGATCCCCTGCCAACGGGAAAGTCCTTACCTCGGACGCGAATGGTCTCGCTTCCTGGACGTCTCCCGCCGGTAACACACTCGACGAAGCATATGATGAGGGCGGTGCGGGAGCAGGCCGGACGATCACCGCGAACGCTGGCGCCGTGGTCATCGGCGGCACAGATGGCCTCGTTGTTTCCGGCAACTTTGGCGCGGGTTCCATCCCTGCGACGGGTGCGGGTGCGCGTATGATGTTTTATCCCAGGAAAGCTGCTTTCCGGGCAGGATATGTCAGCGGCACGGAGTGGGACGACAGCAATATCAGCAATTACACGACCGCGATCGGATACAATACCATCGCGCGCAATTCGCACTCGGTGGCTATCGGTTCGTCTGTAGAGGCGATAAATTCCAATTTCATCATCGGCGACAGTTACACAGGCGCCATGAGGACAAATGCCTTAACCCGCTCCTTCAAAGCCTGTTTCGACAACGGGTACTATCTGTACACGCATTCCACGAACAATGTCGGAGTACAGATCGCGGGTAACGGTACATCGTGGAGCACCATATCCGATAGTACCCGCAAAGACGGATTTCAGAGGGTCAACGCGGAGGCACTTCTGCGACGATTCCGTGATCTCCGACTTGGATCCTGGCATCTGAAGCTCACTCCGGAGCAGGATAGGCACTACGGACCCATGGCGCAGGAATGGTTTGCTGCGTTTGGACATGATGGCATTGGCACCATAGGCAACGACACCACTCTCGCCTCCGCTGATGTGGACGGTGTACTGTGCATCGCCGTACAGGCGCTGGAGAAAAGAACGGCGGAATTGCAGCGGAAATCGGAAGAAATCTCATCGCTCAAAGCAACCATAGCGACGCTTGAAAAAGCGTTGGCACAGTTTGCCATCCAACGGGCGGAAGTGGATCAACTCAAAAACGAGATCAGCACCCTCAAAGCGCTTCTCACGGGACCATCACTCCCGGAGAGCGTGAAGCATGCTTCTCTTGAGACGGGCAAATAAACGGAGGCCTGTCATGAAAACGCTCTCACTGATTTGTATATGCGCGTTGCTTGCGATGTGTACTGCCTTCGCCCAGCGAGGCCAAATAACCATCCCCATCGGTGCGCAAATCTCCATTCCTACACGGGCGCAGCTTTGCGCGGACCGCTACTATGCGAACAATCCCGGTTACGGCACATTGAGCTACGGGAACGATCCCGCGCGCATCTGCGGCTCCGTGATTCCTGTAGATTTTCTGAGTCTCTCGGCATCGCATCACGACGGCATTGTCACACTCCGATGGCAAACGGCGTCCGAAGCGCACTGCGCGGGCTTCGAGGTGCAGCGTTCGACCGACCAGGCGTTATGGCAGCACGTGGGCTACGTCCCGGGCCATGGCACGACCATGCAAGAGCACTGCTACATCCATGAGGATGCTCTCCCTGTCAGCCTCATGACCATTGGGACGTTGTTCTATCGTCTCAGGCAGGTGGACTTCGACGGCGCATGGACTTACTCGCCCGTAGTGAACGTCAGCGTTGACACAGCACCCCGGACGGTGGCACTCCATGCCGCCTATCCCAATCCCGCGACAGACCGCATCACCGTGCGATATTCGCTGCCGGATGCCGGGTCAGCACGCATCGCTGTGTATGCGATGACCGGGCAGCAATTGCTCTCCTTCGGAGATGGCGAATTTATGGACAGAGGCGAGTATATACTTTCCGTAAACATATCCGCCCTTTCGCCGGGCGGATATATACTCAAGCTTCGTTCCGGTGATTTATGTCTGCTACGGCCTTTCGTCGTGCGGCGGTGAAGTCACGAACGGTACAGTTGTTCAGAACCCGAATTATTCGATCGTGAAGGGTGCGGGCGGTAAACCACACCCTTCACAAGCCCGGAGGGCGCCACTTCCTCCAACCCCCAGCTTCAGCTGGGGGCACGCGCGACCAGCACCGAGCGTAGCAAGCCCGGAGGGCGCCACTTCCTCCAACCCCCTGCTTCAGCTGGGGGCCACGCGCGACCAGCACAGACCGTAGCAAGCTCGGTGGGCGCCACTTCCTCCAACCCCCAGCTTCAGCCGGGGGGCACGCGCGACCAGCACAGACCGTAGCAAGCCCGGAGGGCGCCACTTCCTCCAACCCCCAGCTTCAGCCGGGGGCCACTCGCGACCAGCACAGACCGTAGCAATGGAGTGTCCCGAAGAAATTGCACAGAGAGTTCCCCCCGGTTACCTTTTCAAAAATCACCGGAGACTCTGTCATGGTAAAACGAACCCACAAGAAATATGATGCTGCATTCAAACGATCCGTGATCGAGTTGGCTGACAGCACCGATCGACCCGACTCCGCGCTTGAGGAGGAGTTCGACCTCTATGATGGTGCGATACGCACTTGGCGCCGTCAGCTTCTGACACAGAAGTCAGAGGCCTTTCCCGGCAACGGAAATCTTCCCGCCAGTGATTCTGAACTGCATCGTCTTCGTCGAGAGAACGAGATTCTCCGTCAGGAGCGCGAAATATTAAAAAAAGCAGTGGCCATCTTCTCGCTACCCACGAAGCCCGGTTCCGGTTTATGAACGCATATCGGAACGAGTTTAGCATCGAAAGGATGGCCAGCGTGCTCAACGTATCGTGCTCAGGCTATTATGCATGGCGTCGTCGTGGCGAGCATGCACGCGCCGAGCGCACCGCAGCCTTCGATATGGCGGTCCGGGAGGAATTCCTGCGCAGGAAATCCAGCTACGGCGTACGTCGTCTCGTCAAAGCATTACGCAAGCGCGGTTTCGCGTGCGGGCGGAGCCGCGTGGCGGCCAGCATGCGTCGGCAGGGATTGAAGGTCAAGCATCGTCGCCGTTTCATTACCACGACAGATTCGAAGCATTCGTATACTGTCTCGCCAAATATGCTCGAACGCCAGTTTTCGGTCGATGCACCTGATACGGTGTGGGTGAGTGATATCACGTATTTGCGCAGCACCTCCGGATGGTTGTACTTGTGCGTGTTTATCGACCTGTTTTCCCGGAAGATCGTCGGCTGGGAGGTCAGCACATCGTTGCGCCATACAATGGTTGTGACCGCGTTCAAACGCGCGGCTTGGACGCGAAGCATACGTGCGGGGCTTATCGTGCATTCTGATCGCGGTGTGCAATACTGCTGCGAGGGATTCCGCAGTGCCCTGCGCCCTTACGGCAGCATTCAGAGCATGAGCAGGAAGGGTGATTGCTGGGATAACGCCGTCGCCGAGTCATTTTTTGCCACGTTGAAGAAGGAAATGCCGGAAGGACTTCTCTTCGCGTCGGTGACGGATGCCCGGCGATACCTCTTCGAGTACATTGAACTTGAATACAATAATCAGCGTCTGCACAGCACGCTGGGCTATCATACGCCGCAGGAACACGAGAATCTGTATTGGTCGAAGAAACGTCTCGGCAATGACATGGAGCAGGCGGCATGAAACGATATGAGCGAGAGCAAGGCGCGCAGCGAACCGCGCTGGCAGTCGGGGCGACTGGAGCCCCCAAGAGAGCTCAGGGCCGCCCCGGCGCCACCCCGCGGTTCCTCTGCGCGACTGCGAACGCGACCACTACAAGCACACTGTCATTTCAATCCGGGGGGAACTCACTGTCCATTTTTTGCGGTACACTCCACAAGCCCGGAGGGCGCCACTTCCTCCAACCCCCAGCTTCAGCTGGGGACCACGCGCAACCAGCACAGACCTTAGCAAACCCGAAGGGCGCCACTTCCTCCAACCCCCAGCTTCAGCTGGGGGGCACGCGCGACCAGCACAGACCGTAGCAAGCCCGGAGGGCGCCACTTCCTCCAACCCCCAGCTTCAGCTGGGGGGCACGCGCGACCAGCACAGACCGTAGCAAGCCCGGAGGGCGCCGCTTCCTCCAACCCCAGCTTCAGCCGGGGGCCACGCGCAACCAGCACAGACCGTAGCAAGCCCGGTGGGCGCCACTTCCTCCAACCCCCAGCTTCAGCCGGGGGCCACGCGCGACCAGCACAGACCGTAGCAAGCCCGGAGGGCGCCACTTCCTCCAACCCCCAGCTTCAGCTGGGGGGCACGCGCGACCAGCACAGACCGTAGCAAGCCCGGAGGGCGCCACTTCCTCCAACCCCAGCTTCAGCTGGGGGCCACGCGCAACCAGCACAGACCGTAGCAAGCCCGGAGGGCGCCACTTCCTCCAACCCCAGCTTCAGCTGGGGGCCACGCGCAACCAGCACAGACCGTAGCAAGCCCGGAGGGCGCCACTTCCTCCAACCCCCAGCTTCAGCCGGGGGCCACGCGCGACCAGCACAGACCGTAGCAAGCCCGGAGGGCGCCACTCCCTCCAACCCCCAGCTTCAGCTGGGGGCCACGCGCGACCAGCACAGACCGTAGCAAGCCCGGAGGGCGCAACTTCCTCCAACCCCCAGCTTCAGCTGGGGGGCACGCGCGACCAGCACAGACCGTAGCAAGCCCGGAGGGCGCCACTTCCTCCAACCCCAGCTTCAGCTGGGGGCCACGCGCAACCAGCACAGACCGTAGCAAGCCCGGAGGGCGCCACTTCCTCCAACCCCCAGCTTCAGCTGGGGGCCACGCGCGACCAGCACAGACCGTAGCAAGCCCGGAGGGCGCCACTCCCTCCAACACCCAGCTTCAGCTGGGGGCCACGCGCGACCAGCACAGACCGTAGCAAGCCCGGAGGGCGCAACTTCCTCCAACCCCAGCTTCAGCCGGGGGGCACGCGCAACCCACCCGCTCTCATAGTCCGAAGGACGACACTTCCAGAAACCAAGATGTCACGCACGAAATGGGCAAGTGCGCGATACTGTCAGGCACACTCAGGCATAACGATTTTTCAGCCTAAAACGGAACAATTATCGGAGCTCACACGACAGATCCGTATTGTGACCGATCCATCTTTGACCGCTCCTTCTTTGCTCTTGCGATGCTTCTTGTGATACCGCACATTGTTGCATCTCCGGGAAATTATTTCTATTCTGTGCCGACATTCCCCTTTTTCCGTCACCATCCCGGTTTGATCGCCCTCGAAGGGTAGCAGCCGTCGGATTTTTTCCGGAGGAAATATGAAATTCGCGTTGACATACATCGTTCTCTTGTTCCTTCTCGCCTCCCCGTGCATCGCTCAGAACATGCCCGCATCCGATCCTCCCGTGTCCCAGTCACAGCTCGATTTGTTTCTTGGATCGTGGACCGGAAGCGGCTACTACGAGGGTGACGGCAAGAAATGGGAATTCACGATGAAGTTTTCCGGCAAGTCCATTGTCAATGGCAAGGCCATCGAAATTGATCCCTCAGCGGATGTCAAAGATATGGGACCCTATCGCGAAAAAGTCTGCTTGCCTTGGGACCCCATGCTCGAACAGGTAACGATGCTGACGGTCTCCAGTTTCGGTGAGGTCGGAAAGTACACCGGCGATTGGGTTGTGGGTACCAAGACCACCCTGAAACTCCAGGAATCGAAAGTCGTCAACAATGATCGCTTCGACGTCGAACACACGCTGATTTTTCATGACGGCAATAAATTGCTGTGGCGCGCGATCTCGACCAAGAACGGCGGCGCGATGGGGACCTACGAGGGTACATTCACCAAACGGTAAGTGGCGAACCCATTTTCTCCGCACAGGACGGCCCGGCCACGCCACAGCGTCGCTTCGATTCGCGACAGAACGACTGATGCAGTACCTTGTAGAACATCAGTCATACGTTGAAGGAAATGAAAATGAAAAACGTTGAAATGCGCGTCGAAGGCAACATCCTGACCATTACGGTGGATCTGAGCAAAGAATTCGGACCTTCCTCATCCGGGAAGACCATCATCATCGCGACCACAGAAGGAAACGTTTCGGTTGAAGGCGCCGAGGATAAAAAAATCGGTTTGAATGTGTACAAAAAACCGACGGGCACATAGAATCGCATAGAAAGCGCAGTGAAGAAATACGTCGTGAAGCATTGACGATGCGGCGACACCTTCGCGCCATGATCGGTATGCTTGAACAGAGCGACGGGAAGCGTCCTGCTCGAACGAGGACGTGCATCCTCGCGGCAGACAAGTCGCCACACATTCCGGGACGCTCCGCGCAGAGTGAGGAACACGCTATCCGTGCCGGAAACCGTCGCGGACATGAATTATGGAATGACCGGAGAATGGATCGTCGAAGCTGACAAAAGAGGGATGAACAAAGTAATGCACACCCGGGCCGTAAGGCCCGGGTGTGCTGCTGTACCGCAAAGGGCCCTATTAGTAGACAATCGTCCCGTTTACGGTGAACGTCGTAACATGCTGCGTACCAAACTGGGCAAGCTCCTGCACACCAGTCAGGGTCCCTGTACCCGTCGCGCCCGCAAATCTACCGGTCCCGCCAGTGATGGTGTACGTTCCCGTAGAGTAATTCATGAGCGGCATGGCGTTGGGTACCGTATACGTACTTGTGGTTGAGAAGTACACTTCATCTCCATTGGCTGCCTTGATGGTTCCGGTACCGATGACAGGGCCGCTCCAAGGCAGCGGGCTCACTCCGGGCGTCCAGTACCACCCTACGCAGTATGTAGCTGTGGCGGTACAGTGTCCCATGTGAGAAAAATCACCTGTACCGCTGGCCGACTGCTCCAGCGTATACGGCCAAACGCAGGTGGGGCTCTGGTGTGTGGTCGACATTCCTGTCGCGGAACCCTGGAATGGCAGCGCCGGCTTCTGCAGTGTTGTCGTTGGTTGCTCTCCGCTCGTGTTGTTGCTCAGCGGATTCTGGTCTTCGCTACATCCAACAAGGACGACCGCGAGGAAGACGAGTGTCAGGGCGAGAGAACGCATACGTACCTCTTCTTGATAAGTTGAATGATGTATTACACACGGGCAACGCCCGCACATTCAGCGCATCAGAACAGAATATCGGACCGTAATACCACTATTACCAGACGGATGACGGCATGTAGCGGATATGAGTCATGCGTTTGCGTACAGGGTTCGATGAAACGACTCGAAAATGTACTATCCGCAGACTTTTCACGCAAGTGCAGAGCTGTATTTCCTAAAATAATTTATTATGCGTGCAAATCAGACACTATGCGTCCTCCCGCTCTACGTTTCCTTCTTTCGTCCTCCTGATGCGGCACAGGGAGTACGGGTACGAAGGACAACACATCCGATGCGTCGCTACCGCGGGACGACGGTACATCGCTCGGAGCGCGAGCGTTCAGAGATGCATCCGCATCAGGAAATCCAGTACCGCGGTCAGGGCCGTACATGGAGAACGGTCATGCATTATGGCATGCCTTCTACCCCATTACTCTCAGTACACCGTCGGCTGCGTCCCTCCCGCGTACGCCATTGCTATCCATACGCAGCTATCCGTGCTTCTCCCTCTGCACAACGTTGCCGGATGGTCACCATATCCGCATAGCCGTTGATCCGAATGCACTGCGAACACTTGTGATTTTCCACTCTCCCGTCTGTGGATCCGGAGAATATCCGTACGCATAGGGTAGTACAGGCTCCCGCTCCTAATACAATGCCGGTCAGTTGATCTCTATCGTCATGAAAACGCCGACGCACATTCGAGTCTTGCCCATAGCCGTAATCGTCCACGAGGAGTGACAGCGCCCGGCTACAGGGCGTCTCGTAAGTTGTGTCCGCAAGCGACAGGAAGGTAACGGTGGAAGAGACAAAGGCACTTCCGTTGCTGCATGACGCCTCCGTCCATCACGGTACATCCCCCCCTCAGGTCACCGTCACATCGGCGCTCACGATGTCAGTTTTGAGACGCAGGATGGTGCCGGAAGCGCTGAAGGCGTTGCGTATGCAGGCGATGCCAAGCCAGCGGCCTTCACCGGGATGATATGCAGCGGTGGTGATGAAGCCGGCGTCACGCTCATCGGAGGTAAGCGGCGTGCCGGACGGGATACGCAGCTGTGCTTCGGCTTCAATGGTGATGCGGGCAAGGTGGCGCTGCACTTTGTCGTAGCTGTCGAGGCGGGCGATGACTTCCTGGCCGATGTAACACCCCTTGTTGAAATCCACGGCTGCCGCCGCTCCCGACTCGAGGGGATTGCTGTTCTCCGTCAGTTCGTGTCCGACTGCGGGCGTCAGAGTTTCGCAGCGCCACAGGGAAAACGCCCGATCGTGAATGACACGAAGGCCTCCGTCCTCAAGGACACGCAGGACGGTCGCGGCATCCTGCGCTTTGCAGAGGAGGCGGACGTGCGTGCCAACGACGCTTGGGACATGCATCAACTCAATTTCAGCGTCGGCGAGCTCCGTTCGTACCGACACACCCGGCTCCGGAATAGCGAACAGCGCGGGCATGCGAGGCGCATTATACAGCAGAATGTGCTGATACATCGCGCTCACGTCGGTATACTCGCAATCATCCATGATGGTGTACCGCTCCAGCCACTCGCGGACGACCGCGGCTTTGCCCGACGACACGAGGACGCGAGCACCGCGCGCTGAAGCGACAACGATCACGGCATCGATCACGCGACCCTTTTCCGTGGTGAACAGCGTTTCACGCAGCTCTCCCGGCCGTAAGGCATCCACCTTGTTCGTGCCAAGGCGGTTCAGCAGGTCGAGCGTGTCCCTGCCATCCACACGGAGAACACCCAGATTCTCCGCAATATGAACGAAGGCGCCACTACGGGCCGCCTTCAATTCGTCCAACGTGATTTCAGCGTCCATTGTATCGTCCATAATCGTTACCTGTTTTTCACAAATCCCGGGGCGGCTACACCGGAATCCACGCGCAGGCCGCCGACGATTTCCTGCATATCCTCAATCCCCTGCTCGGCGCACCAGCGCTCCATGCCATGCACGATTTTCACGGCCGCGTCCGGATCCCGGAAGCTGGCGGTGCCTACCTGTATCGCGCTTGCGCCGACGAGAAGAAACTCTATGGCGTCTTCCCAGGTCATGATGCCGCCAATACCGATGATGGGAATGCTGACGGCTTTTGACACCTCGAAGACTTTGGCTAATGCGACGGGCTTGATGGCCGGACCGGACAGTCCACCCGTGATGGTGGACAGCCTGGGACGGCGTGTTTTAATATCCACCGCCATACCGACCAGCGTGTTGATCAGGGAGACGGAATCCGCTCCCTCCGCCTCACAAGCCTTCGCGAAATCGCCGATGTGCGTCACATTCGGTGTGAGCTTGATGATCAGTGCTCTGCGCGTACGTTTGCGCATCTCGCGTGTAATCATCTCCGTCATGTCGCAACGCGTCCCGAAGTTGAGACCGCCTTCCTTGACGTTGGGACAAGAGACGTTGATCTCATAGCCTTCTATTCCCTCTTCATCTTCGAGGCGTTCGAGTACCTCGCAATATTCCTCCACCGAACTGGCGGCTATATTCACGATGATGGAAGTACCGATGCCGCGAAGGAAAGGGAGTTTGTCCGCGATGAACGCATCGAGACCCACATTAGCGAGTCCGATGGAATTAAGCATTCCCGCCGGTGTTTCGGCGATGCGGGTCGGAGCATTTCCCTGCCGCGGCAGCAAGCTTACCGACTTCGTGACTATGCCGCCGATTGCGCTGACGTCAGTGTAGGGTGCGGCTTCATTGCCATAGCCGAAGGTGCCGGACGCGACGAGAACGCGATTCTTCAGATGCAGCGTAGCGAGGGTAAACGAGGTGTTCATGCGTGGTGATGCTCGTGAAAAATGATGTCGCGGGAATCGAAGCATGGTCCGTCGGTGCAAACCAGTGCGTACTTCCTCTCTCCTTCAGTACGTTCGATGGGGCAGCCCTGACAGATACCGATGCCACAGGCCATTTCCGACTCGAGAGACAATTCGCATGGTATACCGTGTGCGGCAGCAAAGTCCTGCGTGGCTTTGAGCATGGGGTTGGGACCACACGCAAAGATGCGCGGATTCTCCACCACGTGCGCGGAAAAATGCTCTTCCATCCGGGCGATGACCGTGCCATGAAAGCCACCGCTGCCGTCGTCCGTCGCGAGGTGGACATTTGCGAGGCCGCGCGTGACGGCGCGGGACGCACTGCGCGCACCCAGGAAGGTCAGCACGGGGATTTCGCGTTTCAGCAGTTCCCGCGTCAGATACGGAAAGGGTGCGACACCGATCCCGCCGGCAACGATCACAGCCGTGCCGAAGTCCTTTTCATACCCGAAGGTATTACCGAGCGGACCAAACACGCCGACGAGGTCTCCCGGTCGTTTCCTTGCGAGGATGCCCGTACCTTTCCCGACGACAGTGTACAGAATTTCACAGACGTCCTCGTGAACGCCGGATATACTGTACGGTCGCCGGAGCAGGGGATCCATCGCGTCATCGACGCGGATATTCATGAACTGGCCGGGGAGTATGCGCGAGGCGAGTTCGGGAGCTCTGAAGCACAGGGCATAGGTCTCGTCCGCCACACAGTCGTTGGACAGGACGGGGAAATCGGTGTTGATGACGGACATGCTACTCGGGTTCGATAAATTCTGGTGAAAGCTTTCGTACTGTATCTCCCGGAACAGGAAGATCCCTGACGGGGCCGGAACCCGGGTCATTCCTGAACGGAAGGTTTTTCTCGGGCTGTTGCGGTTTTTTCTTGTCCCCACCCGGACGGAGCGGAAAATCGTCGTCGCGGGGAGGATCTTTTTGGGGCTCGGTACTCACGCGCACGGAGTCGCGGAGTACTTTCAGTTCCTCGTCGAGCAACGGGTTGCGGAGGCGTTCTTCTTTTCGCTTCCGCTCTTCTTCTTCGGCGGCGCGTCGGCTCTCCTCTTCCGCCTTCCTTGCTTTTTCGACTTCGATGTTTTTCTCCGCCATATCAATCGCTGCGAGTATTTCCTTTCCGCGTTTCGAGTACGGAGAGTTCGGATGCTTTTCAACCATTTCCCGGTACATGGCCAAGGCCTCGCTTCCGCGCTTGTCCTCATACACCATGGCGATGGCGAGCTTCGCCCGCAGTGCTTCTTCCGCATGCGGGTATTGCTCGATGAGTTTTTTCATGAGCGCGATCCCGCGTTCGATCTCCCCACGTTCCAGCGCCTGTGCTGCTTCGGCGTACGCGTCACGATAGATCTGCGTACTGTCCTTCGGGGGATCCAGACCGCGGGCACGCATGATACCGAGGGCGTACTTGTTTCTCGGATACGCATTGATGAGACGGTCTTCGTATCCGCGGGCTTCATCCTCCAGTCCTGCACGTCGCTCGATGACAGCCATGGTGTACAACGCTTGCGGTTTCAGCGAATCCGGCAGACCATTGTACAGGGCTTTGGTGTAGTAGTATCGGGCCGAATCAATATTCGCAATTCTGTCGAACATCATCCAGCCCATCTCCATTTGCAGGACGGCAAGCGAGGCCTGGAGGGAATCCTTATCGATCGCGGAGAGATTCAGACGCCGGTATGCCGGACCGGCTGAGGCGACCGCCTGCTCGGTATTCATCAGTCCCACCATCGCCGGAGATTGGGCCTTTTCCTTTTCCATCATCCAGGGATTGATGCGGCCGGTGTTGCGGCCATGCGGCCTACGACGCCGGAAGCGTTCCGCCATTTTCTCTTCGGGTGTCATCAGGGCATCACGACCGACTTCGGCGATACGCTTTTCCCGGTCGAGGGAGTCGGTGATGACCTGAAGCGAATCGCGGACACGAAGCGAATCGGGATTTCGCGCATAAAAGAGTGTGGTGTCCGTATCATACATACGGCGACGGAGTTTCCGGTAGTCCCCGAATATACCCGCCTTTTTCCCCGCGAGCTGCGCCGATTCGGCTCCCGGAAAGGCGAGTTTCGCATTGTTGTAGTTATCGAAGGCGTTGTCGTAGTCCTTGAGATCCAGCTCGTACAGTTCCCCCTTCGCATAGAGCGCGTCAGCCGCTTCGGCCGTACTCTTGAAGGTCGTATCAACGTAGCGGTATTGTTCCAGCGCCGCGGTGAATGCATCCCCGGCGATGTCGTCGTCCATGGATTGATAGTGCCGGAAGTACTCCCTGTACAGATGCCCGATCTCGAGCTGTATTTTCGCATCGTAGTCGAGATACATCGGATTATCGAGCATGTCGATAATGGTATTGCTGGCTTCGTCGAGTTCCCCCATCTCACGCTGCAGTTTTGCGTAGTTCAGCTCGGCGATGAAGGCGAGATCACGATTGGGATCGAGTTTGAAAATATCCTGGAACGCCTGCGCGGCCTTTTTCTTGTCGCCGTTGCGTTCGTACTCGCGGGCAAGGGCAATCTGTACCTGGATGCGGAAATACCTGTCCGCATCGAACTCCGCCGCGCGTTCGAAGTTGGCGATGGCTGCGTCTCCCTGCTTGAGCGCGAGATACATTTTCCCCATCTCAAAATGTGCCTGGGCAGCCAAATCTGGTTCCGATTCGCTGACGGCGCGCATGATCGCGCGTTCAAACATACCGTGTGCGAGTTCGTACTGCTCGAGTTTCACATAGGTTTTCCCGAGCCAGAGAATTGCTTCTGTCACCAGATCGCTGTCCGGGTAGCGGTCCAGAAGTTCCTGAAACTTCCTTTCCGCGCGAGTTAATTCCTGCTTGTAGAAATAACTCTTTCCGATAAGCAACAGCCCGTTATCCACCCATTTGCTCTTGGGGTAGTTCACGATCAGGCGTGAGCACTTTTCGATGACGCGATCAAGCTTCTGAATGGCCGAGGAGGGGATGCCGGATTCGATGTGCGCCATATCGTGTTTGATGCGCGCTGTGCTTTCATCTTCCCCGAACGTTGTTCCACGCGGAGCGGCAGCGACACTGAGACTGCCTTTGGTCGGATCGATGCTCTTGGTAAACTGGTTCTCGGCGATTTCTTCCTCGGCTTCATCGAACAGACGCGAGGCATTGTAGTACGTGTTGAAATATCCGGTGGCATTTTGCCAGCGTACGTCCACGAAATTCCATACCGCGCAGCTCTGAAGCAACATGGCAATCAGCGCGAGTATGGCCGGGGTGAGGTTACGCAACATGCGGTTCAACAAGCAATACACCTTTTCGACACTCAACATTGTACCAGAAAACAAGTTAGCAGGCCCCTGCCAAGAAAAACAAGTCAAATGGCGGTACCGTCATTCCCGCAGCCCCGCCCGGTGTCGCGCGAAGGACTTCAGGAAGCGAGAATTTTTTCATAATACGCTTCGTACATCGGCACGATGGCGCTCTTGTCAAACACGTTGACGGCGCGCCGCCTCGCGGCTTCCGAAAATACGCGGTATTTTGCATCATTCGTGAGCAGTTCCACCGCATACTTCGCCATGCGCTCCACATCGCCGATTTCGGCTATGTAGCCGGTCTTCGCATGAATGTTCACCTCCGGAATACCGCCGATGCTGGTGGAAATAACTGGCACTCCGCAAGCCATTGCTTCGAGGGCGGAGAGTCCGAAACTCTCGGATTGGCTCGGAAGGACGAAGAGATCGCAGGCGGCGAGTATGTCGGCCAGGGCGTCTTGCTTGCCAAGAAAGCGGACTTTATCGAAGATATCGAGTTCGCGACAGAGATTTTCGCATTCCGAACGATCGGGACCATCACCGATGAGCAGCAACCGAACGGGAAGCTGCTTTAACACGAGATCGAACATGCGTATGACGTCCGTCACACGCTTGACCGGACGGAAATTCGAAGTATGCACAAGTATTTTTTCACCGGCGGGAGAAAAGAGTTCACGGTATTTACATGATTCTTTCGGCACGTACACCTGCGAATCAATGAAATTGGGAATCACCTCGATGCTCGTATCCAGCTGATAGGTGCTAAGTGTTTTTTCCTTTAAAAAGCTCGAAACCGCCGTAACTCCGTCGCTTTGTTCGAGGGCAAATTTCATGAGTGGCAGAAAGGACGGCTCGAGACCTACCAGAGTCGAGTCGGTACCGTGCAGTGTCGTTACCGTCCGTATTGATCCCTCGCCCAGTATCTGCCGGGCCAGATAGGCGCTGACCGCGTGCGGGATGGCATAATGCATGTGCAGTATGTCGAGCTTCTGATACTGCGCCACCTCTACCAGCTTGCTGGTGAGCGCGAGCGAATACAGATTGAATTCGAACAAGGGATAGTTCGCCATTTCCACGGCATGGAAGTACACTCTGTCGTGAAAATGATCCAGTCGGAACGGACGGTCATAGGTGACGAAGTGGACTTCATGCCCTTTGTCCGCCAGCGCGATGCCGAGTTCCGTGGCGACGACGCCGCTGCCGCCGTAGGTGGGATAACACGTTATTCCAATATTCATAGGTGCAAGAGGTGCCGGGAATTCGTAGGTTGTGACTTAAACTTTTTTCACCCGCCGACGCACCGCAATGAGTCATGGACAGCAGAACAAGCCCGGAAGCACACATCCCGCAGAGGTCGATGCTTTCCTGACGATCGCCGAACGGCGGGAGACAGAAATAAAAATACTCGCTTCGCGTTTCTTATCCTATGCCGTCCCGGTACGCACGGTGGAGGCATTCCTGGAGATTCTGGAAACAGTGCGCAAGGAGCATTACGATGCCACACACCACTGCTTTGCTTGTCGCACGGGCTACGATGATACGTCGTTCCGCTTCAGCGACGATGGTGAACCGAGCGGCACGGCGGGGAAACGAATTCTCGGTGCTCTCGACCGGCATCATCTGACGGACACGGGTATCATCATCGTGCGGTATTTCGGCGGCACAAAACTCGGCGTCGGCGGACTGGCGAGGGCCTACACGGATGCGGCGGAATCCGTACTCGGTCTTTGTACCATCGAGACGCGCTACCTGACCGACGAGTTCACGATCACATTTCCGTATGAGGTCACCAGCCAGGTACATCATGCCATCGAGGGACAGGAAGCCGAGATCATCTCCCGCAACTGGCAGGACAACGCGGAGTATGCCCTCCGCGTGCGATGTTCGCGACGAGAGCGGTTGTTGCAGGACCTTGCCGAGCTGACGCAGAGACAGGTCGTGCTGGTCAGGAACACGGAAACACCTGACGCGAAGTAGGGACGTTTGCACGCGTTCAGGCAGCCGGCGCCCGGAGCGACGGATGAACGCGACAAGCTGGAAGATTCAGGCAGCCATCACAATCGGGTCCGGCATCAGAAGACCATTTTTCAATCGTCAACAACATAGGCGTCGAGCAACCGCTCGGGGAGTCCGTCCAGAAAGCGCGAGGGTTTGCTGAGTATGGTACCGGTGCTTCGGTCGTATATCCGTGTCGGATACGTGAGATAGAGACGCTCCCGGGCGCGGGTACAGGCAACATAAAAGAGTCTCCTCTCCTCTTCCATGGATTCATCGCTTTCGGCGGCGGCGGTTACCGGAAAGCGACCGTCGAGGAGGTACATGACGAACACCGAATGCCATTCCAGTCCCTTGGCGCTGTGAATGGTGGAAAGCGTGACGAATTCCTCTTCCTGTCCTTCGGGAACAAGGTCCTCGACACTCTCATTCGGTGGCTCCAGGGCCATGTCGGCAAGCATCACGGCGAGTTGGGCATAGCGCTCGGCGATAGTCTGCAGCATGTCGAGATCCTTCAAGCGCTTGGGATGATCGTCGTATCGCGCTTTGAGGATGGGGGTGTAATAGAGGAGCAAGCGCGCGACTTTATCCGCCGGAGAAATTCCATGAGGTGCAATATCGCGCAACACGTCGAGAAGCTCCGGCAGATGGTCCCCGCGGACGAGGTGCCCGAGCCGCTCTTCCGATCGCGCAGTGAGCGGATTCAACCCCGAGGCGATTTCATCAACGACCCGCTCGGCGGAGACCGGGCCCACACCTTCGAGCAGAAGCAGCACGCGCGTCCACGACACGACATCCCGCGGATTCTCGACGATGCGGAGATAGGCAAGGATGTCCTTGACATGGGCGGTTTCCATGAGCTTGAGGCCGCCGAATTTCACAAAAGGGATGTTCGCCCTTGCGAGTTCGATTTCGAGATCGAAGGAGTGGTAACCGGCACGGAAGAGCACAGCGATTTCTTTCAGCGGAACACCCTCTTCGCGAAGCTCGAGTATGGTATGGGCGATGTAGCGCGATTGCGTGTTCTCCCCTTCCATGGCGACCAGTGCGGGGATGATGCCCCGCCCTCGTGAGGTAAAAAGAGTTTTCTGGTATTTCTCCGCCGATCGACTGATGATCTCGTTGGTCAGATCGAGAATCGGCTGCGTGCTGCGGTAGTTCTCTTCGAGCGTGATAACCCGGCAGTCCGGAAATTCCTTCGGGAAATCCATGATATTCCGGAAATTCGCACCGCGGAAGGAATAAATACTTTGCGAGTCGTCGCCGACGACCATGATGTTCCTGTTCGATCCGCCGAGCCCCCGGACGATTCTGGCCTGAAGCTTGTTCGTGTCCTGATACTCATCCACCATGACGTAGCGGAAATGGGCCGCGAGTTTCGACCTTATGGCTTCCTGCTCTTCAAGCAAAACGACGAGGTTGACGAGCAGATCGTCGTAATCCATGATGTTGTTCTGCTTTTTGTAGGCGACGTAGGCTTTGGCGAGTTGTTCGATCTCATCGATCTGCTCCGCGAACTGCGGGAAATCCCGTGCGACGATGATGTCTATGGGTGTGAGCGTATTGACCGAGCTGCTGTACATGCGCTGGAGCGTCTGTTTGTTCGGGAAGCGCTTTTCCTTCGACGACAGTCCCAGACGGGAGCGCAGGAGGTTCACGACGTCCTCGGAATCGGTCTGATCGAGTATGGTGAAATTGGCGGCGTATCCCAATTCCGGTGCATAACGCCGGAGTTGGAGATTGGCGAAGGAATGGAAGGTGCCGCCGGAGACCCGCTCGGTGCGTTCATCCAGCAGCAGCGAGGCACGGCGCAACATCTCGCGCGCCGCCTTGCGGGTAAAAGTCAGCAACAGAACGGACTCGGGCCGCACGCCGGATTCGATGAGCCGGGCCACGCGATAGGTCAGCGTGCGGGTTTTTCCGGTACCCGCTCCGGCCACCACCAGCGCCGGCCCGTCCGCATGCACGGCGGCTTCGTATTGCGCCGCGTTCAGCTCGTCACGATAGCGTATGGTGTAGCGTGCTTCGTCGCCGGTAATAAGGGAAAGGCTGGTTTTTTTCAGTGTGATTTTCTTCATGCGCACGCCGAAACGAGTGTGGACACGATGTAGAGCGCAGCGATCATACTGCAATGATACAGAAGAAATGTTCAGCATCCGCCGCCCCGCTCCCGCGGTCTGCGTTCGTCAATCCGAATTGACGGACACTCCCCCGCTCTGCCCTCGTCTTTTCGCGGTTATCCTGTGGCGGGTAAAAAGCGCTCGATGAAATCGTTGATCACCGGGTCTCCGGTGCTTCTGAATTCGTCGGGGGTGCCGGTGAAGTAGATGCGGCCGTCATGTATCATGGCAACGCGGTGCACGATGGTATAGACGCTGAACATGTCATGCGTCACCACGATGGATGTGGCGTTGAGTTGTCTGGTGATATTGGCGATCAGCGCATCGATTTGATTCGACATCACGGGATCGAGGCCGGTGGTGGGCTCGTCGTAGAGGAGGTAGTCCGGATTTGTTGCGAGCGCGCGGGCGAGACCGACGCGTTTGCGCATTCCGCCCGACAGTTCAGAGGGTTTTTTCTGTTCGATACCCGGGAGCCCGACCATGGCGAGTTTTTCGGCGACGATGCGGCGGATTTCGTTCTCCCCGAGCTGGCGATTTTCCACAAGACCGAGCGCAACATTTTCCATCACCGTCATGGAATCAAATAGCGCCGCACCCTGGAAGAGAAATCCGAAGCGGGCGCGGAGCTGGTAGAGAGCTCCCTCGTCGAGGGTATGCACATTGTGGCCATCGACGATCACCTCCCCGTCATCCGGTTGCAACAGGCCGATGATATGTTTCAGGAGAACACTTTTTCCACAACCGCTTTGACCGACGATAGCGATGGTTTCTCCGGTCTGAATAGTGAGATCGATTCCCTGAAGAACGGGCTGTCCGTCTCCGAAGGTTTTTCGCAGCCCTCTGATCTCGATCATACTCCGTGAGTTCCCGTCTTCGGAATAGCGTGGCTTCGTCAGGGGATAACGGCTTCGACTTCGATTTCGACCATAAGATCCGGATGGATGAGGTGGTTGACCTCCACCATGGTCGCGGCCGGCCGGATATCGGCGAACAGTTCTGCATGCGCTTTGCCGACGGATTCCCAGCAGCGGATGTCCGACAAATACATGCGTGTCCGTACGACATGTTTGAGTTCGGCGCCGGCCTCCTTGAGCGCGCGTTCGATTTTTTCGAAGGCGTAGCGTGCCTGTTCGTAGGAGTCAGCACGGCCGACGACCTCGCCGTATTCGTTCACGGCTGTTGTTCCGGCAACGAACACCATATTTCCGACACGAACGGCACGGGAATACCCGAGACGATCTTCCCAGGCGGTAGGACTCTTGATAGTTTTTCGCGTTTTCATGATAACCTCAGTTTCAACTCTCCACCGACATTCTACCGAATTTCCGCAAGACGCCCAAAAAAGCGCGGGGCCGAATCGGGCTATTCGATTTGGTTCCCGTACACGACAGTCTTAAATTACTGTGATACCACCGACCTCCGGGACTTCCGGTTTTTTTCTTACCAGCTCTGTATTTCCAAATGTACGATTTCAGATTCAAGCCGTTCGAGGAAATGACACCCGAGGACTATGCCACTGTCGGGTTCAGATCCGGACTGGAAGTGCATCAGCAATTGCTGACCACCAGTAAACTGTTCTGCCGCTGCCCGGCCGGACGTTACAGCAAGGAATTTCATGCGGAGATTCTCCGTCACATGCGCCCGACGCTTTCGGAACTCGGTGAGTACGACGGTACGGCCTTGATGGAGTTCAAGACCCGCAAGGAAATTATTTACCGCGTCAATCGCGAAACCGTCTGCACCTACGAAATGGACGACACTCCTCCGTTCATGGTGGATCCGGAAGCGCTCGATTTCGCTCTCGAAATCTCCATGCTTGCGGGATTGACGCTGGTGGACGAACTGCACATCGCAAGAAAGCAATATCTCGATGGCAGCATTCCCACCGGCTTTCAACGAACGGCCATTTGCGGCATCAACGGTTCCGTGCCCTACAGGGAAAGAAACATCGAGATCATTCAGCTCGGTTTGGAGGAGGATTCGTGCAGGGAAATAAGCGATGTCGGCCACAGACGAACGTACAATACTGATCGACTGGGTATGCCGCTCATCGAGCTCGTGACCGGACCCGATATGCGCACACCGCAGGAAGTGGCGGATGTCGCCCAGATTCTCAGGAAAATGATGCGTACCACCGGGCATGTCCGCCGGGGAATCGGCGCGACGCGCGCCGATACGAATGTCAGCGTCAGCGGCGGGACACGCATCGAAATCAAGGGTGTACCGCGTATCGGCCTGATGCCACTGCTTACCTACAATGAAGCGCAACGGCAGTGGAATCTCCTGCGCCTTCGCGAGGAGCTTATTACCCGCGGCATCACCACCGAAACGTTCACGCATTCCTCTGCGGATGTGACGCGCATTCTCAAGCGCACTCGATTCACCCCCATTGAAAATGCGGTCCGTAAAGGACATCAAATCGCAGCCGTGCGTCTGCCGGGCTGGGCGGGGCTGCTGCGCTGGGAAACCCAGGACGGCACCACCTTCGCGCGGGAGATCGCTGACCGCGTTCGCGTCATCGCCTGCCTGACCGTTCTCCCGAACATCATCCACTCCGACAGCCCCGGTGAAACACTCTCCGGCGCCGAATGGAAAGAGTGCAAGGCTGCGCTTGGCGCCACATCCTCCGATGTGGTGGTGCTCGTCTGGGGCGATGCCTCCGACGTGGATACCGCTGTCAAGGAAATTGCCATTCGTGCCAAGGAAGTCACTATCGGCATTCCTTCGGAGACCCGGCAAGCGTTGCGGGACGGGACGACGGGCTTTGAGCGCATACTCCCCGGTCCGCAGCGTATGTATCCGGACACGGACCTGCCCCCGCTCCGCATCACGCCTGAGCGCGTCGAACGTATTCGTGCGGGAATGCCAGTGCAGTATTGGGAGCGGAGGAGTCGCTTCATCGCAGACGGCGTACCTTCCGATGCAGTGGATGGTTTGGCGTACTCCGCGCTGGCCCCGCTCTACGACGAGGCGGTCGGACAATTCGGCTTCACTCCGATGCAGGCCGCGGTGGCATTATGGCGCATACCCCGACGGCTCTACCGTAAAGGGCATGCCTACACGAGTTGGAATCACGATACGTTGCGATCTATGTTTTCCGCCATCCAGGAAGGTCGCATGACGTTCGACGGCCTTTCCGCCGCGATGCGGGCATCGCTCAATGGCGGCTGGTCTTCCGACACACTCAAGCCGCGTCTGCAACCCGATGACCTGCACGACATCATCCATGATGCGAAACTGCGTATCGTTCTCGACGGCGTCCACGATGAGAAGAACATAGAGAATCTCACGCTCGACCTCGTGATGAACGAGGTGCGCGGACGCATTCCGGGCGCAGAAGTCGCCAACGCCGTTCGGAAATATTTTGAAGAGGAGCGCACAGCATGAGCAGCAACGATACATACAAAGGGTACAAGGGCGCCGCACTCGAAGCGCTGAAACAATTCGGTGTGCGCGTCTGGAGCGACGCAGTTCTGACCACGGAAGACGATTCCTTTGAGGGCATCATTTTGCCGCGCTCCGAAACTGCTGACGGTGATCACATCGTGATCAAGATGAAGACCGGCTACAACGTCGGTATCCGGGCGGATAGAATTATTGCCGGAAAGGAAATCGGCTACAAAGAAGCGGTGTACAAGATTCCGGAAAAGGCCTTCCCGTATGATCCCAAGAAGCCTCGAGTGGTTCTGCTCGGTACAGGAGGAACTATCGCGAGCAGACTGGATTATCGTACCGGCGCGGTTATCCCCGCCTTCACGCCCGGCGAGCTGTACGGTTCCGTTCCGGAACTCGCGGATATCTGCAATCTGGAAACGACGAAACTCTTCGGTGTCTTCAGTGAAAACATGGGCCCGGAACAGTACATGATTCTCGCGGAAAAGATCGGCGAGGAAATTGAGAAAGGCGTCCGCGGCATCGTTATCGGGCATGGTACGGACACCATGCACCACACGTCTGCGGCATTGTCGTACATGGTCCAGAACTCCCCCGTCCCGATTGTGATGGTCGGATCGCAGCGCTCCAGCGACCGCCCGTCATCCGACGCGGCGTTGAATCTGATGCATAGCGTCAAGACCGCCGCGGACTGCGATATCGCCGAGGTCATGGTCTGCATGTTCGGACCGACCTCCGATGACTACGGCCTTCTCCACTGCGGCACCCGCGTCCGGAAAATGCACTCGTCCTATCGCTCGACCTTCCGTACCATCGGCGATATTCCGCTGGCCATCGTCAATCGTGACGGTTTCAAATATTTGCGCAACGATTACAATCCTCGACGCCAGGACAGGAACGTGGATGTCCGCGCCGTCTTTGATGATCGCATCGGCATCGTGTATTACTATCCGAACATGAAGGCCGACATGATCGACTCGATGGTCGAAAACGGCTATCGGGGTATCATCATCGCCGGTACCGGCCTCGGTCACGTCAACAAACCGCTGTACCCCGCTCTCAAACGCGCGCAGGATGCCGGTGTCGCCGTGTACATGACAGTGCAGACACTGTGGGGCTATGTGCAGATGTACGTGTACGAAACGGGTCGCGAAATGATGGAACTCGGCGTGATTCCTTTGGAGAACATGCTGCCCGAATCGGCCTATATCAAACTTGGTTGGGCCATGGGGCAAAGCGAAGATCCCGAAGAAGTCAAGCGCATTATGCTCACGCCCATCAATCGTGAAACAACGACGCGAGAGCCCTACAATGGCTATCTCATTTTCCAGGGGGGCATTCCCGAGGTGGATGAGTTCGTCAGCGAAATTCATCGTTGACCTCCGCAGGATACACCACTGAAAAGACTGAAAGGGCAGAAAAAGGGCTCGGATTATGTTTTCGCGAAGCGGAGGGTGATGCCCTCCGCTTGCGTTTTCCACCGGATTTTCTCCCCTGTCGATTTTCGGAGACACTGTCATCGCTGCACACCGGTCTCTCCCTCGCGTGACATCAAATGCAAGCGATCCACAGCCCGCTTCCCCAGAGGCGCAGGCATTGCGCTCCGAATGAACTGTCGCGTGAGTAACCTCACAGTGAATACGACTGTCAATCTTTATTGATTTGTTTTGCAATATCGGAGTCTTGCGCATGAAATCACTGCTTACCGCTTTGCTCATCGTCTGTACTTCCCCGCTCCTCGCGCAAACCTGGACCTATACTTCGACAACCGGTCCGCAAGAGGATATGAGTGACTTCCGTAACGGATGCGCCCTGATTGGGTCAGGGCCAATGGATGACGTATTGACAGGATGGCAAACCCTCCCTTTCTCCTGGATGTTTGGTGATACCAGCGTCAATGGCTATTTCATCAGTGACAATGGGTACATCACATTTGATCCGTCCGCTACCGTCAGCGATCCCGATAATGCCGCGGGAAACGTGCATAACGCTATCTTCGCCTTCTGGGATGACCTCTTCCTCGAGGGCGGTCACTCGATATGGTCCAACGAAGTTCGCACAAAGACGACGGGTGTTGCACCGGATCGCAGACATATCATTATGTGGGTGAGCGCTGTTCCGAAGGGCTCTTCGTGGTCGGTACACAATGTGAGTTTCGCCCTGGTTCTGTATGAAAAAGGCGGCTTCGAAATCGTGCAGATCGCGGGCAAGCCATCGCGGAATATGTCGGGTACGATGGGAGCCATCAATGCTGACGGTAGCGTGCTGACTCTGGCCGGCGACAGCCCTGATCTCGAGTACCCTTCCCTGACTGCGGACCCGAACGATGACATCCGGACGATTTTCACTTGGTCGCAAAGTGCGCTGGATGCCGCGCTCGAAACGCTCGACGTTCCCGCGGTGATACGTCACACGGAATCGGTAAGCGTCACCGGAACTGTGCGCAACAGCGGTTCGGAAACAATAACCTCTTTCCGCGTGGGGTACAGTATCAACGGGTCCGGGGAGCAGGTGCTGGATGTCGACAATCTGACTCTGCGATCGAATCAGACGCACGCATTCGTGCATCCCGTACGATGGACACCCGACGCAGCGGGAAGCGAGTACATACTGACATGCAGAATATTCGACATCAACGGCGGTGACGACGAAGTCGCGGAGAATAACACGTTGAGCACCACGATTTTCACGATACTGGGTATCACTTCTCCGAAGCGTGTGCTTGTCGAGGAATTCACCGGTGCATGGTGCGGCTGGTGCCCGGACGGCATGCTGCAAGTTGAACGTGTTCGCGATGCGTATCCCGACGCCATCGCGGTCGCCATTCATGCGGGTGGCAACGATGCGATGATCATTCCCGCCGGATCGGCCATAGCGCAGGCATTCACACCTGCGTATCCGACAGCCATGATCGATCGGGTAAAATTCGAAGGTGAGAAAGGAGTAGCGATTTCGCGGGGCAATGAAGCCTGGGTGCTTCGCACCGGAGACCGACGCCAGACCTACACTCCCCTGTCGGTGAATGTGACGAGCAGCTACGACGCAGCGAGGAAAAGAATCACTGCCAGAGTGGTTCTGACGTTCAGTGATTATGCTCCTCCCGCGGATTACCGTGTGCATTGCTGGTTGGTTCACGACAAACTCACGGGGAGTGGCAGCGGATGGAACCAGGCAAATTATTTCAGCGGAAATACGACATACCGAAACCATCCCTTCTATTCCCTCCCCAATCCCGTTCCTGATTTCGAGCATCGGCACGTACTGCGTGCGTCCGCGACGGGGAGTTGGGGCGATGAGAGCATTCTGCCCGATGCCCCGGCGGCATCCTCCGAATGGGAGGCGCTCTACCACTTCGACTACGATGCCGAGGGTATAGAGGAGAATCTGAGCGTCGTGGCATTCATTACCACGCACAGCGAAGATGTAACTGACCGCGAGGTCCTGAACGCGGGTATGGCACATCTTCGGCCTCTGGCTGTGGAAGCTGTGCATACACCGGATGTCACTATGCGGAGTATACATCCGCAACCGGCTGACCAGGTGGTGCAGATCGAGGTCGGCAGCGGCAAACCAGGACTGCTGCGTCTGGACGTGTTCGATATGCTGGGCAGATGCGTGTATGCACATCCTCCGACGCAGATATCTGCCGGAACTTCGAACCTCAACATCCCTGTCTCCCGACTGGCAAACGGACCGTATCTCATCCGTCTCAGCGAAGGCGGACAGACGCTGCAACGTCATATACTGGTGGCACGTTAAGCACCGGTACGGCAGTACTCCCAACACAGACAGGGGATGCGAACAACACGCATCCCCTTACTTTTTTTCATCGCCAGGCAATTCGACCGACAGACCTACGCGCCCGTCGCGTTCCCTCGCCTTCGATGCGCCGCGATTTCACTCCAGTAACATGCGTGGTTCTCCGCCGGGGTCCTTTGGCACCGCCCAGGGCACCCAGGCAAGAGCGAGATCGGATACGGAGAGATCGGTTTTGCGCGGCTTGATGGCAACGGCTTCGATGGCGGGCGCCACGGCAAATTGCGATTGCAGCAGCGCCACCTCATCTTTGAATTGCTCCTCCAGCATGACGAGTTCTTCCTGCGCGCTCCGCAAATCCTCCTGTGCGCGCGTGACATCCGCGCGTTCGTTCATCGCACGACTCGCCTTCCCGACGCCTGTTGCTGCCCGACGGGCGATACCGGACACACCCGAGCGGCGCCCGAACAGCGCTCCGAGAAGCGTTGATCCGATATCAACGGCCGTTGATACCTGCTGCTGCCGGTATTGCGCCTCCTGCAGATCGACACGCTGTTCCGCTTTACGGATGCGTTCCTGTGCACGCGCATAGCGCGGTGCGTAACGCGAACGAAGTTTTTCCATCGCCGTATCGCGCTGTTCGTGGTACCTCTGTTGCACGCGTACGCGAAACTGTCCTTCCGTCTCCTGCGGTGAAGAGAGTAGTTTCAATTCGGGACATTGCCAGACGGTACGTTCAAAGTCGCGGTAAATCCATTCGGCGAGGGATTTTTTCCACGTGGAAAAGCTCGTCCTGGACGCGGCGGAATCCGGGATCGCTTCCCGGGTATAGGCAGTGTCCGGACCGTTGGGTATGAATTCGATTTCCGGATGGAACAGAGCTGTCTCTTCCCATGTCACGAAGTCAGTAGTGTCGGGAACCGTTGCAAGGAGGACGTGATCTTCCCACTCGTCCACACCCGATTTTGTATGGACGTAGTGCAGACGGGTTCTGGCATACAGCGCCGGTCTGAACAGCATTTCATAATCCCCGGCGAGCGTTGCGACAGGTGGGAAGTGAATTTCCGGGGCGCCGGGGAGCACTCCCGCACCCGCGACAGCTGTTGTGTGTGCTCGCGTTGCTTCGACGGGTGCAGAGGCGGTAACACCACCGGGCGTACGCGCGGGGGCGGCTGCGCTTTTCTCACCGGCTTTTTTCCCGGCCATCAATGCTTCGATATGCGACTTCGATAAAGGTCCGCGGAGGTAGGAGAGTGCCCACCGTGTCTCGAACAACACTGGGTGATCGTCATGTACGTTATTCATCAGGAATACACGCTTCCCGAGCCCGGAAAGGATGATGTCAATTTCGGAACGGTTGAACGTCTGTCCCGCGGAAGCCAGCGCCCCCTCCAGCCCGTCGAGCAGCCGAAGCTTGTCGCGTTCGGTCTGGAGACGCCCGATGAACCACGTCCCGGTGTTTCCCAAACCCTTGTAATCGAGATCCACCGGATTCTGCGTTGCCAACACACAACCGACGCCAAAAGCGCGCGCCTGCTTCAGCAGAGTCAGCATGGGTTTTTTGGAGGGTGGTGTCGCAGAGGGCGGAAAGTAGCCAAAGATCTCGTCCATATAGAGAATTGCGCGCAGACTGCTGCTTCCTGACTGCCGGCGCATCCAGGAGATGACTTCGTTCAGCAGCATGGTGACGAAGAACATGCGCTCGGCGTCTGAAAGATGCGCGATGGACATGATAGAGATGCGCGGCCGGCCGTCTTTCAAATAGAGCAGGCGCTCGATGTCAAGCGGCTCTCCTTCCATCCATGCGGCAAACGATGGCGAGGCGAGTACATTGTTGAGTTGCATCGCAAAGGTGCGACGGTCCTTCTCGGGAAAGAACGATTCGATGTCGAAAACGCCGAGGGATGCGAACGGGGGCGTCATCACCGCGCGGATAATATCTGCCATGCTCAAATCGCGGCCATCGTGCCAGGCATGGTCGAGGATATTCGATAACAGTATATGCTCCCTGCTCTGTACCGGATCGGCGTCTATCCCGATGAGTGCGAGGAGACTTGACACGGCGCCGAGAATGCGGTCCCGCATGGCATCGGCATCGGTCCGTTCCTCTTCTGCCGGTGCGGCGAAAGAACGCAGCAGACTCACGGAGAGCCCCGCGGTACTGCCCGGCGTATAGATTGCGAGGTCTGCCGCGGCACGCAGATTCGCGATGCGCTCAGTGGATTGCTGCCACGAAGAAAGTCCTTTTTTCCAGAGTTCAGCGGTTTTCTCCGCGAAAGCCTCGGGATCCAGCCCCTGACGCGCGGCTTCCTGTTCGTCTATCCAGGGACGAAAATCCTCCGCCCGCATTTCCGGAAATGTCAGCAGGAGGTTACCGATGTCCCCTTTCGGATCAATAACGATCGCGGGGATGCTGTCGATGGCGGCTTCTTCGAGCAAGCCGATGCACAGACCTGTTTTACCGCTGCCTGTCATGCCAATGCAGATCGC
Source organism: Bacteroidia bacterium (assembly GCA_027493955.1). Taxonomy (NCBI): domain Bacteria; kingdom Pseudomonadati; phylum Bacteroidota; class Bacteroidia; species Bacteroidia bacterium. The sequence continues at coordinate 447,583 of JAOSJT010000001.1, read as the reverse complement.
ATGGGTGACGAGGTCCTTCGCATCGTAGAGCAGCGGTTCGCCTCCCGGCTGCCTGTCGTTGTCAAGAACACGGCCCAAATAGAAGGAACCGAGTTTTTCATAATCCTGCATGGGTGCTGGCCTCAGTATAGTTGCGTGACAGGACCGTCGTAGTCCTGAAGCAAAGCTACCGAAGCATGACTGTTCACGCAACCCACGCCGTTGTTCTGCGCGTCAACGGAGTAGCAACACGTGGCGCACGACAGCTGATACGGGCTACCGATAGCTCGAACATATCTGATCTGTTGCCCCGGAAATAATGATGCACGGTGCATACTGGATGCACCGTGCACTGTTTCGTCCAGGGCTCGCGGACGGGAGCGTCCGTTAGTTCCCTTCGTAGTTGTTGCGCAGCTGGTAGCTCACGACAACATCATTCCCCCAGTCATGGGTGAATTCGATGAGATATGCCGAGGGCTTGATTGCGCGGTTTCCGAAATGCATTTGCACTCCGTTCTCGTTGATCACGGTGATGTCCATGGAGGTCACGCTCTCCCAGGTCAGTTGCACCGGGGTCTCGGGCACGGAGGTGAGTGGCGGGATATCCACGGTAATGACACCGCTGCTGCCCTCTCCGCGACCGATGATCACACCGCCGTTGGGCAGAGTCGGATCAGGGGTCCACGTCGCGTTGAATTGAACTTCAACATTGGCCTTTGTACGCAGTGCGTTACCGAAGTCGGTGAACACCGCAACGAGTGCCACGGCGATCAGCAAGAGCTGAATGGATTTTGTCATGTACGAACTCCTCTTGATTAGCGGAAATATGTGCGGCACAGTACTTTCATGCCGGGTTAATTATGCAAGTCATAGGTGAGGCCGATAGTAAGTTCCTGAATGAGCTTTCGCCGCTTGGAGTAATTCTTGTCGTAGGTCGTTACAAGGCGGTACTCGAGTTTCAGGTAATTCTTATAGGTGAGTGAGGGATTGACTTTAAAGTACGCCCGGGATTCAGCGGGATCCCCGATGAATCCCGTTTTGGAGAGCATCACACCGAAACTCTCGAATCGAAATTTCAGGTCATCCGCCAGATCGCTTCGGTAGTCCAGTCCCGCAAGATAACTGACACCCGATTCCAACTTGAGCCCCCCCTTGCGTTGGATTTCCGTCAGGGGATTTTGCGAGCCGATTCTGTCGCCCAGGCGGTCGGAGGTAAGGACAAATCGCGAATAGGAGGTCTGCTGCAAGGCATACCCCAGTCCGTGGCGGAAGAGGAAATAATCCTTCTTGTCCTGCGATTTCCACTCGTACTGATGGCCCAGATACAGCGTCTGGTAGAAAAACACGGGATCCAAAAACCTCTTGCTGTAATTCTCGTCCACCACGGTATTGGTCATCTGTGTCTGCATCGTCATGTCCAGCGCAAGCGTCAGAATTCGGTCCGCATACAGACGAAAGGAAGGGATCACCGACATCACAAAATCGTCATCGGTACGCTCCGGAATACGGTCGGAGTTTACCTTCTGGGCCAGGCGCGCATCGATAAGGGTTCGGATATTGACTCGGCCAACATTGTATGATAAATCCGCCTTGAATTTGCCACCGAGCTGCAGATTGTATATTTCTCTGGTTTTCGAAACAGTCGTGTTCGCGGTCAGATCGAAGGAAGGTACTATCGAGTAGGTGAACGGGGGTGGATTGTACCCATTGTTTGACGTCACGACCTGGGCATATGCCCTCGTCCACAGGCACATGCACATCAACATATAGACACTGAGCTTGGCAACCATGAAATAGAGGTCCAGATTGTGTACTTCAAGGTGCTACGGTGTGCCTGTTCAACCAATGTGGCTTACAGCGTGATGAGAGCACCGACGACTGGCGATGCTGTATGCCGGAGGGTAACGGCATGCAAGGAGTCGGGTGGGTATTGAGTGTAAACGAACAAGGAAATATACGGAGAGGATTGCTGCGTTGCAAGCGCTCGCAGTTTTTCTGTATGAAAACTCAACTGGTAATCCGCCTGCTCGTCCTTGGGGTAAGGAAGAGAAACAAACAGCGATGGGGAATGGATTTCGGGTCCATCCCCCATCGCCGGAGCAGTATATCCGCAGCAAAGTCGGCAATCTTTCGATCGCACCGGAAGGGACCCCGGGGTCCGCAGACGGGTGCGCAGTGTGCTTCGAGGAAGCTCTCAGCAGTTCACACGGATACGGTAGTTGACTACTTCGCCGGCCGGCCAGGTGAGAGAGAACAACACCAGGAACTTGTCGGTTTCAAGCGAGGACATGTCGTAATGCGTAGCCGTGGTAGGCGAGGTATGCACGATGAGATCGAAGTTGCTGATGTTTTGTACAGACAGCTCCTGAGGATCCGGAATTGGACTGGTCGGATGAGGGACGCTCACAGTAATCACACCGTTGCTGCCTTCACCCCGAACCACGATCACCTTCACATTGGGATCGAAGGGAGAGATTTGCCAGCATCCGCTGATCTCAAAGGTGAATTCGCTTGCGTTGAGCACCATAAATACCTCCTGGATATGTATGTGGTATCACTCTGTCCGGCGCCGTTTGCGCGGACATATCGAAGTATGGTCCAGGGAAAAACACGCTGGTCAAGCGGACCGGTGTAGACGGTGATTTCGAGGACGGCCTTTGTTTCGCAGCCGAGAGAATATCTCCGTCCATACCATGAGCCTGGTGTTGTCGCCGAGACTTCAGGGCTACAAACAGCACCCGCGACGCGACAGCTCCGTCGCGGGTACCCGTTTCAATTCAAAAGCGGCGATGGCGAACTTGCTATTCCGGCATTTGGTGGCTCACCACCACGTTTGCGCTACTGCCATCGTCGAACGTATGAGTGAAGGTGAACTGATACGTCGCAGTCGCGATATGAGAATCATCGAACGACATTGTCTCACCTTCATCTGTCGTTATCGTGATGGTCATATGCATAAGATTCTCGTGCGTCAGTTCAATATCACCCGTGCTACCGGGCTCGGGAATCGGGATCTCGACGGTAATTCTACCGTTGCTGCCTTCACCGCGATCATTGCCGACGATAATTCCTCCTCCAGGAACGGACGCATTGGGCTCCCACCGAAAATACAATCTCTTTGTGGTGGTGAGCATTTCCGTGTCAGGGACCGACTTACAGCCGGCTGCGAAAAGCAGAACAGCGATAAAAAGCAGCGGAAAACGATGTTGAAGCATGCGGAAACTCCTGATATCAGTGGGTATACTAGAAATTTCGAGACACCGACCTCTGTTGAAAAACCGGGAAACGCGAACATGGGACTTCGGGCACCCGCAATGCAATCCGCTGGTCGTTTCACTCCACGGTCCACAAGTCATACAATCCTACAGATACATCCGGGCGGGAACGCCGGAGAAATCCGTCTGTGATACCCTTGCGGGGATGGAAGAACGCTGTTTCGAATTGCACTGAATAACAATCAGCAATATACGAGCAACATCTCCAACATGCAAATGCATTGTACCAGAGCACACAGTGGGCTGAACGCGGCATTTTGCTTCAGATAGTGCGATGCAACGGAATACGTCCTTCCCGCTCAGCTTGCATTCCGGATAATTCGTTCATATTTTAGGAGAGATTCAGTTCTACTTATTTCAGCGGGCGACACTCATCGTCACATCGAACGCGTGGCAATACGAACCTGGAGGGCGCAATGACGAAGACAATTGGAATCCTCGTGATCTGTCTGCTTATCGGACTCCTCTCCGTTCAGGCACAGCCACGATCAATTGACAGCATCCGGGCGAGGATTGATACGTATACCGATCCGACGATGCGGGTTCAGACGATGAATGATCTCGCCTGGGAACTTCGGCATGTTGAACCGATGGAGGCCATGAAGATTGCCAAGGAGGCGTACTCCATGGCTGTTGACGCACAGTATCGGGAGGGGCAGGCATGGGCGTTGCGTAACATCCACGTTATCCACACCGTGATCGGTGATTATCCCGGCTCAGTTGATCCCGCCTGGAAGGCATTGAAAATCTTCGAGGAACTGAAAGATGTCAATGGCCTGGCTGCGATGTACACGAATATCGGTCTCGTCCGTCGAGAACTGGGAAACAGTGAAGAAGCGCGTGATATGTTTCTTTCGGCGTTGGCACAGAAGCCGACGGATCCGTTCCAGATCGCAAACCCCCGGTTGAACCTCGGTATGATTTACATCGAACTCCGGGATTGGGAAAACGCACTCGTCAATCTGCAAACAGTTGTCGACCTCTTCAAAAAGCTGAACGACGAGCTCAGCGTTTCGATCGCATACTACAACCTGGGGTATCTCTACGATGAGCGTGGCGAGTACACGGAAGCACTCGACTGGTATCAGAAGGCCCTCGACATCCGACGCAAGCATCACGATAAGCGAAGGACGGCAAATTCTCTTTTCAGTGTCGGTTCGATCCATCGAAAAACCGGCCGCTACCTGGACGCGATCGAGTACCTGAGCGAGGCACTGGAACTCAATAAGGAGGTACACGATCTTAAGCAAATCGAAGAGACCTATCAGGAAATTGCGCTGACCTACGCGAGCTTGGGAAACTACGAGCAGGCCTATAAGGCCCACACTCTCTTCGCCATGATGAAGGACAGTGTTCTCAGTGATGCCAAAGCGAAGGATCTCCGGCTCAATGATCTGAAACATGAGGTGGATTTCCAGAAGGAACGCAACGAGCTCCTCGAGCAAACCCGCCGCTTGGAACGCATGATCGCCATCGGCGCCTCCGTTGCCTTTTTGCTTGTCCTCGTCTTCTCGTTCTTCCTCTATGCGGCAAATAAGTCGAAGACCCGCATCAATGAACAACTTCGCGCGATGCAGAACCAACTGGTCGTCCAGGAGAAACTCGCCTCATTGGGACAACTGACGGCAGGTATTGCACACGAAATCCAGAACCCGCTGAATTTCATCAACAATTTCGCACAGGGCTCCATCGAGTTGCTCGATGAATTGGATCAGAGCTCGGATAATGTGGAGGAGAAAAAGGCGATCATGGCTGATCTGCGTCAAAGCGTCAGCAAAATACATGAACATGGAGCACGCGCGGATGGAATCGTGCGCAGCATGATGATGCATGCACGGTCTTCGTCGGAAACGCGTCAATACGCCAATGTCAACACACTCCTCACCGACGCCTCTCGACTGGCGGCTCATGGCGTGCGATCGGAAGGTGCGTTATGCAAACCACGCATGGACCTCCTGCTCGACCCCGCACTCCCCGTCATCAACATCGTGCCACAGGATGTGAGCAGAGTGTTCGTCAACATTCTCAACAACGCGCTGGACGCGGTCTGCGAACGCAGCCTGCACGATGCGGACTATCAGCCGGTCATCCAAATTGCCAGCGCCGTGAAGAACAAAGACATTGAAATCCGCATCAGAGATAACGGTCCCGGTATTCCCGAGCATGTTAAGAAGCGCATCTTTGATCCCTTCTTTACGACGAAGGACAGCGGGAAAGGCACGGGTCTGGGCCTGTCCATCAGTTACGACATCATCGTTCAAAAGCATGGCGGGCGAATTGAAGTCGAATCCCGCGATGATGAATTCACGGAATTCATCATCCTGTTGCCGGTACTTGATGAAGTGAAGCTGAGTTGAGGCCGTTCAGCGAGCACTGTTTCTGATCATTCCCGCCCGTCATCCGGAAGCGCTACACGGAACAACGCGCCGCCGAAACGCGACTCCTCGCAGGTGAGGGCACCGTTGTGATCATCCACAATGATCGTGTGGCTCAACGGGAGGCCGAGACCGGTGCCGGAGGCGGCATCTTTCGTGGAGAAGAACGGTTCAAAAATTTTCTCGCGGAGATGCAGGGGAACACCGGGGCCATTGTCTTCGATGCTGATCGAGCACCCGTTCTCCGTTTTCAGCGTCCCTACACGTACCACAGGTTCGTAGGCTTCTCCCGCCGTTTTTTTCTTTTCCTCCACCGCCTGAAACGCGTTGTTCAGCAGGTTGATAAAGACACGCGCCATCCCCTGTCGGGACAGGGAAATCGAGCCCACATGGGGATCATAGGATCGCTCGATGCGCACGGAAAAATCCTGCACCTGAGCACGCATCCCATGGAAGGCGAGCGAAACGTACTGTTCCAGAAACGCATTGAGCTCCACCTGCTCCTTCACCCCCTGTTGGCCACGTGCCTGCAGAAGCATGCTCCGAACAATGCTCTCGACCCGGCCGCCGTGTTCACGAATTTTCTGCGCGCTCGTTATCATCTCTTCGAGGAGCAGCGACACAGCTGCACGGGAGGCGTCAGCCGCCACGCTCATGCCCTCAATTTCTTCCCGCAATTCCCCTGCCAGGTCGACGAGTCCTTCGGCGAAGTTGTTCACGAAGTTTATCGGATTGCGGATTTCATGCGCGATTCCGGCGGTAAGTTGCCCAAGCGCGGCGAGCGCATCGGTGGAGATGAGTTTCATCTGCAGCGACTCGACCACCAGGCGGAGATGGGCACAGTCCGCTTGCAGCGTTTCCAGGCGTTCTCCGCTCCCCGGTGTGGCATGCACATCGGCTTTCTTTCGTCTGCGTACATATCGAGTATGGTATCTTTTCATATTTTGTCCTCCGTCATACCAGGCAGTGCTGTCAACCCGGCAAAGGCTGTGGAACGGTACGGAACGTACGGCCGTTCGCCATCGCCATCATCATACCGTCGGTTCAGATATACTGCCTCCGTAACAATCCCGAGACACTCTCATCAATCAGATCGCTGCTTCTCAGCGCTTCGAATTCTTCGAGCAACTCCGGTGAACGCAGCAAGCGCTTCTCTGTTCCGGAGATGTCGCGGACGATGCTACCGCGATGCATCACGATCAACCGGTCGCCCATACGCGCGGCCTGTTGCATCGAGTGTGTCACCATGATGGCCGTGACTTTTTCCCTGCTGATAATGCTTTGCGTCATCTTCAGAACGAGATCGGCACTTTTCGGATCGAGCGCCGCCGTATGTTCATCCAGCAGCAACAGCGCGGGACGGTGCCAGGCGGCCATGACAAGACTCAACACCTGTCGTTGTCCACCGGACATGGTCGAAACACGTTGCTGCAATCTTGACTCCAAACCGATCCCCAGCGCGGATAGTTTGCGGTGACATTCCTCGCGGAACTGCCTCCCGACGGCGATCCTGAATCCGCGGGGTACGGTCTTACTTGCGGCGAGAGCGAGATTTTCCACGACGGTCAATTCGGGTATGGTACCACGCATCGGATCCTGGAACACCCGTCCAATCATCGCCGCGCGACGATACCCGGTAAGCTCGGTGATGTTGTGGTCGTCCAGAACTATGGATCCGGCATCACAGTGCTCCGATCCCGCTATCACGTTCATCAGCGTTGTTTTTCCTGAACCGTTAGTGCCCACGATGACAAGGAACTGCCCCGTGGGCACCGTGAGATCGATACCATCCAGCGCTGCTATTCTGTCGCCGGCATCGGTGCTAAACACCTTGGTAAGCGCGCGCAGCACGAGCATCACTGCACCCCCTTCACCGGCACCTGGCCTTGGCGCAGCCAGCGATCCAACGCCGAAGGTACAAGGAGTGCGAGTAAAACAAAGACTGCGGTGAACAGTCGCAAATCCGTACTGACAACGCCCGCGAGCAGCAAGAGGGAGATGATCAGCCGATAGAGCAGCGTACCGATAACGGTGGCCACAAGCTGCATGCTGAAGCGACTCCTTCGAAACAGCGCGCCTCCCACGATGACACAGGCAAGTCCGGTCACAATCATCCCGAGGCCGAGGTCGAATCCGGCTGATCCGAGTTCCTGCGCGAAAATACTTCCCGACAGCGCGGCAAGAGCGTTTGCCAAAGCCAGGGCGATGATGACCATGCGTTCAACATTCACTCCCATCGCCGCGGCTGCCTCGGGATTGTCACCAGCTGCGCGCATTGCAAGACCATACTGCGTTTTGAACAACCAGTACAAGCCTGCCACGATCAGAACGGAAGTACAGCCGGCAAAGACCAGACTGACCAGTTTCACGGTGAATATCCTCGACCCAAGGAGAATGACCGATGGTTCAGGACCGAAGAACCACACCGCGACCTCCCGCGCCCAGTTATACAGGGTTATTTCCTCATTGAAGGCATGCGATGGTTTCCCGAGGATGTACAGATTCACGCTGTACAACGCCGTCATGACGAGGATGCCTGCGAGCAGACGGCGGATGCCGAAACGTGTTGCCAGCAGGCCGGTCAGCAATCCGGCGACCGCTCCACCACACATCCCCAGAAGCGTCGCGCTCAAAGGGTCCCAGCCATACAATACCATCCGTGCGGATACCACGGCACCGCAGGCAAAAGCACCATCCACAGTGAGGTCGGGAAATCGCAGCATGCGATAGCTGATGAACACCCCCAACGCCAGGGGCGTCAGAATGAAACCGATCAGCAGCCCTCCGATGATCACACTGATCATGCTCCACCCCCTCCGCTTGTCTGAACCGGATGCATCCACACGCTGCCGCGCGTGAACTCACTTTCGACGACCGCAGAGGTTTGGCGATCATCCGTCAGAAGGTGCAGAAGCGCCTGTATGCGCTCCTCATCAAACAGTTTGCGTACCAACGCTTTCGGATCGAATATTCCGGAAGGCAACGGCCGGCGTGAAAAGGATATGGCATGGAAATGTCCATAAATGCCGGACTGACCGGTCATCGGTCTGACGTAAGGAAATGCACGCGTTGATACGAGCCCGCAGACCACGGCGATGGTATTCTCTGATGAAGGTTCGGCCGTGAAATACATGCTCTCACGTACGCCGGGGAATGAAAACAAATCCTTTGCATTCACGGGGGATGTTTTTGTCGCGGCACCGATCAGAAAAGCGGCTTCCGCGATAATCAGGAGCATCGCCGATTCGGCCCCGGAAGTCTGTATTGCAAGCTGTGCCAGCGCGGAGAGAGGGATACCACTGCCGGCATCGGCGGCCTCGAACAACACCATCTGCGTGTAATCCGCATCGGATGAAATACCAGAATAGGTGGAAATGGTGGGTACGAAGGCACCATCTTCTGTCATATAGTCCGGATGGCCTCGTCCGTCGGTGGGTAAGCAGACGGTTATTCCGGACGTGGATAGGAACTCCCCGAATCGGGAGGCGCTTCCACTCCGCAGATCACCGAAAGCACCAATTCCGATACCTATTCGTTTGGCGGAATAACGCACAAGGGGAAAAGATCCATCGTTCGGCGAAGCTGACGGCGGGGTGACAACATCCAGAGCGCCTTCCGGAACCTCAGCCAATGGAACGACCGCATACCTGCCGCGTCCCCCGGCGAATGGCGACTCCGGAGTGATCTGTCCGCTTTCTCCCTCACCCGCTGCTGTCAGAAGCAGCTCTGAAAGGCCGGACATGTCCAGGATACTCACGACCTCGGCAGAAGGACGGACAATACGGAAATTGCCATTGATGGCTTTCATCTGTTTGAGCCAGATGAGGAGCACGCGCAACCCCGCGGAACTGATAAAATCCACCCCGGCCAGATCGAGAACGATCTCGCTCGACCCTCCGTGCACACAGGCCTCAATCTCCTGGCTCAAGGCACCGGACCAATATGCATCCAGTTTGCCGCTGACTTCCAGCAACGTGGCCTTGCCTGTGGACTTTCGTTGTATATCCATATACCATCGACCGGCACACGGCCGGCGCTATTCCCACGGTGGTTGTGGTGTCACTCTATCACTCTATCCGCACGAGCAAGTACGCTTGCGGGTAGTGTGAGTCCGGCGGCCTGGGCTGCCTTCTTGTTTGCGATAAGATCGAATTTCGTGATACGCTGGAAAGGGATCTTTGCCGGGCTTTCTCCCCGAATGATTTGCGCGGCCTGACGCGCCGCCTGCTTCGCACCGACGATATAATCCGGGGCAAGCGTCAAAACAGCGCCCTGTTCCGCCTGCTTGTTGACAAAGGCGAAGACGGGGATTTTCGCTGCGGCAGCGGCTTTGATAAGGCCAGGAAACGCGGCACTCGTAAGATTGTCCTCAATCTGACAAATCGCCTGGATACCGGATGAAATCAGCAGCTCGGTCATCGCTCCCACACTCTCTTTGGACACAACGCCAACGGTCTCCACACTCAAGCCCTCTGCCGCGCCGGCGTTCTGTAACTGGCTGCGATAGAACATCGCATTCAATTCCGAGGAGGAATACAGCGTCCCGATTTTATTGACATTTGGTATGCATGCCTTGATATGCTGAAGCATGGTTTTAAACGTCGTGTTCGTGTACACACCCGTGAGAAATGGCAAGTGTGAACTATCACTCTTTCCCACATTCGTGATCACGAAAGGATTCGCGACCACCATGAACACCAGAGGAATTCCGACGCCACGTTGCACAGCGGAATGCAGCGTCGGGGTCTGAAGCGAGACGAGCATGTTCGTACCGTCCGCCGCGGCAGCATCCAACATCGCGATGACCGTCGGAATATCTCCCTGTGCGCTGCGGGATTCGATGGTGTAATCGTAGCCGTCCTTCAGACCGGCATCCGTAAGCCCGTCTCGAAAACCACGTTCGGCTTCTTCAGTTTGCTGAAGATCCTCGTACTTGATCATCGTGATCTTCCAGACCTTGCCACCATCAGTGCTTTCCTCCTTTTTCCCCTGACACGAAAGGAGAAACAATGCCATCGCGAGAACAAGCATGGCGGGCACATGCTGAAAAAACTGCGTACGTGTGGTTTTCATACCAGGTCCTCCGGAGAGTTGATGTTTTATGAATTCATTCGCTATTTCAGGACGGGACTCCACCCCGGTACTCGAGGGCGAGGATGGTCATATCATCCGATTGGGCTCGTCCATTGGCGTGCAACACTACGTCTTCCATCACCGTTTTCACGAGCTGTTGCACACCACCATGATCCGGTTGTCGAAGCAGACGCTCCAGGCGCTCGTCCGAGTACTCCTCCTCGCCGGTGTTGAATGCCTCGTCTATTCCATCCGTGTAGAGAAAAAGATGATCACCCGATTCGAGTGTCACCTCACCCGTCTCGTACTCCCCTGCCGCAAACACCCCGATCACCATTCCGTGTGTTCGTTCCATACGCGAGAACGAATGTCTCCCGATTCGGAACGGGAGTTGGTGTCCGGCGGTCGCATACTGAAAGCGGCCGGTAGAAAAATCCAGTACGCCATAGAACAGGGAAACGAACATTGAGGAGATATTTTCCGAGCAAAGATGGGCGTTGAGCAGGGACAGGCATTCGCCTGGCGGTAAGCCGCGGAGGGCGAGTGATTTCAACAGGGCGCGGGATGCGGTCATGAGCAGAGCGGCCGGCACCCCCTTGCCCGAAACGTCCCCGATAGCGACACCGAGCTGATTCTCACCGCACAGAAAAAAATCGTAGAAGTCGCCACCCACATGCTGTGCAGGCCGCATCTCGGCGTAAATGTCGAATTCCTGTCTGTCCGGAAATGCGGGGAACTTCCGCGGGATGATGGCCTGCTGTATGTGATGAGCGACTTCGAGTTCGCGATGGAGCTTGGTCAATTGCTCGCGGGCCAATCTGGCTTCGCGGAGCTGGCGCACGTGTCCGAGTGTTTTTTCTATGGTGACTTCGAGATCGGAAAAATCAATGGGCTTCGTGACGAAGTCGAATGCGCCGCGATTCATTGCGACGCGGATATTTTCCATATCGCCATAGGCGGAGACAATGACCGCCCGAAAGTCGACGTGCTCCAGCTCCGTGAGTTTGTTCAGGAAGGTTAAACCGTCCATCACAGGCATATTGATGTCGCAGAGTATGACGTCGAGCGGAGCCTGCGTCAGCACATGATCCAATGCCTCCTTGCCGTTGGCGGCGAACATAAAGTCATATTCGCCCTCCCTGATTTTCTTCCGGAATCGTTGGCGAACGAGTAATTCAAGATCGGGTTCATCATCTACCACAAGAATTCGGGCAGACGCGGCGGTGTCGCTCACGGTGTACGCTTTCGCAAATGTGTGACATGTTCGGGAACTGGAAGGAGGAAAATCAGCAAAAATGTTCTTAAATCCAAATCACCGGAGCAACGAGGTTACCCGAACGACTTCCTGAATCCCCGAAAACCTCCCGCTCACAGCTTCTCATCCTCAGGCCAGTCCGGGGAATCAAACAGAAAGACCGGGAAACTTCCATGGTCTCACACCGGCGCGGTGTACGAGGAACACGCAGCCCCTGGCCCCATTCGTCACGGAAGCACTCGGGGAGCACACCTCCGTGTCCGTGGGCGGGGCCGTGCAGTCGGCCCCGACGCACAAGCATCGATCAACCTTCGGCGGAGGCAGCTCAGAAGCTCGTAGCAATGGACATGCATACGAGCGCGCGTGCGCAGGTCATTTACCGGACAGAAAAATCGTATTCCAGAACTGCCGTGCCCAGTCTTGTGCCACCCTGCTCGAGAGGCACTATCACGCGATACGCCGAAGCGGCAGTGGTGTCCACCATGGTCTGTGTCAGTGATGATGTCAGAACACGGTAGGTCGGCTCAAGGATGCTCCCCTCAAGGCGGGGATCCGTGGAAACCTGCACGATACCAGATCCGTCGGCAACCATGCCGAGTTTCAAATGCTGAGCGCCCTGAACCGCGAGGAGTTGTGTGCGCAGTTGCGATACGCTTCCCTCGGTAATGGCCTTGGTGAGGCCGGGCCGCATGGCATCAGACAGAGTAGAGAGCAGCAACCGCGTCCGCGTGTCCAATTCCGCGGCAGCATGGTCACGCATCTCGCTCAAGGCATCCTGATGCCGTGCGTCAGTGATCATATTCGAGACGGGGATCCAGATCAGGAGAAGCACTGCGAGTGCCGAAGTCGCCAGGAGGGCCAGGCGCTGCAAGCGCTGCTTCAATGGCGGCGTGGTTTTCTCCGCTTTCGCTGAATCATTCATGATGGCACTCCTCAAGAGGATGTGGTTGTGCGGAAAATATGCCCATTCCGCGTACAACAAGCAACAGACCGACAGCTGCTGAACACATCGAGAGCGTGCCGGTCACTCCGCACCGCTGCACGGCAGAAATACCGCCGTATGGTCATTACAACCTTTCAGCATTGTAATGTTGTTGTAATTGTCCTGTAGGATTGCGCTGGGTAGGTTGCAATGTGTTCGTGGCAGACCTCACATTGATGCATAGAAGTATGGACGCTCTCGGAACAACTCGATATACGATGCCGCTGGTGCTTGCGAGCATGCTGCTCGCCGCGCTCACGGAGTCGGTACAGCTGCTGCCTGATTTCGTGACCGGCGGAAAACAAACGCAGGCAGCGATCCTCACGCTGGACAACGGCTCACCCGTTGCCGAAATCGGGAAATTCACCGGCACCCGGCAAGGCAGAAACGTTCTCTTGGAATGGTTGACACAGAATGAGCAGGATCTGCTGACGTTCGAGATTCAGCGTGCGTCATCCGCCAGCCGCGGATGGGAACGTATTGGTCTCGTCGCCGCGGTGAACGGCCGTCTCCCGCAAACCTACACCTTCCTTGACCGCAATGTGCCAGCGGAGGACGTCCGGTATCTGCTGCGTATTCACGGCAGAAATGGAGAAATTGTGTACTCGGACATCATCGTTGCGCGTCTCAACAGTGCAATCCGATCGTTTTCCGTGGTTCCGGAGCCTTCGGGACGTATGAACACCTACGTGATATCGGTGGGAGTCAACAAGCCGGGTCCGGTGGAGTTGCTGCTCAGCGATGAACAGGGCCGCACCATTGAAAGAATCTATGCGGCGTCCGAATTGGCGACGGGTGAGCATACGTTCAGTCTCGACGGCTCCCGACTCTCCGCCGGGAGTTACGCGGTGAAGCTGCAGACAGCCGACGGGGATTTCTCACGCAGCGTTATTCTGGGGAAATAGTTCGAATGCAATGACCGTCACCGGCCGGGAACGCAGTGCGCTTCCCGGCTGTTGTGTTTTTTATGCACAATTTTAGAAAACATTTCCTCTTCGCCACAGCCATCGCGGTCATGCTGATAATGAGCGTGCTGCGTGCGTCGGCGCAGTCGGGTACGCCAGACGTCATTCAGGATGGTGCCCGCTCGGTGCCCATCTACGATTTCGATGGATTACGACCGCTTCTGAGCGAACAGAACGACACGACGTATGTTGTGAATTTCTGGGCGACCTGGTGTGCACCGTGTGTCGAGGAACTGCCGTATTTCGAAGCATTGACGAAAGAAAAGACCGACAAACCCCTCCGTGTCCTGCTCGTCAGTCTGGATTTTCGTAAACAACTCACGTCACGCTTGCTCCCCTTTCTGAAACGCTTCGATATTCAATCCCGCGTGGTGGTGCTCGACGATCCCGATGCCAATTCGTGGATTGACCAGGTGGATCCGTCATGGTCCGGAGCCATTCCCGCAACCTTGGTGTTCAGAGGCGAAAAACGCGTATTTCGTGAGCAAACTTTCACCCGCGATGAACTTTTCCAACTTGTAGAATCATTCATGGAGTAGCCATATGAAACGGTTCCTGTTCGCTTTCATGTTCGTGTTTGCACTTGCAGTCTCCACGGGTATCGCCGGCGGTTATGAGGTCGGCGACAAGGCCACAGATTTTACCCTCATGAACGTGGATGGAGCCATGGTGTCCATGGCGAATTACCCCGATGCCAAGGGCTTCATCGTGATATTCACCTGCAACCACTGCCCGTATTCCGTGCTGTACGAAGATCGCATCATCGAGCTCGATAAAAAGTACAAGCCCATGGGCTTTCCGGTGATCGCCATCAACCCGAATGATCCCGCAGTGCAGCCCGAAGACAGCTTCGAGAAGATGCAGGAAAGAGCGAGCGAAAAGGGTTTCACCTTCCCCTATCTGTTCGATGAAGGACAGAAGGTGTATCCGGTATACGGAGCGACGCGCACTCCGCATGTGTACCTGCTGCAGCGAAACGGTGGGGATTTGATCGTGCGTTACATCGGAGCCATCGATGACAATCATAAGGAACCGGATGATGTGAAGCAGCCCTACCTTTCCTCGGCCATTAACGCCCTCCTGCAAGGGAGTGAGCCGTCCACCACATTCACAAAGGCCATCGGCTGCACGATAAAGGTCAAAAAGTAATCGATGATGCGGAAGCTTGGAATGGAGCATGACGCTCCGTTCCGCCAATCCAACGCAGGCCCTTGAACGAATGGTTCAGGGGCCTGCTCCTTTTCGTAGTGGCGCAATTGCTTGAGCACTGTTGACGGTTGCACACAAAGGCACAAGTTCGGTACTTTGTGATACAATTTGTTCGGAGTCTGACGTCCCTTACCGTCACACCACTATCTTTGGAGCCCGCATGAAGACGCACGTTTCTCTGATGATCATCATACTCGCGTTTGCCGGAGTCGAGTCGGGGCATGGGCAGTCGATGATGCGCATGTACCGCTACACGTACAGCATCGCCGGATTCTTTCAGAGTTCGCACTCCTCTGCGGACATGGATCAGGGCTCCGGAGGTGTGCGGATCGGTGGTGAGACCGAGCGTGAGGTCCTTCAGTTTTCAACGCGAAACGGATTCTTCGTTTTACGTCATCTCGCAATTGGTGGTGAGTTCGCCTGGGAGCACCGCTCCGAATCCTATCAACCAGATCCGAACCCGGTAAACTTCCGGTCGCGCGACTACGCAAACCGTCTTTTCGTCGGTCCCTGGGCTCGCTGGTACATCCCTGCGAGCATGCGGTGGTACACGGCACTGGAGTTGTCCATCGGCTATGTCCGTCAGAACGAGGAGAACGAGGAAAGTACGTCGGTGTATGTGTTGCCGAAAACGACGTCAACGGGAAACGGCGTCGGCATCAATGCGGGATTGGGCATGGGATATCTGCTCAGCCGGGGTATGGTGCTGGACCTGACAGCACGCTATGGCGCCGGCTGGCTCGACGGCGCAGTACGCGTTCCCGGCAATCCGGATCGCGATTTGCAATGGGATTACGGCGAACTCCATTTTCTCCTCGGGTTACAGCTCCTGATATGACCATTTGCGCGAAGGAAGAGGAGAAAGGCGTGGTCCCCAGCCTCGCACACCGGCATGCGTCGGCAAAGCTCGCAGTTGCGTCATTCCGACTGCCGCTGTTCCTGCGAGGGTATCACCGCGGTGAACTCGCTTCCTTTCCCCACTGTCGATTGAATTTCCAAATGTCCCCCATGACATTGGAGTAAACTCTGACAGAGTTCCAAACCCAGTCCCGTGCCCTCTTCTCCGGTAGTCCCTTCCGAGAGCACACCTCCACGGCGTTGACGAATTTCCTCCAATCGCTCCGGAACGATCCCGATCCCCGCGTCGCGCACCGATATTCGAATATTTCCTTCCTGCACTGACGCATCGAGCACTACTACCCCGCCGCTGTCGGAGAATTTCAGCGCATTCGAAAGCAAGTTCCGCAGCACCACGACCAAGATGGATCGGTCATGGAGCATCGTCGTTTCCCAATTCCCCGTCGTTTCAAGCGTAATGCCTTTGCGCTGTGCCGCGGGAGACAAGATAGCGAGGGTGGCATCGAGAACGTGCCGCAAGGGCTGACTCGTCGGCGAGCACCTCAAGTCGCCACGCTGGGAGCGGGACCAGTGCAGCAGGTTCTCGAGCGACTCGAAGGACGCCTCGGCGGATGCGCGAATCACCTCCCACAGTTGCTCTTTCTCCGTAGAGGTCAATTCATGGCCTCGCTCGCTCAACAACGAGAATATCTCGACAATGCTGCCCATCGGGCCCCGAAGGTCATGACCGATGATGGAAAACAGTCGTTCGCGCGAGAGATCGTGTCGCCGAAGCAATTCGTTCATCTCTTCGATCTCCCGTTTCTTCTCGGTAACGATGGTGTTCACACGCCGGACATGCCGTATCCCGAGGGCAAGACCGATGGCGACGGCGAGCACCAGAAACAATCCTACGACGGTGATATTGCGGACGACGCGTGCTCGGCGCAATTCCTCGCGTGCGCGATCTTCCCTGCGTCGCGCCTGCGACAGTTCCGCTTGCCGTTCCTGCTCCAGCGCGTTCCGCAGTTCCAGGCCAGTCAGTGCGTGCATCGTTGATTCATGCCGCAGACTGTCGGCGTACTGCGCGGACAGACGAAGCATGTGATAGGCCTGCCGATACGCACCGGCGGAAGCGTACAGTTCCTGGAGCACCTCAGCCGACTCCCGCAGCACGAAAGGTGCCTGTAACTCCGTCCCCATCCTGAATGCTCTTTCCGCATCCCGCCGGGCCCGGATCGCATCTCCGGTGGCTTTCCGCGCTTTCGCCAAATCGACATACAAGAGCGCACGCCCCATTCTGTCGGAGATCAGACGGAATACGGAATCCGCACGGGAGTACCAGGAAACGGCCTGCATGTACCTGCCTTGCGCTGCATGACATTCACCCACATAGTGGCGACCCCGTGCAATGTTCACGGAATCGGAAACGGCTATCATCAGTCGCAGCGCGCTGCTGAAGAGCATCATCGCCGAATCGAGGTGGCCTTCTCTCCTTGCCACCAATCCGAGATTCATGCGCACACGGCCGAGTCCGGCGGAATCACCCAGCGCTTTTCGTAAAGCGGCAGCCTGAAAGAACAGGGATTTCGCCTCCGTCATACTCCCCAGCGCGAAGTAGAGGAGTCCCAGATTGTTGTACGATTTCGCGAGAAGGCGCCGGTTTCCCCATTTCTTCCCAATCCCGATGCCGGCCATATAGGATCGGGCCGCTTCAACATTCTGTCCCATGCCCCATTGATTGATACCGAGCGCGCACCACGCGAAACCGAGTGCAACACTGTCCTTCCGTCGTGTCGCGAGCCGGATTTCCTCCAGGGCTTTCGTTGCGCCTGTCGCCGGATCACTCCGCCAGTACGATGCTATGCCCTCGAAGTACTCCTCGATCTCTCGCTGTTTGGAGGTGCCGCTGTCCGCGGCGACGCTCTTCATCGCCGAGGCGGCGTCATAGCTGCTGCCGGCGACTAGAAGAAGGACGAGCATTGAGAATGAGGAAGCGCGAATCACGAAGACCATTTCAAAAGGAGTGATACATACGGATTCAGAACGGCGATATCTCAATGCAATATAAGGATTTTTTCATCAATTTTCAGACCGAGTTCAGGACAGAGAGTTCCCATGCTGCGGGACGTGCCGCGGACGGAACAACGGACATCGCCTTGGCGCACAACATCGGGGGTGCGGCTGTTCCCTTTCCGGTATCTGCGATACAGGAGACGAAACGGCATGCGGCAAACGCAGGGCGAGAGAGCATGTCACTTCTGCGTCAGGAGTGCGACCTTCTCCCCGATCAGCGAAACCACTCCGTATTCCTTCTTGACAACGCCGGTGATAATAAAAGGTCCTGCTGTCCGTAATAAATGCGCATGGGCATCGAAGCATTTCGGGAACAGCACCACATCGATACGCCCGGTACTGTCATCCAGGTTGATGAACATCATGCGCTCTCCCTTTTTCGTGCGGGAGAGTTTCGCGGCGATCATCCATCCGCCGACGGAGACCCGCCTGCCGACGTGGCGCTCGAGCTCCGTTGCCGTAATGGTATCGCGCAATTGCTCCTTGAAATGCGAAAGAATATGCGTGCTCACCGTGTAGGTAAATGTCTCCAGTTCGATCTGCGCGATCTGTTCGGGCGAATAGTCCTTGAGACGCCGCAGCTCGGCGTCGAAGCCGGGAAGCCCGAGCTGAAGTGATTGCGTCGCCGAAGTGCTCCCCTGCCTGTTGAAGAACAGCTTCGTTTTCACCAGCATCGCTCCGCGCTTCTGCTCCAGCGTATCGCATGCGCCGCAACGAACAAGAGTACTCACGTCGTCGAAGGTCGCACCGGAACGCTCGAGAAAATCCTCGAAGCTGACGTAACGTCCGTTCTCACGTCGCTCCCGCAGTAATGCCTCTTGGGTACGTTCGGTCAGCCCTTTGATGTGCAGGAAACCGAGCTGAATCGTGCGGTCGTTGGGGCAGGTGTGGAGCTGATCGCTGGCATTGACATCGGGGAGCAGTATCGCCAGGCCCAGCCGCCTCGCCTCCTGTATGTACACTTCGGGACGGTAGTAGCCGCCTTGATTGTTCAGAACGGCGCAAAGAAACAGTGCCGGATAATGCGCCTTGAGCCAGGCCTCCTGAAAGGACAGCACGGCGTAGGACGCCGAGTGCGCCTTGCAGAAAGAGTAGCCGGCAAAGGATTCCATCTGCCTCCAAATCTCCGCGCTCACATCCTCGCCTATGCCCTGCCGGGCGCAACCGATAAAGAAAGTGTGCTTGAGCGCGCGCATCGCTTCGCGTGAGCGCATCTTTCCGGACATGGCTCTGCGCAGAAGGTCGGCTTCGCCGAGACTCAGCTTGCCGATGAAATGCGCCACCTTGATGACGTCTTCCTGATAGACCATCACGCCGTAGGTGCTTTTCAACAGTTCCGCCATCGCGGGATGCGGAGGATCGATTTTGGACCGGTCATGATAGCGCTCGATGAAGGCCTGCATCATACCGGACTGCGCCACACCGGGGCGGATGATGGAACTTGCGGCGGTGAGCATTTCAAACGTATCGGTACGCAGCTTTTTCAGCAGTTGTATCATCGCGGGCGACTCGACATAGAAGCAGCCGACAGTCTCTCCCTTGCGCATGATCTCACGTGTTTTCGTATCACGACAGGCGATTTTGTAATCCTGTATCGGCGGCAACACACCGCTGCGCCGTTTCACTTCGAACATGGTGTCTTCGAAGGTCCCGAGACCGCGGATGGAGAGGATATCCAGCTTCTCCAGACGCCAGTCCTCGAGGGAGTACATGTCCTGCTGTGTGATGCGCACGCCTTTCGGCGCAATTTGTGTCGCGGTGTAACGCGTCATAACCTCCGGAGCAAGGATGACGCCTCCGGAATGAATGCCGTAATGATTCGGAAAATCCAGCAATGCCTTCGCATAGCGGGCCCATTCCTTGCCGTACGGAGAGTTCAGTACCGGTCCCATATGTTTGCGGAAGGGGCTGTTCTCATCATTGAAATCGTGCGCCGAACCGTAGCCCGGCAGCATGGCGGTGACCTGCTTGATCTCCGCGGCGCTGAAACCCAGCGCTTTCCCGATCTCGCGCAGCGCACCGCGCGGATTGAAGGTGGAGATGGTACAGATCATCGCGGTGCGCTCACTGCCGTATTTCGAAAGAGCGTAGGCGATCACATCGTCGCGGTTTCTCCAGGAAAAATCGATGTCGAAGTCGGGCGGAGATTTTCGCTCGGGATTGAGAAAGCGCTCAAAGAAAAGATCCAGTTCTATGGGATCGACATTCGTGATTTGCAGGCAGTACGCAACGATACTGTTTGCTCCGGATCCTCTTCCGACATATGGATAGCCGCGGAAACGGGCGAAACGAATCAGATCCCAGGCGACGAGAAAATAGTCCACGAAGCCCAGCGCACGGATAATGTCCAGCTCCTTCTCCATGCGCCGCTGTGCCTCCGCAGTGTCGGAAGAATACCGGAAGCGTAATCCGTCCTCCGCAAGCGAGCGCAAGCGCATCGCTTTCTGCGCATCGGGAAGATCGGGGTAGCGCGTGAATTTCGATGATTCCGTGTCGAAACGTACATCCACGGATGCGATAATCTCTTCACGTGCGCGCAGCGCTTGCGGAACATGCCTGAACCACTGTCGGAACTCCTCATGGCCAATGAACCAGCATTCCGGCGGCGCGAGCTCGTCCTCCGAAAGAGTGCCCAATGTCGTGTTCGTGGCGATTGCACGCAGGGCACGGTGGAGTTCTCTCCCCGCTGGCGCACCAAAGTACACGTCATTCGTCGCGACCAGAGGGACGGCGAGTTCTTTTGCGCCGTCCAGCAGCGTCGGCCAGCGTGCTTCATGCGCCTTGATCAATTCGACATACAACGCGGCGTCGCAACTGCCGCGAAGGGAGCGCAGCAGTGCGACATGGGAACTCAGGACGATGGTCGAAGCGTCGAGATGCCGTGCGAGAATTGTGGCGAGTGTGTCACTGTCCCGTTGACCGGGATCGGTGTCATCGGCATCCGGAGGTGCGACGTCCTCCGCGCTTTCGAGAATACGGGCGGGAGGCGCGATGGCGACAAGCGAGGTCAACGCCGCGCAGAGGCGTTCGTATCCATCCCACGATCGTGCCAGCACGACGGCGCGTTGACCGCCGAGGCGGAACTCGGCACCGGGTATGGGTTTGATGCCCTGACGGAGGCAGGAGGTATAGAATTCCATCACCCCCGAGACGTTGTTCGTATCGGTCAATGCGAGTGCAGAGCACCCTTGCTCCTTCCCGTGTGCCAGGATACGCTCGATGGAGAGTGTTCCGGCAAGAAAGGAGTAATTGCTGTGCAGATGTAAATGCACGGTACTTCCACCGTGAAGCGTTTATCTCAAAACAGACATCCGGCCTACTTCTTCCACCGTCGCGTCGCTGAAGCGCGAGATCAGTTTGTAGAAATACACGCCGTTCGCGATGGCGTCGCCGTCTTCGTCCCGCCCATCCCACTTCAGTGCATTGTAGCCGATGCGCACGGATGTGGGAGGATAGGTCAGCGACCGTATCAGACGGCCGGCCACGGTGTACACCTTCACCTGAATTTCCTCCGGTGCACCCGCGCCGGTCAGAAGAAAGGTAAATTGCGTTTCTCCGGAAAACGGATTCGGATAGTTATACATTTCCGCAATACGGCTCTGTGTACTTACGCGCACGCGTATTTCGAGATCCTCGTCATACACGCTCTGATTATTGCCATCAGTCGCATTGAAGCCGAAGTAGTACTCACCGTCCGCAAGATTCGGCTGGAAACGCAGCACGGCGGGTGTCTCACGCGTCGAAGGAGTGAATGACGCGGAGAGACTGTCAAGACTCAACGCGTCGCCGTCGATACTGACACGGAATTTCTCCTTCTCGCTGATGGGATACGGCGGCGGTGTACGCAGCGTGAGAACGATTTCCGGATTGAAGCGAATATAATCTCCGTCCAGTGGTAAATACCCGTCGAACGCGATATTCATTTGCGGACGGGTCGTGTCGGCCTTCACATAGAATGACGAGAGATGGGAATTGTTGTCCTCGTACTGCTCCAGGATGAGATTCTCCCGATCCACGACGACGCGGAGCTGATACGGCCCCGTGTACATCTCGGTAGCCACGCTGATGGTGGTATCGAACCAGCTGCGCGCAGCGAGCCGCGGAATGGTGAATGCGCCGGCCGGTCTCGGAATGTTGTCACTCCCTATCGCCTCCAGCAGAACAGGGACATTCGATGCGGCGGCCTCGCCCGCATTGAGTATGCCGAAGGATACGCCGACAGGGATTCCCTGGATAACACTGTCCTGCAGCACCGCAACGGACTGATAATTGAGAGCGAGTTCGGCCGGCTGAACATAGGCGAGTGACCATGCCTTCAGTTCCGGCGGTGTCGCGCTTTCCGGAGCGAGAGCGGCACGGAGACGTATGAAGGGAAACTGAGCGGCGTCTATTCCCGAGAGATCGACCGTCTCCAGGTTCGCGCCGTCCAGCACTGTCTGCTCCACGTCTGCGGTATCCACACCGATCACGGAAATGCGTATATCCGTCTCGGCAACAGGTGAACGCCCAAGCCGGAGTTCGGTCCATGCCGCCGCCGGACCGATGAGCGGGGATGCGATATAGCCGGTGTCCGGCAACACCGGGAATAGCTGTTGCGTTGAAACCAGCTCGCCGATGCGATTGAACGCCTCGGGCACGGAACCTGCCGCGGCACCCTTATGACCGATCATGGCCCAACTGCAGCGGTTGTATCGCCGCACGCTGTCAATCATCACGCTGCCTATGGATCGCATGGCGGCGGCGAACACGTTGCTTCCGGTTTGCGGTTCATCGGCGGTGGTGACGACCACGATTTCGCCTGTCTGAACTCCTTCAATCCAGAGGCGTATCGAATCACGATGCGCACCGTTGCCCCAGCTATCGAATTGCGCGAAACGCTTCAGCTTCATGGTGAGACTGTCGAACACTGCGATGGAATACCCGCGGAAAAACGTGGTCTTCACGATGTTCACGCCATTGAGACGAATGGCACAATACTTCGTGGGGAAACCGGCGGATTCTGCCTGAATCAGCAGGTCGCCGGACATCGTCGTTACGGCATCCCCGAGGATGCGCGCATCCGTGAGTTCGGAAGCCTCAAAATCCACAGAATCAGCCTGAATGAAATCGCCGTCCAACGCCGGATGCCTCTTGTAGGGCCCGATGTATTCTCCGCTTCCTCCATCGAGACGAGCGCGCCAATAGGTGGGAGATTGAGAGGAAAGGGACTGGAATGCGGCTTCCGTCATCGTCTTGCCGTACGTCGCGTTCGACTGTACGGGCGAGGTGAAATCCGTGCTCGGCGCGAATTCCACGAGCATCGTGCTGATTTGCCCCGGCGAGAGCGCCGGATTCAGAATGCGAATAGGTGCGTTACCGCCGGACGTTCGTTCAAGACGCTCGTCAACGACTTTCATGAACGTGCTGAACACATCGTAGCGCAGCGATGCGGTATTGTCGTTCTCGTAGATCTCTTCGATACGATCGTCGCGATCGAAGAAGACACGCAGCACACCCTGCCCGGATTTGCCGGCGAGCGGAAGTGCAAAACGCAGGGTGTCGTAAATGTCCGGCACCGCGATGCGCTGCGAAAGGAGCAAGGTCTGTTGACCAGGGAACTGCTGTTCCACATGCACATCGACAGAATCATCCACATGCATGCCGTAGTTGCCGATTACGACACGACAGTGGAGCGAATCCATCTGATCGGTGAGAATCTCTTCTTCCACTCTCATCCACTGATCCCTGGCCACGAAATTCGGTTTCTCGGGTAAAGCCGCCTTCACGATCGGATCACCGATCAGCACATTCGTGAGCGTCGAGATCGTGTTGATGATGTTCTTTCCGTACAATTGCTGCAGCTGATGCTTGGAATTGATGTGCGCCGCGCCGATCGAAGGTGCGCGGTCGCGAATCAGCGCGGAGTAATACAGAAACGGCAGTGTCGACGTGGTGGATTCGAAGCCCGCAGAGGCGTTGCCGATATAGCCGATGAACTCGCCTTCGGTGAGGGTGACCGCGGCTTCGGAAAAGGAGATGATATCCGGCTCGGCGAAGCGCCCGGTGGAGCAGCCAAAATCCGTCACCAGAGAGCCGCGACCTTCACGGTTGTGCAGGTCGGACGCGACCGCGATGGAGTTGTCCCAGGTCGCCGTACCGCTGTGTCCGACGTAGGATATGAACACGCCTCCCTCCTGTATCCGTCCCTTGACGAAGTCGGGTGTGTACGGACCGAAATCGCTCTGCGGATCCAGTGTCTTGTAGAAATGCGTCGCCTGGCCCGAAAAACTCCTCGGTGTGACCACGTTATCCACGACGACCTGATTTATCGCTTTGAATTTGAGCAATTCTGTATTGCCGAGGTTCAAATCCCCACCACTGAACAGGAGACTGGATTTATTCCAAAGATTGTACGGCTGCTGAAGATATGCCTCGTGCTTGCGCTGGTATGCGCGAATCTCCGCGGCGCTTCTCGCGGATATGCGCCCTACGGGTAAAGCGGGTTCGTGCTGACGCTCGTCGAAGCATACATACCACACATCGCTGACCGGTGTGCCATACGAGGGCACGATGTTGGCGCTGTAGGGACCCGTACTGAACTTGTAGTTGACGTTGGCGTCGCCGATGAGAAGGAGAAAGCGCAGCGAGTCCGTTTTCCACGTATGGTAGCCCTCGAAGGTCAGCAACTTGATGGCTTCGGGCTGAAACATGCCGTACGAATAGTGATCATAGATGTCTTCGATGGTCACCACGCGGGTGGAAATCCCGTAGGTTCGCGCGACGAAATCCGCGTATTCCCGCGAGGCTTCGAGCAATGCTTCGGCGGTTACCACGAGATAGGATGCGGCATTGTCGGCACGTACCATTTCTTCCACCACCCGGCGTGTACCCGCGGGCGGTTCCAGCGTCGAATCCGACGGACAGAATACGATATGTGGAGCCAGCAAGAAGAGAATCGGCATAGATATACGTGGCGGCCGCGCCGGACTGCTTCGCGTGCATGTTCAGCATGACGGAGCTGCCCGCACCCACCCGTATCAGGTAGTGGTCCATGTCACGCTGGGAGGTAAGCTTCAGCAATGACGGACGCAATTGCATTACCGTATCTGTCGAAAAAATGAATTGCCTCTCGTCGGCCGTCAGAAAACGCGGATATTCCAGATCGTACCAATCCACAATGGTGCTCGTTGATCCTGCGGGCTGCAAATTCCTGCCGAACAATTGCAGCGTATCAACGCCGTTGAACAGCTTCATCGCGGGAAACTCCGCACGCAACAACACCTGCTCATCCACATTGAACGCAACGGAGTCTATGGTCTCTCGCTTGTTCAGCACCATGGTCACGGCATGATTCGGCGAGTAGCTCCCGTCGCCGAACCAGTGGGCGACCTTGGCATAGGCCCGGGCAGGATATGCAGACGCAAGATTATCCACGGAAAACAACGTCGGAGTGCCTCCAGTGAACCAGATATACCACGAATCCTCCGATGTCCAGTCCGGAAGCTGGGCGCGGACAATAGACGATGCATAACTCCACAATACATTATCCTGCTCGAAATGGACATTCCTGTAGGCCCAGTCGAGCGTGTCGGTCAACCCCTGCCCATCCAGCGTGGACCGTGTGATGCGCGATGTCGCGGGACTGTTGAAATTGAACCAGTACGCCGTCGAGTCGGTGAAAATGCTCATGTACTGCGGATACGGATCATCCACATGCGCGGGAATGCGACGATGACCCAATTCATCATAATTCTTGGTGCCGTAAAACAGAATGTAATCTCCGTCATCGAAACGGCCGTCGTCCATGCCATGCAGATAGACCGGCACCGGCACGCCTTTGCGATACAATTCGACGCGCGACGGATCGATGGTGGATGGGTTGAAACCGGAATTGCGCATCCAGTCCGCTGTCACTTTGTAGAGTCCGTCCTGCCGCACGAAAAATCGGAGCATAGGATTGCCGAAATCAATCCAGGTCCTGCTGGTATCCACGTTTCGGCTTCGGGTGGTAAAGCGCTGACTCGCGTACGGCGGTGTACCTTCCGCTGCCGCCGGGAGCATGGACACAATATTCTGCGGGATGACGCGCTCAAAAACGTATTCTTCAATCCAGCGCACGGAGTTCGCGGCGGCGTCCCATTCCAGCAGCGGGACTTCGAGCACGAGTTCCAGTGTCCCGCGGTCTCTCGTAAATCGTTTTGACCGGATGGCGGCAGTGGCCCCGCCGGTGTATTCGCGAGGTACATCGGCGGCGAGCAGCTCGGAGCGCAGCGTGGAATCCTTGGCCATGGTGACGGCATAGCGCACGAACGGCGAAGCGACGACCGGCTCCGCCGTGCGCACATCCGCAAGACGCAGGTCGAATGGGGCACGTTGGTCCACGGGTATGCGGATGGTTCTGACCGGAATCCCGACTTCCTCCGGCAGCGTCGGGGCCACGCCCTCGATGACGAAGAGTCGGGCCCCCCCGGACTCGCGCACGTCGTAGCGGTACATGTCGTTCCGCACGGTTATCCGCTCCTGCGAATGGAGTTGCGGCGTGAAAAAGGACACTGTCAATACTGTGAGCAGGAAGCCATGAAAGCGGGAGCGAAAGTTCATGCAAACACCTTGGAGCTTCTGGAACGCGTCAAGCGAAAGTACTCGAATTCAGGGCACGGGGACCAAAAGATTGAATGTTCTCTAATCGTTTCAATTTACGCGAATCCGTATTGACTTCCCAGCTGTGTACCGCTGAAATCGTCGTCGCCCGAACATCGTATCAGCGTCATCCAACGGCTGCGGGAACTCTTCTCACCCCTCTTCGCCGGTGCATCACGCCTCGTCCGCCGAAACCGGAGCCACATCGAAGCACGATCCCAGATCGCGCAGCACGAGCATCACTTTGCCTACGATCTGAAAATCATCGTCTCCGCTAATGACTGTCGGGGCAAACTCTTCGTTCGCCGGGATGAGGCGGATGCTGCTCCCTCGCTTCTCGAACTTCTTGACGGTGATACCGCCGTTGAAATACGCGATGACGGTGTCGCCGCTGCTCGCGGTGTTCTGCGGCCGGACAAGCACCAGATCTCCCGGAAAGATTCCGGCGTCTTTCATGCTATAGCCGTCCACGCGCAGCGCCACCGGATCCTTGAAGGGCACGAGTGATTTGTTGAGCCTGACCACCTCATGCGGCTGTTCCTGCGCCCAGGCGGGAGGACCCGCTTTCACATCGCCGATGAGGGGTACACGCAGGAAGTGCTGCTCCACGAGACGTATCCCCCTGCTGATACCGGGCGTGATTTCGATGACGCCCATTTTTTCCAGGCCCTTCAGTACGATTTCGACGGATCGCTTCCAGAGGTCCGTCCCTTTCGCGATCTCATCCATGCTGGGTGCGCGGCCATGACGCGTCATATAGTTTTCGATGAATGCGGCAACTTTTTTTCTGTTTTCCGTCCAGCCACGTGCCATGCCAAGCTCCTTAACTTATCTTTTTGTCTAACTAATGTACGCACGACGCGGCTTGGATGCAAATACTTTCGGTAGACGATAGGCCTGGGTCACGTCCACGGACTGAAATCCGGGGTGAATGAATCGTCATCGGCACGCTGTTCACCTTTCATTTTTCACTTTCCATTGTGATCTCCCTTCAGAAACCGACCTCCTTACCCTTTACCCTTCACCCTTCACCTCACCAAGTGCCGCCCTGCGGATTCGATGTCGTTTAACGTTTCACGTTCAACGTTTCACTCCCCCGTTCATTTCTCGGTAAAAATCCGATTTCGAGGTGCAGGCGATACTTCCTATATTCGGAGATTGACGGAAAGCACATGAAACATCCACCTC
Organism: Bacteroidia bacterium; assembly: GCA_027493955.1. NCBI lineage: Bacteria > Pseudomonadati > Bacteroidota > Bacteroidia > Bacteroidia bacterium. The sequence continues at coordinate 419,750 of JAOSJT010000001.1, read as the reverse complement.
TGTCCCCTTCGCTCCGGTACGCGCTCGCGGCGGCTGTCGTTATACCAACAGCTCTGCGTCTGTCCGCGGTTCTGCTCCCGTGGCAACGGACGTGGGGCTTCGACATGCTACGGGAGCTGAACACGCCCGCTGGTGTTCTTCTGTGCCTCGCGCCCTTGTTGGCGTTGCTCCTCCTGCATCCGCGCTTTCAGCAGACGGCGGCGGACGGGGCTCACAGGAACGGACACATCGCGTCGCTCTCGCTCCTCGGTCTGCTGCTTGCGGCTTCACTTTTCCGACCAATGGAGACGTTTTTCTACGGCGACGGCGGGCTTCTCATTCCGCAAATCCATCTCTTTTCCCTCGGCGAAGAATACGACGTTTCGCTGCTGCTGGATATGAAATCGGCCCCGTTGGGCGGAGCACTGCTCGTGGCCGCCATGCATGGCATTCCGACAATCACGTCCCTCATCGGTGCGTTCGAACCCACGACAGCGATGTATCCCTTCGGTCTGGTGTCCTTCGTCTCCCTGCTCGCGGTCTCGTTGTACATCCTGCTTCGTCTGCCGCGAGCTGAGAGACTGCGCGCGTCGCTGCTCCTGTGCGGTTCGGCCGGGGTGTTGTTCTTTTTCGGCTATGCCGAATTCTACACCCCGCTCTTTGCCTGCGTCATCCTGTTTCTGCTCGAAGGCGAGTGGACCGTGCGCAAGCAGACATCCGTCATACCGCTGATCGTTCTGTTTGCGCTCTGCCTCTCAGCGCATTTCCAGAGTCTCGTTCTCGCCCCGGCGCTGATCTATGTCGTGGCGAAGCGCCCGACGTCTACAGGCATACCGGCGGTGGTGACCCGGCGTCCGTTCGCTTTGTCCATGGCGGCACTGGGAGCGCTTGTCGTGTTCCATTTTATCATTGGATTGCTGCTGCCGGACAACCGCGTCCTGATGCCCTGGACCAATGTGCGCACAGCGGCGGGAACGTTGTCGTACACCCTGTTCTCGCCCTGGCATCTTGCGGACATGATGAATCTGCCGTTGCTGCTCGCGCCCATGGCGGCGGTGCTGTTGCTGTCGGCTCCGCTCTTGCGGAAGAAAATGGCACGTGACGCCGAGGAAGCGCGGTCGTCGCTCAACTTCGCACTGCTGTCGCTCCTGTTCCTGGCGGCGTTCGTGTTTCTCGCCAATACCTCGCTGGGCCTCGCGCGCGATTGGGACCTCGCCGCTCCGCTCGGCGTGGCGCTGCTGTTCTCCGCCCTGCTTTTGTCGGAGCGTTGGCACCCGACCGCCATGCTGATCACCGGAGTGGCGTCGCTGCTGTTCACGCTGCCGTGGCTGGTGGTGAATCTCCACGCTCCGGCCGGCAGTGCCCGTTTCGAACGTATTCTGCGGCTGGACGACACGCATATGTACGGTGATTACGCTCTGAGCGGCTATGAAGCGCTGCGGAAGTATCACCGCAGAGCCGGTGACCCGTCGCGCGAGATCGATCTTACGCAGCGCATGATAGAATTGACGGGCTATCCCCTGCACTATCGCGAGTTGAGTGATGCCGCTGCCGTCATGTACCGCGAAGCGCCGGAGGAATACGAACGCGTACATATATGGATGCTGGCGCGTCTGCTCGAACGCGCACAAACAATGCGGCGCGACGGGGTAGTGCGAGACTACGCTATGAGCATGGATCAGATAGACTCCCTGGCGCAAGGCATCGGTGTACAGGCGCTGACGACACGCGCACCGTTTCCCGATGCGCAACTGCGTGATATCGCGGCCATCACGCGGGGCGGCAGAGCGTGGCCGGGCATCATCGGGATGCAGGCCTATGCGAGGAAGGATTTTCCCGCCGCGGTGGTGTCCATCTCCGAGGCCCTTGCCTCCGGCTTCGCCTCTCCGATACTGTCGTTGTTTCACGGCAACGCTCTGGCATTGTCCGGACGCCATGTCGAAGCATTGCAGGCATTGGAGGAAGGCATCGCGAGTTTTCCGAACGACTGGATGCTCAAATTCACCCTCGCAAAGTATTACCTCCGCGCGGGCATCGAGCATGAGAGAGCCGTCGAATTGCTTCGCTGGTGTTCGGAATACGGCGTGCCGGAGAACAAGGCGGAAGAATTCCGGGACCTTCTCCGGCGGCTCGAATAACGAGAACCATAAGCGGAGCATACAGGCCTCTTCAGCGTCAGCGGCTTTTTCGTCCGGGAATTTCGCGTCCGTTGCCGCACAGATGCCCTTGACGTATTTTGTGTGATTGACATATCGGACACTTTCGCATGTGCGGCTTCGCTGGCATTTTTCATTACGCAAGATCAACTGACGACATAACGGAACCTCTGCTCGAACGCATGGGTGATGTGATCGCCCATCGCGGTCCCGACGACAAGGGGACCTATGTTTCCCCGTGCAGGCGGGTCGGACTTTCCTTCCGACGGCTTTCCATCATTGATCTCTCGCCCGCCGGTCACCAGCCGATGTCCACTCCGGATGGACGGTTGTGGATGGTGTTCAACGGAGAAATTTACAATCACCTCGCGCTTCGCGCCGAACTCGAGGCCGCCGGATACACGTATCGCTCACGTACGGACACCGAAACCCTGCTGTACGCATATCGGCACTGGGGCGAGGAATTCGTCACGCGGCTGGAGGGGATGTTCGCCATAGCGCTGTGGGATGCGGATACAGAAACGCTCCTGCTCTACCGCGACCGTATCGGTATCAAGCCGCTGTATTTCAGCATGCGCGACGGCGCATTACTGTTCGGCTCCGAAATAAAGGCGTTGCTGCAGCATCCGCTCTGCTCCGCGGCGGTGAGCGCCGAGGCCCTCTATCATTATTTCACCTACATTCACACACCGGCACCGTTTACCATGTTCGACGGCGTGCTGAAATTGCGCGCGGGTCACATGGCGAAGATGCGGGCGGGCGGCAGTTTCGATGTGCGGCAGTATTGGGATCCCCTCGGCCACCGCGACGCCGATTTCGATTACTCCGACGAAAATGCCGTCACCGAACGCATACGCACACTGTTTCGCGAAGCCGTCGCCAAACGAATGATGTCTGACGTGCCTTTCGGTGTGTTCCTTTCCGGAGGCATCGATTCCAGCGCGAATGTGGCATTTATGTCCGAGCTGATGGACAGACCCGTGGACACATTCACCGTCGCAATACAGGGACAGGAAGACACCAACGAATTTCAGTGGGCGCGCAGGATTTCGCGGCTGTACGGCACCAATCATCACGAGATCGTGATTGACGACGGCGGGTTTCTGGATCTGCTGCCGACCATCGTGCATCATCAGGACGAGCCGCTGGCCGATCCGGTGTGCTTCCCTCTGTATCACGTCTCTAAACTCGCGCGTGACAACGGCACCATCGTCATCCAGGTGGGCGAAGGCAGCGACGAGCAGTTCGCCGGTTATGAGAGTTATCAGCGCGCCGTGCGGCTCATGCGTCTCGGTCGGGCGTTGCGACCGCTTCCGCTCTTTCTGGGAAACGCGTTGTATGCCGCCATCACTCCCCTGCTCAAGGCGAAACGTGTTGATTACCGACAGAACGTCATACGCAATATGCTCACGGGTCAGCCGGTGTTTTGGGGCAACGCCATCGGTTTTTACGAAGAGGAAAAGCGCAAGGCCATAGACACGCGCGTGTTCCCACCGGGCATCCCGAACAGCTACACACTTGCCTCGGAGCGTTTCGATTACGCCAGGCAACAGGGGTATGCGGACGATCTGCAGCGCGTGGTGTACTGGGAACTGAAGAATCGCCTCGCCGAGCTGCTGCTCATGCGGGTGGACAAAATGACCATGGCGGTGAGCATCGAGGCGCGTGTGCCTTTTCTGGACCATCATCTGGTGGAATTCAGCATGAACATCCCGTCCGCCATGAAGCTGCGTCACGGTGTACCGAAGTACATTCTGAAAAAGGCACTGCGCGGCATACTTCCGGATGAGATTATCGACCGGAAGAAAATCGGCTTCGCCGGATCGGGAAAAAACATGCTGACGCCGGAAATCCTGCAACACGCGCGTTCGCTGCTGCTCAGCGCAAAACATGGATATTACAATCCTTCGTATATTCGAGGCATGTTCGACGAGTATGCGCGACGCGGTATCAACTATACTCCGCAGATCTGGACGCTGTACAATTTCGAGCTTTGGCACCGTCGCTGGATCGAGGGTGCTTCCTCGTTCTGACGCGACTCATCCACAGGCACTTCATGGCAGACACGCAACAACGCATCCCCTGGGTCGACGCCCTCCGCGGGCTGGCGATCATTCTCATGGTTCCGGCCAATCTGTCGCCGTACTTTGCGGAGCCCCATCCCATGTGGTTCCGAATACTGGGCTCTTTCGCCGCTCCGGTGTTCATCATGCTCAGCGCGGGCATGGTGATACTCACCGCCGAACGCCATTCCCTCAACTACTTCCTGAAGCGCGGCGGCCTGATCATTCTGACGGGTGCGCTGATCGACACTCTGCTCTGGAAAATTTTTCCTTTCACTTCCTTCGACGTGCTGTATCCCATCGGCCTGGCGCTGCCGCTGATGTACATGCTGCGCAATGTGGAATCGCGCGAATTACTGTACATCACTATCATTTTTGTGATCGGCACCTATGTTTTACAGCTCATCTTCGGCTATCATGCGGAAACGCTGGAGGTGTATTTCGATGATATGTTCCTGCCTGCGCCGGGACGGCTGCTGCAGAGCTGGTTCATTGACGGGTGGTTTCCCATTTTCCCGTGGCTGGGCTACGCGGTACTGGGCGCACTGCTGTTCCGTACGATATTTGCGGGCGATCTGGTGGCGAAATACCATATCATGGGAATCGGCGCCGCGCTCACCATCATCGGTTTCGTGTTGCTGTTCGTACCCGTGAGCGCCTCGACGTTACGCAATCTCGCAAATGAGAGTATTCTTGAGGTGCGGGGGGGGTATTCGGAGATTTTTTATCCGCCCACGTTCGCCTACATCTTTACGTCCACCGGGCTTGTCATCCTTTTCGCCACGATACTGCGCAGAGTGCATCATCTCGGGCCGCTCGGCATACTCGCCTTTTTCGGGAAGCATTCCATGATGGTGTACATCCTCCATCAGGCCATGGGGGCGTGGATCATCGAACCGTGGATTGCCTCGGCGGGCCTTGAGACCATCGCTTCGGGCCTGCTGTTCACCGGTGTCAATCTTGCGGTGCTTGCGGGTATCGCGCTGATCTGTTTCGGCATAGACAAAGCGAAACTCCGCTATCCGCCGCAGTCCACCTACGCGCGCATTCTGTTCGGCAGGTGATCAGAAATACAGGCCGTACCAGATCGCATCCGGCGCGATGCGCACGGCCGGCGAAGGAAAGTGAAAGAGATTCAGCTCTTCTTTCAGGAAACGCACGAAGGCGCCGTCACCGGGCAGTTTGCGCAGATCGTAATCCAGCGCGATGTACCATTCCTGCTCGCCCTGTCCTTTTCCTTCCCGTGAATTGAACACATTCTTCCCCAGCATGGTCCGGTTGGCCCCGTAGCCGACGGCGATGCCGAGCCAGTCCGGCCACCACGGCTTGAGGGATTGCGGCAGGACGTCTTCGACGCTGAGCGCAAGCCAGTAGGTAAATCCGTCGTAGTCGCGGAGATAGTCATGCTGCACCCAGCCGTTCTTTACCGCAGCTGAAGGCCGGTAGCTCATTTTGAGATTCACGGACTGGAGTTCCGGCGCCATGCGCTGCACATGCGGCCACACCGCTCCGACCGTATTCGCCGCCATGTCCCACCAACTGAAGCCCCACTTCTCGTACAGGCCGTCGGTGATTTCCATTTCGAGCTGAAAGAGCATGGATCCTCCCGCGGACCAGTACATCGCGGAGGGGTCGCGCATGCCGGTCCAGCGGAAGATGCGATACAGCAGGCGCGTATAGGTCTGGCTGCCCCAGATATGACCGAGTTTGTCCACATTGAGGTCCGCGTTGTACCAGTCGTCGAAGGTGTGAAACGCTCCGCGCTGCGCGTAGTCGTCGTTGTAGAAGGTGGCGAAATAGTACACCATGATCGCGGTGTTCGCGGTGAACAGCGTCCCCGCAACGAGCCACAGCCGCATCTGGTCTACCGTGCCACTGTCCTCCCTCACCTGGTCGGACGCCAGCCCGGGATAGCGATTCGCGAAAACGACTGCGCGGTACAGTGCGAGAGAATCGGAGGGATCGTTCCCCTTTTGAGAAGCATATGCGGTGTACGACAAAGCCTGACAAAGCAGGAGCACGCACAGAAGCACTAAACGCGGGAATGCCGCACGCGTCCGTCCGCAATACGGGGCAGGGGTATTGCAGACGTGCACGCCATCGCACGGAGAGATGGTGAGGGATGAAAGCGGCGTTCTTCGGCTTTCATCCCTCGTGGCATCGTTGATTTTTTCTTTCATGCGAAAGAGCTCGCGTCAGCTCCCGATGGACTGCGCGGCCTTGAGCAACGTTTTCATTTTTTTCTCGCTGTCGGCTTCCGCGTAGAAGCGGAGAATGGGCTCGGTGCCCGAGGCGCGAATCAGCAGCCAGCCGCCATCGACACGGAATTTGTATCCGTCCATGGTCTCGGTGCTCCTTACCGCGAGTCCGCCCAGCGTGGCGAGACCCTTTGCGCAGGCGGCGAGGATTTTCTTCTTGTTGCTCTCGGTGGTGTGAAAATCAACGCGGTCGTAGTACACGCGGCCGTACTCGTCGTAGATCTCCTGCACGGCCTGCCCCAGCGTCATCTTGCGCTTGGCGAGGTATTCGCACAGCAGGAGATTGTTGTAGATACCGTCGCGCTCGGGGATGTGCAGACTGGTACCGACGCCGCCGCTCTCCTCGCCGCCGATGAGCACGTTTTCGGAAATCATCAGCTCGGTGACGTACTTGAAACCGACGGGACGCTCGTGCAGCGTGAGGCCATACTTCTCGCACATTTTCGGAATGATGTCCGTCACACTCACGGTTTTTACAACGGAGCCCTTCAGCTTTTTATGCTCGACGAGATACTTGAGGAGAATGGGGATGAGCAGCTGTGTGCTGATGTAATTGCCGTGTTCGTCCACGCAGCCGCAGCGGTCCGCGTCGCCGTCGGTGACGAGGCCAATGTCGTAGCCGCCTGACGTGACGAGGGGAATGAACTCCTTCAGGTTTTTGGCGAGCGGCTCCGGCGCAACGCCCTTGAAGCCGGGGTTGTGCTCGTCGTGCAGACAGGTGACATTGGGAAGCAGGTGGCGCATGACGCCGAAGGACGCGCCGTACATGACGTCGTAGGCGATGTTCATCCCGGATTGCGCGATGGCCTTGAGGTTGATTTTCTTTTTCAGATCGGCGATGTAGGGCTTGTGCAGGTCGATGGGAACGATGAGTCCCGCCGCGCGCAATTCATCCATGGGCTTGAGCTTCGTCTCGACATTCTTTTCCACAATGTCGGACACCAGAGCTTCGACCTTCTTTATGTCCTCCACCAGTGCGGAGCCGCCGAAGTCGGCTTTGATCTTGAAGCCGTTCCACGCCGGCGGATTATGGCTGGCCGTGATCATGACGCCGGCCGCGGCCTGCTTGTTGATGATGCCGAGCGAAAGCATCGGCGTGGAAACAACAGCTTCCGCCAGCCAGACCTTGATACCCTGACTCGCGATGACCTGCGCAGCGGCGGCGGCGAAATCCTGCGAACCGAAACGGGCGTCGCCTCCGACGAGCACGCCGTTGGCGATGCGTGGGTGTTTTTTGTAGTAGCGCGCAAATGCAAGCGCGACCTTGCGCACATTGCTGAATGTGTAATCGTCGGCGATCAGTGCGCGCCAGCCGTCCGTCCCGAAAGTAATCGCAGCCATGAGGTACCCGTGTTGTTGTAGTACGATGAGAAAAGAAAAAAATACGAAAAAGCCGGCAAGCCCGAAACGTTACCCGCGAAGCGTGCGCATGAAATTGCGTACCGCCGTGTACAAACGATGCTCCGCCTCCGTCATCACAAGCGCAGTGTCCTCACCCGGCACGGACAAAGAGAGGATGCTCTGCACTCCCAGGGCAGCCGCAAGCACTGAGACATCTCCATGGACTGCGCCGCAAAACGCCGCGACCGGAACACCGCGTCCCGCAGCGATTTTCGCTATTCCCTGCACGACCTTGCCTTGCAACGTCTGCGCGTCAATGCGCCCCTCGCCGGTGAGCACCAGATCAGCCCCGGCGAGATGTTCGTCGAAGCCGGTCAGCGCCCGCAGAGCATCAGCGCCGTTACGAAGCCCGGCGCCGGCGAAGGCGGAAAGCGCGAAACCCAGTCCGCCGGCGGCGCCCATTCCTTCGACCGCGGGATCAACATCACGTACGTCACGCCGCACAACGGCGGCACAGTGCTCGAAAGCGGCGTCCCACTCCGCGAGATCTTCAGAGGGGATGCCTTTTTGCGGACCATACACGCGCACAGCGCCATCCGGTCCCAACAACGGATTGCGTACATCCGCGAGCGCGCGCACCGGTGGGAGATCGGGCATGCTGTACTCGATACGCCGAAGCCCGGCGAGACGAGACGGTATGTCCGCATCCGCCCCCGTTGCTGTGCGGAAGCGTGCTCCAAGCGCTTCGGCGAAACCCATACCACAGTCGCTCGTGGCGCTGCCCCCGATAGCGGCATCGATGCGTACCGCGCGCTCCGCCGCCGCGCGCAGCAGCAGACCGAAGGACGCAGTGCTGAAGCGGCGCGGTTCGCGCGCAACACCCTCGGGAAGTTGCCAGCCGATAGCGGTGGCGGCTTCGATCAACGCGCTGCCGTCGTCACGAAGCAACCATTGAACCGGCCGGGGTTCGCCAACGAGATCGGGAAGCTGTTCCGTAATCAGCTCTCCACCGCCGGCCCGCCACACCGCGTCGATGCTGCCCTCTCCACCATCGGCTTGCGGAAGCATAATACAGCGGACCGCCGGATCGTCCGCGAGTAGTGCCTCGCGAATGATGCCGGCGGCCTGCACAGCGGTAAGCGAGCCCTTGAAGGAATCAGGGGCGATGAGAATGTTCACGAATCAGCGCGCGACATGGAACGCCGAGATGCCCGGGAAAATCGCGTTGGTGTCGAGTTCCTCTTCGATGCGGATGAGCTGATTGTATTTCGCGATGCGATCGGAGCGGCTCGCCGAGCCGGTCTTGATCTGCCCGGCATTGGTTGCCACGGCGATATCGGCGATGGTGGAATCTTCCGTCTCGCCCGAGCGATGGCTGATAACCGAAGTGTAGCGCGCGCGCTTCGCCATTTCCACGGCGTCGAAAGTTTCCGTGAGCGTGCCGATTTGATTTACCTTCACGAGAATGGAGTTCGCGACCCCGCGGTGTATGCCTTCCGCGAGTATTGCCGTGTTGGTGACGAACACATCGTCGCCCACGATCTGCGTGGTGGAGCCGAGACGGTCGGTGATCTTGCGCCAGCCGTCCCAGTCGTTCTCGCCGAGACCGTCCTCGATAGAGATAATCGGATACTTGGCGACGAGATCGGCGTACATGTCGATCAGCTCGTCGGAAGTGATGAGCCGCTGATCCGACTTGAAGAAGCGGTACATGGCGCTTCCGTCGGGCTGTTGCTCGTACATTTCGCTGGCCGCGACATCGAGCGCGATGTAGCAGTCCTCATGCGTGTATTTGGCCTTCTCCATGGCTTTGAGGATGAACTGAATCGCTTCCTCGTTGGATTTCAGACTCGGGGCGAAGCCGCCCTCGTCGCCGACCGAAGTGTTGTAGCCGGCGTCATGAAGCACTTTGCGCAGTGCGTGGAACACCTCGGCGCCGCAGCGCAGCGCTTCGGCGAAGGTGGGTGCGCCGTAGGGAACGATCATGAATTCCTGGAAATCCACAGTGTTGTCCGCATGCTTGCCGCCGTTGAGAATGTTCATCATGGGAACGGGCAGAACCTTGGCGTTGGTGCCGCCGAGGTAGCGATACAGCGGCATGCCGAGCGTTTCCGCAGCGGCGCGGGCAATGGCCATGGAGACGCCGAGAATGGCGTTGGCGCCCAGGCGCGCTTTGTTGGGCGTGCCGTCGAGTTCGATCATGTAGGAATCGATTCCGGTCTGATCGAAGGCATCCCAGCCGATAAGCTCATCGGCCAGCAAATCGTTCACATTTTCCACTGCGCGCAGCACGCCTTTGCCGCCATAGCGCTCGGCGTCGCCGTCGCGCAGTTCCACCGCCTCGCGTTCGCCAGTGGAGGCGCCGGAAGGAACCGCTGCGCGCCCGCGCACGCCGCTTTCGAGTTCAACTTCCACCTCCACGGTGGGATTGCCGCGGGAGTCCATGATTTCTCTGGCGAGTATGTCGACGATGGTGGTCATGATGAAAATCTCTCTTCGAATGGTGATGTGATGTTCCTGTTATACTTCATGGGCGGTGTCGGCAAAGGCCACCGCGGCGACGCGTTCGGCAAGCGCATCCGCCTCCGCGGCGCTGCGTCCCTCTGCGATCACGCGCATGATGGGTTCGGTGTTGGATGTGCGTAGGTGTACCCACCCTTCCGGAAAGTCAATGCGGACGCCGTCGCGCGTGTCTATGCGTTGGGTTGCGAACGCCTCCGCGGCCCTCCCAAGCGCGGCTGTGGCGTCTATGCCTTCCGCAGCGTATTTGTGTTTGCGGATAACCCAGTCGGGTAGCGACGCCCGGAAATCCGAAGCGCTGCCGCCGTGATCGGCCAGCGCCTGCAGCAGCAGCGCCGCACCGACGAGCGAGTCGCGTCCGGCGTGTACCTGCGGCAGTATCACTCCCCCGCTGCCCTCTCCGCCGACGACGGCACGGGTTTCTTTCATTTTTTTGACGACGTTGATTTCACCCACGGGCGCGCGGTGCACGGTTGCGCCGAAGCGTCGCGCGACCTCGTCCACGGCGCGTGTGGTGGATAGGTTCACCGCGACGCTGGCCTGTGCGGGATCGGGGATGCGCGACAGCACCGCATGCACGGCAGTGGCGATGGAATACTCCTCGCCGAACGGTTCGCCGCGCTCATCGAATACCACAATGCGATCCGCATCGGGATCCACCGCTATGCCGATATCCGCACCGTGACTCCGTACTGCTGCTCCCAGCGAGCCGAGATTTTCGGGCAGCGGCTCGGGCGTATGCGGGAACACACCGCTGCCGTCGCAGGCCAGCGGAATGACGGCGCAACCGAGCGCTTCGAGCAACGCCGGAATGGCAACGCTCCCGGAGGCATTGACCGCGTCCACGACGACGCGCAGGGCGCGCTTGCGTATTGCGCCTGTGTCGAGCAGCGGACATGCCAGCACGCGGGCGATATGCCGCTCAACGGCATCCGTCACCTGCTGCAGCGCGCCAAGACGATCATACGCCGCATAGCGTGCGTCCCCCCCGGCGGCCAGAGCGAAGAAAGCGGCATTCTCTTCGGCATCGAGAAACACGCCGTCGGCATTGAGAAATTTCAGTCCGTTCCACTCTCCGGGATTGTGGCTTGCAGTGACGACGATGCCTCCGCGTGACCCGGAGTGCTCGACCATGAGCTGCACGGTGGGTGTGGGAACCATGCCGACATCGATAACATCCACACCGCTTGCCTGAAGCGTGGAGCGCACCGCGTCCATCAACATGCGTCCGGAAGGCCTGCCGTCGAAGCCGATGACGACGGGACCTCCCCCGCACCAGCGTCCGAAGGCGGGGACGTAGGTCAGTACAGTCTGCGGCGTCAGCGACGCACCCACGATGCCCCGTATCCCTGAAATGCTGGCGATGAGCTTGCTCATGCGATAGTTGCTGTCCTGTGAATGCGTCATAATCTCAAGATTATAAAATTACGAAGCATGGGGGGGAAATCAAATCGGGGCCTCCGGAGCGATAATGAGGTCCTTTCCGCTTCCCGGCTACACCACTCGTTTGGGGAATTTTGTGAGAATTGTCCAATATCCTCTCACCACGGCAACCGCATCGCGCGCCGGATTCACTGTCGCAGAAGATCCATCCTGCACAGGGTTTCGAGAGATGTGTACCGGTGATCACCGTACACGCCGGCCTCCCAACGAGCGGTGCTTGAGCGAAGCCGAAGCGGTCCCTGAGCGAAGCCGAAGGGAGCGCCGTACGGAAGTCCCGCTCCGTCCCGCGCCTGAGGTACCTGTGCCTCGCTCGGCCCGCGTTTGTACGGAAGTCGGAAGAATGCTACTTTTTCCGCTTCAGGATACCCATGCCACCCACGAGCAGCATCGCCCCCTCATCCGAACACTACCCGTCAATACGCCGGGTGAGCAATGCCATTCTCATTGCGGTGTTCGTCGCGGCGTCCGCTTCGATTCTCATCGAATACGGTTTTTATGCCGGGGCATGGGTGCGCTCGGTACTGCACTGGATCGATCTCGTAGCGCTCATCTGTTTTATCGCTGTCCAGGCAGTCAAATTGTATGCGGTACCGGACAGGAGCGCCCTCCTGCGGGAGCGTCGGCTCGAGTACTTGTTGACCGGTGTCGTGCTTCTTGCTTCTGTGGCGCTGTTGTTCACCGTGCTGCTTCAGGGCGAGGGACTTGCCGCACGAAGCAGGCTGTTTTCGGTCACGATCGTGACCGCCCAGGTAGCCATCGTTCTGGAAATGCTGTTCACCACGGTACGTTTCAGTCGGCGGATCGGCAGCCTGCGCCTGCATCCGTCACGCGTGTTTCTCGCCAGTTTCGTTCTCGTCATACTGCTCGGCACACTGGGGCTGCTGCTCCCCAAAGCCAGCACCAACGGCATCGGCGTCGTGGATGCGCTGTTCACGTCCACGAGCGCCGTGTGCGTCACCGGTCTGATTGTGGTTGACACCGCAACGGCATTCACCTTCACGGGAAAGCTCATCATCCTGGTGCTCATACAGATCGGAGGACTGGGCTTGATGACATTCACGACCTTCTTTGCGCTGTTCGCCGGGAAGTTAGGCGTGCGGGAACGGGTATTATTGCAGGATATGCTGAGCCGCGAGCATCTCGGAGAGGTCCGGCACACCCTCAAAAACATCATGACCGTGACCTTTATCATCGAGGCGCTGGGAGCCTTGTTTCTGTATTTCTCCTGGCCTGCCGGCAGTTTTTCGTCGGTGGAGGAGAGGGTGTTCAGTTCACTATTCCATTCCGTATCCGCGTTCTGTAACGCGGGCTTCTCGTTGTTCAGCGACGGACTGGGGCATGCGGGTGTGGCCATGAATCCGGCGGTCAACATCAGTATCGCCGGGCTTATCGTATTGGGAGGTCTGGGATTCATCACTATCGTCAACGTGTTCTCCCTGCTGCCCGGCCGAAGAAGCACACCGGCAAAGCGTGCTCGGCTCACCGCGCACTCGCGCATCGTGCTCGTCAGCAGCGCGTTGCTGATCTCCGGGGGTGCGGTGCTGCTGCTCCTTTCCGAACAGACCGCCGCGCTCCGCGGCCTCTCCTGGTGGGAACGTGGCATGGCGGCGATGTTTCAGTCCATCACCACGCGAACCGCGGGATTTAACACCATCGACATCGCCGCTGTCACGGTGCCGGGGACGCTCGTGATGGTGCTGTTGATGTTCATCGGGGCCTCACCCGCGTCCACAGGAGGAGGGATCAAGACGACTACCGCCGCCGTGGTGCTGATGCACGCTTTGCAGCATTTGCGGGGACGGACTTCCATCGAGATCGGGTCGCGAAGCATCGCCGCCGCCGTGATTGACCGGGCGCACGCGGCGCTGCTCTTCGGGATGGTGCTCGTATTCGTGGCGACACTGGCGTTGAGCGCATTCGAGACGGCACCGTTGATTGATTTACTGTTCGAAACCGTCTCCGCCATGGCCACCGTCGGGTTGTCGCGCGGAATCACCGCGGAGCTGTCTGACGGCAGTAAAATTGTCCTTATTTTGACCATGCTCATCGGACGCGTGGGCGTGCTCACGTTTATGCAGTCAGTGAGCACGGCCGCACCTCTCAACAGATATGACTATCCGACGGAACATGTCATAGTCGGATAAGAGGATTTTTCCATGGTGAAACGTTTCGCCGTTATCGGACTCGGCTATTTCGGACAAAACATCGCCCGCGCGCTCACGCGCAAGGGCGCGGAAGTCATCGCCATCGACAACACCATGTCCAAGATCGAAGAGATCAAGGACGAGGTGGCGTACGCGGTGCGCCTGGACAGCACCGATGAAAAAACGTTGCGCAATCAGGGACTCGAAGATCTCGATGCGGTGATTGTTTCCATCGGCGAGGACTTCGAGAACGCCCTGCTGACCTGCGTGCTCCTGCAGGAATTTGGCTGCAAGCATATCATCGTGAAATCGACTTCCCCCATCCATGCGCGTATTTTCCGCAGTGTCGGCGTGCATCAGGTGGTATCACCGGATGTGGATCTGGCGGAGCGCCTGGCCGTCACAATGGTCAACCCGAGCGTACTCGACGCCATTCCCCTCACGGACGAGTACAGTATCGTGCAGCTTCGGGCTCCGCGTTTCATGATCGGCAAGACGCTCAAAGACCTCGAACTGCGCCGTACATACGGAGTCAATCTCATCACCATTAAGCGCACGACGACCTCCATACTGAAGGGCGGACTTGCCGAGCAGATCATCGGTGTTCCGATGCCCGAGACAGTGATAGAGGAAAACGACATCCTCATCCTGATGGGCGAACAGGGAGTGGTCCGAAAGCTGGCCGACGCATGAGCACCGCACCCCGACGCAAGGCGCCCGCGCTGTTTCACAGAGTATTTCTCTCGCATCTGCTCGTGCTGCTGCTGTGCTTTATCGCGGGACTGGTCTTGCTCGACTATCTGTTCGCTGACGGCTTGCGGCTGTATCGCGTCCGCAGTCCGCTCATCCTCCTCCCCGCCGTGCTGGGTCTGATAGGTCTTGCCGGTCTGCTCGCCTTGTGGAGCAGCGGTGTCGTCGCGCTGGCGCTGCAACGCCTCTCGCGCGCGCTGGATCGGGACAGCAACGAGGCCGAATTACAGACCCTTGCACAGGAAATGCATTGCGAAGAAGCTGCAGAGGTCGCGGACGCAGCCGCGGAGCAACTCCTGCGCGCCGCCCGTCGCCTCGATGCCCGCCCGCTGATTCTGGTGATCGACGCACATCTCAATATTCTCTCGGCGGATATCGACACCGCCGCCCTCCTCGCCGCATTGCCGTCGGAACTGAAACGCAGAAATCTCCGCGGTTATCTCATCGAAGCCGCGGACAGGGAATTTCTCCTGGAAACACTGCAGCGGTCGGGAAACGCAATCAGCATGCAACCCCGCCGTATGCCCGTGATTGCAGCCGGCGGTGGTACGTTGAACCCCCTCTGGCATCTTCACCCACTCGGCGAGGGACGCTATGTATTCATCGGCACAGATATTCGACGCGGTTGACATCGCCACGGAATTTTCCAGATCGCGCGGTGTAGAGAGGGGAATGAACGCAAAGGCGCAAAGACGCGAAGAGTATCTACTGAAACAGTCTCCTTGACTATCGTCAGCATAGGATAACGAAATTCTGACGATTAGCGGCAGCACAGCGAGAGTAACGTTTTCTAACAATCAGCTACCCAGGCCTAGTCCCGTGCACGATGCTCATCGTGAGACGTCGCTGGATTCTCGCATCAAAACGAAATGCGCGCATGCAGTAATGGCGCATGGCGGGGAGTGCTCTGCCGCCCCGGCGGGATCTGCTCCGCCTCCCTCTCACGCCGATTCTCCAGTTCGGTCACTGCCCAGGCCGTGGACGTCCCTATCGCCGCGCCAAGAACAGTGTCGGACAGCCAGTGACTGTCGGAAACAATGCGCTGCAGCACGGTAACGCCCGCCAGCGTAAACAACAGCACCGTCGCCGCCGGATGACCGATGCGACGGGACAGTGTCGTGGCCAGTGCGAACGCCGCCGTGCTGTGTCCGGACGGGAACGACGTACGCTCGTGCGCGAGCGTGAAGGGATGGAAATCCGCATTCCCCCGGTCCGCGTAGGGTCTGCTGCGACCAATCACCGCTTTCATGACATGCGTGAATACCTCGGAGTACACCATGGACTGAAAGACCATGCGCCCGGTCGTGCGCGACCAGGTATCGTCGAAGGCCTCGCCCCCCGCATACAACAACAGGGCGACACCCGTGCTCACCTCGCCGGTACCGTAATAGTCGCCGATGAGCAGCCAGTCGTCACGTTGCGGATCGCGATGCGCCTGCGACCATTCACGCACGTCCTCGTCCACCATCCACGACGACGCGGTGGCCACAACAGCGATGCCCGCGAGCAGCCAGTCGTTGCCGTTGAAATGCACGGGAGCGCTGAGCACATGACCCCAGTCCTCCCCGAACACGCTCGCGTGGTGCCCGAATCCATCGCGCCGGCTCTGCCCTTCCGCAACGGACGCGAGCATGCACAGCAATGCGACTGCGACGATGCAGCCCCGTATCACGCGGGCTCGCCTTTCCTGCGCAGCGCGATCACGCATTCGATATGCCAGGTATGGGGAAACATATCCACCGGGGTGATCTCCGTCACTTCATAACCGCATTCCGCGAGCATCGCGCAGTCGCGGGCGCTGGTGGACGGATTGCAGCTGACATACACCAGACGCTCCACACCGGAGGCGCCGATCGCTTCCACAACCTTTGTGTGCATGCCCGCGCGCGGCGGGTCCACGATGATGACGTCGGGTCGCGGAATCCCGGCACTACGCTCAGGAGCAAGAAAATCGACGATGTCGGCGCAATGAAATTCCACATTCCCGATTGCGTTATCCGCAGCGTTCCTCCGCGCGTCGGCGATGGCCGCCTCGTTGAGCTCCACGCCGACCACATGCCGCACATCGCGCGCGATGAAGAGCGCGATGGTGCCCGTGCCGCAGTAGAGGTCCCAAACCGTATCCTCCGGCCGGAGTCCGGCCGCTGCTTCTGCGGTCGCATACAGGCGCTCGGCTTGCAGCGTGTTGGTCTGGAAAAACGAAGTAGGTGAGATGCGGAAGGTGTTGCGTCCCAGCCGTTCCATGATGCTTCCGTCGCCGAACCAGGTGATTTCCTTTTCGGCGATGGCGACGGAAGATTTCCGCGATGTCACGCCCTGCACGAAGGTGCTCACCGCAAAGCGCGTATCTTTCAATAATTCGGCGTAGGCTCCATAAAGTTCGGGAAGTTCATTGGATGTGACGAGAAACACCATGCGTTCGCCGGTGTTCTTGCCTTCGCGGATGACGAGATGGCGCAATTCTCCGGTGTGTGTTCGCGTGGAATACGCCGGTATGCCGCGCGAGAGAAAAAACTCCCGCGTGGCGGAGAGAATGGCGTTGCTTTCCGGTGATTCCAGAAAACATTCTCTGATGTCCAGAATACGGTCGTAGCGCTTGGGCACGTGCAGGCCCAGGGCGAAGAGCTCGGCGTCGCGGTCCACCGTACCGAGCTCGCCCGGAAGCAGCCAGCGCATTTCGCCGAAGCTGTATTCCATTTTGTTGCGGTACCAGAACGGCTCCGACGCGGACAGCGTGTCTCTGACCGACGGATTCCCGAAACCACCGATACGTTCGAATGCGTCCCGTACGTGATCGCGTTTCCACTGGCACTGCTGCTCGTACGCGAGATGCTGCCAGCTGCAGCCGCCGCACACGCCGAAATGACTGCAGCGCGGCTCGACACGCTGCTCCGATGCCTCGACGACGCGCAGCAAGCGGGCCTCGGCAAAATGTTGCTTCTTGCGGTACACTTCGGCTTCCACTTTGTCGCCGGGCACAGCGCCCTGCACAAACACGACGAAGCCGTCCGGCCGCGCAATGGCTTTGCCCTCGAAAGCCGCTTTTTCAATATCGAGCAACAGAATATCGCCGCGTCGAATGGGTGCAGGGGTTGCCTGAATATCTTCTGTCATAATGGATGTACGGTAATTCCGAAGATCTGATAAAGGAAATGTCAGAGGATGGGTCGAGACGCTCACGATACACGCTGCCGCACACACTTTCGCGCAGACGAACAGACCGACCTGATGGCGCTGTGCGTCTTAATCGTCGCACCGTTCTGTGTTAATACACGGCCCGGTAGCGTTTGAGCCCCGCGTACAACTCCGATAATACGACTTTGATCACACCCGCAATGGGCACGGCGAACAACATGCCGAGAATGCCGAACAGATGTCCGCCGATCAGTATCGTGAAAATGATGGTCAGCGGATGCAGTTTGACGCTCTGGGAAATGGTCAACGGCTGGACGATGGCGTCGTCGATAAGTCGAATCAATGTGAAAGCGATGAGAATGATCGGTACTTCCTCGAAGGTATTGAGCGACAGCACGGATATCATGCTTGCCACGAGCGCGGCGGTGGGGGGGCCCAGGTAGGGCACCAGATTCGCGACGGCGGCCACGACGCCGATCAGTGCGTAGTTCGGAATACCGAGCAGCCACATCGCCGTGGTGGCGAGGGCGCCGATCACCAGCGCGTCCAGCACTATACCGCGAAGATACGCGCCCAGCGACCAGTCGATTTTGTGCACAATGCTCAGCGCCATCTCGAAAAACTGGTTCGGAACGATTTCGATGAAACTCTTCTTGAGACGGCGTCCATCCTTGAGCAGGAAAAAGGTGGAAATCAGCGTCATGACGATGAAGATTATCAGTCCCACCAGACCCGACGCGATGTTGAGCACATTGTCAAATACCGAACCGAGCCACTCCTCGACCTTGGTGCCAAACGTGATGCGTCGCACACCGAGGAAGGAGAGGTTCCGCTGCAACAGTCGTTCGAATCGCGTGATTCCCCGTCGCAATTGTCCGAGATTGAGCATTTCCTGCAGGGAAAGTAATTGCTCGAATATCAGCGGCGAGAGAATGTACACCACGAAGGCGAAGGCCGCCAGGGCAAAGAGAAAAACCACAACAGCCGCCGCCGTTCGCGGGACTCCCTTCCCTTCCAGGAAATCCACGGCGGGCGAAATGATGAAGGCGAATAACAGGGACAGGAGGAGCATCGCCACGACCGTCCCGATGGTGTACACCGTCAGCGCCAGAAAGGCCGCAATGAACAGCAGCAGAAGAACGATCAGTATTTTGGTGTTGGTGAGCATCACGGAGCCGGGTTGCGCTGCTGTTCCGTGACGAGACGCGTATTCTCCTCGCTGGCCTTGTACAGGCGCTCACTCAGAATGCGCGCGAGTTTGAGAACGACTTTCACGCCGATACGCGGACTCGTTTCCAGAAGTCCGAACAGATCGGGCTGGAAAAAGCCGAACAGCTTCGTATCGTCGTAGGCTACGGCGCTGGCAGTGCGCGGCCTGTCGCTGAACAGCGCCATTTCTCCGAAAAATTCGCCTTTGCGTAAACGCGAAATTTCGCAGCTCCGGCTTTCGCTGACGATGGAAATCTCCCCTTGTTCGATGATGTACATTCCCAGGCCGGGATCGCCCTCTCGAAACACATATTCCCCACCGTGATATTTTCTGCGGTGAAGAATACGTTCGAGCGCCTTCAAATCGCGCCTGCTCAGATCCTCAAAGATCGGGATACCTCGCAACAGCGTGAAAATATCCTTCTCGTCGTCGCGGCGAAAATAATTGCTCCAGAGAAATGAGGGATCACTGCTTGTACTCATGGTGCCCCTGACCGTTCATGATTGCCGTTTCCATTTCGTACCATCGCGACCGTCCTCCAGGACGATGCCGCGTTCACTCAAACCGTCGCGTATGCGATCCGACAGCTCCCATTGCTTCTGCGCTCGCGCTTCGCTGCGCAGATCAATCAGCAGTTGCATGAGTTGCTCCACCAGGGCACTGTCCTCACCCTGCCGCTCACCGCTCTCGGCAACGACACCGAAGACGTCCAGAGCCGTACGACGAAGAAACGCACGCACAGCGGCCCGGCTTTCGGCGTTCACCCCTTCCGCGGAATGCAGACGGGCGTTGACGTCGCGCACGAGTTCGAACAGCACACCAAGCGCCGCCGGAGCATTGAAGTCATTGTCCATGGCCTCGATGAAGCGCTGCTCGTACGGCGATACGTCGAAGCCATTTGCGCCGGCTCCGTCGCCACCGAGAGTATCGTACAAACTCTGCAGCTTCTGCAAACCCGCCTTCGCGGCGTCCAGGCCCTCCTGCACGAAATTCAACGGGCTGCGGTAATGCGTCTGAAGATAGAAAAAGCGGAGACTTTCGGCGCTGTACTTGTCGAGGATTTCGCGCGCGGTAAAAAAATTACCGAGCGATTTGGACATTTTTTCATTGTCCACATTCAGAAAACCGAAATGAATCCAATAGCGCGCGAAAGGCGCATGCGTGAGCGCTTCGCTCTGCGCGATTTCATTTTCATGATGCGGAAAGATCAGATCGTTGCCGCCCGCGTGAATATCGAACGTTTCGCCGAGGTATTTCTGCGACATCACCGAGCATTCGATATGCCAACCCGGCCTGCCGTTGCCCCAGGGCGACTCCCACGAGGGTTCGCCCGGCTTTGCGCTTTTCCACAGCGCGAAATCGGCCGGATGCACCTTGCGATCATCTGTGTCCACACGGGCGCCCATGCGCAAATCCTCCACGAGTTTGCCGCTGAGCTTGCCGTACTCCGCAAAGGCCTCCACGGAAAAATACACATCGCCCTCAACCACATAGGCCGAGCCGTTCGCTATCAGGCCCTCGATGTGCCCGATGATATCTGTGATGCACTCTGTGGCGCGAGGGTGGACCGTGGCGGGACGGATACCGAAGCGCTCCGTATCCTGCAGAAAAGCCGCGGTATAGCGCTCGGCGATAGCCGACGACGGCACGCCTTCTTCATTCGCGGCCTTGATGATCTTGTCGTCCACATCCGTGATGTTCATGACGTAGGTCACCGCGTAGCCGCGATACTCGAGATAGCGCCGAATGACGTCCGACATCACGAACGAACGCGCATTACCAATGTGGAAAAAATTGTACACCGTCGGGCCGCAGGTGTACATGCGCACCTGACCCTCTGTGAGGGGTTTGAATTCTTCCAGTTTTTTCGTCAGCGTGTTGTACAGCGATACGGCCATGAATCGTTACTATCCAGCAAAGTGAAGGATGCGTTGCCTGTCGTACAAAAGTACAGCCGTTCAGGGAACAGGACAAACCATGAACCGCCCTTCGACGGTAGCTGAGCGAAGCCGAAGCTACCGCGAATCCCGAACGATGTTGCTGCTACCACCATTTTATCCAGATTCAGGAGCGCCGCACTGGAGGTACCGCGCGTGCCTACACAGAGATGCAAAGGAAAGACGCAGGGGAAGGGAATTGAACGCAGAGACGCAAAGGCGCGGAGACGCAGAGCAATGATCCAGGGATGAGAAGAACTCAGCGCAGAGAGTCACAGGACTGGCATATGGAGAAGAAATCCATGTGGAGAGGCACAAGGGTAGGTGGGAATGAGATAATGGTTCATGCCCCAATATCGTATTTCCTTCTGCGCCTCTGCACCTCTGCGCCTCTGCGCCCCTGCGTTACATTCCCCTCCCTGCGGTTTGTCAGAGTCGAAATACGTCGTCAGCCTCGGGCTGATGCGGGGCTCACCCGAAACATACCCAACATGGCAGTATACGTAGCGATACGCAGACCGCGCGAGCGGGCATCAGCGGTAGATGAACGGAAGCAGGATGATCACCGCGGCGATGGCGAGGCGTTTCAGCCCGGAACTGCGGTACTGCGCCGCAGTTTTCTGCTTCAATGAACTCACCATGCGGTCGCGGAAAAACGGGAAGAAATGAAAGGGCATCATCAGGTCGAAGATGATGATCATGCCATAGAGCAGTATCTGAGAGATTTTCGGAGTCTCAAGTACAAAATGCACGATGAGAAATCCCAGCGCGAGTCCGGTGAGCAGAAAGGAGACGAGCTCGAAGACGCCCACCTTCCCGCTGCGGTAGAATGCAATTTCCCTGTCACGATACTGCTCCGGTGTGGCGATGGCGCGCAGAGCACTCAGCAGATAGGATGTGAGGAAGGTGACGAGGGCGAGGAGTTCAAACGTTTGCATGATGCGCGGGACGATGGTGAATGTGATGCGATTCGGTGCAATATACGGATTCTCCGCTGCATTGAAATCTTTCCTGCATTGAAATCTCCCGTGGGTGCGGTTCGGGACCAGCGTTCTCCTTTGTCTCACAGAGCCAAATCCGGTAACAGAATTCCCGAATGAAACTCCTATTTTCAAAACACGTAGCACAAGGATTGCCCCAACGCAACGAGGATACACAATGACCCCATCGCACCTGTCTCCCCCGGCTCACCTCATCATGTTCCTTATGCTCTTCGTCGCCGCCGCCGGCGCCCAGCCACTCGCGACGCGGGCCGATGTCGACAACGATGGCAAGCGGCTTCTTCGCTTCCCCGACATACACCGCGACGCCGTGGTGTTCGTCCACGCAGGCGACATCTACACTGTGTCTGCAAACGGTGGTACAGCGCGGCAGCTCACGTCGCATGAGGGACAGGAGCTCTTCCCGAAATTTTCGCCCGACGGAAAGTGGATAGCGTTTTCAGCCGAGTACAGCGGCAGCAGACAGATATACGTCATGCCCAGCGAGGGTGGTACGCCCCGGCAGCTGACCTGGTACAACGATGCGGGTGTAATGCCGCCGCGTGGTGGCTTCGATCATCAGGTGCTGGGGTGGACGCCGGACGGCACGCGCATACTGTTCCGTGCGAACCGCCTGCCCTGGGACGAACGATTGAGCCGTTTCTACACCATCCCCTTTTCCGGAGGACTCGAAACGCCGCTCATCATCCCTGAGGGAGGCATGGGGGAATTTGGGCCGGACGGCAAGCGCATGGTGTACACTCCTATTTCCCGCGAATGGCGCACATGGAAACGTACCCGCGGAGGACGCGCGCAGGACGTCTGGCTCTTCGATCTTGAGAAGGTTTCCGCCGAACGCCTGACCGACCACATCATGACGGACAACCAGCCGATGTGGATCGGCGATACATTGTATTTCACCTCCGACAGGGAATTCACGCTCAATCTCTTTGCCATGGATCTGAACGGAAAAACCGTGCGAAGAGTGACGCAACACGATACCTGGGACGTACTGTGGCCGAGCAGCGGTCCGGACGCGATCATCTATGAATGCGGCGGCGAACTTCATGTATATGAAACGCGCAGCGGAAGTTCGCGGCAACTCCGTATCGGCCTGCGCGCCGACGGCCGCGAGACACTGCCGGGCATCCGGAGCGTCAGTGATTTCATCGAGGGCACCGCGCTCTCACCTTCGGCCAAACGCGTCATCATGGCGGCGCGTGGCGATCTGTTCAGCGTCCCCGCCGAGCATGGCGAAATCCGCAATCTCACCGGCACGCAGGGAGTGCGCGAGCGCGCCGCATCCTGGTCTCCCGACGGAAAAACGATAGCATACGTCAGCGATCAGAGCGGTGAGTACGAAATATGGCTGCGTCCCGCCGATAATACCTCCCCTGCGCGGCAGCTCACCAGCGGATCCCGCGGCTGGATATTTTCCGTGCAATGGTCGCCGGACGGCCGGCGTATCGCCTTCGCGGACAAGGCGCGCGGCCTCTGCATCGCCGACGTAGCCACGGGTGCCGTGCGCGAGCTTGTGCGCGGCCGACGATACGACATCACGCACTTCCGTTGGTCCCCCGACAGCCGCTGGCTCGTGTACACCGACGTTGCACCGAGCGACCTCAACGGTATCTGGGTGTACGACACGGAGAAGGATACGCCGCTGCTGCTCAGCTCCGGAATGTCCAATGACTTCAATCCGGTATTCTCGCGCGACGGCAAATACATGTTCTTTCTCTCCAACCGCGACTTTAATCTGACATTCAGCGCCTTCGAATTCCGCTATCTCTACACCAACGCCACACGCGTGTACGCCGCCGCGTTGCATCCCGAGGTCCCGGCGTTCCGTCCCTGGCGCAGTGACGAAGAAGGAGGCCCCGCATCCGCGGATACCGCCCGCGCACCGAAGGTACGCATCAGTGCGGAGGGATTCGCCGATCGCGTTGTCGCCTTGCCCGTCAGCGACGCCACCTACTTCAGTCTCGAAGCCGGCGAAGGTGCCGTGCTGTACATCAGGATAAAGGACGGCCAGCGCGCGCTGTTGCGCTATGACATTGCGGCACAGAAAGAGGAAACCGTCTTCGACGGTATCGGAGGCTACGAATTGTCTCGTGACGGCAAGAGCATACTCTACGCGGCCGGCGGCAGCTGGGGCATCGTGGCGGTGCGCGCCGGTCAGAAAAAAGGAGATGGAGCCCTCAATCTCGCGCGCATGGACATGCGCATCGATCCCCGGCTGGAGTGGCGACAGATGTTTTCCGATGCCTGGCGTATCATGCGGGACTGGTTCTACGATCCCGCCATGCACGGCTACGACTGGGACGCGTTGCGCGGAAAATATGCCTCCCTGTTACCCGCACTCGGCCGGCGCTCCGACCTCGACTTCATTATCGGGGAAATGATATCCGAACTGAACGCCGGACACACGTATGTGAATTCCGGTGACGAGCACAGGGTCAAGCGCATAGAAGGCGGCTTACTCGGCTGCGAGTTCGAGGATGCCGGAAATCGCTATTACCGCATCGGCAAGGTTTTCGAGGGGGAAAACTGGCACGAGGCCTTCCGCTCTCCTCTTACAGAGCATGGCGTCAACGTGCGTGCCGGCGACTACCTCATCGCCGTCGACGACAAGGAAATCGTCGTACCGGATAATCCATTCCGTTTTCTGGAGAACACACACGGACGCACCGTGAAAGTCACCGTGAACACCCGCCCCTCACCGGAGGGAGCGCGGAACGTGATGGTGCGTCCCGTAAAAAGCGAAACCAACGTCCGCTTCCTCGACTGGGTGAAGCGCAATATGGCCTGGGTGGACAGCGCCTCGGGCGGCCGCATCGGGTACATCTGGATACCGAACACCGCGGCGGAGGGGAATCGCGAACTGTTCAAATGGTTCTATCCGCAGGCGAACAAACAGGCCCTGATACTTGATGATAGGTACAACGGAGGCGGCTTCATCCCCTACAACATGATCGAGCTCCTCGATCGCCAGGCACTGAACTACTGGGCGCGCCGCAATATCGAGCCCATGTCCGCGCCGGATGTATTCCATCGTGGACCCAAGGTCTGTCTCATCAATCACTATTCGTCCTCCGGCGGCGACGCCTTCCCGTACTATTTCAAGAAACGCGGTTTGGGTCAACTCATCGGCACGCGCACCTGGGGCGGGCTGATCGGTCTCACCGGACAGCCGAATTTCGTGGATGGCGGTTCCGTCAGCGTCCCCACATTCCGCTTCTATGACCCGGAAGGCAATTGGGTGATAGAAAACGAAGGCGTGTCGCCCGACATAGAAGTCATCGACCGGCCGGACCTCGTCGCGCGCGGCATAGATCCCTCGCTGCAAAAGGCGGTGGAAGTGTTGCTGCGTGAACTGCAGGAAAATCCTGTGCGTCCCGTCCCGCGTCCCGTTCCGCCGGACGAATCGCGTCCCGGTTCGCGATAGGCGTTGCGAGAACTGTACAGGAAGAGCGGGTGGTTGCGGCCACCCGTTTTCCTGTCCGTTCCGGCAGGTGTGACGCTCTCCCCTTCTCCGCGGGAGCCGGGCATGCGAGGGTAGGCGCGCCGACGTCCGACGTGGCACAGAAAATCACAGAGGAGGGAATTTTTTTCCCGCTGTTCTTGCAAGAAAATTTTTTCTAAATTATAAGGTTTCAGCATCTGCCGGGATAGTTTTTCACCGAACAGCCCGACATATCGCGACAGCGTGCGGAAAAGGGCACGTACAGCGGTTCTGAGCCTGTAAGCTGCAGGAACACCGCAGGCAGAGCATGATTCGTTTTCAGCATCGATCACTACACATGGGCAATGGCAATGTCGTATCTGTTTACATCCGAATCCGTCTCCGAAGGGCATCCCGACAAAGTCTGCGATCAGATCAGCGATGCGGTTCTTGACAGCATCCTGCGCGAGGATGCACAGGCGCGCGTCGCCTGCGAGTGCTTCACGACGACGGGCTTCGTTCTCGTCGGCGGCGAAATCACAACCTCCGCTTACGTGGATGTGCAGGAAATCGTGCGCCAGACAGTCAGGGAAATCGGTTACACCGATCCCCGCTACCGCTTCGACGCGGACAGTTGCGGCGTCGCATCGCACATTCATCAGCAGTCCCCGGATATTTTCCGCGGCGTCAAGACCGGCGGTGCCGGCGACCAAGGCATCATGTTCGGCTATGCCACGAACGCGACGCCGGAATACATGCCCATGCCCATCATGTACGCGCACAAGCTCGTGCAGCGTCTTGCGGATATCCGCAAGCACTATCCGACACTGATGCCCTATCTGCGCCCGGATGCGAAATCGCAGGTCACCTTTGAATATGAAGGCCGGACAGCGAAGCGTGTGCATACCATCGTCGTTTCCACGCAGCACGATCCCGGCGCCACGCAGAAAAAGATTCGCGAGGATGTCACGCAGTATGTGATCAACGAAGTCTTCCCCGCCGGGTTGCTCGAAGGCAACATCAAGCTGCACGTCAATCCTACAGGCCGCTTTGAGATCGGCGGACCGCACGGCGACTCCGGCCTTACCGGACGCAAGATTATCGTCGATACCTACGGCGGCTGGGCTCCCCACGGCGGCGGCGCGTTCAGCGGCAAAGATCCCTCGAAAGTGGATCGCAGCGCGGCGTACGCTACCCGCCATCTCGCCAAGAATCTCGTCGCCGCAGGCGTGGCGGACGAAGTTACGATACAGATCGGTTACGCCATCGGCGTCGCAAAGCCGGTATCCGTGCACATCGATACGCACGGTACCGCAAAGAACGGCGTTACCGACACCGTTATCGAGCGCTGGGTCGCGAAAAACGTGGACATGACACCGCATGGAATTATTGAACGCCTCCGACTGCGCCGCCCGATTTACCGCGCAACGGCGGCGTACGGACACTTCGGTCGCAACGAGAAGAGCTTCACCTGGGAAGCGCTGGACATGGTCAAGGACATCAAAAAAGCATTAGCATAATTTTTTCCATAATCGGAGAATGTTTCTCTCATGGCAAAAGCCGCAAAGAACTACAAAGTAAAGGACCTGAAGCTCGCCGCCGAAGGCCGCAAGAAAATCGAATGGTCGGAAAGCCGCATGCCCGTGCTCATGGCGCTGCGCGCGAAATACAGCAAGACCAAGCCGCTGAAGGGTTTCCGTATCGCGGGCTGTCTGCACGTGACCAAGGAAACCGCCGTGTTGGTCGAGACGCTCGTTGCCGCCGGCGCGGAAGTAAGCTGGAGCGGATGCAATCCCCTTTCCACCAACGATGAAGTCGCAGCCGCCCTCGCCGCCAACGGCGTTTCCATTTACGCCTGGCACGGCATGAATGTGAAGGAATTTTACTGGGCCATCGAGCGCACCCTGGACTTCAAGCCCAACCTGACGCTCGATGATGGTGCCGACCTCATTTTCACCATCCACAACAAGCATCAGAAGCTCATTCCCTACATTCTCGGCGGCACCGAGGAAACCACCACCGGTGTGCAACGCCTTCGCGCCATGGCAGACGCCGGCGAGCTGAAGTACCCGATCATCGCCGTCAACGACGCCGAGACGAAGTGGGACTTCGACAACGTGTACGGTACGGGTCAGAGCACGCTGGACGGTATTCTCCGCGCGACCAGCATACTGTTTGCGGGTAAGAATGTCGTGATCGCCGGTTACGGCCACTGCGGCAAGGGCGTCGCCAGTCGCGCCAAGGGTCTCGGCGCTAACACCATCGTCACCGAAATCAAGCCCACGGCAGCGCTCAAGGCCACGCTGGAAGGCCACGAAGTCATGACCATGGATCAGGCCGCGAAAATCGGCGACGTGTTCATCACCGCCACCGGCGTGAAGGATGTGATCCGCGAACGTCATTTCGCGGCGATGAAGGACGGCGCAATCGTGTGCAACACCGGCCACTACGATTGCGAGATCAACATTCCCGAATTGGAAAAACTGGCCAAGAGCAAGCGCACCATCCGCGCGAACAACGAGGAATACGTGATCAAGAAGAGCGGCAACCGCATCTATCTGCTCGCGCAGGGACGTCTTGTGAATCTCGCCGCGGCCGAGGGTCATCCTTCGGAAGTGATGGACATGAGCTTCGCGAACCAATTCCTTTCGCAGGTTCGTCTTGCCGAGCTCGCCCGCAAGGGCAAGCGCCTCGATCTGGGCGTGCACGATATTCCGGAGTCGCAGGATCAGGACATCGCCAAGCTGAAGCTCGCCACCATGGGCCACAAAATCGACAAGCTCACCCCGGAGCAGGTCGCCTACATGAACGACTACAGCGCCGGTACGTAACAGCGAGGATATTTCAGATTCGAAAAACGGGACGCAGAATGCTGCGGCCCGTTTTTTTTTCAGGGAATGGACTGAAGATGAATTACAATTATGGATAGGGATCAGCCCCGAGCCGTCTGCCGGGCACACGCGGGTCGATGCATTCCGCATTCTCCGATGCGCCCCCCCCCTCCGCAGCGCGCACTTCGAAGTGTGCCGCTGCACTGTTCACCGATACATTGTGACCGGCAGACGCTCGGCGAAGAGCGTGAAGTCCTTGTCCGTGGTCAGAATGAGAAGGCCCTCCATGTGCGCCACCGCGCAGATGAGGAAATCGATAGTCGAGCCCTGAATCCCATGGCTTCGGCAGATGTTGCAAAACTCCGCCGCTTTTTCGAAATGCCATCGGTTCAATGGAATGTCCTCGAACGGTGCGAGATGCTTCAGCAATACCGCAAACTGTTTTTCATCGCGAACCCCGGAGAGTATCTCCTGAACTACCGGCCCGATGAGCACCGCGCGGCCGTCAACGATCAGGTCGGTCACAAGCGCCGTCATCTCCTGGTCGGGTTTGCGACGGCGTAGCACGCTCGACCAGACACAGGTATCGATCAGCACTCTCATCCCTTGCGAGCCCGCTTGTAGTTGTATCTGTCATCGAAATCGACGTCGCCGAACAGCTTGAGCAACTCCATACGCTTCTTCTGAGCGATATAAAACTGCAACGCGGCTGTGACCGCTTCCTTCTTCGTGCGGAATTTCCCGAGCTTCTGCGCTGTCGTGATGAGTGTATCGTCGATTGCAAGATTTGTCGGCATTACGTCCTCATTTTTACACACAGTGTAACACATTACCGTGTGTGATACAAGAGACTCTCATGCCACGTCTCGCCCTGACATATTGTACTAAGCCGTAACGCGTGCAGCGTACGGCAAGTTCTCGCATGTGCCTGGCTAGCCGGCAGCGGTCGGAGGGCGTACTTCGGAAGTGTTGACATGAGCTTCGCGAAGCAATTTCTTTCGCGGGTCCGGCCGGCCGAGTTCGCCCGCAAGCGCAAGCGCCTCGATCCGGGTGTGCACGACATTCCGGAGTCGCAGGATCAGAACATCGCCAAGCCGAAGCTCGCCACCTTGGGCCACAAAATCGACAAGCTCACACCGGAGCAGGTCGCCTCCATGAACGACTTCAGCGCCTGGAGCGAAAAAGCGCGGATACTTCTTTTACAAAAAGCGGGACGCAGATTGCTGTGTCCCGTTTTTTCATGTGAAGAACTCTGAGAAAACCCGGGTATGGTGCACAACAAGACGTCACATCTCAAATGTTCCATTCCGCGCTATGTTGCTGACGATGCTACTTCTGTCTAAAAACAAACGTACGAAAATATCGATGCAGCCTCGTCTCTCCCGTGGCCGCAACTTCAGGATAAAGCTCGCAATAGACGTAGTTGAATTTCTTATCCCGTGTCCCATACCTCAACAATACGATGAGCAGGAAATCGTCGGGGCGTTTCAATGCGAAGTCTATACTTTTTAGGAAACATGACCTCTTCTCTCGGAAACACACTCGTTCTCGCGGTATCGGCCAGGTAGCTTCATTCCTGCCAATTGCGGACTCCAGAAGTTCGATCAATTCATCCACATACGTCTCGCAAATTTCCCATACGATTTCATAATCGATCCCGAAGTAGTCGTGTACGATCCTATTACGGAATCCACGAATTCTTTGCCATTCGATTTCCGGATTATTATCCTTGAAATCCTGTTCAACCCTGTTGGCAGCTTCTCCAATAATCTCAAAATTGCGAACAACCGCATCCATAGTTTTATCATCGGATGCGAAGGCGTCAAAGTCGATGTCTCTTGTATATCGTCAGATTTTCCGCGCCGATTGGAGCATATCGTCTAACAGCAATATTGTATCCCGCCTAGACATAAAACAGCTCTGAATCGATGGACTGGAGGTATTTATCTTTAATCCCATTCCTGGAAACGAGATCCACCTTGAACCCGATGATTTTTTCCAGATCATCCGCCAGATCGATGAATCGTACGCCGACCCTTCCCGAGAACTCGACGAGAATATCTATATCGCTGGAGTCGTTTTGTTCTTCCCGTGAATAGGAACCAAAAATCGCAAGCGACTTTATGGGATAGTCGAGAAACAAGCGATTTTTGTGCTTGCGAAGGGTTTTCAGTATATCCTGTAGCGTTTTCATAAATGAACAGATTTTGCTTCCTCAACGACTCTTCCACTCAAGGTTCAATTATTGCGGTGTTTCACTACTTGGAGGTGCTCTCCTTGATCGTTCGGTTTATGCTGTCGTGCATTCTCACCACGTATTTGACGATAAAAATACTCTCTCTGGTCCCAAGGTGCAAGGTATGAGTCCGGGTTCAGTGTTTGATGCTTCATCGTATTTCTCTTCCAGGGGCTTTATTCCTGAGGGGATGGGAACCATGGCTTGCGCAGCTCTAGTATTCTCAAACGGTGCCGCCTTCTTCTTCATCTGATTGATCCTTTGTGCCGTTCCTCCCAAGGCACCTCCGTGGCAATAGTCCGAAGTGTCTTACCCGGCAAAAAACTTTCACATCGCTGCGAAGAGCGGTCAACAAATGCAGATGGTCGCGACGGAGAAGTACGCCCGACCAGACACAGATATCGATCTGGACTTTCATCCCTTGCGAGCTCTCCAGTAGTCGCAGGTAGAATCTAAATCGACGGTTTCGAACAATTTGAGTGGTTTCGACCGTTTTTTTTAAGCAGTGAGAAACTGCAAGGCCGTCGTCACCACCTCTTTCTTTGTCCGAAGCTTCCCCAGCCTCTGAGCCGCATTGATCAGTTTGTCATCAATCGACAGGTTCGTCGGCAATACTTCCTCAATTTGCACACAGTTTAGCACAAAGGTTTGTGTGAAACACCGCGTTGGATCCCAGTATCTGACAAGATCCGTATCCAGGAACAGTTGTTCCGCATGCACGTATGGCATCGCTGAAGCCGAAGGTCGTAGTTCGGAAATGATGGACCTGAGCTTCGCCAATCAGTTCCTTTCGTAGCTCCGCATTGCCGAGCTCACCAAAAAGGGCAAGCGCCTCGATATCGCCGTGCACGACATCCCCGACGAGCAGGATCAGAACATCGCGAAATTGAAGCTCGCCACCATGGGCCACAAAATCGACAAGCTCACCCCAGAGCAGCTCGCCTACATGAACGACTACAGGGCGGGTACGTAAACGCGCAACGTCGTATCGCTTGTATAACGGGACGCAATGGCTGCGTCCCCGTTGGTTTTCCGCATAACGAAAAACTGCGCTTTGAAAGCGAGCGCTCGTCACCAGTCGTACCATCTATGCCATATCCCTGAACCTGTTTTGAAGGAGCCGGTCGGGTTCCCAAAGGGATCGCTGACATTGACACCCTCCATAGACGAGACCTTCATCAGAGATTCTGTATGCTTTTCCCTTGTGTGTTTCGCAGCGGAGGTTCACAGGTGATGATGCAATTCGTTTCCTCACGTGGCAATACATCGCACATCACGCAAACGCATTGCGGGGCACGGAGTCCAGATCATGCATGCAGCAACCGTCGCTGCAGTACTGCCTGCATATCACGTCGGCCATCGGTGATGAGCATAATGTGCACCTGCCTGGAGCTGAGCCGGTAGATTATCCTGTAGGGCTTGAAAAAAATCTCGCGGTAATCGCGAAGACCTATTGCCAACAATTCCTTCGGGTATGCTCCCCGCTCCGGATTTTCCGCAAGCTTCGCGATGGCTTCCTCAATCTTACCGAGCACATATTCCGCCCTTGCCGGCGCGTCGTGGAATTCGATGTAGTCATACAATTCCTCGAGATCGCGGGACGCATCATCGGTGAGGAGTACGCGGCAGGTCATTTGTGTTTCTTGCTCCGGTTCCGAAGCTGCCTTATAACATCACCGGCCGGCTGAACCTTGCCTTCCTCGACTTGTCGCGCGCCAAGGGCGAGAATCTTCAGCAGGGCCATGGTCTCTTGTGCTTGTTCATAGCTTTCGATGTCCTGCATCACAACCTTCGCTTCGCCGTTCTGTGTGATAATCAGGGGTCCATCCTGTGCGGACATATTCCGCACGATTTCCGCCGCATGGGCTTTCAAATAACTGATCGGTTTGATTTGATGAGACAGTTTCATGACGATTCTCCTAGCATGACCAAATATAGTCCGTAAACAGGTTCACTGTCAAGCGGCATTGCAATGCCGCTTTGCGACGGTTGATGCAGCCGGCATGCCGGTGCAACTCGCAGGATGCCCCAATGCGTAATCACCGCGCAACGTTTTGAGAGAGAATTACGGTTCAGGTCAGCATCGTCAAGATTTTTTTTCCACTGCTCCTGCGACAGCTGTGTTCACGGTATCCGCAATCGAGGTGCAGATTCGACAACGACCTGAGTAAAATGCCGGGGCATGAGACTCATAGGATTCCGAATTCTGGATTATCGCTACCAGTGGTCAATGCCGAGAAATATTCGAAGTCGTACTCAGCGGGTGAGCTTGAAAAACGATACCGCGTAGGCCACTGTGTTGAGGAGCAATCGTTCTTCGAACGCTCGGCTCTGTGTGCACGACGGATACTGCGGAACTCCCCTCTCTTCTTGTGCACATAAACAGCGTCAAGACGCCTGTAACCGTCTCTTCATGGTAAAAAATCTCTGTGGTTTCTTCACCCGTGTGGTCGGATTGTCATCGATCTCAACGTTGCGCGGTGTCCACACGGTTTGATGCTCAGCATGGGTGGAGCGATGGATACCCTGCACGACGCAACCCACATTTCCACATTCGGATGTTGCAGGGTTGTTTCTGCTGCAGAGTAAACCTCAGAGCATCAACAGTCCGCGAAACGCCCTGGCGGCATAGTATGATTGCGCGCCATTATGATAGATGAAGACACGGCCATAGCGATAGTCGCCGAAAATGGCTCCGCCAAGCGCCCGCAGCTCTGGCGGCGTTTTCAGCCAGCTCGATGTTTTCATGTCGAAGGGTCCTATGGTCTGCAGCGTATGGTACTGTTCCTCCGTCAGAAGCTCGACCCCCATCGCGGCGGCGAAATCCACAGCATTGTGTTCGGGCGCGTGTTCCTTTCGGGATTGTTGCGCTTCGGAATCGTAGCACGCGCTGCGCCGACCGACCGGGCTCTCGGGCGAACAGTCACAGAAGATGTAGGAATCGCTGTCGGAGTCGTAACCGATCACATCCGGCTCACCGCCGGTGCGTTCCATCTCGTGCAGAGACCACAGTTTTTCCGGATTGCTCTTGAGCCGATCATGAATCGGCTGCCATTCCAAACCGGTGTGACGCCGCATGTTGGCATGGAAGCGAAGCCGCAGGGTTTCGAGAAGCGCAGCACGCTGCTCCGCGTTCAGACTGCTCTTTTTGCGTGTATTCATCGTACGTGATTCCTGTGTGTATGTGTTTAGGAGACTCCGGACGCCGGTGCACCAGCGGCAGTAACGATGCGCGAAATGGCTGCCCGGCGATACCTGTGTCTTGCGTCCCGGTGCCGTCTCTGCCTCAGCGCGAATCCGAAGGATTTTCGCAGGTGCGCGAGATGTGTTTGCGTATCATGTCCGACGCCCGCATGTTGACGGGGTGTGTTTCGGGCACGGTATTCATTGACGACGTATATTAGAAGTTTTGGAACAGTATCGCAACAATCATTATGAGCACATCCGATATTCGCGTCCGCTTCGCCCCCAGTCCCACCGGTTTTCTGCATGTGGGCGGCCTTCGCACCGCACTGTATAACCATCTGTTCGCCCGGCATCATGGGGGACGCACGATTCTGCGCATTGAGGACACAGACAGAAGCCGCTATGTCGAGGGCGCCGTCGAAAACCTCCTCGATACGCTGGAGTGGGCAGGCATTACCTTCGATGAGGGACCGCGCAACGGGGGGCCATACGGGCCCTATATCCAATCCGAGCGCACCGAGCTGTATCGGCAGCACGTCGATCAGCTTCTCGCGGAGGGCAAGGCCTACCGGTGTTTCTGTACACCCGAAGACCTGGAGCGTTCGCGCAACAGGCAGATCGAAGCGAAGCAGGATGCATCCTATGACCGGACCTGCCGGTCGCTCAGCGAGTCGGAGATTCGTGAGAAGCTCGAGAGTGATTGCAGCTTCACGGTGCGTCTGAAAGTACCGTTGCTCGGAACTATGCAATTCACCGATCTGGTGCGCGGTGAGATCTCCGTTGCGTACGAGGTAATCGACGATCAGGTGCTGCTCAAGAGCGATGGCTTCCCCACGTATCATCTGGCCAATGTCGTGGATGATCATCACATGCGCGTAACCCACGTGATTCGCGGGGAGGAGTGGTTGCCTTCCACACCGAAGCATTTGCTGTTGTACGACTGTTTCGGATGGGATGCGCCGCAATTTGCGCATCTGCCATTGCTGTTGAATCAGGACAGGAGCAAGCTGAGCAAGCGCCAGGGCGATGTCGCTGTGGAGGACTACCGCGCCAAGGGCTATTTACCTGAAGCGTTGATCAATTTTGTCGCCCTGCTTGGGTGGAATCCCGGCGATGACAGGGAATTGTTCACGTTGCACGATCTGGAGCGTGACTTCACGCTGGATCGCGTGAGCAAGGCCGGTGCCGTATTCGACATCGACAAGCTCCAATGGTTCAATGCGCAGTATGTACGATCTCTGCCCGCCGAAACACTCGTGAACATCTGTCAGCCGTGGCTGGCGGAAGCGGGCATCGACACCGCCGATACGGCGCGCTGCATCTCCATCACGACGCTGCTGAGCAGCTACCTGTCCTTGCCTTCGGATATTGCTCCCCTGCTGCGGCCGTTCAGTTCCTCTCCCATTATCATTGATGACGCGGAATCCCGTGACATTCTCGACTCCGAAATCTCGCGACAGGTGTTGCGTGATTTCCTCGCGAAAGCGAAGGCACCCGGCGAGTGGACCGCGCCCGCAATCAAGGCCATGATATCCGACATTCAGAAGGAAAGCGGAATAAAGGGCAAAGCGCTCTTCGGGCCTATTCGCATCGCGCTCACCGGTGCCCCGCATGGTCCGGACCTCGGCACCACGGCCGAAATACTCGGACGCGACATGTGCATCGCGCGAGCGGCCGCGCAACTGTCCTGAGCCGGGCGAGCCGTGGACATCAGCGCCATCATCATTCATTTCGGCAAAGCGGAGTACACATCGCATGTGCTGGAGTGTCTCCTCTCCGTGCGCGATACGGAGCTCGAGTGCATCGTCGTGGATAACGCTTCATCATCTTCTCCAGCCGCCGCGCTGCGCGAAGCCCCTCGAACACGCGTGCTTCGCATCGAACACAGCCGCGGGTACGGTGCGGCCTGCAATGCCGGTGCGGCTCTTGCGCGTGGCAGATACATATTGATTTTGAACAACGATCTGGATATACCTGCGGGTTCGGTGGAAGCGTTACGGGAAACGATGGATGCGCATCCGGAGGTCGGTGTACTGGGACCGATGCTGCGCTTTCCCGACGGACGTTTCCAACTATCATGGGGAGATGATCCTGATCTTGGCAGCGAGTTCCGTGAGCGCGGACGGCAGAGGCGCAGCCGCGCGGGAGGTATCGTGCTGGACAGGGAGCGTGCCACAACAGCAATGCGCGACGCGGACTGGATTACCGGAGCCGTGATGTTGATACGACGCGAGGCGTGGGAGGCCGTCGGTGGTTTCGATGAATCGTTCTATTTTTATTTTGAGGATGTCGATCTGTGCCGTCGTGTCCGCACGGCCGGTTACAAGGTGGCATGCCAGCCGGCCTCGGCGATGGTGCATTTCGGCGGGGGCTCCGATCCGCAAGCGAATCCTGAAATCGTCCGCGCGTATCGGCGCGAGCAGCTGCGATACTATGCGCGTTACAATTCCTTCGCGCAGTTCTCTGCCCTGAAAGTCTATCTTATCGCGAAATTTTCCATCGCCGCCGTACGCGGCACAATGCTGCTCAGCGACGTGCGGCAGTTGCTGAAACAGATCGCGATCTTTTCCCGCACAAGTGAACGACAACACGCTCGCAGGCAAGACGTATGAACATCGGCATTTACGGCGGCACCTTTAATCCCCCGCATCTCGGACATCTGCTGCTCGCGCAAAGCGCGGCGGATCAACTCGGGCTCGATGTCGTGCTCTTTGTTCCCGCATATGTATCCCCTTTCAAAAACCACGAGGATATGCTTCCAGCCGCGCTGAGGTGCGAGATGGTGGAACTGGCACTCTCGGACAACAGGAAGTTCCGAGGCGAGTACTGGGAGGCATTACGCGAGGAAACGTCGTATTCCGTAGACACCGTTCGGTACCTGGCCGAACGGTACGCGGAGGATACGTTGTTTCTGTTGATGGGAGAAGACACGTTCCGGGATTTCCACTTATGGAAAAACCCTGAAGTCATCGCCGGACTTGCGCATTTGTGTGTCGCCGGAAGACCGGGTCATTCGCCCGGCGACGCGCAGCATGCATTTGCGGATTCGGCGCAGCGGTTTACCATGCCGCTCGTCGAAATTTCTTCGACAGATATCCGCCAGCGGGTCGCCGCAGGTGCCTCGATACAGTATCTCGTACCCTGGACCGTACAGATATACATCGAAAGTCAGGGCCTCTACCGAAATCCCAGGTCCTGATGGTCAGAGCCATTTCTGCTCGCGGTACCACGCAACGGTATTTGCTATTCCCTTATCGATGGGCATTTCCTGACGATAGCCCAGTTCCTTCACCGCTTTCGAAATGTCACACGTCCAATAGCGCTGAGTGATATCGCGAGCTTTCTCGAGATTGAGCGTCGCCGCCTTGCGTTGCAGCGCTGCCACGGACTGCGCCACGGCTGCCACGGAATACACAAGCATATGCGGCAGACGCAGTGTGACGAAACGTTTGTTCAGCGCCGCAGCGGTGATGCGACCGACCTGCGGCCAGGAATAGAATTCCTCGCTGGCGATGAAGTAGGTTTCTCCGACGCTATGCCCGGCTTCGGCTGCAAGCATGATGCCGCGGACGAGATCGTGTGAATGCACAAGACTCAGGCGTTTGTCGTCGAAACCGATGATGGAATTCAGTCCACGGGATATCGCCTGGAAATAAATGTAGATTTCCGTGTCACGCGGACCATACACAGCTGGCGGACGCACGATGGTCCAAGGCAAGCGGTCGCGCCATTCATGGACCAACTGCTCCGCTGCCCATTTGCTTTCCCCATATGTGGTGATGGGATGCGGTGTATCGTCTTCCCGCACCGGACGATCGAGAGAGGTTGATGGTCCCGCGGCCGTCTGGCTGCTCACATAGAGGAAGCGCCGCAGCCCCGGAGCGAAGCGATGCGCTGCTTCAAGCATATTCTGTGTTGCTTTGACGTTGCCGTCGAAATACCCCTGACGATCCCGCGCTTTGACGACACCGGCGATGTGGTACACGACGTCCGCCCCGTCGAGCAACGTCTGAAGCGATGAGGCGTCGCGCACATCACCCTCCACGAGTTTCACGGGCTTGCCTTCGAGCCATCGCAGATTGCTGCTACGGCGGGTGAGAGCGCGCACCTCATGCCCCTGTTCCAGCAGTCTGTCGATGAGATGACTGCCGATAAAACCTGTTCCTCCGGTAACTGAGATAATCATACGGCTATGTACTTCGGTGATGTTGATGCAGGTGTGTGTTTCACTACCCGCATTACTGTTTGCAGCGTCGCATTTCCATCCCTGTATTCACATGCCTGTCGTGGGCGTTTCATGGCTGGAGGCGTGCTCCGCTGCGAGGCCCGGGACGGCGTGGACAGGGATATTCCGTCACCTGCAGTGCGCATCATGCAGCGAGCCCAGATACCGAGATCAGGTGTTTTGCGCGATTTTCGCCCAAGTATCCCGCAGCGTCACCGTGCGGTTAAACACCGGTTTGCCCGGCAGCGAATGCTTTGAATCGACACAAAAATACCCGACACGCTCGAATTGAAAACGATCGCCGGGCGCGGCGGTGGCGAGACTCGGCTCCACAAAGGCAGAAATGACGCGATGCGAGTTTGTATCGAGATTGGAGAGGAAGTCCTGCCCTTCCGGTACGTCGTCCGGATTCTCTACGGGGAACAGTGCTTCGTACAGATGCACGTCCGCGGTGACTGCGTGTTCGACAGACACCCAGTGAATGGTGCCCTTGACTTTTCGGCCGCTGTTTGAGGATCCGCTCTTCGTTTCCGCATCGTAGGAGCAGCGGAGTTCAGTGATATAGCCGTGTGCGTCCTTGACCACCTCGTCGCAGCGGATGATGTACGCGTATCGCAGTCGCACTTCGCTCCCGGGCGACAAACGGAAAAACTTCTTCGGAGGATCCTCCATGAAGTCCTCGCGTTCGATGTAGAGTTCACGTGAGAATGGCAGATCGCGCTTGCCGTGGGATTCATCTTCAGGATTATTCACCGCTTCCAGATGCTCAACTTGCCCTTCGGGATAATTCGTGATGACCACTTTGAGCGGATTCAGTACCGCCATGACGCGGGTGGCATGTTTATTCAGGTCCTCCCGAACACAGTGTTCAAGCAGCGCGACGTCGATGGTGCTTTCCTTCTTTGCAACCCCGATACGGTCCGCGAAATCGCGGAGCGAAGCCGGGGTGAAGCCACGGCGACGCAAGCCGGAGATAGTGGGCATGCGAGGATCGTCCCAGCCATCAACAATACCATCCTGGACGAGCCGGAGCAGCTTGCGTTTACTCATCACCGTGTAGGTCAGGTTGAGGCGTGCAAATTCTATCTGCTGCGGGTGATGGATGCCCAATTGATCAATAAACCAATCGTAGAGCGGCCGGTGATCTTCAAATTCCAATGTGCAGATGGAATGGGTAATACCTTCGATGGAGTCGCTCTGTCCGTGCGCCCAGTCATAGGTCGGATAGATACACCAGTCATTACCGGTACGGTGGTGTTCGGCGCGGAGGATACGGTACATGACGGGATCGCGCATATTGAGATTGGGCGAGGTCATATCGATTTTCGCACGCAGGGTACGGGATCCATCGGGAAATTCACCGGCACGCATACGGCGGAAAAGATCGAGATTTTCATCCACGGCGCGATTGCGGTAGGGGCTATTGCGGCCTGCTTCGGTGAGCGTTCCGCGATGCTGGCGAATTTCCTCCGCCGAGAGATCGCAGACAAAGGCCTTATCGGCGAGGATGAGTTGCTCTGCATAACCGTAGAGCGTCTCGAAGTAGTCGGAGGCATAGTATTCTCGGTCTTCCCAGTCAAATCCCAGCCAGCGGATATCCTCCTTTATGGAATCCACGTATTCCGTATCTTCTTTCACCGGGTTCGTATCGTCGAAGCGCAGATTGCAGAGGCCACCGTACTCCCGTGCGATACCGAAGTTCAGGCAGATGGATTTCGCGTGGCCGATATGGAGGTAGCCGTTTGGTTCCGGCGGGAAGCGTGTATGGACACGGGCTCCGAAGCGGCCGGTTCGTTCATGTTCGTTAATGATTTGCTTAATGAAGTTGCTGGTTGCAGGGGTATCGTTTTGTGGCATGGTATCCGGTTTGAGTCTGTTGGTATCGACGGTTCGTGCTAGGGTCCAGCGTGATGCGGGAGGAAGAGGTAAGATAGCGTTTTAGGAGGAGAGAGCATAGGGGTTTGAAACAGTCGGAGCGCGGGGGGCTTCTTGGTTTCCTAAAATCGATTCATGAATCGAAATTGAGCGGGGTAGCTTCTCGGTGTCCTAAAATCGATTCATGAATCGAAATTGAGGGGGTAGCTTCTCGGTGTCCTAAAATCGATTCATGAATCGAAATTGAGGGGGGGCTTCTCGGTTTCCTAAAATCGATTCATGAATCGAAATCAATGCCCCAAAGTACCAGATACTGCCCTCCGTTGCCTCCCATTTCACCCAACGCTGCCAAACTCCCGCCTCCCAACCCCTCCTCCCCATCCTACACCCCACGCAATTCATCCGTCACCCCACGCTCCGCCTCCCCGCTCAGCCGCTCGCCGACCCGGGATATCCGCTTCCCAAACCCGCCTTCGCAGGATTACAACTCAATGCTGCCCGTCAACTATTACCGGGCTCTTTCAGAAAAATCCTACCTGGACCCACAGACCAGATCAACGGCACTCGCGTGAGACCTCCGGGCACACTCTCTCCTCCTGTCGCTTCCCTGTTACCAAAAATTCCGGTCAACGGCCGCAACAGCGAGTTGTTCAGAAACAGCGCCCGGCCCAGCAGCATCGTGTCGCACGGCAACTCCTCTGCCTCCGGAAGCCTAACCACGTCTGCGCCGCCGCACAATGCCCCGAACACCTTCCGCAAGCCGCTCAACATGGCCGATGAAAAGCTTTGCACCTGTACATTCTGTGCACCGACCTCTTCGGAGCGCAGTGAGCAGCGCACGCGACGGAAGCGCACATCCAGTCGTGCGCACACTCGCTCGATCTCATCTGGATCCGTCAGCACGCGATCCTTGTACCCGAGTGTCCAGAAATGCGTCCCGCTCCCTCCGCGCGCGCTGTTGATGCGGCGCGCGCTGTTCATTTTCACATATCCCGCGAACGCCGAAATGGTCATCTGGCGACGATACAGCCACTTGTCGAACCATTCGATGAAACGGGAAATGAATGGCTTTCGCCACGAATCGATTGTGACCACAAACTCGACGCAGCGCGGTCGAATGTCCATCGCGTCGATGCGAAGACACGTGAATACCTGCAGCGCGACACCGAGCACTCCCAGCAGCAACTCGCCGAAGGTGTTGAGTGTCATCACTCCCTTGTTCATCGTGC
Organism: Bacteroidia bacterium; assembly: GCA_027493955.1. Taxonomy (NCBI): domain Bacteria; kingdom Pseudomonadati; phylum Bacteroidota; class Bacteroidia; species Bacteroidia bacterium. Next base: position 378,810 of record JAOSJT010000001.1, on the reverse strand, counting down.
CGAGTACCGCACCGTGCTTGTCGACGTCGAAACGCAGATGATAGGTCCCCGGCTCCGAGTAATCGTGATCCGGCAAACGCTTTTGATTGAATTGTCCTGTGCTTCCCATGCAATGCTCCCAAATTGAACATGGTTAAGAAATTTCAACATAAAAATTACCGATTTTGGCCCTGCTTCGTAAGTCAAAAATGGCGGGATGCCTCGTCTCTCCCCCATCGAAGCGCAGGATCAGGCAGGGGCACTGACAGTTGACCGCATTACATACAGCAATGCAATGTATGATGTGAAGCACTGTTCTGTCCTTCCCATGAAGCTTGTCATTCTCTTGAGCACGATGAAACGTCCACAGGACAGGATGATAGTGAAACCCGTAAAGAATTGAATTATAACAGGTTAGCTGCGAGCACCTCATCTCCGCATTCCATCGTTTTTTTGCTTTTCTACGCCCGCATTTCTACCTTGAAAGCTCACAAGAAGCGGCAGAATCTTCAGAATCAAATTGGTACAATCAACGACGGGTATTCCTTGAAGCGTGTGATCTTTTTTCTGCTTCTCGCCGGAAGTACGGCGTTGGCCCAGCAGCAACCGGGCAGCCCCGCCTCGTTCCGTAAATCGCTGGATGACGATGAATCGAAATTTACCAGCGTGGGTAGTGTACGGTTAACTCTGTCGAATTTTGGGACGCTGGGACACGGCTTCAATCGGTGGCCATCACAACCGAATTGTGAGTATCCGGCCGGATCCGGAATCGAGCATCTCTTCTCGGGAGGTTTGTGGCTGGGAGCATTTCGTGGAAGTGCGGGGCCCTTCGTTTCCAGCGGTGCCGTTGATGTGAGCTCCGTGCGTGATGTTGCCGCCGGTTTTGAGTTCACGAATGCGCAAGGATCGCGGACTGAAGAACGATCTACTTTAACGGACTCCCGCTTTTATAGCCCCGATGCCATTAGTCATCAGGATTTTGTTGCGGAATTCACCGATTCCAACCTGATTGTCCCCGGCAGCAGCGTCACCATTCCAGAGCATACGAATCCGTTGGGGGTAGCTGTGCGAATGGAGGCGTATGCGTGGAATTTTTCCTTTGCCGAAAATTTCGTCATTCTCAACTACTCGATAACAAATCATTCCCGAACTGTTCTCGACAGCCTGTACGTCGGTGTGTGGATAGATATGGTGGTCAGAAACACCAATATCTCTCCGCCTCGCGGTTCCGCGTTCTTTGCCCGCGGGGGGAATGGCTATGTGGATTCGCTGCGTCTCGCCTATGAATTCGATGTGGATGGCGATCCGGGCTTCACCGAAAGCTATATCGGTCTCGCCGTACTCGGCAGTACACCTATTCAGCGCTATGGCCCTAAACCCGACGGAAGCGATTCACTCGGCGCAAAAAGTGTTTTCAACACCTGGCAATTCCGAAACACCACCGATCCGGTCTATTTTTCTCCGGAGAATGATCGTGAACGCTATGAAAAAATGGCCGTCGGGTTACCACGCACGGAATATCCGACGCTGAAGTCCCCCTCCAACCGCTCTGTCCTCCTGAGTACAGGACCATTTCGCGCGGTGCAACCGGGTGAAACCGTCAACACTGTTTTTGCTGTGATCTGCGCAAAAAAGGCCGGCAGCGACGCAACGCCTGACGACACCGAAGCGGCAAAAGCGAACCTCTTTCGCGGTCGGAGCTTTGCGCAACAGGCGTACGACGGTGAGGACAAGAATCGCAACAATGTGCTCGATCCGGGTGAGGATTTGAACGGCGACGGCAAACTGACGCGCTATGTTCTCCCTGCTCCCCCTACGGCCCCAAGAGTGAAAATCATCCCTGAGAATCAAGCCGTGAGCATTTATTGGGATGATCGGGCCGAATCATCGATTGACCCTATATCCGGGAAAAAGGATTTCGAGGGCTATCGCGTCTACCGTACCAATCCCGGTGCGGATTTGAATCAAGGTACGGTGCTTTCGGAGAGCTTCATTCTTGCCGGCGAATACGATCTTCCGGGAAATGCATTGTTCTACAACACGGGATTCGATGCTGTACGCCTTGCGGCTCCGGTGTCCTTCGAGGGCGATCCGGCCGAGTATCGCTACCATCTCCGTGTTCCCAATCAGCTCAACGGCTGGCAGTATGTGTACTCGGTTACCGCTTTCGACGGGGGCGATCCCGTCAATAACGTAGAGAGCCTTGAGAGCAGCCGGCTTCAAAATGCCAGACGTGTGCTGCCGGGTACTACACCAACGGAAACCGTGAACGCGGAACCCCGGGTGTATCCGAATCCCTATTACGCCTCCGCTTTGTGGGATGGCTCCGGTGAACGCGAACGCAAGCTGTATTTCGCCAATCTGCCCGCGCGCGCGGAGATCCGCGTGTTTACTATGGCGGGTGACCTTGTAAAAACAATGCAGCATGATGCAGATGCCTCGAATGGCGAAGAGATCCGTTGGTTCGCTCGTTACTCGGATGGAACGCAAACCTTCGCTGGCGGTGAGCATGCCTGGGATTTGATCTCAGACAGCGATCAGGCGGTTGCAACCGGTCTCTACCTCTTTACCGTCGAAAATAAAGACACCGGAGATATAAAACGCGGCAAGTTCGTCATTATCAAATAGTTAGGAGTTTTTAATGAAGTATTATTTTACGTCAATCGTACTATTTTCGCTGCTGTTCTCGGTATCTCAGACAACAGCACAGGTCAATTCTGACACATTGACCATACGACAGATTCAGGAGGTTCATCCGGATACCCTCGCCGCCGGGAATCAAAATTCGCCGTATGTGGGCGATACCATTACCGTGACCGGAGTGGTGTACGCCGCCCCGCGCATTTCAGCGGGCGGCCCCACCCTGTTTGCCCTTGGAAATGGCTTCACCATGTATCTCATGGATGAAGCGGGTGGCGCCTGGAGTGGGCTGAATGTTCGCGCCTCGGATTCTACCGCTTCGAACGCCATTCTCGTCACCGCGGTCGATACCGGCTATGTCGTTCGGGTGACCGGTGTCGTTACCCAGTATTTTTCGACGACACAATTCGAAATAGGCATTCTGAGCGGACGCTGGAATGCCGACGCGATGGTCGAAATTCTCGATGATCTCGGAAAGCGCCCTGATCCGACCAAAATTCTCCTCAGCGATCTCGTCAACGGCGGTCCCCTCACCGGAAAGCCCGAGGCGCAGCAATGGGAAGGTGCGTATGTGGTGATCGAGGGCGCCAAAGTCGGATCCGTGACGCAGAACACCTCCACCGGACGGTATACCTGGACGATCGAGGACGGCAATGGCAATTCCATCGGTGTGTACGATCAGAGCATCTACTTCCGTGGTGGGTCGCAGGGCTTCAATCCGAATTGGGCACCTCCGACAACCGGTACGACGATCACCGCAATCCGTGGTGTCATCACATCATCGGGTCAGGGTATTGTCATCGCTCCGTTGTATCCCGGCGACATCACTGTCGGCTCCTTCCCGCCCGCGGTGAGCAATCTCGGACGCGACATCAGCATCCCGAACTCAACGCAAGCGGTGACCGTCACCTGTAAGGTCGAGGACACCAACCCGGACGGCAGCATCAGTAACGTCGTTCTGATTTACGGCATGGGCGATTCCGAAATTGATCGCATCACCATGACCTACGATGACGCTTCGATGATCGCGACGGGAGTGATCCCTGCGCAGAGTGATGAAGATGTGATTTGGTACTACGTCGAAGCAACCGACAATGACAACGAGACCACGGCATTCCCCGGCGACACCCGCCTCGGGAAGCCGTTCTTCATCGTGCGCGACGGAGCACTGCGCATCCGCGACGTGCAGTATACGCCCTTCCTGAACGGCAATTCCGGCGCTATCGGCGGACAGGTCACACTGCGCGGCGTTATCATCGCGGGCAGTACGGATCTCGGCATGGTGTTCATGCAGGATGGCATCAACGCCTGGAGCGGCATTATGCTGCGCGGCGACGAAAGCATCAGAAATCTCGTTATTGGTCAGGATGTGACCATTACGGGCGTCGTTGAGGAGCGCTTCAACGTGACTGCAGTCGGTAATGCAAGCGTCACGACGGATCACGGTACAGCTCCGCTCCCGGCTGCGCTTCAGCTCTCGACAGGTGATTTTGCCACGGCCGTTGTCAAGGACGGTGATCCCTTCGCCGAGCAGTGGGAAGGCATGCTCACCAAATTCGGTCCAGGAACCGTCACCAGTATCAATGCCGATGCCCCAACGGGGAACTTTGGCGAGTTTTTGTTCAACGACACCAACGGCAATATGCGCGTTGACGATGCAGGGACCTGGGATAACGTGTACACGCTTGATTCCACCGACACAAATCTCATTTACTTGCGTCCCGGCACCGCCATCGAGTCCCTGACCGGCGTGATGTACTTCTCCTTCAGCAACTGGAAACTGTTGCCGCGTGATGAGGACGATTTCATCAATGTCGTCACGTCGGTGGAGCATGTCGCAGGCCATCCCACGTCAATGAAACTGGATCAGAACTACCCGAACCCCTTCCGTGCCGCGGAAGGTACTTCCATTCGCTTCGAGCTGCCGCTGCGCGAACACGTCACCCTTCGTGTGTATGACGTCACCGGCCGCAGCGTCGCGACGTTGCTCGATGGGCCGATGGATGCCGGTACCGTAACGGTGCGTTTCACGGCCCCCGCCCTTCCTTCCGGCATGTACATGTACATGCTGTCAGGGAGCGCAGGACTGCGTACCGGTCGCATGATCATCACCAGGTAACCTGTTTCAGGGCGGCGGATGCGAACATCCGCCGCCCATCATTATCGCGTTGCCGACGATCGCGGCAACGCACCCGCTTCTCTGTTCTTTTAAGGATACACTGACCCGATGCGTGTACTTTCTCGCATACTGCTTCCATTTGTTCTATTGCCCGGTCTTCTCGTCGGCGGCTGTTGCAACTGCGGGAAAACCGAAAAAAACACCTACCCTCCGACCGTGATCAGCATTTCGGAAGGCGGTGGCGTCACCGGTCAGTTTGTCGGATACACCATTGACGCGGAGGGTAACGTATACGCATGGCGTGGTTTCGCTGCCAGCAAACGCGACTCCAGTCGTGTCGGTGCCCTTGACAGCGATGCATATCGAGACCTTTTACATACCACCTACCAATGCAATCTTCCCGAAGTACGTCAGTACGAAACCGGAAACATGACGGCTACGCTGGAGGTCTCTTCCGGCGAACTGTTGTACCGTTTCGCATGGCCTGGCCTCTGGCGTGCGTCCCCATCGACGCCAGAACAGCTGCGACCGCTGATCGAAAAGCTTGAAATACTCATCGATTCTCTCCGTTCGACCCAACCAATAGATTCCGATATTCCGTAGTCAGAAACCGTGAGGTCCATCATGACGAGTCATACATTTTTCCGCATCAGCGCATTGACCATTGTCCTGTGCCTGTTTTCCCTCTCCGCAGCAGCGCAGGGACTGTCGAAGCAGCGTGTGATTGATGCACATAAAAAGGCCGTCTCCGGCGACGTGGATGTCTCATCTATAGGTGAGCGATTCCAGTCCTGGAAACAGTCCAATGACGTGCTCGCCCGCCACAGCGCACTCTCGAGGGTGCGAGGGCTCGGTATCGATCAAATCCTCGCCTATAGCAGACTGTACGATCAGACCCCAGGGCTTCACGTCACCTGGGATGAATCCGGCAGGGTCCCCATCAGCATCACCGGCAAGCCCCTGCAGCGCTCGATGAGTACGGCTGCGGGAAGCACTGTGCACGAAAGAACCGTGAGAGAGTTTTTCCGTCGCTTCGCATCACTCCTTGCCCTTGATGCGGACGCGGAAGCCCTGACCCTGACCTCGAGCCATACGGACGAGACAGGCCGCACGCACCTTCGTTTTTCGCAACTGCGAAACGGACTGCCGGTACTTGGCAAGGAAGCAATCTGCGGGGTGACCGCAGCGGGAGATATGGATTTGTTCATGGGCCGTCTCGCGGCGCTCGACGTACCCGTCTCCGGCACGTTTGTGCTGACGGAGCGTGAAGCGCTGACGACCGCTGAAGAGCATATCGCACCCCGGCTGCATGGACACGACACCGATCTTCCTGCCGGCCTTTCCTGGGATTCGACGCCTGTCATACGTCAGGCCTACGCTGAGCATGATGGAGGGCTTCGCGCCGTGTTCAGTATTGAGTTGCGCCCCTCCCCGGCGGACCGCTGGCAGTGCGTTGTCGATGCCGAAAGCGGTTTGGTGCTGAGCGCATTTAACACCATTTGCGCGGATGGACCGGTAAAAGCACAAGCCACCGATTTGCACGGCGCCACTGTGACGCTCGACACCTACGATGTGGGTGGCACCTATTTCATGATAGACGCCACCAGGCCTATGTTCAATGCGGCCAATTCCGTATTTCCGAATGCGACCTACGGTACCATCCTCACGCTCACAGCGAATAACACGGATTTGAAAAACATCACGCACGTCGTTTCCGGTGCCAACACCTGGAGTGATCCATCTTCCGTGTCGGCGCATCATCATGCCGGGCTGGTGTACGAGTACTACCGGACAACGCACAACCGTAATTCGCTCGACAACAAAGGCGGGTCGATTATTTCCATCGTCAACGTGACCATGGGCGGTACAGCCATGGAGAATGCGTTCTGGAACGGACAATTCATCTCGTATGGAAATGGCGGAAGCCTGTTCGAGCCCTTCGCGAAAGCGCTGGATATGGCGGCGCATGAGTTCACCCATGGCGTGACCGAATTCTCCGCCGGCTTGGAATACCGCAATCAGTCCGGAGCGTTGAACGAATCGTTCAGTGATATTTTTGCCATGATGGTGGACAGAGACGATTGGACGTTCGCCGAAGATATCACCAAGCCGGGAAGCGTGTTCCCGAGCGGAGCCGCACGCAGTCTCGAGGATCCGCACAATGGCGCATCGCAGGGTTCGCCCGCGTGGCAGCCGAAACACATGAACGAGTTTCAGAATTTACCCGAAGACCAGGACAACGGCGGTGTCCACATAAACAGCGGCATTCCCAATCACGCGGCATATCTGCTTGCGCAGCAAATCGGACGTGAAAAGACAGAGCGCATCATGTATCGCGCGCTTACCACGAAACTCACCCGCCAGGCGCGCTTTATAGATTTCCGCTTGGCTATAATTCGCTCCGCGGAAGAACTGTACGGCAGCGCCGAAGCCCTCGCCTGTGCGAGTGCCTGCGATCAGGTCGGTATCACCGACGGCAGCGGGACAGGCAAACCGGTCGATTATCCGCCCGTCGCGGGTACTGATCGTATGCTCTTTGTCAACACCGATCCTTTCTTACCCGCACCGCTCTGGATAGTGACTCCGCCCGGAACCGATCAGAACGATTTCAGCTCCATATCCTATTCCGGCATCTGGAGCCGACCGAGCATTTCCGATGACGGAACGATGGCCGTTTTCGTGGACGATGAGTTCAATATTCGCGCCATCGCACTGGCGGGGGCACCCAATGAGCAGGTGCTTGACGCGTCGGGTGTATGGAATTCCGTTGCGATTAATCGCGGAGGACAGCAACTCGCCATTACGTCCATCCTTCCCGGCGCCATGATTTATGGCATCGATCTGTCCGGCCCGACAATGGTGACACAGGATTTCCCGGTCTATACTCCAACCTATACGGGGACGGAAATTCCCAATACCGCTGTCTTCGCGGACGCCCTGGATTTCAGTCTTGACGGACGGACACTGATCTTCGATGCGTATAACGAAATCACCGTCGGACAGGTGAGTTACGGATTTTGGGACATCAATACGCTCGATTTCTGGGATAAAAACAGCGCAGGCTTCGGCACAGGACGCATTGATCGCGTTTTCCCACAAGAACCGGAAATCAACATCGGTAATCCAAGCTGGGCGGAGACGAAGCAATCCGTCATCACCTTCGACGTGCAATTCCCCGTAAGCGGTACCGCGTGGGTGATGACGATGGATTTGCTCACTCGTGAGCCCAATCCACTCGCGGAGATACCGTCCGGCACGTTCGGTTATCCCACGTTCTCGGGAAACGACAAAATCCTGTCCTTTGTCCGCTCGGATACACGGGACATCGTGTTTAATACTCCCATGGCCGATGACGCGGTGACCGCCACAGGAAACCCCGTCGGTTTCATTGCTGAAGCAACCTTCCCCGTATGGTTCCGCACCGGCACACGTCCGGTTTCCGTCGAATCCCCGGCACTGCTCCCCATCGGCATGGAACTCGCGCAAAATTATCCCAATCCATTCAATCCCTCCACGCGGATCAGTTTCACCATCGCGCAGCGGGCACACGCGAAGCTGACGGTGCACGACATGCTCGGGCGCACGGTCAAGACTCTGGCAGACGGGGTCCTGGACAAGGGACAGCACACCACCATGTGGGATGGACGCGACGCCACCGGGATATCTCTGCCCTCCGGCGTGTATCTCTATCGCCTTCAAAGCGACGGGAGCATCCTGACACGCCGTATGGTGCTGGCACAATAATCCGATCCGTATGAAGAAACCACTGTTTGCCATACTGCCGTTTGTCCTGCTGCTTGCTGCATGCTCGGACTCGATCAACGATACACCGAATGCAAACTTGCCTCCGGAAACCTGGTTGGCGCTGCAACCCGACGGCGAGCTGCGCACAAGCACGAGCAGGCAGCATGTGCATTGGTGGGGCGACGATCCGGATGGTTTTGTGGCGGGATACCTCATCAGCTTCGACAATACGAACTGGACGTTTACCACAAAAAACGACAGCGTATTTGCGCTGCGTCTCTCCGGTGCTGACACCACCTATTCTTTCTGGGTACGCGCCGTGGATGATCAGGGAAACGGCCGCTACGATGCTGACGGTCCGTTGGGTGCCGAGCCCTTTTCGGATCGTAACAACAACGGACGATGGGATGAAGGCGAACCGTTCATCGATCTTGGCGCCGCCGACCCCACACCCGCGGATATTCGCTATCCTATCACCAATTCGCCGCCTGAAGTCAGCTTCATTCGCGGCAGCGAGGTTCCGGATACCACGTTCACCGTAGCCTCGTTTTCCTGGTTCGGTTCCGATCTCGACGGCAATGAAACCATACGCGAATACCGCTACGCGCTCAATGATACCCTCGATCCGGCCTCCTGGCGCATCCTCCCGCGCAGCACCACCTTCCTTACCCTGCATGAAAAGGATGGTCTCCGCGAGGGGAGAAATGTGTTTTATCTGAAGGCGATTGATATCGCCGGAGCCGAAAGTCGCATCATGCGCATGCCGGACAGCACGGGGAGTTGGTATGTGAAGAAACCATCTTCCGAGCTCCTTGTCGTCGACGACTACGGACCCGCGGACGCTTCGGGTGCTTTTTACCGCAGTATCACAGACACCCTTTTCGGGGGAAAATTTCGGCGTGCGGACGTCTTCGATATCCGTACCGGATCCTCCTCCACGGCGAGGGGGAAATATCTGCCGCCGTACATCAATCCTACGTTCATCGAAACGCTGAAACTGTTCCGCTACGTTATCTGGTATGCCGATAACACACCCACCATCGATGTAGCCCAGCTCAGTCTGCCGGAGTTTCAGCGTAGCGGCGGATACATTTTGTACACAGCCTCCTTTCCTGAAAGCGCCATCGATCCGCGCGGAGGCATCACCGATTTTGCCCCCATCGACAGTTTGAGTCCCACGCCCATCACCTTCGTCCCGGCCGGTGTACGCGTCGAGGCGGACGCTGAGTCTCCGGGTTATCCGACTCTCCGGCGCGACGCACAGGGCGTACCAGTGGCATTTATCCGGGAACTGTCCCGAAAAATCAACGCAAAGAACATCTACCGTTTCGAAGAGAACTCACGCTGGTCCGGCAGACCCGTTGTCGCCGTACGCAGTGGCGACAGCCGCTTTATTCTCTTCGGCATTCCGCTTCACCGCTTCGACGGGGACGGTACTGTTGGAAGTCTCATTCATGGCATTTTCCGAAATGAATTCGGTGTTCAATAACATGATCAACCGCAGCACTCTGGTCTTGATGCTGTTCTGTCTCGCCTCCCCGTTGGTGGGACAGAACAAAGGCGAGATTTCCGGAAAAATCAAGGATTCCCGTACGGGCGAGACTCTGATCGGGGTAAACGTCCTCGTGTCAGGAACGTACTACGGTGCCGCCACGGATGTGAACGGACGATACTCCATCCGGGAAATCAATCCCGGAGAATACACGCTCGCCGTGTCCCTGATCGGATATAAAAAAATCCAGAAAACCGGCGTCAAGGTACAGGCCGGACAGCGGGTCGTCATAGATCTCGAGATGGAGGAAGCAATTCTCGCCCTCGGTGAGGAAGTTGTCATCATCGGACAAAAACCTCTTCTCGACATCGAACAGACATCGAGTTCGCGCACGGTCACAGCAGACGACATCGAAGTCGCCGTGATTGAGAACGTGCGCGACGTGGTGTCGCAGCAGACGGGCGTAGTGAAATCCGATGAGGGTATTCATATCCGCGGCGGACGGACGCATGAAAACGCGTTCCTGCTCGATGGTGTGTCCGTGCAGGATCCGCTCGCCGGTACCGGCTTCGGTCTGCAATTGAGCGCATCCTCGATCCAGGAACTCGAAGTGATCACGGGTGGCTTCAACGCCGAATACGGGCAGGCCACGTCGGGTATCGTGAACGTCACCACGCGCGACGCAGAGGATCAGTATTCCTTCTATCTCGGCTACAAACGGGACAACCTGGGTTTCAACAGTGATACACGCTCCAACTGGAACTCGGATATCACGGAGGTATCTCTTGGAGGTCCCGAACCCATCAGCAGCTTCCTCCTGCCGGCGATCGGTCTGTCCCTCCCGGGAAAAATTTCCGTTTTCGGTAATGCCTATGCCGGTTTCTCCGATGCGTTTACGCGTCTGGCGCCTGTCGTCCGCGGAGGACAACTCACCGGCGAGTTCCGTGAAGCCACGGCGAAGCAGCTCTATTCAAGCACCTTCGGTGGAACGCGTTACGCACCCCGACAGGACAACAATTGGTTCTGGCTCGGAAAGGTCACCTGGGCCTTCACGCCGACAATGAAGCTGCGGTATTCCTACAATCAGAGCGTGAGCATCAATCAGAATTCGCAGTCTCTGCAAACTAACCTGGAATATGTGGAACCCAGTCCGGGCTACCAGTTCGAGTTCCAGAACATTCTGGACAACGCAAATACCTACACGCACAACACCATTTTTCATACGCTGAGCTGGACGCACACCGTCAGCAACCGGTCCTTTTACGAAATACGCCTCAGCCGCTTCTACACCAATCTCCGCGCCGACGCCAACGGAAAAAACTGGACGGAGTACGAGGAGCCCAAGGACCTCATCACCTTTCCCGTTGACTACTACAACCTCGACAGAGATTCCGTGGGTGTGGTGCCCGGCGATGGTTTCTGGGATACCGGGAACGGGTATACCTGGCATGACCATCACGCTATCAACACAACAGTGAAACTGGACTATACCAGCAATCTCAGCGAGCGCAGCAAATTTAAAAGCGGCATCGAGGGGACGTTCGGTGAAATGCAGGTTGTGGACATTTATAAACCCTGGTTGGGAGAACTGGGATTGAACAACGACATTTACACCGTCCATCCCGCATACGGTGCTATGTACGCGCAGAACAATGTGAATTTCAGCGGCATGGTACTCAATTTCGGTTTGCGGCTGGACTGGTGGATGCCGGGTAAATATGTGGACGACGCCGTGAACAATCCCGAGGTCGTCACCATCCCCGAATCCATTCGTGAATCGTATATGGACAACACCTTTGGGCTGTTCGGACAGCGCTTCAAAGCGCGCATCAGCCCGCGGCTCGGGATTTCGCACCCGATATCGGACAATCAGACGCTGTTTTTCTCCTATGGTCATTTCAGCAAGCGCCCGCGACCGCAATTCGTCTACGCAAAACTGAATCCCGCCAGCGCGAAGTCCACCTTCCAGAAATTCGGCAACCCGGATCTCGATCCGGAAACGACCGTCGCCTACGAGTTGGGGCTACGCAATCAGTTTACCGAAAACGACGTGCTGACCGTCACCGCGTATTACAAGGATATTTTTGATTACGTCAGCACACGGTCAGCGAAAATCAGCAGTTCGCGGTTTTCCGGCGGCAGCTTCATCACCTATGTCAATCAGGACTATGCCCGTACACGCGGCGTGGAACTGGAATACAAGAAGCGCATCGGACAGGCCTTTCGCGGCACGGCCAGCTTTGTATACACGATCGCGACGGGAAAGAGCTCGTCCGCCGACGAAGGGGCCCTGGTGCAGCGCGGCGACCTCGAGGAGAGCATTCGTGAAAACTACCTGATCTGGGATCGTCCGATTCAGGCCTCGGTGTCCGGCAGCTATTACATCGCCCCCGGCGACGACCCTTTGGGTATCGGATTGTTCGAAGACATGAGCGTATACCTGCGCCTGTTCTACCAAAGCGGAAAGCGCTACACGCCGCAGTTGCTCGTCGGCTATGATCCGGTTTCCGGCAGAGCCGTCTACACCACAGACCGCAATAACATTTACGCAGAGACAGGCGAATACTGGTTCTCCTCCGATTTGAGCATTGATCGCCGTGTGCGTCTTGCGGGCATGGAGTTCAGCATCACGGTGGAGGTGAGCAATCTCTTCAATAATCAGAATGCGACCATCATCAATCCCGTCACAGGTCGCGCATACGAATACGGAGATGCGACCCCGACCGGCTGGAACGATCCCTTGTATCCCGACCTTCAGGCGCCTCTCAATCCGTATCCCTACAACCCCGCGCGATACCTCGCGCCGCGAAACATCCGCGCAGGATTTTCGATCAAATTATGAGACGACGACTATTTCGTACACTCTCCGCTGCCGGGCTGATCGCCGTCTGGCTGCCGCTCCTGTACGCAACGGCGGAAGCCCAGCTCATTCCGTTGCTTGGCGGTCAGCGGGCCGGCATCTCGTCGCTGCAGTTTCTGAAAATCGGTTCCAGTGCGCGCGCGGCCGGTATGGCCGAATCCTTCGTCGCCCTTGCGGACGATGCCTCCGCCTTGCAATACAATCCCGCCGGCCTGGTACAGTTCCAGGGACATCAGATTATGTTCACGCACACCAACTGGCTGGTGGATCTCCGGCATGAGTTTATTGGTGCTGTGTACCGCCTCTCCCCCGCCGATGCCGTGGGTGTGTCCTTCCTGTCCCTTCACACCGACGACATGGAGGTCACCACCGAGACGCAGCCTTTCGGGACTGGACGGTATTTTTCCTACGGCGACATTGCCCTGGGGCTCAGTTACGCCCGCGCACTGACCGAGCAATTTTCTTTCGGCGCCACGGTGCGGTATGTCGAGGAAACGATTGACGTCCTGAAAACCCGTGCGTTCATGATTGACCTCGGCACGTATTATCGCACTGGACTAGGCTCGACGCGCTTTTCGGTCGTGGTATCGAATTTCGGTGGAAATGTTTCGCCGGAGGGGAGCGTCATATTGCCGCGTCGCGAAACGCTCTCGGATTTCCAGGAATTTTCGCCTCCGACGCTGTTCCGCATCGGTTTCGCTTTCGAGCCGCTGCAGGATGAAGTGAATCGCATCACCACATCGGTTCAGCTCAATCATCCGAACGACAACAGCGAAAACCTCGCCCTGGGTGCGGAATACGCCTGGAACGAACTGTTTCACATCCGCGTCGGCTACAAACTCAATGTCGATGAAGAAGGAATCACGGCGGGTGCCGGAGTACTCGCTCCGGTTGGCGACGTAAAGGCGGGTTTCGACTACTCGTTCGCGGAATTCGGCCGCCTCGGCGGTGTGCATCGGCTGACCATACGGTTGGGAATGTAGAATGAATATAAACACGAAGTATACAGCTTCACTCACCGTCGTGGCCATCTCCGCCGCGCTGTTGCTCTTCGTACGCTGCGGCGATACATTCGACACGAAAGAACTCGGCAGCATCACTCCGCCCGAAGTCTTCGGTGATACATCCTACGTGCTTCAGCAACCCGTGTGGGGTGGCTTCAGCGAACCGGCGGATATACACGTCGGTTTCGAGCCCTTCCTCTTCGTCGCCGAGCGGGGAGCGAATCGCGTCACCATGCTCGATCTCTCCGGCGTCGTCGTAGGAAGCAGTCAGCGTATTCCGCGTCCCACCGCCATTGCGCAGGATTATCGCATGCAGCTTCTCGTATGCGGCGAATTCGACACTACGATTGGCGGACAATCGGTGACCTACGGGGCCGTCTACCGCGTCGACCTCGTCGGAGCGGGTCACGATATAACCCGTGCGACCATACGCAGGGTATATTGGGATCCTCTGAATATCAACAGGCGCTACACGGGTGTCGCCGTGCTGCACAACAACAGCTATTACGTCACGCGTATGGGACCCAATAACAACAGCCCGGTCGATCCCGACGATGCCGTGATGCTGTTCGATCGCAATGATCAGCTCCGGCCCCGGGTCGAGTGGCCCGGCATGGCGATAGACGGCACCGGCCTGGCGACATTGACACAGCCGACGGGTATCGCCACCTTCCGACGAAACAGTAACGACTTCCTGATCACACAGCGCGGCGAGAAATCGCTGTTCCGCATGCAATGGATCACGCAGCGCACCACAGGCGACGTCACGCAATGGGAATCGTTCTATACACCGGCGCGAGACGGCAGCATCGACTTTCTGCGCGTCGGGTTGTTTGACAGACCGGAGGATGTCGCGACAGACGGCGCCGGTAATGTATTCGTGATCGATGCCGGGCGAGACAGTCTCTTCGCGTTCAATTCCTCCGGCTTCATTTCGCAGGCCTTCGGCGGAGCGGCGCAGTTCCGGGCTCCCGAAGGCGTGGCCTGGTTCGACCGCATACTCTACATCGCCGATACAGGCAACAATCGCGTGCTGCGCTTCGTGCTGTCCACCGACCTGCGGTGAGCTACATTAAATACGGGCGCGGACATTCCTGTCCGCGATTTGTATTGTAAAACCGCAGTATTGATCTCTCGTCGTTGATTCCATTTTTCCACAGATGATTGCGATTCATTCGTATTGTCAGCATATTGCCACCTGTTGACGTGCAGATTGTCCGTTCATCCTGGTGCAGGCGCGTCACTGTTTATAAATAATAGTAAGCGGCCGCTATCTCTCGTGTAACGAAACACCACGGTCTTTACATGCACATGAGCCGTATAACCATTTTTGTAGTATTTCTCATTATGACGATCCAGGCATCGTCACAATGGCAAGACATCAATCTTGTCAATTGGGTATCGCCGAAGCGGTACATGACCTATGACAAGACAAGGCTTCTGACGGATTCCGGCAATGTGTACGTCTATGATTCCGATCACGATTCGTGGTTACCGGATGTCGACTACTCAGGGTACAGAATCAGTGATATCATTCATACGGAGCGCTACGAGTTTCTCCTTCCAATGATGGAATTGCGCGTCAGAGCGACGGGCGAGAGACTTCAGCTGCATGAAAGCTTGTATGATTCATTGTACCGCAACGCAGCATTCTATGGTGATACACTCGCAATCGTCAATCAAAATAGTTTTGTCGTTTACGATATCCGGAGCAGGGAAATACTCCATCGGGTGGACTTCGGAGGCAGCATGGCAGTACCCTATCCTATTCATCGTGTAGCGCTTGTCCGGGATACTCTGTATATCATGCAAGACATATTGCATATTATTTCTATTGACGGCACGAGGATAAAGAAAGTCTTCGGAGATTTCGGTTTGTCCTATCTGACACCAACCACTTCCGAGGGTATCGTTGGAGGATCGTATCTTTTTAGTGTAGGCCTCCTAGGTATAGAATTATTCAATATCTTCACGTATGAGTTTCGGATGTTGCATATCGGGTTTGACCCTGCAGTTGTCATTTTCAGCGCGATGGAACGTGATGGATGGATGTATGTAGCGGAAAATTATGCCGACCAATGCCGTCTGTTCAAGGTGAATATTGAATCCGGCGTTGTACGTGAGATCGCTCGGCTGGACTCCACGAAGACCACCGGGATACGACCTGCGCGTATCTACAGTATACATCCGGAGTATCTGGTTTTGTCGGATCGCAACGGCGGGTTGTTCAAATACATGTATGCCGGCGATGACCTCGTCTGGCACGGAAATGGCTTGTACGAAGCACCTGTATATAACGTGGAGACGACGGAAGATCGTATGCTGCTTTGGAGTAACGGCGGACTGTTTGAATACGACGGATTGAAGGTGCGAAGGCTGAAAAATCGCTTTGATAATGCACTCGGAAAGCCGCCGCCCACGATGTACAAAGATTCGGTGATCACCGTCGCAAAGACCGACCGTGTATTGATACAGGGGTATGATGTCATCAATTCACGATATGCATTGGATTTGTTTGGTACGGATGTCATCGTTGTCAATGACAGCCTGTTGTTCATTTCCTGGGTCCCATATGTGTATCGCTATACATCCGAAGGGTTCATTTCCATATTTGCTAAACGCGCACTACTCGCAAGTTCCGAAGGTCGCTTGTTCATGTGGGTACCGGATGGTATGCTGGATATGTATGAACCGGAAACCGGCACCCACACGCATTTCTGGATGACTTCCGTACGACGCTACAAGCTCATTGACCTTTCGTACTCGAATAGAATCGCCGTGCTGCTCGGAGATGGTCGCGTCGTCGCCATGAATTTCGAGACCGGGCAACCGCTCTGGGAGCGTCCCGCCACGGGCGAGACCGCAAGTTTGATTCATTTTCGGGATCATTTATTGCTCGTCACCCGCGACGGGCGGTTTTACCGTCTTCAGGATGGGAGCCTTGTGGCCGTTGCACCTGCCGGCATACGCCAGGCTGTTTCGTTCAAAGGCCGCTGCTACCTGTTCTATGAAAACAACACCATCAAGGTCAGCGACGACAGCTTTGTGCTCAGCGCACCCGTTGCCGGCCGGGAAGCTCTGGCTTCGAGCGTGGAGTTGTATCCCAATCCCGTGGTGGATGGCGAAAGCACCTGGCTTCGCTGCTCAGCGGGATCCTGGCATATCACTGTACACGACCTCTGGGGACGGCAGCTTCATTCAGCTGTTTTCGAACCCTCCACCGCTTCCGACCGCTTCCGCATCACGCTTCCACAGCGTGGTGTCTATCATATTACCCTCAGCAGCACGCTGCATGGCGAACGTCACAGCAAGCGTGTGATTCGCTACTGATCACGTACTCCCCTGCTTCGGCCGTCTTCACCCGATGAGAAACGCCGGCCGATTGGTATGCTCCCGGCTGGCGCAATGTTCTCTGGTAAACGAATAATTGGCTATTCTCATCATAGCCTGTTGATAGCCATCGTGGGCCATAGCAAACGCACCGACAAGGAGAAAGCTAACCTTCTCGTCGGATAACGCGAGTACTATGTCTCTGTAATCTTCGTTCAGCGTCGTATTTCCCGGTCAGCGACAGAATTTCCTTTGTGAGCGATCAGACGAGTGCGATTCGCTCTGCCGGGGTGCCCGAAACGAAATCATCGTTCCTGGATGCCGTCTGTTCATCACGAAAAGAAATACGATTGTCTTCTGTAGGACGCCAATGGTGAGCAGTCCCTCGTCGGTCCAGAATGTCGCATCCGCGGCGCGCCGAACTGCTTGATCTGTATGAACTCACCGCTCCTACCACGGCAGCATGTCCATCGGATTCTGCGACGTGATCAGAAACATGAGCACGTAAATAATGATCGACGCCACGAAGCCGTACATGAACACGTTGTAGGAGATGCGGAGGTACTGATATTTTTTTCCGAGCACGCTGCCAAGATAGTAAAAATCCCTGATCATGCTGCCGTACAGGTACTCCTTGTCCTTGAGCATTTCCTTCATTCCCCACTCGAAATCCTCCAGCGACATCCTGTGGAAGTTCCCGAAGAAGAGCAGATTCGCGCGCTTGTGCGTGATGTCGTCGCGGGTGAAAATACCGCTCGTGACCTTGGGCCGGGACGCCAGCACGGCGTACACGATGGTGGTGAGACAGACACCGAGAAAAATGAATGTCGGAATCGCCATATAGGGATTGCTGTCCAGTTTGCGGAACAGTACACTGATAACCACGGAGATCACCAGCGCGTTGATGCTGATCATGATGTTGGCTTTGCTGTCCACCATGGAACTGAATTCCACGTGATTCCGCGACGTGGTGCGGAACATGGTCTCCACTCCCCTGTCACCGCGGCCAAGGAAATCGTCCTTCACTTTGTCGGATTTTTTCTCCTTCCCGGTCACCGCATCCTCGTTGTCGGATGTGTGTAGCGACTTCTTTTTCTTCTCGTTCGGTTCCTTCAAGTCGTCTCCACCGTACCTTTTACGGAATTTTTTTTCCAGCTTACGAATGTTGCGCGCAAGGCCCTCCTCGTGATACTCGCGTGCGGCCTCGGTATGAAACTGCCGCGCTTTCATGAAGTCTATTTGCTTGCTCATCCATTGCTCGTCGGTGTAGGTGTGGCCGAGAAGAACCTGCCACTCCCCGCGCAGTGCATCCGCATGCTCCCAGAATTCCTCCGAAGCGAGATGAACCATGTCCGCGTCGCAGAGCACCTGCTCCGCCAGCGTCCTTGGGCTTGTGGTCAGGTCGGTGGCGAGGATGCAATACCGCACAACCTCGATGCGATCGGAAGGATACCCATACTCGCGCAAAAACGCCGCTGCAAGTTCGGCGCTCCGTGCTTCGTGGTGGATGTAGGTTTCCGTCACTCCCGCATCGTGAAACCAGGCCGCAAGCTCAACCGCCAGCATGTCTTCCTCGCTCAGTCCGCATCGCTCGCCGATGACCTTAGCCTCGGCGACGACGGCCACCGTGTGGTCCCAGTTGTGATAACTGTACGCGGGTGTCAGACGATCTCCGAACAGGGTGCGTACATGGTCTGCGGCGAGTTTTGTCAGATGATGCTGCACGGTGTGCCTCCGTAAAAATCAGAACCGATCAGGAAATGTACGTTTTGCCCGGGCATGATTCAATCCCGTCCAATGCTGTCTGTCGGCGTCAGTCTCTCTCCGTCAAGCTGACTATGTCCAGGCTCCGTGGATGACGTCTGAAGGAAAAGGTAGATTTCCTCCTGAGATCGAAGCGGTTCGCCGCCCTCGCAGTGCACGTACTGGTTGCTCATCCCGGCTGTGAGGCGACGCGCTTTCACGCAGTCCGCGCGCTGTATTTCGATGATGCGCCGGAGCTGCGCCTTCAGCCGTGGATCCCGAATCGGAAAGGCCACCTCGATGCGACGATTCAAATTCCTGCGCATCATGTCCGCCGAGGAGAGCCAGATTTCTTCCTCCTCACCGCGGCCGAATATGTAGACCCGCGCGTGTTCAAGATAGCGGTCGATGACGCTCGTTGCCGTCAGTACTCCGTCGTCGTCGTGCTCTTCGGGAACGAGCACACAGATGCCACGCACCAGAAGTCGCACGGGCACACCGTCTTTTGCGGCCGCCAGCAGTCGTCGCGCAATCTTTGGATCTTCGAGACTGTTCATCTTCATGATGATGGAACATGGCTTTCCTGCGCGCGCCTTTTCGCGTTCCCTGGCGATGCGCTCGGTGATGCCGTCGCGTAAATTGTATTGCGCCACGAGCAGCGTGTCGAAATTAATATCCCCCTGACCATCCTTCAGAAGGGTGAAGACTTGTTCAACGTCCGCCGTGATTTCCGCATCGGCGGTAAACAACCCGTGATCCGCATACAGCGCGGCGGTTTTTTCATTGAAATTTCCGGTGCCGAGATACGCGTATCCCTTTTCCTGTCCCTGCTCCGTACGGAGGATATGGAAAAGTTTTGCGTGCACTTTGAGTCCCGGGATGCTGTAGGCGATGCTCGCGCCCGCTTCCTTCAGTGTGTCCGCCCACTGGAGATTTGCTTCCTCATCGAAACGTGCCTTGATTTCCATGAAGACGAACACCCGTTTACCGCGCCGCACGGCCTCCAGCAGCGCCTGTGCGATGCGCGAATTTCCGGCGATGCGGTACAGCGTGATGCAGATCTCGCTCACCGCATCGTCCAATGCGGCCTCCTCCAACCAGCGGGCGACGTAGTCGAAGCGCTGGTACGGGAAATGCAGCAAATGATCCCGCACAGCAACGGCCTCGAAGAGCGAAGCACTTCGCTCGAACGGTGTATATGCGAGCGGTGGTTGCGGCCTGTCTCGCAGATCCTCGCGGGAAGCTTGCGGAAAGGAGAAAAAATCAAAATAATTATGATACCGTCCCCCCGGAAACAGGTCCTCCTTCGCGAGTCCACACGCCCGGCGCACCCGGCGTAGTACCTCGTTCGGCATCTCCGGATCGTACAAAAATCGCGATGGCACTCCCGACTCACGCAATTTCAGCGCTTCACGGATTTTTTTCACCAGGTCGCCGCTGAACTCGTCCTCGATGCGTAAATCCGCGTCCCGGTTCAACTTTACCGACCAGGCCTCGATGGATGTCGCGCCGGGGTACAGGTCGGGCAGGATCAGACGGACCACATCGTCGAGAAACACGACAGGACGCTGACCTTCCTCTTCCGGCAGTTCGACAAAACGCGGGTGTCTATCGGTGGGTATTTCCACCCGTTCCAACGAGGGAGGCCCGTCCTCCCGGCGAATACGAAGGACCAGATACAGAACGCGATTCCGGAAAAAATCCGTTTCCGCGTTTTTACCGAGAGCAGCGCAATCGAGAAGCGGCAACAACGTCCGCCGCGCATAGTGCAAAAGCCATTCCCGTTGCTGTTCCGACAACGCGGAACTTTGCACCAGCGGCGTTCCCACGGCAGCGAGCCGGGGAAGAAGATCACGGAACACCTCTCCGAAAAGCTGCTGCTGCCGGTCCACTTCGCGGTATATCAGCCGCAGCAACGCGGCGGGGTCAATTTCCATCGCTTTCTGCTTTTTCTTCCCGAGTGAAAGCAGGCTGCGCAGACCGGCAACGCGCACACGAAAGTACTCGTCGAGATTTGAGGAAAAAATCGCCAGAAATTTCAGCCTCTCGTACAAGGGCACCTGTGTGTCGGCGGCCTCCTGCAGGACCCTCCCGTTGAAACTGATCCAACTCAGCTCGCGATCAATGAATGTGGCGTCGACCTTCATATTCTCCTTCCGTGTGACTCGACGGGAACGGGATTGCTTCCGGTCCTCAATCGCGTGTATGACGCTTCGGGTATTCGTAAAAAGCGAGACGCCCCGTCCCCTTCCCTACCTGTGCCCAGCTGTCAACCGGGAAATCCGCACAAACTATTCCGCAGGTGGGCAAGTTGACCTCCCGAAAATCAACCAGCGTCTCCGCCAGGGCGTGCATGCCGGGATTGTGACCAACGATCATGGCATGGGCGACGCTGTCAGGGATAGCGCGGATGATGGATTGGAGGGTCAAGGCGCTGGCGCCATACATGCTGTCGTCTGTCACAATATTCGCGAGCGGAAACGACAACTCCTCGGCGAGCAAACGTGCCGTGGTGAGCGCGCGTACAGCGGGACTGGAGCGCAGGTACTGTACGTCCACCTGCTGATTACGCAACACGGCGCCCATGAGCGGTGCGTCGCGGCGGCCGCGCTTGTTGAGTGGGCGTTCGAAATCGGACACATACGCCTCATCCCATGAGGATTTTGCGTGACGGACCATCAATAATCGCTTCATAACTTCCTCTATGTTAAAATCGGTACTGTAGCACCACGCCTCCCGGTGATGGAAGGACGCTCCATGTTTTCGATTCATCCCCCTTCCCCTGATCGCGCGCCTCCTCTCTCGCAGCGACATACATACCGGCTGTGTGGCCGATCACCGCGCCAAGCAGCACATCCGATGCCCAGTGCTGATCGTGATACATGCGCGCCATACCTGTGGCGGTTGCCGCCAGATAGAGGAGAACGGTCGCTGCCGGGTGCCGTATACGGCGGGACAGAATCGATGCAATCGAGAATGCGACCGTCGTATGACCGGAAGGCATAGCCTGTTCAGCATTGCCGAGTTCCATCCAACCGAATGACCTGGGCCCCAGCTCCGCATACGGCCTGTCCCTCCCCAGAATGATGCGCACCGCCATGGTGACGGCGCCGGAGTACATCAAGGTCTGCCCGAGCATGCGCCCGGTAACACGCAGCTCGTCTATGCCGAATACCAAACCGGGGAGATACAACGCGCCTGTGAGTGTCTGTGCCCAGAATACCCGACCTCCTTCGTTCGCGACGCTCGCCGCATCATACCAGCCGCTGTTTTGATTGCGCCGCATAATCGCGCGTATATCGCCATCCGCGGTGTACACACCGATGGTTGCCGCACCGATGCCGCCTGTCAGCAGCCAGTCGTTGTCCGAGAATGACAGCGGCGCAAGCAGCCAGGCTATACCGTCCTCCCATACAATGCCCGCATCTTTCCAGACGGTGTCCAACACATCCGGACGGACACGCGTGCTGTCGTCCATTCCCTGCGCCGCGGGAACAGCAAATAGGAGGAACAGCGCAAGCAGCGCGTTCCGTGCGGGAACAGCGATGCATAGTCTCATCCGGTGTGATCGGGCAATGAACATTCCGGAAAATACATCCATGCCCGACGCCATTCAACAGCCATGACCGAAGCGCGAACGGCAGAACATGAAACGCTCACACGAGAAAACCATGCAACTCTGCAAACCGCAGCGGTAGTCGCCGTCTCCCGCAGTGTCTGAATCTCCGGACACGACCAAATCCTCCGTCCAGGCACGACCGATGCCGGTTGGTCGCGAATGACATCCGCTCACCGTATATTGCTCTGATTGCGTCCTTCTTCCGCGGGAGATCAGCACCGATGCGATATCTCATGCCAAAACTCTTCATCTGCTTCATAGCCGTATCGCTCAGCTCTGTGACACGCTGTGCGGCACAGCCGCTGATCTCGCAACCGGACACGACCAGGTTTCACGCGGCGGGCGTGATGTACGGTGCGGGTCCATTGCACCGCTGGCTGTTCGGAGATCTGTGGAGGGACGTGTGGACGACACCACTCCGCGTGCCCGTACTCGACCTCCGTCGCAGCGCGGGTGGTCTCACACCGCTCAAGCGCGGAGGCGGTTTCCAAACCGCGTCTTTGCGTTTTCGTGGCGCGGACGGTGTGCAATACAAATTCCGCTCTCTCGATAAGAATCCCGTCGCCGTTCTTCCCGAGGAATTGCGCGAAACTTTCGTCGCCTCCGTGACGCAGGACATGATCGCCTCGTCCCATCCCTACGCCGCACTCGTTGCCGCACCGCTCCTGCGGGCTGCACGCATACTCCAGGCCGATCCCACACTCGTGCTGCTGCCCGACGACGAGCTTCTGGGTCCGTACCGCGAGGAATTCGGCGGCCTGGCGGGATTTATAGAAATTCATCCGGATGAGAATGAATTCGACGACAGCGCCTTCGCAGGAGCGGAGAAAATCTCCGGAACCCCGGCTCTGATCCGCAGGCTCGACCGTGACAACGAGGATGTCGTGCACACGGCATCCTATCTCAAAGCCCGATTGATGGATGTGTTTCTCGGCGACTGGGACCGACACTATGACCAATGGAGATGGGCACGATTCGACGAGGGATCGAAGCGCGAATGGCATCCCATTCCCAGGGACAGAGATCAGGTGTTTGCCCGCTATGACGGCATCGCGCCCTGGCTGATCACCGTGATTGTACCGCAGATCGAGAGTTGTGATCCGGAATATCCGGGCATGGCCTATCTCACCTGGAGCGGGAGACATCTCGACCGCCGTTTCCTTGCTGAAGCGGACCGCACACTTTTCGATTCTCTTGCAACGGAACTGCAGTCGGTATTGACGGACAGCGTTCTGCATGCCGCCGTCAACGAGTTACCCGAGGAGTTGCACGGTGAAAAGGCTCAAGACCTGCTGGCGACGCTACAAGCCCGTCGCAACGCCCTGCCTCAGGCGGCAGACGAATTCTACCGCGTTCTCGCGCAGGAGGTAGACATACACCTCAGCGACAAAGACGATCTCGTGATCATCGACAGACTCGGAAACGACGCGATTGCGGTATCGGTGTTCAGACGAATGCGGCCCGAGCAGCGGTTGTTTCATCGCCACTTCGGCGATGGCTGCACAGACGAGATCCGGATCTACTGCAACGGCGGCGACGATTCGGTGCTGGTCCGAGGATCTACGGATGCGCATATCGGTATCATCGCGATAGGGGGTCCCGGTGAGGACAGCTTTACCGCCGAGGCGGTACGAATATACTGTCGTGAATCATTGCTCAGGCCGCAGCCGGGTCCGGGCGCACGTATCGCCTTCATAGATGCGGGGAAGAAAAGTCGTTTCAACGCCAGGAGGAACGTTCATATCGTACGAAACGATGCGCGCGCGGACTCGCTGGAATACGCGTTCGAGCGGAAGTACCGCGATTGGGGAAGCATGGTTTTTCCCGCTCTGCACGGAAATTACAATGCCGACCTGGGTGTGCTCATCGGAGGCGGCGCAACATACACACGCTATGGCTTTGCGCGTGTGCCGCACGCGGCGGAGGTGAGTCTGGTGGCGGGTATTGCACCCATGACGGCCAATGTCGATGTGCGGGCTGCCGCGGATTTTCGCTTACCCTTCGATGCGGCTACGGTGCGCGTGGACGCGCTGTTCACGACCTTCGAGGTTCTCAATTATTTCGGCATGGGGAATGAAACCCGTCTGCGCGAGGACCGCAACTTCACATACAGCGTCAGGCAGAACGAGCTGCAGATCGCGCCTTCGATCTCCCTGCAGCCGCTGCCGGAACTGACGCTCACCCTCAGAGGCGAAGCCCGCTTCGTGGCACATGATCTTGACGACGAGGAAAGTTATCTGTCAATCGAACGACCGTACGGCTACGACAGGATGTTTTTTCTTGAGGGTGGCGCCGTTGCCCGCTACGACAGCAGGGATCATCCGATGTGGCCACGAGCCGGGGCCTTTTTCCAGTGCGACGCAACCGTCGTTCCCGACGCCTATGATGCGAAGGAGCGCTGGACGAGTATCGGAGCCGACCTGCGGTATTACCTGAGTACACCGTCAGTATCACATGCCGCACTCGCGCTCCGCCTTTGTGGCAGACGCGTGGACGGCGAGGCGCCGTTTTTCGCTTCCGCGTTTCTCGGTGGTATCGAGAATGCGCGCGGCTTCGAGAAGAACCGCTTCGCGGGTGCGTCCTCCCTCTTCGCTGCGGCGGAACTTCGCGTCGGCGTAACGGATGTTTTCTTCCTGTTCCCCTCGCGGCTCGGTGCTCTTGCATTCGCCGAGAGCGGACGTGTATGGCAGCGCGGTGAGCGGTCTTCGCGCTGGCACGCATCTTTCGGAGGCGGAGCGTGGCTCGCTCCCGTTTCAGACGATTTTACGATCAGCGCAAATGTGGCTGCGTCGAGTGAAGGTCTGCGTTTCGATCTTATCAGTGGATTCGCATTCTGAATGTTGAGGAACAGCTGTGCGCCGACACCCGCCGCAGCGACGATCTTCCGTGCCTGCTGTTACATCCACGAAAAATGCAGCTTGTACGTCGCCCGTACATTGATGCCCGCTTCGGGGAGAATGCTTTTCACGCGCGAAAGATGATTGCGATACTCGCGATCGAAAAGGTTGTCTCCGTTCAACGACAGATTATGTATCCAGCCACCGGTGATGCGTGTGTATTGCACAAACGCGTTCACGACGGTATAGCCGGCTGTCGCTTCCTCGAAGGTATCCACGCGATGCTGGGCAGCTGCCGCATCCATCGACAGACCCAGCTGCCACGAACCGCTTCTCCAGCTCAATGCGCCCCGTGCTTTCAGCGGCGGGATTTGCGGGAGTGGATCTCCGTCGTCGCCGATGCTCCCCTGTGTATAGGCAACCGATAGATCGAACAGGACCTGTTCACTGATCGCCCACGCCAGTTGCCCTTCCAGACCGTACAGAAGTGCTTCTACACCCACTGTCCGGTAAATGGGAAGAAACGTGCTGTAGTTGATTTCTCCGCTGTTGCGCGGGATGATGTAGGATGTCAGAAGATTCCGGAACGTGGTCAGCGTCCAGGAAAAACCGTCGTATTTGTGTGTCACGAACAATTCGGTGCCAATGCCATGTTCCTCGCCGAGGTCCGGATTACCTACCTCGTAGGAATACGCCGCCAGGTGCGGTCCTTCGGAATACAATTCCTCGATGGTCGGGACGCGTGAGGATCTGGATACATTTGCCCCTACCCGTACAATGTCCGTAAGCGGATACAGTGCGGATACCGATGCAGACCAGGTCGTAAAGCTGCGCTCGCGTATATGTCCGATTCGAGTATCCTTTTTTTCCGTGACCGGTGATATCACGTCATGATTCAGTCGCAGAGCCGCTTCGAGATTGAATGCCCCGAGATGGAAGCGCTCATACACGTATGGCGCCAGGGACCACGAAACAGCCGGCACCGTAAAAACGAAACCACCGAAGGTGACGTCACGATGCGACGCGGAGACGCCGATCAAGCCCTCATCCACAATCCCGATCGCGTGATGGTTCAGTGTCATACCCGCCTGCCAATCCACGATCAGAAACTCGGAACCGATGAGGCCGCTGGCTTCGAATTCCTTGTGACGATAATATGTGCGAGCAGCCGTAAGCTGGATGTCATGGAGAAAATCCGAATGCATATTCAGACTCCCTTTTGCGCTGCTTTGCCGTCTCTCCATTTCAATGTTCACGCCCCGCGGGTGCGCACCGACGAAACCGCCCGGTACACCGTAGCTCAACGTGTAGTGGCGCTGTGCAACACCGATCATACCCTGCTCACGAATCATGCTGCCTCCCAACGCGAAATTCAGTGTGCGCGAATAGGAATTTCCGAGATTACCGACCGGCGTCCGTACATCGCCGGTTTCGCGACGGCTGATGTCACCGCGCAGCAACAGCGGACCCGCCGGCGCTTCGGTACCCAACGACGCGAGATACCCGCGATTCGCCGTCTCACCGTACAACCCGAAAGAACCGATCACATCCTGATGCATGTCGATAGGAATGTCGTGGCGTACCACATTTACCATTCCACCGATGGTCACCGGACTTTTCGTCAGTATGCGCGGGCCCCGGAGCACTTCGATACGTTCCGCCCCGAAAGGCTCGATGGTGACAGCATGATCCGGAGATGTTGAGGACAAATCGACCGTCTTTATCCCGTCCTCGGCGAGAAAGACGCGGTCGCCACCGAGGCCACGAACCACCGGTCGTGCGGGTGCCGGGCCCATGCTCCGCATGGCAATACCGACTTCATTTTTCAATGTCGCCGCCAGGGAGAGACCCAACTCCCGGTCCAGTTCCTTGCCGCGAAGCACACTGCCGAGTTCCTCATCGTGTCCGGGGCCGCTGTGACGGTGCGTCCCCGTCACGATGATGGGGCGCGTCTCATACGGAACTTCGGTGAGATACATGATGACGTTGCGTTCCTCATCTGCAGGCACCTGGACGTCGATGGTCTGCGGTCTGTACCCGGCCCGGGTGACGCGCAGCGTCCACCCCGTCGCGGCGATATTCCTGATGTGGAAAACACCCTGCTCATCTGCGGACTGCGACTGGGGCGTGCCGCTCCCGGGTGTTTTTGGTTGAAGAAGAATATGCGCGTGCGGAACCGGTACACCGCTCTCCGAATGCAGCACGACGCCGCGCAGACTCGAAGTCTGCGCGGCCGCACTGTGAATGATAAGCAGGAACAGCGTGGGCAGAGCGAACAGCCGGAGCACCTTCACGCACCTGCTTTGAACGATGAGGCAATCGGTTCTCACCGGACGCGGACCGGGATCTTTCCGGATCGGAAGTCCGCATGACCTTCATGCAGTATCTGCAACTCCAGAGTGGTGCTCCCGGCTGCCTTCCCCCGGAGACGGAATTCGAACTTTCCTTCCTTGCCGGGATCCTGGACCACTTCGAGCAGCGAGCTGTCGCCGATTTCCCACCCGAGAGTGGAGTGGTCGTCATCGGCCTCCACGATACGTTCGTCAGCATCATAGAAGCGGACGTCGTAATCTTCACCCGTCACTCCGGACGCGATGCTGAGCGTATCGCCGGTCACTCCGCGAAGAATAGAGAACACGGCCGTGTCACCACGGTACAGCACAACCCCGATCGCCTCGAAATGATCACCGGCAGGGTGTACATGATCATCCTCGCAACCGGTGATGGTCAACACGAAGAAGGAAAGCGCAAGAAAGCCGAGAATTGTATGTGAACGCATGAAAATGCCCTTGTGATAATGTTCTTGATACACACAGTAACAACCTCATCGATACACCCCGTATCGATTGAGTCAATGGCGGTATTCAGGAATGATCACGCAGTCGGGGGAGCGCGCAGGGCAGGGTGAAGAAAACGTACACGGAGAAAAACAGTGCCTTCAGGACAAAGCAGTATCCCATCAGAGGCAATGCTTTTTATGGATGGAAAGTCAAAGCTGGACGTGAGAACCGGATTGGAGAACAACAGGTGAAGCGGACACTCGGCCGCACCGTGAACATGTGCGTGTGACTTGCCCGCGAGAGGTTCCCGTAATTCGGCGAAAGGAGGGGGCACACAGAAATGATGCTCATGCACGGCATTCAACAGCAAGAGCAACGAGTACACTCCCAGGAGTGCGCTCGCGATGCGGCGAATGCGTGATAATCGAAGCAGACTGTGTTTCATAATACAATAATATGGCTCGTTGCGCCACGAGAATCAAACACACGTACCTGCGAAACGATTCCCTCCCAAATAAAATCCGATTTCGCCAATATTCGGGGAACTGTTGCCGAAACGTCGAGGTTGTTCAAGCATCGCGATATTGCTTTTTCTCATCATCTCGCAAACATCAGAGACAGCCATGAAAACCAACGGCACTGCTCATACACACCCGAACATCCACGACCTTTCCGACCTCATCCTCACGGGCGATATGCACATCGCCACCTCGACAGACACACCACTGCGCGATGACGCCTTCGCACTCAATGACGAAGAGAAAATGCGCATCATCGAGCGGCATTTCGAGCACATCATGCTCACTCTCGGCCTTGACCTGACCGACGACAGTCTGCGGGGCACCCCGCATCGCGTCGCAAAAATGTTCGTCCGGGAAATCTTCAACGGGTTGGATCCGAAAAACAAGCCGCTACCGAAAGTCTTCGAGAACAAATTCAAATACGGCGAGATGCTCGTGGAAAAGAACATCATGGTGCACACCACCTGTGAGCATCACTTCCTTCCTATCGTCGGCCGCGCACATGTCGCGTACGTTTCCACCGGCACCGTGATCGGACTCTCGAAAATAAACCGCATCGTGGACTATTACTCCCGCAGGCCCCAGGTGCAGGAGCGCCTTACCATGCAGATCGCCGAGGAAATGAAACGTGCGCTGGATACCGAGGATGTGGCCGTGCTGATTGACGCCAAGCATTTCTGCGTCGCCGCCCGCGGCATTCAGGATACGCACAGCAGCACCATCACCTCCGAATACAGCGGACGCTTCAAGGACGCGCAGATGCGTAACGAGTTCCTTCGCTATGTGTCGTTGAGCGAGGTGTAGAAAATCGGTAAAGGGTTAAGGGTAAAGAGGAAGGCATTACCTCTTACCCTTTTTACCTATTCACCATTTCACCTTTTCACCTCTCCCCCTTTACGCTTTACTCTTTACCCCTCACCAAAAAAAAGCCCGTCATGCAGGATTCCGATATCTCCCTCCGCGATGCCCAGCGTATGGTTGACGAATGGATCTCGTCCACCGGTGTACGCTATTTCAACGAGCTGACGAATATGGCGCTGCTCGTCGAGGAAGTCGGTGAGGTCGCACGTCTCATCGCACGCATGTATGGCGAGCAATCCTTCAAAGAATCCGACTCAGCCCGAGATCTCGCCGATGAATTCGCGGATGTCCTGTTCGTGCTTCTCTGCCTCGCGAACCAAACCGGCGTGGATCTCACTTCGGCTCTGCATCGCAACCTCGAGAAAAAAACGCAACGCGATGCCAATCGACATCGCGACAATCCGAAGCTCCGGCAGTGAAGGATGTACTATGTACGAAATCAATGTACCAGCGGCGCTCGGTCGTTTTCATCGTCTGCAGCGTTTCATACAACTGCATCGTGTAACGTTTATCCTTTAACGTTCAACGATGTACGATTTCCATTTCCCAGCGGCGCTCGGCCGTTTTCATCGTCTGCAGTGTTTCATACTACAGCATCGTTTAACGTTTAACCTTTAACGTTTAACTTCATGTTCGACCAGAGCTCCGCGATCTGTACCGCATTCGTTGCCGCACCCTTGCGCACATTATCGGACACGATCCACATCGCCAGGCCGTGAGGCAGCGCCGGATCACGGCGCAGCCGACCGACAAACACCTCATCACGACCGGACACTGTGCGAGCGAGCGGGTACAGATGGTTCTCGGGCTCATCGAGGAGTACGATACCCGGTGTGCCCGCAAGCGCGTTCCGTACCTCGTCCAGCACGAAATCGCGTTCCAATTCCACATGCACCGCTTCACTGTGCGCGTTGGGAACCGGCACTCGGACACAGGTAACCGACACCGGCAGTTCGGGCAGCTCGAGAATCTTCCGCGTCTCATGCACCATTTTCATTTCTTCGACGGTAAACCCGTTCTCCAAAAACGCCGCGATGTGCGGAATGGCATTCCCGGAAATCCTGTGCGGAAACACAGCCGACTCCGGTTCAAGTCCGGCACGCTCGGAATGAAACTGATCGAGCCCCTTCTGCCCTGCCCCGCTCACCGCCTGATAGGTCGAAACGAATACCCGCTTCACACCATACTGCGCCTGTAATGGCCTGAGCGCCACGACCATCTGTATCGTACTGCAGTTCGGATTTGCGATGATGCGCGGCTGCAAGTCGGGGATCGCGTGCGGATTGACTTCCGGGACCACCAGCGGTACGTCCGGATCCATGCGCCATGCGCTGCTATTGTCGATGACCACTGCGCCATGCTGAACGGCAACCGGCGCCCATTCCTTGCTCGCCGTACCACCGGCGGAAAAAAGCGCTATATCCACTCCATCGAAAGCATCGGGGGTAACCGGAGCGACGACGCACTCGCTATCCCGGAAACGCACCGTGCTTCCAGCGGAACGCTCGCTCGCCAACACCCGCAGTTCGCGCACCGGAAAGTTCCGCTCCTCCAATACACGCAGCATCATGCGCCCGACAAGTCCGGTCGCACCAAGCACCGCCACGCCATATGTACTCATGTCCAATCCGCTCACGTTGAAAAAATGCCTGATGGAGAATCTCGATGCGCCACCGTCTCCTGATGTCACCGCACCATAATCCAATATACACACAACAACCTCACCGAAGCACAACGGGCGCCATCATCGGCGCCCGTAATCATCATCACATCCCTCTCCAGCCGGGATCACAACATCGAAACACCTCGACCACTTCCGGGATCAGACTGCTGTCCTGTATCGCTCAGTAATCTTCATGCCCCTCCCCGACACTGTGGTATCCCCTTGTTCCTGTAGTTTGCTGCGTGTCCTGATTTTTCTGCGTGTTCAGCGCTCTCTGCGTTCTCTGCGCGTTCTGTGTTCTTCGCTCTCTGAGTTCTGCGCTCTCTGCGTTCTCCACGTCTTCTGTCTTTTCTGCGTGTTCTGTCTTTTCTGCGTGTTCTGCGTTCTTCTGTGTTTTTCTGTCTTTTCTGTGGTTTTCTGTCTTTTCTGTGGTCTAGAAGTCTCCGCCGAGAGAGAAATAATACTTCGGACTCGTGAAGCCGCTTCCCGTATGCCCCCACGCGACGTCGAATTTGATCGGGAAGCCGAGGAACCACATACGCGCGCCCACGCCGGTGCCGACGAGCAAATCCTGATTTACGATCATGCCGTCCTGATTCCGGCCGAAACCCTTGAAGTCACTGAAATGATCGAATGCCGCGCCGACATCCAGGAAGATGGCCCCATTGACGGTCTGCAAAATGTAGGGTAAAATTCCACCGAGAAAATATTTCACGACAGGAAAGCGCAGCTCGGTGTTGCCGAGCAGGTACTTGGTGGAAATGCGCGCGTTGTAATTGTAGCCGCGCATCGGCAGCGCCGCCTGCAAAAACGCGAAGTCCTCTTCGTTTTCGATGGGAATGCGTCCGTTCTCGAACGTGCGGTTGATCCAGTTATCCGTTCCACCGATAAAGAAACGCTGGGGATTTGCGCCGAAGCTCGCGCCACCGGAACCACGAAGCACGAAGGAAAAATCATCCCAGAACTTCCAGTACGTCCGGTAGTCGGCTGTAGTGGACATGAACGTGAGTGTGGAACTCCCCAGCCCGGGACTGCCGAATACCCTCGCTTCGTACCGCGACCCGCGTACCGGCGCCCACATGCCCCAGAGCGTATTGTCATGCACGTACCCGATATTGGGAATTATCAGTGTGCGTTCGGTGAGCGGAACGTTGGCGTCATTCAGGTTCTCGGACGAAATATTCATGAACGTCAGCGTTCCTTCGAGACGGCGGAACTTGTCGAAGGGATAGGCGCCGAAGAGGCTGGCTCCGTATTGCCGATACCGGTAGAGATCATCATACAAGCCTCCGGTGTATGAAAGCAGGAAGCGCGCGCTGTGGAATCCCTGAATACCCCAGTCAATGCGGCCCGGAAGATAATAATATGCCAGCGCATAATCACTGTTCTTCAAATCGCCGATGAGATTCGTGAGAAACACCAGCTGATGATCGCCGAGCATGTCGCTGAAGGCCATCTGTGTCGTTCCAAGCACACCATAAAACGTGCTGTATCCCGCATTTCCATACACCAGGTCTGCGGAGAAACTCAGTTTGTACTTGTTGATGATGAATTCACCATCCTCCGTCTGCGTCTTTCCCAGGGTAAAAGCCCGGCGTGCCTGCTCCTTGCTCATGCCGCCGAGATCGGAACCGAAGAGCATACGTCCGCTCTGCCTGGCGCTGTCCGCAAGCGCGGGTTTCTCACTCTCCTGCGGTCCAAGCGCAATCTGCACATCCTCGCTGTGCTCGTGAAGCTCTCCGGCGTTCACGGCGCTCGTGTCCGCCATGTGTTCGGCGACAACGGTCCTGTCCGACACCCCGTCACCGCGACGTAGATATTCCGCCTTCTCGAGCTCCGCGAGTTCCTGCAGCTCGAAAGGAGATTTCAGCAGGAAAATATCAAAGCCGGCTTCAAACATGGACGAAAACGCGAGCTTGTTTCCGTCCGCCGTCAGTGACATCTGATAGATACCGGACAATGAATTCGTTACCGGATACTCCTTCCCGCCTGCAAGGTCTTTCACATACAGATTGTTGATGCCGTTACGGTCGGAAATGAACAGCAATCGCTGATGCGACGGATCGGGAATCGGGAAGCCTTCCGATGCGTCCGGAGTGGCGGTGATGCGTTCCACAAGACCGCTCGACACGTTTACGCGATAGATATCGTTTTGCGAGTAGTCATGCTCGTGCATGTTGAAACCCACCGGGGTCGAGGTGCCATTGAGAAAATCTCCGCGATCGGACACGAAATACACCCAGTTGCCGTCGGGCGACCAGTACGGCTGCGCATCGGAGAACACATCGTTGGTCAAATTGCGTTCTCCCTTGGTCTCCATGTCGTACACGAATACGTCGGACTGCTTCGGCGAATTGCCGATGAAGGCGAGGAAACGACCATCAGGCGACCACTGCACCGCTGAAATGCCATTGCGCCGTATGGGAAGTTGTTCGTAGTTGCCCGTCTCCGCATCGATGATGCTCACCGCGTCGCTGGCGCCTGCCTTGGACGCGAGGGCGAGCTTCTTTCCGTCAGGCGACCAGGACAGACCCGGCGTGAGGAGGTTGAGATCCTCGAAGTCATTCGTGTTCGTGCCTTCCACGAGTTTGCGTACACCACCGCCATCGATCGCGGACATGACGAACAAACTGAAATAATCGTCGCGATTGCTGAGAAACGCTATCCTGTCCCCGGTCGGAGAGATAGCGGGGCTGGTATTGTAAAACGCACCGCTCTTCCGGTGGTCGGTCAGGCGCTTGGCGTAATCACGCGGGGATTCCCTCTTGGCGACGTCGGGGTAGTACAGTTTTTTTTGCTCATTCATCCAGCGTTCCGAAAGCTCTTCGAGCGTCAGTCCAATAGATTTCTTCAATCCGGCATCCAGACTTCGTGATGTGCGGATGTTGTTGAGCACGTCCCCGACCTTCTTTTCGCCGTACTTTTCAGCGATGTACCACCAGACGGACTGACCGCCGCGATAGGCGAAATAGCCGCCGAGATACGGAATGGGTGGAAGGTAATTGGACGTCACGGCATCACGGAGGAACATATCGGAATCATTGTCCCAGCCGGAGAGGGACTCGTATTCCGCCAATCCTTCGTTCATCCACAGAGGCAACACGAGACGGATACGGTTCGTGAGCGCCGCTTGCAACGAACCGCCATAGAACATGTCGTTGATCACGGCATGTACGAGCTCGTGATGGATGACGTGCCGGAACTTCGCATAGGAGCCCTCGAACGGGATGACGACACGATTTTTGAACAGCTCCGTCACGCCGCCGATACCCTCTTCAAGATAGATACCCACGACATTGGTCTGCTGAAAATCGTTGTGGGAATTGTACACGATGATGGGAATACGTGAGGTGATGCGGTACTGCACCGTGCGTTGAATGCTCTGCAACGCATCTTCGGCCGCGTAAGCGGTGAAACTCGCGATATCGTACCCCTCATCGGCAAAATAGACGTCGAAATGTTCGCTTTGTATGTAATACCAGTTGAATTTCGTGTATTGTACCTTGTTCTTTCCGAAATACTGACCGTGCATCGTCATGGATGCAAGGCTCAGCAGGACGGCGGCGAGAAAGATTCGTGACATGGCGTTCTTCATAGCGATTCCCGAGGGAGGATGGATGTGTGGTGTTTACGCATCATCTGGTAGTATACGCCCGCGACGCGCGGCGGTCAAGGATATTTTCGGGTACCCGGTATTACCTCAATGTGACACCGAATCGTTATATTTGGTTACGAAATATTTCATCAATATGCGACATTTATTCAACACCTTTGCAGTCTGTCTCTTGATTCTCACTGCCTGCGACCCTCGCGAGGGCTGCGAACTCGTCATTTATAACGCCGAAATCCACACGATGAATCCCGACCTCCCTCTGGCCAACGCTATGGCCATCGAGGATGGTCGCATTGTGGCTATTGGCGAAAATGAGCAAATACTCGCTGCATGGAATCCCGATGAGACGATCAATATGGGCGGGGCACAGTTGTATCCCGGCTTCATCGATGCACACGCACATCTGGCCGGACTCGGCGAGGAAGCGCTCATCCTGCTCCTCCACGGAACCACCAGCGTCGGTGATGCCCTCGAGCGTATCCGTGAACATGCGCTGGCGGCCGGACAGGGCGAGTGGATACGCGGGCGCGGCTGGGACCAGAACGATTGGCCGGAGAAGGTATTCCCCACAGCGGGGCAACTCGACTCCGTCGTTGCCGATAAACCCGTGTTTCTGTCCCGCGTAGACGGGCATGCCGCCTGGGTCAACACACGCGCCTTGGAACTCAGCGGAATCACGAACGAAACACCGGATCCGGAAGGCGGCCGCATCATGAGAGATGCGAAAGGCGTTGCGACCGGTATCCTTCTGGACAATGCCATCGAATTGGTACGGCAGCACATCCCGGCAAGAACCGACGCCGAATTGCAGACCGCCTTTGCCTCCGCAGTGAAACAATGTCTCGCACTCGGTATGACCGGTATGCACGACATGGGCCTGCGCGAAGAGCATGTGCGCGCCATACGAAAACTCATTGACGACGACGCCTTCCCGTTCCGCGTTGTGGGTTACGTGGACGGTACCGGGAGCATGTGGGAAAATCTCCTTGAGGAAGGGCGGACGGTGTATGGCGAGCAGCAACTCACTATCGCGGGCCTCAAACTCTATGCCGACGGCGCCCTCGGGTCCCGTGGTGCGTGGCTTCTCGAAGAGTACGCCGATGATCCGGGGAACAGCGGTATTCCGATCACGACAAAAGAACGTATTGTCCGGGAAACGACGAAAGCTCTCGCGAAGCAGCTCCAGGTATGCGTCCACGCCATCGGCGACGCCGCTGTACGAATGGTGCTCGACGCCTTTGAAGCAGCACAGAAAAGCGTTCCACGCTCCGGTCCGCCGCTGCGTGTCGAACATGCGCAAGTGATCGCTCCCGAAGACATCCCCCGCTTCCCCGCGCTGGGTGTAATCCCTTCCATGCAGCCGACGCATTGCACGAGCGACATGTACTGGGCAGAAGCCCGGCTGGGCGCTCAACGCGTCGCAAACGCGTATGCGTGGGCGTCACTGATCAGCGCCGGTACGTGGATACCCGGCGGTAGTGATTTCCCCGTAGAGCGGCCCGATCCGCTGCAAGGCGTCTATGCCGCGGCGTTTCGCGTGGATGCACAAGGCAGGCCGCGCACGCAGGACGACATCGAAACCTGGTTCCAAATCGACAAGACAGTGCCTCGATCCGCCGCGCGCTACCGTGACGGCTGGTATTCGTCGCAGCGTATGTCACGCACGGACGCGGTGCGGGCGTTTACCATCTGGGCCGCTCGTGCAGCAGGGATGGAGAAGGATCTGGGCAGTCTGGAGGTCGGGAAATACGCCGATTTCGTGATCGTTTCCAATGATTTGATCACTACCCCGGTGGAGGAGTTTCTCAACATCCGCGTCATGGCTACCTGGGTGGGCGGGAAAAAAGTGTGGACCTACGGGGACAAACACTGAACATGCTCTTCGGAGTTGTTCCGAAACATTATACGGCGTTGCTCTGTTGAACGGCGGGGTTCCCGAATAAGGGATTCTTTTCCGTTCGTCACTTTCGTATCTTTTTTGATGATGCAATTTTTCGATTACCCCACCCGCTCCATGAAGGTTCTTCTTCCACTGCTCTTTGTTCTGTCAGGCTTTGCGGCTGCCGCGCAAACGGTTCAGCTCAGCTACAACGTGAAACCGGGCAGTATCTGGAAGTTCAAACAGACCGAACAAACCAGCGCACTCGCACAGACCAACGACGGTCGGAGCACAAAGTTCGAAAAGAAGACGACGCGCTATTTCACGATCGAAATCGAGGAGGCCGGCATTTCCGGCGTGCAATTCCTTTTCCGTCAGGACACAGCCGTCGTTGAAGAGCGCGATGCCCTTGCCTCCGGCAGGCAGATCGATCCGGAAAATATCCTGACACGCAAACCTGTGCGGGTACGCATCTCGCCGTCCGGCAAGGTGGAATCCACGATCCCGACCGTCCCGCTCCGCGCAGAAGCCCTGCTGGGATTGCCCGGCGGCGACGCGCTGTTCGCACAACGTGCCGCCATCCTCCCCGTCCTTCCAATGCGTCCCCTCGGAATCGGCGATTCATGGACGGAAAGCGCAAGCGATACACTCTATCCGAGCAAGGAACTGCCGCAGCTCGGTCGCGGGAACGGTGTGCGGCACATCGCCAACGCCACGACCTATTCGGTGGCAGAGCGCAGCACAAAAATGGGAATCGAATGTCTGAAAATTCAGTGGCGGGGTCAGCTTTTCATGGAAGAAAAAATCCTCTTCCCTTCCCTCGAGGAATTCTCCGAAGAACAAGGCAGCATTGACGGCACACTGTACGTGTCACTGGACTCAGGTCTGCCTATTGAGATGGAGGTACGCTCGGAAAAAGAGAATACCCGCGCATTGTTCGGAGGACAGAATACCGTCATACCGTCCTCGATTTCCACCATTACCACGCTTGAATTCATCCCACAATAAAATCCTGTCGGAGACATCATGAAACAACTTCTTTCCGCCCTTCTTCTCGTCGCGCTTCTCGCATCGACAGGACAGGCACAGGACAAGCTGTATCGCTACGAAAAAGGCAAGGACTACCGGTATATCCTCGAAGAGACCGGCATGACCATTCAGGAAGTCCAGGGTCAGTCCATGACAAGCAACAACGAGTCCATGGTCAGTACCGTCATCAGTATCACCGATGTACTCGAAAACGGGAATATGGCCGCAACAGCCAAAATTGAAAATGCCCTCATTGTCATCGAAGCAAACAATAGCACACAGACACTGGGCAATGATTTTGCCGGCAAATCGGTCAATTACGTCTTCGACCCCATGGGTGATGTCGTGGATGTGGATACCAACAGCGCCAAGTCCCTCGATGGCCCCGCCGCGAACATCCTGCAGCGCATCACCGATTTACTGCCGAAACTCGATATGGAGCAGCTCACCGAAGGAGGCAGTTGGACGAGGACGCGTCAGGATACCTCCGGACGCGGCGATGCGAAAACCTATGTCACGACAAACAGCAGCTTCAAAGTGACGGGCAAGAAAAAAGTCGGGAACTATGAGTGCCTCATGATCGCCACCGAATCCGAAGCCAAAGTCGAAGGGACGATGATCAGAGGAGATCAGGAAATGAACATCAACGGGACACAGGAATCGAAAGGCACAATCTATTACGCGCCCGCCGAAGGCCTGCTTGTCGAGATCGATATGGAAACCACCAGCGATCAGGTCATCGTTGTTTCCAGTATGAACATGCGCGTACCCGTCACTTCCAACGCCACCATGAAACTGGAACTGGCGCAGAAATAATCCGGATACCTTCCGCACCATCCCGCCCGCGTGGCGGGATTTTTTTTTCATGTTCGAAAGGACGCCTCGCGGCGCGTAATGACAAGGGGGGTTCACGGTACAGTGGCATCCGTGCATCGGGGACGCATTCGTGGAAAAAATCAGCGCGAGAAGCGAACATTTTCCTTCGCTCTTCGTATAATTGGGCTATGAAACTTTCATCAATTCAGAGGCTGGCCATGAGACTGTTCGGGACATTGCATCTCGTATCCGCTCTCGCTCTCTTTTTCCTTTTATTCGCTCCGAAGTACGTTATCGCACAGACAGAGCCAGATCCCGCGGACAGTGCTGCGGTCATCGAAATGAAACAGTTGCAGCGCGAACTGCTCGATCAGGTCCGTGACCTGCGTGAACAGTTGGAATCCGAACGCGGAAGCGCGGAAAGTCCGGAGCGCGCAACGCGTATCGAGAGTATCGAAGGCCGCCTCAGTGAGATCGAAGCGCGCGTTGATTCGCTTGACGCCGAAATCGCGAATCGCGGCGGCGACTCCGACGGATGGGGCGATTGGGGGACGGCTGGGGTGATGCGTGGGGTGAGGAAGATGGCGGCGACGATGGTGAGTGGAGCTGGTGGAAGCGCTCAGGCGACGAGGAGAACCAGTTCGATTTCAGCGAAAACTTTTTCCAGAAATTCCCCGGGAATTTCCCGTGGATGTTTCCTCTCTCCTCACGCCTTCACGAAACATTCTTCCGGTACAATCGCGTCGAAGGCGTGTACATCGGTCTTGCGCAGGTAAAGCGTCTGTACTGGCACAGCAAACCCTGGCTGGTGAGCACCGGATCGTTAGGCTATGGTTTTGCGAATCATACCTGGCGCTATAGTCTGGGCCTGTACCTCCCCTTCTATTTCGAGAATCAGATTCTTGAAATCGGCGGTGAGGGGCACAGCTTTACCGACTCGAAGGATGAATGGCGTTTCGACAGAGATGAAAACACCTGGACGTCCATCATCGCCCGCGAGGATTTCCTCGACTACTTCGAGCGACGCGGCTATACCGTTTCCGCATCGTGGTATCTCAGGGGAGACGAGGGCATGAATCTGCGCGCTTCGTTGGGCTACGTACATGACACCTACCGCGGCATGAATCGCGCGACGAACTGGTCCGTTTTCGGCGGAGATAAAACCTTCCGTGTCAATCCCCTCATCAACGACGGGAATCTCAACAGTTTCGTTGTGTCGGGAGGGATACATACCTTGCCGTCACTCACGGACAGATCACGTGGTTGGGATGCACAGCTCCTTTTTGAGAAAGCAGGCGGCACCGCAAAGGGTGATTTCGAATTCAGTCAGCTCACGGTGGATATTCGCCGCTACCAGCCTCTGAATGAGCACTTGAGCCTGAACGTCCGCGCTCGTGCGGGCATGAGCGACGGTATCGTTCCCGTGCAACGGCAATTCGAGCTGGGCGGCCCTGGTACACTTCCCGGGTACCGTTTCAAGGAATTCAGCGGCTCGCACATGGCGTTGTTCAACAGCGAGTTCATCATCAGGAGCAGCATCGCGGGCAATGCGCGGGGCTGGGCGAAAAACGTCCTTCGCAACACGAACATCATCCTGTTCTTTGACGCCGGCGCAACGAATGATATTGCCCCCATCGTCACACGTGATGTACGCAACGGATCCTATGACGCATCTTTTAGCAGCGACATGAGCTTCGACACCTGGAAATCCGACGCGGGCATCGCTCTGGGTTCAGCGAATGGCGACTTCCGTATCGGCGCGGCGTGGCGGTTGGACAGAGGCGAATCCCCGAATTTCATCATACGATTCTCACGTCCCTTCTAAAGAGCTGACGTCGGCTTGTCCGCCGAACTCCGGGCCCCGTGCGAAGGTATCCGCACGGGGCCTCTCTTTTCATGCAGGTGCCTGCATCGACGCGGCGTCGGGTGCACGTACATCGTCCGCCAATGCCCGCAACACCACGGAAGCGCAGAGACAGCCGAAGAGCGGAGGCATGTAGGAGATGGTTCCGACGATGGTTTTTTTATTCCGCTCGTCGTCCACCGCCTGCATCGCTTCGGGCGCTATTCCCTCAGTCGAGTACACAACTGTCACCCCCCTGCGCACGCCGAGTCGGTGGAGACGTTTGCGCAGCATTTTCCCGAGGCGGCAGTGATGCGAGCGTTCGATATCATCTATGCGCACGAGCGTCGGATCGGTTTTTCCACCCGCTCCCAGTGAGCTGACGACGCGATGCCCGTTACGCAGCGCGTGTTCTATGAGCCAGACCTTCGGGGAGAGCGTATCGATGGCATCGACGACATAGTCTGCAGCTTCCGCCATCAGGCGTTGCAAGGCCTCGTCGCGAATGAACTCCGGAAGCACGCGCAGCTTCAATTCCGGATTGATGTCGAGCAGGCGTTCTGCCATCACTTCCGCTTTCAATTGCCCTTCGGTACTGCGCAATGCCGGTAATTGTCTGTTGCGATTCCCAGGCTGCACGGTGTCGCCATCGGCAATGGTCATGCTGCCGATCCCGGCGCGGCACAGTTGCTCGGCCGCATACGCGCCCACGCCTCCGAGACCCACGACAAGGACGTGCGCCGAATGAAAGCGCTCCAGGACCTGATCACCGAGGAGCAACTGCGTACGCTCCATCCACTGGGGAAAATCCATCATAGCATTCTTTCTGTAGGTGTTTTTCGTTACTGCATTTTCCGACTGCCGGGCAGACGCGCACAAAACCGCCGCGTCAAGGTCGCGCCCCGTCTTGCATCTGGTCGATACCGGGAAAAGTTCTTGCGACACTGGCACCGATGACGTCGGCCAGCATGGCGACGCTCATTCCACGAAGCAGAGCGGCCCCTTCGTACACCCGGGCAATATCGACATCGCTTTCGTCGGTTTCCAGAAAAATTCTGTCGAGCGGCATGAGACGAAACACGTCCGCGGTTTTCCTCTTCGGGTCGAGCAGCGCGGCCCCGAACGACAGGAGAATGCCTTTCGACATTAGTCGCTCCGCCATGTCCGGGTTTCCCGCATACCCATGGACTACCCAGGGAATAGAAGGATCACATGATCGACGCAGGGAGAGGATGTCGGAACCACTGCGAACAGAGTGCAGGATCAGGGGTTTGCACACGCGCTCGGCGATGTGTACCTGGGCGAGAAACGCCTGAATTTGCACATCGATACCAGTAGAAATGGCACGATCAATACCGCATTCTCCTATGGCTATGACGGTAGGATTCGATGCGAGGCGGCCGACCGCGTGCAGCGATGCGCTCAGCGTCTCATTCCCGACGTGCGAGGGATGAACACCCACGCTGCAGAACGAGTCCGGCAGTTCGACCTCGCCGTTCCGAACAGCGACGTTCACGATGCTTATGCAATCTTGCGAGCCGTGGTCCGTATGTGTGTGAATGTTATAGAACATAGCAGAGAGCTGAGAGTACGCGCGTGCGTCACGAATGGTTGTGCAACGATCTGAATTCGCAACACCTGAACCGCAGCCGGGCCCCTGTGCGGAGCTTCGAGTAACGTGCGAACGTGCTCTCTGCTCTCCTCTTCGCTACACCGCGCCCATGACGGCGTTGAATACGGTCGTGACGACGATGTCGTTTACCGAACAGCCTCGCGAAAGATCGTAGGCGGGGCGTGCGAGTCCCTGGACGATGGGTCCGAGAGCTTCGGCACCGCCGAGGCGTTCCGCAATTTTGTAGCCGATGTTGCCCGATTGCAGATCAGGAAAAACCAGAACGTTGGCATTGCCTGCGATTTCGCTTCCCGGTGCTTTTTTCTGTCCGATGGCCGGGATAATGGCAGCGTCGAACTGCATCTCACCGTCCACCTTGAGGTCCGGACGGCGCTGCGCGACGATGGCTTTCGCTTCCAGCACTTTATCGATCAATTCATGCTTCGCGCTTCCCTTTGTCGAGAAGGAGAGCATTGCGACGAGAGGCGTTTCTTCTGTCAGCGCCGCGTAGTTATCCGCAGTGGAAATGGTGATGTCGGCAAGCTGGCCGGCATCGGGAAGCGGCATGACGGCGCAGTCCGCGAAGGCATAAATCTTCTCCGGGAATTTCATGACGAAGAGACTGGAGACCGTCTTGATTCCATCCTTCAAACCGATACAATGCAGACCGGCTTTGATGACATCGCCGGTGGTGGATAGCGATCCGGCGACGCTGCCGTCGGCCATGTCGTTGCGCACCATGAGGTCACCGAAGAACAGCGGATGGAGAACCGTTTGCGCAGCGACATCTTCGGTCATGCCTTTGCTTTTTCGAAGTTCAAAGTACTGCTGGGCAAATGCGCCACGGTGCCCGGAACTCGCGGGATCGACAATGGAGATCCCTTCGAGGGAAACATCCGCCGCCGCCGCCTGGGTGCGGATGGCCTCCTCGGATCCCACCAGCGTGATTCGGGCGATACCCTCGTCCGTAACGATGCGCGCCGCTTTGATCGCGCGTTCGTCTGTCGCGTCGGGATAGACAATGTGCTTGTTGAGATTTCTTGCTCTTGACTTGAGATCGTCGATAAAAGTTGCGGGGTTCATGTCAGTCCTGATGGTAAATAAACGATGAACAGGTCCATCAATAAAAATACCCGCCCCGCGGGTAACATCAAACTGAGGAGTGATTTTTTAGGTTGAACGTTACACGCAGCGCAGCCCGAGGTTGACCAAACGTGGGGAGGTGAAGGGCGAAGGGTGAGAAGTCCGAAAGGCGACAGTTCCTCTACTTCCGGGCTTCAGCCCGGGGGCACAGACGTCATAGCAAATCACGGAACGTATGTCGCAGGTCGTACATTCTTCACCTCGTTTCCATCAAACCGTCACCCACCTTCTATTCAACGTTACGTTTTGCCAGCCAACGGATAATATTGACCAGAAGACGTGCGTTGTGTACACCTTCAGGAGTGTGCATACCGACGGGGATGGTGCCGCGTCCACCGTACTGCGCGGTGAACATCGCCGCCTCGCCAAACACCACCACCCGGCCCTTGCCATGTTCAAATGCCGCGCCCTGGCGCCATCCTTCAATGTTCACACGTTTCGTGCTTTCCGTGAACTCCCAGGCGGTTTCCGGTTCCAGCGAAACCATATCCTCGCCGAAAATCAACAATGGACGGTGCGAAACCTCGACGCGAAATGCCGAACCCGTGAAGCTCACCACAGAGTCTACCCGAACACCGTCGAGTTTCGTGTCGGTGATCCAGTGATTGAGCAGTGTCTCATTGTCCCGGATGAACAGCAATCCTCGCGTCCGCATGCCCTTGAACATCGCGAAGCCATTACTGAACGTGACACCAAATCGCTTCGCCAACCGGGCCACCGCACCGGGCATGGGCATGTGATCGGCGATCAGAAACAAAGCCCCCCCTCCGCGGACCCAATGATCCAGTGCATCGATTTCTGCCTCCGCGAGAGCTTCGCCCACGGGAAGCGACCATTCCTGCACATTGCGGGCGGCGAGCGCGTTCGCGATGACGAAAATATCGCAATTCCGCAAATGCTCGGGTGTGATCTCCTGCCGTGACGGCAGAATAGTGCAGTGATGTGCCTGGAGCAGATCGGCGAAGGGCTTGTAGCCGCCGCCGGCCGTATGGAAGTTATGGTGTGCCTCGTCAATGAAAATGA
This sequence comes from Bacteroidia bacterium, assembly GCA_027493955.1. Classification (NCBI taxonomy): domain Bacteria; kingdom Pseudomonadati; phylum Bacteroidota; class Bacteroidia; species Bacteroidia bacterium. The sequence goes on along the minus strand of JAOSJT010000001.1, from coordinate 334,660 downwards.
CCGGACCATTGTCAGGCGAGAAAGCGCTTTCTCCGACTATCGGCTTGTACGATGGATCCGCTGTCTGCTGACCTGCAGCAATCGAAATGACGAGGAACAGCGACATCAGCGTGAGGGTGAAGCGTGACATCGGTGCATCCTTGCAGTGGTATGTGCGCGCAATGTAGGCATTTTCATCTTCTGTTGAAAGAACAATTGTCTCGAGAGCACATCGTGCGCACGAATCGGGGGCATGAATTGACGGGTCAATGGACGCATCGAACAAGTGGAGCGAGGATGTGAACGCCCTCTCCCGCAAATCCTCAAAGAAGCGAGCGACCTGCGCCATCGAACCCCGACGAGTTGCAGGCACCCATCGCGCTTCAACTTTCGCGGGCGAGACCCGGAGAGTGGGTGTTCGATGCACGGGAGGCCGTGGAACGGTATGCGACAGAACAGCACACAGAGAGAACTTCGTTTTTCATTACATTGTTTAGATAGAGCTTTTTATCGTTTCACCATTTCTGACGAAAGCAATGACGCTGACACTCAATACACTCGACACCTATTCACCACCTTCCGGACCACTGTTACTCATCATCATGGACGGATACGGCATCGGCAAGCCCTATCCGGGCAATGCCATCCATCTCGCTACGAAACCCAACCTGGACCGCTATTTCAGTACAGGCCTGTACACGCAGCTCAAAGCGCACGGACCTGCGGTGGGACTGCCCGGCGAAGATGATATGGGCAACAGTGAGGTGGGTCATAACGCTCTCGGCGCGGGCCGCATCTTTGAGCAGGGCGCCAAGCTTGTCAACCGGGCTATCGACAGCGGCGCGCTTTTCGAGGATGAGGTGTGGCGCGCTTTTGTCGCGAAACACCAGTCCTCGGGTACCCTGCACTTCATCGGTTTGCTCTCGGATGGGAACGTACATTCACATATCCGTCATCTCTACGCAATGCTTGAACAGGCTGCGAAAGACGGGGTGCGAAAGGTTCGAGTCCATACTCTGCTCGACGGTCGCGATGTGGATGAGAAATCCGCTTTGCGCTACATCTCCGAATTGGAGAGTGTACTTTCGGAAATACGGCAACGGCAGGGATGCGATTATCGGATCGCCTCGGGAGGTGGTCGCATGAAAGTAACCATGGACCGGTATAATGCCGATTGGAGCATCGTGGAACGCGGCTACAACGCGCATGTTCGCGGAGTGGGCCGTGCCTTCGGTAGCGCGGCCGAAGCGGTATCCGCTTTTTATGATGAAGATCCCGCCATGACCGATCAGTATATGGATGCCTTCGTTGTCCATGAGGGAGGCAACCCCGTCGGCCCCATAATTGACGGCGATTCGGTGATTTTTTTCAATTTCCGCGGCGACAGGGCCATCGAAATTTCAAGGGCGCTCACGGAAGACCATTTTACTGAATTCGAACGCGGTCCCCTCCCGGATATTGACTACGCGGGGATGATGGAATATGACGGCGACCTGCATATACCTCGACGCTACCTCGTCAATCCGCCCAGCATCGACCGCACCATCGGTCAGTATCTCTGCGCTGCCGGGGTGCGCTCCTTCGCCATCTCGGAAACGCAAAAATACGGACATGTGACATATTTCTGGAACGGCAACAATTCCGGGTACATTGACGAGGCCCTGGAAACGTACATCGAGATTCCTTCCGATAAAATCGAGTTCGACAAGGCGCCGAAGATGAAGGCGGATGAGATCACCGCGGCGGCTCTGGAACTCCTCGAACAGGGGTATACATTCGGCCGCATCAATTTCGCGAACGGCGACATGGTCGGACATAGCGGCAAACTCGAGCCGGCCATCACCGCCATTGAGACCGTGGACGCCTGCGTTGGTCGTCTGACGGAACGCGTGCTCGCCTTGAATGGCGTCGTCATCATCACGGCGGATCACGGAAATTCCGATGAAATGTTTACCGAAAAAAATGGAGAACGACTGCCCAAAACCAGTCACACGCTCAATCCTGTCCCATTCTGCATACTCGATGCCCGCGGATACAACAGCTATGCCCTTGCCGTCATCGAGGAACCGGGATTGGCGAATGTCGCCGCGACGATTATGAATTTGCTCGGCTATGTACAACCCGATGATTACGAACCCTCGCTCGTGCGATTGCTGTAAACTTTTCTCTGTAACGGATGATGCCCTGCTGTCGCCGAATTCCTGAACGTACCGACAAAGCGAAGCAAACGGAATGTTTTCAAACTGGCTGACCTGGAGAGCCGCATGCGTCGCGTTGGACGAACATCTGCGCGGATCGCGCATCGTATCCGTGTTCACACAGCAAAAAGGAGAACTGCTGCTGGAACTCGCCGGGTCGCGTCACGACGTCCATCTCCATCTGTCGGTGCAGCCCAATTTCACCTGGCTCCTGCCAAAGACGGAACTCGCGCGAGCCAGAAAAAACTCGCTCGATCTTTTTCCTTCCATCGCGGGCGATGTGCTCGCGTCCATCACCATTGCGTCGAACGATCGAATCGTGCGCATCGCACTTGACAGCGGCCGCACCCTGTATGCTTCGCTCATACCCGCGCGGGGGAACCTGTTTCTCTATGATGCGCAGGGTGAACTGCTTGACCAATTCAAGCGCGGCGGTGTGCCGGTACACCCCGCTTCGCTGCGGTATTGCAACGACTTCACTTTCCCTGATCGAGGAGAGATACGCTCCGTGTTGGATGCCGGACCTTCTATCCCTCCTCTCAATACATTGAAGGCGCTCCGACCGTGGCTGCAGGGAGCATTGGCCCGCGAAATTCTTTTTCGCGCCGCACTGCCGGCCGAGAGAGCTGAAGCCACCGGCGCTGCTCCCGCGTGGGAGCGACTTCCGGAGGTGATGGAGGAACTGCGGGAGGAGTTACACGCCGGTGCGTCACACGTGTACAGCTCTGGCGGCGTGCCGACGGCATTTTCCCTTGTCACATTGCGGCACGTGGAGAACTCCGAGCACTTTCGCTGCGCCGATGTGCTGGAGGGTTTGAGTACCTTTGTGCGGAATCGCTGGGCTGCGAGCGGCTTCACCGCGACGCGCGACCGCGTTCTCCGCGCCGCCGGACGCGAGTTGGATAAGGCGGAGAAAAAGCTATCTCTGCTTCCGTCCGAAAGCGATTTGAAGCTATCGGCGGAACAATGGAAGAAATTCGGCAACCTGCTCATGATCCACCTTCTCGACACACCATCGCAGCATGACCGCATGCTGGTCCCGGATCTTTTCGTCGATCCCCGACTGATCGTGAGCATACCACTCACACCGGGCAGCACCGTACTGGAAAACGCACAGCGGTATTTCGGCAAGGCACAGAGCGCGAGTGCCTCCCTGGAGTACGTCGCGGTACGCAGAAAATGGTTGATGGAGCTGCACGACCAGCTCCGGACACTCATATCGGAGAGCACTCTTGTTTCGAACGCGGCGGAGATGCGGGAGACGCTCGCAAAACATCACACGTTGCTCCGGAGGATAGGTTTGACGGACAAAGGAACACGAGATACGAATCCTTTCCCCTTTCGCCGTTTTATCGTGGCGGGAGGCTTCGAGGTATGGGCGGGGAAAAGCAGCGCGAACAATGACGCGCTGACGGTGCGTCACGCCCGTCCCAATGACATCTGGTTTCACGCCCGTGGTGTGGGCGGTTCGCATGTGGTGCTGAAAGTGGGCAGTGCGCAAGGCGAGCCGACGAAAGAGGCGATCCGCCAGGCCGCTTCCATCGCGGCGTACTATAGCAAACACCGCAATGCGAAAAACGTCCCTGTCGCCTACACCGAAAAAAAATACGTGCGTAAACCGAAGGGCGCCGCGCCGGGTTCGGTGATTATGGAGCGCGAAAAAGTGGTCATGGTGCAGCCGATGCTGCCTGAAGGCATGTCCGAGGAGTAACGGATCCCGGGCAGAGGCCCTGTGTTTAAAAAAGGCGCATGGGTCCCGAAAGAAGAGCAAGCAGCAGGAGGACCAGCCCGAGAACCAGCAAATTCAATACGAGGAGGATGATGTTCAACGCCCTGCTGCCGATTTTTTTCCAAATCGCATAACCGCTGATGAGGATGGCCAGACCCCAGCAAGCCAGCGCAAGTGGGCCATCCATTTCGAGATCGCGATACAGGCGTATTTCCTCAACAAAGAGCAACAAACCGAAGATCAGGAGCGCCGCGGCAAAAAACGGCGCACTCAAGGCGCGAAGCGGCGATGTGTGTGGCGTCATGACGACTGCTCCGCAACACAGGAATCGGGGAGCCATCCTTCACTGCCATCGCCACTTCTGCACCATACCCATCCCGCCTGCCGGTCGCCGAGCAACAACGCCTCGCCGACGCGTACATCGAGTTCTGTTGAATCGTAATCGTTCAGCACGGTGGCACGGTCACCGCGGAGGTCGAGCAGCACTGCGGGGCACCCAGCTTCCTCGCCTTCGGCATTGGCGCACCACTGCCAACCGGGCCACTCACTTTCACGCGGAACTACGGTCACATGCTCGCCGGAATGCAAGCGGACAGTATACGCATACGACGCGCGCCAGGCGGTGATGGCAATGCCGCGACGCCAGGGATGCGACGCCGCAGTGTGCAGAAGGTGTTGATCGGCGGTGCTCACGGAATGCGTTTGGCGGGCATATCCCTGCCGCCCTGATGCAGGATGAGTTCATGCACACTGCCGTTGTCATCACGCACGAACGTCACTTGCGCATCCACAACTTTCAGATAAAACTTCGTCTCCGTGGCGGGATACACGTCCACGCGCGGCTGACCCGTCGCCTGCATCCTGAGTTGCGTACCCTCGCGCGTCACTGTCAGGACGAAGCCCGGCTGGAGTTCATAGCGTCCGAGATAGCTGTCCAGTACGGATTCCGGCACTGAGACCGGCACGGTTTCGACCTCCACGCCCAACTTTTTCAGCATCGCTATCGCGTTCCCGCTGCCGGGATTCAGTTCGAGTGCGCGGCGGTAATGCCGGATCGCTTCGTCCTTGTTCCCCATGTTCATGTGGATCTCACCCATGCTATCCCATGCATTGAAGGCATCGGGAAACATTTCCAGATTGAGGGCGAGAAGCCGCTGCGCAATGTCCAGCTTTCCTTTCCCCATGTAGTAGTAGCCGAGTCCGTTGAGTTCCTGCTCGGAAAAATCGTAACGCTCGGCGGCGCTGTCCTTCAATTCCCGATAGCGCATCAACGCCTTGTCGACTCCCTCGGTGTCGATGATGGCAGCCACCTCTTCGGAGATGGGGAAACGGAACAGGGGCGCCCGAAGATCATACAGCAATGCGAAGGCCGTCTCCGCTGCCAATCCGGCGTTGGACATGGTGTTATCCAGCGCGACGATGGTGTAGGTTTCGTCCGGCAGATACCAGAGCTGCGACGAAAATCCGTTGATTCCGCCTGAATGATGGATATTGCGCACGGTACTCCCTTTGACCGGTATTGCGGAGATCTTCAGTCCGCACGCATAGCCGTCATGAGTCGGCGTGATCATCATCTCCAGAGTTTCCTTTTTCGCAAACACTTTGCCGGTGTGCAGCAGTCGTGTCCAACGCAGCAAATCCCCTGCCGTCGAGTAGAGCATGCCTGCCGCAAAGGGCACACTGGAATCGAGTGCCTGTGTGCGTTCGTACCCGTTGGGAATACGTTGATAACCGCGAGCCATGTTGGGAATGATCGAGGTATTGTGCTCATAGCCGGTATGGTCCAGACCCAGGGGGAGCGTGAGCCGCTCACGCAATACCTGATCGTAGGATTTGCCGGTCACGCGTTCGATTATGACACCAAGGAGATAATATCCGGAGTTACTGTAACGGAACGCACTGCCCGGAGTGAACTGCCGCGGTAAACCGGAGAACACCTTCATGAATTCTTCCCGCGTGTACGTCGTCCGCATGATCTCGCGAATGAAATTCGGCAACTCCGTGTACCCCGGAATGCCTGAGGTATGCGTCAGCAGGTGATGCACCGTGACGCCCTCGGCCTGCTCCTTTGGATATTCAGGGATGTAGCGGAGCAGCGGTGCCTCAACGTCAATCAATCCATCCTCCATGAGCAAGAGAAGCAACGCGGCGGTGAACTGCTTGGTGAGGGAACCGATGCGGAAGCGTGTATCGATGCCGTTCGGCTGCTTCCACTCCATATCGGCGTCCCCGATCGCGGCCTGAAATATGATTCTGTCTTCCTGCGCCACGAGCAGCACGCCGTTGAATACACCCGCGCGATGATATTGATCGAGCAGAGCGTTCATTTTGCCTGTATCCAATTGTGCGCCGGCTCGCTGCCCCGGGAAACACCAGGAGAGGACGACGATTGCGAGGATGAACGAAACGTGTTTCATGCGGGACCTTGACGAGTGTGACGGTAGCGTAATGATGCGGATTGTTCCGGCAAGTATCCGGTGTACGGAAAAAATTATCGCTTGTTGTGCAAGGCTGTATGGCGAAAACACGTGACGAGATGATCGTTCACCATACCCACGGCCTGCATGAAGGCATAACAGATTGTCGAGCCGACGAAATTGAACCCCAGTTGCTTGAGCGCCTTGCTCATCGCATCGGATTCCGCTGTGCGCGCGGGCAGTTCGGACAATGTTGTGAATGCGTTCTGTTTTGTTCCGCCTCCCGTGAAACTCCAGAGAAGCTCCGGAAAGGAAGCACCGGCATCTTTGAGCGCAAGCAATGCCCGGGCATTGCCTACCGTAGAATGCACTTTGAGGCGATTGCGGATAATTCCGGGATCGTCCAGCAGGGTGGCGATGCGCGCGTCTGTGTAGCGCGCGATGCGTTCGGGATCGAAGCCGTCGAAGGCAGCCCTGTAGCTTTCGCGCTTCCGCAGAACGGTCAGCCAGCTCAAGCCGGCTTGCGCGCCTTCGAGCGTGAGCATCTCGAAAAGCCTGCGCTCGTCATGCACCGGCACACCCCATTCCTCGTCGTGATAGCGGACATACAGCGCATCGGTGCCACACCAGGGGCAGCGCTGTTGCATTGCTTCGGACATATGCTTCCTTTCTCTGAAAACGCTGTGTTACTCTTTCTTGATCTCGGCTTCACCGCTGACTTTGCCGAATACCGTGTAGTTCTTCAATCCCTGATCGGCTTCGAAGCCGTATCCCTGCAAACGCTCCTTCGGCGATGTGATCGTCACGAAACGGTCGCCCCGCACCACTTTCAAGGCATTGTCCCAGAAAATGTACTCTGTCTCCACAACGGTGCCACTGTCCGAAGAAAACACGACATCCTCGAACGCTTCCAGGTTTTTCGTTTCGTCATCCACTCGCCCCCTGCGTGCGGTGAGACGGGAGGTATGCTGCTCGTTGCGATCATAAAAATCCACGACAATGCCGGAGTCCAGCAGTGTCTCGCGACGGTCGCGGTACATGCGGATATGCCGCGCGTACAGCTCCGCGCGCACCAGACCGGAGTCGGAAAATATCACCCGGGAATTCCAGCTCTCCTGATCGGGGCTCTGTTCCTCAGTCCCTGCCCGCTGTATGGGCGGCTTCACCTTTTCACCACAGCCGACAAGCAACGCGAGGGATAATACAAGCATCGGCAGTATCGATCTCACGGCTGCACATCCTCGCTGAATAGCCCGGGTTGCGTCCGTCCCCCCCGGGGTTGACGTCCGAGCAGACGATATCCCACAGGAGTCAATTCCCGGCCGCGGGGCGTACGCTGCACATAGCCCTCCTGTATCAGGTAGGGTTCGTACACCTCTTCGATGGTGCCCGGCTCCTCACCGACAGCGATAGCGAGTGTGTTGAGTCCGACAGGGCCGCCTCCGTACTTGTCCAGAATGCAGGCAAGTATGCGCTTGTCCATTTCATCGAGACCGTGCTCATCCACTTCGAGCGCATTCAGCGCATGGTCCGCGATGTCGCGCGTAATGATACCATCGCCGATGACTTGCGCAAAATCTCTTGCGCGGCGCAGGAGCCGGTTGGCGATGCGGGGCGTACCGCGGGAGCGGCGAGCGATTTCTGTAGCACCGTTTTCCTCATCGATATCAATGCCCAGAATGCGCGCAGAACGGATCACGATGCGCGTGAGCTGCGCCACGTTGTAGTAATCCAGCCGATTGGTGATACCGAAGCGCGCACGCAGCGGAGACGTCAGCAGACCGGCGCGCGTCGTCGCGCCGATGAGTGTGAAGGGCTTGAGGTCGATCTGCACGCTGCGAGCGTTGGGTCCCGAGTCTATCATGATGTCCAACGTGTAATCTTCCATCGCCGAGTACAGGTATTCCTCAACCACGGGAGAAAGACGATGAATTTCATCAATAAACAAGGCGTCGCCTTCTTCGAGACCGGTGATCAATCCCGCAAGGTCCCCCGGCTTGTCCAGCACCGGTCCGGACGTCATGCGCAGAGTAGCCCCCATTTCGTTGGAAATGATATGCGCGAGCGTGGTTTTGCCCAGTCCCGGTGGTCCTGTGAGCAGCACATGATCGAGCGCTTCACCGCGTTGTCGTGCCGCCTGAATGAAAATCCGCAGGTTGTCCACAATATTCTGCTGGCCGACAAAATCTTCGAATCGTACCGGACGGAGCGTGGCTTCCGCGTCGCGGTCGCCGTTCCGCGGATCGGGGCTGGTCAGGTCGGAGGGGCGTGAGGCTGTCATCTGTTGATCAGTGAGCGATGGTACGAATGTGAAGGGTTGGACTTTTCGGTTGACGTTGGTTTCATCGTGTATAGAGTGCGGCACAATCGAGCAGTCGGCTTTCGCCTCCGTCGTTCACTGCGTATTTCGAGCCGGACCACAGGGATGCTGCGCCATGTGCACCGAGCTTGTTGAGCGCGTAGAAATTTACATTGAAGCGGGGACGTCCCTTGTCGTCCAGCAGGCGCTTCATCTTTGTCTGTTCCGCGATGCGGCGACAGGCAAAGAGACACGCATCCGTGGGACTGTCGCCGGAGCGTATGCGCTCGACAATGAGGAAGCTGGATAATGCGAGGAGATTGGCTTCGCCGCGTCCGGTGGATCCCGCAGCGCCCACGGCGTTGTCCACATACAATCCCGCGCCGAGAATCGGGGAATCCCCCACACGTCCGGGAATCTTGAACGCCAGTCCGCTCGTGGTCGTGCAGCCCGAGATGTCGCCCGCAGCATTCACTGCGAGGCAATTGATGGTTCCGGTATGCCGCGTCGCATCGTAACGCCGCAGGGCACCGATATCCTTGTCATCGATGGTATGCGGTGGGAGCCAATCGTCCTTGTCGCTCAGGCGCTCTTTCCACTCCAGCCACTCGCGCCGGGCGCGTTCCGTGAGTAAATCCTCCTCGCGGAATCCATGCGCCTTCGCGAAGCGCAACGCGCCCTCACCGACGATGAGAACGTGATCCGTTCGCTCCATCACGACTTTCGCGACGTGTGAGGGATTCTTGATGTTGCGCAGCGATGCGACGCCCGCTCCCCTGCCTGTCGGGCCGTGCATCACGCAGGAATCGAGTTCGACCACACCGTCCTCGTTCGGGAGCCCTCCATACCCGACGGTGGTGTCCTCCGGGTCGTCCTCCACCAAATTCACCCCGGCGATAACGGCATCGAGCGTGTCCTTCTGTTGCCGCAGCAATTCCATCGCTTTCGCAGTTGCGCCAAGACCGTTCGCACTTGCTATGCTGAGCGGCAATGATCCGCTCTCCCGCGATTGCCGAAAAGCTGCGTAAGAGGGAGAATGGACCGCAGCGCTCAAACCGAGCAGCGCGGCGGATTTCATGAACACGCGTCGGGTGTGGGTTCTCTTTTGCATATACCGGGACTCCTGAACTCTCTGCGTAGTTGATAGACCTCAGTCCGTGTACCCCATGCGGCGGACCCAGTTTTTATCGTCGCGCCACCCTTCGCGAATGCGAACGTGAAGATCGAGAAACACCTGCCGGCCGATGAACTCCTCGATATCCCTGCGGGCTTCAGAACCGATTGCTTTGATGGCCTGCCCTTTCGTTCCGATGATGATGCGGCGCTGGCTTTCACGTTCGACAACAATTTCCGCCGAGATAAAATCTTTGTCGTCTCCTTCTTTGAACTCGGTGATATACACCTCCGTGGCGTAAGGCACTTCTTCACGAAATTGTTCAAAGATCTTTTCCCGAATAATCTCGCTCACGAAAAAGCGCTCCGGCTGATCACTGAGTTGATCGTCCGGATACATGGGCGGCCCTTTCGGCAGAGCGGATTCCAATTCACGAAGCACGGCGTCGAGGCCATCCGCTTCGAGGGCCGAAGCGGGGATGATCGCCTTGAAGCGGAATGCCTCGTGGACGGCTTGCATCAAGGGAAGCAATTGCTTCTTATCGCGCACGAGATCCACTTTATTCAACAGAGCGAACACACTGCCCGGCGCAGCTTCAAGTAGAGGGATGAGCCCTTCGGGAAACACCTGCCTGCGCTCGAGCGCCCGCGCGGCGTCAATAATGAGCAGCACGGCATCGGCCTCCTTGAGAGCGGTCAATGCGCTGTTGACCATCGCTTCCTGCAGGACGTAACGGGGTTTGATCAGCCCCGGCGTGTCGATAAAAAGTATCTGGGACGACTCCGTCGTGTAGAATCCCAGCAGCCGACGGCGGGTTGTTTGCGGTTTCGCCGTTACGATGGAGAGCTTGGTGCCGAGAACCGCGTTCAGAAATGTAGATTTCCCTGCATTGGGCGCGCCGATCAAGGCCACGTAGCCGCAACGAAATGAGGGTGATTCGGTTTCGGTTGTCCTGTCAGACATGGGAATGGATCTCCATAAAGACAAAACTGAAAGCTAGAGAGAATGCGGGTGAATAGCAACGAAGCGGGAGTCCGACGGAGCATTTTCGAAACACACAGTACCGTTCCCCGATGGGCGACAGTGCGGGGTGAAAGGTGACACTTTGGTGAAAAGTGAAGGAAGGAGTAATACGTTACACGTAAAAAGTTGAACGACGATTTGAGCCCGATATCCGCTGTCTGGGTAAGCGCAGCGTGTAAAGGGATCTTACGATGAGCCGGAGAGTTGTCGAGCGAGATGCATGCGCTCCTCGCTCCGCGCTCCGCTCCAGACACGGCGAGCAACACTTTGGAAACGCAGCTTCAATGCAACCTGAATTCACGCAACACACGTTCCATTTCGGGCCGTATGGATTCAAACGTTTCCTCCGGCGCACTGAAAGAGAACATGTAGCTGCGTCCTTCGTCCACCAGAAGGCAATGTGCCGACGCCGTTCGGACATTCGAGCCTCCGTTCCGTTTGACGAAGGTGTACATGATGGTCGGAGCACGGCGTCCCGCGACACGTACCTCTCCGCGCTGCTGCATCGTCAAGCCATCCAGTAACACCTGGAGAGCCTTGATACGTGCTCCGAGCAATTCATCTGCCGACTGCTGCCACGTGCTGCGGAAGAGAAGAACAGTGAATTCCACAGGACTCCCCATAGTGGGGGACAGTACCAACATCGTCTCGTCCCCCGCCGAACGCTCCTCCATCAACCACTCCGGAGACGGCGCAGTAATGCTGCATCGGAATTTCTTGTTGGTGTACACCGATCCGATGATCGCGGTCTGCAGTGTCGCGTTGGCACTCGTATCCACGAGCTGTACGCTGTCAACCCGAATACCAAGATTCCCGCGCAATCTTCCGGACTGATCGAGTACATCGGCCATCGATACCGCGTCCAACAGTTTGATGTGTACGGCGTCGGTAATGGCCTCGCCGCTTTCCGCGTCCATGGGGACCCAATCACCGCTCCAGACCTCAACCCACACCTTGGTCGTCCATCGTCCGTGCGATGGGGCGACTCCAAAAGCGAAACGCGCAGGTAATCCCACCGCGCGTGCAACAGCGACGAAGAGGAGCGAAGCATGAAACGACGATCCACGCGGGACCTGCGCAACCCCATTCGCGGTAGTCGCGGGTATAAACGGATCACGGGTAAATTCGCGGCGAATTGTTCCGGCGAGCGCCCGGAGAACAACATCGGAATTCCGCTCCCACGCTTTCAATGCGTTGGCGCGGCGACGCACAGCGTCACCGTCGAGCGTGAGAGCACTGTCCCCACGAACGAAGGGAAAAAAATCTTTGTGCAACACCGGCAGCGGCAAGGATTCGAGTGGCTTGCCGCCATGGCTGAGCGATATGCCGATGCTTCGGCCTTCCGCATCGATGCCGGCGTCCAATCGCTGTCGCGCATCTTCAGGAGAAAGTGTTGCTCCAACCTGCGCCTTGAGGAGAATGCGCGCACGCAAACTCTTGATGTTGTCCGCCGCCGTCGGCAGCACGGCAGCGCCTGCGTCCCACTCCAATCCGGCGTTCATGACGCAGGTTTCCGGCCGTTTCGAGGTCTCGTGCGCCGGTATCCAGGATATGCCCAGACCAGGGACGTCGTACCGCGACAATCTGCCCGTCGGCGAGATGTGCCAGAACTCGGCACCAGCGTGCGCCACGATGATCGCGTTCTTCGCCGAATCGGCTTCGATACGCAAATCCGCCTGAACACTTCGATGGTCCGACAGGCGATACAGGCGTTTCGGAGCCTCGGGTAAGGAACGCACCGCAACGTCGGGGAGAGAAATGTCCACCACCGCATCTCTGACGTCCTCACGCCAGCGCTCCACTCTTCCCTTTCCGAAGTCCGTTGTCAGGTACATCGTACCGTCAACCACGCTGCCTTTCGTCGTCACAGCAACGCCGCCTTGACGCACTGTGGTCTCGACGCTGATCGGTCGCAATGCCGCATCCACGAGACAGTTCCCGGACCGGAGGTACTCCTGTCGCTTTCCCTCGGAGGTCAGGATGGTGCGCGATTCTCGGAGAGTATATTCCGTGTAACCGCTTTTGAGCTTTTCTATCTTGATTTCCATAGTCCCGCACGGTCTGTCGTCAGCGTACAGAACATAGCGCTGTGCATCTGCCTTGTGAGAAAGGACCGGCAATGCGAGGAAAAAAAACAGGACCGCTGCGCGTGGTAGGGAGATCATCAATTCCTGAAAATATCCACGAAATACAAACTTGAAATGTAGTGATTTTTCACGTTTTTGAACAGAAATCCGCGCGATGGCGCGATGCCTAAGTGCGATGCCTAAAACGGCATCGGAAGAACCGCCACCGGAACGGCGTCCCCAAGCGGACGAGTACCGTGCGCCGCTGCCGGCTGACGTGCCGGCAGCCTCACGCAACAATAAATACGCCGATCCCTTCCGCCGCTCTGCCATCGCCCGGACCTCCACCTGTCATGACACGGGAGGCCCCGTTCCTATCGTCGTCGCGTTGATGACACCTGTCACCAACGGTACGCATACTGGGGGACCATCGGAGCGTCACGCACCGATGGTGATAGAGAACAGTCTTATTCTCACTGAATGGTCGAGCGTTTACTCCACAAGCCTTCCGGGAGTCCACGGAGCCCCGATCGAATCGAGTGTACGCTCGATCGCCGGTAATGTCCTGGTGGAAATGTCACGGAGTTGTTGCACGACAGGGCTCAATGCGGCGCGCACGCGCTCGAGTTCGCGTCTGTGCTTAGGGGTCAAGCCCGAGGACGTGGACCACTGCTGCGAAAGCAGCGTCTGCATGCGTCCGACAACAGACGGCAACTGATCCCCGTTGCGCGAACTGATCGTCTCATCTCCGTTCAGCGCGATGTCGAGATCGAGCAACAACCCGCGCAGGGCGAGCACGTCGTTACGCAAAGCCGCATCCGCCGATGGTACCAGATTCACCGCTCTGTCGATTGCCGCGTGGCGCTCGCTCAGCTCTCGATGGAAGCGCTGCGCACCGAAAACGCTGCGCTGTGTCTCGCTCATTTCCTTGCGGAACGCGGCGAGCGCAGCCGGTTCGGCGACCGGGAAGGTCCTGTTCTCGAGCACACGTGCGCTGAAGCGCACGGGACCGGCGATCTGCCGCTCCACGCCGTCAATGACTTCCGCGAGCGTCGCGGTGTATGTTCCCGGCAAGGCCGGCATGCCGGATGCGTCGTTGATGTTCGTGGCGGCGGTCACTGGCGCCGGTGAAGCATGCCGCAGATCCCAGGTGATGCGTTGGAAACCGGCGCTCGCAGGTGCGCGGAGCCGACGGATATCCGCGCCGCTCTCGTCGCGAATCGTCACGATGAGATGCGGCTCTATCTCCTGATCCTCCTCCCGAAGCTGTCTCCAGTCGGGATAGGAGGTGCTGCCGGAGTTTTTCGCGTCTGACTTTTCCGCAGCTTTTCGCTGTTTCTTTCGCCCTTTGAGTTCCTCCTTCAGGTACAGGGTGAACGTGGCGCCGAAGGGCGGATTGGGCGACGTAAAGAAGGTTTCGCCCTGCGCACCTTTCGCACGGCTGCGGGCGGGAATGTACATCAGTGCCTCGCGCCCGGGAAGGATCGCGGCGGTCGTGTCGAGAAAACGCGGCGACAGCGAACGCAACGGTGTGTAATCGTCGAGGACGTAGAAGCCGCGGCCGAAAGTACCGAGCACGAGATCATTCTCCCGCTTCTGTATCGCCAGATCGCGTACGGCGATGGTCGGCAGACCGCCTTTCATCTGTGTCCAGTCCTGCCCGCCGTTCGTCGTTACGAACACACCGAACTCCGTACCGCAGAATAACAGATCCGGAGATACGTGATCCTCGATGATGCAGTGCACAGGCCCGCCAGCAGGCAAACCGCCGACACGCGCGGTCCAGCTTTTTCCCCGGTCGCTGCTGCGCAGTATGTACGGCTTGAAATCCGCGTTCTTGTGATTGTTGAATGTAACGTACACGATGTTATCGTCGTGCGCCGAAGCGAGGACGCAGCTCACATACGTCGTTTCGGGAATCCCCGGAAAGGTGGATACCGCGCGCCAGTTCCGCCCGGCATCTTCGCTGACTTGCAGCAGGCCATCGTCGGTGCCCACGTACAACAGTCCTTCGCGTCGCGGCGATTCGCTGAGCGCGACGATATTTCCGTAGGAAGATGTGGAAGCGTTCTTCGCCACGGCCTCCGGCGGCCAGATCTTTCCCATCACCGGGAGGGCATTGCGGTCGATCTGCCGCGTGAGATCGGGACTGACGATGGTCCAGCTCTCTCCCCTGTCTTCGCTGCGAAACAGCTTGTTTGCCGCAAAGTACAACCGGGTGGGTTTGTGCGGACTGATGATCAGCGGCGAATCCCAGTTCCAACGATATGGGGCTTCGTCGGGACCCGGTTGTGGTTGAATGCCCAGGCGCTCGTCGCTGCGTTTGTCGTAGCGCACCAGCACGCCGTACTGCGCCTGCGCGTACACCACGTTCGGATCCGTGGGGTCCACCTGCGATTTGAAACCGTCTCCGCCATTGGTGAAAAACCAATGCTCGTTAAAAATGCCGTCCCGGTTGATGGTACGCGACGGACCGCCGATGCTGTTGTTGTCCTGTGTGCCACCGTAGACGTTGTAAAATGGCTCGTCATTGTCCACGCTCACGCGATAGAATTGCGTCACGGGGAGATTTTCCTTGAAGCGCCAGGTTTCGCCGCCATCGTAGCTGTCGTAAATGCCGCCGTCGCCGCCGATGAGCAAGTGCTTCGTGTTTTGCGGATTGATCCAGAGCGCGTGATCGTCCACATGCCGGGCACGGTTACTCAATCTGTTCCAGGTCTTGAATCCGTCGGTGGTGACCATGGTATACGTGTCGAGCGAATACACCATGTCCGGATCCAGCGGATCGCAGACCAACTCGCTGTAGTATTGCGGACTCACGGGTACGTAATTCCCGCGTTTCTCCCAGCTGCCGCCGCGGTTCGTACTGCGGTACACACCGCCGGCTTTTTCCGCCGCTTCGATGACGGCGTAAATGTAATCCGGATTCGCAGGCGAGAGGGCCAGTCCGATGCGGCCGACATCACCGGACGGAAGTCCGCTCCGCAGCGTATCCCAACTTTTACCGCCATCCTCGGTCTTGAAGATTTTCGCTTCCGGACCACCGTTGATCAACGTCCACACATGTCTGCGCCGCTGATAGGACGCGGCGTACAGCACCTTCGGATCGCGGGGATCCATCACCACATCGGTGACTCCGGTGTTTTCGCTGATGGTGAGTACAGCACTCCAGCTTGTCCCGCCATCGGTGGATTTATACAGACCGCGCTCACCCCCGGGACCCCAGAGCGGTCCCTGCGAGGCGACGTACACGATGCGGGAGTCGGTGGGATCGATCAGGATTTTCGCGATATGCTCGGACGTTTTGAGTCCCATGTGTTTCCAGCTCTTGCCTCCGTCGGAGGAGCGGTACACGCCATCCCCCCAGGCCACGCTGCGCTGGCTGTTGTTCTCGCCCGTACCGACCCACACCACATGCGGATTGTTCGGATCGAGCGTGACGCAGCCGATGGAATAGGACGATTTGTCATCGAAAATCGGCTCGAAGGTGATGCCGTCGTTCGTCGTTTTCCATACGCCGCCTGATGCGACAGCCACGTAATATTCGGCATGATTCGAAGGATTCACCGCCAGATCGCCGATACGACCCGAAGCGAGCGCTGGTCCGATGGCTCTGAATTTCAGTGCATTCAATGTGGAAGAACTGAGTGAGGGGCTTTTCTTCTCATTTTTCTGGCCGACGGACGCGTGCGCAGGTACGAGCAGAAGCAAGGTGCAGATGAGGGCAAGCAGCTGATGGGACATGTTCCATACCAGGATATGAGTGGGAATCGAATGTGCAAAGGCCTTATAAGATAATCGGTTTTCCCGAAGCGCGGAAAGCTGTGGCTCTGTGGCGCGGGGGCTCTCCTGGAATATCTCCGCAGAGACCGGCAATGGCGGAACCGCATCAATGAATTCGATGTCGGTCGTAACTCGTTCAGGACACAAGCATGTACTGCCTCGGGGTGAGTCCATGGCGTATGCGCGTTTCTCTGATTGAGAAATGCGGCATGGACGAGGCACCGTTCGTGCTCCGGTAATCCTTCAGGAATAATATCAGAGCGGCTCTTCCTTTACCGTGGGCAAAGACGGACAGCGACGGCTGCCCCGGCCATCATTTCTCCCGTATGTCCGTCGAAACACCGAGAATGTGCGTATCGTCAGCTCCGCTTGAGCGCCAGCTTGCCCGCGAGGTAGCTTGTCGGCAGGTATGCCAGCCCAAGATCAACGACGCTGAACCACAGCGGCGAGGGCAGCAGAAAGACGTTCGCGATACCGCCCAAAAGGAACAGTCCGCCGATCACGAGCGCGAAAATGAGCTTTTGGCTCGCCGCGATAAGGGCCGCGATCAGCGCGCCGACGAAGGTCCCGAGCGCATGTGCGAGAAAGGGCATGAGGAAATGCTCAGGCCCAAACAAGTGCATGGTGGATTTCAATCCCTCCATCGTCGTCACATCGGCACCCCCGGGCGGCGGGATGACGGAGCCGCTGATCATGATGATGCCCATGTTTACCATGCTGCCGACAAGAAGGCCCGCGATGAGGGCGAGAATATTTTTCAAAACGGAGTTCATACAATGCACCTTTCGTCGAGTGTGAGATGATCATCGCAAGCACACGGCGGGAGCTTACGAACTCCTGACCGAGGGCGTGACGAGACGATGTGGATGAATCTCCGAATCCATGTCTTTAAAAGCAAGCGTTTGATCGAAGCCACGATCCACCGGTCGTAGGCAGGAACCGCAGCGACTCGTTCGAGCAGCTACCGCTCTGTGTCGAGTACTCCCCTGGCCAGTTCTTACACCGCGACAAGCTCGCATTGTCGACGGAGGCCTGCATTATAAGCCAACGACAGAAACACCTGGGATGACCGTGTGTCCTTCAATCTTAATAAACGGACGGCCTGTCGTTTCCGAATTATGGGGCATTCGCGACACTGATCCTCAGAAGACCCGAGGATGGGATGCTACCCCACCCGCAGCGAGCTCATTGTAATCGCTCCGCCCACCGCCTTGTCGTTGAAGATGCCGATGTCCTCCGCTTTCCCCGCGAGAGCGAGCACATAGAGCAAGGGCAGGAAGTGCTCGGGCGTGGGTATGGCGAGTCGGAAGGCTTCTCCCTGCTTCGCGTAATCCAGCAGGGCGTTGTGATCGCGCTCCCGGATGTATTGTTTCATTCTCTCATTTGCTTCCAGCGCCCAATCGTAACCGTAACCGTCGGCATTCAGCTTGTCCCAGGCAACACGACGCAGATTATGCACGATGTTGCCGCTGCCCACAATCAGAATGCCTTTGTCGCGCAGCGCCGTGAGTTCCTTTGCCAGTTCGTAATGGTATCGTGGCGGCTGTCCCGCGTGCAGACTCATTTGAATCACCGGCACATCGGCGGCCGGATACAGATGCTTCAACACCGACCACGCGCCGTGATCGAGTCCCCAACTGTGATCCTCCTGTATTCCCGTCCCACGCACGAGCTCGCGTGTCGCTTTCGCAAGCTGCGGACTCCCCGGAGCGGGATAGCGCACCGCGTACAGTTCATCAGGAAAACCTCCGAAATCGTGAATAGTACGCGGTTGTTGCATGGCGGTGACAAAAGTACCCCTGGTTTCCCAATGCGCGGAAATGCAAAGAATCGCCTGCGGCTTCGGTATGGTCTTCGCAACGTCCCGGAATCCGCGCACAAATTCGTTTTCTTCGATGGCGTTCATCGGACTGCCATGTCCCAGAAACAGCAACGGCATCTTCTCGCTGCCTTTGAATCCATCAGTCATTCCCGCAAGTGTCCGGAGGTTCATGGCCGCTCCGGCAAATGGCAGCGCGGCAAGCGCACCGAGGAAGGCCTTTCTGTCCATAATCTGTCTTTCATTGTTTGACGTATTTTTTCAGTATGCGAAACAATCTGAAGCGACGAAAGGGGAGAAATTCTCCCCTTTCGTACACCGCCGCATCCGGGTTCAGGCGGCTTTTTTGACGAACTGCATGTCGGCGGCTATGCGCACGTCTTCGCTCACCAGCACACCGCCGGTTTCCAGCGCGGCATTCCAGTTGAGTCCCCAATCCTTGCGGTTGATCTTACCACTAAGCGTAAATCCGGCTTTGATGTTACCGTACGGGTCCTTCATGAATCCACCGAACTCCCCTTCCAGCACGACTTCTTTCTCCACTCCGCGCATGGAGAGCAGCCCTTTCAGCCGGAAATTCTCGTCATCCAGTTGCGTAAACTCCTTCCCCTCGAAGCTGATTTCACCATGATTGTCCGCATCGAAAAAATCGGCGCTGCGCAGATGCGTGTCTCTGTCATCATTATTCGTGAAAATGGAAGCCGCGTCAATGGTGGCGCGTATGCGGCCCTTGCTGAAGTCGTCGCCGACCGTGTCCAGCGTGGCGTCGAAGCGACGGAACTCGCCTTTCACGTTGGCGATCATGAGATGCTTGACCTTGAAGGTGATCTCGCTGTGCGCGGGGTCGATGACCCAGGTTGTTCTGTTTTCCATGTCGTACCTCTGTATGTGATGTTGTGAAGCAATGTCAATGTCACATACAAGCTACGGTATGCCGCTCGGCGGCACATTCACATAGGTGAAGAATGGAAACGCGTCACTTCGCGGCGAGATTCTTTCGTATGCGGCTCAGGGATTGCGGCTTGATACCGAGGTAGGATGCGATGAGATACTGCGGTATGCGCTGCACGAAATCCGGATGCAGACGCGCAAACTCCAGGTAACGATGCTCCGCGTCTTCGGCATTGGTCTTGGCCAGGCGATATTGCAGCGCCACGAAGGCGTTCGTGATCAGGACGCGGAAGAAATGCTCGAGGGTGTGGCTGGCCGCACAGACACGATCGAAGGTATCGCGGTTCATCATCAGCACTTCTGTGGGTTCGAGCGTTTCCACGGTATAGAGCCCGGGACGTCCGGAAAAAAAGCTGTACTGATCCGTTATCCAGTATCCCTCCAGAGCGAACTGCACGGCGAATTTCTCTCCCTCGCTGTTGACGATGCCGGAATACGCGGCCCCGCGGGTGATGAAATACACATGCGTACACACCCGCCCCTCCTCTGCGAGCATCGCCTTTCTGTCGAAGGAGCGGACGAACATGCTGTCCGCGAGCAATGCGCACTCGTCGGCCGAGGGCGAGTTTCCCGTCGTGCGCTCGATATTCCGCCGAAGCATTTCTTTCATTTCCTTGTGCTCCTGTTGTGCATCTCGTTCTGCAGGAATATTCACGGAATCGTGCTGCTCAGGAATATACAACGCCGGGCCGTGTTCGATGAAAAAAACACCCGCGGCGAGGCGGGTGCATTTCAACAGTCACGGGGAGAGCGACGATCGCAGCGGCAGTATGGTCCGCATCAACCCTGCCCTTCTTCACCCTGGCTCACCATCCAGTTGACGCCGAATTTGTCGGTGAACATACCGAAGTACGCTCCCCAGAAGGTCATCCCCATGGGCATGGTCACATGGCCGCCTGCGGACAGTCCGACAAAAAGACGGTCGGCGTTTTCTCTGCTGTCGGTGTTGATGGAAATGGCGAAATTGTTGCCCTGCACATACGCCGGAGCCCACTCGCCTCCCGTGTCACTGCCCATGATGGTGGTTTCCTTGCTGATGGGCAGTGAAACATGCATGATGCGGTTCGCCATCTCTGGCGGCAAGGGCTCCATACCTTCCTGCGGCGGCATATCGCCGAAACGTCCGATGTAGGGAAATTCTCCGCCAAAGACGGATTTATAGAAAAGGAATGCTTCTTCGCAGTTTCCGTCGAAATTCAAGTACACGTTGACTGTTGTCATGTGGCCTGTTCCTGTGTCTGTTGTTCGGATAGTGATTTGATGATGTCCAATGCCCTGGTAAAGGCATCGTTCATGAAGTCTGCGTAGGCATCATCCATGTCTAGGGTGATGTCGAGGCGTACGCCATTCTCCGTTGGCGTCAGTGTGTAGTCCTCGAAGATGTTGCTCCACTGTTCGGTATCCGCTGTGGGAGGCAACTCCTCACCGTTCTGGCCGAGCACCCCGAGATGCCGTATGGAGAGAAGCTCGTTCTCCACCCTGCGTGCGACGACGCTGTACATTCCCCCGCCCTCGCCGTTGTGAAAGTGAACACGGTTGCCTTCGGCTTCGAAGCTGCCATCGTACGTGGATCCGGGGCTGAAGGGCTTGGTCCATTGCTCATAGCTCTCCTTCTCCCACAGGACGTTCCAGACAATGTCAGCCGGCGCGGAAATCTCCACGCTGTATGTCAGTTTTTGCATTGCGGCGCCTTTTCACCTGATTTGAGAATTAATGAACGGGAATGATACACACGCCAGGCGTCAAAGTCAACATCACACACAAAGAGCATGTATTTTGTTGATTCTGGCTGATTTCAAACCCCTGTCACGACGGCCCTTCGCCGGCAGCGAGTGGTGTATCGACAATAGCGGGTGTCGTTCGCCGTTATGACCTGCGAGACGCGCAGGCGGTGACTTACTTCCGGGGCTTCGCGGTGTTGTCCTTCAGCCACTGCGAGGCGCCGTCGATTTCTTTCCACACGTGATATGAAAAATAAGCGCACACTGCGGCCTCGCTCGGACTACCGAGTGTGTACACTTCAGGAAAATCAACGTCATACCGTGATGCCAGCAGTTTGCCTGCAACGTGCCTAGTGGCCTTCATGGCTTTTTTCATGAGCCCTCATCCAGTGACACTCCCGGGTCGAGCATTGATGTAATCAGTGCTTACCTCTGCCACCCGCGTTCCTCCAGAAGTAGTCTCATGTTCCTTCCCCGACAACGGAGACGGATGTGAACTCCGGCAGTCGCTTACAGACACCTCCCAGACCATGCGCTCCGTTCTGTTAGGACCAGTGCAGTTACCGTCACACACTTTCGGCGCGTGCACGAAAGCTGCGAGCTGAACTGGTCTCATTCGCGGTTGTTCGCGTGCTTCTGTATCAACCCATCTTCTATCACGGATTTTATCGTCACAACGGAATCGGCGAGTTCGTTTGGTACCGTCATAGAAAGCACGTAATGGCGGATTTTCCATTCCCCATTGCGCTGAATCAGCACACCGGAGCCCCGACAGAGTTTCATTTGCGTGTCGAGCAACTCGTCGAACCACGCGAGACCACCACGTTCATCGATCATGACATGGCGCTCGATCGCAGTGAACGACCAGGCCCTGCCGCGATCAAAATAGGGCTTCGCCCACACCATGAAGCTCTGTTTGTCCCAACGCTCCGTTGCGTCGGTGCCTATGAACACTGCGTCCTCCGCGAAGCATTGAAAATACGCGTCGTAATCCGCCCGGGCTGCGGCAACATGGAAGGAATCGAGCGCGGCGGAAATTCTATGCGACTCATCTCCGGTCTGTGTCATTTCGCTCCCGCAGCGAACTGCCAGCATACCGATCACGAGCAGCGCAAACACTTTTGCGTATCTGCGATAGAGAGTTCTCATTCTCAGCGTTGCCATGCCAACCTTCCTGGGCTGTGGGTGTACACGAAAATATCTGAAAGGACAATGTACTCAGCGTCGCCCTGGAATTCACACGGTCGGCGAGAGAAAACAGGGGTTCAATTACGCCAGGCTTTGTCGGAGTCGCGCATCAAAACGGAAATGGGATTCCCCGCCGATTGCGATCCGTGAGAAATCCTCATGGAGCGGATTGATGAGATACACGGATTCCAGGGGAACGACAGCACTTGGAACAGCGAGTACGGCCGACGAGGAATCCTTGGTCCAGGTGCTCCCTAAAGCTCTGGTTGAATCCGGAGCCGGTTCAGCGGCCCAGTCTTCGGGGAGATCGGAGGGAGCTACCTGCCTGCACAATCCCGCATCGAATTTCACCGGGATGCAAGTGTACTGTTGCAAAACGGCATCGCTGCCGACATGCACGAGTATTTCCAATGCTGCGAGCGACAGCGATGCCGCAGTGTACACCATCGGTACTCCGCGTTCATTCCAGCGACCAGGATACCGTGCCGCTCCCTCGCCGGTGAAGGCCGTCGACAAATGTCGCTCTTTGACGATGCGCCATGCGGTGATGATCACGAGAATACACCGTATTCGAGGCGTCCGAGCAGATCCTCCACTTCCCTCGCCCCGATTTCGGTACCGGCGTATTCCAGCGGTGCCGCTCCCGCGAGCGCTCTGCTGCCTTCTTTGAACCAGCGACGGGCTTCATCGTGGTTTCCCAGAACTTCTTTCGCCTGATCGAACAACGCCGCTATTCGATAGACGCGTTCGGACTCGAGGGCTTGAAGGCGCCCTTCGAGTTTACGGCGGGCAAGCGTCCGTGTGGCTATCCCGCACACCTCCGCAAGATGCGCCTGATTGACCTGAAGCTCGGCGCACAAAAACTCGAAGGCCTCAAAACCGAGCCCTTCCTTGAGCACTCGCAGGAGCTGCCGCGTATCGCGGATTGCCATTCCAAGAGCCTGACCATACACCCGATGGCCTTTCTCCGCCTTGACCCGAACAGCACGTATGGACAACGGCTGAAAGCCCGCGCGTGTGTGTGAGTATACCGCGACAGGTTCGGACGCTGTGTGCACTCGCCCGCCGCTGCCGCTGTTTCCCGTCGATTTCTTCTTTGCCGATGCCATGCACTCTCCTTTGCCATATTACATTTTAATATACGCCATATGGCAGCACAATGCAAGTCCCTTCTTCCGTGCTTCCGCCGGCGGGATGAAGAAGAGTTCCCCTCACGACATCAGTGGCAATGTCCGTATGCCCCATCCGTCGATGGCTGCGAACAACGTTTCATCGGACATGTACTCTGGCGGGAAAAGTGACGGTGCTGCGGGTCACGTTGCGCACAGCGTACACTGTGCCATCGTGTCTCGCCATTCCTCACGCCTTGTGCCGCAGGCTGCGCGACGAGGCGCCTGCATGGTTTCCGTTGGCGGAAGAACGGATAGGAGAACCGAAGCGATTTGGGATGGTTGCATTCGAAGCGATCCCGCTCCGGTGATTCATCGCGCCCATGCATCGCAGTGAGGCGCTGCGGTCACTCTCGTCGCACCCTGAAGATGCGTCCGGGATGACCGAAAAGATGAAAATGATATTGTCCTGCCGGGAGCGAGGATACCGTCACCGTGCTCCGTTCCGCTGTAAGAACACCGTCCTGCATCGTCCGCCCGAGCATATCCATGATGCGGTAGGTGCTGCCCGCGCGAAGACCCGGCGCGTCAACGAAAATATGGGAAGAGGATGGATTGGGATAGACCGACAGACGCAGCGGTAGGCTGCCATTGTCCGCCGAGAGCGTACATCCCTCGCGCGGGACGTTGCCGTTCACCGCGATTTTCTCCGCGAATAACTCCGCGATGTCCCCGGCCTGCTTCGAAATATTGGCGATCGCATGGCCGTTGTCGAAGCAGTTCCCCAGATAGCGGTAATTCTCGGTGATGTCTGCTCTGAGATGCGCGACGCCGGGAAACGCCGCTCCGAAATATTCCATAAGCGCCTTGCTCCCGTACGCATGCGGATAGTGCGTATACGATTGGCAGATGTTGGTCTGCGCAAAACATTCCCAGCTGAGGCGTCCGAGCAATCTCCCATATCCGTAATGCACTACCACGTCCGATCCCTGATGGTACAGGTACAGCGCCGTATTTTGAATTTCCTTCTCATCGATAATGGCGGGATCAAGCATACCACCGAATATATTCGCCACACCTTGCACCTCCGCGTCCGCACCGCTTGTATGCAATGATCCGGCAACAGAGCCGAGGTCCGGCCGGACTGGTGACAGCGCTGCGGGCAGGCACCCGTAGCGCCGCAAGTCCTGATCGGGTACGGGAGCATCCGCAATGGAGCCGCAAAATTCGGAGCGCTCATTTTCCTCCCGCAGGAATGCCGCTGTAAGTGCGACAAAACCACCAGCACTCTCGCCGATGAGAAACACATTCCCGGCGTCGGTGGAATCCTGCCCGGAGCGGAGCTTCATGAAGCGTACCGCACCTTTCACATCCTGCATCGCCCGGTAATTCGCGCGATAGACTTCCATGCTGTCGCAAATATAGGCGCACGGGGCAGAGATACTTTCGTTGCACAGAGCGTACATGCTGTAGGAGGACGTCAGATGCATTCCGAGACGATAGTTGACGGTCACAGCAACATAGCCCCGCGAAGCAAAGGAGCGCGCCAGCCACACGATGTCTGCATCGTCTTTCGAGCCGCCCACCCATGCGCCACCGTGGACAAGGATGACGAGCGGCCGGTTGCAGTAGGCATTCCGCGGTGTGTAGATATCGAGATGCAATCGGGCCTCATTTCCGGCGTAATCCAGCGCGACGCCGTACTCGATGTCTTTGCTGACGCGGTACTCGTAGGCTTCGATCGTGTACGGCTGTTGTGCAGCGACGATGGCGCATAACAACGGGAACAAGACGGTTGTGAGGACGAAACGCAATCGGGTCATAGTCACCGGGTGATTCTCACGGGGGTTATCTGGAAATGCAGTATCTCGAATTTCATGTGCGCCGTGCTTCCACCAGGTATTTCCGCGATGTCGCACTGCGCTCGCAGCGCGATGCAATTCCCCGGGAGACACGGTACACGGATATCAGAATTTCGGTAATTCCTGGCCCGGTTCAAAAACGGTTTTTTCAACTTTATTCCTTACCGGATCGAGACTTTTAAAGAAGCGATAGAGCGCTCTGAGGTCCACTTCGTCCATGCGGGAAAAAGCACCCCAGGGCATCGGACTACCGCGATGCACACGCCCGTTTCTGAATCGGGCGACGAAGGCCTCCTCCGTCCAGCCGGCGATGATGCCTGTCGACGGATCGGGCGTGAGATTGGGTGAGACGAACGAATATCCTTCCGAGAAGGCATCGGGTTCGAAAACACCTTTCCCCGCGAAATGCTCGCCGATCAGCTCCGCGGTGTTCGGGTCCATCTGCGTATGACAGGTGAGACAATTCCCGATGTTGTACGCGAGATACCGCCCATACTCCTTGCTTGCATCACGGGGGACGGACCGTGCGGGCGTACGTTTGGGTCCCTCCGGTCCGAGCATACCGAACGCAACGAGGGCGCGAGCGATGAAACCGAGTTCAGAACGCTTGACCGCGTTTCGCACGGGCGGCTGGGAGCGGAGGAAGGAGATGACCGCAGTCAGATCCTCGTCGCTCATTTCCTGGAACGGCATGAAGGGCGGCAAAAAGCGACCGTCGCTCGCAACCATGTGCCGCAACGCGCGGGCCAGTTCCTCATCGCTCTGCTTTCCTATTCCTGTTTCCTCATCCGGTGTGAGATTCGGGGCTCTGAAGGTCCCGAATCCTGAGAGCGTCAGCTCCCATCCGCCGCTGAGGGGCATTTCTAGCCCGTCCTCCACGGCGCGGATTTTATCCATGGGTACGTGACAGGTTGCGCAGTGTGCCGGTCCAAACGCGAGATACTTGCCGCGCGCAATCACGGCGGAATCCGTACTCGCCGAGATTTGCGGATACGGCGCCTCATATCTGCGATCCCAGGTCAATTCCACGAAGGCGTACAATCCGGCAACGAGCACGACGAGGACGACGGCCGTCCATTTCACAATGCGAAGGAACAGTTTCATGATGATTCTCCGATGTCTGTATGTGAATATGAGCGCCATGCCCGCATGAGCCTCGGGCAAAGGGTGAGAACGGGCAGGTACAGCACAAGGAACGAAAAAGGTACTTTGCGGCTATTCAGCGGAATGGTGCATGGACCGACGTCTGCACGCCACGTACCTTCGTGAGCGTCCTTCTGCGTCACCCGTCGGTTCTGCGCTTGGAGAATGATGGACTGTTCGAAAAATAGGCAGTTTCAACAGGAATGTCAATATTTCCCCTGACATTGATTTCGATGCCCTTCTTGAGCGACGACTCCCGCGAAGAGCCACAGCACATCTCCCCCATGCCCGCGGACCGGCTACGGCCATCACGGCGCTTTGTCCTTCCGCTCCCGGAAACAAGAGATAAGGAAAACGGAGAGGCGTTACTCCGTCTTCAATGCCGCGCGAATGGTGTCCAACAGTGCGGCCGTGCTGCTGTAATCTTCATCCTCCTCCTTTGCGCACTCGATGGCCAGCTCTGCCTGCGTCCCTGCCTCAGAAACTCGTCCTAATTTGTAGAGCAGCGACGCATAAGTATCCAGATTATTGTAGAAGCGGCGCAATGCGAGTGATCGTTCGATCCACGGAATGGCCTGTTCGAGACGATCCCTCGCAGATTCCTTCTCGTAGTAGCTCCATGCGAGGTCGTTGAGGGCGCCGCTGTTATTCCAGATCTTCTCGACATACGTCGGAAGCAGAGCGGCGTAACGGAGGGTGTCGTCGGTAATCTGATAGTACCACAGGCGCAGCGAGAGCCCGAGCGGACGCGGCGAAAACATGCCGGTGAGCCTGCCGTCCATTTCCCGGAACTGATGTCCCGAACCCCTGTCGAGCGTTTCGATCACCGCAAGCGCCTTCTCCAGAAGGATTTCATTGCGGAATTCGATGGCCAGCGCGGCCGTCATGTGCGCAACCCAAACAAGGCGCGCAACCACCTGTGCGCTGTCGAAAATCTTTGCAAACCGGTCCCGGTTTTCAAACATGGACATATACGCGGGACTGCCAAACGGTATGCCAATTTCGTACTGATGCAGAGCGAACTCATAGGTGAAGCGCATGTTGACGTCCGTGAGTAAATCCTCCGGTCGCACCGTGGCGACATACGCTCGAATATGCTCAGGTGTAAGGCGGTACGCATCCCGAAGAGAATAGCAATATCGCAGGAGGAACTGTGCGTCCCGATCACCATCGGCGTAGCGCTTGTCCAGTGCGCTCAGGCGCTGATCGGGATCGAGGGCGATACGCGCCTGTTTCAGGAAATCGGTTGGCGTGAACACCCCGACAGCGGTATGTACGACGCTTCCTTCACTGTCGAGATACAGGAAGGTCGGATGCATACGCACGCCATATTCTTTATTCGTTTCAGCACCGTCCTCCTTTTCGGTGTTGATATCGAGGCAGACGAAGGTCGTGTTGTAGTACTCCGCAACGTCGGGATCGGAGAACGTAGAGTCCTCCATTTTCTTGCAAGCTCCGCAGCCGTCAAAATGGAAATAGAGGAACACGGGGCGATGTTCGTTCCTGGCGCGGTCAAGCGTGACGCGGTAGCTGTCGCGTGAGAACCGAATACCCGCATCCTGACTGCTGCAGGGTTGTACGCACACGAACAATACGAGAAGTACGGAGAACTTCATCGACAATTCCTCCTGCTATGGGAAGTACAAACTACAATACAGCTTAAATTCCCGTATTTACCGTTCAGGTCTGAAGCCTGTCACCACTTCCTTCCCGGACTGGAGTGAAAATGCCCTGTCGCATGCGAAGCGATACACTTCCTGCGTGCGGGAAGAATTCTTATTCGCTGTCGAGGAGATGATATTTTTTCTGTTTGGACTTCCAGCGCTCCATGGCGTATTGCTGCATGTCGGCGACGCGATCCGTTTCATCCACGATTTCAAAGCCGAGGAGCGTCTCGATGATATCCTCCAACGTGACGATGCCGGCCATTCCACCGTACTCGTCCGTAACCAGGGCGATGTGCTCTTTGCGTTCGAGCATCAGCTCCCATGCGTTGAGCAAGGTGGTGGCTTCCGTCACATCAACGATCTCGCGCCGGATGTCCGCAAGCGTCAGATGAAATTGGTCCTCCGCGAGTTTTTCGAATACAAGCTCACGGAATACATAGCCGCTGATCTTGTCTTTGCTCTCCCGATAGATCGGGATGCGGGAGAAATGCAGGAAATCCTTGTTCTTCAGAAATTCCTGCAGCGGCATCGTCTCGTTCGCGACAACCACAACGACGCGCGGGGTCATGATTTCGCTTGTCCGGATATCCTTGAGGCGCATGAGATTCTGGATGATCTTGTTCTCCTTCTCGCCGAATACCCCTTCGTTCGCGCCGATATTCGCCAGGGCGGAAATTTCCTCGCGACTCGTCGTTTGTACCGGATCCTTTCTGGAAAGCATACGCGTCAATACGGCCGAAATGACCAGGAGAGGCCAGGTGAGAATAATCATCGCTTTGATGACTCTGTAGGCCGCGCCGACCAGTTCCTTCGCATACGTTGCACCGAGGGTCTTCGGTATGATTTCCGTCAGGACGAGAATGAGTATCGTGAGCACGGCGGAGACCACTCCGAAATACGCTTCACCGAATACCACCGTTGCCTGTGCGCCGACACCCGCGGCTCCCACTGTGTGCGCAATGGTGTTCAGCGACAGTATCGCGGAGAGCGGACGGTCGATATCGGATTTCATCGTGAGAAAGTCGAGCGCGATCCGATCGCCCTGTTCAACGCGCGCGTTCAGGGTGGACAACGGCGTGGAGAGCAGCACCGCTTCCATGATCGAGCAGAGGAAAGAAATAAAGAGAGCGAGAAAAAGATACAGCAGTAAGAGGGTCATGCCTCACCGGCAAATTGTAGAACAAGACCAACGGAGGCCACGAATCGCGCACACGCAGCATGCGAACAGCGCTGATTCCGGCAGACGATTCAAAGATATTCAGAATTTCCGACTATTCGAGACTCTGCTCAGTGCTCAGCGGGAAGCTTCGTGCGCACCCCGAGTACCAGCGTCGCGCAGACGAGGTCATTCTCCAGCGCGTGATTTTCTTCGCGCTGACGCAGCAGATACTGCTCGAACAGTTCCCGATCGTCGGGGTACTTGTCCATCAATTCGAGGCAGCGCGGGAGCAAGGCGGCGTACATCAGAGCATTCGTCGCACGGATCGTTCGCGCATCGGAAAGCACTTCGTCGCGGACTTCCATGCCGGCCGCATGAATCTGCCGAAGCAACGCGGATCGTGAAAGGCCGGAGTGCGCACTCGAGTCCGTTTCCTCAACCCGGTAGCAATCATCCAGAATGATGATCCCGCCAGCGCGCAATCTTGGGAGCAGGGTAAGCAACGTTTGTTCGTAATCACTAAAAATCGGCCCGACCGATCCCAATACAATGGCATCGTAATCCGGTGGTGACGCTACCACGGTTCTTGCGTCTCCCGTCTCGAAGCCGCACAAATGCGCAACACCGCGGGCGCGTGCCGCGCTCGCGGCGGCTTCAACGAACGCCGGGAGGGCGTCGATGCCATGGCAGCGACATCCGAGTTCCGCCGCAAGTCGAACGGACACTGCACCTTTTCCGCAACCAAGGTCGAGGACGTAACACTCCGACGGCCTGTTGCAGTGTCGGTGCAGAATATCCGAGACGATTGCCGGATCCGATCCCAGTTCGTCGAGATCCTGCAGGATATAGGGGAGATGCGGCAACAGACGTGCGTCGGCGGCATCGAGAGAGTGGAGAATACTGTCTTCAAGTGAAATCATCGGACAAAGAATCCCGTCGGTTGTGGTCAGCTGTAGCATGTATCGAGAACCGTGACGTTGCATCGTCGGGCGCACAGCGTCGGCAGCATCACAACGCCATTTCCGCCGGCGGGGCGGCGCTCTGCTCCAGGTCGTCCGGAGAGGTCGACACCGGATGCGTCGGCGGTAATGCCGCGATTTGCTGCAGCGCCATTTTCTGCATATCCACGAGTTTGTCGTGAAAGAGGTTGATCTGCCCGAGCGTGCGGCTGTACAGCAGGAAAAACACACCGGCTATGAATTCGGTCAGAACGCCCGCGATGCCGGACAGGTATGCGGCGTTGAGCGTTTCTCTCCCGAGACTGGTGAGCACGATGCTGAGGAGAATGGCGATCGAAAGCAGGACGAAGCCGGCAACCGCGATACCCTTGCTGAGATTGAAGCTCTGCTGGGCCTGCAAGCGTGACTGGGTAACATAGCCCTCCAGAGCGCTGATATTGATAAGGACGATGTATTTGAACACATCGGCGCCCTGCGCACCCTCCAGCTTCTCTTCATAGGTCTGCTTCACCTCCGCGGAGTTCTGCCACACCTTCTCCCACTTCTGCACCATCGTCACACTTTCGGCACTGTCGAGCGGATTGCGCATCGTAACCTCCTAGAATAAACTCGTACCCGGCGGCAAATCTGTAGCCCTGTTCCGGTGTCCGGCGCGGGTTGCTTCATTTTTTTTACATGGTACATCATATTCCGCTATTTCACAAACGGAGACACAGCATCGCCGGCTTCGGCGCCCACGTGGATCCGATGCATTCGTCGTACGGATTACTATCTCATCGCTTTTTTGATATTGACTATCAGCCGCTCCGTAGAAGTGGGTGTCAGTGACGTCCGTTTGGCTATCGCCAACGCCTTTTCCGCCTGTGCGAGAGCCTTGCTGTACTCTCCGAGGCGGTACAGCAACGCGGCGTAGGTATCGTTGTTTTCGTAACTGCTCGCAAGAGCGATGGAGCGTTGGGCCCACATCGACGCCTGGTGCAGAGAATCCTTGTCGTTCGCGAATTCGGCAAATGACCGCGCCAGTTCGTTCAGCGCTTCTGCGTCGTCACGGATTTCGGTGAGATACTGATTGAGCGTGGCGCGGTAGTTCTCTGTATCACCTGCCTTGTGGTAAAACTCCAATTTGATTTTTATTCCGTACTGCTCCGGAAATATCATCGTGATCGGCTGGCCGTCTCTGTCGCGAATGAGCGATCTGCCGCGCAGCGGTATCCCGCTCACCACAGTCATGACAGAATCAAACAATGCGGTGTTCGATGTTTCAATCGACTCGTACAACGCGTCGAGCAAACCCATCAATACACGCCCATCCAGTTGTTCTCTGTCATAGCGGTCGGCGTGTGTCTCGATGCCCCGGAGGAAAGCAGTATAGGCCGCCCCGCGAAACCGGACGACGGGACTGATTCTCTCCGGAATCAGGTCATAGAGCAGATCAAAATTCTCCCGCGACTCCAGGTCGACGGAAGATTGGCGCTCGATGTAGTCCTCGAGGATTTTCGCATAAGGTAAATCCTCCGCGCGCAGCAGCGCAATATACTTGCGGATGAAATCCGCGTCCCGGTCGCCGGCGTGGTAACGGTCCCTCAGAGCAGCAAGCGCGGGGTTTGCCGTCTTCCACTGCCGCAACTTCGAGATAAAATCGTTCTTGTCGGCAAAGCCGACGAGGGCGTACACCGCTTCCCCTTCAGGGTTTACAATGAGGCATGTCGGCGCGGCGCGAACAGGAAACGGACGCAGGAAATCTCGCGCTTCTTCATGCCTGGTATTCACGTCCACACAGACGAACTGCGAGCGGATGTATTTCGCGATTTCCGCATCACTGAAGGCTGCTTTCTCCAGTTCCTTGCACGCGCCACATCCTTCGAAGTGGAAGTAGAGAAAGAGATGCTTCCCTTGCGCCTTTGCGAGCTTCAGGGCTTCCGGGTATGACACATTCTGAAAACCGATGAGGGAAGTTCCGGTTTCCTTCTGCTGGCCACAGGCAATCATAAGGACGGTGACGATGAACGGCAGGTACTTTCTCATAACGGGATCCTATTTGCATTACGCGAGTCTCAGGCAGTCAGGGCGGAATCGGCCGTGTCTTCAGCATTCGGAGCACACCGCCGTTATCGTGGACCTTCCTTTCGTTTTCAGAACGGCAATCACAATTCGTTGTGATGTTCAATCCGCTATCCATCTCTATCGGATGCAGCGTCATGCGGAGAGGGTATGGACAAGTGTACCGCATCAACAACGCAGCTTGATCTCGACGAGCGTCAGTACGTCTTGCAGGTCGCGCTTTTTCCGTACGTCGATACGGATTCCGCGTCCCTCGGCATACACCCGCGCTGCGGCGAGCTCCTCCTTGATCGAAGGAGCGACCCCGGATCCCATGATTTCATCCACCGCCCGCTGGCCGAAATTGAACGCCGCTTTGAAATACCCCTCACGAGGGAGCATGTAGACGATCACACGCTTGCTGTCCTTGACGCGAAAACTCCAGCCGAAGGTTTTTCCCGGAAAACTCCATTCCTCCACGGCTTTCGGATAGCGTGTCAATACCTCGGCACGAAGCCGCTCCCACAGACCGTATGTGTCCGCGAGGACGGTTTTCAGGGCTTCGGTACTCGGAGGGCTGTCCTTCGCCATGAAGGCGCTGGCGTCAGGCATGTCCGTTCTCCAGTACTGTGCAAACAGGCGTCATCGCAGTTCCAAGGTATTCGCGTCATGCGCGGGTAGCTGTGTCGTCGTCTTTTCATCGGATAATCATGTGCTTTATCAGTGCAACGTACGCTTTGATGGCGGAAAATGCAAGAGCACCGCGCACGTTGGTGCGCGGGCGGGCGTACCATGCACGGGATGTAACAACCCGGAACCCTTCTGACAGGAAAGAGGGTTGTACCACCATGATCGATATGTCTCTTCTCGCCACCGCTGGTCTCTTCGTTTCCATTGCCGCGCTCAGACGGCAACGAAGCATGTGCCCCACTGACCCTGACATCGGTAGCCAGTGTGATACTGTGACACAGGCGCCCCAGGCGGCATTGTTCGCCGGCATACCCAACGCACGCATCGGCATTGTCTGGTATTTCGTGCTCCTGCTCTGGTCGGTGATCGGAATACTCCTCCCACTGCCCTCCTGGTCGGAAACGCTGATCACGCTCGGCGCCGCCGTGTCGTTCGGTATATCGGTCTATCTCACGATCATCCTGTTGTTCGTACTGCGGAAGCCCTGCGCGCTTTGCTATGCTGCGCATGCGATCAACGGAGTGATTGTACTTGTGCTGCTGTGGTGAACCGACGATGCCGTGTATCGGTGGATATCCCCGCAGTACACGAGACTACCCCTTTCTTCTTCACTGTACCCTCGCTGCTCTCTACGCTCCCAGCTCCCCGCTCGCAGAGTCGCTGTCCTCGGTAATCATCATTCCGGCATTTCGGATGGTGTCGCACAGCGGCTCCAGCGCATCGTCGGATTTCGGGAAGGTGTCGATGTCCACGTACGTGGATTCGTCGCGCCGCGTGAGGCACCAGGATGCGATGATGCGCATTTCGTCTATATCCTCGATGCGACCGCCAAAGAGTTCGGTCTGTCGCCCGGCGTAAATATCCCGGAGCGCATCGAGTAAATCCTTTTTCACCATGCGCTTCTGATCGACCAGAAACTGTGCCGCGAGCATGCCGCCCTTTATGAAGTGCACTTCGACATTGCTGCCCCGGGCAAGCGTGACGATGGCGAGATTCTGCTTGCGAACGGAATGCACCATGACGCGCTGTTGCCGTATCATACGCTCGAGCGCGGAGATGCGATCGCGCAGCACCGCGGCTCCCTCGAAATCCAGCGCATCGGATTTTGTCTTCATGCGGTCCCGGAAACGCAGCATCACCTCGTCGTGCTCACCCTGCATGAAACGCATGACGTCACCCACCTCACGCGCGTATTCCTCTCTGCTGACGAGGGCGGCGCAGGGTGCGGCACAGCGTTTGATGTCATAATACAGACAGGGATTGATCGCGGGATCGGGACGAATCGTTCCGCCACATTCCCGCAGGCCGAACAGTTTGTTGATGCTGTCGAGCGCGTCCTCCACCGCAAAGCGGCTGCGGAACGGTCCGAAGTATTCCGCACCATCGTCGCGTATGTCGTAGCACCAGTCCACTCGCGGCCAGTCGTCCTGCACAGAGATGCGAATGAACGGATAACGGCGATAGCGTTTGAGCTGCGTGTTGTAATCGGGCTGATGTTGTTTGATCAGACGCGATTCGCTGAGCAACGCGGAGAGCTCCGTTTCCGTCTGTTTCCATGAAATGCCGTGTACGGAACGGAGCAGGCGCCGGATTTTTTCCGTGTGACCGATATTGTGATAGAAGTACGAACTGACACGCTGTTTCAGATTACGCGCCTTGCCGATATACAGTATTTCGCCCTTTTTCCCATGAAAAAAATACACTCCCGGCGTATGCGGCAGCTCGGCAAGCTGCTGTTCCAGTCTCGTGTAGTACTTCGGAGCACCCGTAATGCGATAAATCTGCCTGTTCTGAAACGAAAGTACGTCGCCGAGTTCCGTGATATCAAATTCTTCTTCGAGGGTATTCAGGAACAACAGCAGCAAGCGGGCGGTGGCCTCGGCATCTCCACCCGCGCGGTGCCGGTTGTTGATGCGGATGCCGTACTGCGCGGCAAGAACGCCGAGCGACGCCCGCGATTTCTTGGGCATCAGCCGCCGTGCGAGACGTGCCGTACAGAGCATAGGTGATTGCAGGGCTGCTCCTCCGATACGCAACAGCGAAGCATCCACGAAGGAACGATCGAAGCGTACATTGTGTCCGACGAACACCGCGTCGCCGATAAAACGTTTGACCACCGGCAGGACCTCCGTCGCCTCCGGCGCGGCGTACACCATCTCATTGCTGATGCCGGTCAGGCGGGTGATTTCGGGAGGAATGAACTGCCGGGGATTGATGAGGGAGGAATAGCGATCCACGATCTCGCCCCCGCGAATTCTGACCAATGCGATTTCGGTCAGACGATTGCGCTCAGGCGACAAGCCGGTGGTCTCGACATCGCACACCACAAAATCGGTGTCCGCGATCTGATAGGCGTGAAGCGGCACTTCCTCCGGCGCCAAAAATCCGGGCTGCACGTGTCGCGTGTCAGACAACGTCGTAAAAATTTCTGTTCTGGATTTTGATCACCCGCCCCGGCCGCTGCGCGAGGAGACTGTAATCATGCGTGGCCATAATGATGGCCGTACCCCTGCGGTTCACGCGGTCGAAAATGGCGAGAATATCCCGCGACGCCGACGGATCGAGATTGCCCGTCGGTTCATCGGCCAAAAGAATCACCGGATCGTTCACGAGCGCTCTGGCTATTGCCACACGCTGGCGTTCGCCGCCGGAGAGGTCGTCGGGCATGGCGAATTCCTTCGACGAGAGACCCACCTCCGCAAGGAGACTGTGCACCTTGGTGGGAATGATCTGCCGTCTGGCGCCCGTGGCATGAAGTGCGAACGCGATGTTCTCGTACACGTTTCTGTCGTCCAGCAGGCGATAATCCTGGAAAACGATTCCGAGTGTTCTTCGAAGGTACGGGATCTGATGCTTTGTGATGATGGAGGAATCATAGCCGCCGATGCGTACGCGACCGAAGGATGGGAGCAGATCCATATACAACAGGCGCAGAAAGGAACTCTTCCCGATACCCGTCTCACCGATCACATAGACGAACTCCGCCTCCGATATCACGAGATTTGCGTGATCGAAGATGTGCTGGTTGGCGAGCGTCAACCGGACATTGTGGAATTCGATCATGAGTCGGCGGTCCTCCGTTTATTGACGTCTGTTCAGGGCGATGCGCCGCGCCGCGAGAACGGCTTCCTTCATACTCTCGGCACTTGCAAGCCCATGGGAGGCGATTCCGTACGCAGTACCATGGTCCGGTGATGTGCGGACTATCGGCAAACCGCAGCTGACATTCACACCCCGGCCCTGCGCCTGCATTTTGAACGGGATGAGGCCCTGGTCGTGATACATCGCGATGATGAGATCGTACAGGGTCTTGTTGTGCGTGGAGAAAAAACCATCCGCTGCGAACGGTCCCTCGATGCTTCCGGCTTCGTCGCGCATCGCTTCGATGGCCGGAATGATGATGTCGCGCTCCTCGCTGCCGAGGTAGCCGCCATCTCCGGCATGAGGATTGAGCGCCAGGACGGCGAGCCGGGGATTATCCACGCCGAAATCCGTCGTCATTGCCCGGAGACCCAGCCGCAGGGTACGTTCGACCGCCTGCCGTGTCAATGCCGGCGCGATGGCGCTGACGGGCATGTGCACGGTGACGAGTCCGACCTTCATCGTGTTGCCGGAGAGGATCATGATGACGTCGTCTCCACAACCGCAGAAATCCGCAAGCATTTCGGTGTGTCCGTGATATCCGCTTCCCGCCAAACCGATGGCCTCCTTGGAGATCGGAGCGGTTACCAAGGCGTCCGCCCGTTTCGCGAACACGTCGTCAAACGCGGCCCGCACTGCGTCCAGGCTCGCTTTTCCGGACAACGGTGTCGGCTTGCCGATTTCCGCCGCCTGAAAATGTGAGCCGAGATCCACCATATTCAAACGACCCTGCTGCGCCGTCGCGGGAGTGCGTACCGCGTCGACGGGAATATGCTGTAAGCCCAGGCGATGCGCATACCACTCGAACGCCGCGGCGGGACCGTATACGACCGGAATACACACGTCGAACAATTCCGAGCGATCGAAGGCTTTGAGTATCACCTCGGGACCGATGCCGTTGACGTCACCCGCAGATATAGCGATAATCGGTAAATCCATGTTAGTCCTCCATCAGACGGTAGTTTCCGTTTTGCCGGCTGTCCGCGAAGCGAAACGTCTTTCCCAACGACGGGTAGGACCATATCTCTATGGAGGGTTCGCCGCTACGAAATATCCGTTCCGTATCCTCCGGGGCGCCAAAGAGAATGTACACCTTTCCACGATCAGTCGTGATCCCGTTCGCTTCGTAGAGCGTCTGGAATTTGTAATAGGCGTCATCACAACGGATGAAATATTCTGCCATCATTTCATTGAAAGCCGTACCGGGAGTGGGGTCGCGCTCGCTCCAGAAGCGACGGAACTGCTGACGCTTGTAGCTCTCATCGCCATCGTTCATCTGTTTGAGCTGTTCGCGGGTAAGAATATGCCGCATGGCCTCGATAGCGAAATCGATGTCGCGCATCGAGTACGGCATGTCACGCCAGAATATCTCGGTGTCGACGGTCATCGTGTCGGCCGATTCCCCGGAGCGGGAGATGACGCGCAGTGTGTAAGGCCCCGTGTCCGCGCTCTCGCTCGGTACGGCAAGGAGCGTGAATTGCCCGACGCAGGAAGCACAATCGGTGTAGCGGAAATCCTCCACCACTCCATCCGCGCGGCGAAGCGACTTCCGTCGCACGACCTCTGTCGGCTGCACCTGGCCCTCGAACACGATCTCGCGCGTGCGGCCGCGTCGTTCGAGAACGATATACCAGTCTCCTTCCCGTCCGGCTTCGGAAGGGATAGCCAAAGCGGCTGGTCTCGCGAAAGGCAGGTATCCCGCGTAGCCGTACGCGCCGCTCATCCCTGCCATGGAATCCACTTCCAGAATGATCGGCGTCCCCAACGCTGGCGCGTCGAAGCGCCTGATGCTGAAGGACTTGTTTATGGCGCTCTCACGAGTCGAACCCCTGTCCGAAACGACGATCAGTGCGGAATATTCGCCCGCTTCCAGAAACAGCGTTCGCTGGAGCAGGAGAAACTGATCCCGCCGATCTGTTTCCGAATAGCCGTTCGCCGCAGTGGATGCACCGAAATTCATGGACCCGATAGATACCCCATCTCTGCGGAGATCGACCGACACATCCACACCGCCATGAAACGGTGCATCGGTGACAGCGTCTTTGCCGCGTTCGAATACCATGAAATCATACGACACCCGAAGCAACAGGTCTGCACGTCCGACACCGGCGCTATCGGACAGGCCGGGGACAACCTCCGCGTAGAGGAGCTGCCCATATTTCAAACGTTGTTCCGGCTGCCCCAACGCGCCCGGGGCGATGAGGCAACTCAGCAGAATCGCTGTCAGCAGGGAGTGTCGCATGTTAGACATCGAGGTTTCTGACGTATTTCGCATTCCGTTCGATGAATTGACGACGCGGCTCGACGGAGTCGCCCATCAGGATCTGGAAAAGACGATCGGCCTCCGCGGCGTTTTCGAGCGTCACCAGCAACAGCGTGCGCGTTTCGGGATTCATCGTCGTTTCCCAAAGCTGCTCCGGATTCATCTCACCCAGACCTTTGAAGCGGCTGATCGTGATACCGTCCTTGCGTGTGACGATCTCATCGCCGTCTGTCGATACCGGCTCCGCGTCATCCGACGCTTCGACGATTTTCTGGCCGCGCAGGACTTTAATGATTTCATCGCGCTCGTCGTCGTCGAAGGCGTAACGCTCCACTTTCCCCTTCTTGATTTTGTACAGGGGAGGCTGGGCGATGTACACCTTGCCGTTTTCGACCAGCGCCCGCATGTAGCGGAAGAAAAAGGTCAGCAACAGCGTACGAATATGGCTGCCGTCCACATCGGCATCGGTCATGATGATGATCTTGCCGTACCGGAGCGAGCTGAGGTCAATGTCGTCCTCCCCACCGATGCCCGCGCCCATGGCGGAGACGATGGCGTTGATTTCCTGATTCTCAAGAATCTTGTGAAGCCGGGCTTTTTCCACGTTGAGAATTTTTCCCTTGAGCGGGAGAATCGCCTGAAAACGCCGGTCCCGTCCCTGTTTGGCTGAGCCGCCTGCCGAATCGCCCTCAACGAGATACACTTCGCAATGCTCCGGATCGGTGATGGAGCAATCGGCCAGCTTACCCGGCAAACTGAGGGAGTCCATGGCATTTTTGCGTCGCGTCAGGTCGCGCGCCCTCCGTGCGGCCTCTCGTGCTTCGGCGGCGCGAACGGCTTTTTCGATGATGCGTTTCGCCGTCGGGGGATTCTGTTCGAGATACAGAGAAAGCTGTTCGAAAATGATGGTTTCGACGATACTCTTGGTCTCGCTGTTCCCCAGTTTGGTCTTCGTCTGCCCTTCGAACTGCGGTTCTGCGACCTTGACGCTGAGCACCGCCGTCAATCCTTCACGGAAATCGTCGCCCCCCATGGTGAGCTTGCCTTCCTTGACCAGGCCGTTCTTGTACGCATAGTTGTTGAG
Organism: Bacteroidia bacterium; assembly: GCA_027493955.1. NCBI lineage: Bacteria > Pseudomonadati > Bacteroidota > Bacteroidia > Bacteroidia bacterium. Next base: position 295,256 of record JAOSJT010000001.1, on the reverse strand, counting down.
TGCGCGCGTCAGTGCGGATTTGAAGCCGATGAGATGGGTACCCCCCTCATGCGTGTTGATGTTGTTGACGTAGGTGAAAATGTTTTCCGTATAGGAGTCATTGTACTGCATCGCCAATTCAACCGGCGTATTGTCGCGCATGCCTTCGACGTATATCGGCTTCTTCATGAAGCTCTGCCGGTCGGTATCGATGTACTGCACAAAGTCCACCAGTCCGCCCTTGAAAAAGTACACCGCCTCTTCGCCGTCACGTTCATCCTTAATCGAGATGCGAATGGTCTTGTTGAGATACGCGAGTTCGCGCAGCCGCTCCTCGAGATAGGTGAAACGGAACTCGGTGGATTTGAAGATCTGGTTGTCCGGCAAAAACGTCACCTTGGTGCCGGTCTTTTTCGTTTTGCCGAGGGTCTTGATGCCATGCTCGGGAGCGCCACGCGAATACCGCTGCACGTAAATGTTGCCCTCGCGGTAGATTTCCACCTCAAGCCATTCGGACAGCGCATTCACAACCGACACACCGACGCCGTGGAGACCGCCGGAAACCTGGTACGTCTGTTTGTCGAATTTTCCGCCGGCGTGCAGGGTACACATGACCACTTCCAGGGTGCTGATTTTTTTCACCGGATGGGGTCCGACGGGGATACCGCGGCCGTTGTCTTCGATTGTGATGGACTCGTCCTTATGGATGGTGATATCGATTTTATCACAAAACCCTGCAAGCGCCTCGTCAATCGAATTGTCAACGACCTCGTTCACGAGATGGTGCAATCCGCGGACACCGACATCGCCGATGTACATGGCGGGACGCTTCCGAACCGCTTCGAGGCCTTCGAGCACCTTGATGCTGGTTTCGGAGTATTGTTTTGCGAGTTCTTCTTTTTCCTTGGTCATGGTTGGTGTATGCCTGTAGTATGAGAATTATTTGCCAATGCAGAATCGGGAAAAGATCCCGTTGAGAATATCGTCCGTGGTAACGACGCCGATTATCTCGCCCAGGGCGTCGGCGGCCTCCCGCAGTTCGACTGCGATGCATTCTTCCGTCCGGCCCGCCTCCGCTGCAGATGCTGCCCGCCCCAGCGCGGTGATCCCCCGCTCGATACACGCGGCATGCCGCACGTTCGTAACGACGACTTCGTAGGACGCAGGGAGCATGCCGATGTTCGCGGCGACATCGGCGAGCCGCTGAAGCAATACATCCAGGCCGGTTCCATGCAATGCCGAAATGCTGACGAGGTCTGTATCCGTTACCAATGGATGCGTGTGGAGATCGCATTTGTTCAGGACGCCGATACATCGTGCTCCGATATCCGCAGCCAGGCTCCGCAGCACCTCGAGTCCTTCGCTCTCCGCAGGATCATCGATGATGCCGCATACGATGTCCGCGTCGCGAAGTTGTTCCGTGCTCGCGGAGATACCGAGTTGTTCGACTCGATCATGCGTCTCGCGCAACCCTGCCGTATCAACGAAGCGGAACGGACGTCCGTGCAGCATCATCTGTTCTTCGATATAATCGCGCGTGGTGCCCGGTACATCGGTCACGATTGCGCGCTGCGTGCCGAGCACGGCATTCAGAAGACTGGATTTGCCGACGTTGGGCTTCCCGAGCAGCACGACTTTCACACCCTCGCGAATGATCCTCCCGCTGCGAAAGGTGGCGAGAGCATCCCGCAGTTTGGCTTCCGCCTGTGCGATATCTGAGCGCAGTCGTTCGGCAGTGAGAAATTCGACATCCTCTTCGACGAAATCCAGACTCAGTTCCAGCATACCGAGACAGTGTAATAACGAAGAGCGGATTCCTTCGACGAAGCTCGACAGCCGTCCCTCGAGTTGCCGGACCGATGCCTGATGCGCATCCTCGCTTTGTGCATGGATGAGATCGGCGACAGCTTCCGCCTGCGACAAATCCATTTTTCCATTGAGAAAGGCCCGGCGGGTGAATTCGCCCGGTTCGGCGTGACGTACCCCTGCCGCGTAGAGCCGATCGAGCACTGCCCTGTATGCTGTCGCCCCGCCGTGGCAGCTGATTTCCACGCTGTTTTCTCCTGTATACGAGCGAGGGGCCCGAAACACTGCGGCAAGTACTTCGTCGATGGTATGGCCTTGCGGATTCAGGACATGTCCATGGTGCATGGTGTGCGAAGAAGCCTGCCGTAGATCCCCGCCGCGGAACACCGCCGCGACGCAGTCGATCGCGTCCGCGCCGGACACCCGTATCACCGCGAGCCCGCTCACACCCGGTGGTGTGGCGAGGGCGGCGATGGTGTCTTCCTGGTGTATGGCTGTGTTCATCGTTGCTGTCACCGGACCCGTATTTCCCGAACCAATTCTTCACCGGCTGCGGTATTGATTCTCTCCAGAAGTTCCCTGCGCATGCTGTGCAGCTCCATTCTCCAGGTTGCATCAGGAACTGTAAGCCAGAGTACTCCATCGTGAAAACGATTCGGTGTCGCCTGACGGGCCACCGCCTCGCCGACATACTCGACCCAGCGGATCAACACCTGCTGCTCCCTGACGTGGCGGTCCATTCCGCGCCTCTCCAGTGCGGCGTGCATGGCGTTAGCGAGCGAGGATGTTTTTCCCAACCCCTTCATGCCACATCCGCCAGTCTGTACACGCCGCCACTCTCGATGCGCAGCGCGTGATGATCGCCGGGTGCGCCGTCCAAAACATGGAGGAGACTCGTATGTGCTGATGTAATGAAGGTTTGCCCGAGTCCCTGTGTCAGAGCGAGCACACGGTCGAGACGCGCATCATCGAGCTCACTGAAAACGTCGTCCAGCAACAGCAATGGGGTCTCATCCAGATGCTCGTCAAGATAATGATACTCGGCGATTTTCAAGGCGATGAGAATGGTCTTGTGCTGACCCTGCGAGGCCTGCGCCCGTACGTCGAGACCGTTGAGCATGATGGACAGATCGTCGCGATGCGGCCCCATGCTGGTGACGCCCCGGCGTAGGTCCGAAGGTCTGCGCTCGATTAGCTCGGTCAGGTACTGCGCTGCGGCATCCCCGGACGTGATGTCGGCGCTACAGCTGCCGACGTAGTTGATGTCGACACTTTCCCGTCCTTCGATGATACCGGACATGGACTGATGCACATAGGGGAGATACTGCCCAATGAATTCCGCGCGCTTGCGGAGGATACGCACGCCGGATTCTGCAAGCGCCTGATCCCAGGCGTCAATAACGCCGGCAATGGCGCTCAGCCGGCCGTCCGCCTCGGCGAGCAGGGTGTTGCGCTGCTTGAGGACGCGCCGATAGGTCAACAGATCTTCGAGATAGTTGTGATGGACCTGCGAAAGCACGAAATCGATGAAGGCCCTTCGTTCCGCAGGACCGCCAGAGGTAATGGGGCGGTGTTGCGGTGAGAGCGCCACCAGGGGGAACATGCCGATGAGATCCGACGCGGCGTCGAGCGGGGTGAAGTCCACTTCGATGCGCTTGCGCTGGTCCAGGGGATATTCCACGGTCACATGCCGTCTGCTCCGTGTCGAAGTGGTAAAGGCTCCTTCGAGCGAGAATTGCTGAGCGCCGATGGCGACCAGCCCCTTGTCCTGCCGGGTGACAAAACTGCGGGAGGTGCACAACAGGGAAATCGCTTCAAGGACGGTCGTTTTACCCGCGCCGTTCTCACCAAGCAGCAACAGCGTTCCTTCCGGACAATCAATATCCGTCGCAGAGTGGTTGCGAAAATTGGCGATACGCAGACGGTTCAGAAGCATGCTCAGGCATTCAATCGCAAAGGCATGACAAGCATGAGAATATCGAGATCGGGGTCCTCCTGTTTCGGACGCACAAGTCCGGCACGGGAGGAGGCGCTGAACAGGAAATGCACGTCATCCGACTCGAGATGCTGCAGCGCTTCGGAGACGTAACGGGCGTTGAAGCCAATTTCCAGTTCATCATCGTCGCTGAATACGGCGGGGATGGTCTCGCGGGCTTCGCCGCCGAAATCGATATCCTCCGCCGCTACACGCAGTTCTTCTTTGGAAACGGCGAAGCGCACCTGATTGGTGATCGCGTTCGAGAAAATCGAACAGCGGTGCACTGCGGCGATAAGCGCCGCGCGGTTCACCTCAAGCACCTTGTCGTTTTCCTGAGGTATGACGCTCTCGTAGTTCGGGTAGCGCTCGTCGATGATGCGCGAGAGAAGCAGCATGTCTCCAAAGGTTATACGGACGTTCGTGCGCCCGAATACGACATGTACGTCACCGTCGCCCAGCGATTTCGAAACCACGTTCAGCGCTTTGGCGGGAATGATGACGTCGCGATCACCACCGCTGTGCGCTTCTGCAAGCTCGCCTTTATGACGGATACGGACGAGACGATGGCCATCCGTGGAAACTGCGTAGAACTCACCACCGCGCCACTGGAACAACACCCCCATCATGGACGGGCGGAGGTCGTCGGTACTTACGGCATACACAGTTTTGGCAATAATCCCTCGCAGAAGATCGGCCTTGATCTGCAGAGAAAAATCCTCCTCGAGTATCTGCGCCTCGGGAAAAGAGGATGCGCTCTCGCCGGCCATTTTATATTCGCCTTGATCAGTTTTGATACCGATACGACGGGTGCCCTCATCCGCAGTGAACAGGACATCCGTTGCGCTCAGAGCCCGAAGCGTCTCGTTCAGCTTCTTGGCCGGGACGGCGATTCGACCATCCTGCTCGCCCTGGACCTGCAGGGAAACCGTCATCGAAAGTTCCAAATCACTCGCGGTCAGTCGCAGGTCGTTTCCGGTCAGCTCGAACAACACACTCTCGAGAATGGGCAACGTGGACTTCGACGGCACCACACTGATGATTTTCGACAGTGCCTTGTGGAGATCGCTGCTGACGACGGAAAATTTCATTCTTGCCTCCGAAATTCGATAAAAAATATTCTGACCGACCGAGAGCGTGTCCATGAAGCCCGGGCGGATGACCTGAACCACCCCATTCCGGCATCGACGCTTTCAATCAATAAATATAGGAAAAAATCCGCTGGCATGCCAACGGATCTTCTCAGAAAGGAAAGGATTAACGCCTTATTTTTCAATGTGTTACAGCCGCAAACCAACCCCGGTCTCAGACATGGAAATCCTTGGTGACATCTTTGCCCTTGCGCGTGGAAATAACGCGGAATTCGTCCACGGACAGGGTGTGATCGGCGACAATTTTCAGCCTGATGAAATACTTGAGCATGAGCCGTCCCGCTTGCGAAATCGCTCCGTCCAGCAGGAAGGACTGCATTGCGGGATGGACGAGTACGGTGAGCCGCAACTCGCGACTGCGAACACGGAAGCGACGCAGCCAGCGTTCGATCTGTGTCAGGAGTGACGATTTTGAGAGCACGCGTCCCGTCCCCTGGCAGGTGGGACAGGCTTCGCTGATGGACATTTGGACGCTCTCTCGTTCGCGTTGGCGGGTTATCTGGATGAGACCGAACTCGGTGACCGGCAGGATGGTAAATTTCGCACGATCCTTGCGCATTTCGCGACGCATTTCATCGAACAGCTTCCGGCGATTTTCTTCCTGTTCCATGTCGATGAAATCGATCACAATGATACCGCCGAGATCACGGAGCCGGATTTGGTGGGCGATTTCACGCGCCGCTTCCATGTTCGTTCGCAGGGAATTCTGTTCCTGTTCCCTTTTCGCGGCATAGCGTCCACTGTTGACGTCTATCACCTTCATCGCCTCGGTATGTTCGATGATGATGTATCCGCCGCTTTTCAGCCAGACCTTGCGGCTCATGGACTGCTCGATTTGTTTTTCGATGCCGTAGGTATCGAAAATGGGTTCGCGGTTTCCGTGATACTCAAGCACGTCCACCTTGTGGGGGGCGACGAGGTTGAGGTAGGCGCGAATCTCGCGGTACATGCGCCGTGAATCCACCGCAACCCTGCGCACATCTTCTGAAAAGAGGTCGCGAATGGTGCTGGTGGAGGAATTCATGTCCTTGTACAGAAGTGCCGGGGCCGAAGATTTTTTCATGGTGCGCTCAATGTCGCGCCATGTCGTCAGGAGTGCTTCCAGATCAGCGCGCAGAATATCCTCGGCCTTGCCTTCAGCCACCGTGCGAATGATGACTCCGAAGCGGCCGGGTAGCATGGAGCGAACGATGCGCCGCAGGCGCCGTTTCTCCTTGAAGCTCTGTATTTTGCGTGAGACCCCCACCAGCTCGTCGTAGGGCATCAGCACCAGAAAGCGCCCGGGAAGCGCGATTTCGGTTGTCACGCGTACCCCCTTGTTTCCCACCGGCTCCTTGAAAATTTGAACGGCGACCTCCTGGCCGCGGCTCAGCGTCACATGTGACGGCGGTCGCCGGCGCCGGCGCTGGGGCTTGGCGTCCGACGTGTTGGACGCACTCTCCTCTGTCGCAACGACGGCGGCTTCGTCCACGACCACGGAGTCCGCCCCTCTGTCTCCCGCTTCGGTTCGCACCTGCCGAAACGCGTCACTGACATCGGAATAGTGGAGAAACGCATCCTGTTCGAGCCCTATATCGATGAAGCTGGCTTGAATGCCCGGCATGACCTTTGCGACGGTTCCGAGGTAAATGTCGCCGACCATACGCTCTTTTTCTTCGCTCTCGACGAAGAGTTCGGCCAGTTTCCCGTCTTCGACAATCGCGACTCTCTGCAAATTGTCCGACGCGTTGATAATGATTTCCTTTTGCATACGATCCTGTAGTGTTCCATGGCGTGAGCCCGTGCCTTGAGGAAGGCACGGGCCGGCCAAACTATGCGCGGGAGAAACCCGCGCGATACTCAAAGTTGGGACTGCAGCGACAATCTGAGCCCGTCGAACGGAAGAACCTCACGGCACACACCGCTCGAACAAATCAGACCACCGCGTTCCGTCCCGTACATAATGGTCGCGGTATGATGCGTACCGATGCGGTAGGCCAATTCCGCCGCGCGCCAGAAATCCTTTCCGGAAGCGTCGCTCTGGTCCGTTGTATATTCCACACGCACCGTCGCGGTCCACTGTCCCGCACGTGCAAGCGACAGCGACACGAACTCGTTGAAAAAGTTCGGTTTCGTGCGATTGAAGCTGTCATGGAAGAATTGTTGTTCCAGATTCAATCCGATGCTGTACTCTTCGTCCAGCAGATACTCCACACGGATGGGCAAAGTCGAACTCGCCTGCACATGACCGAGATTCCCCTCGTATTGATTGACCCAACGACGGTTGAACGCGGCACGTATGAATGAACCGCCGTCGAAGTACCACTCCAATTCACCGTACAATTCCCAGAACGGCGAGAACATCGGGTCAAGACTCGGCATGAAACGTACGTCGCGTTCCCACGTGACGAGGAAGCCATTGTTCGACGTATAGCCCTTCTGCCTGCTCGCCGCAGAGCCGTTCAGGTTCACGGTCAGGGTGGGCGATACTGCGTAATACACATCCAGTTGCATGCCGATTTCATCGTTAAAATCAACGACATGCGGCGTGCGGGAAAGCAGCGTGAACACATGTTCCTTGTGTACGATCGGAGGATTTTGCATCGGGAGCATGCGGCTCGGACGATTGGGATCGCGGCCCTCCTCGCCCACCGGATCGAAGCGGTAATCCTTGTATTCGAACGTCACACCGAGACCGATGTCTGAGGTATAGGCCAGACTTCCGTACAAACCGTCACCGTACGAAAAACCCGACGCATTCGTGCCATCCGCCTGAGGACGGAGAAAGGACGAGCGTTTCGAGGCTTTCTGCACATGCAGGTCAAATCCGTAGCCGCTGAGCGATACCATGGCTTCCGGAATGTCGGCATGCACACGGTCCAGACCGAAGGCACTGGGCAGTTCACCCTCCGCACCGACCATGCTTGCACCGAAGCGCACATATTCCAGCGGCATGAACTCGATATGCCCACTTTTGACGGAGTAGGTTTCGATGCGTTCGGAATTGAGCAAGTCATAGTATCGCATCTTGCCCATGGCAAAAATGGCATTCGTCCAGTCGTTGCGATAAATACCGCGCACGCCGTCGAGACGCGTATCGTAATTGATGCCGCGGTTCTCGAAGAGGTTCATCGCGAGACCTTTGCCGTACAGCGTATAGAAATCGCCGGCACGCAGTTCCAGACCGGCACGGGAGAATTCCACATACCGCTTCCGGATTCCGTTGAAACGCGGCCCGAACTCGGGGGGATCGTCGTAGAGATGCTCGAAGCCGACTGTAAAATCGTCCCAAAACAGGCGTACACTGGCCTGATTTTCGATGTACTCTTTCGCGGTATTGACACCGCCCACCACCTGCGTTCCGTTGCCGTAGCGCATATAGTTCGAGACGGAGTATTGTACCTGCGCACGGAGAGCGGTGGCACAAAGCACCGTGATGGCGAAGACGAGAAGCAGACGTTTCATACGCTACTCCACAATGGATCGGATTTCATCTTCGAGCTTCTTCTCATCGCCCGGGATGAAGCCCGTATGCTTCGCGATGAGCTTTCCGTCGCGGTCGACCAGCAATGAATAGGGCATGCTTTGACCATTCAGCTTCTTGAAGGCCTCGCTGTTCGGGTCCATCCAAAACTCGTAGGGAAGCTTTTGGGAAGTGACATACGCTTTCACCTTCGCGAGACTGCGTGGATTATCGAGGTTGATGGCGATGTAATGGAAATTCTTGTCCTTGAGCTTGTTGTAGGTCTCGACGAGCGATTTCATTTCCTGCTTGCAGGGTTCACACCACATCGCCCAGAAACTGAGCAGAATGGCTCCTTTTTCGCCGCCGGCCTTTACCTTGTCGAGGTACTTCTGGAAGGACTGGTCCTTGCCATTGATGTCTTTGAGGTGGAAGTTCACCGAAGTGAGATCCTGCGCACTGCTGGTGAGCATCGCTCCGCAGAGCAAAAGGAGAACGAAGAGCGAGAATTGTTTCATGTCTATTCCTTTAGTGACCGGTGATATCCGCATGATTGGGTGCCGTGACGTGGAGTTCGTAGATGTTCAGCACATCCCGCAAAGCGTCTGTGGAGACGTATTGATATGCGTGCATGCCGAGTGCGCCCGCGGCGGTGGTATACGCAGCGATGTCGTCCACGTACAACGCTTCCTCCGGAGCAATGCCGCACGCAGTCAGCGCATTCTGAAAGATACGCGGATCGGGCTTTGCGAAGCCGCATTCATAGGAGAAAACAGTGTGATCAAAGAGCGCGAATGCCTCGGGAAAACGCGCGCGCGCGAAGTCTATATGGAGTGGATTCGTGTTGGAAAGCATGACCAGCTTTACACGCCCGCGAACCTCGGTGAGTAGATCGAAATACTCGCGATTAAGCCAGAATATGTCTCCCCACACCTCGAAAAACCGGGCTTTGTCCAAACCGTCAGGCAGGTTCAGCACGGCGGCAAGGAGAGGAAGAAATTCGTCGGCGTCCACTTCCCCGGTTTCGAAATCCCCGACAAGAGACCAAAAGGCACCCTTGGATCCCTGCTCACGCAAGACTCCGGGATACAATTCTTCCAGGCGCCTGCGGATAATGCGGTGGTCGAAATGCAGCAGCACATTCCCGAGGTCGCTGATCAAAGCGCGTATCATGCCGGCAGTACCTCCGAAATTCGGTCCAGAGCGAGCTCCGCTAGCATGAAAGCGCCGTTCGTGCAGCGAAGGAGTACATCCCTGGCTTTGGGAGACAACGCCAGTTCCGATACTGGCAGAAATGTGCGTTCTTTGCTCACTCGTCCGGTGACACAGGCATCGGCAGCAAGCACGAAAAAACAAGGACCACGGAGTGTACGGAAAGTCCGATGTTCTCCGGCGCTGTTGGCGATCATGGCGGGACGTTGCGCAGCATCGGCACAAAAATCCGTAAATGGCGATTCAGAATCGTTCAATTGCCTGTTGCACACAGGGGAAGCGTCCTTGGGTTGGAAAACGGGAACAACGGTCCTGACACGAAAATTTCTCCATGCGACGGGGTGCCGTCGTGATCGGGTAAGGTGAAGTCAGGTGCTGAGGTGTTTAACGCGAGCATGAAATTCGCTGCAAGAGTCCAATAGAGTAAAATACTCAATGAACAGGGTGAATCAAATGAACTCGGAAGGTGAATTATCCGCCGTGAATTACCCCCGCAGTATGCGGACAAATGACGTCAAACCTTCTGTAATCACCGAGAGGGTGACGGTATAATCAGAGAAAGCGAACAACGGACCGGGGGCCTTCGGCTGAGAGGTTTGGATACTGGGCTTTCGGCCGCGGGCAGGATGAGTGTTCCAACATCGCCGCTCCGGAGCAGTGCCTGATGTTGGTGTTTCAGGAAATCATTGTTTTCATCGGGCACATTTTTTTTGCACCCGTCGTGGAGCAACGTTGTTCCATTTTCTAATCTTGCCTGAAGCGCGTAGGTTGTTGTATGGGCAATTTCTCATGGGGCACAGTATGAAGAATCAGTGTTTTTGGCTATTTAAAACCGAGGCGGAATCCTACAGCATCGACGATCTGCAGCGCGACGGAAACACATGCTGGGACGGTGTACGGAACTATCAGGCACGCAATATGCTGCGAGACGAGGTAAAGGTGGGTGACGGTGTGTTGTTCTACCACAGCAATGGGGATCCACCCGCCATTGTGGGGATTGCCGGCGTGACACAGGCCGGTTATCCCGATCACACGCAATTCGAAACCGGTCACGCAAAATTCGATCCGAGGGCCACAGTCAAATCCCCACGCTGGTTCATGGTCGACATTTCTTTTGTGGAAAAGTTCCGCTCGCCGCTCCCTCTGGAGTCCTTGCGCGATATCCCCGAACTCGCGGATATGGAATTACTCCGTAAAGGCAGCCGCCTCTCGGTGCAGCCGGTCCGCCCGGCCGAATGGAAAAAAATCCTTGCGATGGCGAAATCCTCCGTTCGCTGACTGCGCCACGAAATTATTTCCGTTCGACTCCGCTCAAGAAACAAAGAGCGAGACAGCAGCAGATGACCCAGAACGGATATCGTGATCGCGATGGGAGCTGGGAACGGTATCGCTCCCGCATCACGCGCCGCGTGCATTCGGTTTCGAACCCTTGCGTTTCTTTTATCGCCGCAATAGCCGCGAGAAAAACCAAATCCCCTGAAACAGCAGCGTTACTTCAACAGACGTATAGCCCGTGTCACGACTTGCCCGGGCGTGTGCAACACAGTCCAGTAAAGACCGGAGGGCAGGTTCCGGGCGTCGAAAGCCACGCGATATGCGCCTGGCTCTATGCTGTCATCCAGGAGCGTAGCGACTCGGCGGCCGAGCATATCCAGTACGTAGATCTGCGTATGGCCTCGCTCGATGACTTCGTACTCGATAATCGTATGGCTGTTGAACGGATTGGGATGGTTTTGAGCAAGCCGCAAACGTCCTTCACCTCCAAAGAGCCGCTCTCCGCCCTGCTCGCACACCGGCATGTCGAATCTTCCGTCAATACGTGTGACCACGACGCCGCTGTTGTTCCAGTGAAATGTCTCGATGATCAAGGGCGTTGAACTTGCATTTCCCAATGTTGCCACGAGCCGCAGTTCCGAAAGTACAGGATTACCCTCGACAAGAGACCCGCTGATATCCAGAATACGTTCGCCATTCACCACACGTCCGCCGGGATCGCCGTTCAACGGACTGAGCATGCTGCTGTTGAATCGTATGGTTGCGGTAAACGTCGTCACTCCCGCCTCACGGAGATACTGCGCGGCAAGAAGATTCATCGGGATACGGACTTCCTCACCCGGCTGTGCGGTAAGCACGGGCAGACCGACAGTACTTGTGGCCATCTCGCTCAGCGGAATCAGTATGGGCCGGGAAAGTGCGCTGCATCCGAACGGTGTACGCACGCGGACGCGATACCAAACGCCAAAACTGAAGACGAGTGTATCCGACTCTTCTCCAGGAATCGGCTGTAGTGAACCTGCGTCATCCTCGTACCACTCGTAAAGATAGCCCGCCGGTGCGCGCAGCAGGCGGCCATCACGCGTAATGACCGGTTCAGGAGGATTCGGATGCACGATAACCCGGACCGATTCCGCATTGCCCTCGCAACCCTCGATGTTGACTACGCGGACGCCGTAAACACCACTTGCCCGCACAACGATACTCTGTGTTGCTTCGCCGCCGGACCAGCTCCACGACGCAAACGCCTCACTGGTTCGCAGGCGGACACTGTCTCCTTCACAGAACTCAAGCGGACCGTCGGCAACGATTACCGGCTGCGGGTTCGGCAGTATGCGCGCTTGCAGCGTGTCGCTGACGCCGCGGCAGCCATCGGCGGTGACCACGTGTGCCCATACCACCAACGGACTGCGCAATGCAATCGTTTTTCCGCGGCTCCCGGTGTTCCATTCGATATCGGCATAATCACCCATCACCTCGATGAGAACACTGTCGCCCTCGCACACTGCGGCAGACGACACAAAACGCAGTTGCGGACGCGGCTGTGGATAGAGCAAGACCTCCACTTCCGGTGACACCCCTGTGCATCCTTCGGCCGTCGTCACTGTGACGGAATAACGACCGGCAGTAGAAACGATGAGCCTGCTGCCCGTTGCGCCGTTGGACCATGCATAGGAAACATACCCTCCGGGAGCGCGAAGTTCCACCGAATCCCCTGAACAGAAACGCAGAGGACCCGAGGCGGAGATCACGGGGCGGGGATTGGGGAGGACACTGACGGTGATCATGGTGTCACCCCGGCAGAAGGCAGACCCGAGTAATATTTCTACCGCGACGGTGTAGCTTCCATCGCTGTCCCACCGCACCGTAATTTCACGTGTACCGTCGCCGGAGAGAATAAAACCGCCGTTTACCGACCACCGGTACACCGCAGCTCCGGCGTCCTGCACGCTATACCGCACCTCTGCTCCCGTACAGACAACCGAAGGGCCTGTGATCACGGGTTGCGGCTGATCCGTCACGGAAACCTGAATGGTATCCGAGAAGCTGCGACAGCCGTCGGGACTAATGCCTTCACACCAATAGCGGCCGCTCGTGCCGATGCGTATATTTCTGCTGGTGGCGCCGGTATTCCATTTGTACGATGCCATGGTGCCACCAGCATCAAGCGTCACGCTGTCGCCGGTACAGAGCAAGGTCGGTCCGCTCGCACTCAGCCGCATCGGAAGTCTGGCAAAGACCGTGACGCGGACAGAATCGTAGTACGCGCAACCATCACGATCGAGGACGCGAAGATGGTACCACGTGGACGTATCGGGATTGGCCATGGGGTCAAGGACATCGGCGGCAGTCAATCCGATCGATGGCGTCCATAGCACCGAATATGGCGGACGTCCCCCGCGCGCACTGCCGCCGAGCTGGACGGGCTCACCGGGACACATAACCCTGTCGGGTCCCGCATCCGCCGAGAGATCGGAAATGAACACGTTGACCGTGTCTTTCACCTCACAGCCGCTGCCGTTTGTCGCCGTCACGACATAGGTCAAATTTCTCGGAGGACGCACCGAAGGCGTTGGACTGTATGGATTGTCCAGACCTGTCGTAGGACTCCAGACATAGGTAACCGGGCTATGCGACCACTGCGCATCGTTTCCGATGGTCACTCTTTCTCCGGGACAGATCATTCTGTCCGGACCCGCATCGAGAGTGATCCATGAGACTTCGAGGCGCACGGAATCAATGGTTTCGCAGCCATTTCTGTCCCGCACGCGCACCGTATATGTAGTCGTAACATCCGGTTTCGCGAGCGGTCTGGGCATATTTGTGCTGGTCAGGCCCGCGGCCGGGCTCCAGCTGTATGTGTATGGTTCGCGGCCGCCTGACGCTTCTCCGCCGATGGCAACGACGGCACCTCTGCAGAACAGTGTATCCTTCCCGGCATCCACGCGCACGTCGCTCACCTCCACCGTGACAGAGTCGTACGCAGTGCATCCCGAGGCGCTGGTGACTTTCAGATGCCACGTTGTCGTGGTGATGGGTCTGGCAACGGGTGTGGCGATACGGGAATCGGACAATCCGGCAGCTGGTGTCCACTCATAGAGATAGGGTGGAGTGCCGCCAGTGGCCGGTGCTCCGATGAGAATCGAGCCACCTACGCAGACCACCGTATCTTCGCCCGCATACGCGACCGGGAGACTATCCACGCGGACAATGATGTCCTTCCAGGCGGAGCAGCCCGTCAGAGAGTCAGTGACGTGAAAACGGTACGTTCCAGCGGTTACCGGTGAAAGGTGAAGCACGCTGTCCCCGTGCGCATACCCGTCCCAGTAATAGTTGAAAACTCCCGTGCCGCCAGTGATGCGCGCCGGCAGATGGAGATCTCCACCGTCGCAGAGCAGCGTGTCGTCGGGAAGCAAAATAGTGAGCGGATCGGTTTCCCAGATATACAATGTATCGCGCACGAGGCCGGTGTTGCAGAAATCCGGGATGTAGAGGATGATCATTTCTCCATCATCGGAAATACCGTCGTCAAGTGCATCGACGGGGATGATCATACTGCTTTGACCAGGTTGAAAGGTCACCGTCTTGGTAATGGGAGCAAAATCGGTGCCCTCCTGTGCATTACCCAGCAATTGAAAGGTGATCTGCAACTGCTTGCTGATTTCACCACCCCGGAGAATTTCGAAAAGACCCGGCTGACATCCTTTTTCGTAGGCGTCACGGATGGCGCGCACTTCGAAGGCGTCGCCGGCATTGAAGCTGCCCTTTTTCAGAAACACACCGCTGTCGAGCACGTTGTCCTGCACATCGGTGATGGCGAGCTTCAGACGATAGGTCTCGCAGGGTGTCACAACAGACATGGCTTTGAGGACTTTCGTAAAGCCATCATACTGTACTGTTGCTCCCCCGGCGTTGTCGACGTAGTAGGGCGTGTTGCTCAGGTGGTTCACATTGTTGATGGCCACCGGGATAGCCACGCCGGGGACCAGGGCAATATTCTTCTTGCCGGTGATTCCCGGCCCGGAGATAAAAAATGCGAAAACGTCGTTGAACGGTGAGCCGACGTATTCCTCGTATTCCTCCGATGCAAAGACATACTCGAAACTCACCGTGTCCTGATAGGGGATGAAATCAAATTCCAGAACACAGGCATCGAAGGTGATGCGGTTGACCAGCGCGCTTAAATCGGCATCTCCCCCGGAAAACGCGGGGAAGCTGGCATCCTCCACATCATTCGGACCCGGAGCTATGCCGACCCATCCGCTGGTGAGCAGAATTCCTTCTGCCAGGCCGATATTGCTGCCACGGCCATCGAACCAACCCATTGCCCTTGGCCAGCCCCGCCGGGTGATGTTTGTGACATTCGCGCCTTCGCCGATGAAGTGCTTTCGTACCAGCTCCTCGAGCGGAATATCATCGCGCACGAGAAGCTGTGACGTGGAAGTTTGAGGAAAAAGCGAAACGAGTACCACGCAACACAGCAGCACGCCATACACAAGCGTGCGGCGTTGACTGCTATGACGATGTACTCGCGTTGTCGCAATAACCATCAGGTACCTCAATACGGAAAATAGGGTTTCCCGCGATGCCATGCCAAGGAGAAAATCGTACCCTCTCCACAGAATATTTTCCTCGCTGCAATGCGTGTTCCATCCCTGCACAATCTCGGTCGGATCGGGGCCTGAATTTGTACACGGATATGCACGATCTGAGATGGATGATGGCAGTTTTCTTTTAGTGGAATCGGATGGTAGGTGCTTTTACCGGACACCGAAAATGGGCGATTCATGTATCGCCCATTTTTCCGAAAATTGTACAGCGATCGCAGAGATTGACACGGGGCTTCGCTCTGCTTCTACATGGAAGCGGTTCAAGCTCGCCCCCGCCGGATGCGGGAAATGGGCGACTCATGTATCGCCCATTTTTGGCTCATGGACAAGCGCCCCACTCATGTGAACTTTCCTCTGATCCGATTTCCACCGTTTCCAGATCACAAGAGCTTCCCTTCCTTCAGCATGGTCGATTTTTTTCGCGGAGCGTGAAACTCGTGCACACCCTTTCCGTACACCGAATCGTTGTAAAAATTACTCGCTACCCACAGAAGATTTCAGGAGTGCATCATGAAACGCTTTATGATCGCCATCGTTGCGGTATTCGCCATCGCGGCCGTACAGAATACCCTTCTGGCCCGCGAAATCAATCCGCCGCTGTCCACCGAACGCCAGGAATATATCGAGAAAAACATTCTGGCCGGCCTCAACCACAAATCACTCGAGGTGCGCTGCGATTATATACAGCTCATCATCGACCTTAAACGGGCCTATCCGAAATACGACTTCGACTATGCGATCATCCCTCTCATGGACAAGCTGAAAAACGAGGACCAGGAATGTATCCGCATCATCGCTGCCCTGGCGTTGTACGAGTTCCAGGATTCGCGCATGGGCAAATTCGCGGTCGTACAAACAGCCCGCCATGATTCTTCGTCCCGATTGGTGCGGCATTGCCAGACGCTTGTCCGGAGATGGGATAACCGTTCCGAACAGCAGCAGTACGTGGCCGAGGTCAGATACCCCTTCTGACTATCCCGGGTGATTCCGGAAATCGAGCGACTCCCGGAAAACAGACGCGCGGACCTCATCACGGCCCGCGCGTCTCTTCTTTTGTACACGAACTTGGTTACCCTGAAATCGCCAGCAGGCAACACAGCGCAGGTACATCCGCTGTCACGCCTCTCCCCGCAATCAATTGCGCATCACTTTCTTGATAGTCCGTTGTTCGCCCGCCTGCGCATGAATAAACAGCGGACCGCGTGCCCTGCCCTGCAGGGAAATACGCAGTGTCACACCTGCTTCGCCCGCGCGGCCGCTGTACACGATGTCGCTTTTTCCCAACACATCGGTGAGCACGATGCGTACTTGTTCGCCGACCTTGCTGCGCAGCACGATGTGGAGTTCGTCGGAAGATGGATAGGGCCACACGTGCAGCGCGAACTCCCTCTCCGGGACGCGCTGCACTCCTCCGAGCACTGCGACAATGAACGGCTCCGAGTCGCTCACGCAGCCGGCGGGTGAGGTACGCCGCGCGATATAACTACCGGTGTGAGTCAGAGGCAGATGGCGTGTAAAGCTTGTCACCAGTAGCCGCCCATCGCGATACCAGCGTATCGAACCTCCTGCATCGGGAACACTGAGTGTGTCTCCGCTGCGCGAAATGACAGGTTTCACAGGCAATGGAATGAATGTCACTTCAATCGTGTCGCTGCCAGAACAATCTCCTTCATTCCAGACGGTGAGGATGTAGCGCCCGCTTTCCGAGACCAGCAATTGCCGCGCTGTCGAACCGTCGCTCCAGTGATAGCGCGAGAACTCCGCCTGCGGCTGCAACCACACGGAATCTCCCTGGCACAGAGGTGAAGGGGCGGCCTTGGTAACCGTGACGGACGGAATGGGGTGAACGACGACGCGCATGGCGCTGGAAATTCCGGTGTACCCTGAGAAATCCTTTACCGTGCAGTAATAGTCACCGCTGCTCTTCACTGTGATGCGGCGGCTGACACTCCCATTGTTCCACAAGTAACTGCTGTACTCACCTGCGTCCAGTATCACCGAATCGCCCATGCAGAATTCCGGCGGTCCATCTGTGGTAAGCTGAAATGTGAAAAACGCCGTCGGTTGCCGCGGTATACGAACCTGCGCCGTACATGAGGTGGTATCTGAGCTGGTGGACAGCTGCACAGTTATGAGATAGCTTCTGTCCGTCACGGTCGGCTCGTGCCTCAGGAACCAACTGGCGCTTCCCTGCTCTCCGGACTGAAGTATGGGTTTCGACAGACGTTTTCTGGAACTGGCCGGGGAATCGGGAGACGCAAAGAGAAGATCCGGCGGCACGTCGATGATGGCGTATACCGTATCCGTGGGACTGGTCGTGTCGTTCCACCCGGTGACGATCACTTCAAACGGCATGGGGCCGACGCTACCAGTGAGTGTGTCGAGCGTAACCGGCGGGACGCTCACCGCGCAGTTCAATGCGGCGCCCATTGCTGGTACGTACACCCGAATGCAACAGGACTGCTCGGCATGATTGTCGTAGCTGCTCACAATGCATACTACGCTGGAATCAGGGACAGCCCTGTGTTTCGCGGAGAGTTGCCAGGTAAATTCGGTGAAGGAATTGGGTGCCAGATCCGGCGGACTTCCCTGCTGCTCCGTGCTCTTCGGCGAGGAAAGCAAAAATACCGTACTGTCAAAGGAAATCCGCGCCCGGGCGTTCAGCCCCGTAGCGTCGCCGGTGTTGTAGGCGCGAAGCGACACTAGTATCGGGTTCGGAATGTATTCGGCGGTGGCCCTGTCCCACCGGAGGGTCCTCGGACCGTCTATAACGCAGGCAATCTCCGGCTTGGGAGTGTGAGGCACTATCTCGATCATTCCGCTCCGGATGACCGGGAGGTGACATCCTTGTTCGAAGCCTGCTCCGCTGGCCGACACAGTGCAGCTGCGATCCGTCGTGGTCGCGACCGTGGTGAAGGCGAATTCGAGGAGGAGACCGGGAGCATTCAGGAAGCGGCGATCCGCAATAAGCACGCGTACGCCCTCCGGTTTCGGTTGTAAGATGAGAGGCATGCCGTTCAGAAGCGAGTGATCAGGGGCGGTTACAGAATCCAGTCGCAGACAGGAGGTGTCGAATGCTACGTCGAACTGCAAGGGCTCGAACATCGTATTCCCGAGCGGGGTCAAGAGCTGTAGTGGGAGGACACATTGCTTCCCGCCCTGGACGGTCGCATCGCCAAATTCCATCACTATGGGCAAAAAGCTGCTGCTGTCGAGCGGCGCACGATAGGAGAGCGTCCCAGTGTCGGTACCATCACAGATATCCCTGACGGTCAGATCCACCATGTGCAGCGCACCATCCGCACAAGGTGCGTTATAGGTTATGATGCAATCCTCCGGCGGCTGGGCAAGCAACCGGTATGCGTCACGGAACGCCGCGATAAGGGAGTCCCCTGAGTCCGCGTTGTAGTACCGGCCTCCTGTTTCAGTTGCGATGTCTTCAAGCACATCCTTCATCGAGGTCGACCGCAGCTCAATAGGAAACACCTTGAGCCGGTGACGCTGAGCAAGCCCAATGATATCCTGAGCGTCGTGGGTGGATGATGCGCTTTCAATACCATCGGTGAGCACCACAATCCCACGAAACGGATTGATCCCGTTGTTTATCAGCTCAACGATGCCCGCGTACATACCATCGTAGAGAGCCCGGTATCCCGTGGACGGCAAGGCCTGCACTGCACTGTGCAGCAGGGGTTTGATGGTGGTCATCTGCTGATACACGGTGACGTTGCTCCCGAAAAACACCACCATCGCTTCATCGAGGACACCGTCCATCATGTCGACAAACGCCGATGCGCCATCCTTGGCCATCTGAAGCTTCTCTCCGTTCATGGAGCCGGATGCGCAGAGCACCAGTGACGCGGAAATCGTCGGCTCCATTCGCGGATCGGGACACCAAAGGGAAAAGGCATCGACGGTGTTACCGTTATCCGTGATTACGATATTCTGTTCTGTGAGCACATGCTGGGGTTGCCCGACGCATTCAACCTGAAAGTACAGTTCGACACTTCCATGCCGGTTTGCGATACGCTTGAGATCGAGTTGGGGCTGACCGTACGCGGACAGAAATAGAAATGGAAGGAGCAGCAACGAAGCTGCAACGCCCCGGGGGATGGGAGTGAACGGTGCGCTGTGCATATCTCTCGGACCTCCACGCCACGTAGGCGATCACTATTGAAGGAAATGTGCTTCTCTGGAGTGCGGTTGATTCCCGGTTCGGAATGTTCCGTTCAGGTGTATCGTGCGCCCTGACATCCGGTCCTGGAAAAAAATAGCGGGAATTGCCGACCGCGTCGTGACGACGGTATGCATAACAAACGCGCCACTATTTCGAAAAACACATGAGAGCGCTGAAAGTTACAGATCCACATGATTTTTTGCTCCTGAATCCGGTATAAGGCGCGGGCTGTCTTGTG
This sequence comes from Bacteroidia bacterium, assembly GCA_027493955.1. NCBI lineage: Bacteria > Pseudomonadati > Bacteroidota > Bacteroidia > Bacteroidia bacterium. The sequence continues at coordinate 275,391 of JAOSJT010000001.1, read as the reverse complement.
GACAGCCCGCCTCTCGGATAAATCTCCGGAAAAAGGAGAGTCTGTGTGTGTTGACGGACCTACAGTCGGAGCACCTTCCTCGTCTGCACCTGCCCTCCTATCCAAACCTGGATGAAAACGGGGCCCCGCGCGATATTGGCCAGGGGCACACTCAGCGAAAATGCCCCCTGCGCTGCTCGTCCCTCGTACACCGTCTCCGCACGTCCAAGGGCGTCAGTCAGAACAACGCGTACACTTTGTCCACCCGCGTCGTCCACTCGAAGATTGATGACGTCTTCAGCAGGATCGGGCCATGCGTGCAGCGTAAACGCCGGTGGCAAGCCCACGGGCGCGGCGTCGAGCACTGTCACAGGAAATGGATCCGACTCCGCCCAACAGCCGTTGGTGTCCGTCACGCGCACGACGAAGGAGCCCGTCTGTGTGACGTACAGACCCTGTGTGCCTGCTCCCGGAATGAGCATACCGTCGCGGTACCACGCATACACCATCCCGGCCGCAGAGGCCAGCAGAGAATCACCGCTGCGCTGTACCGTCGGTTTCTGTACTGCGGGATACACAACGACTTCTATGGTGTCTCTTCCTTCGCAATTCTCGGCGTTCCACACGGTGGCAACGAACGCACCCGCCGTTTTTGCGTAAATCATACGGTCGGTGGAGCCCGTGCTCCATAGATACCGCTGATATCCCGCACCGGCATCCAGCAACACCGAATCGCCGGCACAGAATGGCAAGGGCCCCGACACCGCGATCACGGGCGAGGGATTGGCGTGCACGACAACCCGCACGGTGTCGGAAACACCGGTATCACCGCCGGACGTCCGTACGGTGCAGAAGTATTCGCCACTGCTTGTCACGGTCAGTCTTCGACTCACACTGCCCGTGTTCCAGCGATAGGACGCGTACCCTGTTCCCGCGTCCAGACTCACCGATCCTCCTTCGCAGAAACTCAACGGTCCTCCGGCGTTCAGTGTAAAACTGAACGTGGCTCCGGGGAACCTCGGAATGCGCAGCATTCCCTGACAGAGGGCGACTTCATTGCCCGAGGTGAGCATGGTGGTGATGGTCAGGTCCCTGTCCGATGTCGAAAGCGGATGCTCGAGCACCCAACTTGCCGTTGAACTCTGATTCGGAGCCAGAATCGGAGTACTCAGCATCTTCGTCGCCGTCGTCGGGCCGTCCGGAGAAGCGAAGGACACACCGGGTGGCAGGGTGATCGTCGCCCAAACGGTGTCAGTGGGGAGTGGACCGTTGTTCACCGCCGTTACAGTAACGGTGAAAGGCATTGGATCGTAGCTTCCGCTCACCGTATCGGCGACGATGGTCGGAACATCCAGGACGCAACTGATGTCGGTATCGGTCGGCGGTATGGTAATACGCGCGCTGCAGTCTATCGTTTTGTGATTATCGAAACTGATGGTGTAACTCACGACCGTCGAGTCCAGTGTCGCGCGCGGCTTCGCCTTCAGGAACCATGTCGCATCGCTCCAGTTTCCGGGTGCCACGTCTGCCGGAGTGCCGGGCTGTATGCTTCCCGGAGAGAGCAGTTCCAAGGCAGTGCTATCGTAGGTCAGTGTAAAAATCGAGTTCAAAGCGGCGGAATTCCCCATGTTCACCGCTCGTGCCTTGAGCTCTATCGGTCGCGGGAGGTAGTCTCCGGTGGCCCGATCCCAGGTGAGTGTGCGGGGAACGTCGATAGTGCAGAGAACCATCGGTTCTTCCGGAGTCGGGAAAACGCACACCTCGCCGTGCTCGGCGACAGGTGTGTAGCAACCGTCCGCGAAAACGAGGTTGTTGATCTCCACAGGACAGCAGGTGGTGTCCGTCACCGTGCTCAACAACAACGTGACCTCCATCAACCTTCCACCCGCTTTCGAGGTGCTGCGCGACGGAACCTCGACACGAATGCCCTCTGAGACCGGGCTGACCGTTATTGGTTGACCGTCAAGCGCCGATCCCGGTGGCGTGGAGAGACTCTTGAACGCGACGCAAGCGGGATCGAATTTGAGCACAAACGAGAAAGGATTCAGTACGTCATGCGTTAGCGGAGTCAGGAGTTGAATCGGCATGGTCACTTCCGTTGCACTCAGACCACTTACATCGCCGGCCTGAAGCCGAAACTCCGTGAACGTCGCCGTGTCCAGAGGCGCACGGTAGGATTTGATCTTGGAGTCGCTCCCACCGCAGAAGTCGCGGAGTTGCAATTCCACATTCCTCATGGTATTATCCGCGCAGCTGCGGGTGTAGGTAATCATGCACTCCTGATTCCGCTGAAACATGAGAGTCGCGATTTCCTGGAAAATCGCAACAAGCTCACCCGCGTTCGGCGTCTGATAGTATTTCCCTCCTGTCAGCAACGCAACGAGTTCCAGCTCCACGGAATTTATCGAACTTCCAAGCCCCACGCTGTACACTTTGATGCCCTTCGAGTTGGCCAGAGTAATGATTTCGGCGGGAGTTCGTGTGGAGGCGTTGTCCCCTCCGTCCGTCAGGACAATAACACCGCGACAGGAGTTTGTCCCCTGGTTGATGGCTTCCTGCACGCCACGGTAGGCACCATCCCAGACCGCCGATGGCCCCCCGGAAGGCATGGCGGTAATGGTGTCGCGAAGGGCATTTTTATTCGTCGTCATCGTCTGAGCCAGCGTAACCTGATCCGAAAACCAGAGTATCGCCGCTTCGTCAAAGACGCCATCCATCAGATTCACGAACGCGTACATGGCTTGCTTGGCTCCGGCTTGGCCGGGTCCCGCCATGGAGCCCGAGACGTCTACCGCAATGGCGGCTGATATTGCGCACCGTTGTGTCGGGTCCGGACAATCGAGGATGAAGTCTTTCACCTCAATACCGTTCTCATAGATGCGAAAATCCTGCTTCGCCATGTTGTACGCGGGACTCCCGTTGCAGCCGACCGAGAAATAGAGTTCGATCGTCGGCCAGTTTACCGTCGCACGCTTAAAGGTGAGATTCGGCTGCGCCTGAAGCACCCCGGTGGCGCTGCAGATACTGAAAAGAGCAATGAACAGAAGACGACAAGGCATGGAAACGACGCGCACATTCATGACAGCCCTCCCGGCATGTGTATGAAAAAAGGTCCTTCACTCTATCGTGGCCTGTACGAAATATCAGCACGTTGGCACGGCAAGCAGCCGATTGTGTCTCTGTGTGATCCGTATCGAATATACGATGATTTTGTAATTTTCAGAAACAATCATCATCGTTCTGTCTCGGGAACACGGGAAAGCACAATCGGAATTTCCACAAGGAAAAAGCGCGGCATCCCGCTGCCCCAATGAGAAACACATGAAGGGGCGATTTGTTACAATGCGGATGCATAAATTCCGCGATGCATTACAGCGCAGGACGCATTCGACCTCTCCTGGACTGGCAACGCCGCAGGATTCAGCGTGCTATCACTGTCAATACTCGACGGGCGGCTCCGCATTGCGCTACGAGATAAAAAACTCCTTCTTTCGGAAGCGGGATGGAAATAACCTGCGTCCCCGGTTCAAGAGCCCACTCGTGGAACTCCCGTCCACAAACGTCGTGGAGCCACAGTGTCCCCTGCTCAGTGCTCTCGATGGATGCACGCACAAGCCCGGAAGCGGGATTCGGCCACACTGCGAGGGATACAAGGGATAGAGGGAGTTCCACCCCGTCGGATCGCACCTCGATAACGGGACCGAGCACGGAGGAACCATTGAAATCAATTTGCCGAAGCCGATAGCGGCGTCTCGAACTGCCGACAGCCAAAGCATCCGTATCCAGAAACGTGTATTCTCGCGCTTCGGCAGCGGTGCCGTTGCCTGGTTCGAAACCCAACACTTCAAATTCGGCGTTTCCCACCGCTCGCTGGACCTCGAAACCGAAATTCTCGGTTTCCGTCTCCGTACGCCAGCGCAACAGCACCCCGTTGTCGTGGAGGACAGCGGAGAATGTGCGCAATTCGACAGGAATCAGTCCCAGTTCATCAGCGCCAACATCCCAGCCGCTGCCCGCCGGGCGCCGTTGTCCTTCGAAATCGAAAGGAACGTCGACAGGCAACGGATTCCCCGCGTCTATAGCCTGCGACGATGCGGCCAGATGGAGGTCGAGCTGCGCCGGTGAACCGGAGGACTGCACGAAATCCGCCGTCGAAGCGGCGAGATTGGCGCCCGATCCGAGCAGCACGGCGCCGTCGCGCAGACGAACGACGGGTTCCGAGGGATTCGACGGGGCGCGCAGAACCAGATTGTTCCGCACGTCACCACTGCTCTGCGAAAAGCGAAGCTGTATCGTCAGCACACATTCGAACAATGTGTTGTTGTAAATCCGGCAGTTCACACCCTTGTTGATGTACACGCCGGCATCGGTGCAGCGTATGATGAGGTTGTTGCGAATGATGCCGTTGCGATGTTCATAGGTCTGGTCGTTGTCACGAAAAAATTGCGCCCCGGTACCACCGCCACCGAAGGACGCTCCGATGAAACAGTTCTCGAAGCGATTGTTTTCTATGACGGTATTCGAGGAATTTCCTTTAGTGAAAATGGCATACGCGGGCGCGCCATTTTTCTGCACATTCACGAAACGGCTGTTGCGGATCACCCAATCGTTGACGCCTACTCCGTCCACCCCTTCAACGACCGAGCGTGTGCCGCCGGTCGGTTGCGTGAAGCCGATATCGCAGCTGTCGATGAGCAACCGGTCCGGGTAGCTGCCTGCGGTGGGATCACTCGTGCCTTTAACGCCGGATTCGCCATGATCCCGCATCACGACCCTGATCAACGCGCAATCCGTCGAGGCATGATCGAATTTGAAACCGTGATAATACGAATCCTTGACCGTGATATCGCGGAAGGTCCAGGCGGGTGCGTTGTCCAGATTGAACACCATCTGCACCGCGTTGTTGTCCTGCCCCTGTCCGCGAATGACAACATCTTGCGGATTGCCGGTGGCGCCACGAAGGAGGACGGGACCCGGTCGGCCGCTGATCATGATGCGCGACGCCCCGGTGATCGTGTAGGTTCCGGCCGCGACGACGATGGTGTCGCCCGGAAGCGCGTTCTGACACGCATCGCGGAGGGTGGTGTAACTGGAAACGGGGACCTGGCGTGCAACGACGGCGTGGTGAAGGCCGAGAGCGGCCACGAACGCGAAAACAGCACTTCGCATCAGCATGTATGAACCCGATTTTCAGGTGGTGAGCAGCCGCAGGAGACTGAAAAGAAGGATGATCGTGCGGAAACTCCACGCGTAGCTCCTGATCCAATTGCTGTACAGCAACCGGCGGTACGCGCGTGGATCGAAGCCCTCCTGCAGCTTTCTGTGCTGGGGCCGTTGCAGCAGAAACGTGCTGGCCCAGATGATCCCGAGTAACACCGCGCCCAGAACAACAGCATCCTGATCCATCCATGGCGGCGTGCGCCAAAGAGAATAGAGAACAGAGATGGCTTCCAACAAGGCCGGCGGACCGGCGATGAAGAGCGTGAGCACTACGTGCATACGCGCATAGCGCGCAAAACGGGATCGCACAATTCGGCGGAGCAAGGGATAATGCACAAGTTGCAGAAACCAGATGATGCCCGTCAGTGAAAACGTGGTGACCACCTGCATCAGAAACATCACCGCATCGAGATCCTGCATATCGGGTTTCATCTGCTCAACCTCGCAAAACAATCGCGAACGTGCTGCGCGGCACGAAGTCCCGAACGCGCCGCGCCTTCCACACCGTTGTTGCCGAACGCGTCGCCGGCAAGGATGAGCGGCGGCGCCTCGCGCACGGAAAAATACGGGGCGTCGACAGGATTGGGCACGGTACTGAACCTCCAGCGGTGCGCCTGCCATTCGCGTACCGGAACACCCAGCAACGGCAGCGCGGCTTCAAGAAGCAAGGCGCCGCTGACGGCCGGATCACTGTCGAAATGCTCCCGGCTGAAATCCGCGGAAGCATGAATGGTCACTGCGTGGCAATCGGGCGAAATGCCCTTGCGGTGATTGTCCATGATGCGCAGCACCACACCCTCAGCGAGCTCGAGCACACCATTGTCCGGCAGAGAGGGAGCCTGCGCGCACGTCGCCAGAACGGTGATGCACGGATTGTACGTGACGTCGCGCAGGTCCCCGAGATCCGGCAGTTCGTCGATATCGGAGTGGGCAATGATTTCCAACGACTGCGGCAGCGGAGCGGTGAGTATGCAGGCCTGTGCGTGATACTCCTGTCCCTCCACCGTCACCGCTTGCCACTGCTCTTGTGCCTGCCGCAATGCGCTTACACGCACCTCGGTATGAAGATCGAGCCCCTCGGCGAGATGCTTCGGTATCGCCGTCATGGCGGGTAATCCGCAATACCGGGCGGCGGAAACGAAGCGTGGATCCATTTCATACTGACTGACTCTGAACCATTCGCGGGAGTACCCGTCGCGCACCCACTCATCAATACGTGTCTGAAACCAGGCACTGGCGGGTGCGAAGTACTGGGTGCCATGATCAAATACTCCACCGGCGAAACGGCGCGTCGCCATGCGTCCCCCTACCCCGCGGGCTTTCTCGAGAATGGTCACGTGAATGCCCTGGCGGTGCAATTCCCTGCCGGCGGACAACCCGGCGATGCCGGCACCGATAATGAGGCAGGTTGGTTCCTGCGTGTTGGAAACTGAAGTCATGTGCGTATCCGGAGTACTCTGTTGTCCCGCATGATACGCAACCACCTGATTTTGCACAAATCGTTGCGATCTGGGCGATTTGCAGGATTCGGCGCGCCAAGCCCTAGCGGGAAGGATACAAAATGAGCGGAAGAATATTTTTTTGCACATGAAGGATTCGTGCCGGACATGTTGTATATTCCGGCAGAGAAATCCTGTGCTTTCCCGCTGCAAGCCCGTCAGGATGCGCTCAGAACTGATTGACGAAAAGAGACGATAATTCGTATCGAGACAAGGGGGATATGCGACCTCCACGCGGTCAGGCATGTGCAAACATGATCCCAAGTATTGCGTCCGTCGCTCTGGGCGTGCTACTTTGGGCAATGTCACCATACCTTCATGGGCAAGGTCTGGAAGGCGCCTCCGCACGTCTCGTCGCCGCCTCCCGCTGCCTCGACCGCACGCCCCGTCTCGACGGTGTGCTCGATGATGCTTGCTGGCTCAAAGCCTCTCCGGCGACCGATTTTGTGTTGAAGGAACCGCGCGAGGGTGCCGAACCCTCGCTCCGCACAGAGGTCCGCTTCGTGTACGACGACAAGGCTCTGTATGTGGGGGCGCGTATGTACCACGACGATGTCACGGAAATCGTGTCCACCCTCTCGCGCAGGGACAATGCAGGGAATTCAGAGCGTATCATCATATCACTCGACACTTACGGCGACAAACGCACCTCGTATTCCTTCTGTGTTACAGCGGATGGCGTACGGGTCGAGTACTATCATTCCGAAGATCAGGAATTCAGCCGCGATCATTCGTTTGATCCGGTCTGGGAAGCTGCTGTCTCACGCGATGCTGTCGGTTGGAGTGCCGAAATGCGCATCCCGTTCTCCCAGCTCCGTTTCAATAGCCGTGATGAGCTTTCGTGGGGACTGAACATGAATCGCTATGTCCCGTCGCGCAACGAGGATATGTACTGGGTACTGATCCCGAAAAGCGAAACCGGCTGGGCGTCGCGCTTCGGGACGCTGACCGGTATCCGCGGTATCGCACCCTCATCACGTATCGAGCTGTTCCCCTATTTGTCCACCGACTTCACGCACAGCGGCACACATGACCCGGCGAATCCGCTCTCCACACAGAGCACATGGCAGGGAGGTGCCGGTGTCGACATGAAAATGGGGCTCGGTCCCAATCTCACACTCGACGCAACAATCAATCCTGATTTTGGGCAGGTGGAGGCGGATCCGGCGACGGTCAATCTGTCCGCCTACGAAATTTATTATGACGAACGCCGGCCCTTTTTCATCGAAGGCAGTCAGCTGCTCAAAGGGCGCGGGCCCAATTATTTCTACTCCCGCCGCATCGGAGCGCCGCCGCGATTGACGTCCGATGCACCCTATTCGGCAAAGACGTCAAACACCACGATTCTCGGTGCCGCGAAGGTAAGCGGCCGCTTGCAGTCAGGATTCTCGTTGGGTGCACTCACGGCACTGACCGCGCGCGAATTTGTCGAGACCTGGGATCCCGCGACGTCCACGCGCGGCGAGACACAGGTTGCACCCATGTCCGGCTATGGCGTCGTACGGGCATTGCAGGAAATCGACGCCGAAGGTTCGTCCGCCGGTGTGATTCTTGCCGGTGTGAAACGGGATCTGGCGGATCCCAAAGCGGAGAGCATACTGACACGCAACGCGGTGAGCGGCGGTGCGGATTGGAAAATTCGTTTCAACAGCGGGGTGTATGAGCTCAATGGCTTCGCGGGCTTCAGTCACGTGCAAGGCAGTTCGGACGCCATCGCGCTGATTCAGCTTTCCCCGGCGCATTACTTTCAGCGGCCCGATGCCACGCATGTTTCCTTTGATCCGACGCGCACTTCTTTGACCGGTTACACGGCAGCACTGAATTTTTCGAAGATCGGCGGGAAAAACTGGCTGTGGGGTGCGGGCATCACGGCCGAATCGCCGGAGTTCGAGATCAACGACACGGGACGACTGCAGTCTACCGACGATATCGAGGCCTCGACCTCTCTCACCTATCGCGAGACGGAACCCGGCGCGCTGTTCCACGCCTGGAGCTTGGGCGTCAGCCAGGTCGCCGGATGGAACTTCGGTGGCACGCATCGCTTCACCACAGCAAATCTTGAACTCGCGGGAACATTCAAGAATTTCTGGACGAGCGCGTTCGTCATCAATTACGGCGCACGGGGCGTGAGCGACGAACTCACACGCGGCGGCCCGTTAATGGATGCCGGCGCCGGGATCAACTACTATTGGAGCTTCCACAACAACTACGCGGATGACTTCCGCTGGTCCGGCGGTGTGTCCGGCTTCAACGACGAAACGGATTCATGGAATTTCGTCATCGACGGCTCCTTCGCACTGCGCCTGCGAGGGAATCTGGAACTCTCCCTCGTACCCAGTTTCATACGGCAGATCAGCACCCGGCAGTATATCGGCACATTTGACCGTGGCGATGCGCGCACCTACGGAAAACGCTACGTGTTCTCGACCATTGATCAGGCGACGCTCGTGAGCCGCTTCCGCGTAAACTACGCCTTCACTCCGGATTTGACGCTTGAAGTGTACATGGAACCTTTCGCCTCCAATGGCAGATTCACCGCCTTCGGCGAAATGGCGGAAGGCGGCGAACGCGACCTGCGGATCTACGGCACGGACGGAAGCAGCCTGACCTTGTCGGAGGATGGAACTTCCTATACCGTGCGGGAAGCGGGACAGCCGGTGTTGACGCTCAACAACCCGGATTTCAAGATCCTTTCATTCCGTTCCAATGTCGTGCTGCGATGGGAGTGGCTGCGCGGCAGTACGCTCTTTCTCGTTTGGCAACAAAACCGCTCGAACTACGATATGGACGGTGCCACCATCGGACCCAGGCATCTTCTGCATTCCATTGACAGTCCGGGAGATAATTTCTTCGCCATGAAAATCTCTTACTGGCTGCCCGTCTCCTGAAGCACCATGCTTCTTTCGCACCCGCAAGGGTGATCATTCGATACTCGCCCGCCTATTTGTCCCCGACCTGAATCTGCATCGTCGGCGGTTCGGTATTCGTGATCACCACGGTATAATTGTTGTCATTCGACGTTGTGAACGTAGCCGACGGTTCGGCGGACGACGCCTGAATGGTGGCGCTCGCGGTCCACTGCCCTTCGGTGACATCCATGAAACTGGTGGTCTGTCCGCTCTGGACGTCGTTGATATTCACGGTGTTGCCGGCAGCCGGTTTGAGCTGCACATTGACTTTGGCCGTGTAATCGTTGCGAACGTTGATACTTGGAGGATCCTCGGAGCAGGCGGTGGAGAGTACTGCGGACGCAACGAGGAGGACGACAGCGAAAAAGGTGTTTCGGGACATGGTGAGCTCCTGTAGGTATTCTGATCATCCATAGTACACCGTATCGCGCTGATTCGCAATGCAGAGAAGCAGTACTGCGATTCGTATATTGTGCGGAGACTTTTTTCCGAATCTCACGCGGAACCCCATCCATGCACGACACCGCGAAGCAGCCTCCGAGTCCCATTCGCGAACTCATCGACCCTTTCATCAACATCGTCCGGGCACCACGCGCCCTGTGGGGCGTCAACGCAGCCTACTTCCTCGAGGGGTTGTGCTATTTCGGCATACTGACCCTGCTGGCGATACATTTCAACCGCGATGTGGGACTGAGCGACATCGAAGCCGGTCCCGTCGTCGGCTTCTTCACCGGCGGCATCACGCTGGCCATGTTTTTCTTCGGCGAACTCTCGGACCGCTGGGGTGTGCGGCGCGCTCTTGCCGTTTCGCTGCTGCTGATGATCGGTGGGCGCGTGCTGCTTTCCGGCTCGTCTGTCTTCGGAGGATGGGGTATCGGCTCACCCATGTTTTTTGCGGCTCTCGGGGGATTGCTGCTCGTCGTGTTGGGATACGGTATGTACATGCCCGCCTCCTACGCCGCCGTGCGACAATTCACCACGAAAAAGAACGCGGCAATGGGATACGCCATGCTCTACGCACTGATGAACCTCGGGGCCTTTCTCCCGGGTCTGATGTCGCCGCCCATGCGCGCGAGTTTCGGCATACGGGGCGTGTTCTGGGCGTATACCGCGCTCACGCTGCTGAGTCTGGCGAGCATTCTTTTCATCATGACGAAAAAATCCATACGCGATGCCGCGATCACGGAGGACGCGGAGTCCGTAAAAAAGGATAAGCAGCCCTTTCATTTCATCACCTGGCTTCGTGAGCATCCCCTGCGCGACAGCCGCTTCTCCTTCTTCATCTTCATCCTCATCCCTGTGCAGACGCTGTTCGCCCATCAATGGCTCACCATGCCGCAGTACGTGGAGAGGTCCTTTCCCGGTTGGGTCAGCGAGAACATGGAGCTCTTCGTCAATATCAATCCCGTACTGATCTTCATACTGACTCCGATTGTGACCGCGCTGACGCATAAAGTGGATGTGTACCGGATGATGATTATCGGTACCCTGGTGATGGCGGCACCGACATTCTTCCTCGCAGTCGGCGCCAGCGTGGAATTCCTTTTCGCCTACATTCTGCTGATGTCTGTCGGCGAGGCGATGTGGCAACCCCGTTTTCTCCAGCTCGCCGCGGAGCTGGCACCCGAGGGCAAGACAGGGCTGTACATGGGCATCGCCCAGTTCCCGTGGTTCCTGACCAAGATGCTGACAGGACTCTATTCGGGATACATGCTCTCCGTGTACTGCCCCGAGGTTGGTGCGCGGGACACCGAGTTCCTCTGGCTGCTGTACGGCCTCATCGCCATGATAAGCCCCATAGCGCTGTACCTCGCGCGCGGATGGATGGCGGGAAAGCTGAAAACGAGCGGACAACTGCAGCACGACTGAACCGACACACAGATACTCACGCGTTCCGACTATTCTCACAAAGAAAAAAATGAAACGATTCAAGATCCTTCTCGTCTTCCTTGCCCTCCCGTCACTGCTGAGCGCACAGAGCGACGCAGTACGCGAACGCATCGCCGGATCGGCTTTTTTACACAACGATTCATTCGATATGCTGATGCGGCTGAGCGATGAAGCAGGAGGACGGTGGATCGGATCGGCGCAGAATGAACTCGGCATGGACATCCTCCAGGAGGAATTGCGCCGTCAGGGTCTGGAGCCGCGGAAGGAAGGATTCGACGTTCCCGGTTGGATGCGCGGGGCGGATGAGGTGCGCATGCTCGTTCCCTCGGACCGCGTATTTCGTGCTGTGGCGTTGGGGTATGTGGAAAGTACGCCGCAGTTCGAAGCGCAGCTGCGCTGGGCCAATCGCGGCACCGCGGCGGATTTCGATACTGTGGACGTGCGCGGACATATCGCATTGCTCACGCAGGAAGCCCCGGCGGGAGCGGAAGAATTGCTGCGGGCCGAGGCCATCGTCCATGCCGCGAAGGCTGGCGCAAAGGCGGTGCTGTTCATCAATGACAAGAAAGGACGGATGACGCTCTCGGGCATGAGCAACTTCCACGGCGAACCCGCGGCTGTTCCCGCATTCAGTCTCACCTGGGAAGAAGGTCAGCGCCTGCTGCGATTGCTGCGGCGCGGTGTCGAGGTGCGTATGCGCATCACGACGCAGTCGCGCTGCTTGCCGGTGAAAAGCGCCAATGTGGTCTGTACGCTTCCGGGTAAACGGCCGGAAAAAATCGTCGTCGGCGCGCATTTTGATTCCTGGGATGTCGGGCAGGGTTCGATAGACAACGGCCTGGGCACGGCGATTCTCTTCGATGTCGCGCGCATCCTTCGAGCGCTCTCCCCGGAAAACGAGAGGACGGTGGAGTTCGTCTGGTTCAACGGCGAAGAAATGGGTCTCTGGGGTTCCCGGCGCTACGTGGAGCAGCACAAGGATGAGCCGATAGCCGTCATGATCAACATGGACATGACGGGTTCGCCGCGCGGCTTCAACGCCATGGGCAACGAGCATTTGCTGCCGCTGTTGCGTGGCCTGCTTCCGCAGCTGCGCGGTTTCGACATGTCGCGCGGCGTTGCAAGCGTGCCATGGACCAACAGCGACCATCAGCCGTTCATGCTGGCCGGCATCCCCGCAATCACACCGATGGGACATCTCGACAAGGAAATGGTGGAAACCTATCATGATTTCGGCGACACCTTCGACCTCGTCAACCGCCGCTATCTTTCCGAAGCAGCCGCAGTCGTCGCCATTCTCACGCACGAGCTTGCCAACACACCCGACGCCCTCATGCTGCGCCGCTCTCCTGCCGAAACCCGCGATTGGCTGGTGAAATACGGACTCGACAAACGGCTGAAAAAGCAGGGTGAATGGACTTTTGATTGACGATTTACGACTTACGACTTACGACTTACGATTTACGATTTACGATTTACGATTTATCCGCCTCAGGCGGAACATTTTACATATCGCATTCATATCCCACACCGCATCATCGTTTAACGTTTAACTTTTAACGTTTAACGCTTCACGATTCCCGACGCAACGACGAAGCGGCGAGGCGGATTTTTACTGCTGTGATAAGCGCCACGCCTGAGAGTATGACCGCGGCGGCAATCATGATGCGGGGTGTGAGGGTTTCCCCGGCGAGAAGCCAGCCTAGAAATACGGCAATGACGGGATTGACATAGGCGTACGTGGACACCCTTGCCGGCGAGCTGGCCTGCAGGAGCCAGATATAGGCGGAGAAGGCGATCAGTGACCCGAACACGATCAGATACAGAAACGCCGCAAGCGAAACAGTGCTGACCGCGGATGGATCGAATACCGCCCATTCGCCCATAATGCTGCCGAACACAATGAGCACGGCACCTCCGACGAGCATCTGCATGGCGGCGCCCATGAGCTGCGATGCGGGACGCTCCGCGCTGCGCGAGTACATTGACCCTCCCGCCCAGGACATTGTCGCGAGTATCAGTATGGTCGTCGCAAAGGGATCGAGGCGCCCACCCTGCGTGATGTTCGCAGGATCGATGAGAATGATCATTCCCGACAATCCGAGCAACAAACCAACGATGACCTCACGCGTCGGTCGTATGGCGTTCTGCATCCATTCGAGCGAGACGAACCAGAAGGGCGTCAACGCGATGATCAGCGCCGTCAGACCGGATGGCAGGGTCAATTCCACCCATGATACCGTGCCGTTGCCTATGCCGATCAACAGAAAGCCGACAACACTCATTGACCGCCACTGTGCTTTGCTCGGCCCCGGTGCGCCGCGGAAGCGCAGCCAGAGATACAGTATCGCGCCGGCGGCAAAAAATCGCACCCCGGCCATGATGAACGGCGGAATGGTCTCGATAGCGAAACGGATGCCGAGATAGGTGGATCCCCAGACGAGATACACTATCGCAAAGGCGAGCAGCACTTTGGCACGGGAGGCCTCGTTCATATCCGGTGTTTTCGTAGTAGCCTCATGACGTGATTCGCTTGAAACAAATCCTGGCGAGTTGCATTAACCCGGTTACTGCAACCCGGAACAAGGCGACAGATCTGACATCATTCAGCCCCCATGCTTTTCAATATTTTCATTGCCAAAGCCTCTTTGATCTCAACGTGGCGAGGAATCGCCTCTACCATCCCATTTTTCGGATTGATCCATAGCGCATGCGAAGCACCTTCACGTTTCAAATAACAACCCGCAATTCGTAGTTTTCGCTCCAAATCCCGCCGCTTCATCCGACAGTCACCGTATCCTGAATTGCATCTGCGGGCAACCCACGAAGCATGTCGGCTTTACGATCCTCAAAAATCAATTCAATCGCGGAACTCAAATTGTTTTTGCATTCTTCGATGGTTTCGCCCTGTCCATTTGCGCCTGGTACTTCGGGGCAAACCGCCCAGTATCCGCCCTCCGGCGCAGATTCAATGATTGCAGTAAATTCCGCTTTCATGGTATTTCCTTTCTTGCATGCTATCCTGAATGATCGTCACCGCTTCCGCCGCATAAAAGTCTGTGGAGTTGCTCCGAAAAGACCGGTATTCCTTGAACGACCGCCTTCTATTTGTCCTGACTCCGCATGCAGCCATGAGTTGCACGTTGCGTTGCGGCGACCGCTTCCGGATTCACTATGATTTTTCCGAAGAATACAATGAAAATAGCAATATATTCTGCCGTCGTCAATGCAATTTCACTGCACATACTGTATTGCCATTCATTCCAGAAGCCAAACATAAACCGACGATGCCTCGGCGGCCAGGCAATTGAAAATCGTCAATCGTACCTCGTAAATCCTCTACCCGTTTTCAATCAACTCTTTCGCGCTCTGCAAAGCCGCCTCCGTTATCTTCTCGCCGCTGAGCAGCCGTGCAACCTCGGTGACGCGATCGTCGCTGCCGAGCGCGATCACGCGGGTGATCGTGCGGCCATTGCTGCTGTGCTTTTCCACTCGCAAGTGAGCATCGCCAACACCGGCGATTTGCGGCAGATGGGTGATGGTGAGGATCTGATGTTTAGCGGCGAGTTTCCGCATTGCCTTGCCGACCTTACGGGCGATGGTGCCGCTGACGCCGGTGTCGATTTCATCGAACACCATGATGGGGATGCCTTCACGACCGGCGAAAATGGTTTTCATGGCGAGCATGATGCGCGAGACCTCGCCACCGGACACGACGCGTGTCAGCGGTTTGGGATATTCTCCGACATTGGTGGAAAGGAAAAACTCGACGTCCTCCCAGCCGTATTCGCCGCAAGCGGTGCGCTCCTTGCCGCGCAGAAGATAGCGCGCATCTGTGCGATGCTCCGCGACAAAGGGTGTGAGCCGTGTCTGAAACACCGCGTGCTTGATACCCATCTCGCCAAGTTCGGAGGCAATGCGTTTGCCGAGTTCGCCGCCCGCGGCCTCGCGCGCTTTCGACAGCAGCGCTGCGGATTTGGAGCACTGCGCCCGCGCGGCTTCTACCCGGCGTTCAAGTTCCGTTATGCGGCCGTCTATGTTGTCCAGGCCTTGCAGTTCTGCGGTCAGGGCTTCGCGCTTTTCCACCAGCTCCGGCAGCGTCATGCGATAGCGGCGGGTGAGCTGCAGCAACTCGGCCAGGCGGTGACGAAGTTTTTCGGCGCGGTCGGGACTGAAATCGATGCGCTCGGAGTAATCGCGAAGGGTACGCGCGATCTCGGCGACACCGCTGCCCATGCTCTCGACTTCTACGCGTAACGGTGCGACGCTGTCGTCGATGCGGGATATATCATCCAGCAGTCGAAGGGCGCGGCCGAGCATGTCCGCCACATTGTGCTCGCCATCATAGAGCAAATCGGTCGCTTCGTTCGCGGCGACGGCAAGTTTTTCGGCATGCTCCACGACGCGAAGTTCGCGCTCGATGTCCTCGTCTTCTCCCGCAACGGGGCTGACTGCGTCGATTTCCTTCAGTTGATGTTCGGCAAGCAGACGGCGTTCGTCGATGCGGTCGCGCGTGCGCCGGGCTTCGTCCGTTTCGGCATCGAGCGCGACGAATTCCGCATACTGTTCACGGTAGGTCGCGAGAACCGAGGCCACTGAGGCGTCGCAGTCGAGAATCGCGCGATGCGTTTCGCTGCGCAGGAGCGACTGGTGTTCGTGCTGGCCGTGAATGTCCACGAGTCTGTCGCCTAATGAGCGCAGTTCCGCTACCGGCAACGGCGAATCGTTGACGAAGGCGCGGCTTGTCCCTTTCGCGGATATTTCGCGACGCAGTATGAGCACGGGTTGCCACTCCGCTCCGCCCGCCTCAACGCGCTCGCGAAGGAAGTCCAGACCGACGGCATCAAATTCCGCCTCGATCACCGTCTTGTCGCTGCCCTGCCGCACCATCGAGGTATCGGCGCGTCCGCCAAGCACCAGGCCCAGCGCATCCACCACGATGGACTTGCCGGCGCCGGTTTCGCCGGTCATCACCGTCAGTCCCGATTGAAATCCGATGCGGATTTCCTCGATGAGAGCAAAGTTGCGAATGTACAGCGAAGTAAGCATGCGACGCGTGGTATGGATGACGGAATTACCGGGATGGCGGGGACTCCCCTGTACCCGGGCAAACAGAGTAATCTAGACGCTGAAAAATTGAGTTGCAAGGCGCTTCCGGAGTAGCAGCCGTGCACTGAAAATTGCGGTTGTGGATTCCACACATATGAAACAGAAATCCCGATTCCCGATTCACGATTCACGATTCACGATTCACGATTCACGATTCCCGATTCACGATTCCCGATTAACGATTCACTCCAGAGACGTTGGGCCAAGATGCGGAGGATCATGCGTAGTTTTTCGTGCAACGTCTCCGCTTATGCAACGTCTCTACAAATGCAACGTCCGCTCTCCGCTCTCCGCTCTCCGCTCTCCGCTCTACACTCTACACTTCCCAGATGCGAAAATCCGGTATATCCCTGTGCAGACCGTGGAAAAATGCGAGCTGGAAAAACATGCGCAACCCTTCGCCGGCATCGTCGGTGAATCTGTAGCGGTAATGCGGAGGTATCGTCGATGTTTCCACTTCGGGGCGTTCATGCTCCATATGGTGTTCCAACTGTCGGAGTGCGGCGTCATCCAGCATCTCGCCTGCAGTGCGCACGGCCTCCGCGAACTCCGGAGTGACCATGGCCTCCCAGGCCAGAAACACCTCCCGGACGAAAGGAAGCTGCGTCATGTCGAACCACTCGTCGTACAGATCGATGGCCGATTGCGGCAGCGCGGCGGGGGCGTCTTCCTTCTGCGCGAGCAGCAGAGCATCCACCACGGTCAGAGCCTCGGCAGGAGGCTGCGTCAACCGCGAAAGCCGGGGGGCCATGCCGTATTTCTCCTTCAGAATCACCTGCGCGAGCATGGTGTTGATATCCGCTTCACCGTAATAGCCCAACGTTGCGATGGTTTTCAGTCCCTCGCGGAAATGCAGGAACACATCGGCCGTCGCGCCGCTGGCCGTGAGGCTGGCACCAGGGAGCAGCACGAGATCCCCCTCGCGCTGTCCGTACAGCAACGGCGATGCCAGCGCGGCATCGGCCTGCTGTTCGAGAAGCATCCAGTCCACGTGCGCAGGAAGCGCCTCATGGAGAGTGATGCCATCTTCCGCCGCACGCCGCACCGCCTCGATGAGTTCGCCGTTTCTGCCGGAACGATGATAGACGAGCGAAAGCATAGCGTTTCCTCCTGGAAAAAAAATGGAGACATGCCGTGCAAGCCTCCATGATGGGATCGAAGTTTCAAACCGGACTGCAACACGTTATGCGATGGCGTAAAGGTCCGGAAAATCTGTGTCCCTCGCAGCACTCCGCATGCCGCGAAGTCCTGATCAGGTGGTCTTCGCGCGGACCTGCTTTGCGGCGAGTGTGCGCAGATAGAAAAGCTTCGCGCGGCGCACGCGGCCGTCGCGGACTTTCTCGATTTTCGCAAGCGAGGGCGAATGCACGGGGAAAATACGCTCGACGCCGACGCCGTTGGAGATTTTCCGTACGGTGAAGGTCTCACGCGCGCCGGCACCGCTACGGGCGATCACGATGCCCTGGTATTCCTGAATGCGCTCCTTGTTTCCTTCTTTCACCCGCACGTGCACGTTGACGATATCGCCGGGTTTGAAATTCGGGATGTCGTCACGCATCATCGAACGTTCGAGCAAATCAATGGTGTTCATCAGTGTACTCCTTGGGATAGGAAATTCAATATATGAAATCTAGTGTTCTTTCTTACGTCGTTTGGGCGGCTCTGGCTCTTCCGGGGGAAGCAGCTCCGGCCTGCGTTTCCTGGTCAAATCCTGCGCCGCGCGGTGGCGCCACTCGTCCACCAGCTTGTGGTCTCCGTTCAGGAGCACGTCGGGAACCACCATGCCGCGATACTCCGGTGGCCGCGTGTAATACGGACTGTCGAGTCCACCGTCCATGAACGAATCCGTGAGCAGGGATTCGCCGTCCCCTATCACGCCGGGGATGAGGCGCACGACGGCGTCCACGATGACGGCTGCCGCCAGTTCTCCACCGGTGAGGACGTAATCGCCGATGGACAGTTCGCGCGTTACGAGAGCGTCAATCACCCGCTGATCCACTCCTTTATAGTGGCCGCACAGAATGATGATGTTCCCGAGCATCGACAGGCGCTTGCAGCGCTCCTGCGTCAGGACCTCGCCCGCCGGCGTGGTCAGTATCACTTCGTCGTAGCGTCGTTCGGAGGTCAGTCTTTCGACGCATTCAAAAATCGGTTCCGGCTTCAGAATCATGCCGGCGCCACCGCCGTATGGCGAATCGTCTATCGTCCTGTGCTTGTCGTGCGCGTAATCGCGCAAATCGTGCAGCACCAATTCGGCGTATCCACCCGCCTGAGCGCGCTTGAGGATGCTCTCACTGAACGGCCCCCGGAACAGCGGAGGAAAGGCAGTGATGATATCAATCCTCATCGTTCTCCTCAAACAGACCGGGCATGGGCTCCACCGTGATGACGCGCGCCGCGATGTTCACCGAGGTTACGATGGACGGCACAGCGGGAATCAGAACTTCACGACCGTCACAGTCCACGACATACACGTCATTCGCGGGCAGCAGCATCACATCGCGCACACTGCCCTTCCGTTCTCCTTGCACCGTGACGACCTCGCAACCGATCAAATCGTGGATGAAATAGCGGCCTTCGGGTGCCTCGGCCATTTCTTCTTCCGTGACGTAAAGGTTGAGCCCTTTCAGCTTCTCGGCCTGCGTCCTGTCCGGAATTTCCTCGAAGGTGAGGAGGATACGGTTCTTGTGTTCGTCCACCGAGTGTACCTCAAGCGAGCGCGTGCTTTCAGGAGTCGCACCGACTCTCACGAGCTTCAATCGCTCGAAGCGCCCGGGTATATCGGAATACGACAGCACCGTGACAGTGCCGCGGATGCCGTGCACGCCGGTAATGACGCCGATCAGACAGAGGCCGGACATGACGTCGCACGCTCGCCCGTACGGACTTACGCCGCAGGTTCTTCGGGCGACTCAGCCGGAGCGGCTTCCGCAGCGGCTGCAGCGGCTGCAGCGGCTTCCGCGTCGGCCTTGGCTTTCGCTTCGGCTTCCGCTTTGGCTTTGGCTTCAGCTTCCGCCTTGGCTTTGGCTTCGGCTTCCGCCTTGGCCTTCGCCTCTTCCTGGGCCTTCTTGATGGCGCGGCGTTCCTTCTTGGACGTGCTGCTCACCGTACGGGCCTGCTTTTCCTTGCTCCATTTGTCGAGTTCGACCTGAATCTCTTCCTCTGACTTGCCTTTGCGGATAAGATGCAGATGGAGCATGAGGCCTGCTTCGCTCAGGAGGCTTTTGGCGGTCCCTGTCGGCTGCGCGCCGACTTTGAGCCAATACAGCGCGCGCTCGTTGTTGAGCTCGATGCGCACCGGCTTGGCAAGCGGAGCGTACTGGCCCAACGCTTCAATGAAACGACCATCACGCGGCGAGCGCGCGTCGGCTGCGACGATCTTGTACACCGGCGCTTTTTTCCTGCCTCTTCTCTGCAGACGAATTTTTACCACGGAATTTGACCTCCAATAAAACGATAGAACGGTTATGAAAATTTCTGATTCATCATGCTTTGCGCAAACTGCCGCATTCCGCCCTTGGTGAGGCGCTTCATCATCTTCTGCATTTCGGTGAACTGCTTGAGCAGGCGATTGACGTCCTGCACCGTCGTTCCGCTTCCGCCCGCGATACGCTTGCGGCGGCTGCCGTTGATGATATGCGGTTTCTGTCGCTCCTCGAGTGTCATCGAAAGTATCATCGCTTCGATTTTGACGAAGGAACGGTCGTCTATGTCCACGCCGCGCAGGGCTTTGCCGACCCCGGGGATCATTTCGATCACGCTTGACAGCGGCCCCATTTTTTTCAATGCCTGAATCTGCGAATAGAAGTCTTCCAGCGTGAACTGGTTCTTCCGCATCTTCTCTTCGAGCTTCTGCGCCTCGGCTTCATCGAACTGCTCCTGCGCTTTTTCAGCCAGGGTGACGATATCGCCCATGCCGAGGATGCGCGAGGCCATGCGGTCCGGATGGAAGGGCTCGAGCGCGTCCAGCTTCTCACCGACGCTGGCGAACTTGATCGGCTTCTCGACCACGCGACGAATGGACAGCGCGGCACCCCCGCGCGTGTCGCCGTCAAGCTTGGTGAGCACCACGCCGTCGAAGTCGAGACGGTCGTGAAAGGCACGTGCCGTGTTCACCGCATCCTGACCCGTCATACTGTCCACGACAAAGAGGATCTCCGTCGGATTGACGCGGGATTTGATGTCGGCGACCTCCTGCATCATCTCTTCGTCGATGCTGAGGCGTCCCGCCGTATCGATGATGACGACATTGCAGAGGTTTTTCTTCGCGTACTCCAGGGCCTCGACGGCGATGGCCACCGGTTTGCTTTCATCGCCCGAATACACAGGCACGGAAATCTGCTGCGCCAGTTGCTTGAGCTGCCCGATGGCGGCGGGACGGTATACGTCCGCGGCGACCAGCAAGGGCGAGCGGCCCTGGCTCTTGAGCATGCGCGCGAGTTTGGCACTGAACGTCGTTTTACCGGAACCCTGCAAGCCCGCGACCATGATTACGGTGGTCCCCGTCTTGGCGAAGGTGATGTCCGACTTCTCCGTGCCCATGAGAGCCACGAGTTCGTCGTGCAGTATTTTTACGATTTGCTGCCCCGGCGTCAGACTCTTGAGCACATCCGCGCCGACGGCTTTTTCCTTCACCGAGTCAATGAAGTCCTTGGTGACCTGGAGATTCACGTCCGCTTCCAGCAACGCGCGGCGCACTTCACGCAGGGTATCCGAGACGTTGTCTTCGGAAATGCGGTGCTGGCCCTTCACGCGGCGGAGGGCTTCTTCCAGTTTGTCAGAGAGGGCTTCGAACATAGTTATTACGGGTACGCATCGTTTACAATCGTACTAGCTTGGTAAAATAAAGAACTTACGGGAGAATGCAAAGTGAGGTATGATGTACGAATTACGATTTACGATTTGTATCAATCGGGAATCGGGAATCGGGAATCGGGAATTTGTTTCACCTGCAGCGGAATGTATCCGCTCCAATCTGCAGGGGTTTCCAGAAGTGTGCCGACGACGCAATCCTTTTCGAGCGCATCGCAGCGGACGGGAAGGATGCGGTTCTCCAGGCCCGGCTGCCAGGGTACGGAAACGCGGACGTAATTTTCCGAGAAGCCGGAACTGCGACCCTGCTCGCCCGATTCGAAAAGCACCTGAAGTGTGCGGCCAAGCTGCTGTTCATGGAAGGCGCGGCGTTTCCGCTGACTCAACGTGCGCAACATCTGGCTGCGACGCGCCCGCTCGGTGGGAGCAACTTTCTCCGCTATTCCTGCGGCTTCGGTTCCCGGACGCTCGCTGTAGCTGAAGACGTGCAGGTAGGAA
This sequence comes from Bacteroidia bacterium, assembly GCA_027493955.1. Taxonomy (NCBI): domain Bacteria; kingdom Pseudomonadati; phylum Bacteroidota; class Bacteroidia; species Bacteroidia bacterium. The sequence continues at coordinate 253,475 of JAOSJT010000001.1, read as the reverse complement.
AACGGCAGATCGACCAGGAATTCATAGCCCTCGCGGAACAGCTCCTCTGTCTCTCCCGGCATGCCTACGATAACGTCGATGCCGATGCCGGCATGGGGCAGCGCCGCGAGCACGGCGTCAATACGCTCGCGGTACAACCGCGTGTTGTAGCGCCGGCGCATGAGACGCAGCACGGCATCGCTGCCGCTCTGTAATGGGATGTGGAAATGCGGAACGAGTTTCGCGTTGGCGGCGGCGAGCGCGATGATGTCATCGCTCAACAGATTCGGTTCGATGGAACTGATACGCACGCGGAAATCCCCCGGCAGTTCCAGAAGCCTTTGCAGCAGTTCGTACAGCGTCGTATCGGTGCCCGCACCGTAATCGCCCACGTTCACGCCGCTGAGCACGATTTCCCGGAAGCCCTGCGCAAGGATATCGCGTGCATGTTCCAGCGTGCGCTCTATGCTCTGGCTGCGACTGCCTCCGCGCGCCATGGGAATGGTGCAATAGGAGCAACTGTAGTCGCAGCCGTCCTGCACCTTGAGAAAGGCGCGCGTGCGCTCGCTGCTCTCAGCGGAGTAGGCAACCCCGAAATCGTTGGCTTCGGCGATGTCCCCCACCGCGACCCGTACCTGATCCTTGCTCCACAACGGATCCGCATGCTCCATGATGTGGAATTTTTCCTCCGCACCCAGCACCAGATCCACGCCGTCGATGGAGGCCAGTTCTTCGGGACGAAGCTGCGCGTAACAACCCACGACGATGACGTAGGCGCCGGGCGAGCGCCGCAGCGCCTGCCGCACGGCCTTGCGCGCGTCGCTGTCCGCATTCGCCGTCACCGAACAGGTGTTGATGAGCACCACATCGCTCTCTTCACGGAAATCCACGGTGGCAAAGCCCCTCTGCGCGAACTGTCGCTGGAAGGTGGCCGTTTCGGCGAAATTGAGCTTGCAGCCCAACGTATGGAAGGACACACGTTTCATAGCCTTATAAAAAAGGAAAAATTCGTTGAAATAGAAAGGGGGGGCGCGGTGACCTGTCGAGGGCAGAAGGTACGGAAATGGATTCCGCGACTCCGCTGCGCTCGCGCGGAATGACCGGCGTCTGTCACCCTGCGCGAAGTCGCTGTCACCCTGCGCGAAGCGAAGCGAGTCGCAGGGTCCATGCGGAGTATTAAGATGGATTCCGCGACTCCGCTGCGCTCCGCGCGGAATGACCTTAGTCTGTCACCCTGCGCGAAGCGAAGCGAGTCGCAGGGTCCATGCGGAGTTTTAAGATGGATTCCGCGACTCCGCTTCGCTCCGCGCGGAATGACCGTGTGCTGTTTCGCTCCGCGCGGAATGACCTTAGTCCGTCACCCTGCGCGAAGCGAAGCGAGTCGCAGGGTCCATGCGGAGTATTAAGATGGATTCCGCGACTCCGCTTCGCTCCGCGCGGAATGACCGTGTGCTGTTTCGCTCCGCGCGGAATGACCTTAGTCCGTCACCCTGCGCGAAGCGAAGCGAGTCGCAGGGTCCATGCGGAGTTTTAAGATGGATTCCGCGACTCCGCTTCGCTCCGCGCGGAATGACCGGCGTCTGTCACCCTGCGCGAAGCGAAGCGAGTCGCAGGGTCCATGCGGAGTATTAAGATGGATTCCGCGACTCCGCTTCGCTCCGCGCGGAATGACCGGCGTCTGTCACCCTGCGCGAAGCGAAGCGAGTCGCAGGGTCCATGGTGCTTTGCACTCTTAATCATGGCTCAAACCATTCTGCAGCAAGATCATCCCAATTCGGATTATTCTTCTCGATCAAGTCAATTTTCCATTGCCGGTTGCGGTTTTTGATTTTTTTCTCGAGGGCAATGGCTGAAGCAATATCATCACCTTGAGTAAACCAGACAAGACGAGTAACATCGTATTTGCTGGTAAACCCCTCCAGAAGATGATGCTTATGCTCGTATAGCCGACGCTCGAGGTTGCTGGTGACGCCAGTGTACAAGGTGCCGTTTTTCTTGCTCGCGAGGATGTACACATAAGCAGCCTTAGCCATGAGTCGTCACTCCGGTTGTGTTAGACTTTGTTGTGGATTCTGCGACTCGCTGCGCTCGCGCAGAATGACCGTATGCTGTTTCGCTCCGCGCAGAATGACCGTGTGCTGTTTCGCTCCGCGCGAAATGACCGTACCAGGCCCCTCCGCGCGGAATGACCGGCGTCTGTCACCCTGCGCGAAGCGAAGCGAGTCGCAGGGTCCATGCGGAGTTTTAAGATGGATTCCGCGACTCCGCTTCGCTCCGCGCGGAATGACCGTGTGCTGTTTCGCTCCGCGCGGAATGACCGTGCAGCAAACGGTATCCGTTCAACCACCGTAACAATTCCCCTCCTCCCGTGTCTCTTTTCCGTGCCGCGCGTTGCGGCTGTCACACATCGCCATTATCACATTCATTTTCGGGGCTGATCATGAAAGACATGTTTTTCATCCTGGCGGCGCTGTGCCTGTTCGCAAGTGCCACTGCCGCCCAGACGTCCGATGCCACTCCGCCGACAGGTCTGTCGGGTACGATAACGGGCAGCGGACCGGCCTTGCCCGCGGCTTCAACAGAAGATGCAGATCGTACGATATCCGGCTTCGCGGCGGCGGGATATGCGGTGCAATTCATACGGCAATACGACGCGCTGAATAATGACGTTTCCTTCGCGGCCATGCTTGGGGCGGAACTGCCACTCGCGGACATCGGCGGCTCTCTCGCGCTGGGGCTCAGGCCTTCGTTTCTGTATACCTCCGAAGCGGCGCTCGTGGATATCGGCGTCTCGCTGCGTTGGGAGGATCTCCCCTCGGTACTCGTCGGCATCGGTGCGGATGTGCGCGAAGAACGCATGATCGCTCACAAGGTCAGCAGCGCGCTCTGGTATTACGTACTGGAACGCGACGACTTCGCCAAGCGGCTCTTCGCGCAAATCGGACTGCGCTATACGTACCGGCGCATGTTCATCGAGTTGCAGCATCGGACGGAGTTGCAGAAGGGTGTGCACGCGTACTGGAAGCATCCCGGGAACAACGCCGGAGATTCGTACTCAACCGGCTACAGGCGGCACTTCATACTCGTGCTGCTGTTGGGGGTGAGGCTGTAATGGTGGCGGCTCGCGTTGGATGTTGAGACACGGACAGCGAGCCAATCCGTCGCAGCATACCCTTGTTTTGGCATGATTACGACTCTGTTCAGGGGCCGCCCTTCGACGGTGGTTGCCCTTCGACTACGCTCAGGCACCGCCGAAACCTCTCTCAGGGGCCGACTTGGCGGCGTTGTCTAAAATCTTTCGCGTAGCATGCCGAGATGCGTTGTGGAGGAAACCGCAGCTAAGCGCGCGAGCAGCAACAGAAGCGGTTGTGCACTTCATCCGCACCCATTTTCGATTCAAGGCTCAATAGTCCGGATACAGAGCTTGCTTCAACACCGAATTGTGCGGCTGCCGGCGGAAGCTGGAGCTTATGGATTGCTTTGTGATTGAAGCAGAGCAGGAATTCTGATAACATTGGGCCGGGTTTCGGGATATCTTGATATGTGTCCACGATTCATTTGGGCACAATATAGACACGACTCTTGCACGTTCGATCTCTCACACATTACGATTCTCCTCTGATGCGAGTTCTCCGTTCGTCCATTATCCAGAGGCGTCCAACGATTGGCTCAGTTTGCAGAAGTTCGAGAATACGTGGAATAATAGCAATGACACTTTCACGATCCTGACGCGAAAGCCGAAGTACTATCGTACCGGGGTATCGTAAGGGAGGGTAATTGCGGATATCCGCAAAATCGAGGTCGAGTGTTATAAGAATTCGTTGTTCGTGTCGGCAAACTTCAGCGATTTCACTATCAGGCGACCCGCCAAGGTGTTCGTCTTGAACGGAATGCGCGTCATGACCGATATCTCGAAGCAGAATGGAGGCTTCGACCGGCAAATTCTCATCAAGTTTAAACTTCACGCCACTTTGCCACGTGGCGTCGCAACCACTCGCTCACGAGCAAGATCAGCGGCATACGCAATCGCAGCGGCTACATCGTCAGGCTGAACAGATGGGTAACTGTGGACAATCTCTTCAGTCGTACGACCAGCAGCCAGATTGTCAAGGATCACGGATACCATGACACGGGTCCCCTTAATGCACGCTTTTCCATGGCAAACGTCAGGCTCAACAGAGATATGTTCGGTCCAATTCATACTTTAAAGTTAAGGTTTGTGCTTATCGAGAGCAAGTCGATAAATCCGCGGTGTGCTCTGCGCTGCTCATGACATGGTTGTATCGGGACCTGTGAACACCGTAGAGGACGGACATGAGCGCTTCGACTCCGCGACCGGGGACGATCATCTATCAACCTCACTCCGTGCTGCGGTCGCTGCGCTCAGCGTGACGATATTTGATAGATCTTTCATCCCAAATCGATGTCACACTCGATATAAAACGTCGCGCAGCGCTGGTCACATGACTCAGGATGACGGGGTTTCCACCATACGGACTGCCTGAAGCGGACGCTAAATTCTCCCATCGCGCTTCAGCTTTTTCACCATGTCTTCGTAGCTGAGCGATGGCTCATGCGCACGCGTTTCGAAGAGGGCCAGATCCTCGGCATCCTCCGCAAGAGATTCACGCACTGCCTGACTCACGAGGTCGGATACGGATCTCGATGTTTCAACGGATTTCAATTGCAGCGCTTTGTGCAGATCCGTATCGATGTAAATCGTCACACGACGGTTCGCTGAAATCATCAAACACCTCCGGATGTCGTAGCGTAACAACGTTATAACGTCATGTACGTCTACGAAAAATGTTCGATTATTGAAAACTGTATTTGCCTGCACATTCCTACAACGTCGGTGTTCAAGCTTCTGAGGTGTACGTCATATTCATCATCCCGCCGCGGCGAGTCTTCGACTTGAGTGTGCGCGTCAGTCCGCCTGGACGGACGACGGTCCATTTCGTTCATGACATTTGGCATTAGCGACTCAACTAACACCGTCACCCTGAGTGTGCCCACCAGTCCACCTGGGCGGACTGGTGGGCACACTCAGGGTGACGAGGTTTGGTATACTCAGAGTCGACCCATATCGTCCAACATGTCATGAGCAGTCGGGTAAACTTAGCTGCGCTCAGGTTTATATCGTGTGTGACATCGAGCCACCGCAATACGGGAAAACCCGCTCCGACGGTAATGTGTCGAAGCGGGTCTTGATCCGTCGCCTGTCGTTCGGACGTCAGAGTTTGACGAGGCGTCCGGTAAATGTTTTCAGTTCGCCGCGGTCGTCGATGCCCCTGAAGGTGTACAGGTAGGTGCCGGCGGAAAGCTGCGCCTCCTGCCAGGGAATATTATGTCTTCCAATTTCCGATGGGGGATGCTCTATCCTGCCGACTTCCCTGCCGTCCAGGGCGTACAGTGAAAGCGTGAGCTCGCGTACTTCGCGGGGAAGCACATAGGAGATCACAGTCTCGCCGCGCATCGGATTCGGGAAATTGCCGACCTCGAGTATCCAGTCCAGACCGCGCAAAGGGAGCTTGAGCGATGTGATGTTGTTGCCCTCGCAAAATTCGCCAAATCCGTCCGCGTCATCCACGCGGGCAAACACCTCGATGCATATCGCGGAATCCGGTATGGTCACGCCAGAAGAGACGATCTGATACGTCTGTCCCGCTATCGCGTCGAGCGGTCGTGAAGCGAGCAACACAGTGTCCGCATTGTTGACCACGGCGTAAAATCCGACCGTTACATCCTTTGCGGCAAGTGCGCCGTTGACGACTTTGACATACAGCGACACGTGCTCGCCCGGCGCAGCGTCCAGTTGCGAACACACAAGGCGGTCCGCCCGGAAATCATAGGCCGGGAGATCGAGCACAGCGGCATCGGGCACGGTGAACACTTCCTTCCTGACCGTGCCGGACAACACGTATTTGCCGTCGTAGGTGGCGGTCATGCCGCGCACAAGCGCGATGGAATCGTACACTGTGGCGCAAGCGCGCTCCGTCGCGCGGTAGCGCAGCAGGATCTCGCGGGTTTCGCCGGGAATCAGCGAGGAACACCCGATCTCGATGCCGCCGCTCACGCTTCTGCAGCCCGCGGGCAGGTGGTCGGGATCCGCTTCGAACAGCGGTCCGGAATCGCAGCGCAACGCCACGTTCTCCGCCATCGTCGAACCTTGATTGGTGACCGTATATAGGACATTTATTACCTTTTCTTCGCCGGGCAGGAATTCCGGAATGCACTTCTCGCTGTACCGCCGTCCGTTGATATCGGACACCGTTTTCCCGATCACGACCTTGGGACCGACGGTGGAAAGGGTCAAGGCCTTGCTGGTGGCGGTATAGCTGCCGAAAGGATCGTAGGAATAATGCAGCGCTTCACCGCTTGTGATGTTGAGCGTTTCGATGGATGTGCCGCTGCGCACTTCGGCCTCTTCGAGCACGTAAAGCTTCGTGGCATCAACCGTGGGAAACGCGGTAAAGCGCGAGAGATCGATGGTTTCCACGCCGGAGGCAGGAAGGTATGTTGCCGGGAGCGTCGCGGTGAGCGTGTCGAAGTCCGTTGCCTGCACATCCTTCGTGGACCAGCGCACATTCTCCAGTCCGCGAAATTGCGGCGAGAGCATGGTCGTGCCGATGTCGCCGAGGGCGCCCTGTCCTATGACGAGCTTCTGGTACTCGCGCACATTGCCACGCGCATCGCGCGGAGCAATGCTGAACATGGACGACGGCACGTCAAACGCCGCCGACCCTGCCGGGCTGCCGTCGTAATGCCGCATCTCGCCTTTCATCGTAAAATCAATGCCGTACACGCCATCATCCAGGGAGGCATCCACTTCGAACAGGAACACGAAATACGCGCGCCGCGACGGCTGCAGGAGGGGCAGTTCGTTTCCCATTTTCACGAGCACTTCTCCCTCCGGCTGATTGAATCGCCAGCCGGCCCGGAACGCACGAGGATCATCACCCCCCCGGATCACAGTTCCGGTGGCGGGATCCACCTGCGCGGGCACCAGCGGCCGTGGATATGACACATAACTCATAACGAGACGGGTGCTGCCGCTTTTCGCAGGGATGTGCGGCGTGATGTTCGTCCCGATCCAGTTGTAGTCCGTACCATTGGACACCTCGATGCGCACGGAGAGAAAGGTGCCGTTCACCTGCTTCGGGTAGTCTGCGAGATCCGGATTCGCCGGATCGGCGTTTGGAACGAGTGTGAGCTGCCGCGTGTCGCGACCGGGATCGATGATGGTCGAGAGATTCGGCGACGGCTCGATCAGACCGCAGGGATCCTTGCCGCCCGAGTACGTGCTGATCGTCGTTTGTCCGTAGCCGTAGGAAACCTGGAAGGGATCGAAATTCGCGTCGAAGGAATGCGGCTCACCTTTGTCCTCGATCACATGCCTGACGTACACGGTGTCCACACCGAAGCGCGCAACGGAAGGATTAACGGCGGACGTGAGCGTGTAATTGACGCCCTCGGCATAGGCGCTGAGTGCATGCGAGAACAGCACCCAGGGTGAGCCGCCGAAGATTTCCTCCACGACGAGCCAGCCGCCCTTGCTGATGTCAACAGAGCCCTCCCTCCCCAGGCCCTCGTACTGCGCACTGATGGTGAAATGCGTCTTACCCAGCGTCTCGAAAAAATCGTCGCCGTAGGTGTTGTCCGCGCCCGGATACCAGCCCGACGTCACCCAACCGTAGATATCGTCCCTGAAGGGTGTGGGCGGATATTCCGGATACAATTCTCCGTTTCCTTTCATGAAGCCGTCGTGCAAAAAGCCCGTCGAGGATTGGAAGCGGTCACCGCGGTCGTCTATCCAGTCGTCTACGCCGTCGTAGTTGTCGTCGTCGAGAGCCGGCGGAATCAGCAGTTGCGGGATATGAAGGTGGTAGGTAAACTGGTCCTCGAATATCCGCACCGAGTCGCTGGTGTGCGCGTTGGACAACCACGATTGATACGGCTTCCCGTCGACCTTCAGGATTCTGTCGATGTCGTAGCTTCCGTCGGATTTTTTCGGGAGTGTGATCTTGTAACCGCCCATACCCTTCGGGATGTCGTACAGCATGTAACCAAACACTCCATCGCCCAACGCTTCGACGCTGTCAAGAGCCTCGGACGGATCGTTGAAATCGACGTCATGTCCGGCGTTGCGTATCCAGTAGTAGGAGTACTCCGTAGACGCATCGATGTCGAAGGTGAGATTCGCTTTACCATAGGCCGGGAGCTCTCGCAGCAGCGATCCGTCCTTCGGACTGGTAATGGTAAAATTGTTGGTTAGATATTCGAACTGCAGCGGGTTCGGCAGCGGCGCATAGTACGTGTATGTGGTGCGGATTGGCGTGTTTCGCTGCTCGCCGAATATCGTTTCATACTCGATGTTGGAGTACTGCGATTTCGAGGGTGTGAAATTATTCATGTCGATTTCCTCGCCACCGAGGGAGAGTACGGCGATGAATTCCCTGTGCGGCTGCGGTACGGTGCCGGCGCAGCGGTCCGTCGCCTTCAGCTTGTAGCCCGATTTCAGCGTGTCGATGAAGGTGAATCCTTCATAGTTCCCGATCTGCTGGAAGATGAGCTGCTTCCACACCACGTCCCCCTTTTCGTCACGCTCCATCCAATGTGTCCAGCAGGTGTCCCTGAGATTCGGCGCGTGCACATCGGGAGAGTAGGGATAGAACATATTTTCGACGCCGCCATCAAGCCGCCCGAGCGCGCTCGCTACACCTGCGGACATGGGAACGAGATCCGGCGGATCGACCCAGATTTCGAAGTAACAATAGGGATCGAAGAACTGATACCCGGCCATGGTGCCGATATCCCAGGTCACTTTCCAGACGCGGATTTTATCACCTGGCTCTTCGATGTCCACGATTCCATCGCCGTCCACATCCTGCGCGCGCAGTCCGTCATGATCTATGTCTTCGTACAATGCGGTGTTGCCGCTCCGCAGATGCTCCCACGGATTGATCCAGTACACTTCCGTTTCTTCGAGGCGGTAGTTTTTCGGGCTGATGGACGCGGTATCGAGCCAGACGTCGGGATGCCCGTCGCTGTCCATGTCGAACTCGGGAGAGCTGTCGCTGTTGCTGCCGCGGAGCACGTCCACGTATTTACCGCCCGGAGTTTTCAGAATGGGAATATCGAGCCCGGTGTCGGTCCAGTAAAACGGAACGTCTTTGGGGATATACTGCACATATTTCGTGCTCCTGGCCGCCGTGCGCTCCTTGTTCTCCATCAGCATGAACACTTTGAACGGCTGATAGTACAGTCCCAGGAAATTCTTCCAATTCAGATCGGTATCCGCTACAATACGCGCGGAGAACAGCAGGTCCACGTAATTCCTGTACTTGCGATAGGATGCGGCGCCGTCAACGTCCGTGTACGAAATGGTGGCGTAGGACGCGTAGATATAGGAAGCCCAGGAAATGTAACTGTTTACCTTTTCGTGGACGGGATCGGAGGGCGCCGGCGTGGCGATACGATAGACGATTACCTTTTCCTCGTGCGGCTGCAGGGAAATCCCGCGAAACGTCAGATTCGGTTTGCTGTACTCTGCCGTCACATCGGGCGTCACGACGTCCACAAACGTGAAGAAATCCCGCAGCGCTTCCTGCACTTCGATGCCACTGACGGGCGAAGAAGAGAGGTTGCGCAGACGTACCCGCACCTCGAGAGTGTCGCAGCGGTCGAACGAGGCCGCATTGCGCCCGGCCGTAATGGAATCCGGGATAGCGTTGTCAATCGAGCGCGTGACGTCTATGCGCGTGGCGAATGCCGAGAGGATGGCATTGATCGCCCATTGTAGCTGCCGGCTCTCGTGCGAAGTCTCCCCGGGCTGTATGGCATTCGAGCCGCCGACCGTCGGAAGCGCGGTATTGCAGATCACCCGTCCGTTGTTCGCCTTCGGACCCTGCAGGACGAAAATCACAGGCGTACTCGTACCCTGTGCCCTGGCGAGGACTTCCGCTCCGCCGCAGTGCACCCTCGGTATGCTGCCGGAGTAAATGCGATTTCCCGCCGCCGCATGCGCAAAAGCGACCGGATGGTTGGATGCGGCGATATCGAGAAGTATGCTGCTGTTTGTTGTATCAGGCTGCACGGCGTCCGTGTAGTCCACCGCCCCATCGGACAGCAGACCCAGTTTTTCTATCACGTAGACGGCGTTGCCCTCGGTGTATATCGTTCCTCCGCGCGACAGGAAGGTAAGCAGCCTTTCGCGAAGCCGCGGAGCCGCGGTGAACATGCTGTCCACATAGAATTTCCAGTCACCGCCATGCATGGCGAAGGCCGGAATTACCAGCACCTGCGTCGTCCAGATGATGCCCGCCGAGTCGATCTCTCTTTCGTTGATGGGATAGGAGACGCCACCGAGCAAATGCGACTCGACGAGATTCTGGAAGTATACCGCCTCCCACGACACACTTCCGTTGTTCCGTTGCAAAGCGCTTTTGAAAATGGCGATCGTCTTCGCGTAGGCTTTGAACGTCAGCGCGTAGTGGTCGGCTTGCGCAAAATCGTACCCGGTGTAGCGGGTTGCCTGCACCGTCGAATACGCGGAAGGAAGCACATCGGGAAAGACGAAGCTGCCCCTGTTTTGTCCCGATGCGGCCCAGTAGATCGAGTACTCGCCCCAGCGCGGGAAGAGCAGCGTATCCATCGTGGTATTGGTGAAACGATAATCGGCCGAGGCCTGGGTCAGGACGAATCTGTACGCCCGGAGCATGTCTGTTTGCTGCTCGTCCGTTGGAATGATCACGCCCTGGGCTGTGACGTCCGGCCCTTTGAGAAAGATGAATAGAAAACCGAACAACACAGATAGTACTGTTACAGGCTTCATGGCGGCTCCGATGATGGTATGGTCAGACGTCGGCAGGGCAGGCAACAATTGCCGAGTAGGCTTTTATCGTCTGTATATATCGAAATATTCTTAAAAAATCAAGCTTTTTTCTCCGATGAACCCGTTTTTCTTCGGCTGAACCTCGAACGACCACGTACGGGACACCGACGCCGGAGTGCGTGGGATAGTGATGAAGAATTGGGAGCCGGGGCTGACGCCGCACTCAGGGCTGGGGGTCGGGAACTATAGGCGCGTCGCTTCCGCAGGGGCTGAGACGGCCGGGGCCGCTTTCACGCAGCGGCCCCGACCGGAAGGTGGCGATACAAGAGAGTGTGTATCATCCGGCTGTCGGCGGAGTCGCGGCGTCGAGAGCCGTCGTGGCGAGCGCGCGTGCATGCTCTCGCACGTCGCGCGGCCAGGCGGCGGTTTCCTCTGCGAAGCGCCCGGCGTTACCGGCATAGAGGGCGCGCAGTGCTTCCTGGAAGCCCGGGAGATCTCCCGCCACCGCATTCATAAAGCGATACGCGGCTTCCTGAGCCAAGCGCATGCGCTCGCGTCCGGCATTGTCTTTCCGTGCTTCGTCCACAAGCCGCCGCAGTGCCACGGAGGCCCCACCGGGCTGTGCCTCGAGCCAGCCCCAATGCCGCGGCAGCAGGGTGACCTCGCGCGGAATGACGCCGAGTTTCGGGCGACCGGCGCGGCGTGGTGGTTCCGGGTATTCCGGAAGTGGTGCGCCGCTTTGGCCCAGGCGAGTCTTCAGCCGGTCAATGACTTCCTCCCGGGTGCCCCGAAAGTCAATTTCGACGATGCGGGAATCCCCTGCGTCAAAAATCAAGACGGACGATTCCGGCCGCTCATCAATATAGGATTTCACGGCAGCCGCCGTGGTGAGAATATTTCCCTTCGCTATGCAGCGATGGCCATCAAAGGCAATGCATCGTTCCGCAGTTTCCGTGTACATGTGTTCTCCACTGTGTGAAATTCATGTACACAATATACCCGGATACAATTCAAAACGCAATATCATCCGGATAATATTTCCAGCGCTCACTCGCGACGTTTCGCTTCGTCCCAATACACATCCATTTCGTCGAGCGTCGCATCGGACGGAAGCCGTCCTTCCTCCCGCAGCCGACGCTCAACATGGCGGAAGCGCCGGTCGAATTTCTGAATGGTGCGGCGGAGAGCGTTCTCCGGATTGACACCGATGAAACGGCAGTAATTGACTATGGAGAAGAGAACGTCACCGACTTCGCTTTCCATAGCGTCGAGGTCGTGTTTTTCCGTGGCGGCGTGGAGTTCTTCCAATTCCTCCCGTACTTTGTCCATGACATCGTCGGGTTTTTCCCAGTCGAAACCGATTTTCGATGCCTTGTCCTGCATGCGCCAGGCGCGCAAGAGCGCCGGAAGCGTAGCGGGAACACCGTCTATCACCGATTCCCTGCCCTCCTCCATTTTGATCTGCTCCCAGTTTTTCATCACATCGGCGGAGCCGCTCACGAGGACATCACCGAAAATGTGCGGATGACGCCGGACGAGCTTGTCAATAATGGCGCGCAGCACATCGTCTATGGTAAAACGCCCGCCGTCGGCGGCGATTTGCGCGTGAAAGACGACATGCAGCAGCAAATCGCCCAACTCCCCGCGCAAATCTTCGTCGTTTCCATGGTCAATGGCCTCCACCACTTCATAGGCCTCCTCGATGGTGTGCGCCTTGATGGAGTCGTTGGTCTGCTCTCTGTCCCACGGGCATTCCGCCCGCAGGCGTTTCATTACTGTCAGCAAATCGTCGAAGGTATATGTTTGCATAGTCATTCCTGATGTAGAGAAGCTAGCAAGTTAGCACCCGGCGAGGCTTGGTACAATCACCGGATCGGAAGCGCGCCCGCAAGCTCTGCGCTGCATCGGCGAGGCCGGAAAAACATTCGCTTCATTTGAACGCTCCAACTGTATAGTATTCGGACGTTATTACGTTTTTAAGATTTTATAAAATATACTTGCGCCTATCAACTAATGCTCGTATTTTGCATTGGTATACAGGACAACCGTACCTCTATATTTTCTACATGAACCTCCGATCCGCGCAGCACCATTCACAACAGAATACAGCACCTATGAAACGATTCGCACAACTCCTGCTCGTCCTCGCGCCGATACTCGTGTTTTCGGCCTGCGACGACGAAGAGACCATCCCGCCGAACACGCTTCAGCCGACGGCCGACATCACAACCTGCGTAGGATGCCACAGTGACGAAGCGACGCTCAAGAAAGTCGCCGATCCCAATCCCCCAGCCGGACCAGGCGAAGGCGGCTGCGGCGGCACTCTGCCGGAAATGGAAGCCTGGGCCAAGGTGTACGTCGGCGGAGAGAACGGCGCGAAGTTTCTGAATTCCGCCCACGGCAAGCTCTCCTGTGTGAGCTGCCATGGAGGAAAGGAACCCGCCAAGGACAAAATCGAAGCGCATGCAACGGATTTCGTTGCGAGTCCCTCGCACGATGCCGACAAATACTGCGGTAGCTGCCATCCCTCCATCGCCGCGCGGGATAAAAACAGCCTCCACACGCAGGGCTTCGGTCAAAAACGCATGGTCGCCGATCGCGCCGGCCTGCCCAGCTATGAAAACTACCCCGAACAGCTCAAGAAGGGCTACGACAAGAATTGCGGCAAGTGTCACGCCTCCTGCGGCGAGTGCCACGTCATGCGTCCCCGTCAGGCCGGTGGCGGTTTCCTGGCCTCGCACGACTTCCAGAAAAAGCCCGACATGCGCCTCAACTGCACCGCCTGCCATTCCGCCCGTGTGGCACACGCCTACTTCGGCGAAGGCTTCGGGTTGCGTCCGGACGTGCATTATCTGAAGATGCCCGGCGGCCAGTGCACCAACTGCCACACCGCCGACGAGATGCACGGTACGGGACAAAAGTTCGAGCAGCGCTACTCCGTGTCGAACCAGCCGAAGTGCGAGCACTGTCACGGCAACAAGGCAACCGCCAACACCTTCCACAACGTGCACTGGAACAACGTCTCCTGCCAGGGTTGCCATTCGCAGGATTATCAGAACTGCGGCAGCTGTCACGTGGATACCGGCGTCCGCAACGGTCCGTACATGGCCTTCAAAATCGGGAAGAATCCTCTTCCCAACACCAAACGCTTCAAATGGGTCGTACTGCGCAACGCACCGCACGCGCCGGACACCTGGAGCAATTACGGAGTGCCGAACCTCAACAATTTCAATTCCCATCCGACCTGGCGCATGGCCACACCGCACAACATCAAGCGTTGGACCCCTCGTACCGAAGTTGCGCAGGGACAGGCCTGCTACGAAGCATGCCATATCAAGGATGGCAAGAACAAAGAATGGTTCCTCTTCGAAGCTGATCTCAAAGAGCAGTGGGAGAAGGACGCCAATACATCCGTCGTGGTGGACGGCGCACTCCCCGCAAGCTGGAAATAACAAAGCACCCTCATAACCTTTTCGGAAAGGATACTCTATGTCGCACCTCGCTCTTTTTCTCCGTCGCTACGCGGTGACCGTACTGGTCGCCCTGCCTCTCCTCGTATTCACCAATGCCTGCTCGGATGACGACGACGATCCCATCATTCCGTCCGTCGACGAAGCCGCCCTGCTGGTAGCCGAACTCGAAGGCGCAAACGGTGATTACATGAATACCGCCGCTCCGGCCATTGTCTCCGCTCAGGAAGTGTACGAAGACGTCAATGGTGCGAAGAAGTGGTACATCCTTGATATCCGCGCGGCCGCCGACTATGCAAAAGGTCACATTGCCGGGGCAGTCAACGTCCCGATCGCAAATGTGCTGACGCACATGGCCGGCGTCAACATGGCCAATTACGACAAGATCGCCGTGATCTGCTACACCGGCCAGAGCGCCGCGTGGACCACCGCCATCCTCCGCATGTCCGGCTACACCAAGGCCTTCTCGATGAAATTCGGCATGTCGTCGTGGCACAGCGATTTCGATAACATCACCTCCAAACTGAACAGCGACAAGGAAAGCCAGTTCGTCACGACGGCATCTCCGGCCAAGCCCGCCGCGGGTAATCTCCCCACAGTCAACACCGGGAAAGCCACCGGTGCCGAGATCCTCAAGGATCGTATCGCCGCTATTCACGCCGAGGGCTATTCCAAATCCGCCATCGATGCCGCAACAGTGTTCACGAACCTGAGCCAGTACTACATCATCAATTACTGGTCCGTCACTGATTACACTGGTATCGGTCACATCCCCGGTTCCCTTCAGTATACTCCGAAGGCCGACCTGAAGCTCGCGAGCAATCTGAAGACCCTGCCGACCGACAAGACCATCGTTGTGTATTGCTACACCGGCCAGACCAGCGCCAACGTCGCCGCCATCCTTCGCGTGATGGGTTACGACGCCAAGAGTCTCGCCTTCGGGACACAGGGCATGATCGCCGACAAAATGAAAACCGCCGGTAAAACAGTGTATCAGAACGCCGTCGACTGCAAGAACTTCGATTACGTGAAGTAATCCGCGGTTCCTCCCCAATAAAAAACGCCCCGGTTTCCGGGGCGTTTTTTTTATGCTTCATCCGGTTACTCAGCGATAGACGAGTGACGGATACGCATGCCCAAAGTCACCCCAAAAAAAACGTCCCGGATGCCCGGGACGCTGCAAAGATGCGAAAGGCGGGACGGTTACAGACCGAACAGCGTTACGCCCAGAATGCTGAAGATAATGGTGGTAAGTATCCCCATCAGCACAAAGTACACGACCATGAGAATGATGAAGGTCACGACCATATAAATGATCACCTTATCCTTCGGCGTTTTCATAGTGTGCGGAAAGCCGAGATACATGAGGTAGATGCCGTACAAACCGAAGAGCGCACCCAACCAGCCGATGACGGGAATGATGTTCAATATTCCGCCCACCCACGCCGGCGTGTAGCCGTAGGCCACTAACTGCATTGCACGACCCATGTCCTTCTGAGAGTCGAAGCTCCCAGCGAGCAGGTTGACGACGAAAGCGGTGACGAATACGGAAATCAGTGTCGTCAGCAGATTGATCAACGCGTAGGCGATACCCACGGTGACACCGCTCATGAAACCGAGACCGATGAAACCATAGCCAATGAAGCTGGCCACAGCCGGCAGAATCGCCATCGGCAGCACATACCCGGTGAAAATCGCACCGGTATCCGGCGTTTCGTTTTCGATTACCTCCCACTCGGTTTTCGGTGTGACGATGATGTTTTTTGCACGATCAACAAGACTCATGGAACCTCCTGAATATTTTGACGGATATTCTGAACCTATGTTTCCGATGGAACAGACTGTCAGGGATCTTCTGATTGATTGAGCAATCTCCGATTAAATGTGCTCAAAAACAACTTTTTTTTTGTTGTTTCCCTTCGCAAAAAAATGAGTATGTCCGGAAATTCGCCTCACTCTGTACGACGCATTCAAGCAGACGCACAGAGAAACCGCATACAACGGCGCAGGACGGCCGAATGCGACACCCTCCCCAGGCGGATACGGTGGAGGTCAGAACAAGGATATATTCGTCGTAAACTCGCCGTTGATGATGATGTTGCTCAGACTGTCGAGTTTTATGAGCATACCGTCGAAGCGACGGACCAGCGCCGTGTCAAAAACGACACTGTGCAGCAGGCCCCTGCTGTCGCGAATGTCTGTCAGAAGGGACCGCACGTCTCCGAGCAGAGTATCGCCCTGACCGAGAAGCCGATCCGTGTTGTCCAGCGTCCGACCGAGGCGCGGCGGCAATTCGGCCAGTAACGTATCCGCGCGGGAGGTAAGCGTGGTCAGATTACCGGTCAGGCGGTCGAGATTGGCGCCGTTGCGCGTCGCGTAGCTGCGGAGTTCTCCGGAGAGTGCATGGAGATTCGTCACGGTCTCCTTCAGCGAGGCGATGAACTCCTTGTCTCCCATCACGCTGTTGATGGAGCGAAGCAGGGAATCCGCCTGCACACTGATGTTCTGTATGTTGCCTTGTACAGCACCCAATGCACCCAGAGCCCCGGCTATATCGGGGTCCACCGTTCCCTGAATGACGAAGGATGCGTCAGCCGGCGATCCGCTTCCGCCCTGACGGATTTCAATTTTCTTTCCTCCCATCAGTTCCAGCATCTGGATGACGGGAGTCGCTTCGCGGTACACTTCGATACTCTGATCGATGAGAGCGGTAACAAGCACACCCCCGTTCTGCAGTTCCACCGCCGATACCGCGCCCGCGCGCACGCCATTCACGGACACCTGGTCGCCCGCCTGCAATCCGGAGGAGGTCGGGAAATGCATACGAATCTCGTACTGTGCCTTGCCCACGCTCCAGTTTTTGAATACGGAAAAACCAAGCAGCAGGATGAGCAGGCCCGCAATTACGGTGAGCCCTACTTTCACCTCGTTTTTGCTGTGATCTTTCACCTCAATCCCCTCTCATCTGTTATTTTACGTGAATCTCGATGCTGTTGCATACCGGAATGTACGGAAGAGCACCGCCACGAACAACGCGTCAGGGCTTTTTACCGAACAGGGCGTCGAGCGGATTCCCTTTCGGTCGTGAGGCAACCACGTACTTTTCATGCAACGCGACCAGTTTCTTCCTCGAAATCGCGTCGAGATCCTCATCATCCTTGTCCCGTTTGCGGAACATATCGAACATCTCCAATTCCTGACGGGTCATCTTGTTTTCATGGTCGCGCAGCTCCACGACGAGCTTGTGCTGTTCGGCATGTGTCATTATTGCTCCTGGATTCGTTCGTGTGTCTTGTTTCGGCGAAAAGCGAAAGGAGGAGGAACACGATAAACGTAAAACGTTCATCGTAAACCGAAGCGGGATGTCACGCAAGCGTTGTGCGGGAGTTCTCATGTCAATACTGACCGGTGAGAGGTTTACCTTCACTCTTCACTCTTCACTCTTCACTCTTCACTTTTCACTCTTCACTCTTCATTCTTCACTCTTCACTCTTCACTCTTCACTCTTCACTCTTCACTCTTCACGCTTCACGCTTCACTCTTCACTCTTTACCTTTTCACCTTCCCCTCACCCCTGCCTCTCGTTCGCGAGCATGGGATCGAAGGCATCGCGGAGGCCGTCCCCGATGAGATTGAAGCACACAACGACGATCACGATCGCGAATCCGGGGATGGTGCTGATCCACCAGGAGTGCGACATGAAGTCCTTACCCTCGAAAATGATGTTCCCCCAACTCGCTGTCGGCGGCTGCACACCGACATTGAGATAGCTGAGTGCGGCCTCGACGAGGATGATGCCACCGATGCGCAGAGTGGCGTTTACGATGATCGGCGACAGTGTGTTGGGAAGAATGTGCCGAATCATGATGCGCACATGGCCCAGACCGAGTGCCTTCCCCGCCAGTACGAACTCACGCTCCTTCAGGGAAAGTACTTCACCGCGTACGAGACGCGCTATACCCATCCATGAGGTAAGTCCGAGTATTACGACGATGAGTAAACTTCGCGGCACCGCCACGCTCTCGAACGCGGCGATGATCATCAGAATGAGAAACAATGTCGGAAAGGCGAGTAATATGTCCACTGTGCGCATGAGCACCGTTTCGGTCCAGCGACCGAAGTATCCGGCGAGGAGACCAATCAGCGTACCGAAGGTCACGGATATGAGTACAGCGAGAAAGCCCAACGACAGAGAAATACGCGATCCGTAAATGATGCGGCTCAACAGATCACGGCCGTAACTGTCCGTTCCGAGAACGTATGTACGCGTACCGGCAAACTCGCTTTCATGCGGACTGATGAGCGATGCGATGGGAATGACGAGAAGATCATCCCCCTCGGTTGCCATGACGTTGGATTCCTCGACGCGAAACGCCTCCACAGCACGCTCGCGCTTGAGACCATGGTCCTCAAGTTCCCTGTTGATACTCAATACCGTAGACGTGATTTCCGGGTAATTCGTCTGTATCCCCGCCATCGTCCAATGCGGCTCGGGATCTCTGTCCTCGGCCAGATACAGGACCGGTACCACGGAAAACGGCGGACGGAATTGCGTCACGACGCCATCCTGAAAAACATTCGGATCAAACGGAGCGATAAACGGACACAGGAAAGCCACGGTGTACATCATTCCCACGAGAAGCAATGCGGCGATTGCCAGTCTGTTTTTCGCGAATTCTCTTCGCGCGATGGTCCACTGACTGACCTCGGTATCGCTGTCCGTGGTTTCGCTCCGCCGGAGATAGCGCCTGTGGAGATACCAGAGCAGCACAGGCATGACAAGCAGGAATACCGCGGCGATCCAATGCTCGATCGTATCCTCGCGCAGCAGCAGGGACGAATCTATGCTGTCGAAGACCAGGAGAAACGCAGTGAGGGCAAGAGAGATCAGACTGTCGATGAAGTACCCGAAGCGGCCGATGATGATAACCGGGAAAAGTGCCAGGTAGGACAGCAACAGCCAGCCGGTAAGGCGCCGTCCTCTGCGGATTTGCGTGATCCCGGGGACGTGCTGTCCGAGAATGTGCAACAACTTTCCGAAGCCGCGTCGTTCAGTCATAGCGAATCCTCGGATCGACGAACGCGTAGAGAATGTCCGCGAGCAGATTGCCCACAATGACCATGACGCCTGAAACAAGCGTGCATGCGATGATCAGCGGATAGTCCCGCGCGAAGATTGCGTCAATGGTGAGCTTCCCCATGCCCGGCCAGGCAAACACCGATTCCACAATGACGGCTCCCCCGAGCAAAAACGGGAGCGACAGTCCCAGCAAGGTGATAATCGGAATGAGCGCATTACGCAACGCGTGTTTGCCGATGACAAGCACTTCGCTCAAGCCTTTCGCCCGTGCTGTCCGAATATAATCCTGATGAATGACCTCAAGTAAACTGCTTCGCATGTACCTCCCCGTGGCCGCGGCGCTTGCCACGCCAAGAACGAATACCGGAAGGATCATGTGTTCAAGCAAATCCAGAAGCCTTTCCCAGAACGGAAGCATGAACGCCAGAGGCGCATGCATGCCGGATGCCGGCAACAGATTCAGGTTCAACGATATGCCGAGAATGAGCATCAGGCCGAGCCAGAATTCCGGGATGGAGTACAGGAACAACGCATTGACATTGATGAAGTGATCGAGGGGACGCCCTCGCCTCAGCGCCGATGCGATTCCCAGCGCGATACCGAGAAGAAAATTCAGAACGAGAGCGAGCGAGGTCAGAAGAAGCGTGTTGGGGATGGTGCGGGCAAGAATATGCACAACTTCATCGTGCATGCTGAGGGAGACACCCAACTCGCCACTGAGCATACCCTTGAGCCACTTCACATATTGCACCGGTAAGGGATCGTTCAGTCCCAGGGACTGCCGAAGATTGTCGGCGTAGTGCGGATCGATGTCCGCACTCACATAGAGCGCGACAGGATCGCCCGGTGCGAGGCGGATGATAAAAAACGTAAAGGTCAGCAGCCCGAATAGCAGCGGGACTGCTGACACAATACGACGAAGAATGAAACGTAGCACGTTCTACCTGACGCAGAAGCGTTGCGAAAGCGTCACGGAGTCATCGCTGCATTGGGATCACCGATTTGCCAATCCCAGATATTGTCCGTCACGCCCAGGGTATTGATGTTGGTTCCTTTGAGTCGACGGTTCACACCGACGATATCTTTAATCCAGTACAGGAAGGTCACGGGCTGTTCCTGATGCAGGATGGACTGAATTTCCATCCAGAAGGGACCCGCGTCGCGTTCGTTGACGACGTGCAAGCCCAGTTTGAGCAATTCCATTACGCGCGTATTCTGAAAGCCCACGGTATTGAAAGGACTGGACACATCGCCCCAGCGGTCCGAAGGATCGATGGCGAGACCGATGTTGAAGCCTCCGACGAAGGCGTCGTAGCGCTTCTGATCGATGTTCTGGAACAGCACCGTATTTTCCACACCCTGAATCGCGACCTTGATACCGACGCGTTTCAGATTCTCCTGAACCACCGTGGCGACGTACTCACGACGCTTGTTGCCGACATTGTAATAGAGCGTGAATTCGAAATTCTTACCGCCTTGGTCAAGAATACCGTCACCGTTGCTGTCGGTCCATCCTGCCGAACGCAGGAGCTGCCGCGCCTTGTCCGGATCGTACGGATAGGGTACGAGCCCTTTATTGGTAGCCCAGCGAAAAATCGGGGAGAAGTCCGTGACCGCCTGTTCGCCATAGGATTGCAATTTTTCCCGAATAATGCTCCGACGGTCTATAGCGTAGGTGAGCGCCTGACGCACGCGACGATCACCGAAGAGCGGATGCGGCTTGACAACCTTCTTGTTGTGGTATTCGTCCGGGTCAATGTTCATCCATCCGATGTAATCATGCATACGGGGAGGAAGCGTTACCAGTTTGACATTCGGATTGTTCTTCTGAATGTCCTGGACGTCCTCTGGATACACCGGCCACATCATATCAACGGTCCCCTTTTTCAGCTCGGTCAGGCGCGTCGTCGGTTCGGTGATCACCCGAAACACAACCCTGTCCAGCTTCGAGGGATACGGAAGCGTGCTACGACCGTTTCTCACCAGAGTCACCTGTTGCTGCCGCACCCATTCCTCGAGTTTGAACGGACCGGCGCCTATCGGATTGGAATTGGCGGGATTGGTGCGGAGGGTTTTTCTGTCCGCGTTCTGATAAATATGTTTCGGGATGGGCGAGAGATTCATGTGGAAAAGCTGCAGCGGATAAGCCTTGGAGAAGTGGAAAATCATCGTCACATCGTCCACGATCTCGATACTTTTATCCACATCGAATTCCCCATTCGTAAATATCATGCTCTCGACGTAATGTCTGCGGGGACTGGCGACGTCGGGGTCGCCGTACAGTTCGTAACTGAATTTGATATCCGCGGTGGTCACAGGCATGCCATCCTGCCATTTCACGCCGGGGCGGAGATTGAGCACGACGTCACGACCTCCGTTTTTGGATTCCCACGATGAAACCAGCGCGGGTTCAAACACCAGCTTCCCCTCACGAAGGTCGAAGGAGACATCGAACATCATGGGATAGATGCCGCTTCCGATATCGGACGCCATGGTGGAATTGGATACAACAGGGTTAAGATTGTCGGCATCGCCGGAGAGAGCCACGACGGCTGTGCTGCCCATCGGGTCTTTATCTCCGGATTTCTTACCGCACGCTGCGAGAATAAGGCAGCAGAGAACGAATAGAGGGAGAAAACGTGGAGACATGGTACCTCCGTCTCAATTTGAATTTGCGCTCAAACCGCTGGTCTAAACGGGCCGTGTAGACGTGTTCTTCTTCTGAAAAAAACAGAAAAGTGTCGTAAAAGTCAAACGATATTTCTTCCATGAACGACGTACCGGATCCGTTCGCTTCCCCGCCATCGTCGTTGACGCACTGTCGGGATGGCACGGCTCCGCGGATCACTCGAAATCGTGCTCGAAATAATCGATCGCGCGGCGTTCGGTCACTCCTTTGGCCTTCTGCTCGAGGTGATCCTTCAGCATACGCGAAAACTCGTTGGCGGCGTCGTAGCCGTAGTGTTTGAGGAGATAGTTGAGTGCGATCACTTCCGTGATGACGGTCACATTCTTGCCAGGGAAAATGGGAAGGCGCACGTGTGGTACATTGACGTTGAGAATGCCCACTTCCTGCGTATCGAGCCCGGTTCGCTCATAATCCAATCTGTCGCTCCATTCTTCCAGGTGCACCACGATTTCGAGGCGTTTCTGAAAACGAATGGCTCTGATACCGAACATGGCGCGGATATCGATCAGTCCCAGCCCGCGTATTTCCATGAAATGCTTGACCATATCGGTACCAGCCCCCATAAGAATCCCCTCGCCCTTTTGCGTCACCATGACGACATCGTCCGCAACAAGCCGGTGTCCACGTTCGATAAGGTCGAGCGCAATTTCGCTTTTTCCGATTCCGGATCTGCCGATGAGCAGCACCCCGACGCCGTAGACATCCACGAAGGCGCCGTGAATGGCTGCGTGGGGAGCGAACTGATCGTCGAGAAAGTCGCTCATGAAATACGTCGCGCGGGTGGTTTCATATTGGGAGATGAAGACCGGGACGCCGTGCTCGGTCGCCAGGTCGAGCAGTGCCGGGTCAAGATTGCTGCCGTTGGTGACAACGATGCAGGGGATTTCGAACTCAAGGAGATAGTGCAACGACGCCTGCCGCTCGTCGTCGGGAAGGGACTTGAGATAGTTGATCTCGGTGTTCCCGAACACCTGGACACGCTGGTAGGTAAACAGACCCACGAAGCCCGCCAGAGCGAGGCCCGGCCGATGGAGGTTTTTCTCGACAATGAGCCGTTCGGAATGTTCCAGACCGTTCGCCGATGTGAGTTTGATGCGGCTGCGATTGAGTTCGAAAAATTCGCTGACGGTGATGCTCTGCTTCTGCAGAGTCTTCAGGTTTTTGAGGGGTTCGTTTGGTGACGGCATGGGAGTATAAAAAATGGGCGGAAATTCCGCCCATAAAATACCTTCTCAAAGCCCCGGAGTCAATCAGACGCCGCGCTTTTTGTCCTTATATTTTAAGAGCTGTCGTTCCAGCTTCTCCACGGCGGTGTCTATGGATTTGTAAAAATCGGCAGATTTCTCGATGGCCACGAGATTCGTGCCATGAACGGAGAGGTTGATCTCGGCGATTTTGACCGAGTCCTTGGCTTTCTCGAAACGGAGAACCACATTCCCCGTGACGATGCCGTCGTAGTACTTCTTGAGCGTAGACACCTGCGACAGGGCATAATGCTTAAGGCCTTCATGTGCCTTGAAGTGCCGAGCGGTGAATTGGACGTTCATAACAACGCTCCTTGGAATGGTGTGGATGGTTTACGCTCGCGGATGCGCTTTCGCGTATTCGCGCTTGAGGTGATCCATGCTGACATGCGCATAGATCTGTGTGGTGGAGAGGCTCTCATGCCCCAGCAGTTCACGTACTGCTTCGAGATCCGCACCGCGGTTGAGCAGATGCGTGGCGAAACTGTGACGAAGGACATGCGGTGAACAGACGGCCTGCTCCGATACCGCTCTCATATAGCGGTGTACGATGGTATAGACACTGCGACCCGAAAGCCGCGTGCCGCGGTTGTTCGTGAAAACGGGTTGCGTATCGCCGCCGCGCTGAGCATCGCGCATCGCGAGATAGCGCCGCACCGCTTCCATTGCCGGCCCGCCCACCGGCAGAACACGTTCCTTCCTGCGTTTTCCCAGCACGCGTATAGTGCCGGTATCCACCGGAAGATCGCGTCGATCGAGCGAAACCAGTTCGCTCAAACGTATCCCTGTGCTGTAGAACAATTCCAGAATCGCCGCATCGCGGGCTCCTTCAAGAGTCGAAGTATCCGGAAGTCGAAGCATCGCCGCCACCGCATATTCCTCGACAAAGGCGGGGAGCCGCTTTTCGATTTTCATGGACTTCAGATTCAATGTCGGATCGCGACTGATGATGGTTCTGCGAACAGCAAATTTGAAAAACATTCTGATAGACGTCATCACTCTGCTGATCGAACGCTTGGTCAGCCCCTGCTCCGCCAGCGCACCCATGTATGCACGAATCGTATTGCGGTCAATTGCATCAGGGTCCACCGCCTCCGTTTCGGCAAGCGCCGCTACCCAGGCGTGAAAACGCTCCAGGTCGCGCATGTACGCCTTGACCGTATGGGGTGAAGCGTTGCGCTCCACAAGCAGATATTCGTGGAACAATTTCAGCGCAGTGAGCATCGGCATTCTGTCATGCTGCTACTTGCATGGGGTCGAATGGGTCAAGGTCCTTCGTGAACTCTTCCTTGCACGCAGGACATTTCAGGAATTCGCCTTTCTTCTGTGTGTACTTTGCCAGAAGATACGGATTTTTACATGAAGGGCAAATACTCGGTACAGGGCGATCCCAGGACGTGAAATCACACTCGGGATAGCGGGTGCAACCGTAGAACGTCCGTTTGGTTTTCGTGGTCCGCTCCACCACTTCGCCCTTGACGCATTTAGGACAACTGAAGCCCAGGGTGATGGGGCGTGTGAATTTGCACTCCGGGTAATTCGAACATCCGATGAATTTCCCATAGCGGCTTTGTTTGAGAACGAGCCCCCCTCCACAGCTGGGACAATCCTCGTTGATCTTCATTCTCTCCGCATCCTCGGGCAGAGGTTTCGCGTTCTTGCATTCAGGATACCCACTGCACGCGAGGAACTTGCCGTTGCGACCCCAGCGCCGGATCATAGGCTTGCCGCATTTATCGCATACCTCGTCCGTCTCCTCCTGAAGGCGTGCGTCGTCCACAGAAACGCTGTTGAGCAAATCCACGAAGGGACCGTAGAAATCGTTCATCACCTTGAGATAGGGGACCTCACCGCTCGCGATGGTGTCGAGCTCTTCCTCCATCTGTGAGGTGAACGTGACATTGAACAGACGGTCGAAATGCGTGGTGAGCAAGCGATTGACATCCATGCCCAGCGTCGTGGCGTGTAAACGACGATTCTTCTGCTCTACATACCCCCGATCTTGTATCGTGCTCACAATCAGTGCATAGGTACTCGGGCGTCCAACACCGTTGGCTTCCAGCTCACGCACGAGACTGCTTTCGCTGTACCGCGGGGGCGGTTTGGTAAAATGTTGATGGGGATCCAGACTTTGGGCTTCGACGGTATCTTTGACCTTAAGCCCTTCCGGGATCAGGGTTTCTTCCTCGTCCACTTCCTGCCCGTTGTCGCCGGCGAAGTCGTCGAACACCTGCAAGAAACCGCGGAAGGTGTATATGGAGCCAACACCCTTGAATTGGAACGGGCCGCCATCGACGAGCACTGTTGTTTGCAGCATCTTCGCAGCGGACATCTGGCTGGCGACGAAACGCTTCCAGATCAGCTCGTAGAGGGCGTATTGCTCAGGATTGAGGAATTTTCGGACCGCCTGTGGCGCGTACTGCAAAGACGTAGGGCGTATCGCTTCGTGCGCATCCTGGGCGCTTGCTTTCACCTTGAAACTGCGTGCATCCTTCGGGAGGAAGTCCGGCCCGTACGTGTCATGGATGTGGGCACGCACGGACGTGAGCGCCTCTTTGCTGATGCGCGTCGAGTCGGTGCGCATGTAGGTGATGAGACCCACGGCACCCTCCGGCCCCAGGTCCACACCCTCGTAGAGCTGCTGCGCAATCATCATGGTCCGTTTTGCGCTGAAGCGGAGGCGATTGGATGCCTCCTGCTGCAGAGAGCTGGTGATGAACGGGGGGGCAGGTGAGCGCAGAACTTCACGGGACTGGATGTCGGAGATCGCGTAGGACTCCGCGCGCAGACGTTGAAGGAGATTCTCCGCTGTCGCCTGATCGGGTATGGATGGGGCCCGCCCATCCACCTTCGCAAGTTTTGCATGAAAGGCGCCGTCACCCGGCTTACGGAATTCACCCGTAATGGTCCAATACTCCTCGACAACGAATTTAGCGATCTCTTCTTCTCTTTCACAGATCAGGCGCAACGCCACCGATTGCACACGGCCGGCGGACAATCCTTTGTAAATCGTCTTCCAGAGGAAGGGACTGACTTTATATCCTACGAGGCGATCCATGACACGACGGGCCTGCTGAGCCTGCACCATGCGTGTATCGAGATTTCGCGGGTGCTTCATCGCGTCCGCGATACCGGACTTCGTGATTTCATTGAAAAGCACGCGGTACAGCTTCTTGCCTTTGAGTTGTTTCTCCAGTTCCACGGCGATATGATGTGCGATGGCTTCGCCTTCACGATCAGGGTCAGTCGCGATGTACACCGCTTCCGCCAGCGCCGCCTTTTTCTGCAAGTCCTTTATTATCTGTGCCTTACCGCGAATGGTGACATACTTGGGCTCGAAGCCGTTCTCCACATCCACACCGATTTCCTTGGACGGGAGATTTTTGATATGCCCGACGGAGGCTTCGACGGTGAAGTCCTTCCCGAGATATTTATTGATGGTCTTCGCCTTGGAAGGCGACTCAACGATGATCAACGATTTCGACATGATTCTCGCACATGGATGAAAAAAGTACCGATGAACGGTTCCGCGCTACGTTCCCTTGATTTCCCGGCGTAGGGCCAGGATGCGTTTTAATGTATAGTGTCTTTGCTGTTCAGCATGAGCCTGCTTCCGATACGATTGGAATCGTCGTAATCAAAAATCACGGATGCGACGACGGATTTCATCTCCCGGATTGTGACGGTTCCGAATCCCGCCATCATAATGCGGTCGATGGTGACCTCGATGTCCATATCGTCGAGCAACCCGAGTTCCCGGAGCTCGATGAGATACCCATAGGCTTCGGGTGATATCACTGATCGCTCGGAATCATGCAGGATACGATGCGAATGCGGCAGACGCCTGTTGCCCTCGGAGAGAATATTATCCCCGAGGTGAATTTTATCAAATAGCCAGCTGAAGGCTGTACTGATTTCATTTTGCGTATAGCCCCTGTCCGAGAGAATGCGGAGATCGATTTCGCCGAGGCGTTTGTCGGTCTGCATTTCGTGGATCAAATAGACTATTATTTCAACAATTCTTTCCTGCATTTTCAGGCCACTGTTTTTACTACGTCCTGCAAAATGTAGGCTTTCGCAGTCCGAATGTCAAGTCAGCTCCGCGTCCGGGCTGTAACCGGGTACTCCCGGACATTGTTTAAGCAGCAAATCTTCACGCCGTTTCATCACAGCACGATGCTCTTCGGTGTCATCGTCGAAGCCTGTCAGATGCAGTATCCCGTGCAGCACGAGTCGGGCCAGTTCCGAGCGCAGTGCTACGCGGTATTCCCTGCTCTGTCGCCGTGCCGTGTCAAGGCTGATCACAATCTCGGCTTCGAGCGGATCACTTTCGAGCGGAAAAGTGATGATATCGGTCGGATAATCATGTTGGAGCCATTCGCGGTTGAGTGCATGCATCTCGCGATCAGAGAGCAAGGTAATGGAAATGGACGCGTTCCTCACCTTCTGCGCGGCCAACGCGAATAGTGCCGCATCGACAAAAAAAGCGGTGCCAATGCTGCCCAGGCGGGTCCGGAAGGTGACGGCAACGTCAAGCGCCCGGGAGTTGCGCGTCGCCATTGCCTTCGTCGGGAAGCATGATTTCCGTGAGGGAAAGCGCGATGCCCGAAAGCATGACCTCGGGACCGAGCTTGGTGAAATCGCCGGAGAGTAATTCGCGATCCACATTTGCGTACATGGAACAACCGCCCTCGCGCTCAATGATAAGTCCGGAGAGCTTGCCTCCTCCCTCGGCGAAAAAGGTGACTTCGCCCATCAGTTCACTGACGACCACGCCGGCGCAATGCTGAATCTGTAAATTGGAATTCGGCGTGAACACGCTGATCAAGGCACCGTCGCTGTCGCCGATGGGAATGCGGGGATACACTTCCAAAGACACGCGCCGCTCGGCTGTGGCCCCAAGGATTTCAAAGCGGTAGTGATTCCCGTAATGTTTTGCTTCAACGCCGAGAATGGCGGCGATCTGTTCGATATGCTCTTGTGTAAATTCGAAGCTCATGATTGCTGCGTCCTCAATTTCGTGACGGATCCGGTACACCCGGAGTTGTACGGGACTTCGCTGATTTGTTTCAAAATAGTCCCACGGAACATGTAATTCAAGACGCGAGAGGAAATCGGGAGATCGACGTGTTGACTCGCACAAAAAACGTACCCAGAGGCGTTTGAACAGTAGCGGTTTCCGAAAATCTGGATTATACCCATTTGGTGGCGCAGGAGGTAAATCCGAGAGTACTCCTGTATGAAAGGTAGCCAATTCGTATTCGGGAATCCGGATACTTCAGTTTGCGGAGTGACGGGATTGGGGGGAGTAATGAGTGAAATTGGGGTCGTGCGATCGATGGTACGCGATACGAGAGCGTCTCGGAGGCGATTCGGGCGATTCATGTATCGCCACCCGGATACGGCCGAATCCGAAAGTGGGTGATTCATGTATCGCCACGAGGGTACGGCCGAAACCGAAAGTGGGCGATTCATGTATCGCCATCTGATGGATGCCCGAATCGGATTTGGGTGATTCATGTATCGCCACGAGGGTACGGCCGAAACCGAAAGTGGGCGATTCATGTATCGCCATCTGATGGAGGCCCGAATCGGATTTGGGCGATTCATGTATCGCCCACTTGCTCTCCAGGACCCGGAAACACCCCCGCCACACCAGGTCCCAGCCCTCAAAACCAGCACCCAAACCACCACACTCCTCCCTTTCGGACCATCATCCCTCACCAGACGGACCCAAATCCAGACAAATGCACAGAGCTTTCCCTCCCCGTCTGACGTCCGTCGTCCCGAAGCGCTGTCCCTTTCTCCTTGCGATGAAAAAATGTCCTCTTCGCTTCCGCTTACTCGGATAGAAAGATCCGGGCAGGACCCAGGCTCCGGATCACTGAGCCTCGCCCGCCCGCCATGCCACCGGCGCCTCCTCCTCGCGCGACGCCCTTCTTGGATGCAGTGCGTACCGCCTCATCTCTCCGCGCGCCCGTCAGCAACAGAACGCGGCCGAGAAGCATCGCCCCGGCGAGCTGATCCGATACCGCACGGCCTTTGCGTCCATGTACGGACAGCGCACCCGTGCCGCCGAATTCCGATGCAAGAACATCGGCCAGGGTGGAGGCCTGCTTCCCCTTCTTCGTCTGAGGCGCGGGGTCCACCACCACACGGCTCCACTCCTCCCGCAACTCCGCGTAAACACGGGCCAATACGTCCTCGTCCTCCAGAACGCAGGATGCATAACGCCGCGCCCAGACTGCGCCGCCGTTCCTGCCGAACAACGCGTTGATGCGATGCGCGCTGTTCATCTTCAGATACCCCATGAACTCCGGCAGTGTCATGATGCGCCGGTAGTATATCCATTCGTCACTGTCCTCCGGCGGCGCTTTCCGGGGATTCCGGACTTCCGTGATCTCCAGGGCCATCTCCACCTCGGAGGGACGAATGCTCATTTCGTGAAGCCGAATGCACGGGAAATTCTGCAACGCCTGACCGAGCACATCGAGGAATGCGCGTCCGGCGTCGCTGAGCGTGGTGATGCCGTCTTTCGTCGTTCCGAGAATTTCAGCATTCTTCCTGGTCTTGAACACGACGAGATG
The DNA here is from genome assembly GCA_027493955.1 of Bacteroidia bacterium. Lineage (NCBI taxonomy): Bacteria > Pseudomonadati > Bacteroidota > Bacteroidia > Bacteroidia bacterium. Next base: position 223,592 of record JAOSJT010000001.1, on the reverse strand, counting down.
CTTCGACAGCTTCGAATAGTCGTACTCCCGCACACGGCGGGTACTGAGTTCTTTAAGTCATTTCACAAAATGCTCCCTAAGCAGTGAAAAGAACGAACTTTAAGATATGTAGGTGGTCGCACTCGGTACAAGAAAGAAAGCTGCGACTCCCATACAGCTCAAGTTTCAATGTCCATCCGGCTCTCATCCACGACTGGTCTTTCTGCCTTACTCAGGGATTGCCCTTTCTGTGCCGCTCCAAAACCTGCCATCACCGTCGTCATAGATCCACTTCTTCCATCATCCTGAGAAACGGCGGACCTGTAAAACATACGGGAACGATGTTTTACCGGATGACCAGCATGTTCTTCTCTCCGGCTTGTATCCTGTTCAGATAGACACGGTACACCGCCAGTCCGGACGTCAGTCCACGCACATCGAACGGCAGACGATAGTCACCTGGCGCCTGATGGCCCAAATGACGGTTCAAGACCCGACGACCGGCCGCATCGTGCACGGTAATGCGCACGTCGGCCTCTTCCGTCAGCGTGTAGGGCAGCACGGTTTCATATCCTGTTGAGAGAGACACCGGATTGGGGTAATTCTGTCCCACGACTGCCCGCAGAGGTGGAGATTCAGAGGAAGCGAGGATGGACCGGCTGCTCCGGTACATTCCCCTGCCGTGGGTGGCCATGAACAAGACACCATCGGTCCGCAGTTGAAGATCCGAGATGATCACGTTTCCGACACCGTTATTGTCAACCATCCAGCTCTGCCCGAAATCCGTGGTCACGAATAATCCCACATCGGTTCCGACATAGATGGTGCTTTCATCTTCCGGATGCCAGAACACAGTGTTCGCGGGTACATCGGGTAATCCCGATGTACCGCTGCCGGACAGATCCGCCCAGGTCCCGCCGGCATCGGACGAATAGTAAAGATGTCCACCGGAGAAGCCACTGAGGGCGACCAATACCCGGCGTGCGTCGGTAGAGCGTACTGCGAAGTCCGTCACATAGCGATCGGGCACTGTGCCATCGACTCTGGTCCAATCCGCCCCGCCGTCGGTAGTGACGTGTATATGTCCGCGCGACGCCCCGGTATACACCACGTTCGCGTCCGCGGCAGAGAGTCCCAGCGCACTGATGTATCCGTCACCAGCGAGATTGCCGCTGATAGCGGACCAACTCTCCGCGGCGTTGCTGCTTCGAAACACCCGGTACGTGCCGGCATACAGCGTGCGAGGATTTCCAGGCGAGAGCAGAAAGGGCGCGATGAAGGCGACGCGATCAGACGTCCCGAAATCTCTCGCGCGTGGAATCCCGGTCATACTGAGATAAAAACTGCGTCCGAAATTGGTGGATTTCAAGAAATGCAGATAGTAGAGCTCGCCATACATGATGCGCGGTTCGACGGGATCGATGGCCGTGTGTCCACCGTCTCCGCCGGTGACGTCGCTCCATCCGTCGCCCTGCATCGTGCGGAGGGTGCCGTTGTCTATAGTGCCGCCGATCACCATGTCGCTCTGTGGATGCGGCGTGCCGCTGTGGAATTGCACGGTGACCATACCCGCGCTGTATTCCACGAAAGCTCCTCCGCCATCTGAAGTCACGAACAGCCCGCCATCCGTGCCGACTAGCAGCGTTTCCGGAAAATACGGATCGAAAATGATGGCGTGCACGTCCGCATGGACGTACGGGTAGCGCTGGAAGCGATACCAATTACTCATCTGCTTCCAACTTGCGCCACCGTCGGTACTGCGGTGGAGATCGATTCCGCCTACCCACACAACATTCGCATTGGTGGGGTGCACGGTGAGAGTGCTGTTGTACCTCCCTTGAAATCCCATGTAGGTGTTTCCGTTCAGTTCATTCCGCGGTGTGCTGACGCGCGACCACGAAGCGCCGCCATCTGTACTGCGAAACACGCCGGCGCATTGTTCGTCCGTTGCTGTCAATGCCGCGTACACGACATTGCCGTTTGATGGCGCAGCAGCGACGACGACACGGGTAAAGCTTTGCGTCTCGATGCCATTCGTAAGCGGGCCCGACCATGTTACACCGTAATCGGACGAGCGGAACACCCCCACGCCTTCCACTCCCGCGTAACACACGCCCGGTTGCGTTCGGCTGCATTCCACCATGGCGGAAAACTGTGTGAACGGCCTGGAGAAAACGCGCGTCCATGTATTGCCGGCATCCGGACTGCGATAGATCCCGCTGGCGGTGCTTGCGTACACGACGTTTCGTGCGAAGGGATCAAAGGCGAGATGAAAGACATAGGCGAATTCGCTTCTGTCGGTGGACCCCAACAGCTGCCAGCTATCCCCGCCGTCCACCGTTGCATAGATACCGCGACCATAGGCCGCTCCTCCCTGCCAGGCGACGTACCCTTCGCCGCAACCGGCGAAGACGCGATCAGGAAAAAATGGATCCACCGCGACGGCGCCGATGCGGAGGTTCGGTAAGAGCTCGTCGAGCAGACGCCAGGATCTGCCCCGATCACTGCTCTTCCACACACCGCCTCCTGCGCTTCCTGCATAGACAAGCGAGGCGTTGCGGGGATCAATGGCCATCGCGCGAATACGTCCGGCAATGTTGTCTGGTCCGAGGGAGAGCCACCGCCAGCCCGCCGCGGCTTTGCTCAGCCCTTGCCGGCGCATCGTATGCACGTGCGTCATGGCCCTTTCGTGCCACCGCTCCGGAATGCCCTGAGGCCAGGCGCGCTGTTCCATGAAAAATCGCGCCGCATCCGCCGGGCGGTCGAAAGGCCTTCCCGAGCGTTCAGCGATCTCCCGCGGAGCGGGCGGTGGAGCAAACTGCCAGGCCGCAGCCGCCGTCAGAAACAGCAACAGAATGCGGAGGCGCATGGGATCTCACAGGAATTGGTACGCGACGGTGACGAGCAATTTGTAATAGGTAGGACGGAGAATGAAATTCGGCCGGGAGCTTCTGTCCTGGATGATTTTTCCGAACGCGTAATCCACTTCGAAGGCCGGAACCACGTACAGATTTTTCATGGGAACGAAGGCGTACTCGGCTCCGATGATCATGGAAACACGCAAACTGTGATCCACATCCAGCGGACCGTCCTCCACGACTCGGATCAGGCCCGAGGACAGCTCCGTATCCGTGACGCGCACGTTCTTTCTGCCAACGATGCCGAAGCTGGGGCCGATGTATACACGTTCACCGTCCATGCTGCCTATGAGACGAAACAACACGTCGACATTCAACAGGTGATAATCGAAGGTCATGTCAGACAGAACGTACCCGCTCCCGCCGGTGGAAGTCAGCGAATCCGTTCGCGCCGTTGACCATGTGGTGGAAGCGTTGTTGAGGCCGGCGCGCAAATAAAGAGCGAAATCAGGATGCACGGGGATATTGACGGACGAACCAAAGATGGCGTTGAAACTCGTCACATCTCCGACGAAATCGCAATTGCATACGCCATTATATTCTCCGTTCGTATAGAACAGACTTCCGCCCCCATACAGACTGAGCTGCCAGCCGTTGTAGAGCTTCTCCGGCGGCTTGGGCGCCTCAGGTTCGGTTTGTGCCCATAGCGGTGCCACACCCCAGAACACGAGCACAAGTACAATGGCAATCCGTGTTGCCGCGTCAGTCCAGATCGAGACTGTGAAGGTTCGCATGCAGTTTCTCCAGGTTCAGTCGGAATGCCGCCTGCTTGTCGCGTTCACGCGCAACAACATCTTCGGGCGCATTGGATAAAAACTTGGCATTTCCGAGCTTGGAATCAATACCATTCACCAGCCCCGTGACGCGGGCGATTTCCTTCTCCAATCGCTTGCGCTCGACATCAATATCGATGAGACCTTCCAGCGGGACGAACACTTCAGCGCCTGCCACCACTGCCGAGGCGGAAAGCCGCGGCCGTTTCACCTCCATCCCGGAACGGACCTCGTTGATGCGCGCGAGGCGGCGCAGGAAATGCGTATTCTCGTTGACCGCCGCGAGTTGCCAATCACTGCTGCACGCAATGTGCACGTCGCATGATTTTCCGGCAGGCACATTCATCTCGCCGAGAATGGTTCGCACCCCTTCCACCAGGGCTTGCAGGAAATTCATTTCACCGTCCGCGGCAGCATCTATCATTCTCTCGTGCAGTACAGGGTGCTGTTGCGTCATGATGCTGGCGCCGGCGCGGCGTTCGTCCAATCTGTGCCAGAGCTCTTCGGTGATAAACGGCATGATCGGGTGCAGCAGCCGAAGAATGCCGTCGTAAATGTGCAAGGCCCGCTGCAAGGTGCGGAGCTGTACGCTGCTGTCATCGGAATACAGCCGGTCTTTGATCAGTTCGATGTACCAGTCACAGAAGTCGTGCCAGATAAAATCGTACAGAATTTTCGCCATCTCGTTCACCCGGAAGCGATCCATGCCGTCGCGCAGATCGCGAATGGTGGCGTGATAGCGGCTGAATATCCAACGGTCTTCGATACCCATCGCTTCGGTATCCACCGTATCGCCGAATCCGGTCCACGAGCCGGCGTCCTGCAGACGCTGCTTGTACAGCAGAAGGAAGCGGCCGGCATTCCACAGTTTGTTTGCGAAGTTGCGTCCGAGTTCGCATTTCTGGGTGGAGAACAGCACATCCTGCCCCAGCGGAGCGAGATACACCACGGTGAAGCGCAAGGCGTCGGCGCCGTACTCGGCGATCACGTCCAGCGGATCGGGGGAGTTCCCGAGGGATTTGGACATTTTCCTCCCTTTCTCGTCGCGGATGATGCTCGTGAAATACACGTCGTGGAAGGGGACGAGATCCTTGGCTTCGCTGCGTTTCGAACCGTCGGGCAGCGGAATGTCCGGCATGAATTCGAGTCCGGCCATGATCATGCGCGCTACCCAGAAGAAAATGATGTCGGGCGCCGTGACGAGCAGACTGGTCGGATAGAAGTAACGCAGGTCGGGTGAATCCGTCGGCCAGTGATGAACGCTGAACGGCCAGAGCCAGGACGAGAACCAGGTATCGAGCACGTCCTCGTCCTGACGCACTGCGGCACTGCAGGAGGGGCAGGATGCGGGTGTCTCATGCAGTGCGTCCATCCATCCGCAGGTGTCGCAGTAGTACACGGGGATGCGGTGTCCCCACCAGAGCTGCCGCGAAATGGTCCAGTCCCGGATATTGGTCATCCAGTGTTCGTAGGTTTTCACCCAGCGCTCCGGATGGAATCGTATTGTGCCATCGCGCACCACCTGCAGGGCGGGCGCGGCAAGTGAGCGCATGCTGAGGAACCACTGGTCCGACAGATACGGCTCGATGGCGACGTCGGTGCGGTCGCTGTAGCCCACGCTGTGCGTGTAGTCTTCGATCTTCTCCATCAGTCCCAGCTCCTCGAGATCGGCTACAATGCGTTTACGCGCCTCGTAGCGGTCGAGTCCGGCATACGCGCCGCCGAGTTCGTTGATGGATGCGTCGACGTTCATCACATTGATCTGTGGAAGTCCGTGCCGTGCACCGACTTCGAAATCGTTCGGGTCATGTGCGGGAGTGATTTTCACCACACCTGTGCCGAAGGCTGTCTCCACATAATCGTCCGCGATCACGGGGATTTCACGCTGCATCAGGGGAAGCAGCACGGTCTTTCCAATGAGATGCGTGTAGCGCTCGTCTTCAGGATGCACCGCGACCGCGGTGTCGCCAAGCATGGTTTCAGGACGTGTGGTGGCGACGACGATGAAGTCCGTTGCGCTCGGTGCGCCATCGATCACCACCGGATAGCGGATATGCCAAAGCTTTCCTTGTTGTTCCTTGTACACGACTTCTTCATCCGACAAGGCCGTATGCGCGGCAGGATCCCAGTTGATGATGCGTTTACCGCGATAGATGAGTCCTTTCTTGTACAGACGGATGAAAGCTTCCCGGACGGCATGGGAGAGACCGGGATCCATGGTGAATACCGTGCGTTCCCAGTCGCAGGAAACGCCGAGTTTTCGAAGCTGACGGATGATGATGTCGCCGTAGGTGCCGCGCCATTCCCAGACCCGCTTGAGGAATTCCTCGCGCCCAAGGTCATGCCGCGACTTCCCCTCGTCGCGTTTGAGGGTTTTTTCGACAACGGTTTGCGTCGCGATGCCTGCGTGGTCCGTACCGGGTATCCAGCACGCGTGATCGCCGGACAGTCTGCGCCAGCGAAGAAAAATGTCCTGCAGCGTGTTATTGAGCACGTGTCCCATTGTGAGCATGCCCGTAATATTCGGCGGCGGGATGACCACGGTGAAGGGGTTTTTCGTGGATTCCGGTTCCGCGTGGAAAAGGCGTTGTTCCTCCCAGAACGCATACCAGCTGTCCTCTACCTGAGCGGGATCGTACGCCGTCGAGGATGGGGATGCGGGTGATGATGTATCCGACATGTGTTCTCCAATGAATGACAACCGTATCCGCCCGCGTGATCAGTCGCGGCGGGGCAATCACGTAAAATACGAAGAAACCGGCAGATACGGGAACCCGGCCGGAGCGTCGGTAAGCGCGTAGGATGTGCTTGTTTCCGCCCACTCGCGCGAGCACGGGCACATGAATAGCGTGTGTGAAATCCGGCACACGGCCGCTCAACATGCGAAGGCAGGCAGCGAAGCGTCATCTCCTTCGATGTGCGGTGGGTCAAATCGGCATACCTCCTTGCGCGACACTCAAGGAGATGCTATTATTAATTCTTTATGCGGTAATCCGAGCCGCCAGCGGCTCTCATTGATTCCGACGGTTTGCTCTGCCTGGCCTCATCCACGAACTTTCCGCACCCGTATACGAAGGTACCGTCAATACCGTTAGCCCGAACCCGAATGCGAGCGACGACTGGAACAGCCGGAATACCGCACCCGTACATCCATCCTCGACGCGAGCGATAGACGAAGGAGCAGAGTCTCATCGCTTCGCAGATCCATACAACCAGGAAGGTCCTCATGGATGCAACGTTACCTACAATTCTTGAAACGGCTCCCGAGGCGCTGCGGGAGGAATTCCGGCGCCACGCGATCGCGAAATCTGTTCCCGGTGGCGTCGAACTGAGCGCGGAGGGCACGGCATGCCACTTCTTCCCTCTTGTCTCATCGGGTGTCGTTCGTGTATTCAAGCTCAGCCGGGATGGCGGAGAGCTGACACTGTATCGCATCCGGGAAGGTGAAGGTTGTATTCTCACGATGACTTGCCTGCTCCATGGCACGGATTTTCCCGCGAATGCCTACACCGAACAGCCAAGCGTCGTGTGGCTGGTCCCTGCCGCTGTGTTCAAGGACTGGATGGTCCGTTTTGAATTCTGGCGGCAGTATGTGATCGGCTTCCTGTCCGGTACCATACGCAAACTCATCGGGCTGGTGGACCACATGGTCTTTCGCAGCGTCGAATCGCGCATTGTCGATGTGCTGCTGCAGAATACCAGCGCCGATCAACCGGTGCTCGCCGCGACACATCAGCGCATCGCCTATGACGCCGGCACGGCCCGCGAGGTCGTGAGTCGTCATCTCAAGGAGTTCGAAACCCGCGGCTGGCTCACCCTGAACCGTGGGGCAGTGACCATTCTCGATCGTCCCTCCCTCGCTCGTCTCACCGAGCTGCTGTAAGAAGCAGAGAGCGAAGAGCGGAGGGTACGTCTGTGCGGATCGCTGTGAAATGTAAAAGATGTCAGCGACGGTTATAGTGCGTATCTCGTACTTCCGATTTGTACGGCCATACTCTCCGCTCTCCGCACTCCGCTCACTGCCCTCCACTCTCTACCCCCTATCCTCCACTACCTGCACCAGCAGGCCCGCCAGCACCATGGAGGCGCCGCCTAGAAGGAGCGCGTATATCGCCTCGCCGGCGAACAAGTGCTTGACCATGGCGCCGAGTATGGCGGCCGCCACGATTTGCGGAAGCACGATGAAGAAGTTGAAAATTCCCATATACACACCCATCTTTTCCGCAGGAAGCGAGCCGGCAAGGATGGCGTAGGGCATCGACAGAATCGAAGCCCAGGCCAGACCGATGCCGAGTTCGCTGACGAGCAGCAGTTGGGGATCGCGTATCACGAAAAACGAGGCGAGTCCCAAACCGCCGATGATCAGCGCTATCCCGTGTACGGACCTCCTCGACATGTGCTTCGACAGCGCGATCAGCACGAAGGCCATCACCGCGGCGAAACCGTTATAGACGGACATCAACACGCCCACCCAATCCGCGCCCTCGTTGTACAGCGCAGATGTAGGATCACTGCTGCCGTAGATGTGCTGCGTCACCGCGGGGGTCGTGTATATCCACATCGCGAACAGTGCGAACCAGGAGAAAAATTGCACGACGGCGAGCTGCAGCATGGTGCGCGGCATGGCGCCGATGGATTTCATGATGTCCATGAATGCCGGCAGCACACCGCGCTGCTCCTCGAGGCGTCGCCGGAATTCTTCAGGATTCTCCGGCGGGTATTCCTTTGTTCGTACAATGGTCCACAACACGGCTCCGAAAAACGCGACAGCCCCGATGTAGAACGAATAGCGTACGGAATCGGGAATTTCTCCCGGTGCAGCCGTGTTGTCGATGCCGAGCCAATTGCTGAACACCCACGGCAGCGATGAGGCGATGATGGCCCCGGTACCGATGAAAAAACTTTGCACGGCGAAGCCCGTCGTACGCTGCTCCCCGGGTAATACATCCGCTACCAGCGCCCGGAAGGGCTCCATCGAAATATTGATCGAGGCATCCATGATCCAGAGCATGCCGGCGGCAATCCACAACGTGGGCGAATTCGGCATGATGAGCAAGGCCAGTGACGCAAGAATTGCGCCGACGAGAAAATACGGACGCCGTCGCCCGAGACGACCCCAGGTGCGGTCGCTCATGTGGCCGATGATGGGCTGTACCAGCAGACCGGTAACCGGCGCCGCGATCCAAAGGATGGGGATGTCCTCGATACTCGCACCGAGCGTTTCGAAAATACGGCTCACGTTGGCGTTCTGTAAGGCGAAGCCGAACTGTATGCCAAGGAAGCCGAAGCTCATGTTCCAGATCTGCCAGAAACCAAGACGGGGCTTGTCCATGAAATTCCTCTAAAGCAGTTTCAACTTGCGCACGGCGTGAGTAACTTATTTCATTTTCAGAACATTTCCTTCAGCGTATGCGCGACTCACTGCTTTTCTTTCTCGTCTATCTGGCCACACCACTCATGCTGCTGGCCGGACTTGCGGTCATGTATCTGATCATCGGCGACCATCCGTGGTTCGCCTACATGGCCGGCGGCTATGCCGTCATGCTCGCCGTATTGTACCTCCTGAAGATTTCCATTTTCCGGAAATTGTATCTGAAGCGCTCAGGGGGGGGCGGGGGAGAAACTCATGGCTGACGTGCATCTGGCCCGGGTCGTGAAAGTGTACGGAAAACAGGCTCCCACCATTCGCGACCTGTCCCTGCACATCGAGGACGGCGAGTTCATGGTGCTCGTCGGTCCATCCGGATGCGGAAAATCAACCACGCTGCGCATCATCGCCGGCCTGGAGGATGCCAGCAGCGGCGACGTGTATATCGGCGACAAGCGCGTCAACGACGTGGCGCCGAAAGACCGCGACATCGCCATGGTGTTTCAGAATTACGCGTTGTATCCGCACATGAATGTGCGCGAGAACATGGCCTTCGGTCTCAAGCTGCGTAAATTTCCCGAAACCGAGATCAACGCGCGCGTGCGTGAAGCCGCGGAAATGCTGGAGATCCCCGATCTGCTCGAGCGCAAGCCGCGGGAGCTCTCCGGTGGCCAACGGCAGCGTGTGGCCCTCGGCCGTGCCATCGTTCGTAAACCCACGGTGTTTCTTTTCGACGAACCGCTTTCCAATCTGGATGCAAAGCTTCGCGTGCAGATGCGCACGGAAATAAAAAAGCTGCACAAGCGGCTCGGAACCACCATGATTTACGTGACACACGATCAGGTGGAAGCCATGACCATGGGTGATCGTATCACCGTCATGAAGGACGGCGAAATTCATCAGGTGGATGCGCCCATGGCGCTGTATGAAAAACCGGCGGATACCTTCGTCGCGGGCTTCATCGGCAGTCCGGGCATGAACATGCTCACTCTGCGACCGGACGCGGACGGAAGCACCTTGTCGAATGCCGACGGGATAGCTCTCCCGCTCGCACATACCCAGCGGGTGGCATTGGCGGACCGCTCCGCAACGGACGTCATTCTGGGTATTCGACCGGAGCACATCTCGATCAATCCCGGGCACGGCGAAAACGTGCGTCCTCTGACGACGAGCTTCGAACTTTCCGAACTTCTGGGTCACGAAACCTACCTGTATCTGCGATCCGGTGATACACGTCTCACCTGTCGCGCAAATACGGCCCCGCCTGCGACGAGCGGCGATGCCATCACCGTGTATCTGGATATGGACAAAGCCCATTTGTTTGACGCCGAAAGCGGACGGAGAATCTTCTGACCCGCGGAAGTGTGGCGACGCCCGCCCGGTGTTTTACCCCCGACTCCCCCTCCCGCACGGGAAACATGACATTTTCATTAATTCGTGCATTGGCCATTGTTTCACCGGTCTTGTCCATCCTATATTAATTCTGTGCCGTTACGCTGAGCGTAATGGCCAACTTGTCTCTCTCTCACTGACCGGTTCCTGCCATGAAAGCTGCCGCTACCCTTTCGTTCTGTCTTCTGCTTCTGACGTGCAATCTGTTCGCGGAACCCGTGGACGAAGGCACCGCACGCAAAGCCGCCGTACGCTGGATGCTCACGCATGGCGGTGGTGAAGCGCCCGCCTATTCGGTGCGCATGGTGTATCCGCTTGTATCGGACAATCTCACCACCTGCTACATCGTGAATCTCGCACCCGAAGGCGTCGTCGTCATCAGTGCGGATGACGTCGCGGTCCCGGTGCTGATGTACACATCAAACGGCAGCTATGATGGCAGCACACTTCCCGACGGGCTCGCTTCGCTGTTGCGGACAGCATCGGAAGAAATCGCCTCGGCCGTAGCGAAAGGCCTCGAAGCCCCCGTGGAGACGAAGATGCGATGGCGTGAGCTTCTGGATGAAAACGGTGTCTCCAATCTTGGAAGCGGATCGTCCGTCATGGCTGTCTCTCCTCTGTTGACGACAACCTGGAATCAGAATTCACCTTACAACAAATTCTGTCCGCCCACCAGCACGGGCGGCAGCGGCGGCTATGTGTACGCGGGCTGTGTGGCCACCGCCATGGCACAGGTCATGCGCTATTACAACGCGCCGACTACCGGTCAGGGTTCGTATAGCTATGTGCATCCCACGTACGGGCTGCAGAGCGCCAACTTCGGCGCCACGACGTACCAATGGGCCAACATGCCGAACAGCATCAGCGGCTCCAGCAGCAGCACAGCGAAGGACGCCATCGCGCAGCTCATCTACCACTGCGCCGTGTCGGTGGACATGGATTTTTCCCCAACCGGATCAGGCGCAACCACACAGGATGCTCGCGCGGCATTGGTAAATTATTTCCGTTACAGCAGCAGCGCGACGCATGTATGGAAGAATTCCTACTCCTCGTCGGCCTGGACGTCTCTCCTGACCAGCGAACTCAACAGCGGAAGGCCGATGATATATCGCGGATCCGCCTCCAACGGTTCCGGCGGACATGCCTGGGTGCTGGACGGTTTCTCGGGCACGGATTACTTCCACATGAACTACGGTTGGGGCGGCTATCTTGACGGGTATTTCTACCTGAACGACATCACGCCGGGCAGCAATATTTTCACCTATTATCAGGGTGCGGTCATCGGAATTCAGCCGCAGACCATTGCCACCCCCACGCTGTCGTCGCCATCGCATCAGGCGACGAACATTTGTGTGACACCGACCCTGGTCTGGAACGCCTCCTCCGGCGCGGACAGCTATCATCTGCAGGTGTCGACGGCATCATCCTTCGCGACGACCGTGGTGGATCAGCCTTCGCTGACGGGCACGTCGTATGCGGCGGGACCGCTGAGCATGGGAGTCACGTATTACTGGCGTGTGCGCGCAACCGGCACAGCCGGTACGAGCGCATGGTCATCCGCCAGAAGCTTTACCACAAGAAATGTCACGATCAGCGCTTCCGGACCGGTGGTGTTGTGCAGCGGCGGCTCGGTGACTCTCAGCACCGCCAGCGGCAGCGGCGTGAGTTACACCTGGTGGCGCGATGGTATGCCAATTTCCGGAGCTTCACAGGCTACCCTGCTCGTGAGTACGTCAGGCAGTTATGTTGTGGGAGTGACGCAAAGCGGTTGCACCACCACATCCGATCCCATGGTAGTGACTGTGCATCAGCAGCCCGCGGCCGTGATTCTCACCGGTCCTGTGGTCGAAGCATGTGAAGGCGCCGGCGAATTGCTTACCGCGCAACAGGTCACCGGAGCGTCGTACCTCTGGAAGCGCGACGGTACACCCATACCGGGAGCCACCACAAGCATGTGGACGGCAACCGAAGCCGGTCTGTACACCGTGACCGTGACGGTCGGCACCTGCGCCACGGAATCCGCTCCCACCAGCGTCACACTGCATCCCCTCGATCCGACGCTTCTTGTCTGGACCGGCGCCATCAGCTCGAGGTGGAACGATCTGGGCAACTGGGACAATCCCTGCGCATTGCCCGGCAGCGGCGACGATGTCGTGATACCGGCCGGCACTCAGCCACCGGCATCGGTGCCATTTCTGACGCTGCACAACCTCACGCTGAACAATTCGACCGGCACCGCGCTCGGCGGCACGCTGTACATCACCGGCTCATTGATCCTGCAGGCCGGATCGCTCGAACTTGGAGATCACGATCTGATACTGTCGGCCACCGCCAGCATTGCCGGAGGCAGTTCGGGCAGTCATATCGCCACCACGGGCAGCGGGTCGCTGCTCGTCGAGAACATCGGCGCAGGCGGGCGAAGCGGCACCATCGTATTCCCCGTCGGCAGCGGAAGCAGCTACACGCCGCTGAGCATGAGCAACACGGCCCCTGCCTGCGACTTCTCCGTGCGCGTACTCGACGGCGTACAGGAGCACGGCCTGAGCGGACCAGCGATCAGCAACTCCGCCGTGAATCGCACCTGGATTATCAGCGGCAGTTCTCAAAGCAACGTTTCGCTTACGCTGCAATGGAATGCCGGCGACGAACTCAGCGGTTTCGACCGCGCACTGTGTGCCATCTCACGCAACGACATCGGCATGTTCTGGGATCCGCTTCAGGCCGCAGGCGCGGCGTCGGGCAACGGACCCTACACACGCAGCGTGAGCGGGCTCACCACCATTTCGCAACTCGGCATGCCTCTCGCCATCGGCAGCGGACAGGGCCTGTATCCGGTGCGCTTCCTCACCTTCTCGGCCGCGCGCATGGATGAAAAGGTCGTCCTGCACTGGCGCACGGCCGACGAGGTGAACAATCACGGCTTCTTCGTCGAGCGCCGCGAATCCGGCAGCACCGCATGGCGTCAACACGGATTCGTCCCCGCATCGATGGGAAGCAATTCAGAGCACTCGTATTCATGGATCGACGATGCGCCTTCAACCGCCGCCCTGCAATACCGCCTGCGTCAGATCGACACGGACGGGAGTGTTGCGTATTCAGCGATGATTGATGTGAGCGCTGAGGGTGCAGCCACCGCTGTTTCGCTGTCGCTACCCTCTCCGCATCCCCTCGTCAGCGGACAAACGGCCTCGGTGCGCTTCACCCTTCCCTCCCCCTCGCCCTGCCGCCTCCTGGTCTTCGACGTTCTGGGCCGCGAAGCAATATTGACCGAAGCCCGTGATTATCCCGCCGGTGAAAGCATGATCATGCTCGACACGCAGGGGCTTCGTCCCGGCGCGTACCTCCTCGTGCTCGATCGCGGCGGACAGCGCACGGCTCGCGGCGTGGTGGTGACGAAATAATTTTCGCGACGCATATGAAATCGAAAGCGCGGGCGTTTCGGCCCGCGCTTTATTTATGGACACCGGTGAAAAAAGAGGATTCGGAGAGAAGTTGCGTTGCGGTGCGGGTCGTAAGACTCAAACCGTATCGTATCGAGATGTCGTCGAAGCAGCTATTTCAAATACACCATGGTTCCGGTCCGGAGCACGTTGCCTACGCGAAGTGCGTACCTGTACATTCCTGATGGAAGACTGGCCGGACGAAACTCCGTGCTGTAAACACCGGCTTCCTGTTTTTCCTCAACGAGCGTTGCCACTTCGCGACCGTAGGAATCCAGAACGGTGAGGCGCACATCGTCTCCGGTTTCGAGAGCATAGGAGATTACGGTACCGGCTGTTCCTCCCGCTGAGGATGGCCCAAACGGATTGGGATAATTTCTTACCGATAGCCTTTCTGGTGAAATGGCTGCCGTTGGGTCGCCATGCTTCTGAACGGGACAGTGGCCGGGCGTGTCGCCGTGATCCAGGTGGGCCTGCAGAGCGTGAGGACTTATACACAGCGAGTTGCCGTCATGGCATACAAGAACTTTGTTATTGTTCTGACCGCAGCGGATATCCACCACGGTGACGAAAGCGCCGCATGTTGACAAGTCATTCTTCGAATCTGTAACAACGAGTGTAACCGTTGTCGTACCCACCGGATAGGGACCCGGCGGTAGTTGCGTTACGACAATCGGATCGTTTTCCGGATCGTAGGAACCGTTGTCGACCGACGCCATGGCAAAGCCCGTCGGATCGGAAAGCACGGTGACATCGCGACAAACCGCGACAGGCGCGTAACCCCAGAAATCGTTCAGTTGGCCAAAGGAGGATGCGGAATATCCTTCTCCACCAAAGAACCACGGGCGTCCGTATGCATCACCCCACACCCGGCAGGAGCGTCTCGATCCCGGGATGTTCGAAGGAGATGCAACGCCCTTCGATCCATACACACCGAACAGATCGGTTCCATCGGATCCATACATCCAGGTCCATTCTCCAGTAGCCACGTGATATTTCCAAATGTCGTTCATATATCCTATCAACGTAGCCGCATGTCCCTGGCCACCAAAGAGGTACAGATTTCCATCTCCATCGCTCCACGAAGCGGTGAGGTATCTCGCACCAGGGCAATTCGTCGAAGCAGGTATCCCCTTGACTCCGTATGCACCATATTCAGCAGCTATCTTGGCACCATGCATCCAGATCCAGTTGCCAGTCGCGACGTTGAATTTCCACAGGTCGTTCAGATATCCGTCCGTCGCTTCCCCCGAACCGTGACCTCCGAAAAGCCAGAGATTTCCGGCCGGATCAGTCCAGTAAGCGGATCCCCATCTCCTGCCGGGCGTGCTTGACGCCGACTCGACTCCGATCGTGTTGTAGATGCTGTATTGCCAAACCCAGGCCGAGCCCTTGATCCATGTCCAGTTCCCAGTCGCGATGCTGTACTTCCAGAGGTCGTTCATCGGTCCGAAAGCGTTCGGCACATGCCCGTGGCCTCCGAACAGCCACAGGTCGCCGTTCTGGTCCGTCCAACACGCCGCCTCGGCTTTTCCACCAGGTCTGTTCGACGGATCTTCGACGCCCTGTGTGCCGAACACCGCAGGGACCGACACCTGCGAGCCGCCCTTCATCCACGTCCATTTTCCGGTCGCGATGTTGTACCGCCACAGATCGTTCAACCACCCTAACCCGACTGCCCCGTAACCTACACCACCGAAGAGCCAAAGATTTCCATCTTCGTCCGTCCATGCTGAGGGAGCGGCACGGCTGCCGGGCTGATTGCCGTCATCCTCCACGCGGAATGTTCCGTAGGTTCCATACTGGTTGATCGCGATAGAACCGCTCATCCATACCCAGTTTCGCGTCTGGATGTTGAATTTCCACAGGTCGTTCAGCGATCCTCCGGGCACGCTGCCTCCGAACAGCCAGAAATTTCCGTCCTTGTCGGTCCAGGATGCGGCGTGTTTCCGGCACCCGGGGGTGTTGTCCGGCGACTCTACCCCCTTGATCCCGGAGACACCCGGAGAGTCCACGCCGTCGGATCCTTTCAGCCATGCCCATTCCTGAGCGTGCGTCTCTGCGAGCGGAAATCCAGCCATAAGCGCCAGCGCCAGGACCGGCAGCATCACGTTGAAGAGTTTTGTGTTCATCTATGCATCTCCAGAAAGTGGAATGTGCGGGCTGTTTATGATGCGAAAACCACGATAAACCATGAGGCGGAACGGCGCGTTGGTGATCCGGAGTGCGGACGGAAATTTCGGCATGGATACCGTAACGGTCATGTACTACAGATTGCGGTCATGTACTACAGATTGCGATCATGAACGCAATACGAGTGCATGGTTGGAAGTAGAGAGCGATAGCGTTACCGCTCTTGCCGCTGCAGCGCCTTCTGGAGTTCGATGACATCTGCCTCAAGAAGTCGAATCCTTCTTTCGAGAATCTCAATCTCATTGCTGCTCGCGCGAGGTTCTCTTCGTCCTTCTCTCGCCTGTCCGGCCTGACTTCTGAACACGTCGCCATTGTCATCGACAACCAGCACATCGCCGGTGCCATATTCAAGCGCACTGAAGCGTATGGTGCCCGCCGTATGCAGCGTTCTGGCTGGTCGGGACTGGGTGATACCGATGCCAACGAATCCTTCCGAAGTGATGCGCATGGATTCGCGCATGAGGTCCGGTGCCCCGAACTCATTCTGGAATACAATATCCATGCGGTCTGCGTCTACGACCTGACCGGATATCATTGCCCGGGCCATGTGCGCTCCTTGTCCACCGATAGCGGCGAGAGTAATAGCAGCGCCGTGACCCGTCGTTGTCGTGTTCCAGTTGTTGTACAGCAGCATGCCTTCCATGCCCCATTTATTCTGATGATATCGTGTTTGGTCCATGAAACGCAGGTCAACATACTTCGTCGGCGGATTGACATTCAGCCCGAATTGTCCTTGCGCGGTGAGCACCGCGCGTTCCGTACCGCCGGCGCGAATGCTGTAATCGTTGCCGATGGAGCGAGTTGGCCGTCTGTCCGGCTGTGCGAGTAGTGCGGAGACCGAGAAGGCGAATAGGAGTAATAGTATGCTTAGGTGCTTCATGGGGGTAGTCCGGATTTGTTGGAATGAGTGTGGGTAGATGAGC
Organism: Bacteroidia bacterium; assembly: GCA_027493955.1. Classification (NCBI taxonomy): domain Bacteria; kingdom Pseudomonadati; phylum Bacteroidota; class Bacteroidia; species Bacteroidia bacterium. The sequence continues at coordinate 206,606 of JAOSJT010000001.1, read as the reverse complement.
AATCTTCGTTATCCGTAAGGCATCCCGATGAGTTCACCATCGGCGACCAAATGACGTACAATCTCACTCCAAGATACGTGTCGCGGCCCAGGGTATTTGGGAGTCTTGAGACGGCTGTGTGCGATCGAAGGACAATATAGACGTAAACGTAAATCAGTTCACATTCTCGTCACGTGCACGCGCTCAATTTTTTCACAGATATCGCTGATCACAACAGTACCTAACGAGACGAATACAAATAGTACATTGAGTCACTATTCGCGAAGTGCGTCGCATGATCGACACGTGTATATAATCATCCACTACTGTACAAGTATCAGTACTTCCTTACTGCCGCAAGCACCTTCCAGAAGCAGTTTGTATTCTCCTCTGTCGAGTTCACGAATATCGAACGCAATGATGTGTTCTCCAGCAGGCAGATTTCTTCGATCCAGCAGTCGCAGGATTTCTCTACCGTCATGTGTTACAAGTGTGAGAGTGGCAGAAGGACATCCCGTCGACGATGATAGCTGTGCATTCATTGCGCCCGTAAACTCATTTGCCGGAGCGACCTTCATCAGCAGGGTCTCGCTCGGCACCGACTTCGAAACACCCCATCCACCGCCACCGGTAGCATAACCGGGCATAGGATTAAGGAGGTTGCACTGACCTCGGGTGATTGTGTCGCCTCCGGCTGTGAGTGATGTGAAGCGTACGCTGCTTTCTCCGGGCCTGTTTTCGCAAACGGTCAGGTAGATCCGACCTCCGTAACCAGAGAAGTGCGCTGTATCGGATGCAGGTGGATTGTAATTGGTCAGATCACTGTAAAGGTTCCTGGGATCCGTATTCAACAAGGCCGCTCCGCTCTCGTCCTTCTTCAGCCACCAGTAGAGCAGAACACTGCTGGAATCTGTCAGGAATGAAGGAGGTCCGAGGGCGAGCATTTTAGCTCCCACCGGATTCTCAAGAATAACCGTGGCCGCTTCCTCTCCTCGCTGGTTGGAGTTTTTGAAGGAAAGTGCATACGTGTTGATGTGTTTGCATGTATCGGTGGTGACCATTACCGAATCCATTTTGGTCTCCAACCGGACGTGCGCAACGACGTCCTGTTCGTGCAGGACGAAATCAGCCGGAAGTGGTGGTACATTCGCAACCGATCCCCGAAGGACAAGATGGTTGAGTAGTGGCGTTTTCGCCGGAATGTTATCGAATTCCACTGTGTACGAAGCTGTCGTATTTTCCCCGAGCGACACGGGCAAGGTGGCTTTCCCGCCGGTTATAACTGCCACTGCTCCCGACCCGAGATCTTTCATTGAGACAAGCGCGACATCCGCAGCGGACTCGAATTCCAGTTGATTGATATGAACGTCGTCTCCTGCCGCTGAGAATTTCGGTATCGACATTTTCAGAGTGCCCGAATTCGCGTTTGTCATAATGATCGACGCGTTGATCGAAGGCCCTCCGTTCGTCGTGCCCTGCGGCAACACATCGTTAAGCCGAACGGCTTGATAGACGAATTCCGTGCAGGTTACGCACTCGGAGTTGGTGAACTCGCAGCGGAAACGGAAATGCAGGTAGGGATCCGCGAGGCCCGCATACTCATCGGCGCGCCATGCCAGAATCACGAACAGGTCCAGACCGTTGACCATCAGGCATATCGGATCCTGGGCACAGTCGAAGCCCGATACGGATTCGCCGTTCCATACAACCTCGCGCGGTCCGCCAATATTGTACGGCGAAGGAGGCGGCATCGGGGCATACACGCGCAGGTCGGGCAACCCGGTCGCGTTAGCGCCATCCGGCTCGCAGACCAACGGATTTGCCTGGCTGGATTGTGACAAAAGCCAGGTTCCCGATCCGGAAGAATTGCCTTGCGCGGAGATGAAGAAACCCGATACATCCTGCTCGGTCGCTGCTGACGGTCCGTCGGTTACCCAGGTTCTGTCGTTGACCACGGAGAAGCGGGTGACCGGTTTGTCTGATTGCACGTGGAGTTTTATGCGCATCCGTGGCGGCAAGACCATATTTCCAGCACCGAAAACAGTTTCCATCACACTTGCGCTCCTCGGGAACGTCGTCTGATCACAGCAGTTCGTCGGTGGCGGCCCTTCCACCGTGACACAGGCCGGTGCTGACTCCTGCTGGCACATGGGTTCATCAACTGTCGTAGTGCTGTTGTAAAGCCGTCTTACTGCGGCGTTTGCGATGAAAGTGTTGCACGCTACATCGCCAGCCATTGCATTAGGAGATACACCAGTAACGAAATCAACCTGCACATTCGTAGACGAGGGTAATAGCGGAGCGGGAAAATACCAACCTACATTCCGAACACCAGCCAAAATGTTTCCCCATGTCCAATTCGGCGAAATCATCGAGAAGCAGTCCGTCGTAAACATTTGGGACGGATAATTCGGGTAGCTCCCGGAGTTTGGCGCCAGAGGAATTATACTCACACCTGTTGCCGCGTCGTCGTAACACGGCTCGGGGAAAGCTGACTGGCCGTCCTGCGTCACCTGAACTGTGGATTGGTAGCTGAGATCGGTACTGCTGCCTCTTCCCGGAGCGGTGCAAGGCGCATCAATAAAGTAATCATCAGGACTTGACGAGCGAGGCAACAAATCCACCATGGTCAGGTGCCTGAGAGCGACTTTTGTGCCCGCTCCTTTCTCAAAGCGAAGCGTCTTGATGGGAGCGCTCCCGGGAAGCACATTCTGAACATTGAATGAGGTTTCTGTAGTGAAGCTTGCCGTCCCAACCACATTGACCAACACGGTATTTGATGTTTCGTCAGGATCTAGATTAGTGGCATTGACCGTGAAGAAATTGGGGATGTTCCCGACGGCCGCGTCTTCCTTAACTTGCGCATCGAATTCCATAAAATGGCATGGGACAGTCGTGATATCACTCCCATAGCCGTCGCACATATTCAGGAACACATCCTGACACGAGGCATCCAGGTCGAATGCTCCTATTTCGAGTTGATTTCCGACAACACTGAAGGGCGGGGCCCAAGAATTAACAGGCCCTGTCGGAGAGCAAGCCTCATCCCAGTTGGTCGTAGAGTAAAATGATTCGTTGCCGAGGTACTCCAGATTCTGATCCAGGACATCCGTGATGGATGCGCCTAGTAAAACTGTAGATCCGATATTGCGGATTCCAATCCTGAAGCGCAGCACATCGCCCGGGTGATACTCGGGCTGTTCGCCGCAGACCGCTTTCTTGAGGCACAATATTGGCTTGTCGCTCTTGACTTTGAATTTTACATACGCGGAGGATTGATCTGCCCCGTTTGTTGCCGTAACCTTGTTCTCCACTAGCGTACCAGGTGAAACGCCAATTTTGATCATGAAAGGGACCGTGATGATATATCCCTCAGATGGATTGATTTCTGGTATTTCAACGTAATTTGTTAGCGTTAGCCATGGCTCGATATCTGTAGGAGAATGTGTAATTAAAAACTTTGTGAACGCGTAAGAATTTAAATCCACGGGGCCAAAATTTTCAAGGTCAACTGCGAACGGATCATGAATCACCAATTGATCTGCGGGTATGGGGTACCCAGTATTATTCACGAACAGGATCCGATAAAATCCGCTGCATCCGGGTTGCCCCTGCGTATATACGCCCTTATCAATAAATCCAGCGCCCGGTCGTTCCAAGCGCACGCAGGTCTCGTTACTTTCGCCAGTGAGTTGACCGCAGTTTGACGTGGATGAACCGAGGTTGCCTTCAAATTCGACCTTGTTTTTCTGCGGAGAGGTAGCCCCAGGTGCATATGTAACTTCGTAGATGACCCATGCTTCACTGCTGCCGTTGGCTGCAAGCGGGTTAACCGACCAGGTTAGCGTTAGGTTAGGATTGTTGGTTTGTGTTACACTTGCAATTGATGATGATGCGTCGTAAGTGTTGACAAGGTCTACGCTTTCAGCATACTGCCCCAGATCGTCTGTAACTATTATATTAGTCAGGTCCAATTGACCTGTCGTGCCGTCGTTTTGCGCAAGTCGCCATCTATATCTGACGACTTTTCCGCTCACACCTTGCTCACATCCGGGAAAATCTGCATCGGTTGATGCACCCAGTACGACTTTACTGATGTTCCACGGATTGGGAACGATCAGGGGTGCTGTCCCCAATATATCGGTACTTAAATCCGTCGCCTGATTGTCAATCACACCGTGAAGATGTGCAAAACAATTCACCGCGTTATTCGGACCCGGGCATGTGCTGCCTGTCGCGTAACGAACGCTCACGGTGAAGAGGCCTGTCAAGGGTTGCGCGAAAACCGCTGAGCCCCAATCAATTCCCAGATCACCGTTGAAAGGGTGGTAGACCGGAGGCAGTGATGGAGGCTCAGTAGCCGGATTCCCCGAGGCGGCCTGATCGTATGTAAGACCGATGAATTCCAAACCCGACGGGATCTGCAATGCAATTTTGACACCCGACGCTCCTCCAGGAATTGTAAAATCAATGTGGTAGGAGAACTGCTCCCCTGTCAGAATCTCCAGATCACTTACCGAAAGTTTCAGACGGAAGCCGTCGAGCTCCACTTCGGGCGTGGTGTTGCTCTGCGAAGCGCAACGGGGTGCGGCTAGAAATGAGACTACCGCAAATACTATGATAGCGTGGAATATATGCTTCTGCATTTCGAATCTCCGATTTCTGTCTTTGACCGGGAAGTTCATCAATTCAGTTGTCGTTGGTACGAACCGGGAATTCATTTCCTGCGCTCATCGAACAATGATGAGAGGTCTGGTCGCAATATTGCCGCCGTTGTTCGCGACGAGATGGTAAACTCCGGCGGGAAGTCCATCCAGGTCTAAACAGACCAGATGATCTCCGATGGTCAGAAGCTCGTTCTCGAACAGACGCAGCACGTCGCGTCCCGCCATGTCCTTAATGCTAAGTGTAACCCGCTGTTCCGCTCTAAGAACACGTATCTGTACGCTCGCATGTTCTTTGGCTGGATTTGGATATACCGGTGCTATTAAGAGTGTACGAGCAATCGGTACGGGATCACGGTCCTGGTTTCCGATGCTTTGCACAATTGAATCTACCAGCACTGTAACAAAGGACAGCGTGTCCCCGCTCGCGGTAATCTTGACCACGTTGATTTCCACTTTCTCATTCGGGGGACTGCACAGCGTCAGAAAAACCTCGGCTTGCAACGGGAAATCCGGAGCCTTGTCCCGCATCGGTTTCCATGTAGACGTATCCGGAAGCCCCCAGATCCGGTGCCGCCCCGACTTGATGCTTCTCTGTCCTTTGGCCGCGTCCTCTGTAAATATCGGCGAACCAGTAGCGAGTATCCGGCTTCGGTATACGTCGCTCCATATGACCCATTGGATCTCTCCATTTCTCGGTTTCATAAGGTGCATCTTGACTGTCCGCACGGACGGACAATCAGCTTCTGACACCAGAAGTGAATCCAAGGGGTCGGATGCTTGCACAGGGACTCTTCCGACGACCTTCGTTGGCAATTCGAATGCTTCGTACACGGTGCTGTCCAGCGGTGACCCACGCACCCCGCTCAGAAGGAGCGAGTTGGGAATCAGCAGGACAGGCTGCGGATTGTCGTAACGGATAGTATATCTCACGCTTTGCCCCTTCCCGATATCTACCGATATTGCGGCCGAATTATCTCGCACGATGGCAGCCTTGCCAGTCGTCTCATTCCGCATGGAGGTAATTCTCACCGACGTATCCGGCGCCATGGATACGCGGATCAGCTTGAGATCGTCGGGTATATGCTCGGTGTCTGGTACGGATATAGAGAGCACGCCGTCGGTTGCGTTGGTCATCGAAAGTTGCGAGGAACACAGCGTTGGATTGCTGTTGTAGGCGCTATTCGGGATAGCAAGCTTGCCATCAACGATGTCCCAGCAGGTGACGCAATCCTCGTTCGTGAATTCCACTCGCATTCTGAAGTTGAATTGACGATCCTGAACCGTGGGCATCTCACCCGGTCTCCAGCCGATCGCAACAACAATCGGAGTGGGCGACCCAAGATTGCAGCTCGGGCTTCCGGCGCAGTCCGAACCTGTGGTGGAAACGTTATTCCACGTGATTACACGCGGACCTCCCCCAAGTATCCATGGCAGTGCAACGGAAGAGCCGACGGTCAAATCATGCAACCCGAAGCCGCCTGTGCCAAGAATGGGTGTAGTTGACCATGGTCCCGTACCCGGAACTAGCGGTATCATGGGAATGGAAGAGGCCCGAGCGCCGCAGAAATAGCCTGTGACATCCTTTGTTCCGTTCGGGGGTATGCCCGGCGCCGAAATCCAGGTGCGCTCGTTAATCACTGAAACACGCGTTACGGGCTTGTCCGAAGTCAAGTGCAGCACAACGTACGCTGTCGGCGGCCAAATCACCGGCGGTGAACCGGATGTAATAAACGCGTCCCAACTGACGTCATGCGGGATTGCGCTGTGTTTCCAATGATCCGGGTCGCAGCAGTTTTTCACCTTACATTTGATCTCTATATCCCAATCGCAAACGGGTATCGGCGTTGTGATTGCGGGATCCTTGAAAAATGTTTCAATGGCGACGGTGCACTGCTGGTCGACACATATCTCAAGGAATCCGTCTGTGCAAGCCGGGAGGGACGGTGTGAGATTTGCAGCCACAAGCGTGATTGTTGATGAAGGTAACATGGTTTGCTGCCAGCCGCTGAACTGTGGCCCGAGATTCACATCCATAATCTGTCCACCAGTCGCAGTAAGAACGATCATATTCACCGGATCAGGATTCTCTATACGAATCCGTTTTGCGCATGGGCAGTCATCCAGTACTATTACCGGCAGCTCTTCCAATTCGCAGCTGCATGGATTGCAGATCAAAGTGGTCTTATCCCAGCAGACCACCATGCCGATCGTCTCATATGACTTAATCTGAACGTCCGCTGAGCCATCCATGCAGAATTCAATTTCCTGAGTGCTACCAGCCGGGAGAGTTGCTCCCGCAGTCCCACCGATAAACTCCACCTGCGTCCCCGGCAACGCCCCTGAAATCGTTGTTAGCGTTCCGCTAAGGACAGAGACTGAAGTGATATTCACTCCAGCATCGAGTGACTCAAGCACGATCTTTACGACATCATCGGGATTGGATATTGAAACTTTATATCTGCATGGGCAGTTCGCGTCAGGTGTTAAGGTGCTCCACTGTATATCGCATGGCGGCGGCGGCGTGCACGTCAGCAGTTCCTTGCCGTCACAAATTGGCTCCGAGTTAAAGAACGTCTCGTACTTCACCAATGCTGTTTCTGAAATTCCAAAGGATAATTTCCCCAACGTACATGCGGGAAGGCTGGTGTTCGTAGGCGCGGTAAATTCTATCGTACTGCCCCCCGGCGCGCTCGCAGTCCATCCCGCCAATGAGCTACCAACAGTCGGGCAGGTGAAGGTGCCTGACGGAATCGACAGGACAATCTTATTTATCGGATCTGGATTGATGGTGCTCAATTCATACAAACAACCACAGCCTGGAATCGCTGGCAGCGGTACGAAACTCCCTTCGCAATCACAACACTCAAGTACCTTCTGAAATGTGCATAGCAAGCGCCTCTCGCTTCCGTTCGTCCAGTATGTCGAATATTCCACCGTGAAGGGCATGGATGGGATATTGTCAAAGCACAAGGTAAATCCGGTTCCAGTCGTTCCAAGAGGGATGGTACCGTTTTGGAATGTAACAGTATTCCCTGGCGCGTTGTTGTTGAAAGTTGGGACTCCGGTGTGGCTGGCATTGCTGATGACGCCGCCGCCGATTACCGTGAATTGGATTTCGGTCACGTCCTTCAGGTAGGGATTCTGGTTCAGTATCTCGAACTTGAAACAGCAATCACCCGTTGATCCAGACGGAATCTTCGTAAAAACTCCGGGTTCACAATCACAGCAGGTGATAGTCCCCGTTCCTTTACAGAGCGTGCTGTCACTCGTTGCTGGGTCACTGGTGACCGTTTTCCACATGAATTCCACTGGCTGACAGGTGACGTCTGTCGTGAAGGTCAGGCCTTGCAAAGTACCATTCGCCGGGATAGCGTCGTTCGGATCGTCCGGCGCAATAGTGAATGCTTGCGGGGTTTCAGAAGTCAGGTTCCAGCCGGACGGAGGTGTAAGAAGGCTTATCCCTGCGCCTGAAGGTGATATTGCGGAAATATGAAATCCATCTACTGCGAAATTTCCATAATTCGTATTTACAAAGGTCAGGTCCCACGAGCATGGGCCTGTCTTCAGTAGGTCGATGTCATTGCAAGGATCGTCCCAACAGTGGATGGTGGTGTCACATGTTTTAATCATCGTATTATTTGACCATACCTGGCAGTGCAATGTGACATCACCGTATGCATTGGTGACGCAAAAGGTAAATTGTCTGTGGTGGTCGTCACAGTCTAATAGAGTCGATACACCAGAATAACGGATGTACGACGATGTTACGTTCGTCGCCGTCCAATATGTAATCGTCGTAGTTGCAGATCCAATCTGTGGTCCCGTGCTACCCACAGCCTGTATAGTTACAGCCGTCGGAGTGAGCGAACCGGTGTACAATCCAAGATCGAAACAGCATTCTCCCTGCTGGACAGGAAAAGCTGTGCTCGGCGCATAATTTGTGCCGCAGACAGGCTGGGCCAGCATCACCTGAGGTGCGTGCAGGCAGAGCGCCACTCCAATCAGAATCAATTTTTTCGCAGGAGATGACTGGCCACTCAAGCCTGTGAACCCCAAGTATTGAAGCATTCTTTTCATGATTCACCTCTTTGTGATACCGGAATTCACAGATGCTAAGCGGTTATACACTGTTCAATAAACACATTTTCTAATCGTAGCCGAAGCTTCATTGTGGCAATGTTTGGTTTATGGGTTCATGAACTTCACCTGCAACTCGATATCTTCAGCATTCACTAGTGAGATTTTCCATCACAACCCCTTCACCACCTGCACCGTCTCGCTTCCGATGACGGCGGTGAGACGACAATACAGCGGACCGCGCCGGTCTACGCCACCGATCAGGGAGATTGTGTGTCTGCCCTTTTGCATGGGTACGCTATTGACTACGGTATGGATGATGGTGCCGGCATCGTCCGTCACAGTGACGGTGACCAGAGCGTCGTCCGGCAAATCCACCTCCAAACCGGCTGGCTCGAAGGGATCGGGGTAAATAAGCTTTGTGATGACGGGATCAGTATTCATAACGCCGTTGGCTGATGATCAAAGATCCATGACGCGCATAAAATGACAAGAGTAAATTGTGTTGCTTCATGCAGCCACGCGATAGCGATATCCATGATTGTTTACCACGAAATACGCCAGAAGCAGAAACGATCTGGAGTGGAAACAGCCCGGCTCATCGCTTCATTGACTGCGGCAAATCATCCATGGGAGGCACTTCGCCGTGTTTCGTTGCGAACGAATAATCGCGTTATCCACAATATTGCATCGTGGGAAACGCGATCAAACAGCTATGCCTGCTTTGCCATCCCCATCAACCCCATGCTGATGGTGACTTCGGTAAAAGCTTTTGGTGCTTCAGGTGGCCCTGTTGTCTGACCATCACACATCCATCGCTCTGCTCCGCTGCCTGTATCAGGTGTACGATCAAGCCTGGAGCTGGTATGAACATTGCCCTCGATACAAACGTAGCGATGCGACATAGCGAATGAAGAGCTTGTCTTGTGTACTTCCGGCTAACGTTTTCGAATCTCTTGACCTGAACCTCAACGCAGCAGCAGGATTTTCATCGTCTTCATTATTTCACCTACGTGCAGACAGCAGAAATACACGCCGGGCGGCATCGCGCTCGCGTCCCAGACGAAGATACGTTCTTCGGGCGCGCCGATGCCTTCAGTCAGCAGGTGTACACGCCGACCATGCAGATCTCGAATCTCAAGCAGGAACGACTGATTGCCGCTGGCGCGGCAGGATATTGTAAACCTCTTTGAAAACGGTTCCGAACCGATAAGCGAAAGGGACACATCACGCCGCGGCTCGTCGACTCGGTCAGCATTGTTCACAAATGTGCTTATTCGCCAGAGATCGTTGGTAAAACCTGCGAGCATTTCCGTATAGCCCAAGCCACCAAACATCCAGAACTCGCTGTTATTGTGCGCCCACGCGGCAGCCGCCTTGCGGGCACCCGGCGCATTTCCGGTAGAAGGGATGCCTCTGATGCCATATTGACTCTTTTCGTCCATTTCCTTTGCACCTGCTATCCAGGTCCACTCGTTGTTTCGCGGGTCATAACGCCAGAGATCATTCTGCAGGTGAAATCTGCCCGACTTACTGTCGTAATGTTCCCCACCGAAAAGCCAGAACATTCCGTCGTCGGCAGTCCAGCCGACGGAGTTCCTGCGGGCGCCGGGAACATTGGCATGATCGGGCACACCTTTCATGCCGTAAACCCCTGCAATATTTGTTTCCTTAGGCCCGTGTACCCATGTCCATTGGCCTGTACTCGGCATAAATTTCCACAGATCGTTTTTATATGTCACCGACCCCTCCACGCTCATACCTCCGAAGAGCCAGAAATTTCCCTCGCTGTCGCTCCATGCCGTCGCAGAGAACCGTCCACCGGGCTGGTTTCCGGATGCGGGTACTCCCAGCGTGCCGTACACCGGAAGTTTGTTGGTGTTGTCATCACCCTGCATCCAGGTCCACGTTTTTTGAACAGCGTCGAATTTCCACAAGTCGTTGAATGTGATCTGACTGAATGGAACACCTCTTCCTCCATAGAGCCAGAGGTTACCGAGCAGGTCCGTCCATCCGACGGAACCTTCGCGTGAGCCGGGTGTGTTCGCCCCGTTCGGGAGACCTTTTGTGCCGTACACACCGTTCTGGTCGACCTTGTTCGAGCCATGCATCCAAACCCACTCCCCTCGCTCTGCATCGAACATCCAGAGATCATTGAAATAATCGGTTCCAAGGCCGGAGGTTGTTTCCTTACTTCCGCCAAACATCCAGAGATTCCCGTTCCTGTCTACCCAACTCACGCCTGCTTCGCGCCCCGGTGGGACGTTCGCGGCAGATGACATTGAACGGGTTCCGTATTGTCCCGGATCATCGACGCTGTCCGGACCGTGCATCCATGTCCACAAATTGGTGTTCGCATCGAATTTCCAGAGGTCGTTATAGACGTGAATCACAAGTCCCGCTATGCGGGTGTTTCCACCGAACAGCCTGAAGGTGCCGTCCTTGGCCTTCCAGGTGAATGCGCCACTGCGGCTGCCCGGCGTCGAAAGTGAATCAGGCAGTCCCAATGTGCCATAGATCCCTCTTTCATTTATTGTCCTGGTACCGTGCATCCAGGCCCAGTCCTGGGCGGCGAGGACGGCGGGGAGGAGCATCCATACTGTAGCGATTAGTACAATACATTTAAAGGCGCTGTTGATGTTATTCATTTGCCTTTCCTTTGCCTTTTAATCGATCATCAATGAAGAAGCGGCGTGCTGGTTGCTCCGTCCTTACCCTCCGCCGCAGATGTTCTCTAAGCGGAGCCCGTACGAAGTTGCCCGGAATTTGAGCATTTCCGCACTATGCGTATGATTGATGATCAATTTCCATGGCAGCTCCAGAATGACACGAGTAAATTGCCTCGTATCAAATCAACAACGCGATAGCGCTATCCATGATTGTTTACCACGAAATCCGCCAGAAGCGGGAACGGATTTGGAGTGGACACAGCCGGGCTCACCGCTTTAGTGAATGCGGCAAATCGTCAACGGGAGGCACTTCGATGTGTTTGCTTGCACACGAGTAATAGCGTTTTCCACGATGTCGCATCGTGGAAAACGCGCTCAAGCAACCATGCCTGCTCTCACACCCCCGTCAGTCCCATCCTGATGGCGGCTTTGGTGAGCTCGGCGATGGAGTGGGCGTGGAGCTTGGTGAGGAGATGCTGGCGGTGGGTTTCGACTGTGGAGACGGAGAGGTGGAGGAGAACGGCAATGTCCTTGGTGGACTGCCCCTCGGCGATGAGCTGGAGGATCTGACGCTCCCTGGCGGTGAGACCATCGTCGTGCGCGATGGCATCGGCGTCGAGGTGACGCACGTAGTCGTCGATAACGAGATTGGTCAGGTCGGCGCTGAGATACTTTCTGCCTGTGAGGACGGTACGAATAGCGGTTTCGAGCTCGTCCAGGACGCAATGCTTGAGGAGATACGCATCGGCGCCGGCGCGGAACATGTCGGATACGAATTGCTGCTCCCTATGCATGGACAACGCGACAATACGGATGGTGGCATCTCTTGCTTTGATCTCGCGCGTGGCATCGATGCCGTTGAGATGCGGCATGTGTACGTCCATAATCACCAGATCGGGTTTCAGCGTCTCCGCCAATGCAACTGCTTCGATGCCGTCCGCGGCCTGTCCCGCCACCCGCATCTTCAAATCCTGTTCGATGATGCTGCGGAGCCCCTCGCGCATAAGGTGATGATCGTCGGCAAGAAGAATGCGTGTGCTCATGTGGTCTCCTCTATGCTGGTATCGTGCGCCGTTGCCGTTTTGCTTTCTGTTTCCGTTTTGGATTCTCTATCGGTCGTTAAGATTCCATCTCCGCCGCCTTCACTCAGGGAGCGAATCAGGCCCAATGGCACACACAACGATACCGCGCTTCCCTCTCTTGGTGTGCTCTCCACCACTACGTCGATGCCGAAGTCGGAGAGCCGTCTCCGTATGTTGCGCAAACCGAATCCTCCGCGATCTTCTTCATCCCCGGCATCGGATTGCCCGGTCGGAAAGCCGACGCCATCGTCGATCACGCGGAGGATCACCATGTCGAGATCGCGCTGCACTTCCACACGAATATGCAGGGCTTGTGCATGTTTGAGAGCGTTTACGATCAATTCCCGCACAGCGCGGAACAGGAGTACGTGAAGCTCCGGGTCTACCCGAACGTCAATGCCGTTGTATGATGTCAACAACTCCACACCATGCTGCCTCTGGAGCTGGCGAACCTGCCAGGTGATTGCTTCGGCGAGATTGAGCTCGTGGATGATGGGGGGACACAGGTCAAACGTCAGGGTATGGGCGTCCTCAATGACATGATCCAGCATGCCGCGCACCTCGTCAAGAGCCGCGTCATCCGGTGCGGCACGCTTCTGCCAGCGGTGAAGCTTCAGATATGCGAGTGCAATCGACTGACTGATGACGTCATGCAGAAAGGTGGCCATGCGACGCCGTTCCCTTTCCTCCGTTTGCACGAGATCACCCGCCAGACATCGCAATCGCTCGCTGCTTGCCTTCCTCTGCGTGATATCGCGGGCTATGCCGTACACCTGCGTTACCACACCGCTTTCCGGATTTTTTACAGGACTGAGTTCGCTCTCCAGCCACAACACACTGCCGGATTTTGTGCGCACACGATATTCAATATGTACCTGGAGACCTTGATTTACGCTCCTCCTGCTTTCGATGAGCTTCGCAAAATCATCGTATATGATGAATTTCCGTATGAATCCCGTGTAGCGGCTTTCATCCAGACTATATCCGGTCAAGCGTGAATACGACTCCGTCATCCATTGCACACTCCATGAACCATTGGGCGAAACATCGAAGCCAAAGGCGAAATCGGACATAAGTTCAGTGGTCATCCGATATCGTTGCTCGCTATGCTGTAATTCACGATTCAGAGAGGCGTTGTTCACTAAGAGGTTGTTGAGCATTTGATAGCGCTCGAGACTGCGACGCAGTTCACTGTTGTAGGCAATTTTTCCTCTGATGTACCGTACGCTCAGGTAGATCAGCACGGTCAACAGGACGAGCAGTGGGCCGAGAATGTACCAACGAAGTATGGGAGGATACGGGACGTAAAATTCCAGTGAGGATCCCAGCACATCATATTCTCCGTGTAGACCCCTCGCCTGAATGTGGAAAGAATGAGCGCCATAGGCCGCGTCGGACAGCTTGATAGTTCTTCCCTGCAGCCACCTACTCCATTCACCACTATCCATACGATACCGGCAGTATACCTGATTGGGTTCAAGGCCTCCGTAATACAGCAGTGGCGTCCACGAAAGCAGGACTTCCCTCCCTTCAACTATGGGCGCATCGAGGTCAATACGAGGAGGAGATGTTCGTAGTTTACTTATATCGATTCGCACCCATCCACTCGAACTCGTACCCACATACAGCGAATCACCGCAAGGATACAGCGGCCAAAGGCTCGCCGAAGGAAGGCCTGCCTGTTCGCGATATACCGTCCAATCCCCATTCTGCATACAGCCCAAGCCGTTGCCGGAGGCCACCCAGAGACGACCGTCTGCGTCAGACTTCACTTCCCACACTTTGTTGTCCGGCAATCCGTCAGCTACGTCGACATACCGGACATTTTCCTGCGCATCGATCACTCCCAAACCGCGGGCGGTGCTGGCCGCCATGCCAAAGTACACATTGCCGTCGGAATGTGGAGTAATGGACATCACGTAGCGCCAGCCGGGACGAGCGCCTTGAGCAAGCATCGTCCACTGACCATCCCTGAATTTTCCGACGCCATTGTACGTGCCGAACCAAAGCGTCCCATCGGACGTTTCGTTGACCGCGTATACCCGGCTATGCGGCAATCCATCGCTATGCTCCCAGTGACGCAGTACTGCGCGCTCCCACACGAATACTCCCGGATTGTCCTCCGGTGCCAGGGTATAATCCGGAGATATTCCGGCAAACCAAAGACGGTCCCCCCGTCCGCGGAATATCCTGTGAATGTTCGCAGCCCTCCCGTTCGCATGTGTTTCGTATTTAAACCACTGCCGACCGTCCCATCGGAACGCTCCAGAAAAATCTACGCCGCTGCATATCCAGATACCACCTTCATTGTCTTCACAGACACCGGTAACGACGGAGAAGCGCGTTCCCAGAATCCTGGTCCATCTCCGTTCAGCCCCATCAGGTGAAATGCGCACAATTCCGCCACTCGTCGCACACCAGACATTCCCATTACGATCTCGGATGATATCATTGATGCGATTGCGTTTATCGTTCTCCGGCCACTGGAAACTCCGCACCGCGACCGAGGAGAGCCGACACAGAAACAGACCGTTGTTCGTTGCCACCCACAGATCCCCGTTTTTGGCGAAGCGGATTCTATGAACATCGTTCAAATCCTGCCGCAGCCGCCGCAGTGCACACCAGCTCCCGTCAGATCGCGTCGAGTACATGCCATCTTCATGGAGGACTACGGCATATCCGTCCTCAGAAATCGCTGTATGCAGGGGTATTCGATGAGACCTGATCGGTGTCATTTTTGCTCCCTTGTGCAGGTCCCATTCCCATGTGCCCTGCATTTCCACGGGCGAATTGATTAAGACCACACCCTCCCCTCCGCTATTGACGCTGATTGCAATGATTCCCAACCCCCTCATGTTTGTCTCAAGCAGGTTTTCATGCTTCCTGCCAGAGATGCGGTACAAGCCCCCCGGTCCGGAGAAATACCTTCTTCTGTCGGGATACGCAGCGTATGGTTTACCTTGCGAATTGAACCATGGCGGCGGTTTCAGAGCTACCGCTTCGCAGTGCAGGTAGAGAAAAAGCCGATCAGCTTTTCGAAATAAGAGAGAATCACCACCATTGACCATAATATCCGACACATCATGCATCGGCAGCAACTCAATTCCACTTGTATCGACAAGCCCTACACGGCCACCGATACGGACAACCAGCTTATCGCGCATAAAGCCGTGGAATCGGGAAGTGGTCATTTCCATGCCCCGAAGGACGGAACCCAGGCCACGCCAGCGGAAGCCATCATACCAGGCGATTCCTGTTTCGCTCCAGGCCCACGGCGTACCGTCCGGCGCCTCGATAACATCGTACACGCGATTCGACGGCAGTCCCGAACTTTGCCCGAAGCGCACCCATCGCCAGGAATCCTCTAGTGGATATCGCTCATCATCCTGTGCGTAAAGCTGCGATGGACAAAGCAGCCCCAGAGCGTAAACCAACCCATGCCAAATGACGATTCTCAACGACATCCGTAGAACTGCGGTAAGACGCAATCGAATGCGGCTGCTCAACGGGAACCCGCTCTCATGTTTCCTCTCCGTATCAGATTCGGGACTGCTACGACAACTGCCGCCGGGTACGTGTCCGTGCTTGAAGTCAGGTTAACAGAATGCAACGCACAACGTGCCTGAAACGTATTCTTGAACGCAACCCACAAACTCTGCCACGTCCGGTGACCACGTAACCGCTCAATAGACCTAACAAGGGACTATTTTTGCTATTTTACCTTGCCAACAATATAAGAGCCGCGTCGCTGAAAGTCAAAATCACAGCGCGTCCTCTTGCATGTTCGCGATCAGATTTCCGTATTCGTCTCCGACAGCGACAGGCGGCACCACGCCTTCTTCTCCGCCGTGGCGAGCAATGGCTTGGAACATATCGACAGACAGGTGCACAACAATGCTCCCGTAACATTTTCGCAATACCGTCTTCGTCAGATCGATACGGACGGGAGTGTTGCGTATACATCGGTGATTGAGGTAAGCGCGGCGGGCACCTCTGTCGCCACCTCGCTCGCCCTCCCCTCTCCGCATCCGGTACTTGCCAACAGCACGGCGACTGTACGTGTGTCGCTGTCTCTGCCCGCGCAGTGCCGAATACACATCATCGATGTACTCGGCCGGGTTGTGCAGAGTAGTGCCAGCCGCGAGCTCCCCGGCGACGAATCGAGCTTTTCTCTCGACGCCCGCGGCCTGCAGTCCAGCGCCTACATGCTGCTGCTGGAAGGCGATGGGATGAGAATGTCGCGGAGATTCGTCATCGCAAAGTGACGGACCGCGGAGATAGAATGTTAGCAGAGCGCGGATATACTTGTCCGCGTTTTTTTAAACCACAGGGAGATGTTGACCGCAAAGAACGCAAGGAGCGCAGAGAAAAGACAGCGGATCGAATTAATTTTGCGATTACCCTGTCGGTACCCGCTGCGAACCCAAACCACTGTTGAAGTGCACTTACGGTAGTTGAGCGCTTTGTTTACTCATCGTTACCCTCCTCTTTCCGCAGGGCTTTGACTTTTGTGAGCATGCGGTCAAAATCGCTTTCAAACAGCCGATCATGCACGATGCGGTATTTCTCGAACTCGCTTTCGGCATGGGCCTTGGCGATCTCCGCCGTAACTTTGCCCGCATCCTGAAGAATTTCGCGCTCGGTGGCTGCGATAAAGCGGTTGAGACGGGGAGTAGTCGATGGATGTAGCATAGATGTCGGTGATTTTCTGATAGAACTTTCGCTCCGACAGGCGGATCTCCCGAATGCGCTGAAGTTGCTCTTCGAAGTACTGATCCGTAAGGATGGAGCCGCCACTTTTAATCCGCTCATCATCCATGACATAGGCTTTGATGGTGTACTCATCGATGATCGTGGTGGCCCATTTGCGAAATTGCACGGCTCGTTCAGAGTTGACCTTGTAGCCAACTGCGATGATGGTCGGGAGCTTGTAGTGCTTGGTGTCGTAAGTCTTGCCGTCGGCGGCAGTTATTCGAAAATTTCGAATAACTGAATCCTCCTGCACCTCATTGTCGGAGAACACCTTTTTCAGGTGATAGTTGATGGTGTCTGTTGCCACATCATACAGCATCCCCATCATCTTTTGCGTCAACCAGATGCTTTCATCGGCGTACAACGCTTCGACGCCGCCGGTCCCGCTTGCCGCAACGAAGGTCAGATATTCTGCCGCCGAGGAGCGGACGATGGATATCTCCTTCTTCGAAACAGTTTTTGGATTCGAAATCGGCGTGGTTGAAATCAGCGTTGTTCAATTCTCCCCTGCGGACAGTGCGGTGAGCGGATTGTACGGCAGTGTATCAGAACACTGACGCAACGAAGGCAGACTTCAGGCCACCTCTTGCATCGGACGCACACGCGGCGGCGGAAGCGGGCGGCCTATTGACTCGAAATGCGCAATGATATCCTCGACGACGGCGCACAGATCGCGATATACCACCCGCGGATCATCTCCGTGAATACCGGTCATCAGATCCGGGCATTTCCCGAGGTATGCCTGATCTTCTTCCCTCCATTCAACCCACTTGTGATATGTATCGCTGGTTTTCATTTCTGAAGCAACCCGATTGCTCCGGCTCGTCGCCGCCTGCTGCGTGAACGCACTTCCTTTTTCCCCTTCGCGCACGAATATGCTCCTGTTGGAAGGGAGTTGCTACGGGTGCACTGAATCTGCTGTCAGATCAGGAGAGGCGACACGGATTGGATGTTCAGCGCCTCAGGGTATTTCCCAAAACTCGGTTATGGATCTGCATATGCCGTTGTCTGCCCAGCCGTTAATAATAACATCATGGCAGACGGCCGTTGTTTCAGGATAATCACACGGGGCGTACTGTTGCTCCATTGGCGCAGCCCCTTGAGCGTAATACCGACAGTGCCCACACAATATATAATAGGTCCTCGACCTTTCTTGTATCCGGTCGTAGACGATCTCCAACATGAGTGTCCGGGTGCAAAAACAAAAATGCAGCGCTCTCGTATAGTTCCAGATATTCCTTACGAGCTCACCGCAATATGGGACGGCACCAGTGACGTATCGGTACGACGTGTTCTCCGCTCTCACAAAAATGGAACCGTAACACATGTCTTCATCAAATCCACTTCGATCAGACGGTCCTTCAGCCATGGTGATTTGCGTACATGCCACCATTGCGATCAAGAGGTATCCAGCTCTCATTGTGCCCCCGCTAGAATATGGTGACGGAACCAACAAAAATCGAAGTACCTTGTGATGCTTTCACGAAGTACTTTCCTCCCGCCAATTTTTCTGTTTCGAGCGTCAGGAGAAATGAGCCGGAAGGTTCGCTCATCATCCTCGTACCGTACACGATCTTTCCGAGCGCGTCGTGCACCGTAACGTACACCGGCGCGGCAATATCCCAGTCGCCGCTCACTTGAAGAATTCCATTCTTTGCGCGTGTGAGCTGATTTGGAACGATATGCAGTGCTCGCTCCTGTCTGGATGAGCGGACCACCCCTGGGTCAGTGCTTTTCGGATTGGCCCTGGCCCAATCTCTGAGTGCAGCCGACAACCTGTTGCTCCAGAAATATCTTCCATAGAGCACCCTGTTGTCGTAATTCCCCACGAGTTGTGGCATATGAATCGGCCGCAGCCGCAATCGATAGTCTGATCCTGCTGTATGCTGCGGCCCGGGAAGAAAGGACCTCTCCATGCGCTCGATAATTGTCGCATCGTACTGAAGTCCCTTGATCGCGATAAGCATGCTGTCTATCGAAAACACCGGGACGAAGAGGATGGAATCAATCGATACAACAGGTTCTAATGTATACGCGTCTATGAGATCCACATAATACAAAACACTGTCGGGTACACAAAAATTAGCGGAGTCCTCTTCGAATGTCCGTTCACCACCTGTAGCGTTAAAGCGGGGGAAACGATAGCTCGGGGAGAATACGTAGTATAAGGTGTCTCCCGATTCAAACCGGAATTGCTTCGTGTACATCGGAAGGGCGAAATTCACGGTGTTGGTATCATACACCCGATATTCCGGAGTAAGTGCCATATATGTTTCGTGAAAATCGAAGGGAAGTTCCAGCGTGTCGCCCTGCTGTCCGCGAATATTCACCTCACCCAGATCGGTCACTACCGCAACTTGCGGAAAATACTGCGTCGCTCTGACATAGTGGGCCTGGTGTGTTCCACTCTCATCCCGAAGTTCCAGCACACGAACAGAGTCGCCTATTTGATACAAGTAATCTCCCTGTACTTGCCCGATCATGCACTGCGTTACAGCAAGGCCCGGAACATCGCGATGGCGGTTGTACGGATCATAAGAGTCCTCCTATGCTGACGGTGTCGTACGTGATGGACGGCTGAGTCTTAACGGCAATAAACGCATCTCTTTGACCAATATAAAAAAAACGCTCTTGTCAATAGGTCCGCCGCGTGTCGAGCGCCGTATGGTAAGCCGCGCCAGTCGGTATCTCGCTGCCACCTGGCCAAGACAAGCCGATGTGCCGCGACGGAGCTGAACCCGTGCATACTGTATCGACATGCCTTTGCGGTTCAGGAATATTCGTTTTTCAATTTCTTCGCTCCCCCGGGCTTGTTACCCCCGCGAACCGATGTAGTACATCAGAAACACACGCGCGGCGACCCTTTCGGATCGCCGCGCGTTACTTCTGTCTGCGGCGCGGGGCGCGTCCCTGTCGGGGCGGCGCCTCGCGCGTGAGTACGTCAGCCGGGTTTCTTTTTCAGTATCGACAGCAGCGTTTTCGGATGCACGGGTTTCCGGAACACGCCGTCGAGAACGAAGACCTGATAGTCGGTGTTGTGAATGCGGAAGGGACCCCGGTGAACATCACAGTTCCCTATACGGTGATGCGGGCCCCTGTTGCAGCGAACCGGGCGGAACTTCAGGCAACCTCACGCATTGGACGCACGCGCGGTGGAGGTAGCGGTCGGCCTTCGGACTCGAAATGCGCAATGATATCCTCGACGACGGCGCACAGATCACGATATACCTCGAGCGCATCCTCTCCGTGAATACCGGTCATCAGATCCGGGCATTTCCCGAGGTATGCCTGATCTTCTTCGCTCCATTCAACCCATTTGTGATATGTATCGCTGGTTTTCATTTCTGAACCTCCATGATTGCCAACTGAATTTGTCTTTCCTGATATGGTTTTGCGTCATCCCCGGGTCGACCGCTGAGTGTTACCGCACCCGAATATTTCACATGAGTGAATTTACGATGCGAACCCTTGCCCCCGCCCTGAATTTCAATGAAGCCTGCTTGAGTGAGCGCCGTGATCAGCTGTCTGATTTTCTGTGCCATATGTGGTGAGCGGATACTTCAGTTTACATTTTGCAAATGCGCGGGAACTTTATTGCCGATTCGACTGCACTTCCTTGGCTTTTTCAGATGAATAGCTCCTGATGCAACCCCCACCTTAGAAAAGCAATGCACTTACCGGTAAGGTACGAAGCCATTTCAATAATTTAAACAATGCACCTCCGCGACGTAACAGGCTCGATCGAAGAAATGTAAGGAGCCAGAGAACTAAAACAGCAAAGCATAAGCAAGCCATGCACCCTCACCTCAGTCGCAGAGCTCATCGCTTCGTTCACGGTAACTATAAACACACACGCGCGACGACCCTTCCGGATCGCCGCGCGTTACGTCTGTCTGCATCGCCGGGCGCACCCTTGACGGGGCCGCGCCGGGCGCAGGGGTACGTCAGCCGAGTTTCTTTTTCAGTATCGACAGCAGCGTCTTGGGATGCACGGGTTTCTGGAACACGCCGTCGAGGCCGAGGGCCTTATAGTCGGTGTTGTCGTCGAGGCTGTCGCCCACGGAACTGAGGAGGAAGACGGGAACCTGATTGCCGAGCAGCTTGAGCTCCTTGGCGAAAACGGTGCCGGCATCCACTTCTTCCATCATCAGGTCGACGAGGAGAAAATCGGGTTTGCTTTCCTTGTACACCCGCAGGCCTTCCTCGCCGCTGTGCGCCTCTGCCATCTCGTAGCCGTTGGCTTCGAGTATCATGCGCACGGCGTCGAGCATGTCCTGATCGTCGTCGAGGTACAGGATCACGTGTTTACCGTCCTTCATTGTTGTCTCCATATAGATGATTCTTCATGTTTCGCAATGATGCGCTCAGCACCCGCTCAGTTCGTCTCCCCGGGAGAGGGAAGGTCGAACAAGCGCGGATCGTCGAGCGCGAGGCGGAGGAAGTCAAGCGCCTGGCGGAGATTGTCCTGCGCGCGTGGCGACAGCCGCTCTCCGAACTCGTTGAACTCGTAACCCCGTATGCCCAGAATGTAGCCGCGCGTGTGCCCGTCAAACAGCGAGCGGGCCATGTGCAGCAAGGGTCCCGGCTCCACGCTGTGGCTCGAAAAGCTTTGCGCGGGCACTGGTACCACCGGCTCCACATAAAAGGGCTCGCGCCCGTTCACCGATGCATCCGCCAGCACCACGATGTCGTGCGCGGCGATGTCGGCCGCGTCTTCCACCGTGAGCTGATAGTCCGAATCCACAGTGACGTGCGTGAGCTTCCATGCTTCGGCGGCAGCGGCTACGGCAGGTCCCAAGCCGTCGTCGAGACGGCCCGGATTGCCGTAACCAATGAGCAATATGCGGGGCGCCTGGCTCATTCCGTGGTGCTCTTCCTGGCGACCTCGTTACCGTTGTGGTCCACCAGCCGCACGACGAGCGGCATGCGGCCCAGCGCATGAGTGGCGCAGGACAGACATGGATCGTAGGCGCGGATGGCCACTTCGATGTGATTCAGGAGACCTTCAGTGATTTCCGGTTTTCCCGAAAGATGGTCCATGGCGACTTTCTCGACGGCCGTGTTCATCGGCATATTGTTGCTCGTCGTCGAAACGATGAGGTTCGCCATGGTCACCTGGTCGTTCTCGTTCACCTTGTAATGGTGGAACAGCGTGCCGCGCGGCGCTTCGATCAGACCAACGCCCTCTTCACGACGGTCGCCGCGAAGCACGAGGTCCGTGCCCTGCAAGTCGGGATCGAGCAGCAGGTCGCGGATTTTCTCGATGGAATGCAGGGTCTCGATCATGCGCGCCCAGTGATACGCCATCGTGAGATTGTTGGGCTTGCCGTCGGTCACCGCCATGAATTCCTTGCGTGCGGCTTCGGCTTCCGGTGTGTCTATGAAATCGCAGGCGTTGACGCGCGCGAGCGGACCCACGCGGTACCAACCGTTTTCCGGACCGATGGACTTGATGAAGGGGAATTTCATGTACGACCAGTCACGCACTTCCTCGACGATGTAATCGAGGTAGTTGTTGTACTGCACCTGATCGAAAATCTTGTTCCCCTGCGCGTCGATGGCGCGGAGATTGCCGTGGTACAGATCCATCGCGCCGTCCTCGCGGATGAGCGAGAGATGGTTGCTGTCGAAGGATCCGAAAGGTGCGACTTCCGCGAGATTTTCGACGGTGTAGTCCTTCGCGATTTTCAGCGCGCCGCGACCCCATTCCATCATCTGGTCGATGTCTTTCAAAAAGACATCGCGCTCTTCGATGGAGAGGTTCTTGTTCACGCCGCCGGGGATAGCGCCGGTGCCATGGATTTTTTTGCCGGCGGTTGCCTTGATGATTTCCTGGCCGTACTTGCGCATCATCACGCCCTGCACCGCGAGGTCCTTGTGCTTGGCGGCGACGCCGATCACGTGACGGTTGGCCACGTCGGAGCCGAAGCCGAACAGCAGATCGGGTGAGGCGAGATGGAAGAAATGCAGCGAGTGCGACTGGAACATCTGGCCGTAATGCATGAGACGGCGCATTTTCTCGGCTGTCGGGGTGAGCGTGTCCACGCCCACGATTTGATCCATGGCCTTGGCCGCCGCGAGGTGATGACTCACCGGACAGATGCCGCAGAGACGCTGCACGAGCACCGGTGCTTCCCAGTAGGGACGCCCCTGGATGAAGCGCTCGAAGCCGCGGAACTCGACGATGTGCAGGCGTGCCTGCTTCACCTTGTTCTCCTCGTCGAGGAGAATGGTCACCTTGCCGTGTCCCTCGACGCGGGTCACAGGTTCGATGACGACTCGTTTCAAATTATCAGTGGTATTCACGATATCTACTCCTTTTTCCGTTCTGTCCGGTTAATCGTACTTGATCAGCTCGTAGGGCAGATCCAGCGGCTTGTTGGTCAACAAGGCCACCAGCGTCTGCCAGATCGTTTCCGCCGAGGGCGGACAGCCCGGAAGGTGGTAGTCAATTTTTACCACCTCATGGCAGGGATACACCTTGTTGAGCAGCAAAGGAATTTCCGGATCGTTCGGAATGCGGCCCGAAGGATTGTGGACGGAGGGACCGTTGAGATAGGCTTCCTCGAGGCATTCGATGAGCGGAATGGTGTTGCGCATAGCGGGCAGGCCGCCGTTGATGGCGCAGTCGCCGAGCGAGATGAGGATTTTGCAGTGCTTGCGGAAATCCTGCAGCACACGCACGTTTTCTTCGTTCGCGCAACCGCCTTCGACGATACCCACGAGCACCTCGCCCGTGAATTCCTTGATGTCGTTGATGGGCGATTTGTCGAAATCGATGATTTCCACCAGCTCGAGAATGCGATCGTCAATGTCGAGAATGGACATGTGGCAGCCGAAGCAGCCGGCGAGGGAGGTTGTTGCAACTTTTGGTTTTGACATGGTGTGCTCCTACGCCTGAACCGGTTTTTGAATTCGATGTCAATGCCGATCGGCTGCTGATCGTATTTACGCTGTCCGACCGGGATCGCGTAGCCGACGTGCTTGGTCAGAATCGCTCCGACGGGGCACGACGACACGGCCTTATCGGTGACGTCGATGTCGGTATCGGACAAGCGGGCGCGCGCGTTGACCGCGATGTGCTTGTGCTTGCCGCGTCCGACGAACTGGAACACATTCTTTCCGTCGAGATCTTTCGACGCGCGGATACAGCGTGCACAAAGGATGCAGCGGTTGTGATCCAGAAAAATGTCCGGATGCGAGGCGTCGATCTTGCGGTCGGCCGGGAACATATACGGGTACTTGGGCGCGGTGATGCCGAAGCGGTAGGCCATGGCCTGCAGCTCGCAGTTACCGCTCTTTTCGCAGAACATGCAGAAGTGATTGCCCTCCACGAAAAGCATGTCAATGATGTTGCGTCGGAATTCGAGCAATTCGGGCGTGTCGTTTTCCACCACGGCGTTTTCCGCGATGGGTTGCGTGCAGGCGGCCTGGAAGCGGCCGTTCACCTTGACGGTGCACACACGGCAACTGCCGAAGGGCTCGAGTCCGTCGAACGCGCAGAGGCGAGGGATGTAAATGCCGGCCTGATCGGCAGCCTGAAGAATGGTCTGCCCCGCCGTGCCCTTCACCTCGACGCCGTCAATTTCGAATGTGATGAGAGTATCGTTCATGTCGGTATTCCGTTGTCGTCTGGTGAATTATTCGGCAAAGTGCATGGACGGCCGGCCCGCGATCGCCGAGGATTCGGTGAGCGCCTGATGAATATCGAAGTTCGACTGGAATCCGTCCGGATTTTCCTTGACGAGTGCTTCGTACAGCGGCCTGAAATTCTTCAGCGTTGTCAGGATGGGATTCGGGGAGGTTTGTCCGAGTCCGCAACGGCTTGTGGATTTGACGCTGCTTCCGAGTTCCTCGAGATAGGTCAGGTCTGAGGGTTCGCCAAGACCTTGCATAATCTTTTCGAGACGCTCCTGCAACAGCACGTTGCCGACGCGGCAGGGCGTGCAATAACCGCAGCTTTCTTCATTGAAGAATTCCATGTAGTAGTGTGCGACTTCCAGCAGATTGCGGCCGGGACCGAATACTGTCAGAGCACCGCCCGTTGCGAGATCATCGTAGCAGATGACGCGATGGAACATGTCCGGAGCAATCATCTGACCGCTCGGACCACCCACCTGTACCGCGATGGCATCGGCGGCGCCGGCCATTTCCAGTACCTCTTTCATGCTCACGCCGAAGGGCACCTCATACACACCCGAACGGCTGCAATCACCCGAGATGCTCAACAGCTTGGTGCCGGTGCTGCCCTTGGATCCGATTTCGGAGAACCAGCCCGCACCCTTGTCGAGGATACGCGCGACACAGCAGAAGGTCTCGACATTGTTTACCGAGGTTGGATAGCCGAGATAGCCCTTCTGTGCCGGGAACGGCGGACGATTCTTGGGATCTCCACGGAGACCTTCGCAGGAACTGAGCAACGAGGTCTCTTCGCCGCACACATAGGCGCCTGCGCCCATCTGAATTCGGATATCGAAATGGAAGCCCTTTTTGCCTTCGATGTCTTCGCCGAGCATACCGACGTTACGCGCCTTCTGCAGCATATCCTCGAGGAAAGGACGCATATAGGCGTACTCGCCGCGCAGGTAAATGATGCCCTGCTGCGCGCCGATCGCGTAACCGGCGATCACCATTCCTTCGATAAGCAGTTCGGACCGCTCCGTGAGAATCACCCGATCCTTGAATGTGCCGGGTTCGCCCTCATCGGCATTGCATACGACAAATTTCTTGTCACCCTCGGCCGCTCGCGTGAAATCCCATTTCATACCTGTCGGGAAACCCGCGCCGCCGCGCCCGCGCAGACGAGCGGTTTTGATGACGCGTATCACTTCGTTGGGACTCATCGCCACGGCTTTCTTGAGTGCCGTACCGCAATCGAGCGGAGCGAAAATCACCTCGCCGCGTTTACGAATATTGTTGATGACGGCAGCACCCACCAGCGGATGGGAGTTGTTGCCGTCGCCCAGGCGGCGGTGCAGGCGCTCGGGTTTGACCCCGTTCCGAAGCTGCTCCACCATCTGCGTCGCGGCGTCGCGCGTCAGATCAGTGAAGACCTCTTCGTTGATCAGGGCGGCGGGTGCCTGGTCGCACATACCCATGCACGGCGTGGTTTCGAGTGTGAACATTCCGTCTTCCGTCGTTTCGCCCACACCGATACCCAGTGCATCGCAAAACGCCTGACGAACGCGGTCATATCCCGACATGCGATCGACGATATCGTCGCACAGCCGTATGACCACTTTTCCCTTCTTTTCCTTGCTGAGGAAAGCGTAGAAGGATACAACGCTTTCCACTTCGACGCGATGCGTGTTGACACGCGCGGCGATCAGTTCCATCGCTTCATCGGAAACACAACCGAGGGTTTCCTGCACCTCGCGCACGATATCCATCATGCGGGTTTTGTCGTTTCCGAATCCTTCACAGATGGTCGTGATGACCGATTCGAAGTTTTCTGACATCCAGTACCTCTCTGTAACTCACTGTGGTTGAGCATAATCTCAGAGATAGAGATTTTCTTCTTCAAATTATGAAGCCGTAAGCACTTGAGCAAGACTTTCAAGAAATTTTTCTCGATTAGACGCCGGATGTGTGCAATATCTGAACAATATTTCCAAATTCTCCCGATGATTTGTTATTCGGACTCGTCATATCCAATTTTTTTTCTCTTTTTATCGCCATAGACATAAAAAAATCACGATTGCACGGCATCTGTCGATAGGAATTACCCATTATCGGCAGAAAATCCGTATTTCGCACGAAAACCGTCCCTTTGCGCGTGGAATATCGCCGGACGAGGCGACCCGTGGGCGCGTTACGAGTGGAAGGAAAAAAAAAGACCGCTATCGCGGCCTTTTTGAGGGAGTACCTGCGGCATTCGCCTCAGGGAATGAGTTCCACAATCTTGTTGAACGGATCGCAGCTTGCATTGATGCTGAACGTGAACTCCCGGGTCTGGTATCCTGTTTTTGCGACATCCACACCGTAGGAGCCTTTGCAAAGGTCCGAAATGACAGCAACACCGTTCGAGTCGGTCTGGATGGTGGTTTGCAGGATGCTGTTTTTCCAGAGTCGTACGGCCGCACCGGCGACGGGATTGTTCGAGCCGTCCTTTACCGTCACGGTAAGCACGCCTGTGCAGCAGGGTGTATCGGAGATCAGGGTCGCCTCGCGAACCACAGGATCGCATTGCTCATTGATGGCGAAGCTGCCCTCGTTGACGGCAAAACCATCCTTCACGATTTTCCAGGTATACGCACCGGCACAGAGATTGCTGACGACCACTTGTCCGTTGGCATTGGTCAGCGGATCGGCAACCACAGATCCGGATTTTTTGAGATACACTTTGGCACCTTGAATGGGATTGCCGTTGGCGTCCTTTACCGTCAGTGTGAAAACACCGCTGCAGCACACCTGCTGCGTCGGTTCCATGGTCTTAAGCACAGTGACGGGGTCACAATTCGTGTTGATGACGAAGCTGCCCTCGATTACCTGCCAGCCCTCTTTGGAGATGCGATAGGTGTATTCCCCGGCGCACAGACCATCAATCACTATCGTGCCGGCGGCATTGGTGAGAGGATCTTCGACAGCGACGCCACCCTTTTTGACGAGTACTTTCGCGCCCTGAATGGGATTGCCGTTGACATCCTTCACCGTCAGGGTGAGTACACCGCTGCAGCACACCTGCTGCGTCTGTTCCATGGTTTTGAGCAAGGTGACAGGATCACAATTCGTGTTGATGGCGAAGCTGCCCTCGATTACCTGCCAGCCATCTTTGGAAATGCGGTAGGTGTATTCACCCGCGCAGAGACCGTCCACGGTAATCACACCGGAGGCGTTGGTAAGCGGATCGCTGATCGGTACACCGTTCTTTTTGATCAACACTTTCGCACCCTGAATGGGATTGCCGTTGACATCCTTCACCGTCAGGGTGAGCACACCGCTGCAGCACACCTGTTGCGTCTGCTCCATGGTCACGTCGCGTGTAACGGGATCGCAGGAGCTGTTGATGGCGAATTCGCCTTCACGCACCGTCCAGCCCTCCTTACTGACGCGGTAGGTATACCCACCTTCGCAGAGATTGCCAATGACGACGACACCGGACGCATTCGTGAGCGCCTCGCCTTTCACTACCCCATTCTTTTTCACAACAACTTTTGCTCCCTCAATGGGATTGTTGTTGTTGTCGCGCACGGTCATGGTGAATTCACCATCACAGCAAGCGGGCGCTTCGAGAACAAGGAATTTCTCCACGGGAGCGCAATTCTCCCCGATGGTGAATGTCAGCTCACGACTTTCATAGCCCTGTTTTTCGACATTGATGCCATACGATCCGGTGCAGAGGGAATCGAACATCGCGACGCCATTGGCGTCGGTGCTCTTGGTCGCAATAATGCCTCCGCCTTTCCAGAGATGAACGGTGGCACCTGGTATCCCCGCGCCGAGCGCCTTTTTGACGGTCAGCGTCAACACACCGGTACAGCAAACCTGCATGGCTTCGAGCACAGCGGTATGATTTACCGGCTCGCAGCTTTCGTTGATCACGAATGCGGCTTCGTACACACGGTAGCCATCGCGGGAAATGCGAATGCTGTAATTACCGGGGCACAGGTTGTCCACGACGACGACACCGTTGGCATCGGTCCGGGGATCGTCAATCAGATTGCCGTTCTTCTTTATCTGCACCTTGGCCTGGGGAATACCGGCATTGTTCGCATCGGTCACGGTAAGAGTGAGCACGCCATCGCAGCATTCCTTGGACGAGGGAGCCATGCGCACATTCAGACCAGTGTGCTCGGGATCGAGCTGCTCGGTGGGATCGACATTCTCGACCCGCCGGGCGCTGTATCCGGCTTTTTGCACGAGTACGTCAAGGGCGGTTCTCGGAACCTTCGGAAACGTGAAGGAACCATCCACATCGGAGACGGTCCGCGCGACTTCAGCGCCATTGTCGTGCCGCAGGGCAACAATCTCTGCACCTTGCATTGGTGTACCGTTTGCGCCATCGCGCACCGTTCCCGCGAAACTTACGGTATCCTGCGGTGGAGTGGCTGCGTCATCCGAACAAGAAATGACCAGCGTCAGGAGGAAAAGAGCCGTGAACAACGGAATCAATCGTGTCATGGAACACCTGAAATGAATGTGATGGGCGCTGTTGAGCTGCAATGGCCGGAAGGGACCGGGAAGGTGCGCGGATGCCAATAGTATAAGATACCTTGAAACGAGAAAAAGTTACACACCTCCGGGCTCCGTGTGAAGAAACGGAGAAAATCGGTGCCGCACGAGCTGCGCCCCCGAAGACCGTCTGCTTCGTCGGCGAATTGTTGACGATCGACGCTCTGAGCGGCCCTCAGGAGTGACTTGCCGGTCCAATTCATGCCTATCAGCTATCCCACTAGCCAGTGGTTAGCATTGCATACCCTTCAGGTTGCCGACACACCGCACCAAGGCTGGAACGACGCGCCGGCCGGCAGTGTCGTTGGACCCGCGCTTCAATATGCACTATTTCCGCAGCGGGTTCACCCAGTATTGTGCGCAAAACGCTAGGTTTCCTTCGCGTGTATCCCATATTCGTCCATCATGCGATACGCGGTGGTGCGCCCGATGCCCAGCAGTGTGGCGGCTTCCTTGATGTTCCAGCCTGTGGTATGCAGTGCGTTGAGCAGAGCCTGTTTCTTCAGTTCCTCCAGCGGGATGATGGGAGCGGACCCGTCAGGAACGGTTTCGATGGGCGGCATGACTTCGGGCGGATGCGGGGGGGGCAGCGTGGTTGGAATCGGAAACAGGGACTCGGGGATTTCTTGTCCTTCGCTGAGTAACACCGCCCGTTCAATGCGTGCCTGCAACTCGCGGATATTCCCCGGCCAGTGATAGGATGTCATGCGTTCGACCGCAAGCCGTGAGAAGAGGAGGCCGTCTCTCCCCTCTTTCCTCGCGAAGACGCCAAGGAAGTGTTCCGCAAGCAGAAGGATGTCCGCCGGTCGCTCACGCAGCGGGGGAAGCTTGACGGGAAAAGTGCACAAACGGTAGTACAGATCTTCACGGAACAGGCCGTCCGCCACCATGCGCGCGAGTTCCCTGTTGGTTGCCGATATCACGCGTACATTCACCCGTACCGTTTCGGTGCCGCCCACACGTTCGAACTCCTGCTGCTGCAGGACGCGCAGCAACTTCGCCTGCAGGGCGAGGTCCATCTCCCCGATTTCATCAAGAAAAATGGTCCCTTGATGCGCAAGCTCGAACTTGCCGGGCTTTCTGTCCACTGCTCCGGTGAATGCGCCGCGTTCATGCCCGAAAAGCTCGCTCTCGAGCAGATCCCTTGGTATTGCCGCGCAGTTGAGCACCACGAAAGGCTGCTCCCGGCGCTTGCCGTTGAAGTGAATCGCGCGGGCGATCAGTTCCTTGCCGGTACCGCTCTCCCCTTCGATCAGCACCGTGATATCGCTGTGCCGCGCCTTGTCGGCAAGGCGCAGGACATTGCGCATGGCTCCATCCGCTCCTATGATGCCCTCAAAACTGGCTTCTCCTTCCACCGCTTCCTGCAACTGCCGCACCCGGTGCTCCAGCTGCTGAAGACGTACTGCTTTCTCCAGCGCAAAGCGGAGTCGGTTGAAGTCCACCGGTTTCGTAAAATAGTCCTCGGCACCGAGCTTCATGGTCTCGACGGCGACATTGATATTCCCTTGAGCGGACAGCATGATCACCGGTGTCGACGGCGAGCGCTCCTTGATATGACGCAGCACGTCCACGCCGGTCATTCCGCTCATCATGATGTCGAGCAACACGATGCCGGGGTCGTCGGGGAACGCCTCAAGAAAGCGGATGCCGCTTTCGAACACGCGGACCTCGTGTCCCCATGCGCGGCCGATGGTGAGTTCCATCAGGCGCCGTGTGGCGAGATCATCATCCACGATGCAGACGCGATACTGTTCGGACATACCTGCGATCTCCTCCGCTGGAATGTGTAAGTGCCTCACGCAATATACCAAGCGACTCTCAGAGGTGCCACCCTTGCGGCAGCGGATCACCCGGACGGATAACAGACGAGGCGACATGGTGTAGTCTCCCTCCTTCGTCGTCCTGAAAACATGCCGAAGCACAGATTTCCCATTTCGCGCGCGAGATGTACATTGATTGAGTCACAAGCAGAGATGATTATGGCGGATTTCAGAATAGGAACATGCAGTTGGAAATACGGTGAATGGAAAGGTGTCGTGTATTCATCGGACAAAGGGATAGATTTTCTCGCCGAATATGCGCGGAAATTCGACACAGTGGAAATTGATCAATGGTTTTGGTCGCTGCACGGTCCGGGGAAGATTGCCATGCCGGATGAGCGCACCGTCCGCTCCTATGCCCAGGCTGTTCCCGATGATTTCCGGTTCACGATCAAGGCGCCCAACAGTGTGACGCTCACGCATTTCTATGCGAAATCGAAACAGGCGCCTCTCGGGGCAAACGATCACTTTCTTTCTGTCTCTCTTTTCAATCGTTTTCTCGAATCCGTCGCACCGCTGCTGCCGCGCACCGCGTGCGTCATGCTGCAATTCGAATATCTGAACCGGCAGAAAATGCAGGGGCGGGATCAATTTCTGGAGAAGCTGGCGTCCTTTCTCGAACACTATGACGAGAGCATTCCCATCGGTATCGAGACGAGGAATCCGAATTATCTGTCGCGACAGTATTTCGATCTGCTCACGGACGCGGGAGCGCAGCATGTATTCCTGCAAGGGTATTACATGCCGGATATTCGGGAGGTCCTCCGCGCACATGGCTACACCGGGAGGAAGACGGTGATCCGTCTGCACGGACCGGACAGAAAGGGGATGGAGGAAAAAAGCGGCGGTGTGTGGAGTCGATTGATCGAAACGCGTGACGAGGAATTGCGGGGAATCGCAGAACGTGTCGCGACGTTACTCGGGGATGGCGTTGACGTCATTGTGAACGTCAACAACCATTACGAAGGGTGTGCACCGCTGACCATCGAGCGCTTCATGACTCTGCTGCGGGCGGCGCTTCAGGAGGCCGGTGTGCCCCTCCCCTCACGGTTGGAAAGTACATCGTAGTAGGTCTGTTCGGCCTCACCCGAAAGGCGGCAGATTCCAAGCGCCAGGGTAAGAAAGGCCGCGCACAGCAGCAGAAAAAGGGATGCGACGACGATAGCCATGATTGCCTCCTGGACAAGAATACAGGAGGTACAATGCAAAACAGTCCGAAAAGTATCGAGTCAAAAAGGAAGGCCGGAAAAAGTGATGCGGTCAGGAAATTCGCACCATCAGTGTTCACCACCCCGGCGCATATTCAGGCGACGCCGTCCAGGCCCAATTCCCTGAGCGGATTGTTGTAAAACGGGCAGCTTGTCGCGAGGCACTCCTGATTGAGTTTGGACAGTCCACAAGCCCTGTGCGTCTGCACGCCGATACGGACACCGGTGGTTTCGAAGAGAAATTGCGCGGCCTCGAGCACGGCGAGTGACGTATCCATTTTGCAGCAACGATGTCGCGCGTCGTCTCCAATACGCTCGAGTGTTCTCGACACAGCGCGCGTGCTCCATTGCTTCTCAAAATCCGCGAACTCGGACGTCCGCGCAAACACCTGGAAAAAAATCCCGCTTCCCGTTGCGGCTCCGCAGCGACCGCTGCTGCCGCATTGACCTTCATGTGCGCATTCGGCGAGAATCCTCGCCTCGTGAAGACGGAGGGCGCGGTCCGTCGCGTCCTCCGTGGAGTTCGCGTACGCCGCTATGAGCGCCGCGGGTACGAGGAAATGATGATCCGCGCCCTGCAGTCGCACTGCGGAATGTCCCATCAGAATCTCGACGATAGCTTGCGGGTCGCGCTCTCTCGTCGTGCGGCAGTAGCGCTCGATAACTTCCACCGCCGAAAGAGCTTTGCAGTCGGGACATATGGCATGTCCCGCAGTGCACACCGAAGCTCCGGTGAGCGGCGATTCACAGATACTGCACAACACATCAATGTCCTCGATTCCCGGCACACGTTCCGCGCCGCAAAACTGACAGAGGTCATCGTCCGAACGGAATACCTGATGCATACAATCCTGACTTTCTTTTCGTGTCTGGCTCGACTGTGTTATTCGACCGGAGTTTCCACGACAATGCTCACCGTGCGACAATAGAAGCGTCCTTCCGGCAGATCATTTGTATACATATTCGTTTCACCGAGACCGGTGGCCTTTTCCAATGGCTGACCCAGCGCCAGCGCCGCAGATCGTGCGCGCCCCAGAGAAAGTGGTTCATTGACGCTCAGTTCTCCGATACGGTCGGTGTAGCCCGTGATGCTCACCGTCGCATTTGCGGCGATACGCGGCTTGATCATACCGGCGATGCGTCTGTTTCTGTCGCCCAATTCTTCGGAATTGAATTCGAAGAGAATCAAATTGTAACGATCGATTTCCTTGTCGCCGAGTCGCTCGCGCCGCTTTTTCTGCACGGTGAGCTGCTCTATCGGCAGCGATCGCAGCGGCGAGGAGGCCTGCTGCGCGGCGGCATCGGTGACATCGATGCGATAGGTGAGCGATGCGCTGCCGCGGGGAATGCTGTTGCGCTCGCGTTCGACCTGCCATTCCAATACGCGCGGGACGTCCCCTCGTCCATCGAAACTCTTGAGCACGGTTCCATCCTGACGAACGGACACCAGCCAGGAAGTGACGCCGGCCTGGCTTTCGACCTCGGGCTTGTACAGAATGACAGGCGGATTGACGGTGCGCAAAGTATCGTCGATCACCACGGGATCGAGTATACGCGGGTCGGTGGAGACGATTTCCACGCGGCGGTTCTCCTCGATGCCGTCAGGATCCGACACATTCGATGGTTTTTCCGGAAGGCCTCGTGCATCGACCGTGATGCGCTCCGAAGCGATGTTCCAGGCAGAGAGGAGATACTCCTTCACAGCATCGGCGCGGCCGCGAGACAGTTGCAGATTCCCCGCCTCGACTCCGGCATCGGTATTCGTGCCCGTCAATTGCAGCGTCGCCTCAGGGTATTGCGTCAGGCGCCGCCCGATGATATTGAGAATGTTGTGATAGGTGCCGAGGATGTCGCGGTCCTTGACGGAAAGTACATCGAAGGAAGCCGCTCGCGCCGGGGTCAGGCGCTCGTAGCGCTCGGGAAGCTGCGCGCTATTCTCGTCGAAAAACACGTAATGCAGCAGCGGACGCATTTCCGTGGAAATAAATTCCTCGACACGAATCGTGGCGATGGGCTGCTCAGAACCATCGGCTGCAAGCGCGACAGCATTGATATCTGCGCTCAGCGCGGGGGGAGCCGGCGGCGGTGGTGGCGGAGGTGGTGGTGGCGGGAGCGGCTTCTCCTCCGGTGTACCGCTTTCCGGTCGATACAACACGCCGACACCCAGACGCAGGGAATTCGAGTACCAGTTCAGTCCATCCGCGACGGACAGGAGGCCGATGGAGTACAGCACTTCCGGAGCCGCCATGAGCGTCCGGCTTTCATTGAGCGGAACTTCGTAGCGCGCACCAGCGAGGAAAGAAGCGGTCAGGGTACCTGCGTCGGGAATGTCGCCGGAGAACTCGTTGCGTGTCCTCCGCTGTTCGTTGAAAAACACACCGACATCCGACGGCTCAACGATTGTCTCTGCCTGTTCAAAGCTTTTCGTCAGAACGTAGCCGAGATTGGGTCCGGCGAGCAGTGAAAATGCACCGAAGAGCTTCCATGCCACAAGCGGTTCGAAAATCAGTGCGGCAAGCGAGGCATCGATGCTGTGTTCGAACACACCGGGGACGGCTTCACCGTTGACATTGACGAGAATGTTCTCCCTGTCGGTCAGCAAGGCGCTGTAGTCGTGATAGCCGAGCCGGAAGAGTATGGCGAAGCTGTCGGCGAAGGGCCATTCCACCATACCACCGATCGCGAAGCCTCCGCCGTCTCCGGTCTCGAAGCGCGGGCAGCAGTTCGGGATTCCAGGAAGTTTCTGGAAATCGGCGGAGTGCATGTTCAGCGAATAATTGATGAATCCGCCGTACCGCAGTCCGGTAGTATCAACCTCGTCGGCGCTCTGCGCAAACACCTGTGAGGCTGTCACGAGAAGAGCGACGAGGAACAGTATTGTCGCCGTCCTGAAAAAATACGAAAGCCGTGCAGATCGAAACATCATTCTGTCGTTCCGTACTGGTGTAGGTGCGTGTGTTCTAATGTAGCAACTTCTCCGCGAAGGAAAAACTCCGTATGGATGAATGCTGAGACGGAGCAAGCGCGAAGATCGTGATGCATCGGTCCTATCGGCGGCTGCCTGCGTTCCGGCGTACCGGCGAACCCACTTTTGTGCCGGGACGCCAACGCATCGCCGGACTGACGACGGAACAACCGCGCTCGTTCGTGACCAAGACCGTGTAGTTCCCTGCGCGTGTCGGAATGTACCAACGCGCCGTCGCACCGGCGATCACTTTTCCATCCCTCCGCCATTGAAAGCTTTCCGCATCGCTCGCGATCAACGTGTCGCCCTGCGACGAAATTCTGGCCACAGGGGCCGGATCTATCTGTACACGGACGGCCTCCGACGTCTCTTCGCAATCTCCCGGTCCTGCCACTGTCACGCGGTATTCACCGGCACTTCGTGCGGTGAGGCGGCGGCCGCTCCCCCCCCCGATCCATCGGTAGCTCCTGAAACCCGCGCCCGCGTCGAGCACGACGCTATCTCCTTCACAGAATCGCAATGGACCCAGAGCGGTAATTTCGGGTGTAGGCGGCTGAAACACCCGCACGATAATCGGCGCGCTGCGACCTTCGCATCCGGCCTCGTTCCAGACACTCACGAAGTACTCCCCCGGCTCGCCCACCAGTATTTCCGGTCCTTCGCTACCATTCGACCATCGGTACCGCGTAAATCCAACAGGCGCGTTCAGACGCACAGACCGTCCCTCACAGATGTCGGTGGCTCCGGAGGCAGTGATGTCGACACGTGGCACCTTCAGGACCGTTACCATCACCGTGTCGATGAGCTGGCAGCCGGATGCGTCGGTCACAGTAACGGTGTATTTCAGACTGCGCCGGGGCGACGCGAGAGGGCTGGCGACGGTCCGGCTATCCAGACCTTCCGGAGGACTCCAAAAAAAATTGAAGGGAGGCGTACCTCCCGTGACGCGTGCTCCAATCGTGATCCCCTCTCCCTCGCACAGGAGCACGGATCTATCATGCGACATTGCCAACGGGGGAGCGACGGTGACGAGCACGGAGTCGCGACTCGAACATCCTTCGGCATCGGTCACGGTTACGGTATAGCGTGTCGTGGCTACCGGCCGCGCTTCCGTACGCGCCTCCACCGTACGCGAAAGTCCGCTTTGCGGCGACCAGGTAAAGCGATACGGTGCCTTCCCGCCTTTCACCTGCACAGCAAGCCGTGCACTGCCGCCGTTGCACACCGTCAGATCCGGCGTGACCTGTATCCGGGGGACCTCCCGTACTCGTACCAGCACCGTGTCGCGCGCCACACAACCAAAGGAATTGCCTACCTGCAGTATATACCGGGTCGTTGCCAGCGGCGCGGCCATGGGAGCGGGCGACAGAGGATTGTCGAGCCCGGTTACAGGCGTCCAGGTAAACTGCGCTTTGTCGCTGCTGTCCGGCGAAGTTGTACCGAGACGCACCGCCGCGCCGACGCACATGTCCTGATCCATCCCGGCATCCGCCTTGTTACACGGCTGTACAATGACGACAATCATCGCCGTGCTTTTGCACCCGTGTGCATCGGTCACCGTCACGGAATACGTGGTGGTTTGTACAGGATTGGCGACGGGTGATGCCGCCGAGGCATCGCTGAGTCCTTCTCGCGGTACCCATTCGTAGCGGTACGGTCTGCTGCCTCCGCTGACACCGAGTTCGATGCGCTTCGACTGCCCTCTGCAAATCGTCAGTTCCTTCGGTAAAGACAGTGCGGGAGGAGGATGCACCGTAACGACCACCTGATCTGCGGCGGTGCAGCCCAGTGCGTCCGTTACAGTCACGGTATATTGCGTTGAGGACGTGGGGCTGGCCGTAGGTGCTGCAATGGACGCATTGCTGAGGCCGAACGCCGGTGACCATTTCCAGGAAAACGGCGGCGTTCCTCCCGTGACGGCAGATGTAAGCTGTACGATGGAGCCGGCACAGATCGTGGCATCGGGCCCTGCCTGCACTCTCGGCGCGACCGTACTGAACACCGTCACCGAGTCGCTCACGGTGCAGCCCGACGCGTCCGTGACGGTGAGCATATACGATGTCGTGCGATTGACGGCGACGCGCGGATTGAGCGTGCGTGTCGAACTGAGCCCGGTGGCCGGACTCCATACAAATCGATATGGTGGACGTCCGCCGGTGACGTTCGCGTTGAGTTCAACTTCAGCGCCGGAGCAGAGAGAAACGTCCTTTCCCGCATTCACGGTCGGGACATCCGCGACCGCCACCGAAATTTGCTCTTCCACGACACAGCCAGCCGCATCGGTAACGGTCACGCGATATGTTGTGGACAGCAACGGGGCTGCAACGGGCGATGGCAAAGTGGCGGAAGAAAGCCCCGCCTCCGGCTTCCACAGATAGGTGTACGGTGCTGTCCCACCGCGTACGCTCGCGGTCAGTTGCGTCGAGGCACCTCTGCAAAGCGTGACACCGCCACTGACTTTCAGCACCGGCTTCGGCTGCACGGTGACACGCACCGTGCCGCCTGTACGGCAACCATTCGCGTCCGTGACGGTAACAGCGTAGGTCGTGCTGCGTGACGGCGAAGCGAGGGGCATGGCTGCCGAGGGATTGTCCAGTCCCGTGACCGGGGACCACTGATAGCGGTACGGAGGTGTTCCGTTCGCCGCCTCTGCTCCGATGCGCACGGGCACACCGGTACAGGAAATGGCATCAGCGACCATGTTCAGACCGGGTTGCGGATGTACCGCGACCAACAGGGAATCCGCAGTGGAGCAGCCGTTCGCGTCGGTCACCGTCAGTACGTAGCGCGTCGTGACCATTGGCGAGGCCTGTGGTGCTGCGATAGTCGGTGAGCTGAGTCCTTCAGCCGGAGACCACCTGTAGCTGTACGGTGGCTTGCCGCCGCTGCTCCGGGGCTTGAGCACGGTTTTTTCACCCGCACAAAGCGACACAGCGTCACCGGCGTCAACCACGGGCGGCTGATGCGCGATGATGCGTATTGTATCGCCGGTAACGCAGCCATTGGCATCCGTCACCAGCACACTTACAGCGATATTCCCGCGTGGGGTAAATCGCGTTTCGCGCGCGGATGGATTCTCCATAATCGCGGAAGGCGACCAGGCGTAGCGGAACGGCGGGGTGCCGCCCCTGGCTTCGGCCTGCAGAAGGGATGGCGTGTTTGCGCATGCCTCGCGGTCTCCGCCTGCGTCGACGGTCAGCGGAGGATGCACGGTCACCAATACGGAATCACTCGAAGTACAGCCCCGTGCATCGGTGACTGTCAGTGTGTACCAGGTGCTTCGACGCGGCGTAGCCGTGGTGACTGCCGTGCCGGGACTCTGCAGACCATCCGCCGGAGCCCAGGAAAACCGGTACGGAGGACTGCCGCCCGAAGCGCTTCCGCCCAGAGTCGCCGAATAGCCGGGACAGACGGCTTGCGGAGGACCCGCCTTCGCCACGGGCAATGCTACCACGGTCACGACGGCGGTGTCGCGCGTTACCGCGCCTTCGGCGTCTGTGACGCTCAGGACGTACGTTGTCGTGTGCGAAGGCGTCGCGGTCGGTCGCTGTTCGTTACTTTTGTTCAATCCGGACGAGGGCTCCCACAGGAACCGATACGGCGGCAGTCCTCCGCCGATATCTCCACCCAAAACGACGGAACTTCCTGCGCAGATTGTCGTGTCGGGTCCCGCGCTTGCGAGCGGTTCATCAAAGATCAGCCGCAGGATGAATGCGTCCGTCAGTCCTTTGCGATCGGCCTGAAAGAGATTTCCTGCGGTCTTGAATCCGCGGCTCTCTGTTCCGCCCACGACAACCACGTTCCCTTTTGCGTCCGCGGCGATGCCATGCGCGATGTCATGCCCTTCGGCACCCGCAAAACTTCCCCAGAGATATGCGCCGTTGCTGCCGAGCCGCATCACGAACGCGTCGAAGCCCATGCCTTTTTCCTTTTGATCAGGAATTCCCGCCAGAGGAAAATCCTTGCTCGCGGTGACCCCGGCGAGGAAAATGTTTCCATTCGCGTCCACATCCAGGCAACCGACTCTGTCCAGGTCCGCGCCGCCGAATACCGCGGACCAGCGGAGGTCTCCCTTTCCTTCGAGCACCGCGACGAAACCATCTATCGCACCACCCTTCTTCGGCGAAAGATTTCCCTTCACCGGGAAGCGCTGACTCTCCGTATATCCCGCGATGACAATACTCCCGTCTTTTCGGACAGCAATACGCTCGGCGCAATCCTCGCCTTCACCACCCAGATAACTGCCGCGGATGACTCTGCGAAGTCGTCCGTCGATGTGATAATACAGACCATCGAAGGTACCACCACCGTACTGCGGTTGGAAGCTGTCGCCGACCGCGGGAAGATTGGTGCTCTCGCTCCTCCCGGAAATGAACATGTCCCCGGATGCATTGACCGCGATATCCGTCGCGATGTCCATGCTCCATCCGCCGATGTACGTGGCCCAGTCGAGCGCTCCGCCAGCGGTAAAACGTGCGACGAACATATCGAAATCACCCGCGTTGCTGGTCTGCCAGGCATCAGGGGTTACCGGGAAATTGGTGCTGTAGGTCGCACCGGCAAGACAGATCCGTCCTTGCGCATCCACGGCGAGTCCACCCAGTTCGTCCGTATAGCTCCCGCCGAGGTAGCTAACCCACTTGCGACGCCCGTCGGCATCGAGCGCGAGCACGAACACGTCGTAGCGACCACCATTCCGCTGTTGCGCTGTGCCTGTACCGATGGGCAAATCCACGCTGGAGGTGGAACCTCCAACAACGATATCGCCACCGGGCGACAGCGCTATCTGCGGATTTTCCTCGGCGCCCGATCCCCCGAAGAAGGTCGTCCAAACACGTCTCCGTTCACGGGAAAACTTCGTGATGAAGAGATCGAAACTCCCGCTGAAAGCGGACTGCATCACCCCGGGAGAGACCGGGAAATCCGTGCTCGCCGTGTAGCCGCAAACATAGGTGGAGCCGTCCGCTCCCACCGCCACATCTCTCGCATAGTCGGAAAGCGAGCCGCCCATGAAAGTGCTCCATTGCAAAAAAGGATCTATCACAAGCGTCTTCCCGGTGGGTACCGCACCGATGTCGAAACGCAAATCCTTGCCTGCCCGCTTCCAGCGCGCCGGTATGCGATCGGCCTCCGCTCCCTGAACAAATGCTACGGGTGCCGCATCGCTGATGCTCCACGCGCCGCAGTCATGGCGTAACGTGCCGTCACCAAGCAGAGAGGTGCCGTTCGCACCATCCATCCGGAGACGTACCAAACGAGCATCCGCCCCGGGATGCACGATAAACTGGTACTTTATACCGTCTTGGGTCGCGAGGCACTCCAAATCGATGCCGGGCCAGACGTTGCGGTAACGAAGTCCCTGCCAGGCGTTGCCGTCCGTATACGGAGCCGCGTGTGTGTAGACCCACCTGTGCGCATCTGCGCGACCGATGGTCTCGACGGAGGCCGGCGCACTCCCGACAAGACGCAAATCGACCCGGTGCGTCATCCACCCGCTAAAAATTTCCGTTGCGCGGTTCACGCGTTCGTCCGCCGCCGTTGCATGCGCCGCGGTGTAACGGACGAAATGCAGGCCCTGCGGAGAAAAGAAGACACGCACACCGTTCAGCATCGTGGTGGCCGCGAAGGGTGCGGCGTCATGCTGGTGAGTGCGGGTGAGATCGCGAAGCAGAAAAATTTCATGGCTGTCGCGGTACTGCTCAATGCGAAAGCCGCCTTCACCGCTGTCAGCAAAGGTGACAGACGGCGCGGCGACTCCGATACGGCAACAGAGGAGAAAGGCAGCTGTGAAACGGAGGGATCCGGCAAGCATCATGGGATAAGCCGATCATGGTGAGGTGTAGTAAAGAGACCTTCTGGCCGAAACACCGTACAAGAGATCGCTGTCGAGAACGCGATCCTTGCGCTATAACCAGCTCTGATTTCCGCGCGGTCCAACTCTGTTTTGTGCGTGAAGCAAGACCGCGCGGAAAAGAGCCCGGGGTAAATCGTCAGCGAACGATCATGATGCGCTGCATCGCGCTGTTCATGCCTGCGGACTGACCGCGAAGCATGTACAGTCCGGCGGGAAGATCGTTCGTCGGGATGGTCAGTGCGTGGCTGCCCGATGGGGCATAACCGTCGAATACCGGCCGGAGCTCGCGACCGAGCATATCGTACAACGCGATGCGCATGTTGGCGCCGCGTTCCTGCGTCCAGCCCACATTCAAGGTACTGCCGCTCTGCGCGGGATTGGGCCACACCGACCGAAGCGCGAATGGCCGGACGGAAGCGAAATCCTCAACCGCGTTGACATTTCCGTCCACCGAGTAGCCGGCTTCCAGCAGCATCGGAGTCATGCTGTCCGAATCGGCACTGTCTACAGCGAGCGTGGCGGCGACGCCGTTCTTCGTCATGAACATGTAATCCGTGTTCGTGGTGTAGCCCTCGGACAACACCTGTCCGCCGATTTCAAAACGGACGGTCAGCTTGGTCACGTTTTTGATGCACAAAGCCTCGTACGAGCCCCGAGGCGTCTTCAGTGTGCCGGAGGAAATTGCCTCAACGGTCATGACCGTTTCCTGCGTCATACCTTCGAGCGGAACGACAGGATCGCCGGTGTAGGTCCATTTGCTGCCGAGCTGCATCGGAAAAAGAAATTGCGGCATAGGCGGCTTGTAGGCCATGATGTAGGGCATGCCCTGCACCTCGGTTGCCACACCGAGTGAATAGAGTCCGGCATCGTTGAGCAGAAAATAGGAGTACGATTCTGACGTGGCATCGAAGTACATGGCATGCGTCGCGCCTTCGAACATATCCGAATACGGAGTGAGGGAGGGATCGACATACACACGCTCGTATTGATCTGATGAGTACTGATACACGGTGAAATCCCATGTATTACCGCTGCCCTTGCTTCCCAGGTTGAATGTGCTCCCGGGCGCGTTGGTTGCGTCAAACGTCGTCGCGGTCCCATTCTGCATCATCGGCTCGGCGTCGGCACGGGTAAATTGCAATTGTGCCTGCGAACCTCCCGCAAAACACACCGTGAGTACGAGAGCAAGCAAGACATGTTGAAACAAACGCATGAAATCCTCCTGGCGTTGTTGGAAATGAATATGAAAAAGTACAAAAACTTGCACAGATATGGGAATACGAATCACGATGTTGCAGGTTGCGTCATCGCCGCGAGTGAATGTCGTACGCGTGCCGTGCGAGGGCGGCACGAAACACTCCGTGCATGCAGCCGACTGTCCGGATACCCGCACCCCGACATGATCATGGCACTCCCGCCATGTGACACTACAGAGACTGACGGCACGGAGACGTGCACCACATCGCGCACAAGGTACGCTGCGCCTCCTACGTGTCCCGCGAAAACGACGCGGCGTGATTTCGTTCCGGCCGCAACGGCGGAGAGGGATACGACGACCGCGCCGATCCTGGCTGTTAGCCGATCCTGCCTTCTGTGGCGGTTGTTTTTCGACGCCGATCTGCGTAATATTAGAGGATATACGCTGAGCATGTCCCTTCCCACTGGTCACACGTCCGGATAGTCCCATGCACACCACCCCCGATTTCTACAACATCGACGCACTGCTCACCGAAGAAGAACTCCTCGTCCGCGATACCGTTCGCAATTTCGTCGCGAAAGAGGTGCTTCCGATCATCGAGGAAGCGAACCGCGAGCATCGCTTCCCCTTGCATCTCGCAAAGCGCATGGCCGAACTCGGCATCTTCGGCGCGACGCTCCCCGAGCAATACGGCTGTGCGGGCGCCAACAACGTCATGTACGGCCTGATGATGCAGGAACTCGAACGCGGCGACAGCGGTGTCCGCAGTTTCGCCAGCGTACAAAGCAGTCTGGTCATGTATCCCATATACCGCTATGGAACAGAGGAGCAACGCCAGCACTGGCTGCCACGGCTCGCCACTGCGGATGCCATCGGTTGCTTCGGACTCACGGAACCGGATCATGGCTCCGACCCCGGCGGCATGGAGACGAAAGCCGTACGCGACGGCAAGGAATTCGTTCTCAACGGCGCAAAAATGTGGATCACCAACGGGACCATCGCGGATGTTGCGGTGGTGTGGGCCAAGCTCGACGGAGAGATACGCGGCTTCCTCGTGGAGAAGAATACGCCCGGCTTCACCGCCCCGGAAATGCGCGGTAAACATTCACTCAAGGCATCCGTGACCTCGGAACTCGTCTTCCAGGACTGCAGAATCCCCGAAAGCAACATTCTGCCGGAGGCCGCCGGACTCAAGGCGCCGCTGTCCTGCCTGACGCAGGCACGCTACGGTATTGCCTGGGGTGCAATGGGTGCGGCTATGGCGTGCTACGACACCGCGGTCAGCTACGCCGTCACACGCAAACAGTTCGACCGTCCCATCGGCTCCTTCCAGCTTGTCCAGCAGAAGCTCGTTGCGATGTTGACTGAAATCACCAAGGGACGCCTGCTCGCGCTGCATCTCGGAAGAATGAAGGATAGCAATACCATGACCTTCGGCCATGTTTCCATGGCCAAGCGCAACAACGTCCATGCCGCGCTGGAAATTGCGCGCATGGCGCGCGACGTCCTCGGCGCCAACGGCATTCTCGACGAGTATCCCGTGATGCGGCACATGAACAACCTCGAGTCTGTGTACACGTACGAAGGTACACACGACATTCACACGCTCATTCTCGGACACGAAATCACCGGCCTGCCGGCATACAGCTAATTATTCACTCATCACCACACTTTTCCATGCCGCAGAAAAAGATCCGCCTCGGCCTTACGTTCGACGACGTTCTGCTCGTCCCGCGAAAATCCTCCATCCTCCCGCGTGAAGCGGATGTCCGTTCCAAATTGACGCGCACCATCGAGCTGAACATACCCTTGCTCAGCGCGGCCATGGACACCGTCACCGAGTCCGACATGGGCATCGCCCTGGCCAGAGAGGGCGGTATCGGCATCATCCACAAAAACATGAGCATCCGCAGGCAGGCGGAAGAGGTGGATAAGGTCAAACGCTCGGAGAGCGGCATGATCGTCAATCCCATCACCCTGCGTCCTGACAAAACCGTCGCCGACGCGCATGAGCTGATGGAGCGCTATAAAATTTCCGGCATCCCTATCGTGGACGAGGAGGAGCGGCTTCTCGGCATTCTCACCAACCGCGACCTGCGCTTCGAGCCCAACCGCTCCATGCTGGTGTACGACATCATGACGCGCGACAACCTCGTCACAGCCCCGCTCGGCACCACCCTGGAAGAAGCGGAATCCATCCTCCAGATGCATCGCATCGAGAAACTTCCGGTCGTGGATAAAAAAGGGCGTCTGCGAGGCCTGCTCACGTTCAAGGACATCATGAAAAAGAAGCACCATCCCAACGCGTGCAAGGATTCGCTCGGACGCCTGCGTGCCGGCGCCGCGGTGGGCATCGCCGCCGATACCCTGGATCGCGTGCAGGCGCTTGTGGACGCCGCGGTGGATGTGGTGATCGTCGAT
The DNA here is from genome assembly GCA_027493955.1 of Bacteroidia bacterium. Classification (NCBI taxonomy): domain Bacteria; kingdom Pseudomonadati; phylum Bacteroidota; class Bacteroidia; species Bacteroidia bacterium. Next base: position 161,740 of record JAOSJT010000001.1, on the reverse strand, counting down.
ACGGCGCACGGACACTCGGCGGGGGTGCTGGAGATGGTAAAGAAAGTCAAGAAACGCTTCCCGGATCTGCAGCTCATCGCCGGAAACGTGGGTACCGGTTCCGCGACGGAGGACCTGATCAAAGCCGGCGCCGATGCGGTGAAAGTGGGTATCGGACCCGGCAGTATTTGCACGACGCGCGTCGTCACCGGCGTGGGCGTACCCCAGATCACCGCCATCATGGATTGCGCCGAAGCTGCCGTCAAGTATGGCGTTCCCATTATCGCGGATGGAGGCGTCAAGCAAACGGGCGACGTGCCCAAGGCCATCGCGGCCGGCGCGGATTCTGTCATGATCGGCGGAATGTTCGCAGGTCTGGAAGAGAGTCCCGGTGAAAAAATCCTCTATGAAGGCCGCCGCTACAAAGTGTATCGCGGCATGGGTTCCTTAGGCGCGATGAAGGAAGGGAGCAAGGACAGATATTTCCAGGATGTGGAAGACGATATAAAAAAACTGGTTCCTGAAGGCATTGAGGGCATGGTGTCGTATCGTGGACTCCTCGAAGAAACCGTCTATCAACTGCTCGGCGGATTGCGTGCCTCCATGGGGTATTGCGGTGTCGCGACTATTGCGGACCTGAAGAGCAAAACCGAATTCATCCAGGTGACGGCCGCGGGGCTCAAGGAGAACCACCCGCACGACGTTTTCATCACGAAGGAAGCTCCGAACTATCAGGCGGGCAGTAACTGAGTCTGGAGTTATCCACAATCCTGCCGGACCAAGCGCCAGATCTCTCACCGAAAAGAGCTGAGAAATCAACGATTTCAGGCCCATTTTCGACAGACTGGCATAGTTATCCACAGATTCGACGTAATTATCCACATTCACGGACCCGTTCGTGACGCCCAAGCGCAAGATACTCCGCTCTCCGGAAATCGCTGGTCGCCTTCGAGGACTTCGCGCCTCCCTCCGTGAGCGCGGCTGCGATGCCCTGCTCGTGACGAAGCGGACGAATGTGCGTTACCTCAGCGGCTTCACCGGAAGCAACGGATGGCTGCTCGTGAAGCGGCACTCCGCCCTGCTGGTGACGGACAGCCGCTACGAAGAACAGGCCGGCGACGAGGTGCGTGAAGCAACGCTGCTTATCGCCGGTCAGGAGCGTCTGTCCGACGCATTGCTGCGCGTCGGTGCGCTGAAGGGAGCCGAAGCGCTGTGTTTCGAGGCGGAGGATGTCAGTGTCGCCCTCCATGGCACGCTCAAGAAAACCTTCAAGGGAAGCGCGCTGCATCCGCTCACCGGCATCGTGGAATCGCTGCGTGAGAAGAAATCGCCGCTCGAACTCGCGTCGCTCCGCAATGCGGTGGATGTGGTCGAGACCGTGCTTCGCGATATTCTCTCCGACCTGCGTCCCGGTGTGAGCGAACAGAGCATAGCCGCGCGCATCAGCTATCGCCTTCGCGAAGCCGGGGCAGACGGTGACGCCTTCGACCCCATCGTGCTTTTCGGCCCACGTACGTCGCTTGTGCATGGCACTCCCGGTCCGCATCGCCTCAAACGCGGCCAGCCGATTCTGATGGATATCGGCTGCAAGGTGAAAGGCTACTGCAGCGATATCACGCGCACCTTCATCCTGGGACGCGCGTCAAAACGCTTCCGTGCTGCCTACGATCAGCTGCAGAGAGTCCAGCAAGCCGCCAGGGACGCTGTACGGGAGGGAGTAGCGGCGCGCACCCTGGACGCACTGACGCGCGAAGGTCTCGCGGAATCCGGAATGGATACGTATTTCGGGCATGCCCTCGGTCACGGCCTGGGACTCGACGTGCACGAGACACCGGTGCTTTCGTCGCGCAGCGAGCGTCTCCTCGAAGCCGGGCAGATTGTTACTATCGAACCGGGTGTGTATTTCCCGGGCGAGTTCGGTATCCGCATCGAGGATGATGTACTGGTACAGCGCGAGGGGTCCGAAAGCATCACACGCTTCCCCCGCGAATTGATGGAGCTGTGACGTGACCGAAACGCTCCGCACACATCGCGTCCTCGTGATCGCCTATTACTTCCCGCCCCTCGGGCTGAGCGGTGTGCAACGGACATCTAAGTTCGTGAAATATCTTCCGCAGCACGGCTGGCATCCTTCGGTGCTGACAGTCGAAGATCGGGCTTATTTCGCGAAAGATGCCGCCTTGCTGGACGAACTGACGGATCTTCCGGTCCAGATCCACCGGACACGTTCGCTCGATCCGCTGCACCTGCTGCGCAGGAAAAATGTCGTACAGATGCCGCGCGCGGCGACGTTGAGTCTGTTCGGAAAAATAAGCCAGACCCTGCTCGTACCGGACAATAAAATCGGCTGGAAACGCAAAGCCGTGGCCGAGGGCCTGCGCATCATCGAGCGGGATGGTATAGACGTCATTTTCGCCACCGCTCCACCCTACACCGACTTCCTGATCGGAGAAGAGCTGCGCAAGCGCACGGGGCTGCCTCTGGTGGTGGATTATCGTGACGCCTGGGTGGACAATCCCCTGCACTTCTATGCAACACCGCTGCATCGCGCCCTGCATATGCGCCTCGAGCAGCGTGTGCTTCGGGCCGCCGCAGCCATCATCACCATCAACCGGCCCATCAAGGAGCAGATGGTCCGGCGCTATGATCTGGTATCGCACAACGATATCCGCATCATCCCGCACGGCTACGATCAGGACGACTTCACTGGTCTGGAGCGCACGCGCAAAACAGACGGGAAGCTCCGGATTCTTCACGCGGGGACATTTTATTACAACCGCAGTCCTGAAACCCTGTTCCGTGCACTTGCCCTGCTCGGCGAGCGCCATCCTGAAACACGCGGGACGGTAGAACTGCACCTCGTGGGCAGCGCACGCGAGGTGGACGCCGCCATGGTCCGCCGCATGGGGTTGGAGAAACAGGTGATCACCCGCGGCTATCTCGCGCACCGCGACACGGTTCAGGAGCTGGTGAACGCGGACGTGCTCTGGCTGCTCATCGGACGCGGCAAAGGCGAGGGAATGATGTCGACCGGCAAGCTCTTTGAGTACCTCGGTGCGATGAAGCCGATTCTCGCCACCATACCCGAAGGGGCCGCGCGGCAGGTCCTGGAAAAATGTGGAGCAGCTTTTTTTACGGCTCCGGACGACGTGGAGGCCATTGCGAGTCAGATGTACGCCTTGTACCAGCTCCACAAAAGCCATAGATTGCCAGTACCGTCGTACTCTTTCGTCTCACAGTTCGACAGAAATATTTTAACCGGAGCTCTCGCCAAAACCCTGCTCTCGGTGGTCGACACCGACGCCGGGCAGCACACCGTCCACACAAGACGGGCGAGCGAGGCCGCCACCGCCGGGAATACGGTATCATCCATCAGCAAAACCACATCGACATGAACATCCTCGTCGTGGGCAGCGGCGGTCGTGAACACGCCATCTGCTGGAAGCTTTCGCACAGTAAACTCGTGACCGCGCTGTACTGCGCACCCGGCAATGCGGGTACCGCCGCGCTCGGCACAAACATTCCGATCAAGGCAACCGATGTACCGCAACTCCTCGCTTTCACCAAAAAGCAGAATATCGATCTGACAGTAGTCGGACCTGAAGCGCCTTTGGCTGAGGGAATCGTCGACGCGTTTCGTGCCGAGGGAATGCGTATTTTCGGTCCCACCGCGGCTGCGGCGCAGCTCGAGACGAGCAAGGCCTTCGCGAAGGACTTTATGAAGCGCCACCGCATCCCCACGGCCGCATACGAAGTGTTCCGGACAGGAGATGAGGAAGCCGTCAGAGAATACCTCCGCCACGCGAAGTACCCGCTCGTGCTCAAGGCGGACGGCCTGGCCGCCGGTAAGGGCGTCGTTATCGCGCAGGCCTTCGATGAGGCCCTGCTTACCGCGCGTGAAATGCTTTCCGGCAGTGCGTTCGGTGCGGCGGGTACCACGCTCGTGATCGAGGAATTCCTCACCGGCATCGAGGCCTCGGTGTTCGCGCTGACCGACGGAAACCGCTTCGTGACGCTTGCTCCGGCCCAGGATCATAAGCGCATTCTGGATAATGATCTTGGAAAAAATACCGGCGGCATGGGCGCCTTCGCCCCGACGCCCTGGGTCCCCACCGAGATACTTGCAGACATCAAAATCCGTATCATCAAACCCACCATCGACGGTATGCGCGCCGATGGTATACCGTTCAACGGCGTGCTCTTCGTCGGCCTGATGCTCACCGACGAGGGTCCGAAGGTTCTGGAGTATAACTGCCGCTTCGGCGATCCTGAAACGCAAGTCGTGCTCCCGCTGCTCGATTACGACCTGGCCTCCTTGCTGCACGACATCGCCATGGACAACCTGCAACTCAATCGCGTACCCCTGCACGACGCGAACGCGGTCTGCGTCGTGATCGCTTCCAATGGCTACCCTGATGCCTATCAGACGGGCAAGGCCATAGCCGGACTCGACAGCATCGATGAGGCGGCGGAAGGCGTTGTGGTCTTCCATAGCGGCACCGCAATGCAGGGAAAAAACATCGTCACCGCCGGGGGACGCGTATTCGGCGTCACGGCGCTCGGTGAGGATAAGGACTTCGCGACAACAATTCGCATCGCCTACAATGCCGTGAACCGTATCCGTTTCGACGGCGCTTACTACCGCACCGATATCGGCAAAAAAGCGTTATCCACATTCCACCAACCCTGAAGCTGTATCTCATGGGACGACCAGTCAAAACTCTCGGCGAAAAATGGGGCATCATGCCCTGGCTGAAAATCCGTATCGAAAAAGATCCGCCCTGGCTGCAAAACCTGGTGCTCCCCTTCACCGAGGATACAAAACTGGTCCGGCAGGGCGTCTGCGATCTCGCCTTCGTGGCACCCACCTCCGCCGCGGAGTGGAAGCAGAAAGCCCGGAGATTGCGGCCGGCCATCGATCCCGACGGCGCCATCTGGGTGCTGTATCCAAAGGACGAGTACCGTGAGAAATACAACTTCGACGGCAGTCTCGAAGAAATGATACACATCGTGAAAGAACTCGGGCTCCGGCATACGAAACTCGCGTCCGTGAACGACGAGCTGACATCCGTGCGCTTCACGCTCTGAACACCGGGACCCGCGTCGTGATACCCACGATACTCACCGTCATCGGCACGCGCCCGCAGTACATCAAGTTCGCGGCTCTGCTGCCGCATCTCGACGAACGCCTGCACATCGTGCTGGTTGACACCGGACAACATTACAGCACAGCCCTCTCCCGCGACTTCATCGAGGAGTATGGCTTGCCGCAACCCGCGCATGTGCTTGCATCCGGCCCGTTGGACGGCCTCCCCCGTCTTGCGCACTACCTCGAGCGTCTCGACACTATAATCGACGATGCACGTCCCGATGCGCTGCTCTGTTTTGGCGATACCGACAGCGCGCTCGCGGCGTCGCTGGCCGCGGTCAAGCACGGCGTTCCGGTCATGCACGTCGAAGCCGGCGAGCGCAGCCGCTGCACGGACGGCAGCCGCGTCCATCCCGCAGCCTCCCCGGAGGAGAGCAACCGCGTCCTTATCGACCACACCGCAGCGCTGCTGCTTTGCGCAACGGAACAGGGGCGCACACAATGTCTGAGCGAGGGCTGCTGCGGAGAAGCGATCCTGACAGGCGACATCATGTACGATCTGTATCTGCGCCTCCAAGCCGGCAAGGTGAATGATGCCGCCGAGCTGCGACGCCTGGGTATCGGCAAAGAAGGCTATTATTACGCGACTCTGCACCGCGCCGTGAATACGGACGACGCGGGACGTTTCGCTTCACTTCTGGAGACACTCGCCGGGTTGGATGCAGCCGTGATACTACCGCTGCATCCTCGCAGCAGCGAACGGCTTCGGGCCTATGGCCTGACCGCCCCGCAGGGAGCATTGCGTATCATCGAGCCCGTCTCCCACGCAACCTCCCTCGCGCTCACACGCAACGCGCGCTGTGTCCTCACCGATTCTGGCGGACTCACCCGCGAAGCGTATTTTTGCGGTGTTCCGTCCATCTGTCTCGATGATTCCACCGCTTGGTATGAGCTTGTCGAGAACGGTTGGTGCAGCCTCACCGGTGCGGACGCCCATGCGATTCGCGCCGCCGTCGAGGCACCGCGGCCCACCGAACACCCCGCCATCTTCGGTGACGGCCATGCGGCGGAACGGATTGTCCGTGCGATGCTGGAATATATTCCTTGCTGACCTTCCGGTCTCCGGCACCCGCCGAAAGGCGTGAACGCTCAACGGCGTTCATTCCGACAGACGTTTCCGCACCAGATCAAACAAACTGCCGAGCAGCGAGATACTCCCGACAACGAGGATGGAGATGATCCAGGGTTTGCCCACGCTGAGCATGTCGTAATCGCCCCAAAGCTTCGTCAGGGACCAGGGGGAATCGAAAGCCAACCAGATACATCCAAGAAACAGCGTGAGCGTTATAACGCCATGCAACGTGAGAGCCAGAACGCGTGCGCGGTGATCACCGTTCATGATGATCTGATACTTGTAGAGGAACATGAAGAAGACCAGAATCCCCAGAATTCCAACGGAGATTGCCAGCAGCCCCATTGCGTCCACATTGACTTTCCAAAAATTGAGGAAAGTCAGCAGCCACAGTGCCAGTGCGGTGAGAGGGAGCACCGACACCATGACGATAACGAACAGACGAGCGTAAAAGCGGCGGCGACGGTCCGACACGTCTCCGTCGCCCTTGCTCTGCCCCATCGCATCCCGAGGTTGTGCTGTATCCATGTTTCTGTTCCTCGACTGTTCCACGTGTTATGATGGCTTCTTCCGGGTGTGGGCGGTAGACGGCGGAGAGGCCTCCGCCGCAGAACGCCGCATGGGGTATCGCGAACCTCACCCGGACGCAGGCCGCACGATCAGCCAATCCAGACCGTCTTGATGTTCACGAATTCGCGAATACCGTATTGCGAAAGTTCACGCCCGTAGCCGCTCTTCTTGACGCCCCCGAAGGGCAGCCGGGGATCGGATTTCACCATGCCGTTGATGAACACGCAGCCGGCGTCGATCCGTCGCGCCATATCCGTCGCCCGCACGCGGTCTTCGGTCCACACGCTGGCACCGAGACCGAATTCCGTGGCGTTGGCCGCGGCCACCGCGGCATCAACGTCGTCCACAGCGATGACAGCCGCGACCGGTCCGAAGGTCTCCTCCGACAGCACGGGCATCTCCGGCGTCAGCTGGTCCATCACAGTGGGTGCGTAGAATGCGCCGGGGCGGTCCAGCCGCTGTCCGCCGAGCAAAATGCGTGCTCCCATTTCCACGGAGCGGCGCACTTGCACATCCAGTTCGAGCAGCAAATCTTCGCGGGCCATGGAACCGATCTCCGTCGCATCGTCCAGAGGATCGCCGACGCGCATGCCGGCGACCGCGGATACGAATTCCGACAGGAAGCGCTCGTATACCGGCGCTTCGACAATGAAGCGCTTGGCCGCGATACAACTCTGTCCGGTATTCAACATGCGTGCGGCGGCGGCGGTTTTCGCGGCCCGCTGCACATCGGCATCAGCGAGAACGATGAAGGGATCGCTGCCGCCAAGCTCGAGGACGCTCTTTTTCAGACGCGCGCCCGCCTTGGACGCCACCTGGCTGCCGGCATACTCGGAGCCGGTGAGCGTGACCGCCGCCACCTCGGGATGGTCAATGACGCCTTGCACCGCGTCGGCAGGTATCAGCAGCGTCGAGAAGCACCCATCCGGAAAGCCGGCCTCCGAGAATACCTTTTCGATATGCAGCGCACAGCGCGGAACGTTGGAGGCATGCTTGAGCAATGCGGTGTTGCCCGCCATCAGCGCGGGCGCGGCGAAACGGAAGACCTGCCAGAACGGGAAATTCCACGGCATGACCGCGAGGACCACACCCAGCGGATCGAAGCGCACATAGCTTTCGCTGCCGTCGGATTCCAGACGCTCCTTCGTGAGCATGCGCTCCGCCTCGTCAGCGTAGAAGCGACACACCCAGGCGCATTTCTCTATCTCGGCTCTGGCCTGGGTGACGGGTTTCCCCATCTCGAGACTGATCGTTCTTGCGTACTCCTCTCGTCCGCTCTCGAGCGCCGCCGCCGCTCTGTACATCAGCGCGCTCCGTTCCCCGAAAGGCACGTGCTTCCAGCTTTGTTGTGTATGTGCAGCGATGTGTATGCGTTCTTCGATGTGCGCCGGCGTATGAGCATCGAAGCGCTCAAGAATTTCGCCCGTCGCCGGGTTGCGTGATGAGAAAGACATGGTGGCCTCGACTGTGGTACTGCTTGGCTGTGATCCGCCTCTGGAAGGCCGGGCACAGGAAGACGGATTTCCGTGTACGGAATTCTTCCGGAAAAATTATGAAATGCGACAAGATCGGCAAATCCTTTTCGGAACAACCCTGCGCGCGCGGCGCTATAAGGGGAATGTGCCGAGTATTCACAGACTTTCTTGCACTTGGCCGCAGGTCTCCGTATTTTGATTTGGTATATACATTACTCATATCCATCTCCGAAGCTCATGAAAACACGCGCAACCTCCCTTCTGCTCTTCGCCTTTTTGCTGCTGTCCGTGTCAAAGCTCAGCGCGCAGCAATTCGCCTTTGGCATGCAGCACGCCTGCGAAGCCGAGGATGCCTACGCCAAGGTGACTCTGCCCGCGACGGCTCTCGTCGATATCATATCCGCCTCCGGTGAGACCATTTCGCCGCAGGACGTTTGTCTCGCGGAAAAGCCGACCGGCACGCTCACCGGTTTTCAGGCGGATTACGACGGCGATGGAAAGGAGGAGATGTGGCTGTTGTACCATACCGGCCCCGATAATGCGGGTTGTAACGTGACCCTGGTCATAACACCTGCCGGCGGAGGGAAATATCAGCTCATGGATCTCCTGGCCCTCCCGGCCGGCAAGACCATGATCCGTCCCATCATCACGCTCGACAAAGGCGTGCAAATGTACCTGCAGAGCGAATACACGCTCCCCAACGGTGCGAACGAGACCAAGGGTTCCATCCTCTGGTACACGCAGACCGCCGTGATCGTGCTCACTTCATGGACGGAAACCGCGGGGCAGCGTGACGGAAAGTTCGTCGCCGAGAAAGTGGACGCAGCGTGGACCGACAGCAACTTCGACAAGGTCAAGGAGCTGCTTGTCCGTTACAGCGTACACGAAACAGGTGGCGGTGCGGCCACCTCGAAGAACATGGTCGACCAGTATATCCTCACACTGGACTTCCTTCCCAATCATTTGCGCTACGGTGTGTATGATTCGGTCGGCTATGACAAGATCCAGGAGGCCGATGCGAAAGCGAAATCGGCCCGCACAAAGCTGAACCGCGAAGAGACACGCATCGATGGTATTGTCGGATTGCGCGAAGCACTCGAAGTCAATCCCTTCATGACTTTCGCACGCGTCCGTCTCGGAGAATTCCTGTTGCACGACGGCAAGTACGCCGATGCCGAATCGACGCTTCTGCTTGCGGCCGCATTCGACCCGACGCATAACAAGACATTTCGCATTCTCGGCGACACCTATCTGCGACTGAACGATCTGCAAAAGGCCTTGGCGGCTTATAACCGTTACCTTGAGCTCGGCGCCGAGTCGACGTATTACAAGAACAAGGTCAACGGCAATATCAAGAATATTACCGTTCCCAAGCGGCGTCGGTAACGTTTTTTTCGTTCACGAAGCGAGAGGCAACATCTCGTGCCTGAATTCAATTTCGCGAAAGGCAAGAGCGGCGGCACCAAAACCGAGCGCCCGTCGACCGCTCCGACACGCAATGAAACCGGCCCCGCGCGGCCGGTTTCTGCCGATGATGCCCGGCAGGGTGAGCTTCCGTACGAGCTTACCAGCATTCCTTCAAAACCCGCGCATGCATCGCACGGGCAGCCGTCTTCGTCGCCGGGCGCGCCCCCTCAAGCCGACGGGGGCAAAGCGCCGACCAGCATTCTCGATAAATACCCCAAACGCGATTTTTCTCATCTCACCACGGAACCTGTTCAACATCCCATCGAGACTGCGGAGGTCGCGGAAGAGTCCGATCCCGCGGTTGCACATCCATCGACGTACGAAGCGGAGAACAGCGAGGAGAACGCAGAGATGACAGCATCGTCACATACCACGCGAGGCGGCACTTCCTGGCCCATCATCATCATCGGCGGCGTTGTTGTGCTGCTCGTCCTTATCGCGCTCATCTGGCATGTCAATCCGTATCCTCCGCTGAAGGATGCCATAGCCGGCTTTTTCAAGAGCAAACCGACGGAAGTCGCTGCCGTCTCCACCCCGCCAGCAGATCAGGATGCGGCCAGCCCGGCCGACGACACCGAATTGCGTTCCTGGGATTATTTTCTTCAGGTATCGTCGTGGAAAGAATTGATGAAAGCCGATCAGGAGGCTGAAAAATTACGCGCCGCCGGGCTCGATGTGGCCGTGGAAGGCGAAGCCCTGTCCAGACGCGGTGGGACCTTCTACCGCGTCCGCCTTGGTCCGTATGAAAGCCCCGAGGCCGCTTTTGCCGCCGCGGCAGCTCACCCCGGGCTGGTTCCGGCGGATGCATTTCTCGACAGTGTACGATTGACGGAATCGGTGCCCGTAGCCGCCGCAGAGCCCGGCACCGGACGACCTGCCCGCATGCGCCGAGAGGCTTCCAGGGAAACGGCGAACGCGAATGACGACATCGCACGCTGGAGAAAAGATTTCGGCATTGTGGACGAACCGTTGAGCGGCTATGCCGTTCAGGTCTCCTCCTTGCGCAGCGTGGATGTAGCGCGCGTCGAAGCACGCAAAATGGTGGAACAAGGGTACCCCGCTTTCATCACCCGCGCGACGATAGGTCGGGCGACATGGTATCGCGTACTTGTCGGTCCGTTCAACACTCGCACGGACGCAGATAAATACACGAAATTGATCAATGTCACGTACGGCAACGAGGCGTACACCGTAGATTTGTCCCAGAAATAGGGAAAGCAGGTCGAAAATCCGCCCCCAGCCGATATGAGGCGCAAAAAGTTAGGGTTTTACAAACGAATTACGTAGATTTTGAGCTACCGATGTTCGCGGCAATGCGAACATCACAAGCCACAGCCCGAAAACGGATATTTCCGGATCCGGTCCCGCGCAAGGAACCCATCGCGAATTGCCTTGCCCTTTGGCACAAAACCATGCTCATTGGCACAACGATACCAGCATATTTCCAGGTTTATCACACACAATCCCGGAGTTACTAATGAAGAAACTGTTTCTGCTTGCCCTTCTGACCTCTCTTGTCGGACTGGCACAGGCGCAGCAGACCACCGTCCGTGCGCCGGAGCGCGTGCAGCCGCAGCTGCTGCAGAGCGAATCGGTTGAAGGTCCTTCCATTTTCCGTGAGTTCCTCCCCGCCGCGGAGAACCTCCTTCCCCGCGCCGCGAAGAAAAGCACGAGCCTGAAGAAAACCGCATTCAGGACCAATCTCTATGAAATCGGCAAGATGGCCAATATCTACGGCATGATGGGCGATACCCGTCAGCAGATCGCCTTCGACCCGAAGAGCAACCGCGTTGCGGTGATTTTCCGTGGCAATGACCGCGGTACCAGCGACGGTAACACCCTGTTCATCCGTTACTCCTCTGATGGCGGCGCGACCTGGGCAGACAAGGGCGACAACATCGCGAATACCACACAGCCGCGCTACCCGAACCTCGCACTCGTTCCCGAGAACGACGGCAGCACCTCGGTTGCGGCGTACTGGGCGCAAACGACGCAATATAACGACGGTAACTCGGGCTTCGGCGCCGTCGGTAGCATGAAAGCCGGCTTCGGCAACAGCAATCCGCTGTATTCGCCCTTCCCCACTCCTCCCCTCTGGTCGATTCCCTGGGAACCGGTGATGAATCAGCAGACCGGTGATCTGTACTCGATCGCCCTCGCCCTCGATCCCGCCAACGGCGCCAGCACCGGCGAACTGTATCTGCTCAAGTCCACCGACCGCGGCGCCAGCTGGACTGCCGACCTGTCGAGCCCGGTGTACACCGAGGACCTCATCCCGAGCGGGTATTTCGATTCCAACCTCCGTCTGGACATCTCTCCCGATGGCAGCACGATGATCATGGCGTTCTCGCTCATCATCGAGAGCGAACCCGGCCGCGCATTCCTCGTTGATGCCAATCACGAAGTCGCCTGGCGTGTTTCCACCAACATGGGTCAAACCTGGGGTGACTTGCAGCGCGTGAAGCCTTCCGCGATTCAGAACAAGCCGCAGCCCTTCGACTTCCAGTGCAATATGTCCTGGGACTTCGACATGACTATCGGCAAGGACAACAAGCCGCACTTCCTCACCGTCCTGTCCGCGGACGTGAATCCCTTCGGTCTCGACCGCCCGACGGATTCGACCATCGCCCTGAACAGCACGGACAGCACTTTTGTGTGCGAAATCACCGAAATGGATGGCCAGGGATGGCGCATCCTTCCGATCGGTCCCGCGCGCCGTCTGCGTATCGACCGAATCTCCTTTACCGCCGCTTCCACGACATCCACGCCGTACGTGATCCGCAACGAGCCGAAATGGGCGCGCACCTGGAACGGCGACAAGATTTTCGCGAAGTGGATCTCCCCGTATCTGACCTGGCGCATCGGCGTTGTGGCCGGCCAGCCGACGTTGTTCCCCGATACTCTGGCGCAGGTGTATGTCAACGGCCGCCACGTGGACAGCAGAACGATCGGCAATCCCTATATGCACAAGTGGGATTTCGTGGAACCCGACAACAACACCTACGACATGGACAGCACCATGCGTTTCTCGGGTGATCTCCTCGGCCTCTTCGAGGAAGACGGTGCCTTCGGTGCCAAGTTCACCAAGGTCGCGAAATACGCCAGCGATAATGGCGATGTGTTCGTCATCTCGCCGGAATTCGGTGTCGGCGAACGCCGCGACGACGATGCTCTGTTCTCCGATCAGACCATCTGGTTCCTGCAGGGCGCGCAAATCCCCAATATCATGGTGGATGTCGAACAGCTCGATGCCACTCCCGGCAGCTTCAGTCTCGAGCAGAACTATCCGAATCCGTTCAATCCGTCCACGCAAATCAACTTCACGATTCCGACGGCCGCACAGACCACATTGCGCGTGTTCAACGTGCTCGGTCAGCAGGTCGCCACACTCGTGGATGCGCAGCTGACGGCTGGTACGCATACGGTGAGCTTCGACGCCCGCTCGCTCCCCAGCGGCGTGTACATGTACCGCCTCGAGAGCGGGAATTTGAGCATGTCCCAGAAGATGATGCTCAGCAAGTAATCCAACCACTGGTTTCCAGTGCTGCGGCGCGGGTTTTCCCGCGCCGTTTTTTTTTGGGGGGCGTGGGAGAACGCCCACATCTCGCACAGCATCCTTTGCAGACAGTCACCCGTACCGGGAACACGCGCCCTTTGATCACAGGCGCGAGAACAGCGCAACCCCATGCCGGGAAACGGCGTCATGACGAATTACGGAGTACGGAGCCACTGCACGCATCACAGGGATGGCGATACGCCTTTGTGCATGTACTTTCCGTCTCATCAGCATGACGAGCTTCGCCGGCGCTGTGAAGTCACATACGAGATGGACCGGTCTCAACCTGAGACTGACGGATGGGCACACGCAGCCGGAGCCCTCAGGCGTACACCACATCGCCGGGACGGGCACCGGTAATGCATTACGAATTGCCTTGCCCGACATGCCAAAACGATGATTTTTGACAGGATAGCACCTACACTGTTGCAGGAAACACCTCAAATCCCGGAGTAACTCATGAAGAAACTGTTCCTGTTTGCCGTTCTGACAACACTCGTCGGTCTGGCGGAGGCGCAGCAGACTACCGTCCGCGCGCCGGAAAACACTTCTGTTCTGCAGGGTGATGAAACGCAGCGTGCCCTCCCGTCGCTCTTTCAGCCAAGGCCAACGGGCCGGGAAAACACAGCTCCGACCAATCGTGTCATCGTGGACCAACTCACGACACAGCTGCTTCAGCGCAGCAGTCTGTTCGAAGTTGGTAAAATGGCAAATATTTATGGAATGATGGCCGAAACGCAAAGTCAGATCACCTACGATCCGCGGAATAATCGCGTTGCGGTCATCTTTCGCGGAAATGATCGCGCCTCCGTCGGTGAATCCGATGGCAATACGCTGTACATCAGATATTCCGATGACGGCGGACAGAGCTGGAGCGCCATCGGAGATAATGTGTCCAGCACGAACCAGCCGAGGTATCCGACGATATCCTGTGTGCCCAAAAGCGATGGAAGTACAACGTTCGCCTCTCTTTGGGGACAGATCAGTCAAAATGGTGACGGGACTCTCGCATGGCGCGTGCACGGGGTCTCAAATCAGCGCAACAACATGAATCCGTTGTATGCGCAGTTCCCGGCTCCTCCCCCGAGCTGGGACCTGCCGTACACGTCGGTGCTCGATCAGTCCACCGGCGATCTGTACACGATGGCTCTCGCGGTAGATCCCGCAAACGGAGCCAGCACGGGAGAGTTCTACTTCTTCAAATCGACCGACGGAGGTGCATCATGGGCCGCTGATCTCAGCACACCGTGTTGGTCCGCCGACATCGTCCCGGACGGTTTTTTCGCTTCTCAGCTTCGCTTCGACATCTCGCCTGACGGAAGTACGTTCGTTGTCGCCTTTCAGCTCGCCTTCGAATACGAACCGGACCAGGCGTTGCAGGTCGACGACAGACATGAAATCGCCTGGCGCGTGTCGACCGATAAGGGACGCACCTGGGGAGATCTGCAACGGATCAAGCCATCTGAAATCCCGAATACGCCGCAACCGCTGAACGCAGACTGTAAAATGTCTGTGGATTTTGACATGATCGTCAGCAAGGAGAACAAACCGCACTTCCTCACCATACTCTCGTCGGATTTCAATCCCTTCGGCCTGGATCGGCCGACGGACACCACGATCGCGCTCAACAGCGGGGACAGTACGTTTGCTTGCGAAGTCGTGGAAATGGAACAGGGCTGGCGTATTATCCCTATCGGACCCGCGCGGAGGATACGCATCAACCGGGTTGCCTTCACATCCGCATCCAGTAGCGCTGAGCCCTACCGGATTCATTGCGAACCCAAATGGGCGCGGACCTGGGCTGGGGACAAGCTCTTCGCAAAGTGGATTTCCCCGTTCTACTCCTGGCGCGTAAGTGTCGTCGCCGGTACACCAACGCTGTTTCAGGATACTCTCGCCCAGGTGTATGTGAACGGGCGCCACGTGGACAGTCGCGGTATACACCCCTATCACCATCCCTGGAACTTCGCCGATGCAAGCGCGAATACTCTCGAAATGGACAGCGTCATGCGCTATACCGGTGATTTTCTCAGTCTCTTTGAAGAGGATGCCACCTTCGGTGCGAAGTTCACAAAAATTGCGAAATACGCCAGCGTCGACGGTCAGTGCTTTGTGTTAACCCCGGAATTTGGAGTCGGCGAGCGGAGGGATGACGACGCCGTATTTTCGGATCAAACTGTCTGGTTTGTTCAAAATCTCCGGGTCCCCGTCATTCTTGATGTCGAGTTGCTCGATCCCACCCCCGGCAGTTTTCATCTCGCGCAGAACTATCCGAATCCGTTCAATCCGTCCACGAAAATCCACTTCACGCTTTCGTCCGCCGGGCAGACCACGCTTCGCGTGTTCAACCTGCTCGGTCAGCAGGTCGCCACACTGGTGGATGCACAGTTGACGGCCGGCACACATACGGTGAACTTCGACACTCGTTCACTCCCCGGCGGCGTGTACATCTACCGTCTCGAGAGCGGGAACAGGAGCATGGCGCAGAAAATGATGCTCAGCAAATAACACAGCCACCGGTTTTCAAAGCGACGGCGCGGGTACACTCGCGCCGTCCTCTTTCGAGAATGGCGTCGTCGTGAGCCCGCGACGGCGCAAGCAACGAACGTGCGTGGGGCGCGCAAGTCCCGGTCTGTGCTGTCGGCCGCCGGAAGGGTGCCGTGCGGGTGTGCGGAGGAGAAGGATTCCGCTTTAGGAAATGTGCGAAGCCCCGTATATTTCCCGTATCCGATTCACTGGAGGATGTATGCTCTCACTCACCTACTTCAGCCATTCATCATTCATGCTCGATGACGGCTCGCACAAAGTGCTGATCGATCCCTTCCTCACCGGTAATCCAACCTCCCCCGTCGCAGCGGACGAGGTCCATGCGGATTTCATCGTACTCACACACGGTCACGGCGATCATCTCGGCGACGGTCTGGCGCTCGCGAAACGCTGCGATGCAATGATCATCGCCGTCAACGAACTCGCGAATTATGTGGCGTCGCACGGCGCCAGAGCGCACAATATGCACATCGGCGGCGCGCGGATCTTCCCTTTTGGCCGCGTCAAGTTCACGATCGCCCACCATGGCTCATCATCGCCTGAGGGTATGTACATGGGTGAGCCCGCCGGGGTGCTCATTTCCATGGGCGGTAAAACCGTCTACCATACCGGCGACACGGGTCTTTTCCTCGACATGAAGCTCATTGGCGAGCGCAACAGTATCGACTGCATGCTGGCTCCCATCGGAGATAATTTCACCATGGGGGTGGAAGATGCGGTGGCCGCGGTGGAATTCGTCCGCCCCGGACTCGCCATCCCGATGCACTACAATACGTTTCCAGTGATAGAAGCCGATCCGGAAGCGTTCCAAACAGGCGTACACGCAGCCGGTCTGCATGCCCGCGTGATGCAGTACGGAGAGACGATAGAGCTCTGAGACGGCCACATGGACGTCCCGGCCCCCTGTCCAACCCGCCGGAAGCTCCGACCGTCCTCCGGAGACGAGATGCGCACTACATGCCGCATTGTTGCGGCGCGTTGCATTTCCTGTGATTTTTCCGCAAATTTCTGTTTCACGCCCGTGCGTGACGAAACAGTGAACACTCATGGACAGTACCGCCACACCACATGCAACGCCGTTCGCAGATGGAGAAGTCCGGAATTCCGGGCCCAACCGGAGCGATACCCTGTCGGAACTGCAGTGGAACACCCTCGAATCCTCAACGGAATTCGCGTGCCGCATTTTTACTATCGAACGGCATCAGCGGAGCAACAGGCATCGCCGTGGCGATTTCTACGTCCTCACCGCGGACGCGTGGTGCAACATTATTCCCATCACCGTCGCGGGTGAGGTCGTGATGGTGGAGCAGTTTCGCCACGGGACGCAGGACATCACACTCGAAATTCCAGGCGGTATTGTGGATCCGGAGGACGAGAGCACACTGGCAGCCGCCAGACGCGAGATGCTCGAGGAATGCGGGTATGATTCAACCCATATTGAGCCGTTGGGCTTTGTGCATCCGAATCCGGCAATACTCAACAATACCTGCCATTCCTTCGTGGCGTATGACGCCTGGCCCGCCGCCGCCCAGCGCCCCGATGATCTTGAGGAACTGCGCATCCGCCACGTGCCCCTCACGGCCGTACCCTCTTTGATTCTGAATGGATCGATCTCTCACGCTCTGGTCGTGTCCGCCTTCGCACAGCTTTTTCTGCAGCGTTCTGATCTTGTGATGCCATCAATGTCCCACAAGCCAGGAATTGCATGAAAGCGATTGTTACTGTCTGCATTTTTATTGCGATTTTCACACTTTCCTCCTGCGGCCTGCATCGGCTCGACAGCGAGGAATTCCGGAATACCGCTCAGAAAACAGAACAGTACCTGTTCTCGATCTCCGTCAAGCAGGCCGAGATTCGGGATATGCTCCACAGCTACAACCGTTCCGTACCAGCGGAACGCAGGCTGACGCTCACACTGGATCCCGATCGGGGGCTGTCGGACGACGCCCTGCTGGTGCTCAAGCATCACATGGAGGAAGAACATGACGCTTCATGCCGGGGCCTGCTGGAGCGTGTTTTCGAGCTTCAGGAGATGATCACCGAGCATCGGGCGGAGGTGGAAGAGCTCCTCGCCGACCTTCCCAGCCCGCACCGGGTGCGAACGGGAGAAACGCATTACGGCTTGAGCCTGAAGTACCTGATGCATGAGCATGGTCTCACACGCGCGACCGCGGATTCCATCGTTTCCACCGCCGCGTTGAGCAGCGATATTCTCGAGGGATTCAATATTTGGTTTCTCTACGACGATGGTGTTTTCAGTACCCTTGTGACTCAAGGTAAAGCACATATATCACCCGCCGCCTTCGCCAAGGTGGTCAAGAAAGAGATTCTCGACAACGCCAGAGCCCAGGGAAGCGTAGTGGAATACGAAACCATTCTCGACAGCCTCAAACGCTGTGGTGCCCTGCTCACCTGCGTCAAACAAGCGTCCGCACTCGGCATGTAGGGATGATGGGTATTCCATCATTTTTCAAACGATTTCGCGGCAATTAGTGATTTCTAGCGACCTTTTTCGACACCCGGCCTTCGGGTTTTCCCATTTATGCCAAGATTTACCGATACGTGAGAAATATCACGGCGTCGCTCGTGATTTTTTTCTCAAAATGCCCTTGAAATCTTTTTTTCGAGATCAGAAAGCCGTATCTTAACCATGCTGGTTCGTTCTTTTTTTTGTTCATCATTCTTTTGAAGGAAGCTTCGATGTCAAGCGCACTGAACGACTTCATGCAGGAAGTCAAGGCCAAGAATCCTGGAGAGGCCGAGTTCCACCAGGCAGTGGAAGAAGTTGTCGAAACTCTCATGCCGGTGCTGGACAAGCACCCGGAGTACCGCAAGGCGAAAATTCTCGAACGCATCGTCGAACCCGAGAGGACCATCATGTTCCGCGTCCCCTGGGTGGCGGATAACGGCGAAGTACGGGTCAACCGCGGATATCGCGTCGAGTTCAACAGCGCCATCGGTCCGTACAAGGGTGGTCTCCGCTTCCACCCCAGCGTGACGCTGAGCATTCTCAAATTCCTGGGCTTCGAGCAGATTTTCAAAAACAGTCTCACGACGCTTCCGATGGGCGGCGGTAAGGGCGGCTCCGACTTCGATCCGAAATTCAAGTCGAAGAATGAAATCATGCGCTTCTGTCAGAGCTATATGAGCGAGTTGTTCCGCCATATCGGTCCCAATACCGACGTGCCCGCGGGCGACATCGGCGTCGGCGGCCAGGAGATCGGCTTCATGTTCGGTCAATACAAAAAGCTTCGCAACTCATTCGACGGCGTGCTCACAGGCAAGGGCCTTACCTGGGGCGGATCGCTGATCCGTCCGGAAGCCACGGGCTTCGGCGTCACCTATTTCGCGCAGGAAATGCTCAAGACCAAGGGACAGAGCTTCGAGGGCAAGACGGTCGCTCTTTCCGGCTTCGGCAACGTGGCATGGGGCGCGGCGATCAAAGTCACCGAACTCGGCGGTAAGGTTGTGACCCTCTCCGGTCCCGACGGCTACGTGTTCGATCCGGCAGGGATCTCGGGCGAAAAGATCGAGTACATGCTCGAGCTGCGCGCAAGCAATCAGGACATCGTCGAACCCTACGCCGAGCGCTTCGGTTGCGAATTCGTGGCCGGCAAACGCCCGTGGGAAGTGAAGTGCGACGTCGCGCTGCCCTGTGCCACACAGAACGAGCTCGACGGCAAGGACGCCCAGACGTTGCTGGACAACGGCTGCATCTGCGTGTGCGAAGGCGCGAATATGCCCTCCACTCCCGAAGCGATGAAATTATTCATCGACCACAAGATTCTCTACGGACCCGCCAAGGCCGCGAACGCCGGCGGTGTTGCGACATCAGGCCTCGAAATGACGCAGAACTCCATTCGAATGAGCTGGTCGCGCGAGGAAGTGGATACGCATCTGCACCGCATCATGACGAATATCCACCAATCCTGCCTCGACGCCGCAAGCAATTACGGCGCTCCCGGTAACTACGTCGCCGGCGCCAATATCGCTGGCTTCGTCAAAGTCGCCGACGCGATGATGGCACAAGGCATCGTATAACACCGAAGTTCGATCAGGAAACAGCGCCCGGGTAACCGGGCGCTGTTGTTGTATTCCACCGATACCATTGAATCGCTTCGGTGACGCACCAAAGGCCCGGCGCGTCTGTCCCGGCACAGGGTGTGTACAGCACCGCGTCCTGCTGTACCGGGCGCGTGTCAGTCCTCCACGACCTGCAGCCGCTTCAGAATGACGCCGTGTCCGGTCTGTCCGTCCACGCGAATTTCCAGATCTTCGGGCAGACGGACATGACGTATCCACTGCGTTTCCGTCACCCCTTCTTGCGCGTTCAGCCAGTCCCAGTCGATAGTGTGTTTCTCGTTATAGTGCCTTGTCGTGAAGTACGCGATGTGGAAGGACGTGAGATTCTGGAAGAAATGCGAGCCCTGCGAAGGGTCGGGCAGCATGTTGGGCAGAGAAGTTTCCACCACCGCGTGAGCGCCGGCGATGCTGGTGAATCGAACGGGAATCCCGAGCCAGGGATCGGCTGAACCCCAGCGACCAGGCCCTATGAGCAGATAGGGTGTATGCTCCGCAACCAATCCTTTGTTGATTTCGGCGATCTCATTCGCCATCTCCTGCGTTCTTGCGCTCTCGAAGGAGTCCGGCTTCACATACACGATATCCCGCAGACGATACACGCCGTTCCCCAGCACCTTATCGCTCCACAGCAGAACGTCCGAGGCGGCGATATGCGCCTCGTCGAGATCCACACTGCCCTCTTCCTTCACCATGGGGCGTACCTGGAGGAAATCGAATTCCGCAATGTCGTCGAAACTCTCACCCAACGTGCCTGCGAACTCAATCTCGACAGGGCAGTTCATCGCCGTCTCGCACAAGTGCATCAGGAGACGCAGAATTTTTGCGAGAGGAATAAATTCGGATTGCAGAATCGGGGCAAAATTCGTGACGCGCAGGCCTTTTCTGAAGGTGCCCTCATACAGCGTGTCGTCCTCGGTACAGTAGGTGGACGCCGCGTAGTCGAGCGTCCCATGCTGCTCGGCGATCTTGAGGTCGAGCAGTGCGAGATTTTCGTCTTCACTGGGCTTCTGCTTCAACGGCTCGGCGTTCAAATCCACTGCATAGAATTTTTTCTGCGAATTGGCATAGTAATCCTTTCGCGTCGCGAACTGCGGTTGAATTGTCGGGAACACGGGACAGAACTGCGTACTGACGCCCCCCTCGACAATGGTCTTGCCCAGTCCCACGGCGAGATTCACGATGCCGTCCGCCTGCCGTGCGTCTCCGAAGGGATAGTAATTGTACGAACGCGCCACGCCGGAATAATGCGGGTAATAGTAGTTGTCGTATTTTCTGCCGACCATTTCCTGAATGATGACGGCCATCTGCTCTTCTTCGAGACGATGCCCCGTCGCCTCGATGTAATTCTTGGCTCCGCGAAGGTAGGTGGACGCATAGACGTATTTGATTGCCTGCTCGAGTTCCTTGAAGCGGATGTACGGATCGTCATTGCTGTTGGGAAGCATCACTGTGGCGTATATACCCGCAAAGGGCTGATAGAGTGTATCTTCCAACAGACTGGAAGAACGCACCGCGAGGGGTTGGGTGTTGCGCAGCACGATGGCACGCAAATCCTCCTCGACGCTCTGCGGGAAACGCGCCTGCATGAACAAGTCCACAATCTCCTCATCGGATATGTTCTGCACCACCTGCGGCAGCAGCTGGTTCGCTTCCATGAATTGCGCGAACACCTCCGTGCAGAGAATCACGGATCGCGGAATTTTGATGCGCATGGTCGGGAAATACGATGGATGCAGATAATTCTTCAGAATCGTATCGATGAAAGCCAGACCACGCGCCTTGCCACCGAGTGAGCCACGGCCGATGCGCAGGAAGGTAGATCGGGAATCGACTTCCTCGTGCGAGAAATCCGCTATCAGTCCCCTCTCATCGTGCAACACCAGTTCGTCGATCTTGGTGAGGATGTACTGTCGCAGTTCCTCTGTGGTTTTGAACTCCGTGATTTTGACCGGTTTGATCTCCTGTGCGAGCCGGAATCGCGTCCTGGCCA
This sequence comes from Bacteroidia bacterium, assembly GCA_027493955.1. Taxonomy (NCBI): domain Bacteria; kingdom Pseudomonadati; phylum Bacteroidota; class Bacteroidia; species Bacteroidia bacterium. The sequence continues at coordinate 139,852 of JAOSJT010000001.1, read as the reverse complement.
TAAGCCAATTGCTGAAATGGTCTCGTGAAGCGTGATACCGGATGGACTCTTCCGGCATGATGCGCATCTTCTGCCGCAGTTGCCGCAGCGTCCGGGCGCGGTCCAGCTCAGTCCCATCGGGCATGCGGAAAATGAAATCGCCGAAGCCGAAGTTGTTCAGCATGAACTCCCGCACTTCCTGCAGCAGAATACGGGAGTTTTTATTCGAGAAGGCGGCATTCAGAATGGCGATTTCTTCCCGCAAATCCTCCCTGGATGACTGCACGAGAACCGGAAGTTCCGGACTTTTCACGCGGACGCGCTGAATAAACTTGAGGCCCGCTTTTTCATCCTCCACACCGTTGATCGGAAATTTGATATCGGTGATGATGCCGAGCAGCTCGTGCCGGTACTTGTGGAAATAGCGCCATGCCTCCTCGAAATTGATCGCGTGAAGAATCTTCGGCCGGGCGCGCTGACGTAGCAGCTTTTCCGCGAAATTCTTCCCCTCCTCGATAAGCATCTGCCCCTGCTTGATGAGCTCGGTATAAATCAGTGGCAGATACGACGAATAGAATTGCGGCGAATCTTCGACGAGCAGAATCGCGCGAACGCCGAACTCCATGCAATCGGTGCGCGCGTTGACCAGGTCCTCCAGCAACTTGATAATGGCGAGGAAGAGCTTTCTGTCGCCGGACCATATGAACACGCGGTCGAATTTGTCCACCGCGCCCTGGCTGATCAGGATTTGCAGTTCCCTGCTCTGATAGCCCAGCAGGGCTACGGGCAGATCGGGGTGCTGTGCCTTGAGTGCGGCGACAAAATCCTTGAGTCGCATATCGCCGAGGCGCATCATCGTGATGACCAGATCGAAGCGGCTGTTGTCGAGCGCATCGAGCGCGGCCTCACCGGAGTAGACGCGGGTAATGGATGGTGCGTAATGCAGGTTCAGTTCCAGATACTCGCTGAAGATGGCCTCTGTCAGCTGTCCGTCATCCACGAGCGTATAGAAGTCGTAGCGACTCGACACGAGCAGGATATTGTTGACACGGAAGCGCATCAGATCCTTGAAGTCCAGGTCCTGCGGACTGACATCCTTATTGGCAAAACCGGAATCAACGATAAGATCGCGGAGTTCGTCGCTTTTTATTCGCTGGCGTTTCATGGCAGAGTACTCATCGGGAGATGGAAGTTCATGGAGGTCAATGTAACTGTCGATACGGCGTTGTACAAACAGCCGCGTCGCCCGGACATGTGCCGTACGCGCCGCGGATGTGCACGCGGTCCGCTGAGGTGTGACGATTGCCGGTCACCACGTCGTACCGGCTGGTGGGAGCGCGGCGCTCTTGTTTTTCATGCATCAGTGTGCCATATTGTAAGACTACAATCACCGATATAACTGTGTAGGGTTTTCCCTACAAATATCCGCGCCATTTCCCTACGTCATGTTGCACGGCGCTGTCGTAGTTTTGTAGTGAGGCTATTCAATGAGTCGGGTCCGAAACCCTTTTGTACGCGATAGAACTTCCAGGGCAATCATATCGGCACACGTGATCTTCACTGATAGAAGGAGCCAACGGCGGCATAACGCCCCGGCTCCACATCTCCACCACCAATCATCATCCCAAGGAGTGGTTCATGTCAAGCGCACTCATCGATTTTATGAACGAGGTCAAGGCGAAGAATCCTGCCCAGCCCGAATTTCATCAGGCAGTCGAGGAAGTCATCGGTTCGCTGTTGCCCGTTGTCGACAAGCATCCTGAATTCCGGAAGGCGAAAATCCTCGAACGGATCGTTGAGCCGGAACGTGTGATCATGTTCCGCATTCCATGGGTGGACGACAACGGCGACGTGCAGGTCAACCGCGGCTATCGCGTCGAATTCAACTCCGCCATCGGTCCCTATAAGGGCGGCTTGCGCTTCCACCCGAGCGTGAATCTCGGCATTCTCAAGTTCCTCGGTTTCGAGCAGGTATTCAAAAACAGCCTCACCACACTCCCCATGGGCGGCGGCAAGGGCGGTTCCGATTTCGATCCGAAAGGAAAATCCGACAATGAAGTCATGAGCTTCTGTCAGAGCCTTATGAGCGAGCTGTTCCGCCACATCGGTCCGAACACCGACGTTCCGGCAGGCGATATCGGCGTAGGCGGCCGTGAGATCGGCTTCATGTTCGGACAGTACAAAAAGCTGCGCAACGCGTTTGAAGGCGTGCTCACCGGTAAAGGCCTGTCCTGGGGCGGGTCGCTCATCCGTCCGGAAGCCACGGGCTACGGCTGTGTATATTTCGCGGCCGACATGCTCGGGACGCGCGGCATGTCGCTCGAAGGCAAGACCGTCGTGGTCTCCGGCTCGGGCAATGTGGCGCAGTATGCCACCGAGAAGGTGAATCAGCTCGGCGGTAAAGTCGTGACCTTGTCCGACTCCGCCGGCTATATCGTGGATATGGACGGCATCAGCGGTGAGAAGTGGGATTACGTCATGGATCTCAAGAACAACCGCCGCGGTCGCATCAAGGAGTACACGGAGCAGTATCCGAACGCCGAGTACTACGAGGGTACGGGCGTGTGGAGCGTTCCCTGCGATGTGGCGCTGCCCTGCGCGACACAGAACGAACTCGACGGTGACGATGCGAAAGCACTTATCGCCAATGGCTGCATCTGTATTTCCGAAGGCGCGAACATGCCGTCCACACCCGCCGCGGTGGATCTGTTCATCGAGCACAAACTGCTGTACGGCCCCGGCAAGGCCGCGAACGCGGGCGGCGTCGCCACCTCCGGTCTGGAAATGAGCCAGAACTCCATTCGCATGTCGTGGTCGCGCGAGGAAGTGGACAGACACCTGCAGACGATCATGCACAACATTCACACATCCTGCGTCCAGGCCTCGGACCGTTTCGGCACCCCGGGCAACTACGTCAACGGCGCGAACATCGCCGGCTTCCTGAAAGTCGCCGATGCCATGATGGCACAGGGCGTGGTGTAATCTCTACACACCTCTGGCTTCCTTCAAACGCCCTCCCCCCTCGGAGGGCGTTTTTTGTATACCTTGGCTCAAACCGGGTGTGCGTCACCGCTCACGGGCATTTCTTCAAGGGCCACATCACTCTGCTGTACCCTGCCGCGATGCCGACGGCGCATGAGACGCGACCCCAGCCTGCTCGTTATGGGTATTGCGCGCCGCTGACTATTTTTACCTGATGCGACTTCTGCTCATAGATAATTTCGACTCTTTCACGCACAACCTCGCGCAACTCCTCAGCTCGGGCGGTGCAGACGTGGTGGTACGTCGAAACAGCGTGTCTCTGGAGGAGTTGGTGATGTTGCGTCCGGACGCCTTGCTTATTTCCCCCGGCCCCGGCCGTCCGGATGAGACGGGCGTAAGCCGCGAGGCACTGCTGCATTGGAGCGGCGTCCTTCCCGTGCTGGGTGTATGCCTCGGTATGCAATTGATCAATGAGGTCTATGGTGGTGAGACAGTTCATGCTCCCTTCCCGGTACACGGAAAAACGGACGAGGTGCATCACGATGGCAGCGGTGTGTTTTTCGGTGTACCGAGCCCCTTTCGCGCCGCCCGCTATCACTCGCTTGCCATACGCCGCAAAGGCGACGAACTCGTCGAGCAGGCATGGGGCAGCGACGGCACCGTCATGGCCCTGCGGCATCGCTCGTTCGAGATCCACGGTGTGCAGTTTCATCCGGAATCCTTCCTTACACAACACGGCGATACCATGGCCGGAAATTTTCTCGCTCTCGTTGAGCGGGAGAAGGGGAAACGACACCGATGATACCATCACTCACGTTCCGCTGTACCGAATCCTCCGTCACTCCCTGCACCGACGTACAGGAATTTCTTGCGCGCAGTCAGGCGGCGGCCGGAGGCGGATACGAAGTCGTTCTGGCCAGCGGAGGAGCGCACGACCTGAGCGTGCACTCCATGGCAATGCTGCGTCCGGTCGTGTTGTTCACCGCAAAAGCGATGCAGTGCCGTTTGCAGATCGGTCTGCAGGTAACGCACTTCGAAGCGCATCCTTTCGATGTGCTCCAGGAGCTGGCATCGCTGCTGCCCGCTGCTCCGCACGCTTGGAAGGATGCCCCGCTGCTTGGCGGATATGTCGCCTACGAAGCGGCGGTACTGCTCGACGACATGCGCGTCCACGCGCATGACGAACTCAGCTTGCCGGATCTGCTTTTCCTTCTTCCCTCCCGCACTCTTGTGTATGAACACGCCGGCGGCACAATCGAATCCCGCCGTTTCATCTGGTGCGACGACGAGGGGAAGCGCATCGATGAGATTCCCTTCGTTCCCGATACGCCATTGCACGACACGTCTGTGACCTTCGCGGACTGGACCGAGCGTGCATATCTCCACAAGGCCGAGACCGTCCGGAAGCACATTCACGACGGGGATGTATATCAGGTGAATCTCGCGCAGCGCTTTCATATTCGCCTGACCGGCGACGCGCGAACACTCTGGAAAAAGCTGGTTGAGGCGAACCCATCTCCCTTCGCTGCATGGATACATGCGCCGGAGCACGACATTCTCTGCACCTCCATGGAGCGATTCTTCTTCCTCGACGACGGACGAATTGAAACGCGCCCGATCAAGGGGACGCGGCCGCGGGGCGCGACACCGGAAGAGGACGAAGCCCTGGCACAGGATCTTGTTAGCAACCCGAAGGATGATGCTGAACTTTCCATGATCGTTGATCTTGAGCGCAATGATCTGGGTCGCATCTGTGCCACGGGAAGTGTGAAGGTGACGGCGCACAAGCGACTCGAGCGCTATGCGAATGTGCAGCATCTCGTTTCCGTGGTCGAGGGCCGGCTGACGCCCGGCACAAGGGTCGGAGAGGTGTTCCGCGCCCTTTTTCCCGGTGGATCCATTACCGGATGTCCGAAAATCCGGGCAATGGAGATTGTCGCGGAGCTCGAGTCTTCGACACGGCATGTGTACACCGGTGCCATCGGCTATATTGCCGCGGGCGGCCGGTGTGATTTCAACATTGCGATACGCACGGCGATACTGCGTCACGGCGTCTGTCACCTCTCACTGGGCGGGGGCATCGTCTACGACTCGGATCCCGAAGCGGAGTATCTTGAAACGTTGCACAAGGGAGGGACGTTTTTCAAATTTCTTGGAATCGATATTTCACGAACACTGGACGATAGATGCGAGGAATAGTCTACCTCAACGGCTCACTCGTGCACTTGCACGATGCGACCATCTCCGTCTTCGACGCGGGCTTTCAGTTCGGCGCCGGACTTTTCGAAACGCTCCTGTGCATAGACGGAACTCCCCGCGTACTCGGGCGTCACCTCGCGCGCTTACGCGGATCGGCGGAGAAACTGGGAATTCCCATCGTGGAAAGCGACGATGAGTTGCGGACGGGCATCACCTCGGTGCTGAAGAAGAACAGTCTTGATCACGGACAGGTGCGCGTGAAAATACTCGCTACTCCCGGGGACATCACTGCGTATCAGCCGGTGCGACGTCCTACCTTGTTCATTACCGCCGAGCCCTACCTGAGGCCGGCTCTTTCCATGCCCTGGAGACTGGGGCTCGACGGACGTGTGCAGGGCGGCCCGCTCACCGTGCATAAAAGCAGCAGCTACCTCGCTGCGCGAATGGCGTTGCACTCGGCGCGGCTACACGGCTTCGACGACATGGTGCTGCTCGATCGCAACGGGAACGTGGCTGAAACCAGCATCGCAGCGCTGTTGCTGTTCTATCGGGGCCGTTGGATCGTGCCCGAGACTCCGGATGCTTTGCCGAGCATTTCCCGGGACATCCTCATCGAAATTTTGCGCGGCAAGGGAGCGAATGTGGCAACGGGTGTTGTGACGCCGGAGCGGCTGCTCAAATCCGCCATACTGTTGAGCAATTCGCTACTCGGTCCCTTCCCGGTGCATTCGATCAACCGCGTAGAGGTAAAAGCGCTTCCCGAAGAGCTGCTCGTGGATTTGCGCACACAATGGCTTGCCTACGAACCACAGCCGTCGTAGCAGGCAGACACGCAGGCCGCTTCCGTCAGTGAGGCTTGCGCTTCACGTTCGCATACGGGGCCTGTCCGAAGGCGACCCCCGGCACCGCTCATGGCGATCAACACTGCGCTTTCTTGTCCGGACTTCGGTAATGGACGCACGCGCAACGACGTTGCGGTTTGTATGAAAGGCCCCCTCGGGCTATATTGCCATGATTAGTGCCGAACCTCTATTCTCCCGGAGAAAGTGTGTCTTCCGAAATGATTTTTTTCCTTGTCCTGGCAGTAACCGCGGTTTTGTCCGGGATTTTGATGATCACAAGGGCGAATCCGGTCAACAGTGCGCTCTTTCTCATACTCAATTTCATCGCGCTCGCGGGGATGTATCTGACGCTGCACGCGCAATTTGTTGCCGTGATACAGATACTCGTCTATGCCGGCGCGATCATGGTGCTGGTGTTGTTCGTCATCATGCTGCTCAATCTGCAGAGTGACGCGCCGTTACGTGAGCATCTCAAAGCCTCGCAATTTATCGGCGTTGCGCTGGCGTCCGTGACTTTACTGCTGATACTGCAGGTGTTGTTATGGAAAGGCGGAAGCACGCTCGACGCCATGACTGCGCAGTCCCCGCAAGCATCGGTCATTGGTACCGTTGAGCACATCGGCGGGGTTCTGTTCACCGAATACGTGTTTGTTGTGGAAATCACTTCCGTGCTGTTGCTTGCGGCAATGATCGGAGCAGTGGTACTCGCGAAGAAGCAATTCCCCTGACGAAGGAGAAACGACCGTTACATGGTACCGATTCATTTTTATCTCATTGTCAGCGCCATCATGTTCACGACCGGCGTGGTCGGGGTATTGACGCGCAGAAACGCCATCATCATATTCATGTGCATCGAGCTGATGCTCAACTCGGTGAATCTGACCTTCGTTTCATTCAGCGCCTTCCTTGGCGATGCGGCAGGTCAGATTTTCGTTTTCTTCGTCATGGCCGTCGCCGCCGCCGAGGCCGCGGTTGGTCTCGCGATCGTGATCGCGCTGTTCAGGAATAAGCAAACCGTCAGCATCAACGACGTCAATCTCTTAAAGTGGTGACAGAGCACCGCTTCGGCATCACACAGTCACTGTTTAACGTCCATCATTTTCCATGCATCAATACGCCGGGTTCATTGTCCTCTTCCCGCTGATCGGCCTGCTCATTAACGGGCTGTTCGGGAGGAAAATCAGGAGCGAATCTCTCGTCGGAGCCATCGGCAGCGCCGCCGTGGGTTTGTCCTTCGTCGTCGCAGCGCTGATATTCATCGAAATGCTGGGCGCGGCGCCGGAGGAGCGCAGCCATGTCGTGACACTGTTCACGTGGCTGGCGGTAGGGTCATTCAAGGTTTCCGCCGCCTATCAGGTGGATCAGCTGTCCATACTCATGACGCTGGTGGTGACCGGTGTGGGCTTCCTCATCCACGTATATTCCATCGGCTACATGCATGGCGACCGCGGGTTCTGGCGCTTCTTCACCTACCTGAACCTGTTCATTTTCGCGATGCTGAACCTGGTTTTGGCGGACAATTTCCTTCTCATGTTTCTTGGATGGGAAGGCGTGGGACTGTGCTCGTACCTGCTGATCGGCTTTTGGTACGACAGGAAATTTCCCGGCACCAGCATCACGTGGACGGGTGACGCGGCGAACAAGGCGTTTTGGGTCAACCGTATCGGTGACTTTGCCTTCATGCTCGGCATGTTTCTGATTTTCCGGGAATTCGGCACACTGACCTTCCGCGAAGTCATGGGCGAGGCAGGCGCATTGGCGCCCGGCGACAGCACGATGTTTTGGATCACATTGCTGCTCTTCATCGGCGCGACCGGCAAGAGCGCACAGATTCCCCTCTTCGTCTGGCTTCCCGATGCGATGGCGGGTCCGACACCGGTTTCCGCTCTCATTCATGCCGCGACCATGGTCACCGCAGGAGTGTACATGGTTGCGCGTAATTCCGCGTTATATGCCCTGGCGCCCGATGCGATGATGATCGTGGCAATCGTCGGCGCTGTGACGGCCATCATGGCCGCTTCCATCGGTATCGCGCAGAACGACATCAAGAAAGTGCTCGCATATTCCACCGTCAGCCAGTTGGGATATATGTTCCTGGCACTGGGCGTGGGAGCGTTTACAGCAGCCATTTTCCATGTGATGACCCATGCCTTTTTCAAGGCATGCCTGTTCCTTGGATCTGGCTCGGTCATCCATGCCCTGCACGAAGAGCAGGACATCCGCCGCATGGGTGGTCTGAAAAAAATCATGCCGCGCACATACTGGACCTTTCTGATTTCCAGTTTCGCCATCGCCGGCTTCCCCCCGTTGTCGGGCTTTTTCTCGAAGGATGAAATCCTGTGGAAGGCTTTCGCCGATGGTTCCGCCGTGCTTTGGCTGCTCGGTGCGGCCGCAGCCCTTATGACGGCATTCTACATGTTCCGCATGGTAACCCTGACCTTTGAGGGCGAAGCGCGCTGGGGGCACGACAAACATCCGCACGAATCGCCCGCGACGATGACCATTCCGCTGATCGTGTTGGCCGCGCTGGCTGTTGTCGGCGGTTTCGTCGGTGTTCCGGCGGTGTTGGGCGGAGGCAATGCCATTCATCAATGGCTTCACCCTGTTTTCTCGCAGGCCGAGGCAACGATGCGCCTGGCCGAGCATCATGACCACGCGCTCGAGTACGCCCTCATGGGTATCAGCGTGCTTATCGGCATCACGGGCTTCTGGCTTGGTCGCAGCATGTTCCTGAAGGATCCCAACGCCGACACAAAGCTCATGAAAGCCGGCGGACTGTACAAGCTTCTGGCAAACAAATATTTTGTGGACGAGGCCTACGATACCACGGTTGTCAAGCCGATGGTGAAAACATCCGAGTCTCTCCTCTTCCGTGTATTCGACGTACGCATCATTGACGGAATTGTCAATGGCCTCGGGAAACTCACGGCTGCGGGCAGTTCCGCCCTTCGCGTTATCCAGACCGGCGTGGTACAGCAATATGCCATGCTCGTGGTTCTTGGAATCGCGGTTGTCCTTGGATTGATCATATTGAGCTGACGGAATCGCGATGATCCCACACCTGCTGACCTACCTGCTTTTCCTCCCGCTGATCGGAGCCGCCATCGTCCTGTTGTTCCGCCGTAGCGCCGAAGGCGCGCGATGGGCAGGGCTACTCTCCTCTCTCGTGGTATTCGCGCTGTCGCTTCCGTTGTACTTCGGCTACGACGCCGGCAATCCCGGCATGCAGTTCGTCGAGCGCGTCCTCTGGATACCTTCGCTGAACGTGAGTTATCACGTGGGTGTTGACGGACTGTCCATGCTGCTGGTCTTGCTTACGACCTTCCTCACCCCCATCGTTCTGCTTTCCTCGTGGACATCGATACAAAAAAACATCGCGCTGTACATCGCTATGATGCTGCTGCTCGAGACGGCGATGATCGGCGTGTTCGTGGCGCTGGACACATTTCTTTTCTATGTGTTCTGGGAACTGATACTGATCCCGATGTACTTCATCATCGGTATCTGGGGCGGCAAGGATCGCATATATGCGACGGTGAAATTCTTCATTTACACGATGGTCGGATCACTGCTCATGCTGATCGCGATCATCTGGCTCGGGTATTACGCGTCGACAATGCCGGGCGGTGTATTCACGACGAATATCGTTGAGCTGTTCGAGATCGCACCCACGGTACCCTTGCAGATCCAGCAGTGGATGTTCGCGGCGTTTGCACTGAGTTTCCTTATCAAGGTACCGGCCTTCCCGCTGCACACCTGGCTGCCTGATGCGCACGTTCAGGCACCAACGGGAGGATCGGTCATACTCGCAGGCGTTTTGCTCAAGATGGGCACATACGGCCTCATCCGTTTCAATCTTCAGCTCTTCCCGCAGTCTTCGATAGAATTCGCATCGCTCCTTTCGGTTCTCGGTGTTGTCGGAATCATTTACGGCGCGCTTGTATCGATGGTACAGAAGGACGTGAAGAAACTCGTCGCCTACAGTTCCGTGAGTCACATGGGTTTCATCCTGCTCGGGTTGTTCGGTATGACCACTGCCGGTTTGCAGGGCGGACTCATTCAGATGATCAATCACGGATTGTCGACAGGGGCGCTCTTCCTCATCGTGGGTATGATTTATGATCGTCGGCATACGCGCATGATCGAGGATTTTGGCGGACTGGCTCGCTCCATTCCGGTATTTTCAACCTTCTTTCTCATCGTGACACTTTCGTCCATCGGCTTGCCGGGCACGAACGGGTTTGTCGGAGAATTTCTGATTCTCCTCGGCTCTTTCAACTCCGGCGTGCTGGGATCCATCTGGTATGTTGTGTTCGCCTCGACCGGCGTTGTGCTCGCGGCGGTGTACATGCTGTGGATGTATCAGAGGGTGGTGTTCGGCGTTTCGAGAAATCCGGAAAACGAGTCTCTGCCCGATCTGAGCAAACGTGAGATCGGCCTTCTTCTACCGATCATCCTCTTCATTTTCTGGATCGGCGTGTACCCGTCAACATTTCTGTCCAAGTCCGAGCCGACCATGCAACGAGTGGTCGACAAACTGGAACACGTACGGAGCGGTGCAACGATGACGGAGACTGCACCCAAACAACCGTGATGTTCAACAGGAGTATTTCGTTGAAAACCCTGGCTTACGCAGTCAAAGTGTGCCTCGGCGCACTCGCGGCTCTCATGCTGACGACACTTCCGGCGTTCGCGTCGGAAGGCGTCTCGCATGTAATTGAGCCCAATCCTCTCATGATCATCCCCTTTGTCGTGTTGCTGCTCGCCATCGCTCTGATGCCGTTCATCAACAAGCATTGGTGGGAGCACTACTTCCCTCATGTGGCGATCGGCCTCGGGTTGATCACCATAGTCTATTACGTCTTTTTCCTCCACAACCCGGTGCGCATGCTGCATTCGGGGATCGAGTATTTCAGCTTCATCTGTCTCGTAGGTTCGCTTTTCGTCGTCGCAGGCGGAATGCACATCAACCTCAAGGGCTATGCGTCACCGGTGAAGAACACAGTGTTGCTGCTGATCGGCGCTGTGCTTTCGAATCTGGTAGGTACGACCGGCGCATCGATGATTCTGATCCGGCCGTTCATGCGGAACAACAAATCGCGTCTGCACGCCTACCACATCATTTTCTTCATTTTCATCGTCAGCAATATCGGCGGTGCGCTCACGCCCATCGGCGATCCCCCTCTGTTTCTGGGGTATCTGAAGGGTATCCCCTTCTTCTGGGTGATGGAGAATGTGTGGATGATATGGCTTCTGACGATCGGCATCGTTCTTGCGGTCTTCATTGCTATCGACACATACTACTACAAGAAGGTACCGGTTGATGTCCGCGCCAGACAGAACGAGGCCGGCGACGAGACGAAACTGCAGGGCATGCACAATATCGGCTTCCTTCTCCTGATCCTCATCGCCGTCTTCATCCAGGATCCTCCGTTCGTGCGTGAGGCGATCATGATTATCGCTGCCGCCGCATCGTATTTTACGACGAAGCGCGATATTCATCGGGCCAACGATTTCAATTTCTTCCCGATCAAGGAAGTAGGCTTCCTGTTCCTCGGGCTTTTTGCGACTATGGTGCCCGCATTGGACTGGTTGGAGTTGAATGCGGCATCGCTCGGCATCTCCAGCGCAGGACAGTTCTATTGGGGCACTGGAGCGTTGTCTTCCTTCCTCGACAACGCCCCGACGTATCTGAATTTCCTTAGCGCGGAGATCGGCCTGCTCGTGCGACCCGAGCTGGTAACGCAGGTGCAGGAGGTGATCGCGAATGGCGCGCTGAACGCCCCGAATTTCGCGCAGTACTCGCAGGAGGTGCGCACGACGGTGGAGGTGCTGGTGCGGTACCATGGTGACATGGTCGCGTCCGGCAATGTCCCGCTCGATGATATCAACGTCTCCATTCTGATCGGACTGCACGACATTTACGTCGTCGCGATCAGCGTTGCCGCCGTGTTTTTCGGCGCAATGACGTATATCGGCAACGCGCCGAACTTCATGGTGAAGTCCATCGCCGAGCAGGCGGGCGCCAAAATGCCGAGCTTTTTCGGCTATCTGTTCCGCTTTGCCATTCCCATACTTCTGCCCATCTTTTTCCTGGTGTGGCTGCTGTATTTCAATTGACCGCAATCGCATTCGACGCATCCGACAGGTACAATGGAACAACTGATTAACGACACCATTCGCACAGGGCCGATCGCCGGCATGGTCGCGCTTTCGCTCATCGTCGTGCTGATCAACGCGCTGAAAAAGAATCCGCTCGCCGCGGAGTATTGGGTTTCGCTGCTCGGTATAGCGGTGAACATTGTTTTCGCGATACTGCTGTATCCCGACAACGGTACCGCCTTCGGAGGCTCGGTGTTGACGGGCGGCTTCGCGAGCGTGACAGCCATACTGTTCCTGACCGCAGCGGGACTAACGATACTCCTTTCGAGAGAGTACATCGCGAAAATCGGTGCCAACTTCGGAGAGTTCTTCCATTTGATTCTCTTCGCGGTAGCCGGCATGATGACGTTCGCCGCGGGCATCGATCTCGTGGTGACGTTCATCGGACTGGAACTGATGTCCATCAGCCTGTACGTACTTGCGGGCGCCACCCGCCGGATGCACAAATCGAACGAAGCCGCGCTGAAGTACTTCCTGCTCGGTTCCTTTGCATCGGGATTCTTCCTGTATGGCATTGCCCTGATGTACGGCAGCACGGGAAGCACGAACATTCTGGAGATTGCACAGAACATAACCGCATACAAGACCGAGCCCCTGTTTCTGACAGGGGCCGGTCTGCTCCTTGTCGGCTTCGCGTTTAAAGTCGGCTCTGTCCCTTTTCACATGTGGGTTCCGGACGTATACGAAGGCTCACCCACCATGGTCACGGCATTCATGTCTACCGGCGCGAAGGCCGCCGCGTTTTCCTCCCTGCTGCTGGTTTTCACCGCGACTTTCGACTTTACCGGAAGCAGCATGAACACTGTTCTTGCGGTATTGTCCGTGGCATCCATGATCGTCGGTAACCTGGTTGCAATTTCGCAGAGCAATGTCAAACGCATGCTGGCGTATTCGAGCATCGCTCACGCGGGCTATATGCTGATCGGTATCACCGTTGGAGCCGATATGAGCATCGCTGGTGTGCTCTTCTATCTGATTTCCTATACCTTTACCAATATTGGCGCCTTCGGCATCATTTCCATCATTGAGAATTCAGAGCAGCGTGGAACCGAGATCGAGGATTTCCGTGGACTGTTCAAACGCAGTCCGATGCTGGCTGTGCTCATGGCGGTGTTCATGTTCTCTCTGGTAGGACTACCGCCCCTGGCCGGCTTTTTCGGTAAATACTACATTTTCGTCGCGGCGATAGAGGGCGGCTATACCTGGCTGACCATTGTCGGCGTCATTACCAGCATGATATCGGTGTATTACTATTTGCGCGTGACCGTCGTGATGTTTTTCCAGGAAGGCGAGGCGCAATCCGCAGTGGATGCGACGGGTGCCGGCACGTCGGCGCTCATTCTTTCCACCGCTGCCATTTTTCTCATTGGCCTCTTCCCCGCCGTCGTACTGGCCTGGATGAACGGATTGTTCTGAGCGCGGAGAGCTGAGCGCGGAGAGCAGAGCACGGAGATTGCAGTTCCTGCCCGAGCCCTGGAGCGAAATCATGAGAGATGCCAGGCGGGACCGCTGTTTTGTATGCTGCATCACTCTCTCCCACCTTCGCTCGCATATATCGACACAAGAGCCATCAACATACATAGCTTCGGCCTCCCTCCTAATCGTCAAATCGTATATCGTACATCGTTTAATCGAAAATCGTAAATGCTGCCCGTTTTCACTTCTGATGAGATACGCGCCTGCGATCAGACAGGTATCGAGGAATTTGGCATTCCTGGTGTTGTACTCATGGAAAATGCCGCCCGCGGTTCGGCAGATGTGGCCGAAGCGGAATTCGGGCCTCTCTCCGGGAAACGCGTTCTGATCGTATGCGGGAAAGGCAACAACGGAGGGGACGGCTTCGCGATCGCCCGTCATCTGCACAACCGCGGCGTTCACGTGGATGTATTGACACTGGCTCCGGATGAGAGTATTCTGGGAGACGCTCGCACGAATCTCGACATTCTCCGGCGCATGGAGAGCAGCAGCGATACCCTGCATGTATCCCTTTTCCGAGGCAGCGCCCAACTCGCGGATCTCCTCCGGCAAGGACCCGCCCTGCTCGTAGACGCCATGCTCGGTACTGGTCTTGCCTCGCCCCTTACGGGAGAACTCGCGGAGGTTGTCGAGGTCATCAATTCCTCGCCGGTTCCTGTTCTGTCCATCGATGTACCCACAGGAATCAGTGCCGATACAGGGGATGTTCTCGGCTGTGCCGTGCGCGCCGGGTGCACTGCCACCATGGGTGCCTACAAGCGCGGGGTACTTCTTCGCAAAGGCCGCGCGCATGCCGGGAAGGTCCGCGTGGTTGACATCGGGCTGCCGGACGCGGCTGTGCTGCGCAGCGCCGCGAGCGCATTCCTCCTCGAAAGTCGCGACGTCATCGCTATGCTGCCCCGACGCGCATTCGACGTCCACAAATACCAGATGGGGAACGTCTTCGTCCTCGCCGGATCCGTCGGACTGACCGGTGCGGCCGTCCTGGCCTCCGAAGCGGCGTTGCGGAGCGGAGCGGGGATCGTGCATCTCGGAGTACCGGCCAGCCTGAATTCGATTTTCGAGATCAAGCTCACGGAAGTCATGACGGTTCCCCTGAATGAGACCGATGAAGGAACGCTCAGTCTCAAGGATTTCGACAAAATACTCGAGCGTATCAACAGCGCAAGTATCACTGTAATCGGTCCCGGAATTTCCCGACAGTACGAAACGCAGAATCTGGTCCGCCGCATTGTCGAACACGCATCCGCACCGCTGTTGCTGGACGCAGATGCTTTGTACGCGCTCGGTGGTCATCTCAACCTGCTGCAAAAAACCAACGCGGAGGTTATTCTGACACCGCATGTGGGAGAATTTTCACGTCTTGTCTCGCAATCCAAGGAGGAGATCGAGACCAAACGCATAAGTTTGTCGCAGACCTTCGCGGTGGAGTTCGGTGTGACACTGGTACTCAAAGGCGCTCCGACAGTTATCGCCAGCAGAGACGGAAACGTCTTTATCAATCCCACCGGCAACCCCGGTATGGCGACCGCCGGCGCGGGAGACGTGCTGAGCGGTATCATAGCCGGATTCCGCGCTCAGGGTTGTTCATCGGAGCACGCTGCCAGCGCGGGGGTGTATCTCCACGGTCAGGCGGGAGATCACGCAAGAGATCGGGTTGGGGAATACGGTCTGATCGCGACGGATCTGCTTTCCTCCTTTGCGTCGATTCTGAAGGATTTTTCTCCGCATGTCACAGGATGAACGACGCGCTCGCTTGCGTACCGCTCTCCCCGCCGTCGTCTGGTTCCTGTTCATCATGACCCTGCTGTCGCTCCCGGGGACGTCCTTCCCTGTCGTCCGGATCTGGCAGCCGGACAAGATAGCGCATATTCTGCTTTTCGGTGTTCAGCAAGCCCTGCTCTGGCTTGCGCTGGAGCTTCCGCTGCCACGATTTTCCTCCCCTGCGAAAGCGCTTTTTGCCTCGTTCGCCGCCACCGTCGCTTTCGGTATACTCAGCGAGGTGTATCAGGATGTCGCCACATCCCGTATGCTCGATCCCTACGACATGATCGCGAACACCGTCGGCGCTTTGCTCTCCACCGGGATCATTCTGGGCACGGGGACACAGCGCGTGCTGAACCGTGCGCGTCGTCTCTTCCGCCTCGACACCTGAGAAATCTCCCCGCTCGTCTTGACGCGGTAAAGCGTATTTAGACTTGTTCTTGACAACGCCTCTCCGCACGAGTATATTGCAGTATACCTTTCTGTGCACGTTCACTGAACGAAAAAGCCTGTCCGTCACGTGGTCAGGCTTTTGTATTTTCGATTGATCCGCCTATAGGCGGAACGATTGACGATTTCGCCTGATCGGTGTGGACCGTCGGACGCTCGTGAAACGGTGAAAAGGAAAAATGGTGAAAAGGTAAGAATGCTCATCAAATAGCGTCCTACCATTTCACCCTTTTTCCTTTTCGCGATCCCTTCCCTTTTACCTGATACGTCTACTCTCTGATGATTTCCATTCGCAGCGTTCCGCTCCCGCTTCCTAGCCGTGACGGACGGTGATCATGTCTCCGTCTTTGACCACGTATTCCTTCCCTTCGAGACGCCAGTGCCCGGCGTCTTTGCAGGCCTGGATGGATCCATGCTTCACGAAATCATCGAAGTGCACGACTTCCGCGCGAATGAAGCGCGTCATGAGGTCCGTATGTATCGCGCCGGCGGCTTCCTGGGCCGGCGTATTACGCCGTATGGTCCACGCACGGCATTCATCCTCTCCGAAGGTCAGGAAGGAAATCAGACCGAGCATATCATAGGCGGAGCGGATGATACGCGTAAGGGCCGACTCGGCGATTCCATAGTCCTTCATGAATTCGGACGCCTCGGCATCGTCGAGTTGCGCGAGTTCCATTTCGATTTTCCCCGCAAACGCGTCCACCGCCATACCCTTCGATTGAACAGCTTCGCGCACACGTTGCACCTGCATGGCTATATCGCCGAGTTGCTCTTCTGCGAGATTCAGTACCACAAGGACCGGTTTGAGACTGAGGAACTGATATCCTTTGATCACCGCTCTGTCATTCGGATCGAGGTCCAGGGTCCGCAAAGGCTGCTCTTGCTCGAGCGCAGCCTGGAAGCGCTCCATGATGCGCACTTCAGCCTTCGTCTTGTCATCCGGTGCCTTCATGGCCTGCTTGCGCAATTTCTCCATGCGCGATTCGATCATAGCCAGATCCGAGAGAATGAACTCCGTTTCCAGAATTTCAACATCTCGCAACGCGTCGATGGACCCCTCCGGATGCGGATACAGCGGATCGTCGAACAAACGCACCACGTGAATCAGCGCGTCGTTGGTTTTAACCCCGGCCAGGAAATTGCCGGTGAACTGGGTGGATGACTGATCTCCCTTCTTCAGACCGACGACGTCCACAAATTCCACGGACGTATAGACCAGTTTCCTGGGATTGTAGTATTCCGCGAGTTTGTCCACGCGTGCGTCCGGTACCTTGACCACGGCAATGTTGGTCTGCTTGCGCGCCAACGCCTGTTCGTCGAGGTAGCTGCGCGTCATCGTTTGAAACAGTGTGGATTTGCCGCTGAAGGGAAGACCGACGATACCGATTTGCATGATTCATCCAAAAGGTGAGCAAAAACTATAAGATACTGCAATGGCGATCACGAGGAAAGCAGGCCTTTCAATTCCCTCGAACAGTCCGGCATCGCGAAAATGCCCCACCCCGGGTACGTCGTTCTTCACGAAGTACTTGCGCTTCGCATCCAATGCGCAAACGGCGCACCATACCGCTCCCGGATACCCGGACGGGTTTTAGTTCTCGTCTTTCACCGTGCCGTTCGCCCACTGTGATGAAGAGTATCGCACACCACAATCATCCTTGTCCGTCCGCTCCGCGCGGAACGCAGGTCAGACGGAAGGAATATTTCCATCGCTTGTGCTTCCGTGAAAGAGCGATTCCGTCTGTCCTCTGCAGATGGTTCGCCGTATCAGCTCAGATCACTGGAGCAGAACCACCGTTTGCGTCCGACGGACTGCACCTGCCTGCAACTCGATAACGTAGGTCCCGGGGCTCAAACCTGAGGTCGGTAGCGTCGCCGCGTGGAAGCCGGCGCTGAATTCCCGCGGTTCCATCACCCTGGTGACCTCGGTGCCTGCTACCGTGTAGAGTGTGAGCGATACACTCGCGGCTTCCGGAAGTGTGAAGGAGACGGTAATGTTTTCTGTCGCCGGGTTGGGATAGACCGGATACATCGTATACGGCAACACCCGCGTCACGAATCGAACCTCGACGACAGGAGAGTACGCGAAAGAGCCGTCGTAATCGATAATACGGAGACGATAGAACGCAGTGCCTTCATTCGTCCCCGGATCGCTGAAAAAGTAGTCTCTCCGTTCCGTTGTGCTTCCGGCACCTTCAACAAATCCGAGCGCCAGCCATTCCGCTCCCCCGCCGTGAGCGGCTTTTTGTACCTCGAAGCCGTGGCAGTTGAGTTCGGTCGCGGTGGTCCAACGTAGGAGTACGATACCATTGTCGGCCGAGGCGCTGAACGCGAGGAGTTCCACCGGGACCACCGACATGCCGGGACACAGACAGTTCGCGTTCGCAATGGTGAGCGCACCATAGCCGGGATTATTCGCGAATATTCTGTCTGCGCATATCTGCGCGCCGGCCGGCACGGTAAGCTGCGCCGCAGTCGCCACGGTCATATCGCCTCGTTGCGCATTGGCCATGTGCACCACAAACAAAGCGATGAAGAATATCATTATGGTTTTCATTTCGTCGCCTCGCTCACTTCATCTGCAGGGAGGCCTGAACGGCGCCTGTATCCCCGGTGCGTTCTCTCAGCAGGGCCTTCAGCGCGTTGAGATCGGACTCGAGTTGACGGACCTGAGCGTACTGTTGTTCAAGTTCTTGCACCCGCTGCTTCAACGAGGCAACTTCATCCGTTCTCTTCTGCAGCGCATTAATAAGGAGTTGCTGCTCCTGCATTGCTTCGGCGAGTACAGCGGTGAGTTCCGCATAATTGAGCCCCAGAAAGCCGTCAACAGGATTGGTGTACACGACTTCCGGTACCACGTCCCTGACCTCCTGTGCAATGAAGCCGATGCGGAGATCGCCGTCCGGATCGGATTTCCAGTTGTAGCGCACTCCCCGAAGTTTCATGACTTTTTCAAGTGACCCATGAAGCCTGGTGATATGTGTTTTCAGGCGCATGTCAGATGTCGCCATTGTCAGTACTCCGGTGGACGTGAGATTCAGCGGAGCAGAGTAGGCGGATGAAATAACTCCTCTAAACCGTGCGTTGTTGAGTACGTCGAGATCCTGCGTCGCGTCATCAACACCGATACCGACATTTCCGCCACATTCAATAAAAAATCGTGTGATAGAGGATCCATTATTCGCCTGAAAGATGCGCGCGGTGACTCCCGTATTGGTATTATTCGCCCAGATCGCCGGTGCCGAAGCGTTGGTTGTCGCTTCCAGGCAGTTGTTCGTTGATGTGGACATTGCAATATCGAAGCGCGCGGCATTTCCGGAACCGTCCTGTTTGATGTATATCCCTGACCCGTTGCTGGTCCATGGTGTGATGCGGATGGCATTCGCCGATGCGGTACCTTGAATATCCAGTCTACCGTACGGAGACGAAGTGCCAATGCCGAGGTTGCCTCCCATGCTTACCGTCCCATCCGTTTCGACGAGAAATCTCGATGTGTTGCTGTTCATGAGTTCCAACAACTTCCCGCTGGCGTTGCTGCTATTGGCGTTTATGGCAGCTCCGAGCCCGTTGGTCGAGGCTTCGAGGCAACTATTGGTCGACGTGGTATTGTTGATGACAAACCGTGCAGCGTTACCCGCGCCACTCTGGTTCAATAATATCCCGGACCAGCCGTCGGGAGTAGACGTGTAGACGCGAAGCGCGTTAAAAGAACCGGACGTTCCCTCGATGTGAATGGACCCGACGGGATTCATCGTACCCATACCGAGTCGGCCATTGCCGCGGAGCGTGAACAGATTTGTGCCACCATTGTCCTTGATGGTGAATCCCTGTGATGGTGTCGCTCCCGAAAGTTTCGCTTCAATATCCTGTGCGGATACCGGCAGTGCGCTCAGACAGACTGCGAAGAGAAAAATGGTAATTGCCTTCATGGTGACCCGTCCTTAAATGGTGAGTGATGTCGTAGGTATATACAGGAAGGATGCTTCTGTTTTTACGACAGAAGGCCCTGTGACCGTGTAATTCAGAACCATGAAAATGTGTACGGTGGAAACTTACTGCTCCTTTGTACTCCATGCAAGTATTTTTTCACGGAAGGGCTCGACCTCGTGTGCAGAGAAGCAGGATCTGCGGGGGTTTGTCTCTCAGGACCACTCATCAGATGATTGTGCGTCCACGGCTAACGCGTTATCTTCTCTGCATGTTGTGGATTGTTATCATGTTCCCCGCACACTGCACGTTCACCGGAAAATGATCAAGCGCAGAGCAACGTTACACCTCATAGTTCTTTTCGTTGTGTGCGGCACCGTCACCTCGCAGCCGCTGCCCGAATTGCTGCGCTCCGAGTTACAGCGCGTGTTAGACAGCATGCGTATCGCGCACGGCATCCCCGGCATCAGCGCAGGGCTTCTGCTGCCCGGGCATGAAATGTGGCAGGGCACGTCCGGAGGTTCACATCCCGGGCTTCCGGTCTCCCCGGCGATGCTGTTCGGTATTGGCAGCAACAGCAAGCTTTTCACCGCAGCTGCGGTGTTGAAATGTGTCGAGTCCGGTCTCCTGACCCTCGAAGATTCGCTGCACTCCCGGCTGCCGGCGTTCAAGCACATTGATGCAAACATCACCATTCGCCAACTATTGAATCACACGAGCGGTCTGGCGGACATCAACGAAATCACCGGATATCCCGACACTATTCTGAAAAATCCCGAACGAGTATTTACACGGGAAGAGGTGCTGAGCTGGATCGGGCCGCCACACTTCCCGGCAGGGACCTCCTGGGGGTATTGCAACACAAATTATCTCCTCGCGGGCATGATCGTCGAACGCGCCACGGGAAGGCCATTTTCTCGTTTTCTGCGCGATTCCATACTCACCCCTTTGCAACTCGACAGCACGTTTCTCCCTATTGACGAAGCACTGGACGGAATCATCGCCCATCCCTGGGCGAATGGCGGGAATGTCAATGCAACGTCGAGAAACTCCCTGCTCAGCGCCGCCTGGACTGCCGGAGCGATGTACTCCACCTCCAGTGAAATGCTGCAATGGTATGCCGCGCTGCTGTCGGGTAAGGTGCTTGGCAGCACGTCTCTGCGGGAGATGACCACCTTTGTGGGCAGCGGGAATTACGGCTTCGGCATAGCCGAAAAAATCCTCAACCGCCGCGTGGTGTGGCAACACGGCGGCAGTATACGCGGCTACTCATCGCAAATGATGTACGATGTTTCATCGGGGGCTGTGATTTGCGTGCTCACCAATGCGACACCTGCGCCGGCGGCTCTCGTTGCGCTTCAATTGCATGCCGCGCTCGCCGAAACGATATCTACAACAACAGAATCGGTAGCGGACCGGGGATTCGTGATGACGATCCATCCGAATCCCGCAGTCAACATCATCCACATTGGACATATCGACGGATTTTTCTCCATCTCCGACATACTCGGACGTATGCGATACTCGGGATTCGCTAACGGGAACATCCGACTCGATGTATCGGATTGGCCCGACGGTATCTATCTGCTTCGCGGCAGCGCGGGGACGAGGCGATTTCTCAAGTTGTAAGGGTGTCGTTCCTTGCCACTTTCACGCCACCGGCGGTTCACTCGGGGATGTCCGCCTCGACGAGATTGGCCAGCTGCAGCAAGGACTCCTGCCATCCGAGATAGCACATCTCCACCGGAATAATTTCGGGAATGCCCTGCTGCGTAATCGTCAATTCCGTACCGCACGACACCTCTGTCAGCAGCACGGTGACGCGCATATCCCCAGTCAAATTCGGATCGTCGAAACGATCAACATAGTCCAGCCGCTGATTGGGTAGCAATTCGAGATACTCGCCGCCAAAGCTGTGCGCATGTCCCGTCGAAAAATTTCGAAACGACATGCGGTAGGTGCCCCCTACGCGGGGTTCGATATGATGCACTTCCGCGGTGAAACCGTAGGGCGGCATCCATTTACAGAGAGCGTCTGCTTCGAGAAATGCCCGATACACTGTTTCGGGTGTCGCCCGAAGCACACGGTGGAGAGTAACGCTGCCTGTCGCCATAGCTATTATCCTTTCGGAAGGTATCTGTTCGTGAGACGTTTCGAGGGAGAGAATATAGGCGTTTTATTCTTTTTCTCCGGCATCCATGTAAGTGCTTCGTTCAATTGTTCCGGCACTGCTGCGGTGGTCTCCTGAATGCTCGATCCCGCCGTCCGGGCTTCAACGAAGCATGGCACCCAGCTCCGCGAAAAGCGCACGCAAGACGGAACGGTGACACCGTTCCTCATCTTCGCAGTAACAACCGACGCAAAAGTCCGTCTGATGCGATAACGCCGCCAGCAGCGCGAGAGACCGGGCAGCGTCGGGCTCGGACATCTCCGACCGGAACTTTCTGACGAATGCTGTCCACTCCGTCGCCGTACTCGCCGATTGCCCCATTTTCAGGGTTTCCGCAGTCGGGGCCAGATTGGGATACCATACATCGTACCAGTTTTGTGCTGCGAATTCACTTTTTGGAACACCGCGCGGCGGGCGACGCACAGTACCGATGCGCAAGCCCTCGCCGGGCAACCGTTCACTGCCGAGTCGGACAATACTGATAGCCATAGTCGTTCGTGATGAAAAGTCGTGATTGAGAATTTCCTCTGAACGAAAGATTTGTTACGGATACCGCGCCAATCCTCCGCGAGCGAATCCCCCACACCAACCAGCGCCGAAACATTGATGCGGGAAAACGTACCTCGCCCGGTCGCCATTCCGGCATCATCGCTACGAGCATGCGAGGCATTCGCGCCAGGGACGGAACAGGAGTACAGACCGGGCTAAATATGCTGATCGAAAAGAATAACATTGCCATCGGGATCTGCCAGCGTGAAGCTCGCGGGACCGGAAGTCGCTTCGTCCGCTTCGGACGTCAATTCGAGCCCTCGCTCTTTACAGAGACGCTGGAGATCACGCACGTCGGTAAAGTGATCGAGTCGTTGGGCATCGTTATTCCATCCGGGATTGAAGGTGAGGATGTTTCCTTCGAACATCCCCTGGAACAATCCTATGACATGGCTTCCGTTTTTCAGTATCAACCAGTTCTGCTCCTGATTCCCGCCGGTTACGGCAAATCCGAGTTTCTCATAAAACTGTTTTGAGGCTTCGATGTCCTTGACGGACAAGCTGACAGAAAATGCGCCGAGATTCATGAAATACTCCTGTATATGGGTGGCTCGACATAAGGTACGAAGATTTGATCTGAAATTGTATGCTTTTGATTCATTGGTCCCCGCAGACAGGGCCCTCTCCTGACAACACACCGATACAGAGGTGCTCAACCTCGGTCGCGAGTGAGCGATGGAACAGCACCGTATCCGGTCTCCATAGCCAACTGCGCATCAGCTCCCGCCCTCCCGGAAATAAAAGTCCCGCCGAAGCGGGACTTTGTCGATTGAGAAAGGTGTTTCAGAGAGGTCAGCCCTGGACCTGGCCTTTGACCCAAGCAGTGGTGACGGATTTCGGGCGAGTGATGGGCATACCCATGGCGCGGGCGACGACCGCCTGCGAGGCGATACCCAGAGCGCGGCTGACGCTGAACAGCACGGTATAGTAATCGAATTCGGTCAGACCGTAGTGATACAGCAGAGCGCCCGAACCGGCGTCCACGTTCGGCCACGGATCGGCTATTTTCTGAATCTGTCGCAGCACGTTGGGTACGACGTCGAAAACATTCGAGACGGTTTCGAATACCGGATCGCCGGTACAGTATTCTTTACCGAAGGCGAGGAAGGCGTCGAAGCGCGGATCGGTGATACGGAGCACCGCATGGCCGTAACCCGGAATCACCTTGCCAGCATTCAGCGTATCCCAGGCGAATTTTTCGAGCTGTTCCTTGCTCGGAGCACCGCCGAATTGCTCGTTCACTTCGATAACCCATTTCAGGCATTCCTGATTCGCCAAACCGTGAAGCGGACCTGCAAGTCCGTTGAGACCCGCGCTCAGGGAGTAGTAGAGATCCGACAGCGCGGAACTGACGGTCGAAGCCGAGAACGCGCTCACATTGCCGCTCTCGTGATCGCTGTGCAGCACGAGATAGAGACGCATCAGCTTGGTGAACTCGCCGTTGGGATCACCGAGGCCGAGCATGTGCACGTAATTCTGCGACCAATCCACATCGGGCAGTGGCGCGATGGGATCGCCCTTGCCGAAGCGCTTGCGGTAAATCCATGCAGCGATCGTCGGCAGCTTGGCGATGATGGAGAGCGCGTCCTCCAGCGTCGCATCCCAGTACTGGTCCTTCTTCATGCCTTCGTTGTAACGGCGGGCGAACACCGATTCCTTCTGCATGGTCAGAATGGCTGTGTTGAACATGGTCATGGGATGGGAATCGGCGGGCATGGCACTCAGCACGTCCCATACATATGCCGGAACATCCATGCGGGCACGGAGTTGCGCCTGAATGTCTGCCAGCGCGTCGGCATCGGGAAGTTCGCCGACGAGAAGCAGGTAAAGGATTTCTTCGGGGAGTTTGTCGCCGAGGTGCTTGAGTTCGATACCGCGAATGATCAGTCCTTTGTCGGGCGGAACTTCCGAGGTGTCGCACACAAGACCCTTGACGCCGCGCATACCGCCATAGACTTGCTTGACAGTGACCTGGGAAACAACTTTGTCGCCGTGCTCGGCGACGAGGTTCTTGATTTCATCTCGCAGCGGTGGATAGACAGCCGCAAGCTTTTCCTGCAGAGTAGGCATGATCCTTCCTCTTGGTTGATGATCGGTGAAGTGAGTATTTGTTGGTCGGTGTGGAAACCATTAGGAAAGTAGACAATTGTCAGTAAAAATGAAACAATTCGCCTACTCCCGGCCGCGAGAAAATTTGCTTGCCCGATGACGTCGATACGGGCTCGGGAGAAAGGTCGGGAGCGTCACTGCCGCGCGCGCTCCCTGACGATGTGTAAGCAGTTCATGCATCGCTCTGTCCGGTTTTTGTGTGTTTCTCCTTCCCAATTTTGTATATTGCCCAATATCCTGCACGGTCAATGGGACTGTTGCGTACGGGCCCTCGCCCGCCCGTCCCGTCATCGATCAGCTTAACAGGTAACAGCATGTACGATCGCGAAGAACTTGTACGAGTAGCTGCCGCCGTCATTCGCGACGGAGCGAAGTTTCTCATCTGCCAACGGGGCATAAACCACAGATACGGCCTCAAATGGGAGTTTCCGGGCGGTAAAACCTTCCCGGGAGAAACACTGCTCGAATGTCTCGAGCGCGAACTCTGGGAAGAGTTGAACATTGAACCCGTGAAACCTGTGGAGCTGAAGACCATTCAAACCACCTACGATGACGGCGGGAGTTTTCTTATCACCTTTTTCCAGGTGACCGAGTACACAGGTGAATTGAAAAACCGTGTGTTCGAGGATATCCGTTGGGTGACCCTCGACGAAGTATCACAGTATGAGATGCTTGAAGGGTCGCTTCCGATTCTTCCCGCGTTGAAATGATCCCCGCCGCAGTTTCCGGGATTCGACTACCCACCCCCGAGGAAAGCACACAGCTACAGCGACGGCTGCTGCGATGGTACAAACGCCATGGGCGTGTTCTTCCCTGGCGCGACCGCGACGATGTCTATTCCGTACTC
Organism: Bacteroidia bacterium; assembly: GCA_027493955.1. Classification (NCBI taxonomy): domain Bacteria; kingdom Pseudomonadati; phylum Bacteroidota; class Bacteroidia; species Bacteroidia bacterium. Next base: position 114,393 of record JAOSJT010000001.1, on the reverse strand, counting down.
GTCAGTGAGTTCATGCTGCAGCAGACACAGGTCTCCCGCGTTCTCGAAAAGCTGCCTCTCTGGCTTCAGCGTTTTCCGGATATCGCCGCTCTTGCCACGGCCGAAAGGCGCAGCGTACTGCTGGCGTGGAGCGGTATGGGCTACAACCGAAGGGCAATATCCTTGCATGAGACCGCTAAGGTGATACACATACGCTTCGACGGCCGCATTCCCGATTCCGTCACGGCGTTGCGTGCACTACCGGCATAGGCGCGTTACACCGCGCATGCCATCCTGTGCTTCGGGCACCGGAAACGAGCGGCCATGGTGGATGTCAATATTCGGAGAATTTTCTCGCGACTATTCGCAAAGCAGAAACGCGAAGCAGACATGCTCCCGGAGGCGTCGGCATGGGAAATTGCGTGGGCACTGTTACCGCGGCAAAGCCATTACAACTGGAACCAGGCCCTGATGGACCTCGGGGCTACGATCTGCACATCGAGACAGCCGGCGTGTGATCGCTGTCCGCTCGCCGCGCATTGCAACTCGCGCGGACGCATGAAAGCTTCCGAACGAACTTCTTCAGGCACGACGCGCGAGACACCGCGCAGAATCTATCGCGGCCGGATCGTAGAGGAATTACGAAACGCCCCGGGACATGAACTCCGGGCTTCGCGGCTGCTCCGCACAGTGTACGACGAGCGGCACGATGCACCACGCCTTCTCGCGGACGCGCTGAACTCGCTGCGGAGGGACAGCCTCATCACCCTTCGGCCCGATAACGCCTCCACTCCGCCCGCACGACTTCTCGTGAGGCTTGCGGAATGAAAATCAAAGCAGCGGACCGAAGTGAATTACTCGTGGCGTGGGACGCCCACCGCGATGCGATTCGCAGCAGATTGCGGGACTTCGGGAACGTCCCGAAGGAGCGGTACATGTATGAATTGTTCTTCTGCGTCATGACGCCGCAGAGCAGCGCGGCGCAATGCGCGCTGGTTGCGGAAGAATTGGAACGGAGGAACTTCCTTTCGGTGGAATTCGATCCCGCTCCCCTCCTTCGCGGACACGCCGGCGGTTATGTGCGCTTTCACAATACTAAAGCGCGGCGCCTGCTCACGCTGCGAAATCGCGAGGATGAAATACTGCAGCTCTTTGAGCAGAACTCTACGGATAAAGAGCTCCGCGATATCCTCGCCGATGGCATCGATGGTCTGGGAATGAAGGAAGCCAGCCATTTTCTGCGTAATGTTGGGAGGACGGAGGTCACCATCGTGGACAGGCATATCATTCGCAATCTCATCCGTCTCGACGTACTGGAGGCATGGCCGCCGAGTATTTCACTCAAAACCTATCGCAACCTGGAGCGACGCTTCGAAGAACTCGCCGCCGCTCTGGATATACCGCACGCGGCTTTGGATCTGCTCCTCTGGCAGCGTGAAACCGGATACATTTTAAAATGAGCGATTCGGGAAACACGATCTTTGCGCTGCGGGATGTCTGTTTCGCATATAACGACACGGAAATTCTCCACGATGTGCGGGTCGACTTCACGTCGGGAAGCTTCACGGGAGTCATCGGGAGAAACGGGGCGGGCAAAACGACACTCTTCCGTCTGCTCACCGGAGAGTTACATCCGCAGCGCGGCACGGTGGCATTGCACGGCAGAGATCTGCACGCCTATGCGGCACGCGAGCGTGCCCGATTGATCGCCGTCGTACCGCAGAACGAAGACATGGTATTCCCTTTCACGGTAAGGTCCATGGTATTGTTGGGCCGCGGGCCGCACCTCGGGTACTTCGGGTATGAGACGCAGGCGGATATCGCAGCAGCGGAGCGTGCGATGGAACTGGCCGGCGTGGCGAAATTCGCCGCCCGCAAAGTCACGGATCTTTCCGGCGGAGAGCTGCACCGCGTCCTCATTGCCCGGGCATTAGCCCAGGAGACGCCCATTCTTCTCCTGGACGAGCCCAACGCGCATCTGGATCTGCGCCATCAGGTCGAGCTGTTCGAGTTGCTCTCGCGGCTGCATATGGAAGGGAGAACCATTCTGTGCATCACCCACGATCTGAATCTCGCCGCAAAGTATTGCAAGCGTCTGATAATGCTCGACGAGGGCCGTACCGTCGCTGATGGGTCACCCTATGACGTGCTCACCGAAGAACACCTCGAACGACATTTCGGCGTACGCACACGTGTGACCATGGAGGATGACGCCCCCTCGATCCGGCTGCTGCGCGGAGGATAACGAGACAGAATGGAACATGCAGCATCCAGCAGTGAGAACACACAGCAAGCACTGGCACCGCGATCCGACGTAGAAATCTCTGTACATTCTCAAACTTCCGTGACAGCGGTTATTTCTCTATCTTGAAAACATGATTAAAACCCGGCGAGAAATACGCGAAAAAGCAATGCAGGTGCTCTACGCCTACGAGGTGTCACAAGGGCCCATTGAAATGCTCCTGGAAACCATAGCCGGCGAGGAGTTGAACGCCGTCGAAGAAGACTACCGCTTCGCACAGGGCATCGTGTACGCGGTACTCAAGCACAGGGCGGAGGCGGACAAACTCATCACCGATAAATCCACTCATTGGAGCTTCGAGCGCATAGCCCTTCTCGACCGCGTGCTGCTCCGCATGGGAATCATCGAATTTCTGTACTTCCCCGACATTCCCGCCAAAGTGACCATCAACGAATGCGTCGAGATTGCGAAGCGCTACAGCACGGAGCAGAGCGGCCGCTTCATCAACGGTCTGCTCGACAGCATTCTCACCGAACTGAAGACCAGCGAACGGCTCAACAAGACGGGCCGCGGATTGCTGGATACCTGATATCTCCGCTGAAAGGATCACCGACATGACAGGCAGCACTACCGCCGTTTCCGTGACGAGTGCGCGGAGGCGCGTGCTGTACGGCTGGTACATGTACGACTGGGCGAACTCCGCTTTTGCCGTCACCATACTCGCAGCATTGTTCGGGCCCTATCTCGCTTCGGTTGTCGTACCCGAAGGCGGTGTCGACATAGCCTTTCTCGGATTGACCGGCGTGAAAGCCACCTCGCTCTACGGCTACACGCTCAGCGCAAGCGCATTGCTCGTCATGCTGTTCATGCCGGTGCTTGGCGCAATCGCGGATCATACCTCCGCAAAGCGTCCGTTCCTGTTTTTTTTCGCGTGGGTGGGGAGCGGAAGTTCGCTGCTTATGTTCTTTGTCGGTCCGGGGGATGTATGGCCGGCGCTTCTGCTGTTCTTCCTCGGCAACTTCAGCTTCGTATCGGCAAATGTCTTTTACGACGCCTTCCTGCCCCATATCGCATCCGCCGACGAACAGGACGCCGTTTCCGGAAAAGGATACGCGTACGGGTATGCCGGCGGTGGTACACTGTTCGTCCTTCAGGTACTTCTGGTGACCTTTCACGAAGCGGTGGGGATAGACATGCAGCTCGCCATACGCATAGCACTCGGCAGCGTGGGGCTCTGGTGGGGCGGCTTCTCGATGATCACTTTTGCGCGCCTGGAAGAACCGCGACTGCGGAAGAGCGCGGGCCCGGTGCTGAAACTCTTCGCCGGCGGTTTCCGGCGCATCTTTCTCACCATGCGCACCATTCGCTCGCTCAGGCATCTCGGGCTCTTCCTGCTGGCATTCATGGTGTACAACGACGGCATACAGACCGTCATCGCCATGGCGACCATTTACGGCAAGGAGGAACTCGGTTTCGATACGATGACGCTGATGGGAAGTCTGCTGATGATACAGTTCGTCGGCATCGCCGGAGCGCGTATGTTCAGCGCGGCAGCCGGGCGCTGGGGCGCAAAAGTCATGGTCATGGTATCGCTGCTTATCTGGACCGGTGTAGTGATTTACGCGTTTTTCATGACGGCGGCGATGGAGTTCTGGATACTGGGCGCGGTGGTGGGCCTCGTGCTCGGCGGCAGCCAGGCGCTCTCCCGTTCATTGTACAGCCGCATCATACCTCCCTCGGCCTCGGCGGAATTTTTCGGTTTCTTCTCCGTGTTCGAAAAGTTTTCCGCCATACTCGGTCCCGCGCTGTTCGCCTACCTGACCTATGTCAGCGGCAGCTCGCGCAACAGTATTCTTTCTTTGGTCATCTTCTTCATTGTCGGGCTCCTTCTCCTCGCCTTCGTCAACATCCCGTGCGCCGAGCTAGACCGTGACGCGCTGGAAGCAAAACTGAGCGAATAAAGATTTACAACCACTACGGGTTACGATCTTTATGCCTCAGGCGGAACGATGTAGGCTACTCACCCGTCGAAGTGTCATGACATTGCGTCTGCTCGGAGAGAATTCCACAGTGTGTCCGCGCTTCGATGCCGTTACGGCACATTTCTCAGATCACTGAATCGCCCACGATCCACCACGCAAAGCGAAACCTGTCGCCAATATCACCGCGGTCTCCGAAAGAAGTCGCTCTGCGCTCTGCGCCTCCGCTACAGCGGGATATTGCCGTGCTTCTTGCGGGGATTGGTATCCACTTTGTTTTCGAGAATTTCGAGCGCTCGTATGATGCGGGGGCGGGTTTCCGACGGGGCGATCACATCGTCGATATACCCTCTCTCCGCAGCGATGAAGGGATTCGCGAATTTCTCCCGATACTCATTAATCTTCTCCTCCAATGCCGCTTCAGGATCGGACGCCGAGCTGATCTCTTTCTTGAAAATGATTTCCACGGCGCCTTTCGGTCCCATCACCGCAATTTCGGCGGTGGGCCAGGCGAAATTGAAATCGCCGCGGATATGCTTGGAATTCATCACGTCGTAAGCACCGCCGTAGGCCTTGCGGGTGATGATGGTGATTTTCGGCACCGTCGCCTCCGCGAAGGCGTACAGAAGCTTCGCGCCGTGACGTATAATCCCGCGCCACTCCTGATCCGTGCCCGGCAGAAATCCCGGAACATCCTCGAAGACCACCAGGGGAATATTGAAGCAGTCACAGAAGCGCACGAAACGCGCCGCCTTCGTTGACGCATCGATATCGAGCACCCCCGCAAGCACGAAGGGTTGATTGGCGATTATGCCGACCGAACGTCCGTCATAACGCGCGAAACCCGTGACGATGTTCGGCGCGTAATGCTCGTGCACCTCCATGAAATCCGCGTTATCCACCGTCAGCCGAATGACATCCTTGATGTCGTACGGTTTATTCGGATTATCAGGTATGATGTCCTCCAGAGCGGCTTCCTTGCGGCGGATGTCGTCCGTCGGCGGGACGCGCGGTGGACATTCGACATTGTTCTGCGGCAGAAAGCCCATGAGGCGACGAATCGCCAGCAAGGTTTGTGCTTCGTTTTCATGCGTGAAATGGGCCACCCCGCTCTTGCTCGCGTGCGTCATCGCCCCGCCGAGGTCTTCGGAGGTCACATTTTCATGCGTCACGGTCTTGACCACGTTGGGACCGGTCACGAACATGTAGCTGCTCTGCTCGACCATGAAAATGAAATCCGTGATGGCCGGCGAGTACACCGCTCCGCCGGCGCAGGGACCCAGAATCGCGCTTATCTGCGGCACGACGCCGGATGCGAGCGTGTTGCGGAGAAAAATATCCGCATAGCCGCCGAGACTCACGACACCCTCCTGTATACGCGCTCCGCCGCTGTCGTTGAGGCCGATGACCGGCGCGCCGACCTTCATCGCCATGTCCATAATCTTGCATATTTTTTCCGCGTGCGCTTCGGACAGCGAACCGCCGAAGACCGTGAAATCCTGACTAAAGACAAAGACCAGTCGTCCGTCGATGGTGCCACTGCCTGTCACGACACCGTCTCCGAGGAATTTTTGCTTTTCCAGTCCGAAGTCACGCGAGCGGTGCGTCACGAAGGCGTCAATTTCTTCGAAGCTGCCGCGGTCGAGCAGGATGTCTATGCGCTCTCTCGCCGTAAATTTTCCCTTGTCATGCTGGGCCTTGATGCGCTCCGCGCCGCCACCCAGACGGGACTGTGCGCGCATTTCCTGCAGCTTCCTGCGATTTTGTTCGGACATGGTATCTCCGTTCAGGATTGAGTGGAATCGCCGATACGTCGGGCTTCTTCGGCTTGCTTCAATTCGCGGTCAAAGAGCGCAGCAAAGGAGGATTCGAGCGCGGAGACAGTCTGCTCCGTCACTTCCACTTCGGTGAGAAATCCATCCAGATGTGCCGTCATTTCCCCGGGATCGCGCAGAGTGAGCGCCTGATCACGAAGTAAACCCATGGCATCTTCCAGAGTGGCTATCTGCGTTTCCAACAGCGTGTTGTCCCGTTCGGCTTTATCGAGTTTCTCCAGCCGCTGCTCGAGAATACGCCGTTGCTGTTCGCGTGCCGCGGCGAGCTCGGAATCTCCGCCATCATCCCCGGCAAGTGCGGCGAGCCGCTGCTCCACCTCATACCGATTTCCGCTGGCGGCGTGCTGCAGCCAGCGATTATGGGCGTGCAACATGCGCGCGTAGCGGCGCAGCATGTCATCGAGGCGCTCCGTCGTCCTGTTCATGAGGGCAAGGCCGGGTGCGTCCTGAGCTTCGTTGTGCGATCGAATTTCGCCAACCTGCCTCCGCATGCGTTCAAACCTCTTTTGAAGTTCCGGCGGTAACTCGCCCGCGATGCGCTGCATTTCATCGTCGGCATCGATTCGGGCGTGTTTCTGTTGTTTTCTATCCACCATCGCCCGGTAGGCTGGTGATAGCGGTGCCGCGGCGAGCCAGACGGCCTCCCCGCCGAGAGCGACGAGCAGAGGGAGGAGATTGCCTGAGATGAGCGAGATCATACCTGCGGCGGCGAGAAGCAACAGGTTGTACTGCGAGGTCAGTGCGGCTTTCAAATAGCCGAGGTAGGAATTCATAGTGTATCCATGTGCTGGTACAGTCCGGAGAACGAGGTGCGAAAAATATAGGGAAAAGCATGCGGGGACGCAATTGCCCGCAATCCGCGGATGCGGGCGCTTCATGTATCGCCCATGATCGCACTGTGTGAAAGACGATCTTTCCAGCGATGAAAAAACGCCGCATGAATCCATGACAATCCGTATTCATCCGCGTACACAGGCTCAGGCTTACCCATGGGCCTGCAGACGGATACGCAAACAGTCGCATGCGATGATGAAACCCTTGAGGATAATGATGTATGAGTCAACAAGCACGCTCCAGCGGACAGCGAAAGACATTGCTTTGCGTAGACGGGGGGCGTAGATTGAAGATTGCATGAGTGCTTAACATCTCTCTTTTTCCGGGTAACATGGACAAATTCATTATCAGGGGTGGCAATGCCCTCAAGGGATCGGTGACGATTTCCGGCGCTAAGAATGCCTCACTCGCGCTGATGCCGGCCACCTTGCTGTGCAACGGTGTCTGTCGGCTGGAGAACACTCCGCGTCTGCGTGACATCGCCACAATGTCAACGCTGCTCGAATCCATGGGTGTGGAAATACGTCATCCTGGTACGACGCTGGAACTCGACTGCAGCAACATCCACTCATTTGAAGCACCATACGATCTCGTAAAAAAGATGCGGGCATCATTCTACGTACTGGGACCATTGCTTGGCCGCTACGGTACGGCGCGTGTCTCCTATCCCGGTGGCTGCGCATGGGGACCTCGACCGGTGGACCTCCATCTGAAGGCCATGCAGGAACTGGGTGCGGAGATCGACATCGATGGCGGCTATGTTGTCGCCCGAACCAAACGACTCAAGGGTGCGGACATCACATTCGACATTTCCAGTGTGGGCGCCACGGGGAACACCCTGATGGCGGCAGTCTGCGCGGAAGGTATTACGACCATACGCAACGCCGCAACGGAGCCCGAAATCACCCAACTCGCCGGCTTTCTTGTCCGCATGGGAGCGATTATCCACGGCATCGGCAGTAATTGCCTCACCGTGGAGGGTGTGGACGAACTCCATCCCGCCGAGGACAGAAACATCCCGGATCGCATCGAAGCAGGTACTTTTCTCGCGGCTGCTGCTGCGACCGGTGGAGAAATCACACTCGAGCAAGTCGATCCCTTCCACCTCACCGCCGTGCTGACGAAGTTCCGCGAGGCCGGCTGTGAAGTCCTCCCCGGCGCGCGCAGCGTCACGCTCCGCGCACCGGAGCGGCTGCTGCCCGTCAACATTACGACGGCCATCTACCCCGGTTTCCCCACGGACATGCAAGCACAGTGGATGGCATTGATGACTGGTGCGAACGGGAGTTCATTCATCACTGATACTGTGTACACAGACCGTTTTAATCACGTCGCCGAGCTCCAGCGTCTGGGTGCCCGCATTGACGTCACACAAAACTCGGCCATCGTGCATGGTGTGCCCGCTCTCAAAGGTGCGACCGTCATGTCCACGGATCTCCGGGCAAGCGCGTCACTGATCATTGCCGGCCTGGTCGCGCAGGGAAGCACGGAGGTGCTCCGCGTCTATCACCTCGATCGCGGATACGAGGCGATCGAGCTCAAACTACGTGATCTCGGCGCCGACATACACCGCGTTGACAGCGAGGAATACTGATGCGAAAAATCCTGCTGCCCCTGCTCCCTCTTCTGTTGCTCATCATCCCCGAAACGCCGGCATACGCGCAGCCACAGCGTCTTATGGCCTTCGGTTTTTATTACGCCCCACCACCCATGGAAGCCGGGCGTGCCGCCCCGGTGTATCAGGGTTTGGCGGTGAGCTCGGATCGCGGAGTCACCTGGAGTAATCGCGGATGGGTGACCAGCGGTGTGAGCGGTGTCGCGATGCTGAGCGATGGGGCCGAACGCGTCATGTTCCTCGCATCGGATTACGGCGTCCTGCGAAGCAGCGATGAAGGATTGTCGTGGAGACTACTCACCGACTGGGACATGCCAACCGTGACGGACGTTGCGATACGCGACGGTGCGATATGGATAGCAACGGCTCGCGGCGTTTACGTATCCACCGACCGGGGCGAGCGCTGGGTTGAGAAAGGGCGCCTGCTTCCCGGTACCAATGCGGGCTACGTCAACGGCATTACCATTACCGCAAGAGAGATTTTTCTCGCCACGGCAGACGGACTCTTTCGCTCTTCGGATCGCGGATCGACGTGGATTCGCAGCGGGCTCGAAGGAAAGGACGTCTTTCGCATTATCTCCCATCCGGCCATACCAACCACCTTTGCGGCAATCAGCCAGACAGAGGGCGTCTGGATTTCCACGGACGGAGGATGGAATTGGGAGAGCAGAAACAGCGGCCTGCGTTCCACCATGGTCAAATGCATTTCTTTCAGCCCGCATGAGCGGGATGTGATCCTTGTCGGCACACGCGACGCCGGGATTTTCCGCTCCACATCGCTCGGCCGTCAATGGGAAATCGCCGGCGGCGGATTGACGAATTTTAACATCACGGCGCTGGCTTTCGACCCTGATTCACCTGACCGTGTCTATGCGGGCTCGGAAAACGGATCATTCGTTTCCAACGCGCGTGGACGTTCCTGGCAACCCTTCTCCGTGCGGCTTGGTTACATCAGCACCATTCTGATTCAATGAAGATGAACATTCGCATCACCCTCATCGTCCTCCTTGCACTCTGTGGGTCAGCGGCGGCGCAGCCCACCTTGACGGAGCGGCGAGACTCCGTCATCTCCTTCTGGACAAATCACGAAACCACGAATAACCATGCCGCCGCCGTCGCCAGAATACTTTCCCGCAATGACAGCGCGGTCCAATACGGCATGGACATGCTCCGGAGCCTCAGCGCGATGGCGACGCCGGATATCATTGAGCGCTTTCGGTTGACGACAGCCTACGTGCTGCTCCGGAACACCATGGCGGATGATGTGCGGCAGGATATCGAAATGGTGTGGACGGAGCTTCCGGTGAGGCCCTTCGAGGCAGAGCACGAACGTGTCTGCTATTTTGCCGCACTCCATCTGTCCACGCTGTATTTCGGAGATTCCGCGGTGTGGTTCAACGGTCGCACAAGGCAGGAGAATCAGGACGAGAGCAAAGCATTCTTACTGCACTGGATGAGAGAGGTCACGGAGGCCGGCCAGGAAGAATTCGACTCGCCAACCTACGGAGCTGCGGTATTCAATGCGCTGTTGTTGCTGCGGGACCACGCGATCGATGATGGATTACGCAAGCGCGCCGAGCTCATGGCGCAGTGGCTGCTTGCGGATTTTGCACATGAATATCTGGTGGGTGCGTACGCCGGCGCTCACGCGCGTGAACACATGCTTTCCGCGATGCAGCCCATCACCTCGGACATGTCGTCCATCGGATGGCTGTACTTTGGCGACGGTACGCGTCTGTACTCCCGTGACCAATACTTCGCCGCGCTCAGCGATTTCGAGCCGCTGCCTGAAATAGTGGACATTGCTACGCACCGTCAGGAACCGTATGAGGCCTGGGAGCAGAAACCAAGGCGCAAACCATTGAGGGACAATGGTCTCACAGGAAACGGACCGGTCTGGAAATACACCTACATGGATCCATTGTATGCTATCGGATCGATCGATGGCGGACTCATTCAGCACCGTGAGCAGCATACATGGGATGTGACATGGATACCGGACAATCCCGAAAAGTCCGCGACACTATTTCTCATGCAGCCGTATTCCGACGCCAACAGTCTCACCCCCTTCCTCCCGCACTCCGAAGAACTCGCATTGCGCAGCACGGCCATTCTGGATCCCTATCATGGCACAGTGACGAAAATCGTCGGCGGCTCGCCTTTCGAGGACGTATTTCAGTATAAAAACACCTTGATTGCCTTGTACGACATCGGGACGGTTACCCGCTTCCCGGTGCTCACCGGTTTTCTCCCTCCCGATGTGAAAGCTCTGGATATCGACAGCGTGAAATCGGGGTGGATCACCATCAATACCGGCGATGTGTATATCGCGCTGTACCCGTTCAAACGATATCGCATGGCCGAAGGGCATTTCGGCAGGCACATGATATCCTATGAACGGCGCAACGGCGCCATCGTGCAGGTAGCGGGCAGAAACGTAGTGGGACCCTACGAGCAGTTCGTCAGGCGCATCAAGGCAAGCAAGGTGGATGCGAGCCGTCTCGACAGCGACATGAGCATACGTTATATCACCATTTTCGGCGATACACTCAGCATGGCCTATGAGGGGTCGCGCACAGTGAACGGCGAAGTGTTGCCCCATCCCCCCAAAAATCTCCTCTTCTCCAGCCCGCGTCTTTCATGCGAAAAAGGAAGCGGCGCACTTACCGTGCGCGGGAAAGACAGCGACGTGGTGATTGATATGAGAAAAATGGAAACCAACCGAACACGGCGACAAAAATAGGCCGGTGTTGACGCAAAGCGGAGCGCAAGCAGCAGACGACCGTCATCCCCGCGCTCTTACCGATTGAATCCCCTGATGAGCGGTTGATTATCCGTCGGAAGGGCCAGGAAACCGCGTTTGAGGAGATCACTGGTTATGGCGGCGTACAGTTTCCGGGCCGGCGTCTCGGAGGTAATCAGCTGCGATTCCCCGGGCAATCCGGCGGCCCACACCACCTGGCCCGTCTCCGGAATAATCAGCCGCACGACGGAAGATTGCCATGCCTGTGTCGTTTTGTCCACATCCTCCGCCTCCGTGTAGAGCCAATCGCGCAGGGAGCGACCGCTGCCTCCGGCACTCATGTACAGAACCACATTGATGCCCGCGTCTTTCAGCGCCCAAACCTTTTCTTTCTCGGAGAGCGTCTTGAGAGGGGTGAAGAGATCAAGATCTCGAAACGCTTCCACGCCTGCCGTTTCCTCGAGATAGCGCTTCATTCCCTCCTCCAGCTCCGATTTCAATCCCAAATCGCGCGTGTCGCAGACCACCAGGATGCGCTCGAATGGCAGCGTGCGTGTACTCATCATAAATTGTGTGTCCGCAACCGCTGCGATATCAAGGGTACCGCAAGCAGAGACAAGGAACACGACGGCGAGCAGCGGCAGCGCGGGGGTGATGTATTTCGGAGAGCTTGTGGCCTGTTTCATGCGTTTCCCGGTTAGGGTGTTTTATCTAAAGAGTTCTGCATCGGATATTACAACAGTTTGGGCAGATATGCAAATCTCTGTTGCAGCAGTTCCCTGATTTGTGGATATTTCTTTTTTTCGCAGCACTCACCAATCAGACCAGCGGAGCACACCCATGCCGAATCTCACCACCTCGTATCTCGGACTGCAACTGAAAAATCCGGTCATTGCGGCAAGCAGCGGACTCACCAAGTCCGTCGAGAACCTCATTGCCTGCGAACAAGCCGGCGCCGGCGCCGTCGTTCTGAAGAGTCTGTTCGAAGAGGTTCTCTCCGAGCGCGATTTCGGTGTGCGCGATTCGGTCATCGATCATACAGAAGCGTATGACTACTATTATGCCCGTCTCGAACTGCTGTACGGCGCACAGGATTACACAAAGCTCATTCGTGACGCAAAAGCAGCAGTTTCCATTCCCGTCATCGCGAGCATCAACTGCGTCTCCGCCGAATGGTGGCCGGACTTTGCCGTTCAGGTGCAAAGTGCCGGGGCGGATGCCATCGAACTCAACGTGTTTACCACCGCCACGGACCTCACGATGGACGCTAAAAAAGTCGAGGAGCTGTATTTTCAGATCCTCAGCACGGTAAAACAGAAGGTGAGCATCCCCGTCGCATTGAAGATCGGCGCGGGCTTCACTGCGCTGCCGAACCTCGCGGTGGAATTCGGAAGGCGCGATCTGAACGGCCTCGTACTCTTCAACCGCTTCACGCAGCCCGATATCGACATCGAACAACTCAAACTGCGCACGACATTCAGCTTCAGCTCTCCTGACGAGCACCATCTGCCTCTCCGATGGATCGCACTGATGTCGCACTATCTGCCATACGATCTCTGCGCCTCCACAGGTATCAAAAATGCCGAACATGTGATCAAAATGCTTCTCGCCGGTGCGTCCAGTGTGCAGGTCGCCTCGCTGCTGTACAAGGAGGGTCTCGGAGCCATCGCGCCGATTCTGAGTGGACTGGAAGAATGGATGGCGAGAAATGGATTCAGTTCCATCGCAGAATTCAAGGGGATGCTGAATTTCCACAAGGCAGGCGATCCGTCAAAATATCTGCGTACACAGTTCATGGAAAAGATTTCCGAAGTGGAGTAAAGCCCCCTTGCGCGGGCCACCCCGCAAGCACCGCTTACACTATCCGTTCGATGCAGCAATGAAAAGGCCCCGCGACGCGCGCGGGGCCTTTTTCATATCCTCTCCCGTTCCTTCGTGCAGGAAAACCTGCGATCATCAACTGCGCAAGCAGAAACCCGATCAGCGCGTACGCGCAACAGCGCGAACGAAATCGTCGGAGAGCATGCGTCCGGCATCCTGCGCTGTCGCAAGTACGGCGTCCTGAACTTCCGCTTCATCCATGGAGAGGAGTTGCACGGCACTGACGACACCCACCACGGCATCGACTGCGGGATGAACACCTCCAACAGGGTGGAATCGCAATGCAACATGTTCATCAAAGCACTGCTTGTAAATGACGCTGAGGTCGCGCCAATCCAACAGATGCTGTTTCACCTTGAGATGCAGGAACACCCCACCCGGATCGCTGCTCAGTTCCACATGTTCCAGACGTGTCTCGACGATGAAGTCGGCCTCACCTTCCGCCTCCCCTACAGTGGCTATGGCATATCTGTTTTCCATACTGCTTCGCATATTCTCCGAGAGTATCTGTGCAACACCCTGCGTGCTCACAGTTTGCTTGACATTGTCACTCGCCGCCGCACTGCCAGCGAGCGAAAGAAAGAAAGAGCCGAGAGCCGACCAGGCATTCTTCGAGCCGGGGGACGGATCGTTCACGAACACGGACGCTGTCATGGTTTGCGTTTCCGCTATCGGTCTGAAGACCACCCGTTTCTGATGAAAGCTGTACTCCTTGAGGCGTCCTGTTGACGAACATGCGCTCAGAAGTGCGACGGACATAAGAGAGATTGCGATGGTACGAAGGTGCATGACGATATCTCCTTTTTGATATTCCCCGTATATGGCAAATCCCGTGCCAAAGTTGCAATTGCAGTCCAGCGTACAAAAACAACATAGGAGAAAAGCGATAACGTAGCAAAGGCACTTCAACTGTCGAGAGAAAACAACAGAGGGGAAACGAGATCATCCACTGTGTGGCCAGGTTGTGAGAAATCGCAGCCGCAGGTTGTGGCAGCGCACACAGCTGAGGGATACTCCCGTACGGCATCTCTCCCCCGCTTCCCATTGTCCGCCGCTTTCCCGTGAGATACTTCTCCAATCCCGCCAAAATCCGTAATTTTCCTCAATAGGCCAACGCCCTCAACCCGCAATCGAGGAATTCATGAAATTCAAATCAACCATCCTGCTCTTCGTCCTGCTCACAGTCCCGGCTACAGCTCAAGTTGATTTTCACCGCTTTTTCCTGAACAAGACCATGCGCGTGGATTATTATCACCTCGGCACGCGCGGCGAGGAGAAAATCACCCTCGACAAGGTGTTCCACGAAGGCCCATGGGCCGGGAGCACGAAGAACCTCATCGATACCCTGAATCTTGGGGAATTTCTGGTTCGCATCTACGACCTGCAGAGTGGTATGCTGCTCTATTCGCGTGGCTTCTCCACTGTGTTCAACGAGTGGCAAACCACAGCGGAAGCGGGCCGCGGCGTGTGGAAGTCGTTTCATGAAAGCGTTCGCTTCCCCTTCCCCAAACGCCATGTCCAACTCACGCTCAGCCGTCGGAACAAGTATCTGATCTTCGAGGAGAAATTCAGCGCGGTCATAGATCCGAACGATCCTACCGTTGTCAGCATCGAGCGCCGTGCGCCGGCATCGGAACTCGTCACACTCATGGATAACGGAGACATGCACAGGAAGGTGGATATTCTTATTATCGGCGATGGTTACGCGGCCAAGGATATGGAGAAATTCAAGGCCGATGCAAAGCATTTCAACGATGTGATGTTCGATACTTCCCCCTTCAAGGAGAGGAAGAAGGACTTCAATGTGCGCGCCCTCTGTGCCGTCTCCACGGAATCCGGCATCGACATACCGGACAAGAATGTGTGGAAAAATACCGCGCTCGGCAGCATGTACAACACCTTCGGTAGTGAACGGTACGTCCTCACCGAAGCAAACCGTGAACTCCGCGACATCGCTTCCGCGGCACCGTATGACTTTATCTGCATCCTCATCAATGACAGCCGCTACGGCGGCGGCGGCATCTATCAGCTCTATACCACCACGTACACAATCGAGAACAACAAGGGGCAGGAGTGGCAGCGCGACTATGTGTACGTACATGAGTTTGGCCATAGCTTCGGCGGGCTCGGTGACGAGTACTACAGTTCCTCCACCGGGTACGAAGAGTTTTATCCCGCCGGAGTCGAGCCGTGGGAACCGAACATTACGCGCCTCCTCGACGCCCCGGACGTAAAATGGCGGGAGCATCTCACACAAGGCCTCAGTCTCCCCACAGACTGGGGAAAAAAGGAGTACGACGAACTGCGGTCGAGTATCTCGACACTCGACCGACTTGCCGCCGACTATTATGCCAAGCGCGACCCCATCATGAAGCGTAGTAAGGCAATAACAGAAAATCCCGAGCTCCTCGGCAAGGTAGGCGCTTTCGAAGGAGCGGGCTACATCTCCGAAGGCATGTACCGGCCTTCTCTCGACTGCAGAATGTTCTCACTGACACTCGGCCCCTTCTGCAAGGTATGTTCGGCTGCGATCGAAAGGCAAATCGATTTCTATAGCAACTGAGATTACTCAGTCTGCGTGTCGTACGACGACGTGCAGCGAAGGAATCTGACAGGAGCATGCCCTTCCGTTTTGACAATACCGTATGAGCATCAAAGGCCCCGCAGCAGCGGGGCCTTTTCTTCATATCTATAACTCCGGTTTTCCACTGCAGGGATATTCCCTTCACATTAATTTTTTGTAAGGTGCCCTTTCTCTATTGCTATTTCACACCTCAATGACGCATATTAGCTGGAGAACATCGGGAAACGGACGTACTGCGCATTTTTACCGCCTTTTGCTCTTTCTCTATTCCTGTCACACAAAACGGAGGTCGCCATGACCTGCAGGGAGTTTACGGGCATAGCAATGCTGTGCATGATGTTTCTCGGCGCGACGATGAACGCGCAAAACAACAACCAGCGTGACGCTCACAGCGCACGTTGCACGATTACAAGCACGGATGGCTTGACGATCGAAGGTCAAGAATCGGGGTGGAGTGCCGACACGCTCATACTCACGACACGCGACGGCGTCGAAGTACGAATACCCTCCTCATCGATACTCGCGCTGACCCGTATCCTGACACCGGATCAGGAGCAGTCAGCTTCGCATTCAGCCGTAAGCGGCGTATCGGTCCTGAACCCTCAAATCCCTCGCTCGCGCCGCGGGAGTCCGAACCTCTACCTCATCCCCACCGCATATCCCGAGAGCGCTGGTGATCTCCGGCTCGGGTTACAGGAGGTATTCTTTCCCACAATCGCATATGGAATAGCGGGATATGTTACGATTCAGGGAGGAACATCTGTTTTCCCAGACGCAGACGGTCAACTCCTCCACACGACATTGAAGGTAACGCCTTTCACGACAACATTCGGAGCGATTTCGGCAGGCTTTACCTATTTCACTGCCGACGAGTACTCGACCACAGCTCCCTTTCTCGTTGGAACGGTGAACCTCGGTGGTCCCAGGGGAAACTATCTCACCTGCGGCATGGGATATCAGTCCGACGAGGAAGATTATTTTATGGTAGCGGGAATTGATCTTCCCGTCAGTGATCATGTGCGACTTATGACCGAGCTGTTTCTCATTCGCGATCAAAGACAAATTTCATACTGTACTCCCGGCGTGCGCTTGCAGGCGGGGGCCTTCGATATCGACCTCGGCGTCATTCTGCCTCTGCAAATGGAACCGCTCGAATTTCTTCCCTGGATCGGGGCGTCGATTGTTCTGTAACCCGGCGTACCAACAAGTGCGTTCCGCTCGGTAACAGTGCCGCGGCTCAATAGAAGTTCCGGGGACTATGAAACCAGGAAAGGGCGGTGAACCACCGCCCTTTCCCGATCAATTGATGTCTGATGCCTATTTCGACAACGTCATCGTGCGTATCACGGACTGGTCACCCATGGAGAGGCGGGAAATGTAGTTCCCGCTGGGGAGGTGCGAAGCGTCGAAACTGACACTGTACCGACCGCTCTCCTGCTCTTCGTTGACGAGCATCGCGATTTCGCGGCCCATCATATCAAAGATAGCGAGAGTGACTCTCCCTGCTTCGGGTACCACGTAATTGATGGTCGTCGATGGATTGAAGGGATTCGGATAATTCTGCTCCAGTTCGATAATTCCAGGCACAACAGAGACGTCGGCTCCGTTTTTCGCCAGACTCAACGGAACAGAAACGACAGCGGATGCTGTGGCCGTGTTGCCGGCACCGTCCGTGACCATATAGGTAGCGGTATACTCGCGACCCGTACCGATGCCCGAACGTTCTTTACGCACCATGAATTCATAGTCAGCGGTACCTGTGCTGACACCCTGAATGTCGTTGATCGTGTTTCCGTCCTCGGGTCCATTGTCCGGCTCGTTGCTGGTCACGGACTCCAGGGTGATCACATCGCCACCGCAGTCCGCTGTGACGGCGACAGTGGCGTTGATTGTCGCCATAGTGTGATTCGGCGGCCATAACATCGCCGGCGTCACCGTAACCGCGATGGTCGGAGCTGCGCACTGGTAAATGCCGAATTCACCCACAGCAAATCCCGACGGACTACCGGAAACCGACACAGCGATGCTGACGAGCGGCACGCCGTTCGTCGAATAAAATCCGAAATACTTCGCACCCCCGGCACCTGCGACGCTGATCGGACCGGACGAAGTATTGTCCTGAGCTGTCGCGGTGAAGGTGAAAGTGCTGTGTATGTTCGGTTCCGCATAAAAGTAAAACGCGACCGTATTGGCGGGCATTGTCATCGTCACATCATTGCCTCCGCGATAATAAATCGGGCCGGTATATCCGTGACTCCATCCGGGATTCCAGCTTACTCCGGGAGTCGCGCGCAACATGTTCTGATCGAAGATCACGTCACCGTTGGGTCCGGTAACCGTCGTCAGGTTCGTGAAATCCGGCCGCGGATCGGCGGGAAACGTCATCATAGTGTACGGACCCAACGTTGCGGGTGGTGCCGCGGTACCGGGCGATCCATCGAAGACGATTTGCGCGTGAAGTGACGGCACCGCAATGGTGATGAAAAGCACCATGCACAGAATCATGCGTGTGGAACGGATCATGAGAACCTCCATGTGTGTGAAGAGAATAAGGTGCCCCATTCGGGACGGGAATTTCTATCACAATGCAACCGGCGTGACGCCGGCGCTCGGGTGAAACCGTCAGAGTCGTGGTATGATGATGACGCGGCATTATACGAAGAGAATTAATAGAAAGCAAGATTATTATTTTTTTCGCATGGTGGGACTCGGAGTCACCGCGTCAATCACAACAGGATTCCTCCCGGACTTCGGGAGGACTAACGAACACGGGGCTGTGATAGTGACGTTCCGACAGCGGTGTGAACTCCCTCTCCTGTGCCTCGCAGCATGTTTTCCTCGTCAACACATTGCCTCACGGCGGCGCTGGTGACACGAAGTTCCGGTTGTTCTCCCCGCGTTGTCATGGTTACGCGATCCACACGCCGATTCGGGTCTGCCAGTGCCCGAAATACACGATGGACGCCAAAGGGCCAGCGTTCTCCAGCCATCTGGTGCAGATTCAGACTCGTTGAGGTGATGTGATGAGCCCTATTGAGCGCACCATGCTTCCCGACTCCCATACCCGATGCTGATTCGCCACATACTGGTCATCACCCGGTCGTGACAGCCATCGATGTGCAAAGGCCTGATACACCACCGGAGTGTAGCTCGTTCGCGAAGAGAAATGGAGTGCGAGCGTCCGTCGCATGAAGCGGCGGGGTCGTCACCGTATACACTTACGCGTGCTTCCGGGCGTAACCGCGACACATTCACATGTGGATGTGCGAGAGACGTAGCGCGCACGGAAGCAGGGCACTGCCGCGGCTTCAGACGCTCTACACAGGCAAACCGGTCGGGATATTATCGAAGCACAGAATATTTCGTGTTCAAATCCCGCGGAATTTCCGCCAGCGCCGCTACGGTTTCCTGTATCGCAGGTGTGATGCCGCCGTATCGTGTGAGCATCTCACCGGCTCCGTCGTAGTTACCAAGTATCTCCAGCATCAGCACTTCGCGGGCGAGTTCGGTGAGTGCCGGCATGAAACGATCGAAATTGATACTCCACCGCTTTCCGCTCCGTATGACGGCCTCGCGGTCAATCAGCCAGTTGAGTTGGATGAGATTTGCCTTACCATGCGCTTCCTCGGCACCAAAACGCAGGGACCGGAAGAGACCGGCCACGTAGGTGACAATGCTTTTCTTCAGGGCCTCCTTGGTGATGATTTTCTCATCGAGCAAAACCATGTTGTTGTACAAACCGAGCACGTCGGCCTTGCATTCCTCGATGGCGGAGTAACGGTCCTTGAGAGCCCGGCGTACGCTCAACTCCGGCTTCCCATACACGTAGGGCATGCCGAGGGTATGCGAGACCTCGTGCAGCGTCACAAAGCTTGTGAATGAACTGCGGTTCACGAATGGATGCAGAGCCGGATCGAGGATACGCTCCGCAATGGGCACGACGATTTTATCAAACTTCGCTTCCATCAGATTCTTGTACATCTGCTTTTTGCCGCCCTTTTTCTCCGTTACACGGGGATCGTTGGGGAGAGACGCCGCGATGGTCTTCACGCCTGCGTGGAAGTCGCCTCCGAAGTACACGATGTTCACGACCTCGAGGATATTGCCGCTGCCTGCGGACGTCCGTGTGTACTTGCTTTCGATGGGGAGAGCCTTTTCGAATGCATCAATATGGGAAATGAACATCTGTAGTTCCCGTGTCCCCTCCGGATCCTTTACCATGACAGCGCATTCGTATGCCGTCTTATAGTTGAAGAGCCCATCTTCATAATTCTCGATGGGACCGATGACAACGTCGATGTTGTTTGTCTTCAGATCCATCCAGGCCATATCGCTGTCATAATACTCGTCGGTAATAACCGCCTTGGCGCGGAGAGCGAGATATTTCCTGAGACCGGGATTGTCGGCGAGTTCCGAGGCTTCGAGCAACAGGCGGGACATCTCATGTACCTGCGGATAGCATGTATGGTAGGGTACCGCGCGTAAACCGTCGTCACCGCGCACGATGATCGTGTAGGGACTTTCTAAGGCGGCGCGCTGCTCAGGATGGGCCGCCACCCAGCTCTCGAACTCCTCCCGCGACATATCCGGCGGATAGAGACCAGCCCCGAGCGGTTTCCGCTCCGGGCCGTGTCCGACGAAACGCTCGCCCTCAAAAATCCGATCATAAGGGCCGTAATGGATCATCACATACGTGAGAAAATCCTTTGCTGCGTCGTCGTCACGCGTCGCAAGCGAATCTCGTACGGCTGCCGCGTCATGTGAGGATTGCATCCAGAAAATGGCATCCGCAAGCTTCCCGGCCTGCACCAGTTTCAGAACACAGGCGCGTTCGCGTTCAGTGAGTGCCGAGAGGTCAGCGGAAACCTCCGTCTCCGCAAACATGGCTATACGCTCTCGTACGAGCTTCAACTGCTCTGATTCCATCATGTGATTATCCTGTTTTCCGCCGCACCGCATGAGGAGCAGTGCAACGGACGTAATGAGAATACTGGTGAGGAGATTGCTTCGGTTCTTCATGACAGTCCGGAGACGTTTGACAAGAAGCAGTAAGCTACCGAACCCGTTGCGAAGGCACAAACCCGACGAAAGGAGCCTGTGCGCCGGCCTTCGAGCAGCGGCGGTTTTCTGCCTTGTCCGGAGTGCGAGCACATACATATTTAATAAATCGTCTTTTCCAACGCTTAGGGAGCATTTTGTGAAACGACTCAAAGAACTCAGTACCCGCCGCGTGCGGGAGTACGACTATTCGAAGCTGTCGAAGCATCTCGTCGTGTTCAAGACCAGGAAGAATGCTGAAATTCTCGGAACGACGAAAGACGGCATCACCACGCTCAGCGACGCCGGACGCGCATTCCTCGATGTGCTCGGTCAGGCGTTGCAGAATTTCCCGTGCATTCGCCTTCACGAACTGAACATTCGTCCCTCCGAGGTGGAGATGGCCCTGGAGATCACGGAAGTCCGGAACCCCCGGAAAGCGCCGCCGGAGGACAGTGACGAATGGATATACTACCGGCGCATCATGACACTGCCGGAGTTCATGGGGTATCTGAAGATGAACAGCGCGCATCGCATCAACGCGTTGTTCGGCAGGGATGGCGGCGCAGTCTGGGCGCGGCGCTACGCATCATGCGTTCTGGAGGACGAGGACGTATTGGCCCGTGTGTACGCGGAGTTGCGGGAGGAGTGGAGCCGTGTGGTGGTGGACCCCGCGCCTCAGACGAAGAAGGGGAAGCAGGCCTTCACCTTGGCCGATGTTCTTGCATCGGAATTCGGCGGCACGGGTGCGCTGCCCGTACGTGGAAGCAAAGGGCGCGCGGTATCGGATCAGCTCGCGGGGGCGATGCTTCTCGGCCGCGTTCTGTTGCTGACGGGCGCGCGGAGAGATGAGGCGGTGCGCACTGCATCCAAGAAGGGCGTCGCGCGTGGGGGAGGCGCCGGTGGCATGGCGGGCGGGCGAGGCTCGGTGATCCGGAGCCTGGGTCCTGCCCGGATCTTTCTATCCGAGTAAGCGGAAGCCGAAGAGCACATTTTTTTATCGCAAGGAGACAGGGACAGCGCTCCGGGACGACGGACGTCAGGCGGGGAGGGAAAGCTCTGTGCATTTGTCTGGATTTGGGTCCATCTGGTGAGGGATGATGGTCGGAAATGGAGGAGTGTGCTGGTTTGGGTGGTGGTTTTGAGGGTTGGAACCTGGTGTGGCGGGGGTGTTTCCGGGTCCTGGGGAGAAATTGGGCGATACATGAATCGCCCAAATCCGATTCGGGCCTCGGTCAGATGGCGATACATGAATCGCCCAAATCGCCTTCCAGCCGCTCTCGTATCGCGTATCATCGGTCGCACAAACCCACCAGCATGCATCTCCTCGCGTACGCTCCCGCCGCATATACATGACGACAACACGGTACGACCGTTCTCCACTAAAGCATCACTCGCTGGTGACACAGACAAAAGAAGTGTATCTTGTATTTTGTACCATTTTACAGGGTATTTTCATGAATCCGATACCGGGACAGAGCTGTCGCTTCTGCGAATCCTCGGACGGCATGTCCGAACACACTGTCGCGGAAATGATGTTCGGAACAGGCGAACACTTTGCCTATCATCGCTGCAAGCACTGCGGCAGCATGGAAAATCGAGAAATACCCACCGATATGTCCAGGCACTATCCGGACGGCTACTACTCCTTCTCCACAGATCCCTCCCTGCGAAACCGTGTAAAGCAAATCGCCCATCGGCTGCGCGCCCGACACGCGCTGTGGAAGCGGGGAGGCTGGCCGGGACGCTTGCTCTATCACCGCTTCCCCGATCCAATGCTCGCCAGTCTGGGCATGCTCGGTCTCAACACGAGTGCCCGCATACTGGATGTCGGCTGCGGTTCCGGTTCCATGCTCTACACGCTGGGAGAACTCGGTTTCGCGCGTGTTCTCGGTGTTGATCCTTTCGCACCTCAAGATATCCTGTTTCCTCACGGCGCAGAGATCCGGAAAGCCGGATTGGGCGACGTCCAGGAGACATTCGACCTCGTCATGTTCCATCATTCCTTCGAGCACATGGAGCACCCCGAAAATGTCCTCGCTCATGGACTCCGCGTGTTACCGCCCGGCGGCATCTGTCTGATTAACACTCCGAATCCTGTTTCGGAGGCCTGGGATACCTACGGCGAACGCTGGGTACAACTCGATGCCCCGCGCCATCTGTTCCTTCCGTCACCGCAGGGACTGGAAGCACTCGCAACACGGATCGGTTTCGAGGTCACAAACATCCGCTGGAACTCCACCGCATTCCAGTTCTGGGGCAGTGAGCAGTACAGAATGGGCATTCCGCTGAACGACGCCCGGAGCCATGCGGTCAACCCCGCTTCGTCACCATTCAGCAGACAGCAGATCCGAGAATGGGAAAGTATGGCCCGCGTGCTCAATACCAACGGTAGAGGTGACCAGTACAGTATCTGCCTGCGTAAGCCGCTTCGCTGACACACAACGACCGTTTCGATGATCGTTGCCGCTGACGACGGGAGACATACCGATCGGTGAATCTCGCCGGGATCTTCCGCATCGGAATACGGCGTTCTCTGTGCGGTCGTACGTCAGGAAGCAGTGTTCTGCCGTGGTTTGCTCTCTCCTGATCCCGAATATACGTCTGGTGCATGGACATGGGAATACACTCTTGTACGTCTTCCTCCGACGTGCAATCACGCAGCGCGTTCACGCGGATTCCTCGATTTTCCTCTGCATGGCAATATTCCGTAACTTGTATGTCTATATTGAACGAGGATTTCATGCGATCGACCGTGAACGTCGAGGATATTTACCGCATCATTTACACCGAGCATTACGATCCCTACACGGTACTCGGTATACACAAGGTCGTGATCGAGGATCATCCTGCCACGTCGGTGCGCGCATTCATGCCGCTCGCAGCGCATGCGTTCGTGCTGCGCGAATTTGCGGACGGGACCATCGGTGAATACCCGATGGAGCGGATTCATGAGGAGGGATTCTGGGAGTGCCTGTTCCCCGGCGAACCGGAACCATTTCCGTACAAACTCAAACGCGTGCTTGCGGACGGCAGCGATACAGTATTTTTCGATTCCTATGCCTTTTTCCCTCAGCTGACGAATTTTGATTTATACCTCTTCGGCGAGGGGAATCATTACCGTATCTACGACAAGCTGGGAGCGCATTTTAAAGAAATTAACGGCATCGGCGGTATCGAGTTCGCCGTGTGGGCGCCAAACGCGCGGAGCGTCAGCGTCATTGGAAGCTTTAACGGTTGGGATCGACGAAGACATGCGATGCGTGTGCTCGGCTCCTCCGGCGTCTGGGAGATTTTCATTCCTGGCATCGGCGACGGTGAGCTCTACAAATTCGAAATCAAAACACACGACGGCCATGTGATCGACAAAACCGATCCATTCGCACGCGCGATGGAAGTCCGGCCCCGCTCCGCATCCATCGTCGCGACAAATAACCGATACGAATGGAAGGACAAGGCCTGGCTCGACCACCGCGCGAAGATCTCTCCGCTCGACGGACCCGTTTCGATTTACGAAGTCCACCTCGGATCATGGCGGCACGCGCCCGATCATCCGGGTGAACCCATGACGTACCGGGAACTGGCGGAGTATCTTGTACCCTGGGTGCGCGAATGCGGGTACACACATGTGGAATTCCTGCCGATCATGGAACATCCCTTCGATGGGAGCTGGGGATATCAGGTAACCGGATACTACGCGCCCACAAGCCGCTACGGATCGCCTGAGGATTTCATGTATCTCATCGATGCCTTTCACCAGGCCGGGATCGGCGTCATCCTCGATTGGGTTCCCGCGCATTTTCCGAAAGACGGCCATGCGCTCGGCTATTTTGACGGTACGCATCTCTTTGAACATGCCGATCCGCGGAAGGGCGAACACATGGACTGGGGGACCCTCATCTTCAATTTCGGACGAAACGAAGTCAGGAATTTCCTGCTCGCGAATGCATTGTACTGGATAGATCATTTTCACATCGACGGGCTGCGTATCGACGCCGTCGCTTCCATGTTGTATCTGGATTATTCACGCAACGAAGGGGAATGGATACCGAACGAGTTCGGCGGCCGTGAAAATCTCGAGGCAATGAATTTCCTGCGCCAACTCAATTTTGCCCTCCAGGCTAATCATCCCGGCGTCATGGTCATGGCCGAAGAATCAACAGCCTTTCCCCGCATTACACATGCTGTGGATAATGACGGACTCGGCTTCGACCTGAAGTGGAACATGGGCTGGATGCACGATACACTGCAGTATTTCGAAAAGGACCCACTTTTCCGAAATTATCATCACAGCAATCTCACCTTCAGTCTCTTGTACGCGTTCACGGAACGCTTCCTGCTCCCGATTTCTCACGATGAAGTCGTGCACGGGAAGAAATCCCTGATTTCCAAAATGCCAGGCGATTACTGGCAACAATTCGCGAACATGCGGCTTTTCCTTGGCTTCATGTATGGCCACCCGGGGAAAAAGCTCCTCTTCATGGGACAGGAATTCGGCCAATGGAATGAGTGGAATCATGACACGCAGCTCGACTGGAATCTTCTGGATTTCGACGCGCACAAACAGCTGCTTACCTGGTTCCGTGATCTGAACCGCGTCTATCGGCACGAACGTGCGATGTTCGAGGATGACTTCAGTTGGGAGGGCTTTCAGTGGATTGATTTCGAGGACAGCACCCGCAGCCTCCTATCGTTTGAGCGAATTTCACGTGACAAAGAGGAACGTCTGGTCTTCCTATGCAACTTTACACCAACAGTACATCACATGTACCGCCTGGGTGTGACCGATGCGGGAGAATACGTGGAGCTCCTGAACAGCGACGCTACCGAATATGGCGGGAGCGGCGTCGGGAACATGGGGCGTGTGACCTCCGAAGCGCACCCGATGCACCAGCGTGATCATTCCGTACTGCTCTCCGTCCCGCCGCTGGGAATCCTTATTCTGAAGCGCGTGTGATACCCGGACAGTAGGCATTCCTGCCCACCACATGGTGGTACGCTGGTCTGCTTTGACCGCGGGAAAATGGATTGTCAATCCGAAAAAGATACCGTCTGGGTAATCGCTTTTTCCAGCAGACGCAGATAGCTCGTTCGCGGTATCTCTTTAGCCCCGAAAGTAAGGAGATGCTGTGTGCTGTACTGCACATCGAGCAACGTCATTCCCTTATCCAACATACGTTCTACCAGTGCGATGAGCGCGAGCTTGGAAGCGTCGCGTCGCAGATGAAACATCGATTCTCCGAAAAACGCCCCCCCGAGGGCTACGCCATACAAGCCTCCTGCCAGCTCGCCATCCATCCACGTCTCCACACTGTGCGCATTCCCCTGCCGGTGCAGAAGAACATAGGAGCGGATGATCTCTTCGGATATCCAGGTATCGTCTCTCGCGGCGCATTCGCGCATCACCCGCTCGAAACAGGTGTCGTAACGAATGTCGAAACGACCGGCCCGCCAGGTTTTTTTCAGCGAATGTGTTATGTGAAAGTCTTCCAAAGGTATGATCGTGCGCGGATCAGGGCTGAACAGCAGCAACGGACCGCTTCGTCCATCGGCCATCGGGAACACACCGGAAGCGTACATGGCGAGCAAACGATCCGGGGAGATAATGTTCATTCCACATCCGTATCGTCGTCCAAATGCTCCTTGAGTCGCTGAATGGACTTGAGTGATGCGACTCCCATGGTCAGCGCAACGGCCTCCGGCGACGCGCCGCTCTGCAGTTGATTTGCGGCGTAGGTGTTGCGCAGCATGGACGGTGTGATTTCCGCCATGCCGACAAGACGTCCCACGCGCTTGACGATCTGATCCACCGCCTGCTGTGTCAGCGGGGAGCCGTCATGCGTGAGGAAGAGCGCCTCATTGCGCAACCGTTTTGCCAGCACACTAATGCCGCGCTGGCGCATGTACTGCCGGAGAGAATTCTGTGCGCGCATGCTCAAGAAAACAAACCGCGTGGTTTTTCCCCGCTGTCCCTTGATGAACAACCGCCCCTCGCGTGGTGTGAGATGCACATTGCCGACGGTGAGAGCGCAGAGTTCACTGCTCCGCAATCCTGCATGCAGCAGCAGGAGAATGATACTCGCGTCCAGCGAACCCGCCTGCCGCTCCGCCGTGCGTACCAACAGGAGAGCGTCTTTGCGGAGCAACACCGTGGGCGGTTTCGGATCTGCGGTCACGCCACCGATGTTGCTCGCGGGATTGGAGGAAATGAAATCGCGATTACGACAGAACTCGAAAAACTGACGTAAGGCCGTCACCTTGCGGTTGACCGATGCCGGAGACGCATTACGGGTGAGTAAAAACGCGCGGAAATCCTGGACATCGCTGCGTGTCAACATCGACAGATCCAGTTCGCTTCCGAAGGTACTGCGACACCAGGTAAAAAATTGTCGGAGATCGTTCCCGTACGACCGTATGGTATTCAAATGCTTCCCGTGCTCAGCAAGGTAGGTCTGGAAGGATTCGGCAATTCCCTGTAGCTTTTTCTCTGTCATCCTGTACTGTTTCCTGCGAACAAACGATTCATGCGATACGAATCTTGAAATATTGGCAGGATCACCGAGAATTCAAAAAATTGGGCGCTCCAGAGCACCGGGCATCGAAGGGATTCGCCCGCGCAGACGCGCCGCACCGTCGATGCCTTGTCATTCGATGCTTCTGTGATCCGGTTTCACCGGAAGAATCCGGGGTCGTCACAACTACCCACGCGTATCTGGCGCCACCTGCGCTCCGGAGGTCCGCGGAGTTATACCAAAGCTCCGTACATCGCCGCGATGGTAGTATTCGAATTACGACGTCTTAACGGAAACGCGCTGTATCCCCTGACGAGCGGCAACAGCGGAGTCGGGCGTGAGGATGTCCGCATTCGTCCTGACACTGCAAGACACAAGGCCTGCGCGTGCAAGTATGCATCATGGCTCCCTCATCGCAAATAGCACAACATTCTCCTCCGCCGAAAGCGGACGAGCGGTATTCGTCTGTCACTCACCCCCGACGAAATGCACCGGGATCCGCAAAACGAACGTCGTTCCGACGCCCTCCTCGCTCTCCACGCTGATATTTCCGTGATAGGAATCGATGATTTGTTTCACGATGGAAAGCCCCAAACCTGTGCCAGGAATGCTTCTCGTCTGCTCGTTTTTAATACGGTAGAACTGCCTAAACAGCATATCCTGGTCCTTTTTCTTCATACCGATACCGCTGTCGCGAATATGAATGATCACGGAATCGCCTTCGGGGAACGCCGAAACCGTCACCGTTCCGTTGTCGCGATTATACTTGATCGCATTGCTGAGCAGGTTCGTGACCACGCGGGAGAACTCATCCTTGTCGACAGATATGGGGGGGAGAGCAGCGGAATATTCCGTGATGAACGCCAGTCCGCGCCTGTCCATTTCTCCCTGCAAGAGTTCTCTGTTCGCTTCAACGATATCCGGAATACTGACAGGGGCGATCTCGCGCCGTATCGTTCCTAATTCGCGTCTGCTGATGTTCAGCAGATCGTTGACGAGATCAATCAACGCCTGCAGACGTTCGCGTGACCGGGCAATCATTTTTTCATACGCCGCAATGTCGTCGCCGAGAACTTTCGCATACATATTTTCCAGATACCCGGACACGGCCGCGACCGGCGCTTTGAGCTCGTGCGCTACCATGGAGACAAATTGCGACTTCTGGGCATCCAGACGTTTCAGTTGCGTGACATCCTGTATCGTACTCACGAAACCGATGATACTTCCTGACGCATCGCGTACGGGTGCGGTTTTCATGGACACCACGAGCTCGAGATTCGGCTTCATCTCCCACTCGTGCGCCAGCACCTCCACGCCCTCACCGGCCTTCACCCGTGCCTCTTCGATGATATCGATCACCTCGCGCGGGAGCAGATCGGTGATGGTATCGCCAGCCTTGATGGTGCTCGGAAAGTTGAACAGTGCGCGGGTCTGTGGGTTGGCCAGGACGATCTCGTTTTCCAGATTGGTAACAAACACCGCATCATTGATCGCATTGATAATGGTGCGAAGCCGGCTCTTCTCCTGACTGATCTCGAGAAGCCGTCGTTCCTGTTCGGCCCGCAATTCACGGGTCTCGAGCGTGAGCCGCCGTTTCCCCAAAGCCCGGTTGACCTCGAATACGATTTGATCGGGTGTAAAGGGTTTGGGGATGTAGGTGTAGGCACCGTGACGCGTCGCTTCCACAGCCGTGTCTATACCGGCGAAAGCGGTGATAATCAGATATTCGGTATCCGGATATATCTCCCGCAGTCGTCGGAGCACAGTGAGTCCGTCAATATCGGGCATTTTCAAATCCAGAAGCACGACATCGAACTCACTTTCTGAGCCCTTTTGAACACCCTCGCTGCCATTTTCCGCGACGGTTACCGCGTAACCTTCGAGGGTAAAAATCCGGCGTATGCCTTCCCTCAGACCCAACTCGTCATCAACGACCAGCAGAGTCGGTTTGTTTTCATCCATGCGAATTCAGGTGCTTATTGTTGTGAGCGCTCCGGGGGACAACGCGTCCGCCAGTTCAGAAGGCGTCATCGGTTTTCCGGTCGGATAATCCCGCAGATCGCTTGGCAGAGTGATGGTGAAGGTGGTCCCCTTCATCGCTTCACTGCGAACTTCAATCCGCCCGTGATGGAGTTTGACAATTCCATACGCGATGGGGAGCCCCAGTCCCGTGCCTTTCCCGATCTGTTTCGTTGTGAAAAATGGAGTGAACAATCGCGACATATTTTCTTTCGGTATTCCTACTCCGGTGTCCGAAACGCGGAAGGTTACTTCCCGCGGCGATTGAGCCATGTGTGCCGCGAGCGTCAGCGTGCCACCGTCCGGCATCGCTTCGCAAGCGTTCAGGGCGAGGTTGAGCAGCACCTGTTTCATCTGATCCAGGTCAATAAACAGCGGCGGGAGTTCATCCGCGATGTCGAGTCGTAGTTCGATGGCGGAAAAATCGTCCCTTCTGCCGATCATAGTCGCAGTATAGGTGAGAAGCTCCTGTGCGGAAGTTTCGGCTACGACCAGTTTCCCCTGACGAGCGAAATTGAGCAAACTTGCGGTGATGTTCTTGCAGCGTTCGGCTTCGGCGATGATGAACCGGATATCGTCGCGTGCGGGGTCCGATTCCTGTAACTGTTTGAGCAGTAAATGGGAATAGAGTACAATGGTGCCCAGCGGATTGTTGATCTCATGCGCCACACCTGCCGCCAACTGGCCGACCGAAGCCAGCTTCTCGGTTTGAATGAGCTGCGCTTGCGCTTCAGCGAGTTCACGATGGGAGCGTTCGAGATTGTCAATGGTGTACTGCAGACACATTTCCTTTTCGGCGATGCCTTGAGCCACCGCAATTGCCAGATCCCGGCAGGTTGCATAGCCACAGGCCCCGCAATTGATCTGGTTCGACACCGCATGCTTATCCATGGCGTTGAGAATGCGCTGAATCTCCACTTCATCCGGCACCCGTTCCTGTACCCTTCGGTCGCGGTATTCGCGCGAGAGGTCCAGATCCTTGTACGTTTGCATGGCATTGCGCCAGATGGCCTTGTTGAGACCCGCACTGCGGGACTTCGTCCAGCTGATGATGCATTCCCGCCGCTCGAAATAATTCAGTTCACTGGTCATTCCGGGACCGTTGATACAGCCCTCGCAGAAAAGGATGTCTATCAACTTGCTGTTCACCTTCCCCTGCGCAAGTTCACTGATGATATTCATGCAGCGCTGGCGGCCTTCAACGATCACGACTTCCTCGTTCATGACATCGGAACCGATGCCCGCGCTTTTCAACAGGCCTCCTGAAACAGGATAAATCTGGCCAAGATTCGCCCGCGGTTGGTCGAATTCCACTTCCGCTTGCGTGGCGGGATCAATGCCGCAGCGTTCGAACAGCGTAGTGCATTCATCAAACGTCAGCGCCTCGTTCACGATGCCCTCGACATTGGTATCGAGGATCTCCAGTTTTTTTGCGACACAGGGTCCGATGAATGCGACGACCGCCGACGCGCCGTATTTTTCCCGCATGACCGTCCCTGCCGCGATCATGGGAGACACAATGGGGGCGAGACTGGGTATGAGTTCGGGGTAGTACATCTCGATGTACTCGACTATGGCCGGACAGGGAGTGGTGATGACGGGGCGATCGCTTTCGGCTATGAAATTGTGATAGGCCTCGCTGACGAGATCGGCACCGAACGCCACTTCCACAACCCTGGTGAAGCCGGCTGTCCGCAGTGCACCGACAATGCGCAACGGTTCGATACCGGGGAAGGCCGCGGGGAAGGAAGGCGCAAGCATAGCGATGCGCTCCTGTGATCCGGCATTCGCGAGCAGTTCAAGTACATGGGATACCCCGTCCTGCACGGATTTTGCATGCTGAGTACACACCTTCAAACAGTTCCCGCAACCGACGCAGCGCGCGGACAGCACCACGGCCTGTCCGTTCTGAATCTGAATGGCGTTGGCGGGGCATTCGCGTACGCAGCAATAGCAGCGCTTGCACAGTTCGGGTATGGTGGAGATAACGGAGGACATGTATGAGGATTGCATTTCCTTTCGCATATACCTATAAAATTCGCCTTTAGATGATTACCAAACAATGGAAATCGCCAGGCACAGGGCGGCGGACAGAGGATAAAGCACTTGTCACACATCCGGCATCGGCGTACACAGGCGAAACCGAAAGCAGCGTGTCGGCTTCCTTGTGCGATGCGCATCCCGAAAAAAATGAACACAGCAGAGAATCACATCTCTATGTCGTTGCGTTTGGAAGCGACAGTCTGTATTTTTTCAGGAAGAGAGTACCCCTCGCCGGAACTGTTCCGGCGCAAGCCCTTACTGTTTTATCCGCGGCACGTGGAGTTGTCATGCCTACCATCGCACTCATCGACGACGATCCGGACATCGTAGAAGCCAACCGCCTGCTTCTTGAATCCCACGGCTACAGGGTGGTTACAGCGGGATGTGTAGACGAAGCCATCAAAATCGTCTCCCACGAAAAACCTGATCTGATCATTCTCGACGTCATGATGCAGGAAGCGGACGACGGTTTCTATCTGGCCAGCCGCTTTCGCCGCGGCGGATTGACCGTCCCCATCATCATGCTCACATCCCTGACGCGCGCAATCGGTTTCAATTTCGGCGAAAGCGCAAGCGTCCCCATCCAGGAGTTTCTTGAAAAGCCCACCGCGCCGGCCGTCCTTCTGGAGAAGATTCAACGACATCTTGCACGCGTCCGCCCGCATTGAGTTGCGGGAGCGACCGGCACTGCTTCAGCAAGCGAAATCACATCCACACCATGCGGGGCTGGTACCAACGAGGAAGTATGCTACATCTCGCACCGAAATGGATCATGTACGACGAGTTTTGGAGGGCGCTCAAGCGGCGCAACCTCTGGCTTATCAACATGCGCTACATTGCCGTCGCGATGCTGCTGTCCGTCATCATTTTCAGCATTGCGTTATCGGATATCTCGCTCGATGAATTTCTGATCACCGCCCTGGCTGGTGGAATTTTGATCTACAATCTGATTCTCCACCGCACGCATCATCTCACGCCGGACGGTTTCGCGGCGTTCAACGGGCTTCACTTTGCGCTGATCCAGATGTGTCTGGATTTCCTGGCGCTGCTTGCCCTGATTTATATATCGGGCGGAGTGGAATCGCCATTCCTGTACTTCTTCATTTTTCATGTCATCATCGGCAGCCTGATACTGCCGATGCGCGTGATCTCGGTCTTGATCAGTGTGACGCTTGTGGTCGCGGTCAGCGGCGCGATGATGGAATTACACGGTGTTATTCCCCACATGCACGCGCAAGGATTTATCCCGGACGACCATTATCTGAGCGAAACGTTTATCGGGGTGCAGTTCGTTTTTCTTGCTCTCACCTTGTTCGTCAGCAACTATCTCGCGAATTCCATTTCAAAGGAACTGTACTTACGGGAACGTGCGCTGACGATAGCCCTTCGCAAGCTGGGAGACGCGGAGCAGGCGAAATCGCGCTATGTCATGTCCGTGGTACATGATCTCAAGACTCCGATCGCCGCAGCGACTACCTATCTGAACATGATTCTGGACGGTTCGGTCGGAGCGGTACCCGAGGCCATGCAGCGGCCGCTTGAGCGTTCGCAGGCACGCATGATGAACGCCATTCAGGTAGTCAACGACATCCTTCAGCTTACACAACTGAAACTGGAGGAAAAGCCGGTGATTACTCAGGTGAATCTCACGGAGCTGATTGACGAGATTTACCAGGAAATGCGTGTCCTCTTCATCGCGAAGAAAATTCGCTTCTCGACCTGGATCGGTGCGCAACAGGATTTGCATATCGAGGCGGAACCGCGCTTGCTCAAGCTCGCGCTTTCCAACCTGATTTCGAACACGCACAAATACACACCGGCGGAAGGGCGCGTCGAGATTCATATCCATCAGCGTGATGAGAGTGTCAGTATCGAGATTGCCGACAGCGGTATGGGCATCCCTCCGGAGGAACAGGAAAAAATCTTCGAGGATTTTTATCGCTCCACACTTTCGAAAAAGCACGGCATCGAAGGCACCGGTCTGGGTTTGAGCGTCGTCAAGCACATCCTCCGCCAATTCAATGGCAGCATCAGAGTGGAATCCCCTTCACGACTGGAAAATGGTCCGGAATTCCCTGGTTCGGCGTTTATCATAACGCTGCCCAGGTCCTTCACATGGACGCAGCCGGATATTGAAGATCTCGCGGTGTAACCACCGCTGAGAAAGCCTGGTCAGCACCACGGCATCAACGCGTTCGCACCCTGCGGAGAGACCACAAGCCTTCGGCAGACCATTCAGCATTTCCCGTCTGCGCATACACGCAACTTTTCGCTGTCCATCCGTCATCCCGCACTGCAGATACCGTATTGCGCCATAAATACATCGCACCCGGCGTCTCGCTAGCCATGCTTCCGACCGAAACATTCGGGTACTTCCGCATTCGGTCGGAAAAGCGTATCTTTTTCTTCATCATGATTTGTTTCACCGTATTGCAGCACAATGGCTCTTAACCGTAAAGAAGCACAGGAACACCCCGCGAATGTGGTATTCGCGCTCATGGAGGATAAGAACTTTCGTCACTCCGTCATTCGGCCGGGACTGGAACAGGATAAAGCCGGGCTTTGCCGGCTCGTAACCGGGAAGCATCAGGTTAAAGGCTTCCGGAATATCGCCAAGGCGCCGGGTTCGCTGATTTTACCCGCGATCTCGGAGGAGGCGAACCTTTCCGCCGATCTCGCGAAGAGCATTCTTGAGTACTGGAGCGCCGGACAAACGGAACTGCGCGACAAGGTGGCGACGAAGCTGCGTGACCTCGGGTATGAACCGAAAGCGACGCTTTTCAATGAGAATGGGCAGGTGGAATGGCACACGCTGAGCGAAGAAGTTGCTTCGTCCCAATTCGACGGTACATTTCTTCCGAATGAGGATAGCAACGCCGTCATGCTCATGTCCCTCCTTCTCGGTTGGTTCGGCAGCGAGGAGGAAGAAAATCCCGATGCAGAAGCGGAAGACACGGGTGAAGAAGAGGCCTGAAATCCCTGAAAACGCGGAAGCGGCGAGGTATGCTCGCCGCTTTCCATTTACAAACCCTTCGCGGGTTAACCGTCATCAGATATTGACGGTAGACAGTTCTAACGATATGTTCAGCATAAATGCTTCTATCGGGTCCTCCTGTCTTGGTGAGAATATCTGCTGCAAGTATAAGGAAATTTTTCCGCAAAGTCAACACCCGTCCGCAGGTAACAACTGAGCTAGTCTCCGGCTGCTCGTGAGTGGAAAGATATTGCGGAGTGATGCGGTTATCGTACACGCTTCAGCAAGCAAGCCCGTTCTGCGGTCCAACAGTATGCGATAGCCAGTAGACGATACCATCGGTGAGTCGCGACGCGTATGATGGCGCGCCGCCCCCCATTCGGCAGCGCCGCATCAAGGAAACACGCGGATCCACGCAAACATCACGCATTCCATACAAAGAACCGTGGCTCAGACCATTCCTCGAAAAGGTGCGTTGTTCGGCATCGACCTGCTGGTCGGCGAATACGATGCCATGCTTTCTGCAATAGACAACGAGCCCCTGCCGGTGTCCGTCGCCTATGGGCACTTCGACGTGCTGATGCGTTGCCGCAAGGATGCTCTCCTCCGATCCGTTCTGTCCGCCTGCTCACTCACCTATCCCGACGGAATAGGCGCTCGCTTTGCGTTTCGACTCATGCACGGCGGCCCGGTTGCGAGGATAAACGCCACGGACATGAATCATCGCTTGCTCCAGCGCTGCATTGCTCAGGGACATCGTATCGCCATGATCGGCGCCCTGCCGGGAACGATCAACAGGCTGCGCATGACCATGCACCGGCTGGGCGTGCCCGATAACCGCCTGCTCATCCGTCACGGGTATGGAGAAATCGACGATTCGGATACTGTCGAGCTCATCAGGCGATTCGCTCCGGATGTCCTCTTCATCGGCATGGGTACTCCGAAGCAGTTCGAGTGGTATGCCGCACATGCGGATTTCGCCCTGGCGCCACGTGTCGTTCTCACTGGCGGATTTTTCGAAATCCTCTCGGGGACGAAACCTCGCGCACCGCTGTGGATGCAGTATCTCGGACTCGAATGGCTCCATCGTCTGATGCTGGAACCTGGTCGACTCTGGAGACGGTACATTCTTGGCATCCCGCAGTTCCTCTTACTGCTCGTTGCCATGAAGCTTGGTATCATCAAACGATAGCATGCCGCACAAATGATCGTTCTGTGGCCCAGCCAATCGGTCGAGGAATCCGTCTCGCACGAGAGCATTTTCTTCCCCCTCCGCAACAAAGGGTTTTGTACGGTTGACACTCGCGAAGTCCCGCGAGCACCCAGCAATCCACTCATGCCGCTTTGCACCCCTGGAACAGGCACCGTGCGACAGCGCGCAAGCGTCAGACGCGTCTGTCGAGATCGCGGTACTGTATCGCCTCGGAGACATGTTCAGCTGTAATTGTGGGAGCAGCGGCAAGGTCTGCGATGGTGCGGCTTACCTTGAGGATGCGGTCGTAGGCGCGGGCGCTCAGGCCGAGTACGGTTATCGCATGCTTGAGCAGGGCTTTGCACGCTTCATCGACCGAGCAGAATTTCTGAATATCCTGCGATGTCATCGAGGCGTTGCAGTGTAATCCGTGACGGTGCGCAAAACGCTCGCGCTGCCGGTCGCGGGCTTTCTGCACCCTCGCACGGATGATGCCGGACGACTCTCCGCGTCGTTCGCTGGCCAGTTCCTGATACTTGACCTGCGGACATCCGATATGGATGTCAATGCGATCCAGCAAAGGCCCTGATATGCGTCCCATATATTTTTGTATCTGCTGATCCGTGCAGGAGCATTCCTGAAGCGGATTACCGTAGTTCCCGCAAGGGCAGGGATTCATCGCAGCGACAAGCATGAAATCAGCGGGATACTCGATGGACATTTTGGATCGCGCAATTGTGACGCTACCCTCTTCGAGCGGTTGCCGCAAGACTTCCAGCACATTACGCGCGAACTCCGGAAGTTCATCCAGGAACAGCACGCCGTTATGCGCCAGACTGATTTCCCCGGGTCTTGCGTACCCAATGCCTCCGCCCACCAGCGCGGCATCGCTGATGGTATGATGCGGTGAACGGAATGGTCTCGTGGCGACGATGGCGGCCCCGGGGCTCAAGAGGCCGGCTACGGAGTGAATGCGCGTTGTCTCCAGCGCCTCGTCGAAATCCAGAGGGGGAAGAATCGTCGGTATACGCTTTGCGAGCATTGTTTTACCCGATCCCGGCGGACCGATGAGAATGATGTTATGTCCGCCCGCGGCCGATACCTCCAGAGCGCGTTTCACGTTTTCCTGTCCCTTCACATCGGCGAAATCCACGATGGCGCGGCATTGCTGTTCACGAAATACCGCTTCCACATCCACACGAAACGGTTTTGCGCTGGGATGCGTGCCGTTCGCTATTTCCGCGGCTTCGGTAAGGGACGTGCAGGGGTGAATATCAATACCCTGCACCATGGCCGCTTCACGTGCGTTTGCCTCGGGGAGAATGATACGTCGCATCCCCCGTCGCCGCGCCTCTATCGTGATGGACAGCGCGCCGTGTACCGGACGGAGACTCCCGTCCAGCGCCAGTTCACCTAAAAAGACCGTGTCGGGAAAGAGCTTCCCGTCCACAAATTCGGCCGCGTTGAGAATGCCCATGGCGACCGGCAGATCGAAAGCGGACCCCTCCTTCCGCACATCGGCGGGGGCGAGATTGACGACGATGCGCCGTATCGGAAAGTGATACGCCGAGTTCTTGATGGCCGCGGTCACGCGTTCGCGACTCTCGCGGACGGCGTTGTCCGGGAGCCCCACAACAACGAAACCCGGGACCTGTTGTTCCAGATGTGTTTCCACGGTGACGAGATATGCGTTGATGCCATGCGTTGCCGCACTGTTGACTGTTGAGATCATGGCTCCCTGCCTTTGTTTCAAGTTATTTTTTCCGTGCCGCGAATCCCTGCGGACGACGTGCGTACATCGTTGCCGTCTATGCGACAGTTGCATCATTGCTCCATCACAGGACCAGGATCACCGTCGACAGTGTACGACAACCATAAACGTACGCATGAAGCGCAACACCGCGCAGTCCAAAAAAAAGGCGCCAAATCGGCGCCTTCTCATCGGTCCGGAGGACGACGATTATTTTCCGAGCACACTGTCCTTTGCCGCTTTTGCGACGCGGAACTTGAGGACTTTCTTGGCCGGGATTTTGATTGTCTCGCCCGTTGACGGGTTGCGTCCCGTGCGTGCCTTGGTTTTTCCTGTCACGAACTTGCCGAGACCCGGAAGGGTGAATTCGCTCTGCTTCTTCGTCTGCTTGTACACGAGATCCGTGAACTCGAAGAGGAACTGCTCGGCGACTTTCTTCTGCACATCGAGCTTGGTGGAGAGGTGATCGATGATTTCCTTTTTCGTCATGGCCTTTGGAGCTGCCTTTGCCATAGATGCCTCCTGGTGATGGTGAAGTTAATTGTGATAGCTCGATGAAACATAGCAAATTTTCGAGAGGTGTCAAATACTATTTTGCGCGAGCACAGCAATTTGGAGCAATGTTGACAGGGGTGTGGAAGTGGTCTCGGCACGCCGCCGCAAAAACACTCCGCTGCATGAGGCGGTGATCACCCGCTTCCCGCCCTGCTCCGCCGCTGTCGGCTGTTGTTTCGTCGCGCCGGGGCAGCTATTTTTCCTGCATTCCGTAGCAGAAATCGAAAGCGCATTTCATGTCCGATATATCTTCCGCTCCCGTCTTCGACCTCTATCCCATCGGTGGCAGAGCAGCGCATGTGGACGACGCCACACTCATCGCGTGGTACAAGCTCATGCACTGCGGCCGGTCGCTGGATGAGAAAGCCGCCCGCTATCTCAAGATGTCGAAGGGATGGAGTTATCACGCACCGTGCGCAGGCCACGAAGGAATACAACTCGCGATGGGCCTCAGCGTCCGCAGCGGTGTCGATTTCCTGTTCCCGTATTACCGCGATCTGATGACCGTGCTCGCCGCCGGCCTGACGTGTGAGGAAATTATTCTCAACGGACTCTCAAAGGCGGACGATCCTGCCTCGGGGGGACGGCACATGAGCAACCATTTTGCAAAACCGTCCCTGCGTATACAGAATGTCTCGAGCTGTGTCGGGAGCCATGCACTCCATGCGGTGGGTGTCGCGCGGGCTGCACGCTATTTCGGTGGCGATGAAATCGCATGGTATAGCAGCGGTGAAGCCGCGACCTCCGAAGGGTACTTTTACGAAGCACTGAGCGGGGCATGCAGAGAAAAACTGCCGGTGATGTTCATCCTGCAGAACAACGGGTACGGCATCTCTGTCCCGGTGCATGAGCAGAGCGCGAACACCAATATCGCGGACAACTTCCGCGGCTTCAAAAATCTTCTCGTGCTGAATTGCGATGGCACGAACATTTTCGACTCCTGGACGACACTGCAGAGCGCGATAGCATGGATACGTTCGGGCAACGGTCCTGCCATGGTACATGCCGATTGCGTGCGCATCGGAGCGCACAGCAATTCCGACCGACACGAATTGTACCGGAGCGATGAGGAAATCATCGAAGCCCAGCGTCGCGATCCATTACCGCGCTTCCGCCTCTGGCTGCTCGAGCACGGAATAGTACGTGACGAAGATGTATCCACTATCGAACGTGAAAATCATGCGGAGATAGAGGCCGCCGCTGCACGCGCAGAAGCGGCACCTCCACCGGATCCGGGAAGCGTTCTGCGGTACGTATTTGCGGATGACACGCACATCTGCCCATTGTCGCAATCGCAGTTCGAAGCCGGACTTCGCTCCGGCGATCCAAGCGTCCCGACGCTCACGATGCGCGAAGCGATCAACGCGACGCTGATTGATGAATTCCGTCGCAATCCGTCCACCTTTCTCTGGGGCGAGGACGTCGCCTCCGGCGAGAAGGGTGGCGTCTTCAATGTCACAAAAGGGATGCAGCAAGAGTTCGGCGGGGGCCGCGTATTCAATGCCCCGATTGCGGAGGACTTCATCCTTGGCACTGCGAACGGATTCTGCCGTTACAGCGACGACATCTGGGTGGTCGTGGAAGCGGCCGAGTTCGCAGATTATTTCTGGCCCGCCATGGAACAGTTTGTCAACAGCGCACACGAATGCTGGCGCACGAACGGACAGTTCGTCCCGAATATTATCATACGACTGGCTTCCGGAGGCTACATTCAGGGTGGTATGTACCACTCGCAATCCATCGAAGCCGCTCTCGCGTCCATTCCGGGTGTGCGCATCGTGATGCCGGCTTCCGCCGACGACGCCGCCGGACTCCTGCGTTGCGCCTTCCGCACCCGCGGGATTACGGTCTATCTCGAACCGAAGTATCTCTACAACCACGCATGGGGACGTGCGCCGTACCCCGAACAGCATCTCTGTGTTCCCATCGGACGTGCGCGGCTCCGCCGCAAGGGCGACGCGCTGAGCATCATCACCTACGGAAATACAGTGC
This sequence comes from Bacteroidia bacterium, assembly GCA_027493955.1. Taxonomy (NCBI): domain Bacteria; kingdom Pseudomonadati; phylum Bacteroidota; class Bacteroidia; species Bacteroidia bacterium. The sequence goes on along the minus strand of JAOSJT010000001.1, from coordinate 74,627 downwards.
GTCTTGCCGATCTCGCAGCCGAACGTCTCTCCCGTGAGGGCGTAGAGGTGGACATCCTTGACCTCCGTAGCATCATACCGTACGATACGGATGCAATCACCGAATCCGTGCGCCGTACCGGGAAGGCTTTGGTGGTCCATGAAGCCGGTCGAACCGGCGGCTTCGGCGCGGAGATCGCAGCGTGGATTTCGGAACATCTTTTTGAACAACTCGACGCACCCGTCAGGCGTGTCGCCTCACTGGACTGTCCTGTAGGCTTCGCCAAAGCGCTGGAGGAGGCAATCCTCGTCAGTGAAGGGGACATCTATCAATCAGCACGCGCACTGGCGCAATATTGAATTGTTCGCCCGGGAATCAATAACCACAAATCCTGTTTTACCATGATTACACTCACATTTCACGGTGCCGCACGGACGGTAACGGGCTCCAGTCATCTGCTCACGGTCAACGGAACAAACATCCTGCTCGACTGCGGACTCTATCAGGGAAAGCGTGCAGAGGCATGGGAGATAAACAGCAGGTTTCCGTATACCCCGTCGGAGATAGATGCGCTGGTGCTCTCACATGCGCATATCGATCACAGCGGCAAACTCCCGATGCTCTGCAAGCACGGCTTCGACGGTACCGTATTCTGCACACATGCGACACGCGATCTTGCCAATGTAATGCTGCTCGACAGCGCGTTCCTGCAGCAGAAGGATGCGGAGTTCGTCAACAAAATGCATCAGCGCAAGGGCCTCCCCGAAGTGCAACCGCTGTACACCCTCGACGATGTCGTGGATTCGCTCACGCAGTTCCAGACCGTAGGATACCGGAGAAAAACACATATTGCGGACGGCATCACTGTCACCTTTTATGATGCCGGGCATATCCTTGGGTCCGCCATCGTGATGCTCGACGTGCGCGACGGCGACCGCGAGCTCAGTATTTGTTTTACGGGCGACCTTGGGCGCCCCGACAGGCCGATTCTGATGGACCCGGAATTCCCCGGCGACGCAGATGTCCTCATCACGGAAAGTACCTATGGCGGAAGGACGCATCTCGAAACCGAAGTTGCGCTTGACCTGCTGGAGGATGTCATCAAGCGCACCATTGCGCGCAACGGTAAAATCATCGTTCCCGCCTTCGCGGTTGGCCGAACTCAGGAGCTCATTTACGATCTGCATTTACTTTGGGAAGCAGGGAGACTACCAGAGATTCCCATTTATGTTGACAGTCCACTGAGCGTCAACGCCACGCAGGTGTTCCGCATTCATCCCGAGTGCATGGATCCCGAAGCCCGCGAAGCGATGCTCACACAGCAGAATCCCTTCAATTTCGAAACGCTGCGCTACGTTTCACATGTAACGCATTCCAAAGAGCTGAATGGCATTCATCAGCCAATGATGATCATCTCCGCTTCAGGAATGTGCGAAGGAGGACGCATACTGCATCATTTGCGCAATAACATCGAAAATCCGCGCAATACCATTCTGATCACCGGGTATAATGCCGAGCATACACTCGGCAGGCGGCTGGTCGAACGTCACCCCAAGGTGAACATTTTCGGCGAGGAGTTTGCCGTCAAGGCGGAGATCGTCGTGATGAACAGCCTCAGCGCACATGCGGACAAAAAAGAACTCCTCGCCTTCCACGGGCGATTCAATCCCGCCCGGCTCGGTCACACCTTCCTTGTGCACGGGGACTACGACCAGCAACAGAAACTGCAACATGCGATGCAGGAAGACCTGGGCTTGCGCAACGTCGTCATTCCCGCTGCCGGTGAATCATTTGTGCTATAAAAAAATAACGGGCGATCTCGACATCGCCCGCTATTACTGATTGACGGTGGGGTGTGTTCGGAGGGTTCTTTGTCTCCCTAGATCTTTAGCCCAAAGTTGTTACGGTGATCCTCGTCCAAGGTTGCACAATCCGGATGGGGATTTTTTTATGACCTGAATATTCCGGCCGGACGGCATACACCACGAGGGTTCTTCCGGTTTCCCCGGCTGCGATTCGGACTTCCATCTGTGGGAGTCCGACTCGTGTCTGCATTCCTCAGGAAAGCCGGACAGAGGGAACAGGCATGCGAGAGTGCTCAAAGATTTTTATCGAAAGAGCAAACACCGCCGTGAGTATTGAAGGTATTCGCTGCATTTTTCCGTGCATTTTTTCTCTGCTTCCCGCTCGCAATTGCAACCGAATTGCGTTACTTTAAAAGGTTACGATGAATCAGGATTACGACATTATCGTTATCGGAGCCGGGCATGCGGGCATTGAGGCCGCCGCCGCTTCCGCACGTATGGGTTGCACCACCGCCCTGGTGACGATGGACGCACAGGCCATCGGCCGACTCTCATGCAATCCCGCAATCGGCGGAACTGCAAAAGGGCATCTCGTCAGGGAAATCGATGCGCTCGGAGGCGCCATGGCCCTGCTCGCCGATGCGTCCGCAATTCAGTATAAAATGCTGAACCGGTCCAAGGGTCCGGCGGTGTGGTCGCCTCGTTCGCAGAATGACCGTGAACAGTATGCTGATGCCGCCCGCGCCTATGTCGAATCCATCCCCGGATTGTCTGTTCTCGAAGATTCAGTGCGGGACCTGCATGTCGAAAGCGGGCGCATTACCGCTGTCCGTACCGCATCGCGGGGTGATATCTCCTGTCGCGCGGTGATTATCTGCAGTGGCACCTTTCTCAACGCCGCCATGTACACCGGACTTGCCCGCACGGAGGGCGGGCGGCATGGTGAAATGCCGGCGACTGGAATAACCGAAGCGCTGCAGCGACTTGGTTTCGAAACGGGACGTTTGAAAACCGGCACTCCCCCGCGGGTATCACTCGCCTCTCTGGATCTCGACCAGACGGCCATCGCCCCCGGCGACGAACCACCATTCGCGTTTTCCTTCCGTTCACCCCGCCCTTCGTTCGATCAGGTGCCGTGTTACGTCACGCATACGAACGAACAGACACATGACATCATGCGCGAAGGATTCGCTTTCTCGCCGATGTACACCGGCAGAATACAGGGAACAGGCCCGCGCTACTGTCCGAGCGTAGAAGATAAAATCGTCAGGTTTGCCGATAAAAAGAGCCATCACCTCTTTCTCGAACCGGAGGGCCGGGCGACCGATGTCGTCTATGTGAACGGCTTTTCCTCCAGTCTCCCCGCGGAGATTCAATTGCGCGCGCTGCGCAGCGTCGCGGGCATGCATCGCGTCGAGATGTTACGCCCCGGCTATGCCGTCGAATACGACTACGTCCCACCTCATCAGCTCAACCTCAGCCTTGAGACGAAGCGCGTGCGCGGACTCTACCTCGCCGGACAGATAAACGGTACATCCGGATACGAAGAAGCCGCGGCGCAGGGTTTGATGGCGGGTATCAATGCCGCACTGGCCTTGCGCGGGGAGCGGCCTTTCATCCTCCGGCGCTCCGAGGCGTACATTGGAGTGCTGATCGACGATCTGGTCAACAAAGGGACAGAGGAGCCGTACCGCATGTTCACCTCGCGGGCAGAGTACCGGCTACTTCTGCGGCAGGATAATGCCGACCGTCGTTTGATGCATCACGGGCACCGTTATGGACTGATACCGGACGATCTGTTTCACACCGTGCGCGAACGCGAACCCGTAATCGCCGCAATGAGAGACCTCGTGGAAGTGCGCACACTCGATCCCGCGACTCTGAATCCCCTACTTGCCCGCCACGCATCCACGCCGGTTGCACAGAACGAGTTTCTGGGCAAAATCATCCGACGCGAGGGAGTGACGGCCGAAAGCGTCCTGCGCCTGGACGGTATTGCGCGGGATCCACTCGTCCGCCGTGCGCTTGCTGATACACGCGTGCTTGAGCAGCTCGAAATCGAGACGAAATATGCCGGTTATATAGACCGTCAACAACGCGATGTAGAAAAATTCAGTTTTGCGGAGGATTTCATTATTCCGCCGAATTTCGATTACAGCCGCGTGCGCTCGCTTTCCAATGAGGGACGCGAAAAGCTCATGCGTGTGCAACCCAGCTCCATAGGGCAGGCATCGCGCATCAGCGGAGTGAGTTCAGCCGATATTTCCATTCTCATGGTCTATCTTCGTTGAAGTGCGGCAGCCTGACGCAGCAAGAAATCGCGGAGAATCGGTGTGTTTTGCGCCTTTGTACGATTTCACTTGACTCTTTCGAAAAAAGCTCTATACTTGCGGGTAACAACCATCGTGTACCTTTTCCCGCCGGATGGATATCCGGTATCATGACGAGCAAGACATCGTGCAACACGCAGCGACGAATAGAGACGAAAGCATCAGGGAAATTATCCTCGAACGCATAGCGGCGATTCTCACCGAGGTGTACAAAGAGGAGATTACCCAATTCACGCCTGAGGCGCTGTCCGCGCATCTCGCGTTCAAGGCCGATCCGCGACTCAATGATCTGCGTCTGGCACTTGAACGTCTGGATCGCAACGAATACGGCCAGTGCATTTTCTGCAAGGGACAGATCGCTGCGGATCTCCTGCGGCAACATCCGACCGCCCATTTCTGCGAACAGTGCGCTGGTATTCTCAGGAAAAGGACAAGTTCGCCGGCGTACGGTTTCCAGCGACGCTGAGCAGGGTGTGCGTTAGATGCGCAGGGATGTGCGTTCAGACAAGAGACGAAAAAAATCTTCCTCCGCTCCCAAAAACTCCAGACGCATCACCGGATACAGCACATCCACTCCCTCGAGTGCCGTCCGATGCTGCAACAGTCGCATCGCATCTTTCTCCGTGGTGAGCAGCACTGTCCCTGCGGCTCTGGCCCCATCCAGAAGCATGGCAATATCCGCGTCAGTAAAACGATGGTGATCGGGGAACTCATGATGTTGCTGCGACGCGATGCCCATATGATCCATGGTTTTCAGAAAACTTGCCGGCGCACCGATACCGCAAAAAGACACCACCGAGGCACCGCGGAGTGCATCGTGTGGAAGCTCCCCGAAGTCGTGCAGGCGGCGAAGATGCTGAGGCAGGAAGCGTGTCGCAAACACCGGCACATTGCTGTAGGCCCGAAGCGCGAGCGTCATCTGTTCGTGCGCGACGTCGGCTTCGCAGCGGCTGAGAAGCAGAACATCCGCCCGGGAAAGATTCACCAGCGGTTCCCGCAGACGTCCGGCCGGCAACAGCCGCTGCGCGTAGAGTGCGCTCGAGGCGTCGAGCACGACGATATCCACACTACGGCCCACAGCCCTGTGCTGATAGGCATCGTCAAGGATGATGACCTCGACCTCGAATTCCTGCGTTGCTCGGAGGCAGCCGCGAACGCGATTCGCATCCGCAAGGACCACCGCCTCCGGGAATTTCCGTGCGATCTGAACCGGCTCATCTCCGCCACTCGGCACATCCACAACGCTTCCCTTCCCGTCGGACACGACAACACTGCCTGTACTGGTACGTTTGTATCCGCGTGACACAACAGCGGTTCGTATACCACTTCTCAGGTAGTACTCGACCAATCGTTCCACGACCGGCGTCTTTCCGGTGCCGCCCGCGGTGATATTCCCCACGGAAATTACCGGTACAGGGATACGGACACTGCGCAGGTACCCCTGGTCATAGGCCCGATTGCGCAGGCGCACCACCGTCCCGTACAGCCGGGATGCAAGCGTCCGAATCACTCATGCCCCCCGCAGAGCGACGCTGCGATACTCGGCCGTCATCTTTTTCTCCAGATCTGCGCGCACATCTTCCAGCGGCTCACCTTCCAGATCCGGATTGATCTGCACCGCCTCGCTGAATCGCACATAGCAGCGTGAGAACGGCATGGGTAATTCGAAACGATCCCAGCTTTTCAGGTGCCGACAACGGACGTACCCGACACTGACGACGACGAGCGGAACACGCATGGTTTGGGCCACGCGCACCGCCCCCATTTTCATTTCATGGCGCGGCCCTCTCGGTCCGTCCGGTGTGACGCAGAGAATGTGTCCTTCGCGAATGATGTCGCGCATCGCCTGCATCGCTTCCTTGCTGCCGCGACTGCTGGATCCTCTGACAACAGTGTATCCCCACCGCCGGAGAATGTCTGCGAGCAGCTGGCCGTCGCTGCTCATGCTCACGAGAGCGGCAGCATTGCTGTTTCCGAATCGCCACCACGGCCAGAGCATCGAACCATGCCAGAAGACGAGCACGAACGGAGACCGGGCTTCAAGGAGCGCATCTACCGTTGCCGAATTCTCGACGGAGATACGCAAGGTACGCATAAGCATTCCGACGAGGACGTTGACAAGTAACGCGCGCATCACTCCTCCGTATCGTGTCAGAGTTCGTACAGATCCGGCCGGCGATCTGTCATGATATCGTTCCACTGCGAGAAGGCTTTGCGGTCAGCGGCAGTCGGATCTATCTCGGCGTATATCCAACCTTCATCCTCCCTGCCCGCCTCCACGAGCACCTTGCCCGACGGTGCGACAATCTGACTGCAACCATGGAATATCAGTTCATCCAGTCCGCGTGTTTCACGCCCGGTGCGATTGGCGGTGATGGTGAACACCCTGTTCTCCAGTGATCGCACGCGCATGGCAGGCTGCCAGAGTTCCGGAGCGGCGACGAGATCGGAAGGATGGGCGATGATATGCGCCCCTTTGAGTGCCAAAGTACGCGCGGCTTCAGGGAAACGCCAATCATAGCAGATCATGACGCCCAAGCGCCAGGAACCGAAGTCCCTCACACGGAAACCGCTGTCACCCGGAGTAAAAAGGATTTTTTCCTCTGCAAAGAGATGGGTTTTCCGGTATACATCCACACTGCCATCCGGGAGCACCGTCACAGCGCTGTTATACACGTTTTCTCCTGCACGTTCGGCGATTCCGGCCACGATGATAACCTTCCGTGAACGTGCAACATCACGCAGCAACGTGACGGAGGGCCCGTTCGTTGCTTCCGCCACCGAGCGGAGTTGTTCGCTGTCGTGGAAAAAATATCCCGTGAAGCAGAGCTCGGGCAGAACCAGCAATTCCGCATCGCAGGTGCGTATGAAATCGAGTACACGCGTCTGATTGGACTCGACGGCGAGGAATTCCGGGCAAAATTGAAGGGCTGCGCTGCGCATCTGAAAAGCGAACTATCCCCGTTTGCCGGTATGATAAATATCGAGACGCGGCTCATACAGGAGAATATTCAAGGACGCATCGCGAATCGTACCGCCGGAGGGATAGTAGTAAAAGGTTTCAACACACTCGGTCATTTCCTTCGCAGGTCTGCCTCCGGAAGAATAAAACCGAAGCTCGAAAACGCCGAGAACGGCCTCCCGTCCTTCGATTTGACGCAAGACGTTTTCCGGTGAATAACAATAGGTGGTATCCATGATGCCTTACGACTGAAGTTTTGCGCGTATTCCGGCACATTCGCGCACCAGTTGCTCGGCGAAGCGCTCCGCCTGCTCGCGTGTGTTGAACCAACGGCTGACGAGACATTTCTTTCCGAACAGCCGTCGCTTCCACTTTCGAATAATCCACGACATGTGATCTTCAGGATCATGAAAAAGCGTGATGAGACAATCGGATTTGGAGTGAAGAATCGTTTCGAATTTACTCATACCATTCATCTCGATGATGCGGGGAACTGTGTCGAGCGCTGCGTCCGCCTCGCTCCTCTACCGACCTGGGCGGGGCCGCGATTGTCACAGAAATATACCTGAATCGCGATCTGCATCCAATGAGTGCTGATACTTCCGATCAGAGCGCGATACGCTCAGCGCGGGGGAGCGATATGGCGCTCTGGTGATGCCATGACCGGAGAGACGACGTACGCACGGCATGAGACATCGAAATGCCCGGTCGGACTCGGGTTGCGCCAGTCCTGCGCTTCGGACCTCCTTCGAGGGGGAAAAATAAATCCCGGCGAACCGGGATTTACATTGGGACACGACAGAGGAGCGACGTCACTCCTGCAGGATGGAATATTCAACCCGTCTGTTCCATTGCCGACCTTCGTCCGTTTCGTTGGTCGCAGCAGGACGCGTCTTACCGAAGCCGCGCGGAATAAGTCTGACGTCGGAAATTCCATGCGACACGAGATATTCGACGACCGCTTTGGCCCTACGCCGGGACAGATCCATGTTATACTCGAACCCACCCACAGAATCCGTATGACCATCGACCTGTATGATCATGCTCGGGTGTTCATTGAGGAAACGGACGAGTCTGTCAAGCTCCGGTTTCGATTCATCGCGGAGTATATCCTTGTCAAAATCGAAGAACAGGTTGTTGAGTCGTATCGATGCGCCTCGCGTCACCGGAGCCAGGATGAGATCCCGCTCCACTTCCTTGAAATTGGACAGATCCGTAAGGTCCAGGTGCTGGCTTACAGGATAATGCCCCTCGGCATTCGCATGGAAGCCATACTGATGCCCCATAGGCAAGGCGATCTGATATTCGCCCGTGGTAGGATCCGCTGTCGCCGATCCCATCACTTCCCCATCGGAGAGGCGCTCATAGGTGATAGATGCGGGAATGATCTGCCCCTTGGGGTCGCGTACCCTACCGCTTACCATCATGACCGGAATAGGCCGGGCATCCTCAGGCAACTCGATACGGAAAAGATCAGATTTTCCATATCCATCGCTGGTCGAAACGAAATATGCGAATTCTCCGTTGCCGGGCACCGTGTAGTACGCATCCCAGCCCGCCGTGTTGATTGGATAGCCAAGATTGCGCGGAACGGACCATTTCTTCCACGTATAATCCAGTCTTCGCGTCATATACACATCGTTGCTCCCGAAGCCCCCTGGACGATTGCTGGAGAAATACAGTGTCACACCATCGGCAGCAATGAAGGGAGTGACGTCCTGTTCCGTACTGTTGATTCCAAGCCCCATATTCTCGGGTTCGGCCCAGGTGTTGTCCGGCTTTCTGAAACTGACATAGAGATCCCTGCCGCCAATGGAGTCCTGGCGAAGGATGCTCATCACAATGACTCTGCCGTCAGGCGCCATGGTATACTCCGTGAGATGCGACAGATTGCCCAGGTTGGCGATGCTCAACGGCGAGGGAAAACTCCATGTTTCACCCTCACGATATGTCAGCGACAAACCCTGACGCTGGGAGCCATCCCGCATATACTGGTTCCCGAGAAGGAGGGTGTTGTTGTCCGGCAGCACGGCACAGACGAAGTTGAAGCCATCGGTGTTGAGCGGCTGCCCGACATTGCGCGCTTTGCTCCAGCTTCCATCCGGCAGGCGCTCGCTGACCCATATATCATCTTCTTTTTTTGATCCCGTGTTGTCAGGATGACCTTTCCGGACGAAGTACAATGTTTTTGCATCGGCGGAAATGACAGGGAAAACCTCGTCATATTCGGAATTCACCATGGGCCCGAGATTTTCCCGCTTCGGCATGAATGCCGGCTTTTGCGCCTGCTGTGCATGGGCATTCATCGTGCTGCCGGTACCTGCCAGTATCGTCGCGGCCACCAACAGCAGAAAGCGGTTTTTCATACGTTGCGAAACCTTGAATGCTTCGTATTTCATGGCGGTGGAAGTACAGCTGTGGTAGATGTTGATGATGAAAAGATAATGAATTCTCACGACAAGTTGAAACTGTTCGTCCTCGGTATCCACACGCTGTGCCGCGAGTTCTTCGGCCTCAGCCACCGATGTGCTGCCGCTTTTTCGCGGCGTGAGAAACACGGATGTGCCTGATGCCGGGCGTCGCGTGCCTCGGAAGATCGCGCTCCGGTATCAGCGACTCCCGGTCAGGGAGGAGTATCGCGAAAATGGCGCAAAGCGTATCACTCTGTCGCTCTATGGTTGCATATTGCCGCCCCGTCTCCTGTGTGCGGAAAACACCTTGCCGCTCCGTACGGGTGAAAGCGCACATGCCGCGCGGTGTTCATTGGATTTCGCTGCAGTGCTTGCTAGTTTGAACGACGCAATGAAGCGACACCATGAAACGACGACACACCTCAATCGCACTAACGGTCAGCACCATTCTGCTCCTCATTTTCGCCGGATACCTCACCTACGATCTGGCGACACGGGCACTCCCTGAAACGCAGGGAGAGGCCTCCGTGTCGGCGCTCTCCGGGCCGGTAGAGGTATTCAGAGATCAGGCCGGAATACCACACATTCTCGCAGGGAACGAGTATGACGCCTTTGTCGCCGCCGGATATGTTCACGCGCAGGATCGCCTCTGGCAGATGGACGTGCTTCGACGCTACGGGAGCGGTCGGCTGGCCGAGATTTTTGGCGCTGAAGCGCTGCCTGCCGACCGTCTCATGCGTACCATCGGCCTGCACCGGCAGGCGGACAGTCTGCTGACGGAGGTTTCCGATCAGACACGGAAAATACTCGACGCGTACAGCAAGGGGGTCAATGCGGGCATACACGAACGCGGGCATTCCTTACCGATAGAGTTCGATTTACTCCAGTATCAACCTGAACCGTGGACGCCGGCGCATTCGCTCATCATCGCGCGGTTGCTCGGATGGGAACTTGCCCTCTCCTGGTGGACAGACCTGACCTTGAGCGAACTCATCGCGCGTTTCGGCGAAGAACGCGCTCGCCAGCTTTTCCCGCCGCAACAGACGGCGATCTCCTCACTTCCGCATCCGACACAACCGCGGCAACTGGTGTCGCTCGGACTTCTGCACGATGGGGCTGCAACCGCACAGCGCCTCCTCGCGTCACAAGGTTCGGCGATCGGCAGCAATGCGTGGGCTGTTACAGGAACACGGAGCGTCAACGGAAAACCTTTGCTGGCAAATGATCCCCATTTGCTCATCAGCCAACCCTCCCGTTGGTATATCATGCACCTCTCCGCTCCCGGATTGAATGTGGGAGGTGTAACGATCCCCGGTGTGCCCGGTATCGTCATCGGACACAATTCCGTTCTGACCTGGGGCATGACAAATCTGATGGCGGACGACGTTGATTTTTTCACCGAGCGGGTGAACTATCGCGATTCGACCTGCATCGATGCGGGTCGCAGTGTGGGCATGCGCGTGTTCACCGATTCGATCTTTGTTCGCGACAGTCTGCCTGTCGTGCAAACCACATGGCAAACACCGCGCGGACCGATTATCACCCCCGTGTATCCGCTGCAGAACGTGATTCGCGATTCCAGCCGCTTCAGCGGCCCTACTGCGGTGTCGCTGCGCTGGGCTGGACAGGAAGCCAGCGACGAGATTCTGGCAATGTACCGTGCGGCCCACGCGCGGAACTGGAATGAATTTCAGAGTTCGTTCGCAACATTTGGCGTTCCCGCGCAACACATCATCTACGCCGACACCAGCGGCGTCATCGCTCGTCTCGCTGTCGGTCGTGTGCCGATTCGTGGTAAAGGACAAGCGCTGCTCCCCTCGGCGGGCTGGGAAGGTGCGAACAGCTGGCAGGGCTATGTTCCGGCCGGGCAGCTTCCCCGCCTGGCCGAACCCGAAGAGGGAATGCTCGTCGCGGCGAACAACAAGGTGCCAACGTCTTCTCCGGTGCCCATCTCCTCTCTGTGGGAAGACGATTCGCGCGCGAAACGCATCCATCAAATGCTCAGCGAACAGGCCATGTTCACTCCGGACGATTTCCGCCTGATGCAAATGGATGTGCAATCACCCTATGCGGACACTCTCCGACGTGCCTTCGTAGGAGCCCTCCGCGCATGGAAGGCTCGTCCGCTGCTCATCACGCGGGTTATGAATCTGCTGGCCCGCTGGGATTGTCGCATGAACACCTCATCCGCCGAAGCCGCCATTTTCAATGCCGCGTTGACGCATGTGCTGCGTCGAACCTTCGAAGACGAGATGGACAGCACACTGTTTCACAATTACACGTTCGTTGCAAACATCGTCACGCGCGTCCTTCCGACCCTGCTTGCTGACTCAACGGAAACCTGGTTCGACGATATCCGGACACCGGGGAGGGAGAGCAAGAGGCACATCCTCGTCAAGGGTATTACCGACGCTGTAACCGACCTTCGCACCGCGCTCGGCAGGGATATGAACACATGGAACTGGGGAAGACTGCACACCATCGAGTTCCGCCATCCTTTCGGTGAAAAGAAACCGTTGGATCGTCTCTTCAATATCGGTCCCTTCAGCATCGGCGGATCCAACACGACCGTGAACAACACGGAGTACTCCATTTCGCGCCCGTATGATGCACGTGTCGCGGCATCCATGCGTTTCGTGGCGGATCTGAATTCACCGGATTCCAGTTACATCGTCATACCGGGCGGACAGTCGGGGCAGCCATTCAGCCCGCATTATGCCGATCACACCGCATTCTGGCACATGGGAGCGTTGCACCGCCTCGTCATCAATGTCGAGGCTGTTCGGCGATCCGGCTGGAAACGTCTCTCCCTCACGAATTGACCCCGGAGTTGCTGCATGAATCACTCACACACCCCGGTACTGTCTGAGACATTTATCCAGCGCCTTCGTCGCGCGCGGCATGTCTGCGTTCTCACAGGCGCAGGCGTGTCCGCCGAAAGCGGCGTCCCGACATTTCGCAGCGCCGGTGGACTCTGGTCTCAATACGATCCGACGGAGTTAGCCACGGAGCGCGCCTTCAGAAAGGATCCGGACCTGGTCTGGAGCTGGTACTCGTGGCGTCGCACGCTGATAGCGGGCGTGGAGCCCAACGCCGGCCACCGGGCGTTGGCCGCTTTTCCGGAGGTTTTCCCCCGTTTTTCACTGATAACCCAAAATGTCGACAACCTGCACCGTCGCGCGGGATCGCCGGACGTACACGAACTGCATGGCAATATCGAACACAGCCGGTGTATCGCGTGCGGAATACCCTATCACGACGCTGCGGCCCCCCCGACGGAAACCGCACAGCGTTGCAGTTGCGGCGGATGGATCCGGCCGGGCGTGGTCTGGTTCGGCGAGTCCTTGCCCGAGGACGAATTGCGTTTCGCCCAATCCGCCGCTGTGGACTGTGATGTATTCCTTTCCGTCGGGACCTCGGGACTGGTGTATCCCGCAGCGGACCTCCCGCGTCTCGCGCATCGCAGCGGCGCATACACCGTGGAAATAAATCCGGAGCCGACAGGACTCGCACCTTCCCTGGACGAACAGCTTCCGTTCCTTTCAGGGGTAGTGCTCCCGGCCATTCTCCAAACGATGATGGACATCAGAAACGAAGGAGACTGACCCAGCCATGCAACGAAAGGTAAAAATCATTTGCACCATAGGCCCCGCTTCGCGGAGTGAGGAGCGCATCAGAGAATTACTGGATGCGGGGATGGATGTCGCGCGTCTCAATTTCTCACACGGGTCGCGGGAGGAGCATCTGGAGATGATCGAGCGGCTCCGCGCCGTTGCAGAGCAGCATGGAACGCCGCTCGCAATTCTCCAGGATCTTCAGGGTCCGAAGATTCGTACCGGCCCCATGCCTGAAGGCGGTGTGCAGCTCATAGACGGCAGCGATTTCACCATCGCAATGGATTTTGATGGCATCGGGAATGCGCAACGGTGCGGCACAACCTATCCGCAGTTGGCGGAGGACGTGCTGGCGGGACAGCACATGCTCCTGGACGATGGATATCTCACGCTGGAAATTCTCGACGTCACCGCGACGGAGATCCGTACCCGGGTGGTCAAAGGCGGTGTCCTGAAAAGCAACAAAGGCATAATCGTGCCCAAGGCGTCCATTTCGGCCCCGGCACTAAGCAGGAAGGATCTCGAAGATCTCGATTTCGGTCTGCGTGCGGGAGTGGATGCCGTCGCCCTGTCGTTCGTACGCTCCGAGCGGGACGTCATCGAATTGCAGAGCGCCATGAAGTACCACGGCCGCAACGTGCCCGTTATTGCGAAGATCGAGCGATGGGAGGGTTTCATGGACATAGAGGATATCATCCGTGAAGCGGACGGAATCATGGTTGCCCGTGGAGATCTCGGGCTGGAGATGCCGGCGGAGCAGGTACCCGTGCTGCAGAAGCACATCATTCGACGGTGCAACGCGCACGGAAAACCCGTGATCACCGCCACGCAGATGCTCGAATCCATGATCACGCAACCACGGCCGACACGCGCCGAGGCCAGCGACGTGGCCAATGCCGTGCTGGACGGGACCGACTGCGTGATGCTCAGCGGAGAAACAAGCGTCGGAGACTGGCCGGTCGCGTCCGTAACCTATATGGATCGCATCATACGGGCGATAGAGGCCTCGGAGGAAAAGCACGAACGGGAGTACGCCATCCCCGACGACGAACGGCACAATGTGACCGACGCCATCGGCAAGGCGGCCTGCGGGCTTGCTCAGCAAATCGGAGCGGCCGCCATCGTGACCTTGACCCGATCCGGAGATACGGCCCGGCTCATAGCGAAGTACCGGCCATCCACACCCATACTCGCGTTGAGCGACACAGCGGCGACGCTCCGGGGGCTGGCGTTCACCTGGGGCGTAAAGGGTGAATTTCTGCCTCCGCTGCCTGACCAGGAATACAGCATCGAGGCCGTACGCAAATTGTTGCTGGAACGCGGGCTTGTGGACGCCGGAGCTCTCGTGGTCTTCTCCATCGGCTCCCCCTTGCACAAGAGAGGCCCGACCAATATGTTAGAAGTACGCAAGGTGTAGGTCAATGAAAGTCCGTTGATGTCGTATCGCTTCCATACTCTCGCGCTGCTGTGTTGTACCTTGGCGCTGTTTCTTCCGAGCAGAAGCCAGGCGCAGCTCTATATGGAGACCATCGACGTGTACGCCGTGGATACGATTCCGAAGCAGACGCAATTTCTTCCGGCACAGAAGCGCTTCGAATTCATCTGTTCCGGAACCTTCTCCTTCTGGCGTACCTTGCAGGGAGATAGCATAGGTCTCGTGGACGCCGCGTATTATCGCGACATTCCGCCGGGGGAATTCGGTTTCCCCGGTCTTTCCACCTCTATCACCAATGGTTTTTTAATCAACGGGCAACCGATATCCGGGCGCATAAATCCGCCTGGCGTGAGCTCCACCTACACGTATCGCGTACCGTTCACCGGGCTGGGTGCACCCGCGGCATTGTTCATCGAGGACAAACCACCTTTTTCCATTGACAGGCACGCCGACAACACGGGGATGATACGGGTCGAGCTGTATAACGTCTCCCCGGAAATCGCCATTGACACCTCGGCCATAGATTTCGGCGAGGTTGAACTGGGTGATTTCCGCGACACCGTGCTGACCTTCAGGAACGTCGGGTACGGCCCTCTGAGCATCGACAACCCCCGCATAACGGGCAGCGAAGCCGACCAGTATCAGCTCACAGCCCAGGCGCAATGGGTGTTACAACCCGGCGACAGCGCCTCGCTGAGCATACGCTTCGCTCCGCAAAGCATTTTCCGCAAGGATGCGCAACTGGAGCTGACCACCAACGACAGCGATGTACCGCTGATCGTGATTCGTCTCACCGGCGTGGGTGTTACAACGCTTGCGGCGGGTTTCAACGACACGGTCTATGCACGCGCACAGGAATTCGTGGAAATCCCGCTCTTCCTGACGCAGAATCGCAGCGGCTCCCTCGCCACGATCTTCGCCATGGATGTGGAGTACGATCCCCATCTACTGTATCCCATCGGATGGAGCAGCGAAGGGACGCTCACGCAGGGGCACAGCATGAGCGTTGACCTCTCCCGTCCCGGCGAGATTCTCATCCGCGACAATGGAGGTCCCGCACTATCCGGAACCGGCGTGCTCCTCCGGCTTCGGTGTATTGGTCTCTGGCACGAACCGAACAACGCCCCGCTTCGCATTCGCACTCTGAGCTTCAATGCCGGTAACCCGCGCGCGCGTGCGCATGACGGCGTACTCCTGGTGGACAGTATGTGTAACCAGCATCTGAAAACCGTTCAATTGTCCGCTGCGCCGCAACTCCGGAATAATCATCCCAATCCATTCAACCCCTCGACCGTCATCTCCTTTCATCTGCCCATCGCACAGTACGTCCGTCTCGACGTTCACGCCATGGACGGACAGCACATTGCGACACTGGTGAACGGAACTCTGAGAGAAGGAAATCACGATGTGCATTTCCTTGCCTCCGGGCTCCCCAGCGGTGTGTATGTGTACACACTTCATAGTTCATCGGGCGCACAGACACGATCCATGCTCCTTCTCCGTTGAGTGCACGCTCAACGAAGAGGGCATGACTACGTCTATACAGGAGTTTTACCCCCTGTGATCCGCTGAAAGTCCGGCACCGGCATACTGTCCATTTCTCACAATTCGGAGAATTCCCCGTAATGTCACTCGCATCATCATTAATGGATTTCTTTCGCCGCAAGTCGAAAGCCATCCTGGGCGGCGGAGAGAAGGCCATAGAGAAGCAGGTCTCCATGGGTAAGCTCACTGCCCGCGACCGTATCATGACGCTCCTGGACAATGACACCTTTCACGAGTACGACCTCTTCGTCGAGCACAAGTGTCAGGATTTTGATATGGACAAAAAGCAGCTGCCCGCGGACGGCGTGATCACGGGAACGGGAAAAATCGAAGGCTTCCCCATCTGCATTTTCGCGCAGGACTTCACCGTCGCCGGCGGCTCATTGGGCCTTATGCACGCGCGCAAGATCACCAAGATCATGGATCATGCGATGAAGCTCGGCCTGCCGTTGATCGGTATCAATGACTCCGGCGGTGCACGCATTCAGGAAGGGGTCAACTCCCTGGCGGGATATGGAGAGATCTTCTTCCGCAACACCCTCGCTTCGGGCGTCATCCCGCAGATTTCCGTCATCCTCGGTCCATGCGCCGGCGGCGCGGTGTACTCGCCGGCGTTGACGGATTTCGTGTTCGTGGTGGACAAGATCTCGAAGATGTTCATTACCGGTCCCGAGGTAATCAAGACCGTACTCGGCGAGGACATTTCCATGGAGGATTTGGGCGGAGCGCGCGTCCATACCGAAATAACCGGCAACGCCCATTTCTTCGCACGCAGCGAGCAGGAATGCTTCGAGCAGATCAAGAAACTTGTCACGTTTATTCCATGGAACAACAACAAGCGACCCGATCCCTTCCCCGCTAAGCCACCACGCGCCGACTATAACGTCGAAACCATAGTACCGACAGATCAGCGCAAGGCCTACGACGTTCGCGACCTCATTCGTTCCGTGTGCGACGATTCCGACTTCTTTGAAGTGCAGGAGCACTGGGCTGCGAATATCGTGGTCGGCTTCGCCCGCATGAACGGCGATACCGTGGGAATTGTCGCAAACCAGCCATTGGTATTGGCGGGAGTGCTCGATGTGGATTCCTCGGACAAGGCAGGGCGTTTCATTCGTTTTTGCGACGCGTTCAATATCCCTCTCATCACCTTTGTCGATCTTCCCGGCTATCTTCCCGGGGTGGATCAGGAACATGCCGGCGTTATCAGACACGGAGCGAAAATTCTCTACGCCTACAGCGAAGCAACTGTCCCGAAAACGACGGTGATCATCCGTAAGGCCTACGGCGGCGGATACATCGCCATGTGCTCACGCCATCTCGGGGCGGATTTCGTCTTTGCCTGGCCTACGGCAGAAATCGCCGTCATGGGTCCGGAAGGCGCAGCCAATATCATCTTCCGCGGTGAAATCGCCGCCGCGACGGATCCCGATGAAATGCGCAGGCAGAAAGTGCAGGAATACACGGACAAGTTCGCCAACCCGTACATTGCGGCCGCGAACGGACACGTCGACGCCGTGATCAGTCCAGCCGAGACCCGCGAATACCTGATACATGCGATTGAAATCTCGCGCAACAAACAAGAACTCCGTCCCACCAAAAAACACGGCATCCCGCCGTTTTAGCCATGAGCGACGAACTGAAAACACTGACAATAGACGACACACGCTACGAAACACGGCATACCCTGAAATTCGAGCGGCGTAAGCCCTATGTGGTTCCGGATCCCAGGCAGTTGCTTTCGTTCATACCCGGCGTCGTAGTGGACGTCATCGTGACGCAGGGGCAGCGGGTGAAATGGGGCGACACGCTTCTGATTCTTGAAGCCATGAAAATGAAAAACTCCGTCTCGGCACCCAGTGACGGCGTCGTCAAGCGGATTCTCGTCCGGCAGGGCGATCGTGTCCAAAAACATCAACTGCTGATCGAGTTCGAGTAGGCTGAAGGCCCTCGCGCCGCGATGACGGTACTATAGACCATACACGGAAAAATGGCCAATGTTGATCAGAAACAGCATTTTTTTCACCGGAGAAAAAAAATGTCGAAAAAAATTTGGATTCTGACAACGGATTGGCTATATTGAATCCTCCCTCCTCCTCCTGAGGGGTCGCCTGTGTAACAGGCGGCCCTTCTTTTTTTTATTTGCTATTGGCGTCCCTCCGCGCTAGTTTCCCTATGCGACAACTTTCACCATCGGAACGGAGGCCGCCATGAGCATCTTCGACAAGAAGGGGATGATGATTTTTCCAACGCCACTCCCCGCCGATTACCGCGAAAGCAAGCATGTCCTGGTCGTACAGGAATGTTACTGCCAGCAAGGGCACAATCTGATCAACGAACGAGCGCAATTCAACCAGTTCAACGGAATCTTCCTGCGGGTCAGGAAAGACCATGAGGACGGGCTGGTTGCCTTGAGCCCTGTCTATGGGGACAAATCACGGATTTCTCTCGGCGTACGGCTCGAAAAAGGTGATATATTCACCCTGCTCTGCCCCGAGTGCGGTGTTACGCTTCCGGTATTCGGGCAATGCGGCTGTGAAGCCGATCTCATCGCCATATTTCTGACCGCAAACGCGGACTTCGGCAACTGTATCGGCCTGTGCAGCAGAGTCGGCTGCTTCAATGCGCAAATTCAGAGCGGTAATGAATTGCTCACTCTCTCTTCCATCGAGCAGCACCTGCATTGACAGATGTGGACGATACTTCGCGGCTGATCGTACGACGCGGGCACCGGAGATGCCTGTGCCGTGCGTGTGCAGATGTTATCGCGCAATGTCGTAAGTTGTCGGTATAGCGTCGTTTCTGTTTCCGGCGCGCTGTATCACCTGGATCCGACCTCATGATGTATCGAAGCTCTCCGGCTGCTGTCACCCTCGCGGTGAAGCCGCACGACCGACGCGGTCTGTCGCGGCGCATTCTCCTGCTCACGGTGCTGTGTTGCATTCTTCTCTCCTGCTCCGATGAGGATCCGCCTGTCGACCCGGGACCGCAAATCGCGGTTGCGGAAATCGAAGCACGGATCGTGCTGCTTATCAATCAGCACAGGGTTACCAAGGGACTGACCGCGCTCGTGCAGGCGGACGTGATCACGCGGGAGGTTCGCTCACACAGTGCGAATATGGCTGCGGGCACGGTGTCGTTCGGGCATGCCGGCTTTGACCAGCGGTACAGCGCCGTATCACAGAGCATTCCGATCAGAGCGGCGGCGGAAAATGTTTCGACGAATTATGGTTTCACCGACCCGGCCGCTCAGGCCGTGAGCAGTTGGCTGAACAGCGGTCCCCACACCGCGAATATCGAAGGCGACTATGATCTTACCGGCGTCGGCGTCGCGCGCAACAGCAGCGGTGTGCTGTATTTCACGCAAATGTTCGTGAAATCACGGTGAACATCGGTCATTGCAAGGATGCTGGTGGGTGGTGACGAGACTCGCATCGGAAATCGTTAATCGGTCTGCGGCGGAGGGATTCGTTGATCGAGCCGTCTGAGCGTGCCCACCCGCAAGCAGCCTCTGTTGGATGATGGTCCATGTCGGGGCTGACATACGGTCCCGCTGCGTACAGTCCCTGAGCATGGCTTCGACTGTCCCTGTGCGGAGCCGAAGGGACGCTCTACCAAGCCGAAGGGACCGGCATGTACAGCCATCACCTCTTCAGGACACGCGATATCCCGCCCAGGTCTGACAAAAAAAGGTAGAATCTTTCGATTCTACCCTGCCCGATCAAACGGGACGTCAATTCTCAACTTTCAGCTTTATGCTTTTTCCGAAGCGTGCGGACGGGTTTGTCCGAGCGATTCAAGGCCCAGCGCTTTTGCGACGGTGACACCGATCACGGCGGGATTTTCCACGACATGGATACCCGCGCGTTTCATGGCTTTCATTTTCTCTGCTGCGGTGCCCTTGCCTCCGGCGATGATTGCGCCGGCATGGCCCATGCGTCGTCCCGGCGGAGCGGTGCGGCCGGCGATGAAGCCGATCACGGGCTTGGTCATGGATTTTTTGACATACGCGGCGCCTTCTTCTTCCGCCGTGCCGCCGATCTCTCCGATCATGACCACGGCGTCGGTTTCGGGATCATCGTTGAACAGCTTGAGGGCGTCGATAAATTGTGTACCAATGACGGGATCGCCGCCGATACCGATACAGGTGGACTGGCCGATGCCGAGATCGGTGAGCTGCTTGACCGCTTCATAGGTAAGCGTTCCGCTGCGCGATACGACACCGACATGGCCTTTTTTGTGAATAAAGCCGGGCATGATACCGACCTTGGCTTTTCCCGGTGAAATGATTCCCGGACAATTCGGTCCGATGAGACGCACACCCTTGCTTTGTACAAACTCAAACGCGCGCACCATATCGCGGGTCGGGATACCTTCCGTAATGCACACGATAAGCGCGATGCCCGCATCCGCGGCTTCCATGATCGCATCCGCGGCTCCTGCCGGCGGTACGAAAATGACGGAGACATCGGCTTTCACCTTCTGCACCGCTTCCTTGACGGTATTGAATACGGGCAGTCCGAGATGCTCGGTGCCTCCCTTCCCCGGAGTCACTCCGCCGACGACCTTCGTTCCGTAGTCGATCATCTGTTGCGCGTGAAAGGTGCCTTCCGATCCCGTGAATCCCTGTACGATGACTCGGCTTTTCTTGTCAATAAGTACGCTCATGCTCTTGCTCCGCGAGTACCAATTTTTCCTGAAAAACAGCTACATTTACAAAGCTAGCACATCACGCGGCAGGAAACAACCGCGCCGCGCGAAAAGAGCACGAAAAGAGCAGGATGTACACAGCTCCAACGAGACGAACATGGACGAACAACGGAAAGAATTTCTCCTCGCGCTCGGGTACGCACCGAAGGCGGTCGACGTACTCGACCGCGAACTGCACCTCGGCGTTCTTGAACACGCCTCCACGCAGACGCGGCATCAGGCCACTTGCGGCGACGTGCTTGAGCTCTGGCTGCGTATTGAAGATGACGTTATCCGGGACGCTGCGTTTCAGTACGCGGGCTGCGCGGGTCTTCAGGCCTCCGCTTCAGGGTTGACCGAGTTGATCATCGGCATGCATATTGACGACGCGGAGCGGCTGGATGTGGCCGACATCGTAGGTTTTCTCGGCGCGATACCGCTGAACAAATACGAGTGTGCGGAAGCATCTCGAAACACCCTGCGAAAAGCGATCGCCCAGTATCGCACTCAATCAGCCGTGGCCTGATCCATGCCGCTGAAACGCATCGATCCCTTCACGTTCTCACGTGACATTTTCTCGCTCTGGAACAATCGCTGGCTTCTGCTCACCGCCGGTGATTTCTCAGAGGAACGGTACAACACCATGACGGTGTCCTGGGGCGGCTTCGGCATCATGTGGAACAAGCCCATCGCAGAAGTGGTGGTCCGACCAACCCGCCACACCTTTGATTTTATCACACGCTATCCGACGTTCACGCTCTGCGCATTTCCTGAAATGTTTCGAGATGCCTTGTCCTTGCTCGGCAGCAGAAGCGGCAGGGATGGTGATAAAATCGCCGCGTCAGGGCTGACTCCCGTCGCGGCATCCGTCGTCGGGGCACCCGTTTTCGAGGAGGCGGATTTTATCGTGGAGTGCCGCATCCTCTATCATCACGACATAGAACCTTCGCGCTTCAGCGATCCCGCGCTGGACGCGAACTATCCCAAACGGGACTATCATCGCTGGATTGTGGGAGAGATCGTGGCGATGAGCGAGGGTTAGCATCGCGATTGGCTTCAGATAGACGACACGTGCGTGTTGCATGTTTCTGTCACACCCATCCCAGCTCCCGCCTCCTCCGGAACTGATCGTTTGCCGCCTCAGAATGTGACAGTGATCGTTACCGCCGCCGCCGCTCCGACAAGAAATTGTGCAAGGAGAGTGTCTCCTGCGATGGGTCTGGACGAATCCATTCCGCGTAGCATCCCTACCGGCGTCCAGGACGCCCATTTGCAATTGTTATCCAGTATGTCCGACCGGAACACCCCGCGGCCTTTCCAGCTTCCTCCAACGTTAAAGAGTTCCGTGTACCCGTAAAACATCGCGTCCGTACCCCACGTCCACCATACAAGATTGAATGCCGTAGCTGTCGGCAGCCCGAGTTTCTCATACAAAATCCAGGTGATGCCCGCCTGAACGAGCGCCTGAATCACCCGAAAGAATGGGAGTGCGGAGCTGTTATCGCGCACGAGATTGAAGCCTACATAGTCGAACATGGCATAGGAAAGCGTTGCCCCGGTAAGCCACAGCAACTTCTCCGTAGCGTCGGGTGTCGATGTCGCGAGAGCTTCACTCCGCAATGAGTCCATCCCGGATGACCCTTGAACACCTGTAACGAACGGCATATCCTGCGCCTGCACGGCGCTTCCGCACAAGACGCACAGGAACACAACGGTAGAGAGCATGTTCCTCCATCCACCCGAATCCGGAGCGCTTCGGGTGACGCCGGTTCTGCGAAAGCGGAGATTCGCGGCATCGATCATCGTTATCCTCTGGTGCACACATGAGACGCAGTTGCAACATGGATAAAATACAGGGAAAAGACAAACAACACAGAAATTGCAATCGTTGCAGCGGCCCGCGTTCGACATCCTCATCGCTCCCTGAAACAATCAGGCCGGGCGCATTCATCGCACCCGGCCCGAAATTACAGCCAATGGCGAAACTATTCGACGCCCCAGATTTCCGTCACCTTCCTGTCCGGATCGAAGGTCAGGACTTCGTCTTTTCCATCACGATCGCTATCGACGATACCGATAAGGATGGCGATGATACCGAGAGGCTGCGGCCGTACGGTGGGGTTCGTCGCATTGTACCCGGTGACCATCACGTCCTCCAATCTATACGTGAGATACGCCTGCGGCCGGAATACCCGATACGCAAACACCAATTCCTTGGGATTCTCATTCGACACCACTCCATCCAGATTGTAAAAACCGACCAGTGAATGACGGCCGACAATTATCGGATAATCGGGATCGCCGTCCAGCCGCATGATCCACTCCCGCGTTGGCACCATACCGTCCACGATACGCATGACATCGCCTGTGGCCGGATCCGAAGAGATGAAGACGCGGTCGGGGTAACCGTCTCCGTTGAAATCGAGCCGGTCTTGTTCCCGCATGGATGCGGCAAGGAAGGAAAAGGGATTGTCGGGCACACCATTGATGCTGCGTTCCACCCGAAGCGGCTGGGCATGGGCGGTTGTGCCGGAAAAGAATACGAGGGTGCCCGCGAGGAGCGACAGTGTGCAAACTGATGCGATGGAAAACGTCCGGTACTGTATCATGGTAATCATCTCCTTCCTGTTCAGCGCGTAATGATGAAACCCCGGCGGAGTACTTCGCTCCCGACGGATAGCATCAGTGTATAGCTTCCCGCGGCGAGTTCCGTCCCGGCGTCATTCAATGCAGGGAAATCCAGATAATGTCGTCCCCGATCATACACACCCGTTGCGATGGTCCGTACGCGACGTCCGAGTGCGTCGTGCAGCGAAAGATTGACGGGTGCGGGATGTGCCAGAGTAAACGAGAGCATACTGCCGCTCCGGCCGGGATTCGGATACGGTGCGTGGAGTGTGGCGAGGCCGGGTACAGGCAGAGCGTGCACGGCCGTTGACGTGCCTTTCCCCAGTGCGATGATTCTGTTTTCCGCTTCATCCCGCCCGACGATATCGACGACGCCGTCTCCATCCACGTCGAGGAGGTGCAGAATACGGAATCTGTCCCGAACTTCACGCACGCTACCGTCCCGGGACACGATGATGTTGTCGCCGCAGTAGAATTCCTTCATGCCATCATCATCCACATCCGCGAAACCATGAAAACCCATGGTGATGCGTTCGAGGTATGCAGGGGGGAATTTCCAGCTCCAGACTTCATCGAAGGAATCTCCGCCAAGTATCGAGAGTCCCGTCGGTATCCCGTTCGTATCGCGGTTGAGTAACGGCAACTCGTCAATACCGTCACCGTCGTAATCAAACGCTCCCTCGGTGGGGAACATTCGCGGATCGTAACCCAACATCTCTCCGACGGCACCCGTGTATTTTTGCACGAGCTGAGAAGCTGTCGCAGCGCTTTGTTTTTTCACCGCGGCAGACGGGGAGCGGAAACGATCAGTCGCGCCGATGACATAGAGGTTTTCGCCGTTCGCGATCACCGCCACCTCGTGCCCGGAGCCGAGACGACGCATGGTGAAAAACTCCATATTCTCCGATGTGACCACTTCGTATCGCGTCAGTTCGGGATTCTTGTTGTTCAGCATGCACAGGTAAAAACCGGTGGCATCGATGAACGCGCCATGGGTTGCGGGACCACTGGTCTCCGTCATGCGCAATGCGCCGAGGTAGCGCGGATCACTCATGCCCGCCCAGACATAATCGAGTTCCCATGTGCCATTCCCGCCGCTCAGCTCTGCGGAATAGGTTCCTTGCCCGCGCAGGACAAGTTCGGGCGTACCATCGCGGTCCATATCCTGAAGCCGTAACGGTACGGCGGCGTCACCCAGCTTGGGGGTTGACTGATCGAGGCTTTTGACCTTCAAAACACCAATCTGCGCGTTCACCGAATGACCGACGAACGCCAACAGGAGGAGCGCAAGCAGAAACCGGAAACTATTCATACGACATCCTTTCAATATTCATACGACATCCTTTCAACGAGGCGAATGCAGCCCTGAACACGGGCATCGTTTACGGATACAATTTGTCTGAATTACGTTCCCGATAAAATACAGTCTGCAAAGGCCGTGCGCAAGGCCGGTTCAGATTTTCTCGCCTGTACTCCCGGGTGCGCAGAGACGCACAGCAACGCAGCGCCGAGGCGCAACCCTGAGGTACAGCGGCAGGGCCCGTGCGCGCAGGTGATACGAAATACCGTCGTAGCGTGCCCGCGTGCAAGAGCATTGATGGTGTAAAAGATAAATACGCGTATTTCCGAAATGCAATCAGAACGTCACGGTGATCGTGATCGCCGCGGCAGCACCCAGCGCCATCTGCGCCATCAGGGCGTCGCCAGCGATGGGACGCTTGTTGTCCATGCCGCGCGAAATCCCCAGCGGTGTCCACCATGCCCAGGTACACTGATTTCCGAGAATGGCCCGCTCGAAGGCACCGCGTCTCTCCCAGTGGCCGCCCGCGTTGAACATGTCCGTGTACACATAATACAGCGCGTCCATACCCCAGGTCCACCACACGACGTTGAAGGCCACCGCGGTGCCGAGTCCCGCCATTTCGTGCAACAACCAGGTGAGCCCCGCCTGCACCAGCACCTGCATGACGCGGTACAGTTTGAGCGAACCGTCGTCCGTGCGCGCCATATTGAATCCGATATAATCGAAGAGCGAGAACGCCGCTGACGCCCCGGCAAGCCACAGCAGCTTTTCTCCCGTCGACGGTTGTACATCAACATCCGTCGGCATGGGTAGACTGTCGGTCGCCGCGCTCAGCATCGGCGGTGGGATCTCACGGAACTGCCCGACCATCGCATACTGTCCCGTCGATACCAGAATGGCAATGAACAGCAGAGAGCGAAAAGCAGAGAGCACGTTTCTGCGTGACGAACGCTTCTGCAACGACCCGCATTGGTCACTGTTTCCTGCTACCATCGTCCCGCGCATATCGGAGCCAGGCTGTTATTCGTAATTATGTATCTTCTTCGGACATTCTCTCCGCTCTCCGCTCTCCGCTCTCTGCTCTCCGCTCTCCGCTCTCTGCTCTCTGCTCTCCGCTCTCCGCTCTCTCCTCTCCGCTCTCCGCTCTCTGCTCTCCGCTCTCCGCTCTCCGCTACCCGCTACCCGTGCATACGCGCTTCGTTGGGCAAGGCCCGAACGATGTCCGCTTCAAGCGTCGCAAGTTCACCGAGGCGTCGGTCCGTCTCGGCCGCGCCGGCGGCGGTACGGGCGTGTTCCATGAACATGGCGTAATGACGGGCTTCGGACGGCATCAGTTCCTCGAAAAGACGGCGCTCCTCGCACGGCGGCAAGGCGTCGATGAGCAACTGAAAGCGCTCGCAGGAGCGCGCCTCGATCAGCGCCGCGCAGATCAGAGAGTCCAGCTCGCGCTGCGGCTCCCCTTTGCGGATCAACGCCAGGAGCCGGTTTACGTAAGGATCGGGTGTATCGTGCAGCAGGACGGATTGCCGCCCTCGAAGAACATCGTGCACGCGATCAAAATGCTCGAGTTCTTCCCGCGCGTGCACGGTCATCGCGCTGACCAGCGCTGTACGTCCGGGATAGCGGTTGATAAAACTGAGCGCGGCGGCCGCGGCCTTTTTCTCGCAGTGCACATGATCGCTCAGCAGCACATCGAGATCGTCGATGGCAGCGCGCACCCATTCGGGATTGCTGTCGCATTGCAGATTGAGCATTCAGGTTTTCTGCTGTTTTTTCTTTGCAGCGGGAAAGAGAATATTGTTGAGAATGAGCCGGTAGCCGGGACTGCTTTTATGCAGAGACAGATCCGTCGGCGGATCCCCCACCCTGTGCTGATAATCTTCCGGATCATGCCCGCCGAACCAGGTGAAGGTGCCGCGGCCGTAGTTGCCGTGCAGATACTTCACTTCGCCGGCGCCGTCTTTCTCTCCGAGAATGGTGACGTATTTCTTGACCAGCTCCTTGCGAAACGCCGTGGTCTGGCCGAGGAAGCCCTGGACGACATTCACATGGTTCTGCGTCAGCATGGTGGGGACGGGGTCGTACTTCGCTGAAAATGAAAACAGGGTAAAATAGTCCGTATTCGGATTCCCTCCGAGGGCGGGCGTCATATCGATATCGCTGAACTCGTACTCATACGGATTCATCACGAGCTTGAAATCGGTGAAGGCGAAGGTCTGCGAATAATCCAGCTGTGCCTGGCAGTCCGCGTCCGGCGCGTCTCCGTCGAACATGATATCGCAGATGTCCGTGCCGTGCGCGGACAATGCGATGTCGAAGGTGTCCGTGGCGGAGCACATCGCGAACATGAAGCCCCCACCGCCAACATAATCCCGGATGGCGCGAGCCACCGCCTTTTTCATTTCGCTCACCTTGCCGAAACCGAGGCGCTTTGCCATGGACTCGTTGATGGCGACCTGCTGGATGTACCACGGAAACGTCGCGAACTGCCCGTAAAACTTGCCGTACTGTCCGGTGAAATCCTCGTGATGCAAATGCAGCCAGTCATATTCGGCCAGTTTGCCTTTGAGAACATCCTCGTCCCAGACCTTGTCGTAGGGCACTTCCGCATATTCCATGGCAAGCGTCACGGCATCGTCCCAGGGCTGGAAATTGGGCGGAACGTACACGGCGATTTTCGGCGCTTTTTCAAGCCGAACCAGTTCGGTGTTGGAATCCGGTCCCTCCACTTCGGCGATGATTTGCGCGGCGGCGGATCCGTCAATGGAGGAGAACGTAATACCGCGGATACGGCATTCCTGCTCGATAAAGGGATAATGCACCATGAGGAAGCTGCCGCCGCGATAATTGAGCAGCCAGTTCACATCCACGCTGCGGGTCAGCACCCAGTACACGAGCCCGTAGGCCTTGAGGTGATCGGTTTGCTGCAGGTCCATGGGAATCAGTATGCTCTGCTGCGCCTGCGCGCGTCCGAACGAAAGCAGAAATACGAGTATGATGAAGGTACGTGTCATCAGGAATTTCCTTTGCGAAGTCGAACGATATGCGCCCGCGCCTGCGGGGCAAATTGCGAGTAGGGGTGCGCGTCCAGCAGTTGCTGGTACAGCGTCAGCGCGGTGGCGGTGTCGTTGAGCCGCAATTCGGTGATTTCCGCGAGCAGGTACAGTCCCCGGTCGCGGAGAAAACTCTCGTCCCGTTTTGCGAGGAAATCGCGGTACATCGCGGCGGCATCATCGAAACGCTGCATCGTCCCGAGCACCTCCGCGCGTTCCAGATAGGCAAGATCCACGATGTCGTTCGACGAGTATTGCTCGATGATGTCGGCCAACAGGGCTTCGGCCTCGGCGAACTTGTTCTGCCGTTCGGCGAGACGGGCGCGCGCGAAACGTTGCAGCGGCACTTCCCCCGGCATGCGATACTGCTGCATGAGAGCACTGAGTTCCAGAGCATCGTTGGCGATATCCACCTGCACGTCCTCGGTGAGCGGTCCGAGTTCCACAAGCGCCGTATCGAATTCGCCCTTGAAAAAATGCACCTCGGCGATCTTGAACCAGACGCTGTTCCTGCTGCTTCTCTCCAGTTGTGGCGACTGCAGCACGGAGGTGTATTGTGTGAGGGCTCCGTCGAGATCCCCCTTGGCAATGAGTATATCGCCGATGAGCACATCGGCGTCGGCTTTGCCGAACACCGTGCGACGGGCCGCGGAAATTCCGCGGAGGATTTCCAGCGCACCGTCATTATCGCCGAAATGACGGAACTTGATATAGCCGATGCGGTACAGACTTTCGCTCGCCACCGGTTGTCCCGCCCATTTGCGCGCCACTTCCTCATACAGCGCTATCGCGCCCTGATACGAGGCCACCGCCTCCGTGCTCGGATAGCGAGTGCCGGACGCGGGTAATAGATCTTCCGGCAATGCGGCCTGTTCCTGCAAGGCCTCGATGCAACGCGCATACTGGTAATCCACCTGCGGCAGAAAATTGGCGTTGCGATACTCTTCGGTGATGTGTTTGTAGGCGTCCGCCGCGACGCGGAAGGCGCCGTCGTCGTACGCTCTGCCGGCGAAGCGCAGGATTTCCATGCCTCCGGCATTGTTCAGTTTGTCAATATCCTTGATCACATCCAGGGCCATCGCGTAATCCTTGCGTTCCTGATACATCCACGAGAGCAGGAAGCGCAGGGTGATATCACCGGAATGCTCCTTCACCGCCGCGCGGCAGCGGCGCACAGCGGTTTCGAAAGCGTCGGGAATGTCGGAAAACATGGAGATATGCTGCTGAATCTGATACAGCGCCTGCGGCACGGTGCGCAGGTATTGCAGATACTCGTCCATCGAGCAATCAATGTTCATGTTCATCGCGCAGGCGCGCGCGATCTCGAAGGTGAACAACTGCGGCGCGTTGAGCGCCTTGCGGCCGCTGCGCAGATAGTTCACCGCTTCGTCGTACAGACGCGCATTGAGGCAATGGTCCGCGATAAGACTGTACACCTGCGAATTTTTCGGGTTTATGGAAATCGCTTTATCCCAGTCGGCACGCGCGCTGTCTTTTCTGTCCCGCAGCATGTACAGTCCGCCGCGGTGCACATAGAGTTGCTCTTCGTTCGGAAACACGCGCAGGCGGTCATTCAGGGCGCTCAGGGCTTCGTCGTAGCGCTTGAGCGTCGTCAGCGTGCGTCGTACTCCATCGAAATACGCGGAGTTCGAGGGCCGCTCGGCGAGGAGGCGCTGGTAGTAGCGCAGGGCTTCCTCATGTTTGCCGCCCTGTTCATAGGTCTGCGCGAGGCGCAGTGTGTTCACCTCGTCGCTCAGTTGGGCAAATGCTCCGCCCCCGCTCAAATGAAGCAGTGTGATCGCAAGGAGGAAAAGTCTATATCTGTACATCGTTACAACCAATCGTTTGCATAGCATCAAGTATAGCGGATTTGCCGCGGTCTCGCAATGAGTACCGGGGATTTCCCCCCGTTGCGGGGCGGCGACGCTCTGTCACACAAAGCATTTCGTGAACGCGGCGGGATGCGCCGCGCTTCCCCTCCCGTGCAGCCGTCCGGGTACTGTCCCACCCTCCGCTGTCGCCGGAGCTCAGGGTGCGGGCTTCAGCCGCTTCTTGAGTTCCATGATGCGCGCATAGGATTGTTCTATGCGTTCCCGCGGTATGTCGCCTTTCAGCACCAGCGCCTTGAGAGCGGCATGAGCGCGGGACGGGAGATCCGGTACGAATTCATAGCCGTTATTCCCGAAGAGAAGAATATCCACGCCGGCGTTCACCGCCTGCCGTACCGCCGTCTCGAGTCCGTAATGATCCGAAATGGCCTTCATGTTCATGTCGTCGGAAATCACCACACCATCGAATTTCATCTCACCGCGGAGCAGACCGGTGATGGTTTTCTGCGACAGGGTTGCGGGCCAGTCCGGGTCGAGCTTGCTGTTGAAAATGTGCGCCGTCATCACCATGTCGCAGAGGCCCTGGCGTATGAGATCCTGAAACGGTTGCAGTTCCTTTCTGCTCCAGGTATCGCTGACATCCACGAGCCCCAGATGGGAATCGCTGCGCGAACTGCCGTGGCCAGGGAAATGCTTGACGGCGGTAAGCACGCGCGCCTCGCGATGCGCGCGCACCATCAGTGCGCCGTGCTTCGCCACGATAGCCGGATCGGAGGAAAAACTCCGGCCGAGCTTGCCGATCACCGGATTGTTTTTGTTGATATTGACGTCGAGCACGGGCGCGAAATTCTGGTTCACGCCGACAACCGCGAGCGAGCGGGCCGTGACGCCGGCGTAGTACAGCGTGCTGTCATCGTTGTCCATTTCCCCCAGATCGGCCTGCGACACATTGCGGGGGAAACCCGCCTTTTGCTTGAGCCGTGCGACCAAACCTCCTTCCTGATCCACTGCGACGAGCAGCGGCAGCGCTGCCTGCTCCTTCAACGCTTCCGTGAGATAGCGCAACTGCTGCGGCGAAACGATATTGCGCCCGTATTTCTTCTGCTCCACGTCGAAATCGAACAGTATCACCCCGCCAAGATGCAGGCGCTCGATATCGTTCATGATGGGACTACCGGGTGAAGCGGTGATGCCCCGAAAACCAACCATGAGCATTTGCCCCAGTTTGACGTCCAGACTGTCACCGCCGGCCTCGGCCGCGGATTGCGACCTCGTGTCCGGTGCAGACAGGGTCAACGTGATACAGAAAAAGAGCAAGGTGCGGAGGAAAAGCGGCGACATGAGAAATGACCGGAGATTGAAACAAATCAACATATAAGATGGGCACGAATCCCCATCGCCGCAATACGGAAACGGCCCCCCACCAAAGCGCGGGAGGCCGTTGCATGGGAAGGTCGGCCGTTACACCGTCTGCGCGTCGGGAACCCTGCCGTGCACGATTTCATAACCGCGCTGTTTCCAGCCGTTGAAGCCGCAGGTGAGGTTGCGGACGTTGGTAAAGCCCTTCGAAAGAAGGTAGCTGGAGGCAATGCTCGAACGGTCGCCCGAAACGCAATGCACCGCGAGCATTTCGTCGCGCGGCAACTGTTCGAGCGTATCCGCGAGATACCCGGCATGCACATGCAGCGCGCCGGGAATGTGGCCGGCCAGATGCTCGGTTTCGCCGCGCACGTCGAGCACGTGATAGCGTTCGCGCTTCTCGTTCAGTTCGTCTACGGTGATCTGCTCGAGCACGCGAATGGGATAGCCCGCGTCGCCCAGGCGGTCCATGTCCGTGACATAGCCCGCGATGTTGTCGAGACCGATGCGTATGAGCGCTTTGGTCAGTTCCGTGATACGGCTCTCGGCGGCGACGAGCAGGAACGGCGTCTCATAGTTGAGCATCCACCCCGCCCAGGTGCTGAATGCCGTATTGTCCTGAATATTGATGCTGCCCGGATAGTGACCGCCGGCAAAGGACAGTTTGTCGCGCGTATCCACGATGGTGACGTTCTGCTTCACGGCCTGATCGAATTGCGCTATGGTGAAACGCGCGGGATGCGGAAGTCCTCCGAGTACGGCGGGACCGACCTTGTTGAGTTTCTTCATCATCGCGAAATACTTCGGCGGCTCGGGCTGACCCTCCAGCAATTCGTTGACGAAGGTTTCCTCGTCGTCAATGCGCAGGGCCCAGTTGACGAGCTTCTCGTAACCCACGGTGGAACTGGGAACGGCGCCCAACGCCTTGCCGCAGGCCGAACCCGCGCCGTGCGCCGGCCATACCTGCACGTGATCCGGCAGGGCCTTGAAACGTTTGAGCGAATGGAACATGTCGCGCGCGCCTTGTATGCGCGTGCCCTGTATGCCCGCCGCTTTCTCCAGCAAATCCGGGCGGCCGACATCGCCGACGAAAACGAAATCTCCGGTGAATATCATGACCGGCACATCACCGGCGGGTGTGTCGGTGAGCAGAAAGGAGATGTGCTCCGGCGTATGTCCCGGCGTGTGCATGACCTGCAGGCGGAGATTGCCGACGGAAATGACATCCCCGTCGCGCAGACCGACATGCTCGAACTGATACTGCCAATCCGCGCCGCCTTCATCGGAAAGGTACATGGTCGCGCCCGTGGCCGCGGCGAGTTCGCGGGAACCGCTCAGAAAGTCCGCGTGGATATGCGTCTCGGTAATATGTGTGATACGCAGCCTGTGCTTTTCGGCGAGTTCGAGATACTCGTCGATATCGCGGCGGGGATCGATGACGATGGCTTCGCCGGTGGCCTGGCAGCCGACAAGATAGCTCGCCTGGGCGAGTCCGCGCTCATAGATATGCTGGAAAAACATAGTCTTTACTCCTGTACATTGTATCGTGTTGTCGTAATCGTGTGTGTGTCAGCGGACGAGTTCGGCGTCCCAGTCGAAGAGACCTTCGGCAAGATTGTACACCTTGCCGAAGCCCATGCGCGCCATCATGGCACCCGCGTGATAGCTGCGGCTGCCGCTGCGGCAGTACAGCAGCACGGTGGCGTCGCGGTCCAGCGCATCCACGGCGGAGGAGAAATTTCTTCCGGAGATGTCAATATTGCGCGCATCGGGGATATGCCCCATGGCGAATTCACCGGGTGTGCGCACATCGAGGATGAGGGCGTTGTCTTCTTCCCGCATCAGGCGTTGAAATTCCTCGCCGCTGACGTTGTTGATCGCGGTTTTATTGCCGCGGAGAACGTTGAGTATATCGTTGAACATTGCTGTGTCCTTGAAAATGGTTGTTGATCAGAATGCGTTGAAAAAGAGTTCGCGAACGAGTATGCCCGTACCCATGACAAGCGTGAACCAGCCGAAGGCCGGCTTGAGCCGTTCGGCGCTGATACGCCGCGCGATGCGGTTGCCGAGAAGAATGCCCGCGATGGCGAGCGCGGTGAAGAGAAGGAGAAAACTCCAATCCACCGGCATGCGGCCGAGATCGCCGGTAAAACCGATGAGCGATTTTGCCGCGATGATAAGCAGCGAGGTACCGACCGCCAGTTTCATCGGCAGACGCGCGAACAGCACCAGCGCCGGAATGATGAGAAAGCCGCCGCCCGCGCCCACCAGGCCCGTGAGCACGCCCACGAGCAATCCTTCCAGCAGGATGACGGGATAGTTGTACACGACCTCTCCGCCGACCTCTGCCACGGCGCTTTTGCGTATCATGGACACCGACGCGGCGAGCATGAGTACGGCGAAGAGCAGCATGAGCAGCAGATCGCGCGTCACGGTCACAGCGCCGAGCGAGAACAACTCCGTCGGAATGGCCGGTACCAGTATGCTGCGCGTGGCGTACACCGCGAGAATGGACGGAATACCGAACACCAGCGCTGTGCGATAGCTGACCAGCTCCTGCCGCATGGAAGCGACCGCTCCCACAAGCGCCGTCACGCCGACCACGAACAGCGAATACGCGGTGGCGGGTGTCGGCGCGGTACCGAAGAGATACACCAGCACGGGCACGGTGAGAATGGATCCGCCTCCGCCGATGATGCCCAGAGAGAGGCCGATGGCTATTGCGGCCACGAAGCCGGCTGTTTCCGCCATCAGTTCTCCGTACAGCAATCGCGGACGCAGCGGACGATTTCCACCAGCCGCGGATGGCGCAATGAGTAGAACACATGCTTGCCTTCGCGTTCCTGCCGCAGCACATTGCGGTCCCGCAGCAGTGCGAGGTGATGCGACATCACCGCCTGTTCCATGCCCAGGGCTTCGAACAGTTCCGTGACATTCAGCCGGCGGCCGAAGTCCAGCATTTCGATAATGGCCATACGCGCCGGATGCGCCACGGCCCGCAGCATAGAGGCCGCATTATCCAGCACTGCCTGTTCTTCCTGATGTATCGCAATTGAGGTCATAGTCACACATGTAGATAGATGTATATGTACATGTTTGTATAACCACAGAGAGGAGCGGGATAGTTCCCGGGGAGGATCGTGAAAAGGTGGAGGGATCGTGAAAAGGTGAAAAGGAAAAAAGGTGAAAAGGTGGGGGGATCGTGAAAAGGTGAAAAGGAGTAATATGGTACGTTTTTCACCTTTTCACCTTTTCCCCTTTTCACCTTCTCCCCTTTTCACCACATCCGCGATTTGCGTTTCCGCGAAAACCGGCCTATATTGCAATGCTCTACGGACGCATAGCTCAGCTGGTCCAGAGCGCACGCTTCACACGCGTGAGGTCGTAGGTTCAAATCCTACTGCGTCCACCAAACAACGGTAAACCCCCGCATCGCGGGGGTTTATTCGTTTTACCTGATGTATTGCGTGCTTTTGGAATCGGATCGAAATATTGCATCCGCACGAATTGCCTCCCGACCACTCTGGCTGTAAGTACGGGAACGGTCAACCTCAGGAGAATTTCGCCTGCTTCTGCGGATCATGAATTCCGGGCATACTGGATTGGCCTTGCATTGTACGGACTGCTGCTGTACATTATCCTTAAAGCCGTAATCTGTACGGAATTTTTCCGTACGAACGTGAGGCCCGGAGTTGAATCGCACTCCGTCCGCGCGGCACGGCAATGTGCAGGTATTACGCTACACCCTTTCAGGAAAGAACAATGAAACCCGCCACATCAATACGTACCAGAAAGCTTCGGATAGATATCCGGCTCGATCCGGAGCAGAAAAGTCTGCTCGAGGAGGCCGCCGCCGTCTCCGGCCATTCTCTTACGAGCTTCCTGCTCGCGAACAGCCTGCCGGCTGCCCATGCGGTGATTCGGGAACATCAGACGACAGTACTGTCGCGGACGGATGCCGAGAAATTCATAGCCCTTCTCGAGAATCCCCCAAAACCGAACAAAGCGCTGAAATCAGCGGTGCGGGAATACCTGAAGAACATTACGGATTCAGATGGATTCTGAACTCCGTATTTCGAAGCTGGCGAGGACGTTCGATCGCGGTGCTTTCGATTGCGGTGTGGCGTCGCTGAACGCATTTCTGCATGAGCGCGCGCTACGACATAGGGAACAGAACGTGAGCGGCACCCGGGTTCTGCACTTCCGGGATGAGACCGGAATCCTGGGGTACTACACGATAAGCATGTCTCACATAGATCTTCGCCATCTTCCGGAGAATCTCAGGAAGAGACTGCCTCGACACCCTGTCCCGACGGCGAGGATAGGCAGATTGGCGGTTTCCGCCGCTCACCAAGGGAGGCACTTTGGTCTGTACCTTTTGGTGGATGCGGTCCGCCGCATCGCACGGCTGTCGGCAGACATCGGCGTCTACGCGCTGGAAGTTGATGCGATAGATGAACACGCGAGGAGATTTTATATGCGGTTCGGGTTCAGCAGTCTTGAAGATGACGTCGATCACCTTTACCTTCCGATCAGTACCGCGAACGCTGCTTTTCAGGACTTGCTGTAACGGAATCCACTGACTGTAACCCTCGGCACCTGTCGGTTCCGGGGGTTTTTTCTTTACCCGGCAGCAAAGCTCCGTGCTTCCCTTCGCTCCGGGCGCGCTGCTCATTCCATCATCGCGAAACAGCGGTTGCCGGGTCGCGCAGCGCCTTAGGTACGCTCACTTCCTTTTCTCCTCTCCCTCCTCGCAGCCGATCCACGCGCGGAGTTTCGCGAGCCGGGGATTGAAGCCGAAACGACGGGCTTCGCGGTAGGCCTCGCAGGGGTCTACGCCCGCAACGGCCACGCGGCAGTGCGTCCTTGGCAAGGTTGATGATGCTGCGAATGCCGTATCCCGTGCGCACGGAATCGAGTTGCGGACGCGAGGGAATGCGCGCACTGCGTGACGGCGGTATTGAAATTCATCGGGAGCCCGGAATGCGGCGATCCCACCTGCCCCCGGGCGCCCCGGGTGGTGAGCAGGGCGGGCGCGATGAGCAGGAGATACCATTTCAGCTTCGACATCCGAGCATCCCAGACTTCTGACCCTTGCACGTCTGTACATATCACCACGCGTATCCATAATAAACCGAAGCTGCGACGACCTGCCTGGCGTGTGTTGACGCGTAAATACAAAAAGCGTCCCCCGAAAGGGACGCCTGATGTTTCCGCGGGAAGGAATGTCGTTCCTGTTATATGCAATCAACCGAAAGATGCTTGTTCGTGATGCTGAACTCATTGGTGCAGATATCGATGCGCACTGTGGCGACCTGGTGCACAATGTAGGACGTACCGTCCTTCGCGATCACCCTCCAGGTCCCCACAAAATCAATGTCTATCGTACAACCTTCGCAGAGGGTGACGTCCGATACCTTCTGGTTACTGATATCGATAATGCGGTACTCGTCGCCCGTGTCGAGACCCACTCCACGGACGTTCTGCGTGTTGAGATGGAACTTCGCTTTGATGCAGCCATTCTCGTCCTGCTCAAAGCTGGAGACGATGTTCAGGTTGCCTGTCGTTTCGATCAATTCAAAGTTGCAGAAGTTGATGGTGATACCGTAGGGTATCTTCGCGCTTTTTCCCATGCTCTGAGCACTGGCGGAAAAACCGAGCACTAATGCGAACAACGCAATACCGGCCGCGAAAGAAATGCTTTTGTGTATGATAGACATGTGAGTCTCCTGTAAAAATGGGTACATGGATTCCCAAGTGGCTGCATGGCTGCAAAAAGCACGTAGCCGCCTGTGGCCTTGTAGATGCCCCGGGTAGGACCACAGTGAAGGCCGTTGCCCGGATTGCTCTGAATTGGGATATTTTGACTCCCAATTATACAACGCAGCTGAGCGAGATGCAATAGCAACGAGAAAATAATTAAAATCAAGATCTTTCCTGATCGACATTCGCCAGCATTTTACGGTCTCTATCTCCCCTGCACTCATCGATCATTTCCGGCTGAAACAGGATGCACACGTCCCTCGTCATGGTAACCTGTGACGCTGTGTGCTGTCCATCGCGCAGTCTCAGGGGAGCAGATTCCCGGAGGCCTCATCGAAAAGCCCTCGTGCGAGGGCTCTTCGACTGACCTGGTATGGGAAAGCACAGCGGAGCCGGGCATCACTCTTGGCAGGCAGCGACTCCCGTGCTGACGTCCTGATGACAACGAGTCTCCTTTTTCGTAAGACAGATCGGCTGCGTCATCGCAGCACCAGTATCCTCCGCGTTCGCACATCGCCTCCGCCGCGCAGCTGCAGCAGATAGATGCCCGTCGGAAGATCCGCGACATACAGCGGGAGCACATGCGTGCCTGCCGGAAACTCCGCGTTGTCGACGGCGGTGATGACAACTCTGCCGAGCAGATCGGTGACCAGCACGCTGACCACATCCCGCCCGGACTGGTAGAATTCGAACGTTGTTTTTCGAACTCCGCTTCCCTTGCGGGGCAAAATCTACGGCGATGATCTCTGCAGCTCCCTGCGGCAAATATGACTTTACCGCAGGGGCGATAGCAACATCGGTTATGCTGTTACAGGAAAGGCCCTTCCGAATGGTAGAGCAGTTACGAACAACTGGAAATAAGCAACCGGGACGAATTGGCCTGCCTTTAGTTGTATTTTATCACATCGCCGGTGATGAACGAGGTGCGTCGAGTCCAGATTCCGAAGGTAAACAGACTGAGAAAATAATCTTTAACGGTTAATGTTTGTTGAATCTTGAGGTTGATTACAGCATCACCGTCGACAGCTGCAATTTCGTCAGTGATTGTCGTATTTAGGTCAGCATCTCGTGCAATGTGTAAACCCCAGAAATACCACGACGAGTATTCCTCGATGGCAAAGCTCTTGATGACAGTGGATTTCTGACTCAATGCTGAGGTACCATTGAGCATCGTCGGTTTGGTGATATTCGCACCAATGTAGTTCGTGGTCGAGCATCCGATCATAAAAATGATTGCAAGACAGCTACCAAGCAGTACGAGAGTGATTTTTTTCATGGTTTTACCTGCTTTGATGTTTGGGTATTCCACAAGCGCCAGTATCAACTTGAATACATGGTTGGTTCATTGGACACTGACTGAGTATTGAACGAAGCTGAGTGCGGATATGAGATTCTTGTGTCATAATACGAATAAGGGGTGTTGGTATCAAGGTATATCGGATATGTTATGTCTGTTTTGTCCTGCATAAACGCTCGAGCTACAAATTGTTCCGCCCCATCACATCATGCATCGTTTCCGGCTGCAGGTGGGCGTATAACTCGGTGGTCTTGGAGTCCGTGTGTCCAAGGAGGCGTCCTACCTGAAACAGTGATACGCCGCCCTGTACAAGCCACGGAGCGAACGTG
The DNA here is from genome assembly GCA_027493955.1 of Bacteroidia bacterium. Classification (NCBI taxonomy): domain Bacteria; kingdom Pseudomonadati; phylum Bacteroidota; class Bacteroidia; species Bacteroidia bacterium. The sequence continues at coordinate 36,296 of JAOSJT010000001.1, read as the reverse complement.
TGGCGAAGGGAGTGCAAGTGGATGGTTTCAGGGAATCAAGCGCCGTGTACAGCGCGTAGGTAATGGCCGTGTTACCGGTAGCGGCCATCCGAGCAACCCTACGTTGTTGTGATCAGAGCACTTACAGCGGCAGAGCGCACGCTTCACACGCGTGAGGTCGTAGGTTCAAATCCTACTGCGTCCACAGGAAAGTCCCCCGCAACTGCTTGTTACGGGGGATTCTGTTTTCACAGCCACGGCTATCCTGCGGTTTGCACCGCGTGTACCAAACGGAACATGGGGCAGTCCGGGACGGGAGAGCGGCCGGGGGCGCATGCGAAGGCGAACGTCACGCCATTGGGCGTGTACGGCTACAGATGCCTTCCGCGCGCACGGGCCTGCGGGCGTGCAGGCGGGAGGACTGGCCGGCGCGGGATACGGAGCGCGGAATGCCGCGTCGCTTCACCGGAGAGTGGATGACGAGGGACTCCGCTTATTTCCGACCTTTTTTCGGGACGACGGGTTCCTGCTTGAAAATGTATTTGAACTGATAGGAACTGAGATTGGCGCCTTTTTTGATTTTGGCGGAGAGCGTCTGCAAGCGCTCTTCCCTCTTCATGTTGCCCCAGGTGATGTAGTCGAGTGTGATCTCGTACACCTGCCCCCGGTCGTCCGTGATTTCCACAAACACGTATTTGGCACGTCGTGTTGCTGCCATGGTTTCTTCTCGCTTCTTTTTTTTTGCGATGGAAGGAATGCGGTGTGCTACGCCGCGCGTGAGGGTACGCTGTAATATACGTGATTTTCATCCGATATCAATATCGGAGGAGAGTACGCCGTAATTCGGTACGCCGTAATTCAGAGGGCGTAGCGATGCGGACCTGCCGCACGGGCACGCGACAGGATATCCTTCGTTGTGCGGTGGAAGACCGGTGATGAGAGCGGTGTGAACGCTGCCCCGCCCCGCCACAGGGAGCTGCCGACCCGATGCGACAGTACAGCCGCCGGGCACCCATCGCTTCCCGACAGGTCCTGCGGCAGCCCTTTTGCTGACAGCGTATGTCACCGGCATACCTCCTTTTGTCCCCACCCTCGTCATGAACAAACGGCGCCCCGCCGCGTGGACGGGACGCCGTAACCATGGAGGACTCTCCTCCTCCTCCGGACTATTTCAGCAGAAGCATGGTGCGGCTGCCGTACACACGAGTACCGCTGAGCACAAGGGTGTAACTGCCGCTGGGCAGCGCGTTACCCCGCGCGTCGCGGCCGTCGAAGTGCACCGTGTGCAGACCGGGTGCGTACCGCGAAAGATCTATGAGACGGACGAGACGCCCGAGCATGTCGTAAATGGCCAGGAACAGCGGCTCGCCCGCGCCGCGATCCGCAGCGATGTAGACCTGAATGACGGTCGCGGGATTGAAAGGATTGGGATAATTGCCGATGATGCGCGTGGTCTCGCCAGGGAGCGGCGGTGGCCCGTCCTCGTCTTCGAGACCGGCGACGACGTTCACATAATCCGCGATGTACGCGGTGTAGCGGCAACGTATGCCGGAAGCGAGACTGACCGCGATGAGACTGTCCTTGAGTGTTTGCCGCGGTCCGTACACATCAATCTCCCTTTCCATCGCGTCTATCATGAGCTTTGCCCAGATTTTAGCGGCAAGTCCGCGATGCTCCGCCTCCGCGAACTGCACACGGAAAGTATAATCGCGGAAACCCAGCGGGCCCTCTCCCGCGAGCGTCATGGACGAGGGTCCGGCGTTGCGATACCGGCCGGCCGTGAGCACGGGCATGCCCGCAAAGATGGACGGATGCGGAGCGGGCTGTATGCCGTAAATATTGATCTCGGGATATTCCACTATGACGTCGCGCAACACGAGGCGGTCGAAGGAACGCAGGACGCGCTCCATCTCCGGACCCATGGCCGCGCTCACCGGCAGAATACGCGCATACCCGCCGTTGCGCGCGGCGATCAGCTCGAGACGCGAGCGGTCCGCATCCGTGCCCATGCCTATCATTATCACACTTGCGCGGGCGGTATTCATCGCCGATACGTCTTCGGGTGTCAGCGCGGCGCGTCCGGTACCGATGGCGATGAGGAAATTACGCGCGCTGCCGTCGGTGAGCATTCCCATGGAGACGGCCATGGCCTGCTCCAACTGGCTGCCGCCGCGCGCTGTGAGTGCGGAGACAAACGCGCGGGCGATGTCCTTGTTGGCGGAGTCGGCCGTCACCAGTGCCGGGAAGGCGGAGGACATGCTGCTCTCGAAAGCGACGATATTGAATGCGTCGCTCCTGCTCAATCCGTCCATCGCTCGCAGCAGCGCATTCTTGCTCTGCTCCAGCGCGATGCCGTACATGCGGGAGGAGCGCTCGAGACAGAACACCACATTCCGACGCGTGACACCGCTCGCGGGCGGCACATCCGGCGGACGAACCAGCAGCGCATAATACCCGTCTGCGGTGTCCGCTTTGTCGGAAAAGAATTCCACCGCCAGCGTATCCGCGCGTGTGCGCCAGGAGAAGGTGATATCCGAGGTGATGTACGACTTTGACGCACTGCCGTGCAAGCGCAGCGTGTCCGGGTGCGGACGCTCCTCGTTCAGCTCACCCTCACAGTGAAGAACGTAGTCCTCCACCGGAGCACCCGCGTCGAGCGTCAGCCGGAATTCCACCAGCTCCAACGGATGCCGGATGAAGTTACCCGAGGCCAGGGGATAGCTGTAGCTTCCTTCACCGGCGCTGAAATCGCAGAGGGAGAGATAGTGCAGTTCCACCCGCTGTACCGTCCAGGGCTCGATACCCTTTAGCTCGATTTTGAGGCCGTTTTTTCCTATGTAGGAATTGATGGCTGCGGGCACGTCGCCCTCGCCGGTGCCGGGAGTGATCACCTGCTCCTGCACACGCAGAACGGCCTGAAACAGCGTGTCATGCCTCCAATAGTACAGGGCGGTGGGACGCGCGTCCGCGGGCATGGGAAACGCATACACGGCGTCCGTGGTTTTTGACCAATCGTTGACGAATTCCTGATCCACCACTGTTTCGGCCACGAGACCGGAGATGTGCACCGTCACCCGCGTCATACGGTTGCGGAGCAGCGTGGACGGGTACGAGGGCGTCGAAGACACAAGCAGGCCGTCCGCCGCGAGCGTCGCGGTGAACAGCAGCAACAGAACAGCGCAATGAATGAGATGTCGCATGATGTCCTCCTTCCTCTATTTGGTGTACACGACGCTGGCGGTACCGCGCACCCAGGGGCCGCCTTCCCGTCGCAATTGCGTATGGATGAAATACACGCCGGACGCGCGCGGCGCGGCGCCGCGGTCACGCACGTCCCAGACGAAGCGGTACTCGTCGCGCAGGCCGTCCACAGCGAAGCGCTCCACCTCCCGGCCGTTGCCGTCCATGACGGACAGCCAACCGCTGCTGCCGGCGGCATTGCGGAGCAGCAGGGTCACGGCGGGATTGAAGGGGTTGGGATAGCATTCGAGAACACCTTCCGCTGCCACCTGCGGGGGCGACGGCGATTGCCAGGAAGCGGCTCCTCCCTTCCCGGCGAAATGCACTTCGATATCCACACGCCGTGCGGTGGTGTCCGGAAGCGGGGATACATAGCGCAGCTGATACAGCGTACTGACGTTGAAGCGCGAAATATCGAGCAGAATATCACGGAAATTTCCGTTGATATCGAAGAAGAGGCCGCCGGTCGGCTCCGTGATGCGGTCGTAACGCTGCTTGCGATGCACTGCGCCGATGGCATGCACGGTGATGGCCTTGTTCAGGAGCATTTCCAGCACCTGCTTGACCGTGAGCGGCGTCACCACATTGCCTTCGTGATAGTCTTCATCGGTGATCCAGACAATGAGGCGATGGGCTTGAGGGCGGAAGTCCATAAGCGTGGCCTGGCGGAGAGCTTCGAGCGAATTCTCGGGCGCATCGCCGCCGCCGCTCGCCACCTGCTTCGCCACCCAACTCTGGAAGACGGAGACGTCGGGCGTCAGAGGAAGAACATCCCCGATCGTGTCGTAAAAGGTGACCAGACCAAGTCGGAAGCTGATGCCCTTCTCCGTCAGTTCATTGGTGAAGGCGTGGATGTTGTCGCGCACCGCGGCGATTTCACCCGACATGCTGCCGGTCACATCCAGCGCGAACACGACATCCACCGCATTGACGCCGCTTCTGGCATCCTTCTCCAGAATAAAATCGCGGATGCGGTTGCCGTTTTCCCACAGCCAGACGTGTTCCTTGCGCACGGCGGTGACGGGCACATTCGTCCATGCGTCGTTGATTCCGAAATACATCGTCATCACCGGCAGAAGTCCGGTGTCCACCGTGTCCACGGCGATGATCAGCCCCGTGTCCGCGAGCGCCACCGCGGGAATGTACACGTTGCGCGTGACGCTGTCCAGCGTAGCTCCTCCCATGTCGCAATAGAAGGTGACGGGCACGACTTCCTCCTCGTAGATCTCGTTGCTTCTGAACGTCGCCCTGGTATAGCCGAAGTCCTTCGCGGCCGCGGCAACACCCCACAGCGAGGTTGTGGGCGCAAGGATATCCGACGCGCTGACGATGCGCAGTTTCGCATTGTCGAACGGCGCGGTATCACCATTGTACGTTTCGACCATCACGGGGAATTCCCTCGGAAACAGCGCGCCCTTGTCCAGTTCCAGCGCGGTGGGCAGATCGAAACGCATGAAAGCCCCGGCCGGAAAATCCGGTTGCGGCAGGGAGAGCGCGAGCGCGGCATCGACCGCGTCGGACGCTTGCAGCGTGGCGCTCCGCCATTCCGCGCGGAGTACGACATCGAAGAGTTGCCGCGGACGCGGATCCGCCGGATTGAACACCGGTCCGAGCGCCGGCTGCCAGTTCGCTATGCGCAACTGATCCGGTGCCGTCATCGGCCAGGAAACAGCGGCTTTCAGTCCGCTGGCATCCGCCTGCGCGCGTTCGTACAGCAAGAGGCCGGCGGAAAGTTCGGCTGCGGTGAGAAGCGTATCGCGCTGCACGGGAATGCCGGCGAGGAAGACCCCGCGTCGCCCCAACGACCCCGGGGCAGGATCGAGCTGTATCGCCAGCGCACCCTGATGCGGCGCGGTATCGAGATTCCGCAGTTGCGCCTCGATGCTCAGCGTACCGTCCTGCGCCGAATGGCGAATGAGGACGCTCAGGTGACAGACGCCGGATTTGAGAAGCTCCAGCCGTAGGCTGTCCTGTCCCGGAACGATGCGCTGCTCGTCACCCGAGAAAAAGACATCGGCTTTCCGCCACACGCCGTCCCAGAAAAACTCGACGAAAGAAGTCAGCGCATAGGGATGCCCGTAGGTAAGCTGGCAGTTGTCGTCCAGGCGCGAGCCGGAGCTGCCGCCCGTCGTGCCGAAGGTGAAATACGCCCCACGCAGCAGCGTCGCCGCGGTGAAGGCATTACCCAACGCGGCCCTGTCCGTCGTCGCGCCGGTGCCTTTGCGCAGCGCGTCGTTTCCCTGGCCCGCGTCCTGAAAGGTTGTTTCGTCATCAATATCGAACACCGCCTTGTTCTGCGCCGACAGATCGCAGATCAGCAGTCCCAGCAGTACGATGCAAGCGCTCAGAAATTTCATGCAGCCCTCCGGTGAAGTACGGTTACCATGGATGACACATGAAACGGCAAAACATTCCCTCGCGGGGAAAAAAAATTTCTATCGCGCGTTGGTGACGGTCATAACCGCTATGAGCGGGCGCCGAGCAAGCGCCGGGACAGGTGCGCGGATGGACACGAATGGGAGCGGATGTACGCGGGGCTCATTGATATAGGTGGTTCATAAAACACCATCTTTGCCACCGAATGTGGGAGGTTCATGAATCGCCCACATTCTTCAGGATACGTGCGCGGATGGAAACCGATGGGAGCGGATGTACGCGGGACTCATTGATGTTGGAGGATCATAAAACGCCCGCTTTGTACCTTGGGAAGGTGAATTAACGCAAAGACGCAACCCTTCGACCGTGGCTGAGCGTCCCATCGGCTTCGCTCAGGGCCCGGCGAAGCCACGCTCCGGGCCCGGCGCAAAGACGCAGAGAGAGTCTGCGATGCCTGAAATCCTGTAGTTTGTTGTGCTGAAGATCATGATGCCGGGGCGATTCGAGACAGGGGCTTCGCTATTTCCAGCAAACGATATGGTCATCCGTGCCAGTGCGCCGCGCTGACGAAGTCAGGAGCTGTCCTCAACGCTATGCTCATTGCGCCGTTTCAGAGAGATCGAAGCGGATTAATATGGCGTACTAAATATTATACTGTATGATTACTGGAACGGCGGGACAAAAAAAGAGCCGGCCAAAGCTGAGGAGGTGACTAGGGCCGGCTCACGGAAACAGTGAATGCAGATACAATATACATAAGCGATTTTCTTAAAGCAAGAGTTTATGAAAAAATTTTAACTGCTTATAAATCAACGACTTTCAGACATTCAGCACTTTCAGCGCCTGCTTCACCACTTCGCCGGGGGTGGTGGCGGATCCGCCGCGCAGCACTTCGGCGACGGCCTTTTCGGCGTTCTGGCGGGCGTAACCGAGGGCTTGCAGGGCCAGGAGGGCTTCGTCGCGGAGGGACATCGCGGCGCCGCCGTCCACAGAAAGGCCGGAAGAGCTGCGGGAGAAGGTGTCGCGGAGTTCGACGATGATGCGCTCGGCGGTTTTTTTCCCTATGCCGGGTATGCGCGTGAGTGCGGGAACATCGCCCGAAAGCACGCGGCTGCGGAGTTCGGAGGGACTGATGCCGGAAAGTATGCCCAGCGCGGTGCGGGCACCTATACCGCTGATGGTCTGTAGCTGAAGGAATAACGCGCGCTCTTCGACATTGGAAAACCCGAAAAGCTGCATGGCGTCTTCGCGCACGTGCAGATGCGTGAGCAGGCGCAACTCCTGCCCGGGAGCGGGAAGGGCGTCGTAGGTGGAAAGCGAAATACTGACGCTAAAGCCGATGCCATGCACGTCTATGACGACGGACACGGGCTCTTTCGCCACCAATGTGCCGTGAAGAAATTCTATCATCGTTTCACCCTGTCGGGATGTTCACGGATAAAAGCCTCCCAGGTGTTGCCGCCGCTGCGAGGGGTGCGCAAATGCATGGCATGACACACGGCGAGTGCCAGGCCGTCGGCTTCGTCAGAGCGCCTGAAATCTTCGCTGATGTTGAGAAGCACCTTGATCATGTACTCGACCTGCTGCTTGGCCGCGGCGCCGGATCCGGTCACAGCGCGTTTCACTTCGCGCGGAGAGTACTCCGATATCGCAAGCTCGCGATGCACAGCGGCAAGCAGGGCCACGCCGCGGACGTGGCCGAGCTTGAGCGTGGATTGGACGTTCTTTCCGTAAAAAGCGGTCTCGATGCAGAATTCGTCGGGATGCCAGGTGTCGATGATGCCGATCAGCGCGTCGTATACGGTGCGCAAACGGATCGGTACGGTGTCGGTGGGTTTCATGGTGATAACGCCCGATGTCAGACGACGGAATTTCCGTCCCTTTGCATCGATGACACCATAGCCGGTGACCAGCGAACCCGGATCGACCCCGAGAATGAGCATGGCTCGCTATTGCATGGATGCCATGACGTCCGCGTCGATATCGAAATCGGCGTAGACGTTCTGCACGTCGTCGTGGTCTTCGAGTGCTTCGACCAGGCGGAGCACACCTTCGGCGTCCTTGCCTTCGACCTTGGTGGTGTTTTGCGGCACCATCTGCACTTCGGCTTCGGTGATTTCGATGCTGTTGCTTTCCAGCGCGGTCTTCACCGCTTCAAAGCTTGCGGGATCGCAGACGATTTCGAAGCTGTCGTCTTCCACGGTCATGTCCTCCGCTCCGGCGTCGAGAGCGATCATCATCAGATCATCCTCGGCGTACTTTTTCGGAATGGTGACGACGCCTTTGCGGCTGAATTTCCAGGACACGGCGCCGTTTTCGGCCAGGTTGCCGTTGTTCTTGGAGAACAGGTGGCGGATTTCCGCGACGGTGCGGTTTTTGTTGTCGGTAATCGTTTCCACGATAAAGGCGATACCGCCGGGACCGTAGCCCTCGTAGGTGATCTCGTCGAAACTCATTCCTTCGAGTTCGCCCGTGCCGCGCTGAATGGCGCGCTTGATATTGTCCTGCGGCATATTCGAGCCCTTCGCCTTGTCTATGGCCAGGCGCAGGCGCGGATTGCCGTCGGGATCGCCGCCGCCATCGCGCGCGGCAATCGTTATTTCCTTGATGATGCGACCGAAGAGCTTGCCGCGTGCGGCATCTTTCGCGCCCTTGGCCCGCTTGATGGTGGCCCATTTCGAGTGACCAGACATGAAATCCTCCAGAATTGCTCTGTATTGTGTACGTGTATCATTGTAACCATTGCACCGCGCACCGACACGGAATATCGTGCGAGGACCCGACCCGCTGTCGCGACCTCAGGCGACCCCGTCGTTCGCGTACATGGCGCGAGCGCGTTCAAGTATTTCGCTTTGCGTACGTTCCGTATTCGCCGGCCGTATGTCGCGCAGCTTGAGCTGCGGGAAAACGTTGCCGTTCCAGGAATTTTCCTCAATGGTGAAAAGGATATCCACCAGCGCACCGGTATCCTTGATCCCGCCGAGTTTCGAACCCAGACCGAATCCGATACAATCGAAGACGATGGCGTCCTGCCGCACCTTGAGTTTGAGATGGTCGCGCCCCACCACGCGCGGTGAGCCGAACACCTCCACACCGTTGGAAAAGAAAATCGGACGCATGTTGCCCGGTCCGAACGGTGCGAACTGTTTGAGAATGCGGAAAAAGCGCGGCGTGATATCAGCAAGGCGTATCATGGCATCGGCGACGATTTCATGCGTCAGCATGTCGTCGTCCAGCATTTCCTCCGCCACGGCATTGAAGCAGGCGCGGAATTCCTCGATCTTGCTGATCTCCAGCGCGAGGCCGGCCGCGTACTTATGGCCGCCGAACTGCAGCAACAGATGCTCGCAGCGGCGCAGCGCCTCATAAATGTTGAAATTCAGAATGCTGCGGGCCGAACCCTTGGCGACGCCATCTATCGTGGTCAGCAGCACGGTGGGCCGGTAGAATTTTTCCACCAGGCGCGACGCGACGATGCCGATCACGCCCGGGTGCCACTCGCCTCCGTGCAGGACGATCGGGCGCCGTTCGTCGCCGTCGAGATACTGCTCCGCCACCAGTGACGCATGATTGAAGGTTTCTTCATCAATGACGCGCCGGTTGCGGTTCTCCTCTTCAAGGATGAGAGCGCATTCGCGCGCGCGTCCCTCCTCGTCGCAGGTCAGCAGTTCCACCGCACGCGTCGCATCCCCGAGGCGTCCCACGGCATTGATGCGCGGCGCCATCACGAACACTATTTGCTGGGCGGTGAGATTGCCGTAGCGCAGGTTGGACGACTCCATCAGCGCCTTAATGCCCGCGCGCGGTGATTCGTTGATAATCTTGAGCCCGTAGTACACGAGGATGCGGTTTTCCCCGACCATGGGCACGATATCAGCTGCCGCCGCGATGGCGACGAAATCGAGATACTCGTAGGGCAGTTCTCTGTCGGAGAAATATTCGGCGAGCCCCTGAATGAGCTTGAAGCCGACTCCGGCACCGGACAGGTACTTGAAGGGGTAGCTGTCCTTCGGTTTGAGCGGATCGAGCACCGCATAGGCATCGGGTATTTCGGGGCCCGGTTCGTGGTGATCGCAGATGATCACGTCTATTTCGCGGGTTTTGGCGTATTCCACCTGCGTGACGGCGGTGATACCGCAGTCAATGGAAATGAGCAGCGACGTACCGATGCCCGCCGCGTAATCAATACCCGCTTCGGAAATGCCGTAGCCCTCGCTCATGCGGTCGGGGATGTAGACCTCGACTTTACAACCGATACGGCGAAGGAAGAGGAAGAGAAGACTTGCGCTGTTGGTCCCATCCACGTCATAATCGCCGTAGACCAGGATATTTTCCTGCTTGTCCCGAGCGGCGACAACGCGCTGCACCGCCTTCTCCATGTCGTGCATGAGGAAGGGGTTGTGGAGCTGGTCGAGGGAAGGGCGGAAAAACGCCTTTGCGGACTCGTAATCCTCGATCCCTCGAGAAATCAGGATCGATGCGATGACTTCTGGTACATGAATTTCCTCAACCAGCCGACGGACCTTGTCAGGTTCCCCGGGGGGCCTGATACTCCATCTGGCGTCCATGAATTGTTCCTTTTTTTAATATGATTTATACACATTTTCTCAACTCTTCAAATTTCATTTCTAATATCAGGGGTCTCACGCCCGTCTGTAAGCCGAATTCTGTCTATCCCGCCAGGCGGGACGAGGCAGCCATCTATCTGGATCCAGCGTTACCGCGGGATTCGTGCGACCTACCCGAGTACCGGTTCGCCGAAGCGGACACTGCGCGGGCAACGCAGCTCCTGAGACGATACTCCTACATGGTCTTGCTCCGGGTGGGGTTTGCCAGGCCAGCCTGTTACCAGACTGCCGGTGCGCTCTTACCGCACCATTTCAACCTTACCCCGACGGATCGGGGCGGAATGTTTTCTGTTGCACTTTCCGTCGCCTTTCGACGCCCGGACGTTATCCGGCACCCTGCCCTGCGGAGTTCGGACTTTCCTCCCCTGCCGAAGCAGAGGCGACTGCCCGACGGACATGAGACCCGCTCTCAGCGTTTGGTATCGGTCGCAATCTCTTCGGAGACGAGAATGCGGCCGCAATGCTCGCAGATGAACATCCTGTCGTTTTTCTTGATTTCCAGGATGCGCTGCGGGGGAACAATATTATAACAGCCGCTGCACGAGCCGCGGCGGATGGGCGCGACGGCCTTGCCGTTTTTCGCACCACGGATACGGGAGTACTGCACGAAATCGTCGTCGGTGATGTTCGCAAGCGCAGTTTCGCGCTGGCCTACCAGCAGTTCTTCCTCCTGGGCTGTCGTCGAGAGGATTTCACGAAGCTCCTCCCGTTTGTCTTCGAGTTCCTTGAGCAGAACTTCCCGCTGCCCTTCGAACTGTATCTTGCTGGCTTTGATCTGTTCGGCCTGGTCGGCATACGCCTCGATTTCGGCCTCGTAGGTGGAAATGGTATTTTCCGCGACTTCCATTTCGCGCGTCAGCGCATCATATTCCTTGTTATTGTGCACTTCGAGCTGCTGTCCGCGATACTTTTCGATCTTGGCGATGAGTTCGAGAGAAACCTGCTCCTTCATCGCGCGGTCAACGGCCCCTTTCTTCAGTGCGGCATCGCATTCTTCGATACGTTGTTCCACAAAGCGAAGCTGCTCTTCCATCTGATTGACGGTGTCGGGAAGATCGCCGCGCAATTCGCGCAATTCATCAAGTTCCGTATCGAGAATCTGCAGAAGATACAAGGATTGAAGCTTGCTTTTCAAGGGGACTCCTGTTGTTCATTTACACGAACCGCACGGGATTCGTATTGGTTCTAACTTGTAAGATAGAGATTTTTTCACTGTCTTGGAAAGAGGCGGATTCGAGAACTTTGGCGCAAAGTTCCACGAACACCTGCTCCGTCTCGAAATGCCCCGCATCCACGAGAAGTATGTCTCCGCCATAGTCCAGAAAGGTATGATGCGTGAGGTCGCCGGTGACGAAGCACTGTGCTCCTGAGGCGATGGCCGCGCGCACGTAGGACGATCCCGCCCCGCCGCACACGGCTACACGCTGAATCTGCGCTCCCTGAATGGCAGGCGTGACGCGCAGTCGTTCACACCCGAGACGCTGCTTGACAAACTCCAGAAAGGTATCCGCCTCCATCGCTGCGGGAAGGTCGCCGACGATCCCGATTCCGGCCGCGGGGTGCGTACGTTCCTGCACAAAGCTACGCTGCGAGAGCACGGCAGCGCCGAATGCCTCGTTCACGAGATCGCGCACACGGCTGACGGCATTTTTTTGCCCGTCCACGACGAGCAACAACGTTCCCTCCAGGGTGTGCTGCGTATACCAGGATTCGATGTCCTCGTCCTTCAGAAGTCTACCGAGCATATCCGCATCTGCCTGCTCCGCCGTGAGACGGAACTCGACGCGCCGCATCTGGTCGCGTGCGGGCTCGAGCGGACGCTGATTCACGAGATCCAGCCGGGCGGCGAGAGCATGATTCAGTCCGTTCGGCGCGGCGTCGGCGTTGGTATGCATCGCGATAACGGCGATTCCGTTGCGCAACAGCGCGCCGAGCATGCGTCCCTGCGGATTATCGGTGCGAAGGGCGTAGAGGGGACGGAAGATCACGGGATGATGCGCCACGATGAGGTCCGCGCCCCGATCAACGGCTTCGGCGATCACATGTTCGGTGATGTCAAGGCAGACAAGGACGCGTGTCACCCTGGCCCGTGGCGATCCCACAAGGAGGCCGATGTTGTCCTTCTCCCAGGCGAGCTCGGACGGAGCCCAGCGCAGCAGTGTGTTGAGGATGTCAGCGACGGATTGCATAAAAAAAGTGCACCAGTGTGATGCACTTACAGTGTTGTGTCCGGCGCTGGTGTCTTTCGTGATCCCGTAAGTATGCGGAGTGTTTTCACTTTTGATCAACCAGAACGTTCAACCAGTGTTGTGGAGCAGAAGGGAGTCGAACCCTCGACCTCTACAATGCGAATGTAGCGCTCTCCCAACTGAGCTACTGCCCCGGAGAATTTAATGTAGGGAAAAACGGCGTGAGAAGCAAATGGATGTGCCGTTAAACGTTAAACGTTAAACGTTAAACGTTTAACGATTCACGATTCACGTTTCACGATTCACGATTCACGATTCACGATTCACGATTCACGATTCACGTTTCACGATTCACGATTCACGACTTCCCCGTACGGGCTTTTCGTGCCGTCATGTCGAACAAGGCATTCGGCAGGATGCGGATAATACGGGTGGCAAGCGCGATCTGCCAGGGGAACTGAATGACGCTTTTGCGGCGGGCGATGCCGCGGATGATGATACGGGCCGCGCGTTCGGGTTCAAGCATGAAGGGCATGTGAAATTCATTCATCGCCGTCATCGCAGTGCGCACGAAACCGGGACGCACGGTGAGCACGTGAATTCCGAGGGGACGCAGCTCCACGCGTGCGGATTCGAGGAGAATGGCCGCCGCGGCTTTCGACGCGCAATACGCCGCCGTCCCTGGATACCCGCGTACGTCCGCCAGGCTGCCGACACCTGCGAACACACCCCCTCCCTGTTCGCGCAGCAACGGAATGGCGCATTCGAGCGCCACCGCGAGACCGTGAAAGTTGACCGCGAACACCCGCTCCGTATCCTGGGCGCTGAAATTCCGCATCCAGGCGGGACCTCCCACACCCGCGTTGTACAGAAATACGTCGATGCGGCCGAGGAAGTCCTTCCCCATTTCCACGACTTTCCGGATCTGATCGGGTTGCGCGACGTCGCAGGCGGCCGTCCGCATCGCAGTACCTTGCGTGCCGCTTCGTTCCGCGACGGCATCCAGCGCCGCCGTATCACGTGAGGCGGCGTAGATATGCGCACCGCTGCGCGCATACTCTTCCAGCACCGCGGCGCCGATGCCGCGCGAGGCACCAATAATGAGGATGTTTTTATCCTTTGTCATTTGTCACCGCCTGCCGCTGTAAAAGGTCGGGAAGATCCGCAAGGGAGCCGATGATATATCGGGGAGAAAAACTCTCCGGATGATCGAGCCGGTCGGGGTTGATCCAACAGAAGTCCATTCCGGCATTGGCGGCGGCAGGCATATCGCTGCTGACGCTGTCGCCGATGAACAGGACGCGTGAGACATCGAGTCCGAGGGCATCCATTGCGGGTGCGAAAATGGCCGGATCGGGTTTGGCAATCCCCAGTTCTTCCGAAATCAGGATCATGCGGAAGTGCCGGTCTATTCCGGAAAGTGCAAAGCGGCGTCGCTGCACTGCACTGAGTCCGTTTGTCACGAGCACGAGCGGCCAGTTCTGTGCGAGCACCCGGAGGGCAGGTTCGGCTCCGGGTAGCATGTGCGTCTGCTCCGCCAGCACCTCGAGGTAGTGCGCGCTCATCGCCGCGGGATCTCCGTCATGAACACCGCACTCCTCCAGCAGGCGACGAAAGCGCTCCACTTTCAAGGCGTCCGCGCTGATACCTCCCTGTTCGAACGCGCTCCATACGGCCGAGTTGTGCTTCCGGTAAGCGTGATAGCAGAGATCGCCGGCAGGCAGTCCAAAGGCGGCGACGGTGGCGGTAAAGGCCGCGCGCTCCGCGGCGGGATAGTCGAGGATGGTGTCGTCCGCATCCAGAAACAGGGCGTCGTATGCAGACGTCATAGTGCCCCTGCGCGCTTGTCCGCCCAGGGCAGGTGATCGAGATCGCAGTTGCCGCCTGAGAAAATGATGCCAATACGTTTGCCGGCTGTGTCGACCATACCCTGCAGAACAGCTGCGAGCGGTACAGCGGCAGACGGCTCGATGACGATTTTCATGCGCTCCCACACCAGGCGCATGGCCGCGATAATGGCCTTGTCGTCCACGGTGACGATATCACGGACATAGCGGGAAATGATCGCAAAGGTATGGGATCCGAGCGACGTGAGCAGACCGTCTGCAATGGTCTTCGGCTGCACGGAGGGAATGATATGCCCGGCCCGGAAGCTTCGGGCCGCGTCGTCGGCGCCCTCCGGCTCCGCGGCAATCACGGAGGAGGCAGGGGAAAAATGAAAGGCCGCGAGTGCGCTCCCGCTGAGCAGGCCGCCACCCCCGACGGGCGTCATGACGGTGTCGAGCTGCGGAACGTCCTCCAGCAGTTCGCACGCGGCGGTGGACTGTCCGGCAATGACACGAAGGTCGTTGTACGGATGGACTTCTGCCGCGCCGGTTGCGGCCAATACTTCTCCGAGCGTTTCCTCGCGGGCCTGCAAGGTCGGCGCGCAGTAGGTGATATGCGCTCCGTAGCCCGCGACGGCGGCCTTCTTTATCGCCGGGGCATTTTCGGGCATGACAATGTACGCCGGAATTCCCCGCATGCGCGCGGCAAGCGCCAGTGCGGCAGCGTGATTGCCCGAAGAATGCGTGGCGACACCGTGCCGCGCCTCCGCATCACCGAGTGTACGCACGGCATTGGTCGCTCCGCGAAACTTGAAAGCACCCACTTTCTGGAAGTTTTCGCATTTAAAAAACAGCGACGCGTCACACAGCGCATCGATAGCGGAGCAGGTCAGTACGGGAGTGCGATGAACGAAGGGACGGATGCGCTCCGCTGCCGCTTCAAGGTCTTCACGTGTGAGCAATTCTTCCATACCGCTCCCGGATGTTGTATCTGCTTCGGAAGGAAATGTAGCGACGAGAGAGATGTGAACAAATCGCGGGGGGGATGGTGAAAGGGTGAAAGGGTGAAAAGGTGAAATGGTTACGAAAAGGATCCCTTTACTCTTTACTCTTTACCCTTCACCCTTTACCTCTTCACGATCACGGTTCATCCCGTCTCAGCGACTCACATGCGCTTGGGGCGGACAGGCTATAACAGTGCTTCGATCGCGGTGGCCCAGGCGGATTTGGGCTGCAGGCCGACTTTGGAGCTGACGATTTCGCCGTCCCTGTTGATCAGAAAGGTGGTGGGGATGCTGCGGACACCGCCGTAGGCCTGAGCGACAGAGCCATTGTCGAAGAGCACGTCATAGTTGATGCCCTTTTCCCTGACGAAGCGTTTGACAACGTCTTCCTGTCCGGGCTGATCGAGCGAGAGACCGACAATTTCGAAACCCTGGTCCCGGTACTCTTTTTGCAATTCGATGAAATCGGGAATTTCCTGCTTGCAGGGTCCGCACCATGTCGCCCAGAAATTCAGCATGACGACCTTGCCCTTGTAGGCATCGAGCGATTTTTTCTTGCCACGAATATCCGGGAGTTCAAAGGCCGGCGCGGAGCCCATGCCTCCCTGCTGCCCCTGCTGTACACCAGCCGCGGGCCGCTGTATGGTCGTGGGTTCCGCTTCGTGTAATTTATCGATGACGAGTATCGCGACGATCACCACCGCGAAGCCGGTGATCACCCAGGCGAAGGGGCTTATCCCTCCGGACGATTTCTGCGAAGAGGATGGGCGCTTTTTTTGTACGTTTTTCATGCGTCTTTTCCTGTGTCTTGAGAGCTGGCCTGGAGGAGGTAGTCCCGAAGTCCCTGCACGAGTTCGTGTTGGCGTTCGACCGGAATGTTTTTCTCCTCCATGGCCGAGGCAAGCGTACCCCAGATCGGTTCACCACAACGCAGACAGCGAATGCCGTGATCCATGAGGTAGACCACGGATTTGGGATATGCGCTTACCAGATCTTCGATTATCGTGTCGTGTGTTATTTCGAGAGACATACGTTCCTCCGTTACATACCCGTTGGATGCACGAGGAGGAGGAAAGGTTGCGGGCGGCGTGCCCGGAGCGACGGAGTGCGCGCTACGGCTCGATACGGAAGCCGAGTTCTCCGAGTATATCGCAGGCATCGCGCGACAGACTGCCGGCTTTCACCGTGGCGCGGTGGAACTCCCTGCGGACGCGATACTCGGCGCGGATGCGTTCGAAATACGCAACGCGGTGTTCGGGTGCCTCGAAGTACATACCGAACATCGGTGAGTAATCATCGAAGATGTCGTAAATCTGCCGCGTGACGTCATACACTTCGTCGAAAGGACTGAAGGCATCGCGGCCGCTGAACGATACCGGTTGCAGGTCGGGAAGATGGGCCTCATGCCTCCAGCGCGGGACGCGTCCCATCCAGGCAAACAGAGCGTCGTACACCATTTGGGTGCCGAGGAGTTTGGCGTCGTAGGAGTGGCCGGCGATATGCGCGGTCACGATGTGTCCCTGTTTGAGAAAGGCCGGATTGATGTCGGGTTCATTCGGATAGACGTCCAGCACGATAATGTCTCCCCCGTCGGCGTAGAGCAGGGCTGCGTCGGAACGCATGACGTCACCGCGTGCGGCATTGATAAAGATGCCGCCGTCGCCCAATCGGTTGAATTGCGCCATATCCATCATCTGATACGTGGGGAAGGGACCGCCGCGTTCGAGAGGCACGTGCAGGGTCAGGATGTCGCAGTCGAGCGCGCGGTCGAACGAGGAAAACACGATATTTTCGCCCGGTATGGGTTTTTCGCCTCGCTGTTCCCTCGGCGGGTCATTGAGGACGACGGAGAGTCCGAGGGCTTTGGCCGCATGGTACACCGCCTTCCCGACGTGGCCCACGCCCACGATGCCGATGCTTGCTCCTTCGAACATGAGCAACGAATCACTTCGAAGGAAAAAGAGCGATGCGGTAAGCCAATCAGCCACGGAACGCGCGTTGCTTCCCGCGGCGGACGCGACGGTAATTCCTCTGGCTTCCAGCGCCGCGATGTCGAGATGCTCCACTCCGGACGTCGCGGTAGCGACGAAGCGCACATTACTGTCGCGGAGCAGTTCCTCATTGACACGGATCGTGGAGCGGCAGAGCAGAGCATCCGCGCCGCGGAGCGCAGCACGCAGTTCATCCGGATTGCGGGAGTCGAAGCGGCGGAGTTCACCCACCCCGTCGAGGGCTATTTCAATGCATGGAATGTTGATGTCGGCGGCGATGCGCATGGGGGTGTACTCCTGTCGGTTTTTCCTGATGCAAGGTAACGATGATTTCAGAGAATAGCGCCCGCGTCGTTGGCGGGAACTACTATTGATGCACGCGGCACCGTCCCGTGCGCATCCGCGTCGGCTTTGCCGCAGCGTGTGCCGCGAGGAATGCCGAGAGGACGGATGTAACATTTTCGAGCGTACCGCTGTCCATCTTTTTTCCCCGAACCCCACTCCGCACCTTGACCGTTCCGCACCTGGCAAATGCAGCCACTTGACTATTTCCGTTTTCGGACATATCATGTCTGCTATTAATTGCCTGCCGCCATTTCAGAATAATCAGGAAGCCACTATGGAACCTCGTGCCAGTGTCCCATCACAGAGCCGCACCGGCGGCGGGATGGCGGCGCACGCCGATGCCGCACGCGTCCACGCGCGCGTGCTCGCCGAACGCGACGCCAGTCTCAAGGGTCTGCCGGAGCCGCTTGCCCTGCCCCGTCTTGTCACGGCGGGCCTTACCCCGTACACCCCTTCTCCGGAAAAGCCCTGGGACCGCCAGCGCGCCGGATACCTCCTGCGCAGAACCATGTTCGGTGCGACGCGGAGCGACATCGACTTCGCTCTTACCAAGACCCCGGCGCAGATGGTGGACCTCCTGCTCGCCGACACAGCCGCACCGAACCCACCGGGCAGCTGGGTCACTGAGGAGTACTGGTACGACAACACCAACAACGACAGAACGAACAACGAACGCATGGCGGAGATGCGCGACTGGTGGACGGGACTGCTCCTGAATCAGGACCGCTCCATCCGGGAAAAAATAACGCTGTTCTGGCACGATCATTGGGCCACGGAATCCACCACCGTACGGCAGCCGCAATTCAACTACTGGTTCATCGATTTGTTCAGAAAGAACATGCTCGGGAATTTCAAACAAATGGTCAAGGACGTGACCATTTCCCCGGCCATGCTGATCTATCTCGATGGGTGGTACAACACGCGGCAGCGCCCGAACGAAAATTATGCGCGCGAGTTGATGGAACTCCACACACTTGGCGAAGGCAACGGTTATACCGAAGAGGACATCAAGCAGGCCGCACGCGCACTCACCGGATGGACACTGAAAGAAACCGGCACCAGTCCCGTCGGCACCAAAAAGTACCATCAGAGCGAAGCCGCCTTCATCGCCAACCGTTACGACAGCACGGACAAAACCTTCATGGGCCGCACAGGAAATTGGGGGTATGCGGACATCGTGGATATCATTTTCGAAGAGCATCCGCGTGAAGTGGCGGGGTTCATCTGTCGCAAACTGTATCGCGAATTCGTGTATGAAATCGCCGATGAAACCATCATCACACAGCTTGCGGACATTCTCATCGCAAACAACTGGGTGATCCGTCCGGTTCTCGAAACACTGCTCAAGAGCGAGCATTTCTTCGAAACCGCCAACATCGGTGCGCACGTAACGTCGCCCATGGAGTATTACATCGGCAGTATCCGGCAGATGAATATTTCCACGACGAACGTGCGCTACATCTATCAGGTGTGCACCGCGCTCGGCTTGCAACTCCTCGAAGCTCCCAACGTCAAGGGTTGGCCCGGGTATCGCAACTGGATCAGTGCCAGCCGTCTCGCGAGCCGCTGGTCGGTGGCGGACGAGCTCGTACTCGGCACCATGCGCCCCACCCCGAAATTCAGCGTTGACCCGGTTGCCTTTGTTTCCACCCTGTCCGATCCGAACAACGCGCGACAGATGATATCCGATCTGCTGGCCTACATGGTGCCGCTCAAACTGAGCACGAATCAATTCGAAATTCTGCTCGACAAACTGCTCGCCGGAGCGCCGGAATATGAGTGGAATATCAACCTTCCCGGCGCGGACGGACACATCAAGGATTTGCTCAAGGCCATCCTGCGCCTGAGCGAGTCGCAACTCTGCTGAAGCCATCACCACAACGAATCGAGGACACAGTTATGAAACGCAGAGACTTCGTCAAAACCGGCATCGCGGCCGGCGTGGTGACCAGCACCATCGGCATGTTCGACCCCTTCGCGGTCAAGGCCTATGCAAACGCACCTTCGCTTGCCCGTGCGGCGATGTCCGCCGGCACCGGGCGTGTACTCGTCGTCATACAACTCGATGGCGGCAACGACGGACTGAACACCATTGTCCCTTTTGAAGACAGCCTGTACCACAATGCGCGCGGGAGTCTGGCAATCACCAATTCCCTGCGTATCAACGACACGCTGGGCTTCCATCCCGCGCTCACCGGTATTGATCGCCTGTACAAAGACGGCCAGGTTGCCGTGGTACAGAATGTGGGTTACGCAAATCCCAATCGTTCGCATTTCCGTTCAACGGACATTTGGTTCACCGGAAGCAACAACAATTCCCCCGTGGATCAGAACACCTTTCTGGAAGACGGCTGGCTCGGCCGCTATCTCGACCATCGCTTCCCCGGCTATCCCGATCCGTCGGTCACACCCGAGCATCCGCTCGCCATCGAAATCGGCACCACAACGTCGCTGATGATGCAGGGTCACGCCATGGGCATGAGCATGGCCATTTACGATCCCGAGACCTTCTACCGCATCATCTCCGGCACGGACATCAGTGGCGGCGATCCGCCGGATACAAGCACTCCCGCGGGGCTCGAGTTGGAATACATCCGCAACATCGCACTCGAGGCGAATCAGTACGCGCGTCCCGTCCGCGATGCCGCGAACACGGTAACGAACAACAACGTCTATCCGACCGGCAACGATGTGGCCGAGCGCCTGAAAATCGTGGCGCGCCTCATCGCGGGCGGACTGGAAACACCGATTTACGTTGTGTCGCAGAAGGGTTACGACACGCACGCGCAGCAGGACAGCGGCAGCACTCCGCGGCATACACAGTTGCTGGGCAATCTTTCGAACGCCATCGCCGCCTTCTTCGACGATCTGAAGCTCTTCGGTGTGCAGGACCGCGTAGCGGTGATGACGATTTCCGAGTTCGGTCGCCGCGTGGATGCGAACGGTACTGCGGGGACCGACCACGGCACCGCTGCGCCGATGTTGTTCGTCGGACCGGAGGTCCACGGTGGTATCTACGGCGACAACCCCAATCTCTCGGATCTGGACCGCAACGGCGACATCAAGCAGCAGTATGATTTCAAGCAAACCTACGCCAGCGTGCTCGAACAGTGGTTCGGTGTGCGGCGTTCGGACAGCGCTCTGATTTTGAAGGGCGAATGGGAAACCCTGCCGCTGTTCGTGCAGGCACCCGTGAGCGTAAGCCGCGGCGGTGTGCCGGCGGGATTCGCGCTGGAGCAGAATTACCCGAATCCCGTGTCGCTCACCGCGGGTGCTGTGACGAATATCCGTTTCAGCGTGCCGGGCGGGCAGACAAAGCTGTCCGTGTACAACATTCAGGGGCGGCTTGTGAAAACCCTCGTGGACGGCGCCCTGCCGCCGGGTGTTCATGAAGCGCAATTCGTCGCTTCGCAGTTGCCCGCTGGCACCTATCTCTATCGCCTGCAAACCTCGAACGCCGTGGAGACACGGAGTCTGGTGGTGGTGAAGTAACTCACCATACTACGCAGCAGGATATCAGAATCGGCGCGGGTACATACCCCGCGCCGATTTTTTTGCAGCCACTCTACGAACCGGCTCGGCGGATACCCTCAGCCTCCGGAGCTCGGTGAGGCAATCCTTGTCATTGCATCATATTCACTGCCCGCTCATCATCTCCCTGAATCGCCGGTCAATTTCATCCGAGGGCACATCCTCGATATGCGTGGCGATGGACCAGATGTGACCGGCAGGGTCCTTCACCGAACCGACGCGGTCGCCGTAGAACTGATCCTCCACCGGACGCAGCGCCGTGGCTCCGGCGGCGACGGCGCGCGCGAACACGGCATCCACATTCTGCACGTACAGCATAAAACTCACCGGCGTCCCGCCGATGGATTCCGGACCCAGATATCCCTGATCCGGGAATTCGTCCGCGAGCATGAATTTCGAATTACCGATTTGTAGTTCGGCGTGCCCCACACCGCCATCCGGCATGTTCATGCGGGAGAGTATCTCCGCGTCGAAGGCGGCGACATAGAAATCGATGGCCGCGGCGGCGTTTTTCATGACGAGGTAGGGCGACATCGTGCCCCAGCCTTCGGGGATGTATGAAGTCATTGCGTGTTCCTTTCGGGTGAGTGGAATTCAACAGGAAAAAGTACGCAGCGCATCAACGGAATTCAATGCTGTGGAGCTAGGCGGCCGGACAAAGGTGGACGGACAGCGGTTGTAGGGCATGATCGTGGAGTTTCGGAGGAGGAGGGCGATCTCTCGCAGTCGCGCTGGTCTCGCGGTGCGACGCACCCGCTCAATCCCGATCCTCGACACCAAGCGGCAGCGCGATCGAGAAAGACACCAGCACATCGCGCGCCTTGAACGAATGTCCGCCCGCCGCAGCATTTCTGTAGATATCCGACAAGAAGGGCTGCCAGGCGCCCTCGACTCCCACGGTGGGAGCACCGGGCAGCTGATACCGCAATCCGGCTCCAAGCACGACGAAGGGCACGGTCGTGCGTATCCCGTCCGTTCCCTGAATGAAATTGAAGTGCTCATGAAAGCCGAACTGTACAAGGGCATCGAGTATGAAGCTCAGTCCCGCTCCCAGCAGCGCATGCGGACGCAGTGCACCATCCGCCGGCGACCAGCGCAGCACCGCGGAAGCGTCCACACACCGATAGCGGTGCTCCTCCACCATCTGCTCACGATAGTAGCGGTAGACGCCCCGTTCCCTCCAGGCCGCCTCCAACGAGACGGTAAGTCGCGTTGTAGCCGGTACTTCAACTCCGCCGCCCAGCAGTACACCTGTGCGGGCTGCTTCGGTAAGATCCGCGGACGCCGGTCCGACGATCGCGTTACCCTGCAGCAGTCCCGCATCCAGGCGCAGCATCCACTGTGCCTGCAAGTCCGGCATCATCTGCAAGGTGCATGCTATGACAAGAAAAAGTATCGTGGGCTTCGGGAGCTTCACAATAACCTCATCGTGTTATTGTAATGGTGCGGGCGTCGACGATTTCCGACCCGACATGCAGCCGCAACACATACACACCCGTGGCAAGTCCGTTCAGGTTCAGCGAGGCGCTATGCCCTCCGATCCCCAGTATACCCGCAGAGGCAGACACGCGCTTTCGACCAAAGAGGTCGACGACCGAAAGTGAGACATTGCCATACATGCCAAGAGTAAATTCCGAATGCAGGATATCGCCGCACGGTTGCGGGTACACCGAAAGCAAACGGTGGAGCGCGTCGACTTCCGGTGCGGGACGCCATTGCGTTATGCCGGGGAGATGTGCATCTATCCAGCGCAGTCTGTCGTGCAGCCAGGATTTCAGGAAATCCGCCTCCTCATCGATGCCGCGGCTGCGCCAGGCATCGAGCCAGATGTAGGTATCGAAGGAACGCCACAGCGCATGATCGCGGGTCAACGCGGGACGGATGACCTGTGTCACCGAATCGATCCAGGAAAAGAGGCGATGTTCGTCGAACAGTGTACTCCTGAGTTCCGCCCATCGGGCGCCGAGCCGGGCGACGAACGCCGTGTCGCGCAGCAGCACATGCCACCAGAACGGAACCTGATTGCGATGAATACGCCAGCCGTCGGAGAAGCGCCCGCCGCGTTCATGCGCCGCCCCCATCGAATAATTGAAATCCCACACCGGCCCCATCGTCAGCTTCCCTCCGCTGCTGTCCCTGTCCTTGTGCATGTAGCAGCTCCGGATGTAGCCGTCGATGTTGTTCGTGAGTTCCGTGAGAAGGAGATAATCCACGAAGGATGCGACATCGATATACGTTGCGTATCCATTGAGTGCGTCCGATGCCTGCGGAGAATGCATCACCGCTTCAAAGCTCCGTATGAAATCCTGAATGTATCCGCGCTGCGACGGAGTGATGTCCGTCGCCTCGGGATAGACATGGATGTAGAGAAAGGAGCCCGGGGAATCGGCGGCACCGTAGAATCCTACCTCGTCCGCATCGATGTAATCGAATTTCAGGATGTAGCCGCCCGTCACGGCATCACCATCATTGTCCTGCGCCGAAAGTTTTGCGATGTCGACTCGTTTACCGTCGCGTTTGATTTTCTCCATCAGTAAATACACACCCTGATACAAGCCATTCAGCGTGAGTTCGCAGTAACGGAAGCGGCTTGCGTACCATCCCATGTCACGCGCCAGCGTACAGGCGAGCGCGTCGCGCAAAGCGCTGCGATCTGTGTAGGGCGCGCTCAGAATCCAGTCTTCCTCTTCCGGGAGACCGAGGAGCGAAACGCTGATACTCTTGCCATCGGCACCGCGCGTTTTGACGCCATACTGTTTTTTCGGCCACCCCAAAGAGGAGGTCCCGCGCAGTTCGATGCCTATCGGTCCGTCGTACACGCGCTCGATTCCACCGGAGATCGAAGAATCAGGCACGGCAAAGATTTCCATTCGCGCGTTGATTTTCGGATCGTCGGGTATAGTCCGGCCATGGGTGTCAATGCGTACGTGCGGCAGGGGTAGCGGTTCGTGTGTTTGTGAGAGCAGCGGATTCCCACAAGGACAAATCGCGATCACGAGGGCCGCTGCGAAAGGAGGAATGCGAGAGTTGATGATGGACACACCGTTTCCTTCTGTCGAACATTCGGTTTACCGTTAATTGACACATCGCAGCACAATCTGTTACCTGGCGCACACCATTTCAGATGTGACCGAAGCGGGGGTCATCCTGGATTCAGCGTGGTCAGCACCAGGGAAAAATATAAAAATAGGTGCTACCACCCATTGACCGTATCGATATCGAGAGGTATACTGAAGTTGTTCGATTACCAGACCCTATCTTCCCGCTCCTGACCCCCGCACCCGGGTGACGGGCAATATACCGCGCTCTCTTCATGCGTCATGCATGATCGAGATACATTCACTGGATTCAGTCCGTCAGGCACTACGAGAGGCGGCGAGATCGCATTTTCGCAAACTCGTACGATGCGGCCTCCGCACTCCTGATGCGATAGAATCACACATCTGATTTCGTGAACGCCGGAGCGCATCGGCGGTACGAAACAGAGCCAGAATGGAGGCGAATATGTTCTTCACTCACAAAAATCTGCGTGCATGGTGCATACTGCTTTCGCTTGCGCTGCTGCACGCCTGCTCCACGTATAACCGCGTGGAGGTACAGTACGATCCGGAGACACTCATATCCGAAGGCAGCGGGACACTGGTCTATCGCGGTCAAGAGTATCCGATCTTCTACCCGGTCATCAGGGGGGACACGCTGCTCTTCTCCCGCGTGAGTACCCGCAATGTCGACGGAACGACACGGTATTACAAGGACAACCAGAGGATGAGCGATACCCGCACCTACAGGGTGCATGTCGATTCATCGTACGGTCTGAACACTACGCAACAGGTGCTGCACATCCCGCAGCGGGCGATAGTCAAAGCGGAATTTGATGAACCGAGACCGGGGGCTGTCGCAGCAAACGTGTTTCTTGGCCTGCTTGGTTTTTTGGTTCTTGTCTCGGCTATCGCACTCGCAACGAAAAAGTCCTGTCCCTTCGTCTATGCGTACGACAGCACAGGTACGCGGCTCGAGGGAGAAATTTACAGCGGTGCGATATATCCCCCGATTGAACGGGACGACTACCTGCATCTGCCCCACCTGCGCGCGGTGGACGAGCAGTACCGCGTTCGACTGACCAACGAGGTTCGCGAGGTTCAGCATACGAACCTTGCCGAGCTGTGGGTCATCGATCATCCCGAAGGCGTCCGCACGTTTATCGACAAGTATGGCCAAATCCATGCGAGCGCGGAGCCCGTTGCTCCTGCATCCGCCGTCAGTCTTGAAGGTGAAGATGTACTCGGGCTCGTGCGCTACGAGGACGGGCGGCCCTATGACAGCAGAATTCAGAAACATGGTCCGCTGGTTGACGGCGTGGTCCTGCGCTTTCCCTGCCCCGCGGACGCACAGCGCGCAAAGCTGCTCATACGCGCAAAGAACTGCTTCTGGCTGGACTATACTCTGAGTGCGTTCTACGAGCATTTCGGCAGCACGTACGGCGCATGGGTCGAACAGCAGAAAACGGCCGAAGCGGAAAAATTGCTCGCCTGGTCGCGCGATCAGCACATACCGATCGCCGTTTCTGTGCGGAATGACCAGAGCTGGGAACTGCGGGACTACTTCAACATTGCCGGTCCGCTCGCAATGCGGCACGATGTGCTGGAGCTTCCCGTCTCTCCAACGCCCGACGGCTATGCCGAGGTAAAACTCGAATTCGGGCGCCACTTCTGGGAAGTGGATTGGGTCGCCATCGATTTTGGCAACGACCTCGTTCTGAAGAAAACCGTCGTTCCCCTCCATCAGGCGCATGATGGCGACGGCACACCGGTCCGAAGCGCACTCCTTACCACGGATGACCAGTACCACACCATGGAATCCATCGGCGATAAAGCTGAACTGGTGTTCGATGTCCCCGAAATGCGCGAAGACATGCAGCGCAGTGTGTTCCTGCATAGCCGCGGTCACTACGAAATCCTGCACACACCCGTGGGTGTTCCGGATGTGCCATTCGTATCGGGTTTCCGGAAGCCGGGCCGTTTCACCGAGTTCGCCCGCGATCTGTTGTTCAGGAAAATTCACGAACTGCAGAGCACGCGATGAGTCGTTTGAAAAACGGGGCACCACGATCCCGCCATGGCGACTCCGATCAGGACGAAACGCTGCGTCCGCTACGGATCGCGCGGATGCGGCTGTGGCCAACAGGTGAGACTATGAAGCTTTCACGTGAACGTCACGCTTCTCAAGTACGGCTTTACATTACGTGATTCGCGCGAGGAACAAGGAGTTCGGGCGAAAGCAGACATGCGTCTCCGGATGATAAAAAAAAACCGCGGTGTTACCCGCGGCATGTTTGCGTCAATGGCGTACTCGGATCAGGTAAAGATGATCTGGGCTCCGGCAGACATCTCGTAGAACTGTCCCACGGAAATGATATCGTCGACCTGCGGACAAAAATCCGCTTTGGTCAAATGGAACATGTCAACGGAAGCCTTGCAGCCGTAGAGACGGCAACCGGCATCGTGAATCATCTCGATGAACTCACGGACCGGGGGAATGTCGAGTTTTTCCATTTCCTTTTTCATCTGCGCAGTGGCAAATGCCGACATTCCCGGGATGGCGCCGAGTATGGTCGGCAGATGCATCCCCGGATTCCCGACTGTGGCCACCTTGATCTTGTCCATGCGCTTGTTGATGATGGCGTCGAGACCAAAAAAAGTAAAGAACAAGGTTGCTTCAATACCCTCCATACGGGCGCCGTTGGCCATGATCAGGCCAGGATATACACCGTCGAGCGAGCCGCGCGAAACGATGATGGATACTTTTTCAATGGGTTCCGCCATGTGCTGAGCTCCTGAAATAGTTAAATGCAACCTGTGGGTTTCGGGAGACCGGCGATTTTCGCGGCCTTCCTCGCAGGACCTTTCGGAAACAGATCGTAGAGTTCCTTGGTGTCTACACCGCTCTCCTTGGTGAGGCGGCGGATGGACGGCGCGTCGCCTTTTTCGTCGAAAGCCTTACGCATGAAATTGATCACCAGCCAGTGACGCGGCGTCAGTTCCGCTATGCCTTCGTCCGCTGCGATCGCGGCCGCGATTTCTTCGGTCCACTCGGCGCGATTCGCCATGTGGCCGTCCGCATCGAGTGCGATTGCTTTCCCTGCGAATTCACGTGTTTCCATCAATGCTCCTGCTGTTGGGGTGTATTGTCGTGTGGAAGAATCGTTGAGGGGTCCCCGGCGGCGGGTGTGAGTTTTTTGAGAAATTCTATCATGAACGCCAGGCCGCGGCGGGCTTCCGGTGTGTTGATTTCACGCAGAAGTTTTAGGAGGGATTTATCCTCTGCGACGACGATGTCGAGGTTGCTGTACACATTCAGGGCGTTGTTGACTCCGCGCAGCATTTCCGGCTGCGTCAGGTTTTTGACCGTGTCGAGTATCGTGACAATGTTCTCACCGAGTCGACGGACGTCGTCGGCATTGTAGGTGGTCACCACCCTTTCGGCCACAGCGAACAACTCGCGCATGAAATCGAAGTAGCCCTTCTGCTCCACTTCGTGAAGCTTTCGCATAAGGTCGAGCGACAGCTGGCGTGAAACCGGAGCGAAATCCTCAAGAAACCCGCGGATGCTTTCCATCTGTTCGAAGGCCGCGGTGATGTTGTTCACATTGCGCAGCAGCTTCTTGAGCAGATAGGCGATATCGCCGGTGCTCACTTCATCGTGAATATTCTCGAGCTCGCGCACAGTGACGTGATACATGTCGCGCGCGACGCGCATGAGATCGTCCTGAAGATCCTGCATTTCCTGGCGGTGCCGTCGCTGCAACGCGAGTTCCCCCAGAATGAGGTCGAGCTTGCCGTTGACCTCGTCGATTTGTCGCTGAAGCCGTTCGTTGTCCTCCATCTTACAGCCTTTTGCCATACATGGACATATGCGATTCGATCGGCAGTTCCTTGCCTTTCAGCAGGAAATTCCAGTACATCCAGCGGAACATGATTTTGCCGTAATGATTCATCTCCGTTTCCTCGAGCAAAGAAAACGGCCCGATACCGGGCAGAGGGAATTTTCCGGGAAGTGGTTCCGTGTCGTAGTTGAAATCGATCAGTATTCCCTTGCCGAAGCCGGATTCGATGAAGCAATTCGCGTGCCCGTCGAAGCGCCCGCGCATGGGACGCTCGTCGATGAAGCTCAGAAGATTCTCGCACAGAATATCCGCCTGAAAATGCGCTACCGAACCGGCCTTGGAGCTCGGTAGATTCGTGGCATCACCGATGACGAAAATATTTTCATGTTCCAGGGATTGCAGAGTGGCTTTGTTCGTGGGAATGAAATTCAGCTCGTCACCCATCCCTGACCGTTCGATCGCCGCGTCACCCATATTCGTAGGTATGCTGACGAGCACGTCGAAAGGAATTTCGGTGTCGTCCCAGGACACAATGGTTTTCTTCTCGTTATCCACGCGACCAATGTTGAACTCCGTGGTCAGACCGATGTTCTTTTTTCCGAGAATGTCGCCCAGCACCGCGGAGGCGCGTGGCTTGGTGAAGGCGCCGGGGAGCGGAGTGACGAAATGTATATCAACGCTGTTCCTCATGCCGCGCTCGGTGAACCACCAATCCGCGAGGAAAGCAAATTCCAGCGGCGCCACGGGACATTTGATGGGCATTTCGGCGACGTTCACCACAAGCCTGCCGCCCTCCCAATGCCTGAAGAAGTCCGCGAGAGCGCATGCACCTTCGATCGTATAGAAATCGAAAATGGATTTGAACCATTGATCGCCGAGCAGGCCTTCCGTTTCCGCCGGCGTTATCCTGGCACCGGTTGCGATGATCAGCACGTCGTAATTAAGCACCACCGAATTCGAGAGCAGGACGCGTCGCTGCTCCGGTTCGATACGCTCGATGCGCGACATGATCACCTCTGCTCCGGGCGGAAAGAAATCACGTTTGGGCTTGACCACGTCCTTGCGTGTATACACGCCGAAGGGGATAAAGAGAAACCCCGGTTGATAGTAATGACTTTCGAACTGATCCACGATGGTGAGCTGCCATTGATCGAGATCGAGCAGGTCGTGCAATTTATTCAGCATCAGCGTTCCCGCCGTGCCCGCTCCAAGAATGAGAAGTTTTTTCATACCCAGGACTCCGGTTCATCCGATATCAATGCAAGATACGAAGCAAATCGGTTTTCTGGCTAGTCCGATCTGAATGTCCGACAGGGATGGGGGAGGCGTCGGATCGTCTCGTCTCAACCCGCACTTTCACCGATCACGTCCGCCGCCGTATCTTTCATTTTTCACAACAACGGTTCACGTACATGAGCGACAATAAAATAATTTTCTCGATGGTGGGTGTAGGGAAAATCCACAAGCCCAACAAGCAGGTGCTGAAGGATATCTACCTTTCGTTTTTCTACGGCGCCAAAATTGGCGTACTGGGTCTCAACGGCGCCGGCAAGTCCACACTGCTGCGCATCATCGCCGGGGAGGACGACGACTATCTCGGCACGATAACCTCGAACAAAGACATCACTTTCGGCTATCTGCCGCAGGAGCCCCAGCTCGATCCCGCGAAAACCGTCAGAGAGATCGTCGAAGAGGGCGTGCAGGAAATCGTGGATCTGCTCAAAGCGTACGAAGAGGTCAGCGCACAATTCGCCGAACCCGACGCGGATTTCGATGCCCTTTTGGAGAAACAGGGCAAGCTGCAGGAGCGCATTGATCAGCTCGATGCCTGGGATCTTGATTCGCGTCTTGAAATGGCGATGGACGCGTTGCGCTGTCCCCCGCCCGAGGCCTCCATTTCCACGCTGTCCGGCGGCGAACTCCGTCGCGTAGCGCTGTGCCGCCTGCTACTGCGGCATCCGGACGTGCTGCTGCTCGACGAGCCGACCAACCACCTTGACGCCGAGTCCGTGGCCTGGCTGGAACAGCATCTCGGGCAATACCCCGGAACCGTCATCGCCGTGACGCATGACCGCTATTTCCTCGACAACGTGGCGGGCTGGATACTCGAGCTCGACCGCGGCGAGGGCATTCCCTTCAAGGGCAACTACTCATCCTGGCTGGAACAGAAACGCGAACGTCTGGCGCTGGAGGAGAAGCAGGAATCCAAGCGTCAGCGTGCGCTGGCCGAAGAGCTGGAATGGGTGCGCATGAATCCCAAAGGCCGCCATGCGAAGAGCAAGGCACGCATCTCGGCCTATGAGAAAATGCTCAGCGAGGAACATGAAAAACGCAATGAGGAGATGGAAATCTTCATCCCCGCCGGTCCGCGCCTCGGCGACGTCGTGATCGAAGCGCAGGGCGTCAGCAAGGCCTTCGGTGATAAGCTGCTGTTTGAGGATTTGACATTTTCTCTTCCCCCCGGCGGGATCGTGGGAGTGATCGGTCCCAACGGCGCGGGCAAGACGACGTTGTTCCGCATGATAACCGGTGAAATCGAAGCGGACGCCGGCAGCTTCAACGTGGGGAGCACGGTCAGGCTCGGATATGTGGACCAGCGCAGGCCGCTCGACGCCGAGAAAACGATATTCCAGGAAATCTCCGGCGGCGATGACATCGTCCGGCTCGGCAATCGCGAGATGAATTCGCGCGCCTACGTCGGACGCTTCAATTTCAGCGGCGCGGATCAGCAGAAGCTTGTGACCATGCTCTCCGGCGGCGAGCGCAACCGGGTCCATCTGGCCAAGACGCTCAAGGAAGGCGCCAACGTGCTGCTGCTCGACGAACCGACCAACGACCTGGACGTCAACACACTGCGCGCACTCGAAATCGCCCTGGAGAATTTCGCGGGTTGCGCCGTGGTGATTTCCCACGACCGCTGGTTCCTCGACCGCATCGCCACACATATTCTCGCCTTCGAGGGTGACAGTACCGCGGTGTGGTTCGACGGCAACTACAAGATGTACGAGCAGAACCGCCGCGAACGCCTCGGCATCGCCGCCGATCAGCCGCATCGGATCAAGTACAAACCCCTGACAAGAGGGTAAACGAATTACTACTTACGATTTACGAATTCTGTTGCATAAAAATCGTGCTGAAGACGTGATTTCGTGAAAAGGTGAAATGGTGAAACGGTGAAAAGGTAAGAACGCGGGATCGGAGCAACGCAGGTGAGGAGCGTGGAACGAGGGATGGACGGAGAGTTGCTCCGTTCACACCGACGCATCCTTGCCTTTCGTCCAGCGTAAAGATTGACGAGTGATATTTTATTTGTACGGATTTTCGCAATTTTAAATCGCTTTTCGGGCCTTCATATCCGCGAGTGAGCATGCGATATTTCAGACCAATCCTTATCACAGCAAGTCTCCTGTGCATTCCGACGTTCTTTCTGACCGCGCAGTCGTCGGCGGTGGAGTACGTGAATCCCTTCATCGGCACGGGAGCGCATGGACACACGTATCCCGGCGCCACTGTACCTTTCGGCATGGTGCAGCTCAGTCCCGATGCCGGTAAAAAAGGGTGGGATTGGTGCTCGGGCTATCATTATTCCGACACGGCACTCATCGGCTTCAGCCATACGCATCTGAGCGGTACCGGTTGCGCGGATCTCGGAGATATCCTGTTCATGCCCACGACGTCCTGGCGCAGTGTGGACAGAACCTATCGCTCGCCGTTTTCTCATGATCGGGAGGAAGCCTCGCCCGGATACTACAAGGTCCGCCTTCTGGATAATGACATTCTTGTGGAACTCACGACCACACGTCGCTGCGGGCTCCATCGTTATACCTTTCCCGTAAGCGACTCCGCACGCATTATCGTGGACCTCGGATACGGGCAGGACGACCGTACGGTGGAGAGCGGTATGCGGATGGTTGACGATCGTCTCCTCACGGGGTACCGTGTTTCCAGCGGCTGGGCGCCATTACAGCGAGTGTATTTCGCGGCACAGTTTTCGGCGCCTGTGCTCGCGGTGACAAATGGCGAGGACGGCAGGCGCGTCAGTTCTTCGCATGAATTCAGCGGACGCTCGGCGCTGGCGGTTCTGTCGTTCGGTCGCGCAGCGACACAGCATCCCCTGCTCGTCAAGGTCGGCATCTCGTCCGTGAGCGTGGAAAACGCCCTGGAAAATCTGCGCGCCGAGGCGGACTACTTCGACGACTTCGACCAGGCGCGCTGGCAGGCGCGGCGACAGTGGGACGACGCTTTGTCTCAAATCAGCTTCGCGGCGGAAGACGACGCGATGCGACGCACGTTCACGACGGCGCTCTATCATTGCATGCTCGCTCCGGCGCTGTACAGCGACACCGACGGACGCTATCGCGGCGGAGACGACAGTGTGCACAGCGCGGAGGGGTACGAGCATTACACGATATTTTCGCTCTGGGACACCTTCCGCGCGCTGCATCCGCTGTTCACCATTCTCAACCCCGGGCTGGTCACGCATTGGGTGCGATCCATGCTGGCCTTTTACGATGAGAGCGGTCAGTTGCCGGTGTGGACGCTGCATGCGAACGAAACGAATTGCATGATCGGCTATCACTCCGTGCCCGTCATCGCCGATGCTTTACTCAAAGGGATCGAAGGCATCGACGCGAACAAGGCGCTGAAGGCGATGAAAGCCAGCGCGGAGCAGGAGAAAGGCGGCCTGAAATTCTATTCGATGGCATCGGAACTGGATGTGGACTCCGTGCTCTCGAACAACAACAGGCGCACGCTTCTTTCCACACTGGACTGGACCGGTATCACCACAGTGATCAGCGGTTTCGCTTCGGAGGAATCGGGCGCTACCCTGGGCTATCATTCCTCCCATCCGGATGCGCATGAGGCCCTCCTGACCCGAGCGACTTATGAAGCAATGCCCATTGTGTGGCGCAGCGCGGTCGTGCCCGCGGAAGCCGGCGATGGTGCCATCGCTCTCGCCTGGCTCGCAGGCATGTCCACCAATAAGGGTGGAAATCTCTTCACCCTGTCGGTGAACGGCCGCGAGATTCTTTCTTTCCGCACACCGCGTACGGCGGACAGCTCCGTCGTGACCGCGCAGGGGAACGGCGCCGTCCTGCATTTTGCTGCGGACATGGTGGACGAATTCGGCGACCTTTTCGGTACCATGACGCTGATACTGCCCAAGGGCATGTTCGACAGCGGGCGGCCGTTGTCGCTCCGGCTCGAGGGCGAACGCGCAGGAAGCCAGGATTGGGTGATGACGTTCAAGCACAGTTTTTCCGGCCGTCGCTTTGCGGCCACCGATGTCGGTTCGGCGCAAGGCAAGGACGGGCCGCTGCAGTTCGCACGCGTGTGCATGGAGCATCTCGGCCAGCCAACGATGATCACGGTAACCAGCGATGCCGGCATTACGGCCACATCGACATTGTACCCGGGTCTGAACATCATCACAACGCCGATGAAGGCAACGCGCGAAGAACGTGCCGCACACCTTGAAGTACGTGACGATGCAGGAAGAAACGAAACGATACGCTTCACGCTGCGCCCGCAGAGCACGCCGCGATACATTCCTGCCGATAAGGAAAACGAGTCCGTTTCGAAAACTCTTGAGTATGCGTACGATGACTGGTGCATCGCACAAACCGCGACCCTGCTTGGTCAACACGCAGACGCGCAGCGGTTTACCGACCGCTCGCAATACTACCGCTCTCTGTTCGATACCGATCTCGGTTTCATGCGCGGACGGAATCTCGACGGGTCGTGGCGCACGCCGTTCAATCCACGCTTCTCCACGCTCAAGCAGCACGAATACACCGAAGGCAACGCATGGCAGTACACCTGGTTCGTTCCGCACGACGTGGACGGACTGATCGGGCTGATGGGCGGACGGGAAAAATTCTGCGCAAAGCTGGATTCGCTGTTCGAGCAGAGTTCGGATCTGGAGGGCACGGGCGCAACCGGTGACGTCACAGGCCTGATCGGCATGTATGCACACGGCAACGAGCCCAGCCATCACATCGCATATCTCTACAATCGCGCCGGGCAACCGTGGAAAACGCAGCGCCTCGTCCGCCGCATCATGCGCGAGATGTATCACGATCAACCGGATGGACTTATCGGAAATGAAGATTGCGGACAGATGTCCGCCTGGTACGTCTTCAGCGCGATGGGTTTCTATCCCGTCAATCCCTGCGGCGGCGTGTATGACATCGGCAGTCCCGTGCTTGACCGCGTGATCATCGATGTGGGTGACGACAAGGTATTTACCATCGAAGCCGAGAACAACACTCCGGAAAACGTCTATATTCAGGCAGCGACGTTGAACGGCAATCCCCTGGAGCATCCCTGGATACGCCACGAAGACATCATGCGTGGTGGTACATTGCATTTTGTCATGGGGCCGCAACCGTCGTCCTTGTGGAGCACACAACAGTAAATTCAGGAGAATACGATGCCTCTGCTCCCATTATTTTTTCATCTCCTGCTTGCTTCATTCCTGGTTGCGGACTCCGCACCCATGCGGGGCGGCATCGAAACACCCCGGCAAGCACCGCGGATTTCCCTGGTCGCGCTCAACGCCGTTCCCGACGAGCCCTACTATACCATCGTGCCCCACACTTACTGTTGTCTGAAAGCGAGCGGGAAAATCACCGTTGACGGAAAAATGGATGAAGCTGCCTGGGGTACCGCGCCGTGGACCGAGGATTTCGTGGACATCCAGGGCGAGGGCAAAGCGAAGCCGCGATTCCGCACCCGCGTCAAGATGCTGTGGGACGACAGCTATTTTTACTTTTTCGCCGAAATGGACGAGCCGCATGTATGGGGGACCCTGACCGAGCGGGACGCCGTCATCTTTCACGACAATGATTTCGAAATATTCATCAACCCTTCCGGCAAAAATCATTATTACTACGAATTCGAGATGAACGCCCTGAATACGGTGTGGGATCTCTTCCTGCCCAAGCCCTACCGCGACGGCGGACCTGCGGACAACAGCTGGGACATCAAGGGATTGCTCAGCGCGGTGCATGTGCAGGGGACTTTAAACGATCCATCCGATACCGATCGGGGATGGACTGCGGAAGTGGCTATACCCTGGAGCGCGTTCGATCGCCACGGAGAGAAAAAACCGTCGTTCGCCGGAAAGACCTGGCGCGTGAATTTTTCCCGCGTCCAATGGCGGCACGATGTGAAGGGCGGTCGCTACGAAAAAGTACCGGGGAGCAGCGAAGATAACTGGGTGTGGTCGCCGCAAGGGGTCGTGGACATGCACAGGCCCGAGAAATGGGGCTGGGTGCGCTTCGTGAACAGCACGAAGGACTGCGCGGATTTCACCGCCGACAAGCAATATCCCTACATCATGTCGCTGCACCGCATCTATTGGGCACAGAAAGATTTTCTTAAAAAACACAAGCGTTGGGCGAAGAGCTTCGTCGAGCTCGGGATGATCTCGGATTCCCTGCGCATAGACGAATGGGTGCCTGTGCTCACCCCGACACACAACGGATGGAAAGCCGAATACTCCGTGCTCGCCGACGAGCGTATGGACAGTAAAACCTGGGTACTGCTCGCGATAACACAGGATTCCGAACTGTCACGTTCCATCGCTTTCGATAAAATCGTCCGCTGATATGATGCGTAACGCTCTTTCCTGTACAATAGTCCTCCTGTGGCTTTCCGTGGCTGCGCTTGCACAGGGTCCTACCCCGGCACCGCCGCCGGAAGCGCCGCTCATACCGAGGCCGGCGAGGGCCATCATACAACCGGGCGCGTTTTCCATCACCGAGAAAACGGTCATCGTCGTGGATACCGGTGCGCACGCACCGCTCAGCAGCGCCGAATTTCTTGCCGGGATGATAGCGCAGGTCTCGCCCTTCAGACCAACCGTCGTTCGCGCACCTCGCGAAAGCGCGGCCCCGGGCAGCATCGTCTTCTCGCGCATGGAAGCAAACGCGGAGGTCTCCCCCGAGGCATACGCACTGCGTGTATACCCCGCCGGCATACGCATTTCGGCGCCTTCCGAGGCCGGGGCGTTCTATGCCGTCATGACGCTGCGCCAGCTCCTGCCGGCGCGTTTTGAATCACCCGCCGGTCGGGACACCGTGAAGGCATGGACCGTCCCCTCGGCTACAGTGCAGGATATTCCTCGTTTCCCCTGGCGCGGACTGTTGCTGGACTGCTGCCGGCATTTCATGGATGTGGATTTCATCAAACGCACCATCGATATGCTCGCTTTGCTGAAGATGAACCGTCTGCACTGGCATCTCACCGAAGATCAGGGTTGGCGCATCGAAATACGGAAATATCCGGCGTTGACGTCCG